>NZ_BAAFZO010000001.1:0-5144706 GCF_045862855.1 Bordetella saccharivorans | reverse complement strand
TGGCCACCAAAACGATCCAGCAGACTGCGCCAGCGAGTATGCGCAGCGCCTCGAAAGGCGCTAGCGGTGCTCGCCGTCCAGGTAGAACCACCGGCCGTCGATGCGCACGAAGCGGCTGTGCTCGTGCAGCCGGGTCGCCCGTCCATCCTGGCGGTAGCGCGCCACGAATTCGACGCTCGCGTGGCCGGCGTCTTGCTGGCTGTGCTGCTTGACCTGCAGGCCGAGCCATTTCAGGCCGGGCGGGTTTGGATCCAATTGGGCCGGCCGGGTGTCGGGATGCCAGGTGTCCAGCAGATACTGCAGCTCGTCGAGCACGAAGGCGCTGTAGCGCGAGCGCATCAAGGCGACCGCGGAGGGCGCCTGCAGGTGGCGCGGGCCGCGATGCCAGGGTTCGCAGCAACGGCTGTAGGCCAGGCCGCTGCCGCAAGGGCAGGCCGTCGGCGCGGCGGTTCGCGCAGTCACTGGCCGAGCAGGTCCTGGTATTCCGGGTGGCGCTCGAAATACGCCACGGCGTACGAGCATACCGGCCGCACGCGCCAGCCGCGCTGGCGCGCCGTGTCGAGCGCCGCGCGCGTGAGTTCGGCGGCGATCCCGCGGCCGCCGACGGCGGCGGGCACGCCGGTGTGCTGGATGATCATGGTGCCGTCGCGCAATTGATAGTCGAGCACGCAGTGCTGGCCGTCGACCCGGGTGTCGAAGCGGCCTTGTTGTTCGTGGTGCTGGATAGGGTGCATGGCAGTGTCGATAGGCGGCGCCGCCCGGGACAGGCGACGCGATTCCAACCATTTTACGGTGTCGCGGCGGCCTGGCCGGCGCGTGGCAGCAGGTAGCGCAGCACGATGGCCGTGTTGGCCACATAGGCGAAGCCCATCATGCCCAGGGCGACCGGCAGGCTGGCGTGCCAATCGGGCAGCGCATGCAAGGTAGTGCCGACAATGGCTACGCCCACCAGGGTGCCGGCCTGCCGGTTGGTATTGAGCAGGGCCGAGGCGCTGTTGGCGCCGGCATGGCCGCCGAGTCGCATGGCCAGGCCGGTCATGGCGGGAATGGCGGCGCCGGCGGCCAGGTTGCCGAGGCCCACCAGCGCCAGCAGCAGCACGTATGGCGACTCGGGCGTGTAGGCCAGGCACAGCGCGATGCTCGACATCGCCCCGAGGGCGGCGCCCGCCATCATGACAGCCGGCGCGCCCCAGCGGGCCACCAGCCGGCCGGAGGCCAGGTTGCCGAGCGTGAAGGCCGCGAGCATGGGCAGCAATCGCAGGCCGGCTTGCAGGGGTGTTGCCCCCAGCGCCTGCTGCATGTAGAGACTCAGCAGGAAGATCAGGCCATATGCCGTGAAGCTGGCGAGAAACCCGTAGGCGTTGGCGGGCAGGTAACCGGGCGTGGCGAGCAGGGCGCGCGGCACGATGGGGTGCGGATGGCGGCGCTCGCGCACGACCAGCGCGGTGCCCAGCAGGACGGCCAGCGCCGCGGCCGCCAGGATGCGGGCGGACACCCAACCGTACACATTGCCCTGGACCAGCGCGAAACAGGCGCTGCCCAGCGTGGCGATACCCAGCAGGTGGCTCACCGGATCGACCGGGCGCGGCCGCGGCGCGGGCGAGGCCAGGCGCTTCTGCGCCAGCCATAGCCCCAGCAGCCCCAGCGGCAGGTTGAGCAGGAAGATGCTGCGCCAGCCCAGCAGGCTGATCAGCAGTCCGCCCACCAGAGGCCCGGCGCTGGCGGCCGTGGTAATGATGGCCGCCCAGGCCGCCAGCATGCGGCCGCGCTCGTGCTCGTCCTGGTAGGCATGGGCGAGCAGGCTGAGCGAGCTGGGCATGAACAGCGCGGCACCCAGTCCTTGCAGCAGGCGCGCGGCGACCAGCATCGCGGTGTCGGGCGCGGCGCCGCACAACAGCGAGGCCACCGTGAAGACGGCCAGTCCGGCCAGGTAAACAGCCTTGGCGCCGTAGCGGTCGGACAGCGCGCCGGCGGCCAGCAGGAAGGCCGCGAAGGTCAAGGTGTAGCCGTCGACGATCCAGACCAGGCCGCTGAGCGGCGTGCCGAACTGTGCCGCGATGCTGGGCAGCGCGACGTTGACGATGGTGACATCGAGCATGGCCATGATGAAGCCGATGGCCAGGGCGAACAGGGGGGGCAGGCCGGTGGTGGCAGCGGGCGCCGGGGGAGCCTGCACGGCCGGCGAGCGTGGAGCGGGGCAGAGACTGGACATGACGGAAGGTCTGAAAGCATCGTGGAGAACCGCATCGTAGGCGCTTCGCGTGATGCAAAAAACCAGTAGAATTGCCTTGCTATGATGCAAATTTGCATCGCATGGCTTGCCTTGGCCGCTCCATGGAGGCGCCGAGGCCGACGCGACGAGGGCGGGCGAATGAATTGGGACGATGCGCGGATCTTCCTGGCTATCTACCGGGTCGGCACGCTGCGGGGCGCGGCCGCGGTGCTGCAGGTGGACCAGGCCACGGCCGGCCGTCGCCTGGCGGCCATGGAAGCCTCGTTGCAAGCGCGGCTGTTCCTGCGCACGCCGGGCGGCTATGTGCCCACGGCCGCGGGCGAACTGGCTTTCGCGGCGGCCGAGCGCATGGAGCAGGCCGCCGACCAGCTCGAGCGCCAGATGCAGGGGCTCGATACGCGCCTGTCCGGCATGGTGCGGGTGGCGACATCCGATACGCTGGCGCGCCACTACCTGCTGGAGGCGGTGCGGCGCGTGCAGGCCGCGCACCCCGGCATACGGGTGCTGTTGAGCACTTCGACCCGGGTCACCAACCTGACGCGCCGCGAAGCCGACCTGGCGGTGCGCAACGTGCGGCCCGACAACCCCGACCTGATCCATCGCCACCTGGCGCGCCGCGAAATGGGCCTGTACGCCTCCACTTCCTATGTGCAGGCCAATGGCGAGCCGCGCCCCGGCACGGCGTTCGCCGGCCATCGGCTGGTGGGCTACGCGCGCAGCGCCATTCCCAGCCGGCTCGACGCGTTCTGCGGCGAGCCGACGCACAATGGCCAGGTGGCGGTGGAAGTGAACTCCGGCCTGATGATGATGGAAGCGGTGGCGGCCGGGCTGGGCGTCGGCGAGTTGCCGGTCGCCATGGCCCGGGCGTATCCCGGGCTGGTGCGGCTATGGCCGCAGCGCGCGGAGTTTTATGACCTGTGGCTGGTGATGCATGGCGATCTCAACCGCAGCGCGCGCGTGCGCGCGCTGGCCGATGCCATCGTGCAGGTCTTCGAGGAGACGGACTGAGGCGGCTCAGTGCAGCAGCAGGATGACCCACACGGCGACCATGGCCGCCAGCCCGACCCAGCATGAAGCCCAGAACCCGACGATGGGAATCTTGACGCTCAGCGGGACGCGGCGCGGGTCGACGTGGCTGAGCTGCTTGTTGGCGTGCGCGAACAGGCCGAAGTTGAAGCCGGGAAAGGCCAGGCGGAAGAAGTAGTCCTGGAAGATCGTCGTCTTCACCACCAGCGGGAAGCGGCGGAATGGCCCGTGCTGCAGCAGCGGGTGCTTGAGCGTGGCGTTGATGTGCTCGGTGCGCACGAAGAACAGCAGGATGCCGCACAACGAACAGACGATGAAGCACAGGGTGACGAGGCTGAAGGCGTAGGCGAGGACTTGCGTGGACATGGAGACTTGGGAATAGCGGAATGCGCGGCCGTTCAGCCGCGGGTCTGGCCCTCGCCGGAGAGGACCCATTTCAGGGTGGTGAGGCCTTCCAGCCCGACCGGGCCGCGCGCATGCAGCCGGTTGGTGGAAATGCCGATCTCGGCGCCCAGGCCATATTCGAAGCCGTCGGCGAAGCAGGTGGGCAGGTTGACGTAGACCGAGCTGGAGTCGACCTCGCGCTGGAAACGCTGCGCGGCGGAGAGGTCTTCGGTGACGATGGCGTCGGTATGCCCGGAGCCCCAGCGCGCGATGTGCTCCATGGCCTCGTCGAGCGAATCGACGATGCGCACGGCCAGGATCGGGCCGAGGTATTCGGTGGCCCAGTCTTCGTCGGTGGCCGGCTTGGCGGCCGGCACGATTTCGCGCGTGCGCGGGCAGCCGCGCAGTTCGACCCCGTGGGCCACCAGGGCGGCCGCCAGGCCGGGCAGGATCGACACGGCGGCGCCGGCGTCGATCAACAGGGTTTCCATGGCGCCGCAAATGCCATAGCGGTAGGTCTTGGCATTGAAGGCGATGGTGTGGGCTTTTTGCGGATCGGCCGCCGCGTCGATGTAGACATGGCAATTGCCGTCCAGGTGCTTGATCAGCGGCACGCGTGCCTCGCTGGCCAGGCGCGCGATGAGGCCCTTGCCGCCGCGCGGCACGATGACGTCGATGTGCTCCGTCATGGTGATGAGCTTGCCGACGGCGGCGCGGTCGGTGGTGTCGACGACTTGCACGGCCTCGGCGGGCAGCGCGGCGGCCTGCAGGCCGGCCTGCACCACCCGGCCGAGCGCCACGTTGGAGTGCAGGGCCTCGCTGCCGCCGCGCAGGATGGTGGCATTGCCGGATTTCAGGCAGAGCGCGGCCGCATCGATGGTGACATTGGGGCGCGACTCGTAGATGATGCCGATGACGCCCAGCGGCACGCGCATCTGGGCCACCCGCATGCCGTTGGGGCGCAGCGCGCTGGCGGTGGTGCTGCCGATCGGGTCGGGCAGGGCGGCCACCTGGCGCAGGCCCTCGGCCATGTGCTCGATGGTCTTGTCCGACAGCGTCAGGCGGTCCAGCAGCGCCGGTTCCAGGCCGTTGGCGCGCGCGGCGTCGAGGTCCTGGGCGTTGGCGGCCTTGAGTTCCGCGCGGCCGGCCAGCAGCGCGTCGGCCATGGCCAGCAGCGCCTGGTTCTTGGCCGCGCCTGAGGCGCGCATCATGGCTCGCGAGGCGCGGCGGGCGTTTTCGCCGAGGGCGAGCATGGCGGTGTCGATATCGGGAGAGGACATGAGTGCGTCTTGCATGATTCCGGTCGCGGCGCGGCATGCGCCTGCTGAGAGTCTAAGTGTATCCTGCGCGCGGGCGGCCGCCCGCGCGCGTCACGGTCGCCCGGCGGCGGCCACGCGCAAGGCCAGGCGGGTCATTTCTTCCCAGGGGTCGGACAGGCGTCCGGACACCCGCAGCCCCTTGATGAGGCGGTCGACGTCGTGGGCATGCTGCAGGGCGGCCGGCCAGGCATGGGCGGGCACGCGCCCGAGCGCCTGCAGCGCCAGCCGTTCGTGGGCGCCGAAGATGCGCAGCCGGCGCATCAACGCGCCGGCGTCTTGGCCGCTGGCGCGGGCCTCGGCTACGCGGGCCAGCAGGCGGATCTCGTCGCCCACCGCCCACAACACCAGCGGCAGGGCCTCGCCTTCGGCGCGCAGGCCGGCGATCATGCGCACGGTGCGCGGGGCGTCGCCGGCCAGCATGGCGTCGCGCAGGCCGAATACGTCGTAGCGCGCCACATTGAGGACGGCGCGCTCGACGTCCTCGGCCGCCAGCTGGCCTTCGGGATAGAGCAGCGCCAGCTTCTGGATTTCCTGGTGGGCCGCCAGCAGGTTGCCTTCGACTTTGTCGGCCATCCATTGCAGGGTGGCGCTGTCGGCGCGCTGGTTCTGGCGCGCCAGGCGCGCGCCGATCCAGGCCGGCAGCCGGCCCCGCTCGATGGACGGCAGCTCGACCATCACGCCGCCCTGCGCCAGGGCCTGCGCCCACTTGGCATCGCGGGTGGCTTTGTCGAGCCGCGGCAGGGCCACCACGACCAGGGTGTCGGGATCGGGTTGCGCCGCGGCCTGGGCCGCCAGGCGCGCCAGGGTGTCGGCGCCCGTCTTGCCGGGCTTGCCGGTCGGCAGCTTGATCTCGAGCACGCGCCGGTCGCCGAACAGCGACACGCTCTGCGTGGCGGCCGTCACGGCGCTCCAGTCGCTGCGGGCGTCCATGACCATGGCGGTGCGGTCGGTGTAGCCGGCCGCGCGCGCCGCCGCGCGCAGGGCATCGACCGCTTCGGTGACCAGCAGCGGCTCGTCGCCGGACACCGTGTACAACGGCGCCAGGCGCTGTCCCGCGCGTTGCAGGTGATCTGCCAGCCGGTCCCCGTCGAGCGCCTGGGCCATGGCTTACCAGGAGCCGGTGCCGGGCGAGGAAGGCGTCTGCCATACCTCGGGTTGCCGCGGCGCGGCGGGCAGGGCGGGGTCGTAGACCGGCGCGTCGGGATTGCTTTCGCCGCGCCGCGCCGCGGCGGCGGCGTCGCGCACGTCGGGAGCCGTCAGGCGGCGTATCAAGCGGCTGACCAGCGACTGCTGCATGGACTGGTACAGGCTTTCGATCTGGCCCTGCTTGGCCTGCACGACCTGGTCGTCGTAGGGCATTTCGCGATAGACCGACAAGGTGGTGTCGGGCAGGATCGCCGCGCCCTGGTTGCTGACCAGGCGGAACGTGAAGATGATGCCGAGCTCGTATTCCTCGACCCGCCCCTGGGCGTTGAGCGACACCTCGCGCAGGGTGCGCTCGTTGCGCACCATCTGCAGGACGGCCTGCGCCTCGCCGGCCTCGTCGACCAGCCGGGTGTCCGGCGAGGACGCGCGCAGCGCGCGGCGCACGTCGGCGCCGAAGCGGGTGTTGTCGGGGATGCCGACGTACAGGGTATCGAAGGGCAGCGGCGTGACGCCGCGCAGCGCGAAGCCGCATGCCGCCAACAGCAGGACAGCCGCCAGGCTGGCGCCGCGCAGCAGCCAGCGCGGGCGGAGGAATTGCGGACGATGCCAGGCGAAATGCATGCGGAACCTCTTCAGCCTACGACGTTGACCAGTTTGCCCGGCACGACGATGACGCGCTTGGGGGGACGCCCTTCGAGGAAGCGCGCGACTTCTTCCTGGGCGGCGGCAATCTGCTCGATGTCCGCCTTGGAGGCCTGCGCCGCCACGCGGATCGCGCCGCGCAGCTTGCCGTTGACCTGCAGCACGAGTTCGATCTCGTCGGCCACCAGGGCGGCTTCGTCGACGTGCGGCCAGGGCGCGTCGAGGAGATCGCCCAGGGACTCGGCGTAGCCCAGGTCGCGCCACAAGTGCCAGGTGATGTGCGGCACCACGGGGTACAGCACGCGCAACAGCACGCCCAGGGTTTCGGCGCGCGCGGCGTCGGCGTGCGCGCCCTCGGGCAGCCTGGCGTCGTCGATGGCATTGAGCATTTTCATGCAGGCCGACACCACGGTGTTGTATTGGATGCGCTGGTAATCGTAGTCGGCCTGCTTGAGCAGCCCGTAGACTTCACGGCGCAAATCCTTCACCGGGGCGGGCGCCTGGCTCCAGTCGGCGCCGGCGGCCAGCCCGCGCAGCACGGCGTCGCGCTGGGCGTGGCAATGCGACCACAGGCGACGCAGGAAGCGGTTGGCACCTTCCACCCCCGAGTCGGACCATTCGAGGGTCTGCTCGGGGGGGCTGGCGAACATCACGAACAGGCGCGCGGTATCGGCGCCCAGGGTGTCGATGAGCGCCTGCGGATCGACGCCGTTGTTCTTCGACTTGGACATGGTGCCCACGCCGCCGTAGCTCACTTCCGAGCCGTCGGCTTTCAACCGGGCGCCGCTGATGGCGCCCTTGGCGTCGTAGGTGTTCTCGACTTCCTCGGGCCAGAAGTACTCGAGGCCGCCCTGGGCATTCTTGCGCGAATAGATATGGTTGAGCACCATGCCCTGGCACAACAGCTTGGTGAAGGGTTCGTCGAACTTCAGCAGGCCGAGGTCGCGCATGACGCGGGTCCAGAAGCGCGCGTACAGCAGGTGCAACACGGCGTGCTCGATGCCGCCGATGTACTGGTCCATCGGCATCCAGTAATCGTTGCGCGCATCGACCATGGCCTGGTCGTTGCCCGGCGAGGTATAGCGCATGAAATACCAGGACGAATCGACGAAGGTGTCCATGGTGTCCGTTTCGCGGCGGGCCGGCTTGCCGCAGCTCGGGCAGGTGCAGGACAGGAAGGACTCGTCCTTGGCCAGCGGGTTGCCGCTGCCGTCGGGGATCAGGTTCTCGGGCAGCACGACCGGCAGGTCCTGTTCCGGAACCGGGACGGGGCCGCAATCGGGGCAGTGGATGATGGGGATGGGCGTGCCCCAGTAGCGCTGGCGCGAGATGCCCCAGTCGCGCAGGCGCCAGGTGGTCTGCTTCTCGCCCAGGCCGCGGGCGGCCAGGTCGGCGGCGATGGCGTCGACGGCTTCGCCGTAGGACAGGCCATCGTACTTGCCCGAGTTGACGGTGCGGCCGCTCTGCTTGTCGCCGTACCATTCCTGCCAGGCGTCGGTCGAGTAGGCCTTGCCTTCGACCGCGACCACCTGGCGGATGGGCAGGCCGTACTTGGTGGCGAAGGCGAAGTCGCGTTCGTCGTGGGCGGGCACGCCCATGACGGCGCCGTCGCCGTAGCTCATCAGCACATAGTTGCCGACCCAGACGTCGACCTGCGCGCCGGTGAGCGGATGCGTGACCGTCAGGCCGGTGCGCATGCCGGCTTTTTCGCGGGTGGCGATTTCGGCTTCGGTGGTGCCGCCCAGCTTGCATTGTTCGATGAACGCCGCCAGCGCGGGGTCGGTTTGCGCCGCATGCGTGGCCAGCGGGTGCTCGGGTGCGACGGCGCAGAACGTGACGCCCATGATGGTGTCGGCGCGCGTGGTGAAGACATAGAGCCGGCCGTCCTGGATGAGCTTGCCGTCGGCGCCGGCGATCTCGTGCGTGAAGGCGAAGCGCAGGCCCTCGGACTTGCCGATCCAGTTTTCCTGCATGACGCGCACGCGTTCGGGCCAGCCGGGCAGGCCGTCGCGGACCTGGTCGAGCAGTTCATCGGCGTAGTCGGTGATGCGCAGGTAATAGCCGGGGATCTCGCGCTTTTCGACCAGCGCGCCGGAACGCCAGCCGCGCCCGTCGATGACCTGCTCGTTGGCCAGCACCGTCTGGTCGACCGGGTCCCAGTTGACCACCTGGGTCTTGCGGTAGGCGATGCCCTTTTCAAGCATCTTCAGGAACAGCCACTGGTTCCATTTGTAGTACTGCGGATCGCAGGCGCACATCTCGCGCGACCAGTCGATCGCCAGGCCCATCGCCTTCATCTGCTTCTTCATGTAGGCGATGTTGTCGTAGGTCCATTTGGCCGGCGGCACCTTGGACTTGATGGCGGCGTTCTCGGCCGGCATGCCGAAGGCATCCCAGCCCATGGGCATGAGCACGTTGTAGCCGCGCATGCGCAACTGCCGCGCCATCATGTCGTTGATGGTGTAGTTGCGCACGTGGCCCATGTGCAGCTTGCCGCTGGGATACGGCAGCATGGAGCACGCGTAGAACTTCGGCTTTTCGCTGCCGTCGGCGTTCTTGGCGTGTTCGGTGACACGGTAGGCGTCGCGGGCCTGCCAATCCTGGTGGGCGGCCGCTTCGACGGCGGTGGGGCTGTAGCGTTCCTGCATGGACTCGTGCGCGATTCAAAAAAGGATGGGGCCGCCGCCCTGCGGGCATGGCGACGGTCGAACCCCTGATTATAGGAGTACCCAGGCGGTACCTAGGTCTGGGCCGGCGCCGGCGGGTTTTCCGGGATGCGCGCCGAGCGCGCCCAGGCGCCGTAGCACAGCGCCGCCGCGCTCACTGCCGCGCCCCCGGCCGCCACGCCAGGCCAGCCGGCGTGGGCGTAGAGCGCCGCCGACGCCAGCGAGCCGAGCGCTCCGCCGATGAAATAGGAGGTCATGTAGCCGGCCGTGAGCCGGCTGCGGGCGTCCGGTCGCAGCCGGTAGATGGCGCTCTGGTTGGTGACGTGCACGCCCTGGATGGCCATGTCCAGCACCAGCACCCCGGCCAGCAGGGCCGCCAGCGAATGGGCCCCGAGCGCGACCAGCCCCCACGAGCCGAGCAGCAGCGCCAGCCCGACCAGGGTGGCCAGGTTGCCGCGGCCCTGGTCGCTGAGGCGGCCGTAGCGGTTGGCGGCGATGGCGCCGGCCGCCCCGGCCAGCCCAAACAGGCCGATGGTGCTGTCGGTGTAGGAATAGGGCGGGTTGGCCAGCAGGAAGGTGAGCGGCGTCCACAGCATGCTGAAGGAGGCGAAGATCAGCGCCCCGAGCACCGACCGGGCGCGGAACAGCGGCTCGCGCGCGTACAGGTGGAAGATCGACGCCAGCAGGCCCCCATAGTTGAGGTCCAGTGGGCTTTTGTAGCGGGGCAGCACGCGCCACAGCGCGGCCGCCATGGCCAGCATCAGCAGCGCCGCGACCCAATAGACCGTGCGCCAGCTGCCCAGGCCGGCCAGCACGCCGGCGAAGGTGCGCGCCAGCAGGATGCCCAGCAGCAGGCCGCTCATGACCGTGCCGACTGCCTTGCCGCGCTGCCGGGGGGAGGCGAGCGTGGCGGCGAACGGCACCAGCACCTGGGCCACCACCGACAGGAAGCCGGTCAGCGCGGTTCCCGCCAGCAGCATCGCGAAGCTGCCGGCCCAGGCCGAGACCAGCAGCCCCACGGCGGCCAGCGCGGTCATGCCGGTGATCAGGGCGCGGCGTTCGATCATGTCGCCCAGCGGGACCAGCAGGATGAGGCCGGCCGCGTACGAGAGCTGCGCGGTCGTGACGATGCCGCCGGCGGCGGTCTCGGACAGCCGGAAGTGCTCGCTGATGGTGTGCAGCAGCGGCTGCATGTAGTAGTTGCTGGCGACGATCAGGCCGGTGGCGGCCGACATCAGCAGGATGATGGGGGTGGTGAGCTCGGGCGGGCGGGGCGAGGGATGGGACATGGAAAGACAGCGGGAAACCAGTGAAGAGGGCGGTCAGGGCTTGGGGTGGGCGGCGCCGATGGCGCCTGGCGCGCCCTGGTCGTGCGCCGCCAGCAGCCGGCGCAATAGCGCCGCGAGCTGCCGGCGGTCCGCCGGGGCCAGCGGCGCGAGCAGGCGCTCGAGTTCATCCAGATAATCGCCCAGCACTGATTTGATGACGCGCAGGCCGCGCGGCGTGAGCGACACCATGACGCCGCGACGGTCATCCGGATTGGGCTGGCGCGCCAGCAGGCCGGCCTGTTCGAGGCGGTCCAGGCGGTGGGTCATGGCGCCCGACGACAGTAGCAGCGCCGACACCAGCGCCTGGGGATTGAGCGTGTGCGGCGGGCCGGCGCGGTAGAGCGTGGCCAGCACGTCGAATTCGCCCTGGTGCAGGCCGTGCCGGCGGAAAGCGGCGTCGACATCGCGGGCGGCGAGCGTGTGCAGCCGGAACAGGCGGCTGAAGACCGCCATGGCCGAGACATCCAGGCCGGGGCACTGATGGTGCCATTGCGTCAGCACGAAGTCGACATGGTCGCGCATGGGTTATCTTGAAATCAAATATTTTGATGTAAAGATAAATGCCTGGATGCGGCATGTCAAACCGGCCGCCAGAAACGGCAAGGCCCGCCTCTTGCGAGACGGGCCTTGCCGATGAGACTGTCGGACGGGCGCGGCTTATTGCGCGGCGTCTTTCAGTTTCTTGAGCGCGCGGACCTTGACCTTGACCGAAGCGGGCTTGGCCGGGAACCAGCGCTCTTGGCCGGTGAACGGGTCCTTGCCGAAGCGCTTGGGCTTGGCGGGAACCTTTTGCACGGTCGCCTTGAACAGGCCCGGCAGCGTGAATTCGCCGGCGCCCTTCTTGTCGATCGAGCCCAGCACGGCGCTTTCCAGGCCGGCGAGCACGGCCTTGACCGACTTGGCTTCCACGCCGGTCTGTTCGACCAGATGGGCAACCAGTTGCGACTTGTTCAGCGCCTGCTTGATGGCGCGGGGAGCGGCGGCAGCCGTTTTCTTCACGGCCGGCTTGGCGGCGGTTGCCTTCTTGGCCGGAGCCTTGGCGGCGGTCTTGCTGACTTTCTTGGCAGGAGCTTTTGCTTTGGTAGCCATGGTCAAAATCCGTATGTTTGAGGATAGAGATAACGCGGCACCGAACATCGGCACTCGGCACCTCGCGCCCGATGATAGCGGAACTTCGCGCCGGCGCGCGCATTTTTGGGGCCCTGGCGGCCGCAAAGCGTTGTTTTCCGGACAAAGCATCATGATTTATGCGGTCTGCCGCGCAAGGACGCGCGCACGCCGCGCGTCCGCCGTGATGGCGCCGCCGGCATGGCGGCAGCGTCCGCGGGCAGTCAGCGGGATGTAATTTATATCGTGATACGATATTTTTTCCGCAGGACCGGCATGGCGCCGGTCCTGCTTCTTTTTCGTCTGTCTGCTTCGTATGGCTCCCCCTCCCCCTTTTGCCGCGGTCCGCTCGCCCGGCACATCCCGCCTGGGCGATTTCACGACCGACCGCCGCGTGCTGCTGCTGATGGCGATGGCCGTGCTGGTCGGCCTGGCCGGCGTCGGCGCCGCCTGGATACTGCTGCGCCTGATCACCCTGTGCACCAACCTGGCCTATTACGGCCGCTTTTCGCTCGAAGACCTGCCGATCGCCGGCAATGCGCTGGGCACGGCGGCAGTACTGGTGCCGGTGGCGGGCTGCGTCATCATCGGCTTCATGGCGCGCTACGGTTCCGAGAAAATCCGCGGCCACGGCATTCCCGAAGCCATGGAAGCGATCCTGATCGGCAAGAGCCGCATCCAGCCGAAAGTGGCGGTGCTCAAGCCGCTGTCGTCGGCCGTGTCGATCGGCACGGGCGGGCCATTCGGCGCCGAAGGCCCGATCATCATGACCGGCGGGGCCATCGGTTCTTTGCTGGCGCAGATGGTGCACATGAGCTCCAGCGAGCGCAAGACGCTGCTGGTGGCCGGCGCGGCGGCCGGCATGACGGCGGTGTTCGGGACCCCGGCCGCCGCCATCCTGCTGGCAGTCGAGCTGCTGCTGTTCGAATGGAAGCCGCGCAGTTTCCTGCCGGTCGCGGTGGCGGCGGTGGTGGCCGCCGCCGCACGCGGGCTGGTGCTCGATGCCGCGCCGATCTTCCCGTATGCGGGCATGGGCCAGCCGTCGCTCCTGCATGTGATCGCCTGGGCGGCCGTCGGGGTGCTGGCGGGACTGGGGTCGGGCGTGCTGACGGCGCTGGTGTATGCGTTCGAGGATCTGTTCGAGAAGCTGCCGCTCCACTGGATGTGGTGGCCGGCCATCGGCGGCCTGGTCATCGGACTGGGGGGCCTGGTCGAGCCGGCCGCGCTGGGCGTGGGGTACGACAACATCAGCGACTTGCTGGCGGGCCGGCTCGCCCTGCAGGCGGTGCTGCTGTTGCTGGTGGTGAAGGTCGTGATCTGGTCGGTCGCGCTGGGGTCGGGCACCTCCGGCGGCGTGCTGGCCCCGTTGCTGATCTTCGGCGGCGCGCTCGGCGCCCTGGCGACGCCGCTGCTGCCGCCGGCCGCCCCGGGCTTCTGGGCGCTGCTGGGCATGGCGGCCATGATGGGCGGCACCATGCGCGCGCCGCTGACGGCCACGCTGTTCGCGGTGGAGCTGACCGGCAATTTCAGCGTGCTGCTGCCCGTGCTGACGGCCTGCGCATTTGCCTACGGGCTGACGGTGCTGCTGCTCAAGCGCTCGATCCTGACCGAGAAGATCGCCCGCCGCGGCCACCATGTGACGCGCGAATACCATGTCGACCCGTTCGACCTGGTGCGGGTGTCGGCCGTGATGACCACGCAGGTCGAGACCCTGCCGGCCACCATGCGCGTGGCCGACGCGGTAGCCCATTTCACCACCGCCGAGCGGCGCCACACGACCTACCCGGTGGTCGACCCGCGCGGCGTGGTGGTGGGCGAGATGACGCGCGCCGACAGTCTGGCCTGGACGCTGGAAGACGAGGATAATGCGCGCTCGTTGGGAGAGATGCTGGCCGGCCGCGAACTTTTCGTCGGCTATCCGGACGAACTGGCCAGCCAGGTGGCCGACCGCATGGCGCTGACCGGCGTGGGGCGCGTGCCCGTCGTCGAGCGCGATACGGGCCGCCTGGTGGGGCTGGTGGGCCGCAAAGACCTGCTGCGCGTGCGGGCCGGCCGGCTGCGCGACGAGCGCGAGCGCACCGCATATTTCCGCTGGCGGGCGCATCGCCAGCATCCGGCCCAACCGAAGTAGGAGTCCCCTTGATCAAGAAATTCTGTGCCGGCCTGCTGGCCGCCATGGCCTGCCTGGCGGGCGCGCATGCCCAGGTGGCGGCGCCGCCGCTGACCGCCCGGGCCTGGTTGTTGCTCGATGCCACCAGCGGGCAGGAAATCGCTTCGCACAATGCCGACACCCGGATCGAGCCGGCCTCGCTGACCAAGATCATGACGGCATACCTGGTGTTCGAGGCGCTGGGCCAGGGCCGCCTGTCCGCCTCGCAACAGGTCACCGTGTCGACCCGGGCCTGGAAAGTGGCGCCGGGCAGCTCGAAGATGTTCCTCGAGCCCGGCACGCGCGTCTCGGTGCACGACCTGCTGTACGGCTTGCTGGTGCAGTCGGGCAACGACGCCGCCATTGCGCTGGCCGAGGCGGTGTCGGGTTCGGTCGAGGCCTTCGTGCAGCGCATGAACCAGAAGGCCGGCGAGATGGGGCTGGGCGGCACGCATTTCGCCAGCCCGCACGGCCTGCCCGACCCCGGCACATATTCCACCGCGCGCGATCTCTCCATCCTGGCGGCGCGCCTGGTGCGCGATTATCCCGGGCTGTACAAGACCTACGATTCGGCGCGCACGTTCACCTACAACAACATCACGCAGTCCAACCGCAACCGCCTGCTGTGGATCGACCCCAGCGTCGACGGGCTCAAGACCGGCCATACCGAGGCGGCCGGCTATTGCCTGATCGCGTCGGCCGAGCGGCCCGGCGGGCCGGACCGCCGCCGCCTGATCTCGGTGGTGATGGGCACGGCTTCCGACAAACTGCGCACCGAAGAAAGCCGCGTCTTGCTGAACTGGGGCTTCCAGGGCTTCAAGACCGTCAGGCTGTATGCTAAGGGCGAAGCGCTGGGCACGCCACAGGTCTGGAAGGGCGCGCGCGATTCGGTGCGCATCGGCCTGGCCAGTGACGCATACATCACCGTGCCGGTGGGCGCCAAGGTGGAGCCGGTGATCGCCAATCGCCAGCCGCTGGTGGCGCCGCTTGCGGCAGCCGACCAGGTCGGTTCGCTGCAGGTGCTGGTCGACGGCAAGCCCGGGCGGCAGTGGCCGCTGGTCACCCTGGACCCGGTGCCCGAGGCCGGCCTGGCTGGCCGGGCCTGGGATACCCTGCGCCTGTGGTGGCAACAGCAGATGGGATGAATTAGACAACAGACAGCGAGGCGGGCATGGCAGTCGAGATTCCTGGGTTTTCGTCGCCGGCGGCCGGGCCTGACGCGCCGCTGGATCTGCTGTCTGCCTGCCACGACCGCATGGGCCGGCAGTGCGGCACCCTGCGGCGGCTGGCCGCGCATGTGGCCGCGCACGGCGCCGATGATGCCGCCCGGACCGCGGCGGCCAGTGTGCTGCGCTATTTCGACACGGCGGCGGTGCAGCACCACCGCGACGAAGAGGACGACCTGTTCCCGGCGCTGATCGAATCCATGGCGGGGTCGGACGCGGTCTGCCTGCATGCGCTGGTCGATGGCCTGACGCAGGAGCATCGCCAGCTCGAGGCGGCGTGGCGGCACCTGCACGGCGCGCTGGAGGAACTGAGCGCGGGACGCGCCGCCGCGCTGGACGCCGCCGAGGTCGACGCCTTCTGCGCCCGCTACGCCGCCCACATCCAGCGCGAGGAAGACGAACTGCTGCCCATGGCGGCGCGCCTGCTCGACGACCGGGCGCTGGCCGACATCGGCCGCGCCATGCGCGCCCGGCGCGGCGGGGGAGCCAGCTGAGCCCGCGTTTGCGCGCGTCGTTACGAGGGATTACGCTAGACCCCCCGCCGCCGGTTGGCGGGCACACCGACAACAAGAGGACGACGCAGCACGTGGGCAAGGCGGCACGCAGACTATTCGGGAACTGGGTCGACGAGATCGGGCCCGGCACATTGCGCGCCGATGCCATGGCAGGCCTGCTGGGCGCCTTGCTGGTGCTGCCGCAAGGGGTGGCTTTCGCCACGCTGGCCGGGTTGCCGGCCGAATTCGGCCTGTATTCGGCGATCGTGCCCTGTGTGGTGGCGGCGCTGTTCGGATCCAGCCGCCATGTCATGTCGGGCCCCACCAACGCCAATTCGCTGGCGCTCTATGCCGTGCTGGCGCCGCTGGCGGCGGCCGGCAGCCCCGCCTATATACAGATGGCGCTGGCCGTGACGATCCTGGTCGGCATCCTGCAGTGGCTGGTGGGCGTGCTCCGGCTGGGCTCGCTGGCCAATTTCATCTCGCCGTCGGCCCTGTTCGGCTTCACCAGCGGCGCGGCCGTGCTGATCGCGGTGCATGCGCTCAAAGACGCGCTGGGGCTGGAGATCGGCGCGCACGGCGCCGGCGCGGTGCTGGTCGGAGTGGCGCGCGGCCTGGGCGACCTGCACTGGGGCGCGCTGCTGGTGGCGGCGACGACGGTCGTGGTGTCGCTGCTGGCGCGCCGCTGGGACCGCCGCAAGCCCCACATGTTGATCGGCCTGGCCGCGGGCACCGCGGTGGCGGCGGGCCTGAATGCCTGGGTCTTCGATGCCGCGGGCCGGCCCGTGTCGGTGCTGGGCGCGCTGGCGCAGCCGTGGCCGCCGTTCCATGTGCCGGACATCGACTGGGCGACGCTGCCCGACCTGGTCGGCCTGGCCTTTGCGCTGTCCATCGTCGCCCTGGCGCAGTCGATTTCCATCGCCAAGGCGGTTGCCTCCCGCTCCGGGCAGATCATCGACGCGAACCGCGAATTCATTGGCCAGGGGCTGTCGAATATCGTCGGCGGGTTTTTCTCGTCGTACTTGTCGTGCGGTTCGCTGAACCGCTCCATCCCGAACTACGAGTCGGGCGCGCGCACGCCGCTGGCGGCGGTGTTCGCGGCCGTGCTGCTGGTGCTGCTGGTCATGCTCAGCGCGCCGTTGCTGGCAATGATTCCGCACGCCGCCATCGCCGGCCTGCTGTTGCTGGTGGCCTGGAACCTGCTGGAGCTGCCGCGCTGGCGGCAGGCGGCCCGCATCCAGCGCGGCGAGTTCCTGATCGCCCTGGCCACGCTGGTGGCGACGGTCACCATCCGCATGGAAATCGCCATCCTGCTGGGGACCCTGCTGTCGCTGATGGTGTACCTGCACCGCACCTCGCACCCGGCGATGCGCACGATGGGCTTCGACGCCGACGACCCCGAGCGCCATTTCGCCGTGCTGGAAATGGCGCAGCGTCCGCTGCCGGAGTGCCCGCAGCTCAAGCTGCTGCGCATGGAGGGGTCGGTATATTTTGGCGCGGTGGCTCACGTGGCGGACCAGCTGCAAGCCTTGCGGGCCCGGCCGGACGCGCCCCGGCACCTGCTTATCATGGCCAAGAGCATGAACTTCATCGACCAGGCCGGCGCGCTGCTCTGGGAGGACGAGTTGCGCAAGCGCCGCGAGATGGGCGGCGACCTGTATTTCCACCGGCCGCGGCCCGGCGTCATGCAGATGTGGCGGCGCACCGGCTTCGTCGAGCGGCTGGGCGACGACCGCATCTTCCCCGACAAGAACACGGCGATCGCGCGGATCTACGCGCGGCTGGACCCGGACATCTGCGCGGGCTGCACGGCGCGCATCTTCCGCGAGTGCGGGCCGCTGGGCACTGCCGGGCAGCCATCGCCGCGCTGCGGCGCTGCCGCGGACACCGGCGGCGACGCCGCACGGGCGGGCTGAAAGCGCTGCTACGCCAGCGGGTCGTCCGTGCCCAGGTAGGCAGCCTTGACGCGCGCGTCGGCCGCGATGGCGGCCGGTTTTCCCTGGGCCAGCACCTGGCCGCGCACCAGCACCACGATCTGGTCGGCGTGCTGGAAGACCACGTCCAGGCTGTGTTCGGTGAACAGCACGGCCAGGTCGCGCGTGTCGGCCAGTCCGCGGACCAGGCGCATCAGCGCGTGGCGCTCGCTGGCCGCCATGCCGGCGGTCGGCTCGTCCATCAGCAGCAGGCGCGGCCCATGCGCCAGTGCCATGGCCAGTTCGACCCGCTTGATGTCGCCATAGGCCAACTCGCCGCACGGGCGCTGCGCCTGCCCGGCCATGCCGACCTGCGACAACAGTTCCAGCGCCTCGTCCCGGCCATGGCGATCGGCGCGGCGCCAGCCGTCGAACAGGCGGCGGTCGCGCGACAGCAGGGTGGTCTGGACATTTTCCAGCGCGCTCATCGAGCGGAAGGTGGCCGCCGTCTGGAAGGTGCGGCCGACGCCCTGGCGCCAGATCCGCTCGGGCGGCAGGCCGACCAGTTCGCGGCCGGCCAGCTGCACGGACCCGGCATCCGGCCGCATCTGGCCATTGACCGCGTTGAAGCAGGTCGACTTGCCCGCGCCATTGGGGCCGATGAGCGCCAGCATCTGGCCGGCGGCCAGCGCGAACGATACGTCGTCGAGCGCGCGGATGCCGCCGAACGATTTGCGCAGGCCGCGCACTTGCAGCAGCGGCGCGTTCATGGGCGAGCCCCCGCGCCGCGGGCGGCCAAGCTGGCCAGGCCGCCTGGAAACGCCATGACCAGCGCCAGCACCGCCATGCCCAACACCGCGTGCCAGTACTCCGTCAGCCGCGCCGCGCTGTCCTGCAGCCAGGTGTATGCGGTCGCGCCCGCCAGCGGACCGGCCAGCGCCTGCACGCCGCCCAGCAGCACCATCACCAGCCCGTCGACCGAGCGGCCCACGCCCAGCACGTCGGGCGCGATGCTGCCCTTGGAAAAGGCGTACAGCGAGCCGGCCAGGCCGGCGACCAGCGAGGCGGCGATGAAGCCTGCCCATTGGATGCGTTGCACGTCGATGCCGATGGCCTGGGCGCGCAGGGCCGAGTCGCGTGCGCCGCGCAGGGCATAGCCCAGCGGCGCGAACACCAGGCGCCGCAGCCAGGCCACGCCGGCCGCGCACAGCGCCAGGCTGGCGTAGTAATAGGCGGGCCCGGTGGCCAGCCAGTCCGACGGCCACAGGCCGATCAGCCCGTTGCTGCCGCCCGTCACGCCGTCCCATTGATAGACGAGCGCCCAGAGGATCTGCGCGCAGGCGAGCGTGAGCATGGCCAGGTACACGCCCGACAACCGCACGCAGAACCAGCCGAACACCAGGGCGCCCAGTAGCGCGGCCAGCGGGCCCAGCAGCAGGGCGGCCTCCATGGGCAGCGCCGCCAGTTTCAGCAACAGGGCGGAACCATACGCGCCCAGCCCGAACCACGCGGCATGGCCGAACGAGGTCATGCCGGCCGGCCCGATGAGGAAATGCAGGCTGGCGGCGAACAGGGCGGCGATGAGGATCTCGGTGAACAGCACCGTGAGGTAGGGCCACATCGCATCGGCCAGCGGCAGGGCGAGCAGCGCCACCAGCAGCGCCGCATAGGCCGCGCGCACGCGCCGCGAGGCCGGCGCCAGCGGCCGGGCGGCGGCCGCCGCCGCGCCGGCGGGCTCGGGCGGCTTGCCCAGCAGGCCCCAGGGCCGCAGCACCAGCACGATGGCCATGACGGCGAATTCGGCGACCAGGGTCAGCTTGGACAGGTTGAAGGCCCAGGGGCCGATCTGCGTCTGGCCCGCGAACACGAAGACGGCCTTGGCCAGGCAGATGACCAGCGCGGCCAGGAAGGCGCCCGGCACCGACCCCAGCCCGCCGACCACCACCACCACGAAGGCGCTGGCGATGATTTCCAGGTCGAGCCCGAGAGTGGCGGGCGTGCGCGGCGCGGCCATGGCGCCGCCCAGGCCGGCCAGGAAGGCGCCCAGCGCGAACGCCGAGGTAAACAGCCAGGCCTGGTTGACGCCCAGCGCGGCCAGCATGGTGCGGTTCTCGGCGGCGGCGCGCAACAGCCTGCCCCAGCGGGTGCGCATCAGCAGCAGCCACAACAGGCCCAGTACCGCCGGGCCCAGCGCGATCAAAAGCAGGTCGTAGGCGGGAAAGCGCCGGCCCAGGATCTCGACCGCGCCGTCCAGCCCGGGCGCGCGCGCGGCGAACAGGTCGGCCGGCCCCCAGGCCGCCAGCGCCGCGTCGCCGATGATCAGCACCAGCGCGAAGGTGGCCAGCAGCTGGAACAGCTCCGGCGCCTGGTAGATGCGGCGCAGCACCAGCATCTCGATGGCCGCGCCCAGCACGCCGACCGCCAGCGCGGCCAGCGGCAGCGCCGCCCAATAACCCAGCGCCGAGCCGCCCAGCCATTGAGTGAGCGTCCAGGCCAGGTAGACGCCCAGCATGTAGAACGACCCATGCGCGAAATTCACGATGCGGGTCACGCCGAAGATCAGCGTCAGCCCGGCCGCCACCAGGAACAGCGCGCTGGCTTCGGCCAGGCCGTTCAGCAGCTGCAGCAGCAGTCCGGTCAGGTTCATCAGCGTGCGGGGCGCAGCTGCCGGACAGTCTGGTCGGGCGGTTGCAGGCGGCTGCCGTCGATATAGGAGAAGTCCGTCATGACGCCGCGGCCGTCCTGGACGGCGGTGGTGCCGACGTACACGCCCATGGTCGACTGATGATCGAGCGGGCGGTAGGTGATGGGGCCGAAGGGCGTGTCGACCGCCAGGCCGGAAAATGCCTCGACCAGCTTCTCCGTGTCGGTGCCGCCGGCGCGTTCGATGCCGGCCGCCAGCGACATCAGCGAGGCGTAGCCGACGATCGAGCCGACCTTGGGCGTCTCGTCGTAGCGCTTGCGATAGGCTTCGAGAAACGCCTGGTGGGCCGGGGTGTCGATCGCGTACCAGGGGTAGCCGGTGACGATCCAGCCGGCCGGGGCGTCGGCGCCCAGCGGCTCGAGGTATTCCGGTTCGCCGGTCAGGACGGACACCACCGAGCGGTTTTCGAACAGGCCGCGCGTGTTGCCCTCGCGCACGAAGCGGGTCAGGTCGGCGGCGAACAGCACGTTGAAGATGGCGTCCGGCCGGGCATCGGCCAGCGCCTGCACGACCGCGCCGGCATCGACCTTGCCCAGCGGCACGGCCTGCTCGGCCACGAACTCGATGTCGGGCTGGAACGAGGTCATCATGGCCTTGAAGGTGGCCACGGCGGACTGGCCGTATTCGTAGTTGGGGTACACCAGCGCCCAGCGCTTCTTGCGCAGCGCCAGCGCCTTGGGCGCCAGGGCGGCCACGTGCATCCAGGTGGAGGGGCGCAGCCGGTAGGTATAGCGGTTGCCGTCCTGCCAGGTGATCTTGTCGGTCAGCGGCTCGGCCGCCAGGAAGAACACCTTGCGCTGTTTGGCGAAGTCGGCCAGGGCCAGCCCGGTATGCGACAGGAAGCCGCCGAACAGCAGCTCGACTTTCTCGCGGGTGAGCAGTTCCTGGGCGGCGCGCACCGAGTCGCCCGGGTTGCCGTTGTCGTCGCGCCAGACCACCTGCAGCGGCCGGCCCAGCACGCCGCCGCGCGCATTGACCTGTTCCAGCGCCAATTGCCAGCCTTTCTTGTAGGGGTCGAGGAAGGCCGGGATCGCCTTGTAGCTGTTGATCTCGCCGATGTGGATCGGCGGCGCATCGTTCTTGGCGTGGGCCGTGGGCAGGGCGCTCAGGACTGCCGCGAACGCGGCGGCGCGCAGCAGGGTCAGGGTTCGGGACATGGCGATGGGGCGTGACGCGGCAATGGACGAAAAAAAACGGCCCCGCGATGCGCAGGGCCGTATAACTATACCCAAAACCAGCTGGATTACTTCAGCTTGGTTTCTTTGTAGTCGACATGCTTGCGAGCGACCGGATCAAATTTCTTGATCAGCATCTTCTCGGGCATGTTGCGCTTGTTCTTGGTGGTCGTGTAGAAGTGGCCCGTGCCGGCGGTCGACTCGAGCTTGATTTTTTCGCGGATACCTTTGGCCATGTCGTGCTCCTGGGAGGTCTATGGGGGCGGGCCTGGGATCAGGCCACTTCGCCGCGGGCGCGCAGATCGGCCAGCACGGCGTCGATGCCGTTCTTGTCGATGATGCGGATGGCCTTGGCGGAAACACGCAGGCGAACCCAGCGGTTTTCGCTTTCGACCCAGAACCGGCGCGATTGCAGGTTGGGCAGGAAGCGACGCTTGGTCTTGTTGTTAGCGTGCGAAACGTTGTTGCCCGTCATCGGGCCTTTGCCAGTTACTTGGCATACGCGTGCCATGGTTTTACCTCTAAGTATTCTGGCCGCGCATGGGGAAGGAAAGACAGGTGGTTGGGCTGGGCCCAGTGCTTATACCCGCTTGCCGCCGCCCTATACACGGGTGGAGGATGAAAAGTGGCTGCCACAAAGCATAGTGGTAGCTCAGGGATTCACGAAAACTTCATGTGAAGCTCGCCATTCTAATACGAAAAAGCCAGGAAAATCAAGCAGTCCGGGCGCCCGCGCCGCGTGCGATGTATCCGGACAGCCACGACAGGCAGGCGCAGCACGCCAGCACCGTGGCCAGGGGCAGGGGGCTGGTGGCCTGCCAGACGCTGACCACCAGCCCGGCGACGGCGCCGCACGAGAGCTGCAGGGTGCCCAGCAGGGCCGAGGCGGCGCCCAGGCGCCGGCCTTGCTCGGCCAGCGCCAGCGCGGCCGAATTGGGGTTGACGAAGCCCTGGCTGAACATGTAACCGACCAGGCACGCCATCAGCAGCGGCAGCGACATCTGGCCCGCCAGCGTCAGGGCCAGGGCCGCCAGGCTGGCCGCGGCCAGCGCGGTCAGGGCGCGCCGCTGCAACTGCAGCGGAGTGTGGCGGCGCAGCAGCCGGGCGCTGATCTGCGAGCCGATGATGAGGCCGGCGGCGTTGGCCCCGAACAACAGCCCGTAGTGCTGCGGGTCGACGCCGTACAGTTCGATGAAGAGCCGTGGCGAGCTGATGATGTAGGCGAACATGCCCGCCTGGCCCAGCCCGCCGGCCAGGCTGTGGGCCATGAAGCCCCGGTGGCGGACCAGCGCGGCGTAGTTGCCGGCGATGGAGCGCGCATTCAGCGGTTGCATCCGCTCGGGCGCCAGCGACTCTTTCATGATGAGCGCGGTGGCGGCCAGCATGGCCAGGGCGCCCGCCGCCATCAGCCAGAACAGGCTGCGCCAGCCCATGAAGACCAGCAACTGGCCGCCGACCAGCGGCGCCAGGATGGGGGCGAGACCCATGATCAGCATCAAGAGCGACATGGCGCGGGCGGCGTCCTGCGTTTCGTAGTGGTCGCGGATGACGGCGCGGGGAATCACCACGCCCGCCGCGCCGCCCAGCGCCTGCAGCACCCGGCAGATGGTGAGCATCTCGATGCTGGCGGACAGCGCGCAGCCCAGCGAGGCGGCCACGTACAGTGCCAGCCCGGCCAGCATCGGCAGCTTGCGGCCATAGCGGTCCGCCACCGGCCCGTAGACGACCTGCGCCATGGCCAGGCCGACGAGGTAGGCGGCCAGCGTGCGCTCGACGTCGCCGCGCGGCACTTGCAGGCCGTCGGCAATGGCCGGGAAGGCCGGCAGATACATGTCGATGGAAAAAGGACCGATGGCGGTCAGCACGCCCATGAGGATGAGCCAGCCGGGCAGGGTGCGGGACAGGGATTGAGGTAGCATCGATCTGGGGGATGGTCTGTGCCGCCGGTTGCCATGCAAGCGGAGGCAAGCCGACGACTGTATCACGGGTTGCCTGGCTTACAGCTTGCAATCGTTTTCCGATAAAGTTGCCGGGTTCTTTCATGACGGGGAGAAGCTGTGAATCCTTTGCTGTCTGCTGTAGAACGCAAATTGCAGGGCCTGCCGGTCACCGTGCAGATGCAACTGCCCGACGGCGCCGTGATCGGCGCCGCCGACCCTCAAGTCCGCTTCGTGGCGCGCGACAAGGCCGCCCTGGCCCACCTGGCCGAAGGCGCCGTGGGCGTCCTGGGCCAGGACTACGTCGAGGGCCGCATCGATATCCAGGGCAATATGCGCGACGTGATGGCGGCCGCCTCGGCGCTGCTGCCGGGCTCGCCGGTCGATGCCGCCCGGGGCGGCTGGCTGACCGAACTGGTGCGCAAGGTCATTTCGGTGTGGCGCCACTCGGTCGAGCGCGACGCCCGGCAGATCGAGTTCCATTACGACCTGTCCGACGATTTCTATGCCTTGTGGCTGGACCCGCGCCGGGTCTATTCCTGCGCGTATTACCGCACGCCGGACATGAACCTGGCGCAGGCGCAGGAAGCCAAGCTGGACCACATCTGCCGCAAGCTGCGCCTGCGCGAGGGCGAGCGCTTCCTGGATGTCGGCGCCGGCTGGGGCGGTCTGCTGCTGTGGGCCGCCGAGCAGTACGGCGTGGACGCCACGGGCATCACGCTGTCGCGCAACCAGCATGCGTACGTCAACAAGCTCATCCAGGAAAAAGGCCTGGCCGGGCGGGTGCGCATGGAACTGCTGGACTACCGCAAGCTGGACGAGTCGCAACCCTACGACAAGCTCGCGTCGGTGGGCATGTTCGAGCACGTGGGCCGCGCCCAGCTGCCCGCGTATTTCGCCAAGCTGCGCCGGCTGGTCAAGCCGGGCGGCCTGATCATGAACCATGGCATTACCGCGGCCGGCCTGTACAACGCCGAACTGGGCAGCGGCATGGGCGAGTTCATCGAAAAGTACATCTTTCCCGGCGGCGAGCTGACCCACGTCAGCAGCGTGCTTGAAGCCATGACCAACGGCGGCCTGGAAGCCGTGGATGCCGAGAACCTGCGTCCGCACTATGCACGTACCCTGTGGGCCTGGAGCGACGCGCTGGAGGCGCGCCTGGAGGAGGCGACGCGGGTGCTGCAGGGCGAGCAGGGCGCGCGTTCGCTGCGCGCGTACCGCCTGTACCTGGCCGGCTGCGCCATGGCGTTCCAGCATGGCTGGATCGCCCTGCACCAGGTGCTGGCCACCTCGCCGGCGACCGGGCGGCCCGACGAGCTCGATAACCCGGCGGATCTGGCCTACCCGTGGCGGCGCGCCTATATGTATGAGGATCGCTGAGCGCGCTGGTCGCAGCACTGCCGGCGCCAGGCGCTGACAAGCGCCTGGCGCCGCCGGCGGACCCCGAGAATGGTCCATTGGAAACAAAAAGAAACTAAATCATTCAAGCATGTGTTGCGCTGCAGCACCAGCAATGCCAGGGGCTGCGGGCCCGTTCGTTGGGGCTTTCCCTAGCCGATTTTTGGCTATTTGTATCAAAATGCTCCAGACTTGTGGTTGGTCGCCTGGGCAAAATCGGCTAAGATGCCGTCTTCTTCATTTAGTTTCTTTCAATTTACTGCCAGTCCGTGTCGGCCCGTTGCGGCGCGTCCCGGACCTGCTGTCTGACGAGGCCGTTCGCCATCCTCGGCGCCGCGTCTCGCTGCTAGTGTCGGTTTGTATTGGCGGCCTGCCCGTCTTCCGCACAACCCCCTTAGCTCCACGGCATACCGCGGCCATCTGGCATGCGTTGTGTCCCTGAACCTATGGAGGCAAAAGCCAATGCGTTTCACCCCTGTCAAGACCCTGGCCGCCGCGGCGGCGCTTTGCGCGTTCACTGGCGCCGCCCACGCGGCTGACGCGCCGCAGTGCGAACTGGACCGTCCGGTCAAGTTCGGCGGCATGAACTGGGAATCCAACCTGGTGCTGGTCGATATCGAGCGTTTCATCATGGAAAAGGGCTACGGCTGCAAGACCGAGACCCTGCCCACGGAAACCCTGCCCGCCCTGGCCGCCCTGGAGCGCGGCGACCTGGATATCAACACCGAGATCTGGCTGAACAGCGTGGCCGACCCCTGGGACAAGGCCCAGAAGACCGGCAAGGTCAAGCGCATCGGCGACGTCTACATGGGCGGCGAGGCCTGGTTCATTCCCAAGTACACTGCCGAGCGCCTGCCCGAGCTGAAGTCGGCGGCCGACCTGCCCAAGTTCAAGGACGAGTTCCAGGATCCGGAGGAGCCCTCCAAGGGCCGCTTTTATGGCTGCCCGGCGGGATGGGGCTGCGAAGTCACCAGCACCAACCTGTTCCACGCCCTGAAGCTCGACGATACCTACACCCTGTATTCGCCCGGCACCGGCGCCGCGCAGAAGGCGGCCCTGATGTCGGCCTACAAGCGCAAGCAGAACGTGGTGTTCTACTATTGGTATCCGACGCCGCTGGTGGGCGCGCTGGACCTGGTCAAGCTCGAGCTGCCTCCGTATGACGCCGAGAAGCACAAGTGCCTGACCGCGCCCAAGTGCGCCAATCCGCAGCCCAGCGCCTACCCCGAGAATCCGGTGTTCACCGCCGTCAATACCGAGTTTTCGCAGAAGGCGCCGAAACTGACTGAATTCCTGTCCAAGGTTTCGATCCCGCTGCCCGAGGTCGACCAGACCCTGGCGCACATGGAAGAGTCCGGCGATGATTCCGCCGCCGTTGCCCAATGGTTCCTGAAGAACAAGTCCGATGTCTGGACCAAATGGGTACCCGCCGAGGTCGCGACGCGCGTCCAGGCCGCGCTGTAATCCGGCCCTGGCGCCCCGCCGCCTGCGGCGCGGCGCCGCCTTGCCCGGCCCTGTCCCCGCGCGCGGCCGCCGTGCCGCGCCGGGAACGCGTGCCGAGGGCCATGCGGCTGGCCGCCTGCGCCCGGCCGCATCACCCTGCGGCACGCCCGTATGGAGTTGCCTATGTTTCCTGAGATTATTCCGCCGCGCGCTGTGCGCGGCGCCATCGACACGTTTGTCGATCACCTGGTCACGCGCTATGCCGACACGCTCGAGGCAATGTCGCGGCCTTTCCTGGATGTGCTGGTGTGGCTCGAGCAGGTGCTGCGCAGCACGCCGTGGTGGGTGGTGGTGCTGGCCACCATCGCCATCGCCTGGGGCGTGAGCCGCCGCATCGGCCTGAGCGTCGCCATGGGGGCGCTGTTGTGCGTCATCGGCCTGCTGGGCCTGTGGGACGCCGGCATGCAGACCCTGGCGCTGATGATCATGGCCGCCGGCCTGTCGGTCATCATCGGCATCCCGGTGGGCGTGCTGATGGCGCGCGCCAACTGGCTGCGCTCGATCATGCTGCCGGTGCTGGACGTGATGCAGACCATGCCCAGCTTCGTCTACCTGATCCCGGTGGTGATGCTGTTCGGCCTGGGCAAGATCCCGGCCATCATCGCCACGGTCATCTACGCCGTGCCGCCGCTGATCCGCCTGACCGACCTGGGCATCCGCCTGGTGGACCGCGAGGTGCTGGAAGCCTCGCGCGCGTTCGGTGCCACGCCGCGCCAGCAACTGTTCGGGGTGCAGCTGCCGCTGGCCCTGCCCAACATCATGGCGGGCATCAACCAGACCACGATGATGGCGCTGTCGATGGTGGTGATCGCCTCGATGATCGGCGCGCGCGGGCTGGGCTATGAAGTGCTGCTGGGCATCAACCGCCTGGAAGTGGGGCGCGGCCTGCTGGCCGGCCTGGGCATCGTGGTGCTGGCGGTGCTGTTCGATCGCATCACGCAGTCCTACGGGCAGCGCGTACGCAAAGGAGGCCATCGATGAGCAAGATCGAAGTCAAGAACATCTACAAGATTTTCGGTCCGCATCCCGGCAAGTGGCTGCAGGCCGCCCAGGACGGCATGAGCAAGGAAGACCTGCTGGCCAGGAGCGGCCACACGCTGGGCCTGCGCGACATCAGCCTGTCCATCGAAGAGGGCAGCATCTACGTCATCATGGGCCTGTCCGGCTCGGGCAAGTCGACGCTGATCCGGCATTTCAACCGGCTCATCGAGCCCAGCGCCGGCCATATCCTGGTCGACGGCGTGGATGTCGTCAGCCTCGGCAAGCGCGAGCTGGAAAGCTTCCGCCAGAAGAAAATGAGCATGGTGTTCCAGCGCTTCGGGCTGTTCCCGCACCGCACGGTGCTGGAGAACGCGGCCTATGGCCTGACCGTGCAGGGCATGCCCAAGGCCGAGCGCGAGCAGCGCGCGCGCCATTGGCTCGACCAGGTGGGGCTGAACGGTTTCGAGGCTCAGTATCCGCACCAGCTGTCCGGCGGCATGCAGCAGCGCGTGGGGCTGGCGCGGGCGCTGGCGACCGACGCCGAGATCCTGCTGATGGACGAAGCCTTCTCGGCGCTGGACCCGCTGATCCGCCGCGAGATGCAGGACCACCTGCTGCAACTGCAGGCGCGCCTGAACAAGACCATCGTGTTCATTACCCACGACCTGGACGAGGCCCTGCGGCTGGGCAACCGGATCGCCATCCTGAAGGACGGCGAGCTGGTGCAGGAGGGCACGCCGGAGGACATCCTGCTGAACCCGGCCAACGACTACGTGCAGGCCTTCCTGCAGGACGTCAACCGCACCAAGGTGCTCAATGCCGCCCATGCCGTCAACCCGCCGCGCCTGACGCTGACCATGCGTTCGCGGCCGGCGCATGCGCTGGACCGCATGCGGGCGCTCAGCTTCGAGTACGCCCCGGTGCTGGACGGCAAGCGGCTGGCGGGCGTGCTGACGGCGGAGGTGGCGCAGCGCGCGGTCGAGTCCGGCGCGCGCGACGTGTCCGCATTCGTCGAGGACCTGGCCTCGGTGCCGGCCACCGCCGGGCTGGACGAGGTGCTGGCGCGCCTGGTGCACAGCGACCAGCCGGTGGCCGTGACCGGCGAAGACGACGAGTTCATCGGCATGTTGTCGCGCAAGAAGGTGGTGGACCTGGTCACGCCCACGCCCGTGGAGCCCGCGCCGGCCGATCCGGCGCCCGCCGAGGCGCCCCAGGCTGAGCCCTCGCGCTGAGCGGGGGGCGGGGAGGGCGGCCCGCCGCGGCTTTCGCTATGATGAGCGCTTCTCTCACGGCTCATCACAGCGGAACCCTCCCATGCCTATCTTGAATGTCCAGATCATGCAGGGCCACTCGGCCCAGCAGAAGTCCGAACTGCTGACCCGCGTGTCGCAGGCTGTCGTCGACAGCCTGGCGGCGCCGCTGGCCAGCGTGCGCATCGTGTTGCAGGAAGTGCCCCCCGAGCACGTCATCGTGGCCGGCGAGCTCGGCAAGGACATGGCCTTGCTGCGCGTCATGCTGATCGAGGGCCGCACCGAAGAAAAAAAGGCCGCCATGCTGGCGGCGGTGAGCCGGGCCGTGCACGACAGCATCGGCATTTCGGAAGAGGACGTGCGCATCATCATCACCGACGTACCCAAGACCGACATGGGCGTGGCCGGCGGCATCAGCGCCAAGGCCGCGGGGCGCTGAGTCCCGCGGCCGCCGGGCCTCCTTTTAGCGTGGACAGGCCCTAGTCCAGCCGGACATCGGCCGCCTGCACGACCTCGTGCCAGCGGTCGATCTCGGCCCGGATATATTCGCCGTACTCGGCGGGCGACGATCCCAGCGGCTGCGCGCCCTGCGCGGCCAATTGCTTGAGCACCGGCGGCGCCTGCAGCGCCTTGCGGATCTGCGCGTTGAGCGCATCCACCACTGCCTGCGGCGTGCCCGCCGGCACCACCATGCCTTGCCAGGCGCCCATTTCGAAATCGGGCGCCACGGTCTCGCCTAGCGTGGGCGTGTCGGGCAGTTGCGGGCTGCGCGCCTTGCTGCTGACCGCCAGCGCTTTCAATTTGCCGTCGCGCACGAACCCCAGCGAGTCGTTCAGCGTGTTGGCCATGAACTGCACCTGGCCGCCGACCAGGTCGGTCATGGCCGGCGCGCTGCCGCGGTACGGCACATGGACCGCCTGTATGCCGACCGAGCGCAGGAACAGCAGGGCGCCCAGGTGCGTCACGTTGCCCGCGCCCGCCGAGCCGTAGGACAGCTTGCCGGGATGGGCGCGGGCATAGTCGACGAACTCCCGCACGTCATTGACGGGCACCGACGGGTGCGTGAGCAGCACCAGCGGGATCACCGCGGTCGACGACACCGCGGTGAAATCCTTGACCGGGTCGAAAGGCAGGTTGCGGTACAGGTTCGGGCTGAGGGCGATCGACGAGGTGTTGTACAGCACGGTGTAGCCGTCCGGCTTGGCGGCCGCGGCATACTGCATGCCGATATTGCCGTTGGCGCCGCCCTTGTTCTCGACGACAAAGGCCTGGCCGGTCTGGTCGGCCAGCTGCTTGGCCAGCACGCGCGCCACCAGGTCGGTGGGCCCGCCGGGCGGGAAGGGCACCACCACGGTGACCGGGCGCTCGGGCCAGGCGGCCCGCGCCGGGGCAGGCCCCGCCAGGACGAGGACGGCCAGGGCGGCCGCGGCGATCCGGGTGAAGGTTTTCATATTGCTTGTCTCCTTGTGCTTGTTCTATATGGACGGCACCGGACGCCGTCGTCCGGTTGCCGCGGCACTCAGGCCGGCCTGCCGGCCAGCATGCGCGTGGCGGTATAGGTCATCACGGGCTGGCCGTGCTGGTTGCGCACTTCGATCGCCGAACTGACCACGGCGCGGTTGTGCCGCGAGGTGGGCCGGATGCCGGTGACCTCGATTTCGGCCCAGACGGTGTCGCCGGCCACGACCGGCGCGAGCATTTTCTTGTGCACCTCCAGCAGCGCCAGCCCGGTGCCCTGCACCATGCCCTGCATGATCAGGCCTTCGATCAGCCCGTAGGTCAGCGCGCCCGGCGCCGGGCGGCCGCGGATCGCGCCATGCTCGTAGGTGGCGTCGATGAAGATGGTCTCCAGCATGCCGGTGACGCTGATGAAGTTGACGATGTCGGTCTCGGTCACGGTCCGGCGGAACGTGCGGAAGCGCTGGCCGACCTGCAGGTCTTGCCAGTAGTAGCCGTGTCCCAGCAACGGCGCCGGGCGGGAATCAGTCATGGCGTGTCCTCCTGTGTGGAAAGGGGTGGCGCGGCCGGCTCGCGCGCCGCGCCGCTGGCCAGCAGCGTCTCGATCCGCGCGGGATCGAACCCGGCCTGGCGCAGCACCTGGCGCGTGTGTTCGCCCAGGCGCGGCGGCATGGCGGGCGCGACCTGTGAGCGCTGCAGCCGCACCGGGTTGCGGGCGAAGCGATAGCGCTTGCCCGCCGCGCTCTGCAGCGGCACGAAGAAGTCCACGCTGCGCAGGTGCGGGTCGTGTTCCAGGTCTTCCAGCCGGTTGACCGGCGCGGCGGGAATCTCCAGGCGTTGGCACAGCGCCAGCCAGTGCGCCGTGTCGCGGCCGGCGACGATGCCGCCCACCAGCTCGTAGAGCGCCTCGATATGCCGGGTGCGCGCCGAGATGTCGGCAAAGCGCGCGTCGCCGGCCAGTTCCGCGTGGCCGGTCTCGGTGAAGAAGCGCTGCCAGTGCGCGTCGGTGTACGGCATCATGCACAGATGGCCGTCAGCGGTCTGGTAGGGCCGCCGCCACGGGGCCAGCACGCGCGGGTAGCCGGCCGGGCCGGGCGCGTCCTGCAGGTGGCGGCCGTACAAGTGTTCCACCAGCAGGTAGGATGTCATCGATTCGAACATCGGCACTTCCAGGTGCTGGCCCAGGCCGGTGCGTTCGCGCTGGAACAACGCCGCCAGGACCGCATGCGCGGCGACCAGCCCGCAGGTCTTGTCGGCCGCGATGGTGGGCAGGTAGCGCGGGGTGCCGCCTTGCCGCCGGGTGATGTCGGCCACGCCGGACAGCCCCTGCACGATATCGTCGTAGGCCGGCAGGCCCGCGTAGGCGCCGCCCTCGCCGAAGCCGTAGAGGCCCGCGTAGACCAGGCGCGGGTTGCGCGCGCACAGTGTGTCCGGATCCAGGCCCAGGCGCGCCATCTTGGCCGGCCGCATGCTGTGCATCAGCACGTCGGCGCCGTCCACCAGCGCCAGCAGGGCCTCGCGCGCGGCGGCCTGCTTGAGGTCCAGCACCACGCTGCGCTTGTTGCGGTTGATGCCGAGGAAAATCGCCGCCAGCCCGTCTTCCTGCTGCGGCCCGGTGCGGCGGGTGGAGTCGCCCTCGGGGGACTCGATCTTGATCACGTCGGCGCCATAGTCGGCCAGGATCTGCGAGGCGTAGGGGCCGAACACGACCGAGGTCAGGTCCAGCACGCGCACGCCGGCCAGGGCGCTGCGTTCGGGGTCGGTGGGAAGCGTCATGGGCGCATCCTAACCAGGCAGTGCATAAGCGTCTAATATGGTGTTTGTATTGCGTGATATCGAATTCGTTATGGCCATGGACCTCCGTCAACTACGCCAATTCGTCACCATCGCCGAGCTCGGCAGCTACCGCCGCGCCGCCGAAGTCCTGCATATCGCCCAGCCGGCCCTGTCGGTGTCCATCCAGAAGCTCGAGCATGGCGTGGGGGCGCAGTTGCTGGAGCGCGGCGCCAAGGGCGTGTCGCTGACGCCGGCCGGCGCGGCCCTGATGGCCGATGCGCGGCGCGCCCTGTTCCATGCCGACCAGGCGCGGCAGTCGGCGCGGCGCGTGGCGCTGGGCGAGCAGGGCCGCCTGCGGCTGGGCTTCGTGGGCTCGGCCACCTACATGCTGCTGCCGCGCTGCCTGCCGGTATTCCGGCGCCGCTATCCGGACGTCGAGCTCGAGCTGCGCGAGGACAGCACGGTGCGGCTGGCCGGCATGCTGCGCGCCAACGAGATCGACGCTGGCCTGGTGCGCGGCCCGCTGGCCGAAGACCCATCCTTGTCGAGCTGGGTGGTCGAGCGCGACAGCCTGATCCTGGCCCTGCCGGCCGCCCATCCGCTGGCGGGCGGTCCGGTGGCGCTGCAGGCCGTGCGGTCGGAGCCCTTCGTCATGTATTCGCCGGCCAAGGTGCCGGGCCTGCATGGCGTGGCGCAGGCCTTGTGCCGCAAGGCGGGCTTCTCGCCGCGCATCAGCCAGGAAGCCATCCAGGTGCAGACCCTGGTCAGCCTGGTGGCCAGCGGGCTGGGCGTGGCGCTGGTGCCGGGCGTGACGCGCGCCTATTCCACCCCGCATGTGGCGTTCGTGGACCTGACCGATGCCGAAGCGCACGACGCGCTGGCCCTGTCGCTGGTGGCGCATCGCGATACGTCGTGCGTGCCGGTGCTGAAGCTGCGCGACGTGATGCTGGCCACTCAGGCGATACCGAATCGCTATGGCGAGCTAATGAATCAGTATTAGACGGGTCCGCCGCCGGTTGCCTACCCTTGGGTCCGCGCGCATGGCCGTGCGCGCCGATAATCCAGGAGACAACCCATGAACCGCTTTTTCCGGCTGGCCGCGCTGCTGTGCGCGGCCTTGCTGTCGCCGGCCGCGCATGCGGCATACCCCGAGCAGCCCATCCGCCTGGTCGTGTCGTTTCCGCCGGGCAGCGGCACCGACAGCAACGCCCGCTATGTGGCGCAGCAAATGGAGGCCCGGCTGGGCGTGCCGGTATCGGTGGAGAACCGGCCGGGCGGCAACAGCTTCATTGCCGCGCAGGCGGTCGCCACGGCCCGGCCCGACGGCTACACGCTGCTGCTGGCCAGCAACTCGCCGGTGGCCACCAACGCCGCCATGTTCAAGCAACTGCCGTACGACCCCGTCAAGGACTTCGCGCCGGTCGCTCGCCTGGGCTTCGGCGCGATGGCGCTGGCGGTGCAGGCCGGCGCGCCTTACCGGAGCGTGGCCGAGCTGGTCGAGGCGGGCCGCCGCGCTCCCGGCAAGCTGAACTACGGCAGCGGCAGCGCCTCGTACCAGATCGCCACCGAGCTGTTCCTGTCGATGGCCGGCATCGAGGCCACGCATGTGCCGTACAAAGGCGCCGCGCCGGCGCTGACCGACCTGGCCGGCGGGCAGGTGGACCTGGTGTTCGCCGACTACGGCGCGGTGATCCCGTTCGTGCAGGCCGGCAAGATGCGGCTGCTGGCCGTGACGGGCCACCAGCGCCTGCGCAGCGCCCCCGATGTGCCGACGCTGCAGGAATCCGGCTTCGACGGCTACTACATGGTGAACTGGACCGCCGCCTTCGCGCCGGCCGGCACGCCGGCGGCCGTGGTCGACAAACTGTCGCGCACCCTGGTGGACATCTACCGCACCGCCGATGCCGAAGCATTCCTGGCGCACACCAGCTGGGAGGCCTTCCCCGCCGGGCCGGCCGAACTGGGCGAGTTCCAGCTGGCGGAGATCCGCAAGTGGGCCGCGGCGGCCGAGCGCGCCGGCATCCCCAAGCAATAGCGCCGCCTGGGGGACGGGCTTGGACGCCATGTTGCACTGCACAGTATGATCGGGCTATCCACGTTTGGGATCGCACAGGAGGAACACCATGAATGAAGTCATCGTCGCCGCAGCCGCCCGCACCGCCATCGGCGATTTCGGCGGCGCATTGAAGGACGTCCCGCCCATCGACCTGGGCGCTGCGGTGATCAAGGAAGCGCTGGCGCGCGCGGCGGTCGGGGGCGACGAGGTCGGCCACGTCGCGGTGGGCCACGTCATCAACACCGAGCCGCGCGACATGTACTTGTCCCGCGTGGCCGCCATGAACGCCGGCATTGGCAAGGAGACGCCGGCGTTCAACGTCAACCGCCTGTGCGGGTCGGGCCTGCAGGCCATCGTGTCGGCCGCGCAGACCATCATGCTGGGCGACGCCGAGATCGCCGTGGGCGCCGGCGCCGAAAGCATGAGCCGTGCGCCGTACATCGCGCCGGCGCAGCGCTGGGGCGCGCGCATGGGCGACGCGGCGCTGCTGGACATGATGACCGGCGCGTTGTCCGACCCGTTCGGCCGCATGCACATGGGCGTCACCGCCGAGAACGTGGCCGCCAAGTTCGGCATCAGCCGCGCCGACCAGGACGCGCTGGCGGCCGAATCGCACCGCCGCGCGGCGGCCGCCATCGAGTCCGGCCGTTTCCGCGAGCAGATCGTGCCCTTCGTCATCAAGACGCGCAAGGGCGAGGTCACGTTCGACACCGACGAGCACGTACGGCGCGACGTCACGGCGGAAAGCCTGGCGACATTGAAGCCGGTGTTCCAGAAAGAGAACGGCACCGTCACCGCCGGCAACGCCTCGGGCCTGAACGACGGCGCCGGCGCCGTGGTGCTGATGAGCGCGGCCGCCGCCGAGCGGCGCGGCGTCAAGCCGCTGGCGCGCCTGGTTGCCTACGCGCATGCCGGCGTCGATCCCACCATCATGGGCATCGGCCCGGTGCCGGCCACCCAGGCGGTGCTCAAGCGCGCCGGCCTGGCGGTCGACCAGCTCGACGTGATCGAAGCCAACGAAGCCTTCGCGGCGCAGGCTTGCGCGGTGTCGCGCGAACTGGGCCTGGACCCGGCCAAGGTCAACCCCAACGGCAGCGGCATCAGCCTGGGCCATCCCATTGGCGCGACCGGCGCCATCATCACCGTGAAGGCGCTGTACGAACTGCAGCGCGTGCAGGGCCGCTATGCCCTGGTCACCATGTGCATCGGCGGCGGGCAGGGCATCGCGGCGGTGTTCGAGCGCGTCTAGCGCCTCGCGAGGCGCCGCGCCCCCCGGGGCCTGGCGCCTGTCCCCCGGGCGCCGGCGCTGTCGCTACAGCCCGGCGTATTCCCGGCTCCATGCGCGGCATTCGGCGCGCAGCAGTTCTCCCATCTCGACCCGGCGGCGGGCGTCCAGCCGGCTGCTGATCGCGCCGAAGCTCACCGCCACCCAGGTCAGCGCCGACACCGGGAAGGCCACGCCGACGCCGGACACCCCCGGCGTGATCGTGTCCACGATCGTGGCGTAGCCCGCCTGGCGCGCCTGGCGCACCATCTTGGCCAGCCCCGTGCGCGTGAAGCCCGCCTGCGCATAGAGCGGCGCGTGCCGCTCGTACAGCAGCGCGATCTCGTCGTCGTCCAGGCTCGCCAGCAGCGCCAGTCCGCCCGCGCCGATGCCCAGCAGGCGGCGCTCGCCCTGGTCGATGGTGAACACCTTCACTGGAAAGCTGCCGGCCTCGCGCAGCAGGCATAGCGCGTAGTCGCCCTGGCGGATCACCAGGAACACCGTATCGCCCGACAGGCGCGCCAGCTTCTGCGCGAACGGGCGCAGTGCGTCCAGCAGCGGCGTATGGCGCAGCGAGGCGAAGCCCAGTTGCATCGAGTCGACCCCCAGCCGGTACTTGCGGCTGGCCGGATCGCGTTCGGCGAAGCGCTCTTCCAGCAGGCAGCTCAGCAGGCGGTGCGCGGTGGAGCGTTCCAGCCCGGTGCGCGCCATGACGCCCTGCAGGTCGATGCCGTCTTCCTGGTGCTGGGCCAACACCCGCAGCAGGGCCAGCGCGCGCCGCATGCTCTGGGTGCCGCCGGTCGATTTAGAGGTGTTCATATTGTGGGATAAATTAAACGAATATTTTGTATTCTAGGAATGGCAGGGCGTAAATTCAATTCGGCCGAGCATGACAACGGACGAGGAGACTTCATGGAATACGCCACTCTCGCTGTGCAACAGCATGGCGCGGTCTGCCGCATCAGCCTGGCGCGCCCCGCTGCGCGCAATGCGCAAAGCCAGCAGATGCTGGATGAACTGGACCAGGCGCTGGCGCGCGCCGCCGACGACCCGGCCGTACGCGTGGTGGTGCTGGCCGGGCAGGGCGCGCATTTCTCGGCGGGCCACGACCTGAAAGAAGCGCAGGCCAAGCGCGCCGACTTCACCGTCGAGGAACGCTGGGCCTATGAATCGCAGCGCTATTACGGCTATTGCCTGCGCATCTGGGATTTCCCCAAGCCCACCATCGCCGAGGTGCAGGGCGCCTGCGTGGCGGGCGGCTTCATGATCGCCAACATGTGCGACCTGGTCGTCTGCGCCGACGACGCGTATTTTTCCGACCCGGTCGGCCATACGCTGGCGGCGGCCGCCACCGAGGTGCTGATCCATCCGTGGGTGATGGGCCTGCGCAAGGCCAAGGAAATGCTCTACACCGGCGAGAAGGTCGGCGCCGAAGAGGCGCTGCGCATCGGCATGGTCAATCGCGTGGTGCCGCTGGCCGAACTCGAGGCGGCCACGCTGGCCCTGGCGCGGCGCATCGCCCAGGCGCCGCCGTTCGGCCTGAAGCTGGTGAAGCGCTCGCTGAACCGCACCGCCGACGCACAGGGCTTCCGCACCGCGCTGGCCGCGCATTTCGATACCCACCAGTTGTCGCACCTGACCGAGGAATACCGCGTCGTGCGCGAGCGCGGCCTGGCGCAGGCCATCCAGCGCAACAAATCGGGCGGGGCCGCATGACGCATCGCCTGGAACCCTTGCTGAACCCCGCCTCGATCGCGCTGATCGGCGCCAGCGGCGACGCGGGCCGCATCGGCGGCATGCCGCTGGACCTGCTGACCCGCTTTGGCTATGGCGGACGGATCTTCCCCGTCAATCCGAAGTACCAGGAAGTCTTCGGCCTGCGCTGCTGGCCCGACATCGAATCGGTGCCGCAGCCGGTCGACCTGGCCGTGCTGGCCATCGGCGCGGCCGACGTGACGCCGATGCTCGAGCGCTGCCACGCCCGCGGCGTGCGCGCCGCCATCGTCTACGCGGCGGGCTTCGCCGAGGCCGGCGGCGCGGGCGCGCGCCTGCAGCAGGAGCTGGAGCAATTCGCGGCCGCGTCCGGCATGGTGGTGGCCGGCCCCAACTGCATGGGGTTCGCCAACCTGAATACGCAGGCCCATACCGCGTTCGCCTCGGTCTTCAAGACCGCGCCCATGCAGCAGGAGCCGGGCCAGGTCAGCCTGCTGACGCAAAGCGGCAATGTCTGCGCCGCCGTGTATGCCATCGCGCGCCGCCTGGGCCTGCCGTTCTCGCAATTCATCAATACCGGCAACGAGGCCTGCGTCGATTTTTCGGCCTACCTGGAATACCTGGCGCAAGACCCGCATACCGAGATCGTGCTGGGCTACCTGGAGCAGTTGCGCGACGGGCCCGGGTTCGTGCGCGCCTGCCGCGAGCTCGAGCGGCGCGGCAAGGTCCTGATCGCGTTGAAGGCGGGCGCCACCGACAAAGGCGCGCAGGCCGTGCGCTCGCACACCTCGGCGCTGGCCGGGGACCAGCGTGTCTATAGCGCGGCGTTCCGGCAATTGGGCGTGATCGAGGCCGGCGACTTCGCGCAAATGGCGCAGCTGGCCGGGCTGGCCATGCTGCGGCATCGCAGCGCGGGCCGGCGGGTCGCGGTGCTGACCATGTCCGGTGCGCTCGGCGCGATCCTGGCGGATCGTTTCGTGGCGGCCGGGCTCGACCTGCCGGAACTGCCGCAGGATCTGCAGGCTACCCTGCGCGGCGGCATTCCCGATTACGGCATGGTGGGCAATCCGGTGGATGTCACGGGCAATGTGGTCAACAACCCGGGTTTCGTGCGCGCCGCGCTGCAGGCCCTGGCCACCTCTGACGCGATCGATGCCGTGGTGGTGTATGCGCCCGGCTACATGCTCGACCGCATGGCCGAGGCGCTGGCCGACGTGGCGCGCGCGCATCCGCGCCTGTTCGCCGCCATCGACACCGGCGCGGCGCAATGCCGGCAGGCGCTGCGCGAGGCCGGCGTGGCCGTATTCGACGACCTGGGCCTGGCCGTGTCGGCGCTGGCGCCATTCCTGGCGTGGTGCGAGGCGCGCAAGCGCCCGCATGACGCCGGCGCGCCCGCGGCTATCGCGCCGGGCCTGCCGCCGCTGCCCTGTAACGAGGCGGCCGCGCGCGCTTACCTGGGCCGCTTCGGCCTGGCCGATGCGGCCCGCGTCGCGCGCGACGCCGACCAGGCGGTGGAGCTGGCCGGCGAGCTCGGCTACCCGGTGGCGTTGAAGATCCTCAGCGCCGACATTGCGCACAAGACCGAAGCCGGCGGCGTCGCCCTCGACCTGGCCGACGCGGCCGCGGTGCGCGCCGCCCACGCGCGCCTGCAGGCCGCCGCCGCCCGCCATGCGCCGCGCGCGCGCCTGGACGGCGTGCTGGTCCAGCGCATGGAGCGCGGCGTGGCCGAGCTGATCGTCGGCGCGACGCGCGACCCGGTGTTCGGCCCGGTCCTGACCGTGGGCCTGGGCGGCGTGCTGACCGAACTGTACGGCGACACTAGCCATCGCGTGCTGCCCATCGGCCCGGACGAAGCCGGCCGCATGCTGCGCGAGCTGAAGGTGTTCCCGTTGCTGGACGGTTACCGCGGCAAGCCCAGGGCCGATGTGGCCGCGGCCTGCCGGGCGATCGTGGCAGTGGGCGATGCGCTGCTGGCATCGCCGGGCGTGGCGGAGATCGAAGTGAATCCGCTGCTCGTCAAGGAGGCGGGGCAGGGCGTCGCGATGCTGGACGCGCTGATCCTGCCGCATTCGCAGTAATCCATCGTTTCGCAAGGAGGAGACCCCATGTTGAAAAAAATGCTGGCCGGCATCGCACTGGCCACGGCGGCCGCGGGCAACGCGGCCTGGGCGCAGGACAACTACCCGTCCCAGCCGGTGCGCATCGTCGTGCCGTTCTCGCCGGGCGGCGCCACCGACATCATGACGCGCCTGGTCGCCGACCACCTCGGCGCCGAACTGGGCCAGCCCGTGATCGTCGAGAACAAGCCCGGGGGCGGCACGCTGATCGCGTCCGACTACGTGGCGCGCGCCAAGCCCGACGGCTATACGTTGTTGATGGCGGCCTCGTCCCTGGGCATCGCGCCCAGCATTTATGCCAAGGTGAACTACGACCCGGTCAAGGACTTCGCGCCGGTCAGCCAGGTGGCATCGGTGGTGCACGTACTGGAAGTGCATCCCTCGGTGCCGGCCAAGACCGTGGGAGAGCTGATCGCCTACCTCAAGGCGAATCCCGGCAAGCTCAGCTACGGGTCGGTGGGCACGGGCAGCTCGACGCACCTGGAAGCGGAACTCTTCAAGCACATGGCCGGCGTGGAGATGGAGCACATCCCCTACAAGGGCAGTTCGCCGGCCCTGACCGACCTGGTGGCCGGCCGCCTGCAAGTCATGTTCGACGCCTGGGCCTCGTCCGGGCCCTTCGTCAAGGACGGCAAGCTGCGCGCGCTGGCCGTGACCACCGCGCAGGCCTCGGCCTCGGTGCCCGAGCTGCCCACCGTGGCGGCATCGGGCTTGCCGGGGTATTCGGCCATGCCGTGGCTGGGGCTGGTCGCGCCGGCGGGAACGCCCGCCCCCGCGATCGACAAGCTGTACCAGGCGGTGTCCCGGGTGCTGCGGCGCGACGATGTCAAGCGCAAGTTCGCCGACCTGGGCCTGGACATCATCGGCAGCGATCCCAAGACCTTTGCGGCGTTCATCCGGCAGGACATCGCCACCTGGGGCAAGGTGGCGCGCGATTCCAGCATCCGCCTGCAATGAGGCGCGCCGGCATGGAACTGGATGCGCTGCAGGACGACGCAGCTTTCCGCCAGGGCCTGCGCGACTGGCTGGCGGCGGCGTACGCCGGTTTCGTGGCCGGCTGGCCCGGCCGCGCCGACCCGGCCAGCCTGGATTTCCGCCAGGCCTGGGAAGACGCCCTATGCGCGGCGGGCTGGGCCGGGCTCGGCTGGCCGCGCGAGTATGGCGGCCGCGCGCTGCCGCTGCGCCGGCAGGCCATCTTCCACGAAGAGCATGCGCGCTGCGGCGCGCCGCTCGGCGTCAACCTGATCGGCCATGGCATCCTGGCGCCGACCCTGCTGCATTTCGGCACCGAGGAACAGAAGCGCCGGTTCCTGCCCGGCATCCTGTCCAACCGCGAAGTATGGTGCCAAGGTTATTCCGAGCCGGGCGCCGGGTCCGACCTGGCGGCGGTGCGCACGCGCGCCGAGCCCGCGGGCGACGGCTATGTGCTCAATGGCCACAAGATCTGGACCTCGTTCGCCGACCGCGCCCACTGGTGCTTCGTGCTGGCGCGCACCGATCCGCAGGCGCCGCGCCATCGCGGCCTGAGTTTCCTGCTGGTGGACATGCGCGACCCGGGCGTGCGGGTCGAGCCGATACGCCAGCTGACGGGCGAAGCCGAATTCTGCGAAGTGTTCTTCGAGAATGTGCGGGTGCCGGCCGAATGCCGGCTAGGCGAGGAAAACCAGGGCTGGAAAATCGCCATGGCGGCGGCCAGCTTCGAGCGCGGCACGTATTTCATTCCGCGGCTGGTGCGGTTCGCCCAGGAGCTGCAGCAGGTCCGCGCCCTGGCGCTGCGCGCCGACGCGGCCGGCAACTGCCCGGCCGATGATGTGGCGCTGCGGCGGCGCTGGGCGCGCCTCGCGGCCGACAGCCATGTGCTGGCCCTGAAATCGCAGCGTGCGCTGCAGGCCGCGCTGCGCGGCGACCCGCCCGGCCCGGAAGGGTCGTCGACCAAGGTCCATTGGAGCGAGGCGCATCAGCGCCTGCTCGGCCTGGCCATGGATATCCTGGGGCCGCGCGTCAGCCTGGCACAGGCCGGCGGCGACGCGCGGGATGCCGGCCTGCTGCGGACCTATCTCTGGTCGCGCGCCGAAACCATCCTGGCCGGCACTTCCGAGATTCAACGCAACATCATCGCGGAGCAGGTGCTGGGCCTGCCCAAAGGCTGACGCGCATGACGACCGACGCGCACGAAATCGAAAGCATGCTGGCGGATGCCGGCCGCCGCTTCCTGGACGAGCGCCATCCGCCCGCGCGGGCGCGCGACACCGACGCCGGATTGCGCGCGGCCCTGTGGGGCGAGCTGGCGGCCATGGGATGGCCGGCGCTGCTGTTGCCCGAAGCCGCCGGCGGCATGGGGCTGGGCCTGGCCGCGGCGTGGCCGCTGGCGGGCGAAGCGGGGCGTCATCTGCTGAGCGTGCCGCTGGCCGCCAACCTGGCGTGGCTGCCCGTGCTGCGCGCCGCCCGCCCCGAGGCGGCGGTGCTGGACGAATGGCTGGCCCCGGTGCTGGCGGGCCAGACCTACTACGCGCCGGCCACCGAGCAGGCGGACGGGACGCTGCTGGTGGAGTATGCCGCGGCGGGCGCGCAGGCGCTGGCGCTGCGCCGCCCGGCGCTCGACCGGATCGAAATCGAATGCCACGCAGTGGATGATGGAGAGATCGGCGCCGGCCTGGACCCCGCCATCGGCACGGTCCGCATCCGGGGCGGGACGCCGGTGCGCCGCGCCGCCCTGGCGCTCGACCAGGCCGGCTGGGCGCGGCTGTGCCAGGGCTACCGCCTGCTGCGCATCGCCGAGCTGCTGGGCGCGGCCGGCGCCGCGCTGGACGCGGCGGCCGCGCACGCGCGCGAGCGCCAGCAGTTCGGCCGGCCGATCGGCGCCAATCAGGCGATCAAGCACAAACTGGCCGACGACTGGATGGCGCTGGACGATGCCGGCCTGGCCGGCCGGGCGGCGGCGCAGGCGCTCGACCGGGACGCGCCGACCGGGGAGGCGGCGCACGCCTGCGCCGTGGCCGAGCTGCTGGCGGTCGAGGCCGGCCGGCGCGCGGCCGAGAACGCCATCCAGGTGCATGGCGCGCTGGGCATTGCGTGGGAATGCGATATGCACCTGTTCCTCAAGCGCGTGCTGCATATCGCCGGCATACTTGACAGCGGCCGCCGGCGCGGCGAACTGCTGGACCTGCTCTGGCGCGCCGACGGCGAGGATCCGGCCGCGCGCGCGTCCCTGGCGGCGTGAGCGCGGCGCGGGCGCAGACGGCGCGCGCTCGCTACAATCGCGCGATGCCCGCCCGTACCGCTCCCGCACTTGCCGACCAGCCCACGCTCTCCGAAGCCGACGGCATCCGTTACCTGCACTTCGGCACCGAATGGATCCAGGGCGCCATGCGCATCAAGGCGCCGGCCGAACTGGTGCTCGAGTACACCGCGCAGATGATGGCGTGGCTGCTGTTCCTCGAGCCGCCCCGGGAAGACGACGCGTCGATCGGCCTGCTGGGCCTGGGAGCGGGATCGCTGGCGCGCTTTTGCCTGAAACACACCCGCAGCCCGCTGGTGGCGGTGGAATGGAATCCGCAGGTAACGGCGGTATGCCAGATGTTCTTCCGGCTGCCGGCCACCGCGCGCCTGGCGGTGCGGCACCAGGATGCGGCGGCCTGGGTGGCCGACCCGCGCAATGCCGGGCGCTGCCCGGTGCTGATGGTCGACTTGTACGACGCCTCGGCGCGCGGGCCGGTGCGCGATTCCGTGGCGTTCTATCGCGATTGCCGGCGGGTGCTGGGCGAGGTCGGGGTGCTGTCGGTCAACCTGTTCGGCCGCCACGAGAGCTTCGGCCGCAATATCGACAACTTGCGCGCGGCGTTCGACGACCGCATCGTGTTGCTGCCCGAGATCGACGCCGGCAACCAGATCGTGCTGGCGTTCACCGGTCCGCCGCTGGCCATCACGCCGGCGCAACTGCTGGCGCGCGCCGAGGTGGTCGAAAGCCGCTATGGCCTGCCCGCGCGCCGCTGGGCGCGCTCCCTGGTGCGCCACGCCGTGGCGGGCGTGCTGCACTGCTGATCCTTTCCGCGTTTGCGGGATTGTCCGGATAGGGCGGGGGCTTTCGCGCGCGTCCGGCGCCGGGTATGATGAGCTTTCCATAATTATGAATTACAGGATGCCCGCGCGGGCCCGCCATGACCGCTCCCATCATCCGGCAAGCGCTGTACCTGGAGGTCGCCGACCGGCTGCGGGCCATGATCCGGGCGCGCAGCCTGGCCAGCGGCGAATGGATCGACGAGACTCGCCTGAGCGGCCTGCTGGGTATTTCCCGCACGCCGCTGCGCGAGGCGTTGAAGGTGCTGGCCACCGAAGGGCTGGTGCGGCTGGAGCCGCGCCGCGGCTGCTTCGTCAACGAGCTGTCCCTGCAAGACCTGGAAGACATCTTCCCGTTGATGGCCATGCTGGAAGGGCGCTGCGCGCACGAGGCCGCGCTCAAGGCCAGCGACGCCGACCTGGCCGCGCTCGAGCCGCTGCACCAGGCGCTGCGCGAGCACGCCGCGGCCGGCCGCGTCGACGCCTATTACGACACCAACTTCCTCATCCACGAGGCCGTGCAGGGCCTGGCCAACAATCGCTGGCTGTCCGACATGGTGGGCAACCTGCGCAAGGTGCTCAGCCTGTTCCGCCACAAGAGCCTGTCCGTGCCCGGGCGCATCAATGAATCGTGCGCCGAGCACCTGGCCATTTTTGCCGCGCTCAAGGCGCGCGATCCCGAGGCGGCCGAGGCGCTGGCGCGCAAGCACCTGTTGCGCCAGCTCGATGCGCTGCGCCTGCTGGCGCGCCAGGACGCCGATTCCGAACCCCAGGCCGCCGCCGCCGCGCCGGCCTTGCTTTCCTCACCCGCAACACAGGAGGCCGCCCATGCCCGCCCTAGATCCCAGTCCGCTCGCTCGCGGCGCACGGCCGCAGGATAGCGATTCCGCCGCGCTCGAAGATGCCGGCGGCACGGAAAGCAATGGCCTGATGGCCCGCCTGGGCCGCCTGTGGGACCGCGGGCGGCTGCCGGGCGCCGCCGAGATCGCGCCGCTGTTCCAGGCGCGCCTGACCGACGTGGCCGCCAACAAGCTGGCGCGCAGCTGGTGCGCCGCCTACACCGCGGCGGAAGGCAAGCGGCGGCGCGAGTTGCTGAGCGGGCTGGCGCAGGTGGGCGCCGGCCTGGAACCGCGCGGCGACCACGGCGCCAAGCTGTTCAAGCGCTTCAACGCCTTGCCGGACGGCCTGCGCTTCCTGGTGGCGCTGCGCGCCGACATGCTGCGCTGGCGCAAGCAGGTGGCCGGCCTGCAGGCGCTCGACAAGGACCTCGAAACACTGCTGTCGGCCTGGTTCGACGTCGGCCTGCTGGAACTGCGGCCCCTGACCTGGGACTCGCCCGCCTCGCTGCTGGAAAAGCTGATCATCTACGAGGCCGTGCACGAGATCCGTTCATGGGACGACCTGCGCCACCGGGTGGCGCCCGATCGCCGCTGCTATGCGTACTTCCACCCGCAGATGCCCGACGTGCCGCTGATCTTCGTCGAAGTGGCGTTCGCCGCGCAGATGGCCGACAACGTGCAATCCCTGCTGGACACCGCCGCCCCGCCGCAGGACCTGGACAAGGCGCGCTGGGCCATTTTCTATTCCATCTCGAATACCCAGCCCGGCCTGCGCGGCATCAGCTTCGGCAACTTCCTGCTCAAGCGCGTCATCGAGCGCCTGCTTGAAGAACTGCCCAAGCTGCGCTCGTTCGCTACTTTGTCGCCGATCCCGGGTTTTGTCGATTGGCTGTCGCGCCAGAGCGCCCAGGAAGTGGAGGCCATCGTGCGCGACAAGGATCGCGCCCGCGCCGGCGCGCCCGACGGCGCCCGCTGGGTCGCCCGGCTGGCCAAGGCGGCCGCCGGCAAGTCGTCCGAAGTAGTGCAGCGCGCCGGCCTGCGGCTGGCCGCGCACTACCTGCTCGCCATGAAGAACGGCCAGCCGCTGGACCCGGTGGCGCGCTTCCACCTGGGCAACGGCGCCCGCGTCGAGCGGCTGAACTGGGCTGCCGATACGTCGGCCAAGGGCCTGGGCCAGTCGTGCGGCATGATGGTCAATTACCTCTATGACCTGGACGACCTGGACGACAACCTGGTGCGGCTGGGCGAGGGCAAGCCGCGCACCAGCCGCGGCATTGCCCGCATCGGGTAGGCCGGCCATGCCTGCCACGCCGACTGCCGGGCGGGTGCTGCTGGCGCGCGAAGGCCCGCTGGCCTGGGTCACGTTGTCGCATCCGGGCCGTTTGAACGCCATCACCGTGGCCATGTGGGGCGAATTGCGCGCGGTGTTCGAAGCGCTCGCGGCCGACGCCGGCGTGCGCTGCGTGATCGTGCGCGGCGCCGACAGCCAGTTCGCCGCCGGCGCGGACATCCGCGAGTTCCCGGCAGTGCGCGGCACGCCGGAGCAAGTGCGGCATTATCACCAGCACATCCTGGCGCCGGCGCTGGCCGCCGTGGCCGAATGCCCGCATCCGGTGGTGGCGCAGATCGACGGCGTATGCGTCGGCGGCGGACTGGAGATCGCCTGCCAGTGCGACCTGCGCATCGCGGGCGCCTCGGCGCGCTTCGGCGTGCCGATCAACCGGCTCGGCTTTCCCATGGCGCCCGATGAAATGCGCGGGCTGCTGGCGCTGGCCGGCCGGGCCGCGACCCTGGCGATCCTGCTCGAGGGCCGCGTGTTCGGCGCCGACGAAGCGCTGGCGCTGGGCCTGCTGACCCGCGTGGTGCCCGACACGGAGGTGGCCGGGCAGGCGCGCGCCAGCGCCGACCGCATCATGCGCGGCGCACCGCTGGCCGCGCGCATCAACAAGCGCCAGGCGCGCCGCCTGCTGCAGGGCGCGCCGCTGGACGAAGCCGATTATCAGGATTTCTTTGCCTATGCCGGCAGCCGCGACCACAGCGAAGGCGTCGACGCCTTCCTGGCGGGCCGCCCGCCGGTGTTTACTGGAGACTAAAAAAGGTGAGCAACGCCAATCTGTACACCGTGCTGGAAAGCGGCTTCCCGGCCGACCGCAGCCAGGTTGCCCTGGAAACGCCCGAGCTGTGCTACACGTGGGACGACATCGACCATGCCAGCGCCTGCCTGGCCAATCTGCTGGCCTCGCTCGGCCTGCCCGAGGGCGCGCGCGTGGCCGTGCAGGTCGAGAAGTCGCCTGAGGCGCTGCTGCTGTACCTGGCCACGCTGCGCGCCGGGTACGTCTACCTGCCGCTGAACACCGCCTACCGCGAGGCCGAGGTCGAGTACTTCCTGGGCGATGCCGAGCCGGCCGTGGTGGTGTGCGCCGGCAAGAACCTGGAATGGATGCGGCGCGCCGCCGCCAAGGCCGGCACCGCGCACGTGTATACCTTGAATGAGGACCGCACCGGCAGCCTGCTGCAGGCGGCCGGCGGCCTGAGCCAGTCGTTCGCCACGGCGCCGCGCCGCGCGGACGATCTGGCCGCCATCCTGTACACCTCCGGTACCACGGGCCGCAGCAAGGGCGCCATGCTGTCGCACGGCAACCTGGCCTCCAACGCCCGCGTGTTGCATCGCTACTGGGGCTGGCGCGCCGACGACGTGCTGCTGCACATGCTGCCGATCTTCCACGTGCATGGCCTGTTCGTGGCCTCGCATGGCGCGCTGCTGGCCGGCGCGCGCATGATCTGGCTGCCCAGGCTGGACGTGGACCAGGCGCTGTGCTACCTGCCGCGCTGCACCGTCATGATGGGCGTGCCGACCTATTACGTGAGGCTGCTGGCCGACCCGCGCTTCACGCGCGCGGCCTGCGCCGGCATGCGGCTGTTCATTTCCGGATCGGCGCCGCTCCTGATGGAAACCTTCAACGAGTTCCGCGAGCGCACCGGCCACACCATTCTCGAACGCTATGGCATGAGCGAGACCGTCATGCTCACCTCGAACCCGTACGACCCCGCCGACGGCGAACGGCTGGGCGGCACGGTGGGCAAGGCGCTGCCCGGCGTGCAAGTGCGCGTGGTGGACGACGACGGCGCCGCCCTGGGGGCCGGCGAGATCGGCAACGTGCAAGTGCGCGGGCCCAATGTGTTCGCGGGCTACTGGCGCATGCCGGAAAAGACGCGCGAGGAGTTCACCGCCGACGGCTGGTTCCGCACCGGCGATGTCGGCCGCTGGGGCGGCGAATCGGGCGGGCGCGGCGTGCCGGACGACTACCTGTCCATCGTCGGGCGCAGCAAGGACCTGATCATCTCGGGCGGCTACAACGTCTACCCGAAGGAAATCGAGCTCATCATCGACGAGATGCCGGGCGTGTCGGAGTCGGCCGTGATCGGCGTGCCGCATCCGGATTTCGGCGAGGCGGTGGTGGCCGTGATCGTGCCGCGTCCGGGCGCCGCCGTCGACACGGCCGCCATGCAGGCCGAGCTGAAGGCGCGCATCGCCAATTTCAAGGTGCCCAAGCAGATCCACCTGATCGACCAACTGCCGCGCAACACCATGGGCAAGGTGCAGAAGAACGTGCTGCGCACCGAATACGCCGGGCGCTAGCCGCGTCCCTTTTCCTTTCGACGACCAGGAGAACCGCACGATTTCATACTTCCACCCATAAGGCGCCGGCCAGGCGGCCGGCGCCAGTCCGCAACTGCAGTTCCTTCACGACAGAAATATCCCAATAACGACGGAGACAACGCATGAAGAACGCAATTCGCATGGCCACTCTCGCGGTGGCCCTGGCCGCCGCGGGGACGGCCGCGGCGCAGGACATCACCCTGCGCGCCTCGCACCAGTTTCCCGGCGGGCAAGGCGACCCGCGCGACGAGATGGTGCAGATCATCGCGCGCGAGGTGGCGGCCGCCAATGTCGGCCTGAAGATCCAGGTATTTCCCGGCTCGTCGCTGTACAAGGCCACCGAGCAATGGGGCGCGCTGACGCGCGGCCAGCTCGACATGTCGGCCTTTCCGCTGGACTATGCCTCGGGCCGGGTGCCGCAGTTCTCGGCCACGCTGATGCCCGGCCTGGTGCGCAACTTCGATCATGCGCTGCGCCTGAACAAGTCGGAGTTCATGAAAGAGATCCACGCGCTGACCGAGAAGAACAACGTGATCGTCATCGCCGATGCCTGGCTGGCCGGCGGCTTCGCTTCCAAGAAGGGCTGCATCACCTCGCCTGACTCCATCAAGGGGCAGGTCATCCGCGCGGCCGGCCCGGCATTCGAGCAGATGCTGGCGGCGGCCGGGGCCTCGATCGCCTCGATGCCGTCCTCCGAGGTCTACACCGGCATGCAGACCGGCGTACTGGACGCGGCCAACACCTCGAACGACAGTTTCGTCTCGTACCGGCTGTACGAGCAGGCCAAGTGCCTGACGGCGCCCGGCGAGAACGCCCTGTGGTTCATGTACGAGCCGGTGGTCATGTCCAAGCGCGTGTACGACAAGCTCAAGCCCGAGCAGCAGCAGGCCATCATGGCGGCGGCCAAGAAGGCGGAGGAATATTTCACGGCCGAGGCGCGCAAGGGCGAGCAGAAGATGATCGATGCGTTCACCAAGGCCGGCGTCCAGGTCGTCACCATGAGCAAGGCCGATTTCGATGCCTGGATGGAGGTCGCCAAGAAGTCTTCCTACAAGAACTTCGCCGACAAGGTCAAGGGCGGCGACGAGTTGCTGCAGAAGGCGCTGGCGGTGCAATAGCGCGCGCGGCAGGGCGGGGCATGCGCCCTGCCCTGGATCAGTCCATGTAGAGGGGAAATCATGCTTCGAGGTTTTGTTGCCGCGACTGAACGGTTGTCGCGCGCCGCGGGGGTGCTGGCCGCGATCCTGCTGGTGGTGGCCATGGTGGTGGTCTGCCAGATGATATTCATGCGCTATGTGTTCCGCGCCCCCACCAGCTGGCAGACGGAAGTGGTGGTGTTCTCCGCCACGGCGGCGATCTTCATTGGCGCGCCCTATGTGCTGTTGACGCGCGGCCACGTGGGCGTCGAAGTGATCGAGCTGTTATTGCGCGACAACGCGCTGCGGCGTTTGCGTCTCGTCGCCGCGCTGCTGGGCCTGGCGTTCTGCCTCATCATGGCCGTGGCCAGCGGAATTTATTGGTATGCGGCGTGGGACGGCGGCTGGACCACCCCCACCATCGATGCCATCTCGTTGTGGATCCCGCTGGCGCCCATGGTGCTGGGATTCGTCCTGCTCAGCCTGCAGTACGTGGTCGAGATCATCAAGATCCAATCGCCGGGAGAATACGCATGAGTCCGACCTGGGCCGCCATTACGATTATCAGCGCGCTGTTCATCTTTCTGGGCACCGGCATGCCCATCGCCTTCGCGCTGGGGCTGGCCGCCGTGGGCGGCCTGTTCCTCGACATGGGGCCGTCGGTGATCGAAGTGATCGCCGAGACCATGTTCGCCGGCATCGCCAACCTGGCCTACGTGTCGATCCCCATGTTCGTGCTGATGGGCGCCATCGTGGCCGGCACGCCGGCCGGCGGCGATCTCTACAAGGCGCTGGACCGCTGGCTGTACAAGGTGCCCGGCGGGCTGGTGCTGTCCAACATCGGCGCCTGCGCCATCTTCGCCGGCATGACCGGCTCCAGCCCGGCCACGTGCGCGGCCATTGGCAAGATGGGCATCCCGGAAATGATGAACCGCGGCTACCCCGCGTCCGTCGCCACCGGTTCCATTGCCGCCGGCGGCACGCTGGGCATTCTGATCCCGCCCTCGGTCACCATGATCGTCTATGGCATCTCGACCCAGACCTCGATCGGCCGGCTGTTCCTGGCCGGGGTGCTGCCCGGGCTGATGCTCACCGGCATGTTCATGGCCTGGGCGCTGCTGGACGCGCGTCGCAAGGGCTTCAGCTTCGACGCGGGCAAGGTCGTCTACTCGCTGCGCGACAAGCTGGCCACGCTGCCGCGCGTATTGCCCCTGCTGCTGATCGTGGTCGGCCTGCTGTTCGTGCTGTACGGCGGCGTGGCGACGCCTTCCGAGGCCGCCGGCGCGGGCGCCATGCTCACGCTGCTGGTGGTGGCGGTGGTGTATCGCCTGGCGCGCATGAAGACCTATACCGGCATCTTCGGTTCGGCCATGCGCGAGAGCGTGATGATCATGATGATCATGGCGTCCGCCGAATTGTTCGCTTTTGCGCTGTCGTCGCTGTTCATCACCCAGTCGGTGGCACAGGCCATCGCCGCGCTGGAGGTCAATCGATGGGTGCTGATGGGCATGATCAACGTGTTCCTGCTGGTCGCGGGCATGTTTTTGCCGCCGGTGGCGGTGATCGTCATGGCCGCGCCCTTGCTGTTCCCCATCGTGGTGCAGGCGGGTTTCGACCCCTACTGGTTTGCGGTGGTGCTGACCATCAACATGGAAATCGGCCTGATCACGCCGCCGATCGGCCTGAACCTGTTCGTGCTGAACTCGATCGCGCCGCAGGTTCCCACCAAGGAGGTCTTGTGGGGGTCGCTGCCCTATGTGCTGGTGATGCTGGCAGGCATCGTGGTCCTGTGCATCTTCCCGGAAATCGTCACCTGGCTGCCCGAGCGCATCATGGGGCCTGCGGCCTAGCACGAGGGATGCACCATTTTAGGGATTTCCCGCGCCGCAAAGCCCCGCGCGACACGTTAGACTTAGCGGTTTCACGGTCGGGCAGGCCGGCGGGAAGCCGCCGGTACCGGCGTGAATAATAATCAAACACCAGAAGGTGCAAGGAGTTGACCCTATGCTGATCGGAAAAAAACATTTTCTGACGGTGGGCGCAGTGGCGGCGGCGCTGGCTATCCAGGCCGCTCCTGTTGCGGCGCAACAAAAATCGGTGGCCGTGACCGCCATCGTTGAACATCCGGCGCTCGACGCCGTGCGCGACGGCGTGCAGGACGCCCTCAAGCAGGCCGGCTACGAGCCCGGCAAGAACCTCAAGTGGCAATACCAGAGCGCCCAGGGCAATACCGGCACGGCCGCGCAGATCGCCCGCAAGTTCGTGGGCGACCGCCCGGACGCCATCGTCGCCATCGCCACCCCCTCCGCGCAGTCCGTCGTGGCGGCCACCAAGGACGTGCCGGTGGTGTATTCCGCCGTCACCGACCCGGTCGCGGCGCAACTGGTGCCCAGCATGGAAGCGTCCGGCACCAACGTCACCGGCGTGTCCGACCTGCTGGCGCTCGACAAGCAGATCGAACTCATCAAGAAGGTCGTGCCCGGCGCCAAGCGCGTCGGCATGGTGTACAACCCGGGCGAGGCCAACTCGGTGGTGGTGGTCAAGCAGCTGCAGGAATTGCTGCCCAAGGCCGGCATGACCCTGGTCGAGGCCGCCGCGCCCCGCACGGTCGACGTGGCCTCGGCCGCGCGCAGCCTGATCGGCAAGGTGGATGTCATCTACACCAACACCGACAACAACGTGGTGTCGGCGTATGAGTCGCTGGTCAAGGTCGGCAACGACGCCAAGATCCCGCTGGTGGCCTCCGACACCGACAGCGTCAAGCGCGGCGCCATCGCCGCCCTGGGCATCGACTACCGCGACCTGGGCGTGCAGACCGGCAAGATCGTGGTGCGCATCCTGAAGGGCGAGAAGCCCGGCGCCATCCCGTCCGAGACCAGCTCCAACCTGCAGCTGTTCGTCAACCCGGGCGCTGCCGCCAAGCAGGGCGTGACCCTGTCCGAGGCGCTGCTGAAGTCGGCCGCCGAAGTCATCAAGTAACGCGGCGCGCGCCGGCCCCGCGGGGCCGGCGGCGCCGGCTTCCCCACCGAACACACCCAAGGCAGCGCCGGCCGGGTTCACAAGACGCGGCCAGCCAGACTCGATTCATGTCCCTGTTCTCCTTGCTTGGCGCCCTGGAAATCGGCCTGATTTTCAGCCTGGTGGCGCTGGGCGTCTTCATATCCTTTCGCCTGCTGCGCTTTCCCGACCTGACCGTTGACGGCAGCTTCCCATTGGGCGGCGCCGTGGCGGCCACGCTCATCGCCGGCGGCGTCGATCCGTTCTCCGCCACCATCGCGGCCACGGCGGCCGGCGCGGTGGCGGGCCTGATCACCGGCTGGCTCAACGTGCGACTGCGCATCATGGACCTGCTGGCCAGCATCCTGATGATGATCGCGCTGTACTCGGTCAACCTGCGCATCATGGGCAAGCCCAATGTGCCGCTGATCACCGAGCCCACCGTATTTACCATCCTGCAGCCCGAATGGCTCAGCGACTACGTCGCGCGTCCGCTCATCCTGGTGGGCGTGGTGATCGTGGTCAAGCTGCTGCTGGACTGGTTCCTGGCCACCCAGACCGGCCTGGCCATGCGCGCCACCGGCTCCAACGGCCGCATGGCGCGCTCGCAGGGCGTCAACACGGGCGGCATGATCCTGGCCGGCATGGCCCTGTCGAACGCGCTGGTCGGCCTGGCGGGCGCGCTGTTCGCCCAGACGCAGGGCGGCTCCGATATCTCCATGGGCATCGGCACCATCGTCATCGGCCTGGCCGCCGTCATCGTCGGCGAAAGCATCCTGCCGTCGCGCAAGCTGGTGCTGGCCACGCTGGCGGTGATCCTGGGCGCGATCGTCTATCGCTTTTTCATCGCGCTGGCGCTCAACAGCGAATTCATCGGCCTGAAGGCCCAGGACCTGAACCTGGTCACCGCCGTCCTGGTCACCATCGCCCTGGTCATTCCCATGGCCAAGCGCCGCCTGATCGGCAAGAAAGGAGCCTGAGCATGCTGCGCGCACAAGACCTGAAGATCACTTTCAACGCCGGCACCCCCATCGAGACGCGGGCGCTGCGCGGCCTGTCGCTGGAGATCCCCAGCGGCCAGTTCGTCACCGTCATCGGCTCCAACGGAGCCGGCAAATCGACCTTCCTCAATGCCGTTTCGGGCGACCTGCCGGTTGACGAGGGGCGCATCGAGATCGACGGCGCCGACGTCACCCGCAAGCCGGTCTGGGAACGCTCGGGGCGCGTGGCGCGGGTCTTCCAGGACCCGATGGCGGGCACCTGCGAAGACCTCACCATCGAGGAAAACATGGCCCTGGCCCAGTTGCGCGGCACGCGGCGCGGCTTTGGTCGCGCCGTCAAGGCGTCCATGCGGGAAGGTTTCCGCGAGCGCCTGGCCACCCTGGGCCTGGGTCTCGAGAACCGCCTGACCGACCGTATCGGCCTGTTGTCGGGCGGCCAGCGGCAGGCGGTCAGCCTGCTGATGGCCGCGCTGCAGCCGTCGCGCATCCTGCTGCTCGACGAGCACACCGCGGCGCTGGACCCGCGCACCGCCGACTTCGTCCTGCAGCTGACCGCGCGCATCGTGGCCGAAAGCAAGCTGACCACCATGATGGTCACGCACAGCATGCGCCAGGCGCTCGACGTCGGCGACCGCACCGTGATGCTGCACCAGGGCCAGGTGGTGCTGGATGTGTCCGGCGACCAGCGCAAGGGCATGGACGTGCCGGACCTGCTCGCCATGTTCGAGCGGGTGCGGGGCGAAAAATTGTCCGACGACGCCCTGCTGCTGGGATGACGGGCCGGGCGCCGCCCTGGCCCGGCCAGTTCAGGCCACCACGCCCAGGATCACGCTGGCGGCATTGAACACCGCCAGCGCCGCCGCGCCCGGCGCCAGTTTCAAGGTTTCGGCGCTGTCCTGGGTGATGATGGCAACCAGGGTGCCGCCGCCGGGCAAGTCCAGGATGACTTCGCTGTTGACCGCGCCCGGGCGCACGGCGGCGACGGTGGCGGGCAACTGGTTGCGCGCCGACAGCTTCAGGCCGTCGCCGGGCAGGGCGATCATCACCGACGGCGCCTTGATCAGCGCGATGGCCTCGGCGCCGACCGCCAGCGCCAGCTCGGCGGTGCTTTCGTGGGTGATCGTGGCGACGATTTCGTGGCCGCCGGCAATGCGCAGCACGATTTCATCGTTGACCGCGCCAGGGTGGATGGCGCTGACGGTGCCCAGCAGCTTGTTGCGGGCGCTGGTCTTGAGCATGATGCGCCTCATCAGGTTCAAATCGCCGGCGGCGTCCAGGCCGGCCTGGGCCAGGTGGGCCATGACGCGCCGGTGCTCGGTTTCCAGCGCCTGGAAGGTGGCCACCAGCCTGCGGGCGCGCTCGGTCAGCCGCGCGCCGCCGCCGCCCTTGCCGCCGGTGGCGCGCAGCACCAGCGGCTCGCCCGCCAGGTTGTTCATGGTGTCGATGGCATCCCAGGCGCCCTTGTAGCTCATGCCCACCGCGCGCGCGGCCGCGCTGATCGAGCCGGTGGCGTCGATCTGCAGCAGCAGGTCGATGCGGTTCTTGCCGCCCCAGGTCTGGGCGCCCGCGCGCAGCCAGATCGAGCCGTCGAGTTCCAGGGGGGTATGGGTCATGGCGCCGGAAAGGAAAGCAGGGCATAGTGTAGCGGTCGCCCGCGGGCCCGCAAGATGCAAATGAGATCGTATTGCAAGTTCGCAGCCTTCGCGGCATGATGCCTGCGCGATCAGCCCCATCCTGCGGAGACCACCATGAAAAAAAGCACCGCGTTATTTCCCGCCCTGGCCGTCGCCGGCCTGCTGTCGGCCTGCGCCTCCGGCCCCACCGTGCGCAGCGACTACGACCACGGCGCCGACTTCGGCCGCTACCGCAGTTTTGGTTTCATGTCGCCGCTGGGCACCGACAAGGCCGGCTACAGCACGCTGCTGACCGAACGCCTGAAGTCCGCCACCCGCGCGCAGATGGAAATGCGCGGCTACACCTACGCGGAACAGTCGCCCGACCTGCTGGTCAACTTCAACGCCAAATTGCAGCAGAAGACCGAAGTCACGCCGGCGCCGCCGGGCCCGTACTATGGCTACCGGGCCGGCTTCTACGGCGGCTGGCCCGGCTACGGCTGGGGCAGCGATGTCTACCAGTACACCGAAGGCACCCTCAACATCGACCTGGTCGACGCCCGGCGCAAGCAACTGGTCTGGGAAGGCGTGAGCGTGGGCGTCATCGACGACCCGGCCACGGCCGCGTCCGCGCAGCACGTCGACGCCAGCGTGGCGCAGGTGTTCGCCCGCTATCCGTTCCGCGCCGGCAGCGCCGCGCCGCAGCAGCCCGCGCCGGCCAAATGACCGGCAAGGCCACCTCCCGGCGCCGCCCGGCGGCGCCGGCCTACGATACCGTGGCGCTGGTGCTGCAGGGCGGCGGGGCGCTGGGTTCGTACCAGGCGGGGGTCTACCAGGGGCTGCACGAGGCCGGCATCCGGCCCAACTGGCTCGCCGGCATTTCCATCGGCGCCATCAACGCCGCCATCATCGCCGGTTCGCCGCCCGACGAGCGGGTCGAGCGCCTGCGCGGCTTCTGGGAAAGCATCTGCCGGCCGACCGGGTTTTCGGCGCTGCCCTGGGGCGACGCGCTGGCCGGCATGTTCCAGGGCATTCCGTTCGGCTTCGGCTCGCCGGCCATGAACGGCCAGCTCGCCGCCTTCCAGGCTCTCATGTCGGGCCAGCCGGGTTTCTTCAAGCCGCGCTATCCTCCGCCATACTGGCTGCACGGGGGCGGGCCGGCCGCCACCAGCTTCTACGACACGACGCCGCTGGCCGATACGCTGCGCCGCTACGTCGATTTCGATCTCCTCAACAAGGGCGGGGTGCGCGCCAGCTTCGGGGCGGTCAACGTGCGCACCGGCAACTTTGCCTATTTCGACAGTACGCGCACCGAACTGCGGGCCGAGCACATCATGGCCTCGGGGGCCCTGCCGCCGGGCTTCCCGGCCGTGGAGATCGATGGCGACTACTACTGGGACGGCGGCGTGGTCTCGAACACGCCGCTGGCGCACGTGCTGTCGGTCCATCCCATGGCCGACACGCTGGCGTTCCAGGTCGACCTCTGGCCGGCGCGCGGGCCGCTGCCCACCAACCTCGAAGAAGTGGCCGAGCGCCAGAAAGACATCCAGTATTCCAGCCGCACCCGCACGGTGACCAACAATTTCCAGCGGGTGCTCAAGCTGCGCCGCAGCCTGCAGCGCCTGCTCGAGCGCCTGCCCGAACACGAACGCAACAGCGCCGCGCTGGCCGACATCCGCGAGCAGGCCTGCACGCCGGCGGTCAACGTGATCAACCTCATCTACGAGGCCAAGCACTACGAGCGCAACTCGAAAGACTACGAATTCGGCACCGAGGCCATGCGCGAGCACTGGCAGAGCGGCCTGTCCGACATCCAGCGCACCTTGTCCGACCCGCGCGTGCTCGAGCGGCCGCCGGCCGACCAGAGCTTCGTCGCGCACGACGTCCACCGGCCCGGGCACGGCTGAGGCGGGGGCCCAGCGGCCCGGGCGCGGCCGCGCATCGGAACAGTCCTATTTTCGTGGTTGCGCTTGCGGCAATCCGACGGCACGCGGGTAATCTTTCGTATGGACGGGCAACCCGGTGTGCCGTCCTGTAGGCGCACTGTCGCGTCGCAGCAACGCGCTGTCATTCCCCTGATGCCACCATGGTCGTTTCCCCGTCTTCCGTTCCCGCCCCCGATCACTCCCTCGCCCGCGTGGTGTTCGCGCATCGCAGTGGCAGCGATGGCTGGTGGAGCCTGCTGTACCAGGGCTGGGTGCTGGTCACGCCGTCGGGCCAGCGCGTCAACCTCACCAGCACCGAACGCGCCTGCTTCCTCTGCCTGCTGGCCAGTCCGCAGCGCGAACTCACCCGCCAGGCCCTGATGCAGGCCGTTCCGCAGGCCAGCCTGCGCACCATCAACGTCTCCATCAGCCGCCTGCGCAAGAAGGTGCGCGCCGCTGGCGCCCGGCTGCCGCTGCATACCGTGCACGGCATGGGGTATGTATTCCTGGGCAACCTGGTGGCCGAGTCGGCCTCGTCGTAAGGCGGGAATACAGTGCGCAATACAGTAAGTATGCGCGAAAAGCTGTCGTTTTAAGACAAAAATACGGTACAGTAACGGGCTTCCCGAACGCCTATCCGGCGCGTTCGGCCCCGTGCGCGCGGACTCTCGCGGCGCGGTTCTACTCCGTGAGGACTTCATGCGTTTTTCGCCTCATCGTGTCTCGGGATTCGGCGCCGTCGCGCTTGCCGTCCTGGTCCTGGCAGGTTGCAAAGAACAGCCGCAGATGAATCCCGGCATGCCGCAGGTCAGCGTCGTTACCGTCCAGCCCAAGCCCGCGTCGATCATTTCCGAGCTGCCCGGCCGCGTCGACGCCGTGCGCGACGCGCAGATCCGCGCGCGGGTGACCGGCATCGTCCAGAAGATCGAGTTCGAGCAGGGCGGCGACGTCAAGGACGGCCAGCTCCTGTTCAAGATCGATCCGGCGCCCTACAAGGCGGCGCGCGACCAGGCCGCGGCCCAGCTCAAGCAGGCCCAGGCCGACCTGTACAGCGCCAAGGCGCTGGCCGACCGCTACGCGCCGCTGGTCAAGGCCAACGCGGTGAGCAAGCAGGAATACGACAACGCCGTGGCGGGCTACCGGCAGGCCGAAGCCGCCGTGGCGGCCGCCAAGGCCAACCTGGACAATGCCTCGATCAACCTCGGCTATACCGATGTCACGTCGCCCATCGACGGGCGCATCGGCAAGCCGCTGGTCACCGAAGGCGCGCTGGTCGAGGCCGCCTCGGCCACGCAGATGGCGCTGGTGCAGCAGCTCGACCCGGTCTATGTCGATTTCACGCAAAGCACGGGCGACCTGGCCAAGCTGCGCCAGGCCTTCGCCAGCGGCCAGATGGAGCGCGTGGGCCCGGACGCCGCCAAGGTCAGCGTGCTGCTCGAGGACGGCTCGGTCTACCCGCATGACGGCAAGCTGCTGTTCACCGGCATCACGGTCGATCCCACCACCGGCCAGGTCAACCTGCGCGCCGAGGTCCCCAATCCCGACCACATCCTGCTGCCCGGCATGTACGTGCGCGTGCGGGTCGACGAAGGCATCAACAAGCAGGCCCTGCTGGTGCCCCAGCAGGCGCTGCAGCGCACCGCCGATGGCATGCAGAGCCTGATGCTGGTCAAGGACAACAAGATCGAGCAGCTCGCCGTCACGACCGGCGGGGTCATCGACAACCAGTGGCTCATCACCAGCGGCCTCAAGGCCGGCGATGTGGTCGTGGTCGAGGGCTTCCAGAAGATCCGTCCCGGTGCGCCGGCGCAGGCTTCGCCGTGGAACCCGGGCGGGGCCGGCAAGGCCGCGCCGCCGGCCGGCGGCCAACCGCCCGACGCAGGCAAGCCCCCAGGCGAAGGGGCGGCGCCCCAGCAGCCGGCCGCGGGGCAGAAATCCTGAACGGCACGCGGCGCGATGCGCCGCGTGCCTGTTTTCGTGAGCACTTTCAGAGTCAGCCCACATGCCGCAATTTTTTATCGATCGACCGATTTTCGCCTGGGTAGTCTCCCTGTTCATCCTGCTCGCCGGGCTGTTGGCCATCCCCAACATGCCGGTGGCGCAGTACCCGGACGTGGCCCCGCCGGCGATCACCATCACCGCGACCTATCCCGGCGCGTCGGCCAAGGAAGTGGCCGAGTCGGTCACCAGCATCATCGAGGACGAGCTCAACGGCGCCAAGGGCCTGTTGTATTACGAGTCCGTCAGCGACTCCTACGGCCAGGCCCAGATCACCGCCACCTTCGCCCCGGGCACCGACCCGGACCTGGCCCAGGTGGACGTGCAGAACCGCGTCTCCAACGTGTCGGCGCAGCTGCCCGGCGCCGTGACGCAGCAGGGCATCCAGTACGAGCAGACCAGCGCCGGCTTCCTGCTGATCGTCACCCTGTCGTCCACCGACGGCTCGCTCGACCAGACCGCCCTGGCCGACTACATCACGCGCAACATCAAGAACCCGGTCTCGCGCGTGCCGGGGGTGGGGCAGTTCCAGCTGTTCGCGGCGCCGCGCGCCATGCGCATCTGGATCGACCCGGACAAGCTGGTGGGCTACAACCTCAGCGCCAGCGACGTGAACGCCGCCATCAGCCGGCAGAACGTGCTGATCTCGGCCGGCAGCATGGGCGCGCCGCCCAATCCGGACAGCCAGCGCTCCACTGCCACGGTTATCGTCAACGGCCAGCTTTCCACGGTCGAGGCCTTCGGCAACATCGTGCTGCGCGCCAACACCGACGGCTCGTCGGTGCGGCTGCGCGACGTGGCGCGCATCGAGGTGGGCGCGGACAACTACCAGTTCGGCGCGCGCCTGAACGGCAAGCCCACGGCGGCGTTCGCCATCGTGCTGTCGCCCGATGCCAACGCGCTGGCCACCGCCGAGGGCGTGCGGGCCGAGATGGAATCGCTGTCGCGGTATTTCCCCGGCAACATCACGTACGATATCCCGTACGACACGGCGCCGTACGTGAAGGTTTCGATCGAGCAGGTGCTGCACACGCTGGCCGAGGCCATGGTGCTGGTGTTCCTGGTGATGTTCCTGTTCCTGCAGAACGTCCGCTACACCCTCATCCCGGCCCTGGTGGTGCCGGTGGCCATGCTGGGCGCGTTCGCGGTGATGCTGGCGCTGGGCTTCTCCATCAACGTGCTGACCATGTTCGCCATGGTGCTGGCCATCGGCATCCTGGTGGACGACGCCATCGTGGTGGTCGAGAACGTCGAGCGCATCATGGCGACCGAAGGCCTGCCGCCCAAGGAGGCCACCAAGAAGGCCATGCCGCAGATCAGCGGCGCCATTGTCGGCATCACGCTGGTGCTGGTCACGGTGTTCCTGCCGCTGGCCTTCATGAGCGGCTCGGTGGGCGTTATCTACCGCCAGTTCTCGGTGGCCATGGCGGTGTCGATCTTCTTCTCGGCCTTCCTGGCGCTGACTTTCACGCCGGCCCTGTGCGCGACCATCCTCAAGCCCATCCCCAAGGGCCACCACGTCGACAAGAAAGGCTTCTTCGGCTGGTTCAACCGCAAGTTCGACGCCACCACGCACGGCTACCAGAACTGGGTCTCGCGCATCCTGCACAAGGGCGGGCGCATGATGCTGTTCTTCCTGCTGCTGGTGGTGCTGCTGGGCTGGCTGTATTTCCGCCTGCCCTCGTCGTTCCTGCCCGAGGAAGACCAGGGCTACGTGGTCAGCAACATCGAGCTGCCGGCCGGCGCGAGCGCCAACCGCACCATCGACGTGATCGAGCAGGTCGAGCAGTATTTCATGGGGCTGCCGCAGGTCGAGAACATCATCACGGTGCAGGGCTTCAGCTTCAACGGCAACGGCCTGAACGCCGCCATCGCGTTCTCCACGCTGAAGGACTTCTCCGAACGCAAGGGGCCGGGCGACTCGGCCGGCGCGATCGCCTTCGCGGCCTTCCAGAAGCAGCTCATGGGCATCCATGACGCGCAGGTGTTCACGCTGGTGCCGCCCGCGATCTCGTCGCTGGGCAATGCCAGCGGCTTCGACTTCCGGCTGCAGGACCGCGCCAACGCGGGCACCGAGGCGCTGGCGCAGGCCACCGCCCAGCTGATGGGCGAGGCCATGAAGAGCCCGGTGCTGTCGCAGGTGCGCATCACCGGGCTGGGGGCCGGGCCGCAGCTGAACCTGACCATCGATCGCGACAAGGCCGCCGCCCTGAGCGTGGACTTCGACGCGGCCGCCACGCTGATCTCCACGGCGCTCGGCTCGGCCTACATCGACAAGTTCCCGAACATGGGCCGCATGCAGAACATCTGGGTGCAGGCCGAGGCCCGCCATCGCATGCAGGTCGACGACATCCTCAAGATGAACGTCCGCAACACCGAAGGCGGCATGGTGCCCCTGTCGAGCTTCGTGACGGCCAAATGGACGGAAGGCCCAGTGCAGGTCGTGCGCTACAACAGCTACGAGTCCATGCGGATCGGCGGCGACGCCGCGCCCGGCTACAGCACCGGCGAGGCCATGGCCGAGATGGAGCGCCTGGTCGGGCAGTTGCCGGCCGGCTTCGGCTACGAATGGAACGGCCTGTCCTACCAGGAACGCCAGGCGGGCAACCAGGCGCCCATCCTGATGGGGCTGTCGCTGCTGGTCGTGTTCCTGGTGTTGGCCGCGCTGTATGAAAGCTGGGCCATCCCGCTGTCGGTGATGCTGGTGGTGCCGCTGGGCATGCTGGGCGCGGTCGCGCTGGTGTCGGTGCTGGGCATGTCCAACGACGTGTACTTCCAGGTGGGCATGGTGACCGTGATCGGCCTGGCGGCCAAGAATGCCATCCTGATCGTCGAGTTCGCCAAGGATCAGTACGCGCGCGGTATGGGGCTGTACGAGGCCACCGTCGAGGCGGCGCGCCTGCGCTTCCGTCCCATCCTGATGACCTCGCTGGCCTTCATCCTGGGCGTCATCCCGCTGGCCATCGCCACGGGCGCCGGCGCCGCCAGCCAGCGCGCGGTCGGCATCGGCGTGCTGGGCGGCATGTTGGCGGCCACGCCGTTCGCGGTCATCTTCGTGCCGACCTTCTTCGTCGTGGTGCTCGGCCTGTTCAAGACCAAGCCGCGCCTGCTCGGCAACGAGCTGAAGCAGTTCGAGGCCGAACAGGCCGCCAAGCGCGCCCGCGAATCGGCCTCCGACGATGCCGCCGACGGCTCCGGCAAGGCTTCCGATCAATCCGCCCCTGGGCAGGAGGGCAAGGAATGACCGCCCTGATGTACAAACGAACCGCGCTGTCGCTGTGCGTGGCCACGGCCCTGGCCGGCTGCTCGCTGGCGCCGGACTACCACCGTCCCGAGGCGCCGGTGTCGGCCGACTGGCCGGCCCAGCCCAAGGTCCAGTACGGCGCCTACGACACGCCGACCTCGCTGGCCGAACAGCCTGCCGCGGCGGTGGCGCCGGCGGCTGCGGTGCCGGCGGCCGACATCGGCTGGCGCGAGTTCTTCCGCGATCCGCGCCTGCAGAAGCTGATCGAGCTGGCGCTGGTCAACAACCGCGACCTGCGCATCGCCGTGCAGCGCGTCGAAGAGGCGCGCGCCCAGTACGGCGTGCAGCGCGGCGCGCAGTGGCCCAGCATCGGCGCCGGTATCGACGGCACGCGGCAGCGCACGCCGGCCAACATGAGCCCCACAGGCTCGGATACGGTCGGCAACACATTCCAGGCCGGCATCGGCCTGACCACCTTCGAGATCGACCTGTTCGGCCGGCTGCGCAGCCTGTCCGAGGCGGCCTACCAGCAATACCTGGCCACCGAGCAGTCGCAGCGCAGCGTGCACATCACCCTGGTGGGCGCGGTGGCGCAGGCCTACTTCACGCAGCGCGCCGCCGAGGTCCAGCTCGACCTGACCCGCAAGACGCTGGCTTCGCGCCAGGAGTCCTACGACCTGGTCAAGCGCCGCTTCGACGGCGGCGTGGCGTCGGAACTCGACCTGAACCAGGCCAAGGGCCTGCTCGACTCCGCCTCGGCCGACCTGGCGCAACTGGCGCGGGTGCGCGCCCAGTCCATCAATGCGCTGACCGTGCTGGTGGGCGCGCCGCTGCCGGCCGACCTGCCGCCGCCGGCCGAGTTCGGCCGCGACCAGCTGCTGGCCTCGGTGCCGGCCGGGCTGCCGTCGGACCTGCTCGAGCGCCGCCCGGACATCATGGCCGCCGAGAACCAGCTCAAGTCGGCCAACGCCAATATCGGCGCCGCGCGCGCGGCGTTCTTCCCCACCATCTCGCTGACCGGCATGCTGGGGTTCGCCAGCACTTCGCTGGGCTCGCTGTTCGAAGGCGGGCAGCGGGCCTGGAATTTCGCGCCGTCCATCACCACGCCGATCTTCGCCGGCGGCAGCATCCGCGAAGGCCTCAACCTGGCCAAGGCGCGCGACAACATCGCCGTGGCGCAGTACGAGCAGACCATCCAGCAGGCGTTCCGCGAAGTCTCGGACGCGCTGGCGGGCGAGGCCACCTACGGCGCGCAGCTCGATGCGCTGCGTTCGCTGCAGACCTCCACCGCCCGCACGCTGGAGCTGTCCACCCTGCGCTACCAGGGCGGCGTCGACAGCTTCCTGCAGGTGCAGACCGCGCAGGTGGATTTCTTCAGCGCCCAGCTGTCGCTGGTGCAGGCCGGCCTGGAAGCGCTGAACAACCGCGTGGAGCTGTACAAGGCCCTGGGCGGCGGCTGGCACGAAGCCACGCAGGTATCATCCGCAAAAGCACCATGATTGAACTGGGCGTCAATATCGACCACGTGGCGACGCTGCGCCAGCAGCGTCACACGAGCTATCCCGATCCGGTGGCCGCCGCGCTGCGCGCCGAAGACGCCGGCGCGGACCTGATCACCCTGCACCTGCGCGAGGATCGCCGGCACATCCAGGATGCCGACGTGCATGCCATCCGCCCGGTGCTGCGCACCCGCATGAACCTGGAGTGCGCCATCACCCCGGAAATGCTCGACATCGCCTGCGCCGTGCGGCCCAGCGATGTCTGCCTGGTGCCCGAGAAGCGCACCGAGCTCACCACGGAAGGCGGGCTGGACGTGGCCGGCGCGTTGCCGGACGTCAGCGCGGCCGTGGCGCGCCTGCGCGACGCCGGCATCCGGGTGTCGCTGTTCATCGACCCGGAGCCGGCCCAGATCCAGGCGGCCGCCCAGGCGGGCGCGCCCGTCATCGAACTGCATACCGGGGCGTACGCCGAGGCCGAAGGCGAGCGGGTCGCGCGCGAGCTCGACCGGCTGCGCGCCGCGCTGGCCGAGGGGCTGCGGCACGGCATGCGCGTCAACGCGGGCCACGGGCTGCATTACGGCAACGTGGCGCCGATCGCCGCGCTGGACGGCATCGCCGAGCTCAATATCGGCCATGCCATCGTCGCCCAGGCCGTGTTCGACGGCTGGGAGAAAGCCGTGCGCGACATGAAGGCGCTGATGGTGCAGGCGCGCGGCTTGGCGCTGCGGGGCCGCTGACGCGCCCGTCCGCGCGCTCGCGTATCATTCCAGGTACGGGGCGCCGTTGCCCCGCGACCCCCACGCCGCGCCCGCTCCACCGCCGATGCCCGACACCTCCGCCCCTCCGATCCCGACCCCTGCCGGCGGCATCGCCGGCATCGGCATGGACCTGCTGCGCATCGACCGTGTCGAGCGCGCGCTGGCACGCCACGGCGACCGCTTCGCCGAGAAGATCCTCGGCCCCGAGGAACTGCAGAAATTCCACGCCCGGCGTGCCCGCGACGCGGCGCGCGGGGTGCGCTTCCTGGCCACCCGCTTCGCCGCCAAGGAAGCCTTCTCCAAGGCCATCGGGCTGGGCATGCGCATGCCCATGACCTGGACCCGGGTGCAGACGCTCAACGCCCCGGGCGGCCGCCCGGTGCTGGTGATCGCGCCCAGCCTGCTCGAATGGTATGCGCCGCGCTTCGGCGCCGCCCATGTTTCCATCACCGACGAATCCGACCTGGCGGCCGCCTACGTGGTGGTCGAGCGCAAGCCCTGAGGCGGGCCGGTTCGTCTTTCCGGACATCAAAGGACAAATCCGTATGGCCAAGAAACACAAAGCGTCGCTGCCGCCGGGCCCGGTCATGGTCGACGTGGCCGGCACCCGGCTCACCAAGGAAGAAAAGCAGCGCCTGCGGCACCCCTTGGTGGGCGGCGTGATCCTGTTCGCGCGCAACTTCGAAAGCCGCCGCCAGCTGTGCGAACTGACGCGCAAGATCCACCGCGCCCGCGGCGAGCCGCTGCTGATCGCGGTCGACCACGAGGGCGGCCGCGTGCAGCGCTTCCGCGACGACGGTTTCACGCCGCTGCCGGCCATGCAGGCGCTGGGCAAGGCCTGGGACTGCGACCCCCTGGCCGCCATGCGGCTGGCCACCGAGGCCGGCTATGTGCTGGCCGCCGAACTGCGGGCCTGCGGCGTCGATCTCAGTTTCACCCCGGTGCTCGACCTGGACTACGGCGTCAGCCAGGTGATCGGCACGCGCGCCTTCCACCGCGACCCGCGCGTGGTGGCGATGCTGGCGCGCGCGCTGGCGCAAGGCCTGGCGCAGGCCGGCATGGCCGCCTGCGGCAAGCATTTCCCCGGCCACGGTTTCGTGGGCGCCGATTCGCACCACGAGATCCCGGTCGATCCGCGTTCGCTCGAGCGCATCCTGAAGGATGACGCCGCCCCCTATGCGTGGCTGGGCGACGCGGTGCTGCCGGCGGTGATGCCGGCGCATGTCATTTATCCCAAGGTCGACAAGCAGCCCGCCGGGTTTTCGCGGCGCTGGGTCCAGGAGATCCTGCGCGGCCGGCTCGGCTACGATGGCGTGGTGTTTTCCGACGACCTCACCATGGAGGGGGCGGCGGTGGCCGGCGACATCCTGGCGCGCGCCCAGGCCGCGCTGGGCGCGGGCTGCGACATGGTGCTGGTGTGCAACCGGCCCGACCTGGCCGACGACCTGCTGTCCCGCCTGGATGCGGACCACCCGGCCGAGTCGGTGGCGCGCATCCGCCGCCTGATGCCGCGCTTCGCCGCGCCCGACTGGGATACCCTGCAGGCCGAGAGCCGCTACCAGCATGCCCGACGAATTCAATCTCAAATCGTTCCTGGCTGACCTGCCGCACCTGCCCGGGGTCTACCGCCACCTGGACGCCGACGGCGAGGTCATGTATGTAGGCAAGGCGCGCGACCTGAAAAAGCGCGTCTCCTCGTATTTCCAGAAGAACCTCGCCAGTCCGCGCATCGCCCAGATGGTGGCCAAGGTGGCGCGCGTCGAGGTCACGGTGACGCGCTCCGAGGCCGAGGCGCTGCTGCTTGAGAACAACCTCATCAAGAGCCTGCGGCCGCGCTACAACATCCTGTTCCGCGATGACAAGTCGTACCCGTACCTGCTGATCACCGGCCATGAATGGCCGCGCATCGCCTACTACCGCGGCAGCACCAGCAAGCGCGGCCAGTTCTTCGGCCCGTTTCCCAATGCATGGGCGGTGCGCGAGACGATCCAGATCCTGCAGAAAGTGTTCCGCCTGCGCACTTGCGAGGACACCGTATTCGCCAACCGTTCGCGGCCCTGCCTGCTGCACCAGATCGGCCGCTGCTCGGCGCCTTGCGTGGGCGCCATTGGCGCCGCCGACTATGCCAGCGATGTCGGGCGCGCCGCGCGCTTCCTGAACGGCGAGGCGCGCGAGGTCATGGGCGAGATCGAGCAGCGCATGCTGCAGGCCTCCAGCGAGCTGCGCTTCGAAGAGGCCGCCGCGTTGCGCGACCAGATGGGTTCGCTGGCGCGCGTGCTGCACCAGCAGACCATGGAGGAGGCCAGCGGCGAGGACACCGACATCATCGCGGTGGCCTCGGCCGGCGGCAAGGTATGCGTGAACCTGGCCATGGTGCGCGGCGGCCGCCACCTGGGCGACAAGCCGTTCTTTCCGGTGCACGTCGATGGCCAGGAGGCGCCGCAGGTGCTCGAGGCCTTCATTGCCCAGCACTACACCGACAACCTCCTGCCGCCGGTGCTGGTCTGTACCCATGCGTTGCCCGATGCCGGCCTGATGGCTTTGCTGGCCGAACAGGCCGGCGCGCGCCCCGCGCGCGTGCTGACCCGGCCGCAGGGTGCGCGGCGCGCCTGGCTCGAGCAGGCCGCCAAGAACGCCGAACTGGCGCTGGCCCGGGCGCTGACCGAATCCGGCGCGCGCGCCGCCCGCACGCTGGCGCTGGCCGAGACGCTCGACCTGGACACCGACGAGGCCGCGCTGGACGCGCTGCGCATCGAATGCTTCGATATCAGCCACACCGCCGGCGAAGCCACCCAGGCGTCCTGCGTGGTGTTCCAGCACCACGACATGCAGCCGTCCCTTTACCGGCGCTACAACATCGCCGGCATCACGCCGGGCGACGACTACGCCGCCATGCGCCAAGTCCTCACGCGGCGCTTCGGCAAGGTGGCCGACGGCGAGGCGCCCATGCCCGGCCTGGTGCTGATCGATGGCGGCAAGGGGCAGGTGGAAGTGGCGCGGCAGGTGTTCGCCGAACTCGGCCTCGATATCCAGACGCTGGTCGGCGTGGCCAAGGGGGAAGGGCGCAAGGTGGGCCTGGAAACCCTGGTCTTCGCCGACGGGCGGCCGCCGGTGGCGCTGGGCGGCGAGTCGGCCGCGCTGATGCTGATCGCCCAGGTGCGCGACGAGGCGCACCGCTTTGCCATTACCGGCATGCGGGCGCGCCGCGCCAAGGCGCGCAATGTGTCGCGCCTGGAGGAAATCGAAGGGGTCGGCGCGCGCCGGCGCCAGCGGCTGCTGGCGCGCTTCGGCGGGTTCTCGGGGGTGGCCTCGGCCAGCATCGAGGACCTGGCCTCGGTGGACGGCATTTCCCATGAGCTGGCCGAGCGCATCTACGAAGCCCTGCGCGGGTGACGGAGTTTTTTCCGCCAGTGATGTAGCATACGCTCATTATGCCAATCAACGTGCCTATCATCCTGACGTGGCTGCGTATCGCCATGATTCCCCTGGTGGTCGGGTTGTTCTACATACCCGGCACCTGGATGGCCGAGCCCGCCCGGGATACCCTGGCCGCCTGGGCGTTCATCATCGCGGCCCTGACCGACTGGTTCGACGGCTGGCTGGCTCGCCGCTGGAACCAGACCTCGGCTTTCGGCGCGTTCCTCGACCCGGTGGCCGACAAGCTCATGGTGTGCGCCGCCCTGATCGTGCTGCTCGACCTCGGGCGGGTCGACGCCTTCATCTCGCTGATCATCATCGGCCGCGAGATCACCATTTCGGCCTTGCGCGAATGGATGGCCAAGATCGGCGCCAGCGCCAGCGTGGCCGTACACCGGCTGGGCAAGTTCAAGACCGCCGCGCAAATGGTCGCCATCCCGTGCCTGCTGTACAACCAGCCGCTGTTCGGCATGTCCAGCCGGCTGGTGGGCGATGTGCTGATCCTGATCGCGGCCGTGCTGACGGTCTGGTCGATGCTGTACTACCTGCAGCGCGCCTGGCCGGCCATCCGCGAGAAGTCCCAGTAGCCGGGCTGCCCGAGCCTCCGTCCAACAACCGAGCGGGCCGGTGGCGCCCGCGTTTTTCACGGCCCCGCCGGCCATCGCAGACATGTATTCCGCAGACTCCGCCGCGCTCGATTCCCCCGAACTGCGCCGCCGCGACTGGCTCACCATCCTGCTGATCGGCATTGCCCACGCCTCGTCGCATTTCTTCCAACTGGTGCTGCCGTCCCTGTATGTGTCGCTGGGCACGGCGTTCGGCCTCGACTTCGCCCGGCTGGGCCTGCTGGTGTCGGCCTTCTACGTGGTGTCGGGCATCGGCCAGGCTTCATCGGGCTTCGTGGTCGACCGGGTGGGCGCGCGCCCGGTACTGTGGTTCGGCCTGGCTTGCTTCGTGCTGTCCGGCGTGCTGATCGGCTCGGCCAACGGCTACGCCATGCTGATGGCCGCCGCCGTGGTCGGCGGCATCGGCAATTCGGTGTTCCATCCGGCCGACTACTCCATCATGAACCACCGCGTCAGCGCGCCGCGCCTGGGCCACGCCTTCAGCACGCATGGCCTGACCGGCAATCTCGGCTGGGCCCTGACGCCGGTGTTCATCACGTCCATCACGCTGCTGGCCGACTGGCGCGTGGCGGCTTTCAGCGCGGCCGGGCTGGTAGCGCTGGTGCTGCTGCTGACCGTGCTGGGCCGCGACCTGCTGGGCGGCCCCGCGCCCGAGGCCGCGACGCGCGAGGCGGCCCAGGCCCGCGCGCCGGCCGCCGCCGCGCCCCAGGAAAGCGTGCTGGCCACGCTGGCCGCCTTGCTGTCCAAACCGGTCTTGTGGGGGGCTTTCCTGTTCTTCGCCTGCTCGTCGATCGCGCTGTCCTCGGTGCAGAACTACACCATCCCGCTGCTGGGCGAGCTGTACGAGCTGTCCAAGGTCGTCGCCAGCTCGGCGCTGTCCGGCTACATGGTGGCCTCGGCGCTGGGCATGGCGGCCGGCGGCTTCCTGGTGTCGGCCAACCCGCGCACGGAGCTCACCGTGACCGTGGCGCTGATCCTGGCCGGCCTGACGCTGGTCGTGCTGGCGCTCGGCCTGGTGCCGGCCGGGCTGGCGGCCATCGTGGTGGGCGTGGCCGGCTTCTGCTCCGGCGTGGCCGCGCCCTCGCGCGACATGCTGGTGCGGCGCGTCACGCCCAAGGGCGCCACCGGTTCGGTGTACGGGCTGGTGTATTCGGGCATGGACGTCGGCTCGGCCCTGGGGCCGCTGGCCTTCGGCCTGCTGCTCGATGCCGGCCTGAACCAGGGGCCGTGGGTCGGCGCCGGGCTGGCCTTCGCGGCGGCGGCGCTGCTGGCGCAATGGATCGCGGTGCAGGCGCGCCGCGCCCCGGCCGCGCCTGCCGGCAAGCATTACAGCCCCCAGAAATGATCGCCGGCGCGCCGGCTGCCGGCGCTCCCCCTCGGCAGATGCCACGCCGCGGCCCGGGCCGTTCGCGCCGTAAGGAGCCTACTGCCGCGCCGTGCGCACGTCCGCGGGTGGCGCGGCTTCGACATTGCTGCGCCACGGGTTGATGTCCAGCCCGCCGCGCCGCGTGTAGCGGGCGTACACCGTCAGTTGCTCGGGCTGGCATGCCGCCATGATGTCCATATAGATACGTTCCACGCAATGCTCGTGGAATTCCGCATGGTCGCGGAACGACACCAGGTAGCGCAGCAGCGCGGGCCGGTCGAGCGGCCGGCCCCGGTAGCGGATTTGCACGCTGGCCCAGTCCGGCTGGCCGGTTACGGGGCAGTTCGACTTCAGCAGGCGCGAGGCGAGCGTCTCCTCGATGGTCTCGCCGTCGGCGCAGCGCAGCAGGGCGGGGTCGGGTGCATAGGTATCGATGTCCACATCCAGGTCGTCGATATAGTCCCCATCGAGTTCCGCCATGGCCTGCGCGCCGAAGCGCTCCGGCAGGATCAGCTCCACCCCCACCGCGCCGCCGGCGGCGGCCGACAGGTCGGCCGCCAGGCGATCATGCAACGCCCGGGCATCGTCCAGCCGCGTCTGGTTGTACGAATTCAAATACAGCTTGAACGACTTGGACTCGATGATGTTGGGGCTGTCGGCCGGCACCATGAAGCGCGCCATGGCCACCCGAGGCTTGCCGCGGGCGTCGAGCCACGACAATTCGTAGGCATTCCAGATATCGGCGCCGGCAAAAGGCAGGCGGCCCGTCAGTCGAAGGCTGGCGCGATTGTGCGCGCGCGCGATGGGAAACAGCAGGCCGGGGTCATAGTGCGACGGATACGCGACGCTCTGGCCCAGCGGGGCATTGGACAGCGACATGGGAAAGGCGGACAAAAACACAGCCCTCATTGTAGGGCACCGAAAGCCGCGCTTCCGGATTGTGAAATCAGCCCGCCGCCATATGAAAGCGCCTGCTGCAAAGCAGCGCGAGCGCATTTCACAGCGGACAATTTGTTTTCATAATAAGAAATAAGACTTTTAAATAATTGATTTTTAAAGAAAAATAATTTGGTCTTATATAAGAGACAGGCCGACATTGCCCCGCAGCACAGGAATAGACTTTTATCCAACGCGGCGCGACCGGCGCAGCAACGGATTCTCTGTCTTTTCCCTACCTGAGGAGCATCTTCATGAGCAATCGCGAAACCGAAATCCGCAGCCTGCAGAAGGATTGGGCTGAAAACACCCGTTGGCAGGGCATCAAGCGCGCCTATAGCGCCGAGGATGTCATCCGCCTGCGCGGCTCGGTGGCCGTGGAACACACCCTGGCCCGCCGCGGCGCGACCCGCCTGTGGGAACTGATGCACAGCGAACCGTTCGTCAATTCGCTTGGCGCGCTGACCGGCAACCAGGCCATGCAGCAGGTCAAGGCCGGCCTGAAGGCCATCTACCTGTCGGGCTGGCAGGTGGCGGGCGACGCCAACCTGGCCGGCGAGATGTACCCCGACCAGTCGCTGTACCCCGCCAATTCGGTGCCGCAGGTGGTCCGCCGCATCAACAATGCCCTGGCGCGCTGCGACCAGATCCAGTGGATGGAAGGCAAGAACCAGGGCGACGATGGCTACATCGATTACTACGCGCCCATCGTGGCCGACGCCGAGGCCGGCTTCGGCGGCGTGCTCAATGCCTTCGAGCTCATGAAGGCCATGATCGAGGCCGGCGCCGCTGGCGTGCACTTCGAAGACCAGCTCGCCTCCGTGAAGAAATGCGGCCACATGGGCGGCAAGGTGCTGGTGCCCACCCGCGAGGCCGTTGCCAAGCTGGTCTCGGCGCGGCTGGCGGCCGACGTCATGGGCACGCCCACCGTGCTGCTGGCGCGCACCGATGCCGACGCGGCCGACCTGGTCACCAGCGACATCGACGAGAACGACCGTCCCTTCATTACCGGCGAACGCACCGTCGAAGGCTTCTTCCGCACCAAGGCCGGCATCGAGCAGGCCATCTCGCGCGGCCTGGCGTATGCGCCGTATGCCGACCTGATCTGGTGCGAAACCTCCACGCCCAACCTGGACTACGCGCGCAAGTTCGCCGAGGCCATCCATCGCCAGTTCCCCGGCAAGCTGCTGGCCTACAACTGCTCGCCGTCGTTCAACTGGAAGAAGAACCTGGACGACGCGACCGTCGCCAAGTTCCAGCGCGAGCTCGGCGCCATGGGCTACAAGTTCCAGTTCATCACGCTGGCCGGTTTCCATGCCCTCAACTACGGCATGTTCGAACTGGCGCACGGCTATGCGCGCCGCCAGATGAGCGCCTTCGTCGAGCTGCAGCAGAAGGAATTCGCCGCCGCCGAGCTGGGCTTCACCGCCGTCAAGCACCAGCGCGAAGTCGGCACCGGCTACTTCGACGCGGTCACGCAGACCATCGAGGGCGGCCAGTCGTCCACCACGGCGCTTACCGGCTCGACCGAAGAGGCCCAATTCGAGCATGGCCACCGGGAAACGGCCGCGGCGTAAGGTCTTGAATTTTCAGTTGCTGTTGTAGGGTGGATTCGGGGTGTCTTCGGGCACCCCCTTTTTTTGGGTTGGCCGCGCCGAAAACGCGCGGCGGAGTTTGATCGCGGAGCGAGGGGGGCGGATCTGTGGCGCGGTAGCGTGAGCGGCAGTAAGAAGGTCTTCTCTTGCAGCCAGCTTGATTTCCATCAAATTGGTTGCCGGACGCCGTCGCTACGATCGGGCACATGCCTGGACACTCCATTTTCTCCGTGCCACCGGACCTGCCCGCCGCCGACCGGCGGGCGCGGCGCCATGCCTTGCTACGCCTGGGCTGGGCCTGGCTGGCCATGATGCAGGTCATGATGTTCGCCTGGCCCGGCTATGTCCGCCACCCGGGCATCCCGCCCGACGCCCTGGCCACGCTGGACTGGGCCATCGTGCTGATGAACTGGGCCAGCCTGGTCCTGACGGTGCCGGTGGCCGTGTATTCCGCCTGGCCCATCTGGCAGGGCGCAGCGCGCAGCCTGCGGCAAGGCCGCGCCGGCATGGACGTGCCCGTGGCCCTGGGCATCGTCGCCGCCTTCCTGCCCAGCGTGCACGCCACCTGGCTGCGCCACGGCGAGGTCTATTTCGATTCCGTCACCATGTTCGTGGCCTTCCTGCTCACGGCCCGCTACCTGGCGCTGTGCGCGCGCCAGTCCATCGCGCCGCGCGAGGGCGGCGCGCGGGCGCGCCGCCATGTCCGGCTCGAGCGCTGGCGCCGAACGCTGGGCCGCGCGGCGGACCGCGTGGCGGCCCGCTTCGTGGCGGTGCAGCTCGCGCTGACGCTGGCCGCCGGCGCGGCCTGGGCGGGGTTCGACGCGCCCCATGCCGTACCGGTCATGGTGGCGCTGCTGGTCATCAGCTGCCCGTGCGCCATGGCCATGGCCGTGCCCACGGCGCTGGCCGCCGCGCATGCCGCCGCCGGGCGTGCCGAACTGGACTCCCGCCAGTTCCGCCAGTTGGTCGCGGCGGCGCGCCGCACCGCCCGCCAGAGCCTCTACGGCTCGCTGGCCTGGCATCTGCTGATGACGCCGCTGGCGCTGGCCGGGTGGGTAGCGCCCTGGTTGGCGGCCATCACCATGCTGCTGTCGTCGCTGGCGGTGGCGGGGCATGCGTGGCGCCTGTACCGCCGCTGGCGGGCGCCGGCGGCCCCTTCATGCGCCTCGGCCGGCGCGCCGGTCGCGCCATGACCATCCTGTACCTGTTGCTGCCGCTGTCGCTGCTGTTCGTGCTGGTCATCGGCCTGGCGCTCGGCTGGGCCGTGTTCAACGGGCAATTCGACGAACCCGACGACGCCGCGGCATCGATTCTGTCCGACCGCGATGCCTAGCGAAACATAGATGCGCCAGTTGTTTCTAAAGCCCCTACCAACGGCTCAACTTAGTCTTGATCTTGGTCAAGACGCCCAATCCCAGGGGGACGCATCATTCCATCTCCGCAGCAGCCGGGGATAAGGAATGAATCATCGCAACACGAGCGACGATCAACTGGAAACGTTCAACTACAAGGTCGTCAGGCAATTCGCCATCATGACGGTGGTGTGGGGCATCGTCGGCATGGCCGTCGGCGTCCTCATCGCGGCCCAGCTCATCTGGCCGCAACTCAACTTCGATATTCCCTGGCTGACGTATGGCCGGCTGCGGCCGCTGCATACCAATGCGGTGATCTTCGCATTCGGCGGCAGCGGCCTGTTCGCGACCTCGTACTACGTCGTGCAGCGCACCTGCCAGGCGCGCCTGTTCAGCGACAAGCTGGCGGCCTTCACGTTCTGGGGCTGGCAGGCGGTGATCGTCGCGGCCGCCATCACGCTGCCGCTGGGCTACACCAGCAGCAAGGAATACGCCGAACTGGAATGGCCCATCGACATCCTCATCACGCTGGTGTGGGTGGCCTACGCCATCGTGTTCTTCGGCACCATCGTCAAGCGGCGCGTCAAGCACATCTACGTGGCCAACTGGTTCTTCGGTTCGTACATCCTGACCATCGCCATCCTGCACATCTTCAACAACATCGAGCTGCCCGTCTCGCTGTGGAAGTCGTACTCGGCCTACGGCGGCGTGCAGGACGCCATGGTGCAGTGGTGGTACGGTCACAACGCGGTCGGCTTCTTCCTGACCACCAGCTTCCTGGGCATGATGTACTACTTCGTGCCCAAGCAGGCCGGCCGGCCCATCTATTCGTACCGGCTGTCGATCGCGCACTTCTGGGCGCTGGCCTTCACCTACATGTGGGCCGGGCCCCACCACCTGCTGTACACCTCGCTGCCCGACTGGACCCAGTCGCTCGGCATGACATTCTCGCTGATCCTGCTGGCGCCCTCGTGGGGCGGCATGATCAACGGCATCATGACGCTGCAGGGCGCCTGGCACAAGCTGCGCACCGATCCCATCCTGAAGTTCCTGGTCACCGCGCTGTCGTTCTACGGCATGTCCACCTTCGAAGGCTCGATGATGTCGATCCGCACGGTCAACGCGTTGTCGCACTACACCGACTGGACGGTCGGCCACGTGCACTCCGGCGCGCTCGGCTGGGTCGCCATGATCACCTTCGGCTCGCTGTACTACCTGATCCCGCGCCTGTATGGCCGCACCGCCATGCACAGCGTCCGCGCCATCGAGCTGCATTTCTGGGTAGCCACGGTGGGCGTGGTGCTGTACATCGCCTCCATGTGGATCGCCGGCGTGCAGCAGGGCCTGATGTGGCGCAATACGGCCGTGGACGGCACGCTGGTGTACAGCTTCGTCGAGGAGCTCAAGACGCGCCTGCCGTACTACCTCATCCGGCTCGCCGGCGGCGCCCTGTACTTGTCGGGCGTGTTCATCATGGCCTGGAACATCTGGATGACGGTGCGCGGGCAGCGCGCCGCCAATCCCGCGATCCCGCCCGCCGAGCCGCGCGAGCGCATGGCCGCCGCCGTTCCCGCCACCGCCTGACGAGGTCCCCATGGCAAACAAGCAACACGGTTTTTTCTCGCACCAGACGCTCGAGAAGAACATCGGCCTGATGATCATCGCCAGCATCCTGGTGGTCTCCTTCGCCGGGCTGGTGCAGATCGTCCCGCTGTTCTTCCAGCATTCCACCACCCAGGCGGTGTCGGGCGTCGCGCCCTACGACGCCCTGCGCCTGATGGGGCGCGACGTCTACATACGCGAGGGCTGCGTAGGCTGCCATTCGCAGCAGGTGCGCATGCTGCAGGCCGAAGTGCAGCGCTACGGCGCCTATTCCGAGGCGGCCGAGTCAGTGTTCGACCACCCCTTCCTGTGGGGCTCCAAGCGCACTGGCCCGGACCTGGCGCGCGTGGGCGAGCGTTATTCCGACGAATGGCACCGCATCCACCTGCGCGACCCGCGCCTGGTGGTGCCGGAGTCGAACATGCCGTCGTATCCCTGGCTGCAGCACACGACGCTGGCCGGCCAGAACGTGCAGGAGCGCATGCGCGCATTGCGCAAGCTCGGCGTGCCCTACAGCGACGCCGAGATCGAGGCCGCGCCACAGGCCATCGCCGGCAAGACCGAGGAAGACGCCCTGGTGGCCTACCTGCAGGGCCTGGGCGTGGGCTTGCGCAAGGCGCGCCAGGCCGAGGCCGAGCAAGCGCGGCAGCAGGCGGCCCAGCCGGCCGCGGGGCAGGGGGGCTGACATCATGGTGTACATCGTGGGAATCATGACCGCCGTATCGATGGCGACCTTCATCGGGATCGTCTGGTGGGCGTACTCGCGTGGCCGGCAAGGCGCCAACCGCGAAGCGGCGCTGCTGCCGTTCGCGCTACCCGATGAAGACGGACACGAACTAGGAGCAACGCGGCCATGAGCGATTTCATCAACGGCTTCTGGAGCTATTTCATTGCCATCATCGCGCTGGGCGGCATCGCCTGGTGTCTGTGGCTGCTGTATACGCAGCGGCGCTGGCTCGGCAACCGTCCGGCCAGCGGGCCGGTCGACGATACCGGGCATGTCTGGGACGAGGATCTCACCGAGCTCAACAATCCGCTGCCGCGCTGGTGGGCCTGGATGTACCTGCTGCTATGCGTGTTCGCGCTCGGCTACCTGTTGCTGATGCCGGGGCTGGGGGCGTTCAAGGGCGTGCTGGGCTATACCACGGCCGACGAGGTGCGGCGCCACCAGGCGCAGCTGGCCGAGCAGGTCAAGCCGGTGTATGCGCGCTTCGAAACCATGACGGTGCCGCAGATCGCCGCCGATCCCGCCGCGCGCCAGATCGGCGAGCGGCTGTTCCTGAATACCTGCGCGCAATGCCATGGCTCGGACGCGCGCGGCGGGCGCAGCTTTCCCAACCTGACCGATGCCGATTGGCTGCACGGCGGCGCGCCGGAGGCCATCCAGCAGACTATCACCCATGGCCGGCACGGCATCATGCCTCCCTGGAAGGCCAGCATCGACGCCGCCACCGCCAGCGACATCGCCCATTATGTGCGCTCGCTTTCGGGGTTGGCGGCCGACCCGATCAAGGTGTTCCGCGGCCAGCGCGAGTTCGGCACTGTCTGCGTGGCCTGCCATGGCGTGGACGGCAAGGGCAACCAGGTCCTGGGCGCGCCCAACCTGACCGACGAAACCTGGTTGTACGGCAGTTCGGAAGCCACCATCGTGCAGACCATCCTGGAGGGCCGTGACAACCGCATGCCGGCGCACGACGCCGTGCTGACGCCCGAACAGATCAAGATCCTGACGGCCTGGGTATGGGGGTTGTCGAACACGTCCGACGGGTCCGGCAGCGCGGGCACGCCGGCCACGAGCCAGGCGGCAGCACAGTAGCAGCGGGGGCAGGGTGCAGTCCGATTCGCTTGAACACACGATCGACGAGGTGCGCGGCAAGATTCACCCGCGCTCGGTCACGGGCGTCTTCGCGCGCTGGCGGGTGGTGTTCGTCTTCCTGACGCAACTGGTGTTCTACGGCATGCCGTGGCTGCAATGGAATGGCCGCCAGGCCGTGCTGTTCGACCTGGGCGCACGCAAGTTCTACCTGTTCGGCCTGGTGCTGTGGCCGCAGGACGTCGTCTATCTGGCGGTGCTGCTGGTCATTTCCGCGTTGTCGCTGTTCCTGTTCACGGCGGTGGCCGGCCGGCTGTTCTGCGGCTACGCCTGCCCGCAGACGGTCTACACCGAGATCTTCATGTGGATCGAGCGCAAGGTCGAGGGCGACCGGCTGGCCCGCATCCGCCTGGACGCCGCGCCCTGGAGCCTGCGCAAGTTGCGCCTCAAGCTGGCCAAGCACGCGCTGTGGATCGTCGTGGCGTGGTGGACGGGCTACACCTTCATCGGTTATTTCGCGCCGATCCGCGACCTGGGCGCGGCCTTGCTGGCGCTGCAGCTGGGGCCCTGGCAATGGTTCTGGATGCTGTTCTACGGGTTCGCCACCTGGGGCAACGCCGGTTTCATGCGCGAGGCCGTCTGCAAATACATGTGTCCCTACGCGCGCTTCCAGAGCGTGATGGTCGACCCGGACACCTTCGTGGTCACCTACGACAAGGGCCGCGGCGAGCCGCGCGGCGGCCGCTCGCGCAAGGCGGACCACAAGGCCGCCGGCCTGGGCGATTGCGTTGATTGCAGCCTGTGCGTGCAGGTCTGTCCCACCGGCATCGATATCCGCGACGGGCTGCAATACCTGTGCATCGGCTGCGGGGCATGCGTCGATGCCTGCGACCAGGTCATGGGCAAGATGCAGTATCCGGCCGGCCTGATCCGCTACACCTCGCAGCGCGCCGTGCAGGAAGGCTGGTCGGCGCGCCGGGCGCGGGCCCGCCTGCTGCGGCCGCGGGTCCTGATCTACGCCACGATCATCCTGGCGCTGTCGGCTGCCTTCGTGGCGTCGCTGGCGCTGCGCAGCCCGCTGCGGGTCGACGTGATCCGCGACCGCGGCGTGCTGGCGCGCGAAGTGCCGGGCGGCATGATCGAGAACGTCTACCGCCTGCAGCTCATCAATACGTCCGAAGCGCCCATGCGGCTGCAGCTGTCGGCCGGCGGGCTGCCCGGGCTGGCCGTGCACGCCGAACGGCAGGCCGGCCCCGACATCCTGCTGGAACCGTACGCCAACCGGCTGGTGCCGGTGGTCATCCGCGCGCCGGTCGGCGCCGTCGCGCCGGGCCCGCACCCCATCCAGGTGCGGGCGCGGGCGCAGACACCCGACGGGCGCCTGGTCGAACGCAACGAGCCTTCCAGTTTCTACATGCCCGATTGATTCCGGAGCCAGCACATGAATACGTCCCAACCATCCAATGCCTGGTATCGCGAGCCGTGGCCCTGGTTCCTGATGACCGGTCCGCTGCTGGCCATGCTGGGATGCATCATCACCATTTACCTGGCCGTGACGCGCTTCGACGACCAGCCCATCACCGCGGGGGCGGTCAAGCGCGGCCTGGTGGTCGAGCGCGTCGAGGGCGGCGCGCCGGCGGCCGAGCCCGCCGCCGGCCCGGCGTCCACCCGTCCCTGAGCGGAGCCGACCATGCGCTGGCGCCTGCTGATGTGGATACTCTGGCCCTCTTTCCTGGCGGCCGCGGCGGGCAGCGCGCTGGTTTTCGCGCTGATCGACCCCCTGGACGTGGCCGTGCTCGGCCAATGGCAGCCTGGCCGCATGGCGTTCTACACCGTGTCGTTCTTCGTGCTGTGGCTGATCGCCGGGGTGTCGAGCGCCCTGACGGCCTGGCTGGCGCCGGGGGCGTGGCGCGGCGCGCCGGACCCGGATTCCTTCTAGGCGCCCAGCCGCGCCGGGGCAGGGCGGGAAAAGCCAGCGAAAACAACCGGTTACGTGGCGGAATACAGTTGTGGCGCGGGCGGAACGATGCGCCGATGTCGAGCAAGTAGAATCATTGCGTTCATCGACATATCGAGGTCCGCGTGCAGCCCGTCATTTCCGTGCAAGGCCTGTCCAAGACGTACGCGTCCGGACACCAGGCCTTGAAGAACGTCAACCTGGACATCCACCGCGGCGAAATCTTCGCCCTGCTGGGGCCGAACGGCGCCGGCAAGACCACCCTGATCAGCATCATCTGCGGCATCGTCAACCCCGGCGAGGGCAAGGTGCTGGCCGATGGCCATGACATCGTGGCCGACTACCGGGCGGCGCGCTCGCGCATCGGCCTGGTGCCGCAGGAAATCTCCACCGACGCCTTCGAAAGCGTGTGGAGCACCGTGACCTTCAGCCGGGGGTTGTTCGGCAAGCCGGCCAACCCCGCGTATATCGAGAAGGTGCTGCGCGACCTGTCACTGTGGGACAAGAAGGACTCGCGCATCATGGCGCTGTCCGGCGGCATGAAGCGCCGGGTGATGATCGCCAAGGCGCTGTCGCACGAGCCGCAGATCCTGTTCCTGGACGAACCCACCGCGGGCGTCGACGTGGAACTGCGCCGCGGCATGTGGGACATGGTGCGGCGCCTGCGCGACAACGGCGTCACTATCATCCTGACCACGCACTATATCGAAGAAGCGCAGGAAATGGCCGACCGCATCGGGGTGATCCGCCAGGGCGAGATCATCCTGGTCGAGGAAAAGCATGCGCTGATGAAAAAGCTGGGCAAGCGCCAGGTGGCGCTGACCCTGAAAGAGCCCCTGGCCGAGGTGCCCGCCGTGCTGGCCGCCTACGGGCTGGAGCTGTCGGATGAGGGCCACCAACTGGTGTATACCTACGACAACCAGCAGGGCGGCGCGGAGATCGCCCGCCTGCTGCGGCAACTGGACGAGGCGGGCATCGAGTTCACGGACCTCAGTTCCTCCGAGAGTTCGCTCGAGGAAATTTTCGTCAGCCTGGTGAGCACCCAATCATGAATTTCTACGCCATCCGCGCCATCTATCTGTTCGAAATGGCCCGCGCCTGGCGCACGCTGATGCAGAGCGTGGCCTCGCCGGTAGTGTCCACGGCGCTGTATTTCGTGGTGTTCGGCTCGGCCATCGGGTCGCACATGGTGCAGATCGAAGGCGTCAGCTACGGCGCCTTCATCGTGCCTGGCATGATCATGCTGTCGCTGCTGACGCAGAGCGTGGCCAACGCCTCGTTCGGCATCTACATGCCGCGCTTCACCGGCACCATCTACGAGATCCATTCCGCGCCCATTTCGTACGTGGAGATCGTGACTGGCTACGTCGGCGCGGCCGCCAGCAAGTCGATTATCCTGGGCCTGATCACGCTGGCCACCGCACGCCTGTTCGTCGACTTCAGCATCGCGCATCCGTTCTGGATGGTGGCGTTCCTGGTGCTGACCTCGCTGACCTTCAGCCTGTTCGGCTTCATCATCGGCGTATGGGCCGACGGCTTCGAGAAGCTGCAGATCATTCCGCTGATGATCATCACGCCGCTGACTTTCCTGGGCGGGACGTTCTATTCGATCAACATGCTGCCGCCATTCTGGCAGACCGTCACGCTGTTCAACCCGGTGGTATACCTGGTCAGCGGCTTCCGCTGGAGCTTCTACGGCGTGTCGGACGTCAGCGTGGGCATCAGCCTGGGCATGACGCTGGCCTTCCTGGCGGCCTGCCTGGCGGGCGTGCGCTGGATATTCAAGACAGGCTACCGCCTCAAGACCTAGCTTCGAGGGAGCATACACATGGCGTGGGACAAGGTGCAGGCGCTGGTATTCGACGTGTTCGGCACGGTGGTCGACTGGCGCGGCGGCGTGGCGCGCGAGGCGGCGCCGTTCCTGGCGCGGCATGGCCGGCGCGACATCGACCCGGCGGCCTTCGCCGACGCGTGGCGCAGCCACTACTCGCCGTCCATGGAGGCGGTGCGCAGCGGGCTGCGGCCGTTCGTGCGGCTGGACGTGCTGCATCGCGAGAACCTGGAGGCCGCGCTGCGCGACGTGGGCATGGACCCGGCCGCGCTGCCGCCCGCCGAACTGGACGCGCTGAACCTGGCCTGGCATCGGCTCGACCCGTGGCCCGACGCCCTGGAAGGGCTGGCGCGGCTGAAGGCGCGCTATATCATCGCGCCGCTGTCCAATGGCAATATCCGCCTGATGCTGGACATGGCCAAGCGCGCCGGCCTGCCCTGGGACGCCATCCTGGGCGCCGAGGTGGCGCAGGCCTACAAGCCCATGCCGGAAGCCTACCTGCGCACCGCCGAGGTGCTGGGCCTGGCGCCCGGCGAGGTCGGCATGGTGGCCGCGCACAATGGCGACCTGGCGGCGGCGCGCCAATGCGGCCTGCGGACCGCTTTCGTGTGCCGGCCAGCCGAGCACGGCCCTGGCCAGGCCACCGACCTGCGGCCCGAGCAGGAATGGGACGCGGTGGCGGGCGATTTCGGCGAGCTGGCGGATCAGTTGCTGGCGCACGGCCGTTGACTGGTTCGGAGCGCCGCCCATGCCGCGCGAGCCTCGCATCCCGGCCGATTGGATCCGGCGCGATCCGCAGTCCGGCGCCATGGAGCGCATCGAGGCGTATTTCCATGGGCACGGCTATGATCCGCATCGCCATGCCACTTATGCCATCGGCCGCACGCTGGCCGGCGTGCAGAGCTTCCGTTATCGCGGCGAGCTGCGCCACAGCCTGCCGGGCCGAACGATCGTCCTGCATCCCGATGAAGTGCACGACGGACATGCCGGCACCGATGCCGGCTTTCATTACCGCATGGCGTACCTGGAGCCGGCCGTGCTGCAGCAGGCGCTGGGCGGCGCGGCGCTGCCGTTCATCGAGGGCGGAATATCGGCCGATCCGCGCCTGTACGCGGCGACCGAGGCGCTGGTGCGCCGCCTGGACCGGCGCCTGGACCCGCTGGCGCAGGACGACGCGCTCTACGAGGTGGCGGCCGCGCTGCAGGCCGCCAGCGGCGCGCCGCGCGGCCGCCACGCGGCGGATTTGCGAGCCGCCGAACGGGCCCGCCAGTGTATCGACGACACGCTGGGCCAGGCCATCACGCTGGATGGGCTGGCCGCCGCGAGCGGCCGGGACCGCTGGAGCCTGGCGCGTGATTTCCGCGCCCTGTATGGCGTGAGCCCATCGCGCTATGTGCAGGCGCGGCGGCTGGAATGGGCGCGCCGCCTGATGCTGGCGGGCTGCAGCCTGGTCGATGCCGCCGCGCAGGCGAACTTCGCCGACCAGAGCCACCTGACCCGCAGCTTCCGCAGCGCCTACGGCATGCCGCCGGCGGCATGGCTGGCCATGCTGAGCGGCCAGCCGCGCTGAGGCCGGGACGGCGACGCACAATCGTTCAAGACGGGCTGCGGGCAGGGCGGCTACGCTCGCGCGGGTATGCCTGTCATTTCATGGAGCCGCCGATCATGTCCCCGCCCGACCTTCCCGCCCCGCCCGCCGCGCCGCCGGCGCGCCGCGCCATCAATTTCGCCGAAAAGCTCGCCCGCATCCATGACCATTGGTCGCCGCGGGTCGTCGCCGAAATGAACGACTATCAATTCAAGCTGGTGAAGATCCAGGGCGATTTCATCTGGCACGATCATGCCGACACGGACGAGACGTTCATCGTGCTGGAAGGCCGCCTGCGCATCGACCTGCGCGATGGCCCGGTCGAGGTCGGCCCCGGCGAAATGTACGTGGTGCCACGCGGCGTGCCGCACAAGCCTTACGCCGAGCAGGAGGTCCGGATGATGCTGATCGAGCCGCGCGGCGTGCTCAATACCGGCGGCGAAACCAGCGAGCGCACCGCGCAGAACGATGTGTGGGTTTGAGCGCGCCGCGCTCCGCATGACGCGCGGCCGCCGCCTCAAGGGGCCGGGTTGGGATACCGCGCGTGAATGCGGGCGATCTCGTCGAGCACCTCCTGCGGCAGGGCGACGTCCACGCTGTCGATGTTCTCCCGCAGCTGTTCCAGCGTAGTGGCGCCGATCAGGTTGCTGGCCACGAACGGCCGCTGGTTGACCCAGGCCAGTGCCAGGTGCGTCGGCGACAGGCCGTGGGCGCGCGCCAGTTGTACATATTCGCGCGTGGCGGCCTCCGACTGCGGGTTGCTGTAGCGCGTGAAGCGCGTGTAGAGCGTCAGGCGCGCGCCTTCGGGGCGGGCGCCATCCAGGTACTTGCCGGACAGCACGCCCATGGCCAGCGGCGAATAGGCCAGCAGGCTTACCTGTTCCAGATGGCTGAATTCCGCCAGGCCCTGTTCGTAGGTGCGGTTGAGCAGGCTGTACGGATTCTGGATCGAGGCGATGCGGGGCAGGCCCTGGGCCTCCGCGTGCTTGAGGAATTGCGCCACGCCCCAGGGCGTTTCGTTGGACACGCCGATATGGCGCACCTTGCCGGCGCGCACGAAGTCCTGCAGCACTTCGAGTGTCTCCTCGATGGGCACGGTGTAGTCGTCGTCGATCCATGGGTAGGCGCGCCCGAAGGTGGCGGTGCTGCGGTCGGGCCAGTGCAACTGGTACAGGTCCAGGTAGTCGGTCTGCAGGCGCTTGAGGCTGGCGTCCAGCGCGGCGGCGAGGTTCTTGCGGTCGAGGAAGGTCTTGCCGTCGCGGATGTGGCCGGGCCGTTTCGGGTCGCGCACCGGGCCGGCCGCCTTGCTGGCCAGCACGATGTCGTGGCGGCGGCGCGTCTTCGCCAGCCAGGTGCCGATGTGGGTCTCGGTGCGGCCTTGCGTCTCGGGCTTGGGCGGCACCGGGTACATCTCGGCGGTGTCGACCAGGTTGATGCCGCGCGACAGGGCGTAGTCGAGCTGTGCGTGGGCCTCGGCTTCGCTGTTCTGCTCGCCCCAGGTCATGGTGCCCAGGCCGATCAGGCTGACATCGAGATCGGTACGGCCGAGTTTTCGGTATTTCAAGGCTGAACTCCGGATAGGGTGGGAAAAGCCGTCCGATGTTACTACCCTGCGGCTGGAGGATGATTTAATGGCTTGGCCATACCGTGGAGGCTTGTCTTGAGAATATTCGACCGCTATGTGCGGCAGTGGCGCCTGGAACCGGACGGCGCGCCTATTCGCACCGCCACCAGTCGCCTGCTGCCGGTGCGCCAGGCCGGCGCGGCGGCCATGCTGAAGATCGCCCGCGTCGAGGAGGAACGCCGCGGCGCGCGAGTGCTGGCATGGTGGGCGGGCGAGGGCGCCGCGCGCGTGCTGGCCCACGATGGTGACGCGCTGCTGATGGAACGGGCGCAAGGCGCGAATTCGCTGGCCGCCATGGCGCGCCGTGGCGACGATGCGGCGGCGACCCGCATCCTGTGCGGCGCCGTGGCGCGCCTGCACGCGCGGCGCGGCCAGCCGCCGCCCGGCCTGGTGCCGCTCGACGCCTGGTTCCGCGACCTGTGGCCGGCGGCCGAGCGGCATGGCGGGGTGTTGCGCGACAGCGCCCGCCACGCCCGCGCCCTGCTGGACGAGCCGCACCAGCCAGGCGTATTGCACGGCGACATCCACCATGGCAATGTGCTGGATTTCGGCGCGCGCGGCTGGCTGGCGATCGACCCGAAAGGCCTGCACGGCGAACGCGGCTTCGATTATGCCAACCTGTTCTGCAACCCCAGCCGCCGGACGGCGCTGGCGCGCGGGCGCTTCGAACAGCGCCTGGACATCGTCGCCGCCGCGTCCGGCATCGAGCCTCGCCGCCTGCTGCAGTGGGTGCTGGCCTGGGCCGGGCTGTCCGCCGTCTGGATGCTGCAGGACGACGCCGATCCCGCCGGCACCCTGCAGGTCGCCGCGCGCGCCGCGGCGGCGCTGGCGGGCTGAAGTCATTCAGGAGACCGACATGAAACCCCGCATTACCCTGATCACCCTGGGCGTGGACGACCTGGAGCGGGCCGTGCGCTTTTACCGCGACGGCCTGGGCTGGCCCACGCAGGGCATCATCGGCACCGAGTTCGAGCACGGCGCCGTGGCCTTCTTCGACCTGCAGCCCGGCTTGAAGCTGGCCCTGTGGCCACGCGCCAGCCTGGCGCACGACAGCGGCCTGCCGGTGGGACCGGCCAGCGCCACGCATTGCGCGCTGGCCCACAATGTGTCGGACCGAGCCGAGGTCGACAGCGTCATGCAACAGGCGCACGCGGCCGGCGCGGCGGAGGTCAAGCCGGCCGCCGATACCTTCTGGGGCGGCTATGCCGGCTACTTCCAGGATCCGGAAGGGCACTTGTGGGAAGTGGCCTGGAACCCGCAACTGCTGCCGCGCGACTGACGCCGCGCGGCCGCCGCTACTGGGCCGCGCCGGTGGCGGCGGCCACGTACTCGGCCAGGACCTGCACGTCGGCGTCGCTGAGCGCTTCGAACGCCGGCATGACGCCGATGCCGTTGCGCACCGCCTGGGCGACGCGCTTGGCATCGGGCTTGAGCTCGTCCAGGTCCGGGCCGATGGTGCCGGCCGCGCCGGCGTCGGCCAGCGTATGGCAGACGGCACAGGCCGGCGTGGCGCCCTTGGTGAACAGGGCGCGGCCGGCTTCGGCGTCGGCCGCGTGGACTGCGCCGGCGGCGGCCGCCGCGCAGAGGCCGGCGGCCAGGGCCGGCAGGGTGCGCCGCCAGCCGGCGGCGCGGCGGCGGGTGGGGTGCTGCTGGGAATTGTGCATCGGTGCCGCCGTTCCTATGAGACCGTGATCTGCAGCGCGTGGTCGCGCCAGCTGCTGTTGAGGTAGCCGCGTGCGTTTTCCTCGCGGTTCTCGACCTGCACGTTGCCTTCACTGTCCTCGACCCGGCTGGCCAGCGTGTGCTGGCCGGCGGGCAGTTCGACGGCCAGCGCGAACTGGCGCCAGGCATACTTGCCCAGGTCGGGGCCGACCAGCGCGGCCTGCTTCCAGGTCTTGCCGCCGTCGACCGACACATCCACGCGCTTGACGGCGTGCAGGCCGCCGAACGCCACGCCGCGCACCAGCGCGCGGCCGGCCTTGACGGCCTCGCCGTCCGCGCCGGGCGCGGTGATCCACGACTTGGGCGTCATGGCCCAGGCCGACGGATGTTCGGGGCCGGGCTTGGCATCCAGCGGCGCGATCCGGTAACTGGTCTGCTGGATCTTCACCGGGCTCTGTTCGGCGGTGAACGCCAGGCGCTTGATGTACTTGACGTTGTTCACGCCGGTATAGCCCGGCACGATCAGGCGCAGCGGCCCGCCATGCGCGAGGCTGAGCGGCTCGTTGTTCATCTCCCAGGCCAGCATCGCGTCCTGCATGGCCTCGCGCGGCACCGAGCGTTCCACCATGAGGGTCTTGGGGTCCAGGCCTTCGGGCAGCTTCTCGCCGCCGGTGCCGGTCATGTATTTCAGGTCGCCGTCCACGCCGCCCAGCTGCTCGACCAGCGCGCGCACCGGGATGCCCGTCCACAGCACGCAGCCGGCCGCGCCGACCTGCCATTTGGTGCCGCTGGGCTTGTGAGGGAAGAAGCCGCGCCCGTTGCCCGAGCATTGCAGCACGGTGGCCATCGTGTCCACGCCCAGCGTCTTGAGTTCGGCCAGGGTGAAGCTGCGCGGATTCTTCACGCCCTGGATCTCGACCGTCCAGGCGTCGCGGTCGTCGAGAATGGAGGCGTCCGGCGGCGGCAGGTTGTTGCGCACATACAGTTCGCGCGACGGCGTGACCACCCCGTCGCCGAACGCGCCGCGGCGCGTCTCGATGGTGTTGGCGCTGTGTACGATGACGCTGTCCGCGTCTTTCCAGGCGGCATAGGCCGGCAGCGGCTTGGCCGCCGGCGCGGCCTCCTTGGCTGCCGCTTCGCTGGCGCGCGCCAGGCCTGGGGCAGCGCCCAGCCCGGCGGCGGCCAGGGCGCCGGCGCCGCCGGCCAGCAGGCGCCGCCGCGCGGGGTCGAGAGGAGTGGTGTTCATGGCATGCCTCCGTGATCGCCGCGCACAGTGCGGGCTGGCGCGGTATTGTGGTTATCGTGGGCCGCCATGCGGCGGCCGTCGCCCGAGGAGGGCGGCTGCCCGTCATCATGGGCAATGCCGTTCTTTATGTCAATTGGTTGTAAGACGCAAAGTTCAATTATTGAAATCCATATATAAACGCAAAGTGAACAATAAGCGGGAGAAACACCATGTGCCGCTGGATGGCTTATACCGGCAGTCCGCTGAAGCTGGAGACCGTGATTTTCAAGGCCCGGCATTCCCTGATAGACCAGAGCCTGCATGCGCGCCTGGGCGCCACCACCACCAACGGCGACGGCTTCGGGGTGGGCTGGTATGGGCGCGATCCGGACGAGGCGCCGTTCCGCTACCGCAGCATTCACCCGGCGTGGAATGACCGCAACCTGCGCGAGGCGGCGCGCGCCATCAAGGCGTCGCTGTTCGTGGCCCACATCCGCGCGGCGACCGACACGCCCGCGCAAGAGACCAATTGCCATCCGTTCCGGCACGGCCGCTGGCTGTTCGTGCACAACGGCCTGATCCGCGAATACCCGCTGCTGCGCCGCGAGTTGATGCTGCATATTGCGCCGTCGTACTTTCCGTCGCTGGAGGGATCCACCGATTCGGAGGTGATGTTCCTGCTGGCGCTGAGCTTCGGCCTGGAGAAGGATCCGTTGCCGGCGCTGCAGCGCATGGCGGCGGTGGTGGAGGAGGTGGGCCATCGCCATGGCGTGGCGCACCCGCTGAACATGACCGTATGCGCGCTGGACGGCCAGCGGCTGATCGCGGTGCGCTATTCCAGCGAGGCGAATTCGCGCTCGCTGTTCCACAACACCGATGTGCGCCACCTGAAGCAGCTGTACCCCGACGAGCCGCGCATCGCGGCGCTGGACGACGATACCTACATGCTGCTGTCGGAGCCCTTGACCGAACTGCCGGGCGCCTGGGAGGAAGTGCCCGAGGCCTGCGCCATTATCGCGGGCGGGGGACAGGTGCGGCGCTACGATTTCGCGCCCGCCGGCGGTTGAGGGACGTCAGGCGGGCGGCACGGCGTACCACAGCGCCGCGAAGAAGTGGCAGGCCGTGCCGGCCAGCACGAACAGGTGCCAGACGAAATGGCTGTAGCGCCAGCGCGAGTCGAACACGAAGAACAGCACGCCGCCGGTGTAGGCCAGGCCGCCGGCCAGCAGCAGCCACAGGCCCCCGGCGGGCACGTGCTCGAGGACCGGATCGACGGCAATGGCCACCAGCCAGCCCATGGTCAGGTACAGTGCCAGCGAGACCGCCGGACGGTCGAGCCGCCGCGCGGCCTTGAGCGCCACGCCCAGCGCCGCCAGGCCCCACACCAGGCCGAGCAGGGTCCAGCCCCAGGGGCCGCGCAGCGGCCCGAGCGCGAACGGCGTGTACGTGCCGGCGATGAGCAGGTAGATGGCGGAGTGGTCCAGCACGTTGAAGACCTGCTTGGCGCGCCCGCGCGGCAGGGCGTGGTACAGCGTGGAAGCGAGGTACAGCAGGCACATGCTGGCCGCGAAGACGGCCGCGCCGGCGATCAGCGCGGCATCGCCCCGGCGCGTGGCGCCGATGATCAGCAGCGGCGCCGCCGCCACGGCGCCCAGCGCGCCCAGGCCATGGCTGATGCTGTTGGCGATTTCTTCGCCGAGGGTCTGGGGGCGGTCGGAGGCGGGCATGGCGGGTCGGGTGTCGTGCGGAAGCAATAGCACACCTTAGGTGTTTACGGGCGCCGATTCAAGCCGCGTACCCGGGGCGGGCTTGCCGCTGCGCAAAGCCCGCCCTGGCCGCGCGCCGCCGACCGGGCGGTCACGCCGCCTGCGAGGCCCGCTGGATCTCCGCCAGGTCCAGCTTGCGCATGCCCAGCACGGCCTTCATGATGCGCCCCGCCGCGGCGGGATCGGCGCGCTTGAGCATGCCGGTCAGCGCCACCGGCACGACCTGCCAGGACAGGCCGTACTTGTCCCGGACCCAGCCGCATTGTTCGCCCGGGCCGCCGGTGGACAGGTGTTCCCAGTAGTAATCGACTTCCGCCTGGTCCTGGCAGTTGATCACCAGCGAGATGGCCGGGGTGAAGCTGAAATGCGGGCCGCCGTTGAGGGCCACGAATTCCTGGCCGTTCAGGGTGAACGCGACCGTCATGACCGCGCCTTCGGGGCCGGGCGCGCCCGCCGGGTAGCGGACGATGTCGCCCAGCCGCGAATGCTTGAAGACCGAGGTATAGAAGCGGGCCGCTTCCTCGGCCTGGCCGTCGAACCACAGGAACGTGGTGATGGTCTGGCCGCCGCTCATGATTGGCCCTTGCCGGCCATGTCGGGGCACGGCGGGGCATTGCGCATGGCTTCCTGGATCTGCTCGGGGGTGAGGTCCTGCTTGTGCGTGGCCACCGACCAGCGATGGCCGAAGGGATCGGTCAGCTGGCCGTAGCGGTCGCCCCAGAACATGTCGGTCACCGGCATGGTCACGGTGGCGCCCGCCGCCACCGCCTGGGCCACGGTGGCGTCCACGTCCTCGACATACAGGTGGATGATCACCGGCGAACCTTTCAGGGCCTTGGGGTCGAAACCGCCCCATTCGGGGAAGGCGTCGCACAGCATCAGGGTGGAGTCGCCGATGCGCACCGCGGCGTGCGCGATCTTGCCGTCGGGAGTGGGCAGGCATGCCAGCTCGACGGCGTTGAATGCCTTGACGTAGAACTTGACGGCCTCGGCCGCGCCGTCGCAGGTCAGGTGCGGGGTCAGCGAGTGCATGTCGTCGGGAATGGGTTTGACGGTGGCCATGATGGGCTCCAATAGGGCGGCGCCGGGATGGCAGGCCGCTATAGGGGTACGACGATCGGCCGGGCGCTGGATCGACAGCGGCGGCGATTTTTTTTGCGCGGGCGCCCGGCGCTATGCCGCGACCAGGGTGCGGAAGCCGCCCCAGGCCATGCGGCGCATCTCGAAGACGCCTTCCACCGCCCCTTCGTGCAGGCGCGGGTCGGCCATGACGGCGGCGTTGATGCGGTCGCGGTCGGCCTTGCTGGGGTAGAGGATCCAGGCGAAGACCACCACCTCGTCGTCGCGCGCGCCCGCGGCGGCGGTGAAGCTGGCGCAGTTCGGATCCATGTTGAGGTCGTCGCCGACGCATTCGCGGTAGTCGAGCGCGCCGTGCTCTTTCCAGACCTGGCCGGCGAGGGTGGCCATGGCCTTGTAGGCGTCCAGCTTGTCTTTGGGGACGGCAAGCAGGAAGCCGTCTACGTACTGTTCCATGGCGATGCTCCTGGGTGGGCCGGCGGGTGGCCGGACAACTACTGTATCGGGAAATTCCCCCGTTGCCGATGGGGAATTGCGACAATCTTGCGGGTGGATTGCGACAGCCATGTGGCGCTATGCTGGCGCCATGAAGAACGTCGCCTTCCTGCTGCCCGTGGGGGCCAATATCGCCTCGCTGGAGACCGCCCGGCACGGCTTCCTGGTGGCCAACCAGTACTTGCAGGAGCAGGGCCGCCCGCCCTGTTTCAACGTGCGGCTGCTGGCCGCCACGCCGCAGGTGCAGCTGGACCACGGCCGCATCAGCGTGCAAGCCGACGCCGTGCTGGCCGAGGCCGGCACGGTGGACATCTGCGTGGTGCCGCCGCTGCTGGCGGCGGGCCCCGAGGCGGTGGCCGCCAACCCGCAACTGATCGACTGGCTGGTGCGCCATTACAAGGGCGGCGGCGAAGTCGCCTGCCTGTGCCTGGGCGCCGCCCTGGCGGCGGCCGGCGGCCTGCTGGACGGCCGCCGCGCGGTGGTGCACTGGGTGGCGCAGGGCCTGTACGCGCAATGGTTCCCGGCGGTGCAGTGGGTCAGCGACCGGGTCGTGCTGGCTGAGCAGGGCCTGTACACCAGCGGCGGGGCGTTCTCGGCCGCCCACCTGGTGCTGCACTTGATCGAGAAATACACCGACCGCGAGACCGCCATCTGGTGCGCCAAGTTCTTCCAGCTGGATTGGAGCCGCCAGAGCCAGCTGCCGTTTTCGGTGTTCGTCGGTCACAAGGCGCATGCCGACGAGGTGGTGCGCGCGGTGCAGCAATATATCGAGGCCCGCTATGCCGAGCGCCTCACGGTCGAAGGCCTGGCCGGCCGCTTCGCGCTGGGCCGCCGCACGCTGGAGCGGCGCTTCCGCCAGGCCACCGGCAACAGCATCGTCGAATACCTGCAGCGCATCCGCATCGAGGCCGCCAAGAAGCAGCTGGAGAATTCACGCAAGAGCGTGGCCGAGGTCATGTACGAGGTCGGCTACAGCGACACCAAGGCGTTTCGCGATGTATTCAGCAAGTACTGCGGGATGTCGCCGGTGGGATATCGGGAACGCTACGTATAGCGCCGCCGGCCCGGCCATGTGACACTGGCGCAGCCGCGCGCTGTCGCGGGCAGGAGCCGCCATGCCTTCCGCCATCTACGACATGAGCGCCAGCGAACTGGCGCAACTGGCCGACATCGTCCACGCCCTGGCCGGCGGCGGCGGCGCGCGCGCCGGCCTGCGGGCCCAGGTGCTGCCGGGCATGGCCCGCCTGCTGCGCTGCCAGTTCGGCGCGTCGTACCGCTGGGACGCCGCGGCGCGGCGCTTTGTCGACGGCGCCGGCCACAACATGAATCCCGCCAACCTGCGCGCCTACGACGAGCGCTACCAGTTCCGCGACCCGATCTCGCACCGCCTGCGGCCGCTGCGCCGCGCCGCGCTGGTCGACGAGGCGCTGGGCCGGCGCGAGCTGGAGCATTCCGAGTTCTACAACGATTTCCTGGCGCGCGACGGCCTGCATCATGGCGTCAATATCTATTTCGCCGACGCGTGCGGGCGCGACGTCGGCGATCTGCGGCTATGGCGCGCGGCGGGCGTCGCGGATTTCAGCGAGCGCGACCTGCGGCTGCTGGATCTGCTGGCGCCGTACTTCGCGCGGGCCCTGGCCGCCGACGAGCCGGCGCGCGCCGGCGCGGCGGCGTGCCTGAGCCCGCGCGAACAGCAGGTGGCGCGCCTGGTGGCACAGGGCCGCGGCGACCGCGAGATCGCCCGGGAACTGGGCATGGCGTTCACCACCGTGCGCACGCACCTGAAGCACGCCATGGAAAAGCTCGACTGCGCCAACCGCACCGCGCTGGCGGCGCGCTGGCTGGCGGGGGACCGGCCTCCTCAGGATTGAGGATACCGGCCGGCGCGCCGCGTACCTAGAATGGCCGGGCCGGCGCGCGCCGGCTTCCAGGAGACCCGCCATGCGCCATACCGACCGCCCGTTGCCCGACCTGAACACCTTGACCGCCGTCGCGGCGGCGCGCCTGGTCAGCCAGGGCGCCGCCAGCAGCGAGGCGCTGACGCGCGCCTACCTGGAGCGCATGCGCGCGCACGCGGCCTTGAACGCCTTCATTACGGTGGACGAAGCAGGCGCGCTGGCCCAGGCGCGTGCCTGCGACAGCCGCCGGCGCGCCGGCCAGGCCGGCCTGCCGCTGGATGGCGTGCCCATCGCCATCAAGGACAATATCCACGTCGCGGGCCTGCCCAACACGGCCGGCACGCCCGCGCTGCGCGATTTCCGGCCCGCCGCCGACGCGCCGGTGGTGCGCCGCCTGCGCGACGCCGGCGCGGTGATCGTCGGCAAGGCGAATATGCACGAACTGGCGTTCGGCTCGTCCGGCTACAACACCGCATTCCATGTGCCCGGCGTGGTGGGCGTGCGCAATGCCTATGACCCGGCCCGCATCGCGGGCGGCTCGTCGGCCGGCAGCGGGGCGGCCGTGGGCGCGCGTCTGGTGCCGGCGGCGCTGGGCACCGACACAGGGGCCTCGGTGCGGGTGCCGTCGTCCTTCAATGGCGGCACGGGCCTGCGGCCCACCATCGGCCGCTATCCGCGCGACGGCATCACGCCCATTTCCCACACGCGCGACACTCCCGGCCCCATGGCCAACGACATGGCCGACCTGGTGCTGCTGGACGCGGTGCTGAGCGGCGAGCCGCCGGTGGACGAGGCGCCGCCCGCGGCACGGATCCGCCTGGGCCTGCCCGATTATTTCTGGCGCGACCTGGACGCCGAGGTCGGGGCCGTGGCCGGCCGGGCGCTGGCGCGGCTGGCCCACGCCGGGGTGCAACTGGTCGAAGTGCAGATGCCCGAACTGGCCGCGCGCAACGCGGCGGTGAGCATGCCGGTGGCCATCCACGAGCAGCGGGTCGACCTGGCGCGCTACCTGCGCGAGCATGGCACCGGCGTGTCGTTCGACGACGTGCTGGCGCAGATTGCCAGCCCGGACGTGCAGGCGATCTTCCGCACGATGGTGGCGCCGGGCAAGCTGCCGGCGCCGGACGGCACGCTGGTCGACGTCCTGCCGGCGTATCGCGCCGCCATGGCCGGCGGCCGCGCGGCGCTGCTCGACACGTATCGCGAGACCTTCGAGCGGCATTACCTGGACGGGCTGTTGTTTCCGGTGGTGCCGATCCTGCCCATGCCGGCGAATCCCGAGGCCAGCAGCCCGGCCAATTTCGAGCGGCTGATCCGCAATACCGACCCCGGCAGCAATGCCGGCCTGCCGGGGCTGGCGCTGCCGGCAGGGTTGTCCGCGGGCGGCCTGCCGGTGGGGCTGGAAATCGACGGCCTGCCGGGCGCGGACCGCCGCGTGCTGGCCATCGGCATGACGCTGGAGCGCGTGCTGGGCCGGCTGCCCGCGCCGGGGGCCGCCTAGCGGCGGGGCCGGGATGTGCCAGACACCCTGGCGAGACGGCGGCGGATGGCCGGAAGTATCCGGCGGTGTCAGACACCCGCAGGGTGTCTGACACCTGACGGGACGGGGGTGTCCGGGGGTGTCAGACACCCATGGGTGTCTGACACCGAGATGAGGGCGATCAGGCTCTTCACGGCTGGCCCGCGTCGTCGCGGGCCAGTTCCTCCAGCAGGTATTGGCGCAGCACGCTGCTCAGGAAACTGCGGCTTTCGTTCTCGAACAGGCCGATGCTGCGATGCGCGGTGGGGTCGTCGAAGCGGATCACATGCAGGTCCGGGTCGCGGTCCCAGCCGGTGCCGCGCGGCAGCGGCAGGATGGTGACGCCCATGTCTTCCTTGACCATGTCCACGATGGTGCGCATGGCGTTCATTTCCAGGAACTCGCCGGCCTTCAGGTGGCGGCGCCGCATGAACTCGTCAATCAGGGTGCCGGTGTTGGAGCTGCGCGACACGCGCAGGAACAGGCGCCTGGCCAGCAGGGCCTCGATGGCGGGGCGGGCGGCGGCCTGCTTGCTGGCGATGAAGACCAGCGGCTCGCGGTACAGGTGCGTCCACAGCACGCCGGCCGGCACTTTGTGCGCGTTCTTCACCGACACGGCGGCGTCCAGCTCGCCTTCCTTCACGCGCGAGACCAGGTCGCCCGAATAGCTGATGCCGGGCTCGACCGCCAGGCGCGGATACTGCTTGCGGATGCGCAGCACGGCCTTGACCACCATGCTCATGGAGGTGGCGATGGACGCGACCTTGATCGAGCCGGCCAGGTCCTTGGGGTCGGGTTCCTGCAGGCGCAGCGCGTCGTACTGCATCAGCAACTGCTGCACGCGCGGCACCAGCCGATGGCCGCGCTGGTTCAGCGTGATGCTCTTGCCGACGCGGTCGAACAGGGGATAGCCCAGGTCGTTTTCCAGGCTCTGGATCTGCAGCCCGACCGCGGCCGGCGTCAGCGATACGTGTTCCGACGCCGCCGCGAACGAGCCGCAGCGGGCCACTTCAATGAAGCTGCGCAGGACGCGAATACTGCTCATGGCCGGATCTTTGCCGTGTGGCGGTTTATAAAGAAATACTTTATACAGCAGAAATTTATTCTAGATTTACTTTCCTAGCGAAGTCCTGCAAAGTCTCCTGACCACAAATCGACGCCGCGCTGGCGCGGCAAGGGGGAGACAATGTCGACGCAGTACGACAGGCACACGGCCGCGGCCGGTTTTTCATCCAGGCGCCGCCGCCTGCTGGCGGGCGGCATGGCGGCCGGCTCGGCGCTGTTGCTGCCGGGCCTGGGCGCCGGGCGCGCGCAGGCACAGGGCGCGGCCTATCCGGGCTCCAAGCCGATCGAGCTGGTGGTGCCGGGCGGGCCGGGCGCCGGCACGGACGTGGTGGCGCGCGTGGCCGCCAAGGGGCTGGCCGAGCACCTGGCTCACAACGTCGTGGTCAAGAACATGCCCGGCGCGGCCGGCATCATCGGCGCGCAGGCGGTGGCCCGGGCCGATCCTGACGGCCACACGCTGCTGTTCGCGATCACCGGCACGCACACCGTCAATCAGTTTCTGTATCCGGACTTGCCGTACAACCCCGAGAAGGATTTCGCGCCGGTCTCGCTGGTGTGCAAGTACAACAACGTGCTGGTGGTGCGGCCCGACTTCGAGGCGCAGAACTTCCAGGACCTGGTCGCGCTCGTGCGCGCCAATCCCGGCAAGTACTTCTACGGCATCACGGCCAACGGCAGTTCCAGCCACCTGGCCACCGAATTGCTCAAGAGCGAAGCCAAGCTGACCATGCCGGGCGTGCCGTACCGCAGCGCCTCGGCGGCGGTGGGCGATTTCCTGGGCGGCCAGTTCCCGGTGCTGATGGACACGGTGATCAACCAGTTGCCGCATATCCGCGCCGGCAAGGTCATTGCGCTGGCCACCACCGGAGCCGAGCGCTCGCCCGTGCTGCCCGACGTGCCCACCATCGCCGAAAGCGGCTTCCCGGGCATCGTGGCGATCGGCTGGGGCGGCATCATGGCGCCGGCCGGCACTTCGCCGGCCGCCGTGCAGGCGCTGAACCAGGCGGTCAAGCAGACGCTGGCCTCGCCGGCCTTCGACAACCTGAAGCTCGGCGGCCTGGAAACCCAGTACACCACGCCCGACGAAATGGCCGCCTTCATCGCCCAGGAGTCGGCCAAGTGGGGCCGGCTGGTCAAGGCCGGCAATATCAAGCCGTCGTAGCGCGCCACCGTCCGGGGCCGCGGCGCGCAGGCTCGCCGGGCCGCCGGGCTGTGTCGGCATTCCTTTTCGACAGGAAGACTCGTCATGCAAAGTCCAGTTTCACGCGGGCGGCGCCGCGCGCTGCAGGCCCTGGGCGCGGGCGCCGCGCTCGGCCTGGTGGGCCGCGCCGCCGGCGCCCAGGATTTCCCGGCGCGGCCGGTGACCTTGTTCTGCCCGTTCGGCGCGGGCGGCTCGGTCGACCAATATATGCGGGTGCTGAGCCAGGCGGCCGCGCCGCACCTGGGGCAGCCGGTCATCATCGAGAACAAGCCGGGCGCTGGCGGCAACCTGTCGGCCAGCCTGGTGGCGCGGGCGCGCCCGGACGGCTACACGCTGGCCATGTCGACCGGCTCCACCTTCCGCGCGCCCTGGCTGGAGCCGAAGATCGGCTTTTCGCCGCTGGACGACTTCACCTATGTGATCGGCATGACCAGCCTGGAGTTCTGCGCCGTGGTGCGCGCCGATTCGCCGCTGCAGTCGTTCGCCGATTTCATGCGGGCCGGCAAGGAGCGGCCGGGCCAGGTCCAGTATGCCGCGGGCGACCCCACCACGCTGGTGCCGGTCACCATGGTGCCCTTCCAGGAGCAGTACGGCGTACGCTTCCAGCATATCCCCTTCAAGAGCGGCGCCGACATGGCGACCGCGCTGATGGGCGGCTACGTGGACGTGGTGATGGACTCGGTGGGCACCTACGTGCCCTACATCCAGAGCGGCAGGCTGCGGCTGCTGGGGGCGCTGGGCGCGGCGCGCTTCAAGGCCTGGCCGGAGGTGCCCACCGCCACCGAGCAGGGCTACGACCTGGTGCTGTCGGCGCCCATGGGGCTGCTCGGGCCCAAGGGCATCCCGCCCGCCATCGTGCAGGCACTGCACCAGGCGTTCCGCCGCGCCATGGCCGAGCCCGCCATCGAGCGGGTGCTGGCGACGCTGAACCAGCCCGAGTGGTACCGCAATCCGCAGGATTTCGCCGCCTATGCGCGGCAGACCTATGAGGCGTCCGGCGAACTGCTGCGCCGCGCCAAGCTGATCTGAATCGCGTCCCGGCCCGCATGGGCGCGGACGAGGCCAACCAAGGAGCAACATGACTGCAGCGTTTCCTCTTATCGAAGTCGCGGGGCCGCCCGAGGCGCGCGGCCGGCAATACGGCCGGCAGGCCGCCGAGCGCATCCACAAGGGCATCGGCCACTACACCGCGCAATTGCAGGCGCTGGAATTGGACCGCGCGTCGCTGGCGGCGGTGGTGCGCGACTACCTGCCCGTGATGGAAAAATTCGACGCCGCCCATGTGGCCGAGATGCGCGGCATCGCGGCGGGCGCCGACGTGCCGTTCGACGACGTGGTGCTGCTCAACGCGCGCACCGAGATCCTCAAGCTGGCGGCCAGCCCCGCGCTGCGCGAGCGGCTGATCGGGGCCGGCGAGCTGGACGGCTGCACCGGCGTGATCGTGCTGCCGCAGGCCGCCGCCGGCGGCGTGCTGGTGCATGCGCAAAACTGGGACTGGAAATACGAATGCGCCGAGACCGCCGTGGTGCTGCGCATCCGCCGCGATGACGGCCCGGACATCCTGACTTTCACCGAGGCCGGCGCGCTGGGCCGCTCGGGCCTGAACGCGGCCGGCATCGGCCTGACCGCCAATTTCCTGGAGTCCAGCCTGGATTACCAGCGCGTGGGCGTGCCGCTGCCGCTGATCCGCCGCAAGATACTCGAACAGGAGCACCTGGCGCTGGCCATGCGCGCCGCCTACGTGACGCCGAAGTCGGGCTCGAACAACATGATGATCAGCCATCGCGGCGGCGTGGCGCTGAATTTCGAGTGCGCGCCCGACGAGACCTTCCTGGTGCGCGACGAGGACGGCCTGCTGGTGCACGCCAATCATTGGGTAAGCCCGGTCGCGCTGGGCAAGCTGAAGGACGCCGGCATCGCCTCCACGCCGGACACCTTGTATCGCGACATGCGCGTCAAGGCGCTGTTGCGGCCGCACCTGGGGCGGATCGGCGTGGCCGAAGTCAAGGCCGCCCTGCTGGACGACTACGCGTCGCCTTGGTCGGTATGCCGGCCGCCGCGCATGAACCTGGCCAGCAACCTGAGCGCCACGGTCGCCACCGTGGTGCTGCGTCCGGCCGACGCGGAAATGGAAGTGGCCGCGCTGCCGGCCGTCGATCCCGCCTTCACCACCTACGGGTTTGCAGACTGAGAGGAACCGCCATGTCCCAACCCCTGTTGACACGCGGCCTGCGCCTGCCCGGACGGGCGCCGCGCACGGCCGAGCCCGCCTGGCCGGGCCAGGCCCGCTGCCTGGTCGCCTATACCGTCGATTTCGACGGCACCGGCAATGAGGTCGGCAAGGGCCTGGAGCCCTTCGGCATGCATTCGGCCGGCCGCTATTCGGCGCGGCGCGGCGTGCCGCGCCACCTGGACATGCTCCAGCGCCTGGGCATCCCGGCGACCTTTTTCGTGCCGGGCTACGACGCGCAGTGTTCGCCCGGATCGATCCGCGACATCCAGCGCGCCGGGCATGAGATCGGCGCGCACGGCTATGTGCACGAGGGCACGCTGTTCGAGCCCGCCGAGGAAACGCGGCGCCTGAAACTGACGCACGGCATCCTGGGCGACTTGCTGGGCCAGGCGCCGCGCGGCTGGCGATCGCCGTCGGGGCAGAAGACCAGCGTGACGCTGCCGGTGCTGCACGAGCTGGGCTACCAGTACGACAGCAGCGACAAGGACGCCGACACGCCGTACATGCTGGACCTGGGCGCCGGGCGGACCATGGTCGAGATTCCCAACAACACCTACAGCCTGGACGATTTCCCGTTCTTCAATTTCTCGATGACGCCGGTGTCCGAAGTGGTCGAGCAATGGCAGGCGGAATTCGACGCGCGCTATGCGCAGGGCGGCTTCTTCATGCTGACCGTGCATCCGCGCGCCGGCTGGGGCTCGGGCACGCCCAGCCGCGTGCGCGCGGTGGAAGAAACCCTGCGCTACATCCAGCGCCACGCGGGCGTGCATTTCGCCACGCTGTCCGAGATCCAGCAATGGGTCGCGGCCGACCCCCACAGCTATGAAGAGGTGCGCGTATGAGCAAGACCGAACGACTGGTCGCGTGTCCGGTGGTGGTGGGCGTCAACGTTGACGTGGCGGCCATCGATGCGCAGGAAGCTGGCAGCGCGGGCCTGTTCGGCCGCTATTCCTATGGCCGCTACGGCGCGCGCGAAGGCCTGTGGCGACTGCTCGACGCGCTGGCGGAGAACGGCGCCCACGCCACCTTCTTCGTAATGCCGGCCGACATCGCCCAGCATCCCCACTTGTTGCAGGCCATGCTGGATGGCGGCCACGAAGTGGCGGTACGCGGCTATGTGCGCGCCCAGGCCGGCGCGCCGGAGACGCTGGACCAGCTGGCGCGCGACCGCGAAGCGCTGGCGCGCCTGACCGGCGCCGCGCCGCGGGGCTGGCGGGCCGCCAACGGGCTGGTCACGCAAGCCGCCTTGCCGGCCCTGGCGCAGGCGGGCTATGGCTACGACAGCAGCGCGCAGGACGACGACACGCCGTATGTGATGGCGCAAGGCGGCGCGGCGCTGGTGGAGCTGCCGGTGTTCGATTACCTGAGCGACGCCAAGTTCTACAGCCAGCGCCACACGCACGCCCGCGTCGCCAAGGCCTGGGCGGAGGAGGCCGACGCGCAGTACTGCGCCGGCGGCTATGTCAACCTGACCTTGCATACCCGCGGCGACGTCGGGTCCAGCCGGCTGCCGCGCGCCCGCATGGTGGCCGACTTCCTGCGCGACCTGGGACGCCGCCCCGGCGTGGCCTTCTATCGCGCCGACCGGCTGGCCGAGGCCTGGCGCGACGTGCACGCGGACACCGAGCCGTTCCCCACGATGCCCGCGCCGCAACTCTAAAGAAGAGGGGGCCGCGCGGAACAGGGATTGTCAGGTGTCAGACACCCAGGGGTGTCTGACACCACCCGCCATGCCTCTGCGGCCGCAGGTGTCCGACACCTCCGCCATGCCCCTGCGGCCGTAGGTGTCAGACACCCCACGGGTGTCTGACACCTGATGTCCTGCCTGGCCGCCCGGTGCGTCAATCCACCTGCGCGCCGGACTTCCGCACGACTTCGGCCCAGCGCGGGATTTCGCTGGCCATCAGGTCGCGCAGCGCTTCGGGGCTGCTGCCGACCAGCTGCATGCCCATGGTCTTGCCCAGCTTCTCTTGCACGTCGGGTTCCTTGAGGATGGCGGCGATCTCTTGCGAGAGCCGGTCGACGACGGGCTTGGGCGTGCCCTTGGGCGCGTACACGGCCTGCCACGACGCCATCTGGAAGCCGTGCACGCCGGCCTCTTCCATGGTGGGCGTATCGGGCGCCAGCGCGATGCGCTGCGGCGTGGTGACCGCCAGCAGCTTGAGCTTGCCGTTCTGCAGCAGCGGCAGCGCCGCGGTCATCTGGTCGAACATGAAGGTCACCGCGCCGGAGGACACGTCCACCATGGCGGGCGGCGTGCCCTTGTAGGGCACGTGCGTGAGCGGCACGTCGATAGTGTCGGCGAACAGTTCGCCGGCCAGGTGGGTCGACGTGCCCGGTCCGGACGACGCGAAGGTGCGCTTGGACGGATCGCGCTTGAGCAGGGCGATCAGGTCGGCCACCGAGTCGACGCCCAGGTTGGGATCGACCAGCAGCACGTTGGGCAGCGTCGCCACCAGCGAGACGGGCTCGAAATCCTTGACCGGGTCGTAGCGCAGGTTCTTGTACAGGCTGGCGTTGATGGCGTGGGTGCTGATGGTGCCGCCGAACAGCGTGTAGCCGTCGGCCGGCGCCTTGGCCACGTAGGCCGCGCCGATGGCGCCGGCGGCGCCGGGCTTGTTCTCGACCACTACGCTCTGGTGCAGCCGTTCGCCGAGTTTCTGCGCCAGCATGCGGCCGACCACGTCGGTGGAGCCGCCCACGGTGAACGGCACCACGTAGGAAATAGGCTTGTCGGCGGGCCAGTCGGCCGCCTGGGCCGGCAGGCCGCCAGCGGCCAGCGCGGCCGCGGCCAGGGTCAGCGCCAGGTGGCGCCGTCGGATCGGGTTCATGGGGTGTCTCCTCTCTGGGTTATGGGGCGGGCGCGGCGTCGCCGTCAGCGCCCGTGCTGCGCGCGCCAGGCGGCGTAGCGCTCGCGCGTGGCGGGGTCGGTGGGCGGGTACAGGCCGGCGATGCCGCGGCCGGCCAGCACTTCGCTGGTGACGAAGTCCTCGAAGGCGGTCATTTCCTCGGCCTCGCGCGCGATCTCGTCGGCGATGCCGGCGGGAATCACCACCACGCCCTCGGCGTCGCCCACCACGATGTCGCCGGGGAACACCGCCACGTCGCCGCAGCCGATCGGCACGTTCAGGTCGAGCGCCTGGTGCAGGGTCAGGTTGGTGGGCGCCGCAGGCCGCTGGTGATACGCCGGAATGCCGAGCCGGGCGATCTCCGGGGAATCGCGAAAGCCGCCGTCGGTGACCACGCCCGCCACGCCGCGCTTCATCAGGCGGGTGACCAGGATGGAGCCGGCCGAGGCGGCGCGCGCGTCCTTGCGGCTGTCCATCACCAGCACGGCGCCGGCCGGGCAGGCCTCGATGGCGACGCGCTGCGGATGGCGGGGGTCTTCGAACACCTGGATCGGGTTCAGGTCTTCACGCGCGGGGATGTAGCGCAGCGTATAGGCCGGCCCGACCATGTTGGGCAGCCCCGCATGCAGCGGACGTACGTCCTGGATGAACTGGTTGCGCAGGCCGCGCTTGAACAGCGCGGTGCACAGCGTGGCGGTGCTGACGGCGGCCAGGCGGGCGCGGGTGGCGTCGGACAGGGTGGTCATGGCGGTCTCGGAAGCGGGTCGGGCAGGGTCAGAAAATGTCGGGCTCGGCCACGGGCGCGCCGAAGCCGGTTTCCAGGAAATCGAAGTCGCAGCCGTCGTTGGCTTGCAGGATGTGTTGCGCGTACATCCAGCCGTAGCCGCGCTCATAGCGCTTGGGCGGCGGCGTCCAGGCGGCGCGGCGCGCGGCCAGTTCGGCGTCGCTGACGTTCAGGTGGATGCGGCGCGCCGGCACGTCCACCGTGACCAGGTCGCCGGTGCGCACCAGCGCCAGCGGGCCGCCCACATAGGCTTCCGGCGCGGCGTGCAGGATGCAGGCGCCGTAGCTGGTGCCGCTCATGCGGGCATCGGACAGGCGCAGCATGTCGCGCACGCCCTGTTTCACCAGCTTCACCGGGATCGGCAGCATGCCCCATTCGGGCATGCCGGGGCCGCCCTGCGGGCCGGCGTTGCGCAGGATCAGGATGTGGTCGGCGCTGACGTCGAGGTTCTCGTCCTCGACCGCGGCTTTCATGCTGGGGTAGTCGTCGAACACCAGCGCCGGGCCGGTGTGCTGCAGGAAGCGCGGCGCGCAGGCGCTGGGCTTGATCACGCAGCCGTCCGGCGCCAGGTTGCCCTTGAGCACGGCCAGCGCGCCTTCCTGGTAGATGGCGCGGTCCAGCGGGCGGATCACGTCGTCGTTGTAGACCGCCGCGCCGGCGATGTTCTCGCCCAGCGTGCGGCCGGTCACGGTGCGGGCCGACAGGTCCAGGTGCGCATCGGCCAGGCGCGACATCAGGCCGGGCAGGCCGCCGGCGTAGTAGAAGTCTTCCATCAGGTAGGTGTCGCCGCTGGGCCGGATGTTGGCGATGACCGGCACCTTGCGGCTGGCGGCGTCGAAGTCCGCCAGGTCCACCGCGCAGCCGGCGCGGCGCGACATGGCCACCAGGTGCACGATGGCATTGGTGGAACAGCCCATCGCCATGGCGACGTTGATGGCGTTCTGGAACGAGGCGCGTGCCAGGATGCGCTGCGGGGTGAGGTCTTCCCACACCATCCCGACCACGCGGCGGCCGCATTCGGCCGACATGCGCATGTGGTTCACGTCGGCCGCCGGAATCGACGAGGCGCCCGGCAGCGTCAGGCCGATGGCTTCGGCGATGGCGGTCATGGTGCTGGCCGTGCCCATGGTCATGCAGGTGCCGTGGCTGCGCGCGATGCCGCCTTCGACCTCGGTCCAGTCCTGCTTGGTGATATTGCCGGCGCGGCGCTCGTCCCAGAGTTTCCAGGCGTCCGAGCCCGAGCCCAGCACCTTGCCCTTCCAGTTGCCGCGCAGCATGGGGCCGGCCGGCAGGTAGACGCAGGGCAGGTTGGCGCTGATGGCGCCCATGATCAGGCCCGGCGTGGTCTTGTCGCAGCCGCCCATCAGCACCGCGCCGTCGACCGGGTGGCTGCGCAGCAGTTCCTCGGTCTCCATGGCCAGGAAGTTGCGGTACAGCATGGTGGTGGGCTTGACGAACGATTCCGACACCGAGATGGCCGGCAGTTCCACCGGGAAGCCGCCGGCCTGCAACACGCCGCGCTTGACGTCCTCGACCCGCTGCTTGAAATGGCTGTGGCAGGGGTTCAGGTCGGACCAGGTGTTGATGATGGCGATCACCGGGCGGCCGGCCCAGTCTTGCGGGCCATAGCCCATTTGCATCATGCGCGAGCGGTGGCCGAAGGAGCGCAGGTCGTCGTGGGCCATCCAGCGGGCGCTGCGCAGGTCGTCGTAGGAACGGGTCATGGAAAGCGGCTCGGTTGAGGGTCGACGGATTAAAACACTAATATATTAGTACGTCAATGCAGCAGCCCACCGTTACAATGCCGGTTCTCCACGTCGCCAGAATGCCCATGTCCTCGTTGTCCGCCTTGCCCGCCGACCTGAGCCTGGACCGCTCGCGCCACGCCGCGCCGCAGGTCTTCGAGAAACTGCGCGCGCTGATCGTGTCGCTGGACCTCAAGCCCGGCGCCGCCCTGGCGCGCGGCGAACTGGCCGAAGCCTTCGGCCTGAGCCAGACGCCGATCCGCGATGCGCTGAGCCAGTTGCGCGACGAAGGACTGGTGGACATCTATCCGCAGCACACCACCGCGGTCAGCCGCATCGATATCGCCGCCGCGCGCCAGGCGCACTTCCTGCGCCGCTCGCTGGAGCTGGAGATCGTGCGCGTGCTGGCCGAGCGCGACGACCCCGCGCTGGTCGAGCGCCTGCGCGCGCATATCGACATGCAGCGCGCCAACCAGGGCGCCGACCGCTACCAGGGTTTCCTGGATGCCGACCGCGCCTTCCACCGCGAAATGCACCAGGCCGCCGGGGTGGCGGGGCTGTGGGAACTGGAGCAGCGCTACAGCGGCCACGTCGACCGCCTGCGCCGCCTGCACCTGCCCGAAACCGGCAAGGCCGAGCGCATCCTGCGCGACCACCAGCGCATCGTCGACGCTATCGCCCGCCGCGACGTCGCCGGCGCGCAGGAGGCCCTGCGCGAGCACCTGTCCGGCACGCTGAGCCAGGTGGACGAGATCTGCGAGCGGTATCCGGATTACGTCAAGCGGGGGTGAGCCGTCCGGAAGGAAGGTGTCAGACACCCGCAGGGTGTCTGACACCTGGAAAGCGCTTCCGATATCGGCAGGTCGGCAGGTGTCAGACACCCGTCGGGTGTCTGACACCGAGGTGGCGGCGACGGTCGCAATTTCGGCAGGCGTCTGGCAACTCGGGTGTCTGACACCGTCGGAAGATGGGTCATGATTCGCCGCAACTCCGGGGGCAGGCCACGCAGTTCAAGACGTTTGCTGATATCGATATACCCGCGTATCCCGCAGGCGGAAACCGCTGGATTCATACAGCCGATGCGCGACCTGTCTTGCCGGGTTCGAGGTCAGGTCCAGCGACCTGGCGCCCAGTTCGCGGCTGCGCGCGATGGCTGCGTGTGTCAGCGCTGCGCCCGCGCCCAGGCCGCGCGCCTGGCTGTCGACGACCACATCCTCGATCCACGCCCGCACGCCGGTGGGAATGCGAAAGTGCACCAGCGTCAGGGTTCCCACGATCCTGCCATCGGCGGCCGCGATCGCCACGAAGACATCGTTGCCTGGCGCGCCCACGATCTCCAGCAGGTCGGGACGTGTCAAGGCGGGAGCGCTTTGCGACAGTTGTGGCAGCAGGCGCGCAAACGCCGCTACCACAGCGTCATTGACGTCATCGACGCCCAGACGGGCGATGGTCACGGGGGGCAGAGGTGCTGGCACGGACATTCCTTTTCCGATATCGGCAGGTGTCAGACACCCGTCGGGTGTCTGACACCGAGGCGGCGACGGCTGTCTCAACTTCGGAAGGTGTCTGACACCCTGCAAGGGTGTCAGACACCTTGGGCTTGGGGCAACCAGACGCCCGCAGCCGGCGTTCAGCGTCCCACCGCGTACGCCTGCATCAGGCGCGGCGTGGCGGCGGCGTGCAGCAGGCCGTCGGGGTCGCGGGCGGCGGCGGTCAGGCGGCCGATGGACCACTGCGGTTCTTCCTCGATGACGTGGCCGCGCGCGCGCAGGTCCGCGATGGTTTCCGCGCCGAACGATGCCTCCACTGCCAAGTGGCCCGGCTTGCGGTCGCGCGGGTAGAACGACGAGGGGAAGTGCAGGGTGTGCGACATGGGCTGGTCGATGGCTTCCTGCAGGTTCAGGCCATGGTGCACGTGGCGCAGGAACAGCAGCAGCTGCCACTGTTCCTGCTGGTCGCCGCCGGGCGTGCCGAACACCATGTAGGGCCGGCCGTCGCGCAGCGCCAGCGAGGGCGTCAGCGTGGTGCGCGGGCGCTTGCCGGGCGCCAGCGTGCAGGGCAGGCCGGGCTCGAGCCAGAACATCTGGGCCCGCGTGTTCAGCGGGAACCCCAGCCCCGGAATGACCGGCGAGGACTGCAGCCAGCCGCCCGACGGCGTGGCCGACACCATGTTGCCCCAGCGGTCGATCACGTCGACGTGCGTGGTGTCGCCGCGCTTGGCGGAGGCGCGCATGTCGGCCAGCGTGGGTTCGCTGCCGGGCGCGCCCACCGGCGTGACCCTGGACAGGCGCGCCAGCACGGCCATGACGCGGTCCACCTGGGCCTCGTAGCCGGGCACGCGGCCGGGCCGCAAGTCGTGCGAGGCGAGCTGGCCGATCAGGGCGCGGCGCTGGTCGTTGTAGGCGTCCGACAGCAGGTGCTCGAGCGGCACGGAGGTAAAAGCCGGGTCGCCGTAATAGGCTTCGCGGTCGGCGAAGGCCAGCTTCATCGCCTCGGTGATGCGGTGGATGAACTCGGCGCCGTTGGGGCCGGGCTGCTGCAGGTCCAGGCCCTTGAGCAGCGCCAGGGTCTGCAGGAACACCGGCCCCTGGCTCCAGGCGCCGGCCTTGGCCACGGTGTAGCCGTGGTAGTCGTAGGTGGCCGGCGCGTCGTAGCTGGCGGACCAGCCGGCCATGTCCTGCGCGGTCAGCACGCCGCGGTGCGGCGCGCCGCTCTCGTCCATGACTTCGGTGCGGCTGGCATAGCGGTCGATGGCCTCGGCGACGAAGCCGCGATAAAAGGCGTCGCGCGCCGCGTCGATCTGCCGTTCGCGGTCGCCGCCGGCGGCTTCGGCCTCGCGCAGCACGCGGCGCCAGGTCTCGGCCAGCCAGGGGTTGCGGAACAGCTTGCGGGCCTGCGGCGCGGCGCCGTCCGGCAGGTACACCTGCGCGGTGGTGGGCCAGTGGGTCGCGAAGAAGTCGCGCAGCCCGGCGATGGTGTTGGCGATGCGCGGCATCAGCGCGTGGCCGTGCTCGGCGTAATAGATGGCCGGCTCCAGCACGTCGCGCACGCGCAGCGTGCCGTGGTCGCGCAGCAGCAACATCCAGGCGTCGAAGGCGCCCGGGATGACGGCCGGCAGCAGGCCGTTGCCGGGGATCAGGTCCAGGCCCAGCGAGCGGTAGTGCTCCAGCGTGGCGCCCGCCGGCGTGGGGCCTTGCCCGCACAGCACTTCGGTGCGCCCGGTGCGCGCCGAGTGGAACACCACCGGCACTTCGCCGGCCGGTCCCACCAGGTGCGGCTCCACCACTTGCAGCACGAAGCCCGCCGCCACCGCGGCGTCGAAGGCGTTGCCGCCGCGTTCGAGCAGCGCCATGCCGGCGCCGCTGGCCAACCAGTGGGTCGAGGTCACCACGCCGAAAGTGCCGAGGATCTCGGGCCGGGTGGTGAACATGCGGTAGCCGGAATCGATGCTCATTTGCCGGCCACCGTCACACCCTTCAGGCGGATCAGGCCGTCGGGGTAGGGCACGAAGCCCTGCACCTTGGCCTGCGTGCCGAAGATCCACGGCAGGTAGAACAGGTAGATGCGCGGGTCGTCCTCCTGCATTTTCTGCATGGCCTGCGCATACAGCTCGCGGCGCTTGGCCTCGTCGGCCACGCTGCGCGCTTCTTCCATGAGCTTGTCCATGCCGGCGTCGCAGTACTTGCCGTCGTTCAGGCTGCCCTTGCAGGTGATGTACTGGTAGATGTTGCCGCTGGGGTCGACGCGCCCGGACCAGCCGGTCTGCCCGACCTGGAAATCGCCGCGCGGCAGCGCCGATTGCAGCGAGGCGAATTCCAGCGGCCGCAGGGAAATGTCGAAGCCGGCTTCCGCGCCCATGGCCTGCACCAGCTCGAACACTTGCTGCATGGTGGTGTTGTTGCCGTAGGTCAGCTCGAACTTGACGCGGTCATGGCCGGCCTGCTTGAGCAGTTCCTGCGCCTTCTTGGGGTCGCGCCCGCTGCGCTCGACCGACTTGTCGTAGGCGAAGCTGGCGGGCGGGAAGGGCTGGTAGGCCGGCTGGAACATGCCTTCGCCCACCACCTGGTTGATCACGTCGCGGTCGATCGCCAGGTCGAGCGCCTGGCGCACCCGCTTGTCCTTGGCCAGCGGCGTGTCGGCGCGCGCGCCGTTGGCGATGTTGATGGAGATCGCCTGGTAGCCCAGCCCGGTGACGGGGGCCAGCCGCAGGTTGGGGTCTTCCTTGACGGTCTTCACGTCGCTGGGCGCGACCCGCTCGATGATGTCCAGGCCGCCGGCGCGCAGGTTGTTCAGGCGCACCGTGGTGTCCGGCATGGGCGTGAAGACCACCTCGTCGAAATGGTAGTCCTGCTTGTCCCAGTACTGGTCGAAGCGTTCCAGCACGATGCGGTCGTTCTGCACCCGTTCCTTGAACTTGTAGGGGCCCGAGCACACCGGCTTGCGGCCCGGGTCCTGCTCGAAGGTGGCGGGCGACAGCATCATGCCGGCGCGGTCGGACAACTGCGACAGCAGCGAGGCGTCGGGCGCCTTCAGGCGCAGCACCACGGTGCGCGCGTCCGGCGCCTCGACGCTGGCGACCGAGGCCAGCTCGCTCTTGCGGTTGCTGTCGGGCAGGGTCATGGCGCGGTCCAGGTTGGCCTTGACCGAGGCCGCGTCGATGGGCGTGCCGTCGTGATAGAACGCGCCCTGGCGCAACGTGAGAGTCAGGCTGAGGCCGTCGTCGGCGGTCTTCCAGGATTCGGCCAGCTGCGGCACGAACTTCAGGTCGGGCGAAATGTCGACCAGCTTGTCGCACAGCGAGGCGAACACGATGCGGCCGACGAAGGTGCGGGCGCGCGCGGGGTCGAGCACATCGGGGTCGTCTTGCAGGCCGATGCGCATGGTGGTTTGCGCGCTGGCGGCGGCGCTGGCCAGGAGGCCGGCCGCGGCCAGGGCGAGGCAGAGGCTACGCATGAGAGAGTCCTTTCTGAAATGAGCGCGCGCGGCGGCGCGCGGGCGCCAAAGGGGCGCCGGCGCCGTCAATCTACCAAATCGGATGCCGACGCGCGCGATTGGCGGGCCGCCCAGCGGAAGCTGGTCAGCCACGATACGTGGGAGGGGTGCACGATGGCGCGCAGCGCGCGCGCATAGTCCAGCACCAGCCCGGGCGTCCAGGCCATGGTGGTGGCGCGCTTGCGGACTTGCGCGGCAATCCACAGTTCCGGCATCAGCAGCGTGCGCAGTACGCGGCCCGGGCGCCGCGAGTCGTGGCTCAGGGCGCCGTCCAGCGCGGCTTCCAGGGCGAACGACACGCTGCTGGAACAGTTGCGGTAGGTGAGGTTGTAGATCTCCTCCTGCCGGTAGGCTTCCCAGAAGCGCAGCAGGCCGGCGCGGTTGTAGCTGTGGAACAGGATCTGCCGGGTGGACGGGCACCAGGCGGCCGACTCGGTCGGGTAGTCGGGCTGGAATTCGCCCGGCACGTCGTTGTCGCGGGTGGCCTTGAGCAGGCGGAAGAATTCCGACGGCGAGCGGTCGATATCCACCGCCGGGTACAGGCTGATGTAGGTGGACGGCGGCATTTCCATGGCTGCGTGGCCGGTGGAGATCACGCCCTTGATGTCGACCGCCGCGATATAGCGGTTGACGACCGGGCGCGGCACCGGCGCGTTCTTGGACGAGCCCTCGGGGGTCCAAACGTGCACCACCAGGGGCGACTGCACCGGGTCGCGAGCCTCGGCCTGCGCCGCCGGCGTTCCGGCCTGTGTCGCTGCCGCGGCTTCCTCGCGCACGGCGGCCGCGGCCGCCGCGTCGGCCCTGGCGGCCTCCGCCGCCGCCTGCCGCTGGCGCGGCAGCAGGTCGCCGGGCGCCAGCAGGTCGAACACCGAGCGGCCTTCGCGCAGGTGGCGCGCGCGCAGCGCGATGCGCAGCGTGTTCAGGCCGCCCACCAGCAGCGTCACGCCCACGAACACGGACAGCGTGGCGCGGTAGTGCGTGGGGTAGGGCTGGAACAGGAACACCGCGAACGCCAATTGCGCCAGCCCGCCCACGAAGGCCTGCTTCCAGTGCGGAAAGCGCACCACCCAGGACGAGGCCATCTGCAGCGTGCCCGTCACGAAGTACGACAGCCCGAACACGATGGCCAGCAGCAGGTTGCTGGTCGAGCGGCCGGACAGGATCAGCACGGCGATGAACAGGAACAGCCCGCCCTTGAAATACAGCACCGCCTTCTGCGCACCCACGCCGCCCGAGGCCACGCTGAGCGTGACCAGGCTTTCCAGCAGCAGCACCGCGCCGAACACGTGCACGGGGAAGTAGCGCACCCCGTCCATGCCGTCGATGATGATGAACACGCCCAGCAGCGCCCACGCCGCGCCCAGCCAGGCCAGCAAGCCCGCCTGCCGCCGCACGAAATCAGCGCCGAACAACAGCAGCGCGATCTGTATCATGCCCGCCTCCTCGCTACGTTGCGGTCCGCCGGCACTGCCTTTGCCGGCCTCATCGCCAGGCTCCTTGCCGTTTCACTTGCCAGGTGCCGACCACCGTCGTGCCGGTCGCGCCGCCGATGGCGGTGGGGCCGCGGTCCAGCACCTGCACCCAGCCCCGGGCCGCCGCCACGCGCAGCGTCAGCGGCGCGCCCGGCTGTCCCTGAGCGACCGCCGCCCAATGCGCGCGCAGCCCGGCGCGGTCGTCCGGATGGACGCGCGCCAGCAATTCGTCCAGCGTGGCCAGCGGCGCGGGGTCCAGGCCCAGCGCCGCCTGCGGGTCGCCGTCCCAGGCCAGCCCGCCGGAAGCCGGGTCGTATTGGTACATGATGGCGGCGGGCGTATTGGCGGCGGCGCCGCCCGGGCGCCGGCCATTGGTGTAGACCCACAGGAAGGCCAGCAGCAGCGCGGTGGCCGACAGATAGCATTGCGCCAGCAACAGCGGCTCGCCCGGCCGCAGCCCGTGCGGGAAGAACACGCCGCGGTCGTCGGCCGCGTAATACAGCGAGATGGCGGCCAGGCTCAGCAGGGCCAGCGCGCCGCCGCGGCTGCCCCAGGCCACCGACATCACCGCCGCCAGCAGGATCGGCGCGCAGGCCAGCGGGAACACCAGCGCCGCCTTGCCCGTGTAGGGCGTCAATTCGCCGAATACATACCAGGCGCACAGGCACAGCAGCAGCCAGGCGGCCAGGCCGACCGCCACCGCGCGCGCGCCCAGGCGCTGCGGCACGCCCACCACGTCGGTCCAGCTCATGATCACGATGGCGGGCACCAGCACGCCGGTGACATTGGCCGCCCACCAGACCCATACCGTGTCCAGGAACGACACCGTGCGCAAATAGCTGAGCCAGCCCACTCCCAGCGTGGCCGCGACGGCGCTGACCCCTACCGTGGCGCCGATCAGCACCAGCACCGCGTACAGGTCGTCGCCCCGGCGCGCGTAGCGGCGCAGCAGCCAGGCGATGGCCGCGTCGCCCGCCAGCGAGATGCAGCCGATGACCACCGAGCGCAGGAAGTCGTGATGGACCCAGGCGTCCAGCAGCAGCCGCGACGCCAGCAGCACAATGAACAGCACGGCCCAGCGGCCCAGGCCGCCGGTCAGCAGGAACGCCGATACCGCCACGCCGGCGGGCAGCCAGACGAAGGCGACACGGGTGCTGGGGTCATCGAGTTCCAGCGACACATAGCCGCTGGCCACATAGAGCGCCGCCCAGAAGAGCAGCGACAACGCAAAACGAAACAGGGGACTTGCCATGCCGAGTGGTTTCCCGATGCGTGTGCTCGTCGCGCAGTATGGCACAGTGTTTCACGGCTTGTCATCGGTTCGAACGCGCCGCGCGCCGCCACAATTGTTCGCACGGACGAACAAACATGTCGAGTGAAACCCCTATTGTTCTTGTCTGGCGTCCATTAGGATGGCTGTCCCTGCCGCCCGCGCCGTCGCGCCGGCGGACGCAACCCCCACGAACCAAGGACCCCGCATGGACAAGCCCGAATTCTTTCTGACCCCCGGCTACGGCCAACGCCTGCGCGACCAGCTGCACTACTCGCAAGCCGTGAAGATCGGCAACCGCGTGGAGATCTCCGGGCAGGGCGGCTGGAACGACGAACTGCAGATTCCCGAATCGCTGGAAGAGGAGATCGAGCAGGCATTCCGCAATGTCGAGCGCACGCTGGCCGCGGCCGGCGCCGGCTGGCAGCACGTGGTGCACGTCAATTCCTATCACGTCGGCGGCTTCCCGCCGGAAGTCAATGCCACCATGGCGCGCCTGTACCGCCAGTACATGCCCGACCACGCGCCGATCTGGACCGAGCTGGGCGTGGAAGCGCTGGGCCTGCCCACGATGCGCATCGAGATCCGCGTCACCGCCATCGTGCCGTAACGCCCGCGGCGCGGCGGCGCCAGCGTCGCCGCGCCGTCAACTGGCCGCGCAGGCCGGCATCCACAGCACTGGCACGCTTTGCCAGAAGATCGCCAGCGCCGACAGCAGGCCCAGCGCGCCCGCCAGCCACGGAAAGAAGCCGGCGTCGTCGGTGCGCGGCCAGCGGCGCCGCTGGCGCCAGTTGACCCAGCCGATGAGGCCCGCCGCCGCCAGCGCCGCGCCCAGGATCACCCAGGCCGCCAGGCCGGCCTCGGCCCACAGCCCGTGCAGCGCCGGGCGCGCGCAGAACACGCCGTTGAGCGCGTAGACGAACACGAAATGCGCGGCCCATGCCAGCGGGCCGGCCAGCAGCGACAGCAGCAGCGGAGTGAAGCGCATGGGCGTGTCCTCGTTCATCCCGGGCCTGTGCACGCTAAAAGAGGAGCCGCGCATGGGCAGGCCCCTAGCCCACCAGGCGCGGAAAGCCGTGCGCCGCCAGGATGGCGACCAGGCCCTGCGCCGCCGTGTAGTGCCACAGCAGCGCGGTGTTGTCGAAAGTGGCGCGCCGGTCCGGCGCCAGCCGGCCGGCCCAGGCGCGCGCCGCCGTGAACAGGCTCATGAAGCCCACCGCCACCGCCAGCACGCCTTGCAGTCCGGCCAGGGCGTAGACGGCGGCGGCGTAGGCGCTATCCTGCGGACGCAGGCCGGTGCGCCACTGCGCGGCCAGTTCCAGCGCGGTCGCCGCCAGCAGCAGCGCGGCGCCCAGCGGCAGGCCGAAGCGCGTCCAGCCGAGCCGGCCGGCGCGCAGGCGGCGGCCGGCCAGCCACGCCAGGATGCTGCTCGACGCCAGCAGGGCGGCCCCGGCCGCCGGCCACGCCGGGCCGGCCAGCGCTTCGCGCGCGGGCCAGACCTCGGGCGAAGTGGTCCACAGGAACAGGTACGAGAACAGCAGCGCGCAGAAGATGCTGCCGCATACCATCAGCAGCATTACCATGGCCCACCACGAATGCGAGCCCGGGCCGGTGCATGACACCGGCAGCCGCAGCCCGCCGCCCACGTCCACCGGCGGATGGTCGGGGCCGGGATCGGCGTCCCATAGCCAGCGCAGGATCATGGCCACCGCCAGCAATCCGAAAGCTGCCGCCGGCAGCGTCAGCTTGGCGGTCAGCAGCAGGAAGAAGCCGGCGGTGCCGAGCGCCGCCAGCACCGGCGCCCAGCCCGGGCCGGGCAGTTGCAGCACGTACTGCGGGCGCGCGTCGATGGCGCTGGTGACCAGGGTCGAGCGCCGGCCGGTCGGTGCGCCGGGCAGGTAGTGGCGGCCGGCGTCCACTTCCTCGGCCAGGCCAGGCTGGTCCCACAGCGGCTCGCGGCTGGTCACCCACGGCACGCTGCGCGGGCCGGCCACGCCGGCCGGCAGCCATTCCAGCGTGCCGGCCCGCCACACATTGCCGGCGTTGTGCTCGACCGAGGGCCGGAAATTGCGCGCCAGGTCGACCAGGAACACCAGCACGCCCGCCGCGATCATGTACGCGCCCACCGTCGACACCAGGTTCAGCGCGCCCCAGCCATACTGGTCGGCATAGGTGTAGACGCGGCGCGGCATGCCCGCCAGCCCGGTCAGGTGCATGGGAAAGAAGCCCACATTGAAGCCCACGAACATCAGCCAGAAGGCCCAGCGCCCCAGGCGCTCGGACAGCGGGCGCGCGCTGACGCACGGCATCCAGTAATAGAAGGCCGCGAACAGCGGGAACACCATGCCCCCCACCAGCACGTAGTGCAGGTGGGCCACCACGAAATACGTGTCGTGCGCCTGCCAGTCGAACGGGATCACCGCCACCATCACGCCGGTCAGCCCGCCCAGCACGAAAATGAAAAAGAAGCCCAGCAGGAACAGCATCGGCGTGCGGATCGGGCGCAGGCGCGGCGCCGCGGCGATGGTGGCGATCCAGGCGAACACCTGCACGCCGGTGGGAATGGCCACCGCCATGCTGGCGGCCGAGGCGAAGCTGAGCGACAACTGCGGGATGCCGGTGGCGAACATGTGGTGCACCCACAGCCCGAAGCTGAGGAACGTGGTGGCCACGATCGCCATCACCACTGCCCGGTAGCCCACCAGCGGGCGCCCGGTCATGGCGGGAATGATCATCGACACCATGCCGGCCGCCGGCAGGAAGATGATGTAGACCTCCGGGTGGCCGAACAGCCAGAACAGGTGCTGCCACAGCAGCGGATCGCCGCCGCGCTCGGCCACGAAGAACGGCAGCCCGAAGGCGCGTTCCAGTTCCAGCAGCGCGGTAGCCACGATGACCGCCGGAAACGCGATGATCACCATGCCCGAGAACGCCAGCATGATCCACGCGAAAACCGGCATCTTGTCCAGCGTCATGCCCGGCGCGCGCGTGCGCAGGATGCCCACCGCCAGCTCGATGGCCCCGGCGATGGCCGAGATCTCGATGAAGCCGATGCCCAGCAGCCACAAGTCGGCATTGACCGCCGGCGAGTAGGTCGAGCTGGTCAGCGGCGGGTACATGAACCAGCCCCCGTCCGGCGCCAGCCCCGCGAAAATGCTGCTGAAGAACACCAGGCCGCCGATCGCGTAGGCCCAGTACGCATAGGACGACAGGCGCGGAAACGGCAGGTCGCGCGCGCCCAGCATGTTGGGCAGCAGCAGCACCGCCATCGCTTCCACCGCCGGCACCGCGAACAGGAACATCATCACCGTGCCGTGCATGGTGAAAAGCTGGTTGTACAGCGCATGGCCGATCAGGGTGTTGTCCGGCACCGCCAACTGCGTGCGCATCAGCAGCGCCAGGATGCCCGCCAGCACGAAGAACAGCAGCGCGGTGCCGATGTACAGCAGTCCCACGTAATTGTTGTTGACCACCGTGATGGCGCGCCAGCCGCGCGGGCGGCGCCAGATGCGCAGCAGTTCCTCGCGCTCGCCGGGCGGGCGCGGCAGCGGGTTGGGTAGCGGGTCCGCCGTCATCGCAGGCCTTCCAGGTAGCGCGCCACGGCGCGCAACTGCTCGCCGGTCAGCGTGTTGAACGAGGGCATGGCATTGTCCGGCTTGATGTGCTGGCTGCCGGCGATCCAGCCCGCCAGCGTGCCGACGTTGTTGGGCAGCATGCCCGCCGCCAGCGACAGGCGGCTGCCCACGTGGGTCAGGTCGGGGCCCAGCGTGCCGGCGGCCGCGCTGCCGCGCACGGCGTGACACTGCGCGCAGGCCTGCATGAACAGCCGCTGGCCCGCCTGCAACTGGCGCGCCGCCTCCGGCACCGGCGCGGCGGGGCGCTGCTGGGCCTGCAGCCAGGCCTGGAAGTCCTGCGCGGTCAGCACCTGCACGTCGAACATCATGTTGGCGTGCTGCGCGCCGCAATACTCGGCGCACTGGCCGCGGTAAGTGCCGGTCTGCCGGGCCCGCAGGCGCAGGTGGTTGTCGTGGCCGGGCACCATGTCCAGCTTGCCGGCCAGGTTCGGCACCCAGAAACTGTGCACCACGTTGCGCGACTTCAGCACCAGGTCCACCGGCTGGTCGACCGGAATGCGCAGCTCGTTGGCCGTCTCGAACAGCGTGCGGCCCTGCTCGTCTAGGTAGCGCACGCGCCACCACCACATCTCGCCCCGCACCTCGATGCGCGCCGCCGCCGGCGCGTCGCCGCGCAGCATGGCCGCCGCGATCCCCAGGCTGTATATCAACAGCGCCGACAGCGCCACCACCGGGAACGCCAGGCCCGCGCCCAGCACCAGCCCCCGGCCCGACAGGCGCAGCCGCAGCCGTGCCGGGCCATACAGGGCCAGCGCCAGCAGCACCATCACCACCACGAAAATCGCCGCTCCCGCCAGCAGCATCACCCAGCCGATCTCCGCGCTGAGCGCGGCATGGTCGCCGCGCGGATGCAGGGCCGACTGCTTGTCGGCCCACAGCGACGACAGCAACAGGACAAGAGCGGTGGAAGTGCTGGAATCGGGCATGGCGGCCATCGGGTCGGCATGGCCGCCTGGCGCCGGCAAGGGCGCGCACGCAGCCGCGGATCGCGGCCATGGTGCAAGCCTCGTGCCCGGCCGGCCGCCGAGGCGCCGGGCTGGTACGCGCCAGCGCGCCGCCCGCGTCCCCGCGCGGCCGCGCACCGAAGGGAAGATTTACAAACCGCCGGTCTTTTTGCTGCAAGCGGCGTGCCCGGCCGCCGCGCGCGGCGGGGAGCGGCGGCGCTGGCAAAGCACTTGCTATATCGCTGCAAAAACGGGGATCCACCATGCACCGCTCGACCATCGCGGTACCCCGGGCCCGGTCCGGCCCGCCGACACGGCCGCCGCGCCGCGCGCCGGACGCTTCGCCTGCGCGGTCCCGGCGCCTGCCGGCGTGGCTGGCGGCCGCCGTGCCGGCCGCCGCCTTATTGGCCGCGCTGGCCGCTTGCGGCGAACGGCCCGTGCCGCTCGCCGCCACGCCGCAGGCCGGCGCGCTGGCGGGCGCCGACAGCGTGCGCGGCCGCCAGCGCATCGCCGCGCAGGGCTGCGTCAGCTGCCACAGCATCCCCGGCATCAAGGGCGCCGGCGCGCGGGTCGGGCCGCCCCTGGGACACCTGGCCAAGCGCGCCTACCTGGGCGGCGTGTTGGCCAACACCCCCGCCAACCTGGTGCGCTGGCTGCGCGACCCGCCCGCCATCGCGCCGCACACCGCCATGCCCAACCTGCGGCTGAGCGAGGCCGAGGCGCGCGACATCGCCGCCTACCTGCTCACCCTGCGCTGAAGGACGCCGCCATCATGAGAAAGCGCACGCGCACCATCGGCCTGACCCTGGCAGGCGCCGCGGCCGTCGGCGCGGCCGGCGCGCTGGCCCTGGTCTACAGCGGCTGGTACGACAGCGCCGCCACCCGCCCGCACACCGCGCCCGTCAACCATGTGCTCGACATCGCCCTGCGGCGCTCCATCAGCGTGCGCGCCGCCGACATCGCCGTGCCAGCGCTGGACGACCCGCGGCGCGCCCTCAATGGCTTCAAGCTGTTCCGCGCCCACTGCGTGCAATGCCACGGCGCGCCCGGCATCGCGCCGGACCCCTACGCGCGCGGCATGATGCCGGCCCCGGCTGCCCTGGTGGAAACCGCCCGCCAATGGCCCGCGTCCGAGGTCTACCTGGTGATCCGCCAGGGCATCAAAATGACCGGCATGCCCGCCTGGCAATACCGTCTGCACGACGACGACATCTGGGACGTGGTGGCCTTCATGAAAGTGCTGCCGCGCCTGTCGCCGGCCCAGTACCGCGAATGGGACCGCAAGCACCCCGGCGCGCCCGCGCCGCGCCCGCTGGAGACGCCGGCGCAACTGCGGCCGGGCGATCCCGAAGCCGGCCGGCTGGCCATGCAGCAATACCTGTGCGTGACCTGCCACGCCATCCCCGGCGTGGTCGGCGCCAACCGCCACGTCGGGCCGCCGCTGGGCGGCATCGCCCGCCAGCGCTACATCGCCGGCGTGCTGCCCAACACCCCCGCCAACATGGCGCGCTGGCTGCGCGACCCCAGCGCCATCGACCCGGATTCCGCCATGCCGGACCTGGGCGTCAGCGAACAGGATGCGCGCGACATGGCCGCCTTCCTGCACACGCTGGACCAGCCGGAGTAGGCGCCAGGCCTTCAGTACAACCAGGGAATCAGGCGCCAGGTGCGCTTGCGGTAGTTCTCGTACTGCACCCCGAAATGCGCGCGCAGCAGCCGTTCCTCGCTGCGCATGCGGGCGACCAGGGGCGGCAGCATGCACAGCGCCAGCAGCACGCCGACCGCCGAGCGGAACGCCAGCGCCCAGCCCAGCATGCTGATTAGCAGCCCCAGGTAGCTGGGGTTGCGCACCTTGCCATAGATGCCGGTGGTCACCAGCTCGTGCCCCGGCTGGATCGCCACCAGCCCGCTGAAGCGCCGCCCCAGCACGAACACCGGCCACAGCCGCAGGGCGCCGCCGATCGCGAACACCGCCACGCCGGTCCAGCGCAGCGTGTCGCCGTCCATGGTCCAGAAATCGATGCGGTCGGTATAGGCCGGCACGAACCCGCTCAACAGGCCCAGCAGCGCGAAAGCGGTCAGCACCCAGCGGTTGTCGCGATCCTCGTACTCGCCCGGGTTCAGGTTGCCGCCGCTGAACAGCGCGGCGGTCGACAGGGCGAACAGCACCACGGCCAGCGCGATGCGCGCCGGATGAGAGAAGAACGCCGCCACGCCGCCGTAGCCGAAGACGGCCAGGGCCAGGTAGAAGAGCGTGCCCAGGAGCGTGGCGAGCACGATGGCGGGGGTGGGACGCATGGGGGCCTCGCAACGAAGGCGGTGATTCGATGATATGCCTGTTTGCGGGATTTCCCCTAGAGTCTGGTCTTGTCGGTCCTTGTCTGGTGTGGTTACCATTCGACATAAAAGTCAATAAATAAAGCGCGGCACGAGGGTGGGACGATGGGAAAGAGGAGTCCTGGGCGAGGTTTCGCATTGGTGCTGGGCGCTGCCATTGCAATTGCGCCATTGATTGCGTCGGCTTTCCAAGTGTTGCCGCGTATCAGCGACGTGGACAGAAAACTGGCCAGCCTGGGCAGCAACCGGATCATCAATGGATTCGGCCAGTGGCTGTCGGGCATAGCGGTACCGATGCTGAAGCATCCCGTGCACGAAGCCATCACATTGAACGCCGTCGAGTACGCGGCCGCGCCGGGCGCGGAATCTTCCTGCGTCGAGGTGGACGCAATACGCAAACACCAGGTGCTGCTGTACGGCACGCGCTGGCCAGACGATCCGCCATTTCCGTTGAACCGTGCCTCGCCGCCGCGCATCTCCGACTGCGATCCCAAGGTCACCCTGCGGTCGACCGCGCAGCCCAAGTGCTGGATCGGGCTTTTCCGGGACGCCGACAAGACCGCCAAGCGCCGCCTGCAGACCCAGGCCGATCAGCCTGCCTTCGGACCGGGAGATTATTTGCTGTACCGATCCCATTTCGGCGACCTGCAATTCTTCCACGCCATGGCGGCATACGACGGCGAAATTGCGGCCGCGACCCGGCAGCGCATGCGAATGTGGGCGCAGTTCCTATGGGGCGTGGCCACCAAGACGATTCCCACCGATCGCTTCATCCGCACGCTGGGCGTGCCGGACCTGGATCTTTATTTTCCCGGCGACATGACGGCAACCAACCTGTTTGCGACCGGCATCGTCGAAGTGCGCAAGGACCTGGACAAGGTTGCGCTAGGCGTGTTGCTGCACATGGTGCAGGACAGCTTCTCCCAAGCCCATGCAGGCAGGCAGCCCGAGACAGGAATTGCGTGCGAGGCCATACCGCGCTTCCGCCAGCCGGGCAAGATCAGTCGGTTCTATAGCTACGCGGGGCAGGATGGCTCGTTGCACGATCATGAGGATACGTTCGATGCCTTGTCCTTGCAGACATTGCAGACCAGCCCCAATGTCGTCGACGCGAGCAGGGCGTTCCTGACGCTGTGGAAAGAGCAAGCGCCGTGGAGCGAGGCGGAGAAATACTTTGATTGTGTTTTTGCGCTTGAGGATATTGAAGCGGCGGCGGGGGCGGGGCCGTTTGGGGGGTGAGGGGGGTGTTGGCTGTTTTCGGCCAGGAGCAGTCATATGGAGAAAATCAATCATGTACGAACGCTTCACCTTTAGCACTTTTGATTCTTTCGAAACCCATTGCTCTCGTGTGCCCTGGGGCGAAGGAATTTGCGACGGAGTTCCATTCCCAATTGATGACCCATTTGGCCTACGCCGAGCCATCCTACCTGTCTTCCTCCGTTATCCGGATGGATGTGCTGTGGGTTGCGGTACGGCATTTCACATTGACGGCTGGGGCAGATTGCTTACCGCAGACCATGTTGTAGAGGAGATTCGGGCTCCTTACTTAAGGCAAATCACGCAGAATGCTCAAATTAAGGCCGACGTCAATCGCGACTCACATGTAGCTGTATTGTTAGGTTACGGCGTGGTTTTTGGAACTGTAGGAATTCCGAACGAGTGTTGGGCTCCTATGCAGCAAGTGGACGCCTTCATTGTTGAGCGGGAAGACCCTATGGCAGAGCTACTCAGTAACTCTACATATCAAATCGGCCCAGATATCGCAGGCATGAGCGCTTTCCTTCATCCGAACGCACCTCCACTCTATACAGTTCCAGTAATTTTTCACGCTTCTCCTAAAGTGGGGGATAGAGTCTTAGCGGTGGGATATCCAGAACTAGATTTTGAGGCTTTGAATGAAAATGGGATAGCGCGGTACTTAAAAGAAGGGATGTTTGGTGTGTACGGCACGGTTACGAGTCTTTGTCCCGGTGGAAGAGGTAAAAGTCGGCCATCGCCAGGCTTTGAGGTCGCGGCTAATTGGCCCGCGGGAATGAGTGGTGGCCCAGTCTTTACTGAGCGTGGAGAGGTCGTCGGAATCGTAAGTTCCTCGCTGCAGTCTAGCGAGGGGGAGCCCGGTGTAGGCTTCGCCACATCCTTAGCGATGATTCCTGACGCATCTAAGTTGACGCCCACATTAGATAGTGAGAATCCGGGCTGCAGGCTTGGCTTCGGAGTGCTTTGTACGTCCCCTTGGCATCTTGCAGGCGTCTTCAAGTCAAGGGGCGATGCCGATAGCCTAAGAAAACAATTGCCACCAGGCTATCTTGTTAAATGGGGAAGTCATCGTTTGGGTGGGGACGACTTCATTGCTTTGGAATAGTCGCAGAATGGTAAGACTGCTTAGGGTCGGAAGCCGCCGTTCAGACCGGCGGTTATCAGCCAGAACCGGACGGCCAGTCACGTCGCTGTTCGCTGCATGTCGGGATGTAAACTTCTACCGCGCCGACAACTTTACCAAACGCGAGCGGCATAAAGTTAGTTCGCTCCGCTCATGAGACGGGCTGATCCCGCCAGTTTAATATCAACCCTTTTATTTGAACCCGTTGAGAAGAGAATTACTGTCCTTATGCCGCACTTGACTCGCGATGTGTTTACACCTACCAGGCCAGCTCGTATTGCATTTGTGGAGCGCGATTCTGTAAATGACAAGTTGGTGAACTCGCTCACTACACCAGGCAAGCAAATCGTCGTCTACGGCCACTCGGGTACAGGTAAGACGACACTGCTTGTCAATAAGTTGACCCAGCTGTATGAGCGCCACATCACGACGCGCTGCATGAAAGGGGTGAAATTCGAGCAACTAATTCTGGATGCCTTTGACCAGTTAGAGCCCTTCTACACGCAGGAGCGCCAGAAAGTTATTAAGACTAGCAACGGGATAGACCTTGGGGCTTCGTACCAAGCCCTTCAAATCAAGTTGAGTAGCAATACGTCTACAGATGCCGGCGAGAAAATATCCCGAATCCTTCCTCCGCAATTAACGCCACAAGCTCTTGGGCGCTTCCTTGGCGCTCAACAGGCCTGCTGGGTTCTGGAGGATTTTCACAAAATTGACGATGAAGAAAAGGTAAAGCTCTCCCAGCTGATGAAGGTCTTCATGGACCTCGCCGACGATTACCCCGATCTCAAAATCATAGCGCTCGGAGCAGTAGACACAGCGCGTCAAGTGGTTGATTACGACAGCGAAATGCGCAACCGTGTGGCGGAGATTAATGTTTCACTAATGACAGAACAAGAAATATCGGCAATCATTGCAAAGGGCGAGCAGGCATTAAACGTTCGCTTCAGTCACGAGATCAAACGACTGGTCGCACGGCACTCGAATGGACTTGCCTCTGTTTGCCACCATCTTTGTCTGAACATGTGTTCTGCGGCCGGCGTTACAGAAACGGTTGAAGTGGAACCTCTGATCCTCACTCGGGAGCACTGTGAGCATGCGGTAAAAACCTATGTAGATGAGGCGTCTGATAGCATTAAAAGTGCGTTTGATAAAGCTATGAAACAACGTCGTAAGACGCGGTATGCGGATGCTCAATTAATCATCGAGGCTTTGAGCGTGCTGAATGAAAGCGGTGCGGCTCGATTCGATATTTACAATCGCATTCGACAGGCCGAACCTAAGTACCAAGAAGCGAGTTTGAAGCGCCATCTGCCAAAACTATGTACGTTGGAATACGGTGAAATTTTGCGGTTTGATTCCAACTCCGGACGTTATTCCTTTTCGGATCCAATTTATCGGGCGTATGCTTTGGCTCGATATCAGAAGCGAACGCAGCGGGATCCTTATGATGAACAGAGCAAGTTCCAAGATATGCTTCTTAAATTTCTCACCGAAAAGCTCGTTGACGGCAAGGGAAACTTTCGCCTAATGGTGAAAGCCGTACAGAATGGGTGAGATGAAAACCATGTGAAGGAAGCGACTCGATCTCTAGCAGTTCGCTTTACCTTCTCCTTATTATGTCTGCTTTGGGTCGAAAGCAGCCTTCGACCCACTCAAGCCACCAGCCCCGGACCCGACCGACAACCTGGCAACTCGACACTTCAGTCCTTCCCTCAAAGACTCATCCCCCCATCCACCACCAACAACACCCCCGTAACATAAGCCGCCTCATCCGAAGCCAGGAACACCGCCGCATTCGCAATATCCCACGGCGTTCCCTGCCTGCCCATCGGGCACCGCGAATCGCGAAACTCGTGTCCCTTTTCCGCCTCCGCCCGGCTCGAATACAGTGCGTCCGCATGCGGCGTGCGTATCATGCCCGGCACGATGCAGTTGCAGCGGATCTGTTCGGCCGCGTACTGTCTGGCGATGACGCGGGTCATGTGGTTGAGTCCGGCTTTTGCCGTGCTGTAGGACAGGAACTGCATCGGGCTCCATTTCAGGCTGGCCGTTGATGACACATTGGTGATGGATCCGCCGCCGCGGCGGCGCATGTGGGGCAGTACGGCGCGGGACATGGCCATGGCGCCGCGGAGGTTGACCGCCATGACCTGGTCCCACTCGTCATCTTTCACCGCCAGCAGGTCGCCCTGGATTTCGATCCCGACATTGTTGTGAAGCACGTCTATGCCGCCGTGGCGGTCCGCGACGGTGGCGACCACTGTCTCTATTTGCGATGTGTCGGTGACATCCAGCGCCAGCGCGTATGCCTGGCCGCCTTCCGCGCGGATCATGCCGGCCGTTTCTTCCGCCGCGGCCAGGACCCTGTCGGTACAGGCCACGGTGGCGCCTTCGCGGGCGAAGCGGATGGCGCAGGCGGCGCCGTTGCCGACTTGCTCGGTCGTGGTGAAGGGTTTCTTCAGGGTGCCGGCGCCTGATACCAGCGCGATCTTGCCTGCAAGCCGCATTGCTGCATCCTCGAAATGTGATGGACTTGACGTCAGTCGCGGGTGAATTCGGCGCCGCCTTTGGGGCGGATATAGCGGGGGATGGGCAGCCCGGATTTTTTCGCGGCGGCCAGTATGGAATCCTCGATCGCGCCGGCGTCGCGGATGTTGGCGAACTCGCCATCGATGAAGTTGATGTTGGCGCCGAAGACGACCATGAACCCCTCGGCATGTTCGGCGGCGTCTTCGGGCACCGAGAAGGTGTGGACGGACCCGCCCGGTTCGTACAGGTAGCTGCCGGCGGTTTGCGGGTCGTCGGGGTATTCAAGGTAGTTCCACTGGCCCTTGGTGGTGTAGAAGTGCACCACGCCGGTGTGGAAGTGGGTGGGTAGCCTGGTGCCCGGGGCGAATTTCCCGTACAGGACCCAGACGCCGTTTTCCCTGTCGAGAAAAAGCGGGATGATGGACGACCCGGGCGCGGCGCCCGGTAGTTCGACGCCGTCGGCGATGTTCACGGTCAGGAGCCGATCCTGGTGGGTAACGGTATAGGGCAATGCCATGACTACTCCTTGTGTCTAAAGCGGTCAGCTGGGGGGAGTTGCGGGGGCGCAGGATTCGCGCAGGATGAGCTGGGTCTTGATGACGATGCGGTCGTGCCGGCTGGAGGGTTCTTGCCGGCCCAGGTGCTTCAGCACCAGCTGCGCCGCGCAGGTGCCCACCACCTCCAGGTCCCAGCTCAGGGAGGTGATGGTGGGGCTGAACAGTTGCGACAGGTCGGTGTCGCCGATGCTGATGACGCTGACGTCATTGGGCACGGAGTGGCCGGTATGGCGAATGGCCTGCAGCACGCCGGACAGGATGCGCGTGCCCAGGCACAGGAAGGCGGTGGGGCGTTCGGCGTAGGACAGCAGGGACATCGCTTCGGCGAAGGCGAACTGCATGGCGGAATGTTCGGCGCGGATCAGGGCCGGGTCCGGTTCCAGGCCATGGGCTTCGAATGCCTTGCGGAAACCGGCGATGCGTTCTTTGCCGGTGCGCAGGTCGGTGCCGGGCGTCAACAGCGCGATGCGGGTGTGGCCCAGGTTGAGCAGGTATTGCGTCGCCTGCAGGGCGCCGGAGCAGTGATCGACCAGGATGCCCGCGGATTCGGCGCCGAAGTCGCGGTCCAGCGCGACGACGGGCAGCTCTTTCGAGAGATTGCCGATTAGTTCGGCGGACTCTTTCTCGCAGGGGCCGAGGATCAGGGCGTCGACGCGCCGGCCTCGGAATATCTCGATCAGCGAGGCTTCGCGCGCGCGCTCGTTGTGCGTGCTGGCGACCAGCAGTGAATAGCCTTCGGCCTGCAGCGCGGCTTCGGCCGCGGTGATGATGCGGGCATACAGGGGGTTGGCCAGGTCGGAGACCAGCAGGCCGATGACGCCGGAGGCGCGCGTGCGCAGGCTGCGGGCGACCGGGTCGGGCTTGTAGTTCAGCTCGCGCATGGCCTGGTCGACGGCCTGGATGGCGGCCTCGCTGACGCGGCCGCTTCGGTTCAGCGCCCGCGAGGCGGTGCCGAGCGAAACGCCGGCTCGTTTCGCGACCTCGCGGATGGTTATACGGTCTTTCATCGTCGGATCTCTGCCTGAGCCAAATTGGCTAACATACACCGTCTTCAGGCACGCTCCTTATGGTCAGGTCCTGGCCCGGATCGGGTCCGAGCCGTCCCAACCGGCGCTGGCGCGCTTGATCTCGTCGAAGTATTCGCCTTTGCCGCCTTTCAGCTCGGATATCTCGATCATGCCGCTGGGCAGGTCGGGGTGGACGAAGTACGCGAAGCGGCCGCGCGTGCCCATGCGGCCGCCGTGGCCCTCGACATAACCCTTTTGCTGCAAGCGCTCGACGTGGCTGTCGAAGTCGTCGAGCGTCCAGAAGGCAAGGTGCTGCAGGCACTCGCCGCCACGCGCCAGGGAATCCAGGTACAGCGACGGGGCGTCGTCGCGCTGCTGGATCAGTTCGATCTGCAGGTCCCCCGAGTTCGCCAGGGCGATGGACAGGCGCGGCGGTCGCGACGGCTGGCCGAAGTAGCGGAACTCCGTCGTCCCGACTTCTTCCTTGTAGAACCAGGGACCCACGCCCAGCACGCCGGACCAATGCCGCATCGCCTTTTCGATGTCTCGAACCACACAGCCGACCTGGCGTGCGCCGTTAAAGAGAATGCTCATTGCCGCTCCGTATTCATTAGTTCATGTGGGCGCCGCCGTTGATGTCCAACGTCGTGCCGGTGACATAACTGCTCAGGTCGCTGGCCAGGAAGAGGCAGCCGCCGGCGACTTCGTGGGGCCGGCCGGCGCGCCCCAGCGGCCAGATCTGCGCTGCCTGGTCCTTGCTGGCGTCCGAGCGCCCGGTGCGCGAGAAATCGGTGGTGATCAGGCCGGGCGCGATGGCGTTGGCGCGGATGTGGTGCGCGCCCAGTTCCTTGGCCATGGCGCGGGTCATGCCCTGGACGCCTGCCTTGGCGGCGCAGTAGTGCGCGCCGCCGAAAATGCCGCCGCCGTTCTGGGCCGACAGCGACGAGATGCTGATGATGCTGCCGCACGCGCGCGCGATCATGTAGGGGATGGCGGCCTGGCTCAGGTTGAAGACGCCCTTCAGGTTGACCCGCAGGATGCGGTCGAAGTCCGCTTCCGTGATCTCGCGCAGGGTCGCTTTCTGGGTGATGGCGGCATTGTTGACCAGCACGTCGATGCGGTCCGCCGACCAGTCCGCCACCATGCGCAGGGCTTGCGCGCATTGCCGCGGGTCGCCGACATCGCAGGGCAGGGCCAGCAGATGGTCCGGCGCGGCGCCCAAGTCGCGGGCGCTTGCCTGGACCTGCGCGGCGTCCAGGTCCAGCATGGCCACCCGGGCGCCGTGCTCCAGGAACAGGCGCGCCGTGGCTTTGCCGATGCCCTTGAGGTGGGCGGCGCCGGAAATCACGGCAACGCGGCCTTCCAGCAGTTTCATGGGATCCGCTTCCTTTGCTGTGCGGGTGGGCGATGGGCCGGCAGCGGTCACTGCGGCGTGATGCCGGCCTCTTTGGCGACGGCTTTCCAGGCTTCGATATCCGCCACCGTGGCCTTGGTGTGTTCAGGGCCCGGCACATAGTTGGCCGTGATGCCCAGGCCAAGCAGCTTCTCCGCCACGGCCGGGTTCTTCAGCGTTTTTTCCAGCGTGGCGGACAAGCGCTGCACCACGGCGGCCGGCGTGCCCGCGGGCACATACATGGCCCAGTTCAGGTCGCGGTCGAAGTCGATGCCCTGTTCCTTGTAGCTGCGGATGTCCGGCACGCTGGGGGAGCGCTTGGTACAGACGGCCAGGCCTTTGACCTTGTGCTGGGTGAGCATGGGCGTCGCGGTGGCCATGTCGATGAAGCCGAGATCGACGTGGCCGCCTATGACGTCGGTGATGACTTGCGTGGTGCCCTTGTACGGCACATGCTGCAGCTTGAGGTCGCCCTTCTGCACCATCACTTCGCCGCAGAAATGCCCGGTGGAGCCTATGCCCCAGCTACCGTACTGGACCGGGTTCTGCCGGGATTCCGCCAGTTTGCGCAGGCCGGCGATGTCGTCGGCGGGAAAGGCGTTGTTGGCGATGACCATGATGGCCGAATTGCCGATCGCGCCGAGCGAGACGAAGCTCTTGATCGGGTCATAAGGCAGGTCTTTGTACACGGACGGCGAGAGCACGTGCGTGGTCATGCCGCCAATGGTGATCGTGTAGCCGTCCGGGGCCGACCGGGCCACGGCGGCGATGCCGATTGTTCCGCCGGCGCCCGGCTTGTTTTCCACGACCACGGGTTGCTTGAGCTCCGCCGCGAATTGTTCGGCCAGGATCCGGCCCAGCGTGTCGCCGCCGCCGCCGGCGGAGAAGGGCAGCAACATGCGGATCGGACGGTCGGGATAATCATCGGCGTGGGCGGCGCCGCACGCGATGGCGGCGAGCAGCGCTGCCGCGATCGACAGTTTCTTCATGGTTGTCTCCTCTCTCTGGTGGCCCTGTGCGCCGGCGCATGGCGCTGGCAGGGCGGTTTTTCTTGGTGCTTGGTGTGGCGGCCCGGCGCCGCCTGCTGCAACGGCGCGGGCCGGGTGCTCTACAGCAGGCCGAGCGACCGCAGCTTGGCGTTCTGGCAGGTGTAGGGCCGCTCGCAGACAATCTTGGCGGAGCCGGGGGCGAACTCGAATGTCGCGGCCATGCGGACCCGGAACGTCTGGCCAGTGGGCTCATAGACCTTGCCGTCGACCGTGAAAGGGCCGGCATGCGTGCCCGTCAGCCAGAATTCGACCAGCACCGTGTCGGCGTCCTCGGCGGCCGCGACCGCGATGATCTCGTTCTTCAGGTCGGGAAAGGACTGGCGCGACGAGTGGAAATACCCCATCACCTCGTCCACCCCGTCGAACGTCGCGCCGCTGGAGTGCATTTCATATCTGGGGTGCTCGAAGGTGTCGATGACCTTGTCCCATTCCTGCGCGCACTCGAGCGCCATGTGATCGATCACGGTCTGCACCCGTGCCGCCTGCAAATCCTTGCTCATTTGTTTTCTCAAAAGTGGAAACGTTTCCGCAGCATTATGCAGGCTATTTTGCCAAGGAAAATCTAGGGATAACCACAATTTGCGGAAACGGTTTGCTTTTGATATGGGTGCCGCCCATGGCGGCGCGGCGCGATGGGCGCATGCCTATGCCAGGATGCTTGCGCAGGGGGAACGCCGGCCCGGCCGGCAGCGCGATGCGGCAACAGTATGGACGGGGTCCTGGCCGCACCGAGCTTATGGCATCGCGCGCGGCGACGCCGTTTTTTTATTGCTACGCCACTCTTACCCTGCGCCGGCCGCCGGCTCCCCGGCCTTTGCTTGCGCGGCCAGGGTGCGGGGTGGCGGACGCAGGGTGGGACGATGCGCGATGCGTGCCTGCCGACTGGGAGTGCTGATCCAGCAGTTCGTCTTCCGGCCCCACCCAGATGTGCAGGACGGCGCTTGCCTCTTCCGATGCTTCATGGTTGTGGAGCTCGATCGTGTCGGGCTCGCAGAGCGGGGCCAGGCTGCTTGCCACTCGGCGCAGGACGTCTTCGTAGGCATCGTCGGCGTCGCCGCGAGTGGTCGCGTGGATCTCGCTGGGCTTGCCTGCCTGGTCGACCGTTATTACGAATTCGTCGTTGTCGGCCGGATCCGCAGCGACGTTTTCGCGCTGCTGGAATTGAACAATGTCGGACGTATAGCCGCAATGGTCCAGCAGCGGTTTCAGGGCGCGGAGAATTTCTTCGACGGTGGCGGAATCCTGGCAACGCAGGCGCAGGTACATGGTGTGCTCGTACATTGTTCTTCTCTGTCTTTAGTGTCTCCTGACGGCAAATGATACGACATGTATGGATAAACGAAGAATTCTTACTTGTCTCTGAATGCTGGCTATGTCCGCTAATTTGGCTGAATGTGAGTTCAGCCAATCGATTTTGGATGGCCGCATGCCGTCAAGGCTGGACGGCGGGCGTGTCGGTGAGGAGTTTCGCGCCGGGGCTCCAGTCCCGCTTGCGTGAAAAGCGGCCAATGGCTTCCGCGGTGTCGATGCCGACGCGCCCCATCTCGCGGTTCAGCGCCGCCGCATTGCGCGTCAGCACCTCATCCCCCGGCAATGCCCCGCGCGCCGCGATGATGACCCGGTTGCCTTGCCGCAGGTTGAAGAAGCCGCCGAACACCGCCGCGTAGGTGGCCGATTCGCGCTCGTACAGCTCGCTGTTGGTGAAGGTGTTGGCCACCACGATGCCGTCCTCGGCCAGGATGCCGCGCACGTGCTCGAGGAATTCGCGGGTCATCAGGTGCGCGGGGATGTAGTCCACGTCGAAGGCGTCCAGCATGACCATGTCGTATTGCCGGCCCTCGCGATGGGCGCGTTCGATGTAGGCGCGGCCGTCTTCCAGGAACAGGCGCTGGCGCGGGCCCGGCTGGTAGCCGAAGTAGGCTTCGGCGACCTTGGCGATGGCGGGATCGATCTCGACGGTGTCGATGGTGGCCTGGGGCAGCAGCCGGGCCAGGGTCTTCTGCAGGGTGGCGCCGCCCAGGCCGACGATCAGGATGCGCCGCGGCGCGGGCTGCACGAACAGGGCGCTGACCATCATGCGGGTATAGCGGAACACCAGGGTGTCGGGCTCGGCCAGGCTCATGCAGGTCTGGCGGCCGAAGTCGACCATGCTGTTGAAGTTCAGGCAGCGTTCGCCGTTTTCTTCGAAGACGAGGATCTTGCCGAACCGGGAGGGTTCGGTGTGCAGCAGTTGCGGCTCGGCCTGCGCGTGCGGGGCGGGGCTGGCGAGCAGTAGTGCGCAGGTGCAGAGGATGGAGCGCAGGGTGCGGGGCATGAGGCGGGGGTGGGAGATGGGCTCCTAATGATATCGCCCTGGGGGTTGGGGTTGGTGGAGGAAGGTGTCTGACACCCCATGCGCGATGGTGGCTGGCATGGGGCGTCTCGTAGGGGTGTCAGACACCTGGCAGGCACCTCGGCACCGCACCTGGCAAGCACCTCGGCACCGCACCTGGCAAGCACCCCGCTGCCACACCTGGCAAGCACCTCGGTGCCGCACCTGCCAGCACTCCGGCGCCGCACCTGGCAAGGTACCTGGGTGTCGCGCGCGGCTAGACGGCGCCGGTGTTTTTCAGGTCGGCGATCTGCCGGGCGCTGTAGCCCAGGACTTTGCCCAGCACGTAGTCGGTGCTGTCGCCCAGGGTGGGCGGGGGCAGGTCGTATTTGACCGGGGTGCCGCGCAGGCGCAGCGGGCTGGCGATGGTGCCGACCGTGCCGCCGCCGGGCCGGGGGATGTCGACGCGCAGGCCGCGGTGCCGCACTTGCGGGTCCTGGAAGACTTGCTGGTAGTTGTTGATGCGGCCGCAGGGTACGTCGGCGGCTTCCAGGCGCGCGATCCAGTCGGCCGCGCCGCGCGTCAGCATGGCGCGGGCCAGTTCGGGCACCAGGGTGTCGCGGCCGACGATGCGGCCCTTGACCTTGGCCCAGCGCGGGTCGGCGGCCAGGTCGGGGCGCTCGATGGCGGCGCAGTAGCGCTGCCATTGCACGTCGTTGCCGACCGCGACGACGATCTCGCCGTCGGCCACCGCGAAGACCTGGTAGGGCACCAGGCTGGCGTGGGCGTTGCCGTAGCGGTGCGGGATCTTGCCGTTGGCGAAGTAGCCGGTGATCTGGTTGCCGCCCAGGGCGACGATGCAGTCCAGCAAGGCCATGTCGATGTACTGCCCCTGGCCGGATACCGTGCGATGGTTCAGCGCGGCGAGGATGGCGATGGTGGCGTACATGCCGGTGATGACGTCGGCGATGGCGATGCCGGTTTTCTGCGGGCCGCCGCCGGGCAGGTCGTCGCGTTCGCCGGTGATGCTCATCAGCCCCCCGATGGCCTGGAACACGAAGTCGTAGCCGGGCTTGCGGGCGCTGGGGCCGTCCTGGCCGTAGCCGGTGATGGAGCAGTACACCAGGCCCGGGTTGACGGCGCGCAGGCTGTCGTAGTCCAGGCCGTAGCGTCGCAGGTCGCCGATTTTGTAGTTCTCTACCAGGACGTCGCTGCGCGCGGCCAGTTCGCGCACCAGTTGTTGCCCGGCCGCGCTGGCGATGTCGATGGCGATGGACTTCTTGCCGCGGTTGGCGGCGGCGTAGTAGGTGGAGTCGGCGGCGTCCTTGCCATGCGCGTCGCGGGTCCAGGGCGGGCCCCAGGCGCGCGTGTCGTCGCCGCTGCCGGGGCGCTCGACCTTGATGACTTCGGCGCCCAGGTCGGCCAGGTTCTGGGTGCACCAGGGCCCGGCCAGGATGCGGCTCAGGTCGAGCACGCGCAGGTGCGACAGGGCGCCTGGCGTGGCGGCGGGGACGGCGGGGTCGGGCATGGCGCGGCTTCCTTGCTGGCTTATTGGATGCTGATGTGGGCGTCGGCGATGACCTTGCCCCATTTGTCGATCTCGGCGTCGACGTAGCGGGCGAACTCGGGCTGGCTCATGGTGCCGGGCTCGGCGCCCTGCTTGGCGAACTGTTCTTTGATGCGGGGGCTTTGCAGGGCGGCCAGCACGTCGGTGGAGATCTGCCGGGTCAGCGCGGGCGGCATGTTGCCGGGCGCGTACAGGCCGAACCAGGCCATGGCCTCGAAGCCCTTGATTCCGGCCTCGTCCAGGGTGGGCACGTCGGGCAGGGCGGCCGAGCGCTTCGGCGAGGTGACGCCCAGCGCGCGCAGCTTGCCGGCCTGGATGTGCTGCAGCACGCCGGGCACGGAGTCGAACATCATGGGGATCTGCCCGCCCAGCAGGTCGTTCAGCGCCGGCGCGGCGCCCTTGTAGGGGATGTGGACCATTTCGGTGCCGGTCATGGATTTGAACAGCTCGCCCGACAAATGGTTGGCGCCGCCGGTGCCGGCCGAGCCGAAGTTGACCTTGCCGGGGTTGGCCTTGGCGTAGGCGACTAGTTCCTGCGCGGTCTTGGGCGGAAAGGAAGGGTTGACCACCAGCACGTTGGGCACGGCGGCCACTTCGGCGATGGGGGTGAAGTCCTTGCGGGTGTCGTAGCGCAGGTTCTTGTACAGGCTGGGGTTGATGACGTGGTGCGTGGCGGTCAGCATCAGCGTGTAGCCGTCCGGCTCGGCGCGCGCCAGTTGTTCGGAATAGATGGTGCCGCTGGCGCCGGGCTTGTTTTCCACCACGACGGTCTGGCGCCATTGCTGGCTTAGCTCGTGGGCCAGCTGGCGCGCCAGGATGTCGGTGGTGCCGCCCGGCGGGAAAGGCACGACCAGGGTGACGCTGCGGGTCGGGAAGGGTTGGCGCGGCTCGGCCTGGCTGGCCGGGGCGGCCAGGGCGGCGGCCAGGGCCAGCGCGGCGGCGGCGGCTTGCGTCGAGGTTTTCATGTTTGTCTCCTGTGTTGTGTTCTGGTGTGTGGAGGGAAGGTGTCAGACACCCTGCGGGTGTCTGACACCTGGCAGACGTGGCGGGCGTGTCCGGCCCGTGCCGGCGCCCGGCCCGCGCGGCGCTCAGGCGGGCGGGAATTCGACCATGGCTTCGCCGACCGCCACGGTTTCGCCGCGCTGGTTGGTGACTTGCACGTCCAGCGTGGCCCACTGGCTTTTTTCGGTCTTGCGGGTGGCGGTGATGGTGGCGCGCGGGGTGATGGTGTCGCCCGGCTTGACCGGGATCTTCCAGCGGGTTTCCAGGCGGCGCTGCACGCCGCCCTGCGGGTAGAGCCAGTCGGTCAGCATCTTGGTGATGACGCCGAAGTTGTTCATGCCGTGCATGATGATGCCGCCGAACTGGGTCTTGCCGAAGCTGCCCTGCATGTAGTCGTCGTCCAGGTGCAGGGGGTTGTAGTCGAGCGAGGCCTCGCAGAAGTCGCGGATGGATTCGCGGGTGGGCGAGAACGGCGTGCCGTCGATCTGCTGGCCGGCCTTGAGGGTTTCGAATGCGGTGGTGGTCATGGAATATTCCTTGGATACGGGCCGTGCGGTCACATGGGGCGGATGGTCCAGCCGCGGCCGGCGCAGATGACTTCGTCGCGCTGGTTGAAGAACACGTTGTCGTGCACGGCGAACAGGCGGTCTTTCTTGATGAACTTGTCCAGCGCGCGGGCCTGCAGGCGGATCACGTCGCCGGGCCGGGCGGGCGTGTGGTAGCTCCAGGACTGGCCGGCGTTGACGGTGCCGGGGCTGCGCATCCAGTCGTCGGCCGGCGTGCAGGCGAACATCAGCAGGATGTGGATGGCGGGCGGGGCGATCAGGCCCTTGTAGGGCGAGTTGCGCGCGTATTCCTCGTCGAAATACAGCGGGTGCAGGTCGCCCACCACGCGGCAGTATTTCTGGATGGCTTCCAGGGTCAGGGTGTAGGGGATGGTCTTGCGCGGCTGGCCGGGCACGATGTCGTCCCAGATCTTGCGGGCCTGGGCGTCTTTCCAGAAATCGGTTTCGAAGGTGGGTTCTGTCATGGTCGCGGACTAGGGTGAGGCTAGGGTTGAATAACGGGATCATTCTGCTACAATGACCGCTTAGCGGATATTGGCATCCGCTTTATGGTCATTGTGGAAGGCGTTTTTTGTCGTGTCAAGCACACGGCAGGGGGGCGCATGGCAACACCGGAAAGCGAATCGTTCGTCCGCACCTTCGCGCGCGGGCTGAAAATCATCGAAGCAATGGGGCAGGGCGCGGCCCGCCAGACCCTCGGCGACGTGGCCGAGGCCGTGGACCTGCCGCGCACGGCGGTGCGGCGTTTTCTGCTGACGCTGATCGACCTGTCGTTCGTCAAGACTGACGGCAAGTACTACTGGCTCACGCCCAAGGTGCTGCGGCTGGGGCTGTCGTACCTGTATTCGCTGCCGTACTGGCGGCAGGCGCAACTGGCGCTGGAAGAGCTGTGCGCGCGCATCGGGCAGTCGTGCGCGGTGTCGGTGCTGGACGAGGAAGACATCGTCTACGTGCAGCGCCTGCATACGCGGCGCATCCTGCCGATGAGCCCGTCGCTGGGCAGCCGCCTGCCGGCGCACGCGGTGTCGATGGGCCGGGTGCTGCTGTCGGGCCTGGACGACGCCGCGCTGGACGCCTACCTGGCCAGCGCCACGCTCAAGAAACTGACCGCCGCCACGGTGGTGGACCGCGCGCAACTGCAGGCCGCCATCGTGCGGGCGCGCGAACAGGGCTATGCCTGGGTGGATGGCGAGCTCGACGAATCCATCGCCGGGCTGGGCGTGCCGGTGCGCGACAAGGACGGCGCCATCGTGGCGGCCATCAACGTCAGCCTGCCGGCCGGCAGTTTCGACGAGGCCACCGCGCTGCGCGAGTTCCTGCCGGAACTGCGGCACACCGCCTCGCAGCTGCGCGCCGCCGGCGTCAGCTACTGACGGCTGCCGGCGCTCAGTGCGCCACCGACAACAGGCCGGCCACTTCGCGCTCGGACGGCAGCCGCGCCACGGCCTGCGCCAGCCGGCCGGCCAGCGCGTCGCTGGACGGTGTCATCGGCAGGCGCAGTTCGTCGGCGATCATGCCGCCGGCCGCCAGGGCCTTCTTGATGGGGCCGGGGCTGGGCTCCTGGTACAGCAGGCGGATCAGCGGCTTGAGCGCGCCGAACAGCGTCCGGGCTGCGTCGCGATGGCCGCCGCGCGCCAGCGCCATGACGGCCACGAAGATGTCGGGCCGCACGTGCGCGGCGGCGCTGATGGCGCCCGCGCCGCCCTGCAGGAAATGGTCCAGGAACAGCGCGTCCTCGCCGCACAGGCAGGGCAGCTTGCGGCGCGCGTTGAGCGCGGCCAGGGCGACCGGGTCGCATTCCTTGACGGCCGCGCAGTTGGCGTGGCGCGCCAGGGTTTCGATCAGTTCGACGCTGAGCTGCGTGCCGGTGCGCTTGGGCACGTCATAGATGATGATGGGCTGGCGGCTGGCCCAGGCGATCTGCTGGTAATGCCACAGGATGCCGTCCGGGGCCGGGCGCAGATAGTAGGGCGGCGGCACTAGCCAGCCGTCGGGCTGCAGGCGGTCGAGCTTGCGCACGGCATGGTAGATGGCTTGCGGGTCGACCCCGCCCGCGCCCAGCACGATCGGCAGGCCGGGCGCGGCGGCGCGCACGGCGTCGCAGGCCAGGAATTTTTCTTTCATCGAGATCAGGTTGCCCTCGCCAGTGGAGCCGAACAGCACGAAGCCGGCGACGCCGGCGCGCGCGTAGTGGCGCGCCAGGGCCTGCAGCGCGGTGATGTCCAGGTAGCTGTCGCGCAGCGGGGTGACGAGCGGCAGCCACAGGCCGTCCCACGGGCCGGGCAGGTCGCCGGGCCGGGCGTTCATGGCTCCACTCCGGAGGGGCAGGCGCCGAGGCGGCCGAATTCGGCGGCGGGCAGGTGGCGCATCAGGTGGTCCATCAGCGCGTCTGCATCGCCTCGCCGCAGTTGCACCAGGAAGCAGGCCTGGCCGTGGCCGTGCCGGTCGGCGAGCCTGCGCACGCGCAGCGCCGGGGTAGCGGCCAGCCGCAAGTGGCGGCGCGCCAGGAAGGCATGGCGCGGGTCGACCCGCACGATCAGGAATAGCGCGTCGGGCGCGCCTTCGGCGCGTGGCCGGGCATGGGACGGATGGTGCAGGAACAGCGCGGGGCGGGTGGGCATGGCGGAGTGCGGGGGACTTGCCGCATCGAAGGCCGACGCGGCTCGTCCGGGCGGGTTGATGACGCAGCCAGTGTAGGAGCCGGCCCGTATAAAGCGCGCAAAAATGCGCGGCGGCGCCGTAAAGATCGCGTCAACGGGCGCGAGGCCTGTCCATGCGGGGCCGCTTCCCGGGTGGCCAGGCCCTAGCCACGCCGCGCGCCTGTCCGCTACAGTTGGCGCCATCGCCGGCCAGCGCCGCCGGCTTCGCCAGCGAAGGACTTCCGCTCATGCCGCGCCGCCTGCCCCCGCTTTCCGCATTGCGCTTTTTCGAGGCGGCCGGCCGGCATTGCAGTTTCAAGCTGGCGGCGGCCGAACTGAACGTGACGCCCAGCGCGGTCAGCCACGGCATCGTCGGGCTGGAGCAGGCGCTCGGCGTCGATCTGTTCGCGCGCGGGCCGCGCGGGCTGACGCTGACGCCGGAGGGCGCCGATTATTTGTTGTACGTGTCCGAGGCGCTGTCGCTGATCGCCGCCGGCACGCAGCGCCTGCCAGCCGGGCCGGGCGGGCGCGCCATCGCCGTGAGCTGCGCGCCGACGCTGGCTTCGCGCTGGCTGCTGCCGCGCCTGCAGGCGTTTCGCGCGCAGTGGCCCGGCGTGCACCTGAGCATCGACACGACGCAGCGGCACGTGGGGTTCCCGGTCGACGGCTTCGATTTCGCCATTCGCATGAGCCGCGGCCCGATCGCCGCGGCGTCATGGGCGCGGCTGTTCGACGAGCGGCTGGCGCCGGTGTGCAGCCCGGCGTATCGCGACACGCTGCTGGACGCGCGCGGACGACTGGACTGGCGGCGCGCCACGCTCATCCATGTCACGCTGGCCAGCGAGGACTGGCAGGCCTGGCTGGAAGGCGCGGGCGGCACGGCCGGCGATGGCGTCGACCTGGCGGGCGGGCTGCGCTTCGACACCATCCAGCTGGCGTTCGAGGCGGCCGTGGCGGGGCTGGGCGTCGTGCTGGGGCGGCGCCCGCTGGTGGACCAGGACCTGGCCGCCGGCACGCTGGTGGAGCTGCCGCTGCCGGCGCTGCAGGCCGAGACGGCGTACTGGCTGGTGAGCGCCGACGCGGTCGAGCGCCGCAGCGAGGCGCTGGCCTTCCGCCAGTGGGTGCTGGACGAGGCGCGCGCGTTCGGCGGCGCGCCGGGCGGTTGAGCAAAACCGGCACGGCGCCGTGGCGCGGCCGCTTGCAAGGCCGCCCGGAGCGGATGAAGAACCTTCACCCGCCATCAAAATCTTTTCCTTTGCCGGCGCGGCCGCGCGCTGCCACCATGCGGGCAAGGAGAACGCATCATGCAGACCGCAAACAGCAGCGGGCGCCTGGCGTCCGGCAATACGGCTCTGGCCGTCGTGGTGGCGGCGGCGCTGATACTCAGCGCGGCCATGGGGGTACGGCAGACCTTCGGGCTGTTCATCAGCCCTTTCTCGTTCGACCGCGGCCTGCCGGTCACGCAGATCGCCTTCGCCATCGCCGTGCACAACCTGGTGTGGGGCGTGGCGCAGCCGTTCGCCGGCGCGGCGGCCGACCGCTACGGCTCGGCGCCGGTGGTGGCGTTCGGCGCGGCGGCGTTCGCGGCCGGGCTGGCACTGACCTCGGTGGCGGATTCGCCGCTGTTGCTGGTGCTGGGCATGGGCGTGCTGGTGGGGGTCGGCATCAGCTGCACCGGGTTCGGCGTGGTGCTGGCCTCGGTGGGGCGGGCCGCCGCGCCCGAGCGGCGCAGCATGGCGCTGGGCATTGCCAGCGCCGGCGGCTCGCTGGGGCAGGTGGCGCTGGTGCCGTTCGCGCAAATGCTGCGCGACCTGTCGGGCGTGTCGGCTTCGCTGTGGGGGCTGGCGGTGCTGATGCTGCTGGCGGCGCCGCTGGGCCTGCTGCTGGACCGGCCCGGCGCAGGCAGCGCGGCGGCCGCGCAAGAGCCGCGGGTGCCGCTGCGGCAGGCCGTGCTGCATGCCTGCCGGCATCGCGGCTATTGCCTGCTGACTCTCGGTTTCTTCACCTGCGGGTTCCAGCTGGCCTTCATCGCCACGCACCTGCCGGGCTACCTGGTGCTGTGCCACATGCCGGCGGGGCTGGGCGCCACCGCGCTGGCGTTGATCGGCCTGTTCAACATGGCGGGCAGCTGGGCCTGCGGCTGGCTCGGCGGGCACTTTCGCCAGCAGCATGTGCTGGGCTGGCTGTACCTGATCCGCGGCGCGGCCATCGCGGCGTTTTTCCTGCTGCCCAAGAGCACGCTGTCGGTGGTGCTGTTCGCGGCGGTGATGGGGCTGACCTGGCTGGGCACCGTGCCGCTGACCAGCGGGCTGGTGGCCAAGGTGTTCGGCACCCGCCACCTGGGCACGCTGTTCGGCGTGTGCTTCCTGAGCCACCAGGTCGGCTCGTTCCTGGGGGCCTGGCTGGGCGGGCTGGTGTTCGACCTGACCGGCTCGTATACGCCGATCTGGGCGGCCACCGCGCTGGCGGGCCTGGTGGCGGCGTTGCTGCATTTCCCGATCGACGACCGGGCGGCCGCGCCGGCGCCGGCCGCCGCCGCGCTGGTCCAACGCTGAATCGATTGTTGATATAGTGGTTGCCCCGCCCAGCCGGGCCAGCTCCTATGTCGCCATCGATGTCCCAGGTCCTGTCCGACACGCCGTCCGCCGCGCCCGCCGATGCTTCCATCGCCGACGCGGTGCGCGTGCTCGAAGAAGACATCGTGCTGGGCGGCCTGCATCCGCGCGAACGCCTGATCGAAGACGACCTGATCCGCCGCTTCGGCCTGAAGCGCCATGCCGCGCGCGAGGTGCTGGCCGAACTGGCGCGGCGCGGGCTGGTCGAGCGCCGCAAGCATGTGGGCTGCGAGGTGCGGGCGTTCACGGCGCAGGAAGTGGCCGAGCTCTACCAGATGCGCGAACTGCTCGAGGCCGAGGCCGCCCGCGCGCTGCCGTGCCCGCTGCCGGCCGAGGCCTTGCGCCAGTTGACCGAGATCCAGCGCGAGCACGACCGCGCGGTGGCCGAGGGCGACCCGCGCGCGGTGTTCCATACCAACCAGCGGTTTCATCGCACGCTGTTCGGCTTCTGCCAGAACGGCGTGCTGCAGAAGGCCATCCAGGAATATGCGCGCCAGACCCACGCCATCCGCTTCGGCTCGCTGGTAGACGCGTCATATCGCGAGCGCGCGCGCCAGGAGCACTGGGCCATGATCGCCGCGCTGCAGGAAGGCCGGCGCGACGACCTGATCCGCCTGTGCCGCGGCCACCTGGCGCCGTCGCGCGATGCCTACCTGGCGCTGAACCGCCACCTGCAGCCGCGCGGCTGAGCCGGCGCGGTCAGTCCGCCTCGCCCAGGCTGCCCAGGCTGGCCAGGGCGCGGCCGCGGGTCTCGGGCAGCAGCAGGGTGGCGAGCAGCACCACCGCGTAGGCGCCGCCGGCGAAGATGCCGATGGCCATGGCCAGCCCCATGCTGTTGCTCAGGTAGCCCACCAGGCTGGGAAACAGCGCGCCGATCCCGCGCCCGAAGTTGTAGGCGAAGCCCTGGCCGTTGGCGCGGATCTCCGACGGGAACAGTTCGGTCAGGTAGGCGCCCAGCCCGCCGAAAATGCCCGACGCGGCAAAGCCCAGCGGAAAGCCCAGGAACAGCATCTGGCCGTCGGTGAGCGGCACTTGCGTGTAGAAGTACACGCACACGCCCGACAGCACCGAGTAGATGAGGAAATTCACGCGCCGGCCCAGGCGGTCGGCCATGTGCGCGCCGGCGATGTAGCCGCAGAACGAGCCGAGGATGATCACCAGCAGGTAGCCGCCGGTGTTCAGCACCGACAGGTGGCGCTCCACTTTCAGGTAGGTGGGCAGCCAAGTGGTGACGGCGTAGTAGCCGCCCTGGATGCCGGTGCACAGCAGCGCCGACAGCAGCGTGGTCTTCAGCAGCGCCGGCGAGAAGATCAGCCACGGCGAGACCTTCGGCTCGCCGGCGGCGCGGCGGTTGCGCGCCTGTTCGAAGATTTCCGGCTCGGGCACGTGCTTGCGGATATACAGCACCAGCAGCGCGGGCAGCACGCCCACCCAGAACAGGCTGCGCCAGGCCCATTGCTCTGGCAGCACCGAGAACGCGATGGTGTAGAGCAGGGCGGCGATGCCCCAGCCCACCGCCCAGCCGCTCTGCACCGTGCCGACCGCGCGGGCGCGGTGTCGGGCCTTGATGATCTCGCCCATCAGCACCGAGCCCACCGCCCATTCGCCGCCGAAGCCCAGGCCCTGCAGGGCGCGCAGCACGAAGATCTGCTCGAAGTTCTGGGTGAAGCCGATGCCCACCGTGCAGGCCGAGAACCACAGGATGGTGATCTGCAGCACGCGCACGCGGCCGTAGCGGTCGGCCAGGATGCCGGCGCCCCAGCCGCCGATGGCCGAGAACAGCAGCGTCACGGTGCCCAGCATGCCCGCCTGGCCGCGGTCGATGCCCCACAGCGCCACCAGCGTGGAGATCACGAAGGTGAACACCATGTAGTCGAGTGCGTCGATGGTCCAGCCCAGGAACGAGGCGTAGAAGGTGCGCTTGCCGTTTTGGTCGAGTTCGCTGAACCAGCTCATGGCGGTGTCTCCGCGTGGTTGGGTTGTTATGGCGGCCGCGCTCAGGCGGCGGGAAAGTCGTACAGGGCCTGCGGGTTGTCCACCAGGATGCGCCGGCGCTGCGCCGGATCGGGCGCCCATTTGGGCAGCAGGTTGCGCAGCACGCCGGTGTCCGGCATGCGCGGGATGGCCACGTGCGGCCAGTCGCTGCCCCACACCATGCGGTCGGGCGCGGCCTCGATCAGCGCCTGCGCCCACGGCGTGACGTCGTCGTAATGGTCGAACTGCTCGCTGATGCGGTAGGCGCCCGAGAGCTTGGCCCACCAGCCGTGGTCCCGCACGCCGCGCAGCAGCGCCTGGAAGCCGGGGTGCTGCATGCCCGCGGCGACCGGCATGTGGCCCATGTGGTCGAACACGCAGGGCACCGGCAGGCGGGCCAGGCGCGGCGCCAGCTCGGGCAGGCGCCGCACGTCCATCAGGAACTGCGCGTGCCAGCCCAGTTCCGCCAGGCGGGGGGCGAGGCGGTCGACCGCTTCCACGCCGACGCCGCCGCCGAACAACACGTTGAAGCGCACGCCGCGCACGCCGGCCGCGTGCATGGCCGCCAGTTCGCGGTCGGGCACGTCGGGGTCCACCACGGCCACGCCGCGCAGCTGGCCGGGATGGCGGCGCAGCACGTCCAGCATGTAGCGGTTGTCGGTGCCGTGCACGCTGACCTGCACCAGCACGCCGCGCGCCATGCCGCAGGCAGCCAGCATGGCCAGGTAGTTTTCTTCGGGGGCGGGCGGCGGCGTGTAGCTGCGGTTTGCCACGTAGGGGTGGCGCACGCCGTCGCCGATGACGTGGGCGTGCGTGTCGCAGGCGCCGGGCGGAATGTCGAAGCTGGCCGGGGCCACGTCGGGCAGCGGGCCCAGGCAGAGGGTGTGGTCGACGGGCGGGGTATCGTGGGAGGAAGTCATCGTGACGCGGCCTGGTCGAAGGTGCAGGCAGGCTACGCCCGGGATGGCGCTATCGTCAATAGGATTATCGATAAAGCCGGACGGCTGTGCGCCAGGCGCCGGATGGGCGATCGCGTGATGGTCCCGCCCTTGGCGCAATGGCGGCGGGCCGCGCCGGGCCCGCCGCCCGAACCGCGTTAGAAGCGGTGGCGGATGCCGACGCCGGCGGCCGTGCTCTTGAGGCCGTCGATGAAGGCGTAGTCCTTGCCGTACGAACCGTAGGCGTACAGGTTGGTGCGCTTGGACAGGTCGTAGGTGTAGCCCAGGCTCCACACGTTCATGGTGGAGTCGCCGCCGGTCAGGCGGTCGTTGGACGGGTCGACGCGCTGCCACGAGGCGAACACGTTGCTGGCGCCGCCGATGGGCAAGGTCGCGCCCACCATGTACGAATTGGCCTTGAAGCCGTCGACGAAGCGGTTCGAGCCGAACTCGTTGCTGAACGGCGTGCCGGCCGGCACGTCCTGGCCGGTGAACCAGCCGTCGGTGGTGCGCGCGTAGGCGGCCGCCAGCTTCAGCACTTCGAAGTCGTACGACAGGCCGACGGCGTACTGGCGCGGGGTGGCGCTGTTGTCGATCTGGCTGCTGCTGTTGCTGCCGTTGAGCTGGTCGTAGGTCAGCGCCGCGTTCAGCGGGCCGTTGACGTAGCGCAGGCCGGCGGTGATGCCGCGGGTGTTGTCGGCGGTGCGGAAGCCGGTCTGGTCGTCGTTGCCGTCATCGACGTTGAACGAGTAGCCGGCGCCGAACTCGAAGCCGCCCCACGAAGGCGAGCGGTACATCACCATGTTGTCCCAGCGGGTGGTGTTGGCCGAGCTGAAGCCCAGGCCCAGGTTGGCCTGCGTGTAGCTGGTGTAGAACGGATCGATGTCGGCCAGGTATTTCGAGGCCATGTTGGTCTGGCGGCCGAATTCCACGGTGCCCCAGCTGTCGCTGGCCAGGCCGATGGTGGCCTGGCGGCCGAACAGGCGGTCGCCCTGCGCGCGGGAACCGTTGCCGGAATCGAAGCCGCTTTCCAGGGTGAACACGGCGCGCAGGCCGTCGCCCAGGTCTTCGGTGCCGCGCAGGCCCCAGCGCGAGCCGGCCTGGATGCCGTTGATCATGCCGATGCGGCTGCCGTCGTATCCGTCGCCCTTGATTTTGTTGTAGCCGATGCCGGTGTCGATGACACCATAGAGAGTGACCGACGTCTCAGCCTGGGCCGCACCTGCGAAACCAGCCAGCAATGCGGCGGCGAGCAGCGTCTTTTTCGTCATCAGTGAGATCTCCTTGATTGAGGGGGAAAAAGGCATGACCCGCCAGCATTGCAAGCGCAGGCGGGTCATTCCTAGGGGGCAATGGTAAAGCATTGCACCGTACAGGCTGCTGAATCGGTCGTGTTTTGTGGCCAAAAGCTTCTATTTCACGCTAATTCCCGGTGCGGAACCGGGCGCAGGAAGCGCTCGGCGGCCAGCAGGGCGGCGGCCAGCAATGCCGCGCCGCCAGCCGCGATCATGGCCGCCTGGAAGCCGCCGGCCATGGCCTCGGCATAGGCGCCGCGCAGCGCGGCGGGCATGCTGTGCTGGGTGATGGCGGCGCGCGCCACGGCAAGCGCGTCGGCGGCGCCGGCCTGCGCCAGCCGCCGGGCCAGGGCCTCGACGGCCTGGGCGCTCATCAGCGTGCCCAGCAGCGCGATGCCCACCGCCATGCCGGTCTGGCGCAGCGCGTTCATGGTGGCCGAGGCCATGCCCGAGCGCTCGCGCGCCACCGAGCCCATGACCGCCATGCTGGTGGCCGGCACGGCCAGGCCCATGCCGATGCCCAGCAGCGTCATCAGGGCGCTGACCCGGCCCGCGCCGGTGGCGGCGGTGAAGGAGGCCATGGCCAGCATGGCCGCGCCCATCAGCGCATAGCCGGCGATCATCAGCCGCGGCAGCGCGATGCGCGCGCTCAGCCGGCCGAACAGCACCGCCATGGCGCCCATGGCGACGAATTGCGGCGCTAGCTGCCAGCCCGTGGCCATGGGCGACAGCCCCTGCACCTGCTGCAGGAACAGCGAGAAAAAGAACAGGCTGCTGTAGCCCGAAAAGCCCAGCACGAACGAGGCGCAATTGTTGACCGCGAAGCCGTTGTGGCGGAACAGCGCCAGCGGCAGCACCGGCCGGGCGGCGCGCCGCTCCACCGCGATGAACGCAACCAGGCCGGCGGCCGCCAGGGCCAGCGCCCATTGAGTGCCGGCGTGGCGCCAGCCGTGTTCGCCGGCGGCGATCAGCCCGTAGGTCAGCGCGCCCAGCCAGCCGATGCTGAGAGCCTGGCCGGCCGGGTCGAACGCGGCATGCTCGGGGTGCGCGCTTTCGGGAATGGCCCACAGGCCCAGGCCGACCGCCAGCGCGCCCACCGGCAGGTTGATCAGGAAGATGCTCTGCCAGCCGGCATGGTCGACCAGCACGCCGCCCAGCATGGGGCCGACGATCAGCGAAATGGCGGTGAACGAGGACCATGCGCCGATCACGTGGGCGCGTCGGGCCGGTTCGGTGAAGGCCTGGGTCAGGATCGACAGCGCGCCTGGGATCAGCAGCGCGCCGGCCACGCCCTGCACGGCGCGGCCGGCCAGCAGCAAAGGCAGGCCGGTGGCGGCGGCGCACAGCGCCGACCCCAGCATGAACAGCGCCACGCCGCCCAGCCAGGCGCGCCGCCGGCCGTAGCGGTCGCCCAGCGGGCCGGCCGACAGCATGAAGGCCGACAGGCACAGCGCGTAGGCGTCCACCACCCACTGCAACCCGGCGATGTCCGTGTCCAGCGCGGCCTGCAAGGTGGGCAGGGCGACGTTGACGATACTGATGTCCAGCACCGTGATGAAGGTGCCGAGGCACACGGCGGCGACCAGGGCGAGTTGGCGGGCGGGCAGCATGGGGCGGGCGCATGGTTGATCCGGGAAGGGTTCATTTTATTTATCGACCGACCGTCGGTCAATTGAAAAAAGAATCATTCCTATGTAAGGCAGGATGCCAGGCGGCGCATCTTCTACACTCGGGGTTTTGCCCGCTTATCCCTGCCCATGCGTCCGGCCCGCCGTCCATCCACCCCGCCGCCCGCCGGCCCCGTCCGGCCGCCCCGCACCAAGCCGCCGGAGGTGCGGCTGGACGAGCTGATGGCGGCCGCCGAGCAATTGTTCATCGCCAAGGGGGTCGAGGCGGCCACGGTGAGCGACATTGTCGAGGCGGCCGGCGTGGCCAAGGGCACTTTCTATCATTACTTCGCCTCCAAGCACGACATCCTGCTGGCGCTGCGGGCCAAGTTCTCGCAGGGGTTCCTGGCGCGGGTGGACGAGGCGGTGCGGGCCTGCGCGCCGGAAGACGGCGCGGCGCGGGTGCGGGCCTGGACCCACGCCGGCGTGGCCGCCTACCTGGCCGACTACCGGCTGCACGACGTGGTGTTCCACGACGCGCGCCACGGCGACCGCGGCACGCGCGAGAAGCACGACGTACTGGACCAGCTGGAGCGGATCCTGGCCGACGGCCAGCGCGCCGGCAACTGGACGCTGGCCGCGCCGCGCCTGACCGCCATCGTGCTGTTCCACGGCATGCACGGCGCGGTGGACGACGCGATCGCGCGCGGCGAGCACGATGGCCAGGCGCTCGCTGCGCAACTGGCGGAGATCTTCCTGGGCCTGCTGCGCGGGCCGGCCGCCGGCGCGCGGGGGCCGGCGGCCTGATCCCCCGGGGCCGCGCCCATGGCCGGCGCGGGCCTCACGCGGGCTGCTTGCCGGGCGCCGGTCCGGGCGCCGTGCGCAGCACTAGCGCCAGGCCGCCCAGGATGGCGGCCATGCCGGCCAGGGCCGGCAGCGACAGGCGGTTGCCCAGCAGCAGGTAGTCCAGCAGCGCCGTGACCCCGGGCACCAGGTAGAACAGGCTGGTGACGTTGACCAGGTTGCCGGCCTGGATCAAGCGGTACAGCAGCAGCGTGGCGCCCACCGAAATCACCAGCCCCAGCCATAGCAGCGGCACCAGCAACTGCGGGCCGGCGTCCACTCGCCAGGGCTGGAACGGCACGCACGCCAGGCACAGCAGCAAGCCGGCCGCATATTGCAGCGGCAGGGCGCGCAGGGGCGGCTGGCGCAGGCTCTTCTGCAGGATCGCGCCGCCCGTCATGCACAACAGCGCGCCCAGCGCGTACAGCATGCCGACGGCCGAGTAGCGGGCCAGGCCGATGCTGTCCCACACCACCAGCGCCAGCCCGGCCATGGCCAGGGCCAGCCCGAGCAGGCGCGGCAGCGGGAAGCGGCGTTCCAGCAGCGCCAGCGTCAGCAGCGGCTGCGCGTCCAGGGTGGTGGCCAGCACGCCCGGCGTGATGCCGTGGTCCAGGGCCAGGAAGTAGCAGATGGAATAGCCGCCGATCATGGTCAGGCCGGTGGCGGCCACGCGGCCGCGCGTCCCGGCCGGGGGCAGCCAGGGCTGGCGGGCCAGGCCGCCCAGCGCCAGCAGGGCCGCCAGCGCCAGCGCGAAGCGCAGCGCCAGGAAGGCAAAGGGCGTGGCGTGCGCCAGGCCCCATTTCGAGAAGATGGCGCCGCTGCCCCACAGCAGCACGAACAGGGTGGTGGCGCCATAGGCCTTGCAGGCCGTTTTTGCATCGATCATCGTAGTGTCCCGTCAAGGAAACGAACGGGCTCCCGCACGCGGCCGGCGCAGGCGCCGGACGGCGAATTCAAGGGGAAGCTGCGGGAGCGGCCAGGCGGGCTGGGATCAGCCCAGGACGGCGGCGGGCGGCGGCGGCGGGGCCGCGCGGCCCGCGACGACGCCCGGCGGCGGGGCGACGGGGGCTACGACGAGGAAAAGACGCGACGCGCGCGCCGCGCCGGCAAGGGCCGGTGCGGTATGCAGGTGAGTATGGGGCGCGCGTCGGTTCATGACAGGTGCTTAAGCTACACGCCGTACGAACGGGTGTCAACGCGGGCGCGGCGCTGCACCGCCAGGTCGAGCGCCAGCATGACCAGCAGCGAGGCGCCCACCAGCGGGAACACGATCCCGCCGGCCACCAGCAGGGCCAGGACGCCGCGCAGCGCGCCGCGCGAGGCCGGCAGCGGCGGGATGCCCAGACCGCCGGCCGGGCGGCGCTTCCACCACATGACCGCGCCGGCCACGCACAGCAGCACGATGCCCAGGCAGGCGGCCAGCAGGATCAACTGGTTGGCCAGCCCGAACTCCTGCCCCATGTGCACGTTGATGCCCCATTCCAGCGCCTTGCCCAGCGGGCCGTAGTCGCGGTAGCTCATGTCCAGCAGCGGCTGGCCGGTGTATTGGTCCAGGTGCACCACGCGCTGGCGCGCCAGGTCGTCGGGGTACACCGACGCGGTGTAGACCCCGGTGGCGGACTGCGGCACGTTGATGGCGTAGCCGGGCGCCAGGCCCAGGCGCTCGACGGCGCGCACCGCCGCGTCCAGGCCGATCGGCTGGCCGGCGTGGTGCGGCGCGGCCGACTCCGGCACGCGCGCCTGCTCCAGCGACCAGGTGGTGTGGCCCATGTGCGCCAGGTGCTCGTCGGACATCGGCACGGCCACGCGCACGCCGGCAGGATAGCCGAAGTTGTTGCCGTTGGCCCATTGGTTGACCTTGCCGCCCCACACCAGCGACCACGGCATGCCGGTCAGCGCCAGGAACAGGATGAACAGCGCCACCGCCGCGCCCGTGACCGCGTGCAGGTCGCGCCAGAACACGCGCTGGCGCGGGCCGCCACGCACGCTCACCACGCCCTGCCGGCGCCCGCGCGGCCACCACAGGTAGGCGCCGGTCAGCACCAGCAGGATCGACCAGCCGGCGGCGATCTCGATCGCGCCGTTGGCGATGGGGCCGAAGTAGTCCAGGCTGTGCAAGCGCCGGACGGTCCACATCAGGGTGTCGCGTTCGCCCAGCGCGCCCAGCACCCGGCCGTCGTAGGGGTCGACGTACACACCGAGGCTGGCGCCGCCGGCCGGCTTGACCACCACCTGGGCGGCGGCGTCCGGCGCGGCGGGCGGCAGGTACTTGGCCAGGGTGCCGGGGTGGGCGCGCAGGGCAGCCTGCGCCAGTGCCGAGGGCGGCAGGGCCGGCGCGTCGCGCGCCTCGACGTGCCGCAGGTCGTGGTACCAGGCATCCTCGATCTCGTTGTGGAACAGGTACAGCGCGCCGGTGGCCGCCAGCAGGATGAGAAAGGGCAGCACCAGCAGGCCGGCGTAGAAATGCCAGCGCCATACCGCGCGGTAGACGTCGGCGCGGCGAACGCTGTCCTGGGCGGCGATGTTAGAAGGGGTTGTCGTCATGTCGTTCAGAACCGGTAGTTGGCCGACAGCTCCACGCGCCGTCCGGCGCCCAGCAGCCATTGGGTCTGGTTGTAGTAGGCGGTTTCGGCGTATTGCTTGTCGAACACGTTGTAGGCGCGCAGCGCCAGGCTCAGGTCGCGGCGCGGCTCCCATTGCAGCGCCAGGTTGGTGGTGGTGTAGGCGGCCATTTCCAGCTCATTGGCGCTGTCGGCGTAGCGCTTGCCGACGTAGCGCAGGCCCGCGCTGGCGGTCCAGCGCGGCATGAACTTCCAGCTGACCCACAGGTTGGCCAGGCGCTCGGGCACGTCGGGCGGCACATTGCCGCGCCGCGACACCGCCGCGCCGCCCGAGGTGTCGGTGAAATCGTCGTAGCGGGCATCCAGGATGGCGCCGTTGAAGTCGATGCGCCAGTCGCGCGCCAGCTCCACCCCCACGGTCAGCTCCAGGCCGCGGCTCGACTGGCTGCCCACCTGCACGCGCAGCGACGGGTCGTCGGGGTCGCGCGTGACCAGGTCCTTCTTGCGGATGTGATAGGCGGCCAGGGTCCATTCTCCCTTGTTGTCCCAGAAGGTCTGCTTCAGCCCGATCTCGACCTGGCGGCCTTGCGCCAGGTCGAAATCCTTGTTGGCGGGGGACAGCAACAGCAGCCCGCCGACCGGGTCGGCGGCTTCCGAGTACTGCCCGTAGAGCGCCAGGTCCGGCAGCAAGTCGTATACCGTGCCGACGCGCCAGCCCACGTTGGTGAAGGTGGTGCGGTAGGCGGTGGTGCCGGCGACCAGGTCTTCGCGCTCCAGGTCGATGTGGTCGTAGCGCACGCCGCCCAGCACCGACCAGCGGTCCGTCAGCATCAGGCGGTCTTCGGCGAACAGCGCGTACTGCGTGGCGGTGTTGCGATAGCGCGGCGTGGTGCCGGCCTCGTTGATGAAGTCGCCGTGCTCGAAATCGTACGGGTCCACCAGCGAGGTGCCGCCGTAGGGCGAGTTGTTGGTGTGCTTGAGCTTGCTGCGGTTCAGCTCGGCGCCCACCGAGACCTGGTTGCGCAGGCCGAACAGGTGGCCGTCGAAGGCGGCATCCGCGCGCGCGCCCACCTGCGACTGATCGTGGCGGATGTCGGTGTAGGCGCTGCGCTCGATCAGGCCGCTGGCCGGCACCCAGGTGTAGTTCTCGGCGTCGCGGTAGTCGCGGTTGCTGCCCAGGTAGTAGACGCGGCCGCGCACCGTGGTGGCGGCGTTCGGCATCCATTCGGCCTGCAGTTCGGTGCGGCTGTCGCGGTAGATGATCTTGCTGTCGGCCACGTTGTAGTTCTTGTGGCGCAGCGAATAATCGATCTCGCCGTCGACCAGCGGCGTGCCGAAATAGCGGGTCGGCTCCTGCCACGCATAGGCCTGCGTCAGGGTGAAGTTGAGTTCGGGCGAGACGTCCAGCCGCAGCGCGGCGGTGACGGCGGCGTTCTTCGATTCGCCCAGGCTCATGTCGGCGTCGCTGCGGTTGCCGCTGATGTCCAGCCGGTACGACCAGCGCTCGTCGAGCGCGCCGCCGCTGCCGAACGCCAGGCGCTGCGTGTCGTGCGTGCCCACGGCGGCCTGGATCTCGTTCTCGACCGGGCCGCGCGTCGGCTTCTTGGGGATCACGTTGACCACGCCGCCGATGGCGCCTTCGCCGTACAGCACCGAGGCGGGGCCGCGCAGCACTTCGATGCGGTCGACCGACCAGGGGTCGTAGACAAAAGTCTGGCCCAGGCCGCCGTACTGGCGCAGGCCGTCGTACAGGATGGCCACCGAGTTCGAGTCGGTGAAGCCGCGCGAGGACAGCGACGAGCCGCCGTTGCCGGGATGGCGGAAAGCGCTGATGCCGGCGGCCTGGGTGACCGCGTCCATCACCGTCACGTCGCCGCGCTGGCGCAGTTGTTCGTTGGTGATGACGTCGATGCTGGCGGGCGTCTCGAACGGGGTGAGCTGCAGGAACGAGCCGGTGGCGGCGCTTTCGCGCAGCGTGGGCAGCGGCGTGTCGCCGGATACGGAAATGGCGGGCAGGGTGGCCACGGACGCGGCGTCGGCGTCTTGCGCGCGCGCCGGCGGCTGCGCCAGCACGAGGGCCAGCGCGGCGGAAACGGCCGTGCGCCGCGGCAGGACGGATGTCCTGGCGGATGGAACAGGCATGGGATCTCTCGGTAGTAAAAGGACGAGGCCGTCGCGTCGGGCGACGGTCCGGGCAGCACTAACCGAGGAAGAAAGGCGGGGCGCGCGCCCCGAGCGGGGCGCCAGGCGGGGCGAGTGCGGCGGCCGGCGGTGGCGCGCGCGCGGCGATGCGCAGCGCCACCACCGAGGGCGGCTGCGCCACCGCGGCCGGCGCGGCGGCCAGGGGCAGGGCGGCCAGCGCCGCGCCGACCGGGCAGACCGCCGATTGCTCGGCGTGCTGCGCGTCCTGGTGATGGCCGGCCTTGTGAGGGCCTTCCACCCATACCGGGCCGGCCGCCGAGCACAGTTGGATCAGCGTGGCGCCGGGCTGGCTGCTGGGCATGAAGCCCTGCGGCACCAGCGCTTTCAGCGCGAACAGGCACAGCGCCAGCCAGATGACGGCGCGGTGGCGGCTCGTGACGAGGGCGCGGGCGGAAAGGCGCATGATGTTGCAATTCTAAACTACAGATTGCAGCGGTACGGCCCTCTCCAGGGATCGATGCAGTGCCTCGGCGATGGCTTCCGGGGCCCGCCGCTAGGGCCTGTTCATGATAGGCCCTAGGCGCGCGCGACGCCGGCCCGCGGACGGCGCCGCGTGTCGATCACCCACCAGGCCGTCATGGCGGCCGCCAGCGCCACCACGGGCAGCATGGCGGCGTTGACCGCCTGCCAGCCGTAGCGGTCCAGCGCCGGGCCGGCGGCCAGCGTGGCCAGCGCGGTGGCGGCGTAGCGCAGCATCTCCGCGGCGCCTTGCGCGCGGCCGCGCTCGGCGGGCCGGTACGATTGCGCCAGCAGGGTGGTGCCGCCCACGAACATGAAATTCCAGCCCACGCCCAGGCAGAACAGCGCCACGTAGAAGGCCGGCAGGCTGGTGGAGGCGATCGCGACGGCGGCCGAGACCAGGTTGATGGCCATGCCCAGGCCCAGCATGACCGGCAGGCCCCAGCGCTTGATCAGCGCGCCGGCGAAGAAGGCCGGGCCGTACATGCCGACCAGGTGCCACTGCATGATGTTGGCGCCGTCGTCGATGGTGTGGTGGCAGGCCACGGCCGCCAGCGGCGCGGCGGTCATCACGAACATCATCGAGACCGAGCCGACCACGTTGTTGGCCAGCGCCGCCACGAAGATAGGCTGGCGCGCCACCACGCGCAGGGGGCGGGGCGGCGCGGCCGGCTCGCGCGGGCCGGCGCCGGCCGGGACATCGTCCAGGTCGCGGTAGCCGGCCAGCAGCAGCGCCACGCTGGCCGCGCCCAGCAGCGCCACCATCAGGTAGGCGCCGGCAAAAGTCGCCAGCGGGAACAGGTCGCGGCTCCAGGCCGCCAGCGCCGGGCCGGCCAGGGCGGCGATCACGCCGCCGGCCATCACCACGGCAATGGCGCGCGCCTTGGCGTCGTCCTCGACCGCGTCGGCCGCCGCCAGGCGGTAGTACTGGGCGAAGGCCTGGAATACGCCGACCAGGGCGGTGCCGGCGCAGAACAGCCAGAAATCGGCGCGGAATACCGCCCAGACGGATATCAGCCCGCCCAGCGCGCCGGCCAGGCCGCCCAGGGCGAAGCCGGCGCGCCGGCCGATGCGCTGCATCAACAGCGAGGCGAACCAGGTCACGATGGCGCCGGCCACGGTGATCAGCGCAAAGGGCAGCGTGGCGAGCGCCTTGTCGGGCGCCAGCATGTGGCCGGTCAGCGCGGTGAGGGTCAGGTCGATGGAAATCGCGGCAATGTACAGGCCCTGGCAGACGGCCAGGATGCGGGCGTTGCGGCGCCCGGCGAGCAAGCGGGAAGACGGAGACATGGGGCAGCAAGTGGCGAAGGAGGGTTGACAGGCCCCACTGTAGCGATCGATGCTATGTCACGAATGACATATTTCCCTTGAAAATTGCCATGAGCATCTCGGTCGCTTTCCTGATGATTCCCGGGTTCCAGTTGCTGGACATGGCCGGCCCGTTGTCGGTGTTCCAGACCGCCGGCGAACTCGCCGGTGGGCGCCGCGGCCCCGCCTATGCGCCGCAGCTGGTGTCGGCGCGCGGCGGGCGGGTCGCCAGTTCGTCCGGGGTGGAGGTGATCACGCGTCCATGGCGCGACGCGCGGCCCGGCATCGTGCTGGTGCCGGGCGGCGAGGGTCCGCGGCTGGCCGGCGCGGCGCCCGGCCCGCGGGCCTTCCTGCTGGACGCGCAGGCGCAGGGCGCGCGGCTGGCCAGCGTGTGCACGGGCGCCTTCGTGCTGGCGCACGCCGGCCTGCTGGACGGCCGCCGCGCCACCACGCACTGGCGCCACGCCGCCGAACTGCAGCGCCGCTACCCGGCCATCAAGGTCGACAGCGACAAGATCTACCTGCGCGACGGCACGGTGTGGACGTCGGCCGGCATCACCGCCGGCATCGACCTGGCGCTGGCCATGGTGGAAGACGATCTGGGCGCCGAGGTGGCGCGCCAGGCCGCGCGCGACATGGTGGTGTATCACCGGCGCGCCGGCGGCCAGTCGCAGTTTTCCGCGCTGCAGGACCTGGCGCCGCAGAGCGAGCGCATCCGGCGCGTGCTGGGCTACATCGGCCAGCACCTGACCGCGCCGCTGACCATCGAGGAACTGGCCGCGGCCGCCTGCCTGAGCCCGCGCCAGTTCATCCGCCTGTTCAAGGCCGAGACGGGGCAGACGCCGGCCAAGGCGGTCGAGCGCATCCGCGCCGAGGCGGCGCGCGCGCGGGTCGAGGCGGGCGGCATGACCATCGACGCGGTGGCCCGCCTGACCGGCTTCGCCGACGCCGAGCGCATGCGCCGCGCCTTCGTCCGCCGCTATGGGCAGCCGCCGCAAGCGCTGCGGCGCGCCGCGCGCGAAGCGCTGGCCTAGGCGCCAGGCATCCGGGAAGAGCGCCTGCAAGTCATGCGAATGCCAGGCGCCTGAAGGACAGTCGTTACCCAGCTGTCAGACACCTCGCGGCGAGTATCGCGCTACCCAGGTGTCAGACACCCGGGGAGACGGCCCGAGATCTGCCGCGCTTTCTCGCAGGGTGTCTGACACCCCACCGCGCAGGGCGTCTAACACTTCGCCGCAACACCTTGCAGCGAACAGACCGGCAACGTCGCGCTCAGGTGTCGGCGTCGGATCCGGGCTGCTCGGTGAAGGCGCGCACCAGGCGCGCGATGTTGTCCAGTTCATCCTGCGCCCCGCCCGCCCAGGGCGGCGTGGCAAACGGGCTGTCGGCCGGCGCGCGGTCCACGCTGGCTTTCAGGTCTTGCAGAATGTCGAGCGCCAGCTCGGTCGCCTGGGGATTGCTGCGGGTGGACAGCGCCAGGGCCAGCGCCACGGTCTGCCGCAGCGCGAGCAGGCGGCCGTCGAGTTCGGTTTCCATGGGAGCCTGTAATATCGGGTCGGTATCCGCCTATTCTACGTACTGCCGCCCGCCACGCAGTTTCCACCTGTTGCCATGCTGATCCGTTCCGAGACCGACGCCGACATCGCCGCCATCTTCGCCGCCACGCAGGACGCTTTCCGCGACCAGCCGTTCAGCGAGCATAACGAGGGCCCCATCGTGGATGCGCTGCGCGCCGCAGGCGCGCTGGCGCTGTCGCTGGTGGCCGAGCACGACGGCCGGGTGGTGGGCCACGCCGCGTTCTCGCCGGTCAGCATCGCCGGGCCGGCCGGGCAGGCCGTGGGCTGGTATGGCCTGGGGCCGGTGAGCGTGGCGCCGGCCTGGCAGGGCCGGGGCATCGGCTCGATGCTGGTGCAGGAAGGCCTGGCGCGCCTGCAAGGGCGCGGCGCGGCCGGCTGCGTGGTGCTGGGCGAGCCGCATTTCTACCGGCGCTTCGGCTTTCGCGCCGATCCGGCCCTGGTGCTGCCCGATGTGCCGCCCGAATATTTCATGGCGCTGGCCTGGCGTGCCGGGGCGCGCGGCACGGTGCAATACCACACGGCATTCGACGCCGCGCCGGGCTGAGCGCAGCGAGGGTCCGCAAGCGCGTCCGCGCGCCACAGAAAAATAACTTGCGATTAAATAGCGCACTATGTATTATGCGTCCATCATGACCCGCCGCCGCGCTCCTTCCTCCGCCGCTCCGTCGCTGCTGCTCGACGAACAGCTCTGCTTCGCCCTGCATTCCACGGTACTGGCCATGAACAAGGTGTATCGCAAACTGCTGCGCCCGCTGGGGCTGACCTATCCGCAATACCTGGTGATGATGGTGCTGTGGGAACAGGACCAGCTCACGCTGTCCGACATCGGCCGCCGCCTGTACCTGGATTCGGCCACGCTGACGCCGCTGCTCAAGCGCATGGAAGCGGCCGGGCTGGTCACGCGCCTGCGCGCCGCGCAGGACGAGCGCCAGGTCATCGTCGGCCTGACCCGCGCCGGGCGCGAGCTGCGGCAGAAGGCGGCCCAGGTGCCGGTGGGGGTGTTGGGCGCCACGGAGTGCGCGCCGGCCGACCTGGCGGCCCTGAAGGCCCGGCTCGAACACTTGCGCGATAGCCTGGGCGCCAACGCATGAAAACCGCCAGGCCATTTATCCGCGAAAAAGGTAGTGCACTATTTAATTGCAAGCAACTTGTATCCGGCCGCGGCGAGCCGTACTTTGATGAAATCGCCCTTGTCCCTGAACCCCACTGAAAGGAACTGCCATGTCTCTCGAAAAAGTCGTATACCGTGCCCATGCCAAGGCCACCGGCGGCCGCGACGGCCGCGCTGTGTCGTCCGACAAGGTGCTGGACGTGAAACTGACCACCCCGCGCGAAATGGGCGGCGCCGGCGGCGACGGCACCAACCCCGAGCAACTGTTCGCGGCCGGCTACTCGGCGTGCTTCCTGGGCGCCATGAAATTCGTGGCCAACCGCGACAAGATCGCCATTCCCGCCGACGTCTCGGTCGAAGGCGCGGTCGGCATCGGGCCCATTCCCAATGGTTTCGGCATCGAGGTCGAACTGAAGATCTCGCTGCCCGGCATGGCGCGCGACCAGGCCGAAGACCTGGTGCAGCGGGCCCACATCGTGTGCCCGTACTCCAACGCCACGCGCAACAACATCGACGTGACGCTGACGGTGGTGTAGCGCGCTGCCGCGCCAGCCGCCATGGGCGGGCATCCGCGCGACGATGGGCGCCTGCTGTATGCGCCCATCAACACGCTCAAGCCGGTGGCCGATGCGGTGTGGGTCGTCGACGGCCCGGTGATCCGCTACGGCCCGCCGTGGCCCAAGATGCGCTTTCCGACGCGCATGACGGTGCTGCGGCTGGGCCGCGACGACCTGTTCATCCATTCGCCCACCGCGCTCGTGCCCGAGCTGCGTGACGCCATCCAGAAACGCGGCCGGCCGCGCTGGATCATCGCGCCCAGCCGCATCCATTATTGGTGGGTGCCGCAGTGGCGCGAAGCATTCGCCGAGGCGGCCGTCTACCTGGCGCCGCGCGTGCGCGAACAGGCGGGCCGCCACATCGATTTCCCCGCACTGCCGCTGGCCGAGCCGGCTGGTTATCCGTGGGACGCCGAACTCGCCACGCTGCCGATCGCCGGCAGCTACCTGACCGAGGTGGAGTTCTTCCACCACGCCAGCCGCACGCTGATCCTCACCGACCTGATCGAGAACTTCGAGCCCGGCAAGCTCGAGTCGCGCTTCGCCCGCTGGCTGACCCGGCTGGGCGGCACCCAGGACCCGGACGGCCAGATGCCGCGCGACATGCGCCTGACCTTCGCGCGGCGGCGCGCCGAGCTGCGCGCCGCCGTGGACCAGATGATCGCCTGGGACCCGGAGCGCGTGATCCTGGCGCACGGCCGCTGGTACGAGCGCGACGGCGCGGCCGAGCTGCGGCGGGCGTTCCGCTGGCTGGGGGAGTAGCGCGGGCGCCCCAGGCGGGCGCATGCCGGCGGCCGCGCGCCGGCCCCGCTTGACGGACCTGCTGGGAGTGGTAGCATGCCGCCGTCATGACCCACCCCGCGTCTTCCGCCTATTTCGCCCTGCGCGCCCACCTGGCCACGCATCGTCCGACCCTGATCGGTTCGCACGACGTGGCGGTGCGCTCGGCCTACGCGCGCGCCAAACCCGGCTAATCGGCGCGGCCCGCGCGGGCCGTCCGCATCCTTTCCCCGCATTCCGGTTGTCCCAGGGCCCGCACGCCATGCCGCGCGCGGGCCGGGGCCGCTGCCACTGCCACGCGGCGACCGGACGGGGGCCGGCAACTCATTCAGAGCGTGTAGCGTCATGCAACTTACCAAGAACTTCGTCAAAGCCAAGAACCCCTGCGCCAGCGGCTATAAGTGGTTCCTGCGCGATCACCATGGCCAGGGCGACTACCAGGCCGTCCTGGATGCCCTGGTGGCGGACGGCCGCGTCGACGATGCCTGCTGGCTGCTGGACCAGTTCGGCCCGACCGACGGCGTGCTGCAGGTCGAGGCCATCGATGCGGCCGCCATCGTATTCGCCGGCACCGTGGTGGCGCGCCAGGGCATCAGCGTCGACACGGTGGTGCGGGCCGGACGGCGCATCGTGACCGGCGGCGGAGTGCGCGCCGGCACGGCCATCGTGGCCGGCGAGGATATCGACGCGCGTGGCAGCATCGTCTGCGACGGCGAGATCCGGGCGGGCGGCGATATCCATGCCGGCTGGGGCGTGTGCGCGGGCACGCGCCTGCATTGCGGCGGCGGGCTGCGCGCCGCCTGGGACGTGCGCACCGGGCAGGAACTGCGCGCCGGCGGCCCGGTGCTGGCGACCCAGGGCCTGGACATCGGCGCGGCGCTGTATTGCGCCCAGGGCATCAAGACCGACGGCGATGTGCGGGCCCACCAGGAAGTGCAGGCGGGCCGCGGCATCCTGGCCGCCGGCTCGGTCGTGTGCGGCGACCATCTGCAGGCTGAATGGGGCATCAAGGCCGGCGGCGACGTGATCGCCGACGGCGCGATCCGGGTGGGCGAGGGCATCGAGGCGGGCGGCCGCATCCTGGCCGGCCCTGGCCACGGGGTCTATGCGGGCCTGCGGGTGCGCATGGACGCCTGGGACGTCTCGGCGCGCGTCAGCGCCAGCGCGCGCCCCGACGCGCTGGTCTGCGGCTACTGGGCCGCGGACGCCAGCCACGCCGGCATGACGGATTCGGCCAGCAGCCACAATCCGCCCGCCGCGATCGCCAGCAGGACTGCCCCGGTGCCGCGCTCGACCGCCACGCTGTAGCGGGCGCAGCGGGCCATGACGGCCGGATGGCCGATGCCGGCGGCCACCAGCAGGTCCCAGCCCAGCACCGCGGCGAACATCCACAGGCCGTAGGCGAGCTGCGTCCCGGCAGGCGCGCGTTCGCCCGCCAGCAGGGCGAACAGGCTGGCGTAGAACAGGGCGTTCTTGGGGTTCAGGATGCCCGAGCCGAAGCCGGCGGCGAAGCGCCTTGGCCAGGAGGGCGGGGCCGCGCCGCCGCCGGCGGCCGCGGCCCGCAGCGCGGTATCGGCCGCGCGGGCATGCCGGATGAACAGGATGCCCAGGTAGCCCAGGTACAGGCAGCCTGCGGCCTGCAGCGAATGGAACAGCGGGCTGCCCGGGCGCAGCGCCGCGAAGCCGCCGATGGCCAGCGCGATGAACACCCCGTTGGCCGCCGCGATGCCCAGGCACACGGCGGCCGTCTTGCGCCAGCCATGCAGCAGCGCGCCGCGCACGATCAGGAAAAAGTCGGGTCCGGGGCTGAGCAGCGCCAGGAAATGCGCGCCCGCCACCACGATGAATTGTTGCCACGAAATTGCCATGTCGCCCCTCGCTGATCGGAGGCGATTCTGGCCGCGGGCGCGGCGCGTGTATTGAAGAAAAATGCGCGGCGGCGCCGCAGGGTCAGGCGCCGGCCCGGCGATAAGCGCCCGGCGTGGCGGCCACGCGCTGCTTGAACGCCCGCTGGAAATGGCTCTGGTCGGCGAAGCCCAGGTCCTGGGCGATGCGGCTCAGGCTCTGGCCGTCGCGCAACAGGCGGCGCGCCTGCACGATGCGCAGGTCGAGCTGGTAGGCGTGCGGGGTCATGCCGGTGGCGGCGCGGAAGGCGCGGATGAAGCGGTAGCGGTTCATGCCCGCCAGCGCGGCCAGCTCTGCCAGCGGCAGCGCCTGGCCGCGCGCCTCGCGCAACAGGGCCTCGACCCGCCGCAGGCCGGCCGGCGCCAGGCGCGGGGCGGCCTGGCGCGGCGGCCGGCCCAGCCACGAGCGGCCGCCCACGTACAGCACCAGGGCGGCTTCCTTGTCGGCCGGCGCCGCGGCGGAAAACAGCAGCGCGTTCAGTTCGCAGAAGCGCTGGTAGGCGGTGCGCGCATCGCTGACGCAGGGCTGCGCGGGCAGCGGCGCGTCGGGCGTCGTCTCGCGCAGCAGGGCGGCGACCCAGCCGGCATCCAGGTGCAGCATCTGGTAGCTCCAGGCATCGGCGTCCGGGTTGCAGGCGTGGGCGCAATGGGCCGGCACCATGACCAGGCTGCCGGGCCGCAGGCGCCGCCGCAGGGCGCCGCTGGTGAAGACGCTGCCGCCGCTGTCGACCGCGCCGACCGAGACGGTGTCGTGGGTGTGGGCGGCGTAGCAGGCGCGGCTATGGACGGCGCGCCGGCTTTCGACATAAGGCAGGCGCGGGTCGCGCCAGAACTGGGTGTCGGACATGGGATTCAAGGCTGCGGCAATGCCGGCCAGATTACCACCGCCGGCCGCGCGCGATAATAAGGCGATGACCGAGAATCAGCCTTCCCGCGGCGCCCCCGCCCTGGCCGAGGATCCGCCACCCGTGCCGCCGACCCCGCCGGAGCCGGGCGACTGCTGCCAGAGCGGCTGCATCCCCTGTGTCTACGACCTGTACGACGACGCCATGGAGCAGTACCGCGAGCAATTGCGCGCCTGGCGGGCGCGCCATGGCATGCAGGCCTAGAAGCGGCTCGTGCAGGCCTTTTAGCCTGAACCGGTCCTAGCGCTGCTGCGTCAGCACGTAATGCGGCGCCAGCGGCCCGCTTGGGCGCGTGCCGTCCTGGTACAGCTGGATCAGGCGTCCCTCGGCCACGAAATAGCGCTGCCCGTCGCCCGCCTTGTCGAGCTGGATGGTGCTGCCGTCGGGCTGCCAGGTGAAAGTGCCCCGGACCACGGTGGGGTGGGGCTGGCGGTCCAGGTAGCGGGTCTGCAGCTCGTAGGCGCCATGATCCATCAGCACCAGGCGGGTCTGGATGCCGGGGCAGTCGGCGCAGGGCAGCGTGCCTTCGTAGGCGCCGGCCCAGTCCAGCGCATTGCGCGCGTTGTGGCCGTCGCCCTGGCCGGCAGCCAGGGCGGGGCCCTGCCTGGGCTGGGGCGGCGCGGCGTCCTGCGGGCCGGTGCAGGCCGCCAGCGTGGCGGCAACCAGGAGGGAGAGCGGCGCAGTGGCTTTCATGCGGGGTCCTTTGCAACATTGCGGCTCTCCGAAGATAGCCCGCCGGCCGCGCCATGGTTGTTACCGGGCGTACGGCAAGCCGCGTTGCCGTGCCGCGTGTTGTTACATAATCGGCGGGACGCGTTGTCACAACGCATCATGCTGGCTCGTCATGTATGCAAGGGCGCCCGTCCGGCGCCGTCCGACCAAGGAGTTCCGCATGACCCCCCGTCTCAATCCCCACCAGGCCGATCCCCAGGCCATGCGCGCCGTGCTCGCGCTGCAGGCCTACGTCGACGATTGCGGCCTGGAGCACAGCCTGATCGAACTGGTGAAGATCCGCGCCTCGCAGATCAACGGCTGCGCCTATTGCCTGCACATGCACACCGCCGACGCGCGCAAGCACGGCGAGACCGAAGTGCGCCTGCACCTGCTGGCGGCCTGGCGCGAGTCGTCGCTGTACAGCGAGCGCGAGCGCGCGGCGCTGGCCTGGACGGAGGCCCTGACGCGGCTGCCCGACACCCAGGCGCCCGACGCCGACTACGCCTTGCTGAACGCGCACTTTTCGCCGGCCGAGCAGACCCGCCTGACGGTGGCGATCTGCACCATCAACACCTGGAACCGCATTGCGGTCGGCTTCCGCTCGCAGCATCCGCAGGACTGACGCGCCGCCATGCAGACCCAGCCGCCCGCCGCCGGCCACGCGTCCGCCGCCCAGGACGATTTCGCGCCGCACCGCCGCCACCTGCTGGGCCTGGCTTATCGCATGCTGGGTTCGTGGTCGGAAGCGGAGGACATCGTGCAGGACGCCTGGCTGCGCTGGCGCACGGCCGACCGCGTCCAGGTGCGCGAGCCGCGCGCCTTCCTGTCGCGGGTGGTCACGCGCCTGTGCCTGGACCACCTGAAATCGGCGCGCGTGCAGCGCGAGCAGTATGTGGGCCAGTGGCTGCCCGAGCCGCTGCCCGATGCCGAGCAGTATGCCGGCATGGGCGCCGGGCCGTACGCGCTGGACTTGTCGATGGCGCTGATGCTGGCACTCGAGCGGCTGGCGCCGGCCGAGCGGGCGGCGTTCCTGCTGCACGATGTGTTCGATGTGCCCTACGCGGAGATTGCCGCCATTCTGGAGCGCGACGCGGCCGCGTGCCGGCAGCTCGCTGCGCGAGCGCGCGCCCGCGTGCGCGAGGCCCGGCCGCGCTTCGGCGCCAGCCAGCAGGACGCCCAGCGGCTGGCCGAGGCATTCCTGCGGGCTTCGCGCGACGGCGACCTGGCGGCCTTGCAGCAACTGCTGGCCGAGGACGCCGTGCTGCACACCGACGGCGGCGGCCGCAAGCTGGCGACGCTGCGTCCCATCCGCGGCGGCGCCAAGATCGCCCGGTTCTTCGCCGGGATCGCGCACAAGGACAGCAGCCGCACGCTGGCGGCCCGCCTGGCCTGGCTCAACGGCATGCCCGGCCTGGTCGTCACCGAGCCCGACGGGTTGCCGCGCGCGATCTCGCTGGAGATCCGCGACGGCCGCATCGCCGCGCTCTACATGGTGCGCAACCCGGACAAGCTGGCGCACCTGGGCGCCAGTTCCTGATACACCGCCACGGCGGCCAGCACGGTTTCCATCTGCACCGTATGGGCGTAGCGGAAGGCGGCCCCGTACACCGTTTCGTCGGGGAATTCCGAGATCAGCGACAGCGGCGCCATTTCCACGCTGCTCTCGGCCACCACGCAGGCAATGCCGTGGCGCGTGTCGAAGCCGGCTTCCAGTGCGTGCGCGCGGTAGCGCGCGGCCTGTCGCGCGTTGAACGCCACCAGGTCCGGCACCCGCGCCAGGCGCATGGCGATGCCGTCCATGAGCTGCTGCGCCGCTTCGCCCCAGCCGGGGTGATGGCGCAACAGCAGGAAGAAGCCCTTGGGCAGGGTCCAGGATTCGAACTGGCGCGGCAGGTAGCCCGACAGCGGGCGCGTCCATTCGTGCGCCGGATAGCCGTGCAGGTTGATGTGCAGGCGCGCGCCGCTGCGGGCGAGGGCGTGGCGGCGCGCCGCCTGCTCCCAGACGGGCTCGCCGCTGCGGTAGGCGATGTCGTCGCCCAGCGCGCTGTAGCGCGCCGCATGGTGCATGTGGCGCGGGTGCTGGCCGCACAGCTCGCGGTGCAGCGCATAGCCGTCCGGATTCTCGGCCGCCACCAGGGCGAAGTGGGCCGGGCCGGCCGCCCGCAGCGCCTGGGCGGCGCGCAGCGCGCCCACCACGCCGGAGGTCTCGTTGGCGTGCTGTGCGCCGGAAATGAACACCGCCGGGCCCGGCCCGGCGAAATAGGCCCCCAGCACCGGCCGGCCCTGGCGCGACTGCGCCTGGAACGGCTCGCCGCCCAGCGCCGCCATGTGGGCGGCGATCTGGGCGGGCTCGAGCGGCGCCTCGGCGCGCGCCAGGTCGAGCGGCGGCACGGCCGCAGGCTCGGACACCGGTCTGGCGAAGGGCCGCAGCGCCACGCGCACCCGCGCCGGTCCCGCCGCGGGGCGCACGTCGGGCACGATCTGCCCGGGCCGCAGCCGGCGGTCGCCCGGCGGCAGGCCGGCATGGCGCTGGAAGTACTCGATCAGCGTGAAATACAGGTCTTCATGCAGCGCTTCGTAAGTGCTGACCAGGCCGGCGTCGCCGCCGGCGTCGAACTCCATGCCGGGAATGTCGACGCGGATGTCGAGGCGTTCGAAATGCGGCGCCTCATGGCTCCAGGGGTGGCTGCGCACCGCTTGGACCGCCGCGTCGAACGCGGCGCGCCATTCCGTGTCGCAGGCCGCGTCCTCCACCATGGCGCCGCCGGCATCGCGCAGCCGCAGCCAGCCGGTGGGCGATAGCAGCGGCGTGCCGTCGTCGGCGCTGCCGGCGGCATTCGGCGCGAACACGCTGGCCTGCGCCTGCCGGCCGTCGGCGTAGCGCAGCTCGATCCGGTAATGCAGGTCGGCGGTGCCGGCTACGAAGCGCAGCGTCGCGCCCGCCAGCAGGTCGACCAGCGGGTAGGCTTCCAGCGTGAAGCGGTTGGGCCGGGCCAGCGGATGCACCGGGTAATGCACGGTGGCACTCGCCAGGCCGGCGAGCTCGACTTCTTCCAGAAAGAAATGCAGCAGCGGCTTGTAGGCGCTGCGCAGCCGCGCCGCCACGCCGGCGCGCGCCAGGCGGCCCTCGGCCGTGCGGCGCGCGGCGCGGTCCTCGAACAGCCAGCCTTCCAGCGTGGCGCCGCGCCAGGCGCCGCCGGCGTACTCGCGCTGCCAGGCCTCCAGCGTGCGCTCGAAGTAGGTATCCAGCAGAATCATGCGCTTTCCCGGGGCGGTCGATGGCGCACAGTATGCGGCATGCGGCCGCCAGGTTAACAGCCCCTTGCGATTGTTGCGGTTTGGCACCACCGCGGGCCGGCGCGACGTTACGATACCGGCTTGGCACGGATGCCCGGTCCGGCGTCCGCCAGAGACCTACGAGGAAGCATCGTCATGAAGATACTCGCGATTTCCGGCCTTGCCCTGGCGTGCCTGCTGGGTCCGCTGGGCGTGGCCCAGGCGCAGCCGGCGCAGGAATACTCGTTCCCCTCGACCGACGGCAGCAAGTCGCCGCCGTCGACGCTGCGCATCACCGAGCAGCCGCAGGCCGGCGCGGCGCCCGCCGTGCGCGATACCCCGCAAAGCATCGAGCAATACCAGCGCTGCCGCAACAAAGTCGATCGCGAAGCCATCGGCAACGAACAGCTGCAGATCGGCGTGGCTGCCTGCCTGAAGGACCTCGAGGCGCGCCGCGGCCAGCAGTAGCAGGGCCGGCGCGGATGGTAAGCTGGCCGGCTGACTCCACTGCCGGCCGCACATGCCATGATCGAACCCGACGAAGACGCGCACCTGATCGAGACCCTGGTCGAGAGCCAGACCCTGTTCGAAGGCGCTTTCCTGAAGGCGCGCCGCGACACCGTGCGGCTGCCCGACGGCCGCCTGGGCCAGCGCGAGTACATCCTGCACCCCGGCGCGGTGGTCGTGATCCCGCTGCTGGACGATGGGCGGGTACTGCTGGAGCGCCAGTACCGGCACCCCATGGGCCGCGTCATGACCGAATTCCCCGCCGGCAAGTTGGACCCGGGCGAGGACCCGCTGGCCTGCGCGCGCCGCGAACTGATCGAGGAAACCGGCTACACGGCCCGCCAGTGGGCGAAGGCGGGCGCCATGCACCTGGCGATCTCATATTCCACCGAGGTCATCCACATCTTCTTCGCCCGCGACCTGGTCGCCGGCCCGGCCCGGCTGGACCAGGACGAATTCCTCGACACGCACGCGGCCATTCCGCACGACTTGTACGACGCCTGCCGCACCGGCCTGGTCACCGATTCCAAGACGCTGGCCTGCACCCTGTGGCTGCAGAACGTGCTGCAAAACGGCTGGCCGCTCGACTGGCAGGACGTCGATGAACCCGCGCGACCTTGAACTGCTGGTCAGCCGCGAAATGCCCTACGGCAAGTACCAGGGCCGCCTCATCGCCGACCTGCCCGGGCCGTACCTGGCATGGTTCGCGCGCAAGGGTTTCCCGCCCGGGGAAATCGGCCGGCTGCTGGCGCTGATGCATGAACTGGACCACAACGGCCTGGCCGGGCTGTTGCAGCCGCTGCGCCAGGGCGGGGGTTCCGCGACGACGAAGCCGCCGGGCAGCTCGGCTTGATGCGCCGGATGCGCTCCCCCTAGCGCGAGGCGGCGCGGTCGACCGGCTGGCAGGCGGCCGCATCGGTCGCGGTGCGGGCGGCGTCGCCGAGCAGGGCGCGCGTGCCGCACAGCGAGCCGAACATGGCGGCGCTTTCGTGGCCGACGCCCATGACCTGCTGCTGCTCGTGCGCCAGCGTGACGCGGCGGGTGCCGCGGCCGGCCAACAGCAGGTCGTAGCGCACGTAGCCCAGGCCGCGCGACAGCCGCGTGGCGCCTTGCGCCTCGGCGCCGCAGCGCTTGTCGAGCCCGTGGTCCTCGGGGTTGGTGTCGGCGCTGCCCAGCAGGTACACCACGTCGCGCGCGGCGTAGCGCACGTACAGGCTGGCCGGGTCCTGATCGGCCGCATAGGCGGGCAACTGCTGCGGCCCATACGGATACTGGTTGTAGGTGGGGCAGATGCCGCGCTCGTACGGGGCGTAGCCAGAGCCGTTGCGGCGCGGCCGCTCATTGGTCAGGTACAGGTAGGACGGCGCATTGGCGATCACGTAGCGCAGCCCCAGGCCGGCCCGGCGCACCTGGCCGTCGATATCGTTGAGCACCGCGTAGCGCTGCAATAGTTGCGCGCCGCTGCCGTGGCCGGCCAGCACGATGTCGGCCAGCGCCGGCAGGCGCTCGCGCCCGGCCAGCCAGCGCAGGACGTCGTCCAGCACCTGGAATGCGCTGACGGGCGCCGGCCGTCCGGACGCCCGCACGCTGTCGGCGCCGTTCTCCCAGCTGTTGCGGCGCCAGGCCGGGCGGCCGGCGAAGGCCGCGTCGATCGGAGCGGGGAACTCCAGCGCCAGGATCAGCGTGTCGGCCCGCCGCGCCGGATCGCGCTCGACCAGTGCGGCAATGTCCTGGTAGTGGCGGCTGGCGTCGCGGCGGGCGCTGTGCAGCACGACGATGGCGCGCCGCACCGTATCCAGCTTGCCGCCCAGCTTGCGGTTGGCATACACCGGCATGCGGTAGCGCTGGCCCTCCGGGCCCAGGGCAAGGTCCTGCCAGGGCGGCGCGGGGCGCGGCGCGCGCGGCAGCGGCTCGTCGTAGTTGTAGGGAGGCGGCAGCGGGGTCTGGGCGCGGGCCATGCCCGACGGACCGGCCAGGGCCATGGCCAGCCCGGCCGCCACCCACGTACGCGAACGCAGGCGGGGACGGCGGGTACGCATGGGCGGCGCGACGCTCAGCAGTGTTCCTGGCCCAGCAACTGCTTCAGGGCCGGTACGTCGAGCAAACGAACTTCACGTTGATTGATGCGGATCAAACCTTCGCGTGCAAAACGCGAAAATAGGCGGCTGGCTGTTTCCAGGGTCAGGCCCAGGTAGTTGCCGATTTCCTCGCGGCTCATGCGCAGCACGAACTCGGTGGAGGAGTAGCCCAGCGCCGCGTAGCGCTGCGACAGGTTCAGCAGGAAGGCGGCCAGGCGCTGTTCGGAGCGCATGGCGCCCAGCGAGGCGAGCATCTGGTACGAGCGGCCCAGCTCACGGCTCATGAGGCGGCGGAACTGGTGCTGCAGCGACGGCAGGTGGCTGGCCACGTGGTCGATCTGTGACAGGCGGATGACGCAGACCTCGGAGTCTTCCATGGCCAGCGCGGTCGAGACGTGCTTGCCTTCGAGCATGCCGTCCAGGCCGACGACCTCGCCGGGCAGGTGGAAACCGGTGATCTGGACGTGGCCGGCCGCGTCCTCGATCTGGGTCTTTATGCTGCCGTAGCGCAGGCTGTAGACCGCGTCGAGCGGGTCTTGCAGGGTATAGAGGGATTTGCCCTTGTCGACCCGCACGCGCTCTTGCACGAGCTCGTCGAGCTGCTCGACCTCGTTGGCAGCCATGCCGACGGGAATGCAGACATGACCGAGCATGCAGGTGGAGCAGTGGGGCGAATCCGGCGGCAGGGGGACTCGTTTTTGCATGATTTACCTTATGTTGCTCAAGCCCTGATGCGAGCCGGTGCTTGGCAGCAAATGAACAGGAAACCCTATTGTATTCCCTGGCGGAGATGATGCCGAACCGCGTCCGGGGCCGGGCCGGCGCATGCCAAGGGGCGCGCGGTGGCGGCGGCGGCGCGAACGGTCTATGCTGGAGGCACAGGCCCGCGCCTCGTCCAGGCGGTCGCCAGGTCTTGAAAAACCCTTGCCGCGTCCGCACATTCAGGTCATCGAGCCCGCCGCGCAGCAGCCGGTCAGGCTCCCCATCAAGCCTTGCGACCACTATGCGATTCGACAAACTCACGACCAAATTCCAGCAGGTGCTGGCCGACGCGCAAAGCCTGGCCGGCCGCAACGACCACCCCTACATCGAGCCCGTCCATGTGCTGGCGGCGCTGCTCGGCGATCCCGACAGCGGCGCCGCCAGCCTGCTGGCGCGCGCCGGCGTCGCCGTCAACCGGGTCGGGCCCGCGCTCGACTCGGCGCTGAAGTCGCTGCCGCAAGTGCAGGGCGGCGAGAACGTCCAGGTGGGCCGCGACCTGCAGGCCGTGCTGACGCGCACCGACAAGGAAGCGGCGCGCCGCGGCGATACCTACATCGCCAGCGAACTGTTCCTGCTGGCGCTGGCCGACGACAAGGGCCCGGCGGGCACCATCCTGCGCGATGCGGGCCTGCAGAAAAAGGCCCTGGAAGCCGCCATCGACGCGGTGCGCGGCGGCGAGAGCGTTTCCGCCGCCGAGGGCGAATCCAACCGCGAGGCGCTGGCCAAGTACACGCTCGACCTGACCGACCGCGCCCGCCAGGGCAAGCTCGATCCGGTCATCGGCCGCGACGACGAAATCCGCCGCACCATCCAGATCCTGCAGCGCCGCACCAAGAACAACCCGGTGCTCATCGGCGAGCCTGGCGTGGGCAAGACCGCCATCGTGGAAGGCCTGGCGCAGCGCATCGTCAACGACGAAGTGCCGGAGACCTTGCGCGGCAAGCGCGTGCTGTCGCTCGACCTGGCGGCCCTGCTGGCCGGCGCCAAGTTCCGCGGCGAGTTCGAGGAACGCCTGAAGGCGGTGCTGAAAGAGCTGGCGCAGGACGACGGCCAGAACATCGTCTTCATCGACGAGCTGCACACCATGGTGGGCGCCGGCAAGGCCGAGGGCGCCATCGACGCGGGCAACATGCTCAAGCCGGCGCTGGCGCGCGGCGAGCTGCACTGCATCGGCGCGACCACGCTCGACGAATACCGCAAGTACATCGAGAAAGACGCCGCGCTCGAACGCCGCTTCCAGAAGGTGCTGGTCAACGAGCCCGATGTCGAGTCCACCATCGCCATCCTGCGCGGCCTGCAGGAGCGCTACGAGATCCACCACGGCGTCGAGATCACCGACCCGGCCATCGTGGCCGCGGCGGAGCTTTCGCATCGCTACATCACCGACCGCTTCCTGCCCGACAAGGCCATCGACCTGATCGACGAGGCGGCCGCGCGCATCCGCATGGAAATCGACTCCAAGCCGGAAGTGATGGACAAGCTCGACCGCCGCATCATCCAGCTCAAGATCGAGCGCGAGGCGGTGCGCAAGGAAACCGACGACGCTTCCAAGCGCCGCCTGGCCGTCATCGAGGAAGAGCTCGAGAAGCTGCAGCGCGAATACAACGACTACGAGGAAATCTGGAAAGCCGAGAAGGCCGCCGTGCAGGGCACGCAGGCCATCAAGGAAGAGATCGACCGCGTGCGCGCCGAGATGGCCGAACTGCAGCGCAAGGGCCAGTTCGACAAACTGGCCGAGCTGCAGTACGGCAAGCTGCCGGAGCTCGAGGCGCGCTTGCAGGCGGCTGATAGCGCCGAGCAGGGCGGCCAGGCCGAATCCGGCCAGCCGCGCCTGCTGCGCACGCAGGTGGGCGCCGAGGAAATCGCCGAGGTCGTGTCGCGCGCCACCGGTATCCCGGTGGCCAAGATGATGCAGGGCGAGCGCGAGAAGCTGCTGCAGATGGAAGACCACCTGCACAAGCGGGTGGTCGGGCAGGACGAGGCCGTGCGCCTGGTGTCCGACGCCATCCGCCGCTCGCGCGCCGGGCTGGCCGATCCCTCGCGCCCCTACGGTTCGTTCCTGTTCCTGGGCCCGACCGGCGTCGGCAAGACGGAGCTCACCCGCGCGCTGGCCGACTTCCTGTTCGATTCCGAAGAGCACATGATCCGCATCGACATGAGCGAGTTCATGGAGAAGCACTCGGTGGCCCGCCTGATCGGCGCGCCGCCCGGATACGTGGGCTACGAGGAAGGCGGCTACCTGACCGAGGCGGTGCGGCGCAAGCCGTACAGCGTGGTGCTGCTCGACGAGGTCGAGAAGGCCCACCCGGATGTCTTCAACGTGCTGCTGCAGGTGCTGGACGACGGTCGCCTGACCGACGGCCAGGGGCGCACGGTGGACTTCCGCAATACGGTCATCGTGATGACCTCCAACCTGGGGTCGCAACACATCCAGAGCATGACCGGGCAGCCCTACGAGGTGATCAAGGAAGTGGTGTGGGACGAGCTCAAGCAGTCGTTCCGCCCCGAGTTCCTCAACCGCATCGACGAGGTCGTGGTGTTCCACGGACTGGAAGCGCAGCATATCGAATCGATCGCGCGCATCCAGCTCAAGCGCCTGGCCGACCGCCTGGAGCGCCAGGAAATGCGCCTGGAGGTGACCGACGCGGCGCTGGCCGAGCTGGCGCGGGCGGGCTTCGATCCGGTGTTCGGCGCGCGGCCGTTGAAGCGCGCCATCCAGCAGCAGATCGAAAACCCGGTCGCCAAGCTGATCCTGGAAGGCGAGTTCGGGCCGCGCGACGTGGTGCCGGTGGACTGGAACGACGGCAAGTTCGTGTTCACCCGGACGTTGCAGTAAGCCCCTGGCCGCGCGGCGCCGGCACTGCCCGGCAGCCGCGCGGCAGCGCCATGTCCACCACATGGGCGCGCAGGGCCTGCATCAGTTCCTGCGCGGCCGGCGCCAGGGCATGGTCGCGATGTCGTATCAGGCACAGCGTGCGCACCAGTGTCGGCCGCGCCAGCAGCGCAAAGCGCAATTGTGGTTCCTGCACGCGCTGCGCCGCCAGGGCCGGCAACAAGGCCACGCCCAGCCCCGCCTTCACCAGCGCCGCCTGCGAGGTGGTGCTGGAAGCTTCGTAGAACGGCGCCGCGGCGGCGATCGGCAAGTCGGCGCGGCCGCGCAGCAGCGCCATGATGCCGGTCTCGTCCACCACTCCCACCAGCTTGCGGCCGGCCAGGCTCGGCCAGCGGACGTAGCCGGCCCGGTCCGGCCGCAGCGTCTCGTCGTCGGCGCGGTACAGCACGCCGAAACGGTCTTCCAGCAACGCTTCGAACACCAGGCTGGGCGCGTCGGCCCAATGGCTGGTCAGGCCGAAATCGACTTCCTGGCTGGCCACCAGCCGCTGGATGCGGCCGGAGTTGTCGTCGCGCAGATACAGGCGAATGCCGGGCCGCCGCTGCACGAAGCCGGCCGCCGCCGGCGCGATGATCTCGGTGATGGCCGAGGGGGCCGCCGCCACCGCGACGCGGCCCCGTTCCAGCATGCCGTAGCGCACCACATCCTCGATGGTGCCGTCGAAGTCGGCCAGCAGGCGCACCACGCGCGGCAGGAATTCCTGGCCGATGGGCGTGAGCGCCACGTGCCGGCTGGTGCGGGTGAAGAGCTGGATGCCAAGCGCGTCCTCGAGCTGGCGCACCAGCCCGGTGATCGACGACTGCGTCTGGAACAGCCGGCGCGCGGCGAGGGTGAAGCTGGTTTCCTGGGCCACCGCGACGAAGGCGGTCAGGTGCTTCAAGGTGACATGCTTGGGCAGCCGATTGATCATGAATTCAGATTGATGGATAAACTAAAATGATTTTCACAGATTGATATCCCGGACGATACTCGTCGCTTTTCCCAATCGGCAACTGCGCACGCCGCCGGGCGGCGCGCGACAGGCGACAGGCATGGACGACGCAACAATCCTGGATCTGAAAATCACCGGCGGCTGGGTCATCGACGGCAGCGGCGCGGCGCGCCGCCGCGCCGACCTCGGCATCGTGGGCGAACGCATCGCGGCGGTGGGCGACCTGGCCGGCCGGCCGGCGCGCCGCGAACTCGACGCGCGCGGCAAGATCGTGGCGCCCGGCTTCATCGATGTGCATGGCCACGATGACCTCATGTTCGTGGAGCGGCCGGGCCTACCCTGGAAGATTTCACAGGGCATCACCACGGTGGTGGTGGGCAATTGCGGCGTCAGCGGGGCGCCCGCGCCGCGGCCGGGCAATACGGCGGCGGCGCTCGCGCTGCTGGGCGAAACGCCCTTGTTCGCCGACATGGCCAGCTATTTCGAGACGCTGCGCGCGCAGCAGCCGATGATCAACGTCGCGGCGCTGATCGGCCACGCCAACCTGCGGCTGGCCGCCATGGCCGACCCGTCCGGCACGCCCACGGCGCAGGAGCAGGCCGCCATGGAAGCGATGCTGGCCCAGGCGCTCGAAGCGGGGGCGGTGGGTTTCAGCACGGGCCTGGCCTATGAACCGGGCGGCGCCGCCCGGCCCGCCGAGCTGGAGGGCCTGGCGCGCGTGGCGGCGCGCCATGGCTGCCTGCATACCAGCCACATCCGCAACGAGGGCGACGAAGTGGAAAGCGCCGTGGACGAGGTCCTGCAAGTGGGGCGGGCCACGCAATGCGCCACCGTGCTGTCGCATCACAAGTGCATGCTGGCCCGCAACTGGGGCCGCAGCCGCGCCACGCTGGCGAATATCGACCGCGCCCGCGCCGACGGTGTGGAGGTCGCGCTGGACATCTACCCGTACCCGGGCAGTTCAACCATCCTCATCGCCGAGCGGGCCGACCTGATCGACGACATCCGCATCACCTGGTCGACGCCGCACCCGGAATGCAGCGGCGAATACCTGAGCGACATCGCCGCGCGCTGGGGCTGCGACAAGACCGAGGCGGCGCGGCGCCTGTCGCCCGCGGGCGCGATCTATTTCGCCATGGACGAGACCGAGGTGCGGCAGATATTCCGGCACGAATGCTGCATGGTCGGCTCCGACGGCCTGCCGAACGACGCGCATCCGCATCCCCGCCTGTGGGGGTCTTTCACGCGCGTGCTGGGCCGCTACGTGCGCGAGGCGCGGATCGTCAGCCTGGAGCAGGCCGTCGCCAAGATGACGGCCTTGCCCGCCCGGGTGTTCGGCCTGGCCGGCCGCGGCCTGCTGCAGGCCGGCGCCTGGGCCGACGTGGTGGTGTTCGATGCCGACAGCGTGATCGACCGCGCGACCTGGGACGCGCCTACCCAGGCGTCGGACGGCATCGAAGCGGTGCTGGTCAACGGCGTGCAAGTCTACCCCGAACCGCCGCAGGGCCGCCGTCCCGGCCATATCCTGCGGCGCGACACTCAGAATCACAAACCCAAGGAGGAAACATGAAGATGCGCAAGACTCTGCTGGTGCTGGCCCTGCTGGCGGCCGTGCCGGCGGCCCGGGCCGATTTCCCGGACCGTCCCATCACCCTGATCGTGCCGTTCTCGGCCGGCGGCCCGACCGACATCGTCGGCCGCATCGCGGCCGCCAAGGCCGGCGAGATCCTCGGCCAGCAGATCGTGGTCGAGAACCGCACCGGGGCGTCGGGCACCATCGGCATGACCGCCACCGCGCGCGCCCAGCCCGATGGCTACATCGTCGGCCTGGCCACGGTCAGCACCCACGGCACGGCGCCGCACCTGTTCCCCAAGCTGGCGTACGACCCGGTCAAGGACTTCACGCCGATCAGCAATCTGGTCACCAGCCCGAACATCCTGAGCGTCCATCCGTCGTATCCGGCCAAGGACCTGGCGGGCTTCGTCGAGCACGTGCGCGCCCACCCGGACCAGGAAGGCTACGCCAACGCCGGCGCGGGCGGGGTGAACGACCTGGGCATGATCTGGTTCCTGCAGATCATCGGCGGCAAGATGAACAGCATTTCGTACCGCGGCTCGGCGCCCGCGCTGACCGACGCCGTGAGCGGCGTGGTCCCGGTGGTGTTCGACAACTTCCCGTCGTCGCAGGCCTACGTCAAGAGCGGCCACCTGCGCGCCCTGGCCATCACCGGCGCGCAGCGCAATCCGCAACTGCCGGACGTGCCGACCTTTGCCGAGCAGGGCTACCAGGACTACGACGTGACCGCCTGGTACGGCGTGGTGGGCCCGGCCGGCATGCCCGCCGAGGTGCGCGACAAGCTGGCCCAGGCGTTCGCCCAGGCGGTGCGCGACCCGGCCACGGCCGCCAAGCTGGCGGAGACCGGCGCGTTCGCGCTGGGCAACAGTCCGGATGAGTTCGGCGCGCAGATCCAGGCCGAGCGGGACCGCTGGGGCGAGGTGATCGCCAAGGCGCAGATCAAGCTGCAGTAGGCGCGGCCGGGCGGCGCGCCGCTCAGTACACGTCGCGCCGGTAGCGGTTGTCGCGCCTCAGGGCGGCCAGGCCGTCCGCGCCGAGGATGCGCGCCAGGGCAGTGTCGACGCCCTCCGCCATGCCGCGCAGGCTGCCGCACACATAGATGTCGGCGCCCGCGGCGACCCAGGCCCGCACCGCCTCGGCGGTGTCCAGCAAGGCGTGCTGCACATAGCGCCGTTCGGCCGTGTCGCGCGAGAACACCGCATCCAGGCGCTGCAGGGCGCCGGCGGCCAGCCAGCCCTGCATTTCGTCGCGATGGAACCAGTCGTGCGCCGCATGGCGTTCGCCGAACACCAGCCAGTTGCGATGCCGGCCCGCCTGGATGCGGGCCTTGAGCAGGGCCCGCAGGCCGGCCAGCCCGGTGCCGTTGCCGATCAGCAGCAGCGGGCGGGCGTCGCGCGGCGGGTGGAAATTGGGGTTGGCGCGCAGGCGCAGGTCGATGAGATCGCCGGGCTCGGCGATGTGCGTCAGCCAGCCACTGCCCAGCCCCAGGCGGCCATCGTCGCCGCGCATCTGCCGCACCAGCAGGTGGACCGCGCCGTCGGCGGGCAACGAGGCGACCGAATACTCGCGGTGCGGCAGCAGCGCGCCGCCGCGCGCGTCGCGCGGGCCGACCTCGGCGATATCGCCCGCCTGCCAGTCGGCGTTCAGGCCCTCGGGCGGCGTCAATTCCAGGTGAAAGCAAGGTCCGCCCTGGCTGCCGGGATTGAGCAGGGTGCGCCGCGCCAGCCGCCATGGCTGGTAGGCAGGGGGCTCCCAGTCGGGCAGGTCGCCGCGGCCGGCCAGCAGGCCCAGGTGGTGCTGCCAGTGGCGCAGCGCCGCCGCATCGGCCTTGTCGGCCTCGACGCGGTCGAACAGCGGCGTGGCGCCGCGGCCGCGCAGCCAGGCGTCGAGGCGCCGGCCGAAGCCGCAGAAATGGCGGTAGCCGCTGTCGCCCAGCGCCAGCACGGCGTAGGCCAGCCCGTCGAGCGCGACCGCGCCGTCCGTGGCCATGAGCGTATCGGCGAAGCCCGCCGCGCTGTCGGGCGGATCGCCTTCGCCATAAGTGCTGGCCACCACCAGCAGGCGGGGGTAGGCACGCAGCGCGTCCACGTCCAGTTGGCCGAGCGCGGCCACGCGCGCCTGCAGGCCGCCCAGCCGTAGCAATTCGGCGGTCTGGCGGGCCAGCGCCTCGGCCTGCCCGGTCTGGCTGGCGTGCGCCACCAGCACGGCGTCGCCGGCGGGCGCGCGCAGTTCGCGCGCGGCCTCCAGCGCTTGCGCGGCGCGGCGGCGGGCCTGGCGCCAGGCCCACAGGCACAGCAACAGCCACGACGCGCAGGCGCAACAGGCGGCGAGCAGGCGCGCGGTCATTGGCGGCTCAGGCGCCTGCCAGCGCGGTGAATGCACTGCTGGCGGCCAGCCGCAGCCGCCCGGCAGCGCGCACGATGAACAGCGCCGCCACCTCGTGGCGTTGCGCGTAGGCCAGGCCGTCGCGCTCGCCCAGCACCGCGAGGGCGGTGGCGAGCGCGTCCGCCTGCATGCAGGAGCGGTGGACCACCGTTACCGAGGCGACGCCGTTGTCGACCGGGCGCCCGCTGCGCGGATCCAGCGTATGGGCATAGCGGCCGGCGGCGCCTTCGCGGTAGCGCCGGTAATCGCCCGAAGTGGCGATCGCGCGGTCGTGCAGCGCCAGCGCCAGGGCATGGTCGGCGCTGCCGTCCGGCACTTCGACGGCCACCCGCCAGGGCTGGCGGTCGGGGCGCGCGCCGCCGGCGCGCAGTTCGCCGCCCACTTCGACCAGATAATCGCGCACGCCCAGGTGCTCCAGGGCCTGCGCGGCGCGATCGACCCCGTGGCCCTTGGCAATGCCGGACAAGTCCAGATAGGCGCCGCCCGGCTGCCAGGCGCGCCGCCCGGCGGCATCCAGCCGCACCCGCCGCCAGCCGCAGCGCTGGCGCAGCGCGTCGATCACGGCGGCCGACGGCGGCTCGCTGGGGTGCGGCGGCGGGCCGAAGCCCCAGGCGTTGACCAGCGGTCCCACCGTGGGGTCATAGGCGCCGTCCGTGGCGGCGGCCAGCCGCAAGGCATGGTCCAGCACGAACAGGCAGTCGTCGGGCAGCGTTTGCCAGCCGGTCGCCGCGCGGTTGTAGCGCGACAGGTCGGAGCGGTCGTCCCAGGTGCTCATCTGCGCGACCACCTGGTCCAGCGCCTGCTGGATGGCGGCGCGCGCGGCTGGCGCGGCCACGCCCGGCGGCAGCGCCAGGCGGGCCGACCAAGTCGTGCCCATGGTCGCGCCGGCCAGCGCGGCCGGCGCCGGGACGGCGACGTCAGGCAGCGCCCCGTAGCCGGCCGGCCGCGCGGCGAGGCGGGGCGCGGCGGCCGGCCCGGGACCGGCAGGGGCGTACGAGGGCGTGGCGGGCATGAGGCAGGCGCGCCGGCGCCGCGCGTGTGCGGCGCCGGTGTGCAACGGGGGGATTACGGTTGCAGCACTTCCAGCGTCGCCACGTATGACAGCCGGCGCTTGCTGGCTTGCGGCACGCTGGTCTGGTCGTCTTCGGCGCGGGCCTCCACCCAGTACAGGCCGGGCTGCGGCCACTTGACCGCGAACTTGCCGTCCTGGCCGGTCCGCACTTCGATCTCGCCGACCTGGTCGCGGTAGCGGCTGCCGCCGGGCACGATGGTCATCTGCAGGCCGGCGGCCGGCTGGCCATCCAGCAGCATCTGGAAGGTGGCGGTCTCGCCGGCGTAGAGGTCGTTGGGGTGCGTGACCGGCATCATTTCCAGGCCTTTGCCGGCCGGCTTGATGGCGCTGGGCTTGCCCGCCGTGGCGAAGGTTTCCACCCGGCCCATGCTTTGCGAGATTTCCAGGTCCTGGGCCTGCGCGGGCACGGCGTTGGCCAGGCCTTCGGGCTTGCCGAAATAGCGCTTGGGCTTGCCATCTTCCTTCCAGCGCGCGAACACGCCGTCGTTGACCACCGCGATGCGATAAGTGCCGGCCGCGGCCAGTTGCAGGTCGAAGGTGCTGCGCAGCTTGCCGCGATTGAGGTTCTCGGCTTGCGCGGGCTGGCCGCCGGGCGCCTGGATCGCCAGGTTGTCCAGGCGCAGCGGCGCGTGGTTGAAATAGAACTTGTCGTTGCCGACGGCGGCGTCCACCGTGATCCAGCCGCCGGTGGCCGACAGCACGGTGGAGGATGGCACCATCCACATGTCGTGGGCGTGGGCTGCGGCGGGCAGGCAAAGCGCCAGGGCGGCGGCGAATCGAACAGCGTTTTTCATCAGTGCTCCGTAGGGTCGCGTGCAATCAGGGTTTCAGGTCGATGGCCACGGCGCCGAGCTCGTGTTCGCCTTGGGCCGTCAGGCGTTCGGCCTTGGCAGGGGGCCAGTCGAACGGCACGCGCACCAGTTCGCGGCCGCCCACTTCGCGGGCGGCCTCCACCACGACCGCATAGCGTCCCGGCTGCAGGCTAGCCAGGGGCCTGGAGGCGCCGGCGAACGACAATTGGTGCTGGCCGGCCGGGCGCGTGGCGCCGCTCACCCCGTCCACCGGGAACTGCTGGTTGCGGCCGCTGCGGCGCCACCATTGGCGCATGTCCTTGAGCCATTCGGTGCCTTCGTTGTTCTTCATGGCCACGTCGTACCAGACGGCCAGGTCGGCGGCCACGCCCTGGTCGGCGTTCTCCAGCCAGATCGCCACATAGGGCCGGTGGTATTCGGCCACGTCGAGGCGGGGGATCTCGACGCTCAGGCCCAGGTCGGCGGCCTGGGCCGTGCGGGCGATCAGGCCGGCCAGCAGGGCGGACAGCAGCAGCTTGCGCATAAATTCTCCGGTCGAACGGTCTTCAATGAATGAACAGCAGGGCCAGCAGCAGCGGGATCAGCACGCCCAGGCCGACCATGGGCCAAGTGGCGGCGCGCTGGCCGGCGTGCATTTTCAGCAGCACCAGCCCCGTCAGCGAAAACACCAGACAGGCCACGGCGAACAGGTCCAGGAACCAGCTCCATGCCGCGCCGGTGTGGCGGCCCTTGTGCAAGTCGTTCAGGTAGGCGATCCAGCCCCGGTCGGTCCGCTCGTACTCGAGCGCACCCTCGGCCAGGTCGATGGACAGCCAGGCGTCGCCGCCGGCGCGCGGCAGCGACACGTAGATTTCGTCCGGCGACCACTCGACGTGGCGGCCGGCCACTCGCACGTCGAACTGCTCGTCCAGCCATTGCGCTACCGGCTCCGGCACCCGGGCGTGCTTGACATTGCGGTTGGCGGCGTTGAGCGTGTCGAGCAGGGGCGGGGGCAGCCGGCCCTGGCGCACGGTGACCTCGGCGGCGGAGTCGATCAGCGCGGCATTATTCAGGGTCAGGCCGGTGACGGCGAAGAGCAGCATGCCCAGCAGGCATAATGCCGAACTGATCCAGTGCCATTGATGCAGCGTCTTGAGCCAATAGGCTCGTCGACGGGAAGTAGCGGTGCCGTCCATGAGACATTAGGGTGTCGGAGGCTGCGGATTCTAGCACTTAAATGAGAATGAATCTCAAAAAATCATGACCCAGACCTTGATTCCGCTGAACTTCCTGGCCATCGCCATCGGCGCGGCGATGGGCGCGTGGGCGCGCTGGCTGCTCGGCGTGTGGCTGAACGTGCCGAACTGGCCCTGGGGGACGCTGGCCGTCAATCTGCTGGGGGGCTACCTGGTCGGGGTGGCCCTGGCGGTATTGGCGGGCCATCCGGAGTGGCCGCAGTGGGTGCGGCTGGCGGCGGTCACGGGCTTCCTGGGCGGGCTGACGACGTTCTCGACCTTTTCGGCCGAGACGGTCGGCATGCTGGAGCGCGGCGCCTATGCCGGCGCCCTGGGCTATGCCGCGGCCAGCCTGCTGGGGTCGCTGGCCCTGACCGCGCTCGGGCTGGCCAGCGTGCAGGCGCTGCGCTAGCGCCCGCCGCGGCTCAGCGCGCCAGCAGCACGCGGGCGGCTTGCAGGCCGCTGCGCACGGCGCCTTCCAGCACGCCCGGGTAGCCGGTATCGGTCCAGTCGCCGGCCAGCGCCAGGGTGGGCCAGGGCGTGGTGTTCAAGGGGCGCACCAGTCCGGGCACCGCGGCAAAGGTGGCGCGCTTCTCGATGAACAGCTCGGCGGCCTCCACGGCCGGCATCGGCGCCAGGCGCGCCGGGTGGCGCGCCGCCTGCTCGGCCACCTGGGCCGTCAGGGCGGCGATGGCGGAGGCCCGGTCGGCGTTGGCCAGGCCGCGCGCGGCACTGGCCACCACGGCCAGTTCGCCGGCGCGCGCCTTGCCGGTGAGCCGCGCGCGGTCGAACACCCATTGGCCGACGTGGCCGCGCGCCGGATCGTCGCGCAGCATCATCATCGGCTCCGGCAGCGGCCAGGGCGCCGCCAGCCGCAGGTTCAGGGTGGCGATGGGTTCGTAGTCGAAGGCCTGCAGCGCGCGCAGCAGGCCTGGCGTGCCCGCTTCGCGCAGCGCCTCGCCGAGCAGGCGCGCCGCCACTGAAGGCGGCACGGCCAGCACGGCGGCGTCGAAGCGCTCGCGGTTGACGTCCACGCCGCGCGCGGACGGCACCAGGTGGCGCACCGTGGCGCCATAGCGCATGGTGGCATGCAGCGCCACGGCATCGGGCCACAGCGCCGACAGGTCGACGCAGGGCAGCAGCAGGTCGCTGTCTTGGCGTTCGCCAGTCAGGCTGTCCTGCAGGGTGCGGGCATACAGGCCCGCGCTGGCTTCGGCCGGCGGTGTGTTCAGCGCCGCCAGGCACAGCGGTTCCCAGACCGCGCGCACCAGCGTATCCGGCTGGCGATAGTGCGCCAGCAGCTGCGCAACGGTCCAGTCGCGCGGTGGCATCCAAGCCATTTTCTTGAGCCCGCGCATCAGCCGCATGGCGTCCAGGCGGTCGCGCCAGGACAGCCCGCGCGCCGTGAGCAGCGCGGCCGCGGCATGCCAGGGGGCGGGCAGGGGCGGCGCCGCCAGGCGGAACCGGCCGTCCAGGCTGGCCAGGCGCAGCGACCGGCGCATCAGCAGCGCGGCCGGATTGCGCCCCAGCCGGCGCATCAGCGCCAGGGTCTGGTCATAGGCGCCCAACAGGATGTGCTGGCCGTTGTCGAGCTGGCTGCCGAATTCGGGGTGCACCACGCGCCGGGCGCGTCCGCCCGGGGTGCGCCCGGCCTCGAACACCGTGACCTGCGCGCCCGCCTCGCGCAGCGCGGCGCAGGCGGCCAGGCCGGCCCAGCCGGCGCCGATGACGGCGGCCTTCATCGCGCCAGGCGGCGCACCAGGCCGCGGCCGCCGCCCACCCAGATTTTCCAGGCCAGCCACAGCTTGCGCAGCGGCGTGAGCGAGATGCGCTGGTGCAGCACCTGCCAGTTGTCGCGCTCGATTTCGTCGAGCAGCGCGTGGTAGATGGCCGCCATCATCAGGCCCGGCCGCTGCGCGCGGCGGTCGGCTTCGGGCAGGCTGGCCATCGCTTCGCCGTACAGTTGGCGGGCGCGTTCGGCCTGGAATTTCATCAGCGCCGAGAAGCGGTCGGAATAGGTGCCGTTGAGGATCTCGGCGGCCTTGACGTCGAATTGCTGCAGCTCGTTGACCGGCAGGTAAATGCGGCCGCGCCGCGCGTCGTCGCCCACGTCGCGGATGATGTTGGTGAGCTGGAAGGCCAGCCCCAGCTTGCTGGCATACTCGAGCGTGCGCGGGTCGGTATAGCCGAAGACGCCGGCCGACAGTTCGCCCACCACGCCGGCCGCGTGCCAGCAGTACTTGCGCAGGCCCGGCCAGTCCAGGTAGCGGGTCTGGTCCAGGTCCATTTCCATGCCGTCGATCACGGCCTGCATGCGTTCGCGCGAAATGTCGCAGGCCTGCAGGTGCGGCTGCAGCGCGCGCGCCACCGGATGCTCGGCGTGGCCCGCGAACAGCTGGTCCACCTGGGTGCGCCACCAGGCCAGCTTGATGCGCGCCACCGACGGGTCGGAGCATTCGTCGACCACGTCGTCGACCTCGCGGCAGAACGCATACAGCGCGGTGATCGCGCGGCGGCGCTCGGGCGGCAGGAACAGGAACGAATAGTAGAAACTCGAACCGCTTTTGGCGGCTTTTTCCTGGCAGTAGTCGTCAGGCGTCATAAATGGGTGAAGGTTCTCAGTGTGCGCCACGCCATGGCGGCCCAGTCGCGCGCGCCCAGTTCGGGGCGGTTCATGAACACGTCATAGCCGGCGTGCTCGATGCGCTCGAGGATACGCAGCCCGCCCTGCACGACCATGCGCAGTTCCAGGCCCACGCGGCCCGGCAGGCGATGCGCCAGCGGAGCGCCAGAGTGTAGCAGTGCGCGCGTGCGCTCGACCTGGAACGCCATCAGGGCCCGCCAGGCGGGCGTCAGGCGGCAGGCCGCCAGGTCTTCCTCGCTGACGCCATGGCGGCGCAGGTCTTCGCCCGGCAGGTAGATGCGCTGCTTGCGCCAGTCCACCCGCACATCCTGCCAGAAATTGACGAGCTGCAGCCCGGTGCAGATGGCGTCCGCCTGCGCCAGGTTGTCCGGGGTGGCGGCGCCGTACAGGTGCAGCATCAGGCGGCCGACCGGGTTGGCCGAGCGCGAGCAGTAGTCGAGCAGGCTGGCGTAGTCGTCGTAGTGCTTGACGGAGACATCCTGCTCGAAGGCCGACAGCAGGTCGAAGAACGGCGTGATAGGCAACTGGTGGCGGGCGATGGTGGCGGCCAGCGGCGCGAAGATGGGCGCCAGTTCGGGCGCGGCGGCCGGCACGCTGCCCGGCTCGGCGCCGATGCGGTGCAGTTCGGCGCGGAAGGCGGCCAGGCGGGCCAGGCGCTCGGCGTCCGGGGCGTTGCCTTCGTCGGCAATGTCGTCGGCAGCGCGCGCATAGCGGTAGATGTCGCGCACCGCGCCGCGCAGCCGGCGCGGCAACAGCAGCGATGCCACCGGAAAATTTTCGTAATGATCGACAGCCATAAATCATGCACAGCAGCGGACCTTTTGCCGCGATGCGGGTTATTTTAGTGGGGCTTCATCGGCGCGCCGCGCCATCGCCGGCCGCCGGCCAGATCAGTTAGACTATCCGCGCCATGCCACGCCCCATCCAAGCATCCATTTCGCTCTCCGCGCTCAGCCACAACCTGGACGTGGTCAGGCGCCGCCTCGAGCAGGCCGCGCAGGCCGCCGGCGGCACCGTGCCGTCCGTCTGGGCGGTCATCAAGGCCAATGCCTATGGGCATGGCATCGAAACGGCGGTGGCCGGCTTCTCGGCCGCCCAGGGCCTGGCCATGCTCGACCTGGCCGAGGCGGTGCGCTGCCGCGAAGCGGGCTGGGGCGGCCCCATCCTGCTGCTGGAAGGCTTCTTCCAGCCCGCCGACCTGGAACTGGTCGACCGCTATCACCTCAGCGCCACCGTGCACACGCGCGAGCAGCTGGACATGCTGGCGCACGCCCGGCTGTCGCGGCGGGTCGACATCATGCTCAAGCTCAACACCGGCATGAACCGCCTTGGCTTCATGCCGGACGCCTACGGCAGCGCGCACGCCCGCGCCCTGCAGTTGCGCGAGCAGGGCGTGGTGGGCGCCATCGGCAAGATGACCCATTTCGCCTGCGCCGACGGCCCGCAGGGCGTGGCCGAGCCGCTGCGCGTGTTCGACGCCGTCACCGGCAAGCTGGGCGAGGGGCCGGTCAGCATCTGCAATTCGGCCGCCACCCTGCGCTACCCGGAGGTCGCCGTGGACCGCGCCCGCCAGCCGAACTGGGTACGGCCCGGCATCTGCCTGTACGGGGCTTCGCCGTTCACCGATGTCAGCGCCGCCGAATTCGGCCTGCGCCCGGCCATGTCGTTGCGCTCGCAGATCATCGGCGTGCAGGACCTGGCCGCTGGCGCCGAGGTCGGCTACGGCGCCACGTTCCGGGCCGATCGCCCCATGCGCGTCGGCGTGGTGGCCTGCGGCTACGCCGACGGCTATCCGCGCCATGCCGGCACCGGCACGCCGGTGGTGGTCGGCGGGGTGCGCACGCGCCTGGTCGGGCGGGTGTCCATGGACATGCTGGCGGTCGATCTCGACCCGGTGCCCGCGGCCGGCGTGGGCACGCCCGTGTCGCTGTGGGGCCAGGACGGCCCGTCGGTCGACGAGGTCGCCCAGGCGGCCGGCACCATCGGGTACGAACTGCTGTGCGCGCCGACTCCCCGCGTGCCGGTCAAGCGCGACCCCTGATCATTCTTTAGCGAGGTTCCCATGAAAGACAAATGTGTGCTCGTCACGGGCGCGACCAAGGGCATCGGCTGGGCATTGACCCAGCGGTTGACCGATCTCGGCTGTCATGTCGTGGGCATCGCGCGCAATACCGACCATGTCGATTTTCCCGGCTACCTGTACGCCTGCGACCTGGCCGACGCCGGCCGCACCGAGGAAGTGCTGCGCGAGATCCGCGAGAAATTCCCGGTCGACGCCATCGTCAACAACGTCGGCATCGTGCGCCCGCAGCCGCTGGGCGAAATCGACCTGGCTTCGCTCTACAGCGTCATGGACCTGAACGTGCGCGTGGCGGTGCAAGTCACCCAGGCGTTCGTCGACTCGATGAAGGTGCGCCGCACCGGCCGCATCGTCAACGTGTGCAGCCGCGTCATCCACGGCGGCTACGAGCGCACCAGCTATTCGGCCGCCAAGAGCGCGCTGGTCGGGTGCACGCGCACCTGGGCGCTCGAGCTGGCGGAATACGGCGTCACGGTCAACGCGGTCGCGCCCGGCCCCATCGAGACCGAGCTGTTCCGCAAGGCCCAGCCGGCCGGCAGCGACGGCGAGAAGCGCGCGCTGGCGTCCATCCCGATGAAGCGGCTGGGCACGCCGGCCGAGGTCGCGGCCGCCATCGCCTTCCTGCTGTCCGACGAGGCCGGCTTCATCACCGGCCAGGTCCTGGGCGTGGACGGCGGCGGCAGCCTGGCCGGCCGTTGAGCCCGGCGCGGATCAGTACGGCCCGGCGCCGCTCGCGGGCCGCATGTCCTTGAACTCGGCCGCCAGGCGCTCGGTGGCGCGCGCCAGCAGGCTGGCATCGGCGCCCACGGCCACGAACAGGGCGCCGGCCCGCAGGAAGCGGCGCGCCAGGTCCGGATCGCCATGCAGGATGCCGGGCGCCTTGCCGGTGCGCGCAATGCGCGCGATGGCGTCGTCCAGCGTGCGCAGCATGTCCGGATGGTCGGGCCGGGTCAGGTAGCCCATGCTGGCCGACAGGTCCGCCGGCCCGATGAATACGCCGTCCACCCCCTCGACCGCGGCGATCTCTTCCAGCGCTTCCAGGCCCTGGGGCGTCTCGATCTGCACCAGCACGCACATTTCCGCATTGGCCCGCGCCAGGTAGTCGGGCACGCGATTCCAGCGCGCCGCCCGCGCCAGGGCGCTGCCCACGCCGCGGATGCCCTGCGGCGGATAGCGCACCGCGGCTACCGCGGCCGCCGCTTCGGCGGCCGACTGCACCATCGGCACCAGCACCGTCTGCGCGCCCGCATCCAGGATGCGCTTGATCTCGACCGGATCATTCCAGGCCGGCCGCACGACCGGCATGACGGGGTAGGGCGCCACCGCCTGCAGTTGCGCCAGCGTGGTCTGCAGGGTGTTGGGCGAATGCTCGCCGTCGATCACCAGCCAGTCGAAACCGGCGCCGGCGCAGATCTCGGCGGTATAGGCGTTGGCCAGGCCGACCCACAGGCCGATCTGGGGCCGCTTGGCGTACAAGGCTTGCTTGAAGGTATTGGTGAGGAGGTCCATGGTTGGTGGCTTGGCGGGAGGGAAACGAAAGGCGCGGGGGCTTCACTGGCGCGGCAGCAGCGCCCGCAGGTCGGGCGGCAGCGCCAGGCCGGGGGCTTCGCGCTGCAGTGCGCGCAGCGCCGCCAGGGCCTGTTCGCGTTCACCAGCCCGCAGCAGTTCGCGCACGCGCTCGATGCGCGGGTCGGATTCGGCCGCCGGTCCGGCCGGCGGCGCGGCTTCCGGCTGCGGCCGGGCGCTGTAGCGTGGGGCGCGCGCGCCGGGCTCGGCCGGCGCAGCCTGGTCGGCCTGCGGGGCGGCGGGCGCGGCACGGCGCAGCGCCGCGGGCGCTTCGGGGCGGGTTGGGGCGGCGGCCGGCGGCGCGGCGGGGCGTTCCAGGGTGCGAGGCGGGCTGGCGAGTTCGCGGTCGACGGGCGGCGCATCGGCCAGTCCCGCCACTTCCGGATCCTGGAAGTCGGTCAACAGGAACAGCGAACTGGCCAGCACGATCGAGGCGGCCACGCCCCAGCCGGGATGCCAGAGCCGGCGCTGGCGCTGCACGCGGCGGTCGGCCGCGGCGGCGCGCGCCGCTGTCGCACGCACTGCCGCGTCGAGTTCCGGCCCCGGCTCGGCGTCCGGCAGGGTGCGATACAGCGCCCGCAGGTCCAGGTCGTCCTGTTCGTCGTGGGGCGGGCGATGATGGGCCGTCATGCGGGGCTCCTTTCAGCGGCAACAGGCCCTAGTTCGTCGCGGATGCGCTGCGTGGCATAGCGCAGGCGCGACTTCACGGTTTCGCGCGGCGCGCCGGTCACGGCGGCGATCTCGTCCAGGCTCAATTCGTGTTCCAGCCGCAGCAGTATGGCATGGCGCTGTTCATCCGGCAGGCGCTCGATGGCCAGTTGCAGCCGGCGGCGCATCTGGAAATCGGATAGCTGCCGGTCGGGCTGCTCGTGCTCGGCGGCCGGCAGGGCCGCCAACGCTGCCTCGGCTTCTTCGCCGGCCTGCGGAACATGGCGCCGATGCGCATCCACCGCCAGATTATGCGCGATCCGCAGCAGCCAGGTGGTGAATTTCGCGCGGGGTTGCCAGCGCGCGCGCGCGTCGATCACCCGGCTCCAGGTTTCCTGGAAAATGTCGTCGGCCAGGTGCGGATTGCGGACGCTGCGCAGGATGTAGCGGTACAGCCCGGCGCGGTGGCGCGCGTACAGCGCGTCGAACGCCGCCAGGTTGCCGGCGGCGTAGGCCTGCATCAGGGTTTCATCGTCGGCGCCCGGGATGTCCATGGCGGCCGAGTGTATCCGTTCGGCCGGGATCGCGCATCCGCCGCAGGCCGCCCGGGCGGCCTGCGTGGCCGGGGCCGCCAGGCTCATTGCACGGCCGGCGTGCCCAGGCCGGCGGCCAGTTCGGCCAGGGCCGCCAGCTCGGCGTTCAGGCCTTGCGGATCGGCGCCGCGCGCTTCGCGCGCCAGGGCGGCGATCTGCGCCGGGGTGTAGCCGTCCAGGTACTTGCCGCCGCGCAGCCACTGGGCGAAGGCCGCGGCCGCCGCGGCGCGGCGCAGGCCCTCCGAGCCCTGTCCGGGCGCGGCGGCGTTCACCACCACCTGCTCGACCAGGCGGCTGGCCTGGGCGTCCGGCAGTTTGTAGCGGATGCGCACGAATGCCAGCTCATCGCCCGGCGCCGCGGCCGCCGCGGGCTTGCCGTAGCGCAATGGGTCCAGCCGCGCTTGCGGCGCGCCCACCGGCGTGATCTCGTACAGGGCGGTCACATTGGCGCCCGCGCCGATCTCGCCGGCATCGACCCGGTCATTGTTGAAATCCTCGCGCGCGAGGGCGCGCTTTTCATAGCCGATCAGCCGATATTCGGCGACCACGGCCGGATTGAACTCGACCTGGATCTTCACGTCGCGGGCGATCGTCATCAGCGTGGCCGACAGTTCGCCCGCCAGCACTTTGCGCGCCTCGCGCAGGCTGTCCAGGTAGTGATAGCTGCCATTGCCGGCATCGGCCAATTGCATGGCCAGCGCATCATTGAAGTTGCCGCCGCCCACGCCCAGCGTGGTCAGGGCGATGCCGCTTTGCCGCTGGCGCGCGATCTTGTCCTTCAGCGTGTCCAGGTCGGTGGCCCCCACATTGAAATCGCCGTCGCTGGCAAGCAGGATGCGATTCACGCCGCCCTGGATGAAGCCCTTGGCGGCCTGCGCATAGGCCAGGTCCAGGCCGGCGCCACCGTTGGTGGACCCGGCCGCTTGCAGCCCGTCGATGGCGGCATTGATGCGCGCCTTCTGGTCGCCCGGCGTCGAGCCCAGCGTCATCGAGGCTTCGCCGGCATAGGTGACGATCGCCACCCGGTCCTGCGCACGCAGCCCGGCCACCAACTGCTTGAGCGCGCCCTTGAGCAGGGGCAGCTTGTCGCGGTCGGCCATCGAGCCGGAGGTGTCGATGAGGAACACCAGGTTGGCGGCCGGGATCTCCTGCGGCGCCACGCGCCAACCCTGCACGCCGATCTTGAGCAACTGGCGCGCCGGGTTCCACGGCGCGGCGGCCACTTCGGTGGCGATGCTGAACGGCGTCGCGCGCGACGGCGGGGGCGCATAGCCATAGTCGAAGTAGTTGATGAATTCCTCCGCGCGCACGGCATCGGCGGGCGGCAGGCGGCCCTCGTTCAGCAGCCGGCGCACGTTGGTGTACGAGCCGGTGTCGACATCCACGCCAAAGGTGGATACCGGCTGCGCCTGGGTCGCATGGACCGGGTTGTCGCGATAGCTTGCATAGTTCTCGCGGTCCTCCGCTTGCGGCGCGGGGTAGTGGTCGGGCGGCAACGGCGCGGGCGCCGGCCGCGCCAGGTAGGTATGCGGCGCGTATTCCCGGCGCAGTGCCGCCGACGCGCTGGCCGCGCCGCGCGTTGCTTGCGGCGTGGCCAGCGTCGCGTCGGCGGCCGGCGGCGGCTGGGTGGCCGGCGTTGCCGCGGCCGGCTCGGCGGGCCGGGCCGCGCCGGCGCCTTCCTGTTGCGGCGCCGGCGAGCATGCCGCCAGCAGCGCGGCGGCCAGGGTGGTGCAGATCAGGCGAGCCGGGGTCTTGTTCGGGTTCATGGTTCCGATCCTTGTCTGGTGGGCGTATCTGTTAAACGCGCCAGGCTGCCCGGCGGGGTTGGACGGCGGCCATGGTTTTTGCAAGAAATCGTATCCGCGCCATGCCGGCGCGCGGCCGCCGCGGCCGCCACCGCATTGCCGGTAAACTTGCGCCATGGCCAAGCCCCGAACTGTCTACGTCTGCGCCGAATGCGGCGGCACCAGCCCCAAATGGCAGGGCAAATGCCCCCATTGCAACGCCTGGAACACCCTGGAAGAAACCGTCGAGGCGGGCGGCCCGGCCGCCGCCGCGCATCGCTATGCGCCACTGGCCGCGTCCAGCCCGGTGCGCAGCCTGGCCGACATCGAGGCGCGCGAGACGCCGCGCCAGCCCACCGGCCTGGACGAATTCGACCGCGTGCTGGGCGGCGGCCTGGTGGCCGGCGCCGTGGTGCTCATCGGCGGCGATCCGGGCATCGGCAAGTCGACCCTGCTGCTGCAGGCGCTCGCGTCCCTGTCGGCCAGCGCGCGCGTGCTGTATGTCACCGGCGAAGAGTCCGCCGAACAGGTGGCGCTGCGCGCCAAGCGGCTGGGGCTGCCCACCGGGGATGTCAACCTGCTCGCGGAGATCCGCCTCGAAGCGATCCAGGCGGCCGTGTCCGAACAGCAGCCCGCGGTGGCCGTCATCGATTCCATCCAGACGCTCTACAGCGGCGAGCTGACCGCCGCGCCGGGCTCGGTTTCGCAGGTGCGCGAGTGCGCGGCGCAGTTGACGCGCCTGGCCAAGCAGACGGGCATCGCCATCGTGATGATCGGCCACGTCACCAAGGACGGCGCGCTGGCCGGCCCGCGCGTGCTGGAGCACATCGTCGACACCGTGCTGTACTTCGAGGGCGACACGCATTCCTCGTTCCGCCTGGTGCGCGCCTTCAAGAACCGCTTCGGCGCGGTCAACGAACTGGGCGTATTCGCCATGACCGACCGCGGCCTGCGCGGCGTGGCCAACCCCTCGGCGCTGTTCCTGTCGCAGCATGCGCAGCAGGTGGCCGGCTCGTGCGTCATGGCCACCCAGGAGGGCACCCGGCCGCTGCTGGTCGAGATCCAGGCGCTGGTCGACAGCTCCCACGCGCCCAACCCGCGCCGCCTGACCGTCGGCCTGGAGGGCAATCGCCTGGCCATGCTGCTGGCGGTGCTGCATCGCCATGCGGGGGTATCCACCTACGACCAGGACGTATTCGTCAATGCGGTGGGCGGCGTGCGCATCACCGAGCCGGCGGCCGACCTGCCGGTCCTGCTGGCCATCATGTCGTCGCTGCGCGACCGGCCGCTGCCGCGCGGCCTGGTGGCGTTCGGCGAAGTCGGCCTCGCCGGCGAGATCCGGCCCGCGCCGCGCGGGCAGGAGCGCCTGCGCGAAGCGGCCAAACTCGGTTTCAGCGTGGCGCTCATTCCCAAGGCCAATGCCCCGCGCCAGCCTATCGAAGGGCTGGAAATCTGGGCCGTCGAGCGCCTGGACGCCGCGCTGGACAAATTGCGATGAGCGGCGCCGCGCCAGCGCGCGCGCCGTCCCGGCCATTTCCCTTCATCATCGAGGAGTCGCGGGCATGAGCCTGTGGGTAGTCGTGGGCATCTGCCTGGCGTGCGGCGCATTGATCGGTTTCCTGGGCGGCGTGCTGGGCATCGGCGGCGGGCTGATCGCCATTCCGGCGCTGGTGCTGCTGATGGGCATGTCGCAGCAACTGGCGCAGGGCACGGCGCTGATCATGGTGCTGCCCACCATCATGATGGCCGTGCGCAAGTACAACCAGCACGCGCGCATCGACCGGCCGGTGGCCCTCGCGGGCGCGGCCGGCGCGGTGGCGTTCACCTGGGTCGGCGCGCAGCTGGCGCTCGGCATTCCCTCGCGCACGCTGCGCCTGAGCTTCGCGGTGTTCCTGTTCTTCGTGGCGGTCTTCTACGTCTACAAGATCGCGCATCGGCCGCGCGCCGCGGCGCCGGGCCGGCCCGAGCGCGCACGTCCCGCGCCGGCCTTCACGCGGCCGCGCGCCGCGCTGCTGGGCGTGGCCTGCGGCACGCTGGGCGGCTTCTTCGGCGTGGGCGGGGCGGTCATGGCGGTGCCCATCCTGACCTCGTTGTTCCGCCTGCCGCAGACCTCGGCGCAAGCCCTGGCGCTGACCATGATCATTCCCGGCTCCACCATTGCCCTGGTGGCCTACAGCTGGGCCGGACAGGCCAACTGGTGGGTCGGGCTGCCGCTGGCGGTCGGCAGCCTCGTGTTCGTGCCGGTGGGCGTGCGCCTGGCCTACCGCCTGCCGGAACGCAAGCTGCGCGCGTGCTTCGCGGCCATGCTGTTCGCCACGGTGGCGCTGCTGATTTTCGAAGCCTAGGACCAGGCCGGCAGCATGTCTACATCGATGGATACTTGCGCCAACGCAGTCATGACCGGAGGTTAATGTCGGCAAGACTTTCCCTTGCCGCGGAACCTGTGGCCGCGCGCGTGCTCCAATAAAGCCCGGGCCGCCGGTCCGGATGGTTTCACAGGAGGTACCCGCATGACCACTCCCGCTCGAATCGCCGCCTTTCTTTCCACGTCGGCGCTGTGCCTGGGCCTGGCCACCGGCCCGGCGCAGGCCGGGCAGCGCGACGCCGATGGCCAGCGCGAGGCCCGTTCCCTGGCGCAAGAACGCGAGCCGGCCACGGGCGAGTCCGCCGCCGCAACCGCCCGCCCCGCCGATGTCTCGCTGGGGCGCGACGCTCAGCGCTCGCGCAGCCGGTAGTCGCGCACGATCTTCCGGTACCACGCATGCAGCAGCAGCGCCGATAGCGCCAGGCCCATCATGGCCATGAGCCACATGGTGCCGGCGCCCACCGGCGAGTCCGGAATCACCAGCAGGCGCAGCCAGTCCAGCCCGCCGCGGCCGGGGCCGAAACCCAGCCACCAGCCGCCCAGCAGGCCCACCACGGCGAGCGCCACGATCTGCAGCAAGAGCGGCACCACGGCGACCTTGTACGCCCGCAACACATACGAGTTGATGCATTGCATCGAGTCGCACAAGTGGAACAGCGGGATCATCGTCAACAGCGCGCCGGCCACGGCGGCGACCCGGGCGTCGTCGGTATAGGCCGCCAGGATCAGCGGCCGCCCCGCCAGCAGCACCGCCGCGGTCAGCATGGCGCCGAGCAGGCCCAGCGCCATGCCCGCCGCGCCGGTGCGCCGGGCCAGCGCCAGGTCGCGGGCGCCGATCGCCTGCGCGGTCAGCGCGGCCGTGGCCACGCCCAGCGCCATCGGCATCATGTAGCAGAGCGCGGCCAGGTTCGACATGATCTGGTGGCCGCCGCTGACATACGTGCCTTCGCGCGCCACCAGCAGCGCCATGAACGTGAAGGCCGACACTTCCACCAGATATGAGCCACCCATCGGCAGGCCCAGCCGCAGCAATTCCTTCTGGGCCGGCCAGGACGGCCGTCCCAGCGTCAGCGCGAAGCGGTGGAAGTAGCGGTCGCGGGTGATCACCAGCAGGCCGATCCCCAGGCTGATCCAGGACACGATGGCGGTGGCCAGGCCGGCGCCGGTGGCGCCCATGGCCGGCAGGCCGAGGTGGCCGTAGATCAGCACCCAGTTCAGCAGCGCCTTTACCCCCACGGCCGCCAGGTTGATGGTCATCACGATCTTGGGGCGCGACAGGGCGGTGCCCAGGGCATAGATGGTGCGGAACACCAGCGCCGCCGGCAGGGCCAGCGCCAGGGCGCGCAGATAACCGGCCACGCGGTCGCGCACTTCCGGCGCCACGTCGCCCGACAATGACAGCCAGGTGTCGGGAAACATCATCAGCACCGCGCCCACGGCGGCCAGGCCCAGCGCCAGCCATACTCCTTGGCCCCAGGTGCGGCCGACCTCGTGGTGGCGGCCGGCGCCGAAGTGCTGGGCCAGGATGGGGATGAGCGCGTGCACCACGCCCATCAGGCCCACGAAGATGGTGATGTACACCGACATGGACAGCGACATGGCCGCCAGGTCGGCGGCGCTGGCGTGGCCGTTCATCGCGGTGTCCAGCACGCCGAAGGCGATGCCGGCCCATTGGCTGATCAGCACCGGCCAGGCCTGCCGCGCGATGCCGAGCATCGCGGCGCCGAAGCCGCCGGCGGGAGCGGCGGGCGGGTTCATCGCGATGGGGTGACGCGCAGCAGGCGGAATATCTCGTGCCGGTCGGCGCGCCGGCCGCCCCGCCACAGTTCCTCGGCGCCTTCGCTGTAGGCCGCTTCGCCATCGCGCAGGCGCTCGCGCGTGGTCTGCTGCAACACCAGCGGGCAGCGCGAATCGTAGCTGAGGGTCAGGTTGTCGAAAATCAGCAGCGAAGCGCGCTGGCCGCTGCCCACGCTCAGGCCGCGCACGCACTCGCCGGGCTGGCGATACTGCGCCAGCGCCGCCGCCAGTTCGGCCGACATGTCGCGGTAGCTGCGCGCGTAGTCCACCGCCGGTTGCCACAGCAGCACCAGCAGGATCCACGTGGCGGTCAGGCCGCTGGCCGACAGCACGGTGCCGCGCCACAGGGCGGCGGGGTGCGAGCGCAGGCGCCATACCACCAGCCGCACCCAGGCCGCGGTGACCACCAGCGCCAGGGCGAAGGCCAGCCACGAAATGACCGGCTCATAGCCGGTGGTCTGGCGCGCGATGTTGCGCGCGATCTGCGCCGGCCAGCCGAAATGCAGCGCGATCCAGCCGAGCCAGGCGGTGGCGACGGTCAGCGAAAAGCACATCACCGCGAACCAGTCCAGCGTGTTGACCACGCCGCGCCGCAGCGTCGGCAGGGAGAACGCCGCCAGGATCGCGCAGGGCACGGCCAGCATGATGAACTCGGAGTCGGTGGGCTCTTCCAGGAAGAACAGTTCCAGCCCCGCGCAGGCCACGGCGACCAGCGGCAGCCAGATATGCGGCGCGTACAGCCAGTCGCGCCAGCGCCACACCGCCAGCACCGCCAGCGGCCAGGTCGGCCACAGGTACCAGGGCAGGTCGCGCAAGGTGCGGCCGGTATCCGACAGGCTGGGCCAGTCGAACAAGGTCAGGTTCCAGATCTTCCAACTGCGGATCCAGTATTCGCTGCCTTGCGTGGCGGGAATCCACCAGGCCAGGATCAGCGCGGCGGCGATGGCGGCTGCCAGCGGCAGCCACTGGCGCCGCGCCCATAGCGCGCTGCGCGGGTGGAACGCCAGCAGCGCCGCCGCCATGACCGGCAGGGCGCCCAGCCAGCCGCGGATCAGGAAGCTGGCCGCCAGCGCCACGCCCAGCGTGGCGGCGCCGGTGGCCGGGCGATCCAGGGTGCGTGCCAGCGAGTAGAACGCCAGGGCCTGGGCCGCCATGATGGCCGGCACCACGGATGATTCGTGCGTGCGCTGCAGGATGCCCACGGTGGCCAGCAACAGCAGCAGCGCCGCATCGGCCAGCATGCGGCCGTAGTCGCGCGCGGAAGGCTCGCCGCCGAACGGCAGCGCCAGCGGCTGCGCTTCGGCGCGCCGCCCGAGCAGATAAGTGCCGTACCAGACGCTGACCGTGGTGATGCCGAACCACAACAGGTTGGGCAGGCGGCCGGCCGGGATGTCGCCGATCAGCGGGCCGAACAGCCAGATGCAGATCGCGCCGGCCCAGGTGATGAGCGGGCCTTCCTCGGCGTAGGCCAGTTGCCCCACTTGCGGCAGCAGCCAGGTGAGGCCGCCTTCGCGCACCGCGGTGATCATTGTTGCCAGCCCCACCGCGTCGTCGGTCTTCCAGGGGTCGCGCATGAACAGGCCGGCCACGATATAGGCCAGCGACAGGCCGAGCAGCACCAGCCGGGGCAGCTTGGCGGTGGCCGGAATGGTCAGCCGGGCCGGGGTCGAACGCGTAATGGGAGACACTGGGCTAATGTAACGTAACCGGGCGGCTCGGGCCGCGTCGCCATTGAAATGGGGATGGATCGGTGCGGCGCGGAAAAAAAAGCAGCCCGGAGGCTGCTTTTCTGACTGCGCCGCTGGAGCAGCAAGTTTACGACGCCGACTTGACCGCGCCGGTGGTGCGGGCGAAGCGGGCGCGGAATTTCTCGACGCGGCCGGTCTCGACGATGCGGGTCTGGGCGCCGGTATAGAAGGGATGCGACTCGGACGTGACGTCGCACTTGAAGAGCGGGTACGTCTTGCCGTCGAGCTCGATGGTTTCGCGGGTGTGGATGGTCGAGCGGGTCACGAACTTGCCGCCCGTTTGCACGTCCATGAACACCACTTCACGGTATTCGGGGTGAATGCCTTCTTTCATGATCTATTCCAGTTCTTCCGGTGCTGGGCCGGGGGTTTGCGGGTCGCCAGCCAAGCGGTCACACAACGCCAGGGCTCGCCAGGGTTGCGGTCACGTCAGCCACGTATCCAGGAAGTAACCACACATTCTAGCATGGTTCACAGGTCGGTGCGCAAGGCCCAGATTTCCGGGAACAACACCACGTCCAGCATCTTGCGCAGATAAGCCACGCCCGACGTGCCGCCGGTGCCGCGCTTGAAGCCGATGACGCGCTCCACCGTGGTGACATGGCGGAAGCGCCACAGGCGGAAAGCGTCCTCCAGGTCGGTGAGCTTCTCGCCCAGCTGGTACAGGTCCCAGTATTTTTCGGGCTGCCGGTAGACCTCCAGCCAGGCGGCCTCGACTGCGGGGTCGGCCTGGTAGGGCCGGGTCCAGTCGCGCTCGGTGTGGCTGGCCGGCACCGCCAGCCCGTTGCGGGCCAGCAGCCGCAGCGATTCATCGTACAGCGAGGGCGCCTGGTAGGCTGCCTGCACCTGCGCCAGCAGGTCGGCCCGGTGGGCGTGCGGCTTGAGCATGGCGGCATTCTTGTTGCCCAGCAGGAACTCGATCTGGCGGTACTGGTAGCTCTGGAAGCCGCTGGACCGCGCCAGGTACGGGCGCAGGGCGGAATACTCGGGCGGCGTCATGGTGGCCAGCACGTCCCAGGCGTGCACGAGCTGTTCCATGATCTTGCTGACGCGCGCCAGCATCTTGAAGGCCGGCGGCAGGCGGTCGGCGGCCACGCAGGCGATCGCGGCGCGCAATTCGTGCAGCATCAGCTTCATCCACAGCTCGGAAGTCTGGTGCTGCACGATGAACAGCATCTCGTTGTGCTCCGGCGACAGCGGATGCTGCGCGCCCAGCAGCTCGTCCAGGTGCAGGTAGTCGCCATAGGTCATGTCCTGCGCGTAGTCCAGTTGCGCGTTTTCGGTGCGGACGATGTCTTCGGGTCGTTCGGGTGTATTCATGGCGGTCTCGGGATGATGCCGCCGCCGGGCGCGCGGCCCGGCAGGGCGGGTCAGCCCAGTTCGCGCAATACCGCGCGCACCGGGCTGGCGTCAGCCTGGGCCAGCGCCAGCGGCAGGGCGATAAGTTCGTAGTCGCCTTCCGCGACGTCGTCGAGCAGCAGGTTTTCCAGCACGCGGATGTCGCGCCGCAAGATGACGTGATGGCTGTCCAGGGTCTTGCTGCTGGCGGGGTCGATGCTGGGCGTGTCCAGCCCGATCAGCATGACGCCGCGCTCGGCCAGCCATTCGATGGTATGCGGCGCGTAGGCCGTGAAATCGTCGGTCCACCAGTCCAGCGCGGCGTGCTTGGCGGTGCGCACCAGCACGCGCGGCGGCAGGCCGTCGGCCGCGTGCCGCAGGTGTTCGGGCAGGATCAGGGGGCCGCAGTCCAGGGCATGGATTACCCGGCACGGCCCCAGGAACGGCTCGAGCGGCAGCGCGCCGATGGCCGGTGCACCGTTGCGATAATGCAGTGGCGCGTCGGCATGCGCACCGGTGTGCGGCGACAGCGTGATCTCGCTGACGTTGACCGGGCAGTCCGGCGTCAGCGACCACTTCCATTGTTGCCGGTATGGGGTGTCGCCCGGAAATACCGGCGAGCCGGCCGATACCGGCGGCGAAATATCCCAGAGGCGTTTCATGGATGCGGAAATGGCGGAGGGCCCGGTTCAGTCAAGGGAAATCGCGGCGCGCGCGCCGATGTCGCCGAAGACCTGCAGCTCTTGCCCGATTTGTCGTCGGAACGCCGCCGGCCCCCATGCTACGGGCTCCAGCGCCATGGCGGAGAAAGCCGTGTCGATCTCGGCATCCTGCATGATAGCGGCAACCGCCTGTTCCAGGGTAGACAGCACCGGGGCGGGCGTGCCGGCCGGCGCCGCGAGGCCGTACCATCCCATCAACGAGACAGACGGCATGCCGGCCTCGGCGAAGGTGGGGACATGCGGTAATTGCCCGGCGCGCTGGCTGCCGGTGACAGCGATGGCGCGGACCTTGCCGGCCTTGACATGCGGCGCGGCCGACGAGACCGTGTCGACGCCCAGGTCGATTTCGCCGCCGATCAGCGCCGTGACGAGTTGCGCGCTGCCCTTGTAGGGCACCGGCGACAGGGTGGCCCCGGCGGCCTGCGCGAACATCTCGCCGGCCAGGTGCGGGGCGGAGCCCGCGCCGAAGGTGCCGTACATCAGTCCCGCCTGGTCTGATCGTTGCCGCGCCAGGGCCGCCAGTTCGGCAGCATTGCCGGCCGGCAGGTCGTTCTTGGCGAGCAGCACCACCGGGGCCAGGGCTACGATCGCGATCGGCGCAAAGCTGGCCAGGGGCGAGTACGGCAGGTTTTTCTTCAACGCCGGCAATACTGTATAGGTGGTTGATCCGGACAGCATCAGGGTGTAGCCGTCGGGCGCGGCCTCGGCCACGGCCTGCGCGCCGATGATGGTCGAGGCGCCCGGACGGTTCTCCACGATGAATGGCTGGTCCAGCCGCGCTGCCAGCTTCCTGGCCAGCTGGCGCGCGACGGCGTCAGTGGCGCCGCCGGGTGTGAATGGCACCACGATCTTGACCGGCTTGGACGGATACGCCGCCGTCGCCGGCGCGGTGCCGGCCAGGAAGCAGGCCATGATGGCCAGGCCCAGGATGCGCTTCATGTGTATTCCCCTCTGTCTTGGTTTGGTCCGAGTTGCCGCGCGCCGCGACCGGCTCAGCGCCGCAGCGCGGGCCGCAGGCCGGCTTCGCCGAGGTCCCAGTACAGGCCCGCCATGACGGCCAGGCCTTCGCGGGCGACGCTGCCCAGCAGGTGTTCGTCGGGCGCGTGCTGGGCGCAGGCCGGATAGGAATGCGGCACCCACACGGTGGGCAGCCCGAGCTGGTCGGCGAAGATGTCGTTCGGCAGCGAGCCCCCCAGGTTGGGCAGCAGCACGGCGTCGCGGCCGGTAGTCTGGCGCAGCGACTGCGCCGCCCACTGCACCCAGGGATGGTCGGGCAGGAGCCGGGTCGCCGCAGCCTGCGCGCCCAGGCGCACCTGCACCATCGGGAAGCCGTGGCGGTCAAGATGGTCGCGCACATGCTGTTGCAGGCCGCGCCAGTCCGTACCCACCACGAAACGCAACTGGCACCAGGCGCTGGCCCGCGGCTGGATGGCATTGACCGGCTTGGCGGAGTCGCCCGCCGACAGGGTCAGTACATCAAGACTGTTCCAGCCAAAGACCTGCTCGGCTGGGCACAGCCCTGGCTCGCCCCAATCCTGGTCGACGTCAGGGTCGTCGACGCCGCCGCCCACCGGCAGGCCGGCCAGCGCCTGGCGGATCTGCGGCGGCATCGCCGGAGGCCGCAGGGCGTCTACCGCAATGCGGCCGCGCGCATCCACCAGCGAGGCGAGCGCATGCGCCAGCAGGATCGCCGGGTTGGCGAGCAGGCCACCCCAATTGCCCGAATGGTAGGCGCGCTCGCGCAGATGCACTGACAGCTCGAAATTCACGGCCCCGCGCGAACCCATGAACAGTGTCGGCCGTCCGGCCGCCAGGCGCGGGCCGTCGCTGGCCAGGAACAGGTCGGCCGCCAGGGCCGCGCGCTGGCTGGCGCAGAAGGCGGCCAAGCCTGGCGAGCCGGCCTCTTCGCCGGTTTCGACCAGCAGCTTGGCATTAAAGCCCAGCCGGCCTCCGCGCGCGGCCATGACCGATTCTAGCGCGGCCAGGTTGATGGAGTGCTGGCCTTTGTTGTCGGCCGTGCCCCGTCCGTACCAGCGATCCCCCTCGACCTGCAGGCGCCAGGGATCGCGTCCGGCACTCCATCTGGCGGCGTTGCCGAGCACCACGTCGGCGTGCCCATACATCAGCACCGTGGGCAGGTCCGGGTCTTCGATGCGTTGGGCCACCAGCAGCGGCAGGTCGACGCCGGCAGGGTTGGGGTGGATGGTCGGCGCGAAGTCCAGCCGCCGTAACAGCGGGGCCAGTTCTTCGCGCAGGTAGGCGTGCTGCGCGGCCGCCTGGGCGGGTTCCTCGCTTTCAGTCCGGTACGCGATCCGGCGAGCGAGCGTGGCAAGAAAACGGCCGTCGTCGAATTGCTGGATGGCGGACGAGATGGCTTCGGAGCGGGTCACTGGGAGCGGCGCCGGCGGAAGGCGCGTCGGGTTGAAAACGCCAAACTTATTACAGAGGTATGAATGCCACAATTAGAACTTTTGCACATAATCATTGCTTTTATGGCAATTCAACAAGGAGCGACACCGATGATCTCGACCGCGATGCGGCATTTCCTGGAGGTCGTGCGCAGCGGGTCCATTGCGCGGGCGGCGCAGCGCCTGCATGTGGCGCCATCGGCCATCAGCCGGCAGATTGGCAAGCTGGAGGCGATGGTAGGGGTGCCCTTGTTCGAGCGGCTGCCGCGTGGCATGCGGCTCAGCGACGCCGGGCGCAGGTTGTCGGCCTATGCCAGCGCGAGCGCCCTGGAGGCGGAGCGGGTGCTCAGTTCGATACGCCAGCACAGTGCGCTGGGCGATGTGACGGTGCACATTGCCAGCACCGAAGGGTTCGCCCAGCAGTTCCTGTCCCAGGCGATGGCCCGCTTCAAGCGCCAGCATGTCGACGTGCGGTTCCACATGCACGTGGGCCATGGCCAGGAGGTCGGCCGGCGGGTGGCCGAAGGCCTGTCGCACATCGGCATCCGCTACAGCGTGGCCGCCGATCCCCGGCTGGAGACCTACGCATTATGCGCCGCGCCGGTGTACGCCATCATGTGCCGCAAGCATCCGCTGGCAAGCCGCAAGTCGGTCGACGTACGCCAATTGCTTGAGTATCCGCTGGCGCTGGGCGACAGCGAGACGACCGTGCGGCAATTGTTCGACACCTGCTGTGCGAATGCCGGTCTGCACCTCGAGCCGGCCTATGTGTCGAACTACTCGGCGGCCTTCCTGCCGCTGCTGCCGGGCAACCTCATCGTGGCCCTGTCCGGGTACCTGGTGGTACGCGGCCAACCGCATGCCAGGCGCCTGGCGGCCGTGCCCTTCTCGAACCCCGAAATGCACCAGCGCACCATCCAGATCTTGACGCTTCAAGGCCACGGCTTGCCGCCCATGGCCGCCGCGTTCCTTGATTTCGTCGGCGGCGAGCTGGCCCGCGCAGCCCGGCCCTAATGCCGGCGCGCGCGGTGCTACAGCTGGCCCAGTTCCGCCATGGACACGACCGAGTCGGCGGCCACGATCAGGTGGTCCACCAGCCGTACGTCGACCAGCGCCAGCGCCTGCTTCAGGCGGGTGTTGAGTTCGCGATCGGCCTGGCTGGGCTGCGCGGTGCCGGACGGGTGGTTGTGCGCCAGGATCAGGGCGGCCGCGTGGTGGCGCAGCGCCTCGCGCACCACCTCGCGCGGATAGACCGGCGCCTGTGCCAGCGTGCCGCGCGCCAGTTCGCCGCTGGCGATCAGGTTGAGCCGGTTGTCCAGGTACAGCGCCAGGCAGTGTTCCACCGTGCGGTGCGTCAGCGCGGTCTTGAAGTAGAGCTTGACGGCGCCGGGCTCGGCCAGCGCCGGCGTGCGCATCAGGCGTTCCTCGGTGGCACGGCGCGCCAGTTCCAGCACGGCCGCCAGCGAGCCAGCCTTGGCCGTGCCCAGGCCGGGCAGCGACATGAGCTCCTGGGGCGTGGCGGCGAACAGGCCGCGCAGGCCGCCGTAGCGGTGCATCAGCATGGCCCCCATGTCGATGGCGGTGCGGCCGCGCGTGCCGGTGCGCAAGGCCAGCGCCAGCAATTCGGCGTCGCGCAGCGAGGCGGGGCCATGGCGCAGCAGGCGCTCGCGCGGGCGTTCGTGTTCGGGCAGGTCGTGGGGCAGGCTCATGGCGGGGCGGGGGAAGCGGACCAGCCGCCAAGATGCCAGGGCCCGGGCGCCGACGGGCCGCCAGTGAACGATTTTGTCCGGCCGTCGAACTACGCCATGCCGCGGCCGGGGGCGGGCGCCGGCCCGTCGCGCCAAGACGTTCTAAAATCCAGGTTTACCGATTCATTTTCCACGGTGACCACCTTGAGCAGCACCGCCGCCGACCAGGCGACCCCCATCGTCCGTTCCGACTCCTATCTGACCCTGCATTACCGCATCGTGCTGGCCTCCGGGCCCGGGCAGGGTTCGGTGTTCGCCGATACCTTCGACGGGCGTCCCGCCACGCTGCAAATGGGCAGCGGCCAGTGGGCGCCGGGCCTCGAAGACGCGCTGCTCGGTCACGTCGAGGGCGAGCGCTTCAGCATCACGCTCGAGCCGGCGCAGGCCTACGGCGACCGCAACCCCGACCTCATCCAGAAAATCACCCGCGCCATGCTGGCCGAGCACGCCGGCGCCGACGCCGCCTTCGAGCCCGGCGACCTGGTCGAGTTCAGCGCGCCCAACGGGGGGCGCTATTCCGGCGTGCTCAAGCAGATCACGCCCGACTGGGCGCTGTTCGATTTCAACCATCCGCTGGCGGGCACCGCGCTGCGGGTCGATGTCGATATCCTGGGGGTCCTCTAATGGCCGACCACGTCACCGCCGCCGACGCCGAGGTCGTGCTGGCCCAGCCGCGCGGCTTCTGTGCCGGCGTCGACCGCGCCATCGACATCGTCGAGCGCGCGCTCGAACTGCATGGCGCGCCCATCTACGTGCGCCACGAAATCGTCCACAACCGCTACGTCGTCGAAGACCTGCGCGCCAAGGGCGCCGTCTTCATCGACGAGCTCGACCAGGCGCCCCCCGGCGCCATCGTGGTGTTCTCGGCCCACGGCGTATCCAAGGCCGTGCGCCAGGAAGCCGAGGCGCGCGGCCTGCGGGTATTCGACGCCACGTGCCCGCTGGTTACCAAGGTCCACATCGAGGTCGCGCGCATGCGCGCCGCCGGCCGCGAGATCATCATGATCGGCCACAAGGGCCACCCCGAGGTCGAAGGCACCCTGGGCCAGGCCCAGGGCGGCATGTACCTGGTCGAGACCGCCACCGATGTCGCCAATCTCCAGGTGACGGACCCCTCCAACCTGGCCTTCGTCACCCAGACCACGCTGTCGGTCGATGACGCGGCGGCCGTGTCGGCCGCGCTGCGGGCCCGCTTTCCCGACATCGTCGAACCCAAGAAAAGCGACATCTGCTATGCCACGCAGAACCGCCAGGACGCGGTCAAGCTGCTGGCGCCCGATTGCGACCTGGTGCTGGTGGTGGGCAGCCCCAACAGTTCCAACTCGAACCGCCTGCGCGAAGTGGCCGAACGCATCGGCACCGACGCGCACCTGGTGGACGGCGCGCACGCCATCGACCCGGCTTGGCTGCGGGGCAAGCAGCGCATCGGCATCACCGCCGGCGCCTCGGCGCCCGAGATCCTGGTCCAGCAGGTGGTGCAGCGCCTGAAAGAGCTCGGCGCGGTCTCGGTGCGCACCATGCCCGGCCTCGAAGAGAACGTCGCCTTTCCGCTGCCCAAGGGGCTGTCGCGCAAGGCGGCGCCCGACGCACCCGCTTCGTCCTGAGCCATCCCGGCCCCTACGTCCGTCCAAGGAGACCCCATGCAGTTGTACAGCTACTTTCGCAGTTCGGCCGCCTTCCGTGTGCGCATCGCGCTGAACCTGAAAGGCCTGTCTTACGAATACCTGGGCGTGCATCTGCTGAAAGACGGCGGGCAGCAACTGGCCGAGTCGTACCGGGCGCTCAACCCCAGCGCCCTGGTGCCCACCCTGGTCGACGGCGACGCCGTCATCGGGCAGTCGCTGGCCATCATGGAATACCTCGACGAAACCCATCCACAGCCCGCGCTGCTGCCGGCCGACCCCGTCGGCCGTGCGCGGGTGCGCGCCATCGCGCAGACCATCGCCTGCGACACGCATCCGCTGAACAACCTGCGCGTGCTCAAGTACCTGAAGCGCGACCTGCAGGTCAGCGAAGAAGCCAAGAACGACTGGTACCGGCACTGGGTCAAGCTGGGCCTGGAGTCGGTCGAGGCCATGCTGGCGCATTCCTCGTCCACTGGCCGTTTTTGCCACGGCGATACGCCGACCCTGGCCGACCTCTGCCTGGTGCCGCAGGTCTACAACGCGCGCCGCTTCGACTGCGACCTGTCCGCGCTGACCACCATCACGCGCATCGACGCCGCCTGCCGCGAGCTGCCGGCCTTCGACCTGGCCGCGCCGGAAAAGCAGCCCGACGCCGAATAGGGCGCGCGCAGCAAAAAGGGCAGCCCACGTGGGCTGCCCTTTTTGCTTGAAACTGGTGCCGGCAATAGGAGTCGAACCTACGACCTTCGCATTACGAATGCGCTGCTCTACCAACTGAGCTATGCCGGCCTGGCACAGGCGCGCTGTGCGCCGCTTTCCAAGTTGCCGCGCCCCATGGCGCGCCGCCTCGAAAGACCGAGATCATATCAGAGTTTGCCATGCCACGCATGGCCAGTTGTTGAAGTCGATTGCTGCACGATGGCATCGGCACCACTTGCATCAAGAAAAAAGATGCGTCATAATCTCGCTTCTTTAGCAGTTCCCCGATAGCTCAGTCGGTAGAGCGACGGACTGTTAATCCGCAGGTCGCTGGTTCGAGCCCAGCTCGGGGAGCCAAAGTATGCAGGGCCGTTCACGCAAGTGAACGGCCCTTTTGGCATTCTGGCCGACGCTCGCGCGCATTGGCGTCCATTGGGCGGCCATGCCGCGCCGGGTGCGCGTCACCTACGACCGGTCCAGGAACAGAGTGACCAGCAGCGCACAGTCTTCCAGCGCCGTGAGGCGGCGCGGCACGCCTGGCGCCAGGTACACCAGCGTGCCGGCCCGCAGGACCTGCGTCGTGTGGTGCGCCTCGAGTTCGGCAATGCCTTCCAGGCATTGCAGGGCGACTGCGCTGGTGTCGATGTCGTGGGTGGGCAGCACGTGGCCCGCAGGGAGCACCAGGCGTAGTATTTCCATCTGGTCCGCCCGCACCAGCGCCTGCGAGCGCGCGTGCTTCAGGGCCGGCCCCAGCGGCCGGATGTCGATCAATTCACCCGAGCGGGCATGATGCAGCGCCATACTGACTCCTTGAAAGAAGATGCTCCGGCCAAGCAATCGGCGGGCCCGGCCGTGGATCCGCGTATTGCCGTCACCGTGCTGACCGGGTTCCTCGGTAGCGGCAAGACCACGTTGCTGAACCGCCTGGTGCGGGATCCAGCCTATGCCGATGCTGCCGTGATCGTCAATGAACTTGGCGAGGTGGGGGTGGATCATCACCTGGTGCGCCATGCCGACGGCCGCGTAGCCGTGATCGAGGGCGGCTGCATCTGCTGCACCGTCAATGGCGGCCTGGTCGATACCTTGCGGGACCTGTTCATGCTGTCGCTGCGGCGCCAGATCAAGCCATTCCGCCGTGTCTTGATCGAGACCACAGGGCTGGCCGCGCCGGCGGCGATCCTGTTCTCCCTGCGTCACGAGCGCTTCCTGGCCGAGCGTTATATCTATGGCGGCACGCTGACTGTCATCGACGTCCGGCACATCCGACGGCAACTGCTGGACCAGCCGGAGGCGCTCCAGCAGGTGGCGCTGGCCGATGTCGTGGCTTGCGCCAAGGCCGACCTGGCGGGCCCGGGCGAGTTGGCCGCCGCCCGGCAGGCGGTGGCCCAGGTCAATCCGGCGGCGGCGCAATGTGTAGTGTGGCCTGGCGTCGAGCCGGACCGCCGGCTGTTCGGCTTGGCGCCGGCCCGGCGCGAGCCGGGGGCGCTGGGTCGCTGGCTGGGCGCCTTCGCGTCCGCGGCCGCGGGGCGCCATCCGCAGGTGCGTCATACGGTGCTGACGCTGCCCGGGCCGGTCAGCCGCGCCGCCTTCCTGACCGGCATGGCGCGCGTGCTGGAGGTGCATCACCGCGGCCTGCTGCGCATGAAAGGGCTGGTGCGCTTGCAGGACGAAGGCGGGCCCAGCGTCGCGCACGCGGTGCACCGCGACCTGTACCCCCTCGAGCCGCTCGACGCCTGGCCGGACGGCCAGCCGCAGACGCGCCTGGTGTTCATTCTGCGCGAGCTGGATCCCGATGCCGTCGCCGGGGCGGTGCGCCAGGCGCTGGGCCAGCCCGCCTGAGTGTCGGCGAGCCGTGCCGCAGGCTCGGGGAATACGGTATAAACAGGCACTGGTGCAGAGAACGAGACAATCATGGACCGCCTGAAAGCCATGCAGGTGTTCGTCGAAGTCGTCGACCGGGGCAGCCTGTCGGCGGCGGCGCAGCGGTTGGACATGTCCCGCGCCATGGTGTCGCGCTACCTGGCCGAGCTCGAGGCCTGGGTGGGCGCGCGCCTGCTGCACCGCACGACCCGCCGGCTCAGCCTCACGCCGGCCGGCGCCGAGACGCTGCCGCGCTGTCGCCGCATGCTGGATTTGATGGGCGACATGCACGAAGCCGTGGCCGCGCCCGATACCGAACCGCGCGGCCAATTGCGCATCAGCGTCAGCCTGTCGTTCGGCGCCGCGCAACTGGCTGGCGCGGTGGCCGATTTTGTCGCCCGCTATCCGGGGGCATCGATCGACCTGCAGTTGGTCGACCGCATCGTCAACCTGGTCGAGGACGGCATTGACCTCGCGGTGCGCATCACCAACGAGCTCGATCCCAACCTGATTGCCCGCAAGCTGGCGCCGTGCCGCTCGGTCGTGTGCGCGGCCCCGGCGTACCTGCAGGCGCACGGCACGCCGGGGCGGCCGGAGGACCTGGCCAAGCACAATTGCCTGACGCATACGCATTTTGGCAAGAGCCTATGGCGCTTCCGCCGCGACGCCGAATGGATCGACGTGCCGGTCAGCGGCGGCATCACCGCCAACGACGCGTTGCTGCTGGCCCGCACGGCGGTGCGAGGCAGTGGCATCGCCATGCTGCCCACTTACCTGGCTGGGCCCGAGATCGCCGCCGGTCGCCTGGTCCCGCTATTGACGGGCACTCCGCCCGAGGAGCTCGGCATTTATGGCGTCTATGCTTCGCGGCGCCAGATGCCGCTGATCCTGCGGGCCATGCTCGATTTCCTCGCCGAGCGCTTCGGCGATGCTCCGTGGGATGCGCGTACATGACGGCACGAGCGGCCGTCATGCTTTGTGCGGCCAGGTATTGCAGGTATAATGAACACACTGTCTTCGTGAAGACCAACATCGTCCCGGCCGGTACTGCCCGCATGGGCAACCGCGAAACCCATGGCAATGGCCATGTCGCAGGTTCGGGGTCGCAGGCAACGCCGCAGCGGATATCGCCGTCGCGGGCTCCACGACAACCGGTGCCGCTACCGCGGGCCCAGGGTTCCGCGTGGTGGTTGCCAGGTAGGTTGGCAGGCCGCACATACGCCGGTCGCTCACGCAGGCAGCATGGTCGTCCCATACGTCTAAGAATCGCCGGCTCGGCGCCGCCGCATGGTCAGCAGGGTTCGTTCATCGAGCCGCACCTGATCCGGCACGGTGGCTGCCTCGGGGCAAGGGGTATCCTGCGTCACCGTCCAGTTTCCTGGCGCCAGGCGATTCAGGTTCATTTTTTCAGCAAATGCCGCCGTGGCGGCGCTGCGCACTGATACGCGCGGCATTGTGCGGGTCCGAGGCGCCGGCGTTGCGGCGCATCTGCGCACAGGCCGTGTCTACAGGAACGTCGTGAACATTACGCAAGTCTGCGCCATTTCGACCAGCCTCCGCATCGCGGGGCAGGGCGGGGTCGCGTCTGCCGCCGGCGGCCGTGCTGCGGGTGCCGGCCGTGTCGTACGCGACGGCGCCCAACAAAAAAGCCCGGCGATGCGCCGGGCTTTCAAGAAAACTGGTTGCGGGGGCAGGATTTGAACCTACGACCTTCGGGTTATGAGCCCGACGAGCTGCCAGACTGCTCCACCCCGCGTCTGAGAAGAAAGATCATAGCCTTTTTTTACAGTTAGCGCAAATTAGCCCATTTTTACAGACAGAATATCGATGAACGATAGCGAGGCAACATGCGTGCTGGAGGCTGCGCTGCTGTGCGCGAGCCAGCCGATGCAAATAGCCGACATGCGCAAGCTGTTCGGCGAGGATCCGGAGTTCGATAGCGCCAGGCTGCGCACGCTGCTGGAGGGGCTGCAGGCCCAATGGACGGAGCGCGGCCTGGAACTGGCCCAGCTGGCCACCGGGTGGCGCTTCCAGAGCCGGCCGCAGATGCAGCGCTACCTCGAGCGGCTCAACCCCGAGAAGCCGCCCAAATACTCGCGCGCCGTGATGGAAACGCTGGCCATCGTGGCCTGGCGCCAGCCGGTGACGCGCGGCGACATCGAAGACATCCGCGGCGTGACCGTCTCGTCGCAGATCGTCAAGACACTCGAAGACCGGGGCTGGATCGAGGTCATCGGCCATCGCGACGCCCCGGGGCGTCCGGCCCTCTTCGGCACCACCCGCCAGTTCCTGGACGACCTCGGGCTGCACGCCCTGGACGAGCTGCCGCCGCTGGATACGGCCCAGGCGGCCGCCGCCCTGCAGGGGCTGGACCTGGGCGGTTCGGAAGTCACTCTCGAGCCTGACGCGCCGGCCGAGGCCGGCGGCGTGCAAGACGAGGAAGTTGCCGCGGAGGGCGGGACGGAAGGCGAGAGCGAGGCCGCCGTGCAAGGCGCAGGGGTCGCCGTGGCGGCCGCCGCCGGGGCCGAGGCGGACAATGCCGTTCCGCGCGAGCCCGAAGTCGCGCCGCCGGCGCCCGATACCGTCGCGCCTGGGCAAACGCCCCCCGAGGCCGAACCCGTGGCGCCGGGCCCCGAGATCACTCCCCCGTCGTCGCCGGAAATCGAACCGCCTGCGGCCCCGCCCGAAGTCGAGCCGCATGCTCCCGAGCCGGAAGTCGAGCCGCAGCCTGCCGAGCCGGATGTCCAGCCGCAACCGCCCGAACCCGAGGTCGAGCCGCAGCCGCCCGAACCCGAAGTGGAACCACAGGAACCCGGGCCCGACGTCGAGCCGCCCGCGCCCGATCATGCGCCTGAAGCGCCGCCGACCCCCGACGAAGACGAGCCGGCCCGCGGCGGGCTCGCCCAAGCTTGAAATCTGGAGCTGTCTCCGTGACAACCAATACAACGAATACAACCAATACGATGCAACAAGACGATTTCCCTGTTTCAGAACTGGGCGCCACGGCGGCGCCGGCGGTGGCCGAACCCGCGCCGGCCGATGGCGCGGCGGGTGAGGGCGGCGACGCCGCGGCGGGCAATCGCGGTCGCGGCCGCAAGCTGCGCACGCCGTTCCGGCGCCGCCGCGGCGATGCCGCGGCGGCTGGCCAGGGCCAGGGCGAACCCCGGGCCGAACCGGCCGCGCCGGCTCCCGAGGCGGATCCCCGCGCCGCCGAGCGCGAGGCCGAGCAGGCGCTGGCCTACCTGGACCAGTCCGCCCGCCTCGAGCAGCGGCTGGGCAAATACCTCAACAGCGATGCGGCCATGCCCAAGCTGCACAAAGTGCTGGCGGATGCCGGCATCGGCTCGCGCCGCGAAATGGAAGAACTCATCACCGCGGGGCGGGTGTCGGTCAATGGCGAACCGGCGCATATCGGACAGCGCGTGTCGCCGTCGGACCAGGTGCGCGTCAACGGCAAGCCGATCGCCCGGCCGAATGCCAAGAAACCGCCGCGCGTCATCCTGTATCACAAGCCAGCCGGCGAAATCGTCAGCCATGACGATCCGGGCGGCCGGGCCAGCGTGTTCGCCCGCCTGCCGAAGCTGCGGACCGGCAAGTGGCTGTCGGTGGGGCGCCTGGACCTGAATACCGAAGGCCTGCTGATCTTCACCACGTCGGGCGACATGGCGAACCGCATCATGCATCCGCGCTATGGCACCGAACGCGAATATGCGGTGCGGGTGCTGGGCGAAATGGACGAGGCGGCGCGCAAGTCGCTGGTCGAGGGCATCGAGCTGGAAGACGGCCAGGCCGCCTTCGGCGCGCTCGACTACCTGGGCGGCGACGGCAGCAACCGCTGGTACCGCGTGACCCTGCAAGAAGGACGCAACCGCGAGGTGCGCCGCATGTTCGAGGCGGTGGGTGTCACGGTCAGCCGCCTGATCCGCACGCGTTTCGGCGATATCGTCCTGCCTCGCACCTTGCGGCGCGGCCGCTGGGAGGAGCTCGAGCCGTCGCTGGTGACGGCGCTGATGGTCCAGCTCGGCCTGTTGCGCGACGACGACGCCGACGAGGACGGGCGCCACGCCCGCCAGCCGCGTTCGCACGACAGCGCGCTGCCCCCCGGTTTCGGCACCATGGAGCGCAACGGCATGAACGGCGCGCGCATCGGCCGGCGCGGCAAGCTGCAGGGTGGCCGGCAGGGCAGCGCGGGGCAGGTGGCGGCGTGTCCTTCCGATCCGTTCGGCACCGGCCTGATGTTCACGGGGGGATACGCCAACGGCCACCCCCTGGGCAAGGATTCCGGCCGCAAGGCCGGCAAGGGCGGCGGCAAGGCGGCTGGCGGCAAGCCGAAGCCGGCCGGCGGCAAGGCGGCGGCTGGCGGCAAGGCCGCCAAGAGCGGCAAGCCGCGCCGTGGCAAGAGTGCCCCGGCTGGCGCCGCGGCGGCCAGTCCGGCCGACGTCGCGGCCGCGCCGGCGGGCCCCCGCAAGGGCGGCCGGGCCAAGCCCGGCGGCCAGGGGCCGGCGCGCGGCAACCAGGCTGCGCGGGCGGGCAAGGCGTCGTCCGGCAAATCCCGCTCGCAGCGCGGCGGCGGCCGTGGCGACGACTGGCAGCCCAAGAGCGCTTCGGCGCATGAATCCCGGCTCGGATTCCTGGGCGGCGGACGAGGGCGGGGCGGCCGCTGATCCGGCGCCGCCGCGCCATGCCCGCGCCGGCATGGCGCCCTTGCCGTAAACCCGCGACGCATCAGGTAATTTTCCCGGTTATCTGGTAAAATTGTTGGTTTTCATGGCGCGCACGCTTTGGTTGCGCGCCGGATGCCGCGCCCGGCGGTATCCGGTCCGACCCGAAGCGCGGTCGCCGGATTGGGCCCGGGGCGGAAAACAAGGTCGCAATATTTGGGCTCGGGCCCGGTATTGGGTTTCCTGGCGGGGCATCCCGCCGCGAAGCTTGGCGCTTCGCAGGAACCCGATCCGGGCGCCGGGCGATACGGTGGGCTGGGCATGCAGCCCATTTTTTTTGAGTGTATGGCTGATTTATACGCATTGACCCAAGAGGCACTGGCTGGCATGGACGTCGAACTGGTCGACGTCGAACGTGCTGCGCTCGGTCTTTTGCGTGTCACCATCGACAAGGCGGGCGGCGTGCGCATCGAAGATTGCGAACAGGTCTCCCGCCAGTTGTCGCGCGTCTACGAAGTCGAGAACATCGACTACAAGCGGCTGGAAGTCGGCTCGCCGGGCGTCGATCGCCCGTTGCGCACCGAGGCCGAGCTGCGCCGCTTCGCGGGCGAGCGCGTCGAGATCAAACTGCGCCAGCCGCTGGACGGCCGCAAGGTGTTTTCCGGCATCCTGACCGCCCCCGAGGCCGGCCAGGCGGCCGATGGCGGCACGGCCGCCGATGCGCACCAGACCGTGTTCGGTCTCGAATTTGAGGCAAAGAAGGACGACATCCAGGTGCTGAACTTCACGCTCGCCGACATCGAGCGTGCCAAACTGGATCCCGTTCTGGATTTCAAGGGCAAAAAGCGATGAGTCGCGAAATTCTTCTGTTGGTCGATGCCTTGGCGCGTGAAAAGAACGTCACGCGCGAAGTGGTTTTCGGAGCGCTCGAAAGCGCGCTGGCTTCGGCCATGAAAAAGCGTTTCAAGGAAGACGCCGAGATCCGCGTCTCCATCGACCGTGAAACCGGCAGCCACGAAGGCTTCCGCCGGTGGCTGGTGGTGCCCGACGAAGCCGGCCTGCAAGAGCCCGACAAGCAGGAAATGCTGTCCGATGCGCGCGAGCTGGTGCCCAATATCGAAGTCGGCGAGTACATCGAGGAACCGCTCGAGCCGGTCGAGTTCGGCCGCATCGGCGCCCAGGCGGCCAAGCAGGCCATCCTGCAGAAGATCCGCGACGCCGAGCGCGAGCAGGTTCTCAACGACTTCCTCGACCGCGGCGAGACGATCATCTCGGGCACCATCAAGCGCATGGACAAGGGCGACATCATTGTCGAGACCGGCAAGATCGAAGCCCGCCTGCCGCGCTCCGAGATGATCCCGAAAGAGAACTTCCGGGTCGGCGACCGCCTGCGCGCCTACGTGCTGCGGGTCGACCACGCCGCGCGCGGCCAGCAGGTCATCCTGTCGCGCACCTCGCCGGAGTTCATCCGCCAGCTGTTCGAGAACGAAGTCCCCGAGATCGAGCAGGGGCTGCTCGAGATCAAGGCCGCCGCGCGCGATCCGGGCGTGCGCGCCAAGATCGCCGTGGTGGCGTACGATAAGCGTATCGACCCCATCGGCACCTGCGTCGGCATGCGCGGCTCGCGCGTCACCGCGGTGCGCAACGAGCTGGGCGGCGAACAGGTCGACATCGTCCTGTGGTCGGAAGATCCCGCCCAGTTCGTCATCGGCGCCCTGGCGCCGGCCAATGTCGAGTCCATCGTGGTGGACGAAGACAAGCACGCCATGGACGTGGTGGTCGACGAGGAAAACCTGCCCAAGGCCATTGGCGCCAAGGGCCAGAACGTGCGCCTGGCGTCCGAGCTCACCGGCTGGCAGATCAACATCATGACGCCGGAAGAAAGCCTGAGCCGCCAGGAAACCGAGCGCGCCGGGCTGCGCGCCACGTTCATGAACAAGCTCGACGTCGATGAAGAAGTCGCCGACATCCTCATCGACGAAGGGTTTACCGGTATCGAGGAAATCGCCTACGTGCCCATGCAGGAGCTGCTGGAAATCGAGGCGTTTGACGAAGACACCATCAACGAGCTGCGCGCCCGCGCCCGCAATGCGCTCCTGACCGAGGCCATCGCCCAGGAAGAGCGCCTTGAAACGGCCCAGGACCTGCTCGAACTCGAAGGCATGACGCCGGAATTGGCCGCCAAGCTGGCCGAACGGCAAGTGCTGACGCGCGACGATCTGGCCGAGCTGGCCACCGACGAATTGGCCGAAATCGCCGATCTCGACGAACAGCAAGCCAGCGAGCTGATCATGCGCGCCCGGGCCCACTGGTTCAATGAAGAGTAACCGGCAAGGGTACCGTCCGGTGGATGCACGGCCTGGCCGCCCATCCGCCTTTGCTTTGTTGTAATCGCTGCATATAGGGAAGAGAGCCTAATGTCGAGTAATACTGTCGCCCAGTTCGCTACCGAGCTGAAGATGCCCGCCAACGTGCTGCTGGAGCAGCTGCGTTCGGCCGGTGTTGACCTCAACTCGGTGGACGACGCGGTTACCGACAGCGACAAGGCGAAGTTGCTCGACTCGCTGCGCCGCGCCCATGGCGCGACCGAGGGCAAGAAAATCACCTTGACGCGTCGCCAGACCTCCGAGATCCGCCAGGCCGATGCCACCGGCCGGTCGCGCACCATTCAGGTCGAGGTCCGCAAGAAGCGCGTGTTCGTCAAGCGCGATCCGTCCGAGATCGCGCTCGAGGCTGCGCGCGCCGAAGCCGCGCAAGCGGCGCCCGAGGCCCCGGCCGCCGCGACGCCCGCCGAGCAGCCCGCGCCGGCCGTGGCCGAAGCGCCGGCGACGCCCGCCGTGGCGGAGCCGACGCCGCAGGCGCAATCGGCCGCGCCGCAGTCCGCGCCGCAGGTCCAGCCCGAGCCGCAGCCCGAGCCCGACGTGGTCGCGCAGGAGCCGGTCGAGGCGCCGGCATCGCCCGCGGCCGAGCCGGCCGCGGAGCGCGAGGCCGAACGCGAAGCCGAGCCCGCCGCGCCGGAACCGGCCGCCACGCCCGCCGAGCCCGAAGCGCCGGCCGAGCCGCCCGCGGTTGCCGCTGAGCAGCCGGCTGCGGCCGAACCCGCCGCGCCTGCCAAGCCGCAGCAGACCGAGGCCGCCAAGCCCGCGCCCGAGGCGGCGCCCAAGGCTGGCCGCCCCGACGTGCGTCGCGCCGCGCCGGCCGCGCCGGCCGCCCCGGCCGCCACGGGCGATTCCGCCGCGCGCGAGGAAGCCCGCCGTGCCGCCGAAGCCGAAGCGGCCGCGCTGCGCGAAATGCTGAACCGCCCGCGCAAGGTGTTGCGCGCGCCCGAGCCCGAGAATCCCGCGGCGCTGTCGGGCACCCTGCACAAGCCGGCCGCCAAGGCCGCCGCAGGCGCGGGCGCCAAGAAAGACGCCAAGCCGGCCGGCGGTTCCAAGAAGACCATCAAGACGGCCGAAGTCGCTTCCACCTGGAGCGACGACGCGTCGCGCAAGAAACCCGCGGACAAGCCGTCCGCGCCCAGCCGCGACGGCTGGCGCGCCGGTGGCAAGGGCGGCAAGGGCGGCCGCAACAGCCGCAACCAGCAGGCCGAGCGTCGCCACGAGCCCGCGCCGCAGGAATTCATCGCGCGCGAAGTGCACGTGCCCGAAACCATCAGCGTGGCCGACCTGGCGCACAAGATGTCCGTCAAGGCCGCCGAGGTCATCAAGCAATTGATGAAACTGGGCCAGATGGTCACCATCAACCAGGTGCTGGACCAGGAAACCGCCATGATCGTGGTCGAGGAACTCGGCCACGTGGCCATCGCCGCCAAGCTCGACGATCCCGAGGCCTTCCTGGACGAGACCCCGGCCGCCACCGAGGCCGAGCTGCTGCCGCGTGCGCCCGTGGTCACCGTCATGGGCCACGTCGACCACGGCAAGACCTCGCTGCTGGATCACATCCGGCGCGCCAAGGTCGCTGCGGGCGAGGCCGGCGGCATTACCCAGCACATCGGCGCCTATCACGTCGAGACCGAGCGTGGCGTGGTCACGTTCCTCGACACTCCGGGCCACGAGGCATTTACCGCCATGCGGGCGCGCGGCGCCAAGGCGACCGACATCGTCATCCTGGTGGTGGCCGCCGACGACGGCGTCATGCCCCAGACGCGTGAAGCCATCCACCATGCCAAGGCGGGCGGCGTACCCCTGGTCGTGGCGGTCAACAAGATCGACAAGCCGGAAGCCAATCCCGAGCGCGTCAAGCAGGAGCTGGTGGCGGAAGAGGTCGTGCCCGAAGAATACGGCGGCGACGTACCGTTCGTGCCCGTGTCGGCCAAGACCGGCGCCGGCATCGATGACCTGCTCGAGAACGTGCTGCTGCAGGCGGAAATCCTGGAACTCAAGGCGCCTGTCGATGCCCCCGCCAAGGGCCTGGTCATCGAGGCCCGTCTCGACAAGGGGCGCGGCCCGGTGGCCACCATCCTGGTGCAGAGCGGCACGCTCAAGCGCGGCGACGTAGTGCTGGCCGGCGCGAGCTTCGGCCGCGTGCGCGCCATGGTCGACGAGAACGGCAAGCAGATCCAGGAAGCCGGCCCGTCCATCCCGGTCGAAATCCAGGGCCTGACCGACGTGCCCGCCGCCGGCGACGAGCTCATCGCGCTGGCCGACGAGCGCAAGGCGCGCGAGATCGCGCTGTTCCGCCAGGGCAAGTTCCGCGACGTCAAGCTGGCCCGCCAGCAGGCCGCCAAGCTCGAGTCCATGTTCGACAACATGGGCGAGGGCACGCAGACCCTGCCGCTCATCGTCAAGACCGACGTGCAGGGCTCCCAGGAAGCCCTGGTCGCCTCGCTCACCAAGCTCTCCACCGACGAGGTGCGGGTTCAGGTGGTGCACGCGGCCGTGGGCGGCATCTCGGAAAGCGACGTCAACCTGGCCATCGCTTCCAACGCGGTCGTCATCGGCTTCAACGTCCGTGCCGAGCAAAGCGCCAAGAAGCTGGCCGAGTCCAACGGCATCGACCTGCGCTACTACAACATCATCTACGACGCCGTGGATGAAGTGAAGGCGGCCATGTCCGGCATGCTGGCGCCCGAGAAGAAGGAAGAGGTCATCGGTCTGGTCGAGGTCCGCGAGGTCTATTCCATCTCGCGTATCGGCAACGTCGCCGGCTGCATGGTGCTGGACGGCGTGGTGCGCCGCGATTCCCAGGTCCGCCTGCTGCGCAACAACGTCGTCCACTGGACCGGCCACCTGGAATCGCTGCGCCGCTTCAAGGACGACGTCAAGGAAGTCAAGTCCGGCTTCGACTGCGGCCTGACGCTGCGCGGCAGCAACGACATCCAGGTGGGCGACCAACTGGAAGTGTTCGAAATCAAGGAGATCGCCCGCACCCTGTAAAGGGTGCGGCGTATCCGCAAGTTTTTCATGAGCCGTCACAAGTCCAAATCCATCCCCGGCCGCAACCTGCGGCTGGCCGACCAGATCCAGAAGGACCTGGCCGGGCTGATCCAGCGCGAGATCGACACGTCGCGCGCGGGGCTGATCACGCTGTCCGGTGTGGAACTGTCGGCCGACTACGCGCACGCCAAGGTGTATTTCACGGTGCTGGGCGCCGAGCCCGATGCCGCCGCCGCGCTGCTCAACGAGAAGGCCGGCTGGCTGCATTCGCAGCTGTACAAGCTGCTGCACATCCATACCGTTCCCACGCTGCGCTTCGTGCACGACGCCCAGGTGGCGCGCGGCATCGAAATGTCGGCCCTGATCGACCGCGCCAACCGGTCCGGCCCGTCCTCGGGCGTCCCGGACGAACCTGAAGACCAGTCCTGACCGGCTGTCGTCTCTGCACTCTTTTTTCCGGATTCGACGATGGCCAAACGACGCGGGCTTGCGCTCGACGGTGTCCTGTTGCTGGATAAACCCGTGGGGTTGTCCAGCAACCACGCCCTGCAACGGGCGCGGCGCTGCCTGGACGCGGCCAAGGCCGGCCACACCGGCACGCTCGACCCGTTCGCCACCGGCCTGCTGGTGTGCTGCATGGGGCGCGCCACCAAGATATCCGGCGCGATGCTGGACGCCGACAAGGCGTACCGCGCCACGCTGCAGTTCGGCGAGGAAACCGACTCCGGCGACCTGACCGGCAACGTGGTGGCCCGCGCGCCCGACGGTTTCGCCGTGGACGAAGCCAGCCTGCGCGATGCGCTGTCACGTTTCCAGGGCACCATCGAGCAAGTGCCGCCGATGTACTCGGCGCTCAAGCGCGATGGCAAGCCGCTGTACGAGTACGCGCGCCAGGGCATCGAGCTCGAGCGCCCGGCGCGCCAGGTCACGATCCATCGCATCGAGCTGCTGGCGCTGTCGGGCACGCGGGCCGAGATCGACGTAGCCTGCAGCAAGGGCACGTACATCCGCACCCTGGCCCAGGACATCGGGCGGGTGCTGGGCTGCCATGCCCACCTGGCGGCGCTGCGGCGCACGCACGTCGGGCCATTTTCGCTGGACCGCGCCGTCACGCTGGAGGCCCTGCAGGCCATGCCAGACCCCAAGCAGGCCTTGCTTGCACTGACTGAATTGCCGGCGGGCCTGCTGCCCGCCAAGACCTTAAAGGACACGCTATGACTCGCGCCCTGCGCAACGTCGCCATCATTGCCCACGTCGACCACGGCAAGACCACGCTGGTCGACCAGCTACTGCGCCAATCCGGCACCTTCCGCGAGAACCAGGCCGTGTCGGAACGGGTCATGGATTCCAACGACCTGGAAAAAGAGCGCGGCATCACCATCCTGGCCAAGAACTGCGCGGTCGAGTACCAGGGCACCCACATCAACATCGTCGATACCCCGGGGCACGCCGACTTCGGCGGCGAGGTCGAGCGGGTGCTGTCGATGGTCGACGGCGTACTGCTGCTGGTCGATGCGGTCGAGGGGCCGATGCCGCAGACCATCTTCGTGACCCGCAAGGCGCTGGCGCTGGGTCTCAAGCCCATTGTGGTGGTCAACAAGATCGACCGTCCCGGCGCGCGTCCGGACTACGTTATCAATGCCACCTTCGACCTGTTCGACAAGCTGGGTGCCACCGAAGAGCAGCTCGACTTCCCGGTGATCTATGCCTCGGGCCTGTCGGGCTACGCGGGCCTCACGCCCGACGTGCGCGACGGCGACATGCGGCCGCTGTTCGAAGCCATCCTGCAGCACGTGCCGCAGCGTGACGACGATCCCAATGGCCCGCTGCAGATGCAGATCATCTCGCTGGACTACAACAGCTACGTGGGCAAGATCGGCGTGGGCCGCATCAATCGCGGCCGCATGCGGCCCGGCATGGACGTGGCATACCAGTTCGGCCCCGATGGCGCGGCCGGCAAAGGCCGGATCAACCAGGTGCTGAAGTTCAAGGGCCTGGAGCGCGAGCTGGTGGACGAGGCCGAGGCCGGCGACATCGTGCTGATCAACGGCATCGAAGAGATCGGCATCGGCTGCACCGTGATGGATCCGGGCCAGCCCGAGCCGCTGCCCATGCTGCGCATCGACGAGCCCACGCTGACCATGAATTTCATGGTCAACACCTCGCCGCTGGCCGGCAGGGAAGGCAAGTTCGTCACCAGCCGCCAGCTGCGCGACCGGCTCGACCGCGAGCTCAAGTCCAACGTGGCCCTGCGGGTGCGCGATACCGGCGACGACACGGTGTTCGAAGTGTCGGGGCGCGGCGAACTGCACCTGACCATCCTGCTCGAGACCATGCGCCGCGAAGGCTATGAACTGGCCGTGTCGCGGCCGCGCGTGGTGTTCAAGGAGATCGACGGCGTTCGCTGCGAACCCTTCGAGGCCCTGACCATCGACGTGGAAGACGCCCACCAGGGCGGCGTCATGGAAGAGCTGGGCCGCCGCAAGGGCGACCTGCAGGATATGCAGCCGGATGGCCGCGGCCGCACCCGCCTGGAATACCTGATCCCGGCCCGCGGCCTGATCGGCTTCCAGAACGAGTTCCTGACGCTGACGCGCGGCACCGGCCTGATGAGCCACATCTTCCACGAATACGCGCCCGTGCGCGAAGGCGCCATCGGCGAACGCCGCAATGGCGTGCTGATCAGCCAGGACAACGGCGAGGCCGTAGCCTACGCGCTGTGGAAGCTGCAGGACCGCGGCCGCATGTTCGTCAGCCCCGGCGAGGCGCTGTACGAAGGCATGATCATCGGCATCCACAGCCGCGACAACGACCTGGTGGTCAACCCCATCAAGGGCAAGCAGCTGACCAATATCCGCGCCTCGGGCACGGACGAGGCCGTGCGCCTGGTGCCGCCGATCCAGCTGACGCTGGAGTACGCGGTCGAGTTCATCGACGATGACGAGCTGGTCGAGATCACGCCCAAGTCGATCCGCCTGCGCAAGCGTCACCTGCAGGAGCACGAGCGCCGCCGCGCGGCGCGCGAAAGCGCGGCCTGATGCCTGCCGGCGGCCCGGCGCGGCGTGGTGCCGCGCCATGCCGGTCCGCGGAGCGCGCCGGCGCTCAGACGCCCGCCCGCTGATGGCGGTATTCCTGCGTGGCGCCGCCGTAGCCATAGGCGGCCGCGCGGGCGTCTATCACATGCACGTACGAGCATTCGTGCAGATTCCCCAGTAATTCCTCGAACGCGGCATATACCGCGGCGATGAAGCGCGCCTTTTCCTGCTTGGTATTGGTCTCGTCGGTCACGCTGATGTCCAGGTGAAAGGCGTTGTGGCCGGTTTCGGCCAGCGGGCGGCCGCCGATGAACCAGGCGTCGTGGGCGATGTATTGCAGCGCGATGGCGATCAGCGGCAGTTCCTTGCCCAGGACGGACTGGGTCAACGTTGTGATGCGATCGACGACGCGGCGGCTGAGGGCGGCGTCGGGGCGGCCGGAAAGATGGACAACCAGGTGGGGCATGATGGGGCTCCTTGTTCGACGCGGCCGGAAAGTCGACCGCCTGGGCAGTCTAGGGCTTTCTTTGACAGCGGAAAAACGGGAATTTAAGATCTGATCCAACGGAAAAACCGATGGACCGGCCATGCCTGGATTCGACCTGGAGCAGTTGCGCACGTATACCGCGGTGCTGGACGCGGGCAGCCTGACGGCCGCCGCGCCGATCGTGCACCTGTCGCAGTCGGCGGTCAGCGAGCAGGTCCGCAAGCTCGAGGAGCGCGCCGGGCAGCTGCTGCTGGTGCGCACCAAGGCCGGCGTGCACGCCACGCCGGCCGGGCTGCGCCTGCTGGCCCACGCGCGCCGCATCCTGGCCCTGAGCGACGAGGCCCTGCGCGACTTGCGTGGGGTGCCGCTGCAGGGAGAACTGCGCCTGGCGCTGACCGACTATTTCCGGCCGCGCGACATCGCCGGGCTGCTGCGGCGGCTCAACCAGCAATATCCGCAGGTGCGCCTGCACGTCGCCATCCTGAAAAGCGGCGAGGTCGAGGCCGCCTGCGCGCGCGGCCAGTTCGACCTGGGCGTGGCGATGCACGTCCGCGCGCCCGGCGCGGCGGCGCGGCCGCCGGGCGAATTGCTGCGGCGCGAGGCCCTGTGGTGGATGGCCGCCGAGGGCCTCCAGCTGGACCGCGGCGCGCCGTTGCCGCTGCTGGTGCTGCCCGAGACCTGCGCCCTGCGGCAATTCACCGAAACCGTGCTGATACGCCGGCGCCTGCTGTACACGGTGGCCCATGTGGCCTCCGGCGTGGCGGGCCTGCAGCTCGCCCTGGCGGCCGGCCTGGGGGTGGCGTGCCTGAACGAGTCGGCCCTGGCGCCGGGCGTGGCGCGGCTGGCGCGCGCCGGCCTGCCGGGGCTGCCGCAGGCGCAGTTCCGCCTGCTCGCGGGAGCCGCCGACAACGAGTTCGTCGCCCGGGCCCGCGCGGCGGTTGCCCAGGCACTGGCCTGAGGCGCCGGCTCAGCCCGGCAGGGACGGCGCGTATTCGGCGCCGCTCTGGCGTTCGGCGTGGAATTCCACCACGCGCCGCACCACCTTGCGGGGGTCGTCCTCCAGGGTGAACAATTCCAGGTCGTGGGCCGCGATCATGCCATTGGGCAGCATCTGGTCGGCCAGCCAGTCCACCAGGCCCTGCCAGTACTCGCTGCCCACCAGGATGATCGGCGCGGCCGGCACCTTGCCGGTCTGGATCAGCGTCAGCGCCTCGAACAGTTCGTCCATGGTGCCGAAGCCGCCCGGCAGCGCCACATAGGCGAAACTGTGCATGAAGAATGTGGCCTTGCGCGAGTAGAAATATTCGAACGAAAGGCTGATAGTCTGGTACTCGTTGTTGTGCGCTTCGTGCGGCAGGCTGATGTTCAGCCCGACGCTGGTGCCGCCGGCCTCGAAGGCGCCCTTGTTGGCGGCTTCCATGATGCCCGGCCCGCCGCCGGCGATCACGGCGAAGCCCGCCTCGGCCAGGGCGGCCGAAATGGCTTCGCAGGTCTCGTAGTGAGGCGAGTCGCGGCTGATGCGGGCGCTGCCGAACACGCTGACGGCGGGGCCGATGTCGGCCAGTTTCTCTGCCGCCGTCCGTATCTCTGACATAATCACCGGTATTTGCTTGCCGGCGGGCATTTCTCGTTCTGCTTTTGTAACCATGAAAAAAACCTTATTGCTGGTAGACGGTTCGAGCTACTTGTACCGCGCCTTCCACGCTATGCCCGATTTGCGCAATGCGCAAGGAGAACCCACGGGCGCGCTGTACGGCGTGGTCAACATGCTGCGCAAGCTGGTCTCGGATCATAAGGCAGACTACGCCGCCTGCATCTTCGACGCGCGCGGCAAGACATTCCGCGACGAACTCTATCCCGACTATAAATCGCATCGGCCGCCCATGCCGGAAGACCTGGCGGCACAGATCGAACCCATCCACCAGGCGGTGCGGGCGCTGGGCTGGCCGGTGTTGGCCATCGAAGGTGTCGAGGCCGACGACATCATCGGCACGCTGGCGCGCCAGGCCTCGCAGCAGGGCATCCACACCATCGTCTCGACCGGCGACAAGGACCTCGCCCAGCTCGTCGACGCGCATGTCACGCTGGTCAACACCATGAGCGGCGAGGTGCTCGACGAGCCGGGCGTGCTGAACAAGTTCGGCGTGCCGCCGGAGCGCATCGTCGACTACCTGATGCTGGTGGGCGATGCGGTGGACAACGTCCCCGGCGTGACCAAGGTCGGTCCCAAGACGGCCGTCAAGTGGCTGGCGGAATTCGGTTCCATCGACGCGCTGGCCGGGCAGGCGGACAGCATCAAGGGCGTGGCGGGCAACAACCTGCGCGAGGCGCTGCCGCAGTTCCCGCTGACGCGCCAGCTGCTCACCGTGAAATGCGATTGCGACCTGGCCGGCCATGTCGACAGCGTCGGCGACCTGGCGCCGCGCCAGCCCGACACCGACACCCTGCAGGCCCTGTACGAGCGCTACGGCTTCCGTACCTGGCTGCGTGAACTGACCGGCGACGCGCAGCGCGTGCCGCAGGGCGACGCGCGCATCATCGCCGAGGCGCCGGCCGCGCCGGCCGAGCTGCGCTACCAGATCATCGCCGGCTGGCCCGCGTTCGACGAATGGATGGCGCAGGCGGCCGCGGCGCCGTTGGTCGCGCTCGATACCGAGACCACCTCGCTCGACGAGATGCAGGCGCGCCTGGTGGGTATTTCCATGGCGGTGGCGCCTGGCGTGGCGTGCTATATCCCGCTGGCCCACCGCGGCCCCGACGCCGCCGAGCAACTGCCCAAGGCGGAAGTGCTCGAGCGCCTGCGCGGCTGGCTAGAAGACCCGGCGCGCGCCAAGCTGCTGCATCATGCCAAGTACGATACGCATGTATTCGCCAACGAGGGCATCGCGCTGGCCGGCATCCAGGAAGACACCATGCTGCAGGCCTATGTCCTGGAGTCGCACCGCAGCGTCGGCTTGAACGACCTGGCGCAGCGCTACCTGGGACGCGGCGGCGTCACCTACGAGGATCTCTGCGGCAAGGGCGCCAAGCAGATCGGCTTTGACGAGGTCGCGGTCGACAAGGCCGGCCACTACGCCTGCGAGGACGCCGATTTCACGCTGCAACTGCACCAGGCGCTGCGGCCGCGCGTGGCCGCGGACGCGGGCCTGGAGCGCATCTACCGGCTCGAGATCCAGGTCTCGCGCGTGCTGACCGTGGTCGAGCGCAACGGCGTCAAGGTCGACGCCGACGAACTGGGCCGCCAAAGCCACCGGCTGGGCCAGGAAATGCTGACGCTCGAACAGCGCGCCTACGAATTGGCCGGGCAGCCCTTCAACTTGAATTCGCCCAAGCAACTGGGCGAAATCCTGTTCGGCCGCATGCAGCTGCCGGTGGTGCGCAAGACCGCCAGCGGCGCGCCGTCCACCGACGAAGAAGTGCTCAGCAAGCTGGCGCAGGACTACCCGCTGCCGCAGGTGCTGCTCGAGTATCGCGGCCTGTCGAAGCTGAAGTCCACGTACACCGACAAGCTCCCGCGCATGATCAACGCGCGCACCGGGCGCGTGCACACGCATTATTCCCAGGCCGCCGTGATCACCGGCCGGCTGGCCTCGTCCGATCCCAACCTGCAGAACATTCCCGTGCGCACCGAGGCGGGCCGGCGCGTGCGCGAGGCCTTCGTGGCCGAGCGCGGCCTGCTGTTGTCGGCCGATTATTCGCAGATCGAGCTGCGCATCATGGCGCACGTGTCCGACGACGCCAACTTGCAGCAGGCCTTCGCCGCGGGCGAGGACATCCACCGCGCCACCGCGGCGGAGATCTTCGGCGTGCCGCTGGCCGAGGTCGCCGCCGACCAGCGCCGCGCCGCCAAGGCGATCAATTTCGGCCTGATCTACGGCATGGGCGTGTTCGGCCTGGCGTCGAACCTGGGCATCACCCGCGATGCCGCCCAGGCATATATCGATCGCTATTTCGCCCGCTATCCCGGCGTCGCGCAGTACATGGAACACACCCGCCAGCTGGCGCGCCAGCAAGGCTACGTCGAAACGGTGTTCGGCCGCCGCCTGCAATTGCCGGACATCCGCGCCGGCTCGGGGCCGCGGCGCCAGGGCGCCGAGCGCGCCGCCATCAACGCGCCCATGCAGGGCACCGCGGCCGACCTGATCAAGATGGCCATGGTGGCGGTGCAGGACTGGCTCGACGCCGAGCGCCTGAGCACCCGCATGATCATGCAGGTGCACGACGAACTGGTGCTGGAAGTGCCTAACCAGGAACTCGACCTGGTGCGGGCGCGCCTGCCCGAACTGATGTGCGGAGTGGCCGAGCTGCGGGTGCCGCTGGTGGCCGAGGTCGGCGCCGGCCCCAATTGGGAGCAGGCGCACTGAGCCGCGGGGCGGGGCCGCCCCTGTAACGATATAATGTTGCTTTCGTGCCCCATCCCGACCTCCTTTCCCCATGCTGCTCCTCTGGATCTTGCTGGCCACCGTGGCCGGCGGACTGATCGCCGTGTCCATCGCCAGCTGGCTGGCCTATCGCGTCTTCAGCAAGTACCTCCATCACATGGTCAGCCTGTCGGTGGGCGTGCTGCTGTCGGTCGCGCTGCTGCACTTGCTGCCGGAGGCGTTCGAGAGCGCCGAGGCCGACATGCACGTGCTGTTCGGCCTGATGCTGGCGGGCCTGCTGGGCTTCTTCGTGCTCGAGAAGATCGCGCTGCTGCGCCACAGCCACCACCACGAAGGCGACGGCCACCATCATCACAAGGGGCACGACCGCCACGAGGCGGGCCGCGGCGGGGTGCTGATCCTGATCGGCAGCTCCCTGCACAATCTATGCGACGGCGTGCTGGTGGCGGCCGCCTTCCTGGCCGACCCGCTCCTCGGCCTGCTCACGGCGGCGTCCATCATCGTGCATGAAGTGCCGCACAAGCTGGGCGATTTCGTGGTGCTGCTCAATGCCGGGCTGGCGCGCCGGCGGGCCTTCATATTGATCCTGTCCAGCAGCCTGTGCACGGCGCTGGGAGGGCTGGCGGGCTACTTCGTGCTGCAACAGGCGCAAGGCCTGGTGCCCTATGTGCTCGTCATTGCCGCCAGCAGCTTCCTGTACATCTCGGTGGCCGACCTGATCCCGCAGATGCACGAGCGCGGCTCGCTGGCCGACGCGGTGCCCCAGTTGCTGCTGGTCGGCGCCGGGGTTATCGTCATTTATGGCGTTACCTCATTCATGCATCACGGCCATCTGCACGACCATGCCCACGGCGCCGCGCACGACCACGCGGAGCACGGCACGGCGGCGCCGGCCAGCCACTCGCACTAGGGCCGGCGCGCCAACGCCGCGGGCCGGCCGGTGCGCCTCCAGGAGCCCGCTATGAGTTTTTCTCCCGCGGCCGGCCAGCCGGCCGCCACGACCATCCATACCGATCCCCAGGGCCTGTCCCACGGCGACTTCGAACTGCCCGTGGCCGACGGCACGATTGCCGCCTACTACGCGGCGCCGCAGGGCAAGACCGGCCTGCCGGTGGTGCTGGTGGTGCAGGAGATCTTCGGTGTGCACGAGCATATCAAGGACGTCTGCCGCCGCCTGGCCAAGGCCGGCTACCTGGCCATCGCGCCCGAGCTGTATCAACGGCAGGGCGACGCATCGCAGTACACGGACATCCCCAAGCTGGTGGCGGACATCGTCTCCAAGGTGCCCGATGAACAAGTCTACGGCGACCTCGACGCGTGCCTGGCATGGGCGGCGGCCCACGGCGGCGACACCGCGCGCACGGGCATTACCGGCTTCTGCTGGGGCGGCCGCATCACGTGGATGTATGCTGCGCGCAACCCCGCCGTCAAGGCCGGCGTCGCCTGGTACGGCAAGCTCAGCAGCGGCCACGGGCCGCTGATCAAGCAGGTGGTGCTGGACGTGGCGGCCGATCTGCACGCGCCGGTGCTGGGGCTCTATGGCGGCCAGGACGCCAGCATCCCGCTGCAGGATGTCGATGCGTTGAAGGGCCGCCTGGCGCAGGGCAACGCGGCGGCGCGCGCCTCCGAGGTGGTGGTTTATCCGGAAGCCGGCCACGCCTTCCTGGCCGACTACCGTCCCAGCTACCGCGAGGACGATGCGCGCGACGGCTGGCAGCGCATGCTGGCGTGGTTCGAGCGCTACCTGGCCTGAGCCGTCCGGCGCGGCTGCCCCTGCGGCCCGGATCCCGTCCGGCCGAGCGTCCAGGCGGTCGCCAGCAACAGGAGCGCGGTGGCGACGAGCACCGCCACAAAAGCGTGGTCGAATGCCCGCCGCGCCAGGGCGGCCAGCAGCGCCGCCGGCTCGGGCGCCGCCGCGGCCGCCGCCGCCAGCGCCTCGTCCAGGCTGTCGCGCACGGCCGCCGGCACGGCCAGGCCTTCGGGCAGCACCAGCGCCGTCCCGTAGGCGGCGGTGGCGAGGCTGCCCATCAGCGCCACGCCCAGCACCGCGCCCACCTCGTACGACATTTCTTCGACCGACGCGGCCATGCCGACGCGGTCGGCCGGGGCGCCCACCAGAATGGCGCTGGAAGCGGCCGTCATGGCCGCGCCCAGCCCGAAGCCGAGCAGCGCCAGGCATGCCAGCTGCAATTCCGGCGCGGCCCGGTACAGCAGCGCCAGGGCCAGCGCGCCCAGGCCCGCCGCCGCCATGGCCATCCACATGCTGCGCCGCTCGCCCAGGCGCGGCAGCAGCAGCCCGGCCACCGGGCCCGCCACGAACGCGGCCAGCGGGGCCGGCAGGATGAACAGGCCGGCCTGCAGCGGCGACATGCCGCGCACCAATTGCAGCCACTGGCTGAAGATCAGTTCGATGCCGGAAAAGGCGACCGACGCCACCAGCGCCACGCCTACCGCGCCGCTGAACATGCGATTGCGGAACAGCCGGAAATCGATCAACGGATCGGCCGCGCGCAGCTGCCGCCGCGCGAACAGCGCCAGGAAGGCCGCGCCGCCCAGCGCCGCAGCGGCGGCGGCCGGATACGACGGATCGCGCAGGCTGATTTCCTTGACGGCGTAGACCACCCCGGTCAGGCCGGCCAGGATCTGCAGCGAGCCGATGACATCCCAGGCGCGCCGGCTGGCGCCGCGCTGCGGACGCACAAAGCGCAGCCCCAGCGGCAGCACCACCATGACGATGGGCACGTTGATCAGGAACACCGAGCCCCACCAGAAATGCTCGAGCAGCGCGCCGCCCACCACCGGGCCGAAGGCGGCGCCGCCCGAGGCGACCGACGCCCAGATGCCGATGGCCAGCGCGCGCTCGCGCGCGTCGTCGAAGGTATGGCGGATGATGGCCAGCGTGGCGGGCATCATCATGGCCGCGCCGACGGCCAGCAGCACGCGTGCCGCGACCAGCGCGGCGGGCGTCGGCGCATAGGCCGCGGCCAGCGAGGCCACGCCGAACACGGCCAGGCCGCTGGTGAACAGCCGCTTGGGGCCGTAGCGGTCGGACAGCGTGCCCATGCCCGGCAGCAGGCCCGCCACCGCAAGCGGATAGGCGTTGACGATCCAGAGTTTCTCGGACGCCGACGCGCCCAGGGCCTGGGTAAGATGCGGCAGGGCCGTGTAGAGTACCGACATGTCGATGACGATCAGGAATAGGTCGACGGACACGATGGCCAGTACCAGCCAGCGATGGAATCGGGCAGACATGGAATTTCCCAAGGGGCGCTGAAGCGAGACCGGCGGGAAAGGCCGGCCTCCAGCCTGGCGCCGCGATGTCCAGGCCATTATAATTACATTCCATACGTATGTATTGAAAAAGAGGTAACAATGGGTCGTCGCCGTACCGTAGACCGCGAGCAGTTGCTGGACGCCGCCGAGGCCATCATCGAGGCCTGCGGGGCCGCCGGGCTGACCATCGACGCCGTGGCCAAGGCGGCGGGCATCACCAAAGGCGGGGTGCAATACTGCTTCGGCAACAAGGACGCCCTGATCGACGCGCTGTTCGAGCGCTGGGGCGCCGCCTATGACCGTATCTTCGAGCAGGTCGCGGGGCCGGAAGGCAGCCCGCTGGACAAGGTGCGGGCCCATGTGGCCGCGACCCGGCCCACCGACGAGGCGAGCGCCAAATCGGCAGGCCTGCTGGCCGCCCTGGCACAGACGCCCGAACACCTGGCCAGCACGCGGGCCTGGTACCGCGAGCGCATCGCCGGGCTGGACTTGTCGACCGAAGCCGGCCGCCGCGCCCGCTTGGCGTTCCTGGCCACCGAGGGCGCCTTCATGCTGCGCTTCTTCGGCTTCATGGACATCGGCCAGGCCGAATGGGACGCCATGCTCGACGACGCGCAGTCCTTGCTGGACGGGCCGGCCCGGGCTACTGTACCGATGCGCCCGAATCCTTGACGGCCTTGCTCCAGCGCTGCAGCTCGCTGTCGATGAGCTGGCCGAAAGCCTGCGGCGTGCTGCCGACCGGCGCGTAGCCGTAGCCGGTCAGTTGCTGGCGCAGGCCGGGCTCGCGCAGCGCGTCGGCGATGGCGCGGCTGAGCTTGTCCACCGCCTCGGGCGGCGTGCCGGCCGGCGCCAGAATGCCGTACCAGCCGTTGACCACGAAGCCCGGCACCCCGGACTCCTGCACCGTGGGCACGTCCGGCAGCAGGGGCGAGCGGGCTTCGCCGGTCACCGCCAGGGCCTTGAGCTTGCCCGCCTTCACCTGCGGCAGCGAGGTCGAGATGCTGTCGAACATCAGCGACACTTCGCCCGCCAGCAGCGCCACCACCGCCGGGCCGCTGCCCTTGTAGGGGACGTGCAGCATCTGTATGCCCGTGGCGGTCTTGAACATTTCGGCCGACAAGTGGCTGGTGTTGCCCGGGCCGGCGGAGGCGAAGGTCAGCTTGCCGGGGTGAGCGCGGGCATAGTCGATCAGCTGCGGGATGTTGTCGGCCGGCGTGGACAAGGGGGCGGCCACCAGCATGGGCAGGGTGGCCACCAGCGATACCGGGGCGAAATCCTTGCGCGTGTCGTACGGCAGCGACTTGTACAGGCTGGGGTTGATCGCATGGGCGGCCAGCACCATCAGCACGGTATGGCCGTCGGGCCGGGCGCGCGCCAGCTGCGCCGTGGCGATCGACCCGCCCGCCCCGGGCTTGTATTCCAGCACCACGGGTTGCCCCAGGCGTTCCTGCAGCGCGGCCGACAGCGGCCGGCCCAGCATGTCGGCGCTGCCGCCGGGCGGGTAGGGGATCAGCAGGGTGATGGGCCGGTCCGGGTAGGCCGTTGCGGCCAGGGCCGGGCTGCCCAGCAAGGCGCAGCAGGACAGCAGCAGGGTCAGGCGGGACAGGGCGTGGCGCATGGGGTGTCTCCGTGGCGGGTCAGGGCGAGGCGTAGTGCGCGCGGCCCGCGCCGTCGCGCACGATGCGCAGCAGCGGTTCGCCGGTCCGCAACGGAGCGCCGGTCAGGGCCTGCAGTTGCGCCAGCGAAATGCCGTCCGGCAAGGCATGGACGACGAAGCCGGCCGCGTCGACGTCGATCACCGCCAGGTCGGTATAGACCCGGTCGACCACGCCGGCGCCGGTCAGGGGATAGGTGCAGCGTTCCAGCAGCTTGGGCTGTCCGTCGCGCGTCAGGTGCTCCATGGTCACGTATACGTGGCGCGCGCCCACCGCCAGGTCCATGGCGCCGCCCACCGCCGGGATCGCGTCGGCCGACTGGGTCAGCCAGTTGGCCAGGTCGCCGTTGGCGGCCACCTGGAAGCCGCCCAGCACCGTATAGTCCAGGTGGCCGCCGCGCATCATGGCGAACGACACGGTGTGTTCGCTGATCGACGCGCCCGGCACCAGGGTGACCGGGACGCGGCTGGCGTTGATCAGGTCCGTGTCGATGGCCGGGCCGGCGGCGGCCTCGCCCATGCCCAGGATGCCGTTCTCGCTGTGCAGCACGATCTCGCGGTCGGCTGGCAGGAAGTCCGACACGCGGGTCGGGATGCCGATGCCCAGGTTGACGATCGAGCCGTCGGGAATGTCGCTGGCGACCAGTTGGGCGATCTGCTCGCGGGTCAGCGCGGGCAGGCCGTGAGGCGGCGGCTGGCGCGGCGCGGTCTGGGCGGGTGCCATCTCAGTGCTCCAGGGGGACGACTGTCTTGACGAAGATGCCGGGCGTCATGATGGTTTCCGGCGCCAGCGCGCCCAGTTCCACCACCCGGTCGACCTGGGCGATGGCGTGGCGCGCCGCCATGCACATGACAGGGTTGAAATTGCGCGCCGCCCAGCGGTACATCAGGTTGCCCCAGCGGTCGCCCAGGTGCGCCCTGATCAGGGCGAAGTCGCCGCGCAACGGCTGTTCGAGCACATAGCCGGTGCCATCCACGACGCGCTGTTCCTTGCCCTCGGCCAGCAGGGTGCCGTAGCCGGTGGGCGTGAAGAAGGCGCCCAGTCCGGCACCGCCGGCGCGCAGCCGCTCGGCCAGGGTACCCTGCGGCACGCATTCCAGCTCTACCTGCCCGGCCCGATAGGCATTGGCGAAGGCGTCCGACATGGGCGGACGCGGGTGCGAGCAGATGATCTTGCGCACGCGCCGGGCCAGGATCAGCGCCGCGACGCCGGTGTCGCGCGTGCCGGCGTTGTTGCACACCAGGGTCAGGTCGCGCGTGCCCTGGTCGAGCAGGGCGTGCAGCAGTTCATAGGGAACTCCCGCGTCGCCGAAACCGCCCACGAGCACCTGCGCGCCATCTTGGATGGGCGCCACCGCGGCGGCGATCGAGGCCTGGATCTTGTCGATCATGCCTTACCTCGGCGCCAGGCCGGCGGCCTGCACGGTGGCGTGCCAACGCGCGCGCTCGGCGTCGATGAAAGCGGCGAACTCGGCCGGCAAGTTGCCGCCCGCCTGTCCGCCCATGGCGCCGAAGCGCTGGCGCACGTCTGGCAGGGCCAGCACTTCGCGCGCCGCGCCAGCCAGCCGGTCGATCACCGCGGCCGGCGTGCCGGCCGGCGCCATCAGGCCGAACCAGGCGGTCACCACCATGTCGTCGATGCCCGCCTCCTGCATGGTCGGCACGTCGGGCAATTGCGGCACGCGCTCGGCGCTGGTCACCGCCAGCGCCCGCAGCTTGCCCGCCTGGATATGCGGCATGGAACTCGGCAGGTTGTCGATCATGAACGTGAACTGGCCGGCCAGCAGCGCCGCCACGGCCGGCCCGGCGCCCTTGTACGGCACGTGCGTGGCCTGCACGGCGGCGCGCTGCTTGAACAGCTCGGCCGACAGGTGCGGCGACTGGCCGGTGCCGGACGAGCCGAACGAATCCTTGCCGGCATCCTTGCGCAGCATGTCGATCAACTGCGCGGCGGTCCGGGCGGGCGACTGCGCGTTCACCACCAGCACATTGGGCACCGAGATCACCAGCGTGATGGGCGCGAAGTCCGCCGGCCTGTAGGGCAGGTCGGCATACATGCTGTAGTTGATTGCATTGGGCCCGATGTTGCCCATGATGAGCGTGTAGCCGTCCGGGGCCGCCCGCACGAGCTGCTGCGTGCCGATGATTCCCGCGGCCCCGGCGCGGTTTTCCACCACCACCGACTGGCCGAGCCGGGCGGCCAGCTTGTCGGCGATGATGCGGCTGGCCATGTCGGTGGTGCCGCCCGGGGCCGCCGGCACGATGATGGTGATGGGCCGTTCGGGCCAGGCCGCCGAGACCGAGGCGGACGCGCACAGCAGAACACCGGCCGCCGCGGCGGCCCAACGAATCGACGGCATGCTTGTCTCCTGCCGGTGGTGTGGCGCGGCGTCCGGGCGATGCCGCGCGGCTTCTTTATGGGGATAGTGTGCTGGCGGCCCGGCGGGATCGCCTATTTTTTATTGCCTAAGCCAGTCTTCCGGCGCGGTGAAGTAGGCCGTGCCGCTCAGTCGCTGGATTCGCGCAGCCGGCTGGGCAGCAGTTCGCCGTGGCGCGCCAGCAGAGGGTAGGCCGAGGCGCCCACCAGGTGCGAATTGATGCTTTTCATGTCGCGCAGGATGTCCAGGTACAGGGCGCCGACTTCGACGGCCTCGATCTCGCCCGACTTGATCTTCTGCAGGTGCGCCTCGGCTTCCTGGGTTTCGAGCGTCCGGAAGCGCGCCTTCTCGCCGGCCAGCTCGCGCGCCTGCCGCACGTCGTCGTTGACGAACAGGGCGGCGGCCTCGCGCTGGTTGGACACCAGCCGGGCCAGTGTCTCGTCGAGCCGCTGCTGCTGGCCGGCCGGCAGCATCCAGCCTTGCTTGCGCAGCCGCGCCACGTGGTTCAGCAGGCCATGGTGGGCGATGTCGGCGGCATGGCCGATGTTGCTGGCGAACGCCAGGATGTCGTCGAGGCGCCGCACGTCGGCATCCGTCATGTTCTCGCGGTCGAGCAGCGCCAGGTACGTGGTGATGGCGTTCTCGAGCTTGTCGATCGCATTGTCGAGCTGGCGCGCCTGCACCATGCGGTGGCGATTGTCGCGCTTGAAGCCGGCGCGGGCGTACAGCAGCAGGGTCTGCAGCATGTCGGCCATGCGCAGGGCTTCGCGCGCGGCATTGCCCAGCGCCACGGCGGGCACGTCGTGCGCCGATTCGTCGAGATACTGCGGACGGGCCGGGTCGTTCGGGTCGGCGCGCTTGGGCAGCCAGCGCGTCAGCAGGGCCGCATAAGGAGTCAGCAGCGGCAGGAACACCAGCGCGACGACGGCGTTGAACACGGTGTGGAAGTTCGCCACTTCGCGCGCGCTGTCGCCGCCCAGCGCGTTCATCCAGGCCGGCAGCCAGGGCAGCAGCATCAGCCCGGCCAGCACGCCGGCCACGCGCGTCAGCAGGTTGCCCAGCGGCAGGCGGCGGGCGGCCGGGTCGTCGCCGCTGACGCCTTCGATCATGGGGTTGACGGCGGTGCCCAGGTTGGCGCCCAGCACCAGCGCGAAGGCCAGCGCCGGCGCCACCATGTGATGGTCGGCCAGGGACATCACCAGCACCACGATGGCCACGCTGGAATGGGCCGCCCAGGCCAGCGCGGCCGCCAGCAGCACGGCGGCGACCGGCTGGGTCGCCAGGGCGTCCAGCAACAATGCCAGCAGCGGCGCGTTCTGCAGCGGCGCGAACAACTCCACCAACTGGTGCAGCGACAGCAGCAGCAGGCCCAGGCCGATGAACACGCGCCCGAGGTCGCGGGTGCGGCCGGGCGGATAGCGGCGGAACATCCATACGCCGGCCAGGATCAGCACCGGCGCCAGCGAGGTCAGGTCGAACGACAGCACTTGCACGATCAGCGTGGTGCCCACATTGGCGCCCAGCATGGCGGCCAGCGCGGGCGCCAGCGCGACCACGCCGCCGGCGGCGAAGCCGGTGATCATCAGGCCGGTCGCCGTGCTGCTCTGCAGCGCGGCGGTAATGCCCAGGCCGGTCGCGAAGGCGCGCAGCCGGGTGCCCAGCGCGCGGCCCAGCGCGGCCCCCAGCGCCGCGCCGAACGCGCGCTGCACGCCGGTCTGCACCATGTGCACGCCCCACAACAACAGGGCGACATAGCCGGCGAAATCAAGCAGAGGAAGCAATCCCGACATGGCAGCTACCGATCCCGGCTCCTGAAATGACGTGTCACAAAGTAGACAATGATCGCACGCCCGGGCGCGCGGGGGAATGGGCCGCTTGGAACAGCCCTGGCGCCCGCGTATGATGCTCCGACCATTGCTGATTCGCGGGGTTGTCCTGTGGCCGTATCCGTCTTCGATCTGTTCAAAATCGGCATCGGGCCGTCCAGTTCGCATACTGTCGGCCCGATGCGCGCCGCCCTGCTGTTCGCGCAGGGCCTGGAGCGCGACGGCCTGCTGCCCCGGGTGGCCGCGCTGCGGGTGGAGCTGTACGGTTCGCTGGGCGCCACCGGCAAGGGCCATGGCAGCGACAAGGGCGTGCTGCTGGGCCTGATGGGCCAGGCGCCCGATACGGTCGACCCGGCCGCCATCGCCGGCCTGCTGCAGGCGGTGCGCGCCAGTCGGTCGCTGCCGGTGCTGGGCCATCACGCCGTGCCGTTCATCGAGAAGGAACACCTGCTGTTCTACCGTCGCGAGGCGCTCGCCGAACATCCCAACGGCATGAAGTTCCATGCCTTCGACACCGCCGGCGAACGCCTGCGCGAGGCGCGCTACCTGTCCGTGGGCGGCGGTTTCGTCGTGACCGCCGGAGCCGCCAATACCCAGGTCATCGCCGCCCACGACCAGTTGCCGTTCCCGTTCCGGACCGGCCGGGAACTGCTCGACATGTGCCGCGCGAGCGGCCACAGCGTGGCGCAACTCATGCTGCAGAACGAACTCACGTGGCGCAGCCAGGAAGAGGTGGAGGGCGCGCTGGACCGCATCTGGCAGGTGATGCAGGAATGCGTCAGCCGCGGCTGCGGCATCAATTACCCGGAGGCCGACGGCGACCTGCCCGGCCCTCTCAAGGTGCGGCGTCGCGCGCCCGAACTTTACCGCAGCCTGACGCTGCGGGCCGAGCGCACCTTGTCCGACCCGCTATCGGTCATGGACTGGGTCAACCTGTATGCCATGGCGGTCAACGAGGAAAATGCCGCCGGCGGGCGCGTCGTCACCGCGCCCACCAACGGGGCGGCGGGCATCATCCCGGCCGTGCTGCACTATTACGACCGCTTCGTGCCCGGCGCCAGCCGGCAGGGGGTGCGGGATTTCCTGCTCACGGCCGCCGCCATCGGCTTGCTGTACAAGTACAACGCTTCCTTGTCGGGGGCCGAGGTAGGGTGCCAGGGCGAGGTCGGCGTGGCCTGTTCCATGGCCGCCGGCGCGCTGGCCGCGGCCCTGGGGGGCTCGGTGGAACAGGTCGAGAACGCCGCGGAGATCGGCATGGAGCACAACCTGGGCCTGACGTGCGACCCGGTCGGCGGGCTGGTGCAGATTCCCTGCATCGAGCGCAACGCCATGGCGTCGATCAAGGCGGTCAACGCGGCCCGCATGGCCCTGCGCGGCGATGGGCACCATTATGTGTCGCTCGATTCGGTCATCAAGACCATGCGCGAGACTGGCGCCGACATGAAGACCAAGTACAAGGAAACCGCCCGCGGCGGCCTGGCCGTGAATATCGTCGAATGCTGAAGGACGCGCCAACCCCCGGAGCGCTGCTCCCCCAAGGGGGCGACGCTGGCGGCACCTAGCCAGGCCGGGGGGCGCCCGATTCTTCCGGGGTGTCAGGCTCCGCGGGTGCCTGGCACCGGCCAGGCCGACAGGCCGTGCCTACCAGGCCAGGAAGGCCACGACCGCCAGCACGATCAGCCCCCACTTGGTCAACTTGTAGACGGTGCGGTTCCAGGCCTTGAACTGCTTGCGCTTCTGGTCGATGACCCAGTGGGCGTGGGTCAGCTTGTTGATGGCGCCGGTCTGGTCGCCGCCGTCGTTGGGCGAGCTGGCCGCCGACATGACCACCCGCCCGAACCAGCGGTTGAAGGCCTCGGCCCAGCGCCATTTCAGCGGGCGCTCGACATCGCAGAACAGGATGATGCGGTTGGCCTCGGTCTTGTTGTAGGCCTCGTGCACATAGGTTTCGTCGAACACCACGCTTTCGCCGTCGCGCCAGCTGTAGGGCTCGCCGTCGACGATGATGTGGCAGCCGTCGTCGTTGGGCGTGGCCAGGCCCAGGTGGTAGCGCAGCGAGCCGGCGAACGGGTCGCGATGGCGGTTCAGCTTGCCGCCGGGCGGCAGCTCGGCGAACATGGCCGCCTTCACCTTGGGCAGCCCCTTGAGGATCGCCACGGTGCGCGGGCACAGTTCCTCGGCCGACGGATGGCGCGCGTCGTACCACTTCAGGTAGAAGCGTTTCCAGCCGTACTTGAAGAAGGAATTGAAACCGATGTCGTCATGGCGTTCGGCGGCCTTGATGCGCCGCAACTCGGCCATTTTCAGGGCTTCGTCGCGGATGACTTCCCAGTTGTCGTCCAGCACCTGCAGTTCGGGGATTTCCCGGGTCGGCAGGTAGGCCGTGGTGGGCACCCGCGAGCACAGCACCATGAAGGCGTTCACGGGCGCAAGCAGGACGGAGTGATCGAGCAGTTGCCGCGACAGGCGCAAGCGGACGCGGCCACGAAAGTGGGCAAACAGAATGGAGGCCAGCCATATGCCCGGTATCAGCCATTTCATAGTGCGGGAGGCCCATCCAGGGCCGGGATAGGGGAACCGCTATTGTTACATAGCTGGCCGCCGGGCGCAGGCCTGCCGGCCGACGGAAAAGCCGCCGGCGCGATGGCCGACTGGGTACAATTCGGGCCATGTCCGAAGCCGTTACAACCACGCCTGCATTTGTCCACCTGCGCGTCCATTCCGAGTTCTCGGTGGTGGATGGCATCGTCCGCATCCCCGACCTGATCAAGCGCGTCGCCAAGCTGGGGCAACCCGCCGTGGCGCTGACCGATCTTTCCAACATTTTCGGCCTGATCAAGTTCTACAAGGGCGCCCGTGGCGCCGGCGTGAAGCCGATCGCCGGCTGCGATGTCTGGCTCACCAACGACGACGACCCCGACAAGCCGTTCCGCCTGCTGCTGCTGGTGCGCAACCATGAAGGCTACCTCAACCTGTGCGAACTGCTGACCCGGTCCTTCCTGGAAAACCAGGGCCGCGGCCGCGCCGAGATCCGCCGCGAATGGCTGCAGGGCCGCCAGGGCCTGATCGTGCTTTCGGGCGGCCGGGCCGGCGACATCGGCCATGCGCTCGACGCCGGCAACGCGGTCACCGCGCTGTCGCTGGCGCGCCAGTGGGGCCAGTTGTTTCCCGGCGCGTTCTATATCGAACTGCAGCGCGCCGGCGCGGATGGCGACGAAGCCTACACGCAGGCGGCCATGCGGCTGGCGGCCGAGGCCGGCCTGCCGGTGGTGGCCACCCACCCGGTGCAGTTCCTGGACGAAAGCGAGTTCCAGGCCCATGAGGCGCGCGTCTGCATCGCCCAGGGCGAGATCCTGGCCGACCCGCGCCGGGTGCGCCGCTTCACCAAGGAACAATACCTGCAGAGCAGCGAGGAAATGGCGCGGCGCTTCGCCGACGTGCCGTCGGCGCTGGCCAATACGGTCGAGATCGCCAAGCGCTGCAACCTGACGCTGGTGCTGGGCAAGCCGCGCCTGCCCAACTTCCCCACGCCGGACGGCATCTCGCTGGACGACTACCTGGTCCAGCTGTCCGAAGAAGGCCTGGAAAAGCGGCTGGAGTTCCTGTTCCCCGATCCGGCCGAGCGCGAGTCCAAGCGCGCCCAGTACTACGAACGCCTGCGCTGGGAATGCAAGACCATCATCCAGATGGGCTTTCCCGGCTACTTCCTGATCGTGCAGGACTTCATCAACTGGGGCAAGAACAACGGCGTGCCGGTCGGGCCGGGCCGCGGCTCGGGCGCCGGCTCGCTGGTCGCGTACGCGCTGGGCATCACCGATCTCGACCCGATCCGCTACGACCTGCTGTTCGAGCGCTTCCTGAATCCGGAGCGCGTGTCGATGCCCGACTTCGACATCGACTTCTGCCAGGACAACCGCGAACGCGTCATCGACTACGTCAAGATGAAATACGGCCGCGAGGCCGTCAGCCAGATCGCCACCTTCGGCACGCTGGGCGCCAAGGCGGTGGTGCGCGACGCGGGGCGGGTGCTGGACATGCCCTACCTGTTCTGCGACGGCCTGTCCAAGCTCATTCCGTTCAACCCGGCCGATCCCTGGTCGCTCGACCGCACGCTCAAGGACGAGCCGGCCTTCAAGGACCGCTACGAACAAGAGGAAGAGGTCCGCGCCCTGGTCGACCTGGCGCGGCCGCTCGAAGGCCTGACCCGCAATATCGGCATGCACGCCGGCGGGGTGCTGATCGCGCCCGGCAAGCTGACCGACTTCTGCCCGCTGTATTGCCAGCCGGGCCAGGAAAACAGCGCCGTCTCGCAGTTCGACAAGGACGACGTCGAGGCCGCCGGCCTGGTGAAGTTCGACTTCCTGGGGCTGCGCAACCTGACCATCCTGGACTGGGCCGTGCGCTATGTGCGCCAGTTCAACGAAAACAAGCGCGATTTCGACATCATGGCTCTGTCGCTGGATGACCCGGCGGCCTACAAGGTGCTGTGCGACGCCAACACGACCGCCGTGTTCCAGCTCGAATCGCGCGGCATGAAAGAACTGCTGAAGAAGCTGCGGCCCAGCACCTTCGAAGACATCATCGCCATGCTGGCCCTGTATCGTCCGGGGCCGCTCGAATCCGGCATGGTCGACGACTTCGTCAACCGCAAGCACGGGCGCGCCACGGTCGACTACTTCCACCCGGACCTGGAAGCCACCCTGAAGAGCACCTACGGGGTCATCGTCTACCAGGAACAGGTGATGCTGATCTCGCAGATCATCGGCGGCTATTCGCTGGGCGGCGCCGACCTGCTGCGTCGCGCCATGGGCAAGAAAAAGCCCGAGGAAATGGCCAAGCACCGCGAGCTGTTCGAGAAGGGCGCCAAGGAAAAAGGCCACGATCCCAACCTGGCGATCAAGTTGTTCGACCTGATGGAGAAGTTCGCCGGCTACGGCTTCAACAAGTCGCACTCAGCCGCGTACGCGCTGATCGCCTACCAGACTGCCTGGCTCAAGGCCTACCATCCCACCGAGTTCCTGGCCGCCACCATGTCCTCGGACATGGACGACACCGACAAGGTGCAGGTGTTCTGCCGCGATGCGCAGGACAACGGCGTGCTGGTGCTGCCGCCCGACGTCAACGCGTCGGGCTATCGCTTCGAGCCGGTGGCCGACGAGCACACCCGCCAGGGCAAGCCGCCGCGCACCATGCGCTATGGCCTGGGCGCGGTCAAGGGAACGGGGCAGGGCGCGGTCGAGGAAATCCTGCGCGCGCGCCAGGCCGAAGGCCCGTTCCAGAACCTGTTCGACTTCTGCCGGCGCGTCAACAAGCACGCCGTCAACCGCCGCACCATCGAGGCGCTGATCAAGGCCGGCGCCTTCGATACCATCGAACCCAACCGCGCGGCCATGCTGGCCTCGGTGGGCACCGCCATGGAAGCCGCCGAGCAGGCGGCCCGCAGCGCCAACCAGGTGTCGCTGTTCGGCGACGACAGCGGCGACGTGGTGGCCGGCGAGCTCAGCAAGGTAGCGCCCTGGAACCTGCATGCCAAGCTCACCGAGGAAAAATCCGCGCTGGGCTACTACTTCAGCGGCCACCTGTTCGACCACTGGCGCGACGAAGTGCGTCGCATCGTGCCGATGACCCTGGCCCGCCTCGAGCCGCAGCGCGACCTGCAATGGATGTGCGGGGTGCTGGCCGGCGTGCGCACCATGATGACGCGGCGCGGCAAGATGGTGTTCGCGGTGCTCGACGACGGCACGGCCCAGGTCGAGATCTCGGTGTTCAACGAACTCTACGAAAAACACCGCGCGCGCCTGCGCGAGGACCAGCTCATCATCGTGCAGGGCAAGGTCAGCAACGACGACTATTCCGGCGGCATGCGCATCGTCGCGGAGCAGCTCTACGACTTGCAACTGGCCCGCGAGGCGCGCGCCAAGTCGTTGCGCGTCAAGCTCAACGGGCAGGCGGACGCGGCGCGGCTGCGGCAGATGCTCAACCCGTTCCGCGCCGAACCCGAGAACGGCGTGCCGGGCGTACCCGTCGATATCGTCTACCGGCGCGACAACTTCCTGTGCACCGTGCGCCTGGGCGAAGAGTGGCGCGTGCGCATGGCCGATGCCCTGCTCGAAAACCTGGCCGCCTGGGCCAAGCCCGATGGCGTGGAGGTCACCTACTGATGCAGCCCCTGCGCATTCTCCACACCGAGGCCGCCGTCGCGTTCGGCGGCCAGGAACACCGCATCTTCAAGGAAATGCACGCCATGCGGGCGCGCGGCCATCATCTCGAGGCCGTCTGCCAGCCGCAGGCCCAACTGGTGCCGCGCCTGCGCGACGCGGGCTTCACGGTGCATACCATTCCCATGGGCGGCCTGGGCAACTACCTCAAGGGTGTCCCGGCGGTGTGCCGCATCCTGCGCGAGGGCCGCTACGACGTGGTCAATACCCATAGCCGCATCGACACGCTCATCGCCGGCACGGCGGGGCGCCTGTCGGGCACGCCGCTGATCGTGCGCACGCGCCACCTGGCCAACAAGGTCGGCTCGATGCTGTCGTACACCTGGCTGCCGCACCGGGTCACCACGGTCAGCGAATACGTGCGCCGCTACCTGATCAGCCGCGGCGTGCCGGCCGGGCACACCGCCACGCTTTACTCGCCGGTGGTGCTGCCGCCGCCGGTCGAGCACTCCACGCTGCGCGGCGAGCTCGGGCTGGCCGACGACGATGTCGTGGTCGGCTGCGTCGCGGTCATGCGCGCCGCCAAGGGCCACAAGGACCTGGTCGACGCCATCCGCCCGCTGATGGCGCAGCGGCCCAACCTGCACTTGGTGTTCGTGGGCGCCGGCTCGCCCACGTTCGAGCAGACCCAGGCGTACGTGCGGGAGCTCGGCCTGCAAGACCGCGTCCATTTGATGGGCACCCGGCGCGACGTGCCGAATCTGCTGGCGGGTTTCGACATCTTCGCCCTGGCCACGCAGCAGGAAGCCTCCGGCACGGTCTACGTCGAGGCCCAGGCGGCCGGGCTGCCCGTCATCGGCACGCAGGTCGGCGGGGTGCCCGAGATGATGCGCGACGGCGTCACAGGCATCCTGGTGCCGGTCAAGGATCAGCCGGCGCTCACCGCCGCGTTGCAGCGCCTGATCGACGATCCCGCCCTGCGCCGCCGCATGGGCGAGGCCGGGCGCGCCATGGTGTGGGACGAGGGCATCTTCTCGCCCGCCCGCCTGGCCGAGAACACCGAGGCAATCTATCGCAAATGGCTGGCGGAGCGGCGCTCATGAACAACGCACCCAATGTGCCGGTACTGATGTACCACCATGTCAGTCCGTCGGGCGGCATGATCGCGGTCACGCCCGAGGTGTTCGAGCAGCAGATCGCCGGCCTGGCCCGCGCCGGCTACACCGCGCTCGGCACGGCGCAGCTGGCCGCCTACCTGGCCGGCGGCCGGGTGCCCGAGAAGTCGGTGGTCATCACCTTCGACGACGGTTACCTCAACAACTGGACCTACGCGCATCCGGTGCTGCAGCGCTATGGCATGAAGGCGGTGCTGTTCCTCGTCACCGGATGGGCCGGGCAGGGAGCGGTGCGGCCGCATGCGGGGCAGGGCGCGCCGCTGCCGGCATCGCCCGACCATGGCCAGACCAAGCAACTGGTGGCGGCGGGCCGCACCGACGAGGTCATGTTGCGCTGGAGCGAAGTGCAGGCCATGCTGGCGGCCGGCACCTTCGAGGTCCATTCGCACACGCACACGCACACGCGCTGGGACAAGCAATGCGGCGCCGACGTGGCCGCCAAGCGCGAGCACATCGCCCGCGAGCTGGCCGATTCGCGCGCCATGCTGGTCCAGGAGCTGGGCCAGGTCAGCGACCATCTCTGCTGGCCGCAGGGCTATTTCGATGCCGACTACGTACAGGCTGCCCGCGAGGCGGGCTTTCGCCACCTGTATACCACCGATGCGCTGGGCCAGAACCTGCCGGGCAACGACCCCGGCCACATCTACCGCTTCGCGGTGCGCAACCTGGGCGGGTCCTGGCTCAACCGCCGGATCTGGCTGTCGCGCCATCCGGTCGTGGGGCCGCGCTATCATGCCTGGAAGGGCTGGAAGAAACGCTTGAGGAACCGCGCATGAGGCTGTCGGTCATCATCATCGCCAAGAACGAAGCCGCCCACATCGTCGGCTGCCTGGAATCCGTTGCCTTCGCCGACGAGTTCATCGTGGTCGACTCGGGCAGCACCGACAATACCGTGGCGCTGGCGCGCGATTTCGGCGCGCGCGTCGAAATCACGCCCGACTGGCCCGGTTTCGGCCCCCAGAAGAATCGCGCGCTGGACCTGGCCACGGGCGACTGGGTGCTGTCGATCGATGCCGACGAGCGGGTCACGCCCGAATTGGCGCGCGAGATCCAGGCGGTGCTGGCCGCGCCGCAGGCCGATGCCTACGAAGTGGCGCGCCTGTCGGACTTCTGCGGCCGCTTCATCCGCCATAGCGGCTGGTGGCCCGACTACGTGCTGCGGCTGTTCAAGCGCGGCACCGCGCGCTTCAACGATGCCGCCGTGCACGAGCGCGTCGTGCCGCAGGGCCAGGCGCTGCGGCTGCGCGGCCACCTCGAGCATTACCCGTATCCCAACCTGGATGCGCTGGTCGCCAAGATCAATCGCTATTCGTCCGATGCCGCCGCCATGATGCACGCGCGCGGCAAGCGCGCCACCATCTTCAGTGCCCTCGGCCATGGCTTCTGGACGTTCGTGCGCATCTACCTGATCCGCCGCGGCTTCCTGGATGGCCGCCATGGGCTGGTGCTGGCGGTGACGGCGGCGGCTGGCAGCTTCTTCCGCTACGCGAAGCTCAGCTTCCTCTCCGACGCCCGCAAGTGAAGATCCTCTACACCAATTTCCATCCGCGCAACGGTGGAGGACATGCCACGTACGTGACCAGCCTGGCGCGGGCGCTATCGGGCGCGCACCAGGTCTGCGTGGCCACTCCGGACACCAGCCGGCTGTTCCGCTACGTCGCCGCCATTCCCGGCGCGCGGGCGGTGGACATGCGCTATTCGACCCGGCCCGCCTCGTGGTTTGGCGAGCGGGCGGCGCTGCGCCGGCTGGTGGTCCAGGAAGGCTACGACATCGTCCACGTCAACGGCACGGGCGACCACAAGCAGGTGATGCTGGCGCTGGCGGGCCTGCGCCGCCGGCCGCGCGTGGTATTCACCAAGCACAACGATCATCCGCTGGACACGGTGGGGCACTGGCTGCGCGCGCGGCTGGCCACCGACCAGGTCATCGCCGTCAGCGACTACGTGCGCGGCCTGCTCGAGCAATCGCCGTATCGGCGCCTGCCCATCACCACGATCCGGCACGGCATCGACACGGATCATTTCGCGCCGCCCGCGCCGCAGGCGCTGGAGGCCTTGCGCGACCGCTATTTCGGGCCGCGCTGGCGCGGCCGCCTGTTGCTGGGCAGCGCCGGCGGCACCGACTACAGCAAGGGCTGGCTCGACCTGGTCGATGCGGCCGGCAGCTTGCCGCCCGGGCAGCGCGAGCGCATCCTGGTCCTGGTGGCGGGCGATCCGCCCTCCGAGGCCAAGCTGGCGCGCGTGCGCGCCGCCGGCATGCAGAACCAGGTGGTGTTCCCGGGCTTGCTGGACGACGTGCGCGATGCGTTGGCCTGTTGCCACGCCGGCTTCGTGCTGTCGTATCGCGAGGCCTTGTCATATGCCTGCCGCGAGCTCATGTCGCTGGGCCTGCCGGCCCTCGTGAGCGACGCCGGCGGACTGCCCGAGAATGTCGTGGACGGCGAGGACGGCTGGATCGTGCCGGCGCGCGATGTCGCCGCCATCGCCGCGACGCTGCGCGCCATGCTGGCGGATCCGGACCGCGTCGCGGCCATGGGCGCGGCCGCGCGCCGCGCCGCCGTGGATACCTTCGACCTCGCCACGTTCACCCGCGCCACGCTGGCCGTCTATCAGCGCGCGCTGGCTGCCTGAGGCAACCCGTCGCCGGGCGCGGCAGCATGTCCGCGCGCGCCGCCGCGCTCAGTCGCCGCCCATGGCGACGCACAATTCACGCAGGATCTCGGCGAAGCGCTCTTCCGCCTGCAGCGGCACGTCGCGTATCCGCCGGATCAGGCTGATGGGCGGCAAGGCCCAGTCGAACTGCCACGGCACCAGCGCCACACGCTGGCTCCGGCACAATTCCAGCGCAATATCGCGCGGCACGATCGACAGCAAGTCGTCGTGGCCGGCCAGCAGCCCCTCGATGACTTCCAGCGAATAGGTTTCCACGATGGGCACCGGCGGCTGGGCCTGGGCGCGCACGAACAGTTCGGTGACCATCGTGCCGATCGGGGTGGCCGGCGATGGCAGGATCCAGTTCATCCCCGCCAGTTCGCGCCAGTCCGGGCGGCGCCGTGCCAGGCGGCGCGCCAGGCGGGGGTTGGCGATCAAGGCGGGGCGTTGCGGGTAGAGCAGTTCGTGCCAGACGTCGCGCGCCCCGGCAATGGCCGAGGCCCGGCCGATCACGCAGTCCAGTTCATGGCTGCGCAGCGCCCGCAGCAGATGGTCGGTGGTGGCGCGCTGCAGCGTCACGGTGATGCGATGGCGGCTGCCCAGCCATTCAATGGCGCGCGTGAGCAGCGGGCCCGACACGAACGGCACCGCGCCGATGTTCAGGTGCGTCGCGTGGCCGCTGCGCAGCGCGTCGATTTCGTCCGCCCAGTGTTCCAGGTCCTGCAGCATGTGCTGGGCCCGCACCAGTGCCAGTTGGCCCAGCGGGGTGGGCTGCAGGCCCTGGCGCGAACGCGTGAACAAAGGGCCACCGAAGATGTCCTCGATCTCGGCCAGGGTCTTGGTGGCGGCCGGCTGGCTCACGCCGGCTTCCTGCGCGACCCGGGTCAGCGAGCGGTGCCGCGCCACGGCCAGCAGCAGGGTCAGGTGGCGGCTCTTCAGGCGGCTGGTCAGGCGGACGAGCGTGGACATAAGGCACAGCACAAAGGCGGGATCGGGCCGGGTTTGCAATATAACCTAATGGTTATAAGGTCATGAGTAAAACAAGAGAATTCGTTATTCGTGACTTCTATACTCTGCCTTCGGCCGCCACTTCTACGCTGATCAGCCCGTGTCTATATCGCCCGCCTTCACGACTCGCCCGGAAATCCGCGGCACCTTCGGCGTCGTCTCCTCTACCCACTGGCTGGCCTCCCAGGTCGCCATAGGGGTGCTGGAGCGCGGCGGCAACGCCTTCGACGCGGCGGTGGCGGGCGGCTTCGTGCTGCAAGTCGTCGAGCCGCACTTGAACGGTCCCGGTGGCGAGGTGCCGATACTGTTCTGGAGCGAGTCCGAACGGCGCATGCGCGAGTTGTGCGGGCAAGGACCCGCGCCCGCGCTGGCCACGACCGCTTACTTCCGGCAGCGCGGCTTCGAGCTGGTGCCGGGCATCGGGCTCCTGCCCGCAACCGTGCCGGGGGCCTTCGGAGCCTGGCTGGCCCTGCTGCGCGACTATGGCACCTGGGAACTGGAGGACGTGCTGGCGCCCGCCATCGCCTATGCCGAGCAGGGCTTCCCCCTGGTGCCGCGCATTTCGCAGGCTATTGCCGCGGTCGAGTCGCTGTTCCGCACTGAATGGACTTCCTCGGCCGCCGTCTGGCTGCCGGACGGCCGCGTGCCGCATCCGGACAGCGTGTTCCGCACCCCGGCCATCGCGCGCACCTACCGGCGCATCCTGGCCGCCTGCGCCGGCGCTTCCGGCGGCCGGGCCGGCCGCATCGAGGCCGCGCACGACGCGTGGTACCGCGGTTTCGTGGCCGAGGCCATCGACGCCTACTACCGCGGGCAGCAAGTGCGCGACTGCAGCGGCGAACGCAACGCCGGCCTGCTGCGCCGCGAAGACCTGGCCGATTGGCGTCCGGCCTACGGCGCGCCGGCCACGGTCGACTACGGCCGCTATACCGTGGCCAAGTGCGGCCCCTGGTCGCAGGGGCCGGTCTTCCTGCAACAGCTCGCCATGCTGCGCCATCTGGGCATCGAGGGCTTGCAGGCCGATTCGGCGCCGTTCGCGCACCGCGTGGCCGAAGCGGCCAAGCTGGCCTTCGCCGACCGGCTGGCCTGGTACGGCGATCCGGACCACGTCGACGTGCCCCTGGCCGCCTTGCTGGATGACGCCTATGCGCGCCAGCGCGCCGCCAGCATCGGCCCCGCCGCTGCGACGCAACTGCAGCCGGGCAACCCGGGCGGCCGCGTCGCCCGGCTGCCCGACCTGCACGCGGCCGAGCGCGCCCTGGCGGCCGCCGACACGCGCTATGGCGTCGGCGAACCCACCTTCGCCGCCTTGCCGCCGGTGCAGGAATGGGCGCGCCGCGAGATTTTCGTCGGCGACACCTGCCACCTCGATGTCATCGACCGTCATGGCAACATGGTGGCCGCCACGCCGTCCGGCGGCTGGCTGTCGTCCAGCCCGGCCATTCCCGAGCTGGGGTTCTCCATCAACACGCGCCTGCAGATGACCTGGCTCGAGGACGGCCTGCCCGGCACGCTGCAGCCGGGCAAGCGGCCGTGCACCACGCTGTCGCCCGGCCTGGCGCTGCGCGACGGCGAGCCCTATATGGTGTTCGGCACGCCGGGCGGCGACCAGCAGGATCAATGGACCGTCGCCTTCTTCTTGCGCCATGCCGCCCTCGGCATGAACCTGCAGGAAGCCATCGACGCGCCGGCCTGGCACGTCGACCACTTTCCCGGTTCGTTCTGGCCGCGCACCACGGTGCTCAACCGCCTGACGCTCGAAGCGCGCTTCCCGGCCGAGACGGTCGAGGCGCTGCGCGCCGCGGGGCATGACGTGCGGGTCGGGCCGGCCTGGTCCGAAGGGCGGGTCAGCGCCTGCACGCGCGAACCCGCCGCGGGCGGCCTGCTGCTGCGGGCTGGCGCCAATCCGCGCGGCATGCAGGGGTATGCCGTCGGGCGCTGAAGCGCGGCCATCATGTTTCACACAACAGTCCGCACAGGACGCAAGGGGGTATCGCCATGACCTTTTCCGCACGCAAATTCCTCGGGCCGCTGGCCCTCGCCGCCGCGGCGCTGCTGCCGTGGACGGCCCAGGCCGCCTGGCCGGAGAAACCCATGACCATCATCGTGCCGTGGGCGGCGGGCGGCTCCACCGACATCCTGGCGCGCCTGCTCTCGGAGCACATGACCCAGTCGCTGGGCCAGCCGGTGGTGGTCGAGAACCGCTCGGGCGCCTCCGGCAACATCGGCTCGGCCCAGGTGGCGCGCGCCGCGCCCGATGGCTACACGCTGCTGGTCGGTTCCATGAGCACCCACACCATGAACCAGGCCATGTACTCCAACATGCCGTTCGACGGCGTCAAGGACTTCACCCCTATCGCCGAACTGGCCCTGGTCACCAACACCATGGTGGTCAATCCGTCGCTGCCGGTCGATAGCGTGGCCGAGTTCATCGAATACGCCAAGGCCCGGCCCGACCAGGTGGCCTATGCCTCGGCCGGCGCGGGGTCGACCAATCATCTCAGCGCCGCGCTGTTCGAGAAGGCCACCGGCATCCGCATGCTGCACGTGCCGTACCGCGGCGGCGCGCCGGCCGTCATGGACACTGTGGCCGACCGCACGCAGGTGTTGTTCAGCGCCGGCACCCAGACGCTGCCGCATGTCCAGGTCGGCAAGCTCAAGCTGCTGGCCGTGACAGAAAGCCGCCGCTCGCCGCTCCTGCCGGATGTGCCCACCGTGGCCGAGACCCTGCCGGGCTATGAGCTGGCCGTCTGGTATGGCGCGTTCGGCCCGGCCGGCATGGATCCCGCCCTGGTCGAACGGCTGAACAAGGAAATCAATGCGGTGCTGGCCAAGCCCGAAGTGATCAAGAAGATGGGCGACATGGGCGTCGAAGTGCTGCAGACCACGCCGGCCGAGTTCGCCGAGACGCTGGCGCGCGATGCCGACAAGTACGGCAAGCTGGTGCGCGACCTGGGAATCACGCTGCAATGATGCAAGATGCCTACGCCGGCCTCTTGCCGCACATCGACGCCCTGGCGCAGGGCTGCGCCGACCATGATCCGCAGGCCTTGTTCCGCGCCATTGATGCCTTCGCCGCCCAGGCGCTGGGTCACCGCCTGTGCACCATCAACCGCTACGATCCTGGGCCCATGGCGGTGGTCCGCCTCTACAGTTCCAACCCGCGCGCCTATCCGCCCGGCGGTTCCAAGCGCAAGGCCGGCACCGAATGGGGCAGGCAGGTCCTGCTGGAGCAGCGTCTGTTCATCGGGCAGGGCAGCGAGGCGATTCGCCAGGCCTTCGACGATCACGCCGCCATCGCGGCGCTGGGGCTGCGCTCGGTGATCAATGTGCCGGTGGTGGCTCGCGGCGAGTGCCTGGGCACCGCCAACTTCCTGATGACGGCCGACGTGGTCACGCCGGAGCAGGTCGCCACCGCCCGGCTGGCCGGCCTGCTGGCCGTGCCCGGCCTGCTGGCGGCCGGCTGAGCCGCGGCGTCAGCGCCCGGGTGCCGTCGCGGCCTCCAGCCGCGCCAGCCAGGCGATCGCCTGCGCGCGGTCGCTGCCGCACATGTCGGCCTGGGGTTGCAGGCCGCCACAGAAATCCGGCCGCGACGGATGGCCGAATACCGCGCAGCGCATGTCCGGCAACAGTTGTACGCAGGGCACGCCGGCGGGCTTGCCGCCGGGCATGCCGGGCAGCGGCCGGGTGATCGACGGGGCGATGCAGCAAGCCCCGCAGCCGGGCCGGCAGGCGAGGGCGCCCGGATGTTCCATGGCCTCAGACCCAGCCGCGCAGCCAATACACCAGCAGGCCGGCGTATTCCTTGATGATGGACCGGCTCGCGTCCAGGGTGCGCATGTGCGGTACCCAGGGCGACACCGAGCCGTCGCGCGGCAGCACGATCTGCGGCGGTGTCGAGGCCGGGATGGCCTCCACCCCCTGCTTGGAGAAAGCCGCCATGGCGCGCGGCATGTGCAGGGCCGAGGTCACCAGCAAGATCTTGCCGAAGCCGTGTTCCTTCAGTTCGTCTTCGGTCAGGGTGGCGTTCTCGTAGGTGGTGCGGCTGGAATTCTCCAGCAGCAGGGCGCTTTCCGGCACGCCCTGCTGCTTCATCTGGTAGGCCATGCCGCGCGCCTCGCTGACGTCGCCTTCCAGGGCGCCGCCGGACAGCACCACCTTGGGGGCGCGGTGGGCGCGGTACAGGTTGAGCGCGGTGTCCACGCGCACGACGGCGGTTTCCTTGTCGTACGGCAGGAACCAGTTGGCCCGGCCGTTGGCGGTGTTGCCGCCCAGCACCACGATGGCGTCCGCCGTCGGCAGTTGGTCCGGGGGCAGGTGAGGGTAGCGCGATTCCAGCCGGCCGCCCAGCCACAATGAGGTCGCCGGCAGCGACCAGGCCAGCGCCCAGGCCAGCCCGAACGCTGCCAGGGCGGCGCCTGTGCGGCGCAGGCGGAACAGGCCCAGCACCAGGCCGAGCACGACCAGGGTCACGCAGAGATTCAGGGGGATGATCAGATTGGCCAGGTAATGCGTAATAGTCATGTAAACAATCCGGTCAGGGGGCCGATTCCAACAGGGCGCACGCCTGGCGCTCGACTTCGGCGGCCTCGGGCCAGGCTTGCTCCGACCCGAGGCAGACCGCGCGCGGCGACCAGGGCCCGGTGCGCCCCGGGCTGGTCACGCCGAACAGCGTCAATTGAAGCGCATCGGCGGCGGCGGCCACATGCGATACCCCTGAATCATTGCACACCACCAGCGCGGCGCGCGCGGTCAAGGCCGCAAATGCGCCCAGCGGCAGGGGCGGCAGCAAGCGGGCGGTCGGCGCATTGCGCCGCGCCTCGTCGGCCTCGGCGGGAGGCGGGCACATTACCACGGTATGGCCGCGCGCCTGCAGGGTCCGCGTCAAGGCGTCGAAGCCGGGCCATACTTTGATGCGGCCCTTGTGCAGGCCGGTCGCGGTGGGGGCGATCAGCACGAACGGCTGGCCGGCCAGGCCGGTTTCACGCAGCAGCGCAGCGGCCGCGGCCTGGTGTTCCGGAGTGAGAGGCAGGGGCAGGCGCGGCCCGGGCTGGGCGTCGCCCGCCGGCAGCCCCCAGCGCTGCAGCGCACTGCGGGTCAGGTAGTGCCACGACTCGACGGCGTGCAGGCCGGCCGCCGGCTTGGCGATGGGCCAGCGCAGCAGCAGGCTGCGGCCGTCGTCGCGATAGCCGGCGCTGGGCACGCCCGCCAGGCGGAAGACGGCGGCGCTGGACAGCGAATCCGGCAGGGCCAGGCCGCGCGCGCGTGCGGCGTCGCCGCCCAGCGTGCGCTGGTGCTCGCGCACGGCGCGCCGGTCGTCCAGCAGGCGGCCGCGCATGGGAATGAAGCCGCGCGCCGGGACGCCGGCCAGCAGGTCGCGCGCCCAGGGCCGCGCGCACACTACCAGCGGCAGGCCGGTGGCGCGCAGCAGTTCCAGGCTGGGCAGGCTCATGCAAACATCGCCGACCCAGTTGGGCAGTCGTACATACACACAGGAAATCTCGGGTATCGAGGGCAACAGGTTCTCCGGCAGGCGGACGGTACAATCCCGGGCACAATTGTATTAAAGCGAGCCGCCCCTTGAATTCCGCCTCACGCCAAGCACCCGCCGGTTCCCATCCGGTCAAGGCCGAACTCTGGAAGCGCGTCTACAGCCGCGTGGGTTCCTACTGGAAAGGCCTGCTGCTGGCCATCCTGCTGATGGCCGGCGCGGCCGCCACCCAGCCTACGCTGGCCGTCATCATGAAGCCGCTGCTGGACGAGGGTTTTTCGGGCGCCAAGCCGTACTATGTGTGGGCCATTCCCCTGGCAGTCGTCGGCCTGATCTTCCTGCGCGGGGTCTGCAATTTCTTCAGCGATTATCTCCTGGCCTGGGTCGCCAACAACGTACTGCTCGGCATCCGCCGCGACATGTTCGAGCGCCTGCTGGGCCTGCCCGACGCCGATTTCAAGCGTGGCGACACCGGCCGGCTGCTCAACCGCTTCACCATCGATGCCGGCAACGTCACGGGCTACGCCACCGACGTGATCACCGTGCTGGTGCGCGAGACCCTGGTCGTGGTGGCCCTGATCTGCGTGCTGCTGTACATGTCGTGGATGCTCACGCTGATCATCCTGATCATGCTGCCGGTCTCGGTGCTGATCGCCCGCGTGTTCATCCGCCGGCTGCGCCGCATCAACCGCGAGACGGTCAACATGAACGCCGAGCTGACCCGGGTGGTGGGCGAGGGCATCGACGGCCAGCGGGTCATCAAGCTGTTCGACGGCTATGAGGCCGAACGCAGCCGCTTCTCTTTCGTCAATGCGCGGCTGCGCCGCTTCGCCATGCGCACCGCCACGGCCGATGCCGCCATGACTCCGCTCACCCAGGTCTGCATCTCGATCTCGGTGGCGGCCATCATCGCGGTCGCCCTCGGCCAGGCCAACAACGGCACCCTGACAGTGGGCAGTTTCGCTTCGTTCATGGCCGCCCTGGCGCAGATCTTCGACCCCATCAAGCGCCTGACCAACCTGGCGGGCAAGATGCAGAAGATGCTGGTCGCCGCCGAAAGCGTCTTTACGCTGGTGGACCAGGCGCCGGAAGCCGATGCCGGCACGCGCACACTGTCCGAGCCCGTGCGTGGCAAGATCGAGTTCCGCCAGGTCACGCACCGCTTTCATGACGCCGACCGCGATACCGTCAGCGCGGTCTCGTTCCAGGTCGAACCGGGCCAGACGGTGGCGCTGGTCGGGCGCTCGGGCAGCGGCAAGACCACGCTGGTCAACATGCTGCCGCGCTTCGTCCTGCCGGATTCCGGCAGCATCCTGGTCGACGACGTCCCTATTGACGAGCTCAGCCTGCGCAGCCTGCGCTCGCACCTGTCGCTGGTCAGCCAGGATGTCGTCTTGTTCGACGACAGCATCGCGGCCAACGTGGGCTACGGCGCGCTGGGCCAGGCCAGCGAAGAACAGGTGCGCGACGCGCTCGCGGCCGCCAACCTGCTCGACTTCGTCGAAGGCCTGCCGCAAGGCATGCACACGCCGGTGGGCGAGAACGCCGCGCGCCTGTCCGGCGGCCAGCGGCAGCGCCTGGCCATCGCGCGGGCGCTCATCAAGAACGCGCCCATCCTGATCCTCGACGAAGCGACTTCCGCGCTCGACAACGAATCCGAACGCCAGGTGCAGGCGTCGCTCGAGCGCCTCATGCGCGGGCGCACCACCCTGGTCATCGCGCACCGGCTGTCCACCGTCCAGAACGCCGACCGCATCATCGTGCTGGACGGCGGCCAGATTGTCGAGCAAGGGTCGCACGCCGACCTGCTGGCCGCCCAGGGCCTGTATGCCACGCTCTACAACATGCAGTTCCGCGAAGACTGACGCGCCCCGTCCGCGCGGGGCCGTTGCTTGATGCGTCAACTCCCCTGGTGGCAGCAGCGGAATTCGATGGCTGACGGAAAACTTAAATAGAATGGACGCATCTTCCAGCCCCTGAGGACTTCGCCGCGCATCTGCTGTCGGGCTGCGCTGAAAGCCCCCGCCGTCACGGATCACGCAGATGCTCGAGTTCTTCGAGACGCTCCATTGGGGCGCCGTCTTCCAGATCATCCTGATCGACATACTCCTCGGTGGCGACAATGCCGTGGTCATCGCCCTGGCCTGCAGGGGGCTGGCGCCCGGCAGGCGATGGGCGGGCATCCTGTGGGGAACGGCGGGGGCAGTGCTGCTGCGGGTCATCCTCATCAGCTTCGCGCTGGTCCTGCTGGACGTCCCGTTCCTGAAGATTATCGGCTGCCTGCTGCTGCTATGGGTCGGCATCCGGCTGATGGTTCCGGAAGACGACGGCCATGGCGAGATCCAGAGCACCACATCCGTGCTCAAGGCGGTCAGGACCATCATCGTGGCGGACTTCGCCATGAGCCTGGACAACGTCATCGCCATCGCGGGCGCGGCCGAGAACACCCATGCGGAACACCAGATCTTCTACGTGATATTCGGCCTGCTGGTCAGCGTGCCCGTGATCATCTGGGGCAGCACGCTGGTGCTCAGGCTGATGGACCGGTTCCCGCTGCTGGTCGCGTTCGGGGCCGGCCTGCTCGGCTGGATCGCCGGCGGCATGCTGGTCACCGATGTCTATTTTGTCGAGCGGCTCGGTCCGCCCAGCACCGCCGCCAAGCTGCTGGCCGAAATGGCCGGGGCCTTCGTGGTGGTCGCCGTCGGCCGGCGCCTGGCGGCCCACAAGCAGGCCGGGCACGGGCAGTCGCCGGGCTCCGAGCCCAGATAGCGCCGGTCGCGCAGGTCAGGTCAGGATGATGTCGTACTGTTCCTGCGAATAAGCGGTTTCCACCTCCAGCGACACCGGCTTGCCGACGAAGTCGCCCAGCATCGCCAGATGCTGGCTTTCTTCCTCCAGGAACAAGTCCACCACATTCTGCGACGCCAGGATGCGGAATTCGCGCGGGTTGAACTGGCGCGCCTCGCGCAGGATCTCGCGCAGGATCTCATAGCATACGGTGCGCGCGGTGCGCACATTGCCGCGCGCCTCGCACATCGGGCAAGGCTCGCACAACTGGTGCGCCAGCGAATCGCGGGTGCGCTTGCGGGTCATCTCCACCAGGCCCAGCTGCGTGAAGCCGTTGACGGTCATGCGGGTGCGGTCGCGCGCCAGCGCCTTCTTCAGTTCGGCCAGGACCGTCTCGCGGTGCTCCAGGTCTTCCATGTCGATGAAGTCCAGGATCACAATGCCGCCCAGGTTGCGCAGCCGCAACTGCCGCGCGATCGCTTGCGCGGCCTCCAGGTTGGTCTTGAAGATGGTGTCGTCGAAATTGCGCCCGCCGACGAACCCGCCGGTATTGACGTCCACCGTGGTCAAGGCTTCCGTCTGGTCGATGATCAGGTAGCCGCCCGACTTCAGGTCCACGCGGCGCGATAGCGCGCGCGCAATTTCCTCGTCCACGTTGGCGGTGTCGAACAGCGGGCGCTCGCCGCTGTAGTGCTGGATGCGCTCGGCCACCGAGGGGGTGTAGACGCGCGCCCACTCTTTCAGCGCCGCCGTGGTGGTGCGGGAATCGACCTGGATCACGCCGGTGTTCGGGCCCACCATGTCGCGCAGCACGCGCTGCGCGAGCGTCAGGTCCTGGTGCAGCAGGGCGGGGGCCGGCTGGTTGCGGGCGCCGGCCTGGACGCGGCTCCACAGCTTGCGCAGGTATTCCAGGTCGGCGCCCAGTTCCTCGTCGGTGGCGCCCTCGGCCTGCGTGCGCACGATCAGCCCGCCTTTTTCGTCCGGCGGGATCAGCGCCTGCAGCCGCTCGCGCAGCTGGATACGCTCGGCCTCGGAATCGATCTTCTGCGAGATGCCGATATGCGGGTCATGCGGCAGGTAGACCAGCATGCGTCCCGCGATGCTGATCTGGGTCGACAGCCGGGCCCCCTTGGTGCCCAGTGGATCCTTGATCACTTGCACCATCAGCGTCTGGCCCTCGAACAGCAGCTTCTCGATGGCCGTCGGCGTCAGGCCCTGGCTGCGCTCGCTGCGGTTCTCGCGCAAATCGGCAATATGAATGAAAGCGGCCCGTTCCAGGCCGATATCGATGAAGGCGCTCTGCATGCCGGGCAGCACCCGCACCACGCGCCCCAGGTAGATGTTGCCGACATGGCCGCGCTGGATGCTGCGCTCGACGTGCAGCTCCTGGACCGCGCCCTGTTCAACCAGGGCGACCCGCGTTTCGAAGGGAGTAATGTTGATCAGGATGTCTTCAGTCATAGCCTGAGAATAGGGCGTCGTGGTCCAGATCGAATAGTAAACGGTGACAGACACGTGGCAAGCGTTGCGCTGCCTGTAGGGCTACTCGCATGCGTCGTATCGGATGTTTAGCAGGCGGCTGGAAATTCGTGTATAGTCTCGCCTTTTCGCGGTTCGGCCGGTGGTTTCGGCGGGGCAGCGGGAAGCGGCAAATCAGGCATCGATCGATTTGACAGGTTTTAAAAAAGGCCTCATAATCTCGTTTCTGTGCTGCTGAGACAGCAGGCCGGTTGCGATGCAGCTGGCGGGCAGTGAGCGGTACCTGTTCTTTAACAACGAAACAACCGATAAGTGTGGGCGCTTGGTGGGCCGCGCGAGGCGAGTCTGGCGTAAGCCGGGCTTGCCAGGCCAAAGAGAACCAAGTGCTCACATCGAAGTGAAGAACCTTGAATATGTCAAAGATATTCATCGAACCTCACTTCCTTTGAGCAAAGTGCCGCTGCTTCGGTAGCGGTGCGCGAACTACAGAGATTGAACTGAAGAGTTTGATCCTGGCTCAGATTGAACGCTAGCGGGATGCTTTACACATGCAAGTCGAACGGCAGCGCGGACTTCGGTCTGGCGGCGAGTGGCGAACGGGTGAGTAATGTATCGGAACGTGCCCAGTAGCGGGGGATAACTACGCGAAAGCGTAGCTAATACCGCATACGCCCCATGGGGGAAAGCGGGGGACCTTCGGGCCTCGCACTATTGGAGCGGCCGATATCGGATTAGCTAGTTGGTGGGGTAAAGGCCTACCAAGGCGACGATCCGTAGCTGGTTTGAGAGGACGACCAGCCACACTGGGACTGAGACACGGCCCAGACTCCTACGGGAGGCAGCAGTGGGGAATTTTGGACAATGGGGGCAACCCTGATCCAGCCATCCCGCGTGTGCGATGAAGGCCTTCGGGTTGTAAAGCACTTTTGGCAGGAAAGAAACGGCCCTGGCTAATACCTGGGGCAACTGACGGTACCTGCAGAATAAGCACCGGCTAACTACGTGCCAGCAGCCGCGGTAATACGTAGGGTGCAAGCGTTAATCGGAATTACTGGGCGTAAAGCGTGCGCAGGCGGTTCGGAAAGAAAGATGTGAAATCCCAGGGCTTAACCTTGGAACTGCATTTTTAACTACCGGGCTAGAGTGTGTCAGAGGGAGGTGGAATTCCGCGTGTAGCAGTGAAATGCGTAGAGATGCGGAGGAACACCGATGGCGAAGGCAGCCTCCTGGGATAACACTGACGCTCATGCACGAAAGCGTGGGGAGCAAACAGGATTAGATACCCTGGTAGTCCACGCCCTAAACGATGTCAACTAGCTGTTGGGGGCTTCGGCCCTTGGTAGCGCAGCTAACGCGTGAAGTTGACCGCCTGGGGAGTACGGTCGCAAGATTAAAACTCAAAGGAATTGACGGGGACCCGCACAAGCGGTGGATGATGTGGATTAATTCGATGCAACGCGAAAAACCTTACCTACCCTTGACATGTCTGGAATGCCGAAGAGATTTGGCAGTGCTCGCAAGAGAACCGGAACACAGGTGCTGCATGGCTGTCGTCAGCTCGTGTCGTGAGATGTTGGGTTAAGTCCCGCAACGAGCGCAACCCTTGTCATTAGTTGCTACGAAAGGGCACTCTAATGAGACTGCCGGTGACAAACCGGAGGAAGGTGGGGATGACGTCAAGTCCTCATGGCCCTTATGGGTAGGGCTTCACACGTCATACAATGGTCGGGACAGAGGGCAGCCAACCCGCGAGGGGGAGCCAATCCCAGAAACCCGATCGTAGTCCGGATCGCAGTCTGCAACTCGACTGCGTGAAGTCGGAATCGCTAGTAATCGCGGATCAGCATGTCGCGGTGAATACGTTCCCGGGTCTTGTACACACCGCCCGTCACACCATGGGAGTGGGTTTTACCAGAAGTAGTTAGCCTAACCGCAAGGGGGGCGATTACCACGGTAGGATTCATGACTGGGGTGAAGTCGTAACAAGGTAGCCGTATCGGAAGGTGCGGCTGGATCACCTCCTTTAAGAGCTTGAAGTGCGGACTATTAAGCGTCCACGCTTATCGGTTGTTGACATGTGTAGCCGGGATCGGTTGCGGGCGTTGGGTGATGGGGGAGTCCTCCCTGGGCCGCGACCCTGACTGCTGATCCGAAGAGGGTTTTTGGGTCTGTAGCTCAGTCGGTTAGAGCACCGTCTTGATAAGGCGGGGGTCGTTGGTTCGAATCCAACCAGACCCACCAGGTATTTCCTGTGGCGGCGGCCGGTAGTGGTCGCGGATGAGGGGATACGGGGGTGTAGCTCAGCTGGGAGAGCGCCTGCTTTGCAAGCAGGATGTCATCGGTTCGATCCCGTTCACCTCCACCACGCGCTAGAGTTCAACGCCCAGGGTTGCGAGTCGGCCCTGTGCGTTGGGTTTTGCCCAATGCAAGCTATACATCGTTCTTTAACAATTAGGAAGAAGCACAACGAAAGTGTGTTCATGTAGTAGTTGGCGCGAGCCGATGAAAATGAGCACGGGTTGTGATTGCATAGATTTAGTTCCAAGTCTCAAGATTCCGGTCGCAGTTGGATCGGGATAGCTTTGAAACTTATGAACGGCACAAACGCGAAACATATCAGCGTCCTATAAGACGGTAGTGTTATAGGATCAAGCGACTAAGTGCATATGGTGGATGCCTTGGCGATCACAGGCGAAGAAGGACGTGGTAGCCTGCGAAAAGCTGCGGGGAGCTGGCAAACAAGCTTTGATCCGCAGATGTCCGAATGGGGAAACCCACCGCGCAAGCGGTATCCCTGGCTGAATACATAGGCCAGTGGAGGCGAACCGGGTGAACTGAAACATCTCAGTAGCTCGAGGAACAGACATCAACCGAGATTCCGAAAGTAGTGGCGAGCGAAATCGGAGTAGCCTTTACGATTTAGCCAATCAGATAGTCGAACGGGATGGAAAGCCCGGCCGTAGCAGGTGATAGCCCTGTAGACGAAATCTGGCTGGTGGAACTAGGCGTAAGAGAAGTAGGGCGGGACACGTGAAATCCTGTCTGAAGATGGGGGGACCATCCTCCAAGGCTAAATACTCGTGATCGACCGATAGTGAACCAGTACCGTGAGGGAAAGGCGAAAAGAACCCCGGAAGGGGAGTGAAATAGATCCTGAAACCGTATGCATACAAACAGTCGGAGCCTCTTAATGGGGTGACGGCGTACCTTTTGTATAATGGGTCAGCGACTTACATTCAGTGGCGAGCTTAACCGGATAGGGAAGGCGTAGCGAAAGCGAGTCCGAACAGGGCGAATCAGTCGCTGGGTGTAGACCCGAAACCAGATGATCTACCCATGGCCAGGTTGAAGGCACGGTAACACGTGCTGGAGGACCGAACCCACTAGTGTTGAAAAACTAGGGGATGAGCTGTGGATAGGGGTGAAAGGCTAAACAAATCTGGAAATAGCTGGTTCTCTCCGAAAACTATTTAGGTAGTGCCTCAAGTATGACTGCGGGGGGTAGAGCACTGTTATGGCTAGGGGGTCATGGCGACTTACCAAACCATGGCAAACTCCGAATACCCGCAAGTCCAGCTTGGGAGACAGAGCACCGGGTGCTAACGTCCGGACTCAAGAGGGAAACAACCCAGACCGCCAGCTAAGGTCCCAAATTATCGCTAAGTGGGAAACGAAGTGGGAAGGCATAGACAGTCAGGAGGTTGGCTTAGAAGCAGCCATCCTTTAAAGAAAGCGTAATAGCTCACTGATCGAGTCGTCCTGCGCGGAAGATGTAACGGGGCTCAAGCGATAAACCGAAGCTGCGGGTGTGTACTTTGTACACGCGGTAGGAGAGCGTTCTGTAAGCCTGCGAAGGTGGCTTGTAAAGGCTGCTGGAGGTATCAGAAGTGCGAATGCTGACATGAGTAGCGATAAAGGGGGTGAAAAGCCCCCTCGCCGTAAGTCCAAGGTTTCCTGCGCAACGTTCATCGGCGCAGGGTGAGTCGGCCCCTAAGGCGAGGCAGAGATGCGTAGCTGATGGGAAGCGGGTTAATATTCCCGCACCGTCGTACAGTGCGATGGGGGGACGGATCGCGGAAGGTCATCAGGGTGTTGGATGTCCCTGTTGCTGCATTGGAGAAGGCGCTTTAGGCAAATCCGGGCGCGTAATTCAAGGGTGTGGCACGAGATCCCATGTGGATCGAAGTGATTGGAAGTGGTTCCAAGAAAAGCCTCTAAGCTTCAGCTGTACGAGACCGTACCGCAAACCGACACAGGTGGACGGGATGAATATTCCAAGGCGCTTGAGAGAACTCAGGAGAAGGAACTCGGCAAATTGATACCGTAACTTCGGGAGAAGGTATACCCCGGTAGGGTGAGGCGCCTGCGCGCCAAGCTCGATGGGGTCGCAGAGAATCGGTGGCTGCGACTGTTTATTAAAAACACAGCACTCTGCCAAGACGAAAGTCGACGTATAGGGTGTGACGCCTGCCCGGTGCCGGAAGGTTAAGTGATGGGGTGCAAGCTCTTGATCGAAGCCCCGGTAAACGGCGGCCGTAACTATAACGGTCCTAAGGTAGCGAAATTCCTTGTCGGGTAAGTTCCGACCTGCACGAATGGCGTAACGATGGCCACACTGTCTCCTCCTGAGACTCAGCGAAGTTGAAGTGTTTGTGATGATGCAATCTACCCGCGGCTAGACGGAAAGACCCCATGAACCTTTACTGTAGCTTTGCATTGGACTGTGAACCGGCCTGTGTAGGATAGGTGGGAGGCGCAGAAACCGAGTCGCCAGATTCGGTGGAGCCGTCCTTGAAATACCACCCTGGTTTGTTTGCGGTTCTAACCTTGGTCCGTTATCCGGATCGGGGACAGTGCATGGTAGGCAGTTTGACTGGGGCGGTCTCCTCCCAAAGCGTAACGGAGGAGTTCGAAGGTACGCTAGGTACGGTCGGAAATCGTGCTGATAGTGCAATGGCATAAGCGTGCTTGACTGTGAGACTGACAAGTCGAACAGGTGCGAAAGCAGGACATAGTGATCCGGTGGTTCTGAATGGAAGGGCCATCGCTCAACGGATAAAAGGTACTCTGGGGATAACAGGCTGATACCGCCCAAGAGTTCATATCGACGGCGGTGTTTGGCACCTCGATGTCGGCTCATCTCATCCTGGGGCTGTAGCCGGTCCCAAGGGTATGGCTGTTCGCCATTTAAAGAGGTACGTGAGCTGGGTTTAAAACGTCGTGAGACAGTTTGGTCCCTATCTGCCGTGGGCGTTGGATACTTGACGGAGCCTGCTCCTAGTACGAGAGGACCGGAGTGGACGTACCTCTGGTGTACCGGTTGTCATGCCAATGGCATTGCCGGGTAGCTAAGTACGGAAGAGATAACCGCTGAAGGCATCTAAGCGGGAAACTCGTCTGAAGATTAGGTATCCCGGGGGCTTGACCCCCCTGAAGGGTCGTTCGAGACCAGAACGTTGATAGGTCGGGTGTGGAAGCGCAGTAATGCGTTGAGCTAACCGATACTAATTGCCCGTGCGGCTTGATCCTATAACTCTGCGGGTTTTATAGACCTGGTATGAGCGCGTAGCATTCAAGTGCCGTTCAAACAAACTTCATAACCCTCGCCCCATCCCGGGCGCGATGTGCTTCTTCCGAATTGGGGCGCCGGCCACAGGCCTGCGCCCAACCCGCTACGCCTGACGACCATAGCAAGGTGGTCCCACTCCTTCCCATCCCGAACAGGACAGTGAAACGCCTTCGCGCCGATGATAGTGCACATCCGTGTGTGAAAGTAGGTCATCGTCAGGCTCTTATCCCCCAAAACCCCAGTGAGCATCCCTCACTGGGGTTTTGCTTTTGGGGGGGGCAGGCCTCGAAAACGATCCAGCAGACAGGGGCGGCGCGTCGATGGCTGAAAAAAATCTAACCATTTGTTCATAATTCCCTAGAATTACCCTGCCGCCCTTGGGCTAGAATCGCGCACCATCCGGATTTCCATTACCGGAAATTAATACGGTGCCTATGGAAGACGTCGTTGTCTATATTCGCAGCCGGGCCAAGTTTGGCGACCAGATCGTCTCGTTTCCCGCGCTATATCAATTAAAACAATGGTGGCCGCAAGCCACGCTGCGGGTAGTCGGACAGCACGCGGTGTCGGGATATTATCTGGCGCTGCCCTGGGTAGACGAGTACGTCCAGGCCGAAAGCCTGCTTGACGCCGCCAGGGCCATGCCCTGGCGAGCCGACATGGCGGTGTATTTGCACCACAGCAGTGAACGCTACGGCATTATCAGCCTGCTGCGCAGGCCCAAGGTGCGCCTGGGTTTCCAGAATGGCCGCATGCTCGATTTTGCCTGGTCGCACGCCTGGCGCAAGGACATCAATGAATACATCGGGCTGGCCAATCTGTTGATGCTTGGCACCTACCGGCCAGTGCAGCCGGAAGCTGCGGCGCGCGCCTGCTTCGAGCGCATCGCGACCCTGGCGCAGCAGCCGTCGCCGCCAGCGGATATCGTGATGATCCCCGGTGGCGGCGATGGCGAATTCAAGCGCTGGGGAGTGGCCAACTTCGTGGCGCTGGCCGACCTGCTCAAGGCCCGGCTTGGCCCCCAGACCCGTTTCAGCTTCGTGCTGGGCCCGGCGGAAACTGTCGAGCAGGCGGCCTTGCAGGCGCTCAACCGGCCGGACTTCGAACTGGTCAGCGGCCGCTCGGTGGCGGAGCTGGCGGCGCTGATGCTGGACGCGCGGCTGATCGTGGCCAACGATTGCGGGCCGTCGCATATCGGGCAGGGGGCCTGCGTGCCTTATGTCGGGGTGTTCAATGAAGCCAACCCCGAATGGTTCTGGGCGCGACCCTACACGGAGGCCGTGTATCCGGACTCGGGGCAGGTCGATATCCAGCTGGTCTCGCCGTCCCAGGTGGCGCAGGCCTGCTTTCGGGTACTGCAGGCACCGCGGCCGCGCTGATTCAGGGTATATGGACGCCCGCCAGACGCAATAGATTGGCGGTTTCAAACAGGGGCAGGCCCATGACTCCGGTGTAGCTGCCGGACAGATGGGCCACGAAAGCGCCGGCCAGACCCTGGATCCCATAGGCGCCGGCCTTGCCGTATGGCTCGCCGCTATCGCAATAGCGCTCGATATCGCTGGCGGACAACTCCCGCATGCGCACTTCGGAGATCGACACTGCCTCGCGCAGCGTCCCGCCGTATCCCAGCACGACTGCCGTATGCACCTGGTGCGTGGCGCCGGAAAGGCGCCGCAGCATGGCGATGGCATCGGCCCGGTCGGCCGGCTTGCCCAGGACTTGGCCCTGCAGGATCACGCTCGTGTCGGCGGCCAGCAGCGGCAGGATGGGCAATTGCCGGTGCGCCAGCCACAGGCCGGCCCGTTCGGCTTTTTCGCGCGCGGTGCGCCGGACATAGTCGGCGGCTGCCTCGCCCGGATGCTGGGGCTCATCCTCGCCGGGCGGGGCCGGCACGTCCAGGACGATGTGGGGCAGGCCGATCTGGGTCAGCAGCTCGTGCCGGCGCGGGCTGGCCGAGGCCAGATAGAGCAGCGGCGCGGGATCCGTGACAGGGGCCATGGGCAGCCTCAGGCGCGATGATAGGGGTGGTTGGCCAGGATGGCCCAGGCGCGATAGAGCTGTTCGGCCAGCACGACGCGTACCATCGGGTGCGGCAGGGTCAGCGATGACAGCCGGATCTGGCCATCGCAGGCGTTTTTCAGCGATTGGTCCAGGCCGTCGGGCCCGCCCACCAGGAATACGGCATCGCGGCCGCTGGCGCGCCATTGCTCGAGCCGTTGCGACAAGGCCATGGTGGTGAGGTCGCGGCCGCGCTCATCCAGCGCCAGCCGCAAGGCGCCGGCGGGAACCGCCGCTTCGATGCGGCGCGCTTCCGCCGCCATCATCTGTGCCGGCGTCTTGCCGGAGGTGCGGGGCTCGGGTTTGACTTCCCGCAGTTCCAGGGCGCAGTCAGCGGGCAGCCGCTTGGCATAGTCGTTCCAGGCCGTCTCGACCCACGCCGGCATGCGGTTGCCCACGGCGATGACGATCAGCTTCACGCCGGCTCAGTCCTCGTCGTCGAATCCGCTGTCCGCCGCGCCGGGACGAGTCGAGCCGGGCAGCAGTTTGACGCGCACCGGCTTGTCGCCCCAGATTTCCTCCAGGTTGTAATACTGGCGGATGGCGGGCTGCATGATGTGCACCACGATATCGCCCAGGTCCACCACGACCCATTCGCCAGTATCCTCGCCTTCGACGGTGATGCCGGCCAGCTTGAGCGCGCGCCCGCGGTCGGCGACGCTGGAAGCCAGCGCGCGGGTCTGGCGGTTCGAGGTGGCGCTGGCGATCACCACCCGGTCGAACAGGCTGGTCAGGTGCGTGGTGTTGAAGACCCGGATGTCCTGCGCCTTGACGTCTTCCAGGGCGTCTATGACGGCGCGTTGCAGTTTTTGTATATCCATGTTCTCAAATATAACCCGGCCAGGACAGCCGGCCGGCCGATTCACTGGTACAGGCCGTGGTCGGCGATGTAGCGAGCGACCTGGGGCGGCAACTGGCCGGAGGTGGATTCGCCGCGCGCCAGACGGGCGCGGATGTCGGACGCCGACACGTCCATTGGCGCGAACGGCAGCGCCTGCAGGCCACGCCCGTGCGCGGCCAGCCACTGCGCCAGCTCGCCGGGCGGCGCCAGCGGAGAGCCGGGCCGGGTCGCCACGGCCAGGTCGACCAGGGCGGCGATCTCCTGCCACTGATTCCAGGTGCAGAAATTGGCGAGCTGATCCGCGCCCAGCAGCCACACATACTGGACGTCCGCGGGCAGGGCGCGCAGCGTGTCGATGGTATAGGTGGCGCCGCCGCGCTCGAGCTCGATGGGATTGACGGCCAGGCCGGCTTCGCCGTCGATGGCCAGCTCGATCATGCGCAGCCGGTGCTCGGGCGCGGCCCGCAACGGGGCCCGCTGCCACGGGTTGGCCGCCGGAATGAACTGCACCTGAGCCAGTCGCAGTTCGCGCAGCGCGGTACGCGCCAGCGCCATATGGGCCAGGTGGATGGGGTCGAAGCTGCCGCCCAGCAGGCCGATGCGCTTCATGCCCAGTCCCGTGGCTGCAGGAAATCGGCCAGCGCGGCTTCTGGCGTGCCAGGGGCCGGATGCCAGTCGTAGCGCCATTGCGCCATGGGTGGCATCGACAGCAGGATGGATTCGGTGCGGCCGCCGGACTGCAGCCCGAACAGGGTGCCGCGGTCGAACACCAGGTTGAATTCCACGTAGCGGCCGCGGCGGTAGGCCTGGAAGTCGCGTTGCGCCTGCCCGTACGGCATGTCGCGGCGACGCTCGACGATAGGCAGATAGGCCGGCAGGAAGGCGTCGCCGACCGAGCGCATCAGCGCGAACGAGGCGTCGAACCCGGGTTCGTTGAGATCGTCGAAGAAGATGCCGCCAACCCCGCGCATTTCGTTGCGGTGCTTCAGGTAGAAGTAGTCGTCGCACCAGCGCTTGTATTGAGGGTAGTACTCCGCGCCGTGCGGCTCGAGCGCGGCGCGGCAGGCCCGGTGAAAATGCCGGGCATCGTCCTCGAAGGCGTAGTACGGGGTGAGGTCGAGCCCGCCGCCGAACCAGAAGACGTCGCTTTCGTCGTGGTCCGGCCGGGCGGCGGCCACGAACATGCGCACGTTCATGTGCGTAGTGGGCACGTATGGGTTGCGCGGGTGCAGCACCATGGACACGCCCATGGCCTGCCATGACCGCCCGGCCAGTTCCGGGCGGTGGGCGCTGGCCGAAGGAGGCAGCCGCGTGCCCTGCACGTGGCTGAACAGCACGCCGGCACGTTCCAGGAACTGGCCGCCTTCAATCAGGCGCGACACTCCGCCACCGCCTTCCGGCCGCTGCCAGGTATCGGTGCGGAAGCTTTCCCCGCCGGCCTGTTCCAGGGCCTGGACGATGCGCGCTTGCAGGCCGGCCAGGTAGGCGCGGACGTCGGAAACGGGGATCGCGTTCATCGATGCTGCCTGCATGGTCAGGCCTGCGGCTTGGCCTTCTGCTGCGAGGGCTTGAGCGCGCGCCAGCCGATGTCGCCGCGATACTGGCGGCCGTCGAAGTGGACGCCGTCGACGGCCTCGTAGGCGCGCTCGCGCGCCATGCGCACCGAGTCGCCCAGGGCGGTGACGCACAGCACGCGTCCGCCGGCGGTCTTGAGCTGGCCGTCCTCGAGGCGGGTGCCCGCATGGAAAATGGCGCAGTCTTCCGTTTCGGCCGGCAGCGGGCTGATGACGTCGCCGGTGCGCGGCGTGCCTGGGTAATTGTGGGCCGCCAGCACCACGCCCAGGGCGGTGCGGCGGTCCCAGACGATATCGGCCTGGTCCAGTGTGCCGTCGACGGCGTGTTCCAGGGCGTCGAGCAGGTCGCTCTTGACCCGCATCATGATGGGCTGGGTTTCCGGGTCGCCCATGCGGCAGTTGAATTCCAGTGTCTTGATGGGGCGGTCGGGGTCGTCGCCCGGCGCGATCATCAGGCCCGCGTACAGGAAGCCGGTGTATGGGATGCCGTCGCGCGCCATGCCCTGCACGGTGGGCAGGATGATCTCGCGCATGATGCGGTGGTGCAGCTCCGGCGTGACGATCGGCGCCGGCGAATAGGCGCCCATGCCGCCGGTGTTCGGGCCTGCGTCGCCGTCCTGCAGGCGCTTGTGGTCCTGGCTGGTGGCCAGGGCGAGCACGTTGCGGCCGTCGCACATGACGATGAAGCTGGCTTCTTCGCCGACCAGGCATTCCTCGATGACCACGCGGGCCCCGGCCTGCCCGAGGCTGCCGTCGCCCAGCATGGCATCCACGGCCGCGTGCGCCTGCGCCAGGTCGGCCGCCACGACCACGCCCTTGCCGGCGGCCAGGCCGTCGGCCTTGATGACGATGGGCGCGCCTTGCTGGTCGATGTAGGCGTGCGCCTGGGCCGGGTCGGTGAAGGTTTCATAGCGCGCGGTCGGGATCCCATGGCGCACCATGAAGGCCTTGGCGTAGTCCTTGGAGCTTTCCAGTTGGGCGGCCGCCTTGGTGGGGCCGAAGATTTTCAGGCCGCGGGCGCGGAACAGGTCGACCACGCCGGCCGCCAGCGGCGCTTCGGGGCCGACCACCGTCAGCGATACGCCCTCGCGCTGCACGAAATCGGCCAGGTCCTCGGGGCTGGTGAGCGGTACGTTCTGCAGCAGGTCGCCGTGCTCGGTGCCGCCATTGCCGGGCGCGACGAACACTTTGTGCACGCGGGGAGAGCGGGCCAGTCGCCAGGCGAGGGCGTGTTCGCGGCCGCCGGAACCGATAACCAGGAGTTTCATGTCGGGTTGCTTTCTAAAATGGCCATGACGATGCCGCAGCACGCATGGCGTACAGGTTCGGCGCGGCGCCTTCCGCCGCGCCGGTGACGGGTCATTGCGCTTCGTCGAATACGACCGTGGTATAGACTTCCTGTACGTCGTCCAGGGCTTCCAGGGCGTCGAGCAGCTTTTGCATCTTGGCGGCGTCGTCGCCGGTGAGTTCGGTTTCGTTCAGCGGCTTCATGACGATGCCTTCGACCTCGGCTTTCAGGCCGGCCGCCTCGAATGCGTTGCGCACCGCAGCATAATCGCTCGGCGCGCTGATGACTTCGATGACGCCTTCGTCATCGGTGGCGACGTCCTCGGCGCCGGCCTCCAGGGCGGCTTCCATGACCGCGTCCTCGGAGGTGCCCGGGGCGAACACGAACTGGCCGCAATGCTTGAACATGAAGGCGACCGACCCTTCCTGGCCCAGGTTGCCGCCGTTCTTGGCAAAGGCATGGCGCACCTCGGCCACGGTGCGGGTGCGGTTGTCGGTCATGCAGTCGACGATGACCGCCGCGCCGCCGATGCCGTAGCCTTCGTAGCGGACTTCCTCGTAGTTGTCGCCGTCGGCGCCGCCCGCGCCGCGCTGGATGGCGCGCTGGATGTTGTCCTTGGGCATGTTGGCGTCGGTGGCCTTGTCCCAGGCCATGCGCAGGCGCGGATTGCTGTCGGGATCCGGGCCGCCGGCGCGTGCCGCGACGGTGATCTCACGGATGATCTTGGTCCAGAGCTTGCCCCGCTTGGCGTCCTGACGCCCCTTGCGGTGCTGGATATTGGCCCATTTGCTGTGTCCGGCCATGGTTTCCCAGAAGATGATGTCGGCAAAAATGGCATTTTACCGTGCTTGGCCCCCCTGGTTGCGGCCGCGCGCACAATCGGCGTCGCTCGCTCTACACTTGGGGCACCTTTTTTGCGCTGCCTGGAGAGCTGCCATGCCCGACCCCCTCGTCATAGCCAAGAACGCCAAGGCCAGCCTGGCGCTGCTGCCCGCGCTGGCCAACCGCCACGGCTGTATCACCGGCGCCACGGGCACCGGCAAGACCGTTACATTACAAGTGCTGGCGGAGGCGTTCTCCCGCATCGGGACGCCCGTGTTCATGGCCGACGTCAAGGGCGACCTGACCGGGATCTCCCAGGCGGGCGCCGCCTCGCCCAAGCTGCAGGAGCGGTTGACCACGCTGGGGCTGCCCGAGCCCGCCTGGGGCGCCAGCCCGGTCGTGCTGTGGGACGTATTCGGCGAGCAGGGCCTGCCGGTGCGAGCCACGGTATCGGACATGGGGCCCTTGCTGCTGTCGCGCATGCTCGAGCTCAACGACACCCAGGAGGGCGTGCTGACGCTGGTGTTCCGCGTCGCCGACGACGAAGGGCAACTGCTGCTGGATCTGAAGGACCTGCGCGCCATGCTCCAGAATGTGGCCGACCGGGCCGCCGAGCTGAAGACGCGCTATGGCAACGTGTCTTCGGCCTCGGTCGGCGCGATCCAGCGCAGCCTGCTGACGCTGGAGTCCCAGGGCGCGCAGCAGTTCTTCGGCGAGCCCATGCTGGACGTGGCCGACCTGATGCGCACCGATGCCCAGGGACGCGGTATCGTCAGTATCCTGGCCGCCGACAAGCTCATGCAGTCGCCGCGCCTGTACGGAGTCTTCCTGCTGTGGCTGCTGGCCGATCTCTACGAGAAGCTGCCCGAAGTCGGCGATCCCGACAAACCCAAGCTGGTGTTCTTTTTCGACGAGGCGCACCTGCTGTTCGACGATGCGCCCAAGGCTTTGCTGGACAAGATCGAGCAGGTGGTGCGGCTGGTGCGCTCCAAGGGCGTGGGGGTGTATTTCGTGACGCAGAATCCGCTCGACATTCCGGATTCGGTCCTGGGCCAGCTCGGCAACCGGGTCCAGCATGCACTGCGCGCGTTCACGCCGCGCGACCAGAAGGCCGTCAAGACTGCGGCCCAGACCATGCGGCCAAACCCCGGGCTGGACATCGAGGCCGCCATCACCGAGCTGGGAGTGGGCGAGGCGCTCGTGTCGCTGCTCGACGCGAAGGGGCGGCCCGCGCCGACCGAGCGGGCCTGGATCCTGCCGCCGGGCAGCCGCATCGGCCCGGCCACAGCCGCCGAGCGTCAGGCCCTGCAGGACCCTGCCATGGCGGGCAAATACGCCCAGTCGGTGGACCGCGAGTCGGCCTACGAAGTACTGACCGCTCGCGCCAGCGCCGAAGCGCCGGCCGAGGCGGGCGCTTCGGCGCCGGGCCAGGCCGGGCAGACGCCCACCCAGCCGGCCGGATCCGGCGGCCTGATGGATGGCCTGAACGACGTGCTGTTCGGCTCCACCGGCCCGCGCGGCGGCAGGCGCGACGGCGTGGTGCAGTCGGTGGTCAAGAGCACGGCCCGCACGTTCGCGCGCCAACTGGTGCGCGGCGTGCTGGGATCCTTGCTGGGGTCGCGGCGGCGCTAGGGAAGGCGGGCCGGCGGCGCCGGACGGGCCGCCGGGCAACTCCTCAGGCCGCGACGAACGCGCTGACGTCGTCCAGCGTGGCGGCAAAACGCCGCACCATGTCGCGCACCTGGTCGGCCTCGATCACCAGGGGCGGGCAGAAAGCCACGGTGTCCTGGATGCCGCGCACGATCAGCCCGTGCGCATGGGCGCGTTCGTAAGCATGGGCGCCGGCCTTGCCCAGCGGGTCGAATGGCTGCCGGGTGTTCTTGTCCGCTACCAACTCCACGCCCGCGATCAGGCCCACGCCGCGGATTTCCCCCACCAGCGGATGGCCGGCCAGCGCGCGCAATTCCTGTTGCATCAGCTGGCCCATTTCGGCGGCGTGCTCGATCAGGCCGCGTTCGTCGATGATGGCCAGGTTTTCCAGGGCCACCGCGGTGGCCACCGGATGGCCGCTGGCGGTGTAGCCGTGACCGAACGTGCCGAGCTTGCCGCTGTGGGCCGACACGACGTCGGCCACCTTGGCATTGAGCAATACCGCGCCCAGGGGCTGGTATGAGGACGTGATCTGCTTGGACAGCACCATCATGTCCGGCTCGATGCCGAAGACGTCGCTGCCGAACCGCTGGCCCAGACGGCCGAAACCGGTGATGACTTCATCGGCGATCACCAGCACGTCGTATTTGCGGCACACCGCCTGGATCTTCTGCCAATAGGTGCGCGGCGGCACGATGACGCCGCCCGCGCCCATGACCGGCTCGCCGATGAAAGCCGCCACCGTGTCCGGCCCTTCCTGCAGGATCAGCGCCTCCAGCTCGCCGGCCAGGCGGGTGGCGTAGTCTTCTTCCGATTCGCCGGGCTGGCCGTGGCGGTAATGGTGGGGACACGCCGTATGCAGGATGCGTGGCAGCGGCAGGTCGAAGCCCTTGTGGTTGCCCGGCAGGCCGGTCAGGCTGGCGGATGCGACCGTCACGCCATGGTAGCCGCGCAGGCGCGCGATGATCTTTTTCTTGTCGGGGCGGTCCAGTGCATTGTTGTAGTACCACACCAGCTTGATCACGGTGTCATTGGCCTCGGACCCCGAGTTGGTGAAGAACGCCTTGGCCATGCGGCCGCCGGTATAGCCGATGAGGCGTTCGGCGAGCTCGATGGCCGGTGCATGCGATTTGTGCGTGAACGTGTGGTAATAAGGCAGCTTTTGCAACTGGCGCGCGGCCGCGTCGACCAGCCGCTGCTCGCCGAAGCCCACGGCCACGCTCCACAGGCCCGCCATGGCTTCCAGGTAGCGTTGCCCCTGGTCGTCGTAGACATACACGCCTTCGCCCCGGTCGATGACGATGGGGCCGGTGCGCTGGTGCGTGACGGCGTTGGTGTAGGGATGCAGTTGGTATTGGACGTCGCGTTGCTGGGTCTGGGTCAGTGAGCTCATGGGTTCGACCTGAGAAAGCGGCGGGGCGATGCGCCGGGCGCCTGTCAGGCTGTTATATCATCAACGGGTCCAGGCGTGCGCGGCGGCGCACGCCTGCTTTCATTGGTTCACGACCGCCGGGGGATCTGCGCGCATGAAAATCGTCTTTGCTTCCAGCCATGAAATTTCCCAGCACGAATGGATCGAACCGTTGGCGGCGGCACTGCCGGGCGCCGAAGTCGTGTTGTGGCGGCCGGACCTGCCCGTGCAGGATGCCGACGTGGCGGTGGTCTGGACGCCGCCCGATGCGCTGTTCCAGCGCGAACGCAAGCTGCGCGCGGTGTTCAATCTGGGCGCCGGCGTCGACGCGTTGTTCCGGCTGCCTTCGCTGCCGCCCGGCTTGCCGGTTGTGCGGCTCGAGGATGCGGGCATGGCGGTGCAGATGGCCGAGTACGCCGTCTGGGCGGTGGTGCGGGCCAGCCGCCAGTTCGATGCCTATGTCGCGCAGCAGCGGGCCGGCCAGTGGCAGCCCCTGCCGGAGCTCGATCGCGCCCAGTGGCCCATTGGCGTGCTGGGAACCGGCGTGATGGGCACGCGCGTCGCCCAGGTCCTGGCCGCGCTCGATTACCCGGTGGCGGGCTGGTCCCGCAGCGGCAAAGTGCCGGCCGGCGTCGAAGGCTTTGCCGGCGCGGATCAATTGCCGGCGTTCCTGGCGCGCACCCGAGTGCTGGTCAATACGCTGCCGCTCACGCCCGAAACCCGCGATATCATGCGCCGCGATACGCTGCGGCAACTCTTGCCCGGAGCCCACCTGGTCAACATGGGGCGCGGCGACCATCTGGTCGAGGAGGACCTGCTGGCGTTGCTCGACTCGGGGCATATCAGCGGCGCGACGCTGGACGTGTTCCGCCAGGAGCCGCTGCCCCAGGGACATCCCTTCTGGAGCCATCCGCGCGTGACCGTGACGCCGCATGTGGCCGCGCTGAGCCTGCGGCGCCAGACCATCGCGCAGGTTGCCGACAAGATCGGCCGCTTCATGCGCGGCGAACCGCTCACCGGCGTGGTGGAGCGCGACCGCGGCTACTGAGCCGGCTTGCCCGCCCGATCAGGCCGGCAGCAGCTTGCGGTTGCCCCGGCCGGGCAGGCTGCGCAGGCCATGCCCGGGCGTGGCGGTATATTGCGGCTGCTTGACTGTGTCGACATAGTGCCAGTCGGCGCGCACCGCCTCGTGTGTGACGGTAAGCACCAAATATCCGCGCAGGCTGGTTTCGGCATACTTCAGGCTGCCTGCCCAGTTCCGGCCGATGGGCGGCAGATTGTCCAGGTTGGTCAGCCCCGTCACGAGCGCCGCCAGCTCGGCCGGCGTACCCGCGCCGGCCAGGTATTCCTCGAAGCCCGGCGACGAGACAGACGCGGTCGCGAACTCGACCCCCACCGGCGTGCCTGCCATGTCGCGCAGCTCGCCGGCCCACGCGTTGTGCGTATCGCCGGCCAGCACCACCAGGTTGCGGTCCAGGTCGCGCGCCGCGGCCAGGACGCTCTCGCGGGCCGCCCAGTAGCCGTCCCAGGAATCCAGGTTGTAGGGCAGGCAGGGCAGGGCCAGCAAGGCCCGCTCGGCCTCGGTCAGGGTCGGATCGCCGGCCGCCTGGCGTTGCAGCAGGTTGACGTATTGGGCCGGGCTGGCCAGCAGATGGGCGGGCACCGCCACGTCGCCAAGCCTGCCTGCCGCCGAGAGCATTCCCAGCAATACCGGCAACGGCAACTGCACTGGCGTCATCAATACCTGCTGGCCCAGTACCTGCCAGGTGGCGCGGGATTCGGCCAGGCCCGCGCGCAGCCATTGCCCCTGCCGGGCGCCCAGCAACTGGCGATCCGCCGCGCCCACGTCGGCGCTGAATTTGGTGATGAACTGGTCGAGGCCGGCCTGCGCATCGGGATTGCCCAGCAGTTCGGGCAAATAAGCCTCCAGCGCCAGTTGCCGGTCACGCGCCAGTATGCGGGTATCGAGCATATGCAGCGACAGCAGATCGCCAAAGTCGAAGCGGCGGAACACCTGGTTCAGCGGCTGCTGCTCGCGCGTGGGCAGCCATTCATGGTAGGCGCGGATGGCAGCCGCCTTGCGCAACTCGAAGTCGCCCTCAGTATCGGGCTGATGATTGGCCGCGCCATCCCTCCAGGTATTGTCCGTGACTTCATGGTCGTCCCACACTGCAATCATGGGCATGGCCGCGTGCAGGGCCTGCAAATCGGGATCGCCGCGGTATTGCGCGTAGCGCTGGCGGTAGTCGGACAGGGAGAGGATTTCCCGCTCGGGCAATACCTGGCGTTGCATGTCGGCCGCCTGCCCCGAGGCGTAACCCTCTCGTCCATACTCATAGATGTAGTCGCCCAAATGCACGGCGACATCCAGGTCGCCGCGCCTGGCGGCCTCCGCATAGACGTGGAAGTAGCCGGCCGGGAAATTGGAGCACGAGAACACGCCCAGCCGGACTTGCGCCACGGAGCCCGTCGGCAGCGTGCGGGTGCGCCCGGTGGGCGACAGGGTATCGCCGTGCGCGAAGCGATACCAATAGGTCGTTGCCGGCTGCAAACCCTGCGCATCGACCTTGACCGTGTAGTCGCGCATGCTGTCAGTGGTGGTTTCGCCGCTGGCGGCGATGCGGCTGAAGGCTTCGTCTTCGGCCACTTCCCATGCCAGCGTCAGCGTGCCGTCGCGGCTCGGCGTGGCGCGCGTCCAGAGCATCACGCGGTCGGCCATGGGATCGCCGCTGGCTACCCCGTGGTTGAAGGCGACGCCGGGCTGGTTATCGTCGTCATCGCCGCTGCTGCAAGCGGCGAGCCCCAGGGTCGAGGCGGCGGTCAGGGAGCCCGCGGCATTGCGCAGGAAGCGACGGCGGGAAATTCGATTGGCCATGTTCAATGGACGCGGACGTTTGCAGTGCGCACAGTCTGGGTCACAAGGGTGACAGTGCTGTGAATGGATCCCGGCGGGCCAGTGCTGGTCCCTGGGGACGGGCGGCCGAGCCGGCTTGATCTGCGACAAGGCAAAAAAGTAGGACCACCTCCTACACTGCCGGGCATGGAAATCCGAACGACCCCCATCGGCCTGGTGGCGCCCGCCGGCAGCCTGGCGGCCCTGAAGGCTGCGCTGAACGCCGGTGCCGACGCGGTCTACCTGGGGCTGAAGAATGCCACCAACGCGCGCAACTTCGCCGGGCTCAATTTCACCGAAAGCGATATCCGCGCCGGTGTCGACCAGGCGCACGTCATGGGCCGCCAGGTGCTGTTCGCCATCAATACCTTCCCGCAGGCCGGGCGCAGCCAGGAATGGCGCGCTGCGGTCGACGCCGCGCATGCGCTGCAGGCCGATGCGGTCATCATGGCCGACCCGGGCCTGCTGGCGTACGCGCGCGACCGCTATCCCGAACTGCGCCTGCACCTGTCGGTGCAGGGCTCCGCGACCCACGTCGACGCCATCGAATTCATGCGCGAGCAATTCGGCATCAGCCGGGTCATCCTGCCACGCGTGCTCACCATGGCCGAGATCGGCAAGATCTGCGCCCAGACCACTGTCGAGATCGAAGTGTTCGGCTTCGGCAGCCTGTGCGTCATGGCTGAGGGCCGTTGCCTGCTGTCGTCCTACGCGACGGGCGATTCTCCCAACAACAAGGGAGTCTGTTCGCCGGCGCACGCCGTTCGCTGGGTCGACACCGGCGGCCGCATGGATGCCCGCCTCAACGGCATTCTCATCGACCGCTACGCGCCCGGTGAGCCGGCAGCGTACCCCACGCTTTGCAAGGGGCGTTTCGAGGTCGAAGGCACGGCCGATTACGCCCTCGAGGAACCCGCCAGCCTGAACGCCCTGGGGCTGTTGCCAGCGCTGCACGCCATGGGCGTGGCAGCGCTCAAGGTCGAAGGCCGCCAGCGCAGCCCGGCCTATGTGGCCCAGGTGGTAAGTACATTGCGGGCTGCCCTGGATGCCGTGCACGCCGACGCCGCCCGCTACTCCGTCAAGCCGGACTGGCTGGCCGCGCTGGCCCGCCACGCCGAAGGGTCCCAGGTCACGCAAGGCGCTTTCGATCGTCCCTGGAAATGACCACCATGCCGTACCAAATTTCGCTGGGCCCGTTGTTGTATTACTGGCCCAGGCAAACCGTGCTGGATTTCTACGCCGGGCTCATCGACACCCCGGTGGACGTCGTCTACCTGGGCGAAACGGTCTGCAGCCGGCGCCACGAACTGCGCGCCGCCGACTGGCTCGAGCTGGCGCGGGCGCTGCGCGATGCCGGCAAGACGGTAGTCCTGTCGAGCCAGACGCTGATCGAAACCAGTGCCGATGCGCACGCGCTGCGGCGCTGGTGCGAAAACGATGATTTCCTGGTCGAGGCCGGCGAGATCGGCGCCTTGCGCCATCTGAAAGGACGCCATTTCGTGGCTGGCCCGCATGTCAATGTCTACCACGGCGACACGCTGGCCTGGCTGGCGGCGCAAGGGGCGATGCGCTTTGTCGCCCCGATCGAAATGGACCGGCAATCCCTGCGGCGCCTGCTGCAGGATCGGCCGGCCGGGATGCAGGCCGAGGTGATGGTCTGGGGCCGCCTGCCCCTGGCCTTCTCGGCGCGTTGCTTCACGGCGCGGCATTTCCGGCTCAAGAAGGATGCCTGCGAGTTCCGCTGCATCGATTACCCGGACGGCCTGTGCGTGCGCACGCGGGAATCCCAGGATTTTCTCGCGATCAACGGCATCCAGACCCAATCCGCGGCCTGCCTGGACTTGCTCGATCATGGCGCCGAGCTGGCCGACATGCAGGTCGACGTCCTGCGCGTCAGCCCTCATTCGCAGGGCACCCTGGACGCCATCGCCGCGTTGGACGACATCCGCCATGGCCGGCAGCCCCGGCCGGTTTCGCCGCCCGCCGGCATCGGTCGCTGCAACGGCTACTGGCATGGGCAGGCCGGTATCGATTTGATAGGCACCTCACGATGAAACGCCATTCCTCCCTCCTGCCCGCGCTCGACCGCCTGCTGCCGCCGCCGCTGGTCTCGGCGCATTTCGTGCTGGGCCTGGAAGTGGCCCGCCTGTTCAAGTGGCTGGTCCCGCCGTCCGAAATCGAAGGCAAGCGCTTTGCCATCAGCGTCGACGACCTCGGGTTGCGCAGCTGCTTTACGTGCCGGCATGGCCGTTTCCGGCCGCTATGGACAACCGACGCCGATCTGGAGCTGGGCGCGGTGTTCGGCGACTTCCTCGCTCTCATGCGGGGCACTTCCGATGCCGACACATTGTTCTTTCAAAGGCGCCTGCGGATCGCCGGCGACACCGAGCTCGGCCTTATCGTGAAGAACTGGCTGGACGCCGCCGACCGCCCTGCGTGGTTGCGCCGTGCCAGCGGCCCGGCTTGATCGCTGATCGCGGCTTCCATGTCGAAAGCGTCGCTGCCCCTCGTGTACGCGTGTTCCGGCTGCTCCAGCGTGGCGCAGTTGGCCAATCGGCTCGCCGTCACGCTGGACCGCTCGGGCATGGCCGAAATGTCCTGCATCAGCGGCGTGGGCGGCGGCGTGCCGTCCTTGGTGAAACGGGCGCGCAGCGGGCGGCCCATCCTGGCGCTCGATGGTTGCGTGCTCGCATGCGTGAAGGCATGCCTGGCGCAAGCTGGTGTTCGCCCGGACCGCCACCTGTTGCTCAACGAGCACGGCGCGGTCAAACGGTATCACCGGGACTGCACGGAAGAAGAAAATGCCGCCGTGTGGCAGGCCGTGCTGGATGCCGCGCAAAACCTGCGGCAGGGCGCCGCTGCACGGCGTGAATGACACGGCGCCCCGTGGCGGGGCGCCGGGCCTCAAGGAGCGGCCAGTGATGCATCGGCAACCGCGGAGGGATGCGCCGGCATGCTGCCATGCAGCAGGTAATCGATGAGCTCGCGCACCGGACGTATGGCATTGCCGAAAGGCAGTTTGGAAGCGCCGCGAAAGAACAGGCCCCGGTCGATTTCCCCCCGGACCGCGGCAGCCAGTTTCAGGTCGATGCAGAACTGTCCGAACTTGGCGATGCCGTCGCGCAAGCCGCATTGGGTCAGGCAGTCCATGCGCTGGGTGCAGCGGCGCGGATCGGCCTTGGCATGCTCCTGCAGGCGTTTTTCCTGGCGCAGGTAACGTGTCAGCCATGGGGTCGCGACGGCGCGCGCGGGCAGGCCTGCCACGCTGATGAATTCCTTCAATTGGGAGGGATCGGCATCGATCAGCACTTGCTTGAAGTTCCGGTGCGCGTCGCCTTCTTCGGTGACGGCGAAGGCCGTGCCCACTTGCACCGCGTCCGCGCCGTTGGACAGCCAATGCCGTACTTTTTCATGGCTGCCGACGCCACCCGCCACGATAAGCTTGGGCGCGTCGCGGTTCAGGCCGAGCTCGTCGAATATGGCCCGGCATTCGGCCAATACCCGGCCGAAGCTGAAGCGTTCTTCGCGCAGTTCGGATAGTTTGGTGGCGCCCAGATGCCCGCCGGCATGGCCGGGATGCTCGATGACGACTGCCGGGGCTAGGCGACCTTTTTTCAGCCACTTCTTGAGCACGATGCCGACGCCGCGGGCTTCCGACAGGATGGGGATGAGCGCGACCTTGTCGTGGCCTGCCGTCATTTCGGGAAGGTCCAGGGGCAGGCCTGCGCCCATGACGATGGCGTCCGCGCCGCTTTCGCAGGCTTGCTGGACCAGGGCCGCATGATCGCGCACCGCCTTCATGACGTTGACGGCGATCAGGCCGCGGCCGCCGGACAGTTGGCGCGCGGCACGGATTTCACGATCGAGCGCCACGCAGTTGGCCTGGTCGATGGCGGTGCGGTCGCGGCACTTGATGGTTTGTTCGAGCAGGTCCGGGTGATGATGACGCAGGTCGACGCTGGCAATGGTGCCGACGGCGTTCTCCCGCGCGACAGCGCCGGCCAGGCGGTGAGCCGAGATGCCCACGCCCATGCCGCCCTGGACGATAGGCAGCAGCTCGCGGCCGGCGAGCGTCAGAGTCTTGAACCACATGGAAAAGAAATCCCTATTCTGGGCAATGGCGCAACGGTAGGGCATGCTGTGCGGCCCTGTATTGCGCGAGATCAATGGAAACCTAGGACTTATTTACGATGCCCTAGCGATAGGAGAAGCACGGAAACAGCGCCTCGAGCTCGCCCAGCGCGGCGGCGCTCAATCGCGCCGTGGGCGGGGCGTCCGGCGTGGCGCGATGATTCTGCACGGCATACTGGCGCACGCCGCGGGCGGCGAGCGCACGCGCCAATGCCAGCAGTTCCGGTTCGCCAAGCCATTCCGGGCTCCAGGTGGTGCGGCATTCGAATTCGACCGCGCCCGCCAGCAGCGCGTCCAGGCAGGCCTGCGTCGTGGCATGGCTGTTGGAGCGTCCGACCAGGGCGTCGTAGCCAGCGGCATCGGTCTTGATATCGAGTCCGACCCAGTCCAGCCGTGGCAGGAGAGCGCGCAGGCGCGCCGGATAGATGCCGGCCGTGTGCAGGGCGACGCGGAACCCCATGGCCTGGACGGCGCGCACCATGTCCGGCAAGCGCGGCTCGGCCAGCGGCTCGCCGCCGGAGAACACGACCGCATCGAGCAGGCCCTGGCGCCCGCGCAGGAATCCGAGCACATCGTTCCAGGCGTAGCGCCCGGCGCGGGACTGCAGGTGCGGATTGTGGCAATAGCTGCAGCGCCAGGGACATCCCGCGATGAAGACGACGGCGGCCAGCATGTCCGGCCAGTCCACGCTGGAGTAGGGCACCAGGCCGCCGATGCGGGGGGCGCCATGCGGGACGCCCGCCACGGCGAGCGGTATCGAAGGCCGCCCCGCGCGCGCGCCGAGGGGCTCAGGCGGCGTGCCGTTCACTGAAGAAGCGGCGCTCATTGAATTCGCCTTGCTTGCCGGTGTTGAACGAGGCGACCGGGCGGTGATACCCCATGACGCGGGTCCAGATTTCGCAGCGCACGCGCTGGCTGTCGTCGAGCTGGACCGCGGTGCGGGCGGGGGTTTCGGGAGATAGGACTTGCATGGTGGCTCCTTGGATGAGAGGGTGTGCGGGCCGGCCGGCCCGCACAGGCGCCGGACGGCGCCTAGCTGCAGCATGCCGCTTGCCTGGCGAGCAATTCGGCATCGCATTTCGGGCAGAACTCGTGCCGGCCGGACAGATAACCGTGGGTCGGGCAGATCGAGAACGTCGGGGTGACGGTGATGTAGGGCAGCCGGAAGTTCTCCAGGGCGCGCCGCACGAGTTGGCGGCAGGCCGCGGCGGACGACACCGCTTCGTTCATGTAGAGGTGCAGGACCGTGCCGCCGGTGTACTTGCCCTGCAGCGCTTCCTGCATGGCCAGCGCCTCGAAGGGATCGTCGGTGTAGCCCACCGGAAGCTGGCTGGAGTTGGTGTAGTACGGCTGCGCGTCGGTGCCGGCTTGCAGGATGTCGGGCCACCGCTTGCGGTCTTCGCGCGCGAAGCGGTAGGTGGTGCCTTCGGCCGGCGTGGCCTCGAGGTTGTACAGATGGCCGGTGGACTCCTGGAATTCGGTCATGCGGGCGCGCACGTGGTCCAGCAGGCGGACCGCCATGGCGTGGCCCTCGGGCGAGGCGAGGTCGTAGGCGTCGCCGCTGAAATTGCGCACCATTTCGTTGATGCCATTCACGCCCAGCGTGCTGAAATGGTTGCGCAGGGTGCCCAGGTAGCGCCGGGTATATGGATACAGGCCCTGGTCGATGTAGCGCTGGACGACCTTGCGCTTGATTTCGAGTACGTCGCGTCCCAGCTCGAGCAGGGTGTCGAGCCGTTCGAGCAGCGCCGCTTCGTCGCCGGCATGCAGGTAGCCCAGCCGCGCGCAGTTGACCGTGACCACGCCCACCGACCCGGTTTGCTCGGCGGAGCCGAACAAGCCGTTGCCGCGCTTGAGCAGTTCGCGCAGGTCCAGCTGCAGGCGGCAGCACATGGAGCGCACCATGTGCGGTTCCAGGTCCGAGTTCAGGAAGTTCTGGAAGTAGGGCGGGCCGTACTTGGCCGTCATTTCGAACAGCAGCTCGGTATTGGGGTGGTTCCAGTCGAAGTCGGGCGTGATGTTGTAGGTGGGGATGGGGAAGGTGAAGACGCGGCCCTTGGCGTCGCCGGCCATCATGACTTCCATGTAGGCGCGGTTGATCATGTCCATCTCGGCTTGCAGGTCGCCGTAGCTGAAGGGCATTTCCTCGCCGCCGATGTAGGGGACCTGCTCACGCAGGTCGGCGGGGCAGGTGAGGTCGAAGGTGAGGTTGGTGAAGGGCGTCTGGGTGCCCCAGCGGCTTGGCACGTTGAGGTTGTAGATGAGTTCCTGCATGGCTTGCCTGACCTCGGCGTAGCGCATCTGGTCGCGGCGCACGAACGGCGCCATGTAGGTATCGAATGAGCTGAACGCCTGGGCGCCGGCCCATTCGTTCTGCAGGGTGCCGAGGAAATTGACGATCTGGCCGATGGCGGCCGACATGTGGCGCGGCGGCGTGGCCTCCACCTTGCCGGGGATGCCGTTGAACCCTTCGGTGAGCAATTGGCGCAGCGACCAGCCGGCGCAGTAGCCGCTGAGCATGTCCAGGTCGTGGATGTGGATGTCGCCGTCGCGATGCGCCTGGCCGGCCTGCGGGCTGTAGACGTGCGAAAGCCAGTAGTTGGCCGTGACCTTGCCCGCCACGTTGAGGATCAGCCCGCCCAGGCTATAGCCCTGGTTGGCATTGGCATTGACGCGCCAGTCGCGTTGGTCGAGGTATTCTTCCATGGCGCTTTCGACGTCGACCAGCGTATGCCGCAGCGAGCGCAGGCGGGCGTGGCTTTCGCGATAGACGATGTAGGCGCGCGCGGTGCGCCAGTGGCCGGCATCGACCAGGGTGTCCTCGACCAGGTTCTGGATGGTTTCGATGCCGGGGCTGGGCTGGTCCGCCAGGCGGTCGATCACCCGGGCCCCCAGCATGCCGGCGCGCGTTGCATCGATTTCGCCGGTGGCGTTGCCTGCCGCGGCGATGGCCTGGACGATCTTGGATGCGTCGAAATCGACGACCCGGCCGTCGCGCTTGAGGATTTGCTGGGGAATCATGTCGATATACTTCATGTAGTGTGGGTACTGGTAGCCTACTACTACATGATGTGGTCTGGAAGCGTGCCGGCCGGGCAATCCGCCGGTGCTTGATGCGACGCAAGCGCAGCGTTCAATTGCCAAATATTTGCGCTAAATCAAGCTCTTGGCGAGGGCGGTTTCCGATAATGGGAGGCATGCAATCCCCTCTTTCCGCCGGCGCCTGTCCGGGTCTTCCGTCCCGTTCCTCCCAGCCGCCGTCCGAACCGCCCGCCCCGCCATCTTCCACGGCGCGCCACGCTCCGGGGCCGAACTCCCGAAAACTGCCTTTATCGCGCGATATCCTCGCCCGGCTGGACAAGAACGGGCCGCGCTATACCTCGTACCCCACCGCCGACCGCTACCACGAAGGCTTTGGCCAGGCGCAATACCGGCAGGCCCTGGCCCGGCGCGCCCAGGAGGTCGCCACCACCGGGGCGCGGCCGCTTTCGCTGTACGTGCACATCCCGTTTTGCGAATCGCTGTGCTACTACTGCGCCTGCAACAAGGTCATCACGCGCCACAAGGAGCGCGCCGCCCGCTACCTGGACGCCCTCGAGCGCGAAATGGCCCTGCATGCGCGCCTGATCGGCCATGCCGAGCCGGTGTCGCAATTGCACTTCGGCGGCGGCACGCCCACGTTCCTGTCCGACGCCGGGCTCGAGCGCCTGATGGCGGTGCTGCGCCGCCATTTCCAGTTGCTGCCGGATGCCGAAATCTCGATCGAGGTCGATCCGCGCACGGCCACGGCGCAGCGGCTGGCGCACCTGGCCGGGCTGGGGTTCAACCGCTTGAGCCTCGGCGTGCAGGATTTCGACCCCGCCGTCCAGCGCGCCGTGCATCGCGTGCAGTCCTACGACAGCGTGCGCGACCTGGTGCTCAGCGCGCGCGAATCGGGTTTCGCCTCGATCAACATGGACCTGATCTACGGGCTGCCATTGCAGACGCTGGCTTCGTTCGCCCGCACGCTCGAACAGGTATGCGGCCTGCGGCCGGACCGCATCGCGCTGTACGGCTATGCCCATCTGCCGCAGCGCTTCAAGCCGCAGCGGCGCATCCTGCCGGCGGAACTGCCCGACGGCGAAACCCGCGTCGGCCTGCTTGGCCTGGCCATCGGCCGGTTCCTGGATGCGGGCTACGACTACATCGGCATGGACCACTTCGCGCTGCATGACGACACGCTGGCGCAGGCCCGGCGCGCGAGGCGCCTGCATCGCAACTTCCAGGGCTACAGCACCCAGCCGGATTGCGACCTGATCGCGCTGGGCGTGTCAGCCATCGGACGGGTCGGCGCCACCTACAGCCAGAACGCCAAAAACCTCGACGACTATTACGCGCACATCGAGAACGGCCGGTTCGCGGTCGAACGCGGGCTGGAGCTCGACGCCGACGACCTGCTGCGCCGCGAGGTCATCATGGCCATCATGTGCCAAGGCGGGCTGGATTTCCGCGCGACCGAACGGGCCCATGGCATCGTCTTCGAGCAGTATTTCTCCACCGAGCTGCAAGGGCTGGCCGACCTTGCAGCCATGGACCTGGTCCACCTTACGCCGGACGGCCTGCGGGTCAGCGACATGGGCTGGTACTTCGTGCGGGCCGTGGCCATGGTCTTCGACCGGCACCTGCGCGAACGGACCACGCAGGCGCAGTATTCGCGCATCGTGTAGGGCGGGCGTCCAGGGGGCGCTCGGCGCCGACCGGTATACAGAGATAAACTGACGCCGAGGCCGCGCGCCGGGAATCACCCTCCCGGCGCGCGGCCGCGCTGAATCGGTTCAGACTCATTTGGAGAATACTGGTGGCAGGAAACAAGCACAAGATTGCCGTGATTCCCGGCGACGGCATCGGCAAGGAAGTGGTGCCCGAGGGGCTGCGCGTGCTGGACGCCGCGGCGACGCGCTTCGGCATCGACTTTCAATGGGACCATTTCGACTGGAGTTGCGACTACTACGCCAAGCACGGCAAGATGATGCCGGACGACTGGGCCACGCAGATCGGCAGCCACGAGGCGATTTTCTTCGGCGCCATCGGCTGGCCCGCCACGGTGCCCGACCATGAGGCGCTGTGGGGTTCGCTGTTCCGCTTCCGCCGCGATTTCGACCAGTACATCAACCTGCGTCCGGTGCGCCTGATGCCGGGCGTGCCGTCGCCGCTGGCGGATCGCAAGCCGGGCGACATCGATTTCTTCATCGTTCGCGAGAACACCGAGGGCGAGTATTCCAACAGCGGCGGCCGGCTGTTTGCCGGCACGGAGCGCGAGGTCGTCATCCAGGAAAGCGTGTTCACGCGGGTGGGCGCCGACCGTGTGTTGAAATTCGCCTTCGAGCTGGCCCAGAAGCGCGGCAAGCACCTGACCGCGGCGACCAAATCGAACGGCATTTCGATTTCCATGCCGTGGTGGGACGAGCGCGTGGCAGATGTGGCCAGCCGCTATCCCGACGTGCGCTGGGACAAGTACCACATCGACATTCTGTGCGCCCATTTCGTCCAGCACCCCGACTGGTTCGATGTGGTGGTGGCGTCCAACCTGTTCGGCGACATCCTGTCGGACCTGGGGCCGGCGTGCACCGGCACCATCGGCATCGCGCCGTCGGCCAACCTGAACCCGGAGCGCAAGTTCCCGTCGCTGTTCGAGCCGGTGCACGGTTCGGCGCCCGATATCTATGGCAAGGGCATTGCCAACCCGATCGGCCAGATCTGGAGCGGTGCGCTGATGCTGGACTTCCTCGGCTACCCCGAAGCGTCGCAAGTCGTGGTGAGCGCCATCGAAAAAGTGCTGGCCGAGGGGCCGCGCACGCGCGACATGAAGGGCAATGCCTCGACGGTGGACGTCGGCAAGGCCATCGCCGAAGTCGTGGCGCGGGGCTGACTGTCTGCTTGCCCTAAGAAGGTGCCAGACACCCCGAGGGTGTCTGGCACCTGCACCATCGCAGCCACGCCTGCGACATCGCAATCTACGTCCGGGCCGACTGTTGGCGGCGCCTGGCGACGGGTCAATGCGCGCCGGCCGCCGCTTCGGCGGCGCCGCCACCGCCGCTCGCGGCCTTGTCGCGGCCATGGGCGAACCAGACCAGGCCGGTAAGCAGGATGAAGATCACCCCGGACGCATAGAACACATCCAGCGCCGACATGGTGAAGGCCTGGGTGTTGATCATGCCATCCAGCCGCGTGATAGCTTCCTGGTGCGAAATGCCCAGGCTGTTCTGCAGCGTGGCGATGGCCTGGTCGAACGGCTGGTGGCCCGGCGCCGCGATCTCGGTCAGGCGGGCGTGGTGTTGCGACGCCCGGTTCTCCCATACGGTGGTGGCGATCGACGTGCCGAATGCGCCGGCGGTCAGGCGCAGGAAGTTCGACAGGCCCGATGCGGCGGGGATGCGCCACGGCTCGAGGCCGGACAAGGTGATCGAGGTCAGCGGCACGAAGAAGGCCGCCATGGCCGCCCCCTGCACAATGGTGGGGATCATCAGCGTGCGCATGTCGACCTGCGGATTGAAGTCCGCCCGCATGAAGCACACCACCGCGAAGATCAGGAACGCCACGGTGACCAGTTGGCGCGGGTCGCGCGTGGCCAGCATCTTGCCGACGATGGGCGTGAGCAGGATCGCCAGCAGGCCTACCGGGGCGGTCACCAGGCCCGCATAGGTGGCGGTGTAGCCCATGTTGCTCTGCAGCCATAGCGGCAGCAGCACGACGTTGCCGAAGAATACGCCATAGGCCACCGCCAGCGTCAGCGCGCCGACCGTGAAGTTGCGCTGCTTGAACAAACGCAGGTCCACCACTGGATGGGCGTCGGTCAGCTCCCAGATCAGGAAGAACACGAACGCCACGAACGCCACGATGGCCAGCGCCAGGATGACGGGGCTGGCGAACCAGTCCAGCTCCTTGCCTTTGTCGAGCATGATCTGCAGGGCGCCCACCCAGACCACCAGCAGCACCAGGCCGAGCTTGTCGATGGGCAGCTTGTGGGTGGCCGATTCGCGGTCGCGGTAGACGCGCCAGCTGATCCAGGCGGCCAGCAGGCCCACCGGCACGTTGATGTAGAAGATCCACGGCCAGGTGTAGTTGTCCGAGATCCACCCGCCCAGCAGCGGCCCGGCCACGGGCGCGACCAGGGTGGTCATGGACCACACCGCCAGGGCCATGCCCGCCTTGGATTTGGGAAAGCTGGCCAGCATCAGGGCCTGCGACAGCGGGATCATCGGCCCGGCCACGGCGCCCTGCAGCACGCGGAATGCGATCAGGGCCTCCAGCGACGGCGAGAACCCGCACAGCCAGGAGGCCAGCACGAATAGCAGCGTGGAGGCCAGGAACAGCCGCACCTGGCCGAAACGCTGCGTCAGCCAGCCGGTCAGCGGCACGGTGATGGCATTGGCGACCGCGAACGAGGTGATGACCCAGGTCCCCTGGCTGGTGCTGACGCCCAGGTCGCCCGAAATGGTGGGGATGGAGACGTTGGCGATCGAGGTGTCCAGCACATTCATGAACACCGCGGTCGACAGCGCGACCGAGCCGATGATGCGGGTCGCGCCCTCGAGCGGCGGCGGGGCGCCGCCGGCCTGGGATCGGGCGGCGGTACTCATGATGCCAGGTTGGCCCGGATGATCTTGGCGATCAGCGCATCGGCCTCGGCCTGGGTGTCGCTGAAGGCCTTGGTGGACCAGGCCGGCTCATGGCGCTGCGGCAGCGGCGCGAGCTGGTCGCCGTCCTGGCTGACATCGACCTCGACTTCCATCGACAGGCCGACGCGCAGCGGGTGCGCTTTCAGTTCCTCGGGGTCGAGCTCGATGCGCACCGGCACGCGCTGCACGACCTTGATCCAGTTGCCGGTGGCGTTCTGCGCCGGCAGGAGCGCGAAGGCGCTGCCGGTGCCGGCGTCCAGCCCCACCACCGTGCCGTGGTAGGTGACCGAGCTGCCGTACATGTCGGCCGTCAGCGTGGCGGCCTGGCCAGGATGCATGCGCCGCAGCTGGCCTTCCTTGAAGTTGGCCTCGACCCAGACCTGGTCGAGCGGCACGACGTTCATCAGCGTGGCGCCCGGCGCCACGCGCTGCCCCACCTGCACGCTGCGGCGGGCGATCAGGCCGTCGACCGGCGCCGGCAGCACGGTGCGCGAGTGCGCCAGCCAGGCGTCGCGCAGGCGGGCGGCCGCCTGCCGCACGTCGGGGTGGTCGGCCACCGTGGTGCCTTCGGTGAGCGCCTGGTTGGTCACCAGGCGCGCCTGGGCGGCGGCCAGCGCCGCCTTGGCTTGTGCCAGGCCGGATTGGGCCGATTTCAGGGCGGTGCGGGCGTGGGTGAGTTCTTCGCCGCTGACGCCGCCCGATTTGGACAGGGCCTGGCGGCGCTGCAAATCGGTTTGCGCGCGGTTCAGGTCGGCCTGGGCCCGCTCGATGTCGGCCTGGCGCACTTCGACGTCGGCCGCCAGGGAGTCGTTCTGGGCGTACAGCGTGCGCACCTGGCGCACCGTCTGGGCCAGTTGCGCCTCGGCTTGCTGCAGCACCACCTCGGCGTCGGCCGGGTCGAGCCGGACCAGCGGCTGGCCGGCCTCGACGTGTTCGGTGTCGCCGGCCTCGATGGCGATGACGGTGCCGGGCACCTGCGGGGTGATCTGCACCAGGTTGCCGTGTACGTAAGCATCGTCGGTGCTTTCCACGCGGGAACCGAACAGCGCCCACCAGATGGCATACAAGACCGCCAGCGCGATGAAGACGCCGGCGGCGATCAGCAGCATGCGTTTGCGTGCGGGATTGGCTACGGGAGTTGCGGTCATGACTTCGGGGTCCGGGTCGGTCAGTGTGAAGAAGAGGGGGCCGGGGCGGGCGGCGCATAGCCGCCGCCCAGCGCATAGGCCAGGTCGGCGTCGAGCTGGTAGGCGCGGAAGCGCAGGTCTGTGTCCAGCCGCGCCTGGGTCAGCACGCCGGTCTGCGCGACCAGCACGGTCAGGTAGTTGCCCATGCCGGCGCGATAGCGCTGCACTGCCAGCTCATAGGCGGCGTCGATCGCCGCGCGCGCCTCGTGCTGCTGGACCTGTTCACGGTCGAGCAGGCGCAGCGCATCGAGCGCGTCGGCCGTCTGGCGCACGGCGTCCAGGACGCTCTGGTTGTAGTCGGAAACGGCCAGGTCGGCGTCAGCCTGCCGGCCGGCCAGGTTGGCGTTGAGTTCGCCGCCATGGAAGATCGGCAGCGTGATCGCCGGGCCGATGCCCAGCGTGCGGCTGCCGGCCTCCAGCAGGTTGCCCGTGCCGATGGCCTGGAAGCCGGCGAAGGCCACCAGGTTCACGTTGGGGTAGAACGCCGCGCGGGCGGCCTCGATCTCGTGCCGGGCGGCTTCGGCGCGCCACCGCGCCGCCGTGACGTCGGCACGGTGACCGAGCAGGTCGAGCGGCACCGAGTCGGGCAGCACGCCGGCCGGCGCCGTCAAGGCGACCGGCTGTAATTGCTGGCCGCGCTCGGGACCCGCGCCGGCGAGGGCCGCGACCTGGTTGCGCAGTTGTGCGATGGTCGTCTCGGTCTGGGTCAGTTCCACCTTGGCTGCCGCCAGCGACGATTCGGCCTGCTTGACTTCGACCTGCGTATCCAGGCCGGCGTTCTGGCGGCCACGTGTGAGCTTCAGGACATCGGCGCGCTGTTCGAGGATCCGCTGCAGCACCTGATGCTGGGCAAAGGCGTTCTGCAGGTTGAGATAGCTGCGCGCTACCCCGCGGGCCAGCACGTTGCGGGCAGCCTGGGTTTCGGCTTCGGCGGCGGCCTGTTGCGATACGGCTGCCCGCAGGCGCGCCCGGTTCTTGCCCCAGAAGTCCAGCTCGTAACTGAAATCGAGCGCCAGCCGGTTGTCGGAGCTGACGCCGCCGGCCATGGGCGGCTGGTAGATGTATTTTTCGGGCAGGTGCTGGCGGGTGAGGTCGTAATTGGCGTCGACGCGGGGGAACAGGGGCGCGCGCGCGCCGCGCACCGCCGCGTTGGCCTGCGCCAGCCGCGCCTGGGCCGCCGTCATGGAGGGATTGCTGGCCAGCGCTTCCTCCATCAGCGCGTCCAGTTGCGGATCGCCGTAGCGGCGCCACCATTGGGTGTCGGGCCAGGTGACCGACTGGCCGTGCAGCCCGAGCCGGGCCGCGTCGAGCTGGGCCACCGGCTCGGAGGCGGGGTCCATCGATGCGCAGCCCCCCAGGGCCAGCAGCAGGATCACGGGGATTGCAAGTTTCATCCTGACGATTTGCTGAAAATGGTTGATCAAACTGTATTTGACTAGGCAATTATTATGGCGCAATGCCGGGCAAGGACCGGGAATTCCCCGGCTGGGCGCAGGGTCGGGCGGACGCGCGCCGCGGCGCTCAGGAATCGGGCACGCCGCCGGCCGAGCCGTTGGCCAGCATGCGGCCGAGCAGGTGCTTGAGCTGGGCCAGTTCGTCGGCGGAAAACCCCCGCAGGTGGTGATTCAGCACCCGCGCGATATTGGCCGGAATGGCCCTGGCCTTTTCCTGGCCCAGTTCGGTGAGCTCGATCTTGACTACGCGGCGGTCCTCCTGGCTGCGCACGCGGCGCAGCAGGCCCTTGGCCTCCAGGCGGTCCAGCGTGCGCGTCATGGCGCCGGTGTCGACGCCGTGCAGGCGCGCCAGTTCGGCGGGGGTGTCGGCGCTGCCGCGCGCCACCATGGCGATGGGGCGCCATTGCATGGCGGTGAGGTCGAGCGGCGCCATCTCCAGGTCAAGCATGCGGTTGAGCGAGTTGTATACCTGCTTGATGACGAAGCCGACGTTGTCGTCCGTCATGCAGCGGAAATTGCCGCGATAATGGACCGGCGCATCGGACGTAGCGGGAGGGCGGGGCGGATTCATGCCCGCCATTTTATTGCCTAGGCAGATATTGTCAAGGCATCTTGGCGCGCTCAGTGCGGCGCCTTGCGCAACCCGGACCAGACGATGGCGGCGACGATGAGCGCGGCGCCGAGCATCATGCGCAGGGTCGGCTGCTGGGCGAACAGCAGCCAGGCGAAACCGATGGCGTAGACTGGTTCCAGGGCGATGACCAGCCCGGCGCTGCGCGCATTCAGGCGGGTCAGGCTGGAAACGAACAGGAAATGCGACAGGCCGGTGCAGAAAATGCCCAGCAGTGCCAGCCACAGCCAGTCCAGCGCGGGCAGCAGGGGCAGTTGGGCGGCGGCGAAGGGCAGCAGGGCCAGTACGACGACGATATTCTGGCCGCAGGCGACCTGCATGGCGTCCAGGCCGACCGCCGAGCGCCGGTTGGTCAGCGCCAGCAAGGCGAAAGAGAGGCCCGAGAGTATGCCCCAGGCCAGGCCGATGGTGCCTCGGTCGGCGAAATCGAACGACGGCGTGACCAGCACCAGGCCGGCGCTCACCAGGCCCAGCAGCAGCCATTCCGCGGCCCGTACGCGCTCGCGGAACAGCAGGCCCTCGAGCAGGGTGATGAATGCCGGGAAGCTGGCGAAGCCGAGCGTGGCGATGGCGATGCCGCCGGTCTTGACCGAGATGAAGAAGGTGACCCAGTGGGCGGCCAGCAGGCCGCCCGCGACGACCAGCACGAACAACTGGGCCGGGGTGAGCGCGCGGAACAGGGGGCGGCGCTGCAGGCGGGCGAACCCCGCCAGGGCGATGACCGCGAAAGCCGCGCGCCCCAGGGTGATCACGGCCGCGCCGGCCTGGATCAGTTCGCCGAAAACGCCGGTCAGGCCGAACAGTACGGCTGCAATATGGATATAGGCTAGGGCGCGTTGGCGGGTCATGCGAGAGGCAGGTGCGAGACGGGGCGTGCGGCCAGCCGGCCGGCGCTGGAAAATATAAAATCATCGCATGAATCGCGCCGCCGAGTCCCGCCCCTTCGCTTTCCTTTCCACGCGCGCACTCGGCTTCTTCCTGGCGACGCTGGGCGCCGTGCTCTTTGCCGCCAAGGCCATCGTGGTGAAGCTCACCTACCAGTACGGTATCGACGCTGTCACGCTGATCGCCTTCCGGATGCTCTTCGCCATGCCCTTTTTCGCGCTGGTGGCCTGGCGCGAGGCGCGCCGTGCCGCGCGCGGCGAATTGCCGGTGCTGACCGCGCGCGAGCGGGTGCAGCTTTGTCTGCTCGGCCTGCTGGGCTACTACTTCTCGAGCTTTCTCGATTTCCTCGGGCTGCGTTATGTCTCGGCCAGCCTCGAGCGGCTCATCCTGTTCCTGTCGCCCACGCTGGTGGTGCTGCTGTCGGCCTGGTGGCTGAAGCGGCCGGTGACGCCGCGCCAGTGGGTGGCGATGGTGGCGTCATACCTGGGCGTCATCCTGGTGTTCGCCCAGGACCTGGCCGAGGGCGCCGGTTCCCATGTGCCGCTCGGGGCCTTGTTCATTTTCGGCTCGGCGCTCAGCTATGCTGTGTACCTGATCTGCTCCGGCGAATTGGTCAAGCGGGTTGGCGCTACGCGGCTGGTGGCCTATGCGATGCTGGTCTCGTGCGTGGCCTGTGTCATCCAGTTCTTCATCGTCCATCCGCCGTCGATGCTGGTGCAGCCGGCCGGCGTCTACGGTTATTCGATTCTGCATGCCACGCTCAATACGGTGGTGCCGGTATTCATGCTGATGTGGGCGGTGGCCCTCATCGGCGCACCCACCGCGTCGCTGCTGGGCATGGTGGGGCCGGTATCGGTGCTGTTCCTGGCGGCCTGGCTGCTGGACGAGCCCATCACGATCTGGCAGCTTGCCGGCACGGCGCTGGTGCTGTCGGGCGTGTTCGTCCTGATGGGCCGGCCGGCCGCCGCCGGCAGTTGAGGGCGGGATGGCAAACAGTTTCTGCGGCGTCGAGCCGCTCAGTCAGTCTGGGTATTCAACACACAAAAGGAGGCCGGCATGGCCAGCAATCTCGTGAAGGCAGTACGCATCGAGCAGCACGGTGGACCCGAAGTTCTCAAGGTGGTCGAGGTCGAGGTGCCGCCGCCCGCGGCCAACGAAGTGACCATCCGCCAGCACGTGGCGGGGCTGAATTTCATCGACATCTACTACCGGACCGGGCTGTACCCGCATCCGTTGCCGCACGGCCTGGGATTCGAGGCCGCCGGCGTGGTCGAGGCGGTGGGCGCCGACGTGAAGCACCTGAAGAAGGGCGACCGCGTGGCCTACGGGCAAAGCCCCATCGGGGCTTATGCGCAGGCGCGCAACGTGCCCGCGGCGCAGGTGGTCAAGCTGCCCAAGGGCGTGGCTTTCGACGAGGCCGCCGCGCTGATGCTCAAGGGGCTGACCGTCCAGTATTTGTTCCGCCAGACCTACCGCCTGCAGGGCAACGAGACCATCCTGTTTCACGCGGCCGCCGGCGGTGTGGGCCTGATCGCCTGCCAGTGGGCCAAGGCGCTGGGCGTCAAGCTGATCGGCACCGTCTCCAGCCCCGAGAAGGCCGCGCTGGCACGGGCCAACGGCGCCTGGCAGACCATCGACTACTCGCGCGAGAACGTGGTCGAGCGCGTGCTCGAGCTGACCGGCGGCAAGAAAGTGCCGGTGGTCTATGACGGGGTGGGCAAGGACACCTGGGAAACCTCGCTGGACTGCATCGAGCCGCGCGGGCTGATGGTCAGCTTCGGCAACGCTTCCGGGCCGGTGTCCGGGGTGAACCTGGCCACGCTGAACCAGAAGGGCTGCCTGTACGTCACGCGCCCGTCGCTGGGCTTGCACGTGAACACGCCCGAGAAACTGAACGCGGCGGCCAGCGAGCTGTTCGACCTGGTGTTGAAAAAGAAGATCAAGGTGCGCATTGACCAGCGCTACCCGCTGGAAGAGGCCGGCCAGGCCCAGACCGCGCTGGCCGCCCGCAAGACCACGGGCGCCACGGTGCTGACGCTGGACTGAGGCGGGATGGGGCGGCCCCGCGCGGCCGCCCCGGCATGGCCGTCAGGCCACGCGCATGTGCTGCAGGGCGGCGATGCGGGCCGGAATGGGCGGGTGCGAGGCGAAGATGGCTGCCAGCCCGCCCTTGCCGGCAATGCCGGAAGCCTCGAACGACTTGGGCAGCTCGCCTGCCTCGATGCCGCCGAGGCGCGCCAGCGCGCGCATCATGGGCTCGCGCGAGCCCATCAGCTGGGCCGAGCCGGCGTCGGCGCGGTATTCGCGCTGGCGCGAGAACCAGGCCACGATGATCGAAGCCAGGATGCCGAAGATGATTTCACAGACCAGCACGGTGACGTAGTAGCCGATACCCACGCCGCGTTCGTTCTTGAACACCGCGCGATCGATGAAATAGCCGACCAGGCGCGCCAGGAACACCACGAACGTGTTGACCACGCCCTGGATGAGGGTCAGGGTGACCATGTCGCCGTTGGCGATGTGGGCGACCTCGTGGCCCAGCACGGCGGCGACTTCCTCTTCGGTCATGCTGTCGAGCAAGCCGGTCGAGACGGCGACCAGCGAGTCGTTCTTGAACGCGCCGGTGGCGAAGGCGTTGGGAGCGCCTTCGTAGATGGCGACCTCGGGACGGCCGATGCCGGCGCGATCGGCCAACTGATGCACCGTGTCGAGCAGCCAGGCCTCGCGCTGGCCGCGCGGGGCGTTCGGGTCGATGACCTGGGCGCCGGTGCTCCACTTGGCCATGGGCTTGCTGATCAGCAGCGAGATGATGGCGCCGGTGAAGCCGATGACGGCGGACATGATCAGCAGCGCCTGCATGTTGATGCCTTGCGCCGTGATGTAGCGGTCCACCCCCAGGATGCGCAGCGTAGCCGACAGCACCACCACGACGGCCAGGTTGGTGACGATGAACAGAAAGATGCGTTTCATGCTTGTTGTGTTCCTCTGCGAGCGATGAGCGCCTGTTTCGACCGGCGCGCGGCGGGGCGGTTCCCCGTCGGGGACGGTAGGCTTTCCGGACCCGGAGTATAGTATCGCTTTCCCCTATTTCCCTTCTCTTTTTTCGTCTCTCCGCCCCATGCAGGCTCTTTGGATGTTGCTGGCGTCCGCCATGTTCGCCGTAATGGGGTCGTTCGTGAAGCTGGCCACCGAGCACGGCGCTTCGCTGCCCCAGATCGTATTGTTCCGGGGCTTTCCCTCGGTGATCCTGCTGCTGGTCTGGGCCCGCGCCGCGCGCCAGTCCATCGTGCCCACCAGTTGGCGCCTGCACCTGTGGCGCAACGTGGCGGGGGTGACCTCCATGTGGCTGGGCTTCTTTGCCCTGTCGCACCTGCCGCTGGCCACCGCCACCAGCCTGAACTACACCGCGCCCCTGTTCATTGCCTGCTGGATGCTCGGTTGGGGCGGCGCGCAGCGCGATCCGGTGCGCATCGCGGCGGTGGCGCTCGGGTTCGGCGGCGTCATCGCCGTGCTCCGGCCGAGCATCAATGACGATCAATGGCTGGCGGCCCTGTTCGGCCTGGGTGCCGGGTCCATGTCGGCGGTGGCGATGATGCAGATCCGCCAGCTCGGCCGCATCGGCGAGCCCGAATGGCGCACCGTGCTGTTCTTTTCCCTGGGCGTGTGCCTGAGCAGCCTGGCCGGATTCGCCCTGGAAGGCTGGGGCTATGCCGACCTGCTCGGCTATGCCGCGCTGGGCGGGGTGGGGGTGGCGGGCCTGTTCGGGCAACTGGCCATGACCCGCGCATTTGGAGCGGGATCTGCCCTGTTGACGGCCGCCTTGCAGTACACCACGATCATATTTGCCGCCCTGCTGGGCATGGGCCTGTGGGGCGACCACCTCGACGGCCTGGCCTGGGCGGGCATCGGCCTGATCATCGCGGCCGGCCTGCTGTCGGTGTGGCGCACCATGCGCTCGCCCGCAGGAACCTGACGCCGCGCCGGCCGGGCGCCGGTTTCCCCAATCCGTTTCCGCAAGGAGCCTTCGCATGACGACGACGCTGATTTCCGCTTCCGATCTGGCCGCCCGGCTGCAGGCGCCGGATTTGCGCATTTTCGATGTGCGCCACGACCTGGCGGACCACGCGGCCGGCCGGCGCGCTTACGAGCAGGGCCATATTCCCGGCGCGCGCTACCTGGACCACGAAACCGAGCTGGCCGCCGCGCGCACCGGCAAGAACGGCCGTCATCCGCTGCCCGCGCGCGCCGACCTGGCCGCGCTGATGGCCGCGCACGGGGTCGGCCCCCAGACCCTGGTGGTGGCCTATGACGCGAGCGGCGGCATGTTCGCCGCGCACCTGTGGTGGATGCTGCGCTGGCTGGGGCACGAGCGCGTCGCCGTGCTGGATGGCGGCTGGCAGGCCTGGACGGCGGCCGGCTTGCCGGTCGGCACCGATGCGCCGCCGGCCGTGCCGGCCGGCCAGGCGGCGGCGGGCGCTCCGCTGGTCGAAACCGTGGACGCCGACGCCGTGCTGGCCAACCTGTCGCGGCCGGCTTTCACGGTGCTGGACGCGCGCGCTGCCAACCGGTACCGCGGCGAGGTCGAGCCCATGGATCCGGTGGCGGGGCATATCCCGGGCGCGTTGAACCGTCCGAATGGCGAGAACTTGCGGCCCGACGGCCAGTTCAAGTCGCCGGCCGAGTTGCGCGCCGAGTTCGCCGCGCTGCTGGGCGAGCGTGATCCGCAGGCCGTGGTGCACCAATGCGGCTCGGGCATTACCGCGTGCCACAACCTGTTGGCGATGGAGATCGCCGGGCTGAGCGGCTCGCGCCTGTATCCGGGGTCGTGGAGCGAGTGGTGCAGCGACCCGGCCCGTCCGGTGGCGACCGGCGCCTGAGCCGGCGCGCTACCAGACGGCGGCGAGGCGGGCGCGGCTCGAGACGCGCTCGGCGATGTCCAGGTAGTAGTCCAGCGGTTCGGTGAGCCGGTCCGGCGACTTGGCCAAGTCGTCCCAGCGCCTCAGGCGTATGGCGTCGGGCGCGCCCGGCATGCTGGCGAAATCGACCGCCTGCCCGGCGTCGAAGCTGCCGCCCTGCAGCGCCAGGCTGCGGCGCGAATCGGCCGACAGCATGGTTTCGTATTCCGGCTCCACGAAGCACAGGTAGCGCTTGGCCTCGACGTGCAGCCGGATCGGGTCGAGCACGGCGGCGCCGAACAGTCCGCGCAGGAAGGGCAGCACGAAATACTGGTGCTTGTCGTCCAGGCCGCGCAGTGTCGGCGTGGCGGGATGGTCGGCGATCAGGTGGCCCAGGTCGTGCAGCAGGCAGGCCGTGATCAGCTGCGGCGTGGCGCCCGCTTCCTCGGCCAGGGCGGCGGTCTGCAGCGCGTGCTGCAGTTGAGTGACGGGTTCGCCGTCATAGGCGCGGTGCCCGCGCTCCAGGAACAGGCGTTCGATATCTTGCAGAGTAAAAGCCATGGCAATGCCCCTCGGGGTGTTCCCCTCCCCGGTGCTGCGCCGCGCGGGCCGGGCCGCGACGGGGCAGGGGGATCAGTAGACCGCCGGCATTTGACGATTTGATGACCGTGGCCCATGGCGTATGGCGGGCCCCCAAAAAGCACAGGGCGGACCCGGAGGTCCGCCCTGCGTGGCCCGGGCGTGGTCGCCGTTCAGGCCGGTTCCTGCATGATGCGACGGTACCACTCGTGGAAGTGCTGCATGCCGTCTTCCATGGGCGACTGGTAGGGTCCGGCCTCGTTGACGCCGCGGGCCATGAGGGCCTTGCGTCCGGCGTCCATGCGTTCGGCGATCTCGTCGTCCTCGACGGCGGTCTCCATGTAGGCGGCGCGCTGGGCGTGGACGAAGTCGCGCTCGAAGGCGACGATTTCCTCGGGGTAGTAGAACTCGACCACGTTGAGGGTTTCCTGGGGGCTCTTGGGGTAGAGTGTGGAGAGCACCAGGACGTGGGGGTAGAGCTCGATCATGTGGGTGGGGAAGTAGGTGACCCAGACGGCGCCGAAGTCGGGGGCGTCGCCGGCGCGGTAGTCGAGCACGCGGTCGTGCCACTGCTTGTAGACGTCGGAGCCGGGCTGCGCCAGGGCCTTGTGCACGCCGACGCGCTGCAGGCTGTACCAGTCGGCGAATTCCCAGGCGAGGTCGTCGCAGGTGACGAAGCGTCCCAGGCCCGGGTGGAAGGGGCCGACGTGGTAGTCCTCGAGGTAGACCTCGATGAAGGTCTTCCAGTTGTAGTTGCACTGGTGGACCTCGACGTGGTCGAGGACGTAGTCGCCGAAGTCGAACTCGGGGCGGGCGAACAGCGGGGCGAGGTCGGCGGCGGGGTCGCGCGGTCCCTCGAACAGCAGGCCGTGGCAATCGCGCAGGCGAAAGCGCTGCAGGTTCATGCAGGGGGTGCTGTCGAACTGGGGCGCGCCGAGCAGTTCGCCGCGGTTGTTGTAGGTCCAGCGGTGCAGGGGGCAGACGATGTTGCCGCCGGAGTCCCTGAGGTTGCCGTGGCCGTGGGCGGGGCTGGCGACGTTGCCGGTTTCGCCGCCGAGCATGAGGGCCTGGCGGTGACGGCAGACGTTGGAGATGAGTTCGACGCCGTGGGGGTTGCGCACGAGCACGCGCCCGCCGTCTTCGTGGGGCAGGGTGCGCCAGTCGCCGACCTCGGGCACCAGCTTCTGGTGGCCGACGTACAAAGAGGATTGCTTGAAGATGAGTTCTTGCTCGCGCGCGAAGCGGGCTTCGTCAAAATAGGCGCTGACGGGTAGCTGGGTGCGAGCTGGCGCCAGGTGCGCCATCCGACCAATGTCGGTCATGATTCCCTCCGCTCGGATAAAAAAGCCAGGACGGCAGGGTTCCCGTTCTGGCGCGAAGAAAAATCGGTCTGGCCGATCAAACAGTGAATTGTACCCCATCCCTTGCATCGGGGCACCCCATGCGCTGCGCCGCGGCGGCGGCCTATACCAGCCGGCGCGTCACCGGATGCCGGCGCAACAGCCAGCTGCTGGCAGCCGACAGCCCGAACACCGCCGCCGCCATCAATGGTACGTTCCATGCCGCGCCCGGGCCGGCCTTGGCGCCGGCGCGATCGGCCAGGTCCAGGAACAACGGGTGGATGAGATATACGCCGAATGTCAGCGGCGCCAGGGTCGACAGCGGCGGGACGCGCGGCGTGTTCATGATCCACTGGAACGCGGCCAGCGACATGAACGGCACGGTAATGCTGAAATAATCATAGAAATACAGGTTGAGCCGGCCGGTGTCGGACAGTGCCGACACCCCCCAGGCGGTGGCCAGCACGCTCAGCATGAGCACCAGGCCGGGGCGCGGCATGCGCAGCTCGCCGGTGTAGATCATGCGGCCCGCCACGAAATAGCCCAGGTACGGCAGGAACCACGTCAGGAAGAAGCCCTGGCCGGCGCCCAGCGCCTGGCGGTACAGCGCATCCAGGATTGCGATGCCCAATATGCCGACTACCCACAGGCGGCGCGCCGCCGGCTGGCTGCGCTCATACAGGGCGCGCACCAATGGCGCGAACAGGTACAGCCCCACGATCATGTACAAGTACCACAGGTGATAGTAGGGGGCTCCTTCGGCCACTTTGCGAGGCCAGAACGACAGGTCGAGCCGGCCGTCGTCCCACCAGTCGAGCCCCGTGCGCCAGGCCAGGTAGAACAGCGTCCAGAACACCAGCGGCGCGCAGATGCGGGTGGCGCGCCGCAGATAGAAGTGGCGCGCGTCCGTGGGGCGCTCGTGGTCGAGCAGCAGGGCGCCGCTGACCATGACGAAAACCGGCACGCACCAGCGCACGGCGGAATCGTAGAGGTTGGCGGCCAGCCAGTCGCTGCTGCCATAGGCGCCCGCATCCGAGACGGCCTGGGCGGCGCTGTGCAGCAGCACGACAGCCAGCGCCGCCAGCCAGCGGGCGGCGTCGAGCCGGTCGAGACGTTCCTGGGAATGAGGCATGAGGCGGTGTAGCAAGTTTCGGGAGCCCGCCGCGCAGCCTGGCTGGCAACGCGATGCGGGTATACCCTTACCTTATCAGCGCCTCACCGGCGGCATGTTTCGAACCGTTAGGTACGGCATGTAAACGCAAACATGCGCCGTCGCCCCCGCGCTGCGGGGGCATTTTGTTGCAAAGCCAGACCGTTATTGGCGCTCCAGCCCGGCCTGTTTGACCAGTTGTTCGATTACCGGCTGTTCGGTGCGGATCTGCTCGGTCAATTCGCGGGCCGTGCCGCTGCGCGGCTCGATGCCCATGGCCAGCAGCTTGTCGCGTACTTGCGGATCCTGCAGCGTGGTGGCCAGCGCCTGCTGCAGGGCCGCCAGCGCCTCGGGCGGCGTGCCCTGGGGCGCGACGAAGCTGAACCAGGCGGTCAGGTCGAACGCCGGATAGCCCTGCTCGGCCAGCGTGGGGAGGTCGGGCAGGGTCGACAGCCGCTTCTTGCTGGTAATGCCGAACACCTTGAGCTTGCCGGCTTCCACCTGCGGCATGCCGGTGGCCACCATGTCGAAGAATATGTCCACGTCGCCATTGATCACGGCGGGCAGGGCCATCGTGGCGCCCTTGAAGGGTACGTGCAACAGGTCGACGCCGGCTTCCTTCTTGAACAGTTCGCCGGCCAGGTGGGACGACGTGCCCGGCCCGAAGGTGGCGAAGGTCAGCTTGCCCGGCTGCTGCTTGGCCTGCTTGACCACGTCGGCGGTGCTCTTGAAGCCATGCTTGTCATTCGACAGCAGTACCAGCGGGCCGATGCCCACCATGCCGATCGGCGCGTAGCCGTCCGGGTCGTACGGCAGCGATTTGTACAGGAACCGATTGGTGACCAGCGTGGAATTGGTGGCCATCAGGATCGTGTAGCCATCCGGCTGGGCGCGCGCCACGTAGGCCGCGCCGATGGTGGTGCCGGCGCCTGCCTTGTTCTCGACAATAAGTGTCTGGTCCAGCGCCTTGCCCATGCGCTCGGCCAGGATGCGGGTCAGCACATCGGTGGCGCCGCCGGCGGGAAAGGGCGAGATGATGGTGATGGGCCGTTCCGGAAAGGCGGCCTGGGCCAGGCTGGCGCAGGCCGTGAGCGCCACGGCGGCGGCGAGGGTGGATACGCGTTTGAACATGGTTTCCCCTGGGGCGTTGTGAAGACGGTGGACGTGTTGTAAATTCCGTTGTATGGAATTTAATTTTGTTAATCGAAATCAACTATAAAAACGAAGCGCACACGATGCAACCCCCGGTTACCCCGCCGTCTCCAAAGCCGGCCCCCACTGTCCGCAGCGGCCCGGCCCGCCGGCGCCGCGGCGCCGACAGCGGCGGGCCGGGCTTCATCACCGCGCTGGCGCGCGGGCTGGAGGTGCTGCGCTGCTTCGGTCCCGGCGCCGCCACGCTGGGCAATCAGGACCTAGCCAACCTGACCGGCCTGCCCAAGCCCACCATCAGCCGCATTACCCATACGCTGACCGGGCTTGGCTATCTGCGCTACCACGCCGACACCGGCAAGTATTCGCCTGGCTACGGCGTGCTGGCGCTGGGCTTCGGTTTGCTGGCGGGCCTGGAGGTGCGCGAGCTGGCGCGGGCCTCGATGACACAACTGGCGCGCGACACCGGCGGGGCCGTGGCGCTCGGCGCGTTCGATGGCGACGCCATGGTCTATATCGAAGCCCTGCACGGCTCGTCCGAGCTTTACCTGCGCCTGCCGGTGGGCTACCGCGCCAGCCTGGACAGCGCCATGGGGCGGGCCTACCTGGCTGCGTTGCCCGGCTCGCAGCGCGCCGCGCTGCTGGCGCGCCTGGTGCAGCCAGCGCCAGGCGCCGCCGCCATCGAGCAGGCTTGCACCGATCTGCGCGAGACAGGCTGTTGCTTTGCCATCGGCGAGTGGCGCGCGGACATCAATGCGGTGGCCGTGCCGTTCCAGGCCGCGACCGGCGAAGGCCTGTTTGTGATGAGTTGCGGCGGGCCGGCGTCGCTGTTGCCGGAAGCGGAATTGCGCGCGCGCGTGGCTCCGGCGCTGCGTGCGGCCGCCGGCCTGCTATCGGGCGCGGCGCGCTGATCGTCATTGCGTCGTCGGCCCCGGGGCCGGCATCTCGTACAATTCACGGATCGACTCAACTACCCCGCGCCCGGAGCCACGTTTGGCCACTTCCCCGCAAACCGATCCGCAGCACGACGACCGCCCCTTGCCCCAGGACTTCGAAACGGCGCTGGCCGAACTCGAGACGCTGGTCGCGGCCATGGAGGACGGATCGCTGCCGCTCGAGCAATCGCTGGCCGCCTATCGCCGCGGCGTCGAGCTTACGCGCGTCTGCCAGGAGCGCCTCGCGCAGGCCGAGCAGCAGGTCAAGATCCTGGAAGACGGCCTGCTGCGGCCGCTGGACCCGCGCGCGCTCGACGACGAATAATCGGATGAAGCAACATCACCTTGCGTTCGCGGACTGGTTGCAAGGCCGCGCGCAGCACATCGAAGCCGTCCTGGACGAATTCCTGCCGGCCGCCGATGCACTGCCGGCGCGCCTGCACGAAGCCATGCGCTACGCCGTGCTGGGCGGCGGCAAGCGGGTCCGCGCCGCGTTGGTCTATGCGGCCGGCCAGGCATGTCCGGTCAACGGCAGCGCCGTGGCCATCCAGGCCTCGATGGACCGCGCCGCCGCCGCGGTCGAGCTGATCCATGCCTATTCGCTGGTGCACGACGACCTGCCATGCATGGACGACGATACGCTGCGGCGCGGCCGTCCCACCACGCACGTGCAATTCGACGAGGCCACCGCCATGCTGGCCGGGGATGCGTTGCAGCCGTTGGCTTTCGAGTTGCTGGCCGACATGCCCATCGCGCCGGCGCTGGTGGTGCAGGCCACGCAGGCCCTGGCCCGCGCGGCCGGCAGCCAGGGCATGGCGGGCGGGCAGGCCATCGATTTGCACAGCGTGGGCCGCGCCTTGTCGCGCGACGAACTGCAGACCATGCACACCATGAAGACCGGCGCCATGCTGGCCTGCAGTGTCGCGCTGGGCGGCATCGTGTCGGGGGCGAGCTCCAGCACGCGGCAGGCGCTGGACGACTACGCGCAGGCCATCGGCCTGGCTTTCCAGGTGGTCGACGACATTCTCGACGTCACCGCGGATTCCGCCAGCCTGGGCAAGACACCCGGCAAGGACGCCGCTGGCAACAAGCCCACCTATGTCTCGCTGCTGGGCCTGGATGGCGCCCGCGCGCTGGCCGAAGAGCTGCGCGCGGCGGCGCACGGGGCGCTGGCGCCGTTGGGCGACTCCGGCGCCATGCTGGCCCGCCTGGCAGACTACATCGTACTCAGAGATCGCTGATATCGAGCATGACGACAGAATTACTGGACCGTATTCACACCCCGGCCGACCTGCGGCAGCTGGACCGCCGCGAGCTCAAGACGCTGGCGGAAGAGCTGCGCGGCTTCGTGCTGGAATCGGTATCCCGGACGGGCGGGCACTTGTCCTCCAACCTGGGCACCATCGAGCTGACCCTGGCCCTGCATCGCGTCTTCGACACGCCGCATGATCGCATCGTCTGGGATGTCGGGCACCAGTCGTATCCGCACAAGATCCTGACCGGGCGCCGCGAAGGCATGGCGCGCCTGCGCCAGGAGGGCGGCATCTCGGGCTTTCCGAAACGCAGCGAATCCGAGTACGACGCCTTCGGGACGGCGCACTCGTCGACCTCCATCTCGGCCGCCCTGGGCATGGCGGTGGCATCGCGCAACGCCGGCGTGCAGCGCCAGCACATCGCCGTCATCGGCGACGGCGCGATGTCCGCCGGCATGGCCTTCGAGGCCATGAACAACGCCGGCGTCACGCCCGACATCAACCTGCTGGTGGTGCTGAACGACAACGACATGTCGATCTCGCCGCCGGTCGGAGCGCTCAATCGCTACCTGGCGCGGCTGATGTCGGGCCGCTTCTATGCCGCGGCCAAGAATGTCGGGCGCGCCATGCTGCAGCACGTGCCGCCGGTGCTGGAACTGGCGCGCCGCTTCGAGGAGCATGCCAAGGGCATGGTCACTCCCGCCACGCTGTTCGAGGAGTTCGGCTTCAACTATGTCGGTCCCATCGACGGCCACGACCTCGATGCGCTGATCCCGACGCTGCAGAACCTCAAGGCGCTGCAGGGCTTGCAGTTCCTGCACGTGGTCACGCGCAAGGGGCAGGGCTACAAGCTGGCGGAAGCCGATCCGGTGCTGTATCACGGCCCGGGCAAGTTCGACCCGGCGGTCGGCATCCAGCAGGGCAAGCCCTCGGCGCGCAAGACATTCACGCAGGTGTTCGGCCAGTGGCTGTGCGACATGGCCGAGCGCGACGAGCGGCTGGTGGGCATTACCCCGGCCATGCGCGAGGGCAGCGGCCTGGTGGACTTTGAAAAGCGCTTTCCGCGCCGTTATTTCGACGTGGGCATCGCCGAGCAGCATGCCGTCACGTTTGCCGCGGGCCTGGCCTGCGAGGGCCAGAAGCCGGTGGTTGCCATCTATTCCACGTTCCTGCAGCGCGGCTACGATCAACTGATCCACGACGTGGCGCTGCAGAACCTGGACGTGACGTTCGCGCTCGATCGCGCCGGCCTGGTCGGCGCGGATGGCGCCACCCATGCCGGCAACTACGACATCGCTTATCTGCGCTGCATCCCGAACATGGTCGTGGCCACGCCTTCCGACGAGAACGAGGCGCGGCTGCTGCTGTCCACCTGTTATGCCCATCCTGGCCCGGCCTCGGTGCGCTATCCGCGCGGCGCCGGCTGCGGCGCCGCCGTCTCGCCCGGACTCGACACCGTGCCGCTCGGCAAGGGCGTGGTGCGGCGCGAGGGCCGGCGCATCGCCATCCTGGCGTTCGGCACGCTGCTGCAGCCCGCGCTGGCGGCCGCCGAGGCGCTGGATGCCACCGTGGCCGACATGCGCTTCGTCAAGCCGATCGACCGTGCGCTGATTCTCGAGCTGGCGGCGCGCCATGAGGCGCTGGTTACGCTGGAAGAGGCCGCCGTCATGGGCGGCGCCGGCAGCGCCGTCACCGAAGTGCTGCACCAGGAGGGCGTCGGCGTGCCCGTGCTGCAGCTGGGCCTGCCCGACCAGTTCATCGACCATGGCGACCAGGCCGCGTTGCTGGCCGGGGTGGGGCTGGATGCCGCGGGCATCGAGCGGTCGATCCGGACCCGTTTTGACCCGCAGCCGGGCAGCGGCCCTGCCGCCGCCGGCTGACCGGCGGGGTGGGGCGGGGTGTGGTTCCCAACCTACTAGTAGGAGGGTTTTCCGCCCTCCCGGCCCGCCTTTTCGGTAATAATGGCTCCGCTAACATATTTCAGGGCACAGCGATTCTCATTTCTTTCCGCCCTGACAGGTAATCTCCTATGAATTCTCCGATCGATCCCGCCATCGTGATGCCCGACGTCCAGAGTTCGGCTGACACGCGGCACATCCCGATTCAGCGCGTGGGCATCCGCGGCGTGCGGCATCCCATGCTGGTGGCGGGCGCCGACGGTGCCGCGCAGCCCACCGTGGCCAACTGGACGCTGACCGTCGCGCTGCCGGCCGAAGAGAAGGGCACGCACATGTCGCGTTTCGTGGCGCTGCTCGAGAAATACCGCAGCACGCCCATGACGCCGGCGCTGTTCGCGGCCATGGCGCGCGACATGCTGCCGCTGCTGCACGCCGAGCGCGGCGACATCACGGCGGCCTTCCCGTACTTCATCAACAAGTCGGCGCCCGTCTCGGGCGTGCAGAGCCTGCTCGATTACGAGGTGCAGTGGATCGCCCGGGCCGCCGGCGACCAGGTCGAGTTCGAGCTGGTCGTGCAAGTGCCTGTTACCAGCCTGTGCCCGTGTTCCAAGGCCATTTCCGAGTACGGCGCGCACAACCAGCGCTCGCATGTCACCGTGTCGGCCGTGCTGGACGGCGAGGTCTCCATGGACCGCATCATCCGGCTCGTCGAGGATGAAGGGTCGTGCGAACTGTGGGGCCTGCTCAAGCGGCCCGACGAGAAATTCGTCACCGAGCGCGCCTACGACAATCCCAAGTTCGTCGAAGACCTGGTGCGCGACGTGGCCGCGCGGCTGGCGTCCCACCCCGGCGTGGCGCGCTACCGCGTCGAGGCCGAGAACTTCGAGTCCATCCACAACCACTCCGCCTACGCTGTCGTCGAGGGCTGAGCGCCGCCATGGCGCCCGCCCCGGCCGCGCGCGACTGGCCGCTGATCGCCCGGCTGGAAGGCTGGGAGTCGGGGTTTGCGCAGCGGCTCACGACGCGGGGGCGGCTGGCGGCCGCCTGCTACGAATTCTTCCGCTTCGGCGTCAAGCAGGCCTGGGCGTGCCTGTTCGGCGGCCTGATGTGCGCGCTGCTGCTCGCCACGCACTGGTGGTACCCTGCCGGCGCCGGGCTGGCGCGCTACGATTTCCTGACACTGGCCGCGCTGGCCATCCAGGCCTTGCTGCTGGCATTGCGCATGGAAACCCTGGCCGAGGCCAAGGTGATCTTGATGTTCCATGTGGTGGGTACCCTCATGGAACTGTTCAAGACGGCTGTCGGCTCCTGGATCTATCCGGAGGCCAGCGTGTTGCGGCTGGGCGGCGTGCCGTTGTTCACGGGGTTCATGTACGCAGCCGTGGGCAGCTATCTGGCGCGCGTCTGGCGGCTATTTGATTTCCGCTTCACCCGGCATCCGCCGCTGGGCGCCACGCTGGTGCTGTCGGCGCTGATCTACGCTAATTTCTTCACCCACCACTATATGGCCGACCTGCGCGGCGCCCTGTTCGCACTGGCGGCGCTGCTGTTCGGCCGCACCTGGGTCCACTACCGGATCTGGCGGGCGCACCGGCGCATGCCGCTATTGTTCGGCTTCGTGCTGGTCGCGCTCTTTATCTGGCTGGCCGAAAATATCGGCACATTCGCCCATGCCTGGCGCTACCCGAACCAGTCGCAGGGCTGGGACTGGGTCGCTCCCGCGAAATTGGGGTCATGGTTCCTGCTGATGATCATCAGCTACGTGATGGTCAGCCTGGTGAACCGGCCCGTGCGCCCCGGACAGGCTTCGGCGGCGGCTTTGGCTTGCGTTGCCGTACAAGATCGGCGATAATCGAGAGCTTTCTTGCTCGACTGCCGTCTTTTGCCGCCTGTGAAAGGGCGCGGAAAGGACGCGGCGGGCTGCCCCTTGCGGGCGCGGACGTTGCTGGTTTTCCTCGGGCGCCCCTGCCGCAAGACATCCTCAAGGAGTTTTACCCATGCGTCACTACGAAGTAGTGTTCATTGTCCATCCGGACCAAAGCGAGCAGGTGCCCGCCATGGTCGAGCGCTACCAGTCGCTCGTCACGGGCCAGGGCGGTGCCGTGCACCGCCTGGAAGACTGGGGCCGCCGCCAACTGGCCTACCCGATCCAGAAGCTTGTCAAGGCGCACTACGTCTGCATGAACATCGAGTGCGGCCAGGCCACGCTCGACGAGCTCGAGCATTCGTTCCGCTACAACGACGCCGTGCTGCGCCACCTGGTCATCAAGACCAAGAAAGCGCAGACCTCGCCCTCGATCATGATGAAGTCGGTCGAGCGCGAAGAGGCCCGCAAGGCCAGCACGGAAGCGGCCGCGCCGGCCCAGGCTCAGGCCCAGTAACCCGGCCAGCGCCGTCGTTCCACCCGACGTTGAAACATCAGTACCCGGCCGGATGAACAAGCTGGAACTCAGCGCCCGCGTTCTCGAATGCGAGCCTTTGCGCCACACTCCCGCCGGCGTGCCAGCGCTGGAAATGCTGCTGGCCCACGAATCGGAAGTCATCGAAGCGGGGCATCCGCGCCGCGTCGAAGTGACGATTTCCGCCGTGGCCCTGGGCGATCTGGCACAACTGCTGGCCGGCACCCCGCTGGGGACCGAATTGCAGGTGCAGGGCTTTCTGGCCGCGGCACGCAAGGATTCGGTGAAGGTCAAGCTGCACATGCAGCTGGCCCGTAAAGTCGGCGGCAGCGCAGGGCACGATCCGTTGGTGGGATGACAGGCTACCGGACCCAGACACAGATTTCGGGCATACGGGATGAACCCCCGGCCCGGCTAGACTAAGAGGCACATCATGGCTTTCTTCGGAAAACGCAAAGAGAAACGCAAATTCACGCAGCAGAACCCGCTGTTCAAGCGCCGCAAGTTCTGCCGCTTCACCGCCGCCGGCGTCGAAGAGATCGACTACAAGGATCTCGACACGCTGCGCGACTTCGTGCAGGAAAACGGCAAGATCATCCCGGCCCGCCTGACCGGCACCAAGGCACACTACCAGCGCCAGCTGGACACCGCCATCAAGCGCGCGCGCTTCCTGGCCCTGTTGCCTTACACCGACAACCACAACTGATCCGGGGGCACTGAAATGCAAGTCATCCTGCTCGAAAAAGTCGTCAACCTGGGCAACCTCGGCGAAATCGTCCGGGTGCGCGACGGTTACGCCCGCAACTTCCTGATCCCCCAGAAAAAGGCCCGTCGCGCGACCGACGCCGCCCTGAAGGAATTCGAAGCGCGCCGCGCCGAACTGGAAAAGATCCAGGCCGAGAAGCTGGCCGCCGCCGAAGCGCTGGGCAACCGCCTGGCCGGCTTCCAGCTGAAGGTGGTGCAAAAGGCCGGCGTGGACGGCCGCCTGTTCGGTTCGGTGACCAACGCCGACGTGGCCGAGGGTCTGAAGAAGGCCGGCTTCGACGCCGTCGAAAAGGGCCAGGTGCGCCTGCCCGCCGGCCCGCTGAAGGCCGTGGGCGAATACCCGATCCAAGTTGCGCTGCACGCCGATGTCGTGACGGACGTGACCGTGGTGGTGGAAGGCGACATCGCTTAAGCTTGCCGCTTTCGCACCGCAAAAAAGCCGGCGCAGGTGCCGGCTTTTTTGTTGGCGCGCCGATTCGTGTCCAGTCAGCACCGGAGGATATTCTTGAGCCAGCCGCCTCAGCATCAACAAGCGCCCGCCGGCTTGCGCGCCTGGCTCGAGAGCGTCGACGGCGCCCGCGAGCCGTCGGTGCGCGAGGTCGTCATCGACGGCGTTGCCTGCGTGGTGAAACGCCGCCGCGCCGGCCTCTTGCAGGGCCTGGGCTATGCGCTGCGGTACGTGCGCGCCCTCGGGCTGGCACTGGGCTGCAAGTTGTTCCTGGGCGAGTTCCCGCGGCCCGGCGTGCTGCTGCGCAATGGCTTGGCGTACGAGGGGGAGCGGCTGCGCCGGCTGGCGCAGGCCGGTTGCCGGGTGCCGCATGTGTGGTGGGAAGAACCCGGGCTGCTGGTGCTCGAGCACGTGGGCGAAGACCTGGCCAACCTGATCCGCCATGCCAGCCCGCCGCAGCGCGCCGACTGGGTGCGGGCCCTGGCGGCCGACCTTGCGGCCTTTCACGCGCGCGGCCACTGGCACGGGGGCGCCCAGGTGCGCAACATCACTTTGCGCGACGGCGAACTGTGGCGCATCGATTTCGAGGAAAACATCGGTGGCGCCTTGTCCTTGCCGCTGGCGCAGGCTTACGATCTATTCCAGCTCGTGGCGTCGCTGCTGTCCCTGCGCAAGCTGGAGGATGATAATCTGCCGGGGCTGGGCACGCTGATGCTCGATGTGTATTTCCAGGCCCGCCCCGCGCCGGCCGTCCGGGCACGCCTGGCCCGGTTGGGGCGCGTGGTGGGCGCATGCGCCGCGGTGTTGCGCCCCGTGGCCGGACGTCTGCCGGGGCGCGATATCCAAGGCTTTTTCCGGGTGGCCGACACCCTGCGTACACTTTACTAGTAGTCCATGATGAATACACCCGCCGATTCCCAGCTAGAGTACTTGCGCGTGCCGCCGCATTCCATCGAGGCCGAGCAGTCGGTGCTGGGTGGCTTGCTGCTGGACAACAGCACCTGGGACCGCATCGCCGACGTGCTGGGCGAAGAGGATTTCTACCGCCACGACCATCGGCTGATCTGGCATCACATTGCCCGCCTGGTGGGCCTGGCACGCCCGGCCGACGTCATTACCGTCAATGAGTCGCTGGTCAGCGCGGGCAAGGCCGAGGACACCGGCGGCCTGGCGTATCTGAACGCCCTGGCCCACAACACACCGTCGGCGGCCAACATCCGGCGCTATGCCGAGATCGTGCGCGAGCGCGCGATGCTACGCAAGCTGGTGTCGATCGCCGACGAGATCTCCGCGGCCGCGCTCAACCCCCAGGGCAAGGAGGCGCGGCAGCTGCTGGACGAGGCTGAGTCGAAGGTGTTCAAGATCGCCCAGGAAGGCGAGAAGGGCTCGGCCGGCTTCCAGGAAATCCAGCCCCTCCTGACCCAGGTGGTCGAACGCATCGACGAGCTGTATCACCGCGACAGCGACTCCGACGTCACCGGTGTGCCCACCGGCTTCACCGATCTGGACAAGATGACCTCCGGCCTGCAGCCGGGCGACCTGGTCATCGTGGCCGGCCGCCCCTCGATGGGCAAGACCTCGTTCTCCATGAACATCGGCGAGCACGTGGCCATCGAGCAGGGCCTGCCGGTGGCCGTGTTTTCCATGGAAATGGGCGCCGTGCAGCTGGCCATGCGCATGCTGGGCTCGGTCGGCATGCTGGACCAGCATCGCATGCGCACCGGCAAGCTGATCGCCGACGACTGGCCGCGCGTCACCCATGCCGTGCAGCTCATGCAGGATGCCCAGGTCTACATCGACGAGACGCCGGCGCTCAGCGCCATGGAAGTGCGCGCGCGCGCGCGCCGGCTGGCGCGCCAGTGCGGGCAGTTGGGCCTGATCATCATCGACTACCTGCAGCTGATGGCGGGCAATGGCGGTGGCGAGAACCGGGCGACCGAAATCTCGGAAATCAGCCGTTCGCTGAAAGGCCTGGCCAAGGAGCTGAATTGCCCGCTGATCGCGCTGTCGCAGCTCAACCGCAGTCTCGAACAACGGCCCAACAAGCGGCCGGTGATGAGCGACCTGCGCGAATCGGGCGCCATCGAACAGGATGCCGACTTGATCCTGTTCATCTACCGCGACGAAGTCTACAACCCGGACTCGCCCGACAAGGGCACCGCCGAGATCATCGTGGGCAAGCAGCGTAACGGCCCGATCGGCACGGTGCGGCTGACTTTCCAGGGGTCGAGCACGCGCTTCCTGAACTTCACCGCAGCGCCGCAATACTAGGCGCCTTTCCGGGGCCGCGCTCAGGCCTCGGATTCGCTGCGGTCGTTCGAGCCGCCGTCCAGGTGCGCGTGGGAGTCCTCGATGCCGAAGACCGAGGTATAGGCTGGATAAAAGCTGCAATAGAGCACGCCGCCCGCCGCGATGTTGAACGGGATCTGCAGGGTGCCGGCCAGTTGCGGCGACAGCCCCGCGCTGACCAGCAGGCCCGCGCACAGGTCGATGAACAGGAACACCAGCACCCACGCGGTGCCGTAGACCAGGAAGGCCCATTTATTGCGCCAGCAGGCAACGCCCGAGAAAAACAGCGCCTGGCCGATGCGCAGGCCATGCCAGGCCACCAGCACGGGCGCGTGCCAGAACAGCGCCGCGATGATGACGTAGAGAATGCCGAACAGCGCGAGCGGCACGCGCATGGCGCTGATGAATGGCGTGATGTCCTGCTCGACCGAGGCGATGCGCATGCCTTCGGTCAGGGCGCTGGAAAACGGCAGGAACGAGACCAGGCCGGCGGTGATGCACAGCGCCGCGTAGAGCACGCCGAGGATCAGCAGTTTCTTGAACACGCCCGGGCGGGTCAGCGGCTGGGGCCACATGGACGGCAGCATGATCCGGTCGGCCTCGACATGCTTGCAGGCGGACAGGGTCATGAGGGTCACCACGGGCATCAGGGCGACGAAGAACAGCGGCCCGATCGGCGGCGTGAAGGTCGCGAACAGCACCAGCAAGCTGATGGCCAGGGCCCAGGTAAACATGGCCAGCGGCTGCTTCATGAACAGTCGCAGGCCGTCGCGTACCCATTGCCAGCCGTAGGACGCGGGTAGGGATGCTGCTTGCATAGGTCTCGTTACGGATTGAAAACGGGGGCTCACACTCAATTATGGGGGCCGTGGCCGTCAGGGCAAGGCCGCCAACCCGGGGCGGTGGCGTGCTTGCAACACTCTTTCGAAGTGGCGCGGATCGTGCGGCTTGAGTGTCTGGGCCGGCCGGGGCAGGTAATAGTCGTACAGGCGCGACAGCCAGAAGCGCAGCGCCGCCGCGCGCAGCATGTGCGGCCAGGCCTGGCGCTCTTCGGCGGTAAAGGGGCGCCGTGCCGCATACGCCGCCAGCCATGCCTGCAGCAATTCGGGCACGAAAGCCCCGGTATCGCGTTCGATGCACCAGTCATTGACGCTGACCGCCACGTCGAACAGCCAGCTGTCGCAACCCGCGAAATAGAAATCGATGATGCCGCCCATCAGCGGGTCTTCGAACGTGCCGGCGAACAGGACATTGTCGCGGAACAGGTCGCAGTGCGCCGGGCCCGACGGCAGCGCCTGCCAGGCTGGCGTGCCCGCCAGGCGCTGTTGCTCGGCCAGTTCGCGCCGCAGCAGGTCGGCCTGCGCGGGGGCCAGGAACGGCAGCACCTTGGGGGCGGTTTCCGTCCACCAGGCCAGGCCGCGCAAATTCGGCTGCCGCAGCGGGAAATCGCGGGCGGCGAGGTGGGCCCGCGCCAGCGTGTCCCCCGCCAGCCGGCAATGAGTGGGCCCGGGTGCTGGCTCGTAGCCGCCTGGCAGGCGCGTCACGATGGCGCAGGGCTTGCCGTGCAGGACCGTCAGGCGGCTGCCGTCGTGCAGGGTCTGGGGCTGGGGCACGGGTACGCCGCGGGCCGCCAAGTGGTGCATCAGTTCGATGTAGAACGGCAGTTGCGCCTGGGTGAGCACCTCGAACAGGGTCAGCACGTATTCGCCGCGCGTGGTCGCCAGAAAGTAGTTGGTATTTTCGATGCCGGCGGTGATGCCGCGCAGGGACACCAGCTCGCCCAGGTCGTAGTGGGCCAGCAGGGCCCGGGCATCGTCGTCGGAAACAGGGGTGAATACGGCCATTGATCAGCAGATGGGGTGGGGGGCCGGGCATGCCGAGGCGGCGGTTGCCCGGGCGGGCCCCAATTTTAGTCTACCGCCGCCGCGAGGCCGGACGCCGCCGCGCGCGCACCGTAAAATACCGGATTCACCATCTTGCCCGAGCGATTTTTGAGTTCTCCCGACTGGCGACTGTGCGTCGCCCCCATGATCGACGTGACGGACCGGCATTGCCGCTACTTTCACCGGCTGCTGGCGCCGCGCGCGCGCCTGTACACCGAGATGATCACCACGGGGGCGCTGCTGCATGGCAACGTGGGGCGCCACCTGGATTTCGACGGCGCCGAACATCCGGTCGCGCTGCAGCTGGGCGGCAGCGAACCCGAGGCGCTGGCGCATGCCGCGCGGCTGGGGCGCCAGTGGGGCTACGACGAGATCAACCTGAATTGCGGCTGCCCCTCGGAACGGGTGCAGCGCGGCGCCTTCGGCGCCTGCCTCATGGCCGAGCCGGCCCTGGTGGCCGACTGCATGAAGGCCATGCAGGACGCGGTGGATGTGCCGGTCACGGTCAAGCACCGGCTGGGCCTGGACTATGACGAGTCATACGATTTCGTGCGCGACTTCGTCGGCGCCATCCACGATACCGGCTGCCGGGTATTCATCGTGCACGCGCGCAATGCCGTGCTCAAGGGCCTGTCGCCCAAGGACAACCGCGAGATTCCGCCGCTGCGCTATGCGGTCGCGCAGCGGCTGAAGGCCGATTTTCCCGACAGCACCATCGTGCTCAATGGCGGGCTGGCCGACGCCGCCCAGGCGGTGGCGGCGGCTGCGGAGTTCGATGGCGTGATGCTGGGGCGGGCAGCCTGGCATACGCCGCGAGTGCTGTCGGAGGCCTCGCTGCGCCTGTGGCCGGCTGTCCGCCTGCCCACCGACGCCCAGGTGGTGGACGCCATGGTGCGCTATGCGGCTGCGCAAGTCGCGCAGGGCGTGCCGTTGCGGGTCATCGTGCGTCCCCTGCTGGGGCTGGTGAACGGGCAAGCGGGGGCGCGCCGTTGGCGGCGCCTGTTGTCGGACCCGGCGCGGCTGGCCGGCAATGATCCGACACTTATTTACGAGGCGTGGCGCAGCCTGCAGGGCGCGCCGCGTGAGCGCGCCGAGGCCTTGCCGGCGGCATCCTGAGGCGGTGGCTCAGGCCTTGCTGGCCGCGCTGCCGTCCATCGGCCAGTCGCGGATGTACGCCTTGAGCATGTTGTTCTCGAACTGCTGCGCGGCCACGATGGCCTGCGCCATGTCGTAGAAGGAGATCACGCCCATCAGGGTGGGGCCGTCCATGACGGGGATGTAGCGCGCGTGCTTTTCGAGCATCAGGCGCTGTACTTCGTCGGCGCTGGTATTGGGCGACACGCTGACCGGCGCGTCATCCATGATGGCGCGGATGGTGGTCTGGCCCAATTCGCCGCCATGATCGTGCAGGTGGCGGATGATCTCGCGGAAGGTCAGCATGCCGGTCAGCATGCCGGACTCCATGATGACCAGCGAGCCGATGTCCTGCTCGCTCATGGTTTGCACCGCCTGCGCCACCGGCATGTCCGGCGAGGCCGTATAGAGCGTGTCGCCCTTCACACGAAGAATTTCGCTGACCTTCAACATGATGATTCTCCCGGGGCCCGCGGCCCCCTTCTACTATGCTTGCCCGCCTCGAGCGGCACGATCGCCGCGAGTCCGTCAGGTGTATTGTGCGCCAGCCCGGCCAGTTCTTCCAGCGTGGGCGCCTTGCCGGCGCCCAGCACGGCGGCCGCCACGGCGGCGACCTGCGGGTCGTCGCGTAGGCGGGGCTGGTGCCGGTCCAGCAGGAAATGGTCGAACACCGGCTCGAGCGTGGTCTGGCGCGGGTCGCACGCCAGCAGCCAGCGCTGGCCGGCGGTGCGGGCCACCAGCCCCAGGCTTTCCAGCTTGTCGAGGACGGCGTTCAGTTCATCATGGTGCAGGTGCAGGCGCTTGGCCAGCGCGCTGGTGCTGCGGCCGGACGGCCGCATGCCCTGCGCGGCGTGCAGCGAGCGCAGCACGGCCAGCGCGTCGATGAAGGGCGCTCCAGGGCTGCGGTTGATTTCCCAGCGGCCCAGCCGGATCAACGGCACGCTGGCCGCCACGGTGGCGCCGAACAGCACCGCCAGCCACGACAGGTAGATCCAGAGCAGGAAGATGGGCAGCGTCGCGAAGGCGCCATAAATGACGGTATAGGTGGGAAAGCGCGTCAGGTAATAGGCAAAGGCGGCCTTCATCAGTTCCAGCACGATCGCCGTGCCGAAGCCCCCCGCCAGCGCGTCGCGCCAGTACACATGGCGATTGGGCACCACCACGAACAGCGCCGCGAACCCGAGGCCGGTGAGCACCAGCGGCACGAACGAGATCGCCAGGCTGACGATTTCCGGCACGTCGCGCACCAGGCCCATGGATTCGCGCGCGAGGAACGAGGTGGCCCACAGGCTGGCCCCGGCCACCACGGGACCGAGCGTCACGACCGCCCAATACACCAGCGCGCGCTGGGGCAGGGGGCGCTGGCGCGTCACGTGCCAGATGTCGTTGAAAGTCTTGTCGATGGTCATGATGAGCAGCAGCGACGTGACCACCAGGAAGGCGCCGCCGATTGCCGTCAGGCGCGAGGCCTGGCGGGCGAACTGGTTGAGGTAGTCCATGATGTTGTCGGACACGGCCGGCGGCATCAGGCTATGGGCCAGGAAGTCCTCCAGCGCCACGCGGAAATCCTGGAAGACCGGGAAGGCGGTGAACAGCGACAGCACCACGGCCAGCATCGGCACGATGCCGAGCACGGTGGTGAACGTGAGGCTGGAAGCGACTTGCAGCAGTTTTTCTTCGTCGGCGCGCTGCGCGGCGAAACGGAACACCTTGCCCACGCGCGCGATCCAGGGCGCGCGCGGGCGGGAGGCGGCGGCCGCCGCCGGCTGAGCGGCGGGCTCGGCGGAATGGCTCATCAGGCGATAATAGCAGTATGAATCCCGAACTCAACCCCACCTTGCGGCGCCTCGCGTCGGCCTCGCTGCTGGGCCTGATCCTGCTGTGCGTAGCCTGGGAAACCGTGCTGGCGCCCATCCGGCCCGGCGGTTCGTGGCTGTTCCTGAAGGCGCTGCCGCTGGCTTTCCCGTTGCGCGGCATCCTGCGCGGCAACGTGTACACCTACCAGTGGGCGTCCATGCTGGCGCTGCTGTACCTGATGGAAGGCGTGGTGCGCGCCATGTCGGACCCGGCGCCGTTGTCGGCCGCGCTGGCGGGCATGGAGGCGGCGCTGTCGCTGGTCTTCTTCCTGGCCGCCATCTTCTATGTGCGGCCCGCCAAGCGCGCCGCCCGCGCCCGGCGCGCCGGAGGTCCGTCATGAGCGTCGCCACCCTGGGGCAACTGCAGGTGCGCAATTCCTACGCCGCGCTGCCGCCCGTGTTCTATTCGCGGCTCGAGCCCCGGCCGCTGACCGCGCCACGCCTGCTGCACGCCAACGAGCAGGCGGCGGCGCTGATCGGCCTGTCGGCCGCGGCGCTGCAGTCCGACGAGTTCCTGCGCGTGTTCTCGGGCCAGCAGCCGCTGCCCGGCGGGCAGACGCTGGCCGCGGTCTACAGCGGCCACCAGTTTGGCGTGTGGGCAGGGCAGCTGGGCGATGGCCGCGCGCACCTGCTGGGAGAAGTGGCCGGCCCGCGCGGCTCCTGGGAATTGCAGCTCAAGGGTTCGGGCATGACGCCATATTCGCGCATGGGCGACGGTCGCGCGGTGCTGCGTTCGTCGGTGCGCGAATACCTGGCCAGCGAGGCCATGCACGGGCTGGGCATTCCCACTACGCGGGCGCTGGCGCTGGTCGTGTCGGACGACCTCGTCATGCGCGAGACGGTCGAGACGGCCGCCATCGTCACCCGCATGTCGCCCAGCTTCGTGCGCTTCGGCTCGTTCGAGCACTGGTCGTCGCGCCGCCAGCCGGACGAACTGCGCGTGCTGGCCGACTACGTGATCGACAAGTTCTATCCGGACTGCCGCCAGCCCGGCGACGGCGCCCACGAGCCGCTGCTACGCCTGCTGGCCGAGGTGACGCGGCGCACGGCCTTGCTGATGGCCGACTGGCAGGCCGTGGGCTTCTGCCATGGCGTCATGAACACCGACAACATGTCCATCCTGGGGCTCACGCTCGACTACGGCCCGTATGGTTTCATGGACACCTTCCGGCTCGACCACATCTGCAACCATTCCGATACCGAAGGCCGCTACGCCTGGAATCGCCAGCCCTCGGTGGCATTGTGGAACCTCTACCGGCTGGGGGGCAGCCTGCATGCGCTGGTGCCCGACGTCGAGGCACTGCGGGCCGTGCTGGATTCCTACGAGACGACGTTCACCCGGGCCTTCCACCAGCGCATGGCGGCCAAGCTGGGCCTCTGCGGCTGGCGCGCCGACGACGAGCCGCTGCTCGACGACCTGCTGCGGCTCATGCACGACAACCGCGCCGATTTCACCCTGGCGTTCCGCCGCCTGGCCGACGCGGTACGCGGGCGGCCGCAGGGTTTCCAGGACCTGTTCATCGACCGCGCGGCGGCGCTGGCATGGTTCGAGCGCCTGGCGGCGCGCCATGCCGAGGAGGGCGGGGCGCCCGAACCCGAGGCGCGGGCCCGCGCCATGGACGGGGTCAACCCGCTGTATGTGCTGCGCAACCACCTGGCCGAACAGGCCATCCAGGCCGCCAAGGCGGGCGATGCCGGCGAGATCGACACCCTGCTGGAGCTGCTGCGCGATCCGTACACCGAGCGGCCGGGCCGCGAGGCTTATGCCGCGCTGCCGCCCGACTGGGCCGGCGGCATCGAGGTCAGCTGCTCTTCCTGAGCACGGCGCAGGCGCGGGTCGGGCGCGCCGCATACGTTTGGTAGCGGCCGGCGGCCCACTCGGTGTCATAATCGAGCCTGCTCCACTGGCTTCTCGACCCGTCTATGTCCGGCAACACTCTCGGTACCCTTTTCTGCGTCACTAATTTCGGCGAATCGCACGGCCCGGCCATCGGCTGCGTGGTCGACGGCTGCCCGCCCGGCCTGGCGCTGGATGCCGCGGATATCCAAGCCGAACTGGATCGCCGCCGTCCCGGCACGTCGCGCCATGTCACGCAGCGCCAGGAGCCCGACCAGGTGGAGATCCTGTCCGGGGTGTACGAGGGGGTCACCACGGGCACCCCCATCGCGCTGCTGATCCGCAATACCGACGCGCGCAGCAAGGATTACTCCAATATTGCCGATACCTTCCGGCCCGGCCATGCCGATTTCACCTATACGCGCAAATACGGCCTGCGCGACCCGCGCGGCGGCGGGCGCTCGTCGGCGCGCCTGACCGCGCCTACCGTGGCGGCCGGGGCCATTGCCAAGAAATGGCTGGCCGAAACCTACGGCGTGCGGGTGCGCGGCTACATGAGCCAGCTCGGCCCCATCGTCATTCCTTTCGCATCGTGGGACGACGTGCCGGGCAATCCGTTCTATGCGCCCAATGCGGGCATCGTGCCCGAACTCGAAGCCTATATGGACCAGTTGCGGCGCGATGGCGATTCGGTTGGCGCGCGCATCGAGGTCGTGGCGGAGAACCTGCCAGCGGGCTGGGGCGAGCCGCTGTACGACCGCCTGGATGCCGATATCGCCCACGTGATGATGGGCCTGAACGCCGTCAAGGGCGTTTCCATCGGCGCCGGCTTCGGCTGCATCGAGCAGCGCGGCTCCGAGCACGGCGACGAGATCACGCCCGAAGGCTTCGTCGGCAATAATGCCGGCGGCGTGCTGGGCGGCATTTCGACCGGGCAGCCGGTCACCGTATCGCTGGCCATCAAGCCTACGTCCAGCATCCGTGTCGAGCGCCGCTCGATCAACCGCGCGGGCGAGCCGGTCATGGTCCAGACGCTCGGACGCCACGATCCCTGCGTGGGCATCCGCGCCACCCCCATTGCCGAGGCCATGCTGGCGCTCGTGCTGATCGACCACGCGCTGCGCCACCGGGGGCAATGCGGCTGAGACACCCATTCGCGGCGCCAGGCGCCGGTTCGACAATGCCTACGACGGGAGGAGCGCTGATGAACGCTGGAATTCCACTGGTTTTGCGGACGTTGCTACGCACGGCGGCGCTGGCCGGCGCCGTGGCGCTGGCGGGCTGCTCGAGCGTGCAGACGACCCAGTCGGGCGCCATCGGCATCGAGCGCACCCAATACATGTCCAGCATGGTGCCCGAGCAGGAGCTCGAGCAGGAAGCCGGCCAGCAGTATGCCGACATCATCCAGAAGGCGCGCGCCCAGGGCGCCCTGGACCGCGATCCCAAGCAGGTGGCGCGGGTCAAGGCCATTTCGCAGCGCCTGATCGCGCAGGCGGGCACATTCCGCCCGGATGCCGCGAACTGGCAATGGGAAGTCCACGTGCTGTCGCTGAACGAAGTCAACGCATGGTGCATGCCGGGCGGCAAGATCGCCGTCTATACGGGCCTGCTCAACCAGATCAAGCCCACCGACGCCGAGCTGGCCGCCGTGCTGGGCCATGAAATCGCCCACGCATTGCGCGAACATGCGCGCGAGCGCGTATCGCAGCAGATGGTCACCAATCTGGGGCTGTCGGTGCTGTCCATCGCGACCGGCGTGTCGGCCGACCTGGGCAGCAAGCTCACCGACGTCATGTTCACCTTGCCCAACAGCCGCACGCACGAGACCGAGGCCGACCTGATGGGCGTCGAGCTGGCCGCGCGCGCGGGCTACGATCCGCGGGCCGCCGTCACGCTATGGCAGAAGATGGGGGCGGCGGACAGCGGCAATGCGCCGCCCGAGTTCCTTTCCACCCACCCGTCCGCGGCTTCCCGGATTTCCGAGTTGCAGGCGGCCTCGCAGCGCGTCATGCCCCTGTACGAGCAGGCGGGCGGCAAGGCCAAGTAGAGCGCGGGCGCCGGGTCAGGGTGGTGCTTCCAATACTAGGATAACAAGTCTCGTTGTACTAGGTTGGGAGCGTGGGCATAATCAGGGCATCGCTTTCCGATGTCCCCATCCGGCATGGCCGGATTTTCCGCGAGTCTACCCATGGCCCAAACTCTCTACGACAAACTCTGGGAGGCGCACGTCGTCCACCAGGAATCCGACGGCACCTGTCTGCTGTACATCGACCGCCACCTGCTGCACGAGGTCACCAGCCCGCAGGCGTTCGAGGGCCTGGCCATGGCCGGCCGCAAGCCCTGGCGTACCGGCGCCAACCTGGCCGTGGCCGATCACAACGTGCCTACGCTGAACCGGGCGCGCGGCATCGACGACCCGATCTCGAAACTGCAGGTCGACACGCTGGACGCCAATTGCGAGAAGTATGGCATTACCGAGTTCCGCATGGCCGACCTGCGCCAGGGCATCGTGCACGTCATCGGGCCGGAGCAGGGCGCCACGCTGCCCGGCATGACGGTGGTGTGCGGCGATTCGCATACCAGCACGCACGGCGCGCTGGGCGCGCTGGCGTTCGGCATCGGCACGTCCGAGGTCGAGCACGTGCTGGCCACCCAGACCCTGCTCATGAAAAAGAACAAGAGCATGCTGATCAAGGTGGAAGGCGAACTGCCTTTCGGCTGTACGGCCAAGGATGTGGTGCTGCACATCATCGGCATCATCGGCACCGCCGGCGGCACGGGCCATGCCATCGAGTTCGCCGGCAGCACCATTCGCAACCTGTCGATCGAAGGGCGCATGACGGTCTGCAACATGGCCATCGAAGCCGGCGCCCGTTCCGGCATGGTGGCGGTCGATGACAAGACCATCGAATATTTCCGCGGCCGTCCGTTCGCGCCCAGCGGCGTGCTGTGGGACCAGGCAGTGGCCTACTGGCGCACGCTGCACAGCGACCCCGGCGCCAGTTTCGATCGCGTCGTGGAAGTCAATGCCCAGGACATCAAGCCGCAGGTCACCTGGGGCACCTCGCCCGAAATGGTGCTGCCGGTGGACGCGCGCGTTCCCGATCCCGACCGTGAAAAAGACGATGTGCGGCGCAGCGGCATGGAGCGCGCCCTGCAGTACATGGGGCTCAAGCCCAACACCCCCTTGACCGACATCCGCGTCGACCGCGTCTTCATCGGTTCGTGCACCAACTCGCGTATCGAGGACCTGCGCGCGGCGGCAGCCGTGGCGCGCGGCAAGCGCGTGGCGTCCAATGTGCGGCAGGCCATGGTGGTGCCCGGTTCGGGGCTGGTCAAGCAACAGGCCGAGCGCGAAGGCCTGGACAAGATCTTCATCGAGGCCGGCTTCGAATGGCGCGAGCCTGGCTGTTCGATGTGCCTGGCCATGAATGCCGACCGCCTCGAACCCGAAGAACGCTGCGCCTCGACTTCGAACCGCAATTTCGAGGGCCGGCAGGGGCAGGGCGGACGCACGCACCTGGTCAGCCCCGCGATGGCCGCCGCGGCCGCCGTGGCCGGCCATTTCGTCGACGTCCGCAATTTCCGCTGAGAGCCTCATCATGCAAGCATTCACCACTCACGAAGGCCTGGTGGCCCCGCTCGACCGCGAGAACGTCGACACCGACCTCATCATTCCGAAGCAGTTCCTGAAATCGATCAAGCGCACCGGCTTCGGTCCCAACCTGTTCGACGAGTTGCGCTACCTGGACCATGGCGAGCCCGGCATGGACAACAGCAAGCGGCCGCTGAACCCGGATTTCGTGCTCAACCAGCCGCGCTACCAGGGCGCATCGATTTTGCTGGCGCGCAAGAACTTCGGTTGCGGCTCGAGCCGCGAGCATGCCCCGTGGGCGCTGACCCAGTACGGGTTCCGTGCCATCATCGCGCCGTCCTACGCCGATATCTTCTTCAACAACAGCTTCAAGAACGGCTTGCTGCCCATCGTGCTGTCGGAGCTCGAGGTGGCGCGGCTGTTCGACGAGGTCAAGGCATTCCCGGGCTACAAGCTGCGCATCGACCTCGAGCGGCAGGTCGTGGTTACCGGCGAGGGGCGCGAATTGAAGTTCGACATCGAGCCATTCCGCAAGTATTGCCTGCTCAATGGCTTCGACGATATCGGCCTGACGCTGCGCCAGTCGGACAAGATCCGGGCGTTCGAGGCCGAGCGCCTGGCCCGCCATCCCTGGCTGGAAAGCCGGCCGGTCGTGTGACCGTCCAGTTTTTCTGACATTCATTCATAGGTTTTTTCATGACGCATAACATCGCAGTGCTGCCCGGCGACGGTATCGGGCCTGAGATCGTCGAGCAGGCCGTGCGCGTGCTGGGCGCGCTGGGCCTGCCGCTGGAAATCAAGCATGCGCCCGTGGGCGGCGCCGCCTACGACCAGTTCGAGCACCCGCTGCCGCCGGCCACGCTGGACCTGGCACGCAACTCGCATGCCGTGCTGTTCGGTGCCGTGGGCGACTGGAAGTACGACAGCCTGCCGCGCGAGTTCCGGCCCGAACAGGCCATCCTGGGCTTGCGCAAGGCATTGGGCCTGTTCGCCAACCTGCGCCCGGCCATCCTGTACCCCGAGCTGGCCAGCGCGTCGTCGCTCAAGCCCGAGATCGTTTCAGGGCTGGATATCCTGATCATCCGCGAGCTGACCGGCGACATTTACTTCGGCACGCCGCGCGGCGTGCGCGATGCGGTCGACGGGCCGTTTGCCGGCGAGCGCGAAGGCTTCGATACCATGCGCTACGCCGACACGGAGGTGCGCCGCATCGCGCGGATCGGCTTCGAATCGGCGCGCAAGCGCGGCAAGAAACTGTGCAGCGTCGACAAGGCCAACGTGCTGGAGACCTCGCAGTTCTGGCGCGACATCGTCATTGAAGTGGCGCGCGACTATCCCGACGTGGAGCTGTCGCATATGTATGTCGACAATGCCGCCATGCAACTGGTGCGCAATCCGCGCCAGTTCGACGTGATCGTGACCGGCAACTTGTTCGGCGACATCCTCTCGGACGAAGCCGCCATGCTGACCGGTTCGATCGGGATGCTGCCCTCGGCATCGCTGAACGCTTCGGGGCAGGGCCTGTACGAACCGAGCCACGGGTCCGCGCCCGATATTGCCGGGCAAGGCATCGCCAATCCGCTGGCAACCATCCTGTCGGCCGCCATGCTGCTGCGCTATTCGCTGAACCTCGCGCCGCAGGCCGACCGCATCGAGGCCGCCGTGCGCGCGGTGCTGGCCCAGGGCCTGCGCACCGCGGACATTCACGAACCTGGCACCACCAAGGTGTCCACCGCGCAGATGGGCGACGCGGTACTCAAGGCGCTGGGCTGACGCGCGTTCGCGCGCCCGGCGTGGGCCGGGAAGTGTTCGGGAGGTGTCAGACACCCTGCGGAGACGAGCGTCGGATTGTCACTGCGTCTCCAGGGTGTCTGACACCTTCGCGCCGAGGGTGCCTGGCACCTTTTGACGGCAACCAGGCGCCGGTTTCCCCCGATATGCGCTCACATCCGGCCCCGATTTTTTAGCGTGCAGCGCAACATTCAAGCCTGCATTCTGATAAATTGTCGGAATCGAAGGCTTTTTTCATCTATCTACCTCAAGAGCATTGAACATGACGCAAGCAGTAGGCCTGGTCGGCTGGCGCGGCATGGTCGGTTCCGTCCTCATGCAGCGCATGCGCGACGAAAACGACTTCGCCCTGATCGATCCCGTATTCTTTTCCACCAGCAATGCCGGTGGCGCGGCGCCCGCCTGGGCCGACGGCGCGGGCCCGTTGCAGGACGCCTACGATATCGATGCTCTGAAAAAACTGCCCATCATCGTCACCGCGCAAGGCGGCGACTACACCTCCGAAGTCTTCCCCAAGCTGCGCGGGGCCGGCTGGAACGGCATCTGGATCGACGCCGCCAGCACGCTGCGCATGAAAGACGATGCCATCATCGTGCTCGACCCGGTCAATCGCCCGGTCATCGACGCGGCGCTCAAGCGCGGCGTGCGCAACTTCGTCGGCGGCAACTGCACGGTCAGCTGCATGCTGATGGGTCTGGCAGGCCTGTTCAACAACGACCTGGTCGAGTGGATGACCTCCATGACCTACCAGGCCGCTTCGGGCGGCGGGGCGCAGCACATGCGCGAACTGCTGACGCAGTTCGGCCTGCTCAACCAGGCCGTCAAGCCGTTGCTGGATGATCCGGCCTCGGCCATCCTGGAAATCGACCGTGGCGTGCTCGCGGCGCAGCAGGATCCGGCGCTGCCGCAGGAACATTTCGGCGTGCCGCTGGGCGGCAACCTGATCCCCTGGATCGACAAGGACCTGGGCGATGGCATGTCGCGCGAGGAATGGAAAGCCGAGGCCGAGACCAACAAGATCCTCGGTCGCGGCGCCGCCTTCGGCACGCCGGCCACCCCGGTCGACGGTTTCTGCGTGCGCATCGGCGCGATGCGCTGCCACAGCCAGGCGCTGACCATCAAGCTCAAGCGCGACCTGCCGCTCGACGAGATCGAGTCGCTGATCGCCCAGGGCACCCAATGGGCCAAGGTCGTGCCCAACACCAAGGAAGACACCATCCGCGCGCTGACGCCGGTCGCCGTGACCGGCACGCTGGACATCCCGGTGGGGCGCCTGCGCAAGCTGTCGATGGGCCCGCAATACCTGGGCGCCTTCACGGTGGGCGACCAGCTGCTCTGGGGCGCGGCCGAGCCGCTGCGGCGCATGCTGCGCATCGCCCTGGCCGAGGCCTGACGGGCGTCCGGCCACTTGGGCTGGCCGGGGCCGGCGGCGAAGGCACCTGCGGGTGCCTTCGCGCTATCTGGCCGGCGCGGTTGCGCATGGCGCGTGCCGCGCGGGCTTGCAGATTTGTGAATCACGGCCCATACATTAAACTTTCGCCCAGCATTGGCCGGTAACTTGATTCGTACAGCAGGATTCCCACTATGACCTTGCGCTCGCGCCATCCCTTGCACGCCCCTCGTACCAAAGCCCTGCAATGGGCGGTGGCCCTGGCCCTCGGCGCGTCGCTCGGCACCGTGGCCCAGGCTGCCAGCGTGGGCCATTCGCGCGTCGTATCGGCGCCCGGCGCGCCCCTGCAAGTGGTGGTGCCGCTGCAGGGCCTGAGCCCGGAAGAGGCCGCCTCGCTGCAGGTATCGCTCGCCGATGCGGCGGCATGGCAGCGTGCCGGCTTGACGCCGCCCGTGCCGCTGGACAGCGCCCAGGTCAGCATCCAGGACGGCGCCGATGCCGCCCGCAAGAACATACGCATCGTGTCGACCCGGCCGCTTGCCACGCAAGCGGTCGATTTGCTGCTCGATGTGCGCTCCAGCGCCGGGCAACGCCAGGTGCAAGTCACCATCCTGGTGCCGCCGCGAGGCTCGGGCGCCGACGTACAGCCGGCGCGCGTGGGCACTGGCGCTGCCTCGTCCGGCGCCCCGGCCGGCGCGGTCACGGTCCGCCAGGGCGACAACCTGTTCCGCATCGCCCGCCGCAACGCGGTGCCGGACGCGAGTGTCTACCAGATGCTGGTGGCGCTGTGGCGCGCCAATCCCCAGGCCTTCATCCAGAACAACATGAACCTGGTGCGCGCCGGCGAGACGCTGTCGATTCCCGACGCGGCCACCGTGCGCGCCATCGACCCCACCGACGCGCGCCGCATTTTCGCCGAGCAAGTGGCGGCGTTCGAGCGCTATCGTGGCCGCGCCGGCGCGGATGCCGCGACAGGCGCGGCGGTGGCCGGCGCCCGCGGAGCCGCATCCGGCCAGGTGAGCCAGGGCAGCTCGTCCGGGCCCGGCGCCTCTTCGACGCCGCAAGACCGGCTGCGCCTGAGCGCGGCCTCGTCCGCCGATGCGCAGGCCGACGCGCGCACTTCCGGCGAGCGTGCCATGCAGGACGCGCAACAACGTGTCGATACTTTGCAGGGCAACGTCGATGCGCTGAGCCAGGCGGCCGGCGGCAAGGGCGGACAGGACGGCGCAGCGGCAGGGGGCGCGGCCGGCGCCGCTGCTACCGGGGCCGGGGCGGGCCAGTCTGGTACCCAGGCGGCTGGCGCAGCCGGCCAGGCCGGTTCGCCCGGCACGGCGGATGCCTCCTCTTCCAATGGCACCCAGGCAGGCGCCGGCGCGTCCAACGGCGCCAAAGCGGACGCGGCCGGGAGTGCCGCTGCGGGCGCCAATGCCCAGCAGGGCGCAGCGTCCGCTGGTGCCAATGATGCCGCAGCCAACGGCACTGGCGCGGCAGGCGGATCCGCCGCGGCGCCGGGCGCCGCCGGCGTGAACGGCCCGGCCGGGACGAATGGCTCGGGCACGACCGATGCCGCTCCAGGCGCCGGCACGGCTGGTTCGGGCGCGGCGGGTGCGCCCGCCGCCGCTGGCGGGCAAGACCAGGCCGGCCCGGGGAAGGCCGCGGCAGATCCCGCGCGCGCGGCATCCGCCAGCAGCATGCCCGGCTGGCTAGCCGACAACCTGCTGGTCATCGTCACCGCGGCGCTGGCGTTCATCGTGCTCGTCATCGCCTGGTTGCTGCGCCGGGCCGGCGCGCGCCGCGCGGACGAGGACGAAGCGTCGTATGGCGAGCCGGTGCTCGACACCGCCGCGCTCAATCGCAAGCTGGACGGCATCAGCCTGGACCTGGACCAGCCGCCTTCCGACGAGCCGCCCGCCGGCAGGCCGCGCGCCTGACATCCCATGCCGCGCATGGCGTTGGGGCTGGCCTACGATGGCTCCCCGTGGCAAGGCTGGCAGACCCAGCCGCACCGGCAGACGGTCCAGGATACCCTGGAGGCCGCGCTGGCCAGCTTTGCCGGCGGTGGCAGCCTGGCCACCATCTGCGCTGGCCGCACCGATACGGGTGTCCACGCCGCCATGCAGGTGGTCCACCTGGACACCGACCTGGCGCGCCGCCCCGAATCATGGGTGCGCGGCGTCAATGCCTTCCTGCCGCCCAGTATCGCCGTACAGTGGGCGCAGGGCGTGCCGGACACTTTCCACGCCCGTTTCTCCGCGCGTTCGCGCACCTACCTGTACCTGTTGTGGCGCGGGCGGGTGCGTCCGCCGCTGTGGGCCGGGCGTGCCGGCTGGTGTTTCCAGCCCCTGGATGTCGACGCCATGCGGCAGGCCGCCCGGGCGCTGCTCGGCGAGCACGACTTTTCCAGCTTCCGCTCATCGCAATGCCAGGCGCGCCATCCCGTGCGCACCCTGCACCAGCTCGACATCATCGAGCGCGGCCCGTTCCTGGTGTTCACCCTGCGCGCCAACGCCTTCCTGCATCACATGGTGCGCAACCTGATCGGCGCCTTGCTGCAGGTGGGGCAGGGGCGCCAACCGCCTGCCTGGATGGCCGCGGTGCTGGCGGCGCGCGACCGCCGGCTGGCCGCTCCGACGTTTTCGCCCGACGGGCTCTATCTGTCTGCGATCGAATATCCGGCTGAATTCCAGCTGAACGAGACCGATGGCGGGCCGCGACTGCTGTCACCTTTTACATTTACTTAAGGGTTATCAGCAGGAGCGCGGCAATCGGGAATCCCGATATTATTGCGAACGAAAAAAACGGCAGCCTCTACACGAGCTGCCGTTTTCGCGGCCGTTCCACACGAACGGCACGCTCTGCATCGCTTCCAAACAGGAGACTTCAGTAATGCAACGCCGTTCGTTCCTCAAAAAGGCCACCCTGGGCGCCGCAGCCGGCGGCGCCACTCTCGCCGCGCCAGCCCTGGCGCAGGATTCCCCGACCCTGAACTGGCGGCTGGCCTCCAGTTTCCCGCGCAGCGCCGACGCCATCTATACCGGCGGCGAGAACCTGGCCAAGTACGTGTCCGAGGCGACGGACGGCAAGTTCAATATCCGCGCCTTCCCGGCCGGCGAGATCGTGCCGGCCCTGCAAGTGCTGGATGCGGTGCAGAACAACACCATCGAATGCGGCCACACCGCTTCGTATTACTACTTCGGCAAGGACCCGGCGCTGTGCTTCGACGGCGCCGTGCCCTTTGGCCTGAATACCCGCCAGATGAATGCCTGGATGCGGCATGGCAATGGCCTGAAGCTGACGCGCGAATTGTTCCAGAAGTACAACGTCGTCAATTTTCCCTGCGGCTATACCGGTACGCAAATGGGCGGCTGGTTCCGCAACGAGATCAAGTCTGTCGACGACCTCAAGGGCCTGAAGTTCCGCGCCAGCGCCTTCGCGGGCGCGGTGCTGTCGCGCCTGGGCGTGGTGCCGCAGCAGATCGCCGGCGGCGACATCTACCCCTCGCTCGAAAAAGGCACCATCGACGCGGCCGAGTGGATCGGCCCCTACGACGACGAGAAGCTCGGCTTCCACAAGGTCGCCAAGAACTACTACTTCCCCGGCTGGTGGGAAGGCACGCTGCAGGTCTCTCTGTATGTCAACCAGGAGGCCTACAACAAGCTGCCCAAGCATTACCAGGCGGCCTTGTCGCAGGCCGCCGCCGCGGCGACTGCCGACATGATTGCCAAGTACGACGCGGAGAATCCCGCGGCGCTGCGCCGGCTGGTGTCGCAGGGCGCCCAGCTCAAGGCCTTCCCGAAGGCCGTCATGGATGCCTGCTACACCGAGGCCACCAAGGTATACGAGGAGTTCTCGGCCAAGGATCCCATGTTCAAGAAAATCTATGAGGACATGGTGGCCTTCCGCGACAACGAGATCCCGTGGTTCCGCGTGGCCGAAGGCAGCTTCGACGGCTTCATGGGCACGGTCAGCGGCCGCAAGTAACAGGCAGTGCCGGGCGGCCCCGGGCGGGCTGGATCGACGACGCGATAAAATCGTCCGATTCAGCCCCCGCGGCGCCCGCCACAAGCCGGCCTGGCGGGGGCCTCGCATGCCGACGGCACCGCGGCCACCCCGGGAACCCATTGCATGCCATGTCCCGCGCCACATCGGGCGCGCGGCGAATTCACTCTAGGTCATTATTCCCATCATGAAAGCATTACTCGCTATCTCGCGCGGCATAGACGCGCTGAACCTGCGGGTGGGGCGAGCCGTGACGTGGATCACGCTGCTGGTGGTGCTGGTGAGCGCCGGCAACGCCCTGGTCCGCAAGGTGTTCGAGACGAGCTCGAACGCGTGGCTGGAACTGCAGTGGTACATGTTCGGTGCCATGTTCCTGCTCACGGCCGGCTACACCCTGCTCAAGAACGAACACGTGCGGGTGGACATCCTGTCCTCGCGCCTGTCCAAGCGCACGCAGATCTACATCGAGATCTTCGGCGTGTTGTTTTTCCTGTTGCCGATGGCGATCCTGATCATGTACCTGTCGTGGCCGATGTTCATGGACTCGTACGTGTCGAACGAGCAGTCGTCGAATTCGGGCGGGCTGGTGCGCTGGCCGGTCAAGCTGCTGATCCCGGTGGGGTTCGGGCTGCTGGTGCTGGCGGGCGTGTCGCGGCTGATCAAGTGCGTGGGGTACCTGCTGGGGCAGGCGCCGGACCCGCTGGCGCGCGCCGAGGGCAAGAGCGCCGAGGAGCAACTGGCCGAGGAGATCGCCCGTGAAGCGCAGGCGCGCGAAGCGGCCCTGCAACACCAACAGGACAAGGGCCGCTGATCATGATGGAATTCTTTCTGGCGAACCTGGCGCCGATCATGTTCGGCACGCTGGTGGTGTTCCTGCTGCTGGGCTTTCCGGTGGCGTTCGCGCTGGCGGCCAACGGGATCCTGTACGGGCTGGTGGGCATGGAGCTGGGGCTGTTCAACGCCTCGCTGTTCCAGGCGCTGCCGCAGCGGGTGTTCGGGATCGTGGCCAACGACACGCTGCTGGCGGTGCCGTTTTTCACGCTGATGGGGCTGGTGCTGGAGCGCTCGGGCATGGCCGAGGACCTGCTCGAGACGATCGGGCAGGTGTTCGGGCCGCTGCGCGGGGGGCTGGCCATCGCGGTGGTGGTGGTGGGCGCGATGCTGGCGGCGACCACCGGGGTGGTGTCGGCCTCGGTGATCTCCATGGGGCTGATCTCGCTGCCGATCATGCTGCGCTACGGCTACGACCGGCGGCTGGCCACGGGGGTGATCGCCGCCTCGGGCACGCTGTCGCAGATCATCCCGCCGTCGCTGGTGCTGATCATCCTGGCCGACCAGCTGGGCCGCTCGATCGGCGACATGTACCGGGGGGCGATGCTGCCGGGGTTCCTGCTGGCCGGGGCGTACATCCTGTACGTGGTGGTGGTGTCGGTGCTCAAGCCGTCGGCCGCGCCGGCGCTGCCCGAGGAGGCGCGGGCCTTCCGCGAGCCGAACGGCTCGCGCGGGGGGCGCTCGCTGCTGGTGTTGATGCTGCTCTCGGCGCTGTCGGCCTACCTGATCACGCAGTGGATCGAGAAGGCCGACGCGCCGGTCGACGAGAAGGTGGTGCTCAGCCTGCTGCTGTGGGGGCTGACGGCGTTCGTGATCGCCATCGCCAACAAGCTGTTGCGGCTGAAGATGCTGTCGGCGCTGGCCGAGCGGGTGACCTTCGTGATGATCCCGCCGCTGTTCCTGATCTTCCTGGTGCTGGGCACGATCTTCATCGGCATCGCCACGCCGACCGAGGGCGGGGCGATGGGAGCGGTGGGCGCGATCGTGATGGCGCTGATCCGCCGGCGGCTGACGCTGGACCTGCTGCGCCAGGCGATGGACACGACCACCAAGCTGTCGTGCTTCGTGGTGTTCATCCTGGTGGGCTCGACGGTGTTCGGGCTGACCTTCCGGGGCGTGAGCGGCGACCTGTGGGTCGAGCACCTGCTGACCAGCGTGCCGGGCGGGGAGTGGGGGTTCCTGATCGTGGTCAGCGTGCTGACCTTCGTGCTGGCGTTCTTCCTGGACTTCTTCGAGCTGGCGTTCATCATCGTGCCGCTGTTGGGGCCGGTGGCCGACAAGATGGGCATCGACCTGATCTGGTTCGGGGTGCTGCTGGCGGTGAACATGCAGACCTCGTTCATGCACCCGCCGTTCGGCTTCGCGCTGTTCTACCTGCGCTCGGTCGCGCCCAAGGACGCGTACCGCGACAAGGTCACCGGCCAGCGCATCGAGCCGGTGACCACCGGGCAGATCTACTGGGGCTCGGTGCCGTTCATCGTGATCCAGCTGGCGATGGTGGCCGCGGTCATGCTGTTTCCCGGCCTGGTCATGCACTACAAGGCTGGCCAGTCCACCGTCGATCCCAGTACTATCAAGATCGAGATCGACACCACCTACGGCACCAGCATCTACGGCGACAGCGCGGCCGATCCCGCCGCCGCCTTCAAATAGCATCATGCGCACACGCGTCAAGATCTGCGGCTTGACCCGCGAAGCAGACATCGCCTCGGCCGTGCAGGCCGGGGCGGACGCGGTCGGCTTCGTTTTCTATCCGGGCAGCAAGCGCTATGTCACGCCGGCCCGGGCCGCGCAGTTGCGCCGCACGGTGCCGGCCTTTGTCGACGTGGTGGCCCTGTTCGTGAATCCCGAGCCGGCCGACGTGCGGGCGGTGCTGGACCAGGTCGGGCCAGACCTGCTGCAGTTCCATGGCGACGAGGCCCCGCAGGATTGCGAGCGCCACGGCGCCCGCTACATGCGGGCGTTCCGGGCCGGCGCGCCGGGGCTGGATACCCCCGACACGCTGGCGGCCGCGTGCCGGGCCTATGGGCAGGCGGCCGCCTGGTTGTTCGACAGCTACAGTGCGGGCTACGGCGGCAGCGGCCTGGTCTTCGACCACGCGCTCCTGGCCGGCGTGCAAGCCGACCCGGCGGCACGGCCGCTCGTCCTGTCCGGCGGCCTGAATGCCGCCAATGTGGGCGCCGCGATCCAGGCAATCCGTCCCTGGGCGGTGGACGTCAGCAGCGGCGTGGAAACAGCGCCCGGCCTGAAGTCGGCCGACAAGATCCGCGCGCTGCTCGACGCCGTGCGCCAGGCCGACGAGCGCTTGCGCGACGAATAAAAGCCCTATATAATCTTTCTTCTTTGCAGGCGGTTAGCTCAGATGGTTAGAGCGCTACGTTGACATCGTAGAGGTCGTTGGTTCGATTCCAATACCGCCTACCAGAATACTTGCAAGCCGTGCCCGGCACGGCCAAGAAAGCCGCTTAAGTCGTTGACTGGGCGGCTTTTTGTTTGCAGGCACGCAAACCCGTCGAAAGCCGATTCAGGGCAGGGGTCCTCGGATCACTGCGGAACCGGGACCGTCACCGACCCCTCGGCCGAGAACGGATCCTTCAAGCCGATGCGAATCGCCAGGTCGCCGGTTTTCCCGGGCACTGTGAAGGTCGCCGAGGCGGCGGGCGTGTAGGTGGTTCGCGAGATGATTTTCCGGCCCGCCGACAACGAGAACGCATACTGGAAGTCCCCGGGTTTTCCCAGGCTGGCCGATGGCGTGGCGCTGACCGTCAGCTCTGTGCCATGGCGGGTGAATTTCACGTCGAGTTCGGACGGCCGCGGAGGCGCCACCGCGAGCCACCGATGGCTCGCTGCAAACGGGGCATGGGCCAGGTAGCCTTCGGCGACCGCGGGCAGCGTTGCCCCGTTCGATATCTTCTGGATGAGCGTATCGAGCGCAGCGCCGGGCGGCCCGACGTGACCCTTGCCCCATGCACCCGGCAGAAAGACGATATTGCGATCCTTGGACAAGAAGACTTTGTCATTGCCTATGCTGGTGAAGGCCAGCGCATTGAGCCAGGGACCGGCATGCTCGCGCCGGTGGAATGCATCGGTGAAATTCTGCAGATAGACAAGTTGCTTGCCCGCGCCGAGCCGCGCCGCGGGCGGCAGGCGATGGACCGTGGCCGGCATGAACTTTTCCAGGCAGTCCTGGATGGCTTGCCGGTTTGGCGGATTGCCAGGCTGGCACGCCTGCCCGGGATATGCGACGCTGATGTAGCGCATGACGTGGCGGGCGTAATAGCCGCCGATGGACGTCTGGGGGTTCCAGACGATGGCGGTGCCCGTCGTGGTGATGCGCGACAGCGCCTGCAGGCTGGCGTATCCGCCGCCGCTGCCGCCGACGATGATGGGCGTCCTGCCTGTTGCGCGGGAAATCGCATCGATGCTGCGGGCGATCCGGTCGTACAGGTCGGGGGCAATGGCATTGCCGGCATACCAGGCCAGCGTCAACCTGCGGTCCAGCGCCAGGGTAGGGTCGGAAACCGCCAGCAAGGGAAGGCGGTTTTTCTTGCCCAACTCCATTCCGGAAAAGAACGGCGCGAGCGATTTGCGCGTCTTGTCAGGCAGCGTGCCCCTGAATACCACCAGGAAATGCCGCTGGTCGAGCGACGGGTTGCCAAATCCCGAAGAGAGAAAATCCAGGGTCAAGCCGCGTCCCAGCGGTACGGAATGAACGCCGTCCCGCAGCATGTCGGCAGGGCGCTTTTCGGCTTCTTCGTATTGGTAGTGGGCGGTGTGCCACTGCTGGTAATCAGTGTAGATGTCCATGGGGCAGGAGGTTCGAGTGGGCCTGCGGGCTTACCGTTATAGCAAGACAGCCGATGTGATTGACCGGCAATCCTTCCGATGGTTCACGCTTGCCGGCCTACGCCCGCACGGGGACCTATCACGTCCGATCCAGATTCGCCCCCTGGCGCCGCAACTCTTCCTGCACCTCCCCGGCCGGCACATCCCGCGGCACGACGCCTGCGCGCGACGCTGCCGCGGCGCAAGCTCCCGCCGCCTGGCCGGTGGCCATCGCGATAGGCATCACCCGGTATGAAGAGTGCGCTTCGTGCGTGCCCGAAATGCAGCGCCCGGCCATGATCACCCCCTCGACGCGCTGGGGAATCAGTGCGCGCAGCGGAATGTCGTAGGCGTCCTCTTCCGGAATGCGCCTGAGCGTGGTGCCTTTGCCGGCGGGGTTGTGGATGTCGACCGGATACGTGCCGCGCGCGATCGCGTCCGGGAATTTGCGCGCATTCAGCAGGTCGTCCGCGGTCAGCTGGTATTCGCCGACGATGCGGCGCGTTTCCCGCACGCCGACGTGGACGCCGCTCTGCACCGCGTAGCTTTCTTCGAAGCCAGGCACATATCTGCGCAGGAAGCGCGCCAGCTGGTTCATCTGCCGCCGGCTTTCCCATTCTGCCAGGCTCCAGTCCCAGACGTCCGTGCCCAGCACCCGGGTCACGCGGGTCGAGTTCACGCTGACTTCGCGCGGATGGGGCGTCGCGAAGAACAGGATGTCTTCCCGGGCCAGGTCGAGTTCCTCATTGGCGGACGCCTGCTGGACCAGGTCCCATAGGCCATGCACGCCGCGCCATTGGGCAGGGTTGCGGCGGACATATTCCTGGAACGAGGCGGAGTTGAAATCCGCCATGCGGAACATCAGCGTCATGGGTTGCACCAGGCCGTCGGCGGCACGGCCGATTTCGTAATCGGCCCCGGCCAGCGCCGCGATGTCGCCATCGCCCGTGCAGTCGACCACGGTTCTTGCCTTGACGACGAGCGGGCCGCTCTTGGTTTCGAATATTGCGCCCGCCACGCCGCCATTGCCGACCACGCCGCTGGCGAAGGCATGGAACAGCATGCGCACCCCGGCCTGGTCGAGGAGTTCGAGCGCCACCCACTTGAACAACTCGGGGTCGAAGGGCACCACGTACCCCGTGTCGAGCGACGGCGCCACCGCGCCGCCGCTTTGCACCAGCCGCTCGAGCAGTTCCTTGAGCACGCCGGCGATGACCGGATGCCCAGGGCCATGGTCGTTGGGCAGCAGGTTGGTGACACCCAGCTTTTCGAAGACGGGGCGCTGGGTATGAAAGGACATCAGGGGCATGACCAGCGCCGCCGTGGCATTGCCGCCCAGGAAACCGTAGCGCTCGACCAGGATCACATCGGCGCCGGCGCGCGCGGCGCCCAGCGCAGCGCCGATGCCGGACGGTCCACCGCCCACTACCAGGACATCGGTCTCGGCGGCCAGGCCGGCCCGGCGCGCGGGCAGGGTGAGTTCCGGCATTGCGGCGGGTTTTTGGAGCATGGGCATGTCAGTCCTTTTTCCTGCCCGGTTCCGCCGGCGCCAGGCCGCCGAGCAGGTCCATGAGCAGGGTATGGTTCTCGCGCGCCCGTTCCTGCAGGGCTGGCAGCCGCTGGCGGATGTGCTTCTGGATCTTGGCGCGGAAGTCCCAGGAATGATCGATCGAGGCGAGCAATTGGCCGGGGCTGACGTCATGCAAGGGCGGCGTTTCCATGTCCAGGGCCTGCAGCAGGCCGGTCACCTTGGACGCATACGGCAGCGCCACGAACGGCACGCCCTGCAGCGCGGCGAAGATCAGGAAGTGCAGCCGCATGCCGACGCAGAACTCGAATCCGCCCATGATGGTCATCAGTTGTCCCGCGCTGTACTGGCCCTTGAGCACCGTGGCGTGCTGGGCGTATTGCATGCGCGCCACCACGGCATGGCTGTGCTGCAGGTCCTGGTTGCCGCGCTCCAGCGGAATGAACACCACGTCCGCGTCGAAACGCTGCACCATGAAATCGGCCGCGTTCGCCAGCAGCTCGTGATAGTGGTCGACGCTGATCCCGGGCGCGGCTGGTCCCGGCTCGCGGACGGAGAATCCGATCCGCCGCCTGGACTGGTCCAGTCCTTCGCGCGTCAAGGCGGTCCTGGGCAGCGGGCGCGCTTTCATCAGCAAGGCAGGGTCGGCGGTGATGTGCATTTCCCGTTGCAGGCCGGCCTCCTCCAGCACGCGAAAGCCTTGGCGGTCCCGCACGCTGATCACCGCCGCGGGCCGGAGCGCCTCGCACACCAGTTCGCGGTTGGAGGTGCGCGACAGCGGTCCCGCGCTGACGGCGTAGACCATCACCGGCACGCCCAGCTCATTGGCCAATAGCACCTCGCGCAGGTAGATATCGGCCTCGCCATCGAACAGGATGCCGCCGCCGCCCAGGATGAATACATCGAGGCGCGACACTTCTTCGCGGGCCTGCTCGCGGCTCAGTTCACGCACGGGGACGGCGCGGTCGATCTGGTGGCGCGCCTCGGTGTCCTGGCAGTTGCGGGAGAACACCGTGATCTCCGCCGCCGTGCTGGCCCGCAGCTGCGCGACGATGCTTTCGAGTATGGCCTCGTCACCCAGGTTGAGGCCGCCGTATGAGCCCGAAATACCGATCCGGCAAGGGCGCTGTTTCGCCATTTTCATGCTCCCTGTCGTACCGCGGTCGGTTCAATGTCCGCTTGACGCAGGATGCAGCAAATGGCGTGCCGGAACGACAAACGCCGGTGCCCCGGCGCCGGAAATCAGGCGACCGCGCGCAAGTGCTTGCGTGCCGTCGCGCGGCTCGTCTCGTGCCGCAGGAGCGATGCGGGGATGCCGTCGAGTTCGCGCCGGCCCGCCAGGCCGTCGCCCAGGCTGTCGCACATCAGTTGTGTGGACGCGCCGGCTTGCCTGGCCTGTGCGCCGAGCCTCCGGGCCAGTTCCAGCGCCTGGCGCTCGGCCAGTTCGCGTGACGGGACGGCCGCGCGGCAATATCGGGCTTTACATGACGTGCCGGCGTTCGCGCTGTGTTCCTGGACGTCTACGTACCCGCGGAAAAGGCCGTAGTCGATTTCGATGACCCGCGGACGCAGGCTCTGGACGCGCTGAGAATCGTTGAGCAGCTTCATCGGATTGCCAATGGAAGTTTCGACCTGACCCAGTCTAATGAAGCCGGCATCGATAAATCGGCGTCCATATGCAATCAGATAATGCACACGACCGCCGAATGCCACAGAACGTGTCTGAATTCGCAAGAATTGGCCATTCTTGACGATTCTTTAGATTTGCCGGCGCCAGCCGGGTGCGTGCAGTGAGGCGTCGGCCCTATTGCAGGGGCTGGCCGCGCCAGGAGGAGATCCCGCACAGCATCGCCAACCCCGCGGCCAGCCAGAGCGCCACGATGACGATGGCCCCGGCGCGGCTCCTGGGGCTTTGCCGCGAGCTTGCCAGCCACTCGGCGGCCTGGGCCCGGCATGCCGCCAGCACGTCCGGCGGGGTCAGCCGGACCGCGAGCCAGATCAGCGCAGGCAGCAGCAACGCGTCGTCGATGAAGCCGAGCACCGGAATGAAATCGGGGATCAGGTCGATGGGGCTGAGCGCATACGCAACCACGAATGCCCCCAGCGCCTTGGCGTACCAGGGAGTGCGAGGGTGGCGCGCCGCGAACCAGAGAGTCAGGGCATCGCGCTTCAGGCGCGCGGCCCAGGCGCGGCAGGTGGCAGCCAGGCCCATGTCCGCCGGCTAGCCGCGGTCATGCAGCACCGAGGCCTCGTCCGGCGCCGGGCCGTACGCAGCCAGGTAATCCTGCTGCAGCAACGCCATGCGATAGGCGTCGCGATAGCGGCCGTTGGAGAAGAATTCCTCTTTCAGCTCGCCCTCGATCTGGAAACCGCACCCTTGGTAGATGTGGGTGGCGGCCTGGTTGTCCTTGTCCACGACCAGGTAGACCTTGTGCAGGTTGAGCACCCGGAAGGCGTAGCCGGCGGCGATGCGGGTCGCGCGCTTGGCGTAGCCGCGCCCCTGGAAGGCCGGGGCGACGATGATCTGGAATTCGGCGCGCCGGTGGATATAGTTGATTTCGACCAGCTCGACCAGCCCGGCGGGCTCGCCGCTTTCGTGTTCGATAATGAAACGGCGCTCGTACTGGTCGTGGATATGGCGGTCGTACAGCGCGGCGAGCTCATCGTAGGCCTCATAGGGTTCCTCGAACCAATAACGCATGATGGCGTCGTTGTTGTTGAGGGTATGCACGAAGTGCAGGTCGCCGCGTTCCAGCGGACGCAGCCTGATGTCGGAGATGCTTGCCATGGGATTCTTCAAATATTGCAGAGGATCGCTGAACGGTGTTGCATGGCCGCGCATGGCCTGCCATGCAAGAATACTGCCACCGCGCGCGGACAGGGAATCGCCGCGGCGCACGAACCGGTCCGGCGCTTTCATTGTTCGCCGTTTCTGGATAATCTATCCAGGCTTCACTGGTTTATCGAGCCGCCGCCGGGGCCTAATCTGGCAGCTCCATCGATACCTGAAGGAGGCTTTCCATGGCTGACCATTCCATCAAGGGCAAAGTGGCGCTGATCGCCGGCGGCGCGAAGAATCTGGGCGGGCTGATCGCCCGCGACCTTGCCGAGCAGGGCGCCCGCGCGGTCGTCGTCCATTACAACAGTAATGGGTCCAAGGCCGCCGCCGATGAAACCGTGGCGGCGGTCAAGTCGGCCGGGGCGCAAGCCGTCGCGCTGCAGGGCGACCTGACCACCGCGGGCGCGGTCGAGCAGCTGTTCGCCGATACCATCGCCGCCGTGGGCCGACCCGACATCGCCATCAATACGGTCGGCAAGGTGCTCAAGAAGCCTTTCACGGAGATCACCGAGGCGGAGTACGACGAAATGGCCGCCATCAACAGCAAGTCGGCGTTTTTCTTCCTGAAGGAAGCGGGCAAGCACGTCAATGACAATGGCAAGATCGTGACCCTGGTCACGTCGCTGCTGGGCGCCTTCACGCCGTTCTATTCCGCCTATGCCGGCACCAAGGCGCCGGTGGAGCACTACACGCGCGCCGCCGCCAAGGAGTTCGGCGCGCGCGGCATTTCGGTCAATGCAGTGGGCCCCGGTCCCATGGACACTCCCTTCTTCTACCCGGCCGAGAGCGACGACGCGGTGGCATACCACAAGACTGCGGCGGCGTTGTCGCCCTTCACGCCGACCGGCCTGACCCACATCGAGGACGTCGTGCCGTTCATCCGGCACCTGGTCAGCGATACGTGGTGGATGACCGGCCAGACCATCCTGATCAACGGTGGCTACACCACCAAGTGAGGTTGACATGCGCACCCTGGTCCTGATCGCAGTGGGAATCGTGCTGGCGGTGCTGTTCCTGCGGCTGGCCCCGGCCAGCCGCCGCACGCTGGCGGCCGGCGCGTTCACGGTGGTCTGGCTGGGTGCGTCGTGCTGGAATCTGGCCACCGGCCTGTCGCATGGCTACACACTGGCCGAAGAGCTGCCCATTCACGCGGTGCTGTTCGGCATTCCCGTGGCGGCGGCCTGGCTGCTGTGGCGCAGGAGGTAGCGTCGAAACCGGGCCCGCATGGGCCCGGCCGCGCATAATCGGAACGCATGGACAGATTCCAGCAATATCGCGTCTTCGCGCAGGTGGCGGAGATGGGCAGTTTCATCAAGGCGGCCCACCGGCTGGATCTGCCGCGCGCGTCCGTGTCCGCCGCCATCCAGCAACTGGAGGGGCAGCTCGGTGTGCGCCTGCTGCACCGTACGACGCGCCAGGTGCGCCTGACCGCCGATGGCATGCAATTGCTCGAGCGCGTGCGCCCGTTGCTGGCCGACGTGGAGGATATCGACCAGTTGTTCCAGGGTGGCCAGCGCCAGGTGTCGGGCCGGCTCAATATCGATGTGCCCAGCCGCATCGCCCGGCGGCTGATCGCGCCGGCACTGCCCGGACTGCTGCGCAGCCATCCCGGGCTGCAGATATGCCTGGGCTCATCCGACCGGGCCATCGACCTGGTGCGCGAGGGCGTCGATTGCGCCGTGCGGGTTGGCGCGCTGCATGACAGCAGCCTGGTGGTGCGGCCGCTGGGGCAGGTGGGCTTGATCAACTGCGCCAGCCCGGGCTACTTGCGCGAGCATGGCGAACCCGTCCGGCCGGCGGACCTGCGCAAGGGACACTGGTCGGTGGGCTACGCCTCCGCCAGAACAGGCCGGGAGTCGCCCTGGGAGTACCTGGCGGGCAATGGCGGCCTGCACGCACTGGAAGTGCCCAGCAGGGTCATTGTGAATAATGCCGAGAGCTACATCGCCTGCTGCCTGGCGGGCGCGGGCATGATCCAGATACCGCGCTTCGATGTCAGGCATTTGCTGGAATCGGGTGACCTGGTCGAGGTCATGCCGGATCATCGGCCTCCCTCCATGCCGATATCGCTGCTGTATCCGCACAGGCGCCAGAGGTCCGAGCGCCTGGGCGTGTTTCTGGACTGGTTCGGGACCTTGATGCGGCCGCACCTGGAAGCCTGACCTGGGAGGGCGGTGTCAGGCGGCCGGGAGGTCGGAGATCTGTCGCAGCAGTTCGGCTTCGAGCCGCGCCAGGCTTGCCTCGACCGGGGCATGCGCCAGGGCTATGCGCGCGGCGTCGCCAGCCCGCAGCGCTTCGGTCAGGGCGTCGAGGAGCCGCGTGGCATCGGGGTCGGTGCTGAGGAAGCCGACGGTGCCCTTGGCGCGGTGGGTTTGCTGCCGCGCCTGGACGTAATCGCCGGTTTCGACCGCCTGGCGAATGGCGGCCAGGTCGGCGCGGGCGTGGGCCACCGACATTTCGAGAAACGCCCGGCGGCCGGCGGCGTCGGGATACAGCGCCAGGACGGTGGGCAGGTTGAGCATGGGCTTCACGGGCCGGTGTTCTGGTCGAACTTCTCGTTCAGGTACAGGGCGAGCGCCAGGTCGTCGGCCAGGTCGAGCTTGCGCATGGCGCGCCGCTTGTGGGTACTGATGGTTTTCTTGCTGCGCAGCAGGCGCGCGGCGACCTGCGTCACCGAGCGTCCCTGGGCGATCTGGCGCAGGACTTCGATCTCGGCGGTGGTCAGGCGCGAGTCGGGGTGGCGCGGGGGAGAGGTGCGCAGGGCGCCGTCTTCGTAGGCGACGAAACCGCGTGGTCGCTGGGCGGCGGCGCGGATCACGTCGGCCAGCGCCGCCATCGACGCGGTCTTGGGCAGATAGCCGGCCGCGCCGGCCCGGAAGGCGGCGTACTCGGTTTCGGCCGGCCTGCCGGCCGAGAAGGTGATGACGGCCATGCCCGGGTACAGGCGGCGCAGGCGGCGGATGAAGTTCATGCCGTCCCAGGTCTGGTTGGGCAGGTAGAAATCGACCACCGCGACATCACAGGGTTGCTGTTTCAGGCCGTCGAGCAGCCCGTCGGCGGTGGTCTCGGCGTGCAGGATGTCGAAATCGGGCTGGGCCCGCAGATAGGCCGCCACCCCGAGGGTGATGACGGGGTGGTCGTCCAGGATGGCGATGCGCAGGCGCTGGCGTGGCCGCGAGAGCAGCAGGTAGCGCCGCGCCGCGGGGAGCGGGGCGGATACCAGGGGCGGAGCCGAGGCCGTGGAAACAGAGGGGTGGATCATGGCGTGTGGCAGAAGACGGCCGCGCCGTCGGCGCGGTGTTACCCGCAGGCTACTGAAGAACGGGGGTGGTTTTAAGGCAGTATCGAATAAATAAGACTGGTCTTGTGTCAGACATTTCGGACTTGGGGCCCGCACAATTGCCAGGGTCGAGCCATCGGCGTATAGGCAAGCGGCGCACCGGACTGCCGCGCCGGCAACGGCCGGCCGGGTAGTGCTACAATGTTTGACGATCGGCGCGCGTGTTGCGTGCCGCGTCCGGATGACCCCCCAAGCATGATGCTTCGCCCGACCCGAACTACGACCGGAAACTTCCGCCCCTTGTCGCGTTAGTTTTATCCAGTGTCGGGTTTCGCCGTGTCAGGCAGACGGTAAGGCTCAACAAGCAACCAGACGAAACGCGGCTGACAGCCGCGTTTGTCGTTTTTTCGCCAGGAAATATCCGATGGTACAGATCACATTGCCCGATGGTTCGCAGCGTCAGTTCCCGGGGCCGGTCACGGTCGCCGAGGTCGCGCAGTCCATCGGCACCGGGCTGGCCAAGGCCGCGCTGGGCGGCCGCGTCACGCCGCCCGGCGGCGAGGCCAGGCTGGTCGACACCAGCTTCCGCATCGAGCGCGATACCCAGCTGGCCATCGTCACCGCGAAGGATCCGGATGGGCTCGACCTGATCCGCCATTCCACCGCCCACCTGCTGGCATACGCAGTGAAAGAGCTGTTCCCGGACGCCCAGGTCACGATCGGCCCCGTCATCGAGAACGGCTTTTACTACGATTTCTCGTACAAGCGCCCGTTCACCCCGGAAGACCTGGCCGCCATCGAGAAGAAAATGACCGAGCTGGCCCGCAAGGACGAGGTCGTGACGCGCGAGGAATGGACGCGTGACGACGCGGTGGCGTATTTCAAGAGCATCGGCGAGCACTACAAGGCGGAAATCATTGCCTCCATCCCGGCCAATGAAACCTTGAGCCTGTACCGCGAAGGCAATTTCATCGACCTGTGCCGCGGCCCGCACGTGCCGTCGACCGGCAAGCTCAAGGTCTTCAAGCTGATGAAGGTGGCCGGCGCCTACTGGCGCGGCGACAGCAACAACGAGATGCTCCAGCGCATCTACGGCACCGCCTGGGCCACCAAGGACGAGCAGGAGGCCTACCTGCACATGCTCGAAGAGGCCGAGCGCCGCGACCATCGCAAGATCGGCCGCGACCTGGACCTGTTCCATTTCCAGGATGAGGCGCCCGGCCTGATTTTCTGGCACCCCAAGGGCTGGACGCTGTGGCAGCAGGTCGAGCAGTACATGCGTGGCGTCTACCGCGACAATGGCTACCAGGAAGTCAAGGCGCCGCAGATCCTCGATATCTCGCTCTGGAAAAAGACCGGCCACTGGGACAATTACCGCGAGAACATGTTCACGACGGAGTCCGAGAACCGCGTGTACGGGCTCAAGCCGATGAACTGCCCCGGCCACGTGCAGATTTTCAACGCCGGGCTGCATTCGTACCGCGAACTGCCGCTGCGCTACGGCGAATTCGGGCAGTGCCATCGCAACGAGCCGTCGGGTTCGCTGCACGGCATGATGCGGGTGCGCGGCTTCACGCAGGATGACGGCCACATTTTCTGTACCGAGGACCAGCTGCAGGACGAATGCGCCGACTTCACCGCGCTGCTGCAGAAGGTCTACCGTGATTTCGGCTTCACCGAAGTCCTCTACAAGGTGGCGACCCGCCCGGACAAGCGGATCGGCAGCGACGAGATCTGGGACAAGGCCGAGACCGCGCTGATGGAAAGCCTGCGGCGCACCGGCTGCGAATTCGAGATTTCGCCGGGCGAGGGCGCGTTCTACGGCCCGAAGATCGAATACACGCTGAAGGACGCCATCGGCCGGCATTGGCAGTGCGGCACGATCCAGGTGGACTTCTCCATGCCGGTGCGGCTCGGTGCCGAGTATGTCGATGCCAATGACCAGCGGCGCGCGCCCGTCATGCTGCACCGGGCCATCCTGGGTTCGCTGGAGCGTTTCATCGGCATGCTGATCGAAAACCACGCCGGCGCGATGCCGCCGTGGCTGGCCCCTGTGCAGGCGGTGGTGTGCTGCATTTCCGAGCCTTCCGCCGATTATGCGGCGCAAATCACACAAACCCTGAAAAAACAAGGCTTTAGAGTGCAGTCGGATTTGCGCGGGGAAAAAATCACTCGTAAAATCCGCGAACATAGCCTGCAAAAGGTTCCGTACATTCTTGTCGTGGGTGACAAGGAAAAGCAGAATGGCACGGTTGCCGTCCGCGGCCTGGGGGGGCTCGATCTGGGCGTCATCGCGCTCGATGATTTCGCCGCCCGCCTGGCCGAAGACGTCGCCGCGCGCCGCAATGTCGTTCAACCCGAAAGCAGTGCTACTTAAATCTTTTAGGAGTCGTCAACATCGCCACTGAAAAAGCCAATCGCATCAACGGTGAAATCCGCGTCCCCGAGGTGCGCCTGATAGGTCTGGACGGGGAGCAACTGGGCATCGTCAAGCTGGCCGAAGCTTTCCGTCTTTCCGAACAAGCCGACGTGGACCTGGTGGAAATCGCGCCCAATGCCGATCCCCCGGTGTGCCGTCTGATGGACTACGGCAAGTTCAAGTACCAGGAACAAAAACGGCAGGCTGAAGCCCGCGCCAAGCAGAAGGTCATCCAGGTCAAGGAAGTCAAGTTCCGTCCCGCCACCGACGAGGGCGACTACCAGGTCAAGCTGCGCAACCTGCGCCGCTTCCTGGAAGAGGGCGACAAGGCCAAGGTCACGCTGCGTTTCCGCGGCCGTGAAATGGCCCACCAGGAACTGGGCATGCGCGTGCTCGAGCGCGTGCGCGACGACCTGACCGAACTGGCCCAGGTCGAGGCGATGCCCAAGCTGGAAGGCCGCCAGATGGTCATGGTGTTGGCGCCGCGCAAGAAGAGCAGCCCCGGCAAAGGCGACTCGGCGAGCTGACGCGCCGCTGCGGCAGGCCCGGTCCGCTTCCGGCGGGCCGGGCCGTATTGCTGGCCGGCGGCCGATGCCCATTTACGCTACGATGTCGGTTCGGCGCGCCGATGTTCCCGCACGGCGCGCGTCCGGGATATCACAATGCACGTCTTATTCGTTATCGATCCCTTGCCGCGGCTGAAGGCGTACAAGGATAGTTCGGTCGCCATGATGCGCGCGCTTGTCGCGCGCGGCCATACGCTCAGCGTGGCTTTGCAGGGCGATCTCTTCATCGACGACGGCGTGGTGCAGGTGCGTGCCACGCCCATCGAGCTGGTCGAGGGCGCCGACCTGCACGGCCACGACTGGTGGCGCGACACTGGCGCGCCCCAGGATGCGCCGTTGTCGCAGTATGGCGCCGTGCTGATGCGCAAAGACCCTCCGTTCGACATGGAGTATGTCTATTCGACGCACATGCTCGAATATGCGCAGGCGCAGGGGGCCAAGGTCTTCAACGACGCGGCGGCGATCCGCAACCACCCGGAGAAACTCGCCATTACCGAGTTCGCCGAACTGGCCGCCCCGACGCTCGTCACGCGCGACATGGCCCGCCTCAAGGCCTTCCACGCGCGCCACCAGGACGTCATCGTCAAGCCGCTGGACGGCATGGGCGGCACCGGCATCTTCCGCCTGCAGGCCGTCGAGCCCAACCTGAACGCCATTCTGGAAACCCTCACCGACGACGGCGCGCGCACGATCATGGCGCAGCGCTACATTCCCGAGATCGTCCAGGGCGACAAGCGCATTCTGCTGATCGGCGGCGAGGCCGTGCCCTATGCGTTGGCGCGCATTCCGCTGGCCGGCGAGACGCGCGGCAACCTGGCCGCGGGCGGCCGGGGCGTGGCGCAGCCGCTCTCCGAGCGCGACCGCGAGATCGCTGCCATCGTGGCGCCGCGCCTGGCCGAACGCGGGCTGCTGGTGGTGGGCCTGGATGTCATCGGCGATTACGTCACCGAGGTAAATGTGACCAGTCCCACCTGTTTCGTCGAGATCGCCGAACAGACGGGCTTCGATGTCGCCGGCATGTTCGCCATCGCACTGGAACGCGCCACGGCGTGAAGGCGGAGCTTCCATGACCGGGATTGTCATCGTCGTGCACGCCCCGCTGGGGCAGGCCATGCGCGAATTCGCCGAACACGTGCTGGGCGAGGGCGCGGTGCAGATGGCCGTGCACGACATCCAGCCGGACGACTCCCCCGAGGACGCCGCGCCGGCCCTGTTGCGCGATATCCGGGCCGCCGACAGCGGCGACGGCGTGCTGGTGCTGACCGACCTGATCGGCGCCACGCCGGCCAATACCGCCAAGCGCGCGGTGTCCGAGGCCCAGGCCCTGGGCACCCAATGCTGCGTGGTGGCGGGCCTGAATACCTCCATGCTGCTGCGGGCGCTGACCTCGCGCCACCTGACCTTGGCGGAGACCCGCGAAAAGGCGCTGGCGGGCGGCGTGCAGGGCTGTCTGCGGGTAGACTGACGGGGCGTTTTTTGCCCTATTATGTCGGTGCATGGCACGAGCCGTAAGGCGGCATGCGGATGCCGCGGCGGGAATGGCCATGCCGGGCCGTGATCACTTTATTTCTATGCCTATTTCAGACATCGTCATTTCCAATAAGCTGGGCCTGCATGCGCGGGCGGCCGCCAAACTGACGCAACTGGCCAGCAAGTTCGGCAGCGAAATCTTCATTTCCCGCGGCGCGCAGCGTGTCAATGCCAAGAGCATCATGGGCGTGATGATGCTGGCCGCCGGGCAAGGCGTCACCGTCCGCCTGGAAGCCTCGGGCGGCGACGCCGACCAGGCGCTTTCCGAGATACAGAACCTGTTCGACAGCAAATTCGGTGAGCACGAATAACGCGCCAGCAGAACCGGCCGCCCCGGCGGGGGCGGGTTGCGCCGTGGTGGCCTTGCACGGCAAGGGCGTGGCGCGCGGCTACGCCATCGGCCGCGCGGTCGTCATGGGGGCCGCCTCGCTCGAAGTTGCCCACTATCGCATCGCGCCCGAAGATGTCGCCGCCGAAAGCGCGCGCCTGACCCAGGCGCTGGCGACCGCCCAGGCCGACCTGCTGCAACTGGCCGACAGCCTGCCGTCCGACGCGCCGCGCGAGCTGGGCGCCATGCTCAACGTGCACCGCCTGCTGCTGGCCGACCCGCTGCTGGCCGAGCAGACCGCCGCCTTGATCGCCGAACGCCACTACAACGCCGAATGGGCGTTGGCCACCCAGGGGCAGATCCTGGGCGAGCAGTTCGACGCCATGGAAGACGAATACCTGCGCGAGCGTGGCGCCGATGTCCGCCAGGTCATCGAACGCGTGCTGCAGGTGCTGTCCGGCAGCTCCGCCATGCTGCCCGACGCCGGCGACCTGGATGGCGACGACCCGCTGGTGGTGGTGGCGCACGACATTTCGCCGGCAGACATGCTGCGCTTGCGCGGCGGGCGCTTCGCCGCCTTCGTCACCGACCTGGGCGGGCCCACCTCGCATACCGCGATCGTGGCGCGCAGCATGGGCGTGCCAGCCGTGGTCGCGCTGGGCAACGTGCGCGACCTGGTGCGCGACGGGGACACGCTGGTGGTCGACGGCGCCGCCGGGGTCGTGCTGGTCAACCCCGCGCCGCGCATTTTGCAGGAATATCGCGATCGCCAGGTCTCGTACGCGCAAGAGCGCGCCGAGCTGGCGCTGCTGCGCGACGAGCGCGCCGTCACGCTCGACGGCATCGACATCGTGCTCAATGCCAACATCGAGCTGCCCGACGAGGCCGCGGCCGCCCTCGCCGCGGGCGCCGACGGCATCGGCCTGTTCCGCAGCGAGTTCCTGTTCATGGGGCGCCAGGCCCTGCCCGACGAGGAAGAGCAGTACCAGGCCTATGCGTCGGTGGCGCGCATCATGGGCGGCCGGCCGGTCACCATCCGCACCCTGGACCTGGGCGCCGACAAGACCCTGGATGACGAGGCCACGGTCGCCACCAACCCGGCGCTGGGGCAGCGCGCGATCCGCTATTGCCTGGCCCGGCCCGAAATGTTCGCCACGCAGCTGCGCGCCATCCTGCGCGCCTCGGCGCATGGCCATGTGCGGCTGCTGCTGCCCATGGTCACGCACATGCACGAGGTCACGGCCGCCCTGGCCGCCATCGAGGCCGCCCGCCGTGAACTGGATGCGCGCGGCCAGGCCTATGCCGAACGCCTGGAGGTGGGCGCCATGGTCGAGGTGCCGGCCATCGCGATTGCCATCGAGCCGTTCGCCCAGGCGCTGGATTTTCTTTCCATCGGGACCAACGACCTGATCCAGTACACCCTGGCCATCGACCGTGGCGACCATGACGTGGCCAGCCTGTATGATCCGCTGCATCCTGCGGTGCTGCGCCTGGTGGCCAATACCATCAATGCAGGCGTGCGCGCCGGCAAGCCGGTCGCCGTGTGCGGCGAAATGGCCGGCGACGCGCGTCTGACCCGGTTGCTGCTGGGCCTGGGGCTGACCGAGTTTTCCATGCACCCCCAGCAGTTGCTGGACGTCAAGCGCGAAATCCGCCGCGCGCACACCAATGACCTGCGGGTCAAGGTGGCGACCGCCCTGAACCGCGCCCTGCCGGTCGACCTCGACCTGCTGGGGCAGGGCTAGCCAGGGCCGGCGTCAGGCGTCGGCCACCCGCACGACCAGCTTGCCGAAGTTGCGGCCCTCGAGCAGCCCGATGAAGGCGGCGGGGGCGTTCTCCAGGCCGTCCACGCGGTCTTCGCGCAACCTGATCCGGCCGCTGTCCAGCCACCCAGCCATGTCGCGGCGGAATGCTTCGAAGCGGCCGGTGTAATGGTCCAGGATGATGAACCCCTGCACGCGGATGCGCCGTTGCAGCACGATCGCCATGGTCTGCGGCAGGCGGTCCGGGCCGGCGGGCGGCGCCTCGTCGTTGTAATGCGCGATGATCCCGCAAACCGGCACGCGGGCGCCGATATTCAGCAGAGGCAGTACTGCGTCGAATACTGTGCCGCCGACGTTCTCGAAATACACGTCGATGCCGTCCGGGCAGGCGGCGCGCAGCTGTTCGGCCAGTTGCGGGTCACGGCGGTCCAGGCATGCGTCGAAGCCGAGCTCCTCGATGGCATAGCGGCACTTGTCGGCGCCGCCGGCGATGCCGACGACGCGCGCGCCCTTGATCCGGGCGATCTGCCCGACCACCGCTCCGACCGCGCCGGTGGCGGCGGCCACCACCACCGTTTCGCCCGCCTGCGGCTGGCCGATATCGAGCAGGCCGACATAGGCGGTGAAGGCCGGCATGCCCAGGCCGCCGAGCGCCAGCGAGGGCTCGGCCATGCCATCCAGCGGCAGCAAGTCCGCGCCGCTGGACAGCGCGAAGTCCTGCCAGCCGGCGTTGGCCAGCACCAGTCCGCCGACTCGGAAAGCCGGATTGCGGGATTCGACGATGCGGCTGACCGTGCCTCCCGCCATGGGCTGGCCCAGCGGCACCGCGTCGGCATAGGCGGGGCCGACTTCATCCATCAAGTTGCGCATGTACGGGTCGAGGGACAGGTACAGGGTGCGCAGCAGCACCTCGCCTTGCGCGGGTGCCGGAACGGCGGCTTGCTCGAGGCGGAAATCCGCCGGCGTCGGCAGGCCGCGCGGATGGGCGGCGAGGACGATGCGGCGGTTCAGGTTGTCGCTTTGCGGCATCGGGTCGGTTCCAAGAGGAGAAGCAAAGGAAGTCATGCGCTGGATGCCAGGCCCAGCACTTGACGGGTGTCGGCCAGGGCCGTGGCCAGTGGCGCGCGGTCGCGCGTGATCTTGGCCAGCAGGCTGGCGCCCAGCCATGTCTGGTACAGCGAGACGGCCAGCGCCGCCGCGTCCGCCACGGCGGCCAGCGAGCCGTCCTCCTGGCCGCCGGCTACGGCGCGCGCCAGGCGCCCGGTGATGGCCCGCGTGCCGTATTCGAGCGCCGAACGCATGTTTTCGGACAAGTCGCAGACTTCGGCTCCCAGCTTGACTACCAGGCAGCGGCTTTGTGCCGCATCGCCAGTCTGGGACTCGAGCCAGTCCATGAAGTAGGCCATCAATCGCTGCGCGCCCGTGCCGGGCTGTGCCAGCAGGATGTCCATGTGGGCCAGGTATTCGGCGAAATAGCTTTCCAGCACGGCCTGCCCGAATGCGTCCTTGGAGCCGAAGTAGTGATAGAACGAGCCTTTCGGCACTTGCGCCGCGGCCAGGAGCTCGGCCAGCCCGACGGCGGTATAGCCCTTTTGCAGCAGTAGCGGGCGGGCGATGTCGAAGATGTGCCGACGCACGTCGGCAGGAGGATGCGTATCCATGATGCTACTCTAGCCGCTATTAGACCGGTCGTCTAGTAATACCTCACGGACGGGAAGGTGTTCCGGACTTGGTATGTTGCAACGCAAAAATCGAGGCCGGCCACGGCTGGCTGTTGGTTGCCATGTGCCCAATAAGCAACGAATCTGTCTGAATGACGATAGATGTTGTGAAGCAGCAATTTGAGGTCTAACATGGTTTGACGTGGTTCCCTTTCATTCTTCTCAAGGAGTTGGTCATGGAAGATTCCACTCGCAAGGCCGCGGCATCGGGCAAGCCGTCGGGCGGGGCGCCGGGTGGCTGGCGGCGCTTCAGGCAGGGTGTCACCCGCTTTCTGGAATCCGTCGGCGAAGTGCTGCATGCCATGGATGAAGGCCGGCGCGTCCATCCCACCATCTCCGCTTACCACGATCGCCGCCGCTGATCCGGTCCCGGGACCGAACAAAATGCCAGCTTCCGGGCTGGCATTTTGCTGTGCGGCGGCAGGGCGATAATAGGCCTCCCAACGGAGGCCCTGAATGCTGATCATCGATACCGAGCAGACCCGCCGCGCGCTGGCGTTTCCCGATGTCATCCCCGCGTTGCGCGATGCTTTCCAGGCGGGGGCCAGCGTGCCGCCGCGCCACGTGCACAGTATTGAGTCGGGCGATGCGCGCGGCACGTCGCTGATCATGCCGGCCTGGAACGGGCAGGGCTATTTCGGCGTCAAGGTCATCAATATCTTTCCCGACAATACGCGCCAGGGCCTGCCGGGCCTGCACGCCGTCTATACCCTGTACAGCGCGCGCACCGGCGTGCCGCTGGCACAGGTCGACGGCGATGTGGTCACGGTCTGGCGCACTGCCGGCGCGGCCGCGCTGGGCGCCTCCTACCTGGCGCGGCCGGATGCGCGCGTGCTGCTCATCGTGGGCTCGGGCCGGATCGCCAGCCTGCTGGCGCCGGCGATGCGCGCGGTGCGCCCGATCGAACGCGTGCTGGTGTGGAATGTGCGTCCGGCCGGCGCGCGGGCGCTGGCCGCGGCGCTCGCGGCCCAGGGGTTCGATGCCCAGGCGGTGGAGGCGCTCGAGCCGGCGGTGCGGCAGGCCGACATCGTCAGTTGCGCCACCTTGTCCACCGAGCCGCTGGTGCGCGGCGCCTGGCTGCGCCCCGGCACTCACCTGGACCTGATCGGCAGCTTCAAGCCGGACATGAAGGAAACCGACCCGGCCTGTTTCGACGGCACCGAGGTCTACGTGGACACGGACGAAGCTCCCACCAAGTCGGGCGACCTGCTGGCCGCCTTCGAGGCGGGCGTGCTGGCGCCGGCCGCCATACGCGGGACGCTGGTCGACCTGATCTCGGGCCGCGCGCCGGGCCGCACCGCCGGCAGCCAGGTCACTGTGTTCAAGGCAGTGGGCAGCGCGCTCGAGGACCTGACCCTGGCCGCCATGGTCTACGAGGCGCAATCGCGCGACGCGGGCCGCCCCGGTGGGGCAAAATAGCGCCTGGCGCAGTAACGTGTCGCCATCTTCTTCTTCCAGCGGACATTTGCCATGCCCATTTCCCTGCCACGCCTGGCGGCGCTCGCCGCCGTCGTCCTGCCCCTGCTGTCCTGGTCGGCGCGCGCCGAAGTCGTGATCGGAGTCGATGTCTCGACCACCGGCCCGGCCGCCGCCATCGGCATCCAGACCAACAATGCGCTGCGCCTGTGGCCGCCCACGCTGGGCGGGCAGCCGGCCCGCTACATCGTGCTGGATGACGGCACCGACGTCAGCCGCGCGGTCAAGAACATGCGCAAGCTGACCTCCGAGGACAAGGTCGATGCCATCGTCGGCCCCAACATCACCGCGGCCGCGCTGGCCGGCCTGGACGTGCTGGCCGAGACCGGCACGCCGATGGTGGCGCTGGCCGCCTCGGCCGTCATCGTCGAGCCGGCGGACGATCCCAAGCGCCGCTGGGCATTCAAGATGCCGCAGAACGATTCGCTGATGGCCACCGCGCTGGTGGAAGACATGCGCGGCAAGGGCATCAAGACCGTCGCGTTCATCGGGTTCGCCGATTCCTATGGCGACAGCTGGTGGAGCGAATTCAACAAGGCGGCGGGCAACGACATCGAGGTGGTGGCGCACGAGCGCTTCCAGCGCAACGACGCGTCGGTGATGGGGCAGGTGCTCAAGGCCATGGCCGCCAAGCCCGACGCGGTGCTGATCGCGGGCTCGGGCACGCCGGCCGCATTGCCGCAGAAGACCCTGCTGGAGCGTGGCTACAAGGGCCCGGTCTACCAGACACATGGCATCGGGACGCTGGAATTCCTGCAGGTGGGAGGCAAGGACGTGGAAGGCACGCTGTTTCCCACGGGGCCAGGCGTGGTGGCGCGCGAACTGCCCGACAGCAATCCGGTCAAGCAAGTGGCGGTGGCTTTCGCCGACAAGTACGAGGCCGAACATGGCCCGCACACGCTGACCCAGTTCGCCGGCGACGCCTATGGCGCGTGGATGCTGCTCGATTCGGCCGTGGGCCGCGCCCTGAAGACCGGCGCCAAGCCGGGCACCCCGGAGTTCCGCGCGGCGCTGCGCGATGCGTTGGAAAACACCCGCGACCTGGTGGTGCCCAACGGCGTGCTCAACATTTCCAAGACCGATCACCAGGGCTTCGACGAGCGCGCGCGCGTCATGGGCGTAATACGCGACGGCCGCTTCTCCTACGCGGGCAAGTAAGGTCGCCGTTACATCGGGGCCCGGCTGCAGGTGCCGGGCCTGTCCGTGCAACGAAGCTGCGCGTTCATTCGGGGCAGGCCGCGAGCCTGCCTTTTTTGTCGCTATATACTTTGTGTTGAAATGATTAATTGACGTACTATTTCGCGTGAATTAGTTCTGTACATAAATATTTTGATAGGGAGTGGCGCATGACACGCATTCTGAACACGACGAAATGGGCCGTACTGGCACTGAGTCTCGGGCTGATGGCGGCATGCTCCGATTCGGGGTCCGATGATGAGGCGGCCAAGCCCGCCGCTAGCAATCCTCCCGCCGAGCAAAGCACCCTGGCCGCCGCCAAGGCGGCTGGCAAGATCCGCATCGGCTATGCCAACGAAGCGCCGTACGCCTATATGGACAGCAGCAAGAACCAGATCACGGGCGAGGCGGTGGAGATTGCCCGGGTGGTGCTCAAGCGGATGGGCATCAATGAAGTCGAAGGGGTGTTGACTGAATTCGGCTCGCTGATCCCGGGCCTGCAGGCCAAGCGGTTCGACATCATTGCCGCCGGCATGTATGTGACGCCCGAGCGCTGCCAGCAGGTCGCCTTCTCGAACCCCACCTATGGCGTCGGCCAGTCGTTCCTGGTGCAGAAGGGCAACCCCAAGAACCTGCACAGCTACGAGGACATCGCCAAGCAGGATGACGCCAAGCTGGGCGTGGTGGTGGGCGCCATCGAAGGCGAATACGCCCGCAAGTCGGAGATCCCGGTCGACCGCGTGGTGGTGTTCCCCGACGTGGTCAGCGCCTTGTCGGGGGTGCAGGCCGGCCGCGCCGATGCGTACGCGGCCACTGCCTTGACCGTCAATGACCTGATGAACAAGACCGCCGCCGGCGACCTGGAAAAGGCCGACCCGTTCACCGATCCCGTCGTCGACGGCAAGAGCGTGCGCGGCTATGGCGCGTTCGCGTTCCGCACCGAGGACCAGGAATTCGTGGATGCGTTCAACGCCGAGCTGGCCAAGTTCATCGGCACGGAAGAGCACGCCAAGATCGTGCAGCCATTCGGCTTCACCAAGGAAGAGCTGCCCGGCGACGTGACCGCCGCCAAGCTGTGCGCGACGAACGGCCAGTAAGGCGCGGCGACCACGATGCAAGGTCTAGCAACGCTGCTGCCGCCACTGTTGGACGGGTTATGGGTGACGCTGCGCATTACCGCGGGCGCCGCCGTGCTGGCGGTGCCGCTGGCGCTGGCCGCCGGCCTGGCGCGCCTGTCGTCCCACCGTTGGGTCAGCTGGCCGGCGCTGGTCTATGTCGAATTGTTCCGCGGCACTTCCGCGCTGGTGCAGCTATTCTGGTTTTATTACGTACTGCCGCTGTTCGGCCTGAAGCTGCCGGCCGTGACCGTGGGTATCGTGGTGTTGGCGGCCCATTTCGGCGCCTATGGCGCCGAGGTGGTGCGCGGCGCGATCCTGGCGGTCGCGCCGGGGCAGCGCGAAGCCGCCGTGGCGCTGAACATGACGTCGGCCCAGTGCATGCGGCGCATCGTGTTGCCGCAGGCGTTTCCCGCCATGCTGCCGCCGGCCGGCAACCTGTTCATCGAACTGTTGAAGAACACCGCGCTGGTGTCGCTGATCACTATTACCGACCTGACTTTCCGCGGCCAGATGCTGCGCGCCGAGACGCTGCGCACGACTGAGATTTTCCTGTTGCTGCTGCTGCTGTACTTCGCCGTGGCGCTGGTCATCACGGCGGGCATCCGCCTGCTGGAGCGGAGGTTCCGAGTCCGATGAAGCCTATTTTCGACTGGGCCTTCGCCTGGGAAATCCTGCCGGCCCTGGGGTCGGCGCTGGTGATCACCATCCAGGCCACGCTGCTGGGCATGCTGGTCGCGGTGACATTGGGGCTGGTGCTGGCCATGCTGCGCCGGGTGCGGCTGCGCTGGATATCGGCGCCCGTGGCGGTGTTGGTCGAGTTCGTGCGCAGTACGCCGCTGCTGGTGCAGATGTACTTCCTGTTCTACGTGCTGCCGCAGACCGGCTTGCAGATGTCGCCGCTGGCCACCGGCATCCTGGCGCTGGGCGTGCACTATGCGGCCTATTGCGCCGAGGTCTACCGCGCCGGCATCGAGGCCGTGCCGCGCGGCCAGCTCGAGGCGGCCACCGCGCTGAACCTGTCGCCCTGGCGCACGGCCGTGGGCGTGGTGCTGCCGCAGGCCATTCCGCCGGTGGTGCCGGCGTTGGGCAACTATCTGGTGGCCATGTTCAAAGATACGCCGTTGCTGTCGGCCATCACGGTGGTCGAGGTGCTGCAGCAAAGCAAGATCATCGGCTCGACCACTTTCCGCTATACCGAGCCGCTGACCCTGGTGGGCGCACTGTTCCTGGTGTTGAGTCTGGCGGCGGCCTGGGGCGTGCGCCGCCTGGAGGCGTGGTTGAAACAATTCGGAGGTACACGATGAGCGCGAGCATTCGCCTGAACAATCTGTGCAAACGCTATGGCGAGCTGGAAGTGCTGCGCGGCATCAACCTGGAGATACCCGCCGGCCAGACCGTCTCCATCATCGGTCCGTCGGGATCGGGCAAGTCGACCCTGCTGCGTCTCCTGATGACGCTGGACCGACCCACCAGCGGCGAGATCCTGATCGACGACGAGTCCATGTGGGTCGATGCCCAGGGACGCGCGATGGGGCCGAACTCGGCGCACGTGCGGCGCGTGCGCGGCAAGATCGGCATGGTGTTCCAGCATTTCAACCTGTTCCCTCACAAGACCGCGCTGGGCAACGTGATGGAAGCGCCGGTGCATGTGTCGCGGGTGCCGCGCGATGAAGCCGCCCAGCGGGCGCGCGAATACCTGGAACTGGTGGGGCTGGGCGACAAGCTGGATGCTTATCCGGCGCAGCTGTCGGGCGGCCAGAAGCAGCGCGTGGGCATCGCGCGGGCGCTGGCGATGCATCCGGAGATCATGTTGTTCGACGAAGTGACCTCCGCGCTCGATCCGGAACTGGTGGGCGGCATTCTGCAGATCCTGCGCGACCTGGCCGCCAAGCGCACCATGACCATGATCATCGTGACCCACCAGATGGCCTTCGCCGAGCGCAGTTCGGATCGTACGCTGTTCTTCGACCAGGGCAATATCGTCGAAGATGCCGAGTCCAGCGTGCTGTTTTCCAGCCCGCGCGAGGAGCGCACCCAGCAATTCCTGCAGACGGTGATCGAGGCCGCCTAGCGGCCTCGCGGGCTCAGCGCGCCTGCGCGTAGGCCTGCTGCAGTCCGGCGTGCAGTGCTTCGGCGAAATCGGCGCGCGCCGGGTCCAGGCCGGCCATCAGGCGCGCCAGCACGACGTTGTCTTCTTCGCCCTGCCAGATCTTCACGTAGGTGCCGTCCTTGTAGCCGTGCTCCTGGCGGAAGATGTTCAGGACGTTCTTGGAGACGTATTGCGTGAAGGCGTCGTTCCACGACAGGTCGCAGCGCGCCATGGTGCATTCCAGCACCTTGTAGCTGGCCCGGCCGCAGACCGCCAGGCCGCCGATGAGCTCGAGCAGCATCGGCACGTCGAGCTCGCCGAGCCTGTAAGTGTTGCCGTCCAGCGCGATCGCGTCGGGCGAAGCCAGGTCGGCCACCAGCAGGTGCGCCGCATCCTCGGCGGACCCGCCGGCCGACACCAGGGTGTGCGACAGGTAGAAGTGCAGGATGTCGACCAGTTCCATCTGCACCTGAGGCAGGTCGATGGACTGCTTCTTCCACCACTTCCAGCCATGGTGCTCGAGCGCCTCGGCCGATTCCACGAACGCGGCGCGCAGGAAGCGCGCCCCGCCGCCGATCCAGTCCGGGTTGATGATGCTGTTGAGGCGGTCCTGCAATTTCAGCATGGTCGCCGCCTGGGCTGGTGTCAATCCGGGCTGGATGTCGCTCACTTTTACTCCGCAATATGGATGGGCCGGCACGCCGTGGGCCGAAATGTTAGCACCGCGCGGCGGATCGCCGCGCCGTTCAGGTGGAGCGATTCCGGCCGCCAGGCAGGGTGGACAGCGGCGGCAGCGCGGGCAGCGGCTTGCGCTGGGCGGCGCGCAGGCGGCTGCCGCCCTTGAACAGCATGAAGGCGCACACGGCCAGGAAAATCGCCGGGATCAGCTCGTCGATCTCGACGGGCCGCTGTTCCAGCGCTGCGCCGAACAAGCGCGCCGCGTGCCAGGCCGCGACCAGGCCGGCGATGGTCAGGCCCAGGGCGATGCGGCGTTGTCCGCTGCGCGCGGCCATCGTGGGAGCAGGCTTGTCGTCCGGCACGGCAGGATCCGGCGCGGCTGGCGCGGGCACGGGCACGGCGGCCGGCTGGCGCCGGCGGGCCTCGCGTGGCTGGCGCGGCGGCACCTGGCCGGGCGAGCCGCCGGCCTGTCGGTTCAGCATCTCGATGTAGCGGACGAAATCGCCGTCCTTGGGTTCGCCGTCGATGGCCATGGGATCGGGGTCCTGTCGGGAAAACGGCTGGCAGCCGATGCGGTATCTTAACGCCTGTCGCCATCCCCGGCCCGGGCGCCGCGCGGGCGGCGGCGCGAACGCAGCCATTCTCTCGGAGCCGGCCGGACCACATGGATTCTCTTACTCAGGCGGTGCTGGGCGCCGGTATTCAGGGCGCGCTGCTGGGGCGCCATCAGGGCCGCAAGGCGCTCCTGTACGGCGCGCTGCTGGGCAGCGTGCCGGATCTCGACGTATTGGTCAGCTATCCCGATCCCGTGTCGCTGATGACCTATCACCGCGGCTTCTCCCATTCCTTGTTCGTCCTGAGCGCACTGGCGGCCGTGCTGGCCTGGCTGGTGCGCAAGCGATGGCCGGACGCGCCCTATAGCGGCGCGCGCCTGCTGCTGACACTGTGGCTGGTGCTGGTCACGCACGCGCTGCTGGATGCCTTCACGGTCTATGGCACGCAGTTGTTCTGGCCGCTGGACCGCGTCCCCGAGAGCTGGTCGGCGGTGTTCATCATCGATCCCGTCTACACGCTGCCGCTGCTGGCCGCGGTGACGGTCGCGGCGCTGGCCGGTTGCACGCGCCGGACCTGCCTGGCCTTGGCCGCGACGCTGCTCGTCAGTACCGCCTACCTGGGCGTGTCGCTGGCCGGCCGCTGGCATGCCGAACGGCGCGTCGAGCAGGCGCTGCGCCAGCAGGGGGTACAGCCCACCGCCGTGCTGGCCACGCCCATGCCCTTCAATACCTTGCTTTGGCGCGTCATTGCCAAGACCGGCGACGGCCATTACTACGAAGCGGCCAGCGGCTGGCTGGACCGCGATCCGCCCGAAATGCTGCGCCTGCCGCTGCATTCCGAGCAGGCCGGCGTGCTGGCGGGAGCATTCCTGCATGAGCGCCTGCGCTGGTTCACCAACGACTGGCTGCGCTATGACGTGCTGGACGACGCGCTGGTGGTCACCGACCTGCGCATGGGAGTGGCCGGCTACTATACGTTCCGCTTTGTCATGGCCGAGCGCGATGCCGGCGGCGCCTGGCGGATCGTCACCCCGCGCCGCTGGCCCAGCGGGCGCGGCGGATGGCCGCAAATGCAGGTATTGCTGGCGCGTATCCTGGACAGCGGCACGCCGCTGCCCCTGGCCGAATGGGCGCAGCATGCAGTGTCGGGCGTGCCGCAGGGCCTCTAGAGCCGGATGCCCGGCTCATGCTTGATCGTCTGCATCACGATGTGGGTGTAGAAGGCCGCTACATTGGCGTCCTGCTCGAACAGGCGCTCGGCCAGCGCCAGATAGGCATCCATGTCGCGCAGATGGGCAATCAGCACGCACGAGACGTCGCCCGTGACCAGGTAGCACTGGGTGATGGACGCTTCGGCTCGCACGCGCGCCATGAATTCCTGCCGGTGGGCGGCCCCGTGGCGCACGAATTCCACCGTGACGATGGCCGACAGCCCATGGGCCACCTGGGCGGGGTCGACCACGGCGACGATGCGGCGGATGACGCCGTGTTGTTTCAGGCGCGCCACGCGCCGCAGGCAGGCCGATGGCGACAGGCCGATGCGGTCGGCCAGGGCGGCGTTCGACAGGTCGGCATCGCGCTGCAATAACGCCAGTATGCGGTGGTCGAAGGTATCAAGTTCCATGGCGCAATTTTCGTGTGCGGAAGCCCGTGAATTGCACAATAAACGTTCTTTTCCAGCAATAAAAGGCATGCCTATTTCTGGCCGTCCATTCTATGCTGGCACCTGCGCTAATTTTTCCGGAAGCTCTTGTCGTGTCCTACCTGCTGAACTTGTGGCGTCGCAGCCGCCGGCTGTTCCTGGTGCTGCTCAAAGTCATGTTGCCGATCATGGTCCTGGTACAGGTGGGGCAATGGCTGGGCTGGGTCGACGTGCTGGGGCGCGCCATCGCGCCGGCCATGGGGCTGCTCGACCTCCCGCCGGAGGCCGGCATCGTATGGGTCGCGGGGATGTGCGTCGGGGTCTACGGGGCGATCGCGGCGCTGATCGGGCTTGCGCCCGTCCTGGACTTGAATGCCGCCCAGCTCAGCGTACTGTGCTCCATGGTGCTGTTCGCTCATGGCTTGCCAGTGGAGCAGGCCATTGTGCGGCGCGCCGGGGCCAGCTTCTGGGCCACTACCGGCTTGCGGGTCGGGGCCGCCATCCTGTACGGCGCCGCGGTGGCCTGGACCTGCCGGTGGGCTGGCTGGCTGCAGGAGCCCGTATCGCTGGGATGGCTGCAGAGTTCGGCGCTGGCATCCGACACGCAGGCCGGGGGGCTGCTGGGCTGGCTGAGCGGCACCGCGGTGTCGCTGCTGCTCACCTATGGTGTCATCGTGGCCTTGCTGGTGCTGCTGGACATCTTCGAGCGCACCGGCGTGACCCGCGCCATTACAGCCGTGCTGATGCCGTTGCTGCGCCTGTCGGGCCTGGATGCGCGCGTGGCGCCGGTCACCACGGTCGGGGTGCTGCTCGGGCTGAGCTATGGCGGGGCGCTGATCATCGAAGAAGCCGACAAGCGCCAGTTGCCCGCGCGCACGCGGTTCCTGGCGCTGTCCTGGATTTCCCTGTCGCACTCGCTCATCGAGGACACTGCCCTGCTGCTGACGCTGGGCGCGGATATCTGGATCATCCTGGTGGGGCGCGTGCTGCTGACCCTGGCAGTGGTGGCGGCGCTGGCCCGGATCATCCGGGGCGGCGATCCGGCCGGCACCCGGCTCAGCCCGGCCGCCGGCTAGAGGCTGCTCGCGCTAGAGGCCCGCATGCGCGGGCTCCGCTCATCGGCCGGCCGCGCGGGCGCGCCAGCGCGGCCAGGCGGCGTTGGTCAGCGCGCGCAGCAGCCATTCCACCGGCCCGTAGTCGTGGCGGCGCAGCCAGGCCGCCGAGCCAAGCAGTTGCGCGGCGAACAGGGCCGCGGCGATGCCCAGCACGGCCAGCGGCGATACCTGGCCGATCAGCCGCCATCCATAGGCCTTGAAAATGACCGCGCAGGCCAGCGACTGCAGCAGGTAGTTGCTCAGCGCCATGCGCCCGGCGGGCGCCAGCACGGCGCCCAGGCGGCATCCCGGACCCGTGCGCAGGAACAGCAGCAGCGTGGCCACGTAGGCAGCTGTCAGGAACGGCGCGCTCAACAGGCCGATGCCCAGTCCCAGTATGGCCCCGTCGAAGGACCCCGCCGGCAGCGACAGGGTGGCATACACGCCGGCGCCCGCCAGCCCGACCGGCCAGCCGATCCGTGCGGTACGGCGCAACTGCCGGACGTGGGCGCCGCTATCCGCCAGCAATCCACGGCGTCCGGCCGCGAGCCCGGCCAGGAACATCGCCAGGGCGCAGGGACCCTGGACGGTGATCAGCGCGAATGCCATGCTGGCGCGCCACTCGTATACGTGGCGCGCCACGGTCGTGGCAATTGTGCCCCGGTAAGCCGCCAGCGCCGCGGCGACATCGGCCTGCTGCCACGCGGGATCCGCTGGATCGGCCGGCGTCATGGCCGCCAGCACGCCCAGTATCAGCCAGCCCGCGCCACAGGCCAGCACCAGCCAGGCGGCCCGCCGCAACGCGCGCGTGGGCTCCAGTTCGCGCCACCGCAGCAGTAGCGCGCCCAGCACCGCATAGGCAAGCAGGATATCGCCCTGGTAGAGCAACACGGCGTGGGCCGCGCCGAGCAGCGCCAGCCCGAGCAGGCGGCGCTTGAAGCGCGGCGCGAACGGCGCGCCGGCCCGTTCGGCGGCGGCGATCTGCAGGGTGAAGCTGTAGCCGAACAGGAACGAGAACAGCAGGTAGAACTTCGTCTCGAACAGCAGCGCGACCAGCCAGAGCACGGCATGGTCCAGCGGCCGGTCGAATGCCGGGTCGGCCAGGCCCGTGCCGTAATAGGGGGAGGCGAAGACGCCGATGTTGACCACCAGGATGCCAAGCAGCGCGAAACCGCGCAGGGCGTCGACATCGGCCAGGCGGTACGGATCGCGGATCGATCCGCCGGACACGCGGCCAGCCTCGGCCTGCGCCACTTCAGCCCGCAGGCAGCCGCGCCGCGATTTCGGCGATCAGGCGGCGTGCCGCATCCAGCTTGGAGCCTGCCGGCAGGGGATGGGTGCCGTTGGCGTCGAACAGCACCAGTTCGGTAGTGTCCGCATCCATGACCTTGTGGGCCAGGTTGCCGACCAGCAGCGGGATGCCCTTGCGTACCCGCTTGGCCTCGGCGTGCTCGGCGAGTTTTTCGGTCTCGGCCGCAAAGCCGACGCACCACGGGCCGTCGGGCAGCTTGGCCACTTCGGCCAGGATGTCGGGATTGGGCTCGAACTCCATCACCGGCGCGCCGCCGCCTTCGCTGGTCTTCTTCAGCTTCTGGCTGCTGACGTTCTTGACGCGCCAGTCGGCCACGGCCGCCACGGCAATGAATACGTCGGCGTCGTGGGCATTGGCCATGACGGCGTCGTGCATCTGGCGAGCGGTGGTGACAGGCAGGGCGACCACGCCGCGCGGCAGGGGCAGGGCGGTGGCGCCCGTGACCAGCGTAACCCGGGCGCCGGCTTCGCGCGCGGCCCGGGCCAGCGCATAGCCGGTCTTGCCCGAGGAACGATTGCTCAGCACGCGGACCGGGTCGACCGGCTCGGAAGTCGGCCCCGCGGTCAGCAGCACGTGGCGGCCGGCCAGCACCTTGGGCTGGAAGAAGGCGATCAGGTCGGCCAGCAGTTCGTGCGCTTCCAGCATGCGGCCGTCGCCGGTCTCGCCGCAGGCCTGTTCGCCTGACGCCGGACCCAGCACGGCGATGCCGTCGGCACGCAGCTGCGCGACATTGCGCTGGGTGGCCGGGTTGGCCCACATCTCGCGGTTCATGGCCGGCGCGACCAGCAGCGGGCAGGCGCGCGCCAGGCACAGCGTGGAGAGCAGGTCATCGGCCAGCCCGTGCGCCAGCTTGGCCATGAAATCGGCGCTGGCAGGCGCCACCAGCACGGCATCGGCGCCGCGGGTGAGCTCGATGTGCGCCATGTTGTTGGCGATGCGCGCGTCCCAGGCATCGACATACACCTGCCGGCCGGACAGGGCCTGCAGCGTGACGGGCGTGATGAAATGAGTGGCGGCCTCGGTCATGACGACGTCGACCGTGGCGCCTTGTTCGGTCAGGCGTCGCACCAGTTCGGCGATCTTGTAGCAGGCGATGCCGCCGGTCAGGCCGAGGACGATGCGTTTGCGGGCGAGGTCGAGCATGGGCGGGCCGGCGCGCGCGGCGCCGTCAGCAAGGGGTTGAGGAGAATAACGCCATTTTAAGCGCCAACGGTCGCCTACCGGCTGCGGGCCGAGCGCGCGCGCAGCAGTTCGTCCAGCACCAGGAGGACGGCGCCGCAGGTGATGCAGACATCGGCCAGGTTGAACGCCGGGTAATACCAGTCGTTCCAGTAGAACAGCAGGAAGTCGATCACGTGGCCGTAGGCCACGCGGTCGATCACGTTGCCCAGCGCGCCGCCCAGGATCAGGGTCAGGGCCAGGCTGAAGCGCGGCTGGTCCTGGTTGCGCCTGAGCAGCCAGACGATGACGATCGCCGCGACGATGCCCAGCGCGGTGAAGAACCAGCGTTGCCAGCCGGCTTCCGAAGCCAGGAAGCTGAAGGCCGCGCCGCGGTTGTACACCAGCGTCAGGTCGAAAACCGGCAGCACATTGAGCCGCTCGCCATACTCGAAAGCCGAGTCGAAGTACAGCTTGGTGACCTGGTCCAGCACGATCAGCACGGCCGCCAGGCCGAGCCAATGGGCCAGGCGCGGAGCGCGGCCCGGCCGGTCCGCGGGCGGGCTGGTGGCGGGCGCCATCGCGTTACGCCTTGGCGCGCGGTTCGCCCGCGCCGAACAGGTTGGAGACACAGCGGCCGCAGATCTCGGGATGGTCGGCATCGCTGCCGACGTCGGCGCGCCAGTGCCAGCAGCGCTCGCACTTCTTGTGCGCGGATGGCGCGATCTCGATGCGCAACTCGCCCGCGCCGGCATGCACGCTGGCGCGCGAGACGATCAGGACGAAGCGCAGGTCGTCGCCCAGGCTGGCCAGCAAATCGTGGTCGGCACCGGCCGCGTACAGGTCCACCTCGGCCTGCAGCGACGAGCCGATCGCGCCGGCGGTGCGCACTTCTTCGAGCTTGCGCTGCACTTCCGCCCGGATGGCGCGCAGGCGGCCCCATTTGGCGGCCAGCGCATCGGCGTCGGCGAACGGCGGCAGGACGTGATAGACCTCGGTGAAGATGGTCACGCGGGAGGCGTCGGCCTGGTGCTTCAGGGCCGAGTCGGCGAGCGTCTTCCAGGCCTCCTCGGCGGTGAACGAGAGGATCGGCGCCATCAGCTTGAGCAGCGCCTGGGTGATGTCGAACAGCGCCGTCTGGGCCGAGCGCCGCGCGGCGCTGTCGGCCGCCGTGGTGTACAGGCGGTCCTTGAGGATGTCCAGGTAGAACGCGCCCAGGTCTTCGGAGCAGAAGGTCTGCAGGCGCGATACGGCGGGATGGAAATCGTAGCGTTCGTAGTGGCCCAGTACTTCGGCCTGCATCTGCGCTGTCATGGCCAGCGCGTAGCGGTCGATCTCGAACAGCTCGCCGTACGGCACCGCCTGGTTGACCGCATCGAAGTCGGCCAGGTTGGCCAGCAGGAAGCGCAGCGTATTGCGGATGCGGCGGTAGCCTTCGACCACGCGCTTGAGGATCTCGTCGGAAATGGACAGCTCGCCCGAGTAGTCGGTCGAGGCCACCCACAGGCGCAGGATCTCGGCGCCGAGCGAGTCCGAGACCTTCTGCGGGGCAATCACGTTGCCCACCGATTTGCTCATCTTGCGGCCTTGGCCGTCCACCACGAAGCCGTGCGTCAGCAGCGCCTTGTAGGGCGGCTGGCCGAACAGCATGCAGCCGGTCAGCAGCGACGAATGGAACCAGCCGCGGTGCTGGTCCGAGCCTTCCAGGTACAGGTCGGCCGGCCAGGCCAACTCGGCGCCGTGCGAGCCGCCCAGCACCTGGTCCCGGCCGCCCAGCACGGTGGCATGGGTGGTGCCGGAATCGAACCAGACGTCGAGGGTGTCGCGGTTCTTTTCGTACTGGTCGGCTTCGTCGCCCAGCAATTCGCGCGGGTCGAGCGATTGCCAGGCTTCGATGCCGTGCTGTTCGACCCGTTGCGCCACCTGTTCGAGCAGTTCCGGGGTGCGCGGATGCAGGGCGCCGGTTTCCTTGTGCACGAAGAACGCCATCGGCACGCCCCATTGGCGCTGGCGCGACAGCGTCCAGTCGGGGCGGTTGGCGATCATGGCGTGCAGGCGCGCCCGGCCCCAGGCCGGGTAGAACGCGGTAGCGTCGATACCCGCCAGCGCGCTTTCGCGCAGCGTGGGGCCGCCGTCGGCCGGCTTGACATCCATGCCCGCGAACCATTGGCTGGTGGCGCGGTAGATGACCGGGGTCTTGTGGCGCCAGCAGTGCATGTAGCTGTGCGACAGCTTCTGCACGTGCATGAGCGAGCCCGCGCCCTGGAGGGCTTCGATGATGCGCGGGTTGGCGTCCCAGATGGTCAGCCCGCCGAACAGCGGCAGGCTGTCGGCATACTTGCCGTCGCCCAGGACGGGGCTGATGATGTCGTCGTCCGCCAGCCCGTGCGCCTTGCAGGAGACGAAGTCCTCGATGCCGTAGGCAGGCGCGGAATGCACCACGCCCGTGCCGGCGTCCAGCGTGACGTAGTCGCCCAGGTAGACCGGGGAGGTGCGCGCGTAGCCGGCATCGGCGGCCGCCAGCGGATGGTGGAAGCGCAGGCCGGACAGCGCCGCGCCCGGCGCGGTGGCGATCACCTCGCCTTGCAGGCCCCAGGCCTTCAGGCAGGCCTCGACGCGCTCGCGCGCCAGCAGCAGCAGCGGGCCGTGCGCCGGCGCCGGCGTGACGCGCACCAGGGCGTACTCCAGTTCGGGGTGCATGTTCAGCGCCTGGTTGGCGGGGATGGTCCAGGGCGTGGTGGTCCAGATCACCACGGCGCCGTCGTCCACGCTGTCCAGGCCGAAGGCCGCGGCCAGGCCGGGCTTGTCGGCAAAGGGGAAGGCCACGTCCACCGCCGGGTCGACGCGGTCGGCGTACTCGACCTCGGCCTCGGCCAGGGCCGAGCCGCAGTCGAAACACCAGTTCACCGGCTTCAGGCCGCGGAACACATAGCCTTTTTCCAGAATGCGGCCCAGCGCCCGGATCTCGTTGGCCTCATTGCTGTAGTTCATGGTCAGGTACGGGCGGTCCCACTCGCCCAGCACGCCGAGCCGCTTGAAGTCCTTGCGCTGGCGGTCGATCTGCTCGAGCGCGTAGGCGCGCGCCTTGGCCTGCACCTCGGTGACGGGCAGGTGCTTGCCGAACTTCTTCTCGATCTGGATCTCGATCGGCATGCCGTGGCAGTCCCAGCCCGGCACATAGTGGGCGTCGTAGCCGGCCATGTTGCGGCTCTTGACGATGATGTCCTTCAGGATCTTGTTGACCGCGTGCCCGATATGGATGTCGCCGTTGGCATACGGAGGCCCGTCGTGCAGCACGAAGCGGGGGCGTCCGCGGCTGGCGGCGCGGATGGCCTGGTATACGTGGTTTTCTTCCCACTGCGCGACCCAGGCGGGTTCGCGGCGGGCGAGATCGCCCCGCATCGGAAACGGGGTGTCGGGCAGGTTGAGGGTCTTTTTATAGTCCATGAACGGCAAAATAGGCGCGCGCGTTTCGCGCGTCTTCGGCGATGGCGGCAGTCAGGGAAGGGAGGTCGGGAAACTTTTCTTCGTCCCGCAGTTTGTGCAGGAACTCGACCCGCACGAGTTTACCGTATGCGTCGACGGGGCCATCCAGCACGTGGGCTTCGAGCAGGACGCGCCCGTGGTCTTCGACGGTGGGGCGCACGCCCAGGCTGGCCACCGCCGGCCGGGCGCTTGCGCCCAGCCCGTGGACCCGTACGACATAGATGCCCGAGCGGGCGGCGCAGCGCGGCGCCACGCGCAGGTTCATGGTGGGAAAGCCGAGCGTGCGGCCCAGTTTCTGGCCGTGGATGACGTGGCCGCTGATATGGAACGGGCGGCCCAGCAGGTGCTGCGCGCGGGCCAGGTCGCCCACCGCCAGGGCCGTGCGGACTTCCGAGCTGGATACCCGGTGGCCGTGCCGGTCGGTGATGTCGGCCAGGGTCTGCACTTCGAAGCCATGCACCATGCCGGCCTCGCGCAGCAGGTCCAGGTCGCCGCTGCGCTTGCGGCCGAAGCGGAAATCCTCGCCCACCAGCAGCCAGCGCGTCTGCATGGCGCCCACCAGCAGGTCTTCGATGAAGGCGTTGGCGGACATATCGGCCAGGCGCGCATTGAAGCGCTCGATGACGACCCGTGCGACGCCCTGGCAGGCCAGCGCCTCGAGCTTGTCGCGCAGGCCCGTGATGCGGGTGGGGGCCAGCTCCGGACGCTGGTTGAGCGTGGCGAAGTATTCGCGCGGATGCGGTTCGAAAGTCATCACCGTGGGCGCCAGCCCGCGCTCCTGGGCGGCTTGCCGCAGGCGCGCCAGAATGGCCTGGTGGCCCCGGTGGACGCCGTCGAAATTGCCGATGGTCAGCGCGCAGGGGGTGCGCCGCGCGGGCGGCGGCACGGTTCGGTAAAGGTGCAGCGAGGTTTTCACGTCCGAGAGTTTACAATTTTGGGTTGGTCTGCCCTGGGAATATTTCATCTTGCCGCAATCGCCTTCGTCCACGCGCCGCCTGGTCATCCTCATTTCGGGGCGCGGCAGCAATATGCAAGCCCTGGTGCGCGCCTGCCGCGACGAGGCATGGCCGGCCGAGGTCGGCGCCGTGATCGCCAGCCGCCCGGATGCCGCGGGGCTGCAGTGGGCACAAGAGCAGGGCATCGCCACGGCCGCGCTGTACCACAAGGATTTCTCCAGCCGCGAAGCCTTCGATGCGGCCCTGGCGCAGGAAATTGACCGCCATGGCCCCGACTACGTGTTGCTGGCCGGTTTCATGCGGGTGCTGACGCCGGCCTTCGTCAATCATTACGCCGGTCGCCTGGTGAATATCCACCCGTCGCTGCTGCCCATGTTCCCGGGCCTGCACACGCATGCCCAGGCCTTGGCCACCGGGGTGCGCCTGCATGGCTGCACCGTGCATTTCGTCACGCCGGTGCTGGACCACGGGCCGATCATCGCCCAGGGCTGCGTGCCGGTCTTGGCCGGCGATACGCCGGAGGCCCTGGCCGCGCGCGTGCTGGCCGTGGAGCATCAGGTCTACCCGGCCGCCGTGCGCTGGCTGGCGCAGGGTCGGGTGCGCCTGACGCCCGACCAGCGGGTCGAGGTCGATGGCGAGCCGCAACGACTGTTCATGGGGGAGGCCGCGGCCTGAGCCGGCGGCATCCCCTGGTAGTTTTGCCGGCCGGGGCTGCGGCCCCGGCCTCACTGGAAGAATCATGAGCAAGAACCCTGCCTCCCGGCCACGCAGCGCCGGCTCCTCCGCCTCCAGCCGTCCCGCGCCGGCGCGCGGCGGCGTCCGCCGTCCGCCGGCTGGCCGGCCGGCCACGCAGCCCCGCACCCCGCCCGCGGTGATCCGCATCGACCAGGTGCAGCGCGCGCTGGGCGAGATCCTGCAGTGGACCTATCCCGCCGACGCCGCGCTGTCGCACTGGCTGCGCGCCCATCCGGCGCTGGGCGCGCGCGACCGCGGCGAGGTGGCCGAGGCCGTCTACGATGTACTGCGCCATCTGCGACGCTACCGCCGGCTCTCGGAAAGCGGCGTCGGTCCCGCCTCGCGGCGCCTGGCCATCCTGGGCCTGGCCGCCACCCTGGGAGGCCAGGCCCTGGGCGACGGGCTCGACGCGGCCGAGGCGGAGTGGCTGGAGCGCGTCGGCCACATCGAGCAGGCCGCGCTGCCGCGCGCCGTGCGCGCCAGCATGCCGGACTGGCTGGACGAACGCCTGGGTCGCCTGGACAATGCCGACGCGCTGATGGCCGCCCTAAACCGGCCGGCGCCGCTGGACTTGCGCGTCAACCCGCTCAAGGCCGAGCGCGACGCCGTGCTGGCTGGGCTGCGCGAGGGCCCGGCGGCGCGCTTCGACCCGCAGCCCACGCCGTATTCGCCGTGGGGTATCCGCCTGGCTGGCCGGCCCGCGGTCAACCGCTGGCCGCAATTCGAGAACGGCAGCCTCGAGGTCCAGGACGAGGGCAGCCAGCTGCTGGCGCTGCTGGTGGGGCCGCGCCGCGGCGAAATGATCATCGATTTCTGCGCCGGCGCGGGCGGCAAGACCCTGCTGCTGGGGGCGCTGATGCGCTCAACCGGCCGCCTGTATGCCTTCGATGTGTCGGCCGCCCGGCTGGCCCGGGCCAAGCCGCGTTTCGCGCGCAGCGGCCTGTCCAATGTGGTGCCGGTGGCGATCGATGGCGAGAACGATGCGCGCGTCAAGCGGCTCGCGGGCAAGGCCCAGCGCGTGCTGGTCGACGCGCCTTGCAGCGGCATCGGCACCCTGCGGCGCAATCCCGACCTGAAGTGGCGCCAGCACCCGGAAGCCCTGGCCGAATTGGGCGCCCTGCAGGCGCGCATCCTGAATAGCGCGGCCCGCTGCGTCGCCCCGGGCGGCCGCCTGGTGTATGCCACCTGCAGCCTGCTGGCCGAGGAAAACCAGGTGCAGGCGGAGCAGTTCCTGGCCGCCCACCCCGACTTTGAACTGGTCGACGGCGCGGCGCTGCTTGCCAACCGCTGCGCCGGCCTCGAGCTGACCGGCCCCTATGTGCAATTGCGGCCTGATATCCACGGGACCGACGGGTTCTTCGCGGCCGTGTTCGAGCGCAAGAAAGCAACGGCGGGGGCCGAACCGGCCCAGGCCGTCGAGCCCGCCGGGACCGAAGCGGAGCCCGTCTAGCGGACGCGGTTGTCCGGCCGCACCTGGATCTGCGCGCGGACGCGCTGCGTGCCGGTAGCGCGGTCCTGGTAGGCGACCTCCCAGGCCAGCCAGTCGGCGCCGGGCTGGCGGGCCCGGTAGCGTACCTGCACCAGCGGCGCCGCCACTGTCTGGCAGCGCCCGGTGTCGACCGGCATCTGTTGGCTGCGTACGACAGTGGCGCTGCCCAGCCGCGGCGGGGTGGTGATCCGCACCAGCGGAGCGCGCAAAGGACGGCACGAGGCCGGATGGACTTCATGGTAGCTTGCCAGCAGGATCTCCTGGCCCACGGCGATCGTCCGGGGGCTTTCCGCGGCCGGGGCCTCCTGGGCGGCCGCGCCGGCAAGCAGCCCCGCGAACAAAAAGGGACATATAGTTCGGGCGTATTGCGGCAATATCATGGTCCAAGGCGGGCCAGTGCGCGGGCCCAGACGAAGCAGCCAGCATTTTGCCAGCGATTGTGTAGCAAAACGTACAATCGGGGGTGTGCAAAGGGCAGGCCGGCCCCATCTACCGTGCATGGACGCCATGTCGGCGCAGTGCGAAAATGCAAGCTTAGCCCTTGATTTGAAAACTATTTTGAAACCACGCTGTCATATGCAAACCAGGTAGGCTAAACTGCCTGCCAACTTCAAGCGAGGCTTAAAAAAGCTTTATGGATCAATTCCTTTCCTTCCTTTCCGGGGGGCTTGCCCAAGCCACCTGGTGGCAGATCGTCCTGTACACGCTGGCGCTGACGCACGTCACCATCGTGTCGGTGACGGTCTTCCTGCACCGTAGCCAGGCGCATCGCGGCCTCGACCTGCATCCCGCGGTCATGCACTTCTTCCGGTTCTGGCTCTGGATGACCACCGGCATGGTCACGAAGGAATGGGTCGCCATCCATCGCAAGCACCACGCCAAATGTGAGAAAGAGGGCGATCCCCACTCGCCGATGCTGTTCGGCGTCTGGAAAGTCCTGTTCCGCGGCGCGGAACTGTACCGCCTCGAATCGGCCAACAAGGAAACCATGGCCAAGTTCGGCCACGGCACCCCCGACGACTGGCTCGAGCGCAACCTGTATTCCAAACACAGCCTGCTGGGCGTGATGATCATGCTGGGCATCGACCTGGCCCTGTTCGGCGCCATCGGCCTGACCGTCTGGGCGGTGCAGATGGCCTGGATCCCCTTCTGGGCGGCCGGCGTGGTCAACGGCATCGGCCACTATTGGGGCTATCGCAACTACAACAGCCCGGATACCAGCACCAACGTGTTCCCTTGGGGCATCATCATCGGCGGCGAAGAGCTGCACAACAACCACCATGCGCACGGCACCTCGGCCAAGTTCTCGGCCAAGTGGTACGAATTCGACATCGGCTGGTGCTACATCAGCGTGCTGAAGTTCTTCGGCCTGGCCAAGGTCAAGAAGGTGGCGCCCAAGCTCAAGCTGGAATCCAGCGTCAAGGCCATCGACCTGCGCACCTTGCAGGGCGTCATCACGCACCGCTACGAAGTCATGGCGCGCTACGCCGACATCGTCAAGACCGCCGCGCGCGAGGAACTGGCCAAGCTCAAGCCCGCCCAGGACGGCGCCGCCGCCTCGCGCCTGCAGCGCGTGCGCCGCTGGCTGCACCGCAACGAAGAAGTCCTGCAACCGGAACAGCGCGCCGAGGTCGACCAGGCCATCGCGCAGCACCACTCGCTGTCCACCCTGGTCCAGATGCGCCGCGAACTCGGCCGTCTGTGGGAAAGCTCCAGCGCCAGCAGCGAGCAATTGCTGCACGACCTGCAGGCCTGGTGCCAGCGCGCCCAGCAAAGCGGCATCGCCGGGCTCGAGCAATTCGCCCTACGCCTGAGCCGCTACGCGGCATGATGCTAGAGCAGCTCAACCCTGAACAACGCGCCGCCGTAACGCTCGAACCGCAGCATGCCCTGGTCCTCGCCGGGGCGGGCAGCGGCAAGACCCGGGTGCTGACCACCCGCATGGCCTGGCTGATTCAAACCGGCCAGGCCAGTCCATTTGGCCTGTTGGCCGTCACGTTCACCAACAAGGCGGCGCGCGAGATGCTGGCGCGCATGTCGGCCATGCTGCCGCTCGACACGCGCGGCCTCTGGATCGGCACTTTCCACGGCCTGTGCAATCGCATGCTGCGCGCGCACCATCGCGACGCCGGCCTGCCACAGACTTTCCAGATACTCGACACCACCGACCAGCTGGCCGCCATCAAGCGCCTGCTCAAGGCCAACGGCATTGACGATGAAAAGTATCCGCCGCGCGACGTGCAGCGCTTCATCAACGGCGCCAAGGAGGACGGCCAGCGTCCCGGCGACCTCGAGGCCCACGACAGCCACCGGCGCCGCCTGATCGAGATCTATCAGCTCTACGAAGCCCAGTGCCAGCGCGAAGGCGTGGTCGATTTCGCCGAACTGCTGCTGCGCGCCCACGAGTTGCTGGTGCGCAACGCACCAGTCCGCGAGCATTACCAGCGGCGCTTCCGCCATATCCTGGTCGACGAATTCCAGGACACCAACACGCTGCAGTACCAGTGGCTCAAGCTGCTGGCCGGCGGCGGCGCGGCCATCTTCGCGGTGGGCGACGACGACCAGTCCATCTACGCCTTTCGCGGCGCCAATGTCGGCAACATGGCCGACTTCGAGCGCGACTACGCGCGCGGCACGGTCATTCGCCTCGAGCAGAACTACCGCTCGTACGGGCACATCCTCGATTCGGCCAACGCGCTCATCGGCCACAATAATGGCCGCCTGGGCAAGAATCTCTGGACCGAGCAGGGCGAAGGCGAGCCCGTGCGGGTCATCGAGCAGCCGTCCGATGGCATGGAGGCCCAGTGGCTGGTCGACGAGGTGCGCTCGCTGATCAACGAAGGCAGCCTGCGCCGCGAAATCGCCGTGCTCTATCGCAGCAATGCGCAGTCGCGCGTACTGGAGCACGCGCTGTTCTCGGCGGGCATCCCGTACAAGGTCTACGGCGGCCTGCGCTTCTTCGAGCGCCAGGAAATCAAGCACGCGCTGGCCTACCTGCGCCTGATGGCCAATCCGCACGACGACACATCCTGGATGCGGGTGGTCAATTTCCCGACGCGCGGCATCGGCGCCCGCACGCTCGAGCAACTGGCCGACGCCGCTCGCGAACTTGATTCCAGCCTGTTCGGCGCCGTGGCGCGCGTGGCCGGCAAGGGCGGCGCCAACCTGGCGCAGTTCGCCCAGCTGATCGGCCGGATGGCCCACGAAACGCGCGAACTGCCGCTGCCCGAACTGGTCGAGCACATGCTGGAAGCCAGCGGCCTGGTCGCCCACTACAAGACCGAGCGCGAGGGGGCCGAGCGGCTCGAGAACCTCAACGAACTGATCACCGCGGCGGCCGTGTTTGCCTCCGAAGAGAACTACGACGGCTTGCCGGCCGGCATCGTACCCGATCTCGGCGCCGATGCGCCGCCTGATGGCCTGACGCCGCTGGCCGCCTTCCTGGCGCACGCCGCCCTGGAAGCCGGCGACAACCAGGCCCAGGCCGGCCAGGATGCCGTGCAGTTGATGACCGTCCACGCGGCCAAGGGGCTGGAGTTCGACGCCGTCTTCATCACCGGGCTGGAGGAAGGCCTGTTCCCCCACGAGAACAGCATCCTCGAGCCGTCGGGGCTCGAGGAAGAGCGGCGCCTCATGTACGTGGCCATCACGCGGGCCCGCCAGCGCCTGTATCTCAGCCTGGCGCAGAGCCGCATGCTGCATGGTCAGACGCGTTATGCCATGCGGTCGCGCTTCCTGGACGAAATCCCCGAACAGCACTTGAAATGGCTGACGCCGCGCGCCGGCAGCAGCCATGCGCACGCCGGGTTCGGCGCCTCGGCGGCCTGGAGCGGCCATGGCGACGCGTTCGGTCGCCGGCCGACCGGCACGATTACGCCGCGCCCGCCGCGCGGCGTCACCAGCGGGGTCACCGTCGGCGACCGGCAGTATCGTATTGGCCAGGGGGTGCGGCACGCGCGTTTCGGCGACGGCACCATCATCGGCCTGAGCGGATCCGGCCAGGACGCCCAGGCACAGATCCAGTTTCGCGATGTCGGCGCCAAGACCCTGGCCCTGGGCATCGCCAAGCTCGACATCATCCAGGGGTGATTGCCATGACCGGCAGCGATGCTTCCGAGCCCGATCTGCAGGCGCTGCGCGCCGAGATCGACGAGATCGACCAGCAGATCATGCTGTTGCTGGGGGTGCGCTTTCGCTGCACCGACATGCTCGACGAACTGAAGCAGGCGCACGGGCTCGAGTCCGCCGATCCGCGCCGCGTCGAGCAACAGCTCGCCCGCATCCGCGAGCTGGCCGTCGACGCGGGCGTCCCGCCGGACCTGGCCGCCACGATCCTGCGGGCGGTCATCGATACTGTGCTGGAACAGCATCGCCAGCGGCGCGAACGGCCGTATTCCTGAGCGTCGCCTCAGATCTGCACGTAGACCATGCCGTCTTCGATTTTCACGGGATAGGTCTTGATGTCTTCTTTCAGCGGCGCGCACAAGGCCTTGCCGCTGCGCACGTCGAAGCGGCCCTGGTGCAGCGGGCATTCGATTTCATGGCCTTCCAGGAAGCCGTCGCACAAACGGGCCAGCCCATGCGTGCAGAGGTTGTCGGTGGCATAGACGGCGTCGCCCACCGCATATAGCGCAATTTCGCGGCCGCCCGCAACCCATGGCGTCACGTCGTCAGCGGCCAGTTCGCCGTGCGGCAGGGCAGCGGTCCAGAGGGCAGTGGTCATCGGCAGGATTCCCTGGTTTTCATAACGGATAGATCAGCGAGTTTGGAATCAGCTCGCTGTCGAACACGCATTGGCGGCTGGCGAATTTCAGGCCTTGCGGCGTGTGGCGGACCACGTCGATGTACCTGCCCACATTGAAGACCGTGGTCGGCTGGCTCGGCTTGGTGCGGAACACCGCATAACTGGCCTCGCATTCGAGCTGGCGTGCGTCCGCCGCCAGCACGCGCGGGGCTGCCACGACATGGCGCTGGTAATACGGGTCGTGAAAAATCGTCTCGCTGATGGCATAGACGCGATCCTGCAGCATGGCCTTGCTTTCGAAGGCCAGCGTGGCCAGCGGCAGGCCGTTGTCGTAATTCTCGCGCGGCACGATGCGATAGATGCAATCGTCCACGAAGAACTCCGGCCATTGCGTCCAGTCGCCGGCATCGAGCGTCGCGGCATAGTCGGCATATAGCCGCGCAAGGGCCTGGTACGTCGGGAAATCGACCATGTTCACGCCTCCATCACCCGGCGCCAGTAGGCATACATGCCGCGGATCAGGGTCTCCGTCACCATGTGGTCGGTATTTTCTGCTGCGTAGCCGCCCAGTTCCGCCACGGCCCGGTGGAATGGCTTCTGGGCAAAGCCGGCCTGCGACAGCTCGATGACTTCGCCGTCGTCGGCCGAGACGAAGCCGGCCGGGCCGAACAGGTTCGCCTGGCGCAGTCGCCGGCGCGTCATTTCGGGCGTGTCCTCGGCAAAGCCAAAGTGGGTCCAGACAAAGTCGAACGCGTCATGCCCCACCGGCTGAATGTGGCGGGTGGACAGCGAGTTGACCTGCTGCTGGATGATCAGGCTGGGGAACAGGGTCATGAGCACAGCGGTGGGGCCTTGCCACCATGGCTCGGGAACGATGTCCAGGAAGCGGTCGTCGTTGAGCTGCATCTGTTCCTTGAAGCTGGCCACGCCCTGGGTGACCGAACCTTTGCCTCCCTGGCCGCGCGTCGAGATCATCGCCGCGTGGCGGAAGTGCCGATCCATTTTCAGCTCGGAGCGGTTGTCCGCCCGCCACAGGCCGAAGGTCACGAACCAGGTGTGCAGCAGGCCAGGATGGTATGGGTCCTTGATGTTCTCCTGCATCAGTTTCCAGTTTCCGGCAATGCGCTGCCGGCTGTAGCCATGTATGACCAGCTCGCGTCCGTCGAACACGCGGTCGAAATAATGCAGGATGTCGGGGCCGAGGAACGCTTCCAGCGGCTCGACGCCATGGTCGAATGACGCGAACACCACGCCATGGCGGCAGGCGACCTTCAGTTGCGTCAGCCCGTGCTCGGCGGGGTCGAAATCCGTCGGCATGCCGCCATGCACCCGCCCATCCTGCTTGACGCCGCGCCGCAGCGGCACGCCGATCAGGCGGCCTTGCAGGTCGTAATTCCATTGATGGTAGGGGCAGACGAATTCGCTGCGGTTGCCAGCGCGCGCGCGGCAGAATTGCACGCCCCGGTGTGCGCAGACGTTTTCCAGCACCCGCACTGCGCCTTCGTTGTCGCGTACCAGTATCACCGAACGTTCGCCGATCGCGGTGCGCTTGAAGTCGCCCGGCCGCGGGATTTCGGCTTCCAGGCCGACATAATTCCAGTGCCCCCGGTAGAAGAAGCGCTCCATCTCGCGCTGGTGCAGCGCCGCGTCGGTATAGACGCCGAAGGGAATCCGGCTGGACCCTTCGCCGGGCCAGGCGGGCGTGGCGGAAGAGGGGGAGGCGCCGCTCATGGGGCGTTCCGGGTACAGGACTGCGCCGGCTCGGCCGGCGGGGCAGGGTGGCGCATGATGTCTCCAGGTGTAGTTATGGAGCGATCATCGTGCGTTCCACGAAATTAATAAATAGAATCTCGTGAATAAAGCAGATCACCAGAATCAATAATGGTGGAGACAAGCATGGACTTGAAAGATGTCGACCTCAATCTGTTGGTCGTATTCGATGCCTTGCTCAGGCAGGGCAGCGTCTCGGGGGCGGCCGCCACTCTGGGCGTGTCGCAGCCCGGCGTCAGCAACGCGCTGAACCGGCTGCGCCGCTTGCTGGGCGATGAGCTGTTCCTGCGCACCTCGCGCGGCATGGTGCCCACTCCCTACGCCGAGGGCTTGGCCGAGCCCCTGGCGGGCGCGCTGGACGCGATCCGCGACACCCTGAATGCGCGCACCCGCTTCGAGCCGGCCGGCAGCCGGCGCGGCTTCGTCATCGGCGTCAATGACGTGGGCGAAACCTATTTCCTGCCGCGCTTGATGCAGCACCTGGGGCGGGTGGCCCCGGAGGTCACCGTCCGTACGGCGCGCACCACTTCCATCGACGTGCGCGACGAGATGGAGCGCGGCCGCATGGACCTGGCCATGGGATTCCTGCCGGCGCTCAAGAGCGGTTTTTTCCAGCGCCGGCTGTTCAGCCAGCCCTACGTATGCCTGTTCCGCCGCGGCCATCCGCTGGCGGAAAGCCAGGTCACGCTGCGCCAGTTCCGGGCCGCCGAGCATGTGGCGATCCTGGCCGAGGGCACCGGCCATGGCGTGGTGGACGAGATCATGGCGCGCAACGGCATTGCGCGGCGGGTACGGCTGACCGTGCCGCATTTCATGGCGGTTGGCCCGGTCCTGCAGAATACCGACATGATCGCCGTGGTGCCGCGGCGCTTCGCCGATTGTGCCTGCGAACCGTTCGGCCTGGCGGCCGCGGCTTGCCCGGTGAAGATCCCGGAGTCGGTCATCAACGTGTTCTGGCACGCCCGCAATCACCGCGAGCCGGCCAATCAGTGGCTGCGCAACACCGTCTGCGAAGTATTCGGCGAGTGAGGCGGGATGCCCGGGCGCCGCGCCCGCGCTAGCCGGCTTGCTGGATGCCCTCGAGGGCTTCCTGCAATTCCAGCCAGCGTTCTTCCAGCGCGCCCATGCGCTTGCCCAGGTCGCCGTGCTCGGCCATCACTTGCTGGCGCTCGGCGCGCCGGGCGTCGGAATACAAGTCGGCGTCGGCGATGAGATCATCCAGCTTGTGCAGCGCCGCGCGGATTTTTTCCATGTCTGCCTCGACCTTGGCCAGCTCGCTTTCCAGCGGCTTGCGCAAGGCGGCCAGCCGCTGGCGCTGCTCCGCCTCGAGCCGGCGCTGGGCCTTGCGATTGACGGGATCGGCTGCGCCGGAGGGGTCGCGCGTCGTGGCGCCGGCCGCTTTTTCCTGGGCGGTGCGGGCGGCCAGCCAGTCGCGGTAGTCCTCGAGGTCGCCATCGAATTCGCGCACGCCGCCATCGGCCACGATCCAGAAGCTGTCGACCGTGGTGCGCAGCAGATGCCGGTCGTGCGAGACCAGCAGCATGCTGCCGGCGAACTCGGCCAGCGCCGTCGCCAGCGCTTCGCGCGTTTCGACGTCCAGGTGGTTGCTGGGTTCGTCCAGCAGCAGCAGGTTGGGCTTTTGCCACACGATCAGCGCCAGCGCCAGGCGGGCCTTCTCGCCGCCTGACATGGGGCCTACGGGGCCGGTCGCCGCATCGCCGGAAAAACCGAACCCGCCCAGGTAGTTGCGCAGTTCCTGCTCGCGGGCATCGGGCGCCAGGCGCGCCAGGTGCGCCAGCGGCGTGGCATCCAGGTCCAGCATGTCCAGCTGGTGCTGGTGGAAATAGCCGATCGCCAGGCCGCGCGAGGCGCGGCGTTCGCCCGCCTGCGCCGGCAATTCCTCGGCCAGCGTCTTGATCAGCGTGCTCTTGCCGGCGCCGTTGGCGCCCAGGATGCCGATGCGGCTGCCGGCCCGCACCATCAGCGTCACGTCCTGCAGGATCGGTACCGCATTGCCGGCCGCGTCCGTATAGCCGGCCGACAGGTGTTCGAGCGCCAGCAGGGGGTCGGGCATGTGATCCGGCGACGGGATGCGGATATCGATGCCGGCCTCGGCGTGCAGCGGCGCCAGCGTTTCCATGCGGGCCAGCGCCTTGACGCGGCTTTGCGCCTGCTTGGCCTTGGTGGCCTTGGCCTTGAACCGGTCGATGAAACTGCGCAGGCGGGCGGCCTCGCGCGCCTGTCGTTCGTGCGCCAGGCTGGTCTGGCGCAAGCGCTCGGCGCGCTGGGAGAGGAAGTCCTGGTAGCCGCCGCGGTAGCGCACCAGCTTGCCATGGTCGAAATGCAGGATGGCGCGCGCCACTGCATCGAGGAATTCCGTGTCGTGCGAGATCAGCAGCACCGTGCCGGGATATGCCGCCAGCCATTTCTCGAGCCACAGCATCGCGTCCAGGTCGAGGTGGTTGGTGGGCTCGTCCAGCAACAGCAGGTCCGAGGGCGCCATGAGCGCGCGGGCCAGCGCCAGCCGCATGCGCCAACCGCCGGAGAAGCTCGCCACCGGACGCATCCATTCGTCCGGCTTGAAGCCCAGGCCGGCCAACAGTTGCTCGGCGCGCGACGCGGCACTCCACGCGCCGGCCTCCACCAGCGCCGCCTCAGCTTCGGCGATCTGCGTGCCTTGATCGTCCGCGAGGGCCGCGCGTTGCGCCTGCAAGCGCCGCAGGTGTACGTCGCCGTCGATGACGAACTCGCGCGCGGCCTGCGCGTCAGCGGCGATTTCCTGTTGCACGCCGGCGATACGCCAGCCGGCCGGCAGGTCGATGCCCCCGGCGTCGGGGTCCAGCGCGCCTGTCAACAGGGCAAACAGCGACGACTTGCCGGCGCCGTTCTTGCCGACGATGCCGACGCGTTCGCCGGGGTGCACGACGAAGTCCGCGTCTTCCAGCAGCACCTTGGTGCCGCGGCGCAGGGTCAATCCAGAGGCGCGTATCACTAAAAGCGGATCCTACAAATCAATGGCCCTGGGCCAGTTGCTCGCGGGTGAGCAGCAGTATCTGGTCGCTGGCGGTTTCGGTTTCCAGCCACACCGGCTCCAGCGCGGGGAAGGCCGCTTCGAAGTGCGCGCGCTCGTGGCCGATCTCCAGCACCAGCACGCCGCCGGACGCCAGGTAGCGGGGCGCGTCTCGCAGGATGCGCCGCACCAGGTCCATGCCGTCGGCGCCGCCCGCCAGCGCCAGCGCCGGCTCATGACGGTACTCGGCCGGCAGGTCGGCCATCGAGGCGCTGTTCACGTAGGGCGGGTTGCAGACAATGACGTCATAAGCGCGCGCCGGCAAGTCGTCGAACAGGTCGCTGCGGTGCAGCTCCAGGCGGTCTTCCAGCGCATAGTCGGCCACGTTGCGGCGCGCCACGTCCAGCGCGTCGGCGGACAGGTCCACCGCATCGACATGCGCCCGCGGAAAAGCCAGCGCGGCCAGGATCGCCAGGCAGCCCGAGCCGGTGCACATGTCGAGCGCCGCCTCGACGTCCGCCGCGTCCACCCAGGGCGCCAGCCCCTGCTCCAGCAATTCGGCAATGGGCGAGCGTGGCACGATGACGCGCGGGTCGACCTGGAAGCGGTGGCCGCGCAGCCAGGCCTCGCCGGTCAGGTAGGCCGCCGGCACGCGTTCGGCGACGCGCCGGTCGAGCAGCTCGAGCACGCGGGCGCGCTCGTGCGGCAGGACCCGGGCATCCAGGAACGGGTCCAGCGTGTCCAGCGGCAAGTGCAGCGCGTGCAGCACCAGGTAGACGGCTTCGTCCCACGGGTTGTCGCTGCCGTGGCCCAGCGCTGCGCCCGTTTCGCCCAGGCGCGAGACGCCATAGCGGATCAGGTCGCGCAGTGTGCGCAGGTCTTGTCGGTCGGAAGAGGGCATACAGGCCTTGGCTCAGCGGGGCAGCAGCAGGTTTTCCAGCGTGCGCCGGTAGATGTGCGCGAGCGGCTCCAGCGAAGCCAGCTCGATGCGCTCGTTGACCTTGTGGATGGTGGCGTTGCAGGGGCCGAACTCGATCACCTGCGGGCAGATCTTGGCGATGAAGCGCCCATCCGAGGTGCCGCCAGTGGTCGACAACTCGGCCGCGACGCCGGTCTCGGCGCGGATCGCCTCGACCAGCGCGTCGGTCAGCGGGCCGCGCGGGGTCAGGAAAGGCTCGCCGCCCAGTTCCCAGTCCAGGTCGTATTCCAGCCCATGCTTGTCGAGCATCGCGTGCACCCGCGCTTTCAGGCTGTCGGGCGTGCTGGCGGTGGAGAACCGGAAGTTGAACAGCACCACCGCCTCGCCGGGCACCACATTGGTGGCGCCGGTGCCAGCGCGCAGGTTGGACACCTGGAAGGTGGTCGGCGGGAAGTACTCATTGCCGCGGTCCCATTCGGTGGCCGCGATCTCGGCCAGCGCCGGCGCCAACTGGTGCACCGGATTGCGCGCCAGGTGCGGATAGGCCACGTGGCCCTGGATGCCCTTGACGGTGAGCCGGCCCGACAGCGAGCCGCGCCGGCCGTTCTTGCAGGTATCGCCCAGCGTGTCGCCCGAGGTGGGCTCGCCGACGATGCAATAGTCCAGTTGCTCGCCGCGCGCCTTGAGTTCGTCGCAGACGATCACGGTGCCGTCGACCGCCGGCCCTTCCTCGTCGGAAGTGATCAGCAGGGCGATGGAACCTTCGTGCTGCGGATGGGCCGCCACGAATCGCTCGGCCGCCACCACGAAGGCGGCGATCGAGCTCTTCATGTCGGCCGCGCCGCGGCCGTACAGGTAGCCGTCGCGCTCCGTCGGAACGAACGGGTCGCTGTCCCATTTGTCGCGCGGGCCGGGGGGGACCACGTCGGTATGGCCGGCGAACACGACCAGCGGGGCGGACTTGCCGCGCCGCGCCCACAGGTTGGTGACGCCGCCGCGCGCGATGGTCTCGCAGCGGAAGCCGATCTGCTCCAGGCGCTGCGCCAGCAGCATCTGGCAATCGACGTCGTCGGGCGTCACCGAGGGGCGGGCGATCAGCTCGCGCACCAGCGAAAGTACGGCACTGTCGGCGCTCATCAGGCCCTCAGCAGGTCGTTGATGCTGGTCTTGGCGCGAGTCTGCGCATCCACGCGCTTGACGATGACGGCGCAGGCGAGGCTGTGCGAGCCGTCCTCGGCGGGCAGCGAGCCGGGTACCACCACCGAACCCGAGGGCACGCGGCCGTAGGTGATCTTGCCGGTGGCGCGATCGTAGATCTTGGTGCTCTGCGACAGGTACACGCCCATGGCCAGCACCGAGTTCTCTTCGACGACCACGCCTTCCACGACTTCGGAGCGCGCGCCGATGAAGCAGTTGTCCTCGATGATGGTCGGGTTGGCCTGCAGCGGCTCGAGCACGCCGCCGATGCCGACGCCGCCCGAGAGGTGCACGTTCTTGCCGATCTGGGCGCACGAACCCACGGTGGCCCAGGTGTCGACCATGGTGCCTTCGTCGACGTAGGCGCCGATGTTCACGTAGGAGGGCATCAGCACGACGTTGCGCGCGATGAAGGCGCCGCGGCGCGCCACGGCCGGCGGCACGACGCGGTAGCCGCCGTGTTTGAACGCGGCATCGCCGTATTCCGAGAACTTGAGCGGCACCTTGTCGTAGAACTGCAGGGGCGCCTGGCCCATGACGGCGTTGTCCTGCAGCCGGAACGACAGCAGCACGGCCTTCTTCACCCACTGGTGCACGATCCAGCCGGCCTCGGTCTTCTCGGCCACGCGCAGGCGGCCCAGGTCGAGCGCGGCGATGGTTTGCTCGACCGCCTCGCGCACTTCCGCGCTGGCGTCGACTGGCGACAGGTTGCCCCGGTTTTCCCAGGCGTTTTCAATAGTGGTTTGCAGGTCGAGAGTCATAGCGGCTCAGTCAGTGAAAAAGTTGATCAAAGCGTAGTGCTGGCAAATTGGGCAATGCGGCCGGCGGCTTCGACGCATTGCGCCAGGGGTGCCACCAGCGCGATGCGGATGCGGCCCTGGCCGGGGTTGGCGCCGTGCGCCTCGCGCGCCAGGAAACTGCCCGGCAGCACGGTCACGCCGGTGCGGGCATACAAGTCGCGGGCGAATGCCGTGTCCGAGCCGGGCACGGCCGCCCACAGGTAGAACGAGGCCTGCGGCAACCGGACGCCCAGCGCGGGCTGCAGCAGCGGCACGACGGCGGCGAACTTGTCGCGATACTGCGCGCGGTTGTCGCGGACATGGGCCTCGTCGTTCCAGGCGGCCACGCTGGCGGCGGAGACGATCGGGCTCATGGCGCTGCCGTGATAGGTACGGTACAGCAGGAAGCGCGCCAGCAGCGCGGCATCGCCCGCCACGAATCCGGAACGCAGCCCCGGCACGTTGGAGCGCTTGGACAGGCTCGAGAACACTACCAGGTTCTTGTAGCCGTCGCGGCCCAGGCGGCGCGCCGCCTGCAGCGCGCCCAGGGGCGGATCGCCCTCGTCGAAATAGATCTCGGAATAGCATTCGTCGGATGCAATGGCGAAGCCGTGGCGGTCCGACAGTTCGAACAGCGCGCGCCAGTCCTCCAGCGGCATGACGTTGCCGGCCGGATTGCCGGGCGAGCACACGAACACCAGCGCGGTGCGGCGCCAGGCGTCGTCGGGCACGCTGCGCCAATCGCTGCCGAAGTCGCGCGCCGGGTCGGCATTGACGTAGTAGGGCTGCGCGCCGGCCAGCAGCGCCGCGCCTTCGTAGATTTGGTAGAACGGATTGGGGCACACGACCAGGGGCTGTGCGGCGGCATCGACCACGGTCTGCGCGAACGCGAACAGCGCCTCGCGCGATCCCAGCACGGGCAGCACCTGCGTGTCGGCGTCGGGAGCGGGGATGCTGTAGCGGCGCGCCAGCCACCCGGCAATGGCCGAGCGCAGCGCCGCGTCGCCCTTGGTGGCGGGATACACCGACAGGCCCGCCAGGTTGTCGCGCAGTGCCTGCGCCACGCATGCCGGCGCCGCGTGCTTGGGCTCGCCGATGGACAGGTCGATCGGGGCCAGCCCGGCGGGCGCGGGTCCGGCCGATTCGAGCAGTGCCCGCAGTTTGGTGAAGGGATAGGGATGCAGGGCATCGAGGCGCGAGTTCATGGCGCAAGATTTTAGCAAGCAAGCTACAATACCGGGCTTGGCTTTGCGAAGGTGGCGAAATTGGTAGACGCACCAGGTTTAGGTCCTGACGCCGTAACAGGTGTGCGGGTTCGAGTCCCGCCCTTCGCACCAGTTCCCGGCCGCTCCCTTTGACGGGGGCGGCCCCAACCAGCCGGATGGCCGCGGTGCAGCACTACGAGTACATCTTCTGGGCCATGGCCGCCGTGGTGGCGCTGGCCCTGGCAAGCGGCGCGGCACTGGGACGCTGCGGCAGCGTGGCGCGCAGTCTTGCCGGCGTGGCACTGGCCGGCGTGGTGGTGCTGGCGGCCGTGGCCCTGCTGGCCTCGCGCGCCGGCCTGGGCGACCTCGCCGCGCTGCTGTCCGTGGCGTCTTTCATGTTCTTCCTGGTCATCGGCACGGCGGCCACGTTGCTGGCCCGGCGCGTCCGCCACCAGCGGCTCGCGCGCCGCGCGCCCGGCCGTCTGGGCTGAACCGGCGGTTCAGTCGTCTTCCTCGTCCCCGTCGTCTTCCTCGCTGTCCTGCTGGTCGAGCGCGTCGTGGCCTTTCCAGGTCAGGCGCCAATGCGCGTCGTGCGGGCTGCCGTCCATCGAGAGGGCGGCCTTGATCAGCCCGGCATCGGCCAGGATGTCCAGGTGGTGGGCAATCAAGGGCGCGGGCGGGGCATCCTGCATGCTGGCGTGCACGGCTGCCACGATATGGGCTTCGGACAGCGCGGCGGTGTCGGCATCGCGCAGCTCGCTCAGTATCGTGACCACAAGATCGAAATCGCGTTGCATGGCTCGTTCCTCCCGAAAGCCGTCCATGCGGCACGATACCAGTATCCCGCGCTGCGGCCCAGCCAGCCGCTGCGCGCGGCCGGCCAGGCTGGTATAGTCGCGTCCCCGCGCATGCAAAGGACCCGATCATGGACATCACCAGCCGCCAAGTCGCCGCGATCCCCGGCGGCCTTGCCCTGCAGACCACGCTGGACGGCGAGCGCATCGACACGTACGTGGTGGCAGGCGTTTCCGACCTGGAGGCCGTCGCCGATATCGTGCCGCGCGAGAAGGTCGAGGCGGGCGCGGAAATCCACGTCACGGCCGTGGACGCGATCGACACGGCGCAAGAGCAGGTCGACCAGGTGCTCGACAACATCAACCCCGGCGACGTGGCCGTATTCCTGTGCGCGGATGCGGATGCCTACAACGCCGCCCTCGACCTGCTGGGATTGCCGCTCGAGTCCTGACGCGCGCGGGCTGCGCACACGCGCGGGACCGCCCCGCGCCTGAATAGTTCCAAATTTGCCCGCGTGCCGTTGCGCTTTGTTGCATTATTGGCACGTATTTTTGAGGATTATGTTGACTTGTGAGGGGAACCTAACGATAGTGACGGCACACGATCTCAAGCGTTGCGATTTTCGATCAGTGCAGTGCCTTTGCCGGCCAGCGTTATTGTTCTACTGTCCCCTCCTTGATTGATTCGTGACCCCGGGCATTTGCCCATTATCTCTAGGAAACACAGTATGGAAACCGGCGTCGTTAAGTGGTTCAACTCGGAAAAGGGCTACGGCTTTATTACTCCGGAAGGAGGCGGCAAGGATTTGTTCGCGCATTTTTCCGAAATTCAGGCCAACGGCTTCAAGTCCCTCGAAGAGAACCAACGCGTCAGCTTTGTGACGGCTAATGGTCCCAAGGGTCCGCAAGCAACGAAAATCCAGGTCCTGTAAGGCCTGGCGCTCCGAAAAGCCCCTGCGGGGGCTTTTTTGTTGCCCGCAGGCCATATATGGGGCCAGACCTATGGCCGGATGCCGACGAATTTGCATCAATTTGCAATATTTGACGTTTTTCGATGGCCGCACCTACACTGGACTGGCGACGCGCTTGCCGTTCTGCCTGTCGCCCCGCGAGCAATCGCTATCTGAAGGACACATCCATGGCAACAGGTATCGTCAAGTGGTTCAACGCTGAAAAGGGCTACGGTTTCATCACGCCCGATGACGGCAGCAAGGATCTTTTCGCGCACTACTCGGAAATCAGCAGCGAAGGCTACAAGTCGCTGCAGGAAAACCAGCGCGTGACGTTCGATGTGGGGCAGGGGCCCAAGGGCCCCAGCGCCAAGAACATCAAGGTCACCAGCTAGCGCGCGCGGCCCGTCCGCGCTTCCCGCCCCCATGCGGCCCCGCGCCGGTGGGGGCGTTTTGTCGTGCGCGGCACGCAGATGTAAAAAAAATCTGCACGGGCGGTTCGGTCCGGGGCCGGGTCGCCGGGCGCTGTGCGCATCTCTAGGCAAGCCCGGCGCCGCCAATTTGCCAGCCGGCCCGGCGACTGCCTTGGGGACTTCCCCAGGGCTCGGCTCCGCCTGTCGCGGAGGGGTTGAAGTTTCCGGTAAAATGCCCTGTTTATTCGTTCGTTCACCCAATTTCTCGGAAAATTTTGATGCAGCCTGTGGTTGAAACCCTCTCTGGTCTGGAACGCCGCGTCGACCTCGCGGTTTCGGTGGCCGACGTCGAAAAGGAAGTCCAGGCGCAGTTGAAGCGCGTGGCTCGTACCGCCAAGGTGCCCGGGTTCCGTCCGGGCAAGGCCCCGCTGGCCATGCTCGAGCGCAGCCACGGCCCCGGCATTCGCTACGATGTGATCAACGGCCAGGTCGGCCGCGCTTTCGAGCAGGCCATCGATGGCGCCAAGCTGCGCGTCGCCGGCGCGCCTACGCTCGAACCGAAGACCGAGGGCGTGGCCGACGACACGCTGGCTTTCACCGCCACCTTCGAGGTCTACCCCGAAGTGGCCGTGCCCGACCTGGCCGCGCTGTCCGTGACCCGCTACGAGACCGCCGTGTCCGACGCCGAAGTCCAGCAGACGCTCGACGTGCTGCGCAAGCAGCGCGCCACCTATGAAGCCCGCGAAGATCGCGCCGCCCAGGATGGCGACCGCGTCACGCTCGACTTCGCCGGCACCATCGACGGCGTGCCGTTCGAGGGCGGCAAGGCCGAGAACTTCCCCTTCGTGCTGGGCCAGGGCCGCATGCTGCCCGAATTCGAAGCCGCCGCGCAGGGCCTGAAGGCGGGCGAGACGAAAGTGTTCCCGCTCAAGTTCCCCGATGACTACCAGGGCAAGGAAGTCGCCGGCAAGACCGCCGAATTCACCATCACGGTCAAGGAAGTCGCCGAAGGCGTGCTGCCCGAGGTCAATGGCGATTTCGCCAAGGCGCTCGGCCAGGCGGAAGGCGATGTCGAAAAGCTCAAGGCCGACATCCGTACCAACATCGAGCGCGAAGTCAAGGCGCGCACGCAGGGCCGCACCAAGGCCAGCGTCATGGATGCCCTGGTCGAGGCCGGCAAGTTCGACGTGCCCAAGGCCCTGGTGGACAACGACGTGCAGGGCCGCGTCCAGGCCGCCCGCGAGGAACTGAAGCAGCGCGGCGTGCCCAACGCCGAGTCGGTGCCCATTCCGGCCGAAGCCTTTGCCACCGAGTCCGAGCGCCGCGTGCGCCTGGGCCTGCTGGTTTCGGAGCTGGTCAAGCAGGCGCAATTGCAGGCCAAGCCCGAGCAGGTGCGCGCGCGCATCGAAGAGTTCGCGCAAAATTACGAGCAGCCCGCGCAGGTCGTCAGCTACTACCTGACCGACCGCCAGCGCCGCGCCGAAATCGAAGCCATCGTGCTCGAGGACAACGTGGTGCAGCACGTGCTGGACAAAGCCAAGGTCACCGAAGAGCAGGTGCCTTTCGATCAGCTGATGGGGATGGCGTAAGCATGCAGCGTTTCACCGATTTCTATGCGGCAATGTACGGCGGGTCGTCGGTCACGCCCACTGGCCTGGGGTATATCCCCATGGTCATCGAGCAATCCGGGCGCGGCGAGCGCGCGTACGACATCTACTCGCGCCTGCTGCGCGAGCGCCTGATCTTCCTGGTCGGCCCGGTCAACGACAACACGGCCAACCTGATCGTGGCGCAATTGCTGTTCCTGGAATCGGAGAACCCCGACAAGGACATCTCGCTGTACATCAACTCGCCGGGCGGGTCGGTGTACGCGGGGATGGCCATTTTCGACACCATGCAGTTCGTCAAGCCCGACGTGTCGACGCTGTGCACCGGGCTGGCGGCCAGCATGGGGGCTTTCCTGCTGGCGGCCGGCAAGAAGGGCAAGCGCTTCACGCTGCCGAATTCGCGCATCATGATTCACCAGCCTTCGGGCGGCGCCCAGGGCCAGGCTTCCGACATCCAGATCCAGGCCCGCGAGATCCTCGACCTGCGCGAGCGCCTGAACCGCATCCTGGCCGAGAATACCGGCCAGCCCGTGGAACGCATTGCCGTGGACACCGAGCGCGACAACTTCATGTCGGCCGAAGATGCGGTATCGTATGGTCTGGTGGACAAGGTTCTCGCATCCCGTTCCGAGGGCTAGTCGAACGGAATTCCCCGGGCCTGTGCGGTGCCGTCACGTCCGAGTAAGCGTTGAATGCGCCGGCCGATTTCCGGCGGGCGCGTTCTCACCAGAGATACGAAACACATATGCCTGAAAAAAAGGGATCGGCCGACGCAAAGGTACTGCACTGCTCGTTCTGCAACAAGAGCCAGCACGAAGTCCGCAAGCTGATCGCAGGGCCGTCGGTGTTCATCTGCGATGAATGCATCGACCTCTGCAACGACATCATCCGCGAGGAAGCTCAGGCGACCGCGCGCGCGGCCATACGGTCCGAGCTGCCCACGCCGGCTGAAATCAAGACCTTCCTGGACCAATACGTCATCGGCCAGACGCTGCCCAAGCGCATGCTGGCGGTGGCCGTCTACAACCACTACAAGCGCATCCGCCACGGCGAGATCAAGGGCGACGAGGTCGAGCTCTCCAAGAGCAACATCATGCTCATCGGCCCCACCGGTTCGGGCAAGACGCTGCTGGCCCAGACGCTGGCGCGCATGCTCAACGTGCCGTTCGTGATGGCCGACGCCACCACGCTGACCGAAGCCGGCTATGTTGGCGAGGACGTCGAGAACATCATCCAGAAGTTGCTGCAGAACTGCAACTACGAGGTCGAGAAGGCGCAGCGCGCCATCATCTACATCGACGAAATCGACAAGATCTCGCGCAAGTCCGACAACCCCTCGATCACCCGCGACGTGTCGGGCGAGGGCGTGCAGCAGGCGCTGCTCAAGCTCATCGAGGGCACCGTGGCTTCGGTGCCCCCGCAGGGCGGGCGCAAGCATCCCAACCAGGATTTCGTCCAGGTCGACACCACCAATATCCTGTTCATCGTCGGCGGCGCCTTCGATGGCCTCGAGAAGGTGATCCGCGACCGCACCGAGAAATCGGGCATCGGCTTTTCCGCGTCCGTGCGGGCCAAGTCCGAGCGGGGCGTGGGCGAGCTGTTCAGCGAGGTCGAGCCGGAAGACCTCATCAAGTTCGGCCTTATCCCCGAGCTGGTCGGCCGCCTGCCCGTGGTGGCCACCCTGGACGAGCTCGACGAAGCGGCGCTGGTCCAGATCCTCACCGAGCCCAAGAACTCGTTGATCAAGCAGTTCCAGAAGCTGTTCGCCATGGAAGGCGCCGAACTCGACGTCCGCCCCGGCGCGCTCAAGGCCATCGCCCGCAAGGCGCTCAAGCGCAAGACCGGGGCCCGCGGCCTGCGCTCGATCATCGAAGCGGCGCTGCTGGACACCATGTACGACCTGCCTTCCCAGGGCAACGTCAGCCGGGTGGTGCTCGACGAAAACGTCATCGACAGCGACGGCAAGCCGCTGCTCATCTACGCCGACGAGGCGGCCGCGCCGGACAAGCCGGCCCGCAACCAGGTGCGCGGCGCAGCTGCTTGAAAACACAGCAAAAAACCCGTTTTGTAACGGGTTTTTTTGCCTCTGGACGCCATCCGGCCGCCGGCTGCTTGATTTTTCGGCTATCGTTCCCATATCAGACGTAACCGACACGGATAAATGGGTCACGCGCCCGCGATTCCGTTCCCGATACGCCGAGTCATACCAAGGAATCCTCTATGTCTGCCAGTCAGACCCTGCCTTCCGAACCCATCGACCTGCCGCTGCTGCCGCTGCGCGACGTGGTGGTGTTTCCGCATATGGTCATCCCGCTGTTCGTGGGCCGTCCGCGCTCCATCAAGGCGCTGGAAGTGGCCATGGAAGCGGGCAAGAGCATCATGCTGGTGGCCCAGAAATCCGCCGGCAAGGACGACCCCACGCCCGACGACGTCTACGAGATCGGCTGCGTGGCCGGCATCCTGCAAATGCTCAAGCTGCCTGACGGTACCGTCAAGGTGCTGGTCGAAGGCACCCAGCGTGCCCGCATCGACAGCATCGACGATGCCGAATCGCATTTCGTCTGCCAGGTGACGCCCGTCGAACCCGACGCCGTGCAGGGCTCCGAGACCGAGGCCCTGCGCCGCGCCATCGTTGCCCAGTTCGAGCAGTACGTCAAACTCAACAAGAAGATCCCGCCCGAGATCCTCACCTCGCTGGCGGGCATCGATGATGCCGGCCGCCTGGCCGATACCATCGCCGCGCATTTGCCGCTCAAGCTCGAGCAAAAGCAGAAAATGCTCGAGATCCTCGGCACGTCCGAGCGCCTCGAGGGGCTGCTCACGCAGCTCGAAACCGAGATCGACATTCTGCAGGTCGAGAAGCGCATCCGTGGCCGCGTCAAGAAGCAGATGGAGAAGAGCCAGCGCGACTACTACCTGAACGAGCAGGTCAAGGCCATCCAGAAAGAGCTGGGCGAAGGCGAAGAGGGCGCCGATATCGAAGAGCTCGAAAAGAAAATCATCGCCGCGCACATGCCCAAGGAGGCGCGCAAGAAGGCCGATGCCGAGCTCAAGAAGCTGAAGCTCATGTCGCCCATGTCGGCCGAGGCCACCGTGGTGCGCAACTACATCGATACGCTCATCAATCTTCCCTGGAAGAAGAAGAGCAAGATCAACAACTCCATCGGCAATGCCGAGACCGTGCTCGACGACGATCACTATGGCCTGGAAAAGGTCAAGGAACGCATCCTGGAATACCTGGCCGTGCAGCAGCGCGTCGACAAGGTCAAGGCGCCGATCCTGTGCCTGGTGGGCCCTCCGGGCGTGGGCAAGACCTCGCTCGGCCAGTCGATCGCGCGGGCCACGAACCGCAAGTTCGTGCGCATGGCGCTGGGCGGCGTGCGCGACGAGGCCGAGATCCGTGGCCACCGCCGCACCTACATCGGTTCGATGCCCGGCAAGATCCTCCAGAACATGAGCAAGGTGGGCGTGCGCAACCCGTTGTTCCTGCTCGACGAGATCGACAAGCTGGGCATGGATTTCCGCGGTGATCCATCCTCGGCGCTGCTCGAGGTGCTTGACCCGGAACAGAACCACACGTTCCAGGATCACTACATCGAGGTGGATTTCGATCTCTCCGATGTCATGTTCGTGGCCACCAGCAACACGCTGAACATCCCGCCGGCGCTGCTGGACCGCATGGAGGTGATCCGCCTGTCGGGCTACACCGAAGACGAAAAGATTCACATTGCCCGCGACCACCTGCTGCCCAAGCTGATGAAGAACAACGGCGTGAAGGAGGCCGAACTGACGGTCGACGATTCCGCGCTGCGCGATATCGTGCGCTACTACACGCGCGAAGCAGGGGTGCGCGCGCTCGAGCGCGAGGTGGGCAAGATCTGCCGCAAGGTCGTCAAGGAACTGCTCGCGCAAAGCGACAAGGCCAAGGCCGAGGGCAAGCCCGAGCAGCCTCACGCGCCGGTGCACGTCGATGCCGACAATCTCAGCGATTACCTGGGTGTGCGGCGCTATACCTTCGGGATGGCCGAGAAGGAAAACCAGATCGGCCAGGTGACCGGACTGGCCTGGACCGAAGTGGGCGGCGACCTGCTCACCATCGAAGTCGCCGACATGCCGGGCAAGGGCGCCATCCAGCGCACCGGGTCGCTGGGCGACGTCATGAAGGAATCGGTCGAGGCGGCGCGCACGGTGGTGCGTTCGCGCGCGCGCCGTCTGGGTTTCGCCGACAGCGTGTTCGAAAAGCACGACATGCACGTTCACGTGCCGGAAGGCGCCACGCCCAAGGACGGCCCGTCGGCGGGCATCGCCATTACCACCGCCATGGTGTCGGCGTTGTCGCGCATTCCGGTGCGGGCCGATGTCGCCATGACCGGCGAGATCACCTTGCGCGGCGAGGTCCTGCCCATCGGCGGCTTGAAGGAAAAGCTGCTGGCGGCTCACCGGGGCGGCATCAAGACCGTGCTGATTCCCGAAGAGAACGTCAAGGACTTGGCCGAGATCCCGGACAACGTCAAGAACCACCTCGAGATCGTGCCGGTGCGCTGGATCGACAAGGTGCTGGAGCTGGCGCTGGAGCGCATGCCCGAACCGCTGGCCGAGGAAGAGGCGGTGAAGGAAGCCCTGGTGGCCAAGCCGGCGGAAACCGGTGCCCCCGGCGACCCGATGTTCAAGCATTGATCGCCAGGCAGGCGCCCCCAGCGTGGCTGGCGCCAATGGAAAAGGGTGGCCCGCGGGCCACCCTTTTTTGTGTCACCCGCCGTGCGGGGCGGGGATCAGTGCAGGGCGTGGGTGCGGATGAGCCCGACCGCGATGCCTTCCAGGGCGAATTCCTGGGTGCCGTCCACCACGATGGGAGAGAAGTCGGGGTTTTCGGGCAGCAATTCGATGCGGCCATTGTGGCGTTGCAGGCGCTTGACGGTGACGTCGTCCCCCAGGCGGGCGACCACGATCTGGCCGTTGCGGGCCTCGGCCGCCCGCTTGACGGCCAGCAGGTCGCCTTCGAGGATGCCGGCGTCGCGCATGCTCATGCCGCGCACCTTCAGGAGGTAGTCGGGCGCCTGGGCGAACAGGCCGGCGTCGACCCCGACTTCGCGTTCGACGTGTTCGGCCGCCAGGATGGGGCTGCCGGCCGCTACCCGGCCCACCAGCGGCAGCAGCAGGCGCCCGACGGCGTCGGCCAGGTTCGCCATGGCGGACGCGGCCGCGGGCGTGGCGGCCGTTGCCTCGGCGGGGTCTTTCAGGCGGATGCCGCGCGAGGCCCCCGCGGTGAGCTCGATTGCGCCCTTGCGGGCCAGCGCCTTGAGGTGGTCTTCGGCTGCGTTGGGGGAGCGGAAGCCCAGCGCCCGGGCGATTTCGGCGCGGGTGGGCGGAAACCCGGTGCGCGCGACCGTTTGCCGGATGAGGTCGAGGATTTCCTGCTGGCGGTCGGTGAGTTTGCTGGCCATGGCGGTATTCCGGTTCGAACTGTATGGATATACAGCGGCGATTCTGGACGACCCGCGGCAAAAATGCAAGTGCCTGCTCGCCCGGCCGGGCGGATGGCGCCCGCGCGCCGCCATGAAAAAGGCCTCCTTGCGGAGGCCTGGACGGGCGCGAAGCTTGCCGCTGCCTATTGCTTGAGGACGGCCGCGATGGCCTTGGCCACGGTGTCGATATTGCGGCTGTTGAGGGCCGCCACGCAGATCCGGCCGCTCGAGACGGCGTAGATGCCGTGTTCTTCGCGCAGCGTGTCGACCTGGGCGGCGGTGAGCCCGGAATACGAGAACATGCCGCGCTGCTGCAGCACGAAGCTGAAGTCCTGGGTGGCGCCGGCCGCCTTGATCTTGTCGACCAGTTGCTGGCGCATCAGGCGGATGCGGTCGCGCATGCCGGCGAGTTCCTGTTCCCAGAGGGCGTACAGTTCGGGGGTGTTCAGCACCGTGGAAACGACCGTGCCGCCGTGGGTGGGCGGGTTGGAGTAGTTGGTGCGGATGACGCGCTTGAGCTGGCTGAGCACGCGCTTGGCTTCGTCCTGGTTGCCAGCCACGACCGTCAGGGCGCCGACGCGCTCGCCGTACAGCGAGAACGACTTGGAGAACGACGAGCTGATCAGCATGGTCAGCCCGAGGTCGGCGAACAGGCGCACCACCGCGGCGTCTTCCTGGAGCCCGGCGCCGAAGCCCTGGTAGGCGATGTCGAGGAACGGCACCAGGTTGCGTTCCTTGACGACCTGGGCGATCTGCTGCCATTGCTCGGCGGTGGGGTCGACGCCGGTGGGATTGTGGCAGCAGGCGTGCAGCACGACGATGCTCTGGGCCGGGGCGGCCCGCAGCGAGGCCAGCATGCCCTGGAAGTCCAGCCCGTGCGTGGCGGGATCATAGTAGGCGTAGGTTTCCACCGGGAAGCCGGCGCGCTCGAACAGGGCGCGGTGGTTTTCCCAGCTGGGGTCGCTGATCAGGACCTTGGCCTGCGGCAGCAGCTGGCGCAGGAAATCGGCGCCGATTTTCAGGGCGCCCGTGCCGCCCAGGGCCTGGGCCGTCAGGACGCGGCCTTCCGCCGCCAGGGGGGAGTCGGCCCCGAGCAGCAGCGTCTGGGCGCCCTTGTTGTAGCCGGCGATGCCCTCGATGGGCAGGTAGCCGCGCGCCGCGGCCGCCTCGATGCGCGCCGTCTCGGCCTTGCGGACGGCGGCCAGCAGCGGGATGCGGCCATCGTCGTCGTAATACACGCCGACGCCCAGGTTGACCTTACCGGGGCGGGAGTCGGCGTTGTATTGTTCATTCAACCCCAGGATGGGGTCGCGCGGCGCAAGTTCGACGGAATCGAAAAGAGAGCTCATGAAGGTTCGCAAGCGATAGGTGGACGCACCCGGCGGTGCTGTGGATAATGGGGGGTTTACCCTGAGACAGTCTAGCATGACCGCTCCCGGATTCGTCGATTTTCCCGACAGCCCGTTCCACCTGTACCAGCCGTATCCGCCGGCGGGCGACCAGCCTGCCGCGATCGAAGGCCTGACCCAGGGGATGCGGGACGGCCTCATGTACCAGACCCTGCTGGGGGTGACGGGTTCGGGCAAGACCTACACCATGGCCAACATCATCGCCCGGCTGGGTCGGCCGGCCCTGGTGCTGGCCCCCAACAAGACCCTGGCCGCGCAGTTGTATGCCGAGATGCGCGAGTTCTTTCCCAAGAACGCGGTCGAGTATTTCGTTTCCTACTACGACTACTACCAACCCGAGGCATACGTCCCCACCCGCGACCTCTTCATCGAGAAAGACTCGTCCATCAACGAGCACATCGAGCAGATGCGCCTGTCGGCCACCAAGAGCCTGCTCGAGCGTCGCGATACGGTAATCGTCGGCACGGTGTCGTGCATCTACGGCATCGGCAACCCCGGCGACTACCACGCCATGGTGCTGATCCTGCGCAGCGGCGACCGCATCTCGCGGCGCGAGATCCTGGCGCGCCTGGTGGCCATGCAGTACACCCGCAACGATGCCGATTTCACCCGCGGCACGTTCCGGGTGCGCGGCGAGACGATCGACATCTTCCCGGCCGAAAGTCCCGAGCTGGCGCTGCGGCTGACGCTGTTCGACGACGAGATCGAGTCGCTCGAGCTGTTCGACCCGCTGACCGGCCGGGTGCGCCAGAAACTGCCTCGGTTCACCGTCTACCCGGGCTCGCACTACGTGACGCCGCGCGACACCGTGCTGCGCGCCATAGAAACCATCAAGGAAGAGCTGCGCGAACGCCTGAAGCTGCTGACCGCCGAAGGCAAGCTGGTCGAGGCGCAGCGTCTCGAGCAGCGCACCCGCTTCGACCTCGAAATGCTGCAGGAATTGGGCTTCTGCAAGGGCATCGAGAACTACTCGCGCCATTTGTCCGGCGCCGCGCCGGGCGAGCCGCCGCCCACCCTGATCGACTACCTGCCGGCCGATGCGCTGATGTTCATCGACGAGAGCCACGTCACCATGGGCCAGCTGGGCGGCATGTACCGCGGCGACCGGGCGCGCAAGGAAACGCTGGTGCAGTATGGGTTCCGGCTGCCGTCGGCGCTGGACAACCGTCCGCTGCGCCTCGAGGAGTTCGAGGCCCGCATGCGCCAATGCGTGTTCGTCTCGGCTACCCCGGCCGCGTACGAGCAGGAACATTCCGACAATGTGGTGGAACAGGTCGTGCGGCCCACCGGCCTGGTCGACCCGCGCGTCGAGGTGCGGCCCGCCCGCACCCAGGTCGACGACCTGCTGGGCGAGATCAAGCAGCGGGTCGCCGCGCAGGAGCGCGTGCTGGTCACGACCCTCACCAAGCGCATGGCCGAGGATCTCACCGACTTCCTGGCCGAGCATGGCGTGCGGGTCCGTTACCTGCATTCCGACATCGATACGGTCGAGCGCGTCGAAATCATCCGCGACCTGCGCCTGGGCACCTTCGACGTGCTGGTCGGCATCAACCTGCTGCGCGAGGGGCTGGACATCCCGGAGGTCTCGCTGGTGGCGATCCTGGACGCCGACAAAGAGGGTTTCCTGCGGTCGGAACGCAGCCTCATCCAGACCATCGGCCGCGCCGCCCGCAACCTGAACGGCCATGCCATCCTGTATGCCGACACCGTGACCGCCTCGATGCAGCGCGCCATCGACGAGACCGAACGGCGCCGCACCAAGCAGATGCAGTTCAATGCCGAGCACGGCATTACGGCCCGCGGCGTCAACAAGGCGGTGCGCGAGCTGATCGACGGCATTGTCGCGCCGGCGCGACACGACACGCTGGAGGCTGCCATCGAGCCCCAGTTGCTGACCGACGAGAAGGCCATGGCGCGCGAAATCCGCCGCCTCGAGAAGCTCATGATGGATCACGCCCGCAACCTCGAATTCGAGCAGGCGGCGGCGGCGCGCGACGCCCTCAATGCGCTCAAGCAGCGGGTGCTGCTCGATGGCGCGGCGTAGGAACCGGGCGCTTCTGCTGCATTGCGGTCAAGTCGCCGGTATTGTTACGGAAGTCGCTGAAAAAACCTCATTTTGAATCTCACATTATTGCTTCAAGCTATTGATTTAATATTAAAAAATAATCGGCCGCCCAGCCAGGGAAATGCTTGCGCAATTGCAAAAAAAACTTGCTATATTCCGGGTTTTCCCTCAGACTTACACCCATGATGACCAAGGTACTTTTCGTTTGCATGGGTAATATCTGCCGCTCGCCGAGCGCAGAGGGCGTTTTTCGCCATTTGGTGAACGATGCCGGTTTGGGCGACGTCGTACGGGTGGATTCCGCCGGCACGCATGCCTACCACATCGGCGAGGCGCCCGACGCCCGCGCCCAGGCTGCGGCCCGCAAGCGCGGCTACGAGATCAATCATTGCGAAGCCCGCCAGGTCACCGCGGAAGATTTCCGCGACTTCGATCTCATCCTGGCCATGGACTGGGACAACCTTTCCGCGCTGCAGCAGCAGTGCCCCAAGGCCTACCAGCACAAGCTGATGCTGCTGATGCGCTTCGCCAACGAGTTCGAGGAAGCCACCGTGCCCGATCCCTACTACGGCGGCCCGGAAGGCTTCGGCAAGGTGCTCGACTACCTCGAGGACGCCTGTCAGGGCGTGCTGGAACTGGTCCGCAAGCGGGCCACCCAGTACCAGGCCGCTTGATCGCCGGTCCGGACCGGCTTCCAGAAACCGCGCTACGGCGCGGTTTTTTGCGGGTGCGATGACTTAGCAAATTACTCGGGAATTTGCTATACTTGAGGTAATTACTCAGGTATTGGTTGCCCGGCGTTGCGGGCAACCGGTCCGTTCAACAGGAATCCACCATGCGGCTCACTACCAAAGGGCGTTTCGCGGTAACCGCGATGATCGACCTGGCCATGCGGCAGCACAGCGGTCCGGTGACTCTCGCGGCAATCAGCCAGCGTCAGAATATTTCTCTTTCCTACCTGGAGCAGCTTTTTGGCAAGCTGCGCCGGCACGAGCTGGTCGACAGCGTGCGCGGCCCCGGTGGCGGCTATTCGCTGGCCCGCCTGGCGCGCAACGTCACCGTCGCCGACATCATTTTCGCGGTCGACGAGCCGCTCGACGCCACGAGCTGCGGGGGCAAGCACGATTGCACCAGCGGCAACGACGGCAAGAGCGGCAAGTGCATGACGCACGAGCTCTGGACCACGCTGAACCGCAAGATGGTCGACTACCTCGACTCCGTGTCGCTGCAAGACCTGGTCGACCAGCAGCGCCTGCGACAGCTGCAGGAGGCTTCCAAGGGCGCCCAGGGCTGCACCGCCGTGCGGGTGGAACGGGGAACTCCCGGGTCCGCCTCGACCGCCTCGGCTATTGCCGCCGACGCCACCGTATAAGCAGGAGTAGCAACCCATGACCACCCGCCCGATCTACCTCGATTATTCCGCCACCACGCCGGTCGACCCTCGTGTGGTCGAAAAGATGGTGCCCTGGCTGTACGACAACTTCGGCAACCCCGCCTCGCGCAGCCATGCCTTCGGCTGGGAAGCGGAAGAGGCTGTCGAGAACGCCCGCCAGGAAGTCGCCAAACTGGTCAACGCCGACCCGCGTGAAATCATCTGGACCTCCGGCGCCACGGAGTCCGACAACCTGGCCATCAAGGGCGCGGCCAATTTCTACGCCGAGCGCGGCAAGCACGTCATTACGGTCAAGACCGAGCACAAGGCGGTGCTGGATACCTGTCGCGAGCTCGAGCGCCAGGGCTTCGAGGTCACCTACCTGGACGTCCGCGACGACGGCCTGCTGGACCTGGACGCCTTCAAGGCGGCGTTGCGGCCGGATACCATCCTGGTGTCGGTGATGATGGTCAACAACGAAATCGGCGTCATCCAGGACATCGAGACGCTGGGCGAGATCTGCCGCGACAAGGGCATCGTGTTCCATGTCGATGCCGCGCAGGCCACTGGCAAGGTCGAGATCGACCTGCAGAAGCTCAAGGTCGACTTGATGTCGTTCTCGGCGCACAAGACCTACGGTCCCAAGGGCATCGGGGCGTTGTATGTGCGGCGCAAGCCGCGCGTGCGCATCGAGGCGCAGATGCACGGCGGCGGGCACGAGCGCGGGTTCCGGTCGGGCACGCTGGCCACGCACCAGATCGTCGGCATGGGCGAGGCCTTCCTCCTGGCCCGCGAGGAAATGGGCACCGAGAACGAACGCATCCGCATGCTGCGCGACCGCCTGTGGGCAGGGCTTTCCCAGATCGAGGAAACCTACCTGAACGGCAGCCTCGAGCAGCGCGTGCCGCACAACCTGAACGTCAGCTTCAACTACGTCGAAGGCGAATCGCTGATCATGGCCATCAAGGAACTCGCCGTCTCCAGCGGCTCGGCGTGCACCTCGGCCAGCCTGGAGCCTTCCTACGTGCTGCGCGCCCTGGGACGCAACGACGAGCTGGCGCACAGCTCGATCCGCTTCACGCTGGGGCGCTTCACCACCGAGCAGGAAGTGGATTTCACCGTCGAACTCATCAAGAGCCGCGTGGGCAAGCTGCGCGACATGTCGCCGCTGTGGGAAATGGCCCAGGCCGGCATCGACCTGAACACCGTGCAGTGGGCCGCGCACTGAGCGCCCGCGCGATCGACACAGGAGAAACATCATGGCATACAGCACCAAAGTTCTGGACCACTACGAAAACCCCCGCAACGTGGGCTCGTTCGACAAGGGCGACGCCTCGGTGGGCACCGGCATGGTCGGCGCGCCGGCCTGCGGCGACGTGATGAAGCTGCAGATCAAGGTCAACGAGTCGGGCGTCATCGAAGACGCGCGCTTCAAGACGTACGGCTGCGGTTCGGCCATCGCCTCCAGCTCGCTGGTCACCGAATGGGTCAAGGGCAAGACGCTGGACGAGGCACTCAACATCCGCAATACGCAGATCGCCGAGGAACTGGCCCTGCCGCCGGTGAAAATCCACTGCTCGATCCTGGCCGAAGACGCCATCAAGGCCGCGGTGCAGGACTACAAGGACAAGCACGCGGAGCCGGCCCGGGCCGAACCCGCGGCGGCGGCTGTCGCGGCGGGCTGATATGTCTGTCACCCTGACCCAACAGGCCGCGTCCCATATCGGGCGCTACTTGCAGAAGCGCGGCAAGGGCCTGGGCCTGCGCCTGGGCGTGCGGACCACCGGTTGCTCGGGGATGGCCTACAAGCTCGAATACGTGGACGAGCCCGCGACCGAGGACCTGGTCTTCGAGAGCTTCGGCGTCAAGGTGTTCGTGGACCCGAAGAGCCTCTCCTACCTGGACGGCACCGAGCTCGATTACGCGCGCGAAGGCCTGAACGAAGGCTTCAAGTTCCGCAACCCCAACGAGAAGGCGACCTGCGGCTGCGGCGAGTCGTTCACGGTGTAGGTCTTGGCCGGCGACGACCACTTCAGCCTGTTCGGCCTGCCGCCCCGTTTCGAGCTGGATACCCAGGCGCTCGAGCAGGCCTGGCGCGCGGTGGCGGCGCGGGTGCATCCCGATCGCTATGCCACCGCCAGTCCGGCCGAGCGCCGCGTCGCCATGCAATGGGCCGCGCGCGCCAACGAGGCTTACCGGCAACTGCGCGATCCACTGCTGCGGGCCCGCTACCTGTGTGAACAGGCGGGCGTGGACTTGCAGACCGAAAGCAACACCGCCATGGACCCCGCCTTCCTGATGCAACAGATGCAGTGGCGCGAGATGCTGGACGATGCGCGCCAGGATCCTGCCGCGTTCGCCGCGCTCGATGCCGAACTGCAGCAGGCACGCCAGGAAATGCGCGCCACGCTGGCTACATTGCTGGACGCCCGGCGTGACTTCGCCGCGGCCGGCATCAAGGTGCGCGAATGGATGTTCGTCGAAAAACTCGCGCAGGAGCTGGCCGCCGCGCGGCCGGCCTAGCGCGGTTCCGGGCGGCCGGTGTCGCACTGTTTCTAGCTTTCCGATCCGAAGCATAATCATGGCCTTATTGCAGATTTCCGAGCCCGGCGAATCGCCCGCGCCGCACCAGCGCAAGCTCGCGGTAGGCATCGACCTGGGCACGACCAATTCCCTGGTGGCCGCGGTGCGCAGCAGCACGCCCGAAGTGCTGGGCGACGCCGACGGCCGGCCCTTGCTGCCGTCCGCCGTGCGCTACCTGGCCGACGGCCGCGCCGTCATCGGCGCCGCCGCCCTGGCGGAGCAGGCGGCCGATCCTTTCAACACCGTCGTGTCGGTCAAGCGCTTCATGGGCCGTTCGCTCGAGGAAGCGCGCGCCAGCGGCGCGCCCTACGAGTTCGTCGACGCGCCCGGGATGGTGCGGCTGCGCACGGTGCAGGGCGACCTCAGCCCGGTGGAGATCTCGGCGCAGATCCTGGCGGTGCTGCGCCAGCGAGCCGAAGACGTGCTGGGCGACGACCTGGTGGGCGCGGTGATCACCGTGCCGGCCTATTTCGACGATGCCCAGCGCCAGGCCACGCGCGATGCCGCCCGCCTGGCCGGGCTCAACGTGCTGCGCCTGCTCAACGAACCGACGGCGGCCGCCATTGCCTATGGGCTGGACCAGGCCGCCGAGGGCACCTATGCCGTCTATGACCTGGGCGGCGGCACTTTCGACATTTCCATCCTGCGCCTGACCAAGGGCGTGTTCGAAGTGGTCGCCACGGGCGGCGATACGGCGCTGGGCGGCGACGATTTCGACTGGGCGATCGCCGAATACGCCCGCCGCACCCTGGGTGCCGACGTGCAACTGGAGGCGGCCGACCGGCGCGCCGTGCTGGTGGCTGCCCGCGCGGCGCGCGAGGCGCTGTCGAGCGAACAGTCCGCCGCGCTGCGTGTCGGCCTGCAGGATGGCCGTACGCTGGATGTGGAATTAACCCGCGGGCAGTTCGAGCAACTGGCCGAACCGCTGGTGCGCCGCACGCTGGAGCGCGCCCGGGCCGCCTTGCGCGACGCGGGGCTGGCGGTATCCGACGTCAAGGGCGTGGTCATGGTGGGCGGCGCGACGCGCATGCCGGTGGTCCGCCAGGCGGTGGGCGAACTGTTCGGCACGCAGCCGCTGGTGGATCTGGATCCAGACCAGGTCGTGGCGCTGGGCGCGGCCCTGCAGGCCAACCTGCTGGCCGGCAACCGCATGCCCGGCGAGGACTGGCTGTTGCTGGACGTGATTCCCTTGTCGCTGGGACTGGAAACCATGGGCGGGCTGGTCGAGCGCATCATCCCGCGCAACAGCACCATTCCGGTGGCGCGGGCGCAGGAATTCACTACTTTCAAGGACGGCCAGGGCGCGATGAGCCTGCACGTGGTGCAGGGCGAGCGCGACCTGGTGTCCGATTGCCGGTCGCTGGCGCGCTTCGAGCTGCGCGGCATCCCGCCCATGGTGGCCGGGGCCGCGCGCATCCGCGTGACCTTCCAGGTCGACGCCGACGGCCTGCTGAGCGTCACGGCGCGCGAGCAAAGCACCGGCATCGAGGCGGCCGTGTCGGTCAAGCCTTCCTACGGGCTGTCCGATGACGAGATATCCCGCATGCTGGCCGACAGCGTGGCCCAGGCCGACAGCGACGCGCAGGCGCGCATGCTGCGCGAGCAGCAGGTCGAGGCGCGCCAACTGGTCGAATCGGTGCGCGCCGCCCTGGCCGGCGACGGCGACCTGCTCGATGCCGACGAGCGTCGCCTGGTCGACCAGCGCCTGCAGGAGGCCGAGGCCGCCCAGCAGGCCGCCGATGTCGAGATCGTGCGTGCCGCCGTCCAGGCCCTCTCGGACGCCACCGAGGAATTCGCCGCGCGCCGCATGGATCGCGGCATCCGCGCTGCCCTGGCCGGCCGCAAGCTGGACGAAATCGCCTGACCGAACCGCCCATTCGAACTTATGCCTAAACTGACTGTATTGCCCCATCCGGACGTCTGCCCCGACGGCGCCGTGATCGAAGACGCGCCGCAGGGCAAGTCGATCTGCCGCGTGCTGCTCGACAATCACATCGAGATCGAGCATGCCTGCGAGCTGTCGTGCGCCTGCACCACCTGTCATGTGATCGTGCGCGAAGGTTTTTCCTCGCTCGAGGAGGCTTCCGACGACGAGGAAGACCTGCTCGACAAGGCCTGGGGGCTGAGCTCCACTTCGCGCCTGTCCTGCCAGGCCCTGGTGGCCGATGCCGACCTGACCGTCGAGATTCCCAAGTACACTATCAATCACGCCAAAGAGGGTCATTGATGAAGTGGGTCGATACATATGACATCGCGGCCGCGCTGGCCGATGCGCATCCGGACGTGGATCCCAACACGGTGCGCTTCACGCAGCTGCGAGAGTGGGTGCTGGCCCTGCCGGGCTTCGACGACGACCCGGCCCATTGCGGCGAGAAGATCCTGGAGGCCATCCAGATGGCCTGGATCGACGAGGCGGACTGACCCATGGCGTCCGCTCCCGCCGGATTGCGCTTCGGCCTGGCGGCCAACCGCCTGCATCACGAAACTCCCGACGCGGCGCTGTTTTCCTGGCTGAGGGCCAGTTCGCCGGCGATCCGCGAGCTGGGCGTGCAGCTGCACACCGTGGGGCGCACGCACGATGCCATCGTGCGCGAGGGCATGCTGCAGGGCTATCCCGGCCTCATCCGCTATCCGTACGGGCGCGAGGGCGGCCTGATGAAGCTGGTGGCCCGGGTGACCGAGGGCCGCGAAGGCGAGGCGCCGTTCGACGGGGCCATCTACCTGATCGACCCGGTCGATCCGTCATCCATTTTCCCCGAGGCGCTGGCGCTCAAGCGCCAGTGCATCACGCACGGGCGGCCGTTCATTTCCACGCTGGCCGGCGCCATCGAATGGATGGAAGTAGAGCGGTTGCACGCCGGGCTGCGGCCGGATCCCTCCGTGTCCCGCCTGTTCGATTTCGGGCGCCACACCCTGGCGCTGATTTCGCACGATGCGCTCAAGGACCAGATGGTCGCGTTCGCGGCCGAGCATTTCGACCTGCTGTCGAAGTTCGAACGGCGCGTGGCCACCGGCACGACGGGCGCGCGCCTGAACGAGCTGGCCTGGGCGCGCGGCTGGCCGGCCGACCGTCCCTGGGTGCACCGCTACTTGAGCGGCCCGCTGGGCGGCGACGCCCAGATCGCCGAACTGGTGCTCGAGCACCAGTGCCAGCGCGTGATCTTCTTTGAGGATCCGCATGTGGCGCGCCAGCACGAGGCCGATATCCAGTTGCTGGAGCGGGCCGTGCGGGTAGTGACGGAATCGGCGATTTGCGCGACGTCCCCGTCGGTGGCCCGGCGCTGGGCCCAGGCAATGGAGCGGCGCGCGGCCTGACCGGCCAACCGGCCGCGCATTCAGCGCGGCCGTTTCAGCAGCGCGGCGACCGCGCAGGCAATCGACAGCACCAGCAGCAGACCGGCGATGCGCAGCAGCCCCGTGCCGCCCAGCACGTCGCCGCCGCCCGTCACGGTGCCGGATATCCCGCCCAGCCAGAGCAGCGCGCAGAACAGGGCCAGGACGAACAACAGCACCGCCGCGCTGGCCAGCAGCGTCAGCATCAGGCGTCCCGCGCGGGGCGGCGCGGCGGGACCGCGCCGCTTCGGCAGGACGACATACAGCAGCAGGACGATGAAGACCGCGATGATCAGCAGCTTGACGAGCATGGCGGCCGGGTCCGGTCAGTCTTCGCGCCGCAGGTGCGGGAACAGGATGACGTCGCGGATGCTGGCGCTGTCGGTCAGCAGCATGACCAGGCGGTCGATGCCGATGCCGCAGCCGCCGGTGGGCGGCATGCCGTATTCGAGCGCCCGGATGTAGTCCGCGTCATAGTACATGGCTTCTTCGTCGCCGGCGTCCTTGGCCTCGACCTGGGCGCGGAAGCGCTCGGCCTGGTCTTCCGGATCGTTCAGCTCGGAGAAGCCGTTGGCGATCTCGCGGCCGGTCATGAACAGCTCGAAGCGCTCGGTGATGCCCGGGCGGGTGTCCGAGGCGCGCGCCAGCGGCGAGACCTCGACCGGGTAGTCGACGATGTAGGTCGGATTCCAGAGCTGCGCTTCGGCGGTTTCCTCGAACAGCGCCAGCTGCAGGGCGCCCAGGCCGGCGCGCGCCAGCACCGGGCTGTCGACGTCCGCGCCCAGCTTCTTGAGTTCGCCGCGCAGGAAGGCGGCGTCGTCGAGCTGGGCCTGGGTATAGCCGCTGGTGTACTTCAGGATGGCCTCGCAGATGGTGAGGCGGTCGAACGGCCTGGACAGGTCCAGCTCGCGTTCCTGGTAGGTCAGCACCGCGCTGCCGGTGGCGGCAATGGCCGCCTGGCGCAGGATCTGCTCGGTGAAGTCCATCAGCCAGCGGTAATCCGCATAGGCCGCGTAGAACTCCATCATGGTGAATTCAGGGTTGTGGCGCGGGCTGACGCCTTCGTTGCGGAAGTTGCGGTTGATTTCGAACACGCGTTCGAAGCCGCCCACGATCAGCCGCTTCAAGTAGAGCTCGGGCGCGATGCGCAGGAACATTTCCATGTCCAGCGCATTGTGGTGGGTGGCGAACGGCTTGGCCGCCGCGCCGCCCGGAATGGGATGCAGCATGGGCGTCTCGACTTCGAGGAAGCCGGCGTCCAGCATGACCTGGCGAATGCTGCCCACGGCCTTGCTGCGCACCTCGAAGGTGCGGCGGGTGGCCTCGGTCATGATGAGATCGACATAGCGCTGGCGGTAGCGCAGCTCCTGGTCGGCCACGCCATGGAACTTGTCGGGCAGCGGCCGCAGCGATTTCGACAGCAGGCGGGCCGTGGCGGCGTGCACCGAGAGTTCGCCCTTGTTGGTCTTGAATACCGTGCCTTCGACCGCGATGATGTCGCCGATGTCCCACTGCTTGAACGCGGCGTAGGCCTCGTCGCCGAGCGTGCCGCGCTCCAGGTAGACCTGGATGCGGCCGCTGCCGTCCTGCACGGTGGCGAAGCTGGCCTTGCCCATGACGCGCTTGAGCATCATGCGGCCCGCCACCTTGACGCGCACCCCGGCGGCGGCCAGAGCCTCCTGGTCTTGCTCGCCATACTGGCGGTGCAGGTCGGCGGCGTGCGCGTCCGGCACGAAGTCGTTGGGATACGCGACGCCGGCTTCGCGCAGTTTGGACAGCTTGGCGCGCCGTTCGGCGATCAAGCGGTTTTCGTCCTGGGCGGCCGGGGCGGGCGAATGGTCGGTCATGGTGGGTCAGTCGTAATTGCGGATATCGTCGATTTCGGTGTTGCCGAAATCATCGCGGTCTAGATAGGCCAGGATGCGGGCCGCGACCGCTGCGGGAGCGGCGAGCTTGCCGGTGGCGTGGAATTCCTGGAACTTGGCCAGCGCCGGGAAGCTGGCCGGGTCGCTGGCGCGGATGGCCTGCTGCATGTCGGTGTCGACGATGCCTGGAGCCAGGGCCACGGCGCGCACGCCTTCTGGCCCCTGTTCCTGCTTGAGTACCCGGGTGTACATGTCGAGGGCGGCCTTGGAGGCGCAGTAGACGCCCCAGCCGGCGTTGGGGTTGCGACCGGCGCCCGAGGAAATATTCAGCACGCGGCGGTCGGCCCGCAGGCCATGGACGGCTGCCACGAAGCGGGCGGTCAGCAGCATCACGGCGGAGACGTTCAGGGTGAACGCCGCGGCGATGGCGGGGCCGTCGACCAGTTCCGCGGCGGCGGCCACGGGCTGTACGGTGCCGGCGTTGTTGATCAGCAGATAGCGCCCGGCGTCGCGGGGCAGGGCGGCGGCAATGCGCTCGGCGGCCTGCGCCGCCGCGGACAGATCGGCCAGGTCGACCTGGATCTGCTCGAGTTCGGCGCCCTGCGCGCGGGCGTGGGCGGCCAGGTCCGGATCGGCGCGGCGGGCGAGGGTGATGAGCCGCGTGCCGGGCCGGGCCAGGCCGCGCGCCAGGGCGGCACCGATGCCGCGCGAGGCGCCGGTCAGGATTGCGATCGTGTCGGTCATGCGCTTGCCTCTGAAAGAGATGGGGACGCCCGCAGGCGCCGCCGGGGAATCACACGCCTTGCTTCAGGCTGGCCTGGATGAAGGTGTCCAGGTCGCCGTCCAGGACCTTCTGGGTGTTGGAGATTTCCACGTTGGTGCGCAGGTCCTTGATACGGCTCTGGTCGAGCACGTACGAACGGATCTGGTGGCCCCAGCCCACGTCGGTCTTGGAGTCCTCGAGTTTTTGCTGCTCGGCCATGCGGTTGCGCATTTCCAGCTCGTAGAGCTTGGATTTCAGCATCTGCATGGCTTCGGCGCGATTGCGGTGCTGCGAGCGGTCGTTCTGGCACTGGACCACGATGCCGGTGGGGATGTGGGTCAGGCGCACGGCCGAGTCGGTCTTGTTGATGTGCTGGCCGCCCGCGCCGCTGGCGCGATAGGTATCCACGCGCAGGTCGGCCGGGTTGACCTCGATCTCGAAGGAGTCGTCGACCTCGGGGTATACGAACACGCTGGCGAACGACGTATGGCGCCCGCCGGACGAGTCGAACGGGCTCTTGCGCACCAGGCGGTGCACGCCGGTTTCGGTGCGCAGGTAACCGAAGGCGTACTCGCCTTCCAGCTTGATGGTGGCGGACTTGATGCCGGCCACTTCGCCTTCGGATTCTTCCAGGACCTCGGCCTTGAAGCCCTTGCGCTCGGCGTACTTCAGGTACTGGCGCAGCAGCATGGACGCCCAGTCCTGCGCTTCGGTGCCGCCCGCGCCCGCCTGGATGTCCAGGAAGCAATTGAGCGGGTCGGCCGGGTTGGAGAACATGCGGCGGAATTCCAGGCCCTCGAGCTGCTGCTGGAAGCCGTCGGCATCGCGCTCGATCGACTCGAGCGTGGCGTCGTCGGCGTCGGCCGCGGCCAGCTCGAACAGCTCCTGGGAGTCGGCGATGCCGCTGCGCAGGGCGCTCAGCGTCTCGACCACGTCTTCGAGGGATTTCTTTTCACGGCCCAGGTCCTGGGCGTGCTTGGGGTCGTTCCAGACCGCCGGGTCTTCGAGTTCGGCGTTGACGACCTGCAGGCGTTCGGCCTTCAGATCGTAGTCAAAGATACCCCCGTAGCGCCTGCTCGCGCTCTGCGTAGTCGGCAAGGCGGGCGGCGAGCTGGTTCTGGCGTTCGGCTTCCATGGTGCTTCCTGGTGGCTATTGTGCGAAACCCAGCATTTTAACGTGGATTATTCGGCATGCTCGACGACCAGCTGGGCCGATACCATGCCGTTCCAGATGTTGGGTTCGAGCCGGTACGCCACCTGGACGCGCTCGGGCAGCGACTGGTCGTGGCCGAACCAGATGGCGTCGAAGCGCTGGTGGCCGCGCTCGAGCGACAGCTTGAGGTGTTTTTCGCCCACCAGCCGCTGATTGCGCACGGTGAATTCGTCCAGGAACAGCGGCGCGGCGAAACCCGCGCCCCAGACCTGCTGCTGCAGCAACGTGGCGACGTCGGCGTTGGCGTAGCCCGACTCGAGCGAGCCGTCGGTCTCGATCAGCGGTTCGAAGGTGGCGCGGCCGGTCAGTTCGCGCACCGCGGCGTCGAACGCCGGCGCGAAGGCGGCGAAATCGTCGCGGCCCAGCGTCAGCCCCGCCGCCATGGCATGCCCGCCGAATTTGCGGATGAGCCCGGGGTGGCGCTTGGATACGAGGTCGAGCGCGTCGCGCAGGTGTACGTCGGGGATCGACCGGCCGGACCCGCGGATTTCGTCGTCGCCGGCCGGCGCGAAGGCCAGGGTGGGACGCCAGAATTTCTCTTTCAGGCGCGAGGCGACCAGGCCGACCACGCCCTGGTGCCAGCCTGGATCGAAGACGCACACCGAAGCGCCCGCGGCGTTGTCGGCGGCTTCCATGGCCGCCAGCGCCTGCTCGCGCATCTCGGCTTCGATGCCGCGCCGTTCGCGGTTGATCTGGTCGAGCTGGCGCGCCATCTCGAGGGCTTGCGCCTCGTCGTCGGTGGTCAGGCAGGCGATGCCCAGGCTCATGTCGGCCAGCCGGCCGGCCGCGTTGATGCGCGGCCCCAGGGCGAAGCCCAGGTCGAAGCCGCAGGCGCTGCGCGGCTCGCGCGCCGCCACCGCGAACAGGGCGCGCACGCCCGGTTGCATGCGGCCGGCGCGCATGCGCTGCAAGCCCTGGGTGACCAGCAGCCGGTTGTTGCCATCGAGCTTGACCACGTCGGCGACCGTGCCCAGGGCGACCAGGTCGGCCAGTGCGTCCAGGCGCGGCCCGCCGTCGGGAGGATAGGCGCCGCGCCGGCGCAGTTCGGCGCGCAGCGCCAGCATCAGGTAGAAGATGACGCCCACCCCGGCCAGGTTCTTGGACGGGAAACCGCAACCCGGCTGGTTCGGGTTGACGATGGCCAGCGCATCCGGCAGCGTGTCGCCGGGCAGGTGGTGATCCGTGACCACCACGCCGATGCCGGCCGCATTGGCGGCGGCCACACCGTCGACGCTGGCGATGCCATTGTCCACCGTGATGATCAGGTCCGGCTTGCCGCCGCGGTGCGCGCACGCCAGCTCGACCACGGCCGGCGACAGGCCATAGCCCGTTTCGAAACGGTTGGGCACCAGGAAGTCGACGTTCGCGCCGAATGCCCGCAGCGCGCGCAGCCCCACGGCGCATGCGGTGGCGCCGTCGCAGTCGTAGTCGGCCACGATCAGGAGCCGTTGGCCGCGCGCAATCGCATCGGCCAGGATCCGCGCGGCGTGCTCGGCGTGGGTCAGCCCCGCGGGCGGCAGCAAGGCGGGCCAGGCCAGCCGGGTCTGGTCGGGATGCGTGACGCCGCGCGCCGCCCACAGGCGCGCCAGCAGCGGATGTATGCCCGCCGCCTCGAGGATGCGGCGGGCGTCGGGATCGGGCGAGCGGACAGTCAGACGGGGCGAGACCACCAGGCGTTCCAGTTCTTCTTGGGTGCGGGCAGCCAGGACAGCAGGCGGCCGCGCGGTTTAAGGGTCAGGGTGGCGCGGCGGTCGCCGCCCAGCAGGATCAGTTGCACGGGCCGGGCCGGCAGGCCGGCATGGTCTGCCAGCGGCTTCAGGTGGCGCCGGTCCAGTTCGGCCAGCGCGTCGAGCCAGCCGGCCCAGTCGCCGGCGCGATGGGGCGCCTCGAGCTGGCTGGCGATGTCGGCCGGCGCGACGGTGCTGGCCGGGGCTGGCCAGGCCGCGGCGCCGCCGTACAGCCAGAGCGCGTTGACGGGCGGCGCGCCGCGTGCGGCGCGGGTTTCGTTGACGGGGTGTTCGTGCCACGCCATCTGGATTTCGTTCAGCAGGCGGCGCCAGGGGCGCATGGCGGGGTCCTGGCTCCACCAGTCGCGCAGCGGCTGGCCCGCGACCGCGGCGGGGCTGGCGCTGCGCGGCGCCAGCCCCGCCGGCAGATGCAGCCGCCAGCGCTGCGGCGCGAGCGGATCGGCGGCGAAGCCGGCCGCGTCGATGCAGGGCCGCGCCGTGTCCAGCAAGGCCGCCGCTTCGTCGGCGCGCAGGTCCATCGTGGCCGGGTCGAGCAAGGTGGCCTGGTCCGTGCCGAGCGAGAGATGCGTCAGCTCGGCCAGCCAGACCGGCTTGCCGTCCGCCCCGGCCGGGCCGGCCAGCAAGGGGCCCAGTCCGGCGCCGAGCGGTTCGCCGGCCGCCGGCCGGTAGCCGGCCCGTTCCAGCTGCCAGGCTTCGTAGGGCGTGCAGCCGTGTTCGCGCGGATCGAAGGCGGCCACGTGCGCAGCGCCGGCCTGCAGCCAGCCATGCAGCACCGGCGCGCGCTGCGGCAGCAGCCGGGCCAGTTCGGCGGCGACGGGCAGGGGGGGCAGGGCGCCCGGAATGGCAATGAGCATGGCGCCGATTGTAGTCCCAGGGTCGGCCGCTGCCGCAAGGCGGCCGTCGCTGGCCGCCGACGCCGTTAATGCCATAATGCGCAGGTGCTGAAAATACCTTACGAACTATGGATCGGCGCCCGCTACGCGGGCATGGCCCGCATCCGCCAGCGACGCGGGCGCCGCGATCGCTTCATCTCGTTCATCGCGGCTACCTCGATGGCCGGCATCGCCCTGGGCGTGGCCGCGCTGATCGTGGTCTTGTCGGTGATGAACGGTTTCCAGAAAGAAGTGCGCGACCGCATGTTGTCGGTGCTGCCGCACATCGAGCTGTACATTCCCGGCGCCGTGCCCGAGCGGGTGCTGGAGCAATGGCGCCAGTTCGCCGACGCGGCCGAGCGCAATCCGGAGGTCAGGGGCGCTGCTCCGTTCGTGGCCGCGCAGGCCATGCTGGCGCGCGGCCAGGCGCTGCGCGGCGTGCAGGTGCGCGGCATCGACCCGGCCACCGAGGGACAGGTATCCGACATTCCCGGCCAGATGTCCAGCGGCAAGCTCGCCGACCTGAAGCCCGGCAGTTTTGGCGTCGTGCTGGGCAGCGACCTGGCCGGCGCGCTTGGCGTGCAGGTCGGCGACACGCTGCTGATGCTGGCGCCGCAAGGCTCGATCAGCCCGGCCGGCTTCACGCCGCGCATGCGGCAGTTCACGGTGGTGGGCACCTTCACGTCGGGCCACTACGAATACGATTCCAGCCTGGCCTTTATCGACGCGCAGGACGCGGCGCGGGTGTTCCGCGACAGCGGCACCGCGGGCGTGCGCCTGCGCGTGGCCGACATGCAGCGCGCGCCCCAGGTGGCGGTCGACCTGGCCAAGACGCTGCCGCCCTACGTGATGGCCAGCGACTGGTCTCGCAACAACCGCACCTGGTTCGCGGCGGTGCAGACCGAGAAGCGCATGATGTTCCTGATCCTGGCGCTGATCGTCGCGGTGGCGGCGTTCAACCTGCTGTCCTCGCTGGTCATGGCCGTCAAGGACAAGCAGTCGGATATCGCCATCCTGCGCACGCTGGGCGCGGGGCCGGGCGAGGTGGCCCGCATCTTCCTGGTGCAGGGCGCACTGATCGGCGTGGTGGGCACCGTGGTGGGCGTGCTCGGAGGCATGCTCATCGCCTACAACGTAGGCGTGATCGTGCCGTTCATCGAGGGCCTGCTGGGCATCCATTTCCTGCCGCGCGAAATCTACTTCATCAGCGAATTGCCGTCCGACCCGCAATCCGGCGACATCATCACCATCGGCGTGACCTCGCTGGTGTTGTCGCTGCTGGCCACCCTGTATCCCAGCTGGCGCGCGTCGCGCCTGCAACCCGCCCAGGTGCTGCGCCATGACTGACACCGTGCTCACTCCGGCCGGCGATACGCCGGCGCTGCAAGCCCGCAACCTGGTAAAGACCTACGACGAGGGGCCGGCGCGCATCCAGGTGCTGGACAACGTCAGCCTGAGCGTCGCGCGCGGCGAGATGGTGGCCATCGTGGGCGCCTCCGGCTCGGGCAAGAGCACGCTGCTGCACATCCTGGGGCTGCTCGACGTGCCGAGCGCGGGCGAGGTCACGGTGGATGGCGTGGCGGCCGCGGGCCTGTCGGAAGGGCAGAAGAGCGCCTTGCGCAACCGCAGCCTGGGCTTCGTGTACCAGTTCCATCACCTGCTGCCCGAGTTCTCGGCGCTGGACAACGTCGCGATGCCGTTGATCGTGCGCCGCGAGTCCCGCGATACGGCGCGCGCGGCAGCGCGCAAGGTGCTGGCCCTGGTGGGGCTGGCCGCGCGGGAAGGACATTTCCCCGGCCAATTGTCGGGCGGCGAGCGCCAGCGCGTGGCGCTGGCGCGCGCGCTGGTCACCCGGCCCGCTTGCGTGCTGGCTGACGAACCTACCGGCAACCTCGACCGCGGCACGGCGCACAGGATGTTCGAGTTGCTGACTCAAGTAAACCGGGAATCCGGCACGGCGTTTGCTATCGTGACGCACGATGCCGAACTGGCCGCCCTGGCCGACCGTCAACTGCTGATGGAGCGCGGGCAACTGGTGTCGGGCTAGGGCGTGTCGCCCGCCGCCCGGCCGGTGCGCGCCTTCGTCCGGTGCCGACCGGCCCCCGACTTGCCATGCTGATCGACACGCACTGCCATCTCGATGCCGCTGAATTCGACGCCGACCGCCTGGACGTCGCCCGCGCCGCGCGGGCTGCCGGGGTCGGCGCCATCGTGATCCCGGCGGTCGAGCGGGCCAACTTCGGCGTCGTGTGCGACCTGGCCCACCAGATCGAGGGCGGTGCTTACGCATTGGGCATCCATCCGCTGTATGTCGGGCGGGCGCGGGAAGCCGACCTCGACATATTGCGCGACGCGGTGGTGGCCGCCCTGGATGACCCCCGCTTCGTGGCCATTGGCGAGATCGGCCTGGATTTCTTCGTCAGGGACATCGCCGCGGGCGAGCCACGGGCCCGCCAGGAGCGCTTCTATGACGCGCAACTGGCGCTGGCGGCCGAGTTCGACCTGCCGGTGCTGCTGCATGTGCGGCGTTCGCAGGACATCCTGCTGAAGTACCTGCGTCGCCGGCCCGGCGTGCGCGGCGGCATCGCCCATGCGTTCAACGGCAGCGCCCAGCAGGCCGCGGCGTTCGTCGAACGTGGCTTTGCGCTGGGGCTGGGCGGAGCCATGACATTCGAACGCGCCTTGCAGATCCGCCGCCATGCGACGGAGACGGGGCTGGAGCACCTGGTGCTCGAGACCGATGCGCCCGATATTCCTCCCGCGTGGCTGCACCCGCCGCAGCGCCGCAACACGCCCGCGCAACTGCCGCGCATTGCCGCCGTGCTGGCCCAGTTGCGCGGCGCCGGGGTCGACGACATTGTCCGCGCCACCAGCGCCAACGCCCGGCGCGTCTTGCCGCGCCTGGCTGCGCAACAGTAGCGGCCCGGGATCGGGCCCGGGCCGCCGTCCGGCGTGCCGCCTGCGGCCGCCACGCATGGGCTTTTCCGTTCACCCGCCATGTCCCCGGAGTCACCGCGTCCTTACGCTGTGCGCTTTGGGAGAAGAACATCGTAGGGCGCTTGTTCCTGTTGGCCATCGTCGCCGGCACGGCGGCGGTCCAGCGTTGGCCGGCGTTGCCCGCCCTGGGCGCCTGGCTGTTGTCCTGGCTGCTGGCCGCGCTGGCGTGCTCGGCGGTCCTGCTGCTGCGGCGCGGCCGGGGCTGGGCGCGGCGGGTGGCCGCCTCCTGGCTGGGCCTGAGCCTGGGCATCGCGTGCGCCATCTGGCAGGCGCAGGAACGGCTGGCCGACACGCTTGCCGCCCGGCATCATGACGCCGTCTCGCGTCTGGTAGTGCGGGTGGCCGACTTGCCGCAGGGCGATGGCAGCCAATGGCGCTTCCTGGCCGACACCATGCCCGACCGCCCGGCCGGCATTCCGGCGCGGCTGGCGGTAAGCTGGCGTGCGCTGCCAGGGACGGGCGCCGGCTTGCCGGACCTCGTGCCCGGCCAGCTGTGGCAGATGGCGCTGGTGTTGCGCCGCCCCCATGGCTTGCGCAATCCCGACGGCTACGATGCCGAGGGCCGGTTGTTCGCACTGGGCATACGCGCGACCGCCACGGTGCGCGGCACGCCGCGCCTGCTCGACGGCCAGGCCGGGTTCGACGCCGGCATCTGGATCCAACGCATCCGCCACCGGGTGCGGGCGGGCATGCGGCGCGCCCTCGGCGAACGCCGCTATGCGCCCGTATTGATCGCGCTGGCCATGGGCGACCAGGCTGGCGTGGCGCGCGAAGATTGGCGCATTTTCAACCGCAGCGGCATCACGCACCTGGTGTCCATCAGCGGTATGCACGTCACGCTGATCGCCGGCCTGGGCGCCATGCTGGCCGCCGCGCTCTGGCGGCGCGCGCGATGGCGCGGCGCGAGCCTGGCGGAGTACCTCCCGGCGCAGGTCGTTGGCGCGGCGGCGGCGCTTGGCGTGGCGCTCTTGTATTGCCTGCTGGCGGGCTGGGGCGTGCCGGCGCGGCGCACTTTTTTCATGCTGGCGGTGGTCGCGCTTGCCGCCATGGCGCGCCTGCCGCTGTCGCCGTCGCGCGTGCTGGCGCTGGCCGCGGCGGCCGTGGTCCTGCTCGACCCCTGGGCCACCCTGGCGCCGGGTTTTTGGCTGTCGTTCGGCGCCGTGGCCATCTTGCTGCGCGCGGCTGCTCCAGCGGCCGCCAGCCTGGCCGCGCCCGGCTGGCTGGCCCGGCTGCGCGGGCTGCTGGCCGAGTTCACGCGCGTCCAGGCGGCCATTACGCTGGGCCTGGTGCCCTTGCTGGCGCAACTGCTCAATCAGGTCTCGCTTGGCTCGCCGCTGGCCAACGCCATCGCCATTCCGGTGGTCAGCTTCGTGGTGACGCCGTTGGCGCTGCTGTGCGCGGCGTTGGGCGCGCTGCCCGGGTTCGACTGGCCGGCGCGCGCCGCCGGCTGGCTGGGGCATGCGGTGTTCGACTGGACCATGCTGCCGGTCGGCTGGATCGGCGCATCGCGCTGGGCGGTGCTGGACGTGGCAACCGCGCCGTGGCCGCTGCTGGCGCTGGCGGCGCTGGGCGTGGCATGGGCCTTGCAGCCGCCTGGCTGGCCGGCGCGGGCGGCAGGCTGGTTGCTGGTGCTGCCCCTGCTGTGCTGGCGGCCCGAGCGCCCCGCGCCCGGGTTCTGGCGTCTTGCCGCGCTCGACGTGGGGCAGGGCGGCGCGGTGCTGGTCGAAACAGCCACGCAGGCGTGGCTGTTCGATACGGGCCCGGGCCATCGCGAGGCCGCCGATGCCGGCGAGCGCGTCGTAGCGCCGTATTTGCGCACGCGCGGCCATCGGCGGCTGGACGGGCTGGTGGTTTCGCACGCCGACCTGGACCATTCCGGCGGGCTCGCCAGCGTGCTCGCCGCGCTGCCCGTGGACGTGTCGTACGCTTCGTTCGACTTGCCGGCCCTGCTGCGCAAGCAGGCCGGCAATGCAGCGCAGGCGCGCCTGCCGCGCTCGGTACGGCGTTGCGCCGCAGGCACGGCGTGGCAGGCCGATGGCGTGCAATTCAAGTTCCTGCATCCGCCGGCCGAGGCTACCGCCGGGCCGGCCCGGGGCAATGCCGCCAGTTGCGTGCTGCTGATCCAGGGGCAGGCCCATGCGGCGCTGTTGCCGGGCGACATCGGCGCCGCGCAGGAACGCCGCCTGGCGCCGGACTTGCCCCGCATCGACGTGGTCATGGCACCCCACCATGGTTCCGCCACGTCATCCAGCGCCGCGCTGGTGGCCGCCACGGGCCCCCGGCACGTGATCGCGCAGGCAGGTCATCTGAACCGGTTCCGGCATCCCTCCGCGCTGGTCGAAGCCCGCTGGCGGCAGGCCGGCACGGCGTTCTGGCGCACCGACCGCGACGGCGCCGTGGTGGCGGCATCCAGCGTGGCGGGCCTGCAGGTGCGGGCGCAGCGGGCCGCACGGCGCTACTGGCATGCCGTCCAGCCGTAGAGCGGGCAGCCGGCTGCTATAAGATGTGGGCTCTTTTGCGTGGCCCCCGGAGCGTCCTCCATGCTGCAACCCCGATTCGATTTCGTCACCTGCGCCAGCCCGGCCGGCCTGCATCGCATGGCCTACTGCGAGTGGGGCGATCCAGACAACGACCGGGTGCTGCTGTGCGTGCATGGCCTGACGCGCACCGGCCGCGACTTCGACCACCTGGCGCGCCGGCTGGCCGGCGATTTCCGCGTGGTGTGCCCCGATGTGGTGGGGCGCGGCCGGTCCGACTGGCTGGCGGCGCCCGCCGGCTACACCGTGCCACAGTATGTATCCGACATGGTCACCCTGATCGCCCGGCTGCGGCCCGCCACGCTCGCATGGGTAGGGACGTCGATGGGCGGGCTGATCGGCCTGGGACTGGCCGGCGCCGCCGCGTATGCGCGCATGATGCGCGCCGCGCGCCCGCACCCGGGGGCCTGGCCGGCGGACCAGGACATCCGCCTGGAGCGCCTGGTGCTCAACGACGTGGGGCCGCGGCTCGACCCCGCCGCGCTGGGCCGCATCGGCCAGTACGTGGGGCAGCCGGGCGAGTTCGACACCTTCGGGCAGGCCGTGCAGGCGGTGCGGCAAGTGTCGGCGACCTTCGGTCCGCACAGCGACGCGCAATGGGAAGAGCTGGCGCGCCACGTATATGTCGAGCGCGACGGCAGGTGGGTCAAGCATTACGACCTGAACCTGGCGGTGCCGCTCGCGGTCGAGACCGCCGACGCCTATTCGGCCGGCGAACAGATCCTGTGGCATGCGTACGAGGCGCTGGATTGCCCGGTGCTGATCGTGCGAGGCGCGCAATCGGACCTGCTGAGCCCGGCGACCGCCGCCGAGATGCTGGCGCGCAACCCGCGCGCGCGCCTGCACGAGGTTGCCGGGGTCGGGCACGCGCCGACCTTGATGAGCGACGAGCAGATCGAACCGGTGGCCGCTTTCCTGCTGGGGGCGGGCCAGGGCTGACCGCCGCTATCCATGGGCGGGGCCGGCCTCTACAATAGGGGCATGAATAGCGCTGTCCTCAATGTCGACCTGCATTGCCATTCCACCGTGTCCGACGGCGTCCTGTCGCCGGCCGACGTGGCCCAGCGCGCCTGCGCCAATGGCGTCGACGTCTGGGCGCTGACCGACCACGATGAAATCGGCGGCCTGGCGCAGGCCGGCGCGACCGCCCGCGAACTCGGCATGCGCTTCATCACCGGCACCGAGGTTTCCGTCACCTGGGCCGGCCAGACGGTGCACATCGTCGGCCTGGGGTTCGACGCGACCGATGCCGCGCTGGCCGCAGGGCTGCGCAAGACGCGCGGCGGCCGGGCCGAGCGCGCCCGGCGCATGGGCGAGCGGCTGGCCGACATGGGCATGCCCGGCGCCTACGAAGGGGCCCTGCCGTTCGCGGGCAATCCGGAATTGGTCAGCCGCACGCATTTCGCGCGCTACCTGGTGCAGGCGGGCTATTGCCCGGACGTGCAGACAGTGTTCAACAAGTACCTGGGCGATGATTGCCCGGGCCACGTGCCCATGCAGTGGGCTTCACTGGCCGATGCCGTCGGCTGGATCATCGGCGCGGGCGGCCGGGCCGTCATCGCGCATCCCGGCCGGTACAAGTATTCCGCGTTGCAGTTCGACGCGCTGTTCGACGAGTTTCTCCAGCTCGGCGGCGTCGGTATCGAGGTCACGACCGGCAGCCATACGCCCGAAGAGGCGCGCCAGTATGCGCAGGTGGCGCGCCGCTACGGTTTCCTGGCCTCGCGTGGCTCGGATTTCCACAGCCCGCGGGAGAGCCGCGCCGACCTCGGGGCGCTGCCGCCCCTGCCCGACGACCTGAAACCGGTCTGGCACGACTGGTTCTGAAATTCCATGAACAAGGCTTTTGTCAAAGAGTCGGACCGCGACGACGAGGACGACCTGCCGGAAGCCCAGGCCCTGCCTGCCGGCATCCGCAATTACATGACCCCCGGCGGTTATGCGCGCCTGCGCGACGAGCTGGCGCACCTGATGAATGTGGAGCGGCCCGCTGTAGTGCAGGTGGTGTCGTGGGCGGCCTCCAACGGCGATCGTTCCGAGAACGGCGACTATCTCTACGGCAAGAAGCGGTTGCGCGAGATCGACCGGCGCATGCGGTTCCTGACCAAGCGGCTGGACATCGCCGAGGTGGTCGACCCGGCCGCGCAGCCCAATCGCGACCAGGTGTTCTTCGGCGCCACCGTCAGCTACCTGGACAAGGCGGGCGACACCCACACCGTGACCATCGTGGGGGTCGACGAGGCCGAGCCGCTGGCCGGCAAGATCAGCTGGATCTCGCCGGTGGCGCGCGCGCTGATCAAGGCGCGCGAGGGCGATACGGTGGTGCTGCGCACGCCGGGCGGGGTCGAGGAACTCGACATCCTGGAAGTGCGGTATCCATCGCCCGACGCCTGACGGCGCGCAAAAAAACACGGACGCCGATATCGGCGTCCGTGCTAGAGGCAAGGTTCTGGCGCCATGCCTTCCGGTGGCGGCTCGCGCCGCCATTCTCCCCTGGGCTGCTGCTTATTTCTTGCGGGCCGCGATGGATTTCTCGGCCAGCTCGACCAGGTCTTCGCCGATGCGCGATTTCCATTTGTCGTATACCGGCTTGGTGGCCTTCACGAATTCGGCGTGCTGCGCTTCGTTGAGCGAGGTGACCGTCACGCCGTGGCCTTCGATCTCCTTGAGCAGGGACGGGTCTTCCGGGGTGACGCCCTTGCGCGCAATGGCGATCTCTTTCTTGCCGGCCTCGAGCGCCGCTTCGCGCACGATCTTGCGGTCCTGCTCGGACCACGATTGCCACACTTCGCGATTCACCACGAACACCAGCGGATCGGCCACGTAGTTCCACAGCGTCAGGTACTTCTGGGCCACGTCGTACAGCTTGGCGCCGGTATAGATCGACAGCGGGTTTTCCTGCCCGTCGACGGCGCCGCTGGCCAGCGCCGGCTGGGCATCGGCCCAGCTCATCTGGGTGGGGTTGGCGCCCAGCGCGGTGAAGGTATCGATGTACAGCGGCGAACCCACCACACGCAGCTTCATGCCCTTGAGATCTTCAGGCTTGGACACCGCATGCTTGGAATTGCTGAGCTGGCGATAGCCGTTCTCGCCCCAGGCCAGCGGCACTACGCCCGCCTTTTCGATGACCTTGAACAGTTCCTGGCCGACTTCGCCTTGCACCAGCGCATCGATGGCCGCGTAGTCGGGCATCAGGAACGGCAACGAAAACAGGTTGAGCTGCTTGACCTGCGGCGACCAGTTGATGGTGGACCCCACCGCCATGTCGATCACGCCCTGGCGGATGGCCGTGAATTCGCGCGTCTGGTCACCCTGCACCAGCGACGTTCCCGGATAGACCTTGATGTTGATGCGGCCCTCGGTGCGTTCGCGCACCAGGTCGGCCCAGATCTGCGCGCCCTGGCCCCACGGAAAGGACGTGCCCACCACGATGGACAGCTTGTATTCCGACTTGTAGTTCTGGGCATGGGCGGGCGCCATGGCCAGCGTGGCGGCCGCGCACAGGGCGGCGCCGATCAGGTTGCGTAGCTTCATTGCGTCTTCTCCTCGCGATATGACATTTGTCGGTATTTGGATGGCGGCCTAGCGGCCTCAGTACCCCAGGCGGTGCGGTAGCCACAGCGCCAGCTGCGGGAATGCCAGCACGGCGACCAGCACCAGGAACATCGCGCCCAACAGCCACAGCACCCAGGGCACGGTCGACTCCATGGGCACGCGCGCGATGCGGCACGACACCATCAGGTTCACCGCCAGCGGCGGCGTGAACTGGCCGAGCGCGACCTTCAGGGTCAGGATCACGCCGAACCAGACCGGGTCCCAGCCGTAGGCATCGGCGATCGGCATCAGCAGCGGCACGAAGATCAGGAAGATCGAAATGCCGTCCAGGAACATGCCCATCGTCATCAGCAGCACGATCAACAGGGCCAGCACGCCCCATTCGCCCAGCCCCGAATTGACGATAGCGTGGGTGAGGGGGTCGATGATGCTCAGGGTGGACAGCGCCCAGGCGAAGATGCCGGCCAGCGCCACCACCATCATGATCACCGCCGACAATTCGGCCGCCTCGCGCAGGATCACGAACAGGTCGCGGACCTTGATGGTGCGGTGGATGCACATGCCCACGAACAACCCGTAGAACACCGCCACCACGGCGGCTTCGGTGGGCGTGAACCAGCCCATGCGCATGCCGCCCAGGATCAGCACCGGGGCGGCCAGGCCCCAGCTGGCCTCGCGCAGGCTGGCCCAGAATGGCGGGCGCGGCAAGTGGGCTTCCAGCGTGCCCATGTTGTGCCGGCGCGCCAGCCAGACTGTCGGCACGATCAGCGCGAGGCCCGCCAGCAGGCCTGGCACCATGCCGGCGGCGAACAGCGCGGGCACCGATGCGCCGGGCACCAGCACCGAGTAGATGATGAAAGCGATCGACGGCGGGATCAGGATGTCGGTTGCCGCGCCCGCTGCCACCACCGAGGCGGAGAAGGGGCCCGGGTAGCCGGCCCGCGCCATTGCCGCGATCATCACCGCGCCGACCGCGGCGGCGCAGGCCGGGCCGGAGCCGGAGATGCCGCCCAGGAACATTGCCACGGCGATCGCCACCAGCGGCAGCATGCCCGGGCCGCGGCCTACGATGGCGATGGCCAGGTCCACCAGGCGGCGCGCCACCCCGGATCGGTCGAAGATCGATCCCACCAGGACGAACATGGGGATGGCCAGCAGCGGGTACTTGGCCAGCCCGGCATAGAAATTCTGCGGCACCGCCAACAGGCCGAACCAGGCGACGTCCTGGTTGGACAGCACGATGGCCAGGGTCCCGGCCACGCCGAGCGCCACGCATACCGGCACGCCGATCACCATCAGGACGGCGAAGACCGCGAACAGCAGGGCGGCGATCATCGGGCCTGGCTCCGCCACAGGCGACGCAGCGTGCCCGCCGTGCGCAGCGCGATCGCCGCGGCCAGGATGGGCAGCCAGATCGAGTACCACCAGGTCGGCACGCCGATCGCCGGCGAGGTTTCCTCGTACATGTACTCGTCCATTACCAGGCGCACCGAGAGGACGGTTAGCAGGATGAAGAACAGCAGCACCACGCCGTTGGCCAGCAGCGCCAGCGCCCGCCGGCGGGCCGGCGTGCCGCCGTCTGCCACTGCCTCGATGCGGATGTGGTGGTTGCGCACGAAGGCCGCGCTGCCGCCCGCCATGGTCAGCACGATGAGCAGGAAGATCGAGATTTCTTCGGTCCAGGCGAACGACTGGTCGGTGAAGTAGCGCACCAGCACATTGGTGAAAGTGATCAGCGCCAGCACCGCCAGCACGATGACGGCCAACCAGTCTTCCACGGCCAGCGGGACTTTTACGGCGGGATCTGGTTCGGCGGGGATGATGGGCTCAACCGGCTCGGCCGGTTCGACGGCGACGTCAGGGCGGGACATTGGCAACAGCTACGAAAAGCGGGACAGAAACGTGGATCGCAGCATGCTACTCGCACCGCCGCGGTGCGTTAGTGCGTGTTTTCCCGCGGGTGAAGGGCTTTTGCAACATGCTGCGGCACAGCATCCGCGTCTTCGGCGCGCCCTTGGCATGCTTTCGGCGGCCGGGGAGGCCGGCCGATGGTACCGGTTTGTGCGTCGCGACATGAAAGTCGGGGGCGCTCTCGAATTATTTTGTAACCGCGCAGGGGGGCATGCCCGACCCGGGGGACACCGGCCGCTCGGGGGAAACCCTGAAAAGGTAAAATCCCCGTTTCGCTTCTTTCCACTTCTAACGGCGCCCGCATCGTGTCCCTCGTCCAGCATCTGCCCGGTTCCTCCGTCCTTTCCGCCTTTCGCCGCGAACGCCTGCTGGCGCGGCTCCAGGAAGCCGGCCTGCCCATCGCCGATATCTCCGCGCGCTACGAACACTTCGTCAGCACCGACGCCGCCCTGAGCGACGACCAGCAGCGGCAATTGGCGCAACTGCTCGACTACGGCACCACCGCCGCCGCCGGCGAAGCGCCCGCCAAGAGCCTGGCGCTGCTGGTCATTCCACGCCTGGGCACCATTTCTCCCTGGGCCAGCAAGGCCACCGACATCGCCCACAACTGCGGGCTGGCGGCGGTGCGCCGCATCGAGCGCGGAGTGCGCTATTTCCTGGTGCCGGAACGCGGCCTGCTGGGCGCCAAGGCGCTCGACAGCGCCATGCTGGCGCGGGCGGCCGACTGCCTGCACGACCGCATGACCGAAACCGTGGTGGGCGCCGATTTCGACGGGCAGGCGCTGTTCCAGCCGCTCGAGGGCAAGCCGATGCGCACCGTGGCGGTCCAGGCGCAGGGCCGCGCGGCGCTGGTCGAGGCCAATGCCAGCCTGGGGCTGGCGCTGTCCGAAGACGAGATCGACTACCTGGCGCAGTCGTTCGCCAGCCTGGGGCGCGACCCCACCGACGTCGAACTGATGATGTTCGCGCAGGCCAACAGCGAGCACTGCCGCCACAAGATCTTCAACGCGCAGTGGGTCATCGACGGCCAGCCGCAATCCGAGACGCTGTTCGGCATGATCCGCGCCACCCACAAGGCCCAGCCGGCCGGTACGGTGGTGGCCTATTCCGACAATGCCGCGATCATGGAAGGCGGCCCCGCGCAACGCTTCCAGGCGGGCGTGCCGCAGGCGGACGGGCAGGGCGGCGAGGCCGCGCGCTATGTGCGCCGCGACACCACCGTGCATACGCTGATGAAGGTCGAGACCCACAATCATCCCACCGCCATCGCGCCGTTTCCGGGCGCTTCCACCGGCGCGGGCGGCGAGATCCGCGATGAAGGCGCCACCGGCCGCGGTTCCAAGCCCAAGGCGGGCCTCACCGGTTTCACCGTGTCGCATTTGCGCTTTCCCGACGCGCCGCAGCCTTGGGAAGCCGATCATCACGGCTTGCCGGACCGCATCGCCTCGCCGCTGTCCATCATGATCGACGGCCCCATCGGCGGCGCCGCGTTCAACAACGAATTCGGCCGGCCCAACCTGCTGGGCTACTTCCGCAGCTACGAGCAGACCGCCGGCGGCACGCGCTGGGGCTACCACAAGCCCATCATGATCGCGGGCGGCCTGGGCAGCATCGATGCCGGCCTCACCAAGAAGGAAGTGATCCCGCCCGGCGCGCTGCTGATCCAGCTCGGCGGCCCGGGCTTCCGCATCGGCATGGGCGGCGGCGCGGCTTCCAGCATCAGCATGGGCAGCAATTCGGCCGAACTGGATTTCGACTCGGTCCAGCGCGGCAACCCCGAAATCGAGCGCCGCGCGCAGGAAGTCATCGACCGCTGCTGGCAGCAGGGCGAGGCCAACCCCATCCTGGCCATCCATGACGTCGGCGCCGGCGGCTTGTCCAATGCCTTTCCGGAACTGGTCAACGACGCCGGGCGCGGCGCGGTATTCGACCTGAAGCGCGTGCCGCTGGAGGAATCGGGCCTGTCGCCGGCCGAGATCTGGAGCAACGAGTCGCAAGAGCGCTACGTGCTGTCGATCCTGCCGCAAGACCTGGACCGTTTCGATGCCATCGCCCGGCGCGAGCGCTGCCCGTACGCCGTGGTGGGCGTGGCGACCGAGTCGCGCCAACTGCGCGTGGTGGACGGCGAGGGGCTGCCCGGCATCGACGCCGAGGCGCCACAGGCCGGCACCCGGCCGGTCGACGTACCCATCGACGTCATCCTCGGCAAGCCGCCGCGCATGACACGCGACGTGCGCCGCCAGCCTGGCGTGTCCGAGCCGCTGGACCTGGCCGGCCTCGACCTCACCGAGGCTGCCTACCGGGTGCTGCGCCATCCCACCGTGGCCAACAAGTCGTTCCTGATCACCATCGGCGATCGCACCGTGGGCGGGCTGTCCAGCCGTGACCAGATGGTCGGCCCCTGGCAGGTGCCGGTGGCCGATTGCGCGGTCACCCTGGCCGACTATGAAGGTTTCCGCGGCGAAGCCATGGCCATGGGCGAGCGCACGCCGCTCGCCGTGCTGGACGCGCCGGCCTCCGGCCGCATGGCTGTCGCCGAGGCGCTGACCAACCTGGCCGCCGCCGACGTGGCGCGCCTGGAGGACATCAAGCTGTCGGCCAACTGGATGGCCGCCTGCGGCGTCGACGGGCAGGATGCCGCGCTGTATGACACCGTATCCGCCGTCAGCGAGCTGTGCCAGGCCACCGGCCTGTCGATCCCGGTGGGCAAGGATTCGCTGTCCATGAAAACCACCTGGGACCAGGACGGCGAAGCCCGCCAGGTGGTGGCGCCCGTCTCGCTCATCGTGACCGCCTTCGCGCCGGTCGGCGACGTGCGCACCAGCCTGACGCCGCAACTGCGCGCCGATGCCGGCGACAGCGTGCTCATCCTCGTCGACCTGGGCCGCGGCCGCCATCGCATGGGCGGCTCCATCCTGGCGCAGGTCTACAACCAGCTCGGCGAAAGCGTGCCGGACATCGACGTGCCGCAGGACTTGCGCGCCTTCTTCGTCACCATCCGCACGCTGGCCGAGGCCGGCGTGCTGCTGGCCTATCACGACCGTTCCGACGGCGGCCTGTTCGCCACGTTGTGCGAGATGGCGTTCGCCGGCCGCACCGGCATCTCGGTCAACCTGGACATGCTCACCTTCGATCCCCAGTCGGCCGACTGGGGCGACTACAAGATCCGCCCCGAGCAGGTGGCGGTGCAGCGCGACGAGCTGACGCTCAAGGCCCTGTTCTCCGAGGAGGCGGGGGCGGTGATCCAGGTGCCGGCCGCGCAGCGCGACGCCGTGATGCAGGTGCTGCGCGGCGCCGGCCTGTCGGCCCATTCGCACGTCATCGGCGGCCTGAACGACGCCGACACGGTCGAGTTCTTCCGGGATGGCAAGAAAGTCTGGAGCCAGCCGCGCGCCGAGCTGGGCCGCGCCTGGAGCGAGGTCAGCTATCGCATCATGGCGCGCCGCGACAACCCCGCCTGCGCGCAGGCGGAACTCGACACCTGGAACGACGCCGCCGATCCGGGCCTGTCCCCGCGCGTGGCATTCGACCCCCAGGAGGACATCGCGGCGCCGTTCATCGCCAGCGGCAAGCGCCCGCGCGTGGCCATTCTGCGCGAGCAGGGCTGCAACAGCCAGGTGGAAATGGCCTGGGCCTTCGATACCGCCGGTTTCGACGCCATCGACGTGCACATGACCGACCTGCTGGCCGGCCGCATCGACCTGGCCGGCATGCAGGGCCTGGTGGCGGTGGGCGGCTTCAGCTACGGCGACGTGCTGGGCGCCGGCGAGGGCTGGGCGCGCACCATCCGCTTCAACAGCCGCCTGTCGGATCAGTTCGCCGCGTACTTCGCCCGGCCCGACACCTTTGCGCTGGGCGTATGCAATGGCTGCCAGATGATGGCCGCGCTGGCGCCCATGATCCCGGGCGCCGGGCACTGGCCGCGCTTCACCCGCAACCAGTCCGAGAAATACGAGGCGCGCCTGTCGCTGGTCGAGATCGCCGACTCGCCGTCGATCTTCTTCGCCGGCATGCAAGGCACGCGCGTGCCGGTGGCAGTGGCGCATGGCGAGGGCTATGCCGACTACGCCCAGCAGGGCGATCCCGGCAAGGTGCTGGTGGCGGCGCGCTACATCGACAATCGCGGCCAGCCCACCGAGGCTTATCCGTTCAACCCCAATGGCAGCCCGGGCGGGCAGACCTCGGTCACCACCGCCGACGGCCGCTTCACGGTCATCATGCCGCACCCCGAGCGCGTGACCCGCAACGTGATGATGTCATGGGCGCCGCAACAATGGGGCCCGGCCGACAGCGGCGGGCAGTACAGCCCCTGGATGCGCATGTTCCGCAACGCGCGCGTCTGGCTGGGGTAGGGCGGCAGCCTGCATGGGGGGGCGGTGGCGGCCGTTCCCCCACTTTTGGCGCGGCGGGCATAAAATCGGGTTTTGCCCGTACAGGACCGCGCCATGAACGCCCGCATCCCCGACGACGCCCTGCCTCCCACCCTCGACCCGGACGCCCTGCAGGCCTTCGTCGACCGGCAGTGGGACGATGAAATCATTCCTGCCCTGACCGACTACATCGCCGTGCCGGCCAAGAGCCCGGCCTTCGATGCCGACTGGGAAAAGAACGCCTACATCGAGCGGGTGGTGCGCGACGCGGCCCAATGGGTCGAAGCGCGCAAGGTCGCGGGCCTGAAGCTGGAAGTGGTGCGCCTGCCGGGCCGCACCCCGGTCATCTTCTTCGACGCGCCGGCCACGCGCGCCGACAGCGGCGACACCGTGCTGCTGTACGGGCACCTGGACAAGCAGCCGGAGTTCTCCGGCTGGCGCTCCGACCTCGGCCCCTGGACGCCCAAGTACGAAGACGGCAAGCTCTATGGGCGCGGCGGCGCCGACGACGGCTACGCCATCTATGCCTCGCTGACGGCCATCATGGCGCTCGATGCGCAGGGCGTGCCGCGGCCGCGTTGCGTCGGCATCGTCGAAACTTGCGAAGAATCCGGCAGCTACGACCTGCTGCCCTATGTCGATGCGTTGCGCGACCGCCTGGGCAACGTGGCCCTGGTGGTGTGCCTCGATTCCGGCGCCGGCAACTACGACCAGCTCTGGATGACCTCCTCGCTGCGCGGCATGGTGGCAGGCACGCTGGAAGTGCAGGTGCTCGACGAAGGCGTGCACTCGGGGGATTCCAGCGGCGTGGTGCCGTCGAGCTTCCGCATCCTGCGCCATCTGCTCGACCGCCTGGAGGACAGCTCCACCGGGCGCCTGCTGCCGCAGAGCCTGCATTGCGAAATCCCCGCCGAGCGCCGCGAGCAGGTGCGCGAGACCGCGCGCATCCTGGGCGACGAAGTCTGGCGCCGCTTCCCCTGGAGCTGTGGCGCCGACGGCGGCTTCGTGCTGCCCATGACCACCCATCCGGAAGAGGCATTGCTGAACCGCACCTGGCGCCCCACGCTGTCGGTGACCGGCGCCGAGGGCCTGCCGCCGCTGTCCAGCGCCGGCAACGTGCTGCGCCCGCGCACGGCCTTCAAGCTGTCGCTGCGCCTGCCGCCGCTGGTCGACGCGGTGGCGGCCTCGCAGGAAATCAAGCAATTGCTCGAAGCCGATTCCCCGTACAACGCCAAGGTCATCTTCCATGCCAACCAGGGGGCGGCCACCGGCTGGAATGCGCCCGCCTCGGCGCCCTGGCTGACCCAGGCGCTCGATGCCGCTTCGCGCCAGTACTATGGGGCGCCGTGCGGCTACATCGGGCAGGGCGGCACCATCCCGCTCATGAGCCTGCTGCAGCAGGGGTTCCCCAAGGCGCAGTTCATGGTGTGCGGCGTGCTGGGGCCGCGCTCCAACGCCCATGGCCCCAACGAGTTCCTGCATGTCCCGTACGGCAAGCGGCTGACCGCCGCGGTGGCGCAGACCATGGCGGCCATGCCGGCCTGAATCCATGATCCACACCGAAGGCGCCTACCAGCGCATCATCGACGAGACCCGCCAGTGGGTGGAGCGGGCCGTCATCGGCCTGAACCTGTGTCCCTTCGCCAAGGCGGTGCAGGTCAAAGACCAGGTACGCTACGCGGCCAGCGACGCCACCGATGCCGAAGGCGTGCTGGCCGACCTGGAAGACGAGTTGCTGCGGTTGTCGCAGGCCGACCCGGAGCAGTTGGATACGACCTTGCTGATCCTGCCGGACGCGCTCGACGATTTCTACGAGTTCAACGATTTTGCCGACCTGTCCGACCGCCTGCTCAAGCGCATGCGGCTGGTCGGCGTGCTGCAGGTGGCCACCTTCCACCCGGCCTTCCAGTTCGCCGACACCGAGCCGGAAGACATCGAGAACTGCACCAACCGGTCGCCGCACCCGATCCTGCACCTGTTGCGCGAAGACAGCGTCGACCGCGCAGTGGATGCGTTCGGCGACCCCGCCGAGATCTACGAGAAAAACATGGAAACGCTGCGCCGGCTCGGCTGGGACGGCTGGCGCAAGCTGATGGCGGGTTGAGCGCCGTACGCGGCAAGTCACTGGAATGCCGCGCTGCGCGGGCGCCGGCCTGGCGACATCCCGGTGTCAGACACCCGGCGGGTGCCTGACACTGCCGAACGCCGCGCACGGCAGATCATGCCGGGCGCCCACCCGGCCGCTAGTGCGGCCGCTTGGCGTAGCGGGCCGCCAGTACGGCGCACACCATCAGCTGGATCTGATGGAACAGCATCAGCGGCAGGACGATGGCGCCGACCGCCTGGCCGGCGAAAATGACCTGCGCCATCGGGATGCCGCTGGCCAGGCTTTTCTTCGAGCCGCCGAACAGCAGGGTGATGCGGTCCTCCAGCTTGAACTTGAACAGCCGGCCCAGCGCCACGCAGCCCAGCAGCGCCAGGGCCAGCAGCAGCACGCAGCACAGCACCAGGCCCAGCAGCGCGGGCAGGGGCGTCTCGCGCCACAGCCCTTCGTTGACCGCTTCGGAGAAGGCCGTATAAACCACCAGCAGGATCGAGCCCTGGTCGACGAACTTCAACAGCGCCTTGCGCTGGTACACCCAGGCGCCGATCCAGCGCCGCAGGAATTGGCCCAGCACGAAGGGCAGCAGCAGCTGCAGCATGATCTTGCCTACCGCATCGAAGGAAATCGGCGCGCTGGCGCTGGCGGCCACCACCGTGCCCACCAGCAGCGGCGTGAGGAAGATGCCCAGCAGGCTGGAAGCCGAGGCACTGCATACGGCAGCCGGCACGTTGCCGCGCGCCATCGAGGTGAACGCGATGGCCGATTGCACGGTGGCCGGCAGGCAGCACAGGAACAGCACGCCGGTATAGAGTTCCGGCGTCACCAGCGGCTGCAGCACCGGCTTGAGCGCGACGCCCAGCAGCGGGAACATGATGAAGGTGGCCGAGAAGACGGTCAGGTGCAATCGCCAGTGGGTGATGCCGGCCACGATGGCCTCGCGCGACAGGCGCGCGCCGTGCAGGAAGAACAGCAGGGCGATGCCGATATTGGTGATCCAGCTGAAGGCCACGATGCCCTTGCCATGGGCGGGCAGCACGCTGGCGATGACGACGGTGATGACGAGGAAAAGCGTGAAGCGGTCAGGCAGGAAGCGGGTGTAGCGGGACATGGCGCGTAGCGTGGACAGCCGCGGCGAGGCAGCCAAAGCGCGCTATTGTAGACGGGCCGCGCGCCGGCCATGTTCAGCTTGCCGTAGGGAACTGCCGCTTTTCAGGGCGTCATCGCCAGGGCCAGGTCGAATGCCGCCACCAGCGAGGCATGGTCGGCCATGCCTTTCCAGGCAATGTCGAACGCAGTGCCGTGATCCACGCTGGTGCGCACGAACGGCAGCCCCACCGTGACGTTGACGCCCTGGTCCACGCCCAGGTACTTCACGGGGATCAGGCCCTGGTCGTGATACTGGGCGACCACGATATCGAATTCGCCGCGCCGCGCACGCATGAAGACGGTGTCGCCGGGCCACGGCCCCGATACGTCCAGGCCGGCGGCGCGCGCCTCGGCGATCGCGGGCGCGATGACATCCAGGTCTTCGCGGCCGAACTTGCCGTCCTCGCCGGCGTGCGGATTCAAGCCGGCCACCGCGATGCGCGGCCGTTCGATGCCCATCTGGCGGCAGGCCCGGTCGGCCAGCCGGATCGCCCGCGCTTCGGCCTGCGCCGTGATCGCGGCCGGCACCGCGGCCAGCGGCATGTGAATGGTGACCAGCAGCACGCGCAATTCGTCGTTGGCCAGCATCATGGCGAAATCAGCAGTGCCGGAGCGCTCGGCCAGGATCTCGGTGTGGCCGGGCTGGTCGATGCCGGCCAAGTGCATGGAATGCTTGTTCAGCGGCGCCGTGACAATGGCGCGGATGCTCCCGGCCTGTGCATCATCGATCGCCGCGCACAGGCAGTCGTAGGCGGCGCGGCCGGCGGCCGCGCTGACGCGCCCGGGCGGCAGGCCGGCGGGCAGCGGCGGCGCACAGGGGATCACCTCGATGCGGCCGGGGGCGCCGCTGGCCTGGCTGACGGCCCCGATTTCGGCGATGTCCAGCCGGGCTCCCAACAGCGCGGCGGCGCGGCGCATGGTGTCCGTATCGCCATAGACCACGGCGGGCGCCTTCAGGCCTTGGGCGCAGGCCTTGACGATGATTTCCGGGCCGATGCCCGCGGCATCGCCCATCGTGATGCCGACGGGCGGCCGCGTGCGCATTACAGGACGTCGCCCGCGTAGTCGGCCAGGCGGGAGCGTTCGCCGCGCTGCAGCGTTACGTGCCCGGCGTGCGGCCAGCCCTTGAAGCGGTCCACCACGAAGGTCAGGCCCGAACTGCCTTCGGTGAGATAGGGCGTGTCGATCTGGGCCACGTTGCCCAGGCAGACCACCTTGGTGCCCGGACCCGCGCGCGTGACCAGCGTCTTCATCTGCTTGGGCGTGAGGTTCTGCGCTTCGTCGATGATCAGGTACTTGTTCAGGAAGGTCCGGCCGCGCATGAAATTGAGCGACTTGACCTTGATGCGCGAGCGGATCAGGTCCATGGTGGCCGCCCGGCCCCAGTCGCCGCCGTCGCCGTCACCCATGTTCAGGACGTCCAGGTTGTCTTCCAGCGCGCCCATCCAGGGCAGCATCTTTTCTTCCTCGGTGCCCGGCAGGAAACCGATGTCTTCGCCCACGGGCACGGTCACCCGGGTCATGATGATCTCGGTATAGCGCTTGGTCTCCAGCACCTGGGTGATGCCGGCGGCCAGGGCGAGCAGCGTCTTGCCGGTGCCTGCCTGGCCCAGCAGCGACACGAAATCGCAATCCGGGTTCATCAGCAGGTTCAGCGCGAAATTCTGTTCGCGGTTGCGCGCGGTAATGCCCCACACATTGTTCTTGCCGTGGGTGTAGTCGCGCAGGGTGGCCAGCACCGCGGTCTTGCCGCTGACTTCGCGCACCTGCGCATACAGCGGCATCTGGCCTTCGAAGTACACGAACTGGTTGACCATGAACTGCGCGCACAGCGGGCCGTGGATGCGGTAGAAAGTCGTGCCGCCCTGTTGCCAGGATTCGACGTCCTTGCCGTGCCGGTTCCAGAAGTCCTCGGGCAGCTGCATGACGCCTGAATACATCAGGTCCGAGTCTTCCAGGACATGGTCGTTGTAGTAGTCCTCGGCCGCCATGCCCAGGGCGCGCGCCTTCAGGCGCATGTTGATGTCCTTGGACACCAGCACCACCTCGCGCTGCGGGAATTTTTCCTGCAGCGCGCGCACCACGCCGAGAATCTGGTTGTCGGCCTTGCCCATCGGCAAGTCCGACGGCAGGGTGCTGTGAATCGCCGTGGTCTGGAACATCAGCTTGCCGGTGGCGTCCTTGTTGCCCAGCGCGCTGAGTTCCAGGCCCTCGTCGAGCTGCTCGGCGCCATGCACCAGCGCGTCCAGCGAGCGGCTGACCTGGCGTGCATTGCGCGCCACTTCCGACATGCCTTTCTTCTGGTGGTCGAGCTCCTCCAGCGTCATCATGGGCAGGAAGATATCGTGCTCTTCGAAGCGGAACAGCGAGGTGGGGTCGTGCAACAGCACGTTGGTGTCCAGCACGAACAGCTTGCGCACGGCGCTTTGCGCGCGCGCCTTGGGCTTGCGCCCGGCGGTGGAAGCCTTGCCGGCGCGGGCGGGGCGGGGCGCCGCGACGGGAGCCGGCGCGACAGCGGCCGGTGCCTGCGATTTGATGCCGTCGAGTTCGGGCTGGACCGGCAGCGGCTTGGCTGCCGGCGCCGCGGCTGCCGGCGCCGCCGGCTTGGCTGCGCCAGCGCGGGTCTTGCTGCGGGCGGCTTCGCCCGAGGGAAACGTCAGGATGGCTGCGGGTCGAGTGGGCATCTTCGGTAGCGGCATATAGGTCATTCTCCTGGGGGGCCGGCTATAGCGCCTGACAATGATTCCGTGGTTCCGGTACGGACTCAGCCGATGCTGCGGGCAGCCTGCAACACCTCGCTGGCATGGCCGGGCACCTTGACGCCCCGCCATTCCTGCACCAGCCGGCCGTAGGCATCGATGAGGAAGGTGCTGCGCTCGATGCCACGCACCTGTTTACCGTACATATTCTTCTGCTTGATGACGCCGTACAGGTTGCAGACCGCTTCGTCGGTGTCGGCGATGAGCGGGAAGGGCAGCTCGTACTTGGCGCGGAAGTTCTCGTGCGATTTCAGCGAATCGCGCGAAATGCCCACCACCACCGCGCCGGCTTCCAGGAAATCGGCGTGCAGGTCGCGGAAATCCTGGCTTTCGGTGGTGCAGCCGGGGGTGTTGTCCTTGGGGTAGAAATACAGCACCACGGCACGGCCCTGGCATTGTTCCAGGCTGATCGGGCCGATGGTGCTCTCGGCGGTGAAGAGCGGGGCGGGTTTGCCTATATGCGGCGTCATGCGGGGGATTCTCCTTGTGTCGGCAGCAGGGCCACGACGACGCGGCGGCCCTCTGCCATCAGGATGTTGTAGGTGCGCGCCGCGGCCTGGGTATCCATGACCTCGACGCCGATGCCGGCGGCCAGCAGCGGGCGCAGCACGTCCTGGCCGAGCAGCCGCTGGCGGCTGCCCGTGCCCACCAGCAGCACCTCGGGCCCGCCGCCGGGCTGGCGCACGGCCCCTTCGGGCGCGTCGAGGAATGCCATGGGGTCGCGCGGAGCGTCGGGCAGGCCGGCAGCCTGCTGCAGGAGCGATGCGGTGATGTCGGTGGCGGCCTGGACCGGCCATTCGGTGACGGCGCCTTCGGGGCCGAAAGCGACCGCGTGGGAAAATCGGACCTGGTTGACCTCGATATAGCCGTCGCCGTAGGCGGTAACGGTATTAAGGGCCGATGCAGGGTCGGTGTGCAGCTTCAATAAGTACTCCAGCTCTATGATTCCGATCATAGCGCATCGAAATGCGCTCATGTTGCAGGGTATCCACGGTCAAAGGGGACGGAATGCCGTCATTTGCCGCCCGGGCCCGCTTGCGCTAGATTACTGAGTTTTGCTGCGCTGCAAACCTCTTGTCACATCCCGCCATCATCAAGGAATCGTTCCCCATGAGGAAGTTCTCCCGCATCGAGCGTCTGCCTCCGTACGTGTTCAATATCACCGGCGAGCTCAAGATGGCCGCCCGGCGGCGCGGCGAGGACATCATCGACATGTCGATGGGCAACCCCGACGGCCCGACGCCCAAGCACATCGTCGACAAGCTGGTCGAGGCCTCGAGCCGGCCCAGCACCCATGGCTATTCGGTTTCCAAGGGCATCCCGCGCCTGCGCAAGGCCATTTGCGACTGGTACCAGCGCCGCTACGCGGTCGAGTTCGACCCGGACGCCGAGGCCATCGTCACCATCGGCTCGAAAGAGGGCCTGGCGCACCTGATGCTGGCCACGCTGGACCGCGGCGACACGGTGCTGGTGCCCAATCCCAGCTACCCCATCCATATTTATGGCGCCGTCATCGCCGGGGCCAACATCCGTTCGGTGCGCATGACGCCCGGCGTGGACTTCTTCGAAGAGCTCGAGCGCGCGGTGCGCGAATCGATTCCCAAGCCGAAGATGATGATCCTGGGCTTTCCCAGCAACCCGACCGCGCAGTGCGTCGACCTGTCGTTCTTCGAGCGCGTGGTGGCGCTGGCCAAGGAACACGACATCCTGGTGGTGCACGACCTGGCCTACGCCGACATCTGTTTCGACGGCTACGTGGCGCCATCCATCATGCAGGTGCCCGGCGCGCGCGACGTGGCGGTGGAATTCTTCACCATGAGCAAGAGCTACAACATGGCCGGCTGGCGCATCGGCTACATGGTGGGCAACCGCGAGCTGGTCAATGCGCTGGCACGCATCAAGAGCTACCACGACTACGGCACCTTCACGCCCATCCAGGTGGCGTCGATCGCCGCGCTGGACGGCCCGCAGGACTGCGTGGCCGAGGTGGTCGAGCAATACCGCAGCCGCCGCGACGTCCTGGCGCGCGGCCTGCACGAGGCGGGCTGGAACGTGGAGATTCCCAAGGCCTCCATGTATATCTGGGCGCATATCCCCGAACCCTACCGGGCCATGGGCTCGCTGGAATTCTCCAAGCGCGTCCTGTCCGATGCCAAGGTGGCGGTGTCGCCCGGCATCGGCTTCGGCGAGTACGGCGATGAATACGTGCGCTTCGCCCTCATCGAGAACGAGCAACGCACCCGCCAGGCGGTGCGCGGCATCAAGGACATGTTCCGCAAGGACGGCTTGCTAAAGTAAAGAACCTTCCCCAGGTGCCTATCCAGGTGTCAGACACCCCATGGGTGTCTGACACCTGCGTGTCTCCCCACGGAGGCGCCCGGCACCTGCCGTATCTGGAATGACATGACAAACGCTACACGTACGCTGCATACCCTGCCCGCCACGGGCACGCCCCGACCGTCGGCCGAGATCAAGCCCATCAAGATCGGCCTGCTCGGGCTGGGCGTGGTGGGCGGAGGCACCTGGAGCGTGCTGGCCCGCAACGCCGAGGAAATCGCCCGCCGCGCCGGGCGGCGCATCGAGGTCAGCCGTGTCGCCGTGCGCGACGTGGCCAAGGCGCGCAGCCGCGTCGGCGATGCCGTCGCCGTCGATACCGACGTGCACGCGCTGGTGCGCGACCCTGAAGTCGATATCGTGGTCGAACTCATCGGCGGCGATACCCTGGCGCGCGAGCTGGTGCTCGAGGCCATCGCCCATCGCAAGCACGTGGTGACCGCCAACAAGGCCTTGCTGGCCAAGCACGGCAATGAAATCTTCGCCGCGGCCTCGGCGCAGGGCGTCATGGTGGCATTCGAGGCCGCCGTGGCCGGCGGCATTCCCATCATCAAGGCCATCCGCGAAGGCCTGACGGCCAACCGCATCGAATGGGTCGCCGGCATCATCAACGGCACCACCAATTTCATCCTGTCCGAAATGCGGGCGCGCGGCCTGCCGTTCGCCGACGTGCTGGCCGAAGCCCAGCGCCTGGGCTATGCCGAAGCCGACCCCACCTTCGACGTCGAGGGCGTGGATGCCGCCCACAAGCTCACCTTGCTGGCCTCGCTGGCGTTCGGCGTGCCGGTGCAGTTCGACAAGGCCTACATCGAGGGCATTTCCCAGCTCGCCCAGGAAGACATCGCCCACGCCGAGCGGCTGGGCTACCGCATCAAGCTGCTTGGCATCACCAAGCGCCGCGCCGACGGCATCGAGCTGCGCGTGCATCCGGCGCTGGTGCCGGCCGAGCGCCTGCTGGCCAATGTCGAAGGCGCCATGAACGCGGTGCTGGTGCGCGGCGATGCCGTCGGCCCGACGCTGTATTACGGTCAGGGCGCGGGCGAGGAACCCACCGCGTCCGCCGTGGTGGCCGACCTGGTCGACGTGACCCGCCTGCATACCGCGGATCCGGGCAACCGGGTGCCGCACCTGGCGTTCCAGCCGGACGCGCTCTCGGACCTGGCGATCCTGCCGATCGAAAAGATCAGCACGTCCTACTACTTGCGCCTGCGCGTGGACGACCAGCCCGGCGTGCTGGCCGACATCGCGCGGGTGCTGGCCGAGCGCGGCATCTCGATCGGCTCGATGATCCAGCAGCCGTCGCACATCGGCGGCGCCGACATTATTTTCCTGACTCACCAGGCCGTCGAAGGCAATGTCGACCAGGCCATCCGCAGCATCGAGCAGTTGCCGTTCGTGCGCTCCAGCGTGACACGCCTGCGTGTGGAAACCCTATGAAATACGTATCTACCCGTGGCGGCATGGCGCCGCAAGCATTCAGCGACATCCTGCTCGAGGGCCTGGCGCCCGATGGCGGGCTGGCCGTTCCCGAGGCCTTGCCGCAGGTGTCGGCCGAGACCCTCGAATCCTGGCGCGGCCTGCCGTATGCCGACCTGGCGTTCGAGGTCTTGTCGCGTTTCGCCACCGATATTCCGGCCGACGACCTGCGCCGCCTGACGCGCGCGGCGTACCGCCAGGGCGTATTCAGCAGCGAAGATATCGTGCCGCTGCGCCCGCTCGACGGCGGCCTGCATCTGTTGGGACTCTCCGAAGGCCCGACGCTGGCCTTCAAGGACATGGCCATGCAGTTCCTCGGCCAGGTCTTCGAATACGTGCTGAGCCGGCGCGGCGCCACGCTCAACATCCTGGGCGCCACTTCCGGCGACACCGGCTCGGCGGCGGAATACGCGCTGCGCGGCAAGCAGGGTGTGGCGGTCTTCATGCTGTCGCCGCACGGCCGCATGAGCGCCTTCCAGCGCGCCCAGATGTACTCGCTGCAGGACGAGAACATCCACAATATCGCCGTGCGTGGCGTGTTCGACGACGCGCAGGACATCGTCAAGGCGCTGGCCGGCGACCTCGACTTCAAGTCGCGCTACCGCATCGGCGCCGTCAATTCGATCAACTGGGCGCGCATCGCGGCGCAGGTGGTCTATTACTTCCATGGCTGGCTGCGGGCCACTTCCGCGCCGGAGCAGCAGGTCTCCTTCGCCGTGCCGTCCGGCAACTTCGGCAATATCCTGTCCGGCCATATCGCGCGGGCCATGGGCCTGCCGGTGCGCCGGCTGGTGCTGGCCACCAACGAGAACAACGTGCTGGAAGAGTTCTTCCGCACGGGCATCTACCGGCCGCGCGCCGCCGAGCAGACCTACGCGACCTCCAGCCCTTCCATGGACATCTCGCGCGCCTCGAATTTCGAGCGCTTCGTCTACGACCTCACCGGCCGCGATCCGCAGCGCGTGCGGACCCTGTGGGCCGACCTGGCGCGCGACGGCTTCTTCGACCTGTCGGCCGACAAGCCGGCGTTCGAATCGCAATATGGCTTCGTGGCGGGCACCAGCACCCACGCCGACCGGCTGGCCGTCATCCGCGCCACCTATGACGCCACGGGCGTGCTGGTGGACCCGCACACCGCCGACGGAGTGAAGGTGGCGCGCGAGTTCGTCGAGCCCGGCGTGCCCATGCTGGTGCTGGAAACCGCCTTGCCCGCGAAATTCTCCGACACCATCGAGGAAGCGCTGGGCCGGCCGGTCACGCCGCCGCCCGCGCTGGCCGACCTGGAGTCGTTGCCGCAGCGCGTCACCGTGCTCGATTGCGATCCACAGTTGGTACGACGCTACATCGAGGCCAATGCCAAAGTGTAAGCTTGTTTGCCGCGTGTTTATGCGACAGGACCCCCGGCCCGCAGGCCGGGGGTTTTGCATTGAGGGGCCGGGTGCTCGGGGACGCGCCTCGCCGCGGCGAGCGCGGGCATGTGGCACTGTCATTACAGACTTGTGCATTTTGCAGACATCCCGTCACGGTATGGGCGCGTGTCGCGTCCTACATTGAAAACTCATTCAAGCCTGACGGAGAAAATGCCTCATGAACCTGAAGACCACGACGCTCGCCCTGATCTTGACCGGAGTCGGCGTACTGGCGGGCTGCTCGACGCCATCGATGGTGGAAAAGCGCGATGGCAGCCAGGTCGTCACGCCCGATGAGCCCGAGTACAACGAGGACACGGGCTTCTACGAATACGAGAAAGACGGCCACAAGGTCCAGATGAACAAGGACGATGTGAAGAGCATCGAGGAAGTGAAGTAACACACCCGATGCGACAAGGGGCCAGGCACGTCACCGTGCCTGGCCCCTTGTTTTTTGCCGGGTGCCCGCGGAGTGTTCCGCGAGGTGCGCGAGGTGTCTGACACCCTGGGGGCGTCAGACACCTCCTGAGCCCACAGGCCTATTCCTCGGCGTGATAGCGGCCGACGCGCTCGACTTCGTTCTTCGAGCCGAGGATCACGCTGACGCGCTGGTGCAGTTTCTCGGGCTGGATGTCCAGGATGCGCTGCTTGCCGTCGATGGCGGCGCCGCCGGCCTGCTCGACGATCATGCTCATGGGGTTGGCTTCGTACATCAGGCGCAGCTTGCCGGGCTTGCCCGGTTCGCGCGCATCCCAGGGATACATGAAGATGCCGCCGCGCGTCATGATGCGGTGCACGTCGGCCACCATCGAGGCGACCCAGCGCATGTTGTAGTCCTTGCCCAGGGGGCCGGTCTTGCCAGCCAGGCATTCGTCGATGTAGCGCTTGACCGGCGGGGCCCAGTGGCGCATGTTCGACATGTTGATGGCGAACTCCTTGGTATCCGCCGGAATGCTCAGCCGTTCGTGGGTCAGTACCCACGAGCCCATTTCGCGGTCCAGCGTGAAGCCCACCACGCCATTGCCGATGGTCAGCACCAGCATGGTCTGCGGGCCGTAGACCGCATAGCCGGCAGCCACTTGCTGGTTGCCGGGCTGCAGGAAGTCCTGTTCGCAGACTTCCTCGGCGCCGGCCACGCGATGCGGGGCGCGCAACACCGAGAAAATGGTCCCGATCGAGACGTTGACGTCGATGTTGGACGAGCCGTCGAGGGGATCGAATAACAGCAGGTATTCGCCCTTCGGGTAGCGGTTGGGGATCAGGTGGATGGTTTCCATTTCCTCGGACGCCATCGCGGCCAGGTGGCCGCCCCATTCATTGGCTTCGAGCAGGATCTCGTTGGACAGCACGTCCAGTTTCTTCTGCACCTCGCCCTGGACATTCTCGGATTCGAGGCTGCCCAGCACGCCGCCCAGCGCGCCCTTGCTGACGGCATGGCTGATGGCCTTGCAGGCGCGCGCCACCACTTCGATCAAGAGGCGCACTTCGGGGGCCAGGGCCTGGGCCGAGCGCTGTTGCTCGACCAGGTATTGAGTCAGGGTTTTGTGTTTCAAGAGAGGTCTCCGTAGGCAGCCTATGGGAGGCGGGATTCAGGCGGCGAATTCCAGCGCCTTCGATACGATTTCGAGCACATTGCGCGACAGGCCGGCATGTTCGCGCACGCGCTGCAGCGCTTGCTGCATCGGCGCGCGCAGGGCCGGCACGAAGCGTGCCCAGTTGTCGAGGGCGCGCGCCAGCCGGGCGGCGACCTCGGGATTCAGGGCGTCAAGTGCCAGCACTTGCTCGGCCCAGAACGCATAGCCGGCGCCGTCGGGGCGGTGCAGGCCGCGCGCGTTGTTCAGGCAGAATTGGAACACCAGCGCGCGCGCCCGGTTCGGGTTGCGCAGCGTGAAGGCGGGATGAGCCATGAGCGCACGCACCTTGTCGACGTCGGTGCCGCGGGCGGTGGCCTGCAGCGTGAACCATTTGTCGATGACCAGCGGGTCGTCCTGCCAGCGGGTGTAGAAGGCCTGCAGCGCCTGCGTGGGCGCCTGGCCCTGGCCGTAGTTGACCAGGGCGGAAAGCGCCGCCAGGCTGTCGGTCATGTTGCCAGCCTGGTCGAATTGCGCCTGTGCCAGTTCCTGTGCGCCAGTCACGGTTCCCGCCATCAGGTGGGCCAGCGCCAGGTTCTTCAGGGCGCGCTTGCCGGCGGGTTCCGGCGCGGGGCTGTACTCGCCCGGCGTCTGGTTCTGGTCGAACGCGGCGCGCCATTGCGCGGCCAACTGCCGCCCGAGCTCGGCACGCAGGAAATCGCGCGCCGCCGCCAGGGCCGGCGGGTCGATGGCCTCCATGCGCTCGGCGAGGGTTTTTTCCGAGGGCAGGGCCAGGGCGCGGGCGCGGTATCCGGCGTCCAGCGCCGGATCGGTCAGCAGCGCCCGCCAGGCCTGGAGGAAAGCATCCTCGGCCTGCATCGGCTGGCCCGCCTGATGACGGCCGGCCAGCGCGAGGATCTGGCGGGTGGCCAGTTCCTGGCCGGCTTCCCAGCGCGCGAACGGGTCGCTGTCATGGGCCGACAACAAGGCCAGTTCGGCATCGGTCCAGTCGTATTCCACGATGACCGGCGCCGAGAAGCCGCGCAGCAGCGACGGCACCGGCCGGGCATCGATATCCTCGAACACCCATTGCTGGGACTCCTGGGTCAGCTCGAGCAGGGCGGTTGCGACCGTGCCGTCGCCCTGGCGCAGGGGCAGGGCGCGCCCTGCGGGATCCAGCAGGCCGATGGCGAACGGGATATGGAACGGCGCCTTGACGTAGCCGTCGTCCGCGCGCTTTTCCACCCCTACCGGCGGGCAGCGCTGGGTAAGCGTGACGGTGCAGCGCCGGGCGGCCGCGTCGTAGTGCAACGCCACCGCCACGCGCGGCGTGCCGGCCTGGCGGTACCAGCGGCGGAACACCGCCAGGTCGCGCCCGGGATGCTGGCGCATGTAGACCGACTCCATGGCCGCCACGAAGTCGTCGCAGGTGACGGCATGGCCGTCGTGGCGACGGAAATACTCGTCCATGCCGGCGCGGAAACCCGCTTCGCCCAGCAGCGTATGCTGCATGCGGATCACCTCGGCGCCTTTCTCATACACGGTGGCGGTATAGAAATTGCCGATTTCCTGGTAGCTCTCGGGGCGGATCGGGTGCGCCATCGGGCCGGCGTCTTCCGGATACTGCGCCGCGCGCAGCGTCACCACGTCGTCGATCCGCTTGACGGCGCGCGCGCTGGCCGCCGCGGCCGGCTCCAGGCCGCGCGCCATCATGTCGGCGGTGAATTCCTGGTCGCGGAATACGGTGAGGCCTTCTTTCAGGCTCAGCTGGAACCAGTCGCGGCAGGTGACGCGATTGCCGGTCCAGTTATGGAAATACTCGTGCCCGACCACCGCCTCGATACCTTCGTAGTTGGCGTCGGTCGCGGTTTGCGGGTCGGCCAGCACGTAGGCCGCGTTGAAGATGTTCAAGCCCTTGTTTTCCATCGCGCCCATGTTGAAGTCGCGCACGGCGACCACCATGAAGCGATCCAGGTCCAGCTCCAGGCCGAAGCGGGTCTCGTCCCAGCGCAGCGCCCGCACCAGCGATTCGAGCGCCCATCCGGTGCGGTCTTCCGAGCCGGGGTCGCTGTATACCTGCAGCAGCACTTCGCGGCCCGATGCCGTGCGGACCTTGGTTTCGCGGTGCGTGAGGCGTCCGGCCACCAGTGCGAACAGGTAGCAGGGCTTGGGGAAGGGGTCTTCCCATTCGGCCTCGTGGCGGCCGTCGGGCAGGACGCGCGTGGCCAGCAGGTTGCCGTTGGACAGCAGGACCGGGTAGTCGGCGCCGGCCCGCAGGGTGACGCGGTAGCGCGACATCACGTCGGGCCGGTCGGCGAACCAGGTGATGCGCCGGAAACCCTCGGCCTCGCATTGGGTGAAGAAATTGCCGCCCGACACATACAGGCCCATCAGCGTCGAATTGGCGCTGGGCCGGCAACGGCTGACGATCTCGACCTCCGTGCGGGCGGGCAGGCCCGTGAGGGTCAGGGTGGCTTCATCCAGCGTGTAGCGCGCCGCGGGCCAGGGCTGGCCGTCCACTTGTACCGATACCAGCTCCAGGTCGGCGCCGTCCAGGACCAGCGGGGCGTCGGCGGGCGCATCGGGTTTGCGCTCCACTTTCAGGGCGCAGCGCACCTCGGTGGACGCCGGATCCAGGTCGAATGCCAGGGCGACTTCTGGAATGGCGTAAGGATAGGGCTGATAATCCTTGCGATATACGGTTACAGGCGTCTCGGTGCGCATGCTCGGATCGGTTCAAAATATAGGTAATGCCGTATTGTAGTGGTACGTGGTCGCTTCATATGCCGGCCGAAATATCCGGTTGAAAACTTTCGATCGCGCGTCTGGTCAAATATCCATTTCCAAATGAGCCACTCCGGAGAATCGCTCATGTCCCCATCCAGAACCTGGCTCGGCCTGTGCCGTTGGGCGGGTGTCGCGGTTGCCCTGTCGGCGGCGCTGCTCAGCGGTTGCGCCACGCCGACGGTGCAGGCGCGCGTCACGTCGTTCCAGCAATGGCCCGCTGGCGTCGAAGGAGAAACCTACCGGTTCGTCGACGCCGTCCCGGGCCAGGCGGGAAATCTCGAATACCAGGCATACCAGGACATGGTGCGGGCTGGCATCGGCCCCACCGGGCTGGTCGAGGCCCGCGACGGCGGGCGAGCGCGCTTCACCGTATCGTTCCGGTACGGCGCCGAGCAGACGCAGGTAATGGTGCGGCGCGCCTACGACCCCTATTTCTATGGCGGTTATGGCGGCTTTTATGGACCGCGTTGGTGGGGTGGCGGCTTCGGTTACTGGGGGCCAGACTGGGTCGATGTGCCCGCCGTGGCATACCGGAACCGGCTGAGCGTCGAAATCCACGACGCGACCCGCGGCGGCGCCGAGGTCTATCGCTCCACGGCTTATATAGTCACGGGGCGGGAAGACCTGGTGCGCACCATGCCGTATCTGGTCCGGGCGATATTCGATAATTTCCCCGGCAATAATGGATCGGAACGCGAAGTGGAATATCCGCTGGATCGCTAGCCAGTTGCCTGGCACAGGCAGGCGGTATATTGCCCGGCGCCCGGGGCGACGCCCCGCGGGCCGGGCCGGATAAATGCCGGAGCCCTCGACAGGGCGGCCGGATGCGCGGCATTATTCCTTGATCAGGAAGCTGTCGCGCTGCTTGCCTTCGGCTTCCTCGGCGGTAAGCCAGCGCGGCGCCTTGCCACGGCCGCTCCAGGTTTCGCCGGTGTCCGGGTGGCGGTACTTGGGTGCCACCTGGCGCTTGGCGGCTGGTGCGGCGGCCTTGCGGGAAGCCGCGCGGGGGGCTTTGGCGGCGCCGTTGAAAGCCGCGGCGATTTCCTCGGGCGTTATATTGTATTCACGCATCGAGGTGATGATCGACGCAATAACAGGCTTGCGTCGTTTGGATTGAAGGGCTTCCGCTTTTTTTTGCAGCTTGGTTATTTCTTTTTCTATCTTGGCTTGCAGGGCGGCATAGGTCTCGCGGGGCATGGTGGGTCCTGGATAAATACTTCGATGGTTCAGCCGGCCATATATGGCGGTAACAAGCGCGTAGTATGGCGGAAATGGGGGGCAATCCGCCAATAATACAGAAAATAGCGGACCGATTCATTATTATGTGACAAATTTATCATTCCAGAGGATTGAAAAATGGGCATTTCCGGGTCGAATTCCGTAACAGTGGCGGCATTGCAGATGGTTTCGTCGCCCGAGGTCGCGGATAATCTGCGGCAGGCAGCTGAATTAATCGCCCAAGCCGCCGGTTCCGGCGCGCAACTGGTTTCCCTGCCCGAGTATTTTTGCTTCATGGGCCACGGCGACCGTCAAAAACTGGCAATCAAGGAACAACCGGGCGACGGGCCGATTCAGGATTTCCTCGCCGGGCAGGCTGCCCGCCACGGCATCTGGCTGGCGGGCGGCACGCTGCCGCTGGCTTGTCCGGATCCGGAACGGGTATTCAATACCAGTTTTGTCTACGGGCCGGACGGTAAATCGCTGGCGCGCTACGACAAAATCCATTTATTCAATTTCCAGCGCGGCGAGGAGGCTTATGACGAGTCCATCGCCATTCACCCGGGCAGCGCCGTCCAGGCGTTCGAGGCCCCCTGGGGCAGAGTGGGCCTGTCGGTCTGTTACGACCTGCGCTTTCCCGAGCTTTACCGCGCCCTGGGCACGGTGGATCTGATCCTGGTGCCGGCGGCCTTCACCTACACTACGGGCAAGGCCCACTGGGAACTGCTGCTGCGCGCCCGCGCCATCGAGAACCAGTGCTATGTGCTGGCTGCCGCCCAGGGCGGGCGCCATCCGAATGGCCGCCGTACCTGGGGGCACTCCATGCTGGTCGATCCCTGGGGCGAGGTCGTCGAAGTATTGCCGGAAGGCCCCGGCGTGGTCAGCGGTACCATAGAGGCTGAGCGGCTGGCGCAAGTCCGCGCCGCGCTGCCCGCCCTGCGTCACCGCGTCCTGTAGACACCAGAATCTTATGAAACTGATCGATCCCGATATCCAGTCCCTCGCCACCGCCAAATCGCTGCTGCTCGACCCGTGGGGCCTGACCGAAGCCGACATGGCGCGCGCGCTGGGCGAAATCTTCACGCACAAGGTCGATTATGCCGACCTCTACTTCCAATACACGCGCAGCGAAGGCTGGAGCCTGGAGGAGGGCATCGTCAAGACCGGCAGCTTCTCCATCGGACAGGGTGTAGGGGTGCGGGCGATCAGCGGCGAGAAAACCGCCTTTGCCTATTCCGACTCATTGTCGCCGGATGCCTTGCTGTCATCGGCCCGCACCGTGCGCGGCATCGCCCGGCGCGGCGCCGGCAAGGTCAAGGTGGCGGCGCAAGTGCCGCCGGAGGCCGGCCGCAGCCTGTATGCCGGCATGGATCCGCTGGCCACCCTCAGCGCGCCGGAAAAAGTGGCCCTGCTCGAGCGGGTCGAGCGGATGGCGCGCGCACGCGATCCGCACGTCATCCAGGTGATGGCCGGGCTGGGCGCGGAATACGACGTCATCCTGGTGGCCGGCAGCGACGGGCGCCTGGCCGCCGACGTGCGTCCGCTGGTGCGCTTGTCGCTGACGGTGATTGCCGAGCGCAACGGCCGCCGCGAAATGGGCCATGCCGGCGGCGGCGGGCGCACCGGCCTGGGGTATTTCACGGACGACGTGCTGCAGGGCTATGTCGAGCGCGCGGTGCACGAGGCGCTGGTCAACCTCGAGGCGCGCCCGGCGCCGGCCGGCGAAATGACTGTCGTGCTGGGCTCCGGCTGGCCGGGCATCCTGCTGCACGAGGCAGTCGGCCACGGGCTCGAGGGCGACTTCAACCGCAAAGGGTCGAGCGTGTTTTCCGGCCGCATCGGCCAGCGCGTGGCTTCCAAGGGCGTGACGGTGATCGACGACGGCACGCTGCCGGATCGCCGCGGCTCGCTCAACATCGACGACGAAGGCAACGCCACCCAGCGCAACGTGCTGATCGAGGACGGCATCCTGCGCGGCTACATGCAGGACACGCTGAACGCGCGCCTGATGAAGACCGCCGCCACCGGCAACGGGCGGCGCGAATCGTTCGCGCACCTGCCCATGCCGCGCATGACCAACACCTACATGCTGGCGGGCGAGACGCCGCCCGAAGAGATCATCGCCTCGGTCAAGCACGGTATCTATGCCGCGAATTTCGGCGGCGGCCAGGTCGACATCACCAACGGCAAGTTCGTGTTCTCGGCGTCGGAAGCCTACATGATCGAGAACGGCAAGGTCACCTATCCGGTCAAGGGCGCCACCCTGATCGGCAACGGCCCGGAAGCCATGACCCGCGTCAGCCTGATCGGCAATGACCTGCGGCTCGATTCGGGCGTCGGCACGTGCGGCAAGGACGGCCAGAGCGTGCCGGTGGGCGTCGGCATGCCGACCGTGCGCATGGACGGGCTGACGGTGGGCGGCACGGCCTGAGCCCCGGCTGTGCCCGGCGCGCGCCGTCCATGACGGCCCGCACCTTGGCAGGCGGCCGTCCCGCGGCCGCGTGGCGGCCCGCGCCGCATAACATCGGGCTATATCCCATCGCATAAACAGCACTCGCCGCAGCGCGGCTTTGTTCCTAGGATGCATGTCTGCCGCCGCCTCGCCGCGCGCGGGGCCGCTCATGACAACACCTAGGAGACGATTCGTGATGCGATACCTGTTCGCCGCGCTGCTGTGCGCGCTGCCGCTGTCGGCCCATGCCTATCCGGACAAGCCCGTGCGCCTGGTGGTGCCGTTTCCGCCGGGCAGCATTACGGACGTGGTCGCGCGCACGCTCGCCGAGGGCATCGGCCCGCGCCTGGGGCAGCCGATCGTGATCGAGAACCGGGCAGGGGCCAACGGCATCGTCGGCACCGTGGCGGCGACTCGCGCTGAACCAGACGGCTACACGCTGTTCATGGTGGGCGTCAGCACGGGGGCGAGCAATGTCAGCGCCTTCAAGTCGCTGCCGTACGATCCGCGCAGCGACTTCACGCCGATCGGCGCGGTCGCCGAGGCGCCGTTCATGCTGGTGGCCAGCAATGCGTTGCAGGTGCGCGATCTGCAAGGGCTGCTGGCATACGGCAAGGCCAATCCGGGCAAGCTGTCGTACGGCTACGGTTCGGGCAGCGCCCAGTTGTGCGGCGCGCAGGTGGTTTCCATGGGCGGCTTCAGCGCCGTGCCGGTCGCGTACCGCGGCGTGCCGCAGGCGATGACCGACCTGATCGGCGGCACCATCGATTTCACCATCGCCGACATGGTCAACGGCATGCAGCAGGCCCAGGCGGGACGCGTGGTGGCCCTCGGCGTGACCAGCCGGCAGCGCTCGCCGCTGGCGCCGGATATTCCGTCGCTCGCCGAGGCCGGGCTGCCGGATTATGACCTGAATGTGTGGTTCGGCATGGCCGGTCCGGCGGGCATGCCCGGCGCGGTCGTGCAACAGATCAACGCCGCGCTGGGCGAAGCGCTGGCCGACCCGGGCCTGCGCCGGCAATTCGCCGCCAGCGGCCTGACCCCCATGCCCTCTACGCCGCAGGCGTTCGGCCAGTTGATCCGCGCCGACATCGACAAATGGGGCAAGGTATTCCGCGACGCCGGCCTGACGCCGCAATAGGGTTTCGCTAGCGCGCCGCGCGCAGCAGCGGGTAGGGGTTGAGCGCGCCGCCGGCCTGGTAGATGCCGTAGTGCAGGTGTGGCGGGGTGGTGCGGGCATTGCCGGTATTGCCGACATAGCCCAGCGGCGTGCCCGGCATGACATGGCTGCCGGGCGCCACCTCGGCGTAGCGGTCCAGGTGCGCGTAGTAGTGCATCTGCCGTCCCGGGCCCAGCACCCACACGACCCGGCCGCCCAGGTCGTTGGTTCCCACCCTGGTGACCACGCCCTCGGTGGTGGACAGGACCGCAGTGCCGCGCGGCGCGAAGATGTCTATGCCCTCATGCCGCCGGCCGTGCGCGCGTGCCGCGCCCCAGGTGTCGGCCAACTGGCCCGGCCCCACGCCGGCCACCGGCACGGGCAGGGCGGTGGGCGCGGGCTGCAGGGAAAGCCGCAGCATGTGCCAGGGCGCGCGCCAAGGCTCCGGCAGGCGCGGCCAGGCCCACCAGGCGGCGGCGCCCAGCGCGACCAGTATCAGCAGGCGCCGCGCGCCGCGCACGAGCGATGAGGAGTCGGCCATGTCTGCTGGATGAGGGCGGTTTGCGCAGATTCAAGGCTGCGCCTGGACGATGCGGGACGTTTTGTGCTAGAGTCTTTCGTCATGAAATTCGCGTCCCCCGCTTTTTACTTTTATTTTTATGGTTTTCTGAAGCCGCTGGCGGAGGAAGGGACGCGCGCAGTCTGAAGTCCGTAAAGAATCCCTCGAAAAAGCCGCCAGCTCCCTGGCGGCTTTTTTGTGCCGTCAGCCTGGCGGGCAACCCAGGAGCCCCACCGTGTCGCACAACACCGACGACCTTCGCATCCGCGAAATCAAAGAGCTGAACCCGCCCTCGCACGTCATGCGCGAGTTCCCCTGCACCCAGCAGGCTTCCGAAACCGTCTTCGCCGCGCGCCAGGCGATGCACCGCATCCTGCATGGCATGGACGACCGCCTCATCGTGGTCATCGGCCCGTGTTCCATCCACGATACCAAGGCGGCGCTGGAATACGCCGGGCGCCTGAAGCCGGTGCGCGACCGCCTGCAAGGCGAACTGGAAATCGTCATGCGGGTGTATTTCGAGAAGCCGCGCACCACGGTGGGCTGGAAAGGCCTCATCAACGACCCGGGGCTGGACGGCAGTTTCGAGATCAACCGCGGCATCCGCGTGGCGCGCGAGCTGCTGCTGGACATCAACAGCCAGGGCCTGCCGGCCGGCTGCGAGTTCCTCGACATGATCACGCCGCAGTACATCGCCGACCTGGTGTCCTGGGGAGCCATCGGCGCACGCACGACCGAAAGCCAGGTTCATCGCGAGCTGGCTTCCGGACTGTCGTGCCCGGTGGGCTTCAAGAACGGCACCGATGGCAACGTCAAGATCGCGGTGGACGCGATCAAGGCGGCCTCGCAGCCGCACCATTTCCTGTCGGTCACCAAGGGCGGGCATTCGGCCATCGTCTCCACGGCGGGCAACGAAGACTGCCACGTCATTCTGCGGGGCGGCAAGACCCCGAACTACGACTCGGCCAGCGTTGCCGCGGCGTGCCAGGACATGGCGAAGTCGGGCCTGGCGCAGCGCCTGATGATCGACGCCAGCCATGCCAACAGCAGCAAGAAGCCGGAGAACCAGCCGCTGGTGGCCGAGGACGTGGCGCGCCAGCTCGAGGCGGGCGAGACCCGCATCGTCGGCGTGATGATCGAAAGCCACTTGCTGGGCGGGCGCCAGGACATGGTGCCGGGAGAGCCCCTGGTGTATGGCCAGAGCATCACCGACGGCTGCATCGACTGGGATGCCTCGGTGGCGGTGCTCGAGCGGCTGGCGCGGGCGGTGAAGGAACGCCGTCGGGCCGCCTCGACCGCCGGGAAATAGCCGGGCGAAGGCGTAGAATGAAAGATTCGATTCTTTCATTCGCCCCCCGCCATGAACGCTCCCGCTTCCGCTGAATCCCTGCGCCGCCCGGTCCCGCCCGCCTTCCTGGAGGCCCTGCGCGCACTGTTCGCCGACCGCCTGTCCGTCGCGCACGCCGTGCGCGAACATCACGGCCGGGACGAATCGCCATATCCGCCCATGTTGCCGGACGCGGTCGTATTCGCCCACAGCACCGAGGAAGTCGCGGCGGTGGCGCGCCTGTGCAACGAGCACCGCGTGCCGCTGATCCCCTACGGCGCGGGATCCTCGCTGGAGGGGCACCTGCTGGCGATCCAGGGCGGCGTCAGCATCGACCTGTCGCAAATGAACCGCGTGCTGGCGGTCAACGCCGAGGATCTCACCGTCACCGTGCAGGCCGGCGTCACGCGCAAGCAGCTTAACGAGGAAATCCGCGATACCGGGCTGTTCTTCCCGATCGATCCGGGCGCCGACGCCAGCCTGGGCGGCATGGCGGCCACGCGCGCCTCGGGCACCAATGCCGTGCGCTACGGGACCATGCGCGAGAACGTCGTGGCGCTGACCGTCGTGACCGCGGACGGGCGCGTGGTGCGTACCGCGGGCCGCGCGCGCAAGTCGTCGGCGGGCTACGACCTGACCCGCATCTTCGTGGGCAGCGAAGGCACGCTGGGCATCATCACCGAGGTCACGGTGCGGCTGTATCCGCAGCCCGAAGCCGTCTCGGCGGCAGTCTGCAACTTTCCCTCGCTCGACGAGGCGGTGCAGAGCGTGATCGAAATCATCCAGATGGGCGTGCCGGTGGCCCGCGTCGAATTCATGGACGCCGCCGCGGTGCGCGCGGTCAACCTGCACAGCAAGCTCACGTTGCGCGAGACGCCCATGCTGGTGTTCGAGTTCCACGGCAGCCCGGCCGGCGTGCAGGAGCAGGCCGAGACGGTCCAGGCCATCACCGCCGAACATGGCGGCATGGACTTCGAATGGGCCGAACGTCCCGAGGACCGCAGCCGGCTCTGGACGGCGCGGCACAACGCCTATTTCGCCGGCCTGCAGCTGCGCCCCGGTTGCCGCTCCAGCACCACCGACGTCTGCGTGCCGATCTCGCGGCTGGCCGACTGCGTGCGCGAGACCGTGGACGAACTCGACCGCGCCAGCTTCCCCTATACCATCGTGGGCCACGTCGGCGACGGCAATTTCCATGTCCTGATGTTGCTGGATCCCGACAGCGAAGCCGAGTGGCAAGAATCTGAAACAATCAATCACAATTTGGTGCGGCGCGCCATTGCGGCGGACGGCACCTGCACCGGCGAGCACGGCGTGGGCTTGCACAAGATGCAGTTCATGGCCGAAGAGCACGGCGAAGAGGCGCTTTCCCTGATGCGCAGCCTCAAGCACGCCTTCGACCCCAACAACATCCTCAACCCCGGCAAGATCGTCAGCTGGTGATCGACCGGCCCGGCAAGGGCCGCCGGCGCGGCGGGTGCGGGTAAATCCGCCCTGCCGCGAAGCCGGGCCACGCGCTATTGTTGCGCTCATGAATTCACTGGTCGAACCTCATCTTGGTCGCGACGAGCAGTCGTTTTCCGCGTCCCGGGTCGTCGACGCATTGCTGGGCGTGCTGCCCGCGCACTGCGTGTTGCACCGCGAAGAAGATACCCGTCCCTACGAGTGCGACGGCCTGTCGCTGTATCGTGCGCTGCCGCCGGTGGTAGTGCTGCCCGAAACCGAAGAGCAGGTGGTGGCGGTCATGCGGTTGTGCAAGCGGCTCAATGTGCCGCTGGTCGCGCGCGGCGCCGGCACCGGCCTGTCGGGCGGCGCGATGCCGCATTCGCAGGGCGTGCTCATGGGCCTGGCCAAGTTCAATCGCATCAAGCGCATCGATCCTGCCGCCGGCGTGGCGGTGGTCGGCCCCGGCGTGCGCAACCTGGCCATTTCCGAGGCGGCCGCGGCCCATGGGCTGTATTACGCGCCCGACCCTTCCAGCCAGATCGCCTGTTCCATAGGCGGCAACGTGGCCGAGAACTCGGGCGGCGTGCACTGCCTCAAGTACGGCCTGACCGTGCACAACGTGCTGGGCGTGCGGATCGTCACTATCGACGGCGATGTGGTGGATCTGGGTTCCGAGGCGCCGGACGCGCCCGGCCTGGACTTGCTGGCGCTGTTCGTCGGTTCGGAAGGCATGCTGGGCATCGTGACGGAAGTCACCGTCAAGCTGATTCCCAAGCCGGCCTGCGCGCGGGTGGTGATGGCGAGTTTCTCCAGCGTCGAGGCGGCCGGGCAGGCGGTCACGGATATCATCGCCGCCGGCATCATCCCGGCGGGGCTCGAAATGATGGACCGCCAGGCCGTGCAGATGGTCGAGCCGTTTGTCAATGCCGGCTACGATGTCGCCGCCCAGGCCATCCTGCTGTGCGAGTCGGATGGCACGGCCGAAGAGGTGGCGCACGAGATCGAGCACATGGAGGCGGTGTTCCGCAAGGCGGGCGCGACGCGCCTGCAGGTCTCGCGCGACGAGGCCGAGCGGCTGAGGTTCTGGGCGGGGCGCAAGAACGCCTTCCCCGCCGCGGGGCGCGTGTCGCCCGACTACTACTGCATGGACGGCACCATTCCGCGCCGCCATCTGGCGCGCGTGCTGGGCGCCATCGAGCAAATGGAAGACGAATACGGCTTGCGCTGCGCCAATGTGTTCCACGCTGGCGACGGCAACCTGCATCCGTTGATCCTGTTCGATTCAAACAAGCCCGACGAGGTCGAGCGGGCAGAGAAATTCGGCGCCGCCATTCTGGAGCTGTGCGTCAAAGTGGGAGGCACCCTGACCGGTGAACACGGCGTGGGTATGGAGAAGATAAATCAAATGTGTGTGCAATTCTCGCGCGATGAGCTGGATGCTTTCGTGGCCGTGAAACGGGCTTTCGATCCGCCCGGCCTGCTCAATCCCGAAAAGGTGATTCCCACGCTGGCACGCTGCGCCGAATACGGCAAGATGCACGTGCATGCCGGCGAACTGAGCTTCCCTGAATTGGCGCGCTTTTAGACCCCGGGACGAAACGCATGGAATTCGTCCTGTCGGAGTTGTGCGACCAGGTCATGACAGCGCGTGCCGGCCACAAGCCGCTGTTCGTCATGGGAGGCGGCAGCAAGTCGTTCTATGGCAATTATCGTCCCGTCACTCCGCAAGACGGCCACTGCCTGCTGGACATGACCGCCTATAGCGGCATCGTCAGCTATCAGCCGTCCGAGCTGGTGGTGACTGCGCGTGCCGGCACGCCGTTGTCCGTGCTGGAGGCCGCCCTGGCCGAGCATGGCCAGATGCTGGCCTTCGAGCCGCCGCATTTCGGGACCGGCGCGACGGTGGGCGGCTGCGTGGCGGCCGGGCTGGCCGGTCCGCGCCGCATGGCCGCGGGCGCGGTGCGCGATTTCGTGCTGGGCGCGCGGCTGCTCGACTCGCAAGGGCGCATCCTGTCGTTCGGCGGCGAGGTCATGAAGAACGTGGCCGGCTACGATGTCTCGCGCCTGCTGGCCGGCTCGCACGGCATATTCGGCGCCATCCTGGAGGTATCGCTGAAGGTGCTGCCCCGGCCATTCGAAGAGTGCAGCCTGCGGCTCGAGGCCACCCAGGAAGAGGCCCTGGCGCTGTTCGCGCAATGGCGCGGCCAGCCGCTGCCCATATCGGCCACCTGCTGGAGCGCCGACGGGCAGGGCGGCGGGGGCCACGCAACGGTGCGCTTGTCGGGCGCGCCGCCCGCGGTGCGCGCCGCCGCGGCGCGCATCGGCGGGCAGGCGCTCGAAGCCGCCGAGGCCGGACAGTGGTGGGCTTCGCTACGCGAACAGACGCACCCATTCTTCAATCGAGGCCTGCCGCTGTGGCGACTGGCGCTGCCGCCGACCGCGCCCGCGCAGGATTTCGGTCTGCCCGTCCTGGTGGAATGGAGCGGCGGCCAGCGCTGGCTGAGCGGGGCCGCCGATGCCCAGGCATTGCGCGACGCGGCGCAGCGCCTGGGCGGCCATGCCACGCTGTTCCGGCCCGCCGGCGCGGCCATCCCCGCCGATGGCGTGTTTCATCCCCTGGCATCCGGCGTGGCCGCGATCACCCGGCGCCTCAAGCAGGAACTGGACCCGGCAGGGCTGTTCAACCCTGGCCGCCTTGTGTTGGAGCTATAGCGCAGCATGCAGACCAATCTTGCCTCCTGGGCGCGCGATACGGACATGGGCCGCGAGGCCGATGCGATCCTGCGCCGCTGCGTGCACTGCGGGTTCTGTACTGCCACCTGTCCCACCTACCAGGTATTGGGAGATGAGCTCGATAGTCCGCGCGGCCGCATCTATCTGATCAAGCAGGTCCTCGAGGGCGCCGAGCCGACGCTGGCGACCCAGCAGCACCTGGACCGCTGCCTGACTTGCCGCAATTGCGAAACAACCTGTCCATCCGGCGTGCAGTACGGGCACCTGGTCGATATCGGCCGCCATGTCGTCGACCAGAAGGTGCGCCGTCCCTGGGGCGATCGCCTGCGTCGCGCGGTGCTGCGCAAGGGATTGAATTCCCCGCTGTTCGGCCCGGCGATGCGGGCCGGCCAGATGTTGCGCGGGCTGCTGCCGGCCGCGCTCAAGCGCAAAGTGCCGGTGTGGCGCAATCCCGGGCTGCTGCCCGACCCGTCGCGCCACGCGCGCCAGGTGCTGATGCTGGCGGGTTGCGTGCAGCCGGCCATGATGCCCACCATCGACGCGGCGACCATCCGCGTGCTGGATGCCATCGGCATCGGCGCGCGCCTGGCGCCGGGCGCCGGCTGCTGCGGGGCCGTGAATTTCCACCTCGATGCCCAGGCGCAGGCGCTCGACCAGATGCGCGCCAACATCGACGCATGGTGGCCGCTGGTGGAGGAGGGCGGCATCGAGGCCATCGTGATGAATGCGTCGGGATGCGGGGCGATGATCAAGGAGTACGCCCATCACCTGCGTCACGACGCCCGCTACGCGGAGCGCGCCGCGCGCATCGTGGCGCTGGTCAAGGATGTGGCCGAAGTGGTGGCGCCGCACGCCCAGGCCCTGCGCGCTCGCATGGAGCCGGGCGGCCGGGCGGCATTCCACCCGCCTTGCACGCTGCAACACTGGCAGGGCCTGCGGCCCTTGAGCGAACGGCTGTTGGGCGAGCTGGGCTTCGACCTGCAGCCATTCGCCGATTCGCATCTGTGCTGCGGGTCGGCGGGCGCATATTCGGTGCTCAATCCCGCGATGGGGCTCGAGCTGCGCGACCGCAAGCTGGCCGCTATCGCGCCGCAGGCTCCGCCGGTGATCATTTCATCCAACATCGGCTGCGTGTCGCACCTGCAAAGCGGCACCGACACGCCGGTGCGCCACTGGATCGAGGTCGTGGACGCGCGCCTGCGCCGCTAGCCCTGCCAGCCGACCCGCCCGCGCGGGCGGGCGCATGGATGGCGGGGCGCGGCGTGCTTCATTCGACCGCCTTGACCATGTCCTCGAGCACCTTCTTGGCGTCGCCGAACACCATCATGGTGCGGTCCATATAGAACAGCTCGTTGTCCAGGCCGGCGTAGCCCGCCGCCATCGAGCGCTTGTTGACGATCACGGTGCGGGCCTTGTAGGCCTCGAGAATAGGCATGCCGGCAATCGGCGAGGACGGGTCGTTCTTGGCCGCCGGGTTGACCACGTCGTTGGCGCCCAGCACGAGCACCACGTCGGTCTGGCCGAATTCGCCGTTGATGTCCTCCATTTCGAACACCTGGTCGTACGGGACTTCGGCCTCGGCCAGCAGCACGTTCATGTGGCCAGGCATGCGCCCGGCCACCGGGTGGATGGCGTACTTCACCGTCACGCCTTTTTCGCCGAGTTTCTCGGCCAGCTCCTTCAGGGCATGCTGGGCACGCGCCACGGCCAGGCCGTAGCCGGGCACGATGGTGACCGTTTCGGCGTTGGTCATGAGGAAGGCCGCGTCGTCCGGGCTGCCCGACTTGACGCTGCGCTGCTGGCCATCGCCCGCGCCGGCGGCGGCCGCGCCCTGGCCGCCGAACCCGCCCAGGATCACGTTGAAGAAAGAGCGGTTCATCGCCTTGCACATGATGTAGGAGAGGATCGCGCCCGACGAGCCGACCAGCGAGCCGGCGATGATCAGCATGGGATTGTTCAGCGAGAACCCGATGCCGGCCGCCGCCCAGCCCGAATAGCTGTTGAGCATGGAAACCACCACCGGCATGTCGGCGCCACCGATCGGGATGATGATCAGCACGCCCAGCACGAAAGCGATGGCGGTCATGATGATGAACGGCGTCCAGGCCTGGGTGGCCATGAACCAGAAGCCGCAGCCCAGCATGGCCAGGGCCAGCAGCAGGTTCAGCATGTGCTGGCCGGCAAACGCCACGGGCGCGCCCTGGAACAGCCGGAACTTGTACTTGCCCGACAGCTTGCCGAACGCGATGACCGAACCGGAGAAGGTGATGGCGCCGACGAAGGTGCCGATGAAGAGCTCGAGCCGGTTGCCCACCGGAATGGCGGCGCCGGGCGCGGCGATGCCGAAGGCGTGCGGCTCGGCCACCACCGCCACGGCGATCGCCACCGCCGCCAGGCCGATCATGCTGTGCATGAAGGCCACCAGCTCCGGCATCTTGGTCATTTCGACGCGCTTGGCCATCAAGGTGCCGATGGAGCCGCCCACCAGCAGTCCGAGCAGCACCCAGCCCAGGCCCGGCCCGGCCGTCCCCGCGCGGGCGAGCTGCACGATGAGCGCGGCGGTGGTGAGCACGGCGATGGCCATGCCCGCCATGCCGAAGGCGTTGCCCAGCCGCGAGGTGGTGGGATGCGACAGGCCCTTGAGCGCCTGGATGAAGCACACCGACGCCACCAGATACAGCAGTGTGACCACGTTCAGCGAGATCATTGGCTGCTCTCCTTGGCGGGCTTCTTGTCCTTTTTCTTGAACATCTCGAGCATGCGGCGCGTGACCAGGAACCCGCCGAACACATTCACGGCGGCCAGGGCCACTGCCACCACGCCCATGCCGCGGGCCAGGCCGCCCTCGGTCAGCGCCGCCGCGAGCATGGCGCCCACGATGATGATGGCCGAGATCGCGTTGGTGACCGCCATCAGGGGCGTATGCAGCGCGGGCGTGACGTTCCAGACGACGTGGTAGCCGACGTAGATGGCCAGCACGAAGATGATCAGGTTGACGAGCGTGGGATCGATCGCTTCCATGGCTAGGCCCTCCGGATGACGCTGCCGCCTTCGCACACCAGGCACGCCGCGACGATCTCGTCGTCGCGCTTGATGGCCAGCGCGCCGTCGGGATCGGTGATGAGTTTGAGGAAATCGAGCAGGTTGCGCGCGTACAGCGCCGAGGCGTCGGTGGGCACGAGGCCGGGCAGGTTGGTCAGGCCGACCAGGGTCACGCCATGTTTTTCCACCACGTGGCCTTGCTCGGAAAGCGGGCAATTGCCGCCGCGCTCGACCGCCAGGTCGACCACCACCGAACCGGGCTTCATGGCCTGCACGGTCTCCGCCGACAGCAGCGTGGGCGCCGGGCGGCCGGGGATCAGGGCGGTGGTGATGACGATGTCGGCCTGCTTGCAGCGCTCGGACACCAGGGCCGCCTGGCGCGCCATCCAGGCTGGCGGCATGGGGCGCGCATAGCCGCCGGTGCCCTGCGCGATCTCGCGTTCCTCGTCGGTCTCGAACGGGACGTCGATGAACTTGGCGCCCAGCGATTCGACTTGCTCCTTGGCGGCCGGACGCACATCCGAGGCCTCCACCACCGCGCCGAGCCGCTTGGCCGTGGCGATGGCCTGCAGGCCCGCCACGCCGGCGCCCAGCACTACCACGCGAGCTGCCTTGAGGGTGCCGGCGGCGGTCATCATCATCGGGAACAGGCGTCCGTAGTAATGGGCCGCCAGCAGCACTGCCTTGTATCCGGCGAGGTTGGCTTGCGACGAGAGCACGTCCAGGCTCTGCGCCCGCGTGATGCGCGGCGCGGCCTCGAGGGCGAAGGCGGTGAGCCCCGCCGCCGCCAGCGCCGCCAGCCCTTCGGCGTCGAACGGGTCGAGCATGCCGGCCAAGACCGCGCCGGGTTTCATGGCGGGCAGTTCCTGGGCCGTGGGCGCCCGCACCTTGAGCACCAGCTCGCAAGCAAGTGCTTCCTGCGCGCTGCCCAGGACAGCCCCGGCGGCGGCATAGGCGTCGTCAGGATAGCGCGCCGCCTGCCCCGCGCCGCGCTCGACCACTACCGTATGCTTGGCGCCGATATACTTCTTGACGGTCTCCGGCGTTGCTGCGACACGAGTCTCGCCCTCGCGGGATTCTCGCGGTATACCGATCTGCATCGTCGCTTCTCCTCCAAGGTTCGCGTAGTTATACACGAATCGGCGGGGCGCGGCTTGTGGCTGCCGGGCGGGACCATCCATACAGCGGCGTTCCGCCATGGCGGCAAAAAAAACGCCTTGGCGGGGCCAAGGCGTCTGAGACGGCCGGCGCGTTGCCGCCGGCCACGTGCGCACCAACGTCCGGCGTCAGGCCGTTTGCGCGCGCGTCCAGTCGAGCAGGGCGGCGGTCAGGCCGCGCAGGTCGCTCTTGAGTTTGTCGTAGCCCGTCGAGGGCCGCAGCGAGACTTCATCCATGTACAGCTTGCGATTCACTTCGATCTGCAGGCTGTGCCGGCCTTCGGCGGGGCGGCCGAAGGCGCGCACCAGTTCGACGCCCTTGTAGGGGTCGTTCACGCTGACTTCGTAGCCGCGCTCGCGCAGCCAGGCGGCCACGAACTCGCGGAAGGCCGGGTCGCTGGTCGAGCCGTCGCGATCGCCCAGCACGAAATCGGGATGCACCAGCCCTGGCTTGTCGGTGGCGTACGCGCCGGCCACGCTGGGCATGGAGTGGCAGTTGATGTGCCAGACCTTGCCGTGGCGCGCATGGGCCTGGTCCAGCAGGCGGGCCAGCTCCGCATGGTAGGGCTTCCAGCAGGCGTCGATGCGATGCCGCACTTCATCCAGGCTCAGCTTGCGGTCGTACAGCGCCGTGCCGTCGTCCAGCATGCGCCAGATCAGGCCCTTGCCCAGGCGCACCTTGGGCGACTCCGGCAGCGGTTGCGGCCAGGGCTCGGCCAGCAATTGCGGATCGATTTCCTCGAGCGAGCGATTGGCGTCGATATAGGCGCGCGGGAACGCGGCGGAAATGAGCGGCACGCCCATGTCGACGGCATCGCCCCACAGGTCGTCGACCCAGGTGTCTTCGGCGGTCCGCAGCGCGGCGAACGGCACGGAAGGCGCGAAATCGGGCGGGTAGGTGGTGCCGCTGTGCGGCGAGTCCAGCACCAGGGCGGCGGCGTCGTCCGGATAACGGGCCGGCAGCGCCAGGCGATACGACAGGGGACGGGTGATCAGCATGGAGGAATCGATACGGCTACGAAAGAGGGAGGGCGGCCCCGCCTGCCGGCGGGGCCGCAGATCGATCAGTCGATCTTCACGTTGGCTTCTTTGGCGATACGCTTGTTCTTGGCGATCTCGGCCGAGATCTGCTGGGCGTATTCTTCCGGCGTATTGGCCACCGGCGCGGCGCCCAGGCTCTCCAGGCGCTGCACCACGGCGGGGTCGGCGCTGACCTTGACCACCGCCGCATGCAGTTTCTCGACCACCGGCTTGGGCAGATTGCCCGGGCCCACCAGGCCGAACCACGACGAATCATTCACCGCTTCCAGGCCGGCTTCGGCGAAAGTGGGGACATTCGGCAGCGCGGCCACGCGCTTGGGCGCGGCGACGGCCATGGCCACCAGCTTGCCCGCCTGCACGTGCGGCAGCGACGAGGGCAGGTTGTCATACAGCACGTCGACCTGGCCGGCCAGCGTATCATTGAGCGCCGGGCCCACGCCGCGATAGGGCACGTGCATCAGGTCGGTGCCCGACGCCATCTTGAACAGCTCGCCCATCATGTGCGACACCGAGCCGTTGCCGGCCGACGCATAGGCCAGCTTGCCGGGCTCTTTCTTGGCCAGCGCGATGAATTCGCTGATGTTCTTAGCCGGCACCTTGGGGTTGATCACCATGACGTTGGGCACGGCGGCCAGGTTGGAGATCGGCGTGAAGTCCTTTTCGGCGTCGAACGGCAGGTTGTGGTAGATGGCAGGGTTGATGCCGTGGGTGCTCACGGTGGCAATGCCCAGCGTGTAGCCGTCGGGCTCGCTGCTGGCGACCTGCGCGCTGCCGATCGAGCCGCCCGCGCCGGCCTTGTTCTCGACCACTACGGTCTGCCCCAGGGCCTGGCTGAGCTTGTCGGCGAACAGGCGGCCGACGATGTCGGTGGTGCCGCCGGGCGGGAAGGGCACCACCAGGCGGATGGGCTTGGTCGGATAGGCATCTTGCGCCTGGACGGCGGTCAGCGGAGCGGCCAGGGCCGCGGCGAGGGTCAAGCCCAGGATGGCATGGCGACGTTGCATGGATTCCCCTGTAGGAAGTTGAGTATGCGGACAGCAAACCTGAAGATTCTGTGCGTCCGCAACTATTTGCGCAAACGAAAGATTCTCCGTAAGCTATTCCTTTTTCTCATGCCAGGAGTTGTAAGTAATTACAACACCTACGTCCTTCCATGCGCCGATTCTGCCCGTCCCTGACCGACCTCCAGGCTTTCGAAGTCGCTGCGAGGCATAGCAGCTTTACCCGGGCGGCCCAGGAGCTCTGCGTGACCCAGGGCGCGGTCAGTAAACAAGTGAAACATCTGGAGGCCTTCCTCGGCGTCGAACTATTCCTGAGGATCAGGCAAGGCCTGGTGCTCACCGAGGCGGGCCAGAGCTATCTGAAGAAAATCCAGGCCGGCCTCGGCCAGATCGAAGCCGCTACCGTCGAACTGATCGCCCACCAGGGCCGGGGCGGGACCTTGCACCTGACCTGCATGCCCACGTTCGGCGCGCGCTGGCTGATCCCGCGCCTGGCCACGTTCATGCGGGTGCGGCCGGACATCCATGTCGAATTCCTGCCGCACCGGCAAGGCTACGATTTCTCCACGCCCGAGCTGGATGCGGCGGTGCGCTTCGGCGACGGCATCTGGCCGGGCAGCGGCGCCGACTACATCGTGGGACGCGATGTCGTGCCGGTGTGCAGCCCGCGCCTGATCGCGGGCGGGTGCGAACGGCCCGAAGAACTGCTGCGCTATCCGCTGCTGCACCATACCTCGGCGCTGGAAGGGTGGCGCGACTGGTTCGAGCAAGCCGGCTGCGATACGCGGCGCGCCCTGGAAGGCACGCGCTTCGACCAATATTCGCTGCTGTCGCAGGCCGCCGCCGCGGGATTCGGCATCGCGCTCATCCCGCGCTGCCTGGTCGAGGAAGAGCTGCGCGACGGCCGCCTGGCGGTGGCCCTGCAGCTGCCCATCCGCGCGCGCCAGGGCTATTACTTGTGCTACCCCGAGCAGAAGGCCAGCCTGCCCATCCTGCAGGCCTTCCGCGCCTGGCTCATGGAGGTCTCCATGGCCGCCGAGCCGCGCATCGGCGACGAAACCGGCGCGGCACTAAAATAACGCCATCATGTTTTCCGTAACGCCCCGTTCATCCTCCGGCAAGGGCCGCGTCGTCGTCGGCATGTCGGGCGGCGTGGATTCCTCCGTCACCGCCTGGCTGCTCAAGCAGCAAGGCTACGAGGTCGTCGGCCTGTTCATGAAGAACTGGGAAGACGACGACGATTCCGAATACTGCTCCACGCGCCAGGACCTGCTCGACGCGGCCAGCGTGGCCGATGTGGTCGGCGTGGATTTCGAATACGTCAATTTCGCCGCCGAATACAAGGATCGCGTGTTCGCGGAGTTCCTGCGCGAGTATTCCGCCGGCCGCACGCCCAACCCCGACGTGCTGTGCAATGCGGAGATCAAGTTCAAGGCGTTCCTGGACCACGCCATGACGCTTGGCGCCGAGCACATCGCCACCGGCCATTATGCGCGGGTGCGCGCCATCGCCGGCCCGCACGGGCGCGAATACCAGCTGCTCAAGGCGCTCGATGCCTCCAAGGACCAGAGCTATTTCCTGCACCGCCTGAACCAGGCGCAACTGTCGCGCACCCTGTTTCCGCTGGGCGAGCTCCACAAGACCGAAGTGCGGCGCATCGCTCACGAGATCGGGCTGCACAACGCCGCCAAGAAAGACTCCACCGGCATCTGCTTCATTGGCGAGCGACCGTTCCGTGAGTTCCTGAACCGCTACCTGCCCACCGAGCCGGGCGATATCCTCACCCCGGAAGGCCGGCGCGTGGGGCGGCACCACGGCCTGTCGTTCTATACGCTGGGCCAGCGCAAGGGGCTGGGCATCGGCGGCGTCAAGGGGCGCCAGCGCGAAGACGGCACCGCCGACGCCTGGTATGTGGCGCGCAAGGATTTGAAAAACAACGTGCTTTATGTGGTGCAAGGCCATGACCACCCCTGGCTGCTGTCGGCCCGCCTGCAGGCGCTGGATGCCAGCTGGGTGGCCGGCCGTCCGCCTGCCGCCGGCGGCTATGGGGCCAAGACGCGCTACCGGCAGAGCGATGCAGCCTGTATGCTGCAGGGCGCCGGCCACGACGGCGCTTTCGAGCTATCGTTCAGCCAGCCGCAGTGGGCGGTGACGCCCGGGCAATCGGCCGTGCTGTACGACGGCGACATCTGCCTGGGCGGCGGCATCATCGCCTGACCAGTCCGCCCCGGGGAGGGGGCGGAAGTCCGGACCTGTTTCATTACCAAGAGGAGATCGAAGTGGATGTAACGTTGTTGGTTTGCCTGCTGGCGCTGGGCGCCGTGGTGGGTTTTGCCGCCGGGCTGCTGGGCATCGGCGGGGGCATGTTGCTGGTGCCGTTCCTCACCATGCTGTTTGCCTGGAAGGGCATGCCGCAGGACCTGGTGGTGCATGCCGCCATCGCCACGTCGATGACGTCCATCCTCTTCACGTCCATTTCCAGCGTGCGCGCCCACCAGCGCAAGGGCACGATCCAATGGAAGATCGTGTTTGCCATGGCGCCGGGCATCATCCTGGGCGGCCTGCTGTCCGGCGGCACCGTGTTCGCGGCGCTGAGCACCGCCTGGCTGTCCTTGTTCTTCGCCGTATTCGTCGGTTATTCGGCCTGGAGCATGCTGCGCAACAAGAAGCCCAAGCCGTCGCGCCAGATGCCTGGCGTGGTGGGCACCACGGCGGTGGGCGCCGGCATTGGTTTCCTGTCGGGGCTGGTGGGCGCCGGCGGCGGGTTCCTGTCGGTGCCGTTCATGGTGTGGTGCAACGTGGCGCTGCACGCCGCGGTGTCGACCTCGGCGGCGCTGGGCTTTCCCATCGCGCTGGCCAATAGCATCGGCTATGTGGTGTCGGGCCTGAATCAAGGCGCGGCGACATACCCCGGCATGCTGGGGTACATCTATTGGCCGGCGCTGCTGGCCCTGGTCGCCACCAGCGTGCTCACGGCGCCGGCTGGCGCGCACATGGCGCATCGCCTGCCGGTTGGCACCTTGAAGCGGGTATTCGCCTGCCTGCTGTTCGCGCTGGCGGCGTACATGCTGGCGAAGGCCTGGCAGGCCTTCGCGCTCTGAGGCGGCTGCGCGCCTGGCGACCGCTCAGGCGGCCGGCGGCGCGCTGTCGATGAACGACTGGCGCGCGGCGAGCTTTTCGTAGTGGCGGGCCAGGTTGGGGTGGTTGGCGCGCCAGTCCAGCGAAGCGAAGCGCAGGTCCAGGTAGCCCAGCGCGCAGCCCACGGCGATGTCGGCCAGGCTGTAGTTCACGCCCATGCAGTGCGCCTGCTCGCCCAGGCTGTTGTCCATGGCGTCCAGGCCGGCGTGGATCTTGCGGTGCTGGCGGCCGATCCAGTCGTCGCTGCGCTGCGCTTCGGGGCGCTGGTTTTCCTTGACGATAATGACGCATGCGTCGAGCACGCCGTCGGCGATGGCTTCCCAGCACTTGACCGCCGCGCGTTCGCGGCCCGACTGCGGAATCAGGCGCGCCACCGGGGAGAGGGTGTCCAGGTATTCGACAATGACGCGCGAATCGAACAGCGCGCCGCCGTCTTCCATGACCAGGCAGGGCACCTTGCCCAGTGGATTGTAGGACTGGATTTGCGTGTCGGGAGACCAGACGTTCTCGAGCTCGAGTTGGTAGTCCAGCTTCTTTTCGGCCATGACGACCCGCACTTTTCGAACATAGGGACTGGTAAGCGAGCCGATCAGTTTCATGGAAGCCACAAGCGAAGTCGGAAAGCGGCCGCAGTATAGCAGGGACAGGCAGCCTTAAAAGTGCGACGTTCCCATCGCACAACGCTTTTGTCCAACATTGTTACATTGCCTCGGGTGATAAAATCGCCACCCGCCTTTCATCGATTTCCATCCTGTTTCCACGCCATGCAGATTGCCGACCAGATCAGCCACCTCAACGCTCTTTCGCCGCTGGACGGCCGCTATGCCGCGCGCGGGGACGCGCTGCGCGGCCTGCTGTCCGAAGCGGGCTTCATGGCGCACCGCGTCGAAGTCGAAGTGGCATGGCTGGTGGCATTGTCCGATGCCGGCCTGCCCGAGCTGGCGCCGTTTTCCGCCGAGGCGCGCGCGCGACTGGCGCAACTGGTGCGGGATTTTTCCGAGGCCGACGCCGCCCGCATCAAGGATATCGAGCGCACCACCAACCATGACGTCAAGGCCGTCGAGTACTGGCTCAAGGAAAAGGTGGCGGACGACGCCGAACTGGCGCGCGCGGCCGAGTTCATCCATTTCGCCTGCACCTCGGAAGACATCAACAATACGTCGCATGCGCTGATGCTGACCCGCGCCCGCGCCGAGGTCATCGTGCCGCGCCTGCGCCAGATCGCCGGCAAGCTCGAGGACATGGCGCGCCAGCACGCCGACCAGCCGATGCTGTCGCGCACGCACGGCCAGCCCGCCAGCCCCACCACGCTGGGCAAGGAATTCGCCAATGTCGCCGCGCGCCTGGGCCGCGCCATTGCCGCCATCGAGGCGGTCGAGCCGCTGGCCAAGCTCAACGGCGCGACCGGCAACTACAACGCCCATCTGTCGGCCTACCCGGAGATCGACTGGCCCGCCTTCAGCGCCCGCGTGCTGCAGGGCCTGGGCCTGACGCAGAATCGCCACACGATCCAGATCGAACCGCACGACTGGATGGCCGCGTTGTTCGACGCGGTGGCGCGCGCCAACGTGATCGTGCTGGATCTCGACCGCGACATCTGGGGCTATGTGTCGCTCGGTTATTTCAAGCAGCGCCTGAAAGAGGGCGAGGTCGGCTCGTCCACCATGCCGCACAAGGTCAACCCGATCGACTTCGAGAACTCCGAAGGCAACCTGGGCCTGGCCAATGCGGTGCTGCGCCACTTGTCCGAGAAGCTGCCGGTGTCGCGCTGGCAGCGCGACCTGACGGATTCCACCGTGCTGCGCAATCTTGGCGTGGGCCTGGGCTACAGCCTGGTGGCATGGGATTCCTGCCTGCGCGGCCTGGGCAAGCTGGAAGTGAACGCCGCCGCCATCGACGCCGACATCGACGCATGCTGGGAAGTGCTGGCCGAGCCGGTGCAGACGGTCATGCGCCGCTATGGGCTGCCCCAGCCGTACGAGCAGCTCAAGGCGCTGACGCGTGGCAAGGGCATCACCGAGGCGGCCCTGCGCGAATTCGTAGGCGGCCTGGCGCTGCCCGACGAGCCCAAGCAGCGGCTGCTGGCGTTGACGCCGCGCGCCTATGTGGGACTGGCCGCGCGCCTGGCCCGGGAGGTATAGTCGGCACTGCCGGCGCCGTCTGTCGCGGCGCCGGTCTTGTCGTACCTACCGGGAGATCCTTCATGAAGCAGTTCCCCTTGCTGGCCGCCGCGGCCTGTTTCAGCGTGATGTCGCTGTGGTCCACGGCGTCCCAGGCGCAATTCGCCAAGCCCGCCGACGCCATCAAGTACCGGCAATCGGCGTTGACGCTGATGGCTTCCCACTTCGGCCGCATGCAGCCGGTGGTCAAGGGCCAGGCGCCGTACGACGCGGCACAGATCAAGGCCAACGTGCAGATCCTGAACACGCTGTCCGAGTTGCCCTGGGCGGGATTCGGTCCCGGCACCGAGGGCGGCGATGCGCTGCCCGAGGTCTGGAGCGATGCGGCGGGCTTCAAGCAGAAGCAGGACCGCTTCAAGGAGAACATGGCGAAGCTGTCGGCCGCCGCCGATTCGGGCGACCTCGGCCAGCTGCGCGCCGCTTTCGGCGATGTGGGCGCAAGCTGCAAGGCCTGCCACGACTCCTATCGCAAGAAGAAATAAGCGGCGGCCGCCTAAAAAAAACCGGCACCCTGGGCGGTGCCGTTTTTTTTTGTCCATGCGGCTGCCGCGGCGCGGCTTATGAGAATGAAAAATCGGCCACGATTTCCAGCGAGCGTATCCAGAGCACCAGCGCCGTCGCCAGGGCTGCCGCGAGCAGGGCGCGCAGCCAGACGGCCGGGCCGTCTTCGGCGGGCGGCGTGGCGGCGGGCAGGTCTTGCGGGCGCGCATCGCCGGTAATCATCGGGCGCACCAGGCGCTTGCGCCGCACTGCCACGTACCAGGCCACGGCGAGCAAGTGCAGGACGACGAGGCCGATGATGACCCATTCGTTGGAGTGGTGCCAGGACGTCAGGCGGCTTGCGATCGTTTCGTCGACGCGGGCATAGAGCGGCCCTTGCGTCATGATGTCATCGGTGGCGAACAGGCCGCTGACGGCCTGGAAGCCCAGTGCGGCCAGCAGGGCCGCGACCGATAGCGCGCCGAGCGGATTGTGGCCCGCCGGCGCCGCCGCGCCCCGCAGGTACGCCTTGATGGCGGCCGGCCCGCGCAGGAAGGTGGCGAAGCGCGCATAACGCGGCCCCGCGAAGCCCCACAGCAGGCGAAAAACGACCAGCCCGAGCGTCGCCAGGCCGAAACGCACATGCCAGTCCATGTACAGCCCGCCCAGCTTGACGCTGACATAGGCGCCGATGACGCAGACGGCCAGGGACCAATGGAACAGGCGGGTGGGCAGATCCCAGATGCGGATGGATGAACGCGTGTGCTGCATGGCGGGGGCGGCAAAGGACGATGAAGCTGAATTTATCATGCGTCCTGTTGCCGTCCGCGCGCTCACGCGTGGCGGCAGGCCTGGCGGCGCAGCGGTTCGATCCGGTGCACGTGCTCGTGCCGGAAGCGGATGCGCACGCCGGGGCCGTGGTCCGCGCCGTACGGGCGCACCATGTCGGTGGTGTAGGTCACCGTGCCGTTGATCGGCGCGTTGTAGATGACCGTGGCGCGGATTTCCGGACCGTCGGCCGGGCGCAGGTGCACCACGTCGCCAACATGGATCGGCATCTGGTCCAGTTTGCTGTGCGGCCGACGGCGCACCAGGTGGGCGGCAGTGATGGGGTGGATGGAGTGGTTCATGTTTTTCTCGCTTTTCGAGTTCTGGTTATGAGGAAATGCGGCGCCGCCTCGCGAACGGGACGCAAGCAGGGCAGGGCGCGGCCGATGGCGGCGCTGCGGGAGGCTGGCTGGATGGCGAGCGTGGCGCTTCGTGGCCCCGGTTGGGTGCGGGGCTGCCCGGGCGATATTCCGGTACGGGTACCGTACGGGCGGGGTCGCAGGGTTGCGACGCGGTCAGTGCGAAGCCGGCCTTGTTTTGTGGTATCGAGCGGCCGACGTAAAAATGCGCACTAATTTATTGATAGTAGTTGAGGCGGCGTGTTATGTCAAGCGGCAAGGGCGAGGGGCCGCCCGCGTCCGCACTCAGCGCTGCAAGGCGGCTTGCTGGTGGGCCAGGCGCTGGGCTTCGATGATCTGGTCTTCCAGTTCGGGCGACATTTCCAGGGCGACCTGCGGGGCAGCGCCGGGAGCCGTCTCGAGCTTCAGGCGGATGCGCTGGCCGTTGAATGCCGCCGGCGCGGCCTGGATGTCCACATAGCGCTGCACCAGGGCGTCGACCGCGCGCTGCGCGCCAGCCAGCGCGGCAGCGTCCAGGGGAGCGTTGGCCAGCGCCTGGTTCACTGTGCGCGCCAGGTCGGACGTGAAGAACAGGAACGCGTTGGCGCCGCGGCACTCCGGGTGGGCATGGCCCCAGGGTTCCTGGGCATCGGTATCTGTGGCCGTGTGGGAGGCGGAATTCATGGGGCGGCATGAGTGGGCGGTTGGCTTGCGGGCATTGTAGGGCATGGCGGGCGGCGCGCCGCCCCGATGTCACATATCGCTTCCGAGGCAACAATTCCTACAAGCGCTATTTCGCCGCGCGCACTTGCGGTAAGGTTCCGAACCGGCCGGGCTCGCTGTCGTGCGGGCGCCGGCAACCTGGAGGGATCATGCGGGCCGTGTGCCGTTTCATTTCGCTGCTGCTGGCCGGGCTGTTGCTGGCCGGGTGTGTCAATAAAGAGCCCGAAGAGCGCGCCGCCTTCATGCAATGGCTGAGTGCGCAGGCGCAAGTGGCGTCGGGCGCCGACTTGCCGGCGCCGGACGAGGCGCAGCGCGATGCCTTCGGCGACTATGCGGAACACTATGCCGTGCTGGCCGATTTCCACGTCGCGGCGGTAGCAGCCAGGCGGACGCTGCGCCAGGCCATCGAGCACGAGCAGTTGCATTCGGTGGCGCAGTTGCAGGCGCGCCACGCTGCCCTGCAGGACGACCGGCAGGCGTTGTCCGGCGCGCGCGCGGCTTTGCACGAGGCGCTGGCGCAGGCCGGCGCCGCGCGCGCGGACCTTGATCAGCCGGCCGACCTGCAGCCGCTCTACGCGCAAGCCTATGAACGGTTCGTAACCACCGAGGCGCAACGGCTCGATGCGCTGTTCGCAACAGCCGGGGCGGCGCTGGATGACGCCCTGCGCGCTGCGGAATTCATCGCCGCGCATCGCGACCAGATATCAGTGGATGCCGATGCGGCGGCCGTGCGCGACCCGTCGGTCCAGCGCGAACTGAACCGCCTCCTGGATGCGTTGAACAGCCATGCGGCCGCGGTGGGCCAGGCGCGGGCCGCGCTGGCACCCGGGGCGGCGGATTGAGACCGCTGCGATACCGGCTTTGTACAATTGCGCCTCACGCGGCCGCCGCCGCGCACGGGATCAAACATGAACGGCTCTAACCTGCATTACCGCATTTTCCTGTTGTTGCTGGTGGTCGTATCGGTCGCTTTCGGCTGGGTGCTGTGGCCGTTCTACGGAGCCGTCTTCTGGGGCGCCATTCTGGCCATCATCTTTGCCCCGGTGCATCGGCGCATTGCCGCCAAGCTGGGCAAGCGGCGCAACCTGGCCGCGCTGATCTCGCTGCTGCTGGTGCTGCTGGTGGTGATCGTGCCCGTGACATTCATCACCGGGTCGCTGGTGCAGGAAGGCGCCAACCTCTACCAGCGCGTCAAATCCGGCAGCCTCAATTTCGGCCTGTATTTCCAGCAGGTCCTTGATGCGCTGCCGCCGTCGTTGCACGACATGTTGTCACGCTTTGGCCTGGCCGACATCACCAGCCTGCAGGACAAGCTGACCGCCGGCGTGATGCAGGGCAGCCAGTTCCTGGCCACCCAGGCGTTCAATATTGGACAGGATACGTTCCAGTTCCTGGTCAGCTTCGGCATCATGCTCTATCTGCTGTTCTTCTTGCTGCGCGACGGCTCGCTGCTGTCGGCGCGCCTGCGCGCCGCGATTCCGCTCAGCGAGGGGCACAAGATGCACCTGCTGCGCAAGTTCACCACCGTGATCCGCGCCACCGTCAAGGGCAATATCGCGGTGGCGGCCGTGCAGGGCGCGCTGGGCGGCGTGATCTTCTACATACTGGGCATCCAGGGACCGGTGCTATGGGGCGTCGTCATGGCCTTCCTGTCTTTGCTGCCGGCGATCGGCGCAGGGCTCATCTGGGTGCCTGTAGCGGTGTATTTCCTGGTGACCGGCGCGATCTGGCAAGGCGTGACGCTGATCCTGTACGGCGTGCTGGTCATCGGCATGGTCGATAACGTCCTGCGTCCGCTGCTGGTGGGCAAGGACACCAAGCTGCCGGACTACGTGGTGCTCATATCCACACTGGGCGGCATGGCGTTGTTCGGCCTCAACGGCTTCGTGATCGGCCCGCTGGTCGCGGCCTTGTTCATTGCCTGCTGGGACCTTTTCACTTCGGATTTTGCCCAGCCCGCTGCGGACGGCGACACGCCTCGCCGCCCCTGAGGCCAGTGCTCCGTCACCGTTTGATCGTCAGGTGAGGGATGTAGTCAATTATGGATTTCTGTAACCCCTGGGTAATCGTCTTCAAAGATTGCAAGGCGTGCGCGGCGGTGCCTTGTTTTTGCTCTACCCTGGAGTCGTAGTACTTCATCAGGGAGATCAAGCCATGGATACTTTTTCTGCCTTTGCTTCCAGGGTGAGCTATTCCATCCGTCCGCGGGTGCATGAAGTCGATTTCGGAGAGTTCCGGGGTTGCGTGGACGTCATCGCGCGCGAAGGCGCCCACATGTTCAGTTTCACGCGCTTCTGCGATATGGTCCGGCCCGGCCGCGACCGCGCCGAACTCGATGCCTTGCGCCTGGCGCAGCGCTTGCAGGCGACCGAATGCCGGGGCGGCAAGAGCTGGATCCTGCCGGGCCAGGTCAGCGTGCGCTGCGAGCCGGCGGAATTCGTGGAGGATGTGCCCAGCAGCCTGCTGCGGCCCACGCCAGTCTCCAAGCGCCACCTCAGAATGGCCGCCTGACGGCCGCCGCCGCGCGCCGCGTTCTACGCCCGGGCCGGGTCCGCGCGGCGGCGTGCAGGCCATTCCTCGTGGGTAATCTCCCAGGTCTCCGAGCCCAGCGGGCCGTTCACATAATCGCGCAGGCCGGTGGCGACGACGCGCATGCCTTGCTGTTCCCAAATACGCCGCGATGCCGGGGGTGTCGGGCACGTGGCTTGCGAACGGCATTGTCGCGTTGGACTTCACAAGGAGATAGCGATGATGGAATGCGCCAATATCGTGCCGGAAGCCCATGGCGACGACATGGACTGGCCCGGCGACTTTCCGCCGAAGCATTGATCTTCGTTCGCCGCGTCGCCCTGTCGGGCGACGGCGCCCGGCCTCATTGCAGGGTGGCGACCGCCGGCTGCCACTGGAATGTCGATTCCATCCAGGGCGTGCAGGCCAATTCCAGCGCGTTGATGATCGGCGTGGAGGGATCGACCCAGGCCAGCGCGGCCTGGATCGGCAGCACCACGGGCCGGACATGGCCTTCGCTGCGGGCGTCGGCGACGTCGTCCGTGACGATCGCGAGCCCGTCCTGTTCGCCATGCTGGTTGCCAGGGCGCCAGGCGGTGAGGGCGGCAATGTAGATGGGCTTGCCGTCAAGTGCGCGGACATACCGGCTGGCGGCCGGATCGGCGCCAATGGGCTGGTACCAGCCGTCGGCGGGCACCAGCACGCGCCGGCCCAGCAATGGCCGCCATACGGCGGAGCCCCGCAGCAGGGCGGCCAGGCGTGCATTCATGACGGGGCGCCGTTTCCACCAACTGGGGGCGTAGCCCCAGTGGAACCGGTCCATCGCGGGCGTGTCGCCGAAGCAGTGGATCGCCAGCGGACGCGCGCCGATGGTGTCGTCGTCACGCGCGATGCTGGCTTGGCGTGTCCGGCCGACGTTGGAAAACAAGGCTGCCATGTAATCCATGGGCCCGGACTTCTGGACGATAGTGCTGCACATGCTGGCTCCCGCAGTTTGCCAGTGAAACGGCGGATATCCGGGCTCCTCACGCCTCGCGCGGTCGGGCGTACCTCGCCCGCGCGGGGCGTTCATCCGCCTGCGAGCCCGTATTCCGGTTTGGATAAGCGTGGACCGCCGATCGGCGGTCAGATGCGATCTTTGCGCGCGTACTTTTCGCGCACGTACTGCGCCAATTCTTCTTCAGTGCTGCGCTGTCGCAGGTAGTCGGCTGTCATGGTCCGGGAAGCCACGGCCGTTTTTGCGGCGCGCAACTCGGACGGGCAGAGCCGGCTGTCGTAAGTGTCGGACGGTTTGAAGTGCGAATACTGCATGACATTCCTCCCCATTGACCTGCGTAACCCGTTGTATCGCGAGCCTGGAAACAATCGGGTAAAAATCAGTGCTGTTTCTCCCTGATTTCACCTATACATTGGCGGATTTTTTGGTTTTCATCAAGTCTCATTCAGTCAGGTTTCGATAAATGCTCGAAAACCCCCGGATCCTGTGATGGTTTGTGCATAAATATCGCACTTCTCGAGAAGATCTCGCAACATTGTTACTTTTTTGTGGCGAAATTGGGCCGTTGTTGTTGTGGAAAAACGAAATTCTTGCGAGGGGCGTCGTCTGCGGCGGTGCCCTGGTCACATCAGTTTCCGGCGTGGGCGGGCCACGGCGGCCGGGTTTTCTCCAAGCGCGGGATTCGTTGCGTAAAATTGCGAAATATACAGTAACTTTTTAGTCAGCGAAGCATGTAAATTTAAATAAAAAATCACCGCAGAAATAATCAGATATATAACGGTTCCAGCGTTATTGTGCGTTGCGGAAAAATCGTAATGTCACGGACACGGAAGGGGCGCGCAACCTGAAAGCAGGGGCGGTATGCAGCGGCCAAAAGGAAAGGCCGTTAGTGATCACCATCACTAACGGCCTTGAATTTCTTGGTGGCGCATCCCTGATTCGAACAGGGGACCTGCGGATTATGATTCCGTCGCTCTAACCGGCTGAGCTAATGCGCCATGCAGAAGGGCGCTGAAATCGCGTCCGCTGCGGCTTCGCTTCTTGAAAACATGCTCGAAAAGCGAAGAAAGAAATTCTAGCATGGCTTAATGGCAGCGTGCAAACTTACGTGGGTAGATGGCTGGGCTAGGCATCGCGGGCCAGGCGTATGCCGGAGAACTGCCAGCGGGCCTGTGGCGGGAAGAAGTTGCGGTAGCTGGCGCGGATGTGGTCGCCCGGGGTGACGCACGAGCCGCCCCGCAGCACATACTGATTGCACATGAACTTGCCGTTGTATTCGCCGACCGCGCCGGCCGGGGGCGTGAATCCGGGATAGGCGTCATAGGCGCTGCTGGTCCATTCCCAGGTGTCGCCGTACAGTTGGACCGGCCCGCCCGCGGGCGGGCGCTGCGGCGCGGCGCGCGGCTGCAGGTGCCCGGCCTCGAGCAGGTTGGCGCGGCCAAGCGGGGCGGTGCGGGCGGCATGTTCCCATTCGGCTTCGCGCGGCAGGCGCACACGGGCCCAACGCGCGTAGGCGTCGGCCTCGAAGTAGCTGATGTGCGTCACCGGGGCATGCGGGTCCAGGGGCTGCATGCCGTGCAGAGTAAAGACGTGCCAGTCGTCTTTTGCGCCTTCCCAGTACAAGGGCGCCTGCCATTGTTCCGCGCATACCTGGTCCCAGCCCAGCGACAGCCACAGTTCGGGGCGGCGGTAACCGCCGTCGCGCATGAACTCCAGGTACTCGCCTTGCGTGACCAGGCGGTCTGCAAGGTAGTAGGGCCGTAGCAGGACCTCATGGGCGGGGCCTTCGTTATCGAAGGCAAAGCCGGGCGGTTCGTGGCCGATGCGCACCTGGCCGCCCCCGTAGCGTGTCCACCCGGCTGCCGTGGCGGCGGGCAACCGGCCGGGGGCCGGCCCGGCATAAGCCGGCTTGAGCGGGTTGAGCGACAGGGCGTGCTTGATGTCGGTAAGGATCAGTTCCTGGTGCTGCTGTTCGTGGTTCAGGCCCAGCTCCACCAGTTCGTCGAATTCCGGATCGATGCCGGCCCGGCGCGCCAGCAGGTCCGACATCGCGCCATCGACATGGCGGCGATAGGCCAGCACCTCGGCCAGCGGCGGGCGCGACAGCAGGCCCCGCTGTGGCCGCGGATGGCGCTCGCCGACGGCGTTGTAGTACGAATTGAACAGCATCCGGTAATGCGGATTGAACGGCGCGCGTTCTGGCTGGAACCTGGCGAGGATGAAGGTTTCGAAAAACCAGGTCGTATGAGCCAAGTGCCATTTCACGGGGCTGCAGTCCGGCATCGACTGGATCTGGCAATCTTCGGGACTGAGCGGCTCGGCCAGCGCCAGCGTCTGGTTGCGTATGCGTTCGTGGCGTTGCGACAGGCCGGGCAGGCCTTCCTGGTAGGGCGATACCGGGTGGGTCAACAGGCAGGCAGGGTCCATGGTGTCCTGGGCGGGTCAATGGCGGCCGGTCAGGCGCGCGCGCTGAAAACGGAGAACCATTCGCGCGCATCCGACCAGTGCTGGATGTCGGCAAAGCCGGCGCGGGCCAGCAGCTCGCGGAAGGCGTCGGCGGTGTATTTGTACGAATTCTCGGTGTGGATGCGTTCGCCGCTGGTGAAGCGCCGCTGTCCGCCGGGCCAGCAGACGCGCACGTCGGTCAGCGCCTGCAGGTGCATCTCGATGCGGGAATGCGCCTCGTCGTAGCGCGCCACGTGGCTCCAGTGGTGAACGTCGAAATCGCTGCCCAGCAAGGTGTTCACGTGGCGCAGCAGGTTCAGGTTGAAGGCGGCGGTAAGGTGCAGCGCATCGTCGTAGGCCGGTTCGAGGATGTGCCGCGGCTTGACCCGGTCGACGCCGATCAGCAGGCCGCCGCCTGCGCACTCGGCATGGATGCGCGTCAATAGCGACAGCGCCTGCGCCGGGTCCAGGTTGCCGATGCTGGAGCCCGGATAGAAAAACAGCCGGCGCGCCGCCGGTACCTGCGCGGGCACGGCCAGCGCCGCGTGAAAATCCTGGCCGAGCGCGACGATTTCCAGGCCGGGGTGGGCGTGCTCGAGGCGCGCCACGGCGGCCTGCAGATAGTCGGCCGAAATGTCGATCGGCACATAGCGCCGCGGGCGCAAGACGCCGAACAGCCGTTCGGCCTTGACGCAATCGCCGGCGCCTAGGTCGATCAGGGTGTCGACCGCGCCCACATGCCCGGCAATGGCGTGCCCGTGATCGCGCAGGATCTCCGCCTCGCAGCGCGTGGGGTAATACTCGGGCAACTGGGTGATGGCGGAGAACAGGCTGGAGCCCAGGGTGTCGTAGAGGTATTTGGGATCGATGTGCGCCGCTGGCGCGAGCAGGCCGGCTTGCAATTCCTGGAGGGCCGGACAGGACGCGTCCGGAATGGCCGGCGGCGCGGTGGCGAGCATGCTGCGGGATTGGACCATGCGATGGTTCCTTGCAGGAGCGATCCTTATTGTGGCCGGCAACCTGCGGACACTGTCAAGGCTTGTGCGCGGATTGCAAAGGTTTTTAACGAAAAGCAAGCGCCGACCGGCCAAGCGCCACAAAATGCGTTGTCCGCCCGGGCGCCGAAATACCGGATTACTGCTGGTTGCGAAACCACAGGACAGCGCCCGGCAGGGCGCGCAGAATAAAGTCCAGAACTACTATGCCAAGGCTTTCAGTATGTCGTCGATTATCGTTGCGCGTTTCGATAGTGTTCCGTCGGCAAAAAGTGCGGCACATGCCCTCCTGGCCGAGGGTTTTCGCGAAGAGGCGGTCAGCCTGTTCCGCGGCGGGCGCCGCTCCGGCCGGATACACCCCTGGGATGAGGATGCCGAGGCGCAGGCGGGGGAGGTGCGCTATGGCGTGGCCTGGCGCGCGGCCGCCCTGGCGGCGGCTGGCGCCCTGCTGGGCACGGTCGCGGCGCTGTTCCTGAGCCGCGGCGACCTGGCCGTGGTCGGGGGCGCCGTCCTGGGCGCGTGTGTCGGCGCGGCCGCGGGCGCGCTGTGGGCGGCGCGCCGCCTGCTCGAATTGCGCAATGCCGCCCTGAACGGTGTGCCGGCGGCCGAGCAAGCCGTACTGCTGGCGGTGCAGGTCGAGCCCGACGAAGAAGAAGCCGTGATGGCATTGCTGCGCGATGCCGGCGGATTCCAGGTCGACCGCGAGCACGGCCGCTGGCGCGGCGGGCGCTGGACCGATCGCGAGCCGCTGCGGCGCGCGCCATCGTCGCGTCGCACGACGGTGTCGCACCGGACGCAGTGGCAGCCCTGAGTTCCGGGAGGCCGCCATGCTGGCGCGCGGCCGGATCCGTGCGGCGCAATGCCTGGCGTGGCTGGCATTGGCGGCGTGCCTGGCCGCCTGTGCCAGCGTGCCCGATGCGCACGAGCGCGCGGCACGCCAGGCGCAGGCCGGCCAATCGGCAGATTCCGGCTGGTCCAGCTACCGCAAGGGACGCGATATCGTGGCACATGCTGGTTCGCAGCGTTCGCGCGACTTTCGCGCGCAGCACCTGGCGGTCGAGCAGGCCATCAGCGGAGCGCCGCTGGTGCACGGCAACCAGGTGCGCCTGCTGGCCGATGGCCGCGCCACCTACCAGGCGATGCTCGAGTCGATCGACAGTGCACGGCATTACGTGCACATGGAAACCTATATTTTCGAAGACGATGAAGAAGGCAGGCGCTTCGCCGATGCCCTGATCGCCGCGCACCGGCGCGGCGCCGCTGTCGCGGTCATGATCGATGCGGTCGGCACGCTCGGGACTCCCGATGCGCTGTTCGACCGCATGCGCGACGCGGGTGTGCAGGTCGCTGTCTTCAACCCGGTCAACCCCGCCTCGGCCCGTGCCGGCTGGTCGCCCAACCAGCGCAACCATCGCAAGTTGCTGGTGGTGGATGGCAAGGTTGGCTACCTGGGCGGCATCAATGTCAGCAGCGTGTATTCGTCCGGCTCGCCTTCGGGCGGCGACGCCCGCGGCGCGCAACCCTGGCGCGATACGCACATCCGCATTGCCGGGCCGGCGGTAGCCGAACTCGAGCGAGTCATCCTGGCGGGCTGGGCGTCACAAAAGGGGCCGCCGCTCACTCCTCGCGAATTCCTTCCCGAGGTCGAGCCGGCAGGCGACCTGGCCGTGCGCATTCTTGCCAACCAGCCCGACCGCAGCGATGGCTATACCGTGTACCTGACCCTGATGTCGGCATTCGAGAGCGCGCAAGAGTCGATACACATCACCATGGCGTACTTCGTGCCCGATCCCGCCTTTGTCGAGGCGCTGGAGAACGCCGCGCGGCGTGGTGTCGACGTAGTCTTGGTGCTGCCGGGATTCAGCGACTCGTCGCTGGTATTCCATGCCGGGCGCTCGCATTACGAAAGCCTGCTGGAAGCCGGCGTCAAGATCCACGAGCGCCGCGACGCGCTGCTGCACGCCAAGACAGCCGTTGTCGACGGCGTGTGGTCGACGGTGGGGTCCAGCAACATGGACTGGCGCAGCTTTGCCTTGAACTACGAAATCAATGCGGTGATCCTGGGGCCCGAGTTCGGCGCCGAAATGGAAGCGCTGTTCGATCACGATGTCGCCGAATCCACGCCCGTGACGCTGCAGGCCTGGCGGGATCGCGGCCTGGACGCCCGCTTCATGGAGTTCTTCTCGCGGCTGTTCGAACGCTGGCTGTAGGCACGCTCACGCCGTGGCGGTCTGGGCGCGGTGAATGGCGGCCAGCGCCGCCGTCACGTCATGGGCCGGCTGGAACGAGTCGGCGCGCGCCATCGACCAGCCCACCTTGAAGACGGTGTGGCGGAATTCGCCGCGCAACAGTTCGCCCGGCTCGAGTTCCGGGAACAGCGCCGACAACAAGCGCACCTCGCTGGACGAAATGCGGCGGGCGATATGGTGCGGCCGCAATTGGCCGGGATGGGTCAGGCCGGCAGCCTGCAGCAATTCGGCCAGCGCGTGCAAGGTATTGCGATGGAAGTGGGCCACGCGCTGGGCCTTGTCCGGCACCACCAGCGCGCGCTGGCGCAGCGGGTCTTGCGTGGTGACGCCGGTCGGGCATTTGCCGGTGTGGCAGGCTTGCGCCTGGATGCAGCCGATTGCGAACATGAAGCCGCGCGCCGCGTTGCACCAGTCCGCGCCCATGGCCATCGCGCGTGCCATGTCGAACGCGGTGATGATCTTGCCCGAGGCGCCCAGCCGGATGCGGTCGCGCAGGTTGACGCCGATGAGCGTGTTGTGCACCAGGCGCAGGGCCTCGCGCAGCGGCGTGCCGACGTGATCGACGAATTCCGCCGGCGCCGCCCCCGTGCCGCCTTCGGCGCCGTCGACGACGATAAAGTCCGGCGTGATGTTGGTCTCGAGCATCGCCTTGACGATGGCGAACCATTCCCACGGATGGCCCATGCAGAACTTGAATCCGACCGGCTTGCCCTCGGACAGCTCGCGCAGGCGGGCCACGAAATGCAGTAGCCCGATGGGCGAGTCGAAGGCGCTGTGGCTGGAAGGGGAATTGCAGTCCTGCCACGCCGCCACGCCGCGCGCGTCGGCGATTTCGGGCGTGACCTTGCTGCCGGGCAGTATGCCGCCGTGGCCGGGCTTGGCGCCCTGCGACAGCTTTATCTCGATCATCTTCACCTGCGGCATACAGGCGTTGCGCGCGAAAGCCTCCTCGGAGAACGCGCCGTTGGCGTCGCGGCAGCCGAAGTAGCCGGAGCCGATGTTCCAGACCAGCGCGCCGCCCGGCTGGCGATGGTAGCGGCTGATGCCGCCTTCGCCGGTATCGTGCGCGAAATTGCCCTGGCGCGCGCCTTCGTTCAGGGCCATCACGGCGTTGGCGGACAGGGCGCCGAAGCTCATGGCCGAGATGTTGAATGCCGACATCGAATAGGGCTGGCGACAATCCGGGCCGCCCACCGTCACCCGGAAATCGGCATCCTCGATGCGCGCCGGCACCAGCGAATGGTTGATCCATTCGTACCGGTCGCCGTAGACGTCTTCCTGGGTGCCGAACGGCCGCTTGTCGATTTCCTGCTTGGCGCGCTGGTAGACAATGGAGCGCTGCGCGCGCGAGAACGGCGCGGCATGCGTGTCGTCCTCCAGGAAATACTGGCGGATCTCGGGCCGGATGAATTCGAACAGGAAGCGCAGGTTGCCCAGCACCGGATAGTTGCGGCGGATGGCGTGCCGCACCTGGATCAGGTCATACAGCCCCAGCAGCGCGAGCAGCCACAGCGGCACCGCGGCCCACAGCCACCAGGGCGATGCGGCGAGCGCCAGCGGCGTGGTGACCGCCGCGCCCAGCAGCACCAGGAAGAAGGTTGTGTATCGGCCCACTATCCAGTCCATGCGCGTCTCCCGGTATACGGATGACGGCAACCATACCAGATGGCGCGGGCCGGCCGGCCGCGGCCGGCGGTTTTGTCAGCAGCTGGACGCGGCGGGCGTGCGTTCCACCGCCAGCCCGAACAGCGGGCGCAGGCGCACGCCCAGCGCGCTGCCCGCGAACGCCGCCGGCAGCCACAGCCAGGCATGCAGACTGCCGGACAGGATGCCGCTGAAGTAGGCGCCGATGTTGCATCCGAACGCCAGGCGGGCGCCGTAGCCCAGCAGCAGGCCGCCGATGACGGCGCCGGCCAGCGAGCGCGCCGGGACTTTCCAGACCGGGGCGAACTTGCCGGCAGCGGCCGCGGCGGCCAGCGCGCCCAGCATCAGGCCGATGTCCATCACCGAGGTGATGTCCTGGCGTACCGGCGCGGCCAGCGCCGCCTGCTGCTTGGCCCAGTATGTCCAGGAGGCCGGGTCGCCGCCCAGCGCGTCCAACGCCTTGGCGCCCCACAGGGCGAAGGCCGAGGTAATGCCCCAGGGACGGCCGGCCAGTGCCAGGGTGGCGAAATTCAACACCACCAGCGCCACGCCGCCCCAGATCAGCGGCCAGGGGCCCTGCAGCAGCGAGGCCGGCCGGCTGGTGCGCGCGGCGAACGAGATGACGCGGCCGTGCCGGCGCCTTTCCAGTACGGTGGTGAGCCACGCGATCAAGGCGAACACGGCGAGATTGGCCGCCAGCGCCACGGACAGGCCCCAGCTCTTGATCAGCGACGTGGGCGCCAGCGCCGGCAGGGACGACCACCAGGGGAAATGCGCCGTGGCGATCACCGAGCCGATGATGAAGAACAATAGCGTCACCAGCATGCGGGTATTGCCGCCGCCTACGGCAAACAGCGTGCCGGAGGCGCAGCCCCCGCCCAGTTGCATGCCCACGCCGAACAGGAAAGCGCCCAGCAGCACGGAGACGCCCGGCGGCGAGACGAAGCCGCTGACCGGCTGGCCCCACAGCGTGCCCTGCGCCAGGAAGGGGAAGAACAGCAGCACGCCGACGGCCAGCATCAGCATCTGCGCGCGCAGCCCGGCGCCGCGGCGGTCCGAGACAAATACCCGCCAGGCTTGCGTGAAGCCGAACGAGGCGTGGTAGAGCGTGACCCCCAGCAAGGCGCCGACGATCCATAATGCGCCCTGCCGCCAGCCGACGGCCTGGCTCAGGTAGATGGCCCCGGCCAGCACGGCCAGCAGCGCGAACCACAGCGGTTTGCGGTTGATCTGGACCGGCGGGAGGGCCGATGGGTAGGGCAAGGTAGAAGAGGCGGAGGATGGCATGGGCGAGAAGCGGCAGTGCCGCAGGTTGCAGTCTTGCACCAGTCTAGGCGCGGAAATAAATAACTCAAACTACAGTATCTTGATTTTTTAATAGCTATAGGTAATTTAAAGAGCCGGCTGCAGGCGCAGCGCCAGGGCGGCCAGCGTGACCAGCAGCACCGGCAGGGTCAGCACGATGCCGACCTTGAAGTAATAGCCCCACGTGATGCGCAGCCCCTTGCGGGCCAGCACGTGCAGCCACAACAGAGTGGCCAGGCTGCCGATGGGCGTGATCTTCGGCCCCAGGTCGGTGCCGATGACATTGGCGTAGATCATGGCGTCGCGCACGGCGCCGGTGGCGGTGGTGTCGGCGATCGACAGCGCGCCCACCAGGACCGCGGGCAGGTTGTTCATGACCGACGCGAGAAAGGCGGTCACCAGCCCGGTGCCCAGCGCCGCCCCCCATACGCCGTAGGCGGCGAAATTCTCCAGCAGCGCCGTCAGGTGGGCAGTCAGGCCGGCGTTGCGCAGCCCGTACACCACCAGGTACATGCCGAGCGAAAACACCACGATGTGCCAGGGGGCTTCGCGCATGACGCGGCGGGTGCCGACGATATGCTGGCGTCCCGCCACCAGCAGGAGCGCCAGCGCGCCCGCGCAGGCAATGGCGCTGACGGGAATGCCCAGCGGCTCCAGCACGAAAAAGCCCGCCAGCAGCAGCGCCAGCACCGCCATGCCGGCCCGGAAGGTGGCCGGGTCGCGCACGGCGCTGCGCGGCGCCGGCAGTTGCCGGAGGTCGTAGCGGGCGGGGATCTGTTTGCGGAAGAACGCGAACAGCACCGCCAGGGTGGCGCCCACCGCGGCCAAGTTGACGGGCACCATGACGGCGGCGTACGACCCGAAGCCGATGCCGAAGAAATCGGCCGAGACGATATTCACCAGGTTCGACACCACCAGGGGCGTGCTGGCCGTATCGGCGATGAAGCCCGCGGCCATGACGAAGGCCAGCGTGGCGGCCGGGCCGAAGCCCAGGGCCAGCAGCATTTCCATGACGATGGGCGTGAGGATGAGGGCGGCGCCATCGTTGGCGAACAGGGCCGAGACGGCGGCGCCCAGCAGCACGATGAGCGCGAACAGCCAGTGTCCGCGCCCGCGTCCCCAGCGCGCCACGTGCAGGGCGGCCCATTCGAAGAAGCCGGCCGCATCCAGGATGATGCTGGTGATGATGATGGCGATGAACGTGGCCGTGGCGTTCCAGACGATGTGCCAGACAGCGACGACATCGGCCGGCTGCACCACGCCCGCCAGCAGGGCGAGTGCGGCGCCCGCTGACGCGCTCCAGCCTATCCCCAGGCCGCGCGGCTGCCAGATGACCAGGACCAGGGTGGCGACGAAGATGGCGGCGGGCAGGAGCACGGGCGGGGGTCAAGAGGGAAGGTGGGCGCTGATCCAGGCGACCAGCAGCGAGACGGTCGGCACCGATAGTACCGTCGAGAGCAGGATGGCGCGCGACGTGGCGCGCGCGTCGCGGCCGTACAACCGGGCCAGCATGAACGGGCCGGTGCCGATGGGCAGGGCGCTCATCAGCACGGCGCACCATGCCCACATGGGCGGCATAGGAAACACCAGGAAGGCCAGTATCGCGGTGACGGTCGGCTGCAACAGCAGCTTGCCGGCCACCAGCCGGCCGACCGCGTCGCCCGCGCCGCCAGATTCGGCCTGGGCGAGGAACAGGCCGATGGTGACCAGCGCGCATGGGCTGGCCGATGCCGCCAGCAATTCCAGGTAGCGGTCCAGGCCGGCTGGCGCCGCCACGCCGGACAGCGTGCTGGCCAGGCCCAGCAGCGGCGCGACCAGCAGCGGGTTGCGCGCCAGGGCCCGCGCCACTTTGAGCAAGGTCGTGCCGGGACTGCGATCGCGGTGCTGGTCGAGTTCGACCAGGGCGATGGCTGCGCCGAACAGTACGCAGGCGGTCAGCAGCGTGCTGATCACGGCCGGCGCCAGGCTGGCCGGCCCGAACAGCGCCAGGCAGAGAGGGATGCCCATGTACCCGGCATTGGTGTAGGACGCCGCCAGGCCTTCGATGCTCCGGTCGGTGAGGCGGCCGTGGCGACGCCGTGTCAGGACGAGGGTGGCGAACGTGATCGCGATGCCGCCGGCGAAAGCGGCCGCGAAGCCCCAGTGCATCTGTCCGGGATCCGCCTGGGCCATGGCGCGGAACAGCAGCGCGGGCAGCGACAGGTAGACCACATAGCGGTTGAGCGCATCGGTCGCGGCCGGGCCCAGCGCGCCGCCGCGGGCGGCCAGCCAGCCCGTCAGGATGAGGGCGAAGACCGGCAGGGCGGCGGTGGCGACGGCTTGCATGAAACAGCGGGAATGAGAAGAGGCGCACATTCTACCCGCGCCCGGGGGCGGTCCGCCGGCCGTCTTGTCTGCGAAAATGGGGCTGTGCCATCATTGACGCCATCGCAGGAGGACCGCCATGCCAGCCACGCCCGATATCCGTATCGTCCTGGGAACCTGGGAACGCCTGCGCGAGGACGCCTACGCCGTGCGCCATGAAGTGTTCGTCATCGAACAGGCCGTGCCCGTCGACATCGAGCTCGACGACGACGATCCGCTGGCCGTGCACGCCGTGGCCTATGGCGCCGACGGCGTGCCCATTGCCACCGGCCGCCTGTTGCCGGACGGGCACATTGGCCGCATGGCGGTGCGCAAGCACGCCCGCGGCAGCGGCGTGGGCGGGCAGGTGCTGGACGCCTTGATCGCCCAGGGGCATGGCGACGGGCACCGCATGCTGCTGCTGCATGCCCAGACCCATGCCCGCGGGTTCTACGAGGCGCACGGCTTCAGCGCCCAGGGCGACACTTTCGTCGAGGCCGGCATTGAACACGTGGCCATGAGCCGGGCGCTGGCAAATTGAAGGCAAAGAAAAACCCCGAACGCCGTGAAAGCGATCGGGGTCTTCGGCGCACCGCGATGATGACTCGCGATGATGTAATTGGTGCCCAGGAGAGGACTCGAACCTCCACACCTTGCGGCACATGGACCTGAACCATGCGCGTCTACCAATTCCGCCACCTGGGCGCTGTTGCTCGGGCGCGGTGCCGTTGCCGGACTGCGTTTGAACATCAGAGGACGCGCATTATGCACACTTTTCAGGACAGGCGCAACTTGGCTGCGCCCGGGGGGCGGCCCACCTGCGCGCGCTGCCTGCGCCCGCAGTCGCATTGCCTGTGCGCGCGGATTCCGTCATTGGACAGCCGGACACGGTTGCTGGTGCTGCAGCACCCCGATGAAGCGCGCCATGCCCTGAATACCGCGCGCCTGGCGGTGCTGGGCCTGCGCAATGCCAGCCTGCACGTCGGCACGCGCTACGACCCGCGGTTGTGGCGGATCGACGGCTACCAGGCGCGGCTGCTGTTTCCCGGGCCGGAGGCGGAAGTGCTGCAGGCGCAGGCGGGCGATGCCGCGCCCACGCTGCTGGTGGTGCCCGACGGCACCTGGCGCCAGGCGCGCCAATTGCTGGCGGGCAATCCGGAACTGGCGGCGCTGCCGCGCGTGACCGTGCCAGCCGACACGGTGTCGCGCTACCGGGTGCGGCACGTGGCATTGCCGCGGGCGCTGGCCACCATCGAGGCGGTGGCGGCGGCGCTTGGCGCGCTGGAGGCGCCGCGCTCGTTCGAAGCCTTGCTGGCACCATTCGAGGCGCTGGTGGCGGGGCAGATCGAGGCCATGGGGCGGGCGCGCTACGAGCGCCACCACGTGCGCCGCGAGGGCAGCCGCATGGCGCGCAGGAGCGGCGCAAGCGGCGAGGGCGGTTGAGCGGGCCGCGCGAATGTGAAAACCCCGGCAGCCTTGCGGCTGCCGGGGTCGGGAAATTCCGTGGTGCCCAGGAGAGGACTCGAACCTCCACACCTTGCGGCACATGGACCTGAACCATGCGCGTCTACCAATTCCGCCACCTGGGCACTGAGCAAAGTTTCATGCCTTTGTATGATACGCTGCAAATAAATCAGCGACGCATCAAAACAGGGTTACCATTCAGCCTTGCTGCAGTGATCAGCCTTGGGCAGACCACAGAAGCAAAAGATTATATACAGGATTTTCAACTTTGGCAAAACGATCGAATAAAGATTCCAATAACAATAACAACGGCAGATCAGGATTCGTCTTGCCCGAAACGCCCCCAGACTTCGACCCGGACGTTCCTTCCCGCGAGGCGATCCTCAAGGCGCTGCGCTCCGCCGGGACGCCGCTGTCGCCCGCCGAACTGGCGCAGCGCATGGGCGTGGAGCGGCCGGCCACCCTGGTGGGGTTCGAACGCCGCCTGGGCGCCATGGAGCGCGACGGCCAGCTCATGCCCAACCGCAAGGGAGTGTTGCTGCTGGCCACCAAGCTCGACTTCGTGGCCGGCAAGGTGCAGGGGCATCGCGACGGTTTCGGGTTCCTGTTGCGCGACGACGGCGGGCCGGACCTGTTCCTCTCGCCGCGCGAAATGCTCAAGGTGCTGCATGGCGACCGCGTGCTGGTCAAGCCGTCCGGCGAATACCGGGGCAAGCCGGAAGGGACCATCGTCGAGGTCATCGAGCGGCGCACCAACAAGCTGGTCGGCCGCTTCCTGCACGAGCACGGCCTGTCCATCGTGGTGCCGGAAGACCAGCGCATCAAGCACGACATCCTGATCCCGCCCGGCGACACCAACGGCGCCCAGCACGGCCAGGTCGTGTCGGTGCAGATCATGGAGCAGCCGACCCGCCATACCCAGCCGCTGGGGCGCGTCTTCGAAGTGCTGGGCGAGATCGACGATCCGGGCATGGAGATCGAGATCGCGGTGCGCAAGTTCGACGTGCCGGTCGAGTTCTCGGAGGCGGCCGCCAGGCAGGCGGCGCGCCTGCCCGACGCGGTCCGCAAGGCCGACCTGAAAGACCGCGTCGACCTGCGCGACGTGCCGCTCATCACCATCGATGGCGAAGACGCGCGCGACTTCGACGACGCGGTGTACTGCGAGCCAGTCGAACTGGGCAGCGGCCAGCGCAAGCGGCCGGGCTGGCGCCTGCTGGTCGCGATCGCCGATGTCAGCCATTACGTGACCGCCAACGATGCGCTGGACGATGACGCGCTCGAGCGCGGCACCAGTGTGTATTTTCCCCGCCGCGTCATTCCGATGCTGCCGGAGTCGCTGTCCAACGGCCTGTGCTCGCTCAATCCCCAGGTGGACCGGCTGGTGCTGGTATGCGACATGGTGATCCCCGCCTCGGGCGCCAAGGCGGGCACGATCTCGGCCTATCAGTTCTACAACGCCGTGATGCATTCGCACGCGCGCACCACCTATACGCAGATCTGGGAAGCCTTGCAGCAGCCGGGCGGGCCGGTCGCGCATGCGCTGGCGGAGGTCATGCCGCATGTGCGCCACCTGCACGAGCTCTACCAGTTGCTGGCGCAGCAGCGCAAGAAGCGCGGCGCCATCGATTTCGACACGGTCGAGACCAAGATCGTCTGCAATGAACTGGGGCGCATCGAGCAGATCGTCGGCGTGGTGCGCAACGATGCGCACAAGCTCATCGAGGAATGCATGCTGGCGGCCAATACCTGCGCCGCCGATTTCATGAGCCGCAGCAAGCACCCGGGCCTGTATCGCATCCACGAGGGGCCGACGCCCGAGCGCCTGACCGCGTTGCGCGAGTTCCTGCGCACCCTGGGCCTGACGCTGGGCGGCGGCGACGCGCCAACGGCCAAGGACTATGGCGAATTCCTCGACAGCGTGCGCGGACGGCCCGATTTCCAGCTGCTGCAGACAATGTGCCTGCGCTCGATGCAGCAGGCCATCTACAGCCCGGACAATGTCGGCCATTTCGGGCTGGCCTATCCTGCCTACAGCCACTTCACGTCGCCGATCCGGCGCTATCCCGACCTGCTGACCCACCGCGTCATCAAGGCGCTGCTGCAGGCCGGGCGCTACGTGCCGGGCCTGGAAGACCAGCCTCTGGTGATCGGGCGCAGCCAGCGCGAGCACGAGCATGCCACCTGGGAGAAGCTGGGCCTGTTGCTGTCGGCCAGCGAGCGGCGCGCCGACGAAGCCTCGCGCGACGTCGAGGCCTGGCTGAAGTGCTGGTTCGTCAAGGAGCGGGTCGGCGAGGATTTCAGCGGCACGGTGACCGGCGTGGCCAGTTTCGGCGTGTTCGTCACGCTCGACACGCTGCACGTGGAGGGCCTGGTGCACGTGTCGGAACTGGGCGGCGAGTATTTCCAGTTCAACGAGGCGCTGCACGAATTGCGCGGCGAGCGCACCGGCATGCGCTATCGCCTGACCGACAAGGTGCAAGTGCAGGTGTCGCGCGTCGACCTGGAGGCGCGCCGCATCGAGTTCAGGCTGGTCAAGGGCACCAGCTTCGAGGCGCTGCGCAAGGCCGCGTCGCGCAATCCGGACGAGCCGCGCAAGGTGAAAAAGGCGGCGGCGCCCAAACCCGCCGCGCTCAAGGGGCAGACGGCCAAGCAGCGGCGCGCCCAGGCCAAGAAGGCGGCCAAGCCGGCCGCGCCGGCCAAGCAGCGGGCGCCTGCCAAGAAAGCCCCGGCGCGCGGGCGCCGCTGAGGGCGCCGCCGGCCGTGCGTCCGGCGCGCGCGGTTGCCACGCAGTAACATGGCGGCTACGGCCGCGCCATGGCAGCGCGGCCGGCCGGCGCGACCGCGCCGCGGTTTCATTCCATACCAGAAAGGTGAGTATTCATGGCGTCGGCCCAAGTATTGGCGGGGTTTCACGCGGTGGTGGCGCGGCTGCGGCATGCGCCCGAGTCGATCAAGGACATCTACGTCGAGGCCGCGCGCCGCGACAAGCGCATGCTGGCGTTCCTGGAGCAGGCCGAGCGCGCCGGCCGCCGTGTCCATCCGGTGGCGGCCGAACGCCTGGACGGCCTGGCCCGCGGCACCCGCCACCAGGGCGTGGTGGCGTTGGCCGAAGAGCGCCTGCTGGCGGTGGATGTCGACGAAGTGCTGGACACCATCGAGGGCCCCGCGCTGCTGCTGGTGCTCGACGGCGTGACCGACCCGCACAACCTGGGGGCCTGCCTGCGTACCGCCGACGCGGCCGGCGTGCACGCCGTGGTGGCGCCGCGCGATCGCGCCGTGGGACTGAACAGCACGGTGCAGCGCGTGGCGTGCGGCGCGGCCGACACGGTGCCCTACATTACGGTCACCAACCTGGCGCGCACGCTGCGCGCCCTCAAGGAGCGCGGCGTCTGGGTGGTGGGCACCGACGACCAGGCGGCCGCCAGCCTGCACGCGGTCGATGCCCGCCAGCCGATGGCCTGGGTGATGGGCGCGGAAGGCGAGGGCATGCGCCGCCTGACCCGCGAAACCTGCGACCAGCTGGTCAACATTCCCATGCTGGGCTCGGTCGAGAGCCTGAACGTCAGCGTGGCCAGCGCCGTGTGCCTGTACGAGTCCGTGCGCCAGCGGCGAGAGTAAACTTTCCTCGCTCTTGCGCCGTCGCCAGGCCGCGGCGGTCCAGTCCCATTTGACCGGTTCCCATCATGCACAAGAACGGCTTCACCACCACGATTCTCCATTCCGACCGCCGCCAGTCCGTCGAGCACGGCGCCGTGCACAAGCCCATCCACACCTCGTCGGAATTCGCCTACGCCGATGCGCGCGAACTGGCGGCCGTGTTCCAGGGCAAGGCGGGCTTTACCTACAGCCGCCAGGGCACGCCCACCACGGCGGCGCTGGAAGCGAAGATCAGCCAGATGGAAGGCGGCGCGGGCACCGTGTCGTTCGCCACCGGCATGGCCGCCCTGGCGGCCGTGTTCACCACGCTGCTGCGCAAGGGCGACCATCTGTTGTCCAGCCAGTACGTGTTCGGCAACACCAACAGCCTGCTCGGCACGCTGGCGGAGCTGGGCGTCGAGGTCAGTTATGTCGATCCCACCGATGCCGCCCAGGTGCGGGCCGCCTTGCGTCCCAATACGCGCATGGTGTTTACCGAGACCATCGCCAACCCCGGCACCCAGCTGGCCGACCTGGCCGGCATCGGGACCCTGTGCCGCGAGCGCGGGCTGGTCTACGTGATCGACAATACGCTGACCTCGCCGTGGCTGTTCCAGGGGCGCGCGGTGGGCGCTTCGCTGGTCATGAATTCGCTGTCCAAGTACATCGGCGGCCACGGCGACGCGCTGGGCGGCTCGATCACCGACACGGGGCTGTACGACTGGTCGGGCTACGCCAACATCTATGACAGCTATCGCAAGGGGCCGCCCACCGGCTGGGGGCTGCTGCAGATCAAGAAGAAGGGCCTGCGCGACATGGGCGGCACGCTGTCGGCCGATTCCGCGCACCGCATCGCCATCGGGGCCGAGACCCTGGCGCTGCGCATGGCGGCGCATTGCAGCAACGCCCTGGCGCTGGCGCGCATGCTCGCCGCGCATCCCGGCGTGGCCAAGGTGCATTACCCCGGCTTGCCCGGCCATCCGCAGCACCAGCGGGCCGCCGAACTGTTCGGCCAGCGCTACGGCGGCCTGCTGGGCATCGAACTGGCCGAAGGCGTCGATTGTTTCGATTTCCTGAACCGCCTGCGCATTGTCCTGATGGCGACGCACCTGGGCGACACCCGCAGCCTGGCGCTGCCGGCCGCGCATACCATCTACTACGAAATGGGGCCCGAGCGGCGCGCCCAGATGGGCATCGCCGACAGCCTGATCCGTGTCTCGGTGGGCATCGAAGACCAGGCCGACTTGCTGCACGACTTCGATCAGGCCCTGCAGGGCTGCCTGGCATAAGCACGGCCAATTTCCGCAGGCGCATATGCTCATACAAATTGCCGATGTCTTCAGCGCCGACGAGGCGGCGCAGATCCGCCAGCGCCTGGAACGGGCCGACTGGGTGGACGGCCGCGTGACAGCCGGGCTGCAGTCCGCCCAGGTCAAGCGCAATCGCCAGTTGCCGGAACAGGATCCGCTGGCCCAGGAATTGGGCGGACTGGTGTTGCAGCGCCTGGCGGCCAGCAACCTGTTCATGTCGGCCGCGCTGCCGCGCAAGATATTTCCCCCGCTATTCAATCGCTACGAGGGCGGCGAGGCGTTCGGCTACCACGTCGACAATGCCGTGCGCACGGTGGCCGGCAGCGCCGAGCGGGTGCGCACCGACCTCTCGGCCACGCTGTTCTTCTCGGACCCGGATTCCTACGACGGCGGCGAACTGGTGGTGGACGACACCTACGGTCCGCGCGCGGTCAAGCTGCCGGCCGGCCACATGGTGCTGTATCCGGGCACGAGCCTGCACAAGGTCAATCCGGTCACCCGGGGCGCGCGCATCAGCGCCTTCTTCTGGATGCAGAGCCTGGTGCGTGAAGACAGCCAGCGCAGCCTGCTGCTCGAGATGGACGCAGCCATCCAGCGGTTGAACCAGGACGCCGCGGGACACCCGTCCATCGTGCAGCTGACGGGCGTTTATCACAACCTGCTGCGCCGGTGGGCCGACGTCTGAATCGCGTCGGCACCGGCGTTGCGCGCAAGTCACGACGGCCGCAGCGGGCCCGCGGCGATATTGCGAAAAGCCGTAAAAGCTAGTATTGGCGCGGCTTGCAGGGAGCTTTCCCCTTGACAGCCGCTGCGGCGCAAGGCCTAATACATCCCTGCGTCGCCGATGCTCAACGGCAGCCACGCTGTGTTGAGCCTCTGCGACGCAGCAATTTTGCAGTTGCGATTGGCATCGCCCAGAAGCATTTCCACTCGTCCGTTGTTCCGTCCGCTGGCGTCGCGGCAGTATGCGCAGCCAGCCCGCGCCAGACAGAACCTATACCTTGTGAGGGGTAAACCTGAATGAACAAAACCGAACTCATCGATCATATCGCCAGCAAGGCAGATATCTCCAAGGCTGCCGCCGGCCGTTCGCTTGACGCCCTGATCGGCGCGGTCAAGACGACCCTCAAGAAGGGCGGCACGGTTACGCTGGTGGGCTTCGGCACGTTCGCCGTCTCGGCCCGCGCCGCCCGCACGGGCCGCAACCCGCGCACCGGCGAAACCATCAAGATCAAGAAGGCCAAGGTGCCGAAGTTCCGTCCCGGCAAGGCCCTGAAAGACGCCGTCAACTAAATCGACGGCCTGTCGCGGCGCCTGGCGTCGCGGCCCGGAAAAGCCCTTGAAGCGGCGCCCCCCGCCGGCGTTCAAGGGCTTTTTGTTTGCGCCCCGCCCGGCCGCCCGGCTGCGGGCCGGCGCGGGACCCTGGTTCAGCGGGGCAGGCCTTAGCGGGCATGCGCGAATACGTCGCGCAACCACAGGGCGAACACGCGGACCCGCGCGGACAACTGCCGGTTCTGCGGATACAGCACCGAAACCGGCATCGATGGCGGCGGGAATGCGGCCAGCACGATCCTGAGGCGGCCGTCCGCCAGTTCGCCCGCCACGCGGTAGCGCGGGACCTGGATCAGCCCCATGCCCGCCACGGCGCACGCCGTATAGAGTTCGGCGCCAGTCACCGAGATGGCCGCCGGCAGCTGCAGTTCGGTCAATTGGCCGGCCGGCGCGAACTGCAGCGGCATCGCCCGCCCGGTGCGGCTGGATACATAATTGACGGCGCGATGGCCGCTCAGGGCGTCGAGGTCGGCCGGTTCCCCGTGCCGCTCCAGGTAGGCCGGGCTGGCCAGCGTGACCTGCTCCAGCTGCGCGACGCGGCGGCCGATCATGCTGGAATCCTGCAGCGTGCCCGCGCGCAGCACGCAGTCCACGCCTTCGCGGACCAGGTCGACCAGGCGATCATCTTCGCCGATGGCCAGCTCGATGTCCGGATACCGGGCAAGGAAGTCCGGCAATGCCGGGACCACGAAAGTCCGCGCCAGCGTGCCCTGCATATTGACGCGCAGCAGGCCCTTGGGGGCAAGGTTGCGGAACGCGCCTTCGGCTTCTTCCACGTCGCTGAGCAGGCGCACGCAGCGGCGGTAATGGGCTTCGCCGTCGTGCGTCAGGCGCACGGTGCGCGTCGTGCGTTCGATCAGGCGCACGCCCAGGCGCGCCTCCATGCGCTTGAGCAGGTTGGTCACTGTCGCGCGCGGAATGCGCAGGTCATCGGCGGCCTGGGTGAAGCTGCCGCGCTCCGCGATCCGTACGAAGACCTGCATTTCCTGGAATCGGTCCATGCCTGGGCGTGTTAACGCAAATGGATCAATGTTGGCAATTTTAGGGTAATTATTTTCGCCGGTAGAAAGATCATCATAGGCCCATGGGGTGTGCCGATGGGCGGCACGCCCATTGTCCAGCATCCTGGAAGGAGCCTGTCATGGTTGTGAATCAACCGAAGAAAATCGCCATTGTCACTGGGGCCTCGCGCGGCATCGGGGCCGAGGTGGCGCGGCGCCTGGCCCGCGACGGGTTCGCCGTCGCCGTCAACTATACGCGCGATGCCGCGGCGGCCGAGGCCGTGGTGGCCGCGATCCAAGCCGCCGGCGGCGCCGCCTTGGCGGTGCGGGCCGACGTGGCGCGGCCGGGGGACGTGGCGGCGCTGTTCGATGCGGTCGAGCAGGCCTGGGGGCAGGCCGCGGTAGTCGTCAATAACGCCGGCGTGCTGTCGGTGCGGCCGCTGGCCGACCATGACGATGAAGAATACGAACGGACCTTCGCCGTCAATACGCGGGGAACCTTCAACATGCTGCGCGCAGCCGGCCGCCGTTTGGCCGACGGCGGGCGCATCATCAATTTCTCGACTTCGGCCCTGGCGTTGAACCTGCCGGGCTACGCCATCTACAACGCGACCAAGGCGGCCGTCGAGGCGTTCACCCGCGTCTACGCCAAGGAACTGCGCGGGCGCGCCATTACGGTGAACGCAGTGGCGCCCGGGCCGGTCGCCACCGAGCTGTTCCTGGAGGGCAAGACCGAGGCGCAGATCGCCCAGTTCGCCAGCATGCCGCCACTCGAGCGGCTGGGTCGTCCGGACGACATCGCGGCTGTGGTGAGCTTCCTGGCCGGCCCGGACGCGGGCTGGATCAACGGCCAGGTGCTGCGCGCCAACGGCGGGCTGGCCTAAGCCCGGCCGGCGCCAAACAAAAAGGCACCCGCCGGGGTGCCTTGCTTGCCGTGGCTGCCGCGTGGGAAGCGCGCCGCCGGGGTGGGGTGGTGGGTGCTACAGGGGTCGAACCTGTGACCTACGCCTTGTAAGGGCGCCGCTCTACCAACTGAGCTAAGCACCCCCCGTTGCTGCGCGTGGCGGGGCCCCGCCTTAGCGCAAGCCCGGCAGTATACCGGAAGCCGCCCGGGGGCCGCAAACCGCGCGTTCAGCCCCCCATCGACGCCGGCATGGGGTGCATCATGTTGGCGTTCATGTTGTGCAGCACCCATACCGAGCCGCCCACGATGATGGCGATCACGAATACCGAGAACACGAAGGCGGACAGGTTGTCGCGCTGCGAGCGGCCCATGTGCAGGAAGAACACCAGTTGCACCAGCAACTGCGCCACGCACAGGGCGATGATGCCCGGGAGGGCGAGCGAGCGGGGCACGGCGTCCATCATGACCAGGCCGAACGAGCCGAGGGTCAGGACGATCGAGATCGCGAAGCCCACCAGGTAGGATTTCAGGCTGCCGTGATCGGCGCCGCTGTGGCCGTGGCCGGCCGCGGTAGTGTCGTGCGACATCAGAGCGCTCCCATGAGATAGACGAAGGTGAACACGCAGATCCAGACGATGTCCAGGAAGTGCCAGAACAGGCTGAGGCACGACAGGCGGCGCGTATTGACGGCGTCCAGGCCATGGCGGCGCAGCATGTCGATCATGACCACGATCCAGACCAGGCCGAACGTGACGTGCAGGCCGTGGGTGCCGATCAGCGTGAAGAAGGCCGACAGATAGGCGCTGCGCTGCGGGCCGGCGCCGATGCTGATCAGGTGGTGGAACTCGTAGACTTCCATGGCGATGAAGCCCGCCCCGAACAGGAACGTGATCCACAGCCAGGCGATGACGCGGCCCTTGCGTCCGGCGTGCATGTTCAGCATGGCCATGCCGAAGGTGAAGCTGCTGACCAGCAGCAGCATGGTCTCGACCAGCACGAAGGACAGGTCGAACAATTCGCGGCCGGTGGGGCCGCCGGCGGTGGCCTGCGACAGCACGGCGAAAGTGGCGAACAGGACCGAGAAGATCAGCAGGTCACTCATCAGGTAGATCCAGAAGCCGAATACGGTCTTGGATCCGTCATCGTGGTGTCCGGCGTGGCCGGACCCGTGGGGCAGGGCGGTTACAGCTTGGGTCATGGCTCAGGCGGCTTTCTGCATGTTGGCGAGATGGGCGGATTCGATGCGTTCGACTTCCGCAGCGGGTACGTAGTAATCGACGTCGCGGTCATAGGCGCGCACCAGGAAGGAACCGATCATGCCGACGAAGCCGACGATGGCCAGCCACCAGATGTGCCAGATCAGGCCGAAGCACATCGCCAGGCCGAACGCCCCGATGTAGACGCCGGCGCCGGTGTTGCGCGGCATATGGATGTCTTCATAGCTGGCGGGCGGCGTGTAGGCCACGCCCTTTTCCTTGTTTTCCCAGTGCTGGTCCAGGTGCTCGACGCGCGGCACGTGGGCGAAGTTGTAGAACGGCGCGGGCGAGGGAATCGACCATTCCAGGGTCCGGCCGCCCCAGGGGTCGCCGGTGGTGTCCAGGTTCTGCTTGCGGTCGCGGATGCTGACGAACACCTGCTGCAGCATGAACCAGATGCCCAGGGCGATGAAGCACGCGCCCACCAATGCCACGACCAGGTACGGCTGCCATTCCGGATTGTCGTAATGGTTCAGGCGGCGCGTCATGCCCTTGAAACCCAGGATGTAGAGCGGCATGAAGGCCAGGTAGAAGCCGACCAGCCAGCACCAGAACGAATACTTGCCCAGCCGTTCGTTGAGCTTGAAGCCGAAGGCCTTGGGGAACCAGTACGTCATGGCGGCGATGCAGCCGAACACCACGCCGCCGATGATGACGTTGTGGAAGTGGGCGATGAGGAACAGGCTGTTGTGCAGCACGAACGAGACGGCGGGAATGGCCATCAGCACGCCGGTCATGCCGCCGATGACGAAGGTGATCATGAAACCGACCGTCCACAGCATCGGCGTGGTCATTTCCACGCGGCCGCGGTACATGGTGAACAGCCAGTTGAAGATCTTCACGCCGGTCGGCACCGAGATGATCATTGTCATGATGCCGAAGAATGCGTTGACGTTGGCGCCCGCGCCCATGGTGAAGAAGTGGTGCAGCCACACCAGGAACGACAGGATGCCGATCGCGGCGGTGGCGTACACCATCGACTTGTAGCCGAACAGCGGCTTCTTCGAATACGTGGCGACAATTTCCGAGAACGCGCCGAAGCAGGGCAGGATCAGGATGTACACCTCCGGGTGGCCCCAGATCCAGATCAGGTTCACGTACATCATGACGTTGCCGCCCATGTCGTTCGTGAAGAAGTGCGTGCCCAGGTAGCGGTCGGCGGTCAGCAGCGCCAGCGTGGCGGCCAGCACGGGGAACGCGGCCACGATCAGCACGTTGGTGACGAGCGAGGTCCAGGTGAACACCGGCATCTTCATCAGGCTCATGCCCGGCGCGCGCATGCGCAGGATGGTCACGATGAAGTTGATGCCGCTGAGCGTCGTCCCCAGGCCTGATATCTGCAGTGCCCAGAGGTAATAATCGACCCCCACGCCCGGGCTGTAGTCCAGGCCCGACAGCGGCGGATACGCCAGCCAGCCCGTGGCGGCGAACTCGCCCACGAACAGCGACATCATCATCAGCACCACGCCGGCGCCGAACAGCCAGAAGCTCAGCGAGTTCAGGAACGGATAGGCGACGTCGCGCGCGCCGATCTGCAGTGGCACGACGATGTTCATCAGGCCCGTGATGAAAGGCATCGCCATGAAGAAGATCATGATGACGCCGTGGGCGGTGAAGATCTGGTCGTAATGATGCGGCGGCAGGATGCCGGTGGAGTCGCCCGAGGCCACGGCGAGCTGGGTGCGCATCATGATGGCGTCGGCGAAGCCGCGCAACAGCATGATCAGGGCCACGATGATGTACATGACCCCGATGCGCTTGTGGTCGACGCTGGTCAGCCATTCGGTCCACAAGTATTTCCACTTGCCGTAGTAGGTGACCGCGCCCACCAGGGCGGCGCCCAGGATGGCGCACGCGATCAGCGTCCCCAGGATGATGGGGTCGTGGTATGGAACGGCGTCCAGGGTGAGTTTGCCGAACATCAGTTGTTTCCTGCGATCAGATTCTTCGAGGTGGGCGTGCAGGTGGCGGGGTCGAGCCCGGCCATCTTGCTCATCTGGTTGTGCATGATGTAGTCGAACATGCCCGTGGGGGTGCTGGAATACAGCGCGACCGCCTCATGCGTGCTGGGCGCGGCCAGCGCCTCATAGGCTTGCGGCGTCAGCGGGTTGTCGGTCGCCTTGGCCTTGTTGATCCAGTCCTGGAAGCCTTCTTGCGAGGTGGCGATGGCCTTGAAGCGCATGCCCGAGAATCCGCCGCCGCTGTAGTTGGCCGACAGGCCGGCGTAGGTGCCGGCTTCGCGGGCGATCAGGTGCAGCTTGGTTTCCATGCCCGCCATCGAATAGATCTGGCTGCCGAGCTGCGGGATGAAGAACGAGTTCATCACCGAGGCCGAGGTAATGCGGAACTGCACCGGCGCATCCACCGGGAAGGCGATTTCGTTGACAGTGGCGATGTCGTAGTCGGGGTAGATGAACAGCCATTTCCAGTCCAGCGACACCACGTCGATGTTGACCGGCTTGACCGTCGATTCGATCGGGCGGTAGGGGTCCAGCGCATGCGACGAGCGCCAGGTCAGCACGGCCAGGATGGCCACGATGATGCAGGGAATGGTCCACACCACCACTTCGATGCGGGTCGAATGGGCCCAGCGCGGCATGTAGACCGCCTGCGTATTCGACGCGCGGTATTTCCACACGAAGTACACCGTCATGATGATGACGGGCACCACGACCAGGAGCATCAGCCCCAGGGCCGTCAGAATCAGGGTTTTTTCCTGGGCGCCGATGTCTCCCTTGGGGTTGAGGATTTCCATCGAGCAACCGCCGAGCAGCATGAGCGCACCGATACCGAGCGTGCGCCCGAGGGTGGCGAAGTGGGGGTGTTTCACGTACAGCCTTGAGGGTGGATTGCCACAGCGTGGCAAAACGAAATCGCATGCTTGCGCCTTGCGCAGGCGCAAAAATGCGGCGAAGGCGCAATGCTATCGTTTTGTTGCAGCGCAAAGATGCGACGAAAAGTCGCATCACCAGGCCCGTTCAGGGGCGGATCTTGAGGGGGATACCGGCGCAGCCGGGGCAAGGCCCCCGGGACAGCCGTCGACCGGGTGCGACAACGTGTCGCACATCGGCGTGGTTCATTCGAGGACCGGGTCGCGTTCGGGGCCGGGTTTCTTGGCCAGCTTGCGCTGCAGCGACCGGCGGTGCATGCCGAGCAGGCGCGCCGCGGCCGACACGTTGCCGCCGCATTCATGCAACGCCTGCTGGATGTGTTCCCATTCGAGCCGGTGCAGGGGCGTCATGGTCGATTCGATGGCCACCGATTCGGCCTTCGCCAGGCCCAGCGTGCGCAGGATCATCGGCGCGGTGGCCGGCTTGGGCAGGTAGTCGTCGGCGCCGCGCTTGATGGCCTCGACGGCCGTGGCCACGCTGGCATACCCCGTCACCAGCAGGATGCGCATGTCGGCGCGCAGGGCCCGCAGCGGCCGGATCAGGGTCAGGCCCGAGTCTTCGCCCAGCCGCAGGTCGACCAGCGCGAACGCGGGCAGCATTTCCTCGGCGACGCGCAGGGCTTCGGCGATGCTGGTGGCGATGCGCGTCTCCAGGCCATGGCGCGCCAGGCTGCGCTGCAGGGTGCGCAGGTAGAGTTCGTCGTCGTCGATGAGGAGGCCGGCGTCGGTGGGATTCATGCTGGTGTTCCGGGGCCGCGCCGGGCCTGGGGCCCGAGCGGCAAGTAAAAGCGAATGCGGGCGCCTCCTCCGTCGGCCGCAGTCATGGTCATTTCGCCGCCCAATTGTTCTACGGTGGCGTGCGACAGGGCCAGCCCCACGCCCAGCCCGCCCGGCTTGCCGCTATGGAACAAGCTGGTGGCGGGCAGCAGGGACTGGTCGGGATCGAAACCGCGGCCATGGTCGCGCACCTCGCCCTGCAGCGCGCCGTCGCGGTATTCCAGGTGCAGGTCCACGCGCGAGTGCCGGACCGCCTCGCCGGCGTCGGCGGCGTTGTTCAGGAGCGCCTGGATCAGGTGCGCGATGGCGGGCTCGACCCGCAGCGTGGCGGGCAATTCGCCAGTGCGGTGCAGGTCGACGGTGGGGCGCACCAGGCGCCACTGGCCCACCACGCGCACCAGGTCGACCTCGGTGGGCATGGCCAGGTTGCGGATGCGTTCGCGGCACAGGGCCAGGAGCTGGCGCAGCAGGTCCGCGTCGGCGCGCTGTTCTTCGGTGCGGGCCTGGACCGCGATCTCGTCGGCCAGCAGCGTCATGGTGGCCAGCGGGGTGTTGAGCTCGTGCGCCATGGCGGCCGCGTGCGTGGCCAGCGCGACGATGCCTTCGTTGCGGGTGAACCGCTCGCGCAGCGCGGCCAGCTCGCGCTCGCGGCTGCGCAGGTCGGCCGCCAGGCGGGTGGAGAAATACAGCACCACCGCGGCCGAGATCAGGAAGCTGACGGCGATGCCCCAGAGAATCAGCGCGTAGGGATCGTGGTGTCCCTGCAGCGGCTGGCCCAGCACCGACGCCGCCGCGTAGCCCGCCAGGCATGCAAGGGCCGCCGCCAGGGCCCAGCCGCGCGGCAGCGCCAGCGCGGCCAGCGCGATCAGGATCAGGAACATCAGGCCGAACGGGTTGTGGATGCCGCCGCTCCAGCCGACCATCCAGGCCAGTACCGCGATGTCGACCAGCAGGTGCGCGAACGCGGTGCCGGGCCCGATTTCGCGGCGGCTGCGGCGCACGCGCACGCTGGCATAGAGGTTGAACGCCACCAGCACGGCGACGCCGCTCCAGAGCGGCACGAGCGGCAGCTCCAGGTCCAGCAGTTCGCTGGCGACCAGCACGGTCGCGGCCTGGCCGGCGATGGCCAGCCAGCGCAGGCTGCACAGATTGCGCAGGAAGGAATTGGCGGAACTACCAGACATATCGGGGACCAGGGGGCGGCGCGGGCCGACCGGTGGCGCAGGGGCTGGACGGGCGGGGCCCGCGGCCGGGACCGCCTGCCGTGGGCAAGGGCAGGCAGGGCGCGCCCGGGGAACGGGGCGCTTGCCTCGCATTGTATTGCGAATCCGCATCGATTGCTGCGGCGCGGCAGCGGGGCGGTTGTCCGCCACGCCGGCATGCCCGCATACTGGCGCCTGGGGCGCCGGCAAGCGGCGCCCGCTGGCCATGCCCGGAGCGTTTCATGAATGCATCGAACCTTCCCCGTATCACCATTACCTATTGCACCCAATGCCAGTGGTTGCTGCGGGCCGCCTGGATGGCGCAAGAACTGCTATCCACTTTCGGCACCGACCTCGGCGCGGTGGCATTGGCGCCGGGCACGGGAGGCGTGTTCCGGATCCATTACGACGACACCCTGATCTGGGACCGCGCCGTCGACGGCGGGTTCCCCGACGCCAAGGCGCTCAAGCAACGCGTGCGCGACCGCCTCGATCCGCAACGCGACCTCGGCCACATCGACCGCGCGGCGCAGGCGGGCAAGGCGCGGGATTGATTGGCTTTCAGGCCCGATTAGAAAGTATGTGCGAATCATTCGCATTTAATATAATATGTCGGACTTGGAATTTGCCGGCCCCGGCGTTTCCCGGCGTGGTGCCGGTTGCGCGGCCGGCCGACATTGATGCTTTTCGGCTGATTCATGCCTCGTTCCCATCACGGTTGGTCCGCTTCTTCGCAGTCTTCCCTGGCTTTACGCGCTGGCGCCGGCCTCACGGTGCTGGCAGCGCACATGGCGGTGGTGGCGGCAATCTACTGGATGCCCGAAGAAAGCCCGCCGAAGCTGCTCGAACCCGAAGCGGTGATGGTCAGCGTAATCGAGGCGCCGTTGCCGCAGGTCGCCAAAGCCGAAGAGCCGCCACAACCCGAGCCGCCGCCCGAGCCGGAGCCTGAACCTGAACCTGAACCCGAACCGGTGATCGAGCCCGAACCCGAGCCCGTGGTCGAACCCGAGCCCGAACCGGAGCCGGTGGTCGAGAAGGCGCCGGAGCCCGCGCCCAAGCCGAAGCCCAAGCCCAAGCCGAAACCCAAGCCAAAACCCAAGCCCAAGGTCGAGAAGCCGGTCGAGCCGCCCAAGCCCAAGCCCGAGACGCCGCCCACCGGCGCGCCCGAAGGCGCCCAGCAGAACGCCGCGCCCCGCCAGGGGCCGCCGCCGGACGAGCCCATCATGGTGTCCAGCGTCGAGTACCTGGGGCGGCGGCCGCTGCCGGTGTATCCCATGGTCTCCAAGCGCCTGCGCGAGGAAGGCCGCGTCGTGGTGCTGGTGGAAATCAATACGCAGGGGCTGGTCGAGCGGGCCTCGGTCGCCCAGTCGTCGGGCTATTCGCGGCTCGATGAATCCGCCCTGACCGCCGCGCGCAAGGCGCGCTTCAAGCCCCTGACCCGCAATGGCGTGGCGTATCCGGCCAAAGCCAAATTACCGTTCGATTTCGTGATGAGGAACTGAGATGTCCAACGCTATGCATAACGCCATCCTGGTGGCGCAGGCGGCCACCGCGCCCGCCGGGCAGGGCGCCGCCGCGGCCCCGGCCGCCTCCGCCGCGCCCGCGGCCGCCGGTGTCGCGCCGGCCGCGCAGCAGGCCGCCGAAGCCGTGAACCAGGCCGCCCCGGCGCTGTCGCAGGCGGCCGATGCGGCCCAGCAGGCCGCCGCGGCGCTGCCGCCGCCGCTGCCCGTCCCGGCCGACATGGGCTTCCTGCACTTCGTGGCGCAGAGCGACTTCGTGGGCAAGGCACTGTTCGCGATCCTGATCATCATGTCGCTGGTGACCTGGTACCTGATCCTGGTGAAGGTGGTCAGCAACCTGCGCATGCGGCGCCGATCGGCCGACTTCCTCAACAAGTTCTGGAATTCCAGCTCGCTGGAGCAGGTCGAGAATGAAATCGTCACGCACGGAGCGCGCGATCCGTTCTCCCACCTGACCAGCCATGCCATGCACGCGCAGGCGCATCATGCCAAGTTCGGCGCCACCAAGCTCGAGGAAAGCGGCGCCAATGGCGAATTCGTGACGCGCACCATGCGCAAGGTGATCGACGAGGAGACCGCCAAGCTCGAGAACGGCCTGACGGTGCTCGCGTCGGTGGGTTCGACGGCGCCGTTCGTGGGCCTGTTCGGCACGGTGTGGGGGGTGTACCACGCGCTGGTCGGCATCGGCCTGGCCGACGGCGTGACCATCAACCGCATCGCCGGCCCGGTGGGCGAGGCCCTCATCATGACCGGCCTGGGGCTGGCGGTCGCCATCCCGGCCGTGCTGGCCTACAACACCTTCGTGCGCAGCAACCGGGTGTTCCTGTCGCGCCTGGACGCGTTCGCGCATGACCTGTTCGCGTTCCTGAGCACGGGCCAGCAGGTGGTGTTGTCCGACGGCAAGGTGCGCGCGCTGCGCCGCCAGGGCCAGCCCGCGGCCGGCCGGGGAGTCCAATAATGGCTTTCGGCAGCTTCGACAGCAAGGGTTCGGGCAGCCACACCGTGTCGGAAATCAACATGGTGCCGCTGATCGACGTCATGCTGGTGCTGCTGGTGATCTTCATCATCACGGCGCCGCTGATGGCGCACTCGATCCGCATCAACATGCCGCAGGTCAGCGCCGAGCAGATCCAGGAAGAGCCCAAGAGCGTGGATTTGGCCATCGACCCGGCCGGCACGCTGTTCCTGGACGAACAGCCGGTCGCCCTGGAAGACCTGCCCAACCGCTTCCTGGCGCTGGCGCAGGGCAAGCCGCAGCCCGAGATCCGCATCCGCGCCGACATGAACACCCGCTACGAGACGCTGGCCAAGGTGATGGCGGCGGCGCGTCGGGCCGGACTGGCGCGCATCGGCTTCATCACGACCCCCGCGCCGCAGGCCGGGGCGCCGGGCGCCGCGGCGGGCAATCCGCTGGCCGCCGCGGGCGCCGCGTCCGCGCCGGCACCCTGAGCGCGGGCGCCGTTACCCGTCCGGGCCGTCTTCGCGCTAGAATCGCCGCATGCGAGTTCTTGTAATCGAAGACGACACGACCCTGGGGCACGCCCTCCAGGAGTTCCTGGCCGACCAAGGCTACGCGGTCGACTGGCTCACCGACGGTGACAAGGTCCTGGGCGCCCTGGCGGGGCAAACCTACGACCTCCTGCTGCTCGACCTCAACCTGCCGGGCCGCAGCGGGCTCGATGTGCTGCGCGAATTGCGCCACGACGGCAACCAGGTGCCGGTGCTGATCGTCACCGCCCGGGATGGCCTGGACGACCGCGTGGCCGGGCTGGATGCCGGCGCCGACGATTACGTCACCAAACCTTTCGACCTGCCGGAGCTGGCCGCCCGCGTGCGCGCCTTCGGGCGCCGGCGCGCCGGGCAGGCGCAGCCCCTGATCGAGGCCGGCACGCTCACTTTCGACACGGTCGGCCGCGAAGTGCGCGCCAATGGCCAGCGCCTGTCGCTCTCGGTGCGCGAGCTCTCGGTGCTGGAAATGCTCATGGCCCGTGCCGGCCGCGTGGTCACCAAGCGCCAGATCGTCAATTCCCTGTCCGCCTGGGACGCCGATTTCAGCGAGAACGCCGTCGAGGTCTACGTCTATCGGCTGCGCAAGCGCCTGGAAGGCACGGGCGCCAGCATCCAGACGGTGCGCGGATTCGGCTACATGCTGGACGCAGACCCGGCGTGAACGCCTCGCGCCGGCCTGCGCACCCTCCCGCCCGGCCGGCGCCTCCTTCCATGCCGGACACTTCTTCCCGCGATTCCGCCACGCCATCGGCCGCGCGCTGGAGCCTGCCGCGCGGCTCGCTGGCGCGCTACCTGGTGCTGCGGCTGCTGCCGCCGATCCTGCTGCTGGTGGCGCTGGACTTGCTCGCCACCTGGGTCATCAGCCACAAGCTCGATATGGCGGGCTGGATGCTCGAGGATTTCTTCTGGCTGATGGTGGTCGGCCAGGCCATCCTGGTGGCGGTGTTCGCCGGTGTCATCGTGCAGGGCGTGCGCTCGGGCCTGCGGTCGGTGAACCACCTCTCCGACGAGATCCGCCAGCGCTCCATTGATGACATGCAGCCGCTTGAAGTGGCGGGCGTGCCGGTCGAGATCGAACCGCTGGTCACCCACACCAACGACTTGCTGCTGCGGCTGGATGCCTCGCTGGCGGCGCAGCGGCGCTTTATCGGCCATGCCGCGCACCAGTTGCGCACGCCGCTGAGCGGCCTGCGCATGGAATCGGAATTGATGCTGGCACGGCCGTTGCCGGACGACGTGCGGGCCCGCGCCGAGCGCATCAAGGCAGTCAGCGACCGCATGATCCGGCTGGGGCAGCAGCTGCTGGTGCTGGCGCGCTCCGATCCCAACGCCCGGCCGCAGGACAGCTTCGTGCGCATCGACCTGTGCGAATGGGTGCGCGCCAGCGGCGCCGAATGGATACCCCACGCGCGCGCCGCGCAGTTCGAGATCGACCTGGCCGCGCCTGACCATCCGGTCTGGATCGACGGCGATCCGCTGCTGCTCGACGAGTTGCTCGGCAACCTGATCGACAACGCGGTGCGCTACGGCAAGGGGGGCGGGCGCATCACCCTGACGGTGGGCGTCAACCCGCCGTCCCTGACTGTCGAGGACGACGGGCCCGGCATTCCGCGCGACGAGCATGAACGCGTGTTCGAGGCCTTCTACCGTTCGCCGGGCAGCACGGCCGGAGGGTCGGGGCTCGGCCTGGCGATCGTGCGCGAAATTGCCCACGCCCATGGCGCCTGGTGGAAACTCACCAGCCGGCCCGAATACCCCGGCACCCGCTTGTCCGTCGTCTTTCCCGGCCCCCGCAAAGGGGCGCAACTGACCCGCCACGACCGCGCATCATGACACCGACACTCCCGGGCGCCGCGGCGCCGCATGGCCACAACCCGTCTTCGAAAGCCGCCCTGATCATGGGCGCGCTGGGCGTCGTCTACGGCGATATCGGCACCAGCCCGCTGTATACGCTGCGCGCCTGCCTGGTCGGCTTTGCCGACCTCGAGCCGGACCATATCCTGGGCGTGCTGTCGATCCTGTTCTGGCTGCTGATGCTGGTGGTGTCGTTCAAGTACGTGACGCTGGTGCTGCGCGCCGACAACCGCGGCGAAGGCGGCACCCTGGCGCTGCTGGAACTGGCGGTGCGCGGCCGGCAGGGGCGGTCGCGCTGGCTGCTGGTGGTGCTGGGCATATTCGGCGCCTCGCTGTTCTACGGCGACAGCATGATCACGCCGGCCATCTCGGTGCTGTCGGCCATCGAGGGCATCGGCATTGTCTCGCACACGCTCGACCCCTGGGTCGTGCCCATTTCGCTGGCGGTGCTGGTCTGTCTGTTCGCCATCCAGTCGCATGGTACCGGCGCCATGGGCAAGCTGTTCGGGCCGGTGATGGCCCTGTGGTTCGCCACGCTCGCGGTGCTGGGCGGCTGGCAGATCTGGCAAGCGCCCGAGGTGCTGGCTGCGCTCAATCCGGTGTGGGCGGTGCGTTTCGTGGTCGACTTCCCGCTCGGCAGCTTCCTGCTGCTGGGCGCGGTGGTGCTGGCCCTGACGGGCGCCGAGGCCTTGTATGCCGACATGGGGCACTTTGGCCGGCCGGCCATCCGGCGTGCCTGGTTCGCGATGGTGCTGCCGGCGCTGGTGCTGTGCTACTTCGGCCAGGGCGCGCTGCTGCTGCGCGAGCCGCAGGCCATTCGCAACCCGTTCTTCCTGATGGCGCCCGAATGGGGCCTGGTGCCGCTGGTGGTGCTGGCCACCATCGCCACGGTGGTGGCGTCGCAGGCGGTAATTTCCGGCGCGTATTCGGTGACGCGCCAGGCGGTGCAACTGGGCTTCTGGCCGCGCATGCAGATCCTGCATACCTCCGCGATCGAGAAAGGCCAGATCTACCTGCCTCAGGTCAATGCGCTGCTGCTGGTCGCCGTCCTGATCCTGGTCGCCCTGTTCCAGGATTCCGAAAACCTGGCGGCTGCCTACGGGTTCGCCGTCACCGGCACCATGCTGACGACCACGATCCTGGCTTTTTCGGTATTGCCGCGCGGCGCCTCGGGCGGCAAGCGGGCGCTGTGGCTGGCCGTGCTGGGCCTGCTGCTGGTGGTCGACATCCTGCTGTTCGGCGCCAACATTTTCAAGATCCACGAAGGCGGCTGGCTGCCCTTGCTGGTGGGGATAGTGGTATTCACGCTGATGATGACCTGGCGGCGCGGCCGCTACCTACTGGCCGAACTGCAGCAGCGCGACCGCCAGCCGCTCAAGGAATTCATGGCCCAGCTCGAGGAGTTCCCGCCGGCGCGGGTGCCCGGCACGGCGATCTTCATGACCATGAGTCCGGGCGTGGTGCCCGCGGCGTTGTTGCACAACCTGAAGCACAACAAGGTGTTGCACGAGCACGTCCTGTTCCTGACGATACGGGTGGCGGATGTGCCTTATGCCGCGCCGGAAGAGCGCTTCGAGCTGCAGCGGGTCAGCCCGTCGTGCTGGCAGGTGGTGGTGCACTATGGCTTCAAGGAAGATCCCGATGTGCCCGAAGTGCTGCGCCAGGTGGCCGAGGCGTATCCGGAGATCGACCTCGAGCCCATGCGGACCTCGTATTACCTGTCGCGGCAGACCGTGGTGGCGGGCCGCAAGCCCGCCATGCTGGGCTGGCGGCGCGCGATGTTCTCGTTCATGGCGCGCAACGCCACGCGCAGCACCAAATTCTTCAAGATCCCGCCCAATCGCGTGGTCGAGATGGGAATGCAGGTCGAGATCTGACCGAAAAAGCCGATGCGGCAGGGCCGGCCGGGCCTGCCTGCGGCATCAGCGAAAAGGGCCCGCCGATCAACGGCGGGCCCTTTGCAACAGCGCGGCCAGGCAGCGCGTTTACTTCTTGGCGTCCTTCAGCTGCGGCAGCGCGGCCCCGGCGGAGGGCGCCAGCAAGCCGGTCTGCACGTAGGTGAACAGCTTGTCCCGCGTATCGGTGATGTCCAGGTTGCGCATGGTGAGCTGGCCGATGCGGTCGGCGGGCGAGAAGGTGGACTCGCCTTTTTCCATGGTCAGGCGCTCGGGCTTGTACGTGAGATTGTTCGAGACCGTGTTCAGGATGGAGTAGTCGTTGCCGCGCCGCAGCTCGACCGTGACTTCGCCGGTGATGGCGCGCGCCACCCAGCGCTGGGCGGTCTCGCGCAGCATGATGGCCTGCGGGTCGAACCAGCGGCCCTGGTACAGCAGGCGGCCCAGCTTGCGGCCGTTCTCGCGGTACTGCTCGATGGTGTCTTCGTTGTGGATGCCGGTGACCAGCCGTTCGTAGGCGATGAACAGCAGCGCCAGCCCCGGGGCTTCGTAGATGCCGCGGCTCTTGGCTTCGATGATGCGGTTCTCGATCTGGTCGCTCATGCCCAGGCCGTGGCGGCCGCCGATGCGGTTGGCCTCGAGCATCAGCTCGACCGGGTCGCTGTATTCGACGCCGTTCAGGGCCACCGGCTGGCCTTCCTCGAAGCGCACGGTGACTTCCTCGGCCTTGACCGCGACATCGTCGCGCCAGAAGGCCACGCCCATGATCGGCTTGACGATCTTGATGCCGGAGTCCAGGTGTTCGAGATCCTTGGCTTCGTGGGTGGCGCCGAGCATGTTGGAGTCGGTCGAATAGGCTTTCTCGGCCGACATCTTGTAGTCGAAGCCGGCCTGCCGCATGTATTCGGACATTTCCGCGCGGCCACCCAGTTCGTCGATGAACAGCTGGTCGAGCCAGGGCTTGTAGATCTTCAGGTCGGGGTTGGTGAGCAGGCCGTAGCGGTAGAAGCGCTCGATGTCGTTGCCCTTGTAGGTGCTGCCGTCGCCCCAGATGTTGACGCCGTCTTCCTTCATGGCGGCCACCAGCATGGTGCCGGTGACGGCCCGGCCGATGGGCGTGGTGTTGAAGTACGTGATGCCCGCGGTGGAAATATGGAACGCGCCGGCCTGCAGCGCGGCGATGCCTTCGGCCACCAGTTGCGCGCGGCAGTCGATCAGGCGGGCATTCTCGGCGCCGTATTCCATGGCGCGGCGCGGGATGGCATCGTAGTCGGACTCATCCGGCTGGCCCAGGTTGGCGGTATAGGCGTACGGAATGGCGCCCTTGTTGCGCATCCAGAGCAGCGCCGCGCTGGTGTCCAGGCCGCCGGAGAAAGCGATGCCGACCTTCTGGCCGACAGGAAGGTTGGGGAGAATAGTGGTCATTGTGTGATCTAAAGCGCCTACGGACTGACGGGGGCAGGGCGGCAGCGTGCCGCGCCCGATGCGGTTCGACCCGGCATTTTACCGCTTTTGCGGGCGGGGGACGGAAGGCCCGGGGCGGGGTGTTCGAGATCGTCCGGCAGGTGTCTGATACCCCTGGGGTGTCAGACACCTTTACCGGGAGGTGTGTGGGCGCCAGGCGCCGCCGGAAGCTCAGTCGATCTGGCCGAGCAGCAGGAATTCCATCAGGGCCTTCTGCACGTGCAGGCGGTTTTCGGCCTCGTCCCAGACCACGCTCTGCGGGCCGTCGATGACTTCGCCGGTGACTTCCTCGCCGCGGTGGGCCGGCAGGCAGTGCATGAAGACGGCCTGCGGGTCGGCCGCGGCCATCATTTCGGCGTCCACGCACCAGTCGGCGAAAGCGGCCCGGCGCGCGTCGTTCTCGGCTTCATAGCCCATGCTGGTCCAGACGTCGGTGGTGACCAGGTGGGCGCCGCGGCAGGCCTCGATGGGGTCGGCGAACTGGCGCAGCACGCCGGCGGGCGGCTGGCCCACGCGCGTCGCATCGAGCTCGTACCCGGGCGGCGTGGAAACGTGCAGCGTGAAGCCCAGCATTTCGGCGGCCTGCAGCCAGGTGTACGACATGTTGTTGGCATCGCCGATCCAGGCCACCGTCTTGCCGGCGACCGGGCCGCGGTGCTCGATGTAGGTGAACAGGTCGGCCAGGATCTGGCATGGGTGGAATTCGTTGGTCAGGCCGTTGATGACCGGCACGCGCGAATGGGCGGCGAAGCGTTCGATGCGGGTCTGCTCGAACGTGCGGATCATGACGATGTCGACCATGCGGGAAATGACGCGCGCGGTGTCTTCGATGGGCTCGGAGCGGCCCAGCTGCGAATCGTTGGAGGTCAGGTTGATGACCGAGCCGCCCATCTGGTACATGCCGGCCTCGAACGACACCCGGGTGCGGGTGCTGGCCTTCTCGAACACCATGGCCAGGGTACGGTCGTGCAGCGGCATATGCGGCTCGTAGCGCTTGAACTTGTCCTTGATCAGGCGGGCGCGCTCGAGCACATAGGCGATCTCGGCGGAGGAAAAGTCCTTGAACTGCAGGAAGTGCCGCAAGGGGCCGTTCTGGGGCGTGGGAGGTGTCATGATGGAAGGGGCGAAGCCAAAAGACCAATCATATACAATTCGCGGCGCGGGTCGCATCTTTGGTGCGCGGCCGATCCAGGCTCCGCGCGCGCCGCCCGCAGTGAAAAATTCATGCCAAATCGCGTCAAACAATTCGTTATCCACGGCGTCACCGAAAGCGGCGCCCGGTTCCGTCCCAGCGACTGGGCCGAGCGGCTGGCCGGTGTGATGGCCCAGTTCCGTCCCCCGGGATCCTCCGGCAGCCATCTCACCTATTCGCCCTATGTGCTGCCGGTCATGATCGACGGCGTGCGCGGCATCGTGGTCGACCAGCGCCTGCGCGACCTGGAACCGCTGGCCTACAAGTTCGTGGTGGATTTCGCCCACGACAACAAGCTCAAGACCGAAGAGCGCGAAATCTGACGGGCCGCACAGCAAAAAGCCGCGAGGGATTCGCGGCTTTTTGCTGTGCGGTGGCCGCCGAGCGGCCGCGTGCCCGTCACTCGACCGGGGTCACCAGCTTGCCGGTCTGGAAATAGGCCTGCAGGTTCTCCAGCATGAGGTCTTCCATGGCCAGGCGGGTCTCGTAGGTGGCGCTGCCGATGTGCGGCAGCAGCACGGTATTGTCGCTGGCCTTGAGCGCGTCCGGCACATTGGGTTCGTATTCGAACACATCGAGCGCGGCGCAGCCCAGCTTGCCGCTTTCGAGGGCGGCCACCAGGGCCTGTTCGTCGATGACCGGGCCGCGCGCGATATTGACGATCACGCCCTTGGGGCCCAGGGCTTCGATGACCGCGCTGTTGACGAGGTGCCGCGTGCCGGCGCCGCCCACCGTGGCCACCACCAGGAAATCGGCCCAGCGGGCCAGTTCCACCAGCGAGGCTTCGTAGCCGTACGGCACGTCGCCGCGTTCGCGGCGGTTGTGGTACCGCACCTGCATGTCGAAGCCGTCGCCGCGCCGCGCGATGGCCTGGCCGATGCGGCCCAGGCCGACGATGCCGAGCTTCTTGCCGCTGACGCGGATGCCGAGCGGGATGCTGCCATGCACCTGGCCCCAGCGGCCGGCCCGCACGTAGCGGTCGCCCAGGCTCATGCGGCGCGCGCCGGCGATCATCAGGCCCCAGGCCAGGTCGGCCACGCAGTCCGTCAGCACGTCGGGCGTGTTGCTGACCAGCACGCCGCGCTGGCGGGCGGCCTGTACGTCGATGGTTTCGTAGCCCACGCCCCAGCTGCAAATGGCCTTGAGGTCGGGCAGGGCGGCGATGAGCTCGGCGTCGGCGCCGATCGACGCCGAGGTGACCATGGCCGTGATGCCCTGGCCATGTTCGGCCAGCGCCGCCTTGCGGTCGGCATGTTTCCAGAGTTCGAGAACGTCGTAGCCTTCGGCCAGGCGCTGGTTGGCCGAAGGAGAGCCGGACAGGGAGCCGACCTGGAGAATGCGGTGCTTGGTGGTCATGTCGTTGCGGAGTGGAGGTGGGAAAATGCAAATGCTACTTGATTCGGGGGCGCGGCGGCAGCGTGGCCGCGCCGGCCCCGCGCCAGGCTATTGCAACTGGATGCCGCCTTTGGTGATCACCTCCTTCCAGCGCTTGACCTCGGCCTGCTGGAACGCGGCGAATTCTTCCGGGGAGCTGGCCACGACTTCGAAGCCCAGGCCCTGCAGGGTCTTGGTCACGTCGGGCTCGCGCAAGGTGGTGCGCAACGCGTCCGAGAGCGTCTTGACCACCGGGGCCGGCGTGCCCTTGGGCACGGCGAACCCCTGCCATGAGTACACCACCATGTCCTTGATGCCGGCTTCGCCGAGCGTGGGGACGTCGGGCAGTTCGGGCACGCGCGCGTCGCCGGTGATGGCCAGGGCCTTGAGCTTGCCGGCCAGCACATGTTTCTGCACCGCGCCGAGGTTCTGGAACGAGACGTTCACCTGGGCGCCCAGCAGATCCGCGATGGCGGCCGCGCCGCCGCGGTAGGGCACGTCCACGCCGGTGGTGCCGGTGCGCTGGCGGAACAGGATGGCCGACAGGTGATCCGAAGAACCCGTGCCGGACGAGGCGTAGGTCACTTCGCCGGGATGCTTCTTGGCGTACTCGACCAGTTCCGCCACGGTGTTGGGCGGGAACGAGGGCGGCGCCACCAGGATGTTGGGGTTGCGCACGGCCTGGGTCAGGTACTGGAAATCCTTGCTGGGGTTGTAGGCCAGCTCTTTGTACAAGGCTTCGTTGATGGCGAAGGTTCCGATCGAGCCGACCATCATGGTATAGCCGTCGGCCGGGGCGCGTGCCAGCGCCTGGGCGCCGATGGCGCTGTTGGCGCCGGGCTTGTTCTCGGCCACGAAGCTCTGCCCGAGGATTTTCTGCAGGCCCGGCATGACCGAGCGGGCGGTGATGTCCGACGAGCCGCCGGGCACGAAGGGCACGATGATCGTGACGGGCTTGTCCGGATAGGACGCCGCGTGGGCGGCGGTGCCGCCCAGCACGGCAAGGCTGGCGGCGGCGATGGCGCAGATCAGTTTATTCACGATGTCTCCTGGTGCGCGTGTTGTTGGAAAGGCCGCCGGCCACGCGCTCCGGCGGCTTGGGAAACCCGGCGGGGCGCCCGGTCAGTCGACCCGGGCCCCGGATTGTTCGACCACCTTGGCCCACTTGGCGGTCTCGTCGGCCATGAGCTGCTTGAACTGCGCCGGTGTATTGCCCGAAGGCACGGCGCCCAGCGCGGCGAAGCGTTCGCGCACTGCCGGCTGCTTGAGGATGGCGGCCACGTCGCGCTGCACTTGTTCGACGATGGCCGGCGGCGTGCCGGCCGGCGCCAGCAGCCCGAACCAGCTCGATGCGTCGTAGCCCGCCACGCCGGCCTCGGCCATGGTCGGCACGTCCGGCAGCGCGGGCGACCGCTCCGTGGTGGTGACCGCCAGCGGCCGCAGCTTGCCGGCCTTGAGGAACCCCATGGAAGACGGCAGGTTGTCGAAAATCAGGTCGGCCGAACCGCTCATGACGTCCGTCAGGGCCGGGCTGCTGCCCTTGTAGGGCACGTGCGTCATCTTGGTGCCGGTCATGGCCTGGAACAGTTCGCCCGACAAATGGGTGGACGTGCCGTTGCCCGTGGACGCCATGTTGACCTTGCCGGGGTTGGCCTTCAGGTAGGCGACCAGGTCCGCCACCGAACGGATCTGGTGCCGGTCCGCGAAGGCGGGATTGAGCTCCAGGATGTTCGGCACGGGAATCACCAGGGTCACGGGGGTGAAGTCGCGCACCGGGTCGTAGGGCAACTGTGCATAGACCGACTGGTTGATGGCGTGCGTGCTGACGGTGCCCATCAACAAGGTGTAGCCGTCGGGCTTGGCGCGGGCGGCCTCGGCGGTGCCGACGTTGCCGCCGGCGCCGGCGCGGTTTTCCACGACGACCGGCTGCTTCCATTGCTTGCCCAGCTCGGCGGCCACCACGCGCGCGGCGATGTCGGTAGTGCCGCCCGCCGGGAACGGCACCAGGATGGTGACCTGGCGGCCGGGATAGGCGTCGGCGGCCGCCGCCGCGCCGCCCAGCAGCGTGGCGGCGAGACCCAGCCCGGCCAGCAGGCGGCGGGCAGAAAAATTGACAAGCATGTCGTGCCTCCTCTGTGCGCGTTGCCGCGCATCTTTGCAATGGGCGATCCTTCTTGTAAAACAAATATAGGTATTGAGCTTTTACTTGTCAACCAAGTATACTTTTTTCAAGCTTTCACCCGATAACCCAGGCTTTCCAGGAGTCCCGCATGAAAACCACCCCGGTCACTGCCGCCGACTTGCAGCGTTCCGTCATCGCCGTGCCGCCCTTGGCGCGCAAGCCCGACCTGTCGCTGGACACGGCGGCCAACAAGGCGTTGCTGCGCCATCTGGAGCAGGGCGGCGTGCGCAATGTCATGTACGGCGGCAATGCCAATTTCTACAACGTGGCGGTCAGTGAATACGCGCGCCTGGTCGATTTCCTGGCCGAGGCCGCCGGCGACGACACCTGGGTGCTGCCATCGGCCGGCCCGGACTACGGCAAGCTGATCGACCAGGCGGCCATCCTGCGCTCGCGCGCCTTTCCGACCGCCATGCTGCTGCCCATGTCGTTCCCGTACACGGATGCGGGGCTGGCCGACGGCATCCGCCGTTTCAGCGACGCGCTGGGCAAACCCGTGGTGGTGTATCTCAAATCGGCCGGCTACCTGGCGCCCCGGACAGTCGCCAGCCTGGTCGAGGAGGGCCGCATCGTGGCCCTGAAATACGCCGTGGTGCGGGATGACCCGGCCGACGATCCGTACTTGTCGGCCCTGCTCGCCGCGGTGGATTCGCGCTGGCTGGTCAGCGGCATCGGCGAGCGTCCGGCCATCACGCACTTTCGCCAGTTCGGGCTCAAGAGCTTCACTTCGGGCTCGGTGTGCGTGGCGCCGCGCGGCTCCATGCGCCTGCTGCGCCTGTTGCACGAAGGCCGCTTCGACGAGGCCGAGCAAGTGCGGGCGCGCTACCTGGGGCTGGAGGACTGCCGCGACGAAATCAGCCCGATCCGCGTGCTGCACGATGCCGTGACGCTGGCCGGCGTGGCCGACATGGGACCGATGCTGCCGCTGCTCACGGGCTTGTCCGCCGCGGAGCGCGAGCGCGTGGCGCCGGTGGCGCGCGCGCTGCTGGAATGGGACCGGGAGGCCGTCGCCGCCTGAACCATGGCGCCGGCCGGGATTGCCGCCGGCCCCCGCGCGCTCTGACAATAACAAGGAGACATCCATGCCTGAGGTAGATCTGCAGTCGTTGCCGGCCGGCGCGCCGGCGGATCCGGCGCGCCGCCGCCTGCTGGCGGGCGCCGCCGCGGCCGCGGCCGCCGCCCTGCCGGGCTGGGCGCAAGCCTGGCAGCCTGCCGCCGCGTATCCCGATCCGGCCATCGAGACGCTCGATCCGGCTTTCGATGCCTACCGGCTCTTCAACGCCAGCGTCGAGCGCATCGCCACCGGCATGCGTTGGGCCGAGGGGCCGGTATGGTTCGGCGACGGCCGCTTCCTGCTGTGGAGCGACATCCCGAACAACCGCATCATGAAGTGGGAAGAGGAAACCGGCGCCGTCAGCGAGTTCCGCAAGCCCTCGAATTATGCCAATGGCAATACGCGCGACCGGCAGGGTCGGCTGGTGACCTGCGAGCACCTGACACGCCGCGTGACGCGCACCGAATACGACGGTTCGATCACAGTGCTGATGGACAGCTACGAAGGCAAGCCGCTGAACTCCCCCAACGATGTCATCTGCCATGCGGATGGGTCGATCTGGTTCTCGGATCCGCCGTTCGGCATCGGCGGCAATTATGAGGGCCGCAAGGCCGTCGCCGAGCTGCCGCACACGGTCTACCGTATCGACGCGGCCACGGGCCGGGGCGAGGCCATGATCACCGGCCTGAAAGGCACCAACGGGCTGTGCTTTTCCCCCGACGGCAAGCTGCTATACGTGGTCGAGGGGCGCGCCACGCCGAACCGCCTGATTCACGTCTATGACCTGGGCGGCGACGGCCGTCCCGCCAATGGGCGCGTGTTCCTGGACGCGCAGGGCGGCACCATCGACGGCATGCGCTGCGACGCGGACGGCAATCTGTGGTGCGGCTGGGGCATGGGCGAGGGCAAGGACGGGGTGCGGGTCATTTCGCCGGGCGGCAAGCCGCTCGGCCACATTCACCTGCCGGAGCGCTGCGCCAACCTGTGCTTTGGCGGGGCCTCGCGCAACCGCTTGTTCATGGCCTCGTCGCATTCGGTCTACGCCTTGTACGTCAACGTCCAGGGGGCGCCGGGCGGCTGATCGGCCCGGCGGCGGCGCCCGTCGGGCCCGCACAGTGGTATATAGATGTCTCGTGGCACGGACAAGAAGGGGAGTGAGGTGATTCGCAAGAAAACGGCTGGCGCGCCGGCGGCCGCCGCGGCGGCGCCGGAGGCCGGCACGCTGGTCCTGGAGCGCGGCCAGCGCGTGCGGCTGGCCGACCAGCTGTATGGCCAGATCTTCGAGCAGATCGCCGACGGCAGTCTCAATGTCGGCGACAAGCTGCCCTCCGAGCACGAAATCTGCGAACGCTTCGGCGTGTCGCGGCCGGTGGTGCGCGAGGCGCTGCTGCGGCTGCGCGCCGACGGCCTGGTCACGGCCCACCAGGGCCTCGGCACGTTCGTCAGCCACCAGCCCGCGCCGCGCCTGAAGACCTTCAGCGACGTGCAGAACGTAGGCGCGTATCTGCGCGCACAGGAGGTCCGGGTCGCGCTCGAGGGCGATGCGGCGCGCCTGGCGGCGCTGCGGCGCACCGACGACGAACTGCGCAAGATCGCCGACGCGCACGCGGCCTTCATCGAGGCGCTCGAGCATGGCCATGTTTCGCCCGAGGCGGACCTGGCCTTCCACGCCAGTATCGCGCAGGCCACTGGCAACGACTACTACCTGGGCGTGCTCGAATCCATCCACGAATCGATCAGCGGCTTCATGCGGCTGACGCTGAGCCTGACGCGCACGGGCTCGCGCCAGCGGGCCCAGCGGGTGGCCGACGAGCATGCGGCCATCCTCGGCGCCATCCGCGAACAGGACGGCGAACGGGCGCGCGTGGCCATGCAGTTCCACCTGGGCCAGGCCCGGCATCGGCTGGTCGATCGCGAACGGGACTAGGGCCGGCGCGGCGCCGGCAGCATATCAACCAGCCGGCTGCGCCGCGAGCGGAGCCGGGCAGCGGGCAGCGACCCGAAGGAGACAGGCAGTGCAGGGCAGCAGTACGGAAGTGGCAAGAGTGCGCGCCGGGCAGGTGCGTGAGCAGATCATCAGGGTGCTCGCGGCCTGGGGCATGGCCGATGACCTGGCCGCTACCACGGCCGATTTGATGACCGAGACGGATCTGCTGGGCATCGACTCGCACGGCATTTCCATGCTGCCGTCGTACGAGGCCAAGCTGCGCGCCGGCACGCTGCGCATTGATGCGCGGCCGCGGGTGGTGCGCGATGCGGTCTGTACCGCGCTGCTCGACGGCATGGGCGGGCTGGGATACCCGGTGGCCGCGCAGGCCATGCACCTGGCGGTCGACAAGGCGCTGGCCCATGGCGTCGGCGCCGTGGCGGTGCGCAATTCGCATCATTTCGGCGCGGCCGGCGTCTACGCCCGCATCGCGGTGCGGCGCGGCACGGTGGGCCTGGTGACCAGCAGCGCCACCACGCTCATCATGGTGCCGACGCGCGGCACGGCGCCGATGCTGGGCACCAACCCGCTGGCCTTCGCCGCGCCGGCCGCGCAGAACGAGCCGTTCGTGCTGGACATGGCCACCACCACGGTGGCCGCCAACAAGGTCAAGGTGTATGACTTTCACGGCCGGACCCTGCCGGAGGGCTGGGCGGTCGACGGCCAGGGGCGCAGCGTGACCGACGCCGCGCAGGCCATGCAATACATTTTCGAACGTCCGGACGGCGGCCTCACGCCGCTGGGCGGCACGGCCGCGATGAGCAGCCACAAAGGCTATGGCCTGGCGGTCATGGCGCAGATCCTGGGCGGCACGCTGGGCGGCAGCGCCATGGCGGCGCGCCACGCGGCGGTGCGGCGGCCGGGCGAGCCGGACGATATCGGCCATTTCTTCCTGGCGCTGAACCCGGATGCGTTCCGCGAGTCCGGCTCGTTCGAGGAGGACGTGGACGACGTGATCGACACGCTGCATGACACGCCCGCCGCCGATCCGGCGCAGCCTGTGCTGGTGGCCGGCGAACCGGAGGCCGCCGAGCGCGCGCGCCGCCTGCGCGACGGCATCCCGATTCCCGCCGCGCTCGAGCAGCGCCTGCGCGCGTTATGCGAACGCGGCGGCGTGCCCTATCTGCTGGGCGCCTGAAGGCGCCCCCCGACATCCCGGCCGCCCGCCGGCCCACGACCAAGAGAAGGACTTCGCCACATCATGACCGACACACCCAAGCGCAAGCGCCCCGAGGACCTGCGCAGCCATCGCTGGTACGGCGTCAAGGACCTGCGTTCTTTCGGCCACCGTTCGCGCACCGCGCAGATGGGCTATCACCGCTCCGACTATGCGGGCAAGCCGGTGATCGCCATCATCAATACCTGGAGCGACATCAATCCTTGTCACAGCCATTTCAAGCAGCGCGTCGAAGAGGTCAAGCGCGGCATCTGGCAAGCTGGCGGCTTTCCGGTCGAGATGCCGGCCATGAGCCTGTCCGAGCCGTTCCAGAAGCCCACGACCATGCTCTATCGCAATTTGCTGGCCATGGAAACCGAGGAACTGCTGCGCTCGTATCCGGCCGACGGCTGTGTGCTGATGGGCGGGTGCGACAAGACCACGCCGGCGCTGCTGATGGGCGCCGCCTCGATGGACCTGCCCACCATCTTCGTGCCGGCCGGGCCGATGCTGCGCGGCAACTGGAACGGCCAGACGCTGGGCTCCGGCTCCGATACCTGGAAATACTGGGCGGAGCTGCGCGCCGGCAACATCACCGAGGCCGACTGGCAGGGTGTCGAGGACGGCATCGCGCGCTCGCCCGGCCATTGCATGACCATGGGCACGGCCTCCACTATGACGGCGGCGGTCGAAGCGCTGGGACTATGCCTGTCCGGCTACTCGTCGATCCCGGCGCCGGATTCGCGCCATGCCCAGATGGCCAGCCTGTCGGGCAAGCGCATCGTCGAGATGGTGTGGGAGGATGTCACCCCGTCCAGCCTGCTCAGCGCGGCCTCGTTCGATAACGCGGTGCGTACGGTGCTGGCGCTGTCGGGCTCGACCAATGCCGTGGTGCACCTGATTGCCATGGCGCGCCGCTGCGGCTTCCCGCTCGACCTCGACCGCTTCGACCGGCTGGCGCGCAGCACGCCGGTGCTGGCCAACCTGCGGCCGGCCGGCAAGTACCTGATGGAAGACTTCTATTACGCCGGCGGCCTGCGCGCCCTGCTGGTGCAGTTGGGCGACTTGCTCGACCTGCAGCAGAAGACGGTCGACGGCCGCACGCTGGGCGAGAACATCGCCGGGGCGCGCGTGTTCAATGACGACGTGATCCGCCCGCGCGCCCAGGCCCTGGTCGAGCGCGACGGCCTGGCAGTGCTGCGCGGCAACCTGGCGCCCGATGGTGCGGTGATCAAGCCGCCGGCCATGGAGGCGCGCCTGCAGACCCATACCGGCAGGGCAGTGGTCTTCAAGGACTACAACGACATGGCGGCGCGCATCGACGATCCCGCCCTCGATGTCGACGCCGACAGCGTGATCGTGCTGCAGAATGCCGGCCCGCAAGGCGCGCCCGGCATGCCGGAGTGGGGCCAGTTGCCGATCCCGCAGAAGCTGCTCAAGCAGGGCGTGCGCGACATGCTGCGCATTTCCGATGCGCGCATGAGCGGTACCAGCTACGGCGCCTGCGTCCTGCACGTGGCGCCCGAGTCGTATGTCGGCGGGCCGCTGGCCCTGGTGCGCGACGGCGACCTGATCACGCTGGACGTGCCCAACCGGCGCCTGGACGTGCAACTGCCGGAAGGGGAACTGGCGGCCCGCAAGGCCGCCTGGCAGGCCCCGCCGCCGCGTTTCGAGCGCGGCTACGGCGTGCTCTACTTGAAGCACATAGGCCAGGCCGATACGGGCTGCGATTTCGATTTCCTGCAGACCGGCCATCCGCAGGCTGGCGCCGGCGAACCGGAAATCCATTGACCGATTCCATCATCGAAGGACTCTCCATGAATTCACCACTGCCCAACCGTTTCCGCCAACGCATTCTGGCGCGCGAACGGCTGATTGGTTTCTGGATGTGCATGTCCAGCCACATTACCGCCGAAGTGGCCGGACTGGCCAACTACGACTGGCTGTTGCTGGACGGCGAGCACTCGCCCAATGAAGTGCCGATGTTCCTGCAGCAGCTGCAGGCCCTGCAGGGCAGCGCCAGCGCGCCGGTCGGGCGGCCGTCGTGGAATGACCCGGTACAGATCAAGCGCTTGCTGGATATCGGCTTCTACAACTTGTTGATCCCGTTCATCGAATCGGCCGAAGACGCGCGGCGCGCGGTGGCCGCCACCCGTTACCCGCCGCAGGGCATGCGCGGGGTGGCCGGCTCGCAGCGCAGCAACCTGTATGGCACGGTGCCGGATTACTTGCAGACCATCAACGACAATATCTGCGTCCTGTTGCAGATTGAAAGCCGGCCCGGCATCGAGGCAGTCGACGAGATCGCCGCGGTGGAAGGGGTGGATGGCATCTTCATTGGCCCGTCGGACCTGGCCGCCGCGTTGGGCCATATCGGCAACCCCGCGCATCCGGAGGTGCAGGAAGTGATCCGGCACTTGTACGAGCGGGCCAGCGCGCAGGGCAAGGCGGTGGGCATCCTGGCGCCCGTGCAGGCCGATGCGCGCCGCTACCTGGAAATGGGCATGCACTTCGTGGCCGTGGGCACCGACCTGGGAGTCTTCAAGCAGGCAACGTTCGCCCTGCGCGAGGCCTTTCCCAGCTGAAGCCGGGAAAGCAATCCAAAACAAAAGGATGCCCGCGGGCATCCTTCTGTTTTGCCGTATTCATGCAGCCCCGGCGCGCGGGGCGGCAGAATGGCTCAGGCCAGCGCCTTGATGGCGGCAGCCAGGCGGCTCTTGTGGCGAGCGGCCTTGTTCTTGTGGATGATGTTCTTGTCGGCCACGCGGTCGATCACGCTGGTGGCTTTCTGGAACACTTCGCTGGCCGCCGCCTTGTCGCCGGCAGCGATGGATTGGCGAACGCGCTTGATGGCGGTGCGCAGCATCGAGCGCAGGCTGGAATTGTGCTTGTTGCGCGCGACCGATTGGCGGGCGCGCTTGCGGGCTTGGGCGGTATTGGCCATGTTGCGATATTAAAGTGAATTCGGCAAAGTCCAATATTGTAGCAAGTATCGAAGGGATTGCAAGCGCTTTGCTCTAGGCCGGCGCTGCGAGCAGCCTCGCAGGGCCGGCCCCCTAAGCCGAGGCGACGCCGATCGATACGAACCAGCGCATGAAGCGCCATACGTCGATGGGCATGCGGTCTTCCAGCGACTGCAGGGTCACGTCGACGTCGTCCAGCGGGTACAGGCCGGAGACAGGCAGGCCGCCGGCGGCCATCGAGACGCGCAGGGTGCCAGGATAATAGGGACGCAACGCTTCGACGATTTCGGCCAGGGGCTGGCCGCGTGCGTCGATCATGCCGCGTTCCCAGGCGGCCTGGGCGGCCAGCTCGGCGCGCGGCACGCCCACGCGCACGGAGTCGAAGCGCACGCCGAGGCCTGGACGCAGGATGTCGCGCGCGCCGGCCAGCGTTTCGATTTCGACCGGCTCGTCGTGCGCCACCACCAGGGTGCGGTGCGGCTGCTGCCGCACCATATAGCGGTTGCCGGAGGAGCGGATCATGCCTTCGGCGGTCTGCACGGTGAAGGGCCGGCGGTCGTCCGGCGCCGCGGTGACGGTCACGGCGCCCTGCTGCAGGCGCAAGTGGCGCGAATTGGCGGTGAAGGTCAGGTCGACCCGGCTGCGCGCATCGAGCAGCAGTTCGCTGCGGTCGGACAGGGTATAGCGGCGCCGCTCGGCCGTGGCCGTGGCTGCGTCGGATGCCAGGCTGCCGAGCGGAAAGAACATGTTGCCCACATAGGCAGCCGAACCGCTGCCCGCCGCCAGCAGGGCGATGCCGCCCAGAAAGCGGCGGCGCGTCTGCGATACCGCCTCGACAGGAAGGGGGGGCGAATGGGCCGGGTAGCCGGCCGCCGGGTAGGCGTCGCCCAGCCGGCCGAAGGCGGCGCCGCCGAGCGTGCCCGTGAGTTGCTGCCAGGCGCTGTCGTGGCGCGGATCGGCATTGCGCCAGGCCAGGAAGTTGGCGTAGTCGTGCTGGGTCGCGCGCCCGGAGCGCAGCAGCAGCAGCCAGTCGATGACCTGGTCTGACAGCGGCGGCGCCTGGCTGGAGGTGAGATCCGGCCCCATGAGCGAACTCGAGTGACTGCCGAACGATTGCATTCTTAAATAATAATGCTTTTTTTACTTTAGATTACATAGATTGCGCATAGTTTTTTGTTTTTTGCTGGCGTTGTAACCAGTATGCGACGGTTGGGGCGCGCGGAGGGTCAGCCGCGGCGGCGGCCGAAGTCGCGCGGACGGAATCCGCACAGGAACAGCGCGCCGAAATAAGCGGCCGCGCTGGCGGCGAGCACGGCGGCCAGCCAGAGGGCGCGCTGGCCGGGCTGGAGCTGCAGGGCGAGCCAGTCCAGCCGCCGGTCGGCGTACAGCAGTATGGCGGCCAGGGCGGCCAGCGCGGGCACCAGCCGCAGCGCGAATACCCCCCAGCCCGGCGCGGGCCGATAGACGCCGCGGCGCAGCAATCCAGCCAGCAGGGCCAGGGCATTGAGCGTGGCTCCCAGGCCGATGGCCAGCGCCAGGCCGGCGTGCGACAGCGCGGGCACCAGCGCCAGGTTCATCAACTGGGTGGCCGCCAGCACCATGATGGCGATCTTGACGGGGGTGCGGATGTCCTGCTGGGCGTAGAAGCCGGGCGCCAGGATCTTCACCGCCAGGATGCCGATCAGGCCGGCCGAATAGGCCACCACCGCCAGGCGGGTCTGTTGCACGTCGTGGGCCTGGAAGGCGCCATAGTGGAACAGCGTGGCGACCAGTCCGTCGGACAGCAGCGCCAGGCCGAGCGCGGCCGGCAGGCCCAGCAGCAGCACCAGCCGCAGCCCCCAGTCGAGCAGCGCGGAATAGCCGGAGCCGTCCTGCCGCGCGTGGGCGGCCGACAGGCTGGGCAATAGCACCGTGCCGAGGGCGACGCCGAGCAGGGCGGTGGGAAACTCCATGAGCCGGTCGGCGAACGACAGCCAGGTCACGCTGCCCGGCGCCAGCCAGGTGGCGATGTTGGTGTTGATGAGCAGGGATATCTGGGCCACGGACACGCCCAGCGTGGCGGGCGCCATCTGGCGGAGGATGCGCTGCACGGTGGGGTCGCCCCAGGCCTGGCGCAGGTTGGTCGCCAGCCGCGGGACCAGTCCGAGCCGCGCCAGGGCGGCCCACTGCACGGCCAGCTGGGCGACGCCGCCGGCCATGACGCCGAGCGCCAGCGCGTAGATGGGGACTTCCATGCGCGGGGCCAGCCACAGGCAGGCCGCGATCATGGACAGGTTGAGCAGCATGGGCGTGAAGGCCGGCACCGCGAAGCGGCGCCAGGTGTTGAGCACGCCCGAGGCGAACGCCACCAGCGACATGCAAAGGATGTACGGGAACATCATCCGCGTCATCCAGACGGCGGCGCCGAATTCGGTGCCGCGCGCTGCGTCGCGCAGGCCGCTGGCCATGGCGGTGACGACCCAGGGGGCGGCGACGATGCCCAATAGCGTGATAGCCATCAGGGCCAGCGTCAGCAGCAGGGCCACGCGGTCGAGCAGGGTGCGCACTTCGGCGTCACTGCGCTCGGTGCGCGCGGCCCCGAGAATGGGTACGAAGGCCTGTGAGAACGCGCCTTCGGCGAACAGGCGGCGCAACAGGTTGGGGATGCGGAACGCCACCCAGAAGGCGTCGGTCAGCGGGCCGGCGCCGAACGCGCGCGCGACCAGGATGTCGCGGACCAGGCCGGTAATGCGCGACAGCAGCGTGAAGCTGCTGACGGTGGCGGCCGAGCGGAACAGACCCATGGGGAGGACGGGAAAGTGCGCGCGGCCGGGCTGGGGGCGCGGCCGCGCGCGGAGGCGTTACTTGGGCGGCATGCGGATCGCGCCGTCGAGGCGGATCGTTTCGCCGTTGAGCATGTCGTTGGTGATGATGCTGTGGACCAGCTTGGCGTAGTCTTCGGGGCGGCCGAGGCGGGCCGGGAACGGGATGCTGGCGGCCAGCGAGTCCTGGACTTCCTGGGGCATGCCGAAGATCATGGGGGTGCCGAAGATGCCCGGGGCGATGGTCATGCAGCGGATGCCGGCCTTGGCCAGGTCGCGCGCGATAGGCAGGGTCATGCCGGCCACGCCGGCCTTGGAGGCGGCGTAGGCCGCCTGGCCGATCTGGCCGTCGAAGGCCGCCACCGATGCGGTATTGATGAGCACGCCGCGTTCGCCGGTGGGTTCCGGCGCGTTGGCGCTCATGGCCTCGGCGGCCAGCCGCATCATGTTGAAGCTGCCGATCAGGTTGATCGAGACGACTTTCTGGAACAGGTCGAGCGGATGCGCGCCATTCTTGCCGACGATCTTCGCGGCCGGCGCCACGCCGGCGCAATTGACCAGGCCGAACAGCGCGCCGAGCTCGCGCGCGGCCGCCACGGCGCGCTGGCCGTCGGCTTCCTGGGTGACGTCGCAGTGCACGTAGCGCTGGCCCAGTTCGTCGGCCAGCGCCTGGCCGGGTTCGTCCTGCAGGTCGGCGATGACGACCTTGGCGCCGTTGGCCACCAGCATGCGCACCGTGCCGGCGCCCAGGCCGGACGCGCCGCCGGTGACGATGAATACCTTGTTCGCGATTTCCATGTCGGTTCTTTGAGCGGGAAGTGTTCAACGGAGCGCCGCGGCGGGCCGCGGCGCGCGAAAGCGGCGATGCCGGTTCAGCTTGCCAGCGCCTGGAACAGGCGGGCCTTGATTTCGTCGACGGCGCCCACGCCGGAGATCTTGCGGTACTTGGGCGCCGCGGCGTCGCCGGCGTCGGCCCACGAGGCGTAGTAGTCGACCAGCGGGCGCGTCTGCTTCTGGTAGACGGCCAGGCGGTTGCGCACGGTTTCCTCGCGGTCGTCGTCGCGCTGCACCAGCGGTTCGCCGGTGACGTCGTCCAGGCCTTCGGCCTTGGGCGGGTTGAAGCGCACGTGATAGCTGCGGCCGCTGGCCGGGTGCACGCGGCGGCCGCTCATGCGTTCGATGATGTCTTCTTCGGGGACCTCGATCTCGACCACGTAGTCGAGCGCCACGCCGGCGTTCTTGAGCGCGTCGGCCTGCGGGATGGTGCGCGGGAAGCCGTCGAACAGATAGCCGTTGGCGCAGTCCGGTTGCTTCAGGCGATCCTGCACCAGGCCGATGATGATGTCGTCGGACACCAGGCCGCCCGCGTCCATGACCTTCTTGGCCGCCTGTCCCAGCGGCGTGCCGGCCTTGACGGCCGCGCGCAGCATGTCGCCGGTGGAGATCTGCGGGATCGCGAAGTGCTGGGTGACGAATGCGGCCTGGGTGCCTTTGCCGGCGCCCGGCGGTCCGAGCAGGATGAGACGCATGGGTGCTCCTGAATGATTGGGAATTTTTATGGCCGGGGACGATTATGCCGCAATGCAGCAGCCGTTGTGGCTGGGCGGATCAAGGGAAAACCCCTTATAACCCATTTGCATAGATGGTTCGCACGCGTTCCAGGTCGTCCGGCGTGTCGACCCCGGCCTGCGGGGCCTGCGGCGTGCGGTGCACGACGATGCGATGGCCGTGCTCCAGCGCGCGCAGCTGTTCCAGGGCTTCGTAGCGTTCCAGCGGGCCTTGCGGTAGGGTCGGGAAGCGCCGCAGGAACGCCACCCGGTAGGCGTACAGGCCGATGTGGTGCAGGGCGGGCAGGCCCGGCGCCAGCAGCCGCTGGCCGCCGGCCAGCGCGTCGCGCGCCCAGGGGATGGGCGCGCGCGAGAAATACAGGGCGAGCCCGTCGGCGCCGCATACGACCTTGACCACATTGGGATTGAACAAGGCCTCGGCGTCGGCCAGGGGGCAGGCGCAGGTCGCGATGTCGGCCTGCGGATGGGCCTGCAGCGACTCGGCCACGGCGTCGATGAGCGCCGGGTCGATCAGCGGTTCATCGCCCTGGACATTGACCACGACGGCATCGTCGGGCAGGCCGAGCTGCTCGACCGCCTCGGCCAGGCGATCGGTGCCGGTGGGGTGGTCGGCGCGGGTCAACAGGGCGGCGTGGCCATGCGCGGCGGCGGCTCGCTCGACCCGGGCGTCGTCGGTGGCGATGCAAACCCGCGCCGCGCGCGAGCGGGCCGCGCGCTCGGCCACGCGCACCACCATGGGCTTGCCGGCGATGTCGGCCAGGGGCTTGTCGGGCAGGCGCGTGGACGCCATGCGCGCCGGGATCAGGGCGACGAACCTCACGGCGCGGCTCACGCCGGTTCGGGGCGCGCGCCGTCGAGCGGACGGGCTTCCGATTCGAGCATGACCGGGATGCCGTCTCGCACCGGATAGGCCAGGCGGTCGGCGCGGCAGATCAGTTCGGCTTGCGCGCGGTCGTAGTCGAGGCGGCCCTTGCACACCGGGCACACGAGAATGTCGAGTAGGCGGGATTCCATGGGGCGATTCTAAAGCAGTTTATGCGCGCCGGCGGCGCTTGCGCCGCCTGGCGCCGTGGCCGCCGCGCGCACCAGCGCGGCCAGCCAGTCGAACAGGGCGGGATCGGAAAAGCGCGCCCGCACTGGCACTTCCCAGAGGCGCGTGTCGCCGAGCGCGCGGCACTTGATGGCGTCCTTGGAGGTGACCAGGATGGCTTCGGCGGCGATGGCGCCGAACGGCGGGCGGCGGTAGTCGTAGTGGTCGGGCAGGGCCAGGCTGGGGTCAGGCCGGATACCGGCCGCCCGCAGAGTGGTGAAGAAGCGCGCCGGGTTGCCGATGCCGGCGGCGGCGGCCACGGTCGCGAAAGCCCGGCCCGGCGCGAAGTCGGCAAGCGGCCGCCGGGCGCCGCTTTGCAGGTGCCGGGCGGCGTCCGGCTCGAGCCACATGTCGGCGCGGCGCGGGGCGCCGTCCGGCGCGGGATCGGCCGGCGGAGCGGGCGGGCGCGGCCGGTTCGTGATGACAGCATGCACCGTGTCCAGGCGCGCGGCCGGCTCGCGCAGCGGCCCGGCCGGCAGCAGCCGGCCGTTGCCGATGCCGCGCTCGTCCTGCACCGCGATTTCGACATCGCGCGCCAGCGCCAGGTGCTGCAGGCCGTCGTCGGAAATGATCACATCCACCTGCGGGTGCCGGGCCAGCAGCGCCTGGGCCGCCAGTGCCCGGCGCGGGTGCACCGCCACCGGCGCGCCGGTGGCGTGGGCGATCAGCGCGGGCTCATCGCCGTAGTCGGCGGGTTCGAGCTCTCCCTGGCCGACCCGCGGCTGCGGCCCCACGCGCGTGCCATAGCCGCGGCTCACGACGCCGGGGGTCCAGCCGCGCGCGCGCAGCGCCTGGACCGTGGCGATGACCACCGGCGTCTTGCCGGTGCCTCCTACATAGATATTGCCGACCACCACCACTGGCACGGGGGCGCGGTAGGCGGGCCGGCGGCCGGACAGGTATTGGGCGCGCCGCCGCTCGACCTGCCAGCGCGTGACCGCCGCCAGCGGCCGCAGCAGGGTCGCCAGCCAGCCGTCGTGCTGCCAGTGGCGCTGCGGGAAGGCGGCGCGGGAAGCGGGCGGTTTCACCGGGCGTTCTGGGCGGCGAAGTTGACGCGGCCGATGCCCGCCAGGCGGGCGGCCTCCATGACGTTGACGACCGACTGGTGGGTCGCCTGGGCGTCGGCGTTGATGACCAGCACGGGCTGGTTTTTGCCCGCCGCCGCCAGCGCCAGGGCCTGGGCGATGGCGGACGCATCGGCGGCATCGACCAGCGTGCCGTTGAGGGCATAGCGGCCGTCGCGGCTGATGGCGATTTCGATGGCCGGCGGCGTGTCCTGCTCGACCGCGGCCTCGGGCAGGGCGACCTTGAGCTGGGTGTAGCGGACAAACGAGGTGGTGGCGGCCAGGAAGATGAGGATGACCAGCAGCACGTCGATCAGCGGGATCAGGTTGATCTCGAGATCATCGCGCTCGCCGCGCGCCCCGCGGAAGTTCATGGCCGGGCCTCCGGCCGGGCGGCGCGCGCCACGCGCGCGGCGATCTGCTCCATGGTGTTGAGCAGCGCGTCGACGCGGCCGCGCAGGTAGCGATGCGCGATCATGGCGGGAATGGCGATCAGGATGCCGAATGCAGTGTTGTACAGGGCTATGGAAATGCCGCGCGCCAGCTGGGCCGGATCGCCGCCGGCGGGGGTATACGAACCGAAGATTTCGATCATGCCCACCACCGTGCCGAACAGGCCCATGAGCGGGGCGATGACCGCCACGGTTCCAAGCGCCGGAATGTACCGGTTCAGGTCGTGCGCGACGGCGCGGCCGACGTCTTCGACCGCGGTGCGCTGGTCGTCGCGCGGTTGGTGCCGGTGGCGCAGCACTTCGGCGAGGATGCGGCCCAGCGGCGAATTACGCTCCAGCCGGGCCAGCGCTTCGGGGCTGTCCTGGCCGTTGCGCTGCATTTCCATGACCTGTTCGGCCAGCCCGCGCGGCGCCACCAGGCTGCGGCGCAGCGACAGCAGGCGTTCGACGATCAGCGCCAGGCCCAGGACGGACGTGGCGAGCAGCGGCCAGATCGGCCAGCCGGCTTCGCGGAATATGGACAGCAAGAGAGAGGCTCCCGGTAGGCAGGGCCGCGATGCGCGGCGCCCGATTCAAGGGCGAACTGTAACGGGGGGAGCGGGACCGTGGCAAGGCCGGCGGGCCTCCCAAACTATCCACAGTTTTTGTGGATAATTCTGTGTAGAACTCCCCCCAAACACGGATGAATGCTGGTTTTGCGCTGGGTTGGCGGCCAGCGGGGCAGCGGTGGGTGGGTTTTTTCTATATAAAAAACAGATACTTGCGACGAATTTGCTGGCGCTGCGGGCAGGCGGCTGGGATGAGCGGCGCTGAGATATCATCGAGGCCCGCCCGACAAGCCCTGTGGACAGATATCCCCCTGGAAAGCCTTATGACAGCACAGTTTCCCGTAAGAAACGACGTATTTGCGCGGGATATCATGACAGTTGCCCAGCTAAATCAAGCAGTGGGCCAATTGTTGGAGCGCAACATCCCGGCGTTGTGGGTTCGCGGCGAGATTTCCAATTTCACGCAGGCTGCCTCGGGGCACTGGTATTTCACCCTCAAGGACAGCCGGGCCGCCGTGCGCACCGTCATGTTCCGCAGCCGCGCCTCGGCAGTCGGTTTCGTGCCGCGCGCCGGCGACCAGGTCGAGGTGCGGGCCCGGGTGTCGCTCTATGAGCCGCGCGGCGATTACCAATTGCAGGCCGATGCCATGCGGCGCGCCGGCCTGGGCAACTTGTACGAGGCTTTCCTGCGCCTGAAGGCGCAGCTTGCCGCCGAGGGCCTGTTCGACGCCGCCGCCAAACGCCAGCCCGTCGCGTTGCCGCGCGCCATCGGCGTCATCACCTCGCCGCACGCGGCGGCGCTGCGCGACGTGCTGTCGGCGCTGGCCCGGCGCGCGCCGCAAGTGCCGGTGATCCTCTACCCGGCGCCAGTGCAGGGCGCCGACGCGGCGGCCCGCCTGGCCGTCCAGCTGCAGGTGGCCAACGCGCGCAACGAGGTCGATACCCTGCTGCTGGTGCGCGGCGGCGGCAGCATTGAAGATCTGTGGAGCTTCAACGATGAAGCCCTGGCCCGCCTGGTGGCGGCCAGCGCCATTCCGGTCATCAGCGGGGTAGGGCACGAAACCGACTTCACGATCGTGGATTTCGTGGCTGATGTGCGCGCGCCCACGCCGACCGCGGCCGCCGAGCTGGCCTGCGTGCCGCGCGCGGAGTTGCTCGGTCGCGTGGGCCAGGCGGCGCAGCGCCTGGCGCGCGGGCAGCAACGGCGGCTGGAGCAGGCCGCGCAACGGCTCGACCGCGCCGCCGCGCAACTGATATCGCCGGCTCGCCGGCTGGCCCACCAGGCCGAGCGCCTGAATACCCTGCGCCATCGCCTGGCCGCGGCCTGGCGCGCGCCGCACGGACGCCGCGCGGCGCGCGCCGGATTGCTGGCGCAACGCCTGGCGCATTGCGCGCCCGATACGGCGCGCGCCGCCGAGCGCCTGCACGCGCTGGCGCGCCGCCTGGGCCAGGCGCAGACGCGGCAACTCGCGGCCAGCCAGGCGCGCGCGGCGGCTGTCGCGGCCCACTTGCGCGCCCTCGATCCCCGCCACACGCTGGCACGCGGCTATGCCATCGTGCGCGACGAGCACGGCCGCATCCTGCGCGATGCGGCCGTGTTGGCGCGGGGCCAGTCGCTGGATGTGACGTTCTCGCATGGCGGCGCCCAAGTGCAGGTGCTGGCCGCGCGCGGCGACGAGGCCGACGTTAACCCCGCGCCGGATCAGGGTTAACGCAAGCACGCGTGCAAACTGCCGATACAATGGTTGCGCTTGATCGTGCACTCAACACAGAGAAGGAACCCCACATGGCACATACTCTTCCCCCCCTGCCTTACGCGCTGGATGCCCTGGCGCCGCACATCTCCAAGGAAACGCTGGAGTTTCACTACGGCAAGCACCACCAGACCTACGTCACCAACCTGAACAACCTGATTCCCGGTACCGAGTTCGAGAACGCCTCGCTCGAAGACATCGTGAAGAAGTCGTCCGGCGGCGTGTTCAACAACGCGGCCCAGATCTGGAACCACACGTTCTACTGGAATTCGCTGGCCCCCAACGCGGGCGGCGCCCCGAGCGGCGCGCTGGCCGATGCGATCAATGCCAAGTGGGGCAGCTTCGACGCCTTCAAGGAAGCCTTCAACAAGTCGGCCGCCGGCAACTTCGGTTCGGGCTGGACCTGGCTGGTGAAGAAGCCGGACGGCTCGCTCGACATCGTCAACACCAGCAACGCCGCCACGCCGCTGACCACGGCCGACAAGCCCCTGCTGACCTGTGATGTGTGGGAACACGCCTACTACATCGATTACCGCAATGCGCGTCCGAAGTACCTGGAGAATTTCTGGGCCCTGGTGAACTGGGATTTCGCCGCCAAGAATTTCGCCTGAGCGGCACGGCGCCGCAGGCGCATCACGCCCGGCCCGGTGCCGGGCGTTTTTGCGTGCGCGGCCGTGGCCGCCGCCGGATGTTAAGGTAAGCGGCTTTCCACCCCTACGCCCCCGCATGCCGACCGCTGATACGTTACGCCGCCTTGGTTCCCGCGCGCGCCGGCTGGCGCGGCGCAAACTGCGCCAGTTGGGCAGGCTGTCGCGCAAGAGCCTGCAACTGGGCTTGCTGCTGGGAGGCGCGGCGCTGGTGGCACTGGTCTCGCTGGGATTCGCCTGGCTGGCCGACCTGGCGCTCGAATGGAACGGCGCCTGGACGGTGCGCCATGGCTGGCTGGCGTTCGCGCTGATCCCGCTGGCCTTTGCCGCATTGCGCTGGCTGACCCTGCGGCTGGCGCCCAATGCCGCCGGCAGCGGTATTCCGCAGGTCATCGGCGCCTTGTCGCTGCCGCCCGGGCCGGCGCAGTCCAGCCTGGTATCGCCGCGCCAGACGGTATGGAAGATCCCGCTGACTTTCCTGGGCCTGGCGGCAGGCGCATCGGCCGGCCGGGAAGGGCCGTCGGTGCAGGTGGGCGCCGCCGTGATGCTGGCCTGGGGGCGGTTCTGGCGCCGCAACGGCGTGCCTTTGCGCGGTTTTCATGCCAATGAGCTGATCGCGGCCGGCGCCGCCGGCGGCCTGGCCGCCGCTTTCAATGCGCCGCTGGCGGGCGTGATCTTCGCCATCGAGGAGCTCGGCCGCGGCACGGTACTGCGCTGGCAGCGCCTGGTGCTGATCGGCGTGCTGGCGGCCGGCTTCCTGGTGGTCGCGCTGGCGGGCAACAATCCGTATTTCGGCACGTTCGGCGGCCAGGCATTGCCGCACCACATGGCGCTCTGGGTGCTGGCGTGCGGGCTGGTCAACGGCGTGCTTGGCGGCGTCTTCGGCCGGCTGCTCAGCAAGGGCGCTTCAGGCGTGGCGCCGCCGGCCTGGCGCGGCTGGATCCGCCAGCATCCGATCTGGACCGCGGCCGCCATGGGCCTGGCGTTGGCCTGCCTGGGCGCGCTCAGCGGCAATACGGTGTACGGCACCGGCTACGCCGTGGCGGGCGGCCTGCTGTCGGGCGAGGCCGAGGGGCCGGCCGCATTCGGCCTGGCCAAGCTGGCCGCCACGGTGGTGTCCTACTGGGCCGGTATTCCGGGCGGCATATTCACCCCGGCGCTGACGACCGGCGCGGGCATCGGTCAGCACCTGTGGGAATTGAGCGGCGGCGATATCGACCGGCGCGTGCTGGTGCTGATTTCCATGGCGGCCTTCCTGGCCGCCGCCACGCAGTCGCCCCTGACCGCCAGCGTCATCGTGATGGAAATGACCGGCAGCCAGCCCATGCTGTTCTGGCTGCTGGTCGGCGCGCTGGCCGCGTCGCTGGTGGCGCGGCAGTTCTGCCCGCGGCCGTTCTATCATTTCGCCGCCGGGCGTTTTCGCCGCCAGGCCCAGGTCGAGACCGGCCGCGCGGCGCGCGGGGCGCCGTAGCCGCGCGCGAGCGTCCACGGCGCAAACACTGTCCGATATGCGGACAGACTGCGCGCCGCGTCCCGCTGCCCCAGCCCCGAGTGGCGTAACATCAATAGATTCGCTATTCAGTTTTTTTCTTCTTTTCGAGCTTGGATCCATGACCGTGCATGCCTTTATCTGCGATGCCATTCGCACCCCCTTCGGCCGCTACGGCGGCGCCCTGGCGCCGGTGCGCGCCGACGACCTGGCCGCCGTGCCCATCAAGGCGCTGATGGCGCGCAACCCCGGCGTGCACTGGGAAGAACTGAACGACGTGATCTACGGCTGCGCCAACCAGGCCGGCGAAGACAACCGCAACGTGGCCCGCATGGCCTCGCTGCTGGCCGGCCTGCCGGTCGAGGTGCCGGGCGCCACGCTCAACCGCCTGTGCGGCTCGGGCCTGGATGCGGTGGGCACCGCGGCCCGCGCCATCCGCGCCGGGGAAGCCGGCCTGATGCTGGCCGGCGGCGTGGAAAGCATGAGCCGTGCGCCGTTCGTCATGGGCAAGGCCGACAGCGCTTTCTCGCGCAGCGCCGCCATCTATGACACCACCATCGGCTGGCGCTTCGTCAACAAGCTCATGAAGGCCCAGTACGGCGTGGACTCCATGCCGGAAACTGCCGAGAACGTGGCCGACGACTTCAAGATCAGCCGCGAAGACCAGGACAAGTTCGCCCTGGCCAGCCAGGAAAAAACCGCCCGGGCGCAGCGGGACGGCGTGTTCGACGCCGAGATCACGCCGGTCTCGATTGCTCAGAAAAAGGGCGATCCCATCGTGGTGTCCAAGGACGAGCACCCGCGCGAGACCAGCCTCGAGGCGCTGGCCCGCCTGAAAGGCGTGGTGCGCGAGGGCGGCTCCGTCACCGCCGGCAATGCTTCCGGCGTGAACGACGGCTCGGCGGCGCTGCTGCTGGCCGACGAGCGCGGCGCCGCCCGCCATGGCCTGACGCCGCGCGCCCGCGTGGTGGGCATGGCCACGGCCGGCGTGGCGCCGCGCATCATGGGCATCGGTCCGGCGCCGGCCACCCGCAAGGTGCTCGAACTGACCGGGCTGACCCTGGACCAGATCGACGTGATCGAACTGAACGAAGCCTTCGCCGCCCAGGGGCTGGCGGTGCTGCGCCAGCTCGGCATCGCCGACGATGACGCGCGCGTCAACCCCAATGGCGGCGCCATCGCGCTGGGCCATCCCCTGGGCGCCAGCGGCGCGCGCCTGGCGACCACGGCGATCAATCAGCTTCACCGCACTGGCGGCCGCTATGCCCTGTGCACCATGTGCATCGGGGTGGGGCAAGGTATCGCGCTGATCCTCGAACGCGTCTGACCGGCCGCGCCAGCCGCCGCCAGCAGCAAAAAAGGGAGCCGCGCGGCTCCCTTTTCCTTTCATCGAGGCGCCAACCGCTCAGGGCAGGCCGTCGATCCGGTTGCCGGGCTGGATGCCGTGCGCCTCGAACCAGCCTTGCGACATTTCGAGCGCGTATCGCACCGGCCGGGCCGAACAATGGGCATCGTCCGTCTGCGGAGCCATGTCGGCGATATTGACGATGGAGCCGTCGTCGGCGATGAAGGCGATCGACAGCGGCAGCGGTGTGTTGCGCATCCAGAAGCATTGCAGGTCCGGCGATTCGAACACGAACAGCATGCCGCCGTTGCCGGGCAGGCTTTGCCGGTGCATCAGCCCAACGCGGCGCGTGGCCTCGGTATCCGCGACTTCGGCGCGGATGACGTGGATGCCCGCCGACAGCTGGGTGACCGGCAGGCCGGTTTGCGGGGTTTGCGCCCGGGCGGCCGGCAGGCAGGCCAGGGCGCCGAGCAGGGCGGCGGCCGCGGCGACCCGGGCGGGACTGCGGGCGGGCGGCGGAGCGTGGCGGGTCGACATGAAGCAGTGAAACAGCGGAAAATAACAGGGCGGGGCATGGTGCCCCGCCCGGGCAAAAACGCCGCCCGGAGCCGGATGCTTCCGGCACGCGGGCGGCGCGATACAGATACTGGGCGTCAGGCCGACGTGATGTTCAGCGCCTGTTTGCCTTTAGGGCCTTGGATGATCTCGAAAGCCACCTTCTGGCCTTCTTTCAGGGTCTTGAACCCGTTCATCTGAATGGACGAGAAATGCGCGAACAGATCTTCACCGCCGTCATCGGGCGTAATGAAGCCGAAACCCTTCGCATCGTTGAACCATTTGACGGTACCCGTCGATTTGGGATTGTCCCCTTGGACGGCGGTTGCGGTCGTATCAGACATGCGGACTGCCTCATTGAATCGTATGTTGACAGAAGGCGGCACGGCCTGGACCGGCGACCTTCCGGCTTCCGGGCGCCCCTGATGCAGACGAGGGCCCCCGAATGCGTGGATAATGCTCTGCTTTTCTTTCCGGCGTCAAGTATGGAAACTACGCATTTCTGCGTGTAATTTTGGGTAAGTCCGGGCAATGCCTGTCCCTGTTTCAATAGAATAGCCGCCCTATGAGTTCGACCGTGGATACCCAGCACGACCTGGCCGTGGAGAAGGCGCCGGCCCGCACGGCCCCGCCGCCCATGTACCAGGTAGTGCTGCTCAATGACGACTACACCCCGATGGAGTTCGTGGTGAAGGTATTGCAGAAGTTCTTCGGCAAGAACCAGGAAGATGCCACCCGCATCATGCTGCAGGTCCACCACGAAGGGCGCGGCACCTGTGGGGTGTACCCGCGCGACGTGGCGGCCACGCGCATCGCGCAAGTGGCGCAGTACGCGCGGGCGCGGCAGCATCCGCTGCAATGCGTCATGGAGCCTGTCTAGCCGGCTGCCGAAACAGCACGGCCGCGCGCTAATATCTGCGGCGGGCCGGCCGACCATGCGGCCCGTCGACCGGGCGCGGAGCGCCCATAACCGGCTGTACAGGGGCAAGCCATGAGTGACAGGGGTGGGGCGGTCGGAATAGCGGCGGTGGCGCTCGCTATCGCGGTAGGCCTGGGCTGGTGGGCGGGGCGCGGCGGTGTGCCGGGTTCGGCGCCGCCGGCTCCCGAGCCGGCGGCCGTGCCCGCGGCGCGCACGGCGGAGCCGCTGCCCGCCGCCACCGTGGGGCAGCCTGATCCCTTTGCTGCCGTCGATTGCCAGGCGCGGCAATACAACGACAGCCTGGCGCTTGCCGTTACATTCAGCCAACCGGTGGACCGCAAGGCCGGGCTGGACGCTTATCTCAATGTGCTCGATACCGGCGCGGCCGCGGCCCCGCAGGATGACGCGCCGGCCCCGGCCGCCGCCAATGCGCCGGTGGCGCGCCAGGCGGGCGATGCGACGCCGCGGGGCAAGCCGGTCGAGGGCGGCTGGGTCGTCGGCGACAACCCGCGCATGGCTTACTTCCCGTATGTACAGCCGCAGCGCAACTACGCGGTGCAGTTGCGCGCCGCGCTGCCGGCGCAGGGCGGGGCGACACTGGGCGCGGACATGCAGTGCGCGGTGCAGACCGACGCCATGCCGCCTTCCTTTTATTTCGCCAGCCGGGGCGTGGTGCTGCCGGCGGGCCAGAATGGCGGGCTGCCGGTCGCCACGGTCAACCTGCCGGAGGTCGACGTGCAGTTCCTGCGCGTGGCGCCCGAACGCATGCCGGAGTTCTTCGACGATGTGCTCGGCTACGGCCGCAGCGCTGGCGACGAGGACGGCGACGAGGCCGACGACGAGGACGATGCCTGGCGCTACGCCGACAACCGCAGCCTGAAGGGCTCGGTCAGCAACTGGGACCTGGACCGCCTGCACGAGTTGACCACCAGCGTCTATCAGGGCCGCTTCCTGACCGACGACAAGCCCAACCGGCGCCATGTGACGTTCCTGCCGGTCGAAACCATCGCCGAGCTGCAACAGCCCGGCATCTATGTGGCGGTGATGAGCGAGCCCGGGCGGTTCCGCTACGAGTACCAGGTGACGTACTTCTACGTCAGCGACATCGGCCTGCATACGCGCCGCTATCCCGACCGCATCGAGGCCTACGCGGTATCGCTGACCCGCGGCGAGCCCATTGGCGATGCGGATATCGAACTGGTCGACGGCAACGGCAAGGCGCTGGCGCGCGCGCGGGTCGACGCCTCCGGCCATGCGCGCTTCGAGGGGGCGCATGCCGAGGCGCGCCTGGTGCGCGCGGTACGCGGACGCGAGCTGACAGTCCTGGCGCTGGGCGAGCCGGCGCTCGACCTGTCCGAATATGACATCGGCGGCCATCCCGCGCGCAACACCAATCTGTTCGTGTATGCCGGCCGCGACCTGTACCGGCCGGGAGAAACCTTCCGGGTGTCGGTGCTGCCGCGCGACCCGGATGGCCGCCTGCTGCCGCCCGCGCCGCTGACCGCCACCCTGAAGCGGCCCGATGGCCGCGTGGTGCGCAGCGAGCTGTGGCATCCGGCGGCGCAGGTGGCCGGCTATGTGCAACACGCTGTCGACCTGCCGGTGGACGCACAGACCGGCAAATGGCTGCTCGAGCTGCGGGTCGATCCGGCCGCCCGCGCGCCCGATGCCGCGTGGTGGTTCCAGGTCGAGGAATTCCTGCCCGAGCGGATGAAGCTGCGGCTCGACTCCGGCCAGGCGGTGCTGGCGCCGGATGAAACCTGGCAAGTGGCGGCGCAGGGCGACTACCTGTACGGCGCGCCGGCCGCCGGCAACCGCCTGCTGGCGAGTTTCCAGGTCAAGCGCGAACGCCATGCCTTGCCGCAGCAATGGCCCGGCTTCATTTTCGGCGACGTGGCCGACGATACCCTGCGGCATTACGAAGAACTCCCGGAGGCCGCGCTCGACGAGGAGGGCCGCGCCACCCTGCAGGTCGACCCGCAGGCCGCCGGCACGGCGCACTCGCCGCTGCGCGTGCGGCTGTCGGCCAGCCTGCTGGAATCCGGCGGACGGCCGGTGGTGCGCTCGCTGGAGCGCTCCGTCTGGCCGGCCGACCGACTCATTGCGGTGCGCCCCCTGTTCGAAGACGACGTGGCGCGGGAAGGCGCGCCCGCCGGCTTCGAAGCCGTGCGGGTCGACGCCGCCGGCAAGGTGGCGCCGCTGGAACAGGCGCAACTGCGCCTGTATCGCGAGCACCGGAACTATTACTGGCGCTATGACGACCAGCGTGGCTGGAACAGCGGCTATACCGAGACCGAGGAACTGGTCGAATCACGCCAGATCGCGCTGCTGGACCGCACGCCGCTGGCCTTGCCGGTGGGATGGGGGCGCTACCGCCTGGAGCTCGCCGATCCGCAGACCGGCCAGGTATTGCGCTACCGCTTTTACGCCGGCTGGGGCGCGCAGGACGCCGAGGCGGTGGGCAATCGCCCCGATCGCGTGCAGATGAAACTGGAAGGCGTGCCGGCCCGGCCCGGCGATACCGTCAAGCTGACCGTCACGCCGCCGCACGACGGGCAGGCGCTTGTCACGGTCGAGGCGGACCGCATGCTGTGGTCGCGCTGGGTGCCGGTCCAGGCCGCGGGCACGCCGGTCGAGATCGCGCTGGACCCGGAATGGAAGCGCCACGACCTGTACGTGTCGGCGACGGTGTTCCGTCCGGGCAGCGCCGGCGACCGCATTACGCCGGCCCGCGCGCTCGGGCTGGCGTTCCTGCCCATTGCCAGTGACGAACGCCGGCTCGGCGTCGCCATCGCGGCACCCGCCAAGGTCGAGCCGGAAGCGCGCTCGACCGTGCGGGTGAAGGTGGATGGCGCGCAGGGCAAGCGCGCGACCGTGACGCTATCGGCGGTCGACGTGGGCATTCTCAACATCAACCAGTACGCAACGCCCGATCCGCTCGATTACTTTTTTGGCAAGCATCGCTATGCCGCCGAGCTGCGCGACATGTACGGCAAGTTGATCGAGAAAATGGACGGCACCCGCGGGCGGCTGAAATGGGGCGGCGACGCGGCGCTGCGCGGCGACAGCCGCAGCCTGCCGAAGAAGGTCAAGCTGGTGGACCTGTTCTCCGGTCCGGTCGCGCTGGATGAGCGGGGCGAGGCCGAGATCCCGCTGGACCTGCCTGATTTCAACGGCACGCTGCGGCTGATGGCGGTCGCGTTCACCGGCGAGCAATACGGCAGCGCCGAGGCCGAGATGGTCGTGGCCGCGCCCATCGTGGCGGAACTCAGCATGCCGCGCTTCGTGACCCCGGGCGACCAGGCCGCCGTGGCGCTCGATGTCACGAACCTGAGCGGCGCCACCCAGCAGGTCAAGGTCGACTTGCGCGCGCTCGACCCTCTTGCGATCGCCGACGGCGCCCGCACGCTCACGCTCAAGCACCGGCAGCGCGCCACCCTCCGCTTCACCGCCACCACCACCGGTTCCTACGGGCTGGGGCAATTGCGGCTGCAGGTCGACGGCGCGGGCGGGCCCAAGCCGGTGCACATCGTGCGCGAGGCGGTCCTGCAAGTGCAACCCGCTCACGCCGCCGAAAGCCGGGTGCGGCGCCTGCGGCTGGCGCCGGGCGAGAATTTCGCGCCGGGCGCGGACGCGCTGGCGGGCTACTACCCCGATTCGGTCTCGGCCAGCCTCAGCCTGTCGAGCCGTCCGCCCATCAACGTCGCGCGGCTGGTGGAGCGCCTGCTCGGCTATCCGTACGGCTGCACCGAGCAGACGATCAGCGCGGCGCTGCCCTGGGTGCTGGTGAGCGACGCAGACGGCAAGCGCTTCGGCCTGCCGCCGCATAGCCACGAGGAGCGGGTCGGCAAAGTGGCCGGCGCGCTGTCCCGCCTGGCCGGCATGCGCAATGCCGCGGGCGCCTATTCGCTGTGGGGCGACGCGTCGGCGCGCGACGTCTGGCTCACCGCGTATGCGGTCGGTTTCATGCAGGACGCGCGCGACCACGACTTCAGCGTGCCGGAAGCGGCGCTGGCGCGTCCGCGCCAATGGCTGCTGGAGCAACTGCAGCAGAGCGCCGGCAGCTTCGGCACCTGGCCCGACCGGCTGCGCCACGGCCTGCAGAATGGGCGCATCGCCAGCGACGATATCGACACGCTGCGCAACGATCATCGTCGTTTTGCGGGTTACGCCGCCGCCGCCCTGGCGCTGGCGCGCGACCGCCAGGCGCCGCTGTCGACCGTGCGGCAATTGTTCGACCGCTACCAGGAACGCGCGCTGTCGCCGTTGCCGCTGATCCAGCTTGCCGCGGCGTTCCAGCTCATGGGCGATGCGGGGCGCATGGAGCAGGCCGCCGGCCTGGCGGCGCAGCGGGCCTATGGCTTCCGCCGGCACGATGGGCGGGCAGGCTACGGCGACGACTGGCTGGGCGATTACGGCAGCGCCGTGCGCGACTACGCGCTGAGCTACGCCCTGGCCGCGCAGTACGGGTTGCTGGACGGCGGCAGGGAAGCCTTGCTGGCGCAGCTGGACGGCCGGCTGCAGGGGCGTTCCTACTTGTCCACGCAAGAGCAGATGGCGCTGGTGCTGGCCGCGCGCGCGGCCGGCGGCGATGCCGAGGCGCCCTGGTCGGCCGAGCTTGCCACGGCGGCCGGCGCCCAGGCCCTGCGCGGCGACGCCGATCGCGCGGTGGCGCTGCGCGGCGCGGACCTGGCGGCCTTGCGGCTGACCAATACCGGCACTCAGCCCCTGTTCGCCGAATTCGACCTGCAGGGCACGCGGCGCGAGCCGCCGGCGCCGCGCAGCGACGTGATCCGCCTGCAGCGCAGCTGGTATACGCCTGACGGCAAGCCCTGGGACGGCGGCGTGTTGCATACGGGCGACCTGCTCGTGGTGAAGCTGCGCGCTTCGGCCAACCAGCTCCTGCCGGATGCCCTGGTGGTCGACCGCGTGCCGGCCGGCTTCGAAGTCGAGAACCTGAACCTGTCGCAGAGCCCCGACATGCGGGACTGGGAGATCGGCGGCACGCGCGTGGCCGACGCGCTGGCCAATTCCGCCATCAAGCATCGGGAGTTCCGCGACGACCGCTACGTGGCGGCGGTCGAGCTCAATCGCGGCGCGGTCGATATCTTCTATATGGCGCGCGTGGTCACGCCCGGGCGCTACGCGGTGCCGTCCACCGTGGCCGAGGACATGTACCGCCCCGAATTGCGCGGCGTGGGCGAGCAATGGAGCCCGATCGAGATCCGCGATCGCGGCGCGCGGCCCTGATGCCTGCCGCGCGCGGGCGGCGCTGGCTGGCCAGGCTGGCGGGCGGCTTGCTGGCCGTCGCCGTGGCGCTGCTGGCGTTCGACAGGCTGTATCCGCTGCCGCCCACGGCCGGGGGCGGGGCCGCGGTGGTGGTGGCCGCCGACGGCACGCCGCTGCGCACCTATCCCAGCCGCGACGGGGTATGGCGTTATCCGGTCACGCCGGACGAGGTCTCGCCGCGCTACCTGGAAGCCTTGCTGGGCTATGAAGACCGCTGGTTCTATTGGCACCCCGGGTTCAATCCCGTATCGCTGGCGCGCGCTGGCTGGCAATGGCTGGCGCATGGCCGCATCGTTTCCGGCGGTTCGACGTTGACCATGCAGGTCGCCCGGCTGGTCGATCCGGGCCTGGCCGCGCTGCCGTCGCGTTCGCCGATCGCGAAGCTGCGGCAGATCGCGCGGGCGGTGCAGCTCGAATGGCATTTCAGCAAAGACGAGATCCTGGGGCTCTACCTGGCGCACGCGCCGATGGGCGGTATCGTCGAGGGCGTGGAAATGGGCGCGCGCCTGTGGCTGGGCAAGTCGGCCCGCGACCTCAGCCGCGCCGAGGCCGCCTTGCTCACGGCGCTGCCGCAGGCGCCGTCGCGCCTGCGGCCAGACCGCCATCCGCAGGCCGCCCAGGCCGCCCGCGATAAAGTGCTGGACCGCATGGCAGCGCGCGGCTGGAGCGCGGCGGCGATCGCCGACGCCAAGCTGGAAACAGTCGTGGCGCCGCCGCTGCGCGCGCGCTGGCTGGCACCCCTGGCCGCCCAGCGGCTGGTGTCCGGCCGGGACCGCGGCGGCAAGCGGCCGGCAGTGGTGGCCTCGACCCTGGACGCCGATATCCAGGCTACCGTCGAACGCATGCTGCTCGACCGGGTGGACGCGTTGCCGCCCAAAGTCTCGATGGCGGCCCTGGCCATGGATAACGACACGCTGGAAATCAAGGCCTACGCCGGCTCGGCCGATTTTTCCGACGCCAGCCGCTACGCGCACGTGGATATGGTGCGGGGCGTGCGTTCGCCGGGGTCCACGCTCAAGCCGTTCCTGTATGCGCAAGCCCTCGACGACGGATTGATCCATTCGGAGAGCCTGTTGCTGGACGCGCCGCTGTCGTTCGGCGGCTACGCGCCAGGCAATTTCCAGGCGGCATTCACGGGGCCGGTCAGCGTGGCCCAGGCGCTGCAGCGGTCGTTGAATGTGCCGGCGGTCGACCTGCTCGACCGCGTCGGGCCGGCGCGCTTCGCCGCCGCCATGCTGGCCGGCGGAGTGCGATTGCGCCTGCCGGATGGCGCCGCGCCCAACCTGAGCTTGATTTTGGGCGGGGCCGGCACCACCTTGGAAGAACTGGTGGGCGCATATCGCGCCCTGGCGCGCGACGGCCTGGCGGGCCGGCCGCGCCTGGCGCCGGGACAGCCCCGGGTCGAGTCCCGTATGATGAGCGCAGGCGCGGCCTGGATCGTGCGCGATATCCTCGAAGGGGGCGGGCATCCCGACCGGCCGCTCTGGCACGATGGTGCGCCCGGCCGCCGGCTGGCCTGGAAAACCGGCACCAGTTTCGGCTTTCGCGACGCCTGGGCGCTGGGCGTGACCGACCGCTGGACCATCGGGGTGTGGGTCGGACGGCCGGATGGCACGCCGAATCCGGGTTTTTTCGGGGCCAACGTGGCGGCGCCGCTGCTGCGCGACATTGCGGCGGCCCTGCCGGCGGGGGCGCCGCAGGCGCGCCGGCGGCCGGCCAGCGTACAGCCCGTGGTCGCGTGCTGGCCGCAGGGCTGGCGCCAGCGCAGCATGGCGGCGCAGCCGTGTTCGCAGCCCCGCTCGGCGTGGGCGCTGGACCAGACGGTGCCGCCCACCTTCGCCGGCTATGTCGACGCGGCGCGCGGGCCGTTGCGGTTGCAGGGCATCGCCGATGGTTCGGTGCTGCGCCCGGTGCCGGGCCGGCAGGAAGTAGTACTGGATGTAAGCGTGCAGGGTGCGCGTGGAGAAGTATGGTGGATGCTGGACGGCCGCGTGCGACAGCGCGGCGGGCCGTCCGCGCCGCTGCAATTGGCCTTGGTGCACAATGGACGGTACACATTGACCGCCATGGATGCGCAAGGCCGATACGACCGTGTGGTTTTTGAAATCTCTGGCGTTACGCCCTGATCGGCTTAGAATATGAATCGTGTATTTCGACCGCTTCGATGCGTTACGGAGGAAGCGTGATTTCCCAAGAGCTTGAAGTCAGCCTGCACATGGCTTTTGTCGAGGCCCGCTCGGCCCGGCATGAATTCATTACCGTCGAGCACCTGCTTTTGTCGCTGCTCGACAACGCGTCGGCCGTGGAAGTCCTGCGCGCCTGCGCCGCCAATCTGGATGACTTGCGCCGTAACCTGCGTCAGTTCGTGTCCGAGAACACGCCGGTCATACCCACGGGCGCCGAAGTCGACACCCAGCCCACGCTGGGCTTCCAGCGCGTGATCCAGCGCGCCATCATGCACGTGTCGGCCGGCGGCACCGGCAAGAAGCCGGTCACCGGCGCCAACGTGCTGGTGGCCATTTTCGGCGAGAAGGACTCCCACGCCGTGTACTACCTGCAACAACAGGGCGTCACGCGGCTGGACGTCGTCAATTTCCTGTCACACGGCATCACCAAGCAGCCGCAGGAAGAATCCGCCGCCGCGCCCAAGGAGCAGCCCGGCATGGAGGAATCCGCCGAGGCGCGCCAATCGCCGCTCGACCAGTACGCCAACGACCTCAACGCGGCCGCGCTGGCTGGCCGCATCGATCCGCTGATCGGCCGCGAGCACGAGGTCGAGCGCGTCATCCAGGTCCTGTGCCGGCGCCGCAAGAACAATCCGCTGCTGGTCGGCGAGGCCGGCGTCGGCAAGACCGCCATCGCCGAGGGCCTGGCCTGGCGCATCACCCGCGGCGAAGTGCCCGAGATCCTCCAGGCCGCGCACGTATACGCGCTCGACATGGGCGCGCTGCTGGCCGGCACCAAGTACCGGGGCGATTTCGAACAGCGCCTCAAGGGCGTGCTCAAGCAGATCCGCGGCAATCCCGATGCCATCCTGTTCATCGACGAGATCCACACCCTGATCGGCGCGGGCTCGGCCTCGGGCGGCACGCTCGACGCGTCCAACCTGCTCAAGCCGGCGCTGTCCTCCGGCCAGCTCAAGTGCATCGGCGCCACCACCTACACCGAATTCCGCGGCGTCTTCGAGAAAGACCACGCGTTGTCGCGGCGCTTCCAGAAAATCGATGTCTCCGAGCCCAGCGTCGAACAGACCGTGCAGATTCTGCGCGGCCTGAAGAGCCGCTTCGAAGAGCATCACAACGTGCGCTATTCGGCTGCCGCCCTGAGCGCCGCGGCCGAACTCTCGGCGCGCTACATCAACGACCGGCACCTGCCCGACAAGGCCATCGACGTCATCGACGAAGCCGGGGCGGCGCAACGCCTGCTGCCGCGCTCGCGCCAGAAGAAAGTCATCGGCAAGATCGACATCGAGAACATCGTCTCGAAAATCGCGCGCATCCCGCCGCAGTCGGTCTCCAACGACGACCGCAGCAAGCTGGCCACGCTCGACCGCGACCTCAAGACCGTCGTGTTCGGCCAGGACACCGCCATCGAGGCCCTGTCGGCCGCCATCAAGATGGCCCGCTCGGGCCTGGGCAAGCCCGATCGCCCGATCGGCTCGTTCCTGTTCTCGGGCCCGACCGGCGTGGGCAAGACCGAAGTGGCGCGCCAGCTGGCGTTCACCATGGGCGTCGAGCTGCTGCGCTTCGACATGTCCGAATACATGGAACGCCACGCGGTGTCGCGCCTGATCGGCGCGCCGCCCGGCTACGTGGGCTTCGACCAGGGCGGGCTGCTGACCGAGGCCATCACCAAGCAGCCGCACTGCGTGCTGCTGCTCGATGAAATCGAGAAAGCGCACCCGGACGTGTTCAACATCCTGCTGCAGGTCATGGACCACGGCACGCTGACCGACAACAACGGGCGCAAGGCCGACTTCCGCAACGTCATCATCATCATGACGACCAACGCGGGCGCCGAAACGCTCAACCGGCCGGCCATCGGTTTTTCCAACAGCCGCGTCGTGGGCGACGAGATGGCCGAGATCCGCCGCATGTTCACGCCCGAGTTCCGCAACCGGCTCGACGCGATCATCCCGTTCGCGCCGCTGTCGCGCGAGATCATCCTGCGCGTGGTGGACAAGTTCCTGATGCAGCTCGAAGACCAACTGCACGAGCGCCGCGTCGAGGCCGTCTTCACCGACGCCCTGCGCGAACATCTCGCCAAGGAAGGCTTCGACCCGCTGATGGGCGCGCGTCCCATGCAGCGCCTCATCCAGGACACCATCCGCCGGGCGCTGGCCGACGAACTACTGTTCGGCAAGCTGGCCGACGGCGGGACGGTCACGGTCGATCTCGACGAGGCGGGCAAGGTCAGTCTCACGTTCGACGGCGCCGGCAAGCCGTCCGGTTCCGGCGCACCCGACAAACAGGAAGTCGAACTGGTCGATTGATCTTGAGCCCTCAGCCCCTGATTTCGTGCGAGCACTGCGCCAGTGTTTTCCGCCGGCACGAATTGCAGCCTGGGGAGACGGCTTCCTGCGCTCGCTGCGGCACCATCCTGTGGCGCTATAGCAGCCTGAACCTGTCGGCGTGGCTGGCGCTCGCGCTGGCCGCGCTGATCGTCTTCATCGCGGCCAACGCGTATCCCGTCATCAGCATGTCCGTGCAGGGCATGACCAGCCGCGCCTCGCTGCTCGACGCCGTCGGCATGACCTGGCAACAGGGCTATGCGGCGGCCGCCATCATGACCGGGATGGCAGGGTTTGCGCTGCCGCTGCTGCAATTGTGCGTGCTGCTGTGGGTGCTGGCGCCGCTGGCGCACGGACGGGAGCCCCGCGGGCTGCGGTCGGCGATGCGCCTGCTGGGCCTGTTGCGGCCCTGGTGCATGGTGCCGGTATTCCTGCTGGGCGTCGTGGTGTCGGTCGTGAAGCTGGCGGGCATGGCGGCCGTGAAGCCCGACATCGGCCTGTACGCCTTTGGCGCGCTCACGGTGCTGCTCACCATGCTGGATCGCCTTTCGCCCCATGCCATATGGCGCTACGCCGAAGAAAACGGCGTGGTGCCGGCACACGTGCCGCGGCGCCGGCCTGGCCAGGTCCTCGCCGGCTGCCACGTGTGCGGCCAGGTGCAGGCGCTGCCGGCGCACGCAGAGGAGGGCGCCGCGCACCATTGCGTGCGTTGCCACGCCATCGTCCACCACCGCAAGCCGAACGCGCTGGGCCGCACCTGGGCCCTGCTGCTGGCCGCCGCGGTGCTGTATGTGCCCGCCAACGTACTGCCCATCATGTACATCCGGTCGGTATTCTTCGGCGACAGCGGCCATACCATCCTGGGCGGGGTGGTCGATCTCTGGCGCACCGGCTCGTGGGACATCGCCCTGATCGTCTTCGTGGCCAGCATCGTGGTGCCGTTGACCAAGATACTCGCGCTCGGCGCCCTGGCGATCGCCCTGCAGCGGCGCAGCCGTTTCAGTTTGCGCCAGCGTACCCGCATGTACGAAATGATCGAATTCATCGGCCAATGGTCCATGCTGGACGTCTTCGTGGTGATATTGTTGTCGGCGCTGGCGCATTTCGGCGCGCTGATGGAAATTTCCGCCGGACCGGCGGCGGGCGCCTTCGGCATGGTGGTCATCCTCACCATGCTGGCGGCCATGAGCTTCGACCCGCGGCAGGCCTGGGACCTCGAATCACGGCATGACGCGGCGGCGCCCGGCCCGGGCCTCGCCGATGCCGCGTCCCGGCCGCACGCCGCTCCACAAGAAAACTAAGGACCACCCGCATGGCCGAGCAGACTCCGCCGCCCGACCAGGGCATCGACGCTCCGGAAGTGAACCGCAAGAAGCAACGCCGCATTTCCTGGATCTGGCTGGTGCCGGTGGTGGCCGCGCTGGCCGGCCTGTCGCTGGTGGTGCGCACCTGGGTCCAGGCCGGGCCTGAAGTGACGATTTCCTTCAAGACCGCCGAGGGCCTGGAAGTCGGCAAGACGCAAGTCCGCTACAAGGATGTCGTGGTGGGCACGGTCGAGAACATCCATTTCAACGAGGATCGTTCCAAGGTGCTGGTGCGAGCCCGGCTGGCCAAGGAGGCCGCCGGGCTAGCTGCCGACGACACCAATTTCTGGGTGGTGCGCCCGCGCCTGGGCCTGAGCGGCGTGTCAGGCCTGGGCACATTGTTGTCGGGCGCCTATATCGGCGTGGACGCGCCCGACGGGGCGGGCGCCACGACCACGGCCACCAAGTTCGAGTTCGAGGGGCTGGAAACACCGCCGCCCGTCACGCACGACCGCGACGGCAAGCGCTTCACCCTCAAGGCACACGACCTGGGGTCGCTGGACATCGGTTCGCCGGTGTATTTCCGCCGCATCACGGTGGGGCGGGTCATCGGCTACGAGCTCGACCAGAGCGGCGAGGCAGTCAATGTCGACGTCTTCATCGATGCGCCCAACGACAAGTTCGTCACGGAAGGCGCGCGCTTCTGGAATGCCAGCGGCATCGACCTGTCGGTCGACGGCAGCGGGTTGAAGCTGCATACCCAGTCGCTGGTGTCGCTGGCCCTGGGCGGCGTGGCGTTCGCGCCGGTCAACCTGAACGACAACGACCCGGCGGCCGCCCGCAGCGAATTCCAGCTCTACGCGAGCGAGGCCGAAGCCAAGGCCAACCCGGACGGCGAGCCGTTCCCGATCCGCATGCGCTTCGACCAGTCGGTGCGCGGCCTTGCGGTGGGCGCCACGATCGACTTCCAGGGCATCGCCCTGGGCGAAGTCTCGCGCATCTCGATCGATTTCGACAACGACAAGAAGCGCTTCTATGCGATGGTCGACGCGGTGCTCTATCCCGAACGGCTGGGGCCGGTCTACGACCGCGTGCGGGCGCGTTCCGAAGAGGCGGGCGATCCGGCCGGCGGGCGCCTGCTGGGGGCGATGATCAAATACGGCCTGCGCGCCCAGCTGCGCACCTCCAACCTGCTGACGGGCCAGCTCTACATCGTGCTCGAGCACTTCCCGAAAGCCAAGCCAGTCGAATTCCACATGTCGGATCCGGTCATGATCCCGACCATTCCGGGCAACCTCGAACAGCTGCAGCAGCAGATCACCAACATCGTCGACAAGATCGACAAGATTCCCTTCGACCAGATCGGACGCGACCTGCGCACCACGCTGTCCAGCACCTCGCGCCTGATGGCCAGCCTGGACAAGACGGTGGCGCCCGAGGCGCGGGAAACGCTGCGCGCGGCGCGCAAGTCGCTGGACAACATCAACGCGCTGCTGGCCAACGACGCCGCCTTGCCGGTCAACGCCGAGAGCGCCATGCAGGAGCTGGGCCGGGCGGCGCGCTCGCTGCGCGCGCTGGCCGACTACCTGCAGGCCAACCCCGAAGCGTTGATCCGCGGCCGCGCGGACGATCCAGTCATCGGCACTACCAGGAACTGATCCATGTCCACACGACGCCTCCCGCTTCTCCTGTCTTCACTGGCGCTCGGCGCGGCGCTGGCGGGCTGCGGCGGCTCGCCACCGGCCCGGTACCACACGCTGCAGGCGCCGCTCGACGCGGCGGCCGGCACCCGGCATGCCAATTACCTGATCGAGGTGGCGCCCGTGTCGGTTCCCATGCAGGCGGACCAGCCGCAGATCATGCTGCGCAACGACGCCGGATCGCTGACGCCCCTGTATTCCGACCGCTGGAGCGCGCCGCTGGCCGACGAGATCGGCGCCGCCTTGTCCGATACGCTGACGCGCAGCCTGGGTACCCTGGACGTGCGCACCATCAAGCCGGCCGAGGGTGCGCCGGTCTGGCGCGTGCAGGCGGACGTCCAGCGGTTCGACATGATCGAAGGCGGACCGGCCCGCATCGACGCCACCTGGCGCGTGCGGCCCTTGCATTTGGCGGGCGCCAGCACCCTGGCGTGCCGCAGCATCGTGACGGTCCCGGTGGGCGCCGGCGTAGGCGTGTCATCGCTGGTACAGGCCCAGCAGCGCGCCATCGCCTTGCTGGGGGCCACCATGGCCAGCGCCATCCAGGCGGGCGGCCGCGAGGCAAGTCCGCCGGGCGCAGAGGTGCAACTGGCGGGTTGTACCAAATGACAGGGTAAACCCGTAAAGGTTAACCACAATTCAAAGCGGGTTGCATCTTCCTTAGTATTTCGGGTGCCCGGGCGCGGGCCCGCCGGCAGGCACGACCGATACGAGGAAACCAACTTGGCTAGCCACTCCATTGGCCCGGGCGTTGCGGGCATCCGCCAGTCGCCGGTGCGGGCGCGCCGCTGGCCGCTGGCGCGCTGGCTGCACCGGCTGTTCGTGGCGCTGATGTACGGCTTCATGCTGTGCCCGCTGTTCTTCGTGGTGTGGCTGAGCTTCTTCGAGGATGCCATCCTCTATTTCCCGCCCTCGGGCTATACCCTGTCGTGGTATGTGAAGGCCTGGGAAAACCAGGCCTTCGCCGACGGCTTCATCTTCAGCCTGCAGGTGGCCCTGCTGGCTGCGTGCTGCGGCGTGGCCATGGGCGTGCTCGCGGCGCTGGGCATCATCCGCTACCGCTATGCCGGCCGGCAATGGGTCAACACCTTGCTGCTGTCGCCGCTGCTGATCCCCGGCATCGTGGCCGGCATCGCGATCTACCTGTTCTACTTGCGTGCCGAGAACCTGCTGGACACCGATATCGTCGGCACCTACGGCGGGCTGGTGATCGCGCACGTGTGCCTGACCATTCCCTGGACGGTGCGGCTGGTCTCGGCCAGCATGCAGGGGCTGGACCCGTCCATCGAGGAGGCCGCGCGCAACCTGGGCGCCAACGGCCGGCAGGCGTTCCTGCGCGTCACCCTGCCGATGCTGCGGCCCGCCATCGTGGCCGCGGCGCTGTTCAGCTTCATCGTGTCGTTCGAGAACCTGGAGCTGTCGCTGTCGCTGGTGGGGCCGGGCAGCACCACGCTGCCCATCGCGATCATGCAGTACCTGGAGTTCACCCTGGACCCGACCATTGCCGCGGTGTCGTCGGTGCAGATCCTGTTGTTGGGGGTGATCATGCTGGTGACCGACCGCTACGTCAAACTCAGTCAGGTGGTATAGAAAATGGCCAAGGTCGTGCTGGAAAACCTGAAGAAGCAGTTCGGGGCGTCGGTGGCGGTGGCGGATTTCTCGCTGGAGATCGCCGACGGCGAGCTGGTCGCGTTCCTGGGCCCCAGCGGATGCGGCAAGACCACGACGCTGCGCATGATCGCGGGCTTCATCATGCCAACCGCCGGTACTGTCCGCATCGGCGACACCGATGTGACGGCGCTGCCGGTGCATCGGCGCGGCACCGGCATGGTGTTCCAGCGCTATGCGCTGTTCCCGCACATGACGGTGGCCGAGAATGTGTCGTTCGGGCTGGAGATGCACAAGGTCCCGGCGGCCGAACGCGACGGCCGCATCCGCCGCGTGCTGGACATGGTGCGCATGACCGAGCTGCGCGACCGTTATCCGCGCCAATTGTCGGGCGGGCAACAGCAGCGCGTGGCCATTGCCCGCGCGCTGGCCATCGAACCCAAGGTGTTCCTGCTCGACGAGCCGCTGTCAAACCTGGACGCCAAGCTGCGCCTGGAGGTGCGCGAGGAAATCCGCGCCCTGCAGCAGCGCCTGGGGCTGACCACGATTTTCGTCACCCACGACCAGGAGGAAGCGCTGGCAATGGCCGACCGCATGGCCATCATGCACGACGGCAAGGTGCAGCAACTGGGCGCGCCTGAAGAGCTGTATGCCAAGCCGGCCAACCTGTTCGTGGCGGACTTCCTGGGCAAGATGAATTTTTTCCGCGGCGGGCCGGCGGGCGGCGGCCGCTTCCGCACCGAGCAGGGCGACGAGATCCTGGCCGAAGGCGTGGGCGAGGGCGCGCGGCATCTTGGTGTGCGGCCGGAGCGCGTGTGCCTGGCTCGCGACGCGGCGGCCGCCAATGCGCTGGCCGGCACCATCGAATCCACCGTCTACCTGGGCTCCATGCTGGAGGTGCGGGTGCGGCTCGACAGCGGCGAGGCCATCAGCAGCCGCGTGGTCAACGGCGCCGCGCGCGATGTGCCGCTGGAGCAGGGCGCGCGCGTCCATGCTTGCTTCGCGCCGGCCGATTGCGTGCTGTTCTCGCAATGACGGACGCCGCCATGAATCCGGTTCCCCGTGACGGGCGGCGTGGCGGGCTGTTCGGCGCGACGCTGGCGTTCCCGGCGTCGCTGGTCGTGCTGCTGATCATCATGGTGCCGATCCTGCAACTGTTCCGCTACAGCTTCAATCATTTCGATCCGGTCGAAATGATGCAGACCGGGCTGTCGCTGGAGAACTACGCCAGGTTCCTGTCCGACCCCTACTATCGCGACGTGCTCTTCACCACCCTGTGGGTGGCGGGCCTGTGCACCCTGCTGGCGCTGGTGCTGGGCTTCCCGGTGGCTTATTTCCTGGCCAGGACGCAGAGCCGCTACAAGAGCCTGTTCATCATCTTGCTGGTGTTTCCCCTGATGGTCGGCAACGTGGTGCGCGCGGCCGGCTGGATGGTCGCGCTCGGCAACGCCGGCGTGATCAACGCGGTGCTGGTGGGCCTGGGCTGGGTCGACCAGCCGGTGCAGCTCATGTACACGCCCACGGCGGTGGTGATCGGCATGACCGCCGTGGTGATGCCGTACATGATCCTGACCCTGCAGAGCGTGCTGGAGGGCATGGACTTCTCGGTCGAAGAGGCGGCCCAGAACCTTGGCGCCGATTTCTTCACCACCTTCCGCCGCATCGTGCTGCCGATCGCCGCGCCCGGCGTAGCGGCGGGCACGCTGCTGGTGTTCATCCTCTGCATGAATGCCTATGCCACCCCGGTGCTGCTGGGAGGCACCGGGCTGACCATGATGGCGCCGGCCCTCTACGACCAGATCGCGCGCGCCTCGAACTGGCCGTTCGGCGCGGCGCTGGCCCTGGTGCTGGTCTGCGTCACGCTGATCATGGCGCTGTTGTCGAACTGGATGATCCATCGCCGCTATGTCAAGACGATGGGCGCGTGACACTCTCTTCATGGAGGTATGCCAATGACCGCGGTCTTGTTCAAGAATGCCACGCTGCTCGATCCCGCCAACCCCGAGCTGCAGGAAGGCTTTCACGTGCTGGTGGAGGACGGCCGGGTCAAGGAGGTCTCCGACCGGCCACTGCAGGCCTCGTCGGCGCAGGTCATCGACGTGGCGGGCAAGACCCTGATGCCGGGCCTGATCGACTTGCATGCGCATGTCATGGCGACCCAGCTCAACCTCAGTACGCAGGGGGTGTTGCCGGACGCGCTGGTCATGATGCGGGCGGTGCCCATCATGGCCGGCATGCTGCGGCGCGGCTTCACCACCGTGCGCGATGCCGGCGGGGCGGGCTGGGGCCTGAAGTGCGCGGTGGAAGAGGGCGTGGTGGCGGGACCGCGCCTGTTCATTTCCGGCCATGCGCTCAGCCAGACCGGCGGGCACGGCGATCCGCGCCCGCGCTCGGATCATTTGTCTTCGATGGAGCCGTGCGGCTGCTGTTTCCGCGCCGGCTACATCGGCCGGGTGGCCGACGGCATCGAGGATGTGCGCAAGGCGGTGCGCCAGGAATTGCAGATGGGCGCCGACCAGATCAAGATGATGGCATCGGGCGGGGTGGCCTCGCCCACTGACCCGATTGCCTCGTTCGGCTATTCCGAGGACGAGATCCGCGTCATCGTCGAGGAGGCGGCCGGCCGCCAGACTTACGTGATGGCGCACTCGTATACGGCCGAGGCCATCGAGCGCGCCGTCCGGCTGGGGGTGCGCACTATCGAGCACGGCAACCTGGTCGACGAGCGGGTGGCGGCCTTCATGGCGCAGAAGGGCGCCTATGTGGTGCCCACGCTGGTGACCTACGAGGCGCTGGCCAACGAGGGCGCCGAATACGGGCTGCCGCCGGACAGCGTGGCCAAGATCGCCACCGTGCGCAATGCCGGCCTGCATTCGCTGGAAATCTACAAGCATGCCGGCGTCAAGATGGGTTTTGGCTCCGACCTGCTGGGGCCGTCGCAGCGGCTGCAGAGCGACGAGTTCCGCATCCGCACGCAGGTACTGTCGCCCTATGAGGTGATCCAGGGCGCCACCACCATCGCGGCCGAGGTGCTGCGCATGGAGGACCGGCTGGGCCGGCTGGTGCCGGGCGCGCACGCCGATGTGCTGGTGGTCGACGGCAACCCGTACCAGGACGTCGCCTGCCTGCTGGGCCAGGGGGAACGCATCCCGCTGGTCATGAAGGACGGCAAGATTTTTCACAATGAACTGAGGACTTGAATTCATCATGGCCAGTACGACACTGGGCGTCAAGGTGGACGACACCTTGCGCGATCGCCTGAAGGCCGCCGCGCGGCAACTGAACTGCACGCCGCACTGGCTGCACAAACAGGCGCTCCTGGCTTATCTCGACAGAATCGAGCGCGGCCAGCTGCCAGCGGAAATCTCGCACTTGTCGCAGGAGGAAGCGGACGACGACGACGCCGAGTCCAGCCCGCCGAACCCGACGCCGCCGTTCTTCGAGTTCGGGCAGGACGTGCAGCCCCAGTCGGTGCTGCGCGCGGCGATCACCGCCGCCTACCGGCGCCCGGAGCCCGAATGCGTGCCTTTGCTGCTGGGGCAGGCGCGCATGCCCAGTCCGGAGAAAATCCACGCCATGGCCGCGCGCCTGGTGCAGACGCTGCGCGAGAAGCGCGGCGGCGGCGGGGTGGAGGGACTGATCCAGGAGTTCTCGCTTTCCAGCCAGGAAGGCGTGGCGCTGATGTGCCTGGCCGAAGCCTTGCTGCGCATCCCGGACCGCGCGACGCGCGATGCGCTGATCCGCGACAAGATCGCGCGCGGCGACTGGCGTTCGCACATGGGCGGCTCGCAGTCGCTGTTCGTCAACGCCGCCACCTGGGGGCTGATGCTGACCGGCAAACTGGTCGCGGTCAATAGCGAGCAGTCGTTGTCCCGGGCGCTGACCCGCCTGATCGGCAAGGGCGGCGAGCCGCTGGTGCGCAAGGGCGTCAACCTGGCCATGCGCATGATGGGCGAACAATTCGTGTCGGGCCAGTCCATTTCCGAGGCGCTGGCCAACAACCGCAAGCTGGAGGCCCGCGGCTTTCGCTATTCCTACGACATGCTGGGCGAGGCGGCCACGACGAGCGAGGACGCCGAGCGCTACTACGCGTCGTACGAGCAGGCCATCCACGCCATCGGCAAGGCGGCCGCGGGACGCGGCATCTATGAAGGGCCGGGCATTTCCATCAAGCTGTCGGCGCTGCATCCCACGTATGCGCGGGCGCAGCGCGAGCGCGTCATGGAAGAGCTGCTGCCGCGCGTCAAGGCCCTGGCGGTGCTGGCGCGCAGCTACGATGTCGGCCTGAATATCGACGCCGAGGAAGCCGACCGGCTGGAGATCTCGCTGGACTTGCTCGAATCGCTGTGCTTCGAGCCCGGGCTGGAGGGCTGGAACGGCATCGGCTTCGTCGTGCAGGCCTACCAGAAGCGCGCGCCGTTCGTGATCGACTATGTCATCGACCTGGCGCGCCGCAGCCGCCACCGCGTGATGGTGCGCCTGGTCAAGGGCGCCTACTGGGACAGCGAAATCAAGCAGGCCCAGCTCGACGGCCTGGAGGGCTATCCCGTCTATACGCGCAAGGTCTATACCGACGTCGCGTACCTGGCGTGCGCGCGCAAGCTGCTGGCCGCGCCGGAGGCTGTCTATCCGCAATTCGCCACCCACAATGCATATACCCTGGCGGCGGTGTATCACTTGGCCGGCCAGAATTATTACCCCGGCCAGTACGAATTCCAATGCCTGCACGGCATGGGCGAGCCCCTGTACGAGGAGGTGGTGGGGCCGCTCGCGCAAGGCAAGCTGAACCGGCCGTGCCGCATCTACGCGCCGGTCGGCACCCACGAGACGCTGCTGGCGTACCTGGTGCGGCGCCTGCTCGAGAATGGTGCCAACACGTCGTTCGTGAACCTGATCGGCGACGAGGATATTCCGGTCGACGAGCTGGTGGCCGACCCGGTCGAAGTGGCCTTGCGGATCACGCCGCTGGGCGCGCCGCACGAGAAGATCCCGCTGCCGCGCGAGCTGTATGGCCCGCCTGGCAGCGGCGCGCGCCTCAATTCGGCCGGCCTGGATCTCACCAACGAACACCGGCTGGGCTCGCTGGCTGCGGCGCTGCTGGCCAGCGCCGCCACGCCATGGCAGGCGGCGCCCATGCTGGGCGAAGGCGACGGCGCCTGGGACCCCGCGCGGGCGCTCGAGGTGCGCAATCCCGCCGATCACCGCGACGTGGTCGGCCATGTCATCGAGACGCAGCCGCACGAGGTGGAGCTGGCGCTGCGCGCGGCGGCGAACACCGCGCCGATCTGGCATTCCACGCCGGTCGCCGAGCGCGCGCAATGCCTGCGCCGCGCCGCCCAGATGCTGGAAGAGCGGATGCAGACGCTGCTCGGCCTGATCGTGCGCGAAGCCGGCAAGTCGCTGCCCAATGCCATAGCGGAAGTGCGCGAGGCCGTCGACTTCCTGCGCTATTACGCTGACCAGGCCGAGCGCGAGTTCGGCAACGACACCCATCGTCCGCTCGGCACCGTACTGTGCATCAGCCCGTGGAATTTCCCCATGGCGATCTTCACCGGCCAGGTGGCGGCCGCGCTGGTCGCCGGCAACACCGTGATCGCCAAGCCGGCCGAGCAGACCAGCCTGATCGCCGCGCAGGCGGTGCAGGTGCTGCGCGCGGCCGGCGTGCCCGACGGCGCGGTGCAGCTGCTGCCGGGACGCGGCGAGACGGTGGGCGCGCAACTGGTGGGCAGCGCGGAGATCGACGGGGTGATGTTCACCGGCTCCACCGATGTGGCGCGCCTGATCGCGCGCACCCTGGCCGGCCGCCTGGACGACCGTGGCCACACCATCCCCCTGATCGCCGAGACCGGCGGGCAGAACGCGATGATCGTCGATTCCTCGGCCCTGGCCGAGCAGGTCGTGTTCGATGTGCTCAACTCCGCCTACGACTCCGCCGGCCAGCGCTGCTCGGCCCTGCGGGTGCTGTGCTTGCAGGAGGACAGCGCCGATCACGTGCTGCACATGCTGCGCGGGGCGATGCGCGAGCTCGGCGTCGGCAACCCGGACCGGCTTTCCACCGATGTGGGCCCGGTCATCGACGCCGGGGCGCGCGACGGCATTCTGCGGCATATCGAGGCCATGCGCGCCGCGGGCCATCGCGTCGACCAGGTCGAGCTCGGGCCGCAGTGCCGCCACGGCACGTTCGTGCCGCCCACGCTGATCGAGATCGACCGCATGGAGGAGCTGACGCGCGAAGTGTTCGGGCCGGTGCTGCACGTGCTGCGCTATCGCCGCGAGGACCTGGACCAGGTGCTGGACCAGGTCAACGCCACCGGCTACGGGCTCACCTTCGGCGTGCACAGCCGCATCGACGAGACCATCGGCCACGTCACCGAGCGCGTCCATGCGGGCAATATGTACGTCAACCGCAACATCGTCGGCGCGGTGGTAGGCGTGCAGCCCTTCGGTGGCGAGGGCCTCTCGGGCACTGGCCCCAAGGCGGGCGGGCCCCTGTACCTGTACCGGTTGCTGGCCACGCGCCCGGCCGGCCTGCCGCCCGGGGTCGATGGCGCCGGCCCCTTGCCGCGCACTTTCACCTTGCCCGGCCCGACCGGCGAGCAGAACAGCTATCGGCTGCAGCCGCGCGGCACGGTGCTGTGCGTGGCGGCCACCGAGGCGGGCGCGCGGGCGCAATGGGCCGCCGTGCAAGCCACCGGCAATGCGGCGTTGTTCCTCGACACGCCGGCCGCCCGTGCCTGGCAGGCGGGCGTGGGCGACGCGGCGGCGGGGGCGAGCTTGCTGGCCGACGGCGCGGTCGACGAGGCCGTGTTCCATGCGGTCCTGTTCGAAGGCGATGGCGATGCGTTGCGCGCATGGAATCAGCGCATCGCCGCCCGTGGCGGCCCGATCCTGGCGGTGCAGGGGCTGACCCCGGACGCCCTGGCGGCCGGCGCCGCCTATGCGCTCGAGCAACTGGTGACGGAGCGCTCGATCAGCGTGAACACGGCCGCGGCCGGCGGCAATGCCAGCCTGATGTCGATCGGCTGATTCCCCACTTCACTCCAAGGACTTCGCCATGGCGCTCGACAACCCCTTTGCCCACAGTGAACCCGGCGAAGAATCGCGCGATGTCAACGCGGCCAAGGGCTGGCACCCGCCCGCGGCCGCCACGCGGCGCGACCGCGGCGCGGGGCCGTTCAAGCGGCTGGTCTTGCGCGGCGCCACCGTGATCGACGGCACCGGCGCGCCGCCCTGGGGGCCGGTCGACATCGTGGTCGAGGACGGGCGCATCGCCGCGCTGGCAGCGGTGGGCACGCCCGGCAAGCCGATCAACCCGGACCGCCGCCCGCCGGCGGGCGAACACGAGATCGATTGCCACGGCAAGTTCATCACGCCCGGGCTGATCGACTCGCATGCGCACATCGGCACGCCTTACCATGCGATGAGCGGCGAGGTGCCGCCGGCCGACTACATCTACAAGCTGTGGCTGGCCCACGGGGTGACCACGGTGCGCGAGATGGGCGCCATGAACGGCCTGGGCTGGGTGTTGCAGCAACGTGCGCTGGCCGAGCGCAACGAGATCGCCGCGCCGCGCATCGTTTCGCACGTGGTGTTCCCGGCCGTCAACGACCGCGTCAAGACCATCCACACGCCGGACCAGGCGCGCGAGTGGGTGCGCAACATCCATGCGCGCGGCGCCGACGGCATCAAGTTCTTCGGCGCGGCGCCGGCCTTGATGCAGGCGGCGCTGGACGAAGCGGCCAAGCATGGCCTGCGCTCGGGCTGCCATCACGCGCAGATGGCGGTGACGCGCGTCAACGCGCTGAAATCGGCCCGCTGGGGTCTGACCAGTTCCGAGCACTATTACGGCCTGCCCGAGGCGTTGTTCGAGAACCGCGTGGTGCAGGATTTCCCGACCGACTACAACTACGGCGATGAATACTACCGCTTCGCGCTCGCGGGGCAGACCTTCATGCAGGCCGCCCAGCCCGGCAGCGCCAAGTGGCGCGAGGTCATGGAGCAGTTCCTGGAGCTGGGACACACCTTCGTGCCCACCTTCAACATCTACGACGCGAACCGCGACCTGATGCGGGCGCGGCGCGCCGACTGGCACGACGAATACACCTGGAACGCGGTCTGGAAGTATTTCCAGCCGCAGCGCGGCGGCCACGGCGCCTACTGGTATCGCTGGAGCACCACCAACGAGATCGAGTGGAAGCAGAATTACCGGTTGTGGATGCAGTTCATCAACGAATACAAGAACCTGGGCGGCCGGGTCTGCGCCGGCAGCGATTCAGGCTTCATCTTCCAGATCTACGGTTTCGGGCTGGTGCGCGAACTGGAATTGCTGCAGGAAGCCGGCTTCCATCCGCTGGAGGTGCTGCGCGCCGCCACCTCGCTGGGCGCCGAGCTCATGGGCCTGGACGAGGACACTGGTTCGGTGGACGTAGGCAAGCGCGCCGACCTGCTGGTGCACGACCAGAACCCGCTGCAGGATTTCAAGCTGCTGTACGGCACTGGCGCCATGCGCCTGAACGACGCCAATGGCCAGGTCGAATGGCGGCGCTCGCTGCAGTACACCATCAAGTCGGGCATCGTCTACGACACCGGGCAGCTGTTGGCCGATGTGCGCGCCATGGTGCGCGACAGCTGGGCCGGCGATGAATCGCGGCGTCCGCCCCATGTCCGTTGACCTGATCATCCTGTCTGGCTTCCTGGGCAGCGGCAAGACCACGCTGCTGGTGGATTATTTGCGGCAGGACCAGGCCGGCGAGACCGGGGTCATTGTGAACGAGGCCGGCGAGATCGGCATTGACGGCGCGATCGTGGCCGACGCCGGCAGCCAGGCGCCCATGCTGATGCTGTCCAACGGCTGCGTGTGCTGCTCGCTGCGCAGCGGGTTGGTGGACACTGTGACCGCGCTGCTGGACGCGCCGCGCCCGCCGGGGCGCGGGCCGCTGCGGCGCATCGTGCTGGAGACCAGCGGCCTGTCCCGCCCCGGCCCCATCATCGCGTCGCTGGCCGATCCGGTCCTGGCGGCGTTCCAGCCGCGGCTGGCGGTGGTCTCGACGTACGACTGCCTGGCCGGCGCCCATGAGCGCCATTTCGACGAGGCGGCCGCGCAATTGGCGGCAGCTCATCGCATCGTGCTGACCAAGACCGACCTGGTCGAGCCGCAGGCGCTGCAGGCGCAGCAGCGGCGCGCCGCCGCGTTCAACCCGCTGGCCGAGGTGGTCGGCGGCGCCGGGCGCGCCGGCATGCTGCGCCAGGTATTCGAGGGCGTCGCCGGCGAGCCGGCCGCCGGCCTGGCGGCGCAGGCGCTGGCGGCCTCGGCCGGCGCGGCGCAGCGCCACCCGCGCATCAGCGTGCTGGCCGGGCAGGCGCGCGCGCCGGTGGCCTGGGACGACGTCGCGCAGTGGCTGGACGACTTGGCCGGCTATTGCGGCGAACGCCTGCTGCGGGTGAAGGCGCTGTTGCGCGTGACCGATTGTGCCGAGCCGATCCTGGTGCAGGGGGTGGGCACGACCTATGGTGTGCCGCGCCGCATGGCGCGGCTGGCCGACGTCCAGGAAGCCGTGGTCGTGATCGCACGCGACATCGATCCCACCGAGCTGGCGGCCGCGTTCGGCCCAGACGCGCCGGTGGCGCTGGCGCCGGCCGGCGCCACGCCGCCCGCGCTTGCGGGTTTCCGCCAATATTCCTGAGGTATCGCCGAATCGAGAATGCCCCGATGCAACCCACGCAGCCAGGATGTTGCCCGGACGAGCCAGGCGGCATGGCGCCATGCGGCGCGCCGTCAGCATTGAACAACAGGAACCCGCCTGTTGACCACTACAAAAGAGGGAAATCATGAAACCAAGCGGATTGAACCGACGCAGCTTCCTGAAGACCGCCTCCGGCCTGGCGCTGGCCCCGGCGCTGCCGCTCGTGCCCGGGCTGGCCGGCGCGGCCGAGTCGAAAGTGGTGGTGGGCACCTGGGGCGGCGATTACCAGCGCCTGCTGCAGCAATTCATCTCGCCGCTGCTGGAGAAGCAGGGCATCGACGTGGTGTTCGACACCGGCAATGCGGTGCCGCGGGTGACCAAGTTGCGCGCCGAGCGCAATTCGCGGCGCGGCAGCATGGATGTGGCGCTGCTGGGCGAGGTCGACATGTTCGACGCGGCGCGCTCGAACACGCTGGCGGACGTGGACCCCAAGCGCGTGCCGAACCTGGCGCAGGTGTACGACCAGTTCAAGACGCCGTACTCCATCCCGCACATCTTCAGCGCGATGACCCTGGTGTACAACACCGAGAAATTCCCCACGCCGCCGGATTCGCTCGAGGTGATGCTGGACCCGGCCTTCAAGGGCCGCACCGGCTTTTCCGACATTCTCTACTTGTACAACGGCCTGTTCGTGGGCGGCGCCAAGCGTGCCGACAGCTTCGAGCCCGGCAAGAAATTCCTGGACCGGCTCAAGCAGAACGCGCCGCGCATTTATCCTTCCAACGAGGCCGTGGCGGCGGCGTTCAAGTCCGGCGAGATCTGGATGGCCGTCATGTGGAAGGCGCGCGCGCTGCAGTGGCAGGACGCCGGCCTGCCGCTGGGCTTCGTGATCCCCAAGGAAGGCGCCATTCCGGTGACGTTCGAGGCCGCCGTGGCGCGCAACGCCCGCAACGACGAGGCGGCCTGGCAATACCTGAATGCCATGCTGGACCCGGCCGGCCAGGTGCATTTCGCCCGCGCCATGGGCTATGCGCCCACGGTGCGCAACGCCAGCCTGCCGCCCGACCTGCAGAAGCGGGTGGGTTTCACCGACGCGGAGCTGGAGCGCATCCACCCCTATGACCTCAAGCCGTTGGTCGAGTCCAAGGCCAGTTTCCTGGACTACTGGAACAAGTCCTTCAAGGCGGCCCTGTAGCAACCGGGTTGTACCGGGTTATCGCCAATAGCGCACGGGGTTGCACCTGGCCGAAAATCCGGTGCAACTTTTCCGGCCTGCGGTAGCCCCGGGGGCCGCGCCGCTCGGCTGGCGCCGGCCGGCCGGTCGTTGACATTAATATTCCGATTCATAAAGGACTCCCGCGCCACAAGCGGCGGCGTGTCCTGGTTTGCCACCCCATTCACACAGGAGGGTTTACATGAAAGCCGCATTTTCCCGCCCGGCCTTGCTGGCCGCCCTGGCCGCCGCCTGCCTGGCCGGCGCCGTCCAGGCCGAAGAAATCAAGCTGGGTTTTGCCGCGCCGCTGACCGGTCCGCAGTCGCACTATGGCGAGGACATGCAGAACGGCCTGACCATGGCGCTCGAAGAAGCCAACAAGAAGGGCATCAAGGTCGACGGCGAAGTCGCCAAGTTCGTGCTGGTCTCGCGCGACGACCAGGCCGACCCGCGCACCGCCGTGCAGGTGGCGCAGCAACTGGTGGACGAGGATGTCGACGGCATCCTGGGCCATTTCAATTCGGGCACCACCATCCCGGCTTCGCGGGTGTACAACGAGGCCGGCCTGCCGCAGATCGCCATGGCGACTTCGCCTGAATACACCAACCAGGGCTACGACACCACGTTCCGCATGATGACCAGCGACACGCAGCAAGGCGCGGCGGTCGGCCAGTTCATCGTCGAGAACCTCAAGGCCAAGAAGGTCGCCATCATCGACGACCGCACCGCCTATGGCCAGGGCCTGGCCGACGAGGTCGAGAAGGCGGTCAAGAAGGCCGGCGGCGAGATCGTGCGCCGGGAGTACACCACCGACAAGGCCAATGACTTCACGTCCATCCTGACCAACATCAAGGCCGCCGGACCCGACGCGATCTTCTACGGCGGCCTGGACGCGCAGTCCGGTCCCATGAAGCGCCAGCTGGTGCGGCTGGGCCTGAAGGCACCGCTGGTCTCGGGCGAGATGACCCGCAGCGACACCTTCATCAAGCTGGCCGGCGATGCCGCCGACGGCACCTATGCGTCGCTGGCGGGCGTGCCGCTGGAGAAAATGGCGGCCGGCAAGGACTTCGCCCAGCGCTACGAGGCCCGCTTCAAGAAGGCGCCCGGCGTGTATGCGCCGTACGCCTACGACGGCGCCTGGAACATGATCACGGCGATCGAGCAGGCCGGTTCCGCGGACCCGGAAGACTACCTGCCCAAGCTGGCCAAGCTGGAGCGCAAGGGCGCCACCAGCGAGCATATCGCCTACGACGCCAAGGGCGACCTCAAGGAAATCTCGGTCACCATCTACGAAGTCAAGAACGGCAAGTGGGAAATGGTCGAGACCATGGTCAGCCAGGCCAACTGAGCGGCCGGCCCGCACCCGCGGGCGCGCGTCGCGGCCGCACCGCAGCACCAGCGTCGCGCGCGGCCCTTGCGCCCGCGTGGCGCGGCTTTCCCCTCAGCGAGCACATCGCAGGCTCCGAGCCCCTATGGATATCTTCATACAGCAACTCATCAACGGCCTGACGCTGGGCAGCGTCTATGCGCTGGTCGCGCTGGGCTACACGATGGTGTACGGCATCATCGGCCTCATCAATTTCGCGCATGGCGACGTCGTCATGATCGGCGCCATGGCGGCCACCATGGTCGCCGCGGCCATGGTGGGCGGCGACCCGTCGGTCTCGGCCTTCGCCGTGCTGGCGGCCGGCCTGCTGGTCTCGGTGCCGCTGTGCATGGCGGTGGGCTGGACCGCCGAGCGCGTGGCCTACCGCCCATTGCGCCGCGCGCCGCGGCTGGCCGCGCTGATCACGGCCATCGGGGTGTCGATCATCCTGCAGAACATCGCCATGATGGTCTGGGGCCGCAATTACCTGAATTTCCCCCAAGTGCTGCAGCCGCAGGTCTTCGAGCTGGGCGGCGCGCGCATGAGCACGCTGCAGCTGGCGATCGTGTTGATCGCCGCGCTCATCATGGGCGCGCTGCTGGCCGTGGTGCACAAGACGCGCCTGGGCACCGCCATGCGGGCCACCGCGCAGAACCGCGAGGTGGCCGGCCTGATGGGGGTGAACATCAATACCGTGATCTCGGCCGCCTTCCTGATCGGGTCGGCGCTGGCGGCGGTGGCCGGCATGATGGTCACCACTTATTACGGCGTGGCGCAGTACACCATGGGCTTCATGCTGGGGCTGAAGGCCTTCACCGCCGCCGTGCTGGGCGGCATCGGCAACCTGGTCGGCGCCATGGCCGGCGGCCTGTTGCTGGGCATCATCGAATCGCTGGGGGCGGGCTACATCGGCGACCTGACCGGCGGGTTCCTGGGCAGCCACTACCAGGACGTCTTCGCGTTCATCGTGCTGGTGCTGGTGCTGATCTTCCGTCCCTCGGGCCTGCTGGGCGAGCGCGTGGGAGACCGGGCATGAGCGGCGCCCTGAAAAAAACCGGCCTGTCGCGCCGCAACCTGCTGGGCATCGTGCTGATCGGCGTGGCGCTGGCGGTGCTGCCGTTCGTGCTGGGCATGGCGGGGCAGAGCTGGGTGCGCATCCTGAATTTCGCGCTGCTGTATGTGATGCTGGCGCTGGGCCTGAACATCGTGGTGGGTTTCGCCGGCCTGCTGGACCTGGGCTACATCGCGTTCTATGCGGTGGGCGCCTATGCCTGGGCATTGCTGGCGTCGCCGCACTTCGACCTGCACCTGCCGTTCTGGGCGATCCTGCCGATCAGCCTGGGGCTGGCCTGCGTGTTCGGCGTGCTGCTGGGCGCGCCCACGCTGAAGCTGCGCGGCGACTACCTGGCCATCGTCACCCTGGGGTTCGGCGAGATCATCCGCATTTTCCTCAACAACCTCAACGCGCCCGTCAACATCACCAATGGGCCGCAGGGCATCAACCGCATCGACGGCTTCAAGGTCGGCGAGTTCATGTTCGGCCGCAGCGAGACGCTGCTGGGCATGCGCGTGACCGGTCCGGAAAAATACTACTACCTGTTGCTGGCCATCACGCTGCTGATCGTGCTGGTCTGCGTGCGCCTGCAGAACTCGCGCATCGGCCGCGCCTGGGAGGCGATCCGCGAGGACGAGATCGCCGCCAAGGCCATGGGCATCAATACGCGCAACATCAAGCTGCTGGCGTTCGCCATGGGCGCTTCGTTCGGCGGCGTGGCCGGCGCGCTGTTCGCCGCCATGCAGGGTTTCGTCAGCCCCGAGAGCTTCAGCCTGACCGAGTCGATCTCGGTGCTGTGCATGGTGGTGCTGGGCGGCATGGGGCACATTCCCGGCGTGATCCTGGGCGCGATCATCCTGGCGGCCTTGCCGGAGTTCCTGCGCGCCGTCGTGGAACCGCTGCAGCGGCTGGTGTTCGGCGAAGTCGTGCTCGATCCCGAAGGCATTCGCATGCTGCTGTTCGGCCTGGCGATGGTCTGCGTGATGCTGTACCGCCCGGCCGGCCTGTGGCCATCGGCCGTGCGCAAGCGCGAACTGGCGGGCACCGCGGGAGGCCAGGCATGAGCGTCATCCTGCAAGCAGAAGGCCTGGGCAAGCGGTTCGGCGGCCTGCGTGCGCTGTCCGAGGTCAGCTTCGACATCCGCGCGGGCGAGATCTACGGCCTGATCGGCCCGAACGGCGCGGGCAAGACCACGCTGTTCAACGTGCTGACCGGCCTCTATATCCCGGAAGAAGGGCGCTGCACGTTCAACGGCGCGCCGCTCACCGGCCGCAAGCCGCATGAAGTGGCGCAGGGGGGGCTGGCACGCACCTTCCAGAACATCCGGCTGTTCGCCAACCTGAGCGCCATCGAGAATGTCATGATCGGCCGCCACGCGCGCACCCGCGCCGGCGTGCTGGGCGCGGTGCTGCGGACTCGCGCCGCCCGCGCCGAAGAGGCCGCCATCGAGCGGCGCGCCCACGAACTGCTGGACTATGTGGGCATCGGCGCGCGCGCCAACGACGTGGCGCGCTCGCTGTCGTATGGCGATCAGCGGCGGCTGGAAATCGCCCGGGCGCTGGCCACCGAGCCCAAGCTGCTGGCGCTGGACGAGCCGGCCGCCGGCATGAACGCCTCGGAAACCGTGGTGCTGCGCCAGCTGATCGAAAAGATCCGCCGCGACGGCATCACCGTGCTGCTGATCGAGCACGACATGAAGCTGGTCATGGGGCTGTGCGACCGCGTGCTGGTGCTGGAATACGGTAAGGTGCTGGCCATGGGCAAGCCGGCCCAGGTGCAGCGCGATCCCAAGGTGATCGAAGCCTACCTGGGCGCGGGCGCGGCCCACGATGCGCCCGCCCAATCATCGGAGCAGACGGCATCATGAGCGCATCCCGACCCTTACTGGAACTGCGCGGGCTGGAAGTGGCCTATGGCGGGATCCGCGCGGTGCGCGGCATCGACCTGCGCGTCGATCCCGGTGAACTGGTCTGCCTGATCGGCGCCAATGGCGCGGGCAAGAGCACCACCCTGCGCGCCATCTGCGGCCTGGTGCCGCTGGCTGGCGGCGACGTGGTCTACGACGGCCAGTCGATCAACGGCCGCAAGTCGTTCGAGCTGGTGCGGCGCGGCCTGGTGATGGTGCCGGAGGGCCGCGGCATCTTCGGGCAGCTGACCATCGAGGAAAACCTCGCCATGGGCGCCTACGTGCGGCGCGATGCCGCGCAGGTGCGCCAGGATACCGAGCGCGTCTTCACGCTGTTCCCGCGCCTGGCCGAGCGCCGCCGGCAAGCCGCCGGCACGCTGTCGGGCGGCGAGCAGCAAATGGTGGCCATGGGACGGGCGATGATCGCGCGGCCGCGGCTGCTGCTGCTCGATGAACCCTCCATGGGGCTGGCGCCGCTGATGGTGGAAAAGGTCTTCGAGGTAGTGCGCGCCATCGCCGCCGAGGGAGTCACCATTCTGTTGATCGAGCAGAACGCCAGGCTGGCGCTCGAGCACAGCCATCGCGGCTACGTGATGGAGTCGGGCGAGTTGACACTGTCCGGCCCGGCGCGGGAACTGCTGACCGACCCGAAAGTGCGCGCCGCCTACCTGGGCGAAGCCGCGGACGCAGCCTGAACGGGCGGCGTCCGCGCGTGCGGCCTCAGGCCGGCGCGATGGCCGGGGCGCCGGCCGCCGGCCTGCGCCGGATCATCAGGGCGATGACCGCCGCCGCCAGCCCGGTGGCGCCCGCCAGCACGAACGCCACCAGGTAGCTGCCCTGGGTCTCGCGGATGAAGCCGGCCAGCCAGGCGGCGCTGGCCGCGCCGACCTGGTGTCCGGCGACGATCCAGCCGAACACGATCGGCGCGTCGCGCTCGCCGAAGGCCTCGGTGGTCAGGCGCAGCGTGGGCGGCACGGTGGCGATCCAGTCCAGCCCGAAGAAAATCGCGAAGATCGACAGGCTGTAGAACGAAAAGTCGGAATAGGGCAGGTACATCAGCGCCAGACCGCGCAGGCCGTAATACATGAACAGCAGCTTGCGCGGATCGTAGCGGTCGGTGAGCCAGCCCGAGGCGGTAGTGCCGACCAGGTCGAACACGCCCATCATCGCCAGCAGGCCGGCGGCGCGCACTTCCGGGATGCCATGGTCGCCGCACAGGGCGATCAGGTGTGTGCCGACCAGGCCATTGGTGGTGAAGCCGCACACGAAGAAAGTGGCGAACAGGAACCAGAACGTACGGGTGCGGACGGCGCGGCCCAGCGCGCCGAAGGTGGCGGCCAGCAGGCCGGTGCGCGGCGCTGCAGGCGGCACGGGCGTGCCGGGCGGCGTGCCGTAGGGCGCCAGGCCCACGCTGGCGGGCCGGTCCGGCACCAGCCACCAGGCCAGCGGCACCAGCGCCGCCGCGCCCGCGGCAACTGCCCATACCGCGCGCCGCCAATCGCCCGACGACGCGAGCGCCGCCAGGCCCGGCAGGAAGAGCAGGGTGCCGGTGGCGGTGCTGGCGGTCAGCAGGCCCATCATCAGGCCGCGGCGGGTGCTGAACCAGCGGTTGACCACGGTGGCGCCCAGCACCACCGCGACGGCCCCCGAGCCTATGCCGGAGAACACGCCCCAGGTCAGCAAGAGGTGCCAGGGCTGCGTCATGAAACTGCTGGCGAAAGTCGAGGCGGCCATCAGCGCCAACGCGCCGATCAGCACGCGCCGCAGTCCGAAGTGTTCCATGGCGGCGGCCGCGAACGGCCCCACCAGGCCGTACAGGAAAATCCCGACGGCTGCCGACAAGGACACCGTGGCGCGGCTCCAGCCAAAAGCCTCCTCCAGGGGCACCAGCAGCACGCTGGGCGTGGAACGCAGGCCGGCAGAGACCAGCAAGGCCAGGAAAATCACCGCCACCACGACGAAGGCATACGCCTGGCCATAGCGCCGGAAGGGGCGGGGAAGCTGGGATATACTCATGTTACTGACCGGTACGTTGCGGGAACTCGTATGCTACGTACCGGTCAGTAACATCGTCAAGTGATTTTTGATGACCCGTTTGTCCGGAGTGCCGCCATGGCCCGCAAGATCCCCGCATCCGCTGAAACGGCCGGCCCGCACAAGCCTGCCGCCGACCGCATCCGCGAGACCGCCCGCCGCATGTTCTATGAAGACGGCATTCGCGCCGTCGGGGTCGACGCGCTGGTGGCCGAGGCGGGCGTGACCAAGCCCAGCCTGTACCGCAGCTTTTCATCCAAGGACGAGCTGGCGGCCTCGTACCTGCGCGACTACGAGGCCGAGTTCTGGGCCAAGTTCAACGCCGGCGAGCAGGTGTATCCGGACGACCCGCGCGCCAGCCTGATGATGTATTTCGAGGGGCTGGCCCAGCGCGCTTCCAGCAGCGCCCGCTATCGCGGCTGCGGCCTGACCAACGCGGCGGTCGAGTACCCCGAGCCGGACCATCCGGCGCGCCAGGTGGCGGTGGCGCACAAGATCCAGTTGCGCGCGCGCATGGTCGAACTGGCGCGCGCCATGGGCGCGGCCGAGCCGGAGGTGCTGGCCGACGGCCTGCTGCTGTTGCTGGAGGGCGCGTTCGTTTCCAGCCAGCTGTTCGGGCAGGGCGGTCCCGCCCGCCACCTGCCCGAAGCCGCGCGCCGCTTGATCGACGCCAGCCTGGGTTCCGGATGACAGGTGCCGCTCCGCGCTGGAAGCGCGCCGGCATGTGCGCGAGCGGAGGTGCCTCGCGTGAAGGTGTCTGACACCCCGCGAAACGCGCTGCGCAGGCAGTGAGCGTCGCACGGGGTGTCAGACACCTGGCAAAACCGGGATCAGCTGTGATACGCCGATTCGCCGTGGCTGGTCACATCCAGGCCTTCGCGTTCCTGGTCTTCCGGCACGCGCACGCCGCACAGCATGTTGGCGATCTTGTAGGCGATCCACGCCACCACGCCGGACCACACGATGGTCAGCAGCACGCCTTCGAGCTGCACCCATACCTGGCCAAGGATGGCGCCCGCGTCGGCCAGGCCCGGCCCGCCCAGCGCCTGGGCATTGAACACGCCGGTCAGCAGCGCGCCGATGATGCCGCCCACGCCATGCACGCCGAACACATCCAGGGCATCGTCAGCGCGCAGCAGCCGCTTCAGGCCGTTGACGCCCCAGACGCACACGGCGCCCGCGACCACGCCGATGACCAGCGCGCCGCCGGGTCCGACCAGGCCCGCGGCGGGCGTGATGCCGACCAGGCCGGCCACCGCGCCCGAGGCGGCGCCCAGCATCGAAGGTTTGCCCTTGACGGCCCATTCCGTGAACAGCCATGCCAGCACCGCGCCAGCGGTGGCGATCATGGTGTTGAAGAAGGCCAGCGTGGCGGCTTCGTTCGACGCCAGCGCCGAGCCCGCATTGAAGCCGAACCAGCCCACCCACAGCAGCGCGGCGCCGATGAAGGTCATCGGCAGGTTGTGCGGTTGCATGGCCTCGCGCCCGTAGCCCACGCGCTTGCCGACCACATAGGCGCCCACCAGGCCGGCGACCCCGGCGTTGATGTGCACCACGGTGCCGCCGGCGAAATCCAGCGCGCCGCGCGCGTTCAGCAGGCCGGGGGCCGTCTCGGAGGCAAACCACACCATGTGGGCGATCGGCACGTATGCGAAGGTGAACCAGATCACCGTGAACACCAGTACCGCCGAAAAGCGGGCCCGTTCGGCGAAGCTGCCCACGATCAGCGCGCAGGTGATGCCCGCGAAGGTCGCCTGGAACGAGGCGAACAGCAATTCGGTCAGCGAGCCCGACATGGCGTATGCACCATCGGCGGGCGTGAACATGCCCGAGAAGAAGGCCCGCGACAGGCCACCGAAGAACGCGTTGCCTTCGGTGAAGGCGAGCGAATAGCCATAGGCGAACCACAGCACCAGGCCCAGCGCGAAGGTGCACAGGACCTGCATCAGCACCGACAGTACATTCTTGCTGCGCACCAGGCCGCCGTAGAACAGCGCCAGGCCGGGCACCGCCATCATCAATACCAGCAGCGTCGAAACGAGCAACCAGGAGATATCCGCTTTATCCATTTTTCAGGCTCCAATGCGTCTTGCTTTATCGTTGTTGTTACAGCGCGGCTTCGCCGGATTCGCCGGTCCGGATGCGGATGACTTGTTCCAGCGGCGCGGTAAAGATCTTGCCGTCGCCGATCTTGCCGGTCCGCGCGGCCTGCTCAATGACATCGATGACCTGGTCGACCAGGTGGTCGGGCACGGCGGCCTCGACCCGCAGCTTGGGCAGGAAATCGACGGCATATTCCGCGCCCCGGTAAAGCTCAGTATGGCCTTTCTGGCGGCCGAACCCCTTGACTTCGGTGACGGTCAATCCCTGGACACCGATCCCGGACAGGGCCACCCGCACCTCGTCGAGCTTGAACGGCTTGATGATGGCGATGATGAGTTTCATGGCATTCCTCTCATGGTTGCACTCAGGCATGCCCAATCAAGCAATATCCATGCCATGTGACGGAAGGCTGTCGGCGCACGGCCAGCGGGCGGGTTGCCCCGCTGGCGTGCGGGCTTGCCCGGAAATGGTGCAAAAGAAGGCGCCCGTGCGCTCCATGATGGTGCGTGGCACGTGGGCAGGGCACCCTGAAACAAAACGTCTCGCTGGCCCCTATCTTGTATCGAATTGCAGCGACGTGGCGATGGGGCCGGCGCCGGCTATCACATGGCCCGGCGCCAGGCTGGACGTCCTGTGTGGCGTTATGAGCCCCATGCCAAAGGCATATAGGGACACGTTTGTATCGCCATGCATGTCAGAATTCAGTGCGGTTTCGACATAAATGTATCGAATCACCTGAAACGCGGCATTACATGCGACGGCTTGTTGGCGGGCGCGGCCTCGGGAAGAATCAGGTCATGCCGTACGACAGTGCGGCGAGCGCCCGAGTGGTGCGATTGCTTCTGGGAGTCGCCTTGGGGCGATTCGGTTTTCTCCTGTGCTTTGAGGCGGTGTCGCGTGCGGCCCGCCCATTTTTTTTGTGCGCGTGCCGCGGGCCTGGGCGCTTTCCTTTGCCGCTACACTGTGCACATTGAAGTCGCGAACGCGAGCACGCCATGAACAACCGTACCCAGTGGATCGAAGACATCCAGAAAAACCTGTCCGACCTGATCGCCCGCAGCCCGGCCGCTGATCTCGAGCGCAACGTCAAGGCCATGATGGGCCAGGCTTTCAACAAAATGGATCTGGTCACGCGCGAGGAGTTCGACGTGCAGGCGGACCTGCTGGCCCGCGCGCGCGAGCGGGTCGAGCAGCTCAATACCCGCATCCAGCAGCTCGAGGCCCGCGTGGCGGCGCTGGAAGGGCAGTCGCTGGCCAGCAAGTAAAGACGGGCGCTGCGACATTCCGGTCGCGCCGGGCAAGCCGGGCGGCCCCCGCTTGCCCATACTGGCGGTGTTTCCTCAGGAGCCGCCATGACTCTCGCCGTACTTGCCAGCCGGGCGCTGTCCGGCATGGATGCGCCCGCCGTGCGCGTCGAAACCCACCTCGGCCCGGGGCTGCCGGCCTTCAATGTCGTCGGGCTGCCCGATACCGAAGTGCGGGAAAGCCGCGAGCGGGTGCGGGCGGCCATCCTCAATAGCGGCTTCGAGTTTCCCGCCGGACGCATCACCGTCAATCTGTCGCCGGCCGACTTGCCCAAGGCCTCGGCCCGTTTCGACCTGCCGATCGCGCTGGGTGTCCTGTTGGCCAGCGGCCAGGTCGCCACGCCCGGCCCGGCGGGCGGCTCGGCGCCGGAGGGCCTGCAGTCCCTGGTGCTGGCCGGCGAGCTGTCCCTGACGGGCGCGCTGGTGCCGGTGGGCGCGCCATTGGCGCTGGCGCTGGCGGTCGCGCGCGAGCAGCCCGACGCCACGCTCGTGCTGCCGGGGGCGAGCGCCGCCGTGGCCGCCTGGGTGCCGGGGTTGCGCGTGCTGGCGGCCGGCACGCTGGCCGAGATCGCCGCGCACCTGGCGGGCGGCGCGGCGCTGCCCGCCGCCGAGCCGGCGCCGTGGCAGGCGGCAGCGCCGCCGCCATGCCTGTCCGACGTGCGCGGCCAGGCGATGGCGCGCCGGGTCCTGGAGGTCGCGGCCGCGGGCGGACACAGCCTGTTGATGATCGGTCCGCCCGGCGCCGGCAAGAGCATGCTCGCCCAGCGGCTGCCGGGCCTGCTGCCGCCCCTGTCGCGCGAGCAGGCGCTGGAAGTGGCCGCCATTGCGGGGCTGGCCGGCGGGGTCGCGGCGCTGCAAGGCCAGCCGCCGTTCCGCGCCCCGCATCACGGCGCTTCGGCGGCGGCCCTGATCGGCGGCGGCGCGCGACCCCGGCCGGGCGAAATCAGCCTGGCGCACCATGGCGTGCTGTTCCTGGACGAATTGCCGGAATTCGACCGCCGCGCCCTCGAGTCCCTGCGCGAACCGCTGGAAACGGGCCGGGTGGACATCGTCCGGGCGCGCCACGCCGTGCAGTATCCGGCGCGTTTCCAGCTGGTGGCGGCGATGAACCCATGTCCTTGCGGCTGGCGCGGCCATCCGGGCCGGCCGTGCCATTGCACGCCCGATCAGGTGGCGCGTTATACGGGCAAGCTGTCCGGGCCGCTGCTGGACCGGCTCGACCTGCTCATCGAGCTGCCCGCCGTCCCGGCGGACTGGCTGGACGCCGCGCCGGGCGAGTCGTCCGCGGTCGTGCGCGAGCGGGTGGCCCAGTGCCGGGCCCGCCAGCAGGGGCGGCAGGGCGTGCCCAACGCGATGCTGCAGGGGCGCGCCATCGAAGCGGGCTGCGCCCTGGAGGCGGACGGGCGCAAGTTGCTGCAGCAGGCCATGCAGCGCCTGCACGGCTCGGCCCGCGCCACCCACCGGGCCCTGCGGGTGGCGCGCACCGTGGCCGACCTGGACGGCCAGGACCGCATCCAGGCGCGCCATGTGGCCGAGGCGCTGCAATATCGCTGCACGCTGCGCTGACACGCCGGGCCCGGGCAATTCGACAAAAAACCCGAAATCACCATATAATCAAGGGCTTTTCCCGGTCAGCCAGTTGGTTTATCGGGGAAAAACCAGAAGTGGCCCCAGGTCCGGCAAGCCTTGGCCCCGCCGCTTGCCCATGCAAGCGGCCGGAACCAAGCACCTGTGTCCATGTAATCAACAAACTTAGGAATCATCATGCCCAAGATGAAAACCAAGAAAAGCGCGTCCAAGCGCTTTCAGGTTCGCGGCAGCGGATCCATCAAGCGTGGCCAGGCCTTCAAGCGCCACATCCTGACCAAGAAAACCACCAAGAACAAGCGCCAGCTGCGCGGTTCGGCGGCGGTCCATGAAACCAACGTGGCTTCCGTGAAAGCCATGATGCCTTTCGCTTGATAACGGAGATCCACTATGCCTCGCGTCAAACGCGGCGTTACCGCCCGCGCCCGTCATAAAAAAGTCATCGCCGCCGCCAAGGGCTACCGTGGCCGCCGCGGCAACGTATTCCGCATCGCCAAGCAGGCGGTCATGCGCGCCGGGCAATACGCCTACCGCGATCGCCGCAACAAGAAGCGCACCTTCCGCGCCCTGTGGATCACCCGCATCAACGCCGCCGTGCGCGAGCAGGGCATGAGCTACAGCGTGTTCATCGCCGGCCTGAAGAAGGCCTCGATCGATCTCGACCGCAAGGTTCTGGCCGACCTGGCCGTGCGCGACAAGGCCGGCTTTGCCGCCATTGTGCAGCAGGCCAAGGCAGCCCTGTCCGCCTGACCGCGCGCTGATCGTATCGCGTATCGCTGCAAACGGGGCTGTCGGCCCCGTTTGCGTTTTGCCGCCGCCCCAAGGCAAAACAGCCCGCCGGGGCCGCAAGCCGGCGCAGCGCGAGGGCATTGTTTTTAGGCTGTGATTCCATGACTCTACTGGCTGACGACCTGGTTTCCCAGGCCCAAGAACGATTCGCCGCGGCGCGCGACGCCACCGCCCTGGAGAACGCCAAGGCGCGCTTCCTGGGCAAGGAAGGCGCGCTCACCATGCTGCTCAAGGGGCTGGGCAAGCTCGACCCGGAGCAGAAGCGCGAGCTGGGCGGCCGCATCAACCAGGCCAAGCAGCGCATCGAGGCCCTGCTCAACGAGCGCCGCGCCCAATTGGCGCAGGCCGAGCTCGACGCCCGCTTGGCCGCCGAGACCATCGACGTCACCTTGCCCGGCCGCGGCCGGGCCATGGGCGGCATCCATCCCATCGCCCGCAGCTGGGAACGGGTCGAGGAGATTTTCCGCTCGATCGGCTTCGACGTGGCCGACGGCCCCGAGATCGAAGACGACTGGACCAACTTCACCGCGCTGAACAACCCGCTGGACCACCCGGCGCGTTCCATGCAGGACACCTTCTACGTCGACCTGCAGGACGGCGACGGTCTGCCGCTGCTGCTGCGCACCCATACCAGCCCCATGCAGGTGCGCTATGCGCGCATGCACCAGCCGCCCATCAAGGTCATCGCGCCGGGCCGCACCTATCGCGTCGACAGCGACGCCACCCATTCGCCCATGTTCCACCAGGTCGAAGGGCTGTGGATCGCCGAGGACATCTCCTTTGCCGATCTCAAGGGGGTCTACACCGACTTCCTGCGCCGCTTCTTCGAGAGCGACGACCTGGTCGTGCGGTTCCGCCCGTCGTTCTTCCCGTTTACCGAGCCCTCGGCCGAGATCGACATGATGTTCACGTCCGGCCCCAACCGCGGCCGCTGGCTCGAGATCTCCGGTTCCGGCCAGGTGCACCCGCAAGTGGTGCGGAATTTCGGGCTCGATCCCGAGCGCTACATCGGCTTCGCGTTCGGCTCGGGCCTCGAGCGCCTGACCATGCTGCGCTACGGCGTCAACGACCTGCGCCAGTTCTACGAAGGCGACCTGCGCTTCCTGCGCCAGTTCAACGAATAACCCACGGCTGATCATGCAAATTCCCGAATCCTGGCTGCGCGCCCTGGTCAACCCCGCGATCACAACCGATGAACTGGCGCACCGGCTCACCATGGCCGGCCTGGAAGTCGAAGAAACCGCGCCCGCCGCGCCGCCCTTCGCCGGCGTGGTGGTGGCCCGCATCGCCGCCATCGCCCCGCATCCCGACGCCGACAAGCTGCGCGTCTGCCAGGTCGACGACGGCTCGGGCGACCTGCTGCAGATCGTCTGCGGCGCGCCCAACGCGGCCGCCGGGCTGACCGTGCCGCTGGCGCGCGTGGGCGCCGAACTGCCCGGTGGCATCAAGATCGGCGTGGCCAAAATGCGCGGCGTGCAATCGGCCGGCATGCTGTGTTCGGCGCGCGAGCTGGGCCTGTCGCAGGACCACGCCGGCCTGCTCGAACTGCCTGCCGAACTGGCGCCCGGCCAGTCGCTGCGCGAGGCGCTCGATCTCGACGACACGCTGTTCACGCTGAAGCTCACGCCCAACCGCGCCGACTGCCTGTCGATCCTGGGCGTGGCGCGCGAAGTCGCCGCCCTGACCGGCGCGCCGCTGTCGGTGCCGAGTGCCGCCGCGGTGCCGGTCACGCTGGCGGACCGCCTGCCGGTGTCGATCCAGGCGCCCGATCTCTGCGGCCGCTTCGCCGGCCGCGTCATCCGCGGCGTGAACGCGCGCGCCGCCACGCCTGCCTGGATGAAAACCCGGCTCGAGCGGGCAGGGCAGCGCTCGGTGTCGGCGCTGGTCGATATCTCCAACTACGTCATGCTCGAGCTGGGCCGTCCGTCGCACGTATTCGACCTGGACAAGATCCGCGGCGACATCGAGGTGCGCTGGGCCCGCGAAGGCGAAAGCCTCGAATTGCTCAACGGCCAGACAATCGAGCTCAACCCCAAGGTGGGCGTGGTGGTCGCCGGCGACCAGGTCGAGAGCCTGGCGGGCATCATGGGCGGCGAAGCCACGGCCGTCACCCTGGACACTTCCAATATCTACGTCGAGGCCGCTTTCTGGTGGCCGGAGTCCATCGCCGGCCGCGCGCGGCGCTACAAATTCAGCTCCGAGGCCAGCCATCGCTTCGAGCGCGGCGTCGACTACGCCAGCATCCCGGAACACCTCGAGTTCATCACGCGCCTGATCCTCGACATCTGCGGCGGCCAGGCCGGCCCGCTGGATGACCAGGTCGCCAGGCTGCCCAGCCGCGAGCCGGTGCGCATGCGCCTGTCGCGGTGCCATCGCGTGCTGGGCGTGCCCGTGCCGCAGGCCGAAGTGGCACAGATCTTCACCCGCCTGGGGCTGCCCCACCAGGTGCAGGGCGACGACTTCATCGTCGAGCCGCCGTCGTACCGTTTCGACCTGACGCTCGAAGAAGACCTCATCGAGGAAGTGGCCCGCATCTACGGCTTCGAGCGCCTGCCCGACGTGCCGCCGATGGCGCCGGCCAAGATGTTCTCGCAGCCCGAGGAGCGCCGCGGCCCGCACCTGCTGCGCCGCCTGGCCGCCGCGCAGGACTACCAGGAAGTGGTCAACTACAGCTTCGTGGAAGCCGACTGGGAGCGCGACTACGCCGCCAACGGCAACCCGGTGCGCTTGCTCAACCCCATTGCCAGCCATTTGTCGGTGATGCGCTCCAGCCTCATCGCCGGCCTGGTGGCGAACATCCGCTACAACGCCAATCGCAAGCAGACGCGTGTGCGGGTCTTCGAACTGGGGCGCGTGTTCCTGCGCGATGCCGGCCATGCCGACGGCCCGCTCGAGGTGGCCGGCGTGCGCCAGCCGCTGCGGCTGGCCGGCGCGGCCTGGGGGCCGGCGCTGGAAGAGCAATGGGGCACGCCCACCCGACACGTCGATTTCTACGACGTCAAGATGGACGTGATGGCGCTGTTCGGCGCGCGCGCCGGCCAGTTGCGCTTCGAGCCCGCCGTCCACCCCGCATTGCACCCGGGCCGCAGCGCCCGCATCGACCTGGACGGTCAGCCGGTGGGCTGGCTCGGCGAGCTGCATCCGCGCTGGGCCTTGCAGGCCGAGCTGCCGCACGCGCCGGTGGTGTTCGAGCTGGATGCCGACGCGCTGTCGCAAGGGCGCCTGCCGCAGGTGCGCGACCTGTCGCGCCAGCCAATGGTGGTGCGCGACCTGGCGCTGTGGGTCGACCTGGGTGTCAGCGCCCAGGCCATGCTGGACACGGTGGCCGCCACGGTGGCGGCCGATCCGCAACTGGCGGTGGTGCAGGATGTGCGCCTGTTCGATGTATGGCGCGAGAAATCCCGCGACAGCCAGTCGCCCGCCGCTGAAAAAAGCCTTGCCTTCCGCTTCTGGCTACAGGACACTGAAGTCACGCTGGACGAAGCCCGCGTGGCCGATTGCCTGGCCCGCATCAACCAGGCGCTGGCGTCCGCCCATGGCGCGCGGCAGCGCACATGAACAAGGGGACTTCCATGCTTGCCGAGCCGCGTACCCTGACCAAGGCCGAACTCGCCGAACTGCTGTTCGAGCGGGTGGGGCTGAACAAGCGCGAAGCCAAGGACATCGTCGATACGTTCTTCGAGGAAATCCGCGACGCCCTGGCGCGCGGCGACTCGGTCAAGCTGTCGGGCTTCGGCAATTTCCAGGTGCGCAACAAGCCGCCGCGTCCCGGACGCAATCCCAAGACCGGCGAGACCATCCCCATTGCAGCGCGCCGTGTCGTCACCTTCCATGCCAGCCAGAAGCTCAAGAGCGTGGTCGAGCAAGCCGAGCCGGCAGGTGCGCCCGACGGCGGGGAGTGATACGCTTTGTCGGCAATTGTTATCGGCTCACGACGCACCACGGCATAAAATCCTTCCATGACCCGTCCCGACTCCACCGTTGCGCTTCCGCCCATTCCCGCCAAACGCTATTTCACTATTGGCGAAGTCAGCGATCTCTGCGGCGTCAAGCCGCACGTGCTGCGCTACTGGGAACAAGAATTCACGCAGCTCAAGCCGGTGAAGCGGCGTGGCAATCGCCGCTACTATCAGCACCATGAAGTCCTGCTGATCCGCCGCATCCGTTCGTTGCTGTACGAGCAAGGCTTCACCATCAGCGGGGCCCGCAATCGCCTCGGCGATGCGCGCGACACGCCGCACGACCAGGACGCCGCCGTGCGCTTGAGCGCCGCCGAAATCCAGGCGCTGCGCACCGAGCTCGGCAATGTCTCGGCCATGCTGGCCGAAGCCCTGGGCGAAAAACCGGCAGCCGCGGCGCCTGCCGGCAACGCTTCGCACTGAAAATTTCCCATCGAAAACCTGCATGAGCCATGCAGGTTTTTTCCCGTTCTGATATACTCTTTTTCTTTCGGGGCGTAGCGCAGCCTGGTAGCGCACTTGCATGGGGTGCAAGGGGTCGCGAGTTCGAATCCCGCCGTCCCGACCAGCAGTTCCAAGGGAGTTAGTGATAACAGTCACTAACTCCCTTTTCCTTTGTTGGGGGCTTTCCACCAAGCTTCCCGGTGCTTCATCAGCGCTGTCGATGCGGGGTTGCGCGTGGCGGGCGCGACGGCCGGCAGGGTCTTGCCGCGTTGTTGGCCTGGTTTCGGCGTGAAGCCATGGGACCGGACGAATTCCCGGTTCTTTGCCGAAGTGAAGGGTATCTGGAATAGCGGACCAGGTGGTGGGTTGTCCATTCACCCGGGAAGATAAGAGAACCGCCGTAGCTGATTACCAGTACGGCGGTTTGTTCTCACGGCTCGATGCCGCTTCCGGCAGGTCAAACGCGAACGGATGAAGCCGGCCGGAGGCTGATCTTGCCGTTTATCGCAACGATATCAAAGCGGCAGGCCGCCACCACCAATCCCGCCAAGAATGCTGCCGATCAGGCCCAAAATCGACTCCAACAATCCATTGATCAAGTCCATGACGATCACCTCTTGTTAGTTGATTCCTATACCAGGCCCCACTTGAAAAGCGAAGCTTTGGCCCAATGTCAAGTTATTGCTTGACCTTTCAATTTTACCACTAAACATTGCATTTTTGTGTCGAATTGGTTTGCCGGTGTTGTGGGTGGCGGCATTTGGCGTTTGGCGTTTCGGCGATTTTCGCGGCGGCCACGCAATCGCTTGCGTCATTGGCAGCAGGATCGAGGTGGTCGGCAGGTGGAGCCGGGCGGCCTGGGCACGGTGCCAAGCCCTTGCTTGTCGTCGATCAAACAGACATCGCGCCAAGGTCGGCAATGGGCTTGCTGGCGACCTGGACCTGGCGTCTGATGGTTCTTTCGACCCGAAGGAGATCGACCATGACCGCCATGATGAAAGCCGCCGTATTCGTCGCGCCCGGCCGCATCGAGCTTGCCGACAAGCCCGTTCCCGACGTCGGCCCCAACGATGCGCTGGTGCGCATCACCACCACCACGATCTGCGGCACTGACATCCATATCCTCAAGGGCGAATACCCGGTCGCCGCCGGGCTGACCGTCGGACACGAGCCGGTCGGCATCATCGAGAAGCTGGGCAGCGCGGTGGCGGGCTACGAAGAAGGGCAGCGCGTCATCGCCGGCGCGATCTGCCCCAACTTCAATTCATACGCCGCCCAGGATGGCGCGCCGTCGCAGGATGGCAGCTACCTGGTGCCGCGCGGCCTGTGCGGGTGCCACGGCTACAAGGCCACCGCCGGCTGGCGCTTCGGCAATATCATCGACGGCACCCAGGCCGAGTACGTGCTGGTGCCGGACGCCCAGGCCAACCTGGCGCCAGTTCCCGACGGCCTGACGGACGAGCAGGTGCTGATGTGCCCCGACATCATGTCGACCGGCTTCAAGGGCGCCGAGAACGCCGGCATCCGCATCGGCGACACCGTCGTGGTCTTCGCGCAAGGCCCCATCGGCCTGTGCGCCACCGCCGGCGCTCGCCTGTCCGGCGCCACCACCATCATCGCGGTGGACGGCAACGAACACCGGCTCGACATCGCCCGCAAGATGGGCGCCGACGTGGCCTTGAATTTCAAGGAATGCGACGTGGTGCAGGAGGTCATGTCGCTGACCCGCGGCCGCGGCGCCGACGCCGCCATCGAGGCGCTCGGCACCCAGGCAACCTTCGAGTCGGCCCTGCGCGTCCTGAAGCCGGGCGGCACGCTGTCGAGCCTGGGCGTGTACTCGCAGGACTTGCGTATTCCACTCGACGCGTTCGCCGCCGGCCTGGGGGACCACCGGATCGTCACGGCCCTGTGCCCCGGCGGCAAGGAGCGCATGCGGCGCCTGTTGAATGTGGTCGAATCGGGCCGCGTCGGCCTGGAGCTGCTGGTGACGCATGAATATCGGCTCGACGACATCGTGGCGGCCTACGAGCTGTTCGCCAACCAGCGCGACAACGTGCTGAAGGTGGCGGTCAAGCCATAGCCGCGCGCATGCCTTGCGCCGGCGGGCGCAAGGCCGTTCAGGTGGTGCGGCCGGTGGCTGGCGTAGCCAGATAGGACCGGACCGCCTCCACCGAGGGGCCGACCTGGCGGACGGCCTCTTGCAGCTGTTCCAGCGTGACGCCGAATTGCTCGCTCCAGTAGCGGCGTTCCCATTCCTCATCGATATTGACGCGCGCGCGATCGCGCGGTCCGCGGTCTTGGAGGTTGTCGCTCATTGCTCTCTCCAGGAGGATGACACCCGGATGCCAGCAAGCGCCATGCCGCCGGTATTACATTAGGTAAGGGTAATTCCGTCCTACTTTGTGGTCCGAACTGCACTACAGTGGGCCGCGCTGTGAAGTTTTTTTCGCATGCGCAACCACCAAGGAGACGAAAACATGAATAGAGCCATGACGGCCTGGAGCGACTACAAACCCAGCAAGACCATCTGGTTTTGGTCGTGCGTGGGCGCCGCCGTGCTGACGATGATCGTCGGCTTCACGGCCGGCGGCTGGGTCACCGGCAAGACCGCGACGGAACAGGCACAAGCATCCACCGAGGCCGCAGTGGCGCAACTGGCGGCGGGCATCTGCGTGCATCGCTTCATGGCTGCGCCAGATGCGCAGGCCAAGCTGGCCGCGCTGCAATCGGCGGACTCCTGGAAGCGCGACACCATGATCGAAGAGGGCGGCTGGGTGACGTTCGGCGATGCCAAGACCCCGGTGGACGGGGCTGCCGACCTGTGCGCCAGCCAGTTGATGCAATCCGGCACGGGCGCGGCGGGCACCATGCCCAAGACCAGCGGACCTTCCTGATCAAGCGTCCGCGGAGAGCTCCGATATCTCGATCAGGTTCAAGTCGGGGTCGCGCAGATATACCGAGCGGATCTTGCCGGTGGCGCCGGTGCGCGCCACCGGCCCTTCGATGATGCGCGCCCCGGCCGCCTCGAGCCGCAGGATGACCTTGTCCAGCGGCCGGTCCGCGATGAAGCACAAGTCGAGCGCGCCGGGCACGGGCAGGTGGGCCTTGGGCTCGAACTCGCTGCCGCGCACGTGCAGGTTGATCTTCTGGTTGCCGAAGCAGAGCGCCTGCCGGCCCTGGCCGAAGGTCTCCAGGCGCATGCCCAGGATGCGCGTGTAGAAATCGATGGTGGCGCGGGGATCGGTGCAGGTGAGCACCAGGTGGTCCAGGTGGTCGATCATGGCGTGTCCTCGGTGCAGAGTGGCCGGACGGACCGGCGTGGCGGGCGGCGCAGTCACATTCTCGCCATGATAGTGAAATTGTCCTGTCGCATCCCGGGAATACCCTGCAGGCATGACTGACTCTTGCATCCCGAGGGGCATTCGTGAATATCGCGAAAGGCGTGCGTATCGATGGGTATCGTATTCACTGCGATGTGATCGAGTTGCGCTCCGGACAATATCAATTGGCCGTCAGCTCGCATGTGGACGGCAACCCCGATACTGAGCAGGTGTGGCAGGTGCCGGACTGGGAGCCTTGCAACCAGTTGGCGGAGGCCGAGCGGCGAGCGCAGCGCCTGCTGAAGAGAATCAAGCGGGTGGGGGAGTCGGGCGAGCCCGTGTACGGGCAGTGAGCCGGGCGCCGCCGGGCGCGTCTCAAATGAAGAGCGCCCCAGCTCGGGACGAGTCTGAGGCGCTCTTGCCGGGTTTCGCACGCATGGGTGTCAGAACGCCCGGCAATTTCAATTTAGCGCTGCCCGGCACCCCGGGCAAGCAGAAAATCGTTTCAGGGCTGTTACGGCGAGGGGCCGTGGCCCAAGGCTTGCGGGCGGCCGTGTGCTATCGTAGGCCAAGCACTACTCAATGATGGACGCCATGGCGCGTATGAAGATTCAACAAGGCGAGCTGGCGCACTGGCTGCAGTTCGTCGCCGACGGCGGGGCCGTGGCGCGCGAGCGGGTGCCGGCGCACCTGGCCGAGGCCCTGCTGATCCTGCGCTGCGTGCGTGAAAACGACAGCGGCGACCTGGAACTGACCGACAAGGGCCGCCTGGCCCTGCGCATGGAATCACCCGGCGCCATTCACCTCGGTTAGGGAATCTACGGGCGTTTTTCCGGCCCGGCCCCAGTAAGATGAACTTGCGTGCCGCCCGCGCGTCCAATTGTCATGCGGACCTGATAAATGGACCCCGCCAGCGCCACGCGTGGATTCACGCGTTGGGGTAACCGACTGGGAGGAAGCCATGCAGCATCATGACCAGGAAGTACTGATCGACGTTTCCACAGCGGCCATGGATACCGGCGGATACGGTGTACTGCTGACGGTAACGGCCGAAGGAGGCACCGAAGTGGATGCCGCCTTTTCCTACCTGGGCGATTGCGCCTCGTTGCACGAGGCGCGCGACCGGGCCGAGATCTTCGCCCAGAACTGGGTGGAAGAAAACATCTTTCGCTGACGGGCCTGCATACCGGGGCGCCCCGCCATGACGGTCGATCACTGGTGGGGCCGGTTGCGCCGCAAATCCGGGTTATCGTCGCTGTTTCGTCATTTGGGGCGCGCGCAACCGGCGCGCCGCGTAGCGATGGCCACCGCTGTCATTCCTCCTCAACTCTCCAGCACCATCCTGGCCCTGCGCCAGCATTTCAACGACGTGATCCTGCCGCTCTGGATGGGGCGCGGCTTCAACGAGCGCATGGGCCTGCCGTTCGAGGCAGTGGCCGGCGATACCGGCTTGCCGCTGGCGCCGGTACGCTACCGCGCGATGGCCTGCGCGCGGCAGTTGTATTTGTATGCGGCCGCGCCGGGGGCGGCGCATGCGCAGCACGCGGACCTGCTGTTCGAGGGGTTGTGCCGCCATTTCCGCGACGAGCGGCATGGCGGCTGGCGCTACAGCATCGATCCGGAAGGCCGGCCGCTCGACGATACCCAGGACCTGTACACGCACGCTTTCGTGGTGTTTGCCTGCGCCGCCTATTTCGAGCGCTCGCGCAATGCACAGGCGCGCCAGATGCTGCTGCAGGCGGCCGAGTTGATCGAGGCGCGGTTCCGCAGGCCCGACGGCTTGTACCATGCCGCGCTCTCGGCTGACTGGCGCCAGGTGCGCCAGGGGCCGGCGCAGAATCCGGTCATGCACTTGACCGAGGCCTATCTGGCGGCGGCGCGAGTGGCCGAGCCGGCCTGGTTTGCGCAGACGCTGCGGGGCATGGCCCAGGGGGTCGCTGACGCCTTCCTGCATGCGCCCAGCCAGTGCATCGCCGAGGCGCCGGTCGGTACGCCGGACAACCGCATCGAGCCGGGCCATCAATTCGAATGGTTCGTGCTGCTCGACAGCGCCCCGGCCGTGTTCGCCGAGCTCGACCTGACCCTGGCGCTGCCGCGCGGCTGCGGCTGGGCGCGCCAGCATGGGGTCGACGGCGCTACCGCCGGCGTACGCGCGGCGCTGCATGAAGACGGGCAGATACGCGACGCCACCGAGCGGATCTGGGCCCAGACCGAATATGCCCGCTATCTGGCCGCTACGGGGGACTGGCAGGCGCTCGCCGGCCAATTGGCCGGCCTGCGCGACCGCTTCCTGCATCCGGGCGGCTGGCGTGAATGCCTGAACCCGGACGGTTCGCTGGCGCGCGCCGACATGCCCTCGACCACGCCTTACCACCTGGCCACCTGCTACGCGGCCTTGCCGGGCTGAAGCCCGGCGTGCCGGACGGCCATAATCCCGCCTCTCGATTACAATTTGGCAGGTTATGTGTCGAGGTATTGCATGAGCGTCATGTGTGTAGCCTGCCAGGCCATTGCGCCGGGCCTGCCGGGCGTGGCGCCGCACGCGCGGCTCGGGCACCAGGGTTTCATCCATTCAGAGCAAAAGGGGCGCGAAGGCTGCCGGGAGGACCGCTTCCGCTGCCTGGAGTGCGGCGCCAAATGGCTGCGCGAAACCGACAAATGGGGCACCGACCAGGGGTTCAGGCTGGCCCCGTAGCGCCGCCGCCGGCCTCGCCGGGGGAGAGCGGCCGGATGCGGCCGGCCGGCAGCCAGTAGATTGCGGCGTCGCGCTCCTGCACGTCGAGCGGCGCCAGGCGGCCGTTCTTGCACGGGCCGCCCACGCACAGCCCGGTGTCGGGCTGGTAGGTGGCGCCATGGCGGGCGCACATGAGCAGGTCGCCGGCCCGCGTGAAGAAACTGCCTTCCCAGTCGAGCTCGACGCCGACGTGGGCGCAGCGATTCAGGTAGCCATGCACGCGGCCCTGGTAGCGGATGAAGAATACGGTGGCGGGGCTGTCGCCATCGGTGGCGGGCAGCTTGATGCCCAGGCCGCCGTCGGCCAGTGCGGCACTGGCGCAGACGCGGACGGCGGTGGGCGGGACGGCAGCGGACATGGCGGGCACAGGGCGCAAAGAGGCCGATATTCGGCGAGGACGGCCGGCGTGTCAAACGACCCGGCTCAGGCCAGCGCCGGGTCGGCCGCGCCGGCCTGCTGGCGTTCCCACATGGCCGCGTAGGGGCCGCCGCGCGCCAGCAGCGCCGCATGCCGGCCCCTTTCCACCACGCGGCCGTCGCCCAGCACGATGATTTCGTCGGCATCGGCGATGGTGGACAGGCGATGCGCGATGATGAGTGTGGTGCGGCCCTGGCTGACTTCGCGCAGGTTGGCCTGGATTTCCCGCTCGGTGTGCGTGTCGAGTGCGCTGGTGGCCTCGTCGAACAGGAAGATCGACGGGTTCTTCAAGATGGTGCGGGCGATGGCCACGCGCTGCTTTTCGCCGCCCGACAGCTTCAGGCCGCGCTCGCCCACCATGGTGCGGTAGCCGTCGGGCATGCTCATGACCAGCTCGTGGATATGGGCCAGGCGCGCCGCCGCCTGGACTTCGCCATCGCTGGCGCCGGGCCGCCCGTACGCGATGTTGTAGTGGATGGTGTCGTTGAACAGCACGGTGTCCTGCGGCACGACGCCGATGCTCGCGCGCAGGCTGGCCTGGGTGACGCCGCGCACGTCCTGGCCGTCTACCAGGATGGCGCCGCCGTCCACGTCGTAGAAGCGGAACAGCAGCCGCGCCAGGGTCGACTTGCCGGCGCCCGAAGTGCCGACCACCGCCACCGTGCGGCCGGCCGGGATGCGGAAGCTCACGCCTTTCAGGATGGGGCGGCGCGGATCGTAGCCGAACACGACGTCGCGGAACTCCACCTCGGCGCCGGCCAGCCGCAGCGGGGCGGCGCCGGGGCTGTCGGCCACTTCGCGCTGCTGGCCCAGCAGCTCGAACATGCGTTCCATGTCGATCAGCGACTGCTTGATCTCGCGGTAGATGAAGCCGAAGAAGCTGAGCGGATCGTAGAGCTGCAGCAGGTAGGTATTGACGAGCACGAAGTCGCCCAGCGTGTAGCGGCCGGCCGCGATGCCGTTGGCGGCCATCCACATCACCGCGGTGAGGCCGGCCGAGATGATGACCGCCTGGCCGATGTTGAGGATGGACAGGCTGACCTGGCTGCGCACCGCGGCGCGTTCATAGCGGGTCAGCGATGCGTCGTAGCGACGCGCCTCGTGCTCTTCGTTGCCGAAGTACTTCACCGTCTCGTAGTTCAGCAGGCTCTCGACCGCCTTGGTGTTGGCCTCGGAGTCGGTCTCGTTCATGAGGCGGCGGAACTTGGTGCGCCATTCGGTGACTACCAGCGTGTACGCGAGATACAGCGCCACGGTGAGGGCCGTGGCGGCGGCCAGCCAGATGTCGAACATGCGCCACAGCACGACGCAGACCAGGCCGATCTCGAAGAAGGTGGGCAGCACGTTGAACAGCAGGAACGACAGCAGCGTCTGGATGCCCTTGGTGCCGCGCTCGATCGCGCGCGTCAGCCCGCCGGTCTGGCGCGACAGGTGAAAGCGCAACGCCAGGGCATGCAGGTGGCGGAAAATCTGCAGCCCGACCGCGCGGATCGCGTGCTGTCCGACGCGGGCGAACACCGCGTCGCGCAGTTCCGAGAACAGCAGCGAAAAGACCCGCGCGGCGCCATAGGCCAGGATCAGGCCGACCGGCACGGCCACGGCGCCGCCGGTATTCTTGCCCAGCTCGTCGATGGCCGATTTGTACAGGATCGGCACATACACCACCGCCGCCTTGGCGGCCAGCAGGCTGGCCAGGGCGATGACGACCCGCGCCTTCAGGCCGTGGCGACCGCGCGGCCATAGATAGGGAAGCAGGGTGCGCAGCGTGGCGAGGCTGCCGCGCTCGGGGCGGGGGGAGGCTGGCGGGGACATGGCGTGCGCAAGAGTGGCGGCGCGCGCCCATCGGCCGCGCTGCCGGCATTATCGGCTACGCCGTGCGCGCCGGCCGGAAAATCCCGCCGGCGCGCGGGGACTTGTCAATCCACGCTCGCTCCGGAGGCGCGCACGACCTCGCCCCACTTGGCAACGTCGGCGCGCAGCAGGGCGGCGAATTCTTCGGGGCTGGTGGCAAAGGGCTCGGCGCCCTGGGCGGTGAAGCGCTCGATCACCTGCGGGTCGCGCAGCGCGGCGTTGACGTCCCGGTTGATCCTGGCGATGCGCTCGGCGGGGGTGTCCTTGGGGGCCATCAGGCCGAACCAGGGGTTTACGTCGAAGCCCTGCAGGCCGGCCTCGGCAATGGTCGGGATGCTGTCGAAGGCGCTGGCGCGGCGCGCGCTGGTGACGGCGATGGGCCGCAGCGCGCCGCTCTTGATCGAGCCGGCCACCGACGGCAGGCTGGTGAACACCACGTCGATGCGGCCGCCGCGCAGGTCCTGCAGCGCGGCGGCCGCGCCCCGGTACGGGACGTGCTGCAGCGGTACCTTGGCGGCACTGCTGAACATTTCGCCCAGCAGGTGGTTGACCGAGCCATTGCCGGCCGAGCCGTAGGTGATGCGGCCCTGGCGGGCCGCCTGGATCACGTCCTGCACGGTCTTGAAGGGCGCGTCCGGACGGGTGACCAGCACGAAGGGCAGGGTGGCCAGCGTGGCCACCGGGGCGAAGTCGGTGCCCGGGTCGAACGACAACTGCTTGTACAAGGCGCCATTGATGGCCTGCGTGCCGACGTAGCTCATCAGCAGCGTGTAGCCGTCGGCGTCGGCCCCCAGCACGGCTTCCATGCCGAGATTGCCGCCCGCCCCGGCGCGGTTCTCGACCACCACCGATTGGTGCCAGGTATCGCCCAGGCGCTGGCCGATGATGCGCGCCAGCGTATCGGAGGCCCCGCCCGGCGTCTGCGGCACGACGATGCGCACGGGATGGTCGGGATAGTCCTGGGCCGCGACGGCCGGCCCGGCCAGGGCAAGCGACAGGAACAGGGCGGCGGCCCGGCGAACGTAGCGCATGTCTCTCTCCTTGTTGGCGGCCGGCGCATGCCGCCCGCGAGCCGTGTGTGCCGGCCGCCGTCATGCTAGGCAGACTTTTGTTCTGCATCAAGGACGAAAGTTCGATATTCTGAACAAACGGCACTCGAACGGCCGGCCGAGGCCATCGGGGGCGCGATTTCCGCGCCGCGCCGGCTATCCGGAGGACGCTCATGCCAGATTCCGGCGTTACCGCCATCGAACGCATACTCGACATTTTCGAGGCTTTCCAGGCCAGTCAGCGCCCGCTGTCGCTGACCGAGCTGGCCGAGGCCACGGGCATCCCCAAGAGCACCTGCCATGCCATCGTGGCCACGCTGGGCGCGCGCGGATACCTGTATTCGCTGACGCGGCCGCGTTCCCTGTATCCGACCAAGCGCCTGTTCGATGTGGCGCGCGATATCCTGGCGCAGGACCCATTCGTGGAACGCATGACGCCGGCGCTGGAGCGGCTGCGCGATGCCCTGCGCGAGACCGTCATCCTCGGCAAGCGGCAGGGCGACGCGGTGGTCTACCTGCAGGTGCTCGAGGGGCTGCATTCGATCCGCTATTCGGCCCGGCCAGGCGAAATCAAGCCGCTGCATTCCAGTTCGATCGGCAAGGCCCTGCTGGGCTGCATGAAAGAAGCCGACCTGAAGGCGTGGCTGGCCACCCATGCGCTGGCCGGCGTCACGCCGGCCACGCTGACCGATCCGCAGGCCCTGTGGGCGGACATCCAGCGCGGGCGCCGCCAGGGGTATTTCCAGACGCGCGGGGAGAACGTCGACGATGTCTGGGCGGTGGCGACATCGCTGGTGTTGCACCAGGAGACTTTCGCGATTGCCGTGGCCGGCCCCAGGCATCGCATGCAGGCGGCCATGGCGGAGTGCGCCGGGCACTTGGTGGTGGCCTGCGGCGCCATCCTGCGCCAGGCGCTGCCCGCATGAGGCCACGCATTGGGCGCTGCGCGGCCGCGGCGCTATCATGCCAGGGAAAACCCGTTCGTGCGGGGGAGTCCGCACTCAACCTCATTGACATCGGAGGTCTCATGGCGAAGGTTCCCGTAGTGAAGCTCAACGACGGCAATACGATTCCGCAACTGGGCCTGGGAGTCTGGCAAGTGCCGGACAACGAGGCGGCGCGTTGCGTGAAGGAGGCGCTGGCGGCGGGGTACCGGCTGGTGGACACGGCTGCCATCTACGGCAATGAGGCTGGCGTGGGCGAGGGCCTGCGCGCGGCCGGGTTGGGCCGCAAGGAATTGTTCGTGACCACCAAGCTCTGGAACGACAGGCACGGCTACGACGAGGCGCAGCGGGCCATGGACGAGAGCCTGCGCAAGCTCGGCCTGGCCTATGTGGACCTGTACCTGATCCACTGGCCGGTGGCGGGCAGCGACAAGTACCTGGATGCCTGGCGCGCGCTGGTCGCCATGAAGGAAGACGGCCGCGCGCGTTCCATCGGCGTGTCCAATTTCCCGCCGGCGCAACTGCAGCGGCTCATCGACGAGACCGGCGTGGCGCCGGCGGTCAACCAGGTCGAGCTGCATCCCGGGTTCGCCCAGAAGGCATTGCGGACATTCCATGCCGACCAGGGCATCGCCACGCAATCCTGGAGCCCGCTCGGCCAGGGCACGGTGATGCAGGACCAGACGCTGGCGGCGCTGGCCGGCAAATACGGCAAATCGGCCGCGCAGGTCACGCTGCGCTGGCATGTGCAGAACGGCTTGATCGCGATTCCGAAATCCGTCACGCCCGAGCGCATCCGCGCCAATATCGACGTGTTCGATTTCGAGCTGTCGGCGCAGGACATGGCGGCCATCGACGGCCTGCCCGAGACCGGGCGGCTGGGTCCCGACCCGGAGCGCTTCAAGGGCTAGCGGCGGCCGGCCCTCAGGAGCGGGACGGGGGGAACCACCAGTACCGCGCGATGACCGCCAGCAGGGCCGCCAGCGACAGCCAGGAAGCCCAGTGCCACAGGCCCGTGCCCAGCAGGGCGGCGAGCAATCCGAAGACGCTCAGCACGCCCAGCACGATGGGGGCGCCCCAGATGAACCAGAAACGGCTGCGCGGGGTCATGCGGGGCTCCGTTGGGGCGTCGCGGCCTGCTGGTGGCGGCGCACCAGTTCGGCGACGCGCGCGTCGGTCGCCTTGCGGCGGGCCAGCCACAGGTACAGGCCGCTGCCCAGCACCACGATGGCGATCACATCGAGCAGGGCCCAGAGTATCTTGAGCGGCATGCCGCCATAATCGCCGAAGTGCAGCGGACGCGACAGCTCCAGCGCGGTCAGGTACCACGGCATGCGCGCCACCGCGCTGAGTTCGCCGGTGACTCCGTCGACCAGCACGGGCGTGTTCAGCTTCGAGGTCAGGGGCGTATTGCCCTTGAGCCACACGATGTAATGATGCGGGCTGCCGAAGGCGTTGCCGGGGAACGAAATGAACGACACTTCGCGGCCGGGCACTGCCTGCATGGCGGTGTCGGCGGCGCTTTGCACCGAAGCCAGCTGGGTGGGCACGCTGCGGCCCTGGTAGGGCGCCAGCATGCGCGGCAGTTCGGTGGACTGCCACAGGCGGAACAAGGGCGTGGACAATTCGTTGATGACGCCGGTCACGCCCACCACGAATACCCACACCAGGGTGACGATGCCCAGCAGATTGTGCAGGTCGAGCCATTTCAGGCGCGTCGAGCGTCCGGCGCGGATGGTGCCGAACTCGAGCTTTTTCATGAACGGACCGTACAGCACCACGCCCGATACGGTGGCCACCACGAACAGCAGCCCCATGAAGCCCAGGAACAGTTCGCCCGGCAGGCCGGCGAACAGGTCCACGTGCAGCGCCAGCATGATGCCCATGAACGAGAAGCGGTCGTCGGCATACAGGGGCCCGTCGTGCAGGACTTCGGCGGTGCGTGCGTCCACTCGCACGGCATGGCCTTTTTCGACCCCCTTGCCCAGTTCCGGCACCATGCCGACCCAGATCTGGGGCTCGTGGTCGTCCATGAACAGATAGTCGATGTGCTCGGCGGGGTACAGCGCCTTGCCCTGCGCCACCGCCTGGTCCAGGCTGATGCTGGGCGTGCCCTCGGGAAGCTCGGCCACCGGCTTGCCTTCGTCGAGCAGATGCTCGATCTCGTGGTGGAAGATCAGCGGCAGCCCGGTCAAACAGATGACCAGCAAGAACAGGGTGCAGACCAGGCTGGTCCATTTGTGGACCAGATACCAAGTCTTGACGGTGGTCGCGGCGGTCATGGAGGGCAGGGGAATTGACTAAAACCTGAACGATATCATGAACAATATCGATTCTCATCGTGATCTTTGCCGAGATCGCGAATTTTGTCGACGCACGCGGCGGCAAAGGGTGCCCTGGACCCCTGCGGGCGGGCACGGCCGGCCCGCCCATCAGAGCGGGCGCGACTCCATGGCCTGGGGGGCGATGACCGGCCGGGCATTGGCCGGGCCCGGCGCCTTGGGCACGGGAATGGCCAGGGCCGGCGCATCCGGTTCGACGGGCGTGCCGCCGCCGGGCCCGGCCGACGCCGGTACGGCCGGGGGCGCAGCCTGGCCGACGCGCGGCACGGCGATGGACGGCATGGGCCCGCCTGCGGGCGGGGCGTCGAGCGGCCGCACGCGGGTGGGCGCGTCGTCGCTCTGGCGCATGTTGTTCAGGAAATCCGTCAGCGTGTCGCCGCTGGAGAGGTCCAGCGAGGCCACCGCCTGGCCGGGCGGGAATTCGGAGAAATAGTATTCGCCGTTGTGCGTGATCAGGCCGCCTGGCATGGGCCGCTGCGGCTGCACCGGCACATCGGCCAGGACGGGCTTCATGTAGTCGAGCCAGGTCGATAGCGCCAGCCCGCTGCCGAAGGCGTTGCTGCCGAGCGACTTGGGCTGGTCGAAGCCCATCCAGACGGTGGTGACCAGCGCGGGGGTGTAGCCCGCGAACCAGACATCGACGGCGTCGTTGGTGGTGCCGGTCTTGCCGGCGACATCGTCGCGCTGCAGCGTGCGCTTGGCGCGGGCGCCGGTGCCGATGGAGGCCACGTCGCGCAGCATGTCGTCCATGACCCAGGCGGTGCGCGGGTCGATGGCGCGCGCGGCGGCGTCGCCAGCGACGCTCGGCTGGGCCTCCATCAGCACTTCGCCGGCGCGATCGGTGACGCGGGAGATCAGGTAGGGCGGCACCCGGTAGCCGCCGTTGGCGAATACGGCATAGGCGTCCGCCACCTGCAGCGGCGTGGCGCCGCCGGCGCCCAGGGCCAGGGGCAGCACGGCGGGCCAGCGTTCTTTCTGGAAGCCGAAGCGGGTCAGGTAGTCTTGCGCGTACTGCGGCGTGATGGCCTGCAGGATGCGGATCGACACCATGTTCTTGGACCGGTACAGGCCCTGGCGCAAGGTTTGCATGGGCTCGTAGCGGTTGCCGTCGTTCTTCGGCATCCAGGGGCGCGAGCCGGTCTGCTCGACGGTGAGGACGAAGGGCTGGTCGGACACCTGCGTGGCCGGGGTCATGCCGCGTTCGAGCGCGGCGGCATACACGAAGGGCTTGATGGTCGAGCCCGGCTGGCGCCAGGCCTGCGTGGCGCGGTTGAACGAGCCCCGGTAGAAATCGAAACCTCCGATCAGCGCGCGGATCGCGCCATCCTGTGGCGACATCGAGACCAGCGCGGCTTGCAACGCCGGCATGTTGACGATTTCCCAGGTGTCGCCGTTCTTGTGCAGGTACACGACCGAGCCGCGCCGGATGCGCAGCGCATCGTCGGCCTTGGGGTCGAGCGCGCGCGCCACCACGGCCAGGGCTTTCTTGTCGGACACGGTGATGATTTCGCGGGCGCTGCGCGCCACCTTGACCTCGGCCGGGCTGGCCGACAGCACCACCCCGGAGAGCAGGCCGTCGCTGTCGGGGGATTCTTCCTGGACGCCGTCGAGGATTTCCTCGAATGCCTGCGCGTCCTGCTCGATGCCGTCGGGCAGATCGAGCTGGTCCTCCGGCCCGGGGTAGCGCGCGCGCCGGGTGTAGTCGAGCACGCCGGCGCGCACCGCCTCGTAGGCAGCCTGCTGCGCCTTGGAGTCGATGGTGGTGTAGACGTCGATGCCGCGCGTGTAGGTTTCGTCCTGGAAGATGCCGTACATGATCTGCCGCACCAGCTCGGCCGGGTATTCGCCATGGATGGGGAACCCGTCGGGCAGCGCGCCCTCGCTGCCGCGGATCAGCAGCGGCTGCTCGAGCGCGGCCTGGGCCTGCTCGGGCGTCAGGTAGCCGAGCGCCTGCATGCGGCCCAGCACATAGTGCTGGCGCGCCTTGGCGCGGTCCAGGTTGGTGATGGGGTTGGACCGCGACGGCGCCTTCGGGATGCCGGCCAGCAGCGCCGCCTCGGCGGCGGTGACCTCGGACAGCGGCTTGCCGAAATAAGTGCGCGAGGCCGCCGCGAAGCCGTAGGCGCGGTGTCCCAGGTAGATCTGGTTCATGTAGAGCTCGAGGATCTGGTCCTTGGTGAGCTCGGATTCGATCTTGAAGGTCAGCAGCAGCTCGTAGAACTTGCGCGAGTAGGTTTTCTCGGAGCTGAGGTAGAAATTGCGCGCCACCTGCATGGTGATGGTGCTGGCGCCCTGCGACTTGGACATGCTGACGATGTTGGCCAGGCCGGCGCGCAGCATGCCCATCCAGTCGATTCCGCCATGTTCGTAGAAGCTGTCGTCCTCGGCCGCCAGGATGGCCTGCTTCATGACCAGGGGGATGTCCTGGAAGCGCAGCACGTTGCGGTGCTCTTCGCCGAACTCGCCGATCAGGACGCGGTCGGCGGTGTAGATGCGCAGCGGCACGCTGGGCCGGTAGTCGGTCATGGCGTGCAGGGCGGGCAGGCTGGGCCAGGCCAGGGCGATGGCCAGGGTCAGGAAAACGGCGCCGCAGGCGGCCAGCCCGGCCAGGGCCACGGCGGCCTTGGCCAGGATGGGCTTGCGCAGGCGTTGTCTGGCGCCCCGCGAGGGGGCGGATGTGTGGTGCTCAGGGGTATTCATTGCTGCCGATTCTAGGTCAGAACCGGATAGACCCGCCCGCGAGGGTTTAGGTTTCCGTAACCAAACATGCCAAGGAAGCGGGTAGCCGTCCGGGCCGATTTGTCCCGTTTTTTATGGTTTCAGGTGCTCGACGAAGAAGGTTTCCATGGCGGCGTAGAACTCGAACTTGTTTTCGTCGTTGTGAAAGCCGTGGCCCTCGTTGTCCTTGACCAGGTATTCGACCTCGACGCCGCGCTCGCGCAGCGCCTGCACGACCTGGTCGCTTTCCGCCTTGTTGACGCGCGGGTCCTGCGCCCCCTGGGCGATCAGCAGCGGGGTGCGGATGCGGTCGACGTGCAGCGCCGGCGAGGTGGCGGCCAGGCGCTCGCGGTCGCGCTCGGGGTGGCCCACCATGTCGTGCATCTTGGCCAGCAGCGGCTTCCAGTAGGGCGGGATGGTGTTCATGAAGGTGAACAGGTTGGAGACGCCGACGTAATCGACGGCGGCCGCGTAGAGGTCGGGCGTGAAGGCGATGCCGGCCAGCGTGGCGTAGCCGCCGTAGCTGCCGCCATAGATGCCGATGCGGGCCGGGTCGGCGATGCCCTGGTCGATGAGCCAGCGCACGCCGTCGGTGATGTCGTCCTGCATGGCCAGGCCCCACTGGCCGAAGCCGGCCTCCCAGAAGCGCCGGCCATAGCCGGTGGAACCCCGGAAATTCATCTGCAGCACGCAGAACCCGCGGTTGGCCAGGAACTGGATTTCCGGGTTGTAGCCCCAGCCGTCGCGCGCCCATGGGCCGCCGTGCGGGTTGACGATGCACGGCAGGCCGCGCGGTTCGCGGCCGGCCGGCAGGGTCAGGTAGCCGTGGATGGCCAGGCCGTCGCGGCTGGTGTACTGGATGGGCCGCACCGGCGCCATGTCGGCTTCGGGAATGGCCGGATTGATATCGGCCAGCTTGTGCAGCGCGCCGGTGACGGACTGGAACAGGTAGCGCGCGCCCGGGGTGCGGTCGTTGTAGGCGGCCACGATGAAGGTGTCCTCGTCGCGGTTCCAGCCCTGCAGGGCCACGTCGTAGCCGGGCAGCAGCGCCTCGAACTGGCGGTACAGGGCTTCGGTCTGGGCGTCGAAGTAATGGCGGCGCGGCTTGTCGGTCTGGTAGGCGGCCAGGGTCAGCACCCGCCGCTTGCGCGAATAGCCGGCGGCGTCGAGGTCGACCTGCCCGCTGGCGTAGACCAGTTCTTCCGCGTCGGGCGCGGCGGGGTCGATGATGACCAGCGCGAGCGTATCGCGGCCGCGGTTGCTCAGCGCATAGAATTTGCGGTCGTCGAAGGTGAAGAACGCCGGGCTGACCGTGGTGCGGTAGTCGGTGGTGATGAGCGGCCGGAACGGCGCGCCTTCGTCGTCGCGGTAGAGCAGGGTGGTGTCCAGCCCGTCGCTGGTGAGGGCGGCGCGCACCTTGCCGGCGTGGTCGGTCTGCCAGCCCACCACATTGCCCGGATTCTGCGCCACCAGCACCGCCGCGCCGGTGCGCACGTTGACGCGGTAGACGTCGAACACCTGCGAGTCGCGCTGGTTGTGGCTGATGAGGACGTGGTCGGGGTCGTCGGGCAGGTCGTCCTCGATGCCGGCGCGCACGCCGGGATAGGGCGTCAGGTCGTGCGCCGTGCCGGTGCGGGCGTTGACGGCCAGCACGTGGAAGTTCTCGTCGCCGCCGAAGTCCTTCTGGTAGAGCACGGTATCGTCGCCCTTCCAGAAGAAATTGCTGATGTCGCGCGCGGTTTCGCCGGTGAGGCGGCGCGGCGCGCCGACCGGGCGGCCGTCCTGCAAGGCCTGCACATGGATGTTCATGCGCGGCGGGTGTTCGTCCAGCGCCACGGGCTGCATGAAGCCGAGGGTCTTGCCGTCGTCGGACAGGCGGAAAAAGCCGCGCTCGGGGTTGCGGAAGAAGTCCTTCAGCGGATAGAGGCGCGGCGGCCGGCGGGCGGGGAACGTGGCATTGGGCAAGGCGGATCTCCTGCGCCGGGCAGGCCCGGCAGTATGCGCCGATCATGCCACAGGCCGTTGGCGGCGTCGAACCGGGACGCCGCGTGGCGCGGCTGGCAGGGCGATGCCCGATTGCGGGATAATCGCAGCCATATCACGGGAGTCAACATGATCAGAATTGCAGTTGCGGCGGCGGCTTGCGCCGTAGGCCTGGCGGGATGCTCCAGCGGGATTTCCGCCGGCGGGAACTCGCCCACGGATTCCTTCACTGCCCAGTCGGATTACCGCGAAGCCTATCGGGCCGCCAACGCGCAGGCCGAGCGCTGCCTGCGCGGTTCGGGAGCCTACCAGGTGGTGGGCGGGCTCGACCAGGCCGGCGGCGGCGCCTCGCTGCGGGTGGTGGCGCCCTTTACCGGCGCCGACGTGGCGCGCGTGCGCATCGCGGCGCTGAACGAGCGGCAGTCGAAAGTGGACATCACGATGTGGGGCCGCGGCATCTGGAACAGCGACGCGGTGCGCGCCATGCGCGAAGCCATCATTTATGGAGTGCCGTCGTGCGTGTCGTACATGCCGGGCGACCCGCGGCCGTCCGAGGAAGCCTGGACGCTGCCGCAGCCGCGTTGACCCGCCGGCGGATGGCCCTGCCGCGCGGCGTGGCGATGAACATGGCGAGGCTGAAGACGCCTCAGGCCGCAAGTGTCCTTCGTTATGTCGTTGAAGGGCGGAGGCTGGCGTGGTGAACGGGGCCGATGACGGATGCCCGGTTAAATCGGAAGGACCTACGGCGCGGGACCGCTTCAGTCGCCGCCGGGGCGGCGCTTGATGACCTTGAAAGTGGCCGAGGCCTTGGCGACGAGCTGGCCGTCGGCGCCGCGGATCTCGCCTTCGCAGAACGCGATGGAGGCGCCGCGCCGCAGGCAGCGGGCTTCGATGACCAGGTCGGTGGTGCCCGGCGACAGGAAGCTGGTGGTCATGTCGATAGTGGCCATCCCCAGGCTGGCATCGGCGCCGCGCGCCGCCGCGCTGAGGGTGAAGTCCAGCACGCTCATCAGGGTGCCGCCGTGGATGTCGCCGCGGCTGTTGGTCAGGTCGGCGCGCCAGGGCAGCCGCGTGCGGGCGGTGTCGGGGCCGACGCTGTCGGGGATCAGCCCCATGAGGCTCATCAGGGGAATGGTCAGGCCGAAGTAGTCGGGGGAGGCGGGCGTGGTCATGAAGGCGTGCGGTAGAGATGAAAGCGCGACAAGCGCGCCATAATATTCTCTTTTCCGCTTTGCCGTTTCGCCAACCATGCTTTCGTCCCCGCGCAAGATCGTGCACATCGACATGGACGCCTTCTACGCGTCGGTCGAGCAGCGCGACAATCCCGCCTTGCGCGGGCTGCCGGTGGTGGTGGCCTGGGAGGGGCCGCGCTCGGTGGTGTGCGCGGCCTCGTACGAGGCGCGGCGTTTCGGCGTGCATTCGGCCATGTCGGTGGCGCGCGCGCAGCGCCTCTGTCCGGACGCGGTGTACGTGCCGCCCGATTTCACCCGCTACCGCGAGGTGTCGCGCCAGGTGCGCGGCATATTCGCGCGCCATACCGACCTGATCGAGCCCCTGTCGCTGGACGAAGCCTACCTGGATGTCACGGTCAACAAGCTGGGCCTGGCGTCGGCCACCGAGGTCGCCCGCGCCATTCGCCGCGAGATCCTGCAGGAAACCCGCCTGACCGCCTCGGCCGGCGTGGCGCCCAACAAGTTCCTGGCCAAGATTGCGTCGGACTGGAACAAGCCGGATGGGCTGTTCGTCATCAAGCCCGCGCAGGTGCTGGCATTCCTGCAGCCGTTGCCGGTGCGCAAGGTGCCGGGCGTGGGCAAGGTCATGCAGGCCCGCCTGGAAGCGCTGGGCGTGCGCACGGTGGGCGACCTGGGGCGGTATGGCGCGGCCGAGTTGGAGCAACATTTCGGCCGCTACGGGGTGCGCCTGCACGAGTTGTCGCAGGGCATCGACGAGCGCGCGGTGCAGACCGACGCGCCGCTGCAGCAGATTTCGGCCGAAACCACGTTTCTCACCGACTTGCCGCTGGAGGCGCTGGACGAGCCGCTGCAGCGCCTGGCCGTGAAGGTATGGGAGCAGGGCTTGAAGAAGGGCGCCATCGGCCGCACCGTGGTGCTCAAGCTCAAGACCGACCGCTTCCGCATTCTGACCCGCACGCTGACGCTGGCGCGCGCCCCGGAGTCGGCCGAGATGCTGGCCGAGGTGGCCCGCCAGTTGCGCGGGCGCGTCGACCTGCCGGCCAGTACGCGCTATCGGCTGGCGGGGGTGGGAATGAGCAATTTCAGCGACGGCGCCGCGCAGGCGCGGCAGGCCGACCTGGACCTGTTCGGCGTGTCGCCGGCCGCTACGCCAGGCGTTGCTTGACCTGCTGCGAGACGGCCGCCATGTCGGCCTTGCCAGCCAGGGCCGGTTTCAGGATGGCCATGACCTTGCCCATGGCGGACGCGCCGTTGACCCCCTGGGCGGCCACTTCGGACAGCGCGGCGTCGATGGCGGCGCTGATTTCTTCCGGCGAGGCGGCTTGTGGCAGGAACTCGCGCAGCACGTCCAGTTCGGCGGTTTCCTGGGCGGCGGTTTCCAGCCGGCCGGCCTGCTCGAAGGCGGCGATGGATTCGCGCCGCTGCTTGACCTGTTTCTCGATGATGGCTGTGACGTCGGCGTCGCTCAGTTCACGGCGCTCGTCGACTTCCTTCTGCTTGACCGCGGCGACCAGGAAGCGCAGGGTGGACAGGCGCTGCGAGTCGCGGGCGCGCATGGCGTCCTTGACGGCGTCGGACAGGCGGGTCTTGAGCGGGATGCTGCTCATGGTGAAAACCTTTGTGGTGAGTACGGCGAAACTGTTGTTTTAACCGCCCGGCAGCATGGCGCGCAAACGCCTGATCAGCGGCCTGGCTGAATGGTGGCAGCGAGGCGGCGTTTAAAGATGTATTATAAATACATGTTTTAGCCGCAACCGTTGTCGAAGGAGCCGTATTCATGTTGAGCCAGGAAGTCCGCGCGCTGGTCAAGGGCACCGCGCCCGTCCTGAAAACCCATGGCGAGGCATTGACCCGCCATTTCTACGCCCGCATGTTCCGCCACAACCCGGAACTCAAGCAGGTCTTCAACCAGGGACACCAGCAGGGCGGGCAGCAGCAACAGGCGCTGGCGGCGGCGGTGGCCGCGTACGCCGAGCACATCGACGATCCATCGGTGCTGATGCCGGTGGTCGAGCGCATCGTGCATAAGCATGTCAGCCTGGGCATACGGGCGGAACACTACGCCATCGTCGGCAAGCATTTGCTGGCGTCGATCAGCGAGGTGCTGGGCGAGGCGGCCACCGATGAGCTGGTCGCCGCCTGGGCCGCCGCCTATGGGCAACTGGCCGACTTGCTGATCGCCGAGGAAAGCCGCCTGTATGCCCAGTCGGCCGCGAAACCCGGCGGCTGGACCGGCTGGCGCGCCTTCCGGGTCGAGCGCAAGGTACCGGAGAGCGCCGAGATCACCTCGTTCTACCTGGCGCCGGCCGACGGCGGGCCGGTGCCCGAATACCTGCCGGGGCAGTACATTTCGCTGCGCGTCTACGTGCCCGAGCTGGGGATGATGCAGCCGCGCCAGTACAGCCTGTCCGATGCGCCCGGCCAGGGGCGCCTGCGCATCTCGGTCAAGCGCGAGGGCGGGGCCGGCGGCGCGCCGGCCGGCAGCGTCTCGAATGTCCTGCATGGCTGCGTCAATGAGGGCGACGTGCTGGACGTGGCGCCGCCGCAGGGCGATTTTGTGTTGCAGACCAGCCGCCCCGCGCCGGTCGTGCTGCTGAGCGGCGGCGTGGGCCTGACGCCCATGGTGTCGATGCTGAACCACCTGGTCTCGCGCGACGATGGCCGGCAGATCCGTTTCGTGCATGCCTGCCGCGACGGCTCGGTGCATGCGATGAAGCAGCATATCAATGACACGGCGGCCGCCCGGCCCAACGTGCGCAAGATCGTCTACTACGAGACCGTGGGCGCCGGCGACGAGCCGGGACGCGACTACGACTATGTGGGCCGCATTGACCTGCAGGCGATCCGCGACGTGGCGGTGCTGCCCGACGCCGATTACTACCTGTGTGGCCCGCTGCCCTTCATGAGCGCCCAGTGCGAGGCGCTGGCGCGGCTGGGCGTAGCGCCCGAGCGCATCCATGCCGAAGTGTTCGGCACGGGCGGGCCGGGCGCATAGACGGTATAGTCTGGCCGCATGCAGCTGACCCGGTACACCGATTTCGGCCTGCGCGTCATGATGTACCTGACGCAAAGCGATGGCCGCGACATGCCCGCAACGATCCCCGAGATCGCCGCGCGCTTCGGCGTGTCGCGCCATCACATGGCCAAGGTGGTGCATTTCCTGGCGACGCAGGGGTGGGTGTCGACCACCCGCGGCAAGGGCGGCGGCCTGCGGCTGGCGCGCCCGGCGGCCGAGTATCCGGTAGGCGACCTGGTGCGCGCGCTGGAACACCAGGGCCCGCTGATCAACTGCGCCGAACCGCCGTGCGCGCTGAACGGCTCCTGCAGGCTGTCCGGCGTGCTGGCGGACAGCCTGCAGGGCTTCTATGACAGCCTGAACCGCCACAGCCTGGCCGACCTGGTGCGCGAACCCACCCAGGCCGCCATCGTGCGGCTGCATCGGGCAGCCTGAGCCAGGCTGAATTCGTGCCTGCTGGGCTCCGCCAGCGTGCGCCCGGCGCCAGCAACGAATGGGCCTGCAAAGTTGTCGTCCTTTCTGCGGGCGCGACGCCCAAACGCAAGAACCCAATCCATCCCTGGCCCCGCCCACCCGCAACGACGCCATCAGCATCCACGGACACACTCCGGGGTGTCGACCTCTTACCCCGAACCTTAGGTTATGCCCACCCGCGAGTTTGGAATTTGCCACGGGGGCAGCACTGTTACAGAATGGTCCGGAGTCTTTTTATCAGGGTTTTCCATGAGGGTTTGCGTTATCGGGGCCGGCGTCGTGGGTGTGACGTCGGCGTATTTCCTGGCCCGGCAGGGCCACGAGGTAGTGCTGGTCGACAGCCGGGCGCGTCCGGCCACGGTGTCCAGTTATGCCAATGGCGGGCAGCTCAGCTATAGCTATGTGGCGCCGCTGGCCGGTCCCGGGGTGTTGCCCAGTGTGCCGGGCTGGCTGCTGCGCGCCGATTCGCCGCTGCGCTTCCGTCCGCGTCTGGACCCGCACCAGTGGCTGTGGTGCCTGCGCTTCGCGCTGGCGTGCCGGGCCTCGGTGGCGCGCGCTTCCACGGCGCAGTTGCAGGCGTTGTCGTACTTGAGCCGAGACGTCATGCACGGACTGCTCGAACAGGAGCCGCTGGATTTCGGCCATGTGCGCAACGGCAAGCTGATCGCCTATCGCAGCCCCGAATTGCTGGCGAAGGCCCGCAAGCTGGTGGATTACCAGGCGGCGCTGGGCGCCGAGCAGCGCGTGCTCGATGCCGCGGAGACGGTGGCGCTGGAGCCGGCCCTGGCCGGCCTGGGCAGCAGCCTGGCCGGCGCCGTCTATACGCCCAGCGAAGAGGCGGGCGATTGCCGGCAATTCACCGAGGCGCTGTTCCGGCGCCTGAAGGCGCTGGGCAATGTCGAATGCCGCATGGCCAGCCCGGTGCGGGCCTTGCGCCGCGAGGGCCGCAGGATCGTCGCGGTCGAGACCGCGGCCGGCGACATCGGCGCCGACGCGGTGGTGATCGCCGCCGGCACGGGCAGCCGCGCGCTGCTCAAGCCGCTGGGCCAGGACGTGCCGCTGTATCCCCTGAAGGGCTACAGCCTGAGCGTGCCCCTGGCGGCGGACGACCAGGCCGCGCCGGCCATCAGCGTGACCGATTACGAGCGGCGCATCGTCTATGCCCGCCTGGGACGGGTGCTGCGCATCGCGGCCATGGTGGATATCGGCAGCCCGGATGCGGACATCGAGCCGGCCCGCATCGCGCTGCTCAAGCGCCAGGTCGGCGAGGCCTTCCCGCAGCTGGACCTGAGCCAGGCCGTGCCCTGGGCCGGACAGCGGCCGGCCACGCCGACCGGCAAGCCCCTGATCGGCGCCAGCCGGGCGGCCGACAACCTGTGGCTGAACATCGGCCAGGGCGCGCTGGGGTTCACGTTGGCCTGCGGCAGCGCTGCCTTGCTGACCGCGCAGATGTCGGGGCTGGAGCTGCCGATCGACGCGGCGCCGTTCAAGCCGTAGCGCCGTGCGGGCCTGGCCCGGCGGGCCGCCTCAATGGAAATTGCGGCTGCGCGCTTCCAGGCCGCCCAGCAGCTCGGATAAGTCCACCAGGCGCTGCGCCACCAGGTGGCTCACGCCCTCGACGCTTTGCCAGGTGCCGTACACGCCCAGCAGCGTGGCGCCCAGCAGTTCGCGGCGCTGGCGCTCGATGAGCTCGGTGCGCACCACCACGTTGACCGGCCCGGTCTCGTCTTCCAGGGTGACGAAGATCACTCCCTTGGCGGTCTGCGGGCGCTGGCGCACCGTGACCAGGCCGCAGGCCCGCGCCAGGCGGCGGTGCGGATAGGATCTGAGCGTTTCCGCGGTCTGGAAGCGCAGCGCCTGCAGGCGCGGACGCAGCAGCGCCAGGGGATGGCGCCGCAGGGTCAGCCGCAGGCTGCGGTAGTCGGCGGAAATCGATTGCCCTTCGGTGGGCGCGGGCAGGGCGGGCGTGTCGGTCTCCACGATATCGGCATCGCGCAGCAGGTCGCGGCTGGCGACACTGGCGCTGGCCTGCCAGCTGGCCAGCCGGCGGTGGCCGGCCAGGCTGCGCAGCGCGTCGGCGGCGGCCAGGGCGTCGAGCTCGTGCCGGCTGAGCGCGGCGCGGCGGCCCAGGTCGCGGGTATCGGCGAACGGCCGTGCTTGGCGCGCCCGTTCGATGCGCCGCGCGGCGTCTTCCGACAGCCCTTGCACCTGGTTCAGGCCCAGCCGTACGGCCGGACGCGGCGCCTCGGCGGCCGCGCCGGCGGCGGGCAGGACTTCCAGCGACGCTTCCCAGCCGCTGATGACGGCATCGGCCGGCAGCACCGTCACGCCGTGGCGGCGCGCGTCCTGCACCAGCTGGGCTGGCGCGTAGAAGCCCATGGGCTGGGAATTGAGCAGCGCCGCCAGGAAGGCTTCGGGCTCGTGGCATTTGAGCCAGGCGCTGGCGTAGGCCAGCAGCGCGAAGCTGGCGGCATGGCTTTCGGGAAACCCGTATTCGCCGAAACCCTCGATCTGGCGGATGATGGCCTCGGCGAATGCGGGGCTGTACTGGTTTTTCAGCAGACCTTCGACCAATTTTTTGTTGAACCGGTCGACGTCGCCTTTACGCTTCCAGGACGCCATCGAGCGCCGCAGCGCGTCGGCCTCTCCCGGTGTGAAGCCGGCAGCTACCACGGCGATCTGCATGACCTGTTCCTGGAAGATGGGTACGCCCAGCGTGCGCGATAGCACGCCTTCCACTTCCTTGCTGGGATAGGTTGCGGGTTCGCCATTGCGTCGCCGCAGATACGGATGCACCATGCCGCCCTGGATCGGGCCGGGCCGCACGATGGCCACCTGCACCACCAGGTCGTAATATTTACGCGGCTTCAGGCGCGGCAGCATGCTCATCTGCGCGCGCGATTCGATCTGGAACACGCCGATGGTATCGGCCTCGCAGATCATGTCGTAGGTGGCTTCGTCGTCGGCGGGAATCTCGTGCAGCGCCAGCGGCCGGCCGCGCCGCCGGCCGACGAAATCCAGCGCGCGGTGCAGCACCGACAGCATGCCCAGCGCCAGGATGTCGACCTTGAGCAGGCCCAGGGCGTCCAGGTCGTCCTTGTCCCATTGCACGACGCTGCGCTCGGGCATGGCGGCGTTCTCGATGGGCACCAGCCGCGCCAGGTTGCCGCGCGAGATCACGAAGCCGCCCGGATGCTGCGACAAGTGCCGCGGGAAGCCCATCAGCGTCTCGGCCAGGATGGCCCAGTGGCGCGCCACCGGCGACTGCGGGTCGAGGCCGCAGGAGCCCAGGGTGCGCAGCAGCGCCTGCTTGCCGTCCCACCATTGGTGCGCGCGGGCCACCGCGTCGATGATGCCCGGGTCCACGCCGAGCGCGCGGCCGGTGTCGCGCAGCACGCTGCGCGGCCGGTACGAGATGACCACGGCGGTCAGGGCGGCGCGGTCGCGGCCGTATTTTTCATAGATGTACTGGATGACTTCTTCGCGGCGCTGGTGTTCGAAATCGACGTCGATGTCGGGCGGCTCGTTGCGCTCCTTGCTGATGAAGCGCTCGAACAGGGTCTGGCTCTGGTGCGGGTGGACGGCGGTGATGCCCAGGCAATAGCACACCACCGAATTGGCCGCCGAGCCGCGCCCCTGGCACAGGATGTCGCGGCGGCGCGCTTCCCGCACGATGTCGTGGACGGTGAGGAAGTAGGGCTCGTATTCCAGTTCGGCGATCAGGGCCAGTTCTTTTTCGATCAGCCCGGCCACCCAGGCGGGTATGCCGTCGGGGAAGCGGTCGCGCGCGCCGGCCAGCACGGCGCGGCGCAGGTGGCTGGTCGGCGTTTCGCCGGCGGGCACGATCTCGTCGGGATATTCGTATTTCAGTTCGCGCAGCGAGAACGTGCAGCGTTCTGCGATGGCGAGGGTCTGGGCCAGGGTCTCGGGCGGATACAGCGCGGCCAGGCGCATGCGGGTGCGCAGGTGCTGCTCGGCATTGGGCAGCAGGTCGTAGCCGCATTGCGCGACGGTCCGCTTGCTGCGAATGGCGGCCAGCGTGTCGTGCAGCGGCTTGCGCGAGCGCAAGTGCATCTGCACCCGGCCCAGCGCCACCACCGGCAGGCCGGCGGCCTGCGCCGCCTGCTGCACCGCTGCCTTGTGCAGGTCGTCGCGGGCCTGGTGCAGCAGGGTCAGGCCGACCCAGGCACGGCCCGGGAAGGTGCGCGCCAGCCAGCGCGCCTGCTCGGCCAGCAAGTCCGCATCCACGCCATGCGGCGGGGACAGTATGGCCAGGCATTCGGGCATGCTGCGCAAATGCGCGTGGGCCGCGCCGGGCGCGGCGATATCGCCGGGCGCGAGCCGGTATTCGCCCTTGGGCGCGCGCGAGCGGCCCAGGGTGATGAGTTCGGACAAGTTGCCGTAGCCGGTGCGGGTTTGCGCCAGCAGCACGAGCTGCAAGGCCGGCGCGGCAGGATCGGCCCGCAGCGCCAGGGTGCTGCCGATGATCAGCGGCAGGCGGTGTTTTTCGGCTTCCACCAGGGCGCGCACCACGCCGGCCAGCGAGCATTCGTCGGTGATGGCCAGGGCGGCATAGCCCAGCCGCGCGGCCTGCTCGACCAGTTCCCCGGGGTGCGAGGCGCCTTGCAGGAACGAGAAGTTGGTCAGGCATTGCAGCTCGGCGTAGCCGGGCAGCAGGGCGGATGAGGGCAGGTCCATGCGAGGCTCCTTTCAGCGTGGGCAGGCCCTAGGCATAGCGCCCGTGCAGGAACCAGCGGGCGTGTTCGGTATCGCGCTCGCGGTAGATCCAGTAGCGGGCCGCGGCGGCGTCCTCGGCCACGAAGTAGTCGCGCACCGTCAGGGCCGCGTCCCACCAGCCGCTTTCGATGCGTTCCGGGCCGCGCACCAGGCGCAGGGGCTGGCCGGCATAGACCGGCCGGTGCTGCGCCACTTGCAGGGGCACGGGCGGATCCAGCAGCCAGAAAGGGCGGTCCAGCGGCCCGGGCAGCGTGGCCGCGGCGCCGGGGCCGTCTTGCGCGGCCTGCCAGCGGTTGGCGGCTTCGGGCCGGTGGTCGGCCAGCGGCCGGGCATGCAGCACGCGGGCGCGGCCCAGGCGGGCGCTGAGCAGGTCCAGCAGGCGGGCGTGTTCGGCGGGCGTGCCGCCCGGTTCGGGAAACAGGCAGGTGCTGGCGGCCGGCTGCTCCACGGTTTCGCTTACCCGCAGCACCAGCGCGATGACCGGCGCCTCGAGCTGCAGGCGGCCCAGCTTTTCGCGCAGCAGGCTGAGCAGGTGCGACGGCTGCCAGGCGGGCTCGGCCAGCTGCAGGTGCAGCATCGTGGGCGCGCGCATGCGCCGGCCGCGTTCGTGCTCGAGGACCAGCGTAACGTGCCGCACCGCCCGCCGCAGGGCGGCCAGCCAGCCGCACAATTGTTCGAGCAGGCGCCGCGCCGAAGCCAGCACCGCGTCGGCGTGCTCGATGTAGTCGGGCAGTTCCAGGCGTTGCCGGAACCGGGCGGGCGCCTGGATCCAGGCGTGGCATTCGGGCGCCACGCCATAGGCGGCGTCAAGGGCCTGCGGCAGCTCGGTGCCGCAGCGGCGCTGCAGGCCGGCGCGCGGCAGGCGGCGCAGCGCTCCCAGGGTGCGGCAGCCGATGTCGTGGAGCCAGTCCTGGCGCGGCAGGGCGCAGGGCAGCAGTTCGCACGGCAAGGCGTCGAGCCGGCGCGCCAGGGTGGCGAGTTGCAATGCGCGGCGCGGCCTGCCGCGTTCCGGCTGGCGGGCCAGCAGCCAGGCGCCCTGGGCGGTGGGCGCCATGCCCAGGCGGGCGTGCAGGCCCATGGCGCGCAGCGTGGCGGCAATGCGCCGGTGTAGCGCCCGCGGGCCGCCAAAATATGCCAGGCTGGCGCCGACCTGCAGCAGCACCGCATCGGCGCCGGCCAGGGCGACTTCCGGGGTGTATTGCAGCAAGGCCAGGGCGGTCTCGTGCAGGAGCCGCGTTTCGGCGGCCGGGTCGCGCGCCAGCAGGGACACGTGTGGCGCAATGGCGGCCGCGCCGGCGCGCCGCATGCCGGGCTGCAGGCCGGCCGTGGCCGCCGCCGGCGTCAAGGCCGCGAGGCGTTCCTGGTCCATCACGGCGAATGCCGCGTCAGGAGGCCATTGCGGGCGTGCGGCGTCCAGCGGCAGGCAGCGCAGGAAGACGGCGATCCAGAGGCGCATGATGAGGAACGGCGGCCGGCGCGGTGCCGGGTTCGAAGACGATGGCCAGCGGTTCGGGGCAGGCGGGGCCGCGCCGCTTGAGAATGTGCACCGACAGGCCGCCCGGCGCGGGCGCCAGCGCCAGGCGCAGCGGGGCGGGCGAAGCCTGTTGCGCCGCCGTGGCGGGACGGAAGGCGAAGCACAGCGTATCGCTGCCCTGGACGGCCAGGTGCAGGCGGCGCAGCGACTCGGCGCGGGCGCGTGGTAGCCAGCACAGCAGGGCGCCGCAACTGCCGTGCTTGAGGATCTGTTCGGCCGCCCACAGGGCATCGGCGGGGCGCTCGGGGGCGACCCACAGCAAGTGGCGCGGGTCCAGCCCCCAGGCCTGCCAGCAGGCCAGGTGCGGCACGTGCGGAGGCTGCACCAGGGCGATGGGGCGGCCGCCCCGCTGCGCCAGGGCGGGCTGCAGCAGGCGGATTTCACCGATGCCGGGGTGCGGGGCCAGCAATTCGACCAGGGCGCCTGGCGGCCAGCCGCTGCCGGGCAGCTGCGCCGACAGCGCGGCGTGGCCGGTCGGCACGCCGCAACTGGCCCCGCGCGCCAGTTGCGTGGCGCGCCACAGAGCGGGGTGGATGCGTTCGGGAGACAACATAGGATGGGCCTGGTTTACTGTACAAATATACAGTATTTCTGGCGCTGCGCGGACCAGGCTTGGGACTGCCCGGGGCGGCCTCTACAATGAAACTTTGCGGCGCGCGCCAGCGCGCGCCCCCGGAACCCCATGGCCGATCCTGCCGAACTCGAATTCCTGCCCGCCCCCGGCACTGCCGTCCAGCAGTTGTTCATCCTGCTGCATGGCGTGGGCGGCACGCCGCAACACTTGCTGCCGCTCGCGCGGGAGTTGGGCGCCGCTTTCCCGGCGGCCGCCATTCTCGCGCCGGCGGGCTTCGAGCCCTACGACGGCGGGGCCGTCGGACGGCAATGGTTTTCGGTGCGCGGCATAAACGAGGACAACCGCGGCGAGCGCGTGGCCCGCGCCCTGCCGGCGCTGGTCGACTATATCCGCGCCGCCCAGGCCCGCCTCGGCCTGCTGCAGTCCGATACCGCCCTGGCGGGCTTTTCGCAGGGCGCCATCATGGCGCTGGAAGCCGTGCAGGCCCACGACGGGCTGGCGGGCCGGGTGCTGGCGTTTTCCGGCCGCTATGCCCAATTGCCCAAGAGCGCGCCGCAGTACACCACCATCCACCTGCTGCATGGCGCCGACGACCAGGTCATGGCGGTGGCGCATGCCCAGGCCGCCCAGGCGCGGCTCGATGCCCTGCATGGCGATTCCACCATCGACGTGGCGAGCAGGGTGGGCCACGAGCTGCATCCCGCCCTGGTGCAGCGGGCCATCGAGCGCCTGCAGACCTGCGTGCCGCTGCGCAGTTGGGAAGCCGCGCTGGGGCTGAACCAGAAACCGCCCGAAGGATCGACGCTGCATTGAACGCGGGTCGGCCGGGGTGCCCGGATGTCGCCCAGGTGTCAGACACCCTGCGCAAGCGGCGCGGATAGGCCCAAGCGTCGCAAGGGGTGTTTGACACAACAAGCCGATGGTGCCTGACACCGCAACCCGATGCCGGTTGCCCAGGTGTCAGACACCCCCTGCGTAGATGGCGCAAATACTCGCAAGCGTTGCCAGGGGTGTCTGACACCGCAGCGCGGCGCCGGCTTCCAGTCGCCTATCCGTGGCTGCCGGCCGCTGCCCCACTCCCGGCCGGCGCATCCTGCCAGCCGCCGCCCAATGCCAGGAACAGGGCGATCTGGTCGTCGCTGAGCGCGGCCTGCGAGGCGGCCAGCGCGCTTTCGTTGGCGGCCAGCGTGCGCTGGGCGTCCAGCACGGTCAGGTAGTCGGTCTTGCCGGCCCGGAACAGTTGTTCAGCCTGGCGAGCGGCCAGCGCGCTCTGGTCGCGCGCGGCCCGCAGCGCGGCGTCGCGGTCGAGCTGGCGCGCATAGATCACCAGCGCGCTCTCGGTTTCGCGCAAGGCGCCCAGCACCGCCGCGTCGAAGCGCGCCAGCGCGGCGCCGGCGCTGGCGCGGGCCTGGGCGATGCGGGCCTGTGCCACGCCGGTATTGGGCAGCGTCCAGGAGATCAGCGGGCCGACGCTCCAGCTGAATGTGCCGCGCTCGCCCAGCATGGTGGCAGGGCCGGCCGAGCCGCCCGACACCCCGAGGGTGATGCTGGGGTACAGCGCGGCCGTGGCCACGCCGATGCGCGCCGTGGCGGCGGCCAGGGTGCGTTCGGCCTGGCGGATATCGGGGCGGCGCCGCAGCAGCGCCGCGCCGTCGCCCACCGGAATCGGCTGGTCCAGGCGCGGCGGGCGCGCGCATTGCAGCAGCGCGGCCGGCATCTCGGCGGGCGCGCGGCCGGTCAGGGCGGCCAGGCGGTACAGCGCGGTGCGCTGGCTGGCCTGGAAAGGCGGCAGTTCCGCCTGCAGTTGCTCGAGCTGGCTGCGCGCGCGCGAGACATCCAGCGCCGTGCCGCGGCCCGCCTGTTGCAGGCGCTGCACGGCATCCAGCGAGTCGCGCTGCACTTGCACGGACCGGCGCGCCGAAGCCAGTTGCATGCCGGCCGCGCAGATATCGGCGTAGGCGCGCGCCGTTTCGGCGGCCACGGTGACGCGCGCGGCATCGTAGGCAGCCTGCGCGGCCTGTTCGTCGCCGGCCGCGGCCTCGACGGCGCGGCGGATCTGGCCGAACAAGTCGACCTGGTAGGCGATGCTGATGCCGCTGGAATAAGACCAGCGGTCCATCGGACGGGTATCGGGGGCGCCGGCCTGGACGCCGGAGGCATGGCCGAAAGCGGGCGAGGCGTCGATACCCAGCGTGGGCTGTTGCTGGCCGCGCGCTTCCTGGGTGACGGCCTGGGCCCGCCGCAGGTTGGCCGCGGCGATGCGCAGGTCGGTGTTGGCCTGCAGCGCCTGCTGGATCAGGGCGTCCAGTGTGGGGTCCTGGTAAAGGCGCCACCAGGTGCCGGGCACGCTGTCCTGCCGGAACGCCGTCTCGCGGGCCTGCTGGAAGCCGGCCGATGCCGCCGGACGCTGGGCCGCCGCGCTGGCGGGCAGGTGGTAATCGGGGCCGACCGCGGCGCAGCCGGCCAGCGCCAGGGCCAGCGCCAGGGCGGTGAGCGGACGGGCGATCATGATGCGTCGACCTCCACGGTCGCGGTCTGGCCCGCCACCAGCCGCACGCCCTGGGGCACCTGGTCGATCTGCACGCGCACCGGGATGCGCTGCGCCAGCCGGACCCAGTTGAAAGTGGGGTTGACGTTGGGCAGCAGATTGGCGCCGGTGCTGCGGTCGCGGTCGGCGATGCCCAGCGCGATGCTGTCCACGTGGCCGCGGATCTGCCGCGATTCGCCCATCAGCGTGACGGTGGCCGCGTCGCCCTCATGGATATGCACCAGCTTGGTTTCCTCGAAATAGCCTTCCACATAGAACGAGCCGGCGTCCACCAGCGCCATGACCGGATGCGCGGCGGTGGCGTATGCGCCCACGCGCAGGTCCAGGTTGGTGACACGCCCGTCGGTCGGCGCGACCACCCGGCTGCGTTCCAGGTTGAGCTTGGCGGTGGCGCGCTGCACCTGGGCTTCGGCCAGGGCCGCCTCGGTTTGCTGCAGGCGGGCCTGGCTCTGTTCCAGGACTTCGGCCGCCACCAGCTTGCCGAGCGAGCGGTTGCGCCGCGCATCGCGCGCCGCCTGGTCGCGCGCCACTTGTTGCGCGCGCACCGCGGCCTGCGCCTGGTCGTAGGCGAGCTGGAAGCGGGCGCGGTCGATCTCGAACAGGACATCGCCCGCCTTGACGTCCTGGTTGTCGCGCACCGGCACGGCGGTCACCAGGCCCGACACGTCGGGCGCCACCTGCACCACATAGGCCTTGACCCGGCCGTCGCGCGTCCAGGGCTCGACTTCGTAGTGATTCCACAATTGCCAGCCCGCATAGACGGCCGCGGCGACGGTCAATGCCGTCACGAGAAACTTGCCCACCACGGGGCGGCGCAGCGCGTTGAGGATTTTCATGATGCTGTCTTGAATACGTAAGGGGAAATCAGGTACACGCCGTACAGCAGTACGACGAACAGCGCGGCATCGAACAGCGCCGGGTGCCACACCAGCCGGTAGAAGCCCGCGCGCGCCAGTACGCGGCGCACGGCCCAGGCCACGCCCAGCGTGACCAGGCCCAGCACCAGCAGCCAGGGGAAATAAATGCCGTAGAAATCGAACTCGCCGATCATGATGCGTGGGCCGGCGGCAGCACGCCGGGCTGGTAGTCGAGGGCTTCGGGAAACAGCGCGCGGCGGATGCCGACCAGCGCCACCACCGCGCGGTCGCGCGCCGCCAGGGCGCCGGGAGTGGCGGTCACGCGCGTCAGGGCGCGGTCGATGTCGGCCAGCAAGCCGGGCGATTCGCCGCGCGGGCGGCCGGCCGAGCGCTGCTGGAAGAATCCCGCCAGCCCGCGCAGCACCGGCCGGATGGCCGCATCGGCGGCCGGCAGCAGGCGCCGCGCGCGCTGCAGTTCGGCAATGTCGTTGCCCACGCGCAGGTCTTTCAGGGCATCGGCAGCCAGTTGGTCGTCGGCGCGCCTGGCTAGCGCCAGGCGCGGCTGCAACAGGCCGATGCGGTCGAGCATGCGCGAGTTATAGGCCGAGCGCGAGGGCGCGCCGCCGGCGCCGGCCAGCGCGGCCAGCTCTTTCCAGTTGGCCGCCTGGATGCGACGCGCGCTCTGCTCGGCGCTGATGGTGCGGAAAATGGCGGCGACCAGCGCGGCCGTCGCCACGCCGATGATCTGTGCCGCCATGGTGTCGACGAACGAGACCAGGTCGGCCGTGCCGGTGTCGTGCAGCGCGAGCGTGCCCAGGAAGCCGAACAGCAGCGCCATGGCCTTGCCGGTGTGGGCCGGCCGGGGGATCAGCGCGCCCAGCGCCAGCGCCACGGGCAGGATGGACAGCGCCAGCATCTCGAACGAATGGATGGCCGGCATGATGCCCAGCAGGTACAGCGCTGAAAGCGGGATCGAATAAATGGTGTAGGCCAGGAACTGCATGATGCCGGGGACCGGGTTGTCCTGCGCGGCGAAAAAGCAGCTGAAGATGGCCGCCATCATGGCCGCCGTGGCGCCGTTGGTCCAGGCGGTGCCGATCCAGAAGGCGCAGCACACCGAAATGGCCAGGCCGGCCGCCAGGGCCGACAGCAGCGCCAGGCCGTGGTCGCGGTGCAGCGTGGCGCCGGCGCCCAGGCGGGCCTGGCGGCCGCCGCGGCGCGGCGCGCCGGCCAGCCCGGCGCGGATGTCGTGGCGCAGCGCCAGGCAGCGGTCGTAGGCGTCGACCAGTTCGCGCAGGCGCGTCACCAGGCTGGCCAACAGCGTGTCGCGCCAGCTCGCGGCGGGGCCGATCTGCGGCGCCAGGCGCGCCAGCGCGGCGCGCAACGCGCCGGCTTGGGCGCGCTCGCTTTGCGGCCCGGCGTCGACCCAGGCGGCGATATCGCGCAGCACCGCGTCTACCGGCTCGGGCAGCGCCTGGCCGTTGTCCTGCAAGGCCCGCAGGCGGTCGTCCACGGCCGACACCAGGGGCGTGAGCGCGGCGATCTGGTCCTGCATGGCGCGCACCGCGCCGGCGGTCCAGCGGATGTTGCCGGTGTCGAACGGCACGTGGGTCGACAGCATGCGCAGCAGCGTGATGTCTTCCGCCAGCACGCGCCGTTCCTTGCCGTTCTGCTCGGCGCCGCGGCGCGCCAGGGTGTCGTGGATCCAGTTGCGCGCATCGCGCACGGTGGCGTCGAGCCGGGCCATCAAGGGGCCGGCGATGCCGCGCGGCAGCACCAGGCTGTGCGCGAGCGTGGCGCAGACGATGCCCAGGCTGATTTCCTCGACCCGCGCCAGCCCGGTGTCGAACACGGTGGAAGGGTCGGTGACGCTGGGAAAACCGATCATGGCGGCGGTGTAGCCGGCCAGCATGAACAGGTACGAGCGCGGCGTGCGGTCCAGCACGGCGATGTACAGGCACAGGCCGACCCACAGCACCATGGCCAGGATCATCAGCACCGGCGCGTTGGACAAGCGCGGCACCAGGTACACCATGGCCGCGCTGCCGAAGAATGTGCCGCCCAGGCGGAACACGGCCTTGGAGCGGACCGCGCCGGCCCAGGGCTGCGACACGACGTAGGCGGTGGTCATGGCCCAGAAGGGGCGCGACAGGCCGATGGTGTAGGAAAGATAAAGCGCCGTAATGGCGCCCAGGTAGCACTTCACGGAAAAGAGCAGTTCGTTGCCGTCGGGGAGCTTCATGGCCGGCAGTCCTCCTCGGTGGCCGAGGCCGCCTGCCGGCCGAGCGTGGTCTTGAGCGTGTCGAACACGCGCAGGCAGGCTTCCAGGTCGGCGTCGCTGACGTCCTTGAACAGCCGGCGGCGCAGGGTCGCCAGCACGCCTTCGACGCGCTCGCGCAGGGCCTGGCCGTCGGGCGTCAGGTGCAGGGTGCGGGCGCGGCGGTCGTGCGGGTCGGGGCGGCGCTCCATCAGGCCGGCCGAGACCAGGTGATCGAGCACGCGCACCAGGGACGGGCCTTCGACTCCCAGGGCTTCGGCCAGCGCGCCCTGGCGCACCCCGTCGCCCAGGCGGCCGGCGATGATGACCGGCCAGGCCGTGGCCTGCGACAGGCCGTATTCGGACAGGGCGTTGTCGGCCGCGCCGCGATAGGCGCGCGACAACACCATCAGGCTGGCCGTGGCGGCCATGAGGCGGGAATCGGACGGCGTGTTCATGAGTTTGATTGTATCCTATTTATTAGCATCCTATCAATATCTCGAGCGGCGCAATCAATCGGCGCGCAGGAGGGGCGCCGCTGTGCCGCTACGGATAGGGTGGACGAGGGCGACGGGCGGGCGGCGGCCCGCGGGGCGGGGTTCAGGTCCGGTCGCTGGCGATGACGATCAGGGCGCGCGCCGTCTTGCGGCCCTCGGCGCGCAGGCTGTGGGGCAGGTAGCCGGGAAAGCGCACGCTGTCGTCGCGCTCGAGCAGCACGGTATGTTCGCCGAAATACACGCGCACCCGGCCTTCCAGCACGAAGATGAGCTCGTCGCCGGCATGGTTGGCGACCGTGCGCTCGCCATGGCTGCCCACTTGCACCACCATGACCGACAGCCCGCTGCCGGAGCCGCCCATGGTGATGGCTTCGTAGGCGTGCTCGCCCGGGTCGCGTTCGGACGAAGCCACGCGATGGCGCTCGCCGGCCCGCACGATATGGATCTCGTCCTTGGGATCGGTTTCGCCCAGCAGCGCCGACAAGGTGGTACCGAGGGCCGTCGCCACCGTGTGCAGCGTGCCGACCGAGGCGAACTTCTCGCCCCGTTCCAGGCGCGAGAGGAACCCCTTGTCCAGGCCGGTCTGCGCCGAGACCTGCGCGAGGGTCAGCTTGCGGCGCCGCCGCGTGGCCCGTATTCGCAGCCCGACCTGCTGGGCATCGGGCGCGGTGGCGGCGGGCGGCGGGCGATTGGACGGCATGGAGGCGGCGATCGGACGGACGAAGGCTGCATGATGCCACTTTTGCAGCGGGCGGACAGCGCCGCCCGAGGGTTTCCCCGCGTTGAAGGCCGGGGCAATTATTTGTACTTTGGGCAACAAGTTGCCTATAAGACAACAAAGTATCTTCAAGCCATTACCACGGATGACCACGATGCAAAGCTATTCTTCCCAGGACAAGGACGTCCTGCGCCGTCGTGTCGATCGCGAGATCGATGAACGCGCGCCCGCCGCGGCGGCCTGGAGCCCGGCGCAGAAAATGGCGCTGGCCTGCCGCATGCTGGCCGCGCAGGGCCACTGGCATGGCGGCCTGGCCGGGCAGATCACCGCGCGCGGCGAGCAGCCGGGCACCATCTGGACGCTGCCTTTCGGGCTGGGCGCCGACGAGGCGCGCGCCAGCGAACTGATCCTCATCGACGAGGACATCAATCCACTGGACGGCAAATCGCTGCCCAATCCGGCCAATCGTTTCCATGCCTGGGTATACCGGCACCGGCCCGAAGTCCAGTGCATCGTGCACACGCACCCGCCGGCCGTTTCGGCGTTGTCCATGGTGGGCGAGCCGCTGGTGGTGGCGCACATGGACGCCACGCCGTTCTTCGACGATTGCGCCTATCTGCCGGAATGGCCCGGGCTGCCGATCGGCGACGACGAGGGCGAGATCATCTCCGGCGCGCTGGGCGACAAGCGCGCCATCCTGCTGGCCAATCACGGCATGCTGACCGCCGGCAAGTCGATCGAGGAGGCGACGGTGATGGCGATCTGGCTGGAACAGGTGGCGGCGCTGCAATTGCGCGCACGGGCCATCGGGCCGGTCAAGCCGGTGCCTGCCGAACTGGCGCGCGAGTCGCACGATTTCCTGGTCAAGCCGAAGATCCTGGAACTGACCTTCGCCTATTTCGCGCGGCGGGTGCTGCGCGAGGCGCCCGACTGCACCGCCTGAGAGGAGCCCGCCATGCAACGCCGTCGATTCCTGACCCTGGCTGGCGCGGGTGGCGCCGCGCTGGCCGCGCCCGCGGTGGCGCAAGAAGCGCCCGCCGTGAACTGGCGCATGCCCAGCAGTTTTCCGCGCTCGCTCGACACGGTGTGGGGCGCCGCCGAATTCCTGGCCGCCAGGGTGGCGGCGATGACCGACGGCAAGTTCACCATACGGCCGTTCTCGGCCGGCGAGCTGGTGCCGCCGCTGCAAGTGCTGGATGCCGTGCAGAACGGCACCACCGAATGCGGGCACACGGCGGGATTCTATTACCTGGGCAAGCAGCCCGCGCTGGTGTTCGATACGGGCGTGCCGTTCGGCCTGACGCCGCGCCAGCATACCGCTTGGCTGCTGCACGGCGGCGGCCAGGCGCTGGTCGACGAACTGTACGCGGGCTTCAATGCGCTGGCGATCCCGTGCGGCAACACCGGCGCGCAAATGGGCGGCTGGTTCCGCAAGGAAATCAAGGCGCCGGACGACCTGAAAGGCCTGCGCATCCGCACGCCCGGCCTGCTCAGCATGGTCTACGAGAAGCTCGGCGCGATTCCGCAGCAGGTGGCCGGCAGCGACATCTATCCCGCGCTGGAGAAGGGCGCGCTGGACGCGGTGGAGTTCGTGGGGCCGTACGACGACGAGAAGCTGGGCTTCGCCAAGGTGGCGAGCTACTACTACGGGCCGGGCGTGCTCGAACTGGGCGCCAGCCTGTGCCTGGCGATCAACCGCGACAGCTGGGCCAAGCTGCCGCCGCGCTACCAGGAGGTGCTGCGCGCCGCCAGCGCCAGTGCCGCCGCGGACCTGCTGGCCAAGTACGACGCCAACAATATTCCCGCGCTCAAGCGCCTGGTGGGCCAGGGCGTCAAGCTCAAGGGCTGGCCGCCCGCCGTGATGGATGCCATGCAGCGGGCCACCCGCGAGGTGCTCGACGACTACGCCGCGAAAAGCCCGGAATTCGCCAAGGTGCTGGCTTCGTGGCGTGCGTTCCGCGACGGCCAGTTGCTGTGGGCGAGCGTCAACGACGGGGCGGCCGAGAACTACCTGATGGCCACGCGCGAGCGCGGGCTGTAGCGCCGCTCAGCCGTCGCAGTCGGCCCAGCAGTTGGGGGTTTCGTACAGCCGCACGCGCGCCAGGCGCAATTGGGCGCCGTAGTGGCCGTGATAGTGCGGCGCCAGCGTGCGGAAGATGACGGCGGCCAGGTTTTCCGCGGTGGGGATGCAGTCCAGCACCACGGTCTTGTGGCCGGGCAGCGTGTCGAGGAACGCGCGCACGGCCGCGTCGCCCTGGTAGACCAGGAAGGCGTGGTCCCAGGGGTCGACGATATGCCGCTTGGCGATCGATTTGATCTCCGAGAAGTCCATCAGCATGCCGTTGTCGGACGCGCCCGGCGCTTCGACCACGTCGCCGGCCAGCGTGACTTCGAGCACGTAGCGGTGGCCATGCAGGTTGCGGCATTGGCTGCGGTGGTCGGGAATGCGATGGCCGGCATCGAATTCCAGCCTGCGGGTCACCGAGATCATCGGGCGCTCCGCGCGGCGTAGGGGTGTTTCATGGAATGCCTATGTATTTGTGGGTCTGCAGGCTCAGGCGCCACTGCGGATGCTGCAGGCAGTATTGCACGGCCCGTTCGGTGTTGGCCAGGCGCGCGGGGCCATCCATGGGCTGCAGGAAGAAATGCTGGAAATCGAGGTCGGCGAACGCCTCGGGCCGCGCGTCCAGTTGCGGGTAGACCAGCTTGAGTTCGTTGCCGCGCTCGACCACTACCGGCGCGCTGCCCTTGGGGCTGACGCAGATCCAGTCGATGCCGGGCGGCGGGGGCAGGGTGCCGTTGGTCTCGATGGCCACCGTGAAGCCGCGCGCGTGCACGGCGTCGAGCAGGGCGGCGTCGAGCTGCAGCAGCGGCTCGCCGCCGGTGAAGACCACATAGCGGTCGGCGTCGCCGGGGCCCCAGGCGGCGGCGATGGCGTCGGCCAGCAAGGCCGCGCTGGCGAACTTGCCGCCGCCCGGTCCGTCGGTGCCGACGAAGTCGGTATCGCAGAAAGTACAGGCGGCCGCGGCGCGGTCGGCCTCGCGGCCCGACCACAGGTTGCAGCCGGCGAAGCGGCAGAACACGGCCGCGCGGCCGGCCTGGGCGCCTTCGCCCTGCAGGGTCTTGAAGATTTCTTTGGCGGAGTAGGTCATGCGTATGGCGGCGGCGCGCGGCCGGCCCCGGGGCAAACCGCTATTTTACCGGTCCGGCGCCGGTCGCGGCGGCCGGCCGAGTCGCGTAGACTGGCGGCCTATGTACCATGTTCAGGACGACATCTACCTGGACGAACGCGATATCGACTTCGGCATGATCCGCGCCCAGGGCGCGGGCGGGCAGAACGTCAACAAGGTATCTAGCGCCGTCCACCTGCGCTTCGACGTGCGCGCCTCCGGCCTGCCGGCCCACATCAAGGAGGCGCTGTGCGCGCTGCCGGACCGCCGCATTTCCAAGGACGGCGTCATCGTCATCAAGGCGCAGTCGTTTCGCAGCCAGGAAAAAAATCGCGCCGAGGCGCTCGAGCGGCTGGCCGAGATGGTGCGTGGCGTGGCCCGGCCGGCCAAGCCGCGCCGGCCCACGCGGCCCACCCGCGCGTCGCAGCGGCGGCGCGTGCAGCGCAAGGTACTGCATGGCGAGGTCAAGCGCCTGCGCGGCCGGGTGGCCGACGACTGAATCATGGCCCGTCCCACCCGCGCCCGTCATCTGTACCTGGGCCTGCTCGCCGCCCTTTATGCCGTCTTGTGGGTCGCGCTGGCCATCGAGCCGCACGACCGCGCCGACTGGCTGCTCGAGAACGCGCTGGTGCTGCTGTTCGGCGCGGCGCTGCTGGTCACGCGCCGCTGGTTCGCATTCTCGCGGGTGTCGTACACGCTGATATTCCTGTTCCTGTGCCTGCACGCCGTGGGGGCGCACTATACCTATTCGCTGGTGCCATACGACGATTGGTGGCGCGCCCTGACCGGGCACGGCCTGAACGAGGCGCTGGGCTGGCGCCGCAATCATTTCGACCGGCTGGTGCATTTTTCGTACGGCCTGCTGCTGGCCTACCCGATCCGCGAAATCTTCCTGCGGGTGGTCGAGGTGCGCGGGTTCTGGGGGTATCTGCTGCCGCTCGACGTGGCGCTGTCGACCTCGGCCCTGTACGAGCTCATCGAATGGGGCGCGGCCGCCGCCTTCGGGGGCGAGCTTGGCGCGGCTTACCTGGGCACCCAGGGCGATATCTGGGACGCCCACAAGGACATGGCGCTGGCCGCCTGCGGGGCCTGCATCGCGATGGTCGCCACGGCGCTGGCCAACCGGGGCGCGCGCCGCGACCTGGCCCGCGAATGGGCCGACAGCCTCAAGCCGCCGCGCGATGGCGACGGCGGCCGGGCGGGCGCTCAGCCCGCCAGCGCGCGCATCGGGTAAGTGAACAAGGCGAAGTGCAGGGTGTTCAGGCCCAGGTGCGCCAGCACGGCGGCGGCCAGGCCGCCATGGCGGTATGCCGCGCCATAGGCCAGCCCCGCCAGGGTGGCCAGCGCCATCCATGCAGGGCCGCCGGCCGCGTGCGCCAGGCCGAACAGCAGGGCGCCCGCGACCAGCGCCAGCAGGGCGCCGCCGCGCCGATGACGCCAGCGCTCCGCCAGTTGCTGCTGCACATAGCCGCGGAACAGCGCTTCCTCGGCCAGGCTCACCAGCAGGGCATTGTTGGCCAGCCAGAGCCACGCTTGCGGCGGCCACTTGGGCGCCCAGCCCGCCAGCCCGAGCGCCAGCGCGATGCCCAGGCACGCCGCGGCGGCCGCGGCGCACGCGGCCAACGCCGCGCGCAGCGTGGTGCCGGCCGTCGCGCCCCACATGGGCGGTGCAAGCGCCAGCACGACCCAGAATGCCGCCAGCGGCTTGTCCAGGTTCAGGTACATGGTGAACGGCAGCGCATCGGCCGTGTAGCGCGCGCCAACAATGGCCGGCACGTTGTGGAACCCCGGCAGCAGGTGCAGGCTCAGGCCGGCCGCCAGCACGATGAACAGCGCATGCCCGGCAGCCGCGCGCCAGCGCGCAGCGGGGGCGCGCAGGCACCAGGCCGCCGCCAGCAGCAGGGCGGGCCACAGCAGGGCGCCCGGCTCGACCGCGCCATTGGCCAGTGCCCAGGCGTAGCCTGCCGCCAGCGGCGCGAGCGCCCAGGCGCGCGTGGCGGCGGGCCACAGCAGCGCGGCGGCGGCGCACAGCGCGAGCCAGGGCAAGGAATCGGGCAGGGGCGGCATTGGCAGGGCGGCAGGTTGCGGGACCGCAAGCGTACCGCCAAATGGCCCGCATCGCGACGGGCTGGTTTACAGTCTGCAGCAAGTTCCCGGCCATGCGAGACGAACATGACGACCCTGACCTGCCTGATGCTGGCGGCCGCGCTGCTGCCATCCCTGACCGCCCTGGCCGCCAAGGCCGGCGGCCGCGGCTTCGACAACGAGGCGCCGCGCGCCTGGCTGGCGCGCCAGGAAGGCTGGCGCGCGCGGGCCAACGCGGCCCAGGCCAATGCCTTCGAGGCGCTGCCGTTCTTTTTTGCCGCGGTGCTGCTGGCGCTGCACAACGGCGCCGCCGCGGGCCACCTGGCGTGGCTGGCCGGCGCCTGGCTGGCGCTGCGCGTTGCCTACGCGGCCCTGTACGCGGCCGGTCGGGGCACCCTGCGCTCCATCGTCTGGGCCCTGGCGCTGGCGGTGAATATTGCCATCCTGTTCGCAGGGGCCTGAGCCGCCCGCGACCGGCCCGTCAGGCGCTCCAGGTGAAGCTCTGGCGCGTCGTGCCGTGGCCGGACACCGAGACCTGGCGGGTCTGCTCCTTGTCGTTGAAGCGGGCCGACACCTTGTAGCGGCCGGCCGGCAGCTTCACCAGCAGGTAGGGGCCGTCGGTGGCGGTGTCGAGCACGGTGTTGCCTTGCGCGTCGGTAATGGTCACCTGCACGCTGGCCAGGTACGCGCCGCCGTCGCGCGAGGCGAAAGTCAGGGCCAGGGGGTAGCGGTTGCTGGCGGCCTTGATGGCTTCGGACTCGTCGATGCCGACGCCGCCGGTGATGTATTGCACGCTGCCTTGCTGCTGCACCGCGGGCAGCGCGGAAGAGGTCTGCGCGGCGGCGACGCCGGCCGCCAGGGCCAGGCTGCCGGCGGCCAGCGCGGCGGCCATGCGCGAACGTTCGTGGCGTTTGTTCATGGGCGTTCTCCAGGAAAGCCCGGCGCTTGGCCGCGGCCGGGCCTGGCGGGTCCCGTGGTGCGGGACATTGTCTTTAGATTAGTCCGCGCCAGCGAAGTTCGCCACCGCCGGCGTCAGGCGTGCCAGGTGAAGGCCAGGTCGCTGTCGCCGGCAGGCATGCCATCGGGGCCGAAGCGGCGCTCGTGCAGCTCGCCGCGGCCGTCCGCGTGCAGGGCCAGCACGGTGGAGCCGCGCGTGCCGTAGTCGGGGCTGACGATGAACGGGCTGCTCAACAGGCGCTCGCGCGCCAGCCCGATGCCGGTGTCCGGCAGGCTGGCGTCCTCGGCCGGGGTGCGGTCGGCCAGGGCCGCGTAGAGCGTTGGCAGGTCGGGCTGCGCCGCGCGGCCCAGCACGGCCGCGAAGGCCGCCTTGGTGCGCGCCAGCTTGGGCCAGGGGGTGTCCAGCAGGTGGTTGGAGACGGCATAGATGCCGGCCGCGAGCGCGCGCGGCGCGCCGTCGCGGTTGCTGCAATACCAGGCGCCGGCCGCGTCGCCGGCGATCAGGTTGAAGCCGTTGTAGCGGGCGCCGTCCGCGTGCACGGCGGCGATGTATTCCGCGGGCGGGGCGTTGCCGCGCAGGTAGTCTTCGACCAGCGCGCCGCGCGAGCGGGCCTGCGGCAGGATGTGCAGCGGATCGCGGAAATTGGTCACCACCGCGTAGCGGCCGCGCTCGTCGACGCCCATCCAGGTGCCGCCGGCGCGCAGGTCGCGTCCGGCATAGATGGCGGGCCGGCCGGGCCAGGCCGCCGCCGGCCGGGTGGGGCGCGCGTGGAACTCGTCGCGGTTGGCGGCGATCAGCACCGGCACGCCGGGGACGCTGTGCAGGGCGAGGACGGCAAGGCACATGGCGGTGTCCTCAGGGATGCACGAACGGGGCCTGGGCCGGCTGCGCCAGGCGAAAATAATCGTCGGCGCGCATCACGATGGAGGCGTCGAGCCGGCCCGCATTGAAGACGATCTCATCGTGCCGCGCGCGCAGGCTCGGGTCCACCAGCAAGGACAGGTCCTGGTTGAACGAAAACGGCGGGATCGCGCCGATCTCGCAGCCGGTGAGCTCGCGCGCCAGTTCATGGGAAGCCAGGGAGGCCTTCTTGCCGCCGGCGGCCGCGGCGATGGCCGCCAGGTCGGCCTGCTTGTCGGCGGGGAACACCGCCAGCACGTGCTTGCGCAGGTTCGAGGTGACCTTCACGCGGCACACCAGGGCTTTGGCGCCCTGGCTGACCGCCGTGCCGCGGATGGCGGCCACTTCTTCGGATTTCCCGGCCGGCCGGTGCTGCAGCAGGCGGTAGGGAATCCGGTGTTCAGTCAGCAGGGCTTGCAGTCGCAGGAAGACATCCATGGCATGCGGAAGGCGGTGAGGGCGAACGGGAGGATGATACGCCCTCCGGCGCTTCGTTCCACCAGCCGCCGCCCAGTGCCTGCAGCAGCGCGGCCGTATCGGCATAGCGGTCGGCCTGGGCCTGGATCCGTTCGGCGCGGGTGCGCAATTGTTCGCGTTGCGCGTCGAGCAGGGCGAACTGGCTGATGCCGCCTGCCTGGTATTGGCGGACCGCGATGGCGTAGGCTGCCTGCGCTTGCCGCTCCGCCTCGGCGCGCCCCTGCAGGGCGGCGGCGTCGGCCTGGACGGCGCGCAGCGCGTCCGCCACCTGCCGGAAGCCTTGCAGGACGGTCTCGCGATAGGCAGCGGCCGCCGCATCATATGCCGCCTCGGCGGCGCGCTGGCGGGCCCGCAGCTCGCCGCCGCGGAACAAGGGTTGCGTCAGGCCCAGCGCCAGGCTCCACACATTGACCCCGTCGGCCACGTCGCCGGCCCGGGTCCGTTGCGAACCGAAACTGCCAGTGAGGGTGAAACGGGGGTAGCGATTGGCCGTGGCCACCCCGACATCGGCGGCGGCGCGATGCCACAGTGCCTCGGCGGCCAGGATGTCGGGACGCTGGCGCGTCAGTTGCGAGGGCACGCCCAGGGGCACGTCCAGCGGCAAGTGCAAGGCGGCCCAGGCGGGCAGCGCCAGGTCGGCCTGCCCGGGCGTGCGGCCCAGGTAGACAGCCAGCTGGTGGCGCGCCTGGTCGCGCTGCCGCCGCAGGCCGGGCAGCGTGGCGCGGGTCTGGGCCAGCAGCGATTCCTGGTTGTGCAGGTCCAGGGCGGCAATGCCGCCGGCGCGCTGGCGCTGGCGCATGATGGCGAGCTGGCGCGCCTGGGCCTCCAGCAGCGCTTCGGTGGCTTCCAGCCGGGCCTGCAGGCCGGCCTGGCGGATGGCGGCCGTGACCACATTGCCCGCCAGCGTCATGCGCGCGGCCTGCAATTCCCGGGCCTGCGCGTCGACCTGCGCGCGCAGGCCCTCGAGCGCGCGCCGCTCGGCGCCGAACACGTCCAGCGTGTAGGACACGTCGATCGAGGCGTTGTACAGGGTGAACGGCGCCGGCTGCTCGGCCACCGGCACGCCATAGGCAGACGGATCGACCTTCTGGCGGCCCGCCGACAAGTTGGCATCCACCGAGGGCAGGGTGCGGCCGCCGGTTTCGGCCGCCAGGGTTTGCTGCGCCTCGCGCAGGCGGGCGCGGGCCTGGTCGATGGTGGGGCTGCGGGCCAGCGCCTCGCGCACCAGCCGGTCGAGCTCGGGCGAGCGAAAGAGCTGCCACCACTGGGCGGGAATGTCCATGCCGGCGCGCAGCCGCTGCGCCGGCACGTGGGCATCCCCGGCGGTCGCGGCCGGCGCGGGGGTTTCACCGTAGTGGCTGGCGTCCGGCGCGGGAGGGCGTTCGAAATCAGGCCCCACGGCACAGCCGCCCAGCATCAGCAGCAAGGCCAGTGCCGTCGGCTTGGCGCGCCCGCGGGACCTGCGCGAGGGTGGGTGTCGGTTCGGCATGTCAATCCAGCGTGCGGCGATAGAACTTCACGGCCAGCGCCATGATCAGGACGGTGAACACCAGCAGCGGCCAGACATGCGGCCAAAGGTCGGCCCAGCCATTGCCCTTGAGCAGGATTCCGCGGATCAGGCGATTGAAGTAGGTGAGCGGCAGCAGGTTGCCCAGGTGCTGGGCCCACAGGGGCATGCCCTGGAAGGGAAACATGAACCCCGACAACAGGATGTTGGGCAAGAAATAGAACATCGTCAGCTGCATGGCCTGCAGCTGGTTCTGCGCCAGCGACGACAGCGTGATGCCGACCGTCAGGTTTGCCGCCACGAACAGCAGCGCCGCCAGGTATACCGCCAGCAGGCTGCCCATGAACGGCACATGGAACACGTAGCGCGCCGCCAGCAGGATGATGGTGGCCTGCAGCAGGCCGATGGCGATATAGGGCACGATCTTGCCGGTCATGACTTCCAGCGGCCGCACCGGCGTGGACAGCAGGTTTTCCATGGTGCCGCGCTCGCGTTCGCGCGTCATGGCCAGGCCGGTCATCATGACCAGGGTCATGCTGAGGATCACGCCCATCAGGCCCGGCACGGTGTTGTACTGGGCGATCTGTTCTTCGTTGTACAGGCGGTGCACGCGTACCTCGAACGGCGGCTGCCCGCCCGCCAGGTGCGCCAGCGGGCCGGTCAGGTCCTTGCGCGCCACGGTCTGGCCGAGCTGCGCGGCGGCGCTGACCGCCATGCCGGTGGCCATCGGGTCGGTGGCATCGGCCTCGATCAGCAGCGCCGGACGCTCGCCGCGCAGCAGGTTGCGGGTGAAGTCGGGCGGGATGGTCAGCACGAACAGCACGCGCCCCTGGGCCAGGGCGGCGCGGCCGGCTTCCTCGTCGGGCAGTTCCTCGACGATGTTGAAGTAATCGGACGCCTTCATGGCCGCGACGAAGGTGCGCGTGAACTCGCTGTGGTCGGACACGATCACGGCGGTGGGCATCTGCTTCGGATCGGTATTGATGGCGTAGCCGAACAGCGCCAGCTCCATGATGGGAATGCCGACGATCATGCCGAAAGTGATGCGGTCGCGCCGCAGCTGCAGGAACTCCTTGAGCACCATGCTCCACCAGCGCATCCACGAAAAGCGCCGCTCGCGCGTCGTCATGGCCGGCCTCCGTAGTTGTCGGTGGAGCGGTTCATCAGATAGATGAACACGTCTTCCAGGCTGGTGTCGACCGGTTCGAGCCGCAGGCCGGAACCTTGCACCGCCTCGCGCAGCGTGCGCTCGAGCTGCGCGTGGTCCTTGCCGCTGACATGCAGCGCCGAGCCGAACGCCACGGTCTGGTCGACGCCGGGGCTGCCGCGCAGGCGCTGCCCCAGCGAGACCAGGTCATGGCCGTGGATGGCCCAGGTGGCCAGGCCTTGCTCGGCGGTGACGCTTTCGGCGGTGCCTTGGGTCAGCAGGCGCCCGTAGGCCAGGTAGGCCAGCTTATGGCAGCGTTCGGCCTCGTCCATGTAGTGGGTGCTGACCAGCACCGAGATGCCGCGCGCGGCCAGCGCGTGCAGCTCTTCCCAGAAATCGCGCCGCGCGGTCGGATCGACGCCGGCAGTGGGCTCGTCCAGCAGCAGCAGTTGCGGTTCGTGCAGCAGGCAGGCCGCCAGCGCCAGCCGTTGCTTCCAGCCGCCCGACAGGGCGCCGGTGAGCTGGTCGGCGCGGCTCTGCAGGCCCAGTCCCTCGAGCGCCTGCTCCACCACCTGGCGGCGGTCGGGCATCTCGTACATGCGCGCCACGAAATCGAGATTCTCGCGAATGGTCAGGTCTTCCCAGTAGGAGAATTTCTGTGTCATGTAGCCCACGTGGCGCTTGATGTCGGCGCTCTGGGTGAGGATGTCGTAGCCCAGGCAGGTGCCGCTGCCGGAGTCGGGCGTGAGCAGGCCGCACATGAGCCGGATGCAGGTCGTCTTGCCGCTGCCGTTGGGGCCCAGGAAGCCATAGATTTCGCCGCGCCGTACTTGCAGCGACACATCGTTGACGACGTGCTTGTCGCCGAAATGCTTATTCAGGCCATGCACATCGATGACCAGCTCGGCGGCGTCGGGCCGGTTCATGGCAGCACGACCTCGACGGGCTGGCCCGGATGCAGCCGCGCCGCATCCTGCGGCGCCGGGTGCGCCTCTATCATGTAGACCAGCTTGCCGCGGCTGTCGCGGCTGTAGATGACCGGAGGCGTGTACTCGGCCTGTTCGGATACGTAGGTGATGGCAGCGGGCACCGCCTCGCCGCAGGCGTCGCAGCGCACGCTGACCTGGCCGCCAGGCTGTAGCGCGCCCAGCGCCGTCTCGGGCACGAAAAAGCGCAGCTTGACGTTGCCGGGCGGCAGCAGGCGGACTACCGGGCTGCCGGCCGGCACCCATTCGCCCACCCGGTACATCGTGTCGAATACCCGGCCCGCCGCGGCCGCGGCCACCTGCTTTTGCGCCAGCGCCCAATCGGCCTGCGCCAGTGCCGCGCGCGCTGCCTCGACCTGCGCCTGCTGGGCCTGTCGCTGCTGGTCGCGGCCGGGCAGCGCGGCGACGTCGAGGCGGGCCTGCAGTTCGCGTACCCGCGCGGCGCTGGAACGGGCCTGGGCGCGACTGTCGTCGAGCTGGGCCCGGGCGATGCCGCCGGCCTGGAACTGCACGCGGTCGCGGGCCAGCTGCGCGGCGGCGCGCCGGGCTTCGGCCTCGGCCTGCGCCAGTTGGGCGCGCACCACTTCGATTTCCGGCGGACGCTGGCCGGTGTCCAGGTCGAGCAGCTGGGCCTGCGCCGCGGCTAGGCGGGCCTGGGCCTCGCGTTGCGCCTCGGCCTCGGGGTCGGTCTCGAGCGCGAAGAGCGGCGCGCCGGCCTGGACCTGCTGTCCGCGCGATACGTGCAGCGCCTGCAGCCGGCCCGCCTGCGAGGCCGCCATGTAGACGAATTCGCCCTCGACATAGCCTTGGTAGAACGGTTGTTCGTCGTTGCCGCAAGCGGCCAGCAGGAGCGGCAGGCACAGGGCGGCCAAGGCGCGGCGCCGCGCGGGGAAACCGGGAAGCGGAAGACGGGCGGGCATGGCGTCAGGATCCTGGCCGGAGCGGGAGGCGCGCGGGGCGGCGCCGGGTGGAGGAGGAAGGCGGGAACAGGCCGCCCGACAGAATGGCGATGGCGTGCGCCGCGATGGTGTCGGGGTCGAGCGTGGCGGCATTGCCGTCGTCGGCCCAGATGCGCTGCCACAAGTCGGAGGTGGCCAGCGGCACCAGGGTCATGCCCAGTACCGACAGGAATACCAGGCGCGGCTCGACGTCGCGATTCACCGCGCCGGCGCGCTGGCCCTGCGCGATCAGGGCCGCAAAGGCATGCAAGTGATCGAAGGGCAATTGGCGGAACACGCGTTCGCGCAACTGCCCTCCCGCGTTGACTACCTCGCGCATCCAGAGCGGCGCCAGCCAGGGGCGCTCGCTGGCGCACTGGACGATGCGCCGCACCACTCGCGCCACCATGGCATGCGGCCCGGCCGCCGTGGCGTCGTCGGCGGCCGGGCCGGTTGCGGCGGGCGCCCAGACGTAGGCGATGACCGGCGCCAGGCGCTCGGCAACCACCACGTCGATGAGTTGTTCGCGGTTCTTGAAGTAGTAGTGAACCATTGCGGAAGTCACGCCGGCGCCCTTGGCGATGTGGGCGATGGTGGTGGCCGCCACGCCTTGCGAGGCGAACAGTTCGGTGGCGACGTCCAGCATGGCGTCGCGACCGCCGGCGCCGGCGGGGCGGGCCGGGCGGCCGAGCTTGCGGGAAGCGGGAAGGGCTGGATTCATGCTGGCATTCTAATTAATGATTTAATTAATTAAAAGCACCTGTTGCAATTTCGCCGCCGTGGCGGCGCCGCTCAGGCCAGCCGGTAATGCGCCGCGCTGCGTTCGAAGTCCGCCAGCGTGGCGCCTTGCCAGGCGGCGTCCAGGCCCAGTTCTTCGGCCAGGATGCGGGCCACTTCGGGCGCGGCCCGGACGGCCGACTCGCTGTCGAGGAACAGCGCGCGATTGCGGCGCGCCAGCACGTCTTCGGCGCTGCGGGCCAGTTCATGGCGGGCGGCGAAGCGCACGTGGGCTTCCGTCAGCCCGCTGGCCGGCACCAGTACGCGCTCGTGGCCGGGCAGGGCGCGCAGCGCAGGCAGGTCGGTGCCGTAGTAGCTGTCGGGGGTGCCCTGCGGGGCGGCGGCCGGCGCGCCGGCCGCAGGCGCCCCATGCAGGGGCAGCTCGGCGGTGCGGCAGTGCGCCTGCGGCAACAGCTGGCGCTGGATGGCGGTATCGACCACGTCCTGCGCCATGCGGCGATAGGTGGTCCATTTGCCGCCAGTCACGGTAACCAGGCCGGCGCGCGACACCACGATGGTGTGCTCGCGCGACAGGGTCTTGGTGGCGGCTTCGCCCGTGGCCTTGACCAGCGGCCGCAGGCCCGCCCACACGCTGGTGACGTCGGCGCGCGTGGGTTTGCGGCTCAGGTAGCGGCTGGCGGTGCCCAGGATGAAATCGACCTCGGCCGGCAGGGCCGGCGGATCCAGCGGCAGGTCGTCGCGCGGCGTATCGGTGGTGCCGACGATGGTGCGGCCGTTCCAGGGCACCACGAACAGCACGCGGCCGTCGTCGGTCTTGGGGATGAGTATGGCCTTGTCGCCCGGCAGGAAGTCGCGCGGCAGCGTCAGGTGCACGCCCTGGCTGGGCGCGACCATGGTCTGGGCCTGCGCGTCGTCCATGCGGCGCACGCTGTCGACCCAGACGCCGGTGGCATTGACCACGCAGCGCGCCCGCACGGCGTACTGGCCGCCGTCCAGCGCGTCCTGCACCAGCACGCCGCCGATGGCGCCGCGCTCGTCGCGGGTCAGGCCGGTGGCGCGCACGTAATTGATGGCGGTGCCGCCCAGGTCGAACAGGGTGCGCATCAAGGCCACCGCCAGCCGCGCATCGTCGAACTGCCCGTCGTAATACAGCACGCCGCCGCGCAAGGCCCGGCCGCCTACCGAGGGCGCCACGGTGGCGGCCTGCGCCAGGGTTTCGGCGCGCGACAGCCAGCGGCTGGGAGCCAGGTTGAGCCGCCCGGCCAGCATGTCGTACATCTTCAGTCCGACACCGTAGAACGGCTGGTCCAGCAGCCCGTAGGCCGGCACCACGAAGCCCAGCGGCCACACCAGGTGCGGCGCGTTGCGGTTGAGCAGGCCGCGCTCGTGCAGGGCTTCGCGCACCAGGCTGATGTTGCCCTGGGCCAGGTAGCGCACGCCGCCGTGCACCAGCTTGGTGGCCTTGCTGGACGTCCCCTTGGCGAAGTCGTCGGCCTCGATCAGCAGTGTCCGGTAGCCGCGCGCGGCCGCGTCGACGGCCGTGCCCAGGCCGGTGGCGCCGCCGCCGATGACGACCACGTCCCATGGGGCGGGGTCTTGCAGGGCCTGGAGCAGCGCGGCGCGGCTGGGCGGGAGAAGGGGAGCGGGGGCAGGGGTCATGGCGGCGTGGTGTCGGACCGGCAAGGGAAACGGGGCGGGCTCAGTCCTCGGCGGATTCGGCGCCGGCCTCGGCCGTCGCGATTTCGCAGCGCACGCCGGACTCTTGCAGGACTTGCGCCAGGGGTTCTTGCGGATATGCGTCGGTGAAGAAGCGGTCGATCTGCGAGATGTGCGCCAGCTCGACCATGGCCTGGCGCTGGAACTTGCTGCTGTCGGCGGCCAGCCAGACCTCGCGCGATTGCTCGATGATGCTGCGCGCCACGCGCACCTCGCGGAAGTCGTAGTCGCGCAGCGTGCCGTCGGCCTCGATGCCCGAGATGCCGATCAGGCCGATGTCGACCTTGAACTGGCGGATGAAGTCCACCGTGGCCTCGCCGACGATGCCGCGGTCGCGCGGCCGCACCACGCCGCCGGCCACGATGACTTCGCAATCGGGGTTGTCCGACAGGATGTCGGCGACATGCAGGTTGTTGGTGATGACGCGCAGGCCGCGGTGGCGCAGCAAGGCGCGCGCGATGGCCTCGGTGGTGGTGCCGATGTTCAGGATCAGCGAACAGCCGTCCGGCACGGCGCGCGCCACGGCCTGGGCGATGCGCTGCTTGGCCTCGGCGTGCAGTCCCTGGCGCTTGCGGTAGGCGATGTTCTCGATGGTCGAGGCCTCGATGCGCACCCCGCCGTGAAAGCGCGACAACAGCCCGGCCTCGGCCAGCAGGTTGACGTCGCGCCGCACGGTCTGCAGGGTGACGTCGAAATGGCGGGCCAGGGCCTCGATGGTGGCCGAACCCTGGGAACGGACCATTTCCACGAGCGCGCTTTGTCGAGGGTTCAATGTCATATTCGCATCATAAAACAACAAAAGCGAAAAATAATGACGCGCTGCAAGATTGTTTTTCTTTCGCTTGTTGGGTAAAACGCAAAAAAGCAAAAAAACAACGAAAGCGAGTGCATCCGCCCACCTGGAGGAGAACGATGCAGTTGACGCTGGACAGAATCGCCTTGCAGGTCGGGTCGCAGTCTTATCTGTACCCGCTCAGCCTGGCACCGGTGGCCGGCGCCATGACGGTGCTGCTGGGCGCCACGCTGGCGGGCAAAACCTCGCTGCTGCGCATCATGGCTGGCCTGGACCGGCCCACCGAGGGTAGTGTGCGGGTCGACGGGGCGGACGTGACCGGCGTGCCGGTGCGCCGCCGCAATGTCGCCATGGTCTACCAGCAGTTCATCAACTATCCCTCCATGTCGGTGTACGACAACATCGCTTCGCCCTTGAAGCTGGGCGGCGCCAGCGACATCGACGGGCGCGTGCGGGCAATGGCCGGCCGCCTGCACATCGGCCACCTGCTGGATCGCTATCCGGCCGAGTTGTCGGGCGGCCAGCAGCAGCGCGTGGCGCTGGCGCGCGCGCTGGCCAAGAATGCGCCGCTGGTGCTGCTCGACGAGCCGCTGGTGAACCTGGACTACAAGCTGCGCGAGGAACTGCGCGACGAATTGGCCGGCCTGTTCGCCGATGGCCAGGCCACGGTGGTCTACGCCACCACCGAACCGGCCGAGGCGCTGCTGCTGGGGGGGTATACCGCCGTCATGGATGCCGGCGAATTGTTGCAATACGGCCCGGCCGCCGAGGTGTTCCACCGGCCCGCCTCCCTGCGGGTGGCGCGGGCATTCAGCGATCCGCCCATGAACTTGTTCGCGGCCCGGCGCCAGGCCGGCGGCATCGTACTGGAAGGCGGGGTGGCGGCGGCCCGCGCCCTGCCGGATGGCGACGGCGAGGCGCGCATCACGGCGGGCCTGCGCGCCGGCGCCTTCGGCATCGCGCCGGGCGCGGGGCGCGTGGCGCTGTCCGGGGCCGTCAAGCTGGCCGAGATCTCGGGGTCGGACACGTTCGTGCATGCGGAGACCGCGGCGGGGCCGGTGGTGGCCCAGTTGCCGGGCGTGCATCGCTATGCGCTCGAAGACCGTCTGACGCTGTATTTCGACCCGGCCAGCCTGTACGCATTCGACGCCGCCGGAACCCTGCTGGCCGCCGGCCGCGCCGCGGAGGTGGCCTGATGGCGGCAATCGAGCTGGACCTGGCTCATTCGTACCTCAGCCGGCCGGAGTCGGACGACGATTACGCGCTGCTGCCCTTGCGCTTCACCTTCCGCGATGGCGGCGCCTATGCGCTGCTGGGGCCGTCGGGCTGCGGCAAGACGACCCTGCTGAACTGCATGTCCGGCCTGTTGCGCCCCTCGCAAGGGCGCATCCTGTTCGACGGCCGCGACGTTACCGCCCTGACACCGCAGCAGCGCAACATCGCCCAGGTGTTCCAGTTCCCGGTGGTGTACGACACCATGACGGTGGCCCAGAACCTGGCGTTTCCGCTGCGCAACCGCGGCGTGCCGCCGGCCCAGGCGCGCGAGCGGGTCGGTCGCATCGCGGAAATGCTGGACATGTCGGCGCTGCTGGACCGGCGCGCCAGCGGACTGTCGGCCGATGCCAAGCAGAAAATCTCGCTGGGCCGCGGCCTGGTGCGCGACGATGTGTCCGCCGTGCTGTTCGACGAGCCGCTGACGGTGATCGACCCGCACTTGAAATGGCAGCTGCGGCGCAAGCTGAAAGAGATCCACCACGAGCTCAACCTGACCCTCATCTATGTCACGCACGACCAGACCGAGGCGCTGACCTTCGCCGAGCAGGTCATGGTCATGTCGCGCGGCAAGGCGGTGCAGATCGGTACGCCGGAAGACCTGTTCGAACGGCCCGCGCATACCTTCGTGGGCCATTTCATCGGCTCCCCGGGCATGAACTTCCTGCCTGCGCAATGGCGCGACGGCGCGCTGGTGGTGGGGACGCTGCGGTTCTCCGGCCTGCCAGCCGCCCTGGCCGACACGCTGGCCGCCGCCGGCCCGGTGCGCGTGGGCGTGCGCCCTGAATACCTGCAGCCGTGCACCGCCGGCGCGCAGGGCGCCGTGCCGGTGCGGATATCGCGCGTCCAGGACCTGGGCACCTACCGGCTGCTGACCGGCGACTTCGACGGCATGACGCTGCGCGCCCGCACGGCGGCCGGCAGCACGGCCGCGGTTGGCGATACCGTCTGGCTGCCGCTGCTGAATGCGCACACCTGCTTCTACCGCGACGAGGAACGGATCTCATGAAGCCCCTCAACCAACGCGCCTGGCTGCTGGTGCTGCCCGTGGTCGTCTGCGTGGCCTTCTCGGCGATCCTGCCGCTGATGACCATCGTCAACTACTCCGTGCAGGACATCATCTCGCCCGAGCGCCGCGTATTCGTCGGCACCGAGTGGTATGCGATGGTGCTGCAGGACGAAGAACTGCATGGCGCGCTGTTGCGGCAGATCGGCTTCTCGCTGGCGGTGCTGGCCATCGAGATCCCGCTGGGCATCCTGCTGGCCCTGTGCATGCCCGCCGCGGGCTGGCGCGCCTCGGCCACGCTGGTGGTGGTGGCGCTGTCGCTGCTGATCCCGTGGAACGTGGTGGGCACCATCTGGCAGGTGTTCGGGCGCACCGATATCGGCCTGATGGGCGCGGCGCTGACTTGGCTGGGCGTGGACTACCACTATACCGGCGACGCGCTGGACGCCTGGCTGACGGTGCTGGTCATGGACGTCTGGCACTGGACGCCGTTGGTGGCGCTGCTGTGCTATGCGGGACTGCGGGCCATCCCCGAGGCCTATTACCAGGCCGCCCGCATCGACGGCGCCTCGCGCTACGCGGTATTCCGCTACATCCAGCTGCCCAAGCTGCGCGGCGTGCTGATGATCGCCGTGCTGCTGCGCTTCATGGACAGCTTCATGATCTACACCGAGCCGTTCGTGCTGACCGGCGGCGGCCCGGGCAATGCCACCACCTTCCTGTCGCAATACCTGACGCAGAAGGCGGTGGGCCAGTTCGACCTGGGGCCGGCCGCCGCGTTCTCGATCGTGTACTTCCTGATCATCCTGCTGCTGTGCTTCATCCTGTACAACTGGATGCAGCGTGCCGGCGCGGCCACCGAGGAGGTCTCCCATGGATAAGCGAGGTTCGGCCTGGCGCGCCGCTTTCCTGCTGCTGTACCTGGCGTTCGCCATCCTGCCGCTGTACTGGATGCTGAACATGTCGTTCAAGACCAATACCGAGATCGTCGGCACGCTGAGCCTGTGGCCGCGCGAGTTCACCCTCGACCATTACCGCACCATCTTCACCGACCCGGCCTGGTATTCCGGCTATATCAATTCGCTTATTTATGTCGGCATCAATACGCTGATTTCGCTGGCGGTGGCCCTGCCGGCCGCCTACGCGTTCTCGCGCTACCGGTTCATCGGCGACAAGCACGTGTTCTTCTGGCTGCTGACCAACCGCATGACGCCGCCGGCGGTGTTCCTGCTGCCGTTTTTCCAGCTCTACAGTTCGCTGGGGCTGATGGACACGCACCTGGCGGTGGCGCTGGCGCACCTGGTGTTCAACGTGCCGCTGGCGGTGTGGATCCTGGAAGGCTTCATGTCCGGCGTGCCGCGCGAAATCGACGAGACCGCCTACGTGGACGGCTATTCCTTCCCGCGCTTCTTCCTGACCATCTTCCTGCCGCTGATCAAGTCGGGCGTCGGCGTGGCGGCGTTCTTCTGCTTCATGTTCAGCTGGGTCGAGCTGTTGCTGGCGCGCACGCTCACCTCGGTCAACGCCAAGCCCATCGTGGCCACCATGACGCGCACCGTGTCGGCTTCCGGCATGGACTGGGGCGTGCTGGCGGCGGCCGGGGTGCTGACCATCGTGCCCGGCGGCATCGTCATCTGGTTCGTGCGGCACTACATCGCGAAGGGCTTCGCGATGGGGCGCGTATAGGGGGGGCCATGTTCGATTGGATGGTATGGACCACGCCGGTGGCGGTTTTCTTCACCTGCATCGTATTGATGCTGGCCGGCATGACGGTCTGGGAACTGAAGTCGCCCACGCGCCTGCGCAAGGGGTTCCTGCCCATTGCCACCACGCGCGGCGACCGGCTGTTCATTGGCCTGATGGCCGCCGCGTGGGTCAATCTGGCCTACGTCGGCCTGGGCGAGCAGATGATGGACTGGTTCGGGCTGGAGGACCCGCCCACGGTCTGGATCAGCTTCGCGGTGTCGATGCTGGTACTGGCCTGGATCATGCGCAAGGGATGAAACAAAAAGAGTTGTAGCCGAACGACCGCCGGCCGGCATCTTCCCAGGCCCAGGTCCGCAGCACAAAGGGAAGGCATATCGAGGAGATAGGTCATGAAATTGCGTAGGCAAGCCATGGCGGCGGCCATCGCCCTGATCGGGTGCTCGGCCGCATGGGCCGGTCTGCCCGAGGCCGAGAAATGGGTGGACTCGGAATTCCAGCCGTCGTCGCTGTCCAAGGACAAGCAGATGGCGGAAATGCAGTGGTTCATCGACGCGGCGGCCAAGCTCAAGGCCCAGGGCGTCACCGAGATCAACGTGGTGTCCGAGACCATCACCACCCACGAGTACGAGTCCAAGACGCTGGCGCGCGCCTTCACGGAAATCACCGGCATCAAGGTCAACCACGACCTGATCCAGGAAGGCGACGTGGTCGAGAAGCTGCAGACGTCGATGCAGTCGGGCAAGTCCATCTACGACGGCTGGATCTCCGATTCGGACCTGATCGGCACCCACTACCGCTACGGCGCCATCCTGCCGCTGTCGGACTACATCGCGGGCGCCGGCAAGGAATGGACCAACCCCGGCCTGGACCTGAAGGACTTCATCGGCACCAAGTTCACCACCGCGCCGGATGGCAAGCTGTACCAGTTGCCGGACCAGCAGTTCGCCAACGTCTACTGGTTCCGCGCCGACTGGTTCGCCCGCCAGGACCTGCGCGACAAGTTCAAGGCCAAGTACGGCTACGAGCTCGGCGTGCCCACCAACTGGTCGGCCTATGAGGACATCGCCGACTTCTTCACCAATGACGTGAAGGAGCTCGACGGCAAGAAAGTCTACGGCCACATGGACTACGGCAAGAAGGACCCGTCGCTGGGCTGGCGCTTCACCGACGCCTGGCTGTCGATGGCCGGCGCGGCCGACAAGGGGCTGCCCAACGGCATGCCGGTGGACGAATGGGGCATACGCGTGGCCGACGACAAGTGCACGCCGGTGGGCGCCTCGGTCGAGCGCGGCGGCGCCACCAACAGCCCGGCCGCTGTCTACGCCCTGACCAAGTACATCGACTGGATGAAGAAGTACGCGCCGCCGCAGGCCATGGGCATGACGTTCTCCGAGTCCGGGCCGGTGCCGGCGCAGGGGCATATCGCCCAGCAGATATTCTGGTACACCGCCTTCACGGCCGACATGACCAAGAAAGGCCTGCCGGTGGTCAACGAGGACGGCACGCCCAAATGGCGCATGGCGCCGTCGCCCTACGGGCCATACTGGAAGGACGGCATGCAGAACGGCTACCAGGACGTGGGTTCATGGACTTTCTTCAAGTCCACCGACGCCAACCGCCTGGCCGGTGCCTGGCTGTACGCGCAGTTCGTCACGTCCAAGACCGTGTCGCTGAAGAAGTCGATCACCGGCCTGACGTTCATCCGCGACAGCGACATCCACAGCGACTACTTCACCAAGAATGCCGACCGCTATGGCGGCCTGATCGAGTTCTACCGCAGCCCGGCGCGGGTGGCCTGGACGCCCACCGGCAACAACGTGCCCGATTATCCCAAGCTGGCCCAGTTGTGGTGGAAGAACGTGGCGACCGCGGTCACGGGCGAGCAGACGCCGCAGCGGGCCATGGACAACCTGGCCGAAGAGATGGACCGGGTCATGGCGCGCCTGGAACGGGCCGGCATGGCGCAGTGCGCGCCCAAGCTCAACAAGAAGAGCGACCCGTCCAAGTGGCTGTCGGACCAGCACGCGCCGTGGCAGAAGCTGGCCAACGAGAAGCCGCAGGGTCAGACGATTCCCTACGACAAGCTGTTGCAGGCCTGGAAGGAGGGCAAGGTGCGCTGAGGCCCGAGAGCCGAATAAAGGGCGGGCGCCGCGCGGCGCCCGCTTTTTTTTTCGATCAAGCGTCAGTTCGGCCTGATTCCGGCTTGCTCCACCACCGAGGACCAGCGGCTGATCTCGCTTTGCACGTAGCGGTCGGCTTCTCGCGGCGTGCTGGTCTTCACCTCGGCGCCCAGTTCGGCCAGTTTGCCGGCCAGGCGATTGCCGCGCAAAACGGTATTCAGGCCCTGGTTCAGACGATCGACCACCGCGTCGGGCGTGCCGGCCGGCGCCAGCAGTACGAACCACCCCGTCACGTCGAATCCGGGATAGCCGCTTTCCGCCACGGTGGGCTGGTCCGGCAGCAGGCGGGAGCGCTGGGCCGTGGTGACGGCCAGGGCGTTGACTTTGCCGCTCTTGATGTGTGGCAGCATGACCGCAATGTTGTCGAACATCATGCCGGTGCGACCGGCGATCAGGTCTGGCAGGGCGGCCGCACTGCCTTTGTAGGGCACATGCAGGATGTCGACCTGGGCCGATTTTTTGAACAGCTCTCCCGCCAGGTGCTGTCCGGTGCCGGGACTCGCGGAGGCAAAGGCCACTTCGCCCGGATGCTGCTTGAGATAGCCCGTCAGTTCGCCGAGCGAGCCGTGCGGCAGCCGTGGGTTGACGACCAGCACGTAAGGCGTGGTGGCCACCATGCCGATTGCCGTGAAGGCATGTGCCGTATCGAACGGCAAGTCGGGGTAGAGCGAGGCATTCACGGCATGGCTGCTGGGCGCGAAGAGCAGGGTGTTGCCGTCCGGCGCGGACTGGGCTACCGACGAGGCCGCGATGTTGCCGCTGGCGCCTGCGCGGTTCTCGACGATGATGTCGCGACCGATTTGCGCGCTCAATTCATTGGCGATCAAGCGGGCCATGACGTCGGTGGTGCCGCCGGGCGGAAATCCCACTTCCAGGCGCATGGGCTGCGCCGCGCGCCCTGCGGTATGCAGGGCCGTCAAACAGGCCAGCACGGCGAGCAGGCGCGCTCGACGCGAGAAAAATCCAGGCATTTTGTTGTCTCCTCCAGGGGGAATGCGGGTGTTGTTCTGGTGTCCCGGCGCGGGCCGCGCCTGGGTCAGGACACCGCGGCCAGCGCGCTCTTGAGGGAGCCGCCGTCCTCCGTGTCCGGCGCGACGACATAACCGGATTTCTCGCCGCGCATCGAGCAGCGCATCATGTGGCGGGCCTGGCTCTGGTCAAAGTCTTTCAGGGCGATGTGCAGGGTGCAGCGGTTGTCCCACATCACCACGTCATTCAGTGCCCATTGGTGCCGGTAGACGAATTCCGGGGAGGTGGCGTGGCTGTTCAGGAATTGCAGCAGCGGACGGCTCTCTTCTTCGGTCATGCCGACGAAATGGCGGATGCGTTCGCTGACGAACAGCAGTTTGCGGCCGGTCTCGGGATGGGTGCGCACGACGGGGTGGGCAATGGGAGGGTTGGCCCGCTTCATGTCGGCGATCTGGGCCGGGTCGCGGCGCTCGAAACCCTTGATCAGGGTGATGTCGTGCACCGCTTCAAGCGACTCGACAAACTTCTGCAGGACCGGGCTGAGCGTCTCGTAGGCCATGTACATGTTGGCGAACATCGTGTCGCCGCCTATGGCCGGCTTTTCTTTGCACATCAGCACCGAACCCTTGGCGGGCCGGTCGGTATAGGTCAGGTCGGCGTGCCAGTTGCGCCCGGTGTTGCGCGTTTCCGAGGGCTTGCCGTTGCGCGGCTTGTTCGATACGAGCAGCACCTCCGGGTAGTCGGGGTCCCGGTAATAGGGCACGTTGTCGTTGCGCTCGACTTCGCCCATCTGGGCGGTGAAGGCGATCAGCTCCGGCGCGCTCAAGTCCTGGCCGGGAAATACGAGCACCAGGTGGCGATGCCAAGCGGCCTGCACGGCGGCGACCTGGACGGGCGACAGGGGCTGCCGCAAATCCAGTCCGGCTACCCGGGCACCTGCCGCATAGCCAAGCGGGGTGACGTTGATATCGGTCATGAAGGTCTCCTGTTTGTGGGGCGGTGGCGGCCCCCGGTACAGTATATTAACGTCGATTGTCGTTTGTCGACAAAAAATTCTGCGGCCACCAACCCTGGTCCGGCAGGTGATTCTTGCCCGGGTCCCGACGGTATACTGGCCCTCAATCCTCTCTCGCCAAAAGCCTATGTCCGGCGCGAACGCCTATTTCGAGAAAGAAACGACGCAAATCGGCCGCCTGGCCAAATCCCTGCCGGAGCAAGTGGCCGAATCCTTGTTGAAAGCCATTCACGATGGCGCCCTCGCGCCTGGCGAACGCCTGAAGGAAGAAACCTACGCCGAACTTTTCGCCGTCAGCCGCAGCACCGTGCGCGAAGCCATGGCGCTGCTGGAGCGGCGCGGCGTGGTCGAGCGCATTCCCCGCTACGGTGTACGCGTCATTGCCGTGGATGCCGAGGAAATCGAGGAGATTTTCAATATCCGGGCGCAACTGCTGGGCTTGGCTGCCCGCCTGGTGGCGGAAAGGCCGCCGGAAGGCCTTGTGCCATCGCTGCTCGAGCGCGCCGGCGAACTGCGGGCGCGGGCCGATGAGGCGGACACGTCTCCCGCCGACTATGCCAGCCTGTCGATCGACACCCAGCGCATGCTGATCGGCGCATGCCCGGGCAAGCGGCTGCGCACCATCTACGAAGGGCTTAGCGACCAGGCGTTGTGGCGCTACGCCATACGGGAGAAATCGGTCAGTTTCCGGACTCAGCAACGGCGGCGCGAATCAGCCGCGGATTGGGCGCGCCTGGCCCAGGCAGTCGCCGCCGGAGACGGCGAGGCGGCCGAGCGCGCTGCCAAGGCGCTGCTGCACGCTTCCTATCGGGCCGTGGCGGCCGGCATGAACGCCGACGAACCCGGTTCACCGCCGGCCTGACTCCGCGGCGGCGGCTACGTCGCAGCCGCCCAATCCGGCAGCTCGATCTGCGCCGTGCCGGGCAGCACCCAGCGCGCGCATTCCCGCGTGGCGTCGATGCAGCCGCCGTCGGCGTAGACCCCTTGCGGATCGCGCCGGCGCAGCATGCGGGCCAGCACGGCCTGCACCGCCGCCGGGTCTCGCAGGGTGCGGGCCACGCGTTCCTCGACAATGGCCTCGTCCAGTATCAGCCGCCCGCGCGCGTCGTGCCGCGCGCCGTCCCGCCAGTGGTGGATCTCGACGCATTTGGCGGTGAGCGTATACGGCTGGTCGCGCTTCCAGAAGTTATTGAACAGGCCGCCGCCCAGGTAAAACAGCCACGAGCCTTCGTAGCCCTCGACATTGGACGAACGCGCGTCGGGGTTGCGGAACCACAGGCGGTCGCCCGGCACGTAATAGCGGGCCGGCAGGGGCTGGTCGAGCGAGCCGTACTCGCGCAGGAACACCTCGTGGAACTGGCCGGACATGATGGCGCGCGTCTCCCATTGCCGCTGCAGCCGGGCGTACAGGGCCGGGTGGGCATCGTGCAGCTCCTGGGCGATGCCCAGCAGCGTCACGTACTCGGTGGCGCGATAGCACGAGAAGGAGTAAAGCTTGCCGGATGCCTGCGGCTGGGTGGCCAGCCGCAGCGCCTCGATCAGCGATACGCCCGGCTCGATGGTGAAGCCGCGCGCCTCGTCGTAGCGCCAATAGCCGGCCGGGCGCTCGGCGTGTTCGGTGTCGAACGCCAGCGCGGTGCGGCGCGCCGCCTCCACGATATGCTGGCGGATGCGCACGGCGCTGCGCAGCTCGGCGGCGTCGGGAAACGGGAACGCCACCGGCCCCAGCAGCATGGCCAGCACGATCTCGCGCGCCAGGCTGTCGCCGCTGGCCTGGGGGCCCAGCCCCAGCGCGGCATGCAGCCCGGTGGTGTCGCGCTCCGGCGCCAGCGCGTGCAGGGCAGGGGATGCCTCGAAATGCATGGCCAGCGGGCCGTCCGGGCGGACGGCCAGATAAGGCTCAAGACCGAGCGCGGCCAGGTAGTCGTGCGCGGCCTGGCAGTGTGCCCGCAAGCCGGCCGGGCTGGACGCGGCAATGCGGATACCCTGCCGGGCGGCGGGCGGGCGTGGCGATTCGGGTGAGGGCATGCGTCGGCTCCGCAAACCGGTGCGCGCCCGATGAGGGGGACAACGCGCGCCGTCAGGCGCCAGATTCTACTGCCGCGGCGCGGTTTGCATAGCCCCCGGCGGCAGCAGGCGGGCCAATGCCTCTGCGTCCATGAAGCGGATCTGGTGGCGGCCGGCATAGGCGCGCGCCGCGTCCGAGATTTCGCCCAGGGCGACGTAGATGCTCTCGCCGGCGCCCGCCTTGGCGCGCGCCGCTTCCAGGCGCTGCAAGGGTTCGACGCCGACATGGGCGGCTTTCCAGCGGCGCGCCGATACCAGGGCGCGGCCGCTGCCGGCGCGCGTCGCCTCGAAGTCGGCCGCCGCGCCGTCCAGCCGCCTGACTTCGCAGCCGTCGCGGCGCAGCGCCGCTTCCAGGGTGTCGGCGAAGGCCGCCCAGGGCATGCCCGCGAGCGCCGCCGCCGTCTGTTCGACCCGCGCCCGGGAGGGCTTGTCGCGCTGCTTCCAGGCGGCGATGCCGGCGATGGCCACGAACGGAATCGCGGCGAATACCGGGAACGGCGCGTAGGCCGGCGGCAGGGCGGCGAAGCCGAACACCACCAGCGCCGCCGCCACCAGCAGGCTGATCCACCAGCGCGAGCGCAGCAGGATGGCGAACAGCGAATTCTTGGCCATGAACTTCATGCGCGGTCCCGATACTGTTGATGGCGGTCAGGCGGCCGGCGTGCCGGCCGGCGGCGCGGGCGGCGCCGACGGCCCCGACGGAGCGCCACCCGGCGCCGTGGGCGGCGCGGGGGGGCCGGGTGGCGCGGCGCGCACGGCGGCCGGCGCATCCTGCGCGCGCGCCATCCAGGCGATCAGCGAGGCGCGCATGGCTTCCTCGACCGACATGTCGATGGGTTGCACCCAGTCGGCCGGCACGAAGACGGTGTAGCCGCCGATCATGTAGCCCATCGGCAGGTAGACGGCGACCCGTTCGCCAGGCAGGAAGCCTTCCGGCAGTCCTTCGGTGCCGCGCCGCGTGATCAGGCCGACCAGCTCCAGCGGCTGGCCCGGCATGCGCAGCACCACTACGTGCTGGGTGTCGGTCTTGGCGCTGGGCGAGAAATAATCGGCGAAGCTCTTGAGCGATGAATAGATGCTCTTGACCACCGGCAGGTTGGTGAAGGGCATCTCGACCAGGTGGAAGACGCGCTGCACCCGCTCTTTGGAGACCAGGTAGCCGATCAGCAGGATGCCCAGGATGCCCAGCAGCAGTCCCATGCCGGGGATGTAGAAGCTGCCGATGAACGGGCTGAGCAGCGCCAGCGCGACCCGCTCGGTCCACGACAGGAAAAGGAACAGCACATAGATCGTCAGCGCGATCGGCAGGACGGTGATCAGGCCGCGGAAAAAATATCGGTACAAGCGTGTCATCGGAAAGATTCTCCGGTAAGGCGAGCGCAGCGCCGCGCGTCCGGCCGCCATCGGGCCGGCCCCCGGAGCATAGCAGCCGGGCGTTGCAGCGCGGCGTCGCGCGAAGTATTGGCCCTAGTGCCCGGTGGTGGGCAGGTACAGGGTTTCCTTGATTTCTTCCATCACCACGTAGCTGCGCGATTCCGCCGAGGCCGGCAGGCGCTTGAGGATCTCGCCCAGCAGCCGGCGGTACTCGTTCATTTCCGTCAGGCGGGCCTTGACGAGGTAGTCGAAATCGCCCGACACCAGGTGGCATTCCATGACCTCCGGCACGTACAGCAGTTCCTGCTTGACCTTGTCGAAGACGTCGCCCGACTTGGCCGACAGCTTGATTTCGAGGAACACCAGCAAGTTTCGGCCCAGGGCCGCCGGATTGACGCGCGCATGATACCCGGCGATGACGCCTTCGCGCTCCAGGCGCTTGACGCGCTCCGAGCAGGGGGTGGCCGACAGGCTGATGCGCTCGGCCAGGTCGGTGATGGAGATCCGCCCGTCGCGCTGCAGGATGTCGAGGATTTTCAGGTCGATGCGGTCGAGCTCGCGCATTTCACTCCTGGAGGCCGCCAGGCAAGGCGCCGCCAGTCGAAAAGTGGATAGGAAGGGGTGATTTTAGTGCTTTTCACTGCCGTGCCGCTTCTAGACTATTCAATTACCCATATGACTAGTCCAAGACGGGGAATTCTCATGCATGTCATCGTCCTGGGCGGCGGCGTGATCGGCACGACCACCGCCTACTACCTGGCTCGCCAGGGCGCCAAGGTCACCGTGCTGGACCGCCAGCCCGAGGCGGCCTGCGAGACCAGCTATGCCAACGCCGGCCAGGTCTCGCCCGGCTACTCGACCCCCTGGGCGGCCCCCGGCATCCCGCTCAAGGCCTTGAAGTGGCTGTTCCAGAAAGACGCCCCGCTGGCCATCCGCCCGGACGGGACCCTGTTCCAATGGCGATGGATGGCCGCCATGCTGGCCAACTGCCCGGCGGACCGCTATGCCGTCAACAAGGAGCGCATGCTGCGCCTGGCCGAATACAGCCGCGACTGCCTGCGCGCCTTGCGCGCCGACACCGGCATCCAGTACGAAGAACGCGCCCGCGGCACCCTGCAGTTGTTCCGTACCCAGGCCCAGTACGAGGCCGCGCAGCGCGACATCGAGGTGCTGGAAGCCAACGGCGTGCCCTACGAGCTGCTCGATCGCGCCCGCCTGCAAATGGCCGAGCCGGCGCTGGCGCGCACCGCCCACAAGCTGGCCGGCGGCCTGCGCCTGCCCAACGACGAAACCGGCGATTGCCGCCTGTTCACGCGCCGCCTGGCACAATTGGCGGCCGGGCTGGGGGTGGAGTTCCGCTATGGCCAGCCGGTGGACGGCCTGCAGACGCGCGGCGGCGAAGTCGTCGGCGTGCAGGTGGGGGGCGAGTCGCTGTCCGCCGACCGCTATGTCGCCGCCTTCGGCAGCTATACGCGCGGCTTCCTGGCTCCCCTGGGGCTGGACCTGCCGGTCTATCCGGTGAAGGGCTATTCGCTCACGATTCCGCTGACCGATGCCGACGCGGCGCCGGTTTCCACGGTGCTGGACGAAACCTACAAGGTGGCGGTGACGCGCTTCGACAACCGCATCCGGGTGGGCGGCATGGCCGAGCTGGCCGGCTTCGACCTGCGCCTGAACCCGGCGCGCCGCCGCACGCTCGAGCACGTCGTCAACGACCTCTATCCCGGTTGCGGCGACGTCGCCAGCGCCGAATTCTGGACCGGCCTGCGGCCCATGACGCCCGACAGCACCCCCATCGTCGGCGCCACCCGCTATGGCAACCTGTTCCTCAACACCGGCCACGGCACCCTGGGCTGGACCATGGCCTGCGGCTCCGGCAAGCTGGTGGCCGACCTGGTCACCGGGCAGCGGCCGGCCATCCGGGCCGACGACCTGGCCTTGTCGCGCTATGGCGCGCGGCCGCGCCGCGCCGGCATGGCCATGGGGGAACGCTCGGTCGCCTGAGCGCCGCGGGGTTGTGCCACAATCGCGCCATGACGGCCCGTCGTGGCGCAGGCACTCCCCAGGTTTCCCGTGATTCATCTCCTCCATACCGCCGACTGGCAGATCGGCCGGCAGTACGGCCAGTTCGATACCGATGACGCGGCCTTGCTGGCCGAGGCCCGCTTCGACGCCGTGGCGCGGATCGCCGCGCTGGCGGCGCAGCGGGGCGTCGATGCCGTACTGGTGGCGGGCGACGTCTTCGATACCCAGGCCGTATCCGACCGCAGTATCCGGCGCCTGTTCGGCGCGCTGGCGACCTATGCCGGCCCCTGGGTGATGATCGCCGGCAACCACGACGCCGCGCTGGCCGACAGCGTCTGGTCGCGTGCGCATCAGCTCGGCTGCATCGGCCCCAATGTGCACATTCCGCTGCGGCCCGGCGCGGTCGAGGTGGCGGGCGCCAATCTTGCCGTGCTGGCCGCGCCGCTGACGCAGCGCCACACGTATGACGACACCACGGCGATATTCGACACCTTGCAGACCAGCCCCGGCCGGCTGAGGGTCGGGCTGGCCCATGGCAGCATCGCCGGCCGCCTGCCCGACGCGGTGGACTCGGCCAACCCCATCGCTGCCGACCGGGCGGCGCGCGCCCGGCTGGACTATCTCGCGCTGGGCGACTGGCACGGCTGCCTGCAGATCGACGCGCGCACCTGGTATGCCGGCACGCCGGAGCCGGACCGCTTCCGCGCTAACGCTTCCGGCAGCGTGCTGGACGTGCGCCTGCCGGGCGCCGGGGCCGAGCCGCTGGTCGAGGCCGTGCCGGTGGGCCGCTATCGCTGGACGCAATGGATCGAGCCGCTCGAGCTGGCCTCCGATGCCGAGGCGCTGGCGCACCGCCTGGACGGGGTCGGCGCCGACGAGGTGCTGCGCCTCGAGCTGTCCGGCCAGATTTCACTCGATGCCTGGCAAGCCCTGCAAGATGCCGCGGCGCGCGCGGCGGCGCGGGCGCGTGCCTTGCTGCTCGATACCGACCGCTTGTCGCTGGCGCCGGACGAGCACGATCTGTCGACGCTGGGCGGCAGCGGCTATGTGGGCGAGGTGGCGGCACAGTTGCAGGCCTTGCAGCACGATCCGGGGCAGGCGGGCGTGGCGCGCCATGCCCTGCGCCTGCTGGTCCAGTTCCAGCGCGAACGGGCGGCGGGGCAGACATGAAACTGCGACGCCTGGCCCTGGCGGAATTCCGCAAGTTCCGTGATGCCGTCGAACTGGACGGACTGGCCGACGGCCTGAACGTCATCGCCGGCCCGAATGAAGCCGGCAAGAGCACCCTGGCCGCGGCCATCCGCGCGGCGTTCCTCGAACGCTACAAAACCACCAAGGTGGCCGGCCTGGCGCCATGGGGCATGCACGGCGCGCGCCCCACGGTCGAGGTCGAGTTCGACCACGGCGGGCGCCGCTACCTGTTGCGCAAGTCGTTCCTGAGCCGGGCGCGCTGCGAACTGTCGATCGACGGCGGCGCCGAGCGCCACGAAGGCGAGGCGGCCGAGAACGCGCTGGCGGCGCTGCTGGGATTCGAGTTTCCCGCCAAGGGGCAGAGCCGGCCGGAGCATGGCGGCATTCCGGGACTGTTGTGGATCCAGCAGGGGGACGGCCACAACCTGCTGGAGCCGGCCGCCCATGCGCAGGTCCACGTGCGCGATGCGCTCACCCGCCTGACCGGCGAGCTGACCTCGGCCGAGGGCGATGACCTGTATGAAAGGGTCGAGGCCGAACGCGCCATGCTGCGCGACGCCCGCAGCGGCAAGCCCAAGGGCGCCTACAAAGAAGCCGAGGAGGCCTGTGCGCGGGCCGCGCAGGCTGCCGCGGAACTGGCGGCGGCCAAGCGCGCGCTCGACGCCGACGTGGACCGGCTGGCGAGCCTGCGGCACGACTACGAGCACGCCAAGCGCGAACAACCCTGGCGCGAACTGGAGCAGCGCGCGGCGCAGGCGCGCGCGCGGCTGGCCGAGATCGAACGCGAACGTGAAACGGTGGCGGGCCTGGCGCGCGAACTGGCGCAGGCCGACGACACGCTCGGCCTGCTGCGCGAGCAGGTCGAGCGCGACCGGCGCGATGCCGAGGCGCTGCGCGAACTGCAGGTCCAGGCCGAACAGGCTGACGCGGCGCTGGCGCCGGCGCGCGAGGCGCTGGAGCGGGCGCGCCAGCAGCACCAGAAAGGCGCCGGGCGCCTGGCCGAGGCGCAGGCGCAGGTCGCCGCCGCGCAACAGGCGGCGCAGCGGCTCGATTGCGATGAACAGATCGCCCGCCTCGACCAGGAAATGCAGCGCTGGGATGCCGCGATCACAGAGGCCGCGCGGCTGGCCGCCCACATCCAGGAATTGCAGATCGCGGCGGCAAGCCTGGCGATCGACGCCGCCGGCCTGCGCAGACTGCGCGGCCTGGAGCAGCGCATCGGCGAATTGCAGGCGCAGCAGCGCGCCAGCGCGACGCGCCTGTATCACCGCTTGCAGGACGGGCGCGCGATCCGGCTGGACGGCGCGCCGCTGGCAGGCGAGGGCGAGGTCCTGGTGAGCGACGCGGCCGAGCTGCACATCGATGGGGTAGGCATGCTGCGCATCGAACCGGGCGGGCGCGACTTGCCGGCCGTGCTGGGCGGCCTGCAGGCCGCGCGCGCCGAGCGCGACGCGCTGCTGGCCAGCCTGGGCGTGGCCGGCCTGGCCGAGGCCGAGGCGCGCGCCGCCAGCCATGAGCAAGCCAGGCGCGACCTCGATATGGCGCGCCAGGGCTTGGGCATCCACGCCCCGGATGGCGTGCAGGCGCTGCATGCCGCGCAAGCGCAGGCCCGCGCCCGGCGCGAGCAGCTCCACGCGCAGCGCGCCGCCTTGCCCGAGGCCGCGGCGCCCGTTGACCTGGCGCAGGCGCAGCAAGCGTTGCGCGCCGCCAGCGTCGAGGCCGAGCATGCCGCGCAGGCGCTGGCGGCGGCGCGCACGGCACTCGATACCCAGCAGGGGCGGGCGCAGTCGCTGCAGGCCCATTGGACGGCCCGGCACAACGAATTCCTGGCCGCCGGGCGCAGCGACCAGCGCGAGCAGCGCGATGCCAGGCTGGCCGAGGCCGCTGCGCGGCGCGCCGCGCTGGCGCAGCGTTGCGAAGCGGCGCAGGCTGTCCTGCGGGCTCACCAGCCCGAGCTTATCGAACAGGACGCGCAGCGCCTGGAACAGTCCGCGGTGTTGGCGCGCGACGCCCAGGACCGGCGCCATGCCGAGCTGCTGCAACTGCAGGGCAAGCTCGAGCAGGCGCAGGCGCAAGGCCTGGGCGAGCGGCTGCTGGTGGCCGAAGCCGAGGCGCAGCGGCTGGCGCGCCGCCGGGATGAATTCGCCGCGCGCGCCCAGGCGCTGGATTTGCTATGGCAGTTGCTGGGCGAACGGCGCAATGCCGCGACCCAGCGGCTGCTGAACCCCCTGGCGCGCCGCCTGCAGCACTATGCCGCGCTGCTGTTTGCCGGCGCGCAATGGCGCCTGGACGATGCCTTGCTGCCGGCCGCGCTGGCGCGCGGCGCTGGCGACGACCCCCTCGAGGCGCTCAGCTTCGGCACGCGCGAACAATTGGGGGTGCTGGCCCGGCTGGCCTATGCGGACCTGCTGCAGCAGGCTGGCCGGCCGACGCTGCTGATGCTCGACGACGCGCTCGTGCATGCCGACCAGGCGCGGCGCGAATTGATGAAGCGGGCCCTGTACGACGCCGCTTCGCGGCACCAGGTGCTGCTGTTCACCTGCCATGGCGAGGCCTGGCAGGATATGGGCGTGCCGGTGCAGGACGTGCCCGGCGCGCCCGCGGGCCACTGACGCCGGCCTCAGTTGAGGCGGATGTTCTGCTGGTCGGCGATCTGCTTGCGCAGCTCGAGTTCGCGCTTGATGAGCGCGGCGTACGCTTGCGGCGTGCCGCCGTCGACCAGCGAGCCGCGGTCCATCAGGCGCTGGCGGATATCCGGATCCTGCAGCGCCTTTACCGCCGCATCATGCACGCGCGCGACGATGTCCGCGGGCACCCCGGCCGGCGCCACCAGCCCATACCAGGCCATGTTGTTCATGGCTGGCAGCCCGGCCTCGGCGAAGGTCGGCACATCGGGCATGCCGGCCACCCGCGCCGGCGCGGCCACCGCCAGCGCGCGCAGCTTGCCGGCCTGGATGTGGGCATACGACGAGGGCAGGTTGTCGAACTGCGCGCTGACCTGGCCGGCCAGCGTGTCGTTGAGCGCCGGGCCCGAGCCGCGATAGGGCACGTGGATCATGTCGGTGCCGGTCAGCGACTTGAACAGTTCGCCGTCCAGGTGCGAAATGCTGCCGGTGCCCGCCGAGGCATAGCTGTAGGCGCCAGGTTCCGACTTGAGCAGCGCGATGAACTCCTGCAGCGTGTTGGCCGGCGTCTTGGGGTTGACCGTCAGCACGTTGGGCACGTTGACCAGGTTGGTGATGGGCGTGAAGTCCTTGAGCGGGTCGTACGGCGTCTGGGCGTTGGTGGCCGGGTTGGTGGCCATGGTGCTGACCGTCGCCACGCCGAGCGTGTAGCCGTCCGGCGCCGACTTGGCCAGCGCGTCGGCGCCGATGGCGCCGCCGCCGCCGCCCCGGTTCTCGACCACGACCGGCTGGCCCAGCGCGCGGCCCAGGCCGTCGGCCACGATGCGGGCGACCATGTCGGTGGTGCCGCCCGCCGCGAACGGCACGATCAGCCGCACCGGGCGCTCGGGGTAGCCCTGGGCATGGGCGGCGGGGCCGGCCAGGCTGGCCGCCAGCAGCGCCAACAGCATGGACTTGAACAGCGTATTTTTCTTCAAGGGGAGTCTCCTGAAAGCGCGCCGCCGGGAAATGGCGGCGCAGGGTGGGCTATTGCATCGTGCGAACCTTACAAGAATCTGATATTTTTCGGGGTGGATTCCTGGCCGGCTCTGTCGACGCCTTGGCGCCGCGGCCGCGGTGTCGCTGCAACGGCGCGCTTGTCCGGGGTTCCGAGTAACGTCATGCCGGCTTTATGCTTGGCTCACGCCACGAGACGAGCCGCCGGCCCTCCCGGAACGCCATGTCGCTGATTCTCATCCTCGCTCTGCCATTTGCTGGCAGCCTGTGCGCCGCGCTGTTGCCGTCCAACGCCCGCAACGCCGAGGCCTGGCTGGCAGGGCTGACCGCGCTGGCCTGCACCGTGCTGGTGGCCAGCCTGTTCCCGCAAGTCGTCGATGGCGGCGTGGTGCGGGCCGACCTGGCCTGGGCGCCGGCGCTGGGCCTGCAGTTCACCCTGCGCATGGACGGCTACGCGTGGCTGTTCGCACTGATCGTCTCGGCCATGGGCACGCTGGTGGTGCTGTATGCGCGCTACTACATGTCGCCCGAAGACCCGGTGCCGCGCTTTTTCTCGTTCTTCCAGGCGTTCATGGCCGCCATGCTGGGCGTCGTGCTGTCGGGCAATCTCATCCAGCTGGTGCTGTTCTGGGAAATGACCAGCCTGGCCTCGTTCATGCTGATCGCCTACTGGCACCACCGGCTCGACGCCAAGCGCGGCGCGCGCATGGCGCTGACCGTCACCGGGGCGGGCGGCCTGTGCCTGCTGGCCGGGGTGCTGATCCTCGGCCACATCGTCGGCAGCTACGACCTCGACCGCGTGCTGGCGGCGGGCGACCTGGTGCGCGCCGATCCCTGGTATCCGGCCGTGCTGGTGCTGGTGGCGCTGGGCGCGCTCACCAAGAGCGCGCAGTTCCCGTTCCAGTTCTGGCTGCCCAACGCCATGGCGGCGCCCACGCCGGTATCGGCCTACCTCCATTCGGCGACCATGGTGAAGGCCGGCGTGTTCCTGCTGGCGCGGTTCTGGCCGGTGCTGGCGGGCACCGAGGAATGGTTCTGGATCATCGGCGGGGCAGGGCTGTGCTCGCTGGTGCTGGGCGCCTACGCGGCCATCTTCCAGCAGGACATGAAGGGGGTGCTGGCTTATTCCACGATCAGCCACCTGGGCCTGATCGCGCTGCTGCTCGGCATGAACAGCCCGCTCGGGCTGGTGGCGGCCATCTTCCACATGGTCAACCACGCCACCTTCAAGGCCTCGCTATTCATGGCCGCCGGCATTGTCGACCACGAAACCGGCACGCGCGATCTCGGGCGGCTGAGCGGACTGCGCAAGGCCATGCCGATCACCGCCACGCTGGCCACCGTGGCCGCGGCCGCGATGGCGGGGGTGCCGCTGCTCAACGGCTTCATCTCCAAAGAGATGTTCTTCGCCGAGACGACCTTCGTCAGCGGCGATCCGCTCATCCAGTACGGGCTGCCGGCGATGGCGGTGCTGGCCAGCGCGTTCAGCGTCGCCTATTCGCTGCGCTTCATCCTGCAGGTGTTCTTCGGGCCGCCGGCGCACGACCTCCCGCGCGCGCCGCACGAGCCGCCACGCTGGATGCTGGTGCCGAGCGGGCTGCTGGTGCTGTGCTGCCTGGTGGTCGGCGTGATCCCGGGCATCACCGTTGGGCCGTTCCTGGATACCGCCGCCTACAGCATCCTGGGTGACGGCATGCCTTCCTACAGCCTGGCCGTATGGCACGGCCTGAACCTGCCGCTGGTGATGAGCTTCGTGGCCATGATCAGCGGGGTGCTGCTCTACCTGGCGCTGCGGGCGCGCCAGCGCGCCTATCCGGGGCGCGTGCCGTTCATCTACCGGCTCGACGGCCGGCGTTCGTTCGAATTCCTGCTCGACTATTCCAGCGTGGCGGCCAATTGGCTGCTGGGCCGCATTTCCTCGCCGCGCCTGCAGATGCAAATGGTTCTGATCGTGGTGGGAGCGCTGCTGGTCGCCTGGCTGCCGCTGCGCCGCGGCACCTGGACCGACACGGCCGCCCCGCTGACGCCGCTGGACCCGGCCTTCGCGGTGCTCTGGGTCGTGGGCGGCATCTGCGCCGTGGGCACGGCTTTCCAGGCCAAGTACCATCGCCTGGCTTCGCTGATCCTGGCCGGCGGCGCGGGCCTGGCGGTCTGCCTGACCTTCGTCTGGTTTTCCGCGCCGGACCTGGCCCTGACGCAACTTGCCGTCGAGGTCGTGACGGTGGTCCTGCTGCTGCTGGGGCTGCGCTGGCTGCCGCGCCGCATCGAGGGCAAGACCGACGGCGAACAGGCCGACGCGCGGGCCCGCGTGCGCCGCACGCGCGACGTGGTCATCGCGGCGGTCGTCGGCGCGTCGCTGGCGGCGCTGGCCTATGCGATGCTGACGCGCCCGCAGGACCAGCCCATTTCGGAATTCTTCGTCCACATGGCCTTGCCCGAGGGCGGCGGCACCAACATCGTCAACGTCATCCTGGTGGATTTCCGCGGCTTCGACACGCTCGGCGAAATTACCGTGCTGGGCATCGTCGCCCTGACGGTGTATGCGCTGCTGCGCCGTTTCCGCCCGGCCCCGGAAAGCGCCGGCATGCCGCTGCAGCAGCGCGACCAGGCCGAGACCGTCACGGTCGCGCCGGACATCCATGCGGTGCTGCCGCCGGATGGCATGATGCTGCCCGCCGTGCTGGTGCGCCTGCTGCTGCCGGTGGCCGCGATGGCGTCCGCCTATTTGCTGCTGCGCGGCCACAACCTGCCCGGCGGCGGCTTCGTGGGCGGCCTGGTCATGGCCACCGCCGTGATCCTGCAATATATGGTGGGCGGCGTGTACTGGGTCGAGTCGCGCAGCCGGCTCAACCCGCAGCACTGGGTCGGGCTGGGGCTGCTGTGCGCGGGCCTGACCGCCATCTCCGCCTGGCTGGCGGCGCGTCCGTTCCTGTCGGCGCTGGCCTGGGATTTTTCACTGCCCGTGCTCGGCCACGTGCATTTGTCCAGCGTGCTGCTGTTCGACGTGGGCGTCTACATGCTGGTCGTCGGCTCCACCGTGCTGGTGCTGGTGGCCCTGGCGCACCAATCGCTGCGCGCGCAACGCAAGGCGGCCGCCGATGCGCAGGCCGCCGCACAATCCGGGAGTACTGCCTGATGGAATTGATCTACGCCGCGGCGGTCGGCGTCCTGGCCGGATCGGGCGTGTGGCTGATCCTGCGGCCGCGCACCTTCCAGGTCATCATGGGGCTGACGCTGGTGTCCTATGCCGTCAACCTCTTCATCTTCGGCATGGGGCGCCTGACGGTGGGGCGGCCACCCATCATCGACGCCGCGGTGGCGCCCGATCCGGCCACGCTGGCCGATCCGCTGCCGCAGGCCCTGGTGCTGACCGCCATCGTGATCGGCTTTGCCACCACCGCGCTGTTCCTGGTGGTGCTGCTCGCTTCGCGCGGGCTCACCGGGACCGATCACGTCGACGGCAGGGAGTCTGAATCTTGATCGACTGGCTGCAGCACGCTCCCATCTATCCCATCGCGGTGCCCCTGGTCGCCGGGGCCGCGATGCTGTTGCTGTCGGACACGCAGCGGGGCGCGCGCGCCGGCATCGCGGTGGCTTCATGCCTGGCGCAACTGGCCGCCGCGATCGCGCTGCTGGCGCTGGCGGCCGGGGCAGGGGGGCATTGGCCCAACGGCGTGGGCGTCTACCTGCCGGGCGACTGGCCGGCGCCGTTCGGCATCGTCCTGGTGGTCGACCGGCTGGCGGCCATCATGCTGGGCCTCACCGCGGTCCTGGGACTGGCCTCGCTCATCTATTCGCTGGCGCGCTGGGACCGCTTGGGCGTGCACTTCCACTCGCTGTTCCAGTTCCTGCTGATGGGCCTGAACGGTGCCTTCCTCACCGGCGACCTGTTCAACCTGTTCGTCTTCTTCGAAGTGCTGCTGGCGGCTTCCTACGGGCTGCTGCTGCACGGCTCGGGCGTGGCGCGGGTCAGCGCCGGCCTGCAGTACATCGCCGTCAACCTGGTGGCCTCGTTCCTGCTGCTGATCAGCATCGCCCTCATCTATGGCGTGACCGGCACGCTCAACCTGGCCGACCTGGCGGTGCGCGCCGGCACCCTGGCCGGCAGCGAGCGCCTGCTGTTCGAAGCGGGCGCGGCCGTGCTCGGCGTGGCGTTCCTGGTCAAGGCGGGCGCCTGGCCTCTCAACTTCTGGCTGGTGCGCGGCTACGGTTCGGCCAGCGCGCCGGTGGCGGCGGTGTTCTCCATCATGACGAAGGTCGGCATCTATGCCTTGCTGCGCATCGGCTCGCTGCTGCTGCCCACCGGCGCGCCGGCCGCCTTCAGCCTGGACTGGATGTTCGCGGCCGGGCTGGCCACCCTGGTTTTCGGCGCCATCGGCCTGCTGGCCACCCAGCAACTGGAGCAACTGGTCGGCTATTGCGTCATTGTCTCGGCCGGTACGCTGCTCACCGCGCTGGGCATGCCCGGCGTCACGCTGACCGGGCCGGCGCTGTTCTACCTGCTCAGTTCCGTGCTGGCCACCGGCGCCTTCTTCATGCTGGTCGAACTGGTCGAGCGCACGCGCACCTTCGGCGCCAACGTGCTGGCCGTCACCATGGACATGTTCGACCTGGACGATCCGGAAACGCCCAACCGCTCCGACGACGTGGTGGGCGTGGCGATCCCGGCCGCCATGGCGTTCCTTGGCCTGGCCTTCGTGTCCTGCGCCTTGCTGGTCACCGGGCTGCCGCCGCTGTCGGGCTTCGTGGCCAAGTTTTCGCTGTTGTCGGCTGCGGTCACTGCCGCCAATGCCTCGGTGCAGCCGGCCGATGCCTGGATCCTCGTGGCGGCGGTGCTGGTCTCCGGGCTGGCCGGCATCGTGGCATTCGGCCGCACTGGCATCCGCATCTTCTGGAGCACCGACGAGCGCACCACGCCGCGGCTGCGCATCAGCGAGGCGGGGCCGGTGGCGGTGCTGATCCTGCTGTGCATCGCCCTGGCCGCCGGCGCGGGGCCCGTCTCGGCATACCTGGACGAGGCCGCGCGCTCGCTCGACCAGCCCGCCCAGTACATCGACGCCGTGTTGTCGGCCGACACGGTCCGCACCCTGGGAGGCCAATGATGCGGCGCTGCTACAAGTTCCTGCTGCCGGCGGCGCTGCTGTGTCTGTGGCTGCTGCTCAACCAGTCCGCCTCGCCCGGCCAGCTGCTGATCGGCGGGGTGCTGGCCCTGTGGCTGGGCTTCGCCTCCAGCCGCCTGCGGCCGCTGCGCAGCCGTCCGCACAGGCCGTGGCTGGTGCCCGGCCTGATGTGGCGGGTGCTGGTCGACATCGTGCGTTCCAACATCGCGGTGGGCAGGCTGATCCTGCAGCCGCGCCGCCCATTCTCGCCCGGCTACGTCCACATCCCGCTCGAATTGCGCGACCCGCACGGCCGCGCGCTGCTGGGCTGCATCCTGACCTACACGCCGGGCACCGTATGGGTGGACGTGTCCGACTCCGAATTGACCCTGCACGTGCTCGATCTCGAGAACGAACAGGCCTGGATCGACCTGATCAAGCAGCGCTATGAGCGCACCCTGATGGAGATCTTCGAATGAACGTCGTCCTGTTCTGGGCCGCTTCCTTCGCCTTGTTGTGCTTCATGCTGGGCATGGCGTGCGCCGCCGTGCGGCTGGTGCGCGGCCCCACCGCGCAAGACCGCGTGCTGGGGCTCGACGCGCTGTATATCAACGGCATGCTGGCCATGCTGGCCTTCGGCATCCGGTCCGGCACCCCGGTGTATTTCGACGTGGCGCTGCTGATCGCCCTGTTCGGCTTCGTCGGCTCCACGGCCATGGCCAAGTTCCTGCTGCGCGGCGAGGTCATCGAACCATGAGCGGCGATATCCCCCTGTGGGCGGGCATACCGGCCGCCTTCCTGCTGGTGCTGGGCGGCCTGCTGGCGCTGATCGGCTCGGCCGGCCTGCTGCGCTTCCGCGATTTCTTCTGCCGCATCCATGCGCCTACGCTGGGCAATACGATGGGCGCCGGCTGCGTACTGCTGGCCTCCATCCTGGTGTTTTCCGCGCTGGACCAGCGGCCGGTGTTCCACGAGATCCTCATCACCCTGCTGCTGCTGTTGACCTCGCCGGTCACCGCCATGTTGCTCATGCGGGCGGCGGTGTACCGCGGGCAGCGCCAGCGCGGCGAACTGAAGTAGCCGGGCAGGGCGGGTGCAGGCGTATCCGGCGCTGCGCCATGCCGGGCCGGTTACCGCCGGATGAATTTGTAACATCTGCATTCCCATATGGACGCGGCTTTCTCGTACCGTAAAAAGACCGCCGCGCGCTGGCTGCGCGGCATGCTTCCAAGGAGTGCAAGATGACTATGCGACGTATGCAGAAACTGACCTGCGCCCTGGCCCTGGGCGTGGCGGGGTTGGCCGGCGCGACGGTCGCCCAGGCCGCCGGCGCGGCCGCGTCGGGCTCCATCCAGTCCCAGTATGAACTCGACGTGCAGCGCTGCAACAGCGGCCAGACGCACCAGGACCGCGCGACTTGCCTGCGCGAGGCCGGCGCGGCGCGCGACGAGGCGCGGCGCAACCGGCTGGATAACGGCCAGTCGGCCAACTACGACACCAACGCGGTGGCGCGCTGCAACAAGCTGCCGCAGGCCCAGCGCGAAGACTGCCTGCGCCAGATGTCTTCGCCCACCAGCGTCAAGGGCAGCGTCGAGGGCGGCGGGGTACTGCGCGAAACCGTCATTCCCGTGCCGGCCCAGCCGTCCGGCACGATGCCGGCCAGTCCCGCGCCGGCGACCGTGCCGGGCGCTGCGCCGGGCACCGCGCCCGGCAGCGCCACGCCGGTGCCGGTGCGCTAAGGGCAGGGCGGGGCGGCGGCCGCGGCGTTTCCCGCCGACGGCCGCTTCAGGCAAAATGGCGCCTATTGCCGACTTTCCGCCGTACTCATGTCCGACGTCATCGCCCTGATATTCGACTTCGACGACACGCTGGCGCCCGACAGCACGTCCGGCTTCCTCGATAGCCTGGGCGTGGATACGGCCGCGTTCTGGAAAGACAAGGTCGGTCCGCTGCTGTCCGACCAGGACTGGGATCCCGTCCCGGCCTACCTGTACCAGATGATCGAGCTCTCCCGCGCCGGCACGCACGGCCTCATCACGCGCGAGCGGCTGGCGCAATGGGGCGCCGGCCTGCCGCTGCACGATGGCGTGCCGACCCTGTTCCAGCGCCTGCGCGCCGCGGTACGGGCCGAGCACCCGCAGGTACAGCTCGAGTTCTACCTCATCTCCAGCGGCATCGGCGATGTCGTGGGCGCCACGCCGATCGCGCACGAGTTCACGGAAATCTGGGCCTCCGAGTTCGTCTACGGCGAGGACGGCGGCATCGTCTTCCCGCGCCGGCTGGTCAGCTTCACCGACAAGACGCGTTATCTGTTCCATATCCAGAAGGGCATCATCGGGCGCGAGTTCCGCAACAAGCCGTTCGAGGTCAATCGCAAAGTCCCGGAGGACCGCCTGCGCGTGCCGTTCGACCAGATGGTCTTCGTGGGCGATGGCTACACCGACATTCCGTGTTTTTCGCTGATCCGCCGCGCCGGCGGCTTCGCCTTCGGCGTGTGGGATCCGAAGCACCGCGACAAGCGCAGTCGCGCCTGGGGCTTCATCGAGGAGGGGCGCGTCTCCAACCTGAACCAGGCCCGCTACGACGAGAACGCCGAACTCTATCAGTGGCTCGAGGAAGCCGTCACCAGTCTGGCCGGCCGCATTGCCCTGAAGTCCCGGGTGTACCGTGGCTGAGGTCACGCTGGCGCCCGAGCCGGCCGAACCGCGGGCCGGCGACGCCGAATTGATGGCATTGGCCCTGCAGCAGGCCGAAGCCGCCTGGCGGGTGGGCGAAGTCCCCGTCGGCGCGGTGGTGGTCGACGCCCGGGGGCAGGTGCTGGGCACGGGCTTTAACCGCACCATCACCGACCACGATCCCACCGCCCATGCCGAGATCGTGGCGCTGCGCGCCGCGGCGCGGCACCTGAGCAACTACCGCTTGCCGGGCATCAGCCTGTACGTCACCCTGGAGCCCTGCGTCATGTGCATCGGCGCCATGCTGCATGCGCGCCTGGCGCGCGTGGTCTACGGCGCGGCCGACCCCAAGACCGGCGCGTGCGGCAGCGTGCTGGACGTGGGCGCGGTGGCGCGGCTCAATCATCACACCACCATCACCGGCGGCGTGCTGGCGGAACCCTGCGGCGACCTGCTGCGCCGGTTCTTCCGCGAGCGCCGCAGCAAGGAACCTCTCGCATGACCTCCCCGCACGATCCGGCCCATGGACAGCACGGCCACCTCTGTTCAGACGCTTGCGACCATGATCACATACCGGCGTCCGGCGGCATCTACCTGGTGTCGCCGTCCTCGGCGGTGCGCGATCCCGCGGCCGTCGAGCTGGCCTGCCGCCGCCTGGCGCAGGAAGGGTTCAAGACCGCGGTCGACCGCGCCGCGCTGGCCGTGCACCAGCGCTTCGCCGGTACCGAAAAACAGCGGCTGGCAGGGTTGGCGCGCGCCACCCGCCAGAAGCATCCCATCGTCATGGTCACGCGCGGCGGCTACGGCCTGAGCCGGCTGCTGCCCGCCATAGACTGGCGCGCCATGGCCGACAGCGGCAAGCGCTTCGTGGGCATGAGCGATTTCACCGCCTTCAACCTGGCGTTGCTGGCGCAGACCGGGGCGGTGAGCTATTCCGGCGCCACGGCGGTGGCGGATTTCGGCGGCGACGAGGTCGACGACCTGACCGCCGCGCTGTTCGGCGAACTGATGCGCGGCGAGCTGGAAATCCTCAGCTTCGAAACGGCGGATGCCGATCCGGTCGACTGCCGCGGCACGCTATGGGGCGGCAACCTGGCCACCTTGGTTTCGCTGCTGGGCACGCCCTACATGCCGCGCGTGCGCGGCGGCATCCTGTTCCTGGAGGACGTGGCCGAGCATCCGTATCGCGTCGAACGCATGCTGGCGCAGCTGTGGCAGGCCGGCGTACTGGAGCGCCAGAAAGCCATCGTGCTGGGGTATTTCACCAATTACCGGCTGGCGCCGCACGACGCGGGCTATGACATGCCGGCCGTGCTGCAGTGGCTGCGCCGCACCGTCAAGGTGCCGGTGGTGACGGGCCTGCCGTACGGGCACATCGCCACCAAGGCGACGCTGCCGGTCGGGCAGAAGGTCGGCCTGGCCACCGAACCCGGCATGGCGCACCTGGTGATCGACGAGCACCACCACTAGCCGGACACGCGCGTAGGCAGGCGCACAGGTGTCAGACACCCGAAGGGTGTCTGACACCCCACGGATCATCAGCCGGTCGCGGAGACACCTTATTCTTGCTCCGTTGGCACCCAGCGCGGCGCGCGTTTTTCCAGGAAGGCGGCGATGCCTTCGCGGCCGTCTTCCGTGGCGCGCTGCGCGGCCAGGCGCGCGGCGGTGTCTTCCAGCAGCGCGGCATCGATGGGGCGGCCCGCCAATTCGCGGATCAGGCGCTTGGATTGCGCCAGGGCATGCGGCGAGGCCAGCATGAAGCTGCCCAGCAGCCCATTGATGCGCGCGTCCAGCTCGTCGGCCTCGCACAGCTCGTGCACCAGCCCCATCCGCCAGGCCTCGGCCGCGTCGAACACCTCGGCGCTCAGGAACCAGCGGCTCGCGGCGCGCGCGCCGATGGCGCGCAATACGTAGGGCGAGATCATCGCGGGAATCAGCCCCAGGCGGGTCTCGGTCAGCGCGAAGCGGGCCTCGCGGGCGGCCACCGCGATATCGCAGGCGGCGGCCAGGCCCATGCCGCCGGCCATGCAGGCGCCGTGCACGCGCGCAATGGTGGGCTTGGGGCAGGTGTAGATGGTGTGCAGCAAGGTGGCCATGCCTTGCGCATCGGCGCGGTTGTCGGCCTCGCTGGCCTGCGCGCTGCGGCGCATGGCGTTCAAGTCGGCGCCGGCGCAGAATGCCTTGCCCCGCCCAGCCAGCACGATGGCGCGCACCGCGCTGTCCTCGCCCAAGGTCATGAATACTTCGGTCAGCTCGGCGATCAGGCGCGCATCCAGCGCGTTGCGCACATCGGGCCGCGCCAGCCAGACCACGGCGGTCTGCGGCCCGTACGCCACTTCCAGGGTTTGCAGCATCTACAGCTTCCTTTGCATCAACGGTACAGCACGGTGGGCAGCCACAGGCCGATTTCCGGGAAAACATACAGCAGGAAAATCGCCAGCAGCTGGATGCCCATGAAAGGCATCATGCCCAGGAATATCTGGTTCAGCGTCACGTGGGGCGGCGAGATCCCCTTCAGGTAGAAGGCCGACATGGCCACCGGCGGAGACAGGAAGGCGGTCTGCAGGTTGAGCGCCACCAGCAGGCCGAAGAACAGCGGATCGATGTCGAAGGTGATCAGCAGCGGCACGAAGATCGGCATGAAGATCACGATGATCTCGGTCCATTCCAGCGGCCACCCTAGCAGGAAAATGATGACCTGCGCCAGCAACAGGAACTGGATCTGCGTCAGCCCCAGCGACAGCACCCATTCTTCGATGATGCGCTGGCCGCCCAGCAGGGCGAACGCGGCGGAAAAAATCGACGACCCGACGAACAGCCAGCACACCATGGCGCTGGTCTTGGCGGTCAGGAACACCGACTCCTTCAGCACGGGCATGTTCAGGCGTCGGTACGCCAGCGCCAGCAGCGCGCCGCCCATGGCGCCCATGGCCGCCGCCTCGCTGGGCGTGGCCAGGCCGAACGTGATGGAGCCCAGCACCGCGGCGATCATCAACGCCAGCGGGAAGAACGAGCCCATTAGCATCTTGAAGATCTCCAGGCGCGCCCAGGTCAACAGCGCATAGAAGATCGCCAGCAGCACGGTGCATACGCCGAAGAATATCCAGTATCCGGCGGGCGCGGGCAGGCGCGCCGGCCCTGCGTCGGATGCCGCCTCGGCGGGCGCCTCGGCCGCGGCGTCCGGGCCGGCCGGCGCGGCCCCGGGCGGTTCGGCCAGCCCGCCATCGGCCGGCGGTTCAGCCAGGCCGCCTTCCGCCGGCGGCTCGGCCAGCCCGCTGTCGTAATCGCCCCCGCCGCCCAGGCGCAGCTCGTCGGGAATTTCGTACACCACCGGCGGTTCGGTCACCAGGTAATAGACCGAACCGGTCAGCAGCACGAAGGCCATCAGCGGCGCCAGGGCCAACGCCATGTTGCGCGACAGGAAGCCCATCGATACGGCGCTATTGCGGCGGCCCTTGAACATCGCGGCCAGCATGCCGGTCATGGCGTGGGTGTAGCCCTGGCCGGCCAGCGATTGGGCGTCGGCGGGCAGGGCGATGCGCCGTTCTTCCGGTGTCAGCGGCGGCGCCATGTCGGGCCGCAGCTTGGCCACGATCATCACGTACAGCACGTACAGGCCGGCCAGCATCAGGCCGGGGAAGAAGGCGCCGGCATAGAGCTGCACCACCGACACGCCGGTGGTGGCGCCGTAGACGATCAGCATCACCGACGGCGGCAGCAGGATGCCCAGGCAGCCGCCCGCGGTAATCGAGCCGGCCGTCAGGCGCACGCTGTAGCCGGCCTTGAGCATGGCGGGCATGGCCAGCAGGCCCATCAGCGTGACCACCGCGCCGACGATGCCGGTGGCGGTGGCGAAGATCGCGCAGGTCGTCAAGGTGGCCACCGCCAGGGCGCCGGGCAGCCGGGCCAGGGCCAGGTGCATGGAGCGGAACAGCTTCTCGATCAGGTTGGCGCGCTCGACCAGGTAGCCCATGAACACGAACAGCGGCACCGAGATGAGCGAGTCGTTGGTCATGGTGGCGTAGGTGCGCTGCACCATCAGGTCCAGCGTCTGGCGCACCGAGTGCTGCACGTCCGGGTTCTGCAGGTAGTACGCCAGGAAGGTGAACAGCACGCCCATGCCCATCAGGGTGAACGCGGTGGGAAAGCCCAGCATGATCGCCACCACGATCAGCGCCAGCATCAGCAGCCCGAGGTGCCCGGTGGTGATGTCGTGCCACGGCGTCAGGAAGCCGATCATCGCCAGCACGATGCCGATGCAGGTCAGGCCGAACCACAGTGCCTTGTGGATCTTCATTTGGCCTTCTCCTCGTTCGTGACGTAGCGGTCCAGGCGGGCGATGTCCTCGTCCTTGACGTGCACCATCTCCTTGAGCTTGTCGACGTCCACTTCCTCGACGTCCTCGGCGCGCGACGGCCAGGCGCCGTTGCGCAGGCACAGCGCGCAGCGCGCGATTTCCGCCAGGCCCTGCAGCAGCAGGAACGCGCCGGCGATCGGGATGAAAGCCTTGAACGGGTAGATGGGCGGGCCGTCGGCCATCAGCGACGAGTGCTCGCGGATGGCGATGGATTCGCCCGCGTAATACCAGCCGGCCCAGACCATGGCCACCACGCCGGGAATGAAGAACACGATGTACAGGATGATGTCCAGCCCGGCCTGCACCCGCGCCGGCAGGAAGCCGTACAGGATGTCGCCGCGCACGTGGCCGTTCTTGGCCAGCGTGTATGCGCCCGCCATCATGAACAGGATGCCGTAGTACATCAACTGCAGGTCGAAGGCCCAGGCGCTGGGCGTATTGAACAGATACCGCGCCATGACTTCCCAGCATATGTGCACGGTCAATATCACGATGAGCCAGGCAAAAGCCTGGCCGACGAAGGTGGACAGGCGGTCCACCATGCGTATCAGCTTGAGCATCGGGCGCGATCCAGGTCGGGAAACGGGGCCGCGGCTGGCGCGCGCCCGCGCGCCGCGCCGGACGGGGAGTCCGGCGCCGGCAGGGCGGGGGCGGCGCCGCGGCGGTACATCGGCCGGCGGCGGGTCAGGCGGCCGGCTTGCGCGCGAAGTAGTGGTTGAACGCCATCCTGAAGTTGGCGGACGTATCGTTGTGCCAGCGTCCAGCGCGCTGCGCGAAGGCGCGCTGTGAGTCGAGCACTTTCTTGAACAGCGGGTTCTCGGCCGAGCGCTTCTCGATCATCTGGTCCCAGATTTTCAGCTGCTGCTGCAGGATGGCGTCCGGCGTCTTGTAGAACTTGACGTTATGGTCCTTCTGCAGCTTGATGTAGTCGGCCGAATAGCGGTCGGCGGCCTTCCACGACATATCCGCGCTGGCGGCCTGCGCCGCGTAGGCCAGGATATGCTTCAGGTGCTTGGGCAGCGCTTCGTACTTGTTCTTGTTGAACAGGATCTCGAACTGTTCGGCGCTCTGGTGGAAGCTCTGCAGCATGCAGATCTTGGACACGTCCTGGAAGCCCAGCGCCAGGTCGGACGAGGCATTGTTGAACTCGGCGCCGTCCAGCAGACCGCGGTCCAGCGCCGGCACGATCTCGCCGCCCGGCAGCGCATTGACCGCCGCGCCCATGGCGCTGTACATGTCGATGGCCAGCCCCACGGTGCGGAACTTCAGGCCCTTGACGTCCTCGGCCTTGGTGACCGGCTTCTTGAACCAGCCGAACGGCTGGGTCGGCATGGGGCCATACATCATCGACACCACATTGACCCCCATGGCCTTCTGGATCTCCGCCAGCAGTTCCTTGCCGCCGCCATACTCGTGCCAGGCCAGCAGCATGTTGGCGTCCATGCCGAACGACGGGCCGGAGCCCCACAGCGCCACGGCGGTATTCTTGCCATACCAGTACGCCACCACGCCGTGGCCGCCGTCCAGCGTGCCCGCCGATACGGCGTCCAGCAGGTCGAAGGCCTTCACCACCGCGCCGGCGGGCAGCACTTCGATCTTGAGCTGGCCCTCGGCCATGTCGTTGACTTTGCGGGCGTAGTCCTGGGCGAATTCGTGAAAAATGTCGTTGGAAGGCCAGGTGCTCTGGAAGCGCAAGGAAATCGGCGAACCCTGGGCTCGGATGACGGCGGGAAATCCCAGCGCTGCGGTGCCTGCGACGGTGGTGGCACCAGCGATGAATCGGCGGCGGGAAGAGGGGGCGTGTTGCATGGCTTGTTGTCTCCGGAGTGGACTGCATGAACCAGCTTGTTGTGACAGCTTGATGGGTGCAGCAAGAACAAAGCGCAATGCGAAAAACGCGGCCGGCATGGCCGGTCGGCGGCGGCAAACCGCAAGGCCGCTTCGGGATTAAACCTTGCTCAACAAGTCCTGACAATTGTCTGACGACTGGGAATAACCCGTAGGGGCGCACAGTGGCGTGGCGGGCCGATCGCCGCCGCGGCGCACGGCGCGCCATGCCGTGTTGGTATACTAATGGGTTTACCCCTGCGTCCGACGGGCGCGCCTCGCCTTTATTCCATCGCCGTGATCTCTACCGCCAATCTCACTATCCAGTTCGGCCCCAAGCCCCTTTTCGAGAACGTCAGCGTCAAGTTCGGGGAAGGCAACCGGTACGGTCTGATCGGGGCCAACGGTTCGGGCAAGTCGACCTTCATGAAGATCATCGGCGGCGACCTCGAGCCTTCCGCCGGCAACGTCTCGCTCGAACCGGGCGTGCGCCTGGGCAAGCTGCGCCAGGACCAGTTCGCATTCGAAGACTACCGCGTGCTCGACGTGGTCATGATGGGCCATACCGAGATGTGGGCCGCCATGACCGAGCGCGACGCCATCTACGCCAACCCGGAAGCCACCGAAGACGACTACATGCGCGCGGCCGAGCTCGAGGCCAAGTTCGCCGAATACGACGGCTACACGGCCGAGGCCCGCGCCGGCGAACTGCTGCTGGGCCTGGAATTCGGCGTCGACCAGCACCAGCTTCCCATGCGCGAAATCGCCCCGGGCTGGAAGCTGCGCGTGCTGCTGGCCCAGGCGCTGTTCTCGAATCCGGACGTGCTGCTGCTGGACGAACCCACCAACAACCTGGACATCAACACCATCCGCTGGCTGGAGAACGTGCTCAACGGCTACCAGAGCACCATGATCATCATCAGCCACGATCGCCACTTCCTGAACCAGGTGTGCACCCACATGGCCGATGTGGACTACGGCGAGATCCGCATCTATCCGGGCAACTACGACGACTACATGCTGGCCTCCACCCAGGCCCGCGAGCGGCTGGTGGCCAACAACGCCAAGGCCAAGGAGCGCGTCGCCGAACTGCAGGACTTCGTGCGCCGCTTCGCCGCTAACAAGTCCAAGTCGCGCCAGGCCACTTCGCGCCTGAAGCAGATCGACCGCATCAAGGCCGAGCAGGTCGAGGTCAAGCCGTCCTCGCGCCAGAACCCGTACATCCGCTTCGAGCAGAACAAGGTCATGCACCGCCTGGCGGCCACCATCGAGGGGCTGTCCAAGTCCTATGATGCCCCGGTCATCCGCGATTTCTCGGCCATGATCGACGCGGGCGAGAAAATCGCCATCATCGGCGCCAACGGCGTCGGCAAGACCACGTTGCTGCGCCTGCTGGCCGGCGACCTGGCGGCCGACTCCGGCACGGTCAAGTGGTCGGACAACGCCGACCTGGGCTACATGGCGCAGGACGTATCCGACCAATTCCAGCAGGGCGACATCAATCTGTTCGACTGGATGGGCGAATACCGCCAGCCGGGCGACGACGACCAGTCGATCCGCTCGGTGCTGGGCCGGCTGCTGTTCTCGGCCGACGACCTGCCCAAGGCGCCCAAGGTGCTGTCCGGCGGCGAGAAGAACCGCATGACCTTCGGCCGCCTGATGCTGGGGCGGCACAACGTCATGCTGCTGGACGAGCCCACCAACCACCTCGACATGGAATCGATCGAGTCGCTGCAGTTCGCCCTCGAAAAATACCAGGGCACCCTGGTTTTCGTGTCGCACGATCGCGAGTTCGTGTCCGGCTTGGCGACCCGCGTCATCGAGATCCTGCCGAGCGGAGAAATCGTCGACTATCGCGGCGGCTACGAGGACTACCTGGCCTCGCGCGGCATCGAGGGCTGAGCGCGGGCGGCCGGCGGGCCGACCCGGGGCTTATCTATATAACTAAAAGTGCTTAATGAATTATAAAAATATCGTTTGGATTTATATAACGGATTGTTAGATTAGGGCTTCCTTTCCGTACGCTTTCACGCGCGAGCCAGCCCTATGAACCTCACTTTCGACCACGTCCACAAGAATTTCGGCGCGTTGCAGGTGGTGGACGGGTTCTCCAGCGAATTCCGCACCGGCGAACTGGTGGCGCTGGTGGGGCCGTCCGGCTGCGGCAAGTCGACCCTGCTGCATATGGCCGCCGGGCTGGAGATGCCCTCGCAAGGCCGTGTGCTGGCCGACGGCAAGCCGGTGGAAGGGCCGCATCCGAGCCGCACGCTGGTATTCCAGGAGCATGCCCTGTACCCGTGGTTGACACTGCGCGACAACGTCGCGCTGGCGCTCGAATTCCAGAAAGTGGCCAAGGCCGAGGCGCGCGATAAGGCGGTGGCCTGGCTCGAGCGCGTGGGCCTGGCCGGCTTCGAGAACTACTATCCGCAGCAGGTGTCCGGCGGCATGCGCCAGCGCGCCGCGCTGGCCCGCGCGTTCATCGCCCAGCCCCAGACCATGCTGATGGACGAGCCCTTCGGCGCGCTCGACGCGTTGACCCGCCTCAGCCTGCAGGACGTGCTGCGCCAGCTCATCGCGCAGGAAAAGCCCTCGGTGCTGCTGGTCACCCACGACGTCGACGAGGCGCTGTTCCTGGCCGACCGCGTCGTGGTATTCAGCCCGCGCCCGGCGCGCGTGCTGCGCGAATTCAACCTTCAGCATCGCCGCAAGACGCATGACCTGGCCGACCTGGCCGGCGAGAAGCGCGAGATCCTGAGCCTGCTGGGCATCCAGGTGGCCGACGGCGACGTGGCGCTGGCCGCCTGAGCATCCCGATATCCGGCGCGGCCGGCGTGCTCGCGCCGGCCGCGCCGCAACGCCCATACCTATATCCATGCACTGGAGAGCATTCATGAAACTGAAGCACTGGCTGACCCTGCCGCTGGCCGCGGCGCTGCTGGCGGCAGCGCCCGCCATGGCCGCCGAGAAGTTCCGCGTCGGCTATCTGCGCGTCATGGACGACGCGCAGGCTATCGTGGCGCAGGAAGGCGAGTTCTACAAGAAGGCCGGCCTGGATGCCGAACTGATCGAATTCAAGTCCGGCACCGACTTGATCAAGGCGATCGTGGGCGGGCAGGCCGACATCGGCGTGCTGGGGTTCACCAACGCCGTGGCCTGGGCCTCCAAGGGGGCGGACCTGAAGGTGGTGGGGGGCGCCCAGCAGGGCTATCATTCGCTGGTCGTGCGCAACGACGCCGGCATCGAGAAGATCGCCGACCTGAAGGGCAAGACGCTGGCCTCGCAGAAGGAGGGCAGCACGGCGGACGTGGTGCTCAAGGGCGTGGTCCTGAAGGAGGGCAACCTGCAGCCGGCCGACGTCAACATCATGGGCGTCAGCCCCGCCGTGGCGGTGCAGTCGCTGGTGGGCCAGCGCGTCGACGCCGCCTTCCTGTTCGAACCCTATGACCGCATCGCGCAACTGGTGGCGCCCGTCAAGCAGATCTACGAAGTGGGCCAGGCGTGGCCGTTCCCGTGCATGGTGGTGATCACCTCGGGCGATGTGCTGGACAAGCGCAAGGACGACGTCTGGAAGGCCCTGGATGCGCAGAAGGCCGCCATCGAGCTGCTGCAGCAGCAGCCTGAACAGGCCGCCAAGCTGATCGCCTCGTACTTTATCGCCGAGCCGACGCTCAAGACGCTCGAGCGCGGCGAGTTGCCGCGCGAGACGGTCATCGCCGAAGCCATCAAGACCCAGGTCTTCACCGCCAAGCTGACCGACAAGGACACGGCCCGCATGCAGGAGATCGCCGGCATCCTGCAAGAGCAGGGTTCGCTCAAGACCCGCGACGGCAAGCCGTACGACGTATCGGGCATCGTCGACCTGTCCTGGCAAGAGGCGCGCAAGCTTTGAGTACTTCGACCCGCGTAACCGGCCTGCGCAAGCACCTCGCCGGGGTGCTTGGCGTGGCCTTCATCTTCGTGTTGTGGCAGGCCGCCGCCTGGGCGCTGCCCGACTTCCTGATGCCCGGCGTGCCCACGGTCGTGGCGCGCCTGGTCCAGGACCTCGGCCAATCCGAATTCCACCAGAGCCTGTTGGGCACGCTGGGGCGCCTGGGCGCCGGCTACGGCCTGGCGCTGCTGGCCGGCATCGGCTTCGGCCTGGTCGCCGCGGTGCTGTATTTCTTCCGTGAGGTGCTGCGCAGCGCCATCGTCATCCTGCAATCGATCCCATCGATTGCCTGGGTGCCGCTGTTCCTCATCGTGATGGGCTTCGGCAATACGCCGATCATCGTGGTGGTGGCGCTGGCGGCGTTCTTCCCGGCCGCGCTCAGCGTCACGAACGCCACCGAATCGGTCCAGCGCGTGCACGTATCGGCCGCGCGCGTCATGGGGGCCACGCCCTGGGGGCTGATCAAGCGCGTCTACCTGCCGGCGGTCATGCCGGAACTGATCACCGGCGCGCAACTGGCCTTCGGCAATGCCTGGCGGGCGCTGATCTCGGCCGAGATGCTGATCGGCTTCGGCAATGGCCTGGGCCGCTCCCTGGCTTATTCGGGCGAGATCGCCGACATGACCGGCGTGATGGCCAACATCCTGGTCATCGCCATCCTGGCGGCGCTGATCGACCAGTTCATCCTCGAGAACCTCAAGCATCGCCTGCTGCGCTACCAGTACGTGTAGCGCGGCGCCCGCCCGTCATGATCGCGCCGCTGCATTCCCTGCTTCGTTTCGGCCGGCCGGCCCGCGGGCCGGCCGTGGCCGCGCTGGCGTTGGCGCTGGCCGCGGCCGCCTGGGCGGCCGCGCCGCGCGAGGCGGACCCGTTCCCACAGGCGCGCGCGCGGGGCCTGCTGGTGGTCGGCGTGCCGTACCTGGCGCCGCCCGCCGCGGCGGGCGCCAAGGTGCGCACGCCGGAACGGTTGGATACCGTCATGGCCGAGCGCCTGGGCGCGCGGCTCGGCTTGCCGGTCCAGGTCGTGCAGGTGGAGCCGGCGCGACGCAGCGCGGTCCTGGCCGATGGCAGCGTGGACCTGCTGCTGGCCGACCGCGTCGCGGGCCAGTCGGCGCCCGGCCTGGAGGCGCCCGGCGTGGCGCTGGTGCCGACCGGCTACGCCGCGCGGCCCAAGGCCGTCATCCGCAGCGACACGCCCATGCGACGCTGGCAGGATGCCCGCGGCCGCAGCGTGTGCATGGCCTCGGCGGCGTTCCAGGCACAGGCGCTGGCCGCGCGCTGGGGCACGGTGGTGCGCACCTTCCGCGTGCCGTCCGACGCGCTGGTGGCGGTGCGCGAAGGCGCCTGTGACATCGGCCTGGTCGACGACACGACCTGGGCTGCGCTGATGAAGTTTCCGGAGTGGAAAAAGTTCTCGGCAACCCTGCCGCCGGACGGGCCGCCGGCCGAGCGGGTCTGGCTGGCGCGGGCCGGCGACGGCGCCGCGGCCGATTGGCTGGCGGCTGCCATGGCCGACTGGCGCAACGAGGGCGCGTGGCAGGCCATGGCCGGCAAGTGGGCCCGCGACGTGGCTTTCGACGTGTACCTGGACCAGGAAGTGCCCGACTGCCACGGCGGCTGAACGCCGGCCCGCCTACAATCCCGGCGTATGAGCGAGACACTGCGCGCGCCCTGCGCCTACCAGGAAGAGATCAAGAAAAGCCGTTTCGCGGCCCATGCCGCCCCGGTGGCCGACGTGGCCGACGCCATGGCATTCTTTGCGCAACACAGCGATCCGGCCGCCACCCACAATTGCTGGGCCTACCGCATCGGCCAGGCCTACCGCTTCCACGACGACGGCGAGCCTGGCGGCACTGCCGGCCGGCCCATCCTGCAGGCCATCGAGGGCCAGGGGCTGGACCGCGTCGCGGTGCTGGTGACGCGCTGGTTCGGCGGGATCAAGCTGGGGGCCGGCGGGCTGGTGCGGGCCTATGGCGGCTGCGCGGCCCAATGCCTGCGCCTGGGGCCGCGCGAGCCCATCGTCGAGACGGCCCAGGTGGCGTGCCGCTGCGCCTATGGCGAATTGCCGTTGCTGAAGGCGCGCCTGGCGCAGGCGGGCGCCACGGTGCAGGCCGAAGCTTTTGATGCCGATGGGGTCGCGCTGACGCTTTCAGTGCCGCGGGCCGGGCTGGCTGAACTGGAGCGCACCGCGGCCGATGTGACGCGCGGCCGGGCGCACTGGCAAGTGCGCGACGCAGGGTAGCGCGGGCGGCGCCCGCAAGGCGCCGCGCCGAGACCGCCGGCCGCCGCGCCGTTATTCGCCGGCGCCGCCTTCCTTGGCGGCGGCGATTTCCTGGTGGACTTTCTCCATGTCCACCGCCTTGATCTTTTCCAGCAGTTCCTGCAGCTGCCCGGCGGACAGGGCGCCCGGCTGCGAGAACAACAGCACCTGTTCGCGGAACACCATCAGGGTGGGAATCGAGCGGATGCCCAGGGCGCCGGCCAATTCCTGCTCGACGTCGGTATTCACCTTGGCGAAGGTCACGTCGGGGTGTTGCTCGGCGGCCTGCTCGAACACCGGCGCGAAGCCGCGGCAGGGGCCGCACCACGGCGCCCAGAAGTCGACGATCAGGGTGCTGTCGGGCGTGATGGCTTCCTGGAAGGAGTCTTTGGTCAGTTCAACGATGCTGCTCATGCTTCGCGTCCTTGCCGCCGGTTGGGCGGCGTCGATGGCCGGATGGCCAGTTGGGCGGCCCGGTGGGACCGCGTGTTCCCGTCCGCGCGGGACGGGGCGTGGGGCTTGCCGCGCGGCGCGCGGCGGGCCCTATGCGGCGGCCTGCTCGGCTGTGCCGCCGCTTTTCAGCGAGGCAAGTATTTCGTACGAGCGCAGGCGGTCGGCGTGGCGGTAGAAGTCGGAAACGATCATGACCTCGTCGGCCTCGGTCCGCGCGATCAGGTCCTGGAGCCCCCGCTTGACCGTATCGGGGCCGCCGACGATCGCCGCGGCCAGTTTCTGGCCGACGGCCTCGCGCTCCCATTCGTTCCACAGGCCATCCATGCTGTCGACCGGCGGCTGCAGCGGCAGCCGGTTGCCGCGGATGAGCGAAAGGAACTTCAGTTGCTGCGTGGTTGCCAGGTGGCGAGCCTGTTCGTCGGTTTCGGCCGCGATGACCGGCACGCCGATCATCGCGTAGGGCCGGGCCAGCGTGGCCGACGGCTTGAACAGGTGGCGATACAGCCGCATGGCCGCCATGCCCTCGGGCGAGAAGTGCCCCGCGAAGGAGAACGGCAGGCCCAGCTCGGCCGCCAGCCGGGCGCTGAAATCGCTCGAGCCGAGCAGCCAGATGGGAATGTCCAGCCCGGCGCCGGGGATGGCGCGCACCGCCTGGCCGGGCTGGGCCGGCGCCAGCAGGAAGCGCAGTTCGTCGAGCAGTGCCGGGAATTCCAGCCCGCTGCGTGGCCCGCGCCGCAGGGCCTGCTGGGTGGCGCCGTCGCTGCCGGGCGCGCGGCCCAGGCCCAGGTCGATGCGGCCAGGGAACAGGCTTTCCAGCGTGCCGAACTGTTCGGCGATGATCAGCGGCGCGTGGTTGGGCAGCATGATGCCGCCCGAGCCTACCCGCAGCGTGCTGGTGTGGGCGGCCACCTGGCCGATGATGACCGCCGTGGCGCTGCTGGCCACGCCGGTGATGTTGTGGTGCTCGGCCAGCCAGAAGCGCCGGTAGCCCCAGCGCTCGACATGCTGGGCCAGGTCGACCGTATTGCGGAACGCGGCCGCGGCATCGCCGCCTTGCACGATGGGCGCAAGGTCGAGTACGGAAAACGGCACGCGAGCCAGTTCGGTCATGGGTCTGAATCTCCAGGTCGTGATGCGGACGTCGCCGGCCGGCGCCGGCGTCGGTTCTTCTCTACATGGAGAGTGTATCGGTGAAATCAACCCGCGACCCGAGCAACCTTGCGGTCGATCGGGTCGATAGGCTGGCTCAATGGGCGCCCACGCAAGCGGCGTGCCGCCGCTTATTCCGGAAAGAACGCGTAGCGGATCACGAACAGCGCGGCCACCAGCCAGGTGGCGGGGTGCACCTCGCGCACGCGGCCCGTGCAGGTCTTGAGGACCACGTAGCTGATGAAGCCGAAGGCCAGGCCGTTGGCGATGGAATACGTGAACGGCATGATGAGCGCCGTGAGCGCCGCCGGCGTGGCTTCCGAGACTTCATTCCAGTCGATATCGACCAGTTCGCGCATCATCAGGCCAGCCACGTAGAGCAGGGCGGGCGCCGTGGCGTAGGCGGGCACCGAGCCGGCCAGCGGCGAAATGAACAGCGCCGCCAGGAACAGCAGCCCGACCACCAGGGCGGTCATGCCGGTGCGGCCGCCGGCCTGCACGCCCGAGGCGCTTTCGACGTAGGCGGTGGTGCTGCTGGTGCCCAGCATGGAGCCCGCCACGATCGCCGTGCTGTCGGCGAACAGCGCCCGGCCCAGGCGATTGGGCCGGCCCTCGGGCACCAGCCCGGCGCGCTTGGCCACGCCCATCAGCGTGCCGGTGGCATCGAAGACCTCGACCAGCACGAACACCAGGATCACGTGCACGAAGCCGGTGTGCAGGGCGCCCAGGATGTCGAGCTTGAGGAAGGTGGGCGCCAGGCTGGGCGGGGCCGAGAACACCCCCTGGAACTGGTTGTAGCCAAGCGCCATCGACAGCACCGTGACGGCCAGGATGCCGATCAGGATCGCGCCGCGCACGCGCAGCGCGTCCAGCACGGCGATGATGAAGAAGCCCAGGACCGCGAACAGCGGGGCGTGGCCGCGCAAGTCGCCCAGCGTGACCTTGGTGGCCGGGTGGGGCACCACGATGCCGGCGTTGGACAGGGCGATAATGGCCAGGAACAGGCCGATGCCCGCCGCGATGGCGCTGCGCAGCGAGTGCGGGATGCCCTTGATCAGCCAGGCGCGGATGCCGGTGACCGTCAGCAGCAGGAAAATCACGCCCGAGATGAACACCGCGCCCAGCGCCTGTTCCCAGGTGTAGCCCATGGTCTTGACCACGGTGAACGCAAAGAAGGCGTTGAGTCCCATGCCGGGCGCCATGCCGATGGGCCAGTTGGCCACCAGCGCCATGATCAGCGACCCCAGCGCCGCCGCCAGGCAGGTGGCCACGAACACCGCGTTGCGGTCCATGCCGGTGGACGACAGGATGTCCGGGTTGACGAAGATGATGTACGACATCGTCAGGAATGTCGTCAGGCCGGCGACCATTTCGGTACGGGCATTGGTACCGTGTTCGCGCAATTGGAATAGCTTCTCCAGCATTTCGGGTTCCCCGGGGTTATAAGAAGCCGCCATTTTCGCACCAGATGTACACTTCGTTGCCATGATCATCCTCGGCTTCGAAAGCTCCTGCGACGAGACCGGCGTGGCGGCGGTCTGCACCGAACGCGGCCTGCTGGCGCACGCCCTGCACACCCAGATCGCCATGCACCAGGAATACGGCGGCGTGGTGCCCGAACTCGCCTCGCGCGACCATATCCGCCGCGCCGTGCCGCTGGCCCGCCAGGTATTGGCCGAAGCCGGCCTGGGGCTGGGCGACGTCGACGCCGTGGCCTACACCGCCGGTCCCGGCTTGGCCGGCGCCTTGCTGGTGGGCGCCAGCGTGGCCCAGGCGTTCGCCTGGTCGCGCGGGCTGCCCGCCATTCCCATCCACCATCTCGAAGGGCACCTGCTGTCGCCCCGGCTGGCCGACCCGCGCCCCGATTTCCCCTTCGTGGCGCTGCTGGTGTCGGGCGGACACACGCAACTCATGCGGGTCGATGGCGTGGGGCGCTATGCCTTGCTGGGCGAAACGCTGGACGACGCCGCCGGCGAGGCATTCGACAAATCCGCCAAATTGCTGGGCCTGGGCTACCCGGGCGGCCCGGCCCTGGCGCGCCTGGCCGACCACGGCGACGCGCGGCGCTATGCGCTGCCGCGCCCGATGCTGCACAGCGGCGACCTCGATTTCAGCTTCAGCGGCCTGAAAACCGCCGTCCTGACGCGCGTGAAAGAGGCCGAACGGGCCGGCGGGCTCGACGACCAGGTCCGCGCCGACCTGGCCGCCGCCACCCAGGCGGCCATCGTCGAAGTGCTGGCGGCCAAGGCGGTGCGGGCGCTCAAGCAGAGCGGCTTGAAGCGGCTGGTGGTGGCGGGCGGGGTAGGGGCCAACCGGTTGCTGCGCGCGCGGCTGGATGAAGCCATGCGGCCGCTGCGGGCGCGGGCGTTTTTCCCGCCTCTGGCGTTGTGCACCGACAACGGAGCCATGATCGCGTACGCGGCGGCCGAGCGGGTCAGGGCCGGCCTGGCTACCCTGCAGCCCGGGCAGCACGCGTTCACGGTGCGGCCGCGCTGGGACTTGGCCGAATTGTCCGCTACGCCGGCGTAGGATGCGGTTATTTTTTCTTGCTGCCGATGCGGCTTTCGGTGCCGGCGAGCAGCCGGGCGATATTGGCGCGGTGGCGGTAGAACAGCAGCGCGGTGATCGCCGCCAGGGCCACGCCCACTGGCGCCTGCGCGTACCAGGCCACGCCGGAGCCGAACAGGTAGTACACCGGCGCGAAGAAGGCGGCCACCAGGGCGGCCAGCGAGGAATAGCGCGAGAACGCGGCGATGATGGCCCAGGTGGCCGCGGTGGCCAGCGCCAGCCACGGGTTGACGGCCAGCAGGATGCCGAGCGCGGTGGCCACGCCCTTGCCGCCCTTGAAACCCAGGAAAACCGGGTACAGGTGGCCCAGGAACACCGCCAGCGCCACCAGCGCGAAGCCGGTCCAGGACAGGCCCGGCGCCAGCGCCTGGGCCAGCCACAGCGCGAACCAGCCCTTGGCGGCGTCGCCCAGCAGCGTCAGGGCGGCGGCGGCCTTGTTGCCGGTGCGCAGCACATTGGTGGCGCCCGGGTTCTTCGAGCCATAGCTGCGCGGGTCCTGCAGCCCCATGAGCTTGCTGACCACCACGGCGAAAGGAATGGAGCCGATCAGGTAGGCCAGCGCGACCAGCGCGGCGGTGAACAAGAGCGAGGGGGCGGTCTGCACCATGGCGAGTATCCGTTGCGTATGAGATCGTGGCAGCGGATTCTACCGCGCGGGGGGCGTGGCGCGCAGGCGCCGGCCGGCGCGCGGCGGAGCGGGCCGGGTCATTTTCCGGCGGTACAATCGGTCGCGTTTCGCCGCGCGCGCTTTCTTCTGGATGCACAATGCGTATTCTGGTTTCCAATGACGATGGCTATACCGCTCCCGGCCTCGAAGCGCTGGTCAAGGCGCTCGAAGGGCTGGGCGAGCTCACCGTCGTGGCGCCCGAAACCAACCACAGCGGCGCCTCCAATTCCCTGACACTGAACCGGCCGCTCACCGTGCGCACGGCGGCCAACGGCTTCGTCTGCGTCAACGGCACGCCATCGGACTGCGTCCACGTGGCGCTGACCGGGCTCATGGAGGCGCGGCCGGACCTGGTGGTGTCGGGCATCAACAATGGCGCCAACATGGGCGACGACACGCTTTATTCCGGCACGGTCGCGGCGGCCGCGGAAGGCTATCTGTTCGGCATCCCGTCCATCGCCTTCTCGCTGGCCGAGAAAGGCTGGGCGCATCTGGAATCCGCCGCCCGGGCGGCGCGCCAGGTGGTCGAGCGGCAACTGGCCGAGCCGCTCGCCGCGCCGGTGCTGCTCAACGTCAATATTCCCAGCCGCCCGTACGACGCCCTCGACGGCTTCCAGGTCACGCGCCTGGGCAAGCGCCATCCTTCCGAGCCCGTCGTGCGCACCACCACCCCCTACGGCGACACCGTCTACTGGATCGGGCCGGTGGGGCTGGCCGCCGATGCCGCGCCGGGCACCGACTTCCACGCAGTGGCGCAAGGCGCCGTGTCGGTGACGCCGCTGCGGCTGGACTTGACCCAGCACAGCCAGCTCGACGAAGTCCGGCACTGGGCGGAGCCGCTATGCGCAAGCCTGTGACGCCTCCCGGCCCGCCGGGCCGTCCGCGCTCTGCCGGCTATGGTTCCACGGGCCTGGCGCCCGGGGTGACCGCCACCAACAGCAACACGCGCATTTCGCCCGCCACGCTGGCGCGCCCCGCGCCCGCCGGCGGCGCGGCCGGGCAGGGCGGCAACCTGGGGCTCAATTCGGACCGCCTGCGCCATGCCATGGTGCAGCGGCTGCGCAGCCAGGGCATTACCGACGAGCGCGTCCTCAACGCCATGAGCGCCGTGCCGCGCCATGTCTTCGTGGACGAGGCGCTCGCCAGCCGGGCCTACGAAGACGCCGCGCTGCCGATCGGCCATTCGCAGACCATCTCGCAGCCGTGGGTGGTGGCGCGCATGATCTCGGCCGCCTGCGAAGACCGCAGCCCGACCCGCGTGCTCGAAGTCGGCGCCGGCTGCGGCTACCAGGCGGCGGTGCTGGCGCAGTTCGTGCGCGAGGTGCATGCCATCGAGCGTATCCGCGGCCTGTTCGAACTGGCCCGCAATCATTTGCGGTCGCTGCGGCTGGCCACGCGCGTACGCCTCATCCACGGCGACGGCATGCAGGGCCTGCCCGGCGTGGCGCCGTTCGATGCTATTGTTGTGGCTGCGGCCGGACTGGCCATCCCGCAGGCGCTGCTGGAACAGCTCGCGCCCGGCGGCCGTCTGATCGCGCCGGAAGGCGCCACCAACCAACGGCTGGTGCTGGTAGAGCGCACCGGCACGTCCAGCTGGAAGCGCACCGAACTGGAGGCGGTACGTTTCGTGCCGCTGAGGGCCGGAATACAATCTTGAGCAAACAGGAGAAGCACATGCTCAACGGGCAGTTGCCACTGACCGACCTTTCTTTCCGCGCGACGCGCGTCGCGCGCCGTCCCCGCGCCGCATGGGTGGCGGGCCTGATCGGCCTGGCGCTGCTGGCCGGTTGCTCGACCACGAAGACGCGCGCCCCGGTGGTGGACCTGTCCAATCAGCCTGCCGCCGCGCAGCCCGGCGGCACCTATGTCGTCAAGCCGGGCGACACGCTCTACCAGATCGCGCGCGCCAACAATGTCGACATTGAAAGCGTGAAGCGCTGGAACAACATCAGCGACCCCAACCAGATCAGCGTGGGCCAGGTGCTCAAGCTGTCGGGCAGCGCGTCCGCCAAGCCGTCCGCGCCGGCGCCCACGCCCAGCCCGGTCGAAACCAAGCCCGTGCCGCTGGGCGAACCGGAAACCCCGCCAGCCACCACGCCGCCGGCCCAGACGCCGGCGCCCGTGGCGACGCCGCCGCGCGCTTCCGACGCCAGCCTCATCACCTGGGGATGGCCGTCCAGCGGCCCGGTCACCCAGGCCTTCAGCACCTCCACCAAAGGCATCGACATTGGCGGCTCGCTGGGCGACCCGGTCAGCGCGGCGGCCGACGGCAAGGTCATGTACAGCGGCAACGGCGTGCGCGGCCTGGGCAACCTCATCATCATCAACCACCAGAACGGCTTCATCACCGCGTACGCGCACAATCGCACCCTGCTGGTCAAGACCGGCCAGACCGTCAAGCGCGGCGCGAAGATCGCCGAAATCGGCCAGACCGACACCACTTCGCCACGGCTGCATTTCGAGATCCGTCGCCAGGGCACGCCGGTCGATCCCCTGCAGTACCTGCCGCCGCGATGACCCCCACGCTGGTCTTCGACCTCGAAACCCTGCCGGATGTGGCCGGCCTGCGCCGGCTCAACGGCTGGGGCCCCGACGTGCCCGACGCCGAGGTCGCCGAACGCGCCTTCCAGGCGCGCCGCGAGGCGGTAGGGCATGACTTCCTGCCGCTGCACCTGCACCACGTCGCGGTCATCGGCTGCGTGTTCCGCGACGACCAGGGCTTTCGCGTCAAGACGCTGGGCCAGCCGGACGACCCCGAGCCGGTCCTGCTGAACATGTTCTTCAAGACCATCGAGCGCTATACGCCGCGCCTGGTCAGCTGGAACGGCTCCGGGTTCGACCTGCCGGTGCTGCACTACCGCAGCCTGATCCACGGCGTGCCCGCGCCGCGCTATTGGGACACCGGCGAAGAAGACCGCGAGTTCAAGTTCAATAACTATATCGGCCGCTATCACACCCGCCACATCGACCTGATGGACCTGCTGGCCAAGTACAACGGCCGGGCCAATGCGCCGCTGGACGAACTGGCCAAGCTGTGCGGGTTTCCCGGCAAGCTGGGCATGGACGGCGGCCAGGTCTGGCAGGCCTGGCAGGAAGGCAAGGCCGACGAGGTCCGCGCCTATTGCGAGACCGACGTGGTCAACACCTGGCTGGTGTACTGCCGTTTCCGCTTCCTGCGCGGCGAGCTCGATGCCGCCGCCTACCAGGCCGAAATCGACCTGGTGCGGCAGACCCTCGCGGCCAGCGACGCGCCGCACTGGCGCGTCTACCTGCAGGCCTGGGACGCTTCCGTCCCGGCCTGAGCCGCCGGCCGCCAGCAACCGACTGAAATATTGGAGCGCCGGCGCGAAACGGGTGCGTAACCGCCCGGCTCGCACAATGGGTTCGCGTTCCACTTTTTCAGGAGACCACCATGTCCCGATACGCTATTCGTTCCTCCCTGGCGGCCCTCAGCTTCGTCGTCGCCGCCGGCGGCCTCGCTGGCGCCGCGGTTGCCGCGCCCGGCGAAGGCATGGGCGGCATGCAGGAAGCCCACGGCAAGTACCACGGCCACCATCGCGGCATGATGATGCGCGACGGCGACGGCGTCGGCGTGCCCGGCATCGGCCCACTGTCGCAAAAGCAGATCGATGCGCTCAAGCTCGATGCCAAACAACAGGCCGCGTTCGATGCCGCGCGGCAGGCGCAGCGCGATCTGCACACGGCCAGGCGCGAGGCTGGGTCCAAGCGTCATGAACTGCTGGCCAGCCAGCTCGAGAGCGGCAAGCTCGATCCCCGCGCCCTGATGGCGAGCCACGACGAGAACCGCGACCAGTTCCGCAAGCAGGCCGAGCAGGTGCGCGAGAAGTGGCTGGCCGCCTGGGATGGCCTGAATGACGGCCAGCGCCAGCAAATCACCGAAATCGTCAAGGAGCGCCACGCCAGGATGCAGGAGCGCCGGGCCAAGATGCAGGAGCGCCGGGCCAAGATGCAGGAGCGCCGGGCGAACCGTGACGCGCGCCAGGACGCTGGCCAGGCCTCGGCCGGCGGGGCCGCCCAGTCCAATTGATCCGGTAGCACGCAGGGCGCGGCGGGATGCCGCGCCATCCGCCGCGCGGCATCCCGCCGCGCGGCTTTTTTTCGCCAACCTGGCGCATGCGCGCCCCGGCTGCCTCGAATGGGTGCGGACCGGGCAGTCGGCGCACCGGCGCGGTGCTTGCCCGGGGGTGTCAGGGGCAGTTGCTGCCCGGCGCCGGAGTTGGCACGGAAGCTGCTTCAAGCGGGGCGAGCCGGTGACATTTCCATGACAGCCGGCCGCCGGGCGCGGCAGTCCCGCCGCGCGCGACTTCCGCACAGGATCCCGCACCATGAAACGCTCCCTGCCTGCCTTGCCCCTGGCCGTCCTCGCCGCCGCTACCGTGTCCGCCCACGCCGAGCCCACCGACCTGGGCGCGGGTTTTTCGCTCAGCGGCAATGCCGCCATTGTCAGCGACTACCGGTTCCGCGGCTATTCGCAGACCAACTTCCGCCCGGCGGTGCAAGTAGGGTTCGACCTGGCGCACAGCTCGGGCTTCTACCTGGGCAACTGGAACTCGAATGTCTCCGATTTCGTGTTCCCCGAGGGCAACCTGGAAATGGACTTCTACGGCGGCTGGAAGGGCGAGCTCGGGCATGGCCTGGGCCTGGATGTCGGGGCGCTGTACTACTACTATCCCGGTTCCTCCTCGCCCAAGGGGGGCAATTACAACAACACGGACTTGTATGTAGGGCTGAGCTACGGCAGCTACTCGCTGAAATACTCCTATACCCCCAGCGACTTCTTCAGCACCCCGGACAGCAAAGGCACCTGGTACCTGGACGGCACCGCCAATTTCGACCTGGGCGATGGCTGGGGCCTGGTGGCCCACGTGGGCTACCAGAAGCTGAAGCAGCAGGTCGACATGGACGGGGACGCCATCGGCCACTATGTCGACTACAAGCTGGGCGTGACCAAGGACCTGAACGGCTGGGTGCTCGGGCTGGCCGCGGTGGGCGCGTCGGCCGACAACTGGCTGCCGACCAAGAATGGCCATCCGTCCGGCCGGCTGGGGGCAGTTTTCTCGGTGGCCCGTTCGTTCTAGGGGCGGCTCACGCCCAAAGGCGCGCCCGCGCCGGTCGCGGCGGATTCCGCCGTCCTCTTTTACAATGCCCGGTTGCCTGTAAATGCCTGGATTGCAAGAGAGATGGCCGAAGTACTGAATATCGAGTCCCTGGACCTGGAGGCCCGGGGAATCGCCCGCCGCGACGGCAAGGTGGTGTTCGTCGAGGGCGCGTTGCCCACCGAGCGCGTCACCGCGCAGACGGTGCGGCGCAAGCCCTCGTACGAGATCGCCCGGGTCGAAGACATCCTGCGGCCCGCCGCGCTGCGGGTGGCGCCGCGCTGTCCGCACTTCGGCGTGTGCGGCGGCTGTGCCATGCAGCACCTGGAACCCACCGCCCAGGTGGCGATCAAGCAGCGCGCGCTGGAAGACACTTTCTGGCATGTCGGCAAACTGCGCCCGCAGCGCGTGCTGCCGCCGTTGCACGGACCCACCTGGGGCTATCGCTATCGCGCGCGCCTGTCGGTGCGGGTCGTGCCCAAGAAAGGCGGCGTGCTGGTGGGGTTTCATGAACGCAAGAGCAGCTACGTGGCCGACATGCGCGAATGCCATGTGCTGCCGGCGCACGTGAGCGGCATGCTGATGCCGCTGCGCGCCATGATCGCCGCCATGTCGGCGCCCGACCGCATGCCGCAGATCGAAGTGGCGCTGGGCGAGGGCGTCACGGTGCTGGTGCTGCGCCACCTCGAGCCGCTCACCGATCGCGACCTGGAGGTGCTGCGCGCCTTTGCCGCCGAGTATGCCGTGCAGTGGTGGCTGCAGCCGAAGGGCCCCGACACGGTCCATCCGCTCGAGCCGGCGCATGCCGATGCGCTGTGCTACACCATGCCCGAGTTCGGCCTGCGCATGCCGTACCGGCCCACCGACTTCACGCAGGTCAACCACGCGATCAACCGGGCCATGGTGTCGCGCGCGCTCATGCTGCTCGATGTGCAGCCCAAGGACCGGGTAGCCGACCTGTTCTGCGGATTGGGCAATTTCACCCTGCCGCTGGCCACGCGGGCCCGCGAAGCCGTGGGCGTCGAAGGCAGCAAGGCCCTGACCGACCGCGCCCTGGCCGCCGCCCAGCGCCACGGGCTGGAAGGGCGCACGAGTTTCGCCACCTTGAACTTGTTCGAGGTAGACGCCGACTGGCTGCGCGGGCTCGGCCATTTCGACCGCATGCTGATCGATCCTCCCCGCGAGGGGGCCCAGGCGGTGGCGCAGGCGCTGGCGCAGCTGGCGCCGCGCGAGCGTCCGGTCCGCATTGTGTACGTGTCGTGCAACCCGGCCACGCTGGCGCGCGATGCGGCCATCATGGCGCACGAGGGCGGCTACGTGCTCAAGAGCGCCGGCGTGATCAACATGTTCCCCCACACCGGCCATGTGGAATCGATCGCGGTGTTCGAATCGCTGCCGGCCGGCGAGGTCCTGGCGGTCCAGGCCCAGGCCCGCCTGAAAGGCCAGGAAGCGGCGTAGCCGCCAACTGGCAGCCCGGCGCGGCCAGGCCGGGGCGGCGTCCAGGGCGACAAGCCTTAGTCGGCGCCCAGCTCCTGGATGATCGGGCAGTCCGGCCGGTTGTCGCCATGGCAGTGACGCGCCAGGTGCTTCAGCGTGTCGGCCATCTGCTGCAGTTCCGCCGCCTTGCGTTCCAGTCCCTCGACATGGCGCAGCGCGATGCGCTTGACGTCGGCGCTGGCGCGGCCGCGGTCGCGCCATAGCGCCAGCAGCTCGTGCATCTGTTCGACCGAAAAGCCCAGGTCGCGCGCGCGGCGCACGAACCTGAGCGTATGCAGGTCGTTGTCGCCATATACCCGATAGCCCGATTCCGTGCGCATGGCCGGGCCGACCAGGCCGATGCTCTCGTAGTAGCGGATCATCTTGGCCGAGATGCCGGAGGCTCGCGCGGCCTCTCCGATATTCATGGTCATGGCGGGCTCCTCGCGAAAGGGTGTTGAAGCTGCGCGATAGGTGCGCAGGCGCCGCCAGAGCAGGGCGGCATCCTTTCCATGATGGGAAGGTTGAATGCATTATAGGCTTGACTTTGCCATTATGGGAAGGTTTAAGCTGATCTCCGTTGCCGCTGTTCACCGCGGCCATTTCTTCTGAAGGAGCCCACCATGTCCATCCAGTTCAATGTGCCCGATATGTCCTGCGGCCACTGCGTGCAGTCCATTACGACGGCGGTGCAGCAGGCCGTGCCCGGCGCGCGCGTGGCGGCCGATCTTGCCGCCCACCGCGTCACCGTGGACGGCGCGGCCGACGTGGAGCGCGTGCGCGCCGCCATCGTCGACGCCGGCTATGAACCCCAGCTGATCGGCTGAGTGCCAGGGCGCGGCTGATTGGCCTTGGCTATCAATTTATTAAAATAATTAAATTTGATATATTGATAGTGTGTATTTATCATTCTCTCCATGGTGGTCATTCCACCAATGCCAACCCAAGGAGATGATCGAATGCTGCAAAACCGCGAAGGCCAACGCGTTCCCAACGTGACCTTCCCTGTGCGCCAGGGCAATGACTGGAAACAGGTCACCACCGACGACCTGTTCAAGAACAAGACCGTGGTGGTCTTTTCGCTGCCGGGCGCGTTCACGCCGACCTGCTCGTCCACCCACCTGCCGCGCTTCAACGAGCTGGCGCCCGCTTTCCGCGAGGCCGGCGTCGACAGTATCGTGTGCGTTTCGGTCAACGACACGTTCGTGATGAACGAATGGGCCAAGGACCAGGAGTCGGCCAATATCACGCTGCTGCCCGACGGCAACGGCGACTTCACCGAAGGCATGGGCATGCTGGTCGACAAGCGCGACCTCGGCTTCGGCAAGCGCAGCTGGCGCTACTCGATGCTGGTCAAGGACGGCGTGATCGAAAAGATGTTCATCGAGCCCCAGAAGGAAGGCGACCCGTTCGAAGTGTCGGACGCCGACACCATGCTGGCCTACATCGCGCCGGACGCCAAGAAGCCGGACCAGGTCGTGGTGTTCTCCAAGCCCGGCTGCCCGTTCTGCGTGGAAGCCAAGGCGCTGCTGGCCGACAAGGGCTACGATGCGCTCGAGATCCCGCTGGACCACAAGGTCCGTGGCCGGGTCATTGGTGCCGTGTCCGGCAAGGCCACCGCGCCCCAGGTCTTCATCAACGGCAAGCTGATCGGCGGCCTGGACGACCTGAAGGCCCACCTGGCTTGACGGCCATGGCGGCCCGCCTGGCGCGGGCCGCCGCCATCTCATCATTTTTCTCTCTCGCGCCCGCAGCCGCCGTTGCGGCTGGCCGCGGGCGAACGCCCGCGGCGTGGGCTTCAGCCTGGAACAGTCATGGATACTTTGCATACCGATATCGCCGTCATCGGCGCCGGCACGGCCGGCCTGGCCGCCTATCGGGCGGCCCGCGCCGCCGGCAAGCGCGCGGTGGTGATCGAGGGCGGACCTTATGGCACGACCTGCGCCCGGGTCGGCTGCATGCCCTCCAAGCTGCTGATCGCCGCCGCCGAAGCGGCGCATGCCGCGGCGCATGGCGCGCCATTCGGCGTACATGTGGATGGCAAGGTGCGTATCGATGGCCGCGCAGTCATGGAGCGCGTGCGCCGGGAACGCGATCGCTTCGTCGGCTTCGTGCTCGAAGGCGTGGAGAATATCCCGGCCGAAGACAAGCTGGCCGGCTACGCGCGTTTCGTCTCGGACACTGCGTTGCGCGTGGATGACCGGGTCGAGGTGCATGCCGCCAGCGTCGTGATCGCTACCGGCTCGCGTCCGTCGGTGCCGGCGTCGTTCGCGGCGCTGGGCGACCGCCTGGTGGTCAACGACGACGTGTTCGCCTGGCAGGACCTCCCGCGCAGCGTGGCCGTGTTCGGGCCCGGCGTCATCGGACTCGAGCTGGGCCAGGCGCTGGCGCGGCTGGGCGTGCGCGTGCGGGTGTTCGGCGTCAGCGGCAGCCTGGGCGGCCTGGCCGACCCGGTGGTGCGCCAGCGCGCGCGCCGCATTTTCCAGGACGAGTTCTACCTGGACCCGGATGCGCGCGTCCTGTCCACCCAGCGGGTCGACGATGAGGTCGAAGTGCGCTATGTGGCGCTCGACAATACCGAGCGCACCGAGCGCTTCGATTATGCGCTGGTCGCGACCGGACGGCGCCCCAACGTCGACCGCCTGGATTTGCACCGGACCAGCCTGCCGCTCGACAGCCGCGGGGTGCCCGAGTTCGACCGGACCACCATGCAGGCGGGCGAATCGGCCATCTTCATCGCCGGCGATGCCAATGCCGACGTGCCTTTGCTGCACGAAGCGGCGGACGAAGGCCGCATTGCCGGGATGAACGCCGCCCGCTATCCGGATGTCCGGCCGGGCCAGCGCCGCGCGCCGCTCGGCGTGGTGTTCTCGGATCCGCAGATTGCCCTGGTCGGTGCTTCATACGGGCGGCTGCCGTCCGGCGGCTTCGTGACCGGCGAGGTCGATTTCGGCGACCAGGGGCGCTCGCGCGTCATGCTGAAGAACAAGGGCATGCTGCATGTCTACGCCGACATCGATTCCGGGCGCTTCCTGGGCGCCGAGATGGTCGGGCCGTCCGCCGAGCACATCGGCCACCTGCTGGCCTGGGCCGCGCAGCAGCAGTTGACTGTGGCGCAGATGCTCGACATGCCGTTCTACCACCCGGTGGTGGAAGAGGGCGTGCGCACCGCCCTGCGCGACGCGGCCGCCCGCCTCGAGCAGGCCCGACGCCAGCGCCGCGCCGCCGCCTGAGCCGGCCGGGCTGCAGGCAAATGGAGGCCATGCAGGCGCCTGCATGCAGGTGTCTGCCCCCTGTGAGGCGGCCTGCCCATGGAGACGGTGTCGCTGTGGGGTGTCAGGTACCTGTCACCCGCCCGGCTAGTCAGGCCGCGCGTTGCTGGATGTGGTCGCCGGCCAGGGCGTCGAGCACCGCGCGCTCGAATTGCATCTGGGTGCGCGGGCGCTCGAGGGCCGAGCCGGTGATGATGAATACGTCCTCGACGCGGTCGCCCAGGGTCATGATCTTGGCCATGCCGACGCTCACGCCATGTTCGGCGAACACCCGCGTCAGGGCGTGCAGCAGGCCGGGCCGGTCGGTGGCCGTCACCGACAGCCGCCATGATTGGCTGTGTTCGTCCGGCTGCAGCTCGGCTTGCGGCATCACCGGGAATACCTTGGAAATGCGCGACTGGCGCCGCCGCACCGGGGCGCCATAGGCGCCACGCGGACCAGCCGTGTCATGCGGGTCGCGCAGGCGTTCGGCCAGCTCGTGCTCGACCAGCGCGGCCTGGGCGCGCAGGTCGGTGCTGCCTTCGGGCGGCAGGACGATGAAGCTGTCCAGCGCCCACCCATGCCGCGTCGTATGGATGCGCGCGTCCTGGATGCCGAGCGACTTGGCGTCGAAATAGGCGCAAATCGCCACCACCAGTTCCGGGACATCGCGCGTGTAGACCATCACCTGCAAGCCCTCGCCATGTTCGGTGGGCCGCGCCCGCACCACCGGGCCGTCGGGCGCCACCTGGTAGTACAGGTGGCGGGTGTGCCAGGCGATGTCCGAGGCGTCGTGGCGCAGGAAATAGGCCACGTCGAGCTGGTTCCAGAAGGCCTCGCGGGCATCGTCGCGCAGGCCCGCCAGCCGGGTCAGCCGGGCGGCTTCTTCCTTGCGCTCGGTCAGCACGGTGTGCGTATCGGCGGGCGAGCCGCCCAGGGTGGCCAGCGTCAGGCGGTACAGGTCCTCGAGCAGCTTGCCTTTCCAGGCGTTCCAGACCTTCGGGCTGGTGCCGCGTATGTCGGCGACGGTCAGCAGGTACAGCGCCGTCAAGTGGCGCTCGTTGCCTACCGTGGCGGCGAACTGCTTGATCACGGCGGGGTCGGACAGGTCGCGCTTCTGGGCCACGGCCGACATCAGCAGGTGGTGGCGCACCAGGAATTCCACCAAGTCCGCGTCCTCCGGCTCCAACCCATGGTCGTGGGCGAAGCGGCGCACGTCGCGCGCGCCCAGTTCGGAATGGTCGCCGCCGCGGCCCTTGGCGATGTCGTGGAACAGCGCCGCCACGTAGAGCAGCCAGTGGCGCTCGAGACTGGCGATGAGCTGGCTGGCCAGCGGGTACTCCTGGGCGTGCTCCGGCATGGTGAAGCGCCGGATGTTGCGCACCACCGCCAGCGTGTGCTGGTCCACCGTGTACACATGGAACAGGTCGTGCTGCATCTGCCCGACAATGCGCCGGAACACCGGCAGGTAGCGCGGCAGGATGTTCAGCATGGTCATGCGCCGCAGCTCGTGCACGATGCCGCGCGGCTGCTGCAGGATCTGCAGGAACAGCTTGCGGTTGACCGGATTGCGGCGGAACTGCGCGTCGATGCGATGGCGCGAGTGCCAGATGGCGCGCAGTGTGCGCGGCGACATGCCGGTCAGTTCGGCGTGCTGCTGCATCACGAGGAAAGCGCGCAGCAGCAGCGTCGGGTTGCGCTCGAACGCGTCGTCGCGCACGATGTCGAGGCGGTCGCGCAGGTTGCGGAAATCGTCGTCGATGTCGCGGGCGCCGGTATCGGGCCGCGGGAACAGGCGTTCCTCGATGTTCGGCACCAGGATGGCATTGAGCTGCGTCACCAGCCGCGCCGCCCAGTAATAGCGCTGCATCAGCAGCTCGCTGGCGCGCCGCGTGGCCGTGGCCTGGATGCCATACACCTCGGCCAGCCCGGGCTGCAGGTCGAACAGCACGCGATCCTCGCGGCGGCCGGTCAGCAGGTGCAGTTCGATGCGCAGGCGCTTGAATGCCTGTTCGGCGCGGCGCAGGTCGCGCGCCTCGGACGGCGTCAGCAGGCCCGCCTGGGCCACTTCGCGCCAGTTGCGGCCAAAGCCCGCGGCCCGCGCCATCCACAGGATGACCTGCAAATCGCGCAGCCCGCCGGGAGATTCCTTGCAATTGGGTTCCAGCGCGTATGGTGTTTCCTGGTAGCGGGCGTGGCGCTGTTGCATCTCGACCCGCTTGGCCTGGAAAAAAGCGGCCGCGTCCAGCTGCGCCTGGATGGCGGCCTCGAATTGTTTCATCAGGGCGCGGCTGCCAGCCAGCCAGCGCGATTCCAGCAGGGCGGTCTCGACCGTGATGTCGGCCTGGGCTTCCTGTTCGCAATCGGCCAGGGTGCGCACGCTGTGCCCCGGCTCCAGGCCCAGGTCCCACAGGGCCGCGACCAGGCGCTCGATGGCGCCGGCATCGGCGGGCGCGGGCGCGTGCGGCAGCAGGATCAGGAGGTCGACGTCGGAATGGGGATACAGTTCGCCGCGGCCATAGCCGCCCACCGCAGCCAGCGTGGCCCCGGCCGGCAGCGGGTGCAGCTTGAGCAGGTCGCGCAGCGCCTGGTCGACGATCCGCCGCAAGTCGCCCAGCAGCGTATCGGGGCGGCGGTGCTGGCGGAATTGCGCGATGGCGGCCCGGCGCGCGGTTTGCAGCCGCTCGCGCAGGCCGGGCAACGTAGGCAGGGCGGCGGCGTTCATGCGGGCGCGCTCAGGCGGCCGGCAAGACCAGCGGTTCGGTCACGAAGGCGGGCGGCTGGCGCACGCCGGGCGACAGCGTCAGCACCTCATACCCGGTGTCGGTCACGACGATGGTGTGCTCCCACTGGGCCGACAGGCTGTGATCGCGCGTCACTACCGTCCAGCCGTCGGCCAACTGGCGGATCTCGCGGCGGCCGGCGTTGATCATCGGCTCGATGGTGAAGATCATGCCGGTGGTCAGGCGCACGCCGCTGCCCGGCTTGCCGTAGTGCAGCACCTGGGGGTCTTCGTGGAAGCGCTGGCCGATGCCGTGGCCGCAGAACTCGCGCACCACCGAATAGCCGTTGGCCTCGGCGTGCTTCTGGATGGCATGGCCCACGTCGCCCAGCGTGGCGCCGTTGCGCACCTGCTGGATGCCTTTCCACATGCACTCGAAAGTGACCTCGGCCAGGCGGCGCGACTGGATCGTCGGCTCGCCGACGTGGTACATGCGGCTGGTGTCGCCGAACCAGCCGTCCTTGATGATGGTGACATCGATATTGAGCGAATCGCCGTTCTTCAGCACCTTGTCGCCCGGGATGCCGTGGCAGACCTGGTGGTTGACCGAGGTGCAGATGGCGCCCGGGAAGGGCGGGTAGCCCGGCGGCGCGTAGCCCACCGTGGCCGATTTCACCTTCAGCTCGTCGGTCAGGTATTCCAGGCACAGGCGGTCGAGCTCGCCCGTGGTGACGCCCGGCTTGACGTAAGGGGTGATGAAATCGAGGATTTGCGCGGCGGTCTGGCAGGCCGCGCGCATTTTGTCCAGATCGGCGGGATTGGTAACGATGCCCATGTATTGGCTTGAGTGACTGGGTGAAAAAATAGTAGAATTATAGGCTTGCCTAAAAAACCGGGGGCAAAGCCAGCCGCGCTGCGTGGTATTGCGTGTGGTTCGCGTGTGGTGTTGCATGTTGCAACACGCCGCAAAGCCACATGTTGCAGGCGTTGGCTGGCATTGCCTTGGCGGCAGGGGCCCTGCATGAATGCACATTGTAGGCCCTGGCCGCCACGGCCGTCTGGGTTCGTTCGCCGCAGCATGGCGATCGGCCTGCCGGTTTCGGGCTTGTCCATCCTGATTGTCAGGAAATCGCGCGCTATGCCACCCAGGGTGCCGGCCGTGCCGTATGGCCGGTACAGGCGTAGTGCAAGAACCAACCCTCGGAGAAACTCATGTCCCTTATGCGCGAAATGCTGGAAGCTGGCGTCCACTTCGGTCACCAGACCCGCTATTGGAACCCCAAGATGGCCCCCTATATCTTCGGCCATCGCAACAAGATTCACATCATCAACCTCGAGCAGACGGTGGCCAAGTACCAGGACGCCACCAAGTTCGTGAAGCAGCTGGCCGCGCGCGGCGGCAACATCCTGTTCGTCGGCACCAAGCGGGCCGCCCGTGAGCTGGTCGCCGCCGAAGCCGCCCGCTGCGGCATGCCTTACGTCGACGCCCGCTGGCTGGGCGGCATGCTGACCAACTTCAAGACGGTCAAGACCTCGGTCAAGCGCCTGAAGGACATGGAAGCCGTCATCGCCGACGGCGGCGCCGAGCGCATGATCAAGAAGGAAGGCCTGCTGTTCCAGCGCGAACTGGACAAGCTGAACAAGTCGATCGGCGGCATCAAGGACATGAACGGCCTGCCCGACGCGCTGTTCGTCATCGACGTGGGCTACCACAAGATCGCCGTCGCCGAGGCCCGCACGCTGGGCATCCCGGTCGTGGCTGTGGTCGACACCAACCACTCGCCCGAAGGCATCGACTACGTCATTCCCGGCAACGATGACTCGGCCAAGGCCATCGCGCTGTACGCCAAGGGCATCGCCGACGCCGTCCTGGAAGGCCGCGAGCAGAACCTGAACGGCCTGGTCGAAGAAGGCGGCGAAGGCTCGGAAGAGTTCGTCGAAGTGCAGGACAACCAGGGCTGAGCCCGGTAGCGCCGGCGGGCTGGCCGCGGCGGGCGGGCAACCGTCCCGCGGCCGCCCCCGCCGGCGCAGATCCCGAGACGGGCTCCCGTCTCGCCGCCCGCCGCCGCGGGCGCCCAGTCGATTCAAACCATGTGCCCCGGTCGTGCCGGGGCATGTCTTAGCGAAATTGGAGCAACCATGGCTGAAATTACCGCCGCCCTCGTCAAGGAACTGCGCGAGAAGACCGACGCGCCCATGATGGAGTGCAAGAAGGCCCTGACCGAAGCCGAAGGCGACCTGGCCCGCGCCGAGGAAATCCTGCGCGTCAAGCTGGGCAACAAGGCCAGCAAGGCCGCCGCGCGCGTCACCGCCGAGGGCCTGATCGGCCTGTACATCTCGGCCGACGCCAAGCAGGGCGCCGTCATCGAGGTCAACTGCGAGACCGACTTCGTGGCCAAGAACGACGATTTCGTCGCTTTTGTGAACACGCTGGCCGAACTGGTCACCACCCAGAAGCCGGCCGACGTGGCCGCGCTGTCGGCGCTGCCGCTGGGCGAGGGCACGGTCGAAACCACCCGCACCGCCCTGATCGGCAAGATCGGCGAGAACATCTCCGTGCGCCGCTTCGAGCGCATCGAGACCCCCAACGCCCTGGCCAGCTACGTGCACGGCGGCAAGATCGGCGTGCTGGTCGAGTACGCCGGCGCCGAGGAAGTGGGCAAGGACCTGGCCATGCACATCGCCGCAACCAAACCCAAGGCCCTGAGTGCCGAAGGCGTGCCGGCCGCCGACATCGCCGCCGAGCGCTCGGTCGCCGAGCAGAAGGCCGCCGAATCGGGCAAGCCCGCCGAGATCGTCGCCAAGATGGTCGAGGGTTCGGTGCAGAAGTTCCTGAAGGAAGTCACGCTCCTGTCGCAGCCGTTCGTCAAGAACGACAAGCAGAGCGTCGAGCAGATGCTCAAGGAAAAGAACGCCTCGATCAGCAAGTTCGTGCTGTTCGTGGTGGGCGAGGGCATCGAGAAGAAGACCAGCGACTTCGCCGCCGAGGTCGCCGCTGCCGCCGCCGGTCGCGCCTGATCGGTCGTGGTACCTGGGGCCGGCTAGAAAAATCTAGTCCGGCCCCATTTCTTGTCTTACACTTTCGTCGGATCGTTCTCCGGGACATCACCTATGACCAGCAGATCATACAAACGGGTTCTTCTCAAACTTTCCGGCGAGGCGCTGATGGGCGAGGATGCCTTCGGCATCAATCGCGGCACCATCGTGCGCATGACCGACGAGATCGCCGAAGTGGTCGCGCTGGGCGTAGAGCTGGCCATCGTCATCGGTGGCGGCAACATTTTCCGCGGCGTTGCTCCGGGCGCGCAGGGCATGGACCGCGCGACTGCGGACTACATGGGCATGATGGCCACCATCATGAACGCCCTGGCGCTGCAGGACGCCCTCAAGCACAAGAACGTCGACACGCGCGTGCAGTCGGCGCTGAACATCGACCAGGTGGTCGAGCCCTACATCCGCCCCAAGGCGCTGCGCTACCTGGAAGAGGGCAAGGTCGTCATTTTCGCGGCCGGCACGGGCAACCCCTTCTTCACCACCGACACCGCGGCCGCGCTGCGCGGCGCGGAGATCGGCGCCGAGATCGTGCTCAAGGCGACCAAGGTCGACGGCATCTACAGCGCCGATCCCAACAAGGATCCGACCGCCACGCGCTACACGCGCATCAGCTTCGACGAGGCCATCGTGCGCCGGCTCGAGGTCATGGACGCCACGGCCTTCGCGCTGTGCCGCGACCAGAAATTGCCCATCAAGGTGTTTTCGATCAACAAGTCCGGCGCGCTCAAGCGAGCCGCCAGCGGCGAAGACGAAGGCACACTGGTACACGTTTAAGCAGAGGAAATTCCCATGAGCGTCGCAGAAATCCGCAAATCCGCCGAAACCAGGATGGCCAAGTCGCTTGATACGCTCAAAGTCAACTTGTCCAAGATCCGCACCGGGCGCGCCCATACCGGCATCCTCGACCATGTGCAGGTCGAGTACTACGGCTCGCCCGTGCCCGTGAGCCAGGTCGCCAATGTGAACCTGGTCGATGCGCGCACCATCAGCGTGCAGCCCTACGAGAAGCCCATGGCGGCGGCCATCGAGAAGGCCATCCGCGAGTCCGACCTGGGCCTGAATCCCATGGCCATGGGCGACAGCATCCGCGTGCCGATGCCCGCCCTGACCGAAGAGCGCCGCCGCGACCTGACCAAGGTGGTCAAGAGCGAGGGCGAGGATGCCAAGATCGCCGTGCGCAACCTGCGCCGCGAGGCCAACGAAGCGCTCAAGAAGCTGGTCAAGGACAAAGAAATCTCCGAAGACGACGAGCGCCGCGCCCAGGACGACATCCAGAAGCTCACCGATCGCCACGTGACCGAGATCGACAAGCTCATCGCCCAGAAAGAAGCGGAAATCATGACCGTATAATTTGCGCCAGGTGCCGATGCCACGCGCCGCCCACGCCGCGCTGCAACTCGCCTGGCGAGTGCGGAGTCGGCCCGGCGGCGTGGTTCTTTAGGTTCCTCAGGCCCATCCCGGACCTCTTCGGCACGACGTTCCCAGCTCATGGCTATCAGTTCCACACAGGCAATCCCTCCCACCCAGGCCATTCCCGAGCACGTTGCCATCATCATGGACGGCAACGGCCGCTGGGCCACGCAGCGCCACCTGCCGCGCACGGCCGGGCACGCCAAGGGCGTACAGGCGGTGCGCCGGGTGGTCGAGGCCTGCGGCCGGCGCGGCGTGCGCTACCTGACCCTGTTCGCCTTCAGCTCCGAGAACTGGCGGCGCCCGGCCGAAGAAGTCTCGTTGCTCATGCGCCTGTTCGTGCAGGCGCTCGAGCGCGAGGTCGACAAGCTCAACGAGCAGGGGGTGCGCCTGCACGTAGTGGGCGACATGTCGCGCTTCGAGCCGCGGCTGCAGGGGCTGATCGCCGAGGCCCAGGCGCGCACCGCGCAGAACGACCGCCTGCACCTGTCCGTGGCGGCCAACTATGGCGGCCGCTGGGACATCCTGCAGGCCACGCGTGCCATGCTGGCGCAGAACCCCGACCTGGCGCGCGACCCGCGGCGCATCGACGAGCAGCATCTGGCCGCCCATCTCTCCATGGCCTGGGCGCCCGAGCCCGACCTGTTCATCCGCACCGGCGGCGAACAGCGCATTTCCAATTTCCTGATCTGGCAGCTCGCCTATACCGAGCTGTATTTCACCGACCAATACTGGCCCGATTTCGGCGCGGCCGAGCTCGACGCGGCATTCGAGTGGTACCGCAACCGTGAACGCCGCTTCGGCCGTACCAGCGCGCAATTGCGCGACGGCGCCGCGCGCTGATCCCTACGGAGACTCCCCATGCTCGGACAACGCGTCGTGACCGCTGTGGTCCTGCTGGCGGTGCTGGCGGCCGCGCTGGCCAGCGGCAATCCGTGGTGGTTCGTGGCGCTGCTGGCGGTGGCGGCCGCGTGCGCCTGCTGGGAATGGCTGCGGCTGACCGCGCCCCAGCCGCCATCGCGCGCGCTGTGCGTCGGCGGGGCCGCCGCGCTGCTGGCGGCCATGCTGTGGCTCGCCTGGGCCTGGTTGTCCGGCGCCCCGGCCGGCCTGGGACCGCAGGTCGCGGTGGTGCGCTGGCTGGTGCCGCTCGTGTCGCTGGCCTGGGTGCTGGGAGCCGGCACGGCGGTGGTGCGCGGGCGGGCCGACGCGCCGCCGGCCAGCGCCGCGTGGTCGCTGTTCTGCGTGCCCGCGGTGCTGGCCGCGTGGGCTGTCCTGGCGCTGCTTTTCATGGCGCGCGGCGGCGCCTTCGTGGTGTCGCTGCTGGCGCTGGTATGGGTGGCCGACATCGCCGCGTATTTCGCCGGCCGGGCCTTCGGCAAGCGTAAACTGGCGCCCAGGGTCAGCCCTGGCAAGACCATCGCCGGCGCAGTGGCGGGCGTGCTGGCCGCGGTGGCCTGGGTGGGCCTGTCCAGTCTATGGACGGGCAGCTTCGGCCATGCGCTGGTCGAACGCTGGTCGCTGTGGCTGGCGCTGCCCGCCGCCGCGGTCCTGGGCATCCTGTCCATCGTGGGCGACCTGTTCGAGTCGCTGCTCAAGCGCCGGGCCGGCCGCAAAGATTCCAGCGCGCTGCTGCCCGGCCATGGCGGAGTCTACGATCGCATCGACGCCATCCTGCCGGTGGCGCCCGTCGCGTTCCTGTTGTCTGGAGTGTCGTTTTGAGTCGTTTCCAACGCGTCGCCGTCCTGGGCTCCACCGGCTCCATCGGGGAAAGCACCCTGGACGTCATCGCCCGCCATCCCGAGCGGCTGAAAGTGCATGCGCTGTCGGCGCACAGCCGCATGGAACGCCTGGCGGAGCAGGCCGCCGGCAGCGGGGCGGCGGTGGTGGTTGTGCCCGACGAGGCCGCGCGCCGGCGCTTCCTGGCCGCCTGGCCGGCGGGACGGCCTGCGCCGGAGATCCGCGTCGGCGCGCAGGCGCTGGCCGACACCGCGGCCGACGACGGCTGCGACACGGTCATGGCGGCCATCGTGGGCGCCGCCGGCCTGCCGGCGGCGCTTGGCGCCGCGGGTGCCGGCAAGCGCGTGCTGCTGGCCAACAAGGAGGCGCTGGTGGCCGCTGGCGGGCTGTTCATGCGCGCGGTGCGCGAGCATGGCGCCGAGCTGCTGCCCATCGACAGCGAACACAACGCCATTTTCCAGTGCCTGCCGCACGGCGAACGGGCTGGCGCGCCGGACCAGCCCGCGCGCGGCGTGCGCCGGCTGCTGCTGACCGCGTCGGGAGGGCCTTTCCGGCGCCACGACCCGCAAGACCTGCACGAGGTCACGCCCGAACAGGCCTGTGCCCACCCCAACTGGAGCATGGGCCGCAAGATCTCGGTCGATTCGGCCACCATGCTCAACAAAGGGCTGGAAGTCATCGAGGCGCACTGGCTGTTTGCCATGCCGGCCGACCGCATCGAAGTCCTGATCCACCCCCAGAGCGTGGTCCACTCGCTGGTCGAATACGAGGATGGCTCGGTGCTGGCCCAATTGGGCCAGCCCGACATGCGCACGCCCATTGCCTATGGCCTGGGTTTTCCCGACCGGCTGGCCAGCGGGGTGGGGCCGCTCGACCTGGCGCGCTGCGGCCGGCTGGAATTCGAAACGCCCGACCTGCAGCGCTTTCCGTGCCTGGGCCTGGCATTCGACGCCCTGCGGGCCGGCCAGGCCGCCTGCGTCGCGTTGAATGCCGCCAATGAAATCGCCGTGGAGGCCTTCCTGTCGGGGCGGCTGCGCTACACCTGGATTCCCCGCGTCATCACGGCCGCCCTGGAATGGCAGCAGCGGCAGTCTTCTGTTACGCTCGATAGCCTGGCCGACGTCCTGGCATTCGACGCCGAGGCGCGCGCCTATGCAGGCAATCTCGGCCTGGCCTGACGCGTTCCGGCCCACAGAGTCCATCCATGCTTTTCACCCTGCTTGCCTTCATCGTTGCCCTGGGCATCCTCATCACGTTCCACGAGCTGGGCCACTACTGGGTGGCGCGCCTGTGCGGCGTGCGCGTGCTGCGCTTTTCGGTGGGCTTCGGCCGGGTCCTGCTGCGCCGCGTCGACCGCCAGGGCACGGAATGGGCCGTCTCCGCCATTCCCCTGGGCGGCTACGTCAAGATGCAGGACGATCCTCCCCCGGGCGCGCCGCCGGCGCTGGCGGCCCAGTCGTTCAATACCCAGCCGGTAGGGCGTCGCATCGCCATCGTGGCGGCCGGGCCGCTGTTCAACCTGGCCCTGGCAGTGATGCTCTACGCCGGGCTCAATCTGGCCGGCACCGAAGAGCCTGCCGCCGTGATCGCCGCGCCGGTGGCCGGCACGCCGGCCGAGCAGGCGGGTTTCCGCGCTGGCGACCGCCTCCTGGCCATTGACGGCCGCGAGGTCGCGTCCTGGAACGACGCCCGCTGGCGCCTGCTCGACGTGCTGTCGGCGGGTGGCCAGGCCGAGATCGAGGTCCGCACCGCCGATGGCGGCACCAACCGGCTCGCGCTGCAGGTGCCCGGCAACCGCATGGACCCGGCGCAGGGCGACCCCCTGGCCGACACCGGGCTGCGCATGGCGCCGCCCAAGCCCATCGTGCGCGAGGTCATCGCCGGCGGCGCCGGCGAACAGGCAGGCCTGCGCGAGGGCGACCGTATTGTCGCCGTCGGGGCCACCGCCGAGCCCGATACCGCCGAATTGGTGCGTATCATCCAGCAGCACCCCGGCCAGCCGCTGTCCCTGGCGCTGTTGCGCGACGGCGCGCGCGTGTCGCTGACCGTGGTGCCGCGGCCCGAAACGGCGCAGGGGCAGGCCATCGGCCGCATCGGCGTGCAGCTTGGCGGCGACCTGCCCATGGTGACCGTCCGTTACGGTGTGTTCGAGAGTATATGGCGGGCCACGGTACGCACCTGGGATACCGCGTGGCTGTCGCTGCGCATGATGGGCCGCATGGTGATCGGCGAGGTTTCCTGGCGCAATATCAGTGGTCCGGTGACCATCGCCGATTATGCGGGGCAGACCGCGCGCATCGGCATTGCGGCCTATATCGCCTATCTGGCGCTCATCAGCATCAGCCTCGGCGTACTGAACCTGTTGCCGATCCCGATGCTCGACGGCGGACATCTGCTGTACTATCTCGTCGAAATTGTGCGTGGCAGCCCGCCGCCCGATCGATGGATCGACATCGGCCAGCGCGCCGGCATCGGCCTGCTGGCCGGGCTGATGGGGCTGGCCCTGTTCAATGATTTCGCGCGCCTGTTCACTTGACGGGCGATCGAATAAAATCCTCCGCCATTTGCTCGACCTAGGATAGCCAAGGACATGTCTTTTCGGATGTTTCATCACAAAAAGGGCATCATGCCGAGCCTGCTCGCCGCGCTGCTCATGCCGGCCCTGGCTCATGCGTTCGACCCTTTTGTCGTGCGGGATATCCGCGTAGAAGGCATTCAGCGCACCGACGCCGGCACCGTGTTCGGCTATTTGCCGGTCAAGGTCGGCGAGCAATTCACGGAAGCCGACGCCACCGAGGCGGTGCGCCGCCTGTACGGCACGGGCTTCTTCAGCGACGTGCAGATCCAGACCGACAATGACGTCGTGGTGGTCGTCGTCCAGGAACGCCCGACCATCGCGTCGGTCACGTTCAACGGCATGCGCGAGTTCGATTCCAAGGCGATCACCAAGTCGCTGATGCAGGTCGGCTTCGGCGAAGGGCGCATCTTCGACCAGTCGATGCTCGAGCGGGCCGAATTCGAACTGAAGGAACAGTACCTGGGCAAGGGCAAGTACGGCGTCGAGGTCACCTCCACCGTCACGCCGCTGCCGCGCAACCGCGTGGGCGTCAGTTTCGATGTATTCGAGGGCGAGGTCGCCAAGATCCGCCAGATCAGCATCGTCGGCAACGAAGCCTTCTCCGAGGGCGATTTGCTCGACCTGTTCGACCTCACCACGCCGGGCTGGCTGACCTGGTACACGAATACCGACAAATACTCGCGCGAGAAGCTCGAGGGCGACATCGAGCGGCTGCGCTCGTTCTACCTCGACCAAGGCTACCTGGAGTTCTCCGTCGAGCCCCCGCAGGTCACGATTTCGCCCGACCGCAAGGACATCTACATCACCGTCACGGTGCACGAGGGCAAGCCCTACAAGGTCCGCAGCGTCAAGCTGGCGGGCAACCTGCTTGGCCTGGACAAGGAAATCAACAACCTGGTGCAGACCAAGGAAGGCGAGGTCTTTTCGGCCGCCAAGGCCAACGATTCGGCCAAGGCCATTACCGACTACCTGGGCGAGCTGGGCTACGCGTTCGCCAACGTGAACCCCAACCCCACGCTCGATCGCGACAAGCACGAGGCCGACGTCACGTTCTACGTCGACCCGAGCCGGCGCGTCTATGTGCGGCGCATCCAGATCGGCGGCAACACGCGCACCCGCGATGCGGTGGTGCGCCGCGAAATGCGCCAGGAAGAGGCCGCCTGGTACGACTCGGGCGATCTCAAGATCTCGCGCGACCGCATCGACCGGCTGGGTTATTTCAGCGAAGTCAACGTGGCCACCGAGCCCGTGCCGGGCTCGCCCGACCAGGTCGACGTCAATGTCGACGTGAAGGAAAAACCCACCGGCATGATCAACCTCGGCGTGGGCTACGGCTCGTCCGAAAAGGCCATCCTGTCGGCGGGCATCAGCGAAGACAACGTATTCGGCAGCGGCACCAACCTGACGCTGCAGTTCAACACCAGCAAGACCAATCGCGCCGCGGTGTTGTCGCACACCGATCCGTACTTCACCAAGGATGGCATCAGCCGCACCACCTCGGCGTACTACCGCGTCACCGAGCCCTGGGACAACAACGACGGCGACTACCGCGTCAAGGCCATGGGCCTGGGCATGAACTTCGGCGTGCCCATCTCCGAGTACGACCGCATCTTCCTGGGCGGCACCTTCGAGCGCAACCAGATCGACCTGTACGACGACTCCCCGCAGGCCTACCGCGACTTCGTCGACCAGTACGGCGACAGCACCAATGCGTTCATCCTGAACGCCGGCTGGTCGAAGGACACGCGCGACAGCGCCCTGGCCCCGACCAAGGGTTCGTATACGCGGCTGAAGGGCGACTTCTCCACCATGGACCTGAAGTACTACCTGTTGAGCGCGCAGCAGCAGTACTACATCCCGCTGGGCCGCAGCTACACGCTGGCGCTCAACGGCATGGTCGACTGGGGCCGCAGCTACGGCAGCCTCGACTACCCGGTCATCAAGAACGTGTACGCGGGCGGCATCGGCACGGTGCGTGGCTACGACGGCGCCTCGCTGGGCCCGCGCGATACCCGTACCGGCGACTACCTGGGCGGCTCGCGCCGCATCGTGGCCAACGCGCAGCTCTACCTGCCGTTCCCGGGCGCCACCAAGGACCGCACGCTGCGCTGGTTCCTGTTCGCCGACGCCGGCCAGGTGGCCGCCGGCAGCGGCATGAGCTGCACCGCCGGCGAGCCGGGCAACGAGGTCGAGGATCCCTGCGGCTGGCGCTATTCGGCCGGTATCGGCCTGTCGTGGCAATCGCCGCTGGGACCGCTGCAGCTCTCGTATGCCCGGCCGCTCAACGCCAAGTCGGGAGACGACCGCCAGAGCTTCCAGTTCCAGATCGGCACGGGCTTCTGATGACCGGCCCGGTTACGCCTGATCACACCAGTAGGGCGGGGCGGGACGGTACCCGCTCCGTTTAGTGGCACAATATTGGCTTTGCTTTACCTCATTGGAAGGTGAGATTTTCATGATGTCTGATTTCGCACTCAACACCTCGAGCCCTTCGCGTGCCAAGCGCGTCGGCAAACTGCGCGGTACGCTGGCCTTGGCGGGTGCACTCGTCCTGGGTTCGGCGGTGGCGCTGCCTGTCCAGGCGCAAGGCACCAAGATCGGCTTCGTGAACACCGAGCGCATCCTGCGTGAATCGGCGCCCGCCAAGACCGCGCAAAGCAAGATCGAGTCCGAATTCAAGAGGCGCGACGACGAGCTCCAGCGCCTGAGCAACAACCTGCGGGCCCAGGCCGAGAAGTTCGACAAGGACGCGCCGGTCCTGTCGGAATCCGATCGCGTCAGCCGCCAGCGCGAACTGTCGCGCCTGGACACCGAGCTGCAGCGCAAGCGCCGCGAATTCCAGGAAGACTTCAATCGCCGTCGCAATGAAGAGTTTTCCTCCATCGTCACCAAGGCGAACCAGGCGATCAAGCGCATCGCCGAACAGGAAAACTACGACCTGATCGTCCAGGACGCGGTGACGGTCAACCCGCGCGTCGACATCACCGACAAGGTGATCCAGGCGCTGAAGTAATCGCAGGCGCCCGAACGCATGCCGATTCTGCTGGACCCCGCCAACGCGCCGGCCCTCGATGCCCTGTTGGCCGCCGCCGATACTCGCGGGCTGGACTGGCGCATCGAGGCGGCGCCGGCCGCCGGCCTGCCCAGGATCCGCGGCATTGGCAGCCTGACCGCCGCCGGCAGCGAGGAAATCAGCTTCCTGGCCAATCCGCGCTACCAGAACCAACTGCTTGCCACCCGCGCGGGCGCCGTGATCGTCACGGCCGAAGCCGCTGGCGCCCTGGCCGCCAACCCGGATGCGCCGGCCTGCCCGCGCGTGGTGTGCGCCCATCCGTACCTGCTGTACGCCCGCCTGGCCCAGTGGTTCGACGCGGCGCGCCGGCCCAGGCTGCCGGCCAGCGTCCATCCGCTCGCCGTGGTCGCGGATGATGCCGTCATCGAGGATGACGTGCGCATCGGGCCGCATTGCGTGGTCGAGCCGGGCGCGCGCATCGGCAAGGGCACCACGCTGGGCCCGGGCTGTGTCATCGGCGCCGGTTCCAGCATCGGGCCCGACAGCCTGCTGCATGCGCGCGTGACGCTCTATGCCAACGTGCGCGTCGGCGCCCGGGCCATCCTGCACAGCGGCGCCGTGCTGGGCGCCGACGGTTTCGGCTTCGCGCCGGATCCCACCCTCGGGCAGGGCGCCTGGGGCAAGATCGCCCAATTGGGCGGCGTGCGCATCGGCGACGACGTGGAGATCGGCGCCAACACCACCATCGACCGTGGCGCCCTCGAAGACACCGAGATCGGCGACGGGGTGAAACTCGACAACCAGATCATGCTCGGCCACAACGTGCGCGTCGGCGCGCATACCGCCATGGCGGCCTGCGTGGGGGTGGCGGGTTCTACCGTCATCGGGTCGCGCTGCACCATCGGCGGGGCAGCCATGCTGTCGGGCCACCTGACGCTGGCCGACGATGTGCACATTTCGGGCGGCACGGCGGTCACATCCAGTATTCTGCAGCCGGGCCGCTATACGGGCGTGTATCCTTACGCCGAACACGGCGAATGGCAGCGCAACGCCGCTGTGTTACAACAACTTTCGCAGCTGCGCCGCCGCCTGCGGGCCCTGGAAAGGGCCTGACCCCGCCGCCGGCAACCGGCGGCGCGGCATCATAATTCAAAACGGTAGGAAACCTTACGAAATGGAACTGGACATCAAGGCGATCATGGAGCGGTTGCCGCATCGTTATCCGATGCTGCTCATCGACCGTGTACTGGACATCGTACCGGGCAAATCCATCGTCGCCATCAAGAATGTCACGATCAACGAACCGTTCTTCGAAGGCCATTTCCCGCATCACCCGGTGATGCCCGGCGTGCTCATCACCGAAGCCATGGCCCAGGCCGCCGCGCTGTTTTCGTTCACCGACGAAGACGGCGGCCTGAAGTGCGACAGCGCCACCACCGCCTATTACCTGGTCGGCATCGACGAGGCGCGTTTCCGCCGTCCGGTCGTGCCGGGCGACCAGCTGCGGCTCGAAGTCCAGGCCGAACGCTTGAGCCGGGCCATCTGCAAATACCAAGGGCGCGCGCTGGTCGACGGCCAGGTGGTGGCCGAGGCCAAGCTGATGTGCGCGATCCGCAGCCTGGAAGCGTAAATGTCCGGAAACATCCATCCCACCGCCCTGATCGACCCTGCCGCCCAGATCGACGGCAGTGTCCGCATCGGGCCGTATTGCGTCGTGGGCCCGGGTGTCACCATTGGCGCCGGCACGGAAATCGGCCCGCACTGCGTACTCGACGGCATCACCACCATCGGCCGCGATAACCGCTTCTACCGGTTCTGCTCGATCGGCGGCATGCCGCAGGACAAGAAGTACGCGGGCGAACCCACCCGGCTGGTCATCGGCGACCGCAACACGGTCCGCGAGTTCACCACCTTCAACACGGGCACGGTCCAGGACGGCGGCGCCACCACGCTGGGCGACGACAACTGGATCATGGCGTACGTGCACATCGCGCACGATTGCCATATTGGCAGCAACACCATCCTGGCCAATTCGGTGCAGCTCGGCGGCCACGTGCATGTCGGCGACTGGGCGATCGTCGGCGGCCTGACCGGCGTGCACCAGTTCAGCAAGATCGGCGCGCACAGCATGACCGGCGGCAACAGCTCGCTCATGCAGGACATGCCGCCATTCGTCCTGGGCGCCGGCAACCCGTGCCGGCCGGTGGGCGTCAATGTCGAAGGCCTGCGCCGGCGCGGGTTCAGCGCGTCGGTCATCGCCACCCTGCGCGAGGCCTACAAGATCATCTTCCGGCGCGGCCTGTCGCTGGACGAGGCGCGCGCCGAACTGCGCGCCCGCCAGCAGTCGCATCCGGACGCGGCGGAGTCCCTGCAGGCCCTCCTGGACTTCCTCGACGCCTCGAACCGGGGCATCATCCGGCCATGACCCTGTCCGTCGGCATGGTGGCGGGCGAGCCGTCCGGCGACCTGCTGGCCAGCCGCGTCATCGCGGGCTTGCGTCGCCAGGCGCCGGACCTGCGGTGCCAAGGCATCGGCGGTCCGGCGATGCAGGCGGCCGGCTTCGAGACCTGGCACCCGATGCATGCCCTGACCGTATTCGGCTATGTGGATGCGCTCAAGCGCCTGCCCAGCCTGCTGCGTACGTATGGCGACGTCAAGCAGCGCTGGCTGCGCGAGCCGGCCTCGGTATTCGTGGGCGTGGACGCGCCCGATTTCAACCTCAAGCTCGAACTGCAATTGCGACAGGCCGGCACGCCCACGGTGCATTTCGTGGGGCCGTCGATCTGGGCCTGGCGCTATGAACGCATCCACAAGATCCGCGCGGCGGTCTCGCACATGCTGGTGCTGTTTCCGTTCGAAGAAGAGCTCTATCGCAAGGAAGGCATCCCGGTCACCTACGTGGGGCACCCGTTGGCGGACGCCATTCCCATGCAGCCGGACCGCCGGGCCGCCCGGCAGCGGCTCGGGCTGGACGACAACGCGCGGGTATTGGCCATCCTGCCGGGCAGCCGCTCTTCGGAGATCCGCATCCTGGCGCCGCGCTTCCTGCAGGCGGCCCGGCAATTGCGCCAGCGCGATCCGAACCTGGTCTGCGTCGTGCCCATGGTGAACGCCCAGCGGCGGCAGGAGTTCGAGGCCATACTGGCCAGCTATCCGGTGCCCGGGTTGCGCTGCCTTACCGCCGCCGACGTCGCGGCCGCCGATGGCGCGCCGGTCGCCTGGAGCGCCCTGGAAGCCAGCGACGCAGTGCTGGTGGCCAGCGGCACCGCGACCCTGGAGGCCGCCCTGTTCAAGCGGCCCATGGTCATCTCGTACTACCTGTCGCCCTGGATGCGGCGCATCATGGCCTGGAAATCAGGCCAGCAGCGGCCCTATCTGCCCTGGGTGGGGCTGCCCAATGTGCTGTTGCGCGATTTCGCGGTGCCCGAGCTGCTGCAGGATGACGCCACGCCGGATAAACTGGCTGAAGCCACCTGGGCCGCATTGACCGACGAGGCCCTGGCGGCCCGGATCGAATCACGCTTTACCGCGCTGCACCAAGACCTCGCGCGCGACACCGCCCAATTGGCGGCGCGTGCCATACTCGAGGTGGCCAATGGCCCAGCATAGCCTGTTCGCCGAATCGCCCGATTTCGCCGGCGTGCGCATGGCCGGCGTGGACGAGGCCGGGCGCGGGCCGTTGGCCGGCGGCGTGTATGCGGCGGCGGTCATCCTCGATCCCGACCGCCCCATCGATGGCCTGGCCGATTCCAAGATCCTGGCCGCGCCACGTCGCGAAGAACTTGCGCTGCTCATCCAGGAGCGCGCGCTGGCCTGGTTCGTGGCCAGTGCCACCGTGCAGGAAATCGATACGCTGAACATCCTGCGCGCGACCATGCTGGCCATGCAGCGCGCCGTCGAGGGCCTGACGCATGCGCCGCAGGTGGCCATGGTGGACGGCAACCAGGCGCCGCGCCTGCGCTGCACCGTCCAGACCGTCATCAAGGGCGACGCGCTGGTGCCGGCCATATCGGCCGCCTCCATCCTGGCCAAGACGGCGCGCGATGCCGACTTGTTGCGCCTGCATGGCCTGTACCCGCAGTACGGGTTCGACCAGCACAAGGGCTATGGGACCCCGCTGCACATCGACCGCCTGCGCGAGCATGGGCCATGTCCCGAGCATCGGCGCAGCTTCGCGCCGGTGCGCGAGCGGCTGGCCGTGGCGCCATGAAGCAGATCGCCTCGCGCGACAATCCCCAGTTCAAGCAATTGCAGCGCCTGGCCGCGCACGCCGGCCGGCGCGGCGCCCAGGCCCTGCTCGAGGGCATCCATGTATGCCAGGCGTGGCTGCAGCTGGCCGGCCCGCCGGCCCTGGCGGTGTTCGACGCCGAGCGGGCGGGGCGCCCCGAGCTTGCCGCGCTGCTGGCGGCGGTGCCGCAGCGGCAGGTCCTGCTGGTCGAGCCCCGCCTGCTGCGGCAGCTCGAGACCGTCGAGACGGGGCAGGGCGTGCTGTTCGTGGTGGACCCGCCCGCAACGGAACTGCCAGCGCGCCTGGACGAACCGATGGTGTGGCTGGACCGCGTGCAGGACCCGGGCAATGTCGGCACCATCCTGCGCGTCAGCGCGGCGGCCGGCATCCGGCGCGTCCTGCTGTCGCCGGGTTGCGCGGCGGCATGGGCGCCCAAGGTTCTGCGCGGCGGCCAGGGCGCGCATTTTGCCCTGCAACTGCACGAGCACGTCGACCTGGCGGCCTGCGTCGCGCGCCTGGCGGTGCCGCTGGCGGTCACCACCCTGGAAGACGCCGAAGACCTCTACGCCGCCGCACTGCCCGCCGCCTGCGCATGGGTGTTCGGCCATGAAGGCCAGGGCGTGGCGCCCGAACTGCAACGGGCCGCGGCGCTGCGCGTGCGCATCGACCACGCCGCGGCGGTGGAATCGCTGAACGTGGGCGTGGCCGCGGCGCTGTGCCTGTTCGAGCAGCGCCGCCAGGCGGCGGCGCGCAATGCGGCTTAGCGAGCCACTCAGAAGAACGTGGTGAGCGCCTTGGCCTGCAGCACGTTCTGGCTCAGGTAGATGGTGCGCCGGCGGATCTTCCAGCCAGCTTCCTCCCGGCAAAGCTCGTCCTCGCGGCGGCCGACGAACAGGGCGGTCTCGGTCTGCAGGCGATTCTGGTACACAATGAAGCGCGATGCCGCCCAGACGCGCGACGGCTGGACGCCCTGCGCGGCATCGACCCAAACACGCACATTGGTAATCAAATGCGAGACGCGCGACGCCGGCTCCTCGGCCCAATGGATGCCGGTGCTGATCTGCGCGACCCGCTGGGTCAGCGTCTGCAGGCCTTCATCGAACCAGGCCGCCTCGCCGGGCTGCGTGAATTCGCGGCTCATCTGGTCGCGGCGCATATTGCGCGCCAGCGGCATGCGGTATTCGATGTCCGGATGCAGCAAGGCCAGCCAGTCGTCGTACCGGCGCTGGTCGAGCAGGTCCGCTTCCGCGTAGAAGAAATCCTGGATCTCCCACCAGAGATCGAGTGACGCGGGCCGCCGGTCGGGAGCGGCCGGCGCGGCTGGCCGGGTCGGGTCGTTCATGGGAAGGCTCCTTGGCATTGGTCAGGCAACCGGCATGTCCTGCCGCGCCGCTGCGTTCCAGACCTGCGGGTTGACCATGGCCTGCGGCCGGGTGCCCGACAGGGCGTCCAGCAGGTTGCGGGCGGCCAGTTCGATCATGGCGCGGCGCGTCTCGACGGTGGCGCTGCCGATGTGGGCCTGCAGCACCACATTGGGCATGCTGCACAGCGGGCTCGAAGCGGGCAGGGGCTCGGTTTCCATCACGTCCAGGCCGGCGCCGGCGATCCGGCCGGCCTGCAGCGCGGCGATCAGCGCCTGCTCGTCGATGACCGCGCCGCGTGCGGTATTGATGACATACGCGCTGGGCTTCATCAGGCCGAATTCGCGCTCGCCAATGCTGTGGCGGGTCTCGGCGCTGAGCGGGATATGGATGCTGAGGAAGTCCGATTGCGCGAACAGCTCGTCGCGGCTGCGGTATTGCGCCAGGCCGGCGCTTTCGGCCTCCTGGTCGCGGCTGCGATTGTGGTAGATGACGTTCATGTCGAAGGCCTGGGCGGAACGCGCCACTACGCGGCCGATACGGCCCATGCCCAGCAGGCCCAGCGTCTTGCCGCGGATATCGCGCGCCAGCGGGAACGCGCCCTTGGTCCAGGCGCCGCTGCGCACGAAGGCGTCGCCGGCCACCAGGTTGCGCGCCAGGCACAGCACCAGGCCGAGCGTCAGGTCGGCGACGGCGCCGTCCAGCACCTTCGGGGTATTGCAGATCAGCACGTCGCGGGCGGTCGCGGCCGCCACGTCGACATTGTCGAAGCCGACCGCGAAGTTGGAGGCCACGCGCAAGGCCGGCAGGGCGGCCAGCAGCGGCTCGTCGATCCTGGAACGCACCGTGCAAAGGATGCCGCGCACCTGTGGCGCCTGCCGGGCGTCCAGGGCGGCGGCAATGCTCTGCCCGACGGGCACGTCGATGATGTCGCAGGCGGCGGCCACCTGCGCGCGCAGGTCATCGGGCAGGGCCACGGAAACGACGACGAGGGGTTTGGACATGTCGGATACTCCTGGGGTCAATGATGGAGGCCCGGGTCAGGCCAGGCTTTCGATGTCAGTGGCGAAGATCGGCTGTTCACGGCCGTCGACGAGCTCCGGCGCGGTGGGATGCTCGATGTAGCGGCAGATCAGCCAGGTGCCGTCCTGCGGGTTTTCGGTCACTTCGGCCACCGCGCCGTCGGCCAGGCGCACGCGGGTGCCCGGCGCCAGGGTGGTGAGGTTCACGGTCTTGAAGTCGGACATGGCATTTGTTCCGGTGGGCAGGCCGTCTGGCCTACAGGTTGAGCTGTTCGGCGGGCACCCGCACCCGCATGCCGGCCAGCTCCTCGGTCATGATGACCTGACAGGACAGGCGGCTGGTGGGAGCGGACTCGGGCACGATCTCCAGCAGGGCGGCCTCGGTGAAATCCGGTGGCTCCAGCCTGGCGTAGCAGTCTTCCGGCAGATGGACATGGCAGGTGCCGCAGATGGCGCCGCCGCCGCATTCGGCGACGATGCCCTCGATGCCGTCGCGGCGCGCCGCTTCCATCAGGGACCAGCCGGCCGGCACATCGACGCTTTGCTCGGCGCCATCCGGCAGCACGAAAAACACTTGAGGCATGGTGGAGAGGCTCCAGTCAGGTGGTGAGCGTTTGCGGGGCCGCGGCCTGGCTGGCCAGTTGCTTGGCGGCGCGCATGAATTCCACGGGGCTGTCCACGGCCTCGACCACCACCAGCCGCTGCGCCTGGTAGCGCTCGACCACCCAGCCCTTGGCGGTCTCGGACACCCGGTCCTGGCAGGGGCCGGCCGGGCGGGGCAGGCCGGCCATTTGCAGGCGGCGCCCTTGTTGTTCGGACCAGAAGGTGAGCGGGCGCGGCGCCGGCGGCGGCGCGCCCGCAATGGCCGCGGCCGCGATGCGCGCCTGCTCCAGCGCGTTCTGGACGCTTTCGACGCGGCCGAACCGGCCCAGCTCGTGCCGATGGCTGCTGGCGCAGTCGCCGATGGCATAGATGTCGGGAGCGGAGCTGCGGCAGGCGCCATCGACCACGATGCCGTCGGCGCAACGGATGCCGGCCGCTTCGGCCAGTTCGGCGTTGGGAATGGCGCCGATGCTGACCAGGACTGCCTGGCCGGCGATGCGGCGGCCGTCGGCCAGGGTGGCGCGCCACGCGTCGTTGGTGCGCTGCCAGTCCAGCACGGTGGCGCCGCGCAGGATATCGATGCCGGCGTCGCGATGCAGCGCTTCGAACCGCGCGGCGGTGTGGGGCGACACTTTGCCGCCCATGAGGCAGGGCGATTGCTCGACGACCGTGACGCGCGCGCCCAGTTTGGCCGCGGTGGAAGCGGCTTCGAGCCCAAGATAGCCGCCACCCAGCACCAGCAATTCGAGTGGCTCGGCGAGCCGGGCCTGCAGGGCGGTCGCATCGTCGAGTGTGCGGATGCCGTAGATGCCGGGGCCTTGCAGGACCGGCAGGCCGCGCGCCCGGGCGCCGGTGGCGATCACGCAATGGTCGAAACCGACCTGCAGGCCGCATTCGGTAAGCGCGATCTTGCTGCTGGCGTCGAGCCGCGCCACGGCATGGCCGGCAAGATGTTCGATGGCCTGCTTTTGGTAGGTTTCGTCCGAGCGCAGCGCCAGGCGTGCGGCGTCGGTGGCGCCGGCCAGCAGCGCCTTGGACAGGGGCGGGCGCTGGTAAGGGGCCACAGCCTGGGTGTCCAGCAACAGGATGCGGCCCGCGAAGCCGGCCACGCGCAGCGACCACGCGCATTCAACGCCGGCATGGCTGGCGCCGATGATCAGGACGCCGGTTTGTATCGTCCGCTGCACGGTTATGTCCATGCATTCCCCTTGGTGTCGTTGTTTTGCGCCGTGGCGGGGCGCTATGAGACCGGATGCGCTTCGCGGGCCTGGTCGGGCCTTGCCTGGAGCTGGTTGCTCAGACGCAGCCGCGTCTCGGTGTTTTCAATGTGGTGCCGCGCGTACTTGCGCGCGAGCTCCGGGTCGCCGGCCGCGATGGCCCGATACAGGGTCTCGTGCTCGCGCTGCGCGTCGATGCCGCGCTTGGCGCGCGCCGAGCGAGTGCGGGAGACCCGCAGGTTGCGGTCCAGCAGGCTGCTCAGGAAATGGAAGAAATCGATGTAATGGCTGTTGTGCGTGGCCTGGGCGATGGCGCGATGAAAATGCATGTCGGCCTCGACGCCGGCGACGACATTGTCGGATTCGATGGCCTGCGCCATGCCGTGCAGCGCCTCGCGCATGGCGGCCAGGTCTTGGTCCGTGCGGCGCGTGGCGGCCAGCGAGGCGGCTTCGATTTCAAAACCGCGGCGCAGTTCGACGATGCTGAGGATCTGCTTGATATCGTCGGCGGAGGCGGCGTGCATGCGCAGGATGGAAGGGCGCACCGTGGCGGTAATGGCCAGGCCGCGGCCCTGTTTGCTGGACACCAGGCCTTCGGCCTTGAGGCGCGACACGGCCTCGCGCAGCACGGTACGCGACACGCCCAGCCGCTCGGCGATGATCTGCTCGGGCGGGAGGATTTCGCCCGCCTTGTATTGGCCGCTGGTGATCTCGCTGATCAGGACCTCGGTGATGCGGTCGGTGAGGTTGGGCTCGGACCGGGCCGCGGTGTCTCGCTGACGCTTGAGTAGAGCCATGTCAGGTGCCTTGTGAGAGCAGTTTGTGGAATTATACTACAAACTAACTATATTCGAACAATAACGCTTAAATCAGGGTATTTACCTATCATTTATCACCTTGTCGGCGCGTTTTTTCAATCGTAGTATTAACTTATATTATTATCCGATTGACGCTGGCGGCATGGCTGGTGGTCCGGCTGCCGCTCATACAAGGGGCATGCATGAGGTCGATAGAAGAACTGGTACGGGCCGACGAGGGGCTGGTCAGCCGCGAACTGTTTGCCAGCGAGGAGATCTTCCGCGAGGAAATCCGGCAGATATTCTCGCGGGCCTGGCTGTTCGTGGGGCACGAAAGCCTGGTGCCCAACCCGGACGACTATTTCCTGTCGCAGATGGGCACGGATTCGGTGATCCTCACGCGCGACCGGCAGGGGCAGATCCAGGTGCTGCTCAACAGCTGCACGCACCGCGGCATGAAGCTGTGCCGCTACGACCACGGCAACAACCGCACCTTTACCTGTCCGTACCACGGCTGGAGCTTCTCGACCGACGGCAACCTGGTCGAGCGGCCCGGCGAGCTGGTGGGCGTGCCGGGTTTCGCCACCCACTACAAGTCGGAACTGGACAAGAAGCAGTGGGGCCTGAAGTCTGTGGCCCAGGTCTATAACTACAAGGGCGCGATCTGGGCGACCTGGGACGAGCACGCCGTGCCGTTCCTGGATTACCTGGGCGATATGAAGCACTACCTGGACTCGGCGCTGGACCATCGCGACGGCAGCCCGGGCGGCTCCGAAGTGATCGGCGGCGTGCAGAAGTGGCGCGTGCCCTGCAATTGGAAGATGCCGGCGGAGAACTTCATCGGCGACCTGTACCACGACATCAGCCATCGTTCGGTCGATATCGTCGGCATCGGACCCAGCGGCGGAAAGGGGCGGCGCGACGCGATGAAGGGGCGGGTGGCCATCGCCTTCAAGGACCTGGGCCACGGCCTGCTGGGCAACCTGCCGCATTTCGAAGAGCCGGACTACAACCCCACCTATCAGCAGCACCCCGAACTCGAGCGCTATTACCGCGAAATCCACGAAAAGCGGGTGGCCAACCTGGGCGATCGGATGCGGGTCCGGCATCGCGTCGGCACCATTTTCCCCAACATGTCGTTTCATGGCTGGCAGCCCCGGACCATCACCGTCTACCACCCGGTCAGCCCCACCGAGATGGAGATGTGGCGCATGTACCTGGTCGACAAGGACGCGCCCGAGGAAGTGAAGGAAGCGGCGCGGCATTACTACCTGCGCTACTCGGGGCCCGGCGGCATGACCGAATCGGACGACATGGAAAACTGGACCTGCGCGACGGACGCCAGCAAGGGCGCGGTCGCGCGCGGCCTGTACTTCAATTACCAGATGGGCATCGGCCACGCGCAGCCCGTGCCGGAATTGCGCGGCGCCGTCGTCAGCAATGAGTTCACCGAGGAAAACGCGCGGGCCTATTACCGGCGCTGGGCGCAGTTCATGAAGGGCCTCGATTGGCAGGATCTGGCGCCGCGCGACTAGGCGCCGGACGCAGGGACGTTGTACCGGGTCGTATCCACACAAAATCGACAGGGGAAAATGATGAAACGGCGTACCGTACTGAAACTGTTGGGCAGCGCACCGCTGGCCGTGCCGGCGTGGTCGGCGGCGCAGGCGCAGGGTTATCCCTCGCGGCAGGTGACGATGATGGTCGGCTCCACCCCGGGCAGTGCCACCGACCTGGCGGCCCGCATGGCGGCGCAGGTCATGCAGGAAAGGTTCAAGCAGAGTGTCGTGGTCGAGAACCGCGCGGGCGCCGGCGGCGTCATCTGCATGCTGGCCGTGGCGGCCTCGCCGCCGGACGGCTACGTGCTGCAGCTGGGCGGCCTGGGCCACAATGTGATCCCGCCGGTCACGCGCACCGGCATGCCGCTGGATATTCCCAAGCGCATCATGCCCATCGCCCAGGCGGCAGAGTTTCTCAACGTGCTGGTGGTCGGCAGCCGGCATCCCGCCAATTCGCTGCAGGAGTACATCGCCTACCAGCAGAAAACCGGCAAGCCGCTGCTGTACGGCAGCAACGGCGTGGGCAGTTCGTCGCACATGACCAGCGAGCTGTTCGGGCTGCGCACCGGGCTGAAGGTCCAGCACGTGCCCTACAAGGGCGCCAGCGACGCGCTGGTCGGGGTCGCCAATGGCGACCTGGACCTGTTGTTCATGAACCTGCCGCCGACCTTGCCGATGATCCAGTCGGGCAAGCTCAAGGCCCTGGCGGTGACCAGCGGCTACCGGGCCCGCCAGTTGCCCGACGTGCCCACCATGCAGGAACAGGGCATGGCGGATTTCGACGTGACGAGCTGGCTGGGCGTCTACGGCCCGGCCGGCATCCCGCCCGATATCGTCGCCTTGCTCTCGGATACGCTGGTCAAGGGCTTCGACACGCCGGAATACCGCGAGAAATTCATCGCGGCCGGTTTCGAGCCGCGCCTGCGCAATGCGGCGGAATTCACCGCCTTCAACCAGGCCGAGCTGAAACGCTGGGGCGAGGTTGCCAGGCACGCCGGCGTCAGCATCCCGTACGGCTCGGCCTGAGCCTGCCGCGTCCCGGGCGCGGCGGCCCGCCGGCCCGGGGCGGCGTCAGTTCGAGCGGTCCAGCCCCACTTCCTGCATGACGGTGGTGGCGATTTCCTCGATCGACTTGGTGGTGGTGGACAGCCACGAAATGCCCTCGCGCCGCATCATGCGCTCGGCCTCCGCCACTTCGTAGCGGCACTGTTCCAGGGTGGCGTATTTGCTGTTCGGACGCCGTTCGTTGCGCACTTCGGCCAGGCGCTCGGGCTGGATCGACAGGCCGAACAGCTTGGCGCGGTGCGGCGCGACGGTGGAGGGCAGGGTGCCGCGCTCGAAGTCGTCGGGGGTGAGCGGGAAATTGGCCGCCTTGATGGCGTACTGCATCGCCAGGTACAGGCTGGTGGGGGTCTTGCCGCAGCGCGACACCCCCACCAGGATGACATCGGCCTGGTCCAGCTGGGTAATGAACTGGCCGTCGTCGTGGGCCAGGCTGAAGTTGATGGCGTCGATCCGGTTGCGGTATTGCTCGGAGTTGGCCGCCATGTGCGAACGGCCGATCGAGTGGCTCGATTTCAGGCCGAGCGCCTGCTCGATATGCCCCACGAAAGTGCCGAACAAGTCCAGGAAAATGCCGTTGGCGCTGCGCACGCATTCCATGCTGCGCGGGTCCACCAGGGTACTGAAGACGATCGGCGGCACCCCCGTCTCGAGGGCGTTGCGGTCGATGCGCGCAGCGACTTCGCGGGCCTTGTCCAGGGTGTCGATGAAAGGCAGGCGCACGGGGCGGAAGCGCACTTGCTCGAACTGCGACAGCACGGAATGGCTGAAGGTCTCGGCGGTGATGCCGGTACTGTCCGAAACAATGTAGACAGTGCGTTCGATAGGGGTCGAAGCCATATGTAAAATATTCCAACCAAAGGGGAAAGCCAAGGTGCCCGACCGGGTACAATCTGACCCCGAAATAAGTCACCCCAAGAGCGGTCCAAGGCCAGTTTGGTCAGCGCATCCGGATGCATTGACCAAACTCGCTTTCTCTCCATTGTAAAAGGTGACTTCAATGTCGTACGTCGTTTCGTTCGAGCAGCTCCGCATGTCGGATGTGGACTCGGTAGGAGGCAAAAACGCATCGCTAGGTGAGATGATCAGCCAGCTGTCCGGCGCGGGAGTCCGCGTGCCGGGCGGCTTTGCCACGACCGCCGAAGCCTTCCGCGACTTCCTCAAGGCCTCCGGCCTGGACCAGCGCATCGCCACCCGCCTCAGCACCCTCAACCCCGAAGACGTCCGCGAACTGGCCACGGCCGGCGCCGAGATCCGCCAGTGGATCATCGAGGCGCCATTCTCGCCTGAATTCGAGCAGCAGATCCGCACCGCCTTTGCCGCCCTCGATGCCGACGGCAAGGGCTCGTTCGCCGTGCGCTCGTCGGCCACTGCCGAAGACCTGCCCGACGCCTCGTTCGCCGGCCAGCAGGAAACCTTCCTGAACGTGGTCGGCATCGACGACGTGCTGGACAAGATCCGCCACGTGTTCGCTTCCCTGTACAACGACCGCGCCATTTCGTATCGCGTCCACAAGGGCTACGCGCATGCCGAGGTCGCCCTGTCGGCCGGCGTGCAGCGCATGGTGCGCTCGGACAAGGGCAGCGCCGGCGTGATGTTCACCATCGACACCGAGTCGGGCTTCCAGGACGTGGTGTTCATCACCTCGTCGTACGGCCTGGGCGAAACGGTGGTGCAGGGCGCCGTCAACCCCGACGAGTTCTACGTCTTCAAGCCCACGCTGGAGCAGGGGCACTATCCGATCGTCAGCCGCCGCATCGGCTCCAAGCTGATCAAGATGGAGTTCGATCCCGAACGCCCCGAAGGCCGCGCCGTGCGCACCGTGGACGTGCCGGTGTCCGAGCGCAACCGCTATTCGCTGACCGACGATGAGGTCACCGAGCTGGCGCGCTACGCGGTCATCATCGAGAAGCACTACGGCCGCCCGATGGATATCGAATGGGGCCGCGACGGCATCGACGGCAAGATCTACATCCTGCAGGCGCGTCCCGAGACGGTCAAGTCGCAGCAGAACGGCAACGACGTGCAGCAGCGCTATCGCCTGAAAGCCACCGGCCAGGTGCTGGTGACCGGCCGGGCCATCGGCCAGAAGATCGGCGCCGGCCCGGTGCGGGTGGTGGCCGACATCTCCGAAATGGACAAGGTGCAGGCCGGCGACGTGCTGGTCACCGACATGACCGACCCCAACTGGGAGCCGGTCATGAAGCGCGCCTCGGCCATCGTCACCAACCGCGGCGGCCGCACCTGCCATGCCGCCATCATCGCCCGCGAGCTGGGCATCCCGGCCGTGGTGGGCTGCGGCGAGGCCACCGACGTCCTGAAGGAAGGGCAGGCGGTCACCGTGTCGTGCGCCGAGGGCGACGAGGGCCGCATCTATGACGGCCTGATCGAGACCGAGGTCGAGGAAGTGCGGCGCGGCGAGATGCCGCCGATCGACGTCAAGATCATGATGAACGTCGGCAACCCGCAACTGGCCTTCGATTTCGCGCAGATCCCGAACGCCGGCGTGGGCCTGGCGCGGCTCGAGTTCATCATCAACAACAACATCGGCATCCATCCCAAGGCCGTGCTCGACTACCCGAACGTCGACGGCGAACTGAAGAAGGCGGTCGAGTCGGCCGCGCGCGGCTACGCCAGCCCGCGCGCCTTCTTCGTGGAAAAGCTGGCCGAGGGCATCGCCACCATCGCCGCGGCGTTCTGGCCCAAGTCGGTCATTGTGCGCATGTCCGACTTCAAGTCGAACGAGTACCGCAAGCTGGTGGGCGGCTCGCGCTACGAGCCGGAAGAAGAAAACCCCATGCTGGGCTTCCGTGGCGCGTCGCGCTATATCGCGGCCGACTTCGCCGAATGCTTCCGCATGGAATGCGAGGCGCTGAAAAAAGTGCGCGACGAAATGGGCCTGACCAACGTCGAAATCATGGTGCCGTTCGTGCGCACGCTGGGCCAGGCCGCGCGCGTCGTCGACCTGCTGGCCGCCCACGGCCTGGCGCGCGGCGAAAATGGCCTGAAGCTCATCATGATGTGCGAGGTGCCGTCCAACGCCATCCTGGCCGAGGAGTTCCTGCAATACTTCGACGGCTTCTCCATCGGCTCGAACGACATGACCCAGCTCACGCTCGGCCTGGACCGCGATTCGGGCATGGAGCTCTTGGCCGCCGATTTCGACGAGCGCGACGATGCCGTCAAGTTCATGCTGCGACGGGCCATCAAGGCCTGCCTGGCGGCCGACAAGTACGTGGGCATTTGCGGCCAGGGCCCCAGCGACCATCCCGATTTCGCCCAGTGGCTCAAGGACGAGGGCATCCTGTCCATGTCGCTGAACCCGGATACGGTGGTCGATACCTGGCAGCGCCTGGCTAAATGATCCCTGCCCGTCCGGCGCGCCGGGCGGGCACGGCAAAAGCCCCTGTCTCGCGAGAGGCAGGGGCTTTTTTTAGTTCGCAGGCTGCGGGCCAGGTGTCAGACACCCTGCGGGTGTCTGACACCTTTGGCAGATGGGGCGCGCAGGTTCAGGAACCGCCGCAACAGGCTGGCCGCGGTGGGCGTCGGCTTCAGGCCGGCGGCCAGGACGCGGGCGTCCAGGCCTTCGCGGGCATACTCGGACTGGTAGCGCAGCAGGTGGTCGTGCATGAATTCCGGACCGAATTCGGGGTGGAACTGGGCCGAATAAATGCCCGGCGCCAGCCGCACCAGTTGATGGTCGTCGAGCGTCGAGCGTGCCAGGGCCACGGCGCCGGCGGGCAAGCGGGTGACGGTCTGCGCGTGCAGCAACTGGGCGGGAAAGCTCACCGGCAGCCCGGCCATCAGCGGGTCGCCGGCGGCGGCCGGCAGGCATTCGATGGCTTGCGTGCCCAGCTCGCGCCCCCGCGGGTTGTAGTCGACTGCGCCGCCCAGGGCATGGGCCAGCAGTTGGTGCCCGTAGCAGACCCCGAAGACCGGCAGGCCGGCCGCCGCTGCCTGCCGCAGCCAGGCGGCGGCCTGCTCGCTCCAAGGCGCGCGGTCGGTCACCATGGCGGGCGAACCGGTGATCAGCGCGGCACGATAGGACGAGGGAGCCAGCGGCTGCTCGCCCGCGTCGGCCCGCACGATGCGCGCGGCGGCCGGCTCCAGGCCGGCGGCGTGGCGCAGCATCTGCGCATAGTCGCCGTGCGACCGGCGCAAGACGTCGTCGGGGTCGCCGGTATGCAGGATCAGGACCGGCAGTCCGGAGGCGGCGGGAGCATTCATGCGCATCATGATAGTCGCCGCGGCGGGTTTTCGCACGGCCCCGGGCGGAAATCCGTACAATCGACGCCGTATTCAACTTGGACGAGGCGTGGGACATGTGGATCTGGTTCGGGTTGGCAGCGGCCGCACTGATAGGCGAGGTTGCCAGCGGCACGTTCTATCTGCTGCTGGTCGCCCTGGGCCTGGCGGCCGGGGGCATTGCCGCATGGCTGGCGGCGGGTCTTGAATGGCAATTGGTGGCCTGCGCCGCGGTGGCGCTGCTGGGGCTGCTGGTATTGCGCCGCACCGGCGTGCTGAAAAAACGCGAGATCGACGCCGGCCGCAATGCCGACGTCAACATGGACATCGGCCAGGCCGTCGAAGTCGAAGCCTGGTCCGACGCCGGCCTGGCGCGGGTCTGGTACCGCGGCGCGCACTGGCAGGCCGAGCTGGCCGCCGGGCAGCCGCGCGCGGCCGGCACGCATGTCATCGCCGAAGTACGCGGCACGCGGCTGGTGCTGGCGCGCAAGGAAACCGCCGGCCCGGCCTGAGCCGGGCCCTCACTCCCTCACGCAGGATATCTCCACCATGCTCGATACCTCCACCATCGTCCTGATCGTACTGGTTGTCCTGGCGCTGCTGATCATCGTCAAGGCCATTGCCATCGTCCCCCAGCAGCATGCCTGGGTGGTCGAGCGCCTGGGCAAGTTCGACCGCGTGCTGTCGCCCGGCGCCGGCTTCGTGATCCCGTTCATCGAGCGGGTCGCATACAAGCATTCGTTGAAGGAAATCCCGCTCGATGTGCCCAGCCAGGTCTGCATCACGCGCGACAACACGCAGCTGCAAGTCGACGGCGTGCTGTATTTCCAGGTCACCGATCCCATGCGGGCATCATACGGGTCGTCGAATTACATCTCGGCCATCACCCAGCTGGCGCAGACCACGCTGCGCTCGGTCATCGGCAAGCTCGAACTGGACCGCACCTTCGAAGAGCGCGAGTTCATCAACAGCACCATCGTGGCCTCGCTGGACGAGGCCGCGCTGAACTGGGGCGTCAAGGTCTTGCGCTACGAGATCAAGGACCTGACCCCGCCCAACGAGATCCTGCGCGCCATGCAGGCGCAGATCACCGCCGAGCGCGAGAAGCGCGCGCTGATCGCCGCCTCGGAAGGGCGGCGCCAGGAACAGATCAACATCGCCACCGGCGAGCGCGAAGCCGCCATCGCCCGTTCCGAAGGCGAAAAGCAGGCGCAGATCAACCAGGCGCAGGGCGAAGCGGCGGCGGTGCTGGCCATTGCCGAGGCCACGGCCAAGGCCATCGCGCAGGTGGGCGAGGCGGTGCGCCAGCCCGGCGGCATGGAGGCGGTCAACCTGAAGGTGGCCGAGCGCTATGTGGATGCCTTCGGCAACGTGGCCAAGGAAGGCAATACGCTGATCCTGCCGTCGAACCTGTCCGACGTGGGCGGGCTGATCGCCTCGGCGATGGCCATCGTGAAAACCGGCAAGGGCGCCTGACGCGCAGCTGCGCCAGGGGCAGGGCGCCTGGCACCCTGCGGGTGCCAGGCAGCCGAGGCGCATTTCACGCGCCCGGGCGCCGCCGTCGCTGCGCCCGGGTCAATCAGCTGTCTTTGCGGGAATTGCGCGTGTCGTGCTTCATCATGCGTTCTTTCTCGCGCTGCCAGTCTTTTTCGCGGGCGGTGTCGCGCTTGTCGTACAGCTTCTTGCCGCGGCCCAGCGCGAAATCGAGCTTGATGCGGCCGTTCTTGTAGTGCAGGTTCAGCGGCACCAGGGTATAGCCGCGCTGCTCGACCTTGCCGATCAGCTTGCTGATTTCCTCGGCCTTGAGCAGCAGCTTGCGGGTGCGCATGGCGTCGGGATGGATATGGGTCGAGGCCGTGGGCAGGGGACTGACGTGCATGCCCAGCAGGAACAGCTCGCCGTCGCGCACGATGACATAGCTTTCCTTGAGCTGCACGCGGTTTTCGCGGATCGCCTTGACCTCCCAGCCTTGCAGGACCAGGCCGGCTTCGTAGCGGTCTTCGATGAAATAGTCGTGCGTGGCCTTGCGGTTGTCGATGATGCTCATAAAGGCGCGGATGGGGCGGGAAACCGGGCAGCAGCGCTACTACCGGTAAAATCCTATCATTCTAGCCATTTGCGATAGCCGATGCACAAAGTACAGCGATCCGTCCTGGTTCCCTACAGCGCCGCGCAGATGTTCGACCTGGTGGCCGACGTGGAGAAGTATCCGGAATTCATGCCGTGGTGCGGCGGCGCCGAGGTGCAGTCGCGCAGCGAGCACGGCATGCAGGCATCCATCCTGATCAGCTTCGCCGGCCTCAAGCAGCGCTTCACTACGCGCAATACGCACGACTACCCCGGGCGCATCGACCTCGAACTGGTCGACGGGCCGTTCTCGATGCTGGCGGGCCATTGGCAGTTCCAGCCGCTGGCCGAGGATGCCTGCAAGGTGCTGTTCACGATGGAATACGCCTTTTCCAACCGGGCGCTCGAAATGGTGGTGGGGCCGGTATTCAACCGGATCGCCACCAGTTTCATCGATTCGTTCACCAAGCGCGCGCAGGCCTTGTATGGCGAATGAGGCAGGCATGCTGCGGGTCAGCGTGTGCCACGCCATGCCGTCGGCGGTGTGGCAGCGTGCGCTCGCGCTGCCTGCGGGCGCCACCGTGGCCCAGGCCTTGCAGGCCAGCGGCCTGGCCGCCGCGTTTCCCGGGCTGGACCCCTGGGCCTGCGGCGTAGGCATTTTCGGCCGGCAGTGCCGCGCCGACACGCCACTGGCCGATGGCGACCGCGTCGAAATCTATCGCCCCCTGACCTACGACCCCATGGTGTCGCGCCGGCGCCGCGCCGAGCACCGCCGCGCCAAGGCAGCCGCCCGGCTGGGCCGCGAGCGTCCGCCCGGCCTGTTGTAGCGGGCCGCGGGTGGCGGCCCCCATTGTCACGATCAGGACAAATGCCGGCGTCGATCGGGCGTAAGATGGCCATGATAGATTTACGTTTACGTTAACGTCATGCAAAATCGGCCCATGGCGGACGCGGCGGTTCACGAGACGGCCGCGGCACCGTCGATGCCGACCACCAGGAGACAAAGCCGTGGATCTGGAATTGACCGACGAGCAGCGCGCCTTTGCCCAGGCCGCTCGTGACTTCGCCCAGGGCGAGCTGGCGCCGCACGCCGCCCGCTGGGACGCCGAGGGCATCTTCCCCAAAGAGGCTTTCGCCCGCGCGGGCGAGCTGGGCTTCTGCGCCATCTATGCCGCCGAGGACATCGGCGGGCTGGGCCTGCCGCGCCTCGATGCCACCCTGGTATTCGAGGAAATGGCGGCGGTCGACCCCTCCACCACCGCCTTCCTGACCATCCACAACATGGCCACCTGGATGGTGGGGCAGTGGGGGCAGCCGGCCTTGCGCGAGCACTGGGGCCCGCTGCTGGCCAGCGGCCAGAAGCTCGCCTCTTACTGCCTGACCGAGCCGGGCGCCGGCTCCGACGCCGGCTCGCTGGCCACCCGCGCCGAGCGCGACGGCGACGCCTTCGTCCTGAACGGCGCCAAGGCATTCATCTCGGGCGGCGGCGACACCGACCTGCTGGTCGTCATGGCGCGCACCGGCGGCGCCGGCCCGGGCGGGGTCAGCGCCTTCGCGGTGCCGGCCGACAGCGCCGGCATCAGCTATGGGCGCAAGGAAGAAAAGATGGGCTGGAACAGCCAGTCCACCCGGCCCATCTCGTTCGAGAACGTGCGCGTGCCGGCCGCCAACATGCTGGGCAGCGAGGGCGAGGGGTTCAAGATCGCCATGAAGGGGCTGGACGGCGGCCGCATCAACATCGGCACCTGCTCGGTCGGCGCCGGGCAGGGCGCGCTGGACGCCGCGCGGCGCTATATGGACGAACGGCGCCAGTTCGGACGCCGCCTGGCGGAATTCCAGGCGCTGCAGTTCAAGCTGGCGGACATGGCCACCCACTTGGTGGCGGCGCGCCAGATGGTGCGGCTGGCCGCCTGCAAGCTCGACGCCGGTTCGCCCGACGCGGCCACCTACTGCGCCATGGCCAAGCGCTTCGCCACCGACATGGGTTTCCAGGTCTGCCTTGACGCGCAGCAGATACACGGCGGCTACGGGTATTTGCGCGACTACCCGCTGGAGCGCCTGGTGCGCGATACTCGCGTACACCAGATCCTGGAAGGCACCAACGAGATCATGCGCGTGATCGTGGCCCGCCAACTGCTCGACAAAGGAGCCGACATCCGATGAACGCCCCCGTGCTGTTCGAAGAGAAAACCGCCGCCAATGGCATGCGGCTGGGCTTTGCCACGCTCAACGCGCCGCAGACGCTCAACGGCCTGTCGCTCGATATGGTCGACCTGCTGGCCGGCCAGCTCGACGCCTGGGCGAGCGACGCCGGGCTGGCCGCCGTGGTGCTGCAGGGCGCCGGCGGCAAGGCGTTCAGCGCCGGCGGCGACCTGCACGGCCTGTATCGCAGCATGCAGGAGCACCAGGGGCAGGGCGCCTGGGCCAACACCCATGCGCGCGCCTTCTTCGAGCGCGAGTACCGCCTGGACTACCGCATCCATACCTATCCCAAGCCCATCCTCTGCTGGGGGCATGGCATCGTCATGGGCGGCGGGGTCGGCCTGATGATGGGCGCCAGCCACCGCGTGGTGAGCGAAACCACGCGCATCGCCATGCCGGAAATCTCCATCGGCCTGTTCCCCGATGTCGGCGGCAGCTGGCTGCTCAACCGCATGCCAGGCCGCACGGGGCTGTTCCTGGCCTTGACCGGCGCCCAGTTGAACACCTCGGACGCCTTCTACGCGGGGGTGGCCGATTTCCGTCTCGATTCAGCCGACTGGCCGCGGTTCGTCGAGGCCCTGCTGCGGGCTCCCTGGGCCGGCCAGGCGGGCGGCCCGGGCAACGGCGCGCTGCCGCCGCGCGCCATCAACGACGGACTGCTGCGCCGCACCCTGCTGGCCCACGAGCCGGCCGCCGCGCTCGAGCCCGGCCCGCTGCGCCAGCACGCCTTCCAGGTCAACAGCCTGTGCAGCGGCAACGACCTGGCCGAAATCTACCAGGCCATCGCCGCCCTGAAGGACCACGCCGACCCCTGGCTGGCGCGGGCGGCGGCCACCATGCTGGCCGGTTCGCCGGGCTCGGCGCGGCTGGCCTTCGCGCTGCAGCAGCACACGCGCCTGCGCTCCCTGGCCGACGTGTTCCGCATCGAATACGTCGCCGCGCTGGCCTGCACCGTGCAGGGCGATTTCGCCGAAGGCATACGCGCGCTGCTGATCGACAAAGACAAACAACCCAAGTGGAACCCGGCCACGCTCGAACAGGCCTCCGAGGCCTGGGTCAGGCGCTACTTCGAGCCGCCGTGGCCCGCGGGGCAGCCGCACCCGTTGGCCGACCTCGGCCCGGCGCAAGACTGAGCAGCGCGTACCGGCGCATTCCATCCACCCTCGAGGAGACCCAACATGAGCAGCATCGCATTCATCGGCCTGGGCAATATGGGCGCGCCCATGGCGCACAACCTGATCAAGGCCGGCCACAGCCTGGCGGTGTTCGACCTGGTGCCCGCCGCGGTCAAGGGCCTGGCGGACGCCGGCGCGCGCGCCGCCGGCTCGGCGGCCGAAGCCGTGCAGGGCGCCGAAATCGTCATTTCCATGCTGCCCGCCAGCAAGCATGTCGAGGCGCTGTACCTGGGCGACGACCTGCTGGCCAGCATCGACCCCAGCGCGCTGGTGATCGAATGCAGCACCATCGCCCCCGCTTCGGCCCGCAAGGTGGCCGCCGCCGCGCAGGCGCGCGGCCTGGCCATGATCGACGCCCCGGTGTCGGGCGGTACGGGCGGAGCCGTGGCGGGCACGCTGACCTTCATCGTCGGCGGCGAGGCCGCGGCCCTGCAACGCGCCATGCCGGTGCTGCAGAACATGGGCAAGAACATTTTCCATGCCGGCGCGGCGGGCGCGGGCCAGGTGGCCAAGATCTGCAACAACATGCTGCTGGGCATCCTGATGGCGGGCACGTCCGAGGCGCTGGCGCTCGGCGTGGCCAACGGCCTGGACCCGCAGGTGCTGTCGGACATCATCGCCAAGAGCTCGGGGCGCAACTGGGCGACCGAGCTCTACAACCCCTGGCCCGGCGTCATGGAGCATGCGCCGGCCTCCAAGGGTTATGCCGGCGGCTTCGGCGTCGACCTCATGCTGAAAGACCTGGGCCTGGCCGCCGAAGCGGCGCTGTCGACCCGTTCCTCGATCCCGCTGGGCGAGCTGGCGCGCAACCTGTATTCGCTGCACAGCACCGGCGGCAGCGGCAAACTGGACTTCTCCAGCATCGTCAACCTGTACACCCGCAAGCAGGAATGAACGGCCACGGCGACCCGGCCGCCGCCGCGCAGGCCGCGCGGCAGCGGGTACATGACAGCTTCGGCAGGCAGACGGTCATGGCCGCGTTCGGCGCGCGCCTGTGCCGCGTCGAGCCGGGGCAGGTCGACATCGAGCTGCCGTTCCGCTCCGACCTGTGCCAGCAGAACGGCTACCTGCACGCCGGCATCGGCACTACCATCGCCGACAGCGCGGGTGGCTACGCGGCGCTGTCGCTGTTCGGCCCGGGCGAGGACGTGCTGACTGCGGAATTCAAGATGAATTTCCTGGCCCCGGCCGATAGCGAGCGCTTTCTGGCCACCGGCCGGGTGCTCAAGGCCGGTCGGCGGCTCGCGGTGTGCCAGGTCGAGGTCACGGCTTACCGCGGCGGGCAGGCGACCCTGTGCGTGGCCGGCCTGATGACCGCCGTGCGGGTGACGCCACGCTAGCCGCCGACCTATGCCCGCCAAGGAACACCACCGCATTTTTCGCGCCGGCTGGCTGCGCGCCGCCGTGCTGGGCGCCAATGATGGCATCGTTTCCACCGCGAGCCTGATCGCCGGCGTGGCCGCGGCCAGCGCCGCCCACGAGGCCGTGCTGACCTCCGGCCTGGCGGGCCTGGTGGCTGGCTCGTTGTCGATGGCGGCGGGCGAATATGTTTCGGTGCGGTCGCAGGCCGACACCGAGGCCGCCGACCTGCGGCTGGAACAGCGCTCCCTGACCGGCAATTCCGCCCAGGAACTGCAGGAACTCACCGATATCTACGTCGGCCGCGGCGTGTCGCCCGATCTGGCGCGCCAGGTGGCCGAGCAACTGACCCGCCATGACGCCCTGGACGCGCATGCCCGCGACGAGCTCGGCATCTCGGTGCACAACCGGGCGCGTCCGGTCCAGGCCGCCGTGGCCTCCGCGCTATCGTTTGCCAGCGGGGCCGCCTTGCCCTTGCTGACCGCCGCGCTGGTGCCGGTCGAGAACATCGTGGCGGTCGTCACGGCCTCGTCCATGGTCTGGCTGGCGGTGCTGGGGGCGATCGCCGCTCAGGCCGGCGGCGCCCCGGTGGCGCCGGCGGCCTTGCGCGTCACCGTGCTGGGGGGGCTGGCCATGCTGGTGACGGCCGGGGTGGGCGCGCTGTTCGGCGTCGCGGTCTAGGCCCTGCCGGCGCCTTCCTCCAGGGCGTAGGGCAGCGGCGCCACGGCGATGTGCGGGCCGTCGGGAGCCGCCACGCGCAGTTCGCCCGCGGCCAGGGCGGACAGCGCCACTTCGAACAACACCGCCGTGCGCGAGGCCTCGATGACCCGGCCACAGGGTTCCTGCGGCTGCGTGGCGTCATAGACGTCCGTCCCGGGCGCGGGCGCCTCGCCCTTGCCATCCAGGCGGCCATAGGCGGTACGGCGCTTGATCGTGCCGCGGTAGTGGCTGCGCGCGACGACCTCCTGGCCCGGGTAGCAGCCTTTGGTGAAGCTGACGCCGCCCAGCAGGTCCAGGTTGACGGTCTGCGGAATGAACAGGTCCTGGGTGGCGGCCCCGACCCAGGGCAGGCCGGCCGCCAGGTCGTCCGAGCGCCATTGCTCGGCGTCGCCGCGCGCCAGAAGGGGCGCCAGGGCGGCGGCCTGGCCCAGCTGCGCGTCCGTGGCGATCCACCACCAGCGCAATACCGTGCCGGCCGACGGCGCGGCGATCCAGGTGCCGGTGGGCAGGTCGACGCGCTGCCAGGGAGCGGCCGGCAAGGCGCCGCCGGCGGCTGTCTGCAGGGCCGCCAGGCGCTCCGGCTGGCACCAGACGCCGGCTGCCTGCGCCGGCGCGAGCGCGAGCCGGGCCTTGGCGCGCAACACGAACATCGACAGGCGCTTGACCAGGGCATCGGCCACGTCGCGCCGCACCAGCGCACACAACTGGGGGGCCTCGGGCCCGCCCTGCGGGTCGCGGACGGCGCGCCACAGCACCAGCGTGGCCAGCAGGCGCCCCTTGGCCGTGCAATAGCCGCCCAGTCGGGCGCCATCCGGCGGCAAGCCCGTGATGTCCTGCGTCAATTGGCCGTGCAGGAACGGCAGCGCATCGGCGCCGGACGCGGCGATGACCGCGTAGTCTGGCAGGGGAGCCAGGTGCGCCGAACCATCGGCGTGGGCGGGAATCGAATCAAAGAAAGCGTGCATGGCGTACGGAATGCAAGAGGCGGGCGCCGCTGCGGCGCTCGGATATGGCCATGATACCCGTGGCGCCGGCCCAGGCGCGGCAAAGCCCCGTCCGCAACAGGGACGCAGCCGCCGCTTCGGCCGCCGTCATCCATTAAACTGCGCACTCTTATGAAAAAGCTTCGTTTCTATTTCCTGCTGGCGTGCCTGTCGCTGGTCCTGCTGGCGGCGCTGGCCGCGGGCGGGGCGTGGACCTGGATGAACCGCGCCATGACCTTGCCCGCCGATAAAGTCGAGTTCATCGTGGCGCCGGGCAGCACGCCGCGCGCAGTCGCGCGCGCCATGAATTCCGCGGGCATTCCCGTCTGGGAGGACGGCTTTGCCTGGATGGCCCGGCTGTCCGAGCGCGACAAGCTGATCAAGGCGGGCGGCTACGAGGCCCGCGCCGGCGATTCGCCATGGCAATTGCTGGAGCGGCTGGCGCGCGGCGAGATGGTGCAGCGCCAAGTCACGTTCGTCGAGGGCTGGACCTACGCGCAGATCCGCCAGGCATTGCGCACCAATCCCGATGTCAAGCAGACGCTGGGCGACATCAGCGACGAAGCACTGATGGCCCGCCTGGGCTCGCCGATCAAGGAGCCCGAAGGGCTGTTTTTCCCCGATACCTATGTCTTCACGCCCGGCACGACGGATTTCGACCTGTTGCGGCAGGCTTACCAGCAGCAACAGCAGGTGCTGGCCGAGGCATGGGCCGAGCGCCAGCCCGATCTGCCGCTGGACAGCCCCTACGAGGCCCTGGTGCTGGCGTCCATCATCGAAAAGGAAACCGGCCATGGCCCCGACCGCACGCGCGTGGCCGGGGTGTTCATCAACCGCCTGCGGCTGGGCATGATGCTGCAGACCGATCCCACGGTGATCTACGGCATGCGCGAGCGCTACCAAGGCCGCATCCGGCGCAGCGACCTGCGCGCCGACAACCCGTGGAACACCTACACGCGCGCCGGGCTGCCGCCCACGCCGATCGCCGCCGCCGGGCGCGCCGCGCTGCTGGCCGCCGTACAGCCGGAACGGCACAAATACCTGTACTTCGTTTCGCGCGGCAACGGCACCAGCGAATTTTCGGCTAACCTGTCCGATCACAATCGCAACGTGGCGCGCTACATTCTGGGCCGGGACCAATGACCGCACGCGGACGCTTCATTACCCTCGAAGGCGTGGACGGCGCCGGCAAGAGCACGCACGCCGCCTGGATCGCCGACGCGCTGCGCGCCATGGGCCTTACGGTGGTGGCCACCCGCGAGCCGGGCGGCACGCCGCTGGGCGAGACCCTGCGCACGCTGGTCCTGTCCGAATCCATGACCCTCGACACCGAAACCCTGCTCATGTTCGCGGCCCGCTGCGAGCACCTCAGCCAGGTCATCGAGCCGGCGCTGGCGCGCGGCGACTGGGTGGTGTGCGACCGCTATACCGATGCCACCTATGCCTACCAGGGCGGTGGACGCCAGTTGGGCGCCGAGCGCGTGGCGGCGCTGGAACAATGGCTGCGCCCGGCGTTGCAGCCGGATCGCACCTGGCTGTTCGACGTCCCCCTGGAACTGGCGCGCGCGCGCCTGGCCGACGCGCGGCAGCCCGATCGCTTCGAACGCGAGGAGGCCGCGTTCTTCGAGCGTACGCGCGCGGCTTACCATGCGCGCGCGGCGGCGCATCCGCAGCGCATCCGCATCGTCGACTCGAGCCGGCCGATGTCGCAGGTGCGCGCCCAGCTGGACGCCGAACTGCGCGCGCTGGTCGCGGAGGCCGCATGAGCGCGGCCGCCTTCCTGCCCTGGCAACACGAAACCGCCCGGGCCTGGCTGGCTGGCCGCGAGCGCTTCGCGCACGCCTGGCTGGTGCATGGCATGGCCGGCATCGGCAAGCTCGAATTCGCCGCCGCGGCCGCAGCCAGCCTGTTGTGCGAAGCGCCGCGCGATCACCTGGCGTGCGAGCAGTGCCCCGCGTGCACCTGGGTGGCCAGCGGCAACCACCCCGACTTGCGGCGCATCCGTCCCGAGGCGGTGGCGCTGCAAGAGGGCGCCGAGGCCGCCGAAGGCGCCGACGAAGCCGAGCCGGCCGCCACCGGCGCCGCCAAGCGGGCGCCGTCCAAGGAAATCCGCGTCGACCAGATCCGTGCGCTGGAGCCCTGGTTCAACACCGCCACGCACCGCGGCGGCTGGCGCGTGGCGCTGCTGTATCCCGCGCAGGCCCTGAACGTCATCTCGGCCAATGCCTTGCTCAAGGTGCTGGAAGAACCGCCCGCGCACACCGTGTTCCTGCTGGTGGCCGATGCGCCGGACCGGCTGCTGCCCACGTTGGTATCGCGCTGCCGGCGCCTGCCGCTGCCGGCGCCCGGCGCGGACGAGGCCCTGCAATGGCTGCGCGGGCAGGGCGTGGATGCCGCCGAAGAATGGCTGGCGGCGGCTGGCGGCGCGCCGCTGGGGGCGCTGCGCTTGGCCCAGAATGGTGGCCAGGCTTGCCCGGCCTGGCTGGGGCAACTGGTCCATCCGCTGGCCCAGGGACAGGCGCCGGATATCGGCACGTTGGCCGACAGCCTGGAGAAAAGCGCGCCGCTGGAGTGGATCGATGCGTTGCAGCGCCTGTACGCCGACCTGATGCTGGCCGGCGCTGGCGCCCCGGTGCGTTATTTTCCCTCCCTGGCCCGGCCGGTCGGGCAAGCCGCGGCGCGCGCCGACGCAGTGCGGCTGGCGGAGGCGGCGCGCTGGCTGACGCAACAACGCCGCCTTGCCACGCATCCGCTCAACGCCAAGCTGTTCGCCCATGCGACCCTGCAGCGCATGGTGCTATCCTGCCAGTCATAGTCCCCGCCCGCCCGCTGCAAGCCGTGCCTGGCTGGCGTCGGGCGGAACGCCGATCTTCCCGAATATTCCATGTACGTCGATTCACATTGCCATCTGGATTTCCCCGATCTCGCCCAGGACCTGCCGGCCATCCTGCAGAACATGGCCGCCAATCAGGTCACGCACGCGCTGGTTGTCAGCGTCGACTTGCCCGACTGGCCGCGCTTGATCGAACTGGTCGAACCGCACCGCAACCTGTGGGCGTCGGTAGGGGTGCATCCCGATTACGAGGCAAGCTCGGACCCCACCGAGTCGGAACTGCTGCAGTTGTCGCGCCATCCGAAGGTCGTCGCCATCGGCGAGACCGGGCTCGACTACTACCGGCTCAGCGAGCCGCTGGACTGGCAGCGCGAGCGTTTCCGCCGCCATATCCGCGTCGCCCGGCAAGCCGGCCTGCCGCTCATCATCCATACCCGCGAGTCGGTGGCGGACACGCTGCGTATCCTGCGCGAGGAGAACGCCGCTGAGGTAGGGGGGGTCATGCACTGCTTCACGGAGTCCTGGGAAATGGCGCAGGCCGCCATGGACCTGAATTTTCATATTTCCCTGTCGGGCATCGTCACGTTCAAGAACGCTGGCATCGTCCACGAAGTCGCCACCAAGATGCCGCTTGACCGGCTGCTCATCGAGACCGATTCACCCTATCTGGCGCCGGTGCCATATCGCGGCAAGCGCAACGACCCTTCCAAGGTGATTCACGTGGCCGAGAAAATCGCCACCTTGAAAGGGATCCCGGTAGCGCAGGTGGCCGATGCCTCAACCGAAAATTTCTTCAATCTTTTCAATAAAATAGAACGATAAATTAAAGAAGAATAGTTAAAGTCAATTATCTAAAGTTTTACTTTTAATGTGATTTCCATGAAGCGATCCCCCACCACGACCTTGCGGCTGACCCTGGCCGCCGCCGGCCTGGCCTGTGCCGCTGTCTGGACGACGCCGTCCCTGGGGGCGGCGTCGCAGCAGAATTGGTGGGTGTACGTGCACAATGATCACGCCCCCGAGATCCGCGAGCTGCTGGCCGCGGGAGCCGACCCCAATGTGCGCTACAAGAACGGGCAGCCGGCGTTGATGCGCGCGGTGGTGGACGGCGCCTGGAAGGTCTTCGATGTGCTGGCGGCCGATCCGCGCACCGACCTGGAAGCGACGAACCCCGCCAACGAGACGGCGCTGATGTACCTGGCGGTGGCGGGCCAGACCGAGCGGGCCCGGCAACTGATCGCGCGCGGGGCCAAGGTGAACCGGCTCGGCTGGACCCCGTTGCACTATGCGGCCTCGAAGGGGCACGTGGAAACGGCCAAATTGCTGTTGGCGCACCAGGCCATGGTCAATGCGCCGTCGCCGGACGGCACGACGCCTTTCATGATGGCCGGCTTCTCGGGCAGCCGTGAAATGGTGCAGTTGCTGCTGGACGCCGGCGCCGACGTCGCCACGCGCGACCTGAAGGGCAAGAACGCGGCCGACTGGGCCGAAGAGGGCAAGCAGCGCAAGCTGGCGCGTGAACTGGCGACACTGATTGCCGAAGCACAGGCGCGGCGCGATGCCCAACGAGGCGGGCAGGCACCGGCCGCCAGGCCCGCTGCCGCGGCTCCCGCTGCGGCCCCCGCGGCGACCCCGGAGCCGCCGCCGGCGCGGGCCGAGCCGGCGCAGCCTTCGGTTTCCGGCGTCTCGGGTGTGCGCCTCGACACCTACGAATAACGGACGCGCAGGGTCACGGCAGGACCGCGCGCAGGTAGCGCGCGCGGTCGAAATCCTTGAACAGCATGGCGCGGATCTCGCGCTCCGGGCCCGGCGGCGTTGCCGCCAGCAGGGCGTCGGCCAGGCCGTCGGCTTCCGGCGCCTCGGCCAGCAGCTGGGTCATGACGTAATTGGGATCGCCGGCCGGCCGCGCCTGGCCGGCGGCATAGCGCCGCCCGGCGTCGGCGTAGCAATCCAGGGGCGGTGGCGCGGGTTGCACGCGCTCGCGCAGCAGGCATTGCATCATCTTGCGAGGCGCGGGCAAGTGGGCGTCAGGCACCTGCCGGTAGTCGGCCAGCGCCTGCGGGTATTCATGCAAGGCCGCCCGGATGTCGGCGCGCAGCAAGAGGGCGGCCGTATCGCCTGGGGCTTGCCGCACCGCGTCGTTGGCCAGCGCCAGCGCTTCTTGCAACCGGCCCGCATCGCCTTGCGCGGCCAAGTACGCGGCACGGGCCTCGCGGACCGGATCCGCCGCGGACGCGCCGTGGGCGGGCGCCAATGCCGCTGCGCAGAATATCCAGCCAAGCAGGGCGCCGCGCCGGAGCATGGGCATCAGTTCAGCGCCAGCGGGAATTCGCGCTCGGTGGTGGCCGGCATGGGCGCGGCCCGGCCGGCGGCGGCGCTGAAGACATAGCCGCCCGAAATCACCAGCGTCACCGACTGGCCGTGGCGGACTTCGGGCAATTGCCAGCTGGCCGAGCCGACCGGGACGTATTCGTCCGAAGGCCAATAGCCCGGCTCGTCCAACGTCAGGGGATGGGGCTCGCCTGGCGCGCCATCGATGTCGAGGCGGGCCGATGCAAAGAAACTGGCCGTACCTTTGTGCATGGCGGCGGTATAGCCCATGGCCGAAACGGTGATGGCATTGCCGCGCACGGTGTAGTGGCCACGCAGGAAGTACGAGCCATTGACCCCCGTGCCTTGCGCGGGCAGGAAGGCCAGTTGCCTGATGGTGTAGGGGAACTGGCCCTCGGCGTACTGGGCAGCCTCGCCGGTGCGGGCGGCCAGCACCTTGCCGTTGGCGATCAGTGCCGCCATGTGCTGAGCGGCGCCGGCCGGCGTCTGCGAGCCGGCCAGTGTATAGCCCGGCTCGACCTCGTGGCACAGCCGCATGACCGCCAGGCGATTGCTGTCGTCGTGCATGAACAGCCGCAGCAGCGATTCGGCGCCGGCCCGGTCGGCGCGCCGGTTGGCATGGCGGGCGCCGGCGGCTTGCCAGGGCGTGAGCGTCAGGGTGTCGTTCGACCGTCGCAATATGACGGACGCGGAATGAAAGCCAGTAGCCATGTGGAGCCTCGTAAGAAGCAGGAAATGAGGACGTTCAGGGCAGGGACTTCATTCTATCGGCGGTGTATTACAGCGCGGCCTCGGGTGGCAACACGATGTAAGCGCCCAATTGGCCTGCGCAGGGCACGGTATGCGTGTTTTCCCGAATAATTCTCATAAAACGGGAATATATGGGCGTGAAATTGAGAAATAACAGCTAAGCTGCCCACCCTCAGTCATACGGAGGTCCACCATGCAGGAGCAGGCCATCGCCGGCGGCGCCGACCGGGTGCTTTTCGTACTGGCGACGCTCGCGCGCCACGACGGGCCGCTATCGATTGCGGCGCTCGCCGACAAGACCGGCCTGGCGCAAAGCACGCTCTACCGGCAAGTCGCCCTGCTCAAGCGCTGGGGTTTCGTCGCGGAGCAGGGGGGCGAGTACGGCCCCGGTCCGCTATGCGTCCAACTGGCCTGGGGCTTCGACCAGTCGTCATTCCTGGTGCAGGAATCGCAGCCCGACATGGCGCGGCTGGCGGCCGAATCCGGCGAGACGGTCGGCCTGCTGGTCGCCATGCGCGACCAGGCGGTGTGCCTGGACATGGTCGAAAGCCAGCATCCGCTGCGTTGCTCGTTCGTCAAAGGCCGGGGCCTGCCGCTGGTGCGCGGCGCCTCGGCGCGTTCCCTGATGGCATTCATGCCCGCGGCGCGGCTGCGCGCACTGCTGGACGACCTGCAGCGCTCCGGCGTTGACACCGCGGCGCTGGCAGTCAGTCTCGAGGCGATCCGCGTCGCCGGCTACGCGGTCACGGACGGCGAGGTGGACGCTGGCGTCTGGGGCGTGAGCGTGCCGGTATTCCAGCGTCCGCACCAGGCCGTCGGTTCCATCACGCTGATGGCGCCGTCGACGCGCGCCACGCTGCGCGCCGCCGCGCTCATCGACATGACGATCGCCGCGGCCCGGCGCATCTCGGGCCGATTGCAGAGCCGTTGATTGCATCCCGCCGTAGTCCAACCGCCGTTCCACGTTTCACATTCTTACTATCCAAGAGGAAACCACATGAAGACAACCCGCCGCCAATTGCTGACCGCCGCCCTTGCGCTGGGCCTGGCCTGGGGCAGCACCGCCGCCCACGCCGAGGACGCGCTGCGCGTGGTCACCGACGCCACCTTCCCGCCCATGGAGTTCGTCAAGGACGGGCAGCGCACCGGCTTCGACATCGAATTGATCGAGGCGCTCGGCAAGGCCATGAATCGCAAGATCGAGTGGATCGACATCGACTTCAAGGGCTTGATCCCGGCGCTGCAGGCCGGGCGCGCCGACATGGCGGTCTCGGCCATCTATATCACCGATGCGCGCCGCAACGTGGTGGACTTCACCGACCCGTACTACGCCGGCGGGCTGGTAGTGCTGACGCGCAAGGACGGCCCGGTGAAGACCCTGAAGGACCTGGACGGACGCAAGGTATCGGTGCAGGTGGGCACCAAGTCGGTCAATTACCTGAAGGAGCATTATCCGAAGGTGCAGCGCGTGGAGGTCGAGAAAAACCAGGAAATGTTCAACCTGGTGCAGGTGGGCCGCGCCGACGCGGCCGTGACCGGCAAGCCGGCCGCCAAGCTGTTCGCGCAAAGCGCGCCCGGGCTGACCGTGCTGGACGAGCAGATCACGACCGAGCAGTACGGCATCGCGGTGGCGAAGAACCAGCCGGAGCTGACCACTGCGCTGAATGCGGCGCTCAAGCAGCTCAAGGCCGATGGCACGTACGAGCGCATCGTCGCCAAGTGGTTCGAGGCTGCCGCCAAATGAACCTGGATTTCTCCCCCGTTTTCGCCGATTTCGACGCCTTGCTGCGTGGCGCGGCCGTGACCGTGGAGGTCACGGCCTGCGCACTGCTGCTGGGCTGCCTGATCGGCCTGCTGGTCGGCGTGGGCCGCCTCAATCCGCAGCGGCGCGTCCTGTACGGGCTGTGCAGCCTGTACCTGCTGTGCTTCCGTGGCACGCCGCTGCTGGTGCAACTGTTCATCTGGTTCTTCGGCCTGCCTCAGTTCGGCATCATGCTGCCGGCCTTCGCCTGCGGCGTGCTCGGCCTGGGCATGTACTCGGGCGCGTATGTGTCCGAGATCGTGCGCGGGGCGATCCAGTCCGTCGACCGTGGCCAGACCGAGGCGGCGCGGTCGCTCGGCATGTCCAGCGGCCAGGCCATGCGCATCATCATCCTGCCGCAGGCGGTGGTGCGCATGATCCCGCCGCTGGGCAATGAATTCATCGCCCTCATCAAGAACTCGGCGCTGGTGTCGCTGCTGACGATCCACGACCTGATGCACGAAGGGCAGAAGATCATCAGCGTGTCGTACCGTTCGCTCGAGACGTACCTGGTGATCGCCCTGATCTACCTGGTGCTGACCACGGCGACCACGACGATTCTGCGCCGCTTCGAGCATCGACTGCGCGCCGGAGGAATGGTGCAATGAACCAACAAGACGAAATGATCCGCATCCGCGGACTGCGCAAATCATTCGGCGCGGTGGAAGTGCTGCGCGGCATCGACTTCGACGTGCAGCGCTCCCAGGTCGTGGTGGTGATCGGCCCCAGCGGCTCGGGCAAGAGCACCCTGCTGCGCTGCTGCAACGGGCTGGAAGTGGCCCAGGGCGGGACGATCGACATCTGCGGCGAGGTGTTGCTGGACCATGGTACGCCCATGCCCGAGCCCCGTCTCAACCGCCTGCGCACGCGCGTGGGCATGGTGTTCCAGTCGTTCAACCTGTTTCCGCACCTGTCGGTGCTGGACAACGTCACGGTCGGGCCGCGCACCCTGCGCGGCATGGGGCGCGCAGCGGCCGAGGAACTGGCCGGGCAGCTGCTGGCCAAGGTCGGCCTGGCGCAGAAAATGCAGGCGATGCCGGCCAGCCTGTCGGGCGGCCAGAAGCAGCGTGTGGCGATTGCCCGGGCGCTGGCCATGGAGCCCGAGGTCATGCTGTTCGACGAGCCGACCTCGGCCCTGGATCCGGAACTGGTGGGCGAAGTGCTGCAGGTGATGAAGGTATTGGCCAAAGAAGGCATGACCATGATGGTCGTGACCCACGAAATGGGCTTCGCCCGTGAAGTGGCCGACGTGGTGGCGGTGATGGACGGCGGCAGCATCGTCGAATCCGGCCCGCCCGACGTGATCTTCACCGCGCCGCGCGAGCCGCGCACGCGCGCCTTCCTGCAGGCCGTGCTGAGCGCCTCGGGGCAGGGGGCCGCATGAGCGCCGGACTCGATCGCGCCGCGTGGCGCGCCCGCGACGACAGCGGCGAGCGCGGCGACACCCGCCGCCTGGCGCACGTGGTCGCGGCCGCCGGCCAGGGAGTCGCGCCGGCCGACCCCGCCCTGATCGGTTTCGCCTGCGATGCCGGCGTGGCGCGCAACCAGGGGCGCACCGGCGCCGCCCAGGCGCCGGCGGCGATCCGCCGCGCGCTGGCCGGCCTGCCGGCGCACCGTTTTACGCGGCTGGTCGACGCTGGCGACGTCGTGTGCGACGACGGCGACCTCGAGGCCGCGCAGGACAGGCTGGCCGCGCGGGTGGCCGACGTGCTGGCGGCCGGCGCGCGGCCGCTGGTGCTGGGCGGCGGCCATGAAGTGGCATGGGGCAGCTTCCAGGGGTTGCGCCGCTGGCTCGACGGGCTGGGCGACCGGCAACCGGTGCTGGTGCTCAACCTGGATGCCCACTTCGACCTGCGCACCGGGCGGCCCGCCAGTTCCGGCACGCCGTTCGACCAGATCGCCGAATACTGCGCCGCGCATGGCCACGCCTGGCAATACGCCTGTTATGGCGTGTCGCGGCTGGGCAATACCGCGGCCCTGTATGCGCGCGCGGCCGAGATCGGCGCGGCCTGGGTCGAGGACCGCGACCTGCAGGAACGCTTCCTGGATGCCCGCCTGGCCGACCTGGACCGGCTGCTGGCGGCCGCCGGGCACGTCTACCTGACCATCGACATCGATGTGCTGCCGGCCGCCGTGGCGCCCGGCGTATCGGCGCCGGCCGCCTACGGCGTCCCGCTGCCGGTCGTGGAAGAGATCGCGCTGCGGGTCAAGCAGAGCGGCAAACTGCGGCTGGCCGACCTGGCGGAATGCAACCCGGCTTTCGACATCGACCAGCGCACTGCGCGCGTGGCGGCCAGATTGGCCTGGCACTTGCTGTCGCCGTAAGATGAGAGGGCGGGGCCACGCAGAGCCGGTTCTCCAAATTTCGTCCCCATTTAAATTTTTTCAGTTTTAATGGGGACGACATAAATTTTGGTGGCTACAATGGCGCCAGTCCAGCCTGGAGATTTCACTCATGTCCGATAAGCCTTCCCATGCTTTGCCGTCGTACCTGGATGCCGAACACCTCGGCCCCTGGGGCATCTACCTGCAGCAAGTCGACCGCGTCACGCCTTACCTGGGACCGCTGGCGCGCTGGGTGGAAACCCTCAAGCGGCCCAAGCGCGCCCTGATCGTGGACGTGCCCATCGAGCTGGACAACGGCAGCATCGCCCACTTCGAAGGCTATCGGGTGCAGCACAACACTTCGCGCGGCCCCGGCAAGGGCGGCGTGCGCTTCCACCAGGACGTCACCCTGTCCGAAGTCATGGCTCTGGCTGCCTGGATGTCGGTGAAGAACGCCGCCGTCAACCTGCCGTACGGCGGCGCCAAGGGCGGCATCCGGGTCGACCCGCGCACCCTCTCGCAAGCCGAGATCGAACGCATGACACGCCGCTACACCTCCGAGATCGGGGTGATCATCGGGCCGTCGAAAGACATCCCCGCGCCGGACGTGAACACCAACGCCCAGACCATGGCGTGGATGATGGACACGTACTCCATGAACGAGGGCTCGACCGCCACCGGCGTGGTCACGGGCAAGCCGATCGCGCTGGGCGGCAGCCTGGGGCGGGTCGAGGCCACCGGGCGCGGCGTGTTCGTCACGGCCTGCGAAGCCGCGCGCGACTGCAACATCGATGTCTCGCAGGCCCGCGTCACGGTGCAGGGCTTCGGCAACGTGGGCGGCACGGCGGCGCGCCTGTTCCACGAGACCGGCGCGCGGGTCATCGCCGTGCAGGACCACACCGGCACGGTCTACAACCCGGCCGGCCTGGATGTCCACAAGCTGCTTTCGCACGTCTCGCAAAAGGGCGGCGTGGCCGGTTTCAGCGGCGCCGAGGTGCTGGACAACGCGCAGTTCTGGGAACTCGAGACCGAATTCCTGATCCCGGCCGCCCTGGAAGGCCAGATCAACCAGTCCAACGCCCACAAGGTGCGCGCCAAGATCGTCGTGGAAGGCGCCAACGGCCCGACCACTCCCGAGGCCGATGACGTGCTGCGCGAAAACGGCGTGTACGTGGTGCCCGACGTGCTGGCCAACGCCGGCGGCGTGACGGTCAGCTACTTCGAGTGGGTGCAGGACTTCTCCAGCTTCTTCTGGAGCGAGGAGGAGATCAATCACCGCCTCGAGCGCCTGATGCGCGAGGCGTATGCCGCGGTGTCGCAAATGGCCAAGGAGCACAAGGTGACGTTGCGCACGGCGGCGTTCATCGTCGCCTGCACCCGCATCCTGCAGGCGCGCCAGGTGCGCGGCCTGTATCCCTGACGGGCAGGCCAGGCCGGGCGGCGCCCGGCCTGGCGGACATCAGGCGGCCGGAAGGAATTCCGGCCGCAGCACGTCGCGCAGCTCGCTGTACGGGATCAGCAGTTCCGGTTGCCCGTGCGAATACGGCGCGATCGAATAGGCGTCGTACTTCACTACCACGCCTTCGCGCGTCAGCGCGAAATTATTGCTTTCCTGGAATGGCCACATGCGGTCGTACGCCTGCGGGTCGCGCCGGGCGTCTTCATTGCGCGCCAGCCAGGCGCCGTGCGCGCGGCGCAGGGCCGCCACGAACGCCGGCCGCGCGCCGGGCTGCAGGGCCTCGTCCAGCGCCAGCACGCGCGCGCGGTCGCGCTGCCAGTTCAGGTACTGAGTAGCGGGAATGCCGTGCGCCGCGCCGGTCAGGTATTGGTCGGTGTGCAGCTCGACCGCCACCACATTGTCCACCACGGCCTTGACGCTGGCCTTGAAGATGGTGGCATCGCGCGGCTGGGCGGTCTGCCAGAAATACTGGGTGTACTGCGACAGCGTGTCGTATGGACGCGGCCGTTGCGGATCGACGCCGGTCATGTAGGCCAGCACGTGGTCGACCAGCTCGGTCAGCTTCGGTATGTCGGGGAAGGCCACGCTGTCGATCTCGATGCGCGGGCATTGGCCTTCGCAGCCGGGCTTGGCCCCTTGCCATTGGATGCGCTCGACCGCCACGCCAGCCACCTGGGCTTCGGTGGCGGTGGGCTGCGGCGTAGCGGAGGGCAGGCTGATGGTGTCGGAGGGCGAGCTGGCGCATCCGGCCAGCAGCGCCAGCACGGCGCCGGCGGCCAGTATGCGGGTGCGGCGCGGCGCGCCGGCGAGGGACTTCGGGATCGGCATCAGGGCACCTGGGCGGTCCATTCCGGGGAGGAGAATTTTTCATGGGCCTGGCGCCGGGCCTGCTCCAGCGTGGCCTCGGCCAACTGGACGGGCGCCAGCGGCGCCAGGCTCTGGAAGGTCTGCAGCATGCGTTCGATGATGGTATCGCGCGCCAGGCCGGTCTGGCTGCGGAGCGGGTCGACGCGCTTCTTGGCGCTGGTGGTGCCCTTGTCGGACAGCTTCTCGCGGCCGATGCGCAGCACCTGCACCATTTTCTCGGCATCGATGTCGTAGGACATCGTGACATGGTGCAGCACCGCGCCGGCACGGCGCGCTTGCGCGGCGCCGCCGATCTTGCCGCTTTCCGAGGCGATGTCGTTCAGCGGCTGGTACCAGGCCTTGATGCCGAGATCGTGCAGGGCGCGGATGACCCAGCCGTCCAGGAATTCGTACGATTGCTGGAAGCTCATGCCTTCCACCAGGGCCTGCGGCACGCTGAGCGAATACGTAATGGTGTTGCCCGGCTCGACGAACATGGCGCCGCCGCCGCTGACCCGCCGCACGACCTGCACGCCGTGGCGGCGCGCGCCGTCCGGATCGACCTCGTTCTTCAGGGACTGGAAGCGGCCGATGACCACCGCGGGGGCCGACCACTCCCAGATGCGCAGCGTGGGCGGACGCAGGCCCGCGCCGACCTCGTCGGTGATGACTGCGTCCAGGGCCATGTGCAGCGCGGGCGGCTGCGGGCCTTCGTGGATGAGCTGCCAGGCGTAGTCGTTCCAGTGGGTGCGGGTCATGCGAGTGCCCTCCGGACCACCACCGCCACCGCCTGCGGCGAAAAGCCGAACAGCTCGGCGCCTTGCGGCAGGGCTTGCTGCACGGCCTGGGCCAGGCGCGTTTCGTCGGCATCGGCGGGTAACCCGCACAGGGCCTGGTTGATGGCGTCGAGCGCTTCGGGCGGTTCGAGGAAGAAATCGCCACTCAGCCGGACGTCGGCCAGCCGGCCGCCGGCGACCGCGAGATCCACGACCACTAGCTTGCCGCCAGGTACTTTGTATTCACCATGCATGGCGATGGGACTCCAGGTCAGGCGCCGAGTTCCAGCTTCATGCCCTCGTGCGTGGCAGTGAAGCCGAGCGACTCGTAGAAGCGCCGCGCATCGGCGCGGGCCTTGTCGGTGGTCAACTGGACCAGGCCGCAGCCCCGCTCACGGCATTGCGCGATGGCCCATTCGAACAGCGCGCGGCCCGTGCCGGCGCCGCGCTCGGCGGCCGCCACCCGCACGCTTTCGATCTGGCCGCGCCACAGGCCACGGCGCGACAGGCCCGGGATGAAGCTCAACTGCAGGCAGCCGACCACCGCGCCGTCGCGCTCGGCCACCGCCAGCAGCTGGTTGGCGTCGCGCTCGATGGCTTCGAACGCGGCGACATAGCAGGGCTTGGCCGGCACGGACGGGTCTTCGCGGCCGCTGCCCAGGATGTCGTCGGCCAGCAGTCCCACAATGGCGTCCAGGTCGGCGGCGCGGGCCCGCCGGAAGTGCAGCGGGGCAGCGGGCTTCGAAACTTGGGACATGTCGTCAGCGTACATTCTTGGCGGTCTGGCCGAACAGGACGCGGCGCGACTCTTCCGTCTGCACCGAGGGCGCGGTGTTGATCGCCGCGGCTTTCTCATAGGCGCGCTGCGTGGCGGGCCGGGCGGCGATGGCCTGGAACCAGCGCTGCAGGTGCGGGAAATCGTTGAGGTCCTGGCCTTGGCGCTCGTGCGGCACGATCCAGGGGTAGGCAGCCATGTCGGCGATCGAGTATTCCCCGGCCACGAACTCGCGGTCGGCCAGGCGCTTGTTCAGCACCCCGTACAGGCGGTTGGTTTCATTGACGTAGCGGTCGATGGCGTACGGAATGCGCTCGGGCGCGTAGGCCGAGAAATGATGGTTCTGCCCGGCCATGGGCCCCAGGCCTCCCATCTGCCAGAACAGCCATTGCAGCGTTTCGGCCCGGCCGCGCAGGTCCTGCGCGATGAAGCGGCCGGTCTTCTCGGCCAGGTACAGGAGGATGGCGCCGGATTCGAACAATGGCAACGGCGCGCCGCCGTCGGCGGGCTCCTGGTCGACGATGGCCGGGATGCGGTTGTTCGGCGCGATGGCGAGGAACTCGGGCTTGAACTGGTCGCCCTTGCTGATGTTGACCGGATGGATCCGGTAAGGCAGGCCGGCCTCTTCGAGGAACATCGTGATCTTGTGGCCGTTGGGGGTGGTCCAGTAGTAGAGATCGATCATGGCGCAGGTCCTTGAGTGGGCCGTCCGCGGCGGACGGCGGTTCAAGCGGCCATGATAGCTGTTCCGCGCGCCCGGCCGGGGCAAGCCCCGCCGGGAGAGGGGGCTTTGCCGGCGGCCGGGGCGGCCGTCAGGCGGCGCCGGCTCCCGCATCCGGCCGCGTATCGCAGCCGCGGCGCACCGGCAGGCGCCAGTTCAGGCTGACCCCGGCGGCCGCCAGCAATATCAGACTGACCCCTGCCACCTGCGACAGGGCCAGGCGCTGGCCATACACCACGAAATCGAGCACGATGGCTACCGCGGGGTAGATGAAGGCCAGGGCCGCGACCGACGTGGTCGGCAGTTTCTGGATCGCCGAATACAGCAGGATGTACGTCAGGCTGGTGTGCGCCAGGCCGATGGCGACCAGGTAGCCCCATTGGGACGGAGCCGCCGGCAGGGCCGTGAAATCCACCATCGGCAGCAGCAGCACTGCGCCCAGGCTGACTTGCACCAGCGCCAGCACATGCGGCGCGATGTGCTTGAGCCGCTTGACGATGATGGAAGTCACGGCGTACAGCGCGCCGGCGCCCAGGGCCAGCGCCAGCCCATGCAGGTAGCCGCCGGCCTGCGCCAATTCGGCCGGTTCGATACGCAGTACCAACAGCAGGCCGCCGAAAGCGATGAGCGACCAGGCCAGCTTGCCCAGCGTCGGCCGCTCGCCCAGGAAGAGGGTGCCCAGCGCGATCAGGAAAAACGGCTGGAAGTTGTAGACGGCGGTGGACAATGAAATGGAGGCCAGCCGGTAGGCGGAAAACAGCAGCACCCAGTTCAGCACAATGGCGGCGCCGGCCACCAGGGCCCACGCCAGGGTGGCGCGGGTGAAAATGCCCGGCCGCAGGAGTCCGCGCGCCAGGCAGTAGGCCAGCAAGCCCAGCGCCGCGAACACACAGCGGAAAAATACGACATTCCACGCGCTCTGGCCCGACTCCAGCACGAATATGCCCACTGTTCCGGAAATGGCCATGGCCACGGCCATCTGCGCCAGCCCGGTCCGTTCGTTGCTCGTCTTCATCGAAAACTCCTTGCGGTTGCATCGCCGTACGTGGCAATGCCGATGAAGAGAATTATCCCAGGCGATTCAGGTGCATAATATGCACGTTCAACCTGATTTTTCTTGAACAACCTTTCTTTAGGTGGTTTTTATGGCAGAAGGCCTAAAAAATGAAAATGGCGGGCTGGACGGCATCGACCGCCGCCTGGTCGAACTGCTGACCGCCAATGCGCGCACCACCACGGCCGACCTGGCGCGCCAGGTCGGCATGTCGGCGCCCAGCGTGGCAGACCGCCTGCGGCGGCTGGAAGAGTCCGGGGTGGTGCGCGGCTACACCCTGGATATCGACCCGGTCGCGCTCGGATATGCGCTCACGGCCATCGTGCGCATCCGTCCGCTGCCAGGCCAATTGCGCAAGGTCGAGAAACTGATCGCCGGCATCGGCGAATTCGTCGAGTGCGACAAGGTCACGGGCGACGACTGCTTCATTGCGCGCCTGCTGCTGAAATCGATCGATCAGCTCGACGGCGTGCTCGACCGCGTCACCGAATACGCCGAGACCAACACCGCGATTGTCAAATCCAGCCCCGTGCGGCGCCGGTTGCCGCCGCTGCAGGCGCGTCCCTGACGCGGTCAGGCAGGCGCTTCGCAGGCGCGCAGAATGTCGTCTTTCAAGGCCGACGGCTTGTCAGTGGGCGCAAAGCGCTTGATCACCCGGCCGTCGCGGCCGACCAGGAACTTGGTGAAGTTCCACTTGATGGCCTCGGTGCCCAGCACGCCGGGCTTCTCGCCCTTCAACCAGCGGTACAGCGGATGGGCGTCCGGGCCATTCACGTCCAGCTTGGCGAACATGGGGAATGTGACGCCGTACTGCGTGCTGCAGAAATCCCGGATGGCGGCCTCATCGCCCGGCTCCTGGTGGCCGAACTGGTTACACGGAAAGCCAAGCACGGTCAGGCCGGCGGAGTGGTAGTCGCGGTACAGCGCTTCCAGGCCCGCATATTGCGGCGTGAAACCGCATTGCGACGCCACGTTCACCACCAGCAGCACCTGGCCGCGGAATTCGTCGAGCGAACGCTCGACGCCGCTGATATCCGGGGCGGAAAAATCGTAGATCGTGTTCATGGCGCGCCTCCTGTAGCTGGGCTGCCACTGGTGGCGTCGGGCAGCTCATCAACCTCAGTGTAGCGCCGCGGAGAAGGCCGGCTAGACCAGATTCAGGTCCTGTGCGCGCACGCCAGGAAAAATATGGTCAAGACGTTTTGCGTCGAGCCCGTAGAGGCGGCTGAAGAGCCCTGCAAACAAGGCGCGGTAGTCGTTCAAAACAGGGTAGTCGCGGTCCTGGAATAGGGTTTCGCGGCGTACGTCCACCTGGCGCCCGGCGATGCGGCCGCCTTGCACGGCGCCACCCAGTACCCAATAGACCGTGCCGTGCCCATGATCGGTGCCTTTGTTGCCGTTCTCGCGGAATGTGCGCCCGAACTCGCTGATGACAACAACCGTGGTATCGCGCCAGACGGACCCGAGGGCAGTTTTGTACGAAACGAGGGCGCGACTCAACTGGGCGAGTTTGTTGGCGAGCCCGCCTTTTGCTCCGCCTTGCGTGACATGCGTGTCCCATCCTCCAACGTCGATGAACCCGAGGTTATACCGGCCTGCCATGAAACGGCCAACACGAGCGGCCTCCTGCTCGAGCTGGCTGGCCGGCATGGCCGTGCCGTTGGCGCGACGCATTTCTTTGGCAAGGTCGCGACGGGCCGCAGCGTTGAGCTGAATTCCCTCGGTGACGGCTTCACTCAGCTCGGTATCGCTGTACATGGATTCGATGGCATGGGCACTTGCCTGTGTCAGGCCTTTGCGCCGGCGTAAATTACCGAGATCGATGTTTGGCACTCGATTCTCTCCTCGCCAGATTTGCGGTAAATCGCTGGTGAATGACACGGGTCGCGTGCTGTCGTTCGCCAGCACGGTGGCAAGCCGGTTCAGGAATCCCGAACGGTATTTGCTGTCGGGGCTGCCCGGCCGGCCGAGCTCGATGCCGTTCTGAGTCTCGAAATGGCTGCGGCTGAGATCGGCAGTGCCGGCAAAGGGTACAAAGGCCAGCTGGCGAGCCTGATAGATGGGCAGCAGGGTATCTCTCATGGCGGGATGCAAACCCCAGCCGTCCTCCAGCGGAAGAGCTGAATCAGGGCCTTCGCCGGGCTTGGCGATTGCAATAGTGGGTCGGCACTCGTAATAGAAGTCGCTGGATGTGGGAACCAATAGATTGTTGCAGTCATATGCCCCTCGCATGAAGACCACTAGCAGGCGTGGTTTGCCTGTCCCGGCAGCCATCAGGCGGGAGGAGCCCAGTATCAGGGGGGCGGCAGCAAGTTTGAGCAGGGTGCGTCGTTGCATGATCAGGTAGCTCCATTCAGCGGCGCATGAATTCAGGAGACGCAAGCAGGTATGTATTGGAATCGCGGACAGATTCGGCCTGCTCGATCACTTCGCGCGTCTTTGGCGACAGGTCTGCAAATAGACCAGTGTCGCGATAGGCATCCAGTAATCGCGGCACGGGGGGTAATACGGTGGTGCCATTTCTACTCTTGTTCTTGGAGCGATAGAAGGTTTGCGGGCGCGTGGCGATCTGCCGGGCGGCGTCGAAGCGTATCGTCATCTGCCCGGATCCCGACCAATCGGATTGCGCCAACGGGTAGCCATCCGGCGTGACCCGCCCATACAGAGGCTGTCCCATGCGCGTCAGCCAAGCCTTGACGGCGCTGACGTGCGAGACAGGGGGCAATCCCGCATAAGCCAGGCGCACGGCGGAGTACACGTAATGCACGGGATCCTTGAACTTGCCGGTTTGCAGCGATTTCGCGAATGCCGAGGAGCGAAACATCACTTGGAGTGTCTGGGAGATATCTCCATCACTCGCCTGAAAGGTCTTCGCCATAGTATCGACCAGAGCCTCGGGCGGCTGGTCGGCGACAAAGTACTGGGCGAGCTTGAGGCTGATATGCCGCGCGGTGGCTGGATGCCGGGCCAGGATATCTGCTGCCTCCTCGACTTCAGCCAACCCCCGTCCCTTGATCCGATGGCCCAACAGGACCTTGTCACCATAGTCATGCTTCGCGGGGTTGAACAGGAAGGCTCCATCTTGCACGACTTGCACGCGCAGGCTGGCATCGATGCGGGGAGGGCGTTTGCTATAGCTCACGCCCAGGCCGGTCAATATGCGCGCCAATTCCTGCACATCTTTCTGGGTATAGCCGCCATTGACGCCGAGGGTATGTAACTCCATCAACTCGCGGGCATAGTTTTCGTTACCGCTATCGGCGCGATTGGCCTGGTTGTCCAGATATAGCAACATGGCGGGAGACCGCATGGTGGCCTCGAGCAAGTCGCGGAATTTGCCCAGCGCGCGAGGGCGCACGGCCCGTGTTTCGTAGTCGTCCAGAACAGCGCCAACATTCCCTTTGCGGGCATATATGCTGAAATGGTTTGTCCAAAACCAAGTCATTTGCTCCTGCAACTGGTTGGGCGAATATAGGGCCAACCAGATAGAGCGTTCGACAGTCTCTGATGCACGGGTGCGAGCAATCCTCCTGGCGCTCTTGAGCGCCGCGACTTTCTCGGGGCCATCCGCCATGCGTCGTGCTGATAATTGATGCGCACGGGCCTCGATCAGGGCATCGTGCGCGGACTGTTGTGAAATCGACAATTCGTTTATCCAGCCCAGGACCTCTCCGGGTGGAACCGCGGCAACTGCTGGATGAAGCTGAGCCTGGATGTAGGCCGCTGGGCCCAATTCGCGCGCTCGGGCTAGCTCGTGCGGCGTCGCGCCCCAGGTCAGCCTGTCTACCAGCGCCGGAAGCGGCAGGTCGGCCGGCTCTGGCCTTGCAACTGCCAGAGAGGCCACGAAAGCGGCGGTAACAGCAACGAACAGAGTACAGCGACGTCGCATGGAAATTCCGGATAGTTGGGGATCACATCGGGCCCACTATCGCGCAGAAATCCGGAAAATACTGTAATGGAAATGCACTGAAATGAATGTTGTAGCGGGTTCCCCGCGCCGGGGTTCAGACCCGGCAGGCCGATCCTGACCTATCATGAACCTCATCGACCGTATAGGGAGACCCACCATGGACGGCCTCACCGAGCGCCTGGAAGCCATGCTGGCCAAGGGCCAGGACAATCTGCTGTTGCGCTTTTCACTGGGCAAGGCATATGCCGAGCAGGAAGACTACGCTACCGCGGTCCCTCATCTGCGCGCGGCGCTGGCGTTCGATCCGGGCTATTCGGTGGCCTGGAAGTGGCTGGGCAAGGCATTGCAGGGGCAGGGCGACCTGGCGGGCGCGCGGGCCGCATGGGAGGCCGGCAGCAACGCCGCCCAGGCGCGTGGCGACCAGCAGGTCGTTAAGGAGCTGCAGGTGTTCCTGAAGCGGCTCGACCGGGCCGCGCAGATGTAAAAACTACGAGCAGATGTGACGCCGGCACCTGCCGGCGCCGCCCGGATATTGACGCAGTACCGCGGGGGCCCTGTAATCTGGGGACACCACCTTGGAAGATATGGAAAACCTGACGGACCCGCGCCCGGCCATCCCCGCCGGCCAACCCCACGACAGCAAGACCGCCCGCGATGCGCTACGGAGCCTGTGGCGTTCGTTCGACATGCCGGACGAGTCGATGGACTACGTCGACCTGTCTGGCGCCGAGCCAGCGCTGCCGTCGTCGTTCGCAGTCGGCACGGCGGCGCAGGCCAGCATGGCGGCGGCGGCGCTGGCGGCGGCCGAACTCTGGCACCTGCGCGGCGGCGCGCGCCAGCGCGTGGCCCTCGACATGCTGCACGCGGCCCAGGAATGCCGCAGCTATTTCACCATCGATGGCGTCGCGCCCGACGTGCACGACAAGATCACCGGCGTCTACCCCTGCGGCGACGGCGGCTGGGTGCGCATCCACGCCAATTTCGCCCACCATCGCGACGGCGCGCTGGCGCTGCTGGGCTGCTCCACCGGACCGGACACGTCGCGCCAGGCCGTCGAACAGGCGCTGTCGCGCTGGCGCGCGCTCGATTTCGAAGAGCAGGCGGCCCAGGCAGGCCTGGTCGTGACCGCCATGCGCAGTTTCGACGAGTGGGACCGGCACCCGCAAGGGCTGGCGCTGTCCGGCCAGCCCGTGCTGACCGTCGAGCGGATCGGCGAGGCCGACCCGCGGCCGCTGCCCCGCTACGGGCACGATGCGCGCCCGTTGAAAGACATCCGCGTGCTGGACCTGACCCGCATCATTGCCGGGCCGGTGTGCGGCCGCGCGCTGGCCGCCTACGGCGCCGATGTCATGCTGGTGAACTCGCCGCACTTGCCGAACATCGAGACCATCGCCGAGACCAGCCGCGGCAAGCTGTCGGTCCATGCGGACCTGGAAACCGCCGAAGGGCGCATCGCGTTGAGCAACTTGCTGCGCAGCGCCCACCTGTTCGTGCAGGGGTACCGGCCCGGCGCTCTCGCGGCACTGGGATTCGGCCCCGACGAGGTGGCGCGCATGCGGCCGGGCATCGTCTACGTATCCCTGTCGGCCTATGGCGACAGCGGCCCCTGGGCGCGGCGACGCGGGTTCGACTCGCTGGTCCAGACCGCCACGGGCTTCAATCATGCCGAGGCCCGCGCCGCCGGCAGCACGGCGCCCAAGCCTATGCCGGTACAGATACTGGATCATGCATCGGGCTACCTGATGGCCTTTGGCGCGCAGGTGGCGCTGGCGCGCCAAGCCACCGAAGGCGGATCCTGGCACGTGCGCGTTTCGCTGGCGCAGACGGCGCGCTGGCTGCGCTCGTTGGGACGGGTGCCGGGCGGGCTGCAATGCCGCATGCCGCCCATCGAGCCGTTCCTGGAGTCGGGCCCGTCCGGTTTCGGGCCAATGGCGGCCGTGCGACATGCCGCGCAGTTCTCGCTGACGCCGGCGCGCTGGGTGCGGCCGTCGGTCCCGCCGGGCACGCACCCGACGGTCTGGCCTTTCAGCTAAGACAGGCCGGCAGAGGCACCGCTAGGGAGCGCCAGCGGGTAGACTGTCGGTGTTTGGGAAAGGAGCACGCATGTCCGCCACCATTTATCACAATCCGCGCTGCAGCACGTCGCGAAACGTGCTGCAGATGATCCGCGATGCCGGGATCGAACCCACCATCATCGAATACCTGAAATCGCCGCCGTCGCGCCAGACGCTGGCCGGGCTGATCCAGCAATCGGGCCTGAGCGTGCGCGAGGCCGTGCGCACCAAGGAATCCCTGTATGCAGAACTGGGCCTGGACGCGGCCGGCGTCAGCGACGACGATCTGCTCGACGCCATGGTCGACAATCCCATCCTGATCAACCGGCCGTTCGTGGTGACCGAGCAGGGCGCGCGCCTGTGCCGGCCCGCCGAGCGCGTGCTGGAGATCCTGCCGCCCGCCGCCTGACGGCAGGGGCGCGGTCAGCGGCGCGCCTGCGGCTGCCCGGCGCGCCAGTCGCGCAGCGCCTGCAGCGTGTTGGCCACATGGCGGTCGGGGCTCATGTCGGTGTACGAATAAATGATCTTGCCGTCCGGCGAAATCACGTACGACACGCGCTTGGCATACTCCGGCCGGCGGTCATGCACCGCGTCGTAGGCCTTCATGATGGCCTGGTCGCCGTCGGCCGCCACGGCGAACTTGCCGCGGCATTCGCTGACCGAAAATTTCTTCAATGTCTCGATGTCGTCGGCCGATACGCCGATGACGGTGGCGCCCAGCGCCTTGTAGTCGTCCGTGGCCTCGGCGAAGTTGCGGGCCTCGATCGTGCAGCCCTGGGTGAATGCGGCCGGGTAGAAATACAGCACGACCGGCCCCTGGGCCAGTGCCTGCGCCAGCTTGAACGTGAATACCTTGCCGCCCAGCGACGCCTGGGTGGAGAAGTCGGGCGCGGGCGCGCCGGCGGGCAGCTCGGCATGCGCCGCCGGCGCCGCCAGCATGGCGGCGAATGCGATAGTAGCCAGGGAGTGTTTCATGGTGCCTCTCCGTGAATGGCCGGCGCGGCCGACGGGCGGCTCGCCGGGCATGTGATCGGGTCCATGCTAGCACCAATGAAAACGGGGCCGCTGAAACGGCCCCGCTTGCATTGCCGGAGAACGGCGCCGGTCAGTTCCAGCGTCCGCCGGACCCGCCCAGGCTGAAACGGCCCGCGCCCATGAAAGCCACGGCCAGCGCGCCGAACAGGAACATGCCCTGCAACTCCAGCGCCCAGCCGCCTTGCTGGTTGGTGCTGAACAATTGCCCGGCATGGACCAGCAGGATGGCCACGACCATGTTGAGGACGATGAACAGCGCGCCTAGGCGGCTGTAGATGCCCAGGATGACCAGCAGCGGGCCGATGACTTCGCCCACGTAGACGAAGTAGGCGAGAAAGCCGGGCAGCCCATGCGAGGACAGCATGCCGGAGATGCCGCCGACCCCGCCGGAGAGTTTCATCAGGCCGTGCATCAGCACCAGTATGCCCAGGCTGAGGCGGAGGATGAGCTTGCCGGTATCGTCGGATTTGATCATGATGTTTTCTCTTGTTAGTTGAACATGGCCTGCAATCAGAGCCCGCCGGACCGGTGAAGTTCCTGCGCCGCAAGCGAAGACATTATTGCAAATCCTTTGTGAATAGCAAGGGTATACCCCGAGCGCCGGGCCGGGCCGGTTCGAGCAGGATTCACGCCATGCTTTTCTGCTAAGGTTTCATCATGGCCGGCCGATCCCGGCCCGAAGGAGGCTGCTCATGTCCCGCCCCATGCCCGATCCCTGGTGCTCTGGCGTGATTCCGCCTTACATGCTCGATCATCTGGCCCGCCACGCCAATCCGCGCATCCGCCAGCGAGCCATCGCCACGCTGCACATCGACCAGCAGGAACGCGGCGTGCGCGCCAGCCAGGCTGCCATTGCCCAGGCGGGCCCGCCCGGCGCGCAGGCCCTGCCGCCCGGCCAGGTGAGTCGCGCCGTGCACAATGCCGGCAACGGCACCCAATTGCCGGGCGTCCTGGCGCGGGCCGAAGGGCAGCCGGCTACCGGCGACGCCGCGGTCGACGAAGCCTATGACCACCTGGGAGCCACCTATCAGTTGTTCTGGCAGGCGTACCGGCGCCACTCGATCGACAATGCGGGGCTGCCGCTGGTCGGTACCGTGCACTACGGCGAAGACTACGACAACGCCTTCTGGAACGGGACGCAGATGGTCTTCGGCGACGGCGATGGCGAGATATTCAACCGTTTCACCCTGGCGGTCGATGTCGTGGGCCACGAATTGAGCCACGGCGTCATCGACCACGAAGCGGCGCTGCGCTACCAGGGCCAGTCCGGCGCGCTGAATGAATCCCTGTGCGATGTCTTCGGTTCGCTGGTCAAGCAGCATCAGGCCGGCCAGGCGGCCGACCAGGCCGACTGGCTGGTTGGCGCCGGCCTGTTCACGGCGGCGGTCAACGCGCGCGCGCTGCGGTCCATGGCGCAGCCGGGGTCGGCGTACGACGATCCGGCGCTGGGCAAGGACCCGCAGCCGGCGCACATGGACAACTACGTCGACACGGCCGAGGACAACGGCGGCGTGCACATCAATTCAGGCATTCCCAATCGGGCGTTCTACCTGGCCGCCATGGAGCTGGGCGGGCCCGCCTGGGAACGCGCCGGGCGTGTCTGGTATGACACGTTGCGGGACAAGCGGCTGGGGGCGAGCGCCGATTTCGCCACTTTCGCGGCGCTGACCATCGAAGCGGCCCATGCCGACGCCGCCACGCAGCGCGCGGTGCGCGAAGCCTGGCGCGCCGTGGGAGTGCTGACATGATAGACCTGCCGCCGTTGTCGCAGGCCACGCTGGTGCGGCTGTCGCGCCAGGGCGGCCTGGCCTACCTGCCGGGCCGGGCCGCGCCGCGCGATATCGACCTGCGCAATTGCCCCGACGAGGTGCGCCGCGACGTCTGCGACGCTTTGCGCCAGGCGGCGCCCCAGGCAAGCAGCGACGGCGCCGCAGGCGGCGACCAGCGTTATTTCCGTATCGAGATCTGGTTCATCGACGACCCCGCGAGCGTGCGCTTCGAAGTGCCGGAGACGCAGGCGCCAGAGCCGCTGCTGCGGCTCTGGAAAAGCCTGTAGGACGGGTTATTTCACCAGGGTGATGGGAATCTCGGCAAGGTGGATCACCTTGTTGGCCACCGAGCCCAGCAGGATGCCGGGCAGGGCGCCCAGCCCCCGGGTGCCCATGACGATGTGCGCGCATTGCTGCGCACGCGCGTAGTCGACGATGGTCTGCGCCGACTGGCCCGCCCGCACCGCGGCGACGAACCGCACGTCGGATTGCTCGGCGACGCGCTTCGCGTCGGCGAGCGCCTTGGCGCCTTCCTCGTCGTAATAGGCTTGCACCTCGTTCTTGTCGAGGAACATGCGGGCGTGGCCCGACAGGATCGGCAGCGGGACGTTCAACAGATGCAGTTCGGACTCGCCGTGCTGGCCGGCCATGGCGATGGCCGCGGCGAGCGCGCGCAGCGCGCATTCGGAGCCATCGATGGGAACGAGGATCTTGTACATGAGTGCTCTCCATAAATTGGGGTGCGATCAGCACCTTCGTTCCAGGATAGCGAATCGAGGCCGGTACGAATTGACCTGGATCAATCTCAGCCCATGCGCCTAGCGGCGCAGTGCCTGGACCGATTCGGCAGTCACCGTGGGGGCCTGTCCGCCCCATTCGGCGCGCAGGTAATTGGCCAGATCGGCTGCCTGCGCATCTGTCAGTGTACCGGCGAAACCCGGCATTGCCTGCATGGCGGCGGTACCGGGGAAATCCTGCGCCTCGATGCCGTCCAGCATGACGGCCACCAAGTTGTGCGGGTTGCTGTCGCGCAGGGCGGTATTGCCCTGCATCGCCACCGCCACGCCGGGCTTGCCCTGGCCGTCGAAGCCGTGGCAGCCGGCGCACAGGGCGACGTAGAGGCCCTTGCCGCTGTCGCGCACGCGCGGCTCGAGCGTGGCCGGCGCGGCCCGGGCGGGCGCCGGCGGGTGGTCGCCCAGCAGGTAGGTGGACAGCGCCGTCACGTCCTCGCGGCTCAGGTATTGCGTGCTCAGGTGCACCACCGGGAACATCTCGTCGAAGGCGGCGCCCTGCGGCGCGATGCCGGTGGCGAACAGCGCATCCAGGTCGTCGGCGGTCCAGCCGCGCCCGGCCAGGCCGGCGGGCGAAATGTCCGGCGCCAGGATGCGGCCCAGCGCGCCGCCCTGCAGAGGGCGGTCGGGGTCGAGCTGGCCCAGTTTGCCGCGCGGCGTGTGGCACTCGGCGCAGTGGCCCAGCGCGCCGGCCAGGTAGCGGCCGCGCAGCCAGGCCTGCGAACCGCCCTGCGAAGCATCCGGCAGGCTGTCTTCCAGGAACAGCCAGTTCCAGAAGCGCACGCCGAAGCGCATGTTGTAGGGGAAGTCCAGTTCCGGTTCGCGGTTCGGCACCGCCGCCGGCTTGATGCTGCGCAGGTAGGCATACATGGCGTCGCTGTCGGCGCGGCTGAGCTGGCGGTACGAGGTGTACGGCATGGCCGGGTAGAGAGGGCCGTCGGGCGTCATGCCGTCGTGCAGCGCCGCGTAGAAATCGTCGGCGCTCCAGTCGCCGATGCCATGCTCGGCGTCGGGCGTGATGTTGGTGCCGTAGAACTTGCCGAACGGCGATTCCAGCGGCACGCCGCCGGCAAACGGCGCGCCGCCTTCGGCGGTGTGGCAGGCGGCGCAATCGGCCGCCTGGACCAGGTAGCGGCCGCGCAGCAGCTGGTCCTGGCCGGCCGCGATCGGCGGGGCCGGCGGCGCCGGCGCGTCATCCTGCTTGCCGCAGGCGGCCAGCGCGGCCAGGCACGCGGCCGCCAGCACGGCGCGCATCGAAAGGCGGAGGGCGGCCATGGTCAGTCTCCCGTGGTCAGTCCAGGGGTGTTCAGCACGACATCCTTGACCGCCTGGTGATAGCGGACGTACCCCGTGCAGCGGCAGATGTGGTGGTCCAGCGCCTTGGTCACTTCCTGTTCGACGCGTTCGCGCGCCACGGGCTGGCGCGCCAGCCGCTCGACCAGCACCGTGGCGGCGTTGACGAAGCCGGGCGTGCAGTAGCCGCACTGGAAGCTGTAGTGCTCCAGGAACTTCTGCTGGATGGGCGACAAGTCGACCACCTCGCCCTCGGCATTGCGGCGGCCGTGCGCTTCGACCGTGCGCACCTGCTTGCCCTGGAAGAACAGCGCGCCGGTGATGCAGGTCCGGATTTCCTCGCTGGTGCCATCGGGTTTGTCGAGGATCACGACGCAGGCATGGCAGATGCCCTGGCCGCAGCCCAGCCGCGCGCCCGTCAGGTCCAGGTATTCGTGCAGGAAATCGATCATCATCAGGTTCGCCGGCACTTGCAGCGGGCCGACGGCCTTGCCGTTGATCGTCAGGCTGAGGGGTTCGGTGGCGATGCTCATGCCAGGGCCTCCTGGATCTGCGCGGCGGTGACGGGCAATGTGGTGAAGCGGTGCCCGATGGCGTGGGCAATGCCGTTGACGATGGCCCCGACGATGGGAATCATGACCACTTCGGCGATGCCCTTGGGCGGATCGGTCTCCGACAACGGCGGCAGGATCTCGGCCGTCTGGGTCCAGAGGGCGACCTCGCTGGCCAGCGGCAGGTGGTAGCGGTTGAAGTTCCAGGTGCCGTCGCCCGGGCCGTCTTCATAGAGGGGCAGGTATTCGTGCAGCGCATGGCCGATGCCCATTGCCAGGCCGCCCTGCAACTGGCTGGACACCAGTTCGGGCGAAATCATGTTGCCGCATTCCACCAGCGAGTGGTGCGCCAGCAATTCCACCTTGCCGGTGGCTTCGTGCACGGCCAGCTCGGCCAGCGCGCCCACCGCGGCGTAATAGGTGACGGCGGCGTTGTTGCGCTGCACTGGCGGGATGTAGACCTGCGCACGATCGATCACCTGGTAGCCGTTGGCCGTCGTGCCCTTGCCGGCGGCCGGCTGCCGGCCTGCCGCGGCGCCTGCGCCACGGCGCAACGCCAGGCCGTCCAGGGGCAGCCGCCGGACCTGGCCGTCGATGGGAAAGTCGGCCTCGGCCCATTGCCAGCGGTTGAACGCGTGCACCGCCGCGCCGGTGACGCGGCCCATTTCGTGGGCCCGCCGGGAGAGCTGGGCGAGCGGCAGGGGCTGCATGCCGGCGCAAGTGAGGGAGCCGTCGACCCAGCGGGCGTCTTCCGGCCGCACCACCAGCGGCGCGGCCTGGCCGCCGCCCAGGCCGCGGCTCCAGAAATCCAGGGCGGCCGGCCACAAGCCGTGCAGGAAGACGATGCGGGCGGCCTCGCGCGTCGTGTGGCTGAAATAGAACGCCGAGTTGGTGGCGCTCGACGGGGAAGCGTAGGCGGGCGTCCAGCGCGGGTTGCGCGATAGCGCATCCTGCTCGTCCTGGCGCATGAGGTAGGGGTCGCCGCTGGTCTGCATCGGCAGGTCGGACCAGTCGATGACGGAGGTCAACACGCGGCTGGCCGGCCTGCCGAGCCATTCCGCGCACACCAGCGCCTGCGAAGTGCTCATGCCGGTGCCTATCTCGGTGCCGCTGTGATGCAGGCTGATGCGGCCCTGCGGGTCGATCTCGACGCGCGCGAACGACGATTCGGCGCCCGTGCCGAAGTCTTTCTGCACGCACGCGAAGCCGACGCCGTAGCGCTGGCCGGGGTGCTCGGCCTCGTAGCGGGCCTTTTTCCCGGCGCGCCCCGTCCACATCGGGTGGGCGGCCGCCTTGCGCAGGATCTCGTCGGCCCGCACGGCGCCGGCCGGCACCGCGCCCTGGGTGTTCTTCATGCCGGATTTCAGCACATTGCGCAGGCGGAACTCGATGGGGTCGAGCTGCAGTTCGGCGGCGATTTCGTCGACCATCATTTCGGTGGCCGCCATGCTCTGCAAGGTGCCGTAGCCACGCGCCGAGCCGGCGTCGATGGCGCGGCTGGCGACCGCCACGGCGGTCAGGTCGCTCTTGGGAATGTAGTAGATGGATTGCGCCGCGGTGGCGCCCACCATGGCGACCGATGGCGAGAAATTGGCGCGGCCGCCGCCGTTGGCTTCCAGATGGCCCTGGAACGCCTGCATCAGGCCGGTCTTGCGGTCCACGGCGATGCGGTAGCGCATGTCGAAGGCGTGGCGCTTGAGCGAGGTCTGGAACTGCTCGTAGCGGTCGTTGGCGATGCGCACCGGGCGACCGTCGCCGTACAGGGCACAGGCCACGCCATAGAACGGCATGTTGCAGTGGTCCTTCGAGCCATAGCCGACGGTGTAGCAAGGGTGCAGGAACACCTTGCGCACCGGGAAGCGGCCGGGCGCGGTCATTTCCACCGTGCTCTCGGCCACTTCCTGGGGCGACTGGGTCGGCACCACCATGTGCAGGGCCTGCGCGGCGGCGTCGTACCAGCAATTGGCGTTGTCGGGCTCGAGCGCCGCCGTGTCGACCGACTGCGTCTGGTAACGACGTTCCAGCACCAGCCAGTCGCCGGGCGGGGTGTCGAGCTCGGCGGCAATGCGCCCGGCGTGGTACATGCCCTGTTCGCCGAGCTGGCCGTGGTCCACGCCGTCCGGCCACACCGGCAGGTGCTTGCGCATGGTGCTGGGGAAGACCGGCGCGTCCTTCAGGCTGGAATAGACATCGTCGGCATAGCCGTCGGGGCCGCCGACGCGCACGTAGCGGAACGTGCCCCAGGGGTCGCGCTGCAGCGGACCGGTCTGCGCCCCGTAGCGCACCACGTCGCGGCGGAACTGCAGCTTGTCCTTGGCATAGCGGAAACGCGCGAAATCGTGATAGATGAGGATGGCCACCGCGTGGCCCAGATAGGCGGGCGTCTTGCCTTCCGGCAGCAGCATGTCTTCGCCGTAGAAAGCCGGAAAGGCCAGCTTGTCGCGCGCCAGGTCGGCGGCGGTGACCAGCCGGTCGGGCCGCAGGTCGGGCTCCAGGACGGCCAGGTCCAGGCCGGCATAGGCGCGGTCGGCCAGGGTGGCGCGCAGGATCAGGGCATGCGATTGCTCGCGCGGCCAGTTCGGCAGGTCGCGCGAACGTATGTCGCGCGCGAAGATCTTCGAGCCGGTGACCTTGGCGACGGCGTCGATGCGGAAGCGCGCCTGCCCGCTGGCGGGATTCCATTCGACCGGCGTCAGCAACTGCTCTTCGAACAGCGCCGCATACGCTTTGCTGCCCAGCGGCGCGATATAGACCGTGGTCGCGCCGATCGCGGCGGTCTTGAGGAAAGAGCGGCGGGACGGACTGGCAAGTCTCATGGCGCGTTCCTTTCAGGGCATCCGGATGCGGCGCGCGCGGCGCCGGGCAACGCAGTGGGCGAGGAGCGGCCGGGCTCCTGGGGGCCGGGCCTAGGGCGTCGGGTCGGTCTTCAAGCGCGGCACGCCGTCCGCCGGCGGCAGGCTGCCGACATCCAGGTGCGACGAGGCTTGCCCGGTGCCCAGCGAATTGCGCACCCATACCAGTTCGGCGGCCACCGCCACGGCGATTTCCGCCGGGGTGCGGCTGGCGATGCGCAGGCCTACCGGGCCGTGCAGCCGCGCTATCTGGGCATCGTCCAGGTCGAACTGGCGTAGCCGCTCGCGCCGCTTGGCCTGGTTGGGACGCGAGCCCAGCGCGCCCACGTAGAAGGCGGGCGACTTCAGGGCCTCCAGCAGCGCCATGTCGTCGAGCTTGGGATCATGGGTAAGGGCGACGATGGCCGTGCGCTCGTCCACGCCGATCTCCAGTACGGCATCGTCCGGCATGCTGGTGATCAGCGTGCCATGGGGCGCGTCCCAGCCCGCGTACAGCTCTTCGCGCGGGTCGCAGACCAGCACGCGGAAATCGAGCATCGCGGCGATGCCGCACAGCGCCCGGGCGGTCTGGTTGGCGCCGATGATCAGCAGCCGCCATTGCGGGCCGTACACCGAGCGCAGCACGCGGCCGTCGAAATCCGGCCCGTCCGCCGGGCTGGCCGGGGCCAGCGTACAGGCGCCGGAGTGCAGGTCGAGCGTGCGCGCCACCAGGCGCTGCTGGCCGATGTCCGCCAGCACGGCGTCCAGCCATTGGGTACCTTGCAGCGGCTCCACCACCAGGCGCAGCGTGCCCCCGCAGGGCAGGCCGAAGCGGGCTGCCTCGTCGCCGGTCACGCCATAGGTAATGCGGTCGGGATGGGCGGGCAGGGAGCCGGCGCGGGCGCGCGCGATCAGGTCGTCCTCGACACAGCCGCCCGACACCGAACCGATCATGCGGCCGTCGCCGCGCAGGGCCATCAGCGCGCCGGCCTGGCGCGGCGCCGAGCCCCAGGTCTGGGCCACCGTGGCCAGGTGCACGGCATGCCCGGCAACGACCCAGTCGCGCGCCTGGCGCAGTACATCCATGTCGAGCGGATTCATGAGCTTGGGTTTCCTGTGTGCAGATCTTGGGGGACGTCGATGTCGCGCAATACGCCCGCATCGTCGCATTCGATTTCCAGTACACCATGGCGCGCCAGCAGTGCCCGGGCCCCGACGTCGCCGTCGAGCTCGGCCAGTTCGGCCAGGTATTGTCCGCCGAACACCACCGGGTGGCCGCGCCGGCCGTCGTACAACGGCGCGACGATGCGATCGCCGGCGGCGTGCTCCAGCAGCCGGCGCAGGGTGTCGGGGCGCAGCCATGGCATGTCCGCCAGGGCCACGACGCAGCCGGGCAGCTGGCCGCCGGGAGCGGGGCGATCGAGCAAGTGTCGGGCCGCGGCGGCCAGCGACACGCCCATGCCGCGCGGCGCGGGCGGCGCCGTCAGGATGGAGCACCCCAGGCGCGAGAGCAGGGCCGGCAGTTCGGGCGGGCGGCTGGCGACCACCGCGATCGTGTCGGGCAGGGCGCCCAGCAGCGTGCTGGCGCTGGCCTCGGCCACCGGGCGGCCGTCGGGCAGGCAGGCCAGCAGCTTGTTGGCGGCATCGCGCAGGGCTCGCCGCGCGGCGAGGTAGCGCGCGCCTTCGCCCGCCGCCAGCAGGACGCCTACCCAATGATGCACCGCCGATGTCGTGGACAAGTTCCCTTCCATAACCTGGAGCCGATTCCGAGGTTATGCCCGGGTGACGGGCAGCGTCAAGCGGCTGGCGCCGGCGTCAGGGGCGCACCAGCGCCGGCCGGGCGCGATAGTAGGCGCGGTAGGCGCGGGCCAGGTTGTCGACCTTGGGCTGGTCGTTGATGATGATGTATGGACTGTCCGGGTGCCGCGCCAGGTAATCCTGGTGGTAGTCTTCCGCCGGGTAGAAGCCCTGGAGGGGTTCTATCGCCGTGGCCAGCGGGCCGGGATAGGCGCCGGAGCTGTCGAGCTGCGCGATGTAGGCTTCGGCGACCTGGCGCTGCGCCGCGTCGGCCGGGAAGATGGCCGAGCGGTACTGCGGCCCCACGTCCGGGCCCTGGCGGTTGCGCTGGGTCGGGTCGTGGACCACCGAGAAGTAGATCTGCAGCAGCTTTCCATAGCTGACGCGGGCCGGGTCATAGGTGATGCGCACCGCCTCGGCATGCCCGGACCGTCCGCCGCTGACGGTCTCGTAGTCGGCGGTGGCGGCGCTGCCGCCGGCGTAGCCCGAGAGTGCCTCGCGGACCCCTTCGACATGCTGGAACACCGCCTGCACACCCCAGAAGCAGCCGCCCGCGAGTACCGCCGTGGCCGTGCCGCCGGCGGCGGGCACGTCGCGGGCCGGCGGCGGGATCTCGAATACGGCATCGGCCGCGCGGCCGGCCGGCTGGATGGCGAGCCAGCCGGCCATGGCCAGCAGCCCGGCGCCGGCCAGCCGCAGGCAGGCGGCGCGGCGGCCCGGGGCGGCCGGCGGCGGCGAATTACGGGTTCTCATCATGACGGGCTCCTTGTCGAGGCGGCCGGCGATGCCGACGGCGCGAACTGCATTGCCGCGCCGTTCATGCAGTAGCGCAGGCCGGTTGGCGGCGGCCCGTCGTCGAACACGTGGCCGAGGTGGCCGCCGCAGCGCGCGCAATGGACCGAAGTGCGGACCATGCCGTAGCTGTGGTCGCCGGCCGTGCCGACGGCGTGCGGCAGGGGTTGCCAGAAACTGGGCCAGCCGGTGCCGCTGTCGAACTTCGTGCCTGACGAGAACAGCGCCTGCCCGCAACCGGCGCAGGCGTATGTGCCGGCCCGGTGCTCGTGGTCCAGCGGACTGGAATAGGGCCGTTCGGTGCTCGCCTGGCGCAGGATGCGGTATTGCTCGGGAGTGAGCAGGGCGCGCCATTGCGCGTCGCTGCGGACAACAGGGAAGTCGGCGGGCGCGGCTTGCGCCACGCCGTGGCGCAAGCCGGCCAGGACGCCCAGCAGGCTCGCCAGCGCGGCGCCGCCGCCGGCGGCCAGGAATGATCTACGGGTCGGTTTCACAGTGTGCTCCGCATTGGGCGGCGGTGGGCTCCCGTACCGGAGCGGCCACCCCGCCGGCAAGGTGGCGATTATTTCTTCATGCCATCCTTCGACATGCCGGAGCCTTTTTGCATGCTGTCTTTCGACATTCCGTCCTTCGACATGTTGTCATGCTTGCCCATGCCGTCGCGGGACATCGAGCTTTTCGACATGCCATCCTTGGCCATGCCATCCTTCGACATGCCGCCATGCTTGCCCATGCCGTCGCGGGACATCGAGCTTTTCGACATGCCGTCCTTGGCCATGCCGTCCTTGGCCATGCCGTCCTTGGCCATCTGGTCGGCGGCGAACGCGCTGCCTGCGGCCAGCGCCAGGCACATCGAGAAAACGCAGGTGGAGAGCTTGTTCATGGTGAGGTCCTCGTGGTTGTCGCGGCCGCGCCGCGGGTGGAAAATCATCGGAACCGGCCGGCCTAGGGCCTGCTCCTTTTAGAGCGAGCAGGCCCTAGCTGCCGCCGAACCAGTTGTAGCCCTGGTCTTCCCAGTAGCCGCCGGGGTAGGTGTTGGTCACGAAAATCGCCTGGATGTGCTTGGGGTTCTTGTAGCCAAGCTTGGTCGGCATGCGCAGCTTCATGGGGAAGCCGTACTCGGCGGGCAAGGTCTGGCCGTCATAGGTCAGCGCCAGGAGGGTCTGCGGATGCAGCGCCGTGGGCATGTCGATGCTGGTGTAGTAGTCGTCGGCGCACTTGAACCCGACATACTTGGCCTGCCGGTCGGCGCCCACGCGCTCGAGGAAGTCCGAGAAGCGCACGCCGCCCCACTTGCCGATGGCGCTCCAGCCCTCCACGCAGATGTGGCGGGTGATCTGATCCACCTGCGCCATGCCGCGCAGTTCCTGCAGGCGCCAGGCGCGCTTGTCGGCGACCAGCCCGGTCACCTCGAGCCGGAACGAGGCTTCGTCCACTTGCGGCACGTCCTCGATGCCGTAGTAGGCATTGAAGGGAAAGGGGCGGGTGATCATCGATTCCGGATAGGTGGGCGCCAACTGGTTCGGATCGAAGATTCCGGCCTGCACGCGGTCGTTGAAGCGCGAGATGGCCGCCAATGCCTGTTCAACGCTGTCGTCATCGCTGAGACTGCAACCGGTCAGCATGGCCAGCCCGCCCAGGGTCAGCGTGCGTTGCAGGAATGCCCTGCGCGCGGGCTGCTGGACACGCGGGGCCAGCAGTTTGCGGGCTTCCTTCAGAATGGCCGGGCCATCCAGGCCGGAGAGCGCGATAGGCTTGGGAATCTTCATGCCTGTCTCCTCAACGGCCACGGATCATGGTCATGAGCGTGCGCGGCACCAGCGCCACCATGGCCAGGTGCACGGCCACGAAACCCGTCAACAAGGCCATGGCGATGAAATGCACGTAGCGCGCCGCCTCATAGCCGCCCATCAGCGTTCGCAGCGTCTCGAACTGCACCGACTTCCAAAGCACCAGGCCGGACAGCACCAGGACGACGAGGTCGATCACCGCGAACAGGTATGCCGCGCGCTGCACCTGGTTGTAGCGGCGCGGGTCGGCGTGCGACAGCCGCCCGCGCAGCGCGGCGGCCAGGTCGGCCGCGATGCCGCGCGCCGACAGCGGGAAGAAACGCCGGATCAGCCGGCCGCTGGCCAGGTTGCATCCCAGGTAGAGCAGGCCGTTGCCGGCCAATAGCCACATGCCGGCAAAATGCCATTGCAGCGCGCCGCCCAGCCAGCCTCCCAGGGTGATGTCGGCGGGGAACACGAAATCGAACAGCGGCGCGGCGTTGTAGATGCGCCAGCCGCTGGCCGTCATGATGAGCACGGCCAGCGCATTCACCCAGTGGGTGGCGCGTACCCAGGCGGGATGCGCGGCGGGGCTGCGGCTTGCCGCGGCGGCACGGAGAAGCGGGTTCGATGGAGTAGCCATGCGGTGATTCTTGCCCGCCGCGCATGGCGAAGTCCTCACGCAAACTTAAATTAAATGTGATAACTGGCTGGCCGCGATTGGCGACAATAGCGGATACTGAACCGGCTTCCATACGCCCCGCCACGCCATGCCCAAACGCATCCTGATCGTCGAGGACGATGTCCATATCGCGGACCTCCTGCGCCTGCACCTGCGCGACGAGGGCTATACCGTGGCCCATGCCGCCGATGGCGACGATGGCCTGCGCCAACTGGAGGCCGGGCGCTGGGACGCGCTGGTGCTGGACCTGATGTTGCCCGGCATCGACGGCCTCGAGATCTGCAAGCGGGCCCGCGCCATGGCCCGCTACACGCCCATCATCATCACCAGCGCGCGCTCCAGCGAGGTGCACCGCATCCTGGGGCTCGAACTCGGGGCGGACGACTACCTGGCCAAGCCTTTTTCCATGCTGGAGCTGGTGGCGCGGATCAAGGCGCTGCTGCGCCGCGCCGACGCGCTGGAGCGCAATGTCCGCCTGGAGGCCGGCCGGCTCGAACTGGCGGGCCTGTCGATCGACCCGCTGGCGCGCGAGGCGGTCGTGAATGGCCGGCCGCTCGAGCTCACCCCGCGCGAATTCGACCTGCTGTATTTCTTCGCGCGGCATCCCGGCAAGGTCTTTTCCCGCATGGACCTGCTGAACCAGGTCTGGGGCTACCAGCACGAAGGCTACGAGCACACGGTCAACACCCACATCAACCGCCTGCGCACCAAGATCGAGGACGATCCGTCCGAGCCGCGCCGCATCCTGACCGTCTGGGGCCGCGGCTACAAACTGGCGGCCGCCGGAGACGCGCCATGAGCCGATTGACCCTTACCCAGCGCCTGTCGGCCGTGTTCGCCCTGCTGCTGCTGGCCTGCTGCGGCGCGTCGGCCTGGCTGCACATGGCGGCCAACGAGCGGTACCAGCAGGAAGTGATCCAGCGGCTCTCGAGCGGGCTGGCTGCCCACATTGCCGCTAGCCGCCCCTTGATGGACGCCGACGGCTGGAATCGCGACGCCGTGCGGCTGCTGTTCGACCAGTTGATGGCCGTCAACCCGGCGGTGGAGGTCTACCTGCTGGACAACGCCGGGCGCATCGCCGCCGATGCCGCGCCGGCTGGCCGCGTCAAGCTGGATCATGTCGATCTCGCGCCGCTGCGCCGATTCCTGGCGGGCGAACCGCTGCCGATCGGCGGCGACGACCCGCGCAGCCCGGGCCTGCAAAAGGTCTTCAGCGCCGCGCCCATTCAAGTGAACGGCCGCGACCGGGGCTATGTCTACGTCGTCCTGCAGGGCGAAGCGCATGATGCGCTGGCCTCGGCCGTGTCGGCCAGCGCGGTGGTGCGCACGACGCTCTGGACCATCGCCTTGGTGGCGCTGCTGGGACTGGTCGCCGGGTTGGTCGCTTTTGCCCTGATCACCCGGCCCCTGCGCGCGCTGACCCAGGCAGTGCGCAATTTCGATGGCGACGGCGCCGCGGCGGCGGCCCTGCGCCGTGCCCACGATGACGCGGCGGGCGAACGCGCCGACGAGATCGCCGTGTTGCGCCGCGCCTTCGCGCAGATGGGCCAGCGCATCGCCGAGCAGTGGCGCGAACTGACGCGCCAGGACCAGCAGCGGCGCGACCTGGTCGCCAATATTTCGCACGACCTGCGTACGCCGCTGACCTCGCTGCACGGCTACCTGGAAACGCTGCGCTTCAAGGACGAAACGCTGGCGCCGGACGAGCGCCGGCGCTATCTGGACACGGCGCTGGGGCAAAGCCGCAAGGTCGGCCGGCTGGCGCAAGAACTGTTCGAGCTGGCCCGCCTGGAATCCGGGCTGGTGCAGCCCGAGCTCGACACTTTTTCGCTGCCGGAGCTGGTGCAGGACGTGATCCAGAAATTCGAACTGGCGGCCGAGGCGCGCAGCCAGCGGCTCGGCATCGAGTTTTCGCGCGACCTGCCGGCCGTGCGCGCCGACCTGGGCATGATCGAGCGAGTCTTGACCAACTTGCTGGACAACGCCATCCGGCACAGCCCCCCCGGCAGCCGCATCGAGGTCCGGTTGGGCAGCGCCGAGCAGGGCGTCGAGGTGCGGGTCAGCGATACCGGCCCCGGCATCCCGGCCGAGCTGCGTGCCGGCCTGTTCACGCGCGCCTCGGTGCTGACCCAGCAGCGCCGCGACAGCGGCGGCCTGGGCCTGGTGATCGTGCATCGCATTCTGCAACTGCACCGCAGCGAAATCCGCCTGCTCGACGAGCCGGGCCAGGGCGCGGTGTTCCGCTTCCTGCTGCCGGCCGGGCGCTGAGCCGGCACCGGCCTCAGGACGGGCCGGCGTCCCCGGCCGGCGGATCGACCGGCGCCAGCGGCAGGCCGAGCAGGCGCGCCAGCGTGCGCGCGTCGCCGGGCGCCTTGACCTTCACATCGTTGTCGAAATAGCAGTAGATGTCGCGGCTGCGCCATGCCCGCGCGGCGCGCGGGCCGGCGCGGCGCGCATCGGCGGGTTCGCGGCCGCGCGACCAGGCGCGGATGCGCGCCGCCCAGCGCCGCAGCGCCGCCTCGGTGTAGCCGCTGGCGTACAGCTCGCGGTCGCCATGCAGCCGCAGGTAGGCGAAATCGGCCGTGGCGTCTTCCAGCAACGGCCATTTGCCCGCGGTGTCCGCGGTGACCAGGGCCACGCCGCGGGCGCGCAGCATCTGCACGAATTCCGGGCAGGTGAAGCTCTCGTGGCGGATTTCCACGGCGTGCCGCAGCGGGCGCCGCGGCCCGGGATCCAGCGCCGCGCGCCCGGCCATGCGTTCGTCATGGCGGCGGGCCAGGCGCGCGGCGGCATCGGTATCGTGGGGCAGCAGGTCCAGGAAACGCTCGAAACGCTCCGGGTCGAAGCGCATCGACGGCGGGAATTGCCACAGGATCGGCCCCAGTTTCTCGCGCAGCTCGAACAGCCCCGAGGCCAGGAAGTTGGCCAGCGGCGTTTCGACCTCGCGCAGCCGCAGCCGGTGCGAGATAAAGCGCGTGCCCTTGACGCTGAACACGAAGCCGCGCGGCGTGGCGTCGCGCCAGCGCGCGAACCACTCGGGCCGCTGCAGCGAGTAGAACGTGCCGTTGATCTCGATGGTAGGCACCTGGTGCGACGCGTAGGTCAGTTCTTGCGACTGCGGCAGGTCGTCGGGATAGAAGCTGCCGCGCCAGGGTGCGTAGCGCCAACCGGAGATGCCGATGCGGATCGCGCTGGGGGTAGCCGGGCGTGTCATGATCAAGAATGGAGGCGGAAAGCCGCGACGCCAGCAAGAAGCGGGCCGCGCTCTCAGGTGTGCGGGGCGTAGGTGCCCGACAGGGCCGCCGCCGCCTCCTGCATGAGGGGCAGCCATTCGCGCGCCTGATCGATGCTCAGGCGCGCCGCCGGGGCGTGCAGCGCCACGGCGGCGATCGCGCGCCGGCCTTGCAGGATGGGCACGGCCATGCAGACGATGCCGACCAGGAATTCCTCGCGGTCGAAGCTGGCGCCTTCCTTGCGCACTGCGCGCAATTCGCGCTCCAGCGCCGCCGCGTCGCACAGCGTGTTGGGCGTATAGCGGGGCAGGGGGGCGGCGGCCAGCAGGCGCGTGCGCGCTTCCTTGCGCATGTAGGCCAGGAACAGCTTGCCGCTGGCGGTGCAGTGCAGCGGGACGCGCGAGCCGGGTTGCAGGTTCAGGCGCAGCGGCCAGGCGGTTTCGACGCGATCCAGGTACATGACCTCGTCGCCGTCGAGCATGGTGCAGTTGCAGGTTTCGCCGATCTGGTCGACCAGGCTGTCCAGGATGCGCCGCCGCGCGGCGCGCAGCGGCGAGTTGAGCAGGGTGTCGCGCGCCAGGGCCGCCAGGCGCGGTCCCGACACATAGGACTTGCCGGCCGGCTCGCGCAGCAGCATGCCGGCGTCGACCAGCCGCGACAGGATGCGCAGCACGGTCGGCTTGGGCAGGCCGGTGGCCTGGGTCAGGGCAGCCAGGCTGACCGGCTGCTCGGACTGCGCCACGTGCTCCAGCAAGGCCAGCGCGCGCAGCGCCGCGGAACCGGGTTCTTCGCTCATCTTTCAAAAATTGAAGTTTCTGGCGGTCTCGCGCATCGTCGCACAAAACACGCGAAAAATGAAACGCCGGCCTATGGCAAGGCCGGCCCCGCTTCTGCAGAATCGATCCCATTGTGCCGCGCGACAGGCGTGCGGCCGCGCATCTGCCAGGAGAGGAGCATGAGCAAGGTACACATGACGCCCAGCGAGGCCTTTGTCGAGACGCTGGTCGCCCAGGGCGTGAAAGATGTCTTCGGCATCGTGGGCTCGGCCTTCATGGACGCCCTGGATCTGTTCCCGGCGGCCGGCATCCGCTTTGTGCCCACCGTGCACGAACAGGGCGCCGCCCACATGGCGGACGGCTATTCGCGCGTGACCGGCCGGCATGGCGTATGTATCGCCCAGAACGGCCCCGGCATTACCAATTTCGTGACCGGCGTGGCGGCGGCCTACTGGGCGCACAGCCCGGTGGTGGCCATCACGCCGGAAACCGGCACTTCCGGCATGGGGCTGGGCGGCTTCCAGGAAACCGAGCAGTTGCCGATTTTCTCGCGCATCACCAAGTACCAGGCGCACGTCAACCGGCCGGACCGCATCGCCGAATTCACCGGCAAGGCATTCGACAATGCCATGGCGGAACGCGGCCCCACGCAGTTGAATATTCCGCGCGACTATTTCTATGGGGAAATCGACGTCGCCATTCCCGCGCCGCGCCGGGTGCGCCGCGGGCCGGGAGCCGACGAGGACCTGGACGCGGCCGCACGCCTGCTGGCCGAAGCGCGCTTTCCCGTGATCGTGGCCGGCGGCGGCGTGCTGTTCTCCGGCGGGCAGCCGGAATGCATCGCGCTGGCCGAGCTGCTGGGCGCCCCGGTGGTCACCAGTTACCTGCATAACGATGCCTTCCCGGCCGACCATCCGCTATGGTGCGGTCCGCTGGGCTACCAGGGCTCGAAGGCGGGCATGAAGCTGCTGGCCCAGGCGGACGTCGTGCTGGCGCTGGGCACGCGCCTGGGGCCGTTCGGCACCTTGCCGCAGCATGGCCTGGATTACTGGCCGCAGCAGGCCCGCATCATCCAGGTCGACGCCGATCACCGCATGCTGGGACTGGTGCGACCGGTATCGGTGGCGGTATGCGGCGACGCCAAGCCGGCTGCGGCCGCCCTGACGGCGCGCCTGGCCGCGACGCAGCCGGCCTGCCTGGGCAACCGCGAGGAGCGCGGCGCCCGCATCGCGGAAGAAAAGAAGCAGTGGGAACAGGAACTGGACAGCTGGTCGCACGAGCGCGACGACTGGAGCCTGGACATCATTTCGCGCGGCGGCGGCCGCATGCATCCGCGCCGCATGCTGCGCGAGCTGGAACGCGCCATGCCGGACCATGTCATGGTGTCGACCGACATCGGCAATATCTGCTCGGTGTCCAACAGCTATCTGCGCTTCCGGGAGCCGGACTCGATGCTGGCCGCCATGAGCTTCGGCAATTGCGGCTATGCGCTGCCCGCCCTGATCGGCGCCAAGCTGGGCCGCCCCGACCGGCCGGCGGTCGCCTACGTGGGCGATGGGGCCTGGTGCATGAGTTTCCAGGAATTGCTGACCTGCGTGCGCGAGGAAATCCCCGTCACCGCGGTGGTGTTCCATAACGGCCAGTGGGGCGCGGAAAAGAAGAACCAGATCGATTTCTACGGCCGGCGCTTTGTCGGCAGCAACCTGAAGAACCCGGACTTCGCCGCGCTGGCGCGCGCCATGGGCGTGCAGGGGATGCGGGTGGAGCACGCGGACCAGGTCGGCGACGCCCTGCGCGCGGCCTGCCAGGCCCAGTCCGAGGGCAAGACCACCGTGCTCGAGATGATGGTCAGCCAAGAGCTGGGCGACCCGTTCCGGCGCGACGCGCTCAAGCAGCCGGTGCGCTTGCTCGACAAATACAAGTCCTATGTGAACGAAGCGTTCCGGCCCGGCGAGGTGCCGCTGCCGATCGAGCCAGTGCGCAACTGATTCTGCGGATAGTGGAACGGTCTCGCGCCTTGCCGTTCCATTTTCTGCATTTTCCGGCTGAATCTCAGCCGCGGCGCGATTGTCCGCGAAGCGTTGCGGCGGTAGCCTGATCCGGCATCTTGCAAGGCCGGTTCGGGCCGCAGGATCCGGCGGGCGTGCCGATGCAACAACCATAAATCCAGACCACGTTCGACGTGGAGGAGGCGCAGACATGATGCACTGGAAGAAATGGCTGGGCGGCGCGCTGGGCGCGCTCGCCCTGGCGGCCGCGGGCGCTGCGCAGGCGGCGCCGCAGGTCATGCGGATCCAGACCGCGGTGCCCAACAGCAGCATGTATTTCGAGCTGATGCAGCGCTGGGGCCAGCGCATCGAGAAGATGTCGGGCCAGCGGCTGAAGGTCGAGATCCTGCCCGACGGCGCGGTGGTGGCGGCGTTCGAGATACTCGACGCGGTGGACAAGGGCATTGTCGAGGGCGGCTATGCCTGGACGCACTACTGGTCGGGCAAGCACCCGGCCGCCGGGCTGTTCAGCAACCCGATGGCCGGGGCGGGCACCGGCCTGGACCAGATATCCCATGTGGCGTGGCTGTATGAGGGCGGCGGCAACCAGTTGCTCGATCGCTTCTATCACGACGTCCTGAAGGCCGACGTCGAGGTCTTCATGCTGCAGCCCATGGGGCCCGACCCGCTGGGTTGGTTCAAGGCGCCGATCAGCAGCGTGGCCGACTTCCAGCGGCTGAAATACCGTTCCCCACCGGGCATCACGGGCGAGATCTTCAAGGAGATGGGCGTCTCCGCGGTGGCGCTGCCGGGCGGCGAGATCGTGCCGGCCGCCCAGCGCGGCGTCATTGACGCAGCCGAATGGATCGGGCCGGCCGACGACGTGAACCTGGGCCTGCAGACGATCTGGAAGAACTACTACCTGCAGGGCCTGCACCAGTCGACCGACGTGGGCGAGGTGCTGATCAACCGGTCCTTCTGGAAGCAGCTGCCCGATGACCTCAAGGAAATCGTGCGGGTGGCGTCCCTGGCCAGCATCGGCGAGACCTACACCTTCAATGTGGCGCGCAATGCCCGCGCGCTGGAAAAGCTCAAGGCGCAGAACGTGACGGTGCGGGATACCCCCCCGGACTTCTATCCCGCCTTCGTGAAGGCCACCAATACGGTGCTGGACCGCTATGCCGCCAAGGACCCTTTCTTCAAGGAAGTGCTGGACTCGCAGCGCCAGTTCGGCAAGACCGTGGTGCCGTACTGGACCAAGATCCTCGACTTGTACGCGGGCCTGGGCCATGCCGCGATGAAGGACAACCCCTAGGGCGGACAGCTCTGGCGCGCCGGGCCCTCGCCGGCCGGGCGCCGCACAATGGAGGCGCGCATGCAAGAGGACTCGCGGCTGGCCGGCGCCGTCATGCGCGTGACGCGGATACTGGACCGCATCACGCGCTGGTCCGGCTGGATCGTCGCCTGGATGATCCTGCCCATGGTCGGGTCGCTGGTCTATGAGGTCGTCGGTCGCTACTTTTTCAATGCCCCCACCGTGTGGGCCTATGACATGACGTATATGTTGTACGGCTCGTTCTTCATGCTGGGATCCGCCTACACGCTGCTGCGCAAGGCTCATATCCGCACCGACCTGTTCTATGACCAATGGCCGCCGCGCGTGCAGGGCGCGGTCGACCTGGCCTGCTACCTGCTGTTGTTCTTTCCGGCCTTGACCCTGTTCCTGTTCGTCGGCTGGGACTATTTCTGGGCTTCTTTCCAGCGCAATGAACGCATCGTCACGAGCCCATGGATGCCGATCGTCTGGCCCTTCAAGGCCGCCATTCCGCTGGCCACTGCCTTGCTGCTGCTGCAAGGGCTGTCGGAGACGCTCAAGAGCATCCATGCCGTCGCGCGGGGAGAGTGGCCATGAGCCCGGAACTGCTGGGAGTGGCCTCGCTGGCGGTGCTGGTGCTCGCGATCTTTGCCGGCTTTCCCATCGTATTCACCTTGATTGCGGTGGCCCTGGGAGTGGGCTGGCTGGCGCTGGGCAAGCTGGCCCTGCATTTGATGACGCTGCAGTTCTTCTCGGTCATGCGCGACCCGACCCTGGCGGCGGTGCCGTTCTTCCTGTTCATGGGCTTCCTGCTGGAACAATCCGGGCTGGCGCAGCGCCTGTTCCGCGGCGTGCAGTTGCTGCTGGCCGGCGTGCGCGGTTCGCTCTATCTGGCGGTGCTGATCACAGCCACGATCTTCGCCGCCGCCACCGGCATCGTCGGCTCGTCAGTGACGCTGCTGGGCGTGATGGCGGCGCCCACCATGATCAAGAGCGGCTACGACGCCCGCATGAGCGCCGGCGCCATCACGGCGGGCGGCACGCTGGGCATATTGATTCCGCCCTCGGTCATGCTGATCGTGATGGGGCCGGTGGTGGGCGTGCCCGCCACCGAGCTGTTCGCCGCCGCGGTCGTCCCGGGCCTGCTGTTGTCGGCGCTGTTCATCCTGTACACCCTGGTACGCAGCCATCTGAACCCGGCGCTGGGGCCGCCGCTGCCCGCGCCGCTGCGCCGGCCGCTGGGCTATGCGCTGAAAGAGCTGGCGCTGGGGTCGGCGCCGGTGGTGGTGGTGATCCTGTCCACGCTGGGCGTGATCCTCGCCGGCATCGCCACCCCGACCGACGCGGGCGCATGCGGGGCCTTCGTCACGCTGCTGTTGACGCTGGCCTACCGCAAGATGAGCTGGCCGTCCTTCAAGCGTGCGCTGTTCGCCACGCTGGAGATCTCCTGCATGATCCTGCTGCTGGTGGCGGCCTCAAATTACTTTGGCGCGGTGTTCTCGCGCCTGGGCAGCGCCGAGTACCTGGCCGGCCTGCTCACGGCGCTGCAATTGTCGCCCACGCTCACCCTGCTGCTGATGCTGGCGCTGATTTTCCTGCTGGGATGGCCGTTGGAATGGGTGCCGATCGTGCTGATCGTGGTGCCCATCTTCCTGCCGGTGGTGCGGCAGCTCGGCATCGACCCGATCTGGTTCTGCACGCTGGTGGCGGTCTGCCTGCAGACGGCGTGGATGTCGCCGCCGGTGGCGCTGTCGGCGTACTTCCTGAAAGGCGCCGCGCCGCAATGGAGCCTGAAGGACATTTACCTGGGCATGCTGCAGTTCATGGGTCTGCAAGTAGCCGGCCTGCTGCTGGTACTGTGGTTCCCGCAGCTGGCGCTGTGGCTGCCCACTTTGTTGAGGGAGTAGGGCGGCACATGAATGGTGAAGCATTGTTCGACCCGGTGCGCGAAGCGGCGCGGTCATGCGGCCGGCCGCGTACCGCGGTAGCCTATCCGATGACAGTCGAGTGCCTGCAGGCCGCGGCGCAGGCGCGCGCCGAAGGCTACATGGAACCGGTGCTGGTCGGCCCGGCCGGCCGCCTGCGCGAGCTGCTCGCCGCGCTGGCCGGCGCGACCGCGGACATGGAGATCCACGATACGGGCAACGACGAGCGCGCCGCCGCCTGCGCCGCCGCCGCACTGGCGCGCGACGGGCAGGTCGACATGCTGATGAAGGGCAGCCTGCATACGGACCATTTCATGGCCGCCGTGGTGGCGCGCGATGCCGGCCTGCGCACCGCGCGGCGCATCAGCCATGCCTTCGTGATGGCGGTGCCGGCGTATCCCAAGCTGTTCCTGGTGACCGACGCCGCGGTCAATATCGCGCCCGGCCTGGCCGAGAAAGCCGACATCGCGCAGAACGCCATTGACCTGGCGCGCGCGCTCGGGGTGGCGCGCCCGAAGGTGGCGGTGCTGTGTGCCACCGAGTCGGTGAACCCGGCCATGCCGGCCACGCTGGATGCCGCCGCGCTCTCGAAAATGGCCGACCGGAGACAGATCGAAGGTGGGCAGATCGACGGGCCGCTGGCGTTCGACAACGCGATCTCGGCCCAGGCGGCGCAACTCAAGGGGATCACCTCTGCCGTGGCGGGCGACGCCGACATCCTCCTGGTGCCCGATATCGAGGCCGGCAATATGATCTACAAGGAATTGACGTGGCTGGCCGGGGCCTCGATGGCGGGGCTGGTGCTGGGCACGCGCGTGCCGGTGCTGCTGACCAGCCGCGCCGACTCGGCGGCCGCGCGCATCAACAGTTGCGCGGTGGCGGCCCTGTACGGACGGTGGCTGGCGACGGCGCGGTCTGCATGACCGGGCGCGCCATGGCGGTTTACGACTACATCGTGGTGGGCGCCGGATCGGCCGGCTGCGTGCTGGCCAATCGCCTGTCGGCCGACGGGCGGCACACGGTATGCCTGCTGGAGGCGGGTCCGCCCGACCGCAGCCCCTGGATCCACCTGCCGATCGGCTACGCCAAGACCATGTTCCACCCCGTGTTGAACTGGGGGTTCTATACCGACCCGGACCCGGGCATGTTGGGACGCCGCATCTACTGGCCGCGCGGACGCACGCTGGGCGGCAGCAGCAGCATCAACGGCCTGATCTACGTGCGCGGCCAGCGCCAGGATTACGATGAATGGGCAGGGCAGGGCAACCCCGGATGGAGCTGGGAGGAATGCTTGCCTTATTTTCGCAAGCTCGAGTGCAACGACCTGGGGCCGGGGCCGACGCGCGGCACCGAGGGGCCCGTGCATGCCAGTTCGATCCGGGCGCGCCACCCCTTGATCGAAGCCTTCATCGAAGCGGCCCAGGGCGCATTCGGCCTGCCGCGCCGCGACGATTTCAATACCGGCGACAACGAGGGCGTGGGCTACTACCAGCTGAGCACGTATCGGGGGCTGCGCTGTTCGGCGGCGCGCGCCTACCTGAAGCCGGCGCGCGGGCGGGCCAACCTGCATATCCGCACCGGCGTGCTCGCCGCCCGCGTGGTGTTCCAGGGCAGCCGCGCCGCGGCAGTGGAGACGCTGGCTGGCGGGCGCCGCGAGACCCTGGCCGCGCGGCGCGAAGTGCTGCTGTGCGCGGGCGCCATCCAGTCGCCGCAATTGTTGCAACTGTCGGGCATCGGCCCGGCCGGGCTGCTGGGCGGGCTCGGTATTCCGGTGCGCGTGGATGCGCCGGGGGTGGGCGCGAACTTGCAGGACCATCTGCAATTCCGCCTGATGTGGCAGGTGGCGCGGCCCATCACCACCAACGACCAGCTACGCACGCTGGGGGGCCGCGTGCGCATCGGCCTGCAGTGGGCATTGACGCGCTCCGGCCCGCTGGCGGTGGGCATCAACCAGGGCGCGCTGTTCGGGCGCGCCCTGGCGGAGTCGACGCGGCCCGATGTGCAATTCCATGTGGCGACCCTGTCGGCCGACATGGCCGGCGGCGCGGTGCACGACTTCCCGGGCTGCACGCTTTCGGTCTGCCAATTGCGGCCGCGCTCGCGCGGCACGGTGCGCATCACCAGCAGCGATCCGCGCCAGCCGCCCGCCATACAGCCGAACTATCTTTCCGACGAGCTCGATCGCCGCACCGCGGTGGCGGGGGTACGCTATGCGCGCCGCCTCGCCGCGGCCCGGCCGCTGGCCGACCTGCTGGCGCGCGAGCACCGGCCCGGCTCCGGGACGGACAGCGATGAAGACATCCTGCATTTCTGCCGCGAGCATGGCGCCACCATCTTCCATCCCAGCGGGACGGCGCGCATGGGACCGCAGGGAGACCCGCTGGCGGTGGTGGATGCGCGCCTGCGGGTGCATGGGGTGCAGGGCCTGCGGGTAGTGGACTGCTCGGTCATGCCGACGTTGGTCTCGGGCAATACCAATATCCCGGTTATCATGGTTGCAGAAAAGGCGGCAGACCTGATCCTCGCCGATGCAACTTGAGTGTTGGTCCAAACGAGTCTGGCGGACTGGTACTAAGCTGAGCCGGGTCGAGCCGATACCCTAACCGGAAAGACCACTTTGAAAGGGGAAGACCATGCGCAGCATGCGGCAAGCAATGGTCGCGGCGGCTACAGCCGCCGCGTTGGCCTGGGGAACATGGGGAGGCGCGGCCGAAGCGCCGGCAAAAGGCGGGACGCTGGTCATCGGCTCGACGCAGGTGGCGCGCCATCTCAACGGCGCCGTGCAATCCGGCATCGCGACCGCAATGCCGAGCACGCAACTGTTCGCGAGCCCGGTGCGCTTCGATGCCGAATGGAAGCCGCATCCGTACCTGGCCGAGTCCTGGAAACTGTCCGACGATGGCAAGACCCTGACGCTGCACCTGCGCAAGGACGCGCTGTTCCACGACGGCAAGCCGGTGACGTCCGCCGACGTGGCGTTCTCGATCATGGCCATCAAGCAGAACCACCCGTTCCAGACCATGCTGGCGCCGGTCGAGAAGGTGGACACGCCCGACCCGCACACGGCGGTGGTGCACATGAGCCAGCCGCACCCCGCGATCCTGCTGGCCATGTCGCCGGCGCTGATGCCGATCCTGCCCAAGCACGTGTACGACGACGGCCAGGACCTGAAGTCCCATCGTCTCAATTCGGCGGGAGTGGTCGGCTCGGGTCCCTTCAAGCTGAAAGAGTTCAAGCCGGGCCAGGAGGCCGTGCTGGAGCGCTTCGACAAATTCTTCCTGGCCGGGCGCCCGTACCTGGACCGCATCGTCATCAAGATCAACCCCGATGCCACCAACTTGCTGATCGGACTCGAGCGCGGCGACATCGATGTGTTGCCGTACATGACCGACCCCACCATCCTGCGCCGCGCCAAGGACAACCCGGCGATCACCATGACGGACCGGGGCTACGAGGGGATCGGGGCACTGAGCTGGGTGGCCTTCAACACTGCCCGCAAGCCGCTCGACGATGCGCGCGTGCGCCAGGCCATCGCCTACGCGACCGACAAGAAATTCATCGTGCGCGCCTTGAACGCGGGTTTCGCCAAGCCCGCCGACGGCCCGATCATCGGCACCAGCCCATTCGCCAGCGCCGACCTGCCGGCCTACCCGCTCGACCTGAAGAAGGCGGCGCAATTGCTCGAAGACGCCGGCTACAAGGAAAAAGACGATGGCACCCGGCTGTCGCTGACCATAGACTACATGCCGGGCAGCGACGTACAGGGCAAGAACGTCGCCGAATACCTGCGCAGCCAGCTCAAGAAGATCGGCATCGCCGTGCAAGTGCGCGCATCCCCGGACTTCCCGACCTGGGCCAAGCGCATCGCCAGCCACGACTTCGACATGACCACCGACATCGTCTTCAACTGGGGCGACCCGGTGATCGGCGTGCACCGCACCTACCTGTCGAGCAACATCCGCGACATTATCTGGACCAATACCCAGTCATACCGCAATGACCGCGTCGACGAGCTGCTCGAGCAGGCCGGCCGCGAAACCGACGCCGCCAAGCGCAAGGCGCTGTACGCGGAATTCCAGAAGCTGGTCATGACCGACCTGCCCATCATGTTCCTGACGGTGATCCCGTACCACACCCTGGCCACCAAGCGCGTGCACGCCTTGCCGGACGGCATCTGGGGCCTGCTGTCGCCGCTGGATGAAACCTGGGTCGCGCAGTAGGAGGACCCATGCTGCGCTTCTTGCTGCGTCGCCTGGTGTATGCGGTCGTGTTGCTGCTGGCCGTGGTCTCGCTGAATTTCCTGTTGATCCATATCTCTCCCGGCGATCCGGTAGAGACCATCGCCGGCTCGATGGGCGGCTTGAGCGAGGACCTGCGCGCGCAACTGCGGGCGCAGTATGGCCTGGACAAGCCATTCCTGGTGCAGCTCGGCATCTACCTGGGCCAGGTCCTGCAAGGCGACCTGGGCTATTCGTATTTCTTCAACCTGCCGGTGGCGGACCTGATCTGGCAGCGCGTGCCGGCCACGCTGCTGCTGGTCATTACCGCCGTGCTGGCCGCCTTCCTGGTGGGGACCTTCCTGGGCACGCTGGCGGCGCGCAAGCCGAACGGCCCGCTGTCGCAGGCGGTGACGCTGCTGTCCATCGTCGGCTACTCGGCGCCCGTGTTCTGGATGGGCATTGTGCTGATCATCCTGTTCGCCTCCGTGCTGCCGATCTTCCCGGTGTCCGACATGCGCTCGGCCGGCGCCGACGAATCCGGCTGGGCGGGCGTGCTGGACGTGCTGCACCACCTGGTGCTGCCGGCCTTCACGCTGGCGTTCGTCTACCTGGCGCAGTACAGCCGGCTGGCGCGGGCCAGCGTCATGGACGCGCTGTCGGCGGACTACATCCGCACCGCCCGCGCCAAGGGCCTGTCCGAGCGCCGCGTGCTGTACAAGCACGCGTTGCGCAACGGCGTGCTGCCGGTGGTCACCATGCTGGGGCTGCAGTTCGGCAACGTGCTGGCCGGCGCCATCCTGGTGGAGACAGTATTCAACTGGCCGGGCCTCGGGCGCCTGGCGTTCGACTCGGTGCTGCGGCGCGACTATCCCACCATGCTGGGCATCCTGCTGTTCGCGTCCCTGCTGGTGGTGGTCATGAACCAGCTCACCGACCTGGCCTACCGTCTCATCGACCCGAGGATCAAGACGACATGAACCGAGCCCAGATCCTGTCGCCCGCGGCGGTCGCGCCGGCCGCGCGGCCGCCCGGGCAGGCGCGCGAAGCCCTGCGCGTGTTCCTCCGCAACCGCACGGCGGTATTCGGCCTGGTGCTGTTGCTGCTGATCCTGGCCATCACATTGGCCGGACCCTGGCTGATGCCGGGCGACCCGTTCGAGATCGCCGCGGCGCCCATGGAGCCGCCCGGCTCGGAATACGCCCTGCTGGGCAGCGACTACCTGGGCCGCGACGTCCTGATGGGCCTGGTGCACGGCGGGCGGGCCACGCTGCTGGTGGGGGTGGTGGCGGCGGTGCTGTCCGTGCTGATCGGCATCGTGGTCGGCGCGCTGGCCGGGTACTACGGCGGCTGGGTCGACGACCTGCTGATGCGCATCACGGAGTTCTTCCAGGTGCTGCCCACGCTGCTGTTCGCCATGGTGCTGGTCACCCTGTTCAGTCCCACGCTGGCGACCATCGCCATCGCCATCGGCGTGGTCAGCTGGACCGGCACCGCGCGCCTGGCGCGCGCCGAGTTCCTGCGCCTGAAGCGGCGCGAATACGTGCTGGCCGAACGGGTCATCGGCGCCGGCAATGGGCGCATCATCTGGCAAGTGATACTGCCCAACGCCATGGCGCCGCTCATCGTGTCCGCCACGCTGGCGATCGGCACCGCCATCCTGTTCGAGGCGGGCCTGTCCTTCCTGGGACTGGGCGACCCCAACATCATGAGCTGGGGCCTGATGATAGGCAGCAATCGTCCGTACATCCTGACGGCGTGGTGGGCCGTCACGCTGCCCGGCGCGGCCATCTTCCTGACGGTGCTGGCCGTCAGCCTGATCGGCGACGGCCTGAACGACGCGCTCAACCCGACGCTGCGAGGCCGCGAATGAGCGCCGCCGTGCCTGTACTCGAGGTCGAGCGCCTGAGCGTGGCGTTCCATGCGCGCGGCCGCAGCGCCGCGGTGCTCAACGAGATCAGCTTTACGCTGATGCCCGGCGAGACGTTGTGCCTGGTAGGCGAGTCCGGTTGCGGCAAGAGCATGACCGCGCTGGCGATCATGCGGCTGGTCCCGCCGGCCGGCCGCATCGAGGGCGGCTCGATCTCGCTGCGCGGCGCGGACCTGGCGGCCTGCGACGAGGCGGCGCTGCGGCGCATCCGCGGCAACCAGATCTCGATGATCTTCCAGGAGCCGATGACCGCGCTGAACCCCGTCTATACCGTCGGCGACCAGATCGGCGAATCGCTGCGCCTGCACCAGCAGCTCGACAAGGCGGCGGCGCGCGCCAAGGCCATCGAGATGCTGCGCTCGGTGGGCATCCCCGCGCCCGAACGGCGCGTCGACGAGTACCCCCACCAACTGTCGGGCGGCATGCGGCAGCGCGTCATGATCGCCATCGCGCTGGCCTGCGACCCGCACGTGCTGATCGCCGACGAGCCGACCACCGCCCTCGACGTCACCGTGCAGGCCCAGATCTTCGATCTGCTGCGCGAGCAGCAGCAACGGCGCGGCACCGCGGTGCTGCTGATCACTCACGACATGGGCGCGGTCGCGGAAATGGCCGACCGCGTGGTCGTGATGTATGGCGGCAGGGTGGCGGAGGAGGGCCCGGTGGCCGACATCCTGGCCCGGCCCGCGCACCCATACACCCGCGGCCTGATCGCCTGCCTGCCCGAACTGGACCCCGCGCCCGGCGACGCGCGGCCCGACCTGCCGGAAATCCCTGGCATGGTGCCGCCGGTATGGGAGCGGGGCGCCGGCTGCCCGTTCCACGACCGCTGCGCCCAGGCCATGCCGCGCTGCGCGCAGGAGTTTCCGCCCATGTTCGCGGCCGGGCCGCGGCACCGCGCGGCCTGCTGGCTGCACGAAGGAGCCACACCATGAGCGCAGCCACCGCAACCCCGCTGCTGTCGGTGCGCGACCTGCAGGTCCATTTTCCCGTCGGGCGCGGCCATTGGCGCGCCGGCGCCGCCGTGGTGCGGGCGGTGGACGGCGTGTCGTTCGACCTGGAGCGCGGCCGCACCCTGGCCATTGTCGGCGAGTCGGGCTCGGGCAAGACCACCACCGCGCTGTCGGTCATGCGGTTGGTCGAACCCACGGCGGGGTCGATCCATTTCGACGGCGTCGACGTGACAGCCTCGCGGGGAGCCGCATTGCGTGCGCTGCGGCGGCGCTTCCAGCTGATCTTCCAGGACCCGTATTCTTCGCTCAACCCGCGCCAGCGCGCCGGCGAGATCGTGCGGGCGCCGCTTGACTTGCTCAAGGTCGGCCAACCCGCGGGACGCGAGGCGCGCGTGGCAGAACTCTTCGCGCAGGTAGGGTTGCGCCCCGAACAACGCCAATTGTTCCCGCACCAGTTCTCGGGGGGCCAGCGCCAGCGGCTGAATATCGCCCGGGCGCTGGCCAGCGCGCCGGACTTGATCGTCTGCGACGAACCGGTATCGGCGCTGGACATTGCCATCCGCGCGCAGATACTCAATCTGCTGCGCCGCATCCAGCGCGAGCAGGGCCAGTCGTTCCTGTTCATCTCGCATGACATGGCGGTGGTGCAGCATATTTGCGACGACATCGCCGTGATGTACCTCGGGCGCATCGTCGAGCGCGCGCCGCGCCAGGCTTTCTTCAACCGGCCGCTGCATCCGTACAGCGTGGCGCTGATGTCCGCGGTGCCGACCGTGCACGGCGGCCGCGAACGGGCGCGCCAGCGCATCCGGCTGGCAGGGGACCCTCCCAGCCCGCTGCAACCGCCGCCGGGCTGCGGGTTTGCCGGCCGCTGCCCGGTGGCGCAGGCCCGCTGCCACGCCGAGCCGCCTACGTTGCGCGAAACCGCCGCCGGCCACCTGGTGGCCTGTCACCTGGTCGACGTGCGTGAAGGCGTCGCGCGCCCGCCGCTGGCGCCGGGCGCCGCCACGCCTTCCACCGAACCCCAACCGCAAAGGAGCGCCGCATGACCTCGCCATCGTCCGCGACCACGATCTTCCGGGCCCGCGCCATCCTCACCATGAACCCGGCCCAGCCCGAGGCCACCCACGTGGCCGTGCGCGACGGCCGCATCCTGGGCGTGGGCGATGCCGAGAGCCTGCAAGGCTGGGGCGCCGCGACCGTGGACGAACGCTACGCGGACCACGTGCTCATGCCGGGCCTGGTGGAGGGCCATTGCCACTTGCCGGAGGGCGGCATGTGGACCTTCGTCTACGTCGGCTACTACGACCGGCGCGGGCCGGATGGCCGCCTGTGGCAGGGGCTGACCAGTTTCGAGGCCGTATGCGCCCGCCTGCGCGAGGCCGAGGCAGACTTGCCGGACGGCCAGGCGCTGGTCGGCTGGGGCTTCGATCCCATCTACTTCGACAGCGGGCGCATGACCGTGCGCGAGCTCGACACCGTATCGGCTACGCGTCCCGTGGTGGTGATGCACGCCAGCATGCACCTGATGAACGTCAACAGCGCCATGCTGGCGCGGGCGGGCATCGACCGGGACACCGACATCGAAGGCATCACTCGCTTTGACAACGGCGAGCCGACGGGGGAATTGTGCGAGTTCGCGGCCATGTTCCCCGTCATGCGCCTGATCGGCAACCCGTTCCGCACCATCGGCTTGACGGAGCGCGGCTTGCGGCTGTTCGGGCAGGTGGCGCAACTGGCCGGCGTCACCACGGCCACCGACCTGGTCAACGAATTGAACGAAGAGGGCATCGATACCCTGGCGCGGATCAGCGCGGAAGCGGATTATCCCGTGCGGATTGTCCCGGCCGCGTCGGCCATGGCCTTCGCGGGCGACCCCGCCGCCTGCCTGCGGCGGCTGGAGCAGCTCAAGCAGCGCAACCACGACAAGCTGCGCCTGGGCATGGTCAAGCTGGTGGTCGACGGCTCCATCCAGGGCTTCACCGCGCGGCTGCGCTGGCCGGGCTACTACAACGGCGCGCCCAATGGCATCTGGGTGACGCCCCCCGACGTGCTGGACGAGACCGTCATGGCCTACCACGCGGCGGGCGTGCAGCTGCATATCCACACCAACGGCGACGAGGCCACCGAAGTGGCCATCCGCGCAGTCGAGCGCGCCCTGCAGCGCCATCCGCGCGCCGACCACCGGCATACCCTGCAGCACTGCCAGATGGCCGACGCCGCCCAGTTCCGGCGCATGGCCCGGCTGGGCATGTGCGCCAACCTGTTCGCCAATCACATCTACTACTGGGGCGACGCGCACTATGCGCAGACCATGGGCCCCGACCGCGCCAACCGCATGGACGCCTGCGCCACCGCCGCCCGACTGGGCGTGCCGTACGCCATCCATTCCGACGCGCCCATTACCCCGCTTGGCCCCTTGTTCACCGCCTGGTGCGCGGCCAACCGCCGCACGGCCGGCGGCCGGGTACTGGGCGAATCCGAGCGGATCGGCGTCGACGCGGCGCTGCATGCCATCACCCTGGGCGCCGCCTATACCTTGCACCTGGACCACGAAATCGGCTCGATCGAGATCGGCAAGCGCGCTGATTTCTGCGTGCTGCGCGAGGACCCGCGCACGCTTGGCGCGGCAGGCCTGAAAGACGCGGGCGTCGTGCAGACCGTGGTGGGCGGCCTGCCGCTGGCGGCTCCGGGAAGCTGAAATGCCCACATCGCGGCATATCGCCCTGACGGTGGTCGGCGGGTTCCTGGGGGCCGGCAAGAGCACGCTGCTGAACCGCATCCTGGCGTCCAGCACGCGCCGCACGGCGGTGCTGGTGAACGACTTCGGCCCTGTGAACATCGACGCCGCACTGGTCGCCAGCCGCGACGGCGATACCATCAGCCTGGCCAATGGCTGTGTGTGCTGCAGTATCGGCGCCGGGCTCGACGACGCCTTGATACGAGTCATGGCGCGCGACCCGGCTCCTGAATGGATCGTCATCGAAGCCAGCGGCGTATCGGACCCGGGCGCCATCGCGCAAGTCGGCATGGCCGATCCAATGCTGGAACTGGAAAGCGTGCTGGTGGTGGTCGACGCGACCCGGATCCAGGAACAGGCGGAGGACCCTCTGCTGGCGGATACGGTAGGGCGCCAGCTCGATGCCGCCGGCGTCCTGGTGCTGAGCAAGACCGACCTGGCGGGGCCGTCCGGAACAGCCGCGGCGCGCGATTGGCTGGCGCGACGCGCTGCCGGCGTGCCAGCCGTGTCGGCCGACGCCGGACTGGACACATTGCAGGCGATGACCCCGCCGGCCATCCTGGCGCCCAAGGCTGGCCAGGCGCCGGACGACGGCCGCGCCGAGGTCCATGCCCATTCCCATGCCGCCGATCATCCGTTCGAGAGCTGGTTCTGGCAGCCAGACGGCCCGCTCGTCGCAGAAGCGCTGACGCGCGCGCTCAAGCAGATGCCGCGCAGCGTCGTGCGCGCCAAAGGATGGGTCCGGACCGATCGCCACGGCCAGGTGCTGGTGCAGTACGCGGGAAGGCGGGTGCGCTATGCGCGCGTGCAGCCGGCGGCGCCCATGCCGGAAGGCCTGGTGCTGATCGCCGCGCGCGGCGTCGACCGCGCCCGCATCACCGGCTTGCTGCGCGCCGCCGCTGGTGCAAACGAATGTCCGCCTCTGGTTCTACACCAGCGCATCGGAGCGCTCTAACCTGATAGCCGTCTTCCTTCGGGCCGGCCCGAAGGGTATCCAAACGGAGACTGGCTATCATGTCCGATGCAATCACGCCCCAGGTACTGGCCGAATTCGCTGCTGCGTGGAACCGCCACGATATCGATGCCTTGATGGGTTTCATGACGGGCGACTGCATTTTCGAAACGGTTGCGGGCCCCGAGCAGCACGGCACCCGCCATGTCGGCACGGCCGCGGTGCGCACCGCCTTCGAAGCCGCCTGGCAGGCCTTTCCCGACGCCCAGTGGCGCAATGGCCGCCATTGGGTGGCTGGCGACCGGGGCGTATCCGAATCCACGTTCACCGGCACGGCGGCCGACGGTTCGCGCGTCGAGGCCGACATGGTCGACGTGTTCACGTTCCGGGACGGCAAGATCCACATCAAGAATGCCTTCCGCAAGCAACGGCCGCCTCTCCCGGCGGCCGGCGGCGAGCAGACCCGGTAAGCGCCCATCACGCTTGTTCGCCGATTCGCCATGGATACCCAAGCGATTTTCCCGAGTGGCGGCGCGCGCGCCGTGCGCGTGGCCGAGCACAGCGCGGCGCCATATGATCCCCTGTACGACCCGCTGGTCAAACCGCCCGGACGCGGCCAGGATTATGCCCCGACATACTGGGTCGCCACCGCCGGCGAGCCGCCGCCGGACGACGGGCCGGTCAGCGGCGACGCCGATGCCGACGTGGTCATTGTCGGCTCCGGGTTCACCGGCTTGTCGGCCGCGCTGGCCCTGGCGCGCGACTTCGGCATATCGGCAACGGTACTGGAGGCCAACCGGGCAGTGTGGGGTTGCACCAGCCGCAATGGCGGGCAGGGGCAGAACGCTTCCGGCCGGCTGTATCGTTCGCAATGGATCCAGCGCTGGGGCAAGGACATGGCGCTGCGGCTGGATGCCGAGATCCGCGATGGCTTCGAATACTGGAAGAGCCTCGTGGCGACTATCGACTGCGATGCCCAGCCGGGCGGCCATCTATATACCGCGCATCGGCCGAAAAAACTGAGTTTTCTCAAAAACGAGGCGCGCGTCCTGCGCGACGTATTCGGCTATGACGCGCGCATGCTCACGCGCGAGGAATTGCACGCGCGCTACGCCGCCGACCATGAAGCAGCCGGCGCCCTGCTGGAGCCCGACGGCATCGGCGTGCATCCGCTGAAGCTGGCGTTCGGCTACCTGCGCCAGGCGCGCGCCCTGGGCGCCCGCGTCCATCCTTGCAGTCCGGTGCTTGGATGGGAATATGCCAAGGGCCGATACCACTTGCGCACACCGGGCGGCACGGTGCGGGCGCGGCGAGTGGCGTTTGCCACCGGCGGGTATACGGCGCAAGGCATACATCGGCTGCTGGACAACCGCATCATGCCAGTGTTGTCGAACTCGATGGTCACGCGGCCGTTGAGCGAGGCCGAGCGGCGCGAGGCGGGCCTGCACAGCACGGTGTTCATCACGGACACCAGGGTGCTGCGCTTCTATTACCGGCTACTGCCCGACGGACGCATGCAGATCGGCAGCCGCAGCGCCGTGCATGGAGCCGACGCTGTCCAGCCGCGCCACCTGGACCTGCTGCGGCACGGGCTGGCGCGCAAGTTCCCGATGCTGCGCGACGTGCAGGTGGATTACTCCTGGTGGGGATGGGTCGACGTGAGCCACGACATGATGCCGCGTGTCACGCAACCCGACCCGGCCCACCAGGTGTACTACGCGCTGGGATACGGCGGCAACGGCGTATCGTTCTCCGCCCAGGCCGGCCGGCGGCTTGCGCAGCGCATCATCGGCAAGGACGGCGTGCGCTGGGACCTGCCCATCTACGATACGCCGCTGCCGGGGCATGCCTTCGCCCCCTGGAGGCGGCTGGGGCAGGCGCTGCTATATCGCTGGTACTACTTGCGCGACGAAATATTCTAAGGAATGGCGTTCAGGCGGCGCCGCGCAGGCGCATGCGCTGCGCGACCTGCGCCAGGCGCGCAATGCCGGGCTCGATGCGGTCCATGCGAATCGAGGTGTAGCCCAGCCGCACCGTATTGCGTGGCGCGCTGGCCTCGTTCATGAAGAATACGCCGCCGGGCTCGATCACCACGCCTTCGTCCAGCGCCGCTTGCGCCAGGCGGCCGGTATCGAGCCAGGCCGGCCCCTGCAACCAGCACGACGAGCCTCCGGTTATCGGGGTGGCAAGCCAGTCCGGCATATGGCGGGCCAGCGCGTCGGCCAGCGCCGCCGCGCGCAACTGGTAGGCCTGCGATTGCCGGCGCAGCAAAGCATGGTGGTGGCCGAGCGAAATGAAAAGCGAGAACGCCCGCTGGATATAAGCGGAGGGATGGCGCAGCATAAGGCGACGCAACGCGCGCAGCTCGACCGCCAGTTCCCGGGCGGCGACGATGTAGCCGATGCGCAGGCCGGGCGCGAAGGATTTCGCCAGGCTGCCGACATAGATGACGCGCCCGTCCTGATCCAGGCTCTTGAGGGCGGGGAAGGGGGTTTCCCCATAGCGGTTCTCGCTTTCGAAGTCGTCCTCGATCAGCATGCAATCCGCCTCGGCGGCCAGGCGCAGCAACTGCTGGCGGCGCGCCAGCGGCATGGTCGACGTGGTGGGGCACTGATGGCTGGGAGTGACGAATACGTACTCGCAATCGAGCAGATTCGTTCCGAGGCACAGCCCTTCGGCGTCGACAGGCAGCGGCACCAGGTTGCGGGTGCGGCTGGCGAAGATGTTGCGCGCATCCGGATAGCCGGGATCCTCCATCCCGACCACGGTGTCCGCCGTGACCAGCAGGTCGGCCAGCAGATACAGCGCGTGCTGCGCGCCCACCGTGATGACGATCTCGTCCGCATCGGCCCATACCCCCCGGCGCGGCAGGACTTGAGTGCGGATCTGCTCGATCAGGGCGGGATCGTCATGGGTGATGAGATCCGGGGCCCAACTGCGGATGTCCAGCACCGAGAGCGCCTTGATGCAGCATTCGCGCCATTCCGCGGTCGGGAACAGCTCCTGGTCGAACTGTCCATATATGAAGGGGAATGGCACATCCTGCCACTCGCGGGGCTTGACGATGTTCCGCAATTCGCTGGGATGGAAGCGCAGGCGTTCGTCCCAGTTCACCGTTGCCTGGCGCGACGATCCGGGCCGCGGCTCGAGCCGGCCACTGAGGACGTTGTCGTTGACAAAATGGCCGCTGCGCTCGCGTGAAACCAGGTAGCCCTCGCTGACCAGTTCCTGGTATGCGAAAACCACCGTGTTGCGGGCGATGCCCAGCTGGTCCGCTAGGTGGCGGCTGGAAGGCACAGGGGCGCCCGGCGGCAGATGGCCGCTGAAGATGGCCGACACCAGCATTTGCCGGACACGCCCCTGCAAGCTCAGGTGACCGGCGCTTTCGCGCTGAAACAGGCGTTCCCAAAGAATAGGCATGAGCGTCACCGCTGCTGGTGCGGGCTCCTGGAGGGAAAGGCGCACCATGTCATTGTGCGCTTCAGCATAGAAGAGAATCGGCCGGCGGCCTATGCGGGATTGCCCAGCCCGTCATGCCGCGGCCTTATGTGCGCCCCTTCCAGGGAATCGCCAGGCGCTCCAGGTAGCGCACCAGCAGATCGAATGCGAATGCGAATATGCCAATCACCACGATGCCCATGATCACCGTGTCGCTGGCCAGGAACTGGGCGGCATTGAGCACCATGAAGCCCAGGCCGCGGTCGGCCGCGACCATCTCGGCCGCTACCAGGGTGGTCCAGCCGACGCCGATGCCGATGCGCATGCCGGTGAATATCTCGGGCAGGGCGGCCTTCAGGATGACGTGCAGGATGACTTGCATGGGCGTGCCGCCCATTGCGTAGGCGGCGTGGATCTGCTCGATCGACACCGAGCGCACGCCGGCGCGCGCCGCGATGGCCATGGGCGCGAAGATCGCCAGGTAGATCAGGAAGATCTTGGGAAACTCGCCGATGCCGAACCAGATGATCACCAGCGGCAGGTACGCCAGCGGGGGCAGGGGCCGGTAGAACTCGATGGGAGGGTCGAAGATGCCGCGCGCGTAGCGGTTCACGCCCATCAGGATACCCACCGGTATGGCGGTGGCGCAGGCCAGGAAGAAGGCGCCGAATACCCGCGACAGGCTGGCAATCGCGTGCTCGGCCAGCGTCGAGCCAGCCACGCCGTCGGTCATGGCGACGATGAACTTGGCGTAGACTGCCTGCGGCGACGGCAGGAACAGCGGCTTGACCCATTCCATCGAGGTCACGAGGAACCACAGTCCGATCAGTACCGCGCTGGTGACCAGGCTGATGCATCCGCTATTGCCGGCGCCTGGCGCGCCATACACTTTGCCCGGCGCCGCCGGCCTGGCCCCAAGAGCGAAAGTCCGCTTAGGCATGCATGCTCCCTTCCGGCCCGGCGGCGCGCTCATCGCCGTAGATGATGCCGAGGACTTCTTCCCGCATGGCGATGAATTCGGGGCTGGATTTGATGCGGCGGCCATCGCCGTGCTCCAGGTAGCGCCGGTTGAAATCCAGCGCGAAGGTATGGGTGATGCGTCCTGGGCGCGGCGACATGACGATCAGGCGCGACCCCAGGAACAGCGCCTCTTCCACACTGTGCGTGATGAAAAAGAACATCTTGCCGGTCCGCTCCCAGATGCGCAGCAGAAGCTCCTGGATCGTCTCGCGGGTCAGTGCGTCCAGGGCGGCCATGGGCTCATCCATCAGCAACATGGCCGGGTCGCAGGTCAGCGCCCGCGCGATGCCGACGCGTTGCTGCATGCCGCCCGACAACTGGTAGATCATGTGCTGATGGAATTCCTGCAGGCCCACCAACTCCAGATTCTGCGCGGCCCGCTCGCGGCGCCGGGCGCGCGGGACACCCTGCAGCTTGAGGCCGAATTCGGTGTTGTCCAGCACATTCAGCCAGGGCAGCAGGGCATGCTTCTGGAACACCACGCCGCGGTCCGCGCCCGGCCCGACGATAGGCGCGCCGGCCAGGGTGATGCGCCCCTCGGTGGGCGACAGGAAACCCGCCAGCAGGCTGAGCAGCGTAGTCTTGCCGCAACCCGAGGCGCCCAGCGCGACGATGAACTCGCCCGGCTCGATGGCAAGATCGACGCCTTGCAGGGCAACAACAGGTTCGCCGTCATGCAGGCCAGGATACGTAACACCCACGTTCTCGACCCTGAGGGTCTGCGCGGCGGACGGCGACACGGTCATGCGTTTATCTCCGGGAATGCGGACAGCCCGCGCCATGCGCGGCGGGCCATCCTGGCGACGGGGCCTACCGCCTTACTGCTTGGCGGCCTGCTGGGCGTAGCTGGCGTTTACGTGCGGGCTGTAATCCTGCAGCGCCTTGTCTATCTGCTTTTGCTCTTTCAGGAATTGCGCGCTGGCCGCGAAGGCGCGGGCCGCGCCGGACTCCTTGCCGCCGCCCAGCCATTCGGGCGAGGCTTGTTCCTGGGCCGTGGGGAAGCCCAGCAGCTTGAGCGCGCCAGCCACATCGTCCGGCTTGCCGCCGATCAGCTTGACCATGCCTTGCACCTGCGGCGAGTCGGCTGTCCAGTTGGCGCCGTTGGCGCGGTAGTCGGCATATGCCTTGGCCAGCACTTGCGTGAAGGCAGCCATGAACTTGGGATGCTTCTGCGCCCACGCCTTGTCGGCCACCAGGCCGTCGAAGGTCGGCACGCTGGCCTTGCCGATTTCCTCGGAATCGGCGATGGTCTTGCCGGATTTCTGGATTTCCGCCAGCGCAGGAGGCCAGACATAGGCCGCGTCGATATCGCCGCGCTGCCAGGCCGCCACGATTTGCGGCGGCTGCATGTTCAGGATGCGCAGGTCGCGCGGATTGATCTTCCAGACCTTTTCCAGCCCCACGAGGAGATGGAAATGCGAAGTCGACACGAATGGCGTGGCCACCCGCTTGCCCTTGAGATCCTGCGGGCCGTTGATGCCCGAGCCTTCGCGGGCCACCAGCGCCTCGGATTTGCCGATGTTGTCCAGGATCCAGAAGAGCTCCATGTCGACACCGCGCGTGGCCGCGGCGGTGATGCCAGTGGACCCCAGGACCCCGACCGGTACGTTGCCGGAAGCCAGCGCAGTGGAGATATCCCCGGCCGAGGTGAACTGGCGCCAGTCGACTTCATAGCCGGCTTCCTTCAGGGCCTTGTCGAAGCTGCCGTCGGCGATCGCCGACAGGAACGGGCCGACAATCAATTGGTAGCCAACCACCAGTTTGGTCTGTGCCTGGGCTGGCGTCGCGGCCAGCGACGCCAGCAGGCCGAGCAGGGTGCAGCAATGCATGAAGCGGTGTATCACTTTCATAATGAGCTCCTCTGGAGGGATTAAGCTGCGCCCCGATGCTACCAGACTGCCGCGCCGTGGCTGCAGTCAAGTTTGCATGGTTATGGTGGCAACGCTAGAGCCAATTGAACGGCGCGCATTGGACCAACACATGCGCGCAAGCGGGCGTGGCGGCCATGCAAAAGCGGCGCCATTCTACATGAATAACATGCCATAACTAATTGATGTTAAATGAAATAAAAATACGCGCCCTGGCGCTGCCAGACGGCCGGGAAGCCGCCTGCGCGATCTACAGCTCCAGCACGATCCGCTTGCCCGCCGCGCGCGAACAGCACGCCATCATCTTGCCGTTCGCCTCGCGTTCGGCCCGCGTCAGCACGACGTCGCGGTGGTCGATGGCGCCTTGCAGCACCCGCACTTCGCACGAGCCGCACAGGCCTTCCTCGCAATCGCTCTGCACATCCACATTGGCCGCGCGCAGCGCCGCCAGCAGCGTCTGGTCGGCGGCCACGTTGATGACCAGGCCGGAATCCTTGAGCTCGGCTTCGAAGGCATGCTCCTTCGACGGGTCCAGCGCAGTGGCGGCCGCATGGAAATGCTCGACGCGCAGGGCCTCTTCCGGCCAGGCGGCGCAGGCGGCCGCCAAGGCGTCCAGCATGCGCTGCGGGCCGCATGCATAGACCTGCGTGCCGGCCTCCGGCCGGGCCAGCAGGGCGGCGAAATCGTTGCGGCTGCCTTCAGCCGATACGTACGCCCGCAGCCGTTCCCCATGCAGGGCAGCGAGTTCATCCAGCAGCGCCATGCCGGCGCGCGAGCGGCCGCTGTAATGCAATTCGTAGTCCATGCCGACCTGGCGCGCGTGGCGGGCCATCGCGCTGATGGGCGTGATGCCAATGCCGCCGGCAATGAAAATGGCCTTGCGCGCGGCCGGATCGAGCCGGAAATGGTTGCGCGGCCCACGGATGCGCAGCCGGTCGCCCGGCTTGACGCGGGCGTGGATCCAGGCCGACCCGCCGCGGCCCGCGCGCTCATGCAGCACCGCGATCTCGAAACTGCGCGTGTCGGCGGGATCGCCGCACAATGAATATTGGCGCGAGATGCCGGTGTCGCCGCATTCGACATCGATGTGCGCGCCGGGCGCCCAGCGGGGCAGGGGCCGGCCGTCGCACGAAGCCAGCCGCAGCCTGACGATGCCGTCGCCGGCCGGCGCGACCTGCTCGACCACCACCGTGCGGCTGATGGCGTGTGCCGAAGGTTCGCCGATGCGCACTGGCTGACGGGCCTGCAGCAGCCCGGGACGCCGGCGCTCCGGGTTCAGGCGCGGGTCCCATTCCACCCAGAGATGCTCCGGCCCGCGGAACGACGTATTGGGCACGTAGGTGAAGCGCTGTTCGGACAGCTTCATGTGCGGCAGCCGGCGCGTGAACTCTTCCAGGAAGACCTGCATTTCCATGCGCGCCAGGTTCTTGCCCATGCACTGGTGCGAACCATAGCCGAAGGTCAGCTGGTCGCTGGCGTTTTCGCGGCGGATATCGAACAGGTCGGCATCGGCGAAATGCCGCTCATCGTGGTTGGCGGACGACGACACGATCAGCAGCTTGGCGCCGGCCGGAATCTTCACCCCGGCGATCTCCACGTCCCGGGTGGCCAGGCGCCGCCACGCGGCCACCGAGCCATTGTGGCGCAGGCATTCCTCTACGGCGTTCGGGATCAGCGCCGGGTCTTCGCAGATGTCGCGCCACGCCTGGGGATGCTGCAGCAGCAGCTTCATCGCATTGGCCGAGGCATTGGCGGTGGTCTCGTGGGCGGCCACGATGCCCGCCATCATCATGGAGTGCAGATAGGAATCCGTGACGATGTCCGGGTGCTCCCGCTGCTTGCGGATGCCGTATTGCATCCAGCCCGGGCCGGACGGGTCGCGGCGCATTTTCTCGAGCACCTTGCCGGCGAACTGCCAGAAATTGCCCACCGCATGCGCCACGGCCACCTGTTCTTCCGGCTTGGGGCGGCCCCAGGTATTGACGGTGTGCGCAATCGAATACTTGCGCAGCATGTCCATGTCCTCTTCCGGCACGCCCAGGAAATGCAGCGCCACGGTCAGCGGGACTTCCCACAATATCTGGTCGACCAGGTCCGCCTTGCCCGTGTCGATGAAACGGTCGACATACTCGCGCGTCAGCCGTCGCACCATGGGTTCGTGGTGCTTGAGCTCGGCCGGCGTGAACGGGTCCATCAGCAGGCGCCGCCGCGGCATGTGGGCCGGCTCGTCCTCGTTGACCAGGGTGCGGTTCATGGCGTAGCCGTACGACTCCAGCACGGCATTCGCTTCCGGACCGGTCGGGGTGATCTTCTCCAGGGCGATCGACGGGCTGAACGTGATGTTGTCGCGGAAAATCGCCTTGATATCGTCGTAGCGCGTCACCACCCAATAGCCCAGCTTCGGGCTGTAGAACACCGGTTCCTGTTCGCGCGCCCAACGCACGTATTCGGGCGGATCCTGCTGGTAGCCGTCGCCGAACGGATCGAACTCGGCCGCCCTCTGGCTTACCGGGCAGCCTGCCGCGGCGGCGGGGGCCGAGTGGTCCACGGGGCAGCCGGAGGAACGGGCAGGGGAAGTTGGGGTCATGGGAAGCTCCGCGTAAAACGCGCCTTGCCTGGCCGCGGGCGCGGCGCGGGCAGGGCGGATGTTGCTCAGTCCAGCTTGATGTCCAGGTCCTTGATCAGCTTGTGCCAGCGCGTCCGCTCATGCTGCAGCAGCGCGCTGAATTCGGCCGGCGTATCGCCCACCGGTTCAATGCCGAAATCGACCAGCCGCTTGTTGACGTCAGGCGTATTGATGGCCGCGACGACCTGCTTGTTGAGCGCATCGACTACCGCCGGCGGCGTGCGGGCGGGCACCACCAGGCCTACCAGCGCGGCCGCCTCGACATTCTTGTAGCCGGCCTCGGCGAAGGTGGGGACATCGGGCAGTTGCGGCAACCGGGTCGGGTTGGCGACCGCCAGGGCCCGCACCTTGCCCGCCTTGATGAAGCCCGCGCCGGCGGCCAGGTCGACCATCATGGCGGGCACCTGGCCCGCCGCCACGTCGGCCAGCGCCGGCGCCGCGCCCCGGTAAGGCACATGCACCATCTTCAGGCCGGTCTCGACCTTGAACAGCTCCATGGCGAGATGGTGCGGGCTGCCGGCGCCCGCCGAGGCGAAGTCCAGCCCGGCCGACTGCTTGCGGGCGGCCTCGACGAATTCCTGCACATTACCGGCCTGCATGCCGGGGCCGACGACCAGGATCATCGGGAAACGCCCCATCAGCGTGACGGGCGCCAGGTCCTTGCCCGCATCGTAGGACAGCTGCTTGTACAGCACCGGGTTGAACACCAGCGTGCCATTGTCGGCCGACAGCATGGTGTAGCCGTCCGGCGCGGCGCGCGCGGTTTCCGAGGCGCCGATGGCGGTATTACCGCCAGGCTTGTTGTCCACCACCACCGGCTGGCCGATGCGGGCCGACAGTCCCTGGCCGATGGTGCGGGCCAGGAAATCGGAGCCGCCGCCCGCCGCGTACGGCACGATCCAGCGCAGCGGCTTGCCGGGATAGTCCTGCGCCGCGGCGCCGGCCGGCGCCAGCAGGGGCAGGGCGGCCAGGCCCAGGGCGATGAGGGGCTTGAGTAGATGCATTGCTTGTCTCCAGGTCGTTGGGCGGCACTGCCGCGTTTGTTGTTTGCGTAAATAATATACGCTATGCGTAAATGAATAAACCCGCTAAGCTGTGCGTACTTTCCCTGAGTCGATCCGATAGGCGCGTATGACCACCACGAAATCCAAGATGGCTCGAGAAGCAGTCCCGGCGCCTGTGCGCCAGCGCCGGCAACGGGTGCAGGCCGCGGAGACCGGCATGGCGGTGCTCAAGGGCCTGGCGCGCCTGGGCGGACGCGCCAGCCTGACCGCGCTGGCCGCCCACGTGGCCGAAAGCCCCGCGAAGGTGCACCGTTACCTGGCAAGCCTGATCGAGGAAGGGCTGGTGCAGCAGGACGCGGGATCGCAGCAGTACTACCTGGGACTGCAGGCCCTGCTGCTGGGCGTGGCCGCCATGCGGCAGGCCGAGCCGGTCCGGCTGGCCGAGCCTGCCCTGGTGCGGCTGCGCGAAACACTGGAGGTCACCTGCTTCATTGCGGTCATGGGCAACAAGGGGCCGACTATTGTGCGTTTTGAAGAGCCGGGGCTGCCGGTGACGGTGAACGTGCGCGTGGGTTCCGTGCTGCCATTGTTGTGGTCGGCCACCGGGCGGGCGTTCCTGGCGGCCCTGGACGAGGCCACGGTCAGCGCGCAGGCACGGGCCGAACTCGACGCCGCGAGCGCCGACCAGCGCGCGCTGTTGGAACGCGCAGACCCGATAGGCGCGTTGCGCCGCGAAGTCCGGGCGGCCGGCTGCGCCTGCGTGCGCGACACCAATCTGAAAGGCATCAGCGCGGTCGCCGCGCCGATCTTCGACTACACCGGCCGGCCCTGCGCCGTGCTGACGGCGCTCGGCGCAACGGGCGGCTTCGACGCGTCGGTCGACGGCCGCGCCGCCGTCGCCGTGCGGGCCGAGGCCCGTGCGGTAAGCGCCATGCTGGGACACGATGCGGGGCAGGCGCCTGGTTGACGCCGCCCCTTGCCGTCGCGCGCCATCCGGACCGTCCCCGTCCGCGCCGCGGCCAGCTCAGGGCGCGCCGGCCGCGCCCGCCCACCGGGCCGGCGCGAAGCGCCCGGGCATCATCAAGGTGTTGCGCCCCATAATCATCTCCGCCACCACTTCGCCGACCGCCGGGGCGATCTGGAAGCCGCCGCCGGAAAAGCCAAAAGCGTGCAACAGGCGCGGGACTGTTGGGCTCAAGCCGATGACGGGATTCTTGTCGCTGAAGTAGCCTTCGATGCCCGACCAGCACCGGATGACGCTGGCGCGCGCCAGCGCCGGCAGGATGGCGGGAGCCGTAGCGCCCAGCCCGGCCAGCGCCGCGCGGCCCGGCCGGCTGCGGTTGCCAGGCAGCCCGACACCGTAGCCGCCGCCCATCACCACATTGCCCCGGGCCACTTGCCGCGCATAGAAACCGCCGCCTTCGACGCCCAGCGATACGCCGATCTGCGGCGTCAGCGGCTCGGTGACCAGCATGGTCGGATACTTGACCTGCAAGGGCAAGGCATCGCCAAACCAGCTGGCCACCTCGGCGCCCCAGGCGCCGGCCGCGTTGACCACCCACGCTGCCCGAATGCGGCGGCCGTCTTTTGCGCACAGCAGGAAGTCGTCCCCGCGCGCGTCCGCCTCGGCGATGGCGCAATGCTCGAGCAGCCGTGCGCCGTGCCGCAGCGCGGCGTGCGCATAGGCGGGCGCCACCAGGCGCGGGTTGGCCTGGCCGTCCGCGGGGCACAGCGAGCCCCCCGCGACGTCCGGCCCCAGCGCCGGGAAGCGGCGGCGCAGCGCCGCGCCCTCGATGATCTGCAAGTCGAGGTCGAAGTCGCGCACCTGCTCGCGGTAGGCCGCCAGCCGTTCCAGGTCGGCCTGGGAACGCGCCAGCTTCAGGTGCCCCGAGCGCACATATTCCGCGTCGGTGCCGATGAGCTCGGGCAGCCGCGCCCAGATGCCGTGGGCCCGCTGCGCGAGGTACAACTGCTCGACCGAGCGGCCCTGGCGGCGCACGCCGCCGAAATTCACGCCGCTGGCGCGCGCCCCGCACAAGCCGCGCTCGACCAGTACCGCTGCGACGCCGGCGCGCCGCAGCGCCAGCGCCGTGGCGGCGCCCACCAGCCCGGCCCCGATGATGGCCACCTCGGTGTGCACCAGGCTCATGGCCGCACCTCGCCCAGGCTGGCCATATCCAGCGGCTTGACGGGCGCCTGGCCGCGCAGCCGGCCGACCTGCGCCAGCGGAATGCGGCGGCAATCGGCCAGCAGCTCGGCGGCGCCGGCCTGGCACATGCGGCCCTGGCACAAGCCCATGCCGATGCGCGTCAGCGCCTTGAGGCGGTTCAGGTCGTCGATCGCGTACTGCTGCGCGGCCGAACGCAGGGCGCCGGCGCGCACCTCTTCGCAGCGGCATACCATCACGGAATCGTCGCAGCCGGCGCCGGCCGCGGCCGGCAGCGCGAATGCCTGGTCCAGCCCGCGCCGGAAACGCGCCAGCCGTTCCTGGCGCCGGGCCAGCCGCCGCAGCCGCGCCGCATCGACCGGCACGCCGCTGTCGGCCAGCATGGCGAGCGCGGCCCGTTCGCCGGCGATTTCCGCCAGATGGGCGCCGCCGATGCCGGCGCCGTCGCCCGCCAGATAAACCCCCGGGACCGAACTGCGGCCATCGGCGTCGCGCCGGGGCAGCCAGGCCCGCTGCGCCCCATCGAAATCGAAGGCGCAATCGAGCAGATCGGCAAGCTGGGTTTCGGCCCGCAGGCCGTGGCCGACGGCCAGCGCATCGCACGCCAGGGTGCGCGCCGCGCCGCCGATCCGCGCGCGCACCGCCTCGACCCGGGCCGTGCCCAGCGCGCCATCGAGCTGCGCGCCGCGATGCACCGGCACGCCGTGGGCGCGCAGCCAGCCCAGGTAATACACGCCCTTGGCCAGCGTGGCGGGCTGATTCAGCAGGGCCGGCAGGGCGCGCGCCCGGCCGGCCGGGGCCGCGCAATCGAGCACGGCCTGTACCTGCCCGCCGGCGCGCGCGTACTGGTAGGCCACCAGGTAGAGCAGGGGGCCCGTACCGGCGAAGACGATGCGCGGCCCCACCAGGCAATGCTGGCTCTTGAGGGCGATCTGCGCCCCGCCCAGCGAGTACACGCCGGGCAAGGTCCAGCCCGCGAATGGCAGGACCCGGTCGGTGGCCCCGGTGGCCAGCAACAGGCGGGCATAAGGCAGGGATTCGATGCCGGCCGCTCCCGCCAGGTCCAGGCAGCCCGGCGCGGCGTTCCACACCGTGGTGGCGGCGCGGTAGTCGGCGCGTTGGCGCAGTTCGGCGCCGGCGGCGTGGATGGCCGCCGCGCGTTTCCATTCGAAGCCGTAGCGCTCGCGCGCGCCCGCGCGCGGCGCGGCCGCCTGGCGGTAGATCTGCCCGCCGGGCAGCGGCGCTTCGTCCACGACCACCGGGCGTACGCCGTGCGCCAGCAGGGTGTGCGCGGCCCGCACGCCGGCCGGCCCGGCGCCCACCACCACCATCCCGGGCGTGTCCCGGCCGCCGCCGGCGGTGCCTGTCATGGGCATGGCGGATCTCCCGGCAATGCGCTGACCAGGTCCATGCCGTCTTCGGCCAGGGTGGTGCAGGCCCGCAGGCGCCGGCCCGTGCCGGTCTGCACCCAGCAGTCCTGGCAGGCGCCCATCAGGCAGAATCCGGCGCGCGGCGCGCCTTCGCCCAGCGTGACGCGCAAATGACCGGCCGCCAGCAGCAGCGCGGTCAGCACGGTATCGCCCTGGCGCGCTTCGAGCGGCTGGCCATTCCAGCTCAGGCGCAGGACGGGCGCGGCCGGGACGGCAACACGACGCAGCAACGGCCGGGACGCCGTCGTACCGGTAGCGCCGCCGATGGCGCCGGTCATGCCGGTTCCTTTGCCAGGGCCTGCGCCACGCGCTCGCTGCCGTAGTCGCGTTCGGCCGCCGCCCGGCTCACCTTGCCGTCCAGCAGGTCGCGGCGCAACGCCGCCGGGTCGCGCACGGACGGCGCGCCGTAGCCGCCGCCGCCGGGCGTCTCCAGCCGCACCGACTGGCCCGCCGGCAGCGCATGGCCGGATATCTTGTTGGGCAGGCGCCGTTGGTCGGCGCGGCCGGGATTCTGCACCACCCGCGAGGTGCCGCCCGGCAGCCCGCCGTTCAGGCCGGCGGCGCCAAACAGGGCGGCATCGCAGCGGATCGAGCAGGTCAGCTGGTCGTGCAGCGAGCGGATCTGGCGCGCGATGCCCATGCCGCCGCGGTAACGCCCCGCGCCGCCGCTATCGTCGACCAGGGCATATTCCTCGACCAGCAGGGGATACTCGATCTCCAGGGCCTCGGCGGGCAGGTTGGAGGTGTTGGTCACATGCACCTGGATGCCGTCCATGCCGTCGCCCTGCGCGCGGCCGCCGGCGCCGCCGCCCAGGGTCTCGAGGTACACGAAGGTGCCCTTGCCGTCGCGCTGCGGGCCGGCGAACAGCATGGACGGCATCACGTCGTTGCACGACGCCATGGCGCGCTCGGGCGGCAGCAACTGGCCCAGCGCGCCGATCACCGTGCCGGCCACGCGCTGCGCCGTCGTCACCCGCGCGCCCACGGCGGCCGGGAAGCTGGGGTTGGTGATGGTGTTTTCGGGCGCGCTGATGCTGATAGGCTGGAACAGGCCATTGTTGGGCATGAGCTCCGGGTCCAGCATGGCTTTTACCGCGAAGTACACACTGGCGTTCAGGGCGCTGGCCGGCAGATTGAACGCGCCGCGCGCCTGTTTGCCGGTGCCGGTGAAATCCACATAGAGCTGGCCGTCGCGGGCGTGCACGTTGGCCTGGATGGCGACCGGATCGCCGCCCATGCCGTCGTCGTCCATGCGCTCGACGAACGATACGGTGCCGGCGGGCAGCTGGGCGATGCGGTTGCGCAACCGCCGCTCGGTGTACAGCAGGATGCCGTCGATGGCCGACAGCACGGCCGTCAGCCCGGACTGCTGCACCAGGTCCAGCACCAGCCGCGCGCCCTTGTCGTTGGTGGCGATCTGCGCGCGGATGTCGTGCATCCGGTTATCGGGCTCGCGCGTGTTGTGGGCGATCATTTCCAGCAGGTCCTGGTCCAGCTCGCCCTGCCGCACGATGCGCATGGCGGGCAGACGTATGCCTTCCTCCCACACCGTTTTCAGGTGGTGCGAGGTCGAGCCCGGCACCGCGCCGCCCACGTCGGTATGGTGGCCGATATTGGCCGCGAAGAAGCGCAGCGCGCCCTCGCAGAAAATCGGCGAGACCACGGTGATATCGGGCGCGTGGGTGCCGCCGGCCAGATAGGCGTCGTTGCACAGGAACACGTCGCCGGGACGGATGCCGGCCGTCCCGTAGCGCCGCAGCACGGCGTCGATGCCGCCCGACAGGGAGCCCAGGTGCACCGGCACGTGGGCGGCCTGCGCCACCAGGCGTCCGGCCGCGTCGAACAGCGCCACCGAGCAGTCCTTGCGCTCCTTGATGTTGCTCGAGAAGGACGAACGGATCAGGGTATTGCCCATTTCCTCGGTGATGGACAGCAGGCGGTTGCTGAAGACCTCCATCTCGATGGGGTCGAACGGGTCCGCGCCGGGGGCGGTGGTCGGTCGGATACTCATGGCGAGGCGTCTCAGGGGTGGAGGTTGACGATCAGGTTGCCGTATTCATCGGCGCGCGCCTGCTGGCCGGGCAGGACGACCGTGGTCGAGCTCATTTCCTCGATCACGGCCGGACCTTCGACAGGCGTGTCGGGCGGCAGCAGGGCGCGGCGATAGACGGGGGTATCGAGCCAGCCAGCGGCCTCGAAATAGACGCGACGCCGTTCCTTGAGCGCCTCGTCCAACGTCCGGCCGCCCGCCACGCGGGCCAGCGGCGCGCGCGGCACCAGGCCGACCGCGCGCACCCGGCAATTGACGATCTCGATCGCGCGTTCGGCGGCGTCATAGCCGTATTCGCGGATATGGGCCGCGCTGAACGCGGCGATGAAATCCGCCAGCGGCATCAGGCGCATCCCGTCCAGGGCCACCGGGATCTCGAAGTTCTGGCCCTGGTAGCGCGCGTCGATCACGGCCGACAGGCGCTGCGCCGCGCCTGGCACGCCTTCCTCGGCGAGCCAGGCGCCCGCCTTGTCCGCCAGTGTATCGAGCGACTGCTGCACCGCCAGCCAGCCGTCGGCGTGCGCATGCGCCATCAGCGTCTGCACGAAATCCATGGAGATGTCGGACAGCAGGATGCCGCGCGCGCACATGGTGCCGGGCTCCTGCGGGATCAGCACCTTGCCGATGCCGCAATCGCGCGCCAGTTCGGCCGCGTGCAGGCCGCCGGCGCCGCCGAAGGCGCACAGCGCGAACTTGCGCACGTCGTGGCCGCGCTCCGTGGATACGGCCCGGACCGCGCGGGCCATGTTGGAATTGGCGATGCGCAGGATGCCGTAGGCGGCTTCTTCGACGCTCAGCCCCAGCGGCCCGGCGATCTGCGCCTGCAACGCCGCGCGGGCCTGCTCGGCGTGGACCGCCATGCGGCCTTCCAGCAAGGCGACCGGGTTGAGGCGGCCCAGCACGACGTGCGCGTCGGTCAGGGTCGCCACCGTGCCGCCGCGGTTGTAGGCGATGGGGCCCGGCACGGCGCCGGCGCTCTGCGGCCCGACCTTCAGCGCGCCGGCGTCGTCGATGCGGGCGATGCTGCCGCCGCCGGCGCCGATCACGTGCACGTCGACCATCTGCGTCTTGACCGGATAATCCGCGACCAGCCGGCTGGAGGTGAACAGCGGCTGCAAGTCGGCGACCAGCGAGACATCGGTGCTGGTGCCGCCCACGTCGAAGGTGATCAGATTGGGAAAGCCGGCCGCGCGGCCCAGTTCGGCGGCGCCGATGACCCCGGCCGCCGGCCCCGACACGCAGGTCCGCACCGGCGCGGTCAGCACCGATTCCACCGACATGAGGCCGCCATTGGAATGCACGGTGGCGGGCGGGGCGCTCACGCCCATGCCGCGCACCGAATCGACCAGGTTGCGCATGTAGGCGGCCATGCGCGGGCCCACATAGGCATTGAGCGCCGTGGTGGACATGCGCTCGTACTCGCGGAACTCCGGCAGGATCTCGCTGGACACGCTCAAGTACGCGCCGGGCAGGTATTCGGCCAGGATGTCGCGCGCCCGCCGCTCGTGGGCGCCATTGCGGTAGCTGTGCATGAAGCAGATGGCCACCGATTCCACCTGCGCCGCCGCCAGTTGGCGCGCCACGGCGACGACCTCGTCCTCGTCGAGCGGCGCCAGCACCGAACCGTCGGCCGCGATGCGCTCGGATATCTCGAAGCGCCAGGCGCGCGGCGCCAGCGGCGCCGGCTTGGTGACGTTGTAGTCATACAGGTGCGGGCGCGTTTGCCGGCCGATTTCCAGCACGTCGCGAAAGCCGCGCGTGGTCACCAGCGCGCACCGCGAGCCGCGCCGCTCGATCACCATGTTGGTCGCCACCGTCGTGCCGTGGCCCACGTGCGCCAGCTCGGGCCCGGCGATGCCATGTTCGCGCATCAAGTGCGACAGGCCGGCCTGGATCGCCTCGGCGGGATCGTGCGGGGTGGAAGGGACTTTGAAGTAATGCAGCGCGCCGGTGTGTTCGGCCAGCAATGTGAAATCAGTGAACGTGCCGCCCACGTCAAAGCCGACGCGAAAACGCCGGGCGGGGGCTGGTGCGGTCTGGGTCACGCGGGATCTCCGGGAGACGGGCGCGCGGGGCGCCGGATGTAGGACCCGGAAATCTTATCGGCCGTCGATTATTCGATCCAATCAAAGTTTTGCATTAGTGATCATCATTCAAATGAATGATGAGGGCTCAGTAGCCATGCGATTCGGCCGGCTGCGCCTGGTCGAACACCATGCCCTGGGCCTTGCAGACCTTCAGGATTTCCTCGCGCAGCCAGCGGTGCGCCGGCACATTGTCCGAGCGCTCGTGCCAGACCAGGTTGACCGTGCGCGGCGCGAAGGGGAAGGGCGCCTCGACCGCCTCGAGCTGGTGGCTGTGGGGGCTGTTGCGCACCGTGTTGACCGGGACCACGCAGATGAGGTCGGTCTCGGCCAGCAGGCGCGGGGCCAGGGCGAACTGGTTGATGGTCAGCACCACGTTGCGCTTGTAGCCGTGCGCGGCCAGTTCGTGGTCGATCAGGGCAGGGGTGCCCAGCAGGCTGACCATCAAGTGCCGGGCGCGCAGGAAGTCGTCCAGCGTGAAGCGCGGCTGCGCCAGCAGGGGATGGCCCTTGCGCATGGCGCACACATAGGTGAGGGTTTCCAGCGGCAAGGTGCGCAGCGACGAGCCGAAATTCGAATACACGCCGGCCGCCATGTCGACCTCGCCTTTTTCCAGCAGCACCGAGGCATTGTCGAGCGAGTAGGGGTGCAGGTGGATGCGGATATTCGGCGCCACCGTCTGCTGTTCGACGAACAGCGGCCGGATCACCTGGTCGGCGACGTAGTCCGACATCGCCAGCCGGAACACCGCCTCGGAGCGGGCCGGGTCGAAGTCGCTGCGTTCCAGGGTATCGGCAATGCGGGTCAGCGCATCACGGATCGGCGGCCACAGCAACTCGGCGCGCTGGGTCGGCAGCACGCCGCCTTGCACCTTGATGAACAGGGGATCTTGCAACGTCAGCCGCAGGCGGTTGATGGCGTTGCTGACCGCCGGCTGGGTCATGTGCAGCGCGGCCGCCGCCCGCGTGACGTTGCGTTCGGTCATGACGGCATCGAAGATGCGCAGCAGGTTCAGGTCGATGGCGCCTAGCATGAAGCCGTCCATTATCAGCCGGAATGATGATATTCCATTATAAATGTTGATTGGTCATATAACGCGCCAGCACTTAATCTTGTCCGGGTTTTAGCGCAGTGTGACAAATACCCGGGGAATCCATCGATGGCAAAGAACCTGAAGTTACTGGCCGCCGCGTGTGTAGCGACGGTCATGAGCGCCTCGGCGGCGGTGGCCGCCGACAGCTATCCCAGCAAGCCGATCACCATCATCCTGCCTTATGCGACCGGCGGCACCGCCGATATGCTGGCGCGCTATGCGGCCGACGCCTTGCAGAGCGAACTGGGCCAGCCGGCCATCGTGGAAGCCCGGCCGGGCGCCGGCGGCGTGCTGGGCACCGAACACGTGGCGCGGGCCGAACCGGACGGCTATACGCTGGTGCTGACGGCCAGCGGCACGATGGCCGTCAATCCGTACGTCTACAAGCTGCGCTACAAGCCGCTGGAAGACTTCAAGCAGGTCACGGTGCTGGTGGACCTGCCGTTCGTCGTGGTGACCAACAATCAGTTCCCGGCCAAGAACCTGCGGGAATTCATCGATTACGGCCGCCAGCATCCCGGCGCCATCACGTTTGGCAATGCCGGCATGGGAACGCAGCAGCACCTGACCCAGCTGATGTTCGCGCGCGCCGCCGGCATCGAGGTCAACGTGGTGCCGTACAAGGGCAGCAGCCCGGCCATGACGGACCTGCTGGGCGGGCATATCAACGCGGTCCTCGACAACACCGGGGTGCAGACGCCGTTCATCCAGGCCGGCAAGGTGCGGGCGCTGTTCGTGACCAATCCCGAACGCGTGGCCGCCTTGCCGGACGTGCCGACCGCGCCGGAGGCGGGGCTGCCGGGCTTTTCGGCCGTGGCCTGGTTCGGCCTGGCCGCGCCGCACGGCACGCCCGACGCGGTGGTGGAAAAAGTGCAGCAAACCATCGCCCGGGCGTTCGCCAAGCCGGAGATGCAGCGGCGCCTGCAGGACCTGGGCATGATCCCGAAAGCCTCGACGCCGGCGGAAACCACGGCGCGGGTAAAGGCGGACCTGCAGACCTTCGGCAAGATCGCCAAGGAAATCGATTTGAAGCCGATGTAAGGCGGTGGCCAGGCCTGCCGGCCTGGCTACTTAATATGCGCATAATGTATATTATGTAAAGTAATGGATTTGAGCGACCGGGCAATCTGGTCCGGCCCTCGCCCTTGTGCCCGGCCTCCTGCAAAGTCCGGCACGCCGGCTTCGGCGCATTTCAGCGAAACCGTTGCGCCAACTGGTCGCAATGGCGCGCCAGGATCGCGGCGTCCACGCCGACCGCGGTGTAGAGGCTGCCGGCAGCCATGTAGCGCCGCGCCAGGGCTTCATCGGTGGTCAGCACGCCCGGAGCCTTGCCGGCGGCGCGCACGCGCGCGATGGCTTGTTCCACCTCGCCCACTATCCTGGGATGCCCCGGCTCGCCGGGATGGCCCAGGCTGGCGGAAAGATCGGCCGGCCCGATGAAGACCCCGTCGACGCCATCGACGGCCAGGATCGCATCGAGGTTTTCCAGTGCCTCGCCCGTCTCTACCTGGACCAGCAGGCACAGCTCCTCCTCGCAGCGCCGCATGTAGTCGGCTACGCGGCCATAGCGGGTGGCGCGCACGGTGCCGCCCACGCCTCTCATGCCGCGCGGCGCGTAGCGCATGCCCGCGACAGCGCCGCGCGCCTCGTCCGCGCTCTGCACATAGGGCAGCAACAGCGTCTGCGCGCCGATGTCCAGGTACTGCTTGATCTGCACCTTGTCGTTCCAGGACGGCCGCACGACCGGATGCGAGGGATACGCGGCCACCGCCTGCAGCTGGGCCATCACCGTGGGCAGCGTCGCCGGGGTGTGCTCGGTATCCAGCAACAGCCAGTCAAAGCCGCTGGCCGCCACCAGTTCCGCGCTGTTGGCCTGCCCCAGCGTCACCCACAAGCCGGTCTGGTGACGCTGCTCGCGCAGCGCGCGCTTGAATCCATTGATGGGAATATCCACGCCCGCGCTCCTCAGGAGAAATGGACGGAGATGCCGCCCAGCTTGCCGTAATCCGCGTGCAGCGTGTCGCCGGGGCCGACCGCGACGGTGCGGGTGAACGAGCCGGCCAGGACGATGTGCCCGGCCTCCAGCCCGGCATCGTGCTGCGCCAGCTTGTTGGCCAGCCAGGCGATGCCGAGCGCGGGGTGCCCCAGCACCGCCGCGGACACGCCGGATTCTTCGATGACGCCGTTCTTCAGCAGGATGGCGCCGACCCAGCGCAGGTCGATGTCCATCGGCCGCACCGGCCTGCCGCCCAGGACGATGCCGGCGCACGCCGCGTTGTCGGCGATGTTGTCGACGATGGTGCGCGGATACTGGCTGCGGCCGTCGATGATTTCCAGCGCGGGCACCACGTAATCGGTGGCGTCGAGGACGTCGAACAGCGAAACATCCGGGCCACGCAAGGGCTTGCCCAGCACGAAGGCCAGTTCGACTTCCACGCGCGGCACGATCAGCTTTTCCGTGGCAATGGCCTGCCCGTCCTGGAAGAACATCGTGTCGAGCAGATGGCCGTAGTCGGGCTCGTCGATGCCCACGGTGCTCTGCATGGCCTTGGACGTCAGGCCGATCTTGTGGCCGCGCAGCCGCGCGCCCTCGGCGATTTTCCGGTCGATGATGCGTTTCTGGATATCGTAGGAGTCGGCGATCTCCATTGCCGGGAAGGTCTGGGCCAATTGCCGGGCCGGCACGCCGGTGCGCTCGGCCTCCAGGAGCAGTTCGGCGGCGCGGGCGCGGTCCTGTTCGTTGAGCATGGGGAATCCTTGGTGGTTCAGCGATTCATGAGAGGACGGGTCTTCAGGCGGGCTCGTCCGCCACCGTGTTGGCCAGCGTGCCGATGCCTGGCACCTCCACTTCGACCAGGTCGCCCGGCTCCAGATAGCGCGGCGGATCGAAGCGCACGCCCGCTCCCACCGGCGTGCCGGTGGAAATGACGTCGCCCGGCTCCAGGGTCGTCCAGATGGAGATGTAGCGGATCAGTTCGGCGAAGGGGAACATGAGGTTGGCAGTGGTATCGTGCTGCCGCTGTTCGCCGTTGACGCGGGTCGTCACGGTCAGGGGCGCGGCGGGGTCGAACTCGTCCGCCGTCGCCATCCAGGGCCCCATGGCGCCGCTGCCGTCGAAGTTCTTGCCCTGCGTCACGTTGAATTTCCCGTGCCGCACCCAATCGCGGACCGTCCCTTCGTTGGCGCACGTCAGGCCGGCGATGTGGTCCCAGGCCTGCGCGGCCGGGATATGCCGGCCCCGCTTGCCGATGATCAGGGCGATTTCACCTTCGTAGTCCAACTGCCGCGACACGCGCGGGCGTATCAAGGGCTGGCCGTGGCCCACGAACGACCCCGGGAAGCGCGGAAAGACGCTGGGATAGGCGGGCGGCGCGCTGCCATCCTTGTATTCCTCGTTGCGATTGCCGTAGTTCACGCCGACGCAGATGATTTTTTCCGGCGCCGGGATCGGCGGCAGCAGGCGGACGTCGGCCAGGCGCAAGACCTGCCCTCCTCCCGCTGCGCGCTGCCGCAGTTCCGGCAGCGCCCGGGCGGCCAGCGCCGCGCGCAGGCTGGCGCAACCCAGGCCGCTCAGATCGACGACCTCGTCAGCGCCGCGCAACAGTCCGAAGCATTCGCGGCCCTGGTATTCGAAGGAAAGCAGTTTCATTTGTCGTATCCAAACAGGCGGGCCGGGTTGTCGACCATGATTTTCTTCAGCGTCGCGGCGTCGCCAGCGTAGCGGGCCAGCAAGTCCACCAGGCGGCCTTCATCGGGCGTGGCCTTGACCGAGACGGGATGCGGCCAGTCGCTGCCCCAGATCACGCGGTCCGGGTTCGCCTGGATCAACGCCTGCGCGAGCGGCACGACGTCGTCCCAGGGTTCGCCGATGCGGGACAGCTTTTCCGACAGCGACAACATCACCCAGAAGTTGCCACGCTCGAGCAGTTCCAGCAGCTTGCGACGGCTGGGATCGCTCTCCCCCGCCGCGGGATCGGCGCGCCCCATGTGGTCGATGATCACGGGAATGTCCAGGTCCTCGAACTGCGATACCTGCGCCATGATGCCGTCGGGTTCGGGCTGGAACTTGGCGTACCAGCCCAGTTCGCGCAGCCTCGCGATGGAGCGCCGGTAGGCGGCCGGCTCCATGCTGATGCCCAGGCCCTGCCGGGTATAGCGTGCGCCGCGTACGCCGGCGTCGTGCAGCCTGGCGATATAGGCATCGTCGCGTTCGGCCAGCACGGCCGCATTGGCGCAGCCGCGATAGTTGGGGCCCGCGGCGGCCAGGCCGTCCAGGACGACCTGATGGTCGGCGCCGTAGGTGGTCGCCTGCACGATCACCCCGCGCTCGATGCCCAGCAGCCGGTGCAGCTTCAAGGCGACTTCGATGGTGGCGCCGGGCATTTCATAGGCGGCGCCGGGGCGCACCGGATAGCGTTCGGCCGGCCCGAATACGTGGAACTGGCTGTCGCAGGACCCGGCGGGCAGCCGGATCCGGGGAGCGGTGGGATGGGGCTGGAAAGGCTGATACTGGGTCATCCCCTTGCCTCCCCTGCCGCCTCTTGCTCCGCGATGACCGCGATGAAGTCGCATTCGACGAGCTTGCCGCCATCCAGGTCCGCCTTCATGGTGTGGCGCGCCGGACGGTTCTGCGCGTCCGGGAAGGCTTGCAGCCAGGCGGCGTTCAGGACGGCACGCTGGTCGCGATCGCGCATCCAGACCGTCATCTTGATGATGTCGGCGAGCGATCCCCCGCCCGCGTCGACAATGCGCCGCACATGGTCGAACATCAGCTCGCACTGGCGCGCCAGCGTCTCGCCGTAGGCGCCCGTGGCGGGATCCGTGCCCTGGATGCTGCCCGAATAAAGCAGGCTGCCGATGCGGCAGGCGGCGGGGATGGGATTCTTGTGGCTGAAGCCTGCGGCGTAGATACTGCGTCTGGTCATGGAGTTTCCTGGCGTCACTTGGCGGTGATATGGGCCTGTTCGATGATGGGCGTCCAGCGGGCGTCCTCGGCGGCAAGGTAGCGCGTGAATTCCTCGGGCGAGCTGCCTCGCGCCTCGGCACCCAGCTCGTTGAAGCGCTTGACGATGTCCGGCTGCTTCAGGATGCCGTCCAATGCCTGGCTCAATTTCGCCAGGATCGCAGGCGGCGTCCCCTTGGGCGCCAACAGGCCGGTGAATGTCGACGCCTCCATGTCCTTGATGCCCGCCTCGGCGAAGGTGGGCACGTCAGGCAGCATCGGCACGCGCTTGGCGGTGGTCACCGCCAAGGCGCGCAGCCGGCCCTCCTTGATGAACGGCGACGCGACGGAGATCTGGTCGAACTGGAAATCGACGTGCCCGCCCAGCAAGTCGGTATTGGCCGGCGCGTTGCCCTTGTATTGGACAGTCGTCCAGCGCGCGCCGGTGATGCGCTGCAGCAGTTCGCTGACCAGGTGATTGGTGGTGCCCGCGCCGGGCGAGGCCATGGTCAGCTTGCCAGGCTCTTTCTTGGCCAGCTCGATCAGCTCGCCCATCGTTTTCACGGGCAGCGACGGCTTCACTTCCAGGACCAGAGGCGTGTATGAGATTGCGCTGATGGGCGCGAAGTCGCGGTCCCACTTGTAGGCGTCGCGCTTGAAAATCAGCGGGCTGAAGAGCAAGGGGCCGTTGGCCGCCATGAACAGGGTGTAGCCGTCCGGCTCGGCGCGCGCCACGTGTTCGCCGGCGATCATGCCGCCCGCGCCGGGCTTGTTTTCAACGATGAAAGGCTGGCCCAGTGCGGCCTGCAGGCCCGGCGCGATCAAGCGGGCGGCGACGTCGACATTGCCGCCGGGCGGATATGGCACGACGATGCGCACGGGCTTGTCCGGCCAGGCCGCGTGAGCGGTGGCGGTCAGGCCGGCCAGGGCGATGGCGGCGCACGCCCGGGCCGCGAAACGGTAAATCATGGTGGTTGTCTCCGATGCCAGGTTGACGATCTTGTAGGGCTCGACTCTAGGAACTTGCCCGGTCGGCGACAACGGCCGTTTGCAGAAAAAGTCCAGATATCGGACTTAACGCGCGAATGGCCTTCTGGCCTCGGCGCGGCGACGCGGAACAAGGCCGAAAATGTAAAACTGGGAAAAGAGTCCGCCATGCACGGCTGCCCGACTTCGCGCAGGGTTTTTGCAAGCGGCCGCGGTGCGCGGTCGCGCCCGGCCGGATGGCGAAGAAGCCCCCCTCTTCTCCCTTTCATAGTTCAATAACTGGACACCAAAGGCCGTATGTCCCAGGATACCGATCACAGAGAGACAACTTCCGCCATGCGTATCGCCGCGCCAGAACTCACGCCCGAACAGACCTACAAGCTCATGAGCGGCATCGTCGTGCCGCGCCCCATTGCCTGGATCAGCAGCCTGGGGCCCGGCGGCCAGGTGAACCTGGCGCCCTTCAGCTGCTATACCTTCGTCTCGAACACCCCACCCATGGTCGGGGTCAACATCGGGCGCAAGGCCGGCCTGCGCAAGGACACGGCGCGCAACATCCTGGATCACGGACATTTCGTGGTGAACATCGGCGACGAGAGTCTGCTGGACGCCATGCACGCCAGCGCGGAAGAGCATCCGCCCGAGATCAGCGAGGCCGAGCTGCTGGGACTGGAAGTCATTGCGGGAGACGCCATCGCGACCCCTCGGCTGGCCGCCGCGCCCGTCAGCCTGGAATGCCGTTTCCACAGTGTCACGCCCTACGGGGCGACGGGCGCGGAATTCTTCGTCGGCGAAGTGCTGGTATTCCATATCCGCGACGGCCTGGCGCGCGACGGCAAGATCGATACGGAGCAATTGCGGCCGGTGTGCCGCATCGGCGGCCCCAACTATGCCTCCCTGGGACCCATCGTCACCAAGCGGGCGATACGGCAGACGCCGAAATCGATCATGACGGACGGCAAATGATCACCGACGACGAAGGCCCGCCGTTCGCGACAACGACCGACGAAACGCCCGCCGGCGCGCAAACCGTGCGGCGGGCGGTCGCCATCCTGCGCCTGGTGGCCTGTGGGCAAGAGCGCGGCGTTCGCCTGATCGACCTGGTGCGCATGTCCGGACTCAACCGTCCCACCGTGCACCGGCTGCTGAAGGCGCTGCTGCAGGAAGGCGCCATCGAGCAGGACCCGGCGACGCGGCGCTACCTTATCGGCCCGGAAATCAGCCTGCTGGGACTGGCCCGCACCCGCCGCTTTCCCTTGCTCACGCTGGCGGCCCCTTATCTCGCCGAACTTGCGGACCAGGTGGGCGATACCGTGTTCCTCAGCATACGCCACGGGCACGACTCCATATGCATAGGCCGGCGCACCGGCCATCACCCCATCCAAGTCCTGTCCATCGAGGTTGGCGTACGGCGACCGCTGGGGGTGGGGGTGTCCGGCGTGGCATTGCTTGCCTGCCTGCCCGAGGAAGAAAGCACGGCCATCGTCGCGGCGAACGCGGCCCGCCTTGCCGTGCTCGGCGAGAGCCCGGCCGAGATCCTGCGCCGGGTCGACAAGGCGCGCGCAAGCGGCATCGCGCATGCCCCCGCCGGTTTGATGCCGGGCACCAGCGCCGTGGCGATTCCCATCCCCGATCCTGATGACGGTGCCGGGTCGGCCCTCGGCGCTGTCACCGTCACCGCCATGGCCGAACGGCTGGCACAAGAGAACTTCGCCCGGGTGGTGGAGCGGATGCGGGTCGCCGCGCAAGCCATCGCGCGCCGCCACGCCGAAGTGCGGGCGCGGCGGCCGTCGTGAATCTGGGCCGCCCATGGTCCGGCGGCCCGGCGCGCCGCCGCCGATCGCGCTGCCAGCGGCTCGTGCGGCATAACATTTGATTTCAGTTAGACAATCAATAACACCTAATTTCTGTCACTTGTCTTTACAGTTCTGCGCGCCTGTCTTCCAACCAGCACGGATGGCCGGCGCACGGGAATGGACCCGTCTCAAACACGACGCGTAGCGAAAGAGGACTTCGAATGAACAACAAGATGAAATTCATGTGCACCGCGCTGACTGCCAGCCTGTTCCTGGCCGGCTGCGGCAACATGGGCGGGATGGACGCCAACGGCCTGCTGTCGGCCGGCGCCGACATGGCGAAGGCTGCCAATCTGTCGGATGCCGATATCGTCCAGTTGTCGGACGCCGCCTGCAAGCAGAGCGACCAGGAATCGAAGATCGCCCCGGCCGGCAACAAGTACAGCAAGCGCCTGACCAAGCTGATGCGCGGCTTCGGCAACATGACGCTGAACGGCCAGAAGGTCAACTACAAGGTCTACCTGACGGAAGACGTCAACGCCTGGGCCATGGGCAACGGCTGCGTGCGCGTCTACAGCGGCCTGATGGACCTGATGAATGACGACGAGCTGCGCGGCGTGATCGGCCACGAAATGGGCCACGTGGCCCTGGGGCACACCAAGAAGGCCATGCAGACCGCTTACGCCGTGAGCGCTGCCCGCCAGGCCGCCGGCGCGGCCGGCAACAGCGTGGTCGCCTCGCTGAGCGCCTCGCAATTGGGCGACCTGACCGAGAAGTTCATCAATGCACAGTTCTCGCAGTCGCAGGAAACCGCCGCCGACGACTATTCGTTCGACCTGCTGACGCAGAAGAAGATGAACCGCAAGGGCCTGGTGACGGCCTTCCAGAAGCTGGCCGAGCTCGACGGCGGCCAGAGCAGCATGTTCAGCTCGCACCCCTCTTCGCCGGATCGCGCCGCGCGCATGCAGCAGCGCCTGGACGCCGGCAAGTAAGCCAACCGCGCGGCGCCCGCTCCGGCCGGGCGCCGCCTTGTCCGGGCCGGCCATCGGCGGCCGCCTGCGGCGTCATGCCGCGGTATGCAGCGGCCCGCCGTCGCGCAGGTCGCTTTCCTCGGCCGCAAGGCATTGCCGCGCCCGCACCTGGCCGATCCGCAGCCCGTCGCGCCGCGTGATCTCGAACGACCAGTCGCCCCACTGGATGACTTCGCCCACCTCGGGCAGCCGCCCTTCGGCCCGCAACAGCGCGCCGGCCAGCGTGGCGTCGGGCGTGTCCGCGCCCAGCGCGGCGCCGGACAGGAACAGGCGCGCCTCATCGATCGGCATGCTGGCGTCCAGCAGCCAGGAGCCGTCGCCGGCCGGCATCGCCGCTGCCGCGTCGTCGGCACTCTCGGGAAGCTCGCCCCCCACCGCTGTCAACACGTCCAGCGGGGTCACCAGGCCCTCTCCGCTGCCGTGCTCATCGACCACGATCAGCATATGCTCGCGCGACTGGCGCAGCACCTCCAGCACCTTGAAAACGGGCGTGGTTTCCATGACATAGTGCGGCTGCCGCGCCAGTTCGATGAGATCGATGGCGCCGGGCGCCTGCAGGCGGGGCAGCAGGTCCTTGAAATGCACCACGCCAATCACGTTGGCGGCGTCTCCATCGCACAAGGGCAGGCGCGCATGGCCGGAAGCGAATTTCCTGATGACCGCGCTGGTGCCGTCCTTGACGTCGAGCCAGACCATTTCGCCGCGCGGCACCATGATCGAACGCACATCGCGGTTGCCCATGGCCAGGATGCGTTCGATCAGGCTGCTTTCCTCCGGCGCGAAGACGGGCTCGTCGACGCCATCGACCAGGGCGGCGACCTCTTCCACCGGATTGCGCGCGCCGCCTGCCTCGCCCCGGTTGCCGCGCAGCAGCCGCAGCACGGCCCGGGCCGTGCGCTGGCGCCCGCTCAGGCCGAGGCTGCGTCGGCTGCGATTGCGGCGCGCCAGTTGGTTGCACAGCTCGATGACGATCGAAAAGCCTATGGCGGCGTACAGATAGCCTTTGGGGACATGGAAGCCCAGGCCCTCGGCCACCAGGCTGAAGCCGATCATCAGCAGCAGGCCCAGGCACAGGATGACCACGGTCGGATGACGGCCGACGAACGCCATCAGCGGGCGGCTCGCGAGCATCATGACTGCCATGGCGACAACTACCGCGATCATCATGATGCTCAGTTCCTGCACCATGCCGACCGCCGTGATGACCGAATCGAGCGAGAACACCGCATCCAGCACGACGATTTGCAGGATCACCTGCCAGAACACCGCGTGCTGCGGCCTGGCATCCGTATCGCCATGCGCCCTGCCCTCGACGCGCTCGTGCAGTTCCATGGTGCCCTTGAACAACAGGAATACACCGCCGAAGATCAGGATCAGGTCGCGCCCGGATATCTCGGCGCCCAGCACGGTGAACAGCGGCTCGGTCAGGGTCACCACCCAGGCAATGCTGGCCAGCAGGCCCAGCCGCATCAGCATGGCCAGGGTCAGGCCGATGACGCGCGCGCGATTGCGCTGTTCCGGCGGCAGCTTGTCGGCCAGGATCGCGATGAACACCAGGTTGTCGATGCCCAGGACGATTTCGAGAATGATCAGCGTCGCCAGGCCCAGCCAGGCGGTGGGGTCGGCCATCCAGTCAAATAGCATGGGCGGTCCGGAAGGCGGGACGGCGGGCCGCGCGGGCGGCAGCAGGCTTGAGAAGGCGGCGCCGGGCATCGGTCATGCGCGGCGCGATGGTACTGAGAGGTTCGCTGGACATGAAAAAGGAGCATGCCGGGCGCGGCGCACAGCTTGGCGCTGGCCCGGTGGGCTTCCAAACTTACAAGAACCTGAATATTACCGCACTTCGTGGGTTTGCCATGGCCAGCAGGCCCGCTTACTTGCCGCCGCCATTTGCGTGCAAATGTATCAAATGACACGCACATGCCTGCCTGCAGCATTTGCCATAAATAATCATAAGGTTGCATCACCTGCTATAAATGGAAGCATTTGCGCCTGTCGTGCTTGCTTCGTGCCGATTTCATTTGATGTTTTTCTTTAAATAAAATACTTAAATAATACTTATCAAGTTCTTGTTTTTACTCCGATATTTGCTTTTTGCAGGCCTATCCCACCCTTGAGTGTACGTGCCCGGAGATTGACATGACGAACTCGGCAACAGCCCCTGCGGCGGTTCCTCCCCAGAAAGCCAAGATGCCTGTCGGCCTGGTGGCCGGTTTCCTGGCGCTGATCGTGGTACTGCTGGCGCCGCTCCCGGCCGACCTCCCTCCCGCGGGCCACCGCATGCTGGCCATCCTGGTCTTCGCCGTGGTGGTGTGGATCACCGAGGCGGTGTCATATGAGGCCAGCGCCATCATGATCACCACGCTGATGGCCTTCCTGCTTGGCACGGCGCCCACCATCAAGGACCCGACGGTCCTGTACGGCACATCGGCGGCGATCAGCATGGCGCTGGCCGGCTTCTCGAACTCGGCCCTCGCCCTGGTGGCCGGCGCCCTGTTCATCGCCGCGGCGATGACCTATACCGGGCTGGACCGGCGCATCGCCCTGGTGACGCTGGCGCGCATCGGCACCAGCACGCGCCGCATCCTGGTCGGGTGCATCGCCGTCACCATCGTGCTCAGCCTGGTCGTGCCCAGCGCCACCGCGCGCAGCGCCGCCGTGGTGCCCATCATGATGGGCGTCATCGCGGCATTCGGGGTCGACAAGCGCTCCAATATCGCGGCCGGCATCATGATCATCGTGGCGCAGGCCACCAGCATCTGGAACGTCGGCATCCAGACCGCGGCCGCGCAGAACCTGCTGACGGTCGGCTTCATGGAAAAAATGCTGGGCCAACGGGTCACCTGGGCGGACTGGCTGGTCGCGGGCACACCGTGGGCCCTGATCATGTCGGCCGTGCTGGTTTTCCTGGTGCTGAAAATGTTGCCCCCGGAAAGCGACAACATCGCGGGCGGCAAAGAAGCAGTGGAAAAATCGCTGCGCGAACTCGGCCCCATGACCGCGCCGCAAAAACGCCTGATGGCGGTCTCCCTGCTGCTGCTCTTGTGCTGGGCCACCGAGGGCAAGCTGCACCGCTTCGACACCACCTCGACCACGTATTTCGGGCTGGTGCTGCTGATGCTGCCCCGCATCGGCGTCATGACATGGAAAGACGTGCAATCGCGCATCCCCTGGGGCACGGTCATCGTGTTCGGAGTGGGCATCAGCCTGGGCACGGCGCTGCTGACGACCCAGGCGGGCCAATGGCTGGGGACCCAGGTCGTGGCCCGCACCGGGCTCGACCATCTGGGCCCGCTGGCGATCTTCGCGGTGCTGTCGGCGTTCCTGATCCTGATCCACCTGGGATTCGCCAGCGCCACGGCGCTGACTTCGGCCATGCTGCCCATCCTGATTTCCGTGCTGGCCACCCTGCCCGGCGATTTCAACCGGCTGGGCATGACCATGCTGCTGGGCTTCGTAGTCAGCTACGGCTTCATCCTGCCGATCAACGCGCCGCAGAACATGGTGTGCCTGGGCACCGAGACCTTCACGGCCAAGCAGTTCGCCAAGGTCGGCATCGTGATTACGCTGGTCGGCTACGTGCTGATGCTGGGCCTGGGCCTGACTTACTGGCGCTGGCTGGGCTGGCTGTAGGGAGCGGGACATGAAGATATCGCTTGCGCAGGCGCTGGCGTATGGCCAGCGCGTCCTCACCGCCATGGATGTACCCGACGATATCGCCGAGGCCGTGGCCCAGCATCTGGTCGAATCCGACCGGGTCGGCTATACCAGCCATGGCCTGTCCATCCTGGCCAATTACCGGCGCGTGCTGGCCGACGGCCTGGCGCGCGCCGACGGCCGGCCCGAACTGGTCAGCGACCGTGGCGCCATGGTGGCATTCGACGGCCATCATGGGCTTGGCCAGTATGTCGGCAAGCAGGTTATCGAAGAGGCCATCGACCGCACCCGCGCGCATGGGCAGTGCATCGTCACCCTGCGCCACAGCCACCACCTCGGGCGCATGGGACACTACGGCGAAATGGTGGCGGCCCGCGGGCTGATCCTGCTGGCCTTTACCAACGTGATCAACCGCGCGCCGACCGTGGCGCCCTTCGGCGGCGCGCGCGCCTGCCTCACCACCAACCCGCTGTGTTTCGCCGGCCCGCTGCCGGGCGGCCGCCCGCCGCTGCTGGTGGACATGGCGACCAGCTCGATCGCCGTGAACAAGGCGCGGGTGCTGGCGGCCCGGGGCGAGCCGGCGCCGCCGGGCGCACTGATCGATGCCGCTGGCCGGCCCACCACCGACCCGGGCGCCCTGTTTACCGACCCGCCCGGGGCCCTGCTGCCTTTCGGCGGGCACAAGGGCTACGCCATGGGCCTGGTGGCGGAACTGCTGGCCGGCGTCCTGTCGGGCGGCGGCACCATCCAGCCCGAGCACCCGCGCCATGGCGTGGCCACCAACAACATGTTCGCCATCCTGCTGGATCCCCAGGTCGACTTCAACACCGACTGGCGGACCCAGGAAGTGGGCGCCTTCATCGACTACTTGCACGCCTGCCCGCCGCAGCCGGATGTCGAGCGAGTCGAGTATCCGGGCGAGTACGAAGCGCGCAACCGCCAGCGCAATGCCGACTCCCTGCAGTTCGACGACGCCATCTGGGACGGCATGGCCAGGCTGGCGCGCGAGCTGGGCGTGCCCGACGCCCTGCCCGCCTGACCCCGGCCCCCCCTGGCGGGCCCGTCCCGCCGGGGCGCGACATGCGGCCGTGCTAGCATTCGCGCCGTCCGCCGGCCATGCCCGGCGCGCCTACAGTCAGAGGAGGATGTGTGTTCAAACTACTGTCGCGCGGATCGGTGAAGCTCGTCGAGCGCTACTTGCCCGATCCCTATATCTTTGTCGTCTTGCTGACCCTGGTCGCCGCGGCCGCGGCCATCGTGTTCGAGGGCCGCGCGCCCATGGAAGTGATCCGCTGGTGGGGCAACGGCTTCTGGGGCCTGCTCACCTTCGCCATGCAGATGCTGCTGGTCCTGTTGACCGGCTACATGCTGGCCAGCACGCCCCTCGTCAAGAAGCTGCTGTCCCGCCTGGCCGGGCTGTCCGGCAGCGCCGGCGGCGCCATTGTGCTGGTATCGGTGGTGTCGCTGGCGGCCAGCTGGATCAACTGGGGCTTCGGCCTGGTGGTGGGCGCCCTGTTCGCCAAGGAGATCGCGCGCCAGATCCGCGTCGACTACCGGCTGCTGGTGGCCAGCGCCTACTCGGGCTTCATCATCTGGCACGGCGGCCTGGCCGGCTCGATTCCGCTGACCATCGCCACGGAAGGCCATTTCTCGGCCGGCCAGATCGGCATCGTGCCGACATCGGACACCATATTCGCGGCCTTCAACCTGGCCATCGTGGTTGCCCTGTTCATCCTGGTGCCGCTGGTCAACCGCCTGATGCTGCCCGACGAGAAAGACAGCATCTACGTCGATCCCGCCAAACTGGCCACGGCCGAGCCCGACCACGCCGACAGCGACGATCGCCGCCCAGCCGCGCGCCTGGAGAACAGCACGGTGCTGGCCATGCTGATCGGCTTCGCCGGCCTGGCCTACCTGTTCGACTATTACGTGATCCGCGGCGCCGGCCTGAACCTGAACGTCATCAACTTCACGTTCCTGTTCCTGGCCATCGTGCTGCACCGTACGCCGCGGCGCCTGCTGGCCAGCCTGGACGAGGCGATCCGCGGCGGCGCCGGCATCGTCATCCAGTTCCCGTTCTACGCGGGCATCATGGCCATCATGATGGATTCCGGCCTGGCGGCGTCCCTGTCGGAGTGGTTCGTATCGATCTCGACCGCGGCCACCCTGCCGCTGTGGACGTTCATCAGCGCCGGCATCGTCAACATCTTCATTCCCTCCGGCGGCGGCCAATGGGCGGTGCAGAGCCCGATCGTCATCGCCTCGGCGCAGGCGCTGGGCGCCGACATCCCCCGAGTGGCCATGGCCGTGGCCTGGGGCGACGCCTGGACCAACATGCTGCAGCCGTTCTGGGCCCTGCCGGTGCTGGCCATTGCCGGCCTGAAAGCCAAGGACATCATGGGGTTCTGCCTGATCCAGCTGTTCGTGTCGGGCATTGTCATAGCAGTCGGGCTCAGCCTGGCCTGAATCAGCGGTGAGCCGGCACCGGCCGGCTCACCGGCTCCGGCCATGCCTGCAGCGTGGCCAGGTCCAGCAGCGTGAAGTAGCCCGCTGCCTCCCAGCCCCCGGTATCGATGTGGAGCACATTGCCCAGCGCCACGGGGCGCGTCACCGGCGTATGCCCGGCCACCACCGCCCGCACCCCGGCCACGCCGGACGCATCCTGTCGCGCCAGCCGCTCGCGCGACCATTGGCAATGCGAGCGGGTGCGCTTGTAGCGCTCGCGCAGCGCCGCCTCCAGCCGCCGCCAGTCGCGCACCGGGCAATCGGCGTGCACCAGGCCCACCGGACCTGCCGCAGTGGGCACCTCGATCGCCACGGGCAGTCCGGCCAGCGTCTGCGCGTACATCTGCTGCCGGGCGGGCGGCAGGTCGAGAAACCAGCCGCCGCCGTAGTGCCGCCAATTCACGGTGTCGACCTTGCCAGTGCGCACATGCCGGATCGCGTAATCCTCGTGGTTGCCCTGTACGGCGTGGAACCAGGGTCGCGCCAGCCAATCGAGGCACGCCTCGCACTCTGCGCCACGGTCGATCAGGTCGCCCACCGAGAACAGCCGGTCGCGCCGCGGATCGAAGCCGAACTGGTCCAAGGCCCGTTGCAAGCGGCCAAAATGCCCGTGGATGTCGCCCACCGCAAGATCCCGGCCCGCGCTATTGGGCGGCATGCGGACGAATGGCGTGCTCATGGCCTGCGGCGCGGCGACGTGGCGACGGAACCGCGCTCAACGTCCCGGCGGGCGCGGCCGCGCGGGACCGTCCTGCGCCACGCGCAGGCGATTGTCGACGTCCGTGACGCCCAGGCAGCTGTCCGCGATGTTCTCGATGGCGTACTTGGTGCCGCGCTCCGGGACGCTGCCTTCCAGGACCACCTCGCCGCCGACCACCCGCACGGAGACTTCCGATACGTCCAGCCCGCTGCGGCTGAGCCGTTCGCAGACATCGTCGAGCACGCGCTCGTCGGCGCGCCGGTAGCCGCGCGGCAGGCTGTGCCGCCTGCCGTGCCCCAGGCCGCCATGGCGCCCTTCCCCATACAGGTCGTCGAAATCGCCGATATCGCCGAACTGGGTGCCGATGTCTTCATGATGTTCGCTGCGCTGATAACCGCGCGCCTCGATGCCATAGCCGCGGTTGAAGCCGGTGCCCTCATAGCCGCCGCTGTTGTCGGCCGGCTGGGGATGGAACGCATGCGCGCCGCCGCTGTCGGGCCCGTCGTGGCCATGATAGCCGCCCTGCCCCGCGCCGCCGGGCTGCGGGACATCGTGGCTGCCTCCCCGGCCATAGGCAGCACGCCCGCGCCAGCGGTCGCCGGCGATGCCATGGCCGCCAGCCCCCGCGGGCTCGTTGCCCGCCTCGCCCTCGTGGCCGCTGCTATCCCAACTGCTGTGCGGCACCTGTGCCCCTTCCGACAGGGGGGATTCGTACTGGCGGTCGGTATCGCGGCGATCGGCGGACGGCGGGCGCAGACCGTGCCGCGGTGGATCATTGCGCATGTTGGCCTCCTGTCGGGTGGTCCGCGTGTTGGTGCGGACATACTCAGGGAACAGCCAGCAAATGCCGTGCCGTCGCCAGCCCTGGCCGCCCCGCTACGAGTCCTGAGGCTTGACGCCAGCCTTGGCCAGCAAATCGCGCCAGCGCGCCACCTCGTCGGCCAGGAGCGCGGCGGCGCCCGCGGTGGAACGATGCGCGGCGCTGGGCAGCGCCACGCCCATGCGGGCATAGCGCTGCTGGATCGCGGGCGTCGCCAGCGCACGATTGATTGCCTCGTTCAGTTGCCGCACCACCGGCGCCGGCACGCCGCGCGGCACCAGCATCATGTTCCAGATGTCGTAGCGCAGGGCGGGATAGGCGGTTTCGCGGGCGGCGGGCACCCCGGGCAGCACATCCACGCGATCGGGGCGCATCACCACCAGGCCCTTGATCTTCCCGGAGGCAATCGAGCTGACAGCCGTGCTGCTGCTTTCCACGGTGTAGTCGATATGGCCGGCCATGACGTCGGCAGTCGCCTGGGCGGCGCCGCGGTAATGCACGGCGGGAACCTCGATACCCAGCGCGGCATTCAGGAGCACCCCGCCGAGAAACGACCCCGAGCCCACGCCCGCAGTGCCGAAGTTCATCTGCGCGCCATGGTCCCGGGCGTACTGGGCGAAACTGTCGAGGTCGTCGGCGGGAAGGCCGGCCCGCACCGACAGCACCTGGGGAGCATCGCCCACCGAGGCCAGCGCGGTGAAGTCCTGCAGCACGTCATATGGCAGGTTTGGGTACAGCGAGGCGTTGGCCGCCAGCGTGCCGACGTTGCCGAGCAGCATGGTGTAGCCGTCCGGGGTCGCGCGGGCGGCTTTCGCCTGGCCCACCGAACCGCCGGCGCCCGGCACGTTCTCGACCACCACGGTCTGCCCGAGATCCTTGCCCAGTTCCTCCGCCACGGCGCGGGCCAGCACGTCGGTTGCGCCCCCCGCGGTGAATGGCACCAGCAGGGTCAAGGGGCGCACGGGGAAGCCCTGGGCACCGGCCGGCCCGGCCATGAACAGGGCCAGGGCCGACAGGCCGGCGCGGGCCAGGTGCCGGCGGGTGAGCAAGCGATGGTTCATGAGTTGTCTCCTTTGTTATCGCGGGACGAGCGGCCCCGCCGCGCGGCGCCCGGGGCGCGCGTATCTGGTGTAGGGTTCGATGAGGCGCTGCGCGGGGGCTAGGCGGCCGCCTGCGCCCGTTCGTCGAGCACTTCCTTGGCGATGCGGAAGCCATCCACCGCCGCCGGCATGCCGCAATAGCAGGCGGCGTGCAACAGGATTTCCTGCAGTTGCTCGCGGGTCCAGCCGTTGTTGAGCGCCCCGTTGATGTGTAGCGCCAGTTCATGGCGCCGCCCGGTGGCGATCAGCACGCTGACGGTGACGAGGCTGCGCTCTTTCAAGCTCAGGCCCGGCCGGCCCCAGATGGCGCCCCAGGCCAGGCCGGTCACGGCGTCCTGCAGCGGCGCGAAGAAATCGTCATCGCGAGCGCGCGCAATGGAACGGTCGACATAGGCGTCGCCCAGTGTGGCGCGGCGATTGCGATGCCCCAGCTCAACGGTCTCGGGCTTGACTGGGTCGAAAGATGGTGCTGCTTCCATGTTTTGATAGATCTCCTGAAGATGAAATCAGCGGGACGGCCGTCGCGCGCTAGCGCACGATATTGACCAGGGCCCCGCCGTCGACCGGCAGTTCGACGCCAGTAATGAAACCCGCTTCGTCGGAAGCCAGGAACACCGCCGCGTTGGCGACGTCCCAGGCGGTGCCCATGCGGCCGCGCAGCGGCACCCGGGCATTACGCTCGGCGACCACGTCCGCGCGCGCGCGTCCGAACGCCGCGGCGCGCGTATCGACCGCCATCGGCGTATCCAGCAGCCCCGGCAAGATGACGTTGGCGCGAATGCCATGGGCGGCATTCTCGATCGCCAACTGCTGGGTGTAGGCGATCATGCCGGCCTTGGTGGCCTTGTACGCCACCCAGGGGTAGCGCTGCCAGGCCGATACCGAGGCGATATTGATGATGGCGCCGCCGCCCTGCTCGCGCATGATGGGCAACACATGCTTGCCGGCCATCACGCAGCCGCGCAAATTGACCGCGCAAATGCGGTCGAAGACGGCTTCCGTGATCTCGGTCGGGCTGGCATCGCCACCCGCGACGCTGATACCCACGTTGTAGTGCATGATGTCGATGCGGCCCCAGCGCCGGCGGGCCTCGGCCAGCGCGGCGGCGATCTGCGCCTCCTGGGTGACGTCGGCCTGCCACGCCGCGCAGGCGTCGCCACCCGCGGCGCGGGCCTGCCCGCAGGTTTCCTCGGCCGAGGCGAGGTCCCGGTCCACCGCCAGCACGGCGGCGCCTTCCTGCGCGAACCTCAGCACCGTGGCCCGCCCGTTGCCCAGCGTCTCGCCCATGCTCTGGCCGGCGCCGATCACCACGGCCACCTTGTTCTTCAATCGCATTGCGTTTCTCCGTGATCGGCGGCCCGGCCGCGCACCCGGGCGCCGGCCCAGTCCTCCATGTAGCGGATCAAAGCAGTGAAATCCTGGTCCTCCCCGCCCTGGGTCATGGCGAACTCCCACGCCTGCCGCACGCTCTGGCCCAGCCACATTGGCACGCGCAGTGCCTCGGCCTCGGCCAATCCCAGCGAGACATCCTTGTGAATGGTGCGGATCGTCGCGCCATAGTCGAACGTGCCGGTCAGGATGGCGCGCGGCACCTTGTCCAGCGTGGCGCTGTTGCGCCCCGTGCTCACATTGATGATCTCCACCATCAGGTCCGGGTCCAGCCCGGCCTTGGCGCCCAGCACCAGGGCCTCGTACGCGGCAACCATGTTGGCGGCGGAGATCAGGTTGTTGACCAGCTTCATCATCTGCGCCTGGCCGGGCTCGGCGCCGACTTCGAAAACGCTCTTGCCCATCGCCTGCGCATGCGGCCGCACTCGTGCCAGGGCTGGCGGCGCGCCCGCCAGCATGATGGACAAGGAACCGGCGTTGGCCCCGCGCGGGCCGCCGCTGACCGGCGCGTCCACCACTTGCACGCCGCTGCCGGCCAGCCCCGCCGCAATGTCGCGCACTGGCGCGCGGCCGATCGTCGACATCTCCGCGTACACCCGCAAAGCGGCACCGCCGCAGACGCCGGCCGGGCCCAGCGCCGCCTCGCGGCTGACCTGCGCGCTGGGCAGGCAGGCATAGACCACCGGCGCGGCATCGGCCACCTCGCGCGGACTGCCGTGCGGGACCGCTCCTTCCTTGCACATGGCCGCCATGCGGGCGTCATCCGGGTCGTACACATGCAGCTCGATGCCCGCGCGCAGCAGGCGGCGCGCGACGGCCGAGCCCATGGCGCCCAGGCCGATGAATCCGGCGCTATCCTGGTTCGACATGCTGTTTCCTCGTCGTGAAGCTTGCGGTACCGGCGTCATTCCGCCGCCATGTTCAGGCTTTGCATCTGTTCAGAGAGCTGGATGTAGTCAGCGCGGAAAGTGCGGTCGAAATCCTCCGGCGAGCCGATCTTGGTCTGCATGCCCTGCTCCGCCAGCACTCGCTGCATTTCCGGCTTCCGCAAGACCTTGTTGGTGGCTTCATTGAGCTTGCGCACTACGTCCCCGGGCATGCCCGCAGGCCCGAAGAAGCCATACCACGTGACGACATCGAAGCCGTCGTAGCCGAGCTCGGCAATCGTCGGCACATCCGGCAGCGCCGCGACGCGCGCGAGCGACGACACCGCGAGCGGCTTGACACGGCCCCCGTCGATGAACGACTTGGCCGATGCGATCGACCCCCCGACGAGTTCCACATGTCCGCCCACCAGGTCCGTCAGGGCCGGGTTCGAGCCCTTGTACGGCACATGGATCATCCGCACGTCGGCGCGCTTGCCCAGCATGGCCAGCAGCAGGTGCGACATGCTGCCCTGTCCGGACGTGCCGAACCGCAGCGTGTCGGGCTTGGCCTTGGCCGCCTCGAGCGCCTGTTTCATGCCGCTGTAGGCCGAATTCGGCGCCGCCGCCACCACCATGGGGGCATCCGCGACGTGCACGATCGGGGTGAAATCCTTGAGCGGGTCGAACACGCCGCCGCTCTTGTTCAGCAGCGGCGCGATCACGATGTTCTCGCGCAGGGCCAGGATGATCTGGTGGCCGTCGGCCGGCGCCCGGGAAATCGCGCCCAGCGCAACCGCCCCGTTGCCGCCGGGACGGTTCTCGACGACGACGTTCCACTGCTCGGATGTGGCAAGCGCCTCGGCAACCTGGCGCGCCAGGATGTCCGTGCCGCCGCCCGGGCTGAACGGCACCACGATCCGGATCGGATTGTCGGGAAAGGCCTGCGCGGCCGGGGCCAGCAGCGCCAGCCCAAGGGCCAGCGCGCCGAACATGCGCTTGCTCATGATGTCTCCTGTATTGATCGAAACGTTTTTTCAAAGTACGGTAGCGAGGCCAGATAATGACGTAGCGCCAGGGGTTTGGATAGCGGACGCGAGGCACAGGGGTATGAAAAATATTCACAGGAGACAGTTTCTTGAACCAGCTTGCCGATCTTGAAGTCTTCATCGCCGTCGTCGAGACAGGCAGCTTTTCGGCGGCAGCACGGCGGCTGGCCAAGACGCCTTCGGCCGTCAGCAAGTTGATCGCGCGCATGGAAGAGCGCCTGCGCACCCTGCTGTTCGAACGGACCGCGCGTGAAGTCCGCCTGACAGAAGCCGGCCACGCGCTGCACCGCGAAGGACTGCGCGTCATGGAAGCGCTGGCCGAGGCCGAGGGTGCCCTGCAGCATCACGTCGAAGGCACCCGCGGCACCATCCGGGTGCACTGCATATTCACCTTCGCCAAGTACCAGCTGGCGCCTGTCATTCCCGAGTTCCTCGAGGCGAACCCGGCCGTGCGCGTCGAATTCCTGCTCAACAACGACCCCATGGACATGGTCGAGCACAATATCGACGTGGCGATCCACAGCGGCACGCTGCCCGATTCCTCGCTGATCGCTCGGCGACTGCTGGCCAGCCGCTGGATCGTCTGCGCGTCGCCGGAATACCTGCGGCGGCATGGCACGCCGGCCACGCCGGATGATCTCGTCCGCCACAATTGCCTGAACTTCACGCACCGCACCCACTGGAACAACTGGCCGTTCACGACCGTCCCGCGCGGCGTCAAGGCGGCGGGCTCGCTGGGCGCCGACCAGGGCGACATGCTGCTGCAGCTGGCCCTGCAGGGTGCGGGCGTCGTGCGCCTGGCCGAATTCCATATCCATGCCGCGCTGGCTGCGGGCCGCCTGGTGCCCATCTTGCAGCGGTTCCAGCCCCAGCGGCAGGAGCCGCTGTTCGTGCTGTACAAAAGCCGCAAGTACCTCAGCCCCAAGGTGCGCGCCTTCCTGGATTTTCTCGACGACAAGTTCTCCGACGGACCGATCCTCAGCCGGGCCGCCGCCTGTCCCGCGGAGCCTGCGGGCCCTAGCGGATGAACTGCTCGAGATAACTGTCCGGCAAGCCGAGCCGGCGGTAATGGCGAGCCGCCGCCTCCAGCTTGGAATGGACATCTTCGTACCCCAGCGCGCGGCCTTGCGGATCCACGTAGGTATAACCGCCCTGGACATGGAACCAGGTGATCATTTCGTCCACGTCCTGCGGGACGAATAGCGTATGCGTCTCCCCCGGCGGCTCATAGGCGAACGCCCCGGCCTCGGCGACCCAGTCGTGCTCCAGGTAATACCAGCGGCCCTTGAGCACCAGCGCATGCACCGCCCCGTTGTGCCGATGGCGCGACAGGACGCCGCTGCGCCGCACCCGCAGCAGATTGATGTAATAGCCGCTGCTGACCGACAGCAACAACGGCTTGAACGACACCGACTCCGTCGCCGGCACCCAATAGTCGTCATCCTCCAGCGCCGCGCCCAGCACATTCTGGAGCACCAGGTCTTCCGACATGTACGGGGGTTGCGGCAAGGCGTACGGGACGGCTTGCAGGTCGGGGCGATTCAGAGGGTGAGTCATGCGGGTTCCTTGAAAGTGCGCGACGCGACCGCGGCCGCATCCTGGGTGTCAAAGGACGGCAGCTTATCCGGCACGTGGCATTGCCATAACCCCATGCGGCGGCATCGAGCTATGAATGCATTTCACAGCGCCATGTGGTAACGCGGCCAGCAGCCCGTGATTGCCGGCCGTGGCGCCCTGTATTTGCCTGCTATGAAATTTATTCACGCTACAGACCATCCCCGGCGCTCCTTCTCGCCAACGCCTTGACAAACCTTCAAATGGTCCGGAATATGAAAAAACGTTTTTTTAATCATCTCCAGACATGCCCCATTCCAACCGGCCCGCCGCGGCCCCGCCCAACACCGGCAACCTGATCGACGGCGCCTGGCGCCAAAGCGAACTGAGCTTCACCGTCCATGACAAATACACCGGCCTGCCCTGCGCCGAAGTCGCGCAGGCAAGCGCCGCCCAAGTCGCCGAAGCGGTCCGCGCGGCGCGCGCAGCCGTCGACGCCGGCGCGCCCCCACCTTATGACCGGGCGCGGACGCTGCGCCGCGCCGCGCAGTTGCTGGACAGCCATCGGCAGCGCCTGGTGGACACCATGGTCGCGGAAGCCGGCTTCACGCTGGCCGATGCGAACGGCGAGATCGACCGCGCCAGCATCACGCTCGAGCTGTCCGCCGAGGAAGGCGTGCGCCTGACCGGCGACATGATCCCGTTCGCGGCCAGTCCCGGCGCCCACCAGCGGCTGGGCTTCACCCAGCGCTTCCCGGTCGGGGTGGTCTGCGCCATCACACCGTTCAACTCGCCCCTGAACACGGTGTTGCACAAGGTGGCGCCAGCGTATGCGGCGGGCAACGCGGTCATCCTCAAGCCGTCGGCCTATACGCCGCTGACCGGCGCCCTGCTGGGCGAGCTCCTGCTGGAAGCCGGCATGCCGCCGGGTTTCCTGGCCATTCTCCAGGGCGATGGCGATACGGTCGGCACGGCCCTGCTGGCCGAGCAGGACATCGATTTCTATACCTTCACCGGCAGCACGCGCGTGGGGCGCATCATTCAACAGGCGGCCGGCCTGCGACGCACCCAGATGGAGCTCGGCAGCATCGCGAGCACGCTGGTATGCGCCGACGCAGACCTGGATCGCGCCATCCCCCGGATCGCCAATGCGGCGTTGCGCAAGGCCGGGCAAGTATGCACGTCGGTGCAGCGGCTGTACGTCGAACGGCCCATCCTGCAAGCAGTCACGGAGCGCCTGGTCGAGCATGCCCGCGGCCTCCAGGCCGGCGATCCGCGCGACCCCGCCACGCGCGTCGGCCCGCTGATAAGCGAGGCGGCAGCCATCCGCGCCGAGAGCTGGCTGCGCGCGGCCGAGGCCGCGGGAGCCCGCCTGTTGTGCGGCGGCCGCCGCGAGCGCGCAGTCATCCAGCCCGCCGTGCTCACCGACGTAGCAGAGACGCAACAGCTCTGGTGCCAGGAAGCCTTTGCACCCCTGCTGTCGATCCGCCCGTTCGACGCTTTCGAAGCGGCGCTCGACAGCGCCAACGGCACTCCGTACGGTCTGTCTGCCGGAGTATTCACGCGGGATCTCGAACGGGCCATGCTGGCGGGCCGCCGGCTGCGCTTCGGTACCGTGCAGATCAACGAAACGTCCAGCGCCCGCTCCGACGTCATGCCGTTCGGCGGGGTGAAAGACAGCGGCTTCGGCAAAGAAGGGCCCGCCCATGCCATCCGCGAGATGACCGAAGAGCGCCTGCTGGTCTTCAACCCCTAGCCGCACGCAGCGCGCCCGGCGCGCTGCGCCCTTCCTGCTTCACCGGATCACGCATAACCCATGTCCGCCCCTGACATCGCTACCTTCTTCTGCCCGACCCGGCTCTACATGGGCGCGGGCGCCCACGCCCGGATTCCGGAACTGTTGCGCCGCCATGAATGCCAACGCGTCTTTATCGCCATCGACGCCGCCCTGCTCGACAGCGATTTCTATGCCCGGGTGCGCCAATCGCTGGACCAGGCCGGCCTGGCCGTGACGCACTACAGTGACATCGAACCCGATCCCAGCGCGCATACCGTGGCGCGCGCCTTCGAGGCTTGCAGCGCGCACGGCGCCACCATGCAGCTGGCGATCGGTGGCGGCAGCACCATCGACGTAGCCAAGGCCGTGGGCATACTGGCCACCAATGGCGGCCGCATACACGATTACGAAGGCATCGAAAAGTTCAGCACGCCCGGGCTGCCGCTGATCGCCGTACCGTCGACGGCGGGCACCGGATCGGAGGTGTCCGGTTCCTGCGTCATCACCGACACCGAGCAGAACCGCAAGATGTCGATCCGCCATGCCGCGCTCAACCCGGCGATGTATGCCATCCTCGACCCACTGGCGCTGCGCACCATGCCGGCGCACGTGGCGGCGCATTCCGGGATGGACGCGTTCGTGCATGCTTTCGAATCGTACCTGTCGCGCCAGGCCAACCTGGTCACCGACGCGATCAACTTGCAGGCGCTCGGCCTGATCGCGGCGAATTTGCGGCCGTTCGTCGCCAGCCGCGACAATCTCCAGGCCGGGCTGAACATGCTGTGCGGCTCGGCGCTCGCCGGCATCGCGTTCGGGCAGACGGGCCTAGGCAATGTGCACTGCATGGCCCGCTTCGTCGGCGCGCTGTGCCATGCCTCGCACGGCCTGTCGAATGCCGTATGCCTGCCGGCCGTGGCGCGCTTCAACCTGCTGGCGGCGCCGGCCAAGTACGCACGCGTGGCCGCCGCCATGGGTTGCCACGTACAAGGCCTGCCCGAACTGGACGCCGCCCGGGCGGCCGTCGTGGCGATCGAGACCCTGTGCGGCGATCTCGGCATCCCGGCCGGCTTGCGGGAGCTGGGGGCCACTCGCGACAGCCTGGCGCAGATGGCGCAGTGGTGCAGCGAGGCCGGATACAATCGCTGGAACCCTCGCCACACGACGCGCGCAGACTTCGAAGCGCTGTTCGAGGCGGCCTACTGATCCTATCCATGCCGGGCAATCTTCCGTGAAAGCGTCCAAGCCGCCGCGCGGCGGCGCCACCCTGCCGCGCAAGCGGGTCACCGTGCACGATGTCGCCCGGGTGGCGGGCGTGGCCATCAGCACCGTCTCGCGCGTGGTCAATGGCGCTCCCACGGTCACCGAAGACATCCGCCAGCGGGTCGAATCGGCTATCGACCAGCTTGGCTGGACGCCGAGCATCGCGGCACAAGCCATGCGCGGCGCCCCGGCGCGCATGGTGGGCTTCATTTTTTCCGATATCCGCAACCCCATGTACGCCTCGGTCATCAAGGGCGCCGAAGACGTGCTGGGCGCGCACGGCTATGTGCTCATGGTGGCCAGCAGCGACGGGCAATCCGCGCGCGAAGTGGCGCTGCTGGAGCTGTTCCAGCGCCGCCGCGCGGACGGCCTGCTGTTCGGCGTGGAAGAAGAATCCGACCCCGCCGTGATGCGGGGAGTCGCCGCCGCCGGTTTCCCGACCGTCTTGATCGAGCGCGAAATGGCCTTGCCGATCAACGCCGTCGGCGCCGACCACCGCGCCGGCACACAACACGCCACCGCGCACCTGATCAGCTTGGGGCACCGGCGCATCGCGCTGATCAGCGGCGGACGGCGCAACCGCGTCGGCAAGGACCGCCTGGCCGGCCTGGCGCGGGCCCACGAGGCGGCAGGCCTGCCGCTCGACCCCGCGCTATTGCGGCTGGACAGCTTCGCCAGCGAATACGCGTTCCGGGAAACCCAACTGCTGCTCACGCTGGAGGAACCACCCACCGCCATCATCGCCGCCGGCATGCACTTGCTGGAAGGCGTGTTGCCCGCCATACGCGCGGCCGGCCTGGCCATCCCGGACGATCTTTCGCTGGTGGCCTCGAACGACAGCCCGCTGGCCCGTCTGGCCACGCCGGCGATCAGCGTCATTCGCTATGATGCCTACGCGCTGGGCCGCGAGGCCGCCCTGCTGTTGCTGCGCCGCATGCGCAATGAAGAGCCCGCCAGCAACGCGCGCATCCAGGTCCCCACCGAATTCGTGCTGCGCGAATCCTGCGCTCCGCACCGCGGCCGGGCTGCAGTAAAGTAGCGGTTCCCCCTTCCCCCGAAGCCTGCCACCGGAGACCCCTGGCCATGGAATTCGTGATTCCCAGTACCGCAAACCTGGCGCTGTTCGTCAGCGCCGCCCTGGTGTTGCTCGTGATTCCCGGCCCGGCGGTCTTGTTCATCATCGCGCAGTCGGTGGAACAGGGCCGCAAGGCCGGGCTGGTGTCCGACCTGGGCATCCACACGGCCACCCTGGTGCACGTGGTGGCCGCGGCGCTCGGGCTGTCGGCCTTGCTGGCTTCGTCGGCGCTGGCCTTCAGCATCGTCAAGTATGCCGGCGCGGCCTACCTCATCTGGCTGGGGCTGAAAAAGATCTGCACCCGCCCCGCCGCCGTCGACGCGACCGACCTGCGCCCGCGCCAGCGCCGCTATGCCCGGTTGTTCCGCGACGGCTTCATCGTCAACCTGCTCAATCCCAAGACCGCGCTGTTCTTCCTGGCGTTCCTGCCGCAGTTCGTCGACGTCAGCCGCGGCCATGTAGCCATGCAGATCGTCTTCCTGGGCTTGCTGTTCACCGTGCTGGGGCTGGCGAGCGATGCCTGCTATGCGCTGGCGGCCAGCGCCGCGGGCCGCTGGCTGCGGCAGAGCCGCGGCTACCTGAGCTTCGAGCGCTATGTGGGCGGCGCGCTGCTGATCGGCCTGGGCATCACGGCCGCTTTCGCCGGCAACAAGAAATAGCCGAATCGCTGCCGCGGGCGCCGCACATGTGTACAATGGCGCCCGGGTGTCAGCCGCATACTGCGGTGAGACAGGTTCATGCGCAGGTCGGGCCGCCGCGCAAGGTATACACGACCCATGAACCGACGCCCCTCCCCGTCCCGTGACCTGCCGCGCGCGCAACTCCTGGCCGAGCGCGCCTTCGCCTCTCTCGAGCGTTTCCTGCACATCGAGGCCGTCAGCGGCATCGTGCTGCTGGCGGCCGCGGCCATTGCCCTGATCTGGGCCAATTCTCCGCTTGCCCATTCCTACCACGCGCTGTGGCATACGCCGCTGGCGTTCGGCCTGGGCGACTTCCAGTTCTCGCAGCCACTGCATTTCTGGATCAACGACGGCTTGATGACCATCTTCTTCCTGGTGGTCGGCATGGAGATCCGGCGCGAGATCCACGAAGGCGCGCTCTCCAACCTGCGGCAGGCCGCCCTGCCCCTGGCCGCCGCGCTGGGCGGCGTGCTCGTGCCCGCGCTGATCTACCTGGCCTTCAATGCCGAGGCCGGCCGCGCCGACGGCTGGGCCGTGCCCACCGCCACCGACATCGCCTTCGCGGTGGGCGTGCTGGCCCTGCTGGGCCGTTCGATTCCCGGCAATGTGCGGGTCTTCCTGCTGGCGCTGGCCATCATCGACGACATCATCGCCGTGCTGATCATCGCGTTCTTCTATTCGGGCGGGCTCGACTACAGCGGGTTCCTGGTCGCCGGGCTGGGCATCCTGATGGTGCTGGCGCTGCAGCGCATCGGCATCGGCGCCGCCTACGCCTATGTCGTGCCGGGCGCGATCGTCTGGCTGGGGCTGCTGATGACCGGCGCCCACCCCACCCTGGCCGGCGTGGTGCTGGGCTTGATGACGCCGGTAATCTCGGTGCCCATGCGCGAGCGGCCGCTGGACATGGTGTCGCGGGTGGCGGGCGACCTGCTGGGACGCGACGCCGATCCGGACCGCGGCGCCGGCGGCCTGGCGCAGCCGCTGCGCCAGTTGCGGCTGGCCCAGCGCGAAGTGCTGCCCCCCGTGGTACGCGTGCAGGGCGCGCTGCATCCCTGGGTAGCCTATTCGGTCATGCCCTTGTTCGCGCTTGCCAACGCCGGCGTCAGCCTCGACGGCATCGACCTCTCCGCTGGCGGCTCGCAATGGGTGATGGCCGGCGTGGCGATCGCCCTGATCGCCGGCAAGCCGCTGGGCGTGATCGGCATGAGCTGGCTGATGGTGCGCCTGGGCTGGTGCGCCCTGCCGCCGGGCGTCAGCTGGGGCGGCATCGCCCTGATCGGACTGCTGGCCGGCGTGGGTTTCACCATGTCCATCTTCATCGCGATGCTGGCGTTCGCCGACGACGCCAATTTCCTTGGCGCGGCCAAGCTGGGCGTGCTGCTGGGGTCGCTGGTGACGGCGCTGCTGGGCCTGGCCTGGGGCACCACGTACGCGCGGCGGCTCAGCCGTCGATGACCGTGCGCGCCAGCTTCACGAAACGCCTGACCAAGTCGGAATGCCCGGTTTTCCAGTGGGCCAGCAATAGCGGGCAATGGGCCACGCCGGACTCCAGCCGCGCATAATGCACGCCTTCGGCCTGCTGGCGCGCGTAGGTGTCGGGCAACAGTGAAATGCCCACCCCCGCGGCCACCAGGCCGACAATGGTGGTGCCTTCGCGCGCTTCCTGCGCCACTTGCGGCACCAGCCCCGCCGCATTGAACAGCTGGATGATCTGGTCGTGCAGGCCGCAGCTGATTTCGCGCGGGAACAGGATGAGCGGGTAGCAGGCCAGTTCCTTGACGGCAATGCGGCCCTTGCGCGCGGCCAGCGGATGGTCGCTGGGCATCGCCACGCGCAGCTCGTCTTTCCAGAATGGCATGAACTGCAAGTGGCCGGGCGGCTGGAACTGCGGCGCAGGCCGCAGCAGGCCGATGTCGATGCGGCGTTCCTCGAGCGCCTGCAACTGCTGCCCGGTAGGCATATGGGCGATTTCCAGGCGCGCCAGCGGCCGTTCCGCGCGAAAGGTCTTGATCAGCCGCGCGAAGCCAGGCACCAGCGGCACCGAGCCGGTGAACGCAATGCGCAGCAAGCCGGCCTCGCCTCGGTCGGCCAGCTTTGCGAGCTGCACCGCATGGGCCATCTGGCTGAGGGTCAGCCGCGCCTGCTCCAGGAACACCCGTCCGGCCTCGGTCAACGCGATGTGCCGGTGCGCGCGTTCGAACAGGCGCGCGCCCAGCGCCTCTTCGAGCGCGCGGATCTGCATGCTCAGGGGCGGCTGGCTGATATTGAGCCGGCGCGCGGCGGCCGTGAAGCTCAGCTCTTCCGCGACTGCCACGAAGTAGCGTAGTTGGCGTAGATCCATCTATTCGCTTTCCGTATGGAAAACCCCTCAAAATATATATTTGACCCGCCACATGCAGTCTAGCACCATAGTTTTCGCCACGGCACGGGCGCCCTCCGTTCCGGCAAACAGACAACCAGGAGACAAGCATGGGCACAGCACAGACCTCCCGCGCGCGCAGGCGCTGGGCCGCCTGCCTGGCACTGGCCGGCGCGGTGCTGGCCGGCGTCGCGCCGGCTCGCGCCGACACGTTTCCATCGCGCCCGTTGCGCATCGTGGTGCCGTTCGCGGCGGGCGGCGCGGTCGACAGCGTGGCGCGCATCATCGGCGATCCGCTCTCGGCCCGCCTGGGACAGCCGGTGATCGTCGAAAACAAGCCAGGCAATCATGCCAACATCGGCACCCACGAAGTCGTGCGCGCGTCCGCGGACGGCTATACCCTGCTGCTGGGCGCCAACGGCCTGGCGACCAACCCGTGGCTGGACCGCAACCTGCCTTTTGATCCGCTCAAGGACCTGGCGCCGGTGGCGCGCGTCGGCTATGCGCCGCTGGTGCTGGTGGTGGACGCGGAGTCGCCTTGCCAAACCCTGCAAGACCTGCTGCGGGCGGCCCGCGACAAGCAGGGCAAGATGAACTACGGCTCTTCCGGCGTGGGCGGATCCGGCCACCTGGCGGTCGAGATGCTCAAGCGCACGGCCGCTATCCAGGCCATGCACATCGGCTACAAGGGCGGCGTGCCGGCGCTGACCGACCTGATCGGCGGCCGCCTGGACTTCATGATGGTCAATCCGCTGGAAGCCGCGCCGCGCGTAGCGGCCGGCAATATCCGGGCCTTGGCTGTGGCATCGCGGCAGCGCATCGCCACCCTGCCCGGGGTGCCCACCTTCGACGAGGCCGGCGTGCCGGACTTCGAAGCGACCGTCTGGTGGGGCTTCCTGGTGCCGGCGGGAACACCCGGCCCGGCCATTGCCACGCTCAGCCAGAACCTGCTGGCGGTGCTGGATGACGCGCAGGTCCAGCAGCGGCTGGCGGCGGTGGGCGCCATCGTGGATCCGCAACCGCCGGCACGCTTCCAGGCGTTCCTCCAAGCCGAGACCGAGCGCTGGGGCGAGCTGATCAAGAGCGCCGGCATCAGCAACAACTGAGTCACTGGATGCATCACATGATCATCGATTGCCACGGGCATTTCACGACCGCGCCGCCGGCGCTCGAACAATGGCGCGCCCGCCAGGTCGCCGCGGTGGCGGACGGCACGCCGCGGCCGCGGGCCGCCGAACTGCGCATCAGCGACGACGAGATCCGCGCCGCCATCGAGGCCAACCAGTTGCGCATGATGCGCGAGCGCGGCCACGACCTGACCGTCTTCAGCCCGCGCGCCATCTTCATGGCGCATCACATCGGCGATTTTGCCGTGTCCTCGGCCTGGGCAGGCATCTGCAACGAGCTGTGTTTCCGGGTGTCCACCCTGTTTCCCGAGCATTTCGCGCCGGCCGCCATGCTGCCGCAAAGCCCGGGGGTCGACCCTGCCACTTGCATCGCGGAATTGCGACGCTGTGTCGAGGAATACGGCAACGTCGCCGTCAACCTGAACCCCGACCCCTCGGGCGGCCACTGGACCAGCCCGCCGCTGAGCGACCGCCATTGGTATCCCTTGTACGAAAAGCTGGTGGAATATGACGTGCCGGCCATGATCCATGTGAGCCAGAGCTGCAATGCCTGCTTCCACACGACCGGCGCGCACTACTTGAACGGGGACACGACCGCCTTCATGCAATGCCTGGATTCCGACCTGTTTCGCGATTTCCCGGCACTGCGGTTCGTCATCCCGCACGGCGGTGGCGCCGTGCCCTACCACTGGGGCCGCTTCCGCGGCCTGGCCCAGGCGCTGCGCAAGCCACGCCTGCAGGAACATCTGCTGAACAATATCTTCTTCGACACATGCGTGTATCACCAGCCGGGCATCGACCTGCTGACGCGCGTGATTCCCGTCCAGAACCTGCTGTTCGCCAGCGAGATGATCGGCGCCGTGCGCGGCATCGATCCCGACACCGGCCACCATTTCGACGACACGCGCCGCTATATCGACGCCAGCGGCCTGGACGCCGAAGTCCGGCACTTGATCTTCGAAGGCAATGCCAGGCGCGTCTACCCGCGCCTGGACGCGCGGCTGCGGGCGCAGGGACGCTGAGCCGGCCCCGCGGGGCATGCCTCAGGGCGTCCCGCCGGCCAGCAGGCGCACGACTTCCGCGTCGGAGGTCTGGCGGAAATCGGCGTAATACATGCCGACCGCACGGAAGCCGGCGGGCGCCTGCAGGCACACAATCTCATCGGCATCCTGGCGCAGCGCCGCCAGTGCCTGGGGCGATGCCACGGGCACCGCCAGCAGCAGCCGCGCCGCGCCGGCCTGCCGCAAGGCCCGCAGGGCGACCCGCGCCGTGCCGCCGGTCGCCACGCCGTCGTCGACCACCACCACCGTCCGCCCGCGCACCTCGGCGGGCTGGCGGCCTGCGGTATAGGTCGCCCGCCGTCGCTCGATCTCGTCCAACTGGCGGCGGATCTCGCCTTCCACATAGGCGGGCGGCGGCCGCAGATAACCCAGCGCCTCGTCGTTGAGCACCACCTGCGGCGCGGCCCCGTCGGCCACCGCGCCGATGCCGAATTCCGGCTGGCCAGGCGCGCCCAGCTTGCGCACGATCAGCACGTCCAGCGCGGCGCCCAGCGCGCGCGCCACTTCGAAGGCCACCGGCACGCCGCCGCGTGGCAAGGCCATGACGACGGCGTCGCTATCCGCATGCCTGGCCAGCGCATGCGCCAGTTGCCGGCCGGCGTCCGCCCTGTCGGCGAATGGGGCTTGCGTCTCCATGGTAGCGGTCTCCCGGGCGGATGGCTTATACGGCGAACGGATACGTATCGGGCACGCCGTGCTGCGGTGGCGCCGCCAGCGGCGTGACCGCGCGGGTCTGTTCGTACCAGACGTAGCCATCGAACTGGTCCGGCAGCACCGCCTGGAAGTAGTGGCTGTGGAACTCCGTATCGGGACGATAGATCACCCCGATGGCGCGCTCCAGCCTGGGGGGCAGCAAGGCCTGGCGCGCCGCCCGGTTGGCCGGCTTGCGCAGGTCGGCCAGCGCGCATGGCGCGCCGGCCCGCAGGAACACCTGCTCATACGAATCCGCGCGCGACGGCAGCACCTGCTTGACCCGCATGGGTTCGTCCCAGTCGTCGGCGGCCGCCACGGTGCCGCGGTCGGTGCCGAAACCGATGAGCACCGCGGCGTCGCCGTAGGCCGTGCGGCACAGTTCGCCGATATTGAACTGGCCTTGCCAGCCCATGGCCGTGGCCGGCGCGTGGCCAATATGCGAGTTGTGCGCCCACACCACGGCACGGGCCTGCGGTCCGCGGGCGTGCAGCACCTGTTGCAGCGTCTCGAACATATGGCGGTCGCGCAGGTTCCACGATTCGGTGGAGCCGCGGAACATGCTGCGGTAGTACTGTTCGGCGGCCAGGACGGTGCGCGCGTTCTGGGCCGCGTCGAACCAGTCGTCGCCGTCCTGCGCGGCGTATTCGAGCCGCCTGGCCAGGATATCGCGCAACTGGGCGTGCACCTCGTCCTCGCACGGGTCGCGCTCGCCGCGCAGCACCGCGCGGCCGTACCAGGCCGGCTCGGCCTGCCAGGGCGTCAGGCAGCCGTAGCGGCGGCGCGCCTGCGCCGCCGCTGCGGGATCGACCCGGTCCAGGTAGGCCAGCACGCTGGCGATCGACGCGCGCAGCGAATAGACATCCAGCCCGCGGAACTCGGTGCGCCGCTCGGGCGGCAGGCCGCGATTGTGATGGTGCAGCCATTGGACGAATGCCGCCACGTCTTCGTTGCGCCACATCCAGGCCGGAAAGCGCGTGAACGCAGGTTCGCCATCCCGCCCGGCGGGCCGGTGCCGGACGTAGCGGTCGATGCGCGCCGCGTCGGGCCAGTCCGCCTCCACCGCCACGATGTCGTAGCCGTACTGCGCGATCAGCCGCTGCGTGATCGCCGCGCGGGCCCGATAGAACTCGGCGCTGCCGTGGCTGGCCTCGCCCAGCAGCACGATGCGGGCGTCGGCATAGCGGTCGAAACAGGCGCCGAAGGCCGCGCCGTCCTCCACCGGCGGCAGCGGCTCGCAGGCCGGCCGCACGGCGCGGCCCAGGCGGTCGGCCAGTGTCGCGGCGTCGCCGCGCGGAACAGCTGTCAGGCTCATCGCTTCCTCCCCGCAATGCGCGCTGGCGCAGCAAGGCGCGTACCCGCGCCGCGCGCTTGACGCGGGGCCGCCGGTCTCATGTACTGTCTGGTGTCGCGTTACATCTCTACGTACCGCCATGATCGCATGCAGCAGCGACATCCCCGCCCGCCTGGACCGCCTGCCCTGGTCGGCCTGGCATTGGCGCGTGGTGATCGCGTTGGGCGTGGCCTGGGTGCTGGACGGCCTGGAGGTCACGCTGGCCGGGTCGCTGGGCGGCGTGCTGACCCAGCCCGGCGCCCTGGGCCTGAGCGCCGCGCAAGTGGGCGCCACCGGCTCGCTGTACGTGGCCGGAGCGGTGGCCGGCGCCCTGCTGTTCGGGCGCATGGCCGATCGGCTCGGCCGCAAGCGGCTGTTCCTGGCGACGCTCGGGCTGTACATGGCCGCCACCCTCGCCACGGCCTGCGCGCCGAACTATGTTTTTTTTGCAGCATGCCGCTGCCTGACCGGCGTGGGCATCGGCGGCGAATATGCCGCCATCAATTCCGCCATCGACGAGCTGATCCCCGCGCGCGTGCGCGGGCGGGTCAACCTGGCCATCAACGGCTGCTTCTGGATCGGCGCGGCACTGGGCGCCGGCTTGAGCCTGCCGCTGCTCGACCCTGCGCTGGTGCCTGCCGGACTGGGCTGGCGCCTGGCCTTCGCGCTGGGGGCGCTGCTGGCGATCGCCATCCTACTAGTGCGCCGCGACGTGCCGGAAAGCCCGCGCTGGCTGCTGGCGCACGGCCGCCAGGCAGAGGCGCTGGCGATTGTGCGCGGCATCGAGGCACAAGTGCAGGCACGCCGCGGCCCCCTGCCCGCGACGGCGCCGGCGCTATCCACCCATGCGGCCGGCACGCCCACATTGCGGGAGGCGGCGGCCGTGCTGCTGCGGCGCTATCCGGGCCGCTCGGCGGTGTGCCTGGCGCTGATGCTGGCGCAAGCGTTCTTCTACAACGCCATTTTCTTCACCTATGCCCTGGTGCTGACCCGCTTCTACAGCGTGCCGGCCCAGGAGGTGGGCTGGTACGTGCTGCCGTTCGCGCTGGGCAATGTCCTGGGGCCGCTGGCGCTGGGGCCGCTGTTCGACCGCGTGGGGCGGCGCAGGATGATCGCCCTCACCTACCTGCTGTCGGGTCTCGGACTGGCCGCCTCCGCGCTGGCATTCCAGGCCGGCTGGCTGGACGCCCGCTCGCAGGCATGGTGTTGGTCGGCGGTCTTCTTCGTGGCCTCGGCGGCGGCCAGTTCGGCCTACCTGACGGTCAGCGAGGTATTCCCGCTGGAGATGCGCGGGTTGGCCATTTCGTTGTTCTACGCGGCCGGCACCGGCGCCGGCGGCTTCGCCGGGCCGGCCCTGTACGGCTGGCTCATCGGCGGCGGCCAGCGCGGCGCGCTGACCCTCGGCTATCTGCTGGCGGCGGCGCTGATGGCCGGCGCCGGCATCCTGGCCTGGCGCCTGGCGGTCGACGCCGAGCGCAAGCCGCTGGAAGCCGTGGCGCCGCCGCTCGGCCCGCCACGCTAAGACGGCGCGGCGCCGAAGGCTCGATCGCCCGGCGCCGCACCGACCCGCTCAACGCTGTGCCGGCTGCAGCACCAGCGTATCGCCGAGTTCGCTTTCGATCTTCTCGCGGCTGTACGCCATGGGAATGTACTTGCCGGTCGCCCAGCCTTCGAGCAGGTCGCGGTAGTGCGGGCTGCGCGGGTCGGCCGACTGGCCCGGCATATTCTGCATGCGCGAGTTGTCCCAGTTGCCCACGTCGATGACCTGGCGGTACGAGGCGCCGCTGATCTGGCGGAAATCGGACTTGCGGAAGGTGGCGCGGTGCACCGTATCGTTGTCGCCGCTGACCGGGTAGCGCGGCGTGCCGTACGCTTTGGCGGTGTCGGGCGGCAGCAGTTCGGCCAGGCTGTGCTCGAACTGGATGTGGTGCAGCTTGCCCCATTCCCATTGCCGCGAATCGGATCCCTGCATGGCCGTCAGCTTGCGCACGCCGTCGGCCAGCGCGGCCAGCAGCAGCGCGTCGCGGCCCTGTTCCGGCCGCGGCCCGAACGCGGCATCGGGGGTGGCCAGCTTCTCCAGCGTCTTGCGGGTGGACAGGTTGCCGAACACCTCGCGGCCGTTGGCGGGCACGTACAGGTCTGATACACGCTTGACCACTTCCGGCAACCAGAACTCATACACCGTGGCGGCCTTGGAGTCGACCTCGGTGCGATAGTCCCAGTCCTTCAGCAGCCGCAACGCCTCGCCCACGCCCGGATCGGTCGAGTTCAAGGATTCGGCGTACTTCGTCAGCGTGCGGGCCGGGATCGACAGATTGTCGAACTGCAGGCGCTGGGAATCTTCCAGGCTCAGGCCGCGCGCGTCCGCCAGCACCTCGCGGATACGCTGGATGCGATACGGCTCGGCCCAGGTGCGGTTCGACATTTCCTTGTACGCATAATCGGCGGGCAGGTTGTATTCGTTGGCGGTGGCCACGTAGCCCTCCGGCGGGTTCAGCACCTTGGGCAGCGAGCTGGTCGGCAGGAAGCCGTTCCATTCGAAATCGCCATTGCCCGGCACGGGCAGCATGCCGCTCCAGTCCTTGCGCGGACGGATCGGCGCGATGCTGCCGCCGAACCAGCCGATATTGCCATCCACGTCGGCATAGACCATGTTCTCGCTGGGCGTGTAGTGGCGCTCCATGCCGGCCACGAACTCCTGCCAGTTCTGCGCCTGGTTCAGCCGCAGGCTGGCCAGATAGGCCGCGGTGCCGGGAAACTCCAGGTAGGCCGCGCGCAGCGCATAGGCCTTGTGGCGCACCGGATCGACATGGATCACGGGACCATGGCGGGTGAACTTCAGTTGCCGCCGCACCGGCGCCTGGCCGCGCACCTCGATGGTCTCGTCGATCGTGCGCATCGTTTCCCAGCCGCCGCGATAGCGATACTGGCTGGCATTGGCCGGGTTGATATCGTAGACGTACAGGTCTTCCTCGTCCGCGAACGCGAAGATGGTCAGGCCGAAGGCGATGCGCTCGTTGTGCCCCATGGACACGCCGGGCAGCGCCGGCTCGCCGGCGCCGATCACATTCCAGCCCGGCGCGTTCAGGTGCACCATGTAGCGCAGCGAGGGCATGGCGATGGTGCGGTGCGGATCGCCCACCACCATGGGCCGCCCGGTCGCCGTGCGCTGGCCGGACAGCGTCCAGTTGTTGCTTTCATAGCGCGGCGCCAGCGGATCGAAGGCCGGGTCCAGCGAGGCCTCCAGGCTGGCCGAGAGGCTGCGGGCCAGCTTCTCGCGCCCGGCCGCCGCCAGCGGGCTGCGCGGAAAGTCCGCCGCGACGAACTTCTGGCCCTTGCGCGCCAGGTTGTAGTCGGCCAGGATGTTCTCGTCGATCTGGCTCACATTCAGGCCGGCCGGCACCTGCAGGGCAATGGGCGGTTCGTACACGCCCAGGTCCTGCACGACGTTCAGCCCCAGGGCGGCGACCTGGCGGGCCAGCTTGACCTCGTTGGCGACGTTGCGGGTCAGCCCATAGATGCGGATCAGCGAGGTTTCCGGGCTCCAGTAGCCCGGCTCGGTGCCGGTGAGCTTGAACTCCGGCGGCATGTGCTCGGGGTTGGCCTTGACCCAATCGACGTAGGCATTGATGCCCTCGGCGAAGGCCGTCAGGATGGCGCGCCCTTCGGGGTGGTAGCTGGCGAATTCCGCCTGCATGTCGCCCCGGTACAGGAACAGGCGCGCCGCGCGGTCCTGCTCGATGAAGCGCGGGCCGAACTGTTCGGCCATCTTTCCCTCGCCCTGGCGGCGCCACAGGTCCAGTTGCCACATGCGGTCGCGCGCGGCGTTGAAACCCTGGGCAAAGAAGAGGTCGTGCTGGTTCTGCGCGTAGATATGCGATACGCCATGCCGGTCGCGCAGAATTTCCACCGGTTGCGACAGCCCCGGCATATCGATGGTCGACTGCTTGCCGCCGCCCGGCGCGGCGCACCCCGCCAGCAGCGCCACGGCGCCGCACGCCAGCAATGCGGCGATCCTGCGTTGGAACGTACGCATCTCCCTCCTCCTTGGTCTCTTGGATGGCGCCCGCGCTGCGCGAGGGCGCAATGTTTACCAAGATAATCAAATGGTGGAGAAATGCTGTTTTATTTTATTAATTCTTTCATTGGGTGTAACAATATGACGCGGCATGGCGCGCGGTCACTACAGCATCTGGCCCAGGAAGGCGCGCGCGCGCGGCTGTTGCGGCGCCCGGAAGAAAGTCTCGGCCGGCGCTTCCTCGACGATGCGGCCTTCGTCCATGAAGACCACCCGATGCGCGGCCTCGCGGGCAAAGCCCATTTCGTGCGTGACCACCAGCATGGTCATGTGCTCGTCGGCCAGTTGCCGCATGGTGCGCAGGACCTCGCCGGTGAGTTCGGGGTCGAGCGCCGAGGTCGGCTCGTCGAACAGCATGATGTCCGGCTCCATGGCCAGCGCCCGGGCGATGGCCACGCGCTGCTTCTGCCCGCCCGACAGGCGCGCCGGGTAGTTGTCGCGCTTGTTCAGCAGCCCCACCTTGCGCAGCAGCGCCTCGGCCTTCGGAATGGCCTGGTCGCGCGGCACGCCCTGCACGGTCACCGGCGCCTCGATGATGTTCTCCAGCACGGTCATGTGGGGGAACAGGTTGAACGACTGGAACACCATGCCCATCTTGCGGCAGATGCGCCGCACCTCCGCATCGCGCGCATAGCGGCTCGAGGCGCCCGGCACGGCCGTCGCCAGCGCCTCGCCTTCGATCTCTATGCTGCCTTCGTCGATGGTCTCGAGATGGATCAGGCAGCGCAGGAAGGTGCTCTTGCCGGACCCCGACGGGCCGATCACCGCGACCACCTCGCCCTTGCGCAGCGTCAGCGACACCTGGTCCAGCACGCGCGTGGCGCCGAACGATTTGCCGACCTCGCGCGCCGCGATCATCACCGGGCGCGGATCGGCGGCGACGGGGCTATTGGTCGTACTTGGCATAGCGTTTTTCCATGTGCTGGAACAGCCAGGTCAGCACCAGCGTCATGATCAGGTAGAAGGCCGCCGCGACCAGGAACGGCGTGGTGGTGAAGTCGCGCTGCACGATGCCGCGCGCGGTGCGCAGGATGTCGTTGAGCGCCAGCACGTAGATGAGCGAGGTGTCCTTGACCAGGGTGATGGTCTCGTTGCTCATGGGCGGCAGCACGCGCTGCACCATCTGCGGCAGCACGATGCGCCGCAGCGTCTGCAGGTAGCTCATGCCCAGCACCTTGCTGCCTTCGTACTGGCCGCGGTCGACCGACAGGATGCCGGCGCGGAAGATCTCGGCGAAATAGGCGGCGTAGTTCAGCGTGAACGCCACTACCGCGGCCGGGAAGTCGGGCAGGCGCACCCCCACCACCGGCACGAACGGCAGCGCGAAATAGATGAACAGCATCTGCAGCATGAGCGGCGTGCCGCGCATCAGCCAGATGTAGCCGTTGACCGCCTGGCTGAGCAGCCGCCAGTGCGAGATGCGCGCCAGCGCCAGCAGCAGCCCCAAGGGCACTGCCAGCGCGAAGGTGACGAAGAACAGCGTCAGGGTGGTCCTGGCCCCCTGCGCCATGGGCCCCAGCAGGGAAATGACGTAGTCCATGCGGCTATCCTAGGCGCGCAGCGGGCCGGCGCCCGCGCCTATTTGATGATGTCGGCGCCGAACCATTGCTGGGCGATGCGGGCGGCGGAGCCATCCTTTTTCATGGCGGCGAGGGTCTGGTCGAGGCGGGCCAGCAGCTCGGTGTCGTCCTTGCGCACGCCCACGCCGTAGTCTTCGGTGCCGAAGTTCTCGTCCAGGACGCGGTACTGCCCTTCGCGCTTGTTGGCCAGGTAGCGGCCCACCACTTCGTCCACCACCACGGCGTCCAGGCGGCCGGCGGAGAGATCCATCAGGGCGGTGACATTGTCGCCGAACAGCTTGATCTCTTTCAGGCTGGCGGCGACTTGCGCGTCTTTCTTGATGGCGTCGACGGCGCTGCTGCCGTCCTGCGCGCCCACCACCTTGCCGGCCAGGTCGGCCTTGGCTTGCACCGGCGAGCCGTGGGCCACCAGGATGATCTGGTGGTTGGCCATGTAGGGCGCGGTAAAGGCGATGTTCTGCTTGCGCTCTTCGGTGATGGTCAGGCCGTTCCAGAGCACGTCGACGCGCTTGCCGTTGAGTTCGGCTTCCTTGGCGCTCCAGTCGATGGGCTTGAACTCGACCTGGATCTCCATGCGGCGCGCGGCTTCGCGCGCCATGTCGATGTCGAAGCCGACGAGCTGGTTGTTCTCGTCGCGAAAGCCCATGGGCGGGAAATTGTCGTCCAGCCCGACGACGATTTTCTGGGCGGCGGCGGCGCCGGCTTGCGGGGCGGGATCGTCGCTCTGCCCGCAGGCCGCGAGCAGTGACGTGGCGCAGACCAGGAAAGCAGCGGTCAGTTTTTTCATATCGGTAGTGCGCGGGGGCGCAAAGGAAGGGTACGAGTGGCGGCCACGAAAAAAAGCCGAACTGGCGATTATATCCAGTCCGGCCGATGCTGCCGGCGCGGCGCGCCCGGCGGAGCGCGGCTCAGCTCAGCGATAGACCAGCACCGGGATCTTGGACTTGGTGAGCACCTTCTGGGTCTGGCTGCCCACCATCACGGCCGCCATGCCGCTGCGGCCGTGCGACGACATGGTGATCAGGTCGCAGCCGCCCTGGGCGGCGCACTCGATGATGGACAGGTACGGCTGGCTGTTCTCGCGGATGGCCGTGTCGCACGCCACGCCTGCCTGGCGAGCCTGGTCGGCGGCGTCGGCCAGCCATTGCCGGGCGCGTTCACGTGCCTGCCGCTCGTATTGCTGCTGCACGCTGGCGAACTGGACGGTTTCGCCCGACAGGACGTTGATGGGCTCGATCGCCGTCATGATGGTGACGCGGGCCTGCAGCGCCTTGGCGAGCGCCAGGCCGTTGGTCAGGCCGAGACGGGAAAGCTCGGAGCCGTCGATGGGAATGAGGATGTGCTGGTACATGGCGTGCTCTTGTTGTGGAGGGGCTGGCGGGCGGCTGCCCGCCAGCCCCAGGGTAGTGCCGCCCGTCCGGCCGCGGCTTGACCGCCGTCAACCGGCCCCGCGCCGGAGCACGCCGCCCGCTCAGCCGTCCACGGCGGCCAGGATCTTGCCGAACAGCGTGTCGGCATGCGCCGAGTTCAGCCAGCGCACGATGGCCACCATGCGCCGTTCGGGCTCGATCCAGGTGAAGGAGCTGCCGGCGCCGATGCCGAAAAAGCTGGATTCGGGCACGCTGGGAAAGATGCGCCGACCTTCGTTCAGCCAGATCAGGAAGCCGTAGTACGGCGCCAGCTCGCTGGGCGTGCGCATGGCGCGCAACCACTCCGGCGAAATGACCTGGCGGCCGTTGGCGCGGCCATCGTCGAGCAGCATGCGGCCGATCAGGGCCTGGTCGGCGCTGCTGATGGACATGCCCCCGCCCCAGTGCGAGCCGCCCGGCACGGACGGCATGCGCTGGCCGTCGATCTCGACCCAGGCGTTGTCGTAGCACACCCATTGCCAGTCTTCGCTGGCGCCGATGGGGCGCATCACGGCTTCGCGGAACACCTCCGGCAGCGGCCGGCGGAACAGGTGCAGCAAGGCGTAGGACAGCTGGTTGATCCGGACGTCGTTGTATTCCCAGTAGGTGCCGGGCTCCTGCAGCGGCCGCGCGTCGCCCTTCTTGCCGGCCGGCGGCGCGCCGAAGGTGACGGCGCGATAACGGTCGACCTGGTCGGGCACGCCGAAGCGCTCGCCCTCCCATTCGCTGGTCTGCTGCAGCAGGTGCCGCCAGGTGATGCGGGCATTGCGGCCGGTGTCGAACCCGATGCCGGGCACGCGCGCGCGCACGGGTTCGTCCACGTCCGGCAGCAGGCCGCGGTCGTGCGCCACGCCAGCCACCAGCGCCAGGTAAAGCTTGGCCACGCTGAAGGTCAGGTCGGCCCGCCGCGGCTCGCCCCAGGACGCCACCGTGCGGCCGTCGACCACGACCAGGCCGGTCACGGGGCCGCGGCCGTGCACCGGGCCGAGCAGCCGGTTCCAGGGCGGCGGGTCCTGCTGGTGCACGCCCCATACGCCGTCGACATCGCGGTCCCAGTCGGTTTCGTGTTCCTGGGCGAACTGGATCGCCTGCTGCATCAATGCTTCGTTCATCTCCTACCTCTTTTCGTGAAGGCCGGCGGCCGGCCGCGCCAGATAATCGAGCGCGGCCTGCACGCCGCCCGGCCGGTGCGGCACGCCGGCGGCGGCCAGGCCCATTTCGACGCCGGCCAGCGCGCCGCACAGCGACAAATCGTTGAAATCGCCCAGGTGGGCAATGCGGAATATCTTGCCCGACCAGCGCCCCAGCCCCTGGCCGAGCGACATGTCGTAGCGCTCGAGGATCTCCTTGCGCAGCGCGTCGGCGCTATGCCCGTCCGGCATGAGCACGGCGGTCAGGGCGTTGCTGCGCGCGGCGGGATCCTGGCAGACGAGCTCCAGCCCCCAGGCCTGGACCGCCGCGCGCGTGGCCTGCGCCAGTCGCTGGTGGCGCGCGAAGACGCGCGCCAGGCCCTCGGCCCGCAGCATGTCCAGCGCCTCGTGCAGTCCGTACAGCAAGGTGGTGGCGGGCGTATACGGAAAGTATCCCTCCTCGTTGAGCGCCAGCATGGCCGACCAGTCCCAGTACGAACGCGGCAGGCGCGCACTGGCCGCGGCTTGCAGCGCGCGTTCGCTCAGCGCGTTGAACGACAGGCCGGGCGGCAGCATCAAGCCCTTCTGCGAGCCGGCCACGCCGACATCGACGCCCCATTCGTCGTGGCGATAATCCATGGCGCCCAGCGAAGAGATGGCGTCGACCATGAGCAGCGCCGGATGGGCGCTGCGGTCGATGGCCTGGCGCACTTGCGCAATGTCGGTGACGGCGCCGGTGGAGGTCTCGTTGTGCACCACGCACACCGCCTTGATGCGATGGCCGGCATCGGCGGCCAGGCGGGCCTCGATCCGGGCGGGGTCGGCGCCATGCCGCCAGTCGCCCTCGAGGATCTCGACGTCCAGCCCCAGGCGGGCGGCCAGGCGCTGCCAGAGCGCGGCGAAATGGCCGGTCTCGGCCATCAGCACACGGTCGCCGGGCGACAGGGTATTGACCAGCGCGGCTTCCCAGGCGCCCGTGCCCGACGATGGGTAGATGACCACCGGCGAGCGGGTCTGGAAGACCCATTGCATGCCTTGCAGCACGGCCCGCCCCAGCCCGCCGAACTGCGGGCCGCGGTGGTCGATGGTGGCGTGGTGCATGGCGCGCAGCACGCGGTCCGGCACATTGGTCGGCCCGGGAATCTGCAGGAAATGGCGGCCGGACGGATGCCCGTGCAGGGAGATCATGAGTGGGCCCTCTAGTCGGGAAAATTGGTATACAACTAGAAAACGCGTCCGAGCATCATACGCAAGCCATTCGCGACCGGCAATCTCGCGCAGCCGGCCAGCCGCTCATGGTTGACCCTATATGCTTGTTTTATATCGGGTATTCAGGGTATCCCCCATGATGGCGCATGGATCACCTGTTTTATAGTCGGCGAAAGACCAAACCCATTTGGTATACCAATGCGCAGCAATCCCTCCCTGCCCGCTGATGGCGCCGATTCCGGCGCCGCCCCGTCGGCCCGCCCCGCGCGCGGCGCCGGCAACGGGCGCACCCTGCCGGCCGGCGTGGCCGGGCTGCTGCGCGAACGCATTATCCAGGGCGAGTTTCCGCCAGGAGCCCGGCTGAACGAACGGGCGCTGGGCGAGTTGCTGGGCGTGTCGCGCACGCCGCTGCGCGAGGCGTTCCGGCTGCTGGCCGCCGAAGGACTGGTGCGCATCGAACCCAATCGCGGCGCCCAGGTGGTGGCGCTGTCCGAGGCCGACATCCGCGAGGCGTTCGAAGTGATCGGTGGGCTGGAGGCCCTGTCGTGCCGCTACGCCTGCGAGCGCGCCACCGAGCAGGAAATCGCCGAGATCCGCGCGCTGACCTACGAAATGATGGCCAGCCATGCGCGCCGCGACCTGCCGGCCTATTACCGCACCAACCGCGAGATCCATGCCCGCATCAGCCAGGCGGCGCACAACAGCCTGCTGGCGCGGCTCTACGAGACCCAGAACGCGCGCATCCAGAATCTGCGCTTCGTCTCCAACGAGAACCGCGACAAATGGGACCAGGCCATGCGCGAGCATATCGAGATGGCCGATGCGCTGGCCGCGCGCGATGCCGAACGCCTGGCCGCCATCATGCGCGCCCACCTGCAGCGCAAATGCGATGCGGCGCTCAAGGCGTCGGCGCATGCCAGGCGGCCGCAGCACGCCCCTCATCCCGGCCAGGGCGGGACTTCTACTTCTATAGAGTGAGGCCCAGGAGACACAGCACGCCCGGGAACGATTCACGCAACACCGCAGTATTCCGCTCAACCGATACGGTCTACAGGAGCCAATCATGGCTGAACGTCGCGTTAGTTTCGTTGCACCGCTGTCCTTTCGATTCCCGGTCGCGGCGCTGCTGCTGGCCGGTGCCGCCCTGGCGGCCCAGCCGGCGCTGGCCGGCAAGCAGGACGACACCCTGCGCATGGCCTACGACCAGGCGCCCGAAAGCGTCGACCCCTACTACAACAACGTGCGCATCGGCGTGATCATCGCCGCCAATGTCTGGGACACGCTGCTGTACCGCGACCCGCTGACCAACGAATACAAGGGCCAGCTGGCCAAGAGCTGGAAGCAGGTCGACGACAAGACGCTCGAGTTCGAGCTGCGCGAAGGCGTCAAATTCCATAACGGCGAAGAATTCGACGCCGATTCGGTGGTGTACACGCTGAACTTCGTGTCCGATCCCAAGAACAAGGCCACCACCCAGCAGAACGTGCGCTGGATCGACAAGGTCGAGAAGCTGGGCAAGTACAAGGTGCGGCTGACCACCAAGGAGCCCTTCCCCGGCGCCAAGGAATACCTGTCGACCACGGTGGCCATCCATCCCGCCAAGTACTACGCGGAAGTGGGCCCGCAGGGCATGAACGCCAAGCCGGTGGGCACCGGCCCCTACAAGGTGGCGGAATACGTGCCCGGCAAGTCGATCACGCTCGAGGCCAACCGGGACTACTTCAAGGACTCGCCCAAGGCGCAGCCCCGCATCGGCAAGGTGGTGATCCGCTTCATCCCCGACCGCCAGACCCAGATGGCGGAAGTGATCTCGGGCGGCGAAGACTTCATCATGCACGTGCCCAAGGACCAGGCCGAGCAGCTCAAGACGCTGCCCCAGCTGCAGGTCAAGAGCGGCAACACCATGCGCATCGTGTTCATGCAGATGAATATCCTGGACAACACGCCCGCGCCGCAACTGAAGGACGAACGCGTGCGCAAGGCGATCCTGCACGCCATCGACCGCAAGGCCATCATCAAGAACATCGTGGGCGAAGGGGCGGAGCTGCTCAACACCATCTGCACCCCGTCGCAGGTCGGCTGCACCGACGAGGGCGCGCCGGTCTACGAGTATGACCCGGCACGGGCCAAGAAGCTGCTGGCCGAGGCGGGCTATCCCAATGGCTTCGACATCGACATCGTGGCCTACCGCGAGCGCAACCAGACCGAGGCGATCATCAACTACCTGCAGGCGGTGGGCATCCGCGCCAAGCTCAATTTCCTGCAGTACGCCGCCATGCGCGACATGATCCGCGCCGGCAAGGCGTCGCTCACCCACCAGACCTGGGGCTCCAACCTGGTCAATGATGTGTCGGCCTCGACACCGGTGTATTTCGCCTTCGGCAACGACGACATCACGCGCGACCCCAAGGTGCGCGAGCTGCTGGACAAGGGCGACCACACCATCGACAGCCAGGCGCGCAACGCCGCCTACAAGCAGGCGCTGACGCTGATCGCCGAACACGCCTACGCCGCGCCGCTGTGGACCCTGCCGGTGTATTACGTGGCCAGCAAGGACGTGGAGTTCAAGACGTACCCGGACGAGCTGGTGCGCTTCTGGGACATGAGCTGGAAATAACCCGCGACACGGAGAAAGCCCATGCTCGGGTTCCTGATCAGGCGGCTGGGACTGGCCGTGCTGGTGGCGCTGACGGTGTCGGTGCTGGCCTTCCTGCTGCTGCACCTGTCGGGCGACCCGGCGGTAGCGCTGGCCGGCGAAGGCGCCCGCCAGGCCGACATCGACATGATCCGCAAGGCCTACGGACTGGACCGGCCCATTGTCGTGCAGTACGCGGACTGGCTATGGAACATCCTCAACGGCCGCTTCGGCACCTCGGTGTATTTCAAGACGGACGCCGGGCCGTTGATTTTTTCCAAGCTCCAGACCACCCTGCTGCTGGGCCTGGCCGCGCTCGGCGTGGCGCTGCTCATCTCCATCCCGCTGGGCGTGCTGGCGGCACTGTACAAGGGCAGCCTGGCCGACCGGCTGTGCCTGGCGGTGGCCGTGCTGGGCCAGGCGCTGCCCAATTTCTTCTTCGCGCTGCTGCTGATCATGCTGTTCTCGATCACCCTGCGCGTCTTACCGGTATCCGGCAGCGGCGGCTGGCAGCACTTCGTGATGCCGGCCATCGCGCTGGGCTATTACGTGGCGCCGGCTTTCATGCGGCTGATCCGGGCCGGCATGATCGAAGTGCTGGGCGCGGACTACATCCGCACCGCACGCGCCAAAGGGCTGCCCAGCGGCACGGTGATCTTCAAGCACGCGCTGCGCAACGCCATCGTGCCGGTGGTGGCGCTGGCCGCGGTGCAGCTGGGCTACCTGCTGGGCGGCTCGGTGGTCATCGAAACCATCTTCGCGCTGGACGGCCTGGGCTACCTGGCCTACCAGAGCATCACCTTCAAGGATTATCCGGTCATGCAGCTCATCGTCCTGCTGTTGTCGGTACTGTACGTGCTGCTGACGCTGGCCGCCGACATCGCCAACGCGTGGCTGGATCCGCGCATCCGGGTGTCCTGAATCATGGCGGCGCCCCTTCCTCCCGTATTGGCCGAAGTGCCGGCGCCCGCGGCCGCGGGCACGGCCGCGCCGGGGCGGCCGACATGGCGGCGCCTGCGACAGAACAAGGCGCTGCTGGCCGGCGGCGCGATCCTGCTGGCGATCGTGCTGATCGCGCTGTTCGCGCCCTGGCTGTCGCCGCACGACCCGTATTTCCAGGACCTGACGCACCGGACGGCGCCGCCGGTCTGGTACGACAAGGGCACCTGGCTGCACCCCCTGGGCACCGACCAGCTGGGCCGTGACTACCTGTCGCGCCTGTTCTATGGCGCGCGCATCTCGTTGCTGATCGGCGCCAGCGTAGCGCTGATTTCCGGCCTGATCGGCACCGCGCTGGGCATGGCGGCCGGCTATTTCGGCGGCAAGATCGACATGGCGGTGTCCTTCCTGGTGACCACGCGGCTGTCGATGCCGGTCATCCTGGTGGCGCTGGCCACGGTCGCCATCGTGGGCGGGTCGCTGTGGGTGGTGATCCTGGTGCTCGGGCTGCTGAAGTGGGACCGCTTCGCGGTCGTGATGCGCAGCGCCACCCAGCAGGTGCGCGCGCTGGAATACGTGTCGGCGGCGCAGGCGGCCGGCGCATCGACCTGGCGCATCGTGCGCGGCGAAGTGTTGCCCAACGTGGTGCCGCACCTGATCGTCATCGCCACGCTGGAAGCGGCCAGCGCCATCCTGCTGGAGGCGGCGCTGTCGTTCCTGGGCCTGGGCGTGCAGCCGCCGCTGCCGTCCTGGGGCCTGATGATCTCCGAAGCCAAGGCCTACATGTTCTTTTCCTTCTGGCTGATCGCCATTCCCGGCAGCGCGCTGGCGCTGCTGATCTTCGCCATCAACCTGGCCGGCGACGGCCTGCACCAGTGGCTCACCCCGGACGACAGGGCCTGACGATGAATGCTGCGGAAATCGTGCTGGACGTGCAGGACCTGCGGGTCGACATCGACACTCCGCGCGGCGCCCTGCATGCGGTGCGCGGGGTGTCCTTCCAGGTCCGGCGCGGCGAGACGCTGTGCCTGGTGGGCGAATCCGGCTGCGGCAAGTCGATGACCTCGCTGGCCATCATGGGGCTGCTGCCCCGGACGGCGCGACGCAGCACCGGCCGCCTGGCCGTGCTGGGCGAAGACTTGTCGCGCGCCGGGCGCCGCCGCGTCAACGCGCTGCGCGGCAACAAGATGGCCATGATCTTCCAGGAGCCCATGACCGCCCTGAACCCGGCCTACACCATCGGCGAGCAGCTGGCCGAGCATTATCGCCATCACCGTGGCGCCGGCGCCGCGCAGGCGCGCGAGCGCGCCGTGGAACTGCTGGAAAAAGTCGGCATTGCCTCGGCCGGACAGCGCCTGGGGCAATACCCGCACCAGCTTTCGGGCGGCTTGCGGCAGCGCGTGATGATCGCCATGGCCCTGATGTGCGGGCCGGAGCTGCTGATCGCCGATGAGCCCAGCACGGCGCTGGACGTGACCATCCAGGCGCAGATCCTGCGCCTGCTGGCCGACCTGCAGGCCGAGCTGGGCATCGCCATGGTACTGATCACCCATGACCTCGGCGTGGTGGCCCGCATCGCCCGCCAGGTGGCGGTGATGTATGCCGGTCAGGTGGTCGAACAGGGGCCGGTCGCGGACATCTTCGCGGGGCCGCGCCATCCGTATACCCAGGGGCTGCTGGCCTGCATCCCGGTGCCCGGCCGCACGCCGCCCGGCGCGCCGCTGGGCACCATCCCCGGCGTAGTCCCGGCGCTGGTCGGTGACCTGGCCGGCTGCGCCTTCCGGGAGCGCTGCCGGCACGCCCAGCCGGCCTGCGGATCCGCAATCCCGGTGCACCGGGCGCCGCCCGGCCACGAATGGCGCTGCATCCATACGGAGGCCGGCTGATGGACACGCTCATCCAGGCACAGGACGTCAGCCGCAGCTTCACCGTCAAGACTGGCATGTTCCAGCCGCGCCGCACCCTGCACGCCGTCAACGGCGTGGACCTGACGGTCGGGCGCGGCGGCGTGCTCGGGGTGGTGGGCGAATCCGGCTGCGGCAAATCGACGCTGGCGCGGCTGCTGCTGGGCCTCTTGCCGCCCACCGGCGGCGCGGTGCACATCGAGGGCCGGGACATCCGCGAGCTGTCGCGCCGCGCGCTGGCGCGGCGCGTGCAGCCGGTGTTCCAGGATCCGTATTCCTCGCTGAACCCGCGCCGCACTATCGCCGCGATCGTGTCGCTGCCGCTGGAAGTGCACGGCATCGCCAACCCGCGCCAGCACAAGGCCATCGAGATGCTCGAACGGGTCGGGCTGCCGGCCCGCCTGGCGGGCAATACGCCCGGACAGCTGTCCGGCGGCCAGCGCCAGCGGGTGGCCATCGCGCGGGCGCTGGTGATGAACCCGGAAATCGTCATCTGCGACGAGCCGACCTCGGCGCTGGATGTGTCGGTGCAGGCGCAGATCATGAACCTGCTGATGACCCTGCGGCGCGAGTTCGACCTGACCTATGTCTTCATCAGCCACAACCTGGCGGTGGTGGAGCACATCGCCACCGACGTGGCCGTCATGTATCTGGGCCGGGTAGTCGAATCCGCGCCGGCCGCCGAGCTGTTCCGCCAGCCGCGCCATCCCTACACCCAGGCGCTGCTGGCCTCGGTGCTGACCCCCGAGCCGGGCCTGGGCATTCCGGACACGGGCCTGGGCCTGTCGTTTCCCGACCCGCTCAAGCCGCCGCCGGGCTGCCCGTTCCACCCACGCTGCCGGCACGCCATGCCGCAATGCCTCGAGGAGCGCCCCGCGCTGCTGCCGCAGGCGCATGCGCTGGTGGCCTGCCATCTCTATTCGCCATCACCACGAGGAGCCGTCCAGCCATGAGCCGCTCAACCGCCATCGCCCGCGCCCAGCAATGTTTCGATTCCGGCGCCTTCCGCGACCTGCTCGCGCGCCGCCTGGCCATTGCCACCGAAAGCCAGAACCCCGACCGCGCCGGCGAATTGTCCGCCTACCTGGAGACGGAGATGCGGCCGGCGTTCGAGGCCATGGGGTTCGCGTGCAGCATCCTCACGCACGAGAAAGCGCGCGCGCCATTCCTGTTCGCCGAGCGCATCGAGGACCCTGCCCTACCCACCGTGTTCGGCTACGGCCACGGCGACGTGATCCGCGGGCTGGAGCCGGAATGGCATGCCGGCCTGTCGCCCTGGACGCTGGCCGAGCGCGACGGCCGCTGGTATGGGCGCGGCATCGCCGACAACAAGGGGCAGCACAGCATCAATATCGAGGCGCTCAGGCTGGTGCTGCAAACCCGCGGCAAACTCGGCTTCAACGTCAAGTACCTGGTCGAAATGGGCGAAGAAACCGGCTCGCCGGGCCTGCGCGAACTCTGCGAACAGCAGCGGGAACGATTCGCCGCCGACCTGCTGATTGCCTCCGACGGCCCGCGCCTGAGCCCGCAGCGGCCCACCGTATTCCTGGGCGCGCGCGGCAGCCTGAACTTCGACCTCAGCATCGAGGCGCGCGCCGGCGGGCACCACTCGGGCAATTGGGGCGGCCTGATCTCCAACCCGGGCATCCAGCTTGCCCACGCCATTGCCACCCTGGTGTCGCCCAGCGGCCAGATCCGCGTGCCCGAATGGGTGCCGGCCGGCTTGCCGCCGGCGGTGCGGCGCGCGCTGGCCGACTGCGAGGTCGACGGCGGCGCGGACGGCCCGGAGATCGAGCCCGGCTGGGGCGAACCCGGCCTGTCGCCGGCCGAGCGCGTGTTCGGCTGGTGCTCGTTCGAGGTGCTGGCCTACAAGACGGGCAACCCCGATACGCCGGTCAATGCCATTCCGCCGCGTGCGTGGGCCCGCTGCCAGTTGCGCTTCGTGGTGGGCGTGGACCCGGACGCGCTGCTGCCCGCCCTGCGCCGCCACCTGGACCGCCAGGGCTTTCCCATGGTGCAAGTGCAGGCCACGCGCGAGACCATGTTCAAGGCCACGCGCATCGACCCCGACGACCCGTGGGTGCGCTGGACCGTGGCTTCGCTGGAGCGCACCAGCGGCAAGAAAGTGGCCGTGCTGCCCAACCTGGGTGGCTCGCTGCCGAACGATATCTTCACGGACGTGCTCGGCCTGCGCACGGTGTGGGTGCCGCATTCGTATCCGGGCTGCTCGCAGCACGCGCCCAATGAACACCTGCCGCCGGAGCTGCTGCGCGAGGCGCTGGCCCTGATGACCGGCCTGTACTGGGACCTGGGCGCTGGCGATACGCCGGGCCGGACCCGGGCCGGAGCGGCGGCCGGCTAGCGCCTTGCGGGGAGGCTTTAAAGTGCGCAGGCCCTAGGCCGGATAGGCCTGGAACACCGAAGTCAGCCCCCAGCGCCGCACCAGCAGCACGTCGTAGGGATGCTTGCGGCCCTCGTACTCCGGGCCGTCCATGCCCGGCGAGCCCAGCGGCATGCCGGGCACGGCCAGGCCGATCGCCGCCGGGCGTTCGCGCAGCAGGCGCTGGATGTCGCGCGCCGGCACGTGGCCTTCCAGGGCATAGCCGTCCACCAGGCCGGTATGGCACGAGCCATACTCCGCGGGGATGCCCAGCCGCGCGCGGATCGCCGAGGTGTCGTCGACCTCGTTGACTTGCACCTGGAAGCCGTGGTCACGCAGGTGGGCGACCCAATCCTGGCAGCAGCCGCAGGTCGGCGTCTTCCAGACCTGCACCGCGGCCCCCGGGGCGCGGGCCCAGGCCGCCGCCGGAGCGAGTGCCAGCCCGGCCAGCAGGCGGCGGCGGGTCGACATGGAACGGGAGATGGAGGTTGGCATGATATGAAGTCTCGTCGTGGCGGCATTCAGAACCAGATGCGCACGCCCGCCAGCAGCGCGCGCTCCGAGCGGCTCTCGCCGGCTTCGCTGGCATAGCGCGCCGTCTGGCCGAACTTGCGGCCGAAGGATACACCGACATAGGGCGCGAACTGGCGGGTGATTTCGTAGCGCAGCCGCAGGGTCAGCGCGGCATCGGCCAGGCCGGCCCCGATGCCGCGCGCCGGATCGTCCTTGCCATACAGGCTGGCCTCGATCTCCGGCGTGAACACCAGGCGCTGCGTCAGCAGCAGATCGTACTCCGCCTTGAGCCCCAGCGCCGTGCGGCCGGCCTTGCCCACATAGGCGGTCAACTCGGTCTCGATCTCGTACGGCGCCACGCCCTGCAGGCCGAACGCCAGCCAGTCGCGCTTCGGGCCGGTGCCGAAATCGCGCCGGGCGCCCACCTGCGCGTCCCAGTAAGGCGACACGGCGCGGCTCCAGAACGCCTCGATCTTGGCGGCCGAGGCGCCGCCCATGCGCTCGCCCTCGCTCTTGACCCATAAGCGGTCCAGGCCCCGTCCCACCCAGAATTCGCCGTCCCATTGCAGCCCGGTGCGACCCTCCCGGTCGTGCGCCAGGCCGAACTTGTCGAACAGCAACTGGCTGGCGGTCATGCCGTCCATCATGTGGGCGTGGATGCCGTAATCGTCATAGCCGCGCGGGCCCGTGCCGTCGCTCGACGGCAGCGTGCCCGCCGGCAGGGCGCCGGAATCGCCACTCGCCGGCGCCGGGCCGTGCGCCATGCCGGGCATGGACGCGTGCTCCATTGCCGGGGCAGGCATGGCCGGCCCGGTCGCGCCACCCTGGTCCATGCCGTGGCCGGCATGACTCGATTGCGCCCCGGCCGGCCAGGCCAGCAGCAACCCCAGCAAGGCCGCGGCCAGCGTGCCGGCCCGGATGAAGGAACGATGATCCATGCGGCTACTCCACGACCACGGCCCGGAACATGCCGGCTTCCATGTGATACAGCAAATGACAGTGATACGCCCAATTGCCGCGCGTGTCGGCGCTGACGCGATAGCTGATGCGCTGCGCCGGATTCAGGCTGATGGTGTGCTTGCGCACCTGGAAGGCGCCATCGGGCGATTCCAGGTCGCTCCATAAGCCGTGCAGGTGGATGGGATGCGTCATCATGGTGTCGTTGACCAGCACGAAACGCACGCGCTCGCCGTACCGCAGCACGATGGGCTTGGCATCGGCGAACTTCACGCCATTGAAAGACCACAGGTAGCGGTCCATGTTGCCGGTCAGGTGCAGCTCGATCTCGCGGGTGGGCGGCCGCTCGTCGGCCGGCACCGTGGCCGAGCGCAGGTCCGCGTAGGTCAGCACGCGGCGGCCGTTGTCGCGCAGTCCCACGCCCGGGTCGTCCAGGCGGGTCGACACCACCTCGGGCAGCATGGAATTCGCCACGCCGCGCTCGGCCGGATACGGATGCCGCACCTCGACCATGCCACCGGCGTCCACGCCGCTGCCGTGGCCGGCTGCGCCGCCATGGCCGTCATGCCCGCCATGGCTCATGCCCGCCATATCGTGGGCCATGCCCTTCACGCCATGGCCCATGCCGTCCCTGCCGTGGTCCGTGGACGGCGCGCCGTGCGCCGTGCCGCCCATGTCGTGGCGCATGCCCATGTCCGCCATGCCCAGCACCTGGACGGCATCCAGCGGCGGCACCTCGCCCTGCATGCCGTCCCGCGGCGCCAGCGTGGCCCGGGCATAGCCGGAACGGTCCATGGCCTGCGAGAAAATCGTATAGGCGCGCGCCTCGTCCGGTTCGACGATCACATCGTAGGTCTCGGCCACCGCGATGCGGAACTCGTCGACCTCCACCGGCCGCACCGGCTGCCCGTCGGCCGCCACCACGGTCAGCTTCAGGCCCGGAATGCGCACGTCGAAATAGGTCATGGCCGAGCCGTTGATGAAGCGCAGCCGGATCTTCTCGCCGGGCTGGAACAGCCCGGTCCAGTTGCCCGCCGGCGAGCGGCCATTGGTCAGGTAGGTATAGGTGGCGCCCGAGACATCGGCCAGGTCGGTCGGGTCCATGCGCATCCGCTGCCACATCAGGCGCTCATCCAGCGCCTGCCCCCAGCCGGCCTGGCGCGCCTGCCGGGCCAGGTCGCCTACCGTGGGCCGAATGCGGTTGTAGTAGTCCGGCATCACGATCAGCTTGCGGAACACCTCGGCCGGATCCTCGTCCGTCCAGTCCGACAGCAGCACGACGTAGTCGCGGTCCCAGCGGGGCGTCTCGGGCGTGCGCGGCTCGATCACGATGGCGCCGTACAGGCCGGTCTGCTCTTGCAGGCCCGAATGGCTGTGGTACCAGTATGTACCGCTCTGGCGCACCGGGAACCGGTAGGTGAAGGTCTCGCCCGGCCGGATCCCCGCGAAACTCAGGCCCGGCACTCCGTCCATGTCGCTGGGCAGCAGGATGCCGTGCCAGTGGATCGAGGTGTCTTCGCGCAGCCGGTTGGTCACCCGCAAAGTAACGTGGTCGCCCTCGCGCCAGCGCAGCACCGGCGCGGGCAGCCGACCGTTGACCGTGGTCGCGCGGCGCGCCCGCCCCGTGTAGTTGACCGGCGATTCGCCGATTTCCAGGTCGAACTGGGTGCCGGACAGCACTGCGGGCCCCGGCGCGGCAGCCGCCCAGGCGCCGGCATGGCGCAGCCCGGCGCCGGCCAGCAGGCCGCCGGCGGCCAGGCCCTGGACGAAACGGCGCCGCGGCGCCGAGGCGGGCCCGCGGCCCGCGAGATCGAAAAATGCAGTCATGCGGGCACTCTAGCGGCGCCAGCCCGACGCCAAGCTGTCGGCCAGATTACGTTTCTGTAATCTGGCGCGCGGCAATGCTGAAACCGACTTCGGTCCCGTGCGCGCCGGAGGCGGCGAACACATCGCCGCCGTGCATGCGCGCGATCGCCCGCACAATGGCCAATCCCAGCCCATGCCCCGCTGCGCGCCCGCCGCGCGCGCCATCGGCGCGGTAAAAACGGTCGAAGATGCGCAACAAGGCCGGCGGCGCAATGGCCGGGCCCGTGTTGTGCACGCTGATCCGCATGCTGGCGCCTGCGGCCGCGTGGGTGACGCGGACGACGCTGCCGCGCGGCGCCGCCTTGATCGCATTGGACACCAGGTTGGCGATCGCCCGGCGCAACAGCCTCGGATTGGCCAGCGCCGCGCCGTCGCCCTGCCCTTCGATGCGCAGCGCCAGGCCGGCCGCCTCCAGCGCCGCCTCGTAGTAATCGGCGACCCGCGCGATTTCGCCGCGCATGTCGACCGGCTGCAGGTCCTGCGCCAATTCCCCGCTGTCGGCGCGCGCCAGGAACAGCATATCGTTGACCAGGGCGCGCAGGCTTTCGAGCTCTTCCAGGTTCGAGGCCAGCGCCTCGCGCAGCTCGGCGGCGCCGCGCTCGCTGCCCAGGGCGATCTCCGTGCCGCTGATCAAGGTGGCCAGCGGCGTGCGCAGCTCGTGCGCCACGTCGGCATTGAAGCCTTCCAGTTGCTGGTAGGCGGCTTGCAGGCGATCCAGCAGCTGGTTGAAGGTGCGGACGAACTCATGCAGTTCGGCATCGCCCTCCTGCTGCGGCAGGCGCACGGCCAGGTTGCCGGGCTCGATGCGCGCCGCCTGCGCCGACAGGCGGCGCAAGGGCGCCACCGAGCGCCGCACGGCCCATGCGCCCAGCATCACCGTCACCCCGACCCAGAGTCCGCAGACCAGCAGCAGCGCGGTCGCGTAGGTATACAGGAATTGCCCGCCAGGCCGCGTGCTGATGGCCACGGTCAGCGCGGCGCGGTCGAAAGGCCCCGCCTCCAGGGCGACCCGCAGGCCGCGCATGCGCTGGCCGTCGCTGGTCTCGACCAACACCTCGTCGCCCGGGCCGGCCCGCAGCACGCGCGGCGCCGGCCCGCCGTAGTGCGGCTGGCCATCGGCGCCGGTGATCCAGGCACGCAGCTGGCCATGGCCAGCCAGGATGTTGTCCAGTGTGGTCGCCAAGTGCCCGGACGGCCCGGGCCCGGCCTGCATGCCGATCAAATGCTCGATGAGTTCCAGCTTGCCGGCCACTTCGGTGATCTGCTGGCGCTGCACCTCGCGCTGCAAAGCCCAGAACAGCATGCAGCCGGCCACGCTGGATACGGCCAGGGCAATGGCGCCCAGCAGCAAGGTGAGCCGCAGTTCGATGGATGCGGGACGGCGCATCATGGTTCGCGCAGCTCCAGCACGTAGCCCATGCCGCGGACGGTGTGCAGCAGCCGGCGCTCGAACGGGTCGTCGAGCTTGGCGCGCAAGCGCCGCACCGCCACTTCGATGACATTCGTATCGCCATCGAAGTTCATGTCCCAGACCTGCTCGGCCAGCAGCGTGCGCGACAGCACCTGCCCCTGGCGGCGCAGCAGCAGGGCCAGCAGCGTGAATTCCTTGGCGGTCAGGTCGAGCCGCACGCCGGCCCGGCGGGCCTTGCGTCGCACCAGGTCCAGCTCCAGGTCGTCCAGCGCCAGCACGGCCGGCTCCTGGCCGCGGCCGCGCCGCAGCAGCGCATGGATGCGCGCCAGCAGCTCGGAGAAGGCGAACGGCTTGACCAGGTAGTCGTCGGCGCCGCCTTCCAGGCCGCGCACGCGATCCTCGACCCGGTCGCGCGCGGTCAGCATGAGCACCGGCGTGCTTTTGCAGCGGCGCAGGCGCGCCAGCACCTCGAACCCATCCAGGCCCGGCAGCATCACGTCCAGCACCACCACGTCGTAGTCGAGCTCCAGCGCGGCATGGCAGCCGTCGACGCCGTCGCGCGCCACGTCAACCACGAAGTTCTGTTCGGCCAGGCCCTTCTGCAGGTAGCCGGCAAGCTTGCGCTCGTCCTCGATAACCAGTATTCGCATGGTTCGCCTTCATACATTTGCCGTGAATGTAATCCGGCGCCGCGATTTTTGCAGTGGCCCCAACGCCCGCGCGCCTGGCCTGCCGTCCGATTCCCGGCTAGTGCGGGACTGCTTCTAGAGTGGACAGGCCCTAGCCCGCGACGACCACTGCATCCAGCGCCAATACGCCCTGGCCCCGCGGCAGCGCCAGCAACGGATTGATTTCGATCGACTCGACGCGGCCTGGCGCCGCGTGCGCCAGCGCGGCCAATGCCACCAGCGCGTCGGCCAGGGCGTCCAGGTCGCAAGGCGGCGCGCCGCGCGCGCCGCACAACAGCGGATAGGTTTTCAGGCCGGCGATCATGGCGCGGGCCTGGTCGTGTCCGAACGGCGCCAGCCGGAAACTGACGTCGCGCAGAATCTCTACATACACGCCGCCCAGCCCGAACATGATCACCGGCCCGAACACGGGGTCGCGGTGCATGCCCAGGATGCATTCCACGCCACGCGGCGCCATCGGCGCGACCAGCACGCCATCGATGCGCGCCCGGGGAGCCTGCCGCCCGACCGCCGCCATGATGTCGGCATGCGCGCCGCGCACCTGCCCGGCGCCCTGCAAGGCCAGCCGGACGCCGCCCACATCCGATTTGTGCAGGATGTCGCGCGACACGATCTTGAGCGCCACCTGGCCGCCGATGGCGTCGGCCTGGGCGACGGCCTCGTCTGCGCTGGCGGCAAGGCGCGCGTCCACCGTCGGGATGCCGGCCTGGCGGACCAGCGCCAGCGCCTCGATTTCATTGAGCGCGCCGGGGCCGGCGGGGAGTTCCACGGCGGCCGCCGGCGGCTCGCGCGTGAGCGCGGGTTCGGGCGCGTCGTCCATGGCCGCCACGGCGCCCAAGGTCCGGATGGCCGCGCTGGGATCGGTGAAGACCGGGCACCCCAGCGCCTCCAGCGCCTGCCGCCGCGCCGGCGGGAAGATCGCGCACAGTGACAGCGACACGGCCGGATGGCGCCCGCGCAGCTCCCGCACGAAGGACTCGAAAGTCGGCCACAGCGAATCCAGCGAGCCCGCCGCCGCCAGGAACACTGCCAGGGCATCATAGGTGCCGCTGGCGAGCATATCGTCGGCCGTCTCCAGCAACAGGCCCGGCTCGGCTACCGCCTGGCCGGTCACATCCACTGGGTTGCGCGCGCTGGCAAAAGGCACCCGCGCCAGCAGCCGGTCGCTGACGGATTGCGCCGGCGCGGGCAGCGCCAGCCCGGCGTCCTGCGCGTCATCGGCCATCAGCGCGCCCACCCCGCCGGAAATCGTGATGATGCCCAGCCGGCGCCCAGCCAGCCGTTGCGGCCAGGCGCTCAGCGCGTAGCCCAGATTGAAGAACTCGTCGATCGTGTGCGCGCGCGCCACGCCGTACTGGCGGAACAGCGCGTCGTAGACCGCGTCGTCGCCGGCCAGCGCAGCCGTGTGCGAAGCGGCCGCCTGCGCGCCCGCGGCGGTGCGGCCGATCTTGGCCACCACCACGGCCTTGCCGGCCTGGCGGGCCGCCGCCAGGGCCTGGCGCAGTTTCGCGCCATCGCGGCAACCTTCCATGTAGACCATGATGACGCGGGTATGCGGATCGTCCACCAGCCATGAGATGCAGTCCGGCACGTCGAGATCCGATTCGTTGCCGGTGCTGATCCAGTATGACAGCCCCAGGCCGCGTTCCCGCGCCATGCTGTAGGCATAGGCTCCGAACGCGCCGCTCTGCGAGACCATGCCGATGTCGCCGGCCGCGACGGCGCCATTCATCGGCGCCGGCGAGAACGTGGCGTAGACCTGCTCGCGCACATTCATGAAGCCCAGGCAGTTGGGGCCCAGCAGGCGGATGCCGCGCTCGCGCGCGACGGCCTCCAGGCGCGCCTGGCGGGCCCGCCCCGCGTCGCCGGTTTCCGCATAGCCCGAAGTGAATACCACGGCGCCTGCCACCTGGCCGGCGCGCGCCAGGGCCAGCGCGTCGGCGGCCTGCTCCGCCGGCACGGCCAGGATCGCCAGGTCCACCGGCTCCGTGAGGGCGGCCAGGTCGGGGCAGGCAGGCAAGTCCAGGATGGTCCCGCCGCGCGGGTTCACCGGCACGATGCGCCCGGCGTAGCCGTGCCGGCGCAGCAGGGCGAGCGGCATCGCGCCGATCTTGCCGGGCGTGGCGGACGCGCCGACGACGGCAATGCTGCGGGGATGGAATAGACGGGAAAGCTCGGTGCGGGAGGTCATGGCAGGTGGCGGAACCGGGTTCAGGAAAATTCGACGACAGTGCGGCCGCGGCTGGCTCGCCGCAGCATGGCGTCGAGCGACTGCGGCAGCGCGGCGGGCTCGATGACTTGCGCGATCTCATCGAGGCGGGCCGGCCGGTAGCGGGTGGCGATCTTGCCCCACACCTCCTGGCGCAGGGGCATCGGGCTATTGGCGTTGATGCCCAGCAACTTGACGCCGCGCAGAATGAACGGCAGCACGGTCGTCGGCAATTGCGCCCCGCCGGCATTGCCGAAGGCCGCCGCGATGCCCTCGGGCTTGAGCGCGCTGAGGGCGCGCGCCAGCACCTCGCCGCCGACGGAATCGACCACGCCGGCCCAGCGCGCGCTCTCGAGCGGCCTGCCGCCGGACGCCGGCGCGGGCGCCGGCGCGATCACCTCCGAGGCGCCCAGACGCCGCAAGTACTCGGCGGCGTCGGGCTTGCCCGACATGGCGCATACGCGATAGCCACAGCGGCTGAACATGTCGACCGCGATGCTGCCCACCCCGCCAGTCGCGCCGGTGACCAGCACCTCGCCCTGCGCCGGCGCCAAGCCGTTATGTTCCATCCAGTGCAGCGCCAGGCCGGCGGTATAGCCGGCCGCGCCCAGTACGCAGGCGTCGCGCAGGTCCAGCCCGCGGGGCAACGGCATGACCCAGTCGGCGGGCACGCGGGCATACTCGGCGTAGCCGCCGTCGCAGTCGACCCCGATACCGAAACCGTGCACGATGACTTCCTGGCCCGCCGCCACGACGCCACTGGCCGAGGCCACCACTCGCCCGGTCAGGTCGATGCCGCCGATGCGCGGATAGGCACGGATGATGCGCCCCTCTCCCGCCGCGGCCAGTGCATCCTTGTAATTGAGACCGGCGTACGCCACGCGTATGACAACCTCGCCCGGCGAGAGATCGCCGATATGCAGGGTCTCGAAGCGGCCGTCGGGCCGCGCGCCGGCCGCCGGCGCGTGCAATCGATAGGCGAGAAATGGCGGGATGTTCATGATTTTCCTGTCGAAAGAAGCGGCGACGCGGGGCGCAGGATGCGCCGCGCCAGGGTGGCCCGGTGCAGTTCGTTGGCGCCGTCATAGATGCGGAACGGCCGCAATTCGCGCCAGATCATCGACACCGGCGTCTCGTCGGAAATGCCCAGCGCTCCCATCATCTGCACGGCGCGGTCGGCGACGCGACTGACCGCCTCGGACACGAAGACCTTGGTCATGGACGAGAGGTGCTTGACCGACCGGCCGGCGTCCAGGGCGGCCGCGCAATCGGCTGTCATGAGCCGGCTGGCATGCAGGTCGATGTGCGAATCGGCGATCATGGCCTGCACTTGCTGCAGGTCGGCCAGCCGGGCGCCGAACGATTCGCGCTGCTGTACGTAGCGCTGCGCCAGTTCCAGCGCCCGCACGGCGCGGCCGATATAGCGCATGCAGTGCGACAGCCGCGCCGGCTCCAGCCGCAGCTGGGCATACTCGAACCCCCTGCCCGGCTCGCCCAGCACGGCATCCTGGCCTACCTCGCAGTCCTGCAGCAGGATCTCGGCGTGGCCGCCCACCTGGTATCCGGTCGCCATGCCGATGTCGCGGACCATCCGGTAGCCCGGCGCATCGGTGTCCACGATGAACAGGGTGGCGCCGGCGTCGGTGCGCGCCAGCACGAGGGCGAAGGCCGCGCCCACGCCGCCGCTGATGAACATCTTGTGGCCATTGAGCACCCAGCGGCCGCCCCGCCGCTCCGCCCGGGTAGCCAGCATGGCGGGATCCGAGCCCGCGCCCGGCGGCGGCTCGGTCATGGCGAAGCAGGCGCGGGCTTCGCCGCGCGCCAAAGGCCCCAGATAGCGCGCCTGCTGTGCCGGGTTGCCAATGGCCAGCAAAGTCAGCATGTTGGGCTGGTCCGGCGGCGCGCAGTTCATGGCCGCCGGCGCCAGGAAACCGCGCCCCGCTTCTTCCAGGACCGCCGCGCATTGCCGCCAGTCCAGTCCCAGGCCGCCCCAGTGCGGCGGCAACTGCGGTGCGTAGATGCCGTCCTCGCGCGCACGCTTGCGCAGCCGCGCGACAGCCGCATCCAGGGCCGCCACATCGTGCGCCAGCGCGGGCGATTCAAGCGGAATGGCTGCTTCGTCGACGAACCGGCGCACGCGTTGCCGCAACTGGCCGATATCGACGGCATGGCCCCGCTTTCCCGTGGTGTCCATCCCGCTCATTGCTCCACCTTTACGCCCGCCTGCTCGACGGCCTTGCGCCATTTGCGTGTCTCCTCCGCCATGTGCCGGCCGAACTCGCCGGGCGCGCCGCCCATGGGCCGCATGCCCTGCTGGACGAAGTAGTCGCGGACCTCTGGGTCGGCCAGCACGGCATCGATGTTCTGGTTCAGGGTACCGACGATGCTCGCGGGCGTGCCGGCGGGCGCCATGACTCCCCACCAGGACGAGGCAATCAGCGGGTAACCCCACTCCGCCAGGGTCGGCACTTCGGGCAGCAGCGGGTTGCGCTGCGCAGCGGCGATGGCCAGCGGGACGACCCGGCCGGCGTCGATCTGCGCCCGCACCGGCGGCAGGTTGTCGAAGCTGAGCGGCACCTGGCGACCGGCCAGCGCGGCGACGGCCTCGGCGCTGCCCTTGTACGGAATGTGCCGCAATGGAATCCCGGACTGGTGCGCGAACATCTCGGCAGCCAGGTGCGGAATGCTGCCCACGCCGGCGGTGGCGTAAGCCAGGCCTGCGCCCTGGCCCGCGGCCCGCCGCAGGCTGGCCAGGTCGACAATGTCGCCGCCGGCCGGCGCCAGCACGTATACCGGCACATCGGTTGCCCAGGCCACCGGCGTCAGGTCCGTGGCGACGTCGTACGGCAGATCCTGGTACAGCACGGCATTGGTCGCCAGGTTGGCGGTGCCCATCAGCAAGGTGTAGCCGTCCGGCCTGGCGCGCGCCACATAGGCAGTGCCGATCTGGGTGGCACCGCCCGGCTTGTTCTCCACCAGGACGGGCTGCCCGAGGCGCGGCGCCAGCTTCTTGGCCAACATGCGTGCCGCGGTATCGGTGCCGCCGCCCGCCGCATAAGGGACGATGAGCCGTATCGGCTGCTCCGGGTACGCGGCGGCGGCGCTGCCGGCCGCCGCCAGCAACAACCCCGCCCACGCCACGGGCCATAATTTGCATAGCGATAATCTCATGCCTGCCCCTACTGGATCCGGGTGCCGGTGGACTGGACCAGCTCGCGCCACCAGGCGGTTTCCGATGCAATCTGCTGGGCGAATTGCTGCGGCGTACTGCCGAGCGGCTCCGCGCCCATCGCCTGCAGGCGCTCGCGCAGCTTGGGATCGGCCAGCGCCTGGGAAATCGCGGCGCTCAGGCGGTCGACCACGGAGTCCGGCGTGCCGGCAGGGGCCATCAAACCTTTCCACGCCATGACCACGAAGCCTGGCACGCCGGCCTCCTCGAACGTCGGGACATCGGGCGCGGCCGCGGCCCGCGCGTCGCTGGGTACCGCCAGCGCGCGCAGCCGGCCGGCCTGGACGTGCGGCAACAGCGCTGGCATGTTGTCGATCATGACGGCGATGTGCCCCGCGATCAGGTCGGTCACCGCCGGTCCGGTGCCCTTGTAGGGCACATGTTCCATCTGAATGCCCGTCTTCTGCTTGAGCAGCTCGCCGGCCAATTGCGCGGGAGAACCATTGCCGGGCGACCCGAACGACAGCTTGCCGGGATTGGCGCGGGCGTAATCAAGGAACTCGCCCAGCGTCGTGGCGGGCACCGATTGCCCGACCGCCATCAGGTTGTGCTCGCGGGTAATGCAACTGATCGGCGCCAGGTCCTTGGCAGGATCGAACGGCATGTCGCGGTACAGGCTCGGATTGATGACCGTCGGGCCCGCGGCCGCCAGCAGCAGCGTATAGCCGTCCGGTTCGGCCCGCGCCACGAGGTCGCCGCCGATATTGCCGCCGGCGCCCGGCTTGTTCTCGATGATCACGGGCTGGCCCAGGATGGGCGGCAAGGCGTCCGCCAGGAGCCGGCCGAGAATGTCGGTCGATCCGCCCGGCGCAAACGGCACGATCAAGCGGATGGGACGTTCCGGATAGGCCGCCGCGGCCAGGCCGGGCCATGCCGCCGACAGCGCCATGGCGGTGCCGGCAACCCATTTTGCCAATCTTTTCATGCTTGTCTCCTGGTGGGGGCCGTCTTGTATGTCGTGGACGCGGCCCCTGGATGCCGCTCAGCGGGCCGGCGTGTATCCGGCGCGCGTCAGCGTCTGCCGGGCAATCGTCAATTGGTGGATCTGGCTGGTGCCTTCGTAAAGGCGGAACAGCCTGACATCGCGATAGAAGCGCTCCACCGCGTAATCGGCGACGTAGCCATATCCGCCGTGCATCTGGACACAGCGGTCGGCCACGCGGCCGCACATTTCGGATGCGAAGTATTTGCACATCGACGCCGCGAGCGCGACGTCCTTGCCCTCGTCGCGCTCGCGCGCAGTCTGCAGCACCAGCGCGCGCGCGGCGTGGATTTCAGTCTGGCAATCGGCGATCATGGCCTGGATCAGCTGGAAATCCATCAGCGGCCGGCCGAACTGGCGGCGCTCGGCGACGAACGCCACCGCGTCGTCGAGCATGCGGATGGCCGGCCCCACGCACAGCGCCGCGAGGTGGATGCGCTGCTTGTTCAAGACCTTCATGGCAGTCTTGAAGCCCATGCCTTCCCGGCCGCCGACCAGATTCTCGGCCGGCACCCGGCAATCGCTGAAATGCACCGAGGAAACAGGCGAGCCGGCCTGGCCCATCTTGTCGTACGCCGGCCCGGTGGACAGGCCGGGCGTGCCGCGCTCGACCAGGAATGCCGATATGCCGGCGGCGCCCGGCTGCGATGCGTCCGTGCGCGCCATCACCGTGAACAGGCCGGCCAGCGGCGCATTGGTAATGAAGCATTTTTCGCCATTCAATACATAGACGTCGCCGTCGCGGCGCGCCGTGGTCTGCAGCGCGGTGGCGTCCGAGCCGGCCTGCGGCTCGGTCAGGGCGAACGAACCGGTGATCTCGCCCGCGGCCAGGCGCGGCAGATAGCGCGCCTTCTGCTGCGGCGTCCCATCGGCCACCAGCGCCTCCGAGCCTATGCCAGTGTTGGTGCCGACCCGGGCCCGGAAGGCCACCGAGCATTGCGACAGTTCCAGCGCCGCCAGCACCAGCTCTTCGGTAGTCAGGCCCAGGCCGCCGTACTCGGTGGGAATCGAATAGCCGAACATATGCTGGCCGGCCATCTCGCGCACCAGGTCGTCCGGGACGGCATCGGCGCGGGCCACCTCGCTTTCGCGCGGCACCAGGCGCTCACGCACGAAGCGCCGCAACGAGTCGAGGAATGCGGAAAAGCTATCGGGATCTCTGATCATCTTGCGTAGTCCTGCGGCGGCAAGCGCCCTTGGCGTCGATGCCTGGCAGACTATCAAAACGCTTGCAGATTCGAGACGTTTGTTTTGATATCTTGAACACAGCAATACGGGTAGCGGCTATCATTCCAGGCAGGCGAACCTCCCGGCCACCCTGGCAATGACACCTCCCCCCCATTCCGGACGCCACCCGGATCCCGCTTTCGCCACCACCCTGGCCCATGGCCTGTCGGTCCTGCAGACGTTCAGGCACGGCGAACCCGTGCTCAGCAACAAGGAACTGGCGGAGCGCACCGGGCTTTCCAAGGCCACCATATCGCGCCTGACCTATACGCTGCTGCAGCGCGGCCTGCTGCTATACGACAGCCGGCTGCGGCGCTACCGGCTCGGTCCGGCGGTACTGTCGCTGAGCTATCCCCTGCTGGCCAGCATGAAAATCCGCCAACTGGCGCGCCCTCTCATGAAGCGCCTGGCCGACCAGGCCGGCGGCTCGGCCTCCCTGGGCATGCGCGACGGCCTGCACATGGTCTACCTGGAAACCTGCCGCGGCCACGATGCGATCGCGTTCCGGCCGGATATCGGCGCCTTGCTGCCGCTGCTCGCCTCGGCCATGGGGCGCGCCTGGCTGGCCCAGTGCGACAGCGCCACCGCCGCCCCGATCCTGCAGGCGCTGCGCAGCCGCGACCCGGCGGCCTGGAAGCGCTATGCGCCGGCCTGGGAGCGCGCCCGCGGCGATTATGCGCGGCATGGCTATTGCCTGTCCGCGGGCGACTGGCATTCGGACGTGCATGCCGTCGCGGTGCCCTTGCGCCGCGCCATCGATGGCCGCATCCTGGTCTTCAACTGCGGCCTGCCGGCGGCGCGCCTCAAGCCCGGCGAGCTGGAAGGGCGCATCGCCCCACGGCTGGCGCAACTGGTGGCGCGCGTCGAAGCCCTGCTCGAGCGGGCGGACCAAAACACATGAGCTCATCCAGCGAACGCGACACCCAGTTCGCCAGCACCCTCGCGCATGGCATCGACATCCTGGCCTGTTTCAAGGCCGACCAGCCGGAACTGGCCAACAAGGACTTCGCGCAACAGACCGGCCTGTCGCGCAGCGCCGTCGCGCGCCTGACGCACACGCTGGTCGAACTGGGCTTCCTGCAGCGCGATCCCGCCACCGCGCGCTACCGGCTGGGCGCCTCGGTGCTGGCCATGTGCCATCCGCTGCTGGCCAGCATGCAGATCCGCCAGGTCGCGCGGCCCCTGATGAAGCAGTTGGCCGATCATGCGCGCGGCGCCGTATCCCTGGTGGTGCGGGACCGGCTGCAAATGGTCTACGTAGAGACGGCGCGCTCGAACGAGCGCTTGCAGACGCGTCCGGACATCGGCGCCGCGCTGCCAATGCTGGCCAGCGCGGCCGGCAAGGCCTGGCTGAGCCGCGTGCCGGAAGCCGAGCGCGTCGCCGTGCTCAACCAGCTGCGCGTCGCCGATCCGCGCGCATACGGGCAGCACGTTGCCGCCCTGGCGGGCGCGCAACGCGACCTGGAGCGCAAGGGTTACTGCGGCAACAACCTGCAGTGGCGCCCCGATGCCTATGGCTTCGCCGTGCCGCTGTGCCGCCAGCACGAATCGCTGCTGTATGTCTTCAACTGCGGCGTGCCGTCCGGCGACGGCCCGTACAAGGCACGGGCCGCCGACCTGGGGCCGCGGCTGGTCACGCTGGCGCGCGAGGTCGAGCGCCTGCTCGGCATGCGCTAGCGCCGGCGCGACCGGACTACGCCGACTGCGGCCGGGCGTCGGGATCGTCCGCCACCCGGTCGAGCTCGTTGCCCAGCACATCCTCGGACGCCGTGCCCTGTTCGCGCGACAGCCGGCGCCGCGTATGGCCGGCCGCGCGGGCGTTGCGGCCCTCGTCGGGGCGCTCGGGCTGCACGAACACATTGGCCGGCGGCGCATAGCCGCTCTTGTCCTGGCCGAAATACACCACGGTGTGCGGGTACGGCAGTTCGATGCCGGCGGCGTTGAAGTGCTTCTTGACCAGCCGGTTGTAGCCGCGTTGCACCGCCCACTGCATGCCAGGCGTGGTCTTGATCAGCACGCGGATGGTGACGCCCTTCTCGCTGAGCGCGGTGACGCCTGGAATGCTGATGTCTTCCAGCACCTCGGGGGCCAGCAGTTCGTCCTGCATGAGTTCGTCGAACGCATTGCGCAGGTGCTGCACGGCATCGTCCACGCTCTCGCGGTGGGCAATGGTGTATTCGCCCAGGTGGTACGAGAAATCGCGCATGTGGTTGGACACCACATCCACCGAGGAAAACGGGATCAGGTGGTAGCCGCCGTCCAGCGTGCGGATGCCGACCGAGCGGATGGTGATTTTTTCCACTGTGCCGAAGATGCCCGCGACCTGGACCACGTCGTTCTGGTTCATGCCGTTCTCGAGCTGGATAAAGACGCCGGTGATGATGTCCTGCACCAGCTTCTGCGACCCGAAGCCGATAGCCAGGCCGACCACGCCCGCGCCGGCGATCAACGGCGCGATGTCGACCCCGATCTGCGACAACACCACCAGCACGGTCATGGTCACGATGACGATCAGCGCCGCGTTGCGGAACAGCGACAGCAGCGTGCGTTCGCGCGCCGTCGGCATGGCCCCGCCCTCGCTCAGGCTCAGGCGATGCTCGATGATGCTGGCAATGATCGTCCATGCCACCGCGGCGATCAGCAGCACGATGGCGACATTGACCACCACCCGCACGGCCGCCGCGCCAGCGTCCGATACGAGCCAGCTCGACAGGTCGAACACGCGCCATGCGTCGAGCACGAACAAGGCCACGACGATGCGGATCAGGATGCCCAGGCCGCGCAGCGCCGCCGGCACATAGGCATTGACGCGGGCCTCCAGCATGGGCAGCCTGCGGCGCACGTCCTCGGGCAGCACGATGCGCCGCGCCAGGGCGCCGGCCAGCAGCATGATCAGCAGCGCGCCCGCCGCCAGCGCCACCAGCGACTGCAGCGTGGCCTGCACCATGAACGGCAGGGCCCGCTCCGGGTCGACCTGGCTGACCACCAGCAATACCGTGAAATAGCCGATCGCCAGCACATGCCAGGCGCGCGCCAGGACCCGGAAGCGGGTGCCGAAATAGCTCGCCGAGGCGCGTTCGGCGCGCTGTTCCAGGCGCTCGCGCAGTATCTGCCGGTTGCGCCATACGACGCGCACCGCGTAGCCATAGGCCGCCAGCATGATGATCAGCCCGGCCAGTTCGCCGATCGAGGGCGACAGCAGCGACTTGGCCAGCGGCTCGACCAGCATCAGGCCGTAGCCGAATGCGGCCGCCATGCGCCCGAGGCGGTCGTTCCAGTAGCGGGCCACGTCGTCGGCCATGGCGAACAGGCGCAGTCTGGGATAGCGGGTGGCGAACACGCCGCGGATCAGCGCCTTGGCGATCTCGACCGCCACATAGGCGTTGATGAACAAGGACTGGGCGGTGCTGACGGTGCCGCGTGCGCCGGTGCCATACCGCGCCACCGCATAGCCGGCCATGCCGGCCAGCAGGACGATGGCCAGGTCGATGGCGAGCGCGCCCAGCATGGCGCCGGCGCGCCGCCCGGCCAGCGCCAGCCCGCCCGGGCGCGAGGGACCCGGCGGCACAGCGGGCGGCTGCCCCATCCATGCGTCGATGCGCGCGTAAGCGCGCGCGGCGATGGCGCGCAGCAACAGGAACACCGCGATGGTGGCGACCGCCACGACGGCCAGTCCCAGCAGCGTGACGGCCAGCTCGTCGCGGCGCTCCGGCGACATGCCGGTGCCGCGCGCCAGCGCGCTCAGGTCGTCGACCGCGCGCTCGGCGTGCGCCGCCATGCCCGCCAGGAACAGTTGAGCGCCGTGCGCGATGCGGGCGGGCAGCGATGGCGCCTGGGCGGGCCCCGATCCGGCGGCCGGACCCGACGCGGGCGCCTGGGCGCGCAGCCGCTCGATGATCTGGTCGCGCGCCGCCGGGTCGGCGAGCAGGTCGGCCAGGCGGTCCGGCGTCAGTTCGGCGGCCTGCCCGACGGGCGCGGCAGTCCCGGCCGGCGCGGCATGCGCCGCCGGAACCGCGCACAGGACGAGCAGCAGCGCCACCCAGCAAGCCAACATCGTCCAGGGCACGGCCAGTCGCGCGCGCGGCAGCGCCGAATCGAAATACATACCCAAAGACCTGGCGGAACTTGCTGGCTCGACCACGTGGCGACCTCCTTGGCGAGAGACGTGCGGCCACTGGAGCGCGGGCCGCCGCAGCGCGGCGCCCGATGAGGCGCCGACGCCATGATATAGGTCCGCCTGGCGCCGCGCCAAACCGGCGGCGCCAGGCGGCCGCCTATTTGCCGGGGGCCGGCTGCGCCGCGGCGGCCACGTCCGGCCGCGGGTCGTCGACGAAACCGTCGCGATTGGGCATGCGGATGCCGCGCAGCGCGGCGGCGTCCAGGGTGGCGTCTTCCGGCAGCAGGCCGTTCAGGTGAAGCACGTATGCCGTGGCCGAGTAGACCTCGTCGTTGCTGAGCGACTGCGGCGCCTGCAGCGGCATGGCGCGCCGGATGTAGTCGTACAGCGTGGTCGCATAAGGCCAGTAGCTGCCGACCGTGCGCACCGGCTTGGCGCTGGCCAGGGTGCCGGCGCCGCCGGCCAGGCGATCGCCCTGCCCGCCCTCGCCCTTTGCGCCATGGCACGCCGCGCACTGCGCCTCGTACAGCGCGCGCCCCGCCGCCACGCTGCCCTGTCCGGTCGGCAGCGCGCGGCCGTCCGGCGCGATATCGATGTTCCAGGGAGCCAGGCGCGCCTCGCTCAAGGGCGTGCCGATGCCGTAGCGGCCGGCGGCCGGCGCCTGCTGGGCTGCCGCGGTCGCCGCGCAGGCACAGGACAATGCCGCGACGGCCCACCGCGCACGCGCGGAGCGCGCCGCGGACGCTTCAGGATGCCTTGATGCGCGCATTGGTGATCTCTCCGGTTGCCGCCACGCGCCAGGGCGTGATCGCGTTGTTGTGATAGACGCCGTTGACGCCGCGCACCGCCACCAGCGCCTCCAGCGTGGGTTGCACGTAGCCGGTCTCGTCGGTAGCGCGGCTCTGGATCACGGCGGGCTGCCCCTGCCAGTCCCATGGAAAGCGAAAACGCGTGATGGCCCGCGACAGCACCGGCTCCTGCAGCGCCGCGTCGTGCCATGTGGCGCCGTCGTCGACCGACACTTCGACGCGGGTGATCTTGCCGCGCCCGCTCCAGGCAATGCCGCGGATCTCGTGGAAACCCCGCTGCGCCAGCCGCTGCCCGCCCGACGGCGCGGTGATGATCGACTTGGCTTCCATGTAGAACGTGAAACGGCGCGCGCTGCCATCTGGCATCAGGTCGGTGTACTTGGACGTTTCCTCGCGCGAATAGACGGGCGCGTCGGTCACGTGCAGGCGCCGCAGCCACTTGATGCTCATGTTGCCCTCGTAGCCGGGCAGCAGCAGGCGCAGCGGATAGCCCTGCTCGGGCCGCAGGCGCTCGCCGTTCTGGCCATACACCAGCAGCGCATCGTCCAGGCATTTCTCGAGCGGGATGCTGCGCGTCATGGCCGCGGCATCGGCGCCTTCGGCCACCACCCACTTGGCCTGCGGCTGCACGCCGGCCTCGGCCAGCACCGTGCGCAGCGGCACCCCTGTCCATTCCGCACAGCTGACCAGGCCATTGGCTTCGGCCGCGGTCTTGCCGTAGACGTTGTAGCCGGGATTGCCCGAGCATTCCAGGAAATAGATGTGCGACTCGGACGGAAAGCGCCGCAAGTCGTCGACCGTGAACAAGAGCGGCGAGCCGACCAGGCCGTGCACGGCGAGCCGGTGCTCGGCCGGATCGATCGCCGGCACACCGCCATGGTGGCGCTCGTAGAACAGGCCGTTGGGCGTGATGATGCCGTCGAGTTCCTGCAGCGGCGAGCGCGTCGACGACGAGATGTACTGCTTGTCGTTGGGACGCAGGTGGCGCACCACGTGCTTTTCGAAGGCCGACGGCTGGCCATAGGGCTGGGCCCCGTTGGGCGCGCCTGGCGCGCGGGTCCAGGGCGGGATGGCCAGCGGCGCGTCGGCGTCGGCCGGCGCGGCGCGCGCCGCGCCGATGCCGGTGGCGGCCAGCAGGCCGCCGGCCGCCACGCCGCGGCGCAGGAAATCGCGTCGGGGATTCGGCTGCGCCGGGGATTCATCCGCGCCGGGATCATGTACCGAGTCGGAGCTTGCTTGCATGCGTTACCTCCGTTGAAGAAACCCGATGACACTAAGTTACTGCCGCACGCGCCGTCAAGCCTGCGCCAGGCATGAGCAAATGCCTGGCGAACCGCGCGCGGCACGGCTTGCGGCCGTCATAACAATATGAAGATTAAACCGTTTGTGGCGTCCCTGCATTCCGACAGAATGGCTGGACGCGGGCCGGCATGGCGCCAACAGTGGTCCGCATTCTCCCGGAGGTTCTGCCACAATGACATCGCTTGCGTTCATCATGATCGGTGCGCGCCGCTGGCGCCCGGCCCTGCTGCTGGCCGCAGCCGCGCTGTGCGCCACGACCCAGGCCGCGCAGCATGCGATCCCCGACACGGTGCCGCCCGGCACTGTACTGCGCATCGGCGACCCGAAAACCCAGCGTGCGCTGGAATTGTCGGGCGAGCTGTCCAGGCTGCCGTTCAAGATCGAATGGGCCAATATCAGCGGCGGGCCCCGCACCACCGAGGCATTCCGTTCGCGCGCGCTGGACCTGGGCGCCGTTGCCGATATCCCGCCTATCCATGCCACGTGGACCGGCCTGCCGGTCAAGATCGTCGCGGCGGGCTTTCGCCGTGATCCGCTCAATCATCCGATCTACAAGCTCGGCATCGCACCCGGCGCGCGCATCGCCAGCATAGCCGACCTGCGCGGCAAGAAGATCGCCTACAGCCCAGGCCAGGCCCAGGGCGCGCTGGTGCTGCGGGTCCTGGAGAAAGCCGGCCTGACGCAGCGCGATGTCACGCTGGTAGAGATGCCCAGCACCGGCGACGTCTATGTCAGCGCGCTGGCCAGCGGCCTGGTCGATGCCGCGCCGATCGCCGAGGCGAACCAGCCTCGCTATTTGCTGAACTACGGCAAGGATGGCGCGCGCCTCCTCCCGCACGGCCTGCGCGACGACCCCTGGTACCTGTACGGCCTGCAATCGGTATTCGACGATCCCGCCAAGGCCGCCGCGGCACGCGAATACGTCAGGGCATGGGCGCGCGCAGCGCGCTGGATCTACGAACATCCGGACGAATGGATCCGTGGCTACTACGTAGAGCAGCAAGGGCTATCGCCGGCGGACGGCCGCCACCTGGTGCAATCAGCCGGCGAGCCGGATATTCCCGCCAGCTGGGTTGAAGTAATCGCGCGCCAGCAGGCCACCATCGACCTGCTGGCCAGGGAGACGGGCAAGCCGCGCCTCAATGCAGAAGATCTGTTTGACCGCCGCTATGAAGCGGTGGCAGCAGGCGCGCTGGAGGCACCATGAGCCAGGCGCCGATCCTTGCCGCCGTTCTGGCGCCCGACACTGAGCGGGTCGCGCGGCGGCCCGTCGCGCGGCTGGCCCTGGGCCGGCCCTGGCGCTACGGGTCGGCCATTGGCCCGCTGCTGCTGCTGGCGATCTGGACGCTGGGCTCGTACACAGGCCTGATCGACCACCGCACCCTGTCGCCACCCTGGGTCGTGGCCGGCACCGCGGCCGAACTGGCGGCGTCAGGGCGGCTCTGGGACAACTTCGAGACGTCGCTGTGGCGCGCGCTGCAGGGCCTGTTCTGGGGCGTGCTGGCGGGCGGCCTGCTGGGCCTGGTGGCCGGCCTGAGCCGCATCGGAGAGTACATCATAGACGGACCGGTCCAGATCAAGCGCGCCATCCCCACCCTGGCCCTGATACCGCTGTTGATGCTGTGGCTGGGCATCGGCGAAGGCATGAAGATCACGACCATCGCGCTCATCGTGTTCGTACCGATCTACATCCAGACGCACGATTGCCTGCGCAGTATCGACAGCCGCTATCTGGAACTGGCGCAGACGCTCGGGGTCGGCCGCGGGCAGTTCATCCGGCATGTGATCTTTCCCGGCGCATTGCCTGGCTTCCTGCTGGGCCTGCGCTTCGCGGTCACCTCGTCGTGGCTGGCGCTGGTGGTGGTCGAGCAGGTCAATACCACCCGCGGCATCGGATACATGATCGAACTGGCGCGTACTTACGGGCAGACCGAAATCATCATCGTGGGACTGGCGCTGTACGCAGCGCTGGGCCTGTCGTCGGACGCCCTGGTCCGGGTACTGCAGAAAAAGGTGCTGAGATGGCGCAAGACACTGGACAATTGACTGCCTCGCCCGCCGTGACCGTGCGCCGCCTGACGCGCCGCTTCGGCTCGCGCATCGTGCTGGACGCCATCGACCTGGATATCCGGGCCGGTCAATTTGTCGCGCTCCTGGGCCGCAGCGGCTCTGGCAAGAGCACTTTCCTGCGGGCCCTGGCCGGCCTGGACCACGAAGCCAGCGGGACAGGCGCCCTGCACGTGCCGGAGCGGCTGTCGGTAGTATTCCAGGACGCCCGGCTGCTGCCCTGGAAACCCTTGCTGGACAATGTCGCGTTCGGCCTCGATGGCGCCGGCGCGGCGGCGCGTGCGCGCGAAGTGCTCGGCCAGGTCGGCCTGGCCGGGCGCGAGCTGTCGTGGCCCGGCGAACTGTCCGGCGGCGAGCAGCAGCGCGTCGCGCTGGCCCGGGCACTGGCGCGCGCGCCTGGCTTGCTGCTCGCCGACGAGCCCTTCGGCGCGCTCGATGCACTGACGCGCATCCGCATGCATGCGCTGCTGCGCCGACTGTGCCAGCACCATCGGCCGGCCGTCCTGCTGGTCACGCACGACGTCGACGAGGCCATCCAGCTGGCCGAGCGCATTCTGGTCCTGGATCAAGGCCGACTCAGTGTCGACCTGCAAGTCGATTTGCCGGCCAGCCATCCACGCCGCGAAACCCAGGCCGCCGAGCTGCGCGCGCACCTGCTGGCCAGCCTGGGAGTGGGTGTCGACGAAGCGGCCGCGCAACCCCGGCGCGCCGCGGCCTGAACGCGGACACCCGGCATGAACCTCGCCGACACGGGCGGGGTTGATGCCGGGTGTCCGCCACACTGCCGCCGGCCGGCTTAGTGAACCCGGGGCAACACGTTCTCGCCGACACGCCAGGCTTCCTCCAGATTGGGATAGCCGGACAAGATGAAGGTATCGACGCCCAGGTCGCGGTACTCGCGCAGGCGCACGGCCACCTGCTCGTAATCGCCCACCAGCGCCGTGCTCGCGCCACCTCGCACCAATCCTGCGCCCGCCCACAGTCCGGGCGCCACTTCGAGGTCGCGCACGGTGCGCACCGTCTTGCCTGCATGCAGCCCCGGCATGCGCGCCTGGCCGACCGACTGGCTGGCTCCCAGTACGGCGCGCGCCCGCTCGATGGCCTGCGGCGCCACGCCGCGCCACAAGCGGTCGGCCTCGGCCCACGCTTCATCTTCGCTACGCCGCGCGATCACGTGCAGGCGCATGCCAAAGCGCAGCCGGCGGCCTTGGCGGCCGGCCAGCTGCGCCATCCGCTCCAGCCGCTGGCGCACCATGGCGGGCGTCTCGCCCCACAGCAGATAAACGTCGGCATGGCGTGCCGCCACCTGCTCGGCCGGCGCCGAGGCTCCGCCGAAATACACCGCTGGCGCCTGTTCGAGGGGCCGGCGCAAGCCGCCGTCGTCGATGCGGTAGTGCCGGCCGTCGAAGTCCTGCCCCGGGCCATCCCACATACGGCGCGCTACTTGCAGAAATTCGGCGGTGCGGGCATAGCGCTCGTCATGTTGCAGGAAATCCCCGTATGCCTCCTGCTGGTCCTGGTCGTCGCCGGTGACCACGTTAAGCAGCAGCCGTCCTGCCGTGAACGCCTGCAGGGTCGCGACCTTCTGTGCCGCATAGGCCGGCAGCTCGAGCCCGGGCCGGAGCGCGACCAGGAACCTCAGCCGCGCGGTTTCCTGGGCCAATGCTGCAGCCAGCAGCCAGGCGTCTTCACACGCTGCGCCGGTGGGCATCAGCACCGCATGGAAGCCGACGGCCTCGGCGGCGCGCGCAACCTGCACCAGATAATCCGGGCGCGGTTCTCGCTGGCCCCCCTCGCGCACGCCCGCCACGCTGGTGTTGTCGACCAGATGCCGGCCGTCGCCGCTAGTCGGCAGAAACCAATTGAATTCAATAGACATGCCAGGTACTCCATTGCAAGGGTCAGCGCCCGGCCGCCGCGCGCAAGGGTCCGGGTTGCCGTGACTTGAGCAAAGGCGCCACCGCCTCGCCGAAGCGCAACGCTTCTTCCAGATTCGGATAGCCCGAGAAGATGAAGCTGTCCAGGCCCGCGGCGTGCAGTTCCTCGATGCGCTCGGCGACTTGCTGGTGACTGCCCACCAGTGCCGTGCCGGCGCCGCCGCGCACTAATCCGACGCCGGCCCACAGGTTCGGATAAACCTCCAGGTCGCGCGCGCGATCGGGCGGCCGGCCCGCATGCAGGCTGGCCATGCGCGCCTGGCCGGTGGCCTCGCTGCGCCGCAGATGGCGTTGCGCGTTTTCGATATCGGTCCGGGAGACCTCGCGCAGCAGGCGTTCGGCCTCGGCCCATGCTTGCGCCTCGGTATCGCGCGCGATGACATGTACCCGGTAGCCATACCGCAGCTTGCGGCCATGTACGGCGGCCAGCTCGTCGGCTGATGCAATGCGCTCGCGCACCATGGCCGGCGGTTCGCCCCAGAACAAATAGGTGTCGCTGTGGCGCGCGGCGACGGCTTCCGCCGCGGCCGAGGCACCGCCGAAATAGATCGGCGGCACTCGCTCCATCCGTCGTCGCAAGTGGGCATCGCGCAACCGATAGTACGTGCCTTCATACGAGAACCGCTCGCCCGCCCACAGGCGGCGCACGATCTCCAGGAATTCGCCGGTGCGCGCGTAGCGCTGGTCATGGTCGAGGAAATCGCCATAGCCGCGCTGCTCCGCCGAACTGCCGCCGGTAACCACGTTCAACAACAGCCGATCGCCGGTGAGCCGTTGCAGCGACTGCGCCGTCTGCGCGGCGACCGCCGGCAGCACGAAACCGGGCCGGAAAGCGACCAGGAAGTTCAGCCGCGTGGTGGCGCGCGACAGCGCCGCCGCCACCACCCAGGCATCGTGGCAGGTAGGACCGGTGGGAATCAGGACGGCATTGAAGCCGGCATACTCGATGGCGCGCGCGACATCGCTCAGGTATGCGGGACTGTTGGGACGCATGTGCCCGTGCGGGCTGCCAAGCTGGTTATTGGCCAGCCCATGGAAATCGCCGTGCGACGGCAGGTACCAATTGAGTTCGATGCTCACATCGACCCCGCCCGTCTACAGTTTCGCCACCGAGACTTCGGTCGCCTTGACGAAGGCCAAGACCTCGGAACCGACCTGCAAGTCCAGTTCCTTGACCGAGCGCGTGGTGATCACCGAAGTCACGGTGCCAGCCGGCGTGTCCACGTCGACCTCCGACAATACCGGCCCCAGGATGATTTCCTTGATGCGGCCGCGAAACTGGTTGCGCGCGTTGATGGATTGAATGCTCATGGCGATGCTCCTTGCAGTGATGGGCGGTGCTAGACGGCCAGCCTCAGGCGGCCGATGGGAATAACGGGCGCCAATGCCGGCGCCGGCACGCCGCGCCCCAGCACGGCGTCCAGCACGCGCGCCTCCAGCGCGGCAAAGGCGGCGGCGCCGCGGCGGCGTGGCCGGGCCAGCGCCACGGGCTGGTCCAGCACGATGCGGCCTGCGTCGATCACCAGGACGCGGTCGGCCAGCGCCACCGCCTCCTCGACGTCGTGAGTCACCAGGACCGCAGTGAAGCGGTCGCGCCGCCACAGGTCTTCGATCAGTTGCTGCATGTCCAGGCGGGTCAGCGCATCCAGTGCGCCCAGCGGTTCGTCCAGCAACAGCAGGCCGGGCCGGTGCACCAGCGCGCGGGCCAGCGCCACGCGCTGCTTTTGCCCGCCCGATAGCGCCGCGGGCCATTCTGCGCCCCGCTCGCCCAGGCCCACCTGCCGCAGCACGGCCGCGGCCGCGCCGCGCGCGCTGGCCGGCATCCCGATGGCAACGTTGTCCAGCACCGGACGCCAGGGCAGCAGGCGGGCGTCCTGGAACATGATGCGCACCTGCTCGCCGGCGTCCGCTGGCACGTGCCCGTCCAGGCGGATCGCGGCGGCCGGGTCGCCGGCGCCATCGGGTCCTGCCGCGGGCGGCTCCAGGCCCGCCAGCAGGCGCAGCAGCGTGCTCTTGCCGCAGCCGCTGCGGCCCACCACCGCGACGAACTGACCAGGCGCGACGTCCAGCGTCAGCCCGTCCAGCACCGTGCGCGCGCCGTAGTGCTTGTACAGGCCGCGCAGGCCGATGCGCACGCCCGCGCGCGCCGGGGCCGGCGGCGGCGCATCCTCGCGCGAAGGCTCGCGCCGAGCGCCATCCAGGTATTGCAGATACTCGAATTCATTCAGGTTGACGAACATGCCCGGCTCTCCATTGTCGCGGCATCAGGCCGCGCGATACATGGGGTTCCAGCGCAACAGGCGCCGCTCCAGTCCGCGCGCGCACAGGTCCGCCAGCTTGCCCAGCAGCGCATACAGGAGGATGCCCAGCAGCACCACGTCGGTCTGCAGGAATTCGCGCGCGTTCATGGTCATGTAGCCGATGCCAGATTGGGCCGAGATCGTCTCGGTGACGATCAGGATCACCCACACCAGCCCCAGCGCGAAGCGCAGCCCCACCAGGATCGCGGGCAGCGCGCCCGGCAGGATCACGTCGCGATACAGGCGCCAGCCGCCCAACCCGTAGGAGCGCCCCATTTCGATCAGCGCCGGATCGACTGAGCGGATACCATGGAAGGTGTTCAGGTACATGGGGAAAAACACGCCCAGCGCCAGCAGCGACAGCTTGGCGGCCTCCTCGATGCCGAACCACAGGATCACCAGCGGGATCAGCGCCAGCACCGGGATGTTGCGAACCATCTGCAGGCTGGTGTCCAGCAGCGTCTCGGCCAGGCGCGACGCCCCATTGAGCAGCCCCAGCGCCAGGCCCAGCCCGCCGCCCAGCAGCAGGCCCCACGACGCGCGCAGCGCGCTGACGCGCAGGTGTTCCCATAGCTCGCCCGACGCCGCTAGCTCCCAGCCGGCGCGCGCCACTGCCGATGGGGCGGGCAGGATGCGCGAAGACAGCCAGCCGGCCTGTGCCGACCATTGCCACAATGCCAGCACCGCCACCGGCACCAGCCAGGGCAAGGCGCGCTGCCGCCAGCCGCCGGCCATGAGGCGCGCCATCAGCCCGCCGCCCTGGCGGGCGCCAGGCCGGTCGCCATGACCTCGCCGAACGGGCCGCTGAGCAGCCCCGCCCCGGACTGCGCTGGCGCCTTGCCGGGCAGCAGCGGGAACACCAGCTCGGCGAAACGGTACGATTCTTCCAGGTGCGGATAACCGGACAGGATGAAAGTGTCGATCCCCAGGTCCGCGTACTCGCGCATGCGCCTGGCCACGATTTCCGGACTGCCGACCAGCGCCGTGCCAGCGCCGCCGCGCACCAGGCCGACGCCGGCCCACAGGTTGGGAGCGATTTCCAGGTGCGCCCTGCCGCCGCGCGCATCGCCAAGGCGGCCGCCATGCAAGGCGGCCATGCGCCGCTGCCCTTCCGAATCCATGCGGCTGAACGCCGCCTGCGCGGCGGCCACCGTATCGTCGTCCAGGTGCCGGATCAGGTCGTCGGCGGCTGCCCAGGCCTGTTGCTCGGTTTCGCGCACGATTACGTGCAGGCGGATGCCGAATTTCAATGTGCGGCCGCGGCGCGCCGCGCGGGCGCGCATGTCGGCCAGCTTGGCGGCAACCGCATCCGGCGGTTCGCCCCAGGTCAAATAGACATCGAGCTGCTCGGCCGCCAGCTCGTGGGCCGCCTCCGACGAGCCGCCGAAATACAGCGGCGGATACGGCGACTGCACCGGCGGGTAGATGACCTTGCCGCCCCTGGACACCTGCCAGCGGCCCTCGTGGCTGTACGCCCCGCCCTGGTGGCTGGCCTGCAGGATGCCGCGCCAGATCCGCAGGAACTCTGCCGTGATGGCATAGCGCTCATCGTGGTCGACGAACAGGCCGTCGCCCTCCAGTTCGGCCGGGTCCCCGCCGGTGACCACGTTGATCAGCAGCCGGCCTTCGGACATGCGATCGAAGCTCGCCGCCATGCGCGCCGCGAACTGCGGCGAGCTGACGCCCGGGCGGATGGCGACCAGGAACTTGAGCCGCCGGGTCGCGCCGATCAGGCTCGAGGCCACGACCCAGGCGTCTTCGCAGGAGCGGCCGGTCGGCAGCAGCACGCCGTCGTAGCCCAGCGTGTCGGCCGCCACGGCTACCTGGCGGAAGTAATCATGGCTGCCGGCGCGGGCGCCGTGGGTGGTGCCCAGGTAGCGCGAATCGCCGTGCGTAGGAATAAACCAGAAGACATTCATGCGGGATTCCGGATGAGATGAGAGCGGCTATGGAAGATTGGCCGGCGCGGCCTGCGACACGTCCACCTTGCGGGGAATGAGCCGGAGCGCGTGGAAGGTATCGGCGATGTCCTGCTGATGGGCCAACACTTCGCGCGTGACCGGCTGCACGCCATACGCCAGGCGCCGCGCCGCGAGTTCCACTACCGCGCGTTCCAACCCCAGCACCGGCTGCAACAGGTCGACGGCTTCCTTGGGGTTCTCGCGCGCCCACAGGTCGCCTTTGCGGATTTCTTCCAGCACGGTCCGGATCACTTGCGGATGCTGGTCCGCGTAGGCACGCGAGGCGAGAAAGAACTGATAGTTATTGACCACGTCCTTGCCGTCGGCCAGCACCCGGGCGCCCAGCTGCAATTCGGCCGCTGCCTGGAACGGATCCCAGATGACCCAGGCGTCGATCGCGCCGCGCTCGAACGCCGCGCGCGCATCGGCCGGCGTCAGGTAGGCCACGCTCACGTCCCGGTAGGCGACGCCGGCCTGCTGCAGCAGTCTGACCAGCAGATAATGCACATTGGAGCCCTTGTTCAGCGCGACCTTCTTGCCCTTCAGGTCGGCCACCGCGCGGATCGGCGAGTCCCGCGGCACCAGGATCGCTTCGCTGTCAGGCGCCGGCGGTTCGTTGCCCACGTATACCAGCGGCGCGCCGGCGGCCTGGGCGAAGATGGGGGGCGATTCGCCCACGGTGCCGAAATCGATGGAACCGACATTCAGGCCTTCGAGCAGCTGCGGACCGGCCGGGAACTCGGTCCACTTGACCGCGATGCCCTGCGCGGCAAGCGCCTGGTCGAGGGTTCCGAGCGCTTTCAGGATGGTCAGCGTGCCGTATTTCTGGAAACCGATGCGCAGGGTCGCGGCGTCCTGGGCAAGCGCCGGCGCGATGGCCAGCCATGCCAGGCACAACGCGGCGGCGCGGCGCAGGAAACGAGCGGGTGTAGCGGCCATGGGACGAGGCTCCGGGTCAGATGCTGAATCGCGCTTTCAAGGCCAGGTACCCCAAGTCGTAGCCCTGCGCCGGCGGCGCGCTCGCCAGATGGCCGCACAGGTGGTCGACGGCGGTATCCAGCCGCAAGCGCACGTCGCCGTCGATGGCTACCTCCTCGCCTTGCACGGCTACCTGCCGGTCAGTGGCGTATATGCCAGCCAGGATGTGGCGCGCGCCGAGCGCGGACAGCACGGGCTTGAGGCCGTATTCCACCGCCAGCAGGTGCGCGCTGCTACCGCCAGTGGCGATTGGCAGCACGATCTTGTCGGCCAGCGCCTTTTCGTCGAGCAAGTCGAGAATGGCCTTCAGGCCGCCCGCGAACGAAGCCTTGTAGACCGGCGTCGCGATCAGCAGCGCCTGCGCCGCGGCGACGCGCCGGCGCAGCGAAGCGGCGGCCACTCCGTCGTGGCGCCCTTCGATCAAGTCTTCGGCCGGCAGGTCATGCAGGCCCAGTTCGCCGCTGGCCAGCCCGCGCGCGGCCAGGCGCCGCGCCGCATACCGCAGCAAGGCCGAAGAACGCGACTGCCGCGAAGGGCTGCCAGCCAGCATCAGGATCGTCATGGTCGAAATCGTCCGTGCAATGGAACGGACCGATTCTGTCATCGGCGCGCGACGCCTGAAAAATACTTAGTCGATATGTGGTTATGCGCCCCAAAAAAAAACCGGCACGGCGCCGCGCAATGCCCGAAGGCGTTGTACGGCGCCGTGCCGGCGTGCGGCACGACGATGGCGCGCGGGCTCAGCCTTCCTGGCGGCTCACCTGCGGCGCCGGGGCGGCGGCCTTCTTGCGCGCGGCGAACAGCCGGCCCAGGCCGACCACCAGCAGCGCGCCCACCACTTCCGCGGCGATCTTCATCGCGCCGGAGACTTCGCCGAAGCGCTCGACGATCACCACGTCGGTCACCAGCATGCCGCCCGCGATCCAGCCCAGCAGTGCCGCGCCGAACGTCACCACCAGCGGATAGCGGTCGATCAGCTTGAGCACCAGCGTGCTGCCCCAGATGATGATGGGCACGCTGACCACCAGGCCGAAGATCACCAGGCCGATCTGGTGCGACGGGTCGGCGGTCTGCGCCGCGCCGGCGATGGCGATGACGTTGTCCAGGCTCATGACGAAGTCGGCCACGATGATGGTCTTGACGGCCGCCCAGATCGACGATGCGCCCTGGATGTTGCCATGGGCATCCTCTTCCGGGATCAGCAGCTTGACGCCGACCCACAGCAGCAGCAGCGCGCCGATGATCTTCAGGTACGGAATGGCCAGCAAGGTCAGGGCGAAGGCGATCAGCACCACGCGCAGGCCGATGGCGCCGGCGGTGCCCCACAGAATGCCCTGCATGCGCTGCTTGGGCGGCAAGTTGCGGCAGGCCAGCGCGATGACCACGGCGTTGTCGCCGCCCAGCAGGATGTCGATGAGAATGATCTGGAAAACGGCGGCCCAGCTAAGGGTCTGCAAAAACTCGAGCATGCAATCTCCGTGGTGACAAGTAAGACGAAACCGCTGTTTTAGCATTTCTTACAGCAAGCTGAACAGCGCTGTAACTTCTTTCTTCCTCGCACCCTTGCCCCAACAGGCATGAAACCTGCGTCCCACGCGCTTTCATGGAGTCGTGGCGGGAATTTTTTCCCATTAAAAACAGGGAGTTGCAGATGAAAAATCGGGGACTGAAGAGGATCTGGGAAATCGCCCGGGTATGGGCGGTGGCGGCATTGCTGCTGGCCTTGCTGGCGTGGTTCATGCGCTGGGTGAACAGCTGAACCTGTCAGGCACGCGGCGTGCGTAGCGGGAAACGTCCGATTCTTGCAAAGCCGTCCATGTCCCGTTCACCCGATGCCGTCGCCCGCCCCGGTCTGGTCGTCGCCTATCCGCGCCGGCTAGGCGCATCCGCCCATGAAACCGCCAGCCACCAGGAGCTGGCCAGGCGGCTGGCGGGGCTGCTGGGCTGCGCTTGCGACGTCGACTACGAGCCGCCCGGCCGCCCGCCTGGCGGACAGCGCCTCTACTACGTGCCGGCCATGACGCTGGGCGCCGAAGCCGCAAGCCGCCTGGGAATCGGCAGCGAGGCCGACCTCTACGGCGGTGTGGTGCCCTACGATTTTGTGTCCACCAAGGCCATTACCCATCCCACGCCGCCCGATGCGCGCGCCGCGCCGCCGGCCGGCTGGTCGGCGCGGCTGCAGGCGCGCCTGCAAGGTGCGGTGCTGGCCGGGTACACCGTATTTTCCCTGGAGGATGCCCAATTGGCCGGCCATCTGCTGCTGCGCGCCGGTCCCGTTCGCATCAAGCCGGTCGAGGCCACGGCGGGCCGTGGCCAGCGCACCGTGCGGGATGCCGCGGAACTGCAGGAAGCGATCCGGGCCCAGAATGCCGACGACATCGCGCGCTGCGGGCTGGTCCTGGAGGAACATCTCGACGCGGTCACCACCTATAGTGTCGGCACGGTGCGGTTGCCGGGCATGGCGACAAGCTATGTGGGAACCCAGCGCCTGACCCGTGACAACGCTGGCAAGCCGGTCTACGGCGGTTCCGACATCCTGTTCGTGCGAGGCGGCCTGGAGAGCCTCGCGGCCCAGCGCTGGCCCGCAGCCTTGCAGCGCGCCATTGAACTGGCGCGCCGCTACGATGCCGCGGTCGCCAGCTGCTACGCGGGTTTTTTTGCCTCGCGCCGCAACTATGACGTGGCCGAAGGCCGCGGCCCGCGAGGTGACTGCCGCTGCGGCGTGCTGGAGCAGTCGTGGCGGGCCGGCGGCGCCAGCATGGCTGAAATCTGCGCGCTGGAAGCCCTGCGCGACAACCCGGCCCTGCCGCGGGTGCGCGCGCGCACCACCGAAAGCTACGGCGTCGGACAGGCCCATCCCGCGGGCGCCAGCATCGTGTTCGACGACGATGATCCGGCGGTCGGCCGCATCGCCAAATCGGCAGGAGTGGTGGGGCATGGCGACGCATAGCGAATCGATCGCCATCCCGGTCGAAGGCCAGCAATTGTCGGGCACGTTCCTGGCGCCCGAAGCGAAGATCCCCGGCGTGCTGTTCGTGCACGGCTGGGGCGGCAGCCAGGCCTTCGACCTGGTGCGCGCCCGCAGCATCGCGGGTCTGGGCTGCGTATGCCTGACCTTCGACCTGCGCGGCCATGCCGCCACCGAGGCACAACGCTCGCGCGTGTCGCGCGCCGACAACCTGCGCGACGTGGTGTCGGCATACGACTGCCTGCTGCGGCACCCCGCCATCGACGCCAGCGAGGTGGCGGTGGTCGGCAGCAGCTACGGTGGCTACCTGGCCGCCATCCTGTCGACCTTGCGGCCGGTGAAGTGGCTGGCGCTGCACGTGCCGGCCCTGTATCGCGACGAGGAATGGGACCGTCCCAAGGGCTCGTTGAGCCGCGAGAGCCTGCAGGCCTATCGCCTGACCCGGGTGGGCCCGGACGAAAACCGCGCCCTGGCGGCCTGCGAAGCTTTTACAGGCGACGTGCTGATTGTGGAGTCCGAGCATGATGCGTTCATTCCCCATTCCACCATCATGAACTACCGCTCTGCATTCCGGCAGGCGCATTCGATGACGCATCGCATCGTCGACGGCGCCGACCATGCCCTGACGGACAAGTCGGCGCAACGATCCTATACGTCCATCCTGCTGAACTGGGCCACGGAAATGATCGTCGGCGCCCGCACCGGCGGCGAACAGGCCGCGCGCTAACGGAGCATCCGCCATGAACGAAGTCGAACGCGTTGCCCGCTTCATGTCCGAACACTCGCTGGTGCTGGTGACCGCCGAATCCTGCACGGCCGGCCTGATTGCCGCGACGCTGGCCGATGTGCCGGGCGCCGGCGAACTGCTCGATTGCGCATTCGTCACCTACGCCCCGCAGGCCAAGATCCGTTGCCTGGGCATCGACGCCGGCCTCCTGCGGCGCTGCAACCTCACCAGCGAAGCGGTGGCGCGCGCGATGGCGCTGGGAGCCAGCCGCCTCAGCCCCGCGTCGGTCGCCATTGCCAATACAGGCGTCACCGACGATACGGCCGACGGCATCGCACCCGGAACCCAGTGCTACGCATGGCTGTTCCGCGCCGGCGGGGCCGATGCGCGCCCCACGGTTTATACCGAAACCCGCCGGTTTTCCGGCGGCCGCAATGCCATCCGCCAGGCCAGCGCGCGCTATGCGCTGTCCCGCCTGCCTCATTACTACCAGGCCTGGCAAGCCGGCGAGCCTCCTGCTCCTGCGCAGCCGGCCAAGGAGCCCACCACCATGAAATCGCAATCCCAGCCTTCTCCCGCCACCCGGGACGACACCCCGCGCGAAGCGCAGAAAAGCCACGGCGACGCCCAGAACCGATCGAAGAAGGACGGCCACGCCACCCAGGTCGGATCGGGCCAGGACCAGCAGAGCCAGCGCAATCGTGGCGCGGGCGCGCGCCGCTCATAGCATGGCCCGCGCCCTGCCCGGCTCAGCGGGCCGCCGCTGCCTGGAAGACGCGCAGCATTTCGCGGTTGAAGGCCGGGATGTCGTCCGGCTTGCGGCTGCTGACCAGCTTGCCGTCGACGACGACCTCCTGGTCGACCCACTGGGCGCCGGCGTTGCGCAGGTCGTCCTGCAGCGACGGCCAGCTCGTCAGGGTGCGGCCGCGCACCAGGTCGGCCGACACCAGCAGCCACGGCCCGTGGCAAATCACGGCGATCGGCTTGTCCTGCTCGTGCATGGCGCGCACGAATTCGCGCGCCTTGGGGTGCGTGCGGATTTCATCGGCGTTGACCACGCCGCCCGGCAACAGCACGGCATCGAAATCGCCGGGCTGGGCCTCCGCGAAGCTCAGGTCGACATCGAACCGGTCCGCCTTGCGGTCGTGGTGCATGCCCTGCACGGGCTCACGCCGGGCCGAGATCAACGCCGTGCGCGCGCCCTGGGCCTGCAGCGCGTCGCGCGGGCCGGTCAGCTCGATTTGCTCGAAACCGTCCACCGCCAGAATAGCCACGGTCAGATCTTTCAGGGAACCTTCCATAAAAACCTCCGTATCCACAGCTTCGCAACAACCTGAAGCGCAGCAACCTGCGTACCCGGCGCCTGGCGAAGCCGGCCTGGTCTGTGTCGACGACCGCATGCCGGGCTACAGCCGGCGGCGCAGCCGCGCGGGCGGGTTTCACTACTTCGACACGCGCGGACGGCGCATCGTCGACCGGGACGTGATCCGGCGTATCGACGCACTGGCCATTCCGCCTGCTTATACCGATGTCTGGATATGCCCCCGGGCAGACGGCCACCTGCAGGCCACCGGCCGCGACGCCCGGGGCCGCAAGCAATACCGCTACCATCCCGACTGGACCGCGCTGCGCGATTCCGGCAAGTACGACCAGTTGGCGGCATTCGCGGCCCGCCTGCCGCGCATCCGCAGGCAAGTCGCGCGCGACATGGCGCGCCACGCGCTATCCCAGGAAAAGGTGCTGGCGGTGCTGGTGCGCCTGCTCGAAATCACCCTGATACGCATCGGCACCCGCGAATACGCGCGCGCCAACGGCTCGTATGGGCTGACTACCCTGAAGCGCCGCCACACCGCGGTGGCCGGCGACAAACTGCGGCTGCGCTTCACCGGCAAGAGCGGCGTGGCGCACGACGTGACCGTGACGGACGCGCGCATCGCACGCACGGTCAAGCGCTGCCTGGACCTGCCCGGCCAGGAGCTGTTCCATTACCGCGACGCGGACGGCGAGCCGCGCGCCATCCGCTCGGAACTGGTCAATGCCTATCTGAAACAGGCAGGCGGCGGTGCCTTCACGGCCAAGCACTACCGCACATGGGCCGGCTCGGTCATGGCGTTCGCGCTGCTGCAGCGACAGCCGGCCGCCAGCGAAACCGAAGCCAGGCGCGTCATCGTCGAGGTCGTCAAGCAGGTCGCGCGGCGCCTGAGCAACACGCCGGCAGTATGCCGCCGCTGCTATATCCATCCGGCCATCCTGGCGGCCTACCAGGAAGCGCGCCTGCCGCCGCGCGGCGCGGCGCCCGCCGGCCCGCGCGGGCTCAACGCCGACGAGCGGCGCCTGTGGCATTTCCTACGCGCCGGCTGACGGGGTGCGGCGGCCGGGCTACAGCAAATGTGTGCGCGTATTCTTGGCGTGCGGGCGCGGCTTGGAGCCGTCGGCCCAGTTCGAGTCGTCGCGATTGTCGCGCACGGGACGGCTGTCCTTGGCGGCCTCGTCCGGCGTACTGGCGTCCGGCCTGGGCGGCTGGCGCGGCACATCCACAGGATCGCGCGGCGGCAGGATCTTGCCGCCTTCCGGTGCGTCGGCGCGATGGGCCGCTTGTCGCGCCGGGGCGGGTCTGGCGGGTTTGCGTGTCGTCATGGGATTCTCCTGACCATATATGCATGGTAGTACGCCGGCACGCCGCGAAATGCGACCTTGTCGCGCATTTTGCAAGCAGAGATGCCATCGCGGCGAGGCGGGTCCGGAAATTGCTGGCGAGCCGGCAGATCACGCGCCGCGCGGCTCCCGGCCGGCGGCCCGCAAGGAGCGAATATGCCGCGTACAGTCTGGAAAGGCGCCATCACCTTCGGCCTGGTACATGTTCCCGTGGTGGTATACGCCGCCGCGCGCTCGGGACGCTTGGACTTCGACTGGATCGACCGGCGCGACAATGCGCCGGTAGGCTACCAGCGCATCAACAAGCGCACCGGCAAGGCCATCGATGCGGAATACATCGTCAAGGGCTACGAATACGAAAAAGGCGAATATGTCTTCATGAACGACGAGGACTTCCGCCAGGCCAACACGGCCGCGACGCAGACGGTCGATGTGCTGGACTTCGTCGAGGCGGCCGAGGTGCCGCTGTACTACTTCGACACGCCCTACTACCTGGCGCCGGACCGGCGCGGCGAGAAAGGCTATGTCTTGCTGCGCGAAGTGCTGCGCAAAAGCGGCCGGCTGGGGCTGGCCCAGGTAGTGCTGCACACGCGGCAGTACCTGGCGGCCTTGCTGCCGCTGGGGGATGCGCTGATGCTGATCACCATGCGCTATGCGGACGAGATCGTCGCGGCCGACGACCTGAACCTGCCGCACGGCAAGGAGCACGCGCCCGGCGCCCGCGAAATGGAGATGGCGCTGCGCCTGGTGGACGACATGACGCAAAGCTGGGATCCCGAGCGCTACCGTGACGAATACCGCGACGACTTGCTCGCCGCCATCGACCGCAAGATCGAATCGGGCAAGACCCACGCACTGGCCGAACCGGGCGAGGAAGCGCCGCGCGGCTCGGCCAAGGTCATCGACCTGATGTCGATGCTCAAGCAGAGCATCGAGCGCCGCGGCGGCGACGGCAAGGCCGCGCCGGCCAAGAAGACGGCCAAGAAGGCAGCCAAGCGCGCGCCGCGCAAGACCGCACGCAAGACGCCGGCCCGCAAGACGGCCGCGCGCAAGAGCAGCGCGGCCAGCAGCCGCCGCAAGGCGGCCTGACGGGGCATGGCCGTGGACCGGTCGCTGACCCGCTACCGCGACAAGCGCGATTTCAGCTCGACCGGCGAGCCGGCCGGCGCGGCGCGCGCGCGCCGGCCGCGCGACCAGCCGCTTGCCTACGTCGTGCAGCGTCACCAGGCGCGCCGCCTGCACTATGACTTCCGCCTGGAACTGGATGGTGTGCTGGTCAGCTGGGCCGTGCCCAAAGGGCCATCGCGCGATCCCGAAGTCAAGCGCCTGGCGGTGCATGTGGAGGACCACCCGCTCGAGTACGGCGGCTTCGAAGGCGACATCCCCAAGGGCCAGTACGGCGCCGGCCATGTCGATATCTGGGACAGCGGCACCTGGAAGCCCTCTGGCGATCCGGCGCGAGGCCTCGCGCGCGGTCATTTGCGCTTTGAACTGGAAGGTGGGCGGCTGCAGGGCGGCTGGGTGCTGCTGCGGATCAGCAAAGAGGAAGACCAGTGGCTGCTGCGCAAGCTCGACGACGCGCATACTGTACCGGGCGACGATGCCGAGGCGGGCGCGCCGGCCGCCGCCGGCCGCCCGCGCAAGCGCGCCGCGCCGCGCAAGGCGGCCACGGCGCGCAAAAGCGGCGCCAGCGCCAAGGCGGCGCGCCAGTCCGGCGCCAAGACGCGGCCTCCCGGCCGCGCCGCCGCCATGCCGCGCGATCTCGCGCCGCAATTGGCCACCCTGGTCGACCGCCCGCCCAGCGGCTCCGGCTGGTCATATGAAATCAAGTACGACGGCTACCGCATCATGTGCGCGCTGCAAGGGCGCACGGCGCGCCTGGCCAGCCGCAACGCCAACGATTGGACCACCCGGATGAAACCGTTGGCCGAGGCGCTGGGGCGCCTGGAACTCGGCGCAGGCTGGCTGGATGGCGAAGTCGTCTGCCTGGACGAGCGCGGTATCTCCGATTTCCAGGCATTGCAGAACGCGCTGGACGGCGATGGACAAGGCCTGCGTTTCGTGGCTTTCGACCTGCCCTACTGGAACGGCCGCGACCTGCGCCGCCTGCCCCTGGCCGAGCGCCAGGCCATGCTGGAGGCATTGCTGGCCGAGCTGCCCGAAGATGCGCCGCTGCTGCTGACGCAGCGCCTCGAAGTCGCCGACGACACCGAAGGGGCGGCGGCCTGGACCGAGGCCTGCCGCCTCAGCCTGGAGGGCCTGATCTGCAAGCGCCTGGACTCCGCGTATGTCGCCGGGCGGTCGAGCACCTGGCTCAAGCTCAAATGCCAGCCCCGCCAGGAATTCGTGATCGGCGGCTATACCGCGCCGGCGGGCTCGCGCTCGCACCTGGGTTCGCTGCTGCTGGGGCTGCGCCAGGGCAAGCGCCTGGACTATGCCGGACGGGTCGGCACCGGGTTCGACTCGCGCACGCTCGACATGCTGGCCCGCCGCCTGCGTCCCCTGCGCCGCGCCACCAGTCCGTTTGCGCAAGCGCCCCGCTCCGGACAGCGTTTCCACGGCGCGGCGCAGCGCGACATCACGTGGGTGCAACCGGAACTGTTGGCGGAAATACGCTATGCCGGCTGGACGCGCGATAAACTGCTGCGCCAGGCCGTGTTCCTGGGCCTGCGCGAAGACAAGCCGGCCAGCCAGGCGGGGGCCGAGATCGCCCGGCCGGTCGATCAGGTGGCGCCGCGCGCCGCCCAAGGAGAGTCCGTGGCCAAGACCCGCAGCCGCCATGCCGGCGTGACCATCACCCATCCGGACCGCGTGGTCCTGCACGAGCCGGACACCACCAAGGGCGACCTGGCGCGCTACTACGAGGCCATCGGCGCGCACATGATGCCGCACCTGGAAGGCCGGCGCGTGGCGCTGCTGCGTTGTCCGGAAGGCGCCGACGCCACCTGCTTCTTCCAGAAGCACTTGAGTTCGGCGCTGCCCGACGGCGTGGCGGCGGACGATACCGGCCTGATCATCGAGTCGGTCGCCGGGCTGCTCGCCCTGGTGCAGTACGGCGCCATCGAATTCCACACCTGGGGCGCGCGCGCCCCGCACCATGACAAGGCGGACCGCATCACCCTGGACTTGGATCCCGGCCCGGGCGTATCGTGGCGCGCTGTAGTCGAAGGCGCCCGGCGCGCCAAGGCCCTGCTCGAGGATGTCGGGCTGGTGCCGTTCCTGAAGACCACCGGCGGCAAGGGGCTGCACGTGGTCGCCCCGCTGCGGCCGACCCAGCCCTGGGACACGGTGAAGGCGTTCGCGCAGGCCCTGGCCGTGCAACTGGCGCGCGAATCACCGGCCGACTTCACCGCCAACATGTCGAAGGCGCGGCGCCGCGGCAAGATCTTCGTGGACTATCTGCGCAACGGCAATGGCGCGACCGCCGTGGCCGCCTTCGCCGTGCGCGCGCGGGCCGGCGCCCCGGTCTCCATGCCGATTTCCTGGGACGCCCTGGACCAGCGCAACGACTTGCGCGGCGCGGTCTTCAACATCCGCAACGCGCTAGAGACGCTGCAATCCGGGCCCGATCCGTGGCGCGATTATGCGTCGCGCCGGCGCACGCTGGGCCCGCGCATGGTGGCCCGGCTGGGGCGCTGACCGGCGCGCTCAGGCCTGCCGCGCCCGCGCGGGGGCGGATTGGCCCGGCTCGCGCTGCGGCGGCGTGAGGGGATCGAAGTCCTCCCATTTGCCGTTCATCCAGCGGCCGTTGGCGCGCTCGACATCCACCCCGCCCGCCTCGCGCAACAGGGCCACCGCGCGGCCTTCCTGGTCGGGCGCGATGTGGACGGCCAGCAGCACGCCCGCCTGGCGCACCTCGGGATGGACATCCCGGGCCCACGTGCCGCGCCGCAGGCGCCGCCCCTGCCCGGTGACCCACAGCGCGCCGGCCAGCGCGCCGATGTACGCGCCCACCCCGCCGGCCGCCGTGACCGCGATGGCCGACGGATCGATCTGCCAGGCGACGACGGCGCATACCAGCGCGAACGCGATCCCCAGCGCCGCGGCGCCCACCACCGCCCCGACCGAGGCGCCGCGCGAATCGGGATCGGCCTTGCGGTCGCCTCCGACCGGATAGCGGGCATGCTCGCCGGCGATGTTCACATAGAAGGTATGTATATCCTCGTCGCGGAAGCCCGCGCCGAACAGGCTGCGCGCGGCCGCTTCGGCCTGGTCGAAGGTCTGGAAGCGGGCTGCAACAATCAATGACATATAGCCTCCTGAGACATCAATGCTGAACGCAGGCGAGCAATTCGCGTACCCGGGCCGACACCACGCGGCGGCGCGCCAGCACGGCGGCCAGCCCCCGGCTCACGTCGCGCGCCAGGCGCAGGCGCGCGCGCGCGGTGGGCTGCAGGCGGAACTCGCGCAGCGTGGCGCGCCATGCCATCCCGGCGGGCAGGCGCATCCAGGCCGTCCACACGGCATTGCGGGCCAGCAAGCGACACCGCAACGGCGCGTCGCGGGCCGTGGACGGCCAGTGACGGGTACATACGGCCGGCGCGTAGACGATGCGCCAGCCATGCTCGAGGATGTCCAATGCCAGCAGGTGCTCCTCGCCGCCGATGTGCAGCGGCGGCCAGTAGCCGCCGGCGCGGCGGAAGGCCTCGGTGCGCATGACGCAGGCGCCCGCCATGAACCCCAGCAGGCCCGGCCCGACGCCGGGCTGTTCCGGCAAGGGGCTTTCCTCCATGACGCCGCAGGCCGGGTCGGGACGCCCTTGTTCGCCCACCAGAATGCGGGCGGCCAGCACGCCCATCTCCGGCGTGGCGTCCATGATCCGCACCGCGGTCTCCAGCGCGCCGGGCTCCCAGCAGGCATCGTCGTCGCAGAACGCCACATATTCGGTGCCGACCGCGCGCACGCCCAGGTTGCGGCCGGCGGCGCCCAGGTTGGCCGGCGCGCGCACCAGTTCCATGCCGGGGAATTGCCGCATCACCGCGTCCGCCGTGCCGTCCGTGCTGCCGTTGTCGACCACGATGACGGGGTGCCGGCCCGGCAGGCGGGCCAGCCGTTGCAGCGTGCGCATCAACTCCTCGCGCCGGTTGTGCGTAAGCACCACGATGGACACGCGAGCCGGGCCGGTCACTCTCGTTCCCCTTCCGCCAGCTGCAGCCGCCAGTACCTCTCCGGCGCGGCATCGTCGCCCTTGCCCGGCACCAGGCCAAGCGCCCCGAGCTGGCTGGCGTACGCCGCCACTGCCCGGGTCTTGCGCTCGGTGTCGGCGGGCCCGGGGCCGCCCAGTGGCGTGGCAAGCACGCCGCGCCGCCGCAGTTCTGCCAGTCGCGCTTGCACCAGGCCGGGCTTGCAGCGGTATAGCGCCTCTTCGTACGCGAGCCAGGCGGTATCCATGACGTCGCGGAACAAATGCCAGACCGTGAGCGCAGCATCCGAGGCGCGCAAGTGGTCGCGATGGAACAATCCCAGCGGCAGCAGCACCACGTCGGGCGCCAGGGTGTTCAGCGCGGCGGCCAGGGCGCCCGTGAGCCGCCCGGTTTCGGCGCGCGGCCCGCCGTACTGGTCGTCCAGCAGGTCCAGGCCGAGGCCGCGCGCGCCCAGCACCGCCAAGGCGGCGCGGTTCTCTTCGTGGCGCGCCAGCACCGCCTGGTCGGCGCGCTCGAAGCCGCAGCGCCGGTCCCACTCCGGCACCGGCGTGGCGCTGCCCGGCACCCTCGAGTAAACCGTGAGCACCGTACTGCCTGGCCGTGCCGCCAGCAAGTTGCCGCAGCTGAACACGGCATCGTCGAAATGCGGCGAGATCGCGACGACGCTACCGGACAAGTCCATGCTGCGGCCTCACTGGGCGCTCAAGGCGGGCAGGCGCCTGGGCGGCAGGTCCACCATGCCCCGGAAATACTCGACCGTGCGCGCCAGTCCCGCCGCCAGCGGCGTGACGGGCTGCCACCCCAGGCGGGCGCGCGCCAGCGCGATATCGGGGCAGCGCTGCGTGGGATCGTCCTGCGGCAGCGCGCGGTATTGCAGGGGCGCGTCCGAGCCGGTCAGCTCGCACACCAGTTCGGCCATGCGCCGCACCGTGATCTCGGCCGGGTTGCCCAGGTTCACAGGCTGGCTCAGTTCCGGCGGGCTTTCCATCAGGCGCACCAGCCCGTCGATCAGGTCCTCCACATAGCAGAACGAACGCGTCTGGCTGCCGTCGCCGTAGATGGTCAGGGGCCGGCCCGCCAGCGCCTGCACGATGAAATTGGACACCACGCGGCCGTCGTCCGCCGCCATGCACGGCCCGTAGGTATTGAAGATGCGCGCGATCTTCACGGCCACGCCGCGACGGTGGCCGTATTCCATGAACAGCGTCTCGGCGCAGCGCTTGCCCTCGTCATAGCAGGAGCGCGGGCCGACCGGATTGACATGGCCCCAGTAGCCCTCGCGCTGCGGGTGTTCCAGCGGATCGCCATAGACCTCGCTGGTCGAGGCCTGCAGGATGCGCGCGCCGGTGCGGTCCGCCAGCTCCAGCAGTTGGATCGCTCCCTGCACGCAGGTGCGCAGCGTGGCCACCGGATCGGCCTGGTAATGCACCGGCGAGGCCGGGCAGGCCAGGTTGTAGATGCGGTCGACCTGGACATCGTCCGGCAGCGGCTGGGCGATATCATGGCGCAGCACGGTCAGGCGCGGGTGCGCCGCCAGCGCGGCCAGGTTCTCCCGCCGGCCGGTATGGAAATTGTCCGCGCAGATCACCTCGTTGCCCTGCAGCAGCAGGCGGCGGCACAAGTGGGCCCCCAGGAAACCGGCGCCGCCGGCCACGAGTATCCGCTGCGACGCGGCGTGATTGTCTTTCATGTTGCCTCCATCAACGTGGCGAACACCTGGTTCCAGTCATCGATGAACCGGTCGAGCGAAAACCGCGCCAGCGCCGTGCGCCGGCCCGCGTCACCCCATTCACGCGCCAGCGCGGGCTCATGCAGCAGCTGGCGCATGACTTCATGCAGGCGGCCCGGCCGCGTGTCGACATACCCGTCGCGGCCGCTGGTGATGACGCACGGCAGTTCGGTCGCGGCGAAACCCACCACCGGCACGCCGCACATCATCGCTTCGACCAGCGACAGGCCCAGGCTGGCATAGCGCACCGGGCTGAAAAAGAAGCGGTAGCGCGCCATGAAAGCCGCTACTTCCATGTTGGAAATCTCGCCCAGGCCGCCGGTCTCGGCCGACTCCATGCCGATCAGGTCCAGCGGCAGCTTGGCCGCGGCCTCGGTGTACAGGTCGGCGCCGACCCTGCGGCCACGGCGCATCAAGTGGTTGACGACCACGATGCCGCGCGCCAGCTCGCCGCGGTACAGGTGGCCGGGGTCGGCAACGCCGTGCTCGACGACCCGCTTCGGCATGTCCGCCGCATCCCACATGACGGCGTTGTAGGGCGTCACGTGCACCAGCAGCCCATGCTCATGGCGGAAGGGATGCACGGTCTCGGCGGCCAGCGGCGCGGGCGGATTGTGCTCGATGTAGGCGCATGGCAGGCGTCGTTGCGCCGGCGAGAGCAGCGCGGGTGCGTCGGCCAGGTTGTGGGTCGACTGGTAGACCACCGCATCCAGCGGCAGGTCGCGCACTTGCGCGGCGGGCACCGCATGCACATTGTCGCCCCAGGGAATCTTTCTGCCCAGCGGCCCATAGCCAGGGCCGCCGCCCTCGCGCTGCGGCACGTAGAAATCGTGCGGCGCCTGCGTCAGGGAATGGAGATAATTGCCGTGCACGTGCCAGACCAGCACGCGCAGGCGCCGCGCGGCGGACGTTTCAGGACGGGACATGTTGCGCCTCTTCGAGTTGTCGCCGGACCCGCGCCAGCACCGCGGCGACCGTCACGCCCAGCGCGCAGGGATGACCGATCGGGCAGACCGGATGGCTGCAGGGCCGGCAGGGCATGTTCATGGCAAGCACCGTATGGCGGCGGCTGTCCAGCGGCGCCCAGCGCCGCACATCGCTGCCCGAGGCGATCACCACGCTGCAGGTGCGCACGGCTGCCGCCACATGGGACATCCCGGTATCGTTGCAGACCACCAGGCGGCAGCGTCGCACCAGCGCCGCCAGTTCGCCCAGCGAGGTGCGGCCGCACAGGTTGGCGGCTCGCCCGCCGCAATCGCGCCACACCTCCGAAACCAGCGCCGCTTCTTCATCGGTCCCGGTCAGCGCCACCTGCCATCCTTGCGCTGCCAGGGCGCCTGCCACCTCGGCAAAGCGGCCGGCCGGCCAGCGGCGCGACGGCAGTCGCGCGCCGGGATGCACCAGCACGGTACGGGCCGGGTCCAGGCTCGCCTGCCGCAGCAGCGCCTCGGCGCCCTGCTCCTCCTGCTCTGTCAAGGGCAGCTCGAGAGAAGAGTCGAATGCCGGGATCCCCAGGTAGCGCAGCAATGCCAGGTAACGCAGTGGTTCGGGCAGCCGGTCGGGCCAGGGCATGCGGCAGCCCGCCACCGCCTCGGCCTCGGTGGGCACGAAGCCCGCCCATTGGCGGGCGCCCAGGCAGCGCACGATATCGTTGGAATGCTGCCCGCTGCCATGGCACTGCAGCGCCACGTCGAAGCGGCGCCGGCGCGCCTGTTCATAAAAGGCGGGCAGCGCCTGCTCGCGCGCGACTTGCTCCGGGAATGCCGTCGTGCCGGGAAACTCGAGCAGCTCGTCGACATAATGATGGAATCGCTCGACGAACCCGCGCGCGCCGGGCAGGCCGATCAAGGTGATCCAGGCCGCGGGGAAAGCCTGCCGCAGGGCCCGCAGGGCCGGCACGGCGCACAGCATGTCGCCGAGCTGCAAGGCCCGGAACACCGCGATGCGGGCCGGCCGCCCGCCGATATCAGGAGACGCGCTCATGGGAACCTCGCGCCGTAACGCGCCGCGCCCACCAGGCGCCAGCCGATCGACAGCAGCGGAATCACGGCCGAAGTCAGCGCCAGCTCGGCCACATGCCGCGGGGCGCGCGAGACACCCGCCAGGCGCCGCGCGAAAAAGTATGCCGTCAAGGCCAGCCAGATGCCGCCCAGCACGGCCGCGGCGATCCAGTACCCCGCCGCGGCCGCCGCCAGCGCCGCCGCCAACGCCAGCGCCACGGCCAGGTAGAACCAGGGCGGGCCCTGCCGCACCCGGGCCCGATAGAGCCGCGGGTATTTGCGATACAGCAGCACGTCGAACATGACCTTCTTCTGCATTGCCAGGCCGGCCGCGAACGGGGCCGGCCGCAGCGGATGCAATACCCGCGCCGCGGGCGCGCGCACCACTGTCATGCCACGTTCCAACAAGGCGAAGAACAGGTCCGAGTCTTCGCGCCATGCCATCGTGTAGCGCTGGTCGAAGCCGCCCACCTCTTCCAGCGCGCCGCGCCGCACAAAGCAATTGGCGGTGATGAACTCGCTGCGCGTCAGGCCGGCGGCGTCCCGCTCGTAATCCGTCGGCACCTCCGGGATCGGCATGTCGGTGCGGCCAGCCGCCGCCTGTATGCCGGGCCGCAGGGCCAGCACGCCCTGGCCGAGCCAGTCGGGATCGGCGATGGTGTCGTCGTCGGTGAAAGCGATGATCCGGCCGCGCGCATGGCGCCACCCGAGATTGCGGGCCGCCGCCGGGCCGCGGGTGCCGGTGGCGGCCAGATAGCGCACGGCGGGCGCGCCGCCGGCGGCGGCCAGTTCCCGGACCTGGCGGCGCGTGTGGGAGCTGTCCGCATCGTCGCACACGATGATCTCGTAGGCATCGGCCGGAAAGTCCTGGGCCAGCAAGGCCCGCAGGCAACGCTCCAGCAAATGCGGGCGCCGGTATGTGGGCACCACCACCGACACGAGGACCGGATCCGGCTGCGCGCTCATCGGGGTTTCTCCACCAGGTACGAACCGATGACCAGCGCGTCCAGCGGCGAAGTCCAGAAGCACTCCACCGCGTCGCGCGGCGAGCACACCACGGGTTCGCCGCGCGTGTTGAACGAGGTATTGACCAGCACCGGCACGCCGGTGCGCCGTTCGAACGCCGCCAGCAAGTCGTGATAGCGCGCGTTCTGGTCGCGGCGCACGGTCTGCACGCGCGCCGTGCCGTCGATGTGGCGCACGGCCGGAATCTGCGCCGCCCGATGCGGCAGCACGTCATACACGAACAGCATGAACGGGGCGCACAGCGGCTGTTCGCCGCGCGCGTCGAACCATTCATGGGCGCGGTCTTCCAGCACGACTGGCGCCACCGGCCGGAAATCCTCGCGGTCCTTCAGGCCGTTCAGGCGGGCCTGCATGCCGCTGTCCAGCGGCGAGGCAAGGATGGAGCGCGCGCCGAGCGCACGCGGCCCGAACTCCATGCGGCCCTGGAACCAGCCGAGGATTTTCTCCTGGGCCAGCAACTCGGCCGCCTCTTCGGCCACGTCGTCGAGCTTGCGGAACGCCAGCCTGGAACGGTACAGGAAGCGTTCGATCTCCTCGTCGTCGTAGGCGGGCCCCAGATAGGCGTGCTCCATGGCCCAGCGCCGCGGCCCGCCGCGCCGCTGATGATCCACGTACAGGGCGGCTCCCAGCGACGTTCCGGAATCGCCCGCAGCGGGCTGTACCCAGACGCTGTCGAACGGACCATCCCGGCTCAGGCGCGCGTTCATGACGCAATTGAGGGCCACCCCGCCCGCCATGCAGAGATTCGCCGCGCCGGTCTCGCGCTGCAGCCATCCGGCCATGTGCAAGGCGGTCTCCTCCAGCACGTGCTGCAGGGAACTTGCCAGGTTCTTGTGGCGCGTCTCGAATGGCGCGCCGCGCTTGCGCGCGGGCCCGAAGCGCTGTTCCAGCCGCGCCGGCTCCAGACGGTAGCCGCCCTGCTCTTCCAGTCGCACGATCTCGCGGAACTGGCGCAGGTATTCGGGCTGCCCGAACGAGGCCAGCGCCATCACCTTGTATTCGTCCGAAGAATGCAGGAAGCCCAGGTAGCGGGTCACCTCCTCGTACAGCAGCCCCAGCGAATGCGGCAGTTCGATCTGCTTCAACCGTGTATAGCGGCCATCGCGGAACAGGCCGAAACTGGTACTGGTGCGCTCGCCCCGGCCGTCCAGCGTCAGCACTGCCGACTCTTCGCACGGCGCGGCCAGGAAGGCGCTGGCCTCGTGGCTCAGGTGATGATCGAGGAATGTCCAGCGCGACAGGATATGCTCCAGCGTCAGGCCCTCGAAGCGGGCCTGCAGGTGATGGGGCGCGCCGTCCAGCAACTGGCGCGGCGCATTGAGCACATACGAGGTGAACAACGGGTCCCAGGGCGAGCCCTCGTGCGGCCGCGCCGCTGCGCGTGAAGGTTCGAGCGGCAGGACGATGTGGCCGTCGGCCTGGGGCGGATCGGCCAGCAGCGCCGGGTCGAAGGCATATACCAGCTGGTCGACATCTCTCAAGGCAATGCCCGCTTCGGCCAGGCAGTAGTCGATGGCGTGATACGGCAATTGCCATGTCGAGAACGGCACTGGCCGCTTGCCATGCTTGATGCGGGTGAACCGCTCTTCTTCCGCCGCCGCCAGGACCACGCCATCGCGCACCAGGGTGGCCGAACAGTCGTGGAAGGCGGCATTGATTCCCAAGGAGTACATAGTCGTTTCCTCATGTTCCGGTTTGCGCTCAGGTCGCCAGGCCGGCAACCGCCGCCGGCGTCCGGCACGCCAGCAATTCACGCGCGGCGGCCGCCACCCGCGCCGGTTCGACCTTGGCCAGGCAGGCATGGTGTCCCTGCGGGCAGATGCTGCGGTAGCAGTACTTGCACGGCACGTCGTGGTACAGCACGCGGTTCGGTGTCTGCCACGGCGTGTGCTGCGGATTGGTCAGCGCATACAGGTCCACCACCGGCACTCCCAGCGCCGCGGCGATATGCGCAGGCCCGCTGTTATTGCAGATCAGCACCGCGGCGCCTTCGATGGCCGCCGCCAGCTGGCCCAGCGACAGCTCCCCGCAGAGGTCGATGACGCCCGGGACGCTGCGCCGCCACGCCGCCAGCGCCCCGCCCAGGCCGCGCTCGGCCGCCGTGCCCAGCAGCAGGATCCGGCGCCCCTCGCCGCGCAGGGCCGCCACGGCCTCGGCGAACTGGCCCGCGGGATAACGGCGCGAAGCGGCACTGGCGCCGCTGTGCACGGCGATCCACCCGTCCGGCTCGGTGACGCCGCGCTCATGCAGGCGCTGGCGCAACGCGGCGCGGTCCGCCTCTCTTACCCGCCAGGACAGTGCCGTGTCGGCCGCGCGTGCGCCGACCGAGGCCACCAGGTCGAGTTGCCGTTGCACTTCGTGCCGCACGCCGGATTCAGGCTCGCGTTCGCGCACCCAGTCGGTCAGCAGTCGATAGGGATTCTCGCGGCAGTGCGCCAGGGTGCGCGGAATGCCAGCCAGGTGGCACAGCATCGCGGCCGGCAGCGGGCTCTGGCTGTACACCGTGAAGATGACCGCGGCGTCCGCCCGCAACTGGCGCAGGCGCGCGGGCAGCTCCAGGTCTTGCGCGTTGCCCTGCGCATCGTTCTTGACCCAGGCGGCGTCGTAGCCCAGCACCTCGTCCACCTCCGGCAGGAATGGCGCCGCCTGCCGGCCGGCCGAGCTGGCCAGCAATGTCAGCCGCGGCCGACCCGGCAGCGCCTTGAGGGCGCGCATGGCGGGCGTGGTCATCAATACATCGCCCAGGTTGTCCAGGCGCACGCAGACGATATGGCGGGCACGCGTCCAGGCCGTGGCGGCATCGTCTTTCATGCGGCCTCCCGCTGCGCATGGCGCATGGCGGCGACCACATGCCGCGCCGCCTGCCCCAGCCCCCTGGCGCGGGCGGCAGGCGTGCGCCACGGCCCGCGCCGCCACTGCGTCTCGCTGCCGACGTCCAGCAGCACGGTGCGGCAGCCGGCGCGGTTGCCGGCCTCGACGTCATCGAGGATATCGCCGATGAACCAGGATGCCGCCAGGTCGATGCCCTGTTCGCGCGCCGCGCGCAGCAACAGGCCTGGCCGCGGCTTGCGGCACGCGCAGGCGCGCGCGTAGCCAGGCACGCAGCCGTCGGGATGGTGCGGACACCAGTAGAACCCGGCCAGGCGGGCTCCGGCCGCCCGAAACATGGCGGCCAGACGCTGTTCCACGCCGGCCAGCGCCGCGCCATCGAAGTAACCCAGCGCCACGCCGGGCTGGTTGCTGACCACGATCAGCGGCAGTCCCGTGGCGCCCAGGCGCAGCAGGCCGTCGAATGCCGTCGGGGCATAGTTCATGCGCGCCGGATCGACGTTGTACGGCTCGTCGGACAGGATCGTGCCGTCCTTGTCGAGGAACACCGCGGGCGTCAGGGCCATGAGGTTTCCTTCATGGGCAGGACCATGACCTCGGGCACCACGGTCTCGGCCGGCTGGGTCAGGACAAAGCGCACGGCGCGCGCCACGTTCTCGGGGTCTTGCAGGCAGCTCGTGTCGATATCCGGGAAGCGGTCCAGCAGGAACGGCGTGCGCATGCCGCCGGCGATCACCGCGCTCACCTTCAGGCCCATGCCGCGCAGCTCCGCGTGCAGCGCGTGCGACAAGCCCATCAAGCCCCATTTGGACGCGTGGTAGGCGCTGGCATTGGGCCAGGCGCGCCGCGCGGCGGTCGAGGCAATGTTGACGATGTGTCCGCCCGGCGCCAGGCGGCTCTTGGCTAGCTTGGCGACCAGGAAGGGACCGGTCAGGTTGGTGCGCAGCACGCGCTCCCAGGCGGCCACGTCCAGTTCATCGATCGGCGCGGTCACATCTATGCCCGCATTGTTGACTACCGCGTCGAGCTTGCCGTAATGGTGCGCGGTTGCGTCGAGCGCCGCCGCCACCTGAGCCTGGTCGCCCACGTCCATGACGACCGCGCGGGCAGCCGCGCCGTCGTCGGCCAGCCGACGCGCCACCTGGTGCGCGCGCGACTCGTCCAGGTCCGCCACCATGACGCTGGCGCCCTCGGCCGCCAGCATGCCGCAGATGGCGGCGCCCAGGCCGCTGCCTCCGCCAGTGACCAGGACTGCCCGCCCGGCCAGCGTTTCGTTTTCCATCATTGTCGTAGCTCCGTAGTGCCGAGGAACGGCGGACGCCGCGCGCCCGCCGGGATCAAAAGTGGCGCAGCGCCGCGCCGCGGGCCGGCGGCCCTACCAGTACGGAGGCTGGTCGTAGTACTCGTACAGTTCCTGGGCCCACTGGCGGTCGCCCATGCTGGGCCAGTGGTCCTTGTCGAAGCCCGTGGCGTTCTTCAGGCGGTCCTTGCCGACATCCAGCACGAAGCATTTCCGGTCCGTGTCCAGCACCAGCGCGCTCCAGGGAATGGCATACAGCTTGTCGCCCATGCCGAGCACGCCGCCATGCGACAGCACGGCATACGCGACGCGGCCGTGCGGAACGTCCAGCATGATGTCCTGGATAGTGCCGAGCTTCTCGTTGGCCGGGTTGTACACGTCATTGCCGGTCAAGGTGTCGGCCGCCATGATTTCCGGGCCCGGGCCGTCCGCCGTGGCCTTGCCCTTGCCGACAATGCGGGTCTGCTGGTCCGCGCCGGACTGGCCGATGGTTTCATTGCTCATGGTGATCTCCGTCGATATCGGTTGGTGTGCCGGGCCTACTCCATGCGAGTCATGCCCGGATGATTGCCGCTTGCCACGCGGATACGGTTCTGGATGTCGGTCACGCCCAGGCAGTCGTCCGCGCAGTCCTCGATCGCGTGCTTGGTGCGGCGGTCGGGCACGGTGCCCTCGAGCGCGACCACGCCGTCGCTGACGTCCACCGACACATCGCTGACGTCCAGGCCGCTGTGGCTGAGCCGCTCGCACAAGTCTTCGCGCACGCGCTCGTCGCTGCGCACATAGCCTTTCGGGGTGATGCGCTGCGACTTGCTGCGCGGCTGGCCTTGCCAGCCATACGGGTCGCCGCGGCGCTCGCCATAATCCCAGTCGTGGGACTGGCCCTCGAATTCGCCGTACGACGGCTCATCGGCGTAGTCGAGCTGCTGGCGCTGCCAGCGCGGGTCCTCGCCGCGGAACCCGCCATAGCTGCTCTGCCCGGGATCGGCGCTGCGGCTGCGCAGCCCCTCGAACGGTCCGGTGGCGCGGGTGCCGGGATACTGCCCGCCCTGCTCGTACTGCGGCCCCCGGCGGTTGGGACGCCCGGTGCCGGCCTGCTCCTGCGGCCGCTCGCCATAGCGCCTGCCATAGGGCGGCTCTTCGGCTCCCCAGCGGCCGCTCTGCCGCGTGTAGTGCTCGCGCCGGTATCGATACGCGTCATCGCGCTCTTCCCCCCAGTCGCGCTGCCGGCGGTCGAAGTCGTCGGCGTAATACCGCTCCGGGGACTGATTTGGGTTACGCATGGCTCGTCTCCTGCATGCCTCTCCGGCGCCGGAGAATCCGGCCGGCCGGTCCCGGAGCTACGCAAGCGCTGTGCCACGGGCAGGCGGACCTGGGCCGCCGGCGCGGCGGAGCACTTCTTACACCCGACAGTAAGAAAGCCGGCGCGCCGCAGCGCTGCTAAGGGGAAGCACGCCGCCGCTGCGCCGGCCGCAGCAGGCTTGCCACGGTGGCCAGCAATTCGCGCGGATCCACCGGCTTGGCAATATGGATCTGGAAACCCGCCAGCAGCGCCCGCAAGCGGTCCTCCGCGCCGGTATGGCCGGACAGGGCGATGGCCGGCATGCGGTCCCCCAGCGGGGCGTCCCGCTCGGCTTCCAGGGCGCGGACGCGGCGTATGACTTCGTAGCCTTCCATGTCGCCCAGCGCGATGTCGCAGACCAGCAGGTCCGGCCAGGCATCGGGCGCGCGCTCCCGCAAGGCGGCCAGCGCCTCGCCGCCGCTGGCGCACGTCCGCACCGCGGCGCCGCAGTCGGCCAGCACTTCCGCGACCAGGCCGCGCGCATCCTCCTGGTCATCCACCACCATGATCGAACTGCCGGCCAGGTCAATCGCGGCGGGCTGGGCCGATGCCGGCAGTTCATCGATGGCGCGCAGCGGGAACTCCAGGGTATAGGCCATTGCCCCGGCCGCCGCCGGCACCGCGCGCAGCGTGCCGCCCAGCCGCTCGGCTTCGGCCTGCGCGCGCGCCGGGTCCAGCGCCGCCATGCTGCGCAGCACGTCCGGCTCGCCGTCGGCCGGCGCCTGCGCGACCGCCTCGTCATGGGGCGGCCGGCCGTCGGCAATGGTGAGCCGCGTCGACGGGCCGGCGCGGTCCAGCCGCAATTCCACCCGGCCGCCGGGCGGCGTCACCGCGACGGCGTGCGCGTACAGGTCCCAGATCAGTTGCTGCAGCGCGCTCGGGTCGCCGGTGATGCGGGCCGCCTCGCCGCCGATCAGCGTGTACAGGTTCACCCCCTTGGCCTCGAGCAGGGGCCGTGCCGCGTCGAGCACCGCCGCCACCAGGGTCACCAGGTTGACCGGCTGGCGGCTGATGCGCGTGGCGGCGGCCTCTAGAGCGTTCTGCTGGCGCTGCAGGTCCCACATCTGCGCGTACATGCCCTTGCGCGCCAGCAGCTCGGCGTGGGTGCCCTGCTCCACCACCCGGCCATGATCCATGACCAGGATGCGATCGGCATCGACGATGGTCGACAGCCGGTGGGCGATCACCAGGGCGGTCCGGCCGCGCGAGATACGCATCAACTCCGCCTGGATCGCGCGCTCGGTGCGGGTATCCAGCGCCGAGGTCGCCTCGTCGAACACCATGATCGGCGGGTTCTTCAACAGGGCGCGCGCGATCGCGATGCGCTGGCGTTCGCCACCGGAAAGCTTGATGCCGCGCTCGCCGACCTGTGTGTCGTAGCCGGCCGGCAGGCTGGCTATGAATTCGTCCACGCGCGCCCCGCGCGCGGCCTCGATCACCGCCTCGCGGCTGGCGCCAGGATCGCTGTAGGCGATGTTGTAGGCGATGGTCTCGTTGAACAGCAGCGTGTCCTGCGGCACGATGCCCAGTGCGCGCCGCAGGCTCTTCTGGTCCACCGAGCGCAGGTCCTGGTCGTCGATCAACACCCGCCCGGCGTCGGGGTCGTAGAAGCGGAACAGCAGGCGCCCCAGCGTCGATTTGCCGGAACCGCTGCCGCCGACCACGGCCACCGTGGCCCCCGCCGGCACGCTGAAGTCCACATCCCACAGGATCTGCCGGCCCGGTTCGTAGCCGAAGCTCACTGTTTCGAACCGTATCGCGCCATCGCGCACCCGCAGCGGCGGCAGGCCGCTGTCGTCGCCGACCTCCGGCTGGATCTGCAGCAAGGCGCAGACGCGCTCGGCATTGATCATGGCCTCCTTGGCCTGGCGGAAGATCAGCCCCAGCGTATTGAGCGGCAGGCAGATCTGGATGATGTACGCGTTGACCAGCACCAGGTCGCCGACGCTCATGCGATAGTCCACGACCTGCTGGCCCGCCAGGACCATGACGGCCGCTACCCCGAATGCGATGATGCCGCTTTGCGCGACGTGCAGGGTCGACAGCGTGCGCTGGTTGACGATGCCCTTGCCCACCCACTCGCGCAGCACGCTTTGCAGGCGCTCGGATTCGAGCGATTCGTTGGCGTACAGCTTGACCGCCTCGTAGTTGATCAGGCTGTCGACCATGCGGCCGCTGGCCTTGGAGTCCAGGTCGTTGATGCCGCGCTGCAGGGGCGCGCGCCTCTCGGTCAACACGGTCGTCACCACCGCATAGACGGCGAAGGTCACCGCCACGATGATGGCAAACCAGATACTGTAACCGGCGATCAGGATGACCAGCACCGACACGATCTCGACCAGCGTGGGCAACAGCGTGAACAGCGCCGTTCCCAGCAGGAAGCCGACGCCGGCCGTGCCGCGCTCGACATCGCGGGCCAGCACCCCGGTCTGGCGCGCGCCGTGAAAGCGCGCGCCGAGCCGCTGCAGGTGCTCGAACATGCGCACCTTGAAATCGGCCACCGCGCGCTGCGCGACGCGCACGAACACCACATCGCGCAGCTCGGTGAACAGGCTGCCGGCAAAGCGCAGCAGTGCATAGCCCAGCAACAGGAAAACCGGCAGGGTCAGCAGCGTGGCCGGCTCGCTCAGCGCATCGACGATGCGCTTGAGGACGGCCGGCACGGCCACCATCAGCAGCTTGGCGACCACCAGCAGCCCGATCGCGGCGGCGGTCCGGCCACGATACTGCCACAGAGCGGTCAGGATACTGCGGGTCACCTCGCGGCGGGCTTGCGCCGCGCTGCTGTCGGCCGGCATGAGCGGGCTCCTGCGGGAGGCGGCGAACCGTCTCCCGCGTGGTCAGCGAGCTGGAGCGCCCCGCTCAGCGGCGCCAGTGGTCGGATGCCAGGCAGACGCCGATCGCCACGCCCAGCACAATCGCCACTCCCGCCGTCTTCCAGGCATGGTCGTGCACGTAGCCGTCGGTGGCGGACGACACGCGGCGGTAGCGTCCCACGGCGGATCGCTCCCAGGCCTCGGCCTGTTCGCGGGCGGCGTCCAGCTGGCGCTTCAGGCGGTCGCGGGTCGATTCGATGTCGGGCCCGCTGTACGAGGCAGTGGAGCGCAGCAGGTCTTCGACCCCTGCCACCAGTTCGCGCAAGCCGCCCTTGACGCGATGGCGGGCCTCGTTCGAATCATGGTTGCGGTGGGAATGCAGGTTCATTGATGACTCCTTGGAAAACCGCCGGCCATGCCGGCGCGGGTCTGCGGATGCCGCAAATGCTGTGCCGCCGCATGCATCCCGCCGGCGCTCAGCGCGGCGAGGCGCGGCTGCGCGCCTTGGCGATGGCCTTGAAGGCGTGCGCGATGGCGCCGGCGAAGGCTTCGTCGTACCACGGGTTGGCGCCGCTGACGCCCACGACGATGCCTTCCACGCAGACACTGCCCCACACGGTGCCATCGGCGGGGCGCAGCAAATGCGGGCGCGTTTCGCATACGGTGTGGCTGTCCAGCCCGGTACGCCACGATATGGCCGCCTTGGCGCGCGCATAGGCGCCGTAGTCGGCGTCCCAGGCGGCGCGGTCGCCGACGCTCTCCTCGTACAGGATGGCCTGCTCCGGTGCGTCGATGCCCGGCCGCGCCGCCGGGTCCATGATCACGATGTGCAGGAAGCCGCTTTCGCCGACACGCGGGTCGGTCATGGCCTGCTCGATCATGGGCATCACCAGGCGCACCGCTTCGGCGGCGGCGTCGCGGTCGGCGTAGGCCGCCGCGCGGCTCGAGGCTTCGTCGCGCATCACAGCTCCCGCGTAGCGCGCCGCCAGGCGGCCTCGAAAGCATCGTCCTGCCAGCGGTCGATACCCGGGGTCTGTTGCGGATCCAGCCCCGGCATGGGGTTGGGAATGCTGTCCGGCGGATAGGGCTCGCGGCGTGGCGCGTCATCGGGCGAGCGCTCCGGCGTCTCCTCGTCGCGCTGCGGATCGCGCACCGGCTCGGCCGGCGGCCGGGAATGGCCGCGCACATCGGCGGCCGGCATGGGGTGTGGCGTGTATATCATGGCAAGCTCCTTGGATCGGCAATACAGGCCCGGCGGCCGGATCAACCCGCCCACCACTGTTTCAAGGTGGCGCGCAGCGCGGCTCCGCCGGAGGCATCTTCCTGGCGCAGCGCCTGGATGTACTTCTTGACCTGCTTCAAGGGAATGTGCGGCGGGATGGGCGGCACTTCCGGGTCGGTGACCATTTCCAGCAGCACCGGGCGGCCCGCCGCGATGGCGCGTTCCCAGGCCGGGCCGACCTGCTCCGGGTCGTCGACGCGAATGCCTTCCAGGCCCAGCAGCTGCGCGTACTCGGCATAGGGAAACGGCGGCAGCAGCTGCGAATCCTTGAAGCGCGGATCGCCGCCCATGACCCGCTGTTCCCAGGTCACCATGTTGAGGTCGCCATTGTTGAGCACCATGACCACCAGCGTGGGGTCGCGCCACTGCCGCCAGCGGTGCGCGATGGTGATCAGCTCGTTCATGCCGTTCATCTGCAGGGCGCCGTCGCCGACCAGCGCGAAGACCGGACGGTCCGGATGCGCCAGCTTGGCGGCCAGTGCATAGGGCACGCCGCTGCCCATGGTGGCCAGGCCGCCCGACAACGAAGCCGCCATGCCCTTGCGCAGCCGCAGGTGCTGCGCATACCAGCTGGCCGCCGAACCCGAATCGCACGTGATGATGCTGCGATCCGGCAGGCGCGGCGACAATTCCCAGAAAGGCCGCTGCGGGTTCAGCGGCCGCGCCGCCACCATGGCGCGCGCCTCGACCGTCTGCCACCACTGGGCCACGTCCTTCTCGATCGTCTCGCGCCAGCGCCGCGCGGCCTTCGGCCGCAGCAGCGGCATCAGGGCCTGCAAGGTGGATCTGCTGTCGCCCACCAGGCCTTGCTCCACCGGGTACCGCAGGCTGATCATGCGGCCGTCGCGGTCGATCTGCACGGCCCGCGCCTGGCCCTCGGCCGGCAGGAATTCACTATAGGGAAACGCCGTGCCCACCATCAGCAGCGTGTCGCAGTCGTTCATCATGCGCCAGCTCGGCTGGGTGCCCAGCAAGCCGATCGAGCCCGTGACGTATGGCACGTCGTCGGGCACCACCGCCTTGCCGAGCAAGGCCTTGGCGACGCCGGCACCCAGGATGTCGGCCACCTGCAGCAGCTCGTCGCCGGCATCGCGCGCGCCCGCGCCCGCCAGGATGGCCACCTTCTCGCCCCGGTTGAGGATCTCGGCGGCATTCTGCAATGCCGTGGCGGCCGGCACCCCGGCGTGCGAAGTGAAGCCGATACCTGTGTGCACCGTGCCATGCTCGCGGGGCGGGGCCTCCACCGCGGGCAGGTCCTGCACATCGTTCGGCACGATCACGCACGTGACAGCGCGCCGCTCCATCGCGATGCGGATGGCGCGATCGACCAGGTGGCGGGCCTGCACCGGGCTCGCGGCCACATGCACGAAGTCGTGCGCCACGTCCTTGAACAGGCTGACCAGGTCCACCTCCTGCTGGTAGTCGCCGCCCAGCGCGGTGCGCGCCTGCTGCCCCACGATCGCGACCACTGGCTGGTGATCCAGCTTGGCATCGTACAGCCCGTTGAGCAGGTGGATGGCGCCCGGCCCCGACGTGGCCATGCAGACGCCGACCTGGCCGGTGAACTTGGCGTGCGCGCAGGCCATGAAGGCCGCCATCTCCTCATGGCGCGCCTGGACGAATTCAAGCGGCTCGCTGGTGCGCCCGAATGCCCCCATCAGGCCATTGATGCCATCGCCAGGGTAGCCGTAGATGCGCTGAATGCCCCATTGCGCCAGGCGCGACAGGATGAAATCCGACACGGTTTGCATGCATGCTCCCAGAGACAGGTTCTCATGGGGACGCGATGCAGCAAGCCCTGTGCCAGGGGCGGCGGCCGCCGACGGCGGCCCGATTGCCGGCCAGCGCGGCGCTTCTTTTAGAGGAAACAGGCCCTAGCTTTCGGAGCGCGAGGCCTTGTCTTCGCTGGGCACCGCATAGCCCGCGCGCGAATATTCTTCCAGGCGGTTGTAGAGCGTCTTGGCGCTGATGCCGAGCACCGCCGCGGTCTGTTTCTTCACGCCGCCGCAGCGCTCGAGGGTGGCCATGATCAGCCGCCGGTCGGCCTCCGCCAGGGTCACCCCCAGTGGCACCGTGACCCGCGCCGACTGTCCGCCGCCGTCCGGGGCGATCTGCGGCTGCAGCGCGTCCGCGCCCAGCACGCCGTCCTCGGCCATGATGAAGGCGCGGCGCACGTAGTTCTTCAGCTCGCGCACATTGCCCGGCCATTCATATTCGGCCAACGCCTGGCGGGCCTGATCCGAGAACTGCTTGGATTCGCCGTACTTCTCGTTGAGCGCCTGCAGGAAGCGCTCCGCCAGGAACACGATGTCGCTGCCGCGGTCCCGCAGCGGCGGCAGCTCGATCGGAAACACGCTCAGGCGGTAATAGAGGTCTTCGCGCAGCTTGCCTTCCTGGATGGCCTGCTCCGGGTTGCGGTTGGTGGCCGCTACGATGCGCACATCGCAGGCGATCTCGCGATTGGTGCCCACCCGCATGAAGCGTCCGGTCTCGAGCACGCGCAGCAACTTGACCTGCAGGTCGAGCGGCATCTCGGTCACTTCATCGAGAAACAACGTGCCGGAATCGGCGCGCTCGAAATATCCTTTGTGCTGGCGGTCCGCGCCGGTGAAACTGCCGCGTTCATGGCCGAACAGCTCGCTTTCGATCAGGTGCGGCGAAATGGCGCCGCAGTTGACGGCGATGAACGGTTTCTTGCTGCGGCTGCTCAGCTCATGCACCGCGTGGGCGGCCAGTTCCTTGCCCGTGCCGCTTTCGCCGATCAACAGCGTGGTGACATCGGTGACCGCCACGCGCGCAAGCTGTTTGTACAAGTCTTCCATGGCCGCCGACTGGCCCAGCAGCTTGCCGAAACGGCCCGGCTCCTGGAACGGCCCTGGGTCGCCCGCGTCTCCGCGGTCGGCCGCGACGCGGGTCAGGATCTCCGTCAGGCGATCCAGGCACACTGGCTTGACCAGGTAATCCGTGGCGCCCAGCCGCAGGGCCTCCACGGCATTGTCCATGCTGCCATGGCCGGTGATGACCACCACTTCGGCGTCGGCATTCGGCAGGCGGCCGAAGATCTCCATGCCGCTGGCGCCCGGCAGGCGCACGTCGGTGAGGACCAGGTCGGGCTGCTGGCGTTGAAGTTGTATCAACGCATCTTTCATGGTTGCGGCCTGTGCGACCGAATAGCCATGTTCGCGGGCGATTTCGGCCAGCACCTCGCGTATCGCTTCGTCATCGTCCAGAACGAGCAGATGAGGCATTTCTTCTCCGTTACAAAGACAGATAAAGGCAGATCGACAGACGTTTGAGCATACCTCGGAGCCGGCGCGCCCGGGCGTGCCGTCCGGGCCCCCACCACTAACGTTTGCCAATATTTGCACATGGTTGCAAATCACTCCAGACGCTGCCGTATCATCGAATCGATCGTTCACCATAGAACACGGCGGGCCGTTTCCGGCCCGTACGAATCCCCGGGGGACTGTATGCACGTTTCTTCGCCCGCGCATGCCAGGCCGGCGCCCCGCGCGTCCGCGCGAATCGACGCGTTCGACGGCATGTGCGCCGCCATGCAGGAATTCGGAAGCCAGCTGGAACGCGCGGCGCGGTCCGACGCCACCGTCTTCATCACCGGCGAGAGCGGCACGGGCAAGGAAATGGTCGCGCGCGCCATCCATGACGCCAGCGAGCGCCACGCCAGCCCGTTCATCGCCGTCAACTGCGGCGCCATCAGCAGCTCGCTGGTGCATGCCCAGCTGTTCGGGCACGAGAAAGGCAGTTTCACCGGCGCCCTCGCCCAGACCGCCGGCTACTTCGAAACGGCCAGCGGCGGCACGCTGTTCCTGGACGAAGTGACCGAGATGTCGGACGCCCTGCAGGTACAGTTCCTGCGCGTGCTGGAAAGCGGCACCTACCAGCGCGTGGGCGGCACCGAACTGCTGCGCGCCGACGTGCGCATCGTCTGCGCCACCAATCGCGATCCCTATGCGGCAGTGGACAACGGCGAGCTGCGGCAGGACTTCCTGCACCGCCTGCTGGTGGTGCCGCTGCGCGTGCCGCCCCTGCGAGAGCGCGAGGACGATGTCCTGCTCCTGGCGCAGCGCTTCCTGGACGAGCTCAACACGACGCACCAGACGCGCAAGCGGTTCTCGCCGCGCATGCTGGACGCGCTGGCGCTCTACGACTGGCCGGGCAATGTCCGCGAACTGCGCAATGTGGTTCAGCGCGCCTTCATCATGTCGGATTCGGTGGTCGAAGCCGAGTTCCGCCGGCGTACGCCAGCCGCCACCGGGCCGGACGTATCCGATGGCACCCTCAAGTTCCCGGTCGGCACGCCGCTCAGCCAGGCACAGCGCGATGTGATCCTGGCCACGCTGGCGCATCACGACGGCGACAAGCAGCGCACCGCCGACACCCTGGGCGTCAGCCTGAAGACCCTCTACAACCGCCTGGGCGCCTACAGCGCCGACGGTCCGCAGTCGCCCGCCCATTGACGCGCGCCGGACCGGCCGGCACGCCGCTTGCATGACGCGCCGCCTCGTTCCTGACGGGGGATGCGCGTGCGCTTGCTGGTCGATTACACCCTTGGAGGCAGCCCGGTCTGGGCATGGCTCCTGACCGCCGCCGTGGCGGTGCTGCTACTGCTTGCCGCCCTGTTCACCCTGCGAGTGCTCAAGCAGCGGTTGCGACGGCGGTTGGAAGCGGGCGCTGGCGCAGGCACCGCCGCCGCGCTGGAGCTCGCCGAACGCACCAACTGGCTGATCCTGATCCTGATCGCGGTATTGTTCAGCGCGCGGGTCACGGGCGTCATCGCGCCCTGGGCGGTGGCGGCCGCGCACCTGTGGTTTGTGCTGGCGGCCCTGCAAGTGGCGCTGTGGGCCGATCGCGCCGTCACGACGGGACTGGTGCGGGCGCTGGCCGGACGGGCCGGGGCGCGCGCGGTGACGGCTGCCCTGCTGGCCCTGCTGCTGCGCATCGTGATCTGGGCCATGACCGTGCTGGCGATGCTGGACAACATGGGCGTCAACATCACCGCCCTGGTGGCCAGCCTGGGGATCGGCGGGGTCGCCGTCGCGCTGGCCGTGCAGACCATCCTGAGCGATTTGTTCGCCTCGATTGCCATCGGCCTGGACAAGCCCTTCGAAGTGGGCGACTTCGTGGTGTTCAGTTCGGTCGCCGGCAGTATCGAGCACATCGGGCTCAAGACCACCCGCATCCGCAGCCTCGGCGGCGAGCAGATCGTATGTTCCAACACCGAGCTGCTCAAGCAAACCATACAAAATTACAAGCGCATGCAACAAAGGCGCATCGTGTTCGGCTTCACCTTGTCTTATCGCACCGCGCCCGACCAGGCAGCGGCCGTGCCGGACATTGTGCGGCGCCAGATCGAAAGCGAATCCGACACCCGCTACGACCGCGCCCATTTCGCCAGCTTCGGCGAAAACGGCCTGGTGTTCGAGGCTGTCTATTACGTCATGAGCGCCGATTACAACCGTTACATGGATATCCAGCAGCGCATCAATCTCGGCCTGCTGCGGGAGCTGGGCGAGGCCGACATCGACTTCGCCGTGCCCGAACGGCGCGTGCGGCTGTCGCGCGAATTGCGCGGTGCCGGACCGCCCGGCGCGGGCCCCGGGCACACCGCTTGCGATGAAGGGCGCGGGCACTGAGCGCGTCCCTTTTTTCATCGGGGCGCATCGCAACGCACGGGAGCGGACATGGCGCGACTGAGAATCTTGATGGTGACATCGGAGGCATTTCCCCTGGCCAAAAGCGGCGGCCTGGGGGATGCCGTGACAGGATTGGCGCGCGCCCTGAGCCGCGCGGGCACGGAAGTGGGGATCCTGATGCCGGCCTATCGCGGCGTGCTCGCCAAGGTGACCGGCGTGCGCCACATCGCGCGCCTGTCGGGGATGCCGGGAGGCGAGGCGACGCTGGCGGGCGCCTTGTGCGGCGAGTCCGGCCTGCCCGTGTACCTGCTGTGCAACGACGCGCTGTATGACCGCGACGACCTGTACATGGATGCGGACGGCACCCCCTACCCCGACAACGCCTTGCGATACGCGGCGCTGGCCCACGCGGCGATACGCATCGCCACCGGCCTGCCGGGCATACGCCAGCCCGACGTGCTGCATGCGCAGGACTGGCACGCCGGGCTGGCGCCGCTGCTGGCGCGCGCCAGCGGGCTGCGCTACGTGAAAACCGTGCTCACGGTGCACAACCTGGCATTCCAGGGTGTCTTTCCGCTGGACTGCGCGCGCGAACTGGGCGTGCCGGAGAGCTATTGCACCGACGACGGCGCCCGCCACTACGGCCAGTTCAGTTTCCTCAAGGCGGGGCTGCGCTTTGCCGACCGCATCACGACCGTCAGCAATACCTACGCGCGCGAGATTCTCACGCCCGCGTTCGGCTGCGGCCTGGATCCGCTGCTGCGCGCGCGTGCCGCCGATCTGCAGGCGATCCCGAACGGCATCGACGACGCATTGTGGAATCCGGCGAGCGATCCGTATCTGGGCGGCATGCGCTACTGCCTGCGCCGGCCCGCCAACAAGCGGCGCGCCAAGGCCGCCCTGCAAAAATCCTTCGGCCTGCCGGCCAGTCCCGATGCCGCGCTGATGGCCATGGGCAGCCGGCTGACCGAGCAGAAGATGGCCGATGTGGCCCTCGAGGCGCTGCCCGATGCCCTGCAGCGCCATCCCGGGCTGCAGGTGGCGGTGATCGGCCGCGGCGAGCGTCGCTACGAGCAGGCTTTCCAGGCGCTCGCGCGGCGCTATCCGGGCCGCTGCGCGGTGCACATCGGCTACGACGAGCCGGCCGCGCACCGCCTGCATGCCGGCGCCGACATGCTGCTGCACGGCAGCCGCTTCGAACCTTTCGGCCTGACGCCCTTGTACGCCATGCGCTATGGCACCGTGCCCATCGGCTCGCGGGTCGGCGGCATGGCCGACACCATCGTGGACCCGGGCGCGGAACAACCCGACCAGACCATGCTCGGCGCCACCGGCGTGCTGTTCGATGGCGACACGCCGCAAGCCATGGCCGGCGCCATCGACCGCGCGCTGCGGCTGCGCGCGCAGCCGCGCCTGTGGCAAGCCATGCAGCGCAACGGCATGGCGGGCGAGTTCGGCTGGGACAAGGCGGCAGCGCCGTACCTGGACCTGTTCCAATCGCTGGTGGGCGGCCCGCTGCGCGGCCAGGTGCCGGCGCCGACCATCCGGCCGGCACCTGCTCCCGCTTATCCGAGGCCGCTGGACGGCATGCCGGTTGCCGTCGGCTACTGAGCCCGGGGTGCGCATGGAAAGCCCCCCGCGTCATGCCGGCGCTCCGCCCGGGTCCGCCGCCGCGCCGGGCCAGCCGCTGCGCATCTACTATGCGCGCAGCGGGCGCGTCGGCCGCCTGGGCGAACAGGCCGGCTGCCCGTGGAATACCCTGTGCCGGCAAGTGCACGAGGCCGGCTTCAATCTGCTGCTGACCGATCCCCTCTGGCTGCGCGCGCCCGGTTGCGCCGACTCCCCCGTGCCGCTGGATTTCGATCGCCCCGATCCCCGCTTCGACGACGGGCCGGAACTGGCTTCCTCCCTGCGGCGGCTGTCCGCCCGTGGCGCCAACCAGGGCGTGGCGGTGCTGATGGACCTGGTGCTCGACCGCGTGGCCGTCGGCCCGCAGGCGGCGCCCGCCGACCTTGGCTGGTACCACGCGCCCGCCGATGACCCGGCCCGCGATCCGCGCACCGCCCTGGCCGCACGCGGCATCCGGCACCTGCGCCCCGGTCCGCTGCCGCCCGCGTTCATCCATGCCTGGAGCGAGCGCCTGGCGCGCTGGCTGGACGCCGGCCTGGGCGGCTTCCGCTGCGATGCGCCGCAGCGCATCGGCGCCGATGACTGGCACGCCCTGCTGGCGCCGCTGCGCGCGGCATTCCCGGACCGCCTGTTCCTGGCCTGGACGCCGGGGCTGGATCCGCAGCAGGTCAAGGCGCTGCGGCACGCCGGCTTCGACGCAGTGTTTTCGTCACTGCCATGGTGGGATTTCAAGTCGGCCTGGCTGGCCGAGGAACACGCGCGCCTGCAGGCGGTCGCGCCGGTCATCGCCAGCGCGCCGGACACGACCTCCGGCCTGCCGGAGGCCCAGGCGCTGCGCGCGCTATGGGCGGCCGCCGCCAGCGGCGACGGCATCATGATCGCGGACGGCATCGACACGCGCCCGGACGCCTACGCGCAGCTCAATGCCTGGCTGTGCGCCATGCCGCCCGGCGGCCCCCTGCGGGTGGCCGGCGGCAGCGATGGGCGCTGCAGCGTGCTGGTGCGCCCGGATGCCGCCGCCGGCCAGGCCGACGGCGGCGCGCGCGTGCTGCTGGCAAACCCCGCCGCCGACGCGCCGGCCCGCGTCGACTGGGACCGCGTCGGCCGGCTGTTGCCGGCGGGCACATTGGGTCACGATGGCGTACCCGCCGAGTTGCGCTTGCGCGGCGACGCCCTGGCCCCGGGCGGCGCCGCCGTGTTCACGGTCAAGCCGGCCCGTCCGGTGCAGGTGCCGGCCACCGGAAGGCGTGCCGGCCCGCGCGCGCAGCGGGGCGCGCGCATTGCGGTCGAGAATGTCGCGCCGGCGGTCGACGGCGGCCTGTTCGCGGCCAAGTGCGTCGTGCACGATCGCGTACGCGTGCAGGCGGACATCTATACCGACGGGCATGAAAAACTGGCCGCGCAGGTGCTCTGGCGCGCCGCCGACGAGCCGGAGTGGCGCAGCGCGCCCATGCGCGAGCTGGCCAATGATCGCTGGGAAGCGCACATCAGCCCATGCCGCGTGGGCCGTCATGAGTTCGTCATCAGCGCCTGGCGCGACACCTGGGAGACTTTCCGGGCCGACCTGGTGAAAAAGCGCGACGCCGGCCAGGACCTGCGGGCCGACCTGCTCGACGGCGCGGCGCTATTGCGCGAAGCCCTGGCGCGCGGACTGGAAGTGGCGTCCGGCGAGGCCGTCCTGGCGCCCCTGAAGGCAGCCCTGGAAAGCGCGGCCGGGGCGGCGCCCGCGCAACGGGCCGCCGCGCTGCTGGCCGATGACGTGGCGGCCGCGATGCACGCGCTCAGCGACAAGCCGTTCCACTACCTCAGCCCGGCGCCCTACCCGCTGTGGGCGGACCGGCCGCTGGCCCGCTTCGCCAGTTGGTACGAGCTGTTCCCGCGCTCGCAGGCCGCCACGCCGGGCGTGCACGGCACCTTCGACGACGTGATCGCGCGGCTTCCCGACGTGCGCGACATGGGTTTCGACGTACTTTACCTGCCTCCCATCCACCCCATCGGCCGTACCCATCGGAAAGGTCCCAACAACAGCCTGGAAAGCCTGGACGACGACGTGGGCAGCCCGTATGCCATCGGCGCGCCGGAAGGCGGGCACGACGCGGTGCACCCGGAGCTGGGTACCTTGCCCGACTTCCTGCGCCTGGTCCAGCGCACGCGTGAACACGGCATGGAGATCGCCCTCGATTTCGCCATCCAGTGTTCGCCGGACCATCCCTGGCTGGCGCGCCACCCCGACTGGTTCGAGCGCCGCGCCGACGGCACCATCCGCCATGCGGAGAACCCGCCCAAGAAGTACGAGGACATCGTCAATGTCTCGTTCTATGGAAGCAGCGGGCGGCGCGCGCGCAAATCATCGCTGTGGCTGGCCCTGCGCGACATCGTGCTGTTCTGGATCGAGCACGGTGTGCGCATCTTCCGGGTCGACAACCCGCACACCAAGCCGCTGCCGTTCTGGGAATGGCTGATCGGCGAGGTGCAGGGGCGCCACCCCGACGTGATATTCCTGTCGGAGGCGTTCACGCGCCCCAAGATGATGTACCGGCTGGCCAAGGTCGGCTTCACGCAGTCGTACACGTATTTCACCTGGCGCAACACCCGGCGCGAGCTGGCCGAGTATCTGCAGGAGCTTTCCAGCGCGCCGGCGGCGGACTTCTTCCGGCCGAATTTCTTCGTCAATACGCCCGATATCAACCCCTACTTCCTGCAGACCTCGGGCCGGCCCGGTTTTCTCATCCGCGCCGCGCTGGCCGCCACCGCCTCCGGCCTGTGGGGCGTCTACAGCGGTTTCGAGCTGTGCGAATTCCAGCCGGTCCCCGGCAAGGAGGAGTACCTGGATTCCGAGAAATACCAGTTGCGCCAGCGGGACTGGCAAGCGCCCGGCAACATCATCGCCCATATCGCCCGCCTCAACGCCGTCCGCCGCGCCAACCCGGCGTTGCAGACACACAGCGGCTTCAACGCGATCGACAGCGGCAACGAGCAGGTGCTGTGCTTCTGGAAGGCCACGCCCGGCCTCGGCAATGTGGTGCTGGCGGCCATCAGCCTGGACCCGCACCTGCCGCAGACGGCCCGCATCGAGGCGCCTTTCTGGCTGTTCGGCCAGCCCGACCACGGCGTCCTGCGAGCCGACGACCTGCTTGCCGGCACGCGCGAAGCCTGGCACGGCAAATGGCGCGACATTCCGCTGCAACCCGAGCAGCCTTGCCGCCTGTGGCGCCTGTCGGCGCACGACTGACTCCCGGGAACCATCATGTCGCCAGCTTCCTCCGCCCCGCCGCACGATACGCCGCTCTGGTACAAGGATGCGGTCATCTACCAGTTGCACATCCGCTCGTTCTACGATGCCAACAATGACGGCATCGGCGATTTTCCCGGGCTGACCGAGAAACTGGACTACATCGCCAGCCTGGGCGTAGACACGATCTGGCTGCTGCCGTTCTATCCTTCGCCGCGGCGCGACGACGGCTACGACATCGCGGACTATCGCGGCGTGCACCCCGACTACGGCACCATCGCCGACGCGCGCCGCTTCATCCGCGCCGCGCATGCGCGCGGCCTGCGCGTCATCACGGAGCTGGTGGTCAACCACACTTCCGACCAGCACCCGTGGTTCCAGCGCGCGCGGCGCGCCCGTCCCGGCAGCGCCGCGCGCAACTATTACGTGTGGTCTGACGATGACCAGGCCTATGCCGGCACCCGCATCATCTTCTGCGATACGGAAAAATCCAACTGGACCCGCGACCCGGTGGCGGGGGCCTACTTCTGGCACAGGTTCTATTCGCACCAGCCCGACCTGAACTATGACAATCCGCAGGTGCTGAAGGAAATCATCTCAGTCATGCGCTATTGGCTCGACATGGGCGTGGACGGCATGCGGCTGGATGCGGTGCCCTACCTGGTCGAGCGCGAGGGCACCAACAACGAGAACCTGCCGGAGACGCACCAGGTCCTGCGCCGCATCCGTGCCGTCATCGACGCGGAGTATCCGGGCCGCATGCTGCTGGCCGAGGCCAACCAGTGGCCGGAGGACGCGCAGGAATACTTCGGCACTGGCGACGAATGCCACATGTCATTCCACTTCCCGCTGATGCCGCGCATGTACATGGCCATCGCCCAGGAAGACCGTTTCCCCATCACGGACATCATCAAGCAGACGCCGGAGATCCCGCCGACCTGCCAGTGGGCGATTTTCCTGCGCAATCACGACGAGCTGACTCTGGAAATGGTCACCAGCGAAGAGCGCGACTACCTGTGGAACGTCTACGCGGCCGATCCGCGCGCACGCATCAACCTGGGCATTCGCCGGCGGCTGGCGCCGCTGCTGGAACGGGACCGGCGGCGCATCGAGCTGATGAACAGCCTGCTGCTGTCCATGCCGGGCACGCCGGTGCTGTACTACGGCGATGAACTGGGCATGGGGGACAACATCCACCTGGGCGACCGCGACGGCGTGCGCACGCCCATGCAGTGGTCGCCCGACCGCAACGGCGGTTTCTCGCGCGCCGACCCAGAACGCCTGCCCTTGCCCATCCTGATGGGGCCGCTGTATGGCTATGAGGCGGTCAATGTCGAGGCCCAGCAACGCGACCCGCATTCGCTGCTGAACTGGACGCGCCGCATGGTCGCGATCCGCCGCCAGCTGAAGATCTTCGGGCGCGGCTCGCTGCGCTTCCTGTATCCGGGCAACCGCAAGATCCTGGCCTATCTGCGCCAGGACGGCGAGGCCACCATCTTGTGCGTGGCGAACCTGTCCAATACCGCCCAGCCGGTGGAACTGGACCTGGCCGAATTCGATGGCAAGGTGCCGGTGGAAATGCTGGGCGAAAGCCCGTTTCCGGACATCGGCAAGCTGCCTTACCTGCTGACCCTGCCGCCGTATGCCTTCTACTGGTTCGAGCTGTCCAGCGACCGGCCGTCGCCGGCCTGGCACGCGCAGGCGCCCGCCCGCATGCCGGAATTGACCACCCTGGTCTTGCGCGGCCGTAGCGGCTTCGCGCTGACAGAGTCCTCGCGCCGTGCGCTCGAGCACGATGTCCTGCCCACGTTCCTGCAGCGGCAGCGCTGGTTCCCCGCCGAGCGGCGCATCGACGAGGCGCGTCTGGTCGACAGCACGCCCCTGGCGGGCGGCGGCGCCGAGGAATACCTGGTCACCGAGATCGAGACCGGCGCGGGCGCCGCGCGCCAGCGCCTGCATGTGCCGCTGGCCGTGGCCTGGAAGGCCGCGCCGCAGCAGCACTATGTGCTGGCCCGCACGCGGCGCGGCGCCGATGTCGGCGTGCTGACCGACGCATCGCTGCAGGAGGGCTTCGTGCGCACCCTGGTGGCCGCGCTGCGGGCCGGGCGCGAGCAGCCGGCCGGCGGCGAATCGCAGTCCACCTTGTGTTTCCTGGCCGAACCCGGGTTGCGCGACTTGGACCTGCCGGCCGACGCGCCGCTGCACTGGCACGGCGGCGAGCAGACCAACAGCTCGGTGACGATCGGCGACGCCGCCATCCTGAAGATCCTGCGTCGCGTGGAGGCAGGCGTATTTCCCGAAGTGGAGATGTCGCGCCGCCTGACCCAGGCGGGCTACGCCAATACCCCGGCCCTGCTGGGCGAAGTGGCGCGCCGCGACGCCGATGGCTCGACCCGCACGCTGGCCCTGCTGCACGCCTACCTGGTCCATGAGGGGGACGCCTGGGTCTGGACCATCGACTATCTCAAGCGCGCGCTCGAGGATGCCCTGTTGCGCGACGCCAGCGTCGAGGAATTCAACGAGGGACTGGCCGGCTACGCCACTGTCGCCTGCACGGTGGGCCGCCGCCTGGCCGAACTGCACAGCGTGCTGGCCCGCCCCTGCGACGACCCGGCCTTCGCCCCGCAGGTCGCGCAGACCGAAGACGCGCGGGCGCGTGCCGACCAGATCGTCGCCATGCTGGACCGCGCCCTGCACACCTTGCGCGGCTTGCGCGACACGCTGGAACCCGGCGCGCGCGCCTGCGCCGCCTGGCTGGACGAACACCGCGACCGGCTGGCGGGGCAGATCGCGGTGCTGGCGCAGGCCGAGACCGGCGCGCCGCACTTGCGCATCCATGGCGATTTTCACCTCGGCCAGGTGCTGCTGGCGCAGACCGACGCTTATCTGATCGACTTCGAGGGCGAACCGGGACGGCCGCTGTCGGCGCGCCGGGCCAAGAGCAGTCCGCTGAAAGACGTGGCCGGCATGCTGCGCTCGTTCGACTACGCGGCGGCCACGGTCAGCCGCGGCGATCCCCTGGGCAGCCCGCCGACGGCGGGCGCGGCCGGCGCGGGCCCGGCGGCCGATGCCCAGCAGGACCGCCGCGGCCTCCTGCTGGAACAATTCCGCGCGCGCGCCGAGCAGGCTTTCATGCAGGGCTACCACAGCGGCGCGGATGACGCGCTGGCGCTGCCACCAGAGCGCGAGCAGGCGCTGATCCAGGCCGCCCTGATCGAGAAGGCCGCCTACGAAATCTGCTACGAAGCCAGGCACCGGCCGGACTGGGTCTCCATTCCATTGTGCGGACTGGCCGAGCTGGCGCGTTCGCTCCTGATATCCGCCGCCATCGACCACGAGGAACACCGCCCATGAGCGACGCTGCCAGTCCTGCTGTGCACAGCCACGGTATCGCGCCATCCGTCCAGGAAGCCCTGCTGGCCGGCCGGCATGGCGACGCCTTCGGGGTGCTCGGTCCGCACCAGCTGGACGGCCGCACCGTGCTGCGCGTGCTGATGCCCTGCGCGCTGGGGGTCGATGCCGTCTTCGAGGACGGCGCCGAGCTGGCGCTGCCGCCGGTCGGCGACGGGCTGTATGCGGCCGACATCAGCGCGCACTGCCGGACCGGCCGGCCCCGCTACCGGCTGCGGGTGCGCTGGCCGGGCGGCGGCGCCGAGCTCCTGGACGACCCTTACGCCTTCGGGCCGCTACTGGAGGAATCGCACCTGGAAATGCTGGCCCAGGGCTCCTGGCTGTATGCCGGGCAATGCCTGGGCCCGCGCGACTGCGAAATCGACGGCATAACCGGCGTGCGGTTCGCGGTGTGGGCCCCCAACGCGCGGCGCGTGGCGGTGGTCGGCGATTTCAACGGCTGGAACGGCCTGCGCCACGGCATGCGGCTGCGCCATGCCGCCGGGGTCTGGGAGATCTTCGTGCCCGGGGTGGCGCCATGCAGCCGCTACAAATACCAGATACTCGGCGCGGACGATGTCACCACCCTGCGCGCCGATCCCATGGCCCGGCAGGCCGAGGCGCCGCCCGCCACGGCATCGATCGTGCCGGACGCCACGCCTTTTTCCTGGACCGACGGCGCCTGGATGAACGGCCGTGCGGCGCGCCAGGGCCCGGACGCGCCGCTCGCCATCTATGAAGTCCACGTCGGCTCATGGCTGGACGACCCCGCGCCCGGGCCGCTGTGGGACCGGCTGGCCGCCCGCCTGCCGGCCTATGCCCGCGCGCTCGGCTTCACGCATGTCGAGCTGATGCCGATCATGGAGCATCCATTCGGCGGCTCCTGGGGCTACCAACCGCTCGGCATGTTCGCGCCCAGCGCGCGCTACGGGACGCCGGCCGACTTCGCGCGCTTCGTCGATCAATGCCACGCGGCCGGGCTGGGCGTGATCCTGGACTGGGTCCCGGCGCATTTTCCCGACGACCCGCACGGGCTGGCGCGGTTCGACGGCACGGCCCTGTACGAGTACGCCGATCCGCGCGAAGGCTTCCACCCCGACTGGAACACCCTGGTCTACAACCTGGGACGCACCGAAGTGAAGGCCTACATGATCGCCAGTGCCCTGCACTGGCTGCGCGATTTCCACGTGGACGGCCTGCGCGTCGACGCCGTGGCGTCCATGCTGTACCGGGACTACAGCCGCGCGCCGGGCGAATGGATACCCAACCGCTACGGCGGGCGCGAGAATCTCGAGGCAGTGGATTTCCTGCGCGAGCTCAATACCGTGGTGGCGTGTGAATGCCCGGGCGCCATCACGGTGGCCGAGGAATCGACCGCCTGGCCGGGCGTGACCGCGCCGGCGCGCGACGGCGGCCTGGGCTTCGACTACAAGTGGAACATGGGCTGGATGCACGATACGCTGCGCTACATGCGCCATGATCCGGTGCACCGTCGGTACCACCATCACGACGTGACCTTCGGCATGATGTACGCCTATTCCGAGCGCTACATCCTGCCGCTGTCGCACGACGAGGTAGTGCACGGCAAGGGCTCGCTGCTGGGCAAGATGCCCGGCAGCCCGGCCGACCGCATGGCCCAGCTACGGCTGTACTACGGCTATATGTGGGCGCATCCGGGCAAGAAGCTGCTGTTCATGGGCGGCGAGATCGCCCAGGAAAGCGAATGGAATCACGATGTCCCGCTTGACTGGAACCTGCTGGACGATCCGGCCCGGCGCGGCATGCAGCGGCTGGTGGCCGACCTGAACCATCTGTATTGCGAGCTGCCGGAGCTGCACCGGCGCGACGCCGACCCCGCCGGCTTCGCCTGGATGGTGGGCGACGACGAGACCAACAGCGTGCTGGCATTCGTGCGCACCGACGGCGAGCATCATGTGCTGGCGATCTGCAATTTCACGCCGGTAGCGCGCCACGACTACCGCATCGGCGTGCCGATGGCCGGGCGCTGGCGCCAGCGGATCAACACGGACGATGCCGCCTACGGCGGCGCCGGGCTGGCCGCGCCTATCCTGGCTCATACGCAAGACGCCCCGGCACACGGCCAGCCGCAATCGGTGACGCTGACTCTGCCGCCGCTCTCCACCCTGCTGCTACGACACGAGGTATGACATGGCCATCCCCGCACAACGCCGGCTGACCGCGGGAACGCCCCACCCGCTGGGCGCGACGAGCGACGGGCTGGGCGTCAACTTCGCGGTCTTCTCCGCCAACGCGACCCGCATCGAGCTGTGCCTGTTCGACGACCGCGGCCGCAAGGAACTCTGCCGCCTGCCGCTGCCCGAATGCACCGACGAGATCTGGCACGGCTACCTGCCCGATGCCCAGCCCGGGCTGGTGTATGGATACCGCGCGCACGGCCCGTATGACCCGCGCAATGGCCACCGCTTCAATCCGCACAAGCTGTTGCTGGACCCTTACGCACGGCGCCTGACCGGCTCGCCGCGCTGGTCCGACGCGCTGTTCGGCTACCGCCTGCAGCATGCCAAGGCCGACCTCAGCATGGACCGCCGCGACAGCGCGCTGGCGATGCCCAAGGCCATCGTGGTGGACGACTACTTCGACTGGGGCCGCAGCGTGCCGCCCGCCACGCCGTGGAACGAGACGATACTGTACGAAGTGCACCTGCGCGGCGCCTCGATGCAGCGCGAAGACCTGCGCGCGCCGCTGCGCGGCACCGCGACCGCGCTGGCCGACCCGCGCTTCATCGACCACTTGCACCGCCTGGGCGTCACCGCGGTCGAGCTGCTGCCTGTGCACGCATTCCTGCAGGACCGCTTCCTGGTCGAGCGCGGCCTGCGCAACTATTGGGGCTACAGCACCCTGTCGTTCTTCGCGCCCGAGCCAGCCTACGTGCCGCACGGCGGCCCCAACGAACTCAAGCAGGCGGTGCGGCGCCTGCATGCCGCCGGCATCGAGGTAATCCTCGACGTGGTCTACAACCACACCTGCGAGGGCAGCGAACTGGGGCCCACCCTGTCGTGGCGCGGGCTCGACAATGCCAGTTACTACCGCCTGGTGCCCGGCGAGGAACGCCACTACATCAACGACACGGGCTGCGGCAACACCCTCAATATTTCGCATCCGCGGGTGCTGCAAATGGTGATGGACTCGCTGCGCTACTGGGCAGCGGCCTACCGGGTCGACGGTTTCCGCTTCGACCTGGGCGTCACGCTGGGACGTGAAGGCACGGGCTTCGATCCGGGCTCGGGCTTCTTCGATGCCATCCTGCAGGATCCGGAGCTGGCGCGCCTCAAACTGATCTCCGAACCCTGGGACGTGGGGCCGGACGGCTACCAGCTGGGCCAGCATCCGCCCGGCTTCGCCGAATGGAACGACAAGTTCCGCGACGGCGTGCGGCGCTACTGGCGCGCCGACGACGGCATGGTGGGCGAACTGGCGGCCCGGCTGGCGGGCTCGCGCGACTTGTTCGACCGGCGCCACCGCCGCCCCTGGGCCAGCATCAACTACGTTGCCTCGCACGACGGCTTTACCCTGCGCGACCTGGTCACCTACGGCGCCAGCCACAACGAAGCCAACGGCGAGGGCGGCAACGACGGCCACGCGGAGAACTTCAGCGCCAACTGGGGCCACGAAGGCCCGGGCGGCGGCGAGACGGTGCAGGCGCTGCGCGCGCGCGCCCAGCATGCGCTGCTGGCCACGGTGCTGCTGGCCGACGGCACACCCATGCTGCTGGCCGGCGACGAGTTCGGCAACTCGCAGGAAGGCAATAACAACGCCTACTGCCAGGACAATCCCATCAGCTGGCTCGACTGGACCCAGGCCACCCATGAACCCGGCGCGGGCCTGGCGCGCTATGCCGGCCGCCTCGCCGCCCTGCGGCGCGCGCATCCCAGCCTGCGCGCGGACCGCTATGGCGACGCGAACCGCGAGGTGGCGCCCGGCGTGCCGGCGCTGAGCTGGTTCAACGAGAACGGCGAGCCGATGGAGGCGGCGCACTGGCAGGACACAGGCCGCCGCACACTGGCCATGCGACGCGCCTGCCCGACCGGCGACGGAGCCGACGTCACCCTGCTGCTGCTCAACGCCGGCGACACGCCGGCGACCTTCCACCTGCCGGCCCCCCCGCTGGCATGGACACTGGCGGTAGACAGCGCCAACCCCCAGGCAGACGCGCGGCCGGCCGCTAGCGCCCAGGTCGAAGTGGCCGCCCACAGCCTGGCGCTGCTCGGCGCCCGCGTCCCCGGAGCCGCTCCATGAATATTTCCCCCGCCAGCCCGGCCACGATGCCGGGCGCCCCGTTCGACGACGCCCTGCCGCGCTTCGGCGCGCTGCTCATGCCCGACGGCACCACCCGCTTCCGCCTGTGGGCGCCTACAGCGCCGGCCTCCCTCGCGCTCGAGATCGAGGGCATGGATCCCATCCCGCTGCGCCCGGACGCCCAGGGCTGGATCGAGGCGCGCGTGGCTTGTCCGGCCGGCGCGCGCTATCGCTACTGCCTCGGCGACGGGCGCCGGGTGCCCGATCCGGCATCGCGGCAGCAGGCCGACGACGCACACGGCGCCAGCGTGGTGACGGCGCCTGGCGGCTACACCTGGTCCCGTCCCGACTGGTCGGGCCGCCCCTGGGAGCAGGCCGTCATCTACGAAGTCCACCCCGGCCTGGCAGGCGGCTTTGCCGGCCTCGAAGAACGCTTGCCGCACCTGGCCTCACTGGGCATCACCGTCGTGCAACTGATGCCGATCGCCGACTTCCCCGGCCGGCGCAACTGGGGATACGACGGCGTGCTGCCCTTCGCGCCCGATACCCGCTACGGCACGCCGCTGCAGCTGAAACACCTGATCGACACCGCCCATACGCTGGACATGAGTGTCATGCTGGATGTGGTCTACAACCACTTCGGACCGGACGGCAACTATCTGCCCAGCTACGCCGCGCCATTCTTCCGCCGCGACCTGGAAACCCCGTGGGGCCCGGCCATCGATTTCCGCCGCCGGGAAGTGCGGCGTTTCTTCGAAGAAAACGCGCTGTACTGGCTGACGGAGTACCGCTTCGACGGTCTGCGCCTCGATGCCGTCCACGCCATCGCCAATCCCGAATGGCTGCCCGACCTGGCCCGCTATGTGCGCGGCCATATTCCCGCGCAGCGCCACATCCACCTGGTGGTGGAAAACGATGACAATCGCGCTTCGCTGCTGGCCCGGGGCTACGACGCGCAATGGAACGACGACGGCCACCACGTCCTGCACCACCTGTTGACCGGCGAGACGCACGGCTACTACGCGGACTACGCCGAGGCGCCCGCCGCGATGCTGGCGCGCTGCCTGGCCGAAGGTTTTGTCTACCAGGGCGAGCCGACGCGGCGCGATGCCGCCCGGCGGCGCGGCGAACCGAGCGCGGACCTGCCACCCACCGCCTTCGTGCTGTTCCTGCAGAACCACGACCAGATCGGCAATCGCGCGCTGGGCGAGCGGCTGCGCACGCTGGTGGGCGAGCATCCCGATACATTGCGGGCCGCTGTCGCGCTGCAATTGCTGGCCCCGCAGATCCCGCTGGTCTTCATGGGGGAGGAATGCGGTTCGCAAGCGCCTTTCCTGTATTTCACCGACCATGCCGACCCCGCGCTGGCGGAAGCGGTGCGGACCGGACGCCAGCGCGAATTCCGCCTCGACGCCGCCGCGGGGCCCCTGCCGGACCCCAACGACTACGAGACCTACGCGTGCTGCTATCCCTGGGCCGACGGCGCCGAGGCGGCCCAATGGCTGGAGTATTACCGGGCCCTGCTGGCCGTGCGCCGGCATTTTCTCGTGCCGCGCCTGCCCGGCGCCCGCGCCGAGCGCGCCGATGCCCTCGGGCCGTGCGCAGTGGCCGCGCACTGGCGCATGAACGACGGCGCGCGCCTGTCGTTGTACGCCAATCTGGGCGAGGCCGAAGCGGCCATGTCCGCCGCGATGCCGCGGAGCGGCGCCGGCGTGCTGCTGTTCGAAAGCTGCCATGGCGCGCTCGACGCGCTCCGCCGTGGCGCGCTGCCCGGCGCGTGCACCATCTGCCTGCTGGAGGAAGCCCAATGAGCACGCCGCCGGCCTCGGACCCGCTGGCGCTGCTGGCCGATGCCGCCGGCATCGCCGTGCGATGGCTGGATGCCCACGGACGGCCGCAAACCGTCTCCGCCGAGTCGCTGCGCGCCGTGCTGGAGGCGCTCGACCTGCCGACCGGCACCGCCGCGCAGGCGCGCGACAGCCTGGCGCGGCTGCGCCAGCCCGCCGCTGCGCCGGCGCTCGCGGTGGTTGACGCGGGCGGGCGGCTGCCGTTGCCAGAAAACCGCCCGCGGCCCTACCGCATCGAATGCGAAGATGGCGCCGTACTGGATGGCCACACCCTCAGCCAGGACGGCCGCGGCTACCTCCCCATTCCGCAACAGCCCGGATATCACCGGCTCGAGCTCGACGGCGCATCCACCATGCTGGCCGCGGCACCGCCGCGCTGTCCGTCGCCGGCGGAGCTGCTGCAGCAGCAAGTGCCGCGCGCCTGGGGTATCGCGGCGCAGGTCTACAGCTTGCGCCACGATGACCCGGCCGCCCATCCAGCGGCGGGCGGCTATGGCGACTTCGGTGCGCTCGCCGATCTGGCGGCCGAGGCGGCCCGCCACGGCGCGGATGCGCTGGCCATCAGCCCGGTGCACGCCATGTTCGGCGCCGATCCCGCCGCTTGCAGCCCTTACGCTCCTTCCAGCCGCCTGTTCCTGAACGCGTTGTACGCCGACCCATGCGCCGTGTTCGGCCCGGACGCCGTGCGCACGGCCATGGCGGACATCGGCGGCCCGGAACGCGCTGCCCGGCTGGAACGCGCTTCCCTCATCGACTGGCAGGCCGCGGGCGCGCTGCGCCTGGCGCTGCTGCGGCGGCTCTACGAGCGGCTGGACGAGGCGGTGCCGGCGTTGCGCGATGCTTTCGCGCAATTCCGCCAGGCCGGCGGCGATGCGTTGCAGAACCACGCGGTGTTTGAAGTGCTGCACGCGCGCCATGGCGCGGGCCCCGGCGCCGTGCGGGACTGGCGCCAGTGGCCCGAGGAGTTGCGCGATCCGAGCTCGCCGCGCACCCGCGGCTTCGGCGCGGCGCATGAACGCGAAGTGGCCTTCCACGTATTCATGCAATGGCTGGCGCGCGCCAGCCTGGCGCAAGCCCAGGCCCGGGCGCGCGGCGCCGGCATGCGGCTGGGCCTGATCGCCGATCTCGCGGTCGGCACTGACCCGTGCGGCAGCCACGCCTGGAGCCGCCAGGCCGACATCCTGGACGGCGTGACCATCGGCGCGCCGCCGGATTTGTTCCAGCCCGCCGGCCAGCAATGGGGCCTGGCGGCTTTCTCGCCGCGCGCGCTGCGCGCCACCGGCTATGCCGCCTTCATCGAGATGCTGCGCGCCGCGCTGGCCGACACCGGCGGACTGCGCATCGACCACGTCCTGGGACTGGCGCGCCTGTGGCTGGTGCCGCGCGGCGCCGCGCCGGCACAGGGCGCCTACCTGCGCTACCCCCTCGACGACCTGCTGCGCCTGATTGCGCTGGAGGCCTGGCGCCATGCGGCGCTGATCGTGGGAGAGAACCTCGGCACCGTACCCGAAGGCTTCAACGAGCGCCTGGCGCAAAGCGGCGTGCTGGGCACCAGCGTGCTGTGGTTCCAGACCGCCGCCCGCCCCGCCGGGGCGGCGCCCGCCTTCGTCCCGCCGGCGCGCTGGCCGGCCGATGCCATTGCCATGCCGGATACGCACGACCTCCCTACCCTGCGCGGCTGGTGGGAAGAGCGCGACCTGGATTGGCGCGAACAACTCGGCGCCACGCCGGCCGCCGCCGGCCGCGCCGCCCGCCAGGCCCGCAGCAGCGAGCGCGACGCGCTGTGGGCGAGCCTGCGCGCGGCGCGGCTGGCGCGCGCCGGACCCGCGCCGCGGGAAGCGCCGGTCGCGGCCATGCTGGGTTTCGTCGCCGCCACGCCCGCCCCGCTGATGCTCGCGCCGCTGGAAGACCTGGCCGGCCAGGCCGACCAGCCCAACCTGCCCGGCACCACCTCCGGGCACCCCAACTGGCGCCAGCGCCTGCCGCACGGGTGCGCACGGTTGCTGGCCGACCCGACCGTGCGCGCGCGCATCGACACGATCAAGGCCTGCCGGAGCGCGCCATGACCCCGCGCGCCACCGTTCGCCTGCAACTGCACGCCGGTTTCACGCTGGATGATGCCGCCGCGCAAGTGCCATACTACGCGCGGCTGGGCATCAGCCATTTCTACCTCTCGCCGCTCGGTTGCGCGCGCCGCGGCTCGACCCACGGCTACGACGTCGTGGATCACGGCCGCGTCAACCCGGAACTGGGCGGCGAGGCCGCGCTGGGGCGCCTGGCGAACGCCCTGCGCAAGCACGACATGGGCCTGATCGCCGATATCGTGCCCAATCACATGGCCGCCGACAGCGCCAACCCATGGTGGCGGGATGTGCTGGCGCAGGGGCCGGCCAGCCGCTACGCCACATGGTTCGACATCGATTGGCAGCCGGCCGATTCCGCGCTCCAGGGCAAAGTGCTGCTGCCCTGCCTGGCGCACCCGTATGGCGAGACGTTGCGCGCCGGCGGCATCGCGCTCGTCCACGAGCCGGACAGCGGCGGATTCGCGGTACAGGCCGGCGACACGCGGCTGCCGCTGGCGCCTGGCACCCAACCCGCGCAGGCCGCGCCCGGCATCTTGCGCGCATCGCACGATCCGGCCGACGCCGACGGCCGCGCCCGCCTGCATGCCCTGCTGGAACGCCAGCACTACCGGCTGGCCTGGTGGCGCACCGCGGCAGACCAGATCAACTGGCGCCGCTTCTTCGAAATCGCCACGCTGGCGGGTGTCCGGGTCGAGCTTCCCGAAGTGTTCGACGCAGTCCACGCACTGCCGCTGCGGCTGTATGCAGAAGGCCTCATCGACGGGGTGCGGGTCGACCACATCGACGGCCTGGCCGAACCCCTGGACTACTGCAGGCGGCTGCGGGCCGCGTTGCGCGAATGCGGCCACGCGCGCCTGACCGCCGGCCTGCCGCGCGATCCCTACCTGGTGGTGGAAAAGATCCTGGGCCCGGACGAAACCCTGGACGAACGGTGGGACGTGGACGGCACCACTGGCTACGACTTCATGGACCACGTCGGCGCGCTGCTGCATGACGCCGCCGCCGAGCCCGTGCTCACGCAGGCCTGGCAAGTCCTGTCGCGGGACGCCAGGCCGGCGCGCGAACAATTGGAAGCGGCGCGCCTGCGCATGCTCACGCGCCATTTCGCCGCCGAACGGCGCGCCCTGGCGCGCACGCTGCTGCAGGTGGCGCGCCTCGACCCCGACACGCGCGACTGGAGCGAGGATGCCATCGACCGCGTGCTGACGCGCTGGCTCGCGGCCTTCACCGTCTATCGCACTTATGCGGGCCCGCACGGCCGCGATGCGGCCGACCAGGCGCACTGCCAGGCGGCCGCCGCGCGCGCGCGGCACCTGCCCGGGCTGGCCTGGTCGCGGGCCGATGGGCAGCTGCTCGAGCAGGTGAGCCGCTGGCTGGCTGGCGGCGCCTCGCAGCCGGCAGCACAGCGCGAAGCGCTGCGGCGCTTCCAGCAACTCACGCCGCCGCTGGCCGCCAAGGCGCTGGAAGATACGCTGTTCTACCGCTACGGGCCACTGCTGTCGCGCAACGAAGTCGGCGCCTCGCCGGACCGGTTCGCCCTGTCGGTGGCCGATTTCCATCGCGCCTGCGCCGCGCGGGCGCGGCGCTTCCCGGCCGCCATGCTGGCGACCGCCACGCACGACCACAAGCGCGGGGAAGACGTGCGGGCGCGGCTGGCCGTGCTGACCGAGATCCCGCTGGAGTGGCTGCGGCGCGTCCAGCATTGGCTCGGCGCGGCCGGCACGGCCCCATCCGCGGCGGATCGCTACCTGCTGCTGCAGACCCTGGTGGGCGCCTGGCCGATCGGTCTGGATCCGGCGGACGACGCCGGCCTGCAGGAGTTCCTGGGACGTGTGCGCGCCTGGCAGACCAAGGCGGTGCGCGAAGCCAAGCAGCACTCCAGCTGGACCGAGCCCGACCCGGACTACGAGGCCGCCTGCGCCGACTATCTGGAACGCCTGCGACACAACGTGGGCGGCACGGTCCCGCTGGCCGAGATCGGCGCATTCGCGCGGCATATCGCGCCGGGCGGCCTGGTCAACAGCCTGGCCCAGGTCGCGCTGCGCATGACAGTGCCGGGGGTCCCCGACCTGTATCAAGGCACCGAACTGTGGGACTTCAGCCTGGTGGACCCCGACAACCGTCGGCCGGTGGACTACCCGCTGCGGCATGCCGCGCTCGCGGCGGCCGCTGCGCAGGAAGCCGGCCAGGATTGGGGCGGGCTGCCGCCGGCATGGCGATCCGGACAAATCAAGCAGGCCCTTGTCCATCACCTGCTGCAGTTGCGGGCCGGCTATCCGTTGCTGTTCGCGCACGGCTCGTATCTGCCGCTGTCGGTGCATGGCGCGCGGGCTGCCCATGTGGTGGCGTATGTGCGCAGCCACGGCGACCAGCATGCGCTGGTAGTGGCGCCGCGCCTGTGCGGCATGCGGCTGGCCGCGTCCGGCCAGCCTGACCGGGCGGCCGAGTTCTGGGCCGACACGCGGGTCCGGCTGCCGGCCGGTCTGGTGCGCCAGCCCTGGCGCGATCTTCGCACGCAGGATGTCGCGCGCGCCGACGCACATGGCTGCGTGCCCGTCGCGCCGCTGCTGCAGACGCTGCCAGTCACCGTGCGGATGGCTGGCTGAAGGCCTCGCCGGCCCGCGCGGCGGCGGAAGCTGGCGCGCGGGCGGCAGGTTCCGCCGGCGGCGTGCTGCGCAGTATCTTGCGGATCCGCCGGATCAACTCACCCAGTGAAAACGGCTTGAGGATGACTTCCAGCCCATCGCCCTGGAATTCGCTGCCGTCGACCACATTCTCGGCATAACCGGTCATGAACAGCACCTTGAGCCCGGAATGCGATTCGCGCGCCATGTCGGCCAGCTGGCGGCCGTTCAGGCCAGGCAGGCCCACGTCCGTCAGCAGCAAGTCCACCCGCGGGGCTCCAGCCACCAGCTTGGCGCCAGCCTCGCCATCCGACGCGGCGAGCACCCGCAGCCGCAGGCCGACCAGGCTCTCGCGCACCATCTCGCGCACATTGACATCGTCCTCGACCAGCACCACCACCGCCTCGGCGGGCAGCTCGCCGGCATCGCCGCGCTCCGGCTCGGCGCCGGGCCTGCCGTCCTCCTGCGCGCCCTCATAGCGCGGCAGGCACAGCCTGACCACGGTGCCGGCGCCCGGCTCGCTGCTCATCGCCACCAGGCCGCCCGCCTGGCGCGCAAAGCTGTAGATCGTCGACAGCCCCAGGCCGGTGCCCTCGCCCAACGGCTTGGTGGTGAAGAATGGCTCAAAGGCCCGCTCCAGCACCTCTGGCGCCATGCCACAGCCTTCATCAGCCACGCGGACCTCCACGAACTCGCCCGGCTGCACGTCGGGATAGCGCCGCAGGAAATCGGCGTCCAGCCGGGCGTTCAGCGCTTCCACGGTCAGTTGCCCGCCATCCGGCATGGCATCACAGGCATTGATCACCAGGTTGAGCAGCGCGCTTTCGAACTGGTTGACGTCGCACTTGACCATGTACAGGTCCGGCGCGGCACGGCAGGCCAGGGATATTCCCTCGCCGGTGTAGCGACGGAACAGGTCTTCCATAGAGGCCAGCGCCGCGGCGGGGTCGAGCGGCCTGGGATCCAGCGGCTGGCGCCGCGAGAAACTCAGCAGGCGCTGCGTCAGGCGCGCAGCCCGTCCGGTGGAATCCATGGCGGTCTCGATGAACCGGTTCGCTTCGCCGTACTTGCCCGCGTCCAGCTTGCGCTGGATCAGGTACAGCGCGCCGCTGATGCCTTGCAGCATATTGTTGAAATCGTGCGCAATGCCGCCCGTCAGCTGGCCCACCGCCTCCATCTTCTGCGACTGCAGCAGGGCCGCGTGAGCCTGGCGCAATTGCTCGGCCTGCATCTTGAAATCGGTGTCGTCGCGCCCGACCAGATAAAAATTGTCGTGCGCCCAGGAGATGGTCCAGGTGATCCAGTTATAGGTGCCCTGCTTGTTCAACAGGCGGCACTCGAGGTGCCGCACGCCCGGCGGCTCGGCCGCGGCGTCGCCCCGCAGCAGACTTGCCTTGATGGTCTGCTGGTCGTCCGGATGCGCCAGTTCGGCCAGCGGCATGGCCAGGAACTGCTCGGGCGTCCAGCCAAGAATGCTGCGCACCGCGGGATTGACGCTGACGAAGCGCCCGCGCGCACTGGCTACCGCCAGCAGCTCCGGAGACAACCGCCAGATCCGGTCGCGTTCCGCGATCGCCGACTCGATGCGCTGCTCGAGGACGCGCGCGTATTGCGACCGCTCGATCGCCTCGCACAGGCGTTCGGCGACACCCTCGATGAAGGCGATATCCGGCCCCTTGAGCCGGTGGCTCGGGTGCGGGCGCACATACAGCATGCCGGACGGCCAGCCCCAGCGGCGCAACGGCACGGCGATCGCCTTGGGGCTGGTGTCGCCGCGCGCGGTGGTCAACAGCGGCGAAATGTACGCTGTGCGGCCGTTCTCGAAAGCCTGGCTGCATTCTTCGCCGAGCTGGTCCGGCTCGAAGGTATCGCCTTCGGCGAGCGCCTGCTCCGACATCCAGCAGGTGGCGACGCCCGGCGGCCCCTCGCCGGACGCATAATCGAGCACCGCCGCGACGCTAAGCTCCAGGTGCCGTCCCAGCGCCTCGCACGCCACATGCTCGATATCGCCTTGTTGATGGATCTCCCGCATCTGGTCAGACAGCGACAGCAGGAAATTCTTGCGATGCTGTTCGGCCCACAACTCGGCCTCGGCTGCCTTGCGCGCGGTAATGTCCAGCACCAGCACGGTAATGCGCTCGGGCCCCTCTTTGTGCACGCGGGCTTCGTACCAGGCCTCGCGGCCCTGGTGCGGCGCGGCCAGTTCGAACTGGGCCGATTCGCCGCTTTCCACCACATTGATGAAGGTTTCCATGATGAGGTCCGGCACGCCGGGAATCATCTCGCGCAGCGAATGGCCGAGCGTGTCGCCCGATTGCAGGCCGCTCTGCTGTTCGAACGCGGGATTGACCTCCAGGAAGCGGAAATCGGCCACCTTGCCGTCCCCGCCGCGCATGGCCTCGACCAGGAAGAAACCCTCCTGCATCCGGTTGAACATGCCGCGCCAGCGCTCGCTGCTGTCGCGCAGCGCCTGCTCGGTTCGATGGCGCTCGATGGCCAGCGCGGCCATGCGGGTGACCAGCGCCATCGCATCGATATCGTAGGGGGACGGCAGGTGGCGCACCCGATAATAATTCGAGAATACTCCCAGCACTCCGCCATCGGTACCCTTGATCGGCGTGGACCAGCACGCCCGCAGGCCATGCTTGAGCGCCAGGTCGCGCCAGGGCTGCCAATTGGGATGCACCGCGATGTCGTCAATGTAGACCGGGCTGCCAAAGTACGCCGCGGCCCCCCAGGACGCCACGTCCGGCGCGATCTCGGCGCCATCGATGGCCGCCACGAAATCGGCGGGCAAGCCGGGCGCCACGCCATGCCGCAGGCAATGATTGGCCTCGTCGACGAACGCGATCGACGTAATCAATTCGACGCTGGACTGCTGCTCGATGCTGCGCAGGACGTGATCCATCACGTCGTCCAACGGCATGCCGGTGGCGATACGGTGCAGCATGACACGCTCGTCCTCCAGCCGGGCGCGCGTGTCGGTCCATGGATTGCGAACGCGGTCTTGCTTGCTGAACATCACACCCTCATGCGGCGGGTCGGCAATGATCTGGGCCAGGACGGCCGACTCGCTAGACTTTAGGACAGTCCTGCCGCATCACGCAAAAAAACAGCGTAACACCCCGCAACGCAGAGGCTGCTCTCAGCATGCCGCGTGCCTGACGCGGGCATCGCCGCGCCTGCTACGACGCGCGTGGCGGCAGGTAGTTTTTGCATCGGTTGGTAAAAATGCGCCTGCCGGCCCGTCCCGTGGCCAGGGCGGGCGCCGGCACGGCGCTTGCATGACGCGTTCCATCGCCCAACGGAGAGCTACATGCCTGGCCAGGAAACGGCAAGCTGCACGCCCGCCACACTCAAGGTGCTGACGGTCAATGTCCATAAAGGCTTCACCCTCTTCAACCGGCGGTTCATCTTGCACGAACTGCGGGCCGCGCTGCGCGACGCGCGCCCCGACATTGTCTTCCTGCAGGAGGTCATTGGCTCGCATCACCGCCACGCGCGGCGCCTGGCGGCCTGGCCCGCCACCTCGCAATACGAGTTCCTGGCCGACAGCCTGTGGAGCGACTTCGCCTACGGCCGCAATGCGGTATACCCCGACGGCGACCATGGCAACGCGGTGTTGTCGCGCTGGCCGATTCTCCATCACGAAAACCACGACGTCTCGGTGGGTGGCCACGAAAGCCGGGGGATGCTGCACTGCACCGTGCGCCACCCGGGCGTGAGCCGCGAGCTGCACGTCGTGTGCGTGCACCTGGGACTGCGCGAGGCGCACCGGCGGGTGCAACTGGGCCGCCTGTGCGGCCTGGTGCGCGGCATCACGGCGGGCGCGCCAGTTCTCATCGCCGGCGATTTCAACGATTGGCGCCGGCGCGCCGGCCAGCTCATGGCCGCCTGCTCGGCGCGCGACGTATTCCGCGCCGCGCTCGGCCGCGAACCGCGCACCTTTCCGGCCCGCTGGCCGATGCTGGCGCTGGATCGCATCTATGTGCGCGACGTGGCGGGCGCCCGCCCGGTGGCCCTGGCCTCGCGTGTCTGGCGGCACTTGTCCGACCATGCGCCCCTGGCGGCGGAGGTCCGGTTATGACCGCCGCCTGGCGCCAGGGCAATACCGTACGATTGCTGGAGAACGGCGAGGAGTTCTTCCCCCGCGTACTCGAGGCACTGCGCGCGGCGCGCCGCGAGATCCTGCTGGAAACCTTCATCCTGTTCGACGACAAGGTCGGCCAGGAGCTGCGCGCAGCCCTCATCGAGGCCGCCGGCCGCGGCGTCGAGGTCGACGTCACCGTGGACGGCTACGGCTCGGACTGCCTGGACGACGCATTCATCGCCGGCCTGGCGCAGGCCGGCGTGCGCTTCCATATTTTCGACCCCCGGCCGCGCGTCTTCGGTTTCCGCGTCAACGCGCTGCGCCGCATGCATCGCAAGATCGTGGTCGTCGACGGCCAGACGGCCTTCGTCGGCGGGATCAACTTCTCGGCCGACCACCTGACCGAATTCGGCCCCACGGCCAAGCAGGATTACGCGGTCGAACTGCAGGGCCCTATCGTGGAAGATATCCGCCATTTCGCGCGCGCGGCGGTGCGGGGTGGACGGCGGCCGCGCTGGCCGGCGCGCCGCGGGCCGGCGCACGGCGCCCGCGGCCAGGGTTCGGCCCTGTTCGTCACGCGCGACAACGATCGCCACAGCACCGATATCGAACGCTATTACCGCGCTGGCTTCCGCACCGCCCAGCAGGACATCATCATCGCGAACGCCTATTTCTTCCCCGGCTACCGGCTGCTGCGCGACCTGCGCAACGCCGCCCGGCGTGGCGTGCGGGTGCGCCTGATCCTGCAAGGGGAACCCGACATGCCCATCGCGCAACTGGCCGCCCGCACGCTGTACGACTATCTCATGTCGGCCGGCGTGACCATCTACGAATACTGCGAGCGTCCCCTGCACGGCAAGGTGGCCTGCGTGGACGACGAATGGGCCACCGTGGGCTCCAGCAACCTGGATCCGCTCAGCCTGGCTCTCAACCTGGAGGCCAACGTGATCGTGCGCGACCGGGCCTTCACGGCGGAGCTGCGCGACTCGCTCGAGACGCTGATCGAGCGCCATTGCCGCCAGATCGTGCCCAAACACGGGTTCAAGCGCGTGCTGCGCCGGTTCTGGTTCGGCGTGGCGGTATTCCATGTATTGCATCGCTTCCCTGCCTGGGCCGGCAGCCTGCCGGCGCGCCCCGCGCGGCTGCAGCGCGTCGATCCCTCCCAGGCGGTAGTAGACACCGACGAGGCGCGCCATGACTGAGGCCGCTCGTTCGACCTGGCGCACGGCATGGCGCGGCGCGCGGCGCTTCTGGCGCCGCACGCGGCGCCTCTGGACCGGCCTCTTCATGGCGGCGGCCATCGTCCTGCTATTGCGGCTGGCGCGCGACGTGCAATGGCATGAAGTCTGGCAAGTGTTGCAGCGCATGTCCGACACGGCCCTGCTGGAAAGCGCCTGCCTGGTGCCGGTGGCCTACGCCGCCTACAGCGCCTTCGACCTGATCGGACGGGCATATACGGGACACCGGCTGGGCAAGGCCACGACCATGGCGGTTGCCTTCATCAGCTATGCCATCAACGTCAACCTGGGCGCCCTGATCGGCGGCGTGGGCCTGCGATTCCGGCTCTACGGCAAGCTGGGGCTGCGCGTCCCGGTCATTTCCAAGATCCTGGCGATGAGCATCTTCACCAACTGGCTCGGGTACCTGTGGCTGTTCGGCGTGCTGTTCACGCTGCACCAGGCGCCTTCGGCCTGGCACCTGAGCAGCCTCGCGCTGGAAATCGCCGGCGGGGCCATGCTGGTGGCGGCGAGCACATACCTGGTCCTGTGCGCCATCTCGCGCCGCCGCCACTTGCACCTGGCAGGCCGCCACATACCGCTGCCGTCGCTGCGGCTGGCCCTGCTGCAGTGCGTCACCGCGGTGCTGTGCTGGGGCGCCATCGCGGGAATCCTGTACCTGCTGTTCGAGCGCCAGGTTTCCTACACGCTGGTGCTGGCAGCCCTGCTCATCAGCAGCATCGCGGGCGCGCTGGTCCATATTCCAGGCGGCCTGGGCGTGCTGGAAGCGGTGTTCGTCACCATGCTGGCCTCGGAGGTGCCGCAGAGCCAGGTGCTGGGCACATTGCTGGCCTATCGCGCCCTGTATTACCTCGCGCCCCTGGCGGTGGCCCTGGCCGCTTATATCGCGCTGGAAGCCCGGCTGCGCCGCGCAGGCGCGCGGCGCGCCGCCACAAGCTGAAACAGTTTCCCGCCGCCGGCCTGGCATGGCGCTTGCTGGCGCCTGCGCCACTTCGCCCTCTTCCCGGGATCCGCCATGGACACACTGACCCACGACGCGGCGCCGCATGGCCATGCGGCGCCGCACGGCTGGCGCCGCTGGCTGTTCGCCACCAACCACAAGGACATCGGGACGATGTACCTCATCTTCTCGTTCGTCATGCTGCTGGAAGGCGGCGTCCTGGCGCTGCTGCTGCGCACCGAACTGTTCGAGCCCGGCCTGCAGTTCTTCCGGCCCGAACTGTTCAACCAGTTCACCACCATGCACGGCCTGATCATGATCTTCGGCGCGATCATGCCCTCGCTGGTGGGCTTCGCCAACTGGATGATCCCGCTGCAGATCGGCGCGGCCGACATGGCTTTCGCCCGCATGAACAACTTCAGCTTCTGGCTGCTGCCCGTGGCCGCCATCATGCTGACCGCCTCGTTCTTCGTGCCGGGCGGCGCCACCGCCGCCGGCTGGACGCTGTACGCGCCGCTGTCGACCCAGATGGGCCCCGGAATGGACCTGGCCATTTTCGCCGTGCACATCATGGGCGCCTCGTCCATCATGGGCGCGATCAATATCATCGTCACCATCCTGAACATGCGCGCGCCCGGCATGACGCTGATGAAGATGCCGATGTTCTGCTGGACCTGGCTGATCACCGCGTTCCTGCTGCTGGCCGTGATGCCGGTGCTGGCCGCGGCTGTCACCATGATCCTGACCGACCGCCACTTCGGCACCGGCTTCTTCAATGCCGCCGCCGGCGGCGACCCGGTGATGTACCAGCATGTATTCTGGTTCTTCGGGCATCCCGAGGTCTACATCATGATCCTGCCCGCCTTCGGCATCATCTCCATGGTCGTGCCCACCTTCGCCCGCAAGAAGCTGTTCGGCTATGCCTCGATGGTGTATGCCACCGCCGCGATCGCGGTGCTGTCATTCCTGGTCTGGGCGCACCACATGTTCACTACCGGCATGCCGTTGCCGGGCCAGCTCTATTTCATGTACGCCACCATGCTGATCTCGGTGCCTACCGGGGTGAAGGTGTTCAACTGGGTCGCCACCATGTGGCGCGGCGCGCTCAGCTTCGAGACCCCCATGCTGTTCGCGGTGGGTTTCATCTTCGTATTCACCATCGGCGGCTTCACCGGCCTGATATTGTCCATCGCGCCCATTGATATCCAGGTACAGGATACCTATTACGTCGTGGCCCACTTCCATTACGTGCTGGTGGCCGGCTCGCTGTTCGCCCTGTTCGCCGGCGCGTACTACTGGGTACCCAAGTGGACAGGCCGCATGTACAGCGAGAAACTCGGCAAGATCCACTTCTGGTCGACCATGATCTCGTTCAACGTCGCGTTCTTTCCCATGCACTTCCTGGGCCTGGCGGGCATGCCGCGCCGCTATGCCGACTACGCTGCCCAGTTCACGACTTTCCACCAGGTGGCCACCATTGGCGCGTTCTGGTTCGGCCTGTCGCAGCTGCTGTTCCTCTATGCCATGCTGGGCTGCTATCGCGGCAAAGGCCACCGCGCCGCCGCCCGGCCCTGGGAAGGCGCGGAAGGGCTGGAATGGACCGTGCCTTCGCCCGCGCCGCATCATACCTTTGCCGTTCCGCCGGATATCCGCTGAACCCATGCGATCCGCCCTGCCCCGGGCGAGCGCGCAGCCGCCCGCCACCCCGTCCGTCCCGGCCCCGCCTCGCGCGGCGCGGCCGCCGGACAGCCTGCCGGTCGAGCGCTGCTGGCACCTGCGGCGCACCTGCTGCGCCACCCCGCGTCAATTCCTGCTCGGCATGGCGTTCACCGCCGGCATCGCGCTGGCGGTCAGCCTGTGCTTCGCGCTGCGCGGCCTGTGGCCGGTGGCGGTGTATGGCGCGGCGGAGATCCTGCTGCTGGCCGGCGCGGCCCTGTCGTTCGCGCGCCATGTGCGCGACGGCGAGACCATCATGCTGCTGGCCGACGGCCGGCTAGTCGTGGACGTGCAAAGCGGGCCGGCCGTGACCCGCCACGTCTTCAACCGCAACTGGGCCCGGCTGGTGCGGCCGCCCGACGCGCCGGGCTCGCTGTGGCTGCACTACGGCTCGTTCCGCCTGCGGCTGGCACGCCACGTGCCCATGGAAGACCACCGCCGCATCGAAGCCGAATTGCGGCATTCATTGCCCTGGCGCGGACCCGCGACGGCAGCCCCGCCGGGCCCGCCCCTCTTCAGGCACAGGAGCCCCTCATGAAAGTCCGTTTGAAAAAATTGCATGACCAGGTCATTGTCATCACCGGCGCCAGCAGCGGCATCGGCCTGGCCACCGCGCGCCTGGCGGCCCGCCAGGGCGCCAAGGTGGTACTGGCGTGCCGCAACCAGGAGGCCTTGAACCAGGTCGTCGACGACATCCGTGCCGCCGGCGGCGACGCCGTCGCCGTGCCGGCCGACGTCGGCGTGGCGGCCGACCACGACCGCATACTGGGCGCCGCCATCGAGCGCTACGGCCAGGTCGACACCTGGGTGAACAACGCCGGCGTATCCATCTTCGGCCGCCTGCAGGACGTGCCGATCGACGACCAGCGGCGGTTGTTCGACACCAATTACTGGGGCGTCGTGTACGGCTCGACCACGGCGGCGGCACACCTGAAGAAGCATGGCGGCGCGCTCATCAACGTAGGCAGCGAAGTGTCCGACCGGGCCGTGCCGCTGCAAGGCGCTTACTCGGCGTCCAAGCACGCCGTCAAGGGCTACACCGACGCGCTGCGCATGGAGCTGGAGGCCGAGGGCTCGCCCATCTCGGTCACGCTGATCAAGCCGGCCTCGATCGCCACCGGCTATGCGGACCATGCGCGCAACTACATGGACGTCGAGCCGCGCCTGCCGCCGCCAGTCTACTCGGCCGAGACCGTGGCCCGCGCCATCCTCTATGCCGCCGAGCACCCGCGCCGCGACATCTACGTCGGCAGCGCTTCCAAGGCCATCTCCTCGATGGGCCAACGCATGCCGGGGCTGGCCGACCGCATGGCCGGATGGCTGATCCGCCACCAGCGCAGCGACCGCCCGGCCGGCGACCATGCCGACGCCCTCTACGAGGCCGGCGCGCCGTCGCGCGCCGATACGGCGCGCGGCGATGCCCACGTGCCACATGTGCGGCGGGGCAGCGTCTACACCCACCTGACCACTGGTGGCCGCGGCCTGCTGTGGGCCGGCGCCGCGGCGCTGGTGTGCGGCACGGTCATCGGCGCGGCCCGCGGCAAACGCTGGCATTGACGGCATGCCGGCGCGCGCTGGCATCGACTTTCCGCTTACTTGTATGATGGTCGACGCCCGCCGCACGAAACCGCGGCGGGCGTTCCTCGTTCAACTCCAGCGCGTATCCATCTCATGACTAGCGGGAAAGACACCATCGGCATGATCGGCGTGGGCCTCATGGGCCACGGCATCGCCAGCAACATCATCAAGCACGGCTATCCGCTGGTGCTGCTCGACCATCCCGGCAACCAGCCGGTCGACGACCTGCTGGCGGCCGGCGCCGCCAAGGTGGCCAGCCCGGCGCAAGTGGCCCGCCAGGCCGATGTGGTCGTGCTGTGCGTCACCGGCACGCCGCAGGTCGAGGACGTGCTGTTCAGTCCCGACGGGCTGCTGCAGGGGCTGCGCCCCGGCACCATCGTCATCGACTGCTCTACCGCCATCCCGTCCTCGACCGTGCGCATCGCGCAAGCCGTGGCCGAAGCCGGCGGCAAGTTCCTCGATGCGCCCATGACGCGCACACCCAAAGAGGCGGCGGCGGGCCGGCTCAACCTCATCGTCGGCGGCGACCGCGCGCTATATGAACGGTGCGAGCCGCTGCTGCGCTGCTATGCCGAGAACATCATGCACGCGGGGCCCGTGGGCGCCGGCCATCGCATGAAACTGATCCACAACTACGTGTCGCTGGGCTGCGCCGCGATCATCGCCGAGGCCGCGGCCTGCGCCCAGCGCGCCGGCATCGACCCGGCGGTGCTGGTCGACATCCTCGCCAAGGGCGGCGGCGGCGGCGCGGCCCTGGAGCGCATGCGCCCCTTCCTGGAGGCGGGCGACGACTCCGGCCTGCGGTTCTCGCTGGCCAACGCGCGCAAGGATCTCAGCTACTACACCACCATGGCCGGGGAAGCCGGCGCAGTCCACGGCGCGGCCGACGCCATCCAGCAATTGTTCGAGCGCGGCCTGGAAGCCTCCGACCCGCAGACCACCGTGCCGCACCTGGCGTCCCTGCTGGCCCGCTGATTGTCGCGCCTGCTTCCCAAGTCCGTTGCATTACCGGGGCGTCCAGATATAAGCTGAAAAAAGGGAGGCCCGCTGCGGGGCGGCCTCCGCGCGCGTTTTCCGAACCTGCGTCCGCCACGACTCCAAGGGGAAGATATTGCAGAACAACACCGCGCCGGTCGCGCCGGTCACCTTCATCGGCTCGGCCATCATTGCGCTGGGACTCATCATCTACGCGGTCGTCGCCCCGGAATCCGCCGCCGCCCACTTCGACGTCGTCAATACCTGGATCACCAACGAAGCCGGCTGGTTCTACATGCTGGCGGTGGGCATCTTCGTCATCTTCCTGCTGGGGCTGGCCATGAGCCGCCTGGGCACCGTCAAGCTGGGTCCCGACGATTCCGTTCCCGACTACAAGTACGGTACCTGGGTCGCCATGCTGTTCAGCGCCGGCATGGGCATCGGCATCGTGTTCTACGGGGTGGCCGAACCCATCATGCACTACTCGCAGCCGCCCAACGCCCCGCCTCACTCGGCCGAGGCGGCGCGCGAGGCCATGGAAATCACCTTTTTCCACTGGGGCGTGCATGCCTGGGCCATTTACGCGGTGCTGGGCCTGGCCATGGCGTATTTCGGCTACCGGCGCGGCATGCCGCTGGCCATCCGCTCGGCGTTCCATCCGATCCTGGGCGAACGCGTGCACGGGCCCATCGGCGACTTCATCGACATCTTCGCGGTGGTGGGCACGCTGGCCGGCCTGGCCACTTCGCTGGGGCTGGGCGTATCGCAGCTCAACGCCAGCATGAACTACCTGATGGGCATTCCCCAGACCCTGGGCACCCAGCTCATCCTCATCGCCATCGTCACCGTGCTGGCCACCATCACCGTCGCCACCGGCCTGGACAATGGCATCCGCCGCCTCAGCGAGTTCATCATCCTGGTCTCGGTAGGGCTGATGCTGCTCATCCTCATCCTCGGGCCGACCCGCTTCCTGCTGCAGGCGCTGGTCGAGAACATAGGCCTCTATCTGCATGCCTTCGTGGCGCGCACCTTCCACATCAGCGCCTACGAGCCGACCGACTGGATGGGCAAATGGACGCTGTTCTACTGGGGCTGGTGGATCTCCTGGTCGCCGTTCGTGGGCATGTTCATCGCGCGCATCTCGCGCGGCCGCACCATCCGCGAATTCCTGGTGGGCGTGCTGTTCGCGCCGGCCGGCTTCAGCTTCGTATGGTTCACCGTGTTCGGCGACCTGGCCATCTGGCTGGACGCCAACGTGGCCAACGGCGATATCTCGCGCATCGTTGGCGACAACCTGCCGACCGCGCTGTTCACCGTGTTCGACTACCTGCCCTGGTCGGGCCTGCTGGCCTGGATCACCGGCCTCTTGGTGGCTGTCTATTTCGTCACCGCCTCCGACGCCGGGGCCCTGGTGGTGTCGATGATCACCTCCAAGGGCGACGAAGAGCCGGCGCTGTGGCTGCGCATTTTCTGGGCGCTGGCCTGCGGCGGCGTGGCCGCCGGCCTGCTGCTGGCGGGCGGGCTCGAGGCGGTGCAGTCGGCCGCGATCATCGCCGCGCTGCCGCTGTCCGTCGTGATGCTGTTGATGTGCTACGGCATACTCAAGGGCTTGCGCGACGAAGTCGTCATCAATCTCAGCCGCAGCCTGCCCACGGCCCCGCTGATCGCCTCGCAGGGCGGGTTGTCGCTGCGCCAGCGCCTGCACAGCATCGTCAGCCACCCCACCAAGGCGCAGGCCAACGCCTTCATTGACAAGACCGTGATGGACGCGTTCGGGCTGGTGGCGGCCGAACTCGAGAAGCGCGAGATCACTACCGAGGCGGTGCGGCTCGAAGACGGCGCGCAGCTCACGGTGCAGCACGGCGGCACGGCGGAAGACTTCATCTACGCCGTGCGCCTGGTCGGCCAGCCGATCCCCGCCTTCGCGCTGAGCGACGGGGCCCGCCGCGAAGGCGAAAAGCGGCGCTATTACCGCACCGAGGTCTTCTTGAACAAGGGGGGCCGAGGCTACGACATCTACGGCTACCATACCGACCAGGTCGTGGCCGACCTGGTCAATCATTACGACCGCTTCCGCCATTATCTGTATTCGCTGGAGCCGACGCCGCCAGCCTGACGGATACGCGCCTTGGCAGTGGCCGGCGCAGGCACTACCATGGGAACAGGAACGGGGTCCGCGCGCGGACCCGCCCTCCAGGAGCGCCGCGATGCCGCCACTCAGGCCACGCCATCCGTCTCACGCCAGCCCCGCCGCCCGGCTGCTGCGCGCGGCGGCCGCGCTGTGGCTGGCCGCCGCGGCACTCGCCCCGCCAGGCCACCTCCGCGCGGCCCCGGCCGCCGGGCAGCCGGCGCCCGTCGTCGTCTTGCAGCTCGAGGGCGCCGTGGGGCCGGCCACCACCGAGTATCTGCGTCGCGGCCTGGCCGCCGCCGAGACCCGCCGCGCGGCGGCCGTGGTATTGCGCATCGACACGCCTGGCGGCCTGGATTCCTCCATGCGCGACATCGTGCGCGCCATCATCGCCTCGCCAGTGCCGGTCATCGGCTACGTCGCGCCGGGCGGCGCCCGCGCCGCCAGCGCCGGCACGTATATCCTCTACGCTTGTCATGTGGCCGCGATGGCGCCCGGCACCAACCTGGGAGCGGCCACGCCGGTGCAAATGGGCAATGGCCGCGGCGACGCGCCGCGCGACGCCAAGCCCCCTGCCGGCGCGGACAAAGATGCCGACCAGCCGCCCGGCGCGGCGAGCCCGGCCGGCGCGCACGAACGCAAGGCCGTCAACGATGCCGCCGCTTTCATCCGCAGCCTGGCGGAAATGCGCGGCCGCAATGCGCAATGGGCAGAACAGGCGGTGCGCGGCGCCGCCAGCCTGCCGGCCCGCGAGGCCCTGGAACAGCGCGTGATCGACATCGTGGCGGCCGACCTGCCCGACCTGCTGGCGCAGGCCGACGGACGCGAGGCCCGGGCCAACGCCTCGACCCTCACCCTGGCCACCCGCGACGCGCCATCCCAGGAAATCACGCCCGATTGGCGCACCCGGCTGCTGGCCATCATCACCGATCCCAACATCGCCTATCTGTTGCTGCTGCTGGGCATCTACGGCATCCTGTTCGAGATGATGAATCCGGGCGCCGTGCTGCCGGGTGCGGTGGGCGCGGTCGCGCTGGTGACGGCCCTGTTCGCGCTCAACATGCTGCCGGTCAGCTACGCGGGCCTGGGGCTGGTCCTGCTGGGCATCGCGCTGATGGCCGCGGAGGCCTTCACGCCCGCCTTCGGGCTGCTGGGCGCCGCCGGCATCGCCATGTTCGCCTTCGGCTCGCTGTTCCTTTACGACACTGCCGGCGCCGCCGACTTTTCCCTGTCGCTGCCGCTGGTCATCGGCGCCTCGGCGGCCAGCGCGCTGCTGCTGTTCCTGATCTTCGCCTTGGCGTTGCGCGCGCAGCGCCGCCGCGTCGTGGCCGGCGACGGCACCCGGGCCGGCCAGCCGGTCGAAGTCCTGTCGTGGCACGGGCACCAGGGCCTGGTGCGCGCCGGCGGCGAAACCTGGCAAGCGCGCTCGGCCGCGCCGCTGTCCGCCGGCCAACAGGCGGTCGTCGAGTCGCGCCAAGGCCTGGTGCTGATTGTCCGCGCCGACGCCGCATCCACGGAGCCCCCCCCATGACCCTCATCATCTACCTGATCGTCGCGGCGCTGCTGGTGCTGCTGGCCCTGTCCATGATCCGCGTGCTGCGCGAATACGAACGCGGCGTCGTCTTCACCCTGGGTCGCTTCACCGGGGTCAAGGGCCCCGGCCTGATCGTGCTCATTCCCGTGGTGCAGCAGATGGTGCGGGTCGACCTGCGCACCGTGGTGATGGACATCCCCACCCAGGACATCATCTCGCGCGACAACGTCTCGGTGAAGGTCAACGCGGTGCTGTACTTCCGCGTGATGGACGCCGACCGCGCGGTGATCCAGGTCGAACGCTACATGGACGCCACCAGCCAGCTCGCCCAGACCACCCTGCGTTCGGTACTGGGCAAGCACGACCTCGACGAAATGCTGTCCGAGCGCGACAAGCTCAATGCCGACCTGCAGGAAATCCTGGACCGCCAGACCGAAGACTGGGGCATCAAGGTGGCCACCGTCGAGATCAAGCATGTGGATATCGACGAAAGCATGGTGCGCGCCATCGCCCGCCAGGCCGAGGCCGAGCGCAACCGCCGGGCGCGCATCATCAACGCCGAAGGCGAGCAGCAGGCGGCCGAGAAACTGGTCGAAGCCGCCCGCACGCTGGCCAGCACCCCCGAGGCAATGCAGTTGCGCTATCTTTCGACGCTGTACGACATTGCCGGCGACAAGAGTTCGACCATCGTCTTTCCCGTGCCGATCGACGTCTTGCGCCGCGTGTTCGATCGCCAGCCCGGCTGACGCCACTACAGCGAGACCTTCATTCATGGCCAGGAAAATCCAGCTCAAGCGCGCTTACGATCCCCCCACCGGCGGCGACGGCTATCGCGCCCTGGTGGACGCGCTGTGGCCACGCGGCGTCGCCAAGGCGGACCTCGCGGCGCAGTGGCACAAGGAACTGGCGCCCAGCGCGGCCCTGCGCAAATGGTACGGCCACGACGTGGCCCGTTGGCCGGAGTTCCGTACCCGCTATCTGGCCGAACTGGCCGCCCCGTCCCGCCAGGAGAGCCTGCGCGCCCTCCTGCAGGCCAGCGGCCGCGGGGCGTTGACGCTCGTCTACGCGGCGCGCGACACCGAGCACAACAACGCCGCGGTGCTGCGCCAAGCCTTGCTGGCCATGGCCGGCCAGCCGGGCGGCTAGCAGCAGGCTACAGGCACTCAGGTGTCAGACATCCTGGACCCAGGTGTCAGACACCCTGAGGAGACGGCCTGTAACCTGCCAGGCCTCCTCGCAGGGTGTCTGGCACCTCACTGCCAGCCTCCTCCCGGCGCAGCCCCCTAGCAAGCTCACGAACGATTGTCCACCGGCGGCGCGCCCGGCGTCTGGCGGCCGGGATCGCGGAAGTCTTCCGCGTCGACGCCGGGCGGTATGCGGACCTTGGCGCCGGCGCGATTGGGATCGGCCGGCCGGTCGTTCAACGTCCGGTCGCTGTCCTTGCGCCGCATGCGCTCGTCCTCGCGGGCGCGGCGTTCATCCGGGCGGTCGTCCGGTTGCGTATCGGCGGTGTGTTTCATGGCGGCTCCTGTGCAGGCGTGCGTGCGCCGCAAGCTCCATTCCCGCCCCCTGGCACGCCGCTTGCAACAGGAAGGGCGGCGCCGTGGGGCGCACTGCACTGCCGCAATGGAGTCCACCATGAAACTGCAATTTTTGCGTCTTTCGCCCTTCCCCTTCCATGTCGCGCCGCGAGAGCCCGGCCTGGGTCCCAGCGACTCATCCGACTCCGGCAGCGACCTGCCCGGCACCGCCGGCCAGAACGACTCCGACGCCCAGGGCACGGGCGAACGGGAGAGCGTCGAACCCGCGCTGGAAGACAACACCGGCGATGACATCCAGACCGACCGCATCGTCGATGAAGACCAGGCGGGCCTGGCCCATACCCGCCCCGATCCGGCGCGCAACGGCGGGCGGCCCGAATGAGGCCGCGAGACCACCGCAACCCGGCCTGCCCGCCCGCGGGCCGGTCCTTCTGACATATTCCGGGGAGAGCGTCCATGGACGTCAATTGGCTGGATCTGTTCCGCCTCACCGTATCGCCGCTGGAGCTGATCGTGCGCGGCACCATCATGTACTGGTTCATCCTGATACTGCTGCGCGTGGCGGGCCGGCGCGACGTGGGCTCGCTGGGCGTGGCCGACATGCTGGTGCTGGTCCTCATCGCTGACGCGGCGCAGAACGGCATGGCCGGCCAGTACGAGTCGATCACCGACGGGGCGATCCTGGTGGCCACCATCATCGGCTGGGTAGCGTTGATCGACCGGTTGAGCTACTTCGTGCCGTCCTTCGGCCGCCTGCTGGAGGCGGACAAGGTATGCCTGGTGCGCGACGGCAAGATGCTCCAGCGCAGCATGCGCCGCGAATACATCACCCCCGACGAGCTGATGAGCGAGCTGCGGCAGCGCGGTGTCGCCCACCTGTCGGAGATCCGGCGCGCCTACATCGAGCCGGACGGCAATATCAGCGTGCTGAAGCGGCGCGGCCTGAATTAGGATCTGTTCACGCTGGCCGGCCAGCAGGATGAGCCGGCCGGCTGCCGGCCTCAGGCGGCCAGCACCTCGGAGCGCCCGGCGACCATCGGCGGCGTGGCCGCGCCGCTGTACAGGCTGTCGTACACGGCAAGCAGGTCGCGGCCCACTTGCTGCCAGGTAAACAGGCGCCGCGCCCGGCGCGCCCCCGCCAGGCCCATCCGGCGCCGCAACACGGGATCGCGCGCCAGCACGGCCAGGCGCCCGGCCAGGGCGGCGGGGTCGCGCGCCGGCACCAGGAAGCCCGTGGCGCCGTCCTTGACGGTAGTGCGAATGCCGCCCGTGTCGGAACCGACCACGGGCCGGCCGCAGGCCATGGCTTCCACGGGTGTAATGCCGAACGGCTCGTACCAGGGCGTGGTCACGAACACATCGCTGGCGCAGTAGTAGCGGCACAGCTCCTGGCGGTCGCGCCGCCCGGTGAATTCGACATACGGCGCCACGCCCGCGCGCTCGGCGATGCCGCGCAGGCGCGCCAGTTCGGGCGTGGTGCGCTCGTCCGGCCGCACATCGTTGCCGCCCACCACGCACAAGCGCGCGGTCACGCCGTGCCGCGCGTGCAGCAGCCCCAGCGCCTCGATCACATTGTCCACGCCCTTGCGGGGCACCATGCGCCCGAGCTGCAGAATGCGGAACTCGCCGGCGCCCCAGCCCAGCCCGGCGCGCGCCGCGCCCTCGTCCATGGGCGCCATCTCGGCCGGGTCGTAGCCGCACGGAACCACGCTGATGCGGCGCGGGTCGGCGTCATACAGGTTCAACAGGTCGCGCCGGTCCTGCGGGCATTCGGCGATGATGCGGTCGGCCTCGCGCACGATGTCGGCCTCGATCTGGAAACGGCTGTCGGGGAAGCGATCGGCCTCGCGTTGATGCAGCCGCCGCACGCGGCCCAGCGCGTGGAAGGTCACGGCCAGGGGCACGCCATGGCGGCGCGCCACCGGCAGGCATGCCAGTGCCGACATGAAGAAATTGGCATGCACGACATCGTAGGGGCGCGCCTGCCGGGCGAAATGACGCGACAAGAACGCCCCGAAGTCGTCCATATACGGCAGCAAGTCTTCCTTGGGCACGTAGCGCGCCGGCCCCGCAGGCACATGGATCACCCGTATGTTCGGCTGCCACGCCACTTCGGCCGGCAGGAACGCATTGTCCTTGCGCGTGAAGACGTCGACCTGATGTCCCGCCGCCGCGAACTGCCGCGCCGTCTGGGCCACATAAATGTTCTGGCCTCCGCTGTCGACGCTGCCGGCCAAAGCCAGTGGCGAGGCATGTTCACTGACGATCGCGATCTTCTTCATGATGGGCTCTCCTAGGATGGTCATCCCGGCGCGCTGCCAGCCGGGGTCGACCTCATCATGAGCAAGCGGTATGCCGTCTCTCGCGCCGCCCGCGCCGCGCCGCTGCCAATCCGGCACTTCTTACACAGCACCGTAAGAAAGAGCGCGCGCGGGCCGGGCGGGTCGATGCGGGCGTGGGGGGGAATCTGGCTGGCATGGTTCTTGCATGACTTTTCTAAAGCCACCCAGTATCGAAACCAGAAGGAGACGACCTTGATCCATGCCGTCCACGAGCTGCGCCTGCACCAGCAAACCGCCCTCACGCCGCGCCTGCAACAGTCGGTCAAGCTGCTGCAGATGTCGGCGCTCGAGTTCAATCAGGAAGTCCGCCAGGCACTGGTCGAGAATCCGTTCCTGGAGGAGGACGAAGAGGCTGCCGCGGCGTTTCCCGCCATGGATGGCGAGACAGTCCGCGCGGCCGAACCCGCCGCACAACCGCCCGCCGCGCCGGCCGCCCCGTCCGAGGGCGCGCCGCCTCCCGAATACTCGGGCGACTACCCTTCCTCGCGCGCGACCCACGACGGGGCACCCATGGACATGGGGCAATGGGTCGGCGCGGCGATATCGCTGCAGGAGCGCCTCGACCAGGAACTGCGCACCTATCGCCTGTCGCCGCGCGATCGCCTGCTGGCCCAATACATCGTGCAAGCGCTGGACGAGGACGGCTACCTGCGGCTGCCCCTGTCCGAGCTGGCCGACGCGTCCGTCTTCAGCGTCGCGCCGGACGACAGCGAATGGCGCGCGGCCCTGAAACTGGTCCAGCAACTGGACGTGCCCGGCCTGGCGGCGCGCGACCTGCGCGAATGCCTGACGCTGCAATTGCAGGCCATGGCGGGCAGCGCGCGGCCAGGAGTCGCGCTGGCACAACGCATTGTCGACGAACACCTGGATATCCTGGCCCGTCACGATTACGAAGCCCTGCAGCGCGCCGCCGGGTGCCAGGCGAGCGAACTGCGCCAGGCTTGCGACATCATCCGCGCGCTCGACCCGCGTCCCGGCCGTCGCTATGACCAGGCGCCGCCGGCCTACATCGTGCCGGACGTCATCGTGCGCAAGGACGAAGGCCAGTGGCGTGTGTACTGCAACCGCGGCGCGGTGCCTCAACCGCGCCTGCACAAGGTCTACGCCGACCTGTTCCGCACTGCGCGCTACCGCGACCGTGGCCCGATGGCGCAAGAGCTCCAGGAGGCGCGCTGGCTGGTGCGCAACGTCGAGCAACGCTACAGCACCATCCAGCGCGTGGCGGAGGCCATCGTGCGCCTGCAGCACATGTTCTTCGAGTATGGCCCGGTGGCCCTGCGGCCGCTCATGCTGCGCGAGGTCTCGGCCGAACTGGACATCCACGAATCGACCGTCTCGCGCGCCACCGCCAACAAATACATGGCCACGCCGATGGGCATCCTGGAGTTCAAATATTTCTTCTCGCGCGAGTTGGCCACCGATACCGGCGGATCCTGCTCGGCGGGCGCAGTGCGCGCGCTGATCGCCGAACTCATCGACAATGAAGACCCGCGCATGCCGCTGTCGGACGTGGCCCTGGCCAGCAAGCTTGCCGCCGACGGCATCGTGGTCGCGCGCCGCACGGTGTCGAAATACCGCGCGCAGATCAAGCGGCCGCCCGCCGAAATGCGGCGCCAGTACTGACCGGCCGCCGTGGCGGCGCGCGCGCCGCGCCGCCACCCGCGGCTGGCCTACTTGCCGCCCGTGTTGGGCATCTGGGGCTCGGTCGTGCCCGGCTCGTTGCGTTCCGGCACGTGGTTCTTGTCGGTCGGCAGACCGGTCTTGGAACCCGGACTGGCATTGCCGCCAGGGCTGGTATGCCCCGAATCCATGCCGCCCCGGCCCGGCGCGGTGGCCGGATCGGTCTCGCCGGCCGGCGGCGTCTGTCCCGGCGGCACTGGCGTGTTGGGCGGCACGGCGGCCCCGTCGTTGGGAGTCGTCGAGGGCGAAGTGCTCGACGGCTTGCCGGTGTCCGGCGTGGACTGCGCATACGCGCCGCCCGCCAGCGCGCCCATGACGGCCACGGCCGCGGTCCAGGAAAAGAGTTCACGTTTCATGCGAGTCTCCAAAACGGATGTAGGGAGCTTTTGCACCGCAACCCGCATGCCCATCAGGCGACGGCCCCGCCGGCGCGCGCTGTCCGCCGCCGCTTGGCCATCTTTGCAGAAAGCGGTAAATCCACCCGGCGGCGGCGGGAACGGCGCTTGCGTTGGCGCCCCGGAGGCCGTATCCGGCGGCCCGCCACCTTTCAGGAGCAAGCCATGAGCATTTCCCGCATTTTCCGCAGTTTCATCGCTGTCGCGTTCACCGCCGTCCTGGCGGCCTGCGCCGGTCAGGACGGCCATCGCAGCACCGGCCAGTACACCGACGATACGGCTACTACCGCGCGCGTCAAGGCCGCCCTGGTGGAGGCGCCGGGCGTCTCGGCCAATGATGTGCAAGTGGAAACCTACAACGGGGTGGTACAGCTCAGCGGATTCGTGCAGAGCGAGGATGCCGCCGCGCAGGCGGTCGAGGCCGCGCGCGGCGTATCCGGCGTCAAGGAAGTCCGCAACGACATCCAGATACGCAGCCCGCGGCAATAGCGCCGGCGCCGTCAGCCGTTGACGATCTGCCCGCCGTTGGGATGCAGCACCTGGCCGGACATGTAGCTTGCGTCGTCGCTGGCCAGGAATACATAGCACGGCGCCACTTCGTCCGGCTGGCCGGGCCGCTTCATCGGCGTGTTCTTGCCGAACGACTCAAGGCTGTCGGCCGGGAAAGTGGACGGAATCAGCGGGGTCCAGATGGGCCCCGGCGCCACCGCGTTCACCCGTATGCCGCGCTCGGCCAGCGCGATCGCCAGCGAGCGCGTGAAAGCGACGATGGCGCCCTTGGTGGCGGAATAGTCGATCAGCTTCGGGTTGCCATGATAAGCGGTGACAGACGTCGTGTTGATGATCGACCCGCCCTCGGACAACAGCGGCAGCGCCTCCTGCGACAGGCGGAACATGGCGAAGAAGTTGGTGCGGAAGGTGCGCTCCAGCTGGTCGCGCCCGATGTCCTCGAACGTCTGCATCACGTGCTGCTCCGCGGCGTTGTTGACCAGCACGTCCAGGCGGCCGAATTCCTTGCGCGCCAGCTCGACCACCCGCTGCAGATGCGCCTCGTCGCCCAGGTCGCCCGCGATCGACAGGCAGCGCCGGCCGGCCTGCTCCACCAGCCGGCCAGTCTCGCGCGCATCCTCGTGTTCCTCCAGGTAGGTAATGAGCACATCGGCGCCCTCCTTGGCGTAGGCAATGGCGATGGCCCGGCCGATGCCGCTGTCGCCGCCGGTGACGATCGCGCAGCGGCCGCGCAGCTTGCCGGCGGCCCGATAGGCGCGTTCCTCGCCCTCGGGGGGCGGCTCCATGCGGCCCTGGCGGCCGGGCTGGGCCTGTTCGCGCGGCTTGCCGTCGTCGCTGGCTTGCGGAGTGGGAGTGGTTGACATGGGGTTGTCCTCCTGGCGTGGGCGGCCGCGTCCACGCGCGCGGCCGCCCACGCCGCCGCAAGCTGCATGCCCGCCCGCCGGCCGGCCGGGGCGGCGCGATACGCTAGAATCGGGCCGCCTGCTTCCGCTTCCCAGTCCGCCCGCCTGCCCATGCCCGCATCCCCGCCCGCCCCCGCGCCGACCATCCTGCTGTATACCGAGGAGCAGCGCGGCAACCTGCTGGTGGAATCGCCCGTGGTGGGCATGCTGTCCGACGCCTCCGGCGCGGAAAAACTGGTCGCCGTGCACGACCCGTACAGCCATATCACGTTCCTCTATCGAGTGGACCACGGCACGGGCAATCTCGACGCCGTGGCCATCATCGACCAGGATCCGGCCGAGTTCGACGGCAAGCGCAGGCTGACCATCAACGGCACGGCTTACCGCATGGGCACGCCGGAAAGCGCCTTGCGGCTGCTGCAGGGCCGCGCGCGCTGGATCCAGGACAAGGGCTCGGTGCTGTCGGTGCTGTTGCGCAACGCCGCCAGCCGGCACCACGGCTTTGCCTCGCGCCAGGTCCACCGCGAACGCGTGCGGCACATCCCGGACGGCGCGCCGATCGAGCCGCTGCCGCGCGCCCCGGGCCCGCCGGCCCAGGCCGCGCCCTCCGGGGATGCCGCCCTGGCGCCGTCCGGCCATACCAAGTAACATCCTAGCCCCACGGACGGCCGCCCGGCCCGCACACGATTCCATGCTTTTCAAAGACCAGCTCTTTCTCGCCAGCCAGTATCTCGCCCCCCATCACCTGGTGTCGCGCCTGATGGGGCTGGCCGCCGACTGCCGCACGCCCGTCGTCAAGAATTGGATGATCTCCCGCTTCGTGCGCCGCTACGGGGTCGACATGAGCGAAGCCCTGGTGCAGGATCCGCTGGCCTACGAAACGTTCAACCACTTCTTCACCCGGGCGCTGCGGCCCAGCGCCCGCCCGCTCGATCCCGATCCCGGCGCGGTGCTCTGCCCGGCCGACGGCGCCATCAGCCAGCTTGGCCGCATCGAGCACGGCCGCATCTTCCAGGCCAAGGGCCACTCCTATAGCCTGACCGAACTGCTGGGCGGCGATCCGCGCCGCGCCGAACCCTTCATGAACGGTGACTTCGCCACCGTGTACCTGTCGCCGCGCGATTATCATCGGGTGCACATGCCTTGCGACGGCACGCTGCGGGAAATGGTGCACGTGCCTGGCCGGCTGTTCTCGGTCAATTCGCTCACCGCCAGCCATGTCCCCGAACTGTTTGCCCGCAATGAGCGCGTGGCCTGCCTGTTCGACACCGAACACGGTCCCATGGCCCTGGTGCTGGTGGGCGCGATGATCGTCGCCTCCATCGAGACCGTCTGGGCGGGCCAGGTCACCCCGCACAAGCGCATGGTGCGCGCCGAGCGCTACGACGAGGCGGCGCGCGGCCCCATCCGCCTGGCCAAGGGCGCCGAAATGGGCCGCTTCAACCTCGGTTCGACCGTCATCGTGCTGTTCGGCCCGGGGCGCATCCGCTGGACCGACACGCCGTCGGTGCGCGGTCCGGTGCGCATGGGCGAACTGCTCGCCCTGCCCGCCTGAGGCTCACCACGGAAAATCGATCAGGTCCCCGTACAGGCGGCGCAGCGTCGCCTTGACCTCCGGCGACTGCTGGTAAATGCGGATGAACGCCAGCAGGCGCGGATCCTGGGCGCGTTCAGGCGTGGTCACCCAGCGGATCGCATAGCGCCGCACATTCTCCGGGTCGGTATTGTCGAACGCCAGGCCGTCTTTCTCGTCGATGCCCGCGTGCTTGGCGAAGGTCGTGTAGGTGACCGACGCTGTCACATCGTCGAAGGTGCGCGCCGATTGCGACCCCTCCACCTGGATCAGCGCCAGCTGGCGCGGGTTCGCCACGATGTCCTGCATGGTCGCCTGATGGTCCGCGAACGTGCGCAAGGTGATCAACCCCATGGACTGCAACAGCAATAACGCCCGCCCGGTATTGACCGGATCGTTGGGTATGGCAATGGTGGCGCGCTCGGGGATCGGATCGCCGCGCTTCAGTCGCCTGGAAAACAGCCCGATGGTGGTCGAATATCCGTAGGCGATGGGCACCAGGTTCGTGCCGCGGCTGCGATTGAACAACTGCAGGAAAGGCTCGTGCTGGAAGAAATTGGCATCCACCGAACCTTCCGCGACGGCGATGTTGGGCATGACCCAGTCGCTGAATTCGACCAATTCGACGAGCAGCCCCTGCTTGCGCGCCTGGGCAATGGCGATTTCCGTGGCCTCGTTGGCCACGCTGGCGATGACGCCGATACGCAGCGGCGCGTCCTGGGCCGCGCCCGCCGGCGCGGCCAGCGCCAGCAGGCACAGCAGGCCGGCCAGGCGCGATCTGAATGAACGGAACATGGTTGAGCGGCCGCCTCGGACGGCAATATGCGAAACCCGCATTGTGCCGCAGGCCGGGCCGCGCCCCGCGCATGCCCCTGCCAACGACCGGGGCACCGCCAGGTCCGCTTGCGCCACGGCCGCACATCGATAAAGATACCGGTACATCAAGCAGGCGGCCCCGGCCGCCAGGAGCCCGCCATCGTGTCCCTGACCGCCGCCCGCCACGCGCTGACCCTGGTCGGCGCCCCCACCGACGTAGGCGCCGGCTCGCGCGGCGCCTCCATGGGTCCGGAGGCCCTGCGGGTCGCCGGCCTGGACCTGGCCCTGCAGGCCCTGGGCTACGACGTCGAAGACGCCGGCAATCTGTCCGGCCCCGCCAACCCCGGCTTGCCGGCCGAACACGGCTATCGCCACCTGACCGAGGTCGTCGCCTGGAACGTCGCGTTGCATGACGCCATTTATGCCGAGCTCGAACGCGGCCGCCTGCCCATCCTGCTGGGCGGCGATCATTGCCTGGGCGTCGGTTCGATCAGCGCCGTGGCGCGCCACTGCCGGCGGTTGGGCAAGCCGCTGCGGGTACTGTGGCTGGATGCGCATGCCGACTTCAACACCCAGGCCCTCACGCCCTCCGGCAACCTGCATGGCATGCCCGTGGCCTGCCTGTGCGGCAACGGCCCCGAACCGCTCACCAGCCTGGCCGGGCATACGCCGGCGCTGCAACCGGACTGGGTCCGCCAGATCGGCATACGCAGCGTCGACGAAGGGGAAAAGCGCCTGATCGCCGCCGCCGGCATCGAGATCCACGACATGCGCGCCATCGACGAAATCGGCATGCGCGCCGTCATGGAGGCAGCGCTGGCCGGCCTGACGCCCGATACCCACCTGCACGTCAGTTTCGACGTCGATTTCCTCGATCCGGAAATCGCGCCGGCGGTCGCCACCAGCATTCCCGGCGGCCCCACCTACCGCGAAGCGCAGTTGTGCATGGAAATGATCGCCGACACGGGCTGCCTGGGGTCGCTGGACATCGTCGAACTGAACCCGGCGCTCGACATACGCAACAAGACCGCCATGCTGGCCACCGAGCTGGTGCAGAGCCTGTTCGGCAAATCCACGCTGATCCGGCGCCCGCCACGCCGCGATTCCTGATTCCTCGAGGAGACCACCCATGAAATGCTATTGCGTCGTCAATTTCCGCGCGCCGCTCGAGCCGCTCGACCTGCCCATGCCGCAGCCGCGGGGCGCGCAAGTGGTCCTGCAAGTGCGGGCGGCCGGCGTGTGCCATAGCGATATCCACTTGTGGGAAGGCGGCTACGATCTCGGCCAGGGGCGCACGCTCACGCTGAAAGACCGGGGCGTCACGCTGCCCCTGACCATGGGACACGAAACCGTCGGCACGCTGGCCGCGGCCGGGCCCGACGCCGCCGGCGTGCAGCCGGGCCGCAACTACCTGGTCTACCCCTGGATCGGCTGCGGCCAGTGTCCGGCCTGCCAGGCCGGCCAGGAAAACCACTGCCCGGCGCCCGCCTGCCTGGGCATCCATCGTCCCGGCGGGTACGCCGAATACGTGCTGGTGCCGCACGCCCGCTATCTGATCGACATCGGCGACCTGGACCCGGCGCTGGCCGCGCCCTATGCCTGTTCCGGCCTGACCACCTATTCCGCGCTGAAGAAGCTCGGCCCGGACCTCTATCGCCAGCATCCCATCGTCATCTTCGGCGCCGGCGGCCTGGGCCTGATGTGCCTGTCCCTGCTCAGGGCGCTGGGCGGCGCCGGCGCCATCGTGGTCGACATCGATCCCGCCAAGCGCCAGGCGGCGCTCGAAGCCGGCGCGCTGGCGGCGATCGACGGCGCCGCCCCCGACGCGGCCGCGCAACTGCTGCAAGCCGCCGGCGGGCGCCCCCTCTACGGCGCCGTCGACCTGGTGGGCGCGCCCGCCACGACCGCCCTGGCGTTCGACTGCCTGGCCAAGGGCGGCAAGCTGGTAATAGTGGGCCTGTTCGGCGGCGGCTCGACCTGGCCGCTGGCCCTGATCCCGCTCAAGGCCCTGTCGATCCTCGGCAGCTATGTGGGCAACCTGGCCGAACTGCGCGAACTCATGGATCTGGTGCGCACCGGCCGGGTCCCGGCCATCCCGGTCAGCCGCTATCCCCTGTCGCAAGCCGACTCGGTGCTGGATGCGCTGCGACAGGGTAAAGTCGTGGGTCGCGCGGTCCTGGCCGCCTGACAAGGCACGGCCGCGCCATTTCCGCGACTGCACAGGACGACACCCCCATGACCGACCGCCAACTGACCATTCTGGCAGCCCTCAACATGATCGCCGCCGTGGGCGCCGGCGCCTTCGGCGCCCACGGGCTCAAGCGCATGCTGGCGCCCGACTTGCTGGCCATATGGCAGACCGGCGTGCTATATCACCTGGTCCACGCACTGGGCCTGTTCGTGGTGGCCCTGCTGGGCGCGCGCTTCGGTTCGGCGCTGCTCGCCACCGCCGGGGGGCTGATGTTCGCCGGCATCGTGCTGTTCAGCGGCAGCCTGTACTTGCTGGCACTGACGGGCACGCGCTGGCTCGGCGCGGTCACGCCGCTGGGCGGCGTGGCCTTCCTGGCCGCCTGGGCCCTGGTGGCGTGGGCCGCCTGGCGGGCCGCCTGAGTCGCCTTCGGGTTACTCCATTGGCGGCCCGAAATGCCGGGCCAGGATGGCCCCCACGTCGGGCTGCAGGGCCGCCTGGCCGGCCGCGGCGTGCAGGGCCGGGCAATATTGCTCGAACCACGACATGCCCGGCCGCCAGCGGATCATCACTGCCACGTACAGGTCCAGCGCGCTGAAACGCCGGCCCAGCACATGCGGCGCCCCGGCGTAGCGGTCGATCTCCTGCCACAATTCGGCCCGGCGGCCATGCACGCGGGTGCGCAGCAACTCGGCCGGCTCGCCCGCCGTGGTCCATTTGGGCGGGTCGTCCGCATACGTGAAGGTGGGATACACCGCCCCGATGAGGCGCATCAGCAAATGCCAGAAGCGCGCCCGCTCCGGGCTGTCGGCCGGCGGCGCGAGGCCCGCCGCCGGCGCCACATCGTTCAGGTGCAGGATCATCGCGGCGCTTTCGGTCATGACCTCGCCATCCGGCAGCACCAGCGTCGGCACCTGGCCGGTGACATTCAGGCGCAGCAGCCGCTCGCGGCCGGGCCCCGGCTTCAGGTAGGGCAAGTCGGTCAAGGTATACGGCACATTGGCCAGCGTCAACGCCATTTCCACGATGGCCGAGCCGCAGCCGCGGGAACCGATCAATTCGTAGGTGCTCATTTGCCGTCTCCTTCGCCTGCGGGCGCCAGGCGCAGCAAGGCGCCATCCCCCGCGTCCGTCAACACGTACACGTCGCCATCCGGCCCCTGCCGCACGTCGCGCACCCGCGCGCCCAGGTCATGCAGCAAGCGCTCTTCCGCCACCACCCTGCCGCCGTCGAGCTGCAGGCGGATCAGGACCTGCTCCGCCAGCGCCCCGATGAACAGGGAGCCGCGCCAGGCCGGATGGCGGTCCGAATCGTAGAAAGCCATGCCGCTGACCGCCGGCGACTTCTTCCACCAGTAGAACGGCGCCTGTGTGCCCGGCACGGTCTCGCCCTTGGCCTCGGGGATGGGAAAGCCGGAATAATTGATGCCGTATGTGGCCAGCGGCCAGCCGTAGTTCAGGCCGGGGCGGATGATATTGATCTCGTCGCCGCCGCGCGCGCCGTGCTCGTGTTCCCAGAGTTCGCCGGTCCAGGGGTTCAACGCCATTCCCTGCGGGTTGCGCATGCCGTAGGTCCAGATCTCGGGACGCGCGCCGGCGCGCCCCACGAACGGGTTGTCGGCCGGCACCGAGCCATCGGGCTTGAGCCGCACGATCTTGCCCTGCAGCTTGTCCAGGTCCTGCGCGGTCGGGCGGCGGTTGTTCTCGCCCAGCGAGACATACAGCATGCCGTCGCGGCCGAACACCAGGCGGCTGCCGTAATGCTGCCCGCTGGACAGCTTGGGTTCCTGGCGGAAAATGACCTGGAAATCCTCCAGCCGGCGCGCGTCATCGGCCAACCGGCCGCGGCCGACCGCCGTGCCGCTGCGGTCGCCCTTGGCATCGGCCTCGGCGTACGACAGGTACACCAGCCGGTCATTGGCGAAACCGGGAGACAGCGCCACGTCCAGCAAGCCGCCCTGTCCCTCCGCATGCACCTTCGGCACGCCCTCCAGCGGCGGCGACAACCTGCCCTGGCCGTCCAGCAGCCGCAAGCGGCCGGGGCGCTCGGTGATCAACATGCCGCCGTCGGGCAGGAAGGCCAGCGACCACGGATGTTCCAGCCCCCGGACCACCTCGACGGCCCGCGCTTCGCCGCGCGTGGCCGCGGGCGCCTGCACCTGCGCCCGCGCCGCGCCGGGCGCGCTCGCCGCCAGCAGCGCGGCCAGCATGGCGCCGGCCAGTGGGACGGCATGCGCCGCCCGCCATGATCGCAATCTCGACATGAAGCACCTCCCGCGGCGGCGTCGATGGTCGTGGTCGGAAATGCGGCAGCCGGCCTCGCGCAACGGGGGGTACCATAGGCGCGAGAGACGGACGGCCGTCTTGTTCTTCTGGAGAAAACGCTCAATGAAACTGTACTACATGCCCGGCGCCTGCTCGCTGGCCGCGCATATCGTGCTGGAATGGATCGGCCAGCCCTACGACACCCGCAAGCTGGCGCGCGATGAACTCAAGCAGCCCGAATTCCTGCAGATCAATCCGCTCGGCGCGGTCCCCGCGCTGGTCGACGGCGACCTGGCGCTGACGCAGAACGCCGCCATCCTCGAGTACCTGGCCGAACAGGCCCCGCAGCTCAAGCTGCTGGGCGACGGCAGCGCCCGCTCGCGCGCCGAGGCGCGCCGCTGGCTGGGCTTCATCAACTCCGACCTGCACCGCACCTTCTCGCTGGTCTTCGGCGCGCAGCGATTCCTGTCGGACGAAGCCGCCCAGGACGAGCTGCGCGCCTCGGCCGCCGCCATGCTGAGCAAGCAGTTCGGCCTGCTGGACCGGCAACTGGCCGGCAAGGACTACCTGACCGGCGCCGCGCCGTCGATCGCCGATCCGTACCTGTACGTAGTGACCCGCTGGGCGCGCGCCAAGAACATCGATTTGTCCGGCATGGACAACCTGGCGGCCTTCTTCGACCGCATGGAGCGCGACCCAGGCGTGCAGGCCGCGCTCAAGGCCGAAGGCCTCTAGCCGGCGCCGTTGCTCAATCGCGCGGCAGCGGCGCGCCGGGCCCGGTGCGCTCGACGATCAGGCCGTAATGCTCCGGCCGCCGGTGCCGCGCGAAATCGAATACATGCCGGCGGAATGTCTCCGCCAGGCCCAGGTCGGCGCGCACGGCAATGACTTCGTCCTCCTCGGTGCTGGCCTGCGCCGCGATCTCTCCGGTGGGCGCCACGATCACCGAGCCGCCGATCATGTGGTGCCCGTCCTCCGCGCCGCACTTGGCGGCGGCGGCCGCCCATACGCAGTTCTGGTAGGCGCTCGCCTGCAGGGTGATCAGATGGTGGTGCATGCGCAAGTGCACCGGCTCGGGCCAATGGATATTCACCGAGGGCGTGTTGTAGCCCAGCAGCACCAGTTCCGCGCTCTGCAGCGACATCACGCGCCAGGTCTCGGGCCAGCGCCGGTCATTGCACAGGCACATGCCGATCTTCGCGCCCATGGCGTCCCACACGCCGAAAGGCTGGTCGCCGACCTGGAAGAACTTCTTCTCCAGGTGCTGGAACGGCGCGTCGGGCTTGTGGTCGTCATGGCCGGGCAGGTGGACCTTGCGGTATTTGCCCACGATGCGCGCCGAACGATCCACCAGGATCGCCGTATTGAACGGCACTCCCTCGGGCGTGAGTTCCGCATAGCCCAGGTAGAATCCCACGCCCAGCCGCCGCGCCTCGTCGAACAGGGGCTGTACCTCGGCATTGGGCATCTGCGCCTCGAAGAAGCGCGCCTGCGCCTCTGCGTCGCTCATCCAGTAGCGCGGAAAGAAAGTGGTCAGCGCCAGCTCGGGAAACACCACCAGCTCGGCGCCCCGCCCGTGTGCCTCGCGCAGCATCTCGACCAGCCGCGCCACCACCGCCTTGCGCGTGTCGGCCAGATGCACCGGCCCCATCTGGGCCACGGCCAGCCCGATTTTCCTTTGCCCCTTGCTCATCCTGTCGCTCCTATGCAGCTTTGCCAAAAGGCAGAAGCATGCCGGGCCGGCCAGCGGCCGTAAACCCGCCGCCGCGCGCGCGTCACAGGCTGGCCATCGCCGCGCCGAGCCGCGCCGGTCAACGGTTTGCAGGCGATTGCGCGCGCCCGAGGCCGGCCCGCAATAGCGCCAGGTTATGTCCGTGCGACAAAATTCGATGCATCGGCCAGCACGTCTTGCAGAGCCGCGAGAAAGCGCCGGCCCAGCAGGGGCAGTGGCGCCAGGTTCGAATGGGTGGCCCAGATCTCGACCCGGGCGGCGGGCTCGATCGGCCGCACAACCACGCTGGATTCCGCCGGAATGCACCAGCGGTCCACCAGCGCGGGACCGAGCCCCTGCTGCACGAAGGCGTGCGCGGTCACCGGCGAATGCACTTCGATGGCGGCGGGCGCCAGCGGGCCGGCGCCGAAGAAGTCTTCCAGGGCCCGATCCAGGGGCGTCCCGGCCGGGTAGCCGATCCAGGCGGCCGACGCGAGGTCCTCGGCGCGGATCACCGCGTGCGCCGCCAGCGGATGGCCGTGCGGCAGCACGCAGACGATGGCGTCCTCCCCCACCCGTGTCGAACTGAGATTGGGATGGTCCGGCGCGGACATGGAAATGCCGATGTCGGCGCGATCGCTCAGGAAATAACCCACCAGCTCGTCGAACGTGACGCTGCGGAAATCGACGCGCGCCGTGCGATTGCGCGCCCGGAACCGCTCCAGCGCGCGCGGGATCATGCCTTGCCCGAAACTGGCGCTGGCCACCACCCGCAGCATGCCCGCTCCCTGGCGCCCCAGGCTGGCCGCCAGGTCGTTGACGCGCTGGATGCCCCCATACACCTGCTCGACCTCCTGATACAGGCGGCGGGCCTCGGGCGTGGGCAACAGCCGGCTCCTGGCGCGCTCGAACAAGGGGTAGCCCAGGCGGCTTTCGGTCAGGGCCAGCACGCGGCTGACGGCGGGCTGCGAGACATGCAGCATGCGGCCGGCGCCGCTAATGGAGCCGGCCACCATGATGGCGCGAAACACTTCGATCTGCCGCAGGCTCAACGGCGGCGCGGCCCGGCCACCCTGGCCCGGCGGCGCGTCCGGCGTGTCCTCGGCCTGCCCTGCGTCCATGTCTGCCCTCTGTCCCTCGATAACGGCGGATTATAGGGCGGGGACAATTTTCGATGAGGGCGTGCGCCGGCGCCGGTGCTAACCTGCCCGGGCTTCATCAACACAAGGGGAAACCAACATGCATCGCACACTGGCTCGCAGCCTTGCCTGCCTGGCGCTTGCCGCCGGGTTCGTCTCCGGCGCCCATGCCTGGCCCGACAAACCGGTCGACTTCATCGTCCCGTCCGCCGCCGGCGGCTCGCCCGACGTACTGTCGCGGCTGGTCACCAACCAACTGGCCCAGGACCTGGGCACGTCGGTAGTCGTGGAAAACCGCCCGGGCGCCGCCGGCAACATCGGCATCGCGCTGATCAAGCGCGCCGCGCCCGACGGCTACACCATCGGCTACGGCAACATCAACACCCTGGCCGTCAACCGCACGCTGTTCAACAAGCTGCCCTACGACGTCGACGCCGACCTGGAGCCGGTGGCGCACCTGTTCAACCTGTACAACGTGCTGATCGTGCCGGCCGGCTCGCCCGATAAGTCCGTGCAGGACCTGATCGCGCGCGCCCGCGCCAAGCCCGGCCAGCTGTCATACGGCGCCTCGGGCGTTGGCACCACCGGCCACATGGGCGGCGAGCTGTTCAAGAGCATGGCCGGCATCGACGTCATGTTCATTCCCTACAACGGCGGCCCGGCCGCCATCCAGGACCTGCTGGGCGGCCGCCTGGACTTCATCTTCGTGAACTCGTCCGAGGCGGTGCCGCTGATCCAGGGCGGCCGGGTGCGCGCACTGGGGGTGAGCAGCCTGCGCCGCCTGGAACTGCTGCCTGATGTGCCGACCCTCGACGAGCTCGGCCTGAAGGGCTACGAGACGGTCGCCTGGGGCGGCGTGGTGGCGCCCAAGGGCACCGCGCCCGCCGTCATCGAACGCCTGAATGGCGCCTTCAACAAGGCATTGCAAGAGCCCACGGTGCGCAGCGGCCTGGCCAAGCTCGGCGCCGAGCCGGCCCAGGGCACGCCGGCCGACTTCAAGCGCCTGATCGACAGCGAAACCGCCAAATGGCGGCAGATCATCGACAACGCCGGTATCGAGAAACTGGACTGACCGCCCGCATGCAAGCCGATTTCATCCTGTCGGACGCTACCGTCGTAGACGGTAGCGGCAGCGCCCGCCGGCGGGCCCATATCGCCGTCTCCGGGCAGCGCATCGTCCAGGTCGGCGACTTCGCCATTCCCGCCGGCGTGCCAGTCATCGACGCCCGCGGCCTGGTGGCCGCGCCGGGCTTCATCGATTCGCATACCCACGACGACGGCTACCTGCTGGCGCACCCCGACATGACGCCCAAGGTATCGCAGGGCATCACCACGGTGGTCACCGGCAACTGCGGCATCAGCCTGGCCCCGCTGGCCGGCGGGGCCATTCCCCAGCCGCTCGACCTGCTCGGCCCGCCGGCCTTGTTCCGCTTCGACAGCTTCGCCGCCTGGATCGCCGCCTTGCGCGCCACCCCGGCCGCGGTCAACGTGGTGCCCCTGGTGGGCCACACCACCCTGCGCGTGGCGGCCATGGGCGACGTCACGCGGCCGGCCGACGCGGCGGAAATCGCCCGCATGCGCGGCCTGCTGGAGGAAGCGCTGGAGGCTGGCGCCTTCGGCGTATCCACCGGCACGTTCTACCCGCCGGCGGCGGCCGCGACCACGCAGGAGATCATCGACGTGTGCCTGCCGCTGCGCGGGCGCGCGGGCATCTACGCCACCCATCTGCGCGACGAAGCCGACCACATCGTCCCGGCCATGGAAGAAGCGCTGGAGATCGGCCGGGCGCTGCAATGCCGCGTCGTGTTCTCGCACCACAAGCTGGCCGGCGCGCGCAACCATGGCCGCTCGCGCGAGACGCTCGAACTGATCAGCCAGGCAGCGCGGCGGCAGCCGGTATGCCTGGACTGCCACCCCTACCCCGCCACCTCGACCATGCTGCGGCTCGACCGGGTCCGGCTGGCGCAGCGCACCCTGGTCACCTGGTCCAAGGGCTATCCGGCCGCCACTGGCCGCGATTTTGCCGAGGTCATGGCCGAGCTGGGCCTGGACGACGTCGCCACGCTGGAGCGCCTGAAACCGGCCGGCGCCATCTATTTCCTGATGGACCCGGCCGACGTGCGCCGCATCTTCGGCCACCCCCTCACCATGGTGGGTTCGGACGGCCTGCCTTTCGACCCGCACCCGCATCCGCGCCAGTGGGGCACGTTCCCCAATGTGCTGCGCACGATGGTGCGCGAACAGAACCTGCTCACGCTGGAAGACGCGATCCACAAGATGACGGGGCTGGCGGCCGCCCAGTACGGCCTGTCCGGGCGCGGCCTGCTGCGCCCCGGCTACTACGCCGACCTGGTGCTGTTCGACCCGGCCACCATCACCGACACCGCCACGTTCAGCGAGCCCGTGCAGATCAGCCAGGGCATCCATGGCGTCTGGGTCAACGGCGCCCAGGTATGGGACGGCCGCCAGCCGGGCGCGGCCCGGCCCGGCCACGTGCTGGAGCCGGGACACGTATGAACGCCTCCCATCCGGGCTACCTGGGCGTGCTCGGCGGCATGGGCCCGCTGGCCGGCGCCGCGTTCGCCATGCGCGTGGCGGCCCTGACGCCCGCCACGACCGACCAGCAGCATGTGCCCACCCTGCTGCGCAACGACCCGCGCATCCCGGACCGCAGCGATGCCCGCATGCGCGGCGGCGAAGACCCGCTGCCCTACATGCGGGAAGGCCTGCGTTTTCTCGAGGCGGCCGGCGCCCGCGTGATTGCCATCCCGTGCAACACCGCGCACCTGTGGTACGACGAGCTGGCCGCGGCCACCGCGCTGCCGATCCTGCACATCATCGACGCCGTGATCGACGACCTGCGCCGCATGGGCATCGCGCGCGGCCGCATCGGCCTGATGGGCACGCCCGCCACGCTGGCGTTGAGCCTCTACCAGGACCGCCTCGCGCGGCACGGCTACGAATGCATCGTGCCCACCGCGGACGAAATCGAGCGCCATTGCGTGGCGCCGATCCGCGCCGTCAAGGCCAACGCCGTCGCCGCGGCCCTGGAGCCGGCCGCGGAGGGCGCGCGCCGGCTGCGGGCCCGCGGGGCCGACGCGGTGGTGCTGGGCTGCACCGAATTGCCGCTGGCCCTGCCGCACGACCGGCGCGCGGCGCTGCAGGTGCCCCTGACGGACTCCATCGACGCGCTGGCGCGCGCGGCGATCGATTACTACTTCGACGCGCCGCTGCGCCAGCAGGCCGCATAGCGGGCGCGCTAGGCTCCCAGGTATGCCTTGCGCACGTCGGCGTTGACCAGCAGGTTGGCGCCGGTGTCCTGCAGCACCACCTTGCCGTTCTCCAGCACATAGCCGCGGTCGGCCACCTGCAGCGCCTTGTTGGCGTTCTGCTCAACCAGGAATACCGTCACTCCCTGGTCGCGAATGGTGCGGATGATGTCGAAGATCTGCGCGATGATCAGGGGCGCCAGGCCCAGCGTGGGCTCGTCCAGCAGCAGCAGCTTGGGCCGGGTCATCAGCGCGCGGCCAATCGCCAGCATCTGCTGCTCGCCGCCCGACATCGTGCCGGCGCGCTGGTTGGCGCGCTCCTTCAGGCGCGGGAACAGGCCATAGACATGCTCCAGCCCCGCCTGGATCGCTTCGCGGCTGGCGAAGAACCCGCCCATCATCAGGTTCTCGGCCACTGTCAGGTCCTTGAAGACCCTGCGCCCTTCCGGCGAGATGGCGATGCCGCTGCGCATGATGTGGTGGGTATCCTTGCGCGTGATGTCCTCGCCCTCGAACGTAATGGTGCCTTCGCGCGCGCGCGGGTTGCCGCAGACCGTCATCAGCAGCGTGGTCTTGCCGGCGCCGTTGGCGCCGATCAGGGTGACGATCTCGCCCTGGTTGACTTCGACCGACACGCCGTTGAGCGCCTGGATGGCGCCATAGTAGGTATGGATGTTGTCCAGCTTCAGCATCATTCTTCCCCCAGGTACGCCTTGATGACGCGCTCGTCGCTGCGCACCTGTTCGGGTGTGCCGGTGGTGATGGGCTTGCCGTGCTCCATCACCAGGATCCGGTCGGATATCCCCATGATCAGGCTCATGTCGTGCTCGATCAGCAACACGGCCACGCCGAACTCGCGGCGCAACTGGTCGATCAGTTGCTGCAGGTCGCGCTTTTCCTGGGGGTTCAGGCCGGCGGCCGGTTCGTCCAGCATCAGCAGGCGCGGCTTGGTGATCATGCAGCGGGCGATCTCCAGCCGGCGCTGGTGCCCATAGGCCAGGTTGCCGGCCTCGCGGTTGGCATATTGGCGCAAGCCCATGAAATCGAGCCATTGCGCGGCACGCGCCAGCGCGTCCGCCTCGGACTGGCGGTACGACTTCAGTTTGAGCAGCCCCGGCAGCAGGCGCGACTCGACTTGCGTGTGCTGCGCCACCAGCAGGTTCTCCAGCACGGTGAGCTGCTTGAACAGCCGCACGTTCTGGAACGTGCGCACCAGTCCATGGCGCGCCACCTTGTGGCTGGGCAGGCCGGTGATCGGCTTGCCATCCATGACGATCTCGCCAGCGGTGGGCTTGTAGAAACCGCCCACGCAATTGAACACGGTGGTCTTGCCGGCGCCGTTCGGGCCGATGATGGCGAACACTTCATCGCGCAGGACTTCGAAACCGACGCTGTCGACGGCCAGCAGGCCGCCGAAGCGCATGGTCAACCCGGATACTTTCAGCAGTGCCTCGCTCATTTGGCCAGCTCCACATGGGGACGCTTCATGGGCAGGAGCCCCTGTGGACGCCACATCATCATCAACACCATCACCAGGCCGAACATCAGCATGCGGTATTCGGCGAACTCGCGCGCCACTTCGGGCAGCACCGTCAGCAGGATGGCGGCCAGGATCACGCCCACCTGCGACCCCATGCCGCCCAGCACCACGATGGCCAGGATCAGCGCCGACTCGATGAAGGTGAAGGACTCGGGATTGACCATGCCCTGGCGCGCCGCGAAGAAGGCGCCGCCGAAACCGGCGAACATGGCGCCCAGCGTGAACGCCGACAGCTTGATGCGGGTGGGGTTCAGGCCCAGCGAGCGGCAGGCGATCTCGTCTTCGCGCAGCGCTTCCCAGGCGCGGCCGACCGGCATGCGGATCAGCCGCGTCGACACGAACAGCGTCACCAGCGCCAAGGCCAGCGCCATCAGGTAGAGGTAATTCACCATGTGCTGGTTGTCGAAGGTCCAGCCCATGATCTCGTGGAACGTGCGCACGCCCTCCTCGCTCGATCGGCGCGCCATCTCCATGCCGAACACCGACGGCTTGGGAATGCCCGATATGCCGTCCGGCCCGCCCGTCAGGAAATTCAGGTTGATGAGCAGCAGGCGGATGATCTCGCCGAAACCCAGCGTGACAATGGCCAGGTAGTCGCCGCGCAGCCGCAGCACCGGGAAACCCAGGATGAATCCGAACAGCGCCGCCATGGCGCCGGCGAACGGCAGCGCTTCCCAGAAGCCCCAACCGCCCCAGTGATACAGCAACGCGTAGGTATACGCGCCCACCGCGTAAAAGCCGACGAAACCCAGGTCGAGCAGGCCGGCGAAGCCCACCACGATGTTCAGCCCCAGGCCCAGCATCACATAGATCAGCACCAGCGTGGCGATATCGACCGAACTGCGGCCGCTGAAGAACGGCCAGATCACGGCCGCCGCGATGACCAGCGCGATGATCCACTTGTTGCCCTTGGCGGGCGCCGCGGGCAGCACGGGAATGCTGGTCTTGAGCCGTTGGAAGGGCCGCGCGATCCAGGGGCGCAGCAATTGGAAGACGAACACCACCGCGGCGGCCAGGGCCACCATGTCCCAGTGGGTCTCGAGGTTGGTGCGGGCGCCCTGGCGAACCAGTTGCAGCCCGAACACCGGCATGACGATGACGGCCGTCAGGATGGCCGCCATCGTGGCGTTTTTCAGGGTGTTGTTGGCCATCAGACTTTTTCCACCTCAGGTTTGCCGAGCAGCCCGGTGGGGCGGAACAGCAGGATCAGGACCAGCAGCGCGAACGCCACGATGTCTTTGTACTGGGACGAGATGTAGGCCGCCGCCAGTGTCTCGGCCAGGCCCAGCAGCACGCCGCCCAGCATGGCGCCGGGAATGCTGCCGATGCCGCCCAGCACCGCGGCGGTGAATGCCTTGATGCCGGCCAGGAAGCCAATGAACGGGTTGAGCTTGCCGATGGTGATGGCGATCAGCACGCCGCCCACCGCCGCCAGCATGGCGCCCAGTACGAAGGTGAAAGAGATGACCCGGTTGGTGTCGATGCCCAGCAGGTTGGCCATGTGCATGTCCTGCGAGCAGGCGCGCGAGGCGCGGCCCATGCGCGAATATTTGATGAACAGCGACAGCGCGATCATCAGCAGCACCGTCACCACGATGATCATGATGCGCGAATACGGCAGGGTCACGTCGAACCCCGAGCCCATATTGAATTGCACCGAGCCGGAAATCAGCGACGGCACGGCCATGTCGCGCGCGCCCTGTCCCAGGGCGACCCAGTTCTGCAGGAAAATGGACATGCCGATGGCCGAGATCAGCGCCACCAGGCGCTGGCTGCCGCGCACCGGACGATAGGCCACGCGCTCGACGCTGAAGCCGTATACGCCGGTGACCAGGATGGCCACCACCAGCATCGCCGCGATGATGAATGGCAGCGGCAGGCCGCTATTGGTGCCGATGGCGGTCAGGGTGACCAGGCCCACGTAGGCGCCGATCATATAGATCTCGCCGTGGGCGAAGTTGATCATACCGATGATGCCGTAGACCATTGTGTAGCCGATGGCAATCAGCGCGTAGATCGCGCCCAGCGAAAGGCCGTTGAAGACCTGCTGGGTGAGTTGGGGGATAAGGTCTGACATGGATTATTACCTATGCTCCAAATGGTTCCGGCCCCGGTGGAGCGACCCGGAGCCGGAAACCTGGGCGTGCGTTCAAGCCCCGGCGGATGGCCGGGGCGGCGCGTGTTTACAGCTGGGTCTTCTTGCCGTTCTTGTCCCACTTGAAGACGGCGAATTCGAAGTCCTTGAGATCGCCCTTGGCGTCGTACTCGACCTTGCCGATGGCCGTGTCGAACGACGTCTTGTGCATGTAGTCAGCCACCTTGGTGGGGTCCTCGCCCACCGCCTCGATGCTCTTGGCCAGCACCTGCACCGCGGCATAGGCCGGCATCTGGAAGGCGCCGTCCGGATCGCGCTTGGCGTCATGGAAAGCCTTCACGATGCCCTCGTTGCCGGGCAGCTTGGTGAAGTCGGACGGCAAGGTCACCAGCAGCCCTTCGATGGCGGGGCCGGCAATGGCGACCAGGTCCTGGTTGGCGGTGCCCTCGGGCCCCATGAACTGCACGTCCAGGCCCTGTTCGCGCGACTGGCGCAGCAGCAGGCCGAGCTCGGGGTGGTAGCCGCCGAAGTAGACGAGGTCGACACCCGCCGTCTTGAGCTTGGTGATCACGGCCGAGTAGTCGCTGTCGCCGACGTTGATGCCCTCGAACATCACCACGTTGACCTTGTTCTTTTCCAGCGTCTCCTTGACCTGGGTGGCCACGCCCGAGCCGTAGGTCTGCTTGTCATGCAGCACCGCCACTTTCTTGGGCTTGAGGGTGTTGGCGATGTAGCGCGCGGCGAACGGGCCCTGCTGGTCGTCGCGGCCGATGGTGCGGAAGAAGAAGTGCGGCTTGATGGTGTCGGTCACCAGCGGCGAGGTGGCGCCCGGGGTGATGGCGACGATGCCTTCCTGCTCGTATACATTGACCGCCGGCACGGTCACGCCGGAGCAGGCATGCGCGACGGCGAACTTGGCGCCGGAATTGACCACGCGGTTGGCGGCCGGCACGGCCTGCTTGGGTTCGCAGCCGTCGTCGATCAGGATGGGCTCGAGCTTCTTGCCCTTGACCCCGCCCTTGGCGTTGATGGTCTCGATGGCGGTCAGCGCGCCGGCCTGGATCTGCGTGCCGTATTGAGTGTTGGGCCCGGTCATGGGCTGGGGAATGCCGATCTTGATAGTGTCGGCCGCCTGGGCGGCGCCGGCCAGGAGCAGCGCTCCCAATGCCATGGCCACGGGAGTTGCACGATGCAGCAGCTTCATACGGAGTTCTCCGGCGAGAGGGATGAGCGGCTTTGGAAACGTCGGCATCGCCGGGGGATACCCGGCGGCCCGAGGCGACCATTGCCGGCTTCTTGGGCAAAAGTACAGCGTGGGCGGTATTCTGCGAGCAGGGCCCCACGGTGTCACTGCGTGTAATCCCCAATATTTCCAAGCAAAAAACAAAAGGGGACGCACCGAACCCAGCGCGGGCCGCCCCGCGGCGACGCGCCGGATCGGCGCCAGTATCTGACAGCATCCTTACACCACGCTTGCCGCCAGCCAGAGGGCTACAATCCTGCCCCATGGACCAAGATCTGACTATCGCTTTCATCGGCGGCGGCAACATGGCAACAGCCCTGGCCAGCGGGCTGGCCGGCAAGACCTGCCCGGCCGCCAACCTGCATGTCGTCGACCCGACCGCGGCGGCCCAGGAAGCCTGGCGCAGCCGCGGCGCCAGCGCAGCCGCCACGCCCGATGCCGCCCTGCAGGCCTGCCGGGTCTGGATCTACGCCGTCAAGCCGCAGCAACTGCGCGAAGCGGTCGTCGCCTCGCGCGCCTGGCTGCAGCCCGGCACGCTGGTCATCAGCGTGGCGGCCGGCATCCGGGCCGACACGCTGGCCGGCTGGCTTGGCGAACCGGGCAGCCCGTGGCAGAACCTGGTGCGCTGCATGCCCAACACCCCTGCCCTGGTCGGCGCCGGCGTTACCGGCCTGGCCGCATTGCCGGGCGTCGACCAGGCCGGCCGCGAACTGGCCGAACGCCTGCTGTCCGCGGTGGGCCAGGTCGTATGGGTCGCCGACGATGCCGCGCTCGATGCCGTCACCGCGCTGTCCGGCAGCGGCCCCGCTTATGTATTCCTGTTCCTCGAGTCCCTGGTGGCGGGCGGCGTGGCCGCCGGCCTGAGCCCCGAACAGGCCCACCAGCTCGCGCTCGGCACGCTGGCCGGCGCGACCCGGCTGGCGGCGCAATCCGACGAGCCGCCGGCCGTGCTGCGCGAACGCGTCACCTCCAAGGGCGGCACCACGGCCGCCGCCCTGCAGGTGTTCCAGCAGGCCGGCCTGCCCGCCATCGTGCAGCAGGCCATCGAAGCCGCCGCGCGGCGTTCGCGCGAACTGGCCGACGAGTTCGGCAAATGAGCAGCGCGCGTTTTCAACCCATGACGCCTTGGCACTTTGCGGTGGCCGTGGGTTGCATGGGCCTGATCGTGGTCGGCTCGAACATCCTGGTCCAGGTGCCGCTGAACGACTGGCTGACCTGGGGCGGCCTGTCATACCCGGTGGCCTTCCTGGTCACCGATGTGCTCAACCGCCGCTTCGGCCCGGCGGCTGCGCGCCGCGTGGCGTGGGTCGGGTTCGCCGCCGCCCTGGCGGTATCGGTATGGGTCGCCTCGCCGCGCATCGCCCTGGCATCGGGCCTGGCCTATATCTGCGCCCAACTGGCCGACATCCAGGTCTTCGACCGCCTGCGCGACCAGCGCTGGTGGCGTGCGCCGCTGCTGTCCGGCACCGTGGGCGCCCTGCTCGACACGGCCGTATTCTTCAGCGTGGCGTTCGCCGGCTCGGGCCTGCCCTGGGTCACGTGGCTGCTGGGCGACCTGGCCATCAAGCTGGCCGTCAACGTCAGCATGCTGGCGCCGTTCCGGGCGCTGATGTGGAACCTGGCCCGGCCGCCGGAACAGCCGGCCCGTTCCGGCGCCTGACCCCGCCGCGGCCCGGGCCGCCCCTCAATCAGGTGCCCGCCCGCCGTCGCCTGCAGGTGTCTGCCCTCCCGCCTACAGTCTGACACTCTCGGCCATCGTCAGGTGTCTGACACCCCCAAACACCACCTTATGCACGCCGACGCCGCCGCAAGGGGTGTCAGACACCTTCCAACCCCTTCGGCCGAAGATGCCAGGCACCATCCCGCCCCCCGCGATACGGCGAACAAACCCGCCCCCTCTCACGTATTCCATATTTGACAGGTCCCGCCGGTGGTGTAAAAGTCACGTCTCTGTCACAAGCCATACATAAGGTGTCGTGTTCCCTGCGGCCGGACACCCCGCGCCGCAGCCACGCAACCAGGAGGACCTCCCCATGCGACCCCAGCGCCTCGCGTTCACCTTCGCCGTCCTGATGACGGCCTTTGCCGGTGCCTCGGCCCACGCCGCCACCGAAATCCAGTTCTGGCACTCCATGGAAGGAGCGCTGGGCGAACGGGTCAACGAACTGGTCCAGGAATTCAACAAGAAGCACGCCGACTACAAGGTCAATGCCGTCTACAAGGGCAACTACGGCGAATCCATGAATGCCGGCATCGCCGCGTTCCGCGCCGGCAATGCTCCCGACATCCTGCAGGTGTTCGAAGTGGGCACGGCCACCATGATGTACGCCAAGGGCGCCATCAAGCCGGTGCAGCAAATGTCCGAAGAAGCCGGCAAGCCGCTCGACCCCAAGGCCTTCATCGGCGCGGTCGCCGGCTATTACTCCTCGCAGGACGGCAAGCTGATCTCGATGCCGTTCAACAGCTCCACCGTGGTGTTCTACTACAACAAGGACGCCTTCAAGAAAGCCGGGCTGGACCCCGAAAAACCGCCCAAGACCTGGGAGGAACTGGCCGCCGCCGGCCAGAAACTGAAGGCGGCCGGCCAGGAATGCGGCTACACCACCTCCTGGCCGTCGTGGGTCCAGCTCGAGACCTTCTCGGCCTGGCACAACGTGCCCTACGCCACCAAGGACAACGGCTTCGGCGGCCTCGACGCCCGCCTCGCCATCGACACGCCGCTGCACGTGCGCCACCTGGACAACCTGGCCAAGCTCGCCAAGGAAGGCATCTTCATGTACGGCGGGCGCGGCGACCAGCCCAACTCGCTGTTCATCGGCGGCAAGTGCGCCATGATCACCGGCTCCAGCGGCCTGCGCGCCAACATCGCCAAGAATGCCAAGTTCGAGTTCGGCACCTCGACCCTGCCCTACTACGCCGACGTCCAGGGCGCGCCGCAGAACACCATCATCGGCGGCGCCTCGCTGTGGGTATTCGCCAACAAGTCGCCCGAGGTCTACAAGGGCGTGACCGAGTTCTTCCACTTCCTGGCCAGCCCGGAAATCGCCGCCCGCTGGCACCAGCAGACCGGCTACGTGCCCGTCACCAAGGCTGCATACGAACTGACCAAGAAGCAGGGCTACTACGACAAGAACCCGGGCACCGAGGTCGGCGTCAAGCAGCTCAACGTCGAGACGACCGCCCAGTCGCGCGGCCTGCGGCTGGGCTTCCTGCCGCAGATCCGCGAAGTCGAAGACCAGGAAATCGAGCGCATCATGTCGGGCAAGGCTTCCGCCCAGGATGGCCTGAAGGTCATGGTCACGCGCGGCAACGAACTGCTCGAGAAATTCGAGAAAAGCGCCAAGTAAGCCGCAGGGCGCCGCCGGCCTCAGGAACAAGCCGCCGGCGCCCGCGACACCGCCGGCGGCGGCCTGCCGCGCGCCGCCATCTTCGCCCTGGGACTTGTCTCCATGGAAAAACGCGTCATATTCCGGCACAAGACCCTGCCCTACCTACTGCTGGCGCCGCAGATCGCCGTCACGCTGGTGTTCTTCTTCCTGCCGGCCGGCCAGGCCATGTGGCAGTCCATGCAGTTGCAGGACGCCTTCGGCCTGTCCTCCGAATTCGTGGGCCTGGCCAACTTCGCCGAACTGTTCCGCCAGTCCGACTACCTGGACTCGTTCCGCGTCACGGCCGTGTTCTCCGCGCTGGTGGCCTTCGTCGGCCTGGCCGTCTCCCTGCTGCTGGCGGTCATGGCCGACCGCGTCATGCGCGGCGCCGGCCTGTACAAGACCCTGCTGATCTGGCCTTATGCCGTGGCCCCCGCGGTCGTGGGCGTGCTGTGGCTGTTCCTGTTCTCGCCCTCGGTCGGCATCCTGGCGGTCGCCCTGCACCAGCTGGGCGTGGCCTGGAACCCGCGCCTGGACGGCAACCAGGCGCTCACGCTGGTGCTCGTCGCCGCGGTATGGAAGCAGATCTCGTACAACTTCCTGTTCTTCCTGGCCGGCCTGCAGTCGATCCCCCGTTCGCTCATCGAAGCGGCCGCGATCGACGGCGCCTCGCCGGCCCGGCGCTTCTGGACCATCGTCTTCCCCCTGCTGTCGCCCACCACCTTCTTCCTGCTGGTGGTCAACATCATCTACGCGTTCTTCGATACCTTCGCCGTAGTCGACACCACCACCCAGGGCGGCCCGGGCACGGCCACCTCGATCCTGGTCTACAAGGTGTACAGCGACGCCTTCCACGGCCTGGACCTGGGCTCGTCGGCCGCGCAGTCGGTGGTGCTGATGGCCATCGTGGTGGCGCTCACCGTCGTGCAATTCCGCTACATCGACCGCAAGGTCCAGTACTGACCCTCCCCACAAGGCTACGACACCATGGTTGAACGCCGCCCCTGGCTCGACTTCCTGGCCCACCTGATCCTGCTGTGCGGGGTGGCGCTGGTGGCCTTCCCGCTGTATGTGACCTTCGTCGCCTCCACCCAGACGGCCCAGGAAGTCGCCGCCGCGCCCATGTCGCTGCTGCCCGGCCCGCACTTCGCCGAGAACTACGCGCGCGCCCTGGCCGGCGCCGGCGTGGGACGCATGCTGTACGTCAGCCTGGTCATGGCGCTGGTCATCTCGCTCGGCAAGATCGCCATCTCGCTGCTGTCGGCCTTCGCCGTCGTGTACTTCCGCTTTCCCGGCCGCATGTTCTTCTTCTGGATGATCTTCGTCACCCTGATGCTGCCGGTCGAAGTCCGCATCGCGCCCACCTACAAGGTCGTGGCCGACCTGGGGCTGCTCAACAGCTACGCCGGCCTGACACTGCCATTGATCGCCTCGGCCACCGCCACGTTCCTGTTCCGGCAATTCTTCCTGACGGTGCCCGACGAACTGGTCGAGGCAGCCCGCATCGACGGCGCTGGACCGCTACGCTTCTTCCGCGACGTGCTGCTGCCGCTGTCGCGCACCAGCATCGCCGCGCTGTTCGTCATCCAGTTCATTTACGGCTGGAACCAGTACCTCTGGCCGCTGCTGATCACCACCCAGGAAAACATGTACCCCGTGGTGATCGGCATCAAGCGCATGATCAGCGGCGGCGACAGCGTCACCGAATGGAACATCACCATGGCCACCGCCATGCTGGCTATGATCCCGCCGGCGCTGGTGGTCATCCTGATGCAGAAATGGTTCGTCAAGGGCCTGGTCGACACCGAGAAATAGCCCGCCTCCGCCCGAACACGTCTACACGAAGAACATTCCATGGCTACCCTGAGCTTTCGCAACGTCAAGAAAACCTATAGCGGCAACGTCGCCGTGATCCACGGCATCGACGTCGAGGTGCAGGACGGCGAGTTCATCGTCATCGTCGGCCCCTCGGGTTGCGGCAAGTCCACGCTGATGCGCATGGTGGCCGGCCTGGAAACCGTCACCAGCGGCGAAATCCTGATCGACGGCAAGGTGGTCAACGACCTGGAGCCGGCCGAGCGCGACATCGCCATGGTGTTCCAGAACTACGCGCTCTACCCTCACATGAGCGTGTTCCAGAACATGGCCTATGGCTTGAAAATCCGCAAGCTGTCCAAGGACGAAATCCGCAAGCGGGTCGAGTCGGCCGCGCGCACCCTGGAACTGGACCAGCTGCTGGACCGCCGCCCGCGCCAGCTGTCCGGCGGGCAACGCCAGCGGGTCGCCATGGGGCGCGCCATCGTGCGCGAGCCCAAGGTGTTCCTGTTCGACGAGCCGCTGTCGAACCTGGACGCCAAGCTGCGCGTGGCCATGCGTCTGGAAATCATGAAGCTGCACCGCCGCCTGCGCACCACCAGCCTCTATGTCACCCACGACCAGGTCGAGGCCATGACGCTGGCCCACCGCATGATCGTCATGTACCAGGGCGTGCCCGAGCAGATCGGCACGCCGACCGAAGTCTTTGAAAAGCCGGCGTCCACCTTCGTGGCGGGCTTCATCGGCTCCCCGCCCATGAATCTCGTCCCCGTCAACGCAGCCGGCGACGGCACGCTGCAGACCCTGGACGGCGTCGCGCTGGACATCTCGCCCCTGCAAGTGCCGGCCGCCGTGCGCGGCCGCGCCGTCATCATGGGCATGCGGCCCGAGCACATGCTGCTCACTGCCCAGGGCCTGCCCGCCGAAGTCGAAATGGTGGAAACACTGGGGTCGGAACAACTGGTGCACTGCCGTTGCGGGCAGAACGCCATCGTGGTGCGCTGCGCCACCCGCCAGTTGGCGGAGGCGCCCGCCCGGACCGGCGACCAGGTCTCCGTGGGCCCGGATGGACGCCACGCACTGCACTGGTTCGAGACGGATACGGGACGCCGGGTGCAGGGCACCTAGGACGGCACGCGGCTACGACGCCACCGACATCGGCACCGGCGATACACGCGGCAACGGAGCCGCCACGCGCCAGGTGGCGCGCCGCCGCAGCGCGGCCAGGATCTTCAGCCCCTGCGGCCATTCTCCGAAACCCGCCTCGGCATTGATATGGCCCCCGCCCGGCACGACCTCGAAGCGGCTGCCCCAATCGGCGGCGAACTGGCGCGCCCGCTCCAGCCGGCAATAGGGGTCATTGTCACTGGCCACCACCACGGACTGGAAAGGCAAGGAATGGCGAGGCACGGGGCCGAACCCTCGCAGGCATTCCGGCGCATCGGCGCGCTCCACGTCCGCCGGCGCCACCAGCAAGGCTCCCGCCACCTTGGCCCGCAGCGGGACCGGCAGGCTGACAGCGGCCAGGCAGCCCAGGCTGTGCGCGACCAGCAGGACCGGGCAAGCCGCGGCGTCCACGCAGGTGGCCACGGTGGCATTCCAGATCGCCGGATCCGGGGTATGCCAATCGGGCTGGCGCACGCGTTGCGCGTGGGGCAGGCACTGCGCCCATAGCGTCTGCCAGTGGCCGGTCCCGGAGTCTTTCCAGCCCGGCACGATGATCGGTTGGAATCTCATAGCGTCAATAATGCCCTGCTGCCTTATGAAGGCAAACGAACAAATCGTCTTTTGCATATACGCATATGCACATAAGGCGACCATCGCCCGATTGCCATGGATTGTCTACCCCGCCGGCGCAAATCAAGCCGGCTTTCAGGTATGCTTGCCAGCACAAGCCTCGCGGCGCCCAGCGGGCGCCCGGCTTATATAACGACGCAAAGGAGATTCCCCATGAAACAAGCACTCCGCCTCACGCCGGTCCTGGCTGCGCTGGGCCTGGCGGCGGGCCTGGCCTGCGCGGCCGGCGCGCAGGCGCAAAGCATCAAGATCGCCGTGGTCGGCCCCACCACCGGCCCTGTCACCCAGTACGGCGCCATGGTGCGCGAAGGGGTCGACACCGCGGTCGAGCGCATCAACGCCGCGGGCGGCATCGACGGCAAGAAGCTTGAAACCGTGGTCATCGACGACGGCTGCGAGCCCAAGCAGGGCCCGGTCGCGGCCAACCGGGTCGTCAACGACGAGATCGTCTTCGTCGTCGGCCATGTCTGCTCGGGCGCCACGATTGCCGCCGCCGACGTCTACAACAACGAAGGCGTGGTCATGGTGACCCCCTCGGCCACCTCGCCCGCCCTGACCGACGGCAAGAACTACGAGTTCATCTTCCGCACCATTGGCCGCGACGACCAGCAAGGCCCGGCCGCCGCCAAGTTCGTCCTCGAAAAAATCAAGCCCAAGACGGTCGCCGTCCTGCACGACAAGCAGTCCTATGGCCAGGGCATCGCCACGGCGGTCCGGGACAACCTGGAAAAAGGCGGCGTCAAAGTCGTGATGTTCGAAGGCATCAATGCCGGCGACAGCGATTATTCCGCCGTCATTACCAAGCTCAAGTCCAATAACGTGGATTTCGTCTACTACGGCGGCTACCACCCCGAAATGGGCCTGCTGCTGCGCCAGGCCCACGAACAGGGCGTGAACGCCAAATTCATGGGACCGGAAGGCGTCGGCAATCCCGACATCAACGCCATCGCGGGCGATGCCGTAGAAGGCATGCTGCTCACCCTGCCCGCCGACTTCACCCAGAATCCCGCCAACGCCGAAATCGTCAAGGCTTTCCAAGCCAAGAAGCGCAATGCCAGCGGCGCCTTCCAACTGACGGCCTATGCGGCCACCCAGGTCATCGCCGAAGGCATCAAGGGCGCGGGCAGCACCGATCCCACCAAAGTCGCCGAATACCTGCACGCCAATTCGTTCGACACCCCCATCGGCAAGACATCCTGGAACAAGCAGGGAGACCTCAACGAATTCGAATTCCAGGTATTCACCTGGCACAAGGACGGCAGCAAGACGGCGTTTAAATAATCGCCCGGCTTTTGCCGTTCATTAACGCCGGCCCGCGGGCCGGCGCTCGAGGCCCATCCGGGCCTTTTTCTATGGGCGTCCATGGACAGCGGTGCTGCAGCGCAATAACAGGACGGAATTAATCGAAACGCTGGGTTTCCCGGCCGCGCGTCCTCGAATATTTATTCATTTTGTTACACAACTTGCAGTCAGCCGCCAGTGAGCCATGATCGGACTGCGTATAGGGATCTTATAAACGGTGAAAATCGGGGAAATTTTGCGCATTTGGCCGCAATTCCTTGGGCATTCCGCAGCGTTTTGTATCCGCATTTTGCCACGCATCGCCCGCTGTCTTCCATTCGCACTATAAACAGTAAAATCTGGCTCTCGAATTCTTCGGACAACCTGACCATAATGGCCGAGTCGCTTTCCTTTGGCGCGGGCAACGCAGCAAATGCCGGCGTCCCGGAAAAATCCTGCCCCCTACCGTTCAAGGAATATCCGCATCTGCTATCCGCCAAGCCGCCCGGAAGCGGCCGCTCTTCTGGTCATTGCCTGTAGACCCAGCCCGCCCGGCGCCGCGGCGCCCGGTCCCTGAGTCGTCTGTCCCTAACAAAAGAAAACCAAAAAGCTCTCGAGAGCTGTTGTCCGAAGGAAGAAATACATGGCAAAGCGCGTTGCCGTCGTGGGGCTGTCGTTCCGGTTCCCGCAAACCGATACCGAGCGGTACTGGGCCGACCTGCTGGCCGGACGCGACCTGGTCACCGAAGTCGACCCCGATCGCTGGCAACAGGACGCTTACCTGCATCCCGCCAAGGATCATCCTGGCACTGCCTACACTTTCGCCGCCGGCTCGATCGGCGACGTGTCCGGCTTCGATGCGCACTTTTTTGGCATTTCCCCCCGTGAAGCGGCGCTGATGGACCCTCAGCAGCGCCTGCTGCTGGAATTGTGCTGGGAAGCCATCGAACATGCCGGGATCAAGCCGTCCAGCCTGCGGGGCAGTGATTGCGGGGTATATATCGGCATTGCCAGCGCCGACTATTCGCACCGCCTGTCCGACGACCTGGATGCCATCGACGCGTCCATGGCCACGGGCAACACTTCCAGCGTGGCCGCCAACCGCCTGTCATACCTGTTCGATCTGCACGGCCCCAGCATGGCCGTGGATACCGCCTGCTCGTCGTCCCTGGTGGCCGTGCACCAGGCCTGCCGCGCGATCGCAACGGGCGAGACCAGCCTGGCCATCGCCGGCGGCATCAGCCTGCACTTGCACCCCTATGGATTCATCACGTTTTCAAAGGCATCGATGCTGTCTCCCGACGGCCGGTGCAAGGTATTCGACGCTGCCGGCAACGGCTACGTGCGCTCGGAAGGCGGCGGCCTGCTGCTGCTGAAGGACTACGAGCAGGCCTTGGCCGACGGCGACCGCATTCTGGCGGTCATTCCCGGCAGCGCCGTCAACACCGACGGCCGCAAGTCGGGCCTCACTGTGCCGAATGCCGACGCGCAAATCGCACTGATGCGCGGGGTCTACGAGCGCGCAGGCATTTCTGCGGAAGATATCGACTATCTGGAAGCGCATGGCACCGGCACGGCCGTCGGCGACCCTATCGAGACACGTGCAATCGGGGCGGCCCTGGGCCAGCTGCGCGGCCCCGACAACCCCCTGCCGATCGGGTCAGTCAAGAGCAACATGGGGCATCTGGAAACCGCCTCGGGAATTGCCGGCCTGGTCAAGGCCATCTACAGCCTGCAGCATCGCGTGGTGCCCGCCACCATCGGTATCCAGAAGCTCAATCCGGCCATCGACTTCAAGGGCTGGAATATCGAGGTTGCGACCCAGAATCGGCCCCTGCCCCAGAAGGGGCAACTGACGATCGGGGTGAACTCGTTCGGATTCGGGGGCGCCAACGCGCATGTCATTCTGCAGAGCCCGCCCGAGCACGATGACGACCCGGCCGACAAGCTGGCCAATACTGCCGCGGTCCCGCTCATTGTTTCCGGCAAGACGCCCGAGGCCCTGAAGGCCGCGGCGCGCGGCCTGGCTGACGTGCTGCGGGACCAGCCGGCGCGAGCCCTGTATGACGTGGCATATCATGCCGCCATGCGGCGCGAATGGCATGCCGAGCGCGCCGTCGTCTATGGCGCCGACAGCGAAAGCGTGGCGCAGGCCCTGACCCGCTTCGCTGACGGCGAAGCGCCCCGCTACAGCGTCGCCAGCGGCAGCGCCGTATCCGCGGCGCAGGGCCCCGTGTTCGTTTATTCGGGCAACGGCTCGCAGTGGGCGGGCATGGGCCGCCAATTGCTGGCCGAACCAGTATTCGCCGAAGCCGTGCACGAAATCGACAACCGCTTCGCGCCGCTGAGCGGGTACCGATTGGCGGACGAGCTGGCTCGAACCGATAGCGCCAATCAGTACGAACGCACCGAAATCGCCCAGCCGGCCCTGTTCGCGATCCAGGTCGGCATCACCCGCATGCTGGCGCAGCGCGGCATCCTGCCCGTCGCCGTGGTGGGCCACAGCGTAGGCGAAGTGGCCGCGGCATGGGCCTGCGGCGCCTTGACGCTGGCCGATGCCGTGCAAGTCATCTTCCACCGCAGCCGCCTGCAGGGCACCACCAAGGGCCAGGGCCGCATGACCGCCGTCGGCATCGACGGCGCGGCCGCGCAGGCCCTGCTGAGCGAACTGCAGTTGACCGACGCCGTGTGCGTCGCCGGCTACAACAGTGCGCGCGGCGCCACGCTGGCCGGCGACCCGGCCGCCCTGGCGGCGGTCGAGACTGTATTGGCCGAGCGCCAGGTGTTCCATAAGCGCCTGGACCTCGACTATGCCTTCCACAGTCCTGCCATGGATGCCATCCGGCCCGGGCTGCAGCAGGCGTTGCGCCAGTTGACTCCGCAATCCGGGCATGTGCCGTTTGTTTCCACCATCAGCGGCGCGCGCCTCGACGGCAAACAGCTGGACGCCGATTACTGGTGGCGCAACGTGCGCGAGCCCGTGCGTTTCCAGCAGGCCGTGGACGCCCTGGTGGCGCGTGGCGACAATATTTATATCGAAATCGGTCCGCACCCGGTGCTGCGTTCGTACGTCAACGACAGCCTGGCGGACGCCGGCCTCCAGGGCCGCGTCCTGACGACGGCCAGCCGCGGCAATGACGAGCCCGGCAAAATACACGAGACCGCCGGGCAGGCCGTCCTGAGCGGCGCCCGGATCGATTGGCAGGACCTCTTTCCCTGGGCCGGCCGCCACGTCTCGCTGCCCGCCTACCCTTGGCAGCGGGAACGGCACTGGCATCCCATCACCCCCGAATCACTCAACCAGTTGCAGCGTGCCAAGGTCCACCCCCTGCTGGGACACGCGCTGCGGCAACACGAAGGGATCTGGGAAAACCAGCTCGACACTACCTTGTACCCCTGGCTCGCCGATCACGTAGTGGGCGATGCCACCGTGTTCCCCGGCGCGGGTTTTGCCGAGATGGCGCTGGCGGCCGCCGGCCAATGGCTGCCGGGCACTTGCGCCGAGATCGAGGAGCTGGAGATCCGCGCCCCGCTGCTGCTTGCCGCCTCGCCTTCCAAGCGTGTGCGCTTCTGCCTGGACGCCGCCGACGGCGCGTTCCAGATCCAGGCCAAGGAGCTGGGCGCGGCCGAACCCTGGACGCTGCATGCAACCGGCCGGATCTTGCGTGAAGCGGGCTCCGCGTTGCTGGTCGATGCCCCGGTGCAGGCGCCGGACCGTCCCGCCGACTTCACCGCCGACGCGCATTTCCAGCTGACCCATGCCGTGGGACTCGACTATGGCCCGGCCTTCCGCGCCCTCAAGCACGGCTGGAAGGAAGGAGACGGGACCGTCATTGCGCTGCTCGAGCCGGCCGCCGTGCTGCACGACGGCCTGGCGCAGACCCGGCTGCATCCGGCCCTGCTCGACAACGCCTTCCAACTCGTCGTCCCGTTGCTGTTCGACGATCCATCGACTGATCGCGACATCGCGTTCGTGCCCGCCAAGATCGGCCGCCTGGCGATCCGCGACGATCGCGGCATTCCGTCCTGGGTCCGCGCCACGCTGCGGCGCCGCAGCCCGCACTCGCTGACCATCGATTTCGCGCTGTTCAACCAGGCCGGGGAGCAGGTCGCCGCGGTTCGCGATGCGCGTTTCCGCAGCATACGCCTGTCCAAGGCGTCGACCCGCGTCCTGGATTTCCTGGCTGACGACGGGACTCCCGCGCCGCATGCGCATGACCCCGCCAGTCACCAAAGCACGCTCGACACGTCGGCCCTGGCCGGCGCGCTGGCATCCGCCACGGCCGCCGCCGTCCAGGACGGGGTGCATGCGCGCTATGCCCACGAAATCGAGCCGCTGCTCGACAGCCTCTGCGACCGCTTTCTGGTTCAGGCGATACGCGACTGGGCGCCGGACAGCGGCCATTTATATGATGACGTGGTCGACCGTTGCCGCCAGGCCATGCCGGATGCGGCACTCTTGCTCGACCATCTGCTCGACCGCGCAACGCGCGCCGGGCTCCTCAAGCGCATGCCGTCAGGCTGGACCTGCGCGGCGGAAGATGACGAAACCGCGCCGGGCGCCATCGACATCTGGAACAGCCTGGTGCGCGAGTACCCCGACTACGCGCATATCGTGCATGCCGCGGGACGGGTCGGCCTGCATCTGGCGGAACTGCTGCGAGGACGGAGCATTGCCGCCGACTCGGTTTCGATGCAATCCACTCCGGGCGCGCTGCTGCGCCAGATTCTCGGCGCGGAGGCGCGCCAGCGCATCGGCGCCGCGCTACGGTCCGAACTGGCCCGCGCGCAAGCCGCGCTTCCCGCCGGCAGGCGCCTGAGCGTGCTGGAAATCAGCGCCCATGCTCCCGCTTTCGCCATAGACTGCTGCAGCGCGCTGGACTTCGACCTGGCCGATTACCGCTACAGCTCGACAACTGCCGATGCCATCGAGCAGGCGCAACGCCAACTGGACCTGTATCCCGACGCATCGACCGTCCTGATCGGACAGGACGGTGACGATACCGCCCAGGCCGATCACGACCTGGTCATCCTGCATGCCGATGCCACCAATGCGGGAGAGGCCCAGGCTGTCCTGCAATATGCCCGGCTGCACCTGAAAGCCGGCGGCCTGCTGCTACTGGTGGGCACGCATCCCGCTGCCTGGCTGGACTTCATCGCCGGATCGGCCCCCGGCTGGTGGAACGCCACCACGGAAGACGGCCGGGCCGCCTCGTGCCAGTACCCGGCGCGGTTCTGGCAGGAGGCCCTGGCCGAACACGGCTGCGCCTGCCTGCCATTGCTCGAATTCGCGCCCGACACGCTCGCGGGCCCTTACTTGCTGCCCGCCGTGCTGGACGTCGCCGCGGCCGCGCCCGTGGCCGCCCCGCCGGCGCCAGGCGGCTGGCTGCTGCTGGCTGGCGAAGAGGCCGGCGATGCCGCGCTGGCCGCAGCGCTGGCGCAGCGCCTGGAGACGGCCGGCCATCGCGCGCTTATCCAGCGCGGCGTCGATCCGGCCAAGATGGACACAGTCCTGGCGCAAGCCCGGACCCGCCTGGGCCAGCTCGACGGCGTCATCCACCTCGATGGCTTGACCGCGCCGCGCGATATCGCGACGCCTGACGCACTTATGCAGCGCCAGGTCCACCGGTGCGCGCTGGCCGCCGCCGCGTTCCAGTCGCTGGACCGCAGCGGCGCCGGCGCCACGCTATGGTTGCTGACCGCCGGCGCGGCCCAGCACTGGGCCAGGCCGCAGCCGGGCGCCGCTTCGCTCAACGACGCGGCCTTGTGGGGCTATGGCCGCACCATGATGAACGAGGCCGGCCAGTTCGGCGTACGCCTGGTCGACCTGCCGGACGCCGAACCGGACGAGGCCGTACTGCAGGCGCTGGAGCGCGAGCTGTGCCGGCCCGACGCCGAGACCGAGACAGCCATCACGCTACATGGCGCGCGCTATGCGCCGCGCCTGAAGACCGTGGCACGGCCCTGCGCCGCGCCCGCCTCGCCCGACGAGGCGGGCGCGGTGCGCCTGGCGTTCCCCTTCCCCGGCCAACTGCGAAATCTGCGCTGGGAGACCCGCGCGGCCGCCGCACCCGCCCCGGACCAGCTCGAAATCCAGGTGCACGCCACCGGCTTGAATTTCCGCGACGTCATGTACGCGCTCGGCCTGCTGTCCGACGAGGCAATCGAAAACGGCTATGCCGGCGCCTCGCTGGGCCTGGAATTCGCGGGCACTGTGCTGCGCGCCGGCGCGCTGGCTGGCCAGCAGTACCAGCCCGGCGACGCGGTGGTCGGCTTCGGCCCGGCCAGCTTCGCCGATCGTGTCGTGACCAACACGGACGCCGTCGCCCGCATCCCCGAGGGAATCTCCTTCGAGGCCGCCGCGACCATCCCCAGTACATTCTTCACCGTCTACTATGCCCTGCATCACCTGGCGCAGCTCGAAGAGGGCGAGAAAGTGCTGATCCATGGCGCGGCCGGCGGCGTCGGCATTGCGGCGATCCAGTTCGCCCAGTGGCGCGGCGCCGAGATCTACGCCACCGCGGGATCCGACGAGAAGCGCGACTTCCTGCGCCTGATGGGCGTCCAGCATATCTACGATTCGCGCTCGCTGGCCTATGCCGACGAGATCCTGGCCGACACCGGCGGCCGCGGGGTCGATGTGGTGCTGAACTCGCTGGCCGGCGAGGCAATCAACCGCAATCTGCGGGTCCTGAAGCCCTTCGGCCGCTTCCTGGAACTCGGCAAGCGCGATTTCTACGAGAATACGCGCATCGGCCTGCGCCCCTTCCGCAACAACATCAGCTATTTCGGGATCGACGCGGACCAACTGCTGCGCGAGCGCCCCGCCCTGACGCGCCGCCTGTTCGGCGAAATGATGGCCCTGTTCGCTCAGGGCGCGCTGCATCCGCTGCCCTACAGGGAATTCGATGCCAATGACATCGTCGATGCATTCCGCTACATGCAGCAGGCGCGCCAGATCGGCAAGATCGTCATCACTTATCGCAACGGCATCCGCGATGTGCACCAGCCCAGGGCGGCGCTGCCAGCGGCGTCGGCCTCGTTGAGGCTGTCCGCGGAGGCCACCTATCTGGTGACAGGCGGCCTGAGCGGCTTCGGGCTGCGCACCGCGCAATGGCTGGCCGACAAGGGCGCGCACCATCTCGTGCTGATCAGCCGCAGCGGCCCGGTCGCGGAGGCCGCCCAACAAGCCATCGCCGCCCTGCGGGAACGCGGCATCACCGTCCACGCCGCCGCGTGCGACGTGACCGACGCCCAGGCGGTGAGCGCCTTGCTGTGTCACATTGACGAGGCCATGCCGCCTCTGAAGGGCATCGTTCACGCGGCAATGGTGATCGACGACGGCCTGGTGCGCGGCGCTACGGCGCAGCAGATCGAACGCGTGCTGGCGCCCAAGATACTGGGCGCCCTGCACCTCGATGACGCCACGCGCGGGCGGCCACTGGATTTCTTCGTTACGTTCTCATCGGCCACCACCTTGTTCGGCAACCCGGGCCAGGCCAATTATGTGGCCGCCAACACCTGGCTGGAGAACCAGGCGCGCCAACGACGCGCCCTGGGGCTGCCGGCCACGTGCGTGCGCTGGGGCGCCATCGACGATGTCGGCTTCCTGGCCCGCAACAAGAAAATCAAGGACGCCCTGCAAAGCCGCATGGGCGGCGCCGCACTGGCATCCGAGGCGGCCCTGCTGGCCCTGGAAGACATGCTGCTGGCCGACGCCAGCGGCCTCGGCGTGCTCGAACTCGACTGGCGCGCCCTGCGCCGCTTCCTGCCCACCGCCGCCGCGCCCAAATTCAGCCTGCTGGCGCGCCGCGCCGGAGAAAGCGGCGAGGACGATGGCGATGCCCAGGATATCGCTCATTTGCTGGCCACGCTCGACGACGCGGCGCTGCATCCGATGCTGGTCGATATGCTCAAGGCCGAAGTCGGCGAAATCCTGCGGGTTTCCGCCGACAAGATCGATCCCGATGTGTCCATCTACGATATGGGCCTGGACTCGCTGATGGGCGTGGAACTGGTCGTGGCGCTGGAGAACCGCTTCGGCATCCGGCTGCCTGTCATGGCGCTGAATGAAAGCCCTACACTTGCCAAACTGGCAGCACGGCTGCTTCAATTGTTGCGCAACGAGGGCGACACGCCGCAACAGGACACCCTGCTTGCCGAGGTGGAACAGGTGGTCTCCCAGCACACCGACGAACTGGCCGACGAGGCCGTCCAGGCGTTCGCCAACGACTTGCGATCCGAAGCCGCCGGCACCAAGCGCCTGATCCAATGAACCCAGCAATGGACGCAGCAGCGCAGTCATGAGCACCATCAAGAAGGGGTTGCCCGGCCTCACGGCAAACATCAAAGACAAGCTGATCCAACAAAGCCTCGAGCGCAAACTGCGCCAGGTGGAGCACGAGCAGTCCCAGCCGCCGGTGGCGCGCCCGCTCGGCGGGCCTGCCGCCTTGCCGGAAGAGTTCTATCGCTTCGACCAGCACCCGGGCTACCGGCAACTGCGCATCCTGAACGAAGGCGCGGCCCGCATGGGGGTCCGCAGCCCCTTTTTCAAGGTGCACGAGGGCATCGCCGGCGCGCAGACCCGCATCGCCGGCAAGCACTACATCAATTACGCGAGCTACGACTACCTGGGCATGTCAGGCGACCCGCGAGTCATCGCGGCGGCCAAGGAAGCGCTGGACCGGTACGGCACCTCCGTCTCGGCCAGCCGCCTGGTGTCCGGCGAACGCCCTATCCACCGGCAGCTGGAGCGCGCGCTGGCCGACCTGTACGAAGTGGATGACGCGATCGTATTTGTCAGCGGCCACGCCACCAACGTGTCCACCATCGGCCATCTGTTCGGGCCGCGCGACCTGGTGCTGCATGACGAATTGATTCACAACAGCGTATTGCAGGGCATACAACTGTCCGGCGCCCGGCGCCTGCCCTTTGCCCACAATGACTGGGCCGCTCTGGATCGCATCCTGCACGACCAGCGCCGCGACTTCGAGCGCGTGCTGATCGTGCTGGAAGGCCTGTACGGGATGGACGGCGACTTCCCCGACCTGCCCCGCTTTATCGAGATCAAGCGCCGCCACAAGGCGTTCCTGATGATCGACGAAGCACATTCGCTGGGCGTCATGGGAACGCGCGGCTACGGGCTGCGAGACCATTTCGGCATTGACGGCAAGGATGTCGACATCTGGATGGGCACGATGAGCAAGTCTCTGGCTGGCTGCGGCGGGTACATCGCGGGCGAGAGTGCGCTGGTCGAACACCTGAAATTCCTCGCGCCGGGCTTCCTGTACAGCGTCGGGATGCCGCCCAGCGTCGCGGCTGCCTCTCTGGCAGCCTTGCGGCGCATGCAGGAGCTGCCCGAACGCGTGGCAACCCTGCAGGCGCGCGGCAAGTATTTCCTTGAACTTGCCCGCGCCGCGGGCGTGGACACCGGGACCAGCGCCGGGCTCACCGTCATCCCGGCAATTACCGGCAGCTCATTGAAGGCCGCCCGGCTGTCGACGCAGTTGTTCGAGCAAGGCATCAACGTACAGCCGATCCTCTATCCCGCCGTGCCCGAGCGTGTCGCACGCCTGCGGTTTTTCATCTCCTGCACGCATACCGAAGAGCAATTGCGCCACACGGTCGAACTGCTGGCAGCGGCGCTGTAAAACCATGACGGTGCCACGCAAGCGGAACGTGCCCATCATCAGGCCGCCGTCCCGGCCGCCCGCCCGCCCGGGGCTTGCCTGCCTGCTTGGCGATTCGGCGGCCCGCCGCCATTGGGCCAAGTATTGGGTCGAGGAGCCGCTGGGCGGAGGGCTGGAACTCGCTGCCTATTACCTGTTTCGTGTGCTTCCCATCGGCCTCTGTTCGCGCCTGGGGGCCTCCCGCGGCCGCTACGTCGGCGCAACAAGAAAAAGAGTCGAAGACCAGGCGCGCCAGGCGTTGGCCATGATCGCTCCCGCTCTGCCGCCCGCCGAAGTCGACGCGCTGCTCTGCCGGTTGCATCGGAACTCCGGCCGGGCGCTGCTGGAAACCCTGGTCATGGATCGCATATGGCAAGGCGGCCATGTTGCCGTCTTGCCCGACCAGCGGCGGCAGGCCCTCAAGGACCCGTCCCAGTCCCGCATCTTCGTATCGGTCCATACCAGCAACCTGGGCGACTTGCTGGGAATGTGCCTGATGCAGCTGATCGGCTCCCGTGGGATGACGGTCAGCCGCAAGCAGCCCAACCGCTTCCGCCAGCAGCTCAGCGAAAAATTGCGCAGCAAGCATGGCGCCGCGGTGCTGGAACCCGGCCTGCGTACCACCCGCCAGCTCCTGGAGCATCTGCGGGGGCCGGGCGGCGCGATTCTCATTCACCTGGACGAAGCGCGCGGCAAGCAGATCTACTTCCCCACATTCGGCCGGCCGATGCCTTATGGCAGCAACCTGAGCCTGGCCATCCGGCTGTCGGCCGCCACGGGGGCGCCATTGACCCCGGTCTACATGGAACGCGAGCGCGGCTCCCGCTTCCGGCTACACGTATGCGACGATCTCCAGGCGCCCGCGCCGGGGGACAGCGGATCGCACGACATGATTGCCGAACGGCTAGACCGAATGTTCACGGACATCGTGCGCCGGCATCTGGACGACTGGCAGCAACTCTATTTCTTGCGGCCTTGAGGACGTTTCTGGGGGATACGCGCCCTGCCGTCGAGAAGCTTGCTCACCTCGGAAAAGAAGAGCGCTGAGATCTTGCCCGGCTCGTGGCTCTCCAGAATCTCGTCGAAATATCGAGCCTCGGGCGCATGGCTCATTGCGCGCTGCATCGCATCGACCAGACCCTCCTGGCTCCTGTCGTACAAGAGGGGGTGCTCAGTTCCGAGGACTTCCGCCATGGATCCGGTGTCTGGCGCCACCATGGGTTTGCGAAAGGTAGCCGCCAACAGCGCCACGCCTGAATTCAAGCTGCGAAGATACGGCGCGACGACAGTATCCGAGGCGTTGAAATATACCTGTATATGATCGTCTGGAACACCGTGCGGGATCAGCGATATATCTGCATCGGCGGCGCATTCTTTAAGGGAGTTAGTATATTCCGGATCAGCATTCGGCCCGACGATCAGCAAGCGCAAGCGCTGCCCCGACACTCGCGCTTTTAACGCGCCAAATGCCTGGACCAGCTCCACCAAGCCTTTGTAGGGTTGTATCGAGCCAAAAAAAAGAAACACGAACTCGCGATCCGCGATGCCCAATATCTGCCGCGCGCGCGATTTTCCAATCACATTACCGTACCAGTTGGCATATGATGGGTGCGGCAAATGGAACGAACGCGATTTTGGTATCTGATACCACGGCCGCGTCAATTTTGCCGTATCCCTGTTCATGACATGAACGAGATCGGCATGTTTGGCTGTCACTTTATGCAGAAGCACCTCGGCATCGGGGAAACGGCGCTGGTGCGGCAATACGTTATGTACTGTCCAGATTATTTTTATGCCACGCTCCTTCCATTCGGCCATTCGGTTTTCGAAACCTTGCGCCATGGATTTCGCCTCTTCCTCGGAACGCGCCCCCTTCAGCACGCCCTGCAACCAGTGCAGGTGGATGGCAAGTCGCCCCGCCCAGCCGATTTCCGCCAGCCATGAAACATCTGACAGCGGAATAACCGCTGTCTCGGCTTCATTGGCTCTCGCATACAACAACTCATGGAACGGGTTGAGCTTGAGCGTGGGGTAGTACATCAAGATTTTGGGCAAGCGCTCAGCCGCATGACACGCGCCGGTAACGGCGGCGACGAAAGCAGACGGGACCGACCTTGGATTGGCGGTAAGATTATCAAGCAGCAACGTCCCCCCTTTCGCTAGCCAGGCTCAATGCCCAGCATGGCATTCCCGCGGCCTATCGGCGGCTCCCGTGCGCACCGAGCCCCAGGACCAATGACGCAACAAAACAACAAATTCGTGACAATTGTTGCGCCATTTTGCGCAACAAGCTGGCCAATCTATCCACATTCTAATGCAATGCTGTTAGCACTGTATATAAACTACTTATATGGCAGGCCAATTACCTCGCAACAAAACTAACCCGATGCAATCATCGGCATCTTTTTTTAGTCTAACCCTTCAATTATAATAATTTGCAACCCTTCATGGCTGATACGTCACCATGGCGCCCTTCCGACAAGTTTAAGGGCAGGTGCGCACGCAGAATAAGAATGCAACCTCCCCCTCCCGCCTCGCCAAGCAAACCCCCGCTTTGCCAACAAATTGGGCCGCATTGTAAAGTTTGTCACAAAAGATACATTTGATATCACCCAGATTCACGAGATTGCCCAATCCATAGAGTAGAGTTACGGATTCGTTTTATCCTGGATAGCTTGTCCGAATCCCATGTTGATTATATGAAGATACTGACCGTGTTTGGCACCCGGCCCGAAGCCATCAAAATGGCTCCGTTGGTCAACGCATTATCCAACCACCCGGACATCAAGTCTTATGTCTGCGTCACGGCCCAGCACCGCGAAATGCTGGATCAGGTGCTGAAGCTGTTCGAAATCAAACCCGATTTCGATTTGAATGTAATGCGCCCCGGACAAGATCTTTTTTCCATTACGACCAGCATTCTGAATGGAATAAAAAACATCCTGGAAGAAGTAAAGCCGGATTATGTGCTGGTCCATGGCGATACTTCCACGACTCTTGCCGCTTCCCTTGCCGCGTTTTATTCAAGGATTGCGGTTGGGCATGTGGAGGCGGGACTGCGTACCCGCAATATCCGCTCGCCCTGGCCGGAAGAGGCCAATCGGCAGATCACTGGCGTACTGGCCGATTTGCATTTCGCGCCCACCGAACAGGCTCGCCAGAACTTGCTGCAAGAACGCAAGCCGGAAGACCGTATTTTTGTCACGGGCAATACCGTAATCGATGCCCTTCTTTCCATAAAGAACAAAATAGAAAATGACGAAGCCCTGCTGAAACAGTTTGCTTCGCAATTTTCCTTCCTTTCGGAAGAGCGCCGGCTGATCCTGATCACAGGCCATCGCCGCGAGAATTTCGGAGGCGGCTTCGAGAATATCTGCACCGCTATCGCTGAATTGGCTCGCGTTTACCCCCAGATGGACTTCGTCTACCCGGTGCATTTGAATCCGAATGTGCGCGAACCTGTAAACAGGCTCCTGCGCGGACTCGACAATGTCCACCTCATTGAGCCGCTGGATTATCTACCGTTTGTATATCTCATGCAACGCAGTTTCCTGATCCTCACCGATTCGGGTGGAATCCAGGAAGAGGCGCCGTCTCTGGGCAAGCCTGTCTTGGTGATGCGCGACACTACCGAACGGCCGGAAGCCGTGGCGGCCGGCACGGTCAGAATGGTGGGGACAGACGCCGCTCGCATCGTGCAGAGCGTCAAAGATCTGACAGAAAACGAGATCGAATACAAGAAAATGGCCTATGCCCATAATCCATACGGCAATGGCACCGCGTCGCCCCAAATAATCCAAGTACTCCTTAACCAACAACCCAAATCGTGAGTTTGAGCATGGAAACACCCTTGAATACCATTTCCGTCATTGGGCTGGGATATATCGGTTTGCCGACGGCTGCCGTGCTCGCCTCCCGTCGTGTCAAAGTTATCGGCGTGGATATTAATCAGCATGCGGTGGATACCATCAACCAAGGCAAAATCCACATCGTCGAACCCGAATTGGACATGGTCGTGCAGTCCACGGTGACGCAAGGCTATCTGCGGGCCACGACCAAGCCGGAACCCGCGGACGCCTTCCTGATTGCAGTACCCACTCCTTTCAAGGGCGATCACGAGCCTGACCTGTCGTACGTCAAGGCGGCGACCGAAGCCATCTCTGCCGTCTTGAAGAAGGGCGATACGGTCATCCTGGAGTCGACCTCGCCCGTCGGCACCACGGAACAGGTCGTTCAATGGCTGTCCGAATTGCGCCCCGACTTGGCGCTCCCCCTGCCCGGCAGCACCGAAAGCGATGTCTACGTCGCTTATTGCCCCGAGCGCGTGCTGCCCGGCCAAGTGGTCCGCGAGCTGGTCGAGAACGATCGCATCATCGGCGGCATCAACCCGCAATCGACTGAAAAGGCCCGCGCGGTCTACCGCCTGTTCGTCGACGGAGAACTGCTGGCGTCCAACGCGCGCACGGCGGAAATGTCGAAACTCACCGAGAATGCGTTCCGCGACGTCAACATCGCGTTTGCCAATGAGCTCTCGCTGATCTGCGATCGCCTGGACATCAACGTCTGGGAACTCATCAAGCTGGCCAATCATCACCCACGCGTCAACATCCTGCAGCCGGGCGCCGGGGTCGGAGGCCATTGCATCGCCGTGGACCCGTGGTTTATCGTCGACAAGACGCCCGAGCAGGCCCGCATCGTCCGGATGGCCCGCGAAGTGAACGACGGCAAGCCACAGTGGGTCGTCGAGCGCATCCAGGCCGCGGTCGAACAAGTGGTCGCCTCCGGGAAGAAGCCCGAGGACGTCACCGTTGCCCTACTCGGGCTGGCGTTCAAGCCTGACATCGACGATCTGCGCGAAAGCCCCGCCCTGCACATCACCGAGGCGGTGCTGGGTTCGCTGCGCTGCAAGTTCAAGATCGTCGAGCCGTATATCGAACAGATGCCTCACAACCTGCGTGAATACTCGCTGACGTCCCTCGAAGACGCCGTCGAAACTGCCGACGTGGTAGCCGTGCTGGTCTCCCATACTCCGTTCCGCGAGTATGGACTGAAGTACCGCGAAGGCCAGATTTTCGTCGACGCCGTGGGGCTGGTGAAGTAAGTCGCTGGTAAAACGAGGAGTGGCGGCATCAACGAAGGGCCTGATGACCGCCACGCTTCCTGTAATTGTCCGGCGTCGGGCCGGAGTCGCATCGATTTAGGAGCAGTAGTGACAACCGATGCCATTAAGAGCAGCGTAGAGATGGCGCACGATAATCCGACAGGTCCCCTCCCGGCTCCCAAGAACCGGGGCAAGCCCGTTGCAAAGAGCAACGCCCGAGCCGCATGGATCGCCAGCCAGCTGCGAGGCGTGAATGTCGCACTGATCGGCGCGCCGCCATTCGGCATGTCCTCTTTTCTGGCGAAGAACAAAATCACGCTGACGGCCGTCGCGATGACGACACTGGGCAGCGTGCCTGCGGAAGCTCCTTATGATTGTGCGGTGGTGACCGCTCTGAGCGAGGACATCAGCGATCTGCCGATGCAGCTGCAATGGGTCACCGGCCTGATCAAACCGGATGGCATGATCATCCTCTCCGTGGCAGGCTCGTCCCCCATCTGCCTGGCCAAGGCGCTGGAAGGCCATTGCCAGATCGAGGATCTGTCCTACAAGGAGGGCTATATCCAGTTGGTCGCCAACCGGAGGCCTGGCGCCGTGCACCGGCCGCACGACGTGGAGCGGATGCTCGATGTCGCGGATACCGTGCTGGCCGATCGCCTGAGACGGCTGCAGGACGTCACGCGCAAATGGCAGCGCCTGTCCAAGCTCCACAACGCGCTCCAGGAAGAAAATGCGTCGCGCACCCATGCCGTCGAACAGCAGGCGGCCACGGCGGAATCACTCAACAAGCAGCTCCATGAGCTGAGAGTGCAGAATCTGGATCTGTTGACCGTCAAAACGCAACTCGAGACGGAAAACCGCAATCATGCCATCGAGATTCGCCGACTGACGAACAGCCTCGCGGCAGCGGAAAAGACCTTGGCCTCGATCTACCGCACGGATTCGTACCGCCTCGGGAAGATGCTGGTCGAGGCCACGCAGTCATGGCGACAGTTCGCTGCATTGCCAGGCGCCTTCTGGACCCTCCTGCAGGATGGCAAGAAGCGTCGCGCGGCCAAGGCTGCGAAAATGGACGCGGCCCAGGCCCAGAAGGCCAACGACACGCCGGTGGTGCAAGCCGTCGCCAGTGAACTTGCCGCGTATCTCGAAACCTTCCAGGCAGAAGGCGCCGAAGGCGTGCGCAAACTGCTGGACCCCAAGGGCAACCGGCCCGCTCGCTCCACGGCCATGTCGCTGCTGGCAACCGGCAAGCAATTCCGCGAGAAAGGTCCGAAGCACGTCGAATGGCCTCTTGCAGAACTGGCGCTGAAATTATTCAAGGATGACGCCATCTGGAGGGGCTACTTCTGGGCGGCCGTCCACGCCAACAAGCCCGAGTCCGCGTACCACGCCGTCAAGGCCATCGAGCAGATCTATGGCCCGGACATGGATGCCAAGAAGCAGGAGACGCTGACCAAGCTGCAGCAGCATCGCATCTATCGCCTGGCCCTGCTCGACCGGCCGCTGAACGAACCGGTCACGCCCATCACGCCCGAGCCCAATCGCGCGGTATACATACTGCACAACTCGCTGCCCTTCTCCTCCGGCGGCTATGCCACACGCTCGCACGGTATTGCCAGCGGGCTGGCGCGCGCGGGCTATGAGGTCGTTGTCCTGACCCGCCCCGGCTTCCCGCTGGACGCCAACACCAAGCTGCAGGCCAGCGACGTCCCGCTCGAAACCATGATCGACGGTATTCGCTACGAGCGGATCCTCGAGCCCATGCGGGCCACCGCCCTGCTCAAGACGGGGGGGCTGCCGACCGACGAATACCTGGCGACCGCGGCCGACGTCCTGACCGACAAGCTCCGTGCCCTGCGCCCCTCCGTCGTGATCGGCGCCTCCAATTATCAGACCGCGCTGCCCGCCATGATTGCCGCGCGCCGTCTGGGCTTGCCGTTCGTGTACGAGGTGCGCGGCTTCTGGGAAGTGACCCGCATATCGCGACAGCCCCAGTTCGGCGAAACGCTCGCCTACGCTGTCGAGCGCGCCATGGAAGGCGGCCTGGCGGCCCGGGCCGACCAGGTCTTCACGCTGACCGCCGCCATGCGGGACGAACTGGTAGACCGAGGCGTGGAGGCCGACAAGATCGATCTCCTGCCGAACTCGTGCGACCCGACCCGGTTCCACCCGGGTGGTCGGGATACCGCGCTGGCGCAGCGCCTGAACATTCCCGCCCATGTGCCGGTCATCGGCTACATCGGCACCTTCGTGCACTATGAAGGCCTGGAAGACCTGGCCGGCGCCTGCGCGCTACTCAAGGCCCAGAATATCGAGTTCCGTCTCTTGATGGTCGGCAACGAGGACGTCTCCGGCACCGGCGTGGGCCCCATCACGCAAGCCGTGCAGGATATCGCCAAGGACGCCGGCTTCTCTGATTGGCTCATCATGCCCGGGCGGATTCCCCATTCCGAGGTCGAAAGCCACTACTCGCTGATCGACATCGCGCCGTTCCCGCGCAAGCCGCTGCCAGTCTGCGAGATGGTGTCTCCCATGAAGCCCCTGGAAGCCATGGCCATGAAGAAAGCCGTCCTGGTGTCCAGCGTGCGCGCGCTTTCCGAAATGGTGCGCCATGATCACAACGGGCTGGTCTTCGAGAAAGGCAACGTCGACGACTTCTCGCGTCAACTGCGCATGCTCATCGAACAGCCTGAACTGCGTGCCCGCCTGGGAGAAAACGGGCGGCTCTGGGTCGAGCAGGAGCGCACCTGGCTCAAGACCGGCGGCAAGGCCCACGATGTCATAGAAGCAAAGCTTCTGCATCCCAAGCATATTGTCCACACGGTCCGCGCCAGCGGCGAACACCTCCCCGAGTTGGCTCGCTACCAATCGCTGCTGGCCCGGGCGTTCGACGCCGGCAGCGGGAATCCCGTGGTGCCGGTCTCGGACACCAAGACCATCTATTTCCTGCACAGCAGCCTGCCGCACTTGTCCGGAGGCTATGCGACCCGCGCGCATGGCATCCTGCAAGGCACCTTGGCGGCGGGTTTCGACATCGTGCCCTACACCCGTCCCGGGTTCCCCGTGGACATCAAGTCGGCCAATCGGGGCAAGACGTTCCCGGATACAGATACCATCGACAATATCGCCTATCACCGCATCTTTGGCGGCGCCGACCGCGGCGCCGTCAGCGAGGCGGAGTACATGCTGAGCCTGATAGACGAATTTGAGAAAGTGCTCCGGCACGAACGGCCGGCCCTGGTACACGGGCGCTCCACGTATCTCACTGCCCTGCCCGCGCTGATTGCGGCGCGGCGCGTCGGCCTGCCTTTCGTCTACGAAGTCTCCGGCCTGTGGGAACTGGTGCATGCCTCGCGCGATACGACCGGCGCCAACCAGGGCCTGGTAGACCGGATCCGCGATCTCGAAACCTTCACGATCCTGAACTCGGACAACATCATCACGCTGACCGATGGCATGGTCGACGAACTGGTGTCCCGGGGAGCAGACCGGAACAAGATCACCTTGATTCCGAACTGCGTATCGCCCGAGAACTTCGTGCCCGTCGAGCGCGACGATGCCTTGGCGGCCAAGCTCGGCATTCCCCCAGGAGTGCCCGTGATGGGCTACGTGGGTACTTTTGTGGACTACGAGGGCCTGGATGACTTACTGCGCGCCGCCAAGCGCATCCTAGCCAGCGGCATGGATTGTCGTGTCCTGCTGGTCGGGGACGGCCGCGGCCAACAGAACCACAAGGCGCTGGCCAAGCAACTCGGCGACAAGGTCATCATGCCCGGCCGGGTGCCCCATGACCAGGTCAGCAATTACTACTCCCTGATCGACGTCCTGGTCTACGCGCGCAAGCCGTGGACAGTCTGCGAAACGGTTTCGCCGATGAAGCCTTTCGAGGCGCTCGCGCAAGAGAAGGCCGTGGTTGCCTCGAGCGTCAAGGCCTTGAGCCAGATCGTGCTGGATGGCGAAACCGGGCTCATCTTCGAGAAGGGCAATCCCGATGATCTCGCGGCCAAGGTCACGACGCTGTTCCAATCCCCCGAATTGCGAACCCGGCTGGGGAAAACTGGGCGACAATGGGTCATCGAGAACCGCAGCTGGAAAAATGCGGGCCTGACGGTCGCAAGCGTGTATCGTAATACCCTGGCGTCCGCTTGATATGTAGTTTGACAACAAGGCGAACCACCGGAGAGGATCAGAATGAGCGGTATCGTGATGCAGATTAGACCCAAGCCCGTGACTGGCGATCCGTCAGGCTCAGACAACTCGGTGGGGCCGCACTTTCGGCCAATCGATGATTTAACGCCGAAGACTCATCATTACGCTTCGCTGGAAGCGTTCGATGCGGTTGAATTGAGCGAAGGCCGTTTTTCCATCGCCATCAACGAAGGGCATTTCGAATGCAGGCTGCACCTGCGTCCGGAGCACGCTCGACTATTCATCGTCTTCACCAGTTCGCACACGGCCGAGGCGCCCCTCCCCGCATTTCAACGCGTGGATCAGGCCAACAGCCTGCCTGGTTCGATCCTGTACATATCGGACCCGACGCTGTTCGTGGACCGCTCCCTCACGCTAGGCTGGTACCTGGGCACTTCGCGGCATGACTGGACGCAGGCCATCGTCCAGCTCGCCCAACGCATGATTGGCAAGCTGGGCCTGAGCATCGAGGACGTCTTCACCCTGGGTACGGCGGGCGCCGGATTCGCCGCGCTCCAGGTCGCCTGCGGGCTGGGGCCGGCCACCGCAATCGCCATCAACCCGCACACCGACGTGCGGCGCTATTACGCATCGATCGTCAATACTTTCCTGGGTGCGTGCTTCAGTGCCGGCAACACGGCTCAGGAAAATACCGACATGCTGGATCGACGTCTTTCCGCCATTGCCACGCTGCAGGGCTCGGCGGAAACCAAGATCGTCTACGTCCAGAATCGCAATAATCCTCACGTATACCAGAATCATTTCCTGCCATTCTGCCAGGCTTTTGGCCTGAACCCGGCCGACGAGACATGCCGTGACGACACAATGGAACTCGTCATGTACAGCGGCCCGGCCAAGACGCTGCAAGCACCTCCGGGCATATTCAGCGCGATCATCAGCCACGCCATCGCGCTAAATAACGGTGAATCCCCCGATGCGATCCCCAGCCATTCCGGCACCAACACTACGCCCCTGCTGGGGGCGCCGGTAGTACGCCGTGACTACATCAAGAAAGAGACGCCGCCTCCGGCGATGCTGCAGGCGACCTGGCGCGACTTCGACAGCATCGAAAGCTATGGCAAGACGCGCCTGAAGAACGGCAGATTTTCCGTCGCAGTGCCTAGTGGCAACAAATTTGAATGCCTGCTGTTGCGCAAGCCTGCCGCTAAGAAGCTGTTCGTCATGCTGACCGGCGCACGCAACTGGAAAATCCGCGGACCGGAGTTTTCGCGGTTGACGTGGCATCCGGCCCTGCCTGGCACCGCGCTGTACGTGACCGATCCGGCCATGACCCGCAAAAAACTCGCACTCGCCTGGTATGTGGGTACGCAGACAGAAAATTGGATACAGTCGCTGGCCGAACTGATCCGGACCACCTGCCGGAAGCTGCATCTCAAGACGCGCGATGTGATCGTCTATGGTTCGTCAGGCGGCGGCTTCGGCGCCCTGACGCTGGCCGCCGCCCTGGGTGATGCCACCGCGGTCGCGGTCAACCCGCAGACTCATGTGCTGAACTACCATCCCCGGACAGTCAACAATTTCCTGAAAGTGGCTTTCGGGGTTGCCACGCCTGAAGAGCTCGACGCCCAGACGATCGACCAGCGCTTCTCGGCCATCGAGGCCATCAAGCGCGCCCCGAATGTGAAAGTGCTGTATCTTCAAAGCACCGGCGACAAGCACCACTACGAACAGCACTACCAGCCCTTCTGCGCCGGCCTGGACTTGCCGCTCAAGGGCGGGCAGGCGCGGGGCGGGCTGCTGGAAACCTGGACTTACGTTGATCGCCCCGGGCACCGCGGGGAACCGGAAAAACTGGTTCCCGATATCCTCAAACGCGCGGTGGCCCTTTCCAAGCTATAACCACTACTTCTTCATGTACTGATTCTGCACTGATCGGATGCGGCGCCCCTCTCCCGGAGGCGCGTCGCACCCGGGTGGCGCAGCCTGCCCTTTCACCACGGCAACTTTCGGTTGTCCCATCTTCTTTCCGGCGGCGGCGGTGCGCGCGGCAAGCACGTCGGGGGCCGCGGTGGCAATGGCGTTGGATTCGACAACGTTATCCCACGATGGACACTCCGGCGTTTCGCGGGTGCACATCGAGCTTTTGGATTTGTCGCAGAAAGAATCCTGCACAGCCTCCAGCTCCTGGTTCAGGAATTTGTTCTGGACTATCTTGTTGCCGTTGGAGGCGTCGCGGACCTTGATAACCGCCCCGCATCCTCCATCGAATGTATTATTCGAGATGAGATTTCCGGACGAATAGTGGGCAACATAGACCGCGTGCAGGAGATTGCATTGCTGCACATTGCGAATTTCATTAAACGTATTGCCGACGATTTTATTATTACGAGAATTGACCAGACGGATCGCGGCGGTAGAGGGGCGGACCGCTTCGCTCGACTGGCCGATTTTCATGAAAACATTATTGGTAATCTCATGCCCACCGTTCCAACTATCCTTATTTTTGCGAGAACCGTTCAGCGATATCGCGGTTCGATAATTCGAAACTTCAAATCCTGAAACTTTCAGTGAATTTTTATCGTGCTTGTTGGAGCTGTAGGACAACCACGTCCCTTCTCCCTTGCCTTGGAACTGGGGCCGTGCATTATCTTTTCCAGCAGCCCCCAGCAGGCTCAGCGGCAGTCCGCCGGGCGTGCCCGCCAATTTCAACTGCTGGTCCTTGTACACCCCCGGAGCGACGTGCACCTCAACCGCGGAGACGTCAGGCTGGAGCCGCTGCTTGGCAATTTCTATTGCACGCGCCAGCGTCGGCACCGCCTGCTCTTTCTTCGTGCCGTCCGCCGACATCGACCCATTCGGCGCCACATAGAGGCTCAGCACCCTGGCTGATGCAAGGCCCGGAGCCAGGCCGATCAATAGCGTCGCCAGCCCTGCCGCGGCAAATGCACTCCAGCTCTTAGCCCGATATAATGGTTGATCCGTCATTGCGCGCTCTCGAAAAAACCTATAGACATTCCCGAATGTACATGAATTAATGGACCTTTCCTCCCTCTCGGCACACATTGTTTCATATGCCACGTATTTCAAGAACATAACTGTACTATCCTGCACAGCTGCGTCAGACAGCTGGGTGAACACTCTCCCATAGCATGAGCGCCCTTGATTTTTTTGATCGCATAACGCGCAGAACACAGATATCGCCCAGCGGTTCATTCAAGAAATTAAAACTTGCCCTAATCTCTGATGAACTCACTGCCCTATGCCTGCAACATGAATGCGAAATTCGCAATATTTCGCCCCTCAACTACAGGGTGGTATTCAGGTACTGGCGTCCCGATATCTTGCTGGTCGAGTCTGCATGGTATGGAAAAGGCAATGCATGGAAATTCAAGATAGCGTCCTATGACGGGCATCCGAAACGAAACAACGACGAGCTTCGGCGCGTTGTCACTTGTGCTCGAGACATGGGCATTCCATGCGTTTTCTGGAACAAGGAGGACGGCGTCCATTTCGATCGCTTCATCCAGAGCGCGTCGCTGTTCGACCATATCTTCACCGTCGACGCCAATGCGCTGCCCCGCTATCGGGAAGCGCTGGGCGACGCCGCGTCCGTGCATCCGCTGATGTTCGCGATCCAGCCCGCGCTGCACTCTCCTGCCAACCATGGCTATCGGTACAGCAGGGCCTGTTTTGTCGGCAGCTATAGCCATCACATCCATCCACGCCGGCGCATGTGGCAAGACATGCTGTTCGAGGGAACCCAGCAGCTCGGCCTGACCGTCTACGACCGGAACTCCAACCGGCGCTCCGATGTCTACCGTTATCCGACACGCCCCTGGATTGACCTGCGCACCCAGATCCCGCACCGGAATACGGCACAGGTATACAGAGAGCACATGGTGTGCCTCAATGTGAACACCATCGAAGACTCTCCGACCATGTTCTCCCGCCGCTTTCTCGAAATCGTGGCCTCCGGTGGCTTGGCTGTCAGCACGCCCGCCCTGTCCATCGAGCAGCAATTCTCAGACTATTGCCACATAGTCTCCAGTTCCGAAGAACTCGAGGACTTGCTGGGGGCGTTGCAGAACGGCTGGCGCCCCGCCGACAAGGAGATGGTGCAGGCGGGCGCTCGGCATGTGCTGCAATTCCATACCTGGGAAAAAAGGTTGGAAGAAATCCTGCAAATCGTTCCCCTGCGCAGGGGACTCGGCTAACCACAACGCACCGGGAAACCAGTCCTTTTATTGATCATGCAGAAACGTTCGTCATTCAAAGTCTTCCGAACCGTAGTCTACGCCCTCGTCCTACGGGAAATGCAGGGCCGGTTCGGGCGCATGAGAATGGGAGCCATGTGGACGATTTTCGAGCCGCTCACCCACATTCTCGCCATCATGGCGATCATGGTGTTCCTGCGCGGCCGGACCATGCCCGGCCTGGATTTTCCGGTTTTTCTGCTGGTCAGCTTGTCGGCATTTCTGCTCTTCAAGAACATCGCCCTCAAGCTGATGGGGAGCGTAGAGGCAAACAAGGCCCTGTTTGCCTACAAGCAGATACAACCATTCAGCACCTTTGTGGCGCGGGTCGTGGTGGAATTCAGCCTGTCCGCCACCGTATTTCTCATCCTGCTAGTGGTGTTCACCTGGATAGGTTACGACACCCGTATCGTCCACCCGATCGAATGGATGGGGATCCTGGCACTGGGCATATGCTTCGGCTTTGCACTCGGCGTGACGCTGGCCCTCATAGTCAACATCATTCCCGAAAGCAAGATGGTGCTGCGGCTGATCTTTATGCCTCTCTATCTGCTTTCGGCCGTCATCTATTCACCCACGCATTTCCCCGCTTCGTGGATGCCCTTGCTGCTGTGGAATCCGTTTCTGCACATACTTGAACTAATCCGGGTCAATGTTTTTCCGTTCTACCGTATGGCAGACGGTATTTCGCTGCAATACGTGATCGAATGCACCCTGGTCCTGCTCTTCCTGGGAATGGGCATGTATCGTCTGCGCCGTCTCCAGCTGATGTCGCTGTAACCCGACCCCTCAAAGGAAAGTCGGATGTTTGAACTTCGGAACGTCACCAAGTCTTACCGGACGCCGCATGGGCGGCGCTACGTTTTTCGCGACCTCTCGTTCGCCATTCCACCCGATCGCAACATAGGCTTGATCGGACGCAATGGCTCTGGGAAATCGACCCTGATGCGCCTGCTGGGTGGCTCGGACATGCCAGATTCAGGACGCATCATCACCGACAAGAACATCTCCTGGCCTGTCGGCTTGAGCGGAGGATTCCAGGGCAGCCTGAGCGGCCGCGAGAACGTGAAGTTTGTATGCCGGATCCACGGCGCTTTCGGCGACGACATGCGCGAGAAGATCAAATATGTCGAGGACTTCGCCGAGATCGGGAAATGGTTCGACGAGCCGGTCAGGACCTACTCCTCGGGCATGCGTTCCCGGGTGGGCTTCGGGCTGAGCATGGCGTTCGACTTCGACTACTATCTCATCGACGAAGTCATGTCGGTCGGCGACATCCACTTCCGGCGCAAAAGCGCCCAAATATTCCAGACCAAGCTGAAGAAAAAGAACATCATTCTTGTCAGCCACTCCATGGGGCAGATAGAAAAATTCTGCGACATCGTCATTCTGCTACGGGATGGCCAGGCGCATATTTTTGACGACGTCAAGGAAGGCATCAAGGCCTATCAAGCGTAACCAATCCAAAATACATCGCCAACAATGATATCTTTCGACAAGTTCAAATCGGTCCGCTTGGCCGTCTGGGTAATCGCCGTCCCGATGCTCATCGCATTGGTCTACTACACGGTTTTTGCCATGGACCGTTATTCCAGCACAGCCCAGGTAGTGGTCAGGCAAACCGACGAGAGCCAGGCCGCCACCGTTCCCGGTCTGGCCATGCTCATGGGAGGGGCCAACCCGACCTCGCGCGAGGAGACACTGTTCCTGACCGAGTACGTCAAATCGGCCGACCTGATGAACGCTCTCGAAGAGCGTCTGCATTGGACGGAACAATACGCCAAGCAATGGAAGGACCCGCTTTTCTGGATCAGCAAGGACGCCGATGCGGAAAGAAGGCTGGCCTACTACCAGCGTATTGTGCAACCTCACTTCGACGAGGTCACTGGCCTGCTGCGCATCGAAGTACAGGCTTTCGACCCAAAGCTCGCGCAGGCGATGCTCGACGTGATCCTCGAGAAGAGCGAGGAATTCGTCAACGAGATCTCGCACCGGATCGCCCGGGACCACATGAAGTTCGCCGCGGACGAGCTGCTCAAGGCCAGGACCCTCTATGAAGAAAAGCAGCATCTTCTGCTGAGCTTTCAGAACAAATACGGCGTTCTGGACGCCGAAGCGGCCGCGCAGTCGCGCGCCGGCATCGTAACGCAGATCGAGACCATGCTCAGTCAGGAGCGTGCCATTCTCAAGAACCTGGCTTCGAACCTCAGCCCTGCGTCTCCGCAGATTCAGCAGCAGAAAAACAAAATCAAGGCGCTGGAACAGCAGCTGCAGGCCGAACAGAAGCGCCTGGTCTCCTCGCAAGGCGACGAGAAGATGAACCTGCTTGCGGCGGAATACCGCAATCTCGTCATCGACGCCTCGGTGGCCGAAGAGGCCTACAAACTGGCGATCACGGCCCAGCAGAATGCGCGCATTGAGGCGACCCGCAAAATCCGCAGCCTCGTCACGATTGCCTCGCCCAATCTTCCCGAACGTGCCATCTACCCCGAAGCCGCATATAACCTGCTGACGATGCTTGCCATCCTCGGCCTGCTGTACGGCATTGCGCGTTTTATCATTACGACCATCGAGGATCATCGAGACTAGAGCGACAACCCTGCCCAGTTGACACCACCCAATGGCCAATCGACCTGCCTCGCAACGCGCCGCCACCGACACCAGTGAGGCGGGCATGACAGAGGACATTGCTTCCGGGCCATCCGAGCCCAGCCGACTCCTGCGGCGCTTCCATGCCCCGGTGGAGCCTGGCTCGGCCTATCGCATCTATACAGCCGTCACCGACGCCGTACAGCACGTCAGCAAACAGGCACTCTTGCTCGCGCTGCGCTTCCAGTCCCTCCACGGTCGGGCATGCGATGCGTCCGTGGCCGATTGGACCTTCTCCCAACGCTACAAGCGATGGGTGATGTATGTCCCGTCGCACTCAGCTGTCCAAGACTTCGTATCGCGCCCTATCATTGCCCCGGACGATGCCGCGCAACTGGACGTCATGCTGATCCGGTGGAAGGCCAGTATCGACGTCAAAATCGTCCAGGACCCCGACATACGGCAGGTGGCGGATTCGGTCGATAGTTTTCGCCAGCGGGAAGAGGCCTCCGTGGAGGCCACCAGGGTAGCCCTGCTGCGCCTGTTGGACAAAAAAAGCCACGAAAATCCCGCACTGATCCGCTACGCGTTTGAGTTCGCCGTACGACACCAGGTACCGGCCTTGCTGCGCAAAGCCGGCACAGCCCTGCTAATGGCTGGCAATGCCAAAGAACCGTACCGGGAGGAGATTCTGCGGCAGCTCGACAATCTGCGCGAAGCGGATCCATCATGGCAGCCGGCCCTGGCGTCCAGCGCGCCGCTTGAAGTGCCCGTCCGGTCGCCGAGCCAGCCGGTTTGCGTCGCGCACATCTGGGGCGACACGGGGCCCGGCAACTGCGTGGCTTGCCTCCCGGATATCATCCAGTCCCATGCCAAGACCCGCGTCAAGGCGTTTGTAATTTCCCCTCACGAGTATCTGGCCGATGACGCCACCCCGACACCATGGATCCAGCGGGACCAATCCGGGGTCACCAGTTTTCAGCTGGCCAGCCTGACCGTGCGCGCACAGCGGGAACTCGAACGTACGCGCGTCATGGAACTGGATACGCTACTTTCGCTACACATTTGCCGCGATCACGAAGCCACGCTGATCCACGCCCATACCGGGCGGCGCGGCTACGACCTTGCCGTGCGCGGCGTGGCCATCGCCCGGCAGTTGCGCTTGCCATTCGTCTACGAGTGGCGTCCGATTTTCGCCGTGCCGCCGGACCAGGTTCAAGAACGAGCCGATGCGGAAATGCTCGCCCTGTACCACGCGCAGGAAGAACGATGCATGCGTGAGGCCGACGCCGTCATCGTCCCCACCGAGCCGGCCAGGTCGGCGCTAGTAGCGCGCGGCCTGGATGCGGAACGGATTTTTGTTGTACCGACGGCACTAAATGTTTCAAAATATGACTCCCCGACCTTGGCCTCCTACCCAGCCGGTGAGGCCAAAACCCCCCTGCTGGGCCTTGTAGCCAGCTCTTTTAGCACGGCCGACCGGACCGCCCTGCTGGCTGCTCTAGCCGAGTCTGCACAGATGCACCTTGCCATATATGGGAACGAGCAAGAGCTGGCGAGCTACCGTACTATTGCAGCCCAGCAACCCGGCTTGGATATTTCCTATATAAGCACGGGCGACACCGATCCAGCGCGATTCTTGTCGGCATTGCATGCCATTTTGCTACCTGCGACGTCCATTCATTGGACGGAGCAGCAGTTGTCCTGGTGGATTGGGCATGCCATGGTTAATAAGCTCCCTGTCATCGGCCTGCAGGGTTGCGAAACGTTCGATGAGCTGATGCCGACGCGGAGCCATAAAATCCTGTTCGCCCCCGACTCTAAAAACCTGCCTGAAGTTTTGCGACGAATTGACTCTAGGAATACGGCCATGATCAGCATGCTGGAGCGTGCCCACAAGTGGGTCAGCACTACGAGAAATCCTGCTATAGTTGGCCGGCTGTACGAACGCGTATATAAGTACGTGCTGTGCAATCAGTCAGCTCCAAGCGTTGGGCGAACCCGCCACCTTGCCTCTCGGCAGCCCGCAAGGTAATTGCTTTGCATTAAGAGCCTGTATCCCAGGTTGCTGTATGTGGCAGCGAACAGAGCTTGCCATGGCACATAAATAGCATTTATATCCGTGTGAATTTTATGATCAGCGTTGCACCTAATTTCGATAGCCGCCATTTTGTCGGAGCGCTCAGACGTGGCCTGGGTTCGGCTGCCTTGTTGCTGTCGCTTACTGGCTGCGGAATCCTGTCCGGTGCCGGGCCATACAGCGTGTCCATCACTAATGTGGATAGCGACGCCTCATACTCCCTGATCGACCTGAGTGCCTCTACCATAGGTCCGTATCTGATCGCAGGTGAAACGCCGCCGACCAGCGCAACCTCGGACATGCCGATGCCCTCCATACGGCTGGTCCCGGGCGACGTCATGAAGATTACGATCTCCGACAGTGCGCAAGAGGGCGCCATATTCGCTCCGTTGGCTTCGGGCGGCACCAGTTTCGACGCCGTGCGCGTCAATTCGCAGGGCTATATCAACCTGCCGTATGCAGGCAAGATCAAGGTCCGCGGGCTGGCCCTGGACCAAGTCTCGGACAAAATTGAGCGCAGCCTGAAGGGCAAGGCAGCAGATCCCCAGGTACATGTGGAGCTGGTCGGCGACCTTTCCGGCTCGGTACTGGTAGCCGGCGCCGTAAAAGCCCCTGGACGATTCTCGACATTGCAAGGCCCGCTGACCCTGCTGGATGCGATCAATCTGGCCGGTGGCCCCATCCCTGAGCCGCACCTGACCACCGTCACCGTACGCACGGGTAAAAGCGTCAAATCGTATAACTACAAGAAAATTCTCGACGGCGGCAATGTACCCGTCCAGCCTCATTCCGAGATCATCGTCGAACGCGCGCGCAAGCGCTTCGTCGCGATGGGCGCAGTCACCGAACCCGGACTGCACGACCTGCCTTCGGAAAACCCGAGCCTGCTGGAAACCATCGGCTCCATTGGCGGCCTCAAGGAAGCGATGGCTGACCCCACCGGTGTCTTCATCTTCCGCAGGAGCGTAGACCCTCAAACGGGAGAACCCAAGCCGCTGGTGTTCCAGTTGAATATGCGCAACCCGGAATCGGTCTTCCTGGCTGGCCAGTTCCTCGTCCATCCCGACGATGCGATCTACGTCACCAACGCAGCGGTCTACGAATGGCAGAAGATCATCACGCCGATCGTGCAATCTGTCATGCTGGGACGACGCTTCTAACCATGCATGCGTAGCAATCATGCTTTGGCCGCCCTGCCAGACTGGAAAATCTGGCGGGCGCCACACTTGCACAAGCTGCTCGGGGCCCGCATTGCCCCTTATCTCGGCGGCCCTGTTGCCTCCGGCACGCCTTTTGTAGGGTGGGGACGCAAAGCAAGCGGCAAGCGAGCGCAACGGCACGCGGCACGGCATCGCGGGACATGCTGGCTGCTCGAGGACGGGTTTCTGCGCTCCATGGGCAACGGCGCCCAGGAACCGCCCCTGTCCGTGGTGATCGATGATGCCGGCATCTACTACGATGCCGGCGCGCCGTCCCGCCTGGAACAACTGGTATGCCGGGCGCTGGACGCGGATCGCGAAGCGCGCGTCACCGCCTTGATCGCTGCCTGGCGCGACGGCCTGGTATCGAAGTACAACGCCGCCCGCGACCCGCGGCCGGCATTGCTGCGGCAACCCTACGTGCTGGTCGTGGACCAGACGCGCGGCGACGCCTCGATACGCTACGGCCAAGCCAGCCAGGCCAGCTTCGACCGCATGCTGGCCGCCGCCATGGCCGAGCACCCCGGCACCCGCATCATCCTGAAGGCCCATCCCGACGTCGTGGCGGGCGGCAAGACGGGCCATTTCGATCCGAGCGCGCTCGAAGGCAGCGAGCGGGTATTGCTGCTGCGCGACCATGTCCACCCGGCCCGACTACTGGAACACGCCGAGGCGGTCTATGTGGTCACCTCCCAGATCGGGTTCGAGGCGCTGTTGTGGGGCAAGCCGGTGCGCACTTTCGGCATGCCCTTCTATGCCGGCTGGGGCCTGACCCAGGACGAGCTGGAGGCCCCGGCGCGCCGGCGTCCCGCCAGCTTGGAAGCGCTGGTAGGCGCCGCCCTGATCGATTATCCCCGCTACATAGATCCTGAAACCGGCCTGCCCTGCGAAGTCGAGCAGACGCTAGCCTGGCTCGCGCTGCAGCGGCAAATGCGGGCCCGGCTACCCGAGCAGATCACCGCGGTGGGGTTCTCCCGATGGAAAAAACCCTTCGTGCGAGACTTCCTGGCCGGCAGCCAGGTCCGCTTCGGCGACGTCTCGATCCTGACCGAGCCCGTCGAACAGCCCATCGCCGTGTGGGGGCGAAAGCACGATGACTTGATCCGACAACACCCGGGCAATGCTAACCTGCTGCGCATCGAGGACGGTTTTCTGCGCTCGGTCGGCCTGGGCGCCGACTTCATCCGACCGCTGTCCTGGGTCGTGGACGACCTCGGCATCTACTACGACGCCACCCAGCCCTCCAGGCTCGAACACCTGCTGGCGACGGTTGATTTCCCGCCGGAACTGTGCGACCGTGCCAGGCAGCTGAGGCAGGCCATTACCCATGCCGGGCTGACAAAATACAATGTCGGCGACCACGGGTGGCAACGACCGGCAGGCGATAACCGCATCATTCTGGTACCGGGCCAAGTCGAAAGCGATGCATCGATCCGCTATGGCGCAACATCAGTCTCTGGAAACATTGCCTTGCTGCAGGCGGTCCGGCATGCCAATCCACGGGCCCACATCATCTATAAGCCCCACCCGGATGTCCTGGCGGGGCTTCGGCAACGGGGCGTCGACGAAACCGAAGCCTCGCGATGGGCTGACGACATCGTCGGCAATGTCTCGATCGGCGCCATGATGAGCGAGGTGGACGAGGTGCACGTATTGACGTCGCTGGCTGGATTCGAAGCCTTGCTGCGCGGCATCCCCGTGACCACCCACGGACAACCCTTCTATGCCGGCTGGGGCCTGACGCGCGACCTAGGCTTGGCGCCAGAAGTCGCAGCGCGCCGCGCGCGGCGCCTGGACCTGGACCAGCTGGTCGCCGCCACGCTGCTGCTATACCCCACCTACGTCAGCCGCCACACCCGCCGCTACACGACCGCCGAGCGGGCGCTGGCGGAACTGATGGCCTGGCGTGCGGAAAACCTCGGCGGCAGGCCATCGGGCATTCGCCGCATCATTGCTCGCGCCTTCCGAAAAGCATGAGCCGCTCATTTCTGCTGCTGCAGGGAATGTGCACTCCCTATTTCTCCTTGCTGGGCAGGGCGCTGCGCGAACACGGCCATGCCGTCCACAAGGTCAACTTCAATGGCGGCGATGCCCTTTATTGGAGAGCCGGCAAGGCCCTGCCCTATCGCGGCAGCCAGGACGAGGCCGCGGCCTTCTATGCGGACACCTTCGCGAAGACCGGCGCCACCGATCTCGTCCTGTTCGGCGACTGCCGCCCGCTGCACCTGCCGGCCATCGACCTGGCCGAACGCACCGGTGTACGCGTCCACGTCTTTGAGGAAGGATACTTCCGCCCATACTGGGTGACGCTCGAGCGCCACGGAGTCAACGCGCGTTCGCGCCTGCCGCGCGACCCAGACTGGTACCGGCAAGTCGGACGCTCAGTGCCCGAGTATGGCAACGGCGAGGCTTTCGAATCGTCATTCTGGATCCGTGCCTGGCACGATGTGGTCTACCACATCGGCAACATCCCGAATCCACTACTGTACCCGAAGTACTGCACCCATGCCCCGGTTACCGCTCCGGTCGAGTACTTCGCCTATCTGCGACGCGCGCTGATCCTTCCAAGAGCCACCAAGCTCGATGCCCAGACCATCGCCAAGCTGGCGTATCACAAGCGGCGCTTCTGGCTGCTGCCGCTACAGCTCAACAGCGATGCGCAGATCAAGAACCACTCGTCCTTCAACAACATGTTCGAGGTGATCGAACATACTATCGCCTCGTTCGCCAAGGCCGCCCGACCATCGGATTACCTGATCATCAAGAACCACCCACTGGATACCGGGCTGTGCGACTATGGCGAGTACATTGACGCCACCGCACGGAAATTCGGCATCGCCCTGCGTGTGCTGTACCTGGAAACAGGGCATTTGCCGACCTTGCTCAACCATGCCTGTGGCGTGGTCACGGTCAACAGCACCGTCGGGGGATCGGCCCTGGTGCACAGCCGCCCCACGATCGCGCTGGCCAATGCCATCTACAACATGCCAGGCCTGACATTCCAGGGACCGTTGGACGATTTCTGGCTGGCGGCCGAGCCTCCCGATGCCGCGTTGTTCCATCATTTCCGGAATGTCGTCATCCATACGACACAGCTCAACGGCGGCTTCTATTCGCGTTCCGGCATGCACATGGCAATCCGCAACTCACTGCCTCGCCTGACCGCGGAGCGCTCGCCGCTCGAAGTCCTCGCGTCCTGAGCTCCGAAGACCGGTATTGGGGCCATGCGGCGAGGCCGCACCGGCGCCCGGCCGACGGCATGCCGCGCCCTTGCGCCACCCCTGCCCGCGCGCCGGCGGCCATCACAAAAAAGATGGACATCCGTCGACAATTCCGCACTTACCTCGTCAACTCGAAAAAACTTGCCCAAGAAAATCAAAGAGGTACATATGAGTGTATCAATACATGAATTCATAAAAGCATAGCTTTTTTTAATATAGAATCCCGCTCTATACATATATAGAGAAAGTGGGAGAGTGGGGTGAAGGAGAGCGTTGAATCGAACAGCAAGCAGAATATTGTGTATTCGCTTGGCTTCATTATTGGCCAGGGCCTGAAATGGCACCCAGATAATTTCAAGAAAATATCGTTTCCGTGCCCGCTGTATGCGAGCCCCAATGCGCGCATTGGCGTTGCCGCCAAGCACGGCAAGGCGATTGCGGTCATAGGAGAGTTAGTTCACCCTGAGCACATCGAAAAAGCTCACAAAGAGATAGCCGAGCTGCTGCTCGCCAACTGGGGAGGAAGGCAAGCAGAAATCGACAAACTGATCGGCCGATTCGTCATCATTTCCGACTCGAAAGAAGAAGGCACCCTACTGCAGGCGGACGCGATTGGCCTGCGTTCGCTGTATTACTGCAACACGCCCGATGGCACCATCGCCGGCGCTCACGCCCAGATGGTGTCCCAGGCAGCCAACGGCGGCAACGTGGAAGAGCAGGAGCGGGAATACTCGCTCGGCTATCCCGGCATCGACACCCGCTTCGTGGGTGTTTACCGGATGCCGCCGAACAATTCCCTGTCGCTGAAGACCGGAACCTTGAAGCGCTTCTTCCCGATCGAGCCCATCGAGGAATCGACCATCGAAGACAGTTGGGATTTCGCCTTCTCGGAAGCCCACAAAGTCGTCGAAAGCCTGACCCGGCGCACACCAGTGCTCGTCTCATTGACCGCCGGCCTGGACAGTCGCTCCACATTGGCGGCTGCTCGCGGCTTGTGGGACAAGCTGTCATTCTTCACCTACACCAATGGGGCCCACCCCAAACACCGGTTGGACTCGCGCGTGGCGCAAGATATCGCCGCAGTCCTCAAGCTGAAGCACCAGCTGATTGCGTACAAGTGGTACAAAGCCGATCCTGACCTGATGGCTGCAGTCCAGTCGAATACGTTCTGCCACCACCAACACATTCTGGCCTGCGCCTACTACGATACGTTCGGACCGCAGCACTACGTCCATATTCGCACGAATCTGATGGAGTTGGCGCGCTCCAACCTGTTCAGCCATTATTCCAAGAAAAAGGGCTTTGCGCTCGGTCCCAATACGCCGAATCGCATGGCCCTGTTCTACTCCATCGCCGGCAATGTGCCTTTCAGCGACAGCCTGCGGGACTCATTCCTCAAGCAATACCAGGATGCCGACATGGAGACCGCGCTGCAATTTGCCAGTCCATGGGATCTCTTCTTCATCGAGCACCGCATGGGGGCCTGGCAGACCGGGGTCGTCACCGAGTCCGATATCGCGTTCGACACCGTGATCGCGTTCAATAGCCGCCGGATCGTCAAGAAGTTCATGGGAGTTCCCCAGGAGATCCGGGCCGAATCGAACTACCTGCAGGGCAAGATCCGCGAACTGATCCCGGAAATCGCCGAGATACCGATCAACCCACCGACGTACACCAGGGCCCATTAGCCACGGAGAGCCAGCTTTCGCTCACGAGCGATCCAGCCAAGCCTATTCATTGCGAGGTGTTTAAATGGAAACCGCTCCGGAACATTCACGCGTCGATATCCTGGCGGGCATGTACCGTGACTACTGTGAACGACTGGGGAATATCCTCGACCGGCAGGACAGGCCATGGACCCGGACCATAGAATCCGTCGTGCCTCATCCGAGATTGCGATTGATGCTGCAATCCGATCCGGCCATGGCGGCCCTGCTGCCGACCGCCGAATGGCGGTTTTCGCTAGGCGACATCGCGCACGCGCCGTTCTGTCTCCACCCGTCCCAGCAGATCGTCAGACTGTCGCCCGCGCTGCTGGACGATCCCGCCGCGCTGGCGGCGGCGGCGCGCTGGGGACTCGAACTCGCGCGCATTTGCGACGTGGACGTTCCCCCGAGTCCCCAGGAGCATGCCGACGTACTGCGCCACGGCAACCTGCTGCTGGGCGGCCTGTCGACGCGCAGCCGCAACCTGTTCCTGTCGCTGCTGCAGGAGCAGATCGCGGCGGCCGCCTGGGGTGGCGGCACGGTGCATATCACGCAGGAACTGGTGCAATGGCAGCACACGCTATCCGCGATTGACACCCCTGCCCCGTCTATCGACACGGTCGAGCCGTCCCCGGAGCTCTCCGCTCCGCTCGAATACATCCTGACCGCGGGCGGCGACAGCCGCCTGCGCCTGGATCAAACATCCGGCCACAACCGATATGGCGTTCCGCCGCGACCGCGGCCCGATGCGGTCCATTTCTCGTCGTCGACGGCCTCGGCCATCAGCGACTATGGCTTCATGTTCTGCGAACTGCTGCGCTCCAGGCTGCTGCGGGTACAGCGCGCGCACCCGGCATCCCGGGCAGAACTGATCCACGCTGCGGCAGATGCCATGGGCCAGGAAATCTGCTTGATGCTGGGCCTGGACGAGCAGCAGGCAGATGTCATGATCACGGCATCCGGCACCGATGCAGAGCTGGCCACCGTGCTGATCAGCAAGGCAGGCTCGCCAGGCAGGTTGACGAACATCCTGATTGCCCCGGACGAAACAGGCAGCGGCGTGGCCCTGGCCGGCGCCGGCTGCTATTTCGATCATCTGGCGGCAACCGGGATGAAAATCGAAAAAGGAGCATCGATCTGGCCTGAGGGCGCGATTTCGACGGCAAAAGTCGCCATCCGCGGCCCGGACGGCGCCCCGCGCACGCCGGCGGAAATCGATCGCGACTTCATCGACGTCGGCCGGCAGGCACTGGAGCGCGGCGATCGGGTATTAGCCCACGTGCTGCTCGCCTCGAAGACGGGCCTGGTCGCTCCGACGGTAGCCGCGGTCAAGGAATTAACGCAGATCGCGCCGGACCGGGTCGACGTCGTCGTCGACGCCTGCCAGATGCGCATGAGCTTCAAGGATCTGGGCGCGTGCATCGAACGCGGCTGGATATTGCAGGTCTCTGGCTCCAAGTTCTTGACGGGGCCGCCATTTTCCGGCGCCCTGGTGTTGCCGCGAGAAATCCGGTCGCGTCTGCCGGCTATTCAGGCAAACCTGCGCCACGCGCCGGGCGTCTGCCATGGCGAGCTCTGGAGCAAATGGTGGTCAGGCCAGTTGCCGGAAAGCACCACGACGCCCAGTTTCGGCCCGTTGTTCCGCTGGTTGCCGGCAGTGATGGAGGCGCGGCTGCTGGAGGCGCTGCCGGAAGGTTTTCGCCGCGAGGCATTCGAACGATTCCGCGACACGCTGGTTCGACGCATCGGCGACAGCCCATACCTGGCGCCCATTTCGATCGGTGGCCCGTACGACAAGGACGAAGAATTCGCCCGCCTGTCCATCGTGTCATTCGAGGTGCTGGGCTGCAATTGGAATGGAGAGCTCAAGCCGCTCGATGAAGCGGAATGCCGTCATCTGTTCGAACAGCTGAACCGGGACGTCAGTGCGCTTTTTTCCGATTTGAGCGCAGCCGAAAGCGCCTTGGCCAGGCAAAAGTTCCACATTGGCCAGCCTGTCACCCTGCGCACCTCCTCGGACAGCAGGACGGTATTGCGCCTGGTCATCGGCGCCAGGTTCTTCACGATCGTCGGCTATGCCGATGACGGCGCCACCATGGCCGCTCTGGACGCCGAGATAGCGGACGCCGGACGCGCCGTCTCAAAAATAGAACTGCTGGCGTCACGTTGGTGGCGCCTGGCAAGCATCAGAGAGGTTTAGGACCGTGCAAGACGACTCGCCCATGACCGACCGGTCCCCCTCCGCACTGGATCCGCAAGATTGGGATCAATTCCGCGATGGCGCGCACGCGCTCCTGGATGCCTGCATCGACCGCATGGCGGCGGCCCATAATCACCCATGGCAGCCCGCGCCAGCGAGCGTTCTGTCGTCTTATCGGATTGATGAAACGCCAATCGACCGGGGATTCGATGGCTTGCAGGAAATTCTGCGCCGGGACATCCTTCCCTTCAATACCGGCAATACGCACCCACGATTTTTTGGGTGGGTGCACGGCACTGGCCTGGCCGCCGGCTTGATGGCCGAAATGGTTGTCGCCACCATGAACAGCAACTGCGGCGGACGAGACCACGCGGCAATCTACGTGGAACGCGCCGTCATCGAATGGTGCCGGCAAGTATTCGGCTTTCCGGCGACCGCCAGCGGGATCCTGGTGACAGGCACGTCGCAGGCGACAGTTATCGCGCTGGCGGCAGCCCGGCAATGGGCCCTGGGCGCGGACAGCCGGCGCGCTGGCATACGCAACGCTCCACCATTGACGGCCTACGCCGTGGCGGGCACCCACAATGCCGCCGTCAAGGCATTGGAATTGCTGGGCCTGGGCTCATCCAGCCTGCGGACAATCCCCCGCGATGCGGCCGGCAGCATGGACATGCAGGCATTAGAGGCCGCCGTTGCGCAAGATCGCAAAGCAGGAGCCAAACCGTTCTGCGTCATCGGGACCGCCGGCTCAGTCGACCTCGGCTTGTATGATCGCCTGGACGCCATCGCCGATTTTTGCCAGGCACAGCAGATGTGGTTCCACGTCGACGGCGCCTTCGGCGCCTGGTCCCGCCTTGCCGATGCGCCATGGTCTGGCCTGGCATCGGGCCTTGAAAGAGCGGACTCACTGGCGTTCGATTTTCACAAATGGATGTACGTGCAATACGATTGCGGAGCCGTGCTGATCCGCGACGAACAAGCCCATCGCGCCGCCTTTGCCGCCCGCCCGGCCTATCTGGCAGGACAGCACACGGGCCTGGCGGGCGGCGACCCCTGGTATTGCGACTACGGTACCGATCTCTCACGGGGTTTTCGCGCCCTGAAGATCTGGAGCGCATTGAAGATGCATGGTCGCGATGCCTTTGCTGCGGCGATTACCCGCAATTGCCGGCAGGCTGCGCTGATGGGCAAGCTGGTCGAGGCATCGCCCACGCTGCGCCTGGCCCTGCCCGTCCGCTCCAACGTGTGCTGCTTCTCCGTGACTGCCCCATCCCTGACGGAACAGGCACTGGACGAGCTGCACGAAAACATCGCGCAAACCCTGCAGATGCACGGGAAGGCTGTATTCTCGACCACCCGGCACGCAGGGCGCATCGTGCTACGGGCGGCTATCGTCAACCACCGGGCAACTGATTCAGACATTCATTATTCAATTGCCGCGGTCGAAGATGCCCGGGAATCGCTCCTGGGCGACAGCGCCAATATCGATGTAGCCTAGCTTCCTCCCCCGGCCGCGTCGCCACAGCATACCAGCCTCCCGCGGGCTGATTCCCACCCTTCCTTTCGCGACAGCCGGCGCGGCGTTGGCGCCTTGCCAATGCACCATCCCGGGCACCTCCCGCCTTTCTGCCGGCTCCCTTTTTGTTGACGCATGGCCCTGGCTCGCTAGCCAGTCATACGTCGCGGCGCCCCTCGAATGTAACTTTATACACGTACAGGGTTCCGCCCTCGATGTCACAAAACAATTAGAGAATTAAAGCAATAAATAGGCCAAGTCTAAAATCTGTTATATCTAATTGTTTCTAATTGACTTTTTTCGCAACTTAAAATACAGCAAAAAGCTGCTTAACGCTACAAAACCACTCGTTTATTCACTCTATAAGACAAAATATTGCGGTGCAAACAAAAAGAAAGGTAACGAGCTTTTTTATAACAATTAAAAGGTACTTGAAACCTATCAATCAACATGTGTCGATACGCTTCGTTCCAGTAGCTGATGTCCGTCTGAACTGACGCGCAGGTACTTACCACCGGGACATAGTCCCTCTGCAAGACAGCAAGCTTTCCATATGGGAGAAAGATGATGTCGCCACCTCATTGATCGCGCACGGCCGTTTTTTTCGTACCGCGGCGCTCCCTGCCCCTTCCCTCCTGACTGCTTGTCGCTATCCAGACCGATAGCGGAGGGCGCCTGCGTCCAGTTCATTTTTATTACTTTGTAAAGGTGCTTCATGGCCACAATCAATCTCAACGTGCTCAACGGTACAACCCAGACCGTGGACCAAGGTTCTTATGAGGGCGATTCGCTGACCGCGAATATCAACGCCGTCGGGAACACGACGCTGAACATCACGAACACGGGAGGATCGACCGATCCCCTGGAGTTGAGCCAGACGGTCTCGCTGGGCCTTGGCGCCACGCACACCGTGAACGTGATGGACAATGCGGACGTCGTGCTGAGCGGCCTGGCGGGCGTCAGCGCCCTGACCACCTTTAACTACAATGTGGGCGACGGCGGCTCCTTGACGATGTCTCCGGCCTTCCTGAGCGCTGGCCTGCTGAACACCATCAACATCAATCTCGACGGCGACGGCACGTCTACTTTCATCTACGACCAGACTGGCCTGAACCTCGACATCTCGAGCTTCCCGAACATCTCGGGGATCACCGCGGGCGACCAGGTGCAGGTCGTCGGCGCCACCAGCGGCGAATACAGCGGTGGCGACCTGATCTTCCGCAACGACCTGGGAATTGTCGTCGGCCGCTTCAACGCCGACGGCCTGGACCCAGCCCTGGTCACCTTCCAGGGCGGCACCATGATTTATGCCTGCTATCTCAAGGGCACGCACATTGCCACCCCGGACGGCGAAGTCAAGGTCGAAGATCTCAAGGCCGGCGACAAAGTGGTAACCGCCAGCGGTGGCGTCGCCACCGTCAAGTGGCTGGGCTACCGCACCCTGCGCAAGGCCCGCATTCCCGCCAAGGATGCGATCCGCGCCTTCCCGATCACTTTCAAGAAGGATTCGATCGCCAATAATGTCCCCCATCGGGACCTGACGCTGTCGCCCGGACACCACATCTACTTCGACGGCAAGCTGATCCCGGCGATGATGCTCGTGAACGGCAAGACGGTCACGCAGGATTTTTCTCGCCCGGTATTCGAGTACTTCCACGTCGAGCTGGATCGCTTCGACATCCTGCTCGCCGAGGGCGTTCCGGCGGAATCGTACGTGGACACGGGCAACCGTTCGATGTTCCAGAACGCGGATACGGTCTCGCTGTCGAATGACTTCGGCCCGGCCGAAGGTCGTCCGGCCATTGGCGGCATCGAAGTGCTGCGCTCGGGCCCCCAGGTGGAACTGGTGCGCAAGCGCCTGTTCAAGCGCGCCGAAGTGTTGACCCGTTCGGTGCGCATTTCCGACCCGGACCTGCGAATCGAAGTGAACGGCAAGGAAGTCCGGGCCGAGGTGGCCGACCAGAGGGAAGGCGTGATGCGCTTTGTGCTGCCTGCCGGGACGAAATCCCATGATGTGCGGATCCTGTCGCGCTCGGCTGTCGTGCGCGAGACCACCGCGCATGCCCGCCGCGACCTGCGCCAAGTGGGAGTGGGCCTGGTCCGCATAACGATCGAAGAAAAAGCCGGCCGGCGCGACATCGACCTGCATGATGAGCAATTGGTCGGCCTGCACAAGCCTCAGGACGTGCATGGCGTTGCCATGCGCTGGACCAATGGCAATGCGGTGATTCCGGCGTCCCTGCATCGCATCCGTGGCAGGGCCGTGCTGGAACTGCATGTGCTGCGCACATACTCGTATTGGGACGACGCCCAGCGGCGCGCCGCCTGATCGGGCACGCCAAGAAAGAATAAATTCTCATCCCTCTCCAAAGGCGGCCCCGGCCGCCTTTTTTTATGCCTGTCTTCGGCTACCATTGAACGATCGCATTTTCGTTGCCGAACCACGTGAGCCTCATCCCCATCATTCTGTCCGGCGGCGCGGGCAAGCGGCTCTGGCCGCTGTCGCGCGCCCGCTTTCCAAAGCCTTTCATCGAGCTGGACAGCGGCGAGAATCTGCTGCAAAAGGCGCTGCAACGGGCGCAGGCCCTGCCAGGCGTCGATGAGGTGCTGACCGTAACCCGCCACGACCTCCATGCGCAGACCGTCGAGGCCTATCGCGCCATCCAGCGCCCCGGCATCACGCTGGGCTACCTGCTGGAACCCTTCGGGCGCAACACCGGCCCGGCGGTGGCGGCGGCGGTTTTGGCCAGCCGGCGCCGGCATGGCGACGCCATGCTGTTGTTCCTGACGGCGGATCATGTCATCAGCGACATGGGCGCCTTTGTCGCGGCCGTGGAACAAGCCCGCAAGCTGGCCGCCAGGCCCCATATCGTCACCTTCGGCATCCCCCCCGACCGGCCGGAGGTGTCTTACGGCTATATACAGGCCATCGGCGCAAGTGTGCATCGCTTCGTCGAGAAGCCGGACCGCGCCACCGCTCAACGTTACCTCGACAGCGGCGATTTCCTGTGGAATTCCGGCATGCTGTGCGCCACCGCGTCCACTCTGGAGCGCGAATTGGCGCAGCATGCGCCCCACCTGCTGGACCAGGTGCGCGGCAGCCTGCCGCCGGACATGCCGCCCGCGCGACCAGGCGACTATCAACTGACGCTCGATCCGAAGCAATATGAGCTGATCGCGCCTATTTCCGTAGACTACGCGCTGCTGGAAAAGTCCGCTCACATCGCCGTGGTGCCCTGCCAGATTGACTGGAGCGACGTGGGCAATTGGAACACCCTTGCCCAACGGCAGGCGCCCGACGCTGCGGGTAACCGCACTCGCGGCGACCCACTGTTGCATGAAGTCGGCAACTGCTACGTACGCGCCGAAGACCGCCTGGTGGTGGCGGCCGGCGTCAGCGGACTGACCATCGTGGACACGCCCGACGCAGCGTTGGTGATGAATACCGACCGCCCCGGGCTTGTCGAGCATATTGTGACTACCCTGCTTGAGCGCGGCCACCGCAGTTGTTTCCAACATGGTGTCATCTATCGGCCCACCGAAGCCGAAACCACGCTGGAGATCGACGCCACCCAGCAGCCCCCCGAGCCGGGCGACACGACGTCCGGCAGTAGCTACATCCTGCGCCAAAAACCCATCACGGGCGCCGAATTGGCCCGGGACCTCGACTGGTCGGATGTCGCAGTATGGACCGCCCTGGCCGGGCAACAACCGGCGGATGCCGACGGCAACCGGGTCCAGGGGGAAGTGATCCTGAACGAAGTGCGCGATTGCACGATCCATGCCGGCGACCGGCTGGTGGCGGCTGCCGGAGTCAGCCATTTGGCCATTGTGGACACGCCTGACGCGCTGCTGGTGATGGACGCGCGCCGTCCTGAATTGATCGGACCCGTCCTGGCCGCGTTGCGGGCCCGCGGATATGATGGCCAGCCGCCGCACCGGACGGTGTATCGCCCCTGGGGCACCTACACCGTGCTGGAAGCGGGCTCCAATTTCAAGATCAAGCGCCTGCGGATCAAGCCGGGAGCATCGCTATCGCTGCAGATGCATCACCATCGCAGCGAGCACTGGGTGGTGCTGGATGGCATTGCCAAAGTGGTCAACGGCCAGCAAGAGACCTTGATCGAGCGCAACCAGTCGACCTACATCCCCGCCGGCGCACTGCACCAGTTGAGCAACCCCGGCCAGCGCGACCTGATCATGATTGAAGTGCAAAGCGGCAATTACCTGGAAGAAGACGACATCGTCCGCTTCGATCCGCCCCCGGGCTGATCCCCCGGCGGCGCCAATGCCGGCTATCTGCCACATGGTCAGCCCGCCACCCCGCGGCAGCCCTCCAGCCAGAGCCCCGCCAGTTCGTGCAGGCGTATGTCGCGCTGCGTCCCCGCCGCGACATGCCAGTTGTCCCACAGCAGGTACGGCGTGGTCCCCGCGGGTTCGCCCAGGATCCGGTAGACGTCGGCCATGATCGGCACGTGGTCGCCGAATATGCACAGGCTGGCCGGCCGGCCATGGCGCCGCAGCGCCTCGGCCAGTTCGACGAACATGGCGTCGGCGTTGCGCAGGTGGCGGGCATAGACCACCAGGTCGTCGCAGCCCGCCGGCAGCGCCGCGCGCGTGACGGCGGCGTGGTCGGCCGGCCCGGCCTGCTCCCAATGCAGGGGGCCGTGGTTTTCCATGGTGATCAGGTGCAGGTACACCGGCCGCGGATCGCCAGCGCGCAGTTCGGCCAGGGCGCGCCGGGCCACCTCGGCATCGCCGATATAGGGGCCGGTCTTCGGGCTGTCTCCGAAGGCCGCCAGGCTGAGGAACTCGTCGAACCCCAGCCGCGGCAGGATGGTGTCGCGCCGATAGAACCCGGGATGGTAGGGATGGATGCACACCGTGCGGTAGCCCTGCTCGCGCAGGTGGCGCGCCAGCGCAGGCACCCCGCCGGCCACCAGGCGCCGGTACGGCTGGTAGCGGTGCACCCCCAGCCCGTCGGCCGCCAGGCCGGTCAGGAATTCGAACTCGCTGCGCACGGTATTGGCGCCCCAGGCCGGCACTTGCACCTGGCCATGCAGCCTGGCCTCGGCGCACAGGCGGTCGTAGCCGGCCAGCACGTCCGGCCGCAGGGCAGCATAGGCCTGCCGGGCATCAAAGAAGGACTCGCTCTGGACGGAAATCAGGTCCGGCTTGGCACTGTCCGCGTCGAAGCGCGGCCAGGCGGCCGGAACGATGGACGGCACCTGCCGTTCGGCGCGGCCATAGGCCCACAGGCAGGCCAATAACCCGTGGCTGCGCAAGTCGATGCTGGCATCGAGGCTGATGCGCGCAGGCCGCGCCAGCAGGCACAGCGCTGACCCGCCGAGTATCAGGAACCCCAGCAGGACGGCGTACGCTTGCATCCCCATCAGCGCGGGCAAACTCGATTCGTAGCGGAAGGCCGCCGCGCAAGCCAATGCAAACCCGATGGGCGGCAACACTGCCGCCCAGAAGTTCAAGAACGGCAGGTACAGGCGGGGATGCCGGATTGCGTCGGTGAAGTATTCGAAGTCGGCGTAGACGAAGGGCTCTCGCAGCGCCTTGAACTTGGCGTTGCTGACCAGCACGATCACCAGTTCGAGCGCCAGGACATTGATGGCGGCGAAGACCGGGCGGCGGTACAGCAGCAGCGTCAGCCCGAAGGCCAGCGACCAGGTGCCCAGGTGCACGGCCAGGGAACCGGCCGGCCGCCGCCAGGGTGCCGCCGGCCGCGGCTGCAGCAGCAGCTCGATTCCCCACGACACGGCCAGCCCGCCAAGGTAGGCGGCCAACAGCGGCCACAGCCAGGCCTCAGCCACGGTAGCCCAACCGCTGCAATATCCAGCCCGACAGCGCCGGATGGATGACCGACAGCAGGAAGCAGCCCAGGTTCAAGGGGAAGGGAAAGCTGATGCGGGCCTTGTCGGCGGCCAGGCCGGCGCGGATGACGCGCGCCGCCCGGTCGGCCTTCCACAGAAAGGGCTTCGGACCGGGCATGTCGAAGCACATCTGCGATTCGACGTAGCCGGGCATGATGACGTTGATCTTGACGCCCTCGCCCGCCAGCAGGTCGCGCATGGCTTCGCCGTAGACCTTGACGGCGGCCTTGCTGGCGCTGTAGCTGGGCGTTTCGGGCAGGCCGCGCCAGCCGGCCAGGGAGCTGACCAGCGCGATCTGGCCGCTGCCGCGCGCGCGCATCGCCGGCAGGCTGGCGTGCACGGTCGCCATGACGGCCTTGAGGTTGACGTCGAACAGCCGGTGCATGTCGTCCCAGGCCTCGCCTTGGTGCTGCGGCCCGGTGTTGATATTGACGCCGGCGTTGGCGATGACCAGGTCGGGCGCTTCGGTGGCGCCGAGGTCCGCCAGCCATTGCCGCAGGGCGTCGTGGTCGCGCACGTCCAGTTCGTGCAGGATGACGCGCGCGCCCTGCGCGCCGCAGGCCTGGCCCAGCGCTTCCAGGCGCGCGCGGTTGCGGCCTTGCAGGATCAAGGTGGCGGCGCCGGCGCGCGCGTATTCCAGCGCCAGCGCGCCGCCGATGCCGCCGGTGGCGCCGGTGATCAGCACGCAGGCGGGTACGCCGGAGGAAGGGGAAGACGTCATGCGCAGTCTGACAGGCGGATGGACGGACAAGGACGTCCGCCAGAAACGACGCCGGCTTCCCGCGGAGGGAAGCCGGTCGTCAGGCGATGGAACCAGCCGCCCTTATTCGAGCAGGCTGCGCAGCATCCAGGCGTTCTTCTCGTGGATGTCCATGCGCTGGGTCAGCAGGTCGGCGGTGGGCTGGTCGTTGGCGGCGTCGGCCTTGTCGAACGCGGCCCGGGCGGTCTTGGAGACCGCTTCGTTGCCCTTGACCAGCAGGCGCACCATTTCCATGGCGTCGGGCACGTCGCCGGGCTCGGAAATGGACGACAGCTTGGCGAATTCGCGGTAGGTGCCCGGCGCATGCACGCCCAGGGCGCGGATGCGTTCGGCGATGTCGTCGAGCGCCGCCCATTCTTCGGAATACTGCGTCATGAACATCTGGTGCAGCGTGTTGAACAGCGGGCCCGTGACGTTCCAGTGGAAATTGTGCGTCATCAGGTAGAGCGTGTACGAGTCCGCCAGCACCTTGGAGAGTTCGGCCGCGATCGCGGTGCGATCCTTGTCAGAGATGCCGATGTTGATGCGAACGGCGGCGCTGCCGCTGCTGGCTTTGGACGACTTGGCCATGTAGAGCTCCTTCATTGAGGACGAGAACGGAACAAGAATACCACCGTCAAGAAACAAATAGCGGCGCGTCCGCCGGGCGGGGCGAATTGGCGCAAACCGGCGCTAGGTCGTCGCGGCTTCCTTGTCGAGCATCTTCACCCCGGGCAAGCCGCATTCGTACACGGCCTGGGCCAGCGCGTCGATGGCCGCCAGGCGCGGGAAGCTGCGCCGCCAGGCCAGCACCACCCGCCGCTCGGGCGGGGTGCCTTCGAACGGCAGGTAGCGCAGCAGCGCCTTGGGCTGGGGCGCTTCCGGGATGGCAGTGACCGGCAATACGGTGACGCCAATGCCGGCGGCCACCATATGGCGTATGGTTTCCAGCGAGGACCCTTCGAAGGTGCGCTGGATGCCGTCGCTGGCGGCCGAGAAGCGCGACAGCTCGGGGCAGACTTCCAGCACCTGGTCGCGAAAGCAATGGCCGGTGCCCAGCAACAGCATGGTCTGCTGCTTGAGGTCTTCGGAGCTGACGGATTCGCGCTCGGCCCATTCGTGGTCGCGCGGCACGGCGACCACGAACGGCTCGTCGTAAAGCGGCTGGGTGACCAGCCCTGCCTCGGGCAGCGGCAGGGCCATGATGGCACAGTCGATCTCGCCCTGGCGCAGCAGTTCCACCAGCCGCAGGGTGAAGTTTTCTTGCAGCAGCAGCGGCATCTGCGGCGTGCGCGCGATCTGCATGGGCACCAGGCGCGGCAGCAGGTACGGGCCGATGGTATGGATGACGCCCACGCGCAGCGGGCCGGCCAGGGGATCGTGGCCCTGGCGGGCGATTTCCTTGATGCTGGCGCTTTCTTCCAGCACCTTCTGCGCCTGGGTGACGATGCGCTGGCCGATGGCGGTGACGCCGACTTCGGCGCCGCCACGCTCGAACAGCGTGACGCCGAGCTCGTCCTCGAGCTTGCGGATGGCCACCGACAGGGTCGGCTGGCTGACGAAGCATGCCTCGGCGGCGCGGCCGAAATGCCGTTCGCGCGCGACCGCGACGATGTATTTGAGTTCGGTCAGTGTCATGGCGATACGTACCTCGGGAACGGCCGGTGAAGGTTGAAAGTCATGGGCGGGCTCATGTGCGCAGGAAATCCTCGCGGCCGCGCATCCAGCGCGCCAGGTGGGCCTCGATGGCGCCGGGATGTTCGGCGCGCAGCCAGGCGGCGGCATCGCGGGCCTGCTCGGCAATGCCGACATCGGCTTCCAGGTCGGCAAACCGCAGCAGCGCCAGCCCGGATTGGCGCGTGCCCAGGAACTCGCCCGGGCCGCGCTGCTCCAGGTCGCGGCGGGCGATCTCGAAGCCGTCGGAGGTCTCGAACATGGCGCGCAGCCGCTGCCGCGCCACTTGCGACAGCGGGGCCTGGTACAGCAGTACGCAGACCGACTCGGCGCTGCCCCGCCCTACCCGGCCCCGCAGCTGGTGCAACTGGGCCAGCCCGAAACGCTCGGCGTGCTCGATGACCATCAGCGAGGCATTGGGCACGTCCACGCCCACCTCGATGACCGTGGTCGCGACCAGCAGGTCGATCTCGCCGTCGCGGAAGGCCTGCATCACGGCGGCCTTGTCGGCCTGGGGCAGGCGGCCGTGGACCAGGCCCAGGCGCAGGTCGGGCAGGTCGGCCAGCATGGCCTCGTAGGTGTCCACCGCGGTCTGCAATTGCAGCGCCTCGCTTTCTTCGACCAGCGGGCATACCCAATAGGCCTGCCTGCCGTCGCGCACGGCGCTGGCGATATGGGCGATGACCTCGTCGCGGCGGCTGTCCGACACCAGCTTGGTGACCACCGGCGTGCGGCCGGGCGGCAGCTCGTCGATGACGGACACGTCCAGGTCGGCGAAGAAGGTCATGGCGAGCGTGCGCGGGATGGGCGTGGCGCTCATGTTGAGCTGGTGCGGCACGGTCTGGCCGTGGGGGATCTCGCCCTTGCGGGTCAGCGCCAGGCGCTGGCCGACGCCGAAGCGATGCTGCTCGTCGACGATGGACAGGCCCAGCCGGTGGAATTCGACGTGGTCCTGGATCAGCGCCTGTGTCCCGACCACCAGCTGGACGCTGCCGTCGGCGGCGCTGGCTGCCGCCTGGCGGCGCGCCTTGGCCGTCTGGCTGCCGCTCAGCCAGGCGACATTGACACCCAACGGCTGCAGCCAGGCCACCAGTTTGTGGAAATGCTGCTCGGCCAGGATCTCGGTGGGCGCCATCAGCGCTACCTGGGCGCCGCAGGCGATCGCCTGCGCCGCGGCAATGGCGGCGACCACGGTCTTGCCGCTGCCGACATCGCCCTGCAGCAAGCGGTGCATGGGATACGGCTTGGCCAGGTCGGCGGCGATCTCCTCGACGACGCGCTGCTGCGCGCCTGTCAGCTTGAACGGCAGCGCCTGATACAGGCGCGCCACCAACCCGCCGGGGCCGCCCTGCCGGGGCAACGGCTCGGCCCGAATGGTGCGGCGGGCTGCCCGGGCCGCCGCCAGCGACAGCTGCTGGGCCAGCAGCTCGTCGAACTTGATGCGGCGCCAGGCAGGATGCCCGCGCTCGACCAGGTCCTGTTCCGACACGCCGGGCGGCGGCGCGTGCAGCAGGCGGATGGCGGGCTCGAACGGCATCAGCCCATAGCGTTGCAATGCCTGCGGCGGCAGCGTGTCGCTCAGGTCGGCCTGCTGCAGGGCCTGGGCGATGGCCTTGCGCAAGGATGGCTGCGACAGGCCATCGGTACTGGGGTAGACCGGGGTCAGCGCCTCGGGCAGCGGCGCATCGGCGCTGCTCATGCGCGGATGGACCATTTCGCGCCCGAACAGCCCGCCGCGCACTTCGCCGCGCGCGCGCAGGCGCCGTCCGACAGCCAGCTGCTTTTGCTGGCTGGGATAGAAATTCAGCCAGCGCAACTGCAGCTCGCCGGTGCCGTCGGCCATGACCGCGGTCAATTGGCGGCGCGGCCGGTACAGGACTTCGCTGCGCAGGATCTCGCCTTCGACCTGGGCCGGCAAGCCGGGCCGCAGCGAAGCGATCGGCACGACACGGGTTTCGTCTTCGTAGCGCAGCGGCAGGTGCAGGATGCAGTCGCCGGGCGTTGCCAGCCCCAGGCTGTGCAGCTTGCGCTGCACATCCGTCAGCGGGCGGCTGGCGTCTGGCGCGACGCCCTGCCCCTTGCGTGCCGCGGCGGTGGCCGGCATGGCGCGACAGGCCCGTATATCCGATACCCGCTCGCCTACAGGACCAGGATCGCCTCGACCTCGAACTGGGCGCCCTTGGGCAGGCTGGCCACGCCCACGGTGGAGCGGGCCGGGAACGGCTGCGGGATGATCTCGGCCATGATGGCGTTGGCCGCCGTGAACTTGTTCAGGTCGGTCAGGAACAGCGTCAGCTTGACGATGTTGTCGAGGGTGCCGCCCGCCTCTTCGACGACCGCCTTCATGTTGGCGAAAGCCTGGCGCACCTGGGCGTCGAAGTTCTCCGAGACCAGGTCGCCGGTGCCGGGCTCGAGGCCGATCTGTCCGGACAGGTAGACCGTCTTGCCGCCGGCGACAGCTACCGCTTGCGAGTAAGGGCCGACGGCGGCCGGGGCGGCGTCGGTATGGATGATTTGCTTGCTCATGGGCCGTATCCTTGGGGGAGATCAGTCGTAATAGACTGGACTATTGAAGTTTAAACAGCAATAGGCATCCGCGAAAGCGAGGAGTTCCCGGCCCCGGCGCCTGGTCCCTCTAAAAGGAACGCCGCACGAGCAGGTAAACGCATGACTGCAGAGGGAGCATGCCCTAGGCGGAGCCTATCCGCTCCCGATGCTCCAGCAACAGGTCGTACAGCGCCTGCGCGGCGCTCGACAGGGTGCGCCCCTGGCGCCGGACCAGGTACAGCGGCCGGGTCAGGGGCCGGCCGGCCAACGGCTTGATGATCAGTTCCTCGCGCTGGAAATGAAAGAGCGTCATCGCCGGGACCACGCTGATGCCCAGCCCCGCGCATACCAGCCCGGTGACGGTGGCCAGGTGCTCGACCTCCAGCAGCGGCGCCGCGCCGCCCGCTCCCAGGGCCTCGTCGAGGTGGCGGCGCACGCTGCTGCCGCGCGCCAGCTGGATGAGGGGCCAGCGCGCCAGGTCGCGCAGGCGCACTTGCGCCCGGCCGGCCAGCGGGTGGTCTTTGCGGCACACCAGGAAGAAACGGTCGGCGTGCAGGAATTCACTGTCCAGGTCGGCCATATCGGCGCGCCGCGCCGCCACCGCGAAATCGGCCGCGCCGCTCTGCACCATGTCCAGGCACGGATCGAGCAAGGCGTCGCGCAGCTGCAGGGTGATGCCGGGATGATCCTGGTGATAGCGCGCCAGCAGGCCGGGCAGCCAGCCGGCGGCCAGCGACGGGAGCGCCGCCACGGTGACCCGGCCGCGCCGCCTGGCGGCATGGTCGCGCAGGTCTTCCATGGCTAATTCCAGGTCGCCCAGCAGCCGGCGCGCGGAAGCGTCGAGCACGCGGCCCTCGGCCGTGAGTTCGACATGCCGCGTGCTGCGGTCGAACAGCCGCACGCCGGCGGTGTCTTCCAGCGCGCGGATCAGCGCGCTGAAGGCCGGCTGCGTCAGGTGGCAGCGTTGGGCGGCGCGGGTGAAGTGCTTTTCGTCGGCGAGTGCCACGAAAGCGCGCAGTTGGCGGGCCGATATATTCATAGAGATTTTGGATGAATCGATCTTATATTTCTATTTCAATTATCAAGCAAGCCTGCCTATAGTGGCCGGGATCGCGGCGCACTCCGGCGCCCTGCTTTACGGATTTCCATGACGATTTCTCCCTTGCTCGTCGGCTGCGCCAGCGGCTTTTCGGGCGACCGCACCGACGGCGCCCGGGCCGTGGTCGATACGCTGGTCGCGCGCGGCGGCGGCACCTTGATCTTCGAGACCCTGGCCGAGCGCACCCTGGCGCTGGCGCAGCTGGCGCGCAACGCCGACCCCGGCGCCGGTTACGAGCCGCTGCTGGACGATCTCGTCGGACCCGTCCTGGGCGATTGCCTGCGCCGCGGCATCCGCATCGTCGGCAATTTCGGCGCGGCCAATCCGCCCGCCGCGGCGCGCCGCATCGGCGAACTGGCGCGCGCCCAGAGCCTGCCGGTGCCGCGCATCGCGGTGGTCCACGGCGACGCCCTGGCCAGCCCGGCGCAGCGGACCCTGCTGCGCGAGCGGCTGGGGCCGCGCCTGGACGACATGGACGTCGTCAGCGCCAACGTCTACCTGGGCGCCGGCGAGATCGCCGGCGCGCTGCGCGCTGGCGCCCAGGTGGTGGTGGCCGGCCGGGTATCGGACCCTTCGCTGACCGTCGGGCCGGTGCTGGCGCACTACGGCTGGGACATGGACGACTGGGAGCGGCTCGGGCGCGCGACCATGGCTGGCCACATGCTGGAATGCGGCACTCAAGTGACGGGCGGCTACTTCTGCGTGCCCGGCCTGAAGGAGGTGCCCGACGTGCACGACGCGGGCTATCCCATCGCCGAGATCGACGCGGATGGCGAATTCGTGATCGGCAAGGCCGACGGCACGGGCGGCGCGGTGGACGCGCGCACGGTGAAAGAACAGTTGCTCTATGAGGTGCACGACCCGGCGCGCTACCTGACCCCCGACGTGATCGCCGACCTGAGCGCCGCCTCGGTGCAGGTGCTGGGCCGGGATCGCGTGGCGGTACGCGGCATCACCGGCCACGCGCGCCCGGATGAGCTCAAGGTGAACGTCTGCTACCGCGGCGGCTGGCTGGCCGAAGCGGAAATCTCGTATGCGGGCGTGCAGGCCGAGGCGCGCGCACGCCTGGCCGCCGACATGGTGCGCCGCCGCCTCGCGCCGGCGCTGGCGCCGCGCGTCGACCTGATCGGCGTGCTGAGCATCCTGGGCGACGATGGCGGCGCCATGCTGGCCGGCCGGCAAGCAGGCCATGGGCGCGACGTGCGTCTGCGCATGGCAGCCGAACACGACGACCGTCGCATCGCCGAGCGGCTGCTGCGCGAGGTCACGGCCCTTTATACCTGCGGGCCGGCCGGCGGCGGCGGTGTGCGCACGTCGCTGCGCCCGCGCCTGAACATGGTGTCGTGCACCATCCCGCGCGACGCGGTGGACAGTGGCTGGACCATGATGGAGGACCAGACGCCATGAGCGCCGGACCGATTCGCGTGAGCGTTCCCTTGTACCGCCTGGCGCACAGCCGTTCCGGCGACAAGGGCGACATCTCCAACCTCAGCCTGATTGCCTGGGACCCCGCATGCTACGAAGTGCTGGCCGCCCAGGTGACCGAGGCGCGCGTGGCGGAATGGTTCGGCTATCGCCGGCCCAGCCGCGTCACGCGCTATTTGATCCCCAGCCTGCATGCCATGAATTTCGTGCTGGAGGGCGTGCTGGATGGCGGCGTGAACGACGCGCTGAACCTGGATACCCACGGGAAAAGCCTGTCGTTCCATTTGCTCGACCTGCGGGTGGACGTCCCGTCCGCCCTGGCCGAGCGCCTGCCCGACGTGCCGGACGAGATCGCCGGCCCATCCTGAGGACGGGCTTGCCCGATACCAACATCCCAATACAAGCCAGACAACACACGGAGACCCCGATGCGCTTTCCCAGCCCGCTACGCCTGCTTGCCAGCCTGTGCGCCGCCCTGCCCCTGGCCGCGGCTGCCCAGGAATTTCCCGCCAAACCGATCACCTTCATCGTACCCTTCGCAGCAGGCAGCGCCACCGACCAGCTGGGCCGGGCCATCGGCCAGGGAGTCACGGAGCAGACCGGCCAATCGGTGGTGATCGAGAACAAGCCCGGCGCCAGCGCCATGATCGGCGCGCAGAGCGCCGCCCGTGCCGAGCCGGACGGTTATACGGTGCTGATCACCACCAACACCACGCAGGCGGCCAACGAACATCTGTACAAATCCCTGCCCTACGACCCCGTGCGCGATTTCGCGCCGGTCACGCTGCTGGGCAAGGGCGGACAGATTATGGTGATCAACCCGTCGTCTTCGGCCAAGAGCGTGCAGGACTTCCTGGCACTTGCCAAGCAGTCCCCCGGCAAGCTCAGCTTCGGCAGCGGCAGTTCCAGCAGCCGCATCGCCGGCGAGTTGCTGCAGCAGATGGCGGACGTGAAGCTGCTGCACGTGCCCTACAAGAGCAACCCGCTGGCGGTCACCGACCTGCTGGGCGGCCAGATCGACATGATGATCACCGACACGGCTACCGGCCTGCCGCAGGTCAAGGCGGGCAAGCTGCGCGCCCTGGGCTTTACCGGCAAGGAGCGCTCGCCCCTGGCGCCGGAGGTGCCGACCATCGACGAAGGCGGCGTGCCGGGCTACGAGATGGGCTATTGGTTCGGCGCCTACGTGCCGGCCGGCACGCCCGACAAGGTGGTGGCGCGCCTGCACGCGCTGCTCGTCAAGGCCACCGAGGGGGCTGCCGCGAAGCAGTTCTACCAGTCCACCGGCACGGCGCCCGCGACTTCCTCGCCACAGGAGCTGGCCGACTTCCAGCGTAGCGAATCGCAGAAATGGGGCGATATCATTAAGAAGGCGGGCATCCAGCCTGAATGACTTCATGCCGGGACGCCCGCATTGAGCGTGACGTGCCGCCGTTGAGCTGAGTCAAGCGTCGCCGGCAGGCCGTGGCATAGTCTGTAACTCGGCGCCCATCGCCATGCGGCCCGCCGCGCCAATGGCGGCGGGCCTCATTACACAACGCGCCCCCGATGAGGGGCGCCTTTTCGTTCATTGCCGCATACCGGCGAAAAGGAGGAGACAGTTGGCCAACACGCAGCATACCAACCTGAAAGGCGGCCTGAAATCCCGCCACCTGACGATGATGTCGATCGCCGGGGTCATCGGGGCCGCCCTGTTCGTCGGCTCCGGCAAGCAGATCGCCCTGGCCGGGCCGGCGGTGATCCTGGCCTACGCGGGCGGCGGCCTGCTGGTCATCCTGGTCATGCGCATGCTGGGGGAAATGGCCGTGGCCCAGCCCGACACCGGCTCGTTCTCCACCTATGCGGACCGCGCCATCGGCCGCTGGGCCGGCTTCACCATCGGCTGGCTGTACTGGTACTTCTGGGCGCTGCTCATGGGCTGGGAAGCCTATGTGGCCGGCCAGATCCTGCACGACTGGTTCCCTTTCGTCCCGGACTGGGGCTACGCGCTGCTGGTCACGGTATCGCTGGTCGCCGTCAATTTCATGAATGTGCGCAACTACGGCGAGTTCGAATTCTGGTTCGCCCTGATCAAGGTCGGCGCCATCGTGCTCTTTCTGGTCGTCGGCAGCCTGGCGATCATGCACCTGTGGCCATGGGGCGCGGCGCGCGGCGTCTCGCAGCTCACCGCGCAGGGCTTCATGCCCAACGGCGCCAAATCGGTGGTGGTCGCGCTGCTGGGTGTCATGTTTGCCTTCATCGGCGCGGAAATCGTCACGGTGGCGGCGGCCGAATCGGCCAATCCCAGCAAGGAAATCGTCAGGACCATCAAGTCAGTCGTCTGGCGCATCTGCCTTTTCTACGTCGGCTCGATCTTCATTGTCGTCTGCCTGGTGCCCTACAACGAGCCCGCGCTGGCCCAGCCGACGCATGGCAGCTATAACGTCGCCCTGAACGTGCTGGGCATTCCCCACGCCCAGGCCATCGTCAATTTCGTCGTGCTGACATCGGTGTGCAGCTGCTTCAACTCGGCGCTCTACACCGCGTCGCGCATGCTCTATTCGCTGGCGCGGCGCGGCGACGCGCACCGCGTCATGCAGACCACCGGCCGCCGCACCGGCGCGCCGTACATCGGGGTGCTGGTTTCCAGCGTGTTCGCATTCGCCGCCGTCTGGCTCATGGCGACTTCCCAGATGGACCTCTACGACGTGCTGATGCAGGCCACCGGCACGATCGCGCTGTTCGTCTACCTGGTGATCGCCTGCTCGCAACTGCGCATGCGCTACCGCCTGCAGGCCGAAGGCGTCGAGCTCCGGTTCAAGATGTGGCTGTTCCCATGGCTGACGTACGCCGTGATCGTGTGCATCGTCGCCGCGCTGGCGACCATGATCGTCGAAGGCACCTATCGCACCGAAGTAGTCTACACCTCGGCCCTGGCCGGCGTGATCGTGATCATGGGTATCGTGGCGCAGCGCCTTGGCATCGGCAAGCGCGCGCAGCTGGAAAACACGACGGCGCCACAAACGGGCGCCGCCATCGGGCAATCGCGGGCCTGAACGGCCCGCCGCCATGACCGCCGCCCCGGGGGGGCGGCGGGCGATCATTTTTCGACGAAGGCCCGTTCGACCACGTAGTCGCCGGGTTCGCCCACGCCGGGCGAAACCTGGAAGCCCCGCGCGTCGAGCATGGCGCTGATGTCGGCCAGCATATGCGGGCTGCCGCAAAGCATGGCGCGGTCGGTTTCGGGGTTGATCTGCGGCAGGCCGATGTCCTGGCACAGCTTGCCGTTTTCGATGAGCTGCGTGATGCGGCCTTGGTTACGGAACGGCTCGCGCGTGACCGTGGGGTAGTAGACGAGCTTTTCCCGCACCACGTCGCCGAAGAACTCGTTGTTGGGGAGTTCCTTTTCGATGAAGTCAGCGTAGGCCAGTTCGCTGACCCAGCGCACGCCGTGCACCAGCACGACCTTTTCGAAGCGTTCGTAGACGTCCGGATCCTTGATGATGCTCATGAAGGGCGCCAGGCCGGTGCCGGTGCCGAACAGGAACAAGTGCTTGCCGGGCTTGAGGTCGTCGACCACCAGGGTGCCGACCGGCTTGCGGCTGACCAGGATGGTGTCGCCTTCCTTCAGGTGCTGAAGGCGCGAGGTGAGCGGGCCGTTCTGCACCTTGATGCTGAGGAATTCCAGGTTTTCTTCGTAGTTGGCGCTGGCGATGCTGTAGGCCCGCATCAGGGGCTTGCCTTCGACTTCCAGGCCGATCATGACGAAGTGGCCATTGTGGAAGCGCAACGCGGCGTCGCGCGTGGTGGTGAAGGAAAAAAGCGTATCGTTCCAGTGATGCACGCTCAGTACGCGCTCGGTGTTGAAAGCTGCCATGTCCGTTGAGAAAGAATCAACGCACCACGTGCGCCGAGTGGGATTCCACGCCGTGCAAAAGGCGGGCGCGGGCTTAAGGGTTTTCCCTATTTTACCGCGACTGCTTGATAACCGCTCTCATTAATCCGTAATGCCCTTATAACCTTTTGATAGAAATCAGGGGACTCCTGGGCACAACTGACGATAAGTTGAACGGTCCGCGGCTTCCTGGTATTGTCGCATCCACTTGATAATCATTTTCGTTAACGGATGCATCCGCAGCCCCGTTTGGGCCCGCGCATCCCTGCTGCAACGCACTGGAGCCCCGCCCCTATGTCGACCCGACGCTCTTCCCTGACCCCGCTGCTGGGCGCGCTGGCGCTGGCCGCCGCCACCCTGGCCGCCCCGGCCATGGCGGCCGATGAAGTCAGCCTCTATACCACCCGCGAGCCGAAGCTGATCCAGCCCATGCTGGATGCCTTCACCAAGGAAAGCGGCATCAAGGTCAACACCGTCTTCATCAAGGACGGCCTGCTCGAGCGCGTCAAGGCCGAGGGCGCGCAGTCGCCGGCCGACGTCCTGATGACCGTCGACATCGGCAACCTGATCGACCTGGTCGACGGCGGCATCACCCAACCGATCCAGTCCGAGACGCTGAATTCGGTGATTCCCGCCAACCTGCGCGGGGCCGACGGCAAATGGTACAGCCTGTCGCTGCGCGACCGGGTGCTGTACGTGGCCAACGAAGTGAAGCTCGACAGCTTCCACTACGAGGACCTGGCCGACCCCAAGTGGAAGGACAAGGTCTGCATCCGCTCGGGCCAGCACCCCTACAACACTGCCCTGGTGGCGGCCATGATCGCCCACGACGGCGCCGAAGCCACCGAAAAGTGGCTGCGCGGCGTCAAGGCCAACCTGGCCCGCAAGGCCGCCGGCGGCGACCGCGACGTGGCGCGCGACATCCTCGGCGGCATTTGCGACATCGGCATTGCCAACGCTTACTATGTGGGCCACATGAAGAACGCCGAGCCCGGCACCGACGCCCGCAAGTGGGGCGACGCCATCAAGGTGGTGCGTCCCACGTTCAAGAACGGCGGTTCGGGCACGCATGTGAACATCAGCGGCGCCGCGGTGGCGGCACACGCGCCCAACAAGGAAAACGCCATCAAGCTGCTGGAATTCCTGGTTTCCGAGCCGGCCCAGGCGCTGTACGCCCGCGCCAACTACGAGTACCCCATCCGCAAGGGCGTCCAGCTCGATCCGGTGGTGGCCAGCTTCGGCGAACTGAAGGTCGACTCGCTGCCCGTGGCCGAAATCGCCAAGTATCGCAAGCAGGCCAGCGAACTGGTCGACAAGGTCGGCTTCGACCAGTGATCGCGATGCCGCCCACGCGGGGCGGCCGCCGCGCCTGGGTGTCAGGCTCCGCAAGGAGCCTGACATCGGCTTTTTCGGCGCGCGTTTTTCTGGTGGGCCCGCGCTGGCCCACGCTATGTTGTTGAAGCATGCCTACTGACACATTGCCCCGCCCATGGCGTCCGCGCGGTCTCGAACGCGGCGCCGGCTGGCTGGCGGGCGCCGCGCTGATCGCGCTGGCGGTCCTGCTGCCCCTGGGCGCGCTGGCCTGGGAAGCCCTGCACGCCAATCTGTCGCACTGGACCCACCTGGCCAGCTACGTGCTGCCGCAGGCCCTGGCCAACACGGCCATGCTGCTGGCCGGGGTCGGCATCCTGGTCACCTGCCTGGGGACCGGCGCGGCCTGGCTGGTAACCGCCTACGAGTTCCCCACCCGCCGGATGCTGACCTGGGCGCTGCTGCTGCCGCTGGCGGTGCCGACCTACATTATCGCCTTCGCCTACCTGGACCTGCTGCACCCCATCGGGCCGATCCAGACGGCCATACGCGAACTGCTGGGCTATGACAGCCCGCGCCAGTTCCGCCTGCCCGACCTGCGCTCGATCTACGGCGCCATTTTCGTGCTGGGCTTCGTCCTGTATCCCTACGTCTACCTGAGCACCCGGGTCATGTTCATGACCCAGGCCGCCAGCCTGCTGGAAGCGGCGCGCACGCTCGGCGCCGGGCGCGTCGGCGTATTCGTGCGCGTGGCGCTGCCGCTGGCGCGGCCGGCCATCGCGGTCGGCGCCAGCCTGGCGCTGCTCGAGACGCTGAACGACATCGGCGCCTCGGAATTCCTCGGGGTGCAGACCCTGACCGTCTCCGTGTACACGACCTGGATCACCCGCTCGGACCTGGCCAGCGCCGCCCAGATCGCGCTGACCATGCTGGCCATCGTGGTCGGGCTGATCCTGCTGGAACGCCATGGCCGCAAGCGCCAGCGCTATGCCAACACCCAGCGCATGCGCCCCATGCAACCACGCCGCCTGCGCGGCGGCGCCGCCTTGCTGGCGATAGCGCTGGGCTGGATCCCGGTGCTGCTGGGCTTCGTGGCGCCGGCCTGGTACCTGGTGGTCGAGACCTATAAGCGCCTGCACCTGGTGGGCGGCGTCTCCGACCAGTTGCTCGACGGCCTGGCCAACACGCTGTCCATCGCCTTCGTCGCCACGGTGGTGACACTGGGTTGCGGCCTGGTGGTGGCCTGGGCCGGGCGCACGCTGCGCGAGAGCGCCCGCTTCAATCCGGGCCGGGCCTGCGCGCGCATCGCCAGCCTGGGTTATGCCGTGCCCGGCACGGTGCTGGCCATCGGCCTGCTGATGCCCTTCACCTGGATCGACCGGCAGCTGGGCGCAGTGTTCGGCAGCAGCGGCCTGCTGCTGATGGGTTCGTCCGGGGCGCTGGTCTGCGCGTACACGATGCGCTTCCTGGCGGTTTCAGTGGGCGGCGTCGAGGCCGGGCTGGCGCGCATTCCCGCGTCGCTCGAACAGGCCTCGCGGCTGCTGGGCGAGACCGCCGGCGGCACGCTGCGCCGCGTGCACCTGCCCCTGCTGCGCCCGGCCCTCGCGGCCAGCGCTCTGCTGGTGTTCGTCGACACCATGAAGGAACTGCCCGCCACCCTGCTGCTGCGGCCCCTGAACTTCGAGACGCTGGCCACCTGGCTGTATGCCGAAGCCGCGCGCGGCACCTACGAAGAAGGCGCCGTCGCGGCGCTGGCGATCGTGCTCGCCGGCCTGCTGCCGGTCATCCTGCTGGCCCGCACCAATCTGAAAATGGGACATTGATATCGTGCCCGACCTGCTTGAACTCGACCATATCCATCTGGCCTACGACACGCCGCAAGGGCTGCGGCCAGTGGTGCGCGACCTCTCGCTGGCCTTGCCGGCCGGCCATATCGGCTGCCTGCTGGGCGAGTCCGGCTGCGGCAAGACCACCATCCTGCGCGCCATTGCCGGCTTCGAGCCGGTGCGCGCCGGGCATATCGCGCTGGACGGCAACATCATTTCCTCTCCCACCGTGCAGGTCGCGCCCGAACTGCGGCGCGTGGGCATGATGTTCCAGGACTATGCCCTGTTCCCGCACCTGACGGCGGCCGAGAACGTCGCCTTCGGGCTGCGCAAGCTGGACCGCGCCGCACGCGCCGCCCGCGTGCGCGAGATGCTGGACATGGTGGGCCTGTCGGCCTCGGCGGACAGCTACCCGCACGAGATCTCCGGCGGTCAGCAACAGCGCGTGGCACTGGCCCGCGCGCTGGCGCCGTCGCCCGACCTGCTGCTGCTGGACGAACCGTTCTCGAACCTGGACGTGGATACGCGCGAGCGGCTGGCCTTCGAGGTGCGCGACATCCTCAAATCCACCGGCCACACCGCCATCCTGGTGACGCACAACCAGGCAGAGGCGTTTGCCATCGCCGACCGCATCGGCGTCATGAGCGAAGGCCGGATCGTGCAGTGGGACACCCCGTACAACCTGCACCATCATCCGGCCGATGGTTTCGTGCGCGACTTCGTGCGGCGCGAGGCGCTGGTGGCCCAGCGCCAGCAGGCCTACGCGCGCGGCATGTAGGCCTCAGGAGCGCGGCGCCGGCAGCGGGATGTACTCCGTCTCGTCGCCCGGCACCACCTGGCCGAAGCGGTCGCGTTGCCAGTCCTGCTTGGCCTGCTCGATGCGGTCCTTGCTGCTGGAAACGAAGTTCCACCACACGAAGCGTGGGCCGTCCAACGGCTCGCCTCCCAGCACCGCCAGGCGCGCGGCATCGACGGCCCGGATGGTAACCGGCCGGCCAGCGGCAAACACCAGCAACTGGCCGGGCTGGTAGACCTGCCCGTCCACCTCCACCGCGCCCCGGCTTAGATAGGCGGCGCGCTCTTCGTACTCAGGCTGTACGACGACCCTGGCGCCCGCCTGCAAGGCGATGTCGCCGAAGAACAGCGGCGACAGGGTCCGGACCGCTGAGGCCCGGCCGAACAGCGAGCCGGCCACCACTTGCGCGCGCACGCCCTCGCCTTCGACCACCGGCTGGGCATCCAGCCCGTAATGCACGAAGCCGGGATCGGTCTCTTCGTGGCTGGCCGGCAGGCCCACCCACAATTGCAGCCCGGCCAATTGCTGGCCCGCCTGCCGCTGGGCGTCCGGCGTGCGTTCGGAATGCACGATGCCGCGGCCGGCCGTCATCCAGTTCACTTCGCCGGGCCGGATTTCCTGCACATGGCCGGCCCCGTCGCGGTGCATCATGGCCCCTTCGTACAGGTAGGTGACGGTCGACAGGCCGATGTGCGGGTGCGGGCGCACGTCCACGCCAGCACCCGGCGCGAACAGCGCCGGCCCCATTTCATCGAGGAAGACAAACGGGCCGACCGTGCGGCGCTGGGCCGACGGCAGCGCGCGGCGCACCTCCAGGCCGCCGCCCAGATCGCTGGTACGGGGAATGACGAGAGTTTCGACAAGGGACATGCTGAGCTCCTGGTTGACGGGGCAGGATCCGCCCCTGCCGATGTGATGCGGGTTGATGCCGGCGCCAGGCCCGGAATGCCTGGCGCCGGGGATTTACGCCAAGATAGCGCTTACGCCAGGTCGAAGACCAGCACTTCGGCCTGTTCGCCGTCGCGGATCGCGACCGCGGCCTCGTCGGTCAAGGCCAGCCCGTCGCCGGCCGCCAGCGCCTGGCCATTGACGACGACCTTGCCGCGCGCCACGTGCACCCAGGCGCGCCGGCCGGCCGCCAGCGGCAGCTCGGCCCGTTCCGCGCCGTCGAACAGCCCGGCGTACACCCGCGCATCCTGGTGTATGCGCATCGACCCGTCGGCGCCGTCCGGCGAGGCCACCTGGCGCAGGCGCCCGCGCTTTTCCGCCTCGGGTACGCTGAGTTCCTCGTATTCGGGCGCGATGCCGGCCACGTCGGGCTCGATCCAGATCTGCAACAGGTGCGTGGGCCGGTCGTCCAGCGGGTTGAACTCCGAATGCAGCACCCCGCGGCCCGCGCTCATGCGCTGCACGTTGCCGGGCTCGATGGTCGAGCCGCTGCCCATGCTGTCCTTGTGGGCCACGGCGCCCTCCAGCACATAGGTAATGATTTCCATGTCGCGGTGCCCGTGCGTGCCGAAGCCGCGGCCGGCGGCGATGCGGTCGTCGTTGATCACGCGCAGCGGACCGAAGCCCATGTGCGCCGGATCGTAGTAGTTGGCGAAGGAAAAGGTGTGGTGGGTGTCGAGCCAGCCGTGGTTGGCATGGCCGCGTTCGTTGCTGCGGCGCAGGGTCAGCATGATGGGCTCCTTGCAAATAAGTTGAAGTGGTTGCGGTGGCGTATGCCGCTTTGCGCACCACCAATGAAGGCATTGTGCGCCGGGGCAGCGATATTGAGGCTGAAGCGTTTTGATGAGATCATTCAATTTATTTGAATGAATACCCGCGCCATGCAAGCCATCACGCCTGAATTGCTGTACATGGTCGACGCCATTGCGCGGCACGGCAGTTTTGCCAAGGCCGCGCGGGAGCTCGACAAGGTGCCGTCGGCGGTGACCTATGCGGTGCGCAAGCTGGAAGACGCACTCGATGTGCTGCTGTTCGACCGCAGCGGGCACCGCGCCCGCCTGACGCCGGCCGGGGAAACCCTGCTGCATGACGGCCGCCAGGTGCTGCAGTCGCTGGACGCCCTGGCGGGCCGGGTCAAGCGGGTGGCGACCGGCTGGGAGCTGGAACTGCGCGTGGCCGCCAGCGCCGTGCTGCCGCGGGCGCCGCTGTACGACCTGGTCGAGGGGTTCCGGGAGATGGCCGCCGTCACCACGCTGCGGCTGTCCACTGAAGTGCTGAGCGGCAACTGGGACGCCCTGGCTTCGGGCCGCGCCGACCTGGTGATAGGCGCGGACGCCTCGGGCGCGCCGTCGGGGGCCTATCATTCGCAGCCCATGGGGCAGGTGCAGTTCGCGTTCTGCGTGGCTCCGCACCACCCGCTGGCGGCGCTGCGCCGCCCGTTGGCGGCCGCCGACATCGCGGCCTATTGCGCCGTGGTGGTGGCCGACACCTCGCGCGACCTGCCGCCGCGCACGCGCGGCCTGCTCAGCGAGCAGCCGCTGATCGTCATGCCCGACATGCAGGCGAAGATCGACGCGCAGGTGCGCGGCCTGGGCTGCGGCTATCTGCCGCTGACGCTGGCCGCGCCATACATCACGCGGGGCGAGCTGGTGCAATGCGCCACGGACGACGCGGTGCCGATCACCGAGCAACTGGTCTATGCCTGGCGCGACCGGGCACCGGGACAGGCGCTCAAATGGTGGCTGCAGAAACTGCGCTCGCCGCGCTTGTGCGCCAGTCTGTTGGGGGCCTAACGGTGGGGATGCCTTCGCAGCTGGTCGGGTAGTGGGTTCTTGAGGCGCCCACGCCTGCCGGCGGGACCCGGGCGGCCACGTCGGTCGGCTCGGGCGCGCCAGCAGGCGCCCTCGGCCCCCTGCGGGGGCTGCCCTCCCTCCAACTGGCCGCCCGGGTCCCGCCGGCAGGCGTGGGCTCACAGCATCTCTGGTCGAGGCATCGACGCCTCATGTTGGTGTCAGACACCCCATGCGCGTCGTCTCGTCAAGAGCAGGCTGTGCGCAAGGGGTGTCTGACACCTGGGTGTGATAGCGTCTCTGGGCAAGAAACCGACGCGACGGCACTACGCAGCCCCCCAAAAATTTCGACAGCGCGCCGGCAGACCTGGGCATGCCGCTGCTGTGAGTCCTGGGCGGGGTTGGGGCGTGCGGGCCGGTCAGTTGGAGCGAGGGCAGCCCCCGCAGGGGGCCGAGGGCGCCTGGTGGCGCGCCCGAGCCGACCGACGTGACCGGCCCGCACGCCCCAACCCGGCCCAGGACGCCTCAAGAACACGACCCCACCCAGGAGGCCTCCCCCCCTTCCCAGGCCACCGCCATGCCCCCATGGGCATCCTCACCGCGAGTCAGTGCAATACGCCATCACATCGAACAACGCCTGGTCCCGGTCGGCCAGCGGCTCGACGGTGAATTCCGCCATGCGGCCCGCCTGCCAGGTCGGCTTCAGGTGGTTCTCAATCACGTGGTAGTACGGCCGGATGAAATAGTCGTCGAACAGCACGATGCAGCCCGGCTTGGCCATCAGCACCGACATCAGGAACGCCGCCACGCGGAAGCGGCCGTCGATCAGGATCAGGTCCGGGTCGTCGCCGGCGTGCCGCAGCTTGCGCCACGGTTCCGCACAGTAGCGTGGCCACAGGGTGGCATGCTTGTCATTCTTGGGCCGGCCCCAAGCGCCTGTCGCGCCGATGTTCGCATAGACCGGCACGAAACGCCGGCGCGGTACACCGTCGGCCAGCAGGCGCTGCCGCACCGCGTGCAGGAACTGCCTGTCGGTATCCACAGAATAGATGCGCCGCACCCCGGCCTGGGCCGCCATCAGCGAACTGCCCCCCGATCCGTACTCGAGATAGGTCCGTACCCGCGCCAGGCGCTCCCGCAGCAGCGCCAGCCCGGCGTCCTCCATGTGCGGAACAGCCGGGATGGAGTCGGGCGACCACGCAGCCTGGCGGGCAGTCGTCGCGGGTTGCTTGGTCGCCTGGCGGTCGGGCACGGCATCCTCCTGCGGGCAATGGAGGACCTATTGCACCATACCCGCGGCGCCAGCCGCTACCCTACTCTTCTATGCCGAGCTCGCGCAGCTTGCGCGTGATGGTGTTGCGCCCGATGCCCAGGCGCGCGGCCGCCTCGACGCGCCTGCCGCGGCTGGCATCCAAAGCGCTTTGCAGCAGGATGCGCTCGAACTGGCGCGTCAACGTGGCCATCACGGCGGGTTCGCCGCGCTCGAGCCGGTGCTGCGCCTCGCGCAGCAAGGCGGCTTGCCAGTCCGCGCCGGCGACTGCGCTCGAGACCGCGGCAGCCGCCATGGCCGGCGGCGATGCATTGCCGGCGACTTGCACGGGCGCGCTGGCGGACCCCGGCGCCTGCAATTCCATGGCCCGGATCTCGGGCGGCAAGTCGGCCCGCTCGACGACCTGGCCCGGCGCCATCACCGTCAGCCAATGGCAGAAGTTTTCCAGCTGGCGCACGTTGCCGGGAAAATCGAAGCGCGTCAGCACGGCCACGGCATCCGGCGTCAGGCGCTTGACCGGCACGCCCAGCGAGCGCGCGCTGGCCGCCAGGAAATGGTTGGCCAGCGCGGGAATATCCTCGACCCGCTCGCGCAGGGGCGGCAGGCGCAGGCGGATGACGTTCAGCCGATGGAACAGGTCTTCGCGGAACAGTCCCTGCTCCACGCGCTGCTCCAGCGGCTGGTGGGTGGCGGCCACGATGCGCACATCGACCCGCACCGGCTGGGCGCCGCCCACACGATAGAAACTGCCTTCGGCCAATACCCGCAGCAGGCGCGTCTGCAGCTCGATCGGCATGTCGCCGATTTCGTCCAGGAACAGCGTGCCGCCATGGGCCTCCTCGAAGCGCCCGCGCCGCAGCGTATTGGCGCCGGTGAAGGCGCCGCGCTCATGGCCGAACAGCTCGGCCTCGAGCAGGTCGCGCGGGATGGCGGCCGCGTTCAACGCCACGAACGGCCCGCCGGCGCGCGCGCCATGGCCGTGCAACGCCCGCGCCACCAGTTCCTTGCCGGTACCCGACTCGCCGGTGATCAGCACGGTGACCTTGGATTGCGCCAGGCGGCCGATGGCCCGGAACACTTCCTGCATTGCGGTAGAGGACGACTGCGTCATCATCCAGCGCTCGTTGTTCTGCGCCGGCTCCGTTTCCCCGTCGCCGGCGCCGGCCTGCTCGGGCGAGCCTTCCTGCACGGCGCGCTCGATCAGCGCCACCGCCTCGTTGACGTCGAACGGCTTGGCCAGGTAATCGAAGGCGCCGCCCTGGAATGCCGATACCGTGCTGTCCAGGTCGGCGAACGCCGTCATCACGATGACCGGCAGGCGCGGATGGCGTTCCTTGATCTGGCGCAGCAGGCTCAGGCCATCGCCGCCCGGCATGCGGATATCGGACACCAGCGCGGCCGGGGCGCCGGCGGCCAGCGCCTCCAGCACGTCGGCCGCCTGCGCGAAGCTGCGCGTGGGCACGCCAGCACGGGCCAGCGCCTTTTCCAGGACCCAGCGGATGGCCTGGTCATCGTCCACGATCCAAACTGGCTTGCTCACAGTGGCTGCTCCATCGGTAACACCAGACGGAATTCAGTGTGCCTGGGGCGGGATTCGAATTCGATAATGCCTCCGTGCTGCTGCACGAAATCCTGGGCCAGGCTCAGGCCCAGGCCGGTGCCGCCGGGCCGGGCGGTGACCAGCGGGTGGAAGATGCGGTCGCGGATCGACTCGGGCACGCCGGGGCCGTTGTCGATGATGGCCAGCACCAGCGCCAGGCGGTGCTGGCGATGCGCCAGCAGCACCTGCCGCGCCACCCGCGTGCGCAGCGTGATCTGCGGCGGCGGCACATCGGCGCCCGGCTGCTGCAGGGCAAGCTCCTGCGCGGCATTGCGCGCCACGTTCAGCACCGCCTGCATCAGCCGCGCGGCGTCGCCCTGCAGGTCCGGCACCGAGGCGTCGTAGTCGCGCACCAGCGCCACCTTGTCGCGGAATTCCGCCTGGATCAGGGCGCACACGCGTTCGCAGATCTCGTGGATGTTGACCGGGCGCGCGGCCAGCGGCACGCGCTGCGGGCCGCTCAGGCGGTCGACCAGCACCTGCAGGCGATCGGCCTCGGAAATGATGACCTGGGTGTATTCGGCCAGGGCGGCGTCGGGCAGCTCGGCTTCCAGCAACTGGGCCGCGCCGCGCAGGCCGCCCAGGGGGTTCTTGACTTCGTGCGCGAGGTTGCGCAGCAATTCGCGGTGCGCCTCTATTTCCTCGACCAGGCGGTGGTTGCGGTCGGCCAGCACGCGCTGTTCGATTTCGCGCGCCTCGACCAGCACCGGCCAGGGCTGCCCGGACAGCGACACCGTGGTCACGGTGACCTCCACCGACTCACCGGCCCGGCGCAGCGAGGACAATTGCCGCACATCGGCGAACCGGCCCGCCACGGCGCGATCGATGGAAGACTGCAGCGCCTCGGGATGGCCGAACAGCGTGGCCGCCGACAGGCCGCGCAATTGCTTGCGGGACCGCCCGAACAGGTCTTCCGCCGCGGCGTTGGCCTGCTCGATATGCCCCCGCTCGTTCAGCAGCAAGACGGATGTGGCCAGTAAATCAAACGCGTCTACATTCATCATTTGCAGCACCGGGGCAGGACGGGCCGGCGGACCGGCCCGCCCGCCCCTGCCAGAGCCCGCCCGGCCCAAGGCCGTCGGCGGACCTGGCGGACGACATTACAGGCTGTAGTACATGTCGAACTCGACCGGATGCGTGGTCATGCGCAGACGCTGGACCTCGCCTTCCTTCAGGGCCAGGTAGGCATCGATCATGTCGTTGCTGAACACGCCGCCGCGCGTCAGGAACTCGCGGTCCTTGTCCAGCGCCTCGAGCGCCTGGTCCAGCGACGCGCACACCGTCGGGATCTTGGCGTCTTCTTCCGGCGGCAGGTCGTACAGGTTCTTGTCGGCCGGGTCGCCCGGGTGGATCTTGTTCTGCACGCCGTCCAGGCCGGCCATCATCAGGGCCGAGAAAGCCAGGTACGGGTTGGCCAGGGGGTCCGGGAAGCGCGTCTCGACGCGGCGGGCCTTCGGATTGCCGACGTACGGGATGCGGATCGACGCCGAACGGTTGCGCGCCGAGTAGGCCAGCTTGACCGGGGCCTCGAAGTGCGGGACGAGGCGCTTGTACGAGTTGGTGCCGGGGTTGGTGATGGCGTTCAGCGCGCGGGCGTGCTTGATGATGCCGCCGATGTAGTACATGGCGAACTCGGACAGGCCGGCATAGCCGTTGCCGGCGAACAGGTTCTGGCCGTCCTTCCAGATGGACTGGTGCACGTGCATGCCGGAGCCGTTGTCGCCAACAACGGGTTTGGGCATGAAGGTGGCGGTCTTGCCGTAGGCATGCGCCACGTTGTGCACGACGTACTTCAGGATCTGGGTCCAGTCGGCGCGCTTGACCAGCGTGCTGAACTTGGTGCCGATCTCCAGCTGGCCCGGGCCCGCCACCTCGTGGTGGTGCACTTCCACCGGCACGCCCATTTGTTCCAGCAGCAGGCACATTTCGGAACGCATGTCCTGGAAGGAATCGACCGGCGGCACGGGGAAATAGCCACCCTTGACGGCCGGACGATGGCCCATGTTGCCACCTTCGAACTCCATCGCCGACGACCACGAGGCTTCTTCGGACTTGATCTTCACGAAGGTGCCGGACATGTCGGTGTTCCAGGTCACGCCGTCGAACACGAAAAACTCGGGTTCCGGGCCGAAGTAGGCGGTGTCGCCCAGGCCGGAGGACTTCAGGTAGGCTTCGGCGCGCTTGGCCAGCGAGCGCGGATCGCGATCGTAGCCCTTCAGGTCGGAAGGCTCGACCACGTCGCAGCTCAGGATCAGCGTGGGTTCTTCGCGGAACGGATCGAGGTTGGCCGTATCCAGGTCGGGGATGAGCAGCATGTCGGAAGCCTCGATGCCCTTCCAGCCCGGAATCGACGAACCGTCGAACGCCTGGCCGCTTTCCAGCTTGTCCTCGTCGACGGCGGTCGTCGGCACGGACACGTGGTGTTCGCGGCCGACCGTATCGGTGAAACGGAAGTCCACGAACTTGACTTCGTTGTCGGCGATCTGTTTCAGGATGTCTTTCGGGCTTGCCATGTCATCTCCATGTGATAAAAGCGCCGGGGGCTGCGCCCAGGTCCGGCTGGCATAAACAGACGGAAGCAATATGCGTGCCAAGTTCCAACACGGGGCATCGCCGCCCCATGCACGCCATGGAGGGGCATCAAGGCACCATAATAGTGCAAAACATGGCGCATCAAAGCACCATTATGGTGCAACACGGATTACAGGAACATTTCCTGCAGGTCGTTGAGGAACCGCCAGCCTAATGGGGTGGCGCGCAAGCGGGTGGGGTCGGGATCGAGCAGGCCGCGCGTGCTGGCAGCCTGCAGGGCGGGCGCAATGGCCGCCAGCGACAGCCCGGTGCGTTCGCTGAAGGAAGAAGCAGGCACGCCCTCTTTCAGGCGCAGCGCGTTCAACATGAACTCGAATGGCAACTCGCCTGGCCCCACGGCGCGCGTCTCGGCGATATGGCTGCCGTCGCGGGCCTGGGCCCGGGCCATCCATGATTCCGGATTGCGCAGGCGCGCCTCGCGCACGATGCGGTCGTGGAACGACAGCTTGCCGTGCGCGCCCGGCCCCAGCCCGAGGTAGTCGCCAAATTCCCAATAATTGAGATTGTGGCGGCAGCGCGCGCCCGTGCGGGCATACGCCGAGACCTCGTAGCGATGCAGCCCGGCCTCTTCGAGGCGCGCCTCGATCGCATCCTGCATGGCGGCGCTGGCGTCGTCGTCCGGCAGTTGCGGCGGGTACTTGGCGAAGACCGTGTTCGGCTCCAGCGTCAGGTGATACAGCGACAGGTGCTCGGTGCCATGCGACAGCGCCTGCCGCAGGTCGTCGAGGCAGCCGTCCATGTCCTGGCCCGGCAGGGCGAACATCAGGTCGAGGTTGACCCGCGCCACGGCGCGCTGCGCCATCTCGATGGCGGCGCGCGCCTGCGCCGCGTCGTGGATGCGGCCCAGCTTGGCAAGCTGCGCGTCGTCGAAACTCTGGATGCCCAGCGACAGCCGGTTGACGCCGCTGGCCGCGTAATCGCGAAACCGCCCCGCCTCGGCCGTGCCCGGGTTGGCCTCCATGGTGATTTCGGCGTCGGGCAGCAAGTTGAGACAGGCTCGCAGCATGGCCAGCAATTCGTCCAGCCCGGCGGCCGACAGCAGGCTGGGCGTGCCGCCGCCGATGAATACGGAAATCACCTGGCGGCCCCAGACCGACGGCAGCGCCTGCTCCAGGTCGGCGCGCAAGGCGTCCAGGTAGGCGCGCTCCGGCAGTTCGGCCGGCATTGCATGCGAATTGAAATCGCAATAGGGACACTTGCGCACGCACCAGGGCACGTGCACATAGACCGACAGCGGCGGCAGGCTGGTAAGCGCCGCACCGGCCGGCGTGACCACGCGGGCCCGGGACCCGGCGCCCGCCTGGTGGATGGGAATGGTTATCGCCACGATGAAAACGCCGTGCCGGGGATCAGGACTGGGCGAACTTGTCGAGCAACTGGCGCAGGGCGCGAGCACGATGGCTGGTCCGGTTTTTCTCGGCCGGCTCCAGTTCGGCGGCGGTGCGGCCCAGGTCGGGCAGCAGGAAGTGCGGGTCGTAGCCAAAGCCGTTTTCGCCGCGCGGCGCGTCGACGATCTCGCCCTGCCACAGGCCTTCGCCGATCAGCGGCTGCGGATCATCATGGGCGCGCACCAGCACCAGCAGCGCCACGTACCAGGCGCGCCGGTCGGCAACGCCCGCCAGCTTGCTGACCAGCAGCGCGTTGTTGGCGGAATCGCTGCGCGCCGCGGCCGGATTGCCGAGCTGCGCATAGCGGGCGGAATATACGCCCGGCGCGCCATCGAGCGCCGCCACGCACAGGCCGGAATCGTCGGCCAGTGCCGGCAGGCCGGTCAGCCGGCTGGCATGGCGCGCCTTGGCCAGCGCGTTCTCGACAAAGGTGACGTGCGGCTCCTCGGCCTCGGGCACCCCCAGTTCGCCTTGCGGCACCAGTTCGATGCCCAGCGGCGCGAACAAGGCGGAAAACTCGCGCAGCTTGCCGGGGTTGTTCGAGGCCAGCACGACCCGGCCCAGGGCGGTTTGAAGATTCGTCGATGTCATGCCGCCATTGTAGACGCGCGGGCGCCTCAGCCTGGCGTCGCGGCCAGCCGCAGGGGCGCGGCGGACGGACGCGGCGCCGCGCCGGCGGGCGGCTGCGCGCCGCTCGCCAACCGGAACACCGCCACGGCGTCCTGCAGCGCCGCCGCCTGGTCTTCCAGGGCGGCCGCCGCCGCGGCGGTCTGCTCCACCATGGCCGCGTTCTCCTGGGTGGCGCGCTCGAACCGGGCCACCGCGTCGTTCACCGACTCGATGCCCGCGGCCTGCCTGGCCGCGGCCTCGGTGATCCCGGATACCAGCCGGGTCACCCGGCCCGCCGAGGCAACCGCCTCGCGCACCGCGTCGCCCGCCGTCCCGGCCTGGCACACGCCATCGCTCACCCCCTGCGCCGCCGCCTGGATCAGGGCGCGGATCTCGTTGGCGGCCTGCGCGCTGCGTTGCGCCAGCAGGCGCACCTCGCCGGCCACCACCGCGAAGCCCCTGCCCTGCTCGCCGGCGTGAGCCGCCTCGACCGCGGCGTTCAACGCCAGGATGTTGGTACGGAACGCGATGCTGTCGACCACCTCGACGATGGCCTCGATGCGCCGCGTATCGGCGGCGATGTTCTCCATGGCGCCAATGACGGTTGCCATGGCCAGGCCGCCACGCTCGGCCAGGCGGGCGGCTTCGGCGGCCTCGCCGCGCGCCTGGTCGGCCTGATCGGCGGTGCGGCGCACCATGCCTGCCAGGGCCGCCATGTTGGCGGCCGTCTCCTGCAAGGCCCCGGCCTGGCCGGCGATGCGATCGGACGTCTGGCCGTTGCCGGCGGCGATCTCGCGCGCGCCGAGGTGGATTTCCTCGACCCCGCTCCGCACCGCCGCGACGGCCGCGGTCAGGCCCGCCTGCATGCGGCGCATCGCCGAATACAGCACGCCGATCTCGTTGGCGCCGCGCGCCGCGATGGCGGCGCTCAAGTCGCCGTCGGCGATGCGGTCGAAATGGGCGCCGGCCTGCACCAGCGGCCGCAGCAGCACCCGCCGGAATGCCAGTCCGAAACCGAGCCCCAGCGCCGCCACCAGGCCCGATAACACCACCGCCACCGCGACCGCCCGGTCGAGCGCGCGGCTGGAGCGCGCCACCGCCGCTTGTCCCTGGGCGCGCGCATACGCCTGGAATGCCTCGACGGCGTCCAGGTAGGCGGCGCTGCGCATCGGCAGCGCCTGGTCGACGATGCGATTGGCCTCGATGCCATTCCAGCCCTGTATCGCCTGCTGCAGCGGCAGCAGGGCCTCGCCGGCCAGCCCGGTGTAAGCCACCTGCACCGCCTCGAACAGCGCGGCGCCCCGCGCGCTGGTGTCGGGGTTGGCGCGCAGGCGCTCATGGCTGCCGGCGGCCTGCTCGAGCAGTGCCTGCGAACGGGCCAGCGCCTGGTCGCGCTGCTCTTGCAGGCCGCCTTCCATATAGGTCTTGGCGTCGGTCAGCCAGGCGCGCGCCTGGAACAGCCGGCTGCCCAGGTCGCTGAGGTCGCCGGCCCGCTCGATGTTGCCGCGGCCCAGCGCCTCGATGTCGGCACGATTGTCGCGCAGCAGCCCGATGCCGCCGGCGGCCGCGGCCACGAACAATGCCACGAAAACCGCCAGCATCGCCGACAGCGCCAGGTTCACACTCAGGTTTCTGCGCATACGCCCACATGGAGTTGCCGCCGCCCGGGTGGCGGGGTGCCGCGATTATGCGGGGCGAACTTGGCAGATTCTTGACATTCAGGGAGCGCCGTCCGCGCCGTTTTCGCGCTGGTCCGCGGGAATGTCGGCCACCAGCATGTCGACCAGTTCGCGCGCGAAAGCCGGCAGCGCGTCGAGGTCGCGCACGCAGATCTGCAGCTTGCGCAGTGCCCAGTCATCCACCAGCGGCACGATGGCGACCTGCAGCGCGCGGGCATAGCGCGCCGCCACGGACTCGGGGATGACGCCGATGCCCACGCCGGTCTCGATCATGCGGCACACGGCCTCGAAATTGCCGACCTCGACGCGGAACTTGAACGTGCGCCCCAGCGCGGCGGCCGCCTGCACCAGGAACGGATGGATGGCGCTCCATTCCGACAGGCCGACGTAGTCGTTGTTGAGCGTGTCGGCGAAGGCCACGGCCGATTCGCGGGCCAGCGGGTGGGCGGCGGCGGTCACCAGCACCAGCCGGTCCTTGCGGTAGGGAATGAACTGCAGGTTCTGGTCCGTGGTATGGCCGGCCACGATGCCGAGATCGGCTGACCCTTCGGCCACCGCCCGCACGATCAGGTAGCTGAGGCGTTCGCGCAGTTCGACGTTGACGTCCGGATGGGCCGCCAGGAAGCGCCCCAGCACCGCCGGCATGAATTCGGTCATGGCGGTGGTGTTGGCCAGCACCCGCACGTGGCCCTTCACGCCCCGGGCGAATTCCTGCATGTCGCCGCGCAGCTGCTCGACCTGGCGCATGACCGTGCGCGCGTGGCGGGTCAGCGCCTCGCCCGCCGGGGTCAGCGTCACTCCCTGGCTGGTGCGGTACAGCAATTGAGTGCCGAAATGCTCTTCCAGGTTCTTGATGCGCGTGCTGGCCGCCGGCAGCGACAGATGGGTTTTCTCCGCGGCGCGCGTCAGGCTGTGCCAGTCGCCTATGTGCACAATGAGCTGTAGATCGGTGAGATCGAAATGTCCCGCCATTGAGTCCTCTGGAACCTGTTCTTCGGCAATTGCTAAGCCGGTATTAAGCAATCATAAATTGGCAAGGCGCCCCGCCTTGGGGCAAAGTGCCGGATTATTTGCCAGCGTCATCATAGAGCCCCAGCCATGCCAGACTCCAATCATTCCTACCAGGACATCCGCGAAGCCGTGCGGGACCTGTGCGCCCAGTTCCCCGGCGAATACTTCCGCAAGGTCGACGAAGCGCGCGGCTACCCGGACGAATTCGTGCGCGCCCTGACCGAGGCCGGCTGGCTGGCCGCCCTGATCCCGCAGGAATACGGCGGCTCCGGCCTGGGGCTGACCGAGGCCTCGGTCATCATGGAGGAAATCAACCGCAGCGGCGGCAACTCCGGCGCCTGCCATGGCCAGATGTACAACATGGGCACCCTGCTGCGCCATGGCTCGGAAGCCCAGAAGCGTGAATACCTGCCGCGCATCGCCAGCGGCGAACTGCGCCTGCAGTCGATGGGCGTGACCGAGCCCACCACCGGCACGGACACCACCAAGATCAAGACCACCGCCGTGCGGCGCGGCGACCGCTACGTGATCAACGGGCAGAAGGTCTGGATCTCGCGCGTGCAGCATTCCGACCTGATGATCCTGCTGGCGCGCACCACGCCGCTCGACCAGGTGACCCGCAAGTCCGAGGGCATGTCGATCTTCCTGGTGGACCTGCACCACGCCGTCAAGCACGGCATGCAGGTGCGCCCCATTCCCAACATGGTCAACCACGAGACCAACGAGCTGTTCTTCGACAACCTCGAAATCCCGGCCGAGAACCTGATCGGCGAGGAAGGCAAGGGCTTCAAGTACATCCTCGACGGCCTGAATGCCGAGCGCACGCTGATCGCGGCCGAATGCATCGGCGACGGCTACTGGTTCGTCGACAAGGTCGCCGCCTACGCCAAGGAGCGCATCGTGTTCGGGCGCCCCATCGGCCAGAACCAGGGCGTGCAGTTCCCCATCGCGCGCGCCTATATCAACGTCGAGGCCGCCAGCCTGATGCGCTTCGAGGCCTGCCGCCTGTTCGACGCGCACCAGCCGTGCGGCGCGCAGGCCAACATGGCCAAGCTGTTGGCCGCCGATGCGTCCTGGGAAGCCGCCAACGCCTGCCTGCAGTTCCACGGCGGCTTCGGCTTCGCCAATGAATACGACGTCGAGCGCAAGTTCCGCGAAACCCGCCTGTACCAGGTGGCCCCCATCTCCACCAACCTCATTCTTTCGTACGTAGCCGAGCACATCCTGGGCCTGCCGCGTTCGTTCTGACCAGCCGCCATGACCGCACCCGCCTACCCCCATCCCAGCGCCACCCTGGCCGAATTCGCCGCCAGCCTGCGTTTCGAGGATATCCCCGCGCCGGTATTGCGGCGCGCCGAAGACTTGCTGCTCGACACCCTGGGCTCGATCCTGGCCGGCGCCAATGCCCGGCCGGTACAGGCCATCGAACGCTATGCCGCGGCCATGGGCCCGGCCCAGGGCGCCGCGCAGGTGCTGATCACGCGACGCCAGACCTCGCCGCTGTTCGCCGCCATGGTCAATGCCGCCGCGGCCCACGTGGTCGAGCAGGACGACGTGCACAACGGCTCGGTACTCCACCCGGCGGCGGTAGTGTTCCCGCCGGCCCTGGCCGTGGCCCAGGCGCGGGAGCGCTCGGGCAAGGACCTGCTGGTGGCCGCCGTGGCGGGCTACGAAGTAGGCATCCGCGTCGGCGAATACCTGGGCCGTTCGCACTACAAGATTTTCCATACCACCGGCACCGTCGGCACGCTCGCCGCCGCCGTCACGGTAGGCCGCCTGTTGCGGCTGGACGCCGCGCAGATGCTGCATGCGCTGGGCTCGGCCGGCACCCAGGCCGCCGGCCTGTGGGAATTCCTGCGCGACGCGGCGGATTCCAAGCAGCTGCACACCGCCAAGGCGGCCGCAGACGGCCTGACCGCGGCCTACCTGGCAGGCGAGGGGTTCACCGGCGCGCAGCGCATCCTGGAAGGCGCCCAGGGCATGGCAGCCGGCATGTCGCGCGATGCCGATCCCGCCCGCCTGGTCGACCGCCTGGGCGAGCGCTGGGCCCTGTCGGAAACCTCGTTCAAGTACCACGCCTCGTGCCGCCACACGCACCCGGCGGCCGATGCCCTGCAGCAGGCCATGCGCGAATACAAGCTGCGCGAAAGCGACCTGGCGGAGGTGACCGCGCACGTGCACCAGGGCGCCATCGACGTGCTCGGGCCGGTGGTCGACCCCAAGACGGTGCATCAATCGAAATTTTCCATGGGGACGGTGCTGGCCCTGATCGCCCGCAGCGGACGCGCCGGACTGGCCGAGTTCGATGCCGCCCTGGGCGATCCGGAAGTGGCCGGCCTGCGCGGCAAGTTCCGCATGGAACTCGATCCGGAGGTCGACGCCGCGTATCCCGAGCGCTGGATCGGCAAGGTGACCGTGCGCACCACCGACGGCCGGGTGCTGCATGCCCGCGTGGACGAGCCCAAGGGCGATCCGGGCAACACCCTCAGCCGGGCCGAGATCGAGGCCAAGGCGCTGCAGCTGGGCGTCTACGCGCAGGCCGCCAGCGAGGCCGAAGTGCGCGGCCTGATCGACACGGTCTGGAACCTGGAAAAGCTGCCGCGCGTGGGCGCGCTGCTGCCGGCCCGATAGCGGCGCGGCGCTCGCGCTTCCAGGTCTTTCCGGTGTCAGATACCCTTGGGTATCTGACACCTACCGCCATTACGCTCCTTCAGGTCTCCAGGTGTCAGACACCCGAGGGTGTCTGACACCTCCGTACCAGCCAAGGCAGCCGGCCCTCAGACCAGCGCCGCGCGCTGCGCCTGCACCAGTTGCCCGATGCCGCGCTCGGCCAGGGCCAGCATGGCGTCCAGTTCGGCGCGCGTGAACGTGGCGCCTTCGCCGGTCCCCTGCACCTCGACGAACGCGCCCGAGCCGGTCATGACCACGTTCACGTCGGCGTCGCAGGCCGAATCCTCCTGGTAGTCCAGGTCGAGCACCGGACGACCGGCCACCAGCCCCACCGACACCGCCGCCACCGCATCGCGGATCGGGTTGTCCGCCAAGTCCCCGCGCCGCATCAGCAAGGCCACGGCATCGGCGGCCGCGACCCAGGCCCCCGTAATGCTGGCGCAGCGCGTTCCGCCGTCGGCCTGCAGCACGTCGCAATCCAGGTGCAGGGTCCGCTCTCCCAGCGCGCGCAGGTCGAACACGGCCCGCAGGCTGCGGCCGATCAGGCGCTGGATTTCCTGGGTGCGGCCGCTCTGCTTGCCGCGCGCGGCCTCGCGGTCGCCGCGCGTGTGGGTGGCGCGCGGCAACATGCCGTACTCCGCCGTCACCCAGCCTTCGCCGCGCCCCTTCAGGAACGGCGGGACTTTGTCCAGCACGCTGGCGGTGCACAGCACATGCGTATCGCCGGCCTGCACCAGCACCGAACCCTCGGCATAGCGGGTGTAGCCGCGCTGCAGGCGGAACGGGCGCAGTTGATCGACGGCGCGGCCGGACGGATGCGCGGCGGCGGAAGCGGAAGATGAGGACACGGACGGGCTCCAGGTGAATTCGGATACACCGCCGCATTGTACGTGCCGTCAACGTGGCGCCCCGGGGCTTGAGGTATCCTGCCGGAAACAGCCATTTTTGCCCCCTGGGCCAGGGGGCGCATCTTTCATCAGGACACGCCCATGATCCGCAGCATGACCGCCTTCGGCAATGCCCGCGCCGACCTCGAGCAAGGCACCCTGGCGCTGGAACTGCGCAGCGTCAACAGCCGCTATCTCGACCTGTATTTCCGCCTGCCGGACGAACTGCGGCACGTCGAGACACCGCTGCGCGAGCTGCTCACCACCAGCCTGGGCCGCGGCAAGGTCGAGGTCCGCGCCTCGTACACCCGCGCCGCCGGGGCCGAACTCGCCAACCTGGACCCGGCCTGGCTGCAGCACTTGGCCGAACAACTGCAGGCGGCCCGCGCGGTGCTGCCCGACGTCGCGGCGCCGCGCCTGGCGGAACTGTTCAATTGGCCGGGCCAGCGCGGCAACGACACCCTGGATCCGCAAGCCTGGGGCGCGGCCTGCCTGCAGGCGGCCCGCCAGGCGCTGGCCCAGCTGCAGGAAGGCCGCGAGCGCGAGGGCCAGCGCCTGGCCGCGACCATGCTCGAATGCGCCGAGGGCGTAGCCCGCATCGTCGAGTCGGTCGAGGCCCACCTACCCCAGCTGCTGGCCGATCACCGCGAAAAACTCGCGACCAAATTGCGCGAATCGGTCGAGGCCGCCTTTCCGGGCGGATTCGCCCACATCTCCGGGCCCGAGCTGTCCGAGCGCCTGTCCCAGGAGGCCAACCTGTTCGCGCTGCGCATCGACGTGGCCGAAGAACTGGCGCGCCTGCGCTCGCACCTGGAAGAACTGCGCCACCTGCTGGGCGGCGGCGAGGCCGGCGGCAAGGCCAAGGACGCCAAGCGCGGCGGCGGCAGCGCCGGCAAGCGGCTCGATTTCCTGTTCCAGGAAATGAACCGCGAAGCCAATACATTGGGCTCCAAGGCCGGCAGCATGGAGGTCACCCGCGCCGCCATGGACCTGAAGCTGCTGATCGAGCAGATGCGCGAGCAGGCGCAGAATATCGAATAGCCGGGCAACGCGCCTTCGGCTTAGGACGGCCTGCGTGGAGTGCCGGCGCGCGGCGGCGGGACCGCGCGGCGCCGGCCGAAGCCGGGTTACGCCAGGTCGATCGTATCAGGCGAAGAGGGGTTGGGCGCCTGGGGCGTGCCCGGGATCCGGTCGGGGTCATACGGTGGACGGTCCGAACCCGGCTTGGGCTCGTCGGGCCGTGGTTCGCCCGGCCAGGCCGGGTCTTCCGGCGGCACGTCGGGCGGGCCGACGGGTTCGCGATGCGGAAAGGCAAGCATGGTGTTCTCCGTGCCAGACATGGGCAGCACCCGCAGCAAGGCGTATACCTGCCTCAGCGTCCGCCGCCGTGCTTGTGGCCGCCGGATCCGGCCCGCCCGCCGGGGATCGTGGAGCTGGCCGGCGCATCCGGACGATCCGGCTCGACCGTGCCCTGCCCGCGCGGCATCGGCGCGGGCTGCGACGCGCCACCCTGGCCCGGCTGGGGGCTGTCCTGGCCATTCGGGGTGGGATTGCGCTCGCCAGGGCTGGCGCTGGGCCGGTCAGGGTTCGAATCGGTCTGCCCGCGGGTCGTGGAGCTGCCGTCGGGCGCACGGCTGCTCTCGGGACGCGGGCTCGAGCCGGGCTGTTCCTGCGCGCGGCCTTCGTTTTGCACCGGCTGCGCCCACAGGACGGGCGCGGCCACGGCCGGCAGCGCGGCCAGCACCGCACAGCGGATCGAAACAAGCAGATAGCGGGACATGGCTGCCTCCATTCGGCATGAGTGCGCTGCCGCAGCAAGCGCCGTACCGCGCTACTCGCGGGCGCGCACCGCCTTGGCCAGCTGCCGGTAGCGTTCGGCGATCTCGTTGAGCTCCTCCTCGTCCAGGTCCTCGATATCGACGAGCTTTTCGCTGGCGCCCTTCAGCGCCATCAGCAGTTCGTCGAGCTTGACGTGCAGCGCGCGGCTGTCCTTGTTCTGATTCTGCTGGATCAGGAACACCATCAGGAAGGTGATGATGGTGGTGCCGGTGTTGACCACCAACTGCCACACTTCCGAAAAACCCGCCGACGGACCCGCGGCCGCCCACACCACGATGATGAGAACCGCGCAGCCGAACGCCACGGGTGAACCGGTGGCCCGGGCCACAGCGGTGGCGAAGCGGTCGAACATGCGGGTAATCGGCGACCCGCGATGTCCCTGCGCGCCCGGCCCGCTCTCGCGCCCGGGCCCCGGGCCCGGCCCCGGGTCGTGGCGCCGGCGCTGCCTGGCGTCGCGGGCATGACTGTGATCGCCGGTCTTGGTCTGGTGGCTCATGGCATTCTCCTATGTGACGATCGCCGACGCCGCGTCCGCGCGGCTACAGGCCGAGCGCGGACAGCATCAGGAAAGTGGCGAACAGGGCAAAATGGGTCATGCCCTCGATCGCATTGGTCTGGCCGTCGTTCAGGTTGATCGCCGTGACGACCAGCGTGACCAGCACCATCATGGTCTGCACGGGCGTCATGGCCATTTCGAAGGGCTGGCCCGTATACAGCGCCAGCGCCTCCATGACCGGCACCGTCAGGATGACGGTCGACAGCGACGCGCCCAGCGCGATGTTGACTACCGACTGCATGCGGTTGGCCAGCGCCGCCCGCAGGGCGGTAAGGATTTCCGGGCTGGCCGAGATCAGCGCCACCACGATGCCCGGCAGCACGGCCGGCACCGTCACGTGCTCGAGCGACACATTGAGCGTGGCCGCCATGACTTCGGACAGCGCCCCGATGAGCGCCACGCCGGCGACCAGCAGCGCCACCGAAAACCCGGTAGACCGTCCGCGGCCCGGCGGCGCGGCCGGGCGCCGGCGCTTCTCGGGATAGCTGTAGCTGAAGAAGTAGCTGTGCGGCCCGGTCTGCATGCGCAGGAACACCGCGTACAACATCACCATCACGAATATCGTGAAGCCGGAATAGAGGTGCCAGCTGCCGCGCGGGATGAATTCCGGCACGATCATGGAAATGGCCATGGCGGTCAGGATCATGACCGTATAGGTGCGGGCCGAATCGTCGTTGTAGGCTTGTTCGCCATGCTTGAATCCGCCCATCAAGGCCGCCAGCCCCAGGATGCCGTTGATGTCGAGCATGACCGCGGCGTAGATGGTGTCCCGCACCAGCGTGGGCGACGGCTCGTGCGAGATGACGATGCCCAGCACCACGACTTCGACCAGCACGGCCGACAGCGTCAGCACCATGGTGCCGTAGGGATCGCCCAGGCGATGGGCCAGTTGCTCGGCATGGAACGCGACCCGCTGCGATGCGCAGATGATCGCCATCACCAGCACGACGGTGGCAGTCACCGCGATATCGAGCCCGCTGCCGGTCAGCCGGCCGCCGGCGCCGTACGCGGCGACCGCAATCGCCAGCGCCAGCAGCAACAACGCTTCCTGCTTCAACACCGCTTGCATGCGCGCTCTCCCGGAAAGGACGAACCGCCTGCCGCTAACCCATCGCGATCAACGCGACGGCAAGCGCGGCCATGGCCAGCCCGGCCACTTGCAATAGCGCCAGGCGCTCGCGCAGCACATAGACGCCCAGCAGCGCCGGCACTACAGGATACAGCGAAGAAATCGCCACGGCCGTGCTCATCAGGCCCAGGCGGGCGGCGTGCAGATACAGGGCCAGCGACACCACCGCCGCCGCGCCGATTGCCAGCGCGCGCGGCGCCAGAGCGCACCCCCATGACAGCGGCAGGTGCAGCGACCTGGCCAGCATCGCGACAGTGCACATGGCGGCCAGGCGGTTGGCGGCCAGCGGCCAATACCCCGCCGCATCGCCGGGCATGACGATGGCGGTCGACTGGAGCGCGAAACCCACCCCCGCGATTGCGCCCTCGACGGCGCCCCCGGTCTGCAGGGCTGCCCGCAACTGGTTCCCGCAAGACACCAGCCATAATGCCGTCGCCGCGGCGACGATGCCGACGTAGACCTGGACAGAGGGACGCTCGCCCAGGAACAAGATTCCCACCAGCGCCGGCAAGGCGATAGCGGCGACCGCGCTGACCGGGACTACGACGCAGAGCTGGCCGCGCCGCATGCCCAGGTACAGGAACATGATGCCCACGCCCGTGCCGATGCCCGACAAGGCACCCCACCCCAGCGTGGCCGCGGCCGGCATGCCGGCGCTGCTGGCGATTGCCACGGGCAAGGCGAGCAGCAAGCCGCCCAGCTGCACCAGCGCCGCGATGGACGCCGCGCCGCCGCGGCGCGCCAGCAGCGCGGCGGCGAAGTCTATCAGTCCGAAGATCAGCGCCGACCATAGCGCCAGTAGCGTAGCCAATGTGCCTCCCGTGCCAGCATTGGCCTGCAGCAAGCCATATGCCCCGCGGCGCCGCGATGACCGGCATGGCCGCGCTCAGTCGTCGCCCGCCATGGCCATCTCCGCCTCCGGGCTGCTCATCCCCAGCCCGTGATACTTGCGCCCCAGGTCCACGGTGGCCTGGAAGAAGCCCGCCTTGCTGCCGCAGTCGTAGCGCACTCCCTCGTACTGATAGCCGTAGACATCGCGGCCGGCGAGCAGGCCGGCGATGCCGTCGGTGAGCTGGATCTCGCCCCCGACGCCCGCCTGGGTAGCGCGCAGGTGCTGGAAGATCTCCGGCTCGAGCACATAGCGGCCCACGACCGCCAGCGTGGTCGGCGCGTCGGCCGGCGCGGGCTTTTCCACGATGCCGCTCAGCCGGGCGGTGCGCGCATCGATGCGGCGGCCCGAGATGATGCCGTATTTGTCGGTCTGGTCGCGCGCCACGCTCTGGATGGCCACCACGCTGCCATCGTGGCGGCGCGCGGCATCGATCAGCTGCGCGGTGGCCGGCACGGCGGAATCGATCAGGTCGTCGGCCAGCAGCACGGCGAACGGCTCGTCGCCCACGATGGGCGCGGCGCACAGCACCGCGTGCCCGAGCCCGAGCGGCGCCGCCTGGCGCGTATAGATGCAATTGACGTGGGCGGGTATGACATTGCGCACGGCATCGAGCAGCTTGGTCTTGTGCTTGGCCTCCAGCCCCGCCTCCAATTCCGGCACGCGATCGAAATGGTCTTCGATGGCGCGCTTGTTGCGCCCCGTGATGAAGATCAGTTCGGTAATCCCCGCCTCCACCGCTTCCTCGACCGCATATTGGATGAGCGGCTTGTCGACGACGGGCAGCATTTCTTTCGGCATGGCCTTGGTGGCGGGCAGGAACCGGGTGCCCATGCCGGCGACGGGAAACACGGCTTTGCGGATCGGCTTCATGATGTTCTCGGCAGTTATTGGTGCCGCAGCCGTAGCAAGCGGCGTGCCGCCGTTGCAACAAAAAGCCCGCCGAAGCGGGCCCGAAGACAGGATTGAAGGTTCAGTGCTTGGCTGGGAAGTCGCTGGGCCACTTCATGTAGTCTTCGCGTTCCCCGCGTGACGTGTATGTCATAGTGGTCTCCTGTGGCGTGGAATACGCCTGTTTTCATGAGACCGTTTTTGTGGCGAAAAGTTCCGGTTGTATGTCTTCTTTACCGTAATGACCGGATCATCGGATGAGACTGCAAATGCGCCAACAGGTTCTGCCGCTGGCGCGCAGTCAAGGGCGAGGCCGCGATCAGCCCGGGCCAGTGCGCCGCGGCCGCCTTGACGCAATCGGCGACCGCCTTCGCGGCCGGTTTCTCGGGGATGCCCAGGCCGGCGCAGAACGCCCGCACCATTGCCGGCGACAAGGCCGGCTTGGCGCCCGCCGCCTGCTGGGCGGCGGACCGGCGCGGCTCGAGGGAGGCAGGCACGATCCGCAGCGCGTGTCCGTGGCAGGCATGGTAGGCGGCATAGCCCACGATGTCGTAGGCCGGCGCCAGGCGCGGCGTCCTGCCGTCGGGGTACACCAGCCCGAGGTTCTTCAAGTGCATGTCCGGGTTGCCCAGCATTTCGTTGACGGCCATGCGCCTGAGCAGCTCGTGCACCGCCGCCTCGCCCAGGGTATCGAAAGCCATCAATACCGCCGCCACGTCCAGATAGGTGGCGGCACGGTATTTCTCTTCCGGCATGATGCCCAGGATCTGCGCGAAATCTTCGCAATGGGTGCGGCGGCCGGGCTGGCGGTCGTAGCGCACGACCGCCAGGAACTGGGTGCGCGCGTCGACGTCGCCCAGGTCATAGCCGTGTTCGGCCGAGAGCTTGTCGAGCGGCTCGAGATAGGCGCGGCATACGTCGACGCCCGCCGCGCCGGCCAATTGCAGCGACAGCGCTTCCAGTTCCGGCAGCAGCGGCTGCCCCACCACCGGCAGCTTGGCAATGATGTGCGTGTCGTGGTCGCGCGTGCGCCCCACGTAGCGCTCGCCCTGCTTGATGACCCCCAGCTTGGGCTGCACGCCGGACAACGATACGCCCTGCTCCATGGGGTCGGCCGTCACGGTCATTTCCAGCGCGTCCTGGTCTTGCGTGACGTAATGCGCCAGCTCGTCGCGCGACAGTTCCACCGGGCGGGCATATACATTGCCAGGCAGGTCCGCGCCGCAGGCGGCCAGCATTTCGAAATGATCCCTGGGATCGCAGCCGCGGATACGCGCGACATGGTCGCGGAACACGCCTTCGGGCAGCAGGTTCTGGAAGAACGCCGGCAGGAGCCAGCCATTGTGCGGCGAATGGCGGCCATTGAGCGGTTCGCTGCGCACGTCGGCCCAGAAGGCGGCCTGGTCCTGCGGCGAATCGGCCAGGTAGGCGGCCGACAGGACGGCGGCGCCGGCCTGACGCGCGTAGGCGTCGTCGGCCACGAAGCGGGTCACGACCTCCGCCCCCGGCATGCTGTACTGGAACAGCACGCCGACGCGCTCTGCGCCGATGAAGATGGCCAGCGCCTTGACGTTCATCGGGGCTCTCCCGGGATTTTCCCGCGGGCGACCTGGATGCGCGTGGGCACGCCGGGCTTGGACGGCGCGGCGGCGTCGAAGGCCGGCGCGGCGCCCTTGGGCACCAGCAACACTTCCAGCCCCAGCCGGTCGGCCAGGGCCAGCAGCGTGCTGACTTTGAAATCCTGTTCGCCGCTGAGCACGTTGGTGAGCGTGCGCTGCGCCACGCCGGCGGCTTCGCGCAGCGACGCCTGGGTCTGGCCGCGCTCTTGCAGGCGCTGCCGCAGCACGGCCGCAATGGCTGACAAGGTTTTCATGGCATTAAAGTAGTTCAATGAGCAACATGACTACTATATTGCCATATTTCCCTATATCAATAGCATTAAAGTAGTTAGAAATTAAAAAATACTACTTTAATGCCACAATGTGTTATTGAAAGGCGGTTTCCATGAACGTGCGCAGCTTGCGCGAGTGGAGGCGTTCCGGCGGCATCTCGCGCAGGCGTTCCAGCGCCCGGATGCCGATTTCCAGGTGCTGGTTCACCTGTCCGCGATAAAAGGCACTGGCCATGCCGGGCAGTTTGAGTTCGCCGTGCAGGGGCTTGTCCGATACGCACAGCAAGGTGCCGTACGGCACCCGGAAGCGGAACCCGTTGGCGGCGATAGTGGCGGACTCCATGTCCAGGGCGATCGCGCGCGACTGGGTGAAACGCTCCACCAGTTCGGTGTGGTCGCGCAGTTCCCAATTGCGGTTGTCGATGCTGGCAACCGTGCCGGTGCGCATGATGCGCTTGAGCTCCCAGCCCGACAGGCCCGCCACTTCCTCGACCGCCTGTTCGAGCGCGACCTGCACTTCCGCCAGCGGCGGCACCGGCACCCAGGTCGGCAGGTCGTGATCCAGCACGTGGTCGTCGCGTACATAGCCATGCGCCAGCACATAGTCGCCCAGGCGTTGGGAATCGCGCAGGCCGGCGCAATGGCCCAGCATCAGCCAGGCATGCGGGCGCAGCACGGCAATATGGTCGGTGATGGTCTTGGCGTTGGAGGGCCCGACGCCGATATTGACCAGCGTAATGCCCGAATGATTGGGCCGCACCAGGTGGTAGGCAGGCATCTGCGGCAAGCGCAGGCCCCCGGCCGGCGCGGGTGGCGGGGCATTATCGCCGCGGCGCGTGATCCGGTTGCCCGGCTCGACCAGCGCATCGTAATCGCCATTGCCGCTGGCCATCAGCGCCCGGGCGCGGGCGCAGAATTCGTCGACATAGAACTGGTAATTGGTGAACAGCACGAAGTTCTGGAAATACGCGGGCGCCGTGGCCGTGTAATGCTGCAGGCGATGCAACGAGTAATCGACGCGCGGCGCCGTGAAAGGCGCCAGCGGCCGGGGCTCGCCTTCGCGTCCGCGCCACGAGCCATTGACAATGGCATCATCGGTCACGGCCAGGTCGGGCACATCGAACAAGTCCCGCAGCGGCCGTCGCATGCCTTCCAGGCGCTCGCCTTCCACATAGGCGCCGTCCGGAAAAGCGAAATGCAGCGGAATGGGCGAGTCGGACTCGCCGATTTCCACCGCCACGCGGTGGTTCTGCAGCAGCAGGCCGATCTGCTCGATGAAATAGTCGCGGAACAGGGCCGGTTGCGTCACCGTGGTCTGGTAGACGCCGGGTTCGGCCACGTGGCCGAATGACAGCCGGGTGTCGATAGGATCGTATGTGTCCACGGCGAGACGGATGGCCGGATAGCACGCCCGCACCGGCCCGGGCAGGTCGCGCCCATTGACCACGTCCTGGAACGCCGCGCGGATGAACGCGGTATTGCGCCCATAGATCTCGGTCAACCGGTCCACGGCCGCCTGCGCCTGGTCGAACCGCTGGAACTCGATGGGGTCGGGGCGACGAACAGCAGAGATGGAAAAGTCAATAGTCATGAAACGATTTCCGGAAGACAGCATGCCGGCGGCGTGGCTGCCTGGATTATGCCGCAACCGCATGACCCCACTTGCGCTCGCGCAAGCCACCCGCATCTGTCTGCATCATCCTAGTAATAACCCGTAAATGCAAAGAAACGTCAATCCGTTAAAATACCGCTGGCTGCGTTGTATACGCGCCACACTCGCCGCCGGCCTGACGTAGTCAGCCATCCCGCCCGCTCCGATTTTTGAAGTGTCGCAATGACTCCACCGACGCGAAAAGTCCGTCCTGCCCTATCTGCCCTTCCCGCATTCCTGGCCGCCCCCCTCCTGGCGCTCGGCCTGTCCTGGCTCCCCCTCTCTTCCGCCCATGCGTCGCTCTCGCCCGAAGCCCTGGCTTCGCTCAAGGGCCTGCGCCTGATCGATCCGCTCACGGTGCCGTCGCTGTCCGACATGGTGGTGCGCGCCGGGCTCGATACCCTCGGCACGCCCTATGTGTGGGGCGGCGAAGACCCGGACGGCGGCTTCGATTGCAGCGGCCTGACGCAATTCGTGTACCGCGAGATCGCCGGCGTGGAGCTGCCGCGCACCGCCCGCGAGCAGCGCCGCGCCGGCAAGTCGGTCGACAAGAAGCAGCTCAAGCCGGGCGACCTGGTCTTCTTCGCCACGCGCCGCCGCGGCGGCGTGTCGCACGTGGGCATCTACATCGGCCAGAACCAGTTCGTGCACGCCCCCACGCGCGGCTCCAAGGTACGCATCGACACCCTCGACAACAGCTATTGGTCGCGCCACTACGTCACGGCGCGACGCTACCTCGACACGGCCCCGGCCACCGCCCCGGCAGGCCACCTGATCGCCAAGGCCGACACCGCCGCGCCCTGAGCCGGCCACCCCGGCCCGCAACAAAAAAGCGCCCGTTCGCGGGCGCTTTTTTCATGTCCACGCGCTGGCTCAGCCGCGTCCCACGAACGGCATGTTGGTGGCCATGATGGTCATGAACTGCACATTGGCATCGAGCGGCAGCTTGGCCATGGACACGACGGCATGCGCCACGTGCGCCACATCCATGCGCGGCTCGGCGCGGCGGCTGCCATCGGCCTGCAGGATGCCGGCCGCCATGCGTTCGGTCATGTCGGTGGCGGCATTGCCGATGTCGATCTGGCCGCAGGCGATGCCGTAGGCGCGGCAGTCCAGCGAAATAGATTTGGTCAGCCCGGTGACGGCGTGCTTGGTGGCCGTATAGGCAATCGACATGGGGCGCGGCGCGTGCGCCGAGATGGAGCCGTTGTTGATGATGCGCCCGCCGCCCGGCTGCTGCGCCTTCATCAGGCGGATGGCGGCCTGGGCGCACAGGAACATGCCCGTCAGGTTGATGTCGACCACTTCGCGCCACAAATCGACCGGCAGGTCCTCGATGGGCACCGCGGGCGTGTTGCGGCCCGCGTTGTTGAACAGGACATCAAGCCGGCCGTAAGCACGCTGGGTTTCGTCGAACAGGCTGCGCACGGCCTGCTCATCGGAAACGTCGGTCGGCACCACCAGCGCCCGCACGCCGTCTTCGCCGGCGGCGGTGCGGGTCTGCTCCAGCATCTCGCGGCGCCGGCCAGCCAGCACCACACGATAGCCCTGTGCCAGGAATTCGAGCGCCACCGCCCGGCCTATGCCTGTCCCGGCCCCGGTCACCAACGCAACCTGGGCGCTGGGTTGGTCTTTCGCATGCATCCGAATCTCCATCTGATTGAACCGCAAAATCCTAACGCAATCGGCACGCAGGGGTTGCAAGTAGCAGTGACGAGGACGCGCACCGGCTTACAAGGAATATATAATTATTCCTAATTTGCTTATTTCCAATAGGAATTAAGCGCCACCAGCGCCTGTGCTGGAGCCAGTCGAAGTATGCACCTTTTCTATCGAAAAGTTGCGCCCTTTGTTTCTTCTGTTGCAGCAATGACCCTTTCCCTATTCTCCTGTCCTCCACCGCGCCCCGCGCCCTGGCCCGCCGCTGTGGCGCTGGCCCTGTCACTGGCGGCGGGCCCGGCGGTGGCCCAATCCATCGACGCGGCGCGCATCGCCGCCAGCGGCGCCAACGGCGCGGCGGCCTGCGCCACCTGCCATGGCGCGCGCGGCGAAGGCAACCCCGCCGCGAACTTTCCCCATCTGGCCGGGCTGGGCAGTGATTATCTGCGCGAGCAACTGGAGGCGCTGGCCAATGGCTCCCGGCCGAATCCCGTGATGGCGCCGATTGCCGCGGCGCTGAACGCCGACCAGCGCGCCGCGCTGGCGGACTATTACGCCGGCCTGCCCGCCCCCTTTGATGCCGATCGCCTGGCGGCGACCCGCGCCGCCGCCATTACACCGGCCGACGCCGGCGCCTGGCTGGCCAATCGCGGCGCCTGGGAGCGCAACATTCCGGCCTGCAGCCAGTGCCACGGACCCGGCGGCATTGGCGTGGGCACCGCGTTCCCCGCTCTGGCGGGCCAGTCGGCCGCCTACATTGCCGGGCAACTGCGCGCCTGGCGCGAAGGACGCCGCCCGCCAGGGCCACTGGCCCTGATGCCGGCAGTGGCCACGCGCCTGTCGGACCAGGAGATCGATGCCGTCGCCGCGTACTATGCGGACCTGCCCAAGGCCGCGCAGGGCCAGGCCGGCCAACCCGCGGGAGGCCGCCAATGAAGCTCCGCCGACGTCTCTCCGCCCGCCTGATGGCCGCATTGGCATGTACGCTCGCCGCGCAGGCGAGCGCGGCCGAGGCCCCGCCCGCGTTCACCCCGCCCGCGCCCGGCAGCATTCCCGACACGCCATTCGGCGAGGTGGTGCGCCAGGGCGAGCAGTTGTTCATCAATACCCCCGACCATGCCGCCAAGTTCGTCGGCAACGACCTGAATTGCGCCAGTTGCCACCTGGATGCCGGCCGGCGGCCCGATTCGGCGCCCATGTGGGCGGCCTATGTGCTGTACCCGGCCTACCGGGCCAAGAACGGCCACGTCAATACCTTGGCCGAGCGCCTGCAGGGCTGCTTCCGGTACAGCATGAACGGCCAGCCGCCGGCGGCCGACGATCCGGTGATCGTGGCGCTGGAAAGCTATATGTTCTGGCTGGCCAGCAAGGCCCCCACCGGCGTCAAGCTGGCGGGCCAGGGCTACCGCAAGCTGCCGCCGCCGGCCGCCAAGCCGGACTACCTGCGCGGCCAGGAGGTATACGGCCAGTATTGCGCGGTATGCCACGGCGCCGAAGGCCAGGGCCAGAAAAACGGCAAGCACTGGGTGTTCCCGGCGCTGTGGGGCGACGCGTCGTATAACTGGGGCGCGGGCATGCACCAGCTCGGCAATGCGGCGGCCTTCATCCACGCCAACATGCCGCTCGGCCAGGCAGGCCTGCTCAGCGAGCAGCAAGCCTGGGACGTGGCCTATTTCATGAACGCCCACGAGCGTCCCCAGGACCCCCGCTACACCGGGTCGGTGGCCGAGACCCGCGCCAAATACCACGACACCGAAGACTCGCTGTACGGCCTGGAAGTCCGGGGCCATCTGCTTGGCAGCGCCGCGCCGCCGCCCGGCGGCAAACTGCGCGCCGACCGCTAGCCACGGGGCGCCGCGACGGCCGCCGCCCCATGGCGGCAGCCGATTTGCTATTCTTCGCGTCTTACCCCTGTACGTCCCGTCCGATTCATGTCCGACCACCCTCCCGGCAATGTTTTCATGATCGTCGCGCCCAGCGGCGCCGGCAAATCCAGCCTGGTCAAGGCCCTGCTCGACCAGGACAAGTCGCTGGCTCTCTCGGTGTCGTGCACCACGCGCGCGCCGCGCAAGGGCGAAGTCGACGGGCGCGAATACCGCTTCATCACCCCCGAGCAATTCGACGAGCTGCGCAAGAGCCAGGCCCTGCTCGAGTGGGCCGAAGTGCACGGCAATTTCTACGGCACGCCGCGCGACCTCATCGACCAGGCCACCCGCGAGGCGCGCGACGTGCTGCTGGAGATCGACTGGCAGGGCGCGCGCCAGGTCAAGCAGCGCTATCCGGACGCCATCGGCATCTTCATCCTGCCGCCCTCCATCGAGGAACTCGAGCATCGGCTCAAGGCGCGCGGCCAGGATGCGCCCCAGGTGATCGCGCGCCGGCTGCTGGCTGCGGGCGGCGAGATCGCGCACGCGCCGGAATGCGAATATGTTATTATTAATCAAGAATTTAGCGTAGCCTTGGCGGAACTGGTGCAAATCATCAGCGCTGCCCGGCTGCGTTTTTCGTCTCAGGCCGTCCGCCACGCGCCCCTGTTCGCGCAACTGGGCATTCCGGCGGCGCACTGACACGGTTTTCCCCCTTTCAACATTCCTTCCAGGTATCTCATGGCCCGTATTACCGTCGAAGACTGTCTGACCCAAGTCCCCAACCGCTTCAAGCTCACGCTGGCCGCCACCTATCGCGCCCGCGAGCTGGCGCAGGGTCATGCGCCGCGCATCGACAGCAAGGACAAGCCCACGGTGACCGCCCTGCGCGAGATCGCCGGCGGCCACACCGGCCTGGAAATGCTGCGCAAAGTCCCCACCTGATCCGGGCCTGGGGGCGGCAACATGGCTTTTCCCCGGCTGAAGTATGCTTCCACGGGCCTGCTCGCCGCCCTGCGCGCGGGCTCCCGCCTGGGACGCCGCCCCGGCAAGAAGGGTTCCCCCGCCCAGTTGGCCGCGCCGGCCGATGCCGCCGACGCACAGCCCTCGCCGGTTGCCTCGCTGGCCCCGCTGACCGAGATCATCGGCAGCTACCTCGACAAGAAAGACGTCGAACGCGTGCGCGAAGCCTATCGCTTCGCCGACCAGGCGCACCTGGGCCAGTTCCGCGCGAGCGGCTCGCCCTATATTTCGCATCCCATCGCGGTCACGGAGATCTGCGCCGCCTGGAAGCTCGACGCCAATGCGCTGTCGGCCGCCCTGCTGCACGACGTGATCGAAGACCAGGGCATCGCCAAGCACGAGCTGGCCGAGAAATTCGGCACCGAAGTCGCCGACCTGGTCGACGGGCTCTCCAAGCTCGACCGCCTCGACTTCGCCACCAAGGCCGAACAGCAGGCCGAGAGTTTCCGCAAGATGCTGCTGGCCATGGCGCGCGACGTGCGGGTCATCCTGATCAAGCTGGCGGACCGCCTGCACAACATGCGCACGCTCGACGCGGTCAGCCCCGAGAAGCGCCGCCGCATCGCCCGCGAAACGCTCGACATCTACGCCCCCATCGCGCATCGCCTGGGCCTGAACGTGCTGTTTCGCGAACTGCAGGACCTCTGCTTCGCGGCGATGTTCCCCAACCGCTACGAAGTCCTGTACCGGGCCGTGCTGGCTGCCCGCGGCAACCGCCGCGAAGTGATCGGCAAGATCGGCGACGCGGTGCGGGCCGCGCTGCCCGCCGCGGGCATCGAGGCCGAGGTCTCCGGCCGCGAAAAAACGCTCTATGGCATCTACACCAAGATGGTCGAGCAGAAGAAGTCGTTCTCCGAGGTGCTCGACATCTACGGCTTCCGCGTCATCGTGCACACGCTGCCGGAATGCTACCTGGCGCTGGGCACGCTGCACCAGCTCTACCGGCCGGTACCGGGCAAGTTCAAGGACTACATCGCCATCCCCAAGGTCAACGGCTACCAGTCGCTGCACACCACGCTGGTGGGCCCGTACGGCACGCCGGTCGAGTTCCAGTTCCGCACCCGCGACATGCACCACATCGCCGAGGAAGGGGTCGCGTCGCACTGGCTGTACAAGGGCGCGGATGTCTCGCTGAACGACCTGCAGAAGCGCACCCACCAGTGGCTGCAATCGCTGCTCGACATCCAGAGCCAGACCGGCGATTCCGGTGAATTCCTGGAGCACGTCAAGGTCGACCTGTTCCCGGACGCGGTGTATGTCTTCACCCCGCGCGGCAAGATCATTTCACTGCCGCGCGGCGCCACGCCGGTCGACTTCGCCTATGCCATCCACACCGACATCGGCAACCAGGCGGTGGCGGCGAAGGTCAACAACGAATTCGTGCCGCTGCGCACCGAACTGAGCAGCGGCGACGCGGTCGAGATCATCACCTCGCCGGCCTCGCGGCCCAACGCGCAATGGCTCAACTACGTGCGCACCGGCCGCGCGCGCTCCGAGATTCGCCACTACCTGCGCACCGTCAAGTACGAAGAATCGGTGGCGTTCGGCGAGCGGCTGCTCGAGCAGGCCCTGCAGGAACTGCACCTGGCCCTGCCGGCGTCCGACGACCCCGCCTGGCAAAAGCTGGCCCGCAGCACGGGCGCCAGCTCGCGCGAGGAGATCCTGGCCGATATCGGGCTGGGCAAGCGCCTGGCCGCCGTCGTGGCACGCCGCTTTGCCCCCGAACACCAGTTGGTGGCCACCACCGCGGCCGCCGTGGACGAGATCACTTCGGCCCGCAGCGCGCCCATCCTGATCCAGGGCAACGAAGGCCAGGCGGTGCAACTGGCGCCATGCTGCGGCCCCCTGCCCGGCGACCCCATCGTGGCCGGGCTGCGGCTTGGCCAGGGGCTGGTGGTGCACACCGCCGACTGCCCGATCGCGGTGCGCCAGCGCGCCCGCGAGCCCGAGCGCTGGGTCAACGTGGCCTGGGACGCGCAGACCGCCAAGCACCTGTCCACCCGGCTCGATGTCATCACGCGCAATGAACGCGGCGTGCTGGGCCGCCTGGCCGCGGAAGTGACGGCGACCGACGCCAACATCGTGCAGATCACCATGCACGACGACGCGGTGTCCACCGTGTCGCTGCACCTGACCATACAAGTCGACAGCCGCAAGCACCTGGCGCAGGTCATACGGGCCATCCGCCACGTGCCGCAGGTACAGAAGATCGTGCGGGTCAAGGGCTGACGCTGCCCGCGCCAATACACCGCGTGTATCGGCTGAACCAAATATAGTATTTTACGCAGCCCACCCCGCTGCCTAGGATGGCGGACATCGCGCTTCTGAAGGATGCCCGCATGTCCGCTTCCATTACTGTCGCCGCCGGCGCCGCCCCGCTCCCCTGCCATCCGCCGGCGCGAGGAACGGCATGAGCGGCCCGCTCGAAGGCGTGCGCATCATCGACATCACGACGGTGCTGATGGGGCCGTACGCCACCCAGATCCTAGCCGACCAGGGCGCCGACGTGGTCAAGGTGGAACCGCCGGGGGGCGACAACGTGCGCGGCATCGGCCCCTGCCGCCACCCCGACATGGGCGGCATCTTCCTGCATGCCAACCGCGGCAAGCGCAGCATCGTGCTCGACCTCAAGCAGCCCGAGGGCCGCCAGGCCTTGCTCCAGCTCGCGGCCACGGCCGATGTGCTGGTCTACAACGTGCGGCCCCAGGCGATGGCACGCCTGGGTCTGGCGTATGAAGAGGTCGCGGCGGCGAACCCGGATATTCTCTACGTCGGCGTATATGGCTTCGATCAGCGCGGGCCGTATGCCGCCAAGGCGGCTTATGACGACCTGATCCAGGGCGCAGTGGGCATTCCGTTCCTGTCCATGCAGGCCGGCGGCGAAACGCCTCGCTACGCGCCCAGCGCGATCGCCGACCGCGTCGTCGGCATCAGCGCCGCGCAGGCGATCACCGCCGGGCTCTATCACCGCGCGCGCACTGGACGCGGCCAGGCCATCGACGTGCCGATGTTCGAAACCATGGCGCAATTGGTCCTGGGCGACCATCTGGGCGGCTCCAGCTTCGACCCTCCGCTGGGGCCGCCGGGATATCCCCGCATCCTGAATCCGGACCGCCGGCCCTATGCCACGCGCGACGGGCATATATGCGTGCTGATCTATTCGGACAAGCAGTGGGCGAGCTTCTTCACCCTGATCGGCCGCCCGGAGGTCTACCGCGACGATCCACGCTTCCGCGATATCGGCACCCGGACCCGGCATATCCGCGAGATCTATCGGCTGGTGGCGGAAGTTCTGGCAACCCGCACGACCGACTACTGGCTAGAGGCGCTGGAAGATGCGGATATCCCGGCCATGCCCATGAACAGTCTCGACAACCTGCTGCGGGACCCGCACCTTCAGGCGATCGGTTTTTTCCAGGCGGTCGACCATCCGACGGAGGGACGCCTGCGCACCATGGCGACGGCCGCGCAATGGAGCCGCACCCCGCCCGGCAAGCCGCGCCCCGCGCCGCGCCTGGGGCAGCACAGCGTCGAAATACTGAAAGAAGCCGGCTACGGCGACGCGCACATCGCCGCGCTGCTGCGCCAGCGAGTCACCGCCGCAAGCGACACGAACGAACCTTCCCCATCATGAACACGAAACCCTTTCTGCGCCTCGAACGCGACGGCGCCGTGGTCATCCTGACCATGGACCGCCAGGAGACGCGCAATGCGCTGTCCGACGATGATGCGGTGTCCGCGCTGGTGGATGCCTGCGCGCAGATCAACACCGACCTGTCGGTGCGCGCGGTCATCCTCACCGGCGCCGGCGATACATTCTCTTCGGGCGGCAATCTCAAGACCCTGCGGGCCCGCATGGGCGCAGGGCTGGGCGCTCCGCCGCACAGCCGCAATGCCTATCGCAACGGCATCCAGCGCGTGCCCTTGGCGCTCTACGAACTGGAAGTACCGACCATTGCCGCGGTCAACGGCCCTGCGCTCGGCGCCGGCAACGACCTGGCCTGCATGTGCGACATCCGCATCGCTTCCGAGCGCGCCAGTTTCGCGGAGAGCTTCGTGCGGCTCGGCCTGACCGCCGGTGACGGCGGGGCCTGGCTGCTGCCGCGCATCGTAGGCATGTCGCGCGCCTGCGAGCTGGCCTTCACAGGCAAGACCATCGACGCCCCCCGTGCGCTGGCATACGGACTGGTGTCGGAAGTCGTCCCCCCCGATGCGCTGCTGCCGGCCGCGCTGGACCTGGCGCGCGAGATCGCGCGCCATCCCGGCCACGCGATGCGCCTGACCAAGCGCCTGCTGCGCGAAGGCCAGCACACGCGCCTGGACACCCTGCTGGAACTGTCGGCAGCCTACCAGGCGCTCGCCCACCACACGGAGGAACATGAGACCGCGCTGCAGGCCGCCTTGACGCGGCTGCGGCGCTGAAGGCCCGCACTGACGCGGCCCCATAAGCGACGCCGGCCATGATCGGCGCAAAGGAGGAGAACCATGCTACAGACCCGACGCGCGCTGATCGGCGCCCTGGCGGCGCTGCCTGTCCTGCGAGTGCGTGCCGCGCAACCCTGGCCGGCGCGTCCCATCCGCCTCGTGTTGCCCTATGCCGCCGGCGGGCCGACCGACATCCTGGCGCGCGCGCTGGCGGCCAGGCTGAGCGCCTCGCTGGGCCAGCCCCTGGTAGTCGAGAACAAGACCGGCGCGAGCGGCAATATTGCCTGCGAAGCTGTCGCGCGGGCCGAGCCGGACGGCTATACGCTGCTGTATCACTCCTCCGGCCTGGCCATCAGTCCCGCCCTGCACCGCACGCTGAGCTACGACCCCATCCGCGACTTCACGCCGGTGGCTCGCACCGCCGTCATCCCGCTGGTCATGATGGCCACTCCGGCCCTGCCGGCTGCCAATATCGCGGCGTTTGTCGCGTATTTGCGGCAGCATCCCGGCAAGCTCAGCTACGGCACCGGCGGGGTCGGCAACATCACGCACTTGAGCGTGGCGCTGTTCCTGCATGCGACGCAGACGCGCGCCGTCAGCGTGCCTTACAAAGGCACCGCGCCCGCCATGATGGCCATGCTGGGCGGCCAGGTACAGTTCATGGCCGATGCCGTGAGCTCTGCCTTGCCGTATATCCGCGACGGGCGGGCTCGCGCACTGGTAACGACCGGTGCGAAGCGCGCCGCCGTCCTGCCCAATGTGCCGACGCTGGCCGAGACCATCATGCCCGGCTTCGAGGCCAGCACCTGGCATGGCGTGCTGGCGCCGGCAGGCACGCCCCAGACGGTGGTGCAACGCCTGAACGCCACGCTGCGGGCCGCCGTGGCGGAACCAGGCATCGTGCGCCAGTTCACGCAACAAGGCGTGGAATTGCAGGCCTCCACGCCAGAGCAATTCGGCGCTTACCTGCGCGCTGAAGTCGAGCGTTGGCGCAATGCGGTGGACCTGGCCGGCATCCAGCCGGAATGACTACCGCGTAAATATACGAACAAGGAGACAGATATGAAGATATGGCATCCGCTACTGCCCGGCGCCTTGCTGGCCGCCGTGCTGGCCGCCGCGACGCCCGCCGCCGCCCAGTATCCCGAGCGCCCTGTCAAGATCATCGTTTCGCTGCCGCCCGGCAGCGGCGCGGACACCACGGCGCGCTTCCTGTCCAAGCACCTGGGCGACACGTTCAAGCAGCCCTTCATCGTCGAGAACCGGCCCGGCGCCAACAGTTTCATCGCCGCCCAGGCGGTGGCCACCGCGCCACCGGACGGCTATACCATGTTCGTCGCCAGCAACTCGCCCATGACGACCAATGCGGCAGTATTCAAGCGGCTGCCCTACGATGCGGTGAATGATTTTGCGCCCATCGCCCCCATTGCCAGATTTCCGATGGTAATCGTGGTGCCCGCCAGCTCGCCGTTTCGCAGCATCGCGGACTTGGTCGCGGCGGCGCGCGCGGCGCCGGGCAAGCTGAATTTTGCCAGCGGCACGGCGACCTACCAGGTCGTCCTGGAACTGTTCCATGAAAAGAACGGCATCTCTGCCACCCATGTTCCCTACAAGGGCACTTCGGCCGCGCTGACCGACGTCGCGGCGGGCGTGGCGCACTACAGCATCGCCGACGTGAGCGCGGCCCTGCCATTGATCAGGGCCGGCAAACTGCGGCCGTTGGCGGTCGCCAGCGCGCACCGCATCAAGGACCTGCCCGACGTACCCACCATGGAAGAAAGCGGCACCAAGGACTACGAGGCATATGCCTGGACCGCGGCGTTCTTTCCCGCCAAGGTGGACCCGGCCATCGTCGCTGCGGTCTCGCAAGCGATCCAGCAGGCGGTGCGCAGCCCCGCGGGCGTGGCGTTCATGGCCGACCTGGGCGGAGAGGCATTCCCCGGCGGTCCGCAAGTCCTGCGCGACTTCCAGCTCAAGGAATTGCAGACCATGCAGCGGATCGCCAGGCAAGCGAACATCCAGCAGGAGTGATCTTGCGGTTCAGGCCGGCGCTTGGTCCCGCATGAGCCGCAGCGCCATCGTCATGAAATTGGTCGCTGTGGGCGAGGCGGTATCGGGATGCACCGCCAGCGCGATGCCCACCTTGATGATGTCGGCCAACCCCTTCACGTTGACCAGGGCCACCGCGCCGGCGTTGCGGCGCGCGACCGCCGGCACGAGCGCCACGCCGAGCCCGCTTTCCACCAAGCTGAGTATGGTCTGCACCTGGATGGCCTCTTGTGCAATGCGGGGCTGCACGCCGGCAGTCTGGAATGCATAGAGCACCAGGGCGTTCATGGCTGGCACATGGGCGCGCGAATAGCCGATGAACGGCTCGTGCGCGAGTTCTTCCAGTGCCACTTCAGCCCGCCCGGCATAAGGACTGTCCGGCGGCACCGCCAGCACAAGGTGGTCGCGCTGCAACAGTTCGATGCGCGCGCCCGACGGCTCCAGCACGGGGAATCGCACCAGCGCGACATCCAGCGAATGGGCATCGAGCCGGCGCAACAGCTCCGCGGTGGTGGACTCCTCGATGATCAGGTCGACGCGCGGATAGGCGCGGCGAAACGGCGGCAGGATACGCGGCATCAGCGCATAGGTGGACGAGCCGACGAAACCTACGCGCAGCTCGCCCTGCTCTCCCGCCGCGCCCTCTCGTGCGGCGCGGCGGATCTCGTCCGCATAGAACAGCGTGGTGCGCGCATGCCGCAGCACCACCTCGCCGGCGGGCGTGGGCTTGAGACCGGCGGTGAGACGTTCGAAGAGCTGTACGCCCAGTTCGTCCTCGAGTTTCCTGATGGCGGTCGACAACGGCGGCTGCGCCATATGCAGGCGTTCGGCGGCCCGGTGGAAATTGAGGGTTTCGGAAAGCACCAACAACTGCTTGAGCTGGCGAAGCTCCATGCGGACTGCTCCCTTGAAGACGCGTGCCGGCCCGCAATACGCGAAGGATATTGCCCGGTCTATATCTAATATTAGACCGGCCTGCCAGGCGCAGGTAGATTGCCGGACTGCGGGACAAGATTCGCATGCGGACGTCCCGCGCCACTGCCCGCCCGGAGGTCTCTTGAACGATATAGCCGAAGCGCTGCGCCCCGTCGCCATCCCCGCCGAAGACGAAGCCCTGCGAGCCCCCTTGCGCGCCTTTCTGCGCGAGACGCTGGCCCGGGTCGCGCCGCACGTGCGGGCGCGCTCCTGGATGGGCTACGACGCCGAGTTCAGCCGCGCCCTGGCGCGCCAGGGCTGGCTGGGACTGACCCTGCCGCGCGAGTATGGCGGCCAGGCGCGCAGCAGCTACGCCCGCTTCGTCGTCAGCGAAGAACTGCTGGCATGGGGCGCTCCCGTCTCGGCGCACTGGATCGCCGATCGCCAGACCGCCCCGTTGATCCTGCGCTACGGCTCGCCCGCGCAGCGTGCGTTCTATCTGCCTCGCATCGCGCGCGGCGAAGCCTTTTTCTGCATCGGCATGAGCGAGCCCGATACCGGATCCGACCTCGCCAGCATCCGCACCCGCGCCGACCGGGACGGCGCCGGGTGGCGCCTCAACGGCCGCAAGATCTGGACCACCAATGCCCACCGTTCGCACTACATGTGCGCGCTGGTGCGTACCTCGGGCCCGGCGCAGGATCGCCATCAAGGTTTGTCGCAGTTCATCATCGACATGTCCCTGCCTGGCGTCTCGGTACGGCCCATCGAGGATATCGCCGGCGATACGCACTTCTGCGAGGTACTGTTCGACGATGTCCGGCTGCCGGCCGACGCGCTCATCGGCACGCAGGGCGCCGGCTGGGAACAAGTCACCGCCGAGCTGACGCTCGAGCGCAGCGGGCCGGAACGGCTGTACTCCAGCATGGTGCTGATCGACTGCTGGCTGGCCTGGGCCAGGACGCGGCCATGCCAACTACATACCGTCGCACTGGCTGGACGCATAGCCGCGCGGGTGGCCACCCTGCGCGCCATGTCGCTGGCCGTGGCCGAGCGCCTGCAACACGGACACAACCCGGCGCTGCAGGGCGTGCTGGTCAAGGACCTGGGTACGGAATTCGAACGCGACGTGGCAGACTGGATCGCGGCGGACCTGGGCGCCGCAGACGCCGCGCAGCCGGATCCCGAGCTGGCGCGCACCCTCGCGTATATCACCCGCATCAGCCCGACTTTCTCGCTGCGCGGCGGCACGCGCCACATTCTGCGCGGCATCATCGCCCGCCAACTAGGCCTGCGCTGACAGTCCCACCAACAGGATTTTTTCCATGAACGACTGCACGGCCGATTCCCTGTACGAGAGTTTCGCGCGGCCCCTGGCCGAACTATGCCCCGCCGCGGTGATCCGCCGCATCGAGGCAGAGCCGCGTGCCGGCGCGGCCATCTGGAGCGCCATCGATGAATTGGGATATGCCGACGCGCTGGTGCCCGCGGCCTCCGGCGGCGCCGGCCTGGCGCTGTCCGACGTTCATGGCTTGCTGTATGCCGCCGGCGAGTCGGGCCTGCCCTTCCCTTTCGGCGATACGGTCGTCGCGCGCGCCCTGCTTGCCCGGGCCGGCCACGCCGTCGCAGGCGGCGCCTGCACGGCCATCGCCCAGTCGCTCGACCGCGGCGACGGCGCCATTGTCTGCGGCGAAGTGCCGGGCGCGCGACTGGCCCGGCAGTTCCTGGTCGCGCATGGTGACCGTTGGCTATTGTTGCCGGCAACCGCCGCGCGCCTGGAGGCGGGCGTGTATCGCCGCTGCTCGGGCAGCCCCGCCTGGCCATCGGCCGATGCGGCGCTGGCCAGCTTTCCCATGGGCGCCACGGATGCGGCCACTTGGCTCAACGCCGTGCGCACGGCCGAAATGGCCGGGGCCCTGCATGCGCTGCTGCGCCAGACGATCGCCTATGCGCAGGAACGGACGCAATTCGGCAGGCCGCTGGGCCGCTTCCAGGCCGTCCAGCAGGACATCAGCGTGCTGGCCGAGCAGGTGGCTTCGGCCGCCATGGCGGCGCGGTTGGGATGCGCCGGCGCGGCAGCGGACGAACCACACGCCCTGCGCGCCGCCATGGCGCGGCTGCGCGCCTGCGAAGCGGTTCCGCCGGCGTGCGCCATCGCGCATGCCGTACATGGCGCCATCGGCGTGACCGAGGAACTATCGCTCGGCAGCGTCGTCACGCGCCTGCGCGAATGGCGAGCCACCGGCATGTCCGAACAGCGATGCGCCACCCGCATCGGCGCCCGGGTGCTGGACGACGGCGACCGCATGCTGCTGGATTTCATTCTCGATACCCTGGCCCCTGCCTGACCTTTCGCCCATGACTACCCGTACCGACCCCGTTGTCATCCTGAGCGCGCGCCGCACCCCCATCGGTGCTTTCCAGGGCGCCTTGTCATCCTACCCCGCCACCGCCCTGGGCGCGCACGCCCTGCGCGCCGCGGTCGAACAGGCCGGCATTGCCCCGGACGCGGCCCAGGAGGCATTCATGGGGTGCTGCCTGTTCGCCAACCTGGGACAGGCGCCCGCACGGCAGGCCGTGCTGGGCGCCGGCCTGCCGGCGGAGGTGCAGGCCACCACCCTGAGCAAGATGTGCGGCTCGGGCATGAAGGCCGCCATGCTGGCGCATGACATGCTGCACGCGGGCTCGGCGGACATCCTGCTGGCCGGAGGCATGGAGTCCATGACCAACGCGCCGCACCTGATTCCGCGCGGCCGCCAGGGCTATCGCCTGGGCGACGGCCAGTTGCTCGACCATATGTACCGCGACGGCCTGCAGGACGCCTACCAGGGGCACCTGATGGGACACTATGCGGACCTGGCAGCGCAAGAACTGGGCATCGGCCGGGACGAGCAGGACGCATACGCCGCCCGCAGCGTGCAACGCGCCCAGGACGCCGTCGCGCGAGGCGCCTTTGCCGCCGAGATCGCGCCGCTGCCGCGCCGCCACGGCGCGTCGCAGGCCGACGCCGCGCTGCTGGCGGACGACGAAACCCCCGCCCTGTGCGACGTGGACAAGCTGGCACGGCTGCGTCCTGTCTTCAATGCCGAGGGAACGGTCACCGCCGGCAATGCCTCGTCGATTTCCGATGGCGCGGCCGCGCTGGTGCTGACCCGGCAGTCCGTGGCCGACGCCCTGCGCCTCGCGCCGCGCGCCCGCATCGCCGGCCATGCGACGGTGGCGCTGCAGCCTGGCCGCTTTCCCATGGCCCCCGCGCCGGCGATCGTCCGCCTGCTTGAACGGGTGGGATGGAAGCGCGAGCAAGTGGACCTCTTCGAGATCAACGAAGCCTTCGCCGTCGTGGCCTTGATCGCCATGCGGGAACTGGCGCTGCCGGCGGAGAAGGTCAATGTGCATGGCGGGGCCTGCGCGCTCGGGCATCCGGTGGGCGCCACCGGCGCCCGCCTCATCGTTACGCTGCTGCACGCACTGGAGCGACGCGGGCTGCGGCGCGGCGTCGCCTGCCTGTGCCTGGGCGGCGGCGAAGCCACCGCCATGGCGATCGAACGCGTCTGAACACAGGGAGCCGGTATGTCGGACCATCAAGAGGAAGGCCGGCGCGGGCCGTTGGCGGGACTGCGCGTCATCGAACTGGGCGGTATCGGACCCGGACCCATGGCCGCCATGTTGCTGGCTGACCTGGGCGCCAGCGTGCTGCGCATCGAGCGCACCGAAGCGGTCGACCTGGGAGTCAAGCGCGAATTGCGCTACAACCTGCTGCTGCGCAACCGCATCCCGGTAGCCCTGGACCTGAAGGATCCGGCCGCGCGCGGCCAGGTGCTCGATTTTGTCGAGCGCGCCGATGCACTGATCGAAGGCTTCCGCCCGGGCGTCGCCGAACGCCTGGGCCTGGGTCCGGAGGATTGCCTGGCACGCAACCCGCGGCTGGTATATGGCCGCATCACCGGCTGGGGCCAGGACGGGCCCCTGGCCAGCGTAGCCGGCCACGATATCAACTACATTTCCATCACCGGCGTGCTCGACGCCATCGGACGGCGGGAGCAGCCGCCCAGTATCCCGCTGGCCCTGGTCGGCGATTTCGCCGGCGGCGCGCTCTACCTGGCGGTGGGCGTGCTGGCGGCCCTTGCCGAAGCGCGCGACTCGGGCCGCGGACAAGTGGTCGACGCGGCCATCATCGACGGGGTCGCCCACATGGCGACGGCTTTCTTCGGCCTGGTTGCGGCCGGCAGCTGGAATCCGCAGCGCGGCACCAACATTCTCGATTCGGGCGCCCCTTTCTACGACGTGTACCAATGCCTAGACGGCGCGTGGCTGTCCATCGGCCCCATCGAAACGCGCTTCCACCGCAAGCTGCTGGGCGCCCTGGGGCTATCCCCCGCAGAAATCGAGGCGCTCGGCGAGCACACCGATCCCGCTACCTGGCCGGCCCTGCGCGCCACCCTGGCCAGCCGGTTCAGGCAGCGCCCCCGCAGCGAATGGTGCGAGGCCCTGGCGCAGGAGGATGTTTGCTGCGCGCCGGTACTGTCATTTCACGACGCTCCGGCGCACCCGCACCTGCGTGCACGCCGGACGTTTGTCGAGGTCGACGGCGTAGTACAACCCGCGCCCGCGCCCCGCTTCAGCCGCAGCCCCGCCAGCCGGCCCACCGCGCCGCGTCCGGCCACCCCGGACACGCTGGCCGAAGCGCTGCGGGCCTGGAACGTGGCCGGATGAACCGCGGTGTCGGATCACTCCACCTTGCCGATGCGCTGCACCGCCCGCGCCATGGACCGGGCATCGGCTTGCCAATAGTCGGCGAATTCGGGCGCATCCATGTACTGCACCGGGCTGCCGGCGGCCAGGATCGTCTGCTGCACCTTGGGGTCGTTGGCGACCTTGCGGGCCGCCGCGCGCAGGCGGTCGACCACCGGCGCCGGCGTCCCGGCGGGCACGAAGATGGCCGACCACTGCACGAACTTCACGTCGTAGCCCTGCGAAGCCAGCGTCGGCACCTGCGGCAATGCCGCCAGTTGCGCATCGCCCCAGTGCGCCAGCGCCCGCAGCTTGCCGGCCTGGATGTGCTGCACCACGCTGGACGGCCCGCTGGAGATCGCGTCGACCTGCCCGCCCAGCAGCGCCGCCACTGCCGGCCCGGCGCCCGTGAACGGCACATGGGTCAGCTTGATGCCGGCGGCCGCCGCGAACATTTCCATTGGCACGTGCATCGACCCGTAGATGCCGGAGCTGCCGTAGTTCAGCGCGCCGGGCCGGCGCCGGGCCTCGGCCACGAACTCCTGCACGGTCTGCCATGGCGCGTCGGCGCGCACCACGAGCGCGGTGGGGTCGGCAGTGATGCGGGCGATGGGCGCGAACTGGTCGATCTGGAAGGCGGCATTGCGGCCGAGTATCTTGTCGGCCTCGGGCAGGATCGAAATGGACGACAGGCTCATCAACACCGTGTAGCCGTCCGGGGCGGCCCGCGCGGCCTGGCCGATGCCCACTGAACCGCCGGCCCCCGCCTTGTTCTCGATCACGACGCTTTGCCCCAATTCGCGCGAGAGCGCCTCGGCCACCGGCCGCGCCACGGTGTCGGCCACCCCGCCGGGCGGGAACGGCACGATCATCGTGATGGCGCGCTCTGGATACTGCGCATGCCCCCAGGCCGCCGCCAGCGCCAGCAAGGCGCCGCCCAGCCATTTCCCCGTGGATGGAACAGCCATGTCTCCTGCCCTCCTTCTGGTAGGGGCGGATGCGCGGGCGCGGCCGGCCTGGGCGTGAATTGGACCAATTGGTTCAATTTTCCAGCACTTGGCACCAGCCCGCGTTCCACCTTGATTGACGGCCAACTCTAGAGCCATATTGGTACTAGCGCAAGCATTCTGCGCAGCCAATCGTTGACCAATTGGTTCACTCGCCACAATGACATTGCCAACTGGAGGGCCGACATGGAAGACGCCCTGAAAGGTCGCGACGCGGCGCAGGCACGGGTGCTGCGGGTGCAGCACCCGGCACAGATCCAGCAGAACCTGTTCGGGACTTAGAGGGGGGAGCAGGTGCCAGGCCCCCTGCGGGAGCCTGACACCGTGCCGGATACCGGGCGCCGCCGCCGGGGCCGCTACGCCACGTGCTGCAGGAAATCCCGCAGCCGCTGGCTGGGCGGGTTCGACAACAATTCCGCGGGCGGGCCGTCATGCGCCACTTTGCCGGCGTCGATGAAAATAAGGCGGCTGCCCACCTTGCGCGCGAACTCCATTTCGTGGGTGACCACCACCATGGTCATGCCCTCTTCGGCCAGGTCGCGCATCACTTTCAGCACTTCGTGGCGCAACTCCGGGTCGAGCGCCGAGGTGGGCTCGTCGAACAGCATCAGCTTGGGCTTGATGGCCAGCGCGCGGGCGATGGCGACCCGCTGCTGCTGGCCGCCCGACAGCTCGGACGGGTAATGCTGCATGCGCTCGGCCAGCCCTACCTTGCCCAGCAGCTCCTCGGCCTGCACGCGCGCTTCCTGGCGGCTCGCGCCGCGGGTGTGGATCGGCCCGAACATGACGTTCTCGAGCGCGGTCATCTGCGGGAACAGATTGAACTGCTGGAACACCATGCCGGCCTCGCGCCGGATTTCGCGCACCTGGGCGGGCGAGCCCTTCACGCTCTGGCCGTCGACCAGCAGGTCGCCGCCGTCGATCGTTTCCAGCACGTTGATGCAGCGCAGGAAGGTGGACTTGCCCGATCCCGAGGGCCCTACCACCACCACGACTTCGCCGGCGTCGATGTTCAGCGAGATGCCGTCCAGTACGGTGGAGTCGCCGAAGCGCTTGGTGACGTTATGAAACTCGACCATGCTCATAGTATGCGCATCCGCTTTTCGGCCAGCCGCAGCCCGAGGGCCAGCGCGCCGGTGAGAATCAGGTAGATGATGGCCACCGCCGACCAGATTTCCACGGCGCGGAAGTTGCTGGCCATGATTTCCTGGCCCTGGCGCGTCAGCTCGGCCACGCCGATCACGATGAACAGCGACGAATCCTTCAGGCTGATGATGCATTGGTTGCCCAGCGGGGGGATCATGCGGCGGAACGCCACCGGCCCGATGATGTGCACCAGGATCTTGTGGAATGGCAGGCCCATGGCCTGGCCGGCTTCCTTCAGCCCCTTGTGCACCGACAGCAGCGAGCCGCGCACGATCTCGGCAATGTACGCGCCGGAATTGATGATGAGCGTCGCAATGGCCGCCCAGATGGCGTCCACCCGCATGCCCGGCACCAGCAGCGGCAGCGCGAAATAAATGAACATGACCTGCACCACGATGGGCGTGCCGCGGATCACCGCGATATACACCTGCGCGATGGCGGACAGGACCTTCGGCCCGTAGGCGCGCGCCACGCCGGCCAATGCGCCCAGCACGAAGCCGCCCACCAGGCCCCAGAAAGTGATCTTGACGGTCATCAATGTACCGTCAAGCAGGTTGGGCAAGGCCGCCCAGATGACTGACCAGTCGAATTCCACGGTTCCCCCTTATGTCATACCTGCGGCGCCAGCGCGGCGCGAACCGCGGAAACGGCGCGGGCAGGCGCCCGCGCCAGCCCGGCGGGGCCGCTGCGCGCGCGCGTTCAGGGCTGCTTGCCGAACCACTTGGTGTAGATGGCGTCGTACTGGCCGTTCGACTTCAGCGTGGCCAGGGCCTGGTTCACCTTGGGCACCAGGTCGCTGCCCTTCGGGAAGGCGATGCCGTAGAAGTCGCCGCTCTTGACCTTGCCGACCACCTTGACGCGGCCCTTGCCGGCCGTGTTGGCGTAGTACTGCACGTTGGGCGTGTCGTGCACCGCCGCGTCGACCCGGCCGGTGGCCAACTCGAGGTAGGCGTTGTCGATATTGGGGAACAACTTCAGCTTGGCGCCCGGCACTTCCTTCTTCATGAAGTCGACCGTGGCCGTGCCGGTCTTGACCGCCACGCTCTTGCCGCTGAGATCCTGCGCCGTCTTGATCGCATCATTGTCGTTGGAGACCAGGATGGCCAGGCCACTCTCGTAGTAGGGATCGGAAAAATCGATGACTTTCTTGCGGTCGTCGCGGATCGTGATGCCGGCCAGGGCGACGTCGATATTGCGGGTCTGCAGGCCCGGGATGATGCCGTTGAAGTCCATGGGCTGCAGCTTGTATTTCAGGTTCAGCTCCTTGGCGATGGCCGCCCACAGGTCGATGTCGAACCCGGTATAGGTGCTGCCCTGCTTGAACTCGAAGGGCACGAACGCGGTGTCTGTGGCGACGACCAGTTCCTTGTCCTGGGCGGCGGCGGAGCCGGCGGCGCCGATCAGGCCCAGACCCAGCAGCGCCGCGGCGATTTTGCGCTTAATCATCGAAATTCTCCTGTAGAGACAACGAACCCCGGTGTAGGCCCGGGACAATCAACCCGCGCGCCGAGGCGGATGGCCGGCACGCTCGCGGGGCCATCTTAACGCATCCGTCCCCGTGTGCGGCCCCGCCGCGGGAAATTACAATCGGATCAACTCCGGAGATATCCATGCCGTTCAAACCCGTACGTATCGCAGGCAACCGGCGCCAGGTCGGCGTGGCGCTGGGCAAGCTGGGCCGCCCGCTGATGGCGTCCTACCTGGACCAGAGCGCGGCCTGGGCGGCGCTGCGGCCCTGGCGCAGCCATGCCTATCTGCAGGAATTGGCAGGCCATGCGCAGGAAGCCCTGCCGGCCGTCTGGGAAGAGTTCGAAGGACTGGCGGAGGGCTTGCGCATGCCGGTCGCCGACCTGCTGTTGTGGAACTGCCGCGGCGACTTGCTGCACAAGACCAGCGACGGTTGCACCTCGGTGGCGCTGCATGGGTCGAACGGGACGCGCTGGATCGCCCACAACGAAGACGGCGACCCCTACCTGTACGGCCGCTGCCACGTGGTGGACGTGCAGCCCGAGGGCGCGCCGGGATACGTCAGCTTCTACTATCCGGGCTCGCTGCCCGGGCATACCTTCGCCGCCAACCGGGCCGGCCTGGCGCAGACCATCAACAACCTGCGCACCCGCGCCCGCCGCGCCGGCGTGCCGCGCATGTTCCTGGCCCGCGCGGTGCTCGATTGCGCCACGCTGGACCAGGCCGTCGAGCTGCTGGCGCACATGCCGCGCGCCGGCGCCTTCCACCACACCCTGGGCGCGGCCGGCGACGAGCGCCTGCTGAGCGTCGAAGCCACGCCGGGCGCCTGCTCGGCGGAAACCGTGGCGCGCCGCTATGGTCATGCGAACCACCTGATCCACCAGGGCACCCAGGATATCCCGCAGATCATCACCGACTCGTCACGGGCGCGCCAGAACCGCATCGACCGGCTGGTCGATACCTGGAACGAAGCCACCGGCGAAGCCGACCTGGTGACGGCGCTGCACGACACCGAGGGCCAATTGCCCATCCTGCGCCAGGCGGCCGATGACCCGGACGAGGAAAACACCCTGGCCACGGCCGTGTTCGAGCTGGACGACCAGCACGTGGCCCTGCGCATCTACGACCGCAAGGGCCGCGCCGCGCAGGACATCGCCGTCAAATAGCCCGCCGGGCCGGGTTGCGGCCCGGCCGGCCAAGAGCCCGGCTACGCCTGCCCGTAGCCGCCGCCTCCCGGCGTCTCCACCACGAATACATCGCCGGCGCGCAGCGCCGCGCTGTCCTGCGGGCCGAGTTCCTCGATGCTGCCGTCGGCGCGTTCGATGTAGTTGCGGCCCGGCTGGCCGGCGCCGCCACCGGCCAGGCCGAACGGCGCATACACGCGGTTGTTCGACAGGATCGCCGCCGTCATGTCCTCCAGGAAGCGCACCCGCCGCACGCCGCCGTCGCCACCGCGGTAGCGCCCCGCGCCGCCGGAGCCATGGCGGATCTCGTACGACTCCAGCCGCACCGGAAAGCGCAGCTCCAGCACTTCGGGATCGGTCAGACGCGAATTGGTCATGTGCGCCTGGACCACCGAGGCGCCGGCGAAGCCGTCATCGCGCGGGCCGGCCGCGTCAATGCGCAGCGGGCCGGCACCGGTGCCGCCGGAGATGGTTTCGTAATACTGGTAGCGCGCATTGCCGAACGTGAAATTGTTCATGGTGCCCTGGCTGGCGGCCAGCACGCCCAAGGCGCCGTACAGCGCGTTGACTACGCACATGGAGGTCTCGACGTTGCCCGCCACCACCGACGCGGGCGGATCGGGACGCAGCATCGAGCCTTCCGGCAGGATGATCTCCAGCGGCTTCAGGCAGCCCGCATTGAGCGGGATGTCGTCGTCCACCATGGTGCGGAACACATAGAGCACCGCCGCCACCGCGACCGCGCTCGGCGCATTGAAGTTGTTGTCCAGTTGCGCCGACGTGCCGGTGAAATCGACCACCGCGCTGCGGGCCTGCCGGTCGACCCGCACCGCCACCCGGATCACCGCGCAGTTGTCCAGCGGGTACTCATAGCGCCCGTCTTTCAGCACCGAAATGACGCGGCGCACGGCCTCCTCGGCGTTGTCCTGCACGTGCCCCATATAGGCGCGCACCACATCCAGGCCGAAGTGGTCGCACATGCGCAGCAATTCCTGCACGCCCTTTTCGTTGGCGGCGATCTGCGCGTGCAGGTCGGCGATGTTCTGGTCCGGGTTGCGCGCCGGCCAGCGCCCGGACGCGAGGATCTCGCGCGCGGCCTGGTCGCGGAATTCGCCGTCGCGCACCAGTTGGAAGTTGGTGAACAGCACGCCTTCGTCTTCCACCGTCTTCGAATCGGGCGGCATCGAGCCGGGCGTGGTGCCGCCGATATCGGCGTGGTGGCCGCGCGACCCGACATAGAACAGGATCTCGCGCCCGTCGCGGTCGAATACCGGCGTGATGACGGTGACGTCCGGCAAGTGCGTGCCGCCATGGTAGGGATCGTTGACCACGTAGGCGTCGCCCGGCCGCATGCGGCCGGCGTTGGCGTGCATGACGGTCTTGATCGACTCGCCCATGGACCCGAGGTGCACCGGCATGTGCGGCGCGTTGGCGATCAGGTTGCCCTCGGCATCGAAAATGGCGCAGGAGAAATCCAGGCGCTCCTTGATGTTGACCGAGTAGGCGGTGTTCTGCAGCCGGTAGCCCATCTGTTCGGCGATGGACATGAACAGGTTGTTGAAGACCTCCAGCATGACGGGGTCGGCCTGCGTGCCGACCGCACGGCGCTCGGGGCGCGCCTCGACGCGCTTGAGCACGATGTGGTCCAGCCGGGTCAGCTCGGCCTGCCAGCCCGCTTCCACCACCGTGGTCTGGTTGGGCTCGGAAATGATGACCGGCCCGGCCAGCACGTCGCCCGGCGCCAGGTCGGCGCGCACATACAGCGGCGTGTCGCGCCAGGCGCCCTGCCCGTACATCTGCACGACCTGTCGCGGCTGCGGCGCGCCCGCGCGCCGGCGCTCGACCACAGCCTCGACGGCCGCCTCGCCGCCGCCGGTGGCTTCCACCGAGATCGTCTCGACCACCAGTTCGCGGCCGGGCATCAGGAAGGAATAGCGTTGGCGATAGGCGGCCTCGAAATCGCGGCGCACCTGCGCCAGGTCGCCGAACGGCACTTCCAGCGCCGTATCGGTGCCGCGGTACTTCAGGTGCAGGCGGCGCTGCACCTGGATGACATCCTGCGGCACGTGCTGGCGGCGCAACTCGCCCACGGCCTGGGCGGCCAATTCGTCGAGCTCGCCCTGCAATTGCGGCATCAAGGCGTCATCCAGCACCTGTTCGACCGTCTTCTGCCGCATGTCGGTCTGGTCGGCCAGGCCCATGCCGTAGGCCGACAGCACCCCGCCCAGCGGGTGCGCGAACACCGTGGTCATGCCCAGCGCGTCGGCCACCAGGCAGGCGTGCTGTCCACCCGCCCCGCCGAATACGGTCAGGGCATACTCGGTGACGTCATGACCGCGCTGCACCGAAATGCGCTTGATGGCCTCCGCCATGTTGCCCACGGCGATCTCGAGAAAGCCCTCGGCCAACTGCTCGGCCGTCATGGCGCGGCCGGTGGCGGCGCGGACCTCGGCGGCCATCGCCTCGAAGCGCTGCCGGACCACCTCGCGGTCCAGCGGCTGGTCGGCCGCGGGGCCGAACACGCGCGGGAAGAAATCCGGCTGGATCTTGCCCAGCAGCACATTGCAGTCGGTCACCGCCAGCGGGCCGCCGCGGCGGTAGCAGGCCGGGCCGGGGTTGGCGCCGGCCGAATCGGGCCCCACCCGCAGGCGCGCGCCGTCGAAATGCAGGATCGAGCCGCCGCCGGCCGCCACCGTGTGGATGCTCATCATGGGCGCGCGCATGCGCACCCCGGCCACCAGGGTCTCGAATTCGCGCTCGAATTCGCCGGCGTAGTGCGAGACATCGGTGGACGTGCCGCCCATGTCGAAGCCGATCACGCGCCGGAACCCCGCCAGCTCGCTGGTGCGCACCATGCCGACGATGCCGCCGGCCGGGCCGGACAGGATGGCGTCCTTGCCGCGGAAGCGGTGCGCATCGGTCAGCCCGCCGCTGGACTGCATGAACATCAGGCGGATGCCCGGCAGTTCGGCCGCCACCTGGTCCACGTAGCGTTTCAGGATGGGCGACAGATAGGCGTCGACCACGGTAGTGTCGCCGCGGGACACGTACTTGATCAGCGGGCTGACCTCGTGCGAGGCCGAGACCTGGGTGAAGCCCAGTTCGCGGGCGATGGCCGCGGCGCGCTGCTCGTGCGCGGGCGCGTGCCAGGCATGCATGAACACCACGGCCACGGCGCGGATGCCGCTCGCGTAGGCCTGCTGCAACTGCGCGCGCAGGGCGGCTTCGTCGAGCGGACGCACGACGGCGCCGGCGGCGTCGATCCGCTCGTCGGCTTCCACCACGGTCTCGTACAGCATCTCGGGCAGCACGACATTGCGGTCGAACAGGCGCGGCCGGTTCTGGTAGGCAATGCGCAAGCCGTCGCGGAAACCGCGGGTCGTGACCAGCAGCGTGCGTTCGCCCTTGCGTTCCAGCAGCGCGTTGGTGGCCACGGTGGTGCCCATTTTCACGCACTCGACGCGCTCGGCCGGCACCGGCTCGCCCGGCGCCAGGTCCAGCAGCTGGCGAATGCCCGCCACGGCGGCGTCGCGGTACTGCTCGGGGTTCTCCGACAGCAGCTTGGCGGTCGCGGTGCCGCCGTCGGGGCGGCGCGCCACGATGTCGGTGAACGTGCCCCCACGGTCAATCCAGAATTGCCACTTCATAGTGTCCTCGAAAAGGGAAAGAACGGCGCGGCGCGGGCGGCGGCCGGCCGCGAGAAAGTCATAGCGAGGTGGCCGCGCGCGCCGCCTGGTCGTACAGCCCCGACAGGGCGCGCAGCGTCTTGGCCAATTGCCGCGTGAACTCGACACCCGCGCCGGCGCCCGCTTCCAGGCCGTCGATCAGGCACTGCTCGCGGATCTCGGCATAGCGCTTGATGAAGCCCGCGCCCTGCTCGGTGACGCGGTAGAACACTTCCTTGCCGCTGCGCTCGCCGGCCACGATGCCCAGGCGCTCGAGCTTTTTCAGCGAGTAGTTGACGATGTGCGTGTCTTCGACATTGAGGGTGAAGCAGATGTCGGCCAGCTTCTTGCTGCGCTGGCGGTGGTACACGTGGTGCATCACCATCACGTCCGTGGCGGTGAGGTCCGGCAGGCCCGCGGCGGCCATGCAGCGCACGGTCCAGCGGTCGAAGGCGTGGCCGGCGATCATCAGGCCGAATTCCACTTCGGACAGATCGGGCGCGCGGCCACTGGCCAGGTGGGCCGACGAGGCGATGAGATGGGCGTTCACGACGGCTCCGGAATCGATGTGGACGAAATACTAATAATTTATAAACGTTTCATCAACAAAAAATAAAAACGGACGTCCTAGGAATTACCCGTACGCCGCGCTTTCCCGCGCCTTCGAGCGATCGCCGCGACTTAGAATTGCACGGTTTGTGACATTGCGACGGCACGTTCTTGCGCTCCGCGCGGGACGCGTCCGTGACTCCAATACGCCCAGAAGGACCTCATATGAACAAGACCCTTTCCGTGCTGGCCGGCAGCTTCGCCATCGCATTCAGCGCCGGCGCCATGGCCCAGACCACCTGGGACCTGCCCAGCGCCTATCCGGCCAGCAATTTCCACGTCGAGAACCTGACCACGTTCATCAAAGAGGTCGACAGCCTGTCGGGCGGCAAGCTCAAGATCACCCTGCACAACAATGCGTCGCTGTACAAGGCGCCCGAGATCAAGCGCGCCGTGCAGGGCAACCAGGCCCAGATCGGCGAGATCCTGCTGACCAACTACGCCAACGAGGATCCGGTCTACGCGCTGGACGGCCTGCCCTTCCTGGCGACCGGCTACCAGGCGTCGTACAAGCTGTACCAGGCCCAGAAGCCGTACCTGGAAAAGAAGCTGGCCTCGCAGGGCATGATGTTGCTGTACGCCGTGGCATGGCCGCCGCAGGGCATCTTCGCCAACAAGGAACTGAACAAGGTCGAGGACCTGAAGGGCCTGAAATGGCGCGCCTACAGCCCGGTCACCGCCAAGATCGCCGAACTGGTGGGCGCTCAGCCCGTCACCGTGCAACAGGCCGAACTGGCCCAGGCCATGGCCACCGGCGTGATCGATTCGTACATGTCGTCGGCCTCGACCGGCTACGACACCAAGACCTACGAATACATCAAGAAGTGGTACGACACGCAGGCCTGGCTGCCCAAGAACGCCGTCATCGTCAACAAGAAGGCCTTCGACGCGCTCGACCCGGCCACCCAGGACGCGCTGAAGAAGGCCGGCGCGCAGGCCGAGGAACGCGGCTGGAAGATGTCGGAAGAAAAGAACAAGTGGTACCAGCAGGAGCTCACCAAGAACGGCCTGCAGATCATCACGCCGACGCCGGAATTGCAGTCGGGCATGACCAAGGTCGGCGAGCGCATGATCGACGAGTGGCTGGAGCGCTCGGGCGCCGACGGCAAGGCCATGGTCGACGCCTACCGCAAGATGTAGGCCCGCATGCGCCGTTTCCTCGATACGCTGTATAACGCGGCCGGCCTGTTGGCCGGCCTGTGCATGATCGGCGTGCTGGTCTCCGTGCTGGCCGCCATCCTCGCCCGCCAGATGGGCTGGAACGTTCCCGGCACCGACGCCTACGCCGGCTATTTCATGGCCGCCGCGGGCTTCCTGGCGCTGGCCAGCACGTTCAAGCACGGCGAGCACATCCGCGTGACCCTGCTGCTGAATTCGCTGGCCGAGCGCAGCGGCCGCCGGCTCGACATCTTCGCCCTGGCGGTGGGCACGGTGCTGGCGGCGGCGTTCGCCTGGTTCAGCATCAAGCTGGTGCACGACTCCCACCTCTACAACGATATTTCCACCGCCAACGACGCCACGCCGCTGTGGATCCCGCAGATCAGCATGGCGGTCGGCACCGTCCTGTTCCTGGTGTCCGTGGCCGACGAACTGGTGCGCCGCCTGCGCGGCCTGCCTGCCCCCTCCTCGCAGCAAACCCATGAATGAAGTCCTGGTCATCACCCTGCTGGTCGTCTCGATCTTCGCCCTGCTGGGCTGCGGCGTCTGGGTCGGCCTGACGCTGGCGGGCACCGCCTGGATCGGCATGGAGATTTTCTCCAGCCGGCCGGCCGGCGACGCCATGGCCGTCACCATCTGGGGCGCCGCCTCGAGCTGGACCCTGACCGCCCTGCCGCTGTTCCTGTGGATGGGCGAGATCCTGTTCCGCACACGATTGTCCGAAGACCTGTTCAAGGGGCTGGCGCCCTGGCTGAACCGCCTGCCCGGGCGGCTGCTGCATACCAATGTGATCGGCTGCGCCATCTTCGCCGCGGTGTCCGGATCGTCGGCGGCCACCGTCGCCACGGTGGGCAAGATGACCATCCCGGAACTCAAGCGGCGCGGCTACCCGGAAGACAAGGTGCTGGGCACGCTGTCGGGCGCCGGCACGCTGGGCCTGCTGATCCCGCCGTCGATCATCATGATCGTCTACGGCGTGGCGGCCGATGTCTCGATCGCGCGCTTGTTCATCGCGGGCATCGTGCCGGGCATCCTGCTGGCCGTGCTGTTCATGGGCTATATCATGTGGTGGGCCATGCGCAATCCCGGCCAGGTCCCGGCGGCCGACCGGCACATGACCGTGCTGCAGAAGCTGTACCAGTCGCGCCACCTGATCCCGGTGCTGCTGCTGATCGCCGCCGTGCTCGGCTCGATCTATGCCGGCATCGCCACGGCCACCGAGGCCGCCGCCATCGGCGTGGTCGGCGCGCTGATCCTCTCGGCCCTGCAGGGTTCCCTGTCGGCGACGACTTTCGTCCGGTCGCTGATGGGCGCCACCCGCCTGTACTGCATGATCGCGCTGATCCTGGCCGGCGCGCAGTTCCTGACCCTGTCGATGGGCTACATCGGCCTGCCGCGCGCGCTGGCCGAATGGATCGGCAGCCTGGGACTGTCGCAGTTCTGGCTGGTGATGGCGCTGATGGCCTTCTTCATCGTGCTGGGCTGCTTCCTGGACGGCATCTCGATCGTGGTGCTGACCATGGGCGTGCTGCTGCCCACGGTGCAGGCGGCCGGCATCGACCTGATCTGGTTCGGCATCTTCGTGGTGTTCGTGGTCGAAATGGCGCAGATCACGCCACCGGTGGGATTCAACCTGTTCGTGCTGTCAGGCATGACCGGACGCGAGCTGCCCTATATTGCCCGCGCATCGCTGCCGATGTTCTTCCTGATGATCGTCGCGGTGCTGCTGTTGTATCTGGTGCCCGGCATCGCCACCTGGCTGCCCCAGCACATGCGCATGTAGAAACGCACTCAAGAAGGCGCGCCCGCCGGCCAACGGCGGGCGCATTGTCCGCCGGGGGCGTGGCGCAGATCCGCACCCCGCCACCGGCATCGCTGCCCGGCCACGAGCCGGGGGGAAAAGAAGTTGTACGGGAGGAAACACATCATGAAGAAAATCGCTATGGCGCTGCTCGTCCTGGGCAGCCTGGCCGCCGGCAGCGCCGCGGCCGAAACCAGCGTCACGCTGTACGGCATCGCCGACATCAGCATGCGCTACCTGAGCCGCGGCAGCCAGGATGACGGCAGCCGCTTCGGGCTGGCCAACGGCGCCATCTCGAACAGCCGCTGGGGCCTGCGCGGCACCGAGGACCTGGGCGACGGCATGAAGGCCTTCTTCCGCCTGGAGAACGGCATCAACTTGCAGAACGGCACCGGCTCGGACCCTGACAAGACCTTCAGCCGCCTGGCCTACCTGGGCCTGGACGGCGGCGCCATCGGCTCGCTGACCCTGGGCTTGCAGAACACGCCCATGTTCAACCTGCTGGCCGACCACTTCGACCCGCTGACCGTGGGCAACTATGACCAGAACGCCTGGCTGCCGGCCGCCATGTCGCGCGTGCGCACCAGCAACATGGTCACGTACGCCAACACGCTGGGCGACCTGGCGCTGGTACTGTCGTACGCCAATGGCGAAGACTACGACGACCACAAGGTCGGTTCGCAGTACGGCGCATCGCTGCGCTACACCTTCGGCCAGTTCGCCGTGGGCGGCGCCTACCAGCATACGTATTCGGACAGCAACTCCGAAGACCGCCAGCGTGTCTGGAACTTGAACGCCTCGTACCAATTCGAGAGCGCCAAGGTATTCCTGGGCTACTTCAACGGCCGCGACGAAACCGGCTTCGTCAACGCCGTCATGGGCGGCACGCCGGTGCCCGGCCTGGACCGCGAGGACGACGGCTATTTCGCCGGCGTGACCTGGAACGCGACCCCGCGCTGGGCGCTGACCGGCGCGGCCTACTATGACCGCAGCAAGAACGTGGTCGAATCGGGCGACAAGGGCAAGCGCTACGCGCTGGTGGCCGTGGCCGAGTACGCCTTGTCCAAGCGTTCGCAGGTGTACGCCACCGTCGACTACAACAAGGTCAAGGACGCCGCCCGCGACGAGATCGCCGGCAGCGGCAGCCAGGTCGGCGCGGCGGTGGGCTTCCGCCACATTTTCTGAGCCGGACCCGGCGCCAGGAAAACGGGGCCTCGCGCCCCGTTTTTTTTGCCGGTGCTGGGGGCCCAGGTGTCAGACACCTTGTATCTTGGGCGCAGTGGTGATTAGCTATCCCCACTAGCGGATCTGGTGAGCTTGTTCAGACACCGAAGGCTTGAGACTTTGTCCTACAGATTAAGCGCCGGATCCTCCCTCTGAGAGCCGACTGGACACTGGACGGTAGCGAAGGGCTTGGAGCCCCTGGATGTACAAGGCAAGTGGGCGCAGTGGGCTTGGAGGCAGCGTCAATAGGAGTCCAAGTCTATGTTTTTTCTGGGAATTGATGTTTCAAAGGCGAAGCTGGATTGCGCGCTGTTGAGCGCCGAAGGGACCAAGCGCAAGACCAAGGTGGTGCCCAATACGGCGGCCGGGGTGCGGCTGTTGCTGGGTTGGTGCGCCAAGCAGGGCGCGCAGCCCGAGCAGTTGCATGCCGTGCTTGAGCCGACCGGGCCGTATCACGAGCAGGCCGGCACCGCGCTGCACGATGCGGGGGTGACGGTGTCGATGATCAACCCGGCGCAGGCTCGCGATTTTGCGGGTGCGCTGGCGGTGCGCTCGAAGACCGATGGAATCGATAGCTACGTGCTGGCACGCTATGGCCAGGTGCTGCGTCCGTCGGCCTGGCAGGCTGCGCCGCTGCACGCGCGGCAGTTGCGCGCGCTGCTGGCTCGGCGCGAGGCGCTGGTTCAGGATTTGCAGCGAGAACTCAACCGCCAGGAGAAGGCCCAGTTCGGCCGCTCGCCGCAACTGGTGACGGGCTCGATCAGCGAGAGCGTGGCGTTCTTGCGCGAGCAGCTCAAGCGCCTGGAGCGTGCGATCGACGACCATATCGATCGTCATCCGGACCTGAAAGAAGATCGCGAGCTGTTGACCAGCATCCCGGCCATCGGCCCGCAAACAGGCAATGCCATCCTGTCGATCATGCACAACCGGCGTATCGACTCGCCAGGGGCGTTGGCCGCTTACCTGGGTGTGGTGCCGGTGCAGCGCCAGTCCGGGACCAGCCTGTGCGGCCGAGCGCGGCTGTCCAAGGCCGGCCCGGCTCAGGTGCGGGCCATTCTCTACATGGCTGCCATCGTGGCCGTGCGGCGTAATCCGCACGTGCAGCAGCTCTATGCCCGCTTGCTCAAGGCCGGCAAAAGCAAGATGGCCGCGCTGGGCGCGGCCATGCGAAAGCTCACTCACTTGTGCTTCGGCGTGCTCAAAAACCGCACCCCCTACCGCAGTGACTACGCTTTAAATGCTTGACTGCCGAGACGGTATCTGTGGGTGTCTGACACCTGCCATACATCGGGCGCGGCTTGATTTCGCTGAGGTGTCAGACACCCCATGGGGTGTCTGACACCTGACATCAGGATCCATCCCCGCTACAGCACCGCCATGCGGCTGTTGAGCAGGTCGGTGACCAGCATGTGCCCGGGCGCGTGCGTGATGCAGAATGCCGGCCGCACGGCCGCCACGACCGACTGGGGGGTCACGCCGCAGGCCCAGAATACCGGCATCTCGCCGGCGCGGATTTCGACCGGGTCGCCATAGTCGGGCCGGCCGATGTCGGCAATGCCGATCTCGGCCGGGTCGCCCAGGTGCACGGGCGCGCCATGCACCGACGGGAAGCGCGAAGTGACCTGGATCGCGCGGATCGCATCGGCCGCCTTGAGCGGCCGCATGGACACCACCAGCGGCCCCTGGAACGGCCCGGCGGGCAAGGTGGGAATGGAGGTGCGGTACATGGGCACATTGCAGCCCTGCTCGATATGCCGGACCGGCAGCCCGTTTTCCAGCATCGCTTCCTCGAACGAGAACGAGCAGCCGATCAGGAAGGCGACCAGGTCGTCGCGCCACAGGCCGCGCACGTCGGTGGGCTCGTCCACCAGTTCGCCGTCGCGCCACACGCGATAGCGCGGGATGTCGCTGCGCACGTCGATGTCCCGCCCCAGGCCGGGCAAGGACGGGTCGCCCGGCTCGGACACGGCCAGCAGCGGGCATGGCTTGGGATTGCGCTGGCAGAAGCGCAGGAAATCGGCCGCCACGTCGGCCGGCAGGATGGCCAGGTTGGCCTGCACGTGGCCGGGCGCGATGTTGGCGGTGGGGCCGGCCAGGCGGCCGGCGCGCGCATCGAGGCGCGCGCGGTACGCGGCGCCGGGTTCAGGGAAGTGGGTCATATGGCGGTCCCCGCGGCGCCGGCCGCCGGGGCCGCGCGCCGCCGATAAGTGGACAGGATCAGGAACGGAGCAGGTCCTCGACGGCCATGCCGATCGCCAGGATGCGCCGGTCGGCGCCATTGGCGCCGGCGATCATCAGCCCGGCCGGCGCCGTGCCGGCGGCATGGCATGGCACCGACACGGCGCAGCCGTCCAGGAAGTTGATCAAGGTCGGATTGCGCAGGATGAGCCCGTTGGCGGCGTAGTAGGCTTCGTCGCTCGCGCTGACCTCGGCGATGGTGGGCGCCGCCACGGGCACCGTGGGCATCGCCAGCGCGTCGTAGCCGGCGATGCGGTGTTCCACCGCAGCCACCCAGGCCTCGCGCGCATCGAGCAGGTCGAGGTAGTCGGCCGCCGACATCTCCTGCCCGCGGCGAATGCGCGACACCACGCGCGGGTCGTAGCGGTCGGCGGCGCGCGCGATCAGGTCGCGGTGCCAGGCCCAGGCCTCGGCGGCGGTAAAGCCGCCTTTCGCATTGATGGCGGCCAGCTGGGTGAACTCGGGCACCTCGATCTCGTCGACCAGCGCGCCGGCGGCCGACAGGCGCGCGATGGCGGCATCGAACGACGCCGCCACGTGCGCATCCATGCCGTCCAGCGCCAACGTGGTCGGCACGGCCAGGCGCAGCCCGCGCAGCGCGGCGGGCTGCCACGATTCGACCGCGTCGCCGGCCAGGATGGCGTCCAGCGTGGCGCAGCAGCGCACGGTCGGCGCCAGCGGGCCGATCGAATCGAGGCTGGTGGACAGCGGCAGCACGCCCGCCATGGGCACGCGCCAGGCGCTCGGCTTGAAACCGGCCAGGCCGCACAGCGCCGCCGGGATGCGCACCGAGCCGCCCGTGTCCGAGCCGATGGCGCCGATGGCCATGCCATCGGTGACCGACACCGCCGCGCCCGACGACGAACCGCCGGGAATGCGGCCGGCGGTGCGGTCCCACGGATTGCGCGGCGTGCCATAGTGCGGATTGACCCCCAGCCCCGAATAAGCGAACTCGACCATGTTGGTGCGGCCCACGATGACGGCGCCGGCCGCCAGCAGGCGCTGCACCACCACGGCGTGCTCGTCTGCCGCGGGCTCGCCCTGGCGCGCCACGGAACCCGCCAGGGTGGTCTCGCCCGCCACGTCGAACAAGTCCTTGATGGAGATGGGCAGGCCGTCGATGGGCGAACGCGCCAGCCCGGCGGCGCGCAGCGTGTCGGCGGCGCGCGCGGCAGCGCGCGCTTGCTCGGCATACACGCGCGTGAACACGCGCGCGCCCTCGCCGGCCGGATCGGCGGCGCGCGCCAGCGCGGCCTCGGTCAATTCGATAGAACTGGTGCGCCCCTCCCGCAGGGAGGCGGCGGTGTCGTTAAGGGTGGCAAGCATAGGATCCTCGCGCCGCGGCGGCGGCAGGTATGGCGGTGAATCGGGCCGGGCCGGGCGGCGCTCAGGCCACCTCGGGCAGCACCTCGACATCATAGCGGTGGCGCAGGATGCGCTGGCGGCGCGGATCTTCCAGCTCCATGATGAAGGTGGCGGACGGCCGGATGCCGCCGATGGCCGCCACGGTGCCGCAGGTCATGCCGGTGCCTTCGGGCAGCGGCGCGCCCTGCGTATAGCCGTCGATCAACTCGGCCGGCGTGCGCAGCGACGCCAGCGTGCCTTCCTGGTACAGCACCTCGGCGCCGTCCTCGACGATGTAGGAACGGATCACCAGTTCGTCCCAGTAGCCGGCCACGTCGGCCAGCCGCCAGGCGGCGGCGCCCACCGGCTTGGCGCACACCTGCTTGGACAGCGCCACGCTGTGCGCCTCGAGCTTGCGGTCGGTATGGTCCGAGGCGATGCTCACGTACAGCTCGCCGGCGGCGCGGAAGACGAAAGTCTCGACCTCGCCCGACGAGGCCTCGCCCACCGCCTGGATGCGCGGCGCCTGCGTCAATTGGTTGTCGGCGATGCGGTAGTACAGCGGCACGCTGCTGGGACGGGGCACGCCGATCGCCGCCAGCTCTTCGATGTGGTGCTCGATGGCGGCGCGGTCGCGGCCAGCCCAGCCGGCCACGACCAGGTCGCGGATATCGGCCTCGACAGTGCGCGCGGCGCCGTCGGATTCGATCTGGAATACAGCTTTCATGATGGTTCCTGCGTAAGACTCGACAAAGTAAATGCGCGCCGCTTCAGCCGAACACCCGCGGCAGCCAAAGGGCCAGGTCCGGGAAGAACGCCAGCAGCGCCAGCATGGCGAACATGGCCAGTACGAACGGCAGGCTGCCGACGATGACGGCGCCCATGTTGCCGCTCTTGCGCAGGCTCTGCACGACGAACAGGTTCAGCCCCACCGGCGGGGTGATCAGCGCGGCCTCGACCAGCACGATGATGACGATGCCCAGCCAGATCGGGTCGTAGCCGAGCGCGATCATGATGGGCGCCACGATCGGGATCGTGGTGATCATCATCGAGAGGGTTTCCATGAAGCAGCCCAGCACCAGGTAGAACAGCACCAGGATCAGCAGCATCCAGCCCGGCGACAGGCCCAGCCCGGTGATCGACTGGGTCAGCGCATCCGTCAGCCCGGTAGCTGACATGACGAAATTCAGGAAGCTGGCGGCGATCACGATCAGCATGATCATGGCGGTCGAGCGCATGGTGCCTTCGATGGACTCGCGCAGCATGGCCCAGGTCAGGCGGCGGAAGCAGGCGGCCAGCACCAGCGCGCCCAGCACGCCCAGCGCCGCCGCCTCGGTGGGCGTGGCCAGGCCGGCGTAGATCGAGCCCACCACCAGGAAGAAAATGCCCAGCGGCGGCGCCAGGTGCACCAGGCTGGCCAGGCGCTGCGTCCAGCTGGCCTTCACCTTGTGGCCGCCCCACTGCGGCTTGATGAGGCAGGCCAGCACGACGGTAAGAATGAACAGGGCCGCCAGCCCGAAGCCCGGCAGGATGCCCGCCAGGTACAGCTTGGGCACCGACGAGTTGGTCAGCACGCCGTAGATCACCAGGTTGATCGACGGCGGGATCAGGATGCCGAGCGTGCCGCCGGCGGCCAGGCTGCCGAGGAACAGCGGCTCGTTGTAGCCATACTTGCGGATCTGCGGGATGGCCACCGTGCCGACCGTGGCGGCCGTCGCCACGCTGGACCCGGACGTGGCCGAGAACAGCGTCGAGGCGCCGATATTGGCGTGCATCAGCCCGCCCGGCAACCAGGACAGCCACAGGCTCATGGCGCTGTACATGCGCTCGGCGAAACCGGAGCGCAGCAGCACTTCGCCCAGCATGATGAACAGCGGAATGGCGACCAGCAGGAATTCGTTGTTGGCGCTCCAGGACATCTCGCCGATGGCCCGCGTGAGCGGCAGCATGGAATACAGCGGGTCGAGGATCAGCCCCAGCACGCCGAGGGCCGCGCCCACCGGGATGGACAGGCCGATCAGCACCAGCAGGAGAATCAGGGCGGTGGCGATCATGCGGCGCCTCCCTTGACCATGCGCTCGCCGGCGGCGGCTTCTTCTTCGGCCTCTTCCTGCGCGGAACGCACGCCGCAGATGGCCTTGACCAGCTGCAGGTCGCCGGTGACCAGCGCCAGCGAGGCGCGCACCAGCATCAGGGCCACCGTGACGCACATCCACGCCAGCCCCAGCAGCCACAGGCCCTGGGGTATCCATAGCGGCGTGGCCAGCGGCGTATTGGCCGCCGAGTTGCCGGCCCACGACGTCTGCACCATCTCCATGGCGTAGTAGGTCAGGTACACCATGAAGATGCCGAGCGCGACCAGCGAGAGCCAGTCCAGCACCGCGGACAGGCGCACCGGCAAGTACTGGTACAGCACATCGACGCGCACATTGGCGCGCTGCAGGGTGGCGAAGGCCAGCGCCCACGAGGTGCTGATCGCGAAAGCGTAGCTGGACAGCTCATCGGCGCCGCCGGTGGTGAAACCGAGGAACTTGCGCGCCAGCACGTCGAAAGAAATCAGCAGCACGCTGGCCAGGGTGAGCGCGCCGCCCACCCAGACCGCCACGCGCGAGCAGGATTCCGCGCGGCGCAGCAACATGCCCAGCGCATGGAAGTGTTCGGGTTTGGTCATGCGTATTCGCCTCCGCGGCGCGGCCCGGCACACCGGGCGCCGGGCCCGCTGCGCCGTGCCGCGCGCGCTTGCAATCGATGGCTGGTCACTTCTTGGCGACCAGGCCGATCTCTTTGCCGATGGTCGCGTTGAAGTCCTCTACGCACTTGGCCGAGCAGCGCGCCGCCCACTTCGGCAGCACGGCATCGTTGAGCACCTTCTTCAACAACTGGCGATCGGCGTCGGTGGGCTGCACCAGCACCATCTTGCCCTTGGCCGGGTACGGGCAGGCGGCCGCGCCGGTGTTGCAGTCATAGCCTTCCTGGGTCTGGCGAGCGGCCGCGTCCCAGATGTCGTCGACCAGCTTGTCGACATTGGCCTGCAGGAACTGGCGCACCTTGGGATCGAGCTTGTCCCAGGCCTTCTGGTTGACCGCGTGGATCTGCTGGTTCCAGTTGATGGGCAAGGCGTACAAGTGCGTCGACACTTCATACCACTTGGCCGAGTAGCCCGACAGCGAACCGGTGATGGCGCAATCCACCACCTTGTTCTGCAGCGCCGGCACCACTTCGCCGAACGCCATGGTGACGCTGGACCCGCCCAGGGCCTCGACGAATTCGGCGGTGGTGCGGCTGCTGGTGCGGACCTTCTTGCCCTTGACGTCGGCCAGGCTCTTGATCTCGGCATTGCAGAACAGCACCTGGGCCGGATAGGTCGAAATGCCCAGCAGCTTGACGTTGGCGCCTTCGCCGTACAGCTTGGCGTAGACCGGCCGGAACGCCTCGGTCACGGCGCGCGCCGTCTTCACGTCGGGCGCCAGGCCGGCCAGGTCGATGGCCTCGTTGATGGGGTTGTCGGTGGCGAAGTACGACAGCGTGGCGGTGCCGAACTCGATCACGCCCTGCGACATCAGGCGCAGCAGCTCGGGCCCCTTCAAGCCCATTTCATTGAAGCCCTTGATGTCCGCGGTGACCTGGCCCTTGGACAGCTCGGGAATGGTCTTGGTCCAGAAGGGTCTTTCGTAATCGGTGTAGGCGGTCAGGTTGCTGAGCCCGCCCACCACCTTGAGATGGGCCTTGGGCAGGTCCTGGGCATGCGCGGCGCCGGCCAGCAGCATCGCGGCGGCGTAGATCAACGGCTTCTTCATGGGGCTTTCTCCTTGCAGGCGGGATTCGACCGCGCGCCGGGCCCCGTTGCCCGGTGGCGCGCTGCGATGGGGTGGCCGGCCGCGGTGCGGCCCGACCTCCTGCCGCGCATTCCACCGGGCGGGTCGGTTCCTGTCCAATCGTAAGTGTGGATGCCGAGGTATAAATATTTTTTAGGTCTTGCTCCGCTGCCGCCTCGCCGAGGGCTGCGAGCCAGCAATGACGCGGGTTTGCGGGCGATCCGCGGGGCCGCGGCGCGGCCGCGGCGGGCGGGCCCGCGCATACGCCGGCGGACGATGTATCAGGGAAAATCCTAGGGCCTGCCGGCTCGCCGCCGGCTCACGCCAACAGCACCTGGCGCGTGTCCGCCGCCCGCATCGGACCCGGCCCGGGGCTTCCGAATGCCGCCAGCAGTTCGCGCGCCTTGTCGCGGGCCTGCGCCAGCGTGGCCACGGCCACGAAAGGCAGGCCAAGGGCGCGCGGATCGGGCACGATAGAGACGAAGCCGGCGCAGCGCTGCCGCAATCGCGCCAGGTTCAAGCCCTGCCAGGCCGCCATGTCGCGCCGCTCCAGGGGCGCCATGTCGACATTCAAGTCGGTGCCGATCAACACGAACGGCTCGGCACTGGCCGCCAGCATGTCCATCTCGCGCGTCCAGATATGGGCGGTCCCCGAAGATGCGCGCGGACGGCGCGTCAACACTACCGGGAAATGCGTCAGGTCGTGCAGCGCGAACGCGTCGGGATTCATTCGAACACTCCTTTGGCGGGGGCGGGCCGGCCACTGCACGCCGCGCAGCAGCCATACAGGCCCAGGTTGTAGCTTTCCAGCGCGAACCCGTGGCGCCGCGCCACCCGCTCGGCCTGCTGGGCAATGGCGGGATCGCACAATTCGACCACCTGGCCGCACCGCGTGCAGACCAGGTGGTCATGGCGCGCCTTGCTGCCCAGCTCGAACAGGCCGCCATGCGGCTCGACCTGGATGCGGCTGAGCACGCCGGCCCCGGTCAACTGGCCGAGCACCCGGTACACGGTGGCCAGCCCGATCTCGACGCGCTGCTCCATCAGCAGCCGGTAGACGTCGGTGGCGCTCAGGTGGCGGTCGGGATGGTTGTCGAACACCTCGAGCACTTTCAGGCGCGGCAAGGTAGTTTTCATGCCGGCCTGGCGCAGATTCCTGTCGGTCATCGCCCTGCTCCCATCACGGCTATTGCCGGAACTCAATGATGAGAATGATGTACATTTGCATTGAGAGCGACTAACGGAATCCCGTCAACCTATGCCTCAAATCCGCCAACCTCTGCTGACACAGGGCCCGCCGGCCGTCGACCCGGCCCACCTGCTCACGCCGTTCCATGTCGAGGGGCCGCGCCAGAATCGCGGCATCAGCGTGCCGCCGCACCGCCATGCCCAGGGCATGCTGCTGATGGTGCAGGAAGGCCTGAGCATGGTGCAGAGCGACGGGGTCGGCCTGACCATGACGCCCGGACGCGTCGGCTGGATTCCGCCCGGCGTACTGCACGAGGCCAGCTGGTACGGCCACGCGCGCGGCCTGTTCGTCTACGTGCGGGCGGACGGCTGCGACCGCCTGCCTGCCCAGTCGCGCGTCTGGCCCTCCAGCCCGCTGATCGAGGCGCTGCTGCACCGGCTGGCCGGCGCGCCGGCGGACGGGCTGCAACGCCGCCATACCCTGCGCCTGTTCGACCTGCTGATCACCGAATTACAGCTGTGCGACGAAGTGCGGTTGTCGCTGCCCATGCCGCGCGACCGCCGGCTGCGCGAGCTGGCCGCGTCGCTGCTGGACCAGCCCGAGGACGGCCGCGGCATCGAGGCCTGGGCGCGGCGGCTGAATATGTCGTCGCGCACGCTGATGCGGCGCTTTCGCGGCGAGACCGGCGTCACGCTCGGGCAATGGCGGCAGCAGGCCCGCCTGCTGCGCGCGCAGGAAATGCTGGCCATGGGCAAGCCGGTCACCGAAGTCGCGCTGGCGGTGGGATACGAAAGCACCAGCGCCTTCATCGGCAGCTTCCGTGCCGCTTTCGGCGTGACGCCCAGCCAGTATTTCGGGCGTCACTGAGGACGCCCTGCCGCGAGCCTATACCGTGGGCAGCGGGCCCAGCCTGCCCGCCGCCGCCTGCTGCGCCAACAGGGCGATGGTGCGCGGCGCATGGCTGTCCGGCCCCTGCACCCAGGTCGCCGTGAACGCCAGGTCGGGCAGCGGGTCGGCCTGCACGTCCAGCAGGCGCAGTTCGCCGCTGGTCAGTTCCTTGTCGAGGAATACCGGCGCGATGACGCTGGTGCCGATGCAGTCCAGCGTCATGCGCACCACCATCGACAAAGAGGCGCTGCCATACATGCGCGGCGCCCGCACGCCGGCGCGCGTCAGCATGTCGCGCACAAGCTGGTAGGGGCTGCTGCTGGACGGATAGGTGATCACCGGCAAGGTGCCGATGCGTTCGAGCGTCACCGGCTCGGGGCCGAGCGCCAGCCGCGGGCTGGCGACCCAGGCCAGCGGATAGGCGCACAGCGGCAGGTTCTCGACGCGGGCCTCGAGCACCGGGCCCATCAGGAACGCCAGGTCGATCTGCCGCGACAGCAGGTGGCTGCGCAGCACCGGCGTGGTGTCCACTTCGATCTGCAGCACCAGCGCCGGATAGGCTGCGTGCATGTGTTCGATCAGCGCCGGCAGCCAGGTCTGCACGATGGTCTCGGCCACGCCCAGGCGCAGGGGGCCGCGCATCACGTTCTGCTCGCGCGCGGCCTGCAGCATGTCGCGCCGCAATTGCAGCATGCGTTCGGCGTGCGACAGCAGTTCCTGGCCCTTGGCGGTCAGGGTGACGCCGCGCGCATCGCGCTCGAACAGGCGCACGCCCAGGTCGCGCTCGAGCGAGGCGATGCGCTGCGAGACGGCCGGCTGCGTGGTGTTGAGCTTCTCGGAGGCGGCGCGGAAACTGCCCAGCGTCGACACCCAGAAGAAGGTTTCAATATTTCGTAGATCGATCATGGCCCGCGTCCGTATGGCGGGGATGAGCGTATCATGTGCCGTTTCGCCAGGCCGAGGCCCCCGCCCGCCTGGCGTTCGACCGTCTGCCTGAAGGAGATCCCCATGCACCGGGCCGCCGCCGGCGCCGCGCCGGCAGCCATGCCGCCCCACCCCGCGCGCCCGCCCGCGACGCGGCCGCTGGTGGGCATCGTACTGTTGATCCTGTCGGCCTGGACGCTGTCGTGCCTGGACGCCAGCGGCAAATGGGTCATGGCCGCCGGCGTGCCGCTGCTGATCCTGTGCTGGGTGCGCTACCTGGTGCACCTGCTGCTGGTGCTGGCGCTGGTGCTGCCGGGCCGTGGCATGGCCGTCCTGCGCAGCCGCCACCCGCGCGAGCAGTTGTTGCGCGGCGGCTCGATGCTGGTGGCCACCCTGGCCTTCTTCACCACCCTGAGCTACATGCCGCAGGCCGAGGCCACCGCCATCAACTTCCTGGCCCCGCTGATCGTGCTGGCGCTGGCTCCCTGGGTCCTGAAAGAACCGCCGCGCGCGTCGCGCTGGGTGGCGGCGGCGGTGGCGTTCATCGGCGTGCTCATCATCATCCGCCCCGGTGGCGGCCTGCATCCGCTGGGCGTGCTGTTCGGCCTGCTGACGGCCTGCTGTTTCGCCGCGCAGTTCATCGCCACCCGCCGCGTGGCCGGCGACGATCCCTACACCTCGCTGATCTGGAGCGGCGCGGTCGGCGCAGTCTGCCTGACGCTGGCCCTGCCGTTCACGCTGCCGCCCGCCCTGCCGGCGCTGCGCGAGCTCGACCCCGGCAACTGGCTGCTGCTGCTGTCGACCGGCGTGTCCGGCGCGCTCGGCCACCTGATGCAGATCGGCGCCTACCGCAACGCCGCGGCGTCCACGCTGGCGCCATTCGTGTACCTGCAGATCGTCAGCGCCACCGCCATCGGCTGGCTGGCGTGGGGACATTTCCCCGATGCCCTGACCTGGCTGGGCATCGCCATCATTTGCGGCAGCGGCATCGTCATCGGCCTGATCGAATGGCGCCGCAGCCGCGCCTTCGAGCCGGCGCCCTAGCGCCCCGGGCGCCGGCTCAGGCCGCGCGCCGGAATTCACGCCGGTAGGCCGAGGGCGAGACCCTCAGCACGCGGCGGAAATGCTGCCGCAGCGACAGCGGCGTGCCGAATCCCGCCTGGCCGGCGATGACTTCGATGGGCGCATCGCTGGTTTCCAGCAGACGCTGCGCCAGGGCCAGCCGCTGCGCCAGCAGCCACTGCCCGACCGTGCCGCCGGTGGCCTGGCGGAAATGGCGCGTGAACGTGCGCCGGCTCATGGCGGCGCGGGCGGCCAGCGCGTCGAGGTCATGCGCGCGGTCCAGGTTGGCGGCCAGCCATGCCAGCACGCCGGCCAGGCGATCGGCGCCGACCGACGCCGGCACCGGCTGCTCGACGTACTGGGCCTGGCCGCCCTGCCGGTGCGGCGGGACCACCAGCCGGCGCGCCACGCCATTGGCCGCCTCCGCGCCCCAGCGCCGCCGCAGCACATGCAGGCAGCAATCAATGCCGGCCGCCGTGCCCGCCGATGTCACCACGTCATCTTCGTCGACGTACAGCACGTCGCGATCGAGCCGCACCCGCGGATAGCGAGCCGCGAAGTCCTCGGCCCACATCCAGTGCGTGCTGGCGCTGCGGCCGTCCAGCAAGCCGGCCTCGGCCACCACGAAAGCTCCCAGGCACAGCCCCACCACCAGCGCGCCGCGCGCATGGGCGCGCTGCAGTGCCCGCAGCAAGGCGGGCGGCGCCGGTTCGGCGGTGTCGCGCCAGCTCGGCACGATGACGATATCGGCCCGCGCCAGGTCGCGCAGGCCGTGGCTGGCCTGCACCGTGAAGCCGGCGCTGGTGTGCAGCGGGCCGGGCTCGACCGCGCATACACGCAGGTCGAACAGCGGCAGGCCGGGCGAGTCGCGCGTCTCGAACACGGCGCAGGGCACCGTCAGGTGAAAGGCGCTGATCTGGTCGAAGGCCGCCACCGCCACCACGGTGGCGCGCGGAGCATGGCGGGCGGCATCCCGGGAACTGGGCATGGCGTGGTCCGGAAAGGCAATGGCCCGATTTTATCTAACATTGTCATTCAGGCCACTATCAACCGCGTCCGCCGGCGGGAATAATGCGGTCATCCAGCCCAACAGGAGAACCAGAATGGCCTCAACCGCTCCCCGCCGCGCCCTGATCGTGGTCGACGTGCAGAATGAATACTTCACCGGCGACCTGCCGATCGAGTACCCCGATCCACAACAATCGCTGGCCAATATCGGGCGCGCCATGGACGCCGCGCTCGCGGCGGGCGTGCCGATCGTGGTGGTGCAGGACATCGAGCCCGCCCAGGCCCCGCTGTTCGCCCAGGGCTCGCACGGCGCCGAACTGCACCCCAGCGTGGCCGCCCGCCCGTACGACCACCTGGCCGTCAAGTGCATGCCCAGTGCGTTCGCCGGCACGGGCCTGGAGGCCTGGCTGGCCGAGCGCGGCATCGACACCATCACGGTGGTGGGCTACATGACCCACAATTGCGACGACTCCACGGTCAAGCATGCCGTGCACGCCGGGCTGCAGGTGGAGCTGCTGTCCGATGCAACCGGCTCGGTGCCGTACGCCAACCGCGCCGGCCAGGCCACGGCGGAAGAGATCCACCGCGTGCTGACGGTGGTGATGCAGAGCCGCTTCGCGGCCGTGATGCAGACGCAGGAATGGATCGCGGGCCTGAATGGCGCGCCCATGCCCGCGCGCGACAACATCTACGCATCGAACCAACGGGCCCGCGGGCTGGCGGCACAGGCCGCCTGACGCGCGGGCGCTCCGCCTCTGCGGGGCGCCCGCGCGGCGGCGTCAGGCCGCCATCCGGCCGGCCGCCAACACCAGCTGGCTGCCGCAACGCGCCGCCAGCTGCGGGTCGTGCGTGACCAGCACCAGCGTGGTGCCATGCTCGCGATGCAGGTCGAACATCAGGTCGATGACCGTCGCCCCCGTGGCGGCGTCGAGGCTGCCGGTGGGCTCGTCGGCAAACAGCAGGTCGGGCTGGACCACGAAGGCGCGCGCCAGCGACACGCGCTGCTGCTCGCCCCCGGACAGCGTGCGCGGATAGTGATGCAGGCGCTCGCCCAGTCCGACCCGCTGCAGCATGGCCTGCGCGGCGTCGCGGGCCGGCTGCCCGGCCAGTTCGAGCGGCAGCATGACGTTTTCCAGGGCGGTCAGGTTGGGCAGCAATTGGAACGACTGGAACACGAAGCCCACGTGGCGGGCGCGCAGCCGCGCCCGGCCGTCCTCGTCGAGCGAGAATAAGTCCTGCCCGGCCAGCCGCACCGTGCCCGAGGAGGGAACATCCAGGCCGGCCATGAGTCCCAGCAGCGTAGACTTGCCGGAACCGGAACTGCCGGTGATGGCCACGGCGCTGCCGGCGGCCACCTTAAAATCGATTCCATCCAGGATCGACAGCGTGCCCCCGGCGTCGGATACCTGCTTGCCCAGCCCAGAGACTTCGATCGAGACCTTGCTATCCATGCGCGTATTTTTCCGTTTGTTTGTTGCCGCCGCGATGGCCTGCGCCACCGCCGTGTTTCCCGCCCACGCTCAGACCGCCGGCGCGGCGCCAGGTTCCGCGGCGCGCACGCTGCTGGTGGTCGGCGACAGCCTGTCGGCCGAATATGGCCTGGCGCGCGGCAGCGGCTGGGTGCCGCTGCTCGAGCGCCGGCTGTCTGAACAATACCCCAACTATCGGGTCGTCAATGCCAGCATCAGCGGCGACACCACCAGCGGCGGCATGGCCCGCCTGCCCGCCCTGCTGGAACGCCACCAACCCGCCATCGTGGTGCTGGAACTCGGCTCGAACGATGCCCTGCGCGGGCTGTCGCTGCAGATGACGGAACAGAACCTGCGCAGCATGGCGCAGCGCGCGCGCCAGGCCGGCGCCAAGGTGCTGATTGTGGGAATGCAAATTCCGCCCAACTATGGGCGCGATTACGCGCAGCGCTTCGCCGGGCTGTTCCCGGCGGTGGCCCAGGCCGAGCAGGCCCGCCTGGTGCCGTTCCTGATGGACGGCATGGCCACCGACCGCGCCATGTTCCAGGCCGATGGCATCCACCCCAACGAGCAGGCCCAGCCCAAACTGCTGGAAAACGTCTGGGCCGGCCTGCGGCCCATGCTGGAAGCGGATCAGCCGGCCGACTGATCCGGGCTCTTCAGGACCGCCTCGGCCTCGGGGAGGATCTTGACCTGGTATTGTTGCCGCAGCATGTCCAGCACGGCGGCGTCTTCCGCCTGGCCCCAGGCGGCGCCAAGCTGGCGGGCCAGCAGGTCGCGGGCCGAGGCATCGGCCGTGCCGGGCTCGACTTTTTCCAGGCGCACCACTACGTAGTCGTCGCCATCGGCCACGCCTGCATATGCCGGCAGCGGCTGGGACGGCAGGCGCATGGCGGCCTCCAGGACGGGTTGCGGCAGTTGCTGGGCCTGCTGGCGCGACACCACGATGGCGGGCTCGAAGCCCTCGGGCTGCGCCGCCGCATCTGCCTTCCAGCCGTCCAGGGCCGCGGTCGCCGCCTTGCGGGCCGCCTCGGCCGCGCGTTCGGCGACCAGACGCTCGCGGATCGAATCGCTGACCTTCTCCAGGGGCGGCACCTGCTCGGGCTGCACTTGCGCCACCCGCACCGCCACCATGGTGTCGGGCGAGATCTCGATGACGCCGGAATTCTGCTTGTCGCGCAGCGACTCGGGCGCGAACAGGGCCTGGCGCACGCGCGGATTGTCGAGCAGCGCGGCATCGGGGCCGCCCGCGGCGGCGTTGGCGCCGGCCTCGTCGGCCGGCAGCAGGCCTTCGCGGGTGATGCCCGCGGCGGTCCGCACCTTCAGGCCGAGCTGGTCGGCCACCGGCTGCAGGCTGTCGCGCTGGTCGTACACCGACTTGGTGAGCTCCGACGCCATGTCGGAGAAACGCGTGGCGGCGATCTGCTTGCGGATCTCGGCGGCGATTTCGTCGCGCACTTCGGCCAGCGGCTTGATGGCGGCCGGCTGCAGGTCGGTAAGCTTGATGATGTGCAGGCCGGCCGGGCTTTCCACCACGCCCGAGACCTGGCCCTTGGACAGGCCGAAAATGGCCTTGGACAACGGCGCCAGCGGGCCGCCCAGCGTGGTGGCGCCCATCCAGCCCAGGTCGCCGCCATTGCCGGCTGAGCCGGCGTCCTGCGATTCGGCGCGGGCCAGGTCGGCGAACTTGTCGGGTTCGGCGGCGGCCTGCTTGGCCAGCGATTCCGCCTTGGCGCGGGCCGCCTTGCGCGCTTCTTCGGAAGCGCCGGCCGGCAGTTCGATCATGATGTGGCTGGCCCGGCGGCGTTCGGGCTGGCCGTAGTTGTTCTTGTTCTGCTCGTAGAAGCTGGTGATGTCTTCGTCCTTGACCTGCACGCCCTCTGTCGCGGCGGCCTCGTCCAGCACCAGGTATTCCGCCGTGACATTCTGCGGCACCGTGAGTTGCTGCTTGTTGGCGTCGTACCAGGTCTTGATGTCCTGGTCGGAGACGGCCACGCCGGCGCGGTAGGCCGCGGCGTCGAAGCGGCGCACCTGCACCGTGCGCTGCTGCGTCAGCGCGGACTCGAGCGCGGCCGTGACCGTGGCCGGCGCGCTGGCCGACTGGGTGACCGGCTCAAGCACGCGCGCCACCGCCAGGTCGCGCCGCAGGCCGGCCTCGAACGAGGTCGGCGTCATGCCCTGGGCCGCCAGCACCTGGCGGTAGCGCTCGGGCGAAAAGCGGCCGTTGTCCTGCACCTGGGGAATGGCGGCGATGGTGTTGCGCAGCGTGCCATCCGACACCGAGAAGCGGTTATCGGCCGCCACCTGGGCCAGCAGGCGCTGGTCGATCAGCTGGTTCAGCAGTTGTTCGCGCATCGCCGGGGTGTCGACCAGGGCCGGGTCGAACTGGCTGCCCAGGCGTTGGCGGAACTGTTCGAGCTGGTTGCGATGCGCCATGTCGAACTCGCCGCGGGTGATGGGCTGGCCGGCCACCGTGGCCAATTCGGGTTCGCGGCTGATGAAGCTTTCGTAGCCCTGGATACCGACCAGGAAGAACGACGGCACGATCAGGATCAGCAGAATGAACTGCATCCAGCGGCGGTGATTGCGAAATAGATCGAACATGGAATCCCTGTTTGCCCTGCGCGGCGCGGGGAAAGCGCGCACCACGCCGCAAGAAAACGCATAAAAAAGGGCGAACCGGTTCGCCCTTGCCAGGTGCCGGAATCCAACCCGGTCAGCCGGCGGAGTTTACCATTTCCGACCCGGACGCCGCAGGGGAGTTCCGCGCGGGCCGGCCCGCGCCGCCGAAGGAGTATTCTTGCAAACTTCCCCCAGCCGCATCGCTTGCCGAGGCCTGCATGAACGCCCCCTTGCCCCCCTGGCCCTACCCGGCCCACATCGCGCATCGCGGCGGTGGCCGCCTGGCGCCCGAGAACACCCTGGCGGCCATGCGCGTGGGCGCCCAGCACCGCTTCCGCATGTTCGAGTTCGACGTGAAACTCAGCCGCGACGACGTGCTCGTCCTGCTGCACGACGACACCCTGGACCGCACTACCGACGGCCGCGGCCCGGCCGCCGCGCAATCGTTCGCCGAACTGGCCCGCCTGGATGCCGGCGGCTGGCATTCGCCCGCCTACGTGGGCGAGCCGGTGCCGGCCTTCGAGGCGGTGGCGCGCTATGCCCTGGCCAATGGCATCGCCTGCAATATCGAGATCAAGCCCAGCCCCGGCCAGGAGTCCGCCACCGGCGCCGCCGTGGCCCTGGCCGCGCGCCGACTGTGGCGGGACGCCCTGCCCGCGCCGCTGCTATCGTCGTTTTCCGAGACCGCCCTGGCGGCCGCCCAGGCGGCCGCGCCCGAGCTGCCGCGCGCCCTGCTGGTCGAACAGGTGCCGCCCGACTGGCGCGAGCGCCTGGCGCGCCACGACTGCGAGGCGCTCAATATCAACCAGCGCGACGCCAGCCGCGAACTGATCGAAGCGGTGCACGCGGCCGGCTATCGCATCGCCGCCTGGACCGTCAACGACCCGGCGCGGGCGCGGCTGCTGCTATCCTGGGGCCTGGACGCCTTGTTCACGGACGAGCTGATCGAAATCAGCCCGCCCTAGCATCATTCACGCAGGACCCGCCTTGTTCAGTTACCGACACGCCTTCCATGCCGGCAATCATGCCGACGTCCTCAAGCACGCCTTGCTGGTCCACACGCTGGATTATCTCAACCGCAAGGACACGCCCTACTGGGTGGTCGACACCCACGCCGGCGCGGGGCTGTACGCGCTGGACAGCGACTGGGCGGCGAAGAACGCCGAGTTCGCCGACGGCATCGGCCGCCTGTGGCAGCGCGACGATCTGCCGCCCCTGCTGGCCGACTACGTGGCGCGCATCAGGCAGTACAACCCGGATGGCCGCCTGCGGCACTACCCGGGCTCGCCCTGGCTCACCCTGGACGTACTGCGCGAGCGCGACCGCCTGCGCCTGTTCGAAATGCACCCGACCGAATCGGACGTGCTGGTGGCCAACCTCGAGCGGCTTGGCAAGACCGCGCTGCGCCAGACCACCATTTATGCCACCGACGGCTTCGAGGGCATGAAGGCGCTGCTGCCCCCGCCACCGCGGCGCGGGCTGGTGCTGATCGATCCCTCGTATGAAGACAAGCAGGACTACAAGCGCGCGCTCAATGCCGTGAAAGAAGGCCTGAAGCGGTTCGCCACCGGAACCTACGCAGTGTGGTACCCGCTGGTGCAGCGCCGCGAGGTGGGCGAACTGGCGCGCCACCTGGAGAACCTGCCGGTCAAGAGCTGGGTGCATGCCTCGCTGGCGGTCCGCAAGCCCGCCGCGGACGGCTTTGGCCTGCACGGCAGCGCCATGTTCGTCGCCAACCCGCCCTGGACGCTGCATGCCGCGCTGCAGCAGGCGCTGCCCTTCCTGGCGCGGGAACTGGCCCAGGACGACCGGGCCACGTTCTCGCTGCAGCAGCGGGCCTCCTGAGCCGGGACGTCAGCGGCGCGGCAGCAGCGCGCGCAGCGCCACGATTACCAGCACCGCGAACAGCGCCAGGCTCCAGAGGGCGTACTCCACGCCCAGCACTTCGACGCTGGCGTCCATGCAGGTCGCGAAGATGCCGAACAGCCACGGCAGGCCGGCATCCAGCCCCGAACCGCTGATGAAGCGGTCGGCGAAAGTCATGTCGCACGAGAACATGTGCGCCGCCACGTCGTATTGGTACCAGGCGGCGGCGATGCCGCCCGCTCCCAGCAGCGCGCACAGCGCGGCGCAAACCCGCGCGATGGCGCCCGCGCAGGCGCCGGCCAGGGCCACCACCCCGATGACCAGGTAGATGAGGCGCTGCAGCACGCACCAGGCGCAGGGCGGCATGCCGAAGACGTGCTGGGATGCCAGCGCCACGCCCACGGCGGCAAAGCAGAGGACGGCGATGACGAGAAGCAGGCGCTGGCGTGACGGATTCATGGCATGGAAGGTTAGGCGAAGGAAAGCGGCGCCGGCCCGCCGGCCGGCATCCGCGCCGCGGCAGGCCGCTCAGGCATCGTTGGATACGTAGCCCATGTTGAATTGCAGCCCGCCGGCGGTCTCGTCATCGCCGCCGCCGCGCGACTGGCCCAGGCGCTCGAGGTATTCGGCGGTGATGTCGCCCGTAATGTACTGGCCATCGAAGCAGGACGCTTCGAAGCGCGTCAAGGCCGGGTTGATATCGCGCACCGCCTGCTGCATATCCTGCAGGTCCTGGTAGACCAGGCCGTCGGCGCCGATGGTGCGGGCGATTTCCTCGTCGGAGCGGCCGGTGGCGATCAGCTCGCTCTGCGTCGGCATGTCGATGCCGTACACATTGGGATAGCGCACCGGCGGCGCGGCCGAGGCGAAATACACCTTATTGGCGCCGGCCGCGCGCGCCATGTCGACGATCTCGCGGCTGGTGGTGCCGCGCACGATCGAGTCGTCGACCAGCAGCACGTTCTTGCCCTTGAACTCCATGCCGATGGCGTTGAGCTTCTGGCGCACCGATTTGCGGCGCACGGCCTGCCCCGGCATGATGAAGGTGCGGCCCACGTAGCGGTTCTTGATCAGGCCCTCGCGGTAGTCCAGGTTGAGCCGCGCGGCCAGCTGCATGGCGGCCGGGCGCGAGGAATCCGGGATCGGCATGACCACGTCGATGTCGCCCAGGCGCATGTTGCGCGCGACTTTGTCGGCCAGGTATTCGCCCATGCGCAGGCGCGCGTCGTAGACCGACACGCCGTTGATCAGCGAATCGGGCCGGGCGAAATACACGTATTCGAAGATGCACGGCACCAGTTGCGGGTCGTCGGCGCACTGGCGGCTGACCATGCGGCCGTCCAGGTCGATGAACACCGCCTCGCCCGGCTCGACGTCGCGCACGAACGCGAAGCCGCTGCCCTCCAGGGCGACCGATTCCGAGGCGGCCATCCATTCGACGCCCTCGTCGGTTTCCTGGCGGCCGATGCACAGCGGCCGGATGCCATGCGGGTCGCGGAAGGCCAGCAGGCCGTAGCCGGAGATCTGCGCCACCACCGCGTAGGCGCCGCGCACGCGTTTGTGCACGGCCGCGACGGCGCGGAAGATGGTGTCCTCGTCGAGCGACACGCCGCTGGCGGCCGACTGCAGCTCGTGCGCCAGCACATTGAGCAGCACTTCGGAGTCGGAATTCGTATTGATGTGGCGGCGGTCCACCCGGTAGAGCGACTCGCGCAGTTCGCGCCAGTTGGTCAGGTTGCCGTTGTGCGCGAAGGTCAGGCCGAACGGCGCGTTCACGTAGAACGGCTGGGCTTCTTCCTCGCTGGCGCTGGAGCCGGCGGTGGGATAGCGCACATGGCCGATCCCGCTGGCGCCCGGCAGCGCGCGCATGTTGCGGGTGCGGAACACGTCGCGCACCAGGCCATGGGCCTTGAACATGTTGAAGTGGCTGCCCTGGAACGTGGCGATGCCGGCAGCATCCTGGCCGCGATGCTGCAGCAGCAGCAGACTGTCATAGAGCAACTGGTTGACCGGCCCGCGCCCGATGACCCCTACGATTCCACACATGGTGATTTCCCGTTAAACAAAACTATGCGGCCCGTTGAAGGACCCTAGTAGGGCAGCCACGTCGCCAGCGACGGCGGCAGCCACAACTTGATATGCCTGACGGCCTCGGTGGCCGAATGCGAAAACATGGCGTCCTGCCACCAGGGCTCTTGCGGCAACGGCGTGTAGCCCCCCAGCGCCACCAGGACCAGGACGATGAGCAGCCCGCGCGCCAGGCCGAAAATGGCGCCCAGCCCGTGGTCGGCCGGCGTCAGGCCGGTGGTGCGGATCAGGGCGGCCAGTGTCATGTTGACCAGCCCCACGCCCAGCAGCACCACCAGGAACACCGCCGCGTAGGCCACGCCCATGCGCAGCATCGCCGTATCGATATAGGCTTCCAGCCAGCCATAGACGGTCGGCCCCCACCAGATCGCGGCAACGAATGCCAGCACGTACGCCATCAGGGACAGCACTTCCTTCAGCAGGCCGCGCAGCAGGCCCAGCAGGCCCGACACCGCCAGGATCGCCATGACGACGAAATCGAAGCCGGTCACTGGCTGGCGATGAAACCGTTGTCGTAGCCCAGCGTGCGCAGCCGCGCCTGGGCCGCCTGGGCGGCATCGCGCGACGGGAACGGCCCCACGCGCAGGCGGTATTGCTGCTTGCCCCCCACGGAAGCCTGTTCGACGAAGGCATTGGTGATGCCGGCCTGGTGCAGCTTGGAACGGCGCGCCTGGGCATCGGACTGGCTGCTGTATGACGCGATCTGCAAGACGAAATTGCCCTTGGCCGTGGCCTGCGGCTTGGCCGTGGGCGCCGGCTGGCTGGGCGCGCGGCCCTCGAGCAGGGCCAGGGCGCGCGCGCCGTCGTCGTCGCGCGGCGTGTCGGCCGGCTTGGGCGGCGCCGCGGGCGGCTTGGCGGCCGGCGGAGTGGTCGGCGTCGGTTCGGCCGGCTGCGCCGGCGGCGTGGCCTGGGCCGTGGCGGGCGGCTGGGTGGGCACGGCGCCCGGGTCGGGCGGGGTCGGCGTGGCCGGGGCCTGAGCCTGGGCGGCAGGTGCCTGGCCCGGCGTCGTGCCTTGCGCGGCCGGGTCGCCCGCCCCGTTCCCGGGGCTGGACACGGACGGCTGGTACGGCGTGTTGCGATCGGGAATGCGGATGGGGATGTCGTCGGCCACCGGCACGGGCTCGGAATCGAGCACCATGGGCAGGATGATGATGGCGGCCAGCACCAGCGCTACCGCGCCGGCCAGCCGGCGGCGTGCGCGCGCACGGAGTTCCGCCGCCTGGGCTTCGCTGGAGACCGACGGACGCGGCCTGGAAGACGATGCCTGCGAGGCGGAATCTTTGCGAGAGAACAATCCCATGGAACGGAATTCCTTGCGACCTGGGCAGGGCCGGCGCCCCGCGCGTCCGTGACCCTACGCTTTGCGGCCCAGCGACTGCAAAACCGAGGCGACGGTCAGAAATGAGCCGAATACCACGATTCTATCACCCTCGCCGGCCCGTTCGCGGGCTGCCGCGAAGGCGGCGGCCGGGTCGTCATGGGCCTGGACGGTAGGCGCCTCGGCGCCGGCCGGGGCCGCCGCCAGGGCTGCCGACACGTGCGCGGCGAGGTCCTGGCCGGTGGTGCCGCGCGGGCCCGGCAGCCCGGCGCAATGCCAGTGGTCGATGCGGCTGCCCAGCTTGGCGATGACGCCATCGACGTCCTTGTCGCCCAGCATGCCGAACACTGCATGGGTATACGGATGGAACCCCATGTTGTCCAGGTTCTGGGCCAGCACCGCGGCCGCGTGCGGATTGTGCGCCACGTCCAGGATGACGGCGGGCTGGCCGGGCAGGATCTGGAAGCGGCCCGGCAGCGAGGCCTGCAGCAGGCCCACGCGCACCGCCTGCTGCGGCACCGGCAGGCGGTCGCGCACCGACTCCAGCGCCGCCAGCGCGGCGGAAGCGTTCAGCAGCTGGTTGGCGCCGCGCAGCGCCGGGTAGGCCAGCGCATTGCGGCGCTGGCCGCGGCCACCGTAGGCCCATTGCTGGCGGTCGCCGGAATAATTGAAGTCCTGGCCGAACAGCCACAGGTCGGCGCCGATGGCGCGTGCGTGATCGAGCAGCGACTGCGGCGGCATGGGGTCGCTGCAGATGGCGGGCCGCCCGCCGCGATAGATGTGCGCCTTTTCAAGGCCGATCTTCTCGCGCGTGTCGCCGAGATATTCAATATGGTCCAGGTCGACGCTGGTGACGATGGCGCAGTCGGCGTCGACGATATTGACGGCGTCCAGCCGCCCGCCCAGGCCGACCTCCAGCACCACGGCGTCGAGCCGCGCCTGCGCGAACAGCCGCAGGATGGCCAGCGTGGTGAACTCGAAATACGTCAACGTGACGTCGCCGCGCGCCGCCTCGACCGCGGCGAATTGCTCGGCCAGGGCGGCGTCGCTGGCGATTTCGCCATTGATGCGCGCCCGTTCGTTGAAGTCGATGAGGTGCGGCGAGGTGTACAGGCCGACCCGGTACCCCGCCGCCAGCAGCATGGCTTCCAGCATGGCACAGGTCGAACCCTTGCCATTGGTGCCGCCCACGACGAACTTGACGGCGTCCAGGCGCAGCGCCAGGCGGTCGGCCACCTGCCGCACGCGGTCCAGTCCCAGGTCGATGGGCTTGCCATGAATGGACTCGAGGTATTGCAGCCACTCTGGCAACGGGGTGGCGGCGTCGAGGCGGGGCGCAGTCATGGGAACACACGAAAATGACAGAGGCGGCAGTGTAGCAGTCGGGCCGGGCGCGGGCCGGGAAAACCCTGTAGGGCACAGCGCCATGCGCGCAAACCCGGCTTGCCAATATTTTTCTCATGTATGAAAATAATTTCACAGACAGGAAATACAGGAGATCCCATGTCCCAATCCCCGCGCTGGCTGGTGCGCGAGGCCGACATCCCCGGCTACCACCCCGCCAATCACACCGGCACGCTGAACCGCCGCCTGATCGGCGCCGAAACCGTCGGCGCCCGCCATGTCGAGGTGCTGCTGGGCGTGATCGAAAAGGGCCAGGGCGCCCTGCCCCATGCCCACCCCGGCATCGAGCAGGTGTGCTACCTGCTGGCCGGCACGGCGCGCGCCCAGGTGGGCGACGAGTCGGCCGACATGGTGGCGGGCGATTGCTGTTATTTCCCGCCGGACGTGCCGCACGTCTTCACCGTCACCAGCGACGAGCCCGCGCGCCTGCTGGTCATCTATTCGCCCCCTTACGAAGAATCACCCGACCGCGTGATACGCGGCTTCGCGGCGCCCTGAGCGGCGTCCTTCCCCGACCAGGCGGCCGCCAGACGCCGCCCAATACCAGGAGACTCACCCATGTTCCTACGCACGCTGCGCGCCGCCGCCCTGGCCGCGCTGGCCATCGCCGCCCCGGCGCATGCCGCCTACCCCGAAAAACCCATCAGCCTGGTCGTGCCCTTCCCGGCGGGCTCGGGCACCGATGCCGTGGGCCGCATTTTCGCGGCCGAGCTCGGCGACATCCTGGGCCAGCAGGTCGTGGTCGAGAACAAGCCCGGCGCCAACGCCACCATCGCCGCCAATTACGTGGCGCGCGCCAAGCCGGACGGCTACACCCTGTTCGTCACCACCAATACCTCGCATTCGGCGGCCCCCTGGCTGATGAAGAACGTGCCCTATGATCCCGTCAAGGATTTCACGCCCATCGCGCGCGGCGGCAACCTGCCCTTCATCCTGGTGGTCAATCCGCAGCGGCCGTACAAGAGCGTGAAGGAACTGATCGACTACGCGCGCGCGAATCCCGGCAAGGTGACCTACGCCACCGGCAACAGCACCGGCATCGTGGCCGGCGGCACGCTGGCGCGGCGGGCCGGCATCGATATCCTGCACGTGCCGTACAAGGGCACGCCGCAGGCCCTGACCGACCTGGTGGGCGGCCAGGTGGACTTCATGTTCACCGACCTGGCATCCGGACTGCCGTTCGTGCAATCGGGCCAGTTGCGCGCGCTGGCCGTATCCACCGCCGAGCGCAGCAGCATCGTGCCCGATCTGCCCTCCATGCGCGAGGCCGGGGTCGAGGACTTCGACCTGAATTCCTGGAACGGTTATTTCGGCCCGGCCGGCTTGCCGCCCGAGATCGTGGCCAAGCTCAACGCCGCGATCAACCAGATCGTCGCCAACCCCGAGACCCGCAAGCGCCTGGCCGGCCTGGGCTTCGACGCCTTCAGCGGCACGCCCGAGAGCTTCGCCACCTTCGTCAGCGAACAGCGCGACCTGTGGGGCAAATTGATCAAAGACGCAGGTATCCAGCCACAATGACCACGTTTGCAGAACCGGCCGGCCCGCTGGCCGGCGTGCGCATCCTCGACCTGAGCTCGGTCGTCATGGGACCCTACGCCACCCAGGTGCTGGGCGACCTGGGGGCCGACATCATCAAAGTCGAATCGCCGGCCGGCGACAACATGCGCGCCGTCGGCCCCATGCGCAACGCGGGCATGGGGCACCTGTACCTGCACCTGAACCGCAACAAGCGTTCCATCGTGCTCGACCTGAAGACCGAGGCCGGCCGCGAGGCCTGCCTGAAGCTGGCCGAGAGCTGCGATGCGCTGCTGTACAACATCCGGCCGCAGGCCATGGCCCGGCTCGGCCTGTCCTACGAGGCAGTGGCCGCGCGCAACCCGCGGCTGGTCTACGTAGGCGCCTATGGTTTCAGCGAGGCCGGTCCGTACGCCGGACGGCCCGCCTACGACGACCTGATCCAAGGGCAGACCGGCATCGCCGACTTGTCCAGCCGCCAGAGCGGCGACGTGCCACGCTACGCGCCGCTGACACTGGCCGACCGGGCGGTGGGCCTGCACGTGGCCATCGCGCTGGTGTCGGCCACACTGCACGCGCGCGCCCACGGGCGCGGCCAACAGGTGGAGATCCCCATGTTCGAGGGCATGGCCCACATGGTGCTGGGCGACCACCTGGGCGGCGCCACGTTCGAGCCGCCGCTGGGCGCCACCGGCTATGCCCGCCTGCTGGCGGCGCACCGCAAGCCCTACGCCACCTCGGACGGCTACCTGTGCCTGCTGATCTATAACGACAAGCACTGGCGCAATTTCTTCGCCCTGATCGATCGCCCCGACCTGGAACACGACCCGCGCTTCTGCAGCCATACCGCGCGCGCCGCGCACATCGACGAAGCCTACGCGTTCGTGGCCAAGGTCATGCGCACCCGCACCAGCGCCGCGTGGCTGGCGGCGCTGGCGCAGGCCGACATCCCGGCCGCGCGCCTGTACTCGGTGGACGACCTGATCGACGACCCGCACTTGCGCGCCACCGGCTTCATCCAGGCGCTGGAGCATCCGTCCGAAGGCCGCATGCGCACGCCCGCGCCGCTCGGCCGCTACGCGGCCACGCCCACGGCGATCCGCCGCCCGGCGCCGCGGCTGGGCGAGCACAGCCGCGAGATCCTGCGCGAAGCAGGCTGCACCGACGCCGAAATCGACGCGCTGATCGCCGCGCGCGCCACCCAAGAAGGAGCACCCTGATGGACTTTGAATTCTCGTCCGACCAACTGGCCCTGCGCGACGCCATTGGCCGCGTGTGCGAACGCTACCCGGACGACTACTGGCTCGAGCGCGACCGCGAGGGCGGCTTCCCGCACGATTTCCATGCCGACCTGGCCCGCGACGGCTGGCTCGGCATTGCCATGCCGCAAGAGTATGGCGGCGCCGGCCTGGGCATGACCGAGGCGGCGCTGATGATGCAGACCATCGCCGCCTCGGGCGCGGGCTTCGCCGGCGCGTCGGCCGTGCACATGAACATCTTCGGCCTGAACCCGGTGGTGGTGTTCGGCACCGACGAGCAGCGCCGCCGCTGGCTGGAGCCGCTGATCGCCGGCCGCGAAAAAGCCTGCTTCGCGGTCACCGAGCCCGACGCCGGCCTGGACACCACCAAGCTGTCGACGCGCGCCGAGCGCCATGGCGACGAATATGTGGTGCATGGCCGCAAGATCTGGATTTCCACCGCCCAGGTCGCGCACAAGATGCTGCTGCTGGCGCGCACCACCCCGCTGTCGGAAGTCGCCAAGCCGACCCAGGGCCTGTCGCTGTTCTACACCGATCTCGACCGCGGCAAGGTGGAGGTGCGCGAGATCGAGAAAATGGGCCGCAAGGCGGTCGATTCAAACATGCTGTTCATCGACGGCCTGCGCATCCCGGTGGCCGACCGCATCGGCGAGGAAGGCCGCGGCTTCGAATACATCCTGCACGGGCTCAACCCGGAGCGCATCCTGATCGCGGCCGAAGCGGTCGGCATCGGCCGGGCCGCGCTGGATCGCGCCGTGCAATATGCCGGCGAACGCACCGTGTTCGGCCGGCCCATCGGCCAGAACCAGGGCATCCAGCACCCGCTGGCCCAAGCCTGGATGCAGCTGGAAGCCGCCAACCTGATGGTCTTCAAGGCAGCCAGCCTGTACGACGCCGGCCTGCCCTGCGGCCCCTATGCCAACAGCGCCAAGTACCTGGCCGCCGAGGCGGGCCACAATGCGTGCCAGACGGCGGTGCTGACGCTGGGCGGCATGGGCTACGCCAAGGAATACCACGTCGAGCGCCTGCTGCGGGAAAGCTATATTCCGCGCATCGCGCCGGTCAGCCCGCAGCTGATCATGTGCTTCATCGCGGAAAAAGTGCTGGGGCTGCCCAAGTCCTATTGAGCCCCGGGGCAGCCTTCATGGCGCCCCGGTGGCTCCCTAGGTGCCTGACACCCTCAAGGGTGTCAGGCACCTGGCATGCTTGCCCGCGACGCTCAGCCGCGCTGCTCCAGCGCCGTGCAGGCGGCCCGCAGGATGCGCGCGTATTCCTGCTGCTGGGGTTCGATCCGGTACACCGGCCCGCCCACCGAAATGGCGTAGGTTTCACCCGATAGCGTGACCGGCCAGGCAATGGCGCAGACATCCGGAATGGACTCGCCCAGGTTCATGAACCAGCCCCGCTGCCGCGACGCTTCCAGGTCGGCATCGACCGCTTCGGGCGTGACCAGGGTGCGATCGTTGTAGCGGGTGAGCGGGCGGCGGGCCAACAGCGCGGCGCGGGCCGGCGCATCGAGCACGGAGATCAGCGCCTTGCCCAGGGAGTTCGCGTGCACGTCGCGGAACTCGCCCGCCACCGGCGCATAGCGGATGGTGTGCGGCGAGTCGAGCACATCGAGATAAACCACCCGGCCCTCGCCGCTGAGCTTGGCGAACACCACGGTTTCCTGGGTGGCGTCGCGCAACTCGACCAGGCTGGGGTAGACGCGGTCCAGCACCGGATCGGCGCTGGCGATGCGCTGCGCCATCGCCAGCAGGCGGCCGGTGGGGTAATAGCCCTGGCGGCGCCCGGTTTCATAGAGATAGCCGAGGTCGGACAGGGTGCGGATCAGCGCCAGGCAGCTCGAGACCGGCACGCCGAGCAGGCGCGCCAGGTCGGACAGCGGCAGGGCACGCCGTTCGCGCGCGTAGGTCTCGATGATTTCGATGACTCGCAGGGCCGTCTTGACGCTCATGATTGGCTGGATTGTGTCGGTGGGGCGGCGCCGCCCCGGCGGCGGCTAAAGTTCCGCCCGGCGGTGCCGTAATGGTAGCTGAGAAATTCCCCAGACCCGGCGCCGTCCGCGCCCCCGACAGGAGTGACCATGGCTGTCAGCCCTCTCGCCCCCGCCCCTCTTGCGCTGCCCACCGTGGCCGTCGCGCCGGCACCGCCAGAGCCGGCCGTGGCCGTCACCCCGGCGGCCGCTTCGGCCAACACCGGCGGGGCGCAGGATGCGGCGGCGGGCGACCCGGGCCAGCCGCCCCTGCCCCTGGAGCGCGCACTGGAAGAGATCAACCAGCAGCTGCGCGCCTGGTCGACGCAACTGCAGTTCGAGATCGACCCCAACGTGCACCAGGTCGTGGTGAGCATCATCGACTCCGAGACCGGGGACACGATCCGGACCATCCCGTCCGAAACCCTGCTGCGCATCGCGCGGATGATCGTGCAGATGCAGGGCCATGCGGTCCAGACCACGGCCTGAAGGCCCGAAACCCGGAACTAGGCCGCCCTTGCCCCCTTGCCCGGCCGATCGCGCGGCGGGACGTTTTGACAGAATTGCATAGCTAGTAAGGAATAACAGATGGCCTCCATTACCTCGCTCGGCGTCGGCTCCGGCCTGACCAACCTGGAAGACATGCTCACCAAGCTCCAGGAAGCGGAAGAAGTCCGGCTGAAACAGATCACCGCCCGCCAATCCAGCTACCAGACGCGCATTTCCGCCTACAGCAAGCTGCAGGGCGTGGTCGAAGCCGTGCAGAAGGCGGCCGCCGCGCTGGGCGATCCGGCGACCCTCGGCGCGGTCACCAGCAAGGTCACGGGCGACGCGCTGACGGTCAAGACGGAAGCCGGCGCCGTGCCGGGCGACTACCAGATCGCCGTCACCGCGCTGGCCAGCGCCCAGGCGCTGAAATCCGGCGCGGTGGCCGACCGCAAGGCCCAGATGGGCGCCGGCGGCAGCATCGAGATCACCCTGGCCGACGGCGAGACAGCCACCATCGAGCTGGGCTCCGACACCTCGCTCGACGGCATCGCCAAGGCCGTCAATGCCAGCGACGAAGCCGGGGTGCGCGCCACCATCATCACCGACGGCAATGGCGCCAGCTACCTGATGCTGACCAGCAAGGCCACCGGCGAGCAGGCGGCGGTGCAGAGCATCACATCGGACAACGGCGCCGTGCAGGCGGTGGTGGGCTACCAGGATGGCGGTTCGTCGGCCATGACCGTGCAACAGGCGGCCAAGAACGCGGTCGTCACGATCAACGGCATCACCATCGAAAGCCAGTCGAACACCCTCGACGAGGCGATCGACGGCGTCACGCTGGAACTGACCGCCACCACCGAGGCCGGCAAGTTCGTCGACGTGTCGATCACCAGCGACCCGGCGGTGCTGTCCAAGGCGGTAAAGACCTTTGTGGACGCCTATAACAGCCTGCAGGCGACCATCGGCGAACTGACGGCCTTCGATGTCAAAGCCGAGACGCAAAGCGCGCTGACCGGCGACAGCACCACGCGCGCCATCCAGGCTGGCGTGGCGAACGCCCTGCGGGTGGTCGGCGGCGAGGGAACGCTGCGCACGCTGAGCCAGCTCGGCATCACCACCAATGCCACGACGGGCAAACTGGAGCTGGACCAGACCAAGCTGGACAAGGCGCTGAAGGACAACCCGGCCGACGTGACGCGCCTGTTCGCCGGCAGCGGCGGCCTGGCCGAGAAGATGAAGGCGGCCACGGAGGCCATCCTGGGCGACAAGGGCTCGATCAAGACGCGCACCGAGGGCCTGCAGGAGACCGTCGACACGCTGCAGGACCAATACGACCGCACCAAGCTGTCGATCCAGGCCACCATGGACAACTACCGGGCCCAGTTCACCAGGCTCGACGCCCTGGTGGCCCAGATGAACAACCTGAGCGACTACCTGACCCAGCAATTCGACGCGCTCTCCAAAGCCAGTTGACGAATCCACTGCCGTAAACCATGACGTATGCCGCGCGCCGCCCCCTGGGCTCTCATTCTGCCCGCTCTTACACCGATATCGGGCTTGAGACGCAAGTCTTGAGCGCCAGCCCCGAGCGGCTGGTCACGCTGCTGTTCAACGGCGCGCGGGCAGCCATCGCGCAGGCCCGCCTGCATCTCGAGGCAGGCCGGACCGCCGAGCGCGGCGCGGCAATTTCCAAGGCCACCCGCATCATCGACGAGGGCCTCAAGACGGGCCTGGACATGGAAGCCGGCGGCGAGATCGCCGCCAACCTGGCCAACCTGTACGACTACATCGTCCGCACGCTGCTGCTGGCCAACCTGAAGGCCGACCGGGCCGGCCTGGAAACGGCCGACCGCCTGCTGGCCGAGCTGGCGCAGGCCTGGCAAGCCGCCAACGACCCGCCCGCCGGCGCCACGCCGGCCTGATCTCTTACGGTACGCCCACAGCCGCCGTATCGCCCATCGCGCGAGAAACTTATGACGTCCACCTTGCGGCACGCTCCCGTCCTGGACATTTACCGGGAAATCGCCAACCTGACCGACCAGATGCATGCCGCCGCCCGGGCGGGCGACTGGAGCTCGGTGCTGAGCTGCGGGCAGCACTATTGCGAACTGGTGGAGCGATTGCGCATCGTCGATCCGGTGACGCCGCTGGACCATGCCGGGCGCGAGGCCAAGTACGACCTGCTGGTGCGCATCCTGGACAATGACGCCGCGACCCGCGACCTGGCGATTCCGCAGATGGCCCGCCTGAGCGATTTGCTGGGCCGCATGAAGCGCCAGCAATCGCTGCTTTCCGCATACGGCGCGCAGCCGTCCGCCGCATGATGGCGCGCGGCAGCCGACGCGTGGCGGGCCGGCAACGATGAGCATCGGACCGCCCGCCCTGAGCACCGTGCTGGTGCAGCGGCTCGATGCCGTGCTCGGCACCACTATGGCCGCCCACGCCAACCTCGTGTCGGGCGCGCGGCCCGACGCGGTCGCGCAGCCGGGCGAAGCCGCCCGCCCCGGCCAGCCCGACGCCGCCGGACGCAACCCGCGCGCGCCGGCCGAACCCGTGCAGGCCCGCGGCAGCCGCGGCAACACGGTCGGCGACGCCGGGAGCGCCGAAGCGTCCGGCCAGGCCGCGCGCGAGAAGGTCACGCGCTATGACGCGACCGCTTCCGCCCCGACCACGCTGGGACAGACGGCGCGCACCATACTGGCCCTGCTGGCGCTATACCCGGACCAGGCCCCCGCCGCCCAAGGCCGCGCGCCGCTGTGGCCGGCGCCGCCAGGCGCGCCGGCCGGCGACCCAGCGGCCGCGGCGCCCGCCCGGCCCGCCCCTCACGCCGCGCCGCAAGCCGCCTCCGCCGCGCCCACCGCGCCGCCGCCCAGCGCCGGCCCGGCGGCGGGCGCGGGCGCCACCGGGCCCGGCTCCCTGCCCGCCATGCTGGCCGGCGCCTTGCGCCAGGCACTGCAAGGCAGCGGGCTGTTCTACGAATCGCACTTGAGCGAGCTGGCCTTCGGCCGGCGCACGCTCGAGCAAGTCCGCGACGAGCCGCAAGCCGGCTTGCCGCGCGAAGGCCTCCGGGCACCTGCTCCGGGAGCCGCGCCGCGCCCGCAGGGGCCCGCCCCGGCCATGGCAGCGGCGCCGGCCGATACGGCGGCCGGTGGCGGCCCCGCGCCCGCAGCCGGGGCCGCCGCTGCGCCATCCGCGCCCGCCGGCATCCATCCGGACGCCGCGCCGCTGGTGCGCCAGCAACTGGACATCCTGGCCAACCAGGCGTTGCTCTGGCACGGTGCGGCCTGGCCGGGCACGCCCCTGGAATGGGAGGTGCGCCGCCAGGCGCCCGACGGCGCCGACCAGCCCGTGCCGCACTGGGCCACGCGCCTCAAGCTGGATCTGCCGCGGCTGGGCCTGGTGGAGGCGCGCCTGAACCTGGCGGGCGACCAGCTCGTGATGCAGGTGATCGCGCCGCGCAGCGCCCGCGAGATCGGCGACCAGGCACAAGCGCTGCGCGAGGGCCTGCAGCGCGCCGGCTTGACGCTGAGCCGGCTGTCCGTGGCGGCCACCGCCGCCCGTCCCGACGAGTCCCTGCCATGAACCCGTCCGACCCGGGGGAAATGCCTGCCAGCCGCGGCGCGGCCGTTGCGCTAAGCTATAGCGACAACGATGTGGCGCCTCGCATCGTGGCGAAAGGCTATGGGCAGATCGCCGACACCATCGTGCGCACCGCGCGGGAGCATGGCTTGTATGTGCATGAATCGCGCGAACTCGTGGGGCTCTTGATGCAGGTCGACCTGGACGCACACATTCCCCCCCAGCTTTATGCCGCCGTGGCCGAGCTCCTGGCCTGGCTGTATCGGCTGGAAGCCGCCGCGGTCCCGCCCGGCGAGGCGGCTGCGCCGCCGACCGGCGCCTGAGCGAGGGCCGCCCCGGATCATGAAACCCGTCTCCGCCGGCGCCCTGGTGAGTCGTACCGACGAGATCCGCTCGATGCTGCGTGAATTGATGCATCCGGATTGTCGCGTGCAGGTATGGGCCGACGGCCGCGCCGGCGGCCACGGCTGCGATGTGCGCATCCTCGGCCCCGATTGGCAGTTGCGGCACTTCTTCTGGCGGCCGCACGATATCGACTACTTCGAGATCCACGTCCGCGACGCCGGCCCGCACGGCATGATGACGCTGGACTTTTCCGCCGGCACCCCGGACGGCGCCGACCTGCGCTTCCGCGTGCCCGCGCCCCTGGTGCTGCGCTTTGCCGACCGCAGCGCGGCCATGCTGTCGGCCTTTCCGGATTGCGTCTGGTACCAGGCAACCGGCACGCGATCCAGCCCTTGAGCTACACGGACATCGACGAAATTTCCTTGTAGGCCGCGACCAGGCGGTTGCGGACCTGCACGGCGGTCTGGAAAGCGATCGAGCTTTTCTGCAGATCGATCATCACGTCGTTGAGCGCCACGCCGGGCGCGCCGAGCTCGAATGCCTTGGCCTGCGCGCTGGCGGCGTTCTGCGCGGCCGAGATGCGCTGCACGGAACGCTGCAGCTCGGCGGCGAAGCTGGTGGGCGCGGGGGTCAGGTCGGCCGGCGTGACGCCATTGTTCTGCGCCGCGCGCACCACGGCGCGCATCTGCTGCAGCATGTTTTCAATACCCGACAATCCCGATACCGCCATGGCCTTGCTTCCTCTCAGGGCAAAAACATTGAGGATTGCAAGCGTACGCGCCGCCCGCCGCCTCCATAGCCGCCAATAGCCGGCAAAACACCCGGCAGTTCGCGGCATGGCCCGGGCGGCGGGCCTGGGAAAACGCGGGACACATAGGGGACAACTAACGCCAAAAACCGGTTGTTTTCATCGATTGGGATAGCCAGGCCCGCGGCCATAATTCACGCTCCCCGATCCCAAGCATGTTGCATGCGTAACCTGCCCCATTCGCCCATGTTGTCCGCCTCCCCGCTCCGCGAAGCTTGCCGGAGCCACCGATGAACCAGCAGGCCATTCCAGGCGCCTCGCTGCTGGCGAAATTTCCGGTTCTAGACAAAGTGCGCGCGCTGCCCAAGCCGCTGCTGCTGGGCGCGGCGGCGGCCCTGGTGGCCGTCATTGCCGTGCTGGCGCTATGGAGCCGCGAGCCGGATTACAAGGTCCTGTTCTCGAACCTGGACGACCGCGATGGCGGCGCCATCGTCACGGCGCTGGGGCAAATGAACGTGCCCTATCGCTTCAGCAGCGATGGCCGCGCCCTGCTGGTGCCGGCCGAGCGGGTCTATGACACGCGCATGCAGCTGGCCAGCCAGGGACTGCCGCGCGGCGGCTCGGTCGGTTTCGAGTTGCTGGACAACAGCCGCTTCGGCGCCAGCCAGTTCGCCGAGCAAGTGAACTACCAGCGCGGCCTGGAAGGCGAGCTGGCCCGCTCGATCGAGGCCATGAACACCGTGCAGAGCGCCCGGGTGCACCTGGCGCTGCCGCGCCAGTCGCTGTTCGTGCGCAACCGCCAGGCGCCGACGGCGTCGGTGCTGCTGCACCTGTACCCCGGGCGCAGCCTCAGCCACGCCCAGGTGGCGGCGGTGGCCTGGCTGGTGGCGTCCAGCGTGCCCGACCTGACCGCCGAGAACATTTCCATCGTCGACCAGAACGGCCGCCTGCTGTCGGCCCCGCTGGGCGAAGGGCGCGGCATGGACGCCGACCAGTCGCGCTTCGTGCGCGACGTCGAACAGCGCACCGTCGAACGCATCCTGACCATCCTCAACCCGCTGGTGGGCCCTGGCAATGTGCAGGCCCAGGCCAGCGCCGAAGTCGATTTCGCGCGCCGCGAGCAGACGTCCGAAGTCTACCGGCCCAACCAGGAGCCGGGCCAGGCCGCCGTACGCAGCAAGCAGACCAGCGATTCGGCGCAGACGGGCGTCGGCCCCGCGCAGGGCGTGCCGGGCGCGCTGAGCAACCAGCCGCCGTCGGCGGCCGAGGCGCCCATTGTCAACCCGCCGCCGGCGCCCCAGCCCGCCCAGGGCGGCCAGGCTCAGCAGCAGGACGAGGCGCCGCAGCCGCGGGTGCCGACCAACAACCGGCACGACGCCACCATCAACTATGAGGTCGACCGCACCATCAGCCACGTGAAGCAGCCCGTGGGGCAGCTCAAGCGCCTGTCGGTGGCGGTGGTGGTCAACTACCTGCCCGACGCCAGCGGCGAACCGCAGCCGCTGCCGCCGGAAGAGCTCACCAAGCTGACCAACCTGGTGCGCGAGGCCATGGGCTACTCCGAGACGCGCGGCGATTCGCTGAACCTGGTCAACAGCCAGTTCAACGACCAGCCGGCGCCGCCGCCGCTGTGGCGCGACCCCGAGCTGATCGGCCTGGTCAAGACCGTGCTGGCCTGGGTGCTGGGACTGGCGCTGGCTCTCTGGCTGTACCGCAAGCTGCGCCCGGCGGTGGCCAATTACCTGTACCCGCCGGTCGACCCGGAAGAAGCCGAAGCGCGCCGGCAGGAAGCGCAGCGCGAGGCCCAGGCCGTGGCGCGCGCCAAGGAAGTCGACCGCTACGAGGACAACTTGCAGCGCGCCCGCGAGATGGCTACCAAGGATCCGCGCGCGGTGGCCATGGTAATGCGCGCCTGGATGACCAAAGATGAGAAATGACGGAAAACCGCTGGATGGCGTGACGCGCAGCGCGGTGCTGATGATGTCGCTCGGCGAGGACGCCGCGGCGGAAGTCTTCAAGTACCTGACCGCGCGCGAAGTGCAGCAGGTGGGCGGCTCGATGGCCAACCTGAAACAAGTGACCCGCGGCGACGTGGCCGTGGTGCTGGAGGAATTCCGCCAGGAAGCCGACCAGTTCATGGCGGTCACGCTGGGTTCGGACGAGTACATCCGCGCCGTGCTCACCAAGGCGCTGGGCAGCGACCGCGCCGCCGGCCTGATTGAGGACATCCTGGAAGCGGGCGAAGGCGCCAGCGGCATCGATGCCCTGAACTGGCTGGATCCGCACACCGTGGCCGAGCTGATCGGCGACGAGCATCCGCAGATCATCGCCACTATCCTGGTGCACCTGGAGCGCGACCGCGCCGCGGGCGTGCTGGCCCTGCTCACCGACCGCCTGCGCAATGACGTGATGCTGCGCATCGCCACGTTCGGCGGGGTGCAGCCGGCGGCGCTGGCGGAGCTTACCGACGTGCTCAACTCGGTGCTGGCCGGCCAGGGCGCCAAGCGCAGCAAGATGGGCGGGGTCCGCACGGCGGCCGAGATCCTCAACATGATGAACTCGGCCGACGAAGAAGCGGTGGTCGAAAGCCTGCGCGAACGCGACAGCGACCTGGCCCAGAAGATCATCGACGAGATGTTCGTATTCGACAATCTGGTCGACGTGGAGGATCGGGCCCTGCAGCTGATCCTCAAGGAAATCGACAACGACAGCCTGATGATCGCGCTCAAGGGCGCGTCCGAAGAATTGCGCGGCAAGTTCCTGCGCAATATGTCCAGCCGCGCGGCCGACATCCTGCGCGAGGACCTGGAAGCGCAAGGGCCCGTTCGCATGTCGAAGGTCGAAGGCGAACAGAAGAAGATCCTGCAAATTGCCCGCCGCCTGGCCGAAAGCGGCCAGATCGTGCTGGGCAACCAGGGGGACGACGCCTATGTCTGAGGCGCGCCGGCCCGCCGCCAATGCGCTGGCGCGCACCGCATGGCGGCGCTGGCAAATGTCGTCGTTCGACCTGCCGGTCGAGGACGCGGTGGAGATCGCGCCGCCGGCGCCCGACCCCGGCCCGGACCTCGACGCGCTGCGGCGCAAAGCCGAGCAACAAGGCCGACGGGCCGGTCATCTCGAAGGGCTGGACCAGGGCCGTGCCGAGGGGCTGGCCGAAGGCCGCGCGGCGGGCCACGAAGAAGGGCTGGCCGCGGGCCGCGAGGCCGGCTACCAGCAGGGCCTGGCCGAAGGCCGCGAACAGGCGCGCCAGGAAGCGCTGCGGCTGCACGCGCTGGCCGACGCCTGCGGCGCGTCGCTGGCCGCCCTCGAAGCCCGCATGGGCCAGGCCCTGCTGACATTGGCGCTGGACATCGCCGGCCAGGTGCTGCGCACCACGCTGGCCGGGCAGCCCGAGGCCATGCTGGCCGCGGTGCGCGAAGTGCTGCACATCCACCCGGCGACGGGCGGCGCCATGCGCCTGTGGGTGCATCCGGCCGACCTCGAGCTGGTGCGCGTGCACCTGGCCGACGAGCTGCGCGAAGGCAGCTGGCGCGTATTGGCCGATGAATCCATCGCGCGCGGCGGCTGCCGCGCCGAAACGCCCTACGGCGACATCGACGCCACCCTGCAGACCCGCTGGCGCCGCATCGCCGCCTCGCTGGGCCGCGACATGCCCTGGGAGGCCGAGGCATGAGCGCCGCCGTCCCGGTCATCGAGCGCTGGCAGGCCCAGTTGCGTATCGGCTCGATCCGCGCCGGGTCCACCGAACCGTGGCTGGCCGCCGGCCGCATCACGCGCGCCACCGGCCTGGTGCTGCATGCCACCGGCCTGCGCCTGCCGGTGGGCGCGGCCTGCCGCATCGAGATCGCGCGCGGCCACGATCACTGGGCCGATGCCGAGGTGGTAGGCTTCGACGGCCATACCCTGTACCTCATGCCGCAGGCCGACATTGCCGGCCTGCCCCCCGGCGCGCGCGTCGTGCCGGGCGAACCGCCCGTACAGCGGGCCATTCCCCTGCCCCGCACGGCCGAGCTCAACGGCAACGCCAAGCCGCAGCTGGGCCGCCACCTGCCGGTGGGCGACGCCCTGCTCGGCCGCGTCCTGGACGGCGCCGGGCGGCCGCTCGATGGCCTGGGCCCGCTGCTCGGCGCGGAGCTGGCGCCACTGGCCGCCCAGCCGGTCAACCCGCTGTCGCGCGCCCCCATCGAGACAGTGCTGGACGTGGGGGTGCGCGCCATCAACGGACTGCTGACGGTGGGCCGGGGCCAGCGCATGGGCCTGTTCGCGGGTTCCGGGGTGGGCAAGAGCGTGCTGCTGGGCATGATGGCCCGCTATACGCGCGCCGACGTGATCGTGGTGGGCCTCATCGGCGAACGCGGCCGCGAAGTCAAGGAGTTCATCGAGCACAACCTGGGCGCGGACGGCCTGCCGCGTTCGGTGGTGGTGGCGGCCCCGGCCGACGTGTCGCCCTTGCTGCGGCTGCAGGGCGCGGCCTACGCCACCCGCCTGGCCGAACATTTCCGCGACCAGGGCCGGGACGTGCTGCTGATCATGGATTCGCTGACGCGCTACGCCATGGCGCAGCGCGAGATCGCGCTGGCCATCGGCGAGCCGCCCGCCACCAAGGGCTACCCGCCCTCGGTATTCGCGCGCCTGCCCGCGCTGGTCGAGCGCGCCGGCATGGGCGCGCCCGGGCCGAACGGCAAGGCCGGCTCGATCACCGCCTTCTACACCGTGCTGGCCGAGGGCGACGACCAGCAGGATCCCATCGCCGATGCGGCGCGCGCGATCCTCGACGGCCACGTGGTGCTGTCGCGCCATCTGGCCGAAGCCGGGCATTATCCGGCCATCGACATCGAGGCCTCGATCTCGCGCGCCATGACCGCGCTGATCCCGCACGCGCAATATGCCGTCGTGCGCCGCTTCAAGCAGACACTGTCGCGCTACCAGCGCAACCGCGACCTGATCGCCGTCGGCGCCTACAGCGCCGGCAACGACCCGCAGCTCGACGACGCCATCGCGCGTTATCCGCGCCTGGAGGCATTCCTGCAGCAGGACATCGGCGAGAACGTCGCCTACGACGCCGCCATCGATCAGTTGCGCGCCACCTTCGAGACCAAGGAAGCCTATGCCTAGCGGACTGCCCCTCGATACCCTGCGCGGACTGGCCAAGGACGGCGCCGACGACGCCGCGCGCGCCCTCGGCCGCCTCAATGCCCAACGCAACCACGCCGAACAGCAGTTGTCGATGCTGCACGAGTATCGGCAGGACTACCTCGCGCGGTTGCAGGCGGCCATGCAGTCCGGCATGTCGGCCGCGGACTGCCACAACTACCAGCGCTTCATCGCCACGCTGGACGATGCCATCGGGCAGCAGGTCACCGTGCTGCGCCAGGCCGACGACCACCTCGCGCAGGGCCGCGCGCATTGGCAGCAGCAGCAGCGCCGCCTCAACTCCTTCGATGCGCTGGCGCAGCGCGAACAGCGCGCGCTGGCCGCGCGCGAAGCGCGCCGCGAACAACGCGCCAACGACGAACATGCGTCCCGCCTGGCATATGGCCAGGCAACGCCGCGATGACTCGACCGCCGATCAGGATCACCATGACCGCGACCCCGCCCTCTCCATTGCTCGTTCCTTCCGCCGCGCCGGCCCACGCCGGCCGTAGCGCCGACAAGCCGGCATCCGGCGGCGGGCGGGACAGTTTTGCCCAGGCGCTGGCGCGCCAGCGCGGCGCCGAATCCGGCCCGCCGGCCCCGCCCGCCGGGCAACCGGGCAAGCCGACGCGCGGCAAGGCAAGCGAGCACGAAGCGGCCCCGGGCACCGATGCCAGCCTGCCCGGCCAGGCCCGGGACCAGGAAGCCGCCCAGGCCGCCGCAGCGGCGCTGGCTGCGGCCGCACCGGCCGCGCCAGCGTTGCCCGCCCAGGCCATCGAGATCGCCGCGCACGCAGCCCGGCTGCAGCAGGCCGCCGCCACACCGCCGGCTGCGGACAGGCCGCCTGGCCTGGCCGCCGGCCCGGCTGTGCCGCCGCCGGTACTGCCGTCCGCGCCAGCGGCAGCCGCGCCGGCTGGCCTGCCGGCCGCTCCGCTCGCGTCCGCCGCGCCGGCGGCGGCCCGGGCCGCCCCGGCCACCAGCACGGCCGCCGCCGCAACGCAGCCTGCGCAGCATGTGGTGCCGGCAGCTACGCTGCCGCCGGCGGCCACCCCCGGCGCCGGTTCGCAGCAGCCCGCCGGCACGGAACTGCCGCCGGCTGCCGACGTGCCGCCGGACGCGCCGCGGGCGGCCCTGCCGCCGGAACCCGCCGCGCCCGCGGCCGCCGGACAGTCGCCGGACATGCAGGTGGCGATCGCCGTGCCCGGCGCCAGCCGTCCGGACGGCGCCGCGATCCCCGGCCAGGCTGCCGCAAACCATCCGCTGGCGCTGAGCATCGCCACGCCGGTGTCGGCGACGCCCGCCTGGGGCGCCGACCTGGGACGCCAGATCGTGGTACTGAGCCACGATGGCGGAGCAGGACGCCAGACCGCCGAACTGCGGCTCGACCCGCCCGATCTCGGCCCGCTGCGCGTCACGCTCAGCGTCAACGACGGGGTCGCCAGCGCCAGCTTCGTGTCCGCCCACGCCGCCGTGCGCCACGCGGTCGAAGCCGCGCTGCCGCAGTTGCAGCAGGCGCTGGCCCAGGCCGGCCTGTCGCTGGGCCAGGCCAGCGTGGGCGACCACGGCGCGCAGTCCGGTTTCGATATGCAGCAGCAGGCGCAGGGCCAGTCCCATGGCGGGCACGGCGACGCTCCGGCCGAGGCGGAAGCGGGCGTGCGCATGGCGGCCGGCGCGCCGCGCCGCGGCGATGGGCTGGTGGACACCTTCGCCTGAGCCTGGGCGGGCGGCGCGCAATAGGCTGAGATACGCGAATTTCGTGCTGTTTTTCGCCTGCAATGGCCCGCGGACTTTGCGGCAGAATCCCTTCATTCCCTAGTATCGATACCCTGATGGCCACTTCCAAGAATCCTTCCATGCCGTTGCGCAGCAGCCTGCCGCTGCGCGCGGCCGGCGGCAGCCCGATCCTGCGCGGTCTTTTCTGGCTGCTGGCGCTCGCCATCGTCGCAGCCGCCAGCGTCGCCATCACCTGGTTCGTCATGCACCGCCAATATTCGCAGCCCGCCGCGCCGGTCAAGCTGGGCGTCGGCCAGGCCGCCGGGCCGGCCGAGGCCGTGTTCGTCGCGCCGCCAGCCGCGCCGGCAGCAGTGCCGGCGCCCATCTTCATCCCGCTGGAAGCCTTCACCGTCACCCTGCAAAGCGCCGACAGCGAGCGCATCCTGCACGTGGGCATCACTCTGCGGGCCGGCGACGAGCAGACCCGCGCGCGCATCGAGAAATACATGCCCGAAGTGCGCAGCCGCATCCTGATGGTGCTGTCGGCGCAATCGCCCGCCGCCGCCCAGAGCCTGCAGGGCAAGGCCGACATGGCGCGGGCCATCGTCGCGGCCGTCAACCGGCCCTTCTCGCCGCTGCCCGACGGCCAGTACGTCAGCGACGCCCTGTTCACCGCCTTCGTGGTGCAGTAAGCATGGCCTACGAGGCGTTTCTTTCGCAGGACGAAGTCGATGCCCTGCTGGCCGGCGTCACGGGCGAAAGCGATAGCAAGGCGGGCGACCAGGCCGATCCGCGCGGCGCGCGCGCCTACGACCTGAGTTCGCCGGACCGCGTGGTGCGCCGGCGCATGCAGACGCTGGAGCTCATCAACGAGCGCTTCGCGCGCCACCTGCGCCACCTGTTGCTGAACTTCATGCGGCGCAACGCCGACATCACGGTAGGCTCGATCAAGATCCTGAAATACGCCGATTTCGAGCGCAACCTGCCGGTGCCCAGCAACCTGAACATGATCCAGATGAAGCCGCTGCGGGGCACGGCGCTGTTCACCTACGATCCCAGCCTGGTGTTCCTGGTCATCGACAGCCTGTTCGGCGGCGACGGGCGCTACCACACGCGCGTCGAGGGCCGCGACTTCACCACCACCGAACAGCGCATCATCCGCCGCTTGCTGAACCTGACCCTGGAGAGCTACGGCAAGTCCTGGGAAGCGGTGTATCCGATCGAGTTCGAATACGTACGCTCGGAAATGCACACCAAGTTCGCCAGCATCACCGGCAATAACGAAGTGGTGGTGGTGACGCCGTTCCATATCGAATTCGGCGCGACGGGCGGCGACCTCAACATCTGCCTGCCCTACTCCATGATCGAGCCGGTGCGCGACCTGCTGACCCGGCCGCTGCAGGAAACCGCGCTCGAGGAAGTGGACCAGCGCTGGACGCACCAATTGTCGCGCCAGGTGCGCAGCGCCGACGTCGAACTGACGGCCGAATTCGCCACTATTGCCGCGACGATCGGCGAGCTGATGCGGCTGAAGCCGGGAGACGTGCTGCCGATCGACGTGCCCGAGCAGGTGATCGCCAGCGTCAATGGCGTGCCGCTCATGGAATGCGGCTACGGCGTCTTCAACGGCCAGTACGCCCTGCGCGTCCAGAACCTGTTTACTCACGAAAGCGACTCTCACGAGGCTCCCGACCATGACTGACACGAACGAGCGGCCCGGCCAGGCGGACTCCGGCTCGTCGGCCCGACCGGCCGACGATTGGGCCGACGCGCTCGCCGAACAATCCGCCGCGGGCGCCCCTGGCACCCAGGCCGACGGCCTGAAGCCGCAGGACGACTGGGCCAGCGCCATAGCCGAGCAGGCCGCCACCGCGCCGCCGGCGGACGCCGCGGCGGCGCCCGCCAGGCCGGCCGGCGGCGCGGTATTCAAGCCCCTGGCCAGTACCGCCGGCAGCACCGGCAACGACATCGACCTGATCATGGACGTCCCCGTCCAGCTCACGGTCGAGCTGGGCCGCACCCGGCTCACGATCAAGAACCTGCTGCAACTCGGCCAGGGCTCGGTGGTCGAGCTCGACGGACTGGCGGGCGAACCCATGGACATCTTCGTCAACGGCTACCTCATCGCCCAGGGCGAAGTGGTGGTGGTCGAAGAGAAGTACGGCATTCGCCTGACCGACATCATCACGCCGTCCGAACGCATCAACCGCCTGAACAACCGGCGTTGACACCATGACGGACTCCGCCCTCCTGCGCGTGGCGATCGGCCTGCTGCTGGTGGTGGCCGCCATCCTGGCCGCCGCCTGGCTGGCGCGCCGTGCCGGGCTGGCCGGCCGCGCGCAGGCGCGCCTGTTGCGGCAGGTGGCCAGCGTGCCGCTCGGCCCGCGGCAAAGCGTGGCGGTGCTGCAGATCGAGGACACCTGGCTGGTGGTCGGCGTGACACCCGCCCAGCTCACCATGCTGCACACCCTGCCGGCGGGCGTCCTGCCGCCGGCGGGAGCCGGCGCGGAGCCGTTCGCCGGCAAGCTCGCCGCGGCGCTGCGGCGCGGCCAATGACGCGCCCGCACCATCCATGACGCCCGCCGCCGTGTCCCTGCTCCAGCGCTGCTGCGTGCCGCCCCTGCTGATCGCCGCCGTGCTGGCCGCGCTGGCGCTGTACCCGGCCGGCACGGCGGCGCAGGCCGCCTTGCCGGCGCTGACCGCGACGCCCGGCCCGGACGGCTCGCAAACCTATTCGCTCAGCATGCAGACGCTGCTGCTGATGACGTCCCTGTCGTTCCTGCCGGCGGCCCTGCTGATGATGACCGGCTTCACCCGCATCATCATCGTGCTGGGACTGTTGCGCAGCGCGCTGGGAACGGCGATGTCGCCGCCCAACCACGTGCTGATCGGCCTGGCGCTGTTCCTGACGTTCTACACGATGTCGCCGGTGTTCGACCGAATCTACGCCGAGGCCTACCAGCCCCTGTCGGAAGGCGCCATTCCGTTCGAGACCGCGGTCGAGCGGGCCGCCGCGCCGCTGCGCACCTTCATGCTGCACCAGACCCGCGAGAACGACCTGAGCCTGTTCGCCAATCTCGCCAACCAGTCGGAATTGCAGGATCCCTCGCAGGTGCCGCTGAAGATTCTGGTGCCGGCGTTCGTCACCAGCGAGCTCAAGACCGCCTTCCAGATCGGCTTCACCATTTTCATACCCTTCCTGATCATCGACCTGGTGGTGGCCAGCGTGTTGATGTCGCTCGGCATGATGATGGTGCCGCCGGTCACGGTGGCGCTGCCGTTCAAGCTGATGCTGTTCGTGCTGGCCGACGGCTGGCACCTGCTGCTGGGTTCGCTGGCCAGCAGCTTCTATCAATGAAGGGAACACCCCATGACCGCTGAAACCGTCATGTCGATGTCCTACCAGGCCATGAAGATCGCCCTGGCCATGGCGGGCCCCCTGCTGCTGGTGACGCTGGTGGTGGGGCTGGTCATCGCGGTGTTCCAGGCCGCCACCCAGATCAATGAAATGACGCTGTCGTTCATCCCGAAGCTGCTGGCGATGTGCGGCGTGCTGGTGCTGCTCGGCCCTTGGCTGCTGGGACTCATGACGGACTATATCCGGCAGTTGATCGGCCAGATTCCCCTGCTGGTCTCGTAGGTGGTCTCCTTTACCCAGCAACAGCTCGACGCGTGGCTGTTGCAGTTCCTGTGGCCGTTTGTGCGCATGCTCGCGCTGGTGGGCAGCGCGCCACTGTTTTCGGAATCGACCATCCCGATCCGGGTCAAGGTCGGCCTGGCGTTCCTGCTGACCGTCGCGGTGACGCCGGCGATCGGCCCGGCGCCCGCCATTCCACCCGGCTCCTATGCCGCCCTGTGGCTGCTGGGGCAGCAGGTGGTGATCGGCATCGCGCTGGGCTTCACCATGCGCATCGTGTTCGCCGCGGTGCAGACGGCCGGCGAATTCGTCGGCCTGCAGATGGGCCTGTCGTTCGCCTCGTTCTTCGATCCCGCCACTGGCGCCAACACTGCCGTGCTGGCGCGCCTGTTCAACATCCTGGCAATGCTGGTGTTCGTGGCGCTAGACGGCCACCTGCTGGTGCTGGCCGCGCTGGTGCGCTCGTTCGACGTGCTGCCGCTGCAGCCCATGGCCCTGGACCGCAATGGCTGGGGCGTCCTGCTGCAATGGAGCCAGGCGGTCTTCGTCTCCGGCCTGTTGCTGGCCCTGCCGCTCATTTGCGCCCTGCTGACGATCAACCTGGCGATGGGCATCCTGAATCGCGCGGCGCCCCAGCTATCGGTGTTCGCGGTGGGATTCCCGGTCAGCCTGATCGCCGGGCTGCTGTTGCTGGCGCTGGTGCTGCCCCATTCGGCGCCCTTTCTCGAAACCCTGCTGCGCGACGGCCTGCAGGCCATGAGCGACGTAGCCGTGGGCCTGGCGGGGAAGTGAGCAGCCATGGGAATGGCTGATCGACTCCGGTAGCCCCGCCGGTTCCCCCGGCCTGCGGTCGCGCGCGTCAGGCCTGCGCCACCATCGGCGCCGTGTACCCGGTCAGTTGCTGCGCCGGCACCTCGATGACTTCGCCGGCGTTGATCTTGAACACCGACACCGCCTCGGCCAGCCGCTGCGCCTGCTCCTGCAGCGAGCCCGCCGCAGCCGCCGCCTCTTCCACCAGCGCCGCGTTCTGCTGCGTCACCTCGTCCATCTGCGACACCGCACGGTTCACTTGGTCGATCCCGCCCGACTGCTCCTCCGAGGCCGCCGAAATCTCCCCCATGATGTCCGTCACCCGCTTGACCGACGCCACGATCTCCTGCATCGTCGCGCCCGCCCGCTCGACCTGCTGCGAACCGGTGCCCACCTTGCTCACCGAGTCCTCGATCAGCACCTTGATCTCCTTGGCCGCCTGCGCGCTGCGCTGCGCCAGCGAACGCACCTCGCCGGCCACCACCGCGAAGCCCTTGCCCTGCTCGCCCGCCCGCGCCGCCTCCACCGCCGCGTTCAGCGCCAGGATGTTGGTCTGGAACGCGATCCCGTCGATCACCGACACGATCTCCGAGATCTTGCGCGAGCTCGCCGAGATGCCCTCCATCGTGCTCACCACCTCCGAGACCGCCGACCCGCCCCGCTCGGCCACGTCCGAGGCGCTGGCCGCCAGCTGGTTCGCCTGGCGCGCGTTGTCCGCGTTCTGCTTGACCGTCGAGGCCAGCTCCTCCATCGAGGCCGCCGTCTCTTCCAGCGAGGCCGCCTGCTGCTCGGTGCGGCTGCTCAGGTCCGTGTTGCCCGCCGAGATCTCGCGCGCGCCCACGTTGATCTCGTCCACCCCGCGCCGCACCTGCGACACCGTGCGCGCCAGGTTCTCCTGCATGCGCTTGAGCGCCGCGAACAACTGGCCGATCTCGTTGCTGTTGCGCACCTCGACCCGCGCCGTCAGGTCGCCCGCCGCGATCTTGTCGAAGTGCTGCCCGGCGTCGATCAGCGGGCGCACCACCAGGCGGCCGAACACCAGGCGCGCCATCACCATCAGCACCAGGGCCAGGATCACCGCCACGCCGACCGCCAGCACGGCGCGCTCGAAGTTGCGATGCGCCGCGGCCACATTGGCGCGCTGCTGTTCCTGGATGTACTGGTCGAACTCGGCGATCGCCTCGATGAAGGTGGCGCTGCGCGGCGTGCCGTACTCATTGTTCACCATGTAGAAAGTGGAATAGTCCTCGCTGCGCAGCGCTTCCACCATGGTGTCGACGCCATCGTCGATATAGGCCCGATAGCGGCGCACCAGGTTCATCGACAGCCGGCGGCCGCTGTCGTCTTCCAGCATGTTCTTCTGGAAATCGGCAAAGCGCTTGCGCACGCCATCCAGCCGGTCGGTAGCGCCGTCGAGCGCCTCCTTGGCGGATTTGGCCGAGTTCTCGCCGCTGCCCCAGCCGGACTCTTGCAGGTAGCGCGCCGCCACCATCAAGTCCACCCGGGCACGCAACATGTCGCTGTTGATGATCTCGACCTGCTTGGCCCGCTCGGTCAGGTCGTTGATGCGGCGGATCGCATCGTAGTTGGTCTGCAGGAAATACGCCGCCAGGGCGCCGACCGCCGCGATCAGCAGCGCGAAGAACGCCATCACCACCAGCAGCAATGTGCCCACGCGGGCATCGCGGATCTTCCAGGAGCGCTTCTGCCTGGGCGCCCGCGCCCGCTTCTTGGGCTTGGCCAGCTTGGCGCCGGCAGTGTCGTAACTCGCTTCCATGATTTTCTCCGTCGGGATGCTCGCACAAGTATTCGCGCCGACGCGGGCCGGCGCTTTATCGGCCTCGGCGGGTCACGCCGTGGCGCTTATTGCATAGGCGCGGCCGGCACGGGTATCGACCAGGGCGCGCCCGCCGGGCCGTCCAGGCGCTCGGGCGCCGGACCGAGCAGCTTGCGCCGCTCCCATGGCTCCAGCAGGAGATTGGTCGTATCCACCAGGCGCACCAGCCTGCCGTCCGGACCGAACTGCAGCAAGGCTTGCTTGCGGCTGTACAGGCCATCGGTCACGAACGTTGCCTTGAACGACCACAGCGCCAACGCGCCGCCATCGCCCTGGCCGTACAACGCCACAGGCGCCGCGCCCAGCGCATAGGCGGCTTCCTGCAGTGTCGACTCTCCCGGCGTCAACATCGACAAAGCGCCGGGATCGAAATTGTTTCCGGAGGTCGAGCAGCCGGCCAGCGCCACGGCCGCGCCCAGCCCCAGCAATAGCGCCTTCATGCCCATGGCCATCGCCCATCCGCCCGGCCGCCCGCCATGTCAGAAAGACTCCCAGTCGTCGTCCGCCGCCGGCCGGCGCGCGGCGGCCGCGGCGGGCAGCGCCGAGGCGGGCGCCCCGGCCGGGGCCGGACGGCGGGCCGGGCGGGCCGCGCTCGCGCCGGCGGGCAACGGCTTGGCCGCGACCGCGCGCCGCGCCGGCGGCTCGACCGCGTCCTCAGACGGCGCGGATTCTCGCGGCGCCTGCGCACGCGCCTCGCGCGCCGGCTCCGTCGCGGTCCCGGCCGCCAGGCGGCGCGTGGCGGGCGCGGGCGCCGGCGCCGCGGCCTGCGGCGCGCGCTCGGCCGCCCCGCCGCGGTGCTGCGCTTCCCCCACGCGCGGGACATGCTGGCCGGCCAACTGCCGCGCCGGCACCTCGATGACTTCGCCGGCGTTGATCTTGAACACCGACACCGCCTCGGCCAGCCGCTGCGCCTGCTCCTGCAGCGAGCCCGCCGCAGCCGCCGCCTCTTCCACCAGCGCCGCGTTCTGCTGCGTCACCTCGTCCATCTGCGACACCGCACGGTTCACTTGGTCGATCCCGCCCGACTGCTCCTCCGAGGCCGCCGAAATCTCCCCCATGATGTCCGTCACCCGCTTGACCGACGCCACGATCTCCTGCATCGTCGCGCCCGCCCGCTCGACCTGCTGCGAACCGGTGCCCACCTTGCTCACCGAGTCCTCGATCAGCACCTTGATCTCCTTGGCCGCCTGCGCGCTGCGCTGCGCCAGCGAACGCACCTCGCCGGCCACCACCGCGAAGCCCTTGCCCTGCTCGCCCGCCCGCGCCGCCTCCACCGCCGCGTTCAGCGCCAGGATGTTGGTCTGGAACGCGATCCCGTCGATCACCGACACGATCTCCGAGATCTTGCGCGAGCTCGCCGAGATGCCCTCCATCGTGCTCACCACCTCCGAGACCGCCGACCCGCCCCGCTCGGCCACGTCCGAGGCGCTGGCCGCCAGCTGGTTCGCCTGGCGCGCGTTGTCCGCGTTCTGCTTGACCGTCGAGGCCAGCTCCTCCATCGAGGCCGCCGTCTCTTCCAGCGAGGCCGCCTGCTGCTCGGTGCGGCTGCTCAGGTCCGTGTTGCCCGCCGAGATCTCGCGCGCGCCCACGTTGATCTCGTCCACCCCGCGCCGCACCTGCGACACCGTGCGCGCCAGGTTCTCCTGCATGCGCTTGAGCGCCGCGAACAACTGGCCGATCTCGTTGCTGTTGCGCACCTCGACCCGCGCCGTCAGGTCGCCCGCCGCGATCTTGTCGAAATGCTGCCCGGCATGGCGCAGCGGGCGCAGCACGCTGCGCTGCATGAAGGTCCAGCACACCACGGCCAATACCAGCGACAGCGCGACCATCACGGCCGAAACGCGCTGCGATAGCGTGTAGTCGGCGTCGGCCTGTGCCACCAGGTCGTTGGTCCGCGTATCGACATATGCCAGGTACGCGGTCACGGCCTCGTCGAAACGCGCGCCCTGCTCCTGCAAGGCGGCGTTCAGGCCGATGAATCCGCGCACGTCCTGTCGCGCCAGCGCATCCATCTGCCGGCGCGACTGGCCGGCGTAGCCCTGGTAGGCCGCCTGCACCGCCGCGGCCTTGTCCGCCAGTTCACCCTGTCTCTCGATTTTCATGAACGCCGCGATGGTCTGCGACGCCGCCTCGTCGCGGTCACGCGCCCGGCCCAGGAACTGGCTGGACTCGCGCGAGCGGCCTTCCTGCATTTCGATCATGGCGGCGGCGAGATCCAGGCGCGAGCGCTGCAGCAGCGTGTAAGCGCTGTACACCGGCACCGCCTGGAACGAGTACACCGAGTTGACGCGGTCGAGCTTGTCGTTGCTGGAATACATGGCCAGCCAGCCGGCCGCGTTGGAAAACAGCAGCGCCAGCAGGAATGCACCCAGCACCAGGGCCATGCCGGTGCGTACTTTCAAATTGGACAACATGATGGAGCGTTTCTTCAGATGAATGGCAAAGCGCCGTGGCCAGCGCTTTAACGGCCGCGGCTGAACAAGCTGGAACCCTGGATGGTCGAGAACGATGCCGCGGCCGCGTCCAGCGCCACCTTGCGCAGCAGCAGCTCGGATGTGACCGAGTACACGTCCACGTCCTCCAGGTTGGAAAGCTGCTTGGTATAGGCCAGGGTGCGCTGCGAACCCACGGCGTCCAGCGCGTCCAGCTCGTTCAGGCGGGCGCCGACCGACGCCTGCACGGTCAAGACGTTGTCGAGCGTCAGCGAGAGCTTCTTGTTGGCGGTTGCCAGCATGTTGTTGATGGCGGCCGCGGCGGCCGGATCGTTCTCGGCGGAACGGCCCAGGGTATCGATCAGGTCGTCCAGCGTCTGGAACATGTCCATGTTCGAGTCCTTGGCGGTTTCCACCGTATAGGTGTCGCCCGCGGCGGGCTGGCCGTTCATCTTGACCGTCACGCCGCCCATGTCGATGGTCTCGCCATCGGCATAGGGAACCGGCGCGGCCGGCGGAGTCGACGGCGGCACCGTGTCGGCGGTGTAGTGCAGCACGCCGCCGATGTCCGAGAAGCTGATGGTGAAATCCCGGCCGACGTTGTTGCCGGCGCCGGGCGCGCCGAACGACACCGAACTGAACTGGCCCGTGCCGGTGTTGGCGCCATCGGCCCGGATGATGTATGCCATGGAGCCGCTCGCGGCCTTGCCGAAGATGTCGGCGATGACGTCGCTGCCCGCCATCTGGCGGCTCTGGTCGACCTGGATGATGCGCTGGCCGCTGTCGCCCGCGTAAGTGACGCTCCCGTCGCTATTGAGCGTGACGGGCTGCGCAAAGCCGTCATGGCCGGAAAACAGGAACTGACCGTTGCCGTCGGTGGAATTGGCCAGGCCCACCAGCTGTTCGCGCGAACTCTGCAATTCGGTCACCAGCGCCTGGCGGTCGGAATCGCTGAGCGTGCCGCCAGCCTGCACCACGCGCTGCAGGATGGACTGCAGCGTCGTCACGACCGAGCCGAGCGCGTTGCTTTCCAGGCCCAGCGTCTGCTTGGCCGCATTGCGGTTGGCCGCGTAGGTGGCGTTCATGCTGGAAGTCTGCGACAGGTTCACCGACAGCGACGCCGCCAGCGGATCGTCGGCCGGCGTCAGCACGCGGCGGCCGCTGGCGAGCTGCTCCTGCAGCCGCGACAGCGTCGCCTCCTGCTTGAGGATGCCGTTCAGGCCGTTCTGGTAGATCAAAGAAGTGCTCAGGCGCATGGGGAAAGCTCCGGATTCTTGTCAATCACGCGGCGATCAGCGCAGGCCCAGCAAGGTGTCGAACACCGTGCTCGCCACGTCCAGTATCTTGGCGCTGGCCTGGTACTGTTCCTGGTAGATCGTCAGGTTTACGTATTCTTCGTTCAGGTTGACCCCGGAAACCGACAGATAGGCCGAGGCTTGCTGCGTGATCAGGTTGCCCTGCGCCTCGGTGGCGGTCTTGACCTGCTGGGTCTGCACGCCCACGTTGTTGATCAACTGCGAGAACTGCCCGCTCAGGCTGAGCGTGCCCCCCGCCAGCACCCGCTCGGTCTGCAACTTGGCCAGCAACAGGCCATTGGCGCCGTTGGTGCTGCCGCCCGCGGCATCGGCCAGCGCGATCTTGGCCGGGTCGGTGATCAGCATGTCCAGGTCGCGCGCGGCGTCGCGGGTCGCCTGCAGGGTCCAGGTGTCGCCCGCCATGGGCGTGCCGCCCAGCTCCAGCGACATGCCGTCGAAGGCGATGGTCGGCGGGGTGCCGCTGGGCGTCAGCGTCTGGGTGACGCCATCCGAACGCCGCGTGACCTGGTACTGGGTGCCGTCGAAAACGATGTCGTAGGCGCTGGCCCGCACCGCGCTGGCGTCGGTGAAGGTGGCCGTCAGCGCACCGTCGCCGGTGTTGCCGGCCTTGGGAATCGCCGCCGGGTTGCCAAGGCCGAACATGGCCTGGCCCGGGTCGCCGTTGAGATCCAGGCCCGCCTCGTGCTGGGCATTGAAGGCCAGCGCCAGGCCCACCGCCAACTGGCCGAGCTGGTCCTGCACGGCGTCGAGCGACTCGCTGCGAAAGCGCAGAAAACCCGCCAGCTTGCCGCCCGCCACTTCGCTGTCGTCCAGCTCCACCTGGATGGTCGACCCGGAACCGGCCGGCAGCGAGTACGCCAGCGCCATGCGGGTGGGGTCGCTGGCCGATTGCACGGCGGCCAGCGGATACACGGTGGTGCCCGACAGCAGCGTCTGGCCGCTCTGCAGGGTGATATTCAGGCTATTGCCCTGCTCGTAATAGCGGATGCCGACGAGCTGGTTCAACTCCGACAAGGCCAGGTCGCGCTGGTCCAGCAGGTCATTCGGGGCGTGGCCCGATTTGCCCTGCGCCACCACGATCTGCTGGTTCAGGTCGTTGATGCGCTCGAGGTAGCTGTTGACCTGCGCCACCGTGGTGGAGATCTGCGTGTTCACGCCTTCGCGCAGATTCTGCAGCTCGCGGTAAGCGGTGTTGATCTGGGTGACCAGGGAATTGCTCTTGCCGATCAGGTCCTGGCGCACGGCGGGGTCGGCCGGGCTGCTGGCGCCGGCATTCAGGCTGGCGAAAAAGCCTTCCAGGGCCGGCGTGATGCCGGCCGTGCGGTCGGCGAAGAGGTTGTTGATCTGCGACAGTTGATCGTAGTGCGTGCCCAGCTGTGCGCCGGTGCCCTGCGCCCCCACCATCTGGCGGTAGAGGAAACTGTCGTACTGCCGCTTGACGGTGTCGACCTGCACGCCGCGTCCGAAGAAACCCTGCCCGGTGGCCATGGCGCCGGCCGTCGATGTCATCACCCGCTGGCGGCTGTAGCCGGGGTTGGCCGCATTGTTGATGTTGTGGCTGGTGACTTCCAGCCCCGCCTGGGAGGCATTGAGCCCGGTGAGCGCCAAGTTGTACAGATTCATGCTGCCGATATCCCGTAGAAAACCGCATCCGGTCCAGATACCGGGTTAACGGCAGGCGCACCCGCGGATTTAGCGCGCATCGGAAAAAACCGCGGCGCCGCGGCCGCGCAACTGCCCCATGACGGCGATCAGCTTCTCCGCATAGGCGGGGTCGGTGGCATAGCCGGCATCCTGGATGCGGCGGGCGGCCTCGATTTCGTCGCGCGCCTCGGTCACCGCGGCGTAGCGGGGACTGCCGCCGATCAGGCGCGCGTAATCGGCAAACGATTCCTTGTACGACCCGTAAGCGCGGAACGGCTGCACCACCTTGCGCGCCACGCCGTCCTGGTATTCGGTGGTCAGGACCTCGACCACCTTGCCGTTCCAGCTCGCGCCGGCCTTGATGCCGAACAGGTTATAGCTGGTGCTGCCGTCCTCGAACTTGAGCTCGCGCCGGCCCCACCCCGATTCCAGGGCCGCCTGGCCCAGGATCAGGCGGGCCGGCAGGCCGCTTTGCCGGGCGGCGTCGCGCGCCGGCCCGGCCATGCGCGCGACGAAGTCGATGACATGCGGCGGTGCGCCCCCGGCGGCGGCCAGCCCACGGTCGCGCGCCCGGCTGTCGTGCAACACCTCCAGCAGCGCGGCGACCTGGCGCGACGGCTCCTGCGGCGCGCCGGGCTGGCCGGCGGCCGGGGCGAGCGCCTCCGCCGGCGCGGCGCCGCCATCGAGCGCCGCGTCGGTGCCGCCCTCTTGCCGCATCTGGCGCAGCAGCGCCTGGGCCAGTCCCACGCCGGGGGTGGCCAGCTGCAAGGCCAGCTGCTCATCGGCCATGGCCCGCAGCATCTGGGTCTGCTCGGAGTCGAACAGCCCGCTCTTCGGCCCGGCCTCGCGCATGCGCTTGAGCATCATCTGCAGGAACAGCGCCTCGACCTGGGTGGCCACCTGCTGGCGGGCGGCGCCGTCGCGCGGGTCGGCCGCCACGCCGCGCCGGATATCCGCCAGCCGGCCCAGGTCGAATACCGACTGCTGGGCCCCGGGGCGCGGCGTATAGCTGACGAATGCCATTTCCAGCGCCTGCCTAGATGATCTCGAGCTCGGCGCGCAGCGCGCCGGCCGACTTCATGGCCTGCAGGATGGCCAGCAGGTCCTGCGGGGTCGCGCCCAGCGCGTTGAGCGCCCTGACCACGTCGGCCAGGTTCGCGCTGGTCCGCAGCCTGTGCAGCGCGCCATCGTCCTGCCGCACTTCGATCTGCGTATTGGGCACCACCACGGTCTGGCCGCCGCCGAACGGCGTGTCGGGCTGCGACACCATGGTCTGACGGTTGATGATGACCGACAGATTGCCGTGGGCGACCGCGGCTTCCTCGATCATCACCGTCTGGTTCATCACCACCGAGCCGGTGCGGGCATTGATGATGACCTTGGCCGTGGCCGGCGCGCGCCGCACCTGCAGGTTCTCGACCTTGGCCAGGAACGCCGCCTGCGCCGACGGCTCGAGCGGCCCGCGCACCTGCACCACGCGGCCGTCGACGGCTTGTGCGGTGCCGGCGCCGAACTGGCGGTTCAGCGCGGCCACCACATTCTGCGTGGTGCCGAAGTCGGTGAGGTCCATCTCCAGGTAGATGGTGCCGTCCTGCGCGAAGGTGGTCGGCACGGCGCGCTCGACCACCGCGCCGTCGTTGATGCGGCCGCCATTGAGCTGGTTGATCTGCACGCTGGAGCCGCCGGCCGACGCGCCCGCCCCGCCCACCAGGATATTGCCCTGCGCGATGGCATACACCTGGCTGTCGGCCCCCTTGAGCGGCGTCATCAGCAGCGTGCCGCCGCGCAGGCTCTTGGCGTTGCCCATCGAGGACACCACCACGTCGAGCCGCTGGCCCGGCCGGGCGAACGCCGGCAGCGTGGCGGTCACCATGACCGCCGCCACGTTCTTGAGCTGCATATTGCTGCCGGGCGGTACTGTAATGCCCAGTTGCGACAGCATGTTGGTCAGGCTCTGCTGGGTGAACGGAGTCTGGCGCACCTGGTCGCCGCTGCCGTCCAGTCCCACCACCAGGCCGTAGCCGATCAGCGGGTTGCCGCGCACGCCCTGTATCGAGGCCAGGTCCTTGATGCGCTCGGCCTGCGCCGGCGCGGCGGCCACGAGCGCGACGGCCGCGACGACCTGGCCCAGCCGGCACAACAGTGCGAAGAAACGATGCGAGGAACTCATGGTCAGAACGGCGAGGCGATCAGGAAGAAGCGTTGCAGCCAGCCCATGGTCTGCACTTCGTCCATGACGCCCTTGCTGCGGTATTCGATACGGGCATCGGCCACCTGGGTGGACGAGACGGAATTGGCGCCGGTGATGGAACGCGGGTCGACCACCCCCGAGAAGCGTACATACTCGCTGCCCCGGTTGATGGCGATCTGCTTTTCGCCGGCGACCTGCAGGTTGCCGTTGGGCAGCACGCCGATCACGGTCGTGGTGATGGTGCCCGTGAAGGTGTTGTTGGCGCGCGAATCGCCCTTGCCGGAAGATTCGTTGGCGCCCGACAGGTCGCTGTCGAGCTTGGCATTGGCCCAGCTGTCCATGAAACCAGGCGCGGCGGCCACGGTCAGGCCGGCGCTGCCGTTGCGCTCGGTGGTGGTGGCGACGTTCTTGGCGGCATTGGTCTTCTCGTTGAGCACGATGGTGACGATGTCGCCCACATTGCGCGGCCGGCGGTCCTCGAACAAGGGATAGTTGCCGTACACGCGCGGCTGGTAGATGGAGCCGTTGGGCTGCGCCGACGGCGGCGGCGGCGCAGGCGGCGGCGCCGTCACCGGCCCGGTCACGATGGGCTCGGGCGGGATCATCGCGCAACCCGCGGCGGCCGCCGCCAGCAGCGCGGCAGCCGACAGACGCAACAAGGACATGGGCATCACAGCTGGGTCAGGCGGGCCAGCATCTCATCCGAGGTCTTGACAGCCTTGCTGTTCATCTCGTACGCGCGCTGCGTGGTGATCATGTTGACCAGCTCCTCGGCCACATTGACGTTCGAGGTCTCGACGTACTGCTGCAGGATCGAGCCGGCGCCATCGATGCCCGGCTCCAGCACGTTGGCCGGACCCGACGAGTCGGTCTCCAGGTAGAGATTCTCGCCAATGCTCTGCAGCCCCGGCGGATTGATGAAAGTGGCCAGCTGCAGCTGGCCGATCTCCACGTTGACGCCGGCCGCGCCGGGCTGGGTGACCGACACCGTGCCGTCCTTGCCGATGGTCAGCGACAGCGCGTTGTCAGGCACATTGATCGGCGGCTGGATCACGTAGCCGCCGGCTGTCGTCAGCTGGCCGTTCTGGTCCAGCTGCAGGGCGCCGTCGCGGGTATAGGCCGGCGTGCCGTCCGGCAGCTCCACTTCCAGGAAGCCCTTGCCCTCGATCGCGATGTCCAGCTCGCCGCCGGTATTGTTCATGTTCCCTTGCGAGAACACCCGCTCGGTGGACGCCACCCGCACGCCCGTGCCGAGCTGCAGGCCGGTCGGCAACTGGTTGCCGTCGCCCACCTGGGCGCCCGGCTGGCGCAGCGTCTGGTACATCAAGTCCTGGAACACTGCCCGGCCGCGCTTGAAGCCGTTGGTCTGGACATTGGCCAGGTTGTTGGAAATCACGTCCATGGAAGTCTGCTGGCCTTCCAGGCCCGTCTTGGCGATCCACAGCGAACGCATCATGATGAAAACTCCTGGCGCGGCGCGGCTTCGGTCCGCCCGGCGCGAAAAAACAAGGGATCAGCCAACCGACAACAGCCCGTTGGCGCGCTCGGCGTTCTTGTCCGCCTCGCTGATGACCTGCATCTGCATTTCGAAACGGCGGGCGTTCTCGATCATGCCCACCATGGCCTTGACCGGGCTGACGTTGCTGCCTTCCAGCACGCCCGGCGTGACGCGCAGCGCGGGGTCGGCGGGCAGCGGCGGGGCCGGCTGGCCGCCAGCCTGCGCCAGGCGGAACACGCCGTCGTCGCCGCGCTGCAATGCCTGCTCGGGCGGGCTGACCAGCTTCAGGCGCCCCAGGTTCAGGATATTGTTGGGCGGGTCGCCCGCGCCCACGGCGGTAATGGTGCCGTCGCTCGCGATGGTCAGCGTGGCCAGTTCCGGCACGTCGATCACGCCGTTCTGGTCCGACAACACCGGCTGCCCCTGGGCGGTCTGCAGCAGGCCATCGACCCCCACGCGCAGATCGCCCGCGCGGGTATAGGCTTCGCCCTGCGGGGTCTGGATCGCCAGCCAGCCCGGGCCGGCGATCGCCACGTCGAGCGCCCGGCCGGTGGTCTGCATGTTGCCCAGCGCGAAGTTGCTGCCCGGGGTGGCGGTCACCGACGATACCCGGGTGGGCAGCGAAGTGCCGTCCAGCACCGGCACCGACCGGTACAGCGCGACCTGCTCGCGAAAGCCGGGCGTGCTGACATTGGCCATGTTGTTGCTCAGCGCGGCCTGGTGCTCGCCGATCCGCGCCGCGCCGCTCATGGCGGTATAGATGATTCGATCCATGCCTGCTCCGTGCCGTCCGGGTTGCGCATCAGCGCATGTTCATCAGCACCTGCATGACTTCGTCCTGGGTCTTGATGGTCTGCGCATTGGCCTGGTAGGTGCGTTGCGCGACGATCATGTTGACAAGCTCCTTGCTCATGTCCACGTTGGACGCCTCGAGCGCCTGGCCCACCACGGTGGCCAGGCCGTTGGTGCCCGGCTGGCCGAGCAGCGGCTGGCCCGATTCGGCAGTCTCGGCCCAGGCGTTGTTGCCCACCGGCTGCAAGCCTTGCACGTTGTTGAAATTGGCCAGCGCCAGCGTGCCGATGATGGCGGTCTCGCCATTGGTGTAGTTGGCCTGCAGGCTGCCGTCCTTGCCGATCGACAACCCCGAGAACTCGCCGCTGGAATAGCCGTTCTGGGTGATCTTGGGCGAGAAGGCGCTGCCGTATTGGGTGACGCCCTCGTAGCTCATGGTGATGGCCAGCGGCTCGGCCGGCGAGGTGGCGCCGCCGGGGTCGGCGAAGCTCAGGTCCACCGACGGCGGCGTGGTCAACAGGCGGCCGGCGGAATCGAAAGTCAGTTGCGCGGTAGTCGTCCAGGGGCCGCCGGCGTTGTCGGTGGGCGCCATGGGCTCGCCATCCAGCGTGTAATAGATGTCGTAGACGCTCTGCCCGCCCACCGCTTCGCGCTTGACGAAGTACTGGGTCAACTGGTGCGCGTTGCCCAGCGAGTCGTACACGGTGGTGGGCACCGAGTCGGTGTAGGTCGAGGCCAGGGTCGGGTCGAACGGCGTCGCCACCGGGTCGATCGGGTCGGCATTGGCGTTCAGGTTGGTCTGCAGGCCGGCGGTGGTGGTGGCGTTGGGCGCGATGTTGCCCTGCGGCAGGCGCAGGTCGACCGGCGCCGCGCCGACCGCGCCGGCGGCGTAGCCGGTCAGGCGATAGCCCTGCGCATTGACCAGGTAGAAATCCTTGTCGACCAGGAACTCGCCGTTGCGCGAGTAGTACACGCCGCCGCTTGAATCCGTCAGCCGGAAAAAGCCCTTGGGCCCGTCGATGGCGATGTCGTATTCGCCGCCGGTGGCGGTGACGTTGCCCACCGTGAATCGCTGGTTGATGGCGCTGACCTTGACACCCAGGCCCACGCGCGAGCTGGCGTAGACATCCGCGAACGATGCCGAGGCGGACTTGAAGCCCACCGTGCCGGAGTTGGCGATGTTGTTGCCGATGACGTCCAGGTTCTGCGCCGCGGCATTCAGGCCGCTCAATCCTTGTCCGAAGCCCATATTTTCTCTCGATGGTGTCTGTGAATGTCCAATCAATGGCCGGCGCGCCGGCCGCGAATATCGCCCGGGCCCGGCGCCTAGGCGCCGATCACCTTGCGCACGTCCAGCATGCTGATCTGGCCGGCCAGCCCCAGGTCGAGGCGCAGCCCGTCGGTGGAATACGAAACGCTGTTGACCTTGCCGTACGTCAGCGCCTCGGACGACACCAGCTTGCCGTCCGCGTCCTGCGCGCTGACGGACACGGTGTATTTGCCGTCGGTCAGCGCCTGTCCGCCGTCGTTGGTGCCGTCCCAGTCCAGGGTCAGGACGCCGGTCTCCTGCGCCCCCAGCTCGAACGTGCGGACCACCGCGCCGGAGCCGTCCATGATCTTGACGGTGACCTTGGCGGCATCGCCCTGCAGGTCGATGCCGAAAGGCGTGGCCACCCGCTGCGAGGGGTCGGCGGCGTCGGTGCCCAGCGAGATCTTGTTGCCGGGAATGAGCACGCCCTTGCCGATCATCGCCACCGCGTTCATCGATTGCGACACGTCGATCTGCCCGCTGATGGCCAGCAGGGTGTTCTTCAGGTTGGTGATGCCCTCGACGGTGGAAATCTGCGCCAGCTGGGAGGTCAGCTCGGCGTTCTCCATGGGGTTGAGCGGGTCCTGGTTCTTGAGCTGGGTCACCAGCAGCGTCAGGAAGCGGTCTTGCAGGCCTTGCGCGCTGCTGGCGGAATTCACGCCAGTCTGCGCCAGCGCCATCGCGGTAGGATCGGTATTGTTGACGGTGGTCATCCGGAGCTCCGTGCCTATATCACGACTGACCAATGGTCAGCGTCTTCATCATCAATTGCTTGGCCGTATTCAGGACTTCCACGTTCGCCTGGTAGGAACGCGAGGCGGCGATCATGTTGACCGTCTCGGCGACCGGGTCGACGTTCGGCATGGCCACGTACCCTTGCGCGTCGGCCAGCGGGTGGGCGGGGTCGTAGACGAGCTTGGGCGGCGACGGGTCCTGCACCACGCCGGCCACCCGCACGCCGCCAATCTCCTGGCCGTAGGGCTGGCCGGCCGGTGGATCGACCTGGAACACCACCTGGCGCGCCCGGTACGGCTGCCCGTCCGGCCCCACCGCGCTGTCGGCGTTGGCCAGGTTGCTGGCCGAGACGTTCATGCGCTGCGACTGGGCGCGCAGGGCCGAGCCGGCGATATCGAAAATGCTGGTCAGGGACATGGCGGGGCCTGTAGAGGGTTATTCCTGGATGGCCGACATCATGGAGCGGATGCGGCCGGACAGCAGTTGCAGGCTGCTCTGGTAGTGCAGCGTGTTATCGGCGAACTGCACCCGCTCGACGTCCATGTCCACGGTGTTGCCATCCACGCTCGGCTGATAGGGCAGCCGGTACTGCAGCTCCACGGGGTTCGGGCTCGCCGCCCGGCCCGGGATGTGGCGCGCCGAGGTCAACGCCAGCTGGGTGTCGGGCAGGCGCATGCGCGTCTCCAGGGCGTCCTGCATGGCGGCCCGGAAATCGAAATCGCGCGCCTTGTAGCCGGGCGTGTCGGCGTTGGCGATATTCGAGGACAGCACTTCCTGGCGCTGGGCGCGCAGCGCGATCGACTGCTGGAAGAAGCGAAAATCCTCGTTGAGCCTGTCTAGCATCCTTGGGGCATCCTGCGGCAATGTGTGGGCCGGCCGGGCAACGTGCCATCCGGCTTTTTGCATGACGGCATCTTAGGTGCGGCGCCGTCAACACAATCAACCAAACAACCCGTCATTTCCAATGCAATTCGGGTCTTGGGCGCCGCCGCCCCCTTCTAAAATGACTGGCATCATGCAAACGCTCCCGCGTGCCCTCTTCGCACTGGCGACGGCGGTCGCGGCGCTGTATCCGCGCGCCGCCCCGGCCGCGGCCGGCCAGGCCGACGCCGCCGCGATCGCGCGCGTCGCGCAGGACTACCTGCGCGAGCAACTGGCCGCGCTGCCCGGCACGCCCGCCATCACGCTCGACCCCATCGACGCCGCGCGCCACCCCGCGTGCGCCGAGCTGCTGCCGTTCCTGCCCTCGGCGCTGCGGCCGCGCCCGCGCATGACCGTGGGAGTGCGTTGCGCCGCCCCGCAATCCTGGACGCTGTACGTGCAGGCCACGGTCAGCGTGCCGGGCCAGTATTACGTGGCCGCCCGCCAGATCCCGGCCGGCCAGGCCCTGCGGCCAGACGACCTGGCACCCCGCGACGGCGACCTGGTGACGCTGCCGCGCGGCGTCATGCTGGACGCGCAAGCCATCGTCGGCATGCGCGCCCGCTCGCGGATTGCCGCCGGCCAGACCATCCGCGCCTCGGGGCTGCGCAGCGCCGAGGCCGTGACCCGCGGCCAGCAGGTGCGGATCACGGCGCAAGGACGCGGTTTCGTGGTCAGCGGCGAAGGCGAAGCGCTCGACGATGCGCCGCCGGGCGCGGCAGTGCAAGTCCGCACGCCATCGGGGCAAATCGTCAGCGGCATCGTCCGCAGCGCCACCCTGGTCGAAGTCACCCTATAAAATGCCGCAGGACACGGTCCGGATAGCGCACGAGCATGCCCCGCCCGGCCGGGCTAAAGTTCGGCGCGGCGCCGCCGTTATCGCTACAAGAGCCGGAATCCTGCGACACGCCTGCCGGCGCACTGCCTTGCGGAGAACATATTGAAGATCGCTTCCCCCTCTTCCCGGCCGTTCAGCGCCGAAGCACTGGGTGGACGGACCGAGCCCGCTGCCGCCGCCGCGCCGGCCGCCGCCGGCCAGGCGGGCATGCGCAGCGCGGAAGTGGCGCTGAGCCCGGCCTCGCGCCAGCTGCTTGCCCTGCAGTCCGGCGACAACGACATCGACGTGGAGCGTGTGGCCGCCATCCGCGATGCCATCGCCTCCGGGCAGTTGCGCATCGATGCCGGCCGCATCGCCGATGGCCTGATCGCCAGCGCCCGCGACCTGCTCAAATAAGCCGCGCGACATGACCCCATCCGCCGACCTGCTGGCCTGCCTGGCCGACGAAGACGCCCTGGTACGGGAATTCGCCGAAACCCTCGAGGCCGAAGCCGCGGCGCTCGCCGACCGTACCGCGTTCGAGCGCCTGCCGGCCCTGACCCAGCACAAGGAAACCCTGGCGCGGCAGCTGGTCGCACTGAGCGACCGGCGCGATGCGCTGCTGGAGCGGCTGGGCTTGCCAGCCGGCCACTCCGGCGCCGAACAGGCCGCAAGCCGCTACCCGGAGCTGGCAGCGCCCTGGCAGGCGCTGCTGGCGCATGCCGAGATCGCGCGCGAACGCAATGCCCGCAATCGCGCGCTGGTGGAAATCAGCCTGCGCCACACCCAGCAATCACTGGATGCGCTGCGCGAACTGGGCGGCCTGGCGGGCGCCGGCACCTACGACGCCCAGGGCCGCGGCGCCAGGACCGGCTACGGCGGCCGCAGCATCGTCGCCGCCTGACCGCCGGCGCATCCCGGCAAAGACGTGCCGCTTTTCAGGCGGCCATTTCCAGCATCGCCCACAAGCGCAACACCGCGCCCGGCAGGCTGCCGGCGGCAAGGCGCCGCCGGTGCGCCAGCGCGCCTCGCAGCGGCGCCTCCATGGCCAGCGCGGCCGGGGCGCGCTCCAGCTGCCAGCAGGCGGCGCCCAGCTGGGCGGCCAGCATGGCCTGGCCGGCCGGGTCGGCAACGGCTGCTTCCTGCGGCAGCGCCTGCCAGGCTTGCGCCATGGCGCGGAACGCGCGGCGCGCCTGCTCTTGCCATGCCAGCCAGCGGGCCAGCGTGACAGCGTCGGCCTCGCCCGCGGACAGGCTGGTCAGGCCGAACAGCTGGCGCGGCGCCGCGCCGCCGGGCTCGGCCACCCGCGCGCAGATCAGCCGCAGCGCCACCGGGACGCCGCCGCGCCGCGGCACCGTCACTTCAGTGCCGGAAGCCCAGATGTCGGCCTCGGCGGCCTGCCCTGCCCGCCCCGGCCGCGGCGACAGCACACCGCTTGCGGCCGTCAGCGTGCCGGCGGGCACATAGCCGAGCATCTTGCCGACGGCGTTCAGTGTGACGAGGCAATCGTCATGCAACACCCGCAGCCCGCCGGCGCTGCGCGCCAGCCAGGCCATGCCGGCCGGGAGCGCATGCCAGGGCGGGCCATCGCCCGCGTCGAGCATGTGGACCAGCGGCACGCCAGGCAAGCCCGCCGCCAGGGCCGCCGCCCGCTGCGCCGCTGCGGCGCCGCGCGCGGCGATGCGCGACGGCACGCGGGGCACGGCCGCCACAGCCGCGGACCAATGCAGTCCGGCTTCGGCAGCGCCCAGGACGGCGCCACGGTCGCTCAGCAACAGCCCCGCCTGCAGGCTGGCCCCGCGCCAGCGCGCGCCCAGCGCAACTGCGCCGTGCAGTGCCAGCAGGCGACGATCGCAACTGGCCGAGAAAGCGCCGCGCACGGCGGCCAGCGGCGCGGCAGGCGGCGATGTCGCAACCGCAGATGTCGCAAGCGCCGAACCGCCGTGCCGGCGCCATGCGGCGCGCGCCTGGGCGCAGGCCAGGTCGTTTTCGAGCCATGCCAGCGCATCGCCCAGCGCGGCGCCGGCGCGGCCGGAATCGCCGGGCAACAAGGCCGCGGCCAGCCAATGCCGGCGCCGCTGCGCGGCGGAATCCCCGGCGGCCGGCGCCGTCGCGCGCCACAAGGTCGCCATGTCGGCTTCGCTGGGCGCATATAGCGCGCGCGTGCGCGCCTGCGCGGCGAAGGCGCGATCCACCAGCTCGTCGGCGCGCGCCAGGGCCAGGTCTTCCGGCACCTTCTGTCCGACCGACACATAATGGACCGGCAGGCGATGGCGGACCGCCGTGTCCAGCGCCGGTCCCAGGCGCACCGCCTCATCCACCTTGGTGACAATGCAGCCGGCGACATCCTCGCCCGCGCCATGGCGATAGGCATGCGCGACCTCGTCCAGCGTATCGCCCTGGCTGGCCGCGTTGAGCACCAGCAAGCGCCGCACCGGACGGCCGGCGCCGCACAGCAGCGCGGCCTGCGCCGCCACATTGCGATCGCGCTGGCTGATTCCGGTGGTATCGATCAGCACGATCCTGCGGGTGCCCAATTCGGCCAGCGCGCTGCGCAACTCCGCGATATCCCGGACCGAGCGGGCCGGAATCCCCATCAGGCGGCCATAGATCTGCAACTGCTCCAGCGCGCCGATCCGGAAATTGTCGGTGGTGAGCATGGCGACTTGCTCGCGGCCCTCGCGGGCCACGCAGCGGGCCGCCAGCTTGGCCAGCGTGGTGGTCTTGCCGACGCCGGTCGGGCCCACCAGCGCGTAGACGCCGCCCTCGGCCAGCAAGTCGTCTTCCGAGGCCAGCACCGGCAGGTGCGTCACCAGCTCGTTGCGGGCCCAGGCCTGCGCCTCGCGCGCGTCCAGGCTGGCGGGCAGGCGTTCCAGCATGGCCCGCGCCAGCCGCGCGCTGAAGCCGGTATCCAGCAGCAGGCGGAACAACCCGGCCCGCACCGGCTCGCGCCCCGGCCCTTCGGCGCCGCCCCACAGCAGGCCGTCCAGCCGGCTCTCGAGCGTGCCGCGCAAGGCGCCGATGGCCGCCTCCAGGCCGGCCGCGGCGGGATCCGCCGCCGGCGCGCCCGCCCCGGGCGACATTCCGACGGCGGCCACGGCGCGCACCGGGGCCGTGGCCGCCGGCGCCGGCGGCTCTTCCAGGGTGGCGAGCACCTCCACGCCGCCCGGCACGCTGCGATTGGCGACGATCAGCGCGTCCGGCCCCAGGGTTTCGCGCACCTGCCGCAGCACTTCACGGCTGGTGGCGCCGACGAACCGGCTTATCTTCATGCGCCCGCACCGATCAGGGCCGTCACCCGCAGCATGCGCTCATCCGGAATCTCGGCATTGGACAGCACGCCCAACTGCGGCAGGTGATGGCGCAGGAAGCGCGCCAGCGGCGCGCGCAGGGGCGGCGAGACCACCAGCACCGGCGCGTTGCCCTGCGCCTCCTGGCGGGCCACGCTGGCCTGCGCTTCGCGCAGCAACGTTTCGGCCAGTCCCGGCTCCAGCCCGCCGCTGGTGGTCAGTGCCTGCGTCAACACGCGTTCCAGCTTGACGTCCAGCCCGATGACCCGCAGCTCGCCGTCGCCCGGGAACCATTGCTGCGTAATGGCCCGCCCCAGCGCCCGGCGCGTCAAGGCGATCAATTCGGCGATGTCGGCCTGTCCGCCCGCGCCCGGCGCCTGCGCGGCCAGGCGCGGCGCATGCTCGGACAGCGTATCGACGATGGAACGCATGTCGCGGATCGGCACTTCCTCGTCCAGCAGGCCCTGCAGCACCTTCTGCAGCGTAGTAAGCGACAGCGTCTTGGGCACCAGGTCTTCCACCAGCTTGGGCGCCTCCGCGCCGATGCGATCCAGCAATTGCTGGGTTTCCTGCCGGCCCAGCAGGCTGGCGCCATGCCGGTGCATCATGTGGTTCAGGTGCGTGGCGACCACCGTGCTGGCGTCGACCACGGTATAGCCGGCCACTTGCGCCGCGTCGCGCTGGCCGCCGTCGATCCACAGCGCCGGCAGGCCGAATGCCGGGTCGGTAGTGGCCGTGCCCTGGATCTGGCCCGTCACGCCGCCCGGATCGATCGCCAGCCATTGGCCTGGCATCGCCACGCCACGGCCGATTTCGACGCCCGACAGCAGAATGCGGTAGTCATTGGGCTTGAGTTCCAGGTTGTCGCGGATGTGCACGACCGGCGGCAGGAAGCCGACATCCTGGGCGAACTTCTTGCGCAGGCTGCGGATGCGGTGCAGCAGTTCGCCGTTCTGCGCATGATCCACCAGCGGGATCAGGCGGTAGCCGACTTCCAGGCCGAGCGGATCCACCATTGATACGTCGTCCCAGCTCGCTTCGGCGGCCGCCGCCTGGGCCTGCGCGGCGGCCTGCGACGGCTGCTGCCTGGCGCTGCGCGCCGCCTCGCGGGCGCGCCGCTGCAGCGCCCAGCCGGTACCCGCGAGGATCGCCGCCAGGGTCAGGAAAGCCACATGGGGCATGTTGGGGATCAGGCCCATGATGCCGATGATGGCGGCCGTCAGGTACAGCACGCTGGGATTGGAGAACAGCTGCGCCAGGATCTGCTGGCCGACGTCCTGGTCGGTGGCCACGCGCGACACCACCACGCCCGCGGCGGTCGAGATCACCAGCGCCGGGATCTGCGCCACCAGGCCGTCGCCGATGGTCAACAGCGTATAGGTGCGGGCCGCGTCGCCCATGGACATGTCGTGCTGCGCCACGCCCACGACCAGCCCGGCCAGCACGTTGATGATCATGATGAGCAGGCCGGCAATGGCGTCGCCGCGCACGAATTTGCTGGCGCCGTCCATCGAGCCGAAGAAGTCCGACTCCTGGGCGACTTCGGCGCGCCGCCGGCGGGCCTCGTCCTCGCCGATCAGGCCGGCATTGAGGTCGGCGTCGATGGCCATCTGCTTGCCCGGCATCGCGTCGAGCGTGAAGCGCGCGCCCACCTCGGCAATGCGCCCCGCGCCCTTGGTAATGACGATGAAATTGATGATGGTGAGGATCACGAAGAGAATGATCCCCACGGCGAAATTGCCGCCCACCAGGAAGTGGCCGAACGCCTCGATCACCTTGCCGGCCGCGTCCGGGCCGGTATGGCCATGCAACAGCACCACGCGGGTCGACGCCACGTTCAGCGACAGGCGCAGCAGCGTGGCGAACAGCAGCACCGCGGGGAATGCCGCGAAATCGAGCGGCCGGCGCGTGAACATCGCCACCAGCAGAATCATCACCGACAAGGCGATATTGAAGGTGAACAGCAAGTCCAGCAGGAAGGTGGGCAATGGCAGCACCATCATGCCCAGCACCAGGACGATCAGTACCGGCCCCGCCAGCAGGCGGGCGTTGGCCGCGCCCTGGGTCTTCAAAGCGTATAGCAATTGGCTCATGCGTCAGGTTCCTTGGGGGTCCAGCTCCGCGGGCACCGCCAGCGCGGCGGGCGCCGGAGGTTCGGCGCCCCATCCGGCGCGCCAGCTGCGCAACTGGAAGACCCAGGCCAGCACCTCGGCCACGGCGGTGTACAGCGCCGCGGGAATCTCCTGGCCCAGTTCGACATGCCGATACAGCGCGCGCGCCAGCGGCGGTGCTTCCAGCAGGGGCACGCGGTGCTCGGCGGCCAGCTCGCGGATCCGGGCTGCCACCAGGCCCGCGCCCTTGGCCACCACCCGCGGCGCGGCCTGGCCCTCGGCGTAGCACAGCGCCACGGCGTAGTGCGTGGGGTTGGTCACCACCACATCGGCGCGCGGCACCTCGGTCATCATGCGGCGCCGCGCCATGGCGCGCTGCTGTTGGCGGATGCGCGCCTTGATGTGCGGATCACCCTCGCTTTCCTTGTGTTCCTGGCGCACATCCTCCTTGGACATGCGCAGTTTCTTCAGATGGCTCCAGACCTGCCACGGCACGTCCAGCATGACAATGAAGGCCAGCGAAGCGACGATCAGCGCGCAGCACAGCGCCACCAGCGTCAGGGCGCGCACCAGCGCCTCGGTCGGCGCAGCGTGCATCAGCGCCAGCATGTCGTCCTGGTGCATGACGATGACGACGGCCGCCACGCCGCCCACCAGCAGCGCCTTGGCGAGCGCCTTGAAGAGCTCCACCGCCGTTTGTGCCGACACCATGCGCTTCAGGCCGGCCAGCGGGCTGAGCTTGGAGAGATCAGGCAGCAGCGGCTTGGACGAGAACACGAAGCCGCCCAGCAAGACGCTGGCCAGCACCGCCACCGCCATCAGGACGCCGAAAACCGGCAGCACCACCCACAGCGCCTGGCCGGCGCCGTCGACCGCCTGCGCCACCATCGCGCCGGTATCGCGGCCGACCCGCGCATCGAACCCCAGCCCGGCGCGCAATACGCCGGCCAGGCCGCGATACAGCAGCGAGCCGCTCAGCCACAGGCCGCCGACGCCGGCGGCCAGCAGCATGAAGGTGCCCAGCTCGCGCGAACGCGCGATCTGCCCCTCTTCGCGCGCCTTTTCCAGGCGCCGGGGAGAGGCGGCTTCGGTTTTTTCCAGATCGCTTTCGTCGGCCATGCTCGGGATGTCGTCCGCCGCCCGCGCGTGTCGAGATACGGGCGGCCCGGCGAGATTCTAGGGGTGCGGCCGGCCGGACGATCACCCAAGAAACAGGGGGAAAGCGGCGCTATTCGCCGGCCCTGCCCGCCTCGCCCTGGCCGGCGCCCGCGAGCAGGCTGTTGAGCTTGCCCGCGGCGGCCTGCAAGGGAGGGAGCAACCGCTGGATATCGAAACGCGTGGCGGGCATCACCAGGGACAGCGCCGCCACGCACTTGCCGAGCCGATTCAGCACCGGCACGGCCAGCGCGAGGATGCCGGGAATCTCGAGGCCGCTGGAGACGGCATACCCCTGGGCCACGACATCGGCCATCACCCCGGGGTCGGGCAAGGCCGCGCCCTGGTCCCGCAGGTACTGTTGCATCGCCGGCTCGGCGTAGGCGGACAGCACCCGGCCCGAAGCACTGATCTCGAGCGAAAAAGTCGTGCCCACGTGGACGTCGGCCCGCAGCATTCCCTTGGCCTCGACGCGCTTGGCCAACACGACCTGCGCCCCGCTGATCACCGCCAGCGAAGCTGTCTCGCCGGAGGCATAGACCAGTTCCTGGAGCACGGCGGTGGCGCGTTCGCCCAGGCTGGCCTGGTCGAACGCCGCCTCGCCGACGCGCGCCGCGTGCAGTGTGAGCCGGTAGGCGCCGTCTTCATCGACTTCCACCCAACCGGCTTCGATCAGCGTGACCAGCCGCTGATACACCGTCGCCCGGTTCCCGCCCTGGGCGGCAACGAGTTCAGCCAGCTTCAGCGGGCGGTCCGACGCGCCCAGCAAATCCAGGACCGCCAGCGTCTTCAATACCGAACTCAGCGCGCGAACGCCACTGCCACTCCGTTCTGCCATGGCCCTTGATGCTTCCTCTATATGGGGCGCCCATCCTAAGGCATCGGATTTTCACTGTAAACCGACCCAATTTATGCGGGTTTTCCCGGCCTAGGGATTTCCCGCGAAACGACGGCGACTTGATTTACGGCAAAGCGCGAACCCGATAGTATTCTATTTGAATCATCATGATTCTATTAGAAGACAAATAGATGCTGAGTTGCAAAGGACGTCCATGACGATCGAGTCGCCCGTCGCCGCCGTTTCCACGACACACCCCATGCAGTCCGAACGCCTGGCCATGCTGCAGCCCAGTCGCATGAGCGTGTCGCGGCTGTTCATGGCGCGCGCCATCCGGGAACGCTGGCGCATACGCCGGGTCCGCTGGGAAATCGACGGCCGGGCCCGCGGCCAGGCCGTCTATCACATAGACACGCCGGCCATGGCCCTGAGCTTCGCCATTTACTCGTTCGAGCCGACCGTGGAAGGCAAGACCGGCCGCATCATCGGACGCTCCTGGGACATGATGGGCGCGCTGGTCGAAGGCCGCATCTCGGAAGCCGACCTGCAGACCACCGCCGTCGAACTGCCCAAGCTGTACGAAGGGCGCGCGACGCCCGGCACGCTGGTCTGGGCGCGCGCCAATCGCAGTTCCCGGGTGTTCGAACACACTGTCGCGGCGCTGGCGGCGGGGCGCCAGCCCGATATCGCCGAGCTGGCCCAGGTCTGCTACCTGATGCGCAACACCGGGCTGGACGGCAACGGCACATTCGGGACCCGCAGCTACCGCACGCTCGAGGCCGATCATCCGCTGCGCCGGCCACTGGACGCGCAAATGCTGTCGGCATACATGATGCGCGTGTTCTCCATCGACCTGGCCCACCATCTGGCGCGCGCGCGCAACCCGCTGGCGCCGGAGATCGACCCGGCGATCCAGCGCTATCTCGGCGTCGGCAACGGCTCGGCCCTCGGGCTGATCCTGTTCGTGAACAACCACCCCAGGCTGATGCAGCAATGGCTGGCCGCCCGCCAGGCGGCGGTCGACATGGCGTGCTCCCTGGCGGCGCGGCCGGACGACCCGTCAGTGGCGCTGTTGCGGCGCCTGCTCGAGCGGGCCATTGTGTTTCGCCGGCAGGACCGCATGGAATATGAACGCTTTGCCGACAGCGCCATGGTCGCGAGCGAGTTGCAGAGCCTGCTGCAACGCCTGGAGGAATATGCGGGCAACGGGACCTATGCCGGCGCAGCGCCCGACATTCCGCCCCTGGCGGCACTGGTCGCATGGGCCCGCCAGTCCTTGCACGAAGAAAGTGTGCAGACCTTCCTGGGCCTGTTGACCGAACTGGTGCCCGACTACTGCGACGCCCGCGCCGAATCATTGAGCGCGGACGAGGAATTCATGACGATTCCCGACATGAGCGTAGCCGAGTTGCGCGGGCTGGTCGAGCGCGAATACGCCTGGACGCACTCCCTGGATCTGGACAGCGAGGCCTCGCGCCGCTACGTCTGGTACAAGTCGGCCACGGCCGAAGAGCCGCGGCGGGGCCCCGCCGCCGAGATCGAATACGTCTACAACCTGGGCCTGGACCTGCCGCGACTGGTCCGCGCGCTGCTGGCCGACCTGGCGCGCTGCGCCGACGACACCAGCACGGCCCATTTCCTGCTGCGCCACCCCGGCTACCGCGCGATTGTCGCGCGCATACAGTCGCTGCGCGGGCTGGACCTGCACTCTCCCCACATGGACATCATGAGCGAGTCCTTCGTTCCGGTCGACATCGTCCGGCTGATGAACGTCGGCCTGCATGGTATCGACAAGGCGCGCGACTACCTGGGCCGCAATCTGCGAGGCGTGCTGTTCCATGGCGCGCCGACGCCCGCCGATATCGAACGCGGCGCCGACCCCGTCTGGTTTTTCCCCAAGGAACCCGCATAAATGACTGTACACACCCGTTCCGGGCAGCGCGAGCTTCGCATTTCCGTGCGCGAGGCCCGTCTCATTGCCGAACGCATCCTGCTTACCTGCGGCGCCCCGGCGGGCTATGCAGCAGCCCTGCGCGACACGGCGCTGGCATCGCAGGGGCTCGGACTGTCCGGCCTGCGCGGCCTGGCGTCGCCGCAGGCACGTGCAGCGCTCGCCGCCGACCTTGCGCGCCTGGGCGACATCCGCGAAGAAATCGACGCCGGCCGCTTCGACGGCGCCGGGTTGCACGCATGGTGCGTGGCGCCCCTGCTGGCCGATCTGCTGGTCGCGGCCATGCGCAAGTCGGGCTGCCCGGCCGTGCGCGTGCGCCACGTTCGCGAGCCGGCCGAACTGATGTGCGTGGCCCCGCTCGCCGGGCAGCACGGGCTGCGGCTGGACTGCGAGCCCCATGCCGACGGCGCGACGTTGCGCCCACGGTGGCTCGACCCGCTGCCCGGCGCCTGGGACACGCGCGACCCCTTGCTGGCGCACGGACTGCGGCACGGCTACCCCATGCCGGAAGACCTGTGGTGGGAACTGTATGCAGCGTCGAACAAGGCGCTTTCCCCCGACTCCGTGGCCTCCAGGCGCCATGCCGGGCCGACCATCGTGCAGGACGACGGCACCGTGATCGGCCGCGCGCCCGCCGATGACGACACCGACCTGACTCTGCTGCGTCACCCCCATGCCGGGGCGCAGGGCCCGGACTCCCTGATTGCATCCTGACGGAGAAGCAAGTGATTATTGACGGTTTGCAGTGCGGACATTTCGACCGCGACGTATTCGAATCCCTCCAGCGCGGCAACGTGGGCTGCGTCACCGTGACGCTGGGATTCTGGGAAGGCACGGTGCAGTCGCTCGAGGCCATCGACCGATGGCGGACGCTGGCGCGCGCCAACGCCGACCTGGTGGGCATTGCCCGCGGGGCAGCCGATATCGAGGCGCTGGCCGGCCAGGGGAAACTGGCGTTGATACTGGGGTTCCAGAACGCCAACCTCCTCGAGGGGCACATCGGCTTTGTCGAACTCTTCGCCGATCTGGGCGTGCGCGTCATCCAGCTCACGTACAACAACCAGAACGAGCTGGGCGGCAGCTGCTACGAAGAACACGACAGCGGCCTGGCGCGATTCGGCAAGGAAGTGATCCGTGAAATGAACCACTGCGGGATCGTCGTCGACCTGTCCCATGTAGGCAACCGGACGTCCCTGGAAGCCATCCAGTACTCGGAAAAACCGGTGGCCATCACCCATGCCAACCCGGATGCCGTCTACCCCCACAAGCGCAACAAGACCAGCGATGTCCTCGCCGCGTTGCGCGAGCGCGGCGGGATCATCGGCTGCGCGGCCTATCGGAACATCGCCGGCGACGAATACTGCACCACGGTCGACAAATGGTGCGAGCTGGTCGCCCGCACGGTCGATATTGCCGGCATCGACCATGTCGGCATCGGCACCGACCGCAGCCATAACACCACTCAGCGCGACCTGGACTGGATGCGCAAAGGCAACTGGACGCGGGACGTCGATTTCGGAGCGGGATCGCAGGCCCGTCCCGGCAAGGCGCCACCGCCGGACTGGTTCACCCGGGTCGAACATCTGGGCGAAGTGATACCGGCGTTGGCGCGCGCGGGTTTCAACGACGAAGAGGTCGCCAAGATCACGCACCGCAACTGGCTGCGCGTCTACCGGGCCGCGATTGGCGCCTGACATGGCCGGCATGCCTGCTCCCGTCCCGGCTGACTGGCACGCGCGCGGCCAGCGGGTGCTGGCGCGCCCATGCCGGCCGGTGAACGGCGCGCCGGTCGAGCGCGCGCTCAACGCCGAGCTGTGGACGCGGGACGGGCGCCGCCATATTGACTTCTCGGCACGCGCCGGCGTCATCGGGCACCGGCATCCGCAAGTCGTGGCTGCGATGCTGCGCGAGCTGCGCGATCCGCGCAGCTCGCAAGCCTGCGCCGCGCTCGAACCCGACGCCATCCGGCTCGCCGAACGGCTCGCCGTCCTGCCGGACCACGGCCCGACGCGGCGCGTAGCCCTGCACGGATCGGACGCGGAGGCGCTCGAAAGCGCCGTGATGCTGGCCCGGCGATACACCGGTCGCCCGGCGCTGCTGGCGTTCTCCGGGTCGACGCACGGGCACAGCCACCTGACACTGGCGCTGTCCGGGCGGAGGCACTCGCACAAGGCGGCCGGCGGCGCATACCCTTCATATGTGCATCACCTGCCGTTCCCGCACGCATCACTCGGCGTGTCGCTGCACGAGACGCGCCGCGCATTCGAGCTGCTGACCCAGGCCACGATCGCATCGTCCGACATCGCCGCGATCGTGATCGAGCCGATCCAGCGCGACGGCGGCATCCTGCCCTGCTCCGCCGAATTGCTGAGCTACCTGCGCGATCTGTGCGACGCGCACGGCATCATCCTGGTCGCTGACGAGACGCGCAGCGCGCCGGGGCTGTCGGGCCGCCTGCTCGCGAGCGGTCATTTCGCGGCCGAGCCCGATCTCATCGTGATGGGCGGGCCGCTGGCGGGCGGCATGCCGCTGGCCGCAATGATCGGCAAGACCGTCGTCATGGACAGCATGCCCGACGGACTGTCCACGGGCGAAGTCAATACCCTCGCCCTGGCCGCCGCCCATGCCGTCCTCGACGTGGTGGAGCAGACAGGGCTGCGCGAACGCGCCATCGCACTGGGGCGGCACTGGACCGACCGCATGCATGGCCTCGCCCCAACGCGCCTGACCCTGGACGTCCGCGGCCTCGGGGCGATGCGGGGTGTCGAGCTGCGCGACTCCGCCGGCGCGCCCGCCGCCGCGCAGGCACACGCCATCTGCGATGCGTGCCGCGAGCAGGGCCTGATCCTGCAGCCGGCCGGCCCCAAGGACAACGTCGTCCCGTTCCTGTTTCCACTCACCACTGAACTGGCCGTGCTGGACGAAGCGCTCGACATCTTCGCCGACGCCCTCCGGCGGACAGGGAATTGACCAGCCGCCGACCACCTCAACTTGGAGCCGCAATGACAAATTCCGCTTCGACCTTTACCGCTGGACGCCGCAGCCTCCTCAAGGGCCTGGCCGCCGGCGCCGCCCTGGCGGCCCCATGGGTGGGCCGCCGGGCCCACGCCGCGGAAACCCTGTACGTGAATACCTGGGGAGGCACCTGGGAAACCGCGGCGGCCCGCCATCTGTTCGAGCCGTTCCAGCAATCCAGCGGCGCAACCATTCGCTCGGTCTCGCCCGTCTCATTTGCCAAGCTGGCCGCGCAGGCGCGCACCGGCGTATACGAGTTTGATGTCACCACACTGGGCGGCGCCGACCTGGTGCGCGCCAATGAAGCCGGGCTGATCGAACCCATCGACACCGGGATCCTGCAAAGCGAAGGACTGGACGACGGGCAGATATACCAGAACGGCGTCGCCTCGCACGCCTTTGCCACGGTCATCGCATATCGTACCGACCGCTACCGGAACGGCGGCCCGACCGACTGGCGGGCATTCTTCGACCTGCAGCGCTATCCCGGGCCCCGCAGCCTGCAACGCCATGCGCCCCGCATCCTGCCGCTGGCCCTGTTGGCCGACGGCGTGGCGCTGGACGAGCTGTACCCGGTCGACATCGAACGCGCCCTGGCCTCGCTCGACCGGATCAAGCCTTCCGTGCGGGTCTGGTGGACACAGGGCCAGCAATCGCAGCAACTGCTGCGTGACGGCGAAGTGGACGCCGCCGCCATCTGGCACGGCCGCGTGGTGGAGCTGATGCGCCAGAAGCAGCCTGTGCAGATCGTGTGGAACCAGGGCCAGGTGGACCGCGCCTACTGGGTCGTCTCCAAGGGCTCGCCGCGCGCCAGGCTTGCCTGGCAGTTCATCAATGCCTCGGTGCGCGGTGAACGCCTTGCCGGCTTCTGCCGCGAGGCCGACTACGGGCCGCTCAACCGCCAGGCGTTTGCATACATCCCGGAAGCGGATGCCCGGATGATGCCCACCCAGCCGGACAACTACAAGCAGTTGTTCGAGCAGAACGTCGAAAAGCTGGCGCCCCAGCTCAACGACATCGCGCGCCAGTTCGACCGCTGGGTCGTCCGCTGAGCGCCCGTCCTGCCTGGATTCCCCATGAGTGCAATACCTACGCAAAATCCGCACCGGCTGCGCTATGCGCTGCTGCTCGCGCCGGTGGTCATCTTCCTGGTGGTGTTCTTCGTTGTGCCGCTCGGCCAGGTGCTTCTGCTCAGCGTCAGCGACCCGACGTGGAGCCTGGAACATTACCGCTATCTGTTCTCCGACGGTTTCTTCATCGGAGTGCTGGTCACTACCTTTCTCACGGCCCTGGGCGTCACGCTCACGTGCCTGCTGGTGGGCTACCCGCTGGCGTACGCGGTGGTGCAGATCGGCGGTGGCTTCGCGCGCTCTGCGCTCGTCCTGGTGGGCCTGAGCCTGTGGGTCAGTTTCCTAGTGCGAACCTATGCCTGGATGGTGATCCTGGGCAACCGCGGCCCCATCGTCCGCCTGTTCGAATTCCTGGGGCTGGAACACGGCGAACTGCTCTTCACCCGGTTCAGCTCCACACTCGGCATGGTGCACGCCCTGCTGCCCCTGATGGTCATGACGCTCTACTCGGTCATGCGCAAGATCGACCCGGCCTATGTGCGAGCGGCGCGCGGACTGGGGGCCAGCGGCTGGGCGGCCTTCCGCACCGTATTCCTGCCGCTCAGCGCACCCGCCATCGTCAACGGCTGCACGCTGGTGTTCATTACCTGCCTGGGCTTCTACGTAATGCCCGTGCTGCTGGGCGGACCGAGCGAGCAGATGCTGGCCGGCCTGATCGGACAGCAGATCGAAGAGCTTCTGAATTTTGGCGAAGCCGCGGCCATGTCGGTCGTTCTGCTGGCGGCCTCGCTCGCAGTGTATGCCGCCTACAACCGGGTCTTCGGCCTCGACAGATTGTGGGGAGAGCAGCAATGAAAGCGCTGCGCTGGATATCCATATTGATCGTCGCCTTCGTGGCCGCCCCGATGTTCATCGTGGTGCCCATGTCGTTCAGCCATTCGCAGTCCTTCGAGTTCCCGCCTCCAGGCTATTGGCTGGGCTACTACGAAGCCTACTTCAGCGACCCGCGCTGGACGCTGCCCACGCTGAACAGCCTGTTGATCGGCGCGGGCACGGCGCTCCTCACCATGGTCCTGGTCGTACCGGCCACTTTCGCGCTTACCCGCGCGCGCTTCAAGGGCCGCAACGCGTTGAACCTTCTGCTCATCCTGCCGCTAACCGTGCCGCACATCGTGGTGGCCCTAGGTTATTACTACTACTTCGGCGAACTCGGGCTGGTCCAGAGCCGCCTCGGGGTCGTGCTGGCCCACACTTGCCTGAGCGTCCCGGTCGCCTACCTGATTGTCTCGGCGACGCTCAAGGGTTTCGACCGCAATCTCGAACGGGCCGCCCAGAACCTGGGCGCATCGCCGCTGCAGGCATTCTTCCTGGTCACTTTCCCGGTGCTGCGACCCGGCTTCCTCGCCGCCGCCCTGTTTTCGTTCGTGCACTCGTTCGACGAGGCAGTGGTCTCGCTGTTCATCTCCGGCCGGGATGCCGCGACCCTGCCGCGCCAGATGTTCGACAGCTTGCGCATGCAGGCCGACCCGGTGATTTCGGTCGTCTCCACCCTGATCCTCGTAGTCATGATCCTGGCGCTGGCGATCCCGCGCCTCGTGCGCCGCGCCCGCCGGGCCGCAACCGCGCCGCGGGCGTCCCAACCCTCGCCCGTGCTTGGCGAACGTCTGGAGAACTCATGCTGAATACCCCGGTTTCCCGCCGCGATGGCGGCCCCGATGACCACCTGCACATCGATGCGCTGCGCAAGACTTATGACGGCCGGCAACACGCCGTGGACGGCGTCAGCCTGACGCTGCGTCAGGGCGAGTTCGTGACCTTCCTTGGCCCGAGCGGGTCCGGCAAGACATCCACGCTTGCAATGGTGGCGGGCTTCGAAACGCCCACGGCCGGCGAGATCCGCCTGCGCGGCGCTCCACTTACCGGCGTGCCGCCGCACAAGCGCAACATGGGCATGGTGTTCCAGAACTATGCGTTGTTCCCGCACATGAGCGCCATCGAGAACGTGGCCTTCCCGTTGCGGATGCGCAAAGCCGCCGCCGCCCAGGCAGAGGCCCGCGCCCGGCGCGCGCTCGACGTGGTCGGGCTGGCGCAGCACCGGGACAGGCTCCCCAAACAATTGTCCGGCGGCCAGCAGCAGCGCGTCGCCCTGGCGCGGGCGCTGGTATTCGAGCCTGAAGTCCTGTTGCTGGACGAACCGCTGAGCGCCCTGGACAAGAACCTGCGCGAGCAGATGCAGCTCGAGATCAAGCGGCTGCACACCGAATTCGGCATCACCAGCATTTTCGTGACGCACGACCAGTCCGAAGCAATGACCATGTCGGACCGTATCGCCGTCTTCAACGCGGGGCGGGTAGAACAGTTCGCGCCGCCGATGGAGGTCTACGCCCGGCCGGCCACGCATTTCGTCGGATCCTTCATTGGCGAAAGCAACTTCTTCAGCGTGCGATGCCTGGACGGCGCTCGCGGCGAGTACGCCTGCGACGCACTGGGCCGAACCTTGCGCGCGCCCTCCGCATCGGCGCACGCGCAGGGCGCCGCGTGCTTCATGATGGTCCGCCCGGAATCGCTGCGCCTGCTCGGGCCCGCCGATGCGGCAGAACAGGACAACGTGCTCGATTTCGAGCTGACGGGGATAGTGGATTACGGCGCCAGCCTCCTGCTCAGCGGAACGAGCGGCGGCCTGCCCGTGCGGGTGCGTGTGCCCGGCGCCGCGGCCAGGGGCCTGGCCAACGGCTCGCGCCACCGCGTCGCCTGGGACATTGCCGACGGACATATCGTGCCGCACGACTAGGCAGGATGGCCGCAGGCCCACTATTTCAAACCAGAAGGGGAAAACCAGTGAAGACAAGCACGTGCTTGCGCATGGGCGCAGGCCTCGTCCTGGCCGGCGCCGCCGCCACGGCCACGGCGCAGAACGTTACGCTCTACGGCGTGGTGGACTCATACGTCGGGGCGATCAACAGCAGCGGCCGCACCGAAAAATCCGTGGACAGCGGCGGGCTGCAGGTTTCGCGGTTCGGGCTGATGGGCGGCGAGGACCTGGGCGGAGGCACCCGGGCCATATTCCGCCTGGAAGGCGGATTCAACACCGACAACGGTACCGCGTCCGTATCCGGACAGATGTTCGGACGGCAGGCCTGGGTCGGTTTCGCCAACCAGGACTGGGGCGAGTTCCGCATCGGCAAACAGAACAGCGTTTTCTTCAACATGCTGGGCAAGATCGCCGCATTCTACGGCGGCACGTTCGCCGCCGGCCTGGGCACGCAGTCGGGCTACAACTTCCGCAATAACAACGACATCAGCTATAGCTCGCCGCGCTGGCGCGGCTGGCGCCTGGAAACCCATTACTCGCTGAGCGACAGCTTCCGCCACAGCCGCGCGGGGCGCGTATGGCAGGCCGCGCTCGAGTATCAGCAAGGGCCGTACTATTTCCTGGCCGCGCATGTGGACAATACCTTGCCGGGCGCCAGCGACGAGCTGTACGACGGCACCAGGAACCGCCAGACGGCGATCGGTGGCAGCTACGACTTCGATCCCGTCACCGTCTACCTGGGATACTTCCGGAACCGGCAGAGCGATGGCAGTATCGACAAGGACCTCTATTCCCTCAGCGTCGCATTCGACCTGACGGCAGCCGATCAGCTAAGCCTGGGCTGGACCTATATCGACGTCAAGGCCGACGACGCCAACACCGATCCCGCCAAGTTCGACGGGGCGTCGCACGCCAATCACTACGGCATCATGTATCTGCACCGCCTGTCCAAGCGCACCACTCTGTATGCCGCGGGCGCCTGGATCGACAATGGCGACGGCCTGCGGTACGCCATCGGCGCCGCCCAGGCGCCCAGTAGCGACTGGCGCAACCGGCCTCTGGCCGGCGACGCCACCAAGGGTGTGCAGTTCGGCATCCGCCATGTGTTCTGACAGCCCGGCCGCGGCGGCCGCGCCATGCCGCGGCCGCGCTAGAACCCCAGGCTGGCCAGCAGGTCGTCGACCTGGTCCTGGCTGGTCACCACGTCGGGCTTGCCGGCGGGGCTGACCTGGGGCCCGTTGAGCAGCGTCTGGGCCTCGTCGCGGCGCTCCTGCGGCACGTTGTCGAGCAGCACCTGCAGCAATTCCCGCTCGATCGCGCCGACCACGTCCATCATCCGCATGATGACCTGGCCGGTCAGGTCCTGGAAATCCTGGGCCATGACGATTTCCATCAGCCTGGCCTGCGTCTGCTGGGTCTGTGCCGGGACGTCGGCCAGGAAGGCGCGCGTATCCGCGACCAGCGCCCGGGCTTCGGGCAGCTCGAGCGGCTGGTCGAACCATTGCTGCCAGCGGGTGTCCAGGGCGCGGGCCGAGCGGGCCAGCCCGTCCTGGAGCGGGCCGGCCGCCTCGGTGGCGTTCAGCACCCGGTTGGCCGCCTGCTCGGTCATCTGCGCCACGTAGCGCAGCCGGTCGCGGGCGTCGGGAATGGCTTGCGCCGCGTCCTTGATGGCCTGGTCCAGCCCGAGCTCGCGCATGCTGTCGCGCAGCATGCGCGTCAGCGAGGCAATGCGATGGATCAGGTCGGAGGGGTCGGCGCCGCCGCCGGTATCCGTTGCGCTCATGCTGCCCTCACCCGGCGATTTTCTCGAAGATCTTGGTCAGCTTCTCTTCCAGCGTCGCGGCGGTGAAGGGCTTGACCACATAGCCGTTGGCGCCCGCCTGGGCCGCCGCCACGATGTTTTCCTTCTTGGCCTCGGCCGTCACCATCAGCACCGGCAGCGACTTCAGCGCCTCGTCCGCGCGAATCTGCTTGAGCATCTCCAAGCCATCCAGATTGGGCATGTTCCAGTCCGACACCACGAAGTGGAAACCGCCGTTGCGCAGCTTCTCCAGGCCGATGACGCCATCCTCGGCCTCGTCCACGTTCTCGAAGCCCAGTTCTTTGAGCAGGTTGCGGATGATGCGCCGCATTGTGGGGAAATCATCCACCACCAGAATCTTCATACCCTTGTCAGTCATCTCAACTCCAGGAAATAATCTTGGTCGCCCGCGGCCACTGTCGCCCAGGCGTCAAACGCGGTTCGCGCGGTCGCCCAGGCGCGCCAGGATGCGCTCGCTCATGGCAGCCAGCGGCACGATCTCCGCCGCGGCGCCGACGGCGATGGCCTCGCGCGGCATGCCGAACACCACGCAGCTGGCCTCGTCCTGCGCCAGCGTATGGGCCCCGGCCTGCCGCATGGCCAGCAGGCCCGCGGCGCCGTCCTTGCCCATGCCGGTCAGAATCACGCCGATGGCATTGGCGCCGGCGGCCTCGGCGGCGGAACGGAACAGCACATCCACCGACGGCCGGTGCCGGTTGACCGGCTCGCTGGCCTCCAGCTCGATGATGTAGTTGGCGCCGCTGCGCCCCAGCCTCATGTGGGTGTCGCCGCCCGGCGCCAGGTAGACATGGCCCGGCAGCACCCGCTCGCCGTGCGACGCCTCGCGCACCGTCACGGCGCACAAGGCATCCAGCCGCTGGGCAAACGACCGGGTGAAGCCGGCAGGCATGTGCTGGGTGATCAGGATGGCCGGGCTGTCGGGCGGCAACGGGTACAGGACCTCGCGGATGGCCTCGGTGCCGCCCGTGGAAGCGCCGACGATCACCAGTTTTTCCGAACTGGCGAACGGCCGCTGCAGGCGCCGCGGCGGCGCGGGCGCGACAGCGGCGGGCGGCCGCAGGCGCGCCCGCGCGGCGGCCCGGATCTTGTCGGCGATCAGTTCGGCGTACTCGAGCAGGCCATGGCGGATGCCGAGCTTGGGCTTGGTCACGAAATCGATGGCGCCCAATTCCAGCGCCCGCAGCGTGGTCTCGCCGCCGCGCTCGGTCAGCGAAGACACCATCACCACCGGCATGGGGCGCAGCCGCATCAGCTTTTCGAGGAAATCCAGCCCGTCCATGCGGGGCATTTCCACGTCCAGCGTCAGCACGTCGGGATTGTGCTGCTTGATCAGCTCGCGCGCCACCAGGGGATCGGGCGCCACCGCGACCACCTCCATGTCCGCATGGCTGTTGATGATCTCGGTCATCAGCCCGCGCACCAGCGCCGAATCGTCGACGCACAGGACCCGTATCTTGCGCATGTTCACCTAGGCCACGCACTCGTAGACGGTCTGCCCGCGCAGGCGGAAGTCCCGGCTGATATAGGTGAAATTCTCGGAATGCCCGGCGAACAGCAAGCCGCCCTGCTTCAGCAGGGGCACAAAGCGCCTCAGGATTCCCGCCTGGGTGGGTTTGTCGAAGTAAATCATCACGTTACGGCAAAAAATTGCATCAAACCGGCCGCTGATCGGCCAGGCGGGCGCCAGCAGGTTCAGCGTCTCGAACCGCACCATCTCCGCCAGTTCCGGCCGCACCCGCACCTGGCCGGCGTACGCGCCGCGGCCGCGCAGGAAGAAGCGCCTGAGCCGCTGCGGGTCCATGCGGGCGACGCGTTCTTCGGCGTAGATGCCGGCGCGCGCCCGTTCCAGCATCTGAGTGTCGATGTCGGTTGCCAGCACCGATGCCGAGGCCCCGCGCGATCCGAGGGCCTCGGCCAGCGTCATGGCGATGGAGTATGGCTCTTCCCCGCTGGAGGCGGCGCAGCACCAGACCGCCACCGGCCCCGGGCGTGCGCGCGCCAGCTCGGCCAGCACCGGGAAGTGGTGCGCCTCGCGGAAGAAGGCCGTCAGATTGGTCGTCAGCGCATTGACGAAGTCCTGCCATTCCGGCGCGGCCGGCTGGCTTTCCAAGTGATCCAGATAGCCGGTGAAATCCGCGCGTCCCAGCGCGCGCAGCCGGCGGGCCAGCCGGCTGTACACCATCTCGCGCTTGTGCTCGCCCAGCGAAATGCCGGCGCGCGCGTGGATCATGCGGCGCACCCGTGCAAAATCGGCCTCGCGGAACTCGAACTGCCGCTCGGCCGCGAACGAAGCGCCGGTGCTGGATGTCGCCACGGCCGCCCTATTGCTGCAACGCCAGCGCGCCCGTGTCCGCGCCGTCCGCGCCGGCGGGCGCGCCCACGCGCGCGACGTGCTGGCCGGCCAGCTGCCGCGCCGGCACCTCGATGACTTCGCCGGCGTTGATCTTGAACACCGACACCGCCTCGGCCAGCCGCTGCGCCTGCTCCTGCAGCGAGCCCGCCGCGGCCGCCGCCTCTTCCACCAGCGCCGCGTTCTGCTGCGTCACCTCGTCCATCTGCGACACCGCACGGTTCACCTGGTCGATCCCGCCCGACTGCTCCTCCGAGGCCGCCGAAATCTCCCCCATGATGTCCGTCACCCGCTTGACCGACGCCACGATCTCCTGCATCGTCGCGCCCGCCCGCTCGACCTGCTGCGAGCCCGTGCCCACCTTGCTCACCGAGTCCTCGATCAGCACCTTGATCTCCTTGGCCGCCTGCGCGCTGCGCTGCGCCAGCGAACGCACCTCGCCGGCCACCACCGCGAAGCCCTTGCCCTGCTCGCCCGCCCGCGCCGCCTCCACCGCCGCGTTCAGCGCCAGGATGTTGGTCTGGAACGCGATCCCGTCGATCACCGACACGATCTCCGAGATCTTGCGCGAGCTCGCCGAGATGCCCTCCATCGTGCTCACCACCTCCGAGACCGCCGACCCGCCCCGCTCGGCCACGTCCGAGGCGCTGGCCGCCAGTTGGTTCGCCTGGCGCGCGTTGTCCGCGTTCTGCTTGACCGTCGAGGCCAGCTCCTCCATCGAGGCCGCCGTCTCTTCCAACGAGGCCGCCTGCTGCTCGGTGCGGCTGCTCAGGTCCGTGTTGCCCGCCGAGATCTCGCGCGCGCCCACGTTGATCTCGTCCACCCCGCGCCGCACCTGCGACACCGTGCGCGCCAGGTTCTCCTGCATGCGCTTGAGCGCCGCCATCAGCTGGCCGATCTCGTTGCTGTTGCGCACCTCAACCCGCGCCGTCAGGTCGCCCGCCGCCATGCGGTCGAAATGGTGGCCCGCCTCGCGCAGCGGCATCAGCACGCGCCGCCGCAGGAACAGGTAGGTGCCGAACACCAGCAGCGCCGCGACCCCGCCGCCAACTGCCACCGCGCCCAGGACCCATTGGTAGCGCCGGGTGGCCAGCGCATACTCATCCTGCAGCTGGCTGGCGCGCCAGAAATCGAAGCCCTCGACGGCCCGCGCCAGGCGCCCTTCGAATGCATCGTGCATGGTCTGGGCCTGCTTGTGATAGGCCGTCATGTCGCCGCGTTCGAGCAGGCCCAGCAGCGGGGCGACGCCCTGCTGCATCAGGGCCGTATAGGCCGCGTCGACCTCTGCCAGGCTCTCTTGCGCCCCTGCCGGCCGCGCCAGCCCCTTGTAATACTGGAACTCGGTATCGGCGCGGTTCAGCGAAGCGCTGGCTCGCTGCAGCAGGCCGGCCGCCTCGGCGCCCAGCCCCTGCGACAACGGCACCGGCTGCCCGATGCTGCGTACGATGTCGCCATAGTGCGCATTGGCAGTGCGCGCCACGTTATTGACCGTGTCCTTGTAGCTGTTGATGACGCGCGCCAGGGCGTCGCCGATGTCCTGGGTCTGGCGAATATCGGCCAGCGTGCCGTTGCTCACGCGCAGGGAGAACACCCCCAGCGCCGCGCCGACGACCAGCAGCAGCGAAAAGAATCCCAGCACGCCGAGCAGGCTGGAACGTATTTTCATATTGACCAGGAAACTGCGCATCTTCATGAACTCCCCGACTGTCGTCGAACTGCCCTGCCCGGATCCCGCGCCGCCGGCGCGCGGGCCTCACGAGGCCGCTTTCTCCACCAGCGCCATTTCGTCGCTGGTCATCAATTTCTCGATATCCACCAGGATCAGCATGCGATCGTCGACCGTGCCCAGGCCGGTCAGGTATTCGGTGGACAGGGTGGCGCCGAACTCGGGCGCGGCGCGCACCTGCCCCGCGTTGAGCATCAGCACGTCCGACACGCCATCCACCACGATGCCCACCACCCGGTGGTCCAGGTTCAGGATGATGACCACGGTCTGCTCGTTGTATTCGACGCTGCCCAGGTTGAACTTGATGCGCAGGTCCACGATCGGCACGATGATGCCGCGCAGGTTGGTGACCCCCTTGATGAACGGCGGCACATTGGCAATGCGCGTGACTGCCGCGGCGTCATAGCCGCGGATTTCCTGCACTTTCAGGATGTCGATCCCGTACTCTTCGGCGCCGAGCGTGAACACCAGGAATTCGTTGCCGACGTCTTCGACGCGCGCGGCCTGCGTTTGCGGTTTGGCTGCCATGAGGGGTTCTCCGTCAATTCAGGATGGCTTCGGGCTGCGCCCATTTCTCGCGGTTGGCGCGCGCCAGCGCGAACACGTCGACGATCAGCGCGACGCTGCCGTCGCCCAGGATGGTGGCCGCCGACACGCCCGGCACCTTGCGGTAATTCGATTCCAGGTTCTTGACCACGACCTGGTGCTGTCCTACCAGGTGGTCCACCAGCAGCGCGAAGCGGCGCTCCTCGGCTTGCATGATGACGGCGATGGCCTGGGTCGGGTCCGGCTGGGCATCCCGCACGCCGAACACGCGGTGCAGCTCCACCAGCGGCAGATACTCGCCGCGCACCTGCATCACGCGCTCGTCGCCCGCCACGGAATACATCTGGTCCGCGCTGGGCTGCAGCGATTCGGTGACGTGGTTGAGCGGCAGGATGAACGTCTCGGCCCCTACCCGCACCGACATCCCGTCCAGGATGGCCAGGGTCAGCGGCAGGACGATGCGCGTGGTGGTGCCCTCGCCCGGCACGCACGACAACTGCACGTGTCCGCCCATGTCCTGGATATTGCGGCGCACCACGTCCATGCCCACGCCGCGCCCGGAAATATCGGTGACCTGTTCGGCGGTCGAAAAGCCCGGCGCGAAAATCAACTGCCAGAGCTCGTCGTCCGGCGTGTTCTCGCTGACCGACAGGCCCTGCGCCAGGGCCTTCCTGAGGATCTTCTCGCGGTTCAGGCCGGCGCCGTCGTCGCTGACCTCGATGACGATATTGCCGCCATTGTGCTCGGCCGACAGGATCAGTTGCCCGACCGGATCCTTGCCGGCCGCGATGCGCTTCTCGGGCGTCTCGATGCCGTGGTCCAGGCTGTTGCGCACCAGGTGCGTCAGCGGGTCGATGATCCGCTCGATCAGGCTCTTGTCCAGTTCGGTCGCGCGGCCATAGGTCTGCAGCTCGATCTGCTTGCCCATCTTGACCGCGATGTCGCGCACCAGCCGCGGGAAGCGGCTGAATACATAATCCATGGGCATCATGCGGATCGACATCACGGCTTCCTGCAGGTCGCGGGCATTGCGCTCGAGCTGCTCCATGCCGTTGAGCAGGCGGTCGTGCAGGACCGGGTCCAGCGTCGAGGCGGTTTGCGCCAGCATGGCCTGGGTGATGACCAGCTCGCCCACCAGGTTGATGACCTGGTCGACCTTCTCCACGCCTACCCGGATCGACGTGGATTCCTTGTCCACGTGCGCGGCGGAGGGCGCGCGCGCCTGCCGCTGCGCCGGCGCTGCCGCGGGCGGCGCGGCTTCGTGCGTCGGGGCCGGCGCGGGCGCCTGCGCGGCAAACCCGGCGGCCGCCCGTTCGGACTGCTCGAGCGCGCCGGCCGCCGGCCCGGCCGGCGCCGGCACCGGGGCGCGGCGCACGTCCAGCTGGTCGGCGTCCACGATGAAGCAGCAGACTGCCTCGATATCGCCGGACGAGCAGGTGCTGTCGACCCATACTGTCAGGCCGCCAGCCTCCCGCTCGTGCCTCAGGACCTTGCCCAGGTTGCCCATCTCGTCCACCAGGGATTGGGCATCCTTGTCCGAGACCCGGCCGATGCGTATCTGGAATGGCATCGAATCGTCGGCCGGCTCGGGCTGGACCGGCGCCGGCGCCGGAGCCTGCGGGACGGCTGGCGCCGCGGGCGGCTGTGCGACGGCGCCGGCCGCGCCATGCTCCTGCGCCAATTGCCGCAGCACGGCGCAGATGCGCTCGTAGACGGCCTCGTCGGGCTCTCCGGCGGCGCGATAGGTATCCAGTTGGCTTTTCAGCACGTCTTTTGTTTCCAGGAAAATGTCCACCATGTCCGCGCGCAGGGCCATCTCGCCGCGCCGGATCTCGTCGAGCAGGTTTTCCAGCAAATGCGTGGTGCCCGCCAGTTTCTGGAAGCAGCCGAAGGTGGCCGCGCCGCCCTTGATCGAATGCGCCGCCCGGAAAATGGCGTTCAACTGCTCGATATCGGGCGCGCTCACGTCCAGGCCCAGCAGCAATTGCTCCATTTCGGCGAGCAGCTCGTCGGCCTCGTCGAAAAAGGTCTCGTAAAACTGGCTGAGGTCCAGACCGGCGCTCATGATCCTGTGTCTTCCTGTCGAAATTGCTCAGGCGGCGCGCTGCTCGCCGAGCAGTTCCGCCGCCAACTCCACCAGCACGTCGGGCTCGACCGGCTTGTTCAGCCAGCCGCATACGCCCAGGCCGCGCGCCGCATCCTTGCTCTGCGCCGCCTGCTCGGTCGTCAGGACCAGCACGGGCAGTTCCTGGTAGCCCGGCTCGCCGCGCAACTCCTGTATCAGCGCCAGGCCGTCCATCACTGGCATGTTCCAGTCGCTCACCAGCAGGTCGATACGCTCGCCGCGCGCCAGCTCGAGCGCCTGGCGCCCGTCGGCGGCGGTCAGCACGCGCCACCCGGCGGCTCCCAGGGCCGCCTGGACAATCATCCGCATCGTCGCCGAATCGTCCACGACCAATATCGTTGCTGTCATGACTACCTTGCCGTCCCGGCCGCCGGCGGCGCTTGCGCCGCCGCCTCGTTCACTTCCCCGACGCTGCCGGCGCGCAGTTCCGCCGCCGTGGCGTTTTCCCGTTCGATCTGCGACTGGGTGCGGCGATTCAGCACGACCAGGCTGATACGCCGGTTAACGGCCGCATAGGGATCATCTTTAACCAGGCTCATGCTGGAAGACAGGCCCTGGATGCGCATCAGCTTGCCTTCGGCCATGCCGCCGGCGACCAGTTCCTGCCGCGAGGCATTGGCCCGGTCGGCGGACAGCTCCCAATTGCTGTAGGCGCGCTCGCCCCGGGCATACTGGGTGGCGTCGGTGTGGCCGGCGATGCTGACCTTGTTGGGCAATTCGTTGAGCACCGGCCCGAGCTCGCGCAGGATGTCGCGCATATACGGCCGGACCTCGGCGCTGCCGGTCGAGAACATCGGCCGGTTCTGGTTGTCCACGATCTGGATGCGCAGCCCTTCGGTGGTCATGTCGATCAGGAGCTGCGGCTTGAAATTCTTCAGCACGGGGTTTTCTTCCAGCATGCTGTCCAGCCGGTGCTTCAGGCGTTCCAGCGCGCGCCGGTCGCGCCGCTCGGCGTCGGACTGCACCTGCGCCTGCACCCGGCTGCCGTCCGCTTGCCGCACGTCGCCTTCGTCGTGCAAAGGGTCGCGGCCGCCGCCCGGGATGGCGCTGGTCTCGGCCGACGAGCTCGGCCCGCCGGTCAGGGCCACCCGCAACGGCATCCGGAAGTACTCCGCAATACCGCGCAATTCCTCTTTCGGCACAATGGCGATCAGCCACATGACCAGGAAGAACGCCATCATGGCGGTGATGAAATCCGCGTAGGCGATCTTCCAGCTGCCGCCATGCCGCGCGGCAGTCCGCCCGCGCTTGCGGCGGATCACCACCCGGTGGTTGTTCAGCGAACTCATCGGCCGCCCCTTCAGGCGCGGCCGGTGGCCGCCGACTTGGCCTGCCGCACGTGCTCTTCCAGCTCACCGAACGACGGACGGACGGCGGAGAACAGCACCTTGCGGCCGAATTCGACGGCCAGCTGCGGCGGGTAGCCGTTCATGCTGGCCAGCAGCGTCACCTTGATGCACTCCAGCACCTTGACAGACTCGGCGGTGCGCCGCTCCAGGCGCGAGGCCAGCGGCGCGACGAAGCCATAGGCCAGCAGCACCCCCAGGAAGGTGCCGACCATGGCCTTGGAAATCAGGTCGCCCAGCACGGCGGGCGGCTGGTCCACCGCGGCCAGCGCCTTGATCACCCCCAGCACGGCGGCCACGATGCCGAAGGCCGGCAGCGCATCGGCCACCTGGTGCAGCGCATGGCAGGGCACCTCGCGCTCGTGCCGGTAAGTCTCGATCTCCTCGTCCATCAGCGTCTCGATCTCGAACGAGCTCATGTTGCCGCTGATCATGATGCGCAGGTAATCGGTGATGAACTCCATCAGCTTGGCATCGCCGACGATGCGGGGATAGTCGCTGAAAATGGCGCTGGACTCCGGGTCCTCGATGTGCGATTCGATCGCCATCAGGCCTTCGCGGCGCGCCTTGTTCAGCAGCACATACAGCAGCGCCATGAGCTCCATGTAGACCTCCTTGCTGTATGGCGCGCTCTTGATGGCCTGCGGCAGCGCATGCCGCATCAAGAGCAGCGATTTGCGGCTGTTGCCCGCCAGGAAGGCCCCCAGCGCCGCGCCCGCGATCAAGGTCAGCTCGAACGGCTGGTACAGCGCCCCGAGATGCCCGCCCAGCCCGATGAAGCTGCCCACCACCGCGACGAGCACCACCGCATAACCAATAACAATCAACACATCAGGCCTCTGCCATCGAAGTCTAGAGTTGGCGACAATGATCCCCCGCCAACCCGGCTGCAAAAGCACGGGTTACGGGGCGTTTTGGGGGGCTTTTGGCCTATTTGGAGGGCCCGCCGTCGGCCGGCGGCGGGCGCGGCTAGCCGCGCATGGCGGCTGCCGCCGGGAGGGTGCGCTGCCCGGCCCGCGCCTTGGCGGCGGCGCGGGTCTTGCCGGCGCGTGGCGGCGGCCGGCAGATCGCGCAGACAAAATCGCCTTGCGGATCATGCGCATGCGCAATGAAATGGCCGCCGCACTGCCGGCAAGGCGACAACTGCAACATGCCACTATCGAAGAACCGCACCAGCATCCAGGCGCGCGTGAAGCTGAGCACCGGCTCGTCGGCCGGGCGCTCGGTCCCCGCGTGTTCCAGGTACAGCCGGTACGCATCGATGATGGCCCGGATGCCGCGGCTTTCGGTGCGTGTATTCAGGAAGCCGTAGACGTTATAGAACAGCGACGAATGGATATTCGGCAACCAGGTCATGAACCAGTCCACCGAGAACGGCAGCATGCCCTTCGGCGGGGAGCAGCCACGGATCTCGCGATACAGCCGCGACAGGCGGTCGTGGCTGAGACTGGTTTCCGCCTCCAGGACCTGCAGGCGGGCGCCCAGGGAGATCATGGAGCTGGCCAACAGGATGTCGTCGGCCTCCTGGGAAACGCTCTTGCTAGCCATGGGACGCGGCATCAGGCCAACTGCTCGACCGGCTGGTTGGCCAGCAGGATGGTCGCATGGGCCTGCTGCAGCGCGCCGCCCAGGACGTCCTGGGTCAGCGCCGAAAGCAGGCTGTAGTCATCGAAACGGAACCGGCACAGCAGCGAGCTCGAGCTGGCCAGCTTCACCAATTGCGCGGGCGACAGGCGCGCCAGGATGTCGGCCACCTCGGCGCTGAACCCCAGGCGGAACATCGACGCGGCATAATCGTCGCGCAGCATGCGCTGGGCCAGCAGCAAATACGAAAGGTTGACTTCCCGGATATCGGCGAGCAAAGAATTGTCCGCGGTATTCACGCTTGTGGCTCCTAAAAACTTGACAATGCCGGAGCGGCAAAAGCCCCCGGCCGTATCGGCTCAAGATCCCATTGACCCGGCCCCGGCATCACTACAAACTGTATCTTTTGATACCAAAGCGAACGTAATCTACCATTGATCTTGTCAAATTTTATGACATTCATGGCCAAATATGGCGAAATTTCTGACTATCAGCAAAAAAAATACACTCAAGTTACATTCAGGTACCTGATTTGCCGAGGAAATACGTAAACAAACACGTAAAAGCTTTTGTGTTTGTTTAAATGAAAAACGCATGCTTGCCGACAATCTCCTGCTTGAACGAGATGCCGACGGATACGCATGCCCCACGCAGATGACAGCCTGGTCCGGTACGCGCCGCTGGTCCGCAGACTGGCGCTGCAGATGCTGGCGCGGCTGCCCGCCAGCGTCCAGCTCGACGACCTGGTCCAGGCCGGCATGATCGGCCTGCTCGACGCGCTGCGGCGCTACCAGGAAACGCCCGACGCCCAGTTTGAAACCTACGCCACCGCCCGCATCCGCGGCGCCATGCTCGACGAACTGCGCAGCCAGGACTGGCTGCCGCGCAGCGTGCGCAGCAAGGGCAAGCGCATCGAGGCCGCCATCCAGCGCAAGGAGCAAGAGCTGATGCGGCCACCGTCCGACGGCGAGATCGCCGACGCGCTGGAGGTGCCGCTGGACGAATACCAGGCCATGCTGAACGATGCGCGCGGCATCCAGATCCTCCATTACGACGAGCTGGGCGAACCCGGCGAACCCGGCTGGCACGACGTGCCGGCGGACGCCTCGCACAGCCCGCTGGATGCCCTGCTGGCCGCCGATCTGCGGCGGGCGCTGATCGAGGCCATCGAGACCCTGCCGGAACGCGAGAAGCTGGTGCTGTCGCTGTGCTACGAGCAGGGACTGAACCTGAAGGAGATCGGCGCGGTCCTGGGAGTGACCGAGGCGCGCGTCTGCCAACTGCGCACCCAGGCCACTGCCCGCATCCGCGCCCGCCTGCGCGACGGCGCCTGGCAGCAGTTGCCGGCCGAGGCCCACCTGGCCCAGGTGCTGTAATCGCGCCCCGCCCTGCCGGCGGCGGATTCTGCGGCCACGCGCTTAAGTTCATCACGGCCGCGCCGTTACCCAGGCTAGCGGGACATCCGGCCCGCCAATGGGCGGCCTCGCTGCCCAGTTTGAAGAAGCCTTTCTCTCTTGGGAGCTATCCATGGCTGCAGTCATCAACACCAACTACTTGTCGCTGGTTGCGCAGAACAACCTCAACAAGTCCCAATCCGCTCTGGGCTCCGCCATCGAGCGCCTGTCCTCCGGCCTGCGCATCAACAGCGCCAAGGACGACGCCGCCGGCCAGGCCATCGCCAACCGCTTCACCGCCAACGTGCGCGGCCTGACCCAGGCTGCCCGCAACGCCAACGACGGCATCTCGATCGCCCAGACGACCGAAGGCGCGCTGAACGAAATCAACAACAACCTGCAGCGTGTGCGTGAACTGGCCGTGCAGGCCGCCAACGGCACCAACTCGGCTTCGGACCTGAAGTCGATCCAGGACGAAATCCAGCAGCGCCTGGACGAAATCGACCGCGTGTCGGCCCAGACGCAGTTCAACGGCGTCAACGTGCTGGCCAAGGACAACAAGCTGACCATCCAGGTCGGCGCCAACGATGGCGAAACCATCACCATCGACCTGAAAGAAGTCACCGCCAAGACCCTGGGCCTGGACGGCTTCAACGTGTCGGGCCCGAAGGGCGCGCTGGCCAACCTGGCTGCCGCCGACTACCAGAAGGCTTATGGCGCGACGACCGCCGTCGCCGCCAACAGCGTGGCCGAAGGCACCGCCGGCGACCTGGCCGGCCGCCTGGGCGTGGCCGCGGGCAGCGTGACGGTGGGCACGGAGGCCCAGGCCGACGAGAACGGCAACTGGTTCGTCTCGGTCACCATCAATACCGCCGATGCCACGGAAATCAGCAACCTGCAGGCCAAGGGCTTCGACGTCGAATCGGGCGTTGCCAGCACCTACTACATCGCCCTGAACCCGCAGGACGCCGACACCACCACCACCGCCGGCACCGCCGCCTTCACGCTGGACACCGCCACGATCGACCTGAGCAGCCTGAGCAAGGGCGCCACCGACGGCGCGCTGGCCAAGCTGGACACCGCGCTGCAGAACATCGACACGCAGCGTAGCGCCCTGGGTGCCATCCAGAACCGCTTCGAGTCGACCATCGCCAACCTGAACAACACGGTCAACAACCTGTCGGCCGCGCGCTCGCGCATCGAAGATGCCGACTACGCGACCGAAGTGTCGAACATGACCAAGAGCCAGATCCTGCAACAGGCCGGCACCTCGGTGCTGGCGCAGGCCAACCAGGTTCCGCAGACGGTGCTGTCGCTGCTGCGTTAATCCGCGCAAACCCGGCCTATGCCGGGACCCAGGCGGGGCCATCCACAAGACGGCCCTGCCCCGCAACGGCTGGATGCCTGTCATCCAGCCGTTTTTTATTTTGGGCTTTCATTGGAGGTGCCAGACACCCTTCAGGGTGTCTGGCACCTCTAAAACCTGGCACGATCCCGCGCGCCTGGCGCCGGCCACAGCGGGTACCCCCCAAAAAAAAGCCGCCCATCGGGCGGCTTTTTTCCTGCTGCGGCCAGCCGGTCACTTCTTCCGCATCGGTGGCAGGTCGGTGCAGACACCTTCGGCCACTTCGGCCGCCATGCCCACCGATTCTCCCAGCGTGGGATGGGGGTGGATGGTCTTGCCGATGTCCACCATGTCGGCGCCCATCTCGATCGCCAGGGCGACTTCGCTGATGAGGTCGCCGGCATGGGTGCCGACGATGCCGCCGCCGAGGATGCGGTGGCTTTCCGCGTCGAACAGCAGCTTGGTGAAGCCCTCGTCGCGGCCGTTGGCGATGGCGCGGCCGGAGGCGGCCCAGGGGAACAGGCCCTTCTCGACCTTGATGCCCTGCTTCCTGGCCTCGTCCTCGGTCAGGCCGACCCAGGCCACTTCCGGATCGGTGTAGGCCACCGACGGGATGACGCGCGCGTCGAAGAACGACTTCTCGCCGGCGGCGGCCTCGGCCGCCACATGGCCTTCGTGGACCGCCTTGTGGGCCAGCATGGGCTGGCCGACGATATCGCCGATGGCGAAGATGTGCGGCACGTTGGTGCGCATCTGGCGGTCCACTTCGATGAAGCCGCGCTCGGTGACCGCAATGCCGGCCTTGTCGGCGCCGATCTTCTTGCCGTTGGGGCTGCGGCCGACGGCCTGCAGCACCAGGTCGTAGCGCTGCGGCTCCTTGGGCGCGCCCTCGCCCTCGAACGTGACGTAGATGCCGTCCTTCTTGGCCTCGGCGCCCACCGTCTTGGTCTTGAGCATGATGTTGTCGAAGCGGGCCGCGTTCATCTTCTGCCAGACCTTGACCAGGTCGCGGTCGGCGCCCTGCATCAGGCCGTCCAGCATTTCGACCACATCCAGGCGCGCGCCCAGGGTGGAATACACGGTGCCCATTTCCAGGCCGATGATGCCGCCGCCGATGATCAGCATCTTCTTGGGAATGGCGCGCAGCTGCAGCGCGCCGGTGGAATCGACGATGCGCTCGTCGTCCGGCAGGAACGGCAGCTTCACCGACTGGCTGCCGGCGGCGATGATGGCGTTCTTGAAGCGGATGGTCTGGGTCTTGCCGTCGGCGCCCTTGACGGCCAGGTGGTGCGGATCGGCGAACTCGCCCACGCCGGTCACCACCTTGACCTTGCGGGCGCGGGCCATGCCGGCCAGGCCGCCAGTCAGCTTGGCGACCACGCTGTCCTTGTAGCCGCGCAGCTTGCCCAGGTCGATCTTCGGCTCGCCGAAGCTGATGCCGTGGGCGGCCAGGGCGCGCGCCTCGTCGATGACGGCGGCGTTGTGCAGTAGGGCCTTGGACGGAATGCAGCCAACGTTCAGGCAGACGCCGCCCAGGGTCTCGTAGCGCTCGACCAGCACGGTGGACAGCCCCAGGTCGGCGGCGCGGAAGGCCGCCGAATAGCCGCCGGGGCCGGCGCCCAGCACCACCACGTCGCATTCGACATCGGCGGCGCCGCTGTAGGACGCGGCGGCCGGGGCGGCAGCGGCTTGCTTGGGCGGCGCCGGCTGCTTGTCCGAGGCCTGCGCCTGCTTATCGGTGTCAGACACCCTCTGGGTGTCTGACACCTGAGAACCCTGAGAGGCCGATTCCCCCTGGGTGTCTGACACCTGGCCTGCTTCCGCGGCCTCGACCTCCAGGATCACCTTGCCTTCCGACACCTTGTCGCCGACCTTCACCTTCACCGACTTCACCACCCCGCCCGCCGAGGCCGGGATCTCCATCGACGCCTTGTCCGACTCCACCGTGATCAGGCTCTGCTCCGCCTTGATCGTGTCGCCTTCGTTCACCAGCACCTCGATGACTTCCACTTCCTTGAAGTCGCCGATGTCCGGCACCTTGATTTCCACGAGTTTGCTCATGACGGCTCCCGGTTACAGCGCAATGCGGCGGAAATCGGCCAGCAGCTGGCCCAGGTAGGCATTGAAGCGCGCGGCCGCGGCGCCGTCGATGACGCGATGGTCGTACGACAGCGACAGCGGCAGGGTCAGGCGCGGCACGAACTGCTTGCCGTCCCACACCGGCTTGTGGGCCGAGCGCGAGACGCCCAGGATGGCCACCTCGGGAGCATTGATGATGGGCGTGAAATGGGTGCCGCCGATGCCGCCCAGCGACGAGATCGAGAAGCAGCCGCCCTGCATCTCGGCCGGCGAGATCTTGCCGTCGCGGGCCTTCTTGGACAGCTCGCCCATTTCCTTGGCGATATCCAGGATGCCCTTCTTGTCGGCGTCGCGGATCACCGGCACCACCAGCCCGTTGGGCGTGTCGGCCGCGAAGCCGATGTGGTAGTACTGCTTGTAGATCAGCTGGTCGCCGTCGAGCGAGGCATTGAACTCGGGGAACTTCTTCAGCGCCGCCACTACCGCCTTGATCAGGAACGCCAGCATGGTGACCTTGATGCCCGCCTTCTCGTTTTCCTTGTTCAGGGTGACGCGCAGCGCCTCCAGGTCGGTGATGTCCGCCTCGTCATTGTTGGTGACGTGGGGAATCATGACCCAGTTGCGGTGCAGGTTGGCGCCGGAGATCTTCTTGATGCGCGACAGCGGCTTGGCTTCGATCGGCCCGAACTTGGTGAAATCGATCTGCGGCCACGGCAGCAGGCCGAGCGCCGCGCCGTCGGCGCCGCCCGTGGCGGCGGCGGGCGCGGACAGCGCCTGCTTCACATAGGCGCGCACGTCGTCCGCGGTGATGCGGTCCTTGCGGCCGCTGCCCTTGACCTTGCTCAGGTTGACACCGAGCTCGCGGGCGAACTTGCGCACCGAGGGCGAGGCGTGCGGCAACTGGCCCGGCTTGAGGCCGGGGTCTTCCAGCGCGGCGGTCGGCGACGGCCGGGCGCCGGCGGCTTTGTCGGTCGCTTGCTGCGGCGCCGCGCCGGCGCTGTCAGACACCTGTTGCTGGCCTTGGGTATCGGGCGCCTGCCGCTGGGCGGGCGCCTGGGCTTTTTGCGGCGCGGCCTGCGCGCCGCCCTGGCCTTCCACCACCACGATGGCGCTGCCCTTGGACACCTTGTCGCCCACCTTGACCTTGACTTCCTTGACCACGCCGCCGGCCGAGGCCGGGATCTCCATCGAGGCCTTGTCGGACTCGACCGTGATCAGGCTCTGCTCCGCCTTGATGGTGTCGCCCACCGCGACCATGACCTCGATGACTTCCACTTCCTTGAAGTCGCCGATATCCGGCACGGTCACTTCGGTAGTGCCGCCGGCCGGCTCGACGTCCGGGGCCTCCTCGGTCTGGCCCTGGGTCTTCGGAGCCGGCGCCGGCTGGTTGTCCGACGCCTGGGCCTGCTTACTGGGCGCGGTGTCAGACACCCCCTGGGTGTCTGACACCTGGGCTGCGTCGCCGGCCTCGACCTCCAGGATCACCTTGCCTTCCGACACCTTGTCGCCAACCTTCACCTTCACCGACTTCACCACCCCGCCCGCCGAGGCCGGAATCTCCATCGATGCCTTGTCCGACTCCACCGTGATCAGGCTTTGCTCCGCCTCGATCGCGTCGCCTTCGTTCACCAGCACCTCGATGACTTCCACTTCCTTGAAGTCGCCGATGTCCGGCACCTTGATTTCCACGAGTTTGCTCATGACTGTTTACCTTCAGGCGTGGTGCGGGTTGGCTTTTTCAGGGTTGATGCCATATTTCTTGATGGCCTCGGCCACCTTGGCGGCGGGGATCGTGCCGGCATCGGCCAGCTCGCGCAGCGCGGCCAGCACGACGAAATGGCGGTCGACCTCGAAGTGCTCGCGCAGCTTGTAGCGGAAGTCGGAACGGCCGAAGCCGTCGGTGCCCAGCACGCGGTACGAACGGCCCTTGGGCACGAACGGCCGGATCTGGTCGGCGAACAGCTTCATGTAGTCGGTCGAGGCGATGATCGGGCCCTCGGTCTTTTCCAACTGCTGGGTCACATAGGGCACCAGCGGCTGCTTCTGCTCCGGGTGCAGCAGGTTGTGGCGTTCGGCGTCGAGGCCGTCGCGGCGCAACTCGGTGAAGCTGGTGACACTCCACAGGTCCGAAGCCACGCCCCAGTCGGCTTCCAGCAGTTCCTGGGCGGCCATGACTTCGCGCAGGATGGTGCCGGAGCCCATCAGCTGCACGCGCTGCTTGCCCTTGCCGTGCGACTTGAGCTTGTACATGCCCTTGATGATGCCTTCCTCGTCGCCCGCGGTCAGGCCGGGCTGCGGGTAGTTCTCGTTCATCACGGTCAGGTAGTAGTACACGTTCTCCTGGTCTTCCACCATGCGCTTGAGGCCGTGCTGGATGATGACCGCCAGCTCGTGCGCGAAAGTCGGGTCGTACGACACGCAGTTGGGAATGGTCGAGGCCAGGATGTGGCTGTGGCCGTCCTCGTGCTGCAGGCCCTCGCCGTTGAGCGTGGTGCGCCCGGCGGTGCCGCCCAGCAGGAAGCCGCGCGCCTGCATGTCGCCGGCCGCCCAGGCCAGGTCGCCGATGCGCTGGAAGCCGAACATCGAGTAATAGATGTAGAACGGAATCATGATGCGGTTGTTCGTCGAATACGACGTGGCCGCGGCGATCCACGAGCTCATGGCGCCCGCTTCGTTGATGCCTTCCTGCAGCAGCTGGCCGTCGGCCGCTTCCTTGTAGTACATGACCTGGTCTTTATCGACCGGCACGTACTTCTGGCCTTCGGGCGCGTAGATGCCGATCTGGCGGAACAGGCCTTCCATGCCGAAGGTGCGCGACTCGTCGGCCAGGATGGGCACCACGCGCGGACCCAGTTCCTTGTCGCGCAGCACTTGGTTCAGCACCCGCACGAACGCCTGCGTGGTGGAGATCTCGCGGCCTTCGGAAGTCGGCTCCAGCACGGCCTTGAACGCCTCCAGTGCCGGCGCCTTGAGCTGCTCGTCGGCCTTTTCGCGGCGACGCGGCAGGTAGCCGCCCAGCGCCTTGCGGCGCTCGTGCAGGTATTTCATTTCGGGCGAGTCGTCGGCCGGCTTGAAATACGGCAGCTTCTCCAGTTGGTCGTCGGGAATCGGAATGGCGAAGCGGTCGCGGAATTCGCGGATGGCGTCCAGCTCCAGCTTCTTCTGCTGGTGCGTCGGGTTCTTGGCCTGGCCCACGTGGCCCATGCCGTAGCCCTTGATGGTCTTGGCCAGGATGACGGTGGGCTGGCCCTCGTGCGTGGCGGCCGCCTTGAAGGCCGCGTACACCTTGTGGGGATCATGGCCGCCGCGGTTCAGGCGCCAGATGTCTTCGTCGCTCATGCGCGAGACGGCTTCCAGCAGTTTGGGATGCTTGCCGAAGAAGTGTTCGCGCACGAACTTGCCGTCGTTGGCCTTGTACGCCTGGTACTCGCCATCGACTGTCTCTTCCATGATCTTGCGCAGGATGCCTTCCTTGTCGTGCGCCAGCAGCGGGTCCCAGTAGCCGCCCCAGATCAGCTTGATGACGTTCCAGCCCGAGCCGCGGAAGTCGCCCTCGAGCTCCTGGATGATCTTGCCGTTGCCGCGCACCGGGCCGTCCAGGCGCTGCAGGTTGCAGTTGATGACGAAGATCAGGTTGTCGAGCTTCTCGCGCGCGGCCAGGGCGATGGCGCCGAGCGATTCGGGCTCGTCCATTTCGCCGTCGCCGCAGAACACCCATACCTTGCGCTTGCTGGTGTCGGCCAGGCCGCGAGCGTGCAGGTACTTCAGGAAGCGCGCCTGGTAGATGGCCATCAGCGGGCCCAGGCCCATCGACACCGTGGGGAACTGCCAGAAGTCCGGCATCAGCTTGGGGTGCGGGTACGACGACAGCCCCTTGCCGTCCACTTCCTGGCGGAAATGGTCCAGCTGCTCGGCGGTCAGGCGCCCCTCCAGGTAGGCGCGGCCGTACATGCCAGGCGACGTGTGGCCCTGGAAGTACACCAGGTCGCCGCCATGGCCCTCGCTTTCGGCATGCCAGAAGTGGTTCTGCCCGCAGCCGATCATGGTGGCCAGCGAGGCAAACGAGGCGATGTGGCCGCCCAGGTCGCCGCCGTCGGGGGGATTGTGCTTGTTGGCCTTGACCACCATGGCCATGGCGTTCCAGCGCACGTACGAGCGGATGCGCGACTCCAGCTCCAGGTTGCCGGGGTGGGCGGGCTCGAGCGCCTGCGGTATGGTGTTGACGTACGCCGTATTGGGCGAGAATGGAATGTGCGCGCCGGAGCGGCGGGCCTCGTCGATCAGCCGTTCCAGCAGGTAGTGGGCGCGTTCCGGACCTTCGCGGTCGAGCACGGCGGCCAGGGCTTCGAGCCATTCCTGGGTTTCCAGGGTGTCTTCATCATTGGCGGCCGATAGCGCGCGAGCCTGGGCGTTAGAGGACATCGTGTGTCTCCTGTGGAGGTTCTGTGCACGCCCGCCCCGGGTCGCGGGATCGGGCAAATGGGTTCCGGAACGAGCCGGGCATCCGCCGCCCCGGCGGCCTGGAAGGCAGCCTGGAGCAACGCATCAAACCGGGAGAGTAACCCGTCCCACAGAAAATTTCATGTTGCGGTACGGCATTTCGTAATATGAAAAATTGACGCCAAGCTGAATAGATATGGACGGCTTGCCGGCCGACCCGCCCGCCGCGCCGCGCAGCCGGCCGCAACACGCTCTAAAATGCCGGCTCTATACGGCCCGAACGCAATGTCCAGCCCGCACAAGTCCAATATTCCCACGTCGTTCCACGACCACGCCCGGCAGCGCCGGCGCGGCGTGTATTGGCTCACGCCCGCGCTGGTGCTGATCCTGTACCTGTGCGTGATGGGCGCCTTCTTCTGGCTGCAGCGCCTGCACGACGACAGCGTCATGTTCGTGACGATCGACCAGGAAGTGCGCCAGCAGCGCCTCATCTGGGTCGTGCTGGCGCTGTCGTGCGTGATCATCATCAGCCTGCTGATGCTGTGGCGCTACACGCGCTTCCGCTCCAGCGCCGAGGCGGCCCTGATCGCCGAGACCGGCTTCCGGCGCGCCATGGAGAACTCCATGTCGACCGGCATGCGGGTGCTCGACATGGAAGGCCGCATCGCCTATGTGAACCCGGCGTTCTGCCGCATGATCGGCTGGAACGAGGCCGACCTGATCGGCCGCAGCCCGCCCTTCCCCTACTGGGTGCCGGGCCGCCACGAGCAGCACCAGCATACGCTCGACGTGCTGACCTCGGGCAAGACGCCCAGCAGCGGGCTCGAGGTCGAGGCCCAGCGCCGCGACGGCTCGCGCTTCACGGCGCGCATGTACGTATCGCCCCTGCTCGACCCCAACGGCACGCAGATCGGCTGGATGACCTCGATGACCGACATCACCGAGCCCAAGCGCATCCGCGAGGCGCTGACCGCCGCCCACGAGCGCTTCATGACCGTGCTGGAAGGCCTGGACGACGCGATCTCGGTCACGGCCGACACGCACGACGGCCTGGAGCTGCTGTTCGCCAACCGCACCTACCGGCGCGTGTTCGGGGCGCAGACCGGCGGCCACGACGAGCTGCTGGCCGGGCGCCGCGGCCGTTTCACCGATGAATCGGTGGAAGTGTTCGCCCCGTCGGTGCAGCGCTGGTTCGAAGTGCACCACCGCATGCTGGCCTGGACCGACGGCCGGCGGGTGCGCATGCAGGTGGCGCGCGACATCACCGAGCGCCGCAACCACGAGGAAGCCTCGCGCATCCAGCAGGAAAAGATCCAGCTCACCAGCCGCCTGACCACCATGGGCGAGATGGCCTCGTCGCTGGCGCACGAGCTAAACCAGCCGCTGACGGCCATCGCCAACTACAGCATGGGCGCGGTGGCGCTGGTCAAGGCCGGCCACACCAGCCCCACCATGCTACTGCCGGCGCTGGAAAAAGCCGCCTCGCAAGCCGAGCGGGCCGGCAAGATCATCAGCCGCATCCGCGAGTTCGTCAAGCGCAGCGAGCCGCGCCGCCAGCGCGTGCCCATCAGCCGCATCGTCGACAACGCCATCGGCTTCGCCGAGATCGACGCGCGCAAGCGCCGCATCCGCATCGAGCCGTTCGTGCCGTCCAACGCGCCCGACGTGCTGGCCGACCCGATCCTGATCGAGCAGGTGCTGCTGAACCTGCTCAAGAACGGCCTGGAGGCCATGGAAAAGAGCGAATCCGACGAGCTCAAGGTCGCCGTGATCCTGCACGAACAGCACATCGAGGTGGCCGTGGTCGACCGCGGCCACGGGCTGGCCGAGCCCGAGCGGCTGTTCGAACCCTTCTTCAGCACCAAATCCCAGGGCCTGGGCATGGGGCTGAATATCTGCCGTACCATTATCGAGTCGCATCACGGCCGCCTTTGGGCGGACCCCAACCCCGCCGGCGGGACGATTTTCCGCTTTACCCTGCCTTGCGCCGTCCCAGAGAAGGGCGCGCAGAATGATCAGCCCGAGGAGTTGCACGCATGAACACCCCCCCCCAGTCGAGCACGGTATTCATTGTCGATGACGACGAAGCGGTACGCGATTCATTGCGCTGGCTGCTGGAAGCGAATGGCTATCGCGTGCGCGCCTACGCCAGCGGCGAGACGTTTCTCGAAGAATACGATCCGACCCAGGTCGGCGTGCTGATCGCCGACGTGCGCATGCCCGGCATGAGCGGCCTGGAACTGCAGGAACAGATCATCGCCCGCAATGCGCCGCTGCCCATCGTCTTCATCACCGGCCACGGCGATGTGCCGATGGCGGTCTCCACCATGAAAAAGGGCGCGGTCGACTTCCTGGAAAAGCCGTTCAACGAGTCCGACCTGCGCGAGATCGTGGCCCGCATGCTGGAACAGGCGACCCAGCGCGTCAGCCAGTTCCAGGCCCAGAAGGACCACGAGGCCATGCTGGCGCGCCTGACCGCGCGCGAACAGCAGGTGCTCGAGCGCATCGTGGCCGGCCGGCTCAACAAGCAGATCGCCGACGACCTGGGCATCAGCATCAAGACCGTCGAGGCGCATCGCGCCAACATCATGGAAAAACTGGAAGTCACCACGGTCGCCGACCTGATGAAGGTCGCGCTGGCCAAACCCGAGGCACATGCATGACCCTGCAGGACAGCAATACGCAAGCGCGCGCGCGCATCATCGACGGCACCGCCCTGGCGCAGCGGATCCGCGCCGAAGTGGCGCAACGCGTGCAGGCCCTGGCGGCGCGCGGCGCCCGCCCCGGCCTGGCGGTGGTGCTGGTCGGCGATGACCCGGCCTCGCAAGTCTATGTGCGCAACAAGGTCGCCGCCTGCGAGAAAGCCGGCCTGCATTCGGTCAAGGAACAATACCCGGCCGACATGACCGAGGCCGAGCTGCTGGCGCGCATCGACGCACTGAACCGCGACCCATCCATCCACGGCATCCTGGTGCAGCTGCCCCTGCCGCCGCACATGGACAGCCACAAGGTCATCGAGGCGATCGCCGCCGACAAGGACGTGGACGGTTTCCATGTCAGCAACGCCGGCCTGCTCATGACCGGCCAGCCGCTGTTCCGGCCGTGCACGCCCTACGGCGTCATGAAGATGCTGGAAGCCGAGGGCGTGCCGCTGCGCGGCGCCGAGGCGGTGATCGTCGGCGCCAGCAACATCGTCGGCAAGCCGATGGCCATGCTGCTGCTGCAGGCCGGCGCCACCATCACCATCTGCAATTCCAAGACGCGCGACCTGGGCGCGCAGACGCGCCGCGCCGACGTGCTGGTGGTGGCCACCGGCAAGCCCGGCATGATCGACGGCAGCATGATCAAGCCAGGCGCGGTGGTCATCGACGTGGGCATCAACCGCGGCGCCGACGGCAAGCTGTGCGGCGACGTCGACTTCGCCTCGGCCAGCCAGGTAGCCGGCGCCATCACGCCCGTGCCGGGCGGCGTCGGCCCCATGACCATCGCCATGCTGCTGGTCAACACCGTCGAGGCCGCCGAACGCGCCGCGAGCTGAACACCCGGGCCGCCGGCACGCCAGGCATGACGGGACAGGTGCCTGACGCCCTCCACTGCCTTGCCGCCGTACCGCCGCCGGTGTCTCAGAAGGTGTCTGACACCCCCTGGGGCGCCGGCGGCTGGCAGACGATATCTCGCGGGGTGTCAGACACCTTTCACTACTTCCCATCGCACCGACCGGCGCCATCCCGCCGTGCCGCCCGGCTTGCTTTCCGGCGCTCCGCCCCCATCTGTTATCAATACAGATTCCTGTTTCCACACCGACCCTCATGACCCAGAACCCCCTCCTCGCCCCCGTTTCCGAGCTGATCGACTACGCGGCGGTCCAGCCGGGCCACATCGTGCCCGCCATCCAGGAACTGCTGGAACAGGCCCGCCAGGCCGTCGAAGCCGCCGCCGACCCCGCCCTGCGAGCCGAATGGGAGGCTGTGGTCGAGCCGCTGGATACGGCATCGGAGCGCCTGTGGCGCGCCTGGTCGGTGGCCGGCCATCTGAACGCGGTGGTGAACACCCCCGAGCTGCGCGAGGCCTACAACGCCGCCCTGCCCCTGGTGACCGAGTTCTCGACTTGGGTGGGCCTGCACGAGGGCCTGTACCGCCAGTACCAGCGGCTGCATGCCGCGCCCGGCTTCGCCGGCTGGAGCCCGGTGCGCCGCCGCGTGGTCGAACTGGCGCTGCGCGACTTCCGGCTCAGCGGAGTCGAGCTGCAGGGGCCGGCGCGCGAGCGTTATGCCGCCATCTCGGACCGCGAGGCCCAGGTCGCGCAGAAATTCTCCGAAAACGTGCTCGACGCGATCGATGCGTGGTCGCTGCTGGTGGAAGACGAAGCCCGCCTGGCGGGCCTGCCCGCCGACGTGCGGCAGGCCGCCAGCCAGGCCGCGCAGGAAGACGGCAAGCAAGGCTGGAAGCTGACGCTGAAGATGCCCTGCTACCTGCCCGTCATGCAGTACGCGCGCGATCGCGCGCTGCGCGAACAGATGTACCGCGCCTATGGCACGGTGGCGTCCGAACAGGGCGACGCGAGCTTCGACAACTCGCCGCTGATCGAGGAACTGCTGGCGCTGCGCGCCGAGGAAGCCGGCCTGCTGGGCTACGGCACCTTCGCGGCGCTGCGCCTGCAGACCCGCATGGCGCGCGACGGGGCCGAGGTCACCGGCTTCCTGCGTGACCTGGCCGCGCGCGCCCGCCCCTATGCCGAGCGCGACCTTGCCGAATTGAAGGCCTACGCGGCCGCCGAACTGGGCCTGGAGGGCCTGCAGCCCTGGGACGTGGCCTACGCGTCCGAACGCCTGCGCGAGGCCCGCTACGCCTATTCGGAAGACGAGATCAAGCAGTATTTCACCGAACCGCGCGTGCTGGCGGGCCTGTTCGAGGTCATCGAGACGCTGTTCGACGTGCGGCTGCGCGAGACCGACGTGTCGCGCTGGCACCGCGACGTGCGCGGGGTGCGGGTCGAAACGCCGGCCGGCGCGCTGGTCGGCCACCTGTACCTGGACCTGTACGCCCGCGCCGGCAAGCAAAGCGGCGCCTGGGTCGACAGCGAACGCAACCGCCGCCGCGTCGGCGCGCAAGTCCAGGCGCCGGTGGTCTACCTCACCTGCAATTTCGCCCGCCCCGCCGACGCCAAGCCGGCCCTGCTGACCCATGACGACGTGATCACACTGTTCCACGAGACCGGCCACGCCCTGCATGCCCTGTTGTCCGAGGTGGACGAGCCGGCGGCCTCCGCGTTCGCCGCGGTGGAATGGGACGCCATCGAACTGCCTTCGCAGTTCATGGAGAATTTCTGCTGGGAATGGCCGGTAGTGCAGCGGCTGTCGGCCCACGTCGACAGCGGCGAGCCGCTGCCCCGCGCGCTGTTCGACAAGCTGGTGGCGGCGCGCAACTTCCAGAGCGGCATGCAGGCGGTGCGGCAGATCGAGTTCGCCCTGTTCGACATGCTGCTGCACGAACGCCCGCAGGGCGCGTCGATCGCCGAGGTGCTGGCCCTGCTGGAGCAGGTGCGGGGCGAAGTGGCGGTGCTGTTCCCGCCCGCCTGGCATCGCCTGCCGCACAGCTTCTCGCACCTGTTCGCCGGCGGCTATGGCGCCGGCTACTACAGCTACAAGTGGGCCGAAGTGCTGTCCGCCGATGCCTACGAAGCCTTCGAAGAAGCCGCCGCCGGCGCGCCGCGGGAGCGCGGCACGCTGGACCCCGCCACCGGCGCGCGCTTCCGCCAGGAGATCCTGGCCGTGGGCGGGGCGCGGCCGGCGGCGGAATCGTTCCAGGCTTTCCGGGGCCGCGCGCCGCGCATCGATGCGCTGCTGCGGCATAGCGGCATGGCCGGATGACGGCTCGTTGCGCCGGCGCGCGGCCCCGCGCGCGCCGGCGCGCTAGAATCGTGCCGTTGCCGTTCCGTTTGCCGCGCCGCCCTGGCGCCGCGGCCCGTACCTGACATCGACATGCCCGCTTTTCTTTCCGGCCGCCTGTGGCGCGCCCTGCTGCTCGCCTCCTGCATGCTGGTCGCCGCCTGCGGCGACAAGGCCGCCAATTGGACCCTGTACGACATCAAGGGGCACCTGCCCGACCTCAAGTTCCAATTGGCCGGCGCGGGCGGCAAGACGGTCTCCAGCGACGACCTCAAGGGCAAGACCGTGCTGCTGTTCTTCGGCTATGCGAGCTGCCCGGACGTCTGCCCCACCACCATGGCCCAGCTCACGGCCGTGCTGCAGCAGCTGGGCGACGACGCAGGCAACGTGCGCATCGTGTTCGTCAGCGTGGACCCGCACCGCGATACGCCGGATGTCCTGCAAGCCTATGTGGATGCGTTCAACAACAACGCCATCGGCGTGACCGGCAGCGAAAAACAGATCGCCGACCTGGCGCGCCGCTACCGGGTGGCCTACCAGATCGAAAAACCCCGGCCGGGCGACGCGGCCGACGTCTACGACGTGACCCACAGCCGCGGGGTATACATCTTCGACAATGAAGGCCGGGCCCGCCTGCTGGCTTCGGATACGGACAGTATCGACGCGATCGTCAAGGATCTGCGCCAATTGATCGAGATCACCGGCTAACTCGAGGCCTTAGCACGTTCCCGCGGCATCCCGATGGCCGGCTGCCGCAAGCTGTTGCGTAGATGCCCCAAATACGAGTTGTTACAACGTCGGCCCACGGGGGGTGGGTATGATCCAAACGCTTACCCTACACCCTGAAAGAGGAGCACGCGCATGAGCATCATCATCATGATCATCGTCGGGTTTGTCGTCGGTCTCATCGCCCGCGCCATCATGCCTGGCGACCAGAACATGGGGATCATCATGACCACCATCCTGGGCATCGTCGGCGCAGTCGTGGCGGGCTTCCTGGGCCAGTCGCTCGGCTGGTACGCACCAGGCGAGCCGGCTGGCTGGATCGGCTCGGTCGTCGGCGCCATCGTCGTGCTGTTCGTGGTCGGCCTGATCACCAAGAAGCGCGCATAGCGCGAATGTCCAGAAAAAAGCCGGGCAGCCGCCCGGCTTTTTTCTTGCCCGCGCCCGGCTACTGCGCGGGCGGGGCCGCGGCCACGGTCTGTTCCGACCAGCCGCCACCCAGGGTACGGTACAGCGTCACCAGGTTGGACAGGCGGGCCAGGCGGGTCTCGACCAGGACCTGCTGCGCCGAGTACAGCGAACGCTGCGCGTCCAGCACGCTGAGGTAGTTGTCGACCCCCTGCTCGAAGCGCTGGCGCGACAGATCGTAGGCGCGCTGGCTGGCGTCGACCAGCAGGCGCTGGGCGACGATCTGCGTCTGCAGGGTGCCGCGCCCGGCCAGCGCGTCCGACACCTCGCGGAACGCGGTCTGGATCGATTTCTCGTACTGGGCCACCTGGATGTTCTTGCGCACCTTGGCCGCGTCCAGGCTGGCTCGCAGCGCCCCGCCGGCGAAGATGGGCACGGTGATGCTGGGCGCGAAGCTCCACGCGCCCGAGCCGGCGTCGAACAGGCCGCCCAGGCTGGCGCTGGCCGTGCCCGCGCTGCCGGTCAGGCTGATGGTCGGGAAGAACGCCGCCCGCGCCGCGCCGATATTGGCGTTGGCCGCCTTGAGCTGGTGTTCGGCGGCACGGATGTCCGGCCGCCTGGCCAGCAGGTCGGACGGCAGGCCGGCGGGCAGGTTCAGCGGCATGATGCCGTCCGGCAGCGTCTGGGCCTGGTCGAGTTGCGCGGCCACGTCGGGCGGCAACGGCTGGCCCACCAGCAACACCAGCGCATTGCGGTCCTGCGCCGCCATGCGGGTGTATTGCGACAGGTTGCGCTCGGCCGTGCGCAACGCGATCTCGGCCTGGCTCAGGTCGAGTTCGGTGGCCACGCCCAGGTCGTAGCTCTGCTTGGTCAGGCGGTAGGAGTCCTGCTGCGCCGCCAGGGTCGAGCGGGTCAGGCTCAGCAATTCCTGGTCGGCCCGCAGCGTCAGGTAGGCCGCGGCGGTTTCGGCCACCAGCGACAGCTGCGTGGCGAGGCGGGTCTCGTCCTGTGCCAGATAAGTTTCCAGGGCCTGGTCGCTGAGGCTGCGGATGCGCCCGAACAGGTCGAGCTCCCAGGCCGAGACGGCGCCGCCGACCTGGTAGCTGCGGCTGATGGTCGACTCGCCGCTCTGCGACAGGTCGCCGGGCATGCGCTGCACCGAGCCCTGCCCCGCCACGCCCACGCCGGGCAGCAGGTCGGCCCGCTGGATGCGGTACTGGGCCCGCGCTTCTTCGACGTTCAGGGCGGCCACCCGCAGGTCGCGGTTGGCGTCCAGCGCCATGGTAATCAGCCGCTGCAGCAGCGGATCGGCGAAAAAGTCGCGCCAGCCGATATCGGCCGCGGCGGCGCCCGTGACCGGCTGGCCCGCCGCCTGGTAGGCCGGGCCGCTGGGAAAGGTGGCGCTGACGGGGGCGCCGGGGCGCTCATAGGTGGGCGCCAGAGAGCAGCCCGCCAGGGCCGCCGCCAGCGCCATGCTCAGGATGGATCGATACATGGTCGGATTCATTGCGGTTGCTCCCCGGGCTGCGCCGATGGCGCCGGCGGCAAGGCGGGGGCTCCGTCTTGCGGGTCTTCGTCGTCTTCATCGCGGCGTTCGCTGTGGCGCTTGACCTTGAAGAGGCGCAGCATCACCACGAAGAAAGCCGGCACGAAGAAGATGGCCAGGAAGGTGCCGGCCAGCATGCCGCCGATCACGCCTGTGCCGATGGCGTGCTGGCTGCCCGAGCCGGCGCCGTTGGAGATGGCCAGCGGCACCACGCCCAGGATGAACGCCATGGACGTCATGAGGATCGGCCGCAGGCGCTGGCGCGCCGCGTGCACGGCCGCTTCGACCAGGCTGGCGCCCTCTTCGTAGTGAGCCTTGGCGAACTCCACGATGAGAATGGCGTTCTTGGCGCTCAGGCCCACCGTGGTGAGCAGCCCGACCTGGAAGTACACGTCGTTGGACAGGCCGCGCAGCAAGGTGGCGGCCAGCACGCCGATGACCCCCAGCGGCACCACCAGCATGACCGAGGTCGGGATGGCCCAGCTTTCATACAGCGCGGCCAGGCACAGGAACACGACGAGCAGGGAAATGGCGTACAACGCGGGCGCCTGCGCGCCGGACAGGCGTTCCTCGTACGACAGCCCGGTCCATTCATAGCCGATGCCCGTGGGCATGGTGGCGGCGATGCGCTCCATCTCGGCCATGGCTTCGCCCGAGCTGTAGCCCGGCGCCGCCTGCCCCTGGATGTTGAACGACGGCACGCCGTTGTAGCGGTCCAGGCGCTGCGGGCCGTAGGTCCAGTGGGCCGAGGCGAAGGCCGAGAACGGCACCATGCCGCCGCTCTGGTTGCGCACGTACCATTTGTCGAGATCCTCGGGCAGCATGCGCGACGAGGCGTCGCCCTGCAGGTACACCTTCTTCACGCGGCCGCGGTCGAGGAAGTCGTTGACGTACGAGCCGCCCCAGGCGGTCGACAGCGTGTTGTTGATGTCGGAAATGCCCACGCCCAGCGCACGGGCTTTCTCGCGGTCGATTTCCAGTTCGTACTGCGGCGCGTCTTCCATGCCGTTGAAGCGCACGCCGGCCAGCACCGGGCTCTTGGCCGCCTCGGCCAGGAACTGCTGGCGCGCCGCGACGAGCTTGTCGTGGCCCAGGCCGGCCTGGTCGGTGAGCTGGAAGTCGAAGCCCAGGGCGTTGCCGAGCTCCATGACGGCCGGCGGCGCGAACGCCATCACGCGCGCATCGTGCAGGTGCTGGCTGAAATACGCATTGGCCCGCGCCGCCAGCGCCTGCACCTTCTGCGCGGCATCGGGGCGCTCGTCCCAGTCGCGCAGCTTGATGAACATGATGGCCGAATTCTGGCCGCGCCCGCCGAAGCTGAAGCCGTGCACGGCGAACACCGAGGCGACCACGTCTTTTTCGTCCTCGAGCAGGTAGCGGGTGGCGGCTTCGACCGTATGGCTGGTGCGCTCCGCCGTGGCGCCGGCGGGCGCCTGCACCTGCGCGAACAGGATGCCCTGGTCCTCGTCGGGCAGGAAGGCGGTGGGGATGCGCGTGAACATCCAGCCCATGACGAGCACCAGCAGCAGGTAGATGAGCATCAGCCGCTTGGTGCGCCCCAGGCCGCGCGCCACCGAATTGGCATAGCCGTCGGTGGAGCGCTCGAACAGGCGGTTGAACCAGCCGAAGAAGCCGGTCTTGGCCGCGTGATGGCCCTTGGGGATGCGCTTGAGCAAGGTGGCGCACAAGGCCGGCGTGAAGATGATGGCCACCAGCACCGACAGCACCATCGACGATACGATGGTGATCGAGAACTGGCGATAGATGACCCCGGTGGAGCCGCCGAAGAACGCCATGGGCACGAACACCGCCGACAGCACCAGCGCGATGCCGATCAGCGCGCCGGTGATCTGGCCCATGGATTTGCGCGTGGCCTGCCGTGGCGAGAGGCCCTCCTCGGCCATGACGCGCTCGACGTTCTCCACCACCACGATGGCGTCGTCCACCAACAGGCCGATCGCCAGCACCATGCCGAACATGGTCAGGGTATTGATGGAATAGCCGAACACCGCCAGCACGCCGAACGTGCCCAGCAGCACCACCGGCACTGCCAGCGTGGGGATCAGCGTGGCCCGGAAGTTCTGCAGGAACAGGTACATCACGAGGAACACCAGGATGATGGCCTCGATCAGGGTGTGGATCACGCTTTCGATCGACAGGGACACGAAGGGCGTGGTGTCGTACGGATACACCACGTCCATGCCCGGCGGGAAGAACGGCTTCAGGCGATTGATGGTGTCGCGCACTGCCTCGACCGTATCGAGCGCGTTGGCGCCTGGCGCCAGCTTGATCGCCAGGCCGGAGGCCGGTTGCCCGTTGAAGTAGCTGTCGATGGCGTAGTTCTGCGCGCCCAGCGACACGGTGGCGACGTCGCCGAGCCGCACCTGCGAGCCGTCCGGGTTGACCTTCAGGAGGATGGCGCGGAACTCCTCGGGCGTCTGCAGGCGCGACGGGCCGATGATAGTGGCGTTGAGCTGCTGGCCCTTGACCGCCGGCAGGCCGCCCAGCTCGCCCGAGGACACCTGCACGTTCTGTTCCTTGACCGCGTTCATTACGTCGACGGTGGTCAAGTCGTAGGACAGCAGCTTGTCGGGATCGACCCAGATGCGCATGGCGTACTGCGAGCCGAACAGCTGGAAATCGCCCACGCCGGGCGTGCGGCTGACCGGATCCTGGACGTTGGCCGCCACGTAGTTGGCCAGGTCCTCCTTGGCCATGGTGCCGTCGGTGGAAATGAAGCCCGCCACGACCAGGAAGTTCTTGGTCGCCTTGCTGACGCGTATGCCCTGCTGCTGCACTTCGAGCGGCAGCAGCGGCTGCGCCACCGCCAGCTTGTTCTGAACCTGCACCTGCGCGGTGTCCGGATCGGTGCCCTGGGCGAAAGTCAGCGTGATGGCCATGCTGCCGTCGGAGTTGCTTTCCGAGGACATGTAGCTGAGGTTGTCGATGCCGTTCATCTGCTGTTCGATGACCTGCACCACGCTGTCCTGCACCGTTTGCGCCGACGCGCCCGGGTAATTGACCCGGATGCTGATGGCCGGCGAGGCGATGTTGGGATACTGTGCCACCGGCAACTGCAGGATCGCCAGCGCGCCCGCCATCATCAGGACGATGGCGACCACCCAGGCGAAGACCGGCCGGTCGATGAAAAACTTGGCCATGCGGACTCCTTACTTGGCCGCGGCGGCGGGCGCCTGCGACGGCGCGGTGAATTCGGTCGCGCTGACTTCCGCGCCGGGCTGTACCCCTTGCAGGCCTTCGACGATGATCTTGTCGCCGGCTTTCAGGCCGTCGGTGACGAGCCATTGATCGCCGATGGCGCGGTCGACCTTCAGGGTGCGCAGCTCGACCTTGTTTTCGGCGTTGACCACCAGCGCGGTCGGCTCGCCGCGCTGGTTGCGCGTGATGCCGCGCTGCGGCGCCAGCAGGCCCTGCGGCGCCACCCCTTCGATGACGCGGGCGCGCACGAACATGCCGGGCAGCAGCTTGTGGTCGGGGTTGGGAAACACCGCCCGCAGCGTGACCGAGCCGGTGCCCTGGTCGACGGTCACTTCGGAAAACTGCAGCGTGCCCTCGTGCCCGTACTGCGAGCCATCGGCCAGCGTCAACGACACGCGGGCCGCGTCCTTGCCGGCCTCGCGCTGCAGCAAGCCGCTGTCGAGCGCGTTCTTCAGGCGCAGCAGCTCGACGCTGGACTGCGTGACGTCGACGTAGATCGGGTCGATCTGCTGCACCGAAGCCAGCGCGCCGGTTTGGTTGGCGGTGACCAGCGCCCCTTCGGTGACCGAGGAACGGCCGATGATGCCTTCGATGGGCGACAGCACCCGGGTGTAGACCAGGTTGATGCGCGCGGTCTCGAGCGCCGCCTTGGCGGACTGCACATCCGCCGCGGCCTGGTCGCGCGCGGCCACCGCATCGTCATACGCCTGGCGGCTGACGGCGCGGCTTTCGGCCAGGGGCCGGTAGCGCTGCACCAGGAGGTTGGCCGTCTTCAACTGCGCCTGGGCGCGCGCCAGCGCGGCCTTCTGGCTGTCGTAGCTGGCCTGGTAGAGGGCCGGATCGATCTGGTAGAGCTGCTGGCCCGCGCTGACTTCGCCGCCTTCCGTGAACAAGCGCTTCTTGATGATGCCATTGACCTGCGGCCGGACTTCCGCGACCCGATAGGCATTGGTGCGGCCGGGCAGCTCGGTGGTCAGCGCCACCGGCCGCGTGGCCAGCGTCACCACGCCGACCTGCGGCTTGCCGCCCGCCGGCGGGGCCGAGTCGTTGCCGCAACCCGCCACCGCCAGCGTCGCCGCCGCGATGACCAACACAGCGGCGCCGCGCCGCAATACGTTGTTCTTGTTCATACGATCCTTTTCGAGCTGGACAAAGCCCGGCCGCGGCCTGTGCGCCGCCGCGCGGGGAGCTCCGGTCAGTGATTCATCAGGTTCGAGGCGCCCGCTCAATTGCTGCGCTGCGAAACTCGTCATTTTGCTTTATCCCAATTCAGAAACAAAGCGGCCAAAGGCGAAAACATCATCCCATTTATGGGACAATTTACCTCCAGGTACTACAGGAAGCGCGCACATGAAACGCCTGCAAGGCATGGAATTTTTCGTGGAGGTGGCCAAGACCTGCAATTTTGGCCGGGCGGCGGCCAACCTGGGCGTGCCCAAGTCGACCGTGTCGCGCCAGGTGGCCGAGCTGGAACGCTCGCTGGGTCTGCGGCTGCTGAGCCGGACCACCCGCAGGGTGGAACTGACCGAGGCCGGCCACCTGTATTTCGAGCGGTGCCAGCGCATCGTCGCCGAGGCGCAGGTGGCCCATGAAGAACTGCAGAAGCTGGTGGAGACGCCCTCCGGCCCCTTGCGGGTGAACATGCCGGCCGATTTTGGCACGGACTTCCTGGCCGAGGCGTTCATGGAGTTTTCTCAACGCTATCCCGAAGTGACTTTCTATCTGGACCTGGCCAGCCCGGAACACGCGGGACGCGTCTTCCAGACCTGCGATGTCTCGATCGAGATCGGCGCACTGCCCGACTCGACCCAGATCGCCCGCCTGCTGGGCTGGCTGCCGGCCTACCTGTATGCATCGCCCGAGTACCTGGCGCGCCATGGCGCACCGCAGCACCCCAGTGACCTGACCCGCCACGAGTGCCTGGAGTTCCGCGCCTCCGGCGACCGCGTCACGCGCTGGCCGCTGGCGCGCGGCGACGAGCACGTGGAGATCACGCCCGGCAAGCGGTTCTCGGTGAACAGCGTGGCCATGGTGCGCAGCCTGGCTTCGCTGGGCGCCGGCATCGCCGTGCTGGCGCCGGTGCAGAGCGTGCGCCAGGACGTCTCGCAACACCGCCTGCAGCGCGTGCTGCCGGACTGGCAGGCCGGCCCGTTCCCGGTCTATGCGGTGACCGACACGCGCCTGCAGCCGGCCAAGACGCGGATATTCATCGAGTTCCTGATGGAGCGCCTGCGCGACGGCAAGCGGGCGCCACAGGATAACGCGGCGCTGTTCGCCTGACCGCGCATCGGAAATGGACTGAAACAGCTACCGGCGCGCGGCCGGCTCAGAAATGCTCGTCCTCGCGCAAGTAGCGCCACTGCCCCATCGGCAGGTCGCCCAGCCTGACCCGGCCGATGCGCACGCGCTTCAGGCCCACCACCTTCAGGCCCACCAGTTCGCACATCCGGCGGATCTGGCGCTTGCGGCCTTCGCGCAGCACGAAGCAGAGCTGGTCGGCGTTCTGCCACCGCACCTGCGCGGGCTTGAGCGCCTTGCCGTCGAGCGACAGGCCGTGGTTGAGCAGCGCCAGCCCGCGCGCATCGAGGCGGCCCTGCACGCGCACCAGGTATTCCTTGTCGACGCCGGAATCCTCGCCGATGAGGTGACGGGCGATGCGGCCGTCCTGCGTCAGCACCAGCAGGCCGTGCGAATCGATGTCGAGCCGCCCCGCCACTGCCAGGCCCTGCAGGTGCGCGCGCGAGAAGCGCAGCGGCGCGCGGTCGCGCGCATAGCGCGAAGCCGCCGTGACGAGCGCCGCGGCCGGCGTGTAGCCTTTCTCGGCCTGGCCCGACACATACCCCACCGGCTTGTTGATCAGGATGGTGACACGCGCCGTCTGGCGGGCCTGGGCGGCGCGCTCAAGCGTGATGACCTGGTCGGGGAAGGCGCGCGCGCCCAGTTCGGCGACCACTACGCCGTCTACCCGCACCCAGCCGCGCTCGATGTAGCTGTCGGCCTCGCGCCGCGAACAGAGGCCGCGCTCGGCCATCAATTTCGAGATTCGTACTTTTTCCATGGGACTTTGCCTGCCGGGCCGGCCCCGACGCGGGGCGGCCGGCGATTGTCGCATTGTAGGCCGGCCCGGGCCGGCGCCGGCCTTGGCATAATAGGCACCCATGAAAGTCCCGTCTCCCCTGGCGCCTGGCTGGCTGGCCGCCGTCCCTCCCTCGTTGTCGCCCGCTCACAAGTATTGGCTGATGCGCCCCGGCGCCCTGACCGCCGGCCTGCGCGCCCTCGGCACGGTGCGCCTGCGCGTGCTGGCCGAATATGCCGAAGGCGCGCCTGTCGACGAAGCGCGCGGCATGGGCCTGGCGCCCGCCAGCGCGGTGTGGGTGCGCGAGATCCTGATGTCGGTCGACGGCGTGGACAGCGTGGTGGCGCGCAGCCTGACGCCGCTGGCGGCCTCGCACGGCGTGTGGCAGGGCATGCGCCGGCTGCGCACGCGGCCGCTGGCCGACATGCTCTACCACGACCGCAGCATCGAGCGCTCGGCCTTCGTATGCCGCCGCCTGGCCGCGCCGGTGCCGTTCCATGCCACGGCGCGGCGCGCCCAGCCCGGCATGGCGGGCGCGCTGTGGGCCCGGCGCTCGGCATTCTGGCGCCATGGGCAGCCGCTGCTGGTGGCGGAATGCTTCCTGCCGGCGTTCTGGCGCGAAGTCGAACGCCATCCGGCCTGACCGCGCCGCGGCCCGCCGCCCCGCTCAACGCCAGGGGTCAGGCTCCAGCGTGACCTGTCCCGCGGCGGCCGACACGAAGGCCGCGCCGTCCTGCACATTGACGTGCACGTCCATGGTGCGTTCAGCCAGCGCGCCGAGTTCGCGCGTCTGCGCGGCCGGCAGGTTCACCACCCGCAGGTTGCGGACCCGCGCGAGCTTGTTGCGCACGCCATCCCACCATACCGTGCTGGCGTGCCCGCCGTAGCAGTACACCACCACCTGGGCGGCGCGCCCGCAGGCCTTGAGGATGCGCCGCTCGTCGGGGTGGCCGACTTCGATCCACAGATCGATGGCGCCGGTGAGGTCTTTCAGCCAGACGTCGGGCTCGTCGGTTTCGCTCAGGCCCTTGGTGAACGCCAGGCCTTCCTCGGCATGCAGGGCGTAGGCCAGCAGCCGCACCATCATGCGCTCGTCGGTTTCCGAGGGATGGCGGGCGATGGTCAGGGCATGGCTGCCGTAATAGTGGCGATCGGTGTCGGCGACATGCAGGTCGGCTTTGTAGATGGTTGCGCGCAGGGCCATGGGGAATCCGGCGGCGCCAGGCCGCGAAAAGCGCTAATGATACCCGCGCGCCGCCACGCGCCCCTGTGCTCGCGGGCCGCGCGGCGGTATGCTGGCGCTTTGTCCCGCCGAGGCCGCCATGACGCCCGCCACCGCCCTGATCGCTTTCTGCCTTGCCGCCGGCATCCTGACGCTGACGCCCGGGTTGGACACCGCCCTGGTGCTGCGCACCTCCGCCGTCGAGGGCGGCCGGCGCGCCATGCTGGCCGGCCTGGGCATCTGCGCCGGCTGCCTGGTCTGGGGCGTGGTGGCCGCGCTGGGCCTGGGGTCGCTGCTGGCGGCCTCGCGGACCGCCTATGACGTGCTGCGCATCTGCGGCGCGGGCTATCTGTTCTACCTGGGCGTGAAGCTGCTGTGGCGCGCCGTCCAGGGACATCCGTCGGCCGCCGCGGCCGGCCCGGCCGCGCCGCCCGCGTCGAACTGGTCCGGCACGGGCGCGCAGTGGTTCCTGCGCGGCTGCCTGACCAACGTGCTCAACCCGAAGGTGGGGGTGTTCTACGTCACGTTCCTGCCGCAGTTCATTCCGGCGGGGGTGGATGTCCTGGGTTTCAGCCTGCTGCTGGCGGGCTTGCATGCCTTGATGGGCGTGCTGTGGTTCGCGGCGCTGGTGGCGGCCACCCGGCCGCTGTCCCGCTGGCTGCAGCGGGGCGGTGTCTTGCGGGGGCTGGATGCGGTCACCGGGGGGGTGTTCGTGGCGTTCGGGGTGAAGTTGGTGATGGAGCGGCGGTGAAGGGTGTGCGCGCGAAGAACCTGAGTATTGATTCCGTCGGGGCGGGAGGCGGGCCGCCCCGACTCGCATCGTCTCCGCTCATTTCATCGCTGGGACGGGCAGCTTTCTGGCGCTTCGTCGGATGCGCTGGTGGGAAAGAGAAACATCTTACAGTGCCGCACAACGGGGCCCGCCCTGCGCGGGTCCCGTTATGCATTTGGACATCATGAAATGACGGCGGCTGGCATCGGAGCCTGACACTCTTGGATGTAAAGCCCGGAGAGCGCTCCCGGCACGCCTCGACGGTCACAAGCACCCATCTACGTCACGCATAAACCCCCACGGCGTGCCGGGCCACGTAATGTCCGTCGCCGACCTGCACCAGCGGCGCCACGACCGGATCGTCGCCGACCCGGCGCACCGGGCTGGGGATTTCGTCGACGAGCAGCGAGCGCTTGCGGTGGCGGCGCTGCGGGTCGGCGATGGGCACGGCGTCCATCAGCTTGCGTGTGTAGGGATGCTGCGGGTTCTCGAAAATGGCGCGGCGCGGGCCGATCTCGACGATCTGGCCCAGGTACATCACGGCCACGCGATGGCTGACGCGCTCGACCACGGCCATGTCGTGCGAGATGAACAGCAGGGACACGCCCAGCTCGCGCTGCAGGTCCAGCAGCAGGTTGACGATCTGCGCCTGGATGGAGACGTCCAGCGCCGACACCGACTCATCCGCCACGATGACCTTGGGATTGAGGGCCAGGGCGCGCGCGATGCAGATGCGCTGGCGCTGGCCGCCCGAGAACTCATGCGGGTAACGTTCGATCATGTCGGGCAGCAGGCCGCATTTGTCCATCAGCCAGCGCACCCTTTCCTCGGCCGCCCTGCCCTTGGCCACGCCGTGGATCAACAGTGGCTCCATGATGGAATAGCCGACCGTCATGCGCGGATCCAGCGACGCGAACGGGTCCTGGAATATGAACTGGATATGGCGCCGCAATGACTGCATAGCGGCGCCGCGCAGCGCGCCGATGTCGCGGCCGTCGAACTCGATGCGGCCGCCCTGGCTCTTGACCAGCTGCAGCAGCGAACGGCCGGTGGTGGTCTTGCCGCAGCCCGACTCGCCCACCAGCGACAGCGTTTCGCCGGGGTAGAGATCGAAGCTGACCTGCTCCACCGCGTGGACGCGCTTGTGCACGCGGCCCAGCACGCCGCCGGCGATGTCGAAGCGGGTGACCAGGTCCTTGACGCGCAGCACCGGGCCGCCGTCGCGGCGCACCGTGCTGCCGGCCGGGGCGGCGCCCGGCTCCGGCTGCGCGCCGGCCTGCGCGTCTTCGACACGCAGCAGCGGGAACGGCGCAGGCTCGTCGGTGCCCCGCATGGACCCCAGGCGCGGCACCGCCGACAGCAATGCGCGCGTGTAGGCATGGGCCGGCGCGGCGAAGATGTCGTCGGACCGCCCCTCTTCGACCTTGTCGCCACGGTACATGACCAGCACGCGGTCGGCCACTTCGGCCACCACGCCCATGTCGTGCGTGATGAAGATCACGCCCATGTCCATTTCTTCCTGCAGCTGGCGGATCAGCTGCAGGATCTGCGCCTGGATGGTGACGTCCAGCGCGGTGGTCGGCTCGTCGGCGATCAGCAGTTGCGGCTTGCACGACAGCGCCATGGCGATCATCACGCGCTGGCGCATGCCGCCGGACAACTGGTGCGGGTAGCGCTCGAGGATGGCGCGCGCCTCCGGGATGCGCACGCGCTCCAGCATGCGCAGCGCCTCGGCGCGCGCCGCGCCGGCATCCAGGCCCTGGTGCAGCTGCAAGGCCTCGGCGATCTGCGACCCGGCGGTGAAGCTGGGATTGAGCGAGGTCATGGGTTCCTGGAAGATCATCGCCACATCGGCCCCGCGTACCCGCTGCAGCACGCTTTCGCCGGCCCGCGCCAGGTCCAGGACCTCGCCGCCGCGGCGCCGCAGCCGCATGTCGCCGGCGACGATCTTGCCGCCGCCGTACTCCACCAGCCGCATCAGCGCCAGCGACGTAACCGACTTGCCGGAACCCGACTCGCCGACGATGGCCAGCGTCTCGCCGCGATCGACGTGGAACGACACGTCGCGCACCGCCTCCACCACCCGTTCCGGCGTATTGAAGCGCACCGTCAGGCCGTCGACCTGCACTACCCTTTTTTCGTCCATGCTCGTCATCGTGTTCACTTGTCCTGGCGCGGGTCGAGCGCGTCGCGCAGGCCGTCGCCCAGCAGGTTGAAACCCAGCACGGCCAGGAAAATCGCCGAACCCGGGAAAATCGACATCCAGGGCGCCTGCGTCATGAAGTTCTTGGCCGTGTTCAGCATCGAGCCCCACGACGGGTTGGGCGGTTGCAGCCCCAGGCCCAGGAACGAGAGGCTGGCTTCGGCAATGATGGCGGTGGCAATGGTGATGGTGGCCTGCACGATGAGCGGCGGCATGATGTTGGGCAGTATGTGGCGCACGATGATGCGCGTGTCCGATGCCCCCAGCGCGCGCGAGCTCTGCACGTAATCCTCGTTCTTCACGGCCAGCACCTGGCCGCGCGCCAGCCGGATGAACTTCGGCGCGGCGGAAACCCCGATGGCGATCATGGCGTTGGTCAGGCTGGGCCCCAGGAAAGCCGCCAGCGCGATGGCCAGGATCAGGAACGGGATGGCCAGCAGGGCCTCGGTGCAGCGCGACACCACGCTGTCGATCCAGCCGCCGAAGTAGCCCGACACCAGGCCGAACGGCACGCCCACGATGAGTGCGATCACCACCGACACCAGGCCGGCCATCAGCGAGGCGCGCGCGCCGTACAGCATGCGGCTGTAGATGTCCCGGCCCAGTTCATCCGAGCCCAGCCAGAAGGCCGCCGAGGGCGCTTTGCGGATCGACATGAAGCTGGTCTGCAGCGGGTCGTGCGTGGCCAGCAGCGGCGCCAGCAGCGCCAGCGCCACGAAGGCCAGCACGATGGCCGCGCCGAGCAGCGCCACGCGGTTGCGTTTGAACTTGCCCCAGGCGCGGTTGCGGCTGCGGGGCGGCGGTACGGCGTTCGCCGTGGCGAGATGTGCGCTCATGCGTGCCTCAGGCGGGGGTTGACCAGGATGTAGAGAACGTCGGCCAGCAGGTTCATGATGATGAAGCCCACCGCGACGCACAGCACCACCCCCTGCACGACCGCATAGTCGCGGGTGAATACCGCGTCGACGATCAGCTTGCCGAAGCCGGGGATGGTGAATACCTGCTCGGTCAGCACCGCGCCGGCCAGCAGTTCGCCGAACAGCAGCGTCACCAGCGTCACAATGGGCATCAGAGCGTTGCGCAGCGCATGCTTGAGCACCACGCGGCGCGGCGACACGCCCTTGGCGCGCGCGGTGCGCACGTAGTCGGCGCTGAGCGCCTCCAGCATGGCCGAGCGGGTATGCCGCATCAGGTAGGCGGCGATGGCGGTGGACAGCACCAGCGCCGGCATCAACATGGTCTTCATCGACATCCAGAAGTCTTCCGCCGGCGAGACATAGCCGGAAGCCGGCAGCAGGCGCCACTTGACCGACACCAGCATGATCAGCAGGATGCCGAGCCAGAAATTGGGAATCGACATGCCCGACAGCGCCGCCACGTTGGCGCCCATTTCGGTGGCGGTGCCCTTGCGCACGGCGGCGACGATGCCCATGGGGATGCCGATCAGCAGCGCGAAGAACATTGCCATGGCCGCCAGCTGCAGCGTCACCGGCAGCTTCTGCGCGATGAGCTGGGTGACCGGCACGTCGGTCCGCAGCGACTTGCCCAGGTCGCCCTGCAGCACCTGGGCGACCCAGGCGCCGTACTGCACGGGCAGCGGGTCGTTCAGGCGATATTTCTCGCGCAGGTAGTCGAGGACGGCGGGGTCGCGCTCTTCGCCCGCCAGCGTGAGCACCGGATCGCCGGGAAGGATTTTCTGCAGCATGAAGACGATCATCGACACCAGTATCAGTGTCGGGATCGCCACCAGCACGCGGCGCAAGATGATTTTGAACATGGGCTGGACCTGAAACTCTGGAACGGTGCGCGCCGCTGCGCCCCCAAACGCGCGGGCCGTGCATTGCGGCACGGCCCGGTTGCATCAGGCGCGCGGTGCGGCTCGCGTCATTGGGCGAACGACACGCCCTTGAGGCGGATCATGCCATCCGGGTAGGGCTTGAAGCCCTGCACCTTCTTGGCCAATACGAACGGCCAGGGCTGGTAATAGATATACACCGCCTGGGCATCTTCCTGCAGGATGGCCTGCGCCTGGTCGTAGAGCGCCTTGCGCTTGGTCTCGTCCGGCACGGTGCGGGCCTCGGCCAGCAGCTTGTCGACCTCGGGATTGCAGTAGCGGCCATCATTGAGGGCGCCCTTGCAGGTGACGAACTGGTAGATGTTGCCGTCCGGATCGACCCGGCCGGACCAGCCGCGCATCAACAGCTCGAAATTGCCGCTTTGCGCTTCGTTCAGCAGCGCCGCGTACTCGGTGGGCCGCAGGCTGAGCTGGAAGCCGGCTTCCGCCGACATGGCCTGCACCATCTCGGCGATGGCCGAGGTGGTGGTGTTGTTGCCGAACGCCAGCTCGGCCCTGACCGTTTCCTTGCCGGCTTCCTTCAGCAGTGCCTTGGCCTTGGCGATATCGCGCGCCGGGATGGGGAACTTGTCGCTGTGATACGGGCTCGCGGGCGGGAACGGCTGGTTGGCCGGATCGAAGATGCCGCCGCCGACCACCTCGTTGATGATGTTGCGGTCCAGCGTCAGCTCGAAGGCGCGGCGCACCCGCTCGTCCTTGAACGGATTGGTCTCGGCGCGCTTGCCATTGGCCACGTTGAAATAGAACTGCTGGTAGCCCAGGCCCGAGACGGGCGCGAACTGCAGGCTGGCGTCGCTCTTGACCTGCTGGGCATCCGACGGATTCATGCGCTCCAGGATGTCCAGTCCGCCGGCGCGCAGGTTGGACAGGCGCACGGTGGTGTCGGGAATGGGCAGGAAGGTGACGCGCTTGAAGGCGTAGTTGCCGGCGTCGTAGTACTGGTCGAACTTGTCCAGCACGATGCGGTCATTCTGCACCCGCTCGACGAACTTGTAGGGCCCCGAGCAGACCGGCTTGCGGCCCACGGCCGCGGTGTCGTCGCTGAAGATCTTCGGCGACATCATCATGCCGGCGCGGTCGGACAGCGCGGCCAGCAAGGTGGCGTCGGGCTGCTTGAGCGTCAGCACCAGGGTCTGCGCGTCGGGCGCCTCGACCTTGGCCACCGAACCCAGCTCGCCCTTGCGCATGCTGTCCTGCAGCGTCATGGCGCGCTCGAGATTGGCCTTGGCCGCCGCCGCGTCGAACTTGCTGCCGTCATGGAACAGCGCGTCGGTGCGCAGCTTGAACGTCAGCACGGTGTTGTCGTCGTTCCAGGACCACGACTGCGCCAGTTGCGGCACGAATTGCAGTTTCTCGTTGACGTCGACCAGCTTGTCGCACAGCGATGTGAAGACGATGCGGCCCACGTAGGTACGGGCGCGGTGCGGATCGAGTACGTCGGGGTCTTCCTGCAGGCCGATGCGCAGCTCCTGCGCCAGCGCCGTCCCCGAGGCGGCGGCCAGCAGCGCGGCGCACACCCCCAGCTTGAAGTGCTTGAGCTTCATGTACGTTTCCCTTGTATGTGTGTTATGAGCACCGGCGCCGGCCCCGCGAGGGCGCCGGTGCCGGCCCAGCATGCCATGTTGCGGCCTAGAAGCCAACCGCCTGGCCATCGCGGCGGCCGTCGCTGGCGGCGACATAGCCGGCCTCGTTATCGCTCTCGTGCATGCGCCAGATGAACTGGCCGGCGCCGAAATCCATGTAGGGATCGTCCACCGACTTCATGGAATGGCCCAGCGCCCGCAGCCCCTCGACCGTGGCGCGATTCATGGTGGACTCGATGTCCAGCGTGAAATCGCGGTTGACCTTCCAGCGCGGCGCGCAGCACGCCGCCTGCGGCTGCTGGTGGTAGTCGAGCATGCGGATGACGGTCTGCAAGTGGCCCTGCGGCTGCATGTCGCCGCCCATCACGCCGAAGCTCATGACCGGCTTGCCGCCGCGCGTCAGGAAGCCCGGGATGATGGTGTGGAACGGACGCTTGCCGCCGTCCACCACGTTGGGCGACTTGGGATCCATGGAGAAACCCACGCCGCGGTTCTGCAGGCTGATGCCGGTGCCCGGCACCACGACCCCCGAGCCGAAGCCCATGTAGTTGGACTGGATGAACGAGATCATCATGCCGCTTTCGTCGGCGGCGGTCAGGTAGATGGTGCCGCCGGCATGCGGGCGGCCCGCCTCGAAATGGGTGGCGCGGTCCAGGCGGATCAGCTTGGCGCGGCTTTCCAGGTAGGCGTCGGACAGCATCTGCTGCGGCGTGACGTCCATGGTGCGCGGATCGGACACGTAGCGGTACAGGTCGGCGAACGCGAGCTTCATGGCCTCGATCTGCACGTGCTGCGACTGCACGGAGTCGACCGGCATGCCGGCCAGGTCGAAGTGCTCGCAAATGCCCAGCGCCATCAGGGCGGCAATGCCCTGCCCGTTGGGCGGGATTTCGTGCAGCTCGTAGCCGCGGTACGCCTTCGAAATGGGCTTGACCCATTCCGGCCGGTAGCCGCGCAGGTCGTCCAGCGTCATGGCGCCGCCGCACTCCTTGCTGAAGGCGGCGATTTTCTCGGCCAGTTCGCCTTCGTAGAAATCGCGCCCGCCGCTGGCGGCGATGCGGCGCAGTGTATAGGCCGCGTCGGGGATGCGGAAATGCTCGCCCACGGCCGGCGCGCGGCCGTTGGGCATGAAGGCCTGCGCGTAGCCAGGCTGGTCGGCCAGCTCGGCCGCCGCGGCCGCCCACTTGTGGGCCACCACCGGCGGCACGGCGTAGCCACGCTCGGCGATCTCGATGGCCGGCTCGAACAGGTCGGCAAACGGCAGCTTGCCGAGCTTCTCGTGCAGGGTGGCCCAGCCGGCCACCACGCCCGGCACGGTGGCGGCGTCCCAGCCGCGCTTGGGCTGCTTGGCCAGGCCGTCCGGCCCGGTGCCGTACTTGCGCTTGAAGTATTCGACGTTCCAGGCGGCCGGCGCCACGCCCGAGGAATTCAGGCCATGCAGCTCCTTGCCGTCCCAGACAATGGCGAAACAGTCGCCGCCCAGCCCGCACGACACCGGCTCGACCAGCACGATGGTGGCCGCCGCCGCGATCGCGGCGTCGACCGCGTTGCCGCCCTTGAGCAGCATGCGCAGGCCCGCCTGGGCCGCCAACGGGTGGGAAGTGGAGACGACATTGCGGGCGAACAGCGGAATCCGGAACGAAGGATAGGGATTGTTCCAGTCGAAAGTTTTCATGGACGCAGGCTCAAGGGGAAAAGACAGTCGAAATTACTCTTGTGCTCTAATTAAATCAATTTGAATATTTGATTTCTCATACAAATTAATTTTATGAGCAGCATCCGCTTCCTGCGCAGTTTCCTGGCGGTGGCCCACCATGGCTCGTTTTCGGAAGCGGCCGAGCAGGTCGCCCTGACCCAGGCGGCCATCAGTTTCCAGATGCGCGCGCTGGAAGCCGAGCTGGGCCGCGAGCTGTTCGACCGCAGCGGGCGGCTGGCCATTCTCAATGCCGCCGGGCGCGAACTGCTGCCCGACATCAAGCAACTGGTGGACCTGTACGACCGCCTGAAGCTGCCGCGCAATGCGCCCGGCGAGCTGGCCGGCGCGGTCTCCATCGGCGCCATCGTGTCCTGCATGGGCACGCTGTCGAAAGTCGTGTCGCACCTGAAGCGCCGCCATCCCAGCCTGGACGTCAAGGTGCTGTCGGGCAAAGCCAGCGAGCTGGCCGGCAAGGTCGAGGCCGGCGAGCTGGATGCCGCCTTCGTGGTGGAGAGCAGCCGCAAGATGACCAGCATGCGCTGGACCCCGCTCTATGAAGAACCGCTGGTGGTGGTGGCGCCGCCCTCGGCCGCGGGCCAGACCGCCCACGCGGTGCTGGCGGCCAACCCCTTCCTGCGCTTCGACCGCACCCAGCGCACCGGCCGCCAGATCGACCGCGTGCTGCGGCGGCTCGGCTTGCCGGTGGCCGAGTTCCTGGAACTCAATGCCATCGAGACGCTGGTCGAACTGGTGCGCCAGGAAGTGGGCGTGACGCTGCTGCCGCTGCTCAACGGCTCGAACTGGCAGGCCAGCCCGGACCTGCGCATCCTGCCGCTGCCGGACGAGCTGGGGCATCCGGCGCGCGGCATCGGCATGGTCGAACGGCGCGACCACGCGCGCCAGGACATCACGCGCGAGATCTGCGCGCAAAGCCTGGCGATGTTCCGCGCCCGGGCGCCGGGCGCCGGCGCGGAAGCGTGAGCGACGCCGCCGCCTCCGCTACGCGCGCAGGCCCATCGCCGGGTCGCTGATCGACGGCCTGCCGGTTTCCACGCGCCCGGCGTAGCGGCGCAGATAGCCGGCGTCGCCGGCCACCGTGACGCTGAAGTCGTACCAGCCGCCGCTGTCCTTCAAGGACCAGTGCTGCTGCACTTCCGCCCCGGCCGCCACCTCGAATGACCAGCGCTGGTTGCCGGTGTAGTAGGCGTTGGGCGCGACCTGGAACGTGCAGGCCGCCTGGCCGCGGTTCAGGAACGATACATAGACGTCGCCCTGGGAAATCTCGTAGCAGACACGGATTTCCGGGTTGGCCGACTGCGGCCCGGCCACGGCGTTCAGGTTGCCCTTGAAGTGGCGGTGGTAGCCGTTCGGACCGAGCACCCAGAGGTCGTAGGCGCCGCCGTCGGCGCGGGTGTCCCAGCGCCCGTCCAGTTCCGAACCGGCATGCAGCGTGTAGCGGCGCGGCAGGCGATCGAGATGCAAGCGGTCATACACATGGAACACCGCGGCCGCCGTGCCCGTATTGGCGAACAATAGCTGCATGGCCGCGCCGGACGGGTCGGCGCGCCCGCTGGTGTGCAATTCGTAGGGCAAGGCCCGCGAATAGCGCACGCCGGGCGTCTGCTCCGGCAGTTGCTGGCCGCTCGCTTCCGGTACCGGCACCTGGGCCAGCGCTTCTTGCTGCGCGCGGATCAAGTCGGCCTGCGTCTTGCTCAGCAGTTTCAGGTCGGGCAGCGGCTCGCTGTTGGGCGTGGCGAAGTCGAATGCCGACGCCAGGTCGCCCATCACGGCGCGCCGCCAGGGGCTGATGTTCGCCTCGGCCACGCCGAAGCGCGCCTCCAGGAACCGCAGCACCGACGTGTGATCGAAGACCTGCGAGTTCACCCAGCCGCCGCGGCTCCACGGCGAAACCACGTACATGGGCACGCGCGGCCCCGGCCCGTAGACGCGCTGGTCGGCCGGATCCTGGCGCGAGGCCACCATGTGGCGCTCGAAAGCGGTGTCCACGGTGGAGGCGCCCGCCATCGAGCCGTCCGGGTTGAACGACGGCGCGGCCGGCGGCGGCACATGGTCGAAGAAGCCGTCGTTCTCGTCGAAATTGATGAGCAGCACGGTCTTGCTCCAGACCTCCGGGTTGGCCGTGAGCGCATCCAGTACTTCCTGGATATACCAGGCGCCCTGGACCGGGCTGGACGGCCCGGGATGCTCGGAGTACGCGGCCGGGGCCACCACCCACGACACTTGCGGCAGGTTGCCGCTGGCGGCGTCGTCGCGCAGGGCCTGCAACATGCCGCCGTCCGGCATAGTGTTGGCCACGCCCTTGTACAGCGGGTTGGCGGCGTCCATCGAGGGCGTCCACATCGGGTACGGCGCGCCGTCGGGCGCGTTGCCGGCCTGCTCGTTGGCGCGGCGGAACTGCTGGAAGCCGGCCAGCGAGTTGTCGGTGAAATTGTCGGGCAGGTTCTGATAGACCTTCCACGACACGCCGGCCTCCTGCAGGCGTTCCGGATACGTGGTCCAGGTCCAGCCCTCGGTGGAAGCGCCCAGGCCATCCCATTGGTTGCGGGTCGAAGGGCCATTGCCGGCGCCGGCGGGGTCATTGGTGCCCGTCCACAGGAACAGCCGGTTGGTATTGGTGCCGCCGTGCGTGGAGCAATGATAGGCATCGCACAGTGTGAAGGCCTCCGCCAGCGCGAACTGGAACTCCAGCTCGGCCTGGCGGTAATAGCCCATGGAATGGTCTTCCTTGTGCAGTGGCCACTGGTCCATGCGGCCGCCGTCCCAGGCGGCCTGCGCATCGGGGTAATCGTGCGGCGTGCCGGCGACCCGCTGCGCGTTGCCGCGCATGCTGTCCAGGTGATACGGCAGTACTTCGCGCGCGCCATTGGACTGCTGCCAGACCGAGCGCCCGTCGGGCAAGGGTATGGTGAAACGGTCGCCGAACCCGCGCACGCCCTTGAGCGTGCCGAAGTAATTGTCGAACGAGCGGTTTTCCTGCATGAGAATCACCACGTGTTCGACGTCCTGGATGGTGCCGGTGCGGTTGTTGGCCGGAATCGCCAGCGCCCGACGGATGCTGGGCGGCAGCGCGGCGAGCGTCGCCATGCCGGTGGCGGCGATGGCGCTGTTGCGCAGGAACCGGCGCTTGGCCGGCGAGGCGGGAGGATGTTGCGGCATGAAAGGATCCTGGATGATGTCGAAACGGCCGCGCTCAGGGCGCGCAGCGCAGCACCGGCTCGGTGGGCGTAGTCGGGGGATTGGGCGGCGCGACATCATCGTCGTCATCGGAATCGCCGCTGCCGCAAGCGGCCAGCGAAGTACACAACAGCGCCACCGCCGCGAGGCGGTACAGAGTGGACAGATTCATGGTTGGAGGTTCCTTGGTCGGAGGCAATGGCGCGCCCGGCGCGCCGCACGGCGATCCTAGGGGTCGACAATGACAATTGACCGACTGCGCCCGCCGTGGCGGCCGCCTGCAACACTCGCCGCCGCTCACATGGCTGTCATATGCATGCGGTAGGGTCGCGCAGATCGAGCCATCATCCCTGTCCCGCATGCGCCTGCGTCCGTCCTTCACCGCCCCCCCTGCCCCGCGCGTCGTGCGCGTGCTCGCCATCGTCGCGGCCGCCGCCGGCGCTGGTTTGTGGGGCGCCATATTGCTGGCGCCGGGCCCGGCGCCGCTGCCGCCCGCCCTGGCCACGGCCGCGCCGGCGGCGTCGGACACGCGGGCCGTGGCGCTGCTGTTCGGCACGGACCAGGCGATCGACACGCAGGTATCGGTATTGGGCTTGATCTCGGCTGGCACGCAAGGGTCGGCGGTGCTCAGCGTCGACGGCGGCCCCGCCCGCGCCTACGGCATCGGCGCGGAAGTCGCGCCCGGACTTGCGCTGGCAGGAGTCTCCGCGGCCGGCGTCGAGCTGGATCGCAATGGCATGCGCGTGCGCGCCAGCGCGCCCGCGCAAGCGGCGCCGTCCGGCATCGTGCCGGCGCCCTGATGGCGACAGTATTACTGTCATATTTCTGACGCATCATTGCCGCTTTCCATACGTACCAGCGGAGAAACACTGTGCGTCAGTTCCAGCGCGCGCGTGCCCGGCAACAGGGCTTCACGCTAATCGAGATCATGGTCGTGATCGTGATCATGGGCATCCTGGCCGCCCTGGTGGTGCCGCGCGTGCTCGACCGGCCCGACCAGGCCCGCCGCGTGGCCGCGCGCCAGGACATCAGCGGCCTGATGCAGGCGCTCAAGCTGTACCGCCTGGATAGCGGCCGCTACCCGAGCACCGCCGAAGGCCTGCAGGCCCTGGTCAAGCAGCCCGAGGGCGCGCGCAACTGGCGCCCCTACCTGGACCGCCTGCCCAATGACCCGTGGGGCCACCCGTACCAGTACCTGAATCCGGGCGTGCGCGGCGAGATCGACGTGTTCACCTTCGGCCCGGACAACAAGGCGGGCGGAGAGCAGGATGATGCGGACATCGGTTCGTGGGACCTCTGAAGCCGGCTTCACGCTGATCGAGATGCTGGTGGTGGTGGCGATCATCGCCATCGGCGCTTCCATGGTCAGCCTGTCGATCGCCTCGTCGTCAGGACGCGAACTGCGCAGCGATGCCGAACGCCTGGTCGACGCCTTTGCCGTCGCACAGAGCGAAGCGCGCAGCGATGGCCGCGCCATCCGTTGGCGCGCCGATGCGCGCGGCTGGTCGTTCGAGCGGCGCGGCCGCGCGCCGCGCCTGTCGGCCCAGGACGACGGCCCGCGCGCGCCGGACCGCTTCGAGAATGACAGCGCGCTGCGCCCGCAAGCCTGGAGCGCGCCGCCCGTGTCGCTGAGCGTGGCGCCCGATCGCCCGGTCGTGTTCGGCACCGAATGGATCGCCGACCCGCTGGCGCTGGAGCTGGCCGCCAACGGCGACACGGTGCGGATCGAACGCGATGCCGCGGGCGGCTATGCGATCCGCTGAACGGCGCCGCCGCCCTGCGGTGCAGGCGCAGCGCGGCTTCACGCTGATCGAAGTGCTGGTGGCGCTGGCCATCATCGCGGTGGCCATGGGGGCGGCCATGCGCGCCACCCAGGTCATGCTGGACAACAACCGCGCCATCCGCAACAAGACGCTGGCGCTCATGGCGGCCGAGAACGCCCTGGCGCAACTGCGCCTGGAGCAGGCTTTTCCGCGCGCCGGCACCCAGACCACGCCCTGCCCGCAGGGCGCCCTGGCGCTGCGCTGCGAACTGGAGATCCGCAATTCGCTGAACCGCAACTTCCGCCAAGTGACCGTGCGGGTGCGCGACAGCGGCCAGGGCGGCGCCACGCTGACCGAGCTGACCGGCCTGGTCTCGCAAATACGATGAGACGCGCGCGCCACGCCCACCCTGCGCGCCAGCGGGGCTTTACCTTGATCGAAGTGCTCATCGCCATTGCCCTGATGGCGCTGGTCAGCCTGCTGTCGTGGCGCGGGCTGGAACAGGTATCGTCGGCGCGCGCCTGGCTGGACGACCAGACGCAGGAACAAGCCGTCGTGCTGCGCACCCTCGGCCAGCTGGAGCGCGACCTGAATCGCGCCTACACCGGCGTGCCGGCCGGCGCCGCCGGCGACAACACGCTGCTACCGGCCGGCATCCACGTTGCGCAGGCCGCCGGCGCGGCGCTACTGGACATTGTGCGCGCCACGCCCCAGGGCGGGCTGTGGCAGCGCGTCACCTGGCGCCTGCGGCCCGACGGCTTGTGGCGCTACAGCGGCGCGGCCGCGGCGCGCTATCCGTTGCCCGAACCGGCCGAAGGCGCCCTGGTCATGCCCGGCGCCACCGCGCTGGCGCTGCGCGCATGGGTGCCCGGGCGCGGCTGGCGCGACCCGCTGCAACCGGAAACGACGCGCGCCAGCGGGCTGGAAGTGGCGGTCGAGCGGCGCCTGCGCGGCCAGGCCGAGCGCTACACGCGCGTGGTGGTGCTGCCATGACGCCCGGCCGCGCGCGACAGCAAGGCATGGCGGTGGTCAGCGCGCTGATCGTGGTCGCCATCGTGGCGGCCCTGACCAGCGGGCTGTTCCTGCGCCAGACCTCGGCGATCCGCCAGGTCGAGAACGAACAGGCGCGCATCCAGGCGCGCTGGCTGCTGCTGGGCGGGATCGACTGGGCCCGCCTGATCCTGGGCGAGAACGCCCGCCGCGAAGCCACGGTGCGGCGCGACCAGCTATGGTCCACGCCGGTGCTCGACACCCGCATCGAAGGCGGCGACGATGAGCGCGCGGCGGTGTTCTCGGGCAGCATCCAGGACGAACAAGGCAAATACAACCTGTACAACCTGGCCGAGCGCGGCGTGGTCGACGAGACCCAGCTCGACGTGCTGGCGCGCCTGCTGGCCGCCCTGGGCCTGCCCGACACGCTCGCCCCGCGGCTGGCCGAGCACGTCGCGCTGACGCAAGGCCGCGCGCCCGCGGCGCCGCAGGCGCCCGGCGAGACGCCGGCGACCAGCGCCGGCGGCGCGCGCGCGCCGCAGCCGCGCGGCATCGAGGACCTGGCCGCGCTGCTGCAGGTCGACCAGGCTGGCGCGCGCGCCATGCGGCGCACCATGACGCTGCTGCCGGCCGCCAGCCTGGTCAACGTCAACACCGCCGAACCCGAGGTCATCGCGGCCCTGGTGCCGGGCCTGAGCCTGGCCCAGGCGCGCGCCGTGACCGGCGAGCGCGACCGGGGCCGCTGGTTCAACGACAGCGGCGACTTCACCAACCGGCTGTCCACCGGCGACCCGCCCTTGCAGGTGCCGCCGGTCACCACCACCAGCGAATGGTTCCTCGCCACGGGCACCGTGGCCTACCAGCGCGCGCGCGTCAGCATGCAGGCCCTGGTCAGCACCGCCCGCCAGCGCGCTCCTGAAACTGTATGGATAAGAGAAACACCGTAAAGAACGTGCTGCGCGTGGCCCTGCCGCGCCTGGCCGAATGGACGGACAGTACGCCGCTGGCCTATGCCTGGATCGACCGCCAGGGCCGGGTGGCGCGCGGCGGCGGCCTGGCGGCGGCCGCGCTGGCGGCCGCCTTTCCGAACGCGCGGGTGCAGGCCATGTTGCATCCGGACGATGTGATCGTGGCGACCTTGACGGTGCCGGCCGTGCCCGCCAGCCGCCATGCCGCCGCCGTGCACGGCGCGCTGGAGGGGCTGGTGCTGGGCGATCTGGACACCTTGGCGGTGGGCCACGGCGGCCGCGCCGCCGACGGCAGCGTGACGGCCGCCTGGATGGCCCGCGAACCGCTGCGCGCCGCCTGGCAGCGCCTGTCGGCGGCCGGCCTGGCGGTGCAGGCGTTCTACCCTCTGCAAGTCTGGTCCGATACGCCGGACACGGCGCAACCGGCGCCGCTGCAAGACGTCGCCGATCCACGCTGGCTGGCGCCCGGGCCCGGCTGGTCGCTGGCCGTGCCGGACCTGGCGCCGCGCCGGCCGTCGCGCTGGCGTGGCGCGGCGGCCTGGCTGGGGGTCGCCGCGGCGATCTGGATCGCCGGCCTGAACCTGTATGCCCTGCAGTTGCAGCGCGAGACGGACGCGCTGCGCAGCGCCATGGAACGCGATGTGCGCGACGCGTTCCCCGACATCCCGGTAGTGCTGGACCCGCTGCGCCAGGCCGAACGCGGGCGCGACGCGCTGCTGGCGGGCCAGGGCGATGCGTCGGGCGACGACTTCCTGTCGCTGGCGCGCGTGGCGGCCCAGGCGTTGCCGTTCGCCGCCGACGCAGTCGACCGGATGACCTACCGCGACGCCACGCTGACACTGCGCCTGCATGCCGCCCCCGCCGGCCAGGACACGGCCGCGGCGACCGACCGGCTGGCCGAGACGTCCGCCATCCTGCAACGCGCCGCGGCGCTGGGCGCGCGCATCGAGCGCGACGACGGCGGCGATTGGCGCATCACGAGAGTCCGCCCATGAACCTGCCTGCCTCCCTGCGCGCCAGCCTGGCGCCCTGGACGCGCCGCGCCGAGGCCGGCTGGCAACGCGCCGCCGCCTGGTACAGGCAGCGCCCGCCGCGCGAGCAGCGCCTGTTGGCCGCGGCCACCGCGGTCGCGGCGCTGGCCCTGCTGTTCCTGCTGCTGATCGAACCGGCCTGGTCCGCCATGCGGCAGGCGCAGCGCGACTTGCCGGCGCTGCGCGCCCAGGCCGCCACCGTGGCCGACCTGACAGCACAAGTGCGCGCCATGCAGCGCCATGGCGCAGGCAACGCGGCGCCGGCCATGCCCACCGCCGAGGAGCTGTCGGCCAGCCTGCGGCGCGAAGGCCTGCCCGACGAAGCGTGGACGCTGGCCGCGCCGGCCGAATCCGCCGGCGCCGCGCCGGACCCCGGCGTGACGCTGAGCTTGCGCGAGGCGCCATCGTCCGCGCTGTTCCGCTGGCTCGACACCGCCGCGCGCGACTGGCGGCTGTCAGTCGCCCAGGCAGAGCTCACGCGCGCCACCAATCCGGCCGGCCGCCGCCTGCCGGGCCGCCTGAGCGGCACACTCACCCTGCGCCCCGCTGCCCCTGCTTCCTGATGCGTCTGTCCCTGCCCGCTTCCTTCTCGCTGCCGCTGGCCGCTCTCGCCTGCTGCAGCGCCCTGCTCGCCGCCCTGCCGGTGTTGCCGGCCCGCTGGTTCACACTGTTGATACCCGATGATGCAATGGTGGCGCTGGCCGGCGCCGACGGCACCGTGTGGCGCGGCAGCGCGCAGCTCGCGCTGGGCCCGCCCGGGGCCCGCCGCCTGCTGCCCCAGCCGGTGCGCTGGCAATGGCGCGCGGGCGCGCTCGAACTGTCGCACCCCTGGCTGCGCGGCCCGGTGCGCCTGCAGCCGGGCTGGAACGGCGTGACGGTCTCGGCGCAGAACCTGCAGATGCCGGCGGCGGTGCTGGCCGCATTTGGCGCACCGCTCAATACGGTGGCGCCGGGCGGCCAGATCGAAGTGCAATGGCGGCCGTTCCTGCTGGGCAGCATGCCGCCGGCCGGCGAGCTGGGCGTGGGCCGCTGGACGCAAGCCTCGTCCGCCCTGTCGCAAGTGCGTCCGCTCGGCGATTATCGGCTGCGTGCCAGCGCGGCCGACGGCGCGATCGAGCTCCAGCTCGGCACCGAGGCCGGCGTGCTGGAGCTGACCGGCAGCGGCCAGGTGCGCAAGGGACGGCTGCAGTTCCACGGCATCGCGCAGCCGGCCGCGGGGGCCAGCGACGCGCAGCGCGCCGCCCTGACCGGACTGCTGGGCGCGCTGGGGCCGGTGTCGGACGGCAAGAGCCGCTTCGGCACGCCGCGCTGAGCGCCGCCGGCTCAGGCGTCGCGCGTGACGCGCAGGATTTCCTCGGGCGAGGTGGCGCCGACCTCGACCCAGCGCTGGCCGTCGTCGCGCAAGCTGCGCATGCCCGCGCGCAGGGCTTGGGCGCGCAAGGCCTGTTCGTCGCGCCCCTCGTGGATCAGGCGCCGCACGTCCTCGTCCACCGTGAATAGTTCGTGGATGCCGGAGCGGCCGCTATAACCAGTGTGGTTGCACGCCGGGCACCCCACCGGACGGTAGACCACGCCCCCATCCGGCAAGGTATCCGGCCGGCGGCATTCGTGGCACAGTTGCCGCACCAGGCGCTGGGCCAGCACGCCCAGCAGCGACGAGGCGAGCAGGAATGGCTCGACGCCCATGTCGACCAGCCGCGTGACGGCCGAGGTGGCGTCGTTGGTGTGCAGCGTGGCCAGCACCAGGTGCCCGGTCAGCGAGGCCTGCACGGCGATCTGCGCGGTTTCCAGGTCGCGGATCTCGCCGATCATGATCACGTCCGGATCCTGCCGCAGGATGGCCCGCAGGGCCAGCGCGAAGGTCATGTCGATCTTGGCGTTGACCTGCGTCTGGCTGATGCCGGGCAGGTCGTACTCGATCGGGTCTTCGACGGTAAGGATGTTGGTGGTCGAGGCATCCAGGCGCGACAGCGCCGCGTACAGCGTGGTGGTCTTGCCGCTGCCGGTCGGGCCGGTCACCAGCACGATGCCGTGCGGCTGGCGGATCAGGTTGTCGAGCTGGGCCAGCACCGCCGGACTCATGCCGAGCTTCTCCAGTTGCAGGCGCCCCGCCTCCTTGTCGAGCAGGCGCAGCACGGCGCGCTCGCCATGGCCGGTGGGCAGCGTCGACACCCGCACGTCGATGGGGCGCCCGCCCACCCGCAGGGCGATGCGGCCGTCCTGCGGCAGGCGCTTCTCGGCGATGTCCAGATTGGCCATGATCTTGATGCGCGAGATCAGCGCCGAGTGCAGCGCCTTGCGCGGGCTGACCACGTCGCGCAGCACGCCGTCGACCCGGTAGCGCACCACCGAATGGGTCTCGTACGGCTCGATGTGCATGTCGCTGGCGCCATCGCGCGCGGCCTGCGCGAACAGCGCGTTGATCATGCGGATCACCGGCGCGTCGTCCTGCGTTTCCAGCAGGTCGGCTACTTCGGGGATGTCCTGCAGGAGCCGGTCCAGGTCGATCTCGTTCTCGGCCACGCCCATGACCGAAGCGGCGTCGGCGGTATCGCTGTACGCGGCGTTGAGCAGCGTCTCGAGTTGCCCGTCGTCCACCTGCGTGACGGGCACTTCGCCATGGCAGCGCCTGATCTCGCGGATGGCCCAGGCGGGCGTGCGCGCGCTGATGGTCAATTGCGAGGCCCCGGGCCGCAGCAGCAGCACGGCGCGCTGCGCGCGCGCCCAGGCGAACGGCAGCGGGTAGGCGTTCACAGGTGCGTCACCAGTTCGGCCCGGTAGCCCAGCTCCCTGAGCAGCGCCACGGCTGTATCCACCGTGGTAGCGTCGCGCGCCACATCGGAGCGCACCACGAAGCCCTGCCCGCCCGGCCCCACCTGCACGTAGGCGCTCAGGCCGCTGATGCGCACGCGCTGGGCAATGCGGTCGGCCTCGGCCTGGCTTTCCACCGAGGCCACTTGCAGAATGGTGGTGTCCTGGCGCGTCTCGGCATATAGCGCGGACGGGTCGGTGGCGATGCTGACGCCCAGCGGCAGATTGGCGCGGATCGGCAGGCTGGGATCGGTGCCGCCCGGCGGCTCGGGCAACTGCCGCACGCGGAAGGTCTGGGTGGTGCGCGGCGGGTCGCGGCGCATGGTCGCGGCGGCGGCCTCCGGCCGCAAGTCGTACTCGGCGCCGCCCACGGACTGCACGCGCGCCGGCGGCAGCAGCGGAGCCTGCAGGTCGGGCAGCAGCCAGTGCTTGCCGGGCTGCGCCTGGCTTTGCGCGCGGCGCATGTAGTCATAGCGGTTGAGCGTGACGTTGGCGCTGTCGCGCGCGTCACGCACCACGTAGGGCCGCAGGAACACCATCAGGTTGCTCTTGGTGCGGCGCCGCGTGTCGTAGCGGAACAGCGCCCCCAGCACCGGAATCGAGCTCAGGCCGGGCACGGCGTTGGTGGAGGTGCTGACGCTGTCTTCCAGCAAGCCGCCCAGCACGATGATCTGGCCGTCGTCGACCAGCACGCTGGTATCGATGGCGCGCTTGTTGGTGACCAGGCCGGTGGTCTCGCTGGAGCTGGCCTCGTCGATGCTGCTGACTTCCTGGTAGATGTCCAGCTTCACCGCGCCGCCTTCGGAAATCTGCGGGCGGATGTTCAGCTTCAGGCCGATGTCCTCGCGCTCGATGGTCTGGAACGGGTTGTTGCTGCCGGCGCTGCCGGAAGTCACATACTGCCCGGTGACGAACGGCACTGTCTTGCCCACCAGGATGCTGGCCGGTTCGTTGTCCAGGGTCAGCAGGTTGGGCGTCGACAGGATGTTGGCCTCGCCGCTATTCTGCAGCGCGCGCGCCAGCACGTTGAGGTTGATCACCTGGTTGCCCAGCACATCGACGGTGCCCTTGACCAGGCCCAGCGTCAGGCCGCGCCCCAGCGCGTCCAGGGTGGTGGCGCCGGTGCCGGCGCTGCCGATGCCGCTGCCGCCCAGGTTGGTGCCACCGACGAAGCCGCTGCCGTCCAGGCTGCCGGCGCCGGTCATCCACTGGATGCCGAACTCGGCCGCCTTCTCCTGGCTGACTTCGACGATCAGGCTTTCCACCAGCACCTGCGCGCGGCGCTGGTCGAGCTGGTCGATCACCTCGCGCAGGCTGCGATACAGCGGCTCGGGCGCCGAGATGATCAGCGTGTTGGTGGCCGGGTCGGCTTGCACCGTGGCGCCGCCGCCGGAATACGTCACCGCCTGCCCGGCGCCGCCGTCGTCGCGCTCGATCTGCTGCTGCTGGCCGAAGGAGCTGCCGCCGCCCAGCCCTCCCGATGTGCTGGAGCCGCTTACCGGGATGCTGCTCGCGCCGCGCGTCGATGTGTTGCCGCGATTGCGCGAACTGGCGCCCGTCCCGCCGCCCGTGCTCGGCCCGAGGGCGGCCCCTTCGCCCCCCGCGCCGTTGAGCGCCTGGCTGCTCAGCAACCCGCCGAGCACTTCGGCCATGCGCGACGCCTGCGCGTTGCGCAAGTACACCACGTGCAGGTTGCCGGGCCGCGCCGATTGCGAGTCCAGTTTCTCGATCAGGTCGCGGGCCAGCTTGGTGCGGGCCGGGCTGCCGGCGCGCACCAGCACGCTGTTGGTGCGCGGGTCGGCCACCATGGCGATGCGCTGTGTCGGATCGTTGTTCTGCGCGTCCAGCAGTTGCGTGGCCAGCGAGGCCAGGTCCGACGCGACGCCGTACTTGACCGGCACCACGTCGGTGTCGATGGCGCTGGGCACGTCCACCCGCGCGATCACGCGGGCGATCCGGTCCAGGTTGTCGGCGTAGTCCGTCACCACGATGGTGTTGTTGCCCGGATACGCGTTGATGGGATTGTTGGGCGGCACCAACGGCCGCAGCACCGGCAACAGGTTCGCGGCGTTCTCGTACTTGAGCGAGAACACGCGCGTCACGACCTCGCTGCCGCGCGCTTCGCGCGCGAACTCGGCCATCGGGACCGGCGCCGGCGCGCCGCTGCGCCGCGGGGCGTCCGTCACCACGGTGCTGCCCTGCAGCTTGGCGTCGGCCTCGGGCACCACGCGCGTCACGCCGTCGACTTCGACGATGGCGTAGCCCTGCATGCGCAGCGCGCCCGCCAGCATGGCCAATGCCGTATTGCGGTCGACCGGGCGTTCAGACACCAGCGTGAGCTTGCCTTTGACGCGCGGGTCGACCAGGTAATTGCGCTGCGTGAATAGCGATAGCGCGCGCAACACCGCGGGAATGTCGGTGTCGACGAAATTCAGGCTGACGCGCTGGTCGGCCGGCTGCGCCTGGGCATGGACGGGCGGCAGCGGCAGTGCGGCGTTCGCAACGGCGAGCAGGACAGCCAGGGTGGTTTTTTTAAGGCGGCGCATGAGATATGTGAACAGCAAAGGAGCGGTAAATTGCGGCCGAGTATACGGGGTACCCCTGCAACACTATCGTCATATTTCGCGGTCAATGTGGCGGCCTGGAAATCCTTGAAAGCGCGGGCTTTTTTCGCATGCCGTCGTTCCGTTACGAAGCCACCGACCTGGTGGGCAAGATCGTCCATGGCACCCTCGATGCCGAAACCGAGCGCGGCGCGCGCAACCAGTTGCGCGCCCGCGGCCTGGTGCCGCTGTCGACGGTGGCCGCGGCGTCGCGCCAGGGCGCGGGCGCCGGCATGCTGCAGCGCCGCCTGTCCGACAGCGAGCTGGCCTGGCTGACGCGCCAGCTCGCCAGCCTGCTGGCCGCGCGCCTGCCGCTGGACGCCGCGCTGAGCGCGACGCTGGAGCAGGCCGAGAGCCGCCACGTGGCGGCCGCGCTGACCGGCGTGCGCGATGAAGTGCGGGCCGGTTTCCGGCTGGCCGATGCGCTGGCGACACGGCCGCGCGACTTCCCGGAGATCTATCGCGCGCTGGTGGCCGCCGGCGAGGAATCCGGCGACCTGGCCCAGGTGATGGAGAAACTGGCGGGCTACATCGAAGAGCGCAACGCGCTGCGCGGCAAGGTGATGACGGCGTTCATCTATCCCGCCGTGGTGGCCTGCGTGTCGGTCATCATCGTGGCGTTCCTGCTGGGCTATGTGGTGCCGCAGGTCATCACCGCCTTCGACCACGCGCACCAGCAATTGCCGCTGCTGACGCGCATCATGCTGGCGCTGAGCGATTTCGTGCGCCAATGGGGCTGGGCCAGCGCCATCGGCGCGGTGGCCGCTTTCTCGCTATGGCGCCTGGCGCTGCGCGCGCCGGCGCGCCGCGAAGCCTGGCATGCGCGGCTGCTGCGGCTGCCGCTGGCGGGCCGTTTCGTGCTGGGCGTGGACGTGGCGCGCTTCGCCTCGACGCTAGCCATCCTCAGCAGCAGCGGCGTCAGCCTGCTGGGCGCGCTGGGCGCGGCGCGGCGCACCCTGGGCAACGAGCGCCTGCGCCGCGCCGTCGACGAGGCCACCGAGCGCGTGCGCGAAGGCGCGCCGCTGGCTTCCGCGCTGGCGGCGCAGAAGGTGTTCCCGTCGTTGTTGATCCACCTGATCGCCAGCGGCGAAAAGACTGGGCGCCTGCCGGAACTGCTCGAGCGCGGCGCGCAGAACCTGTCGCGCGACCTGGAACGCCGCGCCATGGCCATGACCGCCCTGCTGGAACCGATGCTGATCCTGCTGATGGGCGGCTTCGTGCTGCTGATCGTGCTGGCGGTGATGATGCCGATCCTGGAAATGAATCAGCTGGTGCGCTGAGAGCCTGAGGGCTGTGCGCGGTGTCTGACACGCAAGGTGTCAGACACCTGGGTTGCCCCACCGGCAGGTGCCGGGCCCCGCAGGTGCCCGACACCGGGGTCCCACGCAAGGTGTCAGACACCTGTGCTGCCCCACCGGCAGGTGTCAGGCTCCGCAGGTGCCTGACACCGGGATCCCCATGTCGGCCGGACATCGCCTGGCGCGCCGGGTCCGCCGATCCCGGCCGGGCCGTGCCGGCGCCCTTACAGCGCCTGTTCGCCGTTCTCGCCGGTGCGGATGCGGATGGCCTGCTCGACCGGAGTGACGAAGATCTTGCCGTCGCCGATCTTGCCGGTGCGCGCCGCCTTGATCACCGCCTCGATGGCCGGTTCGACCATGTCGTCGGCCAGCACCACCTCGACCCGGATCTTCGGCAGGAAATCGACCACGTACTCGGCGCCGCGATAGAGCTCGGTATGCCCCTTCTGGCGGCCGAAGCCCTTGACTTCGGTGACGGTCAGGCCGCTGACTCCGACCTCGGCCAGCGCCTCGCGGACTTCGTCGAGCTTGAAGGGTTTGATGATGGCGGTGACTTGTTTCACGTTGTTGTGGTCCTGAGGAAAGATCGAAGGCGGCGCGGATTCAGACGGTTTCCCGGAACCCGTTGGTGACAGGATAGCGCCAATCCCGGCCGAACGCGCGCGGCGTGATGCGCGGCCCCGGCGGCGCCTGGCGGCGCTTGTACTCGTTGATGCGGATCAGGCGCACGACCTGCTCGACGGCCGCCTGCGGGAAGCCCGCGGCCACGATCTCGGCGGCCGACTGGTTGCGTTCCATGTAGCGCTCCATGATGCCGTCGAGGATGTCGTACGGCGGCAGGCTGTCCTGGTCGGTCTGGTCGGGCCGCAGTTCGGCCGAGGGCGGGCGCGTGATGATGCGGCGCGGGATGACTTCGCGTTCGCGGTTGCGCCATTCGGCCAGGCGGTACACGAGCGTCTTGGGGACGTCCTTGATGACTGCGAAGCCGCCGGCCATGTCGCCGTACAGCGTGCAATAGCCGGTGGTGAGTTCGGATTTGTTGCCGGTGGTCAGCACCAGGTGGCCGGTCTTGTTGGACAGCGCCATCAACAGCGTGCCGCGCACGCGTGCCTGGATGTTCTCTTCGGTGGCGTCGACCGGCAGGCCGGCGAACTGCGGGGCCAGCATGGCGCCGAACGCGTCGACCGCCGGGCCGATGGCGATGTCGTCATGGCGCACGCCCAGGCGCTGCGCCATGTCGCTGGCGTCGGTCTGGGAGATGTCCGCCGTGTAGCGCGACGGCATCATCACCGTACGCACGTTGGCGGCGCCCAGGGCATCGACGGCCACGGCCAGCACCACGGCCGAGTCGATGCCGCCCGACAGCCCGATGATGGCGCCCGGAAAGCCGTTCTTGCCCAGGTAGTCGCGCACCGCCAGCACCAGCGCGTTCCAGACCTGCTCTTCCAGGCAGTACGGCTTGACGTCGGCATGGCGCGACAGCGGCCGCACCGCGCCGGCGGCATCGGCCTCGACCACGTCGACGCCCTCGGCGTAGTCCGGCAGCCGCGCGGCCGGCCGGCCCTGGGCGTCGAGCGCGAACGAGGCGCCGTCGAACACCAGTTCGTCCTGGCCGCCCACCATGTTGGCGTAGATCACGGCGCAGCCAGTGTCCTGCGCGCAGCGGCGCGCCACCTGGAGGCGCTCTTCCTGCTTGCCGGTGTTGTAGGGCGAGGCATTGGGCACCAGCAGCACCTGCGCGCCGGCCTGGGCGGCGGCGCGCGGCGCGCGGTCGAACCAGATGTCCTCGCAGATGTTCACGCCGAAGCGCACGCCCTTGGCCTCGAACACCAGCGGCTGGTCGTCGGCCGAGAAATAGCGTTGTTCGTCGAATACCGAGTAATTGGGCAGCTCGCGCTTGCAGTACGCGCCGACCACCTTGCCTTCGCACAGCACCGTGGCGGCGTTGTACAGCTTGCCGCCGCGCGCCAGCACGTGGCCCACCAGCAGGTGCAGGCCGGCCAGGCCGGCGGTGTCCTGGCGCAGCCGCGCCAGCGCGGCTTCCTGGCGCTCGACGAAATGCGGGCGCAGCAGCAGGTCTTCGGGCGGGTAGCCGGTCAGCACCAGTTCGGGCGTGACCAGCACGTCGGCTCCCTGCCCGTGGGCCGCGCGGGCGGCCTCGAGCACGCGGGCCGCATTGCCGGCGATGTCGCCCACGTGGGCGTTGATTTGCGCGATTGCAACCCGGGCAGCGCTCATGGACTACGGTTCCAGATCGGTTGAATACGGACTGAAAATTATCGCATGCCGGCCCCGGGGGCATCGTCTAGCACCGCCGGCCCGGCCGCGCCGTCCAGGGCGCGTTCGCGCGCCAGGTCGCGCCGCAGCGCCTGGCCCAGGCCCTCGCCCATGGCGCCGATGTCGGCCCCCGAGGGCTGCTGGTACAGGCGCAGGCCCAGTTCGGGCAGGATCGCCAGCAAGTGGTCGAACACGTCGCCCTGGATGCGCTCGTACTCCACCCAGGCCGTCAGGGCGGTGAAGCAATAGACCTCGATGGGAATGCCGTCGGACTGCGGCTCCATCATGCGCACCATCATCGACATGTCCTGGCGGATCTCCGGATGCCGCTTCAGATAGGCCAGCGCATAGGCGCGGAAGGTGCCGATGTTGGTCAGCCGGCGCCGGTTGGCCGGCAGCCGCGCCAACTCTTCGTCCAGCGTGCTGTTGGCCTGCAGCAGGTCGGTCCGCTTGGCCGCCAGGTAATCGTGCAGCAGCCGGAAGCGCATCAGGCGCTCGGCCTCGTCGTCGGCCAGGAAGCGCACGCTGGTGGCGTCCACCCGCAGCGTGCGCTTGATGCGCCGCCCGCCCGACTCGAACATGTGGCGGTAGTTGCGGTAGCTCTCGGAAAACAGCTTGTAGGTGGGCACCGTGGTCACGGTGTTGTCCCAGTTCTGCACCTTGACGGTATGCAGCGCGATGTCGCGCACGAAGCCGTCGGCGTTCGACTGGGGCATCTCGATCCAGTCGCCGATGCGCAGCATGTCGTTGGAAGTGAGCTGGGTGCTGGCCACCAGCGACAGCAGCGTGTCCTTGAACACCAGCAGCAGCACCGCCGACAGCGCGCCCAGGCCGGAGATCATCCACAGCGGCGAGCGGTCCAGCAGTATCGACAGCACCAGCACCGTGCAGATGGCGATCAGCATCAGCTTGCCGATCTGGATGTAGCCCTTGATGGAACGCGTCTGCGCCCGGGTGGTGGCGGAATAGGTGTCCTGCCAGGCGCTCAGCACACCGCTGGCCGCCATGAAGATGCAGATCCAGGCGGCGGCGTGGGCCAGCCGACCCACCACGGCGGCGGCCGGCTCGACGTGCGGCACCAGCCCGATGCCCATGGACACGATGGCGAACGGCACCGCGTACCAGAAGTTCTGGTACGCCCGCCGGCGCCGCAGGGCCTTGTCCCAGTTTTCGCGGCCGGTCAGGATCAGCAGCCGGTGCGCGCAGGCCAGCACGATGCGGGCCCCGACCCACTGCGCGATCAGGGCCGCCAGCACCAGCACGCCGACGCCCAGCAGCGTCTGGCCCCAGGCATGGGTCGGCACGTATTCGCCCAGCCGCGTCACCAGGCGTTCCCATTCCCATTCGATTGCCAAATCCGGGCTCCTTCAGATGGCCTGGCCGCATTATCCAACAAGTGGGCCCGGCGCCGGGCGCCTGGCTGGCGCGGCCGGCCCCTGGCCCTATAATCCCGCCCATCATGGCAAAAACACCCTCTTCCGACCAAAACCAGTTCGCCAACAAGGCGCAAGCCTGGTCCGCCCGGTTCTCCGAGCCGGTTTCCGAACTCGTCAAGCGCTATACGGCGTCCGTGGATTTCGACCAGCGCCTGGCGCGCCACGACATCCAGGGCTCGCTGGCGCACGCCGAAATGCTGGCGGCGCAGGGCATCATCCCGGCCCAGGACCTGGCCGACATCGAGCGCGGCATGGCCCAGATCCTGTCGGAAATCGACGCCGGCACCTTCCAGTGGCTGCTCGACCTGGAAGACGTGCATCTGAACATCGAAAAACGCCTGGTGGAACTGGTCGGCGACGCCGGCAAGCGCCTGCACACCGGCCGCTCGCGCAATGACCAGGTGGCCACCGACATCCGCCTGTGGCTGCGCGCCGAGATCGACGGCCTGGTCGCCCTGCTGCGCAAGCTGCGCCATGCGCTGGCCAGCGTCGCGCTGGAACACGCCGGCACCATCATGCCCGGCTTCACCCACCTGCAGGTGGCCCAGCCGGTCACCTTCGGCCACCACCTGCTGGCCTACGCCGAAATGTTCGGCCGCGACGCCGAGCGGCTGGCCGACTGCCGCAAGCGCGTCAACCGGCTGCCGCTGGGCGCCGCCGCGCTGGCCGGCACCAGCTTCCCCATCGACCGCGAACGCGTGGCCCGCACGCTGGGCTTCGACGGCGTGTGCCGCAACTCGCTGGACGCCGTGTCCGACCGCGACTTCGCCATTGAATTCTGCGCCGCCGCCGCGCTGATCATGACCCACGTCTCGCGCCTGTCCGAAGAGCTGGTGCTGTGGATCAGCCCGCGCGTGGGCTTCATCGACCTGGCCGACCGCTTCTGCACCGGCAGCTCGATCATGCCCCAGAAGAAAAACCCCGACGTGCCGGAGCTGGCGCGCGGCAAGACCGGCCGCGTCAATGGCCACCTGATGGCCCTGCTGACCCTCATGAAGGGCCAGCCGCTGGCCTACAACAAGGACAACCAGGAAGACAAGGAAGGCCTGTTCGACACGGTCGACACCCTGCGCGACACGCTGACCATCTTCGCGGACATGGCCGCCGGCATCAAGGTCAAGGCCGACAATATGCGCGCCGCCGCGCTGCAGGGCTTCGCCACCGCGACCGACCTGGCCGACTACCTGGTCAAGCAGGGCGTGCCGTTCCGCGATGCCCACGAAGTGGTGGCGCATGCCGTGCGCGACTGCGAACAGCGCGGCTGCGACCTGGCCGACCTGCCGCTGGCCGACCTCAAGGCCTACCACCCCGGCATCGGCGACGACGTCCATGCGGTGCTGACGCTGGAAGGGTCGGTGGCGGCGCGCAAGCACATCGGCGGCACCGCCCCGGAACGCGTGCGCGAGGAAGCGCAGCGCGTCTTGCAGGAAACCGCCTGAACGCAGGCGGCCCCGCGGGCCGGGCTACTGCCCGGTCCACTCCGTGACGAACTCCCGGTAGTCCGGCCGCTCGGCCGGCGGCACCGCGCAAGCCGGCGTGCCGATCGCCAGGAAACCCAGGAAGCGGTAGTCCAGCGGGTCCAGCCCCAGGGCCTCCTGGACTTCCTCCAGGTAGGTGCCCATGCCGGTGCTCCAGAACGCGCCGTAGCCCAGCATGTGGGTGGCGTTCAGGATGTTCATCACCGAGGCGCCGGTCGCCAGCAATTGCTCCTGTTCCGGCACCTTGGGGTTGTCGTGGTCGATCTTGTGGGCCAGGCCCACGAACAGCGGCACCTCGCTCATCCACTGGCGCACCGATTTTTCCTTTTCCGGCGTCATGCGCGGGTCGCCGCTGCGCTTGACCGCGTCCAGGGCGCGGTCGGCCAGGCGGCCGATGGCCTCGCCGCGAATCAGCACGAAGCGCCAGGGGCGCAGCTTGCCGTGGTCGGGCGCGCTCATGGCGGCCTGGAAAATCTGGTCGAGCTCTTCCTGCTTGGGCGCGGGCGCGCGCAGGAACTTCATGGAGCGGCGGGAAGCCAGGGCATGCAGGGGAGAAACGGTCATGGGTAAGCGTCAGCCTATTCGAGAAACATTCTCATCATACGACAGCCCCCGCGCGGGCCGCCCCTATCCCCCCGCCCCGGCCAAGGTCTTGGCCGCGCTCAGCCGAGGTGGGTATGGCGTTCGGGGCGTTCCTCGACCTGCATCTCGGACAGGCCGTGCAGAATGCCGCAGTCGTCGGTGTCCGGCCGCGCCGACAGGCAGCGCTGGCGCAGCTCCGCGAGCTGGCCTTTCAGTTGCACCAGCTCGGCGATGCGCGCGTCCACGTGGGCGATGTGCTGGTCGAACAGCTCGTTGATGGGGCCGCAGCCGGCCCCATGATTGTCGGCCAGCTGCAGGATGGCCCGGATTTCTTCCTGGGTCATGTCCAGCGCGCGGCAATTGCGGATCAGGCGCAGCCGCTCCAGGTGCGGCGCGCCATAGCTGCGGTAATTGTTCAGGCCGCGCTCCGGGGCGGGCAGCAGGCCCTCTTTTTCGTAATAGCGCACGGTTTCGACGGTCGTGCCGGCCGCCTTGGCGAGTTCGCCGATCTTCATGGCTGCCTCCACAGGAAATCGGCCGGATGAGGCCGCTTGACCCTATAGTAACTCCAGGGTGTGCAATGCCGTCAATGCTCTTGAATGGACCCCGATCCGAGCCATGAATCACCCTGTTTCCGACTCTCCCGCCTGCTGCGGCCACGACCACGCCGGCCACGGCCATGCCCATGCCGGCCACGCCCATGCCGCCGCCGGCCGCCGGGACGAAGCCGCGCCGTTGCGCGCCGGCCCCGGCCAGCGGCTGGCGCGCCTGCGCATCGGGCAGATGGACTGCCCCACCGAAGAAACCCTGATCCGCAAGAAGCTCGACGCCCTGCCCGGCGTGCACGGCATGCATTTCAACCTGATGCAGCGCGTGCTGACGGTGGTGCACGGCGAAGGCGCCCTGGACCGCGTGACCGCGGCGATCAAGTCGCTGGACATGACCCCCGAAGTGCTGGCCGACGATGCGCCGGTGGCGGCCCCGCCCGCGCCGGCGCGGCGCCGCGCCGGCTACCTGCTAGCCGCGGGCGGCGTGCTGGCCGCCCTGTCGGAGGTTGCCCACTTCGCCGCCCTGCCCACGGCGGTCGCCGCGGTGCTGGCGCTGGCCGCCATCCTGGCGTGCGGCCTGGGCACCTACCGCAAGGGCTGGATCGCCCTGCGCAACGGCAATCTCAACATCAACGCGCTGATGAGCATCGCCGTCACGGGGGCCATCCTGATCGGCCAGTGGCCCGAGGCCGCCATGGTGATGTTCCTGTTCAACCTGGCCGAGCTGATCGAGGCGCGCGCCCTGGACCGCGCGCGCCACGCGGTGCGCGACCTGCTCGACCTGGCGCCGCAAGTGGCCACGGCGCGCCAGGCCGACGGCTCGTGGGCCGAAGTGCCGGTGGTGCAACTGCGCCATGGCGACTGGGTGCGCGTGCGGCCCGGCGAGCGCATCGCCGCCGACGGCATCGTGGCGGAGGGCTCCTCGGCGGTGGACCAGTCCGCCATCACCGGCGAGAGCCTGCCGGTCGACAAGGCAGCGGGCGACACCGTATACGCCGGCACCGTCAATACCACCGGGGCGTTCGACTACCGCGTCACCGCCGCGGCCGGCGAGACCACCCTGGCGCGCATCATCCACGCGGTCGAGCAGGCCCAGGGCGCGCGCGCCCCCACGCAGCGCTTCATCGACCGCTTCTCGCGCGTATACACGCCGGTGGTGGTCATCCTGGCGCTGCTGGTGGCCGTGGCGCCGCCGCTCATCTGGGGCCAGCCCTGGCTGGATGCGATCTACCGCGCGCTGGCGCTGCTGATCATCGCCTGCCCGTGCGCGCTGGTCATCTCCACGCCGGTCAGCATCGTCAGCGGGCTGACCGCGGCGGCGCGCCGCGGCATCCTGATCAAGGGCGGCGTGTACCTGGAAGAAGGCCGCCGGCTCGCCTGGCTGGCGCTGGACAAGACCGGTACCCTGACCCACGGCAAGCCGGTCTGCACCGACCTGGACACCCTGGTCCCGCCGGAACCCGGCGCGGCCGCGCCGGCCCTGCTGGCCGCCAGCCTGGCCGCGCGCTCCGACCACCCGGTCTCGCGCGCCGTGGCGCAAGCCCATGCCGCCGGCGCGGCGCCCGCCCCGCTGCTGGAAGTGCGCGACTTCGCCGCCCTGCCGGGACGCGGCGTGCGCGGCCGCATCGGCGAACAGACCTGGCACCTGGGCAACCTGCGCCTGATGCGCGAGCTGAGCGTGGCCACGCCGGAACTGCAGGCCCGCATCGAGGCCCTGGAACTGCAAGGCAAGACCGCCATCGCGCTGGCCGACGGCCGCCGCGCCGTGGCGCTGGCGGCGGTGGCCGACACGCTCAAGCCCGGCAGCGCCGAAGCAGTCGCCGGCTTGCACCGCCTGGGGGTGCGCACCCTCATGCTGACCGGCGACAACGTCCGCACCGCGCGGGCGGTGGCCGAACAGGCCGGCATCGACGAGGCCCGCGGCGAGCTGCTGCCGGAGGGCAAGCTGCGCGCCGTCGAGGCCAAACTGGGCGCGGGCGGCAAGGTGGGCATGGTGGGCGACGGCATCAACGACGCCCCGGCCCTGGCGCGCGCCGACATCGGCTTCGCCATGGGCGCGGCCGGCACCGGCACGGCCATCGAGACGGCCGACGTGGCGCTGATGGACGACGACCTGCGCAAGATCGGCCAGTTCGTGCGCCTGTCGCGCGCCACGCACCGCATCCTGGTGCAGAACATCGCGCTGGCGCTGGGCATCAAGGCGGTGTTCCTGGTGCTGGCGGCCGCCGGCCACGCCACCCTGTGGATGGCCGTGTTCGCCGATGTGGGCGCCAGCCTGCTGGTGGTGGCCAACGGCCTGCGCCTGCTGCGCGCGCGCTGAACGGCGCGGCGGCCGGCGCGGGCGCGGCCGCGCCTAATAACCACGGGCAATATTCTTACGATTCTTCATGCTTTGTGGAAAAATAGGCTGGTTGTTACAGTGTTCGTTTCCCCCGGCGCGGCCCACAAGGCGGCGCCGGCGCGCATGACACCATCCACTGGAGCACCACCATGAAATTGCGCTCGATTCTGCTGGCCGGACTACTGCAACTCACCGTGGCGGCCGCCGCCCATGCCCAGGACGGTCTGGCCGCCATCAAGTCGGCCGGCGTGTTCAAGATCGGCACCGAAGGCACCTATGCGCCGTTCACGTATCACGACGCCTCCGGCAAGCTGACCGGTTTCGACGTGGAAATCGGCCGCGCCATCGCCGAGCGGCTCGGCGTCAAGGCGGAATTCGTCGAGGGCAAGTGGGACGGCCTGATCGCCGGCCTGGACGTCAAGCGCTACGATGCCGTGATCAACCAGGTGGGCATCACCGACGCGCGCAAGGCCAAGTACGACTTCTCCGACCCGTACATCGCCTCGCAAGCGGTGCTGATCGTGCGCGACGACAACACCGAGATCAAGCGCTTCGAGGACATCAAGGGCAAGCGCTCGGCCAATACGCTGACCAGCAATTTCGGCAAGTTGGCGCAGAAGTACGGCGCCCAGGTGGTGGCCGTACAGGGCTTCAACGAAAGCATCGACCTGCTGATGTCGGGCCGCGTCGACGCCACCATCAATGACAACCTGTCGTTCCTGGACTTCAAGAAACAGAAGCCCAACGCCAAGGTGAAGATCGTCGACAGCGACAAGAGCGCCGAATTCAGCGAATCGGGCGTACTGATCCGCCAGGGCAACCCCGAGCTGCGCGCGGCCATCAACAAGGCCCTGGCCGACATGAAGGCCGACGGCACCTACAAGGCCATTTCGGAAAAGTACTTCGGCACCGACCTGTCGGCCCAATAAACCCGGCCGCCCCCGCCCGCCGCGCCACCTTTCCAAGGAAGACACGCCATCGTGCCCGCCTGGCTGCAGTTGATGATCGATTCATTCTGGCCCCTGCTGCACGCGGGGCTGGTGTTCACGGTGCCGCTGACGCTGCTGTCCTTCGCGGGCGGGCTGGTGCTGGCCTTCGTGGTGGCGCTGATCCGCCTGTTCGGCCCGGCCCCGCTGGTGGCGCTGGTGCGTTTCTATGTGTGGCTGATCCGCGGCACGCCGCTGCTGGTGCAGTTGTTCGTGATCTTCTACGGCCTGCCCAGCGCGGGGATCGTGCTCGACCCGCTGCCGGCGGCCCTGATCGGCTTCACGCTCAACGTCGGCGCCTACAACTCCGAGGTGATCCGCGGCGCCATCGAATCCATCCCGAAGGGCCAATGGGAAGCCGCTTATTCGCTCAGCATGACGCGCGGCCAGGCCATGCGCCGCACCGTCTTGCCGCAAGCCGCGCGCGTGGCGGTGCCACCGCTGGCCAACTCGTTCATCTCGCTGGTCAAGGACACCTCGCTGGCGGCCGTGCTGACCGTGCCGGAGATCTTCCAGGCCGCCCAGCGCATCGCCGCGGTCACCTACGAGCCCCTGATTCTCTACACGGAGGCCGCCCTGATCTACCTGGTGTTCAGCTCGGCGCTGTCGGCCGCGCAAGTGCGGCTGGAACGGCGCTTCGGCCAGCACGCGGTGTTTTCCGAGAGGAACCGATGATCGCGCTGACGCAGATCGACAAATTCTTCGGCGACCACCATGTGCTGGACAAGGTCGACGTCGCCATCGCCGAAGGCAGCGTCACCGCGCTGATCGGCCCGTCCGGCAGCGGCAAGAGCACGCTGCTGCGCTGCGTGAACCTGCTGGAGATCCCGGAGGGCGGCACGCTGCAGCTGGGCGACGAGACCGTGCAGTTCGACCCGCAGCGCAAACCCGAGCGCGACGCCGTCCAGCGCGTGCGCAAGCAGACCGGCATGGTGTTCCAGAACTTCCAGCTGTTCCCGCACCAGACCGTCATCGACAACGTCATGGAAGGCCTGGTCACGGTGCAGAAGTGGCCGCGACAGCGCGCCCGCGAGCGCGCGCTGGAACTGCTGGCCAAGGTGGGCATGCGCGACAAGGCCGACGCCTGGCCGCTCAACCTGTCCGGCGGGCAGCAGCAGCGCGTGGCCATTGCCCGCGCGCTGGCCCCCTCGCCGCGCGTGCTGCTGTGCGACGAGCCCACCTCGGCGCTCGACCCCGGCCTGGCGGCCGAAGTGGTCGAGGTGCTCAAGCAGTTGGCCAGCGAAGGCATGACCATGCTGATGGCCACCCACGACCTGCGCCTGGCCGCCGCCATCTCGCGCGAGGCGGTGTTCCTGCAGGAAGGCCGCGTGGTGGAATCCGGCCCCTCGGCCGAACTGTTCAGCCGGCCGCGCGACGCGCGCACGGCGGCGTTCATCTCCACGCTGACGCAGTAGGCCGCGCGCCTGCCGCCTAACGCCCGCGCGAGGCTCGCCTCAGTTCACCTGGGCGCCGGATTTCCGCACCAGGTCCGACCACTTGGCGATCTCGGCCCGTTCGAAACCGGCCAGGTCGCGGGTGGACTCGCCGCCCGGTTCGACGCCCTGCCCGGCCAGGCGCTCGAGCACCTGCGGATCGCCCAGCGCCTGCTGCACCGCCTGGCGCAGCACGGCCAGCACCGGTTCGGGCGTGGCGGCCGGCGCGTACAGCATGAACCAAGCCACCAAGTCGAAATCGCTGCCGGTCTGCTCGGCGATGCTGGGCACATCGGGCGCGGCGCTGCTGCGGCGGGCGCTGGATACTCCCAGGGCGCGCAGCTTGCCGGCCTGGATGTGCGGCAGTACCGCGGCCGGATGGTAGAACATGAACTGCACCTGGCCCGACATCACGTCGGACACGGCCAGCCCGCCCTCTTTGTAGGGCACGTGCAGCATTTCGCCGCCCAGCCGCGCCTTGAGCAATTCGCCGGCCAGGTGACCCGACGTGCCGCTGCCGGCCGAGGCGAACGCCACCCCGGGCGCCTTGGCCGCGGCGGCGGCCAGGTCCTTGAGAGACTGGATGCCCGAGCCGCTTCCCGTGACCAGGAAAGTCGGCGTCTGGCCCACGAACGCCACCGGCGCGAAGTCCTCCAGCGGGTCGTAGCCCGGATTCTTGTACAGGGCCTGGTTGATCGCGTGCGTGCCCACCGTGCCCATCACCAGCGTATAGCCGTCGGGCTGGACCCGCGCCACCTGCGCCGTGCCGATGGTGCCACCCCCGCCGGATTTATTTTCCACCACCACTTGCTGGCCCAGCGGCTTGGCCATGGCCTCGGCCACGATGCGCGCGATGGTGTCGGTGGTGGTGCCCGGGCCGAACGGCACCACCATGCGCACCGCACGCTCGGGGAACGCGGCGGCCTGCGCGGCCGCTGCCGGCAGCCCCAGCGCGCCGGCCAGCAATGCGGCGCCCAGCAAATTGCGGCGCGTTCGCCAGACGTTGGAATAGTGATCGAGCGGCTTCATGGTTGTCTCCTCGTTATGATGAGTATGTGCGGCGAGCCACGCCGGCGGCGCGCCGCGATTTGCAGCGCCTAAGGGCGCTGCGCGGGAAACCCCGGGGGCAGCGCGCCCTCGTATTGCACCGCGCGGCCAGCCTGGTACGACAGGGCGAACCCGATTGGCGTCTCCTGCTCTTCGGTCAGGTGCGCAATGAGGCCGGCGGCGCGCGCCAGTATCGGCACGCCCTTGAGCGCGGCCAGGGGAAAGCCGATGCCCAGCAGCACGGCCGGGATCGCCGCCGAAACATTCAACCGCAGGTCCTTGCCCACGACCTGCGGAATCACCGCCTCGACCGCCTCGGCGATGGCCACGTACTGCAGGCCGGCCGCGCTTGCGCGCGCCACCTCGAACAGGCGCGTCACGCGCGGGTCGCGCTCCTTGTGCAACGGGTGCCCGTAGCCCGGAATGGCGCGCCGGGCCGCCCGGTACTCGGCCACGACGGCGCGCGCCGCCGCGCCAATGTCGCCGTCGGGTCCCGCGCGCGTCTCGATCTCGTGGAACAGCCGCCCGGCCGTCTCGGACGCGCCCAGGATCACCGATCCGCACCCGAGGATTCCGGCGGCCACCGCGCCCTGCAGCGCATCCGGCGCGGCGGCCAGCGTCATGCGGCTGGCCTGCACGCTGGGCACCAAGCCATGCTCCGCGATCGCCACCAGGGTGGCGTTCAGCACCGCGCTGGCGGCCGCGTCCGGGCAGCGGCCCGTCACCAGCAAATAGAAGTAGTCGCCAAACCCCATCTTGCCGATCAGGTCCTGGCACAGGTCCGCGCCGCGCACCACGATGGTGTGTTCGTCAGAAGTGCAGATCGAGGTGCGGGGCACCGTTTGCTTGCCGATTTTCATGAACTGCTCGCTGTCGTGGAATGGTGAAATGGACGGCCGGCGTCAAGCCCGGGCATTGCGCAGGGCCGCGCGGATCTCGTCGTTGTGTTCGCCCAGCACGGGCGGCGGCCGCACGTGCGTGGGACGCTGGCCGTCGAACGTCACCGGCGAGCGCACCGTCTTCCAGGGGCCGCGCTGTGGGTGCACGCCCTCGATCTCGATCTGCAGGTGGCGGGCCTGGGGATCTTCCAGCGCTTCGCACGTGTCGTACATGGGCGCGTGCGGCACGTCGCGCTCCTGCAGGCGGCGGCACCAGGTATCGCGCGGCTGGGTGGCGAAGACCTCGCCCAGCAGCTCGATCAGTTGTTCCTGGTGCGCGATGCGGCCTTCCCGCGTGGCAAAGCGCGCGTCGTCGAAGAGGCCGGGGCGCTCGATGGCGGCCGCCAGGCCGCGCCAGAACTTCTCGGGCGACGACATGTGCAGCGCGATCCACTTGTCGTCGGCGCAGCGCAAGGTGTACGACTGCGACACGCGGGGCCGGCTGTACGGGCCCATGATCTCGCCTTCCGACAGGTAGTGGGTGAAGGCATCCAGGTTGAAGTGGCACATGGCTTCCAGCATGGACACCTCGACCCGCTTGCCCCGGCCGGTGCGGGCCCGTTCCACCAGCGCGCCGAGGATGCCGTAGGCCGCGTAGAAGCCGGTAAGGGCGTCGGCGATCGCCGGCCCCACGACGCGCGGATTGGCGGGGTTGACCAGCAGGTTCAGGAAGCCGCTGGCCGCCTGGGCCACCGTGTCATAGGCGGGCCGCCCGGCGGCCGGGCCGGTCGGCCCGAAACCGCTGATGGCGCAGTACACCAGGCCGGGATTCAATCCGCGCAGGCGCGCCTCGCCGGCGCCGAGGCGTTCGGCGGTGCCGGGCCGGAAATTCTGGATATAGACGTCGGCGCTCTGGATCAGCGAATCGAATACCTGCGCGTCCGCCGGGTCCCGCGCATCGAGTTCGATGCTGCGCTTGTTGCGGTTGTAGGTCTGGTAGTGCGGGCTGTACAGCCCGCCCTTGAAGGCGCGGAACGGATCGCCGGTGCGAGGCTGTTCGACCTTGATCACGTCCGCGCCCAGGTCGGCCAGCAGCATGCCGGCGGCGGGCCCGGTAATGAAAGTGCCTTGCTCGATGACCCGGATGCCGTCCAATACATTCCCCATGGGAGCTCCTTGCTGCGGTTTCGGTACCGGCGTAAGACTAGCCATGGCGCAGGAAACATGGAAATGATTAATTTATGGATTTACCATTGATGCTATCGATCATTAGATGGGCAAACCATGGAACTGCGGCACCTGCGCTACTTCATCGCCCTGGCCGGCTCGTTGAATTTCACGCGCGCCGCCGAACGGGTGCACGTGACCCAGTCGACGCTGTCGCACCAGATCCGCCAACTGGAAGACGAGATCGGCCAGCGCCTGTTCGACCGCGTGGGCAAGCGCGTCGTCATCACCGCCGCGGGCGAGACCTTCCTGGCTTACGCGGCGCGCGCGCTGCGCGAGGTCGACCAAGGCCTGAGCGAGCTCAAGCAGAACGCCGCCGCGATGACAGGCGAACTGCGCGTGGGCACCACCCACACCTTCAACCAGCGCTTCATTCCCGACTGCGTGGCGCGCTTCCTGCAGCGCCACGCCACCGTGAAAGTGATCATCGAAGAACTGGCGGCGGACCAGATCGCCGCGCGGCTGGAGGCGGGCCAGCTCGACCTGGGGGTGGCCTACCGGCCCGAATCGGCCAGCGGCCTGCAGTTCGAGCCCCTGTTCAATGAGGAACTGGTGCTGGTGGTCTCGGCGTCCCATCCGCTGGCGGCGCGCAAGCGCATCCGCATGATCGAGCTGCATCGCGAGCCCCTGGTGCTGCTGCCGGCCAGCTTCTCCACCCGGCGGCTGCTAGACGAATGTTTCGCCGCCGCGGGCGCCGAACCCAACGTCGTGGCCGAGGCCAATACCATCGCCGCCATGCTGGGCATGGTGGCGCGCCTGCCCGTCGGCGCCATCGCGGCCCCGAGCGCCCTGGCCCCCGACCCCGCGCTGCGCCTGATACCCATGGAAAGCCCCACCCCCATGCGCACCCCGGGCCTGCTGCTGGACCGCGAGCAGCCCCAGACTCCGCCCGGCCGGGCCTTCGCCGCGCTGCTGCGCAAGCGGGCCATGCGCGCCCAGCAAGGCGCTACGCGCCGGGACGCGCCCTAACGGCCAGGGCAGGTATCATCTGGGCAACTCCGCTCTCGTCTCGCTACGCATGAAACTCGCCACCTGGAACATCAACTCCCTGAAAGTCCGCCTGCCGCAAGTCCTGGACTGGCTGGCCGCCAACCCCGTGGACGCCCTGTGCCTGCAGGAGCTGAAGCTGGCCGACGACAAGTTCCCGCTGGACGAGTTCACGCGCATGGGCTACCACGCAGTCTGGGCCGGGCAGAAGACCTATAACGGCGTGGCCATCCTGTCGCGCGAGCCGGGCTCGGCCATGGTGCGCAACATTCCCGGCATGGACGATCCGCAACAACGGCTGCTGGCCGTAACCTTGCCCGCGCCGGGCGGCGACGTGCGGGTCATCTGCGCCTATTGTCCCAACGGCCAGTCGCTCGATTCCGACAAGTACGTGTACAAGCTGGACTGGTTCCGGCAACTGCGCGGCTGGCTGGCCGAAGAGCTCAAGGCCTACCCCCGGCTGGCTCTGCTGGGCGACTACAACGTGGCGCCGGCCGACGAGGACGTGCACAACCCGGCCAAGTGGGTCGGGCAGGTGCTGGTGTCCGAGCCGGAGCGCGCCGCCTTCCGTGCCTTGCTCGACCTGGGCCTGACCGACTCGTTCCGCCAGTTCGACCAGCCGGAGAAATCCTTCAGCTGGTGGGACTACCGCCAGTTCGCCTTCCGCCGCAACGCCGGGCTGCGCATCGACCATATCCTGCTGTCCGAGCCGCTCGCCCAGCGCTGCGTGGCCTGCGTCATCGACAAGGCGCCCCGCTCCAACGAGCAGCCGTCCGACCATACCCCGGTGGTCGCCACTCTGGAACTGGCCTGAGGCCGCGCCAGGACCGCCGGGAAACCACCATGGCACGATCGCAGACGAAGAAAACCGTGCCCAGCGTGGCCCCCACCGAACTGCTCGCATACCGTGTGCTGACCCTCAGCCAGTTGCTGAATCGCGGTATCGAAGTCATCCTGGACACGAACCTGGGGTTGTCGGTGCGGCAATGGCGCGTCTTGCTGTGCATCGCCCACGGCGGGGCGCAGTACGTGCAGGACATCGCCGACTTTTGCCGCTACGACAAGAGCCAGGTCAGCCGGGCCGTGGCCGAACTGCTGGAAAAGAAACTGGTGTACACCGCGCCCAGCCCCACTGACGGCCGCCGCATCCTGGTGGACATGACGGCGGCGGGCCGGCAAAAGTACGAGCAGGGCATGCCGCTGAGCCTGGCGCGCCAGCAGCGCCTGGCCAGTTGCCTGAGCGCCGGCGAACTGGAGACTTTCGAAAAAGCCATGCAGACCCTCATCAAGCAGGCTGAATCGCTGCTGGAAGAGGCCTACGCGGAGAAGTCCGGCAAGGCGCGCTGAGGTAGCGGCCCGATCCCTACCAGCCGCCGGCGTGGCCGTCCTTGCGGTGGTCCGACGCCCCCAGGTAGCCATCGGCCAGCCGGGCAATCGCCTGCGCGCCGCCGAATTCATCCGAAAAGCGCGGCGCGACCGTCACTTGGTGGCCCTTGCTGCGTAATCCGGCAACCGCGGCTTCCGGGAAATTCCATTCCACCAGCACGGTGACGTTGTCCTCGAGAATGCGCCAGCGCGGCGCGTCCACCGCCGCCTGGGGATTCTGCCCATGAGCGATGCGCGTCGTGACCTGCACGTGGCCCTGGGCCTGCAGCGACCCGCCCATGACGCCGAAGCTCATCAACGGCTGGCCGCCGCGCATCAGGAAGCCGGGGATGATCGTGTGGAAAGGCCGCTTGCCGGGGCCGACCTGGTTCGGGTGGCCGGGAATCAGATTGAAGCCCCAGCCGCGGTTGTGCAGGGCGATGCCGGTGTCCGGAACGACCAGCCCGGAGCCGAAGCCCTTGAAGTTCGACTGGATGAACGAGACCATCATGCCGCTGGCGTCGGCGGTGGTCAGATAGGTGGTACCCCCCTTGAGCGGCAGGCCGGGACCGGGATACCGGGCCGCCCCGGCATCGATATCGCGCGCGCGCGCCGCCAGGTAGGCCTGATCCAGCAACTGCGGCGCAGTGACTTCCCGCATGTGGCGGCTATCGGCCACATAGCGCTGCAGGTCGGCCAGCGCCAGCTTCATGGCTTCGATCTGCGCATGGAAATAATCGACCGAATCCACCGGCAGCCGATGGGCGTCGACCGCCTCGAGCATGCCCAGCGCCATCAAGGCGCCGATGCCTTGCCCGTTGGGCCCGATTTCGTGCAGCGAGATGTCCTGGTACGGCATCGAGATCGGCTCGACCCAGTCCGCCTGGTGCGCGGCCAGGTCGGCTTGCGTCAACGCCCCGCCCGTGGCTTGCGCATACGCCGCGATGCGCTCGGCCAGCGCGCCGTGGTAGAACGATTCGCCGTGGGTGCGGGCCAGCTCTTCCAGCGTGGCGGCCTGTCCCGGGCAGATGAAGCGCTGCCCCGGCGCGGGCGCCCTTCCACCGGGCGCGAAGGCCTCGACGAAGCCCGGCGTGCCCTTGATGTCTTCGATCTGGGTCTGCCATTGCCGGCTCGCGATCGGGGTGACCAGGTAGCCGTCGCGCGCGTAGCGGATGGCGGCTTCGAACAGGTCGCCGAACGGCAGCTTGCCGAACTTCCTGGACAAGGCCACCCAGCCCGAGACGGCGCCCGGTACGGTGACCGAGTCCCAGCCGCGGGCAGGCATGGCGCTGTACTTGGCGAAGTATTCTGGCGTCCACGCCTGCGGCGCCCGGCCGGAGGCGTTCAGGCCGTGCAGGCGCGCGCCGTCCCAGACGATGGCGAAGACATCGCCGCCGATGCCGTTCATGCAGGGCGCCACCACGGTCAGCGTGATGCCGGCGGCGATGGCGGCGTCGACGGCGTTGCCGCCGGCGGCCAATGCGGCCAGCGCGGCTTGCGTGGCCAGGGGCTGCTCGGTGCAGGCCATGTTTTCGGCCAGCGCCGGCATGCGTTGCGAGGTATAGGGAAAGGCCCAGTCAGAGCCGTCGAAAGCGGGCATGGCGGATTCCGGTAAGCGCGGTCGGTGGCGCGGCGTCAGTGGGACGAAGCGGCCAGCTTGCGGGCCAGGCCGGGCCACAACGCGAATTCCTGCGCGATGACATCGCGGAACGCCGCGGGCGCGGTGAACTTCGCCACGATGCCGGTGTTTTCCAGGGTGGCGATCACTTCCGCGCTATTGACGGCCTGGCGCACCGCCTCGGTGAGCGCCTGGGTATGGGCGGGCGGCGTGCCGGCCGGCACCAGCAGCACGAACGCGTTGTCCGCTTTCAAGTCATAGCCCAGCTCGGCCATGGTCGGCACGTCGGGCAATTGCGGCACCCGCCGGCTTGCCGCCGTCGCCAGCGCGACCAGCTTGCCGGACTGCACGTGCGGCAGGACCGAGGACACGCTGTCGAACATCAGGCTGGTCTCGCCGCCGATCAGTCCCGGCAGGGCCTCGGCGCTGCCCTTGTAGGGCACGTGCGTGGCCGACGCGCCGGCCGCGTCCAGGAACACTGCCGATTCGATATGCGACAGCGAACCGGCGCCCTGCGAAGCGTAGTTGTAGTGGCCTGGCCGGCTTTTCAACAGGGCGAGCAAGCCCTCGATGTCCTTGACGCCCAGCGAAGCCGGCACCACCAGCACATGGGGCGCGTCGGCGATGCCCGCCACGATGTCGAAGCCGCGGTCGATGTCCGGCAGGTCCTTGTAGGTGACGGTGGCGATGGCGGTGCCGGCCACCGGCACCAGCCCGACGGTATAGCCGTCGGGCGCCGCGCTGGCCAGGCTGCGGTAACCGATAGTGGCCGCGGCGCCCGGCTTGTTCTCGACCACGACCTGCTGCTTCAGGGTGCCGGCCATGTGGCGGGCAATGGCGCGCGCCGAAGTATCGCCGGCGCCGCCCGGCGGCGCCGGCACCACCAGGTGGATGGGCTTGGACGGGAACCCGGCCTGCGCATGCGCGGGCACGACACTGGCGCACAGGCCCAGCCCCAGCAGGCATTGGAACAAACTGCGCACGATTCTGGCACCGCCTGACTGCTTGACCATCGGTTCGCTCCTGGCGTAGGGGCGGCGGACGCGGATATCGCGCCGATTCTTGTATGCCCCTCTGGCGCGCATCATATCGGCCATGTAGTTGCTACGTCAACAATATGTCATGGGCATGACGGCGCAGGCAACCCGGTGTACGGGCTCATGCGCCGGCCGCGCCCACGGGGGCACCGCGGGCCGGCGGCTTTCACACGCGGAAAAAAATAAGGTATAGTTGCGGTCTTGCTTGATTTGGGGCGGTAGCTCAGCTGGGAGAGCGTCGCGTTCGCAATGCGAAGGTCGGGAGTTCGATCCTCCTCCGCTCCACCAAAAACAGGCAACGCAAGAGGCCCGCTAAGTCGTCGACGTAGCGGGTTTTTTGTTGGCGGACGGTTTTCCGGCCCTTTGAATCCGGGCCTCTGCCGCAAGTCCCATATCCCGCCCAGGGCAACGTCCTAGCGGTGATACACGCAGATGCGCTGCCCGTCGATCTCGTGCACGGCGATCGGCAGCGCGTAAAGATCCGTCAGCGCCTCGCTGGTAAGAATGGCGGGCGGGCCCTGCAGCGCCACCCTGCCCTGGCGCATGGCAATGATGCGGTCGGCATAGGCCAGCGCGAAATTGATGTCGTGCAGCACGACCACCACGGTCTTGCCCAGTTCGTCGGCGGCACGGCGCAGGATGCGCATCATGGCCACGGCGTGCTTCATGTCCAGGCTGTTCAGCGGCTCGTCCAGCAGCACATAGCGCGTGTCCTGGCACAGCACCATGGCGACGAAGGCGCGCTGGCGCTGGCCGCCGGACATCTCGTCGAGGTAGCGGCCGGCCAGCGGCTCCAGCTCCAGGTAGGCGATGGCGCGCTCGATGTGGGCGCGGTCCTGCACGGTCAAGCGCCCGCCGCTGTGCGGGAACCGGCCGAAGGCGACCAGGTCGCGCACCGTCAGGCGCAGCGGCAGGTGGTTGTCCTGGCGCAGGATGGCCAGCCGCCGCGCCAGTTCCTTGCTGTCGGCATGGGCCACGTCCAGGCCGTCGACCAGCACGCGGCCGGCGGACAACGGCAACAGCCGGCTGATCATGGACAACAGGGTGGACTTGCCGGCGCCGTTGGGCCCGATGATCGCGGTGACGCCGCCTTCGGGCAGCGCCAGGCTGACGCCGTCGACCACGGCGGTCTCGCCGTAGCGCTTGCTGACGGATTGCACTTCGATCATGGGCGCCCTCCCTTGCGCAGGATCAGGATGAGAAACAGCAGGCCGCCGACGAACTCGATGATGACACTCACGGTCGTGTTCAGGCCCAGCACGCGCTCCAGCAGCGTCTGGCCGCCCACCACGAAGATGATGCTCCACAGGACCGCCGCGGGCACCGTCTGGGCGTGGCGGTCGCTGGCCATGGTGCGGTAGGCCAGGTTGGCGACCAGCAGCCCCAGGAACGTCACCGGCCCGACCAGCGCGGTCGAGACGGCCACCAGCACGGCGATGCCGGCCAGCGTGCCCAGCAGGGTGCGCCGGTAGTCGACGCCCAGATTGACGGCCATGTCGCGCCCCAGCGCCACCACGTCGTAGCGGCGCCGCATGCGCCAGAACGCCAGCGACACCGCCAGGGCGGCGGCCGCCGCGTAGGGCAGCAGGCCGGTGCGCACGCTGTTGAAGCTGGCGAACATGCGGTCCTGCAGCACCAGGAACTCGTTGGGGTCGATGAGCCGCACGGCGAAGCTCGACAGGCTGCGGAACAGCAGGCCGAACACGATGCCCACCAGCATCATCAGGTGCAGGCTGCGCGCCGCGCCGGTGAACAGCCAGCGGAACAGCAGGCAGGCAAAGGCGGTCATGGCGCCGACTTCCAGCAGGAACTGCCAGAGCGGTTCCTGCGTGTTCATGGCCGACAGCCCGAAGCCGAACACGATGCACGCCTGGATCAGCAGGTACAGCGCATCGAAGCCCATGATGGCCGGGGTGAGGATGCGGTTGTGGGTGATGGTCTGGAACAGCACCGACGAGACCGCCACGCAATAGGACACCAGCGCCATGGCCAGCAGCTTGCCGCCGCGGAACGGGATGACGAAATCCCACTGGCCGCGCGCGCCGATGCTCAGGTAGGCGGCGCAGCAGGCGGCCGCCAGCACGGCCAGCAGGCCCAGGCGGACGCGTCCCGGCACGGCGCTCATGTCAGCCAAGGCGCCCCCTCCGGCTGAGCAGCAGCCACAGGAACAGGACGCTGCCGACCACGCCCACCACGGTGCCGATCGGCACTTCGTAGGGATACAGCACCAGGCGGCCGAGGATGTCGCAGGCCAGCACGAAGATGCCGCCCAGCACCGCCACCCATGGGATGGCGCGGCGCATGTTGTCGCCCATGACGAGGCTGACCGCGTTGGGCACGATCAGCCCCAGGAAGGGGATGCTGCCGGCCGTGACCACGACCACGGCGGCAATGGCCGAGACGATGAGCAGCCCGGCGAAAGTCAGGCGCGCATAGTTCAAACCCAGGTTGGCGGCGAACTCGCGCCCCATGCCCGCCACGGTGTAGCGGTCGGCGGCCAGGTAGGCGACGCAGGTCAGCGCCAGGCCGATCCACAGCAATTCGTAGCGCCCGCGCAGCACCCCGGAAAAATCGCCCATCGTCCAGGCATGCAGGGACTGCAGCAGGTCGTAATGGAATGCCACGTAGGTGGTGCCGGCCTGGATGACGCCGCCCAGGATCAAGCCGACCAGCGGCACGATGAACGGGGTGCGCAGCGGCACGCGCCGCAACAGCGCCAGGAAGAGCAGGCTGCCGGCCAGCGCGAAGCCGGTGGCGGCCAGCATCTTGGCGATGACCGGCGCGCCCGGCGCCAGCAGCGTCACGACCAGGATGCCGAGCGTCGCCGATTCGATGGTGCCGGCGGTGGAGGGCTCGACATAGCGGTTGCGCACCAGCATCTGCATCAGCAGGCCCGCCACGGCCAGCGCCAGCCCGGCCAGCAGCAGCGCCAGGGTGCGGGGCACGCGGCTGACCATGAGCAGCTGCCAGGTGCGCGCCGCATCGGGCCCGCCCAGCAAGGCGGCATAGGAAAACTCGCCGGCCCCCAGCCCGATGCTGACCAGGCACAGCGCCACCAGCGCCAGCAAGGCGGCGGCCAGGCCCCAATAGGCCCGGCCGCCGCCCGGCGTCGCGGCACGACGATATGGCATGAACGACCCGCGATCCGGCGCTTACTTGGCGCGGGCCAGCGCGGTGGCGACTTCGTCGACGCTCTGCTGCAGCGCGGTCAGCCCGGCGGCGCCGAGGGTGTACCAGTTGAAGGCGTCCAGGTAGACCACTTGCCCCTGCTTCCAGGCCTTGGTCTGGCGCACCAGTTCGTTGTCCAGCAGCTTGCGGGCCGAGGTGCCCTCGCGGCCGATGGCGGCGTCGCGGTCGATCACGAACAACCAGTCGGGGTTGGTCTGGGCAATGAATTCGAAGGACACTGCCTGGCCATGGTTGGATTGGGCCAGGTCGGTGACGGAGGGCTTGACGCCGAAGGCGTCGTGGATGACGCCGAAGCGCGAGCCGGGACCGTAGGCGCTCATCTTGCCGCCGGTGGTCAGGATGATGAGGCCGTTGCCGGCCTGGCCCGCCCGCTCGCGCAAGGCGGCGATGGACGATTCCAACGCGGCGATCTTCTGCCGCGCGATGTCCTGCTTCTGGTAGATGGCGGCCAGCGTTTCGGTGTTGCGCGCCACGCTGCCGACCAGGTCCTTAGGGTCGACGGTCAGGTCGACCGTGGTCGCCAGGCGGGCCAGCTCGCCATACTTGGGCGCGGAGCGGCCGGCGACGAATACCAGTTGCGGCGCGAGGCGGTGGATGGCTTCGTAGTCGGGCTCGAACATCGAACCCACTTTGGCATAGCGCTTGTCGGCGTACTGGGCCAGCAGGGGCGGCCACTTGGTGGCCTGGGGCACGCCGGCGACGTCGACGCCCAGGGTGTGCAGCGTGTCCAGGACCGCCAGGTCCATCACGACGGTCTTGGCGGGTTGCCGGGGCACGGATTTTTCGCCGTGGCTGTCCTTGATGGTGATTGTTTCCTGCGCGCCAGCCAGCGCGGGCAGCAGCCCCGCCAGCAGCGCCGCGCCGGCCAGCCAGCGGCGCATTCCTGCCTGTTTGTACATATCGAATCCCTGCTTGCGCGCGGGCCAGGCCGCGCCAGTTACTACAAATAAGAATTATTCCTATCTTAACATCGCCCCGGCCCTCCCGCAGGCCGGCATCGCCCCTATCCGTTTCAGCGCGTTTCATCAGGAGGCATGTCCCTTGCTGCGCGCCGGCCATTGCGGCGGCATGACGCCGCGCCATCGCAAGGAATTTCCATGCCACTTACCGCCCTCGGCATCAACTGCACCTTGAAACCCTCGCCGGCCGCCTCGTCGTGCGAGAAACTGCTCGGCCAGGTGGCCGAGGAACTCCGGCGCCTGGGCGTCACCTGCGACCTGGTGCGGGCGGTGGACCACGCCATTGCCCCGGGCGTCACGTCGGACGAAGGCGCCGGCGACGAATGGCCCGAGCTGCGGCGGCGCGTGCTGGCCGCCGACATCCTGATCCTCGGCACGCCGATCTGGCTGGGCCATCCCTCCAGCGTCTGCCAGCGCGTACTGGAACGCATGGACGCGTTCCTGGGCGAGCTGGACGACGGCGGCCGCATGGCCCCCTACGGGCGGGTGGCGGGCGTCGTGGTAGTGGGCAACGAGGACGGCGCCCACCATGCGAGCGCGGAGCTGTTCCAGGCGCTCAATGACGTCGGCTTCACGCTGCCGGCGGGCGCGGTGACCTACTGGGTCGGCGAGGCCATGCACAAGACCGACTTCCAGGACTTGCCCGCCACGCCTAAGAAAACCGCCCAGGCCACGCGCGAACTGGCGTTGAACTGCGTGCACCTGGCGAGGTTGCTGCAGGAGTCGCCGTATCCGCCGCGCTAGTGATTAGGAGGGGCATGCTCGGGGGCGTTGGGGGTATTGAGTTCTTGAGGCGCCCGGGCGTGCCGGTGGGGCCTGGTCGGCCACGTCGCTCGGCTCGGGCGCGCCACCAGGCGCCCTCGGCCCCCTGCGGGGGCTTCCCTCGCTCCAACTGGCCGCCCAGGCCCCACCGGCACGCCCGGGCTCGCAGGATCTCGGGTAGGTCGACGTCGGATACCTTGTGCTGAGCTGACAGGTGTCAGACACCCCTGGCGCACGGTCGTGCTTGAAGAAACGGTGTGCATGGGGTGTCTGACACCTATGTGGCATGCACGTGAGGTTGCCGCAGGTGTCAGACACCCCTGCCGAGATGGCGCGGGTAGGCGGGACTGTTGCAAGGGGTGTCTGACACCTACATACGCGTTGAAGAGACGATGTGCATGGGGTGTCTGACGCCTACATACCCGGCCTCCCATGGTCCAGCGGCCCACCGCATGCCGCTGCTGTGAGTCCTGGGCGGGGCTGGGGAGTGCGGGACGGCCAGTTGGAGGGAGGGGAGCCCCCGCAGGGGGCCGAGGGCGCCTGGTGGCGCGCCCGAGCCGAGCGACGTGGCCGTCCCGCACTCCCCAGCCCCGCCCAGGACGCCCCAGGAACACCAAGCCCTACCCCCATGAACGGACAGCCCACACCGACAACCCTCAACGCTTGACTCCCGCTTTTTAATCTAGATATTATTTATCCCGATTAAAGGACCAAGCCAATGAAAATGAGCGAAGGCGTCGAATGGGCGCTGCACTGCTGCCTCACGCTGGCCTGGCTGGGACGCGATGACGCCGCGGTGCCGACGTCCCGGCTGGCGGCGGCTTTCGAGTTGCCGCCAGCCTACTTGAACAAATGCCTGCAGTTGCTGGTGAAGGCCGGCATCCTCGCCTCCAGCGCCGGCGTCAAGGGCGGCTTCCGGCTGGCGCGCGCGCCCCAGCAAATCACGCTGCTCGAAGTCGTCACGGCCATCGAAGGCACCGAACCAGCCTTCCGCTGCACCGAGATCCGCCAGCGCGGCGCCGGCGCCAGCGCGGCGCCCGGCGAATTCGCGCGGCCGTGCGGCATCGCGGCGGCCATGCATCGCGCCGAGGCCGCCTGGCGGCGCGAACTGGCGGCGCAGACCGTGGCCGACCTGCTGCGCGCGGCGCCCCCCACCGCCTCTGAACGCCTGCGCTGCTGGCAACTGGCCCAGGCGCGCTGACCTCTTCCCGGGACCGTCGTCCCTGTTCTTGCGGAGTAAATCTGGATGCTTTATATCCAAAATAAACCCCAACCCGCGCCCGCCGCCGCCCCGCTCGGCATGGGCGCCATCGCCATCCTGGCGCTGGGCACCTTCGCCGTCGGCACCGACGCATTCATCGTGGCCGCCTTCCTCCCGATGATGGCCAACGACCTCGCGGTCACCCCCGCCGTAGCCGGCCACTCGGTAACCGCCTTCGCCCTGGCCTACGCCATCCTGGCTCCGCTGATCGCCACCGCGACCGCGCCGGCGCCGCGGCGCGCCCTGCTCGTCATCGCCCTGCTCCTGCTGGGCGCGGCCAACCTCGGCTCGGCGCTCGCCACGTCGATGCCATGGCTGATCGCCACCCGCATCGTCGCCGCGGCGGCGGCCGCCGCCTACACCCCCAACGCCGGCGCCGTGGCGGCCGCGCTGGTGCCGCCGGAGTTCCGCGCGCGGGCCCTCGCCATCGTGATCGGCGGCCTGACCGTCGCCACCGCGCTGGGCGTGCCGCTAGGCCGCCTGGCCAGCACCTCCGCCAGTTGGCGCGTCGCGCTGGCCGCGGTGGGCATCGTGGCGTGGATAGCGGCCGCGGGCGTGCGCGCCAGCCTGCCGCGCCTGGGCGGCAACCCGCCCATGCCGCTGGCCGAGCGGCTGCGCGTGCTGCGCCAGCCCGCCGTCATGCAGACCCTGCCGCTGACCGTGCTGGGCATGGCCGCCTGCTACGCGCCCTACGCCTACACGGTACAGGTGCTGCAGGAACTCGACACGCCCGCCGGCGCCGTCACGGGCATGCTGCTCGCATACGGGCTGGGCGCGGTGGCGGGCAACTATGCTGCGGGCTCCGGCACCGACCGGCATGGCGCGCGCCGCGTGCTGCTGCTCGCCTATGCTGCCATGGCCGCCGCGCTGGCCGGACTCGCCGGGCTGGCCCACATGACGCATCCGGCGCAAGTGGCCGTGGCGGCGGCCATGGCCTTGTGGGGCGCCAGCAGCTGGGCCCAGAGCCCGGCGCAGCAGCACCGCCTGATCAGCGGCGCGCCCGCGCATGGGCCGCTGGTCGTGGCGCTGAACGCCTCGGCCATTTACCTCGGCATTGCGCTGGGCACCGCCATCGGCGGCGCAGCGATTGCATCCGGCGCCGCCGTTACCCTGGCATGCGGGCTGGTCCTGGCCCTGGCGGCGCTGGGCTATGCGGCGGCGACGTGCCGCCGCGCCGCGTGACCGTGCGCCCGGCCTCAATGGTGGCTGAGGTCGCGGCGGGCCGTTTCCGGCACGCCCAGGGCGATCAGGAACACGCAGATGGCGACCGCCGCCAGGTAGTATCCCGGCGCGCCGGGGTTGCCCGTCTCGCGCACCAGGAACGTGCCGATGAACGGCCCTGTCCCGCCGAACAGCGCATAGGAGGCGTTGTAGCTGATGGCGGCGCCGGTGAAGCGGGTCGAGGTGGGAAACAGCTCGACGAAGAAGGTATAGCTGCCGCCCCCGTACAGCGACAGCGCAGCGGCGAGCAGCACCTGCGCGGCCATGGCGCTGCCCAGCGATCCGCTGGTCAACAGCCAGAACGCCGGCAGGCTGGCCAGCGCGACCGCCAGCGCACCGGCCAGCAACATGGGTTTGCGCCCGACGGCGTCGGAAATGCGGCCCGCCAGCGGCAGCAGCACCGAGAACGTCAACAAGCCGGCCGCGTTCGACAACAGCGCGTCCGCCTGGGACAGCCGGGCTACGGTCTGCAGGTACGTGACGAAGTAGCCGACCAGGAAATAGAACGTCAGCGCGTTGAGCGACACGATGAAGAACACTTGCAGCATGCGCAGCCGGTTGTGCCGGAAAGTCTCGCGCAAGGGGCTGCTTTCCTTCACGCCCGGCTTGGCCATCACTTGCTTGAAGGCGTCGCTCTCGTCGGTCCTGCGGCGGATGTACAGCCCCACCAGCGACAGCGGCGCCGCCACCAGGAAGGGAATGCGCCAGCCCCAGGAGGCATAGTCCTCGGCCGGCATGGCCGTGGTCAGGCCCAGGATGAAGATGCCGGCCACTACCGAAGGCACTGCCGACATCGCCGTGGTGATGCCGATCCACATGGCGCGGCGATCGACGGGCGCATGCTCCAGCACGAACGACGGCGCGCCCACCGCCTCCCCGCCGGCGGAAAATCCCTGCACCAGCCGGCACACCAGCAACAGCACGGGCGCCAGGATGCCGATCTGGTCATAACTGGGCAACAGGCCGATCAGCGCGGTGGCCGCGCCGATCGACAGCAGCGTGATCGCCAGCACCTTGCGGCGGCCGATGCGATCGCCCAGCGCGCCGAAGAACACGCCGCCCAGCGGGCGCACCACGAACGCCACGCCGTAGACCGCGAAGGCGGCCAGGATACCCACCACCGGATCGCCCGCCGGAAAGAACAGCTTGGCGATCGTGACCACCGAGAAACCGTAGATGGCGAAATCGTAGAACTCCACGAAATGCCCTACCGCGCCGGCTCCCAGCACGCGTCGCGCCGCGCCGTTGGCCTGGGCCGTCGAAGCGGCGCCCGTCAAAGAGATTTCCATTGCGTTCCCCTGATATCCGTTCGAAAAGGTCGGTACTGCAAGGCGCGCCCGGCGGGCCCGCCCCGTGCTGCATCACGCGCCTTCATTCGCGTGGTCATAGACCGGCAGGCGGTAGCGCGGCTCGTCGTGCATGCGCCAATAGGCATCGCGGATGCGGCGCGTGACCGGGCCCGCGCCGCCGGCGCCGACCGGCGCGCCATCGATCCAGCCGACCGGCATGACGCCGCCGGCCGTGCTGGTGATGAAGACTTCCTGCGCCTGGCGCAACTCGTCGGCCGGCAAGTCGCGCTGCTCGACGCGCACCGGCAGCGTGTCCGCCGCCTCGATCGCGCTGCGCCGCGTAACGCCCTCCAGCGCGCCGCGCCGCGGCGTGACCAGCACGCCGCCGCTCAGGGCAAACAGGTTGAACCCCGGCCCTTCGACCACATTGCCGCGGCCGTCGGTCAGGGCCACGGTCTCGTGGCCGTCGTCGTAGGCCTCGAACAGGCCGCGCACCAGGTCGAGCCAGTGGTAGTTCTTGACCGTCGGGTCGATCGATTCCGGCGCGATGCGATGCACGGTGCTGATGCGCAGCCGCAGGCCGCGCTCGCGCTGCGCCGGGTCGGCGATCCAGGCGAACGGGATGGCGAAGGCGTAGAACTGGTTCACGCACAGGCGCGGGTCGCGCGAGCCCAGCGGCGCGGTGCCGCGCGTGCAGATCATCTCCACGTAGGCTTGCCGCAGGCCCGCGGCGCGCACGCAATCAATCAAGATGCGGCGGACCTGGCCCCGGTCGTAGGGAATGCGCATGCGCAGGCGCTCCATGCCGCGCATGAAGCGGTCCAGGTGATCCTCGAGCCTGAAGAAACTGCCGTTCCAGACGTGGGCCACATCGTAGGTAGCGTCGGAATGCAGGAAGCCCCAATCGAGGATGGGTATGCGCGCCTGGTCCATCGATACGATGGCGCCGTCGATGAATGCGGCGCCCGGCCGCGGCCCGGTGAGTGCCGCCGGCGACATGCCGGCCGGCGCGGAGAGAGGAGAATGCGTCATGGTGGCGTAGATGGACGTGATGAACCGCCTGCGACAGGCAAAAGGATCCCCGCCCGGCATCGCGATCCGGACCGGAATGACAATCGGAGGAAATCGGCCGGCCCGCGCCCCGCGCGGCGGCCGCATGCGTCAGTTATTGCGCCATAGCGGCCCGGGACTGTCGTCCATGGGATAAAAGGGCCGGCGGCAGCGCGTCCACGCCAGCTTGCGCAGGTCGGCCCGGCCCGCGCCGGGCGTATCCAGCGCCACCAGGCGCGGCGCCCAGGAATAGGCCTGCTTGTAATTCATGGGGTTCTTCACCACCACATAGCGGAATTCGCGGATATCGATGCCGGCGGCGGCGTACTGCTCGTCCGCGTATTCATAGGTGGGTCGGCTGGTGACCAGCACCGTGGCGCGCGCCGCGCGCAGCACTGCGGCCGGCCCCATGGTCGAGGTAATGCCGCCCATCAGGCCGCCGCGATACGTAAAGGCCCCGTCATCCAGCAGGCGCTCGACTCGCCCGCTGAACGGCACCGGCGGCCCGTAGCGGGTCTCGATGCGGTTGCCCAGCTCGCAGCTCAGTTCGACGCCCGCGCCGGCGCGGCGGGCAGCGGCCACGGCCACGGGGTCGACCACCTGCACCAGCAGCGGCCCGGGCGCATCCATGGCCAGGAAGCGCCCCAGCACGTAGGCGCTGTCGCCGGCGGCGCCCGCGCCCACGGCATCGGACATCTCGCTCAGGATGATGGGGCCCGGCCCCTCCGCCGTCGCGGCCACCGCCTGGTCGAAATCCAGCAGGCCTGGCTCGAATTCGGCGCGGGCCGCCCACAACTGCCGGCACAGGCCGTCGAGTATCTCGCCGGCGCGCGGATGGACGCCGTCGGTGACCAGCACTAAGGCCGTGCCGCCCTCTTCCCGCTCGGCCCATGGCGTGGAAGGGAAATAGCTCAGGGCCAGCACGCCCGGCAGGGCCTCGATGGCCCGCGCGGCCTTGTACATGGCGCGCATGGGCGTGCGTTCGCGGGTGCCGGCGGCGGTCGGCGATACCAGCATGGCCAGCTTCTTCATGGCCATGGCGGGCCGCGCCCCGCCCGCCACGGCCCGCACCAATATGCCGGCGGCGCGCACGCCCGTCTCGAAGGGATCGTCGTGCGGATACTGCTGGTAGCCCACGATGGCGTCGCACAGGGCCAGCAGGCGCGGCGTGATGTGCGCGTGCAGGTCGCAAGTGATCACAATGGGCGCCGCGCCCACCAGGCCGCGCACCGCCTCGAGCAGTTCGGCTTCGGCGTCGTCGGTCTGCTCGCAGATCATGGCGCCGTGCAGGGCCAGGAACACCCCGTCGACCGCGTGGCCGCGCAGGCGCGCCAGCAGCTTTTCCTTGAGGGTCTCGAAGCACTCGCGCGTGACCTGCCCGCCGCAACCGCCGTGCGTGGCGATCAGCGGCACCAGCTCCGCCCCTTGCGCCTGCAGCACCTGCAAGGCGCCGGAGACCTCCACGTCGCCGCCGCGCAGGCTGGACAGGATGGCGTCGCCTTCATACAGGTAGTTCTGGCGGAACTCGGCCAGCGAGGTGCGGGCCAGGGAAAACGTGTTGCCCTCGAACAGCAATCCACCGATGGCGATTCGCATCGCTGCCTCCTAGTCGGCGACCGGCGTCGACACGCCGGTCTTCACTTCGTCCATGGCCACGTAGGAATGCGTGATGCGCACGCCCGGCAGCTTGAGGATCTTGTCTTCCAGCAGCACCCGGAAGGCGCCGATGTCCGCCACGCGGATCTTCATGATGAAATCGACGTCGCCGGTGATCATGTGGCACTCAACGATTTCGCCGATCTCGGCGATGGCGGCGCGGAATTGCTCGTACACGCCATCCACCGCGCGGTCGAACAGGACGAACGCGAAGATCAGCATGGGATAGCCGACCCGCGCCGGATCGAGGATGGCCTGGTAATCGCGGATATAGCCCTCGCGCTCCAGGCGCCGCACCCGTTCCAGGCAGGGCGTGGGGCTGAGCTCGACCTGGGCCGCCAGCCACTGGTTGGTGGCCCGCGCATGCGTCTGCAGCAAGCGCAAGATGCGGCGGTCGATGGCGTCGAGTTCGCGCCGGGTTTCGGGAGCCGCGCTTTTTTCCGCGGACGGGGGACGTGCTGCCATGAGTGCTCCACAACCGATTGGCAGGGCCGGCCGGCCCGGCTTTCACGGCAGATTAGAGAATCGACTGTATTTTCTGAATAGGTGTTAATACTTATTCTGATGATTTTTTGATATACAGGATTTTATCCTGATAAAAGCAAATTTTTTAGAATTAAATAAATGCGCACTAACCGACGACACAATGCCGCGCCCATCCGCCGCCCTGCTCCTGCGGCGCGCAGCACCTGTAAAACTTGTTTGCCAACGTGAGAGAAATTGATCGACGCGGCAGCGCGCAGAGGCCGCCGCGCGCGGGGAAATGCCATGGCTCATGACAGAATCAAGACAAGGCCCGCCATCATCGAACCTGTCGCCTCGCCTGGCGGCGTGGCGCTGTCAAGAAAGTGAACGCTTTCGCGCCTAGGATGGCGCACCTGACGGCCGCAGCCTCCACTTTGCCCGGTTCCGGGTCCATTCTTGATTCCCGCACCTGGGCCCGGCTCCCCCCGGGCAAGGGAAGGCGTTGTCCTGCGGAAGTCGCCGGACCATTTTCCGATGGTTTATCAACGTGCGCGCACGCCGTTCCCAGGCGCGGGCGCGCGCATTTTCCAGGTGATCTGAAACGATGATGCGAAGTAGCTCCGAAGGTTGGCCCGCCGCGCGCAAGCTGGCATGGGCGCTGGGCCTGTCGTTGACCGTGCTGCTGGCGGGCTGCGGCAGCGGCGATTCCGATGACGACGAGCCGGGCGCGCCACCGCCCGGCGGCGGCACCGAATGCAGCGCCGACGCGCACTGCGCGCCCGCGCCCTGACCCCGCCCCTTTCATCCACGACTTCATCGAACCGACATGTCCTTTGATCCTTCCAAGCGCGGGTTCCTGCGCGCCTCGCTGGGCACCACCGCCGCGCTGAGCGCGCTGTCCACACTGCCGCTGTCGATCCGCCGCGCGCTGGCCATCGAGGCCAACAATGCCACCGGCACCCTGCAGGACGTCAAGCACGTGGTGCTGCTGATGCTGGAGAACCGCTCGTTCGACAGCTACTTCGGCACCTTCCGCGGCGTGCGCGGCTACGGCGACCGCTTCCCGATCCCGCTGGCCAACGGCAGCAACGTGCTCTACCAGACCGATGCCAACGGCAATACAGAGACCCCGTACCACCTGGACGGCAGCAAGGGCAACGCCCAGCGCGCCGGCGGCACGCCGCACGTATGGACCGACGCGCAAGCCGCCTGGGACCATGGCCGCATGAGCCGCTGGCCGGTGGCCAAGCAGCCGCTGTCGATGGGCTATTACGAAGACGCCGAAGTGCCGTTCCATCGCGCGCTGGCCGAGGCCTTCACCGTCTGCGACGCCTATCACTGTTCCATGCACACCGGCACCATCCCGAACCGGCTGTTCTACTGGACCGGTACGAACGGGCCCTCGGGCGACAACTACGCGGCCATCGTCAACGAATACAACGGCGGCAACGACGTGGGCCCCTCCACCGAAGGCTGGACCTGGACCACGTATGTCGACCGCCTGGAACAGGCCGGCGTCAGCTGGAAGGTGTACCAGAGCCTGGCGGACAACTTCGGCTGCAACCAGCTGATGTCGTTCCGCCACTGGCGCGAGGCCATGGAATCGATGCCGCCCGAGCGCCGGCCGGTCGCGCTGCCGGCGGTGTCGCCGGCCTACGACCCCGCCATCGACGACCCGCTCAGCCCGCTGGCGAAGGGTTTCGGCAACACCATGCCGGACGGCTATCTGCAGAGCCTGCGCGACGATGTGAAGAACGGCACGCTGCCGTCCGTGTCGTGGATCATTCCGCCGTCCACCTACAGCGAGCATCCCGGCCCGTCCAGCCCGGCCCAGGGCGGCTGGTACGTGCAGGAAGTGCTGGACGCCCTGACCTCCAACCCCGAGGTGTGGGCCAGCACCGTGCTGCTGATCAACTACGACGAGAACGACGGCTTCTTCGACCACTTGCCGCCGCCGTCGGCGCCGTCGCGCCGCGAAGACGGCTCCCTGGCCGGCAAGACGACGCTGGGCGAGGCCGACATGGCGTTTGAATACCACGACTATGCGCCGGCCTCGTCCAAGCATACGGCGCCGGACGGCAGGCCCTACGGCCCCGGCCCGCGCGTGCCGCTGTGGGTGGTGTCGCCGTGGAGCCGCGGCGGCTGGGTCAATTCGCAGGTGTTCGACCACACCTCGACCCTGCTGTTCCTGGAAAAGCGCTTCGGCGTGAAAGAGCCCAACATCAGCGCCTACCGGCGCGCCATCTGCGGCGACTTGACCAGCGCCTTCAACTTCGCCAACCCGAACGGCGAGCTGCTGCCCACCCTGGCGGGCCGCACCACCAAGGACGCGGCCGACCAGTTGGTAGCGCAGCAGGAGGCCGCGCCGCCCATCCCGGTGCCGGGCGACCCGGCCCTGCCGCGCCAGCAGACCGGCACGCGCCCCTCGCGCGCCCTGCCCTATGAGCTCCATACGACGGCGCGGGTCGATGCCCAGGCCGGCACGGTCACGCTGGCCTTCGCCAATAGCGGCCAGGCCGGCGCGGTCTTCCACCTCTACGACAAGCTGCATCTCAACCAGGTCCCGCGCCGCTACATGGTCGAGGCCGGCAAGCAGCTCGACGACACGCTGGACGTGAGCGCGGACAACGGCCGCTATCACTTCTGGCTGCTGGGGCCCAACGGCTATCACCGCGAGTTCGTCGGCGACCTGCGCGACGACGCCACCGCGGGGCTCGAGCTACAGGTGTGCTACCGCCAGTGCGAACCGCCGGAAGTGCAGGCCAGGCTGTACAACCGCAGTGCCGGCGCGGTCACCTTCACGGTGACGGCCGGGGCCTACCGCGGCGATGGGCCCTGGACCCGCCAAGTGGCAGCCGGCCAGATCGGCGAACTGAGTTGGCCGCTCGGCGACAGCGGCAACTGGTATGACTTCGCGGTGACGGCGGGCGACTCGAAGCTCTGGTCGCGTCGCTTTGCCGGCCGTGTCGAGAACGGCCGCGACTCGGTCTCCGACCCCGCCATGGGCCAGGGCTGAGGGATACCGGCGGGGATACCACATCCCCGCCGGCGCGAACGCCTCCGCGCGGGTGGCGGCTCAGGGTAAATCCCCATCACAAATCGCTTGATGACACTTCTCAACCTATAGGACACTTTGTGTCCTATAGGAATCTTTTTTGATTACAATCAAAGCAAAGGAGAAGCAATGCATATAGCGAAGATCCTGGGCACGGCGCTGCTCGCCGCCGGCGCCACCGCGGCCCAGGCCTACCCGGAACGCCCCGTGCGGCTGATCGTGCCGTTCGGCGCGGGCGGCATCACCGACATCGTGGCCCGCCAGGTCGGTCAGGAACTGGGCAGTGCGCTCGGCCAGAGCGTCGTGGTGGAGAACCGCCCCGGCGCGGGCGGGGTCATCGCCGCCCAGGCTGGCGCCAGCGCCGCGCCCGACGGCTACACCCTGTTCATGGGCACCGTGGGCACGCAAGTGGTGAACCCGCTGATCCGCAAAGGGCTCGCCTATGATCCGCAACGCGACTTCGCGCCGGTGGGCCTGGTGTCGAGCTCCCCGTACCTGCTCGCCGTCCGCGCCGGACTGGCGCCGCGCGACTACGCCCAATTGGTCGACTACGCCAAGAAGCACCCGGATGCGCTGAACTTCGGCTCGGCCGGCAACGCCAGCTCGCCACACCTGGGCCTGGAGCTGCTCAACCTGACCGCTGGCATCCGGATCATGCACGTCCCGTTCAAGAGCGGCAGCGAAGCCGTCAATGCGGCCGTCGGCGGGCAGGTGGATGTGGTCATGGACGCCAGCCCGGTGATCATGCCGCAGGTGCAGGCCGGCCGCCTGCGCGCGCTGGTGGTGGCGGCCGAACGCCCCCTGCCCTCCGCGCCCGGCGTGCCCACCAGCGGCGAGGCCGGGGCCGCCGCCCTGCAGATCAGCTCCTGGAATGCCTTCTATGCGCCGGCCGGCACGCCCGCGCCGGTGCTGCGCACCCTCAACGCCGCCCTGCAAAAGGCATTGTCCTCGCCAGCCCTGGGCGAGCGCCTGGCGGCGCAGGGCACGCAACTGTATGGCGGATCGCCGGAAGAGTACCGGCAGTTCATCGCCGCCGAACAGGCGAAATGGACGGACATCATCCGCCGCGCCGATATCCGGGTGGAGTGACGCCATGCCCTGCCATCCCTTGTCCGGCCCGCCGCTGGAACTGATCGACACGCTGCGCTCGGGCAATGCCTGGAAGGTGCGCCTGGCGTGCGGCTACATGGGCGTGCCGATCGTGCGGCGCAGCCTGGACATCCTGCGCGGCGACCTGCAGACCCGCGAGTTCGGCCGCATCAACCCGCTGCGCCAGGTGCCGGTGCTGCGCACCCGCGAAGGCGCCTGGCTGGCGGAGTCCCAGGCTATCCTGTGGTACCTGGGCCGCGACACCGCGTGGCTGCCGGCGTCGCGGCTGGCGCAGGCCCAGGTGGCCAGCTGGCTGAGCTTCGAGCAGACCATGCATATGCACAACTTCGCCCAGCCGCGCCTGCAAGTGCACCTGCGCGCCACGGCGGCGCCCCACGATGCGCACATCGTCGCCCTGCGCGAGGCCGGCATGCGGGCGGCGATCATCATGGACGGGCAGCTGGGGCGCGGCCCCTACATCGCCGGCGACGCGCCCACCATCGCCGACATCGCCCTCTATCCCCACACCAGCATGGCCGGCGAAGGCGGCTACGACCTGTCCGGCCTGCGCCATGTGGCATCCTGGCTGGACCGGATGCGCGCCCTGCCGGGCTATGTCCCGCTGATCAGTTGACATCGCCGCGCGGCGGCAAGAAGGAAGTGAAATGGCAGACACGATGAAATTATCGAAACAGGAACTGGTGCGGCAAGCCCAGGCGGAAATGCAGCGCCAGTTCGGCGACTCCGGCTGGACGGTGCGCGAGCGCGTCGCGCTGACGTGCCGCATCCTCTATGACGGCGGCCATGACTCGGGCCTGGCCGGGCAGATCACCGCGCGCGCCGAGGCCCCGGGCAGCTACTACACCCAGCGGCTGGGGCTGGGTTTCGATGAAATCAGCGCCGGCAACCTGCTCGAAGTGGACGAAGACTTGCGCGTGCTGAATGGCGACGGCATGCCCAACCCCGCCAACCGGTTCCATTCGTGGATCTATCGGGCCCGTCCCGACGTGCAGTGCATCATCCACACGCATCCGCTGCACGTGGCGTCGCTGTCGATGCTGGAGGTGCCGCTGGAAGTCTCGCACATGGACAACTGCACCTTGTACGGCGACGTGGCCTTCCTGGAAAAATGGCCCGGCGTGCCGGTCGGCAACGAAGAAGGCGAGATCATCTCGGCGGCGCTGGGCGACAAGCGCGCCATCCTGCTGGCGCACCATGGCATGCTGGTGGCCGCCGGCACGGTGGAAGAGGCCTGCGTCCTGGCGCTGCAGTTCGAGCGGGCCGCGCGCATGCAGTTGCTGGCCATGGCGGCCGGCCGCATCCAGCCGATTCCGCCCGAGCTGGGCCGCGAGGCGCACGACTGGATCCTGACGCCGAAGCGCTCGCAGATCGGCTTCGCCTACTACGCACGGCGGGCCTTGCGCGCCCATCCCGACGTGCTTGCCTGAGCCGGCTCGACGCGCCGCCGGAATTGCGGCATGCTAGCGGGATCGTTCGCCTTTCCTTCGCATGCCGATGCAAGACCTGCCGCACCGACTCCGGGCGCTGCGCCGCCAACAGGCGCTGTCGCTGGAACAACTGGCCCAGCGCACCGGGCTGACCAAAAGCTACCTGTCCAAGGTGGAACGCGGCCTCAGCGAACCCTCCATCTCCACCGTGCTGCGCCTGGCCCAGGCCTATGAAATCGGCGTCTCGCAACTGGTCGGGGCCGACCCGGACGCCCAGGAAGAAACCGTCAGCGTGGTGCGCGCCGCCGAACGCGAGCCGATGGCGCGCCGCGGCACCGCCGCCGGCTACGACTACCTGTCCATGGCCGGGCGCCGCAAGGTGCGCATGATGGAACCCTTCGTGGTGCGTCCGCCGCGCCGCTTCCCCGCCGACCGCGCGGTGTTCCCGCATCCCGGCGAGGAATTCATGCTGGTGCTCAAGGGCTCGGTGGAAGTCCACGTCGGCGAACGGCAGTTCCGGCTCGACTGCGGCGACTCGGTCTATTTCGACTCCGAGCTGCCGCACCGCCTGCGCACCGTCAGCCGCGAGATCGCCGAAGTGCTGGTGGTGACCGCGCGCTGACGTTTTCTTCCCGGATCCACAATGACCGATGCCTCTCCGTACCCCGCCGCCCGCACGCTCGACGACCTGCGCCGCAATCTCGACCAGGTGCGCGCCAATATCGCCGCCGCATGCGCCCGCGCCGGCCGCGCCCCGGCCGACGTGCGCCTGCTGCCGGTCAGCAAGACCATCGACGAAGTGCGCATCCGGCTGGCCTACGCGGCCGGTTGCCGCGAACTGGGCGAGAACAAGGTCCAGGAAGCGCATGCCAAATGGGAGGCCATGGCCGACCTGCCCGACCTGCGCTGGGCGGTGATCGGCCACCTGCAGACCAACAAGGCCAAGCTGGTGGCGCGCTTCGCCAGCGAGTTCCAGGCGCTCGACAGCCTGCGCGTGGCCGAGGCGCTCGACCGCCGGCTGCAGGCCGAGGGCCGGGCGCTGGACGTGCTGGTGCAGGTCAATACTTCCGGCGAAGCCAGCAAGTTCGGGCTGGCGCCCGAGCAGGCGGCCGCCTTCGTGCGCGCATTGCCGGCGTACGCCAGCCTGCGCGTGCGCGGCCTGATGACGCTGGCGCTGTTCTCGCCCGACCCGGCGCGGGTGCGCCCATGCTTCGTGCGCCTGCGCGAACTGCGCGACCGCCTGCGCCAGGCAGCACCGGACGGCGTCTCCATGGACGAATTGTCCATGGGCATGTCGGGCGATTATCAACTGGCCATCGAAGAAGGCGCCACCACGGTGCGCGTGGGCCAGGCCATCTTCGGCGCGCGCGCCCTGCCCGACAGCCATTACTGGCCCGGCTTCGCGGGCCCGCCCACGGCATCATGAACGCTCCCGCGCCCCTGCGCCCCCTGCCCGTCGATGTCATTTCGATCCAGTCGCAGGTGGTGTATGGCCACGTCGGCAACAATGCCGCCATTCCCACCTTGCAGGCCATGGGACTGCGCGTGGCGGCCGTGCCGACCGTGCTGCTCAGCAATACGCCGCACTATTCCAGCCTGCATGGCGGCACCATCCCCGCCGACTGGTTCGCCGGCTACCTGCGCGACCTGGAAGCGCGCGGCGTGCTGGCCGGCGCCCGGGCCGTCATGGTGGGCTTCCTGGGCGATCCCGACCAGGCCGGGATACTGGCCGACTGGCTCGACCGCGCCGCGCGTGCCCACCCGCGGCTGCGCGTGCACGTCGACCCGGTGATCGGCGACTTCGACCACGGCGTCTACACCGACCCGCGCCTGACCCAGGCCTGGCGCACCCGCCTGCTGCCGCGCGCCCACGGCCTGACGCCCAATCATTTCGAGCTGGAACAGCTGACCGGCGCCAGCCTGGCCACGCGCGACGAGACGCTGGCCGCCGCGGCCCGGCTGCTCGGCAGCGATACCGAGTGGGTGGTGGTCACCAGCGCCGCGCCACGCGACTGGCCCGCCGGCACAATGCAGGTGGCGCTGGTCACGCGCACGCTGCGGCGGATGTTCAGCCATCCGGTGGTGCCGTGCGCCGCCAAGGGCATCGGCGACCTGTTCGCGGCGCGCCTGGCGGGCCATGTGCTGGGCGGCACGCCGCTGGAAGACGCGGTCGAGCGGACCTGCACCCATGTCGTGGCGGTGCTGCGCGATACCGCCGCCCGCGGCTGGGAAGAACTGGCGCTGCCGCTGCACGGCCCGGCGGCCGGGGCCGCCCCATGACGCTCGACGACGCGGCGCCGTTCGACCCGCCGCCGGACTGGCGCGACGCGCTGGCCGGCTACGGCTGGGCGGCGCAGGATATCGGGCGCTCCGACGCGGCGGTGTTCCGACTGGAGGCGGCGGGCCAGCCGCCGCTGTACGTCAAGACCGAGACCGCCGGCAGCCTGGCCGAACTGCCGGGCGAGGTCCTGCGCCTGCGCTGGCTGGCGCAACAGGGCATCGATTGTCCGCGCGTGCTGCGCACGGCACAGGCCGCCGGCCGCCACTGGCTGCTGATGAGCGCGGTGGCGGGCCGCGACCTGGCCTCGACGCCCGGCCTGCCCGCCGCCCGCATCGTCGCCATCGCGGCCGCGGCCCTGCGCGCCCTGCACCGCCTCAACCCGGCCCGCTGCCCGTTCGACCACCGGCGCGCCGTGCGCATCGAGCACGCGCGGGCCCGCGTGCAGGCCGGGCTGGTCGATGAAAGCGACTTCGACGACGAGCGCATGGGCCAGAGCGCGGCGCAGGCATACGCCGCCCTGTGCGCCGGCCAGCCCGCGCGCGAGGACTTGGTCGTCACCCACGGCGACGCCTGCCTGCCCAACCTGCTGGCGGCCGACGGCCGCTTCAGCGGCTTCGTGGACTGCGGCCGCCTGGGCGTGGCGGACCGCCACCAGGACCTGGCGCTGGCGGCATGGAGCATCCAATACAACCTGGGCGCGCAGTGGACGCAGCCGTTCCTGGACGCCTACGGCGGCCCGGTCGACGAGGCCCGGCTGGCTTTCTACCGGCTGCTGGACGAATTCTTCTGACGCGGCCGGCGCCCCGGCCAGGCCAGGGCAGGGCGCCTTTCGGGGTGAGCCTGCCCTAGATGCCGCCGCACTTCAGCTCGGCCAGCCTGGCATCGATCCAGCTCGTGTCCAGCCTGCCCGCGGCGATCTCCTCGAAAGTGCGGGCTTCGGCGGCCTGCTTGGCGGCCGCCGCCTGGTGCACGGCTTCGACCTGGTCGAACGGGATGCACAGCAGGCCGTCGGCGTCGCCCACGATCAGGTCGCCCGGCTCGATGGCCATGCCGTCGAGCGCGATGGTGGCGTTGATCTCGCCCGGACCGTCCTTGTATGGGCCGCGGTGGGTCACGCCGGCCGCATAGACCGGGAAGCTGGATTGGCGCAAGGCCTGCGAATCGCGGATGGCGCCATTGATGACGATGCCGCCGATGCCGCGCTGCCGCGCGTAGGTCGTCATGATCTCGCCGATGATGGCGTTGGTGAGGTCGCCGCCCGCATCGACCACGATGATGTCGCCGGGCTGCGCCAGGTTCAGCGCCTTGTGCACCATCAGATTGTCGCCGGGCCGGGTCTTGACGGTCAGCGCCGGGCCGGCCATGGGGGAACCGTCGTGCATGGGCCGCAGGCGCGCGCCGCCGGCCGCCATGCGCGACATCACGTCGCTGATATTGGCCACCGGCAGGCCGGCGAAACGGGCCACGATTTCCGCGGCGACCTGGCGCCGCCGGGCATGGATGTGAAAGCCGATCATTGTCTCTCCATTCAAAGGCCGCCGGCGCTACGGCACCGGCGAGATCAGGGGCTGCCCGGCGAAATGTCGTTCTGCGTTGTCCAGGAAGCGCTGCACCGAGGCATGGATGGCCTCGGGAGAGATACCGGCGATATGCGGGGTCAGGACCGCATTGTCGAATTCCAGCAGCGACGCGGGTGGCGTCGGTTCGCCTTCGTAGACGTCCAGGGCTGCCGCCATGATACGACCATCGCGCAGCGCGGCGGCCACCGCCTCGGTATCGACCAGCGAGCCGCGCGCGATGTTGACCAGCACGCCGCCCGGCCCCAGCGCGTCCAGCACCGGGGCATTGACGATGTGGCGGGTCTGCGCGCCGCCGGGCGCCGCCACCACCAGGAAGTCGCACCATTGCGCCAGGCCCTGCAGATCGTCGAAATAGCGATAGTCGCAGTCGGCGCGGCGGGTGCGGTTGTGATAGCCGATCTCCATGTGGAAGCCGCGCGCCCGGTGGGCGATCTTGCGGCCGATGGCGCCCAGGCCCAGGATGCCCAGGCGGCGGAACGACACGTGCGGCGGGCGCGGGATGTCGTCGCGCCACAGGCCATGGCGCACCCCGCTATTGAGGAACGGCAGGCGCCGCACGGCGGCCAGCAGGATCATCATGGCGTGATCGGCCACGCATTCGTCGTTGGTGCCGGCGGCATTGGCCACCGGAATGCCGCGCGCCCGGGCGTGGGCCACGGCGACGTTCTCATAGCCCACGCCCACGGTGCAGATCAGCTCCAGGTTGGGCAGCGCATCGATCTCCTCGGCCAGCAGCCCGTTGGTGCCGTTGGTCAGCACCACCCGGATGTCGCGGCCGTGCGCCGCGATCTGGGCGGCCCCGTTGGACCGGTCGGCGCCCAGCCCCTCGTTGGGCGCGTAGATCATTTCGAATCGCTCGGATACCAGGGCGCGATGTTCTTCAGACAGGAATACCAGGACTAGCAGTAGCGGTTTCATGGAAAATCTGTGCAGGGGAAATGCCGGGCGCGGGCCGTCCGGGCCGCGCCCCGGGAACAATCAATCGATGTGGGCGCCGGAAAGCTTTACCAGTTTGCCCCATTTCACGATCTCGCTGCCAACGATCTGCTTGAACTCGGTCGGCGAGCCGCCGACCGGCGTCGACCCCTGTTCGGCGAAAGTCTGCCGCACCGCCGGGTCCTGCAGCACCTTGCCGATGGCCGTATTGAGGCGGTCGACCACCCCGGCCGGCGTGCCGGCCGGCGCGAACACGCCGTTCCACAGCACGATCTCGAAGCCGGGCAAGGCCTCGCCCACAGCCGGCACATCGGGCAGGCGCGCGGAGCGCTGCGGCGTGGTCACGCCCAGCGCGCGCAGCTTGCCGCCCTCGATATAGGGCAGCACCTCTACCAGCGGCGAGAACACCGCCTGCACCTGCCCGGCCATCAGGTCGGCATTGGCCGGCGCGCCGCCCCGGTACGGCACATGCACCATCTCGCCTTGCACCATGTTGTTGAACAGGGCGCCGGACAGGTGCTGCGAGGTGCCGTTGCCGGCCGAGCCGTAGTACAGCGGCCCTTTCTTGTCGCGCACGTAGTCGACGAACTGCGCCAGCGTCTGCGCGGGGAAGTCCTTGTTCACCATCAGCACATTGGGAATCAGCGCCACCTGGGCCACCGGGATCAGGTCCTGCTCGACGTTCAACGGCATGTGCTTGTAGAGCGTGACATTGGTGGTCAGCGTGCTGGTGGACATCAGCAGGGTGTAGCCGTCCGGCTTGGCCTGCGCGACATAGGCGGCGCCGATGTTGCCGCCGGCACCGGTACGGTTCTCCACCACCACCGGCTGGCCAAGCTGCGCCTGCAGCTTCTCGGCCAGCAGGCGCGCGGTCACGTCGGTGCTGCCGCCAGCCGACAGCGGCACCACCAGCGTCACCGGCCGCTCCGGCCAGGCGGCGGCTTGCGCCGCGCCGGCGCAGGCCAGGGCGGCGGCGGCCAGCATGGCCTTGATCATCGTGGAATTGCGCATGGCGAGTCTCCTCCTTGTATCGTTGTAAGAATGGCGAACGGTCAGCGCTGGCCGTCGCCTACCGAGATCTGGTCGGCGCGCAGGCCGCCCAGCCGCTCGTGCACGCGGCTGCCGTCGGACACCACCAGCGCGTAGAGCAACTCGTCCGGACGCGGGCCGTCGATGATGCCCACGTCCACGGTGCTGAAGTGGCTGCGCACGTAGCAGGCCTCGATGTGATGCAGCGGAATCTGCAGGCGCGTGCCGGCGCTGGCCACCACCTTGGCCGCGGGCACGATCGACTTGGCGGTCGGCAGCATCGCGCGCAGGGCCCAGCCGCCGGCTTCGTGCCAGATGGCGCCGTGCTCCAGCTCGCCGTTCAAGCCGACGATGGCGCCCTTGCCGTATGCCTGGATGCGCTCGGCGCCGCCCATGGCCTGCAGCAGTTCGGGCACCAGCTCGTTGGCCAGTTCGCGGGCATCCCGCACCAGCCCGGACAAATCCTCCACATAGCGGCCGGCGTACGGGTTCTGGAACACCACGGCGATGGTCCCTTGGCGCACCGGCTCGGCGCGCGGGGGGCCGCCCTCGTGATAAATACTCTCGACATTGAGCAGCTTCTTGCGGATCTGGATCTTGGCCATGCTTGGCTCCTTGATGGGAACAGGAAAGTGATGGACGCGGGCGCCGTCCGGCGCCCGCCGCCCCGCGTGCCGGCGAAGCGCGCTCAGGGCTGGGGCGCCCGGCCGACCTGCACGCCGGCCCATTTCTCGATGTGCTGGATGACGCAGGCGTTGTCCTTGGCGCCATCGCCCTGGGTGATGGCGAACGCCAGGAACTGGCGCGCGGCCGGCCCGACCTGCATCGGCACGCCCAGCTTCTCTGCCTCGTCGATGCACAGCTTCACATCCTTGTGCAGCAGCTCGGTGGTGAAGCGCAGCGGGAAGCCGCGGTCCAGCACGCATTGCGGAATGCGCTCCTGCGTGGCGAACGAACGCCCGCTGGAAACGTTCAGCACATCCAGCATCGTCTGCGGATCGAGGCCCGCCTTGACGCCATAGACCAGCGCCTCGCTGGCGGCCACCAGGCTGGCCGCATACAGCGTGTTGTTGATGATCTTCATGGTCTGGCCCAGGGTCGGGTCGGCGCCCAGGTAGAACACGTTCTTGCCCAGCACATGCAGCAAGGTTTCCACTTCGCGATAAGCGGCCTCCGGGCCGGACGGCATCACGGCCAGCGTGCCGCGCTCGGCCGCCACGGTGCCGCCGCTGACCGGCGCGCCCAGCAAGGCGATGCCTCGCGCGCTGAGCAGGGCCTCGACCTCGCGGGTAGCCGACGGACCAGTGGTGGACAGGTCGATCACCAGGCGCGCCTGGCTGCCCTCGGCCACTTCGGCGGCCACTTCGACCACCGCGCGCGGCACCGGCAGGCACAACAGGACGATCTCGACGCGCGACGCCAGGTCGCGGGCGCTGTCGGCCGCCTGCGCGCCCTGCTCCACCAGGCGCTGCCGGGCCTCGGCCGAACGGTCGTGCACGATCACTTCATGCCCGGCGGCCAGCAGCCTGTTGCCGAAATGCCGGCCGATATTGCCGACCCCGATCAATCCGATTTTCATGGTGAAGCATTCTCCGCAGTGGGTTGCCGGCGGCCATGGCGGCGGTCCGGCGGGCGCCCGTCAGCGCCGCCCTGCATCCTAAGACGGCGGCGCGCCGCACTGCGAGTGCTGTTTCGGCGGTGGGGTATAGCCTGGCGTTAAGCGTCGTGCCGCTGCTCGACCAGCAGGTCGACGAACTTGTCGGCGTGGCTCTTGCGCGTGTCGAACACCGAGCGGACGATGCTGGGCGTCAGGGGGATCTCGTGCGCCAGCGGCACGATCCGCAGGTCGTCCCAGGCCGTGCCCTCGGCGGTGTACTGGTCGACCATGGCCACGCCGGCGCCGGCGCGCACCAGCGAACAGGCCACATCGGTCTGGTGGATATGGATGTGCGTGGTCATCTCGACCCCGGCCTTGCGGAACGCCGCCGAGACGAGCTGGCCGAACGGAATGCCGGGGTGGTGGGCGATGAGCGGATGGCGGGCCAGGTCCTCGATGGCCACGCTGGACTGCGTGGCCAGCTCATGGCCGCGCGGCACCACGCACACCATGCGGCCTTCGGTGAAGGGCTGCACGGTCAGGTTGGGATGGTCCAGCGGCAGCACCGACACCGCCAGGTCGACCTTGTTGCTCAGCACCTCCTGGGCCATGTCGTTGAGCAGCGTGGTGCGGTAGTTGACGCGAATGCCGGGATAGCGCTGGACAAAGCGGTTGATGGCGCGCGCGACCAGCCCATGGCTCAGGCACGGGCTGGAGGCGATGTTGAGGGTCCCGGACGGCCCGCGCGCCAGGCTACGGGCGAAATCATCTACGCGCAACGCATACTGGTAGCACTCGTCGACTTCGCGGAACAGCGCCTCGGCCTCGGGCGTGGGCACCAGCTTGCCCTTGACGCGGTTGAACAGCGCCAGCCCGAGCGTCTGCTCGGTGTGCGAGACGATGCGGCTGATGGCCGGCTGCGAGGTGAACAGCAGCTTGGCGGCGCCCTTGATCGAGCCGGTCAGCATGACGGCGCGAAAGACCTCCATCTGCCGTAGCCTGAATTTCATGATGTGTCTCCTGCATTCATCCGGCCAGTGCGCGCGCCACGCCCAGGAAGGACGCCAGGGCCGGATTGTCGTCGTCTTTGCGCCATGCCACCGAGATTTCCTGGCTGAGGAAACGGCTGCGGTCGGCCAATGGCACGTACTGGACTTTGGGATGGATGAGCGAAGCCAGGTTGCTGGGGATCAGCGCCACTGACAAGCCCGCCGCCACCAGGCAGATGACGCCCGCCACCTGCGAACACTCCTGCGCGATATCGGGGTGGAACCCGGCGGCCGAACAGGCCGAAATCAACTGGGCATGCGCCGCGGGCACCTTCTCGCGCGAGAAGGCCACGAACGATTCGCCGGCCAGTTGCCGGAGCGCGATACTGCGCTGGCCCGCCAGCGGGTGCGATTTGGGCAGCGCGACCATCAGGCGGTCGTGCTTGTACAGGCAGGTGGCGATCTGCGCGGCCTCGCGCGGCAGCGGCGTACGGAGCAGGCCGAGATCCAATCCGCGCCCGGCGAGCTGCTCGAGCTGGTCCTTGGTGGTCATTTCGACCACCCGCAGCCGGACCTGCGGATATTGCTGGCGGAAGTGGCCGATCAGTTCGGGCATGAAACCGTAGCCGGCGCTGCCGATGAAGCCGAGCGCCAGTTGGCCGGTGCGGCCGTCGCGCGCGGCCTGTGTGCGGGCGATGGCTACGCGCTCGTAGTTCAACCACTGGTAGGCCTCTTCGAGAAAGACCTTGCCGGCCGGCGTCAGCGACACGGTGCGCTTGTTGCGCAGGAACAGCGGCACGCCGACTTGCGCCTCCAGTTTCTGGATCGCCTGGCTGAGCGGCGACTGCGCGATGCCCACGCGCGCGGCGGCGCGGCCGTAGTGCAGCTCCTCCGCCACGGCGATGAATTGCCGAAGCAGGCGGCTGTTCATCATGAGATATTTTTTATCTTACAGGGTGCCAAATTATATGTTGGACGAGGGTATTACCCAAGTCTAGACTTTGCCCCACACTCTCACGGGATCGTCATGGACTCCTCTATTTCACTGGCCGGCCAGGCGCACCAGGCCGTTGCCGCCCTGCTCGGCACGCCCTCCGCATGGGACGAACCCATCGCCTCCCGCTTGCGTTTTCATGGCGAGCCGCCGGTATTCGATTCGCCGCACCTGCTTACCCTTTCGGCCGGCGCCGCCATCGGCGCGTATGCGCTGGCCATCGAGCGCTGGTGGCACCTGGCCACCGGCCAACGGCAGACCGTCGCCATCGACTGGATGCAGGCGGCCTGCTCGCTGAACCCGGGCCATTTCCAGAAGCAGAGCGGCTACGTGCTGCCGGCCCTGTCGCTGCTGACCGAACTGAAGGCCGATTTCTACCAGACCGCGGACCAGCGCTGGTTCTTTCCCATTGGCTCGTATCCCCACCTGCGCGACGGCGTGCTCGACTTGCTGCAATGCCCCAACAACGCCGCCTCGCTGGGCGCCGCCATCGGCCGCTGGAATAGCCACGACCTGGAAGACGCTTTCGCCGCGCACAAGCTGCCGGGCGCCTATGCGCGCACCCGGGAGGAATGGCAAGCGCACCCCCAGGGGCGCCTGCTGGCCGGCCGGCCCGCGATCGAGATCCAGAAAATCGACGACAGCGCGCCCGAGCCGGCCCGCGCCGCCAACCGTCCGCTGGAACGCCTGCGCGTGCTGGATCTGGGCCATGTCATCGCCGGCCCCGTCGTGGCCCGCACCCTGGCCGAGCATGGGGCGGACGTCCTGCGCGTGACATCGCCGTTCATGCAGGATCCGTTCCGCCAGACCATCGATACCAATATCGGCAAGCGGTCGGCGTTCCTCGACCTGGACCGCGCCGCCGATTGCCAGCGGGCCCGCGAACTCATCGCCGGCGCCGACGTGGTGGTCCAGTCATGGCGGCCCGGCAGCATGGCGCGCCGGGGCTTCGGCCCGACCGAGGCGGCGGCCATCCGGCCGGGGGTGGTGTACGTGTCGGTGACCGCCTATGGCGATGAAGGCCCCTGGGCCGCGCGGGGCGGGTTCGAACAACTGGGCCAGACCGTCAGCGGCGTGGCGGTGCGCGAGGGCGGCGCCGGGCGGCCGCGCGTAGCGCCCACCTACTTGCTCAATGACTACCTGACGGGATACCTGGGCGCCGCCGGCGCCATGCTGGCGCTGATCCGGCGTGCCCGCGAGGGCGGCAGTTATCACGTCAAAGTGTCGCTGGCGCGCACCTCGATGTGGGTGCAGGAACTGGGCACTGAGCCCGCTTTCGATGACGATCCGCGCCGGCCGCGGCGCCATTTCGCCGAAGCGCTGGCGCCCACGCTGGAAATTCGCCAATCGGCGTATGGCCCGCTGGAGCAACTGCCGCCGGTGGCGCAACTGTCGCTCACCCCGCCGCGCTGGGACTTGCCTCCCGCGCCCAACGGCGCCCATCCGCCGGCTTGGCGCAGCAATTAGAAAAACGCCCCCAAGGAGGAGACTTCACCATGTCCAGAAACCTGATCTGCGCGGCCAGCCTGGCCGTGCTGGGCGCGGGCGCCCCATGGGCGCAGGCGGCCGCGGCCTACCCCGAAAAAGCCATCACGCTCATCATCGGTTTCGCGCCCGGCGGCCCCACCGATGCCATCGGCCGCGTGCTGTTCAAGAAAGTCGCCGAAGAATTGCGCGTCCCCATCGTCATCGAGAACCGCCCGGGCGCCGGCGGCAACATTGGCGCCCAGGAATTATTGCGGGCGCAACCGGACGGCTACACCCTGATGTACGGCACCTCGTCCATCACCACGGCTCCCGCGCTGTTCAACCGCCAGGACTTGAATCCCAAGACGGCCTTCGTGGCGGCGGGCTGCTCGGTCGCGGTGCCGCTGATCCTGCTCGCCGCCAAGAACCTGGCGGCGGCCGATGCACGGGACTTCTACCAACAAGTAAAAGCCCAGCCGGGCAAGTACTTCATGGGCTCGTCGGGCAATGGCTCGATCGACCACCTGGTCGCCATGGACGTCGCCGCCAGGCTCGACCTGGATTTTCAGCACGTGCCGTACAAGGGCAACGGCCCGGCACTGACCGACCTGGCGGCCGGAAACACCAGCTTCATGTATTCCGGTTCGTTCAATAGCGCGCTGCCCTTCATCGAGAGCGGCCAGGTCAGGGCCCTGGCGGTCACCTCGGCCCGGCGCTCGGCGGCCCTGCCCGATGTCCCCACGCTGTCGGAGAGTGTTCCTGCCTTGAAGGGCTACGACGCCGGCACGTGGCAGGTGCTGTTGGCGCCCAAGGGCACGCCGGACGCGGTCCTGGACAAGCTCGATGCGGCTTTGCGGGCCGCGCTGAAAGATCCATCCGTGCGCGACAGCCTGCGCTTCCAGGGCGCCGAAGTCATGGACAAGACGCCGGCCCAGTGCCAGGAGTTCATCGATGGCGAATACGACCGCTGGTCGGGCACGATCGACCGCCTCGGGCTCGAAGCGCGTTAGCGCGGCGCGGCCCTAGCGCGGCGGCGCGTCCGGTTCCTGCTCGCCGGCGCAGACGAAGGCGATCTTGTTGCCTTCCGGATCGCGACAGTAAGCTGCGTAGAAGTCCGGGGCATACCAGGTGCGCAGGCCCGGCAGGCCTTCGTTGCGGCCGCCCGCCTCGATCGCCAGCGTCCAGCAGCGGTCGACGATGTCGCACGACAGCGCGCGGAAGCTGACCTGCGCGCCATTGCCCCAGGTGGCCGGCAAGCCGTTGAAGGGCGGCGCCACCACAAAGGACGGCCAGCGCAGCGTGGGCGGGCGCCAGATCACGCCGGCCGGGCCGGCGCTGTCGATCGAGTTGACCCGCAGCAGCCCCAGCGGCGCCAGCACGGTGTCATAAAAAGCCACCAGGCGCGGCCAGTCGCGCGCGCCGATCTGGATATGGGTGTACATGGCCGGATCCCCGTGCGCGCCGCTAGGCGGGCTGGCTGCGCGCCTGCTCGATGAGCGCGTCGGCCTGCTGGCGGACCTGGTCCTCCACCGCGCGCAGCGCCAGCCATTCTTCAAATTTGCCGGGCTCGAGGATGTTGTTCGCTTCGTAGAAGTCCATTACCGCGGTATGGGCTTCGTGCCACAAGCGCATGGCGGCTTGCACGTCGTTGATGTCGGGCATGGCTGGCTCCTGGGACAAGACGACAAAGCCGCGCCCGCGCAAGTAGCGTACCCGGGGGATGCCGGCGCGGTGCGCAACCCGGCCCGCGCGCGCGGCGGTAAATATTACGCCGCCGCGACATGGGCGCCTGGCGTGCTTCCATACAACAGATATTGCCAATGTCAATACCACCCTGATAAGATTGCGCCTCGGGTATTTCCCTACCCTCTTCTCTTCTTCCATCTCTTCACTCACCACCAGGGAGGCGTTCGATGTCCGTATTTCGCACCGCTATCCCCAGCGTGGCCGCACGACACCATTAAGTCGTCGCTGGCGCTGGGCCGCCCGCATGTTTCCTAGTTCGTAGGCTTGCGCTTACGGCTGCCCTCGCCCGTTTCCAGATCGTCTTCGCCTTGCCTGCCGGCCGCCGCCGGCGAGCCGGATGGTCTGTTCCTCTGCTTCCGATTGAAGTCCCGGCGCGCTCGGCGCGCCGGGCCGTGACAAATGGCTCTAAGAAAAATCGACTTTCGCGGACAAGCCTTCAAGGATGTCCTGGGATTCACGTTCCGTCACTGGCGCGAACAGCCCTGGCGCGTGCTGCTGATCGTGGCGCTGGTGCTGCTGTCGGCGGTCGCCGACGTGCTGACGCCGCTGTACGCCGGCCGGCTGATCGACGCCGTGGCCGCCGGCACGGCCGCCTGGGACGCGGCCGCCGCGGCATTCTGGACCCTCGCCGCGCTCGGCGTGATCAGCACCCTGCTGCTGCAGCTGGTGTACTTCAACATCATCTCGCTCACGCTCAAGATGATGAGCGCGGTGGCCGCGCGCGCCTTCCACCAGGTGCAGCACCTGTCGACCGACTGGCACGCCAACAGCTTCGCCGGCTCGACGGTGCGCAAGATCACGCGCGGCATGTGGGCGCTGGACCTGCTCAACGACACGCTGCTGGTGGCATTGCTGCCGTCGCTGGCCATGCTGGTCGGCGCGACCCTGGTGCTGGGCCTGTACTGGCCGGTCATGGGCCTGGTGGTGGGCCTGAGCTCGCTGCTGTATATCGGCGTGACCTCGGCGCTGTCGCTGAGTTTCGTGGCGCCGGCCGCGCGGCTGGGCAACGCCTGGGACACGCGCCTGGGCGGCGTGCTGGCCGATGCCATCACCTGCAACCCGGTGGTCAAGGCCTTCGGCGCGGAGCGGCGCGAAGAGGCCCGGCTGGCGCGCGTGCTGGGCAAGTGGCGCCATCGCACCCGGCGCGGCTGGGTGCGCGGCTCGGTCAACGGCGGCGTGCAGGGCATCATGCTGGCCGCCATGCTGGCGGCCATCCTGGGCTCGGCGCTGCTGCTGTGGGCCGACGGCCAGGCCAGCGTGGGCGACATCACCTTCGCGCTGACCATGTTCTTCATCCTGCAGGGCTACCTGCGCGACATCGGCATGCACATCCGCAACCTGCAACGCTCGGTCAACGACATGGAAGAGCTGGTGTCGCTGCACGCGCAGCCGCTCGGCGTGGCGGACCGGCCCGGCGCCGGCCCGATCGCCATCGAGCGCGGCGAGATCCGCTTCGAACATGTGACGTTCCGCTACGGCGCGCACGCCACGCCGCTCTATGACGATTTCTCGGTGCGTATCGCGCCGGGCGAGCGGGTCGGGCTGGTCGGCCACTCTGGCTCGGGCAAGACCACGTTCATCAAGCTGATCCAGCGCCTGTACGACATCAATGCGGGGCGCATCACCATCGATGGGCAGGACATCGCCGCGGTCCAGCAGGCTTCGCTGCGCGGGCAGATCGCCATCGTCCAGCAGGAGCCAGTGCTGTTTCACCGCACCCTGGCCGAGAACATCGCCTACGCCCGGCCCGGCGCCAGCCGCGCCGAGATCGAGCAGGCGGCGCGGCTGGCCAGCGCCCACGACTTCATCATGGCCCTGCCCAAGGGCTATGAGACGCTGGTGGGCGAACGCGGCGTCAAGCTGTCGGGCGGCGAGCGCCAGCGCGTGGCGATCGCCCGCGCCTTCCTGGCCGATGCGCCGGTGCTGATCCTGGACGAAGCCACCTCCAGCCTGGACAGCGAGAGCGAGGCGCTGATCCAGCAGGCCATGGAGCGCCTGATGGCCGGGCGCACCACCCTGGTGGTGGCGCACCGCCTGTCCACGGTGCGCGCCATGGACAGGTTGCTGGTGCTGGACCGCGGCCGCATTGCGGAAGAAGGCAGCCATGACGTGCTGGTGCGGCGCGAGGGCGGGCTGTACCGCCGCCTGCTGGAACGGCAGGCGCTGGAACTGACCCACGGCCTCGAGCTGCCCGGCGGCGCCCCGCGCCGCCGCCCGCTCGCGGTTGCCGACGCGGACGAATCGACCGCGCTGGCGCAAGGCTGAGGCCCGCCCATGTCCCGCGCCCGCCGCCTGTTCGCGCTGATCCAGCTGCTGCGCCGCCACCGCTATCCAGTGACGGGCGCGGCGCTGGCGGCCGAGCTCGGCATCAGCCTGCGCACGCTGTACCGCGACATCGGCACCCTGCAGGAGCAGGGCGCGCAGATCGAGGCCGAACCGGGCCGCGGCTACCTGCTGCGGCCCGGCTTCGTACTGCCGTCGCTGATGTTCTCGGAAGACGAGATCGAGGCGCTGGTGCTGGGTTCGCGCTGGGTGGCCGACCGGCGCGGCGACGCGCGCCTGAGCGCCGCGGCCTGCAGCGCGCTGGCCAAGATCGCCGCGGTGTTGCCCGACGAACTGCGCGCCGCGCTGGACGCCGACATCATCCTGGCCGGCGCCGGCGCCGCGGTGCCGATCGACGCAGCCGTGCTGCCCACCCTGCGGCAGACGATCCGTGCCGAGCAAAAACTCGACATCGTCTACCGGGACCTGCAGGACATCGAATCGGCGCGCACCATCTGGCCGTTCGCTCTGGCTTGCTTCGACCATGTATGGCTGGTGATGGCCTGGTGCGAGTTGCGCCAGGCCTTCCGGCATTTCCGGGCCGACCGCATCGTCAGCCTGGCGGCATCCGGCGAGCGCTATCCGCGCAGGCGCCAGGTGCTGCTGCAGGCCTGGCGGGCGGCGCAGGCCATGGCGCCGCCTTAGCTGCGCCTCGCGGTACCCACTGACAGTTTCTGACAGCATGCGTATTTACGATGCCGTCTGGCCGGCGCGACGACGCGCCGCGTCCAGCCGACGTCATTGCCTTTGCGGAGGATTCCATGACCGATCCCAACCTGCTTATCCTGTACGTCGACAGCCCGGACCGCAGCGCCCGTTTCTACACCGAGTTGCTGCACAAGCAACCAGTGCACGCCACGCCGAATTTCGCCAAGTTCAAGCTGGACTCCGGCCTGATGCTGGGCCTGTGGGCGCGCCAGACGGTCGCGCCGCGGGTGCTGTCGGCCGGCCGCGCCGGCGAGCTGGCCATCCCGGTGGCCGACCGCGATACCGTGCGCGCGCTGCACGCCGACTGGACCGAACGCGGCATTCCCATCGCGCAGCCGCCCACCGACCTGGACATCGGCCACACGTTCGTCGGCCTCGATCCCGACGGCCACCGGCTGCGCGTCATCGCGCCGCGCCGCGACTAGGCCTGTCCGTCCAGGGCCGGCGGCACGACGCTGACAGCTGCCTGTCATGCGCGGCAGCTACAATCCCTCCTGCACCTGCGGGCCCGCCGCCCGCAGGCCGTTCCAATCCTGCTCGACAATCACCCCATGACTGCTTCCCCAACCGGGCACCGTTCGCCCGGCCTGGTGCTGTTCGCGCTGGCGATCGGCGCCTTCGCCATCGGCACCACCGAATTCGCCACGATGAGCCTGCTGCCCTATTTCGCGCAGAGCCTGCACATCGATGCGCCGACCGCCGGCCATGTCATCAGCGCCTACGCGCTGGGCGTGGTGGTGGGCGCGCCGGTCATCACGGTGCTGGCCGCCCGCCTGCCGCGCCGCGCCCTGCTGATCCTGCTGATGACGATGTTCTCGCTGTTCAACGGCCTGTGCGCATTCGCGCCCAGCTACGAATGGATGATGGCGCTGCGCTTCCTGAGCGGCCTGCCGCACGGCGCCTACTTCGGCATCGCCGCGCTGGTGGCCGTGTCGCTGGTGCCCGAGCAGCGCCGCACCCAGGCGGTGGGCCGCATGTTCCTGGGCCTGACCGTCGCCACCATCGTAGGCGTGCCGCTGGCCAACTGGCTGGGCCACGCGGTGGGCTGGCGCTGGGGCTTTGCCCTGGTGGCGGCCGCCGGGCTGCTTACGGTGGCCCTGGTGGCGCTGTTCGCGCCCGCCACGCCGGCCGACCCGCACGCCAGCCCCCTGCGCGAGCTGGGGGCCCTCAAGCGCGGGCAGGTCTGGCTCACGCTGGCCATCGGCGCGATCGGCTTCGGCGGCCTGTTCGCCGTCTATACCTATCTGGCCGACATCCTGCTGGAAGTCACCGGCGTGGCTCCCGGGACCGTTCCGCTGGTGCTGGCGGTGTTCGGCATCGGCATGACGGTCGGCAACATCGTGGTGCCGTGGTTCGCCGACCGCGCCCTGATGCCCACCGCCGGCGGCCTGCTGTTGTTCAGCGCGGCCGCGCTGGCGCTGTTCACATTCACCATCGGCAATCTGTGGGCCATCTCCGCCGCGGTGTTCCTGGTGGGGTTGGGCGGCGCGCTGGGCACGGTGCTGCAGACGCGGCTGATGGACGTGGCGGCCGACGCCCAGGGGCTGGCCGCCGCGCTGAACCATTCCGCGTTCAATACCGCCAACGCGCTGGGCCCCTGGCTGGGCGGCCTGGCGCTGGCGCATGGCCACGGCTGGCGCGCGCCCGGCTGGGTGGGCGCCCTGCTGGCCCTGGGCGGCTTCGTGCTGTGGCTGGTGTCGGTGTCGCTGGACCGCCAGCGCCGCCTGCTGCGCCAGCCCGCCTAGGAGCCATTCCGTCCAAGGGCGCGCCGCACTCGCCGCTCAAAGAATGCAAAGCCTGGGCGCCCCTGCCCGGCAAACCTAGTCAAAACCCGCCGCATTACCTATGATCGGGAAACCCGGCGGGGCGCCTCGCCCGCCGGGCTCCTCGTCAGCACCATCGTTTCATACCAAGGAGTCCCATCATGGCAGGTTGGTTTGAACTGAAAAAAGCAAGCAACGGACAATTCCACTTCGCCCTCAAGGCGGGCAATGGGGAAACCATCCTGACAAGCGAGATGTATGCCGCCAAGGCATCGGCCGAAAACGGCATCGCCTCGGTCCAGAAGAACAGCGGCGACGCTTCGCGCTACAACTCGGCCACGGCCTCGAACGGCAAGTTCTATTTCACGCTGCGCGCCGCCAACAACCAGGTCATCGGCAACAGCCAGATGTACGGCACCGAAGCCGCGCGCGACGGCGGCATCGAATCGGTCAAGCACAACGGCGCCACGCAGGACATCCGCGACAACAGCTGAACGCCGGGCGGCGGCGCTACAGGAACGACTTGCCCTGCTCCAGCACCTGGTCGCACGCCTGGCGGGTGATCTCTTCCTTCAGCCCGCCGCCGCTCAGATCCACCGATTTGCCGTCGCCGCCCTTGAGCATGCCCTCCGCGCCGGCGCTGTAGCCCGGGTCGGACGCGGCCTGCGACTCGCCGCCGAGCTTGCCCATCAACTGGTCCTTGACCGACTGCGCGTCGCCGCCGCTCAGGTAATTGTTCTTGATGCAGAACTCGAGCACGCCGGCGGCATTGCCGGCGCTGCCCGCGCTCAAGGAAGACAGCGGCAGATTGCCGCCCAGGCCCTGCGCCACGCCGCCGGCCGAGGCCCCATCCTGGCCGCCGCCCATCTGGCCCTTGACCGCGTCGAGCAATTGCGCGTGCGCCCCGCCCGCCGCCCACTGCGCCACGATCACTGCCGCTGCGCCGATGACCTGCCGATGACCGAATCTCATTGCGTGCTCCCTGGGTTGAAGACTTCGCGATCATCCTAAAGAGTTCTGGCGGCCGCCGTTGCGGCGGCGCGCGGCGGGATGCGACAAATTATGTGGGGCGGCCCGCCCGCGGCGCGGCGCGGTAGTAACTCGATTCGGATTGTCACGCCTTGGACACGGCGCTCAGGCGGCGCAGCTGGCCCGCAATGCGGGCAGGTCGGGCTCGATGCCGATGCCGGGCGCCTGCCCCAGCCGCGCGACGCCGTCCCGCAACTGCGCCAGCGGTCCGCTGAGCAGGGTGCGCAACGGATTGTCATTGGCGTCGATCTCGAGCAGGCCATGGTTGCCGGCATCGTCGACGGCGGCCAGCACGTGGGCCGACGCCATCAAGCCGACACCGGCCCCCAGGTAATGCGGGCAATAGCGCAGCCCCGCCGCCCGGATGGCGCGCGCCACCGGCAGCACGCCGGAAATACCGCCCCACTTGGCCAGGTCGGGCTGCACCACGCGCAGGAACGCGCCCTCGATGACGCCCCGGAAGGCATCGGCGCCCAGGCAATTCTCGCCGGCGGCCAGCGGCACCGGCGACTGGTGCGCCAGCGCCTGCCATTCCGCCAGAGGCCGGTCGGCACGCAGCGGCTCTTCCAGCCAGGCGATGTCGAGTTCCGCCATGGCCTGCGCCATGGTGGCGGCGACCGGCGCATCCCAGCCCTGGTTGGCATCTGCCATGAGCGGCACGCCGGGCCCCAGCAGCGCGCGTACGCGACGCAGGTTGCCGAGGTCGCGCTCCTGCCCGAAGCCCAGCTTGAGCTTGAAGGCGCGGTAGCCTTCCTGGCGCTTGCGCGACACGACGTGTTCAGGGTCGTCGGGATTGATGCCGCTGGCGTAGACCGCCACGCGGTCGTCCGCCCCGCCCAGGAAGGCCCACAACGGCTGGCCGGCGCGGCGCGCGCACAGGTCCCAGAGCGCCAGGTCGACGCCAGCGATGGCCTGCGCCATGGGGCCGGGTTCGCCGGCCTGCAGCGCCAGCACGGCGGTGGCCGCGCTCAGGTGGGCATAGGCCTCGGCCGGCGCGGCATAGGCGCGCCCCACCAGCAGCGGCCGCAGCACGCTGTCGACCAGGCGGGCGCGATGCTCGGCGCCGCAGGCCGGGAAATTGCACCAGACCTCGCCCCAGCCATGCGCGCCGTCGCGGTCCTCGACGCGCACGAACACGGCCGGGCGGTCGTGCATGACGCCGAACGAGGTGCGCACCGGCTGCTCGACCGGATAGCGCAGCACATGGACCTGCAGGTCGACGACGTTCAGGCGGTGCGCATCGTCCATGGGCGGCCTCAGGGGATCAGGTTCATTTCGACGTGGATGAAGTCGCCGCGATAGGAGACTTCGCTGAGATAGATCACGCAGCCCTGGGCGTCGACGAACACGCGGCGCACTTCGGCGATGGGGGTGTTCACCGCCACCTGGAGCTGCTGGGCCACTTCGGTGTCGGCCGTGCCGATGGTGAGCGCCTGGCGCGCCTGGGCGATCTGCACCTGCGGCAGGGAGACCAGCAAGGGGATGACGGTCTCGTTGCGGAAACGCGACGGGTCGAGCCTGAAGACATGCTCGGCCAGATAGATGCTGATGACGCAATACGGCTGCCCTTCCCGCTCGTGGATGCGCCGCATGAACACATAGCGGTCCGCGGCGACACCGTCTTGCGGCGTGAGCGGCGGATTGTGGATGGCTTCGTCGATGGTGACGATCTTGGGCTTGGTGTCGCGATAGACCTTGGCCAGTTCGGCCAGGGTGGTCTGCACGCGCAGCCAGCGGTCGTTGGGCGGCAGGCCGGTGACGAAGGTGCCCCGCCCCTGCTGCGGCGAGACCAGGCCTTCGCGGGTCAGCACATCGACCGCCTGGCGCACCGTGACGCGGGCCACGCCGAATTCGGCCACCAGCTCTTCCAGGGAAGGCAGTTTCTGGCCCTGGGCCCAGACGCCGCGGCCGATGCGCTGGCGCATCAGGTCGGCCAGCTGCAAATAGCGTGGAATGGGGCTGTCGTGGAAGTTGATAGCCATAAACAAATAGCCATTTATTATCTGCTAAACGTATGGTCTACAGTACGATTTGACCATTCAAAGGTCAAGCGCCATCGACACAGATGGAGGAGACATTTTGCGCATTCATCCCCTCGTCCGGCGGGCCGCGCTGATCGCCGCCCCCTGGTTGCTCATCGTCGCGGCGTGGTACGCCGTGCGCGCCAGCGGGCTGGTCAGCCCCGCGCTGGTGCCCACGCCGCACGAAGTGCTGGCCAAATTCGCGGCGCTGATGCAGACGCGGTTGCCGCACGACATCCTGATGTCGACGCAGCGCGTCCTGCTCGGGGTCTTGCTGGGCATCGTGCTGGCCGTGCCGGTGGGCTTCCTGCTGGGCTGGTACAAGAGCGTGCGCAGCTTCGTCGACCCGGTCATCAACTTTTTCCGCGCCCTGCCGCCCATTGCCCTGATCCCGCTGGTGATCGTGTACTTCGGCATCGGCGAGGCCGCCAAGATCGCCATCTTGTTCTACGCCTCGTTCTTTGCCGGCGTGATCGTCATGTACGAGGGCATCGCCCAGATCAATCCGATCTTCGTGCGCGTATCGCGCACCCTGGGCGCCAGCGACGGCGAGATCTTCCGCAAGGTCATCGTGCCGCTGACCATCCCGCACATGCTGACCGCCCTGCGCGTCGCGCTGGGGGTAGCCTGGGCCACGCTGGTGGCCTCGGAACTGATCGCCGCACAGCAGGGCCTGGGCGCGCTGATCCAGGATGCGTCGTCGTTCTTCCAGCTCGACATCATTTACGTGGGCATCATCTGCATCGGCCTGATCGCGCTGGCCATGGACCTGCTGCTGCGCGCGGCGGCGCGCCGCCTGGTGGCCTGGCAGGAGCGCATCGCATGACGGCGCCCGCTTCCGACGTACGCATCAGCTTCCGCAATGTCGCGGTCGACTACCCCACCGCCAACGGCCCCATGCGCGTGCTCGACGGTATCGACGTCGATATCCGCCAGGGCGAGTTCGTCTCGGTGATCGGCCCGTCGGGCTGCGGCAAGACCACCATGATGAACATCGTGGCCGGCTTCGTGCAGCCCACGCAGGGCGAAGTGCTGCTCGACGGCGAGCCGGTGCGCGGGCCGGGCCCGGACCGCGGGGTGATTTTCCAGGAATACGGCGTCTTCCCCTGGCTGACGGTCAAGGAAAACATCGCGTTCGGGCTGACACTGCGCGCCAACCGCGTCGAACGCGCCGAGCGCGACGAGATCTGCCAGCGCTACATGAGGCTCATGGGGCTGGCCGATTTCGCCCACCACCACCCCAAGCACTTGTCGGGAGGGATGCGCCAGCGGCTGGCGCTGGCGCGCGCCTACGCGGTCAAGCCGCAGTTCCTGCTGATGGACGAGCCGTTCGGGGCGCTGGATGCGCAGACCCGCTCGGCCATGCAGGACTTGCTGCTGCAGGTGCTGCTGGCCGAAGACAAGACCGTGATGCTGATCACCCACTCGGTCGAAGAGGCCATCTACCTGTCGTCGCGGATCATCGTGGTGACGGCCCGGCCGGCGCGCATCCGCACGGTGATCGACGTGCCGTTCGGCTATCCGCGCGCCGAGAACCTGCATGAAGACCCGCGGTTCGGCGAACTGCGTTCGCAGATCCGCAGCCTGGTGATGGAGGAATACGCCAGGCAAGCCCGCCAGGCCGTGCGCCTGGGCGATTGACCACCGCTAGTAGAGGAAAAGCCACCATGAATCCGCAGCGCAGAACGCTATTGAAGACGGGCGCCCTGGCGGCAGCCATGACGGGCATCGGCATGCCCTGGCTGGCGCGCGCCGCCCAGAAGGTCCGCGTGGGCTACCTGCACACGCCCGCGGTGGACGGCCAGATCTGGACCGGCCTGGAAACCGGCGCGTTCGCCGCGCAGGGCCTGGACCTGGAGATGATCAAGTTCACCACCGGGCTGGAGCTGTTCCAGGCCATGATCGGCGGCAGCCTCGACATGCTCTCGACCGGCGCCGTGGTGTCGAACTTCCCGGCGCGCGGCCAGGGCAAGGTGTTCCTGCTGAACAACGTGGAATACGCCACGGCCCAGTTGTGGGTGCGCGGCGACGCGGGAATCCGCAGCGCCGCCGACCTCAAGGGCAAGAAGATCTCCACCACCGCCGGCACCACGGCCCATGTGTTCCTGGACCGCGTGCTCAAGGGCGCCGGCCTGCAGGAAGGCAAGGACGTGCAGATCGTCAACCAGCGCATGACCGAGGCGGTTACCTCGTTCATCTCGGGCGCGGTGCCGGCGGTGGCGCTCTGGGTGCCCTTCGACGTGACCATCAAGCAAAAGGTGCAGGACGCGCGCAAGCTGGTGGACGCCTCGGCGTTCTACCCGGAAGCCGCCATTGTCGGCGGCTGGGCCGCGCGCAACGACTACTACGATCAGAACCCGCAAGTGATCCAGGCGCTGATCAAGGGCTGGGTGCAGGCCAATGACCACCTGCTGGCGCACACCGACGAGGCCGTGGCGGTCCTGCAGCAAAAGCACTATCCGCAGGTGCCGCTGGCCGACATGAAGGACCAGTTCAAGGCGTCGAAGTATTTCACGTCGGCCGAATGGCGCGCCAAGTACGCCGACGGCACCGTGACCAAGTGGCTGCAGCAGGTGACCGACTTCTTCGTGCAGACCGCCAATATCGCCAACCCGGTGCCGGCCGCCACCTACTTCGATCCCAAGCCCTACCTGGATATCGTCAAGGCCTGAGCCGCCCTTGCCCGCCATGAGCCCCGCCTACGACTACATCATCATCGGCGCCGGTTCGGCCGGCTGCGTGCTGGCCAACCGGCTGAGCGCCGACCCGTCCTGCCGCGTGCTGCTGCTGGAAGCGGGGGGCGCCGACCGCAACTTCTGGCTGAAGCTGCCGGTGGGCTACTTCCGGTCGATCTACGACACCCGCTTTTCATGGCAGTTCGCCGTCGAACCGCAGCCGGAAACCGGCAACCGCGCCATTGTCTGGCCGCGCGGCCGCGTGCTGGGCGGGTCCAGCTCGATCAACGGGTTGATCTACATCCGCGGCCAGCATGCCGATTTCGACGACTGGGCGCGGCTGGGCGCCACCGGCTGGAGCTATCGCGAAGCGCTGCCGTACTTCAAGAAGTCGGAATGCTATGCGGGCGGCGAGAACGAATTCCACGGCGGCAGCGGCGAACTGCATGTCTCGGACCTGCGCAACGACCACGCCTTGTGCGCTACCTGGCTGGAGGCCGGCGCGCAGGCAGGCCTGCCGGCCAGCCCGGACTTCAACGGCGCGGTCGACAGCGGCCTGGGCTGCTACCAGCTGACCCTGCGCGGCCGCTGGCGCGACAGCGCCGCGACCGCCTTCCTGCACCCGGTGCGCGCGCGGCCGAACCTGACCGTGGTGACCGGCGCGCACGTCACGCGCCTGCTGATCGAGCGCGGCACCTGCCACGGCGTGGCCTGGCTGCGCGACGGCCAGCAGATGCGCGCGCAGGCGGCCGGCGAAGTGATCCTGGCCGCCGGCGCGCTGCAATCGCCGCAACTGCTGCAACTGTCGGGCATCGGGCCGGCGGCCCTGCTGCACAAGCATCGCATCGCCGTGCACGTGGACGCGCCGGAAGTCGGACGCAATCTGCAAGACCATTACCAGGCGCGCGTCATCGTCAAGGTCAAGGACCGGCTTTCGCTGAATGACGACGTGCGCAACCCCTTCAAGCTGGCGCGCATGGGCGCGCGCTGGCTGTTCGGTCAAGACGGGCCGCTGACCGTGGGCGCCGGCCAGGTGGGCGGCATGGTCTGCACCGAGCACGCGCGCGGCGGCCGCGCCGATGTGCTGTTCAATGTCATGCCGCTGTCGGTCGACAAGCCCGGTGATCCGCTGCATGCGTTCTCCGGGTTCTCGGCTTCGGCGACCCAGTGCCGCCCGGATTCGCGGGGCACGGTGGAAATCCGCTCGGCCGACCCGCTGGCGCCGCCCCACATCGTGTCCAACTACCTGACTGAGCCGCACGACATCAAGGTGCTGGTGGCGGGCCTGCGCATGCTGCGCGAGATCTACCAGCAACCCGCCTTCCGCCCCTATCTGGCGGGCGACGAATACATGCCCGGCGCCGCCCTGCGCAGCGATGCCGAACTGGAGCGCTTCGCGCGCACGCGCGGCGGCACGGTGTTCCATGTATCCGGTACCTGCCGCATGGGCAGCGATGCCGGCGCCGTGGTGGACCCCGCCTTGCGCGTGCGGGGCGTCGAGCGCCTGCGCGTGATCGACGCCTCGGTCATGCCGGCCATGGTGTCGGCCAATACCAACGCCGCCACCATCCTGATCGCCGAAAAAGGCGCCGAGCTGGTGGCGCGCGGTTGAACGCCGCGGCCTATTCGGCCTTGACGCCCGCTTCGGCGATCACTCTGGCCCACTTGGCGCGCTCGGCCGCGATGCGGGCCGCGGCATCGGCCGGCGTGGTCCAGGTCGCCACCGCGCCCTGGTTCAGCAGGGCCGCCTTGACCGCCGGCTTGGCGACGATCTGCTTGAGCGCGCCATTGAGCTTTTCCACCACCGGCGCGGGCGTGCCGGCCGGCGCCACGATGCCGAACATCGAGCTGACCTGGAAATTGGGCAGGCCGGCCTCGGCGGTGGTCGGCACATCCGGCAGCGCCTCAGCGCGCGCGTCGGCGGCCACCGCCAGCGCGCGCAGCTTGCCCGCCTTGACGTGGCCCTGCGCGGCCGGCACGGTCTCGATCATGCTGAGCACCTGCCCGCCCATCAGGTCGGTCATGGCCGGTCCGCTGCCCTTGTACGGCACGTGCAGCACCTGCACGCCGGCCGTGGTCTTGAACATCTCGGCCGCCAGGTGCTGCGGCGAGCCGTTGCCCGCCGAGGCCATGGTCAGGTAGCCCGGCTTGGCCCGGGCCAGCGCGATGAACTCCTGCAGCGACTGCGCCTGCACCGACGGGTGCACCACGAACACCAGCGGCACCGTGCCGACGATGGACACCGGCGCGAAACTCTTCTCGATGTCGTACGGCACCTTGCCCTTGTAGAGTTCGGCATTGATGGAATGGCTGGTCAAGGCCCCCATCAGCAGCGTATAACCATCCGGGTCGGCCTTGGCGACCTGGTCGGCGCCGATGTTGCCGGCCGCGCCGGCGCGATTCTCGACCACGAACTGCTGGCCCAGCGCGGTGGACAATTCCTGGGCCAGCACGCGGCCGATCACATCGGTGGCGCCGCCGGGCGGATACGGCACCACCAGGCGTACCGGCCGGTCTGGGTAGGCCGCCGCCGCTGACGCCGCCGGCAAGGCCAGGCCGGCGCACAGCGCCAGCGCGGACCACAACACGGCGCGACGCGCCGGAACGGGCTCGGACGAAAACATGCAGGTCTCCTTGCCGGGGTGGTTATCGGATCAGTGGCGGCGCCCGGCTCGCTTGCCGCACAAAGTGTAGGAGGTGCTCCCTGATAGAAGAATCAGAACTTTTCTATTGACCAATCTTGTTTTTCGATCAAAGCGAAGGCCGGGGCCGGCTCGCGAGACCGGTGCGTCGCCTTGCTTGCACCGTCGCAGCTGCTCCAGATATGATGCGGCTGGAAATTATCAATAATATTATCGAGATTACCGTGCCCGCCAAAAAGTCCGACGACACCTCTCCCAACGGCCTGCGCCAAGGCCTCACCAATTACGGCGACACCGGTTTCTCGCTGTTCCTGCGCAAGGCGTTCATCAAAGGCGCGGGCTACACCGACGACGCGCTCTCGCGCCCGGTGATCGGCATCGTCAATACCGGCAGCAGCTACAACCCCTGCCACGGCAACGCGCCCCAGCTCATCGAGGCGGTGCGGCGCGGCGTCATGCTGGCCGGCGGCCTGCCGGTGGATTTCCCCACCATCTCGGTGCACGAGAGCTTCTCGCAGCCCACCAGCATGTACCTGCGCAACCTGATGTCCATGGACACGGAGGAAATGATCCGCGCCCAGCCCATGGACGCGGTAGTGCTCATCGGCGGCTGCGACAAGACCGTGCCGGCCCAGCTGATGGGCGCGGCCTCGGCCGGCGTGCCGGCCATCCAGCTGGTGACCGGCGCCATGCTGACCGGCTCGCATCGCGGCGAACGGGTCGGCGCCTGCACCGACTGCCGGCGCTACTGGGGGCGCTACCGGGCCGAGGAAATCGACGCCGCCGAGATCGCCGACGTCAACAATCAGTTGGTGGCCAGCGTCGGCACCTGCTCGGTCATGGGCACCGCCAGCACCATGGCCTGCCTGGCCGAGGCGCTGGGCATCATGCTGCCGGGCGGCGCCTCGGCGCCGGCCGTGACCGCCGACCGGGTCCGGGTGGCCGAGCGCACCGGCGCCACGGCGGTCGCGCTGGCGCACAGCCAACTGACCCCCGAGCGCATCCTGACCGGCAAGGCGTTCGAAAACGCGCTGCGCGTGCTGCTGGCCATCGGCGGATCCACCAACGGCATCGTGCACCTGACCGCCATCGCCGGACGGCTGGGCATCGATATCGACCTGGCGGGCCTGGATCGCATGAGCCGCGAAACGCCGGTGCTGGTCGACCTGAAGCCATCCGGCCAGCACTACATGGAAGACTTCCACAAGGCCGGCGGCATGCCGGCGCTGCTGCGCGAGCTGCGCCCGCTGCTGCACCTGGACACCTTGACGGTGTCGGGCCGCACCCTGGGCGAGGAACTGGACGCGGCGCCGCCGCCGTTCGCCCAGGACGTGATCCGGCCGTTCGATTCGCCCATCTACCCGGTGGGCGGCCTGGCGGTGCTGCGCGGCAACCTGGCGCCCGGCGGCGCCATCATCAAGCAGTCGGCCGCCGATCCGGGCCTGATGGAACACGAAGGCCGCGCGGTGGTGTTCGAGGACGCCGAGGACATGGCGCGCCGCGTCGACGACGAGGCGCTGGATGTGCGCGCGGACGACGTGCTGGTGCTCAAGCGCATCGGCCCGACCGGCGGGCCGGGCATGCCGGAAGCCGGCTACATGCCGATCCCGCGCAAGCTGGCGCGGGCCGGCGTGAAAGACATGGTGCGCATTTCCGACGGCCGCATGAGCGGCACGGCGGCCGGCACCATCGTGCTGCACGTCACCCCCGAGGCGGCCGTAGGCGGGCCGCTGGCCTACGTGCGCGACGGCGATCGCATCCGCCTGTCGGTGCAGCGGCGCGAGATCGCGCTGCTGGTCGACGACGCCGAACTGGCGCGCCGCGCCGCCGCGCAACCGGCCGAGCGGCCGGCCGCCGAGCGCGGCTACCGCAAGCTGTACCTGCAAAGCGTGACCCAGGCCGATCAGGGCGCCGACTTCGACTTCCTGCGGGCGCCGCAGCGGCGCGAGACGGTGCCGGGCAAGGGCTCGCGCTGAAGCCTATTTATAGAAGCCCGCGCGCAGGTTGATGCCGTGCTCCACGTAGGCTTTCATGGCGCATAGCATGCCGGTCCAGCCCTCGCAGTTGCCGTAGGAGCCCTTCAACCCCGCTTCGTTCTGGCGGAAACCCGCCTCGGTGATGGTCACCAGCGTGCGGGTGTCGCCATCCAGCGGCTCGAAGCGCAGCGTGACGGTAGTGTCGTAGGCGCCGGCCGGGTCGGTGTCGGCCACGGCCTGCCATTGCAGGACGATTTCCTTGTCCTGCTCCACCTTGACCACCTTGACCGGGAACGCGCCGGGGAAATCGGCAAAATCCCACGTCACCGTGGCGCCGGTCTGCAGGCGCCCCTGCGCGCCGCCGGTGGTGAAGTAGCCGGACAACTTGCTCGGGTCGGCCACCGCTTCGAAGACCTCGTGCACCGGCTTGGCGATGCGTCCGGATACCGTGAACTTGAATTCCATGCTTGGCTCCTTTGCTCTCTTGCCATTCAGGCGGCTGCTTGCCATCCAGGCCATTATGTTATAAAAATATAACATGTTCAGGGACGATGTGGATATTTCCGATGCGGTGTTCAAGGCGCTGGCCGACAAGCGCCGCCGCGCCATTCTCGACGCCCTGCGGGACGACCCCAAGACCACCGGCCAGTTGGTCGCGCTGTTCCCGGATATCGACCGCTGCACGGTGATGCAGCACATGCGCGTGCTTGAGCGCGCCGGGCTCATCGTCGCCCGCCGCGAAGGCCGCGAACGCTGGAACCACCTCAACGCCCTGCCCATCAAGCACATCCACGACCGCTGGATCGGCGACTACGCCCGCAATGCGGCCGGCCTGATGGCGCGCCTGGAAAAAACGCTGCAGCCGTGAAGGCCCGGCCGCGGCCGGCGCCCTACGGCGCCGCCGGCAGGTGCGCGTGCAACACCTCGAGCAGCGCCATCGCGGCCGGCGACAGGCTGCGATGGCGCGCAGTCACCAACCCGATGGAACGCTCGGCCACCGGCCCCACCAGGGCCCGCTCGACCACCCCGCTGTGCGCCACCGCCCCGGCCGCGATGGCCGGCAGGGCCGCCACGCCGAATCCGCATTCGACCATCGCCACGATGGTGGTCAGGTGCTCGGCCTCGAAGGCCGGCTGGAAACGGATGCGGTTCTGCAGGAAGGCCCATTCGGCGTACTGGCGCACGCTGCTGGGCTGGACCATCGAGACATGGGCCGCCGCCACCGTGTCGGCCCAGCGCAGCGGGCCCTTGCGGCGCGCCAGCGCGTGGCCCTGGGGAATCAGCAGCAGGAAGCTGTCCGACAGCATCGGCACGTAATGCAGGTCGGCCTGCTGCGGGTCCGCCGCGGTGATGGCGAAGTCCACCGCGCCGGCCCGCACCAGGTCGAAGGCCGGCCCGGACAGGGTGTCGTGCACTTTCAGCGCCACGTGCGGATGCGCCTGCCGGTAGGCCATCAGCACGCGCGGCAACAAGCGCGCGGCGACCGAGGGCAGCGCCGCCACCGCGACCGCGCCGCGCTCGGCGCTGGCGATGCCGCCGACGGCGTCGATGGCCTCGCGAAAGGCCGCCTGCAGATTGGCGGCCTGCTGCAGGAAGACCTCGCCCGCCGCCGTGAGGCGCACGGTGCGCGTGGTGCGGTCGAACAGGCGCACGCCCAGCGCTTCCTCGATGCGCAGCACTTGCGTCGACAGGGCCGACTGCGACAGGTGCAGTTGCGCGGCGGCCTGCCGGAAATTGAGGGTGCGCCCCAACACCAGCACGGTTTCGACGTCCCGCATGGACAGGTTGATCTTCATGATATTGATCTTATTTTTTGATCATTCTATTCAAAAAATCTACTTCATCAATCAAATCAGCTTCTCTACACTGGCGCCGGTATCCGATTCGACCAAGGAGCAACGATGAGCGCCACGCAGTCCCCCTGCCTTGCCAACCCGGCCGCGAGCCATGCGGTGATCGTGGGCGGCGGCACCATGGGCGCGGACGTCGCCGTGGTGCTGGCGCGGGCGCGCTGCCGGACCACCGTGGTGGAACCCGACGCGGACCGCGCCGCCGCCCTACCCGCGCGCATCGCCGCCAACTTGCGAGCGGCCGGCCATCCCGAGGGGGCCGGCGGCGTGCAGGTCGCGCCCGGCCTCGACGCGGTGGACTGGGCGCAGGTCGGCCTGGTGATCGAATGCATTCCCGAACGCCTCGACCTGAAGCAGGCGCTGTTTGCCGAGCTGGAGCGCCGCGCCCCGGCCCAGGCCATCCTGGCCAGCAACAGTTCCAGCTTCCCGATCGGCGATATCGGCGCGGGCCTGGCCAGCCGCGCGCGCATGCTGGGCCTGCACTTCTTCATGCCGGCCCACCTGGTGCCGCTGGTGGAAGTGGTGCTGTGCGAGGCCAGCGACATGGCCTGCGCCGATGCCCTCATCGCCTTCATGCGCCGCTGCGGCATGGTGCCCGTGAAAGTGCGCAAGGACTTGCCCGGCTTCCTGGCCAACCGCCTGCAGCACGCGCTGTCGCGCGAGGCCTTCGACCTGATCGACCGCGGCATCGCCTCGCCCGAGGACGTCGATGCCGCGGTGCGCTTCGGCTTCGGTTTCCGCTTCCTGGCCGCCGGGCCGGTCATGCAGCGCGACCACGCCGGTATCGACGTCCACGCCGCCGCGGCCGCCACCATGTATCCGTCGTTCTGCAACAGCGACCAGCCGGCCCGCTGCCTGGCCGAACGCGCCGCGGACGGCCGGCACGGCATGAAGGCCGGCGCCGGTTTCTATGAATGGACGGCCGAATCGGCGGCGGCCGAGCGCGCCCGCTACGACCGCCTGTTGCGCGCCGGGCTGGCGCTGATCCAGGACGAGCTGCCGCCGATCGAGCCATGACCAGGCGCTCCGCTTGCCGGACCACTATCCGCGAAACGCAGGGTGCGCGCCCAGCACAACGGCCGCCGCGCAGGCACGTCAGCTACGTTTCGTGGCGTCCTTGCGGGCGCCCGGCCTGAGGCCGGGAATCGCCAGCGCCAGTCCGGCGCGGTCCGCCACGTTGCGGATATGCGCGCGCATGGCGCGGCGCGCCTGTTCGGGCACGCCGGTAGCCAGCGCGTCGATGATGGCCAGGTGCTCGCGGATCGGCTCGCGCACCCGCGCGGGGTCGGCGAAGGCCACCTGGCGGCTGCCTTCGACCACGTCGCCGATGCTGTCGGCGATGTCCTGCAGCAGCGGGCTGCCGGCGATTTCGTACAAGCCGGCATGAAAGGCATGGTCGCCCTCGGCCATGACGACCAGGTCGCCCTCGGCCGCGGCGGCCTCCATCTGGTCCACGGTGGCGCGCAGCCGCGCCAGCCCATGGCGGGTCACCACGCCCGCCGCCAGCGCGGCCGCCAGCTCTTCGAGTTCGCAGCGGACCAGATAGACATCGCGCAGCGCGTAGCGCCCCTGGAAGCGCCAGCGGCCATAGGCGCTGCCCAGGCCGCTTTCGCCGGGGCGCACGATGAACACGCCGCGCCCGGCTTCGCTGCGCAGCAGGCCCAGCCCTTCCAGCATAGTGATTGCCTCGCGCAGCGAGGCGCGGCTGACGCCCAGGGATTCCGCCAACTGGCGCTGGCCGGGCAGCCGGCGCGCGTCGGCCCATTCGCCGCGCCGGATGCGCGCCTGCAATTGCTGGGCGATGTGTTCGACTGTATTCATCATGCGTCCTTGCGGCTGCCATCCGCGCGGCGGCGTTGACAGTGATTTCTCCGGTGGGCATTATGGCACCAACTGGTCAGACCGGTTGCACTGCCCGGCCGCCCCCTGCCCGCCCGTGCCGCCCGGCACCTCCTGCCCCCCTGCCGCCATGAAAGCGCTACTCGACCGCTTTGCCGCTGCCATCGATGACATGGCCGGCTTGACCGACTACCCCTATCGCGACCGCCAGCAGGCGTGGCTGGACCGCCTGCAAGTCAACCTGCCCGAATTGCAGGCGCTGCAAGCCCTGGCGCCCGAGCCCGAGCTGGGCTACCTGGCACCGCGCGGCGCGCCGGCGGCGCAGGCCTCCCTTGGCCAGGACAGCCCACCGGCCGCGCCGGCCGCCGCCCCGCGCGGCAACGACGGTCCGGACGCGGCGCTGGACGCGCTCGCGCGGGCCGGCCGGCGGGCCGGCCTGAACGCCTTCATTGCGCTGGCCGACGCAGCCGCGCTGCGGCGGCAGGCCGCGCAGGCAGGGCGCGACGCAGCGTCGCTGCCGCTGCTGGGCGTCCCCGTCGCCGTCAAGGACCTGATGGCAGTCGCCGGCTTTGCGCAAACCAACGGCAGCGGCGGCCCGGCAGGCCCCCCCGCCACGCGCGACGCACTGGCGGTGGCGCGCCTGCGGCAAGCCGGCGCGCTGATCATCGGCACCACCAACCTGCACGAGCTGGCGTATGGCATCACCAGCGCCAACCCGCACTTCGGCGCGGTCGGCAACCCGCGCCATCCCGGCCATACGCCGGGCGGCTCCAGCGGAGGCTCGGCGGCGGCCGTGGCGGCCGGCATCGTGCCCATCGCCGTCGGCACGGATACCGCGGGCTCGATCCGCTACCCCGCCGCGTGCTGCGGCGTGGTGGGCTTCAAGCCCAGCTTCGACGCCATCGCGCGCGACGGCGCGCAGACGCTGGGCGCCAGCCTGGACCACCTGGGCCCCATCGCCGCCAGTGTCGCCGACGCGGCGCTCGCCTATGCCGTCATGGCCGGCCAGCCGGCCCGCGCGCTGCGCGGCGCGCCGCTGGCGGGCCGGCGCGTCGGCGTGCCGCGCCGCTACTTCTACGAACCGCTGGCCGCCGATGTGGCGCAGGCGCTCGAAGCCGCGCTCGAGTCGCTGCGCCGCGACGGCGCCGAACTGGTGCCGGTCGACATCGCCGGCGTCGAGGCCAGCGCGGCCCTGCAGTTCGTCACCTTGTGCAGCGAGGCCACCGAGCTGCACTGGAACCGCCTGACGCGCCATCCCGAGACCCTGGGCGCGGACGTGCGCGTACGCCTGGAAGTCGGGCAATTCCTGCCGGCCATCTGGTACACCCGAGCCCAGCGCGGGCGCGCCGCGCTGGCGCAGGCCATGGACGCGGCGCTGGCGCAGGTCGACGTGCTGGTCACGCCCACGACCCGCACCCCCCCCGCGCCGCGCGCGGCGACCAGCGTCGCCATCGGCGCGCGCGACTACCCGCTGCACACGGCAGCCACCGCGCTGACCATGCCGTTCAACCTGACCGGCCTGCCGGCCCTGACCCTACCCTGCGGCGCCGACCCGGCCGGCCTGCCCATCGGCATGCAGATCGTCGGCGCGCGCGGCGCCGACTGGCGCGTGCTGGACGTGGCCGCGCGCATCGAGACCCTGGTAGCCGGCCGCTACCCGGCAGGCGGAATGCCAGGTGTCTGACACCCCACCTAGACCCTCGAGGCGCTCCACCGCCGTCCCATGGGGTGTCAGACACCGCTACGAGATCGGTACGCACAGATGTCTGCCCCCCAAGCAGACCCACGATGCACTCCACCGCTGCCCCATGGAGTGCCAGACACCGCTACAAGATCGGTACGAGCCCGAATCGCTGCGAGCCCGTGCGTGGCGGTGAGGCCCGGGCGGCCAGTTGGAGGGAGGGCAGCCCCCGCAGGGGGCCGAGGGCGCCTGGTGGCGCGCCCGAGCCGAGCGACGTGGCCGCCCGGGCCTCACCGCCACGCGCGGGCGCCCCAAGAACCCACCCCACCGAACCACTAGCCCCCTCCCCGTAGGCGTTTCCCCTAACTGGTCAGACCGGTCGTAACAGCACTACAACTGCCGCTGGAATACTTGCATCCCTCAGTTCGTCCAGCCATGACCGCCGGCGTAGCCGCCGCATGCCGTTCTTGAAGGAGAAGTCCACCATGAAGCTGCCTCGCCTCATCGCCGCCTCCTGCGCCGCCATGCTGGCCCTGGGGGCCGCCGCCAGCATGGCGGCCGACGCCCCCATCGTGATCGGCGTCAGCATCGCCCAGTCGCCGCCCGGGTCGGTCGTGCAGGGCACCCAGGTCAAGGACGGTGTCGAGATCATCACCAAGATCATCAACGACAAGGGCGGCGTGCTGGGTCGGCCGCTCAAGGTCATCTATGAAGACAACCAGGGCATCCCGGAAAAAGGCCGGGCCGCCGCCGAGAAGCTGATCGCCCGCGACAAGGTCGTGGCGATCACCGGCGGCCACCAGAGCTCGGTATGCCTGGCGGAAATCGAAGTGGCGCATCGCTACAAGATGCCCTACGTCAATACCAATTGCTGGTCGGACGACGTGCGCGCCAAGGGCTATCCGGAAGTCTTCAACCCGGGCAACTACAACACCCGCGTGTCGTCCGCCATGGCCGACACCATCGCCGCCCTGAAGGTCAAGCGGGTGGTGGCCTTCGCCGAGAACACCGACTATGGCATCGGGCAGGCCAAGCTGCTGGGCGACTTCCTGAAGAAGGCCGCGCCCGACACCGAATACAAGTACGTGGCGCTGGACCGCGCCGGCAAGGATTTCACCCCGGCGGTGCTGCCCCTGCGCGCCAACCCGCCCGACGTGGTGGTCAACATCATGCTGCCGCCGGCCGCCTACATACTGATGAACCAGTTGTACGAGCAAGGCGTGGCGCCCAGCGCCCAGACCTGGCTGTACGACGGCGCGGGCATCGCCGACTACCCCGATTTCTGGCAGAACGTGAAGGAAGCCGGCAAGTACATGCTGGCCTTCGGCCTGTATCACCCCCTGATGCCGATGCCCGAGCTGGGCAAGCAGGTCGGGCAGATCTACCAGCAGCAGAGCAAGTCCGAACCCAACCGGCTGATCTTCCAGGCCGCCGATTCGGTCCTGCTGATCGCCCGCGCCATCGAGCAGGCCAAGTCGACCGACAGCGCGGCGATCATCAAGGCCCTGCAGCAGATGGAATTCGAAGGCACGCGGGGCAAGTTCCGCTTCTCGCAGGATGCCGGCTACAAATACCAGCAGTGGGTCGACATTCCCTACGTCACGTACCAGCTGACCGAGATCGACCAGCCGCTGAGCAAGACCACGCTGATCCAGGCATCGGGCCAGCCGCTGGACATCGCCAAGGCCGTCAAGCCGGCCCGGTAACCGCAGGCCGCGCCCGGCCAGTGCGCCGGGCGCCTTTCCAAGCGCCGGCCGGCCCCGGCCGCCGGCATCGACGGGAGCCCCCTCGTGCTTGCAGTGGACCTGTTCGTCAACGGCCTGATCATCGGCCTGTTCTACGCGTTGATGGCAGTCGGCCTGACCATGATCTTCGGCATCCTGAAGGTGGTCAATTTCGCGCATGGCGAGTTCTATATGATCGGCGCCTACGCCTACACGCTGGTGTCGCTGGGACTGGGCGTCCCGCCCTGGCTGGCGCTGCCGGTGGCAGCCGCGGCCGGCGCGGCGCTGGGCTGGGCCACCGAACGCTGGCTGATGCGCCCGCTCTATGCCGGCTATGGCTCGTGGGGCCTGATGAAGGACGAATATGCGGTGGTGGTTACCTTCGGCCTCTCGCTGCTGCTGATCAACCTGGTCGACAAGGTGGTCGGCCCCTACCCGGTGCGCGGGCCGTCGCTGTCCGACGTCACCCGCATGGCCATTGGCCCCTTCATGATCAGCGGCCAGAAACTGATCACCGCCGGGCTGGCTATCGTGCTGCTGGTCGGCCTGGCGGTGTTCATCAAGTATTCGCTGTGGGGCCGCCAGGTCCAGGCGGTCGCCCAGAACCGCCTGGGAGCCTCGATCGCCGGCATCGACACCGCGCGCGCCAGCTGCATCATCTTCATGGCCTCGGGCGTGCTGGCCGCGCTGGCCGGCGCCCTGCTGGCCCCCGTCATCAACCCGGCGCCCGACGTCGGCCTGTTCCCCGCCGTCAAGTCGTACGTGATCGTGGTGATCGGCGGCATGGGCTCCATACCCGGCAGCATCGTGGCGGCGCTGGCCCTGGGCGTGCTGGAAAGTTTCGGCGCGGTCTACCTGTCGTACGACTACCGCGACACGTTCGGGCTGGCGATATTGATCCTGGTGCTGTTGCTGCGGCCGCGCGGGCTGTTCGGCGAACGCGCGCGCGAGGTCTGAAAATGGCATATCCGCGACATCCGAATTTTCTGCGCGACAAGCTGGGCGAGGAAATGCGCCTGTCGGTCGCCGGGCTGGCGGTGCTGGCCGCGTTGCCGCTGGCGATCGCCTCGCCGTATTGGCTGGGGGTGCTGATCGTCAGCATGTACTTCGCCATGCTGGCCTGCGGCTGGAACCTGCTGGCCGGCTACACCGGGCAGTTCTCGCTGGCGCCGGCCGCCTTCGCCATGCTGGGCGGCTATACCACCGGCCTGCTGGCCTACCACCTGGATGCGCCGCTATGGATCGGCCTGCCCCTGGCGGCGGTCATCCCGGGCCTCATCGGCCTGGTGCTGGGCCGCATCGTGCTGCGGCTGTCGGGCCCGTACCTGGCGCTGACCACCCTGTCGTTCGCCGAGATCGCCCGCCTGGTCATCTACAACTCGATCGACTTCACGCGCGGCGACCAGGGGCTCAACGTGCCGGGCCTGGTCGACAGCCGCACCGCGTACTACTACCTGTTCCTGGCGGCGCTGTGCATCACGATGCTGGCAGTCTATCTGCTGCTGCGCTCGCCCACCGGCCGCTTCCTGCAGGCGATCCGCGACGACGAGATCGGCGCGGCCAGCCGCGGCATCGACGTGGTGCGCTGCAAGACCATCGCCTTCCTGGTCAGTTGCGCCATCTGCGGCTTCGCCGGCGGCCTGTACGGCACCTTCGCGCGCCTGGTCAGCCCGGAACTGGGCATCATCGCGCAGACCGGGCTGGTCATCGCCATGGTGGTCATCGGCGGCATGGGCACCCTGGTCGGGCCGCTGATCGGCGCGGTGCTGGTCTATGTGGCCTCGGAACTGCTGCGCGACGCCGGCAATATCCAGATGATCGTGTTCGCCCTGGTGGTGATCGTGTTCGCCCGCTTCTTCCGCGCCGGGCTGTGGGGGCTGGCGCGCGGGCTGGTCGCGCGGCGGCGCGCCGCCGCCTCGGGAGACGCCTGATGCCCCTGCTGCAGATCACCGCGATCGAAAAACGCTTCGGCGGCTTGCGCGCCGTCGACGGCGCCGGCATGGACGTGCAGGAAGGCGAACTGCTGGGCCTGATCGGCCCCAACGGCTCCGGCAAGACCACCCTGCTCAATGTGCTGTCCGGCCACTTGCGGGCCGATGCCGGCCAGGTGCTGCTGGACGGGCGCCCGGTGGCCGGCCTGGGCCCCAGCCGGCTGGCGCGCCTGGGCATACAGCGCATGTTCCAGATGACGCGGGTCTTCAACCGGGTCAGCGCCCTCGACAACCTGCTGGTGTGCGGCCTGGCCATGGGACTCGACGAAAGCCGCGCGGTCGCCCGCGCCGGGCAGCTGCTGGACGAATTGCGGCTGGCGCCATCGATGCACCTGGACGCCGGCCAATTGTCGGGCGGGCAGCGCAAGCTGCTGGAGTTCGGCGCCTGCTTCATGGTGCCGCCGCGCATCGCGCTGCTGGACGAGCCCTTCGCGGCGGTGCATCCGGTCATGAAGGAGATCATGTCGGCCTTCATCCAGCGCCGCAACGAAGAAGGCCAGACCTTCATCCTGGTCAGCCACGACATGCCGGTGGTGGTCGACCTGTGCCCGCGCGCGGTGTGCATGAACGCCGGCAAGGTGCTGGCCGACGGCCCGACCCAGGACGTGCTGCGCGCGCCGGCGGTGATCGAAGCCTACCTGGGCGAGGACGCAACGGCGGAGGCCGGCCATGACTGAACCGCTGCTCGCCATGGAAGATGTCACCGCCGGCTACCTGGGCGACATCGACGTGCTGCGCAATGTCTCGCTGGCGGTGCAGGCGGGCCGCATCAGCGGCCTGATCGGCCTGAACGGCGCCGGCAAATCGACGCTCATGAAGACCCTGTGCGGCTTCCTGCAACCGAAGTCCGGCCGCGTCGTGCTTGCCGGCCAAGACATCTCGGGCCAGGCGCCGCACACCATGATCGATGCCGGGCTTTGGTATATCCCGCAGGAATCCAGCCTGTTCCCCTACCTGAGCGTGGCGGACAATCTGCGCCTGCCCCTGGAAGGCCGCCGGCGCCAGTTCGGTGCGGAACTGGAGCGGCGCTACGCCGACACGCTGGAACGGTTCCCCGTGCTGAAGGAAAAGCTGCGCGAGCAGGCGGGCAATCTGTCGGGCGGCCAGCAGAAATCGCTGGAATTCGCCAAGGCCTATATGGTCCGGCCGCGCGTCTGCCTGATCGACGAGCCCAGCATCGGCCTGGCGCCGCGGGTGGCGGCCGACATCTTCAAATGGATCCACGCCTTCGCGCAGTCCGGCATGGGCATCCTGCTGGTGGACCACAACGTGCGGCGCGTGGTGCAGATGTCGCACCATGTCTATGTGCTGAGCCTGGGCGAGATCACCGCGTCGGGCTCGCCGGAAGCCTTCGCGGGCGACCTGCATGCCCAGGTGCGCGAATGGCTGGGGATCAACTTCTGATGGCCGGGCGCGAGCTGGTCCTGCGCCCCCTGGCCGCCGACGCGTTCCAACCCTATGGCGACGTGATCGGCAGCGCCGGGCGCGACGGCCGCGCCATCAACGCCGGCACCTCGCTGCGCGTCGAGATGCCCGACCCGGACATCCTGGCGCAGGCCGGCCGCCCTTCCCTCAGCGTGTTCCGCGCGCGCGCCGGCGCCGTGCCGTTCGTGGCGCACATGCTGGAACGCCACTGCCTGGGCAGCCAGACGTTCCTGCCGCTGCACGGCACGCCCTATGTGGTGCTGGTGGCGCTGGGCGCACAGGCGCCGGACCCGGACACGGCGCAGGCGTTCCTGGCCAACGGCCGCTGCGGCGTCACCTTGCGACGCGGCGTCTGGCACCATCCGCTGTGGGCGCTGGCGGCCGGCGACTTCGCCGTGCTCGAGCGCCGTGGCGCGAGCGTCGACTGCGATATCGCCACGCTCTCCGACGGCCCCTGGCGGATCCTGCCTAGCGCCTGACCGCCGCGCCGCCTTCCGCCGGGCCGACTGCCAGCCCGGCCCGCCAGGCCGCCAGCTTCCCGGCCCGGTCCAGCGCGGCGTGGGCCGGGCTGGTGGACGGCAGGTCGACGTAGGCCGGCCGCGGCTGCGCCGCCAGGCCCGGCAGCACGTGGCGCCGGTACAGCGCGGCCGCCTTGGCACCGTTGAAGCACACCCGCTGGATGCCGGGATGGGCGCGGAAAAAGGCGGCGAAGTCGTTCGGCACCACCGTCGCCGCGTCGATGTCGGCGTCCAGGCTGCCGGCCCGCTCGCAGGCCTGCAGCACATCCCAGAGCGCCACGCCGGCGCCCGTCAGCGCGGCCACGCGCTCGGCGTAGCCGGCCGCCGCGTCGAACCCGTACAGGGCCGCGGCAATCGGCCAGAATGCGTTGCGCGGATGCGCGTAATACTGCTGCAGCCGCAGCGAGGCGACCCCGGGCATGGAGCCCAGCACCAGCACGCGCGCGCCGGGTCGCGCCACCGGCGGGAAGCCATGGACGCGCGGCGCGCCGGCGGCCGCCCGCGTCAGGGCGCGGGACGCCATACGCTGGCCAGCCACGGCTGCTGCTCGCGCGGCAGCCCGGCGGGCCGGTAATAGTGCTCCAGCTCGAGGAAGCCGGCGGCCGCCAGCAGCGCCCGCCATGCCGCCAGGTCGTGATAGGCGCCGTAGCGGCCGCGGTTCCAGCCTTCCTGGTTGTCGCCGCGCGGATTGGAACAGAACAGCGCACCGCCCGGCCGCAATGCCGCGCGCAGCTGGCCGAGCACGCGCGGCAGTTCCTGGACCGGGACATGGAACAGCACCGCGTTGGCGTAGATGCCGTCGAAACGCGCGGCGGGCAGGTCGAGGGCCAGCAGGTCCTGCTGCCAGACTTCGCAGCCGGACGCCTGGCGCGCCATGGCGACGAAACGCGCGGCGCCATCGAGCCCGACGGCGCGATGCCCCAGGGCGGTGAAGGCCCGCAGGTCGCGGCCGGGCCCGCAGCCGAGGTCGAGAATGTCGTACGGCGGCGCGCCCTGCAGGTGGCGCAGCAGCGCGGCGATGTTCTGGCTCACATCATGGTCGCGCGTGCCGGCCTCGAAGCTGGCGGCGTTGTCGTTGTAGTGCGCCAGGTTGCGGGCGGCAATCTCGCGCAGTTCATCGGGGGAAAGCGGCATGGCGGCGGGCTCGGGTCCAATGACAAATGCCAGGCACGGGGTGCCTGGCATGGTACTCGTAGAAGGTGTCTCGCGAGCACGGTGCCTGACACCCTGCGGGAGCCAGGCACCTGCGTCCGCCCTGTCCGCTCAGGCGGCCAGGCGGTTCTGGATCGACGACTTGACGTCCGGCAGCTCGCCCGGCAGGCGCTCGGCCAGCTGCTCGAACAGCGTGTCGTGCAACGCCAGCTCATCGCGCCACGAGGCCACGTCGACCGAAATCACCTGCTGGAACTGGTCGGGGCTGAATTCCAGCCCGGTCCAGTCGATGTCCTGGTAGGTGGGCGACACGCCGAACACCTGCTCCACGCCGTTCGCGGTGCCGTCGATGCGGCCCAGCATCCACTTCAGGACCCGCATGTTGTCGCCGAAACCGGGCCAGACGAACTTGCCGTCGGGGCCCTTGCGGAACCAGTTGACGCAGTAGATGCGCGGCAGCACCGCGCCGGCGTCCTGCAGGCGCTTGCCCAGCTTGAGCCAGTGGCCGAAGTAGTCGCTCATGTTGTAGCCGCAGAACGGCAGCATGGCGAACGGGTCGCGGCGCACCACGCCCTGCTGGCCGGCGGCCGCGGCGGTGGTTTCCGAGCCCATCGTGGCGGCCATGTAGACGCCTTCCACCCAGTTGCGCGCCTCGGTGACCAGCGGCACGGTGGTCGAGCGGCGGCCGCCGAAGATGAAGGCGTCGATGACCACGCCCGCCGGGTTCTCCCATTCGGGGTCGATGGACGGGCACTGGGCCGCCGGCGCGGTGAAGCGGGCGTTGGGATGCGCGGCCTTGCGGCCGGTTTCCTTGGCGATTGCCGGCGTCCAGTCCTGGCCCTGCCAGTCCGTCAGGTGCGCGGGCGGGGTGTCGGTCATGCCTTCCCACCACACGTCGCCGTCGTCGGTCAGCGCGACGTTGGTGAAGATGACATTGGCCTTGAGGGTGGCCATGGCGTTGAAGTTGGTCTTCTCGCTGGTGCCCGGGGCCACGCCGAAGTAGCCGGCTTCCGGGTTGATGGCGCGCAGGCGGCCGTCGGCGCCAGGCTTGATCCAGGCGATGTCGTCGCCGATGGTGGAGACTTTCCAGCCGTCCATGCCTTGCGGCGGGATCAGCATGGCGAAGTTGGTCTTGCCGCAGGCCGATGGGAAGGCGGCCGCCACATGGTACTTGCGCCCCTTGGGCGAGGTCACGCCGAGGATCAGCATGTGCTCGGCCAGCCAGCCCTGGTCGCGCCCCATGGTCGAGGCGATGCGCAGCGCGAAGCACTTCTTGCCCAGCAGCGCGTTGCCGCCGTAGCCCGAACCGTAGCTCCAGATTTCGCGGGTCTCGGGATAGTGCACGATGTACTTGGTGGGGTTGCACGGCCACACGACGTCGGCCTCGCCCGCCGCCAGCGGCTTGCCCACGCTGTGCACGCAGGGCACGAACTCGCCGTCGCTGCCCAGCACGTCGAACACGGCGCGGCCCATGCGGGTCATGATGCGCATGTTCACCACCACGTAGGGGCTGTCGGACAGCTCGACGCCGATGTGGGCGATGTCCGAGCCCAGCGGCCCCATCGAGAACGGCACCACATACATGGTGCGGCCGCGCATCGCGCCGTCGAACAGGCCGTCGAGGGTACTGCGCATTTCGGCCGGATCGGCCCAGTTATTGGTGGGGCCGGCGTCTTCGGCGCGTTCGGAACAGATGAAAGTGCGGTCTTCGACGCGGGCCACGTCGGAGGGATCGGACCAGGCCAGGTACGAATTGGGCCGCTTGGCCGGGTTCAGCCGGCGCAGCATGCCGGACTGCACCATCTGCTCGCACAGGCGGTCGTATTCTTCCTGAGAGCCGTCGCACCAGACGACATGATCGGGCTTGGTCAGCGCGGCAACCCGCGCCACCCAATCGATCAGCCCCTGGTGCTTGACGTATGCGGGAACATTGAGCGAGGCGATCCCGCCGTCGAACGGTTTATTCATCGGGCCCATCTCCTAAAGGGTAAAAGACCATGCGGGTCCGCAAGGGACCCGCATTGTTATGTTAATCAGTGGCGTCATATTACTTGCATGCGCCCTTCGCTTGCCAATCTGCGCAGGCAACGAATGAAACATCGTATGTCTGTTGTGTCCCCGTAAACCTTGGGGCCGGTGCGGCGGGGACGGACGCAGCGCGGCGCGCGCGCGGCCGCGGCACGCCATTATCCCCCCGGCAACCGAGAGGTAATTCAGGGTAAACCCCGAGCCAGGCGTATCATGCCGCCTTGACGCAGAGAAATCCTATGTCGCACATTGCCGCCCGCGCCGCCTGGACGCGGGAAATCCGCGCCACCCTGGCCCTCAGCCTGCCCCTCGTCCTCACCAGCCTGGCCCAGATCGCCATGACCGCCACCGATGTGATCTTCATCGGGCGGCTGGGCTCGCAGGCGCTGGCCGCCAGCGCGCTGGGCGCCAACCTCTACGCCGCCATCGCCTTCTTCGCGCTGGGCCTGGTCACCGCCACCGCGCCCATGGTGGCGCGCGAGCTGGGCGCGCGCCGCAACTCGGTGCGCGACGTGCGCCGCACCGTCGCGCAAGGGTTGTGGGCCGCCGTCATCATCTCGGTGCCGGGCTGCCTGGCGCTGTGGCACGGCGAGGCCATCCTGCTGGCCATCCGCCAGCCGCCCGAGCTGGCCGCGCAGGCCAGCGTGTACCTGCGCGCCCTGCTGTGGGCGCTGCCGCCTTTCCTGGGTTTCCTGGTGCTGCGCTCGTTCACGGCCGCCCTGCAGCGGCCGCGCGCCGCGCTGTGGGTGGCGCTGGCCGGCATCGTGTTCAATGCGCTGGCCGACTGGGCGCTGGTGTTCGGTCATCTCGGCCTGCCGGCCATGGGCCTGGTGGGCGCCGGCATCGCCAGCGCCTCGGCCAGCCTGTTCCTGTTCATCGGCATGATCGTGGTGGTGTACTGGGACCGCCAGTTCCGCCGCTACCGCCTGCTGGGCCGCCTGTGGCAGCCCGACTGGCAGCGGCTGCGCGCGCTCTGGAAACTGGGCCTGCCGATCGCGGCCGCCACCGCCTTCGAGGTCACCATCTTCAATGCCGCCGCGTTCCTGATGGGTTGGCTCGGCGAAGCCGAGCTGGCCGCCCACGCGGTGGCGATCCAGATCGCCAGCATCAGCTTCATGGTGCCCTATGGCATCGCGCAGGCCGCCACGGTGCGCGTCGGCCATGCGTTCGGCGCGGGCGACGCCCTGGCGGTCCAGCGCGCCGGCTGGACGGCCTACGGGCTGGGGGTGGGCTCGATGGTGATCGCCGCCGTGCTGATGATCGCCGTGCCGCACTGGCTGCTGGCCGCTTTCTTCGACGTGCGCGCCGCCGAGAACGCGCAGGTGCTGGCGCTGGCCACGTCCTACCTGGCGGTGGCGGCGGTGTTCCAGATCGTCGACGGCGCGCAGGTGATGGGCGCCGGCATGCTGCGCGGCCTGCACGACACCCGCATTCCGATGGTCTATGCGGCGATCGGCTACTGGGGCCTGGGGCTGCCCGCCGGCGCGGCGCTGGCCTTCTGGGCCGGCTGGCGCGGGGTCGGCATCTGGAGCGGCCTGGCGGTCGGCCTGGGCGTGGTGGCGGTGCTGATGACGCGCCGCTGGCTGCGGCGCGAGCGCGCCGGCCTGGGGCCCGTGCCGGCGCGCGGCGCCGAGGCCCCGCGCGCGGCCATGCCATAATCGGGGCGGGCGTTGCGTGCCGGGCCCCCGGCACCGCGGTGCGCGCCCCGCATGTTTTTCCAGGATGTCTATGCCCCCTGCTTTCCCTCCCCTGAATGCCGAGCGCCTCTGGTCGCGCGTCGAGACGCTGGCCCGCCATACCCTGCCCGAGGCGCCGTGGACGCGCCGCGCCTTTTCCCCCCTGTTCAGCCAGGCGCGTGACTGGCTGGCCGACGAATTCGCCGCGGCCGGCCTGGAAGTGCGCCTGGACGCGGGCGGCAACCTGGTGGGCCGGCGCGCCGGCCGCGACGCGGCGCGCAAGCCGATCGTCACCGGCTCGCATTGCGACACCGTCATGAGCGGCGGCCGCTTCGACGGCATCATCGGCGTGCTGGCCGGCATCGAAGTGGCGCGCACGCTGCACGAGCACGGCGTCGAGCTGGCGCATCCGTTCGAGGTCATCGACTTCCTGTCCGAAGAACCCAGCGACTACGGCATTTCCTGCGTCGGCAGCCGCGCGCTATGCGGCCAGCTCGACGCGGCCATGCTGGCTGCCCGCAACCCGCAGGGCGAGACGCTGGCCGACGGCCTGCGGCGCATCGGCGGCGATCCGGCCGCGCTGGCGGCGCCGCTGCGCCATGCCGGCGACACCGCCGCCTTCGTCGAACTGCACATCGAACAGGGCCCGGTACTGGAAAGCCGCCAGTTGCCCATTGGCGTGGTCACCCACATCGTGGGCATCCGGCGCGTGCTCATCACCGTGGAAGGCCAGCCCGACCACGCCGGCACTACGCCGATGGACATCCGCCGCGACGCGCTGGTCGGCGCCGCCCGGCTGATCGACGGCGCGTACCGCCAGGCCAGCCGCCTGAGCGGCCAGCCGCATTATGTCGTGGCCACGGTCGGCCGCATCGAGGTCACGCCCAATGCCGCCAATGCGGTGCCCGGCCGGGTGGAGCTGATGCTGGAAGTGCGCAGCGACAGCGACACCGTGCTGGACCGCTTCCCCGAGACGCTGCTGGCCGAGGCCGCGGACGAACTGGCGGCGCTGCGGGTGGGCGCAACCCAGGCGCCGGTCAGCCGCGCCCGCCCCACCGCCTGCTCGCCGCTGGTCATGCAGGCCATCGAGGCCGCCGCCGGCCGGCTCGACTACGCCTCGATGCGCCTGCCCAGCGGCGCGGGCCACGATGCGGTCTACATGGCGCCCACCGGCCCGATCGGCATGATCTTCATCCCCTGCCTGGGCGGCCGCAGCCACTGCCCGGAAGAATGGATCGAGCCCGCGCAGCTGCTGGACGGCACGCGGGTCCTGTACGAAACCGTGCTGGAGCTCGACCGCGCACTGTCGCGCTGACACCATGGCGCGCGGGCACGCGCGCCGTGCAATGCGCTATCGTCGCGACTCGTTCCCGCCCACATGTCATACCTCGAACTGACCGACGGCACCGCCGACCGCTACTTGCTCGACGCCCCCGGGCTGTCGCTGCTGGTGTTCTACAGCCGCACCTGCGGCACCTGCCGGGTGGCGCGCGAGCAATTGCCGGCCCTCGAGCTGCCGGTGGACCGCCTGTGCTGGATCGACGCCGGCGCGAACGGCGGGCTGGTGGCGCGCTACGAAGTGTTCCACCTGCCCTCGCTGTTCCTGGTCCGCGACGGCGCCTATTACGGCCCGGTCAGCGCATCGCTGGCCGAATGGGACCTGCGCCAGCAGATCGGCCTGGCGCTCGACAGCCACCCCGCCGAACTGCCCTAGGGCCGCACGGCTCAGGCGAAACCCAGCAGGAAGCGCGTGCCACGCCGCGGGCCGGCGCGCTCGGACTCGACCTGCAGGCGCCAGCCCTGCATGTCGCACACCCGCTTGGCGATGGCCAGCCCCAGGCCGCGCGGCAAGCCGCCGCCGGCAGGCGCGCCGGGCGTATCGCCGAGCCGGCCGCTGTAATAGCGCTGGAACACGAACGGCAATTCTTCGGCGGCGATGCCCTTGCCGGTGTCGCGCAATTCCAGCGCGCCGTCGGCCGTCAGCGCCGCGGTCAGGCTGGCCGGCGCGGCATGCTCGATGGCATTGCGCACCAGGTTGCGCAGCACCGTCAGCAGCGCGTAGCGGTCCAGCATATGCGCAGTGCCGGCCGGGATGCGGTTGTGGAACGACAGCCCGGCGGCCTCGGCCTCGACTTCCAGGCCGCGCCAGGCGTCATCCATGCAGGCCGCCAGGTCGACGCGCTCGGCCGGCCGGGGCTGGTCGCGCGCCATGGCGCGCGCACTCTCGAGCGAGGCGGCGATGTGATCCACGTTGGCCACCATGCGCGTCAAGCGCTGGCTCGAATCGGCTGGCAGCGCCGCGTCCAGCAGCATGATCTCGCTGTCCGAGCGGATCGCCGCCAGCGGCGTGCGCACCTCGTGGCTGAGGTTGGCGGCGAACTCGCGCTCGCGGGCGATCGAGCGGTCCACCTGGTTCTGCACGCGGTTGAAGGCCTCGATCAGGCGGCCGGCCTCGTCGTCGCGCGTAACGGCCATGTCGGGCGAGCCGGGCGCCCAGTTCGACAGGCGGCCGGTCAGGTCCAGCAGTGGCCCGACCGCCACGCCGGCCACGCGGCGCGACACCGCGTAGGCGGCGATCACGCACAGTACGCCCATGCCCAGCACCAGCAGCCCGAACTCGCGCCCCCGCTCTTCGTGCTCGGAGGCGTCGTACAGCACGTAAAGCCGACCGCGCGGCGTATCGCTCACCCGGATGTGCCAGGTTTCGGCGCCCGGCTCCAGCCGGTGCAGGCCGGGCGGCAGCGCCTCGAGCTGGGCCGGCATGTCGTCGCGCACCGGACCGTCGTGCAGCCAGGCCCGCATGGATCCTCCCAGCTCGCGCGCGCCGTGCGGCGGCAGGAACTGCGGGTCGCCCGCCACATGCTGGGCCACCCGGTCGGCCTCGGTGGTCAGGATCTGCTCGACCAGACCATCTTCCATTTGATCGAAGGCCAGGTAGGCCAGCAGCGCCAGCGCGGCCACGAACACCGCCACCGCGCCGGTCAGCGCCCAGACGACGCGCTGGGTCAGGGTGCCGCCTTTCATGCGCTGCCTCCCGGCAGCGCCAGCCGCCAGCCCACGCCATGGACGGTCTCGATGCCATCGAAGCCGGCCTCGGCCAGGGCGCGGCGCAACAGGTGCATCTGGCTGCGCAAGGCGTCGGCCGAAGGCGGCTCGTCGCCCCACAGCACGGCCTCGAGCTCCTCGCGCGGCACCACCCGGCCCGGGTCGCGCAGCAGCGCCTCGACCAGCAGGCCGGACTTGCGCGTCAGCCGCACCGGCCGGCCGGCCACCGACACAACCCGGGTGCGCCCGTCGAGCTGCAGCGGGCCGAACTCGCGCACGGCCTCGACCACGGCGCCGCGGGCGCGGTGGATCAGCGCCAGCAGGCGCGCCCGCACCTCGGCCAGCGCAAAGGGCTTGGTGAGATAGTCGTCGGCCCCATGGGCGAAGCCGGCCAGCTTGTCGTCGAGCGCGTCGCGCGCGGTCAGGACCAGCACTGGCACGGCCTGGCGCCGCTCGGCGCGCAGCGCGTGCAACAACTGGTAGCCATCCATGCCGGGCAGTCCCACGTCCAGCACCACGGCGTCGAAACGCCGGGTCTCGAGCATGCGCAGCGCGGCGCGGCCTTCGTAGGCAACGTCGGGGACGAAGCCGCTCACCTCCAGGAACTGGTACAAATTGCCCGCGATGGTCAGGTCGTCCTCGACGATCAGGACCTGGTAGCGCGCGTCGACGGTAGCAGTAGTCATGGGCGATGGAACGTCGGTCTGGCGGGCCTGGAATGGCCGCTGCCATAGTACGAAATCGGCGCAATTCCTGCTTGGCTATTCATGGCGGGCATCTCGCGACGATTACGACGGCCGCGCCACGCGCACGCCGTTCAGCCGCAGCCAGTCGCCCAGCTCCGGGCGCGCCCAGACTTCGAATTCCGCCGCCCGTTGCGCGGCCAGGGCGTCGCCCGCGCCCGGCAAGGCCGGATGGCAGACCAGCAGGTCGCCATCGCGCGCATTGGTCAGCCAGCGCTGCAGCAGGCCGGCATAGCGGCGCGCGCCGCCCTGCAGGCCGTAGACGCCCAGCAGGCGGCGATTGGTGCGCAGCCCCGCGTGCCGCGCCGCGCGCGCCACGGCCCCGGCCCCCAGGGCCCCGACGAGGGCGGCCTTGGCCGATTCGCGCAGCGGAATGCCTTCCTGCATGCCTGGCGCCGTATACCGCAGCCACGGCGTGTCGCGGCCGTAGCGTTGCTGTATCAGGCGCAGCAGGCGCGGCAGCACGCCCGGCAACTGGTGCACATGCTGGTGGCCGTCGACATAGTCCGGCGCGCGGCCAAGCACCGCCTCGAAGGCGTCGAACTGGCGCGCCAGTTGGTCGTCCAGCCAGGCTCCGTCCAGGCGGTTGGCGTAGGCGCGCGAAATCAGCGCGGGCAACGGCAGCATGCGGGCCGGGACGGCCGCGCCCAGGTCTTCGGTCAGGTTCAGGTGCACGCCCAGGTCCAGGTCTAGGCCGCGCAGCGCGGACCCGCGCGCGGCGAACGTGGCGCCCTGCGTCAGGACGCTGACGGCGCTCAGGCGTCCCAGCCGCGCCAGCTGCAGCATGGCGGCATCGATGCCCGCATTCATGCCAAAATCGTCGCCACACACGACTATGCGCTTCCACCATTTCCCTTCCCCGCCCCGCGCCTGGCCGCGGTGCATGTCTGATCCTCGATGCGCGCCCTGATCAAACAAATTGGCTGGTTCCTCTTCGTGGGCTGCGCCGCCGCGGCGACCCACTGGGCCATCGCCGTCGGCTGCGTGGAACAGCTGGGCCTGCCGCCGCTGGCCGCCAACGCCATAGGCTGGCTGGTGGCATTCGTCGTATCGTTCACGGGTCATTATCGGCTCACTTTTCGTCATCTGGCGTCGCGCTGGACGGTGGCCGCGCGCCGCTTCTTCCTGATCTCGGCGTGCGGATTCCTGCTCAACGAAGCCGCCTACGCCTGGCTGCTGCACGCCACGCGCGTGCGCTACGACGCGCTGCTGGCTATCATCCTGCTGGGGCTGGCGGTGCTCACTTTCCTGGCGAGCCGGCTATGGGCGTTTCGCCGCAGAGCCGGCGCGTGAACGCCGCGTCGACATCGATGCGCCAGACGCTGTAGTGGGAATCTGCGTAGCGTGCCGGCAGCCCTTGCAGGACCGCGAAACGCGCGCCGTCGTCGACGCCTCCCCAGATCCAGAAGCGGCTGCCGGGCCCGGCGGCGCACATGCGCGCCGGCAGCGCATCGCGCGGCACCAGCACGCGCCGGGCGACCTGCGGATCGAACCGGCCGGCGTCGTATAGCTCCTTGCGCCAGTTGTCGCGCAGCGCGATCTCCGGGTCGCTCCAGTCGTCGACCACCCAGCCGGGCCGGCGCGCGCCAGTGTAGAAGCCCAGGTCGAACGGATAGGAGTGCAGCGTCACCAGGACGTCGGAGGGCCGCATCTCGGCGGCGATGCGCCGGCCCAGCGGCTCGGCGCTGCGCCGGGGGTTGGCCGCGAACACTGCCACCAGGGCCATGCACAGGACCGCCGCCGCGGCGGCGCAGCCCCAGGCCAGGCGCCGCAGGCGCCGGGTGCCGCCGCGCTGCAGGGCGCCCTGCACGACCTCGGCCAACAACACGGCCAGGGGCGGCAGCGCCGGCAGCACATAGCCGATCAGCTTGGAGCTGGGAATGGAGAAAAAAACCAGCACGACGGCGCACCATACCGCCATCAGGCTGCGCACCCCCGACGCATCGGCGGCGGTCCAGAACCCCTTGCGCAGCGCCCCGCCGCCCCATAGCGACCAGGGCACCGCCAGGCCGATGATGACAGGCAGGTAGAACCAGAATGGCTGCACATTGTTGAAGCCGGAGCGCGCGAACCGCTCGAAATGCTGGTAGACGAAGAAGTAGTGGAAAAAACCGGGAAAGCGCTGTTGCATGAGCCAGAACCACGGCACGGCCACCAGCGCGAACACGGCCAGGGCAGGCGGCCACAGCAGCACGGCATAGCCGCGCCAGCGGCGCGTCAATAGCAGCCACAGGCACAAGGTCGCGCCCGGCAGCACCAGCCCGATCAGCCCCTTGGCCAGCACTGCCAGGGCGGCCAGCGCCGCCGCCGCCAGCGACATGGCGCGGTGCGGCCGGCCGGCCTGTGCGCGCAGCACCGCGTCGGCACCGGCCAGCACGCACAGGCTCACCAGCCCGGCCACCAGCATGTCGGTGTTGGCGAACTGCGCCCCGCCGTAATAGAACGGCATGGTAGCGAGGATGGCGGCGGCGATGGTCGCGGTGGCGGCATCGCGGTAGCGCCGCACGAAACCGTACATGCCGGCCAGCGCTCCCCAGGCAGCCAGCCACGACGGCAGGCGGGCGGCCCATTCGTTCAGGCCGAACCACCGGAAGCTCCACTCGGCCATCCAGTAATACAGCGGCGGTTTGTGGAAGTAAGGCATGCCGTCCAGCAGCGGCACGGCATGCGAACCGCTGCGCAGCATTTCCCAGGCCACGCCGGCATAGCGCCCCTCGTCCGGCAGCGTCAGCGGGCGCGCCCACGCCAGCCAGCCGAGCCAGACCGCGCCGGCCAGCAGCACCAGCCACCCGCGCGGCGGCCACGTTGCGCGCAAGCGGCTCATGGCCGCGCCCGCCGCACGCGGGCGCGCCGGGCGAGACCGCGGCGCTGGCGCGCCACGAACAGCGGCCGCCCCTTGACCTCGTCGAAAATGCGGGCGACGTACTCGCCCACCACGCCCAGCGAAATGAGGTTGACGCCGGCAAAGAACAGCAGCGCCGTCACGATAGTGGTCCAGCCCGACACCCGGTTGCCGTTGACCAGGTAGGCCATGACCAGGTAAGCGCCATAGGCGAACGACGCCAGCGAGAATGCGCAGCCGAGCAGGCTCACCATGCGCAGCGGCCAGGTAGTAAATGCGGTCAGGCCATCCAGCGCCAGGCGCAGCAGCCGCCAGGCGTCGTAGCGGCTGGCGCCGGCGGCGCGGGCATCCGGCGTGTACGCCAGCGGCTCGGCGCGGAAACCCACCCAGGCGTAGAGCCCCTTCATGAAGCGGGTGCGTTCAGGCAGGGCGACCAGCGCATCCACCACGCGCCGGTCCAGCAGCCGGAAGTCGCCCGCGTCGGGCGGTATCCGCACCCCGCGCGTGCCGCCGAGCAGGCGGTAGAACGCGCGGGCGCCGGCCCGCTTGAGCCACGGCTCGTCGTCGCGATGCGCGCGCACGGCGTAGACCATCTCGGCGCCGGCCAGCCAGCGCTCGAGCATGGTGGCGATCAGCGCCGGCGGATGCTGCAGGTCGGCGTCCAGGCAGATCACCACGTCGCCGTCGGCGGCCTCGAAGCCGGCCGACAGCGCCGCCTCCTTGCCGAAATTGCGCGACAACTGGACATAGCGGATACCATCGAGCGCCAGCCATTCGGCCATCAGGAGGGGCGTGGCGTCGGTGCTGCCGTCATCGACCACGATGATTTCCCATTGCGGGCACAGCGGCTCCAACTGAGCCCGCAATGCGGGCAACAGCAGCCGCAGGTTGTCGCATTCATTCAGGCACGGAATGACGCAACTGACCAGTATGTCGCCCAGCCGCCCGGCGTCGGACGGCGGCGCATGCGAAGGCCCGGCCGGCAGCGCGACGGGCGCATCGGGGCGAAGGAAAGGGACGACGGAGGCCGCCGCTTCTGAGCGAAACTCGACAGGCATGGCAGGTGCTTGCAGTACAGGAGCATCCAGTATGCGAGGCCGCGCGTCGAATTTTCGTTGAGCCGCCGTGGCCAGCGTCCCATTTCAGGCGCGCTGCGCCAGCGCGGCCCAGGTCCGCAGCGCCAGGCAGCCGCAGAACGCGCCCAGCGTGGCGGCCAGTGCCGCGCCCACCATGTCCAGGGGCCAGTGGATGCCGACGAACACGCGCGCCCACGCCACCAGCAGGCCCAGGATGCCCAGCGTTGCCGCCAGCGGCCATTGGCGCCGGGCGGCCAGCGCCGCCGCCAGGGTCCAGACAAAGGTCGCGTGGCTGCTCGGCATGGAATTATTGGCGGCGTGGGCCACCATGGCGGGCCCGAAGCCCGCGGCGAACGGCCGCGCATGATAGGCCAGCAGGCTCATGGCCAGTTCCGCCAGGCGCGCGCTGGCGCAGGCGCACGCGACCAGACAGGCGGCGGCCGCGTCGCGCCGGCGGACCAGCCATCCCAGCACCAGGATGGCTGCCAGATAGACCGGCAATTCGGCCAGCCAGGTGGCGGCCAGCACCCAGGCGTGGCCGGCCGCCAGGCTGCCGTGGCAGAACTGGAACGCGGCGATGTTCCACGCCTCCAGGAATTCGATGTCGTACACGGGCGGGATTGACGGGCGTCACGGGTAGCGGTGGCGCCAGTGTGCAAGACCCCGCGTCGAATTTCCGTTGAAGCGGCGCCCCGCCCTAGGGCCGTGCCGCGGCGATCAGGTCGCCCAGCCGCCGCCGCTGCCGGCCCTGGCCATCGAAGTTATCGGGCGCCAGCCATTGCTCCATGCCGTCGCGCACGGCCGGCCATTCGCCGTCGATGATCGAGAACCAGGCGGTGTCGCGGTTACGGCCCTTGTAGACGGTGGCCTGGCGGAAGATGCCTTCGAACTGGAAGCCGAGCCGCGCCGCGGCCGCGCGCGACGGCGCGTTGAGGCTGTCGCACTTCCATTCGTAGCGCCGGTAGCCCAACTGGTCGAAGGCGCGCCGCATCAGCAGGTACTGCGCCTCGGTGGCCGCCGGGGTGCGCTTGAGCTGCTCCGAATACACCACATGGCCGACCTCGACCACGCCGTTGGCGGGGTCGATCCGCATGGCCGCCAGCGTGCCGACCGCGCGGCCGCTGCCCGCCTCGATGATGGCGTAATGCTGCGGATCCTCGGAGGCCTCCATCTTGCGCGCGTAGGCCTGGAAACTGTCCCGGTCGGCAAACGGGCCGGCGTAGGTGTAGGTCCAGTCGCTATCGTCGGGCGTCTGGCTGAACGCCGCGTACAGGTCGTCGCCATGGCGCGCCGCGTCCATCGGCTCCAGGCGGCAATAGTGTCCGGCCAGGGGCTCGCGCGGCGGACGCGGACGGGCGGTCCAGTTGGGTACGGGGTGGCCTACGGGTTGTTGCGGGACGGTGACGGCGGACATGCAGGCGATCCTCTCTCTATGTGGGATGGCTGGGAAACGACGTATTCGCTAAGGTAGCCGAATCGTGGCATGCTAAAAAGCACCAGAACCTGCTTATTTTTTAGAGCCATGAACCACGGCGCCACCCTGCTCGACAGCCCGCTCGCCGCCCCCCGGAGCCGCCAGACCCTGCAGCGCCAGTTGCTGCAGCGCCTGAAGCAGTCCATCCTGGACGGCCGCCTGCCGCCCGGCAGCCGGCTGCCCGCCTCGCGCGCCTTGGCCGACCAACTGGGCGTTTCACGCAACACCGTGCTGCTGGCCTACGGCCAGTTGACGGCCGAAGGCTATGTCCTGGCCGACCGGCAAGGCACGCGGGTGGCGTCGCTGCCGTCCGCGCCGCAGGCCCGGGAGGCGCAGGCCGCGCCCAGCGCGCCGACGGCGCGGCGCATCGCGCGCATCCCGGCGTCCGCGCCGCCCGCCGAGCCCGGGGTGGCGCTGCGACCCGGCACGCCGGCGCTCAGCCATTTCCCGCTGGGCGCGTGGCGCCGGGCGGTCGACCGGGCCCTGCGCCACATGCCGCTGGCCACGCTGGGCTATGGCGACCCGGCCGGCGAGCCGGCACTGCGCCAGGCCATTGCCCGGCACCTGGGCGTGTCGCGCGGCGTGCGCTGCGCAGCGGAACAGATCGTCATCACCGAGGGCGCGCAAGAAGCCTTGTCCCTGTGCGCGCGCCTGGTCGGCGACCCGGGCGACACCGCCTGGGTGGAAGACCCGGGCTACCGCGGCGCCAAGACGGCCCTGCAGGCCAGCGACCTGCGCATCGTGCCGGTGCCCGTCGATGAACAGGGCATCGCGCCGGCCGACTCCCTGTGGCGCCGCCGGCCTCCGCGGCTGATCTATACCACCCCGTCGCACCAGTACCCCACCGGCGCGGTGCTGGCCGCGGCGCGGCGCCTCGAGCTGCTGGAGCGCGCCCGCCAGGCTGGCGCCTGGATCATCGAGGACGACTACGACAGCGAATTCCGCCACCATGGCGAGCCGATCCCGGCCATGCAGGGGCTGGCCGAGGATGCGCCGGTGCTATATGCGGGCACGTTCAGCAAGACCATGTTCCCGGCCCTGCGCATCGGCTTCCTGGTCGTGCCGCCGGCGCTCGACGGGCCGTCGCGCACGGCCGTGCAGGAATTGCTGCGCGGCGGTCATCGCCACGAACAGCTGGCGCTGGCGGAATTCATCGACAGCGGCCAGTTCGCCCGCCACCTGGGGCGCATGCGCCGCCTATACCGCGACCGGCAGCAGGCCCTGCGCGCGGCGCTGGCCCGCCACCTGGCGCTGCCGCACCAACTGGTAGGCGGCCAGGGCGGGCTGCACCTGACCTTGCGCCTGCCGGCCCGCTACCCGGACCAGGCCATCGCCGCCGAGGCCCGCCGCGCCGGCATGGCGCCGGCCGCGCTGTCCGGCTTCGCACTGCGGCCGGCCGGGCACAACGGCCTGGTGCTCGGCTACGGCAACACCCCGGCCGAGCTGTTCGAGCCGCTGATCAAGCGCCTGGCGGGCATCGTCGGCGCATGCGCCAGCCGCTGAGGCGGCCCGGCCGCCGCCTTACCCGCCGATCAACCCACCCAGCAGCAGCATGGCCAGCACCAGCCAGAAGATGCCGGCCACGATGGCGCGCCGCAGGAAGGCCTTGACGGCGGCCCACAGCAGCACCAGGCCCAGCACCAGCAGGGCGAAATTGAAGATCGACGGGCCCATGCCCAGGGCACCGGCCAGGCCGGAGAAAAAATCGCCCAGGGCGCTGCCCAGGCCGCCGAAAACATAGCGCAGGCCCGCCACGATGGCGCGGATGACCTCGCCGAGCATGGCGCCCACCGAGCCGAAAAAACTGTCTTCAGTCTGCATGAGATCCCATAGCGGGGATGCCCCCCGGAAGGCGGCCGCCGCGCGGGCGCCGCCACTGCTGGAATGTATCCGATCCGCGCCGGGCTTGCGCGGGCGCCTGCGGACCGGCGTCGATTAGAGGTTTAATACAGCCTCTTCTGGTGTATTTGCGCGCGGCCGCCGGATGGCCGCGGAAAGGACGAAGATGGCTTTCGATTTTGACCTGTTCGTAATTGGCGCGGGCTCGGGCGGCGTGCGCGCCGCGCGTTTCGCCGCCGGCTTCGGCGCCCGCGTGGCGGTGGCGGAAAGCCGCTACCTGGGCGGCACCTGCGTGAACGTGGGCTGCGTCCCCAAGAAGCTGCTGGTATATGGCGCGCACTACCGCGAAGATTTCGAACACGCCGCCGGCTATGGCTGGACGGCCGGCCAGCCCGGCTTCGACTGGCCGACCCTGATCGCCAACAAGAACCGCGAGATCGAGCGCCTGAACGGCATCTACCGCAACCTGCTGGTGGGCAGCGGCGTGACGCTGCACGAAGGCCACGCCCGCCTGCTCGACCCGCACACGGTCGAGGTCAACGGCCAGCGCTGCACGGCCCGGCACATCCTGGTGGCCACCGGCGGCTGGCCGCAGGTGCCCGACATCCCCGGCAAAGAGCACGCCATCACCTCGAACGAGGCGTTCTTCCTGCAGAGCCTGCCGCGCCGCGTGCTGGTGGTGGGCGGCGGCTACATCGCGGTGGAATTCGCCTCCATTTTCAACGGCCTGGGCGCGCAGACGGTGCAGGTCTACCGGCGCGAGCTGTTCCTGCGCGGCTTCGACGGCGGCGTGCGCGAGCACCTGCGCGACGAGCTCATCAAGAAAGGCCTGGACTTGCGCTTCAATGCCGACGTGGCGCGCATCGACAAGCGGCCCGACGGCAGCCTGGCCGCCACGCTGAAAAGCGGCGAAGTCGTCGAGACCGATTGCGTGTTCTATGCCACGGGCCGGCGCCCCATGCTGGACAACCTGGGGCTCGAGAACACCGGCGTGAAGCTCAACGACGACGGCTTCATTGCGGTCGACGACGAGTATCGCAGCAGCGAGCCGTCGATCCTGGCGGTGGGCGATGTCATCGGCCGCATGCCCCTGACCCCGGTGGCGCTGGCCGAAGGCATGGCGGTGGCGCGCCGCCTGTTCCGCCCCGAGGAATACCGCAAGGTCGACTACAACCTGATTCCCACCGCCGTGTTCAGCCTGCCGAACATCGGCACGGTGGGCCTGACCACCGAGGACGCAGTGGCCGCCGGCCACCGCGTCAAGCGCTTCGAGAGCCGCTTCCGCCCCATGAAGCTGACCCTGACCGGCGACCAGGAAAAGACCTTGATGAAACTGGTGGTCGACGCCGACACCGACCGGGTGCTGGGCTGCCACATGGTCGGCCCGGACGCCGGCGAGATCGTGCAGGGCCTGGCGGTGGCGCTGAAGGCCGGCGCCACCAAGCAGGTATTCGACGAAACGATCGGCATCCATCCCACGGCGGCCGAGGAATTCGTCACGCTGCGCACCCCGGTGCAAGAATAGGCGCTGTTCCGATACAGATCTGCGGTACGCTTCCGGACGGATCCCCTTCCTTCCGCCCGGAGCCCCGCATGCCCGAACTGTCCAACCTGGTCGCCTTCGCCCTGCTGTCGCTGGGCATGGTGCTGACCCCCGGCCCCAACATGGTCTACCTGATCTCGCGCTCGATCTCGCAGGGCCCGCGGGCCGGCCTGATCTCGCTGGGCGGCGTGGCCGTGGGCTTCGTGTTCTACGTGCTGTGCGCCGCGCTGGGCATCACCGCCCTGCTGCTGTCCGTGCCCTATGCCTACGATGCCCTGCGGCTGGGCGGGGCGCTGTACCTCGGCTACTTGGCCTGGCAGGCGCTGCGCCCGGGCGGCCGCTCGCCGTTCCAGGTGCGCGAGCTGCCGCGCAGCAGCCCGCGCCAGCTCTTCACCATGGGCCTGGTCACCAACCTGCTCAACCCCAAGATCGCCATCCTGTACCTGTCGCTGCTGCCGCAATTCATCTCGCCGGGCCAGGGCAGCGTGCTGCTGCAGTCGCTGACGCTGGGCTTCATGCAGATCCTCATCAGCCTCAGCATCAATGCGCTGATCGCCCTGGCCGCGGGCTCGATCGCCGGCTTCCTCGGCACCCGGCCGCTCTGGCTGGTGGCGCAGCGCTGGCTGATGGGCACCGTGCTGGCCGGCCTGGCGGTACGCATGGCGCTCGACTCGCGGCGTTGACGCGGCGCGGCGGCGCGGCCGCGGCGGGGTGCGATAATCCCGTCCGCAGCCCCGCATTCCCGAGACCGCCATGAACCGTATCGACGACCCCCTGCACGACCGCGAAGCCGGCCAGGCCGATTCCACGCAAGACACCACCCGCATCGACGATGTCCGCATCGGCGCGGTGCGCCCGCTGATCTCCCCTGCCCTGCTGCAGGACGAACTGCCGGTGCCGGCCGCCACGCAGGCCCTGGTGGAGGACGCCCGCGCCCGTATCGCCGACATACTCCACGGGCGCGACGACCGGCTGGTGGTGGTCGTCGGCCCCTGTTCCATCCACGACCACGACCAGGCCCTGGAATATGCCGCGCGCCTGAAGAAAACCGCCCAGGCGCTGCGCGACGACCTGCTCGTCGTCATGCGGGTGTACTTCGAGAAACCGCGCACCACGGTGGGCTGGAAGGGCTACATCAACGATCCGCGCCTGGACGGCAGCTTCCGCATCAACGAAGGCCTGCGGCGCGCCCGCGAGCTGCTGCTGGAAATCGGCGCGCTGGGGCTGCCCATCGCCACCGAATTCCTCGACCTGCTCAGCCCGCAGTACATCGCCGACCTGATCGCCTGGGGCGCCATCGGCGCGCGCACCACGGAAAGCCCCAGCCACCGCCAGCTGGCCTCGGGCCTGAGCTGCCCGCTGGGCTTCAAGAACGGCACCGACGGCGGCATGCAGGTGGCGGCCGACGCCATCGTGGCGGCGCGGGCGCGGCACGCATTCATGGGCATGACCAAGATGGGCATGGCCGCCATCTTCGAAACCCGCGGCAACGACGACACCCACGTGATCCTGCGCGGCGGCAAGCAGGGCCCCAACTATGACGCCGCCAGCGTGGCGGCATGCTGCGCGGCGCTGGCCGCCGCCGGCCAGCGCGAACAGGTCATGATCGACTGCTCGCATGCCAATTCGAACAAATCGCACCAGCGCCAGGTCGAGGTGGCGTACGACGTGGCCGCGCAACTGGCTGGCGGCGAACGCCGCATCATCGGCGTCATGATCGAAAGCCACCTGGAAGAAGGCCGGCAGGACCTCAAGCCCGGCGTGCCGCTGCGCCATGGCGTTTCCATCACGGACGCCTGCCTGGGCTGGGCCCAGACCGAGCCCGTGCTGGCCGACCTGGCCCAGGCGGTACGCCAGCGGCGCGCGCGCGCCGCGGCATAGCGGCATTCGCGGCAGCCACGGGTTGCCGCGCACTCTCGCAGGATCAGGCAAGAATAGCGGAGTAATCGGCATTGCTGGCGTGCATGCGGATTTTTTATCCTGAAGGCCTTCGGGGCGCCGCCCCGCGACTCAGCAAGGAAATCCCCATGCCCAGCTTGAACATCAATGGCCAGGACACCGCCATCGATGCGCCCGATGAAATGCCGCTGCTGTGGGCGCTGCGCGATGTCGCCGACCTCACCGGCACCAAGTACGGATGCGGCATGGCCCTGTGCGGCGCCTGTACGGTGCACGCCGACGGCGCGGCGATCCGTTCGTGCGTGACGCCGCTGGCGGCCGTGGCCGGCAAGAAGATCACCACTATCGAGGGCGTGGGCGCCGACAGCGTCGGGCAAGCGGTGCAGGCCGCCTGGCGCAAGCTCGACGTGGCCCAGTGCGGCTATTGCCAGTCGGGCCAGATCATGTCGGCCACCGCCCTGCTGGCGCAGAACAAGCAGCCCAGCGATGCCGACATCGATGCCGCCATGAGCGGCAACGTGTGCCGCTGCGCCACCTATGTGCGCATCCGCGCCGCCATCCACGAAGCCGCCCGCGCGCTGGCCTGAACAGGAGTCCGCCATGCATCCCCTCGTGCGTTCCCATGCCGGCGCCATCGCGCCGGTGCGCAACCTGAGCCGCCGCCGCTTCATGCAGGGCGCCGGCGGACTGGTGCTCGGCATCGCGCTGGCCCCGGCCGCCGCGCGCGCCGCCAGCGCGGCCCCGACCGCCGGCGGCGCCGCCTTCGCGCCCAACGCCTTCGTGCGCATCGGCACCGACGGCACGGTCACCGTGCTGTCCAAGCACCTGGAAATGGGCCAGGGCGCCTATACCGGCCTGGCCACCCTGCTGGCCGAGGAACTGGACGCCGACTGGGCCAGCATCCGCGTCGAAGGCGCCCCGGCCAACACCGACCTGTACAAGAACCTGGCCCTGGGCGTGCAGGGCACGGGGGGCAGCACCGCCATCGCCAACTCGTACGAGCAGATGCGCCGCGCCGGCGCCACCGCGCGCGCCATGCTGGTGGCGGCGGCGGCCGAGCAGTGGCAGGTGGACCCGCAAGGCATCACCGTGTCCGCCGGCGTGGTGCGCCACGCGGCCTCGCAGCGCCAGGCCGGCTTCGGCGAACTGGCGGAGCGGGCGGCCCGGCTGCCGGTGCCCGACGCGGTGCCGCTCAAGGCGCCCGGCGATTTCAAGCTGATCGGCCAGGAAGCGCCGCGCCGCGTCGATGGCGCGGCCAAGACCGACGGCACGGCCCGCTTCACCCAGGACATGAAACTGCCCGGCATGCTGGTGGCCGTGGCCGCCCATCCGCCGCGCTTCGGCGCCACGGTGGCGGGCTTCGACGCCGGCAAGGCGAAGGCGGTGCCGGGCGTGCGCCACGTGGTGCAGTTTCCCGGCACCGCGCACAGCTTCGGCGGCGTGGCCGTGCTGGCGGACAATACCTGGGCCGCGCGCGCCGGGCGCGATGCACTGCAAGTGCAGTGGGACGACAGCAAGGCCTACCGCAAGGGCACTGAAGAGATCCGCGCCCAATTCCGCCAGGCGCTGGACCAGCCCGGCAAGGTGGCGGGCAGCAAGGGCGATGTCGATGCGGCGCTGGCGCAGGCCGCGCAGGTCATCGAGGCCGAGTACGAAGTGCCCTACCTGGCCCATGCCGCGATGGAACCGATGAATTGCCTGGTGCAGCTGGGCGACGGCCGCTGCGATATCTGGAACGGCGAACAGTTCCAGACCGTGGATCAGGCCGCGGTGGCTCGGCTGCTGGGCATCGCGCCGGAACGGGTGAACATTACCCAGCTGTACGCCGGCGGCAGCTTCGGCCGGCGCGCCAACGCCCATGCCGATTATGTGGTCGAGGCGGTGTCGATCGCCAAGGCCGCCCGCGACCAGGGCGTGCGCGCCCCGGTCAAGCTCGTGTGGACGCGCGAGGACGACATGCGCGGCGGCTACTACCGGCCGCTCAACATACATCGCGCCCGCATCGGCCTGGATGCGCAGGGCAAGCCGCTGGCGTGGCACGTGCGCCTGGCCGGGCAATCGATTTTCCTCGGCGGCCCGTTCGAAGCCGCCATGCAGGACGGCATCGACCCCACCTCGGTCGAGGGCCAGGCCGACCTGCGCTATGGCGTGCCCAACCTGCGGGTCGAGTCCTATACGCCCGAAGACGTCGCCGTGCCGGTGCTGTGGTACCGCTCGGTGGGCCACACCCATACGGCCTTCTCGGCCGAGGGGCTGATGGACGAGGCGGCCGCCGCGGCGCGGCAGGATCCGGTCGCCTACCGCCTGGCCCTGCTGCAGGACCACCCGCGCCACCGCAAAGTGCTGGAGCTGGCCGCCGAGCGCGCCGGCTGGAGCCAGCCGCTGGCCGCGCCCGCACAGGGCGAGCGGCGCGGCCGCGGCGTGGCGCTGCACGAGTCGTTCAACACCATCGTGGCGCAAGTGGCCGAGGTCACCGTGAAGGCCGACGGCAGCTTCAAGGTCGACCGCATCGTCTGCGCGCTGAACTGCGGCGTGGTGGTCAACCCCGACGTGGTGCGCGCCCAGATGGAGGGCGGCATCGGCTTCGGGCTGTCGACCGCGCTGCACGGCGCGCTCACCCTGAAGGACGGCCAGGTCGAGCAGAGCAATTTCCACGACTACCCGATCATGCGCATCAACGAAATGCCGGCCGTCGAGGTGCACACGGTGGCGTCCACCGAAAAGCCCACCGGCGTGGGCGAGCCCGGCGTGCCGCCAGTGGCGCCGGCGGTGGCGAACGCGCTGTTCAACGCCACCGGCCAGCGCATCCGCAGGCTGCCGTTCGCCGGCCAGCTCAAGCCGGCGGAGCAAGCGTAATAATATATGTCGCTCCCCTTGCTTCGCCGCTGACCATGGCGCCTACCTCGACCATTCCCCCGGCCCGCGCGGCCGCGCAGGCCGCCGGCCTGGACGAACTGGCGGCGCTGGTGGCCCGCCACGCCCGCGAGGACGGCCTGCTCCAGACAGCCATCGACGGGCTGCAATTCTTTCGCTCTTCGCAGCCCAGCGAGCTGTGCTTCGCGGTGTACCGGCCGTCGCTGGCGCTGCTGGTGCAAGGCGCCAAGCGCGTGGAGGTGGGCGAGGACGTCTACGAATACAGCGCCTCGCACTATCTGCTGACCTCGATCGACCTGCCGGTGGCCTCGCGCATCACCCTGGCCAGCCCCGGCACCCCATATCTATGTTTCCTGCTGGACGTGGACCGGCGCAGCGTGGCCGACCTACTGCTCGAGACCCGCTTGCCGCCCCCGGCCGATGCCGCCCCGGGACGCGCCCTGTCGGTCGCCCGGCTCGATGCACCGCTGCTGGACGCCGCCCTGCGGCTGGCCCGGCTGCTGGATGCGCCCCACGACATCCCGGTGCTGGCGCCATTGGTGCGCCGCGAAATCGCCTACCGCCTGCTCACCGGCGAACTGGGCGGACGGCTGCGGCACATCGCGCGCGACGAGGGGCCGGCCCACCAGGTGCGGCAGGCGATCGAATGGTTGAAAGCCCACTTCGACCGCCCGCTGCGCATCGAGCAACTGGCGCAGTCAGTGAACATGAGCACCTCCTCCCTGCACCACCACTTCAAGGCGGTCACCGCGATGAGCCCGCTGCAGTACCAGAAGCAGCTGCGCCTGCAGGAGGCCCGCCGCTTGCTGCTGGCCGGGCTGGCCGACGCCGGCACGGCGGCGCGCCAGGTCGGCTACGAAAGTGCCTCGCAGTTCAGCCGCGAGTACAGCCGGCAATACGGCGCGCCGCCGCTGCGCGACGTGGCCCGCCTGCGCAGCGCCGCGCCGGCCCCCGCCGCGGCGCCGCTGGCGCTGGCCGGCGGCGCCTGAGCCCGCCGCCGGTGAACGAATCGGCGGGCTGGCTGGTCTATCATGGATATCTCACCCGCATCAAGGAGTCTCCATGATCCGCAAGCTGATTCCCCTCCTCCTCGTCGCCGGCCTGACCGCCTGCGCCACCTCTGGAACCCAGCGCGCCGCCTCCGATGCCCCGGCGGCCGACAGCGCCGCCGCACCCTCCGGCGGCAGCGCAACCGGCCCCGGCTGCGACGCCCAGCCCGTCCAGGACCTGGCCGGCACCAAGTACAGCGAGTCGGTCGCCGACGATGCCCGCGCGCGCTCGCACTCCAGCCACCTGCGCGTCATGCGGCCCGGCCAGGTCATGACCATGGAATACAACCCCGACCGCCTGAACCTCATCCTGGACGGCGGCGAAACCATCACCGCGCTGCGCTGCGGCTGACGCACGACGGCGAATTCGGGCGCAAGCACCGGAGTGCGCCCGGCAGCGGGCGGCCTACACTGGCGCAATGCCCGACACCCGCCCCCACACCAACCCCGCCGCGCGCCCCGACCCGCCAGGCGCGCGGGTCGGCCCGCTCGACTGGCCGCCACTGGAAAACGCCCTCGACCAGGACGGCCACGCCGTCATCCCCGGACTGCTGCGGGCCGACGAATGCGAGGCCCTGGCCGCGGGCTACGGCGACGCGGCCCGCTACCGCAGCCGCGTCGTCATGAGCCGGCACGGCTTTGGCCGCGGCGAATACCAGTACTACGCCTATCCCTTGCCCGACATCCTGGCGCAGTTGCGCGCGGCGCTCTACCCGCGCCTGGCGCCGCTGGCCAACCGCTGGAACGAAGCCATGGGGATCGACACGCGCTACCCGGCGGACCACGCCGCGTTCCTGGCGCGCTGCCACGCCGCCGGCCAGCGGCGCCCCACCCCGCTGATCCTGGCCTACGGCCCGGGCGACTACAACTGCCTGCACCAGGACCTGTACGGCGAACACGTGTTCCCGCTGCAGGTCGCCATCCTGCTGTCCGAGCCGGGGCGCGATTTCACCGGCGGCGAATTCGTGCTGACCACACAGCGCCCGCGCATGCAGTCCAGCGTGGAGGTCGTGCCCCTGCGCCAGGGCGACGCCGTGGTCTTCGCCGTGCACCACCGGCCGGTGCAGGGCACGCGCGGCTACTATCGGGTCAATCAGCGGCACGGCGTCAGCCGCGTGCGCTCGGGGCGGCGCTACACGGTGGGCATCATCTTTCATGACGCGCAATAGCAGCCGGCGGCCGCGCATGGGTCTGGGATCCGTCGCGCAACCGCGCCACGCCTGGGCATCAGGCGGCGCGGCATGTCCGGCTTTTGACGCGTGACCGGGCAGTAGGACGTCCTGAGCGAGGCTGGCAGCGGCGGCATGCGACGGTCCGCTGAGCCATTGGGGAACGGCGTATGTAGGTGTCAGACACCCCTTGCGGCAGTCCCGCCTACCCGCGCCATCCCGGCAGGGGTGTCTGACACCTGTTAGATCGGCACAAAGGTATCCAATGCCGACATATCCGAGATCCTGCGAGCCCAGGCGTGCCGGTGGGGCCTGGGCGGCCAGTTGGAGCGAGGGCAGCCCCCGCAGGGGGCCGAGGGCGCCTGGTGGCGCGCCCGAGCCGAGCGACGTGGCCGACCAGGCCCCACCGGCACGCCCGGGCGCCTAAAGAACTCATCCATCGACGCGCCACATGACAACAGCGGGCAACCCGGCTCCCCGCCGTGGCCGCCAAACCCGCCCTCAAGTCCCATTGCGCGCCTCGGCCAGCGCCACCGTCAGGTGCATCACCTTCTTCTTCAGCGCATCGCGTTCTTCCGTCAGCGCCGCCACCAGCCGGCGCAAGCGCGCGACCTCGGCGGGATAGTCGGCCACCGGTTCGGCGCCGGCCGCGTCCTCCGCGGGTGGCGCGTCGGCGTCCGGCGCGCGCGCCGCCGCCTTCGCCTCGCGCGCCTGCCGCGCCAGTTCGCGCAAGGCCTTGCGGCCTTCCGCGGCGGCCGCCACCTGCCGCTCGGCGGGTAGCGCGGCCACGGCCGCGGCGGCGTTGATGGAGATCTCGCCCGCCTTCACCGCCCGCACCAATTCCGGCGCCGCCGCCTTGTGGATTTTCTCGATCTGCCCCAGCGTATTGCTGCTGACGCGGGCCGCCCGCGCCAGCGCCTGGCGGCTCAGCGCCACCGGCGGCTGTGCCTCGGCCGGCGCGGCAGCCGCCTCGCCCTGCCCGGCTGCCTCCGCACTTGCCTGCGCGCTCGCCCGCGCCTGCAGGATTTCTTTCTTGCGCAACGCCAGCACGCCGCGCTGGAAGTCCGATACACTGCGCCGGCCCAAGTGATTTTCGATCATCCAGAGCCGTACGTCATCCAGTGAAGTAAAGCGGGTATTCTGGACGGTCTTGAATTCGATGCCATGCTTGCGGCACAGTTCGTAGCGATTGTGCCCGTCGACCAGCACATCGCCCCACAGCACCAGCGCATCGCGGCAGCCCTCGGCCAGCAGGCTGCGCTCCAGCGCGGCGTATTCGTCGGGGGTCAGCGGGTCTATATAAGTTCGCAGTTCTTCATTAATCTGGATGGTCATCGTGACGGCTCGTTCGTGATTCAGCGACGCGCGCCCGCCATTACACCACCGGCCCGCCGCCATTGGCCACCCGTGCCGCGCGGCCCGACTACAGAGGAGAATCCATCATGCCCCAGCTCTGCCCCTACCTGAGTTTCGACGGCCAGTGCGCCGAGGCCATGCGTTTCTACGAGCGCACCCTGGGCGGGCGCGTCGAGGCCATGGTGCCCTACAGCCAGGCGCCGGCCGGCACCGAAGTGCCCGCCGGCATGGCCGAGCGCATCATGCACGCGCGCCTCAGCCTGGACGGCCAGACCCTGATGGCCTCCGATATCGCCGGCGAGCAGCCCTATCAAGGCCAGCAGGGCGTCTCGCTGGCGCTGGTCTTTCCCACCGTGTCGGACGCGACGCGCGTATTCAACAGCCTGGCCGAAGGCGGCACGATCACCATGCCGCTGCAAAAGACCTTCTGGGCCGAGGCCTTCGGCGCCCTGACCGACCGCTACGGCACCTCGTGGCTGATCAACGGCGGGCAGATAGCCGGCTGAACCGGCCCTGCCGCAACAAACAACGGAGCTTCCCGCATGCAGCATAATCTCCAAGACAGGCAACGCTGGCTGGCGCTGATGGTACTGTGCCTCGGCGTGCTGATGATCGTCCTGGACACCACCATCGTCAACGTGGCGCTGCCGTCCATCCGCGCCGACCTGCAATTTTCCGAAACCGCGCTGGTGTGGGTGGTCAACGCCTACATGCTGACCTTCGGCGGCTTCCTGCTGCTAGGCGGGCGGCTGGGCGACCTGTACGGCCACCGCCGCATGTTCCTGGCCGGCATCAGCCTGTTCACCGTGGCCTCGCTGGCCTGTGGCGTGGCGGGCAGCCAGGCCACGCTGGTGGCCGCGCGGGCGGTGCAGGGGCTGGGCGGCGCGGTGGTGTCGGCGGTCTCGCTGTCGCTCATCATGAACCTGTTCTCCGAGCCTGCCGAGCGCGCCAAGGCCATGGGCGTATACGGCTTCGTCTGTGCCGGCGGCGGCAGCGTCGGCGTGCTGCTGGGCGGGCTGCTGACCAGCGTGCTGAGCTGGCACTGGATTTTCCTGGTGAACCTGCCGATCGGCGCGGCGGTATTCGGCCTGTGCCGGGTCCTGCTGCCTGGCGGCCGGCCGCCGGCCTCGGGCACCCGGCTGGACGTGGCGGGCGCCTGTACCGTCACGCTGTCGCTGATGCTGGCCGTCTACGCCGTGGTCAACGGCAACGAGGCGGGCTGGACCTCGACCCAGTCGCTCGGGCTGCTCATCGTGGCGGCCATCCTGCTGGCGGCGTTCCTGGCCATCGAGTCGCGCGCCGAGGCGCCCCTCATGCCGCTCGGGCTGTTCCGCCTGCGCAACCTGGCCACCGCCAACGTGGTCGGCGTGCTGTGGGCCGGCGCCATGTTCGCCTGGTTCTTCATCTCGGCCCTCTACATGCAACTGGTGCTGGGCTACAGCGCCATGCAGGTCGGGCTGGCCTTCCTGCCCGGCAACCTGGTCATGGCCGTATGCTCGCTGGGCGTGTCGGCGCGGCTGGTCATGCGCTTCGGCATCCGCGCGCCGCTGGCCGCGGGCCTGGCCGTCGCGGCGCTCGGGCTGTTCCTGTTCTCGCAGGCCCCCATCGACGGCAGCTTTGCGCTGCACATCCTGCCCGGCATGCTGCTGCTGGGGCTGGGCGCCGGCATCGCCTTCAACCCGCTGCTGCTGGCGGCCATGAACGACGTGCCGCCGCATGAATCAGGCCTGGCCTCCGGCGTGGTCAACACCGCCTTCATGATGGGCGGCGCGCTGGGGCTGGCGATACTGGCCAGCCTGGCGGCCGCGCGCACCGGCAGCCTGGCCGCGGCCGGCGCCATATTGCCCGAGGCGCTCAATGGCGGCTATCGCCTGGCCTTCCTGCTGGGCGCCCTCTGCGCGGCGGCGGCCGCCCTGCTGGGCGGACTGCTGCTGCGCAACGCCACGCCGGCCCCGCGCCACGCGCAACCATCCGGTGGTACGCTTGCCAAACCCGTTCATCAGGAAGACTCGCCATGAACTCTCCCGCCACGCTCTCCGACGAGCTGTTCGCCCAATTGCAGGGCGCGCCCATCCAGCAGATTTCCCAGCAACTCGGCACCGACGCCGCCCAGACCCGCGAGGCGGTCGGCGCGGCGCTGCCGATGCTGTTGGGCTCGCTGGGACAGAACGCCTCCCAGCCGCAGGGCGCCGAAGCACTGTTCGGCGCCCTGCAGCGCGACCATGCCGGCGGCGGCGCCGATCTCGGCGGCTTGCTGGGCTCGCTGCTGGGCGGCGGCGCCGGGGCCGGCGCCGGCCAGGCCGATGGCGCCAGCATCCTGGGCCACATTTTCGGCGGCAACCAGCAGCGCGCCGAAGACAGCCTGGGCCAGGCCACCGGGCTGGGCGGCAACAATGCCGCCAACCTGCTGAAGATGCTGGCTCCCATCGTCATGGCCTTCCTGGCGCAGCGCATGCAGGGCAACGGCATGGACGCCGGCGGGCTCGGCGCCGCGCTGGGCCAGGAACGCGACGCGGCGCGCCAGCAAGGCGGCCTGGGCGGCGGCCTGCTGGGCTCGCTGCTCGACCAGGACGGCGACGGCCAGGTCGGCCTGAACGACCTGTTCAAGATGGGCAGCGGCCTGCTCAACGGCCGCCGCTGAACCGCATGGCGCCGTGCCGCGCGCGGCGCCGGACTACCTCCCCGGCCAGCGCGGCCGGCCGCCGGGCATATCAGGACGCCGGCGCCTGTCCATCCAGGCGGCCCGGCGCACCGGGCGGTTGAGTGCCGGACGGGTCGCTCGCCGCGGCGCCATGCGCCGCCAGGGCCTGCGCCAAGGTGTCGAACAGGCCGTCGGGCCCCACCAGGTCGGCCACCATGGCTTTCTGCAGCTTGCCCCGCACCCGCGCGTTGGCCTCCACCAGCGCCACCCGCACCCCGCGCCGCTGCAGGCGCACGATGACGTCCTCCAGCACTTGCAGCCCGGTCACATCGACAAAGGGCACGCGGCGCAGGCGAATCACCAGCAGGCGCGGATCGCTGTGGGTGCACGCCAGGGCATGCTCGAAATTCTCCACCGCGGCAAAGAACAGCGGCCCTTCGACCGTGTAGACCAGCACGCCCTCGGGCAGGTCCGCCACGCCGCTGCCGGCCAGTTCGCGGCGCAGCTCGTCGCCCTCGACCTGTTGCACGCCGACGCTGGCCGCCATGCGCCGCAGGAAATGCAGCGTGGCCAGGATCACGCCGATGTTCACCGCCACCACCAGGTCGGCGAAAACCGTCAGGCAGAACGTGACCAGCAGGATCACCACGTCGGCGCGCGGCGCGCGGCGCAGCATCTTGGCGAAATGCCGCAGGTCGCTCATGTTCCAGGCTACCACGAACAAGATCGCCGCCAGCGCCGCCAGCGGCACGTTCTCGGCCAGCGGCGCCAGCAGCACCACGATGGCCACCAGCGTCACGGCGTGCACGATGCCGGCCAGCGGGCTGGAGCCGCCATTGCGGATGTTGGTCGCGGTGCGGGCAATGGCGCCGGTGGCGGCGATGCCGCCGAACAGCGGCGCCGCGATATTGGCGATGCCCTGGCCGATCAGCTCCTGGTTGGAATCGTGGCGGGTGCCGGCCATGCCGTCGGCCACCACGGCCGACAGCAGCGACTCGATGGCGCCCAGCATGGCAATGGCGAATGCCGGGCCGATCAGTTCGATGACACGGGCCAGGCTCAGCTCGGGCCACTGCCAGTGGGGCAGCCCCTGCGGCACGCCGCCGAACGCCGAGCCGATGGTGGCCACGCCGTCGAACTGGCAGGCCGCCTGCAGCGCCGTCGCCGCCACCAGCGCCACCAGCGGCCCGGGGACGCGTCGCAGGTAGGGAACGCGGGCCGACAGTACCAGCAGGGCCAGGCTCAGGATGGCAAGCGCGGTGGTGGCGGGATGCAGGTGCGGCAGGGCCTGCAGCAGTTGCCACAGCTTTTCGTGGAAGTGGGCGGCGCTCACGCCCGGCAACCCGAAGAAATCCTTCCACTGGCCCACCCAGATGATGACGCCGATGCCGGCGGTAAAACCGACGATGACCGGCGCCGGAATGAACTTGATCACCGCGCCCATGCGACCGACGCCCAGCAGCAACAGGATCACGCCGGCCATCAGGGTGGCGAGCTGCAGGCCGGCCACGCCATGCTCGGCGACCACGCCGGCCAGGATGACGATGAACGCCCCGGTCGGGCCGGCGATCTGCAGGCGGCTGCCCCCGAACACCGCCACCGCCAGCCCCGCCACGATGGAGGTATACAGGCCCTGCTCCGGCTTGACGCCGGACGCGATGGCGAAGGCCATGGCCAGCGGCAGCGCGACCACGCCGACGATGACGCCCGAGACAATGTTCGGCAGCCAGTATTGGCGCCCCAACAGGCCGGCCCGGCGGGCCTCGATCAAAGCAATCACGACGATCAACTCCAAGGCCGCCGCCGGCCCGGCCGGCGGCGCTGCCGAATGAAAGCGCTTAGCCCAGCGCCGTATCCAGGAACATCATCACGGCGAAACCCGCCATCAGGCCGACGGTGGCGGGCGTCTGGTGGCCATTGCGGTGGGTTTCCGGAATGACTTCGTGCGACACCACGAAAATCATGGCGCCGGCCGCCAGCCCCAGGCTGACCGGATAGGCGAGCGCCAGGCCGCTGGACATGCCCAGCCCGACCAGCGCCCCCAGCGGCTCCATCAGGCCCGACGCGACCGCCACCAGCGATGCGCGCAAGGGCGACAAGCCGGTGGCGCGCAGCGCCATGGCCACCGCCAGGCCCTCGGGAATGTCCTGGATGGAAATGGCGGAAGCCAGCGGAATGCCGACCTGCATGTCGCCGTTGGCGAACCCCACCCCGATGGCCATGCCCTCCGGCAGGTTGTGCAGGGTGATGGCCAGCACGAACAGCCACACCCGGTTGACGCGCTCGGCCTCGGGCCCGCAAGGGCCGGTGCTGTCATGCTCGTGCGGCGTGAAGGCGTCCAGGCCCAGCATCAGCAGCACTCCCAGCGCCAGCCCCAGCACCACCACGCCGGCCGCCGCCGGCCCGGCCCCTACCAGCGCCTGCGCGGCCTCGAGCCCGGGCAGGATCAGCGAAAAGGCGCTGGCCGCCAGCATCATGCCGGCCGCGAAGCCCAGCATGGTGTCCTGGGTGCGGGCATGGATGGTGCGCAGGAAGATGGCCGCCAGCGCGCCGGCCGCGGTGGCCGCGAAGCCGGCCGTGCCGCCCAGGAAGGCGTAGCCGATGTAGTTGCGCTCGACCCCGGTCAGGCCGTGATACAGGCCGGTGGCGAGCAGCCACAGCACGGCCAGGGTGGCCGCCGCCAGGCCCACGGCCACCAGTGGGCGAGACTGCGCCTGGGCCCGCCAGGCGGCGCGCCAGTCGCGCGCGACGATTTGGGTGTCGTTCATGGGACGCTGCTTCAGTGCATCGAGGCTACCAGTTTACCGAGCGCCAGGCGGTCGCGCGGGACGCTCCATTTGGTATTGGTCATCGCCGGCATCGGCCACGATGCGAAAGCCCAGGCGTTCATACAGCCGGCGCGCGGGATTGACCTTGAGCACTTCCAGCCGCGTGGGCAGCCCCGCCGCCTCGGCATCGGCCAGCACTGCGCGCAGCAGGCGCTCCCCCAGCCCCTGTCCCTGCCACGCGGGCGCGACCTGGATCTGCACCACGTGCCAGGCCGATGCGCCGCGATAAGCCTTCAGCAGCCCTGCCGGCTCGCCGCCGACCAGCACGATGCGGGCGTGCTCCCAGTGGTAGAGGATGCGGGCCAGGTGCGCAGCGTCGTCGGCGGGCCGGCCGCTGCGCAGCAGGTGCCGGTCCATGGTCTGGCGCCGCAGCGCCAGCAGGAACGGCACATCGGCTTCGCTCGCGGCGCGCAGGCTCGGCTGCACGGCGGGCGCGGACCCACTGCCTGTCGGCATGGCCGGCCTCAGGCTTCGGCCGTCTTGCGGGCGCGGCGGCTGCGCGCGGCGGTCTTGCGGGCGGGTGGCGCGGCCTCGGCGGCCTCCGCGGCCTCGGGCGCGACGGGCGCCGGCACGGACGGGGCCGCCGTGGCCCCGGCGGCGCGGTCGGCGGCGGCGGCCGCCTTGCGCGCGGCCGTCTTGCCGGCGGCCCGGCCGCGCCCGCGCGGCGCGGCGGCCGGCTCGGGCGCCGGCGCGCGGTACACATACGCGCCCGATTTCTCGTCGCGCCCGAACGCCAGCAGGCCACGCGCTTGCGCTTCCTCGAGCAGGTTGCCGAACGCGCGGAAACCGTAATAGGACTCGCTGAAATCCGGCTTGCGGCGCTTGATGGCTTCTTTCAGGACCGACGCCCAGATCTTGCCGCTGTCGCCGCGCTCCGCCACCAGGGCCTCGAAAGTCTCGACGGCGATCTCGATGCCCTGCGTGCGGCGCGCCTCGAGCTCTTCCTTGCGCTGCGGCTCGTCCTCGGCCGCGCGGCGCGGCGCGCCGTTCGGCTCGCGCGCGCCCGTCCTGGGCTCCGGGCGCTGCCGTTCGCGCACCAGGTCGTCGTAGAAGATGAATTCGTCGCAATTGGCGATCAACAGGTCGGACGTCGAGCGCTTGACGCCCACGCCAATCACCTGCTTGGCGTTTTCGCGCAGCTTGGATACCAGCGGCGAAAAATCGGAGTCGCCGCTGAGAATCACGAAGGTGTCCACGTGCGACTTGGTGTAGCAGAGGTCCAGCGCGTCGACCACCAGGCGGATGTCGGCGGAATTCTTGCCCGATTGCCGCACGTGCGGGATCTCGATGAGCTCGAAATTGGCCTCGTGCATGGTGGCCTTGAACTCGCGGTAGCGGTCCCAGTCGCAATAGGCCTTCTTGACCACGATGCTGCCCTTGAGCAGCAGCCGCTCGAGCACGGGCTTGATATCGAAGCGCTGGTAATTGGCGTCGCGCACGCCCAATGCGACGTTCTCGAAGTCGCAGAAAAGCGCCATGTTGATGCTTTCCTGGGAAGCAGTCATAAGAGGTCTCCGGATGGTTGCCCCGACGATACACCCGAAAAGCGCGCGAGGGCCTTACAAAAGCCCGGGCCGGGCGGATAAACTCGGCGGACGATCCCGGCGCCCGCCGCCCCCTTCGCGGAGTTTCCATGCCCTACATGCTGCTCATCGTCGAACCCATCGGCCAGCGCGCCCAGCGCACCCCGGAGGCCGGTCGCGCCGCCTACGACGCCATGCTGCATTACGCGGAAGGCCTGCGCAGCCGGGGCCTGCTGCGGGACGCCCAGTCGCTCAAGTCGGAATCCGAAGGCGTGAAGCTGCAGGTGCGCGACGGGCGCCAGCGCCTGCTGGACGGCCCCTATGCCGAAGCCAAGGAAATGATCGGCGGCTTCTTCCTGCTCGATTGCGCCACGCGCGACGAAGCCGTGGCCATCGCGGCCGAATGCCCGGCCGCCCAGTGGGCCACCGTCGAAGTCCGCGAACTGGGGCCCTGCTTCGCCTGATCGCCCCGACAGTAGGGGTTTTCCCTGATGGCCGGGATTTTCTGTCGAATTCCGGGCCGGCGCATCGTCGTGTGCATGACAGCCGCCTGGCGGCTCGTCCCTTCCCAACCGGAGACCCGTCATGCGATTCATGATCCTCGTAAAAGCCAATGCCGATACGGAGGCCGGCATCCTCCCCGACGATGCGCTGTTCGCCGAGATGGCCGCCTATCACGAAGAACTGGCCAAGGCCGGCGCGTTGCTGGACGCCTCCGGCTTGCAGCCGAGCTCGGCCGGCTGGCGCATCCGCTACGCCGACGGCAAGCGCACCGTCGTCGACGGGCCGTTCGCCGAGTGCCGCGAATTGATCGCCGGCTACACCGTGATCCAGGCGCGTTCGCGCGAAGAAGCGCTGGAATGGACGCGACGCTTTCCCGCCCCCATGGGCAAGGGCATCGCGGCCGAAATCGAAGTCCGCCCGCTGTACGACGTCGACGAGCTGGCGGCCGGCCGCCCCTCGGCCGCGCGCCTGCGCGCGCTCGACCTGCAATGACCGCGCGGCCCGCCGCGCTTGCGCCATACCCTTCCATCTAGATAGAGAGAACCATCATGCACAAGCAGATCTTCGTGAACCTCGCCGTAGCCGACCTGCAGAAATCCATGGCCTTCTTCCGGCAGCTGGGCTTGGACTTCGACCAGCGCTTCACCGACCAGAACGCGGCCTGCCTGGTGCTGGGGGAAAACCTCTTTGCCATGCTGCTGACGCGCGAATACTTCAAGACCTTCGTCAACAAGCCGCTGTGCGACCCGAAGCAAAGCACCGAAGTACTGGTGTGCCTGTCGTGCGAAAGCCGCGCCGAGGTCGACGACCTGGTCGCGCGCGCGCTTGCCGCCGGCGGCTCGACCCCGCGCGAGCCGCAGGACTACGGCTTCATGTACGGGCATGCCTTCGAAGACCTGGACGGCCATATCTGGGAACTGATGTACATGGACCCCAACGCCGAGATCCTGCAGCAATGAGCTCGCGCGATGCCGTCCATCGGGCCATCGAGGCGGTCTGGCGCATCGAGTCGGCCAAGGTCATCGCCGGCGTGGCGCGGCTGGTGCGCGACGTCGGCCTGGCCGAGGAACTGGCGCAGGACGCGCTGGTCACCGCGCTGGAGCGCTGGCCCGGCGACGGCATTCCCGACAACCCGGGAGCCTGGCTGATGACCGCCGCCAAGAACCGCGCGCTGGACCGCCTGCGCCAGGATGCCCTGCACGCGCGCAAGCACGAGCAGCTCGGCCACGAGATGGACGCGCAGCAAGCCCACGTCGAGCCGGATTTCGTCGACGCGCTGGACGCCGCGCGGCAGGACGAGATCGGCGACGACCTGCTGCGGCTGGTCTTCACCGCCTGCCATCCGGTGCTGTCCACCGAGGCGCGCGTGGCCCTCACGCTGCGCCTGCTGGGCGGGTTGCGCACCGACGAGATCGCGCGCGCCTTCCTGGTGTCGGAGTCGACCATCGCGCAGCGCATCGTGCGCGCCAAGCGCACGCTGCGCGAAGCCCGCGTGCCTTTCGAAGTGCCGCGCGGCGCCGCGCTGGCCGAGCGCCTGGCCTCGGTGCTGGAAGTGATCTACCTGATTTTCAACGAAGGCTACGCCGCCACGGCGGGCGACGACTGGATGCGCCCGGCGCTGTGCGACGAGGCGCTGCGGCTGGGTCGCATCCTGGCCGGACTGGCGCCGCACGAAAGCGAAGTGCATGGCCTGGTGGCGCTCATGGAGATCCAGGCCTCGCGCCTGGCCGCCCGGGTGGATGCCGACGGCCGGCCAGTATTGCTGATGGACCAGGACCGCGCCCGCTGGGACCCGCTGCTGATCCGTCGCGGCCTGGCCGCGCTGGAGCGCGCCGAGGCGCAAGGCGGCGAGCTGGGCCCCTACGCGCTGCAAGGCGCGCTGGCGGCCTGCCACGCGCGCGCCGCGCGGCCCGAGGACACCGACTGGGCGCGCATCGTGGCCCTGTACGATGCGCTCGCGCACGTCGCGCCGTCGCCCGTGGTCGAGCTGAACCGCGCCGTGGCGGTCGGCATGGCCTACGGGCCGCAGGCCGGCCTGGCCCTGGCCGATGCGCTCGCCAGCGAGCCCATCCTGGCGAACTACCACCTGCTGCCCAGCGTGCGCGCCGACTTCCTGGCGAAACTGGGCCGGCGCGAGGAAGCCAGCGCGGAATTCCAGCGCGCCGCCGGCATGGCCCGCAACGCCCGCGAACGCGAATTGCTGCTGGCGCGCGCCCGGGCGCTGAATTCCTGATCCGCCTCGTAACGCTCCGTAACGCGGCGGCCCAGCCGGCCGACACATGCGCAAACATCGCAAAGCTTGAAGCGGCTGGCCTGCTCTTGTCATGATGGAGCGTACGCATCAACCCGATCAAGGAGGCTTCATGCCGCGTTCGACCCATGCTTTCTTCGCCGCCGCCGTACTGGCCGCCAGCCTCTCGCCCGCCGCCGCCCTGGCGCAGCAGAACGCGCCCGCGGCGCAGATGCAGCCGGCCATCAAGCCGACCGACGCACAATTGCAGAAATTCGCCAGCGCCTCGCAGAAGGTTGCCATGGTGGCCGAGGAATACCGCCCCAAGCTGCAAGCCGCCAAGGACGACACCGCGCGCGAAAAAGTCTATCGTGAAGCGGACGAGAAAATGGTCAGCATGGTGCATGCGGACGGGCTGACCGTGGACGAATTCAACGGCATCGGCCAGGCCATCGAACAAGACCCGCAGCTGCGCCAGCGCGTGATCGACATGGCCAAGCAGAACGCCCCGGCCGGCGCGCCGCGCTAAGCGCATCATCCCGGGCGGCCGGCGCCGTCCCGGTCCGGCCCGCGGGCCGGACCCGGCGCGCCCAGGGCCCCGGCCGCCCCGCCCCCATTGCCCGCGCCCGCCGGCACGGCGGCGCAAACCGCCCTTTTTTCCGCCGTTATCCGCCGATTGGCTGAGGCCCGCGCTGCCTAGAATGGCCCATTCCCCCATCGGGACACGCGCAAGGCCCAGCACAATGAACCCCTCTACCCTCATCGGCACCGCCGTCGCGCTGGCGACGCTGGCGGCCGCCCTGGCCTCGTCGGCCACCGATCCCGCCCTGTATGTCAACTTGCCCGGCCTGGCGGTGGTGCTGGGCGGCACCTGCGCCGCGCTGTTCATCAGCTATCCGCTGCGCGAAGTCACGCGCGTATTCGCGTTGGTGCGCACGGTGTTCCGCAGCGAACAGCTCGACTTCCGCCGCGACATCGACGAACTGGCCGCGCTGGCGCAGCTCTGGATGAACGACGATGTGCGCAAGGTGGAAGAGGCCCTGCAAAAGGTCGCCAACCCGTTCCTGCGCACCGGCGTGCAGTTGGTCATCGACCACACGCCGGAAGACCAGATTGTCGAGCTGCTGCAATGGCGCATCGCCCGGCTGCGCGCGCGCGAACATGCCGAGGCGCAAATGTTCCGCATCATGGCGGGTTTCGCGCCGGCCTTCGGCATGCTGGGCACGCTGGTCGGCCTGATCAATCTCATGACGGTGCTGGGCGGCGGCGACATGGTGCTGATCGGCCAACAACTGGCCGTGGCGCTGATGACCACCTTCTACGGCATCCTGCTGGCCAACCTGGTGTGCAAGCCCATCGCCGTCAAGCTCGAGCGCCGCACCGAGCAGCGCCTGATGCTGATGAACATGGTGCTGCAAGGCATCGCGATGATGTGCGCGCGGCGCGGCCCCGCCGTGGTGCGCGAGACGCTGAACTCGTTCATGATGCACATCGAGGACGAAGTCCGCGACAACGGCCGTCCGGACGGCGCGGCCCCCGCCGCGCCCGCCCAGGCCTCGCCCCGCCAGCCAGGCGTCGCGCCGCTGGCGCGCCCGGCGGCGGTCCGCCCATGAGCCTGGCCGACCGCGTCGAGGCGCTGCGCCGCCAGCATCGGCGCGACGCGCGTCCGCGCGGCGGCGGGCTCGCCGGCCAGCCCGCCCTGCATGCCGGCGGCCGCTTCGCGCGCTGGCACGTGCCCGCGACCGCCGAGCCGGAATCGGACAGCTGGCTGCTGACCTATCTGGACTTGATCACCCTGCTGCTGGCCATGCTGGTGGTGCTGCTGGGCGTGGCGAAGATGCAGCGCGCGCCCGAGACCCAGCCCGCGCCGGTCGAACTGGTGGGTTCGCTCGACACGGGCGCGGCCGCGCCCGCGCTGCGGGTCGCGTTGGGCGCCGCGATCGGCAATGGCCTCGGTGAATCCGACGCGCCCGTCATTCCAGCCGCCTGGGCGACGGCGCCAGAGCCGCCCGCAGCGCCGCCCGCCGCCCAGGCGCCCACGCAAGCGCCTGACGGCCACGGCGACGCGCCGGCCGCCGCGCCGCCGCCGGCGCCCTCGATCGCCGAACTGGGCCTGGACGACCTGGGCGACGGCGTGGATGTGATCGTCAACGAAAAATCCATCAGCTTCCGCATCAGCAACGAGCTGCTGTTCCCCTCGGGCCAGGCGGTCCTCAGCGCGTCCGGCCTGGGCGTCATCCAGCGCATGGCCGCGGTCATCAACCGCAGCCAGGGCTACCCGGTATCGGTGGAAGGCCACAGCGACACCGTGCCGATCCAGACCCGCCAGTTTCCGTCGAACTGGGAGCTGTCCGCCAGCCGCGCCACCAGCGTGCTGCGCGAACTGGTCCGCGACGGTGTCGACCCGGCTCGGCTGCGCGCGGTCGGCTATGCCGACACCCATCCCATCGCCTCCAACGATACGGCGGCCGGCCGCGCCGCCAACCGGCGCGTCGAGCTCATCATGGAAATCACCCCGCGCCGCGAGGCCGCGACGCCCGGGCTGGCGGCCGGCGCGGGCACTGCCGGCCCGGATTGACGCCCGGCGCTAGCGGCCGGCAAGCAACGGCACGCCGGCGTAAGCCTGCGCCAGCGTCAGCAGCACCAGGCCGGCGTACCCTGCGGCGCCCAGCCCCATCGCCGCCAGCGCGCCGCGCCCGCCCCGGCGCGCCAGCAGCCACCCCAGGGCCGGCAGCGCCTGCTGCGCGTGCACGCCGAGGAAATGCGCCACGCGCAGGTCGCCGCCGGTAGTGGACCAGCCGGTCAGCGGCAAGCCCGGGCCCGCCGCGCCGACCAGCGGCCCGCCATGCAGGCTGATGGCGATGCCGACACCGGCGCCGGCGACGAAGGTCAACAGCAATCCCAGCACCGCGCCCAGCCGGTAGGCTGGCGCCATGCCGGCGGCGTGGCGCCACAACTGGTGCGCCACCGGCAGCGCAGTGCCGGTGAACAGCAGCGCTGCCAGGCCCATCAAATTGAACATCAGCGCATGGAAAGCCGTATCGGTATTGAAATGCGAGGCCTGCCCCAGCGCGCCCTGCCAGGTGATGTAAGCGGCCTCGAACAGGCCCGTGGCCAGCACCGTCCAGACGACCGCGCGCAACAGCGGCGTGCGGCGCCGCCCGGCCGGCAACTCGCCGATCAGCCACGCCAGGGTCCACGCGTACAGACCGATGGACGCCATGAACTTCAGGGGCTTGGCCCACACGTCCGTCCCGCCCAGGGTGCGCGGATCGATCATGGCGGCAATGGCGGCCGGCAGCATGGCGGCCAGCAGCGCCGCGCCGAACAGCGCCAGCACGCGCTGGCGGCGCAGCAGCTCGCGCCAGCCGCGCCACGCCGCCGGCATGGCGCGCAAGCCGAAGAATGCCAGCAGCCCCGCCGGCCCGAACCACAGCGTCAGCGCGAAGCAAGGCACCAGCAACCCGCGCGGCATGCCGATGCGCATGCCTTCGCGCGCGATCCAGGTGCCGACGAACAGATCGAAGGCCAGGTAGTGATACCAGCCCGCCGTCAACAGGCCCGGATGGCCGAACAGCGCGCGCACGGCGTCCAGCGAACCATAGCCGCCCCCCTCGGCGGGCCAGTAAGTCAGTATCAAGGCCAGATACAGCGTGGCCAGCACGCCAGGGACGATCCAGCCGGTCAACGCCCAGACCGCCGGTCGCAGCCGGCCCAGCCAGGGCGACAGCGCCAATGCCCCCCAGGCCGGCAGCGCCATGGCCCCGCCCGCGCCGAACAGAGTTTCGAACATGGTTTCCGCCCCAATCTAAACAATGTTTAGATAAGTTAGCATTGGTACTGAACAATGTAAAGATCACGGCCGGCCCACGCCTCCATGCCCAAATCGAAACCCTCCTCCGCGCAGGCTTACCACCACGGCGCGCTGCGCGCCGCCCTGATCGATGCCACCGAGGCCATCCTGGCCGAGCGCGGGCTGGAAGGCTTCACGCTGCGCGAGGCGGCGCGGCGGGTGAATGTCTCGCCGGCCGCGCCGCTGCACCATTTCGGCAGCGCCGCCGGGCTGCTCACCGAGGTCGCCATCCTGGGCTTCGAGGCGCTCACCCGCTACCAGCGCGAAGGCGCCCGCGCCGGCGGAGCCGACGCGGCGGCCCGGCTGCGTGCGCAGGGCCTGGGCTACCTGCGCTTCGCGCTGGCCTATCCGGCGCGCTTCCAGCTCATGTTCCGCAAAGACCGCCTGACCGACGACCCGCGCCTGCTCGCCGCCGGCCAGGCCGCGTTCGCGGAACTGGAGAACGCCATCCGGGCCTATACGGCCTTCCCGGCCGGCCAGCCGCTCGATGCCGCGACGCACGCGCTGCTGCTGGGCGCCTGGTCCACCGTGCACGGCTTCGCGCACCTGGCGCTGGACGGCAAGCTCGATGCGCCAGGTGGCCCGCGCGCCGACGCCGCCGCGCTCGAAGGCACGCTGCGCCGCATCCTGGAACACGGCTGGCCATGAGCGCCGCGACCCGCGCCATGCCGGGCGTTCCTGTCGCATTCGAAGATGCGCGCGACCGCGCCGAATTCCGCCAGTGCGCGCAGCGGCCCGGCATCGAGCTGTACCGCGCGCATATCGTGCGCCACGCGTTCGAGCCGCACACGCACGCGGCCTTCGGCCTGGGCGCCATCGAGTCAGGGGCCGAACGGTTCCGCTATTGCGGCGCCGACCACCTGGCGCCGCCCGGCTCGCTGGTGCTGATGAACCCCGACGAACTGCATACCGGGCGCGCCGAAACCCCGGGCGGCTGGCGCTACCGCATGGTGTACCTCGACCCGGAGGTCGCTAGGCGGGTCACCGGCGACCAAGGCTGGTGGTTCCGCGACGCGGTACGCCATGACCCGGCGACCGCCCTCCGCGTCACCGCCCTGCTCGATGCCTTGTGGCAAGCCGACGAGCCGCTCGCCTTCGACAGCCTGCTTTACGAACTGCTGGCGGCGTTGCGGCCGCACGCGCAGGCGGCCCGCGCCGCCCCGGCCGAGGCGGCGGCGCGCTTCGCGCCGGTGCTCGATTACCTGCGCGCCCATCTGGCGCGCCGCCTGACGCTGGACGAACTGGCGCGCGTGGCGGGCCTGAGTCCGTTCCATTTCCTGCGCCGCTTCCGCGCGCAATACCACGTCACGCCGCAGCAGATGCTCATGGCGCTGCGCCTGTTCGAAGCCAAGCGGCTGCTGGCGGCCGGCACGCCGCCGGCCCAGGCCGCGGCGGCCGCCGGCCTGGCCGACCAGGCGCACCTGACGCGCGCCTTCGCGCGCCGCTACGGCGTGACGCCGGCCCGCTACCAGCGCCAGGTGCGGGGCTGAGCCGCGCGTCCGCGCAGCAATCTGGTACAAGACGGCGGCGCGCGCGCCGTCTAGACTGGCATGCCCTGTTGAACCGCCCCCCCGCCATGTGGACCGGAACCTTATACGCACTTGCCGCCGGCCTGATGTGGGGCCTGGTGTTCGTGGGCCCGCTGCTGCTGCCCGACTACCCGGCCACCCTGCAATCGGTCGGCCGCTACCTGGCCTTCGGCCTGATCGCCCTGCCGCTGGCCTGGCTCGACCGCGCCGCGCTGCGGCGGCTGTCGCGCGCCGACTGGCTCGAAGCCGTCAAGCTGGCCGCGATCGGCAACCTGCTGTATTACCTGTGCCTGGCCAGCGCCATCCAGCGCGCCGGCGGCCCGCTGCCCACCATGATCATCGGCACGCTGCCGGTGGTGATCGCCATATGCGCCAACCTGCGCGATGCGCGGCGCGACGGCCGCCTGCCGTGGCGCCGGCTGGCACCCTCGCTGGCGCTCATCGCGCTGGGCATCGGCTGCGTCAACCATGTCGAGCTGCAGGCCTTGCGCGCCGACCCCCATGCGGATGCCGCGCGCTACGCCAGCGGCGCGGCGCTGGCGGTCGTCGCGGTGATCTGCTGGACCTGGTATCCCCTGCGCAATGCCGACTGGCTGCGCAGCCATCCCGACCGGCGGCCGCACACCTGGGCCACCGCCCAGGGCGTGGCCACCCTGCCGCTGGCGCTGGCCGGCTACGGGCTGCTGTGGCTGGGCATGACCCTGGCCGGCAGCTCCTTCCCCATGCCGCTGGGGCCGCGCGCCGGCACCTTCCTCGCGCTGATGGCCGCCATCGGGCTGTTCGCCTCCTGGCTCGGCACGCTCTGCTGGAACCAGGCCAGCCAGCGCCTGCCCACGGCCCTGGCGGGCCAGTTGATCGTGTTCGAAACGCTCGCCGCGCTGGCCTATGCGTTCATGCTGCGCGGCCAGGTCCCCGCGCCGTTGACGCAGTTGGGCATCGCGCTGTTGGTCCTGGGCGTGCTGCGCGCCACCCGGCTCAGGCCCGAACCGGCCGGCCAGCCGGCATGAAGCGCCCCGGTCATTGCGGCGCGGCCGCGCCCGGACGTTCGCCGATCTGCTGGCGCCACATGGCGTAATACAGGCCGGTGCGGGCCAGCAGCTCGGCATGCGTGCCACTTTCCACGACACGGCCCTTTTCCAGCACGAAAATCGTATCGGCGTGCATGATGGTCGAGAGCCGGTGGGCGATCAGGATGGTGATCTGTCGCCGGCTGGCGGAGATGCGCCGGACCGTGTCCGAAATCTGTTCTTCGGTCAGCGAATCCAGCGCCGAGGTCGCCTCGTCGAAGATCAGCAGGCGCGGCTGGCGGATCAGCGCGCGGGCGATCGACAGGCGCTGCTTCTCGCCGCCCGACAGCTTCAGGCCCATTTCGCCGATGCGGGTGTCGAGGCCGTCGGGCGACTTGTCCAGCAGGTAGGCGCAGGCCGCCTGCTCCATGGCCGCCACGATCTCGGTATCGGTGGCATCGGTCTTCACCAGCCGGATGTTCTCGCGCAGCGTGCCGGCGAACAGGTACGGTTCCTGCGTGACCAGGCCCACCTGGCGGCGCGCCCGGTTATAGCGCAGCACTTTGGTGGAGATATCGTTGTAGAACACCTCGCCCACCGCCGGCGTGTACAGCCCCAGCAACAGCTTGACCAGCGTGGACTTGCCGGAGCCCGACGGGCCCACGAACGCGATGGTGTCGCCCAGGCCGGCCGAGAACGACACGCCGTCCAGGGCGTTGTCGGCCGCCCCCTTGTGGCGGAACGCCACGCCGGCGAACCGCACCCGCTCGATCGGGCCGCAGTCCTGCGGCGATTCGGGACGGCGGTCGATCGGCTTGCGCATCAGCGCGTCGAAGCTGGACAGCGAGGCCTCGGCTTCGCGGTAGGCCAGGATGATGTTGCCCAGTTCCTGCAGCGGCGCGAAGATGGCCACCGAGATGAACTGCATCGCGATCAGCTCGCCCGTGCTGAGCACGTCGCGGAAGATCAGCCACAACAGCGCGAACAGGATGGCCAGCTTCAACAGGCTCAGCGTCACCCCCTGCAGGAACGACAGCAGGCGGATGCGCTTGACCTTGCGCATCTCGAGCTCGAAGATGCGCACCGTCTGCGCCTGCAGGCGGCGGATCTCGGGAAACGTCAGCCCCAGGCTCTTGATCAGTTCGATATTGCGCAGCGACTCGGCGATGAAACCCGAGCTGCGGTTGGTCTCGCGCACAATGGAGCGCTGCTGGGTCTTGATCTCGCGGCTCAGCAGCCCGGTCAGGCCGCCCAGCACCAGCACGCCGATCAGGAACACCGGCACCAGCAGCCAATGGCGCGTCACGGCATACCACACCAGGAAACCCATGCCCACCAGCGCGGCGAAGACCGTGTTGATGAATGCGTTGATGAAGCGCTCGCTGTCGGCGCGCACCTTCTGCAGCAGCGACAGCGTCTCGCCGCTGCGCAGGTCCTCGAATTCCTGGAACTTCAGGCGCAGCGCCTGGCGCAGTCCGTCGTTGAACAACTGGGTGCCGAACTTCTGCACCACCAGCCGCGTCACGTATTCCTGCAGTGCCTTGGCCAGCCGCGACAGCACCGCCACCAGCACCGCCAGCGCCAGCAGCCCCAGCACGCCCGACACCAGTTCGTCGTCGCTCTTGCCGGCGCGGTTGATCGCGTACTCGTCGATGATGCGGCCGAAGATGATCGGGTCGATCAGCGCCAGGACCTGGCTGGCGGCGGCCAGCAGCAAGGCCAGCACGGCCAGCCGGCCGTGCGGGCGCAGATAGGCCCACAGGATGCGCATGGGCTCAGTAATGCGGCGGCAGCTCGTCGCGCAGGCTGCGCGGGCCGGCGCCGTCGGGCATCTGCTGGCGCAGTTCCGCCAGCTCGCGCAACAGGCGCTCGATCTGCTGCTGCTGCCGGTAGACGGTCTGGTTGAGCTGGTCGAGCATGTCGTCGGCCAGGCCCAGCTTGATTTCCAGGTCGGTCAGGCGCTTGTCGATATCGGGGGAAGTGTTCATGGGTTCACAACATGATGGAGATCAGGCGCGCGCCAGCCGGCTGCGCGCCCGACCCGCCGAATCGAAATTGGAGGAAGCCAGCCAGGCCTGCAGCGCATCTCGCCGCGCCGGCCATTCGTCGGCCAGCATCGAATGCCAGGCAATGTCGCCGCGGCGGCCCTTCACGTTGACGACCGAACGCCACACGCCTTCCGGCTTGAAGCCGTAGCGGTGCGCCGCGGCCATGGACGAAGCGTTGTCGGCCAGGCAGCGCCATGCCACGCGCCGGTAGCCCAGTTCGTCGAAAGCATAGCGCAGCAACAGGAACACGGCCTCTGTGCCAGCCCGGCTGCGCTGCAAGGCAGCGCTGAACCAGATGCTGCCTATCTCCATGGCGGCATCTCCCGGACAAATGTCGCACAGCGAAAGCCAGCCGCGCGCGCGTCCATCAGGCAACGGGCAGACGGCCCAGAAGGGCTGATGCGGACGGCTCGCCAGCGCGCGGACCTGAGCGCCCAGAGCGTCGCGATCCGGGAACGGGCCATAGCGCAGATACTGCCAGGATGCGTCCGCCCCGTCGGCGCATCGCCATAGTTCGTCGACATGCGCGTCGGCCAGGGGCTCGAGCACGGCCACGCTCCCCGTCAACCGCAAGCGCTGCGGAAACTCAGCCATGCTCAGGTCACCGGCCCCGGGTTGAACAGGGCCAGGGCGTTGTGCAGTTTCAGTTTTTCGGCGCAGGTCTGGCGCTTGCCGCTGGCCACCTCCAGCATCAGGTGGAACAGTTGCCAGCCGACTTCCTCGATGGTGGCCTCGCCGGTGGCGATGCGGCCGGCGTCGACGTCCATCAGGTCGTGCCAGCGGCGCGCCAGGTCGCTGCGCGTGGCCACCTTGACCACCGGCACCTGGGCCAGGCCGTAGGGCGTGCCGCGCCCGGTGGTGAACACGTGCAGGTTCATGCCGGCGGCCAGCTGCAGGGTGCCGCAGATGAAATCGCTGGCCGGGGTGGCGCAGAACACCAGCCCCTTTTGCGTGAGCTTCTCGCCCGGCGCGAGCACGCCGGAGATCGGCGCCGAGCCCGACTTGACGATCGAGCCCATGGCCTTCTCGACGATGTTCGACAGGCCGCCCTTTTTGTTGCCGGGCGAGGTATTGGCGCTGCGGTCGGCCATGCCGTTCTTCAGGTAGCGGTCGTACCAGTCCATCTCGCGCACCAGCGCCTCGGCCACCGCCGGCGTGGCGGCGCGCGCGGTGAGCTGGTCGATGCCATCGCGCACCTCGGTGTTCTCGGAGAACATCACCGTGCCGCCGGCGCGCACGATGAGGTCGGCCGCGAACCCCACAGCGGGGTTGGCGGTCAGGCCGGAAAACGCGTCGCTGCCGCCGCACTGCACCCCCACCACCAGGTCGGACACCGGACAGGGCTCGCGCCGCCGGCGGTCCAGGATGGCCAGATGCTTTTCGGCGGTGCGCATGATGGCCTCGATCATCGAGCCGAAGCCGACGTTCTCGTCGTCCTGCAGGCAGACGGTGTCCACTTCGTCGCCCGTGCCCGCGCCGGCGGCGATGGGGATGGTGCCGGCCGGCATCAGGCGGCCGGGCTGCAGTTTCTCGCAGCCCAGGCTGACCATCATGGCGGTGCCGCCGAAGTTGGGATTGCGGCTGATGTTGCGCAAGGTGCGGATCGGCACCGCCGCGCCGGGCGCGTCGATCGCCACGCCGCAGCCGTAGGTGTGCTCCAGGCCGACCACGTCGTCGACATTGGGGTAGCGCGGCAGCAGCTCGGCCTTGATGCGCGCCACGGCGTGCTCGACCACGCCCTGCACGCACTGCACGGTCGTGGTGATGGCCAGGATGTTGCGCGTGCCGGCCGAGCCGTCCGGGTTGCGGTAGCCCATGAAGGTGTAGCCTTCCAGCGGCGGCAGCTCGGGCGCGGCGCGGGTGGCCATGGGCAGGTCGTCCAGCGGGCGGGCGGCGGGCATGGTGGTGACTTGTTCATTGACCCAGCTGCCGCGCGGCAGCGCCCGCGCCGCATACCCCACCGTCACGTTGTAGCGCACCACCGCATCGCCCTCGGCCAGGTCGCGCAGCGCCACCTTGTGGCCCTGCGGCACGTGTTCGCGCAAGACCAGCCCGTCGGCCAGCTCGGCGCCGGCGGGCAGGCCGCCGTCGTTGACAATGATGGCGACGTTGTCGGCTTGGTGGACTTTGATGTACAGCGGACGGGTAACGACTGTCATGTTGCGGGTCCTGGATACGCGGGCGGCACCACGCCGCCGATGCGCCATTATCGCAGCTACCGCGCGCGCGACAGGCCGACGGAATTTCGCCGCAATGAACGGGATGCGGCCGCCCGGGCCGGCCGCTAGCATGGCTTCCCCGTCCATTCCCCCCACCGCCTCGTGCCGCTGCCCGCCCCCCAACCGCTCGCGCCGTTTCGCCGCCTGGCCCTGTCCAACCTGTGCGCGCAGTTTTCCGAACAACTGGCGCTGGCGGCCGCGCCGCTGGTCGCGGTGTTGGCGCTGGGCGCCAGCGCCGCGCAGACCGGCTATCTGCAGACCGCGCAGACCCTGCCCTTTTTATTGCTGTCCTTGCCCGCCGGCGTGCTGGCCGACCGGGTTTCGCGGCGCAGCCTCATGGCGGCGGCCGAAGCGCTGCGCGCGCTATCGCTGCTGGGCCTGCTGGGGCTGTGGTGGCTGGACCGCCTGGACCTGGCGTGGCTGGCGGCGCTGGGCTGCATCGGCGCCATCGGCACGGTGGCCTACAGCGTGGCGGCGCCAGCCCTGCTGCCGACGCTGGTGCCCGCCGCGGCCCTCGCGGCGGCCAACCGCTGGCTGGAACTGGCTCGCAGCATCGCCTTTGCCGCCGGACCGGCCGTGGGCGGCGCGCTGCTGGGCGCGCTGGGCGCCTCGGCCGCCTACGCATTGGCGGTCGCCCTGTCGCTGCTGGCGGCGGGCCTGCTGGCCGGCCTGCCGCGCCAGCCTGCGCCCGCGCGCGCGCGCCAGCACCCGCTGCGCGAGCTGGCGGAAGGCGCGCGCTTCGTCGCGGCGCACCCCCTGCTGCGGCCGGTGCTGGTCACGGCGGTATTCTTCAACACGGCATGGTTCCTGCTGCAGGCAGTCTATGTGGCGTACGCCGTCGACCGGCTCGGCCTGAACGCCGCGCAAGTCGGCCTGACGCTGGGCATCTATGGTGTCGGCATGGTGGCCGGCGCCCTGCTCGCGCCGGCCTTGTCGCGCCGGCTGCCGTTCGGGGCGCTGGTCGGGGCGGGCCCGCTGGCGGCGCTGGCCGCCGCGCTGCTGATGCTGGCCACCCTGGCCAGGCCCTCGGGCCTGCTGGCCGGCGCGGCCTTCTTCCTGTTCGGCGCCGGGCCGATCCTGTGGACGATCGCCACGACCACGCTGCGCCAGGCGGTCACGCCGAACGCGCTGCTGGGCCGCGTCTCGGCCACGATCCTCACGGCGTCCTTCGGCGTGCGCCCGCTGGGTGCGGCGCTCGGCGCGGCGCTGGCGGCGCGCTATGGCGCCGCGGCCTGCCTGTGGGCCATGGCCGTGGGCTTCGTGCTGCAATTCGGCGTGCTGTTCGGCTCGCGCGTGCCCGCCCTGCGGCGCCAGCCCACGGCCGACGCCTGACAGCGCAGCTGGACCGGGCCGGCGGGCCCCTCAGCGGCGGCTCTCCAGGCCCATGGCGATGCCCAGGGCCACGCCGATGCCGATGCCCATGGCGAGGTTGTCGAGCGCGGCGCCGATGGCCGCGCCCAGGGCGATGCCGACGGCGAGCCAGGTTCCCTTGTTCATTCCGCCAGGATAGCACCGCGACGACGGCGCCGGCGGGCCGTTTCCGCTAGGCGCGGCGGTGCGCGTCGATCTTGCCCAGCAGCCACTGCAGGCCCGCCAGGTGCTGCTGGTCGTGGCTGCAAAGATAGTGCACCAGGCTGCGCAGCGTCAGGGTGCCGTACCCCTCGAACTCCGCGGTGCGGGCCAGTTGCGCGTCGTCCAGGCCAGCCAGCAGCCCGAGCGTCCGGACGCGCGCCCGGCGGAACGCCGCGAGCGCCTCGTCCGCGTCGGCGCCGGCGTAGTCGCGCTCGATGGCCAGCGCATCGCCGTCCAGCGACACCAGCAGCGGATGGCGCTCTTGCAGCGTGCGGGACAGGCGCACGTGATAACCGTCGATCTCGATATCGCGAACGTGGCATAGCTGGCCGATCGGCGTGAACGGTTCGCTCGGCACGCCCTCCCAGGACGCCGGGCTCCAGTTGGCGAAGCCCGCGGGCACGGCGGCGTAGAAGGCCGCGAAGCGGTCGGGAAACTCGCGCAGGGCGGTCAGCGTGGCGGGGTCGATCATGGCGGGACGGTCGGGTCAACGGCCGACCATGATAAGCCTCGCGCGCGTCCGGCGCACGCCCGTCCTTTACTCGGGCGCCACCTCGAACGCCGCGCCGGTCTCGAAGAAATTGCCGCCGGCAACATAATGGATGCTGCGGGGGCCATCGGACGCGAATTCCCAGTGCCCGTCGCGGAATACGCGCGGATCGGCCCAGGCCGCCACCACCTCGCCCAGGAACAGGTCGTAGCGGTCCTGGATGTGCGGCTCGGGAATCACGCGGCACTCCAGCCAGGCCAGGCAGCCGTCGAGCAGCGGCGCGCCGATGCGGCTGGCGGCGTCCATGGCCAGGCCGGGCATGCGCGACTTGTCGCGCTCGCGTCCGGACACCGAGCCGGCGGCCAGCGCCGCCGCGGCCACGGCGCGCGACGGCACGTTCAAGGAAAACTCGCCCGAGGCTTCCACCAGTTCCCGGGTCAGCGTAGTGCGGTCAATCACCACCGCAACCTTGGGCGGCGAAAAGTCCAGCGGCATGGACCAGGCCGCCGCCATGACATTGCGGCGCCCGGCGTGCGCGCTGCCCACCAGCACGGTGGGGCCGTGGTTGAGCAGGCGATAGCACTTGGCGAGTTCGACGGACTGGCGCGGCGGGAGAGTCGACATGGCGGTAGAAACGACGAGATTGGCAGGCGGCTTTCATGCTACCTCGTCCGCCGGCCGGGCGCGGCGGCCGGCCAGCATCCAGGCCGCCGCCGCGAGCTGCACCAGGCCCGCCGCCACGAACAGCCAGCCGTCCTGCTCCGGCCCGCCCACGCCGCGCAGCAGGCCGAACGCGGCCGGCGCGAACGCATAGCCGGCCTGTCCCGCCGCCGTGACCAGCGCCACCACGCGCGCCACGTCGGCCGGCCGGAAGTCGGCCTGCGCGATCAGCGGCGGCAGCGACGTCACATTGCCCAGGGCCAGGCCGAACAGGCAGCAGCCCAGCACCATGCCCGCCGGCGACCCGCCCGCGCCCAGCAGCACGGCCGAGCCGAGCGCCTGCAGCGCCAGGTTGGCCGCCGCGGCCACGCGGCGGTCGGCGCCCGGCCCCATCAGCCTGGCCAGCACCATGCGCCCGCCGATCGCGCATGCCGTGGCCAGCCCCATGGCCGCGCCGGCGCCGCGTTCGCCCAGTACCGGCACCAGCATCGAGAACAGGTGCGCGACCAGGCCGACCTGGGCGAACAGGCCCAGCGAGGCGGCCGCGATCAAGGTGCGGAAACGCGCGTCGCGCCACGGCGATGCCAACGGTTCGGCGCGCGTCACGGCCGTGGCGGCCGGCGCCCGCGCCGCCAGCGCCTCGCCGCCGTCGGGAGCCTGCCCCAGCGCGGCGGGGGTCAGCGCCAGGTAGCGCCACGCCAGCCACCAGATCGTCGCGACCATCACCGCCGCCACCGCCAGCACGGCCGCGCCAAAGCCGAGCCATGCGATCAGCGCCACCCATAACGGCGAGAACACCACGCCGCCCAGGCTGGCGCCGTTGAACGCCATGCCCAGCGCGGCGGGGCGGCGCCGCTCGAACCACGGCGACACCATCGCATTGAGCGCGGCGCCGCTGGTCATCGCCCAGCCCGCGCCGCTGAAAGGCATGGCCAGGAACAATTGCCACGGCTCGCCGGCATGGCCCCAACCCAGCAACCCGGCAGCCGTCAGCAGCGCGCCTGTGCGGGTGACGTTGGCCACGCCATAGCGGCGATGCAGCCCGCCCAGGCCGGCGACCACGGCGGCGCCGCACAGGAAATGGCCGGTCATGGCCAGCGAAACCAGCGCCACGGGCCAGCCGCGCGCGCGATGCAGCTCGCTCAGGAAGATGGGCGGCCCGTAGAAACCGATGCCCCAGGCGAACAGGGCAATGATGAAAGCGGCGCCCACCACGCGCCACCCCATGAAGGCCACGGGCCGGCGGCCGCCGCCCGACTGGTGCGCAGCTTCTTGCATCGCCCCTCCCCAGGCGTGGTCCCAGGCGGTAGTGTGCCCGCCCGGGCGCGCGCATGTTGCGGCCGCGGTCGAAATGTGGCGCCGCGGCGGCCTAGTGGGACGCCCCGTCGAAATGCTGCAGCGTCAGGGCATCCAGGTCGATGGCGGGCACGCAGCGCAGGTTCACCGCGCGCACCGGCGAGCCATCCGGGTTGGCGCCATAGGCGAAGGCCTGGGTGCCGCAGTGACGGCAGAAGCGATGGCTGATTTTGTGGGTGTTGAACGCGTAGTCCTGCAGGGCTTCCTCGCCCGCATCCAGCGTGAAGCGCTCGGCGGGAAAGAACGACAGCAGGAACCCCTTGCGGCGGCAGTGCGAACAGTTGCAACTGATGGCCGAGGCGGGCGGATCGGCGTCCACCGTGAAGCGGACCGCGCCGCAATGACAGCTACCCTGGAATGACATGGCGAACTCCGGACAAGAAAGATGGGCCGGCCGGATCAATACTCCAGCCGGCCGCGCAATTCTTCAAAGGGAATCATGACATGGCGGCGGTACGCCGGCCGCGCCTGCAGGCGTTCGTACCAGGCCTGCACATGCGGCAGCGGCGGACGCTCGATGTCGAGGTTGAAGTAACGGTACAGGCAGGTGCCCGCGGGGATGTCGGCCAGCGTCAGGCGTTCGCCGGCCAGGAACGGCTGCCGCGCGAGCAGCCCGTCCAGCAACTGGAAATGCCGGGCGCAGCGGGCCACGTTGCGCGCAATGGCGGCCAGGTCGCGCTGCGGCGCCGGCGTGCGGTAATAGGCCCAGAACACGCCATTCAGGAAGTCCGGCTGCAGGCTGGCCTGCGCCCAGTCCATCCAGCGCTCGACCTGCGCGCGGCGGGCCGCATCGGCGTCCCAGAATGCCGGCGCGCCATGGCGCGCCGCCAGGTAACGCAGGATCGTGTGCGATTCCCACACCACCACGCCCGCATCATCGATGACCGGCACCTTGCCATGGGGATTCATCGCCAGGAACGCCGGCGTGTCGATGCCGCCATGGCGGCCGCCGGCCGGCACGTGCCGGTGCGGCAGCCCCAGTTCATCGACCAGCCACATGACCTTCTGCACATTGAACGAGCTGGCACGGCCCCAGACGGTCAGCGTGGCAGGCGGATCGGACAATGGTGTATCCATGGCGACGAGTCTACCGCAGGCCGGGTTATAAACGGTGCATGACCCAGAACATTTACGACAACCCCGATTTCTTCGCGGGCTACAGCCAGTTGAGCCGTTCCGTGCACGGCCTGGATGGCGCGCCCGAATGGCCTGCGCTGCGCGCCCTGCTGCCCGAGGTGCGCGGGCTGGACATCGTCGACCTGGGCTGCGGCTACGGCTGGTTCTGCCGCTGGGCCGCCGCCCATGGCGCGCGCTCGGTGCTCGGCCTGGATGTCTCGGCCCGCATGCTGGAACGCGCCGCCGAACTCGATGCGCAGGCCGGCGCGGCCGGCGCCGCCATCACCTACACGCGCGCCGACCTGGAAAGCCTGGTCCTGCCCGAGGCCGCGTTCGGCCTAGCCTACAGCTCGCTGACTCTGCACTACATCGACGACCTGGCGCGCCTGCTGGCCACGGTGCATCGCGCCCTGGCGCCGGGCGGCAGCCTGGTGTTCTCGATCGAGCACCCCATCTACATGGCGTCGCGCCGTCCCGACTGGATCGTCGACGCCGAGGGCCGCCGCAGCTGGCCGGTGGACAACTACCAGGTGGAAGGCCCGCGCCGCACCGACTGGCTGGCGCCCGGCGTGATCAAGCAGCACCGCACCCTGGGCACCCTGCTCAATGGGGTAATGCGCGCCGGCTTCACGCTGACCCATGTCGAGGACTGGGGCCCGACCGCGCAGCAACTGGCCGAGCTGCCCGCGCTGCAGGACGAGCGCGAACGGCCGATGCTCCTGCTCGTGGCCGCGCGGCGCTGAGGCGCATCAGCCGCCGACCCGCTCCACCAGGAATTCCACGACCGCGCGCACACCGGGCAACTGGCCGCGCCGATGCGGCATCACCAGCGTGGTGGCGACGCTGCCGGCCACCCATCCGTCCAGCACGCGCCGCAGGCGCCCCGCGTCCAGCGCCGCGCGGCACAGGCTGGCCGGCAGGCAGGCGATGCCCAGCCCGGCCTCCGCCAGGCTCGTCAGCACGGTCGACTCGTTGGCCGTGGCGCGCGCCAGCGGAACCACGGCCACGGGTGGCGAGGCATCATCGGGGCGCGCCAGGCGCCAGGTGCCGGCCGCCGGGCCGCTCAGCAGGCCATGATGGGCGGCCAGGTCCGCCGGCTCCAGGGGTGCCGGATGCGCGCGCAGGTAGGCGGGCGCGGCAACCAGGATGAGCGGCTCGCGCGCCAGCGGCCGCTGTACCAGGTCCGAATCCGGCAAGGGCGCGAAATGGCTGCGCACCGCGATGTCGAAGCCTTCCTGCACCAGGTCCACGTAGCGGTCCGATACATCCAGCGCCACATGGAGTTGCGGATAGGCCGCCACCAGCGCCGGCAGGTGCGGCGCCAGGTATTGCTGCGCCACCGGCATCGAAGCCGTCAGGCGCACCCGGCCGCTCGGCTCGGCGGCGCGCCGGCGCACGATGTCCTGCGCGGCCTCGGTTTCTATCATGGCCGCGCGCGCATGCTCGTAGAAATCGCGGCCGATGTCGGTCAGCGTGAAGCTGCGCGACGTGCGGTGCACCAGCCGCGCCGCCAGCGCGCGCTCGAGTTCGGCCACCCGCTTGCTGACCGTGGACTTGGGCACGCCCAGGCGGCGCGCGGCCGCGGCGAAGCCGCCTTGGTCGACGGCGGCGACGAAGAAATGCAGATCGTTCAGATTGAGCATGGCGCCATGCAAAGTCTGTAAATGTGGACTTCAGGTTGAATTTTGGCCTACTACTCAACCATCGTCCACTACGAGATAGTCATGTCCATGCGCCGCACCCGGCGGCGCCCCTACAGGAGCATGACATGACCCCCATCCTTTTCTACGGCGTCCCCTCCGGCTGCTCGTTCGGCAGCATCGTGGCGCTCGAGTGGCTGGCCCAGCCCTACCAACTGTGCCGCATCCAGATGCCCGAAGCCGTCTCCGGCGCGGACTTCCGCCGCGTCAACCCGGTGGCCGAGACCCCCGCCTACCTGGGCGCGGCGGGCGACGTGCTCACCGAAAGCATGGCCATTCTCAACCACATCGGCGCGCGCGGCATGGCCCAGGGGCTTGGCCACCCGCAAGGCAGCCGCGACTTCGACCGCCTGAACCAGATGCTGGCCTACCTGAACACCAGCTTCTTCAATGCCTTCGCCCCGTTGTGGCATGCGGTCGAACATGACCTCGAAGGCGCCGCCAAGACCGCGCTGGCCGACTATGGCCGCGACAAGGTCGAGAAAGTGCATGCCACCCTGGACGCGCTGCTGGGCACGCGCCCCTGGCTGCTGGGCGACCGCCGCAGCGTGGCCGACGCCTACTTCGCCGGCATCGCGCGCTGGGCCGACTACCACGCGGTGCTCGACCGGCGCGACTATCCCAATCTCAGCCGCCTGTACGATCGCCTGCAGGCCGACCCGGCGGTGGCATTCGCGCATCGCATCGAGGCCGGGCAGCCGGCGTCGTCCAGCGGCGGCTACCAGGGCGAGATCGCGCTGGCCGACGCGCTGGCGCTGCTGCCGCGCTGAACGGGGCGCGACAGCGCCGTTTCAGGCCAGCGGCCGGGCCTTCAGCCAGAGGAACATCGGCAGGCGGCGCCAGCGGTCCAGGTCCGGCCGCACCCGGGTATCCGGGCGCGGCTCGCGCAGCGCCACGAGCGCGAAGCCGGCCTGCTCCAGCGCCGCCATGTAGTCTTCGAGCGGCTGCGACCAGCCGGCGAAATCCATGCTCAGGCCGTTGCGCGCTTCCGTGCCCTCGAAACGCTGGCGGCCGAAATACGCGCCCTGCAGCACGAACGGCGCGTCCGGCCGGGCATCGGCGAACTGGCCGCGGTCGACGAAGGGGTGCACGATCGAGACGAACAACGCGCCGTCGGGGCGCAGCACGCGCCGGATCCCGGCCAGCGCGGCGGGCACATCCTGGACGTCCATCAGCATGTTGTACGCCATGGCCAGATCGAAGCTGGCCGGCGCGAACGGCAGCGTGGCGGCCGGCGCGACGGCATAGGCGTCGGCGGAATCGGCGGCCGCTGCGGCGGCCACGAATTGTTCGACCGGATCGACTGCCGTGACCCGGTAGCCCAGCGATTTCAGCGCGCGCGCCACCCGCCCCTCGCCGCAGCCGACGTCCAGCGCCGCGCCCGTGCCGGGGCCCACGAAAGCCAGCAGCGCATCGCGATAGGCCCAGAAAGCATCGTGGCCCGGCGCGCGCGCCCAGGCGATCCATTGGTCGGCCACGCGCGACCAGTGGGCGCGGTCGGCGTCGCCATCTTCGTTGTCCATATCGGCTCCTTGTGCACGCAAAGCGGCATTCTACGAATGCGGCCGCAATGGTATAAGAAACCGCCATCCTCATTTCGATACGCCATGTCCACGCCTTCCTCCACCGCGCCGTTCGGCGATGCCGTCATGGCTCACGCCGAGGCGCTCGCCCGCTGGTCCGATCATCCCGACAACCTCACCTGCACCTACCTGACGCCGGCCCACCGGGCCACGGCCCGCCGGCTGGAAGCATGGATGCAAGAGGCCGGTTTCGATACCGTGCGGCAGGATGCCGTCGGCAACGTCATCGGCCGCTATCGCGCCGCGCCCGATTGCGGCGAGCCGGTGCTGGTGGCCACCGGCAGCCATTACGACACGGTGCGCGACGGCGGCAAGTACGACGGCCGGCTCGGCATCCTGCTGCCCATCGCGGTAGTGGCCGAACTGCACCGGCGCGGCGAGCGGCTGCCGTTCGACTTCGAAGTGGTGGGCTTCGCCGAGGAAGAAGGCGTGCGCTACGGCGGCTCTTTCCTGGGGTCGTCGGCCTACATCGGCGCCTTCGATGCGGCCCAGCTCGACCGGCAAGACGCCGACGGCATCCCGCTGCGCCAGGCCATGCGCGACGCCGGCCTCGACCCGGCGGGCGCGGCCGGCCAGGCCGTCGACCCGCGCCTGCGCCATTATTTCGAAGTGCACATCGAGCAGGGGCCGGTCCTGCAGCAGCGCGGCCTGCCGCTGGGCGTGGTGACCTCCATCGCCGGCTGCGTACGGCGCCGGGTAACGCTGGCCGGCGCCGCCGGCCATGCCGGCACCACCCCCATGGACCTGCGCCGCGACGCCGCCTGCGCGGCCGCCGAGATCGTGCTGGCCGTCGAGGCCCGCTGCGCCCGGGCGCCCGGGCTGGTCGGCACGGTCGGCATGCTGGAAGTGCCCGGCGGCTCCATCAACGTCATCCCGGGCGCCTGCCACCTGACGCTGGACGTGCGCGCCGCGCAGGATGCCGAGCGCGACCGGGCGCTGGACGACCTCGAAGCGCGCATCGGCGAGATCTGCGCGCGCCGCCGCATCGAGTGGACATGCGAGGAGCTGATGCGCGTACCCGCCACCCCCTGCGCCCCCTCGCACCAGGCGCTCTGGCGGCAGGCCGTGGCGAACCAGGGCGTGACGGTCCTGGACCTGCCCTCGGGGGCCGGCCACGACGCCATGCTGCTGGGGCGCGTGGTGCCGGCCAGCATGCTGTTCGTGCGCTGCGGCAACGGCGGCGTCAGCCACAACCCGCAAGAAACCATGACGGCCGCCGACGCGCAACTGGCCGGCCAGGCGGTTCTCGACTTCCTGCGCGCGTTCGGCGCCGATGCGCCGCGGTAGGCGCCTGCGCAATGGCAAGGATGGCCCGCGATGCGCAGGTGTCTGACACCCTGGCACCCGGCGCGGCCGTCCATGCCGCTCACCCCGGCGGCAGCAGCCCCGGCCGGCCTTCGTGGGCCGCCAGGGCCTTGGCCAGGATGAACTCGATCAACATCGCCAGCGCGCGCGGATGATGGCGGCTCGGCATGTACAGCAGGTACATGCTGCGCCCGAAAATGCTCAGGCGCCACTGCTCCAGCGCGGTCAGCAGGCGGCCCTGCGCGATGTCCTCGTGCACCACGTAGTCCGGCACCACCGCGATGCCCAGCCCCGCCAGCGCCGCGTCGCGCAGGAACGGATAATTGCGCGACACCACGGTGGGCTCCAGCGCGACCTGCTGGCGCTGGTTGCCCTGGTAGGCCGACAGCCGCAGCGGCCGGCCGATGACCGCGGCGCTGATGATGGGCGCGCCGCACAGCGCCTCCGGACGCACCGGCAGGCCGCGCCGCGCCGCATACGCCGGCGAGGCGCAGGCCACGTAGCGGACCCGGCCCAGTTCGCGCGCCACCAGGTGTCCGGGCGGCTCGGACATGATGCGCACGGCCAGGTCCACCTCCTCGCGCAGCAGGTCTTCCACGCTGTTCTCGAACAGGACGTCCAGCACGATGCCGGGATAGTTGCGCATGAATTCCAGCAGCCACGGCGACATGACGAACTGCCCGTAGCCGCTCGGCACGCTCAGGCGCACCCGGCCCTGCGGCGTCTTGCCCAGCGACTCGACCGATTCGCGCGCCGCGGCCAGCTCGTCGCGAATGCTGCGGCCGTGCTGGTACAGCTTCAGGCCAATCTCGGTGGGCTCGACCCGGCGCGTCGTGCGCCGCACCAGTTGCATGCCCACGGCGCGCTCGAGCTGGTTCAGGTGATAGCTGACATTGGCGCGCGTCATCTTCAGCCGGCGCGCGGCCTCGCTCAGGTTGCCGGCGTCGAGGATCTCGACCAGCAGGGTCAGCGATTTGGTGTCCATGGGGCGCAATTGTCAAATTTTCTTGTACGCAGTGTCAACTCTTGATGCCATTGTCAAGACTTCCTTGCTGGGGAAGAATAGGACGGTTAAGCACATCACACCAGACAGGCCCCCTGGCCTGCATCTCCGGAGACGACATCCCATGGCAGAGCGCGCGCCCCACGGCGCCGTTGCCTCGCAACGGCACGACGGCATCCTGGTCCTCACCATCGACAATCCCCCGGTCAACGCGCTGAGCGCCGACGTCAGGCGCGGGCTGGCCGACGCAATCCAGGCCGCGCAGGACGATGCCTCGGTGCAGGCGGTGCTGCTGGTGGGCGCCGGGCGGAACTTCATCGCCGGCGCCGACATCCGCGAATTCGGCAAGCCGCCCCAGCCGCCCGCGCTGCCCGACGTATGCAATGCCATCGAGGCCAGCGCCAAACCGGTCGTGGCCGCGCTGCATGGCGCGGCGTTGGGCGGCGGGCTGGAAATCGCCCTGGCGGCCCACTACCGCATCGCCCTGCCCGGCGCCAGGCTGGGCCTGCCGGAAGTCAACCTGGGCCTGCTGCCCGGCGCCGGCGGCACACAGCGCGCGCCGCGCCTGGCCGGGGCCGCCGCCGCACTGGACCTGATGCTGTCGGGCCGCCATGCCAGCGCCGAAGAAGCCCTGTCGCTGGGGCTGGTCGACCAGGTCGGCAGCGGCGCCGACGCCCCGGCGGCGGGGCTGGCCTATGCGCGCGAACTGCTGGTACGAGGCGCGGCGCCGCGGCGCACCCGCGACGCGACGGCGGCGCTGGCCGACCGGGCGGCCGCGCAAGCGGCCATCGACGCGGCCCGCGTCCAGGTCGAGGCCCGCGCGCGCGGCCTGTTCTCGCCCGCCAAGATCATCGACGCGGTGCAGGCCGCGCTCGACCAGCCGTTCGACGCCGGCCTGCGCACCGAGCGGGCCTTGTTCCTGCAATGCCTGGACAGCCCGCAGCGCGCCGGTCTGGTGCACGCCTTCTTCGCCGAGCGCGAGACCGCCAAGGCGCCCGAGACCCGCGACGCCAGGCCGCGCCCGCTGGAACGCCTGGGCGTGATCGGCGGCGGCACCATGGGCGCCGGCATCGCCGTCGCCATGCTGGACGCCGGGCTGCCGGTCGTCATGGTCGAGCAGGACGAAGCCGCCCTGGCGCGCGGCCGCGCCCGCGTCGAGCAGGTGTACGACCTGCTCGTCAAGAAAGGCCGCCTGGGCGCCGCCGACAAGGCCGAGCGCATGGCCCGCTACCGCGGCGCCACCTCCTACGACGCGCTGGCCAACGCCGATCTCATCGTCGAAGCCGTGTTCGAGGACATGGACGTCAAGACCGCCGTGTTTGCCGCGCTCGACCGCGTCGCCAAGCCCGGCGCGGTGCTGGCCAGCAACACCTCATACCTCGACATCGACCGCATCGCCGCGGCCACCCGGCGCCCGGCCGACGTGCTGGGCCTGCACTTCTTCTCGCCGGCCAACATCATGAAGCTGCTGGAAGTGGTGGTGGGCGGCCGCAGCGCGCCCGACACCGTGGCCACCGGCTTCGAGCTGGCGCGGCGCCTGCGCAAGGTGCCGGTGCGCGCCGGCGTGTGTGACGGCTTCATTGCCAACCGCATCCTGGCCGTGCACCGCCAGGCCGCCGAACTGATGATGGAAGACGGCGCCTCGCCCTACCAGATCGACGACGCCGTGCGCGCCTTCGGCTATCCCATGGGCCCCTACCAGATGACCGACCTGGCCGGCGGCGACATCGGCTGGGCCACCCGCAAGCGGCGCGCCGCCACGCGCGACCCGCAACTGCGCTACGTGCAGATCGCCGACCGCCTGTGCGAGCGCGGCTGGTTCGGCCAGAAAACCGGCCGCGGCTTCTACCTGTACCCCGACGGCGCGCGCACGGGCACGCCCGACCCCGAAGTGCTGGCCATCATCGACGCCGAGCGCCAGCGCGCCGGTATTACCCCGCGCGCGTTCAGCCAGGAAGAAATCCAGCGCCGCTACCTGGCCGCCATGATCAACGAAGCCGCCAACGTCGTGCGCGAAGGCATTGCGCTGCGGCCGCTCGATGTCGATGTGGCGTTCCTGTACGGCTACGGCTTTCCGCGCCATCGCGGCGGCCCGATGCACTACGCCGACCAGGTCGGCCTGCCGCGCATCCTGGCCGACATACGCGAATTCGCCCCCCAGGATCCCCATTTCTGGAAACCGGCGCCGCTGCTGGTCGAACTGGCCGAAAGCGGCCGGAGCTTCGCCAGCCTGAACCGCGCCTGACCGCCCCGGCCGCCCCGCCGTCCCCCATCGTCTTTACTGGATTGCCTGCCATGCGCGAAGCCGTCATCGTATCCACTGCCCGCACCCCCATCACCAAAGCCCATCGCGGCGAATTCAACCTGACCCCGGGAGCCACCCTGGCCGCCTTCGCGGTGCGCGCGGCGGTCGAGCGCGCCGGCATCGACCCGGCCCTGATCGAAGACGCCATCCTGGGCTGCGGCTATCCGGAAGGCACCACCGGCCGCAACATCGGCCGCCAGGCGGTGATCCGCGCCGGGCTGCCCGTCAGCGTGGGCGGCGCCACGGTCAACCGCTTCTGCGCCTCGGGCCTGCAGGCGATCGCCAGCGCGGCGGCGCGCATCGTCATGGACGGCGCGCCGGCAATGATCGCCGGCGGCGTCGAAAGCGTGTCGCACATCCGCACGCGCGACGACCCCAACGCCGGCACCGACCCCTGGATCCTCGAAAACAAGCCGGCCCTGTACCTGCCCATGATCGAAACCGCCGACATCGTCGCGGCCCGCTATGGCATCAGCCGGGAAGCGCAGGACCGCTTCAGCATGGAAAGCCAGCGCCGCACCGCCGAAGCCCAGGCGGCCGGCCGCTACCGCGACGAGATCATTGCCGTCACCACCACCATGGCCGTCACCGACAAGGCCACGGGCGCGGTCACGCAGCGCGAAGTCACGGTGGACGCCGATACCTGCAACCGTCCCGGCACCACCTACGAGAACCTGGCCAGGCTCGAGCCGGTGCGCGGCGCCGGCCAGTTCATTACCGCGGGCAACGCCTCGCAGCTGTCCGACGGCGCGGTCGCCTGCGTGCTGATGGAAGCCCGCGACGCCGAGCGCGCCGGGCTGCAGCCGCTGGGCGCGTTCCGCGGCCTGGCCATCGCCGGCTGCGAGCCCGACGAAATGGGCATCGGCCCGGTATACGCAGTGCCGCGCCTGCTGGCCCGCCACGGCCTGAAAGTCGACGACATCGACCTCTGGGAACTGAACGAGGCATTCGCGTCGCAGGCGCTGTACTGCCAGCAGACCCTCGGCATTCCGGCGGAAAAGCTCAATGTCGATGGCGGCGCCATCTCGCTGGGCCACCCGTTCGGCGTGACCGGCGCGCGGCTGGCCGGCCACGTCCTGATCGAAGGCCGCCGGCGCGGCGCGCGCCATGCCGTGGTCACCATGTGCGTGGGCGGCGGCATGGGCGCGGCCGGCCTGTTCGAAATCTATTGAGCACGAGAACATCCATGGACTTGAATTTCACCCCCGAAGAAGAAGCTTTCCGCGCCGAAGTGCGCGCCTTCCTGGCGGCCGAGCTGCCCGAGGCGCTGGCGCGCAAGGTGCGCGAGCACCGCCGCCTGCGCAAGGAAGACATGGAAGCCTGGCACGCCATCCTGAATGCGCGCGGCTGGCTGGCCAGCCACTGGCCGCGCGAATACGGCGGCACCGGCTGGAGCGCCGTGCAGAAATTCATCTTCGAGAACGAATGCGCGCTGGCCCATGCGCCGCGCATCGTGCCGTTCGGCCTGAGCATGCTGGGACCCGTGCTGATCAAGTACGGCGACGAAGCGCAAAAGCGCTACTGGCTGCCGCGCATCCTGGACGGCTCCGACTGGTGGTGCCAGGGCTACTCCGAGCCGGGCGCCGGCTCGGACCTGGCCTCGCTCAAGACCAGCGCGGTGCGCGACGGCGACCACTACATCGTCAACGGCCAGAAGACCTGGACCACGCTCGGCCAGCACGCCAACATGATCTTCTGCCTGGTGCGCACCCGAACCGAGGGCAAGCCGCAGGAGGGCATCAGCTTCCTGTTGATCGACATGAACACGCCCGGCATCGAGGTCCGTCCCATCATCACCCTGGACGGCGAGCACGAAGTCAACGAAGTGTTCTTCTCGGATGTGCGCGTCCCCGCCGCCAACCTGGTGGGCGAGGAAAACCGCGGCTGGTCCTGCGCCAAATACCTGCTGACCTACGAGCGCACCAACATCGCCGGCGTGGGCCTGTCCACCGCGGCCCTGCTGCAGCTCAAGGAGCTGGCCGCGCGGCAGCGCAAGAACGGCCGCCCGCTGGCGCAGGACCCGGCCTTCGCGGCGCGCCTGGCGCGCGTCGAGATCGAACTCGACAACATGCGCACCACCAACCTGCGCGTGCTGGCCGCCGCCGCCAACGGCGGCGCCCCGGGCGCCGAGAGCTCCATGCTCAAGATCCGCGGCACGCAGATCCGCCAGGAACTCACCGCGCTGAACCGCCGCGCCATGGGGCCCTATGCGCGGCCGTACATCGAGCAGGCGCTCGACGACGACTACGCCGGCCCGCGCATCGGCCCGCACGGCGCCGACAGCGCGGCCGCCCAATATTTCAACTACCGCAAGCTGTCGATCTTCGGCGGCTCGAATGAAATCCAGAAGAACATCATCTCGAAGATGATCCTGGGACTGTAAGGAACCCGCATGAACTTCGACCATACCGAAGACCGGCGCATGCTGTCGGACATGTTGAAACGCTTCGTGGCCGAACAGTACGGCTTCGCCGTGCGCGACCGCATCGCGCGCTCGCCCGAGGGCTACAGCGCCGAATTCTGGCAGCGCTACGCCGAACTGGGCGCGCTGGGCGCGCTGTTCGCGGAAGCCGACGGCGGGCTGGGCGGCGGCGGCTTCGACATCGCGGTGGTGTTCGAGGCGCTGGGCCGCGGCCTGGTCGTCGAACCTTTCCTCGACGCCCTGATGGCCGGCGATGCCATTGCCGCGGCCGGCTCGGCCGAACAGAAGCAGGCGCTCGAATCGCTGCTGGCCGGCGCCACGGCGATCGCCCTGGCGCACGCCGAACCGGCCAGCGGCTACGAGCTGGCGCGGGTGCAGACGCGCGCCGCGCGCGACGGCGACGGCTGGCGCCTGGACGGCGCCAAGGCGGTGGTGGCCCAGGCCGAGCGCGCCAACCTGTTCGTGATCTCGGCCCGCACCGCCGGCGCCGAAGACGAGGCCGACGGCATCTCGCTGTTCCTGGTGCCCGCCGGCACGCCCGGGCTGGGCGTGCAGGGCTATCCGCTGATCGACGGCGGGCGCGGCGCCGATCTCTCGCTGGAGGGCGTGCGGCTGCCGGCCGGCGCGCTATTGGGCCAGGCCGGCGCCGGCCACGCCGTGCTGGAGCGCTGCATCGGCAAGGGCCTGCTGGCCTTGTGCGCCGAAGCCGTGGGCGCCATGGACGCGGCGCGCGACGCCACGCTGGAATACTTGCAGACGCGCAAGCAGTTCGGCGTGCCGATCGGCCGCTTCCAGGCCCTGCAGCATCGCATGGCCGACGTGCTGCTGGAAATCGAGCAGGCGCGCTCGTCGGTCATCAACGCCGCCGCCTGCCTCGACCACCCCGACCGCGTGGCGCGCGAGCGCGCGCTGTCGGCGGCCAAGTACACCATCGGCCGGGTCGGCACGCTGGTGGCCGAAGAATGCATCCAGCTGCACGGCGGCATCGGCATGACCTGGGAGCTGCCCCTGGCGCACTACGCCAAGCGGCTGGTGATGATCGACCACCAGCTCGGCGACGAAGACCACCACCTGGCGCGCTTCATCGCGCTGGGCGCGCACCAGGATTGACGCCATGAGCGATACCCGAGCTAGTAGCGATACCGGCGACCTGGACTTCCCGCTGGACGGGATCCGCGTGCTGGACTTGTCCCGCGTGTTCGCCGGCCCTCTGTGCGGCCAGGTGCTGGCCGACTTCGGCGCCGAAGTGGTCAAGGTCGAGCACCCCGTGCGCGGCGACGACACGCGCGACTGGGGCATGCGCATCGGCAAGACCGAGACCACCTACTACAACAGCATGAACCGCAACAAGCGGTCCATCACGCTGGACCTGCAGTCGCCCGAGGGGGTGCAGATCGTCTACGACCTGCTGCCGCACTTCGACGTAGTCATCCACAACTTCAAGAGCGGCGGCGCCGAGAAGCTCGGCCTGGGCTACGAAGCGCTGAAGGCCCGCAAGCCGGACCTGATCTACTGCTGCATCGGCGGCTACAACAGCTCCGGCCCCGAAGCCGCGCGCCCGGGCTACGACCTGGTGATCCAGGCCGAGAGCGGCCTGATGGCGATCAATGGCGAAGCGGGCCAGCCGCCCCTGAAATTCGGCGTGGCCGCGGTCGACATGATGACCGGCATGTATGCCGCGCAGGCCGTGCTGGCCGCGCTGTTCCGGCGCGAGCGCACCGGCAGCGGGCGCTTGATCGAAATGGCGCTGTACGACTGCGGCATCATGGTGACCAGCTACTACGGGCTGGACGCCATGCTGCTGGGCCGCGACCCGCAACGCTACGGCAATGCCCATCCGTCCATCGTGCCCTATGGCATGTTCGAGGCCGCCGACGGGCCGCTGATCATCGCGGTCGGCACCAATACGCAGTTCGACAAGTTCTGCCGCCAGGTCGTCATGCGCCCCGACATCGTCGAGGATCCCCGCTACGCCACCAACGTCGAGCGCGCCAGGAACCGCCTCACGCTGCTGCCCATGGTCACCGACTTGATCCGCACCTTCGAGCGCGACCTGCTGCTGGAGCGCCTGGCCGCCTGCGGCATCCCGTGCGGCAAGGTGCTGGGCCTGCACGAAGCCCTGACCAGCGAACGCACCCGCCAGGGCGGCCTGCTGCAGGAACTGCCACATCCCGTGGCCGGCGCCACGCACGTGTATGCGCCGCCGTACCGGCTGAACGGGCAGCGGCTGCCCATCCGCCACGCGCCGCCCACGCTGGGCGAAGGCACCAAAGAAGTCCTGCAGCGCCTGCTCGCATTGCCGGAAGACGAGCTGCGCGCGCTGCAGGCCAGGGGCGTGCTGACCCTGCCCGACATGCCGTCCGGCGACTGAGATTCGAACCAGGCGGCGCGCCCCCGGGGCCGCACGCCTGGACACAGGAGAGCAATCCGCAGTGGAGCACCAAGAGACAACCATGATGAGCAACACCCCCTCCATCGACTTTCCCGTTTCGCGCATCCGCCGCGGCCTGCTGGCCGCCGCCGCCAGCCTGCTGGTGGCCGGCGGCGCGGCGGCGCAGACATGGCCCAGCCAGCCGATCCGGCTGATCGTGCCGTTCCCCCCCGGCGGGCCCACCGACGTCGCCTCGCGCCTGGTCGGCCAGCAGCTCGAAGCGCGCCTGAAACAGCCGGTGATCGTGGAAAACCGCCCCGGCGCGTCCGGCTCGATCGCGGCCGGCCTGCTCAAGCGCTCGCCGGCCGACGGCTACACGCTGATGATGCTGGCCACGCCCACCTTGTTCGCGCCGTTCTTCTACAAAAGCACCGGCTACGAGACGCCCAGGGACTTCCAGGCCGTGGCCACGGTCTACGACCTGCCCATCGTGGTGGTGGTCAACCCGCAGAAGCTGCCGGACATCAAGACCCTGCCGCAATTGATCGACTACGCCAAGGCCCACCCCGGCGAACTGAACTACGCCAGCTCGGGCGCCGGCAGCTTCGGCCACATGACCATGGAGCTGCTGCAGGACGTCGGCCAATTCCAGATGCAGCACGTGGCCTACAAGGGCGGCGTGCCGGCCATCACCGACACCATCGGCGGGCAGGTGCCCATGATGTACGCGGACCTGGTCGCGGCCCTGCCCCATATCCAGGCGGGCAAGCTGCGCGCGCTGGCCGTCGGTTCGCCGACGCACGTGTCCGTGCTGCCCGACGTGCCGACCATCGCCGAGCAGGGCTTCGCCGGCTTCGACGCCGTCTCGTGGGGCGGCCTGCTGGCGCCGCTGGGCACGCCGCAACCAGTGGTGGAGCGCCTCGGCCGCGAACTGCAGGCCATCCTGGCCGACCCCGCGCTGCAGCAGAAACTGATCAGCGCCGGCACCATCGCCCATTACGAGCCGGCGGCCGACATGGCTGCGCGCATCGCGTCGGACTACGCCAAATGGGGCAAGCTGGCGCGCGACAAAGGCATGACGGCCGAGTAGGCGCGGCGCGGGCATGCGCCCGCACACGACCCGGCCACGACCCCTCACCGGCCCGCGCCGCCCGGCCAGCGCGCGGGCCGCAACCCAGCCGGCCATATAAAACATCGGAGACAAACCACCATGCCTAGCACCCTCACCCGCCGTGCCTGCCTGGGCCTGGCGCTGGCCGCCGTGACGGCGGCCGTCGCGCCAAGGCCGGCCCTGGCCAAGACCGACTTCCCCACCAAGCCCATCACCCTGATCGTCCCCTTCCCGGCCGGCGGATCCACCGACCGCCACTTGCGCGTCATCGCCCAGGAAGCCAGCAAGCACCTGGGCCAGAACGTGGTCGTGGAGAACCGTCCGGGCGCCGGCGGCACCCTGGGGCCAAGCAACATGGCCAAGACGGCCAAGCCGGACGGCTACACCATCAGCCAGTACCCGCTCGGCATGCTGCGCATGCCCTACATGCACAAGACCGACTGGGACCCGCTCAAGGACTTCACTTTCATCCTGGGCCTGTCGGGCTATACCTTCGGCTTCACGGTACGCTCGGACTCGCCGTTCAAGACCTTCGACGAGTACATCCAGGCCGCCCGCGACAAGCCCGGCACCATCGACTACGGCTCTACCGGCGTGGGCTCGTCGCCGCACTTGCTGATGGAAGAAATTGCCATCAATGCCAAGGTGAAACTGAACCACGTGCCCTTCAAGGGCAACGCCGACATGCAGCAGGCCTTGCTGGGCGGCCACATCATGGCGCAGAGCGACGCGTCCGGCTGGGACCAGTTCGTCGATGCCGGCAAGATGCGCCTGCTAGTCACCTTCGGCGAAAAGCGCACCAAGCGCTGGCCCGACGTGCCCACCGCCCAGGAACTCGGCTACGGGGTCGTGTCGACCTCGCCCTACGGCCTGGCGGGCCCGGCCGGCATGGACCCGGAAGTGGTGCGCATCCTGCACGACGCCTTCAAGAAGGCGCTGTACTCTGAGGCCAGCATGCAGGTCATGCAGCAGCTCAACCAGGAACCGGTCTATCGCGACAGCGCCGACTACCGGGCCTGGGCCGAGGCCACCTACGCCAAGGACAAGGCCCTGATCGAGCACCTGGGCCTGATGGCCAAATAAGGTCTGCGGCGGGCGGCGCGCTCAGGCCACGCCCGCCTCCCACCCGGGAAACGGATCGGGGTAGGCCGACCAGGCAGCCGGCCCCTGCGCCATCTCGGCGTCGTCCAGCAGGCAGCGGTCCAGGCGCGCGCGCAGCGCGGCCTGGTCCATGCCCATGCCGATCAGCACCAGTTCCTGGCGGGCGTCGCCTGTTTCCTCGTGCCATTTGGCGCGGATGCGGGCCACCGTCTCCGCGTCCCGCGGCCATTGCTCGGCCGGCACGGCGGCCCACCACCGGCCCGCCAGCCCGTGGCGGCACACCCCACCCGCCTGCGACCACGAACCCGCCAACGCGGGCCGGCTGGCCAGCCAGAAGAAGCCTTTCGAGCGCACCACGCCTGGCCAGTCCGATTCGACCAGCGCGTGAAAGCGCGCCGGATGGAACGGCCGGCGCGCCCGGTAAACGAAACTGTCGATGCCATATTCCTGCGTTTCCGGCATGTGCTGGCCACGCAGCTCCTTCAGCCAGCCAGGCGCCTGCGCGGCCTGCTCGAAATCGAACAGTCCGGTATCGAGCAACTGGTCCAGCGGCACGCGGCCGAACTCGGCCGCGACGATGCGCGCGCGCGGGTTCAGGCGCGCGAGCATGGCCGCCAGCCGCTCGCGCGCGCCGGCCTCCACCAGGTCGATCTTGTTCAGCACGATCACGTCGCAGAACTCCACCTGCTCGACCAGCAAGTCGACGACGGTGCGCTCGTCCGCGGCGCCGAGCGACTCGCCACGCGCCTGCAGGCTGTCGTACGAGCTGTAGTCACGCAAGAAGTTGTACGCATCCACCACGGTAACCATGGTATCCAGGCGCGCCACGTCCGACAGCCCGCGGCCCGTCTCGTCGGCAAAGGTGAATGTCTCGGCCACCGGCAAGGGTTCGGAGATGCCGGTGGACTCGATGACCAGTTGGTCGAACTTGCCTTCGCGCGCCAGCCGGCTCACTTCCAGCAGCAGGTCTTCGCGCAGCGTGCAGCAGATACAGCCGTTGCTCATCTCGACCAGTTTCTCCTCGGTGCGCGACAGCTCGGCGCCGCCCTGGCGCACCAGGTCGGCATCGATGTTCACCTCGCTCATGTCGTTGACGATCACCGCCACCCGGCGGCCCTCGCGATTGTTGAGGATGTGGTTGAGCAAGGTGGTCTTGCCGGCGCCGAGGAAGCCGGAAAGGACGGTGACGGGGAGTTTGTCCATGGTGTGCGAAGCGTCGGAATGAAGGAGGCGAAGCAATTTATGTAATGTTATATCATTCCTAAACCTGGCACGCCATGCCCCTACCGCCGGGCGGCCCGCTCCAGCCATTCACGCAGGGCGGGATCGCGCGGCGCCAGCACTTCGAACAACCCGAGCGCCCGCAACGACGGCAGCGCCCCGGCCATGTCGTGCTCGGCGGCGGCGCGCGCCGCGGCATCGGCCGACGGATCGCTCCAGAGCCTGGCGTTGGCCAGAAAAGCCGCCACGGTGCCCTTGCGCACCGCCACGCCATCGACCTCGGCCCAATCCTGGCCGCCAGGCAGTATGTCTTCCGCTCGCATGATGATGTCCTCGTGAAGTTGCTGTAGAGCCTCCACTCTAGGCGCCATGACCGGGCCGCGCTGCGGTATAACAGCCATTCCATACGTCTTTCGCGCCATGTCCGATCCCCTGCTGCCGCCCGGCCGCGCCCAGTCCGGCGACGGCCCTCCTCTCATCGCGGTGGCGGCCGACGGCCCGCGGCCGCGCGTCACGCCGGCGCATCGCCATGCCCGCGGCCAGTTGCTGGGCGCCGTGCGCGGGCTGCTGTCGGTGGGCACGGACGACGGCCTCTGGGTCGTGCCGGCGGCGCAGGCAGTCTGGATACCGCCGGGCGTGTCGCACAGCCTGCGCTCGCACGGGCCCTTCACCGGCTGGAGCGTCTACGTCGCGCCGCGCGCCTGCGCGGGCCTGCCCGCCACGCCGTGCGCGGTACAGGCATCGGAGCTATTGCGCGCGGCCGTGCTGCGCGCGGCGGCATGGGACGGCAGGCCGGCCGATGCCGCGTGCCGCCGGCTGCACGGCGTGATCCTCGACGAATTGCGCGGCTTGCCGCGCGGCGCGCCGGGCCTGCCGCTGCCGCGCGACCCGCGCCTGCTGCGCATCGCCCAGGCATTGAGCGACGATCCGGCGGATACGCGCCGCCTGGACGACTGGGCGCGCTGGGCCGCCATCGCGCCGCGCACCCTGACGCGGCGCTTCGCGGCCGAAACCGGGTTTGCCTTCAGCGACTGGCGCCAGCGCCTGCGGCTGATGCGGGCGCTGGAACTGCTGGCCGCCGGCCGCCCCGTCACCAGTGTGGCGCTGGACCTGGGGTACGACAATGTCAGCGCCTTCATCGCCATGTTCCGGCGCGCGTACGGCACCACGCCGGCCCGCTATTTCGACCAGTCCGCCATGCCGCCCGCCGCCCAGGGCGCGCCGGCGCCCGCCGCCGCGCGCATCGGCCGCACGCCATGACGCCGCTGCACGGCCGCGTGGCCGCCGCACCCGCTCCCGCCTGGCTGGCGTACGCCCCCACGCTGTTCCTGCTGCTGTGGTCGTCCGGCTTCGTGTTCCTGAAGCTGGGGCTGGCCTACGCGGACCCGCTGACCTTCCTGGCCCTGCGCTATGCCTGCGTGGTCGCGCTGGTGGGCTGCGCCTTTGCCTGGCTGCGGCCGGCCCTGCCCGCCGATGGCCGCGCCTGGCTCCATCTGGCGACAGTCGGCCTGTTCCTGCAGGCCGGCTATTTCGCCTGCACCTACCTCAGCCTGAAGCTGGGGCTGTCGGCCGGCGCGGTGGCGCTGATCACGTCGCAACAGCCGATCCTGGTGGGCCTGCTGGCGCCCGCCTTCACCGGCGAGCGCGTCGGGCTGCGCCACTGGGCCGGGCTGCTGCTGGGGGTGGCCGGCGCCGCGCTGGTGATCATGGCGAAATCCTCGCTGGGCGCGGCCACGCCGGCCGGCGTGCTGTTCGCGCTGCTGGCGCTGCTGTCGATCGTCGCCGGCACGCTATGGGAAAAGCGCCATGGCACCGACACGCATCCGCTCACCGCCAATCTGGTGCAGTATTCGGTCGGCCTGGCCGTCTCCGCCCCGTTGGCGCTGTGGCTGGAACCGATGCGCATCGACTGGACTCCGGCGCTGTTCAGCTCGCTGGCCTACCTGGTGCTATGCAACTCGCTCATCGCCATCTCGCTACTGCTGGCGATGATCCGGCACGGCGAGGCCTCGCGCGTTTCCGCGCTGTTCTTCCTGGTGCCGCCGAGCACCGCCGTCATCGCGTTCCTGGTGCTCGGCGAGACCATCCCGCCGCTGGCCTGGCCCGGCATGCTGCTGGCGGTCGCGGGCATTTACCTAGTCATGCGGCCAAGCCGGTAAGGAAACCGTAACAGAGCGCTTCTAGTCTGTGCGCTCTTACAAGAATCCGAACCGGGAACCCACAATGAAGCACTGGAAACTGGCCGCGGCATGCGCCGTGCTGCCCCTGGCCCTGGCCGCATGCGGCAGCAGCAGCGACGACGATGATGACAGCGCCGCCCCGCCCCCGTCGCCGCCCGCGGCCGAAACGCCGCGCCACATCGCCGCGGTCGAGCTGATCGGCCGCTACGAAAGCGGCGCCTACGGCGTCAGCGCCGCCGAGATCCCGGCCTACGACGCGGGCACCAAGCGCGCGTTCATTGTCAATGCGCAGTCCGGAAAGGTCGACATCCTGGACTTGCGGACGCCCGCCGCGCCCGCGCACCTGGGCGTGCTCGACGCCGCGTCGGTCACGCCGGACGCGGAGATCAACAGCGTGGCTGTGCGCGACGGCCTGGTCGCCGTGGCGGTGCAGGCCGCGAACAAGACCGACCCCGGCCATGTGGCGCTCTATGACGCGGCCAGCTTTGCCTTGCTGGGCTCGGTGCAGGTCGGCGCCCTGCCCGACATGGTGACCTTCACGCCGGACGGCAAGTATGTGCTGGCGGCCAATGAAGGCGAGCCCTCGGACGATTACGCCATCGATCCGGAAGGCTCGGTCAGCGTCATCGACGTCGCCGACCCGTCCGCGCCGACCGCGCGCACGGCCGGCTTCGCCGCCTGGAACGGCCAGGAAAGCACCCTGCGCGCGCAGGGCGTGCGGCTCACGGGGCCGCGCGCCAGCGCCGCGCAGGACCTCGAGCCCGAGTACATCGCGGTCGCGCCCGACAGCGCCACGGCCTGGATCACCCTGCAGGAAAACAACGCGCTGGCCAGGCTCGACATCGCCAGCGCGCGCATCACCGCCGTCCTGCCGCTGGGCGCCAAGGACCACGGCGTCGAAGGCAATGGCCTGGACGCCAGCGATGCCGACGGCGCCATCGCCATCAAGCCCTGGCCCGGCGTGAAGGGCCTGTACATGCCCGATGCCATCGCCGCCTACACGACCGGCGGCGCCACCTACCTGGTCACCGCCAACGAAGGCGACGGCCGGCCCTGGGGCGAGGACAACCCGGACTACTGGAACTGGGGCCGCGACGCGGACGGCAACTGGCTGGGCCTGACCACCGCCGACGCGCCGGGCTTCGTCGATGAATTCCGCGTCAAGCACCTGGTGCACAAGAGCGGTTTCGACCGCCGCGCCGGCGACGACCTGCCGCCGCAACTGCGCCAGCTGGCGCCCGGCGCGCTGCTCGATCCGGCCGTGTTCGGCTATTGCGGGGCCACCGCCACCGACCCGGGCGACTGCCGCGCCGACGAAACCCTGGGCCGCCTGACCGTGACCTGGACCATGGGCTACAAGCAGAATGCCGACGGCTCGCCGCAGCTCAGCGCCGACGGCCGGCTGGTGTACGACACCCTGTATGCCTATGGCGCGCGCTCGTTCTCGATCCGCGACGCCGACGGCAAGCTGGTGTGGGACTCGGGCGACCAGTTCGAGCGTATCACCGCCGAGCGCTATCCCGACTGGTTCAACTCGGGCCACGACGAGACCCTGTTCGACGACCGCAGCGACAACAAGGGTCCCGAGCCGGAAGGCATCACGCTGGGCCGCATCGGCGCAAAGACCTATGCGTTCGTCGGCCTGGAGCGCATCGGCGGCGTCATGGTCTATGACATCACCGATCCGGCCAAGCCAGCGTTCGCCACCTACGTCAACTCGCGCAACTTCGGCGTCGATTCGGCGGCCGACCCCGCCGGCGCCGGCGACCTCGGCCCCGAAGGGCTGGCCTTCGTGCCGGCCGCCGACTCCCCCACCGGCGAGCCGCTCCTGATCGTCGGCCACGAAGTCAGCGGCACCACGGCAATCTACCGGATCGTGCTGGAGGACGACGCTTCCTGAACCGAGCCGGCGGCGGCAGGCGCCGCCCGCCGGATGACAGGCCCTGGACGGCCACGTCCAGGGCCGCGGCGCTAGGCCCGCTGGCCGCGCAGCGCCGTCCGGAACGACAACTGCCCGACCAGGCCGGCCCCGGCCAGCACCAGGGCGGTCGACAGGGCCGGCGACGGGCCCAGGCCGGCCAGCGCCGTGCACAAGGCGCCGACCGCCATCTGCAGCGCGCCGTACAGGCCCGAGGCCGAGCCGATCACCTGCGGGTTCACGCCAACCGCCAGGCTTAGCGCGGTGGGGCCGGCCACGCCGGCGCCCAGGGTATAGAAGAACATCAGCACCACCAGCGGCGCCACTGCGACGTGGCCGGTCAGCACCCATCCCAGCAGCAGGAATGCCGACAGCGCGCTCAAGGTATTGCCGCCGACCAGCAGGCGGTCCAGCGGCACCTTGCCGATCAGGCGCGTAGTGATGACGCTGCCCAGCCACACGCCGGACACCAGCACGGCCAAGTACAGGCCGACTTCGTCGGCGGGCCGGTGCAACTGGTCCACGAAAATGAACGGCGCCGAAGCCACGAACGCAAACATGGACGTGGTGGCGCAGCCGCCGCCCACCGCATAGCCCAGGAATACCCGCGAAGCGAGCAATTGCCGGTAGTGGCGCGCCAGGGTGGCCACGGAGATGCGCGTCGCCGTCAGACCGGTCTCGGGCAACAGGCGCCAGGCAAACACGAAATTCACCACGCCCAGCCCGCACAGCACGAACAGCACCGCGCGCCATCCCAGCGACGCGGCCAGGGCGCCGCCCACGATGGGAGCCAGGCCGGGCGCGATCGTGACCATCAGGTTCATCAGCGCCAGGCGCTTGGCCGCCTCCGATGGCGCCGCGGTGTCACGCACCATGGCCCGGCCCAGCACCAGCCCGGCACAGCCGCCCAGCGCCTGGAACAGCCGCGCGGCGATCAGGGCATGCACCTGCGGCGCCAGCGCCGCCGCCAGGCCCGCCACGGTATAGATGGCCAGCCCCGCCATCAGCACGCAGCGACGCCCGTAGCGGTCCGACAGCGGGCCATAAATGAGTTGCCCCACGGCCAGGCCGATGATGTACAGGCTCACCGTCATCTGCATGGCGCCGTTGCCCGCATGCAGGTCGCGGCCGGCCATGGCCAGCGCCGGCACGAATATGTGCATGGCCAGGGTGCCGCTGAAGGTGAACAGCGCCAGCAGCCACAGCGGCACATGCGGCGGCGGGCTGCCGGCGCCGCTGAGGCTGCCCTGCAAGGTCTGGGCGGAGGCGCTCATGGCGTGCCGCCTCCGGCGTCGGCCTCCAGCGCCGCGCAAAGCTGGGTCAGCAGGCGCGCCGCGCGCTGCAGTTCCTCGTCCGGAATGTCGCGCATCACGTTGTCGCGCACTTCCTTGGCCACGCGCTCGACCTGCTCCACCGTCGCCTGCCCGCGCGCGGTCAGCACGATGACCTTGGCGCGCCGGTCCTGGTCCTCTTCCTTGCGCTCCACCAGGCCGGCGGCCTGCAGGGCGTCGATCAGGCGCACCACCGACGAACTGTCGAGCGACAGCGAAGCGGCCAGGTCCTTCTGGCGCATGGGAACAGCGGCGCGCGACAGCCGCAGCAACGGCAGCCAAGTAGCTTCGGTCAGTCCATAGGGCTGCAGCCGCCGGTCGACCGCGCGGCGCATGCTGCGCGCCGCCTGCGCCACCGAGGATGTGAATTGGGCGCGCAGGGAATCGGTCATGATGCAGCGAAGAAAATAAATGACATATCAATTAATTGTATATCATGAATCTCCGCCGGCCGAAGTACTCCGCCATCCCGACCGGGCTTGACAGACCGGACCGGTAGCGCCGGGCAAGCCGCTTCAAGTGCGCGCGGCCAGGCGCGCGGCCTGGGCCAGCGCCGCGACGATGGTCTCGTAGGCGCGCCGCCGCGCGGAGGCATCGGGCGCGCGCAGCGCATAAGACGGATGATAGGCAGCGACCACGGTCAGGCCATCGTGTTCGAGCGTCCGCCCCAGCAGCGGCGTCAGCGCCAGCGATTTCGCCTCCATCACTGCGTGCAGCGCGGTCGCTCCCAGTGCCACCACCACGCGCGGCTTGACCGCGCGCAACTCGTCTTCCAGCCAATAGTGGCACGCCTCGATCTCGCGCTGCGCCGGCGTCTTGTGCATGCGGCGCTTGCCGCGCAGCTGCCATTTGAAGTGCTTGACGGCATTAGTGACATACACCATCTTGCGGTCGACTTCGGCATCCCGCAAAGCGCGGTCCAGCAACGCGCCGGCGGGCCCGACGAACGGCTGGCCGGCCAGGTCTTCCTTGTCGCCGGGCTGCTCGCCCACCAGCATGATGGAGGCCGAGCGCCGCCCTTCGCCGGGCACGGCCTGCGTGGCGTTGCGCCACAGGCCGCAGCGCCGGCAGTCCTCGAGCCGCGCGGGCTGCTGGTCCGGGTCGGTCTCAGCGGGTCGGCCGGCCATCGCGCGCTCACCGTCCAACCGCGCCGCGCGGATACCCGGTGATCGGGCCTGGCACCGTGTCGCGCCGGGTATTCTTCTTGCCGTGCCAACAGAGCGCCTTCATGTCGTCCTCGTCCTGCGGCACTCGCGCCGCAGCGACAGGCGCCGCAAACGCCGTGCCGCGCGGGCGCCGCCGCCTGCCCCGGCCGGCAGTGCCCGGAATTTACACATCCGGCAAGAACTGCCGCGCCGTGCGCTGCCGTGCTCCCCGGCCCGGCAGGCGGGCACGCCGCGTGCTGGGCGTTTCGACACCCTACTGACAGGAGGATCTCATGAAGCTCAGTATGCTTGCCTTGCCCCTCGTCGCCAGCGGCCTGCTCCTGGCGGGCTGCAGCGGCCATCGCCATCACAGCGATGACCCGATGTACGACCGGCCACAAACGCAGAGCAACACGCCGCCCCCGCCCCCCGCCAGCATGCCCGACAACAATACCAACACCCCGGGCTCGCAGTACCCCGCCACCGGCGGCAGCCGCTAGGCGCGGACACGGGCCGGCAGCCGCGATAGCGGATGGCGATTGCCCCGTTCCGGGGCGAGCACCACCCGCGCGGCGCCGGCCCGCAGGTTCCGGCCGGCCGGCTACACGCCCGCCATGGCCGCCGCGATGCGCTGGGGCGCTTTGGGACGCGCATACATGCGCTCCAGGTAGGCATTGAGATTGGGGAGATCCGCTACCAGCCCGTTTTCATTGCCCCAATCCAGCACATAAGCCGTCACGCAATCGGCGATGGAAATGCGGTCGCCGACGATGAATTCGCGGCCCGCCATATGCTGCTCGAGCACCGCCGCCATCTCACGGAACTCCTCGCGGGCCAGCGGGATATCGGCCGGCAGGCGCCTGGCTTCGGGATAGACGAAACTGTGGCGGGCGATGCGCCACAGCGGCTGCTCGAGTTCGGTGACGGCGAACAAGGACCACCGGTAGGCCTGCGCGCGGTCCTGCAGGTTGGCCGGCATCAGGCCCTTGTCGGCGTATTTGTCCGCCAGGTACATGACGATGGCGGCGGACTCGGTGATCACCTGGTCGCCGTCGACCAGCACCGGCAGCTTGCCGGCCGGATTGAGGCGCAGGAAATCCGGGTGGCGATGCTCGCCGGCCAGGAGATTGACAGGCACGAACTCGAACTCGGCATCAAGTTCCTGCAAAGCCCAGCGCGCGCGCAGCGAGCGCGTCGGGCCCATTCCATACAGTTTCATCATCGTGGCTCTCCTCGGTCTGGATTGGCCGGTAGCGGGGATGGCGCGGCGCATCGCCAAGAATAGGGCCAATCCCGGGCCCGCGCCAGACGGCGCCGCCGGGCGCGACATCCGCTACGATAGAAATCGGCAAGCGCCCCACCCTGCATAAAAAGGACCCTCATGGCCGATCTATCCGCCTTCCCCATCACCCGCAAATGGCCTGCGCGCCATCCGGACCGCATCCAGCTGTATTCCCTGCCGACTCCCAACGGCGTGAAAGTGTCGATCATGCTCGAAGAAACCGGCTTGCCGTACGAGCCGCACCGGGTCGCGTTCGACACGCAGGACCAGCTGTCGTCCGAATTCCTGTCGCTCAACCCCAATAACAAGATCCCCGCCATCCTCGACCCCGACGGCCCGGGCGGCGCGCCGCTCGGGCTGTTCGAATCCGGCGCCATCCTGGTGTACCTGGCCGACAAGAGCGGCAAGTTCATTCCGCAGGACCCCGCCGGGCGCTACCAGGCGCTGCAATGGCTGATGTTCCAGATGGGCGGCATCGGCCCGATGTTCGGCCAGCTTGGTTTCTTCAACAAATTCGCCGGCAAGGACTACGAAGACAAGCGGCCGCGCGACCGCTACGTGGCCGAATCCCGGCGCTTGCTCAAGGTGCTGGAGGGCCGCCTGGTGGACCGCACGTGGATCCTGGGCGACGCCTACAGCATCGTCGACATCGCCACGTTTCCGTGGGTGCGCAACCTGATCGGCTTCTACGAGGCCGGCGACCTGGTCGGCATCGCCGACTATCCCAGCGTGCTGCGCGCGCTGGACGCCTTCGTGGCGCGGCCGGCGGTCAAGCGCGGCCTGGAGATCCCACAGGTCCCCGGGCAAGGCTAAGGCAGGAACGCGAAGCCGTCGAGCCAGGCGCGCAAGCGCCGCAGCGCCTCGTCGCGCGGGAACGGCTCGGCGGCCGGCGGACTGTAGACCTGCGGGTTCACGCCATACACCATCAAGTCCACCGCATAGCAGCGTCCGGCATGCACGGTGCGATAAGCGTCGACCACCATGTAGTGGCTCATTGCCGCATCCTGGGCACGGAACTGCGTGAAGTCGATGCCGTTGATGCGCGCGCGCCGCACGCCGCTCTCCATGCCGCGAGGCGGCGTCGTGCAGCGGCGCACTTCCGCGGCCGCGTCGCTGACCCCGATGCGCAGCTCGGCGGCCGTGATCCGGTTGGAGCCCGGCAAGGCCATGGCCAGCCGCGGCACGCCCTGGCTGCCCGGCTCCGCATAGGCCTTCCAGTCCTGGCCCGCCAGGTAGCTGCCGGAAAAATCCTGGCGCGGCGTCACGTCCGCGGGCACGGCGATGCGAAAGCCGTACTCGCTGTCCACATAGACGGACGACGCCGCCGGCGGGGATGGCGCGGCCGCGTCGCGCGGCGCGGCGCACCCGCCCAGGGCGACGGCCAGCAGGGATGCGGCCAGACAAGTGAAGCGGGGCATGGCGGTCTCCTCATGGCGAATGCCTGCCAGCATACCGGAGCGGCGCCGCGGGCGCGCCGCAAGCCCACAGGACCTGTAGGCCCTTGTCGTGCCCGGACGGCCTGCTCCGTCATACTTGCGCAAGCATCGGCCAGGGGCGTTCACATCCCGTCCTCGTCCGGGCCTTTCATGGAGTCCTGCATGACCATCCCCGCTTCTCCCGCTTCCGCCACCGTCACATTCACCAACCCGGCCGGCCTGTACGACCCCGCACCCAATGGCTACTCGCATATCGCCAGCGTGCACCCCGGCACCCGGCTGGTCTTCATCGCCGGCCAGGGCGGCGAGACCGCGGACGGCGCGCTGGCGGCCGACTTCCGCCAGCAAGTGCGCCAGGCGCTGGCCAACCTGTGCACCGCGCTGGCGGCGGCCGGCGCCGCGCCGCGCCACGTGGCCAAGCTGACGGTGCTGATCGTCGATCACAGCCACGAGCGCCTGGCCGTGTTCGGCGCGGAACTGGCGCGCGCCTTCGGCGACGGGCCCAAGCCCGCCTGCACGCTGATCCCGGTGCCGCGCCTGGCGCTGGACGGCATGCTGTTCGAGATCGAGGCCGTGGCCGCCCTGCCGCAGGCGGCCGGCTGAGCCGTCAGGGCGCCGCCGGGTCGCGCTTGTCGGGCCGCACGCCATAGCGCTCCAGCGCTTCGGCGACCCGCGCGGCGGCAATGGCGCCATCGTCCGCCAGCGCCTTGAGCGCCGCGACGGCGATGAAGTGGCGGTCCACCTCGAAGAAGGCGCGCAGCGCCTCGCGGGTATCGGAACGCCCGAAACCGTCGGTGCCCAGGGCGACGAAGCGGCGGTCGCCCACATACGGCCGGATCTGGTCGGCCACGATCTTCATGTAGTCGGTCGCCACCACCAGCGGGCCGGCATGGCCGGCCAGGCATTGCTGCACGTACGGCACGCGCGGCGCCTCGCCGGGATGCAGCAGGTTCCAGCGCTCGGCCTGCATCCCCTCGCGCCGCAGTTCGGTCAGGCTGGTGGCGCTCCAGATCTCGCAATCGACGGCGAAATCGCGCTCGAGCAGCTCCGCCGCGGCGACCACTTCGCGCAGGATGGCGCCGCTGCCGGCCAGCTGCACGCGTGGCCGATCGCCCGGCGCCGCGGCGCCGCGCAGCAGGTACAGGCCCTTCAGGATGCCCTCGCGCGCGCCGTCTGGCAGGGCCGGATGCGGGTAGTTTTCATTGAGCAGCGTGATGTAGTAGAAGACGTCTTCCTGTTCGGCCACCATGCGGCGCATGCCTTCATGCACGATCACCGCCAGTTCGTACGCGTAGGTGGGATCGTAGGCAACGCAACTGGGAATGACCGACGCCAGCACGTGGCTGTGGCCGTCGTCATGCTGCAGGCCCTCGCCCATCAGGGTCGTGCGTCCCGACGTGGCCCCCAGCAGGAAGCCGCGCACGCGCGCATCGCCGGCCGCCCAGGCCAGGTCGCCGACGCGCTGGAAGCCGAACATGGAATAGAAGATGTAGAACGGCAGCATGGCCAGGCCGTGGTTGCTGTACGCCGTGCCCGCCGCGATCCACGACGATGTGGCGCCCGCCTCGTTCAGGCCTTCCTGCAGGATCTGGCCGTCGCGGCTTTCCTTGTAGTAGCTGAGCTGCCCGGCATCCTGCGGGGTGTACAACTGGCCCACGTGGGAGTGGATGCCGATCTGGCGGAACAGCCCCTCCATGCCGAAGGTGCGCGACTCGTCCGGCACGATGGGCACCACGCGACGACCGAGTTCCGGGTCCTTCAGCAAGGCGCCCAGCATGCGCACGAACGCCATGGTGGTGGAATAGCCGCGGCTACCCGAATCGGCGAGCTGGGCGCCGAACACCTCGAGCGGCGGCACCGCCAGCGGCGCGGCCGTGTCGTGGCGCGCCGGCACGTGGCCGCCCAGCACGGCCCGGCGCGCCTGCAGGTAGCGCTCGTCCTCGCTGCCCGGCGCCGGCTTCAGGTAGGGCATCTCGTCGAGCCGCTCATCGGGCAAGTCCAGCGCGAAGCGGTCGCGGAAGGCCCGCACAGCGTCGGCGTTCATTTTCTTCAGCTGGTGATTGACGTTCTGCCCCTCGCCGGCCTCGCCCATGCCGAAGCCCTTGACTGTCTTGGCCAGCACCACGGTAGGCCGGCCGGTATGGCGCAGCGCCGCCGCGTAGGCGTTGTAGACCTTTTCGTGGTCGTGCCCGCCGCGGCCCAGGGCCCAGATCTCCGCGTCGCTCAGGTCCGCCACCATGTCGCGCAGGGCGGGATACTTGCCGAAGAAATGCTCGCGCACATAGGCGCCGTCCTGCGACTTGTAGTTCTGGTACTCGCCATCCACGCACTCCATCATGCGCTGGCGCAGCAGGCCCGTCTTGTCGCGCGCCAGCAGCGCGTCCCAGCCGCTGCCCCACACCACCTTGATGACGTTCCAGCCGGCGGCGCGGTACAGCGCCTCGAACTCCTGCATGACCTTGCCGTTGCCGCGCACCGGCCCGTCCAGGCGCTGCAGGTTGCAGTTGACCACGAACACCAGGTTGTCCAGCTGCTCGCGGCCGGCCATCGACACGGCGGCCAGCGATTCGGGCTGGTCCATTTCCCCGTCGCCGAGGAAGGCCCACACCTTGCGGCCCTGGCGCGGCAGCAGGTCGCGGTTTTCCAGATAGCGCATGAAGCGCGCCTGGTAGGCCGCCATGATGGGTCCCAGGCCCATGGACACGGTGGGGAACTGCCAGAAATCCGGCATCAGGCGCGGATGCGGATAAGACGACAGGCCGGCGCCGCCGGCTTCGCGGCGGAACCCGTCCAGTTGCGCCTCGCTGAGCCGGCCTTCCAGGTAGGCGCGCGCATAGATGCCAGGCGCCGAATGCCCCTGGATATACACCATGTCGCCCGCGTGCGTCGCGGTGCGGCCGCGGAAGAAATGGTCGAAGCCCACGTCGTAGAGCACCGCCGCCGACGCATAGGTGGCAATGTGGCCGCCCACATTGGAATGACGGCCGGCGCGCAGCACCATGGCCATGGCGTTCCAGCGCACCAGCGCGCTCAGCCGCCGCTCGGTCGCCAGGTCGCCCGGATAGGGCAACTGTCGTTCGGCCGCGATGGTGTTCACATACGGCGTGGTGGCGCGGCCATGGAAGTCGCCATGCAGGGCGCCATCGAAATCCAGCAAGCGGTCGATCAGGAAATGCGCCCGGCCGCGCCCGTCGGCCTCGACCACCGACTGCAGCGATTCCAGCCATTCACGCGTTTCCTGGGGATCGGTATCGGTCGGGATGGGTAATGCTTGCATGCTGTGCTCCTGGCAATGAATTGCAATTGCAATCGTATGTGGCACCATTGTATCGACGCACGGCATAATTGCAACTGCAATTCTGTGGATGAACGACAATACGGTGAGCGGCGCGTCCGCCGCGCCCGCCGTCCGACCAACAGGGAAAAACACCGCCATGTCCAACGATGCGCCCGACTTGTGGTTTTCTTTCGTCCGCGCCCATCGCCTGATGATCCGCGAAGTCGAGCGGCGCCTGGCCGCGGCCGGCCTGCCCGGCTATGCCTGGTACGACGCGCTGTGGGGCCTGGAAAGCGGTCCTGGCGGCACGCGGCGCATGCACGAGCTGGCCGACACGCTGGCCATCGAGCGCTACAACCTGACCCGGCTGATCGACCGCCTCGAACAGGAAGGACTGGTCACGCGCGCCCGCTCGCCCCAGGACGGGCGCGCCGCCTACGCCACCATCACGCGCGAGGGCCGGGCGTTGCGCAAGAAGATGTGGAAGGTCTACCAGGCCACGGTGGCCGAACTGTTCCTGGCGCGCTTCGACGCCGCCGATCAGGCGCGCTTTGCCGCCGCCCTGGACGAAGCCGCCCGCGCCGCGCGGCAGTCCGCCGGCGCCTGATCGCCGCCAAGCAAGATTTCGCTTGCCGGATCGGCCGCGGCGGGCTAGATTTGCATCCGCAACGATTGCAATTGCAATTCATACGGATCAAACACCATGCCGACCGAGACCCCCCTCACCTTCTACACCGCCGATACGCCCAATGGCCACAAGATCGCCATCTACCTGCACGAAGCCGCCTTGCCGCACCGGCAGGTGACGCTGGACCTGGGGCGCGGCGACCAGCGCCGCCCCGAATTCCTGGCCATCAACCCGAATGGCAAGATCCCGGTCATTGTCGATCACACCGCGGGCCTGACCGTGTTCGAGTCGGGCGCCATCCTCAGCTACCTGGCGGCGCGCTACGGCTGCCTGCAGCCGGCCGGCGCCGCCGAACAATGGCAGGTGCAGCAGTGGCTGCATTTCCAGATCGGCGGCATCGGCCCCATGCTGGGGCAGTTGTGGTGGTTCCTGCACGCCTCGGACGGCGGCAACCGCGAAGCCATCGAGCGCTACACCCGGGAAGCGCTGCGCCTGTGCGGCGTGGTGGAGCGCCGCCTGGAAGCCTCCACCTACCTGGCGCTGGACCGCTATTCGATTGCCGATATCGCCGCCTTTCCCTGGCTGCGCACCCACGCCGAACTGCGCCTGGACCTGGCGCCCTACCCGCGCCTGCGCGACTGGCTGCAACGCATCGAGGCGCGCCCGGCAGTGCGGCAGGCCCTGGCCGCCGCGCGCGACGGCCAGCCGGCGCAGGCCTGACATGGCATGGCTCATGCTGCTGGCGGCCGCCGGCCTGGAAATCGTGATGGGGGTGGCGCTGAAGCTGAACGAAGGCTGGACGCGGCCGCTGCCCAGCGCGGTGGCGGTGGGCGCCGGGCTGGGCAGCATCTATCTGCTGGCCAGGGCCTTGCAGACGCTGCCCGTCGGCACCGCCTACGCCATCTGGACCGGGCTGGGCGCGCTCGGCCTGGTGGTCATCGGCGTCGCCGCCTTCGGCGAAAGCATGCAATGGCAGCGGCTGCTGTTCCTGGCCGTCACCGCCGCCGGCCTGATCGGCCTGCGCTATGTCGAGGCGGGCGGCTGACGCTGCCCCGCCGCCAGGTCGCGCCGCATGGCAATACGCAGGCGCATCGGGAAGCCCAGCGCCTGCTCGTGCCGCATGACGGCGCGCAGGCCGGCGCCCCAATCGGCCGGCGCCAGCGGACGAAAGCCGGCGCTGGCATAGAACGGCGCATTCCAGGGCACATCGGCCAGCGTGGTCAGCACGGCATGCCGGTAGCCGCGCGCCCGCGCCACGTCGCAGGCGTGTTCCAGCAAGGCGCGGCCGATGCCGCGCCGGCCGTGCGCGGGCGACACGTCCATTTGCTGGATGTGGAAACCGCCATCCAGCTCGCCCGCCAGCACATGGCCGACCGGCGGCCCGGCGGGATCCAGGCGCGCCACCCACAGGCAATCGCGCCGCAGCCCGGCGGCGAAATCGTCGACCGGCGTGGCATGGCGGCCGAATATCTCGTGGGCAGGGTGACCGGCCAGCAGCGCCAGCGCCCGCGCCTCGATATGCGGCAGTTCACGCAGGTCCTGCGGCCGCGCCGCGGTCACGATGAATGTCATGTCCGGTCCTCGCGCGGCGCGGGCCGGCTCAGCAGCCAGAGCGCGCAGCCCGCCATGAAGGCGCTCACCAGCGCGCCCAGCCACCAGGCCGGCCGGTAGGTATACCAGAACACGGCCAGCCCGAGCGCGATGCCGGCCACCGCGAACGCCTTGCCGCGCGCCGAGATCGCGCCCTGCTCGCGCCATGCCACCAGGGCCGGCCCGAAGCGCGGATGCTGCAGCAAGTAGGCCTCCCAGCGCGGCGAGGCGCGGCCGAAGCAGGCGGCCGCCAGGATCACGAAGATGGTGCTGGGCATGACGGGCAGCGCCGCGCCGATCAGCGCCAGGGCCAGCATCAGCATGCCCAGGGCCATATAGGCCCCGCGTTTCCAGCGCCCGCGCTGCCCGGCGCCGCCCTGCGTGTCGGTCATGCCACCCTGTTCCTCGCCACGAATACCCGCCTGCCAGCCCCGCGCCGGTCAGGCCCGGATGCAATGGTACCGCGCCGGGGCGGGCGAAGCCCTCAGGCGACCTCGTGGCGCTCCGCCGGCCGGTACTTGAACGCGGCGCGGATGATCCCGTGGTCATTGGTGCCGCGCGCCTTGTGATCGTCGAAGTTGAGATGGTCGTTGTTGACCACCATGCCGTCGAAGATCCAGCGCCGCTTGCGGCTGTTGTCGTAGAACTCCTGGCTCACCAGGATATGGTCGAGCGACTCGCGCATGTCCTGGAACACGTGGGTGTAGTACACGTCGCGCGTGTCGCGATATTCCTGCAGGGTCTGCGCCGTGTACAGCACCGCATCGCCGCCGCCGCGCGACTCGCCCACCAGGTAGCGCGGCTGCTCGGTCAGGATATTGGCCGTATTGCTGTGCTGGCCGTCGTTGATGTCCCCCAGCACGATCACCGGCACGTCGGTGCCTTTCATCTGCTCGGTCAACAGGAACCGCAGCGCCGCGGCCTCCGCCGTGCGGCGGATGGTGGACAAGGCCGCGCCGAGGTTCTTCTGGTGCTTGCCGTAGAAATCCTTGTCGTCCTTGAACCAGTCTTCGTTGTACACCTTGGTCTCGGCCTTGGACTTGAAGTGGCACACGTAGACGTGCGCATCCGGCTCGGCCTTGCGCGGCTTGATGGTGAAATGCAGCACCGGCCGCGAGAACCCGCTGATGTTGACTTCGATCAGCGGCGTCTGGGGGTCGTCGCCGCTCGAATGCAGCACGAAGCCATCGGGAAAGTCGGTGATCCATTCGGCCTCGCCGCTGAGCAACCCCTTGCGCACCAGCGCCGCGCACACGATGCCGGACCCATCGGCATCGGCCGGCGCCAGCATCTCATAGTCATCGGCCATGCCGGCCGCCTCGACCGCCGCCGCCAGCGAATCGGCATGCCACAGTTCCTGGAAGCCGAACACGTCCGACTCCAGTTCGCGCAACTGCCGGGCGGTCCATTCGATCTTGCGCTCGTACTCGGCGCGGCTCCAGCCCTTCTTGTCGGTGTAGATGGGCCGGCCCGGCTGGTTCAGGTTGTACAGATTGAAAGTGGCGATCGTCAGGGCGGACAGGTTCATCGGCGCGGCTCCCGGGAATATCCCCAATCTAGTCCGCGCATGTGACACGCCCGCGAACGGCCGGGCTTGACAAGCCTGGCGGCCACGCAAATACTTCACTACATGGTGAAGTATTCGAATCCCCTGGACCAGACGTTCGCGGCGCTGGTCGACCCGACCCGCCGGGCCATCCTGGCGCGCCTCGAGCGCGACGGCGACGCCACGGTCAGCCAGCTGGCGCAGCCATTCGCCATCAAGCTGCCGGCGGTCATGAAACACCTGGACGTGCTCGACGAGGCTGGCCTCATCGAGCGCATCAAGGTCGGCCGCACCGTCACAGTCCGCCTGTCCCCCGCGCCCATGCAGGAGGCCATGGACTGGCTGCGCCGCTACGAGCACTTCTGGACCCACAGCCTCGACCGCCTGGCCGCCTACGCGGAAAGCCGCGAAACCGCCCCAAGGAGCCGCAAGCCATGACCAGCCTCACCCTGATACGGCGCATCAATGCGCAACCCGCCACCGTGTTCGAGGCGCTTACCACGCCCGAAGGCATCTCCCATTGGTGGGGCCCCGACGACGGCCCCGTCCTGCTGGCCGAAACCGACGTGCGGGTCGGCGGCCGCTTCCGGGTGCGCTTCCGCATGCTCGACGGCAGCGAACACGAAAGCAGCGGCGAATACTTGCGGGTCGAGCCGCCTCACCACCTGGAAATGAGCTGGCGCTGGTCGGACGATGCCGAGGGCCCCGACTCGCGCGTGGTGGTCGCCCTGCGCGCCATCGACAGCGGCACTGAACTGACCTTCACCCACGACGGCCTGCGCGACGAGGCCACCGCGCGCAGCCACGAAAGCGGCTGGGGCGGCGCGCTGGACAAACTCGTGCGGCACTATGCCGCCTGACCGGAGGATCGGCCCATGATGACCCTGACCGCATTCCGCTCGGTCCCGCCGTTCGCGCAAGGCCTGGTGCGCGACCTGCGCGTGCGCTGGGCCCTGGAAGAAGCCGGCATCGCCTACCGGGAACGCCTGATCGGCCCGGCCGACCAGGCCAGCCCGGCATACCGCGCGCTGCAGCCGTTCGGACAGGTCCCGGCCATCGAGGAAGACGGCCTTCAGCTGTTCGAATCCGGCGCCATCGTGCTGGAGATCGCCGAGCGCAGCGAGGCGCTGATGCCGCGCGACGCCCGGCAAGGAGCCCGCGCCCGCGCCTGGGTCCTGGCCGCGCTGAACACGCTGGAGCCGCCCATCCAGCAGTTGGCGGGGCTGGACTTGTTCCACGCCGGCCAGCCGTGGGCGGCGGCCGCCCGGCCCACGGCGGAACAGGCCGTCTGCAAGCGCCTGGACGAATTGCAGGACTGGCTGGGCGGACGCGATTACCTGGAAGATACGTTCACCGCGGGCGACTTGATGATGACCAGCGTGCTGCGCATCCTGCGGCACACCACGCTGGTGGCGGACCGGCCCGCGCTGGCGGCCTACCAGGCGCGTTGCGAAGCGCGCGCGGCGTTCCGCAAGGCGCTGGCCGACCAATTGCGGCCGTTCCAGGAGTCCGAGGCAAGCCGCGCCGCCAGGCCGGCTGAAGCCTAGGCGTGACGCCGCCAGTCTTCGCGCTGCGGGATGTCTGCGAGGTGTCAGACACCCCGCGGGAAAACGCGGCAAATTCCTGGCCGTCTCCCCTGGGGTGTCTGACACCTAGGTGACGCTCGGGGTGCTCGCGAGGTGTCAGACACCCCGCGAGAAAACGCGGCAAATTCCTGGCCGTCTTCCCTGGGGTGTCTGACACCTGGGTGACGTTCGGGATGCTCGCGAGGTGTCAGACACCCCGCGGGAAAACGCGGCAAGTTCCTGGCCGTCTTCCCTGGGGTGTCTGACACCTGGGTGACGTTCGGGATGCTCGCGAGGTGTCAGACACCCCGCGAGGAAGCGCGGCAGATTCCTGGCCGTCTCCCCGGGGTGTCTGACACCTGGTGCAGCTAGCCAGCGGCCGGCCGCTGCGGCCCGGCGAGCATGCCGGCCAGCAGTGCGTCCAGCGCATCCAGGGTGGCACGCAAGCGGGCGTGGCCGTCATCGGGATCGCCGTCCGACTCGGCCACCCAGAACGCGCCTTCGGCCAGCGCGCCATAGACCAGGCGCGCCAGGGCCGCCGGATCGGCCTGCCGCACCACGCCCTTGTCCATCAGCGTGGCCAGCAGCTCGGCCATCGAGGTCACGCAGAACTGCTGCGAAACAGGCGATACCCCGCCCAGCACGGCACGGGCGTCCTGCAGCACGATGCGCCGCATTTCGGGCTCTTGCGCCATGTGCAGATAGGCGCGGCAGCGATTGCGAAACCCTTCCCAGGCATCCGGCGCGGCGTCGGACACCGCCTGCAGGCGCGCATCGGTTTCCTCGTCGATCTGCTCCACCACCGCCGCCAGCAAGCCGCGCTTGTCGCCGAAATGGTGGTACAGCGCGCCGCGCGTCAATCCCGCCGCGGCAGTGAAGTCGTCCATCGAAGTATTGGCATAGCCCTGCGCGCCGAACGCGTGCCGCGCCGCGGCGACCAGCTTGGCGCGGGTCTCTTCGATCATCTCGGAACGGGTGCGGCGCGGCATGTTGTCTCCTTTAACATACGAAACGTATGTAAATTGACATACGAGGCGTATGTACCTATTATGCCGCAACCACGTCTCACCCCCAACCGCCTCATGACCCGCCCGCACCGCACCCGTCCCGCCCGCCCCCGCACCCCGCATCCCTGGCTGGCCGTGGCCAGCGGCGGGCTCGCCACCTTTGCCGTGGTCACCACCGAAATGCTGCCGGTCGGGCTGCTCACCTCTATTGCCCAGACGGTCGGCGCGTCGACCGGCACCATGGGGCTGCTGCTGACGGTACCCGCGCTGCTGGCGGCCCTGTTCGCGCCGGTCGTGATCGTGGCGGCAGGCGGCATCGACCGCCGCCATATTCTGTCGATCCTGTTCGTGCTGCTGATCGCCGCCAACCTCGCCACCGCCCTGGCGCCCAGCGTGGCCTGGCTGCTGGCCGCGCGCGTGCTGGTGGGCCTGTGCATCGGCGGCATCTGGGCCATCGCCAGCGGCCTGGCCGTGCGCCTGGTGCCGCCCGAATCGGTCGGCCTGGCCACGTCCATCATTTTCGGCGGCGTGGCCGCCGCCTCGGTGCTTGGGGTGCCGCTGGGCGCGCTGATCGGCGACCTGGCCGGCTGGCGCATGGCCTTCGGCAGCATGGCCCTGCTCGCCGCGCTGGTGCTGGGCTTGCACCTGTGGTCCATGCCGCCCCTCCCAGTCGGCCGGTCGGTATCGCTGCACAGCCTGCGCCACGCCCTGTCCAACCCCGGCCTGCGGCTCGGCCTGGCCATGACGCTGCTGCTGGTGGCCGGCCACTTCATGGCGTTCACCTTCGTGCGCCCCTGGCTGCTGTCGGTGTCGGGCTTCGAGGCCGAGTGGATCGGCGTGCTGCTGTTCGCCTACGGCATGGCCGGCATCGCCGGCAACTTCATCGCCGGCCTGAACGCGGCGCGGCGCGTGGGCTGGACGCTGATCGTCATCGCGGCCGGCCTGGCCTCCACGCTGCTGCTATTGTTCGCCAGCGCCGGCAGCGCCTGGGGCGGCGCGCTGGTGCTGTTGCTATGGGGCCTGGCCTACGGCGGGGTGTCGGTGTCCGTGATGACATGGACCATGAAAGCCGCGCCGTCCGACCTCGAACCCGCCACGGCCTGGTCGGTGGCGGTCTTCAACCTGGCCATCTCGGCGGGCTCGTTCCTGGGCGGGCAGGTGGTCGACAGCCAGGGCCTGCACGTCAACGCGCTGGCGGCCTGCGGGCTGCTCATCCTGGCGCTGGCAGTGGCAACGCTCATCCAGCGCCGCCTGCCGCGCCTGGCCGCGCCGGCCCGCGCATAGGCGCCGGGGCCGGCGGCCCTTTCAGGCCGCCCGTTCCACCTGCAGGCCGGCCGCCTTCCATTCCGGGAAACCTGCTCCCAGCCGGCGCGCCGGCAAACCGTGCGCCTGCAGCGCGGCCACCGCCTCGGTCGACAACACGCAGTACGGCCCCCGGCAATACGCGACGATGTCCCGGCCTGGCGGCAATTCGCCCAGGCGCTGGGCCAGCTCTTCCGCGGGTATGTTGATGGCGCCGGGCAGATGGCCCAGCGCGTACTCATCCGGTGGACGCACATCCAGCAGCACCACCTCGCCCTCCGCCATGCGGCCCAGCAATTCCTCGATGGCAACGCCTTCCAGCCGCTCGGGCCGATGCAGGCTGTCGGCCGCCAGGGCCTGGATCTCGGCATGCTGGTAGGCGGCGAAATCGCGCAGCGCGGCCAGCACGTTGGCCACCGGCCCGCCCCCCAGGCGATACAGCACCCGCTTGCCGTCGCGGCGCGTCTGCACCAGCCCGGCGCGGCGCAGGAGCTGCAGGTGCTGGGACGCATTGGCCAGCGACAGGCCGGCGAGTTCCGCCAGGCGTTCCACCGAGCGTTCGCCCTGGGCAATGTGTTCCAGCAGTGCCAGGCGATGCGCATGGCCTAGCGTCCGGGCCAGCTCTGCCAGGGCGTCGAAGCGGTCGGAGGGATGGGCGGAAGCGCGGCTCATTGACGTGATCGTAAGCTCAATCTAATATTCAATCAATTAATTGAATGTTTTAAATGAAAGTGCATCGCTTACCGGCACTGCATTTCATGGCCCATCGCCCACTTCTTTCTAGGCTTCGTGAATTCCCGACATGGACAATTCCCCCTCGCTGCTCCTTCCCGCCATCCCGATCGGCATCGGCGCCACCCTGGTCATGGACCTGTGGGCATTGCTGCTCAAGCGCGCCTGCGGCATTCCCTCGCTGGACTACGCCATGGTCGGCCGCTGGGCCGGGCACCTGCCGCGCGGCCGGGTCGTCCACGACAGCATCGCACAAGCCGCGCCCGTCCCGGGCGAAGCCGCGCTGGGCTGGTTCCTGCACTACGCCATCGGCGTCGTCTTCGCGGCGCTCCTGCTGGCGGTGGCCGGCCCCCCATGGCTGCAGGCCCCGGCATTCCTGCCCGCCCTGGGCGTCGGCGTGCTGACCGTCGTGGCGCCGTTCTTCATCCTGCAGCCGGGCCTGGGCGCCGGCATCGCCGCCTCGCGCACGCCCCGCCCCGGTACGGCCCGCCTGCGCAGCCTGATGGCGCACGCGTCGTTCGGCGTGGGCCTGTACCTGGCAGGATGGGCCTTCAACATGCTGGCGGGCTGAAGCGAGCCGGTCGAGACCGCCCGCTCGCCCAGGCGGCGCGGGAGGGTCTATGCTGGCGGACAACCCGGCGCTGCTCGCGCCGGCCGATCCAGCCCAACCAAGGAACCCGCATGACGACGAACCCGACGAATTCCATCCGCGCACAGGTCAGCCCCGAGGAATGGCAGATGCGTGTAGACCTGGCCGCCGCCTACCGGCTGGTGGCCATGTTCGGCTGGGACGATCTGGTGTTCACCCATATCAGCGCCAAGATCCCCGGCACCGAACACTTCCTGATCAACCCCTACGGCTCGATGTTCGAGGAAATCACCGCATCGAGCCTGGTCAAGATCGACATCCAGGGCAACAAGGTGCTGCAGAGCGACGGCGACGTCAATCCAGCGGGCTTCACCATCCATAGCTGTATTCATGCGGCGCGCCCGGATGTCGTCTGCGTGCTGCACACCCACTCGATCAATGGCGTCGCGGTATCGGCCCAGGAAGAAGGCCTGCTGCCGCTGTCGCAGTTCGCCATGTCGGTGCTGCATTCGCTGGCCTATCACGACTACGAAGGCTTCGCGCTGCTGGAAGACGAGAAGCCCCGCCTGGTGCGCGACCTGGGCGACAAGCAGTACATGATCCTGCGCAACCATGGCCTGTTGACGACGGGCCGTTCGGTGGCCCAGGCTTTCGTGGGCATGCACCGGCTCGAGGCGGCGTGCATGGCGCAAGTGCGCGCGCTGGCGGGCCAGGTCCAGCTGCGGTCCATCGCGCCGCCAGTGCTGGCAATGGCGGAAAAGCAGCTGGAGCAGGTCCGGCTGGGCCGCGGTCCCGAGGGCCTGGTATGGCCCGGCCTGCTGCGCCGCCTGCAGCGCCGGTATCCGGGCTACGACCAGTAGACGGCATTGCGGCCAGGCTTGGCCTGGCGCGCGCCGCGTGGCCGCCGTATCCTGTATTGGTGGTTTTTCGCGGAGGCCTGGTCATGAACGACGCCGTGCACGAGTTTTTTCACCGCTATCAGCGGCTGTTCCAGGACGGCATCGACGGCCGGGTCGACGCCGATGCCCTGTCGCGCTGCTACGCGGCCGAATTCATCGCCGCCGTCCCGCAAGGCGTCATGGCCGGCAAGAACGACAGCCAGCTGATAGCGGTCATGCGCGCCGGCTACGCGCGCTATCGCGCGATCGGCACCCGCGGCATGGCCATCCGCGGCATCGCCATCGACGCCATCGACGCGCTGCACTGCCTGGCCCACGTCGCCTGGCGCGCTACCTATACGCGCCAGGGGCGCGACGACCTGGACATCGATTTCGACGTGCACTACCTGCTGCGGCTGGCCGACGGCAAACCGCAGATCTTCGGCTGGGTTTCCGGCGACGAACAGGAAGTGCTGCGGCGCCACGGCATCCTCTGATGCCACAGGGCCGGACGCAGGCGCCGGCCGGTCACAACCCGAACATCAGCGAGCGGTGCGTCGCCGCGCCCGCCATGGCGCCATCGCCCACAGCCAGCGCCACCGACCCCGCCGGGCGCGCCACATCGCCGCAGGCGAATACGCCCGGCACCGTGGTCGCCTTCATCGCGTCGGTGCGCACGAATGGCCCCATCGGCCCGTCCTCCAGCGCGCAGCCGAGTTGCGCGGGCAAGCCGCCCGGCCGTATCCGGGTCGCGACGAACAAGCCCGCCAGCGCGTGCACGCTGCCGTCCTGCATGACGACATCGGCGGTTCCGTCCAGGCGCGCCACCCGCCCCCGCACGACCCGCGCGCCGCGCGCCTGCAACTGGCTGCATTGCCCGGCATCAGGCTCGAACGCCTCGTTCAGGAACAACGTGGTCGGCCCCCAGTCCGGCAGCATCAAGGCCTGGTGTAAGGACAGCTCGCTCACCGCCAGGACGCCCACCGGCCTGCGATCCAGTTCGTATCCATGGCAATACGGGCAATGGAAAACATGCCGCCCCCAGCGCTCGGCCAGCCCGGGAATATCGGGCAGCTCGTCCCGCACGCCGGTGGCCAGCACCAGGCGGCTTGCCGTATGCCGCGAGCCTGCGCCGGCCATCACCGCGAAGCCGCCATCCAGCGCTTGCGCGTCGAGCGCCTCGTCCCGCAGCCAGCGCACCGTGCCGTACTCCAGCAACTGCGCACGCCCCAGTTCCGCGATGTCGCCCGGCGCGGCGCCATCCTGCGTCAGGAAACCGTGCGACGCGGCCGCGAAACGGTTGCGGCGCTCGCCCGCGTCGATGACCAGGACGCTGCGCCGGGCGCGCGCCAATTGAAGACCGGCCGATAAACCGGCATAGCTGCCGCCGATGATGATCACGTCATAGTCCATTGTGCTGCTCCATCGCATTTCACGTATCTTTTAATGATACATTAAATTCCGCGCAATGGCGCAAATGGCGCGCGCCGGTTCGTTCTAGCGGTGGAGCAAGGCGTCGGGGGATGCGGCGTGCCCGCGGCACAGCGCATCGAAATCGCCGGCCAGGTCGGCCAGGGTGACGGCCCCCAGGCGCTCGACCAGCAAGGCCTCGGCCTGCCGCAAGGCATCGGCCAGCGCCGCGTTGACGGCGCGCTCGACGGCGCAGTCGGGATGATCGTGGTCGGGGCCGATGGCGAAGATGCGCGGCCCGCCCACGGCGTGGTGGATGTCGAGCAAGCTGACCTGGCGCAGGTCGCAGGCGATCCGCCAGCCGCCATTGTGGCCTTTCTCGGACTGCACATAGCCGGCCTTGCGCAGGCCGGCCATGGTGCGGCGGACCACGGCCGCATTGGTGCCAAGCATGCGGCCGATCTGCTCGGACGTCAGCGGCTGGTCGGCCCGCGCCATGTGCAGCAATACGTGCAGCATGCGGGAAAGTCGGCTGTCGGTTCTCACGGGCGGGGAATCTGCTCGGACTGGCTCGATGGAGGACCGATCGTATCAGATGCCCCGCGGCGAGCGCCCTCGCCTACCACCCCTGCCAGGCCGGCTCGACTGCTTCGTGGGACGGGAAATGCGGCAACACCTCTTCAGCGAGCTCCTGGATGATTTCCGCGGCGGGCCGAGCGGAAAACTGGATGCCCAGGGCCGCGTGGTTGACGCCGGCATCCTGCCATTCCCCCAGCAGGTCGATCAGGCCATTGCGCCCGGTGCGCAGGATGAATCCATTGTTGAGCGGCGTGCGCGGATAGTCCGCGCGGGCCACCAGGTCCAGCCACTCATTGGTCATGTGCGGCCGAAATCCCCCGTCGAGGATCAACGCGCGCCAGGCGCTGATCTTCTCGGCCAGCCGGCGTGGCCCCATGATGTTCTGCGAACTCCCGGGATAGGTCAGCCAGCCGTCCGCCTGCTCGCCGATCCACGGCAGGCTCTGGCGGCAGGAGCCCGTCACGATGAGGGGAATGGCGCCGGCGGCCGGCTTCGGCAGCAGATCGACGCCATCCATTTTTCCCAGCGGCGACGCGACGGCGCCACCGTCTGGACGCAGCAGCTGCCGGAAATGATCCACCGCCTGGGCGAAACGTTCGCCGCGCTGCTCGTGGCTCAAGCCATAGGCGGGAAACTCCACCGGCCGGTCGCCCGACGCGATGCCCAGCACCAGGCGCCCGCCCGACAGCCGGTCGATCGTGGCGGCAGACTTGGCCAGGTCTATCGGGTGCCTGAGCGGGAAGATCACGCTGCCCGTGGCCAGCGCGACGCGGCGCGTGCGCGCCGCCAGGTAGGCCAGGTAAGCGTAGGCATCGAACACCTGGCCCGCGTCGCCGAAGCGCGGATCGAACAGCGGCACGTCGCGCACCCAGGTGGCCGCGAAACCGTACTGGTCGATCCGCTCCACCAGGTCGGCCTGCCCCGCCAGCACCTGCATGTCGCCCTGGAAAAAGCGCAGCGGCAGGAAGGTGCCGATGGTCAGCGCATCGGGGCGGAACATGCGCTGGTAGCCGGCATGCATGCGAAAGGCCGGCGCGGAGGCGCCCCGGCATAGCGGCTGATACTCCAGGCAATTCGTATCGTTCATGGTTCGTGCTCCTTGTCTGCAATGATTCATGGGCCGGTGGCGGGCGCCGGCAACGCAACGCCGCGCTGGACCGCGGGGCGCGCGGCGACGCGCCGGAACCAGGCCTCCAGCCGTGGGTAGCCGCTGAAATCGAAGTCGATAATCCGGGCGATGTGCAGCCATCCGAAATGGGCAATGTCGGCGATCGAATACTCGTGCCCCGCCAGCCATTCGCGCTCGGCCAGGCGGCCATCCAGGGTGGCGAAAATCTCCGCCGACAGGCGCCGGTAGCGTTCGATGGCCGGGGCATGGCGGTCCTGCGCGAACATCTCGAAGTGCACGCGCTGCCCCAGGATCGGCCCGGCGCTGGACGCATGGAACATCAGCCACTTGATGGCTTCCCACCGGCCGGCCGCGTCGCGCGGCAGCAGCCGGCCGGTTTTCTCGGCCAGGTACAACAGAATGGCGGCGGACTCGAACAACGTGATGCCGGCCGACGCATCGACCAGCACCGGAATGCGCCCGTGCGGATTGAGCGCGAGAAAATCCGCCGTCCGGTTCTCGCCATGCTCGACCCGGACGTGGCGCAGTTCGTAAGGCAGCGCCAGTTCTTCCAGGGCGATCGTGGCCTTGAAGCCGTTTGGCGAGCTGTCGGTATATAGGACCAATTCAGAAGCGGGCATGGCAGGCCTCCGGCATTCGCAAATCCAAAGAATTACTAAACTTACCTGTCTTCGATTGGAATTCTAGGCAGCCTTATGCAAAGCGAAAAACGATATGATCTAAGCAACGAAATTAGTTAATCTAAATTTTTTGAATTCTTTCGGGGGCGCCTCGATGGGCAAAGTCCTTCCCCTGCTGGCGCTGCGCGCTTTCGTGGAAACCGGGCGGCACGGCAGCATCAAGAACGCCGCCGAAGCGATGGGCGTCACGCCGGGCGCGGTCAGCCAGCAGATCAAGCTGCTGCAAGAACGCGTCGGCTGCGACCTGTTCGTGCGCACGCGCCAGGGCCTGCAGCTCACCGACACCGGCACGCAGGTCTATCCATCGCTGATGCAGGCGTTCGACCAGATCGAATCCAGCCTGGCGCGGCTGGACGACATCCATGCCCGCCAGACGCTGACGGTCAGCACCGTGCCCTCCTTCGCGGCATCCTGGCTGGTGCCGCGCCTGGGGAAATTCACCCGCCTGCATCCGGCCATCGAGGTGCGCGTCGAGGCATCGCCCGCCCTCGTGGACCTGCGCCGCGACAAAGTGGATATCGCCATCCGCCATGGCCTGGGCCGCTACCCCGGCCTTGACGCCCGCTACTTGATGGCGCCGGCGCTGCTGCCGGTGGCCGCGCCGGCCCTGTTGGCGCAGGGGCCGCGCATTGCACAGCCGGCCGACTGCCTGGCCTACCCCCTGCTGCAGGATTCCGACCGCAGCGACTGGCGCCTGTGGCTCGAGGCGATGGGCGTCAAGGACGATCCGCGCATCGAAAGAGGCCCGGCCTTCGACGACGATTTCCTGCTCATCCGCGCCGCGGAAACCGGACAGGGCATCGCCCTGGTGCGCGACCTCTACGCGCGCGAAGAAATTGCCAGCGGACGGCTGGCGGTCGCGCTCGACCGCCCCTGGCCCACCGAGTTCGCCTATTACGCGGTGACCTTGCCGGGCGCCGCCCGCAAGCGCGCCATTGCGCAGTTCATGGAATGGCTGGCGCAAGAGGCGGCCGAGCCGGCGGGCTAGGCGCACTCATTGCCGCTACCCTCACCCGCTCCGCCCAAGTGCCTTCGCCAGCTCGTGGCGCGGCTGCTCCCAGCCCGACGCGGGCACGCTCTGGCCGGCCTGCGCCTGGACCTCGGCCATGGCCCCGCACAGCGCCGCCACTGGATCCCGCGCATCGCCGACATGGATGCCGCGCGTCATCGTGATGTGCGCGCACTCATAGCTGCCCCCGCCGGCAAGCAGGATCATGCGGGTCGGGGCGTCTTCGCCCACCAGGGCGACCAGGCCGGGGCTGACCCGCTCCGGCGTCAGCACCGCGGCGGCTTCCGGGTCCAGCAGGCCTTCGGTCATCGCCGTCATGGCGCTGGGGGCCAGGCAGTTCACGCGCACGCCGTGCCGGGCGCCTTCCAGCGCCAAGGTCTGCATCAGCCCGACCAGCGCCATCTTGGCCGCGCCATAATTCGATTGCCCGAAATTGCCGTACAGCCCCGACGAAGAGGTGGTCATCACCACCCGGCCGTAGCCTTGCCGCTGCATGTGCGGCCAGACTGCCTGGGTCGCGTTGACCGCTCCCATGACATGCACATCCAGGACCAGGCGGAAGTCATCCAGGCTCATCTTGGCGAAGGTGCGGTCGCGCAGGACCCCGGCGTTGTTCACCAGGATGTCGACGCGCCCGAACGCGGCCATGGTCCGCTCGGCCAGCGCGAGCATGTCGTCGTAGCGCGTCACATCGCCGGCCACGGCAAGCGCCCGGCCGCCTGACGCGCCGATGCGGTCGGCCACCTCCTGCGCCGCGCCGCCCAGGTCGTTGGCCACGATGGCTGCGCCATGCCGCGCCAGTTCCAGCGCATGGGCCCGGCCGAGCCCTCCACCCGCCCCGGTGACGATGGCCACCCGGCCCTTCAATCGATCCGACATGTCCTCTCCATGAACTCGTTGCCAATTCGCGGCCGCACGCCGGGACGGCCGCGCCGCCGCGCTCAGTCCGCCCGCCGCACCGGCGGATAGGCGAACGTGCCGTCCAGATGCGCGCGTTGCGGTTGGTAGAGCCGCAAGGTCAGATAAAAACCTTCGCCGGCAGGCGCGGGCAGCCAGTTCTGGCCCGCGCCGGGGTCGTCCGCCTGTATTGCGATACTCAGTCCGCCGTCGGCATCGCGCAGCAGGCCGGGCGTGCGGTCGCCGATGGAATGGCGGCCGATGGGGTTGGCCGCCAGCAGGCAATCGCTGCGGCGGTACAGGGTGATGGACCAGAACGCGCCCACTTGCGGCCCGCCCGCCGGCGGGAAGCGCAGCACATAGCGATGGCTGCCCGTCAGCGGCGCGCCGTCGGCATCCACTTCGGCCATGATGTACATCGCCTCGTCGATGCCCAGCGTGCCGATCCAGTTGCGCGCCACCCGGGCCCGCGTCACGATGTCGTCGCCGAAACTGGTGCGGACGGACACCGCCGTTGTCCAGCCGCCGCCCAGTTCCGAAGGCTGGACCACTTCGCGCAGTTCGGTATAGACCTCCTCCAGCGCCGCCTGCAGTTCGGACGCGGAATGCGGCCGTGGCGGCAGCGGCGTGACGGACGGATTGCGCGCCAGCATGGTAGCCAGCACGGCCAGGTATTCGTCGGCGTCCGGCACGCCGGTGGCGCGGTTGCCCAGCAGGGTGTCGACGCGCGACAGGGCGCTCGCCCCGTCGGGCCGGCGGATGGCGAAACGGTCTTGCAGCGCATGGACGCGCGCCAGGTCGGCGGGATCGGCATCGACCAGGATGCGGCCGATCACCCATACGTCGTCGCTGGGCGCGCTGATGCAATGCATGCCGGCCGGCGCCTCGCCGCGCCACGAAGGCCCGTGCACGAACAGGCGCTGCGCCGCCCCGCCGGTGGTGCGGCGTCCGGCGTAGGCCCAAGGGTTGGTCCAGGCATCGAGGAAGCCGAGCACCCAGTAGCGCCGCCCCATCTCGGGAATGTCGATGACCAGCGGGCCGCCGGAGAGATCCAGCCAGGCATTGCTGAACAAGGTGTCATTGTTCGGCGTCACGACTTCCTTGTCTTCCGGGCTGCGCAAGCGCCGGGTATGCGTGAACTGGTTCACCCAGCGCATCCTGGATGCCGGGCTGTCGCCGGCGAATCCCGCGTCGGGATGCTTGCGGGCCGTGTTGGAGGCGCGCATGCGCGCCATCTCGAAAAGGGGCAGCGTGGCCATCACGAACTCGCGGGCGGCCGGCGCGGCAGGCGGCGCGGGGCTTGTCAGCAGCACGGCATCCAGCGCGCAAGCGCCCTCGCCGGCGGGCAACACCGCGAAAGGATTCAGCTCCACGGACTCCAGCCGGTCGCCCGCCGCCAGCGCGAACTGCGAGAGCCGCACGATCGCCTCGGCCAGGGCGTCCACGTCCGCCGGCGGCCCGCCACGAAAGCCGTGCAGCAGCGCGGCGGTTTTCAGTTCGGTGATCATCTCGCGGGCCTGCCCGCGATCTACCGGCGCCAGCCGGAAGACCGTGTCGCGCAGCAGCTCGACGTTCACGCCGCCCGCCCCCAGCATCACGACCACGCCAAGCGCGGGATCGCGGCGCGCGCCCAGGATGCATTCCACGCCGCCGCGGACCATCGGCGCCACCACCACGCCATCGATGCGGGCCTGGGGCGCCGCGTCCGCGGTGGCCGCCATGATCCGCTCGTATGCCGCGCCAGCCTGTTCGGCGCTGCGAATGTCCAGCACCACGCCGCCGCTTTCGCTCTTGTGCACGATATCGGCGGACAACACCTTCATGGCGACCGGGAATCCCAGCGCGCACGCGTGGCGGATCGCGCTGTCGCGGGACGTGGCGCGCAACACTTGCACGGCGGGAATGCCGTGCTCCCGCAGCAACTGCAGCGCATCGGCCTCGTTATAGGCGCCGCGCCGCAGGGCCGGCGGCGACCCGGGCGGGTCCGCGTCAGGCAGCGTGGCGGGCCGCCGCAACTGGGCGCTGAAGAAAGCCATGGCGGCCAGGACGCGTATGGCCCGGGCCGGGTCCGCGAACGAGAGGCAGCCGTGCGCTTCGAGCGCGCGCCGCTGCGCCGGGTCGGCCAGGGTGCTGAAGATCAGCAGCCGGCCGGGGAAATCGCGCCGCAGGTCGCGGGCCAGTTGCTGTTGAACCGCAAGCATGGCCGGCGTCGCGCCAAAAGCAGCGAGGAAGATCAATACGCTGCCATGGTCCGCCTCGGCCAGCATGGTGCGCGCGGCGTGCTCCAGCAACGCGGGCTCGGCAGTAACCTGCCCGGTCACATCGACCGGATTGCGCGTTGCCGCGAGCGGCACGCGGGCCCGGATGCCGGCCTGCGCCGCGGCCGGCAATTCGGCGACGTCCAGCCCTGCCTCGGCCGCGTCGTCGGCCATCATCGCGCCGACCCCGCCCGACACGGTCAGCAGGCCAACCCGCGTATTAGGCGGCAGCCCGGCGACCGCCAGGCCATGGGCGATGTCGAAGAACTCCTCCATGCTGTGCGCCCGCCAGGCGCCATGCTGGCGCAGCAGCGCCTGGTAGATGGCGTCGTCACCCGCCAGCGCCGCGGTATGCGAGGCGGCGGCCTGGGCGCCGAGGGCGGTACGGCCGGCCTTCACGACCACCACCGGCTTGCCGGCGGCGCGCGCCAGCTCCAGCGCGCGCCCCAGCTTCGCGCCGTCGCGGCATCCCTCGAGATAGGCCATGATGACCTGCGTCGCGGAATCGCGCGCCATCCATGCAATGCAGTCGGCAACGTCGATGTCAGTCTCGTTGCCGGTGGTCACCCACACGGACAGCCCCAGGTCGCGCTCGCGCGCCATGGCATAGGCATAGGCGCCGAACGCGCCGCTCTGGCTGACCAGGCCGACCTTGCCGGGCCGGGCCGCCCCGGCCATCACCACGGGCGAGAACGTCGCGTACACCGACCGCGCCACGTTCATGAAGCCCAGGCAATTGGGCCCCAGCACCCGGATGCCGGCGGCGCGGGCCTTGGCCGCGAAGGCGCGCTGCGCCTGGTCGCCTTGCGCGCCCATCTCGGCGAAGCCCGCCGAGAACATGACGATGTTCTTCACGCCCGCCGCGATCGCGTCGTCCAGCGCGGCATCCGCGCCGGCCGCCGGAATGGCGAAAATGGCCAGGTCGATGGGCGCGCCCACCGACTGCAGCGAACGGTACGCGCGCCGCCCGCCGATTTCGCCGGCGTTGGCATTGATCGGGTAAATGGCGCCGGCATAGCCATGCTCGGCGAGATACTTCACGGGTACGGCGCCTATCTTGCCGGCGTGGGAGGACGCGCCGACGATGGCGATGGAACGCGGCGACAGAAAGGCATCCAGGTCTGACGAGGTCATGGGGCGGGTTTCGGTTGAGCAACGCCCTCGCGCACTGCGATCCGGCCGCCACACCATGCGGACAGCCAAGGCTGGCCGCCAAAGATACGCGCCGGCCTTTTATCGGACAATCTGAGTTTTCCGAATCTTTAATAAGCTTGGATTATTTATCCAAGCCGGGCCGGCCCGCCCGGCGGCCGTCAGCCTTCCGCGCTCGCCAGCGCGAAATCCAGGAAGCTCTCCACCGCGGGCGAAAGGAACTGGCGCCCGCGCACGAACAGCGCGATGCGCCAGGTGACCGTGGGCTGGCACAGCGGCCGGAACGCCAGGCCGAAGCCTTCCACCAGGGGCCGCGCCATGGACGGGCAGATCACATACCCCGGCTGCACGCGCAGCAGGGCCAGGGCCGTGTTGACCCGATGGACCGGCACGATGTGCCGCGGGTGATTGCGCGACGGCACGTTGCCCAGCACGTTGGCGGCCAGGTTGGGCATGTAGTTGATCAACGGCCGTTCGCGCAGGTCCCGCCAGGCGATCGAGGGATTGGCGACCAGGGGATCATCCGCGCGCAGCGCGGCCCACAAGGGGTCGACGCGCACCACATGCGCCTGCACCGCGTCGTCGGCCAGCACGCCGGCCGGACCGAAGCCGATATCGGCGCTGCCGTTATGCAGGCCCGCCAGAACTTGCTCGATCGGCACGTCGTCGAAGCGCACGTCCACGCCGGGATGGCGCGCGCCATAGGCGGCGATCAGTTCCGGCAACAACGTGCACGACAGCGGTTCGGGCGCGGCCACCCGCACCAGCCCGCGCCGCAGCTCCTTCAGATTGGTGACCTGCCTGAGCGCCTCGTCCAGGTCGGCCAGCACGCGCCGGACCATCGGCTCGAACGCCGTGCCCACCACCGAGGCACCGACGCTGCGCGTATTCCGGTCCAGCAGCCGCACGCCCAGCCGGCTCTCCAGTTCCTTGACCAGGCCGCTGAGCGCCGCCTGGGACAAGTGCATGGTCTCGGCCGCCTCGGAAAAGCTGCCGCACTCCAGCACGGTGATGAAGGCCCGCAGCTGCCTCAGCGTGACTTCGAACGCCATGGAAGGTCTCCTGTCGATGCGGCAAAACCTATTTATAACCCAGGCTTTTAAGTCGTCAATAATTTGAAAATTGTTCTGATAGAACTCGCCATCTATCATCCGGTGGCGGGCCCCGCTATCGCCGATCCTTCGACCACCGCGCCGACCGGCGCCCCGCCGCTGCCTATTCGAACAATCAGGAGACAACCATGAAAATGAACCGGAGGACCCTGCTGGGCGCGGCCGCCTGCATGGCGGCGCTGCCGCGGGTGTTCGCGCAGGGCGCGTGGCCGGCGCGGACGGTGAAGATCGTCGCGCCGTACGGGGCCGGCGGGCCCAGCGACCTGTCGGCGCGGCTGCTCGGCGAATACCTGGCCAGGCGCCTGGGCCAGCCGTTCGTGGTCGAAAACAAGGCCGGCGCGGGCACGCGCGTGGCCAATGAATTCGTGGCCCAGGCGCCCGCCGACGGCTACACGCTGCTCTATGCCGCGGCGCCCTACTCCACCCTGGAAGCCTTGTACGGCAAGCTCGGCTATGACCCCAGGAAAGACCTGCAGCCAGTGGCCATGTCCGCCACCGTGCCGCTGTTTCTGGTCGTCAACGCGCAATCGCCCGCCAAGACGGCCAAGGAACTGGTCGCCCATGGCAAGTCGCTGCCCGATGGCCTGACGTTCGGCTCGCCCGGCAATGGCTCGCTGCCCCACCTGGCGGCCGAGCTGTTCCTGCGCGATGCCGGCGCCAAGGGCCTGGTGGTGCAGTACCGGGGCGACGTCATGGCCTATACGGACTTGCTGGCGGGCCGGCTGGACGCCACCCTCACGGCGATCACGGCAGCGCTGCCCCATATCGAGAGCGGCAGACTGCGCGTGCTCGGCGTGGCGTCCGCGGAACGCAGCGCGATCTATCCCGAGGCGCCGACCTTGCGCGAACAGGGCCTGCCCAGCGTGGTCGCGGCGGGCTGGTATGGCTTCATGGCGCCGGCCCAGGTGCCGCCCGCGGTGGTCGGGCAGCTGGACGAAGCCATCAACCAGGCCCTGGCCGACGCCGACATCAAGCGCCGCTTCCTGGCGCAAGGCATGGAACCGCATCCCGGCAGCGCGGCGGACTTCGGCCGCTTCATCGACGCGGAAATGCGCAAGTGGGCAGGTGTGATCGAACAGGCGGGCATCCGCGGCACGTGATGCGCCGACCTAGACCTCTGCCGTTGCCACCGCCACCGCATATGGGCGGCATGCCTGCAGGTCCGGCGCCACGCCCAGGCCAGGCGCCGCGGGCAGGCGCACCAGGCCGTCCCGGACAGCGAACGAGGGTTCGGCCAGCAAGTCGCGCAGCGGGTTCGGATTGGCGTCCACCTCCACATAGCCCGCGCCGCCGGCCGCGATCTTCAAGTGCATGGACGCGCGCAGGCCGATGCCCGCGCCCAGCCAGTGCGGGCAATACCATTTGCCCTCGGCGACGGCGGCGCGCCCGACTTCCAGGCAACCCGTGATGCCGCCCCATTTGCCCACGTCCGGCTGCAGCACGGCCAGCCCGGGGCGGGCGATGGCATCCTGGTATTGCGCCAGGCTGGCATAGTTCTCGCCGCCCGCCAACCGCAACGGCTGGGCTTGCGCCAGCGCCGCCCAGCGCGATAGCGGCACGTCGGCGCGCATCGGCTCCTCCAGCCACAGCAGGCCGAAATCGGCCATGCGCCGGCCCGCCTGCGCGGCCTCTTGTTCGTCCCACGCCTGGTTGGCATCGACCATCAGCGCGGCGTCTTGCCCGATGGCCTCGCGCATGGCGCGCAGGTTGGCCAGGTCGCGCCCGGCGCCAAAGCCGACCTTCAGCTTGAAGGCCCGATAGCCCTCGGCGCGCTTGGCGGCCGCCAGCTCCGCCGGCCGGGTCGGATTGATGCCCGACGCATACACCGCCACCGGCGGCGCCTCGGCGGGCCCGCCCAGCAACTGCCACAGCGGCACGCCGGCCCGGCGCGCGGCCAGGTCCCACATGGCGGTGTCGACGCCCGCCATGACTTGTTGCAGCGGTCCATGCTCGCCGGTCTGCAGCGCCAGCACCGCCAGTTGCGCCTGCAGCGCGCGCCAGCATGCGGCGGGTCCGGGCCAGGCGCGGCTTTCGACCAGCGGGCGGCAATACGCCAGCGCCAGCCGCGCGCGGTGTTCGGCGCCGACGGTCGGGAAGTTGCACCAGATCTCGCCCCAGCCAAAGCATCCATCGGCATCGGCGACGCGCACCAGCACCGCCGGCCGGCTCTTCATGATGCCGAACGAAGTCTGCACGGGTGGTTCGGCGGGCGCGCGGAAAACAAAGGCTTCCAGGCGCTCGATGACGAGGGGTTCGGCGGGCATGGCGGACTCAGTAGATAGGCGGTTCGGGCGTCGGCGCGTTGCCGGCCAGGCTGGCGAAGTCGCAGCCCAGGTGGGCCTGGGTGACTTCGTTCTGGTAGATGCGGGAGTAGCCGCGCGCATGGGGCCGCGGCGGCGGCGACCACTGGCGCCGGCGCGCCTCGAGCTCGGCCTCGGACACCAGCATGTCGAGGCTGCGCGCGCCGATGTCCAGCCGCACCAGGTCGCCGCTGCGCAACAACGCCAGCGGCCCGCCCACGGCGGATTCGGGCGATACGTGCAGCACGCAGGTGCCGTAATGCGTGCCGCTCATGCGCGCGTCCGAAATGCGCAGCATGTCGCGCACGCCCCGCTGCAGCAGCTTCTTCGGAATCGGCAGGTTGCCCCATTCCGGCATGCCGGGCCCGCCTATCGGCCCGCCGTTGCGGAGCACCAGCACGGTATTCTCGTCCACGTCCAGGTCGGGGTCGGCCATGGCCGCGAACATCTCGGCATTCGAATCGAATACCAGCGCCGGGCCGGTATGCCGCAGCAGGCGCGGGCTGGCCGCCGAAGGCTTGATCACGGCCCCGTCCGGCGCCAGGTTGCCGCGCACCACCGCCATGGCCAGGCCGGCTTCCGGGCACTCCGCCACGCCGTGCTTGAGGGGCGCCGACGGATCGAGGATGGTGCCGTCGTCGTCCGCGACCGGCCAGGCGGCGAGATTCTCCCCCAGGGTGCGGCCGGTACAGGTCAGAGTCGACAGGTCCAGGTGCGCGGCCACCTTGCGCAATACCGCCGGCAGTCCGCCCGCGTAGAAAAAATCCTCCATCAGGCGCTCGCCCGATGGATACAGGTTGGCGATCACCGGCACGTCGCGCGCGATGGCGTCGATCTCGTCGATCGACAGCGCGATGCCGGCCCGCCCCGCCATGGCCGGCAGATGCACGGCGGCATTGGTGGAGCCGCCCAGCGCCACGTAGGCCACCACGGCATTGCGAAACGCCGCGGCACTGCAAATGCGTGAAGGCCGCAGGTCTTCCCACACCATCTCGACCGCGCGGTAGCCGCACTGCCACGCCATGCGGGTATGCGCCGCGTCCACCGCCGGGATCGCCATCGCGCCCGGCAGCGACAACCCCAGCGCCTCGACGATGGCGGTCATGGTGCTGGCCGTGCCCATGGTGTTGCAGGTGCCCACGCTGCGCGTCATGCGCGACTCCAGCGCCACCCATTCGGCCTTGCCGATGGCGCCGATGGTGTATTCGGCGAAGAATTTCTTGGTATGCGTGCCGGCGCCCACGGCCTGGCCCCGGTAGCGGTCGTTGAGCATGGGGCCGGCCGGCATGAAGATCACCGGCAGGTCCATCGACAATGCGCCCATCACCAGCGCGGGCGGCGTCTTGTCGCAGCCGCCCATCAGCACCGCGCCGTCGATCGGCAGGCTGCGCAGCAGCTCTTCGCACTCGACCGACAGCAGGTTGCGGTACAGCATGGTGGTGGGCTTGACCATCACCTCGCCCAGGCTCAATGCGGGCAGCTCCAGCGGATAGCCGCCGGCCTGCAGCACGCCGCGCTTGACCGCCTCGGCGCGCTCGCGCAGGTGCGCATGGCACGGCGACAGGTCGCTCCAGGTATTGATGAGCGCGATCACCGGCCGGCCCATGAATTCTTCGCGGTTCAGGCCTTGCTGCTGCATGCGCTGGCGGTGCGCGAAACCGCGGATATCGTCGCTGGCGAACCATCGATGGCTGCGCAGGGTCGCGGGCGTCTTGCGCGCGGGAGTGTCGGTCATGGGGGCGTTTCCTGGGGCATCAATAGGCAGCGGGCGCGCCACCATCCGGGCGCCCGGCAAAGCGCGCCGCGGTCTCGTCGCAAGCCTTGCGCAGCAGCACCTGGTCGGTGGCCACCGCCACGAACAGGGCGCCCTGCGCCAGGCACTGGCGCGCGCGCGGCTCGTCCAGCATGAGAATGCCGGGCGCCTTGCCACAGGCCAGGATGCGGGCGATGGCATCGTCGATGGCCTTGCGCACCTTCGGATGCTGCAGTTCGCCGGCCACTCCCAGGCTGGCCGACAGGTCGGCGGGCCCGACGAACACGCCGTCCACGCCGTCGACCGAGGCGATCTGCTCGAGCTGCTCGAGCGCCTCCATGGTTTCTATCTGCACCAGCACGCACAATTCGCGTTCGGCCTGCCGCACGTAGTCGGCGTCGCGGCCGAAACGCGAGGCGCGCATCGAGCCGCCCATGCCGCGCACGCCGCGCGGCGGGTAGCGCGTGGCCGCCACCGCGGCTTCGGCTTCGGCGCGGTTCTGCACGAACGGCAGCAGCAAGGACTGCGCTCCCACGTCCAGGTGGCGCTTGATCAGCACCGTGTCGTTCCAGGCCGGCCGCACCACCGCCGATGACGGCCGCTCGCGCTCGGCGGCCACGGCCTGCAGCAACTGCTGCACCACGATCGGGTCGCTCGGCGTGTGTTCGGTATCGATCAGCAGCCAGTCGAAGCCGGCGCCCGCGATCAACTCGGACACCATGGGAAACGGCAGGGTCGACCACAAGCCGATCTGCGGCTGGCGCGCCTGCAGCGCGCGCTTGAAAAGATTGGGAGCGGGCATCAATGAAACTCAGTCGATATGCACATTGCCGGCCTTGATCACCTCGGCCATGCGCCGGGAGTCGGCCTTCAGCCGGGCCTCGAATTCCTCGGGGGTGGAAGACAGGATCTCGCTGCCCTGGGCTTCCTGCGGCTTGCGGAATTCCGGCGTGGCCAGGATGGCCGCCATTTCCTGGTGCAGGCGCTGCACGATGGGCGCGGGGGTGCCGCGCCGCACCAGCATGCCGCTCCAGGCGATCTGCACCGTGCCGGGCGCGCCGGCCTCGGCCATGGTGGGCACGTCCGGCGCCAGCGGCGCGCGCTTCTCGTCGGCCACTGCCAGGATGCGCACCTTGCCGGTCTGCGCCACGGGCAAGACCGCCGACAGGTTGTGGAACATCATGGGAATCTGCCCGCCCATCACGTCGGTCAGCGCGGCCGGGCCGCCCTTGTACGGCACGTGCACCAGCTCGGTCCCGGTGCTGGCCTGGAACTGCAGCCCGGTCAGGTGCATGGTGTTGCCATTGCCCGCCGACCCGAAGGCCAGCCGCCCGGGTTGCGCCTTGGCGGCCTTCACCACGTCGGCCACCGACTGGTACGGTGTCTGCGCGCCCACCACCAGCACATTGGGCGTCTGGTTGGTCAGGGTGATGGGCTGGAAATCCTTGAATGGATCGAAGCCCGGCGACTTGTACAGGTGCGGGTTGACCGCCAGCGTGCTGATGGAGCCATAGAAAATGGTGTAGCCGTCGGCGGGCCGCTGCGCCACATAGGCGGCCGCGATGTTGCCGTTGGCGCCCGCCCGGTTCTCGACCACGACCGGCTGGCCCAGCCGGTCCGACAGCGCCTGCGCGAACGGCCGCGCCACCGCGTCGGCGGCCCCGCCGGGCGGCTGCGGCACCACCAGCGTGACCGGCTTTTCCGGATAGCCGGCCGCCTGGGCCAGCGGCGCGGCGGCCAGGATGGCGAACGCGGCCAGGGCGCCCAGCCCGCCGCGAATGCGTGAAGTCTTCATGGTTTTGTCTCCTGTCTGGTGGATGCAGGGTTGTGGTTATGGCGGCGCCGGCCAAAATGATACCGGTTTCATTTCAGATGGTACCGGTATCATCCATGGCGTGCAAGAGGTATAGTGCGAACCATGACGACACCCCCACGGCCTTCCCGGCCCAAGCCTCCCGGGCCGCCCCAGGCGGACGACGACGACGCCGCGCAGGCGCGGCCCCGCGCGCGGCCCAAGCTCGGTCACTACACCATCCACGACGTGGCCGCCCTGGCCGGCGTCTCCTCCGTCACGGCCTCGCGCTATTTCAATACGCCGCATAAAGTCTCGCCCAAGCTGCGGGCGCGCATCGACGCGGTGATCGCCGACACCGGCTACATGCCCAGCCAGGTGGCGCGCCGCCTCGCCTCTACCCAGGGCGGACCGGTGGGCGCGGTCATGCAGAACGTCAGCAGCCCCACGTTCGCCGAGCTGGTGCGCGGCATGAGCGAGACGCTGGACGCCCAAGGCCTGCAACTGCTGCTGGCCAACAGCGAATACTCCGTGGACACCGAGGCCCGGGCGGTCCGCGCGTTGGCCGGCTGGCACCCCAGCGGGCTGATCCTGACCCGCGGCGACCATGCGCCGGCTATCGAGACGCTGCTGCAGAGCTTGCGCATTCCCGTGGTCGAGGCCTGGGAAATCCTCGACGGCCGCCCTTATCACCAAGTCGGCTTCGCGCAGCGCGACGTGGGCCGGATGCTGGCCGGGCATTTCCTGCAACAGGGCGCGCGCCGCATCCGCTTCGCGCTCAGCGGCGCGCAGCACGACACGCGCGCCGCGCGCCGCGCGCAAGGCTATGCCGAAGCCATGCAACAAGCCGGGCTGGATGCGGACATCGCGCGCGCCGACGAAACCGACGACTACGCCGCCGGTATCGCCCACATCGCCCGGTTCGCCCAAGAGCCGGCCGGGCGCCGGCCCGAGGCGATCGTGTTCGCGCACGACCACCTCGCCATCGGCGCCCTGCTGCGCGCGCCGGCCTTCGGCGTATCCATACCGCGCGACTGCGCGGTGGCCGGCTTTGGCGACGTGCCGCTGGCCGGCATCGTGGAACCGGGCCTGACCACCGTGCGCACGCGCCCCTACGAAATCGGCCGGCAGGCCGCCCGCGCCCTGCTCGCCGCCATGCAGGCCGCGCCCGAGGAGGCGATTGGCCCCACCGTGCACAGCGTGCCCTGCGAACTGGTGGTGCGCGACAGCAGTCGCCGGCACGCGCCCTGAGCCTGCCGCGCCGCCCGCGCTTTACCCGTGCCCCGGGGCAGCAGCCGCCGGCCCCCGCCCTGGCGGCGTGCCCGGCAAGGCCGGCGGCATGTAGCGCCGGGTCGCTGCCCAGAACACCAACGCCAGCAGGCTGACCGCCGCGCCCAGCAGGCACACGCCGTGCCAGCCGGCGTGGGCATACATGGCGGTCGCGGCGGCCGCGCCCAGGCCGCTGCCCACCGCATAGAACAGCATGTAGAGGCCGACCAGCCTGCTATGCGCCTGCGGCCGGGCGCGGAAGATCATGCTCTGGTTGGTGACATGCAGCGCCTGGCCGCTCATGTCCAGCAGCACGATGCCGATCACCAGCGCCCATAGCGAGCTTTCCAGCAGCGACAGCGGCCACCAGGCCAGCAGCAACAGCGCCAGCGCGACCAGGCTGGTCCGCTGGCCGTGGCCCCGGTCGGCCCAATGCCCCGCGCGCGCCGCCGCCAGGGCGCCCGCGACGCCGACGAGTCCGAACGCACCGATGACCGCATGCGAAAAGCCATACGGCGGCGCACGCAACGGCAGCACCAGCGCGCTCCAGAAAATGTTGAACACCGCGAACATCAACAGCGCCAGCACGCCGCGGATCTGCAGCGCCCGCTCGGCGCGCAACAGCCCGAGCATGGACAGGACGAGGCGGCCGTAGCTCATGGGATCCGGCCGGATCGCCAGCGCCGGCAAGCGCCGCCACAGCGGCAGCGCGATCGCCAGCATCAGCGCGGCCGCGCAGAAATACACGCCGCGCCAGCCCGCCAGGTCGCTGACGCCGCCCGCGAACACCCGCGCCCCCAGCAGGCCGATGACCACGCCGCCCTGCGCCGCGCCGACCACCCGCCCCTGCTCGCCCGGCTCCGCCGCGCTGGCGGCGTAGGCGATCAAGCCTTGCGTCATGGCTGTGCCCAGCAAGCCCACCGCCAGCATGCCCGCCAGCAGCACCGGCGCCGATGGCGCGACGCCCACCACCGCCAGCGCCGCCGCCAGCGCCAGCGCCTGCGCAGCCATCAGGCGGCGGCGGTCGACACGGTCGCCCAGCGGCACCAGCAGCAGCAAGGCCAGCGCACAGCCGGCCTGCGTGGCCGTAATCACGCCGCCCACCGCCGCGTGGCCGATGCCGAACTCCAGCGCCAGCGCGTCCAGCAACGGCTGCGCGTAATACACGTTCGCCACGCTCAGGCCGCACGCCGCGGCAAACAACATCACCAGGCCGCGCGGCATGCCGACGCGCGCCGCGCAAGCCACGCCGCGGCCGACCGCCGCCGCATCACAAGAAGCCGCCATGATCGATCACCATCCAATCTAGTTTCAAAACAAAACCAGTTGAATGCTAGGTCATGTAGTTTTAAAATGCAACCACCCGATCGTCATTCTCACGAGCTGCCCTGCCCTGTCATGCCACGTCGCAATCCGTTGAACGGCCAATCCTGCCCCGTCGCGCGCTCCGTCGATCTCGTCGGGGACCGCTGGTCGCTGCTGATCGTGCGCGACGCCTTCGACGGCATGCGGCGCTTCGGCGATTTCCAGCGCAGCCTGGGGGTGGCCCGCAATATCCTGGCCGACCGACTGCGCAAACTGGTCGAGGCCGGCATACTCGAGACCCAGGCGGCCTCGGACGGCAGCGCCTACCAGGAATACGTGCTCAGCGGCAAGGGCGAAAGCCTGTTCCCGCTGGTGGTGGCGCTGCGGCAATGGGGCGAACGGCACCTGTTCGCCCGGGGCGAACCGCACTCCGTGCTGGTCGACAAGCGCACCGGCAAGCCCATCCCGTTCATGGCTCCGCAGGCCAGGGATGGCACCGGGCTGCCGCCCGCCGCCACCGAAGTGCGCAAGGTTTCGTAGGCGCCGGGCCGGGCCGGTCAGCCGCGCGCCGGCGGCCCCGCGGCGTCTTCGACGTCGTCGAAATCGAAGCGCATATCCGCGTAGCGCACCCAGCGCGAGCGGCACACGATCCGGTAGCCCGCCCAGGTCGCCAGGAACAACAAGATGCCCAGGTACGTGGACAAGGCGCCGCCCCAGTCGATGCGGTCCTGCAGGAAGGCCTCGTAGTTCTGGCCCAGGGTGATCACCAGGCACAGCACGAAGGCGAACAGCGGCCCGAACGGGAACAGCCCCGCCCGGTAAGGCAGCGCCTGCACATCGTGGCCATGCAGGACATAGCCCTTGCGGAACCGGTAGTGGCTCACCGCGATGCTCAGCCACACAATGAACTCCGTCATGCCCGCCAGGTTGAGCAGCCAGATATAGACGGCCTGCGGGCTGTACACCGCGCTCAACAGGCACAGGCTGGCCAGCGCCGTGGTTCCCAAGAGCGCGTACAGCGGCACGCCGGAACGGCTCAGCCGGGCGAAGCGGCGCGGCGCCATGCCTTCGCGGGCCATGTTGAAAAGCATCCGCGTCGCCGCGTACATGCCGGAATTGCCGGCCGACAGCACCGACGTCAGGATCACCGCGTTCATCACCGTGGCGGCCGCCAGCAGCCCGGCCTGCTCGAACACCAGCGTGAACGGGCTGACCGCGATGTCGCTCACCTCGCTGCGCAACAGATGCGGGTCCGTATAAGGGATCAGGAAGCCGATCACGGCAATCGACAGCACATAGAACAGCAAGATGCGCCAGAACACGCGGCGGATGGCGCGCGGCACGTTGCGCCGCGGGTCCTCCGACTCGCCGGCGGCCACGCCCACCAGCTCCGTGCCCTGGAACGAGTACGCCACCACCATGGCCACCCCGACCATGGTGGCGAAGTTGCCGACGAATGGCGCCTCGCCCACGGTCCAGTTGGCCAACCCCGGCATGTGCCCGGTATGGACGATGCCGGCCAGGATCGCCACGCCCGTAGCCAGGAAACAGATCACGGCAACCACCTTGATCAGCGAAAACCAGTACTCGCTCTCGCCGAAGCCGCGCGCCGAAAACGCGTTGAGCCCCAGCATCAACAACAGGAACAGCCCGCTCCAGAGAATCCCGGGAACATCCGGGAACCAGTACGCCATGACCAGTTGCGCCGCCACCAGGTCGACCGCCACCACCACCGCCCAGCTGAACCAGAAATTCCAGCCCAGCGCGAAGCCGAAGCCCTTGTCGACATAGCGCGACGCATACGTGGCAAAGGAACCGGGCACCGGCATGAAGGCCGCCAGTTCGCCCAGGCTGGTCATGATGAAATAGACCATCGCGCCGATGATCAGATAAGTCAGCAGCGCGCCGCCCGGCCCGGCCTGCGCGATCGTGGCGCCCGACGCCACGAACAGGCCGGTGCCGATGGCCCCGCCAATAGCGATCATGGTCAAATGGCGCGGCTTCAGGACCCGCCGCAAATGCGACACCTCGTCGCCCGACGGCATCGTCTCGGGCGAAGCGGAAGCGGGCATGGAATAGTGCTTGGTTCGTTCTTGTTCTGTCATGTATGGCAATGGTGCAGGCCGGCGGCGCGGCGAGGCATGGCAGCCAGCGAAAATCAGGCAGCCGTCGGGCTGTGTAAATGGTTTCCTGGTGTACTCGGAGATCGGGCGCGCCCGGTGCGCGCCCCATGCCGGGGCTGTCCGGCCTCGGCCATCGCGGCGGGGACGCGAAGACACCGCCGCACGACGTTTCAACGCTTGACGGGGCCACCACGGCAGTGCCGCGGGCCCTCGAAACAGGACGCATCTTAGCGCGGCATGACTTTGGCTCAAAACGGCCAACCCGCTCCCTTCCCTACGGTCATGGCAGGCATGCACTTGCGCCGCCACGCAAAAGAAATATATGATCCGTATACATTTCATATAGACCTGCACCCATGGGCATCGTAAACATCGACGACGAGCTGCACGACCAGTTGCGAAAGGCCAGCGCGGTGTCGTGCCGGTCGATCAACGCACAAGCGGCCTTCTGGATCAGGGTCGGCATGCTGTGCGAAACGAATCCGACATTGACGTTCAACGAGATCATGGGGCGTGAACTGCGGGCCGCAGGCATCGTGGCACAGCCTGTCAAGATGGAGCCGGCATGACGAAACGGCCGGAAGAAATCGCGCTACTGGCAGAGTCGGGCCGATTATTGGCAGCGGTGTTCAATCACCTCGACAGGCTGGACCTGATCGGCATCTCCACCATGCAGGTCAACGACCTGGTCGAAGACCTCATCGTGCATAAGCTGCATGCACGTCCGGCCAGCAAGGGGCAGTACGGGTACGCCTACGCGCTCAACGCCTCCCGCAACCAGGTGGTATGCCACGGAGTTCCCTCTGCGAAGGACGTTCTGCAGGACGGGGACATCGTCAACTTCGACATCACGCTGGAAAAAAATGGCTACATCGCCGACTCCAGCAAGACCTACCTGGTGGGCAAGGTGTCGCCGCCCGCCCGCAGGCTCGTGGAGGCAACCTATGAAGCGATGTGGAAAGGCATCCACGCCGTCCGCCCCGGCGCCACGCTGGGCGACGTGGGCCATGCCATCGAGCGACATGCCCGCAGGAAAGGCTATTCGGTCGTGAGGGAATACTGCGGGCACGGCATCGGGCGCGAAATGCACGAAGAGCCCCAGGTGCTGCACTGGGGCAAGCCGCGTACCGGCCTGGTGCTGCGCGAAGGCATGGTGTTCACCATCGAACCCATGTTGAACCAAGGCAGAGGGGCCGTCCAAACCGAAGACGATGGCTGGACGGTCGTTACACGCGACGGCCAACTGTCGGCCCAGTTCGAGCACACCGTGGCCGTGACCCGCAATGGCGTGAGGATTCTGACGCTGCGCCCAGGCGAGAAAATGCCGCACTGACTAGGGAGCGACGACTGGAGCGTCTTGCGCTGCGGGGCGGGCCAGCCCTATGCAGTCGGGACCGTGCCGCCGTCGATCACATACTCAGTACCCGTGATCGTGGCCGCGCGTGGCGAAGCCAGGAAGGCGATGAGATTCGCAACCTCGACGGGCTTTGATGGTCGCCCCAACGGAATGCCCCCTAGAGAGTCCATGATGATCTTCTTGCCACCCTCATAGTCCGTCCCAGCCTGCAAGGCCAGGCGATCGGCAAGGGCCACGGCTGCCTCTGTCTCGATCCAGCCTGGCGCGACCCGCACGACGCGGATGCCCTTGGGCGAAACCTCCTTCGACAGGCTCTTGCTGTAAGTCGAGAGCGCGGCCTTCGCTGCCGCATAGCCGGTGGTTGACTCCGGCAGAGGCAACTCGCGCTGGATTGAAGTGACGTGAATGACAACGCCCGCGCCTTGAGCCAACATGCCAGGCAGCAGCGCACGGTCAAGTCGGACGGCGGGCAGCAAATTGAGGCTCAATTCGCGTTGCCACTCCTCTTCACCCAAAGCCGCGAAGCCTCCGGCAGGTGCGGTCGAGCCACCCAGAACATGGACGATGATGTCCACGCCGCCAAAGCTGGCAATAACTGCATTTGCCACAGAGTTGCAGCCTTCGACTGTTGTCAGGTCAGCAGCGACGAAAATGTCTGCTGACATATCGGCGGGTTGCTCCCGCGCAGTGGTGAGCACTTTCGCGCCGAGTTCTCGGAACAGCTCAACGACAGCTTTTCCGACGCCTTTGGTACCCGCCGTCACCAGGACCCGCTTGCCTTGTAGTTCCAGGTTCAGGGGCATTAGCGGATCTCCAACGATTTGATCTTGTCGTCCGCCAGTTCAAAAACATGGCCAAGTTGAACAGGGCTACCGGGGAAGTTGCCGACAACATTTGCCAAAATGGTTATCCGGCCCCCCTCTCGGGAAACGTTGACAGGCTCAACGGTGCACTCAAATTTCTTCCGTGCTTCACGCTTCCAGGACTGGATAGCCTCATGGCCTCGGTGTGTGTGTCTTTCATCAACAACAACCGCATCCTGCGCGAAGCAGTAGTCGACGCGAACGGTGTCCGAGCCGTTGCTGAGCTCGAAGTAGGCGGAAATGGGATCTGGTAGTGAAAGAGCCATGGTTGGTGCGTTCTCGCGGTGAATTGCCGTACAGGCATTTTCGACATAGACTCGCTATTCGGCAAGAACGCACTAAAAAGTAAGTTACTGAGCCATGAGAAAGGTATATACGCCTGCCACTGCCGCACTGGGGGTAGCGGAAGCCCTTCGACTGCTGGAAGGCCGATGGAAGCTCATCATCCTTTTTCATCTCTTCGATGGAAAAGTGCAACGCTATTCGGACTTCGAGCGGCTGATCCCAGGCATCTCCCAGAAGATGCTGGCCCAACAATTGCGGCAGCTGGAAGCCGACGGGGTTGTTTCACGGAAGCTGTATCCGCAGGTTCCCCCCAAGGTCGAGTACCGACTAACGGATTGGGGACAAGCCTTGTGCCCTGCCTTGGATGCAATGCTGAAGTGGGCGGAACAGCGTGATGCGCTATTCGTGAAGAAGGTTCCGGGCGATGAAATGGCGGGTGATGGCTCAAGCAATTGACGGCCCCCCATTTCGCCCGATCTTCCAGGACCCCGCCATCTCGCATCGTGGCAATGACTTGTGATCCAAACTGCTGCCCGCGTCGCCCGCGTAGCCTCTGCCCGGCCAGGACGTCGGCGTGCTGCTGCATCGCGTGTTTGGCCTCGCCGCCAAGGCCCAGATCACGCCGGCCTTTGCCACAGCTGATCAGTTGCTGATCCAGGTCGCGGCGCTTTTTCTCCCGTTGGGGACGGCTTTTACCGGCAGGGGCCGGGAGACCTGCTGACGCCCGGAAAGCTGCATGAAAGCCGCTTTCCCGAGGAGACTTCTACCGTCAAAGACCGGTTAGGCCTCAACAGTGAACGGGATGAACGGCGGACTCTCGATAGGTGGCGGTAGTTCCGAAGGACCCGCTTTCACTCCCATTCGATGATATTCAACTGACTGAATTCTCTTTTATCCAATGAGTTACGAAGAGAAGTCACTACGCATACCGTAAAAAAACCATGCCACTTCGGAAGGAGTCATCCTGGCTGGTAAGGACAGGCCCGGCACGTCAACTCGCAATTCCGCCCTGCCTTCCTCACGGCCGCCATCCGATGTCGCAGGCATGAAGGATCTTCGGGGCATAGTTCTGGCAGAAAGTCAGGTATGTCCGAACAATAGTCGAGGGATGGCGATGGGATGGATAAAGGAGGTTGATGGGCTGCTCGGGCAACGGAAGCTGCGGCAGCAATTGCACTAGGCGCTTCTCCTGAATAGGAGCCGCCGCTAGAAAAGGCGGCAACTCGGTTACCACATCACCAGCGAGCGCACGCACGCGCAAGTGATGATAATCGTTGGTAGACAGAAGGGCCTTTGGCTCGATGATATGCCCAGCCAAGTCCCATCGTGCCGGAGCATCGACACGCGACATCCATACAGCGCACGGGAAGCGATAGAGTTCGTCGGGTAGTGCCGGCACGCCGAGGCGCTCCACTAGCTTCGGGCTAGCTACCAGAACATGGCGATAGGACAAGACGTGTCGCGCCACCATGGCCTCGTGAACGATCGAGCCGACACGCAGGGCGACATCGATGCCGTCCTCGATCAAGTCCACCCGACGTTCAGTTGAGTAGACGTGGACCTGGATGTCCGGATAGCTGCGCTGGAACGCCGCCAGCAAGTCCCACCATGGCTCAAAAGACTGAGGGAACGATAGCCGTAAGCGCCCTTTCAACTGCGCCTGATCGCTTACGATGGCTTGCTCGGCCTCAAGTAGCGCCTCGATGCCACGACTAGCCTGCTCGTACAGCTTCGTTCCGGCATCAGTCAGCCTCACCCCTCGCGCCGAGCGCTCCAGCAACTGCACCATGAGCTGCCGTTCCAGCTCCCGTATCCGACGGCTCAGCGTTGGCAATGGGATTCCAAGACGGCTCGCCGCCGCAGAAAGACTACCCGCCTGGACGACGGCGACAAACATGTGAGTGGCGTTCAGGTCCATATGGCACGTCTATCATATTTGATAGTCCGCTTCTAATTTTTGCCAATACTAATTCATTTATGAAAATAATATCCTGTTGGCTTCCATATCTCAATTCCAAGAATAAGGACGCGTATGCAACAGACGTGGACATGTCGAATGAGGACATTTATGGCGATAGTCACGACAATAGGGACGCTGACGGCAGCAAATGGCGTGGCGGCGCATGACGAATTCGCGGGGAGCGAGAAGCTGAAGGCGCATTCCGAGGAGTTTCGCAAGCGCGTCGTCGAAGTCACGGATGGCGTGTACACCGCCATCGGCTACTCCGCCAGCAACGTCACGCTGATCCAGGCCGACGGCGGGTCGATCATTGTCGATACCTCCGCCAACCCGGTCGATGCTCAAGCGATCATCAATGCCTTCGGGGATCGCATGACCAGGCCTGTGCGGGCGATCATCTATACGCACAACCACCCCGACCATTCAGGCGGTGCGACGATATTCGCGGGCAATGACAAGCCCGAGATCTACAGCCATCAATTGCTGGTCTCGGCTAAACCCGACACGGGACGCGGCCGACGCGATGGCGGCGATGCATTCGGAACCACTCTGCCGGACGACCAGTTCATCAATGCCGGCACCCAACTCGAATACGGCAGGAAGACGCCGCACACGCGCGAGGGTTTTCTCCCGCCCACGAAAACCTTCGACGGCGAGCAACAAGGCCTGACGATAGCCGGCGTGCGGATGCAGCTCATCCTCACCCCTGGCGAGGCTGACGAAAACATCTCAGTCTGGCTGCCGGACCGCAAGGTACTGATCGCAGGCGACGTATTTCTGAAAACGTTCCCCAACATTGCGCCCCTTCGCGGACTTCCCACGCGTCCGGCGGACAAGTGGGTCGCCAGCCTAGACAAGCTGATCGCCCTGAATGCCGAATATGTGATTCCCGGCCACATGAGCACGCTAGCCGGCGCGGACAACGTCAAGGACGCTCTCACGGCTTATCGGGACGGCATCAAGTTCGTCTATGACAAGACCATGGAAGGGATCAGCAGGGGCAAGACCCCAGATGAGTTGGTTCAGGAAATAAGACTTCCAGCGCGGCTGGCGCAACACCCATATCTGCAAGAGTATTACGGCACTGTTGCTTGGTCAGTGCGCGGCATCTATTCGCAAAATGCTGGTTGGTTCGATGGCAACCCAACGCATATCTTCCCGCTGACCGAAAAGGAACGAGCGACAAAACTCGTTGCGCTAGCAGGTGGAAAAGAAAAAATGTTGGAAGGCGCGGAAGCATCGCTCTCTGCGGGCGAATTTCAGTGGGCCGCCGAACAAGCCGACTATGTTCTTGCCATCGCACCGCAGAGCAATCGGGCAACCACAATAAAAGTGCGCGCGCTTAGAGAACTGGGCGAACGTCAGATGAATGCCACGGCGCGCAATTACTATCTGACGGTAGCGCAGAGCCTAGAGAAAGGCCTCCAAGCCGGTGGCCCAAAATAAGAAGACTGTCCGCCCAAGCCGCCAACGCATCGATCTCTGCCGTCAGTGCTTCCGGCCTCGGCAGAGGACGGTTCAACGCAGCGGCAGCGCTGTGCAGCAGCTCGGAACAGCGACCAAATCCGTCGCGCCGCGATTTCCCATGTATCCCGCAACGCTGCCGCAATGGATTTGACGGTTTTCCGCCATTCATCGTCGTTGCCTTGTTCAAAATGATATCGCTCGTTCGCTAGCTGATTGGTCAGGCTTGCCGTGATGTCGCTGACCTTACGTGCCTTGAACGGCGGTTCACTACGGCAAAAGCATGGTATCGGGCGCCAAACATGGCATCATTGGCACTCGGCGCCACTGGCCATGCCATAGAAAAGTGGTGCTTGGCGATGCAAGAATCTGCCGGAACATGCCAGACATACAAGCAAAAAAACCCGCATTTCTGCGGGCTTATGTGTGTTTTGGTGCTTGACCGTGCCAGCCCATGCCGGACGCGGGATCACTCCCACTCGATCGTCGCCGGCGGCTTGCTCGACACGTCGTACACCACCCGGTTGATACCGCGCACTTCGTTGATGATGCGCGACGACACCCGGGCCAGCAGCGCGTGGGGCAGTGGTGCCCAGTCGGCCGTCATGAAGTCGAAGGTCTGCACCGCGCGCAGGGCCACCACGTATTCATAGGTGCGGCCGTCGCCCATCACGCCCACCGACTTCACCGGCAGGAACACCGCGAAGGCTTGCGAGGTCAGGTCGTACCAGCTCTTGCCGCTGGTCTCGTCGATGGTGCTGCGCAGTTCGTCGATGAAAATGGCGTCGGCGCGGCGCAGCAGGTCGGCGTATTCCTGCTTGACCTCGCCCAGGATGCGCACGCCCAGGCCGGGGCCGGGGAACGGATGGCGGTACACCATCTGCGGCGGCAGGCCCAGCGCCACGCCCAGTTCGCGCACCTCGTCCTTGAACAGTTCGCGCAAGGGCTCCAGCAGTTGCAGGTTCAGCGTGTCCGGCAGGCCGCCCACGTTGTGGTGCGACTTGATCGAGGTGGCCTTGCCCGTCTTGGCGCCGGCCGATTCGATCACGTCGGGGTAGATGGTGCCCTGGGCCAGCCACTTGGCGCTCTTGAGCTTGGCGGCCTCGGCCTGGAATACTTCGACGAACTCGCGGCCGATGATCTTGCGCTTGGCCTCCGGGTCGGCCTGGCCGGCCAGCTTGCCCATGAACTGGTCGGTGGCGTCGATGTGGACGATCTTCACGCCCATGTTCTCGGCAAAGGTCTGCATGACCTGCTTGCCTTCGTCCAGGCGCAGCAGGCCGTGGTCGACGAACACGCAGGTGAGCTGGTCGCCGATGGCCTTGTGGATCAGCGCCGCCGCGACGGAAGAGTCCACCCCGCCCGACAGGCCCAGGATGACTTCGTCGCTGCCCACTTGTTCGCGGATGCGGGCCACGGCTTCGGACACGTAGTCGGGCATGTTCCAGTCGCCCTGGCAGCCGCAGATCTCGTGCACGAAGCGCGACAGCATGGCCTTGCCCTGCACCGTGTGGGTCACTTCCGGATGGAACTGCACGGCATAGAAGCCGCGGCTCTCGTCGGCCATGCCGGCGATCGGGCACGACGGGGTCGAGGCCATCAGCTTGAAGCCGGGCGGCAGTTCGGTGACCTTGTCGCCGTGGCTCATCCACACCTTCAGCATGCCGTGGCCTTCCGGGGTGGTGAAATCGGCCAGGCCGTCCAGCAGCCTGGTGTGGCCATGGGCCCGCACCTCGGCGTAGCCGAATTCGCGGTGGTCGGAAAAGCTGACCGTGCCGCCCAGCTGCTGCGCCATCGACTGCATGCCGTAGCAGATGCCCAGCACCGGCACGCCCAGGTCGAACACGGCGGCCGGCACGCGCAGCGAGTCTTCCGCGTAGGCGGAAGCATGGCTGCCGGACAGGATGATGCCCTTGAGCCCCTGCCCCGCCTGCTCGCGCACGAAGGCGTCGTCGACGTCGCCCGGGTGGATTTCCGAATAGACGCCGGCTTCGCGGACGCGCCGGGCGATCAATTGGGTGACTTGCGAACCGTAGTCAAGAATGAGAATGCGCTGGTGGTGCATGGAGACTCTGCCGGTTAAATAAAAGCGCACCGGCCAGAACCGCGGGAGTTCTGCCGGTGCGCGATGGATTGCATTGTACTGGCCGGTGCGGATCAGTCGGCGCGGTAGTTGGGCGCTTCCTTGGTGATCTGCACATCGTGCACGTGGGATTCGCGTACCCCCGCCGAGGTGATCTCGACGAATTGCGTCTTGGTGCGCATGTCGTCGATGGTGGCGCAGCCGCAATAGCCCATGGATGCCCGGATGCCGCCCACCAGCTGGTAGATGATGGCCAGCACGCTGCCCTTGTAGGGCACGCGGCCTTCGATGCCCTCGGGCACCAGCTTGTCGGCGTTGTTGGCCGGGTCCTGGAAGTAGCGGTCGGCCGAGCCGTCGGACATGGCGCCGAGGCTGCCCATGCCGCGGTAGGACTTGTACGAACGGCCCTGGAACAGCACCACTTCGCCGGGCGCTTCCTCGGTGCCGGCGAACATGCCGCCCATCATGCAGGCGAAGGCGCCAGCCGACAAGGCCTTGGCGATGTCGCCCGAATAGCGGATGCCGCCGTCGGCGATGAGCGGCACGCCGGTACCCTCGAGCGCCTTGGCGACGTCGGCGATGGCGGTGATCTGCGGCACGCCCACGCCGGCCACGATGCGGGTGGTGCAGATGGAACCGGGGCCGATGCCGACCTTGACGCCGTCGGCGCCGTGCTCGACCAGCGCGCGCGCCGCCTCGGCCGTGGCGATGTTGCCGCCGATGACCTCGACCTTGGGGAAATTCTGCTTGACCCAGCGCACGCGTTCCAGCACGCCGGCGGAATGGCCGTGGGCGGTGTCGACGATGATGACGTCGACACCGGCCGCCACGAGTTTCTCGACCCGCTCTTCGGTACCGGCGCCCACGCCCACCGCGGCGCCCACGCGCAACTGGCCCTGGGCGTCCTTGTTGGCGACCGGGTGCTCGGTGTTCTTGACGATGTCCTTGACGGTGGCCAGGCCGCGCAGCTCGAAGGCGTCGTTGACGATCAGCACGCGTTCCAGCCGGTGCTTGTGCATCAGCGCCTGGGCTTCATCCAGCGTGGCGCCTTCTTGCATGGTGACCAGGCGTTCCTGCGGCGTCATGATGTTGCGCAGGGGCTGGTCCAGGCGCTCTTCGAAGCGCAGGTCGCGGTTGGTGACGATGCCGACCACCTTCTTGCCCTCGACCACCGGCAGGCCGGAAAAGCCGTGCTGGCGCTGCAGGGCGATGGCGTCGCGCACTTTCATGTCGGGCGTGACGGTGACCGGATCGATGACAATGCCGAACTCGTGGCGCTTGACGCGGGCCACTTCCTTGGCCTGCTCGTCGGCCGACAGGTTCTTGTGGATGATCCCGATGCCGCCTTCCTGGGCCATGGCGATGGCCAGGCGCGACTCGGTGACGGTGTCCATGGCGGCGGACACGAGCGGGATGTTCAGGGTGATGTTGCGAGTGAGGCGGGTGACCAGGGAGGTGTCGCGCGGCAACACCTCGGAGTACGCAGGCACCAACAACACATCGTCGAAGGTGAGCGCTTTTTGGACGAGACGCATGGGGAACTCCGGGCGCAAAGCAAGATTATACGCCGTTGAGGTGTTTTTACTAGGGTTTTCCCGCTCCAGAGGCAAGTCCAATCTTGTTGCACAAATTAACCCGGGTAATATTGACTGTAATTTTTACCCGGATAATAATTAAGACTCTAGCAACCTGGGAGAGCACCCATGAATACGAGCGACTCTCTGTCCACCTGCACGGCCTTCGACGGCCACCGGCGCATCGCCACGGGCGACCTGGCCACCGTGGCGCTGGCGGTCAAGCAGGCCGTGGACGCCAATGCGGCCGGGCCGGTCCTGATCTATAGCGACGCCACCGGGCGCCTGGTCGATGTCGACTTGCGCGGCACCGACGCCGACATCGTGGCGCGGCTGGCGCCAGCCGAAGTCGCGCCGCCGGACGACGCCGCGCCTGGCGCCCGCGGCCGCGGCCGGCCCAAGCTGGGGGTGGTGTCGCGCGAGGTCACCCTGCTGCCGCGCCACTGGGAATGGCTGGCCGCGCAGCCGGGCGGCGCGTCGGTGGCCTTGCGCAAGCTGGTCGAAGAAGCGCGCCGCGCCAATGAAGAGCAGGACCGGCGGCGCCAGCGGCAAGAGGCCGCCTACGCCTTCATGTCGTCCATCGCCGGCGACCTGCCGGGCTTCGAAGAAGCCACGCGCGCCCTGTTCGCCGGCGACCCGGACCGTTTCGCCGAATGCGTGGCGGGCTGGCCGGCGGACGTGCGCGACCATGCGACGCGGCTGGCGTTTGCATGAACGAAGCGGCGGCGCGGCATCAAGGAGACCGGCGCAATGTTCCGTTGGCCCAGGGCCCGGCCGCCGGCTTGCGCGCGGCCGGGGCCCCGGCGGGCTCCTCTACCCTGCGGCCGGTCCGCTTCATCGAGCGCCGCAGGGTGAAATCGGCTGGGCCGAGCATGGGGCGGACCGCCGGCTGCGGCGCCGCGGCGCTCTGCCGCGCCGCGCAGGCCGCCGTCGTGGCGGCGGGCTCTTCGGTGGCCTCCAGCCAGTCGAGCACGCGACTCTCCGGCCACGTGCTGCCCATCACCGTGTGGTAGCGCTCGCGCAACCGCTCCCGCCACATTCCGAAAGCGTGCCGGTACTTCTGCGCCTGACCCGTGTCGCGCAGATGCTCGTAAATGGACTCGCGAATCGCCAAGTCGGCGTGCAAACGCTTCTCCAGCCCGCGCCGGACGGATTCTCCCGGCTTGCCGGGCGTGGCGCGGCGCACGCCGGCATGCTGGCAGTAGTAAACGCGGGAGGCCGGCGCCGGCCGGAAGTCGATCGCCGCCAGGGCGGCACGCAGGAGGTAATCATCATCCTCCTGGGAAGTCAGCGCGGTATTCCAGCCGCCGATCCGCTCGACCGCGGCGCGCGTAAACAGATAACCGTGGATCGGCACGAACCAGGTTCCGGCGATCATCGCCGCCAGGCGCTCGTCCACGCTCAGGGCCGGCGGTCCGACCAGCTCGCCGACCGCGCCGCTGTCCCAGCGATCCTGGTATGACGCCATGGCGATGGCGACCTCGTCGGGATCCAGCGCCGCAACCAACGATTCGAGCGCACCTGGATGCATGATGTCGTCATCGTCGATGAAATGAATCAGATCGCATGAACTCACCGCGACCCCACGATTGCGCGCGACGGCCGGACCCGAGTTGGGCTGCCACAGATAAACCAGCGGAAAATTCGGGCGACAGGCGCGGCGCCACGCCGCTATGGCCTGCTCGGTATCGGGTTGCGAACCGTCGTCGATGACGATGACCTCTGTCGGCCGGTATGTCTGCCGGGCAAGGCACTGCAGCGTCCTGACCACGAAGTCGGGCCGGTTGTGAGTGGCCACGACGGTGCTGATTAGCCTGTTGTTGCTCAACGTTTATTCTCCTAAGCACAAAATGTTCTCTGCCCTCGTCAAGAAAGGGCACGCCTTGAGTCACTAGGGAATCAGAATCAACGAAAAGCCTGCTGGTCCGGCGGGGGACCAGGCGGACTGCGATGGCGATATAGGGGCGGACCGCCCGGATTCAAGTCGCCGCGCCGTCGGCTTGAGCATCGCCATGTGAGGCGATAAATTAATCCGAGCGATATCGTTGCCTCGGCCTTGTTGCAAGGCTGGCGAACTCGATGAGGTATACGGATGGATATATTCGAGACCATCGCTACGCACGCGGCCGCCCTGCGGCTGCCGCTTTATGCCGTCACGGCGACCGCCATACAGAAATCCGACACGCCGGTCATGGTGATCATGCACTGGCACGGCTTTCGCAAAAGCGGGCAGAGGCCGGGCGAGCTGGATTCCGTCGCCGGCTCGGCGGTGCAAATCAATCAGCGCTGGCACGACTACGCCGATATCGACCGCGCGGTGCTGGATGCCGGCTGGAAGCTGGGCGCCTGGGACGTGGAGCGGGTGGCCCGGCCGGCGTGGTGGCGCCTGAACGCCCCCGTCTCCGAAGCACTGGCCGGCCACCGGGCCTTTGGCGATTATTCCGACCTGCCGGAGTCCGACAACGCGGTCATCCTCGACGCCCCGGACCAGCAGATGCTGCTCGAGCTGGCGGCCCGGCGCGGCTATTTGCGCTGGCTGTTCAGGCCCCGGAAAGGCGGGCTCTGGAAGCAGTTGGACGACGACGATTGCACCCTGGATGCCGATGGCGGGCGCTCGGCGCCTTGTCCCGTGCCTGTACAGGCGGACGGGCGGCAACTGCGCCGCCGGGTGCTCTATCGCCTTGGCCGCGGAAGAAACATTTTGATTCAATAGGTTTCGTCGAGAATCAAACTAGGCTCTTGAAGCGCTTCCGGGCGCCCATAAATTTCTCGCGCACCCGTTCTGGGTGGTACGGCATGCGGCCGCGCCCGGCCGCGCTGGAATTCACTTTTTGATGATTCAAGACTTAAGGAGATAGAGTCATGAATATCCGTCCCCTTTATGACCGGATTGTCGTCAAGCGAATCGAACAGCAGCGCAAGACAGCCTCCGGCATCGTCATTCCCGACTCGGCGGCGGAAAAAACCGAGCAGGGAGAGGTAATCGCGGTCGGCAGCGGCAAGCGCAATGCCGACGGTTCGATACGCGCCCTCGAACTCAAGGTCGGCGACCAGGTGCTCTTTGGCAAATACGCCGGCCAGGCTGTCAAGGTCGAGGGCGAAGAGCTGCTGGTCATGCGCGAAGAAGATGTCTTCGCCGTGCTCGCTTCCCAAAATGATCAATTGAAGAAGGCGGCGTAAAGCCCGCCAAGCCAATGACAGATCAAGGAGCAAGACATGAGTGCCAAAGACGTTAAGTTCCACGATAACGCCCGCAGCCGGGTGGTCAAGGGCGTCAATATCCTGGCTGACGCGGTGAAGGTCACCCTCGGCCCGAAGGGGCGCAACGTGCTGCTCGAGCGCAGCTTCGGCGCGCCGGTCATCACCAAGGACGGGGTTTCTGTGGCCAAGGAAATCGAACTGCAGGACAAGTTCGAGAACATGGGCGCGCAGATCGTCAAGCAAGTAGCCTCGAAAACCGCCGACGTGGCCGGCGACGGCACGACGACCGCGACAGTCCTGGCGCAGTCCATCGTCCAGGAAGGCATGAAGTACGTGGCTTCGGGCATGAACCCGATGGATCTCAAGCGCGGCATCGATCAGGCCGTAGCCGCAGTGGTCGAATCCCTGCGCAAGATGTCCAAGCCGATTTCCACCAGCAAGGAAACGGCGCAGGTGGCCGCGTTGTCGGCCAATGCGGACGAGGCGATCGGCAAGATCATCGCCGACGCAATGGAAAAAGTCGGCCGCGAGGGCGTGATCACGGTCGAAGACGGCAAGTCGCTGGACAATGAACTCGATATCGTCGAGGGCATGCAGTTCGACCGCGGCTACCTCAGCCCGTACTTCATGACCGACCCCGAGAAACAGGTCGCCCAGCTCGAGGATCCGCTCATCCTGCTGCACGACAAGAAGATCTCCAGCGTGCGCGAGCTGTTGCCGGTGCTGGAAAGCAGCGCCAAGGCCGGCAAGCCCCTGCTCATCGTGGCCGAAGACGTGGAAGGCGAGGCGCTCGCGACGCTGGTGGTCAACGCCATGCGCGGCGTACTGAAGGTGGCGGCCGTCAAGGCGCCGGGCTTCGGCGACCGCCGCAAGGCGATGCTGGAAGACATCGCGATCCTCACCGGCGCGACGGTCATTTCGGAAGAAACCGGCAAGCAGCTGGAGAAAGCCACGCTGCAAGACCTGGGCAGCGCGAAGCGAGTCGAGGTGCGCAAGGAAGACACCATCATCATCGACGGCGCCGGCAAGCAGGACGCCATCGAGGCTCGCGTCAAGTCGATCCGCAAGCAGATCGAAGACGCCACCAGCGACTACGACCGCGAAAAACTGCAGGAACGCGTGGCCAAGCTGGCCGGCGGCGTGGCGGTCATCAAGGTCGGCGCCGCGACGGAAGTCGAAATGAAGGAAAAGAAAGACCGGGTCGAAGACGCCTTGCATGCCACGCGTGCCGCCGTCGAAGAGGGCATCGTGCCGGGCGGAGGTGTGGCGCTGCTGCGCGCCCGCGCGGCGATTACGCAGCTCAAGGGCGCCAACGCCGATCAGGAGGCGGGGATCCGCATCGTCCTGAAAGCGCTCGAGGCGCCCTTGCGCGCGATTGTCGCCAACGCCGGCGACGAGCCGTCGGTCGTAGTAGCCAAGGTGGCGGACGGTAAAGGAAACTACGGCTACAACGCCGCCACGGGCGAATACGGCGACCTGGTCGATATCGGCGTCGTCGATCCCACCAAGGTCACGCGGACCGCGCTGCAGAACGCGGCGTCGATCGCGGGGCTCATCTTGACGACGGACGCCACCGTGGCCCAGGTGCCGGAAGAGACCAAGCGGCAGGCCGCGCCGGCCGAAGCCATGGACTTCTGAGCGCGCCGGCCGCGTTGCACCAGCGCCCGGGCATCGCGCCATGGCAATGGGTGCGATGCCTTTTGCGGCATGCGCCGCGAGGGAATGTGACCGCCCTCGCGGCGCGCCGCCGCCTGGGCGCCGCCCGGCCCTGCCGGATATGCAAGGCCATCAGCAGTCCCGCCCCCACGCTGCCAACTGCGCATGCTGGATAGAGAGTATGCTTCTTTGCCCGCGCGGTGGGCACGCCAAGCCGGCCCCGCATCAGCTGCATCGATCGCCATCGGTTCGGGCGCCTTCCAGCGACAAGCAGCCTTACCCATGGAATCCCGATGACCACGCGCCGAGCCGGGCTGGACGAAAAGAATCAAGTCACCAACCTCGCCGGCCTCGACGAGCCCTACCGCTATAAGATCTTGGTGGACGCGGTGCTCGACTATGCCATTTTCCTGCTCGACGCAAACGGCTTCGTGGCCAGCTGGAATGCCGGCGCGCAGCGCTTCAAGGGTTACCGCGCCGCCGAGATCATAGGCAAGCATTTTTCCTGCTTCTATACACCGGACGACCGCGCCGCCGGCGTGCCCCGCCGGGCGCTGCAGACCGCAGCCGCCGAGGGGCGCTTCGAAGCGGAAGGCTGGCGCGTCCGGAAGGATGGATCCCAGTTCTGGGCGAGCGTGGTCATCGACCCGATCCGCGACGATGCAGGCAGGCTGATAGGCTATGCCAAAATCACCCGGGACATAACCGACAAGCGCCAGGCCAGGGAAGAGCTGCGCGCCGCCCAGGAAGCGCTGCACCAGGCCCAGAAAATGGAAGCGCTGGGCCGGCTGACAGGCGGGCTGGCCCACGACTTCAACAACTTTCTGTCGGTCATCGGCGGCAATGCCGAGCTGCTGCGCAACCCGGCCTTGCCGCCGGACAAGCGCCTCTACCATCTGGACTCCATTGCAGAGACGACGCGGCGCGCGGCGCAGTTGACCAGGCAGATGCTCGCCTATGCCCGCCGCCAGCCACTGCAGCCGACCGCATTCGATGTGCGCGCTTGCATCGACGGAATGAAGCCGCTGTTCGACGCCACGGTCGGCTCGGCGATTCGGCTCGACTACCGGCTTGTCGACGAGCCCTGCTTCATCTGCGCCGATCGCAGCCAACTCGAAACGTCGCTCCTGAATCTGGTGATCAACGCGCGCGATGCCATGCCGTCGGGCGGCGGGATCGAGGTCGAAGTGCGCTGTGTCGACGTTGCGCGGAAAGCGCAGCACGGCCACCATGACAGCGAGCGGCAAGTAGCCATCGTGATCAAGGATAGCGGCACGGGCATGCCGGCGGAGACGCTTGGCCAGATATTCGAACCCTTCTTCACGACCAAGCCGGCCGGCCAGGGCACCGGGCTGGGGCTCAGCCAGGTGTTCGGCTACGTCTCGCAGTCAGGCGGGCATATTGATGTCTCGAGCACCCCGGGCGCCGGCACGACATTCACCCTGCGCTTTCCCCGGGTGGCGCCGGCCGCTTGAACCGCCCGCGCCATCCGCCGCCGCGGCGGCGGACGCGCCGATTCACGCCGCATCCTCGCCGGGCAACAGCAACTGCTGCAGCTTGGCGACGATGTCGCCCGGCTGCCACGGCTTGGGCAGGAACATGCTGCCCGGCGGGAGGTCGGCGGCCGCAGGGTGATGACGACCAGAGGTGAGCAGTATGGCCGTCCCGGGATAGGCGACGCGGATCTTCGCCGCCATGGCCAGGCCGTTCATGGAACCCGGCATCTCGATATCGGTCACCACCGCCTGGATATCGGGCCGCAATGCCATGCATTGCATCGCCTCGTCGGCGTCGCCGGCTTCACATGTTTCGTAGCCTTCGACCGCCAGAAGCTCGGCCAGGAGCCAGCGCACGGTGGCATTGTCGTCCACGACAAGAACGGCCGTCTTCGGCATACCTGCTTCCGGCACTGCGCTGGCTACATCGGTCATTGGCCCTACCGTCGCTGGGGAAAACAATTAATCCCGGGTATTTTGGTTGCGGCCGGGCGTCGGTACAAGCAGCGTAACGTTTGCACATCGGCGCGTGTTCCGCCTACACAACAATTCCGGACGGCCTCCCGGGTGCGCCGGGCAGCTGGCACGGCCAGCGCTAGGGGAATTTACTTATGTCATTTAAGTATTTGTAGAGCACATACTAGCGGCGTAAGAATTCGTCTTTGACATAAACCAAAGAAATGGAATTACGCCAGCTGGAGGCCTTTGCGGCCGTCATGTCCACCGGCAGCGTGACGGCTGCCGGCCGGTTGCTGGGCCGTTCGCAGCCCGCGATCAGCCGCCTGATCCAGGAACTGGAGGCGGAGATCGGCTATGCGCTGTTTACCCGCAACGGCCCGCGCGTCACGCCGACCGAGCAAGGCTTTCTTCTTTACGATGACGTCGAACGGGCGCTGGTCAACCTGCAGCAGATCCGCAACCGCGCCGAGGAAATCGCGCGCGGCGACGCGCGGCCGCTGCGCCTGGCGGCGACCTCGGCCCTGTCCACCGGCTTGCTGCCGGCCGCCCTCAAGCGCATCGAAGCGCATACCGCCACCTCGCACATCCACATCCGCAGCGCTTCGCCGGAGCGCGTGCTGCACGACGTGCTGACCGGCGCCGCGCAACTGGGCGCCACCAGCCTGCCGTTGGAACACCGCGGGCTGACGGTCCACTGGATCGGCCAGGCGCCATGCGTGGTGGCGCTGCCAGCCGGCGATCCGCTGGCCGCGCAGGCCACCGTGCCGGCCGAGGCGCTGGCCGGCCGCCGCCTGATCACCATGGCCAACCCCTATCGGCTGCGCCGCCGGCTCGACCAGGCGCTGGCCGACCGCGGCGGCAAGCGGCCGGGCCTGATCGAGACCAACTCGTCGGTCAATGCGCTGGCGGCCGTGCGGGCCGGGCTGGGCGCCGCGGTGCTGGAACCGGTGACCGCCTACGGCGCGCCCATGGAAGGCGTGGCGATCCGCCTGCTCGACGTGGAGATTCCCTTCTTCTTCGGCGTCATCACGCCGCAGTCGCAGCCGCCCCTGCCCGCCGTCCTGGCGACCGCCGAAGCGCTGGCCGAGGCCGCCGCCGAACTGCTGCCCGGCTTCGTGCGCCATGCGGCCAGCGAGCACGCCGCGCTGCTGCAATTGATCTACGGCGATCCCGCCCCTCTTTCGGATTCCGCATCATGACCTTGACCGCCGCAAGCTCTCCGCCGGGCCTGGCCGCGCTGGAAGCGCGCCTGCGCCAGGACCTGGCCTGGCTGGACCTGCCGGCCCGGCGCTGGGTGCCGCCCTGTACCGTCGATGGCCAACCCGTGCTGGACGTCGCCATCATCGGCGGCGGCATGGCCGGCCTGGCGGCGGCCGCCGCGCTGCATCACCTGGGCGTGCAGGCCCCTGTCTTCGATCGCGCGCCGCAAGGCTATGAAGGCCCGTGGGCCACCACCGCGCGCATGGAAACGCTGCGCTCGCCCAAGCAACTGACCGGTCCTGCCCTGGGCCTGCCGGCGCTGACGTTCCGGGCCTGGTTCGAGGCGCAGTTCGGCGCGCGGGCCTGGGAAGAGCTGGACAAGATCCCGCGCCTGCAATGGATGGACTACCTGCGCTGGTACCGCCGCGTGCTGGACCTGGACGTGCGCAACCTGCATGACGTGCAGCGCGTGGCGCCGCGCGGCGATGGCGTGGTGCAACTGGATATCCTGTCGCCGGCGGGCCCGGCCTGCGTGCTGGCGCGCCGCGTCGTGCTGGCGACTGGCCGCGACGGCCTGGGCGGCGCCTATGTGCCGGCATTCGCGCGCGCCCTGCCGCGCAACCGCTGGGCGCATTCGTCGGACCCGATGGACTACGCCACGCTGGCCGGCAAGCGGGTCGGCGTGATCGGCGCCGGCGCCTCGGCCATGGACAGCGCGGCCACCGCGCTGGAAGCCGGCGCGGCCAGCGTCGACTTGCTGATCCGCCGCGCCGACATCCCGCGCGTCAACAAGGGCAAGGGCGCCGGCAATGCCGGGTTGGTGCACGGCCACCTGGGCCTGCCCGACGACTGGAAATGGAAGATCCGCCACTACATCAATGTGCAGCAGGTGCCGCCGCCGCGCGGCAGCACCCTGCGCGTGTCGGCCCACCCCAATGCGCGCTTCAACCTCGGCTGCCCGGTGCTGGATGCCAGCATGCAAGGCGACGAGATCCGCATCGCCACGCCGCGCGGCGTGTTCGCGCTGGACTTCCTGATCCTGTCGACCGGATTCCGCATCGACTGGCATGCGCGGCCGGAGTTCGCCGCCCTGGCGCCGCACGTGCGCGCCTGGGGAGACCGCTACACACCGCCGCCCGGCCAGGAAGACCAGGAGCTCACCGACTCCCCCGACCTCGGCCCGGCCTTCGAGCTGCAGGAAAAAGCGCCGGGCGCCTGCCCGGGCCTGGAGCGCGTGCACTGCTTCGCCTACCCCGCCGCGCTGACGCACGGCACCGTGTCGGGCGACATCCCCGCCATCAGCGACGGCGCCAAGCGCCTGGCGCAGGGCATCGCCGGCCTGCTCTACCGCGAGGACGTGGCCCAGCACTACGCCAACATGGAAGCCTTTGCCGAGCCCGAGGTGTACGGCGACGAATGGGTGCCTGCCGAGGGCGTGCAGGAGCCGCTCGCATGACCGCCTGGCTGCTTCGCCGCCTGGCCCAGGCGCTCGTGGTGGTGTTGTTGATGACGCTGATCGTCTTCATCGGCCTGCACGCCATCGGCAACCCGGTCGACATCCTGATCGGCCAGGATGTCGACCAGGTCGAGCGCGCGCGCATCATCGCCCGGCTGGGCCTGGACCAGCCCCTGTGGCGCCAGTACCTGGCCTTCCTGTCCGGCGCCCTGCATGGCGACCTGGGCAACAGCTTCGTCTACAACATGCCGGCCATCCAGCTCATCCTCGACCGCATGCCGGCCACGCTGGAACTGGCCGTGGCCGCACTGTTGCTGGCGGTGGTGATCGGCCTGCCGCTCGGGCTGCTGGCCGGCCTGTACCCCGAGCACCCGCTGTCCAAGGCGCTGATGGCCGGCAGCATCGTGGGCTTTTCGCTGCCCACGTTCTGGGTCGGCCTGATGCTGATCATGGCCTTCAGCGTATCGCTGGGCTGGCTGCCGGCCAGCGGGCGCGGCGCGACGCGCGAGCTGCTGGGCGCGCAGTGGTCATGGCTGACGCTCGACGGCCTGCGCCATCTGATCCTGCCGGCGCTGAACCTGTCGCTGTTCAAGATCTCGCTGGTGATCCGGCTGACCCGCGCCGGCGTGCGCGAAGTGCTGCCGCTCGACTACGTCAAGTTCGCCCGCGCCAAGGGCCTGTCGCCGCTGCGCGTAGTCGGCGTGCACGTGCTGCGCAACACACTGATCCCGCTGGTCACGGTGCTGGGGCTGGAACTGGGCTCGACCATCGCCTTCGCGGTCGTCACCGAGAGCATTTTCTCGTGGCCGGGCGCCGGCAAGCTGATCCTGGACAGCATCAACGCCCTGGACCGGCCGGTCATCGTGTCGTACCTGGTGGTGATCGTCTGCCTGTTCGTGACGCTAAACCTGGCCGTCGACATTCTCTATAAGCTGCTGGACCCGCGGGTGCGGCTCGAAGCGGAGGCCGCCCGATGAATACCGTCGCCATCCCCCTGCGCCGCGAATCGCCGTGGCGCCGCAACCTGGCGGAATTCTTCGCCTCCCGGGTCGCGGTACTGGGCCTGGCAGTGTCGGCGGTGCTGATCCTGGCCGCCGCGCTGGCCCCGTGGATCACGCCGCAGAACCCCTACGACCTGCTGCAGCTGGACGTGCTCGATGCGCGCCTGCCGCCCGGCTCGGAAAACGGCCTGGGCACCTACGTCTACCTGCTGGGCACCGACGGCCAGGGCCGCGACCTGTATTCCGGCATCCTGTACGGCCTGCGGATCAGTCTGATGGTGGGCGTGGGCTCGGCGCTGATCGCCGGCGTGGTGGGCACGCTGATGGGCCTGCTGGCGGCCTACGCCGGCGGGCGCGTCGACGCGCTCATCATGCGCGTGGTCGACCTGCTGCTGTCGTTCCCCTCGATCCTGGTGGCGATGATGATCCTGGCCTACCTGGGCAAGGGAGTCGGCAACGTGGTGCTGACGCTGGTGATCCTGGAATGGGCCTACTACGCGCGCACCGCGCGCGGCCAGGCGCTGGTCGAACGGCGCCGCGAATACGTCGAGGCGGCGCGCTGCCTGGATATTCCCGGCTGGCGCATCATGCTGCGGCACATTTTGCCCAATTGCCTGCCGCCGCTGATCGTGATCGGCACGCTGCAGATTGCGCGCGCCATTACGCTGGAGGCCACCCTCAGCTTCCTGGGCCTGGGCGTGCCGATCACCGAGCCGTCGCTGGGCCTGCTGATTTCCAACGGCTACCAGTACATGCTGTCGGGCGATTACTGGATCAGCTTCTACCCCGGCATCGCGCTGCTGGTGACCATCGTGGCCATCAACCTGGTGGGCGACCGCCTGCGCGACGTGCTGAACCCAAGGACGCACAAATGACCGCCGCGCCCCAGCCTGCCGCCGGCGCACCGGCCACCCTGCAAGTGCGCGACCTGCGCACCCACTTCTTCACGCGCGCCGGCGTGCTGCCGGCGGTCGATGGCGTGTCCTTCACGCTGGAGCGCGGCCGCATCCTGGGCCTGGTGGGCGAGTCCGGCTCGGGCAAGTCGGTGACCGGCTTCTCGATCATGGGGCTGGTGGATGCGCCGGGCCGCATCGTCGGCGGCGAAGTGCTGTTCCAGGGCCGCGACCTGGCCCGCCTGGCGCCGCGCGAACTGCGCGCCCTGCAGGGCAACCGCATTGCGATGATCTTCCAGGACCCCATGATGACGCTCAACCCGGTGCTGCGGGTGGACGCGCAAATGATCGAGGCCGTACGCGCCCACAGCCGCATGACGCGCGCGCAGGCGCGCGCGCTGGCGCGCGACACGCTCGGCATGATGGGCATCCCCAGCCCCGAAGACCGGCTGCGCGCCTACCCCCACCAGTTGTCGGGCGGCATGCGCCAGCGCGTGGCGATCGCCATCGCGCTGCTGCACCGCCCCGACCTGATCATCGCCGACGAGCCGACCACCGCGCTGGATGTCACCATCCAGGCGCAGATTTTGTCCGAAGTGCAGAAGCTGGCGCGCCAGCACGGCACCAGCCTGATCTGGATCACCCACGACCTGTCGGTGGTGGCCGGGCTGGCCGACGAAGTCGCCGTAATGTACGCCGGCCGCATCGTCGAGCACGGTCCCGTCGATGACGTGCTGGACGCGCCGCTGCACCCCTACACCGCCGGCCTGATCGGCAGCCTGCCCGGCAACAACCGCCGCGGCCAGCGCCTGCGCCAGATCCCCGGCATGACTCCAAACCTGCTCGAGCTGCCGGCCGGCTGCGCGTTCGCGGCGCGCTGCCCGCGCGCCGGCGCCGCCTGCGGCGAGCGTCCCGCCATGACACAACCCGTGCCGCGCCGCCTGGTGCGCTGCTTTTACCCGACTCTCAAGATCGCGGAGGTGGCATGAACGCTCCCGCCATGGCGCCGGCGCCCATGATCGAACTGCGGCAAGTCAGCAAGCGCTTCGGCGAACGCCGCGTAGGCGCCGCCGGACGGCTGGCACAGCGGCTCGGGCTGGCCCGGCCGCCTGCGGTGACGCGCGCCGTCGACCACGTCGACCTGCTGGTGCGGCCCGGCGAAGTGGTCGGCCTGGTGGGCGAGTCGGGCTGCGGCAAATCGACGCTCGGCCGCATCGCCGCCGGGCTGCTGCCGCCCTCGGCGGGCGAAGTGTGGTTCGACGGCCTGCCGCGCGGCCGCATGGATGCCCGCCAGGCGCATCGCGCGCGCCTGAAGGTGCAGATGATCTTCCAGGACCCGTACGCCAGCCTGAACCCGCGGCTGCGCGTCGACCAGATTGTCGGCGAGGCGGCCGCCATCCACGGCATCGCCGGCCGCGGCGAACTGGACGACTATGTCAGCGCCCAGTTGCGGCGCGCCGGCCTGGACCCGGCGCTGCGCCATCGCTACCCGCACCAGTTCAGCGGCGGCCAGCGCCAGCGCATCGGCATCGCGCGGGCGCTGGCCGTGCAACCGTCGGCACTGGTCTGCGACGAGGCCGTGGCCGCCCTCGACGTATCGATCCAGGCGCAGATCCTCAATCTGTTCATGGACCTGCGCGAGGAACTCAACCTGACGTACTTGTTCATCAGCCACGACCTGGGCGTGGTCGAACACCTGTCGGACCGCGTGGTCATCATGTACCTGGGGCGCGTGGTCGAGAGCGCACCGGTCGAGCAGGTTTTCCGCCGTGCCAACCATCCCTATACCCAGGCGCTGCTGGCGGAGATCCCGCGCCTGGACGCGCGCCACAAGACCTTCACCGCCATCAAGGGCGAGATCCCCAGCCCCTTGGACCCGCCCACCGGCTGTCATTTCCATCCGCGATGTCCGCACGCCATGCCGCGCTGCAAAGTCGAAGCGCCCACGCTGAAAGGCATTGCCATCAACCACCTGAGCGCCTGTCACCTGAATGACGGGAAATGAACCGGCCGGCTCGCCGCCGCCCCCAATCCTCCCAATGGAAACCCGAACCATGAAGCGCCTGATCCTGACCTCCCTCGCCGCCGCCCTCGTGGGCCTGTCGGCCGCCGCCGCCGCGGACGACCTGAGCATCGGCTTCGCCGACCCCCTTTCATCGCTGGACCCGCAGTTGAACAACCACGCCGGCGACCGCTCGGTCGACCTGCATTTCTGGGACCTGCTGGTCGAGAACAAGTGGAACAAGCTGCAGCCCGGCCTGGCCGTGAGCTGGAAGCCGCTCGACAACACCACCTGGGAATTCAAGCTGCGCCCCGACGTCAAGTGGCAGGACGGCCAGCCGTTCACCGCCGAAGACGTCATCTTCTCGTATACGCGCGCCCGCGACGTGCCGGGCAGTGTCGCCACCTTCGCCGGCTACCTGCGCACCATCGAATCGATGCAGGCGCCCGACCCGCTGACGCTGGTCATCAAGACCAAGATCCCCAACCCCGACCTGCCACTCAACCTGGCCTCGGTGCACATCGTCAGCAAGCACGTCGGCGAAAAATCCAGCACCGAAGACTACAACTCGGGCAAGGCCGTCATCGGCACCGGCCCGTACAAGTTCGTGTCCTACACGCCGGGCGACCGCGTCGTCATGGCGCGCAATGAAAGCTACTGGGGCGAAAAGCAGGTCTGGGACAAGGTCAACTACCGCTACATCAACAACGCCGCGGCCCGCACCGCCGCGCTGCTGGCCGGCGACGTGGATGTGATCGACAAGGTGTCGGTGTCCGACCTGGACAAGCTCAAGAAGTCACCGGGCGTGACGGTGTTCCCGTACGACGGCCTGCGCGTCATGCTGCTGCAGCCCAGCTTCAACCCCGCGCCCAATCCGTACATCACCGACAACGCCGGCAAGCCGCTGCCGAAGAACCCGCTGCTGGACGTGCGGGTGCGCCAGGCGCTCAGCATCGCCATCAACCGCCCCGCCATCGTCGACCGGATCCTGCAGGACGCCGCCACCGTGGCCAACCAGTGGATGCCCAAGGACACCTTCGGCTACAACCCGGATATCCGCGACATCGCCTACGACGCCAAGCGCGCCAAGGCCCTGCTGGCCGAGGCGGGCTACCCCGAGGGCTTCAACCTGACCATGCACGTGCCCAACGACCGCTATCCGCAAGGCCCCGAGACAGCGCAGGCGGTAGCGCAGTTCTGGACCCGCATCGGCGTCAAGACCAAGGTGGAGGTCATGCCGTGGGCCGTCTACTCCAGCCGCGCGCGCAAGAATGAATACGCGGTCAGCATGCTGGCCTGGGGCAACGGCACCGGCGAGGCCAGCTATGCGCTGGTCAATGTGCTGGCCACGGTCGCGCCCGACAAGGGTCTGGGCGCCTCGAACTGGGGCCACTACAGCAATCCCAAGGTCGACCAGGCGCTGGCGCAGGCCACGGCGGAATTCGACACAGCCAAGCGCGAGGCCATCCTGCGCACCTCGGCGCAGGTGGTGTCGGACGACGTGGGAGTGATCCCGCTGTACCACTACAAGAACATCTGGGCGGCCCGCAAGGGCCTGAAGGTCACGCCGATGACCAGCGACCGCACCGCCGCGCAGATGGTCAGCAAGGCGGACGCACAGTAACCCCCGCCGCCGCCCGCCGCGCCGATTGCCGGCGCGGCGGATCCCGGATTTTCATGGAGCCCAGCATGACCCGGCCCACGCTTCGCATCACCCCCGCCGACGACCTGATCGACGTCGCCCGCCAGATCCGCGTGGATGGACTGGCGCCCGGCCAGTCCGTCGAGGTCGCCACCCGCACGCTGCGCGACGGCATCGCCTGGACCAGCAGCGCGCATTACCGCGCCGACGCGGCCGGCAGCATCGACTTGTCGCGCGATGCGCCCGCCTCCGGCAGCTACCAGGACGTCAGCCCGATGGGGCTGATCTGGGCGCAGGTGCCCGAAGACGGCGCCAGCCGCACTTACTTCCATTCGGCCGTCGTCGAGCCGCTGCGCACCCAGGTCACCGTGCGCGCGCCCGGCGTGGCGCTCGAGGGCGAACTGGTGCAGCGCCTGGCGGCCAACGGCGTGACACGCCGCGAGATCCGCGAAGACGGACTGGTCGGCGTGCTGTACACGCCCGCCGGGCCGGGCCCCCATCCGGCAGTCATGATCCTGAACGGCTCGGGCGGCGGCATCAACGAACCGCGCGCCGCCCTATACGCCTCGCGCGGCTACGCGGCGCTGGCGCTGGCCTACTTCAAGGCGCCCGGGCTGTCCGATTACATCTCCAACACGCCGCTGGAGTACTTCCAGACCGGGCTGGCCTGGATGCGGCGCACGCTCAAGCCGGCCCACGACTTCGTCGCGGTCAGCGGCCAGTCGCGCGGCGGCGAACTGGTGCTGTTGCTGGGCGCGACCTTCCCGGAGGCAGTCTCGGCCGTGGTCGCCTACGTGCCGGGCGCGGTGGTGCATAGCGCGCAGAACGCCTGCGACCCCAGGATCGGCCGCGAAGGCCCGGCCTGGCTGCTCGGCGGCAAGCCGCTGCCGCACGTCTGGGAAGGCAACCGCACCGCGACCTGGGCCCCTTTCGACGAGGGCCCGGCGCCGCACCGCCACGAGCGGGCCATCCTGACAGCACTGCAAGACCCGGACGCCGTGGCGCGCGCCCGCATCCCCGTCGAGCGCATCCAGGGCCCGGTCATGCTGCTGTCCGGCACCGACGACGGCTCATGGCCCTCTTCGCTGTATTCGCGCATGGTGCGCGATTCCCTGCGCGAGGCCGGACACCCGTACCCGGTGCGATGGCTGAACTACGAGGGCGGCGGCCACTCGATCCTGTTTCCGTACGTACCCACCACGCAACTGGTATACGCGCACCCGGTCTCGGGTCGCATCAGCACCAGCGGCGGCAGCCCCGCCCCCAACGCCCGCGCCGACGCCGAATCCTGGCCGGCCGTGCTGGAATTCCTGCGCGACGCCGTGGCGGCACGCGCCGCCACTCAATAACCCCGAGGAGCCTGCATATGCAAGATCGCCCCCATTCCGCCGCCGACCTGGTCGACCGCCTGGTCGGCCTGGCGCCAGGCAGCAAGACCCACGCGGTGCGCCACCAGCGCGACAAGGTGGTCGCGGCCACCCAGGGCAGCTATGACGCCTTGTTCGACCCGGCCTTGCCCGGCCTGCCGCTGCAGGAGCGCCTGCTGGTGGCGCTGTATGCCTGCCGCCTGACGCCCGCGCCGGAACTGGCCGCGCATTATCGCGAGCGCCTGGCGGCCAGCGGCGCCGCGCCAGCGCTGGTCGAACTGGCGGAGCGCGGCGAGCCGGCCGATGCCGGCGACGCCAGGCTGGCCGCCATCCTGGCCTTCACCCGCAAGCTGATCGAAAAGCCGGTCGAAGGCGACCGCGCCGCGCTGCATACGCTGCCCGCCGCCGGCCTGTCCACCCCCGCGGTGGTGGCATTGTCGCAACTGATCGCCTTCCTGTCGTACCAGGTGCGCCTGGTTGCCGGCCTGAAAGCCATGAAAGCCCTCGAGGAGTCCGCATGAGCCGCATCATCAAATCGCACGGCTTCACCAACGAAACGCTCGAATGGCGCGCCTGGCTGGACGTGGTCGATGTCGAGCGCGCCAGTCCCGAACAGATCGCGGTGCTGGAAGAAAGCCATCCCAAGGCCAAGGTGTCCGACTACTACCTGTTCCTGGTGCACCAGCCGGAAATCCTGCGCCAGCGCTCGACCGCCTTCAACGCCATCATGTACGCGCCCGGCGGCATGCCGCGCGCCGAACGCGAGCTGGGTGCCACCGTGGTGTCGCGCATCAACGGCTGCGTGTACTGCGCATCGGTGCATGCCCAGCGCTTCACCCAGCTGGCCAAGCGCGACGACGTGGTCGAGCAGGTGTTCGACGACCCCGCCAGCGCCGGCACCACGCCGCGCGAACAGGCCATCGCCCGCTTCTCGATCGCCATTACCGAGCGTCCGGCCGAGATCTCGGCGGCCGACATCCAGGCGTTGAAGGACGTAGGCCTGAGCGACGCCGAAGTGCTGGACCTGCTGCATTCGGACGCCATCTTCGCCTGGGCCAACCGCCTGATGCTGAACCTGGGCGAGCCGGTATTCCCGCAGGACTGAGCCGGCAACCGGCGGGGCGGCGGCGCGGGTTTCAGTAAAATACCGGTTTTCGCCAGCCGCGCTCGCGGCGCGCCGCCCCGATGTCCCCTGCCCCCGAGATCCGCCCCGACCAATCCGTCGAACTGCTGAAGGAACTGCACATCCTGACGCGCGACGGCAAGCTGAACCAGGACAGCCGCCGCAAGCTCAAGCAGGTGTACCACCTGTTCCAGTTCATCGAGCCCCTGCTGCGCGACGTCAAGGCCGAGCGGGGCACCGTCACCCTGGTCGACCACGGCGCCGGCAAGTCGTACCTGGGGTTCATCCTGTACGACCTGTTCTTCAAGGCGCTGCAAGACGACTCGCACGTCTACGGCATCGAGACCCGCGCCGAACTGGTAGCCTCGTCGCAGGCGCTGGCCGCGCGACTCGGCTTCGACGGCATGTCGTTCCTGAACCTGTCGGTGGCCGAATCGATCGCCTCCGGGCAGCTGCCCGCGCGCGTGGACGTGGTCACTGCGCTGCACGCCTGCGACACCGCCACCGACGACGCCATCCGGTTCGCGCTGGAAAAGCACGCCAAGTACATCGTCGTGGTGCCCTGCTGCCAGGCCGAGGTGGCCGCCGTGCTGCGCAAGAACAAAGGGCGCGCGCTGGCCGACCCGCTGGCCGAGATCTGGCGCCATCCGCTGCACACCCGCGAATTCGGCAGCCAGATCACCAACGTGCTGCGCTGCCTGCAGCTCGAGGCGCATGGCTACCAGGTCAGCGTCACGGAACTGGTGGGCTGGGAACACTCGATGAAGAACGAGCTGATCATCGCCCACTACAAGAACCTGCCGCGCCGCAAGCCGGCCGAACGGCTCAATGAAATACTGGACCGCATCGGCCTGCAGCCCCTGCGCGAACGGTTCTTCGTGCCGGCCTCATAGCGCCTGGCGGCGTCAGCCGCACGGCTTGCGGTTGCCGGGCGCTGGCGCGCGGCGCACGGCGACGCGCAGGCGACGGCGATAGCGCAGCGGCGTATCCACGCGATTGACCGCCAGTTCCACCACCGATGCCGCGCGCAGGCATACCGCCACGCGGCCGGGCGGCAGGTTGCGCGCCAGGCGCAGCAGCCGGCCGTCGGCGTCGAGAAACGCCGCATCGATGGGATAGCGCATGCCCAGGGTGTGGATGGCACGACACGGCGCCAGCCACAATCCGCTGCGCGGTCCCGGCGGGCGCCCGCGGCACAGCAGGCCGCGCAGCCGTCCGAGCGCGCCTTGCGCGCGCACCAGCCGGAGACGGCCCCCGGCCGGCGGACGGCGCGCGCGCGGCGTCACTGTGCCGCCTGCCATAACTGCACCGCGATGGGAAAGGCCAGGACGATGAAGGTGCAAGGGAAAATGCAACCGATCAAGGGCAGCAGCATCTTGACGGGCGCTTCCATGGCCAGCTTCTCGGCGCGCTGGAAGCGATCGGTCCGGCACTGTGCCGCCTGCCCCCGCAGCAACGCCCCCATGCTCATGCCCAGGCCGTCCGCCTGGCTCAGGGCTGCCACCCAACTGCGTACGGCCGGCTCGTCGGCGCGCTCGGCAAGCGCCTTGAGCGCGGCCGCGCGCGGCATGCCGGCCCGCATGTCGGCCAAGGCGCGGCCCAGTTCCTGGCGCAACGGTCCCGGCGGTCCATGTTGCTCGGCCTGTTGCAGGGCGCCGTGCAGGCCCAGCCCCGACTCGACGCACAGCGTCATCATATCGAGCACGAACGGCAGCTCCCGTCCGATGCGCCGGCGGCGACGCCGCGCCCGGCTATGCGCCCAGACGGCTGGCCAGCCGCCGCCCAGCATGGCGCCGGCGGACGCCAGCAAGGGCGCGGCGGCCGGCGCATTGGCCCACCACGCCACGGCGATGCCGGCCGCCATGCCCGACAGGGCCGCGCAGCCGACCAGGGCGGCGGCGTGGGCGGCCGTGACCTCGGCAGGCAACCCCGCCTGCGCCACCGCGCGCGCCAGGCGGGCGCGCAACCGCCATGGCAACCAGGGCCCGCATGCCGTGGCCACGACGGACAGCCATGGCCACGCCACGCGCCACGCCCACGGCATGCGCTCGTGCGTGTCGGGCGCAGCCGGCGCATTGACCAATGGCCGGGCAAGCAGCCAGGCCGCTACCGTCGTGCCCGCGCCAGCCAGGCAGATTGCCAGCATCGAGAGCATCAGATGTCAATGTCCACGATGCGCCGGATCAACGCCACGCCGACCGTCTCCAGCCCCGCCATCAAGGCCAGCACGGCCCAGCCTGCCGGGGTGTGCCACAGCACCGCCATGGCGTCCGGTTCCATGCGATCCAGCACCCACATCAGCAGCAGGGGCAAGCCGCCCATGATCCACGCCTGCAGGCGTCCCTGCGCGGTCAGGGCACGCACCTTGCCTTGCAGTTGCAGGCGTTCGCGCAGCGTCCGCGCAATGCCGTCCAGCGTCTCGGCCAGGTTGCCGCCGGTATGGGTGGCCACGCGCAGCGCGGCGGCCACCAGGGCGCTGGCCTCGGACGGCACGCGACCGTTCAGGTTGGCCAGCGCGGCATCGAAGGAAACCCCCAGGCGCTGTTCGCGCAGCATCAACCCGAATTCCTGCGCCAGCGGGGCCTCGCTGTGATCGACGATGTGCCGCAATGCCGTGGCCACGCTGACGCCGGCCCGCAAGGCCGAGGCCAGCGCCAGCAAGGCGCCCGGCAATTGCTGGTCGAAGCGGGCCAGCCGGCGGCGCCGCAGGCGGTCGACCAAGTAGCGCGGCAGCCGCGCCGCCAATAGCGCGGCGCCGCATGCCAGCAGCGTGCTGCCGCTGAAGGCGAAGCCAAAAAGACCGGCCAGCACCGCCAGCACCATGGCCGCCAGCCATAGCTGCGCGGGGTCGATAAACAGGAAGATCTCGCCGAGCCGCACGCCGGCATCCTGGGTGTAGAGCTGGCGGTAGCGCCGCAACGCCGGCCCGAACCAGGCCTGCGCGCGCCAGACCAGCACGCCCGCGGACGCCATCGTCATGGCGACTGCCAGCCAGATCATGCCTGTCCGTTCGCCGTGAAGCCGGAGTCTGCGTTGCCGCAGAACATGCCGGCATCCAGCGCGATGCCGGCGGCCCGCCAGTCGTCGGCAAAGCTGGGCAACAGGCCGCAGCCGATGAACCCCCGCCCCTGCTGGAAACGGAACAGTTCCTGCAGCTGGATGCGCCCGCTTTCCAGGCCGGTGATTTCGACAATGGAGGTAGCCACCCGGCGTCCGTCCGACAGCCTGGCCTGCTGCACGATGATGTCGATGCTGGCGCCGATGTGCTCGCGTACGACGGCCAGGGGCAGATCCATCCCGGCCATCAGCACCATGGCTTCCAGCCGGCCCAGCGCGTCGCGCGGCGAGTTGGCATGCAGCGTGGTCAGCGAGCCCTCGTGGCCCGTGTTCATGGCCGTCAGCATGTCGAACGCCTCGGCGCCGCGACATTCGCCCACCACGATGCGATCAGGGCGCATGCGCAGGGCGTTGCGCACCAGTTCGCGGATATCGATGCGGCCACGCCCCTCCAGGTTGGCCGGCCGCGCCTCGAGTGCAATCAAATGTTCATGGTCCAGCCGCAGCTCGGCCGCGTCCTCGATGGTGACGATGCGTTCGCCTTCCGGAATGCCATTGGACAGGATGTTCAGCAGCGTGGTCTTGCCCGACCCCGTGCCGCCGGACACCATGATATTCTTGCGCGCGCGCACGCACAGGTAAAGAAACTCGGCCATCGGCCGGTCGATCGAACCGGACCCGATGAGATCGGCCATCTGCGGGCGCCGCGCCGGGAACTTGCGTATTGTCAGGCTGGCGCCTTTCAGGGCAACCGGGGGGATCACCGCGTTGACACGAGAGCCGTCCGGCAAGCGCGCGTCGACCATGGGGGCGCTTTCATCGATGCGCCGGCCGACCGGTGCCACGATACGCTCGATCACCCAGCGCACCGAATCCTCGCTGCTGAATGCCGCATCGTGGCGCGACAGGCGTCCCTGGCGCTCGATGTAGATTTCGTCATAGCGGTTGACCATGATCTCGCTGATGCCGGCATCGGCCAGCAGCGGCTCCAGCGGCCCCAGCCCGACCGCCTCGTCCAGCACGTCGCGGCACAGGGCGGCGCGATCCGCATGGGCGGGAATCTCCGGGTCCGCGGCCACGATGGCGCCGAGCAGCCGCTGCGCCTCGCTGCGCAACAGGCCGTCGCTCATGCCCGCCACATCGCGGCGCCGCAGGTCCAGGGCCTGCAGCAGTGCCGCATGCAGGCGGCGGCGATGCGGCAACAGCGCCAACGCGGTCCTGGCAGCCGGAGCGGGAGCGTGGGCAGGCCCCGCATCCTGGATAACCGGCCCGGCCGGATGCTCATCGCCCCCGGCGTCCCGGGGCTCGTCAGCCACCCTTCGCACGCGCAAGCGGCAGGGGCCGATCAACACGTCGTCGCCCGGCAGTACCGGCCGGTGCACGGTAATGCGCACCCCGTTGACGAAAGTGCCGCCGAGCGACCCCAGGTCTTCCAGCTCCAGGGCCTGGTCCTGGCAATCGATCCGGGCGTGGCGCTTGGCGACCCGCCAGTTGGCGATGCGCAGGCCGCACTGCGGCGCGCGGCCGATCACCAATGGCAATTGCCCGCGTACCGTACGCTGCTGCCCGTCCTCGAACGTCATGTGTATGTCAAGCATGATCAATTGCCTCCTTGGGAAAACGCGGGACCGCCCGTGGCCTGCCACTGGGAGCCGGGGCCCATATGAGAGCTCCAGTCGGGCTCGCCCGGCCCCGGCGCGGCGGTGCCCAGTGGCGGTGGGTCGGGAAAGGCCTGGTCCAGTACCTGGTGGCCACGCGCGACCCGCGCAGCCAGTTCAGGGTGATCCTGGGACACGATGCGCGGCGTCACGAAAATGGCCAGCTCGGTCTGCTTGCGCTGCTCGCGCCGACCCGAGAACAGCACGCCCACCAGCGGGATGTCCTGCAAAAATGGCAGGCCGCTGCGCTCGCTGGAGCGTTCACGCGACAGGAAACCGCCCAGGATCAGCGTCTGCCCCGAGCGGACATTGAACTCGGTGGAAGCACGGCGCGTCCGCAAGGCCGGGCCGCCTTCTGCGCTGAGCGAAGTGTCGATCGAACTGGCCTCGACGTCGATGCGCGAACGTATGGTGCCGTTGCGGTCGATGCGCGGCGTGATGTTGAGCGAGACACCGTACGGCTTGAACTCGGTATTGGGGTTGCCCTGCGCGTCGGTGGAGGTATAGGGCACCTCGCCGCCGGCCAGGAACGACGCGGTGGTGCCGCTGCGCGCCAGCAACTGGGGTTGCGCCAGCATGACGGCCTCGCCCTGCTGCGCCAGCGCGGCGATGCGCGACGACAGCAGCGCGTTCGCGCCGAAGTATCCGAAGGCGCCCAACCCGGCGACCGTCAGCGGCGGAGCCTCGACGGCTTCGCCCGGCCGCGCGCTCGAGCCAGGCTGCCATACCACTCCCGCCTGCAGCCCCCCCTGCGTGACGCCGTCCCACTGCACGCCGAATTCGCGCAAGCGCGAACTGGGCAGTTCGACGACCTGCACGTCCAGCAGCACCATGCGGTCCCAGCCGACCTGGCCAGTGAAATCGAGAATGCGCGGATAGCGCTGCGCCAACGCCGCGACGCGGGCGCGGTCGTCATCGGCCAGGTCTTCGCCCTCGAGCACGATGCTGTCGCCCACCAGGCTGCTGCGCACCGCGGGAATGTGCCGCAGCAACGCCCGCACTTCTTCCTGCATGTGCGACCAGCCTGCCGGCCGGACCTGCACCTGATACGCCGCGCCGACACCCCGGGGCGTCCAGACATGCACCGACGACATGCCCTCCTGGCGGGCGAACAGCACGACCTCGCGGCCATCGACGGACACCGCGCTGAGCACCTGGCCATTGCCCACCGCCACGCGGGTGACTCCCGCGTGGCGCACCACGTGGGTCTGGCCGACCTCGAGCGTCAGCGGCAATGGCTCGGCCGCTGCGCCTGGCCACGCCAGCATGGCCATGGCGCACAACATCGCGATCATGAGCGGCACCCTCATGGCGCCCCCCGGGCGGGAAGATCGGCCGCCGCGCCATCCGGGTCGCGTGGCGCCTCGGCATCCACGCGATCGCCATAAAGGATCTGGACGGCGCGCCGGGGCGAGGCGCCGGGGGCCTCGAGCCCCATCAGGGCCGCCAGGTCGCCGGAAGTGGAAGGCCCGGGCACGGCCGCATCGCCCCGGTGGCGCAGCATGGCCGTCAGGGCTCCCGCCTGGCGCGCGGCGATGAGCTTGATTGCGTCCTGGGGCGTGGTGTCGAGCGTGATCGACGGCGCGGCGTCCGGCCCGCCGCCCGCGGCAAGGACCCGCACGCCCTGCAATAGCGGCGCCGTGAGCTGCTGGCCGCGATGCGCGAACGATACGTACAGATCGATGACATCTCCAGCCCGCAGTATTCCCGAGGCAGCATTGATCTCATCGGCCGGCAACGTGACCGCGCGCCGGCCGGCCGCCAGCAGCTCCGACACCGGTGGCGCGGCTGCTTCCCGCACCAGGTGCATATCGAGCAGCGGATCTCCCTGGCCGACATCATTTGCCAGCACCGCGCCAATGGCGTGATCGGCCGCGTCGGGCTCCAGCATGCCGCTGGTGACCCACGGCAACGGGATGTCCCGCACCGCCAGGTGGGCTGCCTGCAGGCGCGTGCCGGCAGGCAGGTCTTCGGCCGCCACCAGCCGTTCGGCCATCACGACTTCCGCCTCGCGCTCGATTTCCCGCACACGGGCCTGAATATGCTCGCGGGCCGCCCAGGCGGCCAGCAGGCCGGCGCCCAGGGCGAAGGCGTACACGCCCAACGAACGCGCGTGCGACCTCAATGAAGCAATGGTGATCTTCATGGCTCGCTGGCCTCGTGGTGCTGCACCAGGATTCCGCTGCCGCCGTCCGCCTCGACGATGCTGACGACCAGCCGCGCGGCGCCGCGCACCCAGTGTTGCGGCTCCGGCCTGGCGGCGTCGCGGCGCCAGCCGGCGCGCCGCAAGCCATCGTCGACGGCGCGACGCGCGGCGGACAAGGGCAGCGCCAGCGTCCATACCTGGTGCGTGACTTGCCCGCCTTGCTCCCGGGCAGCGAAATCAAGGCGCAGCCGCGCACCGGCCGGCATCCCGAGCCGGCGGCCGAGGCTGGCGCGCGACGTATCGGGCTTGCCTCCCAGCACCGAAATGCTGCCCCGCGAGCGCCGTGGCCCTGCGGGCTCCAGCATGATGACCCAGAGGTCCGCGCCAACGCGTCCCGACAACACGGCCCGTCCCGGATAGACCCCCAGGTCGGACAGTGAAGGATGGCGCGCCGTCAGCAGCGGAACGGCATCGGCAACGGGCAGGGGTATGTCGAGCAACCGTATATCGGCGGGCATGCCGTATAAGCGCAGCCCTTCGCCCAGGGACGTTTGCTCGCTGCCGGGCGGCAGCGCCAACTCGTCGGGACGGGGCAGCATGCCGGCGGACAGCGCCGGCGGCACCAGCAACCCCGCCACGGCCATGCAGCCGCCGCCCAGGTGCGCCAGGCGGAATCGCAACAAACCGGCGCGGGAACCCGGCCGGCGGCCGGCAACAGCAAGGCCATGATGTGGCGCGCGCATGGCGTCAGTGCTCCGTACCACGCGGATATGCCGGCACCAGATCGGCCCAGGCGGACAACCAGTCGAGCGACCACTTCCCCCGCCCCCATGGAGCGTCCACTGCCCGCATACGCCCGTGCAGGCTCTGCGCCGCCGCGACGGTACCCCGGGCGGCACCCGACCACCCGGCTTCCGACATGGCCAGACGCTGTTGTGTCGCCAAATCGCCGGCCGCGTGTCCCGCGCCCACCGCCAGCGAGGTGTAGCGTCGGATCGCCAATCGCGCGGCCGGGCCGTTGCGCTGTGCAAAGGCTACCGCCCTGCCTGGGCCCACAGTGGCTTGTGCCCGCAGCAAACGGCGATCGACGCGCAGCCAATCCTGCGACAACACGGCGGCTTGCGGGTCGTCCGGCCCCCATCCGAGGCCGTCATTGGCGCTGCGCGCGACCGACACCGTCGCGTCGGGCGGTATCGTTGCCTGGCGCAGCTGTCCCCGCGCCGCCGCGAAAGCGGCATGCCGGCCAAGATGAGCCGCCTGCAGCACGCGATGCTGCAAGGCGCCGATCGTCGCCAGGCCGTGCAGGCAGGCCGCCAACAAGGCCACTGCCAGGAAGGCCTCCAGCGCGGCCTGACCATGCTGGGCATGATATCGGCGCGGCAGGTTCATGGCGCCACCTCGCCGGCCCCGGGTTCGACAGGCGCGCTGAGGCGGGCCTGCCAATACGGGCGGAACAGGTTGGCATACTCGCTGCGCCCATCGGCCCTCGGCTCGGGCCGTGCAAAATAGGTTTCCGCGGCGCTCACCACGGTGACTGCCTCGTCGCCGGCCAGGCCGGTGGAGGCGGCAAAGCGCCCGATAGGTGCCGCCACCTTGCTCGCCGCATCGGTGGTGGGCAGGGAGCCGGCCGACTGCCGCACCTGGATGGCAAAACGCAACGGCTGATGCGCGGCATCCGGGTTGACGTCGTGGTAGAACGGCAGCCCTTTGCCGGCCCAGCGGGCCGCACCCGCCACGGCATACGAATTGGCCAGCGGGTTGCTGCGTCCTGCGAACAGATTCCAGAAGGTGTTCTCGTGTACCCAACGCCAGAAGTCTTGTTGCGAGAAATCCTGCGGCGGCTTGTCGACGTAGTCGCCGGATTTCACGGTCGAGGCGCCCGCCTGCCCCCATCCCATGGCGTATTCGCGGTAGTAGCAACCAATCCACTTGTTCGAGCGCAACGCATGGTATGACAGCGTATCGATCGAACCCCAGCGGCCCTCGTCGTCGAGCCAGGTACCGCCGCGACGCCGCAGTTCATGCCGGCGTGTCGGACAGGTGCGTTGCACGATCCAGGAGCTGTGGCGGGTCAGGTCACGGGGACGCAGGAAATCATGGCGTCCGGCGGACAGCTCTATCATGCCGCGCAGCCCCGTGGCCCCATTGCCACGTTGTTGCGCGACATAGCCGGCGCTGTTGTCGTGCAGCAGCGCCAGGCGCACCGGGCCGGCCTGCGCGGCTCCGTGGCCACCGGCATGGTCCGCATAGTGCTCCGGATAATTGGCGCGCAGTACGCGCAGCATGCTCTGCAACCGCGCCTCGGGCAGGCTGTCCCGCGCCGCCTCGGCGGCGCGCTGCAGCACCTGGTGCACGACGTGGTCATGCTGCTGGAAGGCACGCGCCAACCCTGGCACGACATCGCCCGTGCTGCTGGATCGCGCATAGGCTGTACCGGCCGCCGAGCCGAACAGCATGGAAATCAGCGACGCCGGAGGGTTGCCCTGCGTGCGCCGCGCCGACTGTGCCTGGCCGAACTGCGCCCAGGATGCCAGCGTGACAATGTGCGCCATGGCGATCTGGTGTGCCACCTGGGCCCGATTGATATACGCCAGCAGGTTCAGCATGCGGGCCTGCTCCAGCGCGCCGCTGTATACCGCCGCGTCGGCGGCATGGGTGAGGCGGACGCGGGCGGAGGCGGTCTGGCCGACGTTGTACAGCGCAACCAGGGCCAGACCGGCCAATGCAGCCAGCATCAGGGCGACAGGCAGCGCCTGGCCGCCCTGCCCCGACGCTGCAGGCGTACGCCCAGCCATCATTTTGCGTTGCCCGTGAACGACTTGAGCGTGCGCGCCTTGGTCTGCGCCGACGCCTTGCCGGCCGCTGCCTGCGCGGCGCGCGCTTCGGTGGTGCCGTCCTCGCCGGCCAGCTCGCGCGCCATGGCGGCAGTCTGGGAGCGAACGACCTGGCCGAACAGTTGATAGACCGCAATGGCGGCAACCGCGATCAATGCCACCACGATGATGTACTCGGTCAATGCATCGGAAAACCGGCCTATCGCATTGATTTCAATGTACTTTTAGAATCGTGGCGTCTAATTGAGGATGAAGTACTTGCTGCTCTAAGCCATTGATTTTTCTAGGGGCAAGCTAGGATTTTAGACAACCCATAGGCCAGAATCCGCCTACGTGCAACCAATATCGGGCCATTTAACTGGGCCCTTATCGAAGAAGTACTTAGGCTACGCGGCATCTCTTGCCGACTACGTAGACTGCATCGCCAAAGTATTCCGGCGAGCTCATCAAGTGCCCGTCCAAATAAGACTTACGTAATGAGGTGGTAGCTAAGCGATAACTGGTGATCGGCCGATGATGGCCATGATTCGGCGTCTACTGATCGGCCATTCAAGCTATTGGAAAACGGGAATAGAGCAACGCTGCCACCATAGCGATTGGCACCCATATCTTCAATGGCACAGCAAGACACAGACCAGCGAAAAAGCCAGGTGGCTTCCGTTCTTCCGTATGAGGAGACGTTACCACTTGCCCCTCAATTAGAAATGGTACCCAGTATTTCGTTACATGTTCAGTCGAAAAAAAATCGCAATGACCAAGGTCATGGAATCTGTCGACGACGTAAGGGTGCCCGAATCCGAAGCGACCAGACTCGCCGCATCCGTAAACCAAAGAATACGCGACTATCGGCCATATATCGCGAGTACCCACATCATTCACAATATTCTTTCCATTGCCATTTGGAAAGGCGTTCTGCCAGCCATACGCCCTCGGAAGGATTGAACCGCATAGCAAAAGCCGTGTCACGTTTAGGGCCGGGTTTCGCATCAGAATCCTACCCACTAAATAGCTGCCAAAGCTATGGGCGCAAATAGCAATTCTGGCCCCCGGATAAAGCCTTTCAAGACAAGAGATTTTTTCAGTGACCTCTTTAACTGCCGATCGCCGAAGAAATGGGACGAGAAATCGCAGAATGTCTACTCGACCGTATTTAATTGGATGGGCCGTTACCTGATACTCAGCTTGTAACGCCTGTGTGAGGCGATCTTGCCATTCTCCCCAAGTCCGAATGCCGTGTAAAAAAACGATGACTACGGGTGGCGAATCGTCCTCCCCATAAGGGAAGCGCAAAAAATAGAGCTCTGCGTTCTCTCGCTCATCTGCGGTCGGCAAGGTGAGCCGATATTTCCGTTGAGCGGCGACCCGCTCCTTCTGAGGCAGATGAGCGACGGATTGAGCAAACTCTCGCGGGGTGAGCGACATCTAAGCTGCGTGGATGTTTGAGCGCGTTTGATAAATAATGCGAAGCAGGTCGTGGTCAACTTCTATTGTTCGACCCAGCGTAAAATCATAAATTTGATCGGGCACATCATCTACAGTGGGGAACGTGGCGAGACCCTGCCCGTTCGCATTTTCAATCCTGACAAGACGCGTAAGTGCTCCCTGCTTACACACACGTTGCAAAATCTTTAGCAGAACTCGCTCAGAGGATGGTTCCGCGATCTCAAAAAGCCGTTCGAGTGGAAATTCTCTCCTACCCTCCTGCTCCTGATACTGATCCAAAAAATGCACGAGGCGTTCCAATGCCTGAGCCTCTTCGGGAAACTCACGTATTAAGGCGTCTAACTTGACTGAGGACATAGCGGTAATCCTCCTCGCTGCAATCTGCTGTGACAGCAAATTCATTTACCGCCCCAGAGACCAATATATGTACATCTTTAGATAGGTGAGCATTCTTGGTGAAGAAGAAATTCGATCCGTCACAGAACCCCCCGCGCGCGGCAAAAGCGCTAATGCCATCGGCTGCGCCACCATCACCATATAGGTCTGCATCCGCGCCCCGCGACGACATGTTCATCACGGTACCATCTGCATTCCGCAAAGTGGACCCGCTGGAGCGAATCACCCCTGCAAGTGCAGCCGGGTCGAGTAACTTTGCTTTAAACTTCGCCAGCGGTAAAGGTTTATAGTCACCAAGATCCACGATGCCGCGCAGCCGATTCCAGAACATCTTAACGTCCTGATCGTATTTGGTCGAGCCGGTACTTCGAGCAGAAATCCGCATCTCAAGCAGCCCATCGTGATGAAGCCGCACGACATTCACTGCGCGTTCACGGACAACATCATAAGTTTTGATGAGACGCTTCCCGTCGGCACTGTGCTCCTGCCGGGCAAATCGCTGCGATTCGCGACGCTCGACTTCCTTCACGGTGACCGATAAGTCGATATGCGCACTTTCCCATCGTACGTCAACAATTGTTGGCGTGTCTGGCTGATCGAGAACCATTGGCTGCACCAAGATGGCCTCGATCTTGCGGCGCTTCAACTCCGCCGTTATGCGGGCTCGGGCCATACGGTCTTGCGCCGTAGCCTTTGGGGTCTGATACAAGAACACATGTTGCTTGCCATGCTCCTCTGCGGACCGAAGCAACGCGATCAACTCATCGTTGGAAACTTTATTGTCGGCAACGGCGGGGACGATTCGCTTAGTCAATAAGTCATCCCACGTACCACTAGAGGCCAAATCTTTTGCTTTAAGAAAATCAGCCACAACGTCCTTGTTGGTCGTCTGTCGCAGCAGAGCGACGATTGCGTGCGTTCTTTTCAGATCATCCATTGTTCTCTTCCACGGCAAGTGGAAAGATTCTATGACAGATAGCTACGTTTCGCATCTCGACCTTCGCGACGACCCAAAGGCGTCTGTCACCTGGTTGCGCCTCCAAAACGCTCCGTAGGACATGGCTCACACTTCCAGCCCTGAAGCACTGTATATTCATACAGATTCCCAGCTATGCCAGCTTGCACCGGTCTAACAAACTCACGAACGCGCCCCTCCATCTACAAGCTTGAGGGAGGCCCCAGCGTCAGGTCCAGTGATGGCGTACTCCATCTACCGGGACAACATGCGCCGCTATGTCCAATGCTTCAGGGTGATGCGCAAGCAACACGGCGAGCGCATGACGTCGCCGATCCCAGACCTGATGGATGTTGGGCTGCTGGGCTTTTCGAGCGATCGGGCCTTAATAGTGCGCGGCTTCGAAGAGATCGAGTTCAGGCGCTATTACCAGGGCTGGTACATCGTGTGGGCGCAGTCATAACCCTCGGGAACTACGAATAGACGTGCCGTCGGGCGATGGCCACACTGTCAGCATGGATGGAACAGAACTCGACCTGTGGGCGCGGCGCGCGCCCGACTATGGGCTGCTCGTGCACGAGCGCCAGGCAGTGCTCGCGGCGGCCGGCATGATGTCGGGCGCGCTGGCGGCCTGCGTCGACGTGCTGGAGCGACCGACCGAGGCGGCCGTGTTGGCGGTATTCGATGAGGCGTGCCGGCGGGCACAGGCGCCAGGGGAAGCGTCAGTCAGGGCCGGCTGATTTTGCTGCGCGCCAGCCGAAAAAACTTGACGAAGTAAACATTTTTGTTTACTATACATCCATCGTCAACGAACAAAGGAGGTGCGGTGAAACAGAGCGAGTTCAAGAGGTGGCTCGCTGCCCAAGGGGCGACTTTCAAAGAGGGTTCCAACCACACGAAGGTCTACCTGAACGGCAAGCAAACCACCCTGCCCCGGCACCCAGGCCAAGAGATTGGCGAAGGACTGAGGCAAGCGATCCTGAAGCAGTTGGGATTGAAGTAGGAAAGGAGGCCCCGACAGGGGCTTCCCGCTCGCGCTACCGTACCCCGAATTGGAGCATTGCTATGTTGCGCTATCCCGCGAAGATCGAGCCGGACACCTCCGGCTTCATGGTGTCGTTCCGCGACATCCCCGAGGCGCTGACTGGCGCCGATACCCGCGAAGAGGCCGAAGCTATGGCGGCCGACGCCCTGCTGACCGCCATGGACTTCTATTTCGAAGACCGCCGCCAGGTGCCGGCGCCGTCAGCCCCTCAGGCCGATGAAGTGCTGGTGAACCTGCCGGCCAGCGTGTCGGCCAAGGTGCTGCTGCTCAACGAAATGATCGCCCAGGGCGTCACGCCCAGCGAGCTGGCGCGCCGGCTGCATACCCGCAAGCAGGACGTCAACCGCATCGTCAACCTCGGCCACGCCACGAAGATCGACACCATCGCCGAGGCGCTGGCAACGATGGGCAGAAGCCTGGAACTACGCGTCGAGGATGCGCGAGTGGCAGAGCACGCTTGAGCTACCCCTACCCTCGCTCCCTAAGGGAGCACCATCTATGGTGTGTGGCGAAAGCAACATACCCAGATGATGTGCATGATTCCATTACCATAAAATCTTGCCCCCTCCCTCAATGAGAAACACAATAGAGGAAAGGCGAAGGGCCGGCGCCCTAGGAAGCGTCGGCCCTTCAAATTTCAACCACGGTCTGAGAGGCCCAAACTCTGCTGCGTAGTGCAGAAAAGGAGGGTAGGTGATTGAAAATCGGTCACCGCATCATAATACGGTAGCCGCAAGCTGATCTAACAGCTTGCAAAGGCGGCGACCATTCGGTCGCCGTCTTTATAGAAGGAATCGTAGGTTCAATTTTCTAGACGGTCAATAGACCTGCTATTTTTACAACGGATCTAGATCAGTTCTGGCGCCGGAATTCGCCCGTTGATCTTGCACAGAGCCGTTCCCAAGTCTGGTTGCCGTCCCGAATCTGCCGGCGCACTGGCGCTGGTGTGGCCATCACATCTACGTCGCTGTCAAACCATATCGGCCGCGCGTGGTCGCAATATTCAATTCCCACGCTTGCTGGCTGGCTTGCGCACCCACTTATCTGCCAGCTCAACAGCGATAGCATCGTCAGCCATAGCAGCCGTTTCATTCCGTACCTCCTGCGCTTCCTGGCGCGCCTGAGCGGCCTGTTCGTTGATCTTGGCGTCGCGCTCTGTGCGCTCAGCCGCTTTACCACTGGAGCGGCCGCGCAAGTAGGCGCCGGCCACGGCTACCAGCGCCACCACTGCGGCGACGATGTAGCCACCAAAGCTACTCAGTAGAGTCGTCAGCATCGGAGCTCCCCTGCTTGATGAACCGACCGACTGCGCCCAGCACCAACACAGCGATCGACACGCCCGTCACCCAGCCCGGCGGGATCCCCGCCTTCAGGTCGTCGGGCATGGCCGCCCAGGTACCTTGCGCGGCCACGGCAACGGCCATGCAGTGCACGGAAATCCAACGCCACCCGCGGCGCCAGTCGTCTACGGGTTTCAGCTTCATGTGCCCTCCTTGAATTGCCAGGTGTTGGTCCGCATCTGCTCGGCCATGCGGTGCGCGCGTTCGGGCGTCTGGCGCGCCCAGAGGCTCAACAACATCCCGCGCGCGGCGCCCTCGAAGTTGCCGGCCCGGACCATGGTCAGCGTGTTCTTGAAGCTCAGCAGCCCGTCGACGCCCATCTGGAATGCCATTGCCAGGATCACTGCGCGCCGGGCGTCGGGCAGCTCGCGCCACCACGGCAATCGCCGGTCGAGCTCGGCCTCCTTCTCGGCGATATCGTTGCTCAGCAGCAGCGCGGATTCCGTGCGGCTGATGCCGCCGCCCTTCCTCTTGTCGATGAGCCGGCCCACGCCGATGGTCCAGTAGCCCAGATGGTCCTGGTAGGCGTGCAGAACCTCGCCTTCGTCACCACGCAGCAATCGCGTCAGTTCGTTGATCACTTCAATATCCTCTCTTTGAATCCCGCCCACAGCAGCGCGAGCAGCCCGACGATGACCGCCCACGTGCTGGCCTTGGCGACGTGAATGAAAACGGCGCTGCGCATGCGCTTGCGCTCCAGCGCCTCTTCGATGAGCAGCTCGTGATAGCGGCGATGGCCGTCCAGGTCGCCGTCGGGGAACCCCGTCTTCACGGCCGCCGACAGCGCCATGATTTCCCGCTGCAGCGCTTCGTTGTCGCGCTGGTGCTGTTCCTGCTGGGCGGCGTCTCGACGCTGCTGCTGGGCCTGCATGGTCTGGATGGCCACCAGCAGCGCCTTGGCGTCTGCGCTCAGGGTGTTGGGGTCGATTTCCAATTCACGCCGCTCCTATTCCGGCTTTTTGACCTGACGGCGCCGCATGGCCCCGCCGGTAACATCTCGAATACAATCGGCCGGCCAGCCGCTAAGCCGCGCCGGCCGACAAACGACCATGAAACGCATCGAGCTACTGGACCTGCTCAGGGGCCTCGCCATCATCGGCGTGGTCTTCCACCACCTCTTCTTTGCCGAGTTCCGCTATGGGCTGACCGGCATTGAATTGCCCGCGCCGCTCACGCTCATCGCGTCCAGCGGCTGGCTCGGTGTGAATCTGTTTTTCTTCCTGTCCGGCCTGGTCCTGTACCTGCCGTATGCGCGCGGCGACCGCGACATGGCCCGCTGGGTTGACGTGCGCCAGTTCTACGCGCATCGAGCACGCCGGCTGCTGCCGCTCTACTACCTGGCCGCCATCGTCGCGCTGTCCACTTCCGATCTGACCTTCGGCTCGACCGATTTCTGGCGGGCGGCCGCCGACTATGCGTTCGTGCTCTTCCCGTTCCACGCCTCGACGTTCATGCCGCCCGGCAACTGGGTGCTGTGGTCGATCGGCGTCGAGATTTGGTTTTCGGTGCTGTTCCCAGCCGTCTTGCTGGCGGCGCGCCGTTACGGCATCTGGCGCGTGTTGACCGCGGCGCTACTCATCGCGTTCGCCACGCGGTGGTGGGGCCGTGCCCTTCTGGCTGACCACGGCGCCCGCCTGGTCCTGCACTACGTCGCCGACTCGGTCGTAGGCCGGCTCGACGAGTTCGTGTATGGCATGGCCGCGGCCCACCTGTACGCGCGGGGCTGGCGGCCGACGCTGGGCGCTGCCGCCGCCGGCGTAGCTGCCTGTGCCCTATCGTTGGTGCTGTGGGGCATGTGGTACCGCGGCGAGCTGCCATACATGGCGGTGGCGGCCCTCAACTTGCCACTGGACGCGGGACTGGTCGTGGTGACGCTGGCGCTGCTTGGGCTGGTACGCCGGCCGATTGCCATCGCCTGGCCAGTCGAGGCCCTGGGCATGATGTGCTACAGCGTCTACGTGTGGCACGGTGCGCTGCTCGACCCGTTCCGCCCCGCCCTTGCCGAGAATCTGGCCTACTCGGTGCCCTATGTGACCCTGACCCTGGCGGTTGCCGCGCTCAGCTACCGCCTGGTCGAGTTCCGCGGTCGGGCCTGGGCGGACATCTTGCCGCCCAGCCCGTTCGGCCGTCAGGCCGGCGCTTCGGCGCGCTCCTGAAGCTGGCCGTCGACCACTTCCCAGAGGCCGTCGCCAGGCCCGTCGAGGTCAGCCGGCACCTCGGCCAGCGTCGCCGCATCGGGCAGCGTGTCGTAATGGAAGCGCTCGGTGTCGATCCAGCCGATCACTGCGGACGAGGTTGGGTCGAAATAGGCGTATCGCATGTCACCACTCCAGAATGATCAGGCCCGGCGCGCCGTTGCCGCCGGCCGTCCCGTTGCCGTTCGCGGTGACCTGGGCGCCACCACCACCGCCGCCCACGCCGTGCCCATAGGCGTTGTTTCCGGCCGACGGATCGCCGGCGCTTGATGCGCCTGCGGCGCCCGCACCACCGAACGGGCCGCCCGCACCCATGCCACCCAAGCTGTAGATCAGAGGCGAGGCGCTGTGCGGAGCCGCGCGGCCGCCGGCCGGGAATCCGGCGCCCCCTTCAGATAGGCCGGCCGAAGCCGAGGACGCGCCGCCCTTCCCGCCACTGCCGCCGGTCAGCGTGACGAACCCCACCACCGACGACGCGCCGCCATTGGTGCCGTCGCCGGCGCGAACCGCCGTGGTGCCCGCCGTGCCGCCCAGGCCGGCGCCGCCGATCTGAATGGTTAGCGTCTGGCCCGGGGTGACGGTGATTTCCTGGTCGATGGCGAACATGCCGGCACCACCACCGCCGCCGGCTACGCCAGTCGTGCTGGTCGTGGATCCGCCGCCGCCCCCACCGCCACCACCGCCGCCGCACCCCGAAACCCGGATTTTCGTGATGGTGGCTGGCACCACGAAGGTGCCGTTCTCGGTGAAGGCGCGCCGGCCGTGCGCCGCGGCGCGCTGGATGGCCGTCAGCAGCCCGGTATAGACGGTCGGCCCCAGCGTGACGCCGGCATTGTCGGTGACCGCCTTCACATTCTGGTACAGCCAGGCGAGCTTCTTGTCGGCGAGCTGATGCACTGCGTTGAACTGCTCGACCGTGGGCGGCGTGGCACCGATGAAGGACCAGCCGAGCTTATATTGCGAGTCGTCGAGCACGTCGACGATGCCGGCCTGCGCCCAGGAGTAGGTGAAGCTGGTGAAGAAATCTACGTTCATAGTCGCCCTTATGTGTTTACCCTACACTGCGTCACCGTAGCGTTCAAGGATGTACGCGAGCAGCATGTCGCGAGCACTCTCGCTCTTATGAACCGCTTTATTGAAGATGATGAGGTCGTACAGGTCACCATTGAAGCCGCCCGCCGAGATAAAAGACCCAGTTTCGTCGCGGTTTCCAAACAAGCTGATGCGGCCATCCGTCGGAACATTGGCAGCCAATTGCAGAGAGGTGGTGTGCAGCACCTCGCCCGCACTGTCCATGACGACCCCGACACGGTCGACGTAGCTGTAGGACCAGACTACCGCCTTCGCCACATCCGGGGTGATCACACTATCGGTTTGCGTGACAAGTGAGTTATGACGCGCAACAAAGCGGCTCGGCGCGGCATTGTTCCCATATCCCACGTATGCGCCGGCTTGCACCGTATTCGCCACGATAGCGCCGCCGATGGTCGATGCCGCCGCATTGAACTTGGCCACCCATGCGAAGGTGTAGCCACCAGTCGTCGGCCAGGTGGTCGAACCCGCAGGCGAAACCAGTGTCGTGTAAACGTTGCCGCCACCTTGAGCGGTGGTGCGGTTGATGCAGGTCAGCCCGAGGTCCCCTGGCACCTTCGACAGGGCGCCGGGCGCATTGGTGGTGAGGCGCAGCCCGCCCTTCCGACCGGTCCAGCCATTGTTGTCGAAGTTGTAGTCTGCGCGCCACCATTCGACCGTGTACGGCGAATTGAGGATAGCGAGTTCGTTGTCCGAGGGCAGCACGATGATCGGCGCGTTGGGGGCAGGCGTCACACCAGTCAGACGAGTAGCGATTGTGGACATAGTTTGCTCACTTTGAGAAAGTACGTTCCGCGTAAGGAATGATGGCTTCGTTGGCGATGATGGCGTAGCCCTGGTCGCTCGGGTGCAGGTTGTCCGGGAGGATCGTGGTGCCGCCGGCCGGGTCTTCGAGAACCCGGCGCTGCATGACCGGATACAAGTTCAGGAACGAAACGCGCTGATGTCGTTGCGCAAGGCCTTCCATCTCTCTGGCCAGGTCGCGCTGACCGAACACACGGCCGGCGTCATCGAGAGTGGCGTAGCCGCCGATGAGCTGAATCCATACACCAGGGTGTCGTTCTTGAATCCAGAGAATGATCTGGTCCATGTACTGCCGATATCGCGTTGCCCCATAGGTGGGCATCGGGTCGGCAGTCAACAGCGTGCGGTCATTGGTCCCCAAGGCAATCAAGACATCCGTCACATTGGTGGGCAAGGCCTCCGTCAGCAGGATGCGGCCGTTGGTGTTGGGATTGGGTATCCAAGCCGCCGCATTCGTGCCTGAAATGCCCTGGTTGATCAGACGAATGATCTTGGTGCGGGCAATCCCCTCCAGGCCAATCGTCGTCGATGCGGAAGTGTTTACGATCCTGACCAGCGTGGGCCGAGCGTTGGGCAATGTTACGCTGCGAGTTTGACCCCAGGCAGGCGTAGCAGCATAGGCCGAAACGGTGTCGATCAGCACGCCGTCGGCGTAGATCTCGAACTGCGCGGAGGCCTCCGAAACCGACCCATAAACCAGATCAAAGGTGCCAGAGTTCACGAGCACCTCGACCGAGAAACCGACAGGAAGCGCAAGCGCGATGTCGGCCCGCGCAGGCGTCGCTGTCGGCACCCCGGCTTGTGCAGTCGGCATACCCCCCCCATCGGCCACAGCTACATGAGCGGATGCCCAGAACATGCCGAACACGGGTGCCGAGAACGAGCCCGAGCCACCCGCAGTTGCGCCGGGTGCCGTCTCTTCCGTAGGCATCGCATCCGGCGCGATGTTGAGGTACATGCGACCCAGGTACTCGCGGAGGATGTTTACCCAGGATCGGCAAGTCAGGTTCGAGCGAACATCGGTCAGGCGGTGATCGCGCGGTGAGGTAGGCCCGGGATCAGTCGAACCGCTGCCCCAGGTGATGCTATCGCCGATTGCCACACCAATCATGTCTTGGAATGGGTTCATGCAGCGGGCGATCATTTCCTGCAGCGCTTGACGCGGCACGGCGCCGGCCGCGCCTCCGCTGCCATCCCCCTGCTCGGCGGGATCGTAGATCTTGACGAATTCGCCATTGATGGTTTCGTAGATCTGGCCAGCAGTCGTGACCCCGTGCAAGGCGCGCGGCGGATCCGTGTCCGAATAGATTACGCGAGCCCAGCCCGGAATATCTGGCACGACACGCACCACACCCGGCCCATCGATCAGCGGCGCGTAGAACGCACCATCAGCCTTGCGCAGACCGGCGAGAACCGTGTATTGGCTGCTGGTGGGCGACGCGCGCTGCGCGAGCACCCATGCATAATCCTGGTGATCAAAAATTACCGTCGCGGCTGTTGCTTGCTGGATTGGCCCTACCTGATCTTGGAGGCTTGAGACTCCCTCCTGCAGCAAGACAAAGTTGCCATCAACCTCGCTATCCTGCAGCGGACGGCCGAGCACCGTCCTGAGCTTCAGCTCATCGCTCATATGTCACTCTTCCGAATTGGTTTAGCTGGTCGGGTAACAGGTCGTAGTCGCCGTGTACTCGCCTGCGAAATACGTGGGCGCGTAGCCGTTGCTGACGGCGAAGCAGCCGCCGCCCGGCCCGCTCTTGATGTTGTGGGCGAACACACCGACACCGAACCCGAAAAAGCCCTGGTTCTTGAAGCCGAATGGCTTCTCGCCTGACACCGTCACCCGCTTGATGCCCACGCCTGCGGCGACGGGAATCCAGCGCTCCGGGTCGTTGAGCAACGCCTCGCCCGGCTTGGGAAGCCGGTTCATCCAGACCGTGATCTTGGCGTTGCCGGCGTTCTCGACGATCACGCGCGACACGTCGAAGATTGGCTTGATGGCCGCGATGATCTCCGGCGTCGTGCCGTGGCCATTGTTCAGCGCGATCTTCCAGTACAGGAGCTTCCTGTACTCGTGGTCGAGCAGGGTCAACGAACCCGCCACCGACTGCTCGAACCGATGGCGCATGCGCGCCTCGCCGAAGCCCCCGATATTGGGCTGCCCGTTGAAGCCGAAGAACTGGACGTAGACCGCTTTCTCGACGACGCGCGATAGCCCGACGATCTCGCCGATGCCGTCGAGCTGCTTACCCTCGGCGGTGTCCAGCCAGCGCTTTTCGTACAGATCGCGTAGGGCGCCCTGCAAGCCGTCGGCCGGCTGGAGAAGCGCCCGGACCAAGGCCTGCAATCGCGGCTTGCCTTCGAACTGCGTCAGCCAGTGGTTCCAGGCGATCAGGCCGTGGTCTTGGTTCAGGTCCATCAGGTCACCTCGATACGGCTGGCGTCGAACTTGGCGACCTCGTATTCCTGAATGGCGATGTTGTCGGAGCTGTAGTCACCCGGGCCCGGCATGAAGCCAGGATCCGTGGAGTGCGCGAACGCCAGCGTCACGACGGCGATGCCGGGCGTCTGGTAGATGCCGCAGTAGAAGCGCTGCTGCAGCACGTCCTGGCTGATCTGGTGCGCCTGGCCAGTCGCAAGGATCGATGCCGCCACCTGCGCGTATCCGTCAGTTGGAAACTCCTGCTCGGTGCTGGGCAGCAGCGTCAGCTGCGCCTTCACCCAGACATAGACGGGCGCCGGCCGGTCGAACCGGATGTCGTGGTTCGCACCCTCCGAGTCCTTCACCGTGACAACGACAGCGCCATGGGTGTCGATGCCAGCCGCCACGGTCTGGAATATGGCCGCGCCGATCTCGTCGTCGAGGCCACCATCTACCACCACGTGCAGCGAATGTGGCGGCCGACCGGAAGCGTCCACCTCGTCGGTGTTGTTGTGGTAGACCTTGATGGCGGTCACGCCCTGCACTTTGTCGCGCACATTCGGCGAGATGCTGGGCAACGTCGCCGCGCCCAGCCGCGCCAGGCCGCTGGGGTAGCGCGCGCGCAGCTCGGCGTCGTTCTCGGCCAGGCGGCCTGGAGCTGCGGCCTGCAGGTTGTTCACGGCGTCCCAGCCGTTGATTCGCGTGATGATGCCCGTCAGCGTCCCTGGCGCAGCCTCTTCCACCATCGGCTCCAGCGTCTCAGCGAGGACGGGAGTGCCCAGTTGGTCTACGGTGAGGTTCGCAGACAGCGACACGCCGAAGGCCTGCCGGCCGTCGGACTGGATCCGCACCCCCGCGCCGTTGCTCGAGACGTCGTACTCGGTGGTGCTGAGCGCCGCCACCAACCCGGCCAGAATCTCGGCCACGGTGGGCGTGATGTCCGATGTGTAACTGTAGGGCGTGCCGTCCAGGGTCACCGTATACGTGGCGCCGGGCGCCACCGTCGGCACGATCGACACGTCGGCCGCGCCACCGGCGCTGATCACGGCATCCGCCGCGGTGGCCCAGATGGTCTGCGTCAGCTGGTTGCTGATTTGGGAGCCGGCCGGCACCGTGGTGCCCTGCTGGCCATACAGCACCACATAGCCGCGCGACTTCTCGTCGCCCAAGCGCCTGACGCCGGTGAAGGACACCGCCCGGTCCAGGGAAACGCCGATAGCCGAACCCGGATACATGGCGTAATACACGCCTTCGGCCTGCTCCCACAAGGCCGTCTCGCGCTCGGCGAAGGTGTCGATGAGCAGCCCGAGAATGCTGTCAGGTCGCGTCTGCACATCGCCGGTGTAGCCGGCCGCACGCAGGCGCGCCGTGAAGTCGGCAACGATCTCCTGCCGGATTTCGGGCAGGCGCGGGCGCACGAACCCGTCCGGCGTAACGCCGTAGGCCATAGGGAAACCTCAGAATTAGGGGTTACAGGACGAACTGGAGGGTCACGATGCCCTCGTCCGTCTCGGCTTCGAACTCGACGCGCAGGCGCCGCAGCGCACGCTCGATCTGCAGGTCAAGGCGGCGCACACCACGCACGCCCGGCACGTCAGCGATCCGGGCTCGGAACACGGCCTCGAGCTGGGCGCGCTGCGGAGCCTTGATCAGCACCTGCTCCAGATAGGGGACACCGAAATCCGTGTCCAGGAACCATTCGCCCAGGAACGTCAGCAGCGTCACCTTGATTTGCTGGGCGATGCGCTCGGCGCCATCGAGCAGCCGGGCATCGCCGGCCGACGACAGCGCCAGGTCGTGGTCGTCAGCGAGTTTCAGATCAAGGCTCATAGCGGTTCATCCGTGGCACCGCCGCCCGGCAGGCCGTGGCGGTGGCTATCGCCCACATCCTTGCCGTTGTGGGTCAGCGAACCATCCTCGAAAGCCACGTTGCCCCGGATACGGATCGTCGCGTCGTCGCCCCCCTCGCCCGACATCCCTTGGGTGTAGGTGAGCAGCCCGTTGATCGTGACGGGGCTGTCGAACACCGTCTCGTCGGCAATGACGTGCTTGCGCGGCACGCGAATGGTCAAGGTGCCGTCAGCCGCGATCTTCATCGAACCGGGCCCGTACTGGACGCTGACATGCTCGGTATCTGCTGCCGCCGCACCTGGCCTGACCACCGGCGCGGCGAAGGCGTCCGTCAGGTCGAACTGGCGCGGGTCGTCTGGCGGCCCGTCGCCGCCGGCCAGCCACGACTCCAGCGCGCGCTCGGAAAAGTGCAAGACGACCGGATCGCCGGCCTTCAGCGGCACGCTGATCAGCGCCAGCGCCCCCGCCACGTCGCCGACCGGCCAGCATACGGGCACGCTGACGATCTGGGGCGCCGGCAACACCTGGCCATTGGCGAGCTGCTTGGGCAGCGCCGGCCGGACCACTGCAGTGCTGCCGTCGTAGGCCACGATCACGCCGGGCAGAGTAGTGTGCACCTCGGCGAGCTCGGCGGCGATCAGGCGGCGCAGGTCGGTTACAGGGTCGGTCATGGCTATTTCTTCTTGGGCGGCGCGTAGCGGTCCACCAGGTCCAGCTGGGTCTGCCAGTCGCCGCCGGCACTGTCGCCGACGTGGCGCACGCCGTCGGCGCGGTAGAAGCCCTGCACACTGCGGCTTTCCAGCTTCACCAGGTCGCCGGCGTTGATCGACGGCAAGAGCAGCGACGAGACGCGCCAGCCCTCGCGCTGCTGCTGGGCGCTGACGATCTGCCGGATCTCGCCGGTGTCCCGGTCCTTCACTTTGGCCTTCTCGCGCGCACCCTCGCGCGTGCGCTCCGGATACCCCAGCAGGCCGCTGTCGGCAGCCAGCACGACCGCCTGCCGCCGCGTGGTACCGCCCCGGGCGATAACCTGCAGCTGCTGGTTCTGGATGGACCACTCCAGGCCCGTGCCGGCCACCACCTTGTGCAGGGCCTGGCGTGCTGGCCCGTAGAACGAGAAGCCGTGCGCCCATGTCCGGTCCGGGGCGTCGTCCTCCAGGATCAGGGGCAGCCCCATCTGCCTGGCGATCTCGCGCACGATGACCGAGGCGCGAGCGCCGGGCCCGTAGCCCAGGGAGACGGCGGTATCGCGGATCTCGACATAGCCGTCGCGCACCTCCAGCTCGGTGAACACGTCCGGCCCGTCGTAGGCGGTGTAGGCGAAGGTGATAGCGCCCGCCGCCATCAGGATGGGCCCGTGCTCCTCTGCGTAGCCGGCGTAGAGCACACAGCGCAGGTCCGGCTCCTCGATGGCGCGCCGCGTGGTGGCGGCCAAGTTGTAGACGCGGATCTTGTGCGGATTGGGCTGCTCGCTGGTGGTTTTCTCGATCTCGAAGGTGATGCGCAGCGGCTGGGTAATCTCGACGCCCGTCTGGCCAGCCTTGCCCACCAACAGCCTGTATACCCGATTAAACCGTGCCACTGGCCACCTCCTGCGCCGTCACGTAAACCAGCGTCACGTCGCCAGACGGGAGCGCCTCCCGGCTGATCGTGTTGCGGCGGTCTGGCGCCAGCGCCACGATTTCGCCTGGCGGCAGCGGCAGGTATCGGTACTGGGCGAGCAGCGGCGTGTCAGGCACCAGGGCGATGCCGGCGATGATGACCTCATTGTTGGCGTTCTCGATGCCCAGCACCCATAGGTCGGCCTCGCTGTTCCAGGACAGCCGCAAGAAATACGTGCCGCCCTCCAGCTCGACTTCTGTGAGGCTGTCGTTGGCGTCGATGACGGGAATGGTGATCATCTGTTCAGGATCCGGTACAGGTCCGACTGCTGCTTCGGCGTGGCCTCGGGCGTGTCGGTCTTGCCGGCGTTGGTCTTGGTCTGCCCCGCCTTGCCCTTGGCAGACGCGGCCACCTTGGCCGGCGGGATATCCGCGGTGCGCAGCGCCACCTTGCGGATCTTGCGGAAACCGCACTGGACGCTGAAGAACTCGCCCTCGTTGGTCCGCTCGATTTTGCAGGACTCCATGGCCATGTCGACATACACGTCGAGGCCTGTGGTGACCGTCACCGGCAACCGCTCGGCGTGGATCCGGCGCAAGGCAGCCTTGGCCGAAACCAGCTTCGACCGCCCCTGGGCGCCGAATAGCGTCAGGTCCGCCGACGTGATCCACCCCGAGAGCTGCAGCTGCTCCGAGTCCTGGACGATATGGTCGGTCACCGGCGGGCCGTCCTCGACCACATATTCTGTCGCGCGGCTGTTCAATTCGGTGGTCTCGCCCAGGAGCGCATCGAGGGTAACCGCTCCGACGGAGCTCTGGGCGAAGCCTTGGCCGAAGACCAGGGAGACGAAGCTCATGACGGTTGCTCCACACTGGGCACGAAGGTGGCGAAATTGCCCTCCCAGCGTCGATTCAGCGCATCGCCGCCCCGTTTCACGCCGGCGGCGACGGAGGCCGGATCGGCGCCCGGGGCGTTCACCGTGATCTCCTGCTGGACGTTGTTCATGACGGACATCCCGCCGCGACTGCCGGCGCGCTGTGCACTCGCCGGGGAGACCGGGAAAGCGTTGCCGAAGGGCAGCCAGGGGGCATTCTCACGCAACCAGCTGTTGACGCCCGCCATCCGCTGCGTCTGGGCCTCATCGCTCCAACTCGACGGCAGTAGGCTCTCGATTGCCCGCTTCGCCGCATGCAGCTTGTCAGTCACCCATTCCTGGATGGCCTTGCCGATGTTCTGCATGACCTCGACGGCCTTGTCCTTGAGCAGCACCAGGGGCTGCAGGAGACTGGTGAAAGCCTTCTTGACCAGCTCCCCTGCCGTCTCCCAGTCCCCGCGGAACACGGCGGCGACCGCCTTCAGCTGGTCCCGGACGATACCCAGCGCCCAACGGATCGTCGCCAGGATCGAGCGGAACACCGTGCGTGCCACGTCGCCCAGGTCGGTGAACGTGACGCTCAGGCCCAGGGCCTCGCCAATGCTGTTGGCCAGCGCCGTGCCGATATCTTCGATGGCCCACCAGATCTCCTTGGCCACGATCAGGATCGAGTCGAGCTGAAACTGCCAGTCCTCCACCCGACCCACGAGGGTTCCCAGGATGGAATCGCCGCCCTGCAGCCACACCCAGATGTCCTGGCCGATCAGGTAGACCGCGCCCAGCGCCGCCGCGATGGCCAGATATGGCCCCAGCGAAGCCCAGGCGGCCGTGCGCATGGCCCGCAACAGCCGCGTGACCCGCACGATGCCGTATGACAGCGCGGCCAGCGCGCCGACCTTGGCGATGTCGCCGAGGTTGCCGACCACGCGCTTGGTGACCGCGAAGAAGACCTCGCTGGCTCCCGACGCCCGGTTCATGGAGTCGACAATCTGCCCCCATTTGTTCGTGATCAGGGTCCAGGCCGCGCCGAAAGTCTTCGGCATCCGGTCGAACTCGCGCGCCAGCTTCTCGGACTGCTTCAGCAGGCCCCTGGCCAGCTCCTTGCTGGCCAACTTGCCCTGCTCGCCGAGCTCCTTCAGCTTGCCCACCGGCACGTCGAAAGCCTCGGCGATAGCCTGGGCCAGGCGCGGCGACTGCTCGATGATCGAGTTGAGTTCGTCGCCACGCAGCGCGCCAGCGCCCAAGGCCTGGCCGAGCTGCACTAGCGCAGCCTGCTGCGCCGAGGTACTGCCGCCGCCAATGGTCAGCGCTTGGCCGATGGTCTTCGTCAGCTGCAGCGAGTCCGCCAGCGTCAGATCCAGCTCTTTCCGGTTGCGCTGGACCGACTGGAACAGGTCGGCCGTGGCAACGTACTGCTGCCGGGTGTCCTGGGCGATTCGGAATAGGCTACGCAGAGCCTGCTCCTGTTCGGCGATGCTGTCGGTCACCAGGCTCACGCGGCCGCGCACGCTCGCCCACTCGTCGGCCACCCGGGCAGTGCTCAGCGCCGAAATCCCCGTCAGCACCCCACGAATCAGGCCGCCCACGCGGCTGTAACCGTCACCCATCTTTCGGGTTTCGGCCACACCCCGCCGTTGGGCGGCGTTCAATGCCCGCTGCTCGCGCAGCACGTCCTGCACGCCCAGGCGGACGCCTTGCATGGCACCGACGCCGGCGTCGCGCACCACGCGCATGCCGCGCCGCAGGCGGTCGGCCACCGTGACGGCGCGCTGCTGGTAGGCACGCAGGCCGGACTGGTCGACCTGATAACGCAGCAGCGTCACCAGTTCGCGGACTACAGCCATGGGTTACCTCTTCTTTCGGGCGGCGGCCTCCTGGGCAGCCTCTTGCGCATCGAGTAGCGCGTTGATCTTGAGCAGGTCCAGCAGGTCGACCCGGCCGGCTTTGACGTCGGCCAGGCTGGCGTGGCCGGCCAGGATCGGCCGCCAGATGATCAGCTCGCGCTCGAGGTCTTCCCTAAACTTGCCGACAGGCTCTCCATCTTGGCGCGGACCTCGCCAAAACGGTCGAGCCAGCGCGCCAAAGGGCCTTCGCAGTTCCACTTGATGATGTGGAACATCAACTCCAGGATCTCGGTGAAGTCCTCGAAGGCGGCTTCGCGGCCGCGCTTGTCCAGCTTGGCGGGCTCGGCGCCGTCCCGCTCATAGGCGACCAGGTCCGGGTCGATGAGCCGATCCGCCCAGGCCTTCAGCGTCTTGCCGTCCAGCGTCGTCGAGAGCTCGCGGAAGGCCTGCAACATGGCCTGCTCGTCCTTGGCGCCGTCCTCGGGCCCGAAAACCGCCGCCAGGGCGCCGCCGGCCGCCGGCAGGATGTCCCGCTGCAGGTCACCGAACAGCTCGAGCGCCGAGAAGGCATCGAAGCGCCGGATGTAGTAGGTCGTGCGGCCGATGGTGACTTCGTAGGGCTTGCTCATCAGTCATTGCCCCCGACAAAGTACGCGGCCGGACCGGTTTCCAGCGTCCATTCGCGGTTGCCCAGTTCGATGCCGTACTCGCTGGCCGGCATTCTGGTCACCCAGGCCGTCGCAGCGAAAAGCGTGGTGCCGCGCAGGTCGCGCACGGTGAGCGGCAACGCGCCGCCACCGCCGCTCAGTCGGTCGGCTTCGTGATAGCCCGACAGGACGTCGTTGCTGCGGCTGGTCTGCTGCAGCGTCATCGTGACACGGTGGCGGCGGTCGGCCGACATGGCCCGCGCCACCTCGCCGTCCGCGCCGGACTGCGACGTGATGCCGTCCGAGATCGGCTCGATATTGACGAACGAACCGTCGGCCGTGCCGGTGATCGTGGATGCCCCGAAGGTGATGATGACCTTCGCGGGGTCGTAGGTTTTTACCGTCATGCTCGGCTCCGATTACAGTTCGTAGGTCAGGTTGCCCTTGATTTCGACGGCGTGGATGGCGCCGGCCAGTCGGGCCGTGAACGACACGTCGCGCAGGATGCGGTTGGCCTTGTCGTTGAAAGGCACGTTGGCCGACAGCGGCGCCGAAACCGTGTAGGACGGAATCTTGCGGCCGTCTTCGTCGACCTCTTCCGGCGCGATGCCGCCGCGGGCCACGCCCAGGTCCAGCACCCCGCGCATGGCGTTCGTGACGATCTGGATGCCGCCGTCGGTGTACGGCACCTTGCCCAGCTGGCCTTTGACGTTGATCAGGGCCGACACCACGGCGATCTTGATCTGCTCGGCCAGCCAGTCGCGGAACCGGATGACGTCGATCCACTCGCCTGCCGCCACCTTGCCGCCCTGCGTGATGGCGAAATTGCGGAACGGCTCGAAAGTGTTGGCGTTCTTGTTGAAGGCTGCCTGGGCCTGGCCCTCGCGCAGGTTGTCAGCCGTGATGCCGGCCAGCTTCACGTTGGCCCACGTCTCCGCACCCGGGTAGAAGGTGAAGCGGTTGGCGGCTACGGCCGACTCCAGCCATTCGGACGCCGCCAGCGCGTGGTACCAGCAGGACGTGCGGAAGTAATTCTTGGCCTTCAGCTTCGACGCCAGGTCGGTGCTGAGCGCGGCATCGATGATGCCCGGGTCGGCCGAGCCCACAAACTGGAGCTTCTGGTTCGCCTCGACCCACTCGGCGGCGTCCAGAATGTCCGCCTCGGCGCGCGAAGCCAGGACCACGCCGTACCAGTCGCCATTCTCGGCCCGGCACTCGGTCAGCGCCTCGGTCGGCGTCTCGGTGCTGGTCGCGGCGTTGATGGTCAGGTTGCCCGCCACCGACAGGCCGAAAGCGGCGCCGGCGACATCGGCGTCGATCGACACCACTGCGGCCGTGGCGGTCGCCGTCACCGGCGCGGCGGTGGCATTGATGGCCCCCACCAGGCCGGTGGCGATGGCGGCCGGGGTGTCTGCGGCCAGGCCCGTGTAGACGGCCGTCGCAGTCTGCACGGCGCCCTGGGCGTCGCGCCAGGTCAGCGTGACCGAGTAGGCGACCTCGGCCGCTGCGGTGACCGTGATGGTCGCCTCGTCGACCTGTTGGCGCCCGACATAGATACGGTTCAGGGTCGGGATCTGCTTGAAGGAGTCGCGCACTGCCATGTACAGCGGGTCGGCGGCGGACATCCCCAGCTCGATCAGCTCGTCGGCCTGGGTGACGACCAGCACGCGGTTGACTGACAGCGTGTGCGCGCCCAGCACCAGCAGGTCGGAAAACGATTGCTCGCGGATCGCGGTCGTGTTCAGCGAAATCTGAACATTCACAATGCGCTCGAGATTTGCCATTGTTGGCTCCAAAAATGGCCCGTTGCTATCGGGCGCGGTCTATCTATCCAGCGACTGCGGCCGCTAGCGTCGAATTAGGGTGGAATGCTCGCTTGGCCTTCAGATACGCGGCTTCTGCTTCTTCGGCAGTGTCAAAGAGTCCCAAGTACTTCGGACGGCCATTCACGCCAATCTGCGCCTGAAACCGGCCGCTCCTCGCGTGGTAACTGGCCCCGAGATGCCCGCTCCTGTTGTTGCGCTGTGGCCCGCTAAGGTTTTGCATGTTCCCGCTGTGCGATGCCTCCCGCAGATTTCGCCAGCGATTATTCGATTTGTTCCAGTCGCGGTGGTCGATCTGACCCTTGGGCCATTCACCTGTCATGTACAGCCATGCCAATCGATGAGCCTTGTAGTACTTGCCCCCGATGCCAATGGACCAGTACCCCTCATCCGTCCGATACCCTGATACTGCGCCCTTTGGGGAGTTCGGCCCGCGGCAGATCAGGTTGGTAAATATGCCTGTCTCGCGGTCATATGCCAGCAGTTCGCGCAGCCTCTCGGCCGTCAGCTCAGACATTTTCGTGGCTCCAAAGAAATGGCCGCCCGAAGGCGGCCGGATGCAAGGCTGGCGACGTCAGGACGCCGCAGTGGTGATCTGGATGGGCGGCAGCTCTGTTACGCCGCCGGTAAGGGTACCGGTGACCTCGACCGCCTCGAAGTAGCCAACCTCGTCGGCGAGCGTGCCCGTGTAGCGCACGCGCAGCTCGAGCACGGCGCGCGGCTCGAACCGGGCGTCGTCGCGGGGTACCGGCAGGTCCTGGACGTCGCCGACGTCGAACACGGCCAGGTCCAGCGAGTTGGCGAAGTCCACCAGACTGGGAAAGCCCAGGCGCAGGCTCAGTTCGTCCAGCACCTGGAAGGCGTCGTCGCCGAAGCACTGCAGTTCGACGCCGGCGTCGCGGTGCGCCGATACATCCTGGCGCCCGTCCTGGTCCACAGCGCCCAGATGCACCGGCAAGCGCGCCGCCGGCGTGACCTTCAGGGTCATGTACGGCTTGCCTGGCCGTGGACCGTTGCCGTCGCGGAAAATCACAGGGATACCGCCGGCCGCGTGCTCGATCAGGTCGAAGATGGCTTGTTGGGCGTCCATAGCGGTCCTTTGTGTGTACCGATGGGGCTATCGGCCTGCGCCGACTCGGTACTGCCCTCCCGGTGTCTGGCTGCCCCGCCCGGCGCGGTAGTCCTTTCCCGACGCTTAACCCCGTCGGGCCCGGCCCAGACTGCCGGGGCTCTGTGGGCACTCAGTTTGCAAGCAGCACCGCCAGGTAGCGGTAATGCGAAATGACACCTGACTGCCAGGGCGCCACGGCCACCACCAGGTAGTCGCCGGGGTGCGGTGCCCGGTCCCAGACCAGGCGGTCGCCGTTCTGATCGTCCTGGCCGGCCACATTCAACACCGCGGTGGTGTAGATGCGCACGGCAGCCGTAACGCGCCGGCCCTCGGCGTTGGGCTGCAGCGTGTCGTAGTCGGACAGCCTGGCCGGCTGCACCGAAGCCTGGATCGTGTACGGCACCGCGTCGGCACCTTCGACCCATCGACCCTTCACGTACTGCCCGCCCGCACGCGGTCGGATGGTCTGCGGTCTGCGAAAGCCCATCAGCGCACCTTCTCGTAGCGAATGGCGTTGACCATGACGCCCTGGTCGACCAGCGGCACGTCGCTGCCCTTCTTGGCAACCGTCGACGGCGCGTTCGGCACGGCCCAGCTCTTGGACTGCTGCACGTGCGCCTTCTGGTGGCGTTCCGCGAAGGTACCCAGTTGGTCCAGCCCGGCATCGGCCGACAGCCGGCCATCCTGCACCGCCATGGCGACGCGGTCCATCGCCTGGCCCAGCACCTTGCCGTTCTTCTCGGCGAAGTCCCGCATGAAAGGCCGCGCCGGGATGTGCTCGGTGCCGTACTCGTTCCAGACGGCGATGTCGACCAGGTCGGCGCCGCTTTCTGGGTCTGCGCCGGCGTCGCCCTGAATGCCGAACTTCACGCCGGACCCGTCCAGCGCACGGGCCTGGGCCATCAGGCGGTTCAGCCCGCGGTCGATGGTCTTAACAGCAGCCATACCTGCGCCTCGTTCCGACCGTGATCGCACCGGCGCGGCACAGCTTGGCCAGCCGGTCATAGTGGCCGAAGAAACCCGCCGGATCGTCGGCGCCGTCAGCGCGCCCGTAGGTGCGCGACAAGTCGCCCTCTTTCTCGCTGATCACGCCCGGCAAGGGCGTGGCGCCCTGCTCCTGGCCGGCGAGCTGCTGCAGGCGGCCGTACAGCAACCAGGCGGCATACCAGGCCTGCGCCTCGTCCTGCTTGGCCTCGGGCAGGCACGTTGGCAGGTACCCGGCGGCGATGTCCAGGGCCTTCTGCTTGTCCTCGGCCGACATGCCCGCCACCGCCGGCGCCAGGAAGTCCAGTAGCTCGACGGTGGCGGCCATGCTTACTGCCCCGCCTGCTCGGCCAGCTTCGCCACGTACAGCTCGCGCAGCACCTCGGTGCTGGCGTTGCCCGCGTACTCGACGCCCAGCTTGTCCAGCTCGGCCTTGAGCTGGCCGGCTTTCATCTGCGCCGGATCGGTGGTCGTGCCGCCCTCGTCGTCGGCGGCCTTACCGGACGCCTTGACGCCGCCCACCACCTCGAGCGCACCGCGTTTGATCAGCGCCGCGGTGTCGCGCTTGGTGATGTCGATGGGCGCCTTGGAGGTCTGCAGGGGCGGAATGACCTCGCCGGCGGCGGTGACGATGGCGTAGGCCGCCAGGTTTTTGACGTGCTTTTCCATGTCAGATGCCCTCCGCCTTGGTCAGCGCCAGCGGGTAGTACACCGCCACGCCACCGGTGCGCGCCAGGCACGGCACGACCAGCTCCAGGTTGCGCGCCTGCGCCGCGAGCTGGTTGAACGGCATGGGGTTCTCCATGCTCAGGTTCTCCTCGCTGCGCTCGTACATGATCGCCATCGAGACGCCACCGGTGCCGGCATCGGCCAGCTCGGGCACGTCCTCGATGCGCAGGCCCGGGTGCTGCTTGATGAAGAACTCGCCCACGGTCAGACCGCCGGAGTCCGCCAGGCGCTTGGAATACAGCGCCGCGTGCTGCGTGCTGGGGATCGCCAGCACGTTGGGGGTGTGCACGCCCTTGGACTGCAGCCGCACGGCGTTGTACAGCGCATTCAGATCGTCGAGGATCTGGTCCGCCGTGGTCGCCGGATTCGCCCAGTTGCCATTCAGGCCGGTCGTGACGCCGATGTTCGGGTGGTTGGTCAGCCCGTACAGCTTGTGCTGGGCGTCGCCCACCATGGCGATTTGGTTCTGCTTGACCTCGATGGCGCGGCGCGCCGCTGCGGCCCGACGGGTGGGCAGGGACGTGCGCATGGCCATGCTGGCGCGCAGCTCGCCCACGTTGTAACCGTAGGAGTCACCGATATCCTTGATCCGGGCGGTGACTTCCTGGCCGTAGACGTCCACGCGCGGCAGGTCGTCGGCGTAGTTGGCGATGATCTTGGCGATCCCGACCTGGTCATACACCTTGTAGGTGTAGGTTTCGGCCCATTCCGGCACTTCACTGGACTGGGGCACCAGCTGCAGGCCCTTCATCGGGGGCAGCTTCTTGTCGTAGGTGCGCGACTTCACGTAGTCCAGCTCGCGGGCGGCATAGATGCCCTCGTCTTCGCGCAGGCCGCCCATGGTCGGGGCAAAGGCCTGAACGCCGGCCAGGTCGGCCTGGTCATAATGCATGTGTTCCATCTTTCCCTCGCGGAAATGAGAAAGGCCCGCTCGAGGCGGGCCCTATGGGGTGGGTTCGGAGACGCGATTAAGGCGCCGCGGGCGGCACGCTGAACGGGTTGTGCAGCTCCACGCGGGCGATCTGCTGGCCGTTCGGGCCGGTCACGATGCCGCTGCGGAAGACCGCGTTGTTCAGGGTGTTGGCGCCGCCGTCCGATACCGTGCCGTCAGCGGCGAACTTCACCGGGCCGTCCTCGGTCACGGTGCCGGCGGCGGTGACACGCGCCCAGACGAGACCGCGCGTCATCGTCGACACGCTGTCGCCCTCGACGTAGCGGTAGCGGTCGTAGGGCAGCGTGGCCGTGTGCAGCGACACGCCGCGCACCTTGGTGCCGGGCCCGGCCACCAGCAGGCCGCTGGCATTGGTGCCGCACACGACGCCCACGGCGACGTCGCCGGCGGCCGGGAAGGATTCGACGCGGTCGTCGCCCGAATCCACCTTCATGCCGGCGAAGGCCGGCAGCATGTAGTCCTCGTACATGTCAGCTCCTTATTCCTTGTTCCGGGCGGCGATCATCGCGGCGCGCGCCTGGGCGGCGGACTTGGGCTGGTTGCCGCCGTCCTGGTTCATCTGGGTGGTCGGTTGGCCGGGCTGGCCGCTGACCGTCTGGCGCTGGGACGCCGCGGCGTCCTGGCGGCCGGCGCTGTCAGCCACGGCCAGGTCGAAGGCCGCCTCGACGTAGCCGTCCGACTTGCCGGTCAGGTCGAAGCCGTCGCCCCGGATGGCCTTGATCACGCCTTCGCGCAGCGCGCGGTCGGTCGTGTCGGCCTTGAATTCCACCTTGTGGGCGGTGGCGGCGGCTTCCAGCTTCACGCGGGCCAGCGCGGCCGCGTGGGCGTCCTCGCGGGCCTTCTTGATGTCGGCCTCGGCCTTGTCGGCGCGCGCCTTCTCGGTGTCGGCGCGGGCCGCCTCGGCGTCGACCTTCTGCCGCAGCTCGGCGGCGTCGGCGCGCAGGCGCTCCAGTTCGTTCGCCACTTCCGGGGCCGCGTCGTACGACAGGCCGGAATCGAGGCGGATCTTGACCATGCTCATGTCATTGTCCTCTTCGGTTTTCGTTACGGCGTCCGCCGCGTCCAGGTTGAGCCGCGCATTGCCCGCGCGGCCGCGTTTGACCACCGCCAGGTGGTTGTATCGGATGCGTCGCTGGACGGCGTCGTACCGCTCGCCGTCGGGCGACACGCCCGGGGTTTCATCGAGCTCGAGCTCGTAGCCGAGCGACAGCTCCTTTTTCCCGCCCTCGTCGATCGGGCTGGCGTCGTAGATCACGACGTCGCCGACCATGTCGCGGTCGCCGTCCTGCCGGCCCTCGGACAGCACGGTGCCGATCATGTGCTGCTTGACGTTGCGCGCGCTGACCTTGCCCGGGTGGGTGTCGGTCACCGGCACGCCCTTGAGGCTGGCCAGCGAATCGGCGTTGAACACCTCGTCGGGCGGCCGGTACTCGCGGCGCTCGCGGCCCTGCCCGTCCAGGTAGACGAAGACGCCGGTGCGGGTCAGCACCGGCGTGTCCTTGATGTAGCCCTCGTCGGTGCGCGTGGCCTTGAATGCCACGCGGTCGAATCGCATAACCATGGGGATTTCCTCAGTGGACGACCAGGGCGTCCAGGTCTTCAAACAGCGGCAGCACCGCCTCGGCCCAGCACCGGCAGCGGATAGGCTGGCCGGGGTGGCCATCCTCGGGCGGCTTGTCCCAGCGGAACACCTCGCCCTCGCGCGCCACGTGCTCCTCGCGCTCGCGCTCGTCCAGAACGCCGCGCCACCGGTACTCCTCGACGCCGATGCTCTGCTGTCGGTACTCGGTCAACTGGCCATTCAGCTTGCCGACCTGGTCGCGGGCGATCAGCTCGGCGCGGTTGCGCGGCATCTTGTAGGTCTGCCGCACCAGGGCCGTGAGCTCTCGCAGGCTGGTGCCCTTCTGGACGGCCGCCACCACCTTGCCGTGCAAGCCCTCCAGGTACTGGGCCGGGATCGACTTGATCAGCTTGATGTTCTCGGCCTCCCAGATGGTGGCCAGTTGGCCCAGCCTGGGCTCTGCCTTGAAGATGTCGACACCGTAGGCCTGGCGGATCGTGCGGTGGAACTGCTCGGCGTTGAACCGCTCGACGCGGCGCGCCACCAGCGCCACCAGACTGCCGACCGCCTCGTCATCGACCGACGCCGCACTCAGCGCCGCCAGGAAGGCCTGGCGCAGCGTCTCGTACCAGCCCTCGGTCTCCGGGATGCTGTTCAGGTCGTCGGCGCGCTGCGCGGCGCCCAGCGCCGGCAGGACATGTGCGGTTACGGCCTCGGTCGTCCGGCGCGCAATCTGGTCCAGGGCGGCGGCATAATCGGCCTCCTGGCCGGCCGGATAGCGCCACTTACGCGGTCTGCGCGGCGTACTGCGTGGCCGCGGTGTGCCCGCCGGATTCATCAGGTTTGAGGCCATACTGCCCGCGCTCCTTCAGGTAGGCCCGCGCCTCGTCCTCGCTCAGGCCGTTGTCCACGGCCAGAGACAGGGCCTCCATCTCGGCCTTTTCCGCCTTGGCGTTCGTCTCGCGCACGTCCGCCTCTTCCTTGGGCGTCGGGCTTTTCAGCGACGGCCAGGAGATCGACCAGGCCTCGGGCGGATTGGCGAACGACTCCTGCGCCAGGATCAGCGACACAACGCGCTCGAGCGCCGGCGTTCCCTTGCTGCGCTGCAGGGCCTCGACCAGGTCGTAGTAGCCGTCGAAATCGGCCTCGCCGGTGGCGTTCTGCCCGGCCGGTGACCGTCCGAACAGGATTGTGACCGGCATGCCGCACTCGGCCGACACCCCCACCTGGAACTCGTTCACCAGGTCCCGCACGCCCGACACGTTGGCGTCGTGGATGACGTACTCGTCCTCGCTATCGATCGCCACGGTGTTCAGCAGCCCGCGTACGGCGTCGACCAGGTCGATGCGCTTCTGGACCGCCGTCTCCATCTCGTTCTCGATGGCCTCGGCCAGGCCCTTCATGCCGTAGACGCCCTGCTGCTTGCGTTCCAACACCTTCAGGGCCAGCGCCAGGGCTTCCTGGTACCGGCAGATGGCGCGGTAGGTGCGCTCGACGGCGGTCCGCCCGGCCCAGGGCACGCCCGTCACGGCGGCAAGCCGCCTCGGCAGCGGGTCGCCCGGGATCGGGATCAGCCGGGATTCGTGCACGTAGAAGACGGCCGTGCCGTCGTCGGGCGCCAGGCTTCGAACGCGGTAGACCTCCGGCTGTCCGTAGTTCGCCTTGTACGGGTCGCGGTACCGGCGCTCCGAGGCGTCGATGTCCGTCAGGTCGAAGACTCGGAACTCGTGGATCTGGCGCAGGCGCGCCGGGTTCAGCGGCGCATCCAGCCGCGCGCTGTCGTCGGTGATCGGCATGAGCGCCGCGCCGCCGGTCAGGCGGGCCCAGCGCATGCCATCGGCCAGGGCCGGCAGCACCTTCAGGCGGTCCAGCTCGGCCGCGATTCGGCCGTCGTCGCCCTTGATGGTGACGCCGCGCGCCACGGCGTCGTCGGCCGGCGCGTCCACCACCCGGCCGAAGATGCCGCCGCTGGCGTACAGCTGCAGCTCGGTCAGCGGCGCGGACTGGCCGACCTGCAGTCGGCGGTGTCCGATCAGCGCCGACTCGTAGCCGTCCGCGTGAAAACTCATATTCAACTCGCCAGCGCCGTGAAGCGCGATAGATTGCTGCCCGCGGTGGCGAGCATTTCGTTGATGGCGTCGACCATGGGGTCCACTTGGTCGTCGTGGGCGTGGGTGTCGTCGGCCGTGAATGCCTCGCATTCAGCGATGAATTCAGCGACCCATTCGGCCTCTGCCGGAATGCAAACCAGGCCAGCCTCGATGTAGGACTGCACGTCCATCACGCGCGTGAGCTTGTCCTTGACCCGCTCGATGCCCTTGACGGGAATCTTGCCGTCGGCCGCGATGTCCTGAATGAGCCCAGTACCGCTCGACTTGTCCTCGATCAGCATCTGGCGCAGCGGCGCCGACAGCTTCGCGTCGTAGGGCTTGTGCTTGGCCCAGAAATCCACCGCACGGCGCTTGAGTTCGGGCGCCGTCCATTTCCCTCGCAGCAAATCGAGCAGGTACAGCTTGCCGTCGTCGCCCAGGCCCCAGCATTCGAAAACGCTGTAGTCGTTCCGCTCCGCAGTCTTCTGCGCGGTGTCAACGAACACCTTCCGCGCGACGATCCGCGGCAGCACGGTGTACCGCCCGAACCAGGCCCCCTGGATCAGGTCGCCACCCAGCGGCGCCGGGCGCTGCTGGTACTGCGACGCGAAAACGAACCGGCTGACGCGAGCGCCGTCCTGGTCAGCTCCGGTGCCGGTCTCCATGGCGAGCAGATCGTCCAGCGGCTCCTTGTATGGCCAGTAGCTGAACCGTCCCTGCTCGTCACGCTCGGAGCTGTCGACCTTGGCCCGCAGCTCGGCCGGCAGGCCGGCCACATAGTCGTCATCGATCAGCGCCGGGATGACGACGTGCTCCCACTCACCAGGCAGGTTACCCGCCTCGATGAACCCGGTGACGTCCTCCTGCGCCAGGCGCTGCATGATGACGATGATCGGCGTGTCCGGATTCGCTTTCCGGCTCTTCACCGTCGAAAGAAGTTTCCGGTTTGCGGCCGACCGCCGCGCCTTGCTGTAGGCATCCTCCGGCTTCAGCGGGTCATCGATGATGATGGCGCCCTGCCAGCCCTCCGCCATGTGGCCGGCGCGAAAACCCGTGATTTGGCCACCCAGGCTGACGGCATACACGCCGCCGGCCTTCTTGCCGTCCACCAGGACGTTCCAGCGCTTCTTGGACTTCGCGTCGTCGGCGATGGCGAGGGGCCACAGCTCCTGGAACTCGTCCGACTGCACCAGCTCGCGGGCGGTCTGCGAATTCAGCAGCGCCAAGTCGTCGGAGTAGCTGATGTGCAAAAACCGGGCGCGCGGGTTCAGCGCCAGGCCGCGGGCCATCAGGTTGATGGCGACCAGCTCGGTCTTCGACGAACCTGGAGGCACGTTGATGACCAGGTTCTTGATGCGGCCGTCCATCACGGCCTGCACCTTCTCGGCGATCAGCTCGTGATGCCAGTTGACCCGGAACTTGATCGCCTGCCGGTGCTTGAAGAAGTACCGGCTGAAGAACAGGTGCGACCGTTCGCATTTGGCCTTGGCGGCGGCGCGCAGGAGCCCGGGATCGACCTCAGTAGTCGTCCTCGAGCTTGGCGACGGCGGCGGCGACTTTGTTTTCATCGACCACCACCGTTTTCTGTTCTATCGGCCCCCCGCCGGGGCCGGAATGCTCCCGCCTGTTTGTGAATGCCCCGCCCACCTCCTTCGCGGCCTGCTCCAGCAGCTGCGACACCATGGCCACGTTCCCCTGCCGCTCGGCTTTCGCCATGGCGCGCTGGAGCGTGCGCAGCCGGTACGCCTGGTCGGCAATCGGGATCTCGGCCACCTCGTCACGGAACCGCTTGCGGGTGTCGTCGAAGAGGTCGCGCCACTTCTTGGCCAGGTCCTGGCCGGACACCTTGGTGGGGTCGTACTGGGCGACCTGCGCCCGGTGGACGTCCAGCCCAAACTCTTCCTTTACCGCCTCGGCGACTTGCGCCGGCGTGTCATAGCAGGCCAGGGCCTGCACGATGTAGCGCTTCTGCGCGTCGTTCAGCCTTGCCATAATGTGAAATCTGTAAAGGGTCGGTATCGGTCAGGCGACCTTAAGGCAGCAGCCGCAGGCCCGGGCGATGTTCAGGCGCGGCACCTCGGGCTTGCCCTTGGCAGCGGCCACCAGGCGGGAAACTTCGGCCGACGGGCCGTAGCGCCGGACGACGCCCACGAATTCCTCGACGTCATGGCCCTGGATGCCCAGCTTTGGGCGGCCGTCCCGATAGAAGGCCGGCGCCCCAAATTCGTCTTTCAACTGGCCGATGTGGTACAGCTCATGCTCGACCAGCGCGCAGAATTCCTCGTCGCTACAGGTGGCGCAGTAGTCGGCCGCCAGCGTGATCAGGAACATCGGCACCCGGCCGAACCAATCCACCATCTGCTGCTCCTGGCGGGCCTTCTGCCAGCCGCCGGCGCGGAACATCACCTGCTCGGCCTGGCCCAGGACGTAGCGGCCCGCCTTAGCGAAGCCCGACGCGGCCCATAGGAAACAGAGGTCCGCACCCATCAGGTGTGCGTGGTCCGGGTTATAGAGCGCGCCGCGTTCGGCCAGTATCTGGGCGTCCACCCATGCGCCCAACTCCGCCGCCGGCTGGAACTGCCGTTCCTCCCGAAGGCTTTGGGAAGGAATTGGCCGCTTCACTCCAGATCCACGTTGCTTCGAATCTCGCGCCATGATCGTCATGAAAAAACCGCCTCGCGGCGGTTCGTTCGGTCGGTTACTCAGGTTTCCGGGGAACTAGCGGCACCCAATCTTCTGGCAACTCGTCACCGCTCGACATGACCCGAGCCTTCCAAACCGTACCGTCATCTTTCAGGCCGATAAGGACGTAAAAACTCGCGTCAGGCTTCGGCGGCGCGACCGCAATCTGGATAAATTTGTGTTCCACTCCGGCCTCCTTTGGGCACTTTGTCGGAGTCACATTTTTACACCTCCCGGTCAATATCCACCAAAGCAAAAGCCCCGGCTTCAGGCCGGGGCTTTGTTCAGGTCGCACTTGCTACGAGTGTGGCTGAATTCTGCTGATCTTGTCCCACGTTGTCAAGGGGTGTCGGACGTCGGTCTTCGTCCAGGTCGACCACGATACCCGCGTCGCGCATGCACACGTCCAGCCGCAGCAACGCGGCGCGACGGGCGCCCTCCACCAGGACCCGATACGCCGAGGCCAGCCGCGAGACGTTGGATTTCGGCACGTCGAAGCGATCCGACAGGTCGCGCTGGCGCGGCCGGCCTCGCAGAATGTTCCCCACCAGCAGGTCGGTGAGCTCGCGCATGCGGCTGTCGGCCGGCGCCTCCGGGTTGAGCCATTCGGACACCTGGCGCGCGCTGGCCGCCCCCTCCTCGCCGGTGCCGTACTGGGCCCGCAGAATGTGAAATCCGATGCCATCGCCCAGCGTGCGCTGCAGCGCCTTGACCGTGAAGACCGCCTGGGCATGCCAGTCGTGCGGCGTCAGGCCGGACAGCGCCTTGCGCTCGTAGGTTGCGTCGAAACGCTCCTGCAGGGCCTCGCAAACCAGCTGCGTCGGGTTCTTCGGCTCGATGGGCAGGGCCAGCATCAGGTAGGCCACGGCAATAGCGTGCTCGGGGCACGAGAAGGTACCCGGCTCGCGGGAAGGAATGGAAGTGTCACGCATGGTGGCTCGCTCCGAGCAGGTCTTGGGATGGAAACTGGAGGGCCGCCGGCTGCTGCTGGCGCCTGGCCAACATGCGCCGGTGGCGGGCGGTGATGGCCACGGCCAGTGCCGACCAGGCGTGGCTAGTGACGCCGTACAGCGGGCCTGGCGCGGCCTTCGTGCCGATCTGCGGCACCTTGCCGCCGCCGGCGCGCGGGAAAAGGTCGATCACGGCCTGGCGCACGTTGGCGTCCTTGGCCTTGGCGGTGCCGCACAGGTGCAGCTTCACGTCGCGGCGGTACACCAGGTCGGCCTGCTCAGGCGCGTGCCAGGCCTGGACGAAGCGGCCGATCCACACGCAGGTCTCGAACACCTCGCGGCCGACGGCCATGCCGTAGCTGGCGATCATCTCGACAGCGAGGCGGCAGCCCTGCTCCTGGAAGTGGCCGGCCTGCAGGTGCCTCAGCAGATCGGCGTTCGGCATGATGCCCGAATCGACAACGCGGCCGCCGTCAAAGACGCACCAGCCCGACTCGGTGGGCCCCGGGTCCACCGCCACGATCACTTCCACTGTCTGCACGCTTCCTCCCGATCCTGACGCTGCTCGCGCAGCCATTCGATGCGTTTCTCGACTACCGGGCCCAGGGCCTCGGCAAAGTGTGGGCAGTGCCTATCGAAGGTCGAGCTCTGGAACCGCCCGGGATAGGCGGCGTCGAGCTCGCACTTGCCGTAGCCCTCGCGCGCCATGCCGGCGTGCTTCTGCAGGCTGAACAGGCGGCAGCTGACGCACTGGACCGTCATTGCGCCCTCTCCTGCTGGGCTGCCGCGGCGAGCGCGCGCTCGGCCATGGCCAGGACCGCCGGCGCGTACCGGCGGCCGCCCTTGCGGCTCTGCTCCACCAGGATCCGGCGCGCCCAGCGGCGCGGGTCGCGCAGTGGCTGCTGCATCGTGTTCATACCCTCACCCCGTAGTCGGCAAGCAGGCGCGCGAAGTCGTCGGCAGTCGTGCCGGCGGTGGCATGCACCCGCAGCTTGAAATCCCGGTCCAGCTCGCCGGCCTGTTGCTGCAGCCCGAGCTCGGTGCCCTTGGCGACGATCCCGGACCATGTCGTTGCCCAGGCGAGCGGGTCGGTCTTGCTGGCTGCCGGCCGCTTGCCGTTGACGGCGCTTTGCGCCGCCGGCGGATGCAGGACCTTGCCGACGAAGATGTCCAGGAACCCCGGCGTGATCGGCCCGACGTCGCCCGAGCTTTCGCGGTCGGCGACGGCGAGCTCGTAGGCCTCGGCCAGCTGCAGGCCCGTGACGCCGGCGGCGAGCCACGCGGCGATACGCGGGTCGTTGCTCTGCGTGCCGCGCGGCTGCTTGCCGCGACCCTTCTCCCGGCGGCGCAGCCAGGCGGCGACCTGCATGGCCCGTTTCTCGGGCGTCTCGTCGTCCAGCGGCGGCGGCGGGGGTTCGGCCTCGCACGCGGGCGCGCCCGCGAAAGACGCCGCCGCCGGTATATCTTTTTCTTTACTGGTTCCGGTTCCGGTTCCGGTAGCGTCACTCCCACCGGAATCCCTTGGTAGTCCCGCGTCTGTCCCGTGGGACAAATCAGGACTACCGGGGGACGTATCGGGACGGTTTTCGGCCTGTTGTCGCTGGGCAGCGGCCAGCTCGGCTTGCTTGCGGGCCCGGTATTCAGCCTTGCGGTTGCGCTCGCCGTCACGGCGCTCGATCATCTCCAGCACGCGCTCGGTCATCGTGTCGTGGTACAGCCGGCCGTCGTCGGCACGCCACCAGCCGCGCAGCAGTCGCGCCCTGGCGACCTGGAACTGGTCCAGCGGCATGCCAATGCGGGCCGCGATCAGTTCGTCGTCATCCGGCAGGCTTCCGCACGGCGTCTGCTCCCAGGCCGTCATCCACAACATGAGCAGCCACGGCCGGATCTCGGGAGCGGCCAGCGCCCAGGTATCGGACTGGCGGATGCGTTCGTGGTCGAGCTCGAAGCGCCACCCCTTGGCGCGCGTGTCGTAGGGATATGGAGCCGGCTTCGTCATTGCACTGCCCCGCTTGTCGAGATCAAGTCGTGACGTGAAACTGAGGCCTCGCAAACCCGACGCAAAGGACTCAAAAATGAGCAAATCGGACGAAGAACTGGACCGCTATATCGAACTCCGCCCCATCGGTTCTGGGCGCTGGAGCTGGCGCGTGTCGGTACCCAACAAGGGGTACAAAAACTGCGAAGAATGGGCGCCCACCAGGGCTGTAGCACTAGAGGAAGCGCGCGACGCCGTTCGCCAAATCCTGGCAGAGTCGCGCAACTGAAGATCGCGATCATGCCGCCCCCTGCGCTTCCAGGCGTCCGTACGCATCCCACATGCGCAGACTTGCCAGCCGCGCGATATCGACTGCGGCGGCCGGGCTGAGCGCCGGCGCGTCGCGACTGGCGGTCGCGCGGCGCACGCACTCGATCCGCATGGTCTCGCCGGCCGGCCGCGGATAGCCGTCGCAGTCCAGCAGCAGGACGCCGCTGCGCGGGCTCGGCAGGACAGCCAGCAGCTCGGGCCGCCAGATTTCCTTGGGCAGCGCGTAGTAGTGCTTCCAGACCTTTCGCGGCCAGTCCCGAAGCTCGAATTGCTCCGCGTACACGTGGCGACGCCCAATAAGCCGGCCGTGACGATTGACATCCACGCAGCGCGGCGCGCCGACATACTGCCGGTGCCACCATTTGTCCTTTTTGGCATCCGCCTTCAGGTCTGACCGGCTGATCTTGATTTCGACGTCGATGATCCGCAGGTTCTCGGTCACCACCAGCAGGTCGCATTCGTGGCCCGTCCAGTTGCAGTTGGGCACCACCACCAGGTACTTGCGGTTGAACGTCTGGCGCACCAGGGCACGGGCAATGGCATGCTCGGACCACTTCATGCCAATGCCCCTTCGTCGTAACATTCAGCGACATCCCTTCTGGAGCCAAAATGAAACGAAATACCGAAGTCACCCTCATCGTTTCCGCGATCCTCTTGCTGTTCGCAGCGGTGATGTCGGCAATCGCCACTGTTGAATACTGGCCATCCACAGCGCGAGTGTTCCCCGGCAACAGCAACGATTTGGCGGCCTGGATTCAGGCCTTCGGCACCATTGGGGCCCTCCTCGGAGCGTTCTTTCTTGGCGCTCAGCAGGCAAAGGCAGCGCACAAGACAGCTATGGATGTTGAAAACGAGCGTCGGGAAGCCAAACAGCGCGGCTACAGGGGGGTACTCGAGTTCATGATTTCCGAGACAGACGAGGTCGTTGCCGAGGTAAAACAATGGGGAACCCTTCGTGACCTCAAGAACAAATGGCCGGATCTGGATGCCAGATTGGCTGCAGCTTTGGCGTACTTTGAGGCAATACCGATTCATGAACTGGGTGGCATTGAAGCAATCCGCCGAGCGGTCGATGGGCGGGCACACTTGAACAATGTCCGCGACACTCTCGATCGGTACGCGAATCGAGGCCGAGAGGGCCCTGACTTCGAGGAAGCCGAATATGAGGAATACCTGGCCGACACTGGGACGTTGGATTCGAGATCGAGAGAGCTTCGATCCCACTACGCCGGTGGAGCGACCTGACTGAGCAGGACGCAGTCTCATTCCCTGAACCCTCCCAGTACGCGCTCAATAACGTCGCCAGCAGCGGCCGGCGCAAGATGCGGCCAGAGCTGCCGAATGGCGCGCGGCGACCGCAGGAACGCCACGGCGGCGTCGTGGAACGCCTCCATTTCGCCCTGTTCCAGCCTGGCATAGCTGATCGACTTCGGCACGGCCTGCAGCGCGTCCCCCTCGCCCGGGATCCAGTCCACATGGCCGGAGCCGATCTTCAGCCAGTCCCGGAACAGCTCAAAGTGCTCGAAGGCCTCCTGGGCCTCGAAGACGCGCTGCTCCAGCGCCATGTGCTTGCGGTGGAACCAGCCGAGGCGCTCCTGGTGCGTGATGATCGCCATCGCCTCGCCGGGCTCGAGCTTGAAGATCCGATTCCACAGGCGGCGCCACTGCTTCTTGCCGCGCTTGCCCAGGCCATCGATCACGCTGAAGATGACGCGGCGCGCGATTGCGCGGTCGGCCTCGGATATCTCGACCGGATCCTGCTTGACCAGGGTGATTTCAGCCACGGCCCCCCTCCCCGAACGGCAATTCCATGCCGGCCATCGTCATCTGGTTCTCCAACGATGCGCGCACGGTGCGCAGCGCCAGGATGGCCTCGCTTATCTCGCGGTGCGCGGCCGCCATCTTGGCCGGCGTGACCTGGCCGCCGAGCAACGCCGCGACGGCGGCGTGTGCCTCCGCCCCCTCGCGGATCACGGCGGTGACCTGAGCGATATCGACGCCATCGCCGCCGCCAAGCGCCATCATTCGCGCCGCCATGCCCAGCGGCCGCAAGATGTCGTCCAGGCAGTGCCGGCGCCATTCGGCCGGCATCGCCGCCAAGATCGACGGCAGGAAATTGGCGGGCAGTAGGTTGGTGTCCTTGCTGTCGTCGTCGAGCCATCGGAACACGCGGTCGGCGTTGACCTTCATCCGCTCGAATGTGTCGCGCGTGGCCGGGTCGAAATGAATGCCGGTGGCCGCCGGCCCGCCGATGGCTTCGTGCGCCTCGACGATGACGGCCACCACGCTCTCGCGCGACCAGCCCTCGGCCTTGCGCCAGGCCGACACGCGGTCGCGGATGATGGCGATCAGGGACTTGTGCGATTCGTTTCGCATGCCTTTGGCGGCGGGGATCGGTACAGTGCTGGTCATGGGAACAGGATCAAAGAGGTTTAAGGAAGACAAAGCACGGCGATTCGGAAACTGGCGGGAACCGCTGCCCGCGGCTACGATCGGCATTGCCCGGGCACAACGGGCGTGGCGACTAACCACAACCAACTTTCCCCACAGGAGGGGCTCTCATGACGAAAGACGAATATGCGTATGCACGCGCCGAACTCATCAACCTGATAGCCAAACAGCCCAATCTGTTCCAAGCCGCACCTGCAACGGAACAAGGCGGCAGACATTTGGCCGGGGCGTACTGGGGCTTTATCGAGACACTCGCCGAGCTCAAGACGAAGAAGGGGCCGAACGACTGAATCCAGAGGCCTATTGCCATGCCCGGACACCGGCTTCGTCCGCTGTACGGGCATGCTCCGACGCAATCACCGCAGAGAGGCCGTCACTCAAAGCGTTGATTGCCGCGCCCAAGGCGGCTCCCACAATGGCCTGCTGGATGCCGGCAGGAATCTGCCCGGCTTTCACTGTCTCGTTCATCGATTTCTCCGGAAAAAATCAAACATCGAGGGGGCCTATTGGCACCCTGTCGTCCTTCGGGTCGGGGTCACGCATGGGGCACCTCCACTGTGTTCCCGCCAGACGTAGAATCGGGGGTTCCTACGCCACCCTTTTCTACGCCGGGGGAACTCGTTTGGACTACTTGAGCTTGATTGGAGCGCTCGGTGGCGTCATCGCTGCGACCTACGCAGGAATGACCTACCACCGCATGCAAGCCGCTGAACAGCCGACAGTGCACGTCCGCCTGCTGACTGAGGACGGATTCTTCCTGGCAATCCTGGAAATCTATCCGGGTCGATTGCCGGCCCGCTTTGAGCGCATTGCCGTCGAGGGGGGAATGGTCGCGCGAGTTAGCACGGACTTCATGAAAGGCCATGCCACCTACTCCCCTGCCCATGAGTGGGCTTCAGAGATGGAGGTGGCCATCGACGTGCCTTCGTCAGTGGCACGCGACGGTCCATTCGAACAATGGTTGGCTCTGAAGATGGAACGCGAAGCCACCATCTCTTTGTGCAGCTCGAGCAGGCGCCGCGCCAAGACGATCAAGCTGACCGTCAGGGCGAGCAGCGCGGATGCGTGAAAGATGAGAATCCATTCACGCATGGGAGACCTCAGCCAGTTCCGGCCAGATCCGCTCCCAATCATCGGGGCGCAGATCGCGGCGCGTGACTGCACCCGCAGTCGCCCGTTCGATGTCCGGGCAACGCTCGATCGGTACAGGGCGGACGCCCCGCACCCACTGGTTGACGGTCGGGTTCGTGACGCCGATGAGACGGGCCAATTTGGCCTGGCCTCCGCACGCGTCGGCGGCGCGCATCATGGTCTCGTTCATGCCCGAATAATAAGGCTTAGCCTAATTTTTGACAACAGGCATTGCCGTATCTGAGCCGGACAGGCGAAATTAGGCAATGCTTACTGGCGAACAACTCGGGCAAGCGATACGCGCTGCCATCAAAAAGAAAGGGGTCACGCAGAAGGCCGTAGCGGCCGAGTTCGGCGTGAAACCCCCTTCCGTGCAGGACTGGATCAAGCGCGGCGTCATTGCGAAGGACAAGCTGCCGAAGCTGTGGCAGTACTTCGCCGACGTGGTTGGGCCCGAGCACTGGGGCCTACGGGAATGGCCGGCAGCCCCGCTTGCCGATGACATCCAAGCCGAGCACGCAGCCGGGTTAACCCCACTTTCACACCAGCCGTCAACTTCCGTTACCATCAGTCAATATGACACAGGTGGCAGGATGGGAGCGGCTGGAGTGGAGTTAAGAGATCAGCCGGGGATTATCGAAAGCTGGCGGGTGAGCCGAGAGTGGCTGGAAAAGAACGTGCGCGGTTTTGCCTCGGCGAGCAGTCTTTGCCTGGTCACCGGCTTCGGCGATTCCATGCGCCCAATGTTCAATCCCGGCGATCCGCTGATCGTGGATGCAAGTGTCCGGTCCGTGGAATTCGATGCGGTCTACTTCTTCCGCGTGGGCAATGAGGGCTTCATCAAGCGCTTGCAGCGCGTGCCTGGGAAGGGCCTCCTGGCGATATCAGAGAACAGTGCCTATCGCGATTGGGTGATCGATTCGACCATGGAATTTGAAGTGTTTGGCCGCGTGCTGAAGGTATGGCGCAGCGAGGACTTCTGATTTTTTCCATCCATGTGACCAAATGCGAATTGTATTTCTAGCCGCTATCCTGGTCAGCTTCTTTTCGAGCCAGGCTCACGCTCAATACAAGCCCAGCCAGTCCGAGATTGAAATCGTCACCTATCTGACCATGGATGACACGATAGCCTTCTCTCAAGGACAGGAGTCATTAACAGGCCGGCTCGCCCAAATCGACGAATCACTCACGGTGAATGATGTGGTGAAGGCGTATCGGGCAAACGAGGTAGCAGGCGACCGCAAGTATTTCGGCAAGCGTCTGGTTTTAGTCGGCACGGTGGATGCCATCAAGAGTGGAATCGGGAATACACCGTATCTGGTCTTCAAAGGTGATCGCCTGTTGAACCCGCAGGCGATCCTAGACTCCAACGCCGCGGAGCGCGCAGCGCAATTGAGCCGCGGGGCAAAAGTCGGACTTGTCTGTGAGGGGGCCGGATCCATTGCTGGCACTCCGATGTTCAGAAACTGCAGATTTGCGATTGACGTAGCATCTGAAGTACTTGGTGCGCTGGCCATCGAGACGGACCGCTTCTTTGCTGGGGAGGGCGTGTCAGACGACGCCGCGAACTTTGGGGTGTCCGTTATCGCGCTTGCAAGCCTAGTGGACCCGGCTGCCGATTGCTCAGAGAATTTCAAGGCCTGCCAAGCAGCGGTCGGAAAGGTATCAAGGAACGCTAAAGCACTGGAAGAGGCCAGGACGGCAGCGATAGAAAAGCTGCGAGCACACGGGATTTCATACAGCCCCACGATAGATGACAAAGGCCATTGAACTCACCCGCCCGCAACGACGAAATTCACCCGCTCGAATTGATTGACCACGAGGAATGGACTCGCCCGCCCAAATCTGGGCATAGATAATTTTCAGAGGAGAAGCAATAATGGCCACAAAGCCTGATAGGGGCAGCAGACCGATCCCAGCGCCAAGCCATGATCGCCGACAAGATCAGCGGCAGCCTTTAACGCCTAACCACCGGCAGGGTGAGATCAGGCATAAAGACACGACAATATCGCGCGTTCAGCCTCGGCGAGATGGCGGCTCTGGCGGCGGTAGTGGCGGCGGTTCTAACGGAAGATAAAAATGGCAGACTCAATCAGCGAGATCGAATATGACGCCAAGCTCAGCATCAATTACCACAGGAAACGTGAAGGTTTCTACCGTGTAGTGGATGCCTCGGCAAAGGCGGTATCGCTGATTGCGCTCGCCTCCATAGGCTTTGATGCCAGCTATTTCACGATGGCCGCCGCGATCGTAAGCGGCCTGTTCACGATTGCGACCATAGTGGTTGATTGCCCAGGGATGGCCGGCCGTCACGGCGGACTGGCCAGTCGCTTCAATGCCCTGTTGTGCAAAGTCGCACTGGCCGACAACGAGTCACAGACAATCAAGCAGCTCAGGAACGAGTACCACGCCATAGAGTCCGACGAACCTCCGCAACTTCGTGGTCTGGTTCAGCTCTGCCAGGATGAGCAAGATGCTGCTGATGGTAAGCAGGTCGATCCGGAATGCCTTTCTATGTGGAGACGCGTGAAAGCTCAGTTCGGCGGTGGCCAGCGCACCATCGACTTTTGTTCCCCCAGCTCGGGCGCCTGATCGCTTAGGTGTCGAGTTGCCATACACGGCCGCCTTCGGGCGGTTTTTTGTTGCGCGTTACAAATAAATAAGGCTTTGCCTATTTACTTTAAATAAGGCTTCGCCTAACATTCTCCCATCGCGCTACCAATCGGCCCGCCGGGCCAGCGAATGGGAGAACACCATGCAGATCAACTTTGCCGCCTTGCCTGACGACGCCACCCGCGTCGCAGCGCCTGGCGAGCTGCAGCGGGACCGCGGCGTCAAGGTCCTCGAGCTGAGCGACGACCGCGTCCTGGGCCCGATCTTCGACCTGTTCGCCGGCCGGATCGACCGCGCCTACGGCGAGACGCTGGAATGGTGGGCGGAATCCTTCGCCGACATCGGCGCCGAGCACATGGGCCAGGTCGCCCTGGCCGCCATGACTACCTGGCATTTCGACCGCGACCGCTGCGGGCCCGGCATTGCCGCCCTGCAGGCCGAACTGCTCAAGCGCGCCCGCAAGCTGCTGGCCGACATGACCGCCGAGCAGCTGGAGACGCTGCAGTGACGGCCGCCCTTCTCTTCACCGCCTGCGGCCTGCTGGCCGCCTACCCGCTGGCCGTGCTGGGCGACCGCGTCATGGCCCTGTTCAGGAGCGACGCATGACGACAGCCATCATGATCGAGCGCGCCGCGCTCGACGAACAATTCCAAGCAGCCTGCCAGCGCTACGCGCATGGCAACGGCTCGAGCCAGGCCATCGCGGCGGCCGCTCTGCGGGCGGCCGGTGCGCCGGAACTGCTGGAAGCGCTGGAGAAGCGCGCCCAGGTTGACACCGCGTACGCACGACTTGCTATGAGCGACGTCGAGCACGACGACCACGAGCGGCTTCTGCAGCAGATCGAGCAGGCGGAAGATGCCGCCAAAGCCGCCGGTCGCGCCGCCATCGCCAAGGCCAAGGGAGAGCAGGCATGAGCGACTTCGCCTTTCTCTCCGCCTTCCCGCAGCCGGCCATCTACGACCCCACGCGCGACCAGGTCAATGCAGCTGGCGCCTACGGCGTCCCGACGGGCCTGAACATGCAGCAGCACGTCTGGCTGACGCTTTATGCCGCTGCCTTGTCCGATATCAGCGTCACGTATGAAGCGGCGCAGGAATGCGCTGACAACGCGCTGTCCCGCGCCCTCGAGCGGCTGGAGCAACTGGCATGAACACGACCAACTGGCCCGGCGGCATCGACCGCTCGAGCAGCAACTGGACCGGCCGCGCCCAGCGCACCAGCGACTGGGGCGGCAACTGGGCGCCCGACAGCCGTCGCATCCCCCGTCGTGCCTGGATTGGCGCGGCCCTCGTCGCCGCCCTCCTTTTCATCATCGTGCCGCTCGTTGGCCACGCGGCGGGGTTCTGACCATGCAAAAGCCGATCATCCCCATTCGGGCGTCCAGCCTGGCCGAACTCTTCGACTGTCCGGCGCGCTGGGAGGCGAAGCACATCTTGAAGATGCGCATGCCGTCGTCGGCCGCCTCGCGCCTCGGCACGGCCATCCACGCCGGCACCGCGGCGTTCGACCAGGCAAAGCTTGATGGCAGCCCGATCAGCGCCGACGACGCCGCCGGCGCGCTGGTGGACGTCCTGCACGGCACCATGGAAGAGGTCGACTGGGAGGACGCGAAGCCGTCGGACGCCGAGCGCGTCGCGCTTGCCCTGCACACCCGCTACTGCACGGAGATCGCGCCTCACCAGGATTACGTCGCCATCGAGCTGACGTGCGAGCGCCTGGAGATCACCGACCTGGGCCTGGCGCTGACCGGAACGACCGACCGCGTGCGCCGCGTCGCCGATGGCCGCCTGGGTATCGCTGACCTGAAGAGCGGCAAGACTGCCGTGGGCGCCGACGGCCGCGTGGCCACCGCCGGCCATGGCCCGCAGATGGGCGTCTACGAGCTGCTGGCGGAGTTCTCGATAGGCGAGCCGCTGACCGCGCCCGCGCAGATCATCGGCCTGCAGACCGGCAAAACAGCCGCCGCCCAGCGGGTCGGCACCGGCGAGATCGTCGAAGCGCGCGGCGCGCTGGTGGGCACCGACGACAGCCCGGGGCTACTCGAACACGCCTCCCGCCTCATCCACTCCGGCAGCTTCTACGGCAACCCGAAGTCCTACCTGTGCTCGGCGAAATACTGCCCGCGCCATTCCACCTGCAAGTTCAAAGGATAAGTCCATGTCCCAAAGCACCAATGTCCAATCCCTGCGCGCGCCGGCGGAATCCAACCTGCCGACCGTCGCGCCCGGCTTCGGCAGCCTGCAGAGCTTCGAGCTGATGCAGCGCGCGGCCAATCTCCTGTCCAGCAGCACGCTGGTGCCGGCCGCCTACCGCAAGACCATCGAGAAGCTGGACCGCTACGGCAACGTCAAGGAAAGCCGCGAGAACCCGAACGCCCTCGCCAACTCCGTCGTAGCGCTGAACATGGCGCAGCGTATGGGCGCCGACCCGCTGATGGTCATGCAGAACCTCTACATCGTCGAGGGGCGTCCGTCCTGGTCCTCGCAGTGGATCATCGCGGCCATCAACGGCTGCGGCCGCTTCTCGCCGCTGCGCTTTGACATCAAGGTGCTGGGCGCCAAGACGGTCGAGTACAAGTCGACGTACTGGGAGGACAGCCAGCGTCGCACCAAGGTCGACCAAGTCGAAATCACCGACAAGGTGTGCATCGCCTGGGCCATCGAGAAGGAAACCGGCGAACGCCTGGAGTCTCCGGCCGTGTCGATCGAAATGGCGGTCAAGGAAGGTTGGTACACGAAGAACGGCAGCAAGTGGCAGACCATGGACGAGGTCATGCTGCGCTACCGCACGGCCAGCTTCTTCGGCAAGCTGTACGCCCCCGAGCTGCTGATGGGCCTGCAGACCGTCGAGGAAGCCCAGGACATCATCGAAGCCACCACCGGCCCGGACGGCACGATCAGCGTGAACGTCGATGAGCTGCGCGCGGCCCAGGCGACGGCCAGCGCCGCGGCCCGTCGCCAGCCGGCCGACGTCGCCGACGTCGACCCCGAGACCGGCGAAGTACTGAACTCCTCCCCCGCGAAGGCGCAAGCCGAGGCCGGTAAACCGGCGCAGGGTGCGGCAGCGGCCGCCCCTGCCTCTCGGGAGGACGGCGCGCAGGGCACGCTCGCGGGCACCGATGACGCCGGCCTGGATCCGGCCCAGGTCGAGGCGCAACTGATGGCGGCCAAGGACCTGAAGGTGCTCGACTTGGCGGCCGATTCGATTGGCGGCGTGCTGGACGCCCTGGCCCAGGCGCACCTCGAGCAGGTGTACGAAAAGCGGCGCCAGGCCATCCAGCAGGCAGCGCTAGCCGAGCAGCAGGCCGCCGCCGGCCAGGCCTCTGGCCAGCGCCCCGTCCAGCAGCGCCGCCGCATGGCGGCTCCGGAATGAGGGGCAAGCCATGCGCCTGACCAACCTTTCCGTGTCCAACTTCCAGGGCGTCCAGTCGGCCGAGCTGCCGCTGCCCACGCCCATCGGATTTATCACCGGCGACAACTACGCCGGCAAGTCCACCATCGCCGAGGCCGTGCGCATGGCCCTGCTGGGCAGCGCCGAGCGCGTTAGCCTGAAAAAGGAACTCGGCCAGGTCGTGCGCGACGGTGCCAAGCTGGGCTCGGTGGCCGTGGACGTCGACGGCGCGCCGGTGGCGATCACGCTGCCCAGCGGCAAGCGCAACGGCGAAGAAGCCGTGCCCCCCAGCCCGGCCCTGCCCTATGTGCTATCGCCCGAACTCTTTGCCGCCGCCAAGCCCGACGACCGCCGACAACTGCTGTTCACCCTGACCGGCACGCGCGCCACGCCCGACGAGATCGAGCGCCGACTGCTGGAGCGCGGCTGCCACAAGGTGCTGGTGGCACAGATGAAGCCGATCCTGCGCAGCGGCTTTGCCGCCGGCGCCGAGTTCGCCAAGAAGCAAGCGACCGAGGCCAAGGGCGCGTGGCGCGGCGTCACCAACGAGACCTGGGGCAGCCAGAAAGGCGAAACCTGGCAGGCCGAGGTGCCGGCCTACGACGGGGCCGGCCTGGCCGCCGCCCAGACCGAGCTGGCCGCGATCGAGGTCCGCATGGAGGCCGCCGCCAAGGCCGTGGGCGGTCTGGAGCAGCAGCTGCGCGCATACCAGGGGCAGAACGATCAGCTTGCGGCCCTGCAGGAGCGCGCCGGCCGGCTGGATTCGCTGCGCGCCAAGCTGGAATGCGACCAGCAGGACCTGGCTACCTGGACGGCCAAGGTGCAGGAACTGCAGGCCAAGGCAGGCACGGGGCCGCGGCAGGGGCTGGTGCACGACCTGGCGCGCGCCGTGGACTATCTGCTGGGCTTCATCGAGATCGAGACTGTTACCGCGGAAGACCGTGCCGCCCAGGCTGCGCTGAAGGCGTACATCGAACAGTACGGCCATCTCGACGGCGATGGTGATCCCGAGGCCTCCGCCGCGCTACCCAAGGCTATCGAAGCCCGCGACCTGTCGGCCCGGGCCGCCGAGAACTGCCGACGCGATATCGCCGCCGCCGAAGCCGCTGCCGAAGACCTGAAATCGCGCGCCGCTCCCGAAGCGGTGGCCGACGAAGACGTGGCAGCCGCCCGCGCCCACCTGGCCGGCCTGCGCACCGAGCGCGGCGCCGCCCAAGCTCGGGTTGACGCTCTGTTGGCGGCCAAGCAGGCGGCCGTCGGCGCAGCACAGCGCACCCGGAACGCCGCGGAATATCACGCCGAGGTCATGGCCTGGGACGCCATCGGCGCCGCGTTGTCGCCCGACGGCATCCCCGGCGAGATCCTGGCCAAGGCCCTGCAGCCGGTCAACGACGAGCTGCTGGCCCTGTCGGAATGTGCCGGTTGGCCGGTCGTCAGGATCGACGGCGACATGACCATCACGGCCGGTGGCCGCGTCTACCGCCTGCTGTCCGAGTCGGAGCGCTGGCGCACCGACGCCCTGCTGGCGCTCGCTATCGCCCACCTGTCGGGCCTGCGCTGCGCCATCCTGGACAGATTCGACTGTCTGAACCTGGCGGGCCGCTCCGAGATCCTGGGGCTGCTCGACGCCCTGGCCGCCGACGGCGATATCGACACCGTGCTGCTGCTGGGCACGCTCAAGGCGGCGCCGGCCGCCCCCAGCGAGGCCTTCACCGTTTACTGGATCGAGCAGGGCCGCGCCGGTGCGGCTGCGCTGAAGGAGGCGGCATGAGCAACCCCTACCGCAAGGCGCGCCGCGAGAAGCGGCGCAACAAGCCCTACCGGCAGCGCGCCAAGCACGCCCCCATGCTGGTGGCCAGCGACCTGGTGCTGCGGCCGGTGGAGGCCATCATCGACCGCCTGGAGATCGACGGCACTGTCGACGTGGACGGCAAAGGCAATCCGATCTTCCAGGCTGGCGACGGCGAATGGTACGACGCCGCCGGTGCCATCGAGGGCGTGATCTGGCACTTCGAGATGTTCTGCACGCGCCACGGCCGCGAGCTACCGCTGGACAGCCTGCGCGAGCTGCACATCGCGCTGAAGTACATCAAACCGGTCATGGGCAGCACGCTGGCCAAGCTGAAGATGGACATGCCGGTGCTGCGCCGAACCATGGACATCGCCGACCCCGACGATCAGCTTGATCTGCTGCAGCAGACGCCGATCAAGGCAGAGATGGGAGAGGCCCGCACGATATGAGTCTCGCCACATCAAGCCTCCGCATGGGGACTGTCCAATGGCAATGCTACCAGCTGGCACTGTTGGGACACGTATCGCAAATGCTGAATAACAGCATGCAAAACGCCGAGGATGATTCCAAAGTCCTGCTGACGATCTTGGCTCTCTCTGTTTCCAGGCTCAAAGTATGGTCTGGATACATCAAGCAGCTTGATCAGCACGCCGAGCTGCCCGATCGCAGAGGCAAGTCTTGGGCCGCAGTTTTTGCCCAGTGGGCTAAGCAATACTGGATCGGGAAGAGTGTAGGTGCTTCGGATCGATTCAATCGTTGTACGAATGCCGTCGAAGGCCTCTATCGACGTTCCAACTTGCCCGGCAGCTCGAATCAGCGGCATTTGCCTATTCAACTCTCCCGCCATCGTCGCCATAACAAGGTACGAGCCGGCAGCCGCGTGCGTTGCGCGGAGGTATCGCTCGTTGGCGGCACTTCGATGCTGCCAGTACGCAATGCACACGGCGCCAGCCGCGGCCGCAACAGTTCCGAACGCAGTCATCGCACTCAAAATACTGACGCCTGCCAACGCGTCCGGTCGGTCACGCCAGCCCCAACCAGCCACAAATCCAAATATCGCTGCGGCTACCGTCATGGCTACCCAAAAGCAGGTCAGCCGCCAGTCATTAAATTTTATCTCGCTCATGCCCCACTCCATGTAGGCCTTGCTGTGGCGAAGCGATCGTACCCCACCTATTTTGGAGTGTCAGCATGAGCTACGACCTCGAAGCCATCAATACCCTGTTCGCCCAGATCTCGGAGTGCATGCACCGCAACCCGGCCCGTGCCATGCGGCTGCTCGGCCAGGCCAAAGTCAAAATTCGGGAGGCGTTGGAGCGCGCCGCCCTGGCCGCGCACAAGCCGGACGGCGGGGATGTGGAACGCATACGGAACGCAGGGGCAATCCTTGATTGCTTGACCAGCAATTTGAGCAGCGACCATCCCCTCCGATTGGAAGCTGCGGAAGGTGCAAAGCAGGCCGTGGCCGATCTGTATCGAATTGCCGAGCAGCTCGACGCCGCCATATCTGCCCAGCAGATCCAGGAGGGGAAGTGATGGCCCTACCCTACAGCACCGCCACGAGCGGCGAGAAGGCCCTGGGCGAGATTCAGAAACTCCTGCGCGCCTTCGGCTGCAACAAGTTCGGGAGCATGATCGACGATGCCGCCGGCGAGCTGCTGGTGCAATTCGAGTACCACGGCCGCCAGGTCAGCGTGAAAGCCTCGACCAAAGGCTACGCCGCGGCGTGGCTGAAAAAGAACCCCTGGAACAGCCGGCGCGCCGGGACCCAGCGCCAGTATGAACGGAAGGCCATGGACATCGCCAGCGTGGCGGTCTACTCCATCCTGCGCGACTGGATCAAGGGCCAGGTCATGGCCATCGAGACCGGCATCCTGTCGTTTGAGGGTGCCTTCCTGGGCCAGATCATGCTACCCAGTGGCCGCACCGTGCTTGAGCACGCCAGCGAATCGAAGCTGTTGGCAGCACCTGGGCAAACAGAAGGAAGCAAATGATGCAGCCGTTAATAAGCCCCGTTGAAACTCGACCCGGTTTCTTTACCCCTGTGGCGATATGTTCAGCGCCGCTCAATGAACTGCACAATCTCTTCAATTTCGTCCAGGGTGGTATCAAACCATTCCTTACCGGGCGCGTGCTCACGCCATTTCCCTCGACAACGAAGCACAGAGTGAATTGCACGTTCCAGAGCTTGTACGCGCTGAGTGGACCAAAGCCGAAGTATCTCTGGCGACTCAAACGCGGCGGACTGTCGACATTGGACGGCAATACGGGCCTCTGGCGAGCCGGTGGCCCGTCCTACTTTGATAGGGAACGGCGCTCCGTTCCGTTTCAGCATCGGAAAGGTGAAGGCGTAAACGGTACCGGCTTGATCGATTGTGGGGTCGGTCGGGTCCGAGTCGTTCTCGACATCAGCTACCGATGCCTCCAAAGCGTCTTCGCTAATGTCATCCGCAGTCGGCAATCGAAACAAGCCGCCCCCGAGACTGATCAGTTGCTTCGTGTTCTTGGCGACAAAAGGAATATAGAACCTGATCGTCTGGCCAACTTGCGCCGACACACCCGCTTGTGGGCGGATGAAAGTGGCGGACTGCTGTTCGTCGGTCAAGTGTCGCGCAATTACTTCCCGAGAGAGCTCGATCAAACGGAACTCTGCGCCCCCCTGTACTTGTGGCATTTGGAGGATCTCTGGCAAGGCGACATACCTTGCAAACTGATAGCAAAAAGAGTTTGTTGCCTCGAAATCCATATGCCTCCCCAAGGTCTGAGTAAGATCGTACCACCGGGAGTGATTCCACAAGATGAAGCGCCTCCAGACCATGCCGCTCGCCTTGGGAATACGCAGGGCCAAGCCGAACGAGGCCAGTGCCCCGACAGCCCGACCACCGACGAATACTGCAACACAGTCCCCGGTTGGCTACCCTCCGTCCTCGTCCCCCATGGTGCCGGGTGCAGGCTCAATGGCAGTGGGCGGCGGCTTTTCTAGGAGGCGACATGCTGACGCTCTCCCCTGATGAACTTGCCGAGATCACCGGGAAAACCCGGAAGACTTCCCAAGTCGAAATCCTCCGTGAGCTTGGCATCCCGTTTAAGATTCGGCCAAATGGCACCCCAGTGGTGCTCCGCTCGGCCATGGAGGTTGCTTTAGGCTATGCGACCAAGAACGAAAAACCGCGATCTCCCACCCTGCGTATACCTCAAGCACGGCGCCTACTATCTGGTCAAACAGGGTAAGTGGCAGCGGCTGGGCGGCGATCTGAAGTCCGCCCTGCTGGAGTACGCCCGCATCATGGGGTCTCCGCAGGACGGGGTCCCTGACCTCATCGACAAGGCCCTGCCGTCGATCCTGGAGGACGTCAAGGAATCGACCAGCAAGCAGTACCAGTACTGCGCGAGGCTGCTGAAAGAGGTGTTCGCCGAGTTTCGCCCCGAGCAGGTTCGCCACGGCGACATCGTGCAGATGATGGACGGCTTCAAAGACCGGCAGATGGTGGCCAACCGCATGCTGACGGTCCTGCGCCTGGTCTACAGATGGGCCTTGGATCGACAGATCGTCGAAATGGACCCGACCGTCAGCGTCAAGCGCTTCAAGCAGCGCCCGCGGGATCGGCTGATCTCGGAGGCTGAATACCTGGCCATCTACAAGGAATGTGCGCCCTGGCTCCAGTGCGTACTCGATCTGTGCTATCTGACGGGCCAGCGCATCGGCGACGTGCTGGCCATCGAGCGCGCCCACCTGGGGGACGACGGCATCTACTTCCGGCAGCAGAAGACGGGGAAACAGCTGGTCGTGGCCTGGACGCCGGAGCTGCGCGACGCCGTCAAGCGCGCGGAGCAGGAGACGGGTCCAGTGGTCAACATGACCTATCTGCTGGCCGGCCGCGGCGGCAAGTTGCGCGCGCACTCGAATGTCTGGCGCTCGTTCAAGCTGGCCGCCTCCAAGGCCGGCGTGGGGGACGTCACCCTGCACGACCTTCGGGCCATGGCGGGAACAGAGGTGGATCGCCAGGGTGGCGACGCGACAGGCCTGCTCGGCCACACCGACCGCCGGACCACACAAATCTACCTGCGCGACAAGTCTCCCAAGCTGGTCTCCGGGCCCCGGAAAAAGGCTGGATGAACGTCCAGTTTTGGACGCCGGGTTTTAGACAGTCTAAAGACTTGGACAGCAAGACCCAACAAATACGCGGGTTTCAGGGCATGTCATGTACTCGGTCATCCCCTGGCCGCGCTGGCGGGAAATACTGCGGATCATGCCTAGCCCCTATTCCGTGAACAAGAGGCTGTAGTGTGGAGGCGCCGCCGCGCGGCGGCTATTCGCGGATGCCGAGGTGGGCGAAATGCTCCCGGACGCGCGCATGCATCGGCCCTGCGCGCCGGCGAAAAAAAACGGCCCCCACTGGGGGCCGTTCATGCAGCCGCCGGGCTTATTTTTCGGCGGCCGAGGTGATGGCGTTGCCGGCCTGGGATACGTCCTTGCCCATGCCCGCCATGGTATTGCAGCCTTGCAGCACGACACCGAAAACGATAAGCGCCGTCAGCATGACTTTTCCGCGCATGATCTAGCTCCTGGATCGAACAAAGAAAACGGGTATCAGGCGACGCGCACGCGCAGCTCGCCCAGGCCTTCCACGCCACCGGTCATCAGGTCGCCCTGCACGACTGCGCCCACGCCCTCGGGGGTGCCGGTGAAGATCAGGTCGCCGGCCTGCAGCTCGAACAGGCCGGACAGATAGGAAATGCTTTCCGGGATGTTCCAGATCATCTGCGAAATGTCGCTGGACTGCTTGCGCTGGCCGTTGACGTCGAGCCAGATGGCGCCACGCTCGAGCGTGCCGACCGCGCTGCGCGGGTGGATGGGGCCCAGCGGCGCCGACTGGTCGAAGGCCTTGCCCACTTCCCAGGGACGGCCCTGCTTCTTCGCCTCGCCCTGCAGGTCGCGGCGCGTCATGTCCAGGCCCAGGGCATAGCCCCACACGCAGTCATTGGCCTGGTCGACCGGGATGTTCTTGCCGCCCTTGCCCAGCACGACCACCAGCTCCATTTCGTAGTGCAGGTTGGACGTCTTGGGCGGATACGGCATGGAACCGGTCTCGCCATCGGCCACCGGCACGATGGCGTCGGCGGGCTTGCAGAAGAAGAACGGGTCTTCGCGGCCGGTGAAGCCCATTTCCTTGGCATGTTCGGCGTAATTGCGGCCGACACAGTACACGCGGCGCACCGGAAACCGGGCGTCGCTGCCGGCGACGGGCACGGCGACGGGCGGCGCCGGGGAGAAGACGTAATCCATGTTCTGTGACCTTGTTCAATACATGCCGGCGTGCCGGCAGGGATGGAATTCAATGCGCGAGTTTATCCCTTTTTTGCGCCGCCGATGCCCTGTAAACGACTCAGGCCGCAATGCGGTACGCATTGCGGCCTGGCTACCTGGCGCGGCGGGAAGGCCTCAGGCGGTCTTGCCGTAGCGCTCGGCGCTGCGCACGATTTCTTCCTGCGCGGCCTCGACGCCCTTCCAGCCCTTGACCTTGACCCACTTGCCTTTTTCGAGGTCCTTGTAGTGCTCGAAGAAGTGCTGGATGCGGCCGATATCCTCGGCGGGCAGGTCCTCGTACGACTTGATGTTGCGGTACGGGGGGTACAGCTTGTCGATAGGCACGGCCAGCAGCTTGGCATCGCCGCCCGCCTCGTCGTCCATCTCGAGCACGCCCAGGGCACGGCAGCGCACCACCGCCCCGACCTGGATCGGGAACGGCGTCACCACCAGCACGTCGGCCGGATCGCCGTCTTCGGAAAGGGTCTGCGGGATGTAGCCGTAGTTGCAGGGGTAGTGCATGGCGGTCAGCATGAAGCGGTCCACGAAGACGGCGCCGGTTTCCTTGTCGACCTCGTACTTGACGGGGTCGGCGTTCATGGGGATTTCAATGACGACATTGAAGTCTTCCGGCAGCTTCTTGCCGGGAGAAACGCGATCGAGGCTCATGATTCAACCTTGTTTGTCTGGAAAGGATTTGGGCTTGTCGTCGCCGGCATCGTCCGGCGCGGCGGCGCTGCCGGACGACACGGCGGGCGGCGAGCCGCCGTAGGTGGGCACCGGCACGTCGAAAGCCGCCACGGGAATGGGCGCGCTGTCGAAGTAGTCCTCGATGTCCACCGCGGAACGGGCCGGCACCGCCGCGGGCGGCTCGGCCGGCGTGGAAGCAGGCGCCTCGCGCCCGAGGGTGCGCGCATCGGGATCGAGCACGTAATCGGCGGGCACGGCATCTTCCGCCGCCGGCGCGGTGGTGTCGGCCGGCAGGCTGGCCTCGGGCGGGTATGCGGAATACTCGCCTTCGGCATCCAGGTGCAGCGGATCGGCCGAGGTCTCGGCGGCCGGCAAAGCCTGGTCGGCCGCCAGGGTGGGCAGGGCCATGCTGGCCGCCGTGGCCAGGCGCCAATGGCGCACGGCGTCGCCCGGGCGGTCGAGCCGGTCGTACAGGCTGCCCAGCAAGGCGTGGGTATGCGAGTCGTTGCGGAAGCCGAGGCTGCGCTGCAGATAGCGTTCGGCCTGGCCCCAAAGCTGGCCGTTCAGGCACAACATGCCCAACGCCGCCAGCAGGTCGGCATCGGCAGGCCGCTTTTGCAGCCAGGCCTCGGCCTTGGCCAGGCGACGCGGGACCTGGTCGGCGTCGCAGCGGGCATACGCAGCTACCAGCGAGGGCGTGAAATGCGCGGGTATGGCGGCCTCCAGCACGCGGGCCGCCTCGACCGGCTCGCCGGCGGCCTCGAATGCCGTGGCGCCCGCCAGCGCGATATTGGGCAGCACGCGCTCCTCGCTCTTGAGGTCTTTCCAGACGGCGCGCCAGCCTTCGGCCCCCGACGCGGCGGCCGCCCGCAGGCGCGCGGCGCCAGCGGTATCGACAAGATGCTCGGCCTCGGACTTGGACAGCGCGTTGCGGCGCGACAGCCCACGCGCCAGCGAGAACACCCGGTCGTGGTGGCCCAGCGCGGTCTCGGCGCGCAGCAGCAGGCGCATGGTATGCAAATGACGCGCGCCGCCATCCTGCAGGGGCGTCAGCACGGCCAGCGCATCCTGTGCCCGCCCCTGGTCCAGCAGCTGGTCCGCCGAGACCGTGGCAATGGCCTCCTGCAGCCCGACGTTGCCGTCGGCATGCTCGCGCGCGGACTCGAGCAGCCGGTCGCGCCGCTCGAATTCACCCAGCCCGTGCGCGGCACGCGCGGCCGACAGGGCCGCCAATACGCGGCGGCTGGGAACGCGCGTCTGTTCGAGCAGCCGGGTCAGGTTCTTTTCCGCCTGCGCGAAACGCCCTTCGAGGAGTTCGGTCCAGCCGCGTTCGAGCAATTCGTGGTCGCGCGCCTGGGCACGGTTGCCGCGCCAGACCCGCATGCGGTCGGGAATGGCCAGCAGCCACGCCAGCACGCGCAAGCCCACGTACAGGGCCACGAAGGCGGCCAGGATCAGCAATACGGCCAATGTCAGCGACAGCTCGATGCGCCACGGCCACACCAGCACCATCACATTGCCCGCATGGGAACGCAGGACGACCGCCAACGCCACGGCGACGACGGCCAACAGCAGAGTCCAGAACCAGGTACGCATGCGTCAGTCCTGTGTAGCGGGCGCGTTGGCGCCGGCGGCGCGCAGGGCCGCGACATTGGCCAGGCTGTCGCTGACGCCGGGCAACGGCACCGCGATATCGGTCTGCGCCAATTCCTGCGCCAGCCGCAGCGCAGCCTGGGTGTCGGCGGCGCGGCCGTCGAAGTACGAGCGCAGCGCCTGCACGACGTTGTCGAGCTCGCTCTTCCAGATTTCGGGCTGGCGCATCAGCATGGCGAGCTGGGCCGTCATGAGGCGCTGGCGCAAAGCGGCGCGCGCCTGCCCGGCCTGCTCGGCCGACAGCATGAGGGCGGCGGGCTGGTCGACGCGCTGAACGCTGATGAGGTCACCCAGTTCCTGAGCCAGCACGCTGCCGGCGCGCCCCGGCCATGAAGCGATTTCGGCGCGCCAGCGCTGCCACCAGGCCGCGTCGGCCGGCAACTCGGCGCGCGGGTCGGCGGCGGGCTGGGGCTCCGGCCGCGGCGGCGCGGCGCCGTCGGCCGGCGGCGTGCCAGGCGCCGCGGCATCGGGCACCAGCATCGGGGCCTTGGAGATCAACCCGGCCAGGCGGTCGATGCGCGCCGACTGGGCCGGAATATCGATGGTGGCGACCGCGCGCAGGCGCTCGAGGTCGCCGTTGATGCTTTGCTGCAGGCTGGCGAAACGCGGCCGGTCGGCGCGCGCGAGGCGCGACTGGGCGGTCTCCAGCGCCACGATGGCGTTGTTGACGTTGCCAGCCAGGCGCAACTGCTGATGGGCCATGACCAGCAGGCGTTCGACATCGTTGGCCAGCAGCTCGTCGCTCGCGCCGCCGCTGACCGTCTGCCAGGCCTGCTGCAGATCATCGTAGCGGCTCTTGGCTTCCTCGGCCTGGTTCTCCAGCTGGGCCACGCGCCCGGCCTGCGCCTGGGCCAGGGCCAGGGCCTCGCGCGCCGCCTTGCCGCTCAATGCGGCGGACTGTTCCAGCGCATCCAGGCGGGCGGCAACCTCGCGCCCGGCATTCAGGAACTGCTTGCGCTGCATCCACAGCGCCCAGCTCAGGCCGACGGCCAGCAGCACGACGATGATGAGCGCTGCGGACAAGGTACCCACCGCGCTGGCAGGCTTCCTGGCCTTGGGCGTGGCGGGCGAGCCTGAGCCCGGGGCGGCCGCGCGGGCGGCCGGTTCAGTGGCGGGGGTCTGGTCTGTCATGACGCGATTGTATTCGGTGAAATGCCAAAACTTCGATTCAAGCCGCAACAAAAGCCGCGAGGATCGCTTCGTCGGCAGGCAAGCAGATTTTTACCATCGGGGCGGGTCCCTGGCCACTGCCCGCCAACCCCAGGCGCGGCACCAGCGACGGGTGCGTAACCACGAAGCGCGACGCCCGCCACCAGGCCGCGATCCCTGCCGCGTCGACCTGCGCGCGAACCGCATCGATGCCCTCGCCGCTGGTCAGCAGCCAGGTTGCCGGCCTGCCCTGCCCGGCCCATTCGCGCAGCTGGCGCACGGCGGATGCCGGCCACAGCGCGGGCAGCCTGCGATACACCGCGTGCCGCGCCACTTGCACGCCCGCGGCCTCGAGCTGGTCGCCCAGCCAATCGCGCCCGCTCGTGCCGCGCACGAGCAAGACCCGCCGCGGCAGTGCGCCGCGGGCCCGCAACACCTGCCACAGCGCTTCGGAATCATGCGCAGCCGCCTCGGGCGGGGGGTACAACACGGCGGCGTCCGGCCCCACTCCGGGACATGCCCGGAAGGCCCGCGCGCTGGCCGGCCCCACGGTTGCCGCGAGCGTGCCGCCCGGCCAATCCGGCATGCCGGCGGCGTGCAGCTGGGCCAGGTACAGGCGCGCGGCGTTGCCGCTGACGAACACCACCAGGTCATGATCCTGCGGCAACGGCGGCCCCGCGGCATCGGCGGGCAATGGCTGGATCTCGAGCGCCGGCAGCGCCAATGTCTGCCAACCGGCATCGTGCAGCCCGCGCTCGAGCGGCGCATTGCGCCCGTCGGGACGGGTCAGGATGGCAATAGGCAGCATAGCGACCTCTCGGGCGAAACCCAGCAGGCGACCGGCAAGCCTTCGCCCCGTCAGGACGCCGGCGGTTCTTGCAGCAGTTCGGCCAGGATGGCCGCGGCCCCATCGGCCAGCAGTTCCCGCGCGGCAGCTTCGCCGATGGCCTGCGCCTCGGACGCCGGCCCGGCATGCTGGCAGCGGACGACGCGCGCGCCATCGGGCGACGCCACCAGGGCACGCAGCGACAGCGTATCGCCGGCGATTTGCGCGTAGGCGGCCAGCGGCACCTGGCACGAGCCGCCCAGAGCGCGCGACACGGCACGCTCCGCCACGACGCAGGCCGTGGTATCGGCGCAGGCCAGTGGGGCCAGCCACGCGCGCAGATCGTCGCGATCGTCGCGGATTTCGATGCCCAACGCGCCTTGCCCGGCCGCCGGCAGGCTCTGGTCGGGGTCGAGCAGGCAGCGTATGCGGGCCTGCAGGCCCAGGCGCTGCAGGCCCGCCGCGGCCAGGACGATGGCCGCGTAGTCGCCGCGGTCCAGCTTGCCCAGCCGGGTATCCAGGTTGCCCCGCAGGGGCTTGACGGCCAGATGGGGGTAGCGCTGGCGGATCTGTGACTCGCGCCGCAGGCTGGAAGTGCCCACCACCGCGCCGGCAGGCAGGTCGGCCAGGGTAGCGTAGTCGTTCGAGACGAAGGCATCGCGCGGGTCCGCGCGCTCGAGCACCGCGCACAAGTCGAAGGGTGCTTGCAGGTCGACCGGGACGTCCTTCAGGGAATGCACGGCCAGGTCGGCACGCCCGTCGAGCAGCGCGGTCTCGAGTTCTTTGACGAACAGGCCCTTGCCGCCCACCTTGGACAGCGTGCGATCGAGGATCTGGTCGCCGCGCGTGGTGAGCGTCAGCAGTTCAACCGCGCAACCCGGATACAGCGCGCGCAGGCGGTCGCGTACGTGCTCGGCTTGCCAGAGGGCAAGCCGGCTGGCGCGGGTCGCGATGACGAGGCGTTGCGGAACGGACACGAACGGCGTCACGCGAGGCTGGCGAAAACCACGGCGGCGATCACGCCCAGAATGGCCAGCACCAGCAGGCCCTGCAGCAGGCTGAGGCCGGATTCGGGGTTGTCGCTTTTACGCAGACTCATGAGCGGATTCCTTCGAGGCGGTTTTACGGCTGGCGAGCCACCGCCCCACGATGATGACGATCAGTGCGCCGATGACTTCGGCGGCGATTTTAACCGTGGTGGGCTGTTCGCCGAATTGACGCACTACGAAGACATCGGTGATTACCATGCCGCCCGCGATCCAGCCCAGCAGGCCGGCGCCGAACGTGACGACCAGCGGGTAGCGGTCGATGAGCTTGAGCACCAGCGTGCTGCCCCAGATGATGATGGGCACGCTGACGATCAGGCCGAACACGACCAGGCCGATCTGGTGGCCTTCATGGGCGTTCTGGGCGGCCCCCGCGATGGCGATTACGTTGTCCAGGCTCATGACGAAGTCAGCCACGATGATGGTCTTGACCGCCGCGGCGATGGACGTGCCGCCCTTGATGTTGCCGTGGGCGTCGTCTTCGGGAATGAGCAGCTTGATGCCGATCCACAGCAGCAGCAGGCCGCCGACGACCTTCAGGAACGGGATGGCCAGCAGGGTCAGCGCGAAGGCGATGAGCACCACGCGCAGGATGATGGCGCCGGCGGTACCCCACAGGATGCCCTGCATGCGTTGCTTGGGAGCCAGGTTGCGGCAGGCGAGTGCGATGACCACGGCGTTATCGCCACCCAGCAGGATGTCGATCAGGATAATCTGGAACACCGCTGCCCAACTCAGCGTCTGGAAAAACTCAAGCACGTTAGACCCCCAGGGAATTTTTGAACGAAGAAACGGCGCCGGCCGCGCACCGGCGCGGGCCGCCGGCGCGCAAGGCGCCATGGCGGCCCGGTGTACAACCTATTATTGTAGTTCAGCTTTGCGTCAGTACTTTTTGACGAGCCAGGAAAATTTTCCCCAGCGCCAGCACCACGATGGCGCCGAGCACGCCAGCAATAAGTGCCAATTGGTGCTGCGTCAGGCCCAGCGCGGTATCAATGCGCGTCACCGGCTCTTGCAAGGCCGGATCACCCACCAGCAGCTCGCCCGCGATGAAACCCAGCAGCGCCGCGCCGACCCACACGATGATCGGGAAGCGCTCGATGACCTTCAGCAGCAGCGTGCTGCCGAAAATGACCAGGGGAATGCTGATCGCCAGGCCTACGACCAGCAACGTGGTGTCGCCCATGGCCGCGGCGGCCACTGCCACGACATTGTCCAGGCTCATGACCAAGTCGGCGATCATGATGGTGCGGATGGCGGCCAGCAGGCTGCCGTGCTGCTTGCCCTCGCCCTCGTCCTCGCCCTCGGGCATCAGCAGGGAGACGCCGATATAGACCAGCAGCAGCGCGCCGATCAGCTTGAGCCACGGCAGCAAGAGCAGCTTGGCGGCCACCAGCGTCAGCACGATGCGCATGATGATCGCGGCGGCGGAGCCGACCACGATGGCGTTCTTCTGCTGCTTGGGAGGCAGCGAGCGCGCGGCGAGCGCGATGACCACGGCGTTGTCGCCGGATAGCAGGATATTGACCCAGATGATCTGGAGCAGGGCAATCCAGAATGCGGCTGATGTAAGTTCCATTCCTCTCTTTCCTAGATGATCCCCTAGGTGTGAATAAACAAAAAACGTACAGCCCTTTTTGGTTGGAACGCGCGAGCGTGGCGGGTGGCCCGGGCCCGATGCGGGAACGCCGCAACGGGCGGGATCTTCTTGCACGTATATATAAGACCGGCCCGTTATTATATTTTGCCGGCCCCCGCAGGGCCGCGCCCACGAAAAGGCCCGCCGAGGCGGGCCTTTCCTGGCGCGGATGCAGTCCGATTACAGCACGGACTTCAGCAGCTTGCCCATTTCGGACGGATTGCGGGTGGTACGGATACCGCACGCTTCCATCACTTCGAGCTTGGCATCGGCCGTATCGGCGCCGCCCGAGATGAGCGCGCCGGCGTGGCCCATGCGCTTGCCCGGAGGCGCCGTGACGCCGGCGATGAAGCCGACCACGGGTTTCTTCATGTTGTCCTTGGCCCACTGTGCCGCGTTGACTTCATCCGGGCCGCCGATTTCGCCGATCATGATGACCGCGTCGGTGTCGGGGTCGTCGTTGAACAGCTTGAGCACATCCACGTGCTTCAGGCCGTTGATCGGGTCGCCCCCGATACCCACGGCGCTCGACTGGCCCAGGCCCAGCTCGGTGACTTGCGCCACGGCTTCGTAGGTCAGCGTGCCAGAGCGGCTGACGATGCCGATGCGGCCCTTGCGGTGGATGTGGCCCGGCATGATGCCGATCTTGATTTCGTCGGGGGTGATCAGGCCGGGGCAGTTCGGGCCCAGCAGCAGGGTCTTGCTGTTCTTGGCCTTCATGCGGTTCTTCACTTCCAGCATGTCGCGCACCGGGATGCCCTCGGTGATGCAGATGACCAGGTCCAGCTCGGCTTCGACGGCTTCCCAGATGGCGGCCGCGGCGCCCGCGGGCGGCACGTAGATGACCGACACGGTCGCGCCGGTCTTGTCCTTGGCGTCCTGCACGCTGCCGAAGATGGGCACGCCTTCGAAGTCCTCGCCGGCTTTCTTGGGATGCACGCCGGCCACGAAGGCGGCTTTGCCATTGGCGTATTCACGGCACATGCGGGTGTGGAACTGGCCCGTCTTGCCCGTGATGCCCTGGGTGATGACTTTGGTGTCCTTGTTGATCAGAATCGACATTTGTAAATCCTTGGCGTTTATTTGACGGCGGCTACGACGCGGGTGGCCGCTTCGGCCATGGTGTCGGCGCTGATGATGGGCAGCCCCGAGTCGGCCAGCATCTTCTTGCCCAGTTCTTCGTTGGTGCCCTTCATGCGGACCACCAGCGGCACGTTCAGGTTGACCGCCTTGCACGCGGCGATCACGCCTTCGGCGATCACGTCGCAGCGCATGATGCCGCCGAAAATGTTGACCAGGATGGCCTTCACGCCCTTATTCTTGAGCATGATCTTGAAGGCTTCGGTGACCTTCTCGGCCGTGGCGCCGCCGCCGACGTCCAGGAAGTTGGCGGGCTCGCCGCCGAACAGCTTGATGGTGTCCATGGTGGCCATGGCCAGGCCGGCGCCGTTGACCAGGCAGCCGATGTTGCCGTCGAGCTGTATGTAGGCCAGGTCGAACTTGCTGGCCTCGATTTCGGCGGGGTCCTCTTCGTCGAGGTCGCGGTAGGCGACGATCTCGGGATGGCGGAACAGCGCGTTGGAATCGAAGTTGAACTTGGCGTCCAGCGCGATGATGTTGCCCTTGCTGTCGCAGTTCAGCGGGTTGATTTCCACCAGCGAAGCGTCGGTGTCCATATAGCACTTGTACAGCTTCTGGAACACGTCGGCGGCCTGGTCGGCGGAGCCGTCCTTCAGGCCCACGGCTTCGGCCACTTGCTTGGCCTGCCCGGCCGACAGGCCGGTCAGCGGATCGATGTATTCGGTGATGATCTTCTCGGGCGTCGAATGGGCGACTTCCTCGATGTCCATGCCGCCTTCGCTGGAAGCGATGATGGCGACCTTCTGCGTGGCGCGGTCGGTCACCAGCGACACGTAGTATTCCTTCTTGATGTCGGCGCCTTCCTCAATGTACAGGCGGCGCACCTTCTGGCCCTCGGGGCCCGTCTGGTGCGTCACGAGCTGCATGCCCAGGATTTCCGAAGCCAGCTTGCGGACGTCGTCGATCGAACGGGCCAGCTTGACGCCGCCGCCCTTGCCGCGGCCGCCGGCGTGGATCTGCGCCTTGACGACCCATACCGGCCCGCCGAGCTTTTCAGCGGCAGCCACGGCCTCGTCGACGGAAAAAGCGGGGATCCCGCGCGGCACGGGCACGCCAAATTGCTTCAGCAGTTCCTTGCCTTGATACTCGTGGATTTTCATGTGTTACCTGTCAGGACGAATGAGAAAAAGAGGGGATGTCGGAGATCGCGTCCGCCGCCGCTTCAGCGCTATCCCCGGTGTACCACTTGGGATAGTGCTCAAGCACCACGGGGCCGTCGGTGCGCAAGGCATGACAGCCGTCCAGCTGGAACGGGCGCTTGTCCGGATTGCTGCTCTGACGCCGCCGGTTGGCCATGGTCTGCACTGCCGCGGTAGGCAGCACCTGCGACAGTTCGGTCATGTGGGTACAGCCGGCCGTGTGGCCAAAGCGATCCTTGACCTGGCGGCGGAACCCCTTGAGCAGGTTCATGCCCACCAGCCCCTCGTAGGCGGGTTCGATGGCCATGCACTGCCGGTCGTACGGCGCCGCGTCATACACCGCCTCGGCCGCCACGATGGAGAACGCGGCATCGATGGTGATGCGCAGGTGCATGTGGTGGACGGGACGGCCGGCCTTGAAGATCTCGCCATTCTGCCTGGGGAAATCGTAGGCCTTGAAGTCGATGAGCTCGGCTTCGAGGTCCCACAATCCGTCGTCGCGCTCGTAGGACTGCACGCGTATGGAACGCGTGTGCAGCGGGCGGCGGGGGGCTTTCGACGGTGGCAAGGGCATGAGTTAGCCTGCGCTTCAAGGTATTTGACGCGAAGCAGCAAATCCTGGGAAGTATAACGCAGGCCCCCATGCCCGTGCGGGGGCCCGCCGGGGCGCGAGGCGGGGTCGAAGGCCCGCCCCGTGCCCCGGCGGGGCCGGTCAGCCGGCCCGTAGGACGCGGGCCGCCTCGACCATGCCGACCAGCGCCGCCTCGGTTTCCGGCCAGGCGCGGGTTTTCAGGCCGCAGTCCGGGTTGACCCACAGCCGCTCGCTGGGCAGCCGGGCGGCCGCCTTGCGCATCAGGCCCACCATCCAGTCGACGTCCGGGACGTTAGGCGAATGGATATCGTAGACGCCCGGACCGATATCGTTGGGATATCGGAAATCCTCAAAGGCGGCCAGCAATTCCATATTGGAGCGCGAGGTCTCGATCGTAATGACATCGGCATCCATGGCGGCAATGGATTCGATGATGTCATTGAACTCGGAATAGCACATGTGCGTGTGAATCTGGGTGTCGGCGGCCACCCCGGCGGTCGACAGCCGGAAGCAGTCCACCGCCCAGTCGAGGTATGCCTGCCAGTCGGCGCGGCGCAGCGGCAGGCCCTCGCGGATGGCGGGCTCGTCGATCTGGATGACCCGCACCCCCGCCGCTTCCAGGTCGACCACCTCGTCGCGCAGGGCCAGCGCCAGTTGCCGGCAGGTCTGCTCGCGCGGCTGGTCGTCGCGCACGAAGGACCACTGCAAAATGGTGACCGGCCCGGTCAGCATGCCCTTGACCGGCTTGTCGGTCAGGGATTGGGCATACGACGACCAGCCGACGGTCATGGGCGCCGGCCGCGCCACGTCGCCGAAAATGATGGGCGGCTTGACGCAGCGCGAGCCATAGCTTTGCACCCAGCCGTTGCGGGTAAAGGCGAACCCGGCCAGCAGTTCGCCGAAGTATTCCACCATGTCGTTGCGCTCCGGCTCGCCATGCACCAGCACGTCCAGGCCGATTTTTTCCTGGAAGCGGATGACTGCCTCGATTTCCTTGCGGATCGCGGCTTCATAGGCGGCATCGGTCAGCGCACCGGACTTCCAGTCGCGTCGCAGCGCGCGGATTTCGGCGGTCTGCGGGAACGAGCCGATGGTCGTGGTGGGGAAGGCCGGCAGCTTCAGCAATTCCTGCTGTCGGGCGATGCGTTCGGCAAAGGGCGCGCGTTCACGCGCCACGCCGGCGGCCTCGGCCATGCGGCGACCCACCGCCGGATTATGGATGCGCGGCGACTGCCGGCGTGCCTGCAGCGCCGCGCGCTGGACGGCCAACGCGTCGCGCACCGCCGGCTGTCCGGCGTCTGCCAGCGCACGCCCCAATAGGTCCAGTTCGTCGAGCTTCTGCGCCGCGAACGAGAGCCAGCTCTTCAATTCGGCATCCAGGTCGGTCTCGCCCGCCAGGTCGACCGGCACATGCAGCAACGAGCACGACGGCGCCAGCCAGAGACGTTCGCCCAATTGCTTGCGGACCGGCGCCAGCGCCGCCAGCGCGGCGTCCAGGTCGGTGCGCCAGATATTGCGGCCGTCAATCACGCCCGCCGACAGCACCTGGTCGGGCCGCAGCGCGGCAGCCACTTCCTGCAACTGCCCGGGAGCGCGCGCCAGGTCCAGGTGCAGGCCGGCCACCGGTAGTGCCAACGCAGTGGCCAGGTTGTCCTTCAGGCCGCCGAAATAGGTGGCCATCAAGAGCTTGACCGGCGTGTCGGCCAGCCTGGCGTAGGTTTCCCGGAAGGCATCACGCCAAGCCTGCGGCAGGTCCAGGACCAGAATCGGTTCGTCGATCTGCACCCACTGCACCCCCTGGCGCGCCAGACGGGCCAGCACCTCCGCATAGACCGGCAACAGTGCGTTGAGCAACTGCAATTTGGCGGGATCGCCGGCGCCCTTGGCAAAGGCGTCGCCCTTGCCCAGCCACAGCCAGGCCAGCGGGCCCGGGATCACCGGCTTGGGCTGGTAGCCCAGCGCCTGGGCCTCCGCCACTTGATCGAACAAATACTCGCGCGCGATGCGGAACGTCTGTCCCGGCACGAGCTCCGGCACGATGTAGTGGTAGTTGGTATCGAACCACTTGGTCATTTCGCAGGCGGCGGCCGGCGTGCCGGTGGGGGCCCGCCCCCGGCCCATGCGGAACAGCGTGTCCAGCCCCACCAACTGGCCCTCCGGCTGGCCGAAGCGCGCCGGCACGGCGCCCAGCAAGGTGGTCCATTCCAGGATGTGGTCGTACCAGGCGAAATCGCCCACCGGCACGAACTGCAGGCCGGCCGCGGCCTGCTGGCGCCAATGTGCGGCACGCAGGTCCCGCCCGACCTGCTCCAGCGCTTCGACGTCCTGCCTGCCGGCCCAGTACGCCTCCACGGCGCGCTTCAGCTCGCGCTGCGCGCCAATTCGCGGAAAACCCAAACTATGAGTAATAGTCATATAAATATCCAGAATAAGCGAAATTTGTTCAATTCGTAGCGTATTCTGGCAGCAACTCAACTTGCAGCAAAATCAATCTCGCCATACATTGATTGAATATTTTTCATGTAAATACAGCCCCGCCGCGACTGTCGCCCGCCATGCTCGAAATCCGCCACCTCGAAACGCTGTCCGCCATCCGCGACGGCGGCAGCCTGCAGGAAGCCGCCGAACGCCTGCACCTGACGCAGTCGGCCTTGTCGCACCAGTTGCGCGACCTGGAAACCAGGCTGGGCACGCCCCTGCTGAACCGTCGCACCCGCCCTGCCCGCCTGACGACGGCCGGCCTGCGCGTGCTGGCCCTGGCCGATGACGTCCTGCCCCGCCTGCGCGCCACCGAACGGGAATTGCAGCGGCTGGCAGCCGGCCGCACCGGCCGCCTGCACATGGCCATCGAATGCCACTCCTGCTTTCAGTGGTTGATGCCGGCCTTGGATGCGTTCCGCGCCCAGTGGCCCGATGTCGCGCTGGACCTGTCGGCGGCGTTCTCGTTCGCCCCGCTGCCCGCGCTGGTGCGCGGCGACCTGGACCTGGTCATCACGTCCGACCCGCAGCGCCTGGAGGCCGTCGAATACCTGCCGCTGTTCAAGTATGAGCTGGTGCTGGCTGTGGCGCAGTCCCATCCGTTCGCGGCCAGCCGCCATATCGAACCGGAGCAACTCGAGGACCAGACCCTGATCACGTATCCCGTGGAGCGCCAGCGGCTGGATGTCTTCACCGCGTTCCTGGATCCGGCCGACGTCGAGCCGGCGGCGGTGCGCAAGGCCGAACTGACCCCCATCATTGCCCAGTTGGTGGCCAGCAATCGCGGCGTGGCGGCGCTGCCGAACTGGGCGCTCACCGAGTATCTGCAGCAGGGATGGCTGCATCTGTGCCACCTGGGGCCCCAGGGCGTCTGGCGCACGCTGTACGCGGCGGTGCGCACCGAGGACACGGATGCTTCGTATGTGAAGGACTTCCTGGCGATCGCGCGGGAAGTATGTTTCAAGACGCTCGACGGGATCCGCACGGCCAAGAGCTGACCGCGAGCACGCCCCTAGTCGTCGTGCTCGTCGCCCAACAGGCGGCGGATGATGTCGTGGGCAAACCCGCGGCCCGCCAGGAAGCGGGCCTGCTTGGCATATTCGGCGCGATCGGCCGGCTTGGCGGCGAAGCGCTTGCGCCAGACCTCGAGTGCCCGCTGGTACTCGGTGGCGCGCAGGTCGTCGCGCAATTGCGCCACCTGCTCTTCCGCCACGCCATGCTGACGCAGTTCCTGCACGATGCGCGCCGTGCCCTGCCGCCCGGCGCGCCGGTGCACCAGGCTGTGGGCGAACCGTTCAGTGGACAGCCAGCCCTCTTTTTCCAGGGCGTCGAGCACCGCATCGATGTCGTCGCCCTCTTCCGCGTAGGGCTGAAGCTTGCGCGCCAGCTCATTGCGCGCATATTCGCGGCGGGACAGATAACCGACGGCGCGGGCCTTCAAGGAAGGCCCGCGCGGGCGGGGCGAGGGTTGGGCGAGGGTTTCGAAGCCGTCGTCGTCGGCCTCGCCCTTGCCCGGGCCGCGTCGTGGCGACGGAGGCCTGGGCCGGCGGATCATGCTTCGCCGGGTTCCTCGGCTTCACTGGCCGGGAACGTGGCCGCGCGGCTGACGATGCCCTGGTTCTCGCGCACCTTGTTCTCGATCTCGATGGCGAGCTCGGGGTGCTCTTTCAGGTATTCGCGGACGTTGTCCTTGCCCTGGCCGATGCGAGTGCCGTTGTAGCTGTACCAGGCGCCGGATTTGTCGACCACGCCGGCCTGCACGCCCAGGTCGATGATTTCGCCTTCACGCGAGATACCCGCGCCGTACATGATGTCGAATTCGGCCTGCTTGAAGGGGGGCGAGACCTTGTTCTTGACGACCTTGACGCGGGTTTCGTTGCCCACGACTTCCTCGCCCTTCTTGATGGAGCCGATGCGGCGGATATCGAGGCGCACCGACGAATAGAATTTCAACGCATTGCCGCCGGTGGTGGTTTCGGGGTTGCCGAACATGACGCCGATCTTCATGCGGATCTGGTTGATGAAGATCACCATGCAGTTGGTGCGCTTGATGGTGGCGGTCAGCTTGCGCAGCGCCTGGCTCATCAGGCGGGCCTGCAGGCCGGGCAGGGAGTCGCCCATTTCGCCCTCGATTTCGGCCTTGGGCACCAGGGCCGCGACCGAGTCGATGACGATCAGGTCGACCGAACCCGAGCGCACCAGAGCGTCGGTGATTTCCAGCGCCTGCTCGCCGGTGTCGGGCTGGGAAATCAGCAGGTCGGTCAGGTTGACGCCGAGCTTGGCGGCGTACTGGACGTCGAGCGCGTGCTCGGCGTCGACGAAGGCGCAGGTGCCGCCGATTTTCTGCATTTCGGCGATGACCTGCAGGGTGAGCGTGGTCTTGCCGGACGATTCGGGGCCGTAGATCTCGATCACCCGGCCGCGCGGCAGGCCGCCCACGCCCAGCGCGATGTCGAGCCCCAGCGAGCCGGTGGACACGACCTGGATGTCGTGCTCGACCTCGTTGTCGCCGTAGCGCATGATCGAGCCCTTGCCGAACTGCTTCTCGATTTGCGAAAGCGCGGCGGCCAGCGCCTTGGCCTTTTCCGACGCGGCTGCCTTGCTGGTTTTGTCGTCCATGTGGTGTCCCGTGGATGAATGTATGTATGCGGCGCCGCGGCACGATGCGCCGGCGGCGGCCATGGGTAACTTGTTGCCCGGCCAGGCGGGGCTGGCCGGAGAACTCTGCTTGATACGGCTCGAAAGCTAGCGGCGATTATGGCATCGGATTATACTGTACAAAAATCCAGTATGCCATAATTTTCCAGGGATTCCCTGGCTGGGCAAGCGTCCCGCCGTGTGCCAGAATGCCCCCGATCCGGGCGGCATGTCCGGCCACCGTTTCCGCTTACCCGCATGCGCATCCTCATCGCCGAAGACGACAGCATCCTGGCCGATGGCCTGTCCCGCTCGCTGCGGCACAATGGCTATGCCGTCGACGCCGTCCGCGATGGCGTGGCCGCCGATTCCGCCCTGGCCGCCCAGGCCTTCGACCTGCTCATCCTCGATCTCGGCCTGCCCCAGCTGGCCGGCCTCGAAGTCCTGCGACGCCTGCGCGCGCGCAACTCGCTGTTGCCGGTGCTGATCCTCACCGCCGCCGACAGCGTCGAACAACGCGTCAAAGGGCTCGACCTCGGCGCCGACGACTACATGGCCAAGCCCTTCGCCCTGTCCGAACTCGAGGCGCGGGTGCGCGCGCTGACCCGGCGCGGGGCCGGCGGCGGCGCCACCCTGCTGCGCCACGGCAGGCTGGTCTTCGACCAGACCGGCCGCGTGGCCCTGGTCGACGACCAGACGCTCGACCTCTCGGCCCGCGAGGTCAGCCTGCTCGAGATTCTGCTGACCCGCAGCGGCCGCATGGTCAGCAAGACGCAACTGGTGGACCACCTCTGCGAATGGGGCGAAGAAGTCAGCACCAACGCCATCGAGGTCTACGTGCATCGCCTGCGCAAGAAGCTGGAGCCCAGCGGCGTCAAGATCATCACGGTGCGCGGCCTGGGCTATTGCCTTGAACGGGACCAGGGTGCCGGCTACCTCCCCCATTGAGCCGGCCGCGCACGAAAAGCTGAACCAGGAAGCCCTGGATGCCATGCGCGGCGGGGCCAAGGGCCCCAGCTTCGCGCCGCCGCAACGCTCGCTGCTGGGCGAAATCCTCGACTGGATGCTGGCGCCCTTGTTCCTGCTATGGCCCATGAGCGTGGCCATCACCTACGTGGTGGCGCAGAACATCGCTAACGTCCCGTACGACCGCGCGCTGGCCAACAACCTGCATGTACTGGCGCGCCACGTGCATGCGCAGGACGGGCGCGCCGTCCTGCGCATGAGCGAAGGCGTGCGCGACGTGCTGCGCCCCGACGAAACCGAAAGCGTCTTCTGGCTAGCCCTCGGCAGCCGGGGCGAATACCTGGGCGGCGACCGTGCCCTGCCCCTGCCGCCGGAACTCGGTCCGCCCCAGCCGGGCACTATTTTGTACGCGGACGACACGCTGCGCGGGTTCGGCGTGCGGCTGGCCTACACCTGGGTCGACCTGCACATCCCGCGCACCCAGCCTGTGCTGCTGGCGGTGGCCGAGACCATGGAAAAGCGCACGCAGCTCGCCAACGACATCATCAAGGGCGTGATCATTCCGCAGTTCGTGGTGCTGCCGGTCGCCGTGCTGCTGGTGTGGTTCGGCCTGTCGCGCGGCGTGGCGCCGCTCAACGCCCTGCAGCAGCGGCTGCGCGCGCGCCGTCCCGACGACCTGTCGCCCATTGACGAGCGCGCCGCGCCATCCGAGATCGCCCCGCTGGTCGGCGCCATGAACGAGCTGCTCGACCGCCTGTCGGCCAACGTGGAGGCACAGCGCCGCTTCGTCGCGGACGCGGCCCACCAGTTGAAGACCCCGCTGGCCGGGCTGCGCACCCAGGCCGAGCTGGCGCTGCGCGACGCCAGCCCCGACGAGATGCAGTCCAGCCTGCGCCAGCTCGTCATGGGCTCGGAGCGCGCCACCCGCCTGGTCAACCAGCTGCTGCTGCTGGCGCGCGCCGAAAACCCGCATTCGGCGGGACTGGCCCGCGTCGACCTGGATGCCGTCGGCTCGGAGCAGGCCATGCAATGGGTGCCGCAGGCCCTGGCGTTGGGCACCGACCTGGGCTTCGAAGCCGCCGACCGGCCGGTGTACATAGCCGGCAACAGCATCCTGCTGGCCGAACTCCTGAACAACCTGCTGGACAACGCCCTGCGCTACACGCCGGCAGGCGGGCACGTGACCGTGCGGGTGCGCGCCACCGCCCTGCACGCCATTCTCGAAGTCGAGGATTCCGGCCCCGGGATCGCCCCCGAGGACCGCGAGCGGGTGTTCGACCGCTTCTACCGCGTACTGGGCACGCAGGCCGAAGGCAGCGGCCTGGGGCTGGCCATCGTCCGCGAAATTGCCCAGAAGCACCACGCCGAGGTGCAGATCCACGAAGGCACCGCGCACTCCCAATTGCCGGGCACCTGCATCCGGGTGATTTTTTCGTTGTATGGACGCACATCCGAGAGCTCCACGGCCGCCTAGGATATACCCTCGCCCGCCCGGCGCCCCGCCGGCATAGAAACATTAAGTTTCAAAATTAAGATTCGGGTAAGTATCGCGTCAGAACCTCGTCAGGCTGGTTTTCTACCTTGTAACCAGCTTGATGCCGGTATCCGCCGGCGGAAAGTAAGCACGGTGGAGCACCACTGGCATCAAACGAGGAGACATCATGAGCACAGCATCGCTGGCCGATCGCGGCCCATCAACGGGCCCGCGCCCGATGACCAAGGAAGAACGGCGCGTGATCTTCGCGTCGTCGCTAGGCACCGTTTTCGAGTGGTACGACTTCTACCTGTACGGCTCGCTGGCGGCTATCATCGCCACCCACTTCTTCTCCGGCGTCAATCCCACGGCGGCATTCATTTTCGCGTTGCTGGCCTTCGCCGCCGGTTTCGCGGTGCGGCCGTTCGGCGCACTGGTATTCGGCCGCCTGGGCGACCTGGTCGGGCGCAAGTACACCTTCCTGGTCACCATCGTGATCATGGGCCTGTCGACCTTCCTCGTGGGCGTATTGCCCAGCTACGCCAGCATCGGCATTGCCGCCCCGGCGATCCTGATCGGCCTGCGCCTGCTGCAGGGCCTGGCCCTGGGCGGCGAGTACGGTGGCGCGGCCACCTATGTGGCCGAGCATGCGCCGCATGGCCGGCGCGGCGCGTACACTGCCTGGATCCAGACCACCGCCACGCTGGGCCTGTTCCTCTCGCTGCTGGTGATCATGGGAGTGCGCGGCCTGATGGACGAGGAATCGTTCCGCGCCTGGGGCTGGCGCATTCCGTTCCTGATTTCGGTGGTGCTGCTGGGCATCTCGGTGTGGATCCGGATGCAGCTCAATGAATCGCCCACCTTCAAGCGCATGAAGGAAGAAGGCAAGGGTTCCAAGGCGCCGCTGACCGAATCGTTCGGCCAGTGGAAGAACCTGAAGATCGTCATCATCGCCCTGCTCGGCCTGACCGCCGGCCAGGCCGTGGTCTGGTACACCGGGCAGTTCTATGCCCTGTTCTTCCTGACCAAGACGCTGCAGGTCGACGCCAACACCGCCAACATCATGATCGCCCTGGCGCTCTTGATCGGTACGCCGTTCTTCCTGATCTTCGGCTCGCTGTCCGACCGCATCGGCCGCAAGCCCATCATCATGGCCGGCTGCCTGATCGCCGCGGTCACCTACTTCCCCCTGTTCCAGGGCCTGACCCACTTCGCCAACCCGGCGCTCGAAAAAGCCCAGGCCACGGCGCCGGTCACGGTCGTCGCCGACCCGGCCACCTGCTCGTTCCAGTTCAACCCGGTCGGCACCTCGTCCTTCACCAGTTCCTGCGACGTGGTCAAGTCGTTCCTCGCCAGCAACTCCGTCAATTACCAGAACCAGGCCGCGCCGGCGGGCTCGGTCGCCAAGGTCAAGATCGGCAACGACGAGTTCACCTCGTTCGAGGGCAAGGACATGGCTCCCGCCGAGTTCAAGGCCAAGTCGGCCGAACTGAAGGCGGCGCTGACCACCGCCATCCGCGACCACGGCTATCCCGCCAAGGCCGATCCGGCGCAGATGAACAAGTTCATGGTGGTGGTGCTGCTGACCATCCTGGTGATCTACGTGACCATGGTGTATGGCCCGATCGCCGCCATGCTGGTGGAAATGTTCCCGACCCGCATCCGCTACACGTCGATGAGCCTGCCGTACCACATCGGCAACGGCTGGTTCGGCGGATTCCTGCCGCCGGTGGCCTTCGCCATCGTCGCCGCCACGGGCAACATCTACGACGGCCTCTGGTACCCGATCATCATCGCGGTCATGACTCTCGTCATCGGCACCCTGTTCGTGCGCGAGACGAAGGACGTGGACATCAACGCCTGACCGCGCGTTCCCCCGCCAGGCAGGACTGCTGCGCCTGTCTGGCCCTTCAAGCTCCCTCGGGAGCTTTTTTTTTGCCCCTTCTCCGGGGCGGCTTGATTCAGGACGCTGTCAGACCGACAGGATTAGACTGCAAGCTCAGATCACGGTCTTGCACTGCATTGTCGGGCGTTTGATCCCCTGTCCGACGATCGCAGGGCCAGTACTCTGACGCCAATGCCGCGTCCCCCGCGAGCCTTTAATGGCGCGACATTGTGTGACCCTGCCGGCCCGGCTTTTCCAAGCCGGGCCTTTTTTTGCCGCCCTCCGGCGCAGGCCTTCGGCGTGACGATCGCGGCTTCAGCGACGACGACCGAGCCCGACCACCAGTACCCCCACCACAATGGCGGCGATGCCGGCCCAGGTCGGAATAGTCACCGATTTTTCGGTTTCGGCCGTGGCCTTGACTGAACCGATCTGCAGGACGGTTTCTTCGCTCTTGTAGTCGAAGCCCTTGTACACCAGCGCCGCGGCGCCCAGCGCGATCAGCACGATGCCCACAATGGTCGCAGGTTTCATTGTTATGTCCTTTTGGCTAGTGACGATGCGCCGGAAGATACCGGAACGCCCGTCCACTGTCAGTGACAGAACGTGTCGTGTCAATGGGGAAACCACATGGGCGCCATGACAGTCGCGGTCGTATAGAATCAACCCTTTTGCCCGACGCCATGTGGTTCAAGAATCTCAAGATATACCGTCTTTCCTCGCCGTGGACGCTGACCGGCGAGCAGCTTGAAGAAAGCCTGGCCCGGCACGCCTACCAGGCCGGCAACAACCTCGAAATGCAAAGCCTGGGCTGGATTTCCCCGCGCGAGAACGCCGCCTTGTCGCACAGCGTGAACCAGCAGATCCTGCTATCCGTGCGGGCCGAGAAAAAACTCCTGCCCGCCACCGTGGTCAACCAGGTCGCGCGCGCACGCGCCCAGGAAATCGAAGAGCAACAGGGCTACAAGCCCGGCCGCAAGCAAATGAAGGAAATCAAGGAGCGCGTCGCGGACGAGCTCCTGCCCAAGGCGTTCAGCGTTTACCGGGACACCCGGGTGTGGATCGACCCGGTGAATCACTGGCTGGTGATCGACGCAGCCGCGTCGGCCAAGGCCGATGAAGTCATCGGCCTGCTGGTCAAGACCATCGACCCGCTGCCGCTGGAAAACCTGTACGTTGCGCAGTCGCCGGCGGCGGCCATGACCGGCTGGCTGGCCGCCGACGAAGCGCCGCCGAACTTCAGCATCGACCAGGACACCGAACTGCGGGCCTCGGGCGAAAGCCGCGCGGCCATCCGCTATGTCAAGCACTCCATCGACGTGGACGACGTGCGCCGCCATATCCAGGCCGGCAAGCAATGCACCCGCCTGGCCATGACCTGGGCCGACCGCGTGTCATTCGTGCTGACCGAAGCCCTGGACATCAAGCGGGTGACGCCGCTGGACGTGCTCAAGGAAGGCAATGACACGGTCATGCAGAACGACGACGAGAAATTCGACTCCGATATGGCGCTGATGACCGGCGAGCTGGCCAAGTTGCTGGCCGAGCTGACCGACGCGCTGGGCGGCGAAAAGCGCGTCTGAAGCACGGACGGGGCGGCGGCGGCGCCCGCCCCTCCGCCGGCGTCAGTCAAGCCCGTGGAAGGCGGAATCGTCGGGCCCGATGTGCGACGGATGCTTCCAGGTCACGTCGCGCATCGAGTGCTGCACCAGCCCTTCCACCCCCAGCAGCACGGCGAAAATCGCCATGCGGATCGGAATGCCGTTGTCGGTCTGGCGGAAGATCGCCAGGCGCGGATCGTCGTTCAGGTCGGTACTGAGGTCATTGGCCCCCGGCCGGCTGTCGCGCGGCAGCGGGTGCATGACGATCGTATCGGGTCCGCAGTGCGCGTCGATGGTGGCGCGGCTGATCTGGAAATCCGGGGTATATCCCTCGGTCTCCTCGTTGGCGAAGCGCTCCTTCTGCACACGGGTGGCGTAGATCACGTCGACGCCGGCCAGCCCATCGGCCAGGGAGCTCTTCTGCTCGATCACGTTGTCGTTGCGGCTGGCCTGCTCGATGATGTAGCCGGGCATTTCGAGCCCCGGGGGGGAAATCAGCGTGAACTTGATGCCCTTGTACAGCGCCAATAGCTTGATCAGCGAGTGCACGGTGCGCCCGTATTTCAGGTCGCCCACCATGGCGATATGGGCCCCATCCAGCAGCTTGCCCAGCCGCGAGAACTCGGTCAGGATGGTGTAGAGGTCCAGCAACGCCTGGCTGGGATGCTCGCCGGGCCCGTCGCCGCCGTTGACCACCGGGATGTTGGTCGCGCGCGCGAACTCGGCCACCGAGCCCTGGTCCGGATGGCGCACCACCATGGCATCCACATAGCCGCTCATCACCCGGCTGGTGTCGTAGATCGATTCGCCCTTGGCCATGGACGAGAACGTGAAGCCGGTGGTGTCGCATACGGAGCCACCAAGGCGGCAGAAGGCCGCGCCGAAACTCACGCGCGTCCGGGTGCTGGCTTCGAAGAACAGGTTGCCCAGCACCGCCCCTTCCAGTACGCGCGACACTTTCTGGCGGCGCGCAATGGGCTGCATCATATCGGCGACCCGGAACAGATCCTCGACCGATTCGCGCGAAAACTGGTCTACCGAAATGAGCTGGTACCTGCCGTCATAGGCGATGCGGTCGCGCAGCGGCCCGACTTGCGAGCTTTGCGTATATTTTTCGCGCAACGCCTCGTTCTGGACAATTTCGCCGACGAATCGCTCGACCACTTCCGGCATGGCGCGGAATTCCTGCGAGCCCTCGGGCAGCAGCCATGTATCCAGCGCACGGCGCTTCACGCCAATGCGGGTCGCGAATACATCACGCGTCAGGTTGAGACGACGCATGGCGTCGCGCAGGAAAGCTTGCTGGGAGATGGACATGGGCAGCCTCGGCGGGAACAAATATACGCAATGCGTATATTAAATCCGCCACTCGACCCGCGGCAAGCGATTTCAGGCGCCGGGTATACGCATTGTGTAGCCAGCGTCCACGTCGCCCGCCTCGGCTTCGAACGCCAAGCCGGCCGACAGCCAGCAACCGACGACAAAGGCGGCAAGCGCCAGCAAATATGCCAGCAAGCCGACCCACCGCGCCAGGCCGGACACGCCCACCGGGCGCTCTTCGGCCCCGCCCGCGCCCCAGGCCCAGCAGGCCATGGACAGGCCGCTGGCCACCACCCCCACTAGGAAACATGCCAGCGGCATGGTCAGGTCGGGCGGCGCGACGTCGCTGCCCAGCACGCCGAGCGCGAACCCCAGCTCGCCCAGGACTGCAATGGCGTTGAGCCAGCCCAGCCAGCGCGAGGCAGCGGCCAGCGCGGCGCATGAACTACCGTGGCGAGAGGCTGGCATGGATGTTTCGACGGGGTTCAATCTTTCAGCGGCCGGCAGGTCGGCGTGGCGCTCTGGATGGATGCCTTGGCCGCCGCCAGTTCGGCGGCGTCCCAGGGAGCATCGCCCAGCACCATGACCGTGACCCGCGAGGCGGCCGGACCGTCCGCCTGGCTGCGAATGATTTCCAGGATCTTGGCGGGCTCTTTCTGCTTGTAGATCTGGATCTCGTTGGGCACGCCTTTTTCGCCCAGCGTGCTGTTCGATTGGTAGACGGCGCCGTAGGGGTGGGCGCGCTCTTCGTGGCAGACCCGGACATATTCGCCCGCCCGGCGATGGGCCGCCTGGAAGTCGGCATTGACCTGGAAGGTTTCCGTGGCGCCCGGCGGGTCGCCGGACAACAGCCCCTTGCTCGCGCAGCCGCCCAGTGCGACCGCCATGATCAAGCCCGACAAGCCCCAGATGCGCATAGATGTTCCTGGCAGATGATTCGACGCTGAATTATGCCTCAGCCCCGCATCGACGGCTGCCGCCGGGCCGCGCCGGCACGGCGGCGGCCCGCGTTCAGTCGGCGGCCTTCTGGATTTCCTCGCCGCCGCGTTCGATGTCTTTGCCGGCGCCGGCAACCGTATTGCATCCGGCAGACACCGCCGAGATGGCGAGCAGGACGACAAGCAGGATTCTGTTCTTCATGATTTCTCCTTGGCACGGAAGACCACCAGGGCCCGGGCGGCACCCGGCGCCGGCAAGCCGGCAGTGCCAATCATGCACCGTTTCCCGCCAAAGCGCCAAACCCCATGCCCCATATTGCCGGCTCGACGCAACGCACGCGGCCGCCCGAATGGTTTAGGATGATGCCATGTCCAAGAAACGTCCTCCGCCCGCCGCTCCGGCCGACCAAGACTGGGGCTGGCAACAGCCCCATTGCCGCGGCCAGGCTGCGCTGGCGCTGTTCATCGATGACCTGCACCGCGTGCTGCAGGCCCACTCGGCGCAGCGCCTGGCCGGCCCCGCGCCGCTGGCGGCCGCCCAGGAACAAGTCGATGCGCTGCTGGAGCGCTATGTCGAACTGCGCAAGGCGCCAGACATCTTCGACGGCCAGTCGGTCACCCTGAAAGAAGGTGTCGACCGGGATGGCGTCACGCATACCGTGCCGATTTTCTCGCCGCACCTGAAACAGGCGCTGGTCGCCATGCTCGACCGCCCCGGCGGGCGCGCCTGAGACCGCACGGCTGGCCGCGCCAACGACGCTGCCAATGAAAAAGGCCCGGCGAACACGCCAGGCCCTCATCGAATTGGTTGCGGGGGCAGGATTTGAACCTACGACCTTCGGGTTATGAGCCCGACGAGCTGCCAGACTGCTCCACCCCGCGTCTGATGTTTGTCATCATAACATAATCTGCGGCCCTTTGCAGCAATCTCGCCGCAAATACACGCCACGGGCGTACCGACAGCAGGCATAACAGTTGCGCGTCGGATTCGGCCACCAGGGTGACGACGGCGCCGTTTGCCACGACGTGGGATTCTCCCTGGTGCAGGAGTACGTCGACTGCGTAGGGTGATGTTTCGTCGCCGCGGGCAATTTGCTCGATGCGGCGCACACTGCCCTCTGCACAGACCACCACACTGCCGCACGGCGCATGGAACACATGTGTCTCGCCGCGCCGCAGCACGACCTGGCGGGTAAAAATGGCACTGGCAACTGCCATGGCGGCGCTCCTGCACGGGGTTCGGGAATGGTTCCCAGGCTACGCGCACCGCGGCTTCGCTGACAGACACACGCCATGGGTTTCTGTACCGCAACAGACAGCCGTTACAGTATCTGTTATGGTGGATTTTCCCTTGAACTGTGCCTGTACGGTGGCATTGCGTCCGCGCACCATCCCCACATGGATACGCCTCTCTACCAGCGCCTGGCCGACCACTACCGGCGCGCCATTCGTACTGGCGCGCTGGCCCCGGCCGAACGCATGCCTTCCGTGCGGACGCTGGTCCGCACCCACCGGGTCAGCCTTTCCACGGCGCTGCAGGCGTGCCGACAGCTCGAGGACGACGGACTGATCGAGGCGCGGCCACGCTCCGGGTATTTCGTGCGCCCGCTGCACCGCAAGGCCATGCTGCCGGCGTCCGAACCGGACCCGGGCCGGCCGCTCGATCCGGCGCGTTATGTGGGCATCCATGATCGCGTCTCGGACTTCATTGCCCAATGCGAACGGCACGTCACGAGCGTCAACCTGGCCCTGGCGGCCGCCTTGCCGGCGCACTACCCGGCCGACGCGCTCAAGCAGGCCATGATCCGCGCGGTGCGCGCCAAGCCTCTCATGCTGGTCGACCGGGTTCCTCCCCTGGGACATCCGGAATTGCGCGGCGTGCTGGCGCGCCGCGCGCTGGAACTGGGCATGAACCTGGCTCCCGACGAAATACTGGTCACGCACGGCTGTATCGAGGCCGTGAATCTGGCGCTGCGCGCGGTAGCGCGGCCCGGCGACACCATTGCGGTTGAATCGCCGGTGTATTTCGGGCTGCTGCAGATCCTGGAGAGCCTGGGCATGCGCGCGCTCGAGATCCCCACCAGCCCCCTGCAGGGCCTGTCCGTCGACGCGCTGGAGCTGGCCCTGCAGACCCACCCGCACCTGCGCGCCGTGGTGGTCGTGCCGAATTTCCAGAACCCGCTCGGCTGCGTCATGCCCGACGCCGAAAAAGCGCGGCTGGCGGCGCTGTGCGAACGCCACCAGGTCGCCCTGATCGAAGACGACACCTACGGCATGCTATGCGATGACGATCGGCTGCGCCCTGCCGTCAAGTCCTGGGACCACACCGGCAACGTGATCCATTGCGCCTCGATGCACAAGACACTGGCGCCCGGCATGCGGCTGGGCTGGATGACCGCCGGCCGCTGGCAATCGCGCGTCGCCATGCTGAAGTTCGCGCAGAGCCGTCACAACGAGCCCCTGGCCCAGGTCGCGGTGGCCGACTACATGGGGTCGAAAGCCTACGACCGGCACCTCAGCCGCCTGCGCCGCCAGTTGAAGATCCAGCGCGAGCAGGTGGCGGAAGCCGTTGCCCGGCATTTCCCGCCTGGCACGCGCCTGAGCATGCCCGAGGGCGGCATGCTGTTGTGGGTCGAGCTGCCCGGCCAGCGAGCCAGCGCCCGGGTGTTCGAGCGGGCCTTGGCACAGGGCATCCGCATCGCCCCCGGGACGATGTTCTCGAATTCGGACCGCTACAACCATTTCCTGCGACTCAGCTGCGGGCAGACCTACACGCCGCAGATTGCCGAGGCAATACAGACCCTGGGCGGCATCGTGGCGGCCGCCGGTTGAAGCCCCCGCGCCCAGTCAGGTCTTGACCGCAACCTGCAAGCGCTTGTCGCGCAAAGGAATTTTCCGGCTGTGCCCAGCCTATCCCAAGGCTTGTCCACAGAAGCTGTGGGTAAGCCTCCCTTCACTTCAGGGCAGCCAGCACGGTATCGCGCACGCTCTCGAAGCCGGCCACGTATTGGGGATTTTCCGAGCGGGCCAGCAGGCTGGAATAATTCTGCTCCAGCTGCGCCTCGATCGCCTCGCGCAAGCCGGGCGACGACTTGGCCAGGTGGAGCATGGACGACGTGACGGCATTGAGCGCGTCGATACGCCCGCCCTGGTGCGAGATCGTATGCACTATGACGGCGATTTGTTCCTGGATATCCATAAGGCCTCGCGATAAGGGTTTCCGTCGGGCATGCTAGCACGCACCGCGCCGCCGGCCCGGGACGCGCGATCGACGGTCCGCATTGACTTGCCGCACGCCGCGCCTGTACTTTCCGGACAGGCCTATGCTCGTCACACTTCACGTATGCCCGACAAACTCGACGCCATCGACCGCCAGCTTCTCAGCCTGCTGCAAGCCAACGCGCGCGAGCCCGCCGCCATCCTGGCGCGCAAGCTGAAGTTGGCGCGCAGTACGGTGGTGGGCCGGCTGTCGCGGCTGGAGCGCGACGGCGCTATCGCGGGCTACGGCGTGCGACTGGGACACAAGCTGGAAGACGCTGCGGTGCGGGCATACTGCTTCATCAGCGTGCTGCCGAAAACCCCGGCCGCGGTCATCCGCGAACTGGCCAAGATCCCCGAAGTCGAAGAAGTCTCATCGGTCAGCGGGCCGTTCGATTATCTGGTCTTCCTGCGCTGCGAAACCCATGAGCAACTCGACGACCTGCTCGACCACATCGGCCTGCTCGAAGGTGTCAAGCAGACCCAGACGTCGATCGTGCTGAGCCGCAAGCTGGACCGCCGCAACGCGATCGCGCCCGGCTGATACCGGCGCCTGCGCCGCCTGCTTGCGCGACAGGCGCCTGGTGCTATGTAATAGCGCTGACACCTGCCCCCGGAAGTTCCATGCCGTTTCGCCTTTTCCCCTGCGCCCTGGCGCTCTCCCTACTGTCCGCGTGCTCGAGCGTCAGCCAGACCACCCCCACGGGCAAAGACACCTATCGTGTCACCTACAATGCCGGCGCCAAGTTCCAGACCTGGGTCGAAGTCAAGAATATCGCGCGCGAACAGGCCACGGCGCATTGCGAATCCCTGGGACAGCGCCTGTTGCACCCCAAGGTCACGTCCAATCACGCCACCGGCCTGATGCCCAAGGAGGCCACGGTCGACTTCACTTGCGCGGACAAGCCCGCGCCCAAGCCCGCCGAGGGCGGCGGCGGCGGCCAGACGCCCTAGGGTCGGTTCCCTCTAAAAAGCCCCCGGCAAGCAGGAAAAAGCCCCGCCGCCACGCAGGCGCCGGGGCTATTCGAAGCATCGCGCGGCAATGCCGCGCTGCGGTCAAAGATCCAGCTTGGAGATTTTCGCGCCTTCGAGCGACACGCCCGCCATCAGGCCGGCATTATTCATGACGAAACCGACGATAGGCTGCTGCGCGGTATTCGAGTCGATGCGGCCATTGGCCCCGACATTGGCTACCGCTACCGAAGCATCGGCTCCGACCGTCCACCCCTGGCTGTTGCGGAATTGCTCGAGTGCCTGGTCGGTCATGAACAGCAGGATCACGGCCTTGGATTGCGCGCCCGCCTGGAAGCCGATGGATCCCGCCGACGTGCTGTAGTAGCCCGCGTTGGCGCCGGCGACGCGCAACACCCCTTTGCCGTGCTGGGCGCCCACCACGAAACTGGCGCTCAACACCGAGGGGAACACCAGCACCCCTTTGGCGCGCTGCACCAGTTCCTTGGCTTGCGGCGAAGTCTGGTACAGCTTGCCCAGCGCGGCGTCGGCGCCGCTGTCGATTTCCTGGCGTTGCTCGGCCGCGCTGGCGGAAGCCTGCGGCGAAGTGGTGGTGCAGCCGGTGAAAACCAGGCCTGCCGCCGCCACCGACATGGCGGCCAACGCGCCGCGACGCAAAACGGGAAGTTTGTCGAACATGGGACGCTCCTGTTGTTCTTGAGGCCTTTTCACTGTACTCGCCTGCGCGCAACGCGCACGCGCCAGAAAGCAAGACATCCCTGCCAAATGCAACAAACCGATTCGTCGCCCATGGCTTCCGACAAACCGGTAGCCGTCGGTTACCAGCGCCTATCCGCGCGCCCATGCCGCATGCATGGCACGCACGCTATCGCCTCAGCGGCCGATGGCGTACGCTGGCCGGCGCGGGTCGGCCGCTCCCCAGCGTACATCCGTACGGGTGTCGTGCCTGACCACGCACATCGCGCCGGCGCGCCAGTTGCGATCGCGCCACCATTGCACCGAATGGCCCATCGCCGCCAGCGCGTCGCCCACTGGCCGCGCCACCAGGTCCTCGATCATCAGCCGCCCCGGCTGCACACTGTGCGGCTCGAACGACGAAGGAAAGCTGAATGTGGCGAAACGCGGCGCCTCCACCGCTTGCTGCGGGTCCATGCCGAACACCTCCATGTTCAGGAAGGTCTGCAGCATGGCCTGGCACTGCACGTCGCCGCCAGGCGTGCCGAATGGCATGACATAGCCGCCGGGCCGGATCGCCAGCGACGGATTGGGTGTCAGGCGCGGCCTGCGGCCGGGCCCGATGGCGCAGGCATGGCCGCGCTCGGCCCACGACTGGCTGCCGCGGCCAGACGCGCACAACCCGGTTCCCGGGATGACCGGCGTGTTGTACGAACCGTCGCTCGGCGTGGCGGAGAATGCGTTGCCATGCTTGTCTACCGCGGCCACATAGGACGTATCGAGGCGCGGATCGGTGCGCTGCGCGTCCTCCGGCCGATGCAGGCGCGGCCTGCTCAGCCCGGCGTCGAGCAGGTGGCCAGCGGCCGGGATGTCCGGGCCGGCACGATCTGCCAGGATCATCGCCAGGCGCTCGCGCGCATAAGCCTTGGACAGCAGCGTCTCCTGCGGCACCGGCTTGTGGCGCGGGTCCCCGTAATGCACTTCGCGATCGGCGAAGGCCAGCTTGATCGCCTCCGTCAGTAGGTGGATATAGGGCGCCGAGTTATGCCCCAGCGCCCGCAGGTCGCGCGACTCCAGGATGTTCAGCATCTGCAGCAGCGTGGGTCCCTGGCACCAGAAGCCGCAACTGTACAGGCGCGTGCCGTGGAAGTCGGCGCTCAAGGCTGGCTCCACCTCGACCGAGAAGTCGCGAAGGTCGTCATGCGTCAGCAACCCGCCATTTTCCCGATGGTAGGCGACCATGCGCGCCGCGATGTCGCCCTGGTAGAAAGCGCGTCGCGCCGCCGCCAGGCCGGCCTGGCGGCCCGCCGAAACATGCGCGCGTTCCTCGTCGGCCATGTACTGCAGGCTCGCCGCCAGGTCGGCCTGGCGGAACACCTCGCCGGCGGCCGGCGGCCGCCCGCCGGGCAAATACACCGCGGCGCTGGAGGGCCAGCGCCGGTAGTCGTCCTGGTGATCGGCCAGCACCTCGGCCATCAGCGGATACATGACGAAGCCATCGCGCGCGAAGCCGATCGCGGCCGCGGCCACCTCGCCGAACGACATGGTGCCGAAGCGTTGGAGCGCCGTGATCCACGCATCGGGCGCGGCGGGAATGACAGTGCGCAGCACGCCGGCGGGGATGCGCCCGCCATACTTGTCCAGGAACAGGTCCAGGGTGGCGGCGCGCGGCCAATAGCCAAGCCCGGAAATGCTCCATACCTTGCCGGTCTGCGCATGGTAGACCAGGCACGGCGCCACACCGCCGACGTTGACGATATCGCTCTGCACCACCCCGAGCGCGATGCCGGCCGCCACGCCGGCGTCGATGGCGTTGCCGCCGGCCTGCAGTATCTGCGCGCCCGCATGCGTGGCCAGGTAATGACCGGCCGAGATCATGTGGTCCGTGCCCGCCAGCGTGGGCCGCATGGATAATGGGGCGCTGCCCTGGGTCAGGTCCGGATCCGCGGTATTCATGATGGAGACTCCGCTGTCATTGGGGTTTGATGCCGAGCCGGCCGGTCACATCCTTCCACCGGCGATACTCGGCCTCGATGAACTGCCGGAACTGTTCGGGCGTATTACCCTGGGCCAGGACGTCGCGCTCCTCGAGCGCCGTGCGCATCGCCGGCGTCGCGAGCGCGGCCACGGTAGCTTGCCGGACTTTGTCCAAGATGGGGCGCGGCGTGCCGGCCGGCGCCAGCAGGCCGTACCAGGAGCCGCCGAGCAGTTGCGGATAGCCTGCCTCGGCAGTGGTGGGAATCTCCGGCGCCTTGGCCAGCCGCCGGTCGTGCAGGATGGCCAGCGCCTTGAGCTTGCCCTGGCGGATCAGCGGCAGGGTCGTGCCCGGCGTTTCGAGCGTGTACTGCACGTAGCCGCCGATCAAGTCGTTCACCAGCGCCGAACTGCCCTTGTAGGGCACGTTGACGGTCTTGATGCCGGCGTCCATGTTGAGCAGTTCGCAAAAGAAATAGTTGGCCGTGCTATTGCCCGGCGACGCGTAGTTGACTTCGCCCGGATGCTGGCGCGCGTATTCCACCAGTTCCGGCAGCGTATTCGGCGGAAACGCCGGGTTGGCCACCAGGATGAACGGCCCATTGCCCACCAGCGTGATCGGGGCCAGGTCGGTCATGGGATCGTACTGCAGCCCCTTCATGGTAAGCGGGGCGCCGGTCAGCGGCGACGCCGTGGCGAACATCAAGGTGTAGCCGTCGGGCGCCGAGCGCACCACCTGCTGGGTGGCGATGGTGCCGCTGGCCCCCGGGCGATTCTCGACAATGACCTGCTGGCCCAGGCTGCGCGAAAACTGCTCGGCCAGCAGGCGGGCCACCGTGTCCGTGCCGCCGCCTGGCGGGTAGCCCACGACCAACCGGATCGGCTGGCCGGGCCAGTCCGCCGCCGCGGCCCGGGCCCTGCGCAACGGCGCCAGCCCGGCCAGCGCCGCGCCACCCAGCAGCCCCATGAAACGGCGGCGCGCCGGGGTGTTCCTCTCGTCTACTGATACAGCGTTAACCATAGAGATTCTCCTTGGTCGATCCGCTCGTACGTCGCGGAGAATGGCGTCAGTTCGCCTTCAGGCCCAGGTCCTGGACGATTTTCCTTTCGGCTTCGAATTGCTCGGCGGCATAGCGGGCGTAGGCGGCGCTGTCCAGGTAGACCAGCTCCTGTCCGTATTGGGTCAGGATGGACCGGAAGGCGTCCGACTCGGCAACGCGCTTGAACGTATCGTGCAAGGTCTGAAGGATCGCCGGCGGCAGGCCCTTGGGCGCGGCGATGCCGAAAGGCGCATAGGCCGCCGGCGTGCCGTCCAGCTCGTGCAGGGTCGGCACATCAGGGAACTGCGCACTGCGGGCGTCGCCCCAGGTCACCAGCATGCGCATCTTGCCCGCCTGGACCATCGGCAACACCGTGGTCGAACCGGCATACGCCTGCAACTGCCCGCCCAGCACGCCCTGGATCACGTCCGACTCGCCCTTGTAGGGAATGTGCCGCCAGGTCACGCCATTGCGCCTGGCGATGTCCTCCATCATCACGTTGGAAGCGCTGCCGACGCTTGCCGTACCGTACGCGATGTCGCCCGGGTGCTTGCGGGCATAATCGATGAACCCGGCCCAATCACGGTACGGCGCATTGGCCGGGACGGCCACCCCGAGCGTATAGCCGCTGAGCATCATCACGTAGGTGAAGTCGCGGTTCGGGTCGTAGCCCATGTCCTGGATATGCGGCATGCGGAACACCGGGCTGGGCAGGATCGCCAGCGTATAGCCGTCCGGCTCGGCGTTCGCCAGCGCGCGGGCCCCCAGGGTGGCGCCGGCGCCACCCTTGTTTTCAATGATGATGGACTGCCCCAGCTCAGGCGCGGCCAGCTCGGCGAACTTGCGCACCACCGTGTCGGTCGAGCCTCCCGGCTGGTACGGAACGATGATGCGGATAGTGCGCTCGGGATAGGCGGCATGGGCTGCTGCCAGGGCGGCGCAGGCCAGCGCGGCCCCCATGCCGATGACGCGCAGGATATGACGGAGTGCCATGGTGCCCCTCCTCCCTCAGGCCGCCGACCAGATGGCCGCGAAGGCGCGCTGGAAATTCCCGCCCAGCACGCCGAGAATCTGCTCGTCGCTCAGGCCGCCGCGCGCCAGCGCCGCGGTCAGCTCGGGAAACTGCGCGGGTGTCGGCGTTTCCCTGGGGTAGCGCGCTTCCATTACGTCGCCGAACGCATTCGAAAAATCGCCCCCGGACGCGGCATATTTGGTTCGCGACATCACCATGACATGGCGCACCGCCTCGTAAGTGTCCACCGCGGGAAAATCCGTGCCGATCCCCACATGCTCGTAGCCGACCAGTTCGCCGATGTAGCGCACATTGGCGACGAAATCGTCCAGCGTCGGCTGCTGCTTGGGATCGCCGCGCCAGTTCAGGTAGGCATGAATGCTGCAACCGATGACGCCGCCGGTCGCCGCCACCGCCTCGAGCACCTCGTCAGACTTGTTACGGGGCCGCGCGATCACGGCATTGGCATTAGCGTGCGTCAGCAGCACCGGGCGCGCACTGTGGCGCGCCGCGTCCAGGCAGGTCTGCGCCGCGCAGTGGCTCAAGTCGATGGCAATGCCGACGCGGTTGAGCTCGGCCACCATCTCGACGCCCAGCGCCGACAAGCCAGCATTGCGGCGCTCCAGGCAGCCGTCGCCGAGCAAATTGGCTTCGTTGTAAGTCAATTGAATGACCCGCATGCCCAGCGTATGGAACAGCGCCACCCGGTCGAGCTGGTCCTCCAGCGGACGGCCGTTCTGCCAACCCATGATCAGCCCGAGCTTGCCGGCCTGCTTGGCGCGCACAATATCTTCGGCGCGCTCGACCAGCAGCCAGCCGGAATCCGGGTCGAGCGCGCGCTGCCGCCACGCCATCACATCCTTGAGCGACTGCTCGAAGTCCGAGCGCATGTCGGTGACGGTGAGGTTGATGGCATTGACGCCGCCGGCCCGCATATCGCGGGTGCTGCCGTCGCTGAAGAACACCAGGCCGTCGACCACGACGGCCTGTTCGTGCAACAAGGATGATGAACGCATCGGAGCTTCCCCTTTTGTCATGTGGTGCATTGGTGGCATCCGCCCCTGCCTCAGCCGGCAAAGCGCGCAAGTCGGAACGGATGGATATCGACGCGCGGCGCCCGGCCCAGGATCAGGTCGGCCATCAGTTCGCCGGCGGCTGGGCCGATGCCGAACCCGTGCCCGGAAAACCCCGAGGCCAGGTAGAACCCAGGGATGCCGTCCACCTGCGACATCACCGGCAAGGCATCCGGCGTGACATCGATATAGCCGCCCCAGGCGTGCGCGATGCGCGCCGCGTTGAAAACCGGAAAAGCCGCCGTCAGGCGCCGCCATGCCATCGCGATGGCGCGCGCCGAAGGCGCGGGGTCGAGCACGCGGCAACGCTCGAACGGGCTGACATCATCCAGCGCAAACCGGCGCGGGATAGCCAGCTCCTCGAAGAACCGCTTGCCGAAACGCACCTTGACGAAGGCATTGTTGGCGAGCCACGCGCGCAGGAACTTGCTCATCAGGCGAAAACTGTCCGGCACCACGTCCGCCATCGAGGCGCCGAACTGCGAGACCGTATATCCGCCATCGGCCCGCTTGCGGCAGGTGAAAGTCTTGCCATTCACCGTAGCCGACAACGGCGCATCGAAAGGTTCGGTACGCAGCACCGAGCCGCGCACTTTCAGTTGCGGAAACTCGATGCCGCTATTGCCACAGAACAGGCGCGACCAGGCGCCCCCCGCCAGCAACACGGCTTGTGCCTTGACCAGGCCATGCTCGGTGACCACGCCCGCGATGCGGCCGGCCTGCAGGTCCAGGCCGCGCGCGGCGCAACGCTCCAGCACCATCGCGCCATGCCCGCGGGCCAAGCCGGCGATGGCCTGCGTGGCCAGGCCGGGTTCCGCGACCCCGTCGGTCGGGCTGTAGAGCGCCCCGCTCCAGGGCCGAGGCGATTCCGGCAAGAGACGCAGCGCCGCGGCCCGATCCAGCAGCGTCGCCCCGGTTTCACAGGCGCGCGCCAGCTCCAGCCAGCGCTGGTGCCGTTGCGCATCGTGCCGGTCCTCCTGCAAGTAAAGAATGCCGGTGCGGCGGAAACCGACATCCGCGCGAGCCTGGATCTCGCCCCACAGCTGATTGGCGCGCAGCGCCAGCGGCACCTCCGCCGGATCGCGATCCAGCGTGCGCACCCAGCCCCAGTTGCGCGACGACTGCTCGCCGGCCAGCACGCCTTTTTCCAGCACGCAGACCCGCATGCCGGCCTGGGCCAGCGCGTACGCCGTACAAATCCCGATGATGCCGCCGCCGACAATGGCCACATCCACTGCCTCCGGCAAAATCGGCCGCTCCTCTAATGACATATCGAATATCGATAACTATAATTTGATATTCGATTATTATTTATCGATTAAAGGCGAATGGCAACCACCTTTCCCGCGCCCAGGCAGTGGCAAGGGCGGTGATAACATCGCCAGTCAAATACGTTACGCAATGCGATGGCCAGCCTCGCCATGCCGTCGCCGGGAACCTCCGATGGCCGATTCGGCGCTATTCATCCAATCTCTGGAAAAAGGCCTCGCAGTCCTGGAAGCCTTCCGCAACTGCGAGACCATGAACCTGCGCGAGATCGCGCAAGCCTGCGACATCACCAGCGGCTCAGCGCAGCGCGTGGCCTACACGCTGGAGCAGTGCGGCTATCTGAAGAAAGACGCGTACAGCAAGCGCTACCGCGTCACGGTCAAGGCTGTGGGCCTGGGCTACAGCTACTTGGCCCGCGAACCGCTCTTCCAGAACGCCCACGCGGTGCTGCACCAGTTGAACCAGGAATCGGGAGAAATCGTCAACCTGTCGGTGCCCGACGAACACAACAGCATGGTGTTCGTGATGCGCGTGCCCACCTCCCAGCACATTCCCGTGTATATGCCGACCGGCACGCGCATCCCCATGCCGGCCTCATCTTCGGGCCGGGCCGTGCTGGCGCACCTGCCGCCCGACGAGGCCGAGCGCCGGCTGGCCAGCGCGCCGCTGCAGAAATACACGCCGCACAGCACCACCGAAATCGCGGTATTGCGGGACTTGATCGCCGAGGCCCGCCAAAGCCGCTATGCCTACGCGGACGAGGAATTCTTCCAAGGCGACGTCAACGTGGCGGCCGCCATCCTGAACGAAGACAGCCAGCCCATCGCGGCCATCAACATTTCCGTGCCCAAGCCCCGCTGGACCCTGGAGCGCGCCCGGCACGAACTCGGCCCGCTCGTCATCCGCGCAGCCCGGGCCATCAGCAAGAACCCAACTTGATCTGGCGCAAGCCCAAGGCGCACGCAATGCCCCGCACGCCAAGCAATTGGCCTATCGTAGGACCTGTGTGATGCACCTCCTCTCTCCAGGTACGACACACACATCTTGGTAATGCTTGTTGCCCCGCATGGTTCTGCCACGCGGGGCTTTTTTTCGCGGCGCCCCTCCGGCACGAAAACTGCTGCACAACATCCTCTAACCGGAGGCAGCCATGAACCCCCACCCACCGCACCGCCCTTCCAGTAAATCGTCCGAAACACGCAGCGCCGGCACGTCCAAAGCTCCCGGCCCGGACACTCCCCAGCCAGATATCGGCGACGACGTGCAAAAAGGGATTCGGCACGCCAACCAGCGCGACGAACCGGACGCTGCCCGCCCCCCGCAGGCCGGCGGCCTGGACTCGCCGGAAGGCAAGGCGACACAGTTCGACGGCAACCCCAACCCGCAAGGCGACGACGAATCAGGCGTACTGAAACCGCGCGACGATACACCCGCGGTACTGCGCAAACGGTCCGGCCCGCGCAACGGCTAGGCTCCATGGCGGGAACATCGTTTGCTGCCAGCGACGGTTTTCCGGGAGGCCGACATGGGCACAATGAACAATCTGTGGGACAACGCCGGCGTCCCGCTGGACCGCCAGCGCTTCACCTGGGCCGACATGGTGGGCCAACCCATCAGCAAGCTGGATGACGATGCCTTCACGCGGATCCGCATCATTCTGCTCAACGGGCTGGAGGTGGATGCGCTGCGGCTGAAACATGTCGCCAGCCGGTTCAACGAGCCGCTGCGCGTGCCACTGGCCCAGTTGCGGCGCGTCGAGCATCACCAGGCGACCATGATCAACTGGCTGCTTTCGGCCGACCATTCCCCGCTGGAAACCACCATCGCCTATGAGCAGGTCGCCATCGAGGTGACGGCGGCGGTTGCCCAGGCCGAGCCTGATCCGTACCAGGCGCAAAGCTATCGCTTCGGCCTGCTGGAAGACTTCGATCACTTGTACCGCTACAGCGCCATGCTGGACCGCCTGGAAGGCAAGGACGCGAACAATATCCTGCAGGGCTACACCGACATCGTGCCCGGCCGCCCCACCCGGGATGAACACCGCGCCCCCGAGGATGACGTACGGCGCCCGTATCAACGCGAGCAGGCTTCATTGCTCACCAAGCTGCACGCCACGCTCATCACCGCGGCGGAATACCAGACGCACGACTATTACATGAACATCGGGCCGCTGTTCGCCGACCCCCTGGCACGCCAGCTGTATGCCGAAATCGCTTCCATCGAAGAGCAGCACGTCACTCAGTATGGCTCGCTGCAGGACCCGGCAGAATCGCTGCTGGAAAAACTGCTCATCCATGAAGCGACCGAAGTCTACACCTACTACAGTTGCGTCGAACAGGAAACCAATCCCCGCATCAAGGCCATCTGGGAACGCTTCCTGGACTACGAACTGGGCCACCTTGCCCTGGTCAAATCCCTGTTCAAGCAGCACGAGCGACGCGACCCCGAAGAAGTCCTGGGCACCGTCATCCCCGCATCCCTGAGGTTCGCCCCACAGCGAGACTTCGTGCGCAGCGTGCTGGCCAATGAAGTTCCGCTACGCGCCAAAGGTTCGGCCTACGTGCCGCAGGAACAGGAAAGCCAGGCTTCGATCGGCGCGCGCGAAGCGCTCAATGCGTCCGGCTCGCCGAGCAGCATCGTCTCGGCGGGTTATCAGTGGACTCCGGGCACCGAACTCAACCGCGCCCGCCATCCCGCGCAGCAGAGGACATGACCATGGAACGCACCATCAAGACCGGCATGAACCGCACCGGCATGCAGATGTCGCCGATTCAAGGCCCGCTGCAGGTGAAATTCGCAGAACAGTACGGCCCTGCCCCCGGCGACGTGGCCCAGGCGGCAGCCCGCCGCGCCGCCTGCATCGAGGCGGCCGAGCGGCTTGGATCCGTGCCTGTCCCCGCGACTGGCAAAGGCTGGTTGACCACGGCGGCCGGCAAGCTGGCCGGGCGCAACCCGGAAGTGCTGATCGACAAGCTGGGCCAGCGGTTGGCCTACGAGCGTTCTGGCGTGAGGCTGTACCAGGCCATGCTGGTCAAGGTGGACGCCACACACGATGACCGCGATACCGAACTGCGGGCGGACCTGGTCAAGATCTGCCACGAAGAAGAAAGTCACTTCCACATGCTTGCCGAGATCATCCAGGATCTCGGTGCGGATCCCACCGCGCAGACGCCCGGAGCCGATGTCACTGCCCTAGCCGCGATGGGGCTGATACAGGTCATCACCGATCCCCGCACCACGCTCTCGCAAAGCCTGGAAGCCTTATTGACCGCCGAACTGACCGACCATGCCTCGTGGGAATTGCTTACCGACCTGGCCAGACAGCACGGCCATGATGACCTGGTGGCCCGTTGCACCGAAGCGCTGGCCACCGAGGCGCGCCACCAGTCTATCGTCCAGCATTGGCTGCGGGAATGCGTGGCCCGTGAGGCGACATGAACGCCACGGCGCCCCACCCCGCCACGCCCGGGGCATCCAGCAAGGGATTCGACTGGGCCACCTACAGCCTGGGGTTCGCATTGAGCGGCTTCTTCGACGGCATCCTGCTGCACCAGGTGCTGCAGTGGCACCATTTGCTGTCGGGCTTGCGGACGGGGGCCTTCGCCGACTTGCGTGTCCAGGTCATGGCGGACGGCCTGTTTCATGCCGGCATGTATGTCATCGCGGCAATGGGATTGTGGCAGCTCTAACGGGCACGCTCGCAGTTGGCCAGGCCGGGGGCCGATCTGCGGTTCATCGCCAACTTCTGGATCGGCTTCGGCACCTGGCACGTGCTGGATGCCCTGCTTTCCCATTGGCTGCTCGGCATCCACCGCATCCGCATGGACGTGGCGCATCCCCTGCCTTGGGACGTGGCATGGCTGGTCCTGTTTGGAGTGGTGCCTCTGGTCATTGGTTTGCGCCTGCGCCGGAGGGGCAACCGTGGGACGGGCCCTGGCTCCGGTGGCACAACGATCGCAACATTGGTCGTGGCCCTGGCGTTCGCTGCCGGTGCGTTGAACGCTTATCCCGTCAGTGCGGATGCCAGCGCCAATACGACCGCTGTAGTATTGGCGCCTGGCGCCTCGGCGGCAGACTTGCTTGCCGCACTGGACGGCACGGCAGCCCGCCTACTATGGGTGGCCCCGGAGGGAGCCGTCTGGGTCATCGCGGCGGCCGATCCTCCCAGCCGCCTGAGGCTATACCGCCACGGCGCCATGTACGTCAGCGGAACATTCAGCCCCGCGGGATGCTCCACCTGGCTGCGACCGAACGGACGCTCGAGCGGTCAGCCTCTCTGACCCAATGCCTGCTCGATCTTCTTGTCGGTCTTGTACTGGCTGAGGGCATACACCGCCCAGATGGTGGCGGGAATCCAGCCGATGAGCGTCACCTGCAGAATGAGGCAGATGATGCCGGCAATGGGACGGCCGATGGTGAAGAAAGTCAGCCAGGGAAGAAGAAAGGCGATCAGCAGACGCATGGTGGCGAAAAAGAAATATAGGCGTCGGGCAGTTTACATGACCAAGAGATCGCCCCCAGAACGACGTTACCGGGCGCGCCCGTCAGATTGCTTGCACCTGTGTTCACCCGCGCCCACCGTCCTGCTTACCTGAAAGACATGGTTTGAATCAAATAGTTATTTAAAATAAACTTAAAGTAACTTTATGCTCCATTCGCTTACGAAGGCGTGTCGTCCTTCCACGCGCGTGCCATAGCAGCGCGTGCCCGCACTCTCGCTGAGCGCCCGGTACAAAACCATAAGATGATTCTCAAAACAATAGTCGCCGGCGTTACAAACCTATTGCGGCGACAGCCAAAATCGCTTGGCTCGGCTAGCCCAGATACTCCTGCCGCCCTGCAACCATCTCTGGATTGGCAACCGCCTCTCGCACTACCTGCGGGATCGACATTGTTGATTCTGGTCATGGGCATCGGGCAATCCAACAGCATCGGAGCCAAGGGCTTTAAGCCGCCCGAAGCGCTGACGCGCAATGAATGGCCCGAAATGCTGCTTATGCCGGATGGTCCCGGCTTCATGGACGTGCGACTTGGCCTGCCAAGCGGAATGGAACGCCCCGGAGCGGAGGCAAAGCTGGATCCGGATCGCATCACCGGGTTCAAGCCACTGACTTCCATGCAGAGCCAGCTAGTACCGGGACTGGGCGCTACACCGCTCGAAGGACTGGCCCACGCCTTCGCTACCGTCATAAAAGAAAAACTCGCCCTGGACGTCAAGATCTGTGTCTTCACATCCGGATGGGGCGGCAGGCTCTATAAGGGTCTGAAAAAGGGCTCCATTCCCTATGACAATGGCTTGAAGGCCCTGCAAAAGCTCAAGCACCTGGCGGACGCACGGGGATGGCACACGTGGGTGCCGTTCGTTCCAGTGATACACGGAGAATCGGACAGCGCACGGCCGGAGTATGTATCGGAGTATCTGGCATGGCAGGCCGACTACGAATCCGATATTCAGGCAATCACAAGACAAGCGAGTCCAGTCCCGTTCATTGCGACACAAGCCAGTACGTTTGTGGGAAGCGCGAATGTCTACGGAGTCCTGGCGCCATACCAAGCAGTTGCGACAGACTCGCAGAAGTTCCACTTAGCCAGCCCGTACTATCCTTTTGCAATGGCTGAGGACAACTTGCACCTGGGCTTGCAAGCACTCACCCTGGGAGAAAAAATCGCGCATTCGGCTGTGCGAGTATTGGGACTATCAGGGCCGCCATCACCAGGCACCATCATGCCGACCCACATAGCCTACGACGGCGACAGGACCATTGATATTCGATTTCATGTGCCAGCCCCGCCGCTGGTCCAGGATGCGACGCACCCCGCCGTCAACAGCCCACCGCCACCCGATTGGGGCTTTCGCATCCACGATGGCTCTGAGAGTCCTGTCGACATTTCATCGATATCGATTGTCGATGGCCATACTGTGAGGATCGTAACCGCCAGCCCGCCCGCCCCGGGAACGTCCCGCTCTGTCGACTATGCATTGGCGGGCTATCCATCCAAACTAAAGAAGGCCGGACAACAGGCCCGCGGCCAACTCCGCGACAGCGATACTGCGACCTCATATGCCACGGGGCAACCGCTGCCCAATTGGTGTCCGCATTTCCGGGAGTTTTTTTAGTCGAGCCCGACCCTTATCAGGTCTGGATGAGTTTCCGCGATTGCGGAAGGGCAGCCATCGGGATTCGCGCTTGCCAACTCAAAATGCGCCAAGTTTGGCAATATTCCCCCAACGGTGGATATACTGGTGCTGACCTATAGGGGCCCAGCACTGTGCAGCCGCTATCCGGGCGTCGAGAAAGTGCGAGCGAATGGAGAAATAGTTCCGGGTGGGAGGATATCCAGGATTTCGGTGTCCAACCCGCCAGCGACTTGGCTGCCCGCTCGCCTCAGGTTGAGCCGGTACAGAGGTTGCTGCTGGCCGTGAGAAACAGGAGCCAAGATATGAATGAAAACTCCCCGCAGCCGTCCGACTTCGACGACCTAGGGATCAGCGTCGACGCTCTGGACAGCCTGGCTGAAAGCGCCGGCTTGCGTGCACCCCCAGAAGCCCTGATGGCCTTTGCCCTGGCAATCGCTGAACAATGTGCCGAGATCGGAGATCACTACACGGTGAACGGCAAGAACTGCGGCGACGAAATCCGGACCCGGTTCGGCCTAGGCTGACTGGCTCTTTCCCGAATAACGTCACCCGCCCCCCTGGAATGACGCGCGCGTGTCCACCAAACGACCGACACCAAGTCTTATTGTTTTTCCAGTAGCTGGCGTAGCACCGTTCGGGCTTGATTTTACCCGGCCGCAAGCTCGCTATTTCTGTTTAATATCAGCCGAGGACGAGGCCACTGCATCCGATCATGCGATGCGCCGCTTGTCCTGCCGACGGATAGCCTCCTGAATGGCTCGACCCTTGGCTTGCCCGGAGAAATAAAAATGGATAGGGATGTAGAGGTTTCTTATGACCAGGCCAGCTATGAACTCTACGAAATCGGCAGTCCTGGCGACACAGTCAATTTTTACAACCCGAACGGCTACAGCTTCTCTGTAATCTCCGGAAGTTCCGCTCTCGACATGAGCAGCGGCGACAGAACACTGACATTCAACTACGGAGGCGATACCGCTGGGACAACCGGTGTGCACGTAGAACTGAACAACATTACTTTTGGCGGAATAAACGGCCTCGGCCAAGACATGAAGTTCAACATCTCGGTCGGCGCTTATGGTAGTGCCATTATCCGAAGCGATGTTTTCGATGCAGAAACCCTTTCAAAGATCAATATAAACCTCGGCCCTTTCTACAACAGCGACTTTGATCCTGACGAGCAGGGCACGCTGAGCTATGTGGCGGTCGAGGACCATCTGCAGTTGGCGACCCCTCTGCACTTTTCGCATCTCATGAAGGGGACGAGCGTAAAAGTGTCGTTCCTGCATGACGACGGGACGATGTCCCCCGCGGACCGCTTCGAAATCCAGGATGGCATCCTGCATGCCTACGTGGGAGATGTCGAGGTCGCCCGGTTCGATGTGAGCGATGCGAGTTTCGAGGGGATGACGCTCGAGGTCGACGACACCGGCAAGGTCCTTTTCGCCTGTTTTGCCCGGGGAACAAGTATCGCAACGCCCGGGGGCTGGGTCGCGGTGGAAGACCTGCGCCCGGGCGGGCAAGTCGTCACCGCGAGCGGGCGGCCGGCGAATATCCAGTGGGTGGGCTATCGGCGCCTGCGTTTCCGCTACATCAAGGCCGATCAACGGTCCAAGGCCTACCCGATAGTGGTGCAGAAGGACGCGCTTGGCGAAAATCAGCCCCGCCGCGAACTGCGCGTGTCGCCCGCCCACCAGTTGCAGGTGGACGGCTACCTAGTCCCGGCCGAATTGCTGGTGAACGGCGTCAACATCACGCAGGACACCTCCGTCGACGAGATCGAGTACTACCACATCGAGTTGGAGCGGTACGACATGGTGCTGGTCGAGGGCGTGGCGGCGGAAAGCTACTTCGATACCGGCAACCGGACCATGTTCCAGAACCATGCCAGCTACGACGGCGAGGCGGGGCCGGTGGAGGCGCCGTGGAATTTCCGCCAGCGCCAGGGCTACAAGGTGCTCAAGCCGGGGCCGACACTGGAGCAAATCCGTCGCGCTATCCTGGACCGAACGGACGTCGCAGTGGCGTAGGTCGACGGACACAAATTAGCGCCTACCGGCCAGATATGAGACTGCGCTTTCGCGTGCATGGTGGAGGAGCGGATTGCAAATCCGCGTACGCGGGTTCGCAAAGGCGAAAAAACGCCGCCGTTGCCGGCGACGGCTTCCGACATGCTCAAGCGGTCGCTGATACGACATAGACACTGGCGGCAGCTCTATAGACTTTTATCACGCGATTTACGATGGGGATTTCGCCTGATGCGCCAGCTATAGTGATCCCTGTGCCAGCAGCGACGATCAGAGTAACCGCAGCACGGTTGACAAATTCGATATATGCCCCCACGGGCATTGCGTGATCGTAGCCTGCAATAAGAGTAAGCGTCCGGGCAGACTCATTGTTTGATAGGTTCAGGCTCACGACGCGATTGAACCACCGGTTTTGGATGGCCCGCTGGGCAACAGCTGTAGCCGGGTAACCGCTATACCCTTGGGACACAGCCATCGATGTATTGTTTACTGTGTTGACTGAGGCCCAATCAATATCCCAAGATAGCTGGACGTTGGACAAGAGCGCTGAATTGTCGATGGTCGGATACTTGAACAGCACGGGGATACTACCGCCCAGAATATTGATATTGCGCGCGGTATTCCAGGCACTATTGTCACCCAGATCGAAAAGATACGTTTCGGTAGAATCCGGGTTGACCGTCACGTCGACACCGTCAAAATGCAGGCCGTGCCACCATCCCACCGATTTCACGGCGGCATTCACATTCACCAGTTTGAGGTTGTGAAACCGAATCTGATTGGGGACGTCAGTCGACGTACTCGCCGGATAGCGAAATACGATCGCGGACAGAATGGGGTTCACGATACGGCCCGTTATGTTTGCCCGAATGGAGCGTGGACTGTCCGTAATGCTGGTGATGGAACGCGTGAACTCCACGCCCATGTAGTTGTCCTGGGAAGACAACTTGAGCGTAAGATCCTGCCCTCCGAATTCGTTAATGCTGACTGCGGGCGCATCATTGCCGGCCTCCCCGATACAGGTGACATCGAGATCCGCAAAGCGGGCCCGGTTAGTTATCGCCGCACCGCGGGGGCAAATGGCCAACACCCTGGCCCTCACGCCGTAGGAATTACCGTGCGTGGTCATACCCTGATAGTGGGCATAGTGGGCCTTGATATCAAACTCAGGCCAAATGCAACATACCGAGAAGGACGCTATGTCACCGGAAATCGGAGCGTACGTCTGGTCAATGCACTGCGAGCCGTGGTATTCCTCGACCGTGAATCCACCATACCAGCTTGAAATATACTTATAGGTATTGAAGATCGGCATTTCCGTGCTGTTCCAGCGACGGTCCCGTTGAGAACGGCTTCGAACCATGGGGTTGTACGAATTCTGCACATTGACACCGATGCCCGGTGGCGTCCCAAAATCGAAATCAACCTCAGCGTAGGCATCTTTGGTCCAAACCCACCGAAGTGCATTGGCCGTAGTATCCCGTGCCAATACCTTGGGGAAGCCCTTGATATTTGCCGTAGCCCAGGTGACCTTTCGCATATGCGCGAAGTCAGGCCTCCCCTCAGCGGCAGGAAGCGTCTCTTCCGATCGATCCGTACGGTAGCCGGGAAAGATCAAAGGCGTTTGCAGGGTGACCGTGACGTGGTCGGTGACACTGGCAACCTGGCATGGCTCTGCAAAGAAGCAATGGGCCCCGTTCCCCGTAGTAGTACCCAACTGCCAGGTGCCGGCGTCCGGATGCGAGCAGGCCCGCTGTGATGTCAAAAGGAACCAATCGCCCGCCGCCAAGCCGTGAGGCGCTGCAAACGTCAGGGAAGAATCCCCTCGGTCCGCATTCGCGCCAAGAGCCACCATCGGGCCCGCCGAACCCCGAGCGGATAACAAGTTTGGCGCACTAGAATCACGAGCGTTAAGCGTGACGCCCGGCTCGAACACCCACCTGGTGTTCGTCATGTCCACTTCATTATTGATGCGATATGTACCTGCCGGTACATGGACGGTCTTGCCAGTCAGCCGACAATATGTGGCAGCCGCATTGAAGGCCGAGGAGGAATTGGCAATACCGGTTCGATCCGCACCTGTGAATTCCATCAAACTGATTCGATCATCGAACTTCTCTGCCAGCGTTCGCCCTGTCGTACCGACAGCATTTAGCCTATAACCTACAAGGGCTGCACCTTTTGACGGATCAGTTTCATTCGCCAAATCATCGAAAGTAGTCATATCGATCCCGCTCCCCTAGCAATGGTTGGCCAATACCGTAGGTCACTAGAGCCTATCCTACCTCCGTGAACGTGGGTAGAGTTTTCCGATATTTTCGTTGCTGATCCTGCCGCGGTTCTCACGCTGGACGGATTCTCGGACGGGGGAAGCCTCTATTTCGAGAGTAGTAATGTCACTCGAGCAGAAGTAATTGACGGCCTGGTCGCCTTTTACGACTCTGACGATGAAGCCATCTTCTACATGCATGTGCCGGACATGGCCCAGCGGCATGCGGACAGCATGAAATTCCAAACCAGTTCAACCGGCACATCAGTGTTGGTTGCCTGCGTTTTGCGTGGCACGTTGATAGCCACGCCAGAGGGCCAAACAGCCGTGGAAAGCTGAAGGCCGGAAATTTGGTACGGACCGCCAACGGTGGGACCGCCACGGTCAGGTGGATCGGCTTTCGAAGCTTGTACGCAAAGCATATTTCTGAACGGGGTGCTATTCGCGCGTCCCCGGTGCGCATCGCCAGAGACGCGATAGCGCCAGGTATTCCTGGCGAGAAATCTATATGTTTCTCCAGGCCATGGCGTGTACATCGATGGCTGCCTGATCCCTGCCGGCCTGCTGATGAACGGTAAGACCGTTACGCAGGATTTTTCCCGCAAGCAGTTCGACTACTTCCACATTGAACTGGACCACTTCGACATTCTATTGTCCCAAGGAGCTCCATCCGAGTCATACGTTGACACGGGACACCGATCAATGTTCCAGAACGTCAATATAGTAACGATGCTGGCTGCGGACTACATCCCGAGCAAGAGGCTTACGGCTCAATGATGCGGTGGACCGACGGGCACTTGCATGGCGCCCCGGGGAAACACGGTGCTAGCGCTGCATATACTCCGTACATACACCTACTGGAAAGGCGCGACAGCGCTTCGGCCAGCAGCCTGGTTCCGTCGCGACCAGTCCTTGTCACGATAACAATCTCGCAAAAAAAAGCCAACCAAGCCGAAACAATCACGTTTGGTCACAGCAGGCGCAAGAAAAGAAACGCCGCCATTGCTGGCGGCGACAAATTCCCGATTTAACAGGTATTTGTTGGTAGGCCCCCTCGGAGTCGAACCGAGCACCAACGGATTATGAGTCCGCTGCTCTAACCAGGCATGAGCTAGAGGCCCAGGAAACTTACTGCCCTTCCAGGAAGCTCTTGAGCTTGTCTGCCCGGCTGGGGTGGCGCAGCTTGCGCAGCGCTTTGGCCTCTATTTGGCGGATGCGCTCGCGCGTGACGTCGAATTGCTTGCCCACTTCTTCCAGGGTCTGGTCGGTGCTCATTTCGATGCCGAAACGCATGCGCAGGACCTTGGCTTCGCGCGGGGTAAGCGAGTCTAGCACTTCCTTGACCACGTCGCGCATGGAACCATGCAGGGCCGCGTCCGAGGGCGCCAGGGTGGACGTATCCTCGATGAAATCGCCCAGGTGCGAATCGTCGTCGTCGCCGATGGGGGTTTCCATCGAGATCGGCTCCTTGGCGATTTTCAAGATCTTGCGGATCTTGTCCTCGGGCATGTCCATCTTCTGCGCCAGGGTGGCGGGATCGGGCTCGGCACCGGTTTCCTGCAGGATCTGGCGGCTGATCCGGTTCATCTTGTTGATCGTTTCGATCATGTGCACCGGAATGCGGATGGTGCGCGCCTGGTCGGCGATGGAGCGCGTGATGGCCTGGCGGATCCACCACGTGGCGTACGTGGAGAATTTGTAGCCGCGCCGGTACTCGAACTTGTCGACCGCCTTCATCAGGCCGATGTTGCCTTCCTGGATCAGGTCCAGGAACTGCAGGCCGCGGTTCGTGTACTTCTTGGCGATGGAGATCACCAGGCGCAGGTTGGCCTCGGTCATTTCGCGCTTGGCCTTGCGGGCCTTGGCTTCGCCGGTGGCCATGCGCTTGTTGACGTCCTTCAGGTCCTTCAGCGGCAGCACGACGCGAGTCTGCAGGTCGATGAGCTTCTGCTGCAGTTCCTGCACGGCCGGCACCTGGCGTTCGAGCGTCTCGGCGTAGGGCTGGCCCAGCGCGACTTCCTGCAGCACCCAATCGAGATTGGTTTCATTGCCCGGGAAGACCTTGATGAAGTGGCTGCGCGGCATGCCGGCGCGATCGACGCAGGTGTGCAGCACCGCGCGCTCGAGCTGGCGCACTTCTTCGACCTGCGCGCGCAGCGTGTCGGCCAGCTTCTCGACCATCTTGGCGGTGAAGCGGATGCCCATCAGCTCATTCAGGATGGCTTCCTGGGCCTTGATGTACGAGTCGGACTTGTAGCCTTCTTTCTCGTACGACAGGCGCATTTTCTCGAACTGTTTGGCAACCTCGTCGAACTTGGCCAGCGCCTTGACGCGCAGGTCCTCGAGCTGCTTGCTCGACATGCCACCGGCCGGGCCGTCGTCGTTCTCGTCTTCGTCGGCGGTCACGCCCGCGCCCGCGTATTCTTCGCCGTCCTCGGGGTCGACCAGGCCATCGACCACTTCGTCGATTTGCGCCTGGCCTTCGCGCACGCGCGTAACGTGGCTGAGGATCTCGTTGATGGTGGTGGGACATGCGGAAATGGCCATCACCATGTGCTTCAGGCCGTCTTCGATGCGCTTGGCGATTTCGATTTCGCCCTCGCGCGTCAGCAGCTCGACCGAACCCATTTCACGCATGTACATGCGCACCGGGTCGGTGGTGCGGCCGAAGTCGGAATCGACGGTCGTGAGCGCGGCCTCCGCTTCGTCTTCGACGTCGTCGTCGTTGGACGCGACCGGGGCGTTTTCGCTCATGAGCAGCGTTTCGGCGTCAGGAGCCTGGTCGTAGACCGAGATGCCCATGTCGCTGAACGTGCTGATGATGCCATCGATGGCTTCGGCGTCGACCAGGTCGTCGGGCAGATGGTCGTTGATCTCGCCGTAAGTCAGGTAGCCGCGGTCCTTGCCCAGCTTGATGAGCTGCTTGAGCCGGTTGCGACGGGCTTCGTATTCTTCGGGCGAGACGGGGCCGCGCGCGATCAGGTCCTTGGGGTCGGCCTTGCCGCGCTTGCCGCCGCGCTTGGGCGGCTTCAGGTCGGGCAGCACTTCGCCTTCGCCATCCATCGGATCGTCGAACGTATCGGCGTCATTGTTGGCGTTCTTGGCAGGACGGCCAGGACGACGGCCGCTGGACGGCCGGGCGCCGCCGACCAGGTCGGCCAGCTTGTCTTCGGCTTTCTTGGCGCGCGTCTTGGCGGCCGCCTTGTCGGCAGCCGCGGCCGGCTTGGCCGCCTTCTTGGCGGCGGTCTTGGTTGCCGTCTTGGCGACCTTCACTGCCGCCTTCGCAGGCGCCTTTTCCGCCGCCATGCTCACGGCGCGCTTGGCCGCCTTGACCGGGGTATCGGCCGCATCGTTTGCAGGGGAGGTTTTGCCTGATGTTCTGGTCATAGTCGCTTCCGTGGTCGTCGCAACCCGTGATTGGGAGTCATTGCACCGCAAGGCCCGCTTGCGCGCGCCGAAGCGCCGCAACCGAGCCGATGCGGGTAAAACAGGCAAGCGCGCCGAAGCCGCGTGCGCCGCGTTGGCCGCGGCGCGGGCCCTGCCAGGCCCAACCGGCGCCCCTTCTGGCCTGAAGGCCCAGGGGCGCGCTGGTATCGCGAATTCGCTCGAACGGGGTCCGGGGCGTTGCGGGGGCTGTCGTGCCTGCGACAGGCTCTGTCAGCTTGAAGGGCCTGGCCCCAAGCTGCTTGCGATAGACACAGCTCCGTACCTGCAACGCTGCCAGCCAGACCTTCGCCGAACTGCGCAACTTGCCACCATAATGTAACAAACCCGGAGGGGCGGCTTCAGTATCATTCAGCCTGTTTCGTGCCGGCTCTGGTGCCATGATGGCGTGCTGACCAGCCCAACCCGGTTTGTTATCGTCTCTGCAAGGCTTTCCGCCGGAGGGCAACCCCACCACGCGGAAAACCCGTTTCAAAATCCTGCCAGCGTAAAAAACAACTACAAAGCCGCTGGAAAACCTTTGATTCTACCGCATTCAGCGGATTCCACCACTTTTTAAGACTGTCAGACGCGCGGACAGTTCCTGGTAGCGCTCGCGCGCATCCGCTGAAGACAGCCCTGCGGCGGCCAATCCCGCCATTTCCGTGCGCACGGCGTCGAATTCGATGCGGCGCAGCGCGTCGTCCCATTCGGCCTGCGGGTTCGGCAGGTCTTCCTGGGCCAGCAGATCGGCACGCATGCCTTTCAACACCGTGGCGAGGTCGGAATCCGGTTCCGCGGCCTCCAGCAAGGCACCTACATGGCGGGCGCCGCTGGCCTGGGCCAGCATGATCAGATCCCTTACCAATCCTAGATGGGGGCCCTTGTCCAGGACTTCAAGCTGCTGGTCGCCCATGCTGTCCACGAGTTCGGGATGCGCCAGCAGCAAGGCAAGCAGCCGCTTGGCTAGCGACGGCATGGCGCGCCGCCCCTCGTAGCCGCCCACGTCGTCCTCGCGCCGTCCGCGCCAGTCTCCCTTGCCTTTGCCCTTGCCCGGCTGCCAGTCGCCCTTCCTGCCGCCCTGCCAATCGCCCTTTTTGCCGCCCTTCCAGCCGCCCTGGCCACGGCCGCCCCAACCCTCGCGGGCCGGCTCGCCAAACTCGGCTCCGGGCGGCGGAGCATCGACATAGCCGGCGTCCAGTGGTTCGTAATCGAAGTCGGGCGGCGGCCCGTCGAAATGCGGATGATCGTCGGCCGGCCCCGCGGCAGCCTGCGGCGCAGGCTTGCCGGCGCCGGAAGGCGCGGCCGGCGCCGGGCCATAGGGACGGGCCGGCGCCTGCGCGAGGAGCTGGGCCATTTCCTCTGGCGTCAACTGCACTTGCCGGGCCATTTCCCGTTCGATCTGCAGGCGCAATGCGCACTCGGGAATAGCGGCCAGCAGCGGCCGGGCTTCGTGCAGGCAACTGGCCCGCCCTTCTGCTTCGTCCAGGTTATGGCGCGAAGCGAGCTCCTCCAGCAGGAAGCGCGACAAGGCCATTGCTTCGGCCAGGCAGGCGCGGAACGCCTCGGCCCCAAGCTCGCGCACATAGGAGTCCGGGTCGTGTTCGGCCGGCAAGAACAGGAAACGGATCGAGATATCGTCGCGCAGCACCGGCAGGCAGGCCTGCAGGGCGCGCCAGGCGGCACGGCGCCCGGCCGCGTCGCCATCGAAGCTGAAGACGACCTTGTCGCTGGCGCGCAGCAGCTTCTTGACATGATCCGGGGTGGTGGCGGTGCCCAGCGTCGCGACGGCATTGGCAATACCCTGCTGAGCCAGCCCGACTACGTCCATGTAGCCTTCGACCACGATCACCAGCCCTTCCTTGCGGATCGCCTGGCGCGCCTCCCAGAGCCCGTAGAGCTCCTGGCCTTTGGAGAACAGCGGCGTTTCGGGCGAGTTCAGGTACTTGGGCTCGCCCTTGCCGATGATGCGTCCGCCGAATCCGATGAGGCTGCCGCGCACGTTGCGGATGGGGAACATGACGCGCTCGCGGAAGCGGTCATAGCGGCGCCCGTCTTCCGATTCGATTACCAGCCCGGCCTCGACCAGGGTGGGGTCATCGTAATTGTCGAAGACCTGGGCCAGCCCGTGCCGGTCGGTACCCGACCAGCCCAGGCCGAAATGGGCGGCGATCTCGCCGGTCAGGCCGCGCTGCTTCAAATACTGGATGGCAGCCGGAGACGCGCGCAATTGGCGCAGATAATGCGCCTGGGCCGCGTCCAGCACCTGCGTATGGCGCGACTCCTCGGCCTTGCGGCGCACCGATTCGGCCTGCTGGCGCGGGCTGCGGTTCTCTTCGGGGACTGTCATTCCCACCGAGGCGGCGAGCGTGCGCACGGCCTCGGGGAAACTTGCGCCCGTGTGCTCCATCAGGAATGTGATGGCGCTGCCGTGCGCGCCGCAACCGAAGCAGTGGTAGAACTGCTTGGTGGGGCTGACGGTGAACGAGGGGCTTTTTTCGTTATGGAAAGGGCACAGGCCAAGCAGGTTGGCGCCGCCCTTTCGCAACTGCACGTATCGCCCGACGACGTCCGCGACGTCGACCCGGGCGAGCAAATCCTGAATGAATGATTCTGGAATCAATAGATTCTGGAATCGAAAATATCAATACAGGCGGGGCGGCAGTTGTTGGCTACGAATCCGCTTGTAGTGGCGCTTGACGGCGGCAGCATGCTTGCGCTTGCGCTCGGCCGTGGGCTTCTCGTAGAACTCGCGCGAGCGCAGTTCGGTGAGCAGACCGGTCTTTTCGATGGTGCGCTTGAAGCGGCGCAGCGCGGCTTCGAACGGTTCGTTTTCCTTCAGTCGGACAATAGGCATAAAGTGGCAGGCCTGGTTTGGAATAACAAAAAGGTTGGACACACAGGACGCTTTGGCTTGGGGCCTGATCGGCACATTTGGCTTGATTGTTGTTCCAAACGGCCAAAACAGCAAATTTCAAGCCCCAAACCCAAAAGGCGCGCCCTGGGGCAGTACTAACGAGGTTTAGCGGTAATCCGCGAGTTTAGCACGCAGAGTCGGGTTTGGCGAGATCCGCAACTGCAAACCGACAAGCCCCAGCCGTCACTCGTATGCGTCCCTATATTCAGGACGACGAGGAGCCTTTGCGGATCCAGGCTTCGAGCTGGTGCGGGCGCAGGCTGTCGTAGTCTTCGAACGGCTGGTGGATCCAGGGATTAGTGGGCAGCTTGGCGACGTAGTAGTCCGGGGTGGCCTGCGAGTGCCCTTTCCACCAGAGCACGGCGCTGCGCAATTCCGAGATTTCAGGGAATTGCTCCCGCAGATGGACCTGGACCTTGTTGAAGGTCAGGCCGGTGTCGACCATGTCGTCCACCAGCAACACCCGGCCGGCCGGCGCGCCGCGGGTGATGGTGATGAACTGCGCAATGTCGAGGTCGCCCTGCTTGGTGCCGGCCGCCTCGCGGTAGCTGCTGGTGGCCAGGATCCCCAGGGGCACGTCGAAAATGCGCGACATGACGTCACCCACCCGCACGCCGCCGCGCGCCAGGCACAGGATCAGGTCGAACTCCCAGCCCGATTGGTAGACCTGCAGTGTCAGGCGTTCGATCAGGCGGTTGTATTCATCCCACGTCACCCACAGGTGGCTGTCGTCGTTGGCGGGCACGCTCATGCGCTGTTCTCCTGAGAATACGAAAAGGCCGCTCACCGGCATGGCCGGCGGCGGCCTGGAAATGATAACCCGGCGGGCGGCGTGCCCGCACGCGGCGGATGGGGCTCAGCCCTTGAGCGGGTGGCGCAGGACGATGGTCTCGTTGCGGTCGGGGCCGGTGGACACCAGGTCGATGGGCACGCCGCAGACTTCGGCGACACGCTCCAGGTAGCGCCGCGCGGCCGCCGGCAGCTTGGCATATTCGGTGATGCCGACGGTGGACTCGCTCCAGCCGGGCAGTTCCTCGAGCACCGCTTCGGCCTGGGCCACGGCGTGCGCACCGTAGGGCAGCACATCGCGGAATTCGCCATTGACGCGATAGCCCACGCCGAGCTGGATGCTTTCCAAGCCGTCCAGGACGTCGAGCTTGGTGATGCACAGGCCGGTGATGCCGTTCAGGCGCACGGACCGCTTGAGCGCGGCGCCGTCGAACCAGCCGCAACGGCGCGGGCGCCCGGTGACCGAGCCGAATTCCTTGCCGATGGTGGCCAGGCGGGTGCCGATCTCGTCGACCAGCTCGGTGGGGAAAGGGCCGGAGCCGACGCGCGTGGTATAGGCCTTGGTAATGCCCAGGACGTAATCGAGCGATTGCGGCCCGACGCCGGCGCCCGCCGAAGCGGCGCCCGCCAGGCAGTTGCTGCTGGTGACGAACGGATAGGTGCCATGGTCGACGTCGAGCAACGCCCCTTGCGCGCCTTCGAACAGCAGTTGCTGGCCGGCCTGCTGCATGGAGTACAGGTTGCTGGAGACGTCCTTGACCATGGGCGCGATGGCCGGTGCCAGCGCCATGGCCTGGTCGCGCACCTGTTCGGCCGACACGGCCGGCGCGCCCAGGTACTGGGTAAGCACGAAGTTGTGGTAATCGAGCAGCTCGGCGAGCTTTTCGTCGAACAGCGAGGGGTTGAAGAGGTCCTGCACCCGCAGGGCGCGGCGGGCGATCTTGTCTTCGTAGGCCGGGCCGATGCCGCGGCCGGTGGTGCCGATCCTGGCCTCGCCCTTGCGGGCCTCGCGCGCCTGGTCGACGGCGATGTGGTACGGCAGGATCAGCGGGCAGACTTCGGAGATCTGCAGGCGCGAGCGGACGTCCAGGCCCGCGGCCTCGAGCTCTTCGATTTCCTTGAGCAGCGCCTCGGGCGACAGCACGACGCCGTTGCCGATGAAGCAGGTGACGCCCGGGTGCATGATGCCCGAGGGGATCAAGCGCAGGATGGTCTTCTTGCCGTTGATCCAAAGCGTATGGCCGGCGTTGTGACCGCCCTGGAAGCGCACCACGCCCTGGACGGACTCAGCCAGCCAGTCGACGATCTTGCCTTTGCCTTCGTCACCCCATTGGGTGCCGATAACCACTACGTTCTTGCTCATTGTACGAATCGATATCGAGTTTCTCGGGAAATCCGGAAATCTCCCTGCGGCCCTTCCGTAGCCGGAAGGGAATCAGTTTTACAGCGTCCGGACCGTCCAGGCGCCGTCCTGCAGCGCCAATTCGCGGTCGCAGATGAACTCATCCAGGCTTTGCTCGTGGCCCGGCAGCACCTGGACCACGATTTCGCCCGAACGGCGCAGCCGCCGGACGGCCTCGACCAGGGCGGCATCCTGGCCCCAGGGAGCCCGCACGGCGCGCGCCGGGCCGGCAGGCGGCAGGCCGCGCGCCAGCTTGCGCAGGTCGAGGCTGAAGCCCGTCGCCGGCCGCGCCCGCCCGAAGGCCCGGCTGACGTCGTCGTAGCGGCCGCCGCTGACCAGCGCGTCGTGCCAGCCTTCGGCATACAGTGCGAAGGTGACGCCGGAGTGATAGCCGTAGCCGCCGATGTCGGCCAGGTCGACGCCGGGCGTGACGCCGGCCAGCGAATCCACGATGACCTGCAGGGCGTCGAGCGCCGCCGCCACCCCGGGCAACAGCGGCAGGTCATGGCGCGCCTGCTTGATGACATCCGGGCCGCCATACAGGGCGGGCAGCCGCTGCAACGCCTGCAGCGTGTCGGCCCGCATGCCCTCGGCCCGGGCGGCGAGCTCGGCCAGGCCGGGCACGTCCTTTTCCCGCAGCAGCAGGATGATGTCCTCGGCCCAGGCCGCGGCGGCCGGATCGGCATCGAGTATGGCCCGCACCACGCCGGGATGGCACAGGTCGAGCCGTGGCTGGCGCAGCCCGGCCACCGCCACGGTTTCCAGCACCAGCGAAATGATTTCGAGATCGGCCTCGAAGCCGGCATGGCCGTAGATTTCGGCGCCGATCTGCAGCAGTTCGCGGCTGGACAGGAGGTCGGCCGGCCGGGCGTGCAGCACGGTGCCGCAATAGCACAGCCGGGTGACCCCGGGCCGGTTCAGCAAGTGCGCATCGATGCGGGTGACCTGCGGCGTCATGTCGGCCCGCACCCCCAGCGTGCGGCCGGACAGCTGGTCGACCAGCTTGCACGTGCGCAGATTCAAGTCGCTGCCGGTGCCCGACAGCAACGAATCGATATATTCGACCAGGGGCGGCGCGACCAGCTCGAAGCCGTAGGTACGGTAAAGGTCGAGAAGCTCGCGGCGCAGTTCCTCGATGCGCCGGGCCTCGGCCGGAAGCACGTCGGCGAGGCTCTCGGGCAGCAGCCAGTTACCCATGAGTGTTTACCTGAATGACACCTGAAATGCGTGGGCAACGCCCAAAACGAAAGCGGCTGAGAGGGCGTAAGCCCGCTCAGCCGCCTGCGGAATGTTTTCTAGCTTACGCGATATTGTACATGGTTTACGCGTTCGTGCAGGACGCCGCCGGGCCGTGCCCTGCCCCGGCGGCGCCCGGCGGGCCGTTACTTGGCCGGGGCGGCCTGCCCGGTGGAGCTCTTCATGAACTGGAAGTATTCGGAGCTGGGATCGACCACCAGGACGTCGTTCGAATTCGAGAACGACGAGCGGTAGGCCTCGAGGCTCTTGTAGAACGAGTAGAAGGCCGGATCCTTGCCGAAGGCTGCCGCGTACAGGGAGCTGGCTTCGGCATCGCCCTCGCCCATGATGGTCTGCGACTTGGCGTAGGCTTCGGCCAGGATGACCTCGCGCTGGCGGTCGGCCTCGGCGCGGATCTTCTCGCTCTCGGCCGCGCCGATGGAGCGCAGCTCGTTGGCGACGCGGGTGCGCTCGGCCTCCATGCGGCGATAGACCGACTCGGAAATCTCGGGAGCGAATTCGATGCGGCGCAGCCGCACGTCGACCACCTCGACCCCCAGCGGTTCGGCGCGCTTGGCCACCGTGGTGAGGATCTCGTTCATGATCTTGTCGCGCTCGGCCGACACCACTTCCTTGACGGTGCGCACGTTCACCGACGCGTTGAGCGAGTCGCGGATCTGCGCCTGCAGGCGTTCCTGCGCGGCGCGCTCGTTGCCGCCGAAAGTGATGTAGTACAGCCGCGGGTCGGCAATGCGCCACTTGACGTAGGAATCGATCAGCAGGTTCTTCTTCTCGGAAGTCTGGATGCGCTCGGCGTCGGTCGACTCGATGGTGAGGATGCGCTTGTCGATGGTGACGACGTTCTGGAACGGCGGCGGCGCCTTGAAGTACAGGCCGGGCTCGTTGATGACCTTGCGCACCTCGCCCAGCGAGAACACCAGGGCGTAGTCGCGCTCGCGCACGATGAATACGCAGGAAGACAGCGCGGCCAGCACGAGCAGGAGGCCGACCAGGACGGGCATGAAACGTTGCATGATGTGGGCTCCTCCGGGTTAGCGCGACATGCGGTCGCGGGTCAGCGTGTTGCCGCTGCCGTCGTTGCCGGAAGAGCTCGCTCCGGTACTGCGCGGAGGGGGCTGCGGAATGGTGGGCTGGCTGGCGCCAGGCAGCGCGGTCGGCTTGACCGTCGCGTCGCGCGCCGTCTGCTGCATGATCTTGTCGAGCGGCAGGTACAGCATGTTGTTGCTGCCCTTGGTGTCGACCATGACCTTGCTGGCCCGCGAGAAGATCTGCTGCATGGTTTCCAGGTACATGCGCTCGCGCATGATCTCCGGCGCCTTCTGGTATTCGGCCAGGATGCTGGTGAAGCGCGCGGCGTCACCCGTGGCGTCGCCGATGACCTTGGCCTTGTAGCCCTGTGCCTGTTCGATCATGCGCGAGGCCTGGCCGCCGGCCATCGGGATGACCTGGTTGGCGTAGGCCTGCCCTTCGTTGATCTGGCGCTCGCGGTCCTGGCCCGCCTTGACGGCGTCGTCGAACGCGGCCTGCACCTGCTCGGGCGGCTGCACGTTCTGGATCGCCACGGTGCTGACCTGGATGCCGGACTGGTAGCGGTCGAGGATCTGCTGCATCAGGTTCTGCACCTCGACGGCCACTTCGGTGCGGCCCTCGTACAGGACGAAATCCATGGGCTTCTTGCCGACGATTTCGCGCATGGCCGTCTCGGCGGCCTGGCGCACCGAGTCGTCGGGGTCGCGCATGTTGAACAGATAGTTGGGCGCGCCATCGGCCCGCAGGCGGTACTGCACCACGAACTGCATGTCGACGATGTTCTCGTCGGTGGTGAGCATCAGGGCCTCGGGCAGCACCTTGTTGCGCGAACTGCCGCGGAAGCCGACCTCGAAGGTGCGCAGTTGCGAGATGTTGACGGTCTCGTGGCTCTGGATGGGATACGGCAGGCGCCACTGGAAGCCGGCCTGGGCGGTGCTCTTGTACTTGCCGAACTGCGTCACCACCGCCACCTGGCCTTCCTGGACGATGAAGAAACCGCTGGCCAGCCACAGCAGGACCAGGACCAGGGCAATGATGCCCAGGCCGATGCGGGCGCCGCGCGGCGACGGCGGGGTCATGCCGCCGCGGTTGCCGGGCCGGTTGTTGCCGCCCCCGCCCTTGCGCCCGAACAGCGAGCCGATGCGATTGTTGAAATCGCGCCAGACTTCATCGAGGTCGGGCGGGCCGTCGCCATTGCCTTTCGGCCGCTTGGGCGGCTCCGAACCATTGTTATTGCCGCGACCCCAGCCCGGGTCGTTCAGATTGAAGATTTTGGTGATTCGAGGCATTGTTTCCCACAATCTGGCCGATCTCTGCAATTGCCCCGCGCAACGCATCCAGACCGGCGCGCTCGGTAGCGCTTACGAATACTCGCGCAATCGTACCATGGGCGTCGCGCTCGACCCGCGGGGCCAGGCCCGCCTGGTCGATCTTGTTGTGCACCAAAATGGTGGGAATCGACCCGGCCCCGATCTCGGCCAGTACCTTCTGGACCTCGGCGATCTGCTCGTCGCGCTGCGGGCTGGCGGCATCCACCACATGCAGCAGCACGTCGGCGTGGATGGTTTCCTCCAGGGTGGCGCGGAAGGCGGCGATCAGGTTGGGCGGCAGGTCCCGGATGAACCCCACGGTGTCGGACAGCACTACCGAGCCGGTGCCTTCGATCCAGATGCGGCGCGTGGTGGTGTCCAGGGTGGCGAAGAGCTGGTCGGCCGCATAGGCCCCGGCCCGCGTCAGGGCATTGAACAGCGTGGACTTGCCGGCATTGGTGTAGCCCACCAGCGAGACCGACAGCGCCCCCCCGCGCGCGCGGGCGCGGCGCTGGGTGACCCGCTGGCGCTCGACCCGGTCGAGGCGTTCGCGCAGCACCTTGACCTTGGCGCCGATCATGCGGCGGTCCATTTCGAGCTGCGATTCGCCCGGCCCGCGCATGCCGATGCCGCCGCGCTGGCGCTCCAGGTGGGTCCAGAGGCGCGTCAGGCGGGTGACCAGGTGCTGCAATTGCGCCAGCTCGACTTGCAGCTTGCCCTCGTGGCTCTTGGCGCGCAGCGCGAAAATATCCAGGATGAGCGCGACCCGGTCGACCACCCGCAGGTTGAACTCGCGCTCGAGATTGCGCTGCTGGGCCGGCGACAGCGGCTGGTCGAACAGGACGATGTCGGCCAGCAGCGCGCCGGCCATGGCGACGGCCTCCTGGACCTTGCCCGAGCCGATGAAGAACTTGGCATCGGGCCGGTCGCGGCGCGCGGTGACGGTGCCGACGATTTCAGCGCCGGCACCGCGCGCCAGCATGGCGAATTCCTCGGCATGCGCGGTGAAATCGGGACTGCCCAGATCGACGCTGATGATCAGTGCGCGCATGCAGGCACCCCGCCACAGCGAAAATGCCCGCCGACACGAAACGTGCGGCGGGCAGGAAAAGGTACAGCTGGAGCGTGACGATTATTCAGCGGGCACATCCACCTGGAAATTGACGGCGCGTGCCGGAACGACCGTGGAAATGGCATGCTTGTAGACCATTTGCGTGACGGTATTGCGCAGCAGCACCACGTATTGATCGAAAGATTCTATTTGCCCTTGCAGCTTGATGCCGTTCACCAGATAGATGGACACGGGGACATGTTCTTTGCGCAGCGTGTTCAGAAACGGATCTTGCAGAGTTTGCCCTTTATTGCTCATTGGCCAGGCTCCAATTGTTTGTTTTGAGTGGTGGCAGACGCCGAAATATGTACTCTACAGGGTTTTCCCGGCCCGTGCCACTTGCCCGGCGGGGCAAATTCTTTCATAAGGTGTCAGACGGCGCGCCATTACCCGGCGAGGATGTTCTTCAGCGCCTCGACCAGTCGGCCGCACTGCGCCTCGGTCCCCACGGTGATGCGCAGGAACTGGTCGATGCGGGCCTGGCGGAAATGGCGCACGATGATGCTGCGCTCGCGCAGGGCCGCCGCCAGGGCCGCCCCGTCGTGGCGCGGGTGGCGTGCGAAGACGAAATTGGCGGCGGATGGCAGGACCTCGAACCCCAGCGCCTGCAGATCGGCGGTCAGCCGCTCGCGCGTGGCGATGACGGCCTGCCGGGTGCGCTCGAAATAGGCGGTGTCCTCCAGCGCCGCCACCGCCCCGGCTTCGGCGAGCCGGTCGATGGGGTAGGAATTGAAGCTGTTCTTGACGCGCTCGAGGGCCTCGATGAGCACCCGGCTGCCGATGGCGAACCCCACCCGCAGGCCCGCCAGGGAGCGCGACTTGGACAAAGTCTGGATCACCAGCAGGTTGTCATGCCGGGCTACCAGCTCCACCGCGGATTCGGCCCCGAAATCCACATAGGCTTCGTCGACCACCACCACGATGTCGGGATTGGCGGCGACGATATGTTCGATATCCGCCAACGCCAGCGCGCGGCCGGTGGGCGCATTGGGATTGGGCAGAATGATGCCGCCCGCCTCGCCCGCGGCCGGCAGGTAGTCTTGCACATCGATACAGAATTCCTCGGTGAGCGGCACCGCCTGGTAGGCGATCTGGTACAGCCCGCAGTACACCGGATAGAAGCTGTAGGTAATGTCAGGGAAACGCAGCGGCCGGTCGTGCTTGAGCAGGGCCTGGAAGGCGTGCGCCAGGACTTCGTCGGAACCGTTGCCGACGAACACCTGGTCCGGCTGCACGCGGAAATTGGCGGCGATGGCCTGGCGCAGGCGGTCGGAGCCCGGGTCCGGATACAGCCTCAGGCTGTCGTCGCAGGCATTGCGGATAGCCTGCAGCACCTTGGGCGACGGGCCGGCGGGATGTTCGTTGGTGTTGAGCTTGACCAGGTCCTGCAGCTTCGGCTGTTCGCCCGGCACATAGGGGCTGAGCGTCCCGACCACGGGGCTCCAGTAGCGACTCATGAATCAGCTTTCCTGCGCATAGGGATTGCGCGACGACTTGAACTCGATACGCAGCGGCGTGCCGGCCAGCTTGAAGACATCGCGGAAACGGGTTTCCAGGTAGCGGCGATAGGAGTCCGGAATGGCGTCCAGCGCGTTGCCATGGATGACGATCAGCGGCGGATTCTGCCCGCCCTGGTGGGCGTAGCGCATCTTCGGCCGGAAGATGCCTTTGCGCGGCGGCGGCTGCTGCTCGACGGCGGCCTGCAGCGCACGCGTCAGCTTGGGGGTGGGCAGCTTGGCGAATGCGGCGGCGTGCGCGGCCACCACCGACTTGAGCACGGGCTTGATGCCCTGCCCCTTCAGGGCGGAAATGGTGTGGGTGGGCGCGAACGACAGGAAGCGCAGCTTGCGGTGGAATTCGCGCTCGATGCGTTCGCGCTGGTCGGTGTCCAGGCCGTCCCATTTGTTGATGGCCACGACCACGGCGCGGCCGGTCTCGAGGACGAAGCCGGCAATGTGCGCGTCCTGCTCCGACACTTCGGTCTGGGCGTCGAGCATCAGCAGCACGACGTTGCTGGCCTCGATGGCCTGCAGCGTCTTGATGACCGAGAATTTCTCGACCGCCTCGAATACCTTGCCGCGCCGGCGCAGGCCGGCGGTGTCGATCAAGGTGTACTTGCGGCCATCGCGCTCGAAGTCGATCTCGATGGCATCGCGCGTGGTGCCCGGCATGTCGAACGCGATGACGCGGTCTTCGCCGAGCAGGGTGTTGATGAGGGTCGACTTGCCGACGTTGGGCCGGCCGACGATGGCCAGCTTGATACGGTGATCGGGAGGGAGCTCCTGGCCGGCCTCGACCGGCGCTTCGGGTTCCGGTTCGGCCAGGCCCTGCAAGGCCAGGCCGATGAGATCGACGATACCGTCGCCGTGCGCCGCCGAGATCGGGTATGGCTGGCCCAGGCCCAGTTCGTGGAATTCGCTGGTGGCGCTGCCCACGCCCATGCCCTCGGCCTTGTTGACGGCCAGCACCACCCGCTGCTGGCCCGATTTGCGCAGCAGCTGGGCGATCTCGTGGTCGTGCGCATTGACGCCGGCCCGCGCGTCGACCAGGAACACCACCACGTCGGCCTCGGCGATGGCCTGGCGGGTCTGGCGCGCCATTTCGCGCAGGATGCCGGACTTCGCCACCGGCTCGAAACCGCCGGTATCGATGACAATGAAAGGCGTGTCGCCCACCCTGCCCTCGCCGTAATGACGGTCGCGCGTCAGGCCGGAATAGTCGGCCACCAGCGCCGCCCGCGAGCGCGTCAGGCGGTTGAAGAGGGTCGACTTGCCCACATTGGGACGGCCGACCAGGGCGACAACGGGTTTGAAGGACACGGTAAGGCTTACAAGGTTAGGTTCAGTTGGTGCCGACCAGCACGAGGTTGCCGTTGCCGGTCTGCACCAGCACGCCCCGCTGCGTGGTCTGCGGAGGCGAGACGATGGCGTCGCCGCCGACCGACAGGCGGGCCAGCAGGCGGCCGTCGCTGCGCGACAGGAAATGGACATAGCCGTCCAGGTCGCCTACCCCGATGGCCTCGCCCAGCAGCGCCGGCGAGGTCAGCTTGCGGTTCTTGAGCGCGGATTGCTTCCAGACATTGGCGCCGCTGTCGAGCGCGAACGCGTTGACGACACCGTGCTGGTCCGCCGCATAGGCGAACCGGCCATCCAGCGTCATGCCGCTGGAGCTGGAGAAGTCCTTGGCCCAGATCGGGCGGCCGCCCTGGGTGACATCGAAGCAGACGATGCGCCCCTGGTACGCCACGGCGCACAGCAGGCTGCCGGCGATGCGCGGCGCGCCCACCACGTCGGTCAGGCGCTCCAGGTCGCTGGCGCCGCGCGGCGTGGCCACCGTGCCTTCCCATTGGACGTTGCCGCTGCCGACATTGATGGCCAGCAGCTTGCCGCCAGGCAGGCCGGTGATGACCAGGCCTTCGGCCATGATCATTTGCGCGTTGCTGCGCAGCGCCAGCGCGGGCCCCGGGCGCTGCAGGCTCCAGACCCGTTCGCCGGTTTCGATATTGAACGCCTGGATGCGGTAGTCGCCGCTGCGCACCACCACCACGCCATAGCCGACCACCGGCGCGATCGAGACGTCGCTGGTGGCGCGCGCCTTCCATTTGACCTTGCCGGTGTCGTCGAAAGCGATCACGTCGCCCAGCGGCGAAGCGACCACGGTGGTGGTGCCGTCGCTGCCCGCGCCCGCCGACAGCTTGGTGTCGGCCGAGGCCTTCCAGAGCACTTTGCCGCTGGCCAGGTCGAGCTTGGCCACCGAACCGTCGGGCGTGGCCGCGTAGACCGCGTCATTGACCACCGTGGGCACGAACCCCAGGCCGGAGCCGCTGCCAACAGAGGTGGACCAGACCGAGCGCACCGACATGCCGGGCGCGTATTCGGTCAGCGGCGTGGGTTCGTAGCGGTCGTCGTTGCTGGAAAACATCGAGCAACCGGACAGGGCGAGCAGTCCGGCGACCAGGGCGGCGCCGCGCCAGGCGCGGCCATGACGGAAGATACGCATACGTTCAGGCTCCGCTCAGGGCATCCAGTTTGAGTTGCACGGCTTGTCGCAAGGGGTCGGCGGCATCCAGGCCGTCGAGCGCGGCCTGCCAGGCCTTCCGGGCCTCGTCATGCTTGCCCTGCGCGGCCAGGACATCGCCACGGCGGTCGGCGTACAACGCGGCGAACGCAGGCGGCGGGTTATCCAGCTGGGCCAGGGCGGCATCGTATTGTTTCTGGTCGAGCAGCAGCCCGGCCAGACGCACCCGCGCCACCGGTTGCAGGGCCGGATGCTTGGACTGCCCGGCGAGCCATTCGAGCTGTTCGCGCGCGCCGGCGAGGTCGTCCTGCTCTTTCAGGGCATGCGCCGCCACCAGCGCCCCGCGGGCCGCATAGCCGGTGGACGGATAGTCGTCGCGCAGCGTCGAGGCGGCGGCCTTGATGCGCACGGCGGCGTCGGCCCCGCCCAGGCGGGCGGCGTCTTCGAGCGCCTCGAAGTAGCCCATCGCCTGATTGGCGCGATGGGTCTGGTAGGCCTTCCAGCTCCACCAGCCGCCCCAGGCCAGGGCCACCACGGCCGCCAGCGTGAGCACCAGCGTGCCATAGCGCGCCCACCACGCCTTGAGCGCGTCGAGTTGTTCCTGTTCTTCGAGATCGTATGCCATGCTAACCCTTGGATTTCAAAACGTCGGCCAACCTGTCCAGCGGCACTTGCTGCTGCGCGGCTTCGCCTGCCGGCTCGGCGCGCAGGTACTTGACGCTGGCGGCCTGGGCGGCCACTTCATCGCTGCCAAGGATAACCGCAACCCGCGCCCCGCTGGCATCGGCCCGCTTGAACTGCGACTTGAAGCCCGCCGAACCCGCATGCACGATGACGGCCAGGCCGGCGTCGCGCAGTTGTTCGCCGACGCGCGCGGCCAGGCGCTGCGCGTCCTCGCCCTGGTGCACGACATAGATCTCGCATTCGGGCGTGGGCGTGGACGGCGCGCTTTGCTCCCAGAGATCGAGCAGGCGCTCCATGCCGATGGCGAAGCCGACCGCCGGAGCCGGCTTGCCGCCCAGCAGCTCGACCAGGCCATCATAGCGTCCGCCGCCGCACACGGTGCCCTGCGCGCCCAGGCGATCGGTGACCCATTCGAAAACGGTCAGGTTGTAGTAATCGAGCCCGCGCACCAGGCGCGGATTGAGGCGGTATTCGATGCCGGCATCTGCCAAGCGCTGGCACACGCCGTCGAAGTGGGCGCGCGATTCGTCGCCCAGGAAGTCGAACAGGCGCGGCGCGCTGTCGGCCATGGCCTGCATGGCCGGGTTCTTGGTGTCCAGCACCCGCAGCGGATTGCTGTACAGGCGCCGCAGGCCGTCTTCGTCGAGGATGTCGCGATGGCGCTCGAGGTGCTCGATGAGCGCGGCGCGATGGGCCGCGCGCTCGGCCGGCTGGCCCAGCGAATTCAGCTCGAGGCGCACGTCGGCCAGGCCCAGCAGCTTCCACAGGCGCGCCAGCATGACGATGAGCTCGGCATCGACATCGGGGCCGGCAAAGCCCAGGGCCTCGACGTCGATCTGGTGGAACTGGCGATAGCGCCCGCGCTGCGGCCGTTCATGGCGGAACACCGGCCCGATGCTGTAGACGCGCTGCGGCCGGTCGTACAGCAGGTTGTGCTCGATGCTGGCGCGCACCACCCCGGCGGTCATCTCGGGCCGCATGGTCAGCGAATCGCCATTGAGCGCATCGGTGAAGGTGTACATCTCTTTCTCGACGATGTCGGTCACTTCGCCGATGCCGCGCGCGAACAGGCGCGTATGCTCGAGAATGGGGGTGCGCACATTGCGGTAGCCGTAGCCGTGCAGCCAGTCGCGCACGATCTGCTCGAATCGTTCCCAGCGGGCGCCGTCGCCCGGCAGTACATCATTCATGCCGCGGATCGCGGCGACTTTCTGGAAAGCTTGCGTCATCTTCGTCATGCCGCAATGGCCCGCAACGCGGCGCACCTGGCGGCTCAGCCCTTATTTTTAGTGAGTCGCCGACGCGCCGTAGCGGCGCGCGACGTAGTCTTCGACAATGGTCTGGAACTCTTCGGCAATGCGGTCGCCCTTGAGAGTGACCGTGCGCTCGCCGTCGATGAACACGGGCGCGGCCGGCACCTCGCCAGTGCCAGGCAGGCTGATGCCGATATCGGCATGGCGGCTTTCGCCGGGGCCGTTGACCACGCAGCCCATGACCGCGACGTTCATGCTCTCGACCCCGGGGTAGCGCGTCCGCCACACCGGCATCTGGCGCCGCAGGTACGACTGGATGCTGTCGGCCAGTTCCTGGAAGAATGTGCTGCTGGTGCGCCCGCAGCCCGGGCAGGCCACGACCATCGGCGTAAAGGCGCGCAGGTTCATGGTCTGCAGGATTTCCTGCGCGACGATGACTTCGCGCGCGCGGTCTCCGCCAGGTTCGGGCGTGAGCGAGATGCGAATGGTGTCGCCGATGCCCTGCTGCAGCAGCACTGCCAGCGCGGCGGTCGAGGCGACGATGCCCTTGCTGCCCATGCCCGCTTCGGTCAGGCCCAGGTGCAGCGGGTAGTCGCAGCGCGCGGAGAGGTCGCCATAGACGGCGATGAGGTCCTGCACGTGGCTGACCTTGCACGACAGGATGATGGCATCGCCGCGCAGGCCGAGTTCCTCGGCGCGGCGCGCATTGCTGATGGCCGAGACCACCAGCGCGTCGCGCATCACCGCCTGGGCCTCCCAGGGCTGGGCGCGGCGGCTGTTCTCGTCCATCTTGCGCGCCATCAGTTCGTGGTCGAGACTGCCCCAGTTGACGCCGATGCGCACCGGTTTGTCGTAGCGGCAGGCCACTTCGATCATCTGGGCGAAATTGTCGTCGCGGCGCTTGCCGCCGCCCATGTTGCCGGGGTTGATGCGGTACTTGGAGAGCGCCTGCGCGCAATCGGGGAACTGCGTCAGCAGCTTGTGGCCGTTGTAGTGGAAATCGCCGACCAGCGGCACCGACACGCCCATGCGGTCGAGCTGCTCGCGTATGGCGATGACCTCGCGCGCGGCCTCCGGAGTGTTCACCGTGATGCGCACGAGTTCGGAACCCGCCTGGGCGAGCTCCTTGACCTGGATGGCCGTGGCAATGGCGTCGGCGGTGTCGGTGTTGGTCATGGATTGCACCACGACCGGCGCCGGGCCGCCGATAGTGACCACGCGGTCGCCCCACTTCACGGCGACCGCGCGCGTCGGCCGGCGCGGCGCGGCGCCCACCTCGGGCGGCGGGGCATCTTGGCAGGGCGGGGACGGCTCTTGCATGCGTGTACCGGGATTACGAGTTCAGCGGCGAAAACCAGGGCAGCCAGTCGGCGGGCAGCCAGCCCTGCCAGAAAGCATACGCCACCAGCACGGCCAGCAAGGCCACGATGGCCAGCAGCCAGCCCCATGGCATGGAGGAGCGATCGTCGTCCGACGAGGGGATCGGCACCGGCACGGTATGGGCCAGGCGCCGTCCCGGGACGCCCGCCGGGGCGGCGGCGATCCGCGATTCGAGCGAGGCCACGATGGCGGGCGCGTCGGCATCCAGCAGGCGCGCGTAACTGCGGATCAGGCCGCGCAGCGAAACGCCGGTGGGCAGCTTGGCCCACTGCTCGCTCTCGAGCGCCTGGATCTGGCGCGCCGAGAACTTGATGCGGCTGGAGACTTCGTCGAGCGACCACCCCTTGGCCACGCGCAGCGCGTGCAGCGCCTGGCCGACGGACGGCGCCGCCGCGGGCGATTCGGTTCGGGGGACTGCCGGATCGAGGTCCTGCGTCATGCCTGTACCTGTGCGATGGGAATGGTCCGGGCGGCGTTGCGCTGGGCGACGCGGGTACGGTCGCGCACTTCGCCCGCGAGCTGGCCACAGGCGGCGTCGATGTCGTCGCCGCGCGTCTTGCGCACCGTGGTGACGATACCGGCGTCCATCAGGCGCTGGGCGAAAACCTTGACGCGGGCGGAGGGCGAACGCTTCAGGCCCGAGGCCGGAAACGGGTTGAAAGGAATCAGGTTGAGCTTGCAGCGCACTTGCCGGGCCACCTGGATGAGCTCCCTGGCGTGCTGGTCGGTATCGTTGATGCCGTCCAGCATGCAGTATTCGAACGTGATGAAGTCGCGCGGCGCGAAGGCCAGGTAGCGCTCGCAGGCCGCCAGCAGCTCTGCGAGCGGGTACTTCTTGTTGAGCGGCACGAGTTCGTCGCGCAGCCCATCGGTGGGCGCGTGCAGCGAGACGGCCAGCGCCACCGGGCAGTCCTGTGCCAGGCGGTCCATCATGGGGACCACGCCGGAGGTGGACACCGTGACGCGGCGGCGCGACAGCCCGTACGCATTGTCGTCCAGCATGAGGCGCAAGGCCGGCACGAGCTGGTCGTAGTTGAGCAGCGGCTCGCCCATGCCCATCATGACCACGTTGCTGACCACCCGCGTGTCGTCGCCGCGCCCGCCGCCGAGCCGCGCCGTGCCGGCATCGGCCTCGAGCACGCGCTTGGCCCACCAGAGCTGCCCGATGATCTCGCCGGTGGTGAGATTGCGGTTGAAACCCTGGTGGCCGGTGGAGCAGAAGCGGCAGTTGACGGCACAGCCGGCCTGGCTGGACACGCACAGCGTGCCGCGGTCGTCTTCGGGAATGAAGACAGTTTCGATGGCATTGCCCTGGCCCACGTCGAACAGCCACTTGCGCGTGCCATCGGAGGAGCGCTGCTCGGTGTTGACCGGCGGCGCCTCGATGCGGCAGCGTTGCGCAAGCTGGCCGCGGAAGTCGCGGGCCAGGTCGGTCATGGCGTCGAACGAGTCGGCGCAGCGCTGGTGGATCCAGCGCTGCAGCTGGCGGGCGCGAAACGGCTTGCCGCCCCATTGCCCGACCAGGTCGGACAGGGCGGCGCCATCGAGGCCCAGCAGATTGACGCGTTCGGCGGTTTCCATGGAGTGCTGTGGGGAAAAGTTACCCGATCAACGGCTGTGGATGTTGATTTCGGGGAAGAAGAACGCCACTTCGACGGCGGCGGTCTCGGCGGCGTCGGAGCCGTGCACGGCATTGGCGTCGATGCTGTCGGCGAAGTCGGCGCGGATGGTTCCCGGCGCGGCCTTCTTGGGATCGGTGGCGCCCATCAGGTCGCGGTTCTTCTGGATGGCGCCCTCGCCTTCCAGGACCTGCACGAACACGGGGCCCGAGACCATGAAGTCGACCAGGTCCTTGAAGAAGGGGCGCTCTTTGTGCACGGCATAGAAGCGCTCGGCATCGGCGCGCGACAATTGCTGCATGCGGGCAGCGATGACCTTCAGGCCGGCGCTTTCGAAGCGGGCGACGATCTGGCCGATGACGTTCTTGGCCACGGCATCGGGCTTGATGATCGAGAGGGTACGTTCGACGGACATGAGAACTCCAGACTGGGTTTGACTGTTTTTCGGTTGATCGGGGCGCGAAAGCGCGGGCGGAACCGGCATGCGGGGGCCGCCCCGGCGCCGCGCTCCGGGACATGGATTCGAGACTGGCACCTTCCGGAAGGTTCCGGAACGCGGGTTCCGGCTGCCGCCCGTTTTCGCAATTCCTCAATAAAAACAGGCACTTCTGCAAGGTTTACAGTAACCCGACATTCTAGCACGCCGTCAAGGCCCCAATACATCTTAAAATTAACGGTTTGCTTGGCCGAGTATCGACCTGGCCCCGTTTTGCCGGAACCCTGTAATGACTGAAGCCGCCGCACCGATCCCTCCTGACACTGAAACCGCCGACCTTCCCAAAAGCTTCGAGCCCGCCGAGCTGGAAGCGCACTGGTATGCCGAATGGGAAAAGCGCGGCTACTTCCAGGCCGGCCGGCACGTAGAAACGGGGACCGACCCCCAGCCGTATGTCATCCAGTTCCCGCCTCCCAATGTGACGGGCACCCTGCACATGGGCCATGCGTTCAACCAGACGATCATGGATGGCCTGATCCGCTACCACCGCATGCGTGGCGACGACACCGTGTTCGTCCCGGGCACCGACCACGCCGGCATCGCCACCCAGATCGTGGTGGAGCGCCGCCTCGATGCGGAGAACGTCTCGCGTCACGACCTGGGCCGCGAGAAGTTCATCGAGAAAGTCTGGGAATGGAAGGAGCAGTCGGGCAATACCATCACCGGCCAGGTGCGCCGGCTGGGCGCCTCGGCGGACTGGCCGCGCGAATATTTCACCATGGACGAACGCATGTCGCGCGGCGTGGTGGAGACCTTCGTGCGCCTGTACCAGCAGGGCCTGATCTACCGCGGCAAGCGGCTGGTGAACTGGGATCCCAAGCTGCTGACGGCCGTGTCCGACCTGGAAGTCCAGTCGGAAGAAGTCGACGGCCACATGTGGCATATCCTCTACCCGTTCGTCGACGGCCCGCAGACCATCGTCGACAAGGACGGCCAGACGGTCACCCTGCGCGGCATGACCATCGCCACCACCCGCCCGGAAACGATGCTGGCCGACGGCGCGCTGTGCGTGCACCCCGATGACCCGCGCTATCGGCACCTGGTGGGCAAGATGGTCGAACTGCCGCTGTGCGACCGCAACATTCCCATCATCGCCGACGATTTCGTCGATCCGGAATTCGGCACGGGCTGCGTCAAGATCACCGGCGCGCACGATTTCAATGACTACGCCTGCGCGCTGCGCCACGATCTGCCGATGATCGTGATCTTCACGCTGGACGCGCACATCAACGAGAACGGCCCCGAGCAGTTCCAGGGCATGGAACGCTACGAGGCCCGCAAGGCCGTGGTGGCCGAACTCGAGACGCAGAACTACCTGGTGCGGGTCGAGCCGCACAAGATGATGCAGCCCAAGGGCGACCGCACCGGCGTGGTGCTGGAGCCCATGCTGACCGACCAATGGTTCGTGGCCATGAGCAAGCCGGCCCCCGACGGCACGCTGCATCCCGGCAAGAGCATCACCCAGGTGGCGCTCGATGTCGTGGCCGACGGCCGGATCAAGTTCTACCCGGAAAACTGGACCACCATCTACAACCAGTGGCTCAACAACATCCAGGACTGGTGCATCTCGCGCCAGCTGTGGTGGGGCCACCAGATCCCGGCCTGGTACTCGGAGGACGGCCAGGTGTTCGTGGCCCATTCCGAGGCCGAGGCACAAGAGCAGGCCCGCACCGCTGGCGTGGCCGGCCCGCTGACGCGCGATCCGGACGTGCTGGACACCTGGTTCTCGTCGGCGCTGGTGCCTTTCACCACGCTGGGCTGGCCCGAAGAGACGCCCGACCTGCGCCGCTACCTGCCCTCCAGCGTGCTGGTCACCGGCTTCGACATCATTTTCTTCTGGGTGGCGCGCATGGTCATGATGACCACGCACCTGACCGGCCAGATCCCGTTCAAGCACGTCTACGTACATGGCCTCATCCGCGACGCCGACGGCCAGAAGATGAGCAAGTCCAAGGGCAATACGCTCGATCCGGTCGACCTGATCGACGGCATCGACCTGGACGGCCTGGTGGCCAAGCGCACCTATGGGCTGATGAATCCCAAGCAGGCCGGCGCCATCGAGAAAGCCACCCGGCGCCAGTACCCCGACGGCATTCCGGCCTTCGGCACCGACGCGCTGCGCTTCACCATGGCCGCCTATGCGACGCTCGGCCGCAACATCAATTTCGACCTCAAGCGCTGCGAGGGCTACCGCAACTTCTGCAACAAGCTGTGGAACGCCACGCGCTACGTGCTGATGAATACCGAGGGCCATGACCTGGGCGGCGAACAGGCCGCCGAGCTGTCATTCGCGGACCGCTGGATCGTCAGCCAGTTGCAGGCGCTGGAAGCCGAGGTGGCGCGCGGCTTCGCCGACTACCGTTTCGACAACGTGGCCAACGCGCTGTACCGCTATGTGTGGGACGAATATTGCGACTGGTACGTGGAACTGGCCAAGGTGCAGATCCAGCACGGCACGCCGGCCCAGCAATTGGGCACGCGCCGCACGCTGATCCGCGTGCTCGAGGCCGTGCTGCGCCTGGCGCACCCGATCATCCCGTTCATCACCGAGGCGCTGTGGCAAAAGGTGTCGGTGGCGGCCGGCAAGCGGCGGGCGGGCGAACCCGGCAGTGTCAGCGTGCAGCCCTATCCGCAGCCCAACCCGGCCGCGGTCGATCCGGCCGCCGAAGCCGCAGTGGCCGAACTCAAGGCCCAGGTGGAGGCGGTGCGCGCGCTGCGCGGCGAGATGGGACTGTCGCCCGCGCAACGCGTGCCGCTGGTGGCCGAAGGCGACGCCGCGACGCTGACGCGCAACGGGCCGTACCTGGCCGCGCTGGCCAAGCTGAGCCAGGTCGACGTGGTGGACGCGCTGCCCGATGCCGGCGCGCCCGTGCAGGTGGTGGGCGCGGCCCGCCTGATGCTGCATGTCGAGATCGACGTGGCGGCCGAGCAGGCCCGCCTCGACAAGGAAATCGCCCGCCTGGAAGGCGAAATCGCCAAGGCCAACGGCAAGCTGGGCAACGCCAGCTTCGTCGAACGCGCCCCGGCGGCCGTGGTGGAGCAGGAAAAGGCGCGCCTGGCGCAGTTCAATGCGACGCTGGCCAAGGTGCGCGAGCAGCGCGGCAAGCTGGGCTGACCCCCAGTGTCGCCGTACTGCCCCGCCGTCAGAACGAGTACGTGACACCCAGCGCGCCGAACGCGCTGGTCTCGCGCTCGACGATCGGGCTGTCGCGCGCGTCGCCCAGCAAGGTATTGACGCCCACCGTGGTGACCACCGCCCAGTGCTTGTCCAGGCTATAGCGCCAATTGGCGAACAAGGCCGCCGACTTGAAGCCGGCCGAGGCGGAATACGGTTTCAGGCCGGCTTCGCTGCTGGCGGCCTGCGAGGAAGTGATGCCGAACCAGGTTTCCATGTCGCCGTGGCTGGCCCATTCGGTACTGGCACCCACGGTGACGATGTTGCGCTCGGTCTGGATCACGCGGTAGCTGGCGCGCAATTCCAGCGTGCCGCCATAACCGCTGCGCATGGCCTGGCGATACGCCGCGCCCAGCGAGAAGCGGCCCGGATGCCACTCCATGTACGCCCCGTAGACGCCATGGAAATCGATATCGTCCAGGCCCTCGAGCCGGTCGGCGTCGTCGGCGTCGCGCCCCAGGCTCATGCCCAGGAACACCCCGGCCGACACGTCTTGCGCCAGGTCCCACTTGAGGCCGGTGGCCGGCAGCCCGGCTCGGGGCGAAATGAAGAAGTGGCCGCTTTCATAGTTGATCAGCGGCACCGGCAGGAAACGATAATCCTTGGCGCCGTCATATTCGGGCAAGAACGCGGCCGCCACGCCGATAAAGTTCTCCGCCTGCGCGCCCTGCCCGGCCGCAGCGCCCAACAGGGCCAGCCCGGCGGCCCATCGCATTCCGCATTTCATCGCAATTCCTTTTAATATCGGCGGACCGCGCCATGCGGACCCTATCCCAGGCTGCAGATTGTGCCGGCAGGGTTTTAAATTGTTTTTAATGGCTGCACGGCATACTGGGCGGCACTGTTCCAACGGGTGGATTCACGTGCACTTATTGCTGGTGGAAGATGACCCCATGCTGGGCGAGGCCATGCAGGCCGGCCTGGCGCAGCGGCTCCAGGCGACGGTAGATTGGGCGCGCGACGCCGCGGAAGCGAGACTGGCGCTGGCGGGCGCGGGCTATGCCGCCGTGCTGCTGGATATCGGCCTGCCGGGCGAATCGGGGTTGTCGCTGCTGCGGGCCTTGCGGGCGCGCTATGACGCGACGCCCGTACTACTGGTGACCGCGCGCGACCAGTTGAGCGAGCGGATCGGCGGCCTGGATGCCGGCGCCGACGACTACATCGTCAAGCCCTTCCAGCTGGACGAACTGCTGGCGCGCCTGCGGGCGGTGCTGCGCCGCAGCCGCAACCGGGTCACGCCGCTACTGTCCTGCGGCGCCGTCACGCTGGACCCTGCCACGCGGCAGGTGCGCCGCGACGGCGCCGCGGTCACGCTGAGCCAGCATGAATATCTCACGCTGCTGGCGTTGATGGAACGCGCGGGGCGCACCGTGACGCGCGAGCAGCTGGAAGACGCCGTCTATGGCGGGCACGGCACCATCGAAAGCAATACCGTCGCGGTGTACGTGCATCAATTGCGCCGCAAGCTGGGCGACAACGTCATCGCCACGGTGCATGGCTATGGGTACCGGATCAACGAGGTGGCGGATTGCCCTCCCTGAAACGCCGCCTGCTGCTGGGCCTGCTGTTGGCGCTGGTGGTCAACTGGGCGAGCTGGTTCACCTGGTACGCCTACGAACAAGGACGCACCCAGACGGGGGTGTGGGACCAGAAACTGCATGAAGTCGCCAACGTCGCGATGCGGTCGTTGCCGATCTCGCTGACCGAGGCGAAGGGCCCCATCGGCTTCGAGCCCGCCGATGGCGGCAAGGTGTCGTTCGAGACCCAGATCAATTTCCAGATATGGACGCGCGACGGCAGCCGCCAGCTGGCGCATTCCCCGGGCGCGCCCGCCGCGCCCTTGAACGACCGCTTCGAAAGCGGTTATGCCAACGTCATGGTCAACGGCCAGCCCTGGCGCATGTACGCCTCCAACGATGTGAGCAACCGGATCCAGATCCAGGTCGGGATCGCGCTGGCGGACCGGCGCGCCGAATTCCGCGCCTGGCTGTGGCAGGGCCTGCAGGCGTCGGCGCTGCTGTTCCTGCTGCTGACGCTGACATTGAGGCTGGTCGTGAACCGGACCCTGGCGCGCCTGGACGGGTTGCGCGCGACCCTGCTGTCGCGCGATCCGTTCGATCTGGCGCCGCTGCCGCACGACGGCATGCCGGCCGAGCTGCAGCCCCTGATCGTCTCGGTCAACCGCCTGCTGGCCCGCCTGGAAACCGCGATGAATCGCGAGCGCCGCTTCATCGCCGACGCGGCGCACGAATTGCGCACGCCGCTGGCGGCCCTGACCACGCATGCCGAACTGGCGCGCACCGCCGACGAGAACGCATCGCGCCAAGTCGCGCTGGACCGCTTGCTGGCCGTGGCGCGCCGCGCCACGCGGCTATCCGAGCAACTGCTGGACCAGGCCCGCCTGGATGCCATCGAACAGCGCCCTGCCACCCCGGTGGACCTGGCTGCGCTGGTATCCATGGGCGTGCGTGACTACGAATCGGCCGCCCGCGACAAGGGCCAGCACATCATGCTGGACACGCACGCGTGCACCGTCAACGGCGATATCGACGCGATCGGCATCCTGATCAGCAACCTGATGGACAACGCGGTGCGCTATACCCCCGAGGGCGGCGACATCGAAGTGCGATGCACCCCGACCACGAAAGGCGGGGCCCTGTTGAGCGTGGCCGACAATGGCCCCGGCGTACCGGAAGCCGAATGGCCGCGCCTGTTCGAGCGCTTTTACCGCAGCCGCGCCGCCAGCAACGGCCTGCGCGGCAGCGGTATCGGCCTGGCCCTGGTGGCGCAGATTGCCCGCCTGCACGGCGGCAAGGCCTGGTGCGCTGGGGGGCTGGACGGCCGGGGCCTGCGCGTGACGGTGCGATTGGGCTGAAGCCCCGCCTACAGCCCGCCGTCGTTCAGGCGATACCAGGCCACCACGGCATTCACGTAGATGCGCCGCAGGGCATACAGCGGGAACCCCTTGATGGGAGTCAGGGGCACCGGCAACGCACCCTCGCCCTCGCCTGCCGTGAAGGCCGCCAGCGCCTTGCCCATGGCGGTTTGCAGCCCGACGCCGCGCCCCTGGCAGCCGATGTCGATCAGCAAGCCCGGCTCGGGCTCGTGCAGGTGCGGCAGGTAGTCGCGGGTCACGGCCACCCGGCCGCACCACCGGTACTCGAAAGGAATGCCGGCCGCCTGCGGAAACAGCTTGACCAGCACACGCTCGAGGTGGGCCCAGTCCTGCGCCCCCCTGGGCTCGCGGAACGGCCCGCGGCCGCCCATCAGCAGCCGGCCCTGGTGGTCGAGGCGGAAGTACAGCAGCAAGTTGCGCGTGTCAGACGAGACATGCCCCTGCGGGAAGATGCTCGCGCGCACCGCGTCCGGCAAGGGGCGCGTGGCCACCTGGAACGTGTTGGCGTCGATGATGCTGCGTTTCAGGCCGGGCCAGAGGTCGCCGCCATAGGCATTGGTGCACATGACGACGCGCTGCGCCACCACTTTGCCGCCGGCGGCGGTGGTGGCGACCCAGCGGCTGCCGTCGCGCCGCAAGGCGGCCACCGGCGTGCCGGTATGCAGCCGCGCGCCAGCGCGCAACGCGGCGCGCGCGAGGCCGCGCACATAGCTGAGCGGCTGGATGGCGCCGGCACGCGGATCGACCCAGCCGCCCAGGTAGCGGTCGGTGCCGGTGAGTTCCGCGACCTGGGCACGATCCAGCTTGCGCGCCGCCACCCCATGCCGGGCCCATTGCTCGGCGCGTCCGTGGGCGATCCGCAACGCGTCCGCGGTGTGCGCCCCCTGGATCCAGCCGGCCCGGGTATGCGGCACATCCATGCCATGGCGCGCGATCAGGTCGAACACCATGTCGGCGGTGCCGCCGGCAAAGCGCACCAGCCGCTCGCCGCGCTCGGCGCCGTACATGCGGATCAGCTCATCCGGGTCGTACTTCAGGCCCGGAATGACCTGCCCGCCATTGCGGCCCGAGCCGCCGAAGCCGATTTCGCGCGCTTCGAGCAGCAAGGTGTCGATGCCGCGCTCGGCCAGGTGCAGCGCGGTGCTCAGCCCGGCGTAGCCGCCGCCGATGACCAGCACGTCGGCCTGGCCCGAACCCTCCAGCGGCCGCGTCTCGGGCGCCGGGGCGGCCGTGGCGGCCCACAGGGAATGCGACAGCGGATATGGCGCCTGCGCCATGATGGCTCCTTACATGGGATGCAGCACACGGCGCAGGAAGTCCTGCGTGCGCGGGTGCCGCGGTTGATTCAGCACATCGCGGGCGGCGCCCTGCTCGACCACGACGCCCCCGTCGATGAACAGCACGCGGTCGGCGACTTCGCGCGCAAAACTCATTTCGTGCGTGACGACCACCATGGTCATGCCGGCCTCGGCCAGCTTGCGCATGACGCCCAGCACATCGCCGACCAGTTCCGGATCGAGCGCCGAGGTGGGTTCGTCGAACAGGATGGCCTTGGGCTGCATGGCCAGCGCGCGCGCAATGGCCACCCGCTGCTGCTGGCCGCCGGACAATTGCGGTGGATGCGCATCGGCCTTGTCGGCCAGGCCCACGCTGGCGAGCAGCTCGCGGCCGCGTTCGATGGCCTGGGCGCGCGGTTCCTTCTTGACGAACACCGGCCCCTCGATGACGTTCTCGAGCGCGGTGCGATGCGGAAAAAGATTGAAGCGCTGGAACACCATCGAGACCTGGGTGCGTATCGACACGATGGAAGAGGCATCGCAATCGACGCGCTCGCCATCGATGGTGATGAGGCCGCCGTCGTAGCGTTCCAGGCCGTTGATGCAGCGCAGGATGGTGGACTTGCCCGACCCTGACGGGCCGATCACGCACACCACCTCGCCTTTCTGGACTTCCGCGTCGATGCCTTTCAGGACTTCCAGTTTGCCGAAATTCTTGCGTACATCTTTGAGCAGGATCATTTCGCGGCGCTCCGCTTTTCCAGGTGCCGCACGAACAGGATGAGCGGCACGCACATCACCAGGTACATCAGCGCGACCAGGCTGAAGACAGTGGCATTCTTGAAGGTGGAAACGGCGATCAGCTTGCCCTGCAGGGCCAGTTCGGCCACGGTGATGGTGGATGCCTGCGACGAATCCTTCAACATCATGATCATGATGTTGCCATAGGGCGGCAGCACGATCTTGACGGCCTGCGGCAGCACCACGCGGCGCATGGTCATGCTCCAGCTCATGCCCATGGCCATGGCCGCTTCGATCTGGCCGCGGTCGATGGCCTCGATACCGGCGCGGAAATTCTCCGCCTGGTAGGCCGAATAGGCGATGCCCAGGCCGATGATGGCCGCCTGCACCGCTGTCAGCGCAATGCCCATGTCAGGCATTACGAAGTAGATGTAGAACAGCAGCACGATAATCGGGATACCGCGCAGCACGTTGATCATGCCGGCGCTGAACTTGGCCAGCGGCTTGATGCCCGACACCCGCATCAGCGCCCATACCAGGCCCAGCAGGGTCGACAGCAGCAGCGACCCGAAGGTCACGAGTATGGTCAGGGTCGCGCCCTGCAGCAGTATCGGCAGGAACTCCCGCGCGTCGTTGAAAAACTCCATCATCGTTCAGTCCATCCTCTTGGGGTATACGGAAACAGCCGGCGGCCCCGGCCGCCGACAGGCGCCGGCGCGGCGCTCAATCCGCCAGGTCCCATTTCTTGAGGATGGCGTCGATGGTGCCATCGGCCTTGAGCTTGCCCAGCGCCTTGTTGACCCGTGCCAGGAGCTCGGTGTCTTCCTGGCGGGTGGCGATGCCCAGGCTGCCCACCACCGTGGGCTCGTAGCTCTTGGCCATTTTCAGGTTGGGATAGCTGCCCTTGGCAATGATGCTGGCCGCGATCGGGTAGTCCATGAAGCCGCCCTGGATGCGGCCGGCGTTGGCGTCGCGCATCATGTCGGGCGGATTGTCGTAGAGCTTGACCTCCTTGAACATGCCGCTCTTCTGGATGGGCTCGACGAAGGCTGTGCCGACCTGTACACCGACCGTCATGCCTTTCATGTCGGCGAACGACTTGTACTGTTTGTCGTCGTCCTTGGGAACCATGAAGCCTTCACCGTAGCGGTACACCGGGTCGGAGAAGCTGACCACCTTCTTGCGCGCATCGGTGATGAACATGGCCGCCGAGATCAGGTCGATGCGCTTGGAGCGCAACGACCCGATCAGCGCCGAGAAAGCCATGGGTTCGATCTGCACCTCGAAACCGGCTTCCTTGCCGACCGCCTTGATGATGTCGACCATCACGCCTTCGATGGTGTTGGTCTTGGTGTCCAGGAACGTGAACGGGCTGCCGGTCGGCGTGGAGCCGACTTTCAACACGGTTTGGGCGTGCGCCGCGCCGCAGGCCAGCGTAGCCACCAGCGCGGCGGCCAGAAATTTGAGTTTCATGGATATTCCCCTAGGGTCGTCGAAAGGCGAAGCGCGCGCCGCGCGCCTCATCCGGCACCATGCGGGCGGACCAGCCAAACCTGGCCGGCCCGCCCGCATGGCGCCTGGTTCATGGGCCGCCCTCCTGGTGGTCGATGCGGCTGATGGCCCAGATGACTTCCGCCACATCGGAGCCGGGATTGCGCCAGCGCCTCGGCATGCGGCTGTCGTAGCAAAAACTGTCGCCCGCGCCGAGCAGGACGACGCGGTCCTCGAACCAGAGCTCGAGCTGGCCCCGCAGCACCAGGCCGACCTGCTCGCCCATGTTGGTGGAGAACGGCTCTTCGCCAGTGGAGCCGCCGGGCTCGATGCAGGCCCGGCACAAGTCGAGCGTGCGACCCGCCGGGGGCGTGTACATTTCCTTGTGGATGCCCTTGTCGTCGAGATCGACGCGGCGATGCGAGCCCGCGCGGGCCAGGCGGCCGCCAGCTTCGGTGTCGCACTGCCCGGCGCCGCGCAGCAGCGAATCGACCGACACGCCCAGCTCGCCGGCCAGCAGGCTGAGGGTCTTCACCGAGGGAGAGCTGAGCCCGCGCTCGATCTGGCTGAGCAGGCCCAGCGAAATGCCGCAGGCCTTGGCCACCTGGACCAGCGACCGGCCACGCTGCTTGCGCAGCAGCCGCAACTGCTGCCCCAGCCAGAAATCAATGATGGAGGCAGGCGCGGACGCCCGCGCCGCGCTGCGCGGTTCATTGGCACCCGGGACGACCGGGACGGCGGGCTGGCAAGCGGCAGGCACGTGAAATTTTCATATTTACATAATTTTCACATGCTAGCAGCGCCCGGCCGCCGGCGATATGGGGACTTCCCTAGGAAGTTCGCGCGGACAGATTCAAGGCTTGGGGGCGCGCCCGCCAGACGCGGCCAGGGCGGCGAGAAAACGCTCGTCGGCCTGCGTCAGCCAGCCGTTGGCCCGCGCATTCTCGAGCAGTTCGGGGCGCCGCGCCGCGGTCAGGCGCAAGGACTGTTCGCGGCGCCAACGCGCGATATTGGCGTGGTGGCCGCTGAGGAGTTCGGCCGGCACCGGCTGGCCGGCGTGTACTTCGGGACGGGTGTAATGCGGGCTGTCGAGCAGGCCGGACAGCGTCTCGTTGAAGGAGTCCTGCAAGGCGGAATCGCCGTCGTTCAAGGCGCCGGGCAGCAGCCGCACGGCGGCGTCGATCACGGCCAGGGCGGCGATCTCGCCGCCGGAGAGGACGAAATCGCCCAGGGAGATTTCATCGGTGACGCAGCGGTCGATGAAACGCTGGTCCACCCCTTCGTAGCGACCACAAATGAGAATGATGCCCTCGCCTGCCGCCAGCGACTGGGCGCCTTGCTGGTCGTAGCGACGACCGGCGGGCGACAGCAGCGCCACCGGCGCCGGCGCCAGGCCTTGCGCGGCGCGCGCCGCCTGGGCCGCGGCCACGGCGGCCTCGAGCGGGGCCGCCAGCATGACCATGCCGGGCCCGCCGCCATAGGGGCGGTCGTCGACGGTGCGATGGAGGTCGTGGGTATAGTCGCGCGGGTTCCAGGTATGCAGGGCCCAGAGCCCCTGGGCATGCGCCCGCCCGGTGATGCCGAGGTCGCGCACGGTTCCGAACATGTCCGGAAAGAGCGTGACGACGTCGAAGCGCATCAGTATTCCATCGGCCAGTTGCTGTCGATGCGGCGCGCCGCCAGGTCGACGGCGAGGATGTGCGCGCGCACGAAAGGCACCAGCATTTCGAGGGGCCGGCCCTTGGCGTCGCGCCGCGGCTCGGGGTCGCCGCCGGCCACCGGCGCCCGTTGCAGGACGACGCGGAGAACGGCGTGCGCGCCGTTGTCGAGCACGCCGTCGACCACGCCCACCCGGGCCTGCTCGCCGTCGGCGTTGGTGTAGAACGCGCAGCCGATGAGATCGACCCAGTAGTATTCGTCTTCGTCGGCAGCCGGGAATTCGCTGCGCGGCACCTGCACCATGCAGCCGCGCAAGGCCTCGGCCTGGTCGCGGTCGGTGACGCCGGCCAGTTGCGCCACGATGGCCGAGCCCTGCGAGCGCGCCTGCAGCACCGTGTAGGGTTGCGGCACGGATGCAACAACGCCCCGCGCCAATTCAGGGGCGGGGCGAGTCAGCCACCAGGACGAAACCTGGCGCAGCGCCTCGGACTGGGCCGAATGCGGATGCACCTTGACCCAGCCTTTGACTCCGTAGGCCGCGGCGATGCGGCCCAGTTCGACCAGGTCGGTGGGCACCGCGGCGGGGTGGGCGGCGTCAGGCATGAGCCGGGCGGCGAATCGACGCGCGGTTATTGCGCCAGACGCGCGCCGTCAGGCCGCGGCCGAAACCTTGGCCGAGTAGTCTTTGACCAGGCGCTCCACGGCGGGAGACAGTTGCGCGCCGTTGCTGGTCCAGTGCTGCACGCGGTCGAGCGAAATGCGCAGCTTTTCCGAGCCTTCGCTCGCGACGGGATTGTAGAAACCCACACGCTCGATGAAACGACCGTCGCGGCGGTTGCGCGAATCGGTGGCCACGAGGTTGTAGAACGGACGCTTCTTCGACCCGCCACGGGCCATGCGAATCACCACCATAGGTAATCCCTTGAATTAGTTGTGAAAAACGGAAGATTCTAGCATTGAAACGGGAGCCCTGGCAATACAGCCCCGGTTTCGACCTGACTGGGACGACCAGCATACACCCGGGCCGGCCCCGCACGCCATGCCGCCCTGCCCCGCCGCCCGGCTCCCGGCCGGTACGGCGCTGCCTCCGGGCGCAGGCCCTAGCGCCGCCGCAGGAAGTGCAGCGCCGAATCCCCGGCATCGTGCTGCGCCACCAGGACATTGCCGCTTTGCTTGGCGAACGCCTGGAAATCGCGCACCGCTTTCGGGTCGGTGGTGGCCACGCGCAGGACCTGGCCGCTGTCCATCTGGGCCAGGGCTTTCTTGGCCCGCAGGATGGGCAGCGGGCAGGTCAGCCCGCTGGCGTCGACCTCCTGCTGGAACGCCGGCAGGTCGTCCGGCAGCTCAGAGGCGCTCATCGATCCACCCCTGCACGCTGGCAATAGCGGCCGGCAGGGCCTGGACATCGCTGCCCCCGCCCATGGCCATGTCGGGACGGCCGCCGCCCTTGCCGCCCACCTGGGCGGCCACGAAACCGACCAGGTCGCCGGCCTTGACCCGTGCGGTGAGGTCGCCGGTGACGCCGCCGACCAGGCTGATCTTGCCGGCGCCATCGGCGCTGGCCAACAGCACGACGGCCGGCTTCAGCTTGTCTTTGAGGTTGTCGACCATGCCACGCAGCGCCTTGGGATCGACGTCGCCGATGCTGGCGGCCAGCACCTTGACGCCCTTGATCTCGGCGGCCTTGGCGGCCAGGTCGTTGCCGGCGCTGGCGGCCAGCTTGCCGCGGGCCTGCTCGAGGTCTTTCTCGAGGCCGCGGACCTGTTCCTGCACCTGCGCGATGCGCTCGGGCAGGTCGGCCGGCGTGCTGCGCAACATGCCGGCGGCGCGCAGCAGCAGCGCGTTCTGGTTCTGCACCCAGGCCAGGGCGTTGTCGCCGGTGATGGCTTCGACGCGGCGCACGCCGGCGGCCACGCCGCCTTCGGCCACGATCTTGAACAGGCCGATGTCGCCGGTACGCGCCACGTGGGTGCCGCCGCACAGCTCGCGCGAGAAACCGATATCCAGCACGCGCACGGTATCGCCGTATTTTTCACCGAACAGCGCCATCGCGCCGCCCTTGACGGCATCGTCGTAGGCCATGACCTGCGCCTGGGTCGGCTGGTTGGCCAGCACCTCGGCATTGACGATGGCCTCGACCTGGGCGATCTGCTCGGCCGACAACGGCGCGTCGTGGGCGAAGTCGAAGCGGGTCTTGTCGGGATCGACCAGCGAGCCGCGCTGCTGCACATGGGCGCCCAGCACCTGGCGCAAGGCCTTGTGCATGAGGTGGGTGGCCGAGTGATTGCGCACGGTGCGCGCGCGGCGCACGGCGTCCACGCGGGCCAGCAGCGTATCGCCCACCGCCAGCGTGCCGGCCTCGAGCAGGCCGTGGTGGCCGAATACGCCGGCCTGGATTTTCTGGGTGTCGGCCACCGCGAACCGCGCGCCGCCGCCCTCGAGCAGGCCGGTGTCGCCTACCTGGCCGCCCGACTCGGCATAGAACGGGGTGGCATCGAGCACCACCACGGCATTCTGCCCCGCCTGCAGCCGGTCGACCTGGGTGCCGTCGACGTACAGCGCGGCGACCTTGACGCCGTCGAGCTCGAGTGTGTCGTAGCCCTCGAACCGCGTGTCGGCCCCTTCATAGCTGAGGCCTTCGGCCATCTTGAACTTGCCGGCGGCGCGCGCCTGCTCGCGCTGGCGCGCCATGGCGGCCTCGAAGCCGGCCATGTCGACCTCGACGTTGCGCTCGCGGCAGATATCGGCGGTGAGGTCGACCGGGAACCCGTAGGTGTCGTACAGCGTGAACAGCGTGGTGCCGTCGAGCTGGCCACCGGCCGGCACGCCGGCCAGCGCGCCGTCGAGGATCTTCATGCCGTGCTCGAGCGTTTCGCCGAAGCGTTCTTCTTCCTGCTTGAGCACCTGCGCCACCCGCTCGGCCGCCTGGGCCAGCTCGGGATAGGCCTGGCCCATCTCGGCGACCAGGTCGGGCACCAGCTTGTAGAAGAACGGCTTGGTCTGGCCCAGCTTGTAGCCATGGCGCAGGGCGCGGCGCACGATGCGCCGCAGCACATAGCCGCGCCCCTCGTTGCTGGGGATGACGCCGTCGACGATGAGGAACGCGCAGGCGCGGATGTGATCGGCGATGACCTTCAAGGAGTTGTCCTCGAGGTTGGTCACGCCGGTTTCACGCGCGGCGGCCTGGATCAGGTGGCGGAACAGATCGATTTCATAGTTGGAATGCACGCCTTGCAGCACCGCCGCGATGCGTTCCAGGCCCATGCCGGTGTCGACACAGGGCTTGGGCAGGCGCTCCATGTTGCCAGCCGCGTCGCGCTCGAATTGCATGAACACCAGGTTCCAGATCTCGATGTAGCGATCGCCGTCTTCTTCGGGCGAGCCCGGAGGGCCGCCCCAGATTTCGGGGCCATGATCGTAGAAGATCTCGGAACACGGCCCGCACGGGCCGGTGTCGGCCATTTGCCAGAAGTTGTCCGAGGCGTAGCGGGCGCCCTTGTTGTCGCCGATGCGGATGATGCGCTCGCGCGGCACGCCGACTTCATTGGCCCAGATATCGTAGGCTTCGTCGTCTTCCTGGTAGACCGTGACCCACAGTTTTTCGGCCGGCAGCTTGTAGACCGTGGTCAGCAGCTCCCAGGCATATTGGATGGCGTCGCGCTTGAAATAGTCGCCGAAGCTGAAATTGCCCAGCATTTCGAAGAACGTATGGTGGCGCGCGGTGTAGCCGACGTTCTCCAGGTCGTTGTGCTTGCCGCCGGCGCGCACGCTGCGCTGCGACGAAGTGGCCCGGGTGTAGGCGCGCGTCTCCTTGCCCGTGAAGACGTCCTTGAATTGCACCATGCCAGAATTGGTGAAGAGCAGCGTCGGGTCGTTGCCCGGCACGAGCGAGGCCGAGGGAACGATGGTATGCCCTTTCGACTGGAAGAATTGCAGGAACTTCTGGCGAATCTCTGAGGATTTCATGCTGGGACGAACCGGGAATGAGGCGAATTTTCGATTATATAGAGCCTCGGCAGCCCGGCGCCAGCAGCCGCCCCTGCGCTTCTGCCTACCGGACGCAGACGTATCCTGTCGTCCAGCCTTCGGTTTCGGTCCATTTGCCTCCCGCCGAGACGATAATCGCACGGTATCCCGCCGGACAGGCGCAAGTCCCGGTTCGCGGGTTGGCAGTGGAAACTCCCGAATAGTGCGCGCAACCGTAGCGATTATTGTAGGCGTAGGCCCCGCCGAAACCGGTATCGGCGGGTAGCCAGGCGCCTTCGCGGCACACCAGCAAAGTGCTGTCGGGATCGCGCGCGACCAATCCGGCCTCAGGGCAGGCCGCACCGGCCGCGGCGATACCTCCCAGCGACAAGAATTCGTCCGTGCGCAGGCGGCCGCCGGTGGAAACGCTCCCGGCAACCGACAGCGGGCCGCGAAGATCGGGGTCGCGGGTGTCGCGCATGCGCACGAACAGGTCGTATTCGGCCGTCCCCAGGGCGGCCCAGGCCGCCAGCGTGCCGGCCGCCAGCGGGGCCATGCCGGACGCCGGCGGATTGGGGAAATCGAAATTGGCGCCACGCACGCGGGTGGCGGTGGCGGCGCCGCCATAGCCGCCGGCCGCCCCGACCGCCGCCGCGATGCGCATCAGGTCGGGCGCGGCGCCGCCGGCCAGCAGCGGCTCGGCCTGGTGGACCAGCGCGTCGAGCCGGCAGCCGGCTTCGGGGCAGCGGGCATCGCGCAGAATGCGGATGGCTGCGCCGCCGCCGATGGCGCCCGATTCCGGGAAGCCGGACGGCAGGTGCCCCTGGGCCTTGAGCTCGGCCAGGCGCGGGGCGAGAGGGTCAGCATATAGCGGCAATCCGGCCTGGTCCACGGGCGCTACCCCTTCGGCCAGGTCGGCGAAATGCTGCCGCAGCATGTTGTCCATCCCGCGCTTGAGCTCGAGCAGCCAGACACCGGTAGCCCGCGCGGCGGCATCGTCGACCTCGTGGACGATGCGGCTGGCTGCCCAGACGAGGATCATGGTGGTCAGCGCAACAGCCAGCGCCAGCTCGGCCAGCGCGAAACCGCGCTGGCCGAGCCGGGGAGCCGCGCCGGCGGCGCGGCCGCGGCTCCGGACGGAAGACAAGGCAACCATGCGAGCGGCTCCTAGCGCACCGTGAAGACGAAGGTGTTGTTGTCTCCCTGCGTGCATTGGGCCTCCGCGGCAGTCGCGCTGTAGGCCAGCCGGGGAGTGATCGTGTCGTCCTTGACCTTGACCGGGCCGCCCTGGCCCGCCACGGTGATCATGTCGGACACGCGCTGCATGACGGATGCGAGCGCCGGGCAGGCGGCATGATTGACCTGGCCGAGCGTAATGGCAAAACCCGACCCGGCTCCGCCCATGGCCACCGCCACCGGCGCGACGGTGATATTGCCGTTGCCCGCCGAACCGTTGCCCCCCAGGCCGTGCGCCACCACGGCGCTGGCGCCCGTGCCGTTCACCGACACGACGCTGGAATCGCGCAGCGCATTGGCCAGCGCGCGGGTATCGATATCGGCATAGGGCGTCGGCCCGGCACCTTGTGCATTGGCCTTGATGCGGGCCACGAAGCGCTGCAGTTCCTCGCCCACCTTCGGCACCTTGTTCTCGATGACATAGGCGCCGATGGCCGGGATGCCGATGATGGCCACCAGCAGCACGATGGCCGTGACGATGGAGACCTCGATGAGGGAAAAGCCGCCTTGCCGACCGGGCATGGCGATGGGACGAAGATAAGGCATGGAACGCTCCTGGAAACGGAAGTAACGGAGCCAGGCGCGCTCAGCGACTGGCGTAGAAATTGATGAGGGCGCGGCGCAGTTCGTCGATCACCGCGTAATGCCAGAGGGCCAGGGCCAGCACCGCCCCCACCGCGCCCAGCAGCAACGCCCAGCGCAGCGCCAGCGCCCGGCGACGCACGCCGGCGAGCGTGCGGGACTCGACGCGCAAGCGCGCCTGCGCGATGCCCGCCTCGACGCCGCGGGCGGCGATCATGTCGGCCATGAACCAGCCCGTCTCGCGGTCCAACAGGCCGGTATCGAACGTCTCGGCGCCAACCTGGCCGCGGTCCACGCGCGCCAGCATCGCGTTGATGTGCCAGGCGAGCCAGGGCCTGGCATGCCACGCCTGCGCCGCCAGCGCCTGCCGCAGGCGGGTATCCACATTGCCGCGCTGCCGCACCAGCACGGCCAGCATGGCGAGAAAACGAATGGCGTGGAAATCGCGGTAGAGCCGCCACGGGAACCAGCGGTCGAGCCACGACCGCCAGGGGCCGCACAGCATGGGCAGCGACCAGGCGAGCAGTCCGGCGCCGCCGGCCAGCAGGATCACCCAGAACGCCAGCCAGCGGCGCACTGCGTCGGCGAGCTCGTACAGACTGCGCGTGAGCGTGCCGTAGTAATCGGGCGGCAGGCCCTGGAAGACCTGCTGCAGGCGCGGCACGGTGAAGTACGGCACCGCGCACAGCAGCCCGAGAGCGACTGCCAGCGCCAGCACTCCGGCCGCGCTGGCGGCCACCAGGGTGCCGCGCGCCTGGCCGACCAGCCGCACCGCCTGGGCGAGATCGCGCAGGGCCGCGGCGAGCGCCCCGCCGCCCGCCCGCTGTGCCGTGGCGATCAGCTGCAGTTCGTCTTCGGGCATGACACCGCCCCAGGCGGCGGCCAGGTCGCCGCCCGACTCCTGGTAGGCCTGGCTCCAGTGCCGCGCCAGCCTGCCGCGCGCCGTATGTCCGCCGTAGCGCCGCGCGTCGTCATCGAACATGTCGCGCAGCGTCTTGTGGCCCTGCAGGCTGTCGAGCAAGTCCGCCAGGTAGTCGTAATAGGCGGCGCGCTGCTGGCGGAAAAGCAGGGCGTCGCGCCATAGCGCGAGGCGGGCGGCCCCCTGGCGCAAGGCCGCCGGCAGCATGGCGACGCCTTCAGGCATGCTGGCCTCCGGCGACGAGCCGCAACGGGACGGCCGACAGCAAGGCCGTGGGCATGTCGAAGCGGCTGGCGATCATGCGCGGATCGACCTGCCCGCATGCCGCCTTGTACAGGGCGCAGTCGACGGCACGCTTGCCGGTCATGTCGGCGTCGTCCGCGGCACTGCGGGACAATGCCGCGACATGACGCCGCAGGCCGAGATTGTCACGGCGACGGACCAGGTGCAGGAAACGATCGTCGCCGTCGGGCTCGAGCATTTCGGCAACCACCGTGCGCCCCGCCAGGCCATGCAACTGGGGCAGCTGGGGGTGCCGGCATGCCGGGCATCCGGCGGGATTGCGGGCGCGCAGGCTGGCGGGATCGAGTCGATGGGCAACGGCGAAGGCCCGTGCCCAGTCGCGCCAGGACACGGGCTGGGCATCCTGCGCCGGCAGGCGGTCGAACGGCAAGGCGCAGCGCGGACACAGGCGCGGCAGCAAGGCCTGGTAGACCAGCAGCTTGAGCACGCCGGGCGTGGCCAGGAAGTCGCGCGATACGCCGATGAAATCGGAGGCCAGGCGCTCGGGAATCATGTAGGCCGAGCCCGTGTGCGTGGTGGTGTACACATTGGAGCCCGACCCGGCGAGGTCCATGAAGGCCCTGCCGGTATCGCGGTCGCGCACCTCGCCGATCAGCAGGTCATCCATGGCCGACCGCTTGATGGTCTTGAGCTTGGCGTCGAACGTGGATGAAACGCAGGCATCGAGCGTGCGTCCCACCGTGTTCTGCAGCGCGTTGCCGATGCGGTACTCGACCGGGTCCTCGAGCGTGATGACCTTGCGCGTGGGCGCGATGCCGCGCATCAGCGAGGCCATGGACGTCGACTTGCCGGAGCCCACCATGCCCGCCATCACGATGGCCCCGCCGGCGCGGTCGCGGGCGCGCTCCAGGGCGGCGATATGCGACGGCAGGTATCCCAGTTCGGCCAGCGTGGCGCCACCCTCGGCGGCATCCAGGCGCAACAGGCGCAGGCAGACGGATGGCCCCGCGTCGGTGGCCAGGGAGGCCCAGCGCACGGTCACCGGCCGGCCGTCGAGTTGGAGTGCGATGCGCCCCTGTTGTTCCGCCAAGGGGTCGAACACCGCGCCGTTGCCGCCGCGCACGTCCATCCAGGCAACCGACAGGACCTCGAGCAGCGTGGCGCCCGACAGGTTGCCGAAGCAGCCGGGCGCGACGTAGGCGCCGTCGATGGTGTAGCGCACCTCGGACCTGCCCTGCGGCTGGCCGACATTGATGTGCACGTCGCTGGCGCGATGCTCGACGCCCCAGCGGATCAAGTCCAGGAAGACCGACGCGAGCGCGGACCGACGCGAGGCGGGCGCCGCGCCGCGGCGATCGCGCAAGGTGGCGGCGGTCACCTGGTTGCGCGCCACGCCCAGCAGCAAGTCGGCCGGCAATATGTAGCGCGGCACCGCGGCAGGACGATAGCCGCGCAGGCGCATGAGGCGCTCGAGTTCGGCGATCTGGTCGCCGTGCAGGTAGTCCTGCAGGGCAAACACGGCGGCGGCGCCATTTTCGAGCAAGACCGGGCACAGGCGCCCGGCCAGCGATGCCAGGTCGAACTCGTCGCCCAGGGTGCGTACGAAGGCCGGATCGATGCGCGCCAGGTCGTCGGCGGTGCGCAGCCAGGGCGCCTCGGCGGCAGCACGGTTGCCGGCTGCGGGAGCGCAAGTGTCAGTCATGGATGACATCCTGGTCCAGCAGACATGCGGTCAAGGGCGCCCCTGCCTTGCGCAGGCGCACGCAAGGGACATCGATGGATAGCAGCGCATAGCGCTCGCCGTCCGCGGACAACTGGCTTTCCAGGGGCCAGGCGCGGCCGGCCCGGTAGCGTGCGATGCGGCCGTTGACAGATACATCCGCGTGCAAGGACTTGCCCACGCCATAGATGGCCATCACGTCGACCTGGTCCGCCAGCCCGCCATGCGGAGAGGAAGGCGGACGGCCGGCGTGGGAAGGCCCGAGCCAATCGGCGGCCTGTTGCGGGTGGCGCGCCGTCTGGGCCGCCTGCGCATCGGCGCGCAGCAGGTCGCGCACGGTGTCGCCCTCCGCCCAGCCGGCCGGCTCGGCGATGGGCGCGCCGGTGGAGTCGGCCGGAGCGGCCGCGCAGGGCATCGCACCACAGGCGATCGCGGCGGCCGCCAGGCGTGTTCGGAACCGTGCATGCCGGCGAACGGGGGAACGAGGTTCAATCTTGCTCATAGAGGACTCCTTGGAGTTCGGCCGTCAAGGCGCTGACGGCCAAGCCCGGCGAGCGGCCTGCGGCGAGGCGCAGGGCCAGGGACGACCACGCGACAACCAGCGGCTGGTCGGCAAGCAATGCCAGGGAACGTAACGGCCCTTCGAGCGCGAGCAGGCGCTGGCGCGTCGCGGGCTGCATGGGCGGCGCGGCCAAGGGGTACCCGTGCGGGTCGCGCGGCGGCGGAATGTCCACTGCGACCGCCGGCCCCAGCGTGAGGCGGTTGAAGGCCGGTCGCGCCCGCTGCAGGACGCTGGCCAGGTCCCGTTCCACGCGCACCGCGCCAGGCGGCACGGCAGTCGCCAGCGTCGCGCCGTCGCCCACGACTGTCCATGACACTTCCGCCGTGTCGAGCGGACGGAAGTGCACGCCCCAGCCGGCGGGCACGGCGCGCGCGAAATCGTCGTTGGCGGCTTGGACGCCTTGCCGGGCATACGTGGCCCGGCATGCCCAGGCCTGGCTCCCGGGCTGGCAATGCGCCTCGCGCAGCAGCCAGCCTTGCACGCCGAGCGGCAGGCGATGCAGCGAAGCCAGCACTCGTGACAGTTCGCCCAGCGAATGCACGGGACGACTGCGCCGGAACTGCTCGGCCGCCAGCGCCCAGGCGGCTTCGGCCGACATGGCCGGCACGGCCACCGGTTGCCGTGGCGGTTTGCTCCAGGCTTGCCATGCCGGCGGCACGACCAGCGCGGCGGCCAGCCCCACGGCAAAGGCTCGCACCGGTAGCGGCAGCAGGGCCCAGCGCGAGCGCACCGGCGACATCAACGCAGCGCTGTCCGCCTCCGCCAGCACGGCGGCCAATGCCGCCGCCCCGTCGCATTGCCGCAGCGACGGATGCTGGGCGTTCAGCGTCCGCAGGGCCTCGGCCGCCGCGTCGACGTCGTCATACAGGCGATCGGTGCGCGCCAGCACCGCGCCATCCTGGGCGGCGACCAGCCACCAGCGCCCATCGGGCAGTTGCGCAATGCAGGCGGCGGTGCCATCGGGATGCTGGGCGGCGAATGCCTGCGCCGCGGCGTGAACGGGACGGCGGCGCAGGCCCGCGGCGAGCCTGGCGCAGCCGCCGGCCACGGCGCCCTGGCCGCCGACCACATAATGGGTGGCGCGCTGGCGCCGCGCCCGGGCGCGCGCCATGGACTGCGGATGGCTGCCTACCAGCGCAAACCACGACACGCCGAAGGCGAATGCCTGCCCAGGAACGGGGCTATCGATCAGCAATACGGGATTGGCGGCGGCGACCGGCATTCAGATGCCCTCTTCCACTTGCGCGGTGACCAGCACGACCGTGGTCATGCGATCGGTGGAGGCGCGGTCCTGGCCGCCCGCCAGCAGCGGCGCATCGGCGGACAGGCGGCGCCGATCGTACTCGTCCTGGCGGCGGTCGAACCCCGACAGGATCACGGGCTGCCCAGGGCTGATCGCTACCTGCTGCACCGTGCCGTTGCCGTCGATGGTGATCTGCTGCACCTGGACCTGATTGCCATCCTCGCCGAAAGTGATGCTCTTGATGGGCTGGGCGACGGTGTTGTCGTACGCAATGGACAACAGAATGCGGCCGTCGGGCTGGGCGTCGGGCACCAGCGTGAGGAAGGTCCCCACGGTTTCCTGTTTCTGGCTGATGGAGACCGAGGGCAGCGCGGCACTGCCGAGCGATGCGTCCACCCCGGGCACCGCGGTGCTCTGCACCTGGTCGATGTACGAGAACGTGGTGCGGACTGCGTGCGTGACGGGACGGCGGTTCAGCGTCAGGACCGGCACGCTGCTGTGCCGCAGCACTGCGCCGGTCTGGCTGAGCGCCGAGACGATGGCCCGCGACCCCTGCAGCGGCCCCTGCCCGACGGTGACGCCGAGCGAACCGGCGCTGTTCCCGGCGATTGCCGGGATGGCGGCCGTGACGGCCAGGCGGGCGCTGTCGTAGACGGCTGCCCAGTCGATGCCGCCTTCGTCCGATGCCTTCGTCAAGACGGTGATCTCTTCGAACAGCAAGCGCACGCGGCGCGTCAATGCCTGGTTTTCGCGTTCGATGAAGCGGGCGATCTGGTCGAGGACCTCGGGCGTGTCGGTGACCACGAGGGAGGTGCCGCCGCTGTCGATCTCGGCCACGGACCCGGCTTGCGTCAGGAACGGCATGATGCGGTCGCGAACCGCCCGCAAGGCATTGTGCTCGCCGGAAGAAAGCGCCGTGTTCGATGTGTTGTCGAAACCACCCTCTTCGCTGGTGCCGGAGCGCCCCAGCCGCGCGTCGGCGCGACTGGACAGGGTCAACCCGGACACATCGAATACCCGGGTCTGCATGCGATAGAACTCGATGGCATGGCGATGGTAGCGCCAGTACACGCCGAAACTGGCGGCCAAGGCGTCGAGCGCATCGGGCAAGGGCCGCGGCCCGGCCATGACTGGCACGCGCGTGGGCGCAGCGAGGTCGGACGGGGCGGGTTGCGCCAGCCGGGGCAGGAACAGCGCCTGCGGCAACAGCGCGTCGGGCGCCACGCGGACCGCAATGCCGGTTGCGCGGGCCAGGCGCTCGGCCAAGGAGGAGAGATCAAGCCGGCCGGCGAACAGCAAAGTGGTGTCGATATCGCCACGCAGGGCGGGCGGCAGCACCATATCGCGGGCCAACGGCTGCGCGCGGCCCGCCAGCCAAGGCTTGCCGACGTCCTGTGCGGCGATTCGCGCGGCACGGTCGGACACGGCGGCGGCGAACTGCCGTTGGTCTGCGTCCACCTGGTCGCGCACGCCGGCGATGGCTTCGCGCAGGCTCTGCAAGGACTGCTGCACCGCGCATCCGCCCAGGCACAGCAGCACGGCTCCCGCCGCGGTCATGCGGGCCATCATGTGCGGGCTCCCGCGGCGACGGAGCGGTCGCAGGCCTGGGCCAACGGCACCACGCGCAACACCTTGTTGAGATAGAAGCACGGTTGCACCGGTCGGTCCGACATTTCGGTCGCGCCCAGCAGTTCGCGCACTGCCTGCTTGAAATCACCCGTGAAGTCAGCCGTACCGGCCAACGGGATATCGGCATCCACCGCCCAATGCTGGGGTTCGAAGGTCCAGCCGGCGTCGGTTGCCCAGCGCGCCAGCACGGCGCGCAGGCTGGCGTCGGGCGGGCCGGCGCGATAGCTGGGCGACGCGACGTCAGCCGCCGGGCCTGCCACCGGGACCGGCGGCGGAGCGGCAGGCGGCAATTGCGCCGCCGCGGACTGCAAAGCCGGCGCGGCATCGCTTGGCGCGCCGGCATGGCCGGCGGCGTCGCGGTCGGCTCGCGCGATGCGATGCCCGCCGCGCAAGACCAACGCCGGCCACAGGCCATCGACCACGACATAGGGGTCGCGCCGCTTATAAGGCAAGGGCTGCAGCCCTGCCGGCGTTTGCGCGAACAGCGCCGGCGGCGTGCGGCCTGGCGCGAACTGCAGCCAGGTGCGGCCGACCCCGCTGAACACCTGCAGCGGCGCGACGGCAGGATCGCCCGACAAGCGCCAGTTGAAGTCGTACTGGCCGGCCGGCAAGCCGTCGTCCTGCCAGCCGGGTGCGGCGCCGGACCACTGCGCGCAACCGGATAGCCAGAATGGCGCCAACACCAGAAGGAAGAATCGAACCATGCTCGTCCCGTATCCAGGCGCGCCCCCGGAACGGAGCGCATGGCCAGCATGGTGTACCGCCGCGGCCGGCCCGCCTAGACCGACATATACGAACGGAGTTTTTCGTTCATTCCTCGTGTCGCGTACTTGTGCCGGACAGGTCGCCCTTCTGTTGCGGGAGACACATCCACCGGCTCGCGCGGGTCAGGCGGACGAAAAAAAGCCGGCCCGCGGCCGGCTCGGGAATGCAGCCCTGACGGCGCGCCGCCAGGCCTTGCGCGCTAGCGCTGCTGCGCGAGGCGGCGCGCCTGCTCGGCGGCGCGGTTGAGCGCCGCGACGGGAGGCGTCTTGCCCTCGAACGCCTGGTTGAGCTCGTCGTTGAGCACGGCTTCGACGCGTTCGTAATTGGCCATGCGGAAGCCGCGGCTGGTGCTCAGCGCCTTGCCCTGCATCGACTGGATGATGGCGTGCGCGCCGGGGATCTTGTCGTAGAACGACACATCCGAAGCGCGGAACGCGGCATCGGTGAGCGGCAGGTAGCCAGTGCGCTGGTGCCATTCCGCGGCGTTGACCGGCTTGGCCAGCCAAGCGAGGAACTGGGCGGTGGCCTTTTCCTGCGCCTGCGGATGGCCGTCGATCGCCCACAATGCGGAGCCGCTGACGAATGGGCTGCCCGCCTCCTGGGTGGCCTGCGTGTAGTACGGCAGCGGCGCCACGCCGAACGACAGGGAACGCGTGTTCATGAATGTGCCGGCCGACCCCGACCCGGAGGTCAGCACCGCGCACTGCCCCTTGGCAAACAAGGCATCGCTCTGGTTGTCGTCGGAATGCGCGGTGAAGAGCAGCGAGCGCTTCCAGCTGACCATCAGGGATATGTGGCGCATGTACAGCGTATTGAACTGGAAGGCCGGCGCTGATTTGCTGGCGGACAGGCCGTTGTCGTTGCTGGTGTACAGCTGCTTGTTGACCGGCGCGAGGTTCTCGAGGTGGACCTGGACCTGGTCGCTCGACGCGTACGGGCATTCGATGTTGGCGACGTCGCGCAGCTTGAGCAGTTCGCCCTGCAGGTCGGCCCAGGTGCGGGCGGGTTTGTTGGGATCGAGCCCGGCCTTCTTGTAGTAGGCCAGGTTGTAGTACATGAGAGGTACTTCGGCCATCCAGGGGAACGCCAGCAGGCGGCCCTTGGCGTCGCGGGTGAAGCTGGAGGTGGCCGGCAGGAACCAGTTCAGGTCCTTGATGGGGTATTTGGACAGCAGTTGGTACAACGGCAGAATGGCCTTGTGCTGCGACACGACTTCCGGCGAGCGGTTGTCGGCCAGCTGGACCAGGTTGGGCCCCTTTTTCTGCTTGATGGCCGCGGCGGCTTCCGCATGCAGCTTCTGCGCGCTGTCGAAGTCGCGCAGTTCGACGACCACGTCCTTCTGTTCCTTGTTGTATTTCTTGGTGAGCTTTTCGAATTCGGCCTTGTTCGGGCCGCTCAACGTGTGCCAGACCTGGATTTCGACAGGGGCGCCATGCGCGGCCCCGGCGACCGCCATGGCCGCCCCGAAAATCCACGTGCGCCGGCTGGCGCTCAGTGCGCGGGTCAATCCCGCCAATTGCAGTGTCTTCATAGGTTCACAGACCAAGAAAAGGAAAATCGGGCTCCGGCTTGCGTCCGCTGAGCAGATCGGCCAGGGCCCGGCCCGAACCTGCCCCCATGGTCCAGCCCAGCGTACCGTGGCCTGTATTCAGGTACAGGTTGGAAATGCGGGTGCGACCGATGAGAGGCACGTTCGAAGGGGTGGACGGGCGCAACCCCGACCAATAACTGACGCTCTCGAAGTCGAGCGCGTCGGGAAACAGTTCGCGCGCCAGGCGCGTCAGGGATTCGCAGCGGCCGGCATTCAGCGCGCGCGAATAGCCGGAGAGTTCGGCGGTGCCCGCCATGCGCAGGCGGTCGCCGAGCCGCGAGAACACCACCTTGTGGCTGCTGTCGGTCAGGCTCACCGAAGGCGCGCGTGCCGGATCGCGCACCATGAAGGTGGCCGAATAGCCCTTGGCCGGATAGACGTTGCAGGGCACGCCCAGCGGCCGCACCAGGCGGGGGCTGAAGCTGCCCAGCGCGACCACGTAGGCGTCGGCCGAGATGCGGCCGAAGCGCCCGTCGGGCTGGATGACTTCCAGGGCTTGCACTTGCCCGCCCTGGCCGACCAGGCGGGTAGCGGTGGTTTCATAGAGAAATTCGACACCGGCCGCCTCGCAGCGGCTGGCCAGCCCGGCGGCGAACAGGTGGACGTCGCCGCTTTCGTCTTCGGGCGTGTAGTCGCCGCCGACGATGGTGGCGCGATGCGGCGCCAGGGCGGGCTCGATGGCGATGACCTCGTCGGTGCCGATCACGCGGCGCTCGACGCCGAAATCGCGCATCAGGCCGGCGGCCTTCTGCGAGGTTTCGAATTCGTGCGGATCGCGATAGAAATTCAGGATGCCGCGCTCGAGGTGATCGTAGGGGATGGCCAGCTCGGCGCGCAGGGCCTGCAGCGTGGCGCGGCTGTATTCGGCCAGGCGCACCATGGCGCGGATATTGGGCGCCAGGCGGCCGGGCAGGCATTCGCGCAGGAATGCCAGCCCCCATGCCCATTGGCGCCAATCGAGCTGGGGACGGAACAGCAGCGGAGCGTCGTCCTGGAACATCCATTTGAGCAGCTTGAACGGCGCCTGGGGATTGGCCCACGGCTCGGCGTACGAGACGGAAATCTGGCCGCCGTTGGCCAGGCTGGTTTCCTGGGCCGGGCCGGGGCGGCGGTCGACCACCACGACATCGTGGCCGGCCTGGCGTAGCCACCAGGCGCTGGAAATGCCGATGATGCCGCTACCCAATACCGCTACTTTCATGCGCGCCTTGCTCCTTGCGCCGCCGGCTGCAGCGGGCGGCCCCCCTGCTGTCGCGGCTCGATCCGATCGAGATGTCGGTGCGGCAGTTTACTGCGCCGCCCGGCCCTCGCCTATGACATAAACAAAGGGGGGGTATCCATTTGCACCGGAAGGTTTCCCGACGGCTTGGCCGGCCCGCGCCGGCTCAGGCGCCCACCCGGGCCAGGTCGGCCTCGGAGGTGAACGCGTCCGCGTAGAACTCTTCCGGCGGCAGCCCGCACTGGGCGGAGAATTCGCGGCGCGCGGCGTCGACCATGGGCGGGGCGCCGCAGGCATACACCTGGTAGCCGGAAAGGTCGGGCAGGTCCTGCAACACGGCTTCGTGCACGAAGCCGGTGCGGCCGGTCCAGCCGTCTTCGGGCAGGCCGTCCGAGACGACCGGCACGTAGCGGAAGTCGGGCAGCGACTGCGCCCACGATTGCGCCAGTTCGTGCATGTAGAGATCGCGCGGGCGCCGCCCGCCCCAATACAGGGCGACCGGCCGGCGGATGCCATGATGGGCCATGTGCTCGACGATGGCCTTGACGGGGGCGAACCCGGTGCCGCTGGCCAGCAGCACGATGGGCTTGTCGCTGTCTTCGCGCAGGAAGAACGAACCGAACGGCCCTTCCAGGCGCAGGATTTCGCGCACTTTCATCTGCGTATCGCCGGCCCCGAAGACGTGGTCGGTGAAGACCCCGCCCGGCATGTGGCGGATGTGCAGCTCGAGCGGGCTGCCGGTGTGCGGCGCGCCGGCCATGGAATAGCTGCGGCGCTTGCCGTCCTTGAGGATGACCTCGATGTACTGGCCCGCGTAGTAGCGGAACGGCTCGGCCGCCGGCAGTTGCAGGCGCAGCACGGTGACGTCGGGCGCCGCGAGGTCGAGCGCCTGCACGCGCGCCGGCAGCTTGCGGATCTGGATGTCGCTGGCCAGCCGGACCTCGGTCGACTCGATGACCAGGTCGGACTGCGGCTGCGCCTGGCAGAACAGCGTATAGCCCTGCGCGAGCTCTTCGGGTGAGAGGATCTGCGCGGGATATTCGCCGGCCTCGACCGTGCCGGAGACGACCTTGCCCTTGCAGGTGGAGCAAGCGCCATTGCGGCAGCTGTAGGGCAGCACGATGCCGGCCGCCAGGGCGGCGTCGAGCACCGTCTGGCCGGCCTCGACCGGAAACTGATGCTGGCTGGGTTGTACGGTGACCTGAAAACTCATGAGTACGACCTTGTGAAAAATGCGCGTGGCCGGTGCGGCGGCCGACGGACAAGCGGCCGTACCCGGCAGTCAATCTCCTATTCTATAATCTTTGAGGCGCCGGGACGGCCTGGCGCCGCGTGCCGGCCAGTGCCGGCGGCTGTACTTCCCGGGGACGGCCCCATATCGCCGGCCACGCGCCGGCCTTTCCTGAAATGGGGCATTCCATGACCTGGATCATTCTTGTATTGGCGGGCTTGTTCGAAGTGGTGTGGGCCGTCGGCCTGAAATACACCCACGGCTTCACCCGCCTGGTTCCCTCGCTGATCACCCTGGTCGGCATGATCATCAGCTTCTGGCTGCTGTCGCTCGCGATGAAAAGCCTGCCGCTCGGCACGGCCTATGCCGTCTGGGTGGGCATCGGCGCGCTGGGCGCCTTCGTGGCCGGCATCGTGCTGTTCGGCGAAAGCATGAGCGCCATGCGGGTGATCAGCGTGCTGCTGATCGCCGCGGGCCTGATCGGCCTGAAGCTGTCCTCCTGAGCCTGCGGCCATTGGGGCCGGCGGGCGTCAGAAATCCAGCTCGATGTCGACCGCGTCGCCGGCGCGCAGGCGCGCGCCGGATGGCGCGGCGACAATGGCGTTCTGGCCGAACACCACGCCGATTTCCATCTGGCGGTAGCCCGCCAGCGTGCGGCCCGGCTCTTCGTAGCGTTCTCCCGTGCGCTGGTCGATGTTGGGCATGGGGCAGCGCGTACAGGGCTTGACGAAGGCCAGGCGGACATCCCCCACCGATACCATCGCGGTATGGTCTTCCTCGTAGGCCTCCCATTCGCCCTCGATGACGATGTTCGGGCGAAAGCGGTTCATGGGCACGGCCGGCTCGCCGCGCGCCGCCAGGCGCGTGTTGAGGTCATCGAGCGAAGCCTGGTTGGTGACCAGCAGCGGGAACCCGTCGGCGAAGCCGAACACGTGGTCGCCCGCGAAATGCCCGGCCAGCTCGGCATGATTGCCGCGCCAGCGGTCCACCCATTCCGGCCTGGCGGGTCGACGGGCTTGTGCGTCCAGCTTGACCAGCACGCAGTCGATCCCCAGCACGCGGCTGAGCCAGGCGGCGGCCTCGGCGCTCTCCTGGCGCGCGGGCACGCTGTCCTTCCATACGGTGACTGCGCGGACGGCGGCGCCCAGTTGCGAACCATCGAGCGGCACGCGCAGGGCCGGCACGCCGGGCGCGTGCAGCTCCAGGGCATCGGCCGTAAAGGCGGGACGGATCAGCGCCATGGCGGGCCACTGGCGCTGGGTCATGAACTGGCCCTGGGCGGTGAGAATCATCCAGCGGCGGTCGCCGGCCAGCCCGGCGCGGTCGATGGGCGATTCGGCCAGGTCGATGCCGGCGCAGGATTTGATCGGATAGATGTGCAGGCTGACGATGCGGGCGGTCATGGCGGCAATGCAATCGGAGGAAGGCGCCAAAGCATAGCATCCGCTATCGAGCGCGCTGGCGCCGGTGCGGGCTGGCAGGCTCCGTCGCCGGCGCTGGCTAGGCCTTGCCGCGCAGGCGGCGCACCTGGTCGAGCGCCGTGCACAGCGCCTGCTCGACGGCCTCCAGCGAGGCGTCCGGCTGGAAGCCGGCTGGCGCATCCGGCAAGGCCGGCTGTATCTGTTCGCCGGCCGGACTGACATCCACGTCGAACACCAGTTTCTCGGCGCGATGCCAGGTAGTGAACCACTCGAGCGGGCGGCCGTCCTGGTCGAAGCCCTGCCCTTCCAGCATCAGCAGCGGGCTGCCGGGCGCCACGTCCAGCGCGCGCGCCAGGACGGCGTCCGCCCCCACGGCCCGGATGCGGTTGCGCCCGCGCCCGGGATGCAGGCCGAAGCGCTGCGCCAGCGTGCGATGCAGCGAAGCATCATGCAGGTGTTCGGCGGCCAGGCCAGGCAGGCGGGCGCGCGGCAGCCATGTGCGCACGAAGGCCAGCGTTTCGTCGTCGACGCTGCGCAGGCGCTCCAGCAGCAAGGCATCGGCCGTGCCGAAGAAGGCGGCGATATCGGGCGGCGCCGCCGCGGGCTCGCAGCGCAGGACCCGGGTGCGCAGCGCCGTGCCGATGCTGGCGAACTGCTCGAACAGGCCGGTGGAGCGCTGCACCATGCGATGGTGCTCGAGCGGCGGCGCCACGGTGGGTGCGCGGCCGGGCTCGCGCTGGATGACTCCTTCGGCCACCAGGGCCGCCAGGGCCTGCCGCACCACGCTGCGCGCCACCCCGAACTGACGGCACAGGGCCGCCTCGCTGGGCAGCGCGGTGCCGGGCGCCAGGCGTCGTCCGCCGATATCGCGGCGCAGGGCCTGGGCGACTTGCGCATGCAGGGGATGGGCGCTGGAACGATCCAGCGATGCGACGGTGCTGGCGGACGACGCCATGGAAATCAGTCTCCGGTGGTGGAGCGCGCAGTTTCCCATACATGCGACCAGCCGGGGGCCAGGTGGGCGGCGCGTTCAGCCGCCAGGACCAGGCTTTCCTCGCGCGCCACGCCCTGCCCGGCGATGTCGAACGCCGTGCCATGGTCGACCGACACCCGCACTACCGGCAAGCCCACGGTGATGTTGACGCCGTCGTCGCCGTAGACCGACTTGAACGGCGCATGGCCCTGGTCATGGTAGCAAGCGATGACGAACTTCCATTTGCCTCGCACCGCCTGCGGGAACAGCGCGTCGGCGGGGATCGGGCCGGCGGCCCGGATGCCGGCCGCATTGGCCTCGGCCACCGCCGGGGCCAGGATGTCGGCATCCTCGCTGCCGAAAATGCCGTTCTCGCCGGCATGCGGATTGAGGCCGGCGACCGCCACCGGCTCGTCGCCGCGGCCCAGCGCGCGCGCGAACGAGCCCGCCAGGCGCAGCACGGCGCGCATGCGCTGCGGCGTCACGTCATCGATGGCCTGGCGCAGCGACACGTGCGTGGTGGCATGGAAGATGTACAGCTCGCCCGCCGACAGCACCAGCGAGAAGGTCTTCACGCCGAACTCGTGCGCCAGCAGTTCGGTGTGCCCCGGCCACTTGTGGCCCGCCATGTGCATGGCGGCCTTGTTCAGCGGCGCGGTCACGATGCCGTCGATGCGGCCCTCGCGGGCCAGCGCGCAGGCCGTGGTGACGAAGCGCACCGAGCCATCGCCGGCATCGGCACTGAGCTCGCCCAGGGGCACGTGCTCGAGCGAGGGTCCGGCCTGGATGACTTCGATGGTGCCCGGCGCATTGCGGACCTGTTCAGGGCCCTCGACCACGCGCACTTGCGCCGGGTCGGCTCCGAGCGCCTGCACGGCCTTGCGCAGCGCGGCGGCATCGCCGACCACGACCAGGCGCGCGCGCTGGCGCAAGTCGTCATGGCCGAGCAACATCTTGGCCGTGATCTCGGGCCCGATGCCGGCGACATCGCCCAGCGTCACGGCCAGAGTGGGAATACGGGGGTCTTGCGTCATGATGTGAATCTCCGTTCCCGGACCGCGCGCGCGGCCCGGATCAATACGTCGTCGGCGCCGAAGCCGCCGGCCTTGGTCACGATGGGCAGTCCGGCGGCCGGCCCGCCGGTCAGCGTGCCGAGCGGCACGCCCCCGGTGACCTCGTCCACCAGTGCAATGCCGCCGGCCTGCACGGCGGCCAGCACCGCGCTGGCGCCATCGCCGCCGGTGGCCACCACGCCGGCGCAGCCGCCGGCCTCGATCAGTTGCCCGGCCAGGCCGCCCAGGCGCGCCGCGACCGTGTCCGAGTCCAATCCGGCCAGCCGCCCTTCCGGCGCCAGCAGCAAGAGCGTCGCGGCCGTTTCGGCGCCGGGCGCGCTGCCGCGCACGGCGTCGCACCAGGCGCGCCAGGCCGCATCGTCGGCCAATTGCGCCAACGTGGGCGACCAGACTTGCGCGCCGGCCGCCTGCAACGCGGCGGCCTGCCGGCGTGCGGCGCTGTGCTGCGAGGTCACGACCACGACCACCGGACCGCGCGATTCGGCGCCGGCCCAGAGGCGCGCCAGCGGCGCGGCCAGGCCGCCGGAACCCACCGGCAGCGCCCGTTCGCCGATCAGCGCAATGGCGCAGGCCAGGCGCTCGATATCTGCCGGCGTGGCGGCGTCGACCACCACCACGGCTCCGGCCTGCTGGATGCGCGCGGCCAGCGCCGCGGCGGTTTCGCCGTCGTCGATCGCCTCGAGCTGCGCGCCGCCCAGCAAGGTCGGGATATGGCTCTCGGTGACCGGGGTGACGGGATCGGTAGCCGCCGAGGTCTCGGTGACCGGCCGCCCATCCACGTAGAGGACGCCGCCGCGCACCGTGCGTCCGGTGGCGGGAAAAGCCGGGCATACGACGGCAATCGCGTCGTCGCGCCAAGCCTGGCGCGCCGCGTCGACCTCGGCCCGGAAGGCGCCGCGCAGCGTCGAATCCACTTTCTTGTACAGCCGGCGCACGCCGGCGGCGCGCAGGGCCGCCACGTCGTCGCGCACCACGGCGGCCGCCTCGGGCGCCGGCAAGGGCCGGCTGTGGGTCGTGACGGCAATGACTTCCGCGCGGCGGGCGGCCGGATCGGCCAGGGCCTGCCCGGCCCGCCCCACCGACAATTGCGTCTGCCACCCGGCGCGCACGAACTGCACGGCGGTATCGCCCGAACCGGTCAGGTCGTCGGCGACGATGGCGATGAACGGCGCCACGGTCAGACCCTCGCCTCGGCCGGCTGCTCGCCGCCGTCGAGCGGCACGGCCACGTCATCGGCCGGCTTGAGTTCGCCGGCCCGCTTCAGGAAGTACGAAGCCAGCACCGGCGCCAGGATCGAACTGATCAGCACGCACGCGGCCACCTGCGCGGTCGCGGTGCTAACGTACTGCTGGAAGGTCGGGTCGGCGGCGGCCACCACCGCAGGCGTGGCGATGGCATTGCCCGCCGTGGTGCCGGCGGCAAAGCCGATGCCGCTCTTGCCGCCGCGCCGCAGGATGTAGCGATAGCCCAGGTACACCAGGGCGCCGGTGATGGGGCTGATCAGCAGACCCAGGATCAACCCGGTGACGCCGCCCGAGACCACCGCGCCCAGGTTGATGCCGGTGCCCAGCGCAAACGCGAAGAACGGGATGACGATGTTGGGCACGGGCTTGAGCACGTTGCGCCACTGCACGTCCAGGTTGCCCACCAGCACGCCCAGCAGGAACGGCACCAGCGCGGCCACCAGCGCCGTCACGGGGATGTCGGCCAGGCCCGAGGCGCCCAGGAACAGCAGGCTGAAGAACGGCCCGTCGTTCACGGCGCTGGCCACGTAGGCGCCGCGGTCGCGGCCGTCGCCATACTGGCCGGTATAGGCCAGCCACAGGCCGCCATTGCTGTTGTCGAAGGCCGCCAGCATCGCCAGGATCGATACGCCGAGCACGCCGTCCAGGCCGACGAAGCTGCCCAGCAGCACGATCAGCGTGGCCGGCACCAGCGTCTTCATCAGCAGGATGGTGCCCGCCGTGGCCAGGATCGGGCCGCCCGTGCGCATATTCACCTGCGTGCCGGTGGCGAAGATCAGCAGCGCGATCAGCGGCAGCGCGCTGTTCTTGAACAGCGCCGTGGTGAACCCGCCGATGGCCAGCGCATCGGGAGCGAAAGTGCCGAGGATCGACCCGAGGATGAGCGGCAACAGCATCAGGCCGCCCGGCACTTTCATCATGGCCGAGTACATGGGGAAGCGGGAAACGTCGGAGTTCATGGGTGTCTCCAGGAGCTTTTATTGAAAGATAAAGGGCCGCCAGGCCACGTGGGGGATTCCGGACGATCCGGGTGGTCGAAAACCTGCAGTGTACAACGATACGTACAACCTGTACGTACAGAACTGCCGGCAAAAAAACCCCGGGAGGAACTCCCGGGGTCTGGCGGCCCGCCTGGCGGGCCATGGCGCCAATGCGCCCTATTCGACCAGCTTGAGCTTGTCCAGCGGCGTGACGGCCTTGAAGGCCTTGCGCGTGGCAATGTGCTCCGGACGCGGGTCCAGCCCGTACTTGGGCGGATTGAGCGTGTTCTCCATGCTGTTGTAGACCATGAAGACATTGGCGCGCGGCCACGGCGAGATATTGCTGTTGGAGCCGTGCATGGTGTTGCAGTCGAAGAACACCACCGAGCCGGCCTTCGCCATCATGGTGCGGATGCCGCCCTGCTCCACCAGCAGCTGCAGGCTGACCGGGTCGGGCACGCCGTATTCCTGTTTCTTCAGCGACTGCTTGTAGTGGTCGCGCGGGGTTTCGCCCACGCACGAGATGAACTGGCGGTGCGAACCCGGCACCAGCATCAGCGGGCCGTTGCATTCGTTGTTGTCGCTCAGCAGCACCGAGCAGCTCAGCGCGCGCATGGCGGGCATGCCGTCTTCCACGTGCCAGGTCTCGAAGTCCGAGTGCCAGTAGAACTCTTTGCCCTTGAAGCCGGGCTTCATATTGGCGCGCGACTGGTGGATATACACTTCCGAGCCGAGCAGTTGGCGCGCCACATTGGCCAGCCGCGGATCGCGGGTCAGGCGGGCCAGCATGGGATTGAGCACGTGCACCATGAAGATCGAGCGCACGGCGTTGCTGCCCGGCTCGGTGATGGCCTCTTCGCGGCGCACGATGGCCGGGTCGCGCGTCATGCGCTCGACCTCGGCGACCAGGGCCTGCACCTCGGCCTCGGTAAACACGTTTTCCAGCAGCAGGAAGCCGTCGCGGTCGTAGGACTGCACCTGGTCTGCGGACAAGGCATCGGCGTACTTGCCTTCGCCGTAGACCACGGGATCCTGGCGGGCGATGATGGCGGAACTGCGATCCGTACGCGAGGCGTACGGATCCTGGGCAGGTGAGATCATATTCAGACTCCTTGTTCTCAGGCCGCTTGCTCTTCGACCGGCAGCGCGTAGACGCCATCGGCGTCGTGCACTTCCTGGCCGGTCAGCGGCGGGTTGAACACGCAGATGACGCGCAGCGGCTCCTTGCCGCCGCACAGCCAGTGCTCGTCGTTTTCGTTCAGGGCGTACACAACGCCCGGTCCCAGCTCGTATTTCTTACCGTCGGCGACCGTTTCGATGGAACCGTCGCCTTCGATGCACCAGACCGCTTCAAGATGGTTCTTGTAGTGGATGTGCGTGCGTCCGCCGGGAAAAATGGTGGTCTCGTGGAACGAGAATCCCATGCCGTCCTTTTTCAGCAGCACGCGGCGGCTGACCCAGGTGTCGGTACGGACCTCGTCCTTGGTCCCGATCACATCTTTCACATTGCGTACGATCATCGACGTTTTCCTCCAAATTTCAGAACACGGGCGGACTGCCCACTTTCACCCAGCGCCTCGGCGACGGCGGCCTCGATGGTCTCCAGGCCGCGGGCCAGCAGATCGTCCTCGATGGTCAGCGCCGGCAGCAGCTTCAGCACCTCGTCCTGTGCCCCCGACGTCTCGATGACGACGCCGCGCTTGAACGCCTGGTGCGCGATGCGATTGGCCAGCGCCGGATCGGCGGTGGTCACCAGGCCCTGGATCAGGCCGCGGCCGCGCACGGCCAGGCCGGCGTTGGGATAGCTGTGGGCCAGGTTCTCCAGCCAGTCGCGCACCAGCCGCTCCTTGCGCTGCACTTCGGTCGAGAACGCATCGCTGGCCCAGTAGGTATCCAGCGCCTGGGTGGCGGTGACGAACGCCAGGTTGTTGCCGCGGAACGTGCCGCTGTGCGCGCCCGGCTTCCAGATGTCCAGCTCGGGTTTCATCAGCACCAGCGACATCGGCAGGCCGAAACCCGACAGGGACTTCGACAGCGTGATGATGTCGGGGCGGATGCCGGCCGACTCGAAACTGAAGAAACTGCCGGTGCGGCCGCAACCCACCTGGATGTCGTCGACGATCAGCAGCATGTCATGGCGGCGGCACAGCTTCTCCAGCTCTTTGAGCCAGCGCAGCGTGGCGACGTTGACGCCGCCCTCACCCTGCACCGTCTCGACGATCACGCCGGCCGGCTTGTCCAGGCCGCTGCTGGGGTCTTCCAGCATGCGCTCGAGATAGGCGATGGTGTCGACGTCGGGACCGAAATAGCCGTCGTACGGCATGAAGGTCGTGTTGCCCAGGGCGTACCCGGCCGCGTCGCGGAACTTCATGTTGGCCGTCGCGGCCAGCGAGCCGCCACTGACGCCGTGGAATCCGTGCGTGAAGGAAATGATGTTGGAACGGCCCTTGACCTGGCGCGCGATCTTCAGCGCCGCCTCGACCGCATTGGTGCCGGTCGGCCCGGTGAACTGCAGGGTGTATTGCCAGTTGCGCGGCTTGAGCAGCACGCGGTCGACGGCTTCCAGGAATTGCTTCTTGGCGCTGGTGGCCATGTCCAGGCCATGCACGACGCCGTCGGATTCCAGGTACTCGAGCAGTTTTTCCTTGAAGACAGGATTGTTGTGGCCGTAATTCAAGGTGCCCGCGCCGCTGAAGAAGTCGATGTACTCGCCACCTTCCTCATCGATCAGGACGGAGCCCCGCGCCTGATTGAATATCACCGGAAACGACCGGATGTAGCCTCGCACTTCCGACTCCATCCGGTCAAAGATTTTCAAGTCCATAGAATCCTCCCTTCAACTCGTGAATTGACAGACACAGCCGCCACCGACGCCCACATGGGCATTCGGGCAAGACTGCGTCCCGGTTCCGATAGGCCGCCGGCCGGCGCCCCGCCGCGGGTCACGAACCCTGGCGGGACGGCAGCGTGAACGGACCTATCCTCAACAACATCTCGTCGTCATGGTCGGCGCCGCCGAACAATTGCCGGTCGAAGAACGGCTGCTCGGAGACGTGCGCGCCCAGCTCGCCGGCCAGGCCGGCGAAGGTGCGGCGCGATGCCTGGTTGTCAGGCCCCACCGTGGTTTCAAGATGACGAACATGCTCCAGCTCTGGGCGCTGCAAGAGCTCGCGAAGCATGGCGCGGCCCAACCGTTGGCCGCGTGCGCGGGAATGCACGGCAACCTGCCAGACGAAGATCACGTCGGGCCGGGCTGGCGGCAAATATGCGGAAATAAACCCATCGATGCGGCCGCCGGCGCTTTCGGCCACCACGCAGGTGGCGCTGAAGTGCTCGCACAGCAGCAGATAGGCGTACAGAGAATTGACGTCGAGCGGCGGGCACTCGGACACCAGGCGGTGCAGCGCGGCCCCGTCGGTGCGGCGCGGCGCCCGCAGTTGCAGGCGCGGGGAAGCGGCGGCCGGCTGGACGGCCGATGAAGGCTGGGGGGTGTGCAGGTCTTGCCCCCTCATACGACCAGCCCCGATTCAGGCGGCGCGCCGCCGGTGGGCACTTCGAGAATGGGCGACGAGACATCGCCATGGGCCTCGACCGCATGCCCTTCCTGTTCCATGAGGGTCACGATGCGTTCGAGCGCCAGCGTGATGGTGGCCTGCTCCAGCTCGGGCAGCGCGTTGAGCGCGTCGGCCAGGTGCTTCTGCAGCGGCGACGGCGCCTGCGCGGCCAGCTCGCGACCGGCGTCGGTGGCCGACACGAACACGATGCGGCGGTCTTCCCGGCCGCGCTCGCGGCGCACCAGGCCCTTGTCTTCCAGGCGGTCGAGAATGCCCACGACCGTGCTGGGGCTGACATGGATTTCACGGCTGATGGCGGTCGCCGTCAGCGGCCCGTTGGCGATCACGGTGCGCAGGCACATGAGCTGCGGGGCGGTGATATGGCTGACCGCCGCCAGCTGGCGCGAATGCAGTGCGATCGAGCGCGTGATGCGGCGCAGGGCGCGCAGGATGCGCAGATCGTACTGCTGTGACGGGTCGGGCGAAGAAACGTTGTTCATGACTGAAAATAGTTCAGTAGGATTGATTTCTACTCAAATGATTCTACCCAGATAATATGCCGCCATGAAGCCCAGGTCAACCCGCAATACCCCCGAATTGTGAATAAATAAATTCATGTTTCAAGAAGATGATGAAAAATATCAACTTTTCTGGGACGCTTGAAATAAAGCCGGGAGGAATAGCTTCTTGACGCGGCACGGGATTGGCCCATCAGGATTACCCTGAGTCTTCAAAAAACATATGTTTTTTGAAGAAGCCATTATTTATCATGTGTTTTTTCCATTTCGCCGCCTCGCTCCCCCGCCGTGCCGCCGCCCTTTCCGCCCCTGCCGGTCTTGCAGCGCCTGCAAAGCCTGCTGGAACAGTTGTCGCCCGAACTGCAGCGGGCGGCGCACTGGGTGGTCGACCATCCCGCCGAGGTGGGCCTGTGGTCGATGCGCCGCCAGGCGCAGGCCGTGGGGGTGGCGCCGGCCACCATGCTGCGGCTGGCGCGGGCGGCCGGTTATGACAGCTACGAGGCATTCCGGGGGCCATTCCAACAGGCCCTGGCCGGCGAGCGGCCTGCCAGCCTGCGCGAGCGCGCCGCCGAACTGCAGGCCGCCGAGGGCAGCGCCGGCAAGCCGGGCCACGATGCGCTGACCAGCCTGCAGGCCGAGGCGATCCAGTCGGTCTGCTCGCTCAATAGTTCGGCGGCCTTCGACGCCGCGGTCAAGACCCTGCTGGAAGCGCGCCAAGTGGGGTTCCTGGGTTCGCGCTCGGCCTTCGGCATCGCCTTCCAGATGCACTACGCCTACCAGCTCGTGCGCCGCAACAGCATGCTCATCGACGGCCTGGGCGGGCTGCAGGCCGAAGCCATCGACAACCTGCGCGAAGGCGACGCGCTGGTCGCCATTTCCCAGGCCCCCTACCCGACCGCCACCGTGCGGCTGGCGCGCCAGGCGGCGCAGCAGGGCGTGGCCGTGATCGCGCTGACCGACGACACGCTGGCGCCGCTGGCCGTGCATTCGCGCCATGTATTGCTGTTCCGGCGCCCTGACCGCGACGGCGTGCGCGAACGGCCGGCGCAGCGCGGGCCGGGCTCCTTCTTCCATACCACCGCCGGCCTGCTCGGCCTGGCCGAACACCTGATCGCCCGCCTGACCGCGCGCGGCGGCGAGGCCGTGCTGAACCGGCTGAGCGAAATCGAAGAGCGCATGCAGGCCGACAAGGTGTTCTGGTCGGCCTACGTAGGGCAGTCCAACCACTGAATCGATACAAGGGGGAAATACCGTGGCTCACACGCATGGCGGCAGCATGAAATCCCGGTTGTACGGCGCCCTGCTGTGCGCCGCGCTGGCGGCCCCCGCGGCCGCGCAGGATTATCCGCAACGGCCGATCAAGGTGGTCGTGCCGTCCGCCGCCGGCGGCTCGCCCGACATCATCATCCGCCTGCTGGCGCAGGAGGTCGGCCAGGACCTGGGCCAGACGCTGGTGGTGGAAAACAAGCCGGGCTCGTCCGGCATCGCCGGCATCAGCGAGGTCTACCGTGCGCGGCCCGACGGCTATACCATCGGCTACGCCAACAACGTCACGCTGGCGATCAACCGCAGCACCTTCAAGGAGCTGCCCTACGACCCGGACCGCCTTGCGCCGATCGCGCTGCTGGTCAAGGTGTCCAATGTGCTGGCCGTCAACCCGCAGGTCCCGGCCCGGACGGCGCGCGAATTCGCCGACTATGTGAAACAGCATCCGGACCAGGTGACCTACGCCTCGCCCGGCCAGGGCACCTCGGGCCACCTGAGCGGCGAGCTGCTGGCGCAAACCGCCGGCCTGCGCATGATGCACGTCCCCTATCGCGGCAGCCCCGCGGCCACCACCGACGTGATCGGCGGCACCGTGCAGGCCCTGATCGACAACACGCCCAGCATCGGACCGCATCTCCAGTCCGGCAAGCTGCGGCCGCTGGCCATTACCAGCCTGCAGCGCTCGCCGCTGTTTCCCGATGTGCCCACGGTCGCCGAAACGCTGCAGCCCGGCTTCGAAAGCGTCGCCTGGGGCGGCCTGGTTGCCCCGCCCGGCACGCCGGCCGAGGTCGTGCAGAAACTCAATGCGGCGCTCAACAAGGCGCTGCAAGCGCCCGCCATCCGCCAACGGCTGCAGGAGATGGGGGTGGAGATCGTCGGCGGCCCGCCCCAGGCCCTGGCGGACTACGCCGCACAGGAAGCCCGCAAGTGGGCCGACGTGGTCAAGCAGGCCAAGCTGCCCGTGCAATGAGGCAAGCCATGCGCATCGCCATCGCCGGTTTCCATATCGAGTCGGTCAGTTTCCTGCCGGTGGTCTCCACCTATGCCGATTTCGAACAAGGCTGCCAGCGCGGCGCCGACATCATCGCGGCGCTGCGCGGCACCAATACCGTCATCGGCGGCTTCATCGACATCTGCGAACAGGAAGGCGCCGGGATGGCGCCCATCGTCAACGCGTATCGCGGCGCGCTCGGGCCCGCCTCGGACGAGGCAGTCGAACGCTATGCGCAGGAAATCGCGGCCGCGCTGCGGACCCAGCGCGACGAGCTCGACGGCGTGCTGCTGCACCTGCACGGCGCGTCCTGGGCGCCGTCCTACCTGGACCCGGAACGCTACATCATCGACACGGTCCGCGCCGCGATCGGCCCCGGCATGCCGCTGATGGTGGCGTTCGACTATCACGGCAACCTGGATGCCGGCACGCTGCGCAACCTGGACGCCGCCTTTGCGTACCAGCAGTCGCCCCATACCGACATGGGCGAGACGGGCCGCCGCGCGGCGCGCTGCCTGGTGCGCACGCTGCGCGGCGAGCTGCGGCCCGCGCTGGCGATCGCCAAGCCGGGCGTGCTGGTGCCCAGCATTTTCAGCGCCACGGCGCTGCCCTGCCTGGCCGGGATCCTGGCGGAGGCGCGCGAACTGGAGAGCGCCGAGCCAGGCTACCTGGATATCTCCGTGATGGCCGGCTTTTCCTATGCGGACGCCCCCAATACCGGGTTTTCCGTATTGTGCGTGACCGACGCGGCGCCCGACCGCGCCCGCCAGGTGGCCGAGCGCCTCAGCGGCCGCATCCGCGACCAGCGCCACGAGCTGTATCACGCGCTGCCGGTCATGGGAGTGCGGCAGGCGGTCGATTACGTGCTGGCGCATCCCGCCGCCAAGCCCTACGTGCTGCTGGAGCACGCCGACCGGATGAATGACTCCACCTACGTGCTGGCCGAGCTGCTGGCGCGCGGGGCCGGCGGCGCGGCCGTGCCCTTCCTGATGGATCCGCGGGCGGCGCGCCGCGCCGCCGAGATCGGCGCCGGCAACACCGGCGTCCTGGAACTGGGCGGCTGGTCGTCGGAACGCGCGGGGCCGCGCCTGCGGGTCGAGGCCCGGGTGCTGCAGGCCGGGCCCATGCAGTTCCGGGTGTCGGGCCGGATGAACCACGGCATGCCCGTCGACCTCGGCCCGAGCGCCCTGCTGCAGGTCGGCGGCATATCGGTCAGCGTCACGTCCAACTATGTATTCGGCGTCGACGAGGACCCGTTCCGCATCTATGGCCTGAAATCCACCGACTTCGACATGATCGTGCTGCGCTCGAAAACGCATTTCCGCCACCACTACGAGCCGCTGGCCCAGGAGATCCTCATCGTCGACACGCCCGACTACGGGCCCGCCGACCTGACCACGCTGCCGTATCGCCACGCCGACCGCTCGGCCTACCCGTTTTGCAACACGCCTTCCTGAACGCCTCGCGCGTCAACCCCTCACCAGATCGACCGACATGAGCACCACCCACGTATTGCACCGATCCTTGCGCGCCACCCCTCCGGTGGCGGTTCGCGGCCAGGGCGCCTGGCTGTACGACAGCGCCGGCAACGCCTATCTCGACGGCTCGGGCGGCGCCGCCGTCTCCTGCCTGGGGCACAATCATCCCGACGTGCAGGCCGCCATGCACGCGCAGATCGACAAGCTTGCCTATGCGCATACCGGCTTCTTCACCACCGAAGTCGCCGAGCGGCTGGCGGACCGCCTGGCAGCCGACGCGCCCGCCGGCACCAGCCACGCCTATTTCGTATCGGGCGGCTCGGAAGCCGTCGAGGCGGCGCTGAAGATGGCGCGCCAGTATTTCGTCGAGATCGGCCAGCCGCAGCGCCGCCATATCATCGCGCGCCGCCAGAGCTACCACGGCAACACGCTGGGCGCGCTGGCGGTAGGCGGCAACGAATGGCGGCGCGCGCAGTTCAAGCCGCTGCTGATCGACGTCACCCATGTGGCGCCCTGCTACGAATACCGCGACCGCGGCGCCGACGAATCGCCCGAGGCCTACGGCGCGCGCCTCGCGCAGGAGCTGGAAGACACCATCGTGCGCCTGGGCGGCGACAGCGTCATCGCCTTCGTGGCCGAACCGGTGGTCGGCGCCACGGCAGGCGCGCTGACCGCGGTGCCGGGCTACTTCCGGCGCATCCGCGAGGTGTGCGACCGCTACGGCGTGCTGCTGATCGCCGATGAAGTCATGTGCGGCATGGGACGCACCGGCACGCTGTACGCGGTAGAACAGGAAGACATCGTGCCGGACCTGATCACCATCGCCAAGGGCCTGGGCGGCGGCTACCAGCCGATCGGCGCGGTCATGGCGCAGGAGAAGATCGTGGCCGCCATGAGCGGCGGCAGCGGCTTCTTCCAGCATGGCCACACCTACCTGGGGCACGCCACCGCGTGCGCCGCCGCGCTGGCGGTACAGGAAGTGATCCGCCGCGACGGCCTGCTGGCGCGCGTGCGCGACCAGGGCGCCGGCCTGCGCCAGCGCCTGCAGGCGGCGCTGGGCGACCACCCGCACGTGGGCGACATCCGCGGACGCGGGCTGTTCATGGGCGTCGAGCTGGTGGCCGACCGCGCCAGCAAGCAGCCCTTCGACCCCGGCCACGCGCTGCACGCCCGGGTCAAGCGCGAGGCCATGGCGCGCGGCCTGATGGTATACCCCATGGGCGGCACCATCGACGGCCGGCTCGGCGACCATGTCCTGCTGGCCCCGCCGTTCATCGTTTCCGACGACGAGCTCGACCAGCTCACCGAGCGCCTGGCCGGCGCCATCGAGGCGGCCATCGCGCAAGCGCGCCGCTAGCGTTATTCTCTGCGCCGGGGCACAATCCCGGCGCCACAAGCAACGCGCCCCGGCTCGGGCGCATCGATCGCCGGAACGACCGGCATACTCACGGGGAAAATCCTCAAAAGGAGTTTGTATGAGCAAGTCTGTCAAACACACCTTGGGCAAGAAAAAAACCACCCTGGGGCTGGCCGCCGCCTGCGCGGCCGTCGCCCTGGCGTTCGCCGTCCCGCTTCCCGCCGCGGCGCAGCAGAAGTTCGTCAGCATCGGCACCGGCGGGGTCACGGGTGTGTACTACGCCGCGGGCGGCGCCATCTGCCGCTTGGTCAACAAGGACCGCTCTTCGCACGGCCTGCGCTGCTCGGTCGAATCGACCGGCGGCTCGGTGTTCAACGTGAACACCATCAAGGCCGGCGAGCTGGACCTGGGCGTGGTGCAGTCCGACGTGGGCTTCAACGCCTACAACGGCCAGGGCCAGTTCAAGGACAGCGGCGAGTTCAAGAAGCTGCGCTCGGTCTTCTCCATCCACCCCGAGCCGTTCACGGTGGTGGCCCGCAAGGAAGCCAACATCAAGTCGTTCGAGGACTTCAAGGGCAAGCGCTTCAACGTCGGCAACCCCGGCTCGGGCACCCGCGCCTCCATGGAAGAGCTGCTGGCCACCATGGGCTGGACCCTGAAGGACTTCTCGCTGGCGTCGGAACTGCGTCCCGACGAGCACGGCTCGGCGCTGTGCGACGGCAAGATCGACGGCTTCTTCTATGGCGTGGGCCACCCGTCGGCCAACATCCAGGATCCGACCACCACCTGCGGTGCCCAGTTGGTGTCGCTGACCGGCCCGGCGGTGGACAAGCTGGTCGACAAGTACCCGTACTACGCGCATGCCACCATTCCTGGCGGCCTGTATCCGAGCAACCCGGAAGACGTCAAGACCTACGGCGTGATCGCGACCTTCGTCACGTCGTCGGACGTGCCCGAAGAGTCGGTATACACCGTGGTCAAGGCGGTGTTCGACAACCTGGACGACTTCAAGAAGCTGCACCCCGCCTTCGCGCACCTGAAGGCCGAGGACATGGTCAAGAACGGCCTGTCCGCGCCGCTGCATCCGGGCGCCGAGAAGTACTTCAAGGAAAAGGGCCTGCTCTAAGCGCCCGCGCCGGCCGGCCGCGCGCGCCCTGGCGCCGCGGCCGGCCCCTGTTTCACCATGATGCCGGACCGGGACGCGCCAGGCGCGGCCCCGCCAACCGGCCACCCGAACACGCTGGGGAAATTCAATGAAGACCGAGCCGTCCACCACGACTGCCGATCTGGAACAACTGGTTGCCGATGTCGACCGCGGCGGGCGCCAGGCCGGCGGCATTGCCGGCGCCACGCTCGCGCTGGGCGCGCTGCTGTGGTCGCTGTTCCAGCTCTGGTATGCCTCGCCGCTGCCCTTCGCCTTGAACTGGGGCATTTTCAACGACACCGAGGCCCGCGCGCTGCACCTGGGCATCGCCATGTTCCTGGGCTACCTGGCCTATCCCGCGCGCAAGAGCTCGCCGCGCGATCGCATGCCCTGGCACGACTGGGCGCTGGCGATCATCGCCGCCTTCTGCGGCGCCTACCTGTTCCTGTTCTATAAAGAGCTGGCCGCCCGGCCGGGCCAGCCCACCACCCTGGACGTCGCGACCGCCATCATCGGCCTGCTGTTGCTGCTGGAGGTGACGCGCCGGTCCCTGGGCCTGCCCATGACCGTGCTGGGCGCCGTCTTCGTGCTGTATGTGCTGGCCGGCCCCTGGCTGCCGGACGTGCTGGCGCACCGCGGCGCCTCGCTCGAGCGCCTGGCCTCGCACATGTGGCTGACCACCGAAGGCGTCTACGGCGTGGCGCTCGGCGTGTCGGTGTCGTACATCTTCATCTTCGTGCTGCTGGGCTCGCTGCTGGACAAGTGCGGCGCCGGCAACTACATGATGCAGGTCTCGTTCGCCCTGCTGGGCCACCTGCGCGGCGGCCCCGCCAAGGTGGCGGTGGTTTCGTCGGCGGTCAACGGGCTGGTGTCGGCCTCGTCGGTGGCCAACGTGGTCACGGGCGGCATCTTCACCATTCCGCTGATGAAGAAGGCCGGCTATGGCGGCATCCGCGCCGGCGCCATCGAGACCGCCTCGTCGGTGAACGGGCAGATCATGCCGCCGGTGATGGGCGCGGCGGCGTTCCTGATGATCGAGTACGTGGGCATCCCGTACACGGACATCATCCGCCATGCGATCCTGCCCGCATCGATCTCGTACATCGCGCTGTTCTACATCGTGCACCTGGAAGCCCTCAAGCTGGGCATCCAGCCCATGATGTCGGCCGGCCAGCCGCGCACGCCGCTGCAGAAGCTGGCCGGCTGGGGCATGGGGATCTGCGGCACGCTGATCGTGATGGGGCTGATCTACTGGATCGGCATGGGCGTCAAGGCCGTCGCCGGCGCCGCCGCGGTCTGGATATTGCTGGCGCTGCTGGTCGTCCTCAACGTCTGGCTGTTGCGCATGGCGGCCCGCCATCCCGACCTGCCCGAGGAAATCAGCGTCACCAACCCGGTGCGCCCGGAACCCTGGCCCACCGTGCGGGCGGGCCTGCATTTCCTGATTCCCATCGGCATCCTGGTGTGGTGCCTGAGCATCGAGCAATTGTCGGCCGGCCTGTCGGCCTTCTGGGCGGCGCTGGCCATGCTGGTGCAGATGATCACCCAGCGGCCGCTGACGGCCTGGTTCCGCAACCAGCCGGTGGCTCCCGCCCTGGGCCGCGGCTGGCGCGAAGCCATCGGCGGGCTGGAAGACGGCGCCCGCAACATGATCGGCATCGCCATCGCCTGCGGCACGGCCGGCCTGATCGTGGGCGCCATCACGCTGACCGGCCTGGGCCTGCGCATGACGGCCTTCGTCGAGCTGATCTCGATGGGCAGCGTGCTGCTGATGCTGGTCTTCACCGCCATCGTATGCCTGATCCTCGGGCTGGGCATGCCCACCACGGCCAACTACATCCTGATGGCCACGCTGATGGCGCCGGTGGTGGTGGAGCTGGGCGCGCAGAACGGGCTGGTGATTCCCCTGATCGCCGTGCACATGTTCGTGTTCTATTACGGCATCATGGCGGACATCACGCCCCCGGTGGGCCTGGCGACTTTCGCCGCGGCGGCCATCTCGGGCGAAGACCCGATCAAGACCGGCGTCCAGGGCACCACCTACGCCTTGCGCACCGCCGTGCTGCCGTTCATGTTCGTGTTCAACCCGCTGCTGCTGCTGATCGACGTGCACGGCTGGTGGGAACTGCTGCTGGTGGTGGGCGGCGCGACCCTGGCGTCGCTGACCTTCGCCGCCGCTACGCTGGGCTGGATGCGGGTGCGCTGCTCCATGCTGGAAATCGGCGTGCTGCTGCTGGTGACCTTCATGCTGTTCCGCCCGGACTGGTTCATGAACCACCTGGCCGACAAGTACGAAAGCCGCCCGGCGTCCGAACTGGTCGCCACGGCCGGCTCGCTGCCGGACGGCGGCCGGCTGGTGGCGGTGCTGCACGGCATGAACATCGAAGGCGACGAACTCACCAAGACGGTGGCGGTGGCCCTGCCCGCGCTGCCCGAAGGCGACACCAGCACCGGCGTGGCGGCCGGGCGCAAGCGCCTGAGCGAAGCCGGCCTGATGGTCACCGCCCTGGGAGACCAGGTGCAGATCAGCGCCGTGCAGTTCGGCAGCCGGGCCCGCCGCGCGGGCTGGGAACAGGGCTGGGACGTGGTGGACGTGAAGGTGCCGAACCCGAACCGCCCGTCGGAGTTCTGGATCTACGTGCCGGCGCTGGCCTTGCTGGCCCTGGTATGGGGCATGCAGGGCCGCCGCGAGAAGCGGCGGAAGGGCCTGGTGCCGGCCTGAGGCGGCAGCCGCGGCGGGGCGCCCATGCCCCGCCGCGGCCGGGCCGGACGGGCGGGCGGTCCGCTCTCCTTTCCCGGCCGGCGCGGCTCAATCCAGCCGGATCCCGTTGCGTTCGATCACTGCGCCCCAGCGCTCGCGGTCTTCCTGTACGTAGGCGTCGATCCCGGCCTGGCTGCGCGGCGCCTGCACCGCCAGCCCGAGCGTCTGGAAGCGCGCGCGGAACGCCGGCGTCGCCAGGGCGGCATCGATGGCCTGCACCAGGCGCGCGACCGCCGCGGGCGGCGCGGCCGCCGGCAGGGCAACGCCGAACCAGGTCGCGGCGCGAAACCCGGGGTAGCCGCTTTCGGCCACGGTAGGCACTTCGGGCAGCACCTCCAGGCGCTCGGCCGACGCCACTGCCAAGGCCTTGAGCTTGCGCTCGCGGATCAGCGGCAGCGACGTGCTGATGACATCGATCATGATCTGCGTGTCCCCCGCCATCAGCGCCGTCAAGGCCGGCGCGCTGCCGTTGTATGGCACATGCACCACGTCGATGCCGGCGCGCGACTTGAACAATTCGGTGGCAAGCTGCAGCGGGTTGCCGAGACCGACCGAGGCGTAGTTCAACTTGCCCGGCCGCTCCTTGGCATAGGCGACGAACTGGCCCAGCGTATCGCCCGGCACCTGCCTGTTGGCCACCAGCACCAGCGGCATCTCGGCCGTGACGGAGATGACGCGGAAATCCTGCGCGCCGTAGTCCAGCTTCCGGTAGAGCAGCGGATTGAGCACCATGCTCGAATTGCTCGCCAGGAAGATCGTGTAGCCGTCGGCGGGCGCGCGGGCTGCCTGCACGGCCGCCACGCGGGTGCTGGCGCCCGGCTTGTTTTCCACGACGACGGGCTGGCCCAGTTGCTGCGCCATGTGGTCGGCCAGCGCGCGCGCGAGCTGGTCGGCCGAGCCGCCCGCCGCATAGGGCACCACGAACCGGACCGGCCGGTCGGGAAAATCCGCCCGCGCGGCGCCGGCCGCCACGCAACCCAGCAGCCATGCCGCGGCGATGAGGCGCAGGCATTTGTCGACCGATTTCATCTGTTGTCTCCTCGTATGGCGCTGGCCGCGCCGTTTTTTATCGAGCGGCCCTAGACCTTCCTGTCCCGCCCGCTCCAGTGGGCCGCGCGCAGTTTGCGCTTGGCGATCTTGCCGCTGTCGTCGCGCGGCAGCTGCGGCTCGACCCGTATGTCGCGGGGCACCTTGTAGCCGGCCACGCGCGCGGCGAGCCATTGCCCGACCGCCTGCGGCGCGATGCCGCTGCCCGGCGCGGGCTGCAACAGGGCCAGCAGGCGTTCCCCGTACTCGTCGTCGGGCACGCCGATGACGGCGCAGTCGGCCACGCCGGGGAACTGCAGCAGGTGCTGCTCGATTTCGGCGGGGTAGATATTCACGCCGCCGGAAATCACCATGTCGGACTCGCGGTCGCATACGAACAGGAAACCGTCCTCGTCCAGGTAGCCGAGGTCGCCCAGGCAGATCAGGCCGTCGCGCTCCACCGCCGCGCGCGCCTGCGGATTGCCGCGATAGGTGAAGTCGGCGTAGGCCGGCTGCCGCACGTAGATGCGGCCGACCTGTCCCGGCGCGCAGACGGCGCCGTCCGGCCCATAGATGCGCACCACGGCATCGCCGATCGGCAGCCCCACGCTGCCCGGCTTGGCCAGGGCCTGGGCCGAATCGATGACCGTCACCATGCCGGTCTCGCTGGAAGCGTAGGTCTCGTGGATGACCGGCCCGAACCATTCGATCATGGCGCGCTTGACATCCGGCGCGCACGGCGCGCCAGTGCAGGCCACGAAGCGCACCGAGGAAAGATCGTAGGCGGCGCGCACGGCCGGGGGCAGCTTGAGCAGGCGCACATACATGATGGGCACCATGTAGACAGTGTCGATGCGGTGGCGCGCGATGAGCTCCAGCACCTCGACGGGATCGAACCGCTGCGTGACCACGAAGCGCTCGCACAGGCGCAGGGCCATTTGCGCGAACACGCTGGGCGCGCTGTGGTAGATGGGCGCCGGCAGCAAGGCGCGGGCGCCGTCGCGCAGCCCATAGGCGCGCTCCACCACGGCGTTCATGCCGGCCTGGCGCCGCGCCAGCTCGGCCAGGGGGAAAGGCTGGCGCACCACGCCCTTGGGCCGGCCGGTGGTGCCGGAGGTATAGGCCATGTGGCCGCGCGGCGCCACCGCGGGACCCGCGTAGGGGGCATGGCTGTCGCGCCAGGCATCGTAGTCGTGCCAGGCCGGGCGGGCGGGATCGTGTCGCGCGGCCGGGTCCGCCACTCGCAGCACCGGCAAGCCGGGTTGCAGCGCATGCGCGATGCGGTCGTGCAAGTCGGCCCCGGCGATCAGGACCTTGGCGCCGCTGTCCTCGACCAGGTAGGCCACTTCCCCGGCGGTGAAATGCCAGTTGATGGGGCAGTAATAGCAGCCCAGGCGGCGGCACGCCTGGATCAGTTCGAGGTACGGCATGCCGTTGCGCAACAGCGCCGCCACTACGTCGCCCTCGCCCACGCCCAGGGCCGCCAGGCCGGCCGCGAGCTGTTCGCCGCGCCGGGCCAGCGACGGCAGGTCCAGCGTGGCGCCGGCGGCGATCACCAGGCCCGTCATGCCGGCCGCCGGGCGCGCAGCGCCTTGTCCTGCTGGTTGCGGGCGTCGATCGCCGCGCGGGCCGCGGCCCAGTCGTCGTCGGTCCAGTCGAAGTACTGCTTGAAGTAGGCGCCGTTGGCGAGGTAGTCGCCGCCGTCCAGGGCGATCGTCTGGCCGTTGATCCAGTCGTTTTCCTCGCACAGCAGGAACGTCGCCAATTGCCCGATGTCCCGGCCGGTGCCGACGCGCTGCATGGGATTCTGCCTGGCGATGGCATCCGCCGCGCCGTCCGTCGGGCGCAGCCGCGCCGTGGCGCCCTCGGTTGGAATCACGCCGGGCGCGATGGCATTGAGCCGGATGCCGCGCCGCCCCCATTCGACCGCCAGCGACTTGGTCATGGCGTCGATGCCGGCCTTGGACATGGCGGATGGCACCACAAAAGGCGAGCCCGTCCATACCCAGGTCACCACAATGGAGACGACCGCGCCCGGCGTGCCCGTCGCGATCCAGCGCTTGCCGACGGCTTGCGTGACGTAGAACGTACCGTGGAACACCGTATCGGCGATCGCGTCGAAGCCCCGCGCGGACAGCTTCTCCGTGGGACTGATGAAGTTGCCCGCGGCGTTGTTGATCAACCCGTCCAGCCCGCCGTGCTGGTCCCACAAGGCGCCGACCATGGCCTCGACCGCGCCGGCGTCGCGGATATCCACGGTATGGGCATGCACCGGGTTGCCGTGCTCCGCATGCAGGGCATGGGCGGCCTCTTCGACCACCGACGGCCGCCGGCCGCACAGGTGAATGGTGGCGCCCAGCGCGCTGAGCTGGTCGGCCATGGCATAGCCCAGGCCGGTGCCGCCGCCGGTGACCAGGATCCGGCGTCCTTCGAACAGGCCGGGGCGAAACAGGCCAGGTTGCATTGCAAATCTCCATTCGAACCAGTGCGGCCAGAATATCAATGCGGCCGATCTGCGACAATTCCCGCAGATGAGTAAACTCTGTTGTCTATCAGGCAACAATCCGGCGCGCCATGCCCCCTGCCCCGCCTTCCTTCGACCTGAACCTCATCCAGCTGTTCGTCACCATTGTCGATGCCGGCACGCTGAGCGAGGCCGCCGTCCGCCAAGGCGTGACGCGTTCGCACGTCAGCCGGGGGCTGCAAAAGCTCGAGCGCGCCTTCGGCGCCCAGTTGATCCGCCGCACCACCCGCCGCCTGGAGCTGACGCACGAGGGCACGCTGCTTTACGAGCACGGGGTGCGCATGACGCGCGAAGTGGAATCGGCACGCCATGCGCTGCACCGGCTCGGCTCGGAACCGGCCGGCCATGTGCGGCTCAGCATTCCCACCGGCCTGGGCGAACTGGACCTGCAACCGCTGCTGATCCGGTTTGCGAAGCAGCATCCCGGGCTCAATTTGCGCGTGCTGTTCTCGAACCGGGTCAGCGACCTGATTTCGTCCGAGATCGACGTGGCGCTGCGGGTGGTCGCCGATCCGCCGCAGGACTATGTCGCGCGCAAGGTGTGCGACGTCGCCTGGCGCTTGTGCGCAACGCCAGCCTACCTGCGCAAGGCCGGCACGCCGGCGCACCCGCGCGACCTGGCGCGCATGGACTTCCTCTGCCCGCCGGGCGACAAGCGCTATTTCAACCTGACCCTGATGCGCAAGGCGCAAGCCCATACGGTCAAGCTGGCGCCGCACCTGCAGTCGGAGTATTTCCCGTTTCTCGCCGCATCGGCGCGCGCCGGCGTGGGCGTGGCGCTGCTGCCCAATTATGTGGTGCGCGCGGACATCGCCGCCGGCAGACTGCGCATCGTGCTGCCGGACTATGAAGTCGCCGGCCCCGGCGACAAACTGTTCATCCTGACCACGCCCAGCCCGTATCCGTCTTCCGGCATGCGCGCGGTGATTGATTTCCTGCGCGCGGAACTGCGTTCCCTGGCCGGCTGACCACGGACAGCGGGCGGCGATACACTAGTCGCTCGCCTTTCGCTTCCGTGCGCCGCCATGGCTTTTCAGCCCGACCTGCCCGCCTACCTGTCCCGCATCGGCCAGCCGGATGTCTCCGGCGGCCCGTCGCTCGACACGCTGCAGCGGCTGGTGCTGCACCATGCGCAGGCGATCCCGTTCGAGAACCTGAATCCGTTCGCCGGCCTGCCGGTGAGCCTGGCGCTGCGTGACATCGAGCGCAAGCTGGTGCGCGACCAGCGCGGCGGCTATTGCTATGAGCACAATCTGCTGTTCGGCGCGATCCTGCGCGCGCTCGGCTATGCGGTCGACAATCTCTCGGCGCGGGTGCTGTGGAACCGGCCGGACGACGCCATTACCCCGCGTTCGCACATGCTGCTGGCGGTGCGGCTGGACGACGGGCCGCGTATCGTGGACGTGGGATTCGGCGGGCAGACGCCCACCGGCGTACTGCATTTGCTTGCCGGCCTCGCCCAGGACACGCCGCACGGGCAGTTCCGCCTGCTGCGCGATGACGCATCGTGGCGCCTGCAAAGCCGCGTGCAGGAACAGTGGCGCACGCTGTACCGCTTCGACCTGCAGCCCGCCTACCAGGTCGATTACGAAGTCAGCAACTACTATCTTTCCACCCATCCGGATTCGCATTTCGTGACCGGCCTGGTCGCGGCGCGCCCGGTCCCGGGCGGCCGCCTGGCGCTACAAGGCCGCGACTACGCCGAGCATCGGCTGGACGGCCCCGGCACCAGGCGCCGGCTGGCCACCACCGCCGACATCCGCGCGGTGCTGCGCGAGGCATTCGGCCTGTCGTTGCCGGACACTCCCGCGCTGGATCGAAGGCTGGACGCCCTGCCCTGAGCCGCCCTGCGGGCGGCTCCCGGTCTTGTGGCAGGAAGCCGGCGCATAGCGCGGCTAGGCTTCGGCCGACGCGCTGATGACGGTGGCCGGCGCATATCCCGCCGGACGCGAAGCCACCCGCACGCCACCGTGGATGCGCCGCTGCTGCACGTCGGCGAACATGTAATAGGGAAACGGCGCGGCTGGCGCGCTGGCGGCATCGAGCCGCCGCACGGCCTCATCGGGCAGCGCGAATTCGAGCGAGGCCAGCGACTCCTGCAATTGCGCCGGCTTGGTGGCGCCGAGGATGATGCTGGACACGCCTTTCCTGCCCGCCAACCAGTTCAGCGCGACCTGCGCCATCGGTTTGCCGAGCCCGGCCGCCACGCGTTCCAATTCAGCCACGATGGCAAAATTGCGCTCCGTGAAGCGATCGAAGCCCGGCGCCGGGTCGCCCGCCACGGTTTGCAGCCGCCCCTGGCCGAACCTGCCGTCCCCGCTCGGCCGGTACTTGCCGGACAACAGGCCCATCGCCAGCGGGCTCCACGGCACGATGCCCATGCCCTGTTCGACCGCCAGGTCGGCGAATTCCCGTTCGGCGTTGCGCTCGACCAGCGAGTATTCGAGCTGCAGCGCGGCCACCGGCTCGAAGCCCCGCCACTGCGCCAGCGTCTGCGCGCGCGACGCGTACCAGGCAGGCACGTCCGACAGGCCGACATAGCGGATCTTGCCGGCCCGCACGGCATCGTCCATGGCGCGCATGACCTCGTCGGCCGGCGTCAGGCGGTCCCAGGTGTGCAGGTAATACAGGTCGATGTAGTCGGTGCGCAGCCGCTTGAGCGAGCCTTCCAGCGCGCGCTGGAAATTCTTGCGCTGGTTGCCGCCGGCATTCGGGTTGCCCGGCTGGGCGTTGTATGAATACTTGGTGGCGATCACGAGCTGGTCGCGGCCGCCGCTCTCCTGCACGAACTGCCCCAGCCAGCTTTCGCTGGTGCCATTGGTGTACATGTCGGCCGTGTCGATGAAGTTGCCCCCCGCGGCGCGGTACAGGTCGAACAGCTGGCGCGCCACCGCCTGCTCGGCGCCCCAGCCCCATTCGTTGCCGAAGGTCATGGTGCCCAGCGACAGCGGGCTGACCCGCAGCCCGGAACGGCCCAGCGTGACATAGTGGTTCATGGTCATATTTCCCTGAGATCGAGTTGGCGGCGACGCGGAATGCGGCAGCCATGGCGGTACTCTAGGGGCCGGGACTGCTAAGAAAAATAGCGTCTGGGTTGATGCCTTGTGAAGCCATACTTCATAATTGACACGCCATGGAATTCCCCGCCCACCTGCTGCCTGCCGTGCACGCCTTCGCGCGCGTGGCGCACCACGGCAGCTTCACGCGCGCAGCGGCCGAACTGGGAGTGTCGGCCTCGGCCCTGTCGCAGACCCTGCGGGGACTGGAAGCGCGCCTGGGGGCGCGCCTGCTCAACCGCACTACCCGCCGGGTCGGACTGACCGAGGCCGGCCAACGCCTGCTGGAACGCGTGCGCCCGGCGCTCGGCGTCATCGGCGAGGCGCTCGAGGACGTGGACGCGGCCCGCGGCCACCCGGCCGGCACGTTGCGCATCAATAGCTCGCGGGTGGCTTGCGGCTTGCTCATCGCCCCGCACCTGGCCGAATTCCGGGCGCGCTATCCTGGCATCACGCTGGAGCTGGTGCTCGACGATGGCCTGGCCGACCTGGTGGCAGGTGGTTTCGACGCCGGCATCCGGCTGGGCGAGAACCTGGCGCGCGACATGGTGGCGGTGCGGATCAGCCGCAACCAGCGCATGGTCACGGCGGGCTCGCCCGCCTATTTCCGCCGGCATGGCGGGCCGCCGCCCGCAAGCCCGGCCGACCTGGCCGGCCACGACTGCATCGGCACCCGCTTCGAGAGCCGGGGCGCGCTGTACCGCTGGGAATACCTGCGGCCCGACGGCCAGTTGCTCGAAGTGGACGTCCCGCACCGGCTGGTCACCAACGATTTCGCGCTGATGGTGCGGGCGGGACTGGACGGGCTGGGCTTGATCCATGTCCTGGAAGATCCCATCCTTGCGCACCTGGCGAGCGGGGCGCTGGTGCCGGTGCTGCAAGACTGGACCGCGACCTTTCCGGGCTTCTACCTGTATTACCCGCACCGCACGCACATGGCGCTGAAACTGCGGGTTTTCGTCGATTTCCTGCGTGAACGATTGCCCGATACGGGCATGCCCCCATCCGGGGCAGGGGAACTTTGACCCACCGCCCAAGTCTTATATAAGATATAAGACATAAGGACCCAGGCAGCGATGTCTCACATACAATGACAAGCGCGCCAAAACGCCAGAAAATGGCAGCTTTACGCGGTCCCAAACCCACGGAGTCCCCATCATGCCGCACAACACGTTCAATACCCTCCAGAACTTCAAGATCGGCAGCAAGTCCTGTCAGTTCTATTCCCTGCCGGCCCTGGGCAAAGCCCTGGGGGTGGACGTGCAGCGTCTGCCGGTCTCGATCCGCATCGTGCTCGAGTCGGTGTTGCGCAACTGCGACGGCCAGAAGGTCACCGAAGAACACATCAAGCAACTGGCCAACTGGCAGGCCAACGCCAAGCGCGAAGACGAGATTCCCTTCGTGGTGGCGCGCGTGGTGCTGCAGGACTTCACCGGCGTGCCGCTGCTGGCCGATATCGCGGCCATGCGCTCGGTGGCCGACAAGATGGGCAAGGACCCCAAGCGCATCGAACCCCTGGTGCCGGTCGACCTGGTGGTCGACCACTCGGTCATGATCGACTACTTCGGCACCAAGAACGCCCTGGACCTGAACATGAAGCTGGAGTTCAAGCGCAACCAGGAACGCTACCAGTTCATGAAATGGGGCATGCAGGCCTTCGACACCTTCGGCGTGGTGCCGCCGGGCTTCGGCATCGTGCACCAGGTCAACCTGGAATACCTGGCGCGCGGCGTGCACCAGAAGAACAACGTCTACTACCCCGATTCGCTGGTGGGCACCGACAGCCACACCACCATGATCAACGGCATCGGCGTGGTGGGCTGGGGCGTGGGCGGCATCGAGGCCGAGGCCGGCATGCTGGGCCAGCCGGTGTATTTCCTGACCCCCGACGTGGTGGGCGTCGAGCTGAAGGGCCAGCTGCGCGGCGGCGTCACCGCCACCGACCTGGTGCTGACCATCACCGAAATGCTGCGCCGTGAAAAGGTAGTGGGCAAGTTCGTCGAATTCTGCGGCGAAGGCACCGCCAGCCTGTCGGTGGCCGAACGCGCCACCATCGGCAACATGGCGCCCGAATACGGCGCCACCATGGGCTTCTTCCCGGTCGACGGCCGCACCATCGAATACTTCAAGGGCACCGGCCGCACGCCGGAAGAAATCGCCGCCTTCGAGGCCTATTTCAAGGCCCAGAAGATGTTCGGCGTGCCCAAGGCCAAGGACATCAACTACACCAAGCTGCTGACGCTGGACCTGTCCACCGTGGCGCCGTCGCTGGCCGGCCCCAAGCGCCCCCAGGACCGCATCGAGATCGGCAACGTCAAGCGCACCTTCATCGACCTGTTCTCCAAGCCGGTGGCCGAGAACGGCTTCAACCAGCCGGCCGACAAGCTGGGCCAGGCCTTCACCACCAGCGCCGGCACCAAGATCAAGAACGGCGACATCCTGATCGCCGCCATCACGTCCTGCACCAACACGTCGAACCCCAGCGTGCTGCTGGCGGCCGGCCTGCTGGCCAAGAAGGCGGTGGAAGCCGGGCTGACGGTGCCCAAGCACATCAAGACCTCGCTCGCCCCCGGATCGCGCGTGGTCACCGAATACCTGACCAAGACCGGCCTGCTGCCCTACCTGGAAAAGCTCGGCTTCGACGTCGCCGCGTACGGCTGCACCACCTGCATCGGCAACGCGGGCGACCTGGCCCCCGACCTGAACGAAGCCATCCTGGGCAATGACCTGGTCTGCGCGGCGGTCCTGTCCGGCAACCGCAACTTCGAGGCCCGCATCCACCCGAACATCAAGGCCAACTTCCTGGCCTCGCCGCCGCTGGTGGTGGCGTACGCGCTGGCCGGCACCATCACGCGCGACCTGATGACCGAGCCGGTGGGCCGCGGCAAGAAGGGCGACGTGTGGCTGGGCGATATCTGGCCCACCACCGAGGAAGTGCAGGCCCTGATCAAGCACGCGCTCGATCCCGAGGCCTTCCAGGCCAACTACGGCCAGGTCAAGTCGAACCCGGGCAAGCTCTGGGAGAACATCAAGGGGGTCACGGGCGACACCTACAACTGGCCTGAATCCACCTACATCGCCGAGCCGCCCTTCTTCGAAGGCTTCGGCATGACGCCGGGCGCGATGCCGGTCATCCGCGGCGCGCGCGCGCTGGGCATTTTCGGCGATTCGGTCACCACCGACCACATCTCGCCGGCCGGCTCCATCAAGGAAACCTCGCCGGCCGGCAAATGGCTGAAAGAGCACGGCGTCATGAAGGCCGACTTCAACAGCTACGGGTCGCGCCGCGGCAACCATGAAATCATGATGCGCGGCACCTTCGCCAACGTGCGCATCAAGAACCTGATGATCCCGGCGCTGCCCGACGGCAGCCGCTTCGAGGGCGGCGAAACCCTGTTCCAGCCCGGCGGCGAGCAGATGTCCATCTATGACGCGGCCATGAAGTACGTGGCGCAGGACACGCCCACCGTGGTGTTCGGCGGCGAGGAATACGGCACCGGCTCGTCGCGCGACTGGGCGGCCAAGGGCACCCAGCTGCTGGGCGTGAAGGCGGTCGTGGCGCGCAGCTTCGAACGCATCCACCGCAGCAACCTGGTGGGCATGGGCGTGCTGCCCCTGCAATTCAAGGGCGGCGACAGCGTCGAGTCGCTGGGCATCACGGGCCGCGAAACCTACGACATTTCCGGCCTGGAAAACGGCATCAAGCCCATGCAGGACGTGACGCTGACCATCCACCGCGAAGACGGCTCCCGGCAGGACGTGACGGTGCTGCTGCGCATCGACACGCCGATCGAAGTCGAGTACTACCAGCATGGCGGCATCCTGCCGTTTGTGCTGCGTCAACTGCTGGCCGCCTGACGCGGCCGCCGGCCCGCCCCCCGACGGGGCGGGCCCGGGCCGGCCGGCGTTAAACTAGCGGGTTCCGCCCCTACTCTTTTGGACACCCGCAACAACACATGGCCCGAGCCCGCAGCCCCTCCTCTCCCCGCCTGAGCCGCGACGCGTCGCGCCTGGTGGCGCTTGCCCAGTCGCTGAACCGCTCCGGCAGCCGGGTCGAAGACCTGTACTGGGAATCCTTGCTCGGCGAGGCCATTCCGAAACTGCTGCGCGGCGGCCAGGACGGCCCGCTGGAAGCGGCGCTGGACCACCTGGCGCAGCGCGACCCGGGCGCCTATGAGGTACTGATCGAACAAGCCGAGACCCTGTCCGAATCGATGCAGATCGACAAGAACGGCCAGCGCCACGACGTGCTGCTGGTGGTCGCGCCGGTGGTGGCCTGGACGCGCTACACCATCCCGACCGGCGCCATCCCGGCGGCGGCGCAACAGGCGCTGCTGGCCCAGTTGCACGGCCACATCCTGGCCGAGGGCGCGCGCGTCGCATTGATGCCCTGGCTGGTCAGCATCGACCAGATGCCGCGCACGTTCTCGGAAACCTGGCAATGGCTGCAGCGGCTGGGCAGCCAGGCGCTGGGCGCCGAAACCGTCAAGCCGACGCTGAACGACGAGGCCGAGACGGCCAACATGCTGGCCGATACCCGCTACGTGGTGGCGGCCGTGGCCGTGCCGCAGGGCGCGCCGCTGTTCCGCTGGCAGGAGCAGCCCGGCGAATCCGGCCACAGCCGCGAAACCTGCCTGGCGCAGTGGGTCGAGCAGGCCCAGCCGACGCTGGCCGGCCTGCTGCCCGGCTGCGGCATCGAATGCCTGCTGCCCGATGCCTACTATGTCAGCAACCGCGAGGCCGATCGCCGCGTGCGGCCGCTGTCGCTGCGCGCCGCCGTCAACTGGCTGGAAGGCGCGGTCAACCTGGCGCCGTCCGAGCTGCGCGCCGTGGTCGCCGGCTGCGGCGACGTGCGCATCGACGAATACCGCATCGGATTCACCGCCCGCAACAGCAACGACGTCTACTACGGCTGCGTCTGGCCGCTGTATGGCCGCGAGGAAGACCAGCCCGCCGACGAAGACATGCCCGACACCGTCGACGAGATCGCCGCGCTGCTCAAGGAATACGGCGTGCATGACGTGCGCCGCATTCCCGGCGTGCTGCCGCCCGAATACTGCGAGGACTGCGGCGCGCCGCACTTCCCCAATCCGCTGGGCGAACTGGTGCACGCCGAACTGCCCGAGGACGCCGACACGGCCCCGGCCAAGTTCCACTGAGGCGGTCCAACCATGCGGGCCGACATTTTCTGCCGCGTGGTCGACAACTACGGCGACATCGGCGTCTGCTGGCGCCTGGCGCGACGGCTGGCGCACGGGCGGGGCTGGCGGGTGCGCCTATGGGTCGACGACCTGCGGGCCTTCGCCCGCATCCAGCCCGGCATCCGGGACGACGCCGCGCGGCAGGCGCACGGCGGTATCGACATCATCCACTGGACCGCCGCGCCGCAGCCCGACCTGGCGCCGGGCGACGTGGTCATCGAAGCGTTCGCCTGCGATCCGCCGGCCGATTTCATCCAGGCCATGCGCACCGCGCAGCCGGTCTGGATCAACCTCGAATACCTCAGCGCCGAACCCTGGGTGGAAAGCTGCCACGGCTTGCCGTCGCAGCGGCCCGACGGCCTGGTCAAGCACTTTTTCTTCCCCGGTTTCACGGCCGCCACCGGGGGGCTGCTGCGCGAACCCGGCCTGAGCGCCGAGCGCGACGCGCTGCAGGCATCGCGCGGCGCCCAGCGCGACTTCCTGCGCGGCCTGGGGCTGGCGCCTGCGGCGCTGGCCCATTGGCAGGCTGGCGCCCGGCTGGCCACGCTGTTCTGCTACCCGCACGCGCCGGCGCCGGCGCTGTGCGCGGCGCTGGCGCGCGACGAACGCCCCACCCTGCTATTGGCGCCGGAAGGGGTGGCGGCCGGCCTGGAGCAGGACCTGCCAGCCGGCAACCGCCTGTGGATGGCGCGCGTGCCCTTCGTGCCGCAACCCGAGTTCGACCGGCTGCTGTGGTGCGCCGACCTGAACTTCGTGCGCGGCGAGGACTCCTTCGTGCGGGCCGCCTGGGCGGCCCGGCCGCTGGTCTGGCAGATCTATCCGCAGGACGAGAACGTGCACCTGGACAAGCTCGACGCCTGGCTGGCGCGCTATCCGGCGCCGCCGCAGGCCGAGGCGCTGATCCGCGCCTGGAATGCGCCGGCCGGGGCCGCCGCCGCCACGGCGGCGGCCCTGCCGGCGGCGCTCCAGGCGTCGGCCTGGGTGGCCTGGCAGGATGCCGCCCGCGCCTGGGACGCGGCGCAGGCCGCCCGCCCCGATTTAGGGGACACCTTGGCCGATTTTTCCGCAGAATTATCCAAGAAACGCTAGAATAGAGAGTTTTCCGAGTTCCTTTGCCCGCGCATGTTGCGGCGAGCCAGGCCTCGACTTTGACAGCCTCCCGGGGCACGCGGGCCCGCCATGCCGGCACCTGCGCGCAAGCACGGCGAGCGCGCTATATCACCCGGAGTTTTTTAATCGATGAAAACCGCTCAGGAATTGCGAGTCGGCAACGTGGTCATGGTCGGCAAGGATCCCCTCGTCGTCCAGAAGGCCGAATACAACAAGTCGGGCCGCAACGCGGCCGTCGTCAAGCTGAAATTCAAGAACCTGCTCACCGCCTCGGGCAGCGAATCGGTCTACAAGGCCGACGAGAAGTTCGACGTCGTGGTGCTGGACCGCAAGGAATGCACCTATTCGTACTTCGCCGATCCCATGTACGTCTTCATGGATGAAGAGTACAACCAGTACGAGATCGAAGCCGAGAGCATGGGCGACGCCCTGAACTACCTCGAAGAAGCCATGCCAGTCGAAGTGGTGTTCTACGAAGGCCGCGCCATCTCGGTCGAGCTGCCCACCATCCTGGTGCGCGAGATCACCTACACCGAGCCCGCCGTGCGCGGCGACACCTCGGGCAAGGTGCTCAAGCCGGCCAAGATCAACACCGGCTTCGAACTGAACGTGCCGCTGTTCTGCGAAATCGGCGACAAGATCGAAATCGACACGCGCACCAACGAATACCGCAGCCGCGTGAACTGAGCGTCGGCGGCGGGCACGCCGCTATCGGCACTACCGTGACGGCGCCGCAAGGCGCCGTTATTGCTGCGGCGCCACACCTGGCCGGCCGCCGGCCGGAAAAAGCTTGTTTTCCCAGGCTGGCGCCTCCATATTTCCATCATGGCACTCAAAGTATTCGACCTGCAATGCGACCAGGACCACCTTTTCGAAGGCTGGTTCGGTTCGCACGAAGACTATGACGCGCAGCAGGCGCGCGGGCTGGTCACGTGCCCGGTCTGCGCGTCGGCCAAGGTGACCAAGCGGCTGTCGGCGCCGCACCTGAACGTGGCCCACCTGCATGCGCCGGCCACGCCCGCCGACGGCGGCAAGCCCGCCGCGGGCGGCGACCCGGCCGCCATGGCCCGCATGCAGGCGGTCGTGCTGCGCCAGATCCGCGAAATGATCCGCAAGACCGAGAACGTCGGCCCGCGCTTCGCCGAGGAAGCCCGCCGCATCCATGCCGGCGACGCCGACGACCGCCCCATCCGGGGCACCGCCACGCCCGAAGAACGCGCCTCGCTCAGCGAAGAAGGCATCGACGTCATGGCGCTGCCCGACTTCCTCGACGACGACCGGCTGCAATAGCGCCGGCCGGCGTCATTTGGCGGCGCCCTTGCGGGGCGCCGCGCCGTCGCCGCGCTCGAGCGCGGCCTGCTGTGCCTGCAGCGCGTCGATCTGGCGCTGCATCGATTGCAGTTCGGCGCGCATCTGCTGCTGTTGCTGGGCCAGGGCCGCGGCCTGCTGGCGCGCCTGTTCCTGGCGGGCGGCCACTTGTTGTTCCTGCTGGCGCCGCAGCGACTGGTCGGCCTGCAGGGTGGCCAGCTCATTGCTGCGGTCGGCCAGCAGGCGCTCGGAATGCGCGTATTCGGCCTGCAGCTTGATCCGCTTGATGTCGACCTCCGCCAGCTCGGCCGATTGTTCGGCGAAAGCGCGGTAGGTCGCCTCGGCCTGCTTGTCCGACTTGGTCTGCACCACGCGCCAGAAATCCTTCTGCTGGAACAAAGCGGCGTAATACGTGAGGTCGTCGGGCTTGAACAGCAGGCTGGCGCCGTACGTGCCGTTGTAGGTGGTGCGCAGTTCCGACACTTGGCGATTCTGGATCAGGGCCTGCAATTCGGCGATCGTGGAGTTGGGCTTGGCCGCCGGCGCCGGGGGCGTCACCGGCGCATCGCCGGCCTGCCGGCTTTCGACCTGCTGCACGGGCGGCCGGGCGGCTTCGGACTGCTGAGCGCTGGCGCAGGCCGCCAGGCCGGATAGCGCCGCGCCCAGCACCGCCAGGCGCACGGCGCGATGAAGATGATGGACTCTCATGCCTTCCCCAAGTGATTGTTTCGAAACTATACCAATTAATTAAATTTTCGAACGGCCAGCGTGATGGCGCGCCGGCCGCTAGAGCGGTTCCGCCAGTCCCTCGGCCGGCTCGCCCTGGCTGCTGCCCAGCCGCAGCTTGCGCATCTTTTCCCACAACACTTTGCGGCTGATGCCCAGGTAGTGCGCCGTGTCCTGGCGCCGCCAGCCGTGCGCCTCGAGCGCCGCCAGGATGCGGTTGCGCTCGGTCCGCTCGGCATCGGACCAGGCGTCAGCCGCATCCGCCGCCGGCGCGGCGGCGAGCGCCGGGCCGGCGCCCAGCCGGTCGAATACCTGCTCGATGCGCGGCCGGTCCCATTCCTGGAACTGGCGGCGCACGATCGCCACGCGCTCGACCACGTTGGCCAGTTCACGCACGTTGCCGGGATAGACGGTGCAGGCCACCCGCTCGAGCAGCCAGCCGGGCGGCGGATCGTCCGCGTCCAGGCCGTGCCGCTCCAGCAGCGCGCGGAAGATGGCGATTTTTTCCTCGGAGCCACGTTCCTGCAGGCTGGGGATGTACAACTCGATGACCGCCAGCCGGTAGTAGAGATCGGAGCGGAATTCATCCTGCGCGCACAGCGCGCGCAAGTCTTTGTTGGTGGCCGCCACCAGGCGGAAATCGACCGGCACCTCGACCGTCGAGCCGAGCCGGGTCACGGCGTTCTGCTCGAGCACGCGCAGCAGCTTGACCTGCTGGTACAGCGGCAGGTCGCCGATCTCGTCGAGGAACAGCGTGCCGCCGTCGGCCTGCTCGAAGTAGCCCTTGTGCGCGCCGACCGCGCCGGTGAAAGCGCCCTTGGCATGGCCGAAGAAATGCGCCTCGAACAGCCCCTCGGGGATGGCGCCGCAATTGACCGCTATAAACGGCCCGTCGGCCCAGGCGGCGCACTCGTGCAGCAGGCGCGCCACGCGCTCCTTGCCCACGCCGGTCTGGCCGTGGATAAGCACATTGCTGCGGCAATCGGCGAACATGCGGGCTTCGGCCAGCAAGGCGCGCATGGGCTCCGATACGGCCACGAACGGCTGCTCGCGGCGGGCCGCCCGGCGGTCCGCGCCGTCCAGCGAACCCAGCAGTTCGACCAGTTGCCGGCGCAGCTCGGCCGCGGTGAAGGCCGGCGGCAGGATGTACGAATACGCCGGCGGATAAAAGCGTGGATCGGCGCCGCGCGGCTCGGCCGCCACCCAGACCACCGGCATGCCCTGCGCCGCCAGCCAGTCGTAGCCGCTGAAGCGCTTGTCGCCCATGACGGACACCGACACCAGGGCGATCGCCGCGCGCGCCATGTCGCGCGGCGGCGGGAAGGCGGTAGCGGCGTCGGCGCGCACCACGGTGACGTCCATGCCCGCCAGGCAGCGCTCGGCGCGCGCAGCGATGTCGGAAGCGCCCTCCCAGACATAGAGGTCGAAGTCGTCGCGGATAGGCTTGCTACGCATGGCCCGCGCCGCCCGCTGGCGGCCACCAGGAATTCTGCATGTTCATGTCAATACACCAGCCGCGGCTTGCCACAATCCACGGACAACAGGGATACGTCGGTCTCGCCCAGGTTCAGGCCGAGCAGGTTGAGCAATTGCTGCAGCAGCATCGACAGCGGCGACAGCAGCGGCTCGAGCAGCGCCACGACGATGCTGGCCAGGCTGCTGAGGGCATTGCCGCCGCTCAGGGCCAGGTCGGCCACCGTGTTGATGCGGCATTCCTTGATGCTGCCGAACAAGCCGCCCACGCCGCAGGCGATATCCAGCACCGGCGACAACAGCGAGCCCAGCACATTGCCGACCACCTGCAGCGTGCCGCCCAGCACGCCGGTCAGGCCGCCCTGGCGCATGCGCTGGCCCAGCCGGTCCATGGCGGCGCCGGACCATTGCAACTCATTGACCACTTCCGTGATCGAGCGGCCGTGCTGCGACGGCCCCACCAGTTGCGCGGCCAGCTCCTTGCGCTGCGCCGCGGTCAACACAGCGCCGTTGGTGAGCAGGTCGCCCAGGATGCCGCCGATCACGGCATCTGCGACATCCGCGGTCAATGCCGCCAGGTTCAGGTCGGTGGCCTGGACCGTCTTGCTGGCCTCGTCCGAAGGCGGCTCGGTCAGCGTCACCGACAGCGGGTCGCCGGCGCGAAAGACGGGCAAGGTCACCCGACTGGTGACCGGCAGGATGCCCAGCACGTTCAATACCTGGTGGCGCCCCACGTCGACGAACCCGCTTTCCACACAGGCGTTGGCGCGCGAAAAAAACGACTCGGCATTGGCCGGATCCATGGCCGGGAAGCCGCCCAGGCAGACATTGGCCACCGACGAGCGCACCTCGAAGCGGGCCTGCCGCGGCGTCAGGGGCGCCTCGCACAGCGCGGCCAGGGTCGCGTCAGCCTGCCCGGCCTCGATGATCAGCGGCAGGTCCACGCGGGTGCCCAGGGTGCTCAGCAGTGGTCCCACCACGGGAATGTCGTCGGTCCTCAGGCGCAGGTAGACGCGCACGCCCGCGGTGCTGGCGCGCGTGCCGACCCCGCCCACCGCGATCGAGGGCGGCTCTACCACGCGCACCCGGCTCTGCACGCCCAGCAGCGGCACATCCAACCCCAGGTTGATCAGGTTGTCGCCGTTGGCGATCACCAGGCTGGTCTGCAGCAGGTCCATGACCTTGACGTCGGCCAGCAGGGCCGACTGCGCGTCGGTGGCCAGCGCGGCGTCGAGCACGCCGCCGTCGCCGAACAGCTTGATGGGAATGTCCAGCGGCGCCACGTCCAGCAGTACCTGGATGACGTCGGACAGCAGGCCGATCTGCGCCTGCGCCGTGCCGTGGGTACGCTGCACCAGCGCCAGCGTGGCGTTGAGCAGGTCGCCCAGCGACACCGCATCCAGGGCGGCCAGTTGCTCCGGCGTGCCGATACCCGACAGCAAGGTCAGCGGCAGGCCCAGTTGCTGCAGCAGGCCCGACGGCGTGATGTCCAGGTTGACGAGGCCGGCCGAATCCAGCACGGCGAGCTGGCCTGGCGTCGCGCCCAGCGAGGCCAGCAGCTTGGCGAGCAAGCCGTCCGAGGCCAGCCGCAGCAAGCGCGATTCGACGCTGAAGGCGGCGGTCGGGGCAGTGGTGGCGGCGACCGCCACGACACTGGCGCGCGTACCGCCGGCCCAGCCGCTGATCACGCTGGGGATCAGCGCGCTGAGCGTTTTGTCGATGCGCACCCGCACGGCGTTGGCGCGGCCGCCGGCGGCGGGATCGAACAAATGCATGCCCGTCGCGTCGGCGCGGGTCGGATCCCAGAATTTGCAGTCGACGATGATGTCGGCCGCCGCGACGGCGTCGACGAAACCCGGCACATTGGCAATGGCGCTGGCCTGCGCGGCCGCGTGCACGGGCGAGCCCGCCGCGCAGTCCGTCGGGCTGCCGCCGGGCGCCAGCACTTGCACGGCCGACAGCGCGGCCAGGTCGGCGGCCTTCTGCAGTTCGCGCTTCATGTAGAACAGATAGCCGACCTGCGCCGACAGCAGCACCGCCATGCCGATCAGCACGGCAAACACCGCCATGACAGTGATGGAGCCGCGCTGGCCTGGCAGCGGACGCGGCGACACACGGGGTAGCCGGTTCATGAGTGACGCCGCCCTATTGCCCTTCGATCTTGACCTTCTCGCTGAACCATTCCGGAATGGGTTGGCGGAAGCTCTCCAGGTAGCGATGCCAGGATGCGGTGGCAACCGGCCCCAGGATCGGCAAGGCAGCGCCGGCGCGGCGCCCGTCGGCCTGGGCCGCCAGCAGCGCGCGCGTAACGTCGCCGACCGCAGTGTGGCGGGCGGCCTGCTGCGGGGCGGCGGGCGCGGCCGGCATGGGCGTCTGCACTTGCCGCACTACCGGCCGGTCCGGCATCGGCTGCGCGGCGGCCGCAGGCGTCGCGGCCGCCGGCTGCGGGGCCGGCGCTCCGGTCAGCGGCGCGTTCGTCTGGGCGCACGCCGCCCAGGGCAGCGCCACGGACAGGACCAGGAAACGCGGGAAATGTCGGAGCATGGTTGCCTCTTCGAGTAGTCGGAGTTTGAGGGACGCGGCCGTCATTGGGACAGCGGCGGGTTGAGCATGCGGTCCATGGTCGGCTGCAACATCGGCATCACCACATCGCGGCCGCTGGACACCTGCGCGACCGGCCGCACCACGCCGCTGCGCGGCGCATCGTCGCGCCGGGCGCTTATCTGGCTGGCCAACTCGAACACCTGGCTGCGGGCCTCCGGTCCCAGCTTGGCGCGCTCCATCAATTGCTGCGCCTGCGCGGCCTTGCCTTCGACCAGCAGCAGCAATGCCAGGTTGGCCAGCGCCCTGGCATTGCCCGGGTCCAGCTCGGCGGCCTGGCCCAGCGGCACGCGCGCGCCCGCGCTGTCGCCGGCGCGCAGACGCGCGTAGCCGAGATCGCCGAGCATCTGGGGATCGGTGGGCGCGAGCCGGACCGCGCGCTCCAGGTCCCGGGCGGCCTGCTCATAGTCGCCGCGGGCGCCTGCCAACAGGCCCAGGCCGTGCCAGCCGAGCGCGGCCTGGCTGCCGCCCAGCAGCTTGCGGTAGGCGGCCTCGCTCTGCGCCTCCTGGCCGGTGCGGCGCAGCGCGTCGGCCTGCAGCGCGGCCAATTCATCGTTGGCGCCGAAGCGTTGCCGGTAGGCGTCGATGTAGGCCAGCGCGGCGAAGTAGCGCCCCTGCGCCTGCGTGGCGCGGATCATGGCCAGCGTCAGGCCGGGCTCGGAGGGCTGAGCGCCGGCCTGGGCCTGGTCTTCCGCCTGCCGCATGAGCGCCTGCTCTTGTTGCTGCTGCTGCATCAGGGCCCAGGCCGTCTGCGCGCCGCCGCCCTGGCAGCCCGCCAGCGCCGCGGCGCAGGGCAACAGCGCCAGCCGCCATTGAAGTTTCATCACATTCCTCCCGCGATGCGCGACAGGCCGCGCATGACCGACAGGACACCCATGCCGCCGGTCACGATCAGCAAGGCCGGCAACAGGGTCATGATCATGACCCCGGTCATCTTCACGGTGAGCCGGCCGATTTTCTCGCGCAGCTCGAAGCGGCGCCGATCGCGCACGCGCTGCGCGAAGCGGTTCAGCGGTTCCTGCACCGCGCCGCCATGGCGGTCCACCTGCACGATCAACCGGCACACTGCCGCCAGGTCGTCCTCGTCGAAATCCTGCGACAGCCGCGCCAGCGACTGTTCGCGCGTGCGGCCGCGCGAGTAGATGGTCGTGGCCACGGCCAGTTCATGCCCCAGCACCGGCAGCACCGGCGAGAAATCGTTGACGATGACATGCAGGCTCTGGTCCACCGACAGACCCACCCCTTGCAGCAGCCGCAACAGGTCAATCAGCAGCGGCAGCTCGTTGGCGGCCTGTTTCTTGCGCGCGGCGACGCGGCGCGCAAGCAGCGCCTTGGGAAGCAGATAGCCCGCGGCGAAGCCGATGAACACGGTCGACAGCGTGGCGACCATGGAACCCGGCCCCAGCCAGGCGCTGCGCAGCAGCAGCGCGGCCAGGGGCAGGCCCGCCGCCAGCGCGAAGCGCAGCGCGACATAGCGCGCCCGCGCGCGGCCGACATCGCGGTACCCGGCCAGCTCGAGCAACTTGCTGTCTTCGGCGGGCAATAGCGCTTCGGCGAAGCGGCCCTGGCCCAGGCGCCGGCCGAGTGCATCGGCTCCCTGCGCCAGCGCGCCCATGCGGCCGGCGGCTCCGGACGGCGCGGGACCGTCCGGCCCGGCGGCGCCGGCGCGCGCGGCCAACGCCTGGTCCACCACCCGCAGGGTCCGCGACTGCCCACGCAGCCGCAACACCATCCCCAGGCCGGCGACCAGCAGCGCCAGCGCGATCAGCAGCACGCCGGCGGCGAGCAGCGCGGAGGGGTTGGCGGCGTTCAGGATGTTCATGGCGCCGCCCTCATATCGACTTGGTCATGCGGTACAACCAGTACGAGCCGAGCAGCTGCAGGGCCAGGCCGGCCATCAGCAGCTTGAAGCCCAGCGGGTCGTCCCACATGGTCATGAACATGGCGTTATTGGTCAGCATGATGTAGCAGGCAATGCCCAGCGGCAGCAGCGCCAGAACCCAGGCCGACAGGCGGATCTCGGCCGAGGATGCCGCCAGTTCGCAGCGCGCCTGCGCCACGTCGCGCATGAACTCGGCCATGCGCTCGAGCACCACGTCGCTGCGCCCGCCGAACCGCTGGGCGACCCGCACCACCGCCGCCAGCAGGCGCAGCTCTTCAAAGTCGTACTGGCGCGCCACTTGCGCCAGCGCGGCGTCCAGTTCCTGGCTCGAGCGGCTCAGGTGCGCGGCCCGCTCGACCACTTCGCGCAGCGGCTCGCCCGTGTTGGCGGCGGCCGCCTGGAACGCCGCTGCCATGCTGTTGCCGATGGTGATCAGCCGCACCATGTTGTCCAACATCTCGGGCAATTGATCGAACATGCGCGCACGGCGGCGGTCGGCGCGCAGCCAGATGAAGAAATACATCGCCACCAGCAACATGACGCCGGCCGCGCCCGCCGACACCATGCCGCCCAGCAGCGCGGCCAGCGCCACGCCCAGCGCCTGTATGCCGGCCGCGCCGGCATACAGGCCGGCCGTCTGCCGGATGCCGGCGCAGCGCAGCAGCGTGTCCCAGCGCGCCACGCCGCTGCTGAACGTCGCGCGGCGCGCGCCGCGCGGATCGTGGGCGGCCGGCGCGGCGCCAGCCTGGCCCTGCGCGAGCTGGCGCTCCAGGAACACCGAGCTGGCCTGGCGCCGCGCGCCGCGGCCGGCCTGGCGCCACAACAGCGCCGCGCCCAGCACCATAGCCAGGGCCAGCAGCGCGGTCATCCATGCGGCCGCCATCAGCGCCTCCGCCCCCAGAAGCCGCCGCCGGACGGCTCGTCCTGGGCGGCCGCGCTGGCACGCAGCTCGTCGCGCAGCTTGGCCAGTTTCGGCGTATGCGGGTGCACGCCCAGCCACTGCCAGTTGTCCTTCTCCTCGCCGTCCGGCGCCACGAACAGTTCGTGCCGGTAGAGTTCCTGGGTCGCGATGACGTTGTCGCCCATGCCGGTGACCTCGGTGAGCGACAGCACGCGCCGCTTGCCGTTGGGCAGCCGGCCGATCTGCACGATGAAGTCGAGGGCGCTGGCAATCTGCCGGCGCAGGCTGTCTTCGCTGCCCTGGAAACCGGCAAAGCCGGCCAGCATCTCGATGCGGTACAGGCATTCGCGCGGCGAATTGGCGTGGATGGTGGCCATGGAGCCTTCGTGGCCGGTGTTCATGGCCTGCAGCATGTCCATCACTTCGGCGCCCCGCACTTCGCCCACCACGACACGGTCGGGCCGCATGCGCAGGCTGTTGCGGATCAGGTCGCGGATAGTGACCAGGCCGTTGCCGTCGAAACCGCCCTGGCGCGACTCCAGCCGCACCACGTGGGGATGGTTCAGCGACAGTTCGGCCGTATCCTCCACGGTGACCACCCGCTCGCCGCCCGGAATGAAAAACGCGAGCGCATTGAGCAGCGAGGTCTTGCCCGAGCTGGTGCCGCCCGACACCAGGATGTTGCAACGGTTGGCGACCGCCGCGCTGAGCAGGCGGTAGATTTCTTCATTGAACGTGCCCAGCGTCAGCAAGTCGGCCGGCTTGAGCGGATCTTTGCGGAACTTGCGGATCGACACCATCGGCCCGTCCACCGCCAGCGGCTCGATCACCACGTTCAGCCGCCCGCCGTCGGGCAGGCGGGCATCCACCATCGGGCTGGACTCGTCCAGCCGCCGCCCGATCGGCGCCAGGATGCGCCGCACGATGCGCAGCACGTGCTGGTTGTCCGAGAACCCCAGCGTCTCGCGCGACAGCACGCCGCCGCGCGAGACAAACACGTTGTCGTGGCCGTTGATCAGGATGTCCTCGACGGCCGGGTCGGCCAGCAGGTCTTCCAGCGGCCCGAGGCCGGCCAGTTCCTTGGTGAGCGCCGCGGCGATGTGCCGCATCTCGCCCTCGTTGATGGCCACGCGCCGGGTGCGCGCGAAGCTGGCGACTTCGATATCGACAAAGTCCTGGATCGCCTCGCGGGCCCAGCGGCCGAATTCGGCGCCCAGCTCCTCGATGCGCGAGAGCAGGTGCTCATACGCCGCCGTCTTGATTTCCTGGTAGCGCGCGGAGCCGACAAAGCTGTTGTCGCCATCCGGGCCGAATTGGATCGTCGCTGTCATGATCATGTCGGGTCCTGTTTCACTCAGCCCGCCGGCGCGCGGCCGGCGCGAGCGCGCCGCGGGCGCCGGTCAGCTGCTGACCAGCATGCGCCGGTGCACGCCGGGCAGCCAGGTCGCCAGCCAGCTGCCGCGTCCCGCGGCTTGCTGCGTGTCGTTGCACAGTTTGTCCATCAGGCCCTGCACGCCCCGCACATAGACGTCGCGCTCGGCATCCTGGTGCAGCAGGCGGCCCTGGTTGGTGCACACCATCAGCGCCAGCGTGCGGTCCGGCAGCGTGCCGACCAGCTCCAGCCGGAAGCGCTCGGCGATCTGCTGGGCGGTCATGCCGTAGCGTTCGTCGTAGCGGTTCACCACCAGCCCGATGCCGGCCCGGTCGACGTGGCGCCGCTCCAGGTCCTGCAGCACGCCGGACAGCGCCACCAGGGAGCTCACGCTCTGGTCGGTGACAACCCAGATGGTGTGCGATGAGCGCGCCAGCCCGGCGACGAAGTCCATGTTGGAAAAGCCGCCCGTGTCGGTCACCAGCAGGCCGAAGTGCTGGCGCAGGCGCTCGAAGACCAGCAGCGAATCGGACGGCGATATGTTGTTCATCTGCGCCAGGTCGCGCGGCAGGGCCATGACGCCCAGCCCTTCGCGCGTCCGCGCCATGGCCGAGCCCAGCAAGGTCGCGTCGAGGCGCTGCAGGTTGCGCGTCGCCTCGGCGAAATCGAAATCGCCCGCCACGTTGACATAAAGCTGCGCATCGCCGATCGGCCAGCCGAGGTCCAGCAAGGCTACGCGCGCGGCCAGAGGCAGCGCGGCGCCCGGTTCCGCCGGCTTGCCGGACGCCGCGCCGGGCGACGCGCCATGGACCTGCGCGTAGCGCTCCTGCGCAATGCCCGACAAGTGGGCGGCCAGCGTACTGGTGCCGACGCCGGCGCGCGCGCCGATCAGCAGCACATCGCGGCGCGAACCGGCCTCGCCCGCGCCGAACGCCGGCACGTCGAGCAGCCGCTGCACCACCTCCCGCACCTCGTGCGGCGCGACCGACGGATCGACGAAATCCGTCACGCCGGCGCGCAGCGCGGCAATGGCTCCTTCGGGCTGGCCCAGCAGCCCGACCGCGACGCGCGGGATGTCCGGGGCGACGCGCGCCAGCGTGCGCGCCAGGTCGGCCGAATGCAGCAGCTTGCCCGGCTCGTTGCTGCTGAGCGTGAAATCCAGAAAGATCACTTTGGGCTCGATGTCGGCCAGCCGCCGCGCCAGGTGCTCGAGCGAGGGGGATTCCTGCGTCAGCACGCCGATGGGGCCCAGGGCCTGGCTCAGCTGCGCGGCGATGGCATCGCCCCTGGAGCAGAAGAGAAACCGGACACCGCTCTGAAGCCCGGCAAGTTCTGTGGAATACGCCTTCATGATGTTCACCGTGAAAAACCGGGCAATTGCTGGCCGCCGGCCGGCCCCATCAGGTAATAACCCCAGGCATTGGCCAGGCCGTCGGCCTGCTCCTGGCGCTCGCCGGGCAGCGGCAGGGACACCCCGCGCGCGATGGGACGCACCAGGCGCGGCGTGACCACGATGACCAGTTCGCGCTCTTCCTGCGAGTATTCGATGCCGCGGAAGAAACTGCCGATGATCGGCAGTTCGCCCAGGAACGGCACCTTGTTGACCGACGCCTTGGTCTGGCGGGACACCAGGCCGCTGATGACGAAACTCTCGCCGTCACCCAGTTCGACCATGGTGTCGGCGCGGCGCGTGCGCAGCGCGGGAATCAGCGTGGTGTTCTCGCCGTTGACGATGGGAATGCCGTTGACATAGTCGAGCTCGCTGGCTTCCGGCGCGACCTTCAGCGCAATGCGCTCGCGCGAGAGGACCGTGGGCGTGACAGTCAGGCCGATGCCGAACGGCTTGAACACCACATTCTGGGTGCCCAGCCCGCCGGACTCCGGCACGGGGATTTCCCCGCCCGCCAGGAAGCTGGCGCTCTGGCCGCTCAGCGCCACCAGCGTGGGTTCGGCCAGCACGCGCGCCATGCCGTTGCTCTGCAGCAGGCGCAGGGTCGCGCCGAAGTCGTCCGAATCGAACAGCAGGCTGAAACCTTCGCCCAGCAACCCGCGGCCGGCGATCGCCCCTGGCACGTTGAACCCATCCGGCGCCGTGCGCGTGCCGAAGCCCCAGCCGCCGGCGCTGCCCGCCATCGACAGGCCCACCTGCTTCATCACCGAACGCGACAGCTCGACGACCTTGACCTCCACCTGCACCACGCCGCCCGTGCCGGCGGTCGCCACATCGACCAGCTGCTGCTCGCCCACGGCGGCCGCCGCGGCGGCCACGGCGCTCTGGTGCGCCAGCGCCGACTGCGACTGCCCCGACACCACCGCATGCGCCCCGGCCACGCCGACTTGCGCCTCGCCGGCCAGGCCGCGCCGCGCCAGTTCGGCCTGCACCGCGCCGGCCACGCGCACCGTCCACGCCATGGGGGTACGGCTGCCGCGCGCCCATACCTGGACCTCGGTGGTGCCGGCCTGCTTGCCGATCAGCATCACGGCGGCCGGCCGGCCAGCCGCCGCGGGCAGGATCTTCACGTCGGCCACCGCGGGATCGGCCACGGCGATGCGCGTCGGCGCGCCGGGCAGCGGCAACAAATGCTGGCCCTTGACCGGCAGGCTGATGTCCCGCGCGGCCGCCGGCGCGGCGGCGCGGTCCTGGCCAGCCGCCGGCGCGCCGTGGCAGACACCGGCCAGCGCCAGTGCAAAACAAATCAGGGAGGCGCGCATTCTGGAGTTCATCCGAATCGACATTGAAGGAAAAGGAAAATGGGCGGTAGCCTGAGTTTGGATGGCCGGATCAATAGCGCACGTGCTGCGCGCTGTCGCCGCGCAGGATCTCGATGCTGCGCCCGCCCGCGCTCGCCGCGCGCGCCGCGGCGCGCTTGACGGGTTCCGGGGCCGGGCCGTCGAGCTGCGCCAGGCTGTCGCCCGCATAGGCGCGGTTCGGCCCCGTCTGGAGCGCCTCGAGCTGCGCGGCGCTCAACCCGCCGCGCGCCGTCATCACGGGTTGGCGCGGCAGGAACAGGTCGCGGTCCGGCAGACTGTCATCGTCCGGCGCGCGCAAGGCCAGTTGCAGATGGCCCGAGCGACTGGCCAACAGCAGCTCGTTGACGCGCTCCACCGGCACTGCCAGCAGGGCCGAACGGGCCGGCTGCGAGACGCCGCCGCGCTGCACGGCCGGCTTGTCCGAGGCGACCGGGGGGCCGTCGATCGACTGCATGCCGTACGCCAGCACACGCACGCGCGACTGCAACAGGCGGACCTGGGTGCCCTGCACTTCCTGGTTCTTCTCGAGCGCGAAGAACACGTCGACCATGTCGCCCGGCATGACGCGGTTGCCGGCGCCGACGATCTCGTCGACTGGCACCGCCACGGCGCGCTCGCCGGCCTGCAGCTGGCGCGCCAGGCCCTGCGCCAGCGACTGCCCGGTGACGGGTTCCCCGGCCGCGATATCCAACCGCGCCACCTCGCCCAGCAGGTCCTCGGGCCTGGCATAGCCCTGGCTGAGCGAGACCGGCCATTGCTCGACCTTCAGCATGGCCGGCTCCAGGCGCGTGCCGGCCGCGATCGCGGTCGCCGCCAGCACGACCGGGTATTGCGGCGCGGCGGGCGCGGGCCGGGGCGGCGCGGCAGGCTCGTCCGCCGAAACGGCGGCGGCCACAGGCGCGGGCCGCGTGGCGAGGTGGTAGGCGAGAAATGCCAACATCACGCCTGCCGCCAGCAGCACAGCGGCGAGAATCTTGCTGACGCCGGTCATAGCGGCTCCTGTGTGATTTGAATGACGGCGCGGGCGGTCAGCGCGACGGGCACCAGCCCGCTCGCCGCCCCGCCGGTCGCCAGATCGAGCAGGCCCTGGAAGGACCGCAGCAGCGGCCACTGCGCCATGTCGTAGCGCAACACCACGTCGACGCAGCCCACCGCCGCGCCGCCCGCGCCCGCCCAGGCGCACGGCGCCGGCCCTGCCGCGCGGTTGCAGTCCACCTGCGTGGCCGGGCCGAAGACACCCAGCGCCGCGTCGCAGGCGGCGTCCTGTACGTCGGCGCGGCCCGCGTAGCGCGCCAGCATGCCGGCGCGCGCGCCCTCGCCGGCTGCCGCCGACAGTTGCTGCTGGGTCCAGAACAAGGCCCCGTAGCCGATCACGGCCAGCAACAACAACAGCGTCAGGGTCACCACCAGCGCGAATTCGACGGCGGCCACGCCGCGCTGGCGACCGCGCGTCGCGGCGATCGGCACGATGCGCCGGACAGGCGTGCTCATGCGGGGCCTCCCGTCGCGTGCAACTGCCCCAGCCGCACGATGGCGCGGGCGCTCAGGAGGTCCGGCACCATGGCCGCGCCGATCCACGGCAGCGCGGGGACCAGGGGGTGGCTTGCATAGGCATAGGAAACACGCACTTCGAGTTGGTCCGCCTCCAGCACGGTGCCGCCGCACGCCCCGCCGCCAGCGGCGCTCAATGCGCCGGCGCTGCCGCACACGGCGACCTGCAGGGGCGCTGCCGACATGGCGGCGATCCAGCCGGCGCGCTCCAGCGCGACGTCGCGCGCCGCATTGGCGCGGGCCAGCATGTGCGCCTCGCCCGACTGCCACTGCAGCGCCTTGCGCGCGCCATCCTGCGCGGCCAGGTCGAGCGACTGCTGGGCGGTGAACACCAGGCCATAGGTGATGATCGCGTACAGGATCATGAAAAACACCAGAAACACCAGGCCGAACTCAAGGGAATAAACACCGCGCTGAGCGCGCCCAGGGCCAAGTAGGCCGCGTAGGGCACCTGGCGCAGCCGGGCCGGCGGCGTCCAGCGGCGCGCCGCGGCCAGATACAGCAGCGCATGCGCGCCGGCGGCCAGGCTGGCGAGCGCCAGCACCAGCACCAGGCGCGCCGGCCCCATCGCCAGCCCCAGGACGGCGATCGCCTTGACGTCGCCCGCCCCCATCCAGCGACGCTGCCAGAGCAGGAAGAACGGCGCAGCCACCAGGAAGCCGGCCGCGGCGGCCGGCCAGCCCGGCCACAGCGGCGGATAGCGCCAGCCGGCGACGCACGCGGCGGCGCCCGCCCACAGGAGCACGCCGCAAAGCCCGCCCACGACGAGCCTGTTGGACACCTTGCGGTAACGCAGGTCGCCATGGGCCAGCGCCAGGTTCCAGGACGTGAATAGCAGCCACCACAACGCTACCCCTGCGGACAGTTCCATGCTTCACACGCATCCCGCGCAGCGGTGATCGGCCGGGCCGTTTCCCGGGCCGCCCGACGCCGCCGCCACAACTTCGTCCACGTCGCGATCATCACGTCGGCTTGGTGGCGGCGTCGTCCAGCTTGGTGCCGATACCTTCGAAGAAGGCCTTGAGATCGTCCCCCAGCGCCCATATCGCCGCACCCACGGCCACGACCAGCACCGCCGCGACGATCGCGTATTCCAGGGCCGTCACGCCCTCTTCATCGTTCCAGAACCGCATCAATTGCTCTTTCATTTCGCTCTCCAGGCCTACCGACTACCCGGCCGGCGCCACCCCATGCGGCGCCGCCCCTACCACCCCGGCAATGCCGGGCTCCCTATCCGCGCCCCGGCGGGCTGGCGGGCACATCGCCCGCCGCCGCCACGGCGCCAGATCCAATCAGCGCATCCACGCGCCGCGCCAGCTTCTGGCGGAAGCGCAGGGACGAGCGGTGCAACTGCCAGCGCAGCAGCGCCAGCGCGACGATCGACAGCGCGAACACCACGTAGGGCAGCGCGGCGCCGCCCACCTGCAGGCCGCCGGATTCGCGTGGCGCGGTGCACACCATGACGCCGGCCGCCGCAGCCGTGTAGTGCATGCCGCAGACGGCGGCGGCCATGACCACCGCGGCCAGGACCCGCTGCCAGGCGGTCTGCACGTTGAAGGCCAGCCACAGCGCGGCGGTGGTCGCGGCCACCGCGACCAGCACCGACAGCACGATCAGCGGCAGGCTCCACAGGAACAGGGCCGGCATGCGCATGGCGGCGATGCCCACGTAGTGCATGGCGGCAATGCCCAGGCCGGCGATGATGCCGCCCGCCAGGCAGCGCGCCGCCGAGAAACGGACGCGGGCCACGTACCAGAGCGCCAGGCCGGAACACGCCACGGCCAGCAGGAAGCTCAGCAGCGTCAGCCATACCTGGTAGCCCGCCTCGAACGGCATGGCCTGTGCCTGCATGCCGATGAAATGCATGCTCCAGATGCCGATGCCGCCCATCGATACGGCGGCAATGCCCACACTGGGCAGCCAGGACACGCCATCGGCGGCGGCGGCGCGGATCTGCGCGGCGGCGCGCAATGCGACATAGGCGCCATATGCGGCGGTCAGGAACGACAGGATGACCAGACCCGCGCTGAACGACAGCGGGACCACTTCGCCAGGAGTCATGAAAGCTTCCGATCGGCAGCAGCCCCCGCGCTCAGCGGCGGGACCAAGGAAGGGGACATGCGGCTAGTTCCACAATGAAAAAGGACAACCAATTGCAACAAATGAAGTTGCATAACGTTCAATATAGTTTCAACTAATAACCAAGAAGGAACATCAGGGTTATTACGTAATTTATGTTTATATTTCCAACTATCCTAACTTATATGCATAATAGCGGCAGATAAGATCGGAAATAAACAACAAAATGCCGAATATTCGTTACATATTGGCAAATATTGCCTATATAGACTACACAAATGATTCAATTTTGTGTTCGTTTATTACGTTGCATTCGGCATCTATGATGTTCGGTGGCAACATTAAGAATAAGAATTAGTTTTTTGTTTCAATCCGGCGGCCGGCTTGCCGGACGCCGGCTTCCCCCCTCGTTTCCGGCGGACCGTTGCCCATGATTGTTTCCTTGCGCACAGGCGTTCTGGCTTCCTCTTTGCTGCTCGCCATGGCGACCGGTCCGACGCATGCTGAAGGACCGTTGCGCGGCAATCCGGTCGACGCGCTGCCCCGCATCCAGACGCCCGCCGCCAGCGACGCTCCCCGGCCGCAACCCGCCCTGCAGGCGCCCACGCCGGAGCAACGCGCCGTGCAGGCGCGGCTGGCCCAGCGGCTGGTGCCGCGCAGCTTCGATGTCTCCGGCGTGCGCGCCCTGCCCTTCGATGAGATCTCGAATCTGCTGGCGCCCCTGGCAGGCAAGGAAACCACGGTAGGCGCGCTGGTGCAGGAAGTGGACAAGATCACTGCGCTGTACCGCGCGCGCGGCTACCCGCTGTCGTTCGCCCTGCTGCAAAACCAGTCGTTCGCCGGCGGGCTGGTGGTGGTCACCGTGGTCGAAGGCTATGTCGGCCAGGTCCGCATCGATGGCGACATCGGCAATGCGCGCGACCGCCTGCAAGACCTGGCCGCTCCGCTATTGCAGGAACGGCCGCTCACGCAGGCCACGCTCGAACGCGTGCTGAACCTGATGCGCGCCGTGCCGGGCGTGCGGTTCCAGCCCAGCCTGGACTTGCCGCGCCGCGCCGACGGCGCGACCGAACTGGCGCTGGATGCCACCCGGCGCCCGGTCACGGCCAACGGCGGGCTGGTGGATCTGGGCACCGGCATGCAGCCCCTGGCGAATGTCGCGGGCAACAGCCTCACGCCGCTGGGCGAGCAGGTGAAGCTGACCAGCAGCGTGCCGCTCAACAGCGATGACGTGCGCTACATTGCCGTCGAAGCCACGGTGCCGCTGGGCGCGGACGGACTGGCCTTGTATGCCCAGGGGCACCATTACCGGTCCCAGCCGCAGGACGATGCGGTCGAGCGGCTGGGCTACGCCCGCGAAGTGACCAACAACCGCGTGGCGCTGGGGCTGAGCTATCCGTTGCTGCTGAACAATCGCCGTTCGTTGACAGCCTCTGCGGGCATGTACGCCGTGGACGCGACCGACCGCTACACGCTGCGCGGCACCGACTACTGGCTGCAGCAAGATGTCGACGTACGGGCGGCGACCGCGGAGCTGCGCTATCGCGACATCCTGCCCAGCCGCTCGACGGAGGCGGGCCTGGCGATATCGCAGGGGTTCAACAGCCTGGGCGCCGACAAGACCGTCGATACCAATTACGGATACAGCGGCGTCGCCCAGGTCGACCTGAATTTCACGCGCTACAACCTCGACCTGAAGCAGACCTTCACGCTGCCCGGCGAGATCGGGCTGGTATTGCGCGGCGCGGCGCAATACAGCGACGACGTACTGCCCAGCTCGGAGCAAGTGTCGTACGGCAGTTGGCGTTATGCGCTGGGCTACCCCCAAGGCGAGAAAAACGGCGACAAGGGAGTGGGCCTGTCGGCCGAAATCAATCGACGCTTCGGGGTAGGCTGGAAGTACCTGAACAGTGTGCAACCCTACGCCGTGGTGGACTATGCGCGCACCTGGTACAACAACCGCGCCATACAAGAGAACAATCCCGGCCACCTGTCCTCGGTCGGCCTGGGCATGCGCTTCACCGACGACAAGTACTACCTGTTCGATGTCAACATGGCCAAGCCGGTAGGCGCCCGCCGGCTCGATGACGGCGACCGCGACCTGCGGTTCAACGCCAACTATTCGCTGTTCTACGACGCCTTCTGAGCGCCGGCGGGCGGCGCGCCGCGCCCGACTGCGTTACGTAACATCGGCCCCCATGTAACGTGACTTGGCCGCGAACTCGTAACGTTCGCAGGTTCGGGACCATCCCAGATTCACGATGGTCGAGCCTGGGCGATATTCTGGGTTATCCGACCAAGCCTTTGATCCGGCACGACTTTTCGGTTTTTCACTGGGTCGCAATACAAGATTTTTCCGGCAGTTTCAAAATTTGGCATGAATTGTGCTTCAAGCGGGATATTCCGGCGTATGTGACGCCGAATAGACCACTGAGAGGAGTGCAATCATGCCTGCGACAACTTCCGAGATTCGTCGTGTTCCCCATCTGCTGGCCCGGACGGCCCTGGTCCTTGCCCTGTCAGCCGCGCTGGCCGCCTGCGGCGGCGGTGGCGGCGGCGACGACGCGATCGCCGGCATCCCGCCGGGGGTCGGCGGCGGTGGAAACGGTGGCGGTGGTGGCGGCGGCGGAGGGGGTGGCGACACGCCCGCGACCCTGCCGCCCGGCCTGCTGGAAACCACGCTCGGCAACACTGGCAAGGCGGTCGACAACGTCGCACCGCTCGACCTGGGCAAGGCCCTGGCGGGCGTCGGCGAGGCGCTCGACCCCACCCTCGCCCCGGTAGTCGGCACGGTCACCGGCCTGACTCAACGAGTCGGCGCCGCGACCGGCCTGGGCGCCCCCGTGGACGGCGTGCTCACCCAAGTGGGCGGCGTGGTCGGCAACCTGGGCGACACCGTCGCCGGCACCGGCCTGCCCGGCGGGCTCGGCGCCGGCGTAGGCGGCCTGGTCAGCGGCCTGGGCGACACCGTCGCCAGCGTGGGCGGCCTGCTCAACGCCAACCCTGACAACCCCCAACCGCTGACCACGGTGCTGGGCAATGCCACCAACGCGGTCGGCGCGCTGACCGGCGCGCTGGCCGGCGAAGGCGGGCTGCTCAATCCTGTCACTGGCCTGGTCGGCAACTTGACCGGCAGCCTGGGCGACGGCCAGCCGCTGCTGGAGCCGGCCTTGGCCAATGTCGGCACGACCGTCGACAACGTGCTGCCGCTGGGCCTGAACCCCGCCCTGGGCGGCGTCGGCGCCAGCCTCGACAACGTCGTCAGCCCGGTGGCCGGCAAGCTGATGGACGTGACCCAGCAAGTAGGCGCGGCCACCGGGCTGGGCGCGCCGGTGGCCGGCCTGTTGACCAGCATCGGCGGCACGCTGGCCGGCGTCGAAGGCCAACTGCCCGGAGGCACGCCGTTGAATGGCGTGGTCAATAACCTGGGGAATGCCGTGGCCAGCCTGGGCGGCGTGCTGCATGGGCCCGGCAACCCCAACCCGCTGGGCGCCACGCTGGGCCACACGACCGCGGCCGTCGCATCGCTGACCGGCGGCCTGGCCGGCGAAGGCGGCCTGCTGGCCCCGGCGACCGGCCTGGTCGGCGGATTGACCGGCGGATTGGGAGGCGGCGGCGCCAATGGCGGCCTGCTCGCTCCGGTGACCGGCCTGGTCGACGGGCTGACTGGCGGCCTGACTGGCGGCCTGGGCGGCAACGCCGGCAATGGCGGCCCGCTCGCCCCTGTGACTGGCCTGGTCGGTGGGCTGACCGGCGGCCTGGGCGGCAACGCCGGCGCCAACAACGGCCTGCTGGCCCCGGCCACAGGCCTGGTGGCGGGCCTGACGGGCGGGCTGGCTGGCGGCGGGGACGCGGGCGGTGGCGCCAATGGCGGCGGCCTGCTGGCGCCGGTAACGGGACTGGTCGGCGGACTGACCGGCGGCCTGGGCGACAACGCCGGCAACGGCGGCCTGCTGGGCGGCCTGGTCGGCGGATTGCTGGGCGGCCTGAACGGCGGCGCCAAGTGATCGGCCGGACGGTGAACGGAGCGTGAACCCATGCTGCAACACCTGGATTCCGTCGTGCCCTTCAGCCGTCCTTCCGTACCGGTTTCGGAAAGCGACGAGACACGGCCAGACATGATCGACGACATCGCGCTGATGCTGGGACGGCAATTCGCCGCCTACACCGCGGCCTGCCAGGCCGCGCTGGCGGAAAGGATGGACATGGCGCTGGCCGACCTCAAGGCGCTGGACCTGGTACTGGAGTTCGAGTCGCTGCCCACCGGTCAACTGGCGCAATTGATGGGCATCAGCCCCGGCGGCGCCACGGCGCTGATCAACCGGCTGGAAGCGGCCGGCTACATCGCGCGCGGCCGGCATCCGCTGGACCGCCGGGTCATCGTGATCCGGCCGGTCCAGGAACGGTGCCGGCCGCTGCTGGCCGAACGGCAAGCCATCGCCCGCGAAGTCACCCTGCTGGCGCGCAACTTCGACACCACGCAGTTGGAGACCGTGCACCGCTTCCTGGCGCAGTGCCTGAAAGCGCTGCGGCACGATACCCGCGCGTGGCTGGAAATGCGCAATGCCCAGCGGTGGGATGATTGACGGGCCAGGCGTCAGGCACCTTTCTTCATAGGCCAGGTGTCTGACACCCATGCCACGATCGCGGCATGCACGCGGCTGCTCGCGGGGTGTCAGACACCTTGTGTCTTGCACGCAGTGGTGATTAGCCATCCCCAATAGCGCGCCAGGTGTCTGACACCCCATGCCATGATCCCGGCATGCACGCGGCTGCCCACGGGGTGTCAGACACCTTGTGTCTTGCACGCAGTGGTGATTAGCTCTCCCCAATAGCGCACCAGGTGTCTGACACCCCGTGCCATGGTCCCGGCATGCACGCGGCTGCTCGCGGGGTGTCAGACACCTTCCCGTTGCTCATGCCCGGCAAGGCCGGCATTCACGCCTGCTTGCCGAACGTCAGCCTGGGCACGGCGTCCAGCAGGCGACGGGTCATTTCGTGGCGCGGCGCGTGCAGGACGGCGTCGGCATTGCCCTCTTCGACGATGCGGCCTTCGTGCATGATGGCGATGCGGTCGGCCAGGTATTCGACCACGCCGAAGTTGTGCGTGATGAATAGATAGGCAATGCCCAACTCGACCTGCAGCTCGCGCAGCAGGTCGAGGATCTGCGCCTGCACGGAAACGTCCAGCGCCGACGTAGGCTCGTCGCAGATCAACACCTTGGGTTCGACCGCCAGCGCGCGCGCAATGGCGATGCGCTGGCGCTGGCCGCCGGAGAACTCGTGGGGATAGCGGCTGGCCGTGTCGTCGGGCAACCCGACGCGCCGCAGCAGGCCTTGCGCGCGCTCGCGGCGGGCCGGCTCGGCCAGGTCGGGGCGCAGCGATGCGATGCCTTCGTCCAGGATGTCGCCCACCCGCATGCGCGGGTTCAGCGAGGCGAACGGATCCTGGAACACGATCTGGATGTCCTGCCGCATGCGGCGCAGTTCGCGGTGGCCGGCGCGCAGCAGGTCGCGCCCCTGCAGCACCGCCCTGCCCTCGACCTTGGCGCCCTCGGCCAGCCGCAACAGCGCCTTGCCGGTAGTCGTCTTGCCGCAGCCCGATTCCCCCAGCAGCGCCAGCGTTTCGCCGGCGCGCAGCGAGAACGTCACGCCATTGACCGCCTGCACCCAGGAATCGATGCGCCGCAACAGGCCCTTGCGCACCGGGTAGTGCACCAGCAGGTCCTGCACATCGAGCACCACCTCGCCCGCCGGCGCCGGCCGCGCGGACGGCGCGGCGCCCGGCCCGCCCGCCAGCGGCCGGCCGCGCTTGGCGTAGGTGGGAATGGCATCGAACAACTGCCGCGCATACGGATGACGCGGCGCGGCGAAGAACACATCGGCCGGCGCGCTCTCGACGATCTCGCCGGCGCGCATCAGGGCCACGTGCTGCGCCACATTGCGCACCACCGCCAGATCATGGGTGATCAGCAGAATCGCCATGCCCATCTCGCGCTGGATATCGGCCAGCAGGTCCAGCACCTGGGCCTGCACGGTCACGTCCAGCGCCGTGGTGGGCTCGTCGGCGATCAGCAGCGCCGGCTCGGCGGCCAGCGCGATGGCGATCATCACCCGTTGTTTCTGCCCGCCCGAAAACTGGAACGGGTAGTCGTCGATACGGCGCTCCGGCTCGGGAATGCCGACGCGGCGCAGCCAGTCGATGGCGCGCGCGCGCGCCGCCGCGCCGCGCAGCGGCGTATGGGCGGTCAGCGTCTCGAGGATCTGTTCGCCCACCCGCATGACGGGATTCAGGCTGGTGGCGGGTTCCTGGAAGATGATGCCGATGCGCCCGCCGCGCACGCCGCGCATGGCGCTCTCGGCCAGCAGGTTCAGGTCTTGCCCGCCCAGCTCGATCTGCCCGCCCACGATGCGGCCGGCGTCGGGCAGCAGCCGCAACAACGCCAGCGCCGTCATGCTCTTGCCGCAGCCGGACTCGCCCACCAGGGCGAATGTCTCGCCGCGCGCGATGGCCAGCCGCAGGCGCTTGACGGCATGCGTCAAGCCGGATTCGCCGGCGATGGCGACGTCCAGGCCGTCCACGGTCAGCAAGGCGTCGGCGGGCCGGCTCATCGCGGGGCTCCGGCATCCGCGACCGGCGCCGCGCTGGCTTCGGCCAGGCGCGCCGGCCGATAGCGGCGCGCGCGCGGGTCGAAGGCCTCGCGCACCGCATCGGCGAACAAGTTGGCCGCCAGCACCAGCGCCAGCATGAACACGAACGCGGTCAGCAGGTTCCACCAGATCATCGGGTCGCGCGACATCTCGAGCCGTGCGCTGTCGATCATGGAGCCGAACGAATTCATGCTGGGGTCGACGCCGATGCCCAGGTAGGACAGCACGGCCTCGTAAAGCACCAGCCCGGAGAATTCCAGCACCACCGTGATGAGCACGATATGCATCACATTGGGCAGCAGGTGGCGCCGCATGATCTGCCAGTGCGATACGCCGAAGGCGCGCGCCGCCTGCACGTATTCGAGCTCGCGCAGCTTGAGGGTCTCGGCGCGCAGCAGCCGGCACAAGCCCGACCAGCCGGTCAGGCCGAGGATCATGCACAGCAGGAACAAGCGCAGGTCGGCGCGCGCCGCCGAGGTATCGAACAGGTCGGGGTGGCTGTCGATGTAGACCTGCATCATCAGCGCGCAGGCCGCCACCAGCAGTACGCCCGGAATGGACGTGAGCGTGGTGTAGACGTACTGGATGGCGTCGTCGATCCTGCCCTTGAAATAACCGGCCGCGATGCCGCAGCCGATGGCTGGCGGCAGCATGGCCAGCGTGGTCAGGCTGCCGATGACCAGCGCCGTGCGCACGCTTTTCAGCGCCTGCCAGAGCACATCGTTGCCGGTGCGGTCGGTGCCGAAGGTGTGATAGCCGGTCGCCAGCCCGGCCACCGCGCCGACCGCCAGGCAAAGCAGCGCGAAAGTGATCCACATGGCGCGCCACGGCATGTCGGTGCGCGCGCCGGCCACGTCGGCCAGCGCCCGGCGCCATGAGGCGCGACCGCGCGCCAGCCCGGCGCACAACAGGACGCCGCCCGCCAGCGCCGCCGCCGCGCCGCCGGCCAGGCCCCAGCCCAGGCGCCGCAAGACGTCGGGCCAGCGCTCCGTGTCCGGCTCGGCCAGGTGTGCGCCGCCGCTGCGCAGGCGCGGAAAGTCGCGCACCGGCTGGCCGTCGATCAGTTCGGTTTCCTTGGTGAACTGGCGGGCCGCCAGCGGCGCGGAGTAGGTCTTTTCGGGACGCGCCAGCACCGTGCCGTCCAGCAGGCCGTCCAGCGCGGAGCGGACCGCCGGGGCATAGATCGGCGGCGCATCGGCCGCGGCGCCCGGCGCGGGCGGCAATTGCGGCCGGTAGTGGATCGAGTCCAGCAGGCCCACCGCCACGAACGCCAGCAGGATCACGGCGGAGCTCATGGCGGGCGCGTCGCGGCCCACGCGCGCCCAGGTCGCGCGCAAGGCCGGGCTGCGGCGCACGCGCCAGGCATAGCCCAGCACGCCCGCCACCAGCAGGAACAGCGCCACATCGGTCCAGAGGAATACGAACTTGGGCATGGCGGTCACTCGAAGCGTACGCGGGGGTCGGCCAGCGTATAGGAAATATCGGCCAGGATCAGGCCCACGATATACAGCGCGGACCCCAGGAACACCATGGCGCGCACGATGGAGAAATCCTGGGCGTTGATGGCGTCGATGGTGTAGCTGCCCAGTCCGGGGATGCCGAAGAACGACTCGGCGATCAGGCTGCCCATGAACAGCAGCGGAATGGCCGACACGGTGCCGGTCAGGATGGGCAGCATGGCGTTGCGCAGCACGTGGCGGAACAGCACCACGCGCTCGGCCAGGCCCTTGGCGCGCGCCGTGCGCACGTAGTCCTTGCCGGCCTCTTCGAGGAACAGCGCGCGGTAGAAGCGCGCCTCGGGCCCCAGGCGCGAGACGATCGCCACCAATACCGGCAGCGCCAGGAACTTGATTGCGTCCAGCCCGCCGGCGAAGCCGGAATACGGTACCAGCCGCAGCACTTTGGAGAACATCCATTGGCCGGCAATGATGTAGAACAGGCTGGAGATCGACAGCAGTATCACGCACAGCACCACGCCCCAGAAGTCGAGCCGGGTGGCGCGGAAATACACCAGCAGCAGCGAGAACGCCACGCTGGCGAACAAGCCCAGGATGAACGTGGGAATGGCCAGCGCCAGGCTCGGGCCCATGCGCATGCGGATCTCGCGGCCGATGTCGTGTCCGGCATCCGAGGCGCCGAACTCCAGCGCCAGCAGCGGCACCGAACGCTGGTAGAACACCGTGTCGGTCAGCCGCGCGGCGCCCTCGGCCCCGGTATTGACGAACAGCGGCTTGTCGTAGCCGTGCTCGGCCTTCCACCGCTCGATCGCTTCCTGGCTGACGCGCTGGCCGCCGATGGCCAGGCGCGCCATGTCGTCCGGGGTGTTGACGGCAAAAAACAGGATGAAGGTGAACAGGTTGACGCCGACCAGGATCAGTACCCCGTACAGCAGGCGGCGGATGATGTAGCCGGTCATGGCCGTTGCTCCTTGGGTCGGGCCGGCGCGGCGCCCGGCCCGAAGGCCGTCTGGCGCTCGCGCCGCTTCAGCGCCACGTACGATGGCCAGATCGCCAGCGCCAGCAGCACGGCCAGCACCCCGAGCGGCCACCACAGCGGCGTGTTCCATTCATGCACCTTGCGGACCCGCAGCGCCGGGTCGATCTTCACGTACTGCAGGGTGTTGCGCACCATCTGGGTGGGCTTGGCGTTGCCCACCCATTGCTGGTAGGCGCCGCCCGACATGGGGAAATAGCCGAACATCCACGGCGCGTCGCGCTGCACGATGGCCACCATGCGGGCGATCACGGTCTCTTTCTCGGGGCCGTCGTCCAGGTATTTCATCTGCTCGAACAGCCGGTCGTATTCGGGGTTGACGTAGTTGGCGGCGTTCTCGCCGCCATGCTTGGCCTTGCCGTTGGGCCCGTACAGCAGGAACAGGAAGTTCTCGGCGTCGGGGTAGTCGGCCACCCAGCCCCAGTAGAAGATCTGCGCGGTGCCGCGCCGCATCTTGTCCTGGAAGCGGCTGTAGTCGGTGGAGCGCACGTCCATCTGGATGCCGATCTTGGCCAGTTGGCGACGCATCCAGTCGAACTGCGGGTTGGCGCCGCCGCCGGTCATGGCGTCGTAGTACAGCACCAGCGGCGCGCCGGTCTCGGCGTTGCGGCCGTTGGGGTAGCCGGCCTCGGCCAGCAACTGCTTGGCGACTTCAATCGGCTTGCGCTGCACCCGGCCGTCGACCTCCCGGTACACCACCGGGTTCATGCCCTCGGGCAGATCGCGGTAGCCCAGCACGCCGGGCGGCACCGGCCCGTGCGCCACCATGGCCTGGCTGTTCTCGAACACGGCCACGTATTCTTCCCAATTGAAGGCGATGCTGATGGCCTGGCGCAGCTTGCGGTTCTTTTCCTGCTGCTCGGGCGTATCGCCCAGCCCCACCACCGGGTCCAGCCAGTTGAAGCCCATGTACCAGCTGGAAGTCTCGATGGCGGTGGGCAGCTGGATGCCATGGTCGCGGTAGCGCTTGGCCTTGTCGGGCGAGTCGCCGGCGGCCACCAGCATGGCCACGCCGTACTCGCCGCGCTCGACCTGCGGGATGTCGTAATAGCCCTGCATGAACTTGCCGGTCAGCGGCACGGCTTCCTTCTCGACGCTGAACACCACCCGATCGACGAACGGCGTGGGCTTGCCGCAATCGGCCAGCAGGCCGGCGGCGCGGTCGGCCGGCTCGCCCTCGCAGGGATACGGTTCGCCGCGGAAGTTGGGGTTGCGCGCCAGCACGTGGCGGCGGTTCTGCAGCGATTCGGCCAGCATGTAGGGGCCGGTGCCCACCGGCCAGGTGTTGAGCGACAGGTCGTGCCCGGCCATGCCGGGCTGGCTGTAGAAGCGGTCGGCTTCCCAGGGGATGGGGGCCGTGAAGGTCATGGCCAGCCAGTACTTGAACTGCGGATACTTGCCCTTGATGCGGATGCGCAGCGTATGGGCATCGAGCGCCTGCACGCCGTCGAAGCCGTCGGCCTCGCGCAGGTCGAGCCAGGGCAGGTCGCGCTGCCCGGCGGGCAGGCCGCGCCGCAGCGCCTCGTCGCGCTGGCGCAGGCGTTCGCTGTAGTCCTGCATGCCGATGATGTAGTCGGCCATCAGCGAATAGATCGGCGAGGCCACCCGGGGGCTGGCCAGCCGCCGGAACGCGTAGACGTAGTCGGCGGCGGTCAGCTCGCGCGTGCCGGTGCGGGGGAAATCCGGCAGGTAGAACTTGTCGTCCAGCTCGCCCGGCTGCAGCGGGAAATAGGTGTAGCCGCCATCGGGATCGCGGGCGAAGGCCGGGTGCGGCTGGAAGCGGATGCCCGGACGGATCCGGATGTCGTACACGCTTTCGGCCACCTGCTGGCCGGGCACGTCCTGGGGCAGGACCTTGCCTTGCGCGTCCAGGTAGCGCGGCTGCGCGACGGCCGCCGCGGCGCGCGGCACCAGCTCGTAGGGCCGCTTGAGATACTGGTAGCCGTACAGCGGCTCGTAGATGTTGTAGGTGTACGGGGTTTCGTCGGTGGAATAAGACCGCGCCGGGTCCAGGTACTTGGGCGAACGCTTGACGAACGCGGTATACAGCGTGTTTTCGGCCAGCGCGCCGGTTTCATAGGGACTGTTGATCGGGTCCCGCGAACAACCCGCCAATGCCAGCACCGACGCCAGCGCCGCTATCGAGATCCCCCGCAGCCATGCACCCATAGAACCATTTCCGTCTCGTTATCCTGCATACAGCCCGGCGCACAGCATAGCAAAGGCTGTCCGCGCGCCCCATCCAGGCAAGCCCGGGCTTGCGCCCGGCGGCTTGCCCTTGGACAAGCTATTGGCAGCGTTGGTTGCGCCAGCATTCGTAGCGCCATTTCCAGGGTTCGGTGGCCCGGGGTCGCTCCCACAGGCCGCGCCGGGCCTGCCGGGCCTGGTCCTGCAGGCCCGGCATGGCCTTGTCGCGCAGGTAGTCGCCGCGCCGCGCGGTGTAGGCCCAGGCGTAGCCGGCGGAGACCTGGGCGCGGTTGGCCGAATTGCCGCCGGGCAGCATCAGCGCGCACACGTCGCGCTCGAACTGGTCCTGCTCGTAGCATTGCGCGGTGAGGGTCTTGCCGCCCACCAGTTGTTCCAGGTGCCGCCGCGCCGCCTCGGCGTATGGCTGGCCAGGTTCGCGCGGGCTATGGCCGTCCTCGGGCGCGTCGATGCTGTCCAGGCGGATGCGGTGCTGGCGCCCATTGGCCCGCAGGGTGACGGTATCGCCATCGGCCACCTTGACGATCTCACCGGTCAGGGCGTAGCGCCCCGGCGGCACGGCGCCGGCCGCCGGCGGCATGGCGGGAGCCGCAGGCGCGGGCTGGCCGGCTGGCGCGGTCGCAGGCGGGGCGGGCTCCCGGCCGCCCTGGAACCAATGGACCAGCGCGGCGGCCAGGGCCACGCCCACGATGCCGCCCAGCCTGCGGCCCAGGCGGCCGAACGAATACGGCTTGCGCAAGATGTGTGTCCCGAAGAATCCAGTGGCCCGCAGTGTGCCACAGAGCGTGCCGGCGGCGGAACGCGGCCCGCGCTACAGCCAGCCCGCCTTGCGGAAGCGCCAGTACAGCACCCCGCAGGCGGTGACGATGGCGACCAGCGTGACCGGGTAGCCCCAGTGGGTCTTGAGCTCGGGCATGAACTCGAAATTCATGCCGTAGATGCCGGCAACCGCGGTGGGCACTGCCAGGATGGCGGCCCAGGCCGCCAGCCGCCGGGTGATGTCGTTCTGCTGTGTCTGGGCGATCATGAGGCTGGCTTCGAAGGCGAACGCCAGCGCCTCGCGCAGCGCGTTGATGAGCTCATCGACCCGCAGCACCCGGTCGGCCACCACGGCGAAGTACGGGCGCGCGTTGGCGTCGACGGTGGACATGTCCATGGAGGCCAGGCGCCGGCAGATCTCGGCCAGCGGCGCGATCACGGTATGGATGCGCAGCAGGTCGCGGCGCTGCCGGTACAGTTTGCGGATGTCCGAATCCTTGGCGCCGCGGATCATCAGCTTCTGCTCGGCGCTCTCGACCACGCTTTCCAGCTTGGCGGCGGCCGCGACATAGCGGTCGATGAGCAGGTCCAGCAGTTCGGACGCGACATAGTCGCTGCCGCGCCGCAGCAGGTCCGGCGCGCCTTCCAGGCGTTCGCGCAGCTCGCTGTGGCTGGCCGTGGCGCCGCGCCGCACCGTCACCAGGTAGCCGCGGCCGATCACGACCTGGGTTTCGCCGAACACGGGCCGGTCCTGCTCGACCTCGACGGTGATGGCCACGACCAGCACGCAGCTGCCGAAATCGATGATCTTGGGGCGGCGGTGCGTTTCGAGCATCTCGTCGCGCGCCTTGGCCTTGATGCCGAGGTCGTCGGCCACCCGCCGCAGCATTGCCTCGCCAGGATTGCGCAGGCCGATCCAGAGCAGGTTCTCGTCCTGGCAGGTATACGCCTTGATGCCCTCGATGGGGACGTCGTAGGCGCGCTCGCCCCGTTCATAGGCCACGGAGGCGACCACTTCGCCTTGCGGCTGCGACGTAGCGGATTCATTCTGCGGCATGCGGGTCTCCGGAACGCGCCCCGGCGCGGGCGACCGGGGCATGATAGCTCACGAGAACAGCTTGCGGACCCGCTGCGCCACGTCGATCCGGGGCGCGGCCTGTTCTGGCGGACGGCCGCGGCCGAACGGCAGTTCCGGCGGCCTGGGCAGCGACTCGAACAGCGGCAGCAGCGGCTCGGGAATGAAGCGCGTGCGCGACCCGTAGACATGGCGATCGCCCAGCCCGGTCTGCTGGTGCACATAGAAGCGTTGCGGCATGACGAGCTGCAGATGCTCCTTGGCGCGTGTCATCGCCACATACAGCAGCCGGCGCTCTTCCTCGATTTCCTCGGCGCTGCCGGTGCTCATGTCCGACGGGATGCAGCCGTCCACTACGTTGAGCACATAGACCGACTTCCATTCCTGCCCCTTGGCCGAATGAATGGTGGACAGGATCATGTAGTCCTCGTCGCGCAGCGGCGGCCCGGATTCCGCGCTGGTGGCGTCGGGCGGATCCAGCGTCAGCTCGGTCAGGAAACGCTCGCGGCTGGCATAGCCGGCGGCGATGCGCGCCAGCTGGTCCAGGTCGGCCTTGCGCACCCGCGCATCGTCGTACAGGCGCTCGAGCTGCGGCGCATACCAGCGCAGCGCCAGGTCCAGGTCGCCGGGCCATTGCAGCCCTGGCGCGCGCAGCGCGGCATAGGTCTCGGCAAAGGCCTGCCAGTCGCCCCGCGCGGCCGCGCCCGGCTTGAAATCCGCGAGCGCCGCCAAGGGGTCGGCCGCCTCGGCCAGCGCGTCCATGAGGCGGCCCGCGATGGCCGGCCCGATGCCGGGCAGCAGTTGCGCCACCCGGAACCCCGCCAGCCGGCCGCGCGGGTTTTCGGCCCAGCGCAACAGCGACAGCACGTCCTTGATATGGGCCGCCTCCAGGAAACGCAGGCCGCCGAACTTGACGAATGGAATATTGCGGCGCGTCAGCTCGAGCTCGAGCGCCGCGCTGTGGTTCGACGCGCGGAACAGCGCCGCCTGCGACTTCAGGGTGGCGCCCTCTTCGCGCCGCGCCAGCACCTGGTCGGCCACCCAGCGCGCCTGGCCCGCCTCGTCGCTGACCGTGACCAGCGCCGGCAGGCGGGTCGAGGCGCGGTCGGTCCAGAGGTTCTTGGTGTAGCGCTCGCGCGCCAGGCCGATCACCGCATTGGAGGCGTCCAGGATGGGCTGGGTCGAACGGTAATTGCGCTCGAGCGCGACGATATGGGCCGGGCGCGCGAACTGCGATGGAAAATCGAGGATATTGCGCACCGTGGCGGCGCGGAAAGAATAAATGGATTGCGCGTCGTCGCCCACCACGGTCAGGCCGCGGCCGTCGGGCTTCATGGCCAGCAGGATGGCGGCCTGCAGCCGGTTGGTGTCCTGGTATTCGTCCACCAGCACATGATCGAAGCGCCCGCCCACGTCGCGCGCCAGCACTTCATCCTGCATCATCTCGGCCCAGTACAGCAGCAGGTCGTCGTAGTCGAGCACCTGCTGGTCCTGCTTGGCCTGCACGTAGGCGGCGAACAGCCGCTTGAGCGCGTCTTCCCATTGCGCGCACCAGGGATAGGCGTCCTTCAGCACCTCGGCCACCGGGGCCTGGCTGTTGATGACGCGCGAATACACGGCCAGGCAGGTGCCCTTGAGCGGAAAGCGCTCGGCAGTGGCCGACAGGCCCAGTTCGTGGCGCACCATGCCCATCAGGTCCTCGGCGTCGCCACGGTCGTGGATGGTGAAGCTTTCGGCCAAGCCGATGCGGCCGGCGCAGTCGCGCAGCAGGCGCGCGCCGATGCTGTGGAAGGTGCCCGCCCACGGCAACGCGGGCGCCTGCTGGGTGGGATGCAGTTTCATCACGCGCCGCAGCACGGTGCCGACGCGGCGTTCCATTTCCTGGGCGGCGCGCCGCGAGAACGTCAGCAGCAGCATGCGCTGCGGGTCGGCCCCGTTGAGGATCAGGTGCGCCACGCGATGCGCCAATGTGCTGGTCTTGCCCGAGCCGGCGCCGGCGATCACCAGCAGCGCGGGCGCGGCCGGGGCGCCCACGCCGAACTCGGCCGCCTCGCGCTGGGCGGGGTTCAGGTCGGACAGGTAATCGGCGTCGCCGCGAGCGGCGCCGGCAGCAGAATCAGGAGAACCGGACATGGGGAAGGACGAAGACAATACTGTATATTCATACAGACTATAACCGGAACTCGACCGCCGCCGTCGCCCAGGGCCCGCGCACGCTGGCGCCCCGCCGCGCCGGCCGCCTTCCCGCCATGTCCATCCTGACCGGCACCGCCTCCTGGACCGACCCCACCCTGCTGGCCTGCGGCCGCTTCTACCCGCCGCACGTGCGCACGCCGGAGGCGCGCCTGCGCCACTATGCCAGCCAGTTCGGCATGGCCGAGGTCGACGCCACTTACTACGGCCTGCCCAGCGGCCACATGGCGCATGCCTGGGCCACGCGCACGCCGGGCCGCTTCGTCTTCAACGTCAAGGCGTTCCGGCTGTTCACCGGCCATGCCGCGTCGCTGCGTGCCCTGCCCGCCGATATCCGGCGCGAACTGGGCGCGTCCGGCGACGACGCCGACGCGCCGGCGCCACCCGGCAGCCCCGCGCGCAGCGCGCCCACGCTCTACTACGGCCAAGTGCCGGCCGAACTGCGCGACGAACTGTGGCGCCGCTTCCTGGTGGCGCTGGAGCCGCTGCGGCTGGCGGGCAAGCTGGGCGCCGTGCAGTTCCAGTTCGCCCCCTGGGTGCGGCGCGAACCGCGCGGCATGGCGCTGGTGCGCGACTGCGCGCGCCACCTGGATGAGCACCTGATGGCGGTGGAGTTCCGCCATCGCAGCTGGTTCGACAGCGCCGCCGCCAGTGCGTCCACCCTGGCCTTCGAGCGCGAGCTGGGCGCGGTGCATACGGTGGTCGACGCTCCCCAGGGCTCCGACAACACCGTGCCGGCCGTCTGGGAAACCACCCATCCCGACCTGGCCGTCGTGCGCCTGCACGGGCGCAACGCCGCCGCATGGAACAACATGACCGGCGCCTCGTCCGGCCGCTTCCAGTACGAATACTCGCCGGCCGAACTGGCCGAACTGGCCGAGCGCCTCAAGCGCCTGGCCGAGCGCGTGCGGCAGGCCCATGCGGTGCTCAACACCAACTACCAGGACCAGGGCATGCGCAACGCGGCCGGCCTGGCGGCGGCGCTGGCCCGGTCGTAGCCGCTACACCGCCGACACCGCCCCGCCCTGCCCACCGGCCGGCAGCGTGGGCGGCGCGGTGACGATCGACGTCAGCGCAGGCTCGGCGGGACGCAGGGCGGCCAGGTCGGGAAGCGGCCGGCGCAGCGCCTCGATGCCGGCGAAGGCCTGCTCCATGGCCTGCGCGGCGGCCAGCACCTGCAGGTCGGCGCGGAACGGGCCGATCACCTGCAGCCCGAACGGCATGCCCTGCGCGTCGCGGCCGCACGGCAGCGTGAGGGCCGGGTGCGTGGTCAGCGTCACGACATACGTCAGCGCCAGCCAACGGTAATAGTTTTCCTGCGGTTCGCCATTGATGGTGTCGGCATACAGCTGCGTCCAGGGGAACGGCGAGACCGGCGTGGTGGGGGCCAGCACCAGGTCATAATCGGCGTAGACCTGCTGGAAGCGCTTGAGCACGCGGGTCTGCTCGGCCTGGGCCCAGGCGCTGTCCAGCAGGCTCATGGCCGCGCCCATCTCGTAGTTGGCGCGGGTGTTGGGCCCCAGGCTGTCCGGGTCCTTCTCGTAGGCGTCGCGCATGCCGGCCACGAATGCCTCGGCGCGCAGCACGTCGAAGCAGCGATGCACCTCGCCCAGTTCCATTGCCACCGGGTCGCAGGCGGCGAACAAGTGGCGCATGGCGGCGATCTTGGCGCGGAAGGCGGCGCGGATGCCGTCGTCCACCGCGCAGGCGCCGAAGTCCTCGGTGTAGGCCACGCGCAGCGCGCCCAGGTCGGCCGGCCGCGGCTGCAGGAATTGCAGCGGGTCCAGCGGGTAGCTGAGCGGGTCGCCGGCATGCACGCCGGCCGAGGCCGCCAGTTGCAGGCACGCGTCGGCCACGGTGCGGCCCATCGGCCCCACCACCGAGATCGGCGTCCAGCCCAGCGGCTTGCGGGCGCTGGGCACCACCCCGGGCGAGGGCCGGAAGCCGACCACGCCGCACTTGGCCGCCGGGATCCGCAGCGAACCTCCGGTATCCGAGCCGGTGCAGACCGGCAGCATGTCGCACGCCAGCGCGGCCGCCGAGCCGCCCGACGAACCGCCGGCATTCAGGTTAGGGTTGAACGGGTTGCCGGTGGCGCCCCATACCGCATTGCGCGAGTTGGCGCCGGCCCCCATCTCGGGCACGTTGGTCTTGGCGGCGACGATGCCGCCCGCCCGGCGCAGGCGCGCTACCAGTTCCACATCGTCGGCCGGCACATGGCCGCGGTACAGCGGCGAGCCGTAGGTGGTCAGCACGCCGGCGGTCGGCTCCAGGTCTTTCACCCCCAGCGGCAGGCCATGCAGCAGCCCCAGCGGCTGGCCGGCCAGCACGGCGCGCTCGGCCTCGCGCGCCTCGCCGCGGGCCCGCTCGTAGGCGGTCGCGGTGACCGCGTTGACGTACGGGTTGACCTGCGCGATCCGTTCGATGCAGGCCTCCAGCAGTTCCACCGGCGACACCTGCCGCGCGCCGATCAGGCGGCGCAATTCGACCGCGGAAAGCGATACCAGGGATTCGTCCAATGCCATGCTGCCACTCCTCATTCGACTTTGATGTTGGCGCGCTGCGCGATCTCGCGCATCGAGACCAGCTCGGTGCGGATCAAGGCCTCGCTGGCCGCGGCGTCGGAATACTCCGGTTCGAATCCCAGCGCCTCCAGATTCTTGCGCACCTCGGGGTCGGCCACCGTGTCGCGCAGCGCCGCCTCGAGCCGGGCCTTGGCCTGGGCTGGCAAGCCGCGCGGCGCCACCATCATCAGCCAGGTGTCCATGTTCACGCTCGGGTACCCCGCCTGCGCCATGGTCGGCACATCCGGGAAGAAGGCCGACGGCTTGGGCGCGGAGATGGCCAGCACGCGGATCTTGCCCTGCCGGGCCTGCGGCAGCGCGGCCGCGACCGTGTCCACCGAAAAAGGAATCTGGCCGCCGATCAGGTCGGTCATGGCGGGCGCGCTGCCCTTGTAGGGCACGTGCGTCATCTGCACGCCAGCCGCGGCCAGCAGGGCCTCGCCGACGAAATGCGAGGTCGTGCCGGTGCCGAACGACCCGTACGGTGGCTTGCCATGGGCGGGATCCTTCACATAGGCCACGAATTCCTGCAGGTTCTTGACCGGCACCTGCGGGTTCGCCAGCAAGGCCAGGCCCGAGCGGCCGACGATGCCGATGGGTTCGAAGCTCTTGACCGAATCATAGGGCAGGTTGCTGCGGATCGCCGGGTTGACCGTGAAGGTGCTGCCCGAGCTCACCAGCAGCGTGTAGCCGTCGGCGGGCGACTTGGCCACGTGGCCCGCGCCGATGACCGTGCCCGCGCCGGCGCGGTTCTCGACCACCACCGTCTGGCCGAGCTTCTGGCCCAGCGTCTTGGCCACTACGCGGCCCACCACATCGGTGGCGCCGCCTGGCGGAAAGGGCACCACCAGCGTGATGGGACGGTTGGGGTAGACATCCTGCGCGACGGCGGCGGCACCGCCGCCCAGCAAGCAGGCACATGCGAGACTGGCACCGAGAAACGGGATTTTCATGGGTGTACTCGAGGTTGTGGTGGTGGAAAGGCTGGCACGGACTGCGCCGCGCTCAGGAAGCGGCCGCGGCCTGCCGGCCGCGGCGCAGGAAACCCGCGTATTCGTCGTCCGGCACGTACAGCCCGCCGGTGGTCCAGACCAGGTGCGTGGCGCGCGCCAGGCGGCCGACCAGTCCATGGGCGCGCAGCCAGGTCCGTCCCGCGTCGCTGCCGCACAGCCGGGCGGGGCCGCTGAAACCCGCGGCCGCCGACGGTTCGATGCGCAGCCCCTCGCTGTCGTGCAGGCGCGCCAGGTCGGCGAACAGGCGCTCGTCCGCCACCGTATAGACGCCGTCCAGCCACGCGCCGACCGCCGCGTAGGCCAGCTCGGAGGCGCGCGGCACGGCCAGGCCGTCGGCTTCCGTCTGGTTGCGCAGCCCCAGGTCGTACACCGAAGGCGGCCCGGCCAGCGGCGGCAACTGGCCGCAGCCGGCCATCATGCGCGCCAGGAAGCACGGCGACTGGGTGGGTTCGGCGAAAAAGCAATGCACATGCGGGCCGAACAACTGCCGCAGGCCGAAGGCAATGCCGCCAGGCGCGCCGCCCACGCCGCAAGGCAGGTAGACAAACAGCGGATGTTCCGCGTCGACGCGGATGCCTTCGGCGTCCAACTGAGCGCGCAGATGCCAGGCGGCCGCCGCGTAGCCCAGGAACAGCGACGACGACCGTTCATCGTCGACGAAATGGCCGCGCGGGTCGGCCCGCAGCTGGTCCCGGCCGGCCGCCACCGCCTGTTCATAGTCGCCCGCGTGCTCGATCACCTCCACGCCGCGGGCGCGCAGGCGTGCCTTCTTCCACGGCTTGGCGTCGGCTGACATGTGCACCGCCGCGCGCAAGCCCAGCGCCGACGCCATGACGCCGATCGACAGCCCGAGGTTGCCGGTGGAGCCGACGGCGACCTGGTAGCGGGCAAAGCAGGCGCGCGCCGCCGGACCGCCGAGCTTGCGATAGTCGTCCCCGGCATCGAGCAGCCCTTCGCGCAGCGCCAGGCCCTCGGCGAACTCCAGCACCTCATGGATGCCGCCGCGCGCCTTGATGGAGCCGGCCACCGGCAACTGGTGGTCGGCCTTGATCCACAGGCGGCCGGACGCGGCCGGCAAGCCCAGCGCCTGCTGCATGGCATCGGCCCGCAACAGCGGCGACTCGATGGCGCCGCCGCTGGCGCGCAATTCAGGAAACAGCTCCGCCAGCAGGGGCGCGAAGCGCGCCATCCGCAGGCGCGCCTGCTCCACCTGCGCGGCCGTGACAGGCGCGGGCGCGGCGGCATCGGCGCAGGCGGCCGGCCGGACCCACAGCAGGGGCTCGGCCCGCCGCAAGGCATGCAGGAGACGGGACGGATCGGCGGTAGTCATCTGGCGGCAAGAATCTCGTGCTATGGCGGGCCCGCTCATCCTAGGCGCAGACCGAGCCGTGCAGCAAGATCAATGGTTAGAATGATTCATTGCGCCAAACGCAAACCTTGCCCAGGAGCCGCATGATGAATACCCAGGTACTCCAGGAAATGGCGCTGCGCTATTTCCTGGAAGTGGTGCGCACCGGCTCGGTCAGCGCGGCGGCCGCCCGGCTCGAGGTCGCGCCGTCCGCGGTCAGCCGGCAGATCGCCCGGCTGGAACGCGAGCTGGACACGCTGCTGTTCGAGCGGCGCGCGCGCGGCATGGCCCTCAATGCGGCGGGCGAGCTGCTGGCCGCCCATGCCGGCCGCATGCAGCAAGACACCGACCGCATCGTCGAGGAGATCCAGGCGCTGCGCGGGCTGCGTCACGGCCAGGTGCGGCTGGTCACGACCGAAGGCTATGCCTCGGACTTCCTGCCGGCCGTGATCAGCGCCTTTCGCCGCCAATACGCCGGCATCCGCTTCTCGCTGGAGGCCTGCTCGCAGCAGGACATCCCGCGCCGCGTGCGCGACGGCGAGGCCGATATCGGCATCACGCTGGGCCTGGCGTCGCAGCGCGGCATCCGGGTCGAACTGCGCAGCCCGGCGCCGATACGCGCGGTGCTGGCGCGCGACCATCCGCTGGCCGGGCGGCGGGCCCTGTCGCTGGCGCAGGTGGTCGCCTATCCGCTGGCCCTGCCGAATGGCGACACCACGCTGCGGCAGCTCATCGACATCAGTTGCAGCCGCCAGCAGCTGCCGTGCGAGCCGGTGTTCACCAGCCAGCGCCTGGACGCGCTGGTGGGCTTCGCCAGCGCGGGCGGCGGGGTGACCTTCTGCGGCGAGCTGGCGATCCGCAACCGCCTGCGCTGGGACAATATCGTCGCCGTCGCGTTGCGCGACCGCGAGATGAACGAACGCCATTTCGAGGTGCAGACCCTGGCCGGCCGCGTCCTGCCGCAAGCGTGCAAGGCCTTCATCGGCTATCTCAAGAACGCCGTGTCGGCATGACCGCGCGCCTGGCCGGCATGGCGCGGCGCGCCCGCGCCTACCTTTCCCGGTCGACCTGGGCCAGGCTCTGCAGCAGCACTTCGAACTTGCGCGCGATCTCGCTGTCGGGCACGCAGGCGTAGCCCAGCAGCAAGCCGCGGCGCCCCGGCGTGCCCGCCGCGTAGTAGCGCGACAGCGGACGCGTCAGCACCCCGCGCGCCCGCGCCACCTCTACCACCCGCGCGTCGTCCATGTCGGGCGGCAAGTTCAGCACCAGGTGCAGCCCCGCGTCGCTGGAATCGCGATGCAGCCATTGCGCGCCCAGGCGGCGCTCGATGAGATTGACCAGGATGGCGCGCCGGCGCGCATACAGCATGCGCATGCGGCGGATATGCGCCGCATAGTGGCCTTCGGCGATGAATGTCGCCAGCGCCGCGTGGGTCATCAGGTGGCCCTCGCGGTAGAGCTCGGCGTGCGCCGCCTGGAATGCCGCCGTCAGCGCCTTGGGCAGCACCAGGTAGCCGACCCGCAGGCCCGGGTACAGCGTCTTGCTGAACGTGCCCAGGTAAATCACCGGCGCGTCGGGCTCCAGGCCCTGCAGCGAGGCGATGGGCCGGCCCGAGAAGCGGAATTCGCTGTCGTAGTCGTCCTCGATGATCCAGCTGCCCCAGCCGCGCGCCATGGCCAGCAGTTGCCGGCGCCGCGCCAGCGACATCACCGGGCCCAGCGGATACTGGTGCGACGGCGTGACGAACACGAAACGCGGCGGCGCGCCGTCGGCCTGCGTCGGCACCTGCATGCCTTCCTCGTCGACCGGCTGGTGCACGATGCGTATGCCGTTGGCCGCCAGCACGCTGCGCGCGCCCCAGTATCCGGGGTTCTCTACCCAGGCCACGTCGCCCGGGTCGCCCAGGATGCGGGTGGCCAGGTCGATGGCCTGGTGCGAACCCTCCACGATGATGATCTGGTCCGGCTCGCAATCGACGGAACGCGTCAGCGAAAGATGCTGGGCCAGCGCCTCGCGCAGCGCGGGCAGGCCGCCTCCGTACGAATAGCTGAGCATGTCCGGCGCGGGATCGCGCCACAGCGCGCCGACGATGCGGCCGAACTTCTTGTGCGGGAACTCGGTGACGTCGGGCACGCCGGGCATGAAGGCGCCCCACTGGTAGGGCGAGGCCGAGACCTCGTCGACGATCTGCGCGCCGCGCCGCGACAGCGCGGCGCCGGGCTGCGCGGCGCTGGCATGGCGCTGGCCGCGGCCGCTGGCCAGGTAGGTGTCGGGCACCGAATCGGTGACGAAGGTGCCGTTGCCCTGGCGGCTGTAGGTATAGCCCTCGGCCAGCAACTGGCCGTAGACGTGCACCACGGTATTGCGCGCGATGCCCAGCTCGGCCGCCAGGTCGCGCGAGGCCGGCAGCCGCGTGCCGGCGGGGATGGCGCCTTCGAGGATGGCTTCGCGGATGCCCTGGTACAGGCGCTTGTTCATCGGCCCGTCGCCGGGTTCGCCCAGCCGCAGCTGCAGGAGGTCGCCGGCAAGGGATCGCAATTGGTTCTACCTGTTTTGCTGCAGTGGTTCCTACGAATGGAGCCATCTTAGCATTAAATAACCCATTGACAGGCGCCGCCCGGCGGCGCCGGCGCTTCCCGCCGCATCCGCGCGGCCTGACCGTTTGCCATCGAGGTTGTTGATATGCAGAACCCAGACTTGAACACGCGCCGTTCGCTCGCCACGCCGCGCGGCGTGGGCGTGATGTGCGACTTCTATGCCGTGCGCGCGGAAAACGCCACGCTGTGGGATCACACCGGCAAGGAATACATCGATTTCGCCGGCGGCATCGCCGTGCTGAACACCGGCCACCGCCATCCCAAGGTGAAGGCCGCCGTGGCCGCCCAGCTCGAGGCGTTCACCCATACCGCCTACCAGATCGTGCCGTATGAAGGCTACGTGGCGCTGGCCGAGCGCATCAACGCCCTGGCGCCCATCGGCGGCCTGAAAAAGACCGCCTTCTTCACCACCGGGGTGGAAGCGGTCGAGAACGCCGTCAAGATCGCGCGCGCCTACACCGGCCGCTCGGGCGTGGTGGCGTTCACGGGCTCGTTCCATGGCCGCACCATGCTGGGCATGGCGCTGACCGGCAAGGTGGCGCCCTACAAGCTGGCCTTCGGCCCCATGCCGGGCGACATCTACCACGTGCCCTTCCCCAATGCCACGCAGGCCATCAGCGTGGCCGACTCGCTCAAGGCACTCGACCTGCTGTTCAAGTCGGATATCGATCCCAAGCGCGTGGCGGCCATCATCATCGAGCCGGTGCAGGGCGAAGGCGGCTTCAACATCACGCCGCCGGAACTGATGAACGCGCTGCGCAAGGTCTGCGACGAGCACGGCATCCTGCTCATCGCCGACGAAGTGCAGACCGGTTTCGCGCGCACCGGCAAGCTGTTCGCCATGCAGCACCACGCGGTCGAGGCCGACCTGATCACCATGGCCAAGAGCCTGGGCGGCGGCTTCCCGATCTCCGGCGTGGTGGGCCGCGCCGAAGTCATGGACGGCCCGGCCCCGGGCGGCCTGGGCGGCACCTACGCCGGCCACCCGCTGGCCATCGCGGCCGCCCACGCCGTGCTGGGCGTGATCGAGGAAGAACGGCTGTGCGAGCGCGCCGCGGAGCTGGGCCGCCGCCTGCAGGAGCGCCTCGCCAGCCTGCGCCCCCGCTGCCCGGCCATCGCCGATGTGCGCGGGCTGGGCTCGATGGTCGCGCTGGAACTGAACGACCCCGCCACCGGCCAACCCGATGCCCAGGCGGTCAAGCGCGTGCAGGACGAAGCGCTCAAGCGCGGCCTGATTTTGCTAAGCTGCGGTGTATACGGAAACGTATTGCGCTTCCTGTATCCCTTGACCATCCCGGATGCCCAGTTCGAACGGGCCCTGGATATCCTCGCCGATGTCCTGACCGCCTGAAGGCGGCATCCTCCGGACCACATCCGGCCCGCCGCGCCCGCCCGGACGCGGCGGGCCGGCGAGCCGTTTTCGCGCTTTCCATATCAAGGAGCATTCATGTCGCAACTGTCCCATCCGCTCAAGCGCGCCGAACTGCTGCGCGACGCCTGCTACATCGACGGGAAATGGGTAGGCGCCGGCGGCGCCGCCGCGATCCCGGTCGACAACCCCTCCACCGGCAAGACCATCGTCTCGGTGCCCAAGCTGGGGCGCAAGGAAACCGAGCAGGCCATCGCCAGCGCCGCGGCCGCCCTGCCCGCCTGGGCCGCCAAGACCGGCAAGGAACGCGGCGCGATCCTGCTGAAATGGGCCCAGCTGATGATGGCCAACCAGCAGGACCTGGCCGCCATCATGACGTCGGAGCAAGGCAAGCCGGTCGCCGAAGCGGCCGGCGAGATCGCCTACGCCGCCTCGTTCCTCGAATGGTTCGCCGAAGAAGCCAAGCGCATCGACGGCGACATCCTGCAAAGCCCCAAGGGTGGCCAGCGCCTGATGGTGCTGAAGCAGCCCATCGGCGTGACCGCCGCCATCACGCCCTGGAACTTCCCCGCCGCCATGATCACCCGCAAGGTCGGCCCAGCGCTGGCCGCCGGCTGCACCATGGTGGTCAAGCCGGCCCAGCAGACGCCGCTGACCGCGCTGGCGCTGGCCGTGCTGGCCGAGGAAGCCGGCGTGCCGGCCGGCGTGTTCCACGTCATCACCGGCAGTTCGCGCGAAATCGGCGCGGCGCTGTGCGAAAGCGAAGTCGTGCGCAAGCTCAGCTTCACCGGCTCCACCGAAGTGGGCCGCACCCTGATGGAGCAATGCGCGCCCACCATCAAGAAGCTCTCGCTGGAGCTTGGCGGCAACGCGCCGTTCATCGTCTTCGACGACGCCGACCTGGACCGCGCGGTGGACGGCATCCTCGCCTCCAAGTACCGCAACGCCGGGCAGACCTGCGTGTGCGCCAACCGCATCTACGTGCAGGCGGGCGTCTATGAAGAAGTCGTCAAGCGGCTGGTCGCAAAGGTCGAAGCCATGAAAGTGGGCGACGGCTTCGCCGACGGCGTGGTGCAGGGCCCGCTGATCGACGGCAATGCCGTCGCCAAGGTGCAGGAACACATCGCCGACGCCACCGCCCAGGGCGCCAAGGTGGTCACCGGCGGCCAGCCGCACGCGCTGGGCGGCACGTTCTTCCAGCCGACCGTGGTGCGTGACGTCACCGCCTCGATGCGCTTCGCCGTCGAGGAAACCTTCGGGCCGGTGGCGCCGCTGTTCAAGTTCGAGACCGAGGCCGAAGTGCTCGAGCAGGCCAACAACACCATCTTCGGCCTGGCCGCGTACTTCTACACGCGCGACTACGCGCGCATCTGGCGCGTGTCCGAAGCGCTCGAATACGGCATCGTCGGCATCAACACCGGCATCATCTCGAACGAGGTCGGGCCGTTCGGCGGCGTCAAGCAATCGGGCCTGGGCCGCGAGGGGTCGAAGTACGGCATCGAGGAATACCTCGAACTGAAGTACCTGTGCGTCGACCTGGGCGCATGAGCTTGCCAGGCACCGGTATCTGACACCCGCCGCGGTCAGTGTCGCTGTCAGGTGTCTGACACCCCCCGGGATGCCCCAGGCAGGCAGGGCCCGTCTCATGGGGTGTCAGACACCTCCCCCTCCGCTCGCGTGTCAGACACTCGGCTACAGATACCGTCTCGGCAGTCAAGCATTTAAAGCGTAGTCACTGCGGTAGGGGGTGCGGTTTTTGAGCACGCCGAAGCACAAGTGAGTGAGCTTTCGCATGGCCGCGCCCAGCGCGGCCATCTTGCTTTTGCCGGCCTTGAGCAAGCGGGCATAGAGCTGCTGCACGTGCGGATTACGCCGCACGGCCACGATGGCAGCCATGTAGAGAATGGCCCGCACCTGAGCCGGGCCGGCCTTGGACAGCCGCGCTCGGCCGCACAGGCTGGTCCCGGACTGGCGCTGCACCGGCACCACACCCAGGTAAGCGGCCAACGCCCCTGGCGAGTCGATACGCCGGTTGTGCATGATCGACAGGATGGCATTGCCTGTTTGCGGGCCGATGGCCGGGATGCTGGTCAACAGCTCGCGATCTTCTTTCAGGTCCGGATGACGATCGATATGGTCGTCGATCGCACGCTCCAGGCGCTTGAGCTGCTCGCGCAAGAACGCCACGCTCTCGCTGATCGAGCCCGTCACCAGTTGCGGCGAGCGGCCGAACTGGGCCTTCTCCTGGCGGTTGAGTTCTCGCTGCAAATCCTGAACCAGCGCCTCGCGCCGAGCCAGCAGCGCGCGCAACTGCCGCGCGTGCAGCGGCGCAGGCTGCCAGGCCGACGGACGCAGCACCTGGCCATAGCGTGCCAGCACGTAGCTATCGATTCCATCGGTCTTCGAGCGCACCGCCAGCGCACCCGCAAAATCGCGAGCCTGCGCCGGGTTGATCATCGACACCGTCACCCCCGCATCGTGCAGCGCCGTGCCGGCCTGCTCGTGATACGGCCCGGTCGGCTCAAGCACGGCATGCAACTGCTCGGGCTGCGCGCCCTGCTTGGCGCACCAACCCAGCAACAGCCGCACCCCGGCCGCCGTATTGGGCACCACCTTGGTCTTGCGCTTGGTCCCTTCGGCGCTCAACAGCGCGCAATCCAGCTTCGCCTTTGAAACATCAATTCCCAGAAAAAACATAGACTTGGACTCCTATTGACGCTGCCTCCAAGCCCACTGCGCCCACTTGCCTTGTACATCCAGGGGCTCCAAGCCCTTCGCTACCGTCCAGTGTCCAGTCGGCTCTCAGAGGGAGGATCCGGCGCTTAATCTGTAGGACAAAGTCTCAAGCCTTCGGTGTCTGAACAAGCTCACCAGATCCGCTAGTGGGGATAGCTAATCACCACTGCGCCCAAGATACAAGGTGTCTGACACCTTCCCCCGCTCCGGCCGGGCCTGGAACCCGCCCGCGCATCAACCTGCCCGCCATCCAAACATGCTAGATTTGCGGCTCCTTCCGAAGAGTCCGGCATGACCCGATCCTATACCCGCGAAGACACCCGCCGCATCGGCGCGATCCTGGCCGAGGCCGCACAGGCCGAGGTCATGCCGCGCTTTCGCAGGCTGCCGGCCGATGCGGTGCACAGCAAGAGCTCGCCGCGCGATCTCGTCACCGACGCCGACGAAGCGGCCGAACGCTTCATCGCCGCGCGCCTGGCCAAGCTGCATCCCGGCGCCGTGATGGTCGGCGAGGAAGCCGCGGCCCGCAATCCGGCGCTGCTCAACATGCTGGTCGACGCCGACCTGGCCTTCCTCATCGACCCCATCGACGGCACCCGCAATTTCGTGGCCGGCCTGCCGCTGTTCGGCATGATGGTGGCGGTGTGCCATCGCGGCGACGTGCTGGCCAGCGTCATCTACGATCCCGTGGCGCACGACTGGGCCATGGCCGTGCGCGGCGAAGGCGCCTGGTCCGAAGCAGGCGACGGCACGCAGACCCCGCTCAAGGTGGCCGAGCCGGCCCCGCCCCACGACATGGATGGCCTGATCTCCACCGGCGCCTTGCCCGAACCGCTGCGCGCCACGGTCAACGGCAACCTGGGCGCGCTGGCCACCACCGCGTCGCTGCGCTGCGCCGCGCACGAATACCGCATGGCGGCCGCCGGCCATTGCCACGTCATGCTCTACAACAAGCTCGACCCCTGGGACCACGCCGCCGGCTGGCTGCTGCACCGCGAAGCCGGCGGCTTCTCGGCCCATTTCGATGCCAGCCCCTACAAGCCCACCCACCGCAGCGGCGGCCTGCTGTACGCGCCCGATGTCGGCAGTTGGCATGCCGCCCGCCGGGCGCTGATGGGCGACGACTTCCCTCCCGCCTGAATCGCGTCCGGCTTATCCCCAGTTTCTGTGGACAACCCTATGGACAGCCTGGGGCCATCCACAAAAAACCCAGGCGGGCCAAGCACTTGCAGTTTGCGATCAGGCTTGCGCGGTGAACGGGCCGTACAGCGCATCAAGCGCCGGCGCACAGGGACGCGACACTTTCAGGCTGAACAAGGCGTCGGCGCGCGTGCGGCCCAGGTTCAGGGCCGCGATGGGCAGGCCCGCGTCGGCCGCCGCGCGCACGTAGCGGTAGCCGGAATGCACCATCAATGACGACCCCACCACCAGCACCGCGCCGGCCCGCGCCAGCGCGGCGCGCGCCCGGGCGCCGCGCTCGGGCGGAATGCTTTCGCCGAAGAACACCACGTCGGGCTTGACGATGCCGCCGCAGCGCGGACAGGCCGGCACGTCGAAGGACGCGAAATCGACGCCCTCCAGGTCGGCATCGCCGTCGGGGGCGTCGGCCGCATCCAGCATGGCCCAGCCGGGATTGCGGCCGTCCAGTTCCACCTGCCACGCGGCGCGCGGGCCGCGCCAGTCGCAGCGCATGCAGCGCACTTCGTCGAGCCGCCCGTGCAGGTCCAGCACCTCGCGGCTGCCGGCGGCCTGGTGCAGGCCATCGACGTTCTGCGTGACCAGCAACGCCAGCCGGCCTTGCGCCTCGAGCCACGCCAGGGCGCGGTGCGCGGCATTCGGCCGCACTTTGCCGAAGCGGCGCCAGCCCACGGCGCTGCGCGCCCAGTAGCGCGCCCGCGCCTGCTCGCTGCCCATGAACGCCTGGAAATCGATGGGCGGGCTGCGCTTCCATTGGCCGTCGGCATCGCGGTAATCGGGAATGCCGGAACCGGTGCTGCAGCCAGCCCCCGTCAACACGAACAGGCCGGCGTGGCCATCGATGAACCGGCCCAGCGCGGCCAGGTCCGGCGCGTTCGCGTGCCGGGCCGGCGGAGCGGCCGATGCGCGGGCGGGCTGGTCCATCGAACCCTAGGCGCCGCCCAGCCCGCAGTCGGGCATGTCGCTGACCAGGCTGGCCTGCGTGACATTGCTGCCGGGCGGTACGCTGCGCGTCAGCCAGACATTGCCGCCGATGGTCGAGCCGCGCCCGATGGTGACGCGTCCCAGGATGGTGGCGCCCGCGTAGATCACCACGTCGTCCTCGATGATCGGGTGGCGCGGCAGCCCCTTCTTGAGCTCGCCGTTCTCGCCCGGCGGGAAGCGCTTGGCCCCGAGGGTCACCATCTGGTAGAGCCGCACGCGGTCGCCGATGATGGCGGTCTCGCCGATCACCACGCCGGTGCCGTGGTCGATGAAAAAGCTCTTGCCGATGGTGGCCCCGGGATGGATGTCGATGCCGGTGTCGGCGTGGGCGATCTCGGCCACGATGCGCGCCAGCATGGGCACGCCCAATTTGTAGAGCACGCTGGCCAGCCGGTGGTGGATCATGGCGCTGACGCCGGGATAGCACAACAGCACCTCGTCCACGCTGTGCGCGGCCGGGTCGCCCTGGTAGGCGGCGGTCACGTCCAGGTCGAGCGCGCGCCGCACCTGCGGCAAGGCGGCGCCGAACTGCCGCACGATCTGCGTGGCGCGCGCGCGCAGGCTGGCCTCCGGCTCGGCCTCGGGCGCGTTGCGGCCCATGTGGTGCAGCTCCAGGCAGACTTGGTGCAGCAAGGCGTCGAGCGCGGCGCCGATGGTGTGCCCGACGTAGAAGTCCTCGACTTCTTCGCGCAGGTCGATGGGACCCAGGCGCATGGGAAACAGGGCCCCGCACAGTTGCCGCACGATGACGCGCAGGCTTTCCTGCGAAGGGAATTCGCGGTTCCCGGCGTCTTCGCGCAGGCGCCCGCGCGGGCCGCGCCAGTCGACGCGCGCGGCCCGCAACCCCGAGACGATGCTGTCCAGGTTCCAGTGCGCCGGCGGCAAATGGGACGAATCATTCATGGCAAAACCTCTGCATAGCCGCGCCGCATTTCGCCGCGGCGCCAGCCATGACTGTAACCGCTCCGGCACCCGCTTGCCGGGCGCGACCCGCCTCCCATTGGGGTTTTGTCGCGCGGGCGGCGACGCCACCCCTCTTATTGGGGTTAATGCGGACTGGCATTCCGCGCGGGCATTCCTATAATCTTAGTTAAAACGAACGTTTGAATGAATTCGACCATGAGCGAACTCAGTTCCCCTTCCACCCGCGAAGTCATCCTGGACACGGCCGAGGCCCTGTTTGCCCGGCAGGGGCACGACGGCACCTCGATGCGGCAGATCACCAGCGAGGCCGGGGTCAACCTGGCGGCGGTCAATTACCACTTCGGCTCGAAAGAAGCCCTGGTGCAAGCCGTGCTCAAGCGCCGCCTGGCGGTGCTGAACCAGGAACGCCTGCGCCTGCTCGACGAACTCGAGGCGCGCGCCGCGGGCCAGCCGCTCAAGCCGTCGCAAATCGTCGACGCCTTCTTCGGCACGCTGCTGCGCCTGGCCGCCAGCCCCGATCACGCCGGCAAGAACTTCCTGCCGCTGCTCGAACGCACCATGACCGACCCGACCGGGTTCATCCGCGCGCTGGTGGCGGAGGAATACGCGGACGTGATGGAGCGTTACCAGGCGGCGCTGTTCAAGGCCCTGCCCGACGTGCCGCGCGCCGAAGTGATCTGGCGCTTCCAATTCATGCTGGGGGCCACCTCGTACGCCATCGTGGGCACGGAAGTGCTGCGGCTGGCCATGGGCTGGAGCCTGGAAGACACCGACCGCGAGCACGACCCCGAACGGCTGCTGCCGCGCCTGATGAGTTTCCTGCTGGGCGGCCTGCGCGCCCCGCTGCCGCAACATCCCGCGGGCTGACCCCGCCCGCGCACGCATATAACGGAGACAAGACGATATGAGCGGTTTCTTGCTTACGGTCGGCATCCTGGCGGCCCTGGCCGCCGTCCTACTTGGCGTGCGGCCGGTCCGGCGCGCGCTACTATCCCGGCCCCTGTTCAATGCCTACCGCAAGGTGCTGCCGCAAATGTCCGATACCGAGCGCGACGCGCTGGAGGCCGGCACCGTATGGTGGGAAGGCGAGCTGTTCCGGGGCCGCCCGGACTGGGCCCGCCTGCTGGCCCTGCCGCGCCCGCGCCTGACCGAGGACGAACAGCGCTTCCTGGACAACGAAACCGAGCAAGCCTGCCGCCTGGTCGACGACTGGGACGTCACCCACAAGCGCTATGACTTGTCCGCCGAGACCTGGGACTACCTGAAGCGCAACGGTTTCCTGGGCATGATCATTCCACGCGAATACGGCGGCCTGGGCTTTTCGGCCTACGCGCATTCGCAGGTGGTGACCCGGCTGTCGACCCGTTCGTCGGCGCTGGCCGTGTCGGTCATGGTGCCCAATTCGCTGGGGCCGGCCGAATTGCTGCTGCACTACGGCACCGAGGAACAGAAGCACCATTACCTGCCGCGCCTGGCGCGCGGCGAGGAAGTGCCCGCCTTCGCGCTGACCAGCCCGTGGGCCGGCTCCGACGCGGCCGCCATCCCCGATCGCGGCATCGTCTGCAAAGGCCTCTGGCAAGGCCGCGAAGTGCTCGGCATGCGCGTCACCTGGGACAAGCGCTACATCACGCTGGCGCCGGTCTGCACGCTGCTGGGCCTGGCGTTCCGGCTCTACGACCCGGACGGCCTGCTGGGCGGGCCGGCCGACGTAGGCATTACCTGCGCGCTGGTGCCGCACGACCACCCCGGCGTGGAAACGGGGCGCCGGCATTTTCCGCTGAACGCCATGTTCATGAACGGCCCGACGCGCGGCACCGATGTGTTCATGCCGCTGGACTTCATCATCGGCGGCCCGGCCATGGCCGGCCAGGGCTGGCGCATGCTGATGGAATGCCTGGCCGCCGGCCGCTCGATTTCGCTGCCCGCCTCGAACACCGGCATGTCGCAGCTGGCCGCGCGGGCCGTGGGCGCCTACGCCCGCGTGCGCAGCCAGTTCCGCACGCCGGTGGGCCGCTTCGAGGGCGTCGAGGAAGCGCTGGCGCGCATCGGCGGCCACACTTACCTGATGGACGCGGCGCGCGTCATGACCGCCGGCGCGGTGGACCTGGGCGAAAAGCCCTCGGTGGTATCGGCCATCGTGAAATACCACGTCACCGAACGCGCGCGCCAGGTGGTCAACGACGGCATGGACGTGATCGGCGGCAAGGGCATCTGCCTGGGGCCGTCCAACTTCCTGGGCCGCGCCTACCAGCAGGTGCCGGTGGGCATCACGGTGGAAGGCGCCAACATCCTGACGCGCAGCCTGATCATCTTCGGCCAGGGCGCGATCCGCTGCCATCCCTATGTGCTGGCGGAAATGCGGGCCGCCGGCGACGCCGACGCGCGGCGCGGCCTGCATGCGTTCGACCGCGCATTCTGGCGCCACGTGGCGTTCGTGGCCGGCAACGCCCTGCGCGCCGCGGGCCATGCGCTGACCGGCGCGCGCCTGGCCCGCGTGCCGGCCGCCGCGGCGCCCGAGATGCACCGCTATTACCGGCAGCTGAGCCGCTATTCATGCGCTTTCGCGTTGCTGTCCGACGCATCGATGGCGCTGCTGGGCGGCAGCCTCAAGCGCCGCGAGCGCCTGTCGGCGCGGCTGGGCGACATTCTCTCGCAGATGTACCTGGCCTCGGCGGTGCTCAAGCGCTTCGAGGACGACGGCCGGCAGGCCGCCGACGCGCCGCTGGCGCACTGGGCGCTGCAGGACGCCCTGTTGCGCGTGCAGCAGGCCTTCGATGGCGTGCTGGAAAACCTGCCGCGCCGTTCCATGGCCTGGATGCTGCGCCGCGTGGTGTTTCCCTGGGGCCAGCCGCAGCGCGCGCCCTCCGATGCGCTCGGCCAGCAGGTCGCGCGCCTGCTCACCGAGCCCGGCGCGGCGCGCGATCGCCTGACTGCCAGCTGCCACCTGCCCGCCGGCGCCGACGAGCCGGTCGGCGCGCTCGAACAGGCCCTGGCCGCCACGCTGGCGGCCGAGCTGGCCGACGCGCGGCTGCGCGCCTACGAAAAGACCGGCGCGCTCGACGGCGACCCGCGCGCCAATGTGCGCGACCTGGCCGACGCGGCCTATGCGGCGGGCGGCATCGAGCGCCAGGACTACGAACTGATCAAGCGCCGCGATGCGCTGCGCGACCAGGTGATCCGCGTCGATGACTTTCCGTTTGATTTTGGCATCACCGGCGCGCTCCAGCCTGGCGCGCAGCGCAAAGCGGCGTAGGATATCCGCAAAGGAGCCCCCATGACGCCCACTCCCATCTATGTCGTGGACGGCGCGCGCAGCCCTTTCCTGAAGGCGCGCAACGCGCCCGGCCCGTTCTCGGCCGCCGACCTCGCGGTGCAGGCCGGGCGCGCGCTGCTGCTGCGCCAGCCCTTCGCGCCCTCCGACCTGGACGAAGTCATCATCGGCTGCGCGGCGCCCTCGCCCGACGAAGTCAATATCGGCCGCGTCATCGCGCTGCGCCTTGGCTGCGGCCATCGCGTGCCCGGCTGGACGGTCATGCGCAATTGCGCCTCGGGCATGCAGGCGCTCGATTCGGCCATCGCCGATATCCAGACCGGCCGCGCCTCGCTGGTGCTGGCCGGCGGCGTGGATGCCCTGTCGCGCGCGCCGCTGCTGGTGTCCGACGCCATGACGCGCTGGCTGGCGCGCTGGTATGCCTCGCGCGGCGCGGGCCAGCGGCTGGCCGCGCTGCGCGCCTTCCCGTGGCGCGGCCTGGCGCCGGTCATCGGGCTGGTCAAGGGCCTGACCGACCCGGTGGTGGGCCTGTCGATGGGCCAGACCGCCGAGAACCTCGCCACGCGCTTCGGCATCGACCGCGCCGCGATGGACGCCTACTCGGCGCGCAGCCATGCGCGCGTGCTGGCCGCCCGGGCCGCCGGGGCGCTCGACGAAATCGTGCCGCTGATGGATGCGCGCGGGACGCTGTACGCCGAAGACGACGGCGTGCGCGACGACTCCACGCCGGAACGGCTCGCCAAGCTGCGGCCGGTGTTCGACAAGCCGTGGGGCAACATCACCGCCGGCAACAGCTCGCAAGTTACCGACGGCGCGGCCCTGCTGCTGCTGGCCTCGGAAGAGGCCGTCCGGCGCTGGAACCTGCAACCGCTGGGCCGCATCGTGGACACGCAGTGGGCCGGGCTCGACCCGGCCCAGATGGGCCTCGGCCCGGTGCATGCGGCCACGCCCATCCTGCAACGCCATGGGCTGGCGCTCAACGATCCGGACTTGTGGGAAATCAACGAAGCCTTCGCCGCGCAAGTCCTTGGCTGCCTGGCGGCGTGGGAAGATGAAACATACTGCCGCGAGCACCTGGGCACCGGCGCCTGGGGCCCGCTCGACCAGGCCCGCCTCAACGTCGATGGCGGCGCCATCGCGCTGGGCCATCCGGTCGGCGCCTCGGGCGCCCGCATCGTGCTGCACCTGCTGCAGGCGCTGCGGGCACGCGGCTTGCGGCGCGGCGTGGCGGCTATCTGCATCGGCGGCGGCCAGGGCGGCGCCATGCTGGTCGAGACGGAGGCCACCCCATGAACACCGCAACGCCCCACGCCTGGCGCCACTGGCGGCTCGAACGCCATGCCGACGGGCTGGCCTGGCTCACGCTGGACCGGGCCGGCGCCGCGGTCAATGCCCTGTCGGCCGAGGTCATGGCCGAACTCTCCGCCGTGCTCGACGCCTTGCAGGCCGATCCCCCGCAAGGCCTGGTGGTCCGCTCCGGCAAGGCAGCCGGCTTCATCGCCGGCGCCGACGTCGACGAATTCTCCGAACTGCGCACTGCCGAACAGGCGCGCGCGCTGGTCGAGCGCGGCTGGCACCTGTTCAACCGCCTGGCCGCCGTGCCCTACCCCACGCTGGCCCTGATCCGCGGCCACTGCCTGGGCGGCGGGCTGGAACTGGCCCTGGCCTGCCGCTACCGCCTGGCCGTCGACGAGCCCGGCACGTCGCTGGCGCTGCCCGAGGTCATGCTCGGCATCTTCCCCGGCTGGGGCGGCATGCGCCGCCTGCCGGCCCTAATCGGCCCGCCGGCGGCGCTCGACATGATGCTGACCGGTCGCCCGGCCGACGCGCGCAGGGCCGCGGCGCTGGGCCTGGTCGATGCCAAAGTGCCGCCCCGGCTGGCCGACGCGGCGGCCCGCGCCCAGGTGCGCTCGGGCAAGGCGCCGCGGCGCGCGCGCGGCCCGGCCGGCTGGCTGGACCGCTGGCCGCTCAAGCTACTGGTCGAGCGGCGCGCGCTGCGCCAAGTCGCCGCCAAGGATCCACAGGGCCACTATCCGGCGGCCGCCGCCATCGTCACGCTGTGGGCGCGCCACGGCGGCAATGCCCTGCGCGCGCCCGACATCGTCGACCGCATCCTTACCTCCAACACCGCGCGCAACCTGCTGCGCGTGTTCCGGCTGCAAGAACGCCTGAAGGCCAACGGCAAGCCGGCCGCCGACGCCGCGCCGATCAGGCACGTGCACGTGGTCGGCGCCGGCACCATGGGCGGCGACATCGCCGCCTGGTGCGCGCTGAAGGGCCTGGCCGTCACCCTGCAAGACCAGGACGCGGCGCGCATCGCGCCGGCCATCGGCCGCGCCGCCGACCTGTTCACGCGCAAGCTCAAGGACCCGCGCGCCGCGCGGGCCGCGGCCGACCGGCTGACGCCCGATCCCGCCGGCGCCGGGGTGGCGCGCGCCGACCTGGTCATCGAGGCCATCACCGAACAGGCCGAGGCCAAGCAGGCGCTCTACCGCGCCATCGAACCGCGCCTGAAGCCGGGCGCGCTGCTGGCCACCAACACCTCGAGCCTGTCGCTGGCCACGCTGCGCCAGGGCCTGGCGCAGCCCGGGCGGCTGGTCGGCATTCACTTCTTCAACCCCGTGGCCAAGATGCCGCTGGTCGAAGTGGTGCAGGCCGGCGCGGACGGCGACGACGCGCAGGCGCGCGCCTGCGCCTTCGTCGGCCAGATCGGCAAGCTGCCGCTGCCGGTGCGCGACGCGCCGGGCTTCCTGGTCAACGCGGTGCTGGCCCCCTATTTGCTCGAGGCCATGCGTTGCGTCGACGAAGGGCTGGCGCCCGAGACCATCGATCGCGCCATGACGGATTTCGGCATGCCCATGGGGCCGCTCGAGCTGGCCGACACCGTCGGCCTGGACATCGCCATGGCGGCCGGCCGCCAGCTCACTGACCAGGCCGAGCCGCCGCGCTGCCTGGCCGGACGCGTCGCGCGCAACGACCTGGGCCGCAAGACCGGCCGCGGCTTCTACACGTGGCAAGACGGCAAGCCCGGCAAGGGCCAGGCCGCCACGCCGCCGGCCGGACTGGCGCTGCGCCTGGTGCGTCCGCTCATCGAGCGCGCCCGGCAACAGGTGCGCGACGGCGTGGTGGCCGACGCCGACCTGGCCGACGCCGGCGTGGTCTTCGGCACCGGCTTCGCCCCCTTTACCGGCGGACCACTGCACTATCACGCGACGGCCAGCGCGCCCGTTGCCGCCAGGACAACCGACCGGGCCGCGGCCGCCGCGCCGCCGCCGGCGCCATAAATCACAACACGCCAACGCAGCGAGACAAGCTTTTTGCCGCCTGAAGGAGGAGACACACCATGAAGAAAGCAACATTGGCATTGACCACCCTGTCCGCCGCGCTTGCGGCGGCGGGCACGGGCGTCGTCCATGCGGCGGGATTCCAGCTGCTTGAACAGAACGCCAGCGGCCTGGGCAATGCCTATGCCGGCTCGGCCGCGGTCGCCGAGAACGCCAGCACCATCTACTTCAACCCGGCGGGCATGACCTACCTGCCCGGCTTCAGCGTGTCGGCCGGCGTCAACGCCATCTGGCCGTCGTTCAAGTTCCGCGACAACGGCAACAGCCGCAACCCGCTGGCGCTGGGCGGCGGCGCGCCCACCGGCGGCAACGGCGGCGATGCCGGCAACCTGGGCGTGGTGCCCAATGCGTACTTCTCGTGGCAGCTCACGGAAAAATGGTTCGTCGGCGTCGGCATGGGAGCGCCGTTCGGCCTGATGACCGAATACGACGACGACTGGGTCGGCCAATACCATTCCACCAAGTTCGACATCAAGACCATCAATATCAACCCGTCGGTGGCCTACAAGGTCAACGACCAGTTCTCGATCGGCTTCGGCTTGAACTACCAGTACATCGACGCGCAATACACCAAGAAAGTGGTGGTGCCGGTCACGCCCATGGGGCCGTTCCTGCCGGGCGACGCCGACCTGAACCTGGACGGCGACGCGTGGGGATGGAATGCCGGCATCATGCTGCAGCCCACCGAGGACACCCGCATCGGCCTGTCCTACCGGTCCAAGATCAAGCACAAGGCCAAGGGCGACACGGACATCGACGGGTTCGCGCCGGGCCGTTCGCTGTCGTACGACGCCGAGGCCTCGGTCGACCTGCCCGATACGCTGATCCTGAGCGCCGCGCACCAGCTGAACGAACGCTGGGAACTGTTGGCCGACGTATCATGGACGGGCTGGAGCAGCATCCAGGAACTGAAGATCAAGAACGACGGCGGCCCCACCGACACGCTGCCGCTCGAGTTCCGCGACAGCTGGCGGGTCGCCCTGGGCGCCAACTACCAGTTCGCGCCGAAATGGAAATGGCGCTTCGGCGTGGCCTGGGACCAGTCCCCCGTGCACAACCCGTCCGACCGCCCCACCTCGCTGCCCGACACCGACCGCTGGTGGTTCTCGACGGGGGTACAGTACCAGGCAAGCAAGGACACGCGCATCGACGTCGGCTACACCTACCTGTATCTGCGCGACACCGACATCGACACCGACTCGGGCAGCGCGCTCACCAAGGGGCGCGTCGCCGGCGATTACCGCAGCAAGGGGAACATCCTGGGCATCCAGGTGTCCACCCGGTTCTGACGGCCGCATCGGGCACACCCGCGGCGCATGGCCGCGGCCGCTGGCCCGGCCGCGCGCCCGCCGCCTCAAGGAGACCATTTTGAGCAGCAAGTTCATCGTCAAACACGCCGCCGTGCTCGGCGCCGGCGTCATGGGCGCGCAGATCGCCGCGCACCTGGCCAACGCCGGCGTGCCGGTCACCCTGTTCGACCTGACCGCCAAGGAAGGCGACCGCAATGCCATCGCCAACAAGGCGCTGGCCGGCCTGAAAAAGCTCGAGCCGGCGCCGCTGGCCAGCCCGTCGCGCCTGGACCTGATCACGCCGGCCAACTACGACGACCATCTCGACCGCCTGCCCGGCTGCGACCTGGTGATCGAGGCCATCGCCGAACGCATGGACTGGAAGACGGCGCTGTACGAGCGCATCGCGCCGCATGTCGCGGCGGACGCCATCGTGGCCTCCAACACCTCCGGCCTGTCGATCGGCGAACTGGCCGACGCCCTGCCCGCCGCGCTGCGCGCGCGCTTCTGCGGGGTGCACTTCTTCAACCCGCCGCGCTACATGCGGCTGGTGGAACTGATCGCCACGCCGCACACCCGGCCCGCCGTGCTCGACGAACTCGAAAGCTGGCTGACCACGCGGCTGGGCAAGGGCGTGGTGCGCGCGCTGGATACGCCCAATTTCATCGCCAACCGCATCGGCGTGTTCTCCATCCTGGCGGCGCTGCACCATACCGAGCGCCTGGGCCTGGGCTTCGACGAAGTCGACGCCCTGACCGGCCCCAGGATCGGCCGGCCCAAGAGCGCCACCTACCGCACGGCGGATGTGGTCGGCCTGGATACGCTGGCCCACGTGGTGGGAACCATGCGCGACAAGCTGCCGGACGACCCGTGGCATGCGCATTTCCACCTGCCCGCCTGGCTCGACGCCCTGATCGCGCGCGGCGCGCTGGGCCAGAAAAGCGGCGCGGGCGTATATCGCAAGGTCGGCAAGGAGATCCGCGTGCTGGACCCGGCCGCCGGCGACTACCGGCCCGCGGCCGGCGCGGTGGCCGACGAGGTCGACGCCATCCTCAAGCAGCGCGAGCCGGCGCAGCGCTTTGCCGCGCTGCGCGCCAGCGCGCACCCGCAGGCGCAGTTCCTCTGGAGCCTGTTCCGCGACATCTTCCACTACAGCGCATTCCAGCTCGAGCACATCGCCGCCAACGCGCGCGACCTGGACCTGGCCATGCGCTGGGGCTTCGGCTGGTCGCAGGGGCCGTTCGAAACCTGGCAGGCCGCCGGCTGGCAGGCCATTGCCGCCGCCGTTTCCGAGGATATCGCCGCCGGCCGCGCCATGAGCGGCGCGCCGCTGCCGGCCTGGGCGCGCGAAGACAGCCGCGCCGGCGTGCACGGCGAGCAAGGCTCGTACTCGCCGCGCACCGGCCAGCCGCAGCCGCGCTCGACGCTGCCCGTCTATGCGCGCCAGCTGTTCCCGGAACGGGTGGCTGGCGAGGCCGCCGCCACGCGCGGCGCGACGCTATGGGAAAACGACGGCGTGCGCCTGTGGCACCTGCCCGAACTCGATGCCGGCATCGGCATCCTGTCGTTCACTTCCAAGATGCACACGATCGGCGCCGAGGTGCTGGACGGCGTCATGCACGCGGTCGCCCACAGCGAGCGCGAGCTCGACGCCCTGGTGCTGTGGCATGACGCGCCGTTCGCGGTGGGCGCCAACCTCGCGCAGGTGGCGCAGGCCTGCGCCGCCGGCCAGTTCGACCTGCTGGAAGCCACGGTCGAGAAATTCCAGCGCGCCTCGCTGGCGCTGCGCTACGCGCGCGTGCCCACCGTGGCCGCCGTGCAAGGCATGGCGCTGGGCGGCGGCTGCGAATTCCTGATGCACTGCAGCCATCGCGTGCTGGCGCTCGAAAGCTACGTCGGCCTGGTCGAGGCCGGGGTCGGCCTGGTGCCGGCCGGCGGCGGCAGCAAGGCGCTGGCGGTGCGCGCCGCCGCCCTGGCCGCCACCACCGCCACGCCGGCCGAAGTCTTCCCGCACCTGCAACCGGTATTCCAGAACATTGCCACCGCACAGGTCGCCAAGAGCGCGCTGCACGCCATCGACATGGGCTACGCGCAAGCCGGCGACCCGGTGGTGTTCCATCCCGACGAATTGCTGTGGGTGGCCCTGCGCCAGGCGCGCGCGGCGGCCGATGCCGGCCACGCGCCGCCGCCGCGGCCGCGCGCGGTGCCGGTGGCCGGGCGCACCGGCATCGCCAATTTCGACATGGTGCTGGTCAACATGCGCGAAGGCGGCATGATCAGCGCGCACGATTACCGGGTCGCGCATGCCGCTGCCGTGGCGTTGTGCGGCGGCGAAGTCGAGGCCGGCACGCGCGTCGACGAGGAATGGCTGCTGGCCGTGGAGCGCCGCGAGTTCGTGGCGCTGCTGCGCACGCCCGAGACGCAGGCGCGCATCCGCCACACCCTGGAAACCGGCAAACCGCTGCGCAACTGAGGAACCAAGATGAGCAAACAGATCCAGGACGCCTATATCGTGGCCGCCACCCGCCTGCCGGTGGGCAAGCGCAACGGCATCTACGCCACCACGCGCCCCGACGACATGCTGGCCGCCGCGCTGCGCGCCGCCCTGGCCCAGGTGCCGGCGCTGGACCCGGCGCGCGTCGAGGACGTGATCGCCGGCTGCGCCATGCCCGAGGCCGAGCAAGGCATGAACGTGGCGCGCATGAGCCTGCTGCTGGCCGGCCTGCCGGACAACGTGCCCGGCGTGACGGTCAATCGCTTCTGCGCCTCGGGCCTGCAGGCCGTGGCCGACGCGGCGGCGCGCATCCGCCTGGGCGCGGCCGACGTGATGATCGCCGCCGGCACCGAATCCATGAGCGCCATGCCGCAGATCATGGGCAACAAGGTCGCCATCAACCCCGCCATCTTCGCCGGCGACGAGCATCTCGGCATGGCCTACGGCATGGGCCTGACCGGCGAGAAAGTCGCGGCGCAATGGAACATTTCGCGCGAAGACCAGGACGCCTTCGCGCTGGCGTCGCACCAGAAGGCCTGCGCCGCCATCGCGGCGGGATACTTCGACGCCGAGATCACCCCTTATACCGTGGTGTCGCACCTGCCGGGCGAAGCGGGCGCAGTACGCGCCGCCGAACGCGTGGCCGAGCGCGACGAAGGCCCGCGCCCCGACACCAGCGCCGAAGCGCTGGCCAAGCTGCGGCCTGTTTTCGCGGCGCGCGGCTCGGTCACCGCCGGCAACAGTTCGCAGATGTCCGACGGCGCCGCGGCCGTGGTGCTGGTGTCCGAACGGGTCGTGCGCGAGCTCAACCTGGCGCCGCTGGCGCGCTTCGCCGGCTTCGCGGTGGCCGGCGTGCCGCCGGAAATCATGGGCATCGGCCCCAAGCTCGCCATTCCCAAGGCGCTGGCCGGCGCCGGCATCGCCCAGCAGGATCTCGACTGGATCGAGCTGAACGAAGCCTTCGCCGCGCAGTCCCTGGCCGTCATCCGCGACCTGCAGCTCGACGCCGCCAAGGTCAACCCGCTGGGCGGCGCGATTGCGCTCGGGCACCCGCTGGGCGCCACCGGCGCGATCCGCACCGCGACGGTGGTGCACGGCCTGCGCCGCACCGGCGGCAAGTACGGCATGGTGACCATGTGCGTGGGCACCGGCATGGGCGCGGCCGGCATCTTCGAGGCCCTCTAGCCGCCGTGAAACCGTACTGGTTCCAGAAGCTGCCGCCCAGGTGGCGGGCCCGCCTGATGCGGGCCGGGTTCAACCTGCATCCGGCCTTCCGGGCCACTGGCGGGCGCGTCGTGCACGTTTCGCCGGACTTCACGCATTTGCGCATCAAGCTGCCGCTGGTGCGGCGCACGCGCAACATCGTCGGCTCGATGTACGGCGGCTCGCTGTTCGCGGTAACCGACGGCGCCCATCCCACGCTGCTGATGTCGGCGCTCGGGTCGGGCGCCATCGTATGGGACAAGGCGGCCACCATCCGCTACCGCAAGCCGGCCTACCGCACGCTGTATGCCGACTTCCGCATCGACCGCGCCGACATCGCCGCCATACGCGCCGAGCTGGCGCGCCGGCACGAGACCACCCGCCTGTACGTGGTCGAGCTCAAGGACCGCGAGGGCGTGGTGTACGCGGTGGTCGAGCGCACGGTGTACATCGCCGACAAGCAGTTCTACAAGAACAAGGCCCGGGCCGGCGCCGCCGCAGGCGCGCCGCCCGGCCCCTGAGGAGGCCGAGCGAACAATATGGAACGGATCTGGCTCGACAGTTATCCGCCCGGCGTGCCCGCCGAGATCGACACCTCGCCGTACGACTCGCTGCTGACCGTGCTGGACGACAGTTGCCGGCGCTTCGCCGGCCTGCCGGCCTACATCAGCATGGGCGCCACGCTCAGCTACGCGCGGCTGGACCGCCTGTCGCGCGACTTCGCGGCCTGGCTGCAGTCGCGCGGCGTGCGGCGGGGCGACCGGGTGGCGCTCATGCTGCCCAACCTGCTGCAGTATCCCGTGTGCCTGTTCGGCGCGCTGCGGGCGGGTTGCGCCGTGGTCAACTGCAATCCGCTCTACACCGCGCATGAACTGGCCCACCAGTTGGCGGATGCCGGCGCCGAGACCATCGTCATCGCCGAGAACTTCGCCCACACCCTGCAGCGCGCGCTGCCGCAGACCCCGCTGCGGCACATTGTCACCACCTCGGTGGGCGAACTGCTGGGACCGCTGAAGGGGCGCGCGGTCGATTTCGCGGTGCGGCACGTCAAGCGCAAAGTGCCCGCCTGGTCGCTGCCGGGCGCGGTGCCGCTGGGCCGGGCGCTGGCCGCCGGCCATCGGCTGCCCTGGCAGGCGCCCGCGCTGACGCGGGCCGACCCGGCCTTCCTGCAATACACGGGCGGCACCACCGGCGTGGCCAAGGCGGCGGTGCTGAGCCACGGCAACATGCTGGCCAACCTGTGCCAGGCGCACGCCTGGGTGCGCGACCTGGTGCGCGAAGGCGAGGAGTGCGTCGTCACGGCGCTGCCGCTCTACCATGTGTTCGCGCTGACCGCCAATTGCCTGGTCTTCCTCAAGCTGGGCGCGCGCAACCTGCTGATCGCCGACCCGCGCGACCTGCCGGCCTTCATCAAGGCCCTGCGCAAGACGCCTTTCAGCGCCATTACCGGCGTCAACACGCTGTTCTGCGCGCTCTTGAACCAGCCCGGCTTCGCGCGGCTGGACTTCTCCCGCCTGCGCCTGACCATGGGCGGCGGCATGGCCGTGCAGCGCGCGGTCGCGCAGCGCTGGCGCGAGACCACCGGCGTGACGCTGGCGCAGGCCTATGGGCTGACCGAGACCGCCCCGGCCGTCACCATCAACCCGCTGGATGCGCCGGAATTCACCGGCTCCATCGGCCTGCCCGTGCCCTCGACCGAGCTGTCGGTACGCGACGACGACGGCCGCGAACTGCCGGTGGGCCAGACGGGCGAGCTGTGCGTGCGCGGCCCGCAGGTCATGACGGGCTACTGGAACCGCCCCGACGAAACCGCCCTGGCCTTTCATCCCGACGGCTTCCTGCGCACCGGCGACATGGGCTACGTGGACGAGCGCGGCTATGTGTTCCTGGTGGACCGCAAGAAAGACCTGATACTGGTGTCGGGCTTCAATGTGTACCCCAACGAGGTCGAGGACGTCGCGGCGCTGCATCCGGGCGTGCGCGAAGTGGCAGCGGTGGGCGTGCCCGACGCCCGCTCGGGCGAGGCCGTCAAGCTGTTCGTCATCCGCCGCGACCCGGCGCTGGACGCCCAGGCCCTGATCGCGCATTGCCGCGCTCACCTGACCCGCTACAAGGTGCCGCGCCACGTGGAGTTCCGCGACGACTTGCCGCGCTCGCCGGTGGGCAAGATCCTGCGGCGCGAACTGAAGGCGGGCCCCGCCGGCGATTAGAATCGCCCCATGAAACGCGTTCCCGTCCCGCTCAACCCGTTGCGCGCCTTCGAGGCGGCCGCGCGCCTGCTCAGCTTCACCCGGGCGGCCGAAGAATTGAACGTCACCCAGGTCGCCATCAGCCGCCAGGTGCGGGTGCTGGAAGGCTACCTGGGCGTGGAGCTGTTCACGCGCGGCCCGCGCTCCATCGAACTCACCGACGCGGGCGCGCGCTTCTATCCTGCGGTGGGGCGCGCGTTCGACGAGATCTCGCACGCGGCCGCGCTGGTCAGCCGCCGCAACCGCCCCGACGTGCTGGCCATCCAGGCCTACACCACCTTCGCGCAGCATGGCCTGATTCCGCTCCTGTCGCGCTTTCACGAAAAGAATCCGGGCATCGAGGTGCGCCTGTCGGCCTCGACCCAGGCCGTGGATTTCGCGCATCGCGACCTGGATGCCGCGATCCGCTCGGGCACCGGCGCCTGGCCCGACTACGAAAGCGACTTCCTCGCGCCCATCGAGCTGCTGCCGGTGGTCAGTCCGGCCCTGTTGAAGACGGTGGGCGGCCTGCGCGGCCCCGGCGACTTGCGGCGCGTCACGCTGCTGCATTCGCTGGCGCGGCCGGACGACTGGTCGGCCTGGCTGGCGGCGGCCGGCCGCGGCGATGCCGGCCTGCGCGTGCTGAAGTTCGAGAACTCCGCCATGGCCTACGAGGCCGCCATCCAGGGCGTGGGCTGCGCCATCGGCATCCGCGCGCTGGTCGGGCGCTACCTGGACTCGGGCGCGCTGGTGGCGCCCTTTGCCCTGACGCACACGCTGCCGGGCGGCTACTACCTGGTGCGTCCCCGCGGGCGGCGCGAATCGCCGGCGCTGCGCATCTTCCGCGCCTGGCTGTTGCAGACGCTGGCGCAAACGGAACCCCGAGCCCAACAATAAGTCAGTCTGGGGCGGACAAATTGTTGATTGTCCGCACCCGCCCGGCCGTCCCACAATTTCGCTGCAGTTCCGCCCCTCGACGGAACCCCGACGAAAAATCCTGGAGACAGCCATGTCGCTTTTCCCTTTCCCCGGCCGGACGCGCCGCGCGCCGCGGCTGCTGGCCTGCGCGCTGGCCACGGCCGCCCTGGCGCTGGGCAGCGCTTCCGCGCAGGCCGCCTTTCCCGAACGCCCCGTCACCCTGGTAGTGCCCTTCGCGCCCGGCGGCGGCACCGACATCGTCTCGCGCGTCCTGGCCGAAGGCATGGGCCGCGACCTGGGCCAGACCGTCATCGTCGAGAACCGGCCCGGGGCCGGCACGGTGATCGGCACCCAGTTCGTCGCGCGCAGCGAGCCCGATGGCTATACGCTGGTCATGGCTACCTTCGCCCACGCCGTCAACCCGTCGCTGCACAAGAATCTGCCGTATGACACCGAGCGCGCCTTCACGCCGGTGGCGCTGGTGGCGCACTCGCCCAATGTGCTGGTGGTCAACCCGAATTCGCCGTTCCACAGCGTCCAGGACCTGCTCGACGCGGCGCGCGCCAAGCCCGGGACGCTCAACTATGGATCGTTCGGCAATGGCACCTCGGCGCACCTGGCCGGCGAGCTGTTCAAGAACCTGGCCAAGGTCGACCTGGTGCACGTGCCCTACAAAGGCAGCGCGCCGGCGCTGAACGACCTGATGGGCGGGCAGATCCAGCTCATGTTCACCACGGTGGCGAGCGTCGCGTCCCACATCAAGAGCGGCAAGCTGCGCGCGCTGGCGGTCACGTCGGCAGAGCGCTCGCAAGCCTTCCCCGACCTGCCCACCGTGGCCGAGGCGGGCGTGCCGGGCTACCAGGCGGAAAGCTGGTACGGCGTCTATGCGCCGGCCGGCACGCCGGACGCCGCGGTGCAGCGCCTGCACGCGGCCATCGCCCGCGCGGTGCAGGCCCCGGCCTTCCAGGAGCGCGTGGCCGAAGAAGGCCTGGTGGTCGACGCCGGCCCGCCGCAGCAATTATCCAGCTACGTCAAAGCCGAGCAACAGCGCTGGAGCCAGGTGGTGCGCGACGCCCATCTGCAGCAGAACTGACCTTCCATCCTATCCCCTGTCATCCGGATCGACCATGTCCTCTATCGACACCCCGCCCACCGCCGCCATCCTGCTCAGCGTGGAGGACGGCATCGGCGTGCTGACGCTGAACCGTCCCGCCGTGCGCAATGCCATCGACGACGCCATGCGCGGCGAACTGCTGGAGGCGCTCGACCGCGCCGCGCGCGACCCGGCGATACGCGCGCTGGTGGTGACCGGCGCCGGCCCGGCCTTCTGCGCCGGCGGCGACATCAAGGGCATGCAGGCGCGCCTGGACGCCCCGGCCGGCGAAGTCGCCTTCAACGGCTGGAAGCGCCAGCAGCGCACCCATCATGCCGTGACCGCGCTGTTCAAGCTGCCCAAGCCCACCATCGCCGCCGTCAACGGCGCCGCCGCCGGGCTGGGCTGCGACATGGCGCTGTCGTGCGATTTCGTCATCGCGGCCGACTGCGCGCACCTGTCGATGACGTATATCCACCGGGGCCTGATCCCCGACGGCGGCGGCATGTATTTCCTGCCGCGCCGGGTGGGCCTGGCGCGCGCCAAGGAACTGATCTTCTCCGGCCGGCGCGTGGCGGCCGACGAGGCGCTGGCGCTGGGCATGATCGACCGCATCGCCACGGCCGATACGCTGCTGGCCCAGGCGCGCGTCTGGGCGGCCGAGCTGTCGCACGGCTCGCCGACGGCGCTGGCGCTGTCCAAGACCATGCTGAACCAGACCTTCGAACTGAGCGCCGAGCAATCGTTCGCCATGAGCAGCCAGGCCCAGGCAGTCTGCTATACCACGGCCGAACACCGGGCCTCGGTGGCGGCGTTCCTGGCCAAGACCGCGGCCAAGGGGTAGACAGGCGATGCGACAACTCGACTCTCTGCTGCGGCCGCGCAGCGTGGCCGTGATCGGCGCTTCGTCGGAGTCCGCCAAGACCGCCGGCCGCCCGATCGCCTATCTGCAGAAGCACGGCTACGGAGGCCGGATCTACCCGGTGAACCCGCGCAGCGACACGATCGCCGGCCTGCCCTGCTATGCCGACGTGGCGTCCCTGCCCGAGGCGCCCGACGTGGGCCTGGTGCTGCTGGGCGCCGCGCGCGCGGCGCAGGCCGTGCGCGACCTGGCCGAGCGCGGCGCCGGCGCGGCCGTCGTGCTGGCCAGCGGTTTCCAGGAAACCGGCGCCGCAGGCGCCGAGCGCCAGCGCGCGCTGCGCGAGGCCGCCGGCGACATGCCGCTGTTGGGGCCCAATACCATCGGCCTGGTCAACCTGACCGACGGCATCACGCTGTCGGCCAGCGGCGCGCTGGAAATGGACGACCTGCAGCGCGGCCCGATCGCCGTCGTGTCGCAGAGCGGCGGCGTGCTGGGGGCCATGCTGTCGCGCGCCGCCAGCCGCGGCATCGGCTTCTCGAAATTGGTCTCGACCGGCAACGAGGCCGACCTGGATGTGGCCGACCTGGTCGAGTGCCTGCTGGACGATCCTGCCACCGCCGTGATCGCGCTATATATCGAAGGCCTGCGCAAGCCGGCCGCCTTCCGCGCCGCCGCCCTGCGCGCGGCGCGGCTGGGCAAGCCGCTGGTCGTCTTCAAGGTGGGCCGGTCGGAATCCGGCGCGCGCTCGGCGGTGTCGCATACCGGCGCACTGGCCGGTGCCGACCGCATGTACGACGCGCTGTTCGCGCAATGCGGCGTGATCCGCGCCCAGACCTTCGCCGACTTGCTGGACATTCCCGCCGCGCTGTCCACCGGCCGGCGGCTGGCGGGCCGGCGCATCGCCATCCTGACCTCCACTGGCGGCGCCGGCACGCTGGTGGCCGACAGCTGCGGCCTGGCCGGCCTGGACACGCCCGCCCCCGATGACACGACCGCGGCGCGGCTGGACGCGCTGGAAAGCGGCGGCGACGCCGTGCTGAGCCGCAATCCGATCGACCTGACGCTGGCCGGACTCAAGCCCGAATTGCTGCGCGGCGCGCTCGGCGCGCTGCTGGCCAGCCCGGGCTACGATGGCGCGGTGGTCATCGCCGGGTCGTCGTCGCTGCAGCATCCCGAGCTGGTCTCCGGCGCCGTGCGCGATTGCCTGCGGGACAGCGACAAGCCCGTGCTGGTCTACGTCAGCCCGCATGCGCCGCACATCGTGGCCGGCCTGAACCGCCAGGGCATTCCGGCATTCGCGGCGCCCGAGAGCTGCGCATCGGCTTTCGCGGCCATGCTGGCGCGCGGGGCGGCGCCCGCCGCCCCGCCGGCCGGCCGCGTGCCGGCCGACGAGGCCGCATGGCGGGCGGCCGGCAAGCAAGTGCGCGCCCTGTCGGCCGGCCCATTGCACGAGGCCGACAGCAAGGCGCTGTTCGCGCGCTTCGGCATTCCCGCCGTGCGCGAGGCCATCGCGGCCACGCCGGCCGAAGCAGCCGCTGCCGCGACGGCACTGGGCGAGCGCGTAGTGATCAAGGTGTTGTCGCGGCAGCTGGCGCACAAGAGCGACATCGGCGGCGTCGCGGTCGGCGTGCCGGCGGCTGACGCCGAGGCGCGCGGCCGGGCCATGCTGCAGGCCGTGCGTGCCGCCACCGACGCGCCGGTCGAAGGCCTGCTGGTCCAGGAAATGGTGCGCGGCGGCGTGGAGATGATCCTCGGCCTGCACCACGACCCGCAACTCGGCCCCGCGGTGCTGCTGGGCATGGGCGGCGTGGCCGCCGAGCTGTTCAACGACACCGCGCTGCGCCTGCTGCCGCTGACGCGCGCCGACGCCGAGGCCATGGTGGGCCAATTGAAGACCCGCGCGCTGCTCGAAGGCTACCGGGGCGCGCCGCGCGCCGACATCCCGGCCCTGGTCGACGCCATCCTGGCCTTTGCCCACATGGCCGGGGAGCTCGGGGACAAACTGGCCGAGGCGGAGATCAACCCGCTGTTCGTGCTGCCCGAGGGCCAGGGAGTCAAGGCGGCGGACGGCGTGGCGATCCTGCGCTGAAGGCGCAGGCGCCTGGGGGCCAGGTGTCCGGAGTCAGGTGTCTGACACCCCCGAGACACCCCGAGGCAAGTCACGATCGCCGCATGAGGGTGTCAGACACCTACCACGTAGGCAGGCGACCAGGCATCTGGAGCCAGGTGTCTGACACCCCCGAGACACCCAGGGCAAACCGCTATCGCGGCATAGGGGTGTCAGACACCTATCACGTAGGCGGGTGACCAGGCGTCCGGAGTCAGGTGCCTGACACCCCCGAGACACCCCGGGGCAAGCCGCTATCGCGGCATAGGGGTGTCAGACACCTATCGCGAGACCCCTAGCGCGCGCGGTTCCCTCACAGCACCGGCGACAGCACCGGCTGCTTGGGCCGCACGTCCAGCGCGCGGCCCTTGCGGGCGCGCTTGCCTACGTAGGCCTCGAGCGCCGCGCCGGCCAGGATGTCCTCGGTCGGCTTGTTGCGGTAGATGCCGGCGGCGCGCAGGCCGGCCGGCCCCACGGGCACGGTCTGGGCCAGCTTGTCGGCGGCGTCCAGGCCGATCAGGATGGTGCCTCGGCCGCCGCCCGCCAGCGTCTTGACCTCGTCCAGCCCGAACACCAGGAACTTGCCCTTGGCCGACAGCAGCGCCAGCTGCCGCGCGCCCTCGAACAGCGGCACCGGCCGCAGCAGGGCGTCGCCCTGTTCGAGCGTGATGAACTGCTTGCCGCCGCGCTGGCGCGACACCATGTCGCCCAGGCGCGTCGCGAAGCCGAAGCCGCGCTGGGTGGCCAGCAGCCAGCGCGTATCGGCCGCCGCGGCGATGCTGTGCACGATGCGCGTGCCGGGCTCCAGGTCGATCATGGTGGTGACCGGCTGCCCGTCGCCGCGCGCCGACGGCAGGCCCGCGACGGCCACCGAATAGACGCGGCCGTTGTCGCCCACCGCGATCAGCGTGTCGGTGGTGCGGCACTCGAACGCGCCGTACAGGTCGTCGCCCTGCTTGAAGCCGAATTGCGAGGCATCGTGGCCGTGCCCCTGGCGGGCGCGCAGCCAGCCCTTCTGCGACACGATGACGGTGACCGGCTCGTCCAGCACCTTGGTCTCGAGCACCGCGCGCTCGGCGGTCTCGATGAGCGTGCGGCGCTCGTCGCCGTACTGCTTGGCGTCGGCCTCGATCTCCTTGACCAGCAGGCGCTTGAGCGAGGCGGGGTTGTCCAGCAGTTCCTGCAGGCGCGCCTGTTCGTCGCGCTTGTCGGCCAGTTCCTGCTCGATCTTGATGCCTTCCAGGCGCGCCAACTGGCGCAGCCGCATTTCCAGGATGTCCTCGGCCTGGCGCTCGGACAGCTTGAAGCGCTGCATCAGCGCGGCCTTGGGCTCGTCGGACTCGCGGATGGTCTGGATGACCTCGTCGACGTTCAGGTACACCACCATGCGCCCTTCCAGCACATGGATGCGGTCGATGACCTTGTCCAGGCGATGGCGGGTGCGGCGCACCACGGTGTCGGTGCGGAACGCCAGCCACTCGGTGAGAATGTCGCGCAGCCCCTTCTGGCGCGGCCGGCCGTCGGTGCCGATGCACACCAGGTTGACCGGCACGCTGCTTTCCATGCTGGTCTGGGCCAGCAGCGTGTTGACGAACTCGTCGCGGTCCACGCGCGAGGTCTTGGGCTCGAACACCAGGCGCACCGCCGCGTCCTTGCCCGACTCGTCGCGCACCGCGTCCAGCAGGTTCAGCATGACCGCCTTGCCCTGCTGCTGGTCGGTCGTCAGGCTCTTCTTGCCGGCCTTGACCTTGGGGTTGGTGATTTCCTCGATCTCTTCCAGCACCTTCTGGCACGAGGTGCCCGGCGGCAGCTCATGGACCACCAATTGCCACTGGCCGCGCGCCAGTTCCTCGAACTGCCAGCGCGCCCGCGCCTTGAGCGAACCGCGCCCGCCGGCGTAGATCTGCGCGATGTCGGCCGCCGGCGTGATGATCTGGCCGCCGCCGGCGAAATCCGGCCCCGGCACCATGGCGTACAAATCCTCGTCCGGCAGCTTGGGCTGCTTGAGCAGCGCCACGCAGGCCTGCGCGATCTCGCGCAGGTTGTGCGACGGGATCTCGGTGGCCATGCCCACCGCGATGCCGGAAGCGCCGTTGAGCAGCATCACCGGCAGGCGCGCCGGCAGCATCTGCGGCTCTTGCTGGCTGCCGTCGTAGTTGGGCGCGAAATCGACCGTGCCCTCGTCGAGTTCGTCCAGCAGCAGGCGCGAGAACGGCGTCAGGCGGGCCTCGGTGTAGCGCATGGCCGCGGCGTTGTCGCCATCGCGCGAGCCGAAATTGCCGTGGCCGTCGATGAGCGGATAGCGCAGGGAGAAATCCTGCGCCATGCGCACCATGGCGTCGTAGGCGGCCTGGTCGCCGTGCGGATGATACTTGCCCAGCACGTCGCCGACCACGCGGGCCGACTTCACCGGCTTGGCGCCGGGGCCCAGGCCCATGTCCTGCATGGCGTAGAGGATGCGGCGCTGCACCGGCTTCTGGCCGTCGCCCACATCGGGCAGCGCGCGGCCGCGAACCACGGAAACGGCGTAGTCCAGGTAGGCCTGCTCGGCGTAGCGGGCCAGCGTGATGGCCTCGTCGGCCTCGCCGGCGGCCTCGTCGAACAAGCCGGGTTGATTGCTGTCGGTCATGTGTCTAAGCGGTTGCGTGTACTGTCAGGGAGCCGGCCGGGGGGCGCGGCTCAGATGTCGAGTTCGGCCAGGTTGCCCTTTTCTTCGATCCAGGCGCGGCGCTGCGACGATTCGCCCTTGCCCATCAACATGTCGAACATGCGGGTGGTGTCCTCGGGCGTCAGGCTGCCGTAGCCGACGGGCAGCAGGCGGCGGGTGTCGGGATTCATGGTGGTTTCCCAGAGCTGCTCCGGGTTCATCTCGCCCAGGCCCTTGAATCGGCTGATGCTCCAGGCGCCCTCGCGCACCCCTTCCTTGCGCAGCTTGTCCTGCGCGGCCTCGAGCTCGCCCTGGTCCAGGCAGTAGATCTTGCGCGCCGGGCGCTTGCCCTGGGCCGGCACGTCCAGCCGGAACAGCGGCGGCTTGGCCACGTAGACGTGGCCGGCCTCGACCAGCTTGGGAAAGTGCCGGTAGAACAGCGTCAACAGCAGCACCTGGATGTGCGAGCCGTCGACGTCGGCGTCCGACAGGATGCAGATGCGGCCATAGCGCAGCCCGGACAGGTCGGGCGTGTCGTTCGGGCCGTGCGGGTCGACCCCGATGGCCACGGCGATATCGTGGATTTCGTTGTTGGCGAACAGGCGGTCGCGGTCGACTTCCCAGGAATTGAGCACCTTGCCGCGCAGCGGCAGGATGGCCTGGAATTCCTTGTCGCGGCCCATCTTGGCGGACCCGCCGGCCGAATCGCCCTCTACCAGGAAGACCTCGGTGCGGCTGGCGTCGGAGGATTCGCAGTCGGTGAGCTTGCCGGGCAGCACCGCCACGCCCGAGCTCTTGCGCTTCTCGACCTTCTGGGCCGAGCGGGCGCGCGCCTGGGCCTGGCGGATGGCCAGCTCGGCCAGCTTCTTGCCGTATTCGACGTTGCTGTGCAGCCAGAGGTCGAGCGCGCTCTTGGAGAAACCGCCTACCAGGCGCACGGCGTCGCGGCTGTTGAGCCGCTCCTTGATCTGCCCCTGAAATTGCGGGTCGAGCACCTTGGCCGACAGCACGAAGCTGGCGCGGGCGAAGACGTCTTCCGGCAGCAGCTTGACCCCCTTGGGCAGCAACCCATGCAGCTCGGCGAAGCCCTTGACGGCGCCGTACAGGCCCTCGCGCAGGCCGGACTCGTGCGTGCCGCCGGCCGGGGTGGGAATGAGATTGACGTAGGACTCGCGCACGGCGTTGCCGTCTTCCGTCCAGGCCACTACCCACTGGGCGCCCTCGCCGTCGGCGAAGGTTTCGTGGTCCGCGCCGGCATACTGCTGGCCCTCGAAGAAAGGCACCATCAGCTCGGCGCCGGCCAGGGCCTCGGCCAGGTAGCCGCGCAGGCCGTCCTCATACTGCCAGGTCTTGGTGTCGCCGGTTTTCTCGACGACCAGGCTGACCTTCACGCCCGGCAGCAGCACCGCCTTGCTGCGCAGCAGGTGGGTCAACTCGCCGAGGGGGATCTGCGCGCTGTCGAAATATTTGGGGTCGGGCCAGACCCGCACCCGCGTGCCGGACTTCTTGCGGCCGGCCTCGGGATACGGGGCCAGGGGCTCGGCCACGTCGCCGCCCTTGAAGACTAGGCGGGTAGGACCGCCATCGCGCCAGACCACGACCTCGAGCCGCGTGGCCAGCGCATTGGTGACCGACACGCCCACCCCGTGCAGGCCGCCTGAAAAGGCGTACGCCCCGCCGCCCTGCTTGTCGAACTTGCCGCCGGCATGCAGGCGGGTGAAGACCAGCTCGACCACGGGCGCCTTTTCTTCGGGGTGCAGGCCGACCGGGATGCCCCGGCCGTCGTCCTCGACCGAGATGCTGCCGTCGGCGTGCAGGGTGACCTGGATCTGCTTGCCGTAGCCGGCCAGTGCCTCGTCCGCGGCGTTGTCGATGACCTCTTGCACGACGTGCAGCGGATTTTCGGTGCGGGTGTACATGCCCGGGCGCTGGCGCACCGGCTCCAGGCCCTTCAGGACCCGGATGGACGCTTCGGTGTAACGTGGTGTAGCCAAGTTATCCCCAACATCTGTGGAAAAAAACCGACATTTTAAGGACAAGTCCAGATTCTGCGCGGCCCGAGGTGGGATGCGCACGACCTGACCAGCCCCGAATTCGGTACGATGACAAATCTGGCGGCCCGGGGGCGGCAGCGCCGGCAAGCGCCGGCCCCGGCTCCCCGGGCCGCGTCGCCAATCCTACACAAAACCGGCAAACCCTGTTGTTATCAACAGTGGTATGCTTAACCCTTACCAACCTATCAGTAGAACAAAACGGCAGGGCCGCGAGGCGTGACCCATGCTGCTGAACCGAGAATCACCATGAGCGAGCAAATCAAGAACGTCAGCGACGCCAGCTTCGATGCCGATGTGATCAAGTCCAGCCAGCCCGTGCTGGTCGACTACTGGGCCGCCTGGTGCGGTCCCTGCAAGATGATCGCGCCGATCCTCGAAGAAGTCGCCACCGAATATGCCGGCCGCCTGACGGTCGCCAAGCTCAACGTCGACGAAAACCAGGGCACCGCCGCCAAGTACGGCATCCGCGGCATTCCCACCCTGATGCTCTTCAAGGACGGGCAGGCCGCCGCCACCAAGGTGGGCGCCCTGTCCAAGTCGCAACTGACCGCTTTCCTGGACGGCGCGCTGTAACGTTGTAAACTACGCGCTGTAAACCACGCGCCGGCGCCGGCGCCGCCGGCGCCTTTGTACCGCGCGGGCCCGTCCGTGGCCCGCCGCCAGAGCCCTTCTCTACTTTCCCCCTTTCACCGCGATGCACCTCAATGAACTGAAGGCGCTGCACGTCTCGCAGTTGCTGGAAATGGCCGCCGGCCTGGAAATCGAAAACGCCAACCGCTTGCGCAAGCAAGAGCTGATGTTCGCCATCATGAAGCGGCGCGCCAAGCAGGGCGAACAGATTTTCGGCGATGGCGTGCTGGAAGTCCTGCCCGACGGCTTTGGGTTCCTGCGTTCGCCCGAGACCTCGTACCTGGCCAGCACCGACGACATCTACATTTCGCCGTCGCAGATCCGCCGCTTCAACCTGCACACCGGCGACTCCATCGAAGGCGAGGTGCGCACGCCCAAGGACGGCGAACGCTACTTCGCCCTGGTCAAGGTCGACAAGGTCAACGGCGTGGCGCCCGAGGCGATCAAGCATCGCATCATGTTCGAGAACCTGACGCCGCTGCATCCCAACCAGCCGCTGCGCCTGGAACGCGACATCAAGAGCGAAGAAAACCTGACCGGCCGGATCATGGACATCTTCGCCCCCATCGGCAAGGGCCAGCGGGGCCTGATCGTGGCCAGCCCCAAGTCGGGCAAGACGGTGATGATGCAGCACATCGCCCACGCCATCACCACCAATTATCCCGACGCCGTCATGATCGTCCTGCTGGTCGACGAGCGCCCCGAGGAAGTCACCGAGATGCAGCGCACGGTGCGCGGCGAAGTGGTCGCCTCCACCTTCGACGAACCGGCCACCCGCCACGTGCAGGTCGCCGAAATGGTCATCGAGAAAGCCAAGCGCCTGGTCGAGATGAAGAAGGACGTGGTGATCCTGCTGGATTCCATCACCCGCCTGGCGCGCGCCTACAACACGGTGGTGCCGGCCTCGGGCAAGGTGCTCACCGGCGGCGTCGACGCCAACGCCCTGCAGCGTCCCAAGCGCTTCTTCGGCGCGGCGCGCAACCTCGAGGAAGGCGGCTCGCTCACCATCCTGGGCACCGCGCTGATCGAGACCGGCAGCCGCATGGACGAGGTCATCTACGAAGAATTCAAGGGCACCGGCAACTCCGAAGTGCACCTCGAGCGGCGCCTGGCCGAAAAACGCGTCTACCCGGCCATCAACCTGAACAAGTCCGGCACCCGCCGCGAAGAACTGCTGATCAAGCCCGAGCTGCTGCAGAAGGTGTGGGTGCTGCGCAAGTTCATCCACGACATGGACGAAGTCCAGTCGATGGAATTCATCCTGGACAAGATGCGCGCCACCAAGACCAATGCCGAATTCTTCGACATGATGAAGAAGTAGGGTCCCCCCCCGAAGCGCTGCGCGCTTCCCCCCCAGGGGGGCGACGCTGCGGACCGGCGGAGCCGGATCCGCGCGTCCCCGATGGGGCATGGCTGCTCCTGTCTCGCACGCATATTAGGTGTCAGACACCTCGCAGAGGTGTCTGACACCTGCACACCATTCGCACCACTTGCCCTCCTTGTCCCGGCTCAATGTCCGGCGTCCTCCCCGGCCGGCTTGTCGCGCCGATTGGCATTGAAGCGCGCTTTCTTCTGGCGATTTCCGCATGTATTCATGTCGCACCATCTGCGGGTGCGGCTCTGGCTTGTGTCGAAGAAGGCGGCCCGGCAGGTCGGCGAGGCGCACAAGGCCAGTTTTCCGTCCCGCTCGCCGGCGATGATGCCGATCGCGTCGGCGGCGATCACGCTCAGGGCATCTTCCACGCGACGCGGCGGGCCGAGCCGCCATTGCCGCTTGCCCTCGGGCGCCAGGATCGCGGCGGCCCGGCCCCGCGCGCTGCACGCATTGATGACGTGGATGGCGGCCGCAGGCAGGGCGCGCCCCATCGCGGCCGCAGTAGCGGCGGCGTGGATCGCCTCGCGCAGTTCGCGGGCGAGCTCGAGCTGGGCAGCGCTGCAGGAGTCCACCGCCAGGCCGTACACGGCCAGCCAGTCGATCAGGCGACGCGGCGTGGGGATGCGCTCCACGGGGTTGCCCTGGCGCTCTGTCAGGGTTCCCGTAAAGCTGGTCGCCAGCACGCTGCCGAGGCGAAAACCGGGAAACCCGGCGCGCAGGGAGCCGCCGGGCTTGATTGACGTTGTCATGGCGCACATGTTAGAACCATCTAAGCCGGTTCACAATAGCCATGGCCGGCTCCACGATAGCCTGGAGGTCCCATGCCCCATTCAAGCAGCGACATACAAGCGTTCGAAGCCCGCGCAACCGAGGCCGAGCTCGACGACATGCGCGCGCGCCTGGCCGCGGCGCGGCTGCCGGAAGCCGAGACGGTCCGGCGCGCCCCGCCCGGCCCGCGCCGCTGGGACCAGGGCGTCCCGCTCGCCGACCTCGTCGAGCTGGTGGACTACTGGCGCACCGGGTACGACTGGCGGCCGTTCGAGGCGCGCCTCGAACGGATCGGCCAGTTCCGCACGACCATCGACGGCCTGGGCATCCACTTCCTGCACCGCCGGTCCGGGCGCGCGGACGCCACGCCCCTGATCCTGACGCACGGCTGGCCGGGCAGCATCGCCGAGTTCGTCGACATCATCGACGAACTGGCGGACCCACCAGATGCCGGCGCGCCGGCGTTCCACGTCGTGGCGCCATCGCTGCCGGGCTTCGGCTACAGCGACAAGCCGGCCGCCACCGGATGGGGCACCGAAAAGATCGCCGCCGCATGGGTGGAGTTGATGGGCAGGCTCGGCTACGGCCGGTTCCTCGCCCACGGCGGCGACTGGGGAGGCGTGGTCACCACCATCCTCGGCGGCCGGTTTCCGGCGCATGTGCTCGGCATCCACTCGACGCTGGCGCAGGCGCCGCCCGGGCTGGCCATGGATGGCCTGACGTCGGCCGAGCGCAAGTGGGCCGAGGAAACCCGCCACTTCTGGCGCTACCGCGCCGCGTACGCGAAGCAGCAGGCGACCCGGCCACAGACCATCGGCTACTCGCTGGTCGACTCGCCGGTCGGGCTGCTGGCCTGGATCCTCGACAAATTCGCAGAGTGGACAGATACCGAGGACAGCCCGTTCGAGACGATATCCAGGGACCGCATCCTGGACGACGTCACCTTGTACTGGCTGACGCGCACCGGCGCATCCGCGGCCCGCATCTACTACGAAAGCCACGACTCGCTCGACCCCGCGCTGCGGGTCGACGTCCCGGCGGCCATCAGCGTGTATCCCCGCGACATCGAAAAATGCCCGCGCCCCTGGGCGCAAGAGCGGTACCGCCAGATCGTCCGATGGGGCACGCCCGCAAGCGGCGGACATTTCCCGTCGCTGGAGGTTCCCGCGTGCTTCGTCAAGGACCTGCAAGCAGGCCTCGCGGCGGTGCTGGCCGCCAACGGTGAACGCGGCCTGGGGTGAACGCGGCCTGGCGCTCGGTCACCGCCTGATCGGGCGGCGCGGCCCGCCGCGGCCGGCCGGTTGCGCCGGAACGGGCCGGCGGGATCCGGCAAGGCCCGCTCAATGCTCGATGTGGTCCTCGACCGGCTTGGGCGTATGCGTGGCCTTGGGCTCGACCGGCGCGAGCTTGGGCTCGTCCCACGATCCGGTGACGGTGTATTCCATGGCCATGGCGCGGGCCAGCGGCTGCTTCAGCAGCCATTGGGTCACGAAGGCGCCCAGGCCGATCAGCGGGTTGACCGCCAGCGCGGTGGCCACGGCCGCGCCGCTCGCATCCAGGTTGGGAATCACGACCGCTTTCAGGTCCCAGCGCTCGGCGATGATGGCGGTGTCGCCGGCCAGCACGATGGTGGCCACCGGGCCGTTGAGCTTGTAGCCCTCGGTGTGCAGAATGCCGCGGCTGAGCGCCATGTCGCCGCGGATGGTGTCGAACGGAAAGCCGTCGCGCAGCAGGTTGGCGGGGTTGAATTCCAGTTTGGCCAGGCGCTGCACCGATTGCAGCGACAACAGCTCCAGCAGCCGGGCGCTGCGGGAATTGACGTTCAGGAAGCGGCCGTTGTCCAGGCTGATGCGCGCCTGTCCGTCGATATTGGCGAGGTTGTGCGTCCAGGGCAGGTCGCGCCAGGTCAGCTTGCCATGCACCGAACCGCTGCCGCCGGCAACCATCTGCTTGTAGCCGATGCGGTCCATGAAGGCGCCCAGGTCCTTGAACTGGGCCGTGGCCTCGACCGACAGGCCGCGCTGTGCGCCGTCGAGCCGCCAGTTGCCCGACGCATCGAGGGTGGCGCTGTCGTTGGCAATGCGCAGCTTGTCCAGGCGCCACAACCGCCCCCGCTCGAGATTGGTGCCCAGCAGTTCCAGCGCGCCGACATCGTGGCCATAGAGGGAAAAATGCTCGGCGCGCAAATCGACGGCGGGAATGTCGGAAAGGTCGTCATCGGCCATGGGCGTGTCGTCGGCCGGCGCTTCCGATGAGTCCTCGCTGCCCAGCGCCAGGCGCGACAGCCGCGCCGTGACCTGGCCGGCGATCGCGCCCGACGCCTCCTGCCACGACAACGATCCGGCCGCCTGGCGTGATTGCAGGTCGACCTGCCAGTGCGCCGGCTGCGGCCGGGTGGCATGCAGCTTGAGTTCGTCGAGATCCCATCCCGCCACCCGCAGCCGCGCGGTTTCGAGGTCGATGCGGCTGAGTTCGGGCAACACGCCGCCGCCCTGCTTGCCGTCCGCGTGCGCGGACGCGGCGCTGTCGGCCACCGTTTCCCACGCATCCAGGTCCAGCTCGGGCGCGGCGATATCCACCGCCAGGCCGGCGGCGGGCAGCGCAGCCGGCCGGCCGATGCCCAGCGCGCCGCGCGGGAAATACGGGCCGTCGCGCGCACCGCGGTTGTGCTCCAGCAGCAGCGCCATGTCGCCCCCCAGGGAGACCGATAGCTGGTCGCGGCCGGCGGCGTCGGCGGCCGGGCCCCAGCGCGCCTTCAGCGGCCGCGCGGCGGCGCGATCCTTGCCCACCGGGGCCGGCAGATCGATGCCCAGGCCGGCCAGGTCGGATTCGACGGAAATATCCAGCGCCCCGCCGGCGCCGTACGAAAGCTGCCCGCGGTACGACGCCTGGCCGGAGAAACGCGCCAGGACGGGGCTGTTGGTGAGTTGCTTCAGGCCCGCCGCGGCCAGCGTGCCGTCGAAGCGCAGCGCATCGCCGCGCTGCTCCAGTTTGCCGGCGATACGCGCCGGTCCGCCCAGGAACTCGGTACGCACGCCGTCGGTGCGCACGCCCCGCTCGGAAAAATGCAGTTCCCCCTGCACCTGGCGCAGCTCGGGCATCTCCGGCACGAAGCGGAAAGTGTCGCCGCCGAACACGATGCGGCCGTCGACCTTGGTTTCCTCGGCATCCAGCAGCGGCACTTCCAGCTTCAGGGGCACTTGCCAGGACCCGCTGCCCTGCGCCTCGTCCAGGGCGCCGTCGAGCATGCGGCCCAGCGGGGAGTTGTCGACCAGCGCCAGATAGGCGGGCACCGGTCCCGACGTCGCGCCGTCGATGTACAGCGTGGCGCGCTCCTCCATGTTGGGGATGGATGCGGTGACCGCGCCCAGTTCCACCGTCTGCCCTTCGCCGGTGCGTATGATGGCGCCGTCAGGGCTGTCCACCGACAGGCTAACCTTGTCCACCGCGAAATTGCCCGCCAGGTTTTCCAGCCGCGGCCAGCCCTTGCGGTCGCCGCGCGCCGGCGCGTAATCGACGATGGCGCCGTCGTAGGCGCCGGCGATGCGGAACTGGCCGGTGTCGTCGGGCCGGCCGAAGGGAAAATCGTCGAGATCGCCCTTGACCGTGACCGAGGCGTCGCGCGCCTGGCCGGCCGGCAGGCCGCGCGCCAGCCACTCGCGGGCATCGGCATTGACGGTGAGCGGCAGGTATTTGTGAATGGCGGGCATGGCCGCGCGCGCCAGGTTGCCGCCGAAATCGGCGGTGCCGGCGGCGCTCCTGCCCTGCGCCGTCCAGCGGCCGTGCAGGCGCGCATCCAGGTCGGCATTGATGATATCGAGCTGGCGTACGTCCACCACCGCCGGCTGCTGCGCCGGGCGCCGCACGCTGGCGTCGACGCGTACCGTGTCGGCTTGCAGCAGCGCCGGGTCGAACAGCCCCGGCAGGTTGACGCGCAGGCCCGCCAGCTCGCCGCGCAGCGCCACGCCGGCGCCGTCGCCGCCGGGCGCCAGCGGGACATCGGCGAACTGCACCACCGCGCCCGGCGGCCCTTGTACGCGCAGCCTGCCCTCGTCCAGCCCGAACGCGGCGGCCCCGCCGTCGGCCTGCCAATGGACGCCGCGCACGGAGGCATCCACAGTCACATCCGTCACCGCGCCCTCGTCCAGGGTCAGCCAGGCCCGCGCCGCCGCCCGCCCGGCCACCGGCGGGGCCGCCAGCCAGGGCGCCCAGGCGGACGGTTCGGCATCGTTGATCTCCGCATACAACTCGCCGGTGAAGCGCTGCTGCCCGGCCAGCAGCGGATTGCGCGCGAAGCGACCGCGCAGCGACAGATCGCGCGCCAGGCCGGCGGGCGGCTCGGCGCTCAGGGCGAAGCGATGCGACAAGGCGCCGTTGTACAGGCGCAGGTTTACATTGCGCAGCGCGATATCGGGCGCGCCGCGCCGTTCGTCGCGCCAATGCAGCGTGGCGCCGACCAGCGCGATGTCGCGCTGCCCGGCCAGCCATTGCAGCAATCGCGGCGGGCGGTCGTCGCCGGCGGCGTCCAGGTCGACCGAACGGCCGGCGATCCACAAGCGGTTCTCGGCGTCGCGCCGCAGCAGCAGTTCCGGCCCCTCGATGCGCAGGCTGAGCAGCGCGGGCGAGAGCAAGGCGACGCTGCGCCAGCCCAGCACCGCCGAGACCGATGGCAAGGCCAGCACCGGCTCGGGCTGCGCGTCATGAATGGCCACGCCGGTAAGCGTCAGCCGCGGGTTCAGGCCGCGCCAGTCGGCCTCGATGCGGTCGATGGAGACCTGGGCCCCCAGTGCATCGCTGGCGTAGGCCTCGATGCGCGGACGCCACTGGTCGATGTTGGGCAGCACCCAGTACCGCAGCCCGAGCAGCAGGAGCGCCGCGACGATGTAGACGGCCAGCACGCTCCAGAGCAGACAGCGGATGACTTTGGCGGACAGGGACACGGATCAGTGGGCAGAGAAGGCGTCTTGGGGTATCGTCCCCTTATACCCGAAACGCGCTCTCCCGTCTGCCTGTCCGCATCATGCCCGCTTCCCTGCTCGCCCCCTCCCTGGCCTGGTCCGGCTACCTGCGCCGCCGCGTCGACGCTCACCCCGACCTGGCCGCCTGGCTGGAAACCGCCGCGCGCCATCCGGTCACGCCCAACGCGCTGGCATCCTGGCACGCCGAGCTGGCTGGCGCCGGCGCGCCGGAGGTGCTGCCGGTGCCGCTGTGCCGGGAAACCTTGCGCAAATTGCGCGAACGGACCTTCGCCGCCCTGATGGTGCGCGACCTGGCCGGCCTGGCCGACCTGGAGGAAGTGGGCGGCGCCATGACGGCCCTGGCCGACCTCGCCGTGGCCAGCGCCTACCGCAGCGTGGCCGCCGAACTCGCCGCCGTGCACGGCATCCCGCGCGACCCGGCCACCAGCGCGCCCCAGGAAATGCTGATCGTCGGCATGGGCAAGCTGGGCGGCGGCGAGCTCAATGTATCGTCCGACATCGACCTGGTCATGCTATATGGCGAAGAAGGCGAGACCGACGGGCCGCGCCGCATCAGCCACCATGAGTTCTACGGGCGCCTGACGCGGCGCATGATGCCGGTGCTGTCCGAAGCCGACGAACACGGACAGGTATTTCGCACCGACCTGCGGCTGCGCCCCGATGGCGACGCCGGCCCGCCGGCCTGGAGCCTGGACGCGTTCGAGCACTACCTGGTGGCCCAGGGCCGCGAATGGGAACGCTATGCCTGGCTGAAGGCGCGGCTGATCCCGGCGCAGGCCTTCCCCGACAGCGACGCCGCCCCGCAGGCGCGGCACCTGGAAAGCCTGCGCATCCCGTTCGTCTACCGCAAATACTTCGACTTCGACGCGCTGGCCTCGCTGCGGGCGCTGCGCGAGCGCATCCGCCAGGACTGGCAGCGGCGCGCGCTGGCGCGCAACGGCGTGGACAGCGCCAACAACATCAAATTGGGCGACGGCGGCATCCGCGAGATCGAATTCGTGGTGCAGCTATTCCAGCTGGTGCGCGGCGGCCGCATGCCGGCGCTGCAGCGGCGCGGCCTGCTGCAGGCCCTGCATGCGGAACGCGCGGCCGGCCTCGTCAGCGCCGACGACGCGCAGCGCCTGGAACAGGCCTACCGGTTCTTGCGCCGCGTCGAACATGCGCTGCAATACCGCGAAGACGAACAGACCCATCTATTGCCCGGCGACCCCGCCCAGCGCGCGCAACTGGGCGCCGCGCTCGGGCTGGAGGCCGGCGAATTCGAGCGCACGCTGGCCGGGCACCGCGCCTTTGTTTCGCAGATGTTCCGCAATGCCTTCCGGCTGGCCGGCATGGGCGACGCAGACGACAACGGCACGCCGTCGATGGCGGTGGCAGCCGCGGCGGGCGCCAATGGCGATGCCGAGAGCCAGTTGGCCGAACAGATCCGCCAGGCCTACGGCGATGCCGCCGACGACCTGCTGCGCCGCGCCGAATCGCTGCTGGACAGCCACCGCGTGCGCAGCCTGCCCGAAAGCAGCCGGCGCCGCCTGGAAGCCCTGTTGCCGGCGGCCCTGGCGGCCGCGCGCCAGACCGGCGCGCCCGCGCAGGCCGCCGTGCGCCTGCTCGACCTGATCGAGACCATTGCACAGCGCAGCGCCTACCTGGCCCTGCTGGCGGAATTCCCCGATACCCTGGCGCGGGTGGCCCGCATGGTGGCCGCCAGCCCCTGGGCGGCCCAGTACCTGACCCAGCATCCGCTGCTGCTCGACAGCCTGATCGACTGGCGCACGCTGTTCGAGCCGCTCGATTTCGCGCAGATGGCGCGGCAGTTGGCGGCCGACCTGGACGCCTGCCGGCTGGCCGACGGCGAGCCGGACATCGAACGCCAGATGAACCTGATGCGCGATGTGCAGCGCCAGGCCAGTTTCCAGCTGTTGGCGCAAGACCTGGAAGGCGAGCTCACGGTCGAGAAACTGGCCGACCAGCTCTCGGCGCTGGCCGACATGCTGCTGGCCGAGACGGTGCGGCGCGTCTGGCCGTTGGTGAACAAGCTGTCCGGCGCCGAACCGCGCTTCGCGGTCATCGCCTACGGCAAGCTGGGCGGCAAGGAGCTCGGCTACGCCTCCGACCTGGACCTGGTGTTCCTGTTCGACGACCCGCGCGAGGACGCGGCCGAGGTCTATGCCAAGCTCGGCCGCCGCATGACCTCCTGGCTGTCCACCATGACCTCGTCCGGGCGGCTGTACGAGACCGACCTGCGCCTGCGCCCCGATGGCGAGGCCGGCCTGCTGGCGGTTTCGGTCGAGGCTTTCGAGCAATACCAGCTCAAGCACGCCTGGCCCTGGGAACACCAGGCGCTGACGCGGGCCCGCTATGCGGCCGGCGACACCACGGTGGGCGCGCGCTTCGAGCGCATCCGCGCCGAAGTGCTGGTGCAGCCGCGCGACACGGCCGCGCTGCGCCAGGAAGTGCTGGCCATGCGCGACAAGATCAGCGCCGGCCATCCGAACCACAGCGGCGACTTCGACCTGAAGCACGACCGCGGCGGCATGGTGGACGTGGAATTCGTCACCCAGTACCTGGTGCTGTGCCATGCCGGCACGCACCGCGTGCTGGTCAACAACCTGGGCAACATCGCCCTGCTGCGCCTGGCCGGCGAGGCCGGGCTGATTCCCGCCGAGCTGGCGCAGCGGGCCGGCGACGCCTACCGCACGCTGCGGCGCACCCAGCACCAGTTGCGCCTGCAGGGCACCGAAAAGGCGCGGGTGCCGCAGGACCAGTTGGTCGACGAGCGCGCGGCGGTCGACGCGCTGTGGCGCGCGGTGCTGGGAGACAACCCGGCGGCGGCGCCCAACCCGGCGTAAAATAAGGGTTTTTACCGCTGCAATACTGCTTCGCCATGTCCGAATTCATGCGCCCCAAACTCGAACTGCCCACCGGCCGCCGCAAGGTGCTGCTGCATTCGTGCTGCGCGCCCTGTTCCGGCGAGGTCATGGAAGCCATGCAGGCCTCCGGCATCGACTATTCCATCTTCTTCTACAACCCGAACATCCATCCGGTCAAAGAGTACGAGATCCGCAAGCAGGAGAACATCCGCTTCGCCGAACAGCACGGCATCGAGTTCATCGACGCCGACTACGACATGGACAACTGGTTCGAGCGGGTCAAGGGGCTGGAAAACGAACCCGAGCGCGGCGAGCGCTGCACGGTGTGCTTCGACATGCGGTTCGAGCGCACCGCGCTGTACGCGCACGAGCACGGCTTCGACACCATCACCAGCTCGCTGGGCATCTCGCGCTGGAAGGACATGAACCAGATCAACGGCTGCGGCGAGCGCGCGGCGGCCCGCTACGACGACCTGGTCTACTGGACCTACAACTGGCGCAAGGGCGGCGGCTCGCAGCGCATGATCGAGATCAGCAAGCGCGAGAACTTCTACCAGCAGGAATACTGCGGCTGCGTGTATTCGCTGCGCGACACCAACCGCCACCGCCGCTCGCAGGGCCGCGACCGCATCCACATCGGCGTGAAGTTCTACGGCAAGGACGAACTGGTCGACAAGACCACGCTGTAGCCGCGCGGCGACAGGCCGGGCTACAGCAGCTTGCCCGGATTCATCAGGTGGTTCGGGTCCAGCGCCCGCTTGATCATCCACATCAGGTCCATTTCCACCGGCGACTTGTAGCGCCGCAGTTCGTCGCGGCGCAATTGCCCCACGCCGTGCTCGGCGCTGATGCTGCCGTCGAGCTGCGCCACCAGGTCGTGCACCCGGCGGTTCAGGGCGGCAGTCAGCCGCGCGTATTCGGGCGCCGCCACGTCCGGCGGCAGCAGCACGTTGTAATGCAGGTTGCCGTCGCCGATGTGGCCGAAGTTCACCACCGGCAGCGCGGGAAATTCCGCCGCCAGCGCCGCGCCCGCCTCTTCCACGAAAGCGGCCAGGCGCGACACCGGCAAGGCGATGTCGTGCTTGACCGCCTTGCCGGCGCGCACTTGCGCTTGCGAGATGCCCTCGCGCAGCCGCCACATCGCCCGCGCCTGCGTTTCATTCATCGCGATGGCGCAGTCCTGCAGCAGGCCTTCCGCCAGCGCCGCGCCGGCCGCCTGCTCCATCAGGACCGGCAGGCCGGCCGGTTCGGTGTCGGTCAATTCGAACAGCACGTAGTACGGGTGGCGGCCGGCCAGCGGGCTGGCGGCGCCGCTGACGTGCGCCAGGACCAGCTCCAGGCAGTTGGCCGACATCATCTCGAATGCGGTCAGGCGTTCGCCGCAGGCCGCCTGCAGGCGGGTCAGCAACTGCACCAGCGCCGGCAGCGTGGCCGCGCCGGCCCAGGCCGTGGCGCGCCCGGCCGCCGCCGGATACAGCTTCAGCACGGCGCCGGTGATGATGCCCAGCGTGCCTTCCGAGCCGATGAACAGGCTGGTCAGGTCATAGCCGGTGTTGTCCTTGCGCAGGCCGCGCAGCCCGTTCCAGATACGGCCATCGGGCAGCACCACCTCCAGCCCCAACGCCAGGTCGCGCGCGTTGCCGTAGCGCAGCACCGCCGTGCCGCCGGCATTGGTGGCCAGGTTGCCGCCGATGGTGCAACTGCCTTCCGCGCCCAGGCTCAGCGGGAAGAACCGGCCGGCGGCGCGGGCGGCTTCCTGCACCTCGGCCAGCAGCACGCCGGCATCGGCGCACAGGGTATTGTTGACCGGGTCGACCTCGCGGATGCGCTTCATGCGATTCAGGCTCAGGATCACCTGGGCGCCGCTGCCGTCCGGCGTGGCGCCGCCGCTCATGCCGGTGTTGCCGCCCTGCGGCACCACCGGCGTGCGGGTCTGGTGGCACAACTGCATCACCGCCGACACTTGCGCGGCGTTGCGCGGCCGTGCCACCACCGCCGTGCTGCCCTGCCACTTGCCGAGCCAGTCGCGCACGTAGGCTGCCTGGCCCTCGGCATCCAGCACCAGCCCGTCCTCGCCCACCAGATGCGTCAGGCGCTCTATCAGCTCCGGAATGCGCATGGCGGCCTCAGGCGCCATGCCAGTTGAGCCGGATGCGGCCGATGGCCATCGCGGCGGCCGCCTGGGTCGGCTCGACCACCGGCACGCCCAGTTGTTCCTGCAGCCAGCCGCGGTACGCCGCCATGCCGGCGCAGCCCAGCACCAGCACGTCGGCCTGGTGCTCGTCGCGCAGGCGCCGCCCCACCTGCAACAGGCGCTCGCGCGTGCGCGCCGCGTCGGATAGCTCCACCACGCCCAGGTCCAGCGGCAATTCGGCCGCCACCCGCCCGGCCAGCCCCATGGCGCCGAACATGCGGCCATGGCGGGCCAGCGATTGGCGCAGGATGGCGATGACGCCCACGCGCTGCCCCAGCGTGAGGGCGGTCAGCATGCCGGACTCGCTGATCCCCAGGACGGGCTTGGCGGTCGCCTCGCGCACCGCGTGCAGCCCGGGATCGCTGAAGCAGGCGATCACGTAGCCGGCAGCCGCCGCGCCATGCCTGGCGTCCAGCTCGCGCACCAGGCGTACCAGCGGCAGCGTCACGCTTTCCACGTCCAGCTGGGTCTGCACGCCGGCCGGCCCCTCGGCCAGCGTCAGGCACTGGATGCGCGGACCGTCGCCCATGCGCAGCGGGTCCAGGGCGGCGTCGAACGCATCCGTCACCGCCTGGGTGGAATTGGGATTGATGACAAACAGGGTCTGTTCCATTCGACTGTCCTCGACGGGGCGCATCGGCCAGTCGGCCGCGTTGCGTACGGCAAGCAGTCTAGCCGTGCCGGCCGATAAGCAAGTATTGTCGATTTGTGCGACACCCTTAACCCTTTGTTATGTAGCATTCGGCCCAGGGAGGCCCACCCGTCATGCAATTGAATCTCCGGCAGATCGAAGTCTTTCGCGCTGTCATGACCACCGGTTCGATCAGCGGCGCCGCCAAATTGCTGTTCGTCTCGCAACCCGCGGTCAGCCGCCTGCTCTCGCATACCGAGCAGCGGCTGGGGTTCACCCTGTTCGAGCGGATCAAGGGACGCCTCTATCCGACGCCCGAGTCGCGCCAGCTGTTCCGCGAGGTCGAGGCCGTGTACGCCGGCGTGCGGCGCGTCGGCGCGCTGGCCTCGGAACTGGCCGAGCGGCGCAGCGGCATCCTGCACCTGGTGTCCAGCCCCAGCATCGGGCACATGCTCATCCCGCTGTCGATCGCGCGTTTTCGCGCCACCCACCCCGACGTCAAGGTCACGTTCCAGCCGCTGACCTACCAGCCGCTGACGCAGATGCTGCTGGACAATCACGCCGAGCTCGGCGTGGTCATCCTGCCGGTGCAACACCCCAACCTGCTGTCGCAGCCGGTCGGCCAGGCGCGCCTGGTGTGCATCTGCCCCTACAACCATCCGCTGGCGCACCGTTCGCTGCTGTCGATCGCCGACATGCAGCCGTATCCGCTGATCTCGTACGGCACTCACACGCCATTCGGCACGCTGGTCGAGGAAATGTACCGGGAGGCCGGCCATACGCGCCGCCTGGCGGTGGAAGTCAGTTCGCCGCAGAACGCCTGCTCGCTGGTGCAGGCCGGCGCCGGCATCGCCATCGTCGACGAGTTCTCCGTCAAGAGCCGCGGCTCGGGCGACCTGGTGGTGCGGCCCATCGACCAGGCCAAGATTCTCACCGCCAATTTGGTGCAATCGCGCTTCGAGCCCTTGTCGCAGCTGGCGCAGGATTTCGTCGACGCGCTGCGCCGCACCCTGCGCGAGCAGGGCTTCGAGTTGACGGAGCCAATGCGGGAAAGCCCTGCCAAGGGTAAACCTTGACTTAACAGGCTGTTATACAAAGGCAATAAAAAAGCAAGTGGAGGTCTAAAACTTCCGCATTAGGATGACATCCGAAACGCAGTTGCCGATTTCGGTTTTCCACGCATCCTGATGGAGAGATGATGGCCGCCATACCCGACGCCCAGGGCGTCTTCACCATTTGCCCGACGCCCTTCGACGATGCGCTGGCGGTGGACACCGACAGCATCCGCTCGCTGGTCGACTTCCTGCTCGAGACCGGCGTCACCGGCCTGGCCATCCTGGGCTTCCTGGGCGAGCTGCACAAGCTGTCGAGCGCCGAACGCCGGCAGGTGCTGGAAACCTTCGTCAAGCATACCGACGGCCGGGTGCCGGTCTGGGTCGGCGTGCGCGCCCACGGCATCGCTGGCGCCATCGAGCAGGCGCGCGAGGCGCAGGACCTGGGCGCCGACGCGGTGTTCGCCGCCCCGCTGGACAACGCCGGCGACGCACTGCTGTTCGACTATTACAAGGCGGTCGCCGACGCGGTGAAGATTCCCGTGGTGATCCACGATTTTCCCGACTCGTTCGGCACCGAGATCCGCCCCGAAGTCGTGGCGCGGCTCGGCCGCGAAGGCGGCGTGCACATGATCAAGATGGAAGAGCCGCCGGTGGCGCAGAAGATCAGCCGCATCCGCGAGCTGGCCGGCGACGAGGCAATGAAAATCTTCGGCGGCCTGGGCGGCGTGTACTTCCTGGAAGAACTGCAGCGCGGCGCCGTCGGCACCATGACGGGCTTCGCTTTCCCGGAGATCCTGGTGGCCATCTACGAGCGCTATGCCAGCGGCGACCACGCCGGCGCGGCGGCGGTGTTCGACCGCTACTGCCCGCTGATCCGCTACGAATTCCAGCCCAAGATCGGCCTGGCGCTGCGCAAGTACGTCTACCAGCGCCGCGGCGCCATCAAGAGCCACGCCCTGCGCGCCCCGGGCATGCGCATCGACCCGGCGACCGCCGCCGAACTGGAGGCCACCGTGCGCCGCGTCGGCCTGGCGCTGGCGGCCGGCGGCCGCCAGGACATCTCGGCCTGAGGGCGGCAGCCATGACCGACACGCCCTTCGACCTGACCATCCGCAACGGCCGCATCAGCACGGCCAGCGACACCTTCCACGCCGACATCGGCGTGCGCGACGGCGTGATCGCGGCGCTCGGCCCGGGCCTGCCGGCCGGCCGCCGCGACATCGATGCGGCGGGCCGCTGGGTGCTGCCCGGCGGCATCGACAGCCACTGCCATGTCGAGCAGCTGTCGGGCATGGGCATCATGTGCGCCGACGATTTCTACAGCGCCACCGTGTCGGCGGCGTTCGGCGGCACCACCTGCATCATCCCGTTCGCGGCCCAGCATCGCGGCGACGCGCTGCCCGACGTGGTGGCCGACTACGCGCGGCGCGCCGCCGAGAAGGCGGTGATCGACTACGGCTTCCACCTGATCCTGTCCGACCCCACCGAACAGGCCTTGCAGCGCGACCTGCCGGAGCTGATCAAGAACGGCATCACCTCGTTCAAGGTCTTCATGACCTACGACCGCATGAAGCTGGACGACTACCAGCTGCTGGACGTGCTGGAAGTGGCCGACCGCGAGGGCGCCCTGGTCATGGTCCACGCCGAGAACAACGACATGATCCGCTGGGTGGCGCGGCGCCTGGTCGAGCGCGGCATGACCGCGCCCAAGTACCACGCGGTGGCCCACACGCCGCTGGCCGAGAGCGAGGCTACCCATCGTGCCGTGGCGCTGGCGCGCATGATGGACGTGCCGATCCTGATCGTGCACGTGGCGGGCCTGGAAGCCGTCCAGGTCGTGCATTCTTCGCAGGCCCTGGGGCTGCCGATCCACGCCGAGAGCTGCCCGCAGTATCTGTTCCTGGAAGCCGGCGACATCGACCTGCCCGGCCTGGAAGGCGCCAAGTACTGCTGCAGCCCGCCGCCGCGCGACGCGGCCTCGCAGCAGGCGGTGTGGCAAGGACTGACGGACGGCACCCTGCAGCTGTATTCCTCCGATCACGCCCCCTATCGCTACGACGCCAGCGGCAAGCTGCCCAAGGGCGACCAGACCACCTTCAAGGACGTCGCCAATGGCGTGCCCGGGCTGGAAGTGCGCATGCCGCTGCTGTTCTCCGAAGGCGTGCTGGCCGGACGCATCTCCATCGAGCGCTTCGTGGCGCTGACCGCCACCAACCACGCGCGCACCTATGGCCTGTATCCCAGGAAAGGCACTATCGCGGTGGGGGCCGACGCCGACCTTGCCGTATGGAACCCCGAGCGCGAAGTCACGATCTCCACGGACATGCTGCACGACAACGTCGGCTATACGCCGTACGAAGGCAAGACCGTGCGCGGCTGGCCCGAAGTGGTGGTCAGCCGCGGCCGGGTCGCCGTCGAGGATGGCGAACTGCGGGTCGAGCGCGGCAGCGGCCGGTTCCTGGCGCGCGGCACGCCCGAGCCGGTATTGCGCCAGCGCCTGAACGGCAACCCCAACGCGCTGGTGCGCAAGTACTTCACGAACAGCCTGCCCAGGCAAGGATGAATCCATGAGCAAACGTCCCTTCGGCCTGGCGGTCGCCCAGATGGGGCCGGTCCAGCCCCAGGAATCGCGCAGCCAGACCGTCGCCCGGCTGCTGGCGATGATGCGCGAAGCCCATGCGCGCGGCGCCCGCCTGGTGGTGTTCCCCGAGCTGGCCCTGACCACTTTCTTCCCGCGCTACTGGATGAGCGAGGAAGAGGCGATGGAACGCTATTTCGAGAAAGAGATGCCGGGCCCGCAGACCCGCATCCTGTTCGAGACCGCGCGCGGGCTCGGCATCGGCTTTTACCTGGGCTATGCCGAGATCGCCGCCGACGGCCGGCGCTTCAACACCAGCATCCTGGTCGACGCGGAAGGCCGCATCGTCGGGCGCTATCGCAAGATCCACCTGCCGGGCCACAGCGACCACAAGCCGCAGGCGCCGTTCCAGCACCTGGAGAAGAAATTCTTCGAAGTGGGCAATGAAGGCTTCAACGTCTGGGAGACGATGAATACCCGCATCGGCATGTGCCTGTGCAACGACCGCCGCTGGACCGAAACCTGGCGCGTGATGGCGCTGCAGGGCGCCGAGATCGTCGCGCTCGGCTACAACACGCCGTCGGTGAACATCCACTGGAACGAGCCGAGCCACTTGCGCATGTTCCACCATCTGCTCAGCCTGCAGGCGGCCGCCTACCAGAATGCGGTATGGGTGGCGGCGGCCGGCAAGGCCGGCATCGAGGACGGCAGCCACCTGATCGCCGGGTCGGCCATCGTCGCGCCGACCGGCGAGATCGTGGCGCTGGCGCAAAGCGAGGAAGACGAGGTGATCGTCTGCCAGGCCGACCTGGCGCTGGCGGACACGTTCAAGCAGCACATCTTCAACTTCGCCGCCCATCGCCGGCCCGAGCATTACGGCCTGATCCTCGAGCGCACGGGCGCCGGCCCGGCGCTGGGCAGCGCCCCTCTTCCGTAAAGGACCCGACATGAACCGCCTTACCCGCACCCTGACACTGGCCGGCCGCTGCGGCCTGATGCTCTGGCTGGCCGTCGCCGGCCATGCCCATGCCGAACGCCCGCTGACCAGCGGCGTCGACGCCACCTTCGCGCCGCATGCCATGCCGAAACTGGGCGGCGGCCTGGACGGCTTCAACATCGAGCTGGGCCAGGCGCTGGCCAAGCAGCTGGGCACCACCATCAACATCGAAGGCACGGAGTACGCCGCGCTGATCCCCGGGCTGAACGCCAGGAAATACGATTTTGTGCTGGCGCCCACCACCGCCACCGAAGAGCGCGCCCGCGCGCTGCTGTTTTCCGAGGGCTACCTGAACACCGACTACACCTTCGTGGTGCCCAAGCAGGCCGCCGACATCGGCGGGCTGGGCGACCTCAAGGGCAAGAAGCTGGCGGTGAACAAGGGCTCGGCCTACGAGCACTGGGCGCGCGACAACGCGCAGAAGTACGGGTTCACCTATGACGTGTACGCCTCCAACGCAGATGCGATACAGGCCGTGCAGGCCGGCCGCGCCGACGCCAACCTGGCCGGCAATACCGTGTCGGCCTGGGTCGCCAAGCAGAATCCGGCGGTGCGCACCACCTACACCATCGAAACCGGCCTGGTCTGGGCGCTGGCGTTCCGGCTGGACGACAAGGCGGGCCGCGATCGCGTTTCCATGGCGCTGAAATGCCTCAAGCAGGACGGCACCGTCGCCAAGCTGGCGCAGAAATGGTTCGGCTTTACGCCGGCGCCCGGCTCGGCGGCCGTGACCGTGGCGCCCGGCCAGGGCGTGCCGGGCCTGCCCGGCTACGACGCCACGCCGGTCGAGTTGCGCTGCAACTAGCACGGGCGCGCGGCTGCGCCGCGCCCCCCCTGTCATCGCGAGGAACATTGCATGGACGAACCGATCCTGAAGATCGCCGGCCTGTACAAGGCCTATGGCGACAACCCGGTCCTCAAGGGCATCGACCTGGACGTCGCCAAGGGCGAGCTGGTCTTCATGATCGGCCCGTCCGGCTCCGGCAAGAGCAGCCTGCTGCGCTGCTGCAACCGGCTCGAAGAGCCGACGGCCGGCACCATCCATGTCGACGGCGACGAGATCACCGCCGCCGGCGCCGAGCTGAACCGCATCCGCCAGAACATCGGCATGGTGTTCCAGCACTTCAATCTGTACCGCCACATGTCCGTGCTGTCGAACATCACGCTGGCGCTGCGCAAGGTGCAGAAGCTGCCGCGCGCCGAGGCCGACCGGCGCGGCCTGGAGGCGCTCGAGCGGGTCGGGCTGGCCGACAAGGCGGCCGCCTATCCCGATCAGTTGTCGGGCGGCCAGCAGCAGCGCGTCGGCATCGCCCGCTCGCTGGCGCTGCGGCCCAAGGTGGTGTTGTTCGACGAACCCACCAGCGCGCTCGACCCGGAACTGGTGGGCAGCGTGCTCAACGTGATGCGCGAGCTCAAGCAGGACGGCATGACCATGATGGTGGTCAGCCACGAGATGGGCTTCGCCAAGGCGGCGGCGGACCGGGTGGTCTTCATGGACGGCGGCGTGATCGTCGAACAAGGCACGCCGCAGCAGGTCTTCAACCACCCCAGCCAGCCGCGCACCCAGGCTTTCCTGGCGCGCATGGCCGAACACGCCGCTTGACGCGGCCGCGACGACACCGATGGATCTCAACGCGCTGCTGTTCTCCTTCTTCAATGCCGAAATCGCCTGGCGCTACCTGCCCGACATCCTGGCGGGCATGTGGGTGACCCTGCAACTGGGCCTGGCGGTCGCCGTCACCGGCGTGCTGCTCGGCCTGGCGCTGGCCGTGCTGCGCGCCGCGCGCATCGGGCCGCTCAGCTTCCTGATCGTGTGCTTCGCCGACATCCTGCGCGCCCTGCCGCCGCTGGTGGTGATCATGATGCTGTTCTTCGCCTTTCCGTACATCAACCTGGCCATGTCGGCCTTCACCGCCTGCTGGCTGTCGCTATCGCTGGTGCTGGCCGCCTTTGCCGAGGAGATCTTCTGGGCCGGCATCCTGTCGGTGCCGCGCGGCCAGGGCGAGGCGGCCCGCTCCACCGGGCTGAACTGGCTGCAAAGCATGGCCTACGTGATCATGCCGCAGGCCCTGCGCCTGACGGTCGCGCCGCTCACCAACCGCGTCATCGCCATCACCAAGAGCACGGCGCTGGGTTCCGTGGTCGGCCTGAGCGAAGTCCTGAACAACGCCCAATCGGCCAGCAGCAACGCGGGCAACGCCACGCCGCTGACCCTGGCGGCGGTGGCCAGCCTGCTGATCTTCGTGCCGGTCGTGCTGCTGGGCCGCTGGACCGAGACCCGCTTCAAATGGAAGCACTGATACCAATACCGGCCGGCCGCCGCGCCGCGGCGGCGCGCTGCACGGCCCGGGGGAAACGGCATGGATGAAATCCTGCAGAATTTCTTCAACCTGAATGTCTACAAGAACGTCGCGCCCTACCTGCTGCAGGGCCTGGGCCGCACGCTGCTGCTGTCGGCCCTGGTCATTCCGGTGGGCCTGGTCTCGGGCCTGCTGATCGGCGTGCTGTCGATCACCCTCAAGCGCCGCTGGGCGCGCCTGCTGCTGGCGATCTACATCGATTTCTTCCGCGCCCTGCCGCCGCTGGTGCTGCTGATCTTCATCTACTTCGGCTCGCCCTTCCTGGGGCTCGAATTGCCCAAGCTGCTGGCGGTGGCGATCGGCTTCATGCTGAACAACTCCTCCTATTACGGCGAAGTGTTCCGCGCCGGCCTGGAAAGCGTGCCGCGCGGCCAGATCGAGGCGGCCCGCTCCACCGGGCTGTCGAGCTGGCAGGCGCTCTGGTATGTGCAGATTCCGCAGGCCGCCCGCAATGTCATGCCGGACCTGATCAGCAATACGCTGGAGGTGGTCAAGCTGACCACGCTGGCCAGCGCCGTGGCGCTGCCCGAGCTGCTGCGCGTGGCGCGCGACGCGCAATCGCTGGTGTACAACCCCTCGCCCATCATGCTGGCGGCGCTGTTCTACCTGGCCTTGCTGTGGCCGGTGGTGCGCCTGCTGAGCCGGCTGGAGCACCGGCAATTGCCCGCGCGATGAGCGGCGCGGGCAATGCGGGGCCCTTGGGGTCAACGGCCTTAGCGCCGCATCGACTCCCAGGCTTTGGCCAGCCGCTTGACCGACACCGGCATGGGCGTGCGCAGTTCCTGGGCGAACAGCGCCACCCGCAGTTCTTCCAGCAGCCAGCGGAACTCGTCCAGGCGCGGGTCCGGGGCGCCTTTCAGGGCGGCGCGGGCGCGTTGGTACTGGGTCAGCAGCGGCGCCATCTCGGCCATCAGCCGCGCATCGCGCGCCGGATCGGCGCGCAGCTTGTCGATGCGCGCCACCGCCGCCTTCAGGTAGCGGGGAAAATGCGCCAGCTGCGCATGCGGCGTATCGCGCACGAACCACTTGGGCATGAGCGCGCCGATCTGCTGCTGCAGGTCGGCGTAGGCGGCCGCATGCGGCTTGGCCTGCGGCAGCTTGCGCTGCAGGGCGGCGTACTCCGCCAGCACCGCGTGCGCCAGCCGCGCCGCTTCCTGGGCCAGCAGGCCCAGGCGGCCCTTGCCTTCCTGGCGGCGCGCCTCGAAGGCCTCGGCGTCGGCCGGCCAGGGCTCGGCCAGGCAGGCTTGCGCCAGCGCGCAATCGATGATCTGGTCGCGCAACTCCTCCTGCGTGCCCAGGTTCATGTAGAACATGCTCATCTTGGTCAGGTCGGGCAGGTTCTTCTCGAGGAACTTCACCTGCTCGCGCAAGCCCAGCCGGAACAGCTTCAGCAGCCCAGCGCGATGATGCCGGCGCGCCTCGTCGGGGTCGTCGAACACGTCCAGGTCGCAATGCGCGCCCCGGTCGACCAGCGCCGGGTAGCCGATCACCGACTGGCCCTTGCGCTTGATTTCCATGATCTCCGGCAGCGGGCCGAACGACCACGACGTGAGGTTCTCGTGCGCCAGCGCCTGCGCGACCTCGGTGTCGCGCACCGCCAGTTGCTGGAAGGTGGCCTGCGCCTGCTTGCCGAATTCGGCCTTGAGCTGCGCCAGGTTGCGGCCGGCCGCCAGCATGCGCCCGTGCTCGTCCACCACCTTGAAATTCATGGACAAGTGGGCCGGCAGGGTTTCCTGCTTGAAATCGCCCGGCGCGGGGCGCACCTGCACCTGCTCCCACATGTCGGCGATCAGCGCGTCGACCAGGCCGCGCTGCGGGTCGGCCAGCCGCTCGAACCAGCGCTCATAAAAGCCCGCGGCATAGTCGGGCAGCGGCACGCAGTGGCGCCGCAGCTTCTGCGGCAGGGATTTGAGCAGCAGATGCACCTTTTCCTTGAGCATGCCGGGCACCAGCCATTCGCAGCGCGCCGGGTCGATCTGGTTCAGCGCGAACAGCGGCACCGACAGCGTCACGCCGTCGCGCGGCGAGCCCGGCTCGAAATGGTAGTCCAGCGGCATGGTCACGCCCTGCCACTCGACCTGCTTGGGGAACACGTCGGTGGTGACCCCGGCGGCCTCGTGCCGCATCAGCTCGTCGCGCGTCAGCAGCAGCGCGGCGGCGGCCTGCTTGTCCAGGCCATGCACCCATTTTTCCAGCGTGGCGGTCTGCGAAATGCCGTCGGGCAACTGCCGGTCGTAGAACGCGTAGATCAGCGCGTTGTCGACCAGGATGTCCGGCCGGCGCGCCTGGTGCTCGAGCTTCTCGATGCCGGCGATCAGCTTGCGGTTGTGCGCCACGAACGGCAGCCGCGTGTCGATCTCGCCCGGCACCAGGGCCTCGCGGATGAACAGCTCGCGCGCATGCTGCGGGTTGACGCGCCCGTAGTGGACGCGGCGGCCGGCATAGACCACCAGCCCGTAGAGCGTGGCGCGTTCGTTGGCCACCACCTGCCCGGCCTTCTTTTCCCAGCGCGGATCGGACCAGCTGCGGCGCAGCAGGTGCGCGGCCACCCGCTCGAGCCAGGTCGGCTCGATGCGCGCCACGCAGCGTGCGTACAGGCGCGTGGTCTCGACCAGCTCGGCCGCCACGATCCAGCGGCCGCCCTTCTTGGCCAGGCGCGAGCCCGGATGGATGTGGAAGCGGATGTCGCGCGCGCCGCGGTACATGCCGCCCTCGTCGCCCTTGAAGCCGATATTGCCCAGCAGGCCCGACAGCAGCGCCAGGTGCAGCTGCTCGTAGGTGGCCTCGGCCTGGTTGACGCGCCAGCCCTGCTCGCCCACCAGCGCGGCGAGCTGGGTATGTACGTCATGCCATTCGCGCAGCCGGACGGGCGACAGGAAATTCTGGCGCAGCAGCGCCACCAGCTTGCGCTGCGACGCCTTGTGCTGCACCTGTTCGCCGTACCAGCGCCACAGCTTCAAGAAGGAGATGAATTCGGATTTGTCGTCGGCGAACTTGGCATGCGCGGCCTCGGCGGCCTCGCGTTCTGCCATGGGACGGTCGCGCGGGTCCTGTACCGACAGGGCCGCGGCGATGACCAGCATCTCGGCCAGGCACTGCTGTTCGCGGGCGGCCAGGATCATGCGGCCGATGCGCGGGTCGACCGGCAGCTTGGCCAGCTCGTGGCCGGTGCGCGTCAGGACGAAGGCAGCGCCGGTGCGCGCGCCCTCGCCGTCCCCGGTATCCTCGTCTGGCGCGGCCAGCTCGATCGCGCCCAGTTCCTGCAACAGGTGATAGCCGTCGGCGATGGCGCGCCCCGGCGGAGCCTCGACGAAAGGAAACTGCTCGATGTCGTCCAGCTTCAGCGACTTCATGCGCAGGATCACCGACGCCAGCGAGGAGCGCAGCACCTCCGGATCGGTGAACGGCGCGCGCGCGTTGAAGTCGGCTTCGTCGTACAGGCGGATGCACACGCCCGGACCCACGCGCCCGCAGCGCCCGGCGCGCTGGTTGGCCGAGGCGCGGCTGATGGGCTCGATGCGCAGCTGCTCGACCTTGTTGCGCCACGAGTAGCGCTTGATGCGCGCCAGGCCGCTGTCGACCACGAAGCGGATGCCGGGCACGGTCAGCGACGTCTCGGCCACGTTGGTGGCCAGCACCACGCGCCGCGCATTGCCGCGCGGATGGAAGATCTGTTCCTGCTCGGCCTGCGACAGGCGCGCGTACAGCGGCAGTATCCCGGTGCCGGCCGGATGATGCTTGCGCAGCGCCTCGGCCGCTTCGCGGATCTCGCGCTCGCCGGGCAGGAACACCAGCACGTCGCCCGGGCCATGGCGGGCGCATTCGTCGACCGCGTCGACGATGGCGTCGATCAGGTCGCGCTCCTCGTCGCCGGCCAGGCGCTCGCGGTTCGGCCGCGCCCCGCTGGCGGCGCCGTCCTCGGCGTCGTCCTGGCGCACCGGCCGGTAGCGCACTTCGACCGGATACAGCCGGCCCGACACTTCGATGACCGGCGCCGGCGCGTCCTCCGCGGCGGCGAAATGGCGCGCGAAGCGCTCGGCGTCGATGGTGGCCGACGTGATGATGAGTTTCAGGTCGGGCCGCCGCGGCAGCAACTGCTTCAGGTAGCCCAGCAGGAAGTCGATGTTCAGGCTGCGCTCGTGCGCCTCGTCGATGATGATGGTGTCGTAGCGGCGCAGCAGCGGGTCGCGCTGCGACTCGGCCAGCAGGATGCCATCGGTCATCAGCTTGACCGAGGCGTTGGGGCCGGTGCGGTCATTGAAGCGCACCTGGTAGCCCACCACCTCGCCCAGCACCGTGTTCAGCTCTTCGGCGATGCGCCTGGCCACCGACGTGGCGGCCAGCCGGCGCGGCTGCGTATGGCCGATCATGCGCTGGCGGCCGCGCCCGAGCTCCAGGCAGATCTTGGGCAACTGGGTGGTCTTGCCGGAGCCGGTCTCGCCGCTGACGATCACCACCTGGTGCGCGGCGATGGCGCGCGCGATCTCGCCGCGCCGCGCGCTGACGGGCAGGTCTTCGGGATAGGCGATGGCGGGAATGGGCCGCTCCGGGCGCGGCGCGGCGCCGCGCGCGGGCGGTCGGGAGACTTCAGGCATTGGGTGCGTTCTATTCTATGAGCACCTATTATAAAAATTTGTGATCTCGCCGCAGCGGCGGCCCAACTGGAGGATAGCGATGGATCTGGGTATCGAGGGCAAGCGCGCCCTGGTGTGCGCATCGAGCAAGGGGCTGGGGCGCGCCTGCGCCCTGTCGCTGGCGCGCGAGGGCGCCGAGGTGACCATGCTGGCGCGCGGCCAGGAAGCGCTGGAGGCGGCCGCCGCCGCCATCCGCGCGGAGACCGGCGCGCGCGTGACGACCGTGGCCGCCGACATCACTACGCCGGCGGGCCGGGCCGCCGCGCTGGCGGCCTGCCCCGCCCCCGACATCCTGGTCACCAACGCCGGCGGCCCCAAGCCCGGCGACTTCCGCGACTGGTCGCGCGACGACTGGGTGGCGGCGCTGGATGCCAACATGCTGACGCCCATCGAACTGATCCGCGCCACGGTGGACAAGATGATCGAACGCCGCTTCGGACGCATCGTCAACATCACCTCCGCCGCGGTCAAGATGCCGATCGACATCCTGGGCCTGTCCAACGGCGCGCGCACCGGCCTGACCGGCTTCGTCGCCGGGCTGGCGCGCCAGGTGGCGGCGCACAACGTCACCATCAACAACCTGCTGCCCGGCCCCTTCGCCACTGATCGGCTGGCCCAGACGGCCGCCAAGACCGCCCAGGACACCGGCCGCAGCGTCGCCGACGTGATGGCCGCGCGGCAGGCCGGCATCCCGGCGCGGCGCTTCGGCGACCCGGCCGAATTCGGCGATGCCTGCGCGTTCCTGTGCAGCGCCCAGGCCGGCTTCATGACCGGCCAGAACCTGGTGCTGGACGGCGGCCTGTACCCCGGCACCCTGTAGGGCCTGCTCACGCTAAAAGGAGCGCCGGCGGGCCCGCCAGTGTTGCGCGCACGCCCGCCCACGCCGGAACGGCGCGGGCAAACCGGGCGCGCAGTCCTATAATTTCCGCGAGCGCCGCGTACCGCGGCGCCGGCCGCGCCCGTGGGGCGCGCCCACCGACTGCTCAGGAAGCCCTTCCGCCACATCATGCCCGACCTGGAACCCGACACCGTTTCCGCCCAAGATGCCCCCGAATTCGCCCCCGCGCAATTCGTCCGATGGTTCCGCGAAGTCGCCCCCTACGTACATGCCTTCCGCGGCAAGACCTTCGTGGTGGCGTTCGGCGGCGAGCTGGTGCAGGCCGGCGCCCTCAACGCACTGGTGCAGGACCTGTCCCTGTTGTCGGCGCTGGGCGTGCGGCTGGTGCTGGTGCACGGTTCGCGTCCACAGGTCAACGAGCAGTTGCGCCTGAAAGGCTACACGCAGCAGTTCGACCGCGGCCTGGCGCCCACCGACCCGGCGGCGCTGGAATGCGCCAAGGAAGCGGCCGGCGAGATCCGCCTGGACATCGAGGCCGCCTTCAGCCAGGGCCTGCCCAATACGCCTATGTCGCATTCGCACATCCGGGTCATCTCGGGCAATTTCGTCACCGCCCGGCCAACCGGGGTGGTGGACGGCATCGACTACAAGCATACCGGCCAGGTCCGCAAGATCGACGTCGACGCGCTGAAGTTCGCCATCGAGAAAGGCTCGTCGGTGGTGCTGCTGTCGCCGCTCGGCTTTTCCCCGACCGGCGACGCTTTCAACCTGGCCATGGAAGAACTCGCCACCAGCGTCGCCGTGGCGCTGCGCGCCGAGAAGCTGATCTTCCTGTCCGGCTCGCCCGGCGTGCTGCTGCCCGATGGTTCGGTGGACACCGAACTGGCGCGGATCGACGCCGACGCGCTGCTGCAGCAGGGCGACCTGGACGAGGACACGGCCTTCTTCCTGCGCCATGCCTCGCTGGCGGTCAAGCGCGGGGTCGCGCGGGCCCACGTGGTGCCGTATGCGCTGGACGGCAGCGTGCTGCTGGAGATCTTCACCCACGACGGCGTGGGCACCATGGTGGTCGAAGACACCCTGGACGACCTGCGTCCCGCCACCCTGGACGATGTCGGCGCCATCCTGAGCCTGATCGAGCCGCTCGAGGCCGACGGCACCCTGGTGCCGCGTCCGCGCAGCGTGATCGAGCGCGAAGTCGAGCGCTTCACCGTGCTGGAGCACGACGGCGTCATCTACGGCTGCGCCGCGCTGCATCCCTACCCCGACGAGCACATGGCGGAAATGGCCTGCCTGATCGTGCATCCCGAATGGCAGGGTTCCGGCGAGGGCGAGCTGCTGCTGCGCCACATGGAATCGCGCGCGCGCGCCATCGGCGCGCGGCGCCTGTTCGTGCTCACCACCCGCACGTCGCACTGGTTCATGAAGCGCGGCTTCGTGCCGGGCGGCATCGCCGACCTGCCGCGCGAGAAGCAGAACAACTACAACCGCTCGCGCAACAGCCTGGTTTTCATCAAGAAACTCTGAGCGGGCCAGGGTTTGTAACCGCGGCCGGGCGGCAGGCCGGGCCGCGGGCCGCTAAAATGGCAAGTCCATCATTGAAACCGGCAGCGAACCATGTCCCGTACCGTCAACTGTGTAAAACTCAAGCGCGAGGCCGAAGGGCTGGACTACCCGCCCTATCCCGGCGAACTCGGCACGCGCATCTGGCAAAGCGTCTCCAAGGAAGCCTGGGAAGACTGGAAACAGGTGCAGACCCGGCTGGTGAACGAAAACCGCCTCAACCTGGCCGATGCCCGCGCCCGCAAGTACCTGCAACAACAGATGGAACGCTATCTGTTCGAAGACGGCAGCGTCGAGGCCCAGGGTTTCGTGCCGCCGTCGGCCTGAAGCGCCGCCGCAAGCCAAAGGCCGCCCCACGGGGCGGCCTTTGCATGGGCGCGAGCCGCGCGGCCGCCGCTCAGGCTTCGCCGGCCGGTTGCTGCTGGGCCGGCGCCGGCTCGTCTTCCTCGCCGCGTGCCTGGCGCTCGGCGTTCTTGACGCCGGTATGGCGCACGTCGGCGCCCTTCACCATGTAGATGACCCGCTCGGCCATGTTCTTGGCGTGGTCGCCGATGCGCTCGAGCGCGCGCGCGATGAACACCATGTCGATGGCGCGCGAAATGGTGCGCGGGTCTTCCATCATGTAGGTGATCAGGTTGCGCAGGGCCCCCTTCCATTCGCGGTCGACTTCCTTGTCGCTGCGCACTACCTGCGCCGCCTGGACCGGATCCAGCCGGGCGAAGGCATCCAGCACGCTGTGCAGCATGCGGCCGACGCTGTTGGCCATGTGGCGCAGCTCGATGACCGGGATGTGGCGCTGCTCCGCCTCGTACATGCGGCGCACGGTGTTGGCGATTTTCTCGGCCTCGTCGCCGCAGCGTTCCATGTCGGTGAGCATCTTGGACACTGCCAGCAGCGTGCGCAGGTCGATGGCCGTGGGCTGGTGGCGCGCCAGGATCAGGCTGATGCGTTCGTCGATCTCGACTTCGTGCCGGTTGACCTGCTTTTCGCGTTCGCGCACCTTTTCGACCAGTTCCAGGTCGCCGGTGGGAACCGCGTCGATCGACTCCTGGATCATGGCCTCGACCACGCCGCCCATTTGCAGAAACTGCGAACGGACGCTTTCCAGGTCGGCGTCGAATTGCTTGTTGGTGTGCTCCGTCATCCGGACTCCCTGCGTAGGTGTATTCATGGCACTGCCCTTTCTGGTGCGAGATGAGGGGCCCGCCGACCCGCAAGGTTATGACTCGAGTATGACAGGATTATGAATCGCCCCCGGAAGACCGGCAAGCCGCGCGCCGGGCCGCCGCCCGGCACCGGCTCTTTTAGAGCGCACGGGCCCTAGCCGCGGTCCAGGCGCCGGACCCCGTCCTGGGTGGCCAGCAGGGCCACGTCGGCGCCGGCGCGGGCGAACAGCCCGCAGGTGACGACGCCCGGCAGGTTGTTGACGGCCGCTTCCAGTCCGGGGGCGTCGTCGATGCGCAGGCCCGCCACGTCCAGGATGACATTGCCGTTGTCGGTGGTGAAACCCTCGCGCAGCCGCGGCTGGCCGCCCAGGGCCGCCAGCGCCCGCGCCACCGCCTGGCGGGCCATGGGGATGACCTCGATCGGCAGCGGAAAACGGCCCAGGCGCTCGACCAGCTTGGATTCGTCGGCGATGCAGATGAAGCGCTCGGCCACCGAGGCCACGATCTTCTCGCGCGTCAGCGCGCCGCCGCCACCTTTGATCATGTGCAGGCGGGCGTCGATCTCGTCGGCGCCATCGACATACACCGGCATGGCCGTCACGTCGTTCAAGTCCAGTACGGCCAGCCCGTGGCCGGCCAGGCGGGCGGCGCTGCGTTCGGAGCTGGCCACCGTGCCGCGCAGCCGCCCCTTGAAGCGGGCCAGCCCGTCGATGAACAGGTCCGCCGTGGAGCCGGTGCCGACGCCGATGACGACGTCCGGGCCGATATAGGGTTCGATCAGGGCCAGCGCCGCGTCGGCGGCCTGCTGCTTGAGTTCTTGCTGAGTGAGCATGGTGCGGTGGCGCGCCGGGCGCGCGGTTCATGAGTGCCAGCGCAGCAATTTAGCAGATACCCGGCCAGGCGCGCGCCAGGATGGCGTCCAGGTCGATGCCCGGCGGCAGCTCGCCGGCGATGCCGCCCGGACACGCCAGCCGGCTGGCCACGTAGGCGTCGGCCACGGCCGCCGGGGCGTGGCGGATCAGCAGCGCGGCCTGCCACAGCCGGGCCAGCTCGGCCGCCGCCCGGCGCGCCTGGGCCGGATCGGGAGGCTGCCCGGCTTGCGCGGCCGCCGCGGCCCGCCAATCGTCCCAGGCGCGGTCATAGGCGGCCCAGGCGCCGCGCGCCGGCTCCAGCTCGGCCTGCAGCGCGGCCAGGCAATCGGGCTCGCGCTGCAGGGCGCGCTGCACATCCAGCGCCATGATATTGCCCGACCCTTCCCAGATGGAATTCACGGGCGCTTCGCGATACAGCCGCGGCAGCGGACCGTCTTCTTCCACATAGCCGTTGCCGCCCCAGACTTCCATGCACTCGCCGATGGCGGCAATGGCGCGCTTGCACACCCACAGCTTGGCCGCCGGCGTCCCGACCCGCACCAGGGCGCGCGCGCCGGCGTCGCCGCGCTCATCCACCGCGCGGGCCAGCCGCATGGCCCAGACGGTGGCCGCCTCGCTTTCCAGCGCCAGGTCGGCCAGCACCTGGCGCATCAACGGCTGGCTGGCCAGCGCGCGGCCAAAAGCCTGGCGCTGCCCCGCATGATGGCAGGCCTGCGCCACGGCCTGGCGCAGCAGCGCGGCGCTGCCCAGCACGCAGTCCAGGCGGGTGGTGGCGGCCATCTGCAAGAGCAGCGGCAAGCCCCGCCCGGGCTCGCCCATCAGCATGCCCCACGCTTGCTCGAACTCCACTTCGCCGCTGGCGTTGCTGCGGTTGCCCAGCTTGTCTTTCAAGCGGCGGATGCGCACCGAATTGCGCGGGCCGTCGGGCGTCCAGCGCGGCACGAAGAAGCAGCCGGGGCCCGCGTCCGTATTGGCCAGCACCAGGTGCGCGTCGGCGTGCGGCACGGAATAGAACCATTTGTGCCCGGTCAGCCGGTAGGCCGCGCCGCGCCCGCCCCGGCCCTCCGCGACCGCTTGCGTGGTAATGGCGCGCAGGTCCGAGCCGCCCTGCTTCTCCGTCAAGCCCATGCCGACCAGGGCGCCGCGCTTGCCGGGCAGGGGCGCGTCGACGGGGTCGTAGTCGGCCGAGCCCAGCGCCGGCAGCCAGTCGCGCGCGAAATCGATGGCGCCGGCCGGCTCGGCTTGCAGCAGCGGGACGGCGGCGAACGTCATGGTGGTGGGACACAGGGTGCCGGCCTCGACCTGGCCCTGCATCAAGTACGCCGCCGCGCGCGCCGCCTGCGCCCCTGGCTCGGGCTGCAGCCAGGCGCGGCTGTGCAGGCCGCGCGCCACGATGCCCGTCAGCAAGGCGTGCCAGGCGCCGTCGAACTCTACCTGGTCGACCCGATGGCCATTGCGGTCGTAGCCTTGCCAGCGCGGCGGCAGGCGGTTGGCCTGCGCCGCGGCGGCCAGCGTGGGCGCCCCCCCCAGCCAGGCCCCGTGCTCGCGCAAGCCGTTGGCCCAGGCGGCCGCGCCTTCGCGCTGCACCGCCTCCTGCAGCACCGTGTCCGTGTCGTACAGCGAATAGTCCTCCAGGGGCGCGACCTGGTTGAAGACGGCGTGGGTCTGGAACGACGGCATGGCGGCCTCCGGCGCGGCGCAACGATAGACTTCACCGTTAGCACTTTTGATGTGGCGGCGCAAGCATCGCCCGGGTATCGGGCATGCGCGCCAGGGCCGCGTCAGGCCTCTTCGTCGCCCGCCGGCGCCGCCGGCCCCAGCAAGCGCTCGGCGTCGCTATCGGGCAGCGCCTCGACGGTCTTCAGGTTGCGCAGCATGGCCCGCGTGCGCACTTCGGTCTGCCCCAGCTTGTTGCTGGCGGACTCCAGGCTCTTCTTCACGCTGGCCAGGGAATCGCCGAACTTGGCGAACTCGGTCTTGACCGCGCGCAGCACCTGCCACACCTCGGAGGAGCGCTGTTCGATGGCCAGCGTGCGGAACCCCATCTGCAGGCTGTTGAGCATGGCGGCCAGGTTGCTCGGCCCGGCCACATTGACGCGCAGTCCCTGCAGCTTGTCGAGCAGGCCGGGCCGCCGCAGCACTTCGGCGTACAAGCCCTCGGTGGGCAGGAACATGATGGCGAAATCGGTGGTGTAAGGCGGCGCGACATACTTGGCCGCGATCTGGCGCGCCTGCAGCTCGACGGCGCGCGCCAGCGCGGCGCCGGCAGCGCGTTCGCCGTCGGGGTCGGCGGCGTCGTGGGCCTCCATGAGGCGCTCGTACTCTTCCTTGGGAAACTTGGCGTCGATCGGCAGCCAGACCGGCTCGGCCCCGGCCTCGCGGCCCGGCAGCCGGATGGCGAACTCGACCACGGCGTCGCTGCCCGGCACGGGCTTGACGTTGGCGGCGTATTGCTCGGCCGTCATGGTGTCCTGGATCAGCCGCGCCAGTTGCACTTCGCCCCAGGTGCCGCGCGATTTCACATTGGTGAGCACGCGCTTGAGGTCGCCCACGCCGGCGGCCAGCGACTGCATTTCGCCCAGGCCCTTGTGCACGGCCTCCAGGCGGTCGGAGACCAGTCTGAACGACTCGCCCAGGCGTTGCTCCAGCGTGGCGTGGAGTTTCTCGTCGACAGTGCGGCGCATTTCATCGAGCCGGGCGCCGTTATCGGCCTGCAGCGCCTGCAGCCGCTGGTCGACCGTGTGGCGCACTTCCTGCATGCGGCGGTCGTTGAGCGCCACCAGCCCCTCGAGCCGCTCGCCGAACTGCGCGGCGAAACGCGCCAGCGAATCCGCATACTCCGTGCGCGCGGCCAGCGCATCGCGCGCCAGCGCCCCGCGCAGCGCCTCGTGCCCTTGCGCCAGTTCGGCCCGCACGCCGCGGGTGGATTCGGCGAACTCGCTGCGCAGTCCGCGATGGCTTTCGTCCAGGCCCGCGCGCAGGGCCCGTTCCAGGCGTTCCATTTCGTCGAACAGCCGCGTCACGCGCGGGTCGGCGGGCGGACGCAGCCACAGGCCCACGGCGACCAGCAGGGTCGCCACGGCCGCCGCGGCGGCGATCCAGGGCAAGGCTTCGATCAAGGGCATTCTCCTGAAAGCGGCATTGTAGGCGGGCCGGCGCCGACGCCTGGGCGCCAAGTTGCGCAAAACCCCCGTAACTTCGACAATCGCAGGACAACGAGAACCGCCCGCCGACATTATTGTGCAACACGACCCCTCTACCCTGTCCGCCGCTCCGCACGGCGGCCGCGGCCCGGCCCGCCAGCTCGACCTGCTGCCGCCCGCGACGGCGCCGTCAGCCGGCTACGCCGCGGTGTTCGGGCCGCTCGACCTGGCGGGCGCGCAGGTATTGGCCAGGGGCGCCGACCGCTACGTGTTCCAGCATCCCAACGAACCCTCGCTGCTGATCAAGGTCATCAACACCGAGGCCTACGCGGCCTACCTGGAACGCAAGCCGTTCAAGCGCTTCTACAAGCAGTTCCAGCGTGAAAGCGCCTATCGCGTGTATCTCGACGAACTGGCCGAATACGTCACCACCACCACCGTGCCGTCGGGCGTCTGGAACGTGCCCATGGCGCGCGTGGTCGGCCTGGCGCAGACCACCCTGGGGCTGGGCCAGCTGGTCGAGAAAATCACCGGCGAGGACGGCGGGCTGGCGCCCACCCTGGCGCAGGTCATCGCGCGCGACGGCATCGGCGCGGAGCTCAGCGACCGGCTCGATGCGTTCTTCGAGGACCTGATCGACGCGCACATCGTGATCAGCGACATGTCCGCCAAGAACATCGCCCTGGGCCGCAATGCCGACGGCAAGCCCGGCATGTACCTGATCGACGGCTTCGGCGTGCTGCCGCTCATCCCCCTGTACGCCTGGAGCAAGCGCTTGAACAAGCGCCGCATGCACCGCAAGTACGCGCAATGGCGCGCCCGCCTGCAGCGCCAGCACGACGAGGCGCGGGCCGCTCAGGCCAGGATCGCCCCGTAGCGGTCCATCCAGTCGTAGTCGCGGCCCGGCTGCTGGCCGCGCCGCAACGGATTGCGCGTGCAGAAGGCCGCGTAGGCAGGGTCCACGAACCGATAGCGCAGGTGCTCGTCGCGGCCTGCCGGGATGCCCAGGCGCGTGGTGCAGACCAACCGCTCGGGAGCCTGGCCGACATCCTCGACGAAGAATTCGGCCGGGTCGAAGCGGCGCGCGTCCCAGTCGGGCACTTTCAGGCCCAGCGCGCGGCACAGCAGCGTCTGCCCGGCGCACAGCCGCGCCGGCGGCCTGGGCAGGCCGCGCGCATCCGGATTGAGCGCCTGCATGCGGGCCAGCGCGTCCGGCCCCGAGATTTCGTCGACCCAGGGATGGCCCGACTTGATCAGCACCGCATTGCCCGGGCCGCCCGCGCTGAAATTCAGCGAGTCGCCGCCGCGCGCGTAATACATGTACACGGTGCCGCCGTCCATGAACAGGGCGCGGCGCTTGTGGGTATAGCCCAGCGAGGCGTGGCTGCCCTTTTCGGCGAGGTAATAGGCTTCGGTCTCGATGATGCGGGCCGACAGCCACAGGCCGTCCAGGCGCCGCCGGATCACCTTGCCCAGCAGCTCGCGCGCCAGCTGGGCCGGATCGCGGTCGAAGAAGCTGTCCGGCAACGCGGGCCCGGGGGCTTTACCGCGTCGCGCGGCGGCGCGCGGCCGGGCGGAAGCGGCGGCCATCTTCAGGCGAAGCGCTCGCCGTAGCGCTTTTCCGAGAAGCCGACCGTGACTTCGCCGTCGGGCGTGACGGTGACCGGCCGGCGCACCAGCGCGGGATAGTCGGCGATGAGGCGGGTCCAGTCGGCGTCGGTCTGCGCCGCCTTGCGGTCCTCGGACAGGCTGCGCCAGGTCATGGAGGTGCGGTTGACCAGCTTTTCCCAGCCGCCCACCTTGCCGGCCCAGGCCTTCAGCGTGGCGGCCGGCACGGGATGGTCGCGGTAATCGATGAACTCGTGCGCCACGCCGTGGGCGGACAGCCAGTCGCGCGCCTTGACGCAGGTGCTGCACTTGTTCAGGCCATAAAGGGTAGCTTGTGGCTTCATCTGGAATCTGCTTCCTTGCGCTGTTGCAGGCGGTTGACCAGGATCACGCAGGTGCCCACCGCCAGGATGAACAGGGTGGCCAGCGCGTTGACTTCGGGCTTGAGCCCCAGCCGCACGCGCGAGAATACTTCCATGGGCAGCGTGGTCGAGCCCGGCCCCGACAGGAACGAGGCCAGCACCACGTCGTCGAGCGACAAGGTGAACGACAGCAGCCAGGCCGACACCAGCGCCGGCGCGATCAGCGGCAGGGTGATGCGGAAGAACACGGTCAGGGGCGTGGCGCCGAGATCCAGCGCGGCCTCTTCGAGCGAGCGGTCGAGGTCGCGGATGCGTGCCTGGATGACCACGGCGACGAACGCCATGCAGAGCGTGACGTGGCCGACCCAGATGGTGAACGCGCCGTTCTCGGCCGGCCAGCCCAGCGCGCCGCGCATCTCGACGAACATCAGCAGCAGCGAGATGCCCAGCACGACCTCGGGAATGACCAGGGGCGCGCTGAGCATGCCGACGTACAGCGCGAAGCCGCGGAACCGCCCCATGCGGCCCAGCACGTAGCCGGCCCAGGTGCCGATGACCACCGCCGCGGTGGCGGTCAGGGCGGCGATCTTGAACGACAGCCAGGCGGCGCTGAGCAGCGCGCTGTCGTCCAGCAGCGAGCCGTACCAGCGCAGCGAGAAGCCGCTCCAGGACGTGACCAGCGGCGAATCGTTGAACGAGAAGACCATCAGGCTGAGGATGGGGGCATACAAGAAGAAATACCCCAGCCCCAGGGCCAGGCCGCGCGCGGTCTTGTTGGGCCCTTTCATGCGCGCCCCCTTTGCAGGGCTTCCTGCTGGCGCACCTGGTTGTACTGGAACAGCGCCAGGGGCACCAGCAGCAACAGCACCATCACGCAAGTCACGGCCGAGGCCATGGGCCAGTCGGCATTGTTGAAGAACTCGTTCCACATGACGCGGCCCATCATCAGGGTGTCGGCCCCGCCCAGCATTTCCGGAATGACGTACTCGCCCACCGACGGGATGAACACCAGCATGGCGCCGGCGATCACGCCGGGGCGCGACAGCGGCACGGTGATGCGCCAGAACGCCTGCCAGGGCCGCGCGCCCAGGTCGTAGGCCGCCTCCAGCAGGCGCAGGTCCATCTTCACCAGATTGGCGTACAGCGGCAGGATGAAGAATGGCAGGTAGGCGTAGACCAGGCCGATGTACACCGCCAGGTCGGTGCGATAGATTTCCAGCGGGCTGGAAATGATGCCCAGGCCCATCAGCAGCTTGTTGAGCAGGCCGTCGTTGCGCAGGATGCCCACCCAGGCATAGACGCGCAGCAGGAGCGAAGTCCAGAACGGCAGGATCACCCCCAGCAGCAGCACATTGCGTATCGCCGGCGACGAGCGCGCGATGTAGTACGCGATGGGATAGCCGATCAGCACGCAGCACACCGTGGTGACGGCCGCCATCTTCAGCGAATTCAGGTAGGTGGCCAGGTAGAGGCTGTCGGTGAACAGCAGAATGTACCCGCGCAGGTGCAGGCTGAGCTGCACGGCCTCGTCCTTGAACTCGGCCAGCGCCGTGTAGGGCGGGATGCCGAACTGCAGCTCGGCGAAGCTGATCTTGAGCACCAGCAGGAACGGCACCAGCAGGAACAGCGCCAGCCACAGGAACGGCGGCGCCACCGCCAGGGCGCGCCCGGACGGCATCCAGTCGCGCAGCGAGGACGGCTTCATGAGGCCAGCACCGTCGCGCTGTCGGCGTCCCAGCTGACGAAGATTTCCTCGTCGATGCCCGGCGCGTCGATCTGGGCCAGCTGCAGGCTGGGCACGCTGGCCTCGACGATCTTGCCGGAATCGAGCCGCACCTGGTAGAGCGCGTAGCTGCCCATCCAGGCCATGTGGCTGACCATGCCGTGGGCCCAGTTGTACTCGCCTTCGGGCTGGGTGCGCGACACCACCAGGCGCTCGGGCCGGATCGACACATGCACTTCCATGCCGAGCGGCTCGCTGACGCCGTGGCTGACGTACAGCGGGCGGGTCAGCTCGGCGCACTCGATGGCGACGTGGTCGGGTTCGTCGACCACGATGGTGCCGGTGAGCAGGTTGGTCGAGCCGATGAAGCCGGCCACGAAGCGCGAATTCGGGAAGGCGTAGACGTCCTGGGGCGTGCCGCACTGGACGATCTGGCCTTCGGTCATGACGGCCAGGCGGTGCGCCATGGTCATGGCCTCTTCCTGGTCGTGCGTGACCATGATGCAGGTGACGCCCACCTGCTCGAGGATCTTGACCAGCTCGATCTGGGTCTTCTGGCGGATCTGCTTGTCGAGCGCCGACATGGGCTCGTCCAGCAGCAGGAGCTTGGGCCGCTTGACCAGGCTGCGCGCCAGCGCCACGCGCTGCTGCTGGCCGCCCGACAGCTGGTGGGGCTTGCGGCGCGAATAGCCGGCCATCTGGACCAGGTCGAGCGCCTCGAACACGCGGTCGTGGATCTCGGCGCGGTCCACCCCTTCCTGCTTGAGGCCGAAGGCCACGTTGGCCTCGACCGTCATGTGCGGGAACAGCGCGTACGACTGGAACATCATGTTGACCGGGCGCCGGTACGGCGGCACGCTGGTGATGTCCTCGCCGTCGAGCACGATCTGGCCCGAGGTGACTTCCTCGAAGCCGGCCAGCATGCGCAGCAGCGTGGACTTGCCGCAGCCGGAACTGCCCAGCAGCGCGAAGATCTCGTTGCGGCGCACCGCCAGGTTGACCGAGCGCACGGCGACCACGTCGCCGAAGATCTTGACCAGGTCGGCCACCCGGACGAATTCGTCGGGGTCGGCCGAATGCTGCGCCGCGTAACGGCTTTCGCTCATGATGGCTATCGTCCGGACTTCAGTTCGGCCCACATGCGGGTCTGCAGGCGCTGGATTTTCAGGGGCTGGGCCTTGATCACATAGAGCGTCTTGGCCACGTCCGCCGGCGGGTAGATCATGGGATTGTCGGCCACGTCCTTCACCACGAACTCGCGCGCCGCCTTGTTGGCGTTCGGGTAGAACATGGTGTTGGTGATGGCGGCATGCACCTTGGGCGTCTCGATGTAGTTGATGAACGCATGGGCGGCCTCGGGGTGCGGCGCGTCCTTGGGGATGGCCATCACGTCGAACCAGGCGGGCGCCCCGCCCTTCGGGATGAAGTAGTTGATTTCGTAGGGACGCTTGGCGTCCTGCGCGCGCTTGCGGGAGATCATCACATCCCCCGAGAAGCCGTAGACCATGCACAGGTCGCCCACGGCCAGCTCGTCGATGTAGCCCGACGAGCTGAACTGGCGGATGTACGGCCGGATCTGCTTGAGCAGGTCGAGCGCGGCCTTGTAGTCGTCCGGGTTGTCGCTGTTGGGATCCTTGCCCAGGTACTTGAGCACCGCCGGGAACACCTGCGCGGCCTCGTCCAGCACCGAGATGCCGCAGTCCTTCAGCTTGGCGGCGTTCTCGGGCTTGAACAGCATGTCCCAGTTGCCCAGGTCGGCGTCCTGCCCCATGATCTGCTTGACCTTGGTGACGTTGTAGCCCAGGCCATTGGTGCCGTAGCCCCACGGGATGACGTGTTCGTTGCCGGGGTCGACGGACGCCACCAGCGCCATGATGTCCGGGTCCAGGTTCTTCCAGTTGGGGATCTTGGACTTGTCGAGTTTCTGGTACAGGCCGGCCTCGATCTGGCGCGAGGCGTAGTGCGTGGACGGCACCACCACGTCGTAGCCCGACTTACCGGTCAGCAGCTTGGCCTGCAGGGTGTCGTTGTTGTCGTAGACGTCGTAGCGCACCTTGATGCCGGTTTCGCGCTCGAACCCCGGGATCGTGTCGGGCGCCGTGTATTCGGCCCAGTTATAGACGTTGACGACCTTGTCCTGCGCCGCGGCGCCCGATACCGCCGCCGCGGCCAGCGCCGCGCCCAGCGCCCATTGCATTCCCGGCTTGATCTTCATCGCGAGCCCCTTGCCTTGCCTAGTGCGAAATTTGCCAAAGGGCAAAATAATAAAGCCTTTTTACGGGGCGTTGTCCAGAGAACGGCGCAGAAACCGTGGTTTTTGCGCCGTGCCTGCCGGCCCGCAAAGACGCCTTGCGCCCGCGGGTTTGCCGGCTGGGGCCGCGCCCGGCTAATCCAGGCAGGCCCGGTAGGCCTGGTCCAGGCGTTCCCAGAAAGCCAGCCCGGCCGCCCCCCCCACTTTCTCCAGCGAGCGCCGCAGCCGCGCCAGGTTGGCGCGCCGGGCGCGCCCGGACACGCCGCCGGCGGTGCCGCGGTCGAAGTCGATCAGCCAGGCGCGGCCCTGGTCGTCGAGCAGGATGTTGAACGCGTTCAGGTCGGCGTGCCATACGCCCTGCCGATGCATGGCCGCGATGGCCCCGGCGGCCGCCTCCCAGGCCGGCTCGTCGAGCAGATGCGCCAGCGGCCGCGCATGGGGAATGCGCTCGACCAGGATCGCGGCGCGATAGGTCGCGCCGTGGCGCCAGTACGCCGCCGCCAGCGGTGCCGGCACGTTCAGGCCGCGCTCGCGCAACAGCGCCAGCAGGCGGAACTCGCGAAAGCTGCGGGTGCGGGCCTCGCCCTGCCACAGGTAGGCGTCGCGGCTGACCCGCGCGGCCAGCCCGCCGCGCCGGTAGCGCCGCAGCACCCCCTGCCAGCCCTCGGCATGCACGAACCAGGCCGACTGGCGCCCGCCCGCGTCCACCGGGCGGGCCCGCTCGCCGTACCAGCTCGGATCCAGCCATTGCGGGCCGGCCGCGCCCAGGCGCGCATCGCACAGCATCGCGCCGGCCGGGGGGTCGGCCCAGGCCAGGCGCCGCGCGTGCGGCTCCACCTGCGGCGGGGGATCAGTCGTCACGATTGCGCATCCAGTCGGCCACGCCGTAGAACGCCGCCAGCAGGCGGTCGATGAGTTCCGGTTCCAGGCCCTGGTCCTGCATGGCGCGCCCCATGCAGGCCAGCCACTGGTCGCGCTCGACGCGTCCGATGGAAAACGGCAGGTGGCGGGCCCGCAGGCGCGGGTGCCCATAACGCTCGATGTAGTAATTGGGCCCGCCGAAATAGCCGCACAGGAACAGGAACAGCTTGTCGCGCGCCGAGTCCAGGCTGGGGCCGTGGGCGGCGCGCAAGGCCGCGAGGTCCGGCTCGAGATCCATCAGGTCGTAGAAGCGGTCGACCAGCGCGCGGATCGCCGGTTCGCCACCCAGGGTGTCGAACAGCGTGGCGGAGGTCTGCAGGGATTCGACCGTGGGTTGCACGCGGGTGGAGGTCATCAGGCTTCTCGCAGGGTAAGCAGGGGCGGCGCGCGCAGCACGCCGCGCAGGGCCAGCGCGGCCCCGGCCCAGGCGGCCGCCATGCCGACGCCCACGCCGGCCAGCCACGGCCAGGCGCTCAGGGTGATACGGAAATCGAATACGAAGGACGACAGCGCCCAGGCGACGGCGCTGGCGCCGGCCGCCGCCAGCAGGCCGGCCAGCCCGCCGACCGCCAGCACTTCCAGCCGCTGGGCGCGCGCCAACTGGTTGCGGGTGGCGCCCAGCGCCCGCAGCACGGCGGCTTCGCGCACGCGCTCGTCGCGGGTGGCGGTGAGCGCGGCCGACAGCACCAGCACCCCCGCCGCCAGGGTGAACACGAACAGCAGCTGCACCGCCATGACGACCTGGTCCAGCACCGATTGCAACTGGTTCAGGATGGAGCCCACGTCGAATACGGTCAGGTTGGGGAACTGCCGCAGCAGTTCGCGCGGCAAGGCGGCCTGGCCGGCCGGCAGGTGGAACGAGGTGATCCAGCTCTGCGGCATGTCCTGCAGCGCGGCGGGCGACAGCACCGCGAAGAAATTGACGTGCATGGAATCCCAGTCCACGGTGCGGATGCTGGTGACCGCGACCTCGACCTGCTGGCCGGCGACGTCGAAGGTGAGCTTGTCGCCGACCGCCAGCCGCAGCGATTCGGCCAGGCCCGCCTCGAGCGAGACCTCGGCCGCGCCGGGGTCGAGCCAGCGGCCCTGCGTGATGCGGTTGTCGGCCGGCAGGGCCGCGCCGTACGACAGGTTGAATTCGCGGTCCACCAGGCGCTTGGCGCGCGGCTCGTCGTAGTCGGCCGGCCCCACGGGCCGTCCGTCGACCGCCACCAGGCGGCCGCGCACCATCGGCCACAGCGTGACGTCCCGCAAGCCGTGGCCGGCCAGGAAGTCGAGCACCGGCTGGCGCTGGTCGGGCTGGATGTTGATCAGGAAGCGGTTGGGCGCGTCCGGCGGCAGGGTGCGCTGCCAGCCCGCCACCAGGTCGGTGCGGGTCATGGCCAGCAGCAGCAGCGCCATCAGGCCCACCGCCAGCGCGCATACTTGCGTAATGGTGGCGGCGCGGCGGCGCACCACGCCGGCCAGCGCGAAGCGCAGCGCCGGCAGGCCGGCCGCCAGCCCGCGCAGCCGCGCCAACCCCAGCACGCACAGCCAGGCCACCAGCGCGAACAGCGCGAACGCGCCCAGGAAGCCGCCCGCCACCACCGCGCCCAGGCGCGCATTGCCGGCGAACCACCAGATCAGCAGCGCGAAGCCCGCCGCGCCCAGGGCGTAGCCGGCCGCGCCACGCGCCCGCAGGGTGTCGGCGTCGCGGCGCAGCACGCGGGCGGGCGGCACGTGGCGCAATTGCGCCAGCGCGGGCAAGGCAAAGCCCAGCAGCAGCAACACGCCGGTGACCAGCCCCTGCAGCGCCGGCACGGCCGACGGCGGCGGCAATTGGGTATCGATGAGGCTGCCGAGGGCCGCCACCAACCCTTCGTGCACCACATAGCCCAGCAGGCAGCCGGCCGCCGACGCCGCCAGCCCCACCAGGGTGAATTCCAGCACCAGCATGCGGGTGATCTGCGCCTGGACGGCCCCCAGGCAGCGCATGACCGCGATGCCGTCGCGGTGGCGCACCATGAAGCGGCCCGCCGCCAGCGCCACGGCGACCGCGGAGATCAGCACCGCCAGCAGCGCCACCAGCGACAGGAAGCGCTGGGCGCGATCCAGGGTGCGGCGCACCTCGGGGCGGCCCGACTCCAGCGTGGCCAGTTTCTGGCCGCGCTGCAGGTTCTGGCCCAGCCAGGCCGAGTAATCGGCCACGGCATCGGGCTCGCCGGCGGCCAGCAGGGCGTAGTCGACGCGGCTGCCGAGCGTGACCAGGCCGGTGGCGGGCAGGTCGTCGGCCCGCATCATGACCCGCGGCGCCACATTGACGAACTGCATGCCGCGATCGGGCTCGTAGGTAATGACGCGCGCCACGCGCAGCCGGCTGTCGCCGAGGCCGATGGTGTCGCCGACCTCGATGTTCAGCAGGGCCAGCAGCTGCGGGTCGGCCCATACGGTGCCGGGCGCGGGGATGTCGCGCGTGGGCGCGCCCTCGGCATAGGGCGCCTCGGCCACGCGCAGGCTGCCGCGCAGCGGGTAGCCCGGTTCGACCGCCTTGAGCGATACCAGTTGGGCGCCGTCGCCGGCGCTGGCCATCGAGGGGAACTGCAGGGTGCGCGCCACTTCCAGGCCGCGCTGGCGCGCCGCGTCGAAGAACCCGGCCGCGATCGGCTCGTCGGCGTCGAGCACCAGGTCGGCGCCCAGCATCTGGCTGGCATCGCGCTCGAGCGCGCGGCCGACCCGGTCGGCCAGGAAGCCGACGCTGGCCACCGCCGCCACCGCCACCACCAGCGCCAGCACCAGCAGGCGCAGCTCGCCGGCGCGGGCGTCGCGCATCATCATGCGCGCGCCCTGGCGCAGCGCGGCGGCCAGGCCTGGCCGCGCGCGGCAGGAAGAATCAGGGAAATCCATCATTTTGCAATGGTAACCAAAGGTCTGTTTGTCAGGGGAATCCCGCTATCATGCGGCCTGGGCGTAACATGCGACCGCCAATACCAATATTTGTTCACTGGAGAAGACACCATGCGTAAGTCCTGGCTTGCCGCCACCCTCCTGGCTGCCTGCGCCGCCACCGCCGCGCTGCCCGCAGCCGCCCAGAATACGCTGAAGATGGCGTACGCGCTGTCCACCTCGTCGCACTACGGAGCCGGCGCGGAAGCCTTCGCCAAGTCGATCGAGGCTGCCAGCAACGGCAAGTACAAGGTGCAGCAGTTCGCCAACAGCGCGCTGGGCGGCGAACGCGAGGTCATCGAGGGCCTGCAGATCGGCACCATCGACCTGGCCATCGTCTCCACCGGCGCCACCCTGAACTTCGTGCCCGAGACCGGCGTGTTCGACATCCCGTTCCTGCTGCGCGATCTGCAGCATGCCCGCAAGGTGCTCGACAGCAAGATCGGCCAGGACATGCTGGCCAAGTTCCCCGATCGCGGCATCATCGCGCTGGCCTGGGGCGAGCAAGGCTTCCGGCACCTGACCAATAACGTGCGCCCGGTCAAGACGCCGGCCGACGCCAAGGGCCTGAAGATCCGCACCACCGAGAACCCGATCCACATCGCCGCCTTCCGCGCCATCGGCATCCTGCCCACCCCCATGGCCTGGCCCGAAGTGGCCACCGCCCTGCAGCAGGGCACCATCGACGGCCAGGAGAACCCGCTGTCGGTGATTACCTCGGCCAAGCTGTCGCAGTTGCAGAAATACCTGTCGCTGACGGGCCACGTGTACGGCCCGGCGCTGGTGCTGATGTCCGCCAGCGTCTATGAAGGCCTGTCCGACGCCGAAAAGGCCAACTTCCAGCAGGCCGGCAAGGCTTCGGCCCAGGCCATGCGCGACTACGTCGACAACATCGAGAAGACCGGCGTCGAGCAACTGCGCAAGGAAGGCATGCAGGTCACCACCGATGTCGACCGCGACGCCTTCGCGGCCGCCGTCGAGCCGGCCTACGCCGAGTACTACAAGAAGTACGACAAGCAGCTGATCGAAGCGATCCGCGCCACCAAGTAAGGGCGGCCGTCCGGCCGGCCAGGCCGCCGCATGCGGCCCGGCCGGCTTTCCCATCCCTTCCGCATCCGGACTTCACCATGCGCCTGCTCCGTCTTGCCGAACGCGCCCTGTTCAAGGGCGTCTCGGCCATCGCCCAGATCCTGCTGGTCGCCGCCGCCGCGGCCGCTTTCTACCAGGTCATCGCCCGCTTCGTGCTGCAGGCGCCCTCGGACTGGAGCGAGGTGCTGACGCGCGCGCTGTTGATCTGGACCGTGCTGCTGGGCATCGCGCTGGCGTTCCGCCACGGCGCGATGATCAGCGTGGAGGTGCTGCACAACCTGCTGCACGGCCGCCGCCGGCGCCTGCTGGAACACCTGATCGCCATCATTTGCGTGGCGTTCCTGGTATTCCTGGCCTGGATCGGCGGCAACATGACCTATCGGGTGCGCTTCCAGAACGTGCCCAGCCTGAACATTTCCATTTCCTGGATCTACCTGGCCATCCCGGTGGGCGCCTCGCTGGCGGCCATCGCCGTGCTGGCGCGCTGGCTGCTGGGCGCGGACGAGCCCGCGCCGGTGCGCAATGACGCGCAAGGCTGACGCCCCGCTTCTTGCGACGCGGGCGGCCCGCAGAGCAACCAAGACCAAGACATACTGACCGTAGGCAAATTGCCATGTCCCAATTGATGATTTTGACGATGCTGATCTTCTTCGGGCTGTCAGTGCCCGTGGCGGTCGCAATCGGGCTGGCGGCGCTGACCGGGGTGTCGCTGGGCGGGCTGCCCTGGCTGGTGGTGGCGCAACAGCTCTATGCCGCGCTGGACAAGTACCCGCTGGTGGCCGTGCCGTTCTTCATCCTGGCCGGCAACCTGATGGAAGCCGGCGGCATCTCGGACCGCATGGTCGAATTCGCCAAGAGCGTGGTCGGCGGCATCCAGGGCGGCCTGGCCTGCACCTGCGTGCTGACCTGCATGATCTTCGCCGCGGTGGCCGGCTCCAGCGTGGCCACCACGTTCGCCGTCGGCGCGATCCTGATCCCGGCCATGGTGCGGCACGGCTACCCTGCCCCGTTCGCCGCCTCGCTGCAGGCCAGCGCGGCGGAACTGGGCGTGATCATCCCCCCTTCCATCCCGATGATCCTGTTCGCCGTGTCGACCGACACCTCCACCGGCGAACTGTTCATCGCCGGCGTCATGCCCGGCATCCTGATCAGCGCGGCGCTGATGCTGTACGTATGGCTGTATGCCAAGCGCAACGGCCTGGGCAAGCAGGATGGCGACGGCCGCCTGCCCTTGTGGCCGGCCTTCAAGCGCGCCTGGCTGGCGCTGCTGATGCCGGTGATCATCCTGGGCGGCATCTACGGCGGCGTGTTCACGCCGACCGAGGCCTCGGTGGTGGCCGTGGTGTACGCCGTGGTCATCGGCAAGTTCGTCTACCGCAAGCTCAGTTTCCGCGCGCTGACCGGCACGCTGCACCGCTCGGTGGTGTCCACGTCCGTGATCATGTTCGTCATCGCCAATGCCGGCGTGTTCAGCTTTCTCCTCAATCGCGCCGGCGTGCCCGATGCGCTGGGCACCTGGCTGGCGCAGCTGTTCCACGACAAGACCGCGTTCCTGCTGGGCATCAATGCGGCGCTGTTCGTCATCGGCATGTTCATCGAGACCTCCGCCTCGGTGGTGGTGCTGGCGCCGCTGCTCTTGCCGGTGGCGATGCAGTTCGGCGTCGAGCCGGTGCACTTCGGCGTCATCATGGTCGTGAACCTGGCGCTGGGCATGATCACCCCGCCCTTCGGCGTGAACCTGTTCGCCGCCTGCGCGGTCGCCAAGCTGCCGCTGGAGCGCCTGATCCGGCCGCTGATCCCGTTCGTGCTGGTGGTGATCGCCTGCCTGATGGTCATTACCTACTGGCCCGGGCTGTCGCTGGGGCTGCGGGACCTGGTCTACGCCAGGTAGGCGGCCGCACCGTGTGATACTGTGCGGGCGTTATGAATTTGCCGTTTCCCATCCGCCAGGAATGCCCGCCCGGGGCCTGTGTCTGCGACCGCGACCGGCTGCTGGCCACGCCGGGCGGCGACATCCGCATCCTGCGCCTGACCCGCGAAGAAGAAAAAAAGCTGGTGGCGCGCCTGGAAAACCTGGCCAGCCTGGACGACCTGCGGCACATGCAGGAACGCATGCGCGCACTGCTGGGCATTTCCCTGACGGTGGCCCCCGGCCCGAATGAAGTCCGCACGGTGCGCGGCCTGCAGATCGAGATCGCCGACCAGCCGGGGCTGTGCAACAAGACCCGCCAGACCCTGCCCGCCGCCATCCGCCGGGCCCTGGACCGCAAGCCCGAGATCGTCTACGCCCTGCTGGACTCGCACGACCTGCTCGGACGCGGTTGAGCGGCCGCGGCCGCGCACGCTCAGGACCGCTCTGCCAGGTCCTTGAGCATGTAGACGCGCGCCAGGCCGCGCTCGTGGACGCGATGCGTCTCGCGATAGCCGATGCGCGCATACAGGGCGAGGTTCTCGACCATTTTCTCGTGGGTGTAGAGGCGGATCGAGCGAAAGCCCGCCTGGCGCGCCATCTGCTCGGCGAACTGCAGCAACAGTTTGCCGTAGCCCCGTCCCTGCGCCGCTGGCGCCACCGCGATGTTGTCCAGGAGCATGGCATCCGGCTGCGGAAGCAGCACCAATACCGCCTGCAAGGCCCGCGGCGCGCCGACCACATAGACTCGCCCGTCGCGGATCAGCGGCGCGTAGTCATCGCGCATCGGACCGGGCTCGATGCCGATGCGCGGCACGTAGTGCGCATAGGCGGCATGGACCAGCGCCCGCACGGCGGCCAGCTCGTCCATGGCCGCCAGGCGTGGAACGGCGGACATCGCGGCCGCCTACTTGGGCCGCTTGTCCACCACCCGGCGCGCCTTGCCGGTCAGCGTGCGCTCGACGAAGCCGCAGTCCGCCACGCGCACGCGCGCCGTCACGCCGATATATGACTTGACCGCGTGCTGCAGCTGCCTGCCCAGGGCCTCGCGCTCGGCCTCGGCCAGGTTGGCGAACTCGTCGCGCACCTCGGTGAGGATTTCCAGTTCGTCCAGGTGGCCGTCGCGCGTCAGCACCAGTTGGTAGTGCGGCGCCAATTGCGCGATCTTCAGCACCTGCTCTTCCACCTGCGTGGGGAACAGGTTCACGCCGCGCACGATCAGCATGTCGTCGCTGCGGCCGGTGATCTTGCCGATGCGGCGCATGCTGCGCGCCGTGGGCGCCAGCAGCCGGGTCAGGTCACGCGTGCGATAGCGGATGACCGGCATGGCTTCCTTGGTGAGCGACGTGAACACCAGCTCGCCCGGTTCGCCTTCCGCCACCGGCTGGCCGGTGTTCGGGTCGACGATCTCGGCGTAGAAGTGGTCTTCCCAGATCACCGGGCCATCCTTGGTCTCGACGCATTCGCTGGCCACGCCGGGGCCCATTACTTCGGACAAGCCGTAGATGTCGACCGCATCGATGGCCGCCTCGGCCTCGATATCCTGGCGCATCTGACCGGTCCAGGGCTCGGCGCCGAAGATGCCGACGCGCAGCGAGCTCTGGCGCGGGTCGATGCCCTGGCGGCGCTGCTCCTCGATGATGTTGCAGAAGTACGAGGGCGTGACCATGATGATGTCCGGCCGGAAATCGCTGATCAGCTGCACCTGCTTTTCAGTCTGGCCGCCGGACATCGGGATCACCGTGCAGCCGAGCTTCTCGGCGCCGTAGTGCGCGCCCAGGCCGCCGGTGAACAGCCCGTAGCCGTACGCCACGTGCACGATGTCGCCCGGCTTGCCTCCGGCCGCGCGGATCGAGCGCGCCACCAGGGCGGCCCAGTTGTCGATGTCGCGCGCGGTGTAGCCCACCACGGTGGGCTTGCCGGTGGTGCCGCTGGAGGCATGGACCCGCGCCACCTGCTCGCGCGGCACGGCGAACATGCCGAAGGGGTAGTTGTCGCGCAGATCCTGCTTGGTGGTGAACGGGAACTTGGCGATGTCGGACAGCTGTTTCAGGTCGTCCGGATGCACGCCGGCGGCGTCGAACGCCTTCCGGTAGTGCGGCACGTTCTGGTAGGCGTGCGCCAGCGTCCACTTCAGGCGCTCGAGCTGCAGCGCCTCGATCTCGTCGCGGCTGGCGTGCTCGATCGGGTCCAGTCCGGGCTTGCTCGCGGTATTGGACATGGGGAGGTCTCCTGGTAATGCGGCGGTGCGGCGGTACGCCGCTTTATCGTATTGAGTCTGGGGGCGATGCGAAAGCAGGGTCTTCACGCATCCGGCGGCGTGCCGACGATCTGGCCCTTGATGCGGTAGGACCGCCCCCGGAACAGCGCCACCTGGCGGCCGTCCTGGTTGGTGACCGTCACATCGTAGACGCCGGTGCGGCCGGCCAGCGAGCGTTCCTGCGCGACCGCCGTCAGCACGTCGCCGGCGAAGCCGGGCGCCAGGAAATCGATGGTGCAGCCGGAGGCCACGGTGCTGGCGTTGCGCGAATTGCAGGCGAAGGCGAAGGCGCTGTCGGCCAGCGCGAAAATGAAGCCGCCATGGCAGGTCTGGTGGCCGTTCAGCATGTCCGGCCGCACCCGCATGGTCAGGCGCGCCCGGCCGGGCGCGATCTCCGCCACAGTCATGTCGAGCGCCTGCGACGCGGCGTCCACGGCGTACATGGCCGCGCCCACGGCCTGCGCCAGTTCCTGGGGATCGCCGGGCGCCTCGACGGGGGGAACGTGCGCGCTCATCAACGCCCCTTGAACTGGGGTTCGCGCTTGGCCAGGAAGGCCGCCACGCCCTCGGCGTAGTCGGCGCTGCGGCCCAGTTCGCGCATCAGCTCCTGCTCCAGCTCGAGCTGGCCGGCCAGGTCGTTGTGCAGGCTGGCCTGCAGCGCCTGCTTGGTGCGCGCCAGGCCCAAAGTGGGCGCGGCGGCGAAGTGCGCCACCAGCCGTTCCAGCGCGGCCTCGAACTCGTCGTCCCGCACGCACTGCCAGATCAGCCCCCAATCTTGCGCCTGGCGCGCGCTCAGCTTGTCGCCCAGCATGGCCAGCCCCATGGCGCGCGCGCGGCCCGCCAGGCGCGGCAGCACGAACGTGCCGCCGGTGTCGGGAATCAGCCCCAGCCGGCAGAACGACTGGATGAAGCTGGCCGACTCCTTGGCAACCACGATGTCGCCGGCGAACGCCAGGTTGGCGCCCGCCCCGGCCGCCACGCCATTCACGCCGACCACCACGGGCAGCGGCAGCGCATTGAGGCGGCGCACCAGCGGGGCGTAATACTTGCCGACGGTCTCGCCCAGGTCGGGCGGGGTGCCGTCGGCCGCCATCTGGCGCTCGCTCAAGTCCTGGCCGGCGCAGAAGCCGCGCCCGGCGCCGGTGATCAGCAGCACGCGCGCGCCCTCGTTCTCGACGCGCGCCAGGGCGTCGGCGACTTCGCCGTGCATGGCGGCGGTGAAGCTGTTGAGCTTGTCGGGACGGTTCAACGTCAACCGGGCAATGCCGCCGGACAGGTCGAACAGGATATTCTGGTAGGACATGGCGGGGCTCTCCGGTCAGACGTGGCGGCGCGTCTGCACGACGCGGAAACGGTTGGCGACGAAGGCCGAATCCGACAGCGCGGCGTTGGCGGCCGGGTTGGCGCCGGTGCCGTGGAAATCGCTGAAGGCGGCGGTCTGGTTGACGAACACCGCGCCGGTGAGGTTCAGCGACAGCGCCACGCCGGCCACTTCGGCGGCGTCCTGGATGCGCGCCGCGACAGCGTCGTCGGTGGTATAGGCCGACAGCGACAGCGCGCCGTGCTCGATCACGCTGTCGCGCGCCAGCGCGATGCTGTGGTCGGTCGAATCGGTCGCCACCACGAAGGCGATCGGGCCGAACCATTCCTGGCTGGTCGCCGGGTTGCCCGCCTCGGTGCGCAACAGCAGCGGCGTATGCACGCGCGCGCCCTCGAACTGCGGATGCGCCAGCGCCTGGCTGTCCGCCACCACCGGCAGCCCCAGCCCGCGCGCGCGCTCGATGCGCGCAACAATATCGTCATTCTGGATGGCGCCGGTCAGCTCCACCGCCTTGGCCGGGTCGGCGCACAGCTTGCCCAGCGCCGTGCCCAGCGCGGCCGCCACCTCGTCGAAGCTGGCGCGGCCTTCGGCGGTCTGGATGCCGTCGCGCGGCACGTAGATGTTCTGCGGTGCCGTGCACATCTGGCCGGAATACAGCGCCAACGAGAACGCCAGGTTGCGCGCCATGCCCTTGAGGTCGTCGGTCGAATCGACGATCACCTGGTTCACCCCCGCCTTCTCGGTATAGACCTGCGCCTGGCGGGCGTGCTGTTCCAGCCAGTTGCCGTTGGCGCTGCTGCCGGTGAAATCGACAATCTTGACGGCCGGGTCCTGCGCCAGCCGCTGCGCCGTTTCGTCGCCGGCCGGATGCGCCGCCAGCTGCACCACGTCCGGGTCGAAACCGGCCTCGGCCAGCACCTCGCGCGCCACCTGTACGGTGAGCGCCAATGGCAGGATCGCGCCGGGATGCGGCTTGACGATCACCGCGTTGCCGGTGGCCAGGCTGGCGAACAGGCCCGGATAGCCGTTCCAGGTGGGGAAGGTGGAGCAGCCGATCACCAGGGCGATGCCGCGCGGCACCACGGTGAAGCGCTTTTCCATCTTGATCGGGTCGTGCTTGCCCTGCGGCTTTTCCCACAGCGCCACGCCGGGGATGCGCGCCATTTCCTGCCAGGCATAGGTCACTGCCTCGACGCCGCGGTCCTGCGCATGCGGGCCGCCGGCCTGGAAGGCCATCATGAAGCCCTGGCCGGTGGTGTGCTGCACCGCGTAGGCCATTTCGAAGCTGCGGCGGTTCAGGCGCGCCAGGATCTCCAGCGACACGCCCACCCAGGCGCGCGGGCCAGCGCGGCGCCAGGCCTGCAGCGCCTGGCCGGCCGACTGCACCAGCGCCGCGGGCGGCACCTGGGGATAGCTGATGTCCAGCGCGAAGCCGTAGGGCGACCGCTCGCCTCCCACCGTGCCCTGGGCGCCGCGCGCCTCCAGCGGGAAAGGCTTGCCGCGCAGCGCCTCGAAAGCGGCGCGGCCGTCCTCATTGGCGCTTTCGCCATAATGGCGCGGGCTGGGCGATTCGGCGAACGGGCTCCAGTAGCCCCGTTCCGCGGCGGCGGCCAGCGCGCGCTCGAGCATGGGCTGGTGGCGTTCGAAATAGTCTGGTGACACGGGCGATCTCCGCAATGAATGGGTTCGGGGTTGGCATGCGCCGCGGCGGGCGCGTCAGGTTTCCTGGTCGAAGTCGAGCACCAGCCGGTCGCTGACCGGGAAGCTCTGGCAGCTCAGCACGAAGCCGCGCGCCACCTCGTAGTCTTCGAGCGCGAAGTTGGCGTCCATGTCCACTTCGCCCTCCACGACCTTGCAACGGCACGTCGAACAGACGCCGCCCTTGCAGGAGTAAGGCAGCTCGATGCCCTGCGCCAGGGCCGAATCGAGCACGCTGTCCTTGTTCTTGTCGATCACGAAGCTGCGGCTGTGGCCGTCCTGCACCACGATCACCTGGCACTGGCCCTTGCCCGGCGCGGCCGGCGCATCGCGGCCGGTGCGCAGCGCGCGCGGCCCGCGCGGCGCGCCGAACAATTCGAACTTGATGCGTTCCTTGGCAAGGCCGCGCTCCTGCAGCCGCTGCACCACGCTCTCGATCATGGTCTGGGGGCCGCACACGAAGGCATAGTCGATCTCGTCCGGCCGCATCCAGGCCGTCAGCAGCTGGTCGACCTTGTCGCCGTCCAGGCGGCCGTTGAACAGCTCGATGTCCTGGCTCTCGCGGCTCATGATGTAGACCAGCGAGAACCGCTCCATGTACAGGTTCTTCAGGTCCTCGATTTCCTCGCGGAACAGCACCGACGACGAGGCGCGGTTGCCGAAGAACAGCGTGAAGCGGCTGTGCGGCTCGGTCGACAGCGCCGTCTTGACCAGCGAAAACACCGGCGTAATGCCGCTGCCCACGGCGAAGGCCACATAGTTGCGGCGGTTGTCCGGCGCGAAGTCCACCGTGAAATTGCCCGCCGGCGGCATGACTTCCAGCGTCTGGCCGGGCTGCAGCTGATGGTTGGCCCAGCTCGAGAACGCGCCCTCGTCGACCTTCTTGATGGCCACGCGCAGCACGCCGTCGTCCGGCGCCGAACAGATGGAATACGAGCGGCGCAGCTCCTCGCCGTCCAGTTCGGTGCGCAGGGTCAGGTACTGGCCCGGCCGGAAAGCGAACTGCGGCCGCAGGGCATCGGGCAGGTCGAAGGTCACCACCACCGCGTCGCGCGTATTGCGCGCCACCGAGGCGACTTTCAGGAGATGGAACGAAGTCTGGCTCATGAAGCAATGCGGCCCTGCTCAATGGGTCTTGAAATAATCGAATGGCTCGCGACAGGCGGCGCAGCGGTACAGCGCCTTGCACGACGTGGAGCCGAAGTGGCTGACCAGCCGGGTGCGGCCCGAGCCGCAATGCGGGCAGGCCACCACCGGCCCGGCGGCGCGCCGGCTGATGCCGGAGACATCGATGGCGCGCTCGGCGGGCGCCGCGATGCCGTAGCCCTTGAGGGCCGCGCGGCCGCGCTCGCTCATCCAGTCGGTGGTCCAGGCCGGCGCCAGCCGGGTCTCGACGCGCACCGCCGCCACGCCGTGGCCGGCCAGGGTGCGTTCAATGTCATGGGCGATCTCGCGCATCGCCGGACAACCCGAATACGTGGGCGTGATGGTGACCACGCACGTCCCGCCGTCCCAGGCCACCTCGCGCACCACGCCCAGGTCCACCACCGACAGTACGGGGATCTCGGGATCGGGCACGCTTTCCAGCCAGCTCATGACCTGGCTGGCGGGCACGGACACGGCGCGGTTCACCACACGGCTCCGGGATAAGCGCGCGGCAGCGACTGCATCTCGGCCAGCACGTAGCTCAGCGCCTCGGTGTGCCGGCCCTGGCGGCCGCCCTGGTGCGCGGCATGGCCGGCCTCGGCCAGGTCGGGCATTGTCAGCGTGGCCTCGCCCAGTACTTCACGCACATGGGCCAGCCAGGGTTCGCGCAGCGCCGCCAGTTCGCAGCCGACGCCGCGCGCCGCCATGTCGCGGTCGATGTCGTCGTCGCTGAACAGTTCACCGGTGTGGCGCCAGGCGTCGTCCACGGCGTCCTGCATGCGCTGGTGGCTCTGCGCCGTGCCATCGCCCAGGCGCACCACCAGGTCCGACGAGCGGCGCACGTGGTAGGTGACCTCTTTCAGCGACTTGGCGGCGATCGCCGCCACCCACTCGTCGGTCGACTGCGCCAGGCGCTGCAGCAGGAAGTAATGCCACACGTCGAAGAAGAACTGGCGCGCCAGCGTGTCGCCATAGTGGCCATTGGGCCGTTCGACCAGGATCAGGTTGCGGAACTCGTGGGCATGCCGGAAATAGGCCAGCGCATCTTCGTCGCGCCCCGCTCCCTCCACTTCGCCGGCCAGCGTCAGCCACATGCGCGCCTGGCCCAGCAGGTCGAGCGCGGTGTTGGTGAGCGCCAGGTCCTCTTCCAGGGCCGGGCCGTGCCCGCACCATTCGGACAGGCGCTGCGACAGGATCAGCGTGGTGTCGCCCAGGCGCAGCAAGTATTCGAATAACGGCTTGTCCATGCGCGCCTCACATGTGCTTGATTTCGTCGGGCATGGGGAAGAAGGTCGGATGCCGGTAGACCTTGTTGTTGGCCGGGTCGAACAGCGGCTCCTTGTCGGCCGGGCTGCTCGCCACGATATCGGCCGCGCGCACCACCCAGATGCTCAGGCCCTCGTTGCGCCGCGTGTACACGTCGCGCGCGTGGTTGATGGCCATTTCCGCGTCCGGCGCGTGCAGGCTGCCCACGTGCTTGTGCGCCAGCCCGTGCTGGCTGCGGATGAAGACTTCCCAGAGCGGCCACTGCTTGCTCATGATGCGTATCCTTCAGGTGCGGGGCCGCCCGCGCGGCCCCGGGGGGTGGTCGTGTCGTATGCGCTCAGGCGGCCTCGCGGCGCGCCTGCTTCTCGGCATAGGCGGCCAGGCCCTCGCGCACCCATGCGCCCGCTTCGTGCGCCTGCTTGCGGGCGGCCAGCCGCTCGCGGTTGCAGGGCCCGTTGCCCTTGATCACCGCATAGAACTCGTCCCAGTCGATCTCGCCGAAGTCATAGTGGCCGCGCTCGGCATTCCACTTCAGGTCGGGATCGGGCACCGTCAGCCCCAGGTACTCGGCCTGCGGCACGGTCTGGTCGACCATCTTCTGGCGCAGCTCGTCGTTGGAGAACAGCTTGATCTTCCAGGCCATCGACTGCGCGCTGTTGGGCGATTCGGCGTCCGACGGCCCGAACATCATCAGCGCGGGCCACCACCAGCGGTTCAGCGCATCCTGGCACATGGCTTTCTGCTCCGGCGTGCCATGCCGGCACATCTGGATGAGCAGGTCGTAGCCCTGGCGCTGGTGGAAGGATTCCTCCTTGCAGACGCGCACCATGGCGCGCGCATAGGGGCCGTACGAACAGCGGCACAGCGGGATCTGGTTGATGATGGCCGAGCCGTCGACCAGCCAGCCGATCATGCCGATGTCGGCCCAGGTGAGCGTGGGGTAGTTGAAGATGCTGGAATACTTGGCGCGCCCGGTGTGCAGGTCGTCGACCAGGTCGTCGCGCGACACGCCCAGGGTCTCGGCGGCGCTATACAAATACAGGCCGTGCCCGGCCTCGTCCTGCACCTTGGCCAGCAGGATGGCCTTGCGCTTGAGCGAGGGCGCCCGGGTGATCCAGTTGCCTTCGGGCAGCATGCCGACGATTTCGGAATGGGCATGCTGGGAGATCTGGCGGATGAGGGTCTTGCGATAGGCCTCGGGCATCCAGTCCTGCGGCTCGATGCGCACGCCGTCGTCGATGCGGCGCTGGAAGGCCTGTTCGGGGCCGGTGAGCTGGTCGACGCCGCGGACCTGCTTGACGCCGGTTTCGACAAGTTGTGCGTACATGTTCGTCTCCTTGCGGTCGCGCCACGCCAGCCGGGAGCGGCGCGCGCGCCGGCCATTGGTCTGGCCAGGCATGAGACGATTATTTAATACACAAAATTAATTGTCAAACCTATTTTTGTATCACATCAGATATGTGTATCATGTTGAGCATTGTCATATAGGCCACGTATCCCATGGCAAATCCCCCCTCTTCCGTGGGCCGCTACATCGCCCGCCTGCTCAAGGACGACCCGCCGCGCGCCAAGTCGCTGTGCGTGAGCCTGCTGGGCGATGCGCTGGCCTGTCACGGGGGCGCCATCTGGCTGGGCGGCATCATCGAGCTGCTCGAACCGCTGGGCATCAATGAACGGTTGCTGCGGACCAGCGTGTTCCGGCTGGTGGCGCAAGGCTGGCTGCAGGCCGAGCGGCACGGGCGCCGCAGCCTGTACCAGTTGTCCGAGCAGGGCCGGCGCCACACCGCGCACGCCTCGCAGCGCATCTACGACGGGCCGGCGGCCGACTGGGACGGGCAATGGACCCTGGTGGCGCTGCCGCGCCTGGGCAACAACGGCCTGGCCGAGCGCACCGAGCTGCGGCGCGAACTGGCCTGGGAAGGCTTCGGCATGCTGGCGCCGGGGCTGTTCGCCCACCCCCAGGCCGGGGCTGGCACCGCCCATGAAATCCTCCAGAAACTGGGCATCCCCGACAAGGCGCTGGTGCTGTCGGGACGCGACCTGGCGGAGGCGGGCGGCCTGCCCATCGCCAGCCTGGCGCCGCACTGCTGGAACCTGGACGAACTGGCCGGGCAATACCGGCATTTCTCGCGCCAGTTCGCGCCGCTGGACAAGCTGCTGGACGAGCCGGTAGCGCCGGCCGACGCCTTTGCGGCGCGCATGCTGCTGCTGCATACCTGGCGCCGGATCGTGCTGCACGACCCGCAACTGCCGGTGCCCATGCTGCCCGAGCGCTGGCCCGGCCATGCGGCCCGCGCATTGTGCGGGCAGATCTACTGGAAGCTGTTCGATGCGTCGGAACAGCACCTGGACGCGGTGGCGGGACGCGACAACGACCGCTATACCGCGCTGTCGCCGGAGGTGTACGCGCGCTTCGGCGGGCGGCCGGGCGCCTAGGGCCCGCTAGGGCTCGACGGCCACGCCGAGCGTATCGAGGTGCAGCTCGCCGGCGGCGTCGCGGCCCGGGCCGGGCGCCTCCAGGCCGCGCGCCCGCCCGATGAACGACAGGGTCCAGCGCGCCCGCAGCGGGCGCCCCAGCATCCGGCCGCTATCGGCGTCCACGCCGCTGGGCACGTCCAGGGCCAGCACCGGCAGTTCCCAACTGTTGATCTCATCGACCAGCGCCTGCCAGTCGGCTCCCAGCGGACGGTTCAGGCCGATGCCGAACAGGCCGTCGATAATGACATCGGGCCGCGGACCAGGCGCCAGGCCGGCCCGTTCGGCGCCGCCCTGGGCGCGCCAGGTCGCATAGGCTCGCGCGGCGTCGGCGGGAAGCCGGCCGGGATCGCCCGGCATCACCACGCTCACCCGGTAGCCGGCGGCCCGCAGGCGGGTCGCCGCCACCAGCGCGTCGCCGCCGTTGTTGCCCGGCCCGACCAGCGCCAGCACGGCGGCGCCCGCCGCCCAGCGCGCCGCGATGAAGTCGGCGGCGGCCGCCCCCGCCCGCGGCATCAGCGCGAGGCCGCGCGCCTGCGCCCGCTGTTCGGCCAGGCGGATCCGGGCTACGGGATAGGCAGGCACTCGCCTACGCCTTCAGGAAATGCTCGCGGTAGTACTTCAATTCGTCGATGGATTCGTAGATGTCGGCCAGCGCCTCGTGCCGGCTTTGTTTCTCGAACCCCTTGTAGACGGCCGGGGCCCAGCGGCGCGCCAGTTCCTTCAGGGTGCTGACGTCCAGGTTGCGGTAATGGAAGAAGCGCTCCAGGTTGGGCATGTAGGCGTACATGAAGCGCCGGTCCTGGCTGATGGTATTGCCGCACAGCGGCGATTTGCCGGCCGGCACGTGCTGCGCCAGGAAATCCAGCAGGATTTGCTCGGCCTGCGCCTCGGTCAGGGTCGACGCCTTGACCTTCTCGATCAGGCCGCTCTTGCCGTGCGTGGACTTGTTCCAGTTGTCCATGGCGTCGAGCAGGCTGTCGGGCTGGTGCACGACCAGCACCGGCCCTTCGGCCACCACGGTCAGGTCGGGCTCGGTGACGACCACGGCGACTTCGATGATGCGCTCTTTGGTGGGGTCGAGCCCGGTCATTTCCATATCGAGCCAGACCAGGCGGTTTTCGTTCGCAGCCATATAATTTGCCTTTAAAACACTGCATTTTCTCATACCCCCCGCGCCGTGCCCCTGACCGCCCTGACCCTGCTGTTCGTTTCCCTCCTGCTGGCCGATATCTGCGTGCGGCTGTGGCTGGCCTCCCGCCAGATCCGCCACGTGGCGCGCCACCGCGACCAGGTGCCGCCCGAATTCGCGCCGCGCATCGGGCTGGCCAGCCACCAGCGGGCGGCCGACTACACCGTGGCGCGCATGCGTCTGGGCATACTGGAGCGTGTCTACGACGCCGTGGTGCTGGTGGCGCTGACGCTGCTGGGCGGCCTGCAGGCCATCGACCTGCTGGTGGCGCAGGCCACCTCCCACGACCTGCTGCGCCAATTGCTGCTGCTGGGCAGCGTGGCCCTGCTGCTGGGCCTGCTGGGGCTGCCGTTCACCTTGTGGCGGCAGTTCCGCCTCGAGGCGCGCTTTGGCTTCAACCGCATGACGCCCGGGCTGTTCGCCGCCGACCTGGCCAAGGGGCTGGTGGTGGCGCTGCTGCTGGGCACCCCGCTGGCCGCCGCCATCCTGTGGCTCATGGCCGAGGCCGGCGCCCTGTGGTGGCTTTGGGCATGGGGGCTGTGGACCCTCTTCAACCTGCTGCTGCTGTTCATCTACCCGACCTTCATCGCGCCGCTGTTCAACAAGTTCACCCCGCTCACCGACCCCGAACTGGCGGGCCGCATCAAGCAGCTGGCCCAGCGCTGCGGGTTCGCGCTCAACGGCCTGTTCGTCATGGATGGCTCGCGCCGCTCGGCGCATGGCAACGCCTATTTCACCGGCTTCGGCAAGGCGCGCCGCATCGTATTCTTCGACACCCTGCTGGCGCGCCTGAACGCCGACGAAATCGAAGCCGTGCTGGCGCACGAGCTGGGCCATTTCGCCAAGCGGCACATCATCAAGCGCATCGTGCTCAGCTTCGGCGCGGCCCTGTTGTTCTTCGCGGTGCTGGGCTGGCTCGCCCGGCAGCCCTGGTTCTACGAGGGCCTGGGCGTGCTGCCGCGCCTGGACGGCCGCAACGACGCCATGGCGCTGCTGCTGTTCTTCCTGGCGATCCCGGTCTTCACCTTCATGTTCACGCCCGTGGCCAGCTGGTATTCGCGCCGCGACGAATTCGAGGCCGACCGCTACGCCGCCACGCAGAGCTCGCCCGACCGGCTGGTGTCGGCACTGGTCAAACTGTACGATGACAACGCCGCCACCCTGACCCCCGACCCCGTGCATTCCGCCTTCTACGACAGCCACCCTCCCGCCGCCGTGCGCATCCGTCACCTCACCCAGGCGGCATGAGCGCCGCGCCAGGCCGCCCCAAGCCGGTGCGCTCGCGCCATGAACGCGGCGCCGACGCGAGCGCCGCGGCGCAGGCAGAGGGCCGCATCATCGCCGCCCACGGACGCCACTATGTGGTGGAATTCCCCGACGGCGTGCAGCGCCATTGCTTCCCGCGCGGCAAGAAGGCCGGCGCGGCGGTGGGCGACCGGGTGCTGGTCGCGCCGCAGGGCCGCGACGAAGGCGTCATCGAAGCCATCCTGCCGCGCCGCAACCTGCTGTATCGCTCCGACGAAATGCGCGCCAAGCAGTTCGCGGCCAACGTGGACCAACTACTGATCGTCGTGGCGGTCGAGCCGACCTTCTCGGACGACCTGGCCGGCCGCGCGCTGGCCGGCGCCTGGAGCGCCGGCATCGAGCCGCTCATCATCCTCAACAAGACCGACCTGCAACACGGCCTGGACGCCGCGCGCGCGCGACTGGCGTCGGTGCGCGCGCTGGGCGTGCCGGTGATCGAACTCAGCGCCCATGACACCGCAGCGGTGCATGCCCTGCTGGCACCGCGCCTGGCCGGGCGCACCACCCTGCTGCTCGGCCAGAGCGGCATGGGCAAGTCCACCCTGCTCAACGCGCTGGTTCCGCAAGCCGGCGCCGCCACGCGCGAACACTCCGCCGCGCTCGACATGGGGCGGCACACGACCACCACCACCCGCCTCTACCACCTGCCGCCGCCCGGCGGCGACCTGATCGACTCACCCGGCTTCCAGGCGTTCGGGCTGCAGCACCTGTCCGGCGCGGATATCCTGCGCGGCTTCCCGGAATTCGCCCCGCATATCGAGCACTGCCGCTTCTATAACTGCACCCACCGCCACGAGCCGGGCTGCGGCGTGGTGGCGGCCTTGCAGGCGGGCGGGATCGACCCTGGCCGCTACGCGCTGTACCGGCGCATCCTGGAAGAAAGCGAGGCCGCGCAGCAGCGCTATTGAATGCCGGCCAGCCGGTGGCGCACCACGTGGTACAGGTTGCGCAGCATGCCGGCGGTAGCCCCCCAGATGAAATAATCCTGCCAGGGCATGGCGTAATAGCGGCGCTCGCGCCCATCCGGCAATCGCGCGCGGTACAGGCGATGATTGGCGGGGTCCATCAGGAAGGCCAGCGGCACCTCGAATACCTCGGCCACCTCGAAGGCGTCGGGCGCGAGCGTATAGCCGGGCCGCACCAGCGACACCACCGGCGTGATCGAGAACCCCGTGGCCGTCAGATAGGCGGGCATGCTGCTCAATACATCGACGTGCTCGGCCGGCAGGCCGGTTTCTTCTTGCGCCTCGCGCAGCGCAGCGGCGACCGGGCCGGCATCGAAGGCCTCCAGCCGCCCGCCGGGAAAACTGACCTGGCCCGCATGATCATGCAAATGCGCAGTACGCTGGGTCAACATGACGCGCACGCCATCCGGGTGCGCAACCAGGGGGATGAGCACCGCCGCCAGCACCGGCGCCCCTTCGCGGCCGGGATAGCGCTGCTCGGGAGTCACCACCGGGTCCATCGGCCAGGGGCCGGGACGGCTCAGCGCCCCGCGCAAGGAATCAGGCGCCAGCCGCTCCGGCGGGACGGCGGCAAGGTCGGTATCGGCGGGCTGCCAGGGCTGGGCGGCGGGATCGAAAGACGGGCCGGCGGGCGGCCGGCGCGGGCGTGACGAGGGATCAGGCATACCTGAGAGGGATGTGAAAAAGGCACCTTTGCAGGTGCCTTTTTAACCCGGAATGTCCGCGAGCGCGGCATTGCGCCATGGCTGGCGCCTTGCCGCGACGGAGCATCAAGCCGACTTGGCCTGCTTGATGACGAGCTTTTCCTTGATGCGCGCCGACTTGCCCGAGCGGCTGCGCAGGTAGTACAGCTTGGCGCGGCGCACGTCACCGCGGCGCTTGACTTCGATGCCGGCGATCTGCGGCGAATACAGCTGGAACGTACGCTCGACGGCTTCGCCCGAGGAGATCTTGCGGACGATGAACGACGAGTTCAGGCCGCGGTTGCGCTTGGCGATGACGACGCCTTCGTAGGCCTGCACACGCTTGCGGGTGCCTTCCACGACGTTGACGCTGACCACCACGGTGTCGCCGGGGGCGAATTCAGGCATGGTCTTGTCGCCGGTCAGGCGCTTGATTTCTTCCTGTTCCAGGAGAGCGATGAGGTTCATGATGAACTCCGAAGTCATCGTGCGTTGCGCTGTTCTTACGCGGGGCATACGGGGCTGGCCCCGGTGCCCTGGCCTGTGCGCAAGCAGAGGATGAGGGTTTGGCAAACCCAGCATTCTACATCAAAACCAGGACGTCTGGTACTAGCCGCCATGTCTTCCCTGCCTTGCCACCCGGCCCCAATAAAAGGAGTACGCTGTAGGCCTCCGTTTTGTCACAAACCTGTCATTCCACCGGCCTCGCCATGTCGTATGCGTCACTGATATTAGTGGTCCTCGCGGCCGTGGCCCATGCTACCTGGAACCTGCTGGCCAAGCGCGCGGCGATGGTGGGACCGGTCTTCGTCTTCGCCTACGGCCTGTGCGCCAGCCTGCTGTATGCGCCCTGGGTGGTGTGGATCCTGCTGCACGAGGGCATGGCCTGGACCTGGCCGGTGGTGGCATGCATCCTGGCGTCGAGCGCCCTGCACCTGGGCTACAGCCTGTGCCTGCAGCGCGGCTATCAGGTCGCCGACCTGTCCGTGGTGTATCCCATCGCGCGCGGCACCGGCCCATTGCTCTCGACCATGGGCGCCTTCCTGCTGCTGGGCGAGCCGGCCTCGGCCACGGGCATCGCCGGCATGCTGTGCGTGGTGGGCGGCGTGCTGCTGATCGCCACCCAAGGCAGGCTGGCGCTGTTCCGCCAGCCCCAGGCCTGGCTGGGCGTGCGCTGGGGCGTGGTGATAGGCCTGTTCATCGCGGCCTATACCGTGGTGGACGCCTATGGCGTCAAGGTGCTGCTGCTCATGCCGGTGTTGTTCGACTGGTTCACCTGCGTCACGCGCACCGCGATGATGACGCCGCATGTCCTGCAACGGCGGGCCGCCAGCTGGCAAGCGATGCGCGGCCACTGGCACCTGGCGCTGGCCGTGGGGGTGCTGTCTCCGCTGGGCTACATACTGGTGCTGTACGCGCTGCGCAACGGCGCGCCGCTCAGCCTGGTGGCCCCCGCCCGGGAGATGTCGATGATGCTGGGCACCTTGGCGGGCATGTTCCTGCTGCGCGAAAAGGTCGGCATAGGCCGCCTGGCGGGCTGCGCGGCAATTCTGGTGGGCGTGGTGCTGCTCGGCTCGAGCTAGCCGCCGCGCCCCGGCGTGCCGCGGGGAGCGCCGGCCGGCTCAGAACCCCGCCACGGCCCCCAGCCACATCAGGCCGGGGATCAGGGCGGCCCACATGGCCACCAGCACGACGTCGACCACCATCTGGCGCAGCGTGACGCCCTGCCCCGCCACCCGCGCCGCCGTCCCCAGCGACTGGCTGTGGGCGGCCTGGGTATCGGCGGACAGCGTCGAGGCGGCGGGCGCCACGGGCGCGACGGCGGCCGGCTGCGCCGGACGGTCGGCCGCCTGGGCGGGCGCCGGCATGAGCTGGCGCCCACGCGACAACCCCGACGAGAACGGCCATTTGGCCGGCTGGCGCAGCACGCCGCCGCCGGCCTGCGCCAGCAGGCGCGGCAGCCAGGCGGGCAACCGCGAGCTGGGCAGGGAAACGGCGGAATCGGAAGCGAGGGTGGCGATGGTCATGAAAGACTCCGGTGAACGCTGGCAGACGAACAGCTCTGCGGATTAAGGGGCCGCCTGGACGCGCGGCGACAGCCGGTGAAACGGAAAATCAGAACAGCGACAACTGCGGCGAGGCCTGCGGCGCCGGCCTGGCGTGGCGGTGCCCGCCCGGCCCCGGCGCCACGGCCATGGCGGGCCGGGGCGGCTGGAACAGATGCGTGGCCAGTTGCAGCCGGGTGGTGTTCAGGCCCAGCTTGCGCACCGCCAGCCCGAAGCGCTGGCGCAGCAGGTCGGCCCACAGGCCGGTGCCGCGCATGCGACTGCCGAAACGGGGATCGTTGCGCCGGCCGTTGCGCAGGTCTTCGATGCGATGCAGCACGCGCTGGGCACGGTCGGGGAAATGGGCCTGCAGCCATTCCTCGAAGACGGCGCGCACTTCCCAGGGCAGTCGCAGCACGGTGTAGCTGGCGTAGCAGGCGCCCGCCTGGCGGGCTTCCTGCAGGATGTGTTCCAGGGATTCGTCGTTGATGAAGGGAATGACGGGCGCCACCAGGACGCCGACGGGCACGCCGGCATCGGCCAGCGTGCGCACCGCCTGGATGCGCCGCCAGGGAGCCGAGGCGCGCGGTTCCAGCGTACGGGCCATGTCGGCGTCCAGGGTGGTGATGCTGGCGAATACCGTGACCAGCCGCTGCTCGGCCAGCGGCCGGAGCAGGTCGAGGTCGCGCTCGACCAGGGCGTTCTTGGTGACGATGGTGGCCGGGTGGCGGGTCTGCAGCAGCAGCTCGAGCACCCCGCGGGTAAGCTGCCACTGGCGTTCGATGGGTTGGTAGACGTCGGTGGCCGAGCCGATGTTGATGGGCGACACCCGGTAGCCGGGGCGGGCCAGCTCGGCCCGCAGCACGTCCACCGCGTTGGCCTTGGCCACCAGGCGGGTTTCGAAGTCCAGCCCGGGGGAATAGCCCAGGTAGGCATGGGTGGGCCGCGCGTAGCAGTACACGCAGCCGTGTTCGCACCCACGGTAGGGGTTGACGGCGACATCGAACGGGATGTCGGGAGAATCGTTGCGCGACAGCAGCTTGCGGGCCTGTTCGGGGGCCACGGTGGTCTGGCGGGCCGGCTCCGGCGTGATGGGAATATAAGGGACGGCGGGTTCGGCCACGCCGTCGGCGGGCCAGGAGGCATCCGCCAGGGCATCGGCCGGTACGTGGGTGGCGGCCCAGCCGTCGTCGGCGGGGGCGCGGTCGGTTTGCTGGAAGCGATGCCGGACGTTAGTAACCGCTCCCCGGCCGCGCAAGGCGGCGGGGGCGGCAGCCGGGGACCCAGAACCGGCGGGAAAAACGTGATCGGTGCGTTCCATGAAAGTACTGTACAAAAAACCAGTACTTTCAGCAAGCCCCTGACGCCCCGAAAGGGCGACGCCCCACTTTACCGCAAGACGCGGCAGCCGTCTGGAGAAATCATTTCATGGTCTGGAAATCGCCCGGAAACCCGCATGAATACTAGGCTTCGCAATAAAACAACAGCCCGCCGCCGGCGTCCGGCGGCGGGCCGGGACGTCATCGCAGCATGCCCGCGGCCGCGGTCTGGTGCGTGGCGGCGTCAATCAGGATGAACGCGCCCGTGGCGGGCGCCTCGGCATAGCGATCGACCGCCAGCGCCTCGCGCGTGACCAGCGACACGCGGCCGATGTCGTTCATGTTCAGCGTGCCGCCGGCGTTGGCGATCTCCTGCAGTTCGTGAATGTCGCGCTGCGTGTGCACGTCGCGGACCTTCGCGGTGGTCAGCCGCGTGCCGTGCTTGAGCAGGTACTTGCGCGCCGGGTTCAGCGCCTGCGCGTCGAGCCAGCACAGTTCCGCTTCGAACTCGCGGCCGACGCGCGCCGGCGCATCGGCATGCGCCAGCACATCGCCGCGCGAAACGTCGACATCCCGGTCCAGCACGACCGTGACCGAGTCGCCGGCCAGCGCGGCATCCAGCGCGCGATCGAAGGCCAGCACCTGCTTGACGCGCGCGCGCACCCCCGATGGCTGCACCACGATTTCATCGCCCGGCCGCAGCACGCCGCTGGCGACGCGGCCGGCGTAGCCGCGGAAATCGTCGGCGCTGTCGCCGCCGTGGCGCGCCACCCACTGCACCGGAAAGCGCAGCGGCTGCCCGGCCGCGTCATTGGCCTGGCCCAGTTGCTCCAGCAGGCTGAGCAGCGGCGGGCCGTCGTACCAGGGCGTCCTGGCGGACGGATTGACCACGTTGTCGCCCTCCAGCGCCGACAGCGGCAGCGCATGGAAGCGGGCGATGTCCAGGCGCCGCGCCAGTTCGGCATAGGCGTCGCGAATGCGCTCGAACACGGCGCGGTCCCAGTCGACCAGGTCCATCTTGTTGACCGCCACCACGATGTGGCGGATGCCCAGCAGGCGCGCGATGGTGCTGTGCCGCTTGGTCTGCGGCAGCAGCTTGCCGTCGGCGGCGCGCGTGGCGTCGATGAGGATCACGGCGGCGTCGGCGGTCGAGGCGCCGGTCACCATGTTGCGGGTGTATTGCTCGTGCCCGGGCGCGTCGGCGACGATGAACTTGCGCAGCGGGGTGGCGAAATAGCGGTACGCCACGTCGATAGTGATGCCCTGCTCGCGCTCGGCCTCCAGGCCGTCGGTGAGCAGCGCGAAATCGATGCCGTCGCCGGCCACCCGCTTGTACTTGGCGCGCGAAATGGCGTCCAGTTGGTCGGCGAACACGCCCTTGCTGTCGTACAGCAGGCGCCCGATCAGGGTGGACTTGCCGTCGTCGACCGAACCGGCCGTGATCAGCCGCAGCACGCCGCGGTCGGCGCCCGAAAGAAAAGAATCGTTCACAGCGTTCATGGGAGCATCCAGTGTCGGTTCAGAAATAGCCTTCTTTCTTGCGGCGCTCCATCGAGGCCTCGGAAGTCTGGTCATCCATGCGGGTGGCGCCGCGTTCGGTGATGTCGGTAATGGCGGTCTCGGCGATGATGGCGGCCGCGTCGGCCGCCTCGGATGCCACTGGGCAGGTGCAGGAAATATCGCCCACCGTCCGGAAGCGCACCGCCAGGTTCTCGACCCGTTCGCCGTCCTGCGGCGGCGTCAGCGGCGTGACCGGCACCAGCAGGCCCTTGCGGCGCACCACGTCGCGCCGGTGGCTGTAGTAGATGGATGGCAACGCCAGCTGTTCGCGCTGGATGTACTGCCACACGTCCAGTTCGGTCCAGTTGGAAATCGGAAACACGCGCATGTTCTCGCCCGGATGCACGCGCGTATTGAACAGGTTCCACAGCTCGGGGCGCTGCGCTTTCGGGTCCCACTGGCCGAACTCGTCGCGGAACGAAAAGATGCGCTCCTTGGCACGCGCCTTCTCCTCGTCGCGGCGCGCGCCGCCGATGCAGGCGTCGAAGCCGAATTCCTCGATGGCTTCCAGCAGGGTCACCGCCTGCGCGGCGTTGCGCGAATCGGTCGCACGCCGCAGCACCACGCTGCCGCGCCGGATCGAGTCCTCGACGCTGCGCACCAACAGGGTTTCGCCCAGCTCGGCCGCCCGCGCGTCGCGGAAGGCGATCACTTCGTCGAAATTGTGGCCGGTGTCGATGTGCATCAGCGGGAATGGGAAGCGGCCCGGCCGGAAGGCCTTCTCGGCCAGGCGCAACAGCACCACCGAGTCCTTGCCGCCGGAAAACAGCAGCACCGGCTTGGTGCACTCGGCTGCGACTTCGCGCAGGATGTAGATGGCTTCGGACTCCAGCCAGTCGAGGTGGCTGCGGTTGACGACGACGGACATGGGGTTTTCCTTTACACAGAAGTCGGTTTGGCGGGAACGGCCGTCACGCCGATGACCCGGTTGCCGGCATGCAGGCCGCATTCCTTGGAGTCGGACGACTCCCACCACCAGCGGCCCGCCCGCACGTCTTCGCCGGGACGGACGGCGCGCGTGCAGGGCTCGCAGCCGATCGAGGGATAGCCCTGGTCGTGCAGCGGGTTGTAGGGAATATCGAGCGCGCGGATGAGATGCCAGACGTCTTCCTCGCTCCAGGCGGCCAGCGGGTTGTACTTGTACAGCCCGAACACCGCGTCCTGCTCGGCCTCCGGCAGCTCGCCGCGCGTAGCCGCCTGGGCGCGGCGCTGGCCGGTGATCCAGGCGCCGCGGCCGGCCAGCGCCCGCTTCAGCGGCTCGACCTTGCGGATCTGGCAACAGGCCTTGCGCAGCTCCACGCTTTCGTAGAACGCGTAGGCGCCATGCTGCTGCACATGGGCCTGCACGGCGGCCGCCTCGGGCCGGTAAACGGTCAGCCCGCGCCCGTAGCGTTGGCGCACCGCGTCCAGCATCCCGAGCGTCTCGGCATGCAGGCGGCCCGTATCCAGCGTGAAGATTTCCAGGGCCAGGCCGCCGTCGTAGATGGCGTGGGTCAGTACCATGTCCTCGGCGGCCAGCGAAGACGCCAGCGCGGCGTCCGGATGCCGCTGCGCGATTTCGGCCAGGCGCGACTGCAGCGCGCGCCAGCGGGCGGCAACGGCGGGGTCCAGGGCGGTCTCGGTAGTTGTCATGGTTGCGCGGCGAAAACGCGGGCCCGGCGCGGCCGCGCCAGCAGGCTTTCGCCCTCCTTCAGGTTGAGTTCGCGATACAGGTGCTCGGGCACCTGGGCTTCGATGATGGCCTGCATGTCTTCGCGCTCCAGCTCCAGGTAGGCGCTGGCGCCGGCCAGGTAGGCATGGTTCAGGCGCACCGGGATGCCCTGGCCGGTGCCGTTGTTGCGGGCCAGGTCGATTTCGTGCGGGCGCACATAGGCAATGGCCTGCGTATGCTCGGCCTGGGCCAGCTCGGGCGCGGGCAATGCCACGCCATGCGCGTGCCAGATCCCGCGCGCGGCCTGCCCGCTCAGCTGGTTGACGTCGCCCAGGAAACCGTAGACGAACGGCGTGGCCGGGTGCTCCCAGACTTCGCGCGGCGTGCCCACTTGCTCGATGCGCCCGGCATTCATCAGCACCACGCGGTCGGCCACCTCCAGGGCCTCCTCCTGGTCGTGGGTGACGAACACGCTGGCCACGTGCAGTTCGTCGTGCAGCCGCCGCAGCCAGCGGCGCAGCTCCTTGCGCACCTTGGCGTCCAGCGCGCCGAACGGCTCGTCCAGCAGCAGCACGCGCGGCTCGACCGCCAGCGCGCGGGCCAGCGCGATGCGCTGGCGCTGGCCGCCGGACAACTGGGCCGGATAGCGGTCGGCCAGCCAGTCCAGCTGCACCAGGTTCAGCAGCTCATGCACCTTGGCGCGGATCTGCGCCTCGGAAGGCCGCGTCGCGCGGGGCTTGACGCGCAGCCCGAAGGCCACGTTCTCGAATACCGTCATGTGCTTGAACAGTGCATAGTGCTGGAACACGAACCCCACCTGGCGATGGCGCACATCGACAGAAGTGGCGTCTTCGCCCGCGAACAGCACGCTGCCGTGGTCCGCCGTTTCCAGCCCGGCGATGATCCGCAGCAAGGTGGTCTTGCCGCAACCCGACGGGCCGAGCAAGGCCACCAGCTCGCCGGTCTCGATGTGCAGCGACACATCGTCCAGCGCCCGGAAATCGCCAAAGCGGCGCGACAGGTTTCTGACTTCGATACTCATGGCAGGAGCTCCTTCATGCCGTTGCCGGACGGGGCGCGGCGGCCGGCGCGGCCGTCCGCTCCATCGGGACGCCGGCGGCGTCCGGACGGGCGCTGCGCCACTCGACCAGGTTCTTGACCACCAGCGTCACCAGCGCCAGCAGGGCCAGCAGCGAGGCCACGGCGAACGCGGCCGCGAACTGGTATTCGTTGTAGAGAATTTCCACGTGCAGCGTCATGGTGTTGGTCAGGCCCCGCACATGGCCGGACACCACCGACACCGCGCCGAACTCGCCCATGGCGCGCGCGTTGCACAGGATGGCGCCGTACAGCAGGCCCCACTTGATGTTGGGCAGGGTGACGCGCCAGAAGATCTGCCAGCCGCTGGCGCCCAGCGTCAGCGCCGCCTGCTCTTCCTCGCTGCCCTGGGCCTGCATCAAGGGGATCAGCTCGCGAGCGATAAAGGGAAAAGTGACGAACAAGGTAGCCAGCACCACGCCGGGCACCGCGTAGACGACCTTCAGGTCGTGCTCCTGCAGCCAGGGCCCGAGCCAGCCCTGCGAGCCGAACAGCAGCACGAACACCAGGCCCGCCACCACCGGCGACACCGAAAAAGGCAGGTCGATCAGCGTGATCAGGAACTGCTTGCCGCGGAACTGGAACTTGGCGATGGCCCAGGCGGCCGCCACGCCGAACACCAGGTTCAGCGGCAGCGAGATCGCGGCCACCCAGAGCGTCAGCCGGATCGCGCTCCAGGCGTCCGGCTCGGCGATCGCCGCCAGGTACAGTTGCCAGCCCTTCTTGAAAGCCTCGGCGAACACCGCCACCAGCGGCGCCAGCAAAAACAGCGCCAGGAAGCCCAGCGCCAGCGCCAGCAGCGCGCCGCGCACCCAGCGCGGCTCGGTCAGGTGGTCCGGACGGCCGGGCGCGGCGGGGGTCATGCGAACCTCCCGGCGCGCCGGGCCTGCCAGCCCTGCAGCAGGTTGATCAGCAACAGCAGCGCGAAGGACAGCACCAGCATCACGGTGGCGATGGCGGCCGCGCCCGCGTAGTCATACTGTTCCAGCTTGGAAATGATCAGCAAGGGCGTGATTTCCGACACCATGGGACGGTTGCCGGCAATGAACACGACCGAGCCGTACTCGCCCACCGCGCGCGCGAATGCCAGGGCGAAGCCGGTCAAGAGCGCCGGCAACACGGTGGGCAGCAGCACGCGGCGAATGGTCTGCCAGCGGCTGGCGCCCAGGCTGGCGGCCGCCTCCTCGATTTCGCGCTCGATGTCCTCCAGCACCGGCTGCACCGTGCGCACCACGAATGGAATGCCGATGAAGATCAGCGCCACGACGATGCCCAGCGGGGTGAACGCCACTTTCAGGCCCAGCCATTGCTCCAGCGGGCCGCCGAACCAGCCGTTCCTGGCATACAGCGCCGTCAGGGCAATGCCGGCCACGGCGGTGGGCAGCGCGAACGGCAAGTCGACCAGCGCATCCAGGATCTTCTTGCCCGGGAAGCGGTAGCGCACCAGCACCCAGGCCACCAGCATGCCGAACACCAGGTTCACCAGCGCGGCCAGCAAGGCGGCGCCGAACGTCAGCCGGTACGAGGCGACCACGCGCGGCGCGGTCACGGTGTCCCAGAAGCCCGCCCAACCCAGGCCGGCGCTTTTGATCGGCAAGGCGGCCAGCGGGATCAGCACCAGCAGGCTCAGGTACAGCACCGCGTATCCCATGGAAATGCCGAAGCCCGGCAGGACGCCGGGCCGGTTGCGCCGCCGGCCGGCGGGCATCGTCGCGCCCGCGGCTGCCATCGAAGCTGTGCTCATGATTCCATTCCGTCGTGGTCCGCTATTTGTTGCCAGGCTGGTAGATCTGGTCGAAAGTGCCGCCATCGTTGAAATGCGTCTGCTGCGCCCGCTGCCAGCCGCCGAAGATGGGGTCGTCGATGGTGACCAGCTTCACCTTGGGAAACTGGCTGGCGAACGTGGCGGCCACCCGCTCGTCGGTGGGCCGGTAGTAATTGCGGGCGATGATCTCCTGGGCCTGCGGGGTGTACAGGAATTCCAGGTAGGCCTGCGCCGCGGCGCGCGTGCCCTTGCGGTCGACGTTCTTGTCCACCACTGCCACCGGCGGCTCGGCCAGGATCGACAGCGATGGCACGACAATGTCGAACTTGTCCGGGCCGAGTTCTTTCAGCGCCAGGAAAGCTTCGTTTTCCCACGCCAGCAGCACGTCGCCCACGCCGCGCTCGACAAACGTGGTGGTGGCGCCGCGCGCGCCGGTATCCAGCACCGGCACGTGGCGGAACAGTTCGCCGACGAACTCCTTGGCCCGGTCGGCGCTGCCGCCGTTCTGCTCCAGCGCATAGGCCCAGGCGGCCAGGTAGTTCCAGCGCGCGCCGCCCGAAGTCTTGGGGTTGGGCGTGATGACCTCGATGCCATCCTTGACCAGGTCGTTCCAGTCTTGGATCTGCTTGGGATTGCCCTTGCGCACCAGGAACACGATGGTCGAGGTATACGGCGAACTGTTGCGCGGCAGGCGGCTCTGCCAGTTGGCGGGCAACAGGCCGCGGGCGGCGATGGCGTCAATGTCATAGGCCAGCGCCAGGGTCACCACGTCGGCATCGAGCCCGTCGATGACCGAGCGCGCCTGCTTGCCGGAACCGCCGTGCGACTGGCGGATGGTGAGTTCGACGCCGGTCTTGGCCTGGTATGCCTTGGCAAAGGCCTCGTCCACTTCGCGGTACAGCTCGCGCGTCGGGTCGTACGAGACATTCAGCAGGGCCTGCTTGTCCTGCGCCTGCGCCGGCAATCCCAGGACGAAGGTCGCGGCCACGGCGGCCAGGGCGGTCCAGAGTTTCTTTTTCTTCAGCATGCCTGCATCCGGTGCGTATGAGCGATGCATGCAAGTGTGCGGGGCGGACAAGCTAAACGGAACGAATCATTTTTTGGTTGCTCATCGCTGCCAGCAATAAAGCGGCCGGCCGCGGCGGCGCCCTTGCCGCCCTCGAACACCACGGGCGCCGCGAAGGGGCGTGTTCGACGGGCAAAAAAACCGCGCCCATGCGGGCGCGGAGGCGGCACCTGGCGCGGACGGGGCGCGCACGCCCCATCAGCGCCACGGTTATTTACTTATTCGGCTGGGGCGTGATGCGCAGGTAGGGCCGCACCGCCTTGTAGCCCTTGGGGAATTTCTGCTTGATTACCGCCTCGTCCTGCAGCGACGGCACGATGATGACATCATCGCCGTCTTCCCAGTTGACCGGCGTCGCCACGCTATGGCTGTCGGTCAGTTGCAGCGAGTCGATGACGCGCAGGATCTCGTTGAAATTGCGCCCGGTGCTGGCCGGATAGGTGATGATCAGGCGCACCTTCTTGGCCGGGTCGACGATGAACACCGAACGCACCGTCGCGGTCGCGCTGGCGTTCGGGTGGATCATGTCGTACAGCTCGGCCACCTTGCGGTCGTCGTCGGCGATGATCGGAAAATTGACCTTGGTCGACTGGGTATCGTTGATGTCGTCGATCCACTTGGTGTGCGACTCGACGCCGTCCACCGACAGCGCCAGCACCTTGACGTTGCGCTTGGCGAACTCGTCGGCCAGCTTGGCCGTATAGCCCAGCTCGGTGGTGCACACTGGCGTGAAGTCGGCCGGGTGCGAGAACAGCACGCCCCAGCTGTCGCCCAGGTACTCGTGGAAACGGATCGGGCCGATGGACGATTTCTGCTCGAAGTCGGGGGCGGTATCGCCCAGGCGAAGTTGGCTCATGAAAGTCTCCTGGCGGTTGGCGCCGCCGGCCGCGCTGGCCGGCGACCTGCAAAGCGACCCCGGCGCACGGGGATCGGCATCAGACGATTCTTACATCAAACTCGTATCGCCGGAAATACGCAAGTTATATAACCTTATGCAATATCCGATTGCGCGCCGCAGGCGTCCGCGACGGTGCCCGCGCGGACCGCGGCCGACAGGCTCAAGGCGCGCGGCAGGATCTGCGCGCCATAGAACAGCGCGGTGGCCAGCTTGGCACGGTAGAACGGGTCGGTGGAACCCTCGGCCAGCTGCCGCCGGCACGCCAGCGCGGCGCGCGCCATCTGCCAGCCGCCGTGCACCGTGCCCGCCAGCATCAGGTACGGCACGCTGGCCGCGTAGATGGCCCGGATGTGCGACTGGGCATGTTCCAGTATGAACGCCACGGCGCCGTCGTAGGCCTGGATGGCCTGGTCCAGGTTGTCGCGCAGCAGGCACAGCCCTTCACGGTCGTCGGCATCGGCGCGGCCGGTCTCGGCGTCGAGCGTCTTGAGCGTATCGCGCATGGCCGCGATGCAGGCGTAAGCGGTGGCGCCGCCATCGCGCAGGGTCTTGCGGCCGACCAGGTCGTTGGCCTGGATGGCGGTGGTGCCTTCGTAGATCGGCAGGATGCGCGCGTCGCGGTAGTACTGGGCCGCCCCGGTCTCTTCGATGTAGCCCATGCCGCCATGCACCTGGATACCCAGCGACGCCACCTCGACGGCCGATTCGGTGGAAAAACCCTTCACGATGGGCACCAGGTATTCATAGAAGGCCCGGTTGCGCGCGCGGACCTCGGCATCCGGATGATGCGTGCCCTTGTCGTGCGCGGCCGCCGCCACGAACGACACCGCCCGCGCGGCCTCGGTCAGGGCGCGCATGGTCAGCAACATGCGCTGCACGTCCGGGTGCCGGGCAATCGGCACCGGCCCTGCCGACCCTTCCACGGCGCGGCCTTGCACGCGCTCGCGCGCGTACGCCAGCGCGTGCTGATAGGCGCGCTCGGACACGGCGATGCCCTGCTGCCCCACCCCGAAGCGCGCCGCGTTCATCATGATGAACATGTATTCAAGGCCGCGGTTCTGCTCGCCCACCAGGTAGCCCACGGCGCCCTCGCCGGCGTCGCCCTTGCCCGAGCCGTACAGCAGCACCGCGGTAGGACTGCCGTGGATGCCCAGCTTGTGTTCGAGCGATGCGCACCAGACATCGTTGCGCGGCCCCAGGCTGCCGTCGGCGTTGACGAGGAACTTCGGCACGATGAACAACGAAATTCCCTTCACGCCGGCCGGCGCGTCGGGCGTGCGGGCCAGCACCAGGTGGATGATGTTCTCGGCCAGGTCGTGCTCGCCGTAAGTGATGAAGATCTTCTGCCCGCTCAGGCGGTAGGTACCGTCGGCCTGCGGCACCGCCCGGGTCGCCACCTGGGCCAGGTCCGAGCCGGCCTGCGGTTCGGTCAGGTTCATGGTGCCGGTCCATTTGCCGGCGATCAGGTTGGGCACATAGGCTTGCCGCTGCGCATCCGAGCCCACCGTCAGCAGGGCCTCGATGACGCCGTCGGTCAGCATCGGGCACAGCGAGAACGCCAGGCTGGCGGCCTGGATGTTTTCGCTGGGAGCGGCCGCCACCAGCTTGGGCAACCCCTGCCCGCCCCATTGCGCCGGGTGCTGCAAGCCCTGCCAGCCGCTGGCGGCGTAGTCGGCGAACCCCTGCCGGAACCCGGGAGTGGTCGTCACCCGTCCGTCTTCCCAGCGGGGCGGCTGCTGGTCGCCGGGCACGTTCAGCGGCACGATGGCCTGCTCGACGAAGCGGGCGTTCTCGTCCAGGATCGCATCGACCAGGTCCGGCGTGACTTCTTCGAAACCGGGCAGCTTGAGGATGTCGTCCAGTCCGGCCAGCGCCTTGAGCGCGAAGCGGAAATCCTGCAACGGGGTGACGTAGGGCATTGTGTCTCCAGGATCAGTTGGCGGTTGCGGTGCTCTCCCGGGCCAATCTTAAACCTTTGGCACCCTCCTTGCGGGCGAACTCGCCGAACGCGGCCGGCGATGCCGAGGGCGTGACTTCCTCATAGCCGGCGGCCAGGCTCTGGCGCACGGCTGGCTCGTCGAGCACCTTGCGGGTGGCCTCGAACAGCGTTTGAACGACCGGCTGCGGCGTGCCCCGGGGGACGAACACTCCCCACCAGTTGGACAGGTCGTAGCCCGGCACCGCGGCGGCGATGGCGGGATACGGCAGCAGCCGCGATGGCTGGCCCGACGTCACCGCCAGGGCCACCGCCTTGCCGGTGTCGATGGCCGCCTTGGCCGACGGCGCGGTGGCAAAGGAAATATCAGTCTCCCCGGCCGCCACCGACTGCGTCGCCGCGGCGCCGCCCTTGAACGGGATGTGCATCAGCTTCGTCCCGGTCAATTGCATGAACTCCACCGCCGCCAGGTGCGTGATGACTCCGTTGCCGGAAGACGCCACATTCAGTTCGCCGGGCTGGCGGCGCGCCCTGTCCAGCAAGTCCTGCACGCTTGCCAGCCCGAGGCCGGCGTTGGCGATCAGCACCATGGGGCCGGTCGTCAGCTGGGCCACCGGGACGAAATCGTCCGGGGTGTAATCCACCTTGTAGAGCACGCTGTCGCTGCCCATCACGCTGGAATTGCCCAAATACAGGGTATAGCCGTCCGGCGCGGCGCGCGCCACATGGCTGGCGCCGATTGTCGAGCCGGCGCCCGGCCGGTTCTCGACCACCACGGGCTGGCGCAGCACCTTGGACAGGCTGTTGGCGTATACCCGCCCGACATGGTCGGCCCCGCCGCCGGGCGGAAAGCCGATCACCAGTGTGATCGGCTTGGCTGGATAGTCGGTGGCCGCCTGGGCCGCCGCGGCCAGCAACCCGCCGGCCAGCATCAGCGCGCGCCCTGCGGCGCGCGCGGCGCGTTGAATGTGCATGTCTGTCTCCTCTTGGTTATTCGTGCGGCCGGGCCGCCAAGCCCGGCCGTTGCGGCCTCAGTGGCCGGTGAATCGCGGTTTGCGCTTCTCCTTCCAGGCCCGCGCGCCTTCCGCGATGTCGCGCGAGCGTTCCGAGCGCAGTACGGCCTGCTCGATCTCCTGTGCATCGATCTGTCCGCGCGCGATCAGGTTCAGGTGCCGCTTGACCCCCAGCAGCGCCAACGGCGCCATATCGGCCAGTTGTCCGGTCAGCGCCTGCAGCCGGCTGCCTAACTCGTCGGCGGCCACGAGCTCGGTCAACACGCCAATGCGCAGCATTTCCTCCGCCCCGATCCGGTCGGCGGTCAGGAACAGGCGCTTGGCCTGGTCCAGGCCCAGGCGAGTCACATAGCGGGTCATGCCGCCCGCATAGAAATGCAGGCCCAGCCGGGTCGCGGGCATGAACATGTCAGCCTGCGGCGTCCCCAGGCGGAAGTCGCAGGCCAGGCACAGGTCGGTGCCGCCGCCGTAGACGCCGCCCTGCACGGCGGCGATGGTCACCGGCCGAGCCGCCTCGAGCAGGTCGATGGTGGCGCCGAAGTAGAGCGAACTGGGCGCGCTGTCGGCGGCCAGCGACGAGATGTCATAGCCGCTGCAGAAATACTTGCCCTCGGCCACGAAGCGCAGCACCAGGATGCGCTCGTCGCTATTGACGGTTGCCAGGTGCGCGCGCAGCGTCTCCAGGTCTTGCGGGCTAAGCCGGTTGGCCACCGCCGGCTTGCGCAGCCGCACTGTCGCCACCGGGCCGTCCACGGTCAGTTGCGGCGTATCGGCGGCGCTCATGATGCCTCCGCCGGTTCGGCCGCCTGGTGCAGCACGCGCCCGGCCAGCAGGCGCTCGATCTCGTCCCGCGCCAGGCCGAACGAGGCAAGCACTTCACGGGTGTGCTGGCCGAACACCGGCGGCGCCTGCCGCGCCGCCGCCTCCGGCGGCACGCCGCCCAGGTCCAGCGGCAGGCCGACCTGACGCAGCTCGCCCAGCAGCGGATGCCGCAATGCCTGCACCAATCCGCAAGCCCGTACCTGGGGGTCGGCGAACACATCGTCCAGGGTATTGATCGGCCCGGCCGGAATGCCGTTCTCGATCATCAGCGGCGTCCACTCCATGCGCGTGCGGCGCTTCAGCGCGGTTTCCAGTTCCTGCTTCAGTTCATGGCGGTGCTGCATGCGGTCGGCATTGGTCAGGAAGCGCGGGTCGGATGTCAGGCGCTCCAGGCCCAGGATGCCGCACAGCCGGGTCCACATCGCCTGGGTCGCGGGCGCCAGGTTGAGCGGGCCGTCGGCCGTCTCGAAGGTGCCGTACGGCGCGATGACAGGATGGACATTGCCGCAAGGCCGCGGCACCTCGCCCACGCTCAGGTAGCGCTGGCCCTGCACGCTCAGCAATGCCATCAGCGCCGCCAGCAGCGAGGTTTCCACATGCTGGCCGCGGCCGGTGCGGTTGCGCTGCACCACGGCGGCGAGGATGCCGATCACCAGCCACAGGCCGGCGGCCAGGTCGCCGATCGCGGTGCCCACGCGGGTGGGCCCCGACTCCGGCGTGCCGGTCAGGCTCATGAAGCCGGAATAGCCCTGCGCGATCTGGTCGAAACCGGCCCAGTCGCGGGCCGGCCCGCGGCTGCCGAAGCCCGAGATCGACGCCATGATCAGGCCCGGATGCTCGGCCGCCAGCGCCTCGTACCCCAGGCCCATGCGCTGCATGGTGCCGACCTTGAAGTTCTCCACCACGATGTCGCAGCCCAATGCCAGCCTGCGTACCAGCGCCAGGCCCTCGGGATGGCGGAAATCGACGCCGATGCCCTTTTTGTTGCGGTTGGCGCTCAGATAATAAACGCTTATGTCGTCGTCGAAGGGGCCCCACTGGCGCACCATGTCGCCCTCGGGCGTGGGCTCGACCTTGATGACCTCGGCGCCCAGGTCGCCCAGTGTCATGGTACTGAATGGCCCCGACAGGGCGCGGGTCAGGTCCAGGACTTTCAGTCCGGCCAACGGCAGGCTCATGGCTCGTCTCCTCTCGAATGCGAGCCATTCTAGGCAGGCCTGGCCAAGCGAAAAAATACGATTTAACGATCAAACCATAAGTTAAACTTATTCCTTGTGAACCTGCGTCAACTCAAATACTTCGTGCGCGTCGTCGAATTGCGCAACATGACGCGCGCGGCCGAGAGCCTGCACCTGGCCCAGCCGGCGCTCAGCCAGCAAATGGCCTTGCTGGAAGAAGCCCTGGGCGTCGGGCTGCTGGTGCGCGGCGCCAAGGGCGTGCAGCCTACGGCCGAAGGCCTGCTGCTGTACCGCCACGCCCAGACCATCCTGCGCCAGGTGGACGCCACGCGCAGCCTGCTGGCCCGCGCGGCCGACCAGGTCACCGGCACCGTATCGATCGGCCTGGCCTCCAGCACCGCGCGCATGCTGTCATTGCCGCTGATGCAGCGGGTCAAGGCCGAACTGCCTTCGGTGGTGCTGGAGATCGTCGACATCCCCAGCGCCGACCTGACCAAGCTGGTGCTGCAGGGGCGCATCGATTTCTCGCTGTCGCCGGACCAGCAACCCATGCAGGGCCTGCTATGCACGCCGCTGCTGCTCGAAGAGCTTTTTCTTTTGACCGGGGCTGGCGTCAAGCTGCCGCGCCGCAAATTGTCCATCGCCGATTTCCACCATCTGCCGCTGATCCTGCCCAGCCTGCCGAACACGCTGCGCGCACGGGTGGACCATGCATTCCTGACGGCGCGCCTGACCTGCAATCTGTTCGCCGAAGCCAGCACCTCGGCGATCCTGATACCGGCCGTGCGGCACGGCATGGCGGCCACGATCCTGCCCTATTCGGCCGCCCACTCGGACATCGCCGACGGCGCCATCGCCGCGCATGCGCTGGACATGGGGCTGGCGCGCGAACTGGTGCTGTGCGCCAGCGCCAGCATGCCGCCCACGCCGGCCGTGGAACAGGTGGTGGAATTGTGCAAAGAAGAGATCAAGCGGCTGGTCGCGCAAGGCGCCTGGCAAGGCTGCAAGGCGCTGTACTGAGACCTTGCGCGACGGCGTCGCGCAGGGACGGGCGAACCGCGGCCGCCAATGAAAAAACGCCGGGCGCGCCGGCCGGGAAGACCCGGCATGGCGCGCCCGGCGCGGCGCCCCGCGTGTTACAGGGCGTTGGCCAGTTCCGGCACGACCTGGAACAGGTCGCCGACCAGGCCGTAGTCGGCCACGCCGAAGATCGGCGCTTCCGGGTCCTTGTTGATGGCCACGATGACCTTGGAGTCCTTCATGCCCGCCAGGTGCTGGATGGCCCCCGAGATGCCGACCGCCACGTACAGCTGCGGCGCGACGATCTTGCCGGTCTGGCCCACCTGCCAGTCGTTGGGCGCGTAGCCGGCGTCGACGGCTGCGCGCGATGCGCCCAGCGCCGCGCCGAGCTTGTCGGCCAGCGGGTCGAGGATCTTGAAGTTCTCGGCGCTGCCCAGGCCGCGTCCGCCGGACACCACCACGCGCGCGCCGGCCAGTTCCGGACGGTCGCTCTTGGCCACTTCGCGGCCCACGAACGACGACTTGCCCGAATCAGCCACCGCTTCCAGCACTTCCACCGCGGCCGAGCCGCCCGTGGCGGCCACCGCGTCGAACGCCGTGGTTCGTACCGTGATGACCTTGACCGCGTCGGCCGACTGCACCGTGGCAATCGCGTTGCCGGCGTAGATCGGGCGCTGGAAGGTGTCGGCCGATTCCACCCCGATGATGTCGGAGACCTGCGCCACGTCCAGCTTGGCGGCCACGCGCGGGGCCACGTTCTTGCCCGAGGCGGTGGCGGGGAACAGGATATGGCTGTAGCTGGAGGCCACGGCCAGCACCTGCGCGGCCAGGTTCTCGGCCAGCCCTTCGGCCAGTTGCGGCGCGTCGGCCAGCAGCACCTTGGCCACGCCGGCGGCCTGCGCGGCCTGGTCGGCCACGGCGCGGGCATTGCTGCCGGCCACCAGCACGTGCACGTCGCCGCCCAGCTTGGCGGCCGCGGCGATGGTGTTCAGGGTCGCGCCCTTCAGTTGGGCGTTGTCGTGTTCGGCAATAACCAGGGTCGTCATCTTAGAGCACCTTCGCTTCGTTCTTGAGTTTGTCGACCAGCGCGGCCACGTCGGCCACCTTGATGCCAGCCTTGCGCGCCGGCGGCTCGGTGACCTTCAGCGTCTTCAGGCGCGGCGCGGGATCGACACCCAGGTCTTCGGGCGTGACGGTGTCCAGCTGCTTCTTCTTGGCCTTCATGATGTTGGGCAGCGTGACATAGCGCGGCTCGTTCAGGCGCAGGTCGGTGGTGACGATGGCCGGCAGCTTTAGCTTGACCGTTTCCAGGCCGCCGTCGACTTCGCGCGTGACCGAGACTTCGCCGTCGCCCAGCTCGACCTTGCTGGCGAAGGTCGCCTGCGGCCAGTCCAGCAGCGCGGCCAGCATCTGGCCGGTCTGGTTGGCGTCGTCATCGATGGCCTGCTTGCCCAGGATGACCAGTTGCGGCTGTTCCTTCTCGACCAGGCCCTTGAGCAGCTTGGCCACCGCCAGCGGCTGCAGTTCGGCGTCGGTCTGCACCAGGATGCCGCGGTCCGCGCCGATGGCCATGGCCGTGCGCAGGGTTTCCTGGCACTGCGCCACGCCGCACGACACCGCCACCACTTCCGTGGCGCCGCCCTTTTCCTTCAGGCGCGTGGCTTCCTCGACCGCGATCTCGTCGAACGGGTTCATGGACATCTTCACGTTCGCGATATCCACGCCCGTTTGATCCGACTTGACGCGCACCTTGACGTTGTAGTCAACCACGCGCTTGACAGGTACCAACACCTTCATCCAGCAGCCTCCTAACTATGATTAACCGGCCGGCCCAAGCCGACCCCGCATTGCACAATTCATTGATTCTACAACTTTGCCAGCGCCCGTATGTGGGCGACGACGCTCCGTCCGAGGGCTGATAAGTTGTAACCGCCTTCCAGCAGGCTGACGATCCGGCCCTGGGCGTGCTGGTCGGCCACTTCGACGATGCGCTCGGTGATCCAGGCGTAGTCGGCCTCGACCAGGGCGAGCTGGCCCATGTCGTCCTCGCGGTGGGCGTCGAAGCCGGCCGAGACCAGGATCAGCTCGGGCGCGTGGGCCTGCAGGCGCGGCAGCCAGACATCGCGCACCACCGAACGCACCTCGGCGCCGTCGGTATAGGCCGGGACCGGCACATTGGCCATGTTGGCGGCCGGACGCGTGGTGCCGCTGTTGGGAAAGAACGGGTGCTGGAAGATGCTGCACATCAGTACCCGGTCGTCCCCCGCGAAGGCCTCTTCGGTGCCATTGCCATGGTGCACGTCGAAATCGACGATGGCCACGCGGCGCAACCCGTGCGCATGGATGGCGTGTTGCGCCGCGATGGCGACGTTATTCAGGAAGCAGAAGCCCATGGCCTGCTCGCGGCGCGCATGATGGCCGGGCGGGCGCACCGCGCAGAAGGCATTGGCCGCCTGCCCCGCCATGACCGCGTCGACGGCGGCGATGCCCGCGCCGGCGGCGTGCAGCGCCGCCTCGTAGGTATGCGGGTTCATCATCGTGTCGGGATCGATGGTGCTGTAGCCCTCGGCGGGCGAGCGGGCATGCAGGCTGGCCAGGTAGCCCGCCGTATGAACGCGCAGGATCGCCTCGCGCGAAGCGGCGGGCGCCTCGCGCTCCGCCAGGAAAGGCATCAGGCCGCTGGCCAGCAGCTGGTCGGCGATCGCATCCAGCCTCTGCGGGCTTTCGGGGTGCCAGCTGCCCATTTCATGCAGCCGGCACGCGGGGTGGGTAAGATACATGGTCTCCATAAAGGAAGATTATGTTCATCTGTCGGCAATTCCTGCAAATCGGCACGATTGCTTTTTTCCTGGCCGGATGCGCGAGCGCCCCGCCGTCCGGCTCACAGCCCCACGACCAGGCCCATCCCCAGCGCCCTTCCGGCGGCGCCCCGATACGCATCGGCCCGGCCAAGCCGCCCGGCGAGCCGCCGGCCGCGCTGACATCCACCGGCCAGTTGCGGCCCGAAGCGCGCGCCTACGCCCGCCAACTGGCGGACGAACAGGCCCTGCCGCTGGACCAGATCACGGCCGCCCTGGCCGACGCCCGCTATAACGCCACCGTGGCGCGCCTGATCGCGCCGTCCCCCCCGGGGCGCAAGATATGGCGCAGCTGGCTCACTTACCGCGCGCGCTTCGTCGAGCCCAAGCGCATCCGCTGGGGCGTGCAGTTCTGGCAGGGAAACGCGGCGCTGCTGAACCAGGCGGCCCAGCGCTATGGCGTGCCCGCCTCGATCATCGCTTCCATCATCGGGGTCGAAACCCTGTACGGGCGCAACATGGGCAACTTCCGCGTACTCGACGCCCTGGCCACCCTGGCATTCGATTATCCCGACCCCAGCCGCCCCGAGCGCGCCGATATGTTCCGCGGGCAACTGGGGGACTTCATCACGCTGGCGCTGCGCGGCAAGCTCGAACTCGAGGCGACCGGCTCTTATGCGGGCGCCATCGGCATGCCCCAGTTCATGCCCGGCAGCATCATGCGCTTCGCGGTGGACGGCGACGGCGACGGCCATATCGACCTGACCAACAGCGTCGCGGATTCGGTCATGTCGGTCGGCAATTTCCTGGTCGCGCATGGCTGGCAGCGCGGCCTGCCGGTATTCGCGCCGGTGGTGCTGCCGCCGGACCCATCCGCGCTGGCCTCGGGCGGGCTCGAGCCCACGCAGACCTGGGCATCGCTGCGGGCCGCCGGCGCGCGCCTGGCGCCCGGCGCCAGCGGCAATGGCTGGCAGGAGCGCCCGCTGGGCGTGGTGGACCTGGAAGAAGAGGCGCGCGGCACCGTACAGTACCGAACCGCAACGCCGAATTTTTTTGCGTTGACGCAATATAACCGTAGTTATTTCTACGCCACCGCGGTGGCCGACCTGGCGGCCGCGCTCGAACAACGCATGGGCAGATGACCCGCCGCGCAGGCGCCCGGCTTCACGCTGCAGGCGCCTGGCACCCGACGAGACACCCCAGGCATGCGGCCACTGCCGCGCCGGGTGTCAGACATCTGAAAGCAACAACCCCGTCAGCGGCGCTCGTTGAATACGCCGGTCGACAAATAGCGGTCGCCGCGGTCGCAGACGATGAACACGATAGTCGCGTTCTCGACCCGCTCGGCCACGCGCAGGGCCGCCACCAGCGCGCCGGCCGATGAAATGCCGCCGAAAATGCCCTCTTCGGCGGCCAGGCGGCGGGCCATCGTTTCGGCCTCGGCCTGGCCGATGGATTCATAGGCATCCACCAGGCTGCGATCGAAGATCTTCGGCAGGTAGGCTTCGGGCCACTTGCGGATGCCCGGGATCTGCGAGCCCTCGGCCGGCTGGGCCCCCACCACCTGCACCGCGGGATTGCGCGACTTCAGGTAGGTGGACACGCCCATGATGGTGCCCGTCGTGCCCATGGCACTGACGAAGTGGGTGACGCGGCCTTCGGTCTGCGCCCAGATCTCGGGGCCGGTGCCCTCGATGTGGGCGCGCGGGTTGTCGGGATTGGCGAACTGGTCCAGCACCTTGCCCTTGCCCTCGGCCTCCATGCTGGTGGCCAGGTCGCGGGCGTATTCCATGCCGCCCTTGTCCGCGGGCGTGAGGATCAGTTCGGCCCCATAGGCGGCCATGGCGGCGCGGCGCTCGACCGACAGGTTGTCCGGCATGATCAGCACCATGCGGTAGCCGCGCATGGCGGCCGTCATGGCGAGCGCGATGCCGGTATTGCCGCTGGTGGCTTCGATGAGCGTATCGCCCGGCTTGATCTCGCCACGCTCTTCGGCGCGCAGGATCATCGACAGCGCCGGCCGGTCCTTGACCGAGCCGGCCGGATTGTTGCCTTCCAGTTTGGCCAGGATGACATTGCCGCGTGCCTGGCCCGCCGCGCCGGGAATACGCTGCAGGCGGACCAGCGGCGTATTGCCGACGGTTTGTTCGATGGTGGGATAGGATGAGGTAGCCATCGGCCGATGATAACCGCTGCCGTGCGGACGTGGCGCGAAAGCCGCGCCCGCGCCAGGGATACCGCCCGCGGCGTTCAGGGTGCTGACAGGCTGGGCAGCGCGGGCGCGAACTGCGGCGTGGCGGCGCCCCCCGGAACCAGCACCGGAATGCCCGGCCCTGCCACCAGCCCGGCCGCTTGCAGGCTGCGCAGGCGCTTGCGGCCGATGCCGCGCACCCGGTCGGAGAGGTCTTCCAGCGATTCGAACCGGCCGGCGCGCTCGCGCTCCTGGATGATGATCCGGGCCGTGCTGGGCCCCACGCCGCGCAGCGATTCCAGCTGTTCCGCCGTGGCAGCGTTGACGTCCAGTGCCTGCGCGGGCATGGCCGCCAGGCTGAGGCCGCCGGCGACCGCGAAACGGCCCAGCGCATGCGCCATGGCGCGGCGCGCCGGGGGCTGCCCGGCGCGGCCGGGCTGGCGCGCCCCCACCAGCGGCCAGCGCGGCGGGTTGCGGCGGGAAGGGCGAGGCACGGCCGGCAAGGGGACGGCCACGGGATCGTGCAGGAAGGGGTTCATGGCGGGGCTCCGTGTGAAAAGGCGGGCCGGAGGGCCCGCCTGCCTGCCATGATGCCGCCGCCCCACCCGGCCGGGCGCCCCGGTGAACGGGAAAGTCCGCCCCGGAAATTACGCAGCCGGCGGCCTGCCGGTCAGGCCTTGCGCGCGCGCCAGTAGCGTACGTACTCCGCCACGCCGGTCTGGACGTCGCGCATGGGTGCGCTGAAGCCGGCCGCGCGCAGGCGGCTGACGTCGGCCTGGGTGTAGCTCTGGTAGCGCCCCTTCAGGTCCTCGGGGAACGGGATGTAGCGCACCAACCCCTGCTCGACCAGCTTGTCCAGCGGCAGCGCGGCCTCGCCGCGTTCCGCGCGCAGCGTGTTGACCACGGCGGCGGCCACGTCGTTGAACGGCTGCGCGCGCCCCGTGCCGCAGTTGAAAATGCCCGAGGTGCCGGGATTGTCGAGGAAATGCAGGTTGACGGCGACGACGTCCTCGACCGAGATGAAGTCGCGGCTCTGGCCGCCGTCGGGGTAACCGTCCCAGCCGGCGAACAGCCGCACGTGCCCTTCGGCCAGGAACTGGTTCATGTTGTGGAACGCGACCGACGCCATGCGGCCCTTGTGCTGCTCGTGCGGGCCGTAGACGTTGAAATAGCGCAGCCCCACTACCTGGGCGGTCAGGCTGCCCATGCGGGTGCGCAGGACCTGGTCGAACAGCAGCTTGGAATAGCCGTAGACGTTCAACGGACGCTCGTTGGCGGGCTCCTCGACATACACCGACGAGCCTCCGTACACGGCCGCCGACGAGGCGTACAGGAACGGGATGCGTTGGGCCTGGCAGTACTCGAACAGCTCCAGCGTGACCCGGTAGTTGTTGTCGAGCATGTAGCGGCCGTTGCGCTCGGTGGTGTCCGAGCAGGCGCCCTGGTGCAGCACGGCCCGCACCGGCGGCAGCGCGCCGGCCAGGACGCGCTTGCGGAATTCGTCCTTGTCGAGGTAGTCGGCGATCTGGCAATCGACCAGGTTGAGGAACTTGTCGCCCTCGGTCAGGTCGTCGACCGCGATGATGTCCTGGATGCCGCGCCGGTTCAGGCCGCGCACCAGGTTGCTGCCGATGAAGCCGGCGGCGCCTGTGACGACGATCATGTGGATTCTCCTGCGAGTTCTGCGGCGGTGACGACCGAGGTGCCCAGCTTGCCGACGACGATGCCGCCGGCGCGGTTGGCCCAGCCCATGGCTTCGGCCCAGGGCTGCCCGATGGCGCGCATGGCCGCCAGGGTGGCCAGCACCGTGTCGCCGGCGCCGGACACGTCGAACACTTCGTGCGCCTGCGCATCGACATGTTCGCGGCCCGCCGCGGTGAAAAGCGTCATGCCCTGCTCGGACCGGGTCACCAGCAGGGCTTCGAGTTCGAGGTCGGCGCGCAGCCGCTGGGCGCGCTCGGTCAGTTGCGACTCGGTGGTCCAGCGGCCCACCGCCTGCTGCATCTCGGCCCGGTTCGGCGTGACCAGGGTGGCGCCGCGGTAGCGCGCGTAGTCGTCGCCCTTGGGATCGACCAGCACCGGCACGCCGGCGGCGCGCGCCCGGGCGATCAGGTCCGGGACCCGGTCGAGCGCGCCCTTGGCGTAGTCGGACAGCACCACCACGTCGTGCTGCGCCAGATGGCGCGCGTAGCGGGTGTCCAGGTCGTCGAGCGTGGCCGGCCCGGGGTGCTGTTCGAAGTCGACCCGCAGCAGTTGCTGCTGGCGGCCCAGGACGCGCATCTTGAGCGTGGTGGGATGGTCGGCGTCGGCCACCAGGTCGGCCTGCACGCCGGCCTGCCCGGCCAGCCGGCCGATGCCCTCGCCCGCCTCGTCGGCGCCGACGATGCCCACCAGGGTGACCTGCCCGCCCAGGGCGGCGACGTTGCGCGCCACGTTGGCGGCGCCGCCCAGGCGGTCTTCGCGGCGCGCCACGCGCACCACGGGCACCGGCGCCTCGGGCGAGATACGGTCGACCTCGCCGAACCAGTAGCGGTCCAGCATGATGTCGCCCACGACGAGCACGCGGCTGCGCGCAATGGCCTCGGCGGGATAGGATTTCATTCGAGTTCTTCCAGACGGCGTGGCGCGTAGGTCTCCCAGACATTGCAGCCCGGGCACTGCCAATAGTACCGCCGCGCCTGGAAGCCGCAATTGCGGCAGGCGTAGCGGTCCAGGCGCTGCGTATGCTTGTGGATCAGGCTGCGCAGCAGGGTGAGATCGGCGCCGCGCACGGGCCCTTGCTCGGCCTCTTGCCCCGGCGGCTGGCCCGTGGCGCTGCCCAGCTCCGCCTCGAGCAGGCGGTCGAGCCCGAGCAGCGATGGATGATGGCGCAGCGCGCCGCGCGCGAAGGCCCAGGCCGGCGCCGCGCCGCGCTGCACCCGCAGCTCGCGGAAGATGACGTTGAACAAGTCCAGCGACGCGTGATGGCCGTACTGCTTCTGCAGCAGTTCAAGGCCCTCGGCCGCCTGGTCGGCGGCGCGGTAGTTGGCCAGCAGTTGCTCGGCCACCAGGCCGGCGAACTCGGGCGCGTCGGCCAGGATGGACTCGAGGTACAGCCGCTCGCGCTTGGGATCGTTCTCGAGGGCGGCCAGGCGCGCGCGCAGCATGGAAGTGCGGACTTTCGCGGCCTTGCCGGCGGTTTCGCCGACGCCCGCCTGGCTGGCCGCATGATCGGCGGCGTCGAGCGCCGCGTGGGCCGCGTCGGCGTCAAACGGCTTGGCCGCCAGGGCGGTCTGGGCCTGCTCGCAGTAATAGTGCACGATCTGCGGCACTGGCTCGTCGACCAGGCCGTGCAACGTCTTGACGGCCTCGATGGCGCGCGGCCAGTCGTGTTCGGATTCGTAGATGCGGATCAACGACCGCAGCGCCGGCAAGGCGTAGCGGGTGTCCTTGAGCTGCTCGAAAGCGGCTTCGGCGCGGTCCAGCATGCCGGCCTTGAGGAAATCATGGGCCAGTTCGTGCTGGGCGTGCTCGCGCTCGGCCTCGGGCAGGTCGGACCGGTTCAGCAGGCTCTGGTGCACGCGGATGGCGCGCTCCATTTCGCCGCGCCGGCGGAACAGGCTGCCCAACGCGAAATGCAGCTCGGTGGTTTCCGGGTCGAGCTTGGCGACCTCGACGAAGGCGTCGATGGCACGGTCGGGTTGCTCATTGAGCAGGAAATTCAGCCCGCGGAAGTAGGAATCCGGCAAAGTGCGCGTTTCGCGCAGCATCTGGCGAAAATCGAAACGCGCCGCCAGCCAGCCCAATGCAAACAGCAAGGGCACGAAAATAAGCCACCAAGGTTCAAAATCCACGCTGCGAGCTCTGTAGCGGTCGAGGGAAACGATGCGCGCCGCTTACAGCGGCGACATCGGGGCAATGGCCTCCGGGGCGACCGGCGGGGTCGTGCCGTTGGCGGCGGCCTGCAGGCGCTCGACCTCGCGGCGCAGGCGCATGGCTTCGCGGCGCCGGCGCATGGCGGCGGGCACCGTCAACAGCAGGCCGAACACCGTGCCCACCACGAACGTCACCAGCATCACCACGATGAGCGGGACGTCTTGCACGACATAATCGGCGTAGAAATTCACGGCGACGGGGCCGGTGTTCTTCAAGGCGAACATCAGCACCGCGATGAAAACGAGCAATCGCAGGGCCCAGACCAGGTAGCGCATGGCGCATGCTCCAGAGAATTCAAGACTGTCAATTGTAAGCGGAAGCGGGCCGGAATCCGCTGCCGGCGGCGACAAATGCGCCGCCCCGCGGCGCGGCGGTCCGCCACAAGCGCGCAAAAGCAAAGCCCCTTGAACGAGCAAGGGGCTTCATCGGGATATGCGCCGCCGCGGCAAACGGCCAACCACCCTGCCGCAACCCTACATGGCATGCATGCCGAGCAGCGTGGGCAGTGGGTCGTCCGCGGCGGTATCGGACGGCGTGCCGGCGTCGCCGCCGGCCATGTCGACCCGCTCGCGCAATTCCTTGCCGGCCTTGAAGTGCGGCACCTGCTTGCCAGGCACCAGCACCTGCTCGCCCGACTTGGGGTTGCGCCCGATGCGGGGTGAACGCTGCGACAGTGAAAAGCTGCCAAAACCCCGGATCTCGATGCGCTGGCCCGAGGCCAGGGCCTGGGTCATTGCATCGAGCATGGTCTTGACGGCGTAATCGGTGTCGCGGGCGGCCAGCTGGGGATAGCGGGCCGCCAGTGCGGCGATCAGCTCCGACTTGGTCACTTATCAGCCGTCGTTGCGCTGTTGATCCAGCTTGGCCTTGAGCAGCGCGCCCAGGTTGGTGGTACCCGAGGAGGCGCTGGCTTCGGACATGCGCTGGATGGTATCGGCCGTTTCGGCGTTGTCGCGGGCCTTGATCGACAGCTGGATCGAACGCGTCTTGCGGTCGATGTTGACGATCATGGCTTCGACGTTTTCGCCGGCCTTCAGCACGGTGGTGGCGTCCTCGACGCGGCCCGAGGAGATCTCGGAAGCACGCAGGTAGCCCTCGACGTCGACCGACAGGGTGACGACCGCGCCCTTGGGCTCGACCGACTTGATCACGCCCTGCACCACGGCGCCCTTGTCATAGGTGGCGACGTAGTTGTTGAACGGATCGCCTTCCAGCTGCTTGATACCCAGCGAGATGCGTTCCTTGTCGGTGTCGATGCCCAGCACCACGGCTTCGATTTCGTCGCCCTTCTTGAAGTTGCGGACGGCTTCTTCGCCGGTTTCGGTCCAGGACAGGTCGGACAGGTGCACCAGGCCGTCGATGCCGCCGGGCAGGCCGACGAACACGCCGAAGTCGGTGATCGACTTGATGGCGCCACGGACCTTGTCGCCACGCTTGAAGTTGGTGGCGAACTCTTCCCAGGGGTTCTGGCGGCACTGCTTCATGCCCAGCGAGATGCGGCGGCGGTCTTCGTCGATCTCGAGGACCATGACTTCGACCTCTTCGCCCAGGGTCACGACCTTGCGCGGATCGACGTTCTTGTTGGTCCAGTCCATTTCGGAGACGTGCACCAGGCCTTCGATGCCGGCCTCGACCTCGACGAACGCGCCGTAGTCGGTCAGGTTGGTGACCTTGCCGAACAGGCGGGTGCCCTGCGGGTAGCGACGCGCCAGGCCGACCCACGGGTCTTCGCCCAGCTGCTTGACGCCCAGCGAGACGCGGCTCTTTTCCTGGTCGAACTTGAGGACCTTGGCTTCGACTTCCTGGCCCACCTGCAGGACCTCGGAGGGGTGACGCACACGGCGCCAGGCCATGTCGGTGATGTGCAGCAGGCCGTCGATGCCGCCCAGGTCGACGAACGCACCGTAGTCGGTGATGTTCTTGACCACGCCCTTGACCACCGCGCCTTCGTGCAGGGTCTCGAGCAGCTTCTGGCGTTCTTCGCCCATGCTGGCTTCCAGCACCTGGCGGCGCGACAGCACGACGTTGTTGCGCTTGCGGTCGAGCTTGATGACCTTGAATTCGAGGGTCTTGCCTTCGTACGGGGTGGTGTCCTTGACGGGGCGCAGGTCGACCAGCGAGCCCGGCAGGAACGCGCGGATGCCGTTGGTCATGACGGTCAGGCCGCCCTTGACCTTGCCGGTAATGGTGCCGGTGACCAGTTCGCCGTTTTCGAGGGCCTTTTCGAGCTGCAGCCAGGCCGACAGGCGCTTGGCGCGGTCACGCGACAGGATGGTGTCGCCGTAGCCGTTTTCCAGGGAGTCGATGGCCACCGAGACGAAATCGCCGGGTTGCACTTCGAGTTCGCCCTGGTCGTTGAGGAACTCTTCCAGGGGGATCAGCGCTTCGGACTTCAGGCCGGCATTGACGACGACGAAGTTGTGGTCGACGCGCACGACTTCAGCGCTGATCACTTCGCCGGACTTCATGTCCTGGGTCTTGAGGCTTTCTGCGAAGAGGTCGGCGAAGCTTTCGCCGCCGGTGGCGGGAGTGGAAACGGAAGACATTGAGTTGAAATCCATTGGGCCAAAATGGCCTTGAAAAACACACCGAAGCGGATTGCCCGCGACAGTGGAGTGAATGAACCTGCCAGCTTCCGCGCCCCGGGCATGCGCCCGGCGCTACGAACCCTTGGCAGGGCCTGAAACTTTCCAGAAATCGAGTACTGCCTGCACCGTTTGCTCGATGGTCAGGTAGGATGAATCGAGCACGTGCGCATCCGCGGCCGCAACGAGCGGCGCCGCGGCGCGCTGCGTATCGCGCGCGTCGCGTTCGCGCATATCGCGCAAAAGGTCGGATAGATTAGCAGAAATTCCCTTTTCGATCAACTGCTTACAGCGTCTTTGCGCACGCGCCTCGACATCCGCCACCAGGAATACCTTGAGGGACGCATCCGGAAAGACCACCGTGCCCATGTCGCGGCCGTCGGCCACCAGCCCGGGCGGCGCGCGGAATGCCCGCTGGCGCTCGAGCAGCGCCTGCCGTACCGCCGGATAGGCGGCGATGCGGGACGCGAAGTTGCCGACCCGCTCCTGGCGGATGGCCTCGCCCACCTCGGCCCCCTCCAGGTAGATGTGCCGGCCCTCGAAACGCGCATCCAGGTCCTGCGCGACACGCGCCACGCCGGCCTCGTCCTCCGCGGCCAGGCCGCGGTTCAGGGCCGCCAGCGCCGTGAGCCGGTACAGGGCGCCGCTGTCGAGCACGGCCCAGCCCAGCGCCTTGGCGACCCGATGGGCCACGGTGCCCTTGCCCGAGGCCGTGGGACCGTCGATGGCGATGACGGGGATATCGGCGACGGGCGTAGCGGGCTCAGTGCTCATGATTCGGTACCGGGTCGGCGCCGGCCACCAGCCCGGCGTAGACATCGAAATAATCGGGGAAAGTCTTGCTGACGCAGCCCGGGTCGAGGATGCGCACCGCGGCGGGCCCGAAGGCGGCCAGCGAGAAGCACATGGCCATGCGGTGGTCGTCCCAGGTGCCAATGTGCGCATCGCGCCAGCCGTCCGGGGCCGGCGGCGTGACGCGCAGCCAGTCGGGGCCGGACTCGACGCCCGCCCCCAGCTTCGACAGCTCGGTATGCATGGCGTGGATGCGGTCGGTTTCCTTGACGCGCCAGCTGCCGATATTGCGCAGGCGGCACGGGCCGTCGGCGTAGAGCGCCAGGGCGGCCGCCGTCATGGCGGCGTCGGGAATCAGGTTGAAATCGGCGTCGAAGGCCTTGAGGCGGCCGCCCTGGTCGACGCGCACGCCGCGCGCCTCGATCCAGTCCGGGCCGGATTCGACCTGCACGCCCATGCTGGCCAGGGTGCGGGCAAAGGCCACGTCGCCCTGGATGCTGTCGGCGCCCACGCCAGTGACGCGCACCGGCCCGCCGCCGATGGCGCCCAGCGCCAGGAAGTACGAGGCGGACGAGGCATCGCCTTCGACGGCGATGGCGCCCGGGCTGCGGTACGTGGCGCCGGCTTCGATGGTGAAGGAATGCCAGCCGTCGCGCTGCACCCGCACGCCGTAGCGCGCCATCAGGTTGAGCGTGATCTCGATATAGGGCTTGGAGATCAGCTCGCCCGCTACTTCGATGACCACCGGACGATCGCTGGCCTGGGCCAGCACCGGCGCGGCCAGCAGCAAGGCGGTGAGGAACTGGCTGGACACCGCGCCCTGCACGCGCGCCGGCACGCCGGCGCGGATCTCGCCCCGGCCGATGGCCAGCGGCGGGTAGCCCGGCTGCCCCAGGTAGTCGATCCGGGCGCCCCATTGCCGCAGCGCATCGACCAGGTCGCCAATGGGACGCTCGTGCATGCGCGGCACGCCCGACAGGCGATATTGCCCGCCCATCAGGGCCAGGGCCGCGGTCAGGGGCCGGAATGCCGTGCCGGCGTTGCCCAGGAACAAGTCCGCCTGCCCCGCCGCGAAGCGGCCGGCGCCCGTCACCGTCGCCCGGCCGGGGCCGCCGTCGGCGATCTCGACCCCGAGCTGGCGCAGGGCCGCCAGCATCACCCGGGTGTCGTCGGAATCCAGCAAGCCGGAAATGTCGGTGCGGCCGGCGGCCAGCGCGGCCAGCAGCAACACCCGGTTGGAAATGCTCTTGGAGCCCGGCAAGGCGACCACGCCGCGCGCCTGGCGGGCGCGCGGCAGGTCGAGATACGGCTGTCCGGTCATGGCAAAGCTACTCCTTGCGCCAGTTGCGGCGCGCCTGCGCGGCGCGCTCCAGCAGCGCCTCGAGGGCGCCGCCGTCGCCGGCGGCCATGGCCTGCTCGGCCTGGTCCAGCACGGCCCGTACCGCCGCCAGCTCGGCGCGCAAGGCGGCGCGGTTGGACAGGAAAATGTCGCGCCACATTTCGGGCGACCCCGCCGCGATGCGGGTGAAATCGCGAAACCCCGTGCCGGCGAGGGCCAGCCGCGCCGTGGCATCGTCGGCCGCGGCCACCTGCGCCATATAGGCCGCCGCCAGCAGGTGCGGCATGTGGCTGACCGACGCCAGGACTCGATCATGCGCGGCGGCGTCCATGTCGATGACCCGGGCACCACAAGCCTGCCACAAGTCGCGCACGCGCGCGACCCCGGCCGGCGGGTTCTCCGGCAGCGGCGTGAGGATCACGGTGCGGCCACGATACAGGCCCGCGTCGGCGGCCTCGGGGCCACTGCGCTCGGCCCCGGCGATGGGATGCCCGGGCACGAACTGCGCGACGCGATCGCCCAGCGCGGCGCGCGCCGCCTCGACCACTTCGGCCTTGGTGCTGCCGGCGTCGGTCAACAGCGTGGCCGCGCCCAGGTGCCGACGCAGGCGCGCCAGCATTGCCCCCAGCCCGCCCACCGGCGTGGCCAGCAGCACCACGTCGGCTTGCGCGGCCTCTTCGGGCGTGACGGCGGCATCGATCAGGCCCAGCGCCTGCGCCCGGGCCAGGGATTGCGCATTGCGCCCCGCGCCCACCACGCGCCCGACTTGGCCGGACTGGCGCAGCGCCAGTGCGACTGAACCGCCGATCAGCCCGACGCCGATTACCGCCAGTACAGGAATCAGGGGGCCCTCGGCCCCCTGTGTCGCGGCGCCGGTCGCGGCGGGCGTCATGCGGCCAGGACTTCCGTGAGCGCGGCGATGAACCGCTGGTTTTCCTCCGGCAGGCCGATGGTCACGCGCAGCCACTCGGGCAGGCCGTCGCCGGCCACTGGCCGGACGATGACGCCACGCTTGAGCAGTTCAAGATTGACGCGCGGCGCGTCGCCCACGCGCACCAGCACGAAGTTGCCATAGCTGGGCACGTAGCGCAGCGACAGGCTATCGAAAGCTTCGCACAACTGGCGCTTGCCGGCCTTGTTCAGCTCGTACGCGCGGGCCAGGTAGTCGGCATCGCCGAGCGCGGCGATCGCGGCGGCCTGCGCCAGCGTATTGACGTTGAAAGGCTGGCGGACCCGGTTGAGCAGGTCGGTGAGCGCGGGTTGCGCCACCGCGAAGCCCACGCGCAGCCCGGCCAGGCCGTACGCCTTGGAGAACGTGCGCGAGACGATCAGGTTGGGATACTGCCGCACCAGCGCCACGCTGTCGAAGCGCAGTTCCGGGTCGAGGTATTCGTTGTAGGCCTCGTCCAGCACCACCGTGACGCGATCGCCGTGCGCTTCGTGCACGCGCGCCAGGAAGGCCGCGACATCGGCGCCCGGCACGAAAGTGCCGGTGGGGTTGTTCGGATTGGCGATGAACACCAGCCGGGTGTCGTCCTCGATAGCCGCGAACATGGCGTCCAGGTCGTGGCCGTAGTCGCGCGCCGGTACCTGGATGTGGCGCGCGCCGCGCGCCTGCGTGGCCAGCCGGTACACCGCGAACGAATGTTGCGCGTACACGGCCGAAGCGCCCGGCTCGAGCAGCGCCAGCGCGGCGATCTCGAGGATGTCGTTGGAACCATTGCCCAGCGTGATCCAGCCCATCGGCACGCCGTAGCGTTCGGCCAGGGCCGACTTCAGGTCGAAACCGTTCGGGTCCGGATAGCGCGCCAGCGATTCGGCGGCCGCCAGCAGGGCCTGGCGCGCGGATTCGGGCATGCCCAGGGGGTTTTCGTTGGACGCCAGCTTGACGATGCCGGCCGGGTCGAGCCCGAACTCGCGGGCCAGTTCATCGATGGGCTTGCCCGCTTGGTAGGGCGCGATGGCACTGACGTGGGCGGGAGCGGTCAACGGCTTGGGAGTGGTCATGGCGGTGCGCGTACGCGTAAGGAATTACTGCGCCGGGTATGAGCCCAGCACTTTGATGAAAGCAACCTGCGCCTGCAGGTCGGCCAGCGCGCGGGCGACCTGCGGGTCGTCGCGGTGCCCCAGCACGTCGACGTAGAAATAGTATTCCCACTGGCCGGTGCGTGCCGGGCGCGACTCGAAACGGGTCATCGACACGCCGTTGGCGGCCAGCGGCGCCAGCATGTCGTAGACCGCGCCGGCGCGATTGGGCACGGCCAGGATCAGGCTGGTCTTGTCCCGGCCGCTGGGCAGCGGCTGGATGTCGCCCACCGCCAGGAAGCGGGTGCGGTTGTTGGGATCGTCCTGGATGCCGGCGGCGACGATCTGCAGGTTCCAGGCCGGCGCGGCGCTCTCGCCGGCGATCGCGGCAATCGCCGGGTTGCCGGCGGCGACGCGGGCGGCCTCGGAATTGCTGGCCTCGGCGACGCGCTCCAGGCCCGGATAATGGCGGTTGAGCCAGCCCTGGCACTGCGCCAGCGCCTGCGGATGCGCGGCGATGGCGGTCACGTCCTCCATGGAGCCCGACTGCGTCATGAGGCAGTGGCGGATGTCGACCGAGCGTTCCCCCAGGATCTTGAGCGGCGTGGTCAGCAGCAGGTCGAGATTGCGGTTGACCGCGCCCTCGGTGGAGTTTTCCACCGGCACCATGCCGACATCGGCCTGCCCGGCCTCGACGGCGCGGAACACCTCGTCGAACGACGGACAAGGCAACTGCTGCACGGCGCGGCCGAAATGTTCAAGCGCCGCCTGCTCGGAAAACGAGCCGCGCGGCCCCAGGTAGGCCACGGTCATGCCGCGCTCGAGGCCGCGGCAGGCCGAGATGATCTCCGTCCAGACCGAGGCCACGGCATCGCGCGGAAACGGGCCGGGGTTGAGCTGCTGCAGGCGGCGGATGACTTCCGCCTCGCGTTCGGGGCGCAGCACCGGGCCGTCGGCGGCCGCGGCGTGCTTGGCCTCGCCGACCTCGAGCGCGGCGCGGGCGCGCTGCGACAGCAGGTCGAGGATCTGCGCATCGATGGCGTCGATGCGCTCGCGCAGCGGCTTGAGCTTGCCTTGCAGGGAATCATCCATGGCGGCGCTCGAAATCCCGCAGGTAGTCGACCAGCGCCCGCACGCCGTCCAGCGGCATGGCGTTGTAGATCGAGGCGCGCATGCCGCCCACGCTCTTGTGGCCCTTGAGCTGCATCAGCCCGGCCGCTTCGGCGCCCTGCAGGAAGGCGTCGTTGAGCGATTCATCGCGCAGCACGAACGGCACGTTCATGCGCGAGCGCGCCGCGGCGTGCACGGGGTTGCGGTAGAAGGACGTGCTGTCCAGATAGCCGTACAGCAGGTCGGCCTTGGCGCGGTTGGCGGCCTCCATGCCGGCCACGCCGCCCTGCTCCTTGACCCACTTGAACACCAGGCCGGCCATGTAGATGGCGAAGGTCGGCGGCGTGTTGTAGCGCGAATGCTCGGCCGCCACGTTGGCGTAGTCGAACGCCGAGGGGCAGATCGGCAATGCCTTGCCGAGCAGGTCGCGGCGCGCGATCACCACGGTGACGCCGGCCGGGCCGGCATTTTTCTGGGCGCCGGCGAACACCAGGCCGGCGCGCGCGATGTCCATGGGACGCGACAGGAAGTGCGAGGACGCGTCGACCACCAGCGGCACGTCCGGCGCGCCCAGCGCGGCGGTATCGGGCCAGTCGGTGAACTCGACGCCATTGATGGTCTCGTTGCTGCAGAAATGCAGGTAGGCGGCCTCCGGCCGCACCTGCCAGGCCTCGACCGGCGGCACCCAGGTCCAGGGCCCCTGTTCGCGCCCGTCGATCTCGGTGGCGGTGCCGCTGCTGGCGGCGATATGGGTGTTGCCGTAGCGGCCCGCTTCCTTGTGCGAGCGCGTGGACCAATGCCCCGTCACCACGAAGTCGGCGGCGGGCTGGCCGCGCCGCCCGATGAGGTTCATGGGTACGATGGCGTTTTCGCCCAGCCCGCCGCCCTGCATGAACATCACGGCGTAATCGGGCGATATGCCCAGCAGGTCGCGCAGGTCGGCTTCGGCCTGGTCGCAGATCTCCACGAAATGCTTGCCGCGGTGGCTCATTTCCATGACGGACATGCCGCTGCCGCGCCAATCCAGCATTTCGGCGGCGGCCTGCCGCAGCACCGGCTCGGGCAAGGCCGACGGGCCTGCCGAGAAGTTCCAGGGACGGGCCATGATTACTCCGTAGGTTCGGTCGGTTCGGGCGAAGCGCCGGAATCGCCGTCGGCATCCATGGCTTCGGATTCTTCTTCGTCGTCGACGTCGGCGTCGCTTTCGACCACCCGGCGCACGCCCGACAGGCTGCTACCGTCATCCACGCTGATCAGGGTGACGCCCTGCGTGGCGCGGCCCATTTCACGGATCTCGCCGACCCGGGTGCGCACCAGCACGCCGCCGGTGGTGATCAGCATGATCTCGTCGGACGGCATCACCAGCACCGCGCCCACCACCTTGCCGTTGCGCGAGGAGGTCTGGATGGCGATCATGCCCTTGGTGCCGCGGCCGTGGCGGGTGTATTCGGTGATGGACGTGCGCTTGCCGTAGCCGTTCTCGGTGGCGGTCAGCACGCTTTGCGACTCGTCGCCGGCCACCAGCAGCGCGATGACCGTCTGGCCGTCCTCGAGCGTCATGCCGCGCACGCCGCGGGCGTTGCGGCCCATGGGGCGGACGTCGTTCTCGTCGAAGCGCACGGCCTTGCCGGCGTCGGAGAACAGCATCACGTCGTGCTTGCCGTCGGTGAGATCGGCGCCGATCAGGTAGTCGCCGTCGTCCAGCGCCACCGCGATGATGCCGGCCTTGCGCGGGTTGGAGAAGTCGGACAGCGGCGTCTTCTTGACGGTGCCGCGCGAAGTCGCCATGAAGACGTAGTTGTCTTCGCTGAATTCCTTGACGGGCAGCACCACGGTGATCTTCTCGCCGTCGGCCAGCGGGAACATGTTGACGATCGGCTTGCCGCGCGAATTGCGCGTGCCTTGCGGCACTTCCCAGACCTTCAGCCAATACACCCGGCCGCGGTCGGAGAAGCACAGCAGGTAGTCATGCGTATTGGCGATGAAGAGCTGGTCGATCCAGTCGTTTTCCTTCATGGCCGTGGCCTGCTTGCCGCGTCCGCCGCGCTTCTGCGAGCGATATTCCGACAAGGGCTGGCTCTTGATGTAGCCGGCGTGCGACAGCGTCACCACCATGTCGGTCGGCGTGATCAGGTCCTCGGTGTCGAGTTCCGTGGCGTTCAGCTCGATCTCGGACCGGCGCGCGTCCTTGGCGCCGGTGGAGAACTCGGCCTTGATGGCCTGCAGTTCCTCGCCGATGATGGTGGTGATGCGCTCGGGCTTGGCGAGGATGTCGAGCAGGTCGGCGATGGTCGCCATGACGTCCTTGTACTCGCCGACGATCTTGTCCTGCTCGAGCCCGGTCAGGCGCTGCAGGCGCATGTTGAGGATTTCCTGCGCCTGCGTCTCGCTCAAGCGGTACAGGCCGTCGCCCTGCAGGCCGAAGCTCTCGTGCAGGTCGTCCGGGCGGAACGCCGCGCGCCCGCCCACCGCGTCGAGTTCGGTGCGCGACAGCATCTCGCGCACCAGGGAAGAATCCCAGGAGCGCGACATCAGTTCCTGGCGCGCCACCGGCGGGGTGGGCGCGGCCTTGATGATGGCGATGAAATCGTCGATGTTCGCCAGCGCCACCGCCAGGCCTTCCAGCACATGGCCGCGCTCGCGCGCCTTGCGCAGCTGGAACACCGTGCGGCGCGTCACCACTTCGCGGCGATGCTGCAGGAAGTAGGTGATCATCTGCTTCAGGTTGAGCAGGCGCGGCTGGCCGTCGACCAGCGCCACCAGGTTCATCCCGAAGGTGTCCTGCAGCTGCGTGTTCTTGTACAGGTTGTTGAGAATGACCTCGGGCACCTCGCCGCGCTTGAGCTCGATGACCAGCCGCATGCCGTCCTTGTCGGACTCGTCGCGGATGTCGGCGATGCCTTCGATCTTCTTCTCGTTGACCAGTTCGGCGATGCGCTCCTGCAGCGTCTTCTTGTTGACCTGGTAGGGGATGGCGTCGACCACGATGGCCTGCCGGTTGCCCTTCTCCATGTCCTCGAAGTGGGTCTTGGCGCGCATGACCACGCGGCCGCGGCCGGTGCGATAGCCCTCGCGCACGCCGGCCATGCCGTAGATGATGCCGCCGGTGGGGAAGTCGGGCGCCGGAATAACCTCGATGAGCTCGTCGACCGAGCAGTCGGGATTGCGCAGGCAGTACAGGCAGCCGTCGACCACCTCCTGCAGGTTGTGCGGCGGGATGTTGGTCGCCATGCCCACCGCGATCCCCGAGCTGCCGTTGACCAGCAGGTTGGGCAGCCGCGAGGGCAGCAGCAGCGGCTCTTGCTCGCTGCCGTCGTAGTTGGGCCCGAAATCGACCGTTTCCTGGTCGATATCGGCCAGCAGCTCGTGGGCGATCTTGGCCAGGCGGATTTCCGTGTAACGCATGGCCGCGGCGCTGTCGCCGTCGATCGAGCCGAAGTTGCCCTGGCCGTCGACCAGCATGTAGCGCATGGAGAAATCCTGCGCCATGCGGACGATGGTGTCGTAGACCGACTGGTCGCCGTGCGGGTGGTACTTACCGATAACGTCGCCGACGATGCGGGCGGACTTCTTGTAAGCGCGGTTCCAGTCGTTGTTCAGCTCGTGCATCGCGTAGAGCACGCGCCGGTGCACGGGCTTGAGGCCGTCGCGCACATCCGGCAGCGCCCGCCCGACGATCACGCTCATGGCGTAATCCAGGTAGCTGCGGCGCATCTCTTCTTCCAGCGATACCGGAAGCGTCTCCTTGGCGAAGGAATCCATATATATAGCGACTGAATCGAGTAAGAGAAACCCGGGCCGGGTAAACAGGAAATTCTATCACCCGATTGTCCGATGACCGGGAAACCGGCAGCGCGGGCATGCATGGCGAAAGCATCTGGCAGTTTTCACCGCCCTGTTGCCAAAAACCAACATCCCTCACCGCACATAGAGAAGAAAAGATCATATCCAGCATCAATGCGGCTTGCGAGGGAAGCCAAAGATCATCAAATGCCTTAAGATTGTTTCCAGCACGCAGGGAGACCCGGTAGCGATCCTTTGAACCTTTTCTGAGCGTTGCTATACTGGCCCCGTTTTCCTGATATGCGGCGGGGGTTCGCTGCGAGTCACTTATCCAGCTTCAAGCTCAACGAGGAGAAACATGAACAAACCCTCCAAATTCGCTCTGGCGCTCGCCTTCGCCGCCGTTACGGCCTCTGGTGTAGCCTCGGCCCAGTCGTACCCCGAAACGGTTGACAACTGGCGCAACCCGTTCGGCGACGTGTGGATGAACGGCACCAATGAACTGTGCTGGCGCGATGCCTTCTGGACCCCGGCCACCGGCGTCCCGGGCTGCGACGGCGTGCCGGTCGCGCAAGCTCCGAAGCCCACTCCCATGGCCACCAAGGTCGTCTTCAATGCCGATACGTTCTTCGATTTCGACAAGTCGACCCTGAAGCCGGAAGGCCGTCAACTGCTGGACCAAGTCGCTCAGCAAGCTTCGGGCATCGATCTGGAAACCATCATCGCCGTCGGCCACACCGACTCGATCGGTACCGAAGCCTACAACCAGAAGCTGTCCGAGCGCCGTGCCGCTTCGGTCAAGTCGTACCTGGTCAGCAAGGGCGTCGACCCCAACCGCATCTACACGGAAGGCAAGGGCGAACTGCAGCCCGTCGCTTCCAACAAGACGCGTGAAGGCCGTGCCCAGAACCGTCGCGTTGAAATCGAAGTCGTGGGTAGCCGCCGTTAATCGACGCGCTAGCCGCTACAATGAAGGGCCTCGCATAGCGAGGCCCTTTTTTTGCCGCCAAGCCGCCCATGACGACCCATCCCTCCGCCCCCGCCACCCCTGGCATCAACGCCGACCAGGCCGAGCTGGACAAGTTCGCCGCCCTGGCCGCCCGCTGGTGGGACCCGGAAAGCGAATTCAAGCCGCTGCACGCCATCAACCCCCTGCGCCTGGGCTGGATCCAGGACTGCGCCGGCAGCCTGGCCGGCAAGACTGTCCTGGACGTCGGCTGCGGCGGCGGCATCCTCTCTGAAAGCATGGCGGTCGCCGGAGCCCAGGTCACCGGCATCGACCTGGCCGAGCGCTCGCTGAAGATCGCCCGCCTGCACGGCCTGGAATCCGGCGTGCAAGTGGAATACCGCGCCGTGCCGGTGGAACAGCTGGCCGCCGAGCAGCCGGGCCGCTACGACGTCGTGACCTGCATGGAAATGCTCGAGCACGTGCCCGACCCGGGCTCCGTGGTGCGCGCCTGCGCGGCCCTGGCCAAGCCGGGCGGCTGGGTGTTTTTCTCGACGCTGAACCGCAACGCCAAGTCGTTCCTCTACGCCATCATCGGCGCCGAATACGTGCTGCGGCTGCTGCCGCGCGGCACCCACAGCCACGAGCAGTTCATCAAGCCCAGCGAGCTGGCGGCGGCCGCGCGCCAGGCCGGCCTGGAACCCGCCAGCATGCGCGGCATGGAATACAACCCCATAACCCAGGTCTACAGCCTGTCGGAGGACACCTCGGTGAATTACCTGATGGCCACTCGCAAATGAGCGCCCTGATCCTGTTCGACTTCGACGGCACCCTGGCCGACACCGCCCCCGACCTGGCTGCGGCCGCCAACCAGCAACGCGTCCGCCGGGGCCTGGAACCCCTGCCCTACGAACTCCTGCGCCCGGTCGCCTCGCAAGGCGCGCGCGGCCTGCTGCGGATCGCGCTGGACCTGCTGCCCGGGCAGCCCGATTACGAGCCGACCCGCCAGCAGTTCCTGCAGGACTACGCCGCCGGGTCCACCGTGCACAGCCGGCTCTTTCCGGGCATTGCCGCCCTGCTCGACGGCATTCGCGCACGCGGGCTGGCATGGGGCATCGTCACCAACAAGGTCACGCACCTGACCCTGCCTATCGTCGAGTTCCTGGGCCTGACGCGCGACAGCGCCGTGCTGGTGTGCGGCGACACCACCGAACACGCCAAGCCGCATCCCGCGCCGCTCCTGCACGCCGCGCGCGAGGCCGGCTACGCCACCGACCGCTGCGTCTACGTGGGTGACGACCTGCGCGACATCCAGGCGGCCCACGCGGCCGGCATGCCGGCCGTGGCCGCCGCCTACGGCTACCTGGGCCAGGACGAGAACGTCACCACCTGGTCGGCCGAGGCCTGCGCCAACACGCCCGACGAGCTCTGGGACGCCATCGAACCGCTGTTGCCGGCCGACGTGCGCTGAGCGCCGCTGCAGCCATCCCGGCCCGGATGGGCCGCGACGGTTCGGGAATACCGAACAGTCATGCCGGAGCGCCGCTCTTTATCCCGGGCGCCGGTTTCACTACAGTAGCGTATCGACGCATTGCTTTCGTCCCCTGCCCATAGAGCCGTGCTCGCAAGGGCGGGGCGCGGAACGCACCTCCGGCCCCATGCGGCGGCCATCTTTTTTTCCAGTTTCTGCTCATCGCGCCGCGCCCTCGCGGCGCGTACGGGAATCGCATGCTATTGCCTATTCTGCTGCTCTCTGTCGCCGGATTCACCATCCTGACGACGGAATTCCTGATCGTCGGCCTGCTGCCGCCGCTGGCGCGCGACCTGCAGGTAACCGTGTCCCAGGCCGGCCTGCTGGTCACGCTGTTCGCCTTTACGGTGGCGGCCGTCGGTCCGCTGCTGACGGCGCTGATGGCCAACGTGGACCGCAAGCGGCTGTTCGTCGCCGTGCTGACGCTGTTCGGCGCCGCCAACCTGCTGGCCGCACTGGCGCCGAACATCTGGGTCATGGCGCTGGCCCGCTTCGTGCCTGCCCTGGCCCTGCCGGTGTTCTGGTCGCTGGCCAGCGCCACCGCGGTCGAGCTGGCAGGCCCGGCGCGCGCCGGCCGGGCAGTGTCGCTGGTAGCGTTCGGCACCGTGGCGGCCACGGTATTCGGCATTCCCATCGGCGTGCTGATCTCCGACGGCTTCGGCTGGCGCGCCGCGTTCGGGGTGCTGGCCGTCCTGGCCTTCGCCAAGGCGCTGCTGCTCTGGGCCTGCTTCCCGCGGCCGCGGCTGCAGTCCCATGCCGTCGCCCTGCGGACGCAGCTGCGCATCCTGCGCGACGCGCGGATGCTCGGGCAGGTGCTGCTGTCGGTGCTGGCGTTCACCGGCATGTTCACTGCCTATACCTATCTGGCCGACATGCTGGAACGCCTGGCCGGCTTCGACGGCCGGCTGGTCGGCTGGTCGATGATGGCGTTCGGCGCCATCGGGCTGCTGGGCAACTGGGCCGGCGGCCGGCTGGTCGACCGCAGCCCGCTGGGCGCCACCTTGCTGTTCGCGGCCCTGCTGGCGTTCGGCCAGGTCCTGGCCGCGCCCGCCATGCGCACGCCGGTCCTGCTGGCGACGACGCTGGGCGTATGGGGCATTGCGCAGGCGGCGATGTTCATCGTGAATCATGTGCGCCTGATGAAGGCCGCTCCCGACGCGCCCGCCTTCGCCGCGTCGCTGAACATCTCGGGCGCCAATATCGGCATCGGCATCGGCGCCCTGGTCGGCGGGCTGGTGATCGACCATCATGGCCTGGCGGCACTGGGCGGCGCGGCCGCCGGCATCATGGCGGCGGCGATGGGCCTGGCCCTGCTGCTGATGGCCACCACGCGGCGGCCGTTGCGCGCCATGCGGCATGCGTCCGGCAAGCGGGCCTGAACGGGGCGCGATACTGTCGGTTCGATGCCATTTCGGGTACAATTAAAACAACTTGGGGCCGATCCGGATTCGACGTGGGTCGCGAAACAACTCAGGGCATGCCGAGCACCAGTTCGCTCGTTAATCCACTGGAACACTACAAACGCCAACGACGAGCGTTTCGCTCTCGCCGCTTAATCGGTGAGCCGCTGCACTGATCTGTCCTTGGGTCAGGCGGGGGAAGGCAACTTCCCAGGGGGCAACCCCGAACCGCAGCAGCGACATTTACAAGGAATCGGTCTGCGCTGGGGTCACACGGTTCAGGCTTAAATTACGTGAATCGCCCTGGTCCGGCCTGTCGGCTGGCTAAGTCCAGGGTTAAATCCAAATAGGCCGACTACGCATGTAGAACTGGTTGCGGAGGGCTTGCGGACGGGGGTTCAATTCCCCCCGGCTCCACCAAATTTCCGTGATTCATCAATCGTCTAGATAATAGCCAACTTCAAGGGTTGGCTATTTTTTTTTAGCTGTTTCGATTGGCTTGGCCGGCCTTGGCCGGCCCACCGGACCGGCCGCGCCGCCTCAAGGGATCAAGACCTGGATCCTGCCTAGAACCGGTGCAGGCCTTTCGCCTGATGCAGGCCGCGCAGCACGCTCAGGAACAGCGCCGCGCGATGGCTGAGCTGGCGCGAAGCGAGCGTGACGGCACAGCCCACATGCGAGTACTCCGGGCCACCCGCCACCCGCCGCAGGCCAAAGCGTTCCTGCAGCAGCTCCCCGTAGTGGGTAGGCAGCAGCCCCTGATAATACCCCGTGGCCACCAAGGCGCCGATGGCGTCCAGCCCGCCCGCTTCCGGGCCGCGCTGGTAGCGGCCCGTCGCCAGCGCCTGCTCGACATAGGGATGGCTGCGGTAGACCAGCGGCAGGCGCACCGCGTCGGACGCGCGCCCCGCCTGGCTGGATACGTACATGCAGTGTGTCTCCACGTATAGCGGCAGGTACTCGAAATCACGGTCCTCGCGGTATTTGCCGCGTATGGCGATATCGATGCGCTGGGTGCGCAAGGCCTGGTCCAGCTCATTGAACGACATCACCAGGATTTCCGGTTGCACGTTGGGCGCCTGCCGGTGCAGTTCCCGCAATGCCTCGGGCAGCCGGCACGTTGGATGGGTCAGCGAATGCTCGCCCATGCCGATGGTCAGCGGCCCCGACAGCACGCCGTGAACGGCATCGACTTCCGAACGGATGCGGCTCAGCGCGTGCAGCGCGCTGGTGGCGAGATCCAATGCCACGCTGCCTTCGGCCGTCAGGCGAAAGCCCCCGGGGCCGCGTTCGCACAGGCGCACCCCCAGGCGGGCCTCGACTTCGCGCACATGGCGGCTGATCGAAGCCTTCGACATCAACAGGCGCCGTTCCGCGGCGGCGAAGCCGCCCGCCTGGGCCACATGGCAGAACACGCGCAGCGAGCGCAGATCGCGTTCATCGAAATCCAGCTTGAGCATGGCGGAAGCGGCGCGCAGCCGGCGAAAAGGTTTCGTATTTCAATACTATCCCAACAAAAATATCATTTTTTGATTCCACTTCCCACCCGTACAGTAATCAGCGCATCGTCTTTGCCAACTCACCAGCGGAGTCCACTTTGCCAGCCACGCCCACGCAGCCGCTCACCGTCGCGCCCAGGACGGGACACCCCACCCTGCTCTATTCCGAACTGGCGACCGACTTGGACAATCTGCGAGCCGACATCGCCATCGTCGGCATGCCGTTCGGCTCGCCCTACACGCCGCAGGCGTTCAGCAACGACCAGACGCGCGCGCCGCAGGCGATCCGGGACGTCACCGACCGCATCGTCAGGGCGCCGGAACACTACGACTTCGATATCGACGGCCCCTTGTTGCAGGGCCGGTCCGATATCCGCTTTGTCGATTGCGGCGACGTCCTGCCCGACCTGGCCGTCCCCGGCGAGCACCACCGCCGCTGCGAGCAGGTCGTGCGCCGCATTCTGCGCGGGCGGGGCCTGCCCATCGTGCTCGGCGGCGACCATGGCATCACCAATCCGGTACTGCGCGCCTACGAGGAATTGAGCGAAACCGTGACACTGGTGCACGTCGACGCGCACCTGGATTGGCGCGATGAAGTCAATGGCGTGCGCGACGGCCTGTCGAGTCCAATCCGGCGGGCGTCCGAGTTGCCATACATAGGCAAGATCGTCCAGATCGGCCTGCGCGCCCAGGGCAGCGGCCGGCCGGCCGACTATGAGGCCGCGCGCGCGTACGGCGCCGAACTCGTCACCGCCTACGAGCTGCACGATATCGGCATGCAGGCCGTTCTGGACCGCATACCCGACGGAGGCAACTACTACCTGTCCATCGATGCCGACGGGCTGGATGCCACGGTGATGCCCGCCGTCGACGGACCGGCGCCCGGTGGCGTCACGTTTGTGCAGGCCCGCAAGCTGATCCACGGCCTGGTCGCCAAGGGACGGGTCGTCGGCATGGACATCGTGGAAATCCAGCCCGCCAAGGACACCCCCGCGCGGCTGACATGCGTCACCGCCGGACGTCTTATCGTCAACCTGATCGGCAGCGCGATACGCGCCGGCTATTTCGACCGCGGCTGATCCCTCTTTTTTTCCGCACCAAGCCCCTCATAGAAAGAAGCGAACCATGGCACATACCCGCATCCGCAAGTTCAATACGCGCGACACCTATCCGGAACAGCAACTCGACAACGACCTGTGCCAGGCGGTAGTAGCGCGCGGCACCACCGTCTTCCTGCGCGGCCAGATCGGCCAGGACCTCGATACTTCCGAATGCGTCTGCATCGGCGATCCCGCCGGGCAGGCCGAACAGGCCATGAAGAACATCGACATGCTGCTGAAGGAGGCCGGCAGCCAGCTGAGCCACATCTGCAAGCTCACGATATACATCACGGACCCGCGCTACCGCGAAGCCGTCTATCGTGTCGTCGGCAAGTGGCTCAAGGGCGTCCATCCCGTGTCCACCGGCCTGGTGATCAGCGCGTTCGCCCGCACCGAGTACCTGGTCGAAATCGACGCGACGGCCGTGATTCCCGACTGACACGGCCGCTGGCCGGACCGGAACCGCAGAGTTCCGGCGGAAATCTTGATGTCATCCTCAGGGGGAAACCGGGGAGACCATAGCGGCGCAGCCGCGCCGAACGACAACAGCAACACTTTCGTAAGGATGTGATATGCATATCAAGACATGGATCCTCGGGACCTTGAGCGCATGGACGATAGCCATGATCCCCTCGGCCCACGCGGCGGACGCGCTCGACGATATCCTGGCGCGTGGCAGCATCCGCGTGGCCATACCGACCGACTATCCGCCCTTCGGGTTCGTCGGGCCCGACATGAAGCCACAAGGCCTGGACGTGGACATGGCCCGGCTGATCGCCGACAAGCTGGGCGTGAAGGCCGACCTGGTGCCGGTCACGGCGCCCAATCGCATTCCCTATCTGCAGACCGGCAAGACCGACCTGACGATTTCCTCGCTGGGCAAGACGCCCGAGCGCGCCAAGGTGATCGACTTCAGCATCGCCTACGCGCCGTTCTTCGACGCCGTGTTCGGCGCCAAGGCCGACCCCGCCAAGACCTACGACGACCTGGCCGGCAAACTCATCGCGGTGACACGCGGCTCCATGCAGGACCAGGAATTGCAGGACCTGGCGCCCAAGGCCACCATCAAGCGCTACGAGGACAACAACAGCACGATCTCGGCCTTCCTGTCGGGGCAGGCGGAAATGTTCGCCAGCGGCACCCCCGTGGCCGCCACCCTGACACAGCGCGACCCGGACCTGGATCTAGAGTTGAAGGTCGTGCTGGCCAACGCGCCATGCTATATCGGCGTGCGCAAAGGACAGCCCCGGCTCCTGGCCAAGATCAACGAGATCATTCGCCAGGCCAAGCAGGAAGGCAAGCTCGACGCGCTCTCCAAGCGCTGGATGGGTGCGCCGGCGGGCGAGCTGCCGGAGTAGGCCGCCACGCGGCGGCGCCGCGCGGACGACGGCGACGGACAACGCCGCGGGCGTTGCCGCGCGCGCCCGCGAAACAAGGGGAACAGCGTGGACCGCAAGACCGGAACCGCCAGCATGCGCCTGGCGCGCTGGGCGTGCAGGCTAACGGATTCGGACGTGCCGCCCGCCGTGCGGCGCAGGGCCGTGTCCTGTGTCCAGGACACCCTGGGCGTAGCCCTGGCGGGCAGCACGTCGGGCCCGGCGCGCGCGGCGCGAACGCTGTGCGGCCATGCCGACCACGGCCCCGCGACCGTGCTGGGCGCGGCCGGCGGATACAGCCCGCGCGCGGCCGCGTTCGCCAATGCCACTGCGGCCCACGCGCTGGACTTCGACGACAATTGCTACGCCGGCTTCGTGCATGGTTCGGCGATCATCGTGCCGGCGCTGCTGGCCTGCGCGCAGGCTGCATGCGCGACAGGATCGCGCGCCGTCACGGCATACGTGGCGGGCGCCGAGTGCGAATACGCCGTGGGCGCCGCCACCCGGGGCCGCCTGTACGAGCGGGGCTGGTGGACGACCGGCGTGCTGGGACCGATCGGCGCGGCGATCGCCGCGGCCCGCATCGCCGGGCTGGGTGTGGCCCGCACCCATCACGCGCTGGCCCTGGCGGTCGCCATGGCCTCGGGCACCAAATCGTGTTTCGGCTCCGACACCAAGCCCTTGATGGCAGGCCGCGCGGCCGAGGCCGGGGTGCTGTGCGCGCTGCTGGCCGCTGCCGGAGCGAGCGGCCCGCGGCGGCCGTTCGAGGACCCGCATGGTTTCGTGGCCTGCCTCAACGAGGGAATCTTCGATGACGAGGCGCTGAGCCGCCTCGGCACGCGATGGTACCTGGAGCAGCCGGGCGTGGACACCAAGCGCATCCCGGTCTGCCTCTCGTCGCACGCGGCGGTGGACGCCGTGCGCGAGCTGGCCGCCCGCCACCGGCTGCGCGCCGGCGAAGTGGCGCGAGTGATATGCGACGTACCCCCCATCGTGGTGTCGAACCTGCGGCACGCGCGACCGCGCTCACCGGCCGAGGCCCGCTTCAGCATGCAGTTCGCCGTGGCCATGACACTGCGCGACCCGGACTGGGGGCTGGAGGCGCTCGAGCCGGGACGGCTCGCCGATCCCGGGCTGGGCACCCTGATGCAGCGCGTCAGTATGGTCAGCGGACCCGCATGGCGGGAGCCCGGACGCGCCGCGGCGGCCCCCGAAGGCGCCAGCGTGCGCCTTGAACTGCGCGATGGCCGCGTGCTCAGCGCGTATCGCGCCAAGGCAATCGGCAGCGCCGACACGCCGCTGGACGATGCGCAGATGGACCGTAAATTCCTGGAGTGCGCCGGGCCGGTCATCGGCGCGGCGCGCGCGGCCGCGGCGCTCGGGACCATACATGAACTGGACAGCGCCCGGCCGGTGCAGGCGCTGCTGGACGCCCTGGCGCCGGCCGCATCGCCAGGCGCGCCACGGACAGCCACCTAAAAAAAGGGGAATGACCATGCTTGACTTCACCGGCGTACTGGCCGCCTGGCCGGCCTTCCTGACAGGACTCGGCCTGACCGCCCTGTTGACTCTGTTCTCCTGCTCGCTGGGCACACTGCTGGGCATCGCCGCCGCTTGGCTGCGCGTCTACGCGTCCGGCCCGCTGCGCGCGGCCGTGGTCTGCTATGTCGAGTTCTTTCGCAACACGCCGTTCATCGTGCAGATCTTCTTCATCTATTTCGGGCTGCCCGCCACGGGCCTGAAGCTGGCCAGCTTTCCGGCCGCCATCGCGGCGCTGACCATCAACCTCGGCGCCTACGCCTGCGAGATCGTCCGTGCCGGGATCCAGGCCACGCCGCGCGGCCAGCTCGAAGCCGCGCAATCGCTGGGGCTGAACCGATGGCACACGTTCACGCGGGTGATATTGCCGCCGGCGCTGTCGCGCGTCTGGCCCGCCCTGATCAGCCAACTGGTGATCATCATGCTGGCCACCGCCATCTGCAGCCTCATCTCGACGGAAGAGCTGTCGTATGCGGCGAACCTGGTCGCCAGCCAGACCTTCCTGCGTTTCGAGTCGTACATCGCGGTCACCGCGCTGTATTTGCTGTTGTCCATCTGCTTCCGCCATTTCCTGCAATGGCTGGGGCCCCGCTGGCTGTTCGGTTGCGCGCCGACGGGAGGCGCCCGATGATCCAGTTCACCTTGTGGGACATCGTCCGCAACCTGCTGCAGGCGATCCCCTGGACGCTGGCGCTGTCGGCCATCGCATTCACCGGCGGCGCGGCGATCGGGCTCTTGATGCTGGTGCTGCGCCTGGCCCGCCCGGCCGTCTTCGCCCGGCCCGTGGCGGCCTATGTGCAGATCTTCCAGGGCACCCCCCTGTTGATGCAGCTATTCCTCGCGTACTTCGGCCTGGCGCTGCTGGGCATCGAGACCTCGCCCATGGTCGCGGCCACGCTGTGCCTGGTTCTCTACGCCAGCGCCTACCTGACCGACACTTGGCGCGGCTGCGTCGAGTCCATTCCCAAGGGGCAGTGGGAAGCGTCCGCCAGCCTGGCCCTGACATTCCGCGAACAGTTGCGCTATGTGATCTTCCCGCAGACGGTGCGCCTGTCGATTCCGCCGACCGTGGGCCTGCTGGTGCAGATCATCAAGAACACGTCGCTGGCGTCGGTGGTCGGCTTCGTGGAACTGACACGCGCCGGCCAGATGATCGCCAATGTGACCTTCAATCCGTTCCTGGTGTACGGGCTGGTCGCCCTGTTCTATTTCGCGCTCTGCTTCCCGTGCTCGTTGCTGGGTGGCTGGCTGGAAAAACGCACACGCATTCAGTATTGAGGATGAACGCATGAAGAACGATCGTGGCAGCACTCCCCTGGTCAGCATCCGCGGACTGCACAAGCGCTTCGGCGCCAACGAGGTGCTCAAGGGCATAGACCTTCAGGTCGCGCGCAGCGAGGTGGTCTGCATCATCGGCAAGAGCGGCTCGGGCAAGAGCACGCTGCTACGCTGCATCAACGGCCTCGAGACATTCGACCAGGGCGAGATCGCCGTGGGCGGCCAGCGCGTCGAAACGGCCGACAATGCCGCGCTGCGCGAGCTGCGCCAGAAGGTCGGCATGATATTCCAGCAGTTCAATCTTTTCCCGTCCATGACGGCCGGCGAGAACATCATGCTGGCGCCCCATCTCGTGCGGCGACGCAGCCGCGACGATTGCCGCGCGCTGGCCGGGCGCCTGCTGGAGCGCGTCGGCCTCGGCGGCAAGTTCGACGCCGCGCCCCACCAGCTTTCCGGCGGACAGCAGCAGCGCGTGGCGATCGCGCGGGCGCTGGCCATGGAACCGGAAGTACTGTTGTGCGACGAAATGACTTCCGCGCTCGATCCGGAACTGGTGGGCGAGGTGCTGCAGGTCATCGAGCAGTTGGCTCGCGAGGGCGCGACGCTCATCATCGTCACGCATGAAATGAACTTTGCCCGCAAGGTCAGCGACCGTGTCGTGTTTATGCACCAGGGCTGCGTACACGAGGAGGGGCCGCCGGAGGCGATATTCTCGGCGCCCCGCACGGCCGAGTTGCGCAGTTTCCTGGCCATGCCCCAATAGGCGCGGCCGCCGGCACGGGCATGCACGCGCGCCTCGATGGCACGGCCGCGGGCATGGATCGTGGCGGGCAGGATGCGTTCCAGGGGCCGGCGGCGCTCTCGCCATGCGGCCATCCGCCGCTTTACGTTTTTCTGGGGACACATCGGGGCTTGTCCCGCAGGAGGCCGGCTCCTGGCATATCCGCGGCCTCCTCCCATCTCGCCACCGTCTCTATCCCGGAATATCTGGATTGACCCATAAATTCTTCCTGATAGAATTAAATTCTGTTTGACGCACCACCCTCTTTGTCCGGGCAGCCCGGCTGCGCAGCATAGACAAAGAGATGCCCCATAACCGGCAGCCATCGGCCGACAAGGAAACGAAGTGACCCCAGGGAAAGGAGCGCATCTCCGCGTAAACGGCATTCGCCTGCATTATTTGCATTTTGCCGGGCCTGGCCAAAGCGTGCTGATCATCCCGGGCATCGTCAGCCCGGCGATTCTCTGGCGACATGTCGGGCAATGGCTATCTGAAAAATTCGACTGCCACATTCTCGATGCAAGAGGACGCGGGCTTTCCGAAAGCGGTCCGCATGTCGATTACAGCGTAGGGGCCTGCGCCCGCGACGTGGCTGCGTTCATCGAGAAGGCCGGCCTGGCCAAGCCGATCGTGGTGGGCCATTCCATGGGCGGAAGAATCGCGCTGCGCGCCGCCACGCTGGCGCCCGGGCTCATCGAAGCGCTCGTGCTGGTCGACCCCCCCACCAGCGGCCCGGGCCGCAGGGCCTACCCGGTGCCAAAGACACGAACCCTGAATCTCTTGCGGGCAGCCCATCGCGGCGAAGCGCTTGGGTCAATGCCGCGCGGAACGGCGCCATGGCCGGACGAACTGCAGCAACTGCGGGCGGAATGGCTGCCGACTTGCGATGAGCGCGCCGTGCACGTCACCTACGATGATTTTCATAACGAAGATCTTTTCGCCGATCTCGCGCAAACGAAAGAGCCTGTTTCGCTGCTTTGCGCGGGCGAAGGCGGGGTCGTTTCCGAAGCAGATGTCGCGGAAATGCGCCAATTGCGCAACGATATGTCCATCGTCCGGCTGCCCGGCGTGGGCCACCAGATGCAGGCTGAGAACTTTGAAGCATTCAAGCAGGCGTTGGGCGGCATTCTTGCCCGCCATCGCCAGACCATGGAGAGGAGCGGCAATTGAAACTGGATGCGGAAGCGCTGGATCTGTTCACGAAAGAGCTGAGACTCTGCGGCGTCAAGCCCGGGGAAGCCGTTGTGGTATTGACTGCCGATGATGAATGGCAAGAGAACGCAAACGCCTTCATGGCCGCCGCCCAGGGCCTGGGGGCCACCACCTTCAACCTGAATGTCCGCCGCGGCCAACAGAACGCGGTGGGCGTGCAGGGACGGCACCCGCTTGTCGGCAATGAACTCGCCATGCAGACGCTGAAGTCGGCGGACATGGTCATCGATATGGTCGGGCTCTTGTTCTCGCGCGAACAGGCGGAGATCCAGGCCGCCGGCGCGCGCATTCTTCGCGTGATGGAGCCTTTCCATGTCCTGAAGCAGATGTTCCCCACCGAAGACCTGCGGCGACGCGTCGAATATGCCAAGGGCATGCTTGAGCAGGCACGCGAACTACGGTTCACTTCTGATGCCGGCACGGACGTTACATACCAGCTGGGCCAATACCCCGTTATTTCGGAATACGGCTATACCTACGAGCCCGGCCGCTGGGATCATTTCCCGTCGGGCTTTGCCTTCACGCAAGGCAATGACGGCGGCGTCAATGGCGCGGTCGTGCTGCAGCCGGGCGATATCCTGTGCGCGTTCAAGAAATACGTCGAGTCGCCGGTGACCCTGAAAATAAGGGATGGCAACGTCGTGGACATATCAGGCGCGGGCGTAGACGCGCAACTGATCGATAGCTATATCAAGAGCTTCAGCGATGACCGGGCATATGCGATTTCGCACATTGGCTGGGGCCTCAATGAAAAAGCGCGCTGGTACCAATTTTCGGTCACGCGCCAGTTGCCGGCGGAACACGTGATGAACGCGCTGGCCTTCTATGGCAATGTGCTTTTCTCGCTGGGACCGAATCTCGAGGTAGGGGGCGACAACGATACGGCCTGCCACCTGGATTTGCCGATGCGCCGCTGCAGCCTTTGGCTGGATGGCACGCAGATCCTGAAAGACGGTGACGTGATCCACCCCGCCATGCGGGTCGATCGGCACGCCTGAACGACCGGCCCCACGCCCCTGGCCGGCCGCGTCAGCCTATGCGGCCGGCCGGTCCGTCGAATGCCAATTGTCGAATATCGTGGCGTCCCCGCCCAGCCGACGCGTCAGGTCGGCCGCCGCCGATAGTAGGCGCGTGGCCATCGCGGGAATCAACTCGGAAGAGAACCGGGCCGCCGGCCCGGAAATGGCCAGCGCCCCGCGCAAGTTCCTTTGCGGGCCGAACACGGGAGCGGCGATTGCGGCGATATCCGGCTCCCGTTCGCCAATCGTAATGATGTAGGGCTGCGCCGGCGCCTCTGGCGGAGGAGTCATTGCCGGGTCGAATGCAATCAGGATCCGGCCTGCCGCTCCTTTATCGAGGGGGACGAGATCCCCGGTCCGGATGTGGTCCCGGATAGACCTGGGCGAGTCTACCCGGAACAGGCAGACACGGTGATTGCCCTCGCGTGTGAAAAACGACGCGCCCTCCTCGGTCTCTTGCACGAGCCGGCGCAGAATCGGCGGCACATGGTCGTCCAGCCGCAAAGCCGACTGATAAAGCCCGCCCCAGTGCAGCAGCATCGAGCCCAGCTGATAGCTGCCGTCGTCCAGCCGCACGATGCAGTGTTCCTGTACCAGCGTAGCCAAGAGCCGGAGGATGGTGCTCTTGTACATCTTGGTCCTGCGCGCGATTTCGTTGAGCGATAAAGAACTATCGCCTGCGCGGAAGGCGTTGAGTATCGCAATCGCCCGCTCTACAGCGGCAACGCCGCCAGCCTTTGCGTCGCTATCCGGTGCTTCCGACATTTGTTGGCTCAGTCTAGTGCATGTCCTAGTTGACATTGTATCGTACCGCTCTGCAGAATAGAGTTCCCTTCAACAGAACGGATGCGCATCACACGCCCGTGCTGCTGTGTCCCTATAACTTTCCAGGGGTATTAACAATGCGTAACGTAAGCTGGAAGCGGTTTTTTGCGAGCCTGGCCTGTGGCGGTCTTTGCCTGGTGGGCGCCGCCCACGCGGGCTCCTTTCCGGACAAGCCCATCACGCTCATCGCCCCGTACCCCCCAGGCGGGGCCACGGACCTGTACGCGCGCTCGATCGCCGCGGGCCTGGACGAATTGGGCCAGCCCGTCGTCGTAGAGAACCGCGCCGGCGCTTCGGGGATCATTGGAGCGGACTATGCCGCGCGCATGGCGCCGGATGGCTACACCATGCTCATCGGCGCCTCTTCGATGTTCTCCGTGCTGCCCCTGCTCAGCAAACGCATGGACGGCGTCTACCAGAAGATCGAGCCGATCTCGATTCTCGGCTTCAATCCGTCGTACGTCGTCGTGCCGGCCACGTTGCCCGTCAATTCCATCCAGGAACTGATTGCGTATCTCAAACGGGATCCGGGCAAGTATGGCTACGGTTCGGCCGGAGCCGGCACCTCGCAGCACGTGTTCATGGAGCTCTTCAAGCAGCGCGCCGGCGTCGATCTGTTCCCGGTGCAATACAAGGGGAGCGGCCCCATGGTCGTCGACCTGATCGCGGGACGCGTCGTCATGGCGATCGAACAAGGGCCGGCGGTATTGGCATACATCAAGTCCGGCAAGCTGAAGGCCCTGGCCGTCACTACCGCGAAGCGGTCCGAGGCCCTGCCGGACGTCCCGACCCTGGCCGAAACCGTATTGCCCGGCTTCGACGTGGTCACGTGGTTCGCGCTGTACGCGCCCAAGGGCATTCCCCAGGACGTCGTCGACCGAGTCGTGCCGCAAATCGCCAAAACGATGGCGTCGGCGGAAGTCAAGGAACGGCTTGCCGTGGTCGGCGTCGAGCCGGCCTCCAGCACGCCCGCGGAAGTCGTGAAGCGCCAGGCGGCTGAAACGGCTTTGTGGAAAGACGTCATTGCGCGCTCGAAGATCTCGCTCGAAGACTAACGCCCAGGTCTTGCCATGCACTCCAAGCCCCAGTTTTCACTCCGCGCGGAGCCCCGCTCTGACTATCTGGAAAAGGTCACGGGCGCGGCAATCTACGCGAGCGACGTAACGATACCGAACATGCTGCACGGGAAAATCCTGCGCAGCACCGTGCCGCATGCCCGCATCGCCAAGATTGACGTGAGCGCGGCCCTCGCCATTCCAGGCGTTGTCGCCATTCTGACCGGCGACGACCTGCATGACTTGCCGGGCGCCGATATCCGGTGGGGGCTATCGCTACGCGACCGTCCGATCATTGCCCTGGAAAAAGTGCGCTACGTGGGCGATCCGGTCGCCGCGGTGGCCGCGGTCGATGAAGCGACCGCGGAAGAAGCCGTCGAGGCCATCGCGGTCAGCTACGAGGCGCTTGCGCATGCCACCACCGCCCAGGAAGCGCTCGCCGAGGGAGCCCCATTGGTCCATGAGGATATGGAGGTCCTCAAGGACTATTACTTCAGGGGCCACTGCACGCCGGTGGAAGGCACCAACAAGTTCCAGCAATGGGCCTATGAAAATGGCGATGTCGAGGGCGCCTTCCAGGGCGACGTCCGGGTCTTTGAAGACACGTTCACCTTTCCGATGGTCTTCCACTATGCAATGGAACCGCACGTCTGCATTGCGCATTGGAAACCGGGTTCGCTGGAGATATGGAGCGGCGGCCAGACTCCCACCGCTATCCAGCGTGTCTGTTCGGAAATGCTGGGCGTGCCGTTGGCTTGCGTTCGGGTCCATTCGCCCTACGTCGGCGGCGGATTCGGCGGCAAGGCCTCGGTAAAGATCGACCCCCTGGTGGCGGCGCTGTCGTGGAAGGCGCGCGCGCCTGTCCGGATCTGCCTGACAAGCACCGAATCCATGCTGACGTGCCGGCGCCTGGACGCGGAAGTGACGCTCAAGACCGCCGTGGCCCCAAGCGGCAGGATCGTTGCGAAATCCATCCGCGCCACGCTGAATGGCGGAGCCTACGCCGACACCGGGCCGGCGATTGCGGTCAAGGCGGCGATCCGTGCCATCGGGCCCTATCACATACCGAACCTGCGTCTCGAGGCCATCGGCGTTTATACGAACACCGTGCCGGGCGCCGCATTCCGCTCCATCGGCGGCCCGCAGGCGGTATGGGCCACCGAGTCGCAGATGGACATCATCGCCGATGCCATGGGCTATGACCCGGTCGAGTTCAGGATGCTCAACCTGGCGGAAAAAGGACAGGCGATCAAGCATGACCTGAGGCCGATCGATGTCGATATGCGACGCTCATTGCGCGCGGCGCTCGAGACGCTCGACAACTTGCCCGAACCCCGCTGCGCAGGACGCCGGGGGCTCGGCGTCGCGGTCGGCGCGACGGACCCCGGCATCATGCCGGTCGGCGGCGCCATCGTGCGCCTGAGGGCGGACGGCTCGGTCAGCGTGTCGGCCAATACCGTCGAGATCGGCCAGGGCAGCCGCGGGGTGCTCCGCATCGTCGCCGCCCGAACCCTGAATCAGCCGTTGAAGATGGTGGCAGTCGCCGAGCCCGATACCCTGCAGGCTCCCTATGACTGGGGTACGGGAGCCAGCCGCTCGACCGTCATCATCGGCCTGGCAGTGCAGCTGGCCTGCGAGGACATTGTCCGCCAAGTTCGCGACACGGCCGCCCAGGTGTTGGGCGGGCAGGCGGACGACTATCAGCTGGTGGAAAACGCGGTACAGGGGCCGCAAGAATCGATCGCCCTGATCGAGCTGTTGCGACGCTTCAACGGCATGGCCGCCGGGGAATTCCTCGGCGTGGGGCGCGTCAACCCGAACACGAACAACGGCAGCTTCAAACAGCAGCCGCTGTTCTGGGAAACGGGCGCCGGCGCATTCGAGATCACCCTGGACGAAGGAACCGGCGCCATCAGGGTCTTGAGGGCGGGCGGCGCGGCCGACCTGGGCCATGTAATCAACCCGAAGGCCGCCGAGGGCCAGGACGAAGGGGCCATGGTCATGGCGCTAGGCCACACGCTGTCAGAGGAATACATCTACCAGGATGGCCAGGTCGTCAACGGGACGCTCTTTGATTACAAGGTGCCGACGATGGAAGACGTCCCGGACCACGTCGGGACTGCATTGATAGAGAGCGGCGACGGGCCCGGGCCTTTCGGCGCGCGCGGCGGCGGCGAAGGAGCGATCCTGCCCGCGGCCCCTGCCGTGGCCAACGCCCTTTTCCAAGGGTGGGGAATCAGGTTGAAAGAATTGCCGCTCACCCCGGAGCGCGTCTGGCGCGCGCTGCGGGACAAGAAACTAACCGAGAAATAACGCCGACGCCATGGACTTCAGAATCGATGCACTACTACCGGCCACTGCTTCGCAATTGTGGGCCATTTTCTTCGATGTAAAGCGGGTGGCCGCTCTCATCCCGGGTTGCGAGAACGTCGTCGAGGTGGAGAAACTCAAAGAGTTCTCCGCGGTCATGCGGCAGAAGATCGGGCCTTTCAAGCTGGAGGTCCCCACCCGCATCGACATCGACTCGTACGATCCCGAGCGGCAGGTCTCGCTGAAAGCCGCTGGCAGCGACAAGGCTACGGGCACCACGATCGATGTGGGCATGGTTGTCAATCTCGACGAACAGCGAGACGGCGAACGCGTCTTGTGCAAGCTTGATGTCAGCGCCACGATGCAAGTCGCCGGCCGTCTCGCCTCGCTCGGGTATCCGATTGTCCGAAAACGTTCGGAACAGCTCTTCGCCGAGTTCGAACAGCGCTTGCGGGCGGAACTCTCGAACGTGGGTGGCGCCAGGCCCGCGCTGCCGCAATCTGCTTCCCCGGACGCGGAAGAGCAAGCGGCCGTGCCGCCTGCCGCCGAGCCCCTTGTGCCCGCCGGGACGCCCCGGCCTCCCGCACCGGCCCCGCGGAACCCGCGCCATGACGCGCCGGCCGCCCGCCCCTCCAGCACTGGCGCCACGGAGCTGGTCCTGCTCTGGCCGAGACTGGGCATCAACGTGGCCGTGGCGATCGGCGTCGCGCACGGCGCGGTGGCGTTCGGCCAGTCACCCTGGTGGTGGCTGGCCGCTCCCCTGCTCGGCGTCGCCGCGAGCCTGGGAAAGCGGGGTGCCTGATGCGCGCCAAGAGATTCTTCCTGCACCGGCCGACCAGCCTTGACGAGGCCATTGCGCTCAAGCAGAAGCATGGCGACGCGGCCACCTTTCATGCCGGCGGAACCGAGCTTCTGGTGGCATTGAAGGCCCATGTCTTGCGGTACGAACATGTGATCGATCTCAAGCAGATCGGCGAACTCAAGGGCGTACGGCTGAACAGCGACGACACCATAAGCATCGGGGCGTTGACCACGCACGACCGTATTGCCAACGATCCCATTGTGCGCGACTGCCTGCCCGGGTATGCCGAACTGAGCGAGCAGGTGGCGAACATCCGGGTCCGGATCGCCGGCACACTGGGCGGCGTACTGTGCTTCGGGGAACCGCACGCCGATGCGCCCACCATGCTGTGCGCGCTGGACGCCTGGGTCGTCCTGGCAGGCCCGGACGGACGACGCGAAATCCCATCCAGGGATTTCCATCTCGGCGAATTTACAACGGCTCGCGCCGACGACGAGATCCTCGCCTCGATAGATATCGCCCCCCAGTCGGCGGGCACGCGCTCTGCCTACCGGGCTTTCGGGCATACCGAACGACCGGCCGTAGGAGTGGCCGCGGTCTGGTCGACCGACAACCCGCAGCGCTTGAGCCTCTGGGCCGGCGCGATTTCTGCCAGACCGGCGCGCCTGGAACGTGCGGAGGAGCTCGCGGCTGGGCTCCCCGCCGGCCTTGGCAGTGAAGCAACATGGGACCGCCTTCGCCACGCGGTGGCGGCAGACGCCGCGAGCATCGAGGCCCATGACGACCTCCACGGTGGAGCCGATTACAAGCGCCATCTCGTCTCCGTTCTTGCCGAGCGGGCTCTCAAAGCATGCATGCCATGAGTCAGACCAACTACGAATTTCCCATGATGCGCGTCGATTTCAAGCTCAATGGCAGCCCGACCGCCGTTGACATCGAACCGTGCGAAATGTTGATTGATGTGCTCCGCGAGCGGCTGCAGCTGACGGGGACCAAGCGATCCTGCGATGTGCAGGTCTGCGGCGCGTGCACTGTTCTGGTGGACGGAAATCCCACCTCCAGTTGCACGACGCTGTGCGCCGATGCGCATGGCCGCGAAGTCACGACTATCGAGGGACTGGCGCAAGGGAAACGGCTGGATCCCGTCCAGCGCGCGTTCATTGCCCACGGCGCGCTGCAATGCGGGTTCTGCACGCCCGGGATGATCCTGGCGGTGAAGGCGATGCTGGAACGATATGAAAAACCGTCCGAGGAGACAGTGCGCCACTATCTGCGGGGCAACATTTGCAGATGTACTGGTTACGTGAAGATTCTCGAGGCCGTCATGGACCTCGTCCACAACCCATCGAACTATCAATAGGTAGAGGAACCGATGTCTGATTCGCAAAGTACCCCTCCGCGAAAACATGTGCTCGTCGCGGGCGCCGGAATGGGCGGGCTGACGCTCGCCCTGGCCCTGCTCAAGAAGGGATTCGACGTTGATGTCTATGAACAGTCGCCGGAGCTCCGCGAGGTGGGCGCGGGGCTGTGGATTTCGGCCAACGGGGCCCGCGTCATGTCGGCTCTTGGCCTGGCCGATACGCTCGCGCATATCAACCTGCCGCCCAAGGACCGGCTTATCCGATACTGGAAGACCGGCGAGGGCAAGTCTGTCTATAACCGCGGGGCCGACGCCTCGCAGGCGGATCACACGCTGATACAGGTGCTGCGCGCGGAGCTGCAGCGGGTGCTGTACGAAGCCGTCATCAAGATGAAGCCGGATGCCGTGCATTTCGGGGCACGCTCAATTGGCGCGGCAACGGTCGACGGGCGGGCCCGATTGCTGCTCGACGGCGGCCGCCATGTCGAGGGCGACGTGGTGGTCGGCTGCGACGGCGCGCATTCGAGAGTGCGGCAGTCACTATTCGGGCCGGCGCCCGCCCGCTATACGGGCGCCCTGGCCTGGCGCGGCCTCGCGCCCATGGCCAAGCTCAAGCCGCAGCACCGCGAAGCCCTGGCCTCGACCTGGGTAGGCCCGACCGCCCACGTCACGACCTACCCGGTCCAGCGCAATGGCGAAATGTTCGTCAGCTTTTCGGCGCAGGTCGACAGTGAAGAATGGCATACCGAATCATGGTCCGAGAAAGGCGACCTGGCCGACGCGCTCAGGGACTTCGCCGGCTGGCACCAGGACATCATCGACCTGTTCATCGCCTCTGAAAACTTGTTCCGCTGGGGACTGTTCGTCCGCGACCCGCTCGACGCCTGGTCGAAGGGCCAGGTGACGCTGGTGGGAGATGCATGCCATTCCATGACGCCATATCTGGGGATGGGGGTCAACTTGACGATGGAAGACGCCTTCGTTCTTGCCAGGTGCCTGGAACAAGGCCTGGCCGATATCCCGCAAGCACTGCAACGCTACGACCGCGCCCGCATCGAACGCGCCAATCGCACCAAATCGGAATCGCTGAAAATGTTTGAAGTTTTCCATAGCCCGGACCTGGCGGAAAGTGAAACCGCCTGGCCCTATATTCATGAGCATTGGTCCGCGCAGGCGGTCCGGGAACGCTACGACTGGCTGCTCCAGTATGACGCCACCTCCGCGGAGATATAGCGCCATGGCTCAGATTCAGGGACAACGTGCGCGGCCCTGGGATGGAGTCATCCCTGACGAGGAACTCGACATCTACCGCAAGGCAGGCTGGGGCGCCCCCACGGGAATCGGCCGGCGCCCCGCGCTGCTGGTCATCGATGTGCAATACCGGTCCATGGGCTACGAGCCCATGCCGATTGGGCGAGCGATCGAGACAATGCCGACGAGCTGCGGCGAGTATGGCTGGCGCGCCGTACCGCACATCGCCCGGCTATTGGATGAATTTCGGAAAATCGGCGCGCCCGTGATCTACCCGCATGTCGCGCCCAAGCTGTCGCATGATCGCGGCCAGTTCGAAGCCAAGGTTCCCGGGGTCATGAGCGTGTCCGCGGCGGATTACGACTTTGTCAAGGAAGTGGCGCCGCAGGCGGGCGATATCCAGATTCCGAAGTACCAGGCCAGCGCCTTCCATGGCACCGCGCTTGCCAGCTACCTGGTCGGCCTGGGGGTCGATACGCTGGTCGTCACCGGATGCACCACCAGCGGGTGCGTGAGGGCCACCGTGGTCGACGCCTGCGCCTTGAACTACAAGGTCGTGGTGCCGCAGGACGCTGTCTACGACCGCTCGCAGGTATCGCACGCGGTGAACCTGTTCGACATGGCAAGCAAATACGCGGACGTCATGTCGACAGCAGAGCTGGCAAGCCTGTTGCAGGCCAACCGCTAGCATGCCGCCAGGCAGGCGGGACCGTCGATGCGGCAGTCCCGCCCGGTGGCGCCCGGCCGCCTATGAAAGCCGGCGGCTGCCGGCCCGCAAGCATGGATTTCCTCTGGGCGGCTGCCAGCCCGCAGGTCAGCGCCCGAGCAGCGCCGCCACTCCTTCGGCCGCCACCACGCCGCTGGCCATGCAGGCCGTCAGCAGATACCCCCCCGTGGGCGCTTCCCAGTCCAGCATTTCGCCAGCGCAGAAAACGCCGGGCATGGCTTGTGCCATCAGCGCCTGGTCGAGGGCTTCCAGCCGCACCCCGCCCGCGCTGCTGATCGCCTCGTCTATCGGACGGGCGCGCAATAAGCGCAGCGGCAGCGCCTTGATGCGACGAGCCAGCAGCGCCGGGTCCTGCCAGGCCGGCGCGCCCGCGCATTCGCGCAGCAGCGCGGCCTTGACTCCCTTGAGCCCGAGCCGGCTCTGCAGATGGCTGGACATGGAGCGCGCGCCGCGCGGATGCGCGACCTGCGCAAGGACCCGCTGCGCCGACAGGTCGGGCAGCAGGTCGATCCAGGCGAACGTGGCGCCATGCGCGCCGATGGCGTCGCGCAGGCCGGCCGACAAGGCGTAGACCAGGCTGCCTTCGATGCCCGATTCGGTGAGCACGAATTCGCCGCGCCGCCACGCGCCGGGCGCGCCGGCGTTATCCAGCGCCATGGCGACCGACTTGACCGGCATGCCGGCGCAGCGCTGGCGCAAATGCACGCTCCAGTCCGCCTCGAAGCCGCAGTTGGCCGGGCGCAGCGGCGCCACCTCCATGCCGTACGCCTGCAAGGCAGCCACCCATGCGCCGTCCGACCCAAGCCGGGCCCAGCTGGCGCCGCCCAGCGCCAGGATGGCCGCTTCGGCGCGCACGGCCAGCGGGCCTTGCGGCGTATCGAAATGCAGTGCCTGCGGCCCGGCTGCCGCGCCGGCGGCCCAGCCGCTCCAGCGATGCCGCATGTGAAAACGCACGCCTGCGGCGCGCAGCCGCGCCAGCCAGGCGCGCAGGAGCGGCGCGGCCTTCATTTCGCTGGGAAACACCCGACCCGACGAGCCGATGAACGTGTCGATGCCCAGCCCATGCGCCCAGTCGCGCAGGCCCTGGGCATCCAGGCGGCCCAGCCATGCGGCCACCGCCGTGCTGCGCCCGCCATAGCGCTGCCTGAAGCGCTCGGCCGGCTCGCCATGGGTCAGGTTCAATCCGCCACGGCCGGCCAGGAGGAACTTGCGCCCCACCGACGGCATGCCATCGTAGACGTCGGCCCGTATGCCTTGGCGCGCCAGGGTTTCGGCCGCCATCAGGCCGGCGGGCCCGCCACCGATGATGGCAACTCGGACAGAAGCGCAGGACGCGGTCGGGGCGGGATCGGACATGGGCGGAAAAAGAAACGGCACGCGACGCGATTGTCGCACGGCCCGTGGCCGGCGCGGCTGGCCAGCCGCCCGATTCCCGGCCAGTGCGGCGCGCCTTTTAGAGGGAACGGGCCCTAGGCGACCTGCCCCGCCATGACCTCCGGCACCAGCCCGGTGTGCACGTCGCCTTGCTGGAACGCCTCGTTGCTCAGCAGCACCCGCAAGGCATCGATGTTGGTCTTGACGCCCTCGATCTCGAACTCGTCCAGCGCGGCGAGCAGCTTGTCGATGGCGTCGGCGCGGTCCGAACCGTGGGCGATCAGCTTGGCCAGCATGGGATCGTAGTGGGCGGTGACTTGCTGCCCTTCGGCGTATCCGGTTTCGACACGGATGCCTTGCGGCGGGCGGTACACCTTGAGCACGCCGGGCGACGGCAGGAAGCGGCGCGAGTCCTCGGCATAGACGCGCGCCTCGATCGCGTGGCCGCGAGCGTGGAGGTCGACGGGCAGGATGCGCTCCAGCGGCATGCCGGCGGCGCTCTCGACCTGCGCGCGCACCAGGTCGACGCCGGTGATCGCTTCCGTCACGCCATGCTCGACCTGCAGGCGCGTATTCATTTCCAGGAAATGGAATTGCCCGGCCTGGCTCATCAGCGTCTCGACCGTGCCGATGTTGTCGTAGCCGAGCCGCGAGAAGGTGTCCGCCAAGCGCCGGGCCAGCGCATCGATGCCGCCGCGCCCGACCGCCGGCGCGCGGGCTTCTTCGATGATCTTCTGGTGGCGCCGCTGCAGCGAGCAATCGCGGTCGAACAAATGCCGTACACGGCCGTTCCTGTCGCCCAGCAGCTGGAACTCGATATGGCGAGGGCGCTGCAGGTAGTGCTCGAGATATACCTCCGCGTTCGAGAACCCGCGCATCGCCAGCGTGCTGGCTTTCTCAACCATGGCAGCCAGTTCGCCCGCATCGTGCGCGACCAGCATGCCGATGCCGCCGCCGCCCGCCGCCGGCTTGATCAGCACGGGGTAGCCGACCTCATCGGCATATTGACGCATCTGCGCCGCGTCGCCGGACAGGATCGGCGACCCCTTGCCCACCGGCAAACCGTGTGTTGCGGCCAGCTCGCGCGCGCGGGTCTTGTGGCCCATCGCATCGATCCAGTCCGCCGAAGGGCCGATGAAGGTTGCGCCGGCGGCCTGGATGCGGCGGGCGAATTCCGCGTTTTCGGCCAGGAAGCCGTAGCCAGGATGCAAGGCATCGGCGCCAGTGCGCTTGACCAGTTCGATAAAGGCGTGCTGATTCAGGTAGCTGTCGCGCGCCATGGCCGGGCCGATCAGGTGCGCTTCGTCAGCCTGCTCGAGATACGGGGCGCCGGCGTCGGCTTCTGAATAGACCGCGACGGAACGGATCCCCATTTCGCGCAATGCGCGAATAAGCCGGCTGGCGATGGCGCCGCGGTTGGCGACGATGACTTTATGGAACATGGCTCTTCCCTGGTTATGCGCTGCTGCGCGCCGGTTCAATGCGCGGCGGCTGCCGTGCCGCGCGCCGCGGCGCCCACCACGCCCGATTCCAGCAGCGCCTCGATTTCCGTCGCGGAACAACCCGCCAGCGCGGCCAGGACCTGGCGGGTGTCGCGCCCTACCGCGCCCCCGGCGCGGCGCAGCGCCCCCGGCGTATCGGACAGCTTGGGCACGACGCCGGCCACCCGGACCGATCCCAGGTCGTCGTGCGGCAGGTCGACGAGCATGTCGCGCGCCTTGAAGTGGGCGTCGTTGAAGATGTCCTGCATGGTGAAAATGCGCGTCGCCGGCACCTCCGCCGCGGCAAGCGCGGCTTCGACTTGCTGCAGGGTAAGGGAGCCGGTCCAGTCGGCAACCAGGCCGTCCAGCGCGTCGGCATTGGCGGCACGCAGCCGCGCATCGGCGAACCGGGGGTCGTCCGCCAGGGCGGGCCTGTCCATGGCGCCCAGCAGGCGGCGGAAGACCGCGTCCGCCATGGCCGTGATGTGGATATAGCCGCCGTCCCGCGTGGGGTACAGGTTGTTGGGCGTGCTGTCCGGCAACTTGGAGCCGGCGCGCTGCGCGACCACGCCGAGCTTGTCGAAGGCCGGCACATGCGGCTCCATGATGCTGAAAGCGCATTCGTACAGTGCGGCGTCGATGCACTGGCCCCTGCCGGTGGCTTGCCGCGCCAGCACGGCCATCACGATGCCGAAAGCGGCATAGAGGCCGGTGAGGCAGTCGGTCAGCGATACGGCCGCGCGAGAAGGCGGCCGGTCCGGGTCGCCGGTTACGTGGCGCAGCCCGCTGACCGCTTCGCCGATCACGCCGTAGCCGGGACGCTGGCTGTACGGGCCATTCTGGCCGAAGCCGCTGATGCGGGCCATGACCAGACGCGGGTTGAGGGACGCCAGCGCCTCATACCCAAGGTTCCACTTTTCAAGTGCGCCCGGCCGGAAATTCTCGATGACGACGTCGCAACGGGCCGCCATGCGCCGCACCAGGTCCTGCCCTGCCGGCGAGCGCAGGTCGATCGCGACCAGCGACTTGTTGCGCAGGATGCTGGCGGCGTAGAGCGACTGGTCCTCGTACTGCTTGCCCATGGTGCGGACTGGATCGCCAGCCAGCGGCTCGACTTTGACCACCTCGGCGCCGAAGTCGGCCAGCAGCCGGCCGCAGAAGGGACCGGCCACGGTGGAGCCGAGCTCGAGGACGCGATAACCGCTCAAGGGACCGTTCCGGCCTGGCGCCGGTTGAAAGCTGTCGGACATACGGGTTTCCTGGGCTGAAAAGGGGGCGACGCCGCCGCCGTGGTGGCGTCGCGACCTGCCATGACAATTAGTCTACTATTTAGACAACTAAAAAATAAAGCAATTACGATAAATTTATTATTTTTTAGTCTACTAAATAGTTGTCTAATTTATCCACGCTGGTTACTATGGCCCGACCAACTACATAACAGGAGACAAACCATGCTCAACGGCGTGCGCATCCTGACGACCGCCCTCGCGGTTGCCTGCTATCCCGCCGCCCCGGCGCTGGCCCAGGCCTATCCCGACAAGCCGGTGAAGATGTACGTTGGCTTCTCGCCCGGCAGCGCGACGGATATCGTGGCGCGCGTGGTGTCGGAAGCCCTGGCCCGGCGCCTGGGGCAGCCCATCGTGGTCGAGAACAAAGTGGGCGCGGGCGGCTCGCTGGCCGCGCAGGACACGGTGCGGGCGGCCCCGGACGGCTACACCTTGCTGACCGTCTCCAGCGCCATCGCGGTCAACCCCGCCGTCTACAAGAACGCCTCGGAGGTGGCCGGCCAGTTGCAGCCGGTCGCGCTGATTGGCTACCTGCCGACGGTGCTCATGGTGTCCGGCAAATCCGGCATCAAGACGGTGCGGGATTTCATCGAGCATGCCAAGGCAAAACCGGGTGAAGTCAATTTCGGCAGCTCCGGGGTGGGCGGGTCCACGCACATGTCGATGGAGGCATTCGGCTCCTATGCCGGCATCAAGATGACGCACGTACCCTACAAGGGCAACGGCCAGGCCAGCACGGCTCTCATGGCGGGCGAGATCGACGCGCTGATGGATACGCTGCTGCTGGCCGCTCCCGTCATATCGAGCGGCCGCGCGGTCGGCCTGGCGGTCACCGGGGAGCAGCGTTCGGCCCTGATCCCCGATGTGCCCACGTTCGCGCAGGCCGGCGTGCCCGAGTACGACCGCAGCCTGTTCTTCGGCGTCATGGGGCCGAAGAACATGCCGCAAGACATCACCGATCGGCTCAACCGCGAAATCAACGCCGTGCTGAAAGAGCCGGCCGTCCGGGAAAAACTGATCGCCGGCGGCGGCCTCACCCTGGCCAGCCTGAGCGCCGCCGATTTCGGGAAGATCTTCCAGGACGAACTGGCGACGTGGAAGAAGGTGGGCGCGACCGCGCACATCCAGCCGCAATAGCACGGGCCACCCGTCCGGTCATTCATTTGCCCCAAGGAAAACTCATGAGCGTAGAAGTCAAGTCAGAGGTCGTCGGATCCGTGTGGAAAATCCAATGCCAGGTTGGCCAGCGGATCAGCCAGGGCGATGAGCTCATCACCCTCGAGTCCATGAAAATGGAGATCCCCGTCGAGGCCGCGGCTTCCGGCGTGATCGGCGCCATCCTGGTGGAGGAAGGCCAAGCGGTGGAGGAAGGCCAGGTGGTGGCGACCATCGAGGAGGACCAGGCATGAATGCCCCATCGGAGCACATGACCCCCGGCATCGAAGAACTCGAACTGCGGCGCGAGCTCGCCCAGCGCATGGGCGGCGAGGCGTCCGTGGAACGGCACCACAATGCCGGCAAGCTCACGGTACGCGAACGGATCGGCGCCCTGTGCGACGCGGCCAGCTTCCAGGAGGTGGGCGGCCTGGCGGGCACCGGCCACTACGACGAGCAGGGCCGCCTGCAGGGCCTGACGCCGGCGCCCTATGTCATGGGCCTGGCCGAAATCGATGGCCGGCCGGTCGCCGTGGGCGGCGAGGACTACACCGTGCGCGGCGGCGCCAGCTGGAGCGGCGATCGCAAGAAAGGCGGACAGGGCGGCTTTGTCGAAGACCTGGCGCTGCACTACAAGATTCCGCTCATCAACCTGTGCGATGGCGTGGGGGGCAGCGTGACATCTGCCGAGAGGCGTGGCCATAGCGTCTTCCCGGGCGTGCACGGCTTTGAAACCGCCACCGCCCTGCTCGGCCAGGTGCCCGTGGTGTGCGCCGTGATGGGCACGGCGGCTGGCGGCCCCGCGGGCCGCGCCATCCTGGCGCACTGGTCGTTGATGGTCAAGGGCAACAGCCAGGTTTTCGCGGCCGGCCCTCCCGTCGTGAAGCGCTCGCTCGGCCAGCAGATCCACAAGGAAGACCTGGGCGGCAGCAAGATCGCCGTCGACGTGGCAGGAACTATTCACGACGCCTACGCCAGCGAGCAGGAGTGTTTCGCGCAAATCCGGCGCTTTTTGTCGTACATGCCCCAGAACGTGTGGGAATTGCCGCCCCGCAAGACCACCGGCGACCCTGCCGGCCGGCGCGAAGAGAGCCTGGCCACGATCGTGCCGCAGGACCGGCGCAAGGCCTACAACATGCGCCGCGTCATGAATATGATCTTCGACGCGGAATCGGTGTTCGAGATCCAGCCGAGCTATGGCAAAGCCGTCATCACGGCGCTGGCCCGGCTGGACGGGTACGTAGTCGGCGTGATCGCCAATAATCCCATGTTCTACGGCGGCGCGATCGACGCGGCGGGCGCGCGCAAGCAGACGCATTTCATCGAGATGTGCGATACCTTCCACATTCCGCTGGTCTTCCTGGTCGACGTCCCGGGTTTCATGGTGGGCCGCGACGCCGAGGCGCAAGGCACGCTGCGCGACGGCATGCGCAGCGTGTTCGTCAGCCTGCAGGCGACGGTGCCGATGGCGACCGTCGTCGTGCGCAAGTGCTATGGCATGGCGGGCATGGCGGCCACCGACAAGGTGGGCATCGGCCTGAAACTCGCCTGGCCGACCGCGGAATGGGGTTCGCTGCCCGTGGAAGGCGGCGTCGCGGCGGCATTCCGGCGCGAAATCGAGGCGGCGGACGACCCCAGGCAGAAAGAGGCCGAGATCGAGGAAAAACTGCGCCGCTTCGGTTCGCCGTTCCGGACCGCCGAAGCCTTCGGCGTGGAGGACGTCATCGACCCGCGCGAAACGCGCCGCTACCTGGCGCGCTTCATCGGCGCCGCCCAGGGAGCGCTGAGAATCAGCCTCGGCCCCAAGCACAAGGCGGGCGTGCGACCCTGACATCGGCCCGCATCGCCGCGCGCCCGCGCCTGGGACATGTCCGGGACGCGGGCGCGGCGATTGCCTGCGCAGTACCGTGGTTTGACGCCCGCGGGTGCCGATTAATACACTCCCCTGTCTTCAATTCGCGGTCCCATCTGCCATGGCCACCTCAACTTCCCCCCGCAAGCGGACCACCGCCGGCAGCGGCGCGGCCGCCGCACGAAAAGGGAGTCGTTCGGCCGCCCAGGACTTGTCGCTGGTCCTGCGCGAGCGCATCGCCAAGGGCGATCTTCCGCCCGGTTCGAAGCTGAATGAGTACGACCTCTCGGCGGAGTTCGGCATCCCTCGTACGCGGGTGCGTGATGCGTTCGTCGAGCTCGAGCAGCGCGGGCTGATCGAACGCACGCCCAATCGCGGCGCAATGGTGGCCCGGCTGGGGCCCGAGCAGGTCTTTCGCATCTACGATATCCGCGAAGTGCTGGAAGGCCTGTGCGTGCGGCTGGCAACGCAGAATACCGCCCCCGCCGAATGGCGCGACCTGTACGAATATTTTTCCGGACCGGTCTCCGAAGCCGTCAAGCAGGGTAATTTCGAGCTCTACATGGACGAGGTCAGCGCGTTCCGCGCCAAATGCATCCAGGCCGCGGACAATCCGGAGCTCACGCGGGCGCTGGACAGCATCAACGAGAAAACCCAGGTGATCATCCGGCGCATTGTCATCCTGCCCGGCCGCGCCGAAGCCGGCGTGCGCCAGCAATGCGAGATCCTGAAGGCGATGTGCGAAGGAGATGCCGATCGTGCCGAGGCAATGCGCCGGCACAACATCCGGGACGCCAAGGCCTGCCTGAAGCAGTACCTCAAGTACATCCTGTAGCGCACCGCGACGCCAGCGCCATGCCTCCCGCCAGCATCATGCCCCTGGCCATCCGCCACCTGGAGGGCTGGCGGATGCGCACGCCGCACGGCACCGCGCTGGTGGCCCGCCAGGGAGCCCAATTGCTCAGCTATGCGCCGGCCGGCGAACCGCCGCTGGTCTGGCTGTCGGAGCGCGCGCACTTTGTCCCGGGACGGCCGGTGCGCGGCGGCGTGCCGGTCTGCTGGCCCTGGTTTGCGACTTTCGCCCGCAATCCCCGGGCGGTACGCGACAGCGCCGGCGCCGGCGCGCCCGCCGACGCGCCCTCGCATGGATGGGTGCGCCAGGCCGACTGGCAGCTCATCGCGCAACGCGTCGAAGCCGATGCGGCGGAACTCGAACTCGGCTTCGATGCCCCGCCCGGCTGCGCGCCAGGGTGGCGGCATGATGCGCGGCTGACATTGCGCATCCGCTGCGACCGGGAGCTGAGCCTGGCGCTGTGCGTGCAAAACAGGGGCACGCAGTCCTGCACCACCGCCTTGGCGCTGCACACCTACCTGGCGGTATCGGACAGCCGGCAGGTCGCGGTCGATGGCCTGCACGGCCGCGACTACCTGGATATGGCGCAGGATTGGGTGCGCCGCCGCCAGCTCGGGCCGGTGCGGCTCGACGGCGAAACGGATCGCCTGTACCTGGAAACCGATGCGCCGCTCGTGGTGCGGGACCCGGGCTGGCGAAGGAGCATCCGCGTCGCATCCAGCGCGTCGCGTTCAACCGTGGTGTGGAATCCCGGCCCCGCCAAGGCCAGCCGCCTGGACGACCTGGCGGACGATGCCTGGCGGGGCATGCTGTGCGTCGAAACCGCGCGGGCGCTGGACGATGCGCTGACCCTCGCGCCGGGCGAACGCGCTACGGTGGCGGTATCGCTGAGCACCCGGCCCATTCCCGACGGCCCGGTGGCCTGACATCAGGCAGCCGTCATGGCCCGTCGCGCCGGTCGGCAAAATACCGCGCCGGCGACTTGCCCAGTGCTTTCTTGAACATGGTGATGAAGGCGCTGACCGATTCGTAGCCCAGGTCGTCGGCGGTGCGCTGCACCGAGACGCCCGACGACAAGCGCTGCAGGGCGGCGATCAGTTGCAGTTGCTGGCGCCAGCGGCCGAAGGTCATGCCGGTCTCGCGCAGCACCATGCGCGCCAGCGAGCGTTCGCTCATTGCCACCCGCGCGCCCCATTCTGCCAGCGTGCGCCGGTCGCCCGGATCCTGCGTCAGGGCGCCGGCGATCCTGCGCAGCCGGGGATCGGTCGAGATCGGCAGGTACAGTCGTTCCGTGGGCATCTGGGCCAATTGCTCCAGCAGCACGGCGACCAGCCGGGCGGTGGCGCCGCCCGCGGCGTACTCGTGCGGCTGCTGCGCCAGGTGCAGGATGAGTTCGCGCACCAGCGGCGTAAGCGACAGCGTGCAGCAGGCCTGCGGCAGCGCGGCGGCGCTGGGCTCGACGAGCAGGAAGCAGACACGGCCGTTGGGCGTGATGCGGTTGCTGTGCGGCACGCCGCCGGGTATCCAGACGCCACAATGCGGCGGCACCATCCACAGGCCGCCGGGCACCTCGCTGGTAACCCCGCCGCGCAGCGCGATCACCAGTTGGCCCTTGCGATGCGTATGGATGGGGGCCTCTTCATCGTGGGCCCGCACATCGAGCTGCAGGGCAATGGCCGGCTGGGGCAGGCGATCCGGGTCGAAGCAGACAGGTACGGCGACGTGTGCCATGGCTTGGCTGTTTTTAGAAACTTCTTGTCATTCTATCCAGATTCAACAAGGCAACGCCATTTTTAAGATGAGGGCCTTGCACTATCTGGATGCATTGCCTGATGTCTCGCTTTTCGAATACGTACACCGCTTCGGCTGTCTCTATCCTGGGGATTCTGGCCGTTGCCGCCTGCCTGCGCGCTCCGATCACCGCCGTGGCGCCGGCGCTGGACCTGATTGCCGCCGACCTGCGCCTGGGCACGGCCGCCGCGGGCATGTTGACCACCTTGCCGCTGCTGGCCTTCGCGGCCGTCTCGCCGTTCGCCGCGCGGCTCGGCCAGGCGTGGGGCCTGGAGCGGACGCTGTTGGGGGCCCTGCTCGCCGTGCTGTTGGGCATCGCGGTGCGCATGGCCGGGCCGGCCTGGTCCCTGTACCTGGGCACGACGGTGCTCGGCGCCGGCATCGCGATTGGCAACGTGCTGCTGCCGAGCCTGCTCAAGCGCGATTTTCCCGGCCAGATTGCCGGTGTGACGGCCGCCTATGTGCTGGCCATGGGCCTGGCGGCGGCGCTGGGATCTGCGGTGACGGTCCCCTTGGCGCAGTTGCCCGGATGGGGCTGGCGCCATGCAACTGCCGCCTTCGGGCTGCTACCGGTGCTGGCCATGCTCGCCTGGCTGCCGCAACTGGCGCGACGGCCGGCCGCCGTGCCGCAGGCACGCCCGGCGCCGCATGGCGCAGGCGCCGGGCTGTGGCGTTCGCCGCTGGCATGGCAGGTGACGCTGTACCTGGGACTGAATTCGTTCGTCTATTACGGCGCGGTGGCCTGGCTGCCGGCCCTGCTGCAAGACGCCGGCTACTCGGCCCGCGAAGCGGGCTCGCTGCATGGCCTGATGCAGTTGGCCACGGCGGCGCCGGGGATACTGCTGGTGCCCTTGCTGCGGCGGCTGCGCGACCAGTCGCTGGCGGCGGCCATGGCCGCGCTGGCCTCGCTGGCCGCGGCCGCCGGCCTGCTGCTGTTGCCCGCCTGGGCGAGCGCCTGGAGCGTGCTGTTCGGCGTCGGCACCGGCGCGGCCATCATTCTGGGATTGTCGTTCGTCAGCCTGCGGGTCCACCACGCGCGGCAGGCGGCAGCCTTGTCGGGCATGGCGCAGTGCATTGGCTATTTGCTGGCGGCGGCTGGCCCCGCGCTGCTGGGCATGCTGCACGATGCCTCCGGCGCCTGGACGGCCCCGCTGCTGTTGTGCGCCGCGCTGTGCGCCCTGCTGGCGCTATGCGGGATGCTGGCCGGCCGCGACCGGCAGATAGGCGGCAGCGCCGCGGCAGCCGCCAGTTGCGCCTGACCCGGCCGGCCCGCAGGCCGGCCGCGCGGCCTCAATGCTTGGCCGGGAAGTCGCTCGGCCACTTCAAGGGCTGTTGGTCGTAACGGTCGTTCATTGCATTCTCCTGGAAAGGCCGGCGTGGCCACCCCAGTATGTAACTTCATATTGCGACTTTTTATTTCGTGTATCTCGGGGGTTCATTGCCCCTAATCTCGCGGATTCCCTGCGCGCGGGCCTGGCCGAGGGTGGGCGCGGCGCGTCGAATGTGATCAAATCACACGCCTGATATGGACAGGAAACCAAGCTGCCCGGCAGCTCCGAACCCAATGACTGCGCGCATCCGCTTGCTGGCCGCAGCCCTGCTTGCCTGTATGGCGGGCCTGCCGGCGCAGGCCGGGCAGGTGCAGGTCGCGGTGGCGTCGAACGTGGCCGCCCCCATTCGCGCCATTGCCGAAGACTTCCAGCAGAAGACCGGCAACACGGTGGTGCTTTCCACGGCCCCTACCAGCCAGCTCTATGCGCAGATCAGGCAGGGGGCCGAGTACGATGTCCTCGTGGCCGGCAACGAGGTGCTGCCGGCGCGCCTGGAGGCCGAGCGCCAGGCCGTGCCGGGCACGCGCTATACCTATGCCACGCGCGTGCTGGTGCTGTGGTCGCCCCAGGAAGGCTATGTCGACCCGCAGGGCGACGTGCTCAAGCGCAACCGGTTCCAGAGCCTGTCCATTACCAGCCCGAGCCTGGTGCCCTATGGCCGTCCCGCCATGCAGGTGCTGGATCGCCTCGGCCTGCGCGGCGCGGTCTCGGGCAAGCTGGTCGAACGCCGCACGTTCTCGGACACGGAACGCTTCTTGTCAGGCCGCCACAGCGACCTGGGCTTCGTGACCTTGTCGCACATTTACCGGGACAGCCGCTTCGTGGGCGGTTCGGCCTGGATCGTGCCGACGACGCTGTACGACCCGATCCGCCAGGATGCGGTCCTGCTCGAAAACGGCCGGGAAAACCTCGCTGCGCGTTCGTTCCTGTTCTACCTGAAGGGGCCGAAGGTCAGCCAGGTCATGCGCGCCTACGGTTTCCACCGCTGAGCTGGCGGCTCCTTTCAGGGTGAACAGGCTCTAGGGGCCCGGACGCCCCAGGTGCAGGCTCCGCACCAGTTCGCCCAGGGCCTGGTATTCGCGATCGATCCGTTGGCGCAGCGCTTCGCCCTTGAGGATGACGATCTGCTCGCCCGCGCTGGCCACGAACTCTCGCGTGCCCGGCGCCTGGGCTGCCGCCTCGAAAGCCTTTTCCAGATACGCGATGCGTTCCGGCGGCGTGCCCTTGGGCGCCAGCAGGCCGCGCCACAACAGGGTTTCCTCCTGCCCCAGCTGCAATTCGTCCAGGCTGATGGCGCGCGGCAGGTCCGGCACCTTGGCGGCGGAGGTCACCATCAGGCATTTGGCCTGGCCGTTCTTCACATAGGGCATGATGGGCGGGATCGACCCCACGTAGATGTCGATCTGCCTGCCCAGCAGCGCCAGCAGCGTCTCGCCGGCGCCCTTGTACGGGATGTCGCGCTGGCGGATGCCGAGCGGCCGGAACACGCGCACGGTGGCCAGCTGCGCCGGCCCGCCGGCGCCGTCGGTGCCGAAGGTGTACTGGTCGGGATGCCTGCGCAGGGTATCGACGAAAGCCGCGCCGTCGTCGGCTGGAAATTCGGCGCGGGTGCACAGCACATATGGCGCGCTGGTCAGTTGCAGCACGGGAATGTAGTCATGCGGGCCGTAGTTGACCGGCACGGTATGCGGGGCGACCGTCACCGGCCCCATCCACACGCCCGCCACGGTGTTGCCGTCCGGCTCGGCGCGCACCATCTGCGATACGCCGATGCTGCCGCCGGCGCCGCCGACGTTGACCACCACCACCGAGGTCTTCAAATGGGGTTCGGCGTCCTTGGCCAGGACACGGAAAAAGCCGTCCGTGCCGCCGCCCGGCGCGGCAGGGACGATCAGCCGGATGGGCCCGGCCGCCCAGGCCGACACGGCCAGCGCGCACGACATGGCGGCCAGCGCAATGCTTGTCATGGTTTTCATGGATGTGTCTCCTTGTGCCCTGCTCGCTCGCGGGGTCTATGCCCCTGGGAAGTGAAATAGTTCGCGCGGCGTGTCCACCAGGATGGCCTGGCGCTGCGCGTCGTCCGGCACCCACTGGAACAGCCAGTCGATACATTGCCGGTAGGTCACGGCGTTTTCGAAGCCCACCCATGGCCAGTCCGTGGCCCACACCAGCCGCCGCGGGCCGCCGGCGCGCAGCAGCGCCCGGGCGTACGGCGCCGCGTCGGCCCCGGCCAGGCGGTACGGCGCCGACAGCTTGACCCACACGCGCCCGGTCTGCAACGCGGCGAGCACCCGCGCGAACGCCGCGCCGTGCGGGCCTTGTACGGGATCGGGGCTGCCGAGATGATCCAGCACCAGGCGCACGCCGCTGTCCAGGATGGGGGGCAGGATGTGCTCCTGGTGCGCGCTTTCGACGTAGAGCTCGATATGCATGTCGCGCTCGCGCAGCCGCGCGTATAGCGCGCGATAGGCGGCGCCGGCCGGGTCGGGCAGGGTCGCGCGGCGCACCCAGTTCAAGCGCGCGCCTACCACGCCCTGCGCGCGCAGGGCGTCCAGTTCGGCGTCGCCGATGCCGGGATCGACGATGGCGGTGCCGCGCAGCCGGTCCGGCGCATGGCCGAGCGCCTCCAGCAGCAGCCCGTTGTCGGTGCCGTAGAAGCTCGGCGCGGTCAGTACGCCGCGGCGCACGCCATGCGCGTCCAGCACCGCCAGGTATTCTTCGACGGTCACGTCGCGCGCCGGGGCGGAATGCCGCTGGCGCACCAGCGGCGCGTCGACGCGCATGACATGGGCGTGGCAATCGATCGCGCCGGCCGGCAAGCCGGCCTGGGCGGGCACGGCGCCGCACTCAGCCACGCCCGGCCTCCGCGACGGGGCCGGCCGCGCCGCCGCGATACTTGGCGAATTTCTGCGCCGGCGTCAGGAAGCGTTCTTCCAGTTGCTGGATCTGCGCCATGCCCATGATGCTGTTCAGGGTTTCGAACGAAACCAGCAGGTCCGGGCGGTCGACCACCGCGCCCGTATCCAGCGATTCGCGCAGCAGGGCCAGCCCCTGTTGCATGCCCATCAGCGCGCAGGCGCTGAGCATGCGTGGAAAGATCACCACCGCCACGCCGAGCGCCTGCAGCTGCGCAGCGGACAACAGCGGCGTGGTGGAACGCTGGCGTATGCCGAAGCCCATGTTCACGCACAGCGGCTTGGACACATTGCGCACGACGGTGTCGATCTGCTCGCGGGTCATCAGCGCATCGGCGAACAGCAGGTCGGCGCCGGCCTCGGCATAGGCGTTCAGGCGCTCGATGACCGCGCCCACGCCGTCGGTGGCCAATGTATCGGTGCGCGACTTGATGACGAAATCCGGGTCGCGCCGGGCCTCGCAGGCAGCGTGGATCTTTTCGACCATTTCCTCCATGGGAATCACTTCCTTGCCGCGCATGTGGCCGCAGCGCTTGGGCCATACCTGGTCTTCGAGCATCAGCCCGGCCACGCCGGCCTGCTCGAAGGCGCGCACTGTGTGATGCACATTGACCGCGTTGCCATACCCGGTATCGCCGTCGGCCAGCAGCACCAGGTCCGAGCAGGCGGCGATCGCGCGGGCGGCGGCCACGTTTTCTTCCAGGCCCATCAAGCCCACGTCGGGCTGGCCCAGGCGCGATTCGCTGACGCCGCTGCCGGTGATGAACGCGGCGCCGAAGCCGCTGTACTCGACCATGCGAGCGCTGAAGCCGTCGAACACGGCAGGCAGGGGCAGGATTTCGGGCGCATCGATCAATTGGCGCAACAGGCGGGCTTTGTTCATGGCAGGCGCGGGTAAGTGAGGAAGCTACAGTTATTCCATGCTATCAATAAGAAAAAACAATATCTAATTAGGATTCAACCGCCATTTCGATAGGTTTTTCTGATGAAACGGTTTTCCCTGGCGCAGATCGAGGCCTTGCTGGCCATCGCCCGGCATGGTTCGTTCCACGCCGCCGCGGCGCAGTTGCACGTGACACAGCCCACCGTCTCGCTGCGGGTGCGCGAACTGGAAGACGCGGTCGGCGCGCGCCTGTTCCAGCGCGCAGGCCGGCGCGCGGTGCTGACGGCCGAAGGCGAAGTGGCAGTACGGTACGCGGGGCAGGCCCTGGGCCTGTTCGATGAGTTGGAGGCGCGCCTGCGCACCGGCGATCCGCTGCAGGGTTCGCTGCGCATGGGCTCGTCCGAGATGGTCGCCATGATCTGCCTGCCGGAAATCGTGCGCCGGCTCGAAGCCCGTTATCCGCGCGTGCAAGTGGAGATCACGGTCGCCAACAGCTTCGTGCTGTGCGACAAGCTCAATGCCAACCAGCTGGACATCGCCTTCCTGGCCGATCCGGGCGTAAGCCGCCACATGCGCCTCGAGCCGCTGGCCGCGGCCGAGGTCGCCTGGCTGGGCAGCGCCGCGCGGCCGCTGGCGTCATCCACGCTCAAGCCCGCCGACCTGCAGGGCCTGAATCTGCTGAGCGTGCCGCCGCCCTCCCCGCTGTACGAACTGGTGGCCGAATGGTGCAACACCGGCCAGACGCCCGCGCCCGCCTTCAATACCTGCAACAGCGTGGCGATCATCGCCAAACTGGTCTGCGCCGGCGTGGGGATAAGCGCCCTGCCCGCCTGCGTGCTGGCCGACGAGCTGGCGCGCGGCTCGGTGATCCGCTATGGGCAGCGCGTGCCGTTCCGCCCGCTGGAAATCTGCGCGGCCTATGCGCGCGCGCCCGAGGCGGACGGCCTGCATGCAGTAGTGCGCATGGCGCGGCAAGTGATGCAGGACCTGCCGTTCATCGCCCTGCGGCCGGCGCGCCGGCCGAAACCGGCGGCGCCCGCCGCGCCATGATGCTTACCGGGCGTCGAGCTTGCCGCGCGAGATATCCATGATCATGCGGGCGGCCAGGTACAGGCGCGGCACGATGGTCTCGATCTGCACGTATTCGGCATCGTTGGAATGCGCGCCGAAACCGCTCAACCCCATGCCTTCCACCACCGCGCCGCGCGCCCGCACGCCGGCGAAGGCGGCGTCGGTGCCGCCGCCGGTGGCCTTGTCCAGCACCTTCATGGGCAGGCCGAGCTCTTCATAGATGGCCACGCCGTGGCCGGCCACGCGGCGCGAGGCTGCGGTGGCCTCGAGCGGCGGGCGCCGCACTTCGAAGCGCAGGTCGACTTTCGATTCCGGCAGCAGCTTGTGCTGGATGCGCTCGCGCATCGCCGCCTCCAGCGCGTCGAAATCCGCTACGCGCAGCGAACGGGCATCGGCCTGGGCGGTGGCCTGGCCGGGAATCACATTGCGCACCGTGCCCGCCTGGGCCAGCGTCCAGTTCAGCTTCAAGCCCTGGTCCGGCTGCGACAGGTCTTTCATCTGCAACACCTGGTGCGCCAGCTCATACAACGCATTCACGCCGCCCTCGGGGCGTGCGCCGGCGTGCGAGGTCTTGCCCGTGACGGTCAGGTAAGCCGCGCCGATGCCGCTGGTGGCCAGCCTGAGATTGCCGTCTTTGCCGCCGCCCTCGAACGAGAACACGGCATCCTGCTCGGCGGCCAGGCGGGTGATGGTGTTGCGCGAACCGGGCGAGCTGATTTCCTCGTCGCCATTGATCAGCACGGTCAGGGTGCCGTATTCCTTGAACCCGAGTTCGCGCAGCAGCGCCACGGTATGGATGATGGCCGCCACCCCCTGCTTGTCGTCGGCGATGCCCAGCCCGTAGGCGCGCCCGCCTTCCACGCGGAAGGGCTGGTCCTGCAGCATGCCGCGCTGGTAGACCGTGTCCATGTGGGCGATCAGCATGATCTTCCTGGCGCCGCTGCCCTGGAACTCGGCGTGCACCATGGCGCCCACTTGTTCCGGCGTATCGGACAGCCGCGTGATGTCAGCGGGCGCGATGACCTCGACCTTGCCGCCCAGCGCCTTCAGGCGCCCGGCCACCAGGCCGGCGAGCTGCTTCAGGCCTTCCAGGTCCTTGCTGCCGGATTCAATCCCCACCAGGTCGCGCATGGTGTCGAGCATTGGCTGGCGCTGCGCCTGGGCGGCGGCATGCACCTCGGCCACGGGGGCCGCGTGCGCCAGGCCCATGGATGACGCGCACAGCAGCGCCAGCATGCCGGAACGGGCAGTACGGGGCAGAAAGCGGGACATCGTGTGTGCTCCTTTGAAGTTCGCCGTAGACAAGCGGGGCGGGCGCGGCGCCGCCCGGAACCGGTGCGCCGGCGGGTTCATTCCGGCCAGGGCGGCTGCGCGAAATGCGCCGCCAGGAACTCGAGCAGCGCGCGCACGCGCGGCGGCACGTGCCGCCGGGTCGGGTAGACCCCGTAGATGCCCAGTTCGGCGCAGCGGTATTGCGGCATCAGCTCGACCAGCTCGCCGGCGCGCAACGCTTCGCCGACCAGGAAGGTGGGTTGCAGGACAACGCCCAGGTGCGCCAGGGCAGCGGCCAGGCAGGTATCGCCGTTATTGGCGCGCATCAGCGGCTGGATGCGCACATTGACCTCGCCCTCCGGCCCGAGGAAGCGCCATTCGTCGCGGCCGGCCCAGTAGCTGTAGGCAATGGTGCCGTGCGCGGCGAGTTCGCGCGGGTGCGCCGGCGCGCCGTGGCGGCGCAGGTAGTCCGGGCTGGCGCACAGCACCATGCGCGTGGAGGCCAGGCGCCGGCTGACCAGCGTGGAGTCGGCCAATTGCGAAATGCGCACCGCCATGTCGTAGCCTTCATCGACCAGGTCGACCACCCGATCGGCCAGGGTGATGTCCAGCATCAGCTTGGGATGCTGGGCCTTGAACACGCCCCACAGCGGCGCCAGGTGCCGCACGCCGAAGGTCAGCGGCGCGTTGACGCGCAGCAGGCCGCCGACTTCGCCGCTGCGGCTGTTGACTTCGGTCTCGGCGTCCTCGACCTCCGCCAGCAGGACTTTGCAACGTTCGTAGAACAGCTGACCTTCCTCGGTCAGCGATTGGCGCCGGGTGGTGCGCTGGATGAGGCGGGCGCCAAGACGCGTCTCCAATTCGGTCAGATGGCGCGACACGCCGGCCTTGGACATGCGCAAGGTCTCGGCGGCCTTGACGAAGCTGCCCGCTTCGACCACGGCGGTGAATACGCGCATCTCTTCGAATCGGTCCATATTAACCACCATCCTGGAACAATATATCCACAAATGGGCTATTTATCCCGCCGTGGGATGCAATTACAGTTTGCTGGACTACCCGGCCTAGCTTATCGGAGATTTCCCGCCATGCATGCCCAACCGACGCTTTTCGTATCCCACGGCGCCCCGACGTTCGCGCTGCAGCCCGGACGGGCGGGCCCCTTGCTGGCCGCGCTCGGCCAGCGCCTGGCCAGGCCCCGTGGCGTGTTGATCGTATCCCCGCACTGGATGACCCGCGGGCTGGCGGCGACCGCCAGCCCCCACCCCGCGACTATCCACGATTTTGGCGGCTTTCCCGCCGAATTCTATGCCCTGCGGTATCCCGCCCCCGGCGACCCGGCCCTGGCGGCGCGCGTGGCCGCCTTGTTGGGCGAATCGGGCCAGCGGGTCGAGCTGGATGCGGAGCGCGGGCTGGATCACGGCGCCTGGGTGCCGCTCCTGCATATGTACCCGCAGCACGACGTGCCGGTGGTCCAGCTGTCGCTGCCGGCCACGTTGCAGCCCGCGTCGGCGTGGGCCCTGGGACAGGCGCTGGCGCCGCTGTCGGGCGAAGGCGTGCTGGTCGTCGGCTCGGGCAGCCTCACGCACAACCTGTATGAATTCCGCCAGCGCGACGGCGCGGACGAGCCTTATGTGCGGGCCTTCACGGACTGGGCGCGACAGGCCGTGCGCCGCCACGACCGCGCCGCCCTGGTCGGCTACCTGGAAGCCGCCCCGCAGGCCCGGCGCGCCCATCCCACGGCCGAGCACTACCTGCCGCTGCTGATCGCCGCCGGCGCGGCGGCGCCCGATGCCGACGTAGAAGTGATGGACGGCGGCATCAGCCATGGCGTGCTGTCGATGGATGCCTACGTGTTCAATCCGCCGGCGGCGCATTGAGCCCGGCGGCGGGCCGGTCGGGGGCATTCTGGCGCAGCCATTGCAGCGCCTTCTGCCCGGCGCGGCCGTCGGCCGGCAGCCCTGCCTGGCGCTGGACCGTCTGCAGCGCCTGGCGAGTGCGCGCCCCGATCAGGCCGTCCGGCTCGCCAATGTCGAAGCCGCGCGCGATCAGCAGCGACTGCAGTTCGCGCCGTTCGGCCCGCGACAGGCCCGGGTCGTCGGTGGGCCAGGCGCGCACGAACGGGCCGGCGCCGCGCAGCCGGTCCGACAAGTGCGCGATGGCCAGCGCATAACTTTCGGCCGCGTTGTATGAGTACAGCGCGTCGAAATTGCGCGTGACCAGGAAGGCCGGGCCGTCGGGCCCGGCCGGCAGCAGCAGTCCAGCCGGCGTGTCGCCCGCCGGCAGGGGCTGGCCATCGACACGCTTGATGCCCTGCGCCGCCCAGGCCGACATGGCGCGCTTGTTGCGGCGCCCCGCCGAGGCAGTGTCCAGCCCGGCGGGCAGGACGACCTCGAAGCCCCACGGCAGCCCCGGCTTCCAGCCGGCGCGCTGCAGGAAATTGGCCGTCGAACCGAGCGCGTCCGGCACGCTGTCGACCAGGTCGCGGCGGCCGTCGCCGTCGAAATCGACCGCCAGGCGCAGATAGGTCGACGGCATGAACTGGGTCTGGCCGAAGGCGCCCGCCCATGAACCGTTCAGGCGCTCGGGGCGGACATGTTCCTGCTGGATGATCTTGAGGGTGGCGAAGAATTCGCCGCGGAAATATGCCTGCCGCCGTCCGAAGCACGACAGCGTCGACAGCGAAGTCAGCAGCGGCCGGCCGCCCAGGCGCTTGCCGAAATTGCTTTCCACGCCCCACACCGCCACGACCGTGGCCGGGTCTACGCCGAACTGCGACTGCGCCCGCTGCAACTGCAGCTGCCACTGGGCCAGCGCCTCGCGGCCGTCGGCGATGCGCTCGTCGTCGACCAGGCCGGCCATGTAGTCCCAGATGGGCGTCTTGAATTCGGGCTGGGCGTCCAGCGAGGCGATGACGCTCATATCGGGCGCCAGCCCCCGGGTATGGGTGTCGTACGTGGCGGCCGACACGCCCTGCTGGGCGGCGGGGCCGCGCAATTGGGCGAGGCAGCTGGCGAAGGCGGCGGCATCGGCGGGGCTGGCCGCATCGGCGGCCGGCGCGGCATGGGCGGCGCCGGCCAGTACGGCCAGGCCCAGCAGGGGCAAGAAGCGTGGAGTCATCATGGCGTCGATTCTATCGTCAGGCGCGGCCCGGCGGCCGCGGGCCGGCCTTGCCCTGGTATCGCGCTGTAACTGCGTCGGGCAATACCGCTACGGCCGCTGCAGCGCGTCCAGCTCCGCCTCGTCGAATCCGGCCTGGCGGCGCGCCGCCAGGTTGAACGGGCCGCGCAGGCGCGGCGCGCCATAGCTTGCAGCCAGTTCGCCATAGCACGCCAGCGGGTCGAGCCCGCGCTCGGCGCACAAGTGGCGATACCAGCGGTTGCCGATCGCCACATGGCCGATCTCGTCGCGCAAGATGATGTCGAGGATGGCCGCGCCCCGCGCGTCCCCCGCCGCCGCCAGCTTGTCGCGGATCAGCGGCGAGGCGTCCAGGCCGCGCGCCTCCAGCGTGCGCGGCACCAGCGCCAGGCGGGCCAGCAGGTCGCCGCGGGTCTTCTCGGCCATTTCCCACAAGCCGTTGTGCGCCGGGAAGTCGCCATAGGCGTGGCCCAGGCCGCCCAGGTGGGTATTCAGCAGTTCGAAGTGATAGGCCTCTTCGCGGGCCACGCGCAACCAGTCGCGGTAGAAGGCGTCGGGCATGCCGGCATAGCGCCAGACCGCGTCCAGGGCCAGGTTGACGGCGTTGAATTCGATGTGCGCCAGCGCGTGCAGCAAGGCTGCGCGCCCTTCGGCGGACTGCACGGAGCGCTGCTTGACCTGCGCGGGCGGCACCAGCGCCGGGGCCGCGGGCCGGCCGGGCAGCCCGGCCGGCTCGGCCAGCGTGGCGTGCGCTTCCAGCGGCGCCGCGTCGTCGATGGCCCGCACCGCGGCCAGCTTGTCGGGCCAGGCGCAGGCGGCCAGCGCGGCCAGCGCCTGGCGGCGCACTCCGGAGGGGACGGCGGCGGATACGGAAATGTTCATGCAATCAAACAGCGGGGATCATTCAGGACGCGGCTGCTTTCGGCGCGCCAGGCCCTGGACTTTATCATTGCGCCATGGACTCTCCTACCCGGCTGGCAATCACGACATCCCTATCCCAGGTGGACGCGCGGCAATGGAACGCCCTGGCGGGCGCGCAGCCGTTCGTGCGCCACGAATTCCTGTCGGCCCTGCACGACACGGGCTGCGCCGTGCCCGATACCGGCTGGGCGCCGCACTACCTGCTGTTGCGGCATGGCGAACAACTGGCCGGCGCCGTGCCGCTGTACCTGAAATCGCATTCGCGCGGCGAGTATGTCTTTGACTACGCCTGGGCCGACGCCTTCGAACGCCACGGCCTGCGCTACTACCCCAAGCTGCTGGCGGCGGTGCCGTTCACCCCGGTGGGCGGGCCGCGCCTGCTGGCGGCGGGGCCGTCCGAGCGCCTGGCGCTGGCGCGCGGGCTGATCGAATTGGCGCAGGGGCTGAAGGTTTCGTCGCTGCATATCCTGTTCCCCCACGCGCGCGACCTGGCGGCCCTGCGCGAGGCCGGCTACCTGGTGCGCGAGGGCGTGCAATTCCACTGGAGCAATGCCGGCTACGCCGACCTGGACGCCTTCCTGGCGGCGTTGAACCACGACAAGCGCAAGAAGATCCGCCAGGACCGCAAGAAGGTACAGGCGGCCGGCATCCGCCACCGCTGGCTGCGCGGCGCCCAGATCGACGCCGGCGCGCTGGAATTCTTCTATCGCTGCTACCGGCGCACGTATTTTGCGCATGGCAACCCTCCCTATCTGAGCGCCGAATTCTTCCGCCGCGTCCATGCGGCACAGCCGGACGCCCTGGTGCTGATCGTGGCCGAGCGCGATGACGAGCCCATCGCGGCCGCGCTGAACGTGCAAGGCGGCGACACGCTGTATGGCCGCTACTGGGGCGCGCTGGAATTCGTGGCCGGGCTGCATTTCGAGACCTGCTACCTGCAATCCATCGACTATTGCATCCGCCATGGGCTGGCGCGCTTCGAGGGCGGCGCGCAGGGCGAGCACAAGATGGCGCGCGGCCTGCTGCCGGCGCCGACCTGGTCGGCGCACTGGATCGCCGATGCGCGCTTTGCCGCCGCGATCGAGGACTTCCTGGGCCGCGAGACGCAGATGGTGGACGGCTACCTGGGCGAACTGGAGGCGCACACGCCGTTCCGGCGCGCGTAGCGCTACAGGAAGCGATCGAGCAGCCGCCGGCTGTGCCGGTCGAGCGCGGCCGCATCGCGCACCAGGTAATGGATGCCATGGCTGTCGGCGATCAACAGCGTCTGCCCCGCCAGCCGGCGGATGTCTTCTTCCCCCTTGAGCGTGAAGGCCGTCGGCCCGCGATCCGTGTCGACCCGCCATTCGCAGGGCGTGGCAAAGCCGGATACCGCGTCGATGCGGAGGATCTCAGGCATGAATTCACGCTCGGCCAGCGCATCGTCGAGCGCCTGGCGCAGCGGCGTCGGCAGCATGGCCAGGTCTTCGATCCAGGCCAGCTCCTGGCCGGCCGCGCCGATGATCGAAATGCCGCGCTCGGGATCGCTGATGGGAAAAGCGCGCACCGCCAGCACGCCTTCGTGCGCCAGGCCGTCGGCCGCCACGAAGACCAGCCGGCCTTCGGCATTGCGGCGCAAGTCGTAGGCAGGCAGGTTCATGGCGTGCTCGCGGGCCAGTCCGCGCCGGCAATGTCATCGTCGCCGTCATCGCGCAACTCGGCATCGGGGCGCGCTTGCGCCTGGTAAAGGCGGTAATAGGCCCCCTGGCGCGCCATCAGCGCCTCGTGCCCGCCCTGCTCCACGACACGGCCGTGGTCGAGCACGACCAGGCGATCAGCGCGGCGCAGCGTGCTCAGGCGGTGCGCGATGGCGATCGTGGTGCGGCCGCGCACCAGATTGTCGAGAGCCTTCTGGATTTCCTTCTCGGTGGCCGTATCGACCGAAGAAGTCGCCTCGTCCAGAATCAGGATGCGCGGGTCGATCAGCAAGGCCCGGGCGATCGAGATGCGCTGCCGCTCGCCGCCGGACAGGGCCTGCCCCCGCTCGCCCACCAGCGAGTCGTAGCCATGCGGCAGGCGCAGGATGAACTCGTGGGCATGCGCGGCCCGGGCCGCGGCGACGATCTCCGCGCGCGTGGCCTGCGGACGGCCATAAGCGATGTTGTCGGCGATGGTGCCGAAGAACAGGAACGGCTCCTGCAGCACCAGGCCGATGTTGCGGCGGTAGTCGGCGATGCGCAGCGCGCGGATGTCCACGCCGTCGACCAGGATGGCGCCTTCCGAAACGTCGTAGAAGCGGCAGATCAGGTTGATCAGCGTGCTCTTGCCGGACCCGCTGTGGCCCACCAGGCCGATCATCTCGCCCGGCGCGATGGACAGGTCCAGTCCGTGGATGACCGAGCGGTTGCCGTAGCGGAACGCCACCTCGCGCAACTCGATGCGGCCGGTCACGCGGCCCAGCGACATCGGCCGGGCGGCTTCCGGCACGCTGGACACGTGATCGAGGATATCGAAGATGCGCTTGGCGCCGGCGGCCGCCTTCTGCGTCACCGAGACGATGCGGCTCATCGAGTCCAGCCGGGTGTAGAAACGGCCGATATAGGCCAGGAACGCCGCCAGCACGCCCACCGTGATCTGCTTGTTGGCGACCTGCCAGATGCCGAACACCCACACTACCAGCAGGCCGATTTCGGTCAGCAGCGTCACGGTGGGCGAAAACAGCGACCACAGGCTGTTGACGCGGTCGTTGATTTCCAGGTTGCGGTTGTTGGCGGCGCGAAAGCGCTGCACTTCGCGCTTTTCCTGCGCGAAAGCCTTGACCACGCGGATGCCCGGGATGGTGTCGGCCAGCACGTTGGTGAGCTCGGCCCAGATGCGGTCGACCTTTTCGAACCCGTGGCGCAGGCGGTCGCGCACCGCGTGGATCATCCACACGATGAGAGGCAGCGGCGCCAGCGTCACGAGAGCCAGCCATGGGTTGATGGCAAACAGGATCGCCGCGGTCATGGCGATCATCAGCACGTCGTTGGCGAAGTCGAGCAGGTGCAGCGACAAGAATATGCAGATGCGGTCGGTCTCGCTGCCGATGCGCGACATCAGGTCGCCGGTGCGCTTGCCGCCGAAGTACTGCAGCGACAATTGCTGCAGGTGTTCGTACGTGGTGGTGCGCAGGTCGGCGCCGATGCGCTCGCTGACCCACGCCAGGATATAGGTGCGGGCCCAGCCCAGCCCCCAGGCCAGCGCGGCGGCAGCCAGCAGGCCGCCCAGGTACAGGCGCACCAGCCCGTAGTCGATGGGCGCGCCGTTCTGGAACGGAATCAGCACATCGTCCATCAACGGCATGGTCAGGTACGGCGGCACCAGCGTGGCCGCCGTCGCCAGCAAGGTCAGCACGAAACCGGCCAGCAACGGCCCGCGATAGGGACGGGCGAAACGCCACAGGCGCAGCAGCGCCCAGGTCGAAGGCGGGGCAGCCGGAGCGGGTGCGCAGGCCGCGCACCCGGACTGCCCGGCCGCCTGCGGCGCGCCGCAGGACGGACAAGCGCCCGCGGCAGGCCCCGCCGCGGGCGCGCCGGACGGATCGCCCCGGGTTTCCTCGAAACGCGCCTGCAGGCGCAGCGCAGCCGCATGATGGGCCAGCGTAAAGCGCCAGACTGCCAGGCGCGCTCCGCCATCGTGCAGTTCGAGCGCGGCGGCGCCGGCGTGGTCGTACAACGCCAGGCGCAGCGCCGGGGTGCGCCGCCAGGTATGCCATTGGCCGTCGGCCGGGTCGCGGGCCAGCAGGCGCCGGTCGGTCAGCACTACCAGGCCGGGCCGGAATGCCAGGCGCGCGTCCAGGTCGGTCTCGATCCAGGCCAGAATGGCTTCGCCGGGCGCGAGGCGGGACTGCATCGCGTCGTGTCCGGCGGCGCCGGCTTGCCCGGGCAAGCCGGGCAGAAGCTGTTTTCTGTTCATGGATGGCTGTCCGGCCGGGCCGGGAATCGGCCTGGCCGAACGTGTCCCTTCCTTACAACAGCGCGAGTTTATCGGCGCAAAAAGGCGGCGTATAGTAGCACCGGTTTTGCCAATTTCCACCTAGGAATCGACCGCCCTCTCGCATCGGCCCATCCTGCACCGACATCCCCGCCGCACCTCATGCGGGGCTTCCTGTCCGCCGACGCGCCCCTACCCCCTACTCCATGAAAAACAAAGACATTGAATTTCTCGATGTCGTGGCTTTGCGCGGCCCGAACATTTGGACCTACCGCCCGGTGCTGGAAGCCTGGATCGACATCGGCGACCTGGAAGACAGCCCGTCGAACACCATCGCGGGCTTCTATGAACGCCTGTCGTCCTGGCTGCCCGGCCTGATCGAGCACCGCTGCAGCCCCGGCGTGCGCGGCGGTTTCCTGCAGCGCCTGCGCGAAGGCACCTGGCCCGGCCACATCCTGGAGCACGTGACCCTGGAACTGCAGACGCTGGCCGGCTTGCCGGGCGGCTTCGGCAAGGCGCGCGAAACGTCGCGGCGCGGCGTGTACAAGGTGGTGGTGCGGGCCTGGCAGGAACAGGTCACGCGCGCGGCGCTGGCGGCCGCGCGCGAACTGGTGCTGGCCGCCATGGAAGACCGTCCCTACGATGTGGCGCGCACCGTCGCGCGGCTGCGCGACCTGGCCGATACGCATTGCCTGGGCCCCAGCACCGCCTGCATCGTGGATGCGGCCGACGACCGGGACATTCCCTGCATCCGGCTGTTCGAGGGCAACCTGGTGCAGTTCGGCTACGGCGCGCGCCAGCGGCGCATCTGGACGGCCGAGACTGACCGCACCAGCGCCATCGCCGAAGGCATCTCGCGCGACAAGGACCTGACCAAGGCGCTGCTGGCCGACTGCGGCATACCGGTGCCCGAAGGGCGCCGCGTCGACAGCGCCGAGGCCGCCTGGGAAGCGGCGCTGGACATCGGCCTGCCGGTCGTGGTCAAGCCGTGCGATGGCAACCATGGGCGCGGCGTGTTCATCAACCTGGCCAGCCAGGCCGACGTGCAGTCGGCCTACGCCATCGCCGTCGACGAGGGCAGCGGCGTGCTGGTCGAGCGTTTCATTCCCGGCAATGAGCACCGGCTGCTGGTAGTGGGCGACCGCCTGGTCGCCGCGGCCGCCGGCGAGCCGGCCTGGATCGTGGGCGACGGCCGCGCCAGCGTGGCCGAACTGATCGAACTGCAGATCAATTCCGACCCGCGCCGCGGCCGCACCGAGAATCATCCCTTGAACATCGTGCGGCTGGACTCGGCCGCCCGGCTCGAGCTGGCGCGCCAGTCGCTGGCGCCCGACGCCGTGCCGGCGGCCGGCCGGCGCGTGCTGATCCAGCGCAGCGGCAATGTCGCCTTCGATGTCACCGACCGCGTGCATCCGGACACCGCCGCCGCCGTGGTGCTGGCCGCGCAGGTCGTGGGGCTGGACGTGGCCGGCGTGGACCTGGTGGCCGAAGACATCGCGCAGCCCCTGGAAGCGCAGCGCGGCGCCATTGTCGAGGTCAATGCCGGCCCCGGCCTGCTCATGCATCTCAAGCCCGCTGACGGCACGCCGCGCCCGGTGGGCCGCGCCATCGTCGACCACTTGTTCCCCGCCGGCGAAGATGGCCGCATTCCCATCGTGGGCGTCGCCGGTACCAACGGCAAGACGGTGGTGGCGCGCCTGGTGGCGCACCTGCTGGGCCTGTCGGGCCGCTGCACGGGGCTGGCCTGCAGCGAAGGGTTGTACGTGGGCAACCGCCTGGTGCAGGGCGGCGACCGCGCCGACTGGGCCAACGGCCGGCGCCTGCTGATGAACCGCACCGTCGAAGCCGCCGTCATCGAGAACGACAGCGGCGTCATCCTGGGCCAGGGCCTGGCCTACGACCGCTGCCAGGTCGGCGTGATCACCAACCTCGATGAAGGCGATCACCTGGGCGACTTCGACATCGACGATGCCGAACGCCTGGCCAACGTGCTGCGCACGCAAGTGGACGTGGTGTTGCCCGGCGGCGCGGCCGTGCTCAATGCGCGCGACCCGCGCGTGGCGGACATGGCCCGGCTGTGCGATGGCGAGGTGCTTTATTTCGGCATCGATCCCGCCCTGCCCGCCATCGACGCGCAGCTTGCCGAGGGCAGGCGCGCCGTGTTCGTGCGCGACGGCCGCATCGTGCTGGCGGACGGCAGCCGCGAGACGGCGCTGGCCGATGTCGCCGCCGTGCCGCTCACGCACCGCGGGCGCGTCGGCTTCCAGGTCGAGAATGTTCTGGCCGCGGTCGCCGCGGCCTGGGCGCTGGGCTTGCCCGCAGCCTTGATGCGCGCCGGCATCGAGGCCTTCGACGTGGACCAGGCCGATGCCCCCTGGCAGTTCACGGTATTCGAGCGCGGCGGCGCCACCGTGGTGGTGGACGACGCGCACAACGTGCCCGCGCTGCGCGCCCTGCTGGCGGCGGCCGCGCATTTCGAGGCCGGCCGGCGGTGCGCCGTCTATGCCGCCGGCGCGGACCGCCGCGACGCCGACCTGGTCGAGCAGGGCCGGTTGCTCGGCGCCGCGTTCGACCAGGTGGTGCTGTATGACGACGCCACGGTGCCGAGCCGCCGCCCCGCGGGCCAGGCGCGGGCGCTGCTGCGCCAGGGCCTGGCGCAAGGCGCGCGCGTGGCTGAAGTGCACGAGGAACCCGACCATGGCCGCGCCATCGACATCATGTTCGAGCGCCTGCGGCCCGGCGACTTCCTGTTGCTGCAGTCCGACGAGGCCTATTCCGGCCCGACCATCGACCGCGTGCGCCGCTGGATCCAACAATAACCAAGCGTCATGCCGCGCCGCCGCCGGCGTGGCGCAAAAAGGAATCCGCCCCATGGACGTCTCCCGTATCCGAGCCTTGCGCGGCCCCAACCTGTGGAGCCGCAACACCGCCATCGAAGCCATCATTACATGCAGCGACGCGGAATGCGCCGTCGACGAACACCTGCCCGATTTCGAGGCGCGGCTGCGCGCGCGCTTCCCGCAGATCGGCCGCCTGCGCCCGGAGGGCCATCAGGGCGCGCTGTCGATCGCCCACGTGCTGCAGGCGGTGGCGCTGGGCTTGCAGGCCCACGCCGGCTGCCCGGTCGCCTTCGGCCGCACGGCCGCCACCGTCGAGCCGGGCGTGTTCCAGGTCGTGGTGGAATACAGCGAGGAAGAAGTAGGCCGCCGCGCGGTTGAACTGGCCACGCTATTGCTCGAGGCAACGCTGGCGGATGCCCCGTTCGACGTCGTGGACGCGCTGGCGCAGCTGCGCGGACTGGACGAAGACCTGCGCCTGGGACCCAGCACCGCCTCCATCGTCAATGCGGCGCTGGCGCGCAACATCCCCTATCGCCGCCTGACCCGGGGCAGCATGGTGCAATTCGGCTGGGGCAGCCGGCAGCGCCGCATCCAGGCCGCCGAGACCGACGCCACCAGCGCCATCGGCGAATCCATCGCCCAGGACAAGGACCTGACCAAGATGCTGCTGGAGGCGGCCGGCGTGCCCGTGCCGCAGGGCCGCCCGGTGCGCGATGCGCAGGCGGCCTGGGAGGCCGCGCGCGAGCTGGGCGGGCCGGTGGTGATCAAGCCGCGCGACGGCAGCCAGGGACGCGGCGTGGCGGTCAATATCCGCACGCGCGAGCAGGTGCTGGCGGCGTACGAAGCGGCCGCCCGGATCAGCGCCGACGTGATTGTCGAGCGCTACATTCCCGGCCACGATTTCCGCCTGCTGGTGGTCGGCGACCAGCTCGTCGCCGCGGCTCGCCGCGATCCGCCGCAAGTCACCGGGGACGGCCGCCATTCGATCCGGCAACTGGTCGAACAGGTCAATGCCGACCCGCTGCGCGGCGACGGCCACGCCACCTCGCTGACCAAGATCCGCTTCGACGACATTGCGCTGGCCACCCTGGCCACGCAGGGTTATCACGCCGACTCGGTGCCGCCCGCCGGCGCGCTGGTGGCGCTGCGCCACAATGCCAACCTCAGCACCGGCGGCTCGGCCACCGACGTGACCGACGCAGTCCACCCTGACCTGGCCGCGCGGGCAGTGACGGCCGCGCGCATGGTCGGCCTGGACATCTGCGGAGTCGACGTGGTGGCCGAGACCGTGCACCTGCCGCTCGAAGAGCAGCACGGCGGCGTGGTGGAGGTCAATGCCGCGCCTGGCCTGCGCATGCACCTGAGCCCGTCGTTCGGCAAGGGCCGCGCGGTGGGCGAGGCGATCATCGCCAGCATGTTCGCCGATGGCGACGAGGGCCGCATCCCGGTCGTGGCGGTGGCCGGCACCAACGGCAAGACCACCACGGTGCGCCTGACTGCCCATTTGCTGGCCTGCGCCGGCCGGCGGGTCGGCATGACCAATTCCGACGGCGTCTACATCGGGGCGCGGCGCATTGACACCGGCGACTGCAGCGGGCCGCGCAGCGCGCGCCGCGTCCTCGCGCATCCCGGCGTCGACGCGGCGGTGTTCGAAACCGCGCGCGGCGGCATCCTGCGCGAAGGCCTGGCGTTCGACCGCTGCGACGTGGCCATCGTGACCAATCTCGGCATGGGCGACCACCTGGGGCTGGGCTACATCAGCACCATCGAAGACCTGGCCGTGGTCAAGCGGGTGATCGTGCAGTATGTGCATGCCGCCGGCACCGCGGTGCTCAACGCGACCGACCCGCTGGTGGCCGCCATGGCGGCGGCGTGCCCGGGCAAGGTGGCGCTCTTTTCGGGCGATGCCGCGCACCCGCTGGTGGCCACTCACCGCGCGCAGGGAAATCGCGTGGTCTACCGCGACGGCCCGGCCATCATCGCCGCGCAAGGCGCGGCCGAAGTGGCCCTTGCGCTGGCCGACATCCCGTTGACCCGCGGCGGCGCGATCGCGTTCCAGGTGGACAACGCCATGGCCGCCATCGCGGCCGCCTGGTCGCTGGGACTGGATTGGGACGTCATCCGCCGCGGCCTGGCGGGATTCGCCAGCGATGCCCGGACCGCGCCGGGCCGTTTCAACGTGTTCGATTATCGCGGCGCCACGGTCATCGCCGATTATGGCCACAACCCGGATGCCATCGCGGCGCTGGTGCAGGCCGTCGACGCCCTGCCCGCGACGCGCCGCAGCGTGGTGATCAGCGGCGCCGGCGACAGGCGCGACGAAGACCTGCGGCGCCAGACGGAGATCCTGGGCGACGCCTTCGACGACGTACTGCTGTACCAGGACCAATGCCAGCGCGGGCGCGCCGACGGCGAGGTGCTGGCCCTGCTGCGCCAGGGCCTGGCGCAGGCGCGGCGCGCTCGCCACATCGAGGAAATCCATGGCGAGTTCCGCGCCATCGACAGCGCGCTGGCGCGGCTGGCGGCAGGCGACTTGTGCCTGATCCTGGTAGACCAGGTGGAGGCGGCGCTGGAGCACCTGGCAAACCGCATCGCAGCCGCCTGAGCCCCTGTTACGCCGCCCCGTCAAAGCGACTCAAAACTTTACGGAACTGTAACTCCGCTTGCCGCCAATAGCGCCGCGCCCGCAGCCGGGGGCGACGACGCGCGCGCGCTTACATTTTTCTACAGCCGCGTTTGACACTGCGCGGCAGGCCCACGTACGGTGGTAACACGCTCATCAACCAGGAGAACCACCATGAACAACGACATCGTTGCAGGCAAGTGGAAGCAAATGACTGGTAAAGCGAAAGCCGCGTGGGGCGACCTGACCGACGACGAGCTGACCCGCACCGAGGGCAACGCCGAACGGCTGGCCGGCCTGATCCAGGAACGCTACGGCAAGACCAAGGAAGAAGCCGAAAAAGAAGTGCGGGCCTTCTTCGACGCCAATCGCTGATTCCCCTTTCATTCGAGGAGAAACGACATGCTGTATTACGCCGTTGTTTTCTTCATCATCGCCATCATTGCCGCGGTGCTGGGCTTCGGCGGCATCGCCGCCGGCGCCGCGGGAATTGCGAAGATCCTGTTCTTCGTGTTCCTGATCCTGGCGCTGCTGTCCATCCTGAGCGGCGCCTTCAGGAAAAAATAGGCAGCCTGGGGCAGCCCGCGGCGGCTGCCGCCCCACCGACCGCCACCCAACAAGGAGAACGACCATGCAACTGCGCAAACTGATCGTCGCCACCGCCATGGGCGCTGGCGCCGTGTTCGGCACGGCGGCTCATGCCCAGGGCGACGCGCCCAAGCAATCCATGGGCGAGTACGCCTCGGACGCCGTCATCACCACCAAAGTCAAGGCCGCCTTCGTCGCGGACAAGACGCTCAGCGCGCTGGATATCGCCGTCGAAACCACCAATGGCACGGTGACGCTCACGGGCACGGTGGGCACCGAAGCCGAGACCGAGCAGGCGGCCCGCGTGGCCCGCGACGTGGAAGGCGTCAAGCAGGTGCAGAACGACATCAAGGTCGATCCCGCCAAGGCCGAAGCCAAGTAGTAAGCCCCGGCCGGGCTACGGGAGGCGGACCGTGCCGCTTCCCAGTTCGATCACATTGCCGCCCACCTGGATGGCGCCGTCCGGCGCGACATCCAGGTAGAGGCGGCAGGGGCGGCCGACCAGGTCGCCCTGTTCCACCAGGATGCGCGCGGGCAGCGGCCCGCCCTGCGCGACCAGCCAGCCGCCCAGGTTGGCGCAGGCCGAACCGGTGCCCGGATCCTCGGCCACGCCCCCACCTTCTTTCGTGAAGAAATAGCGCGCCCGCACCTTGCGGCGGCCTTCGGGCCCCGGCTCGGGATCGAAGGCGAACACATAGGCCGTCTTGCGGCCCAGGCTGCTGGGCTGCCACTGTTCCAGGCGGCTGCTGTCGGGCCGTGCGCGCACCACCGCGGCCGGCGTCTTGAGGGGCACCAACAGCTGGTCGGCGCCGGTGTCGACCCACAGCGGCGCGTCCGCCAGGTCGTCCACGTCCAGCCCCAGTTGCGCGGCGATCTCGGCCGCCGGCAGCGCGGCCGGCGCGGTGCGGGGCGCGCCGCCGGCCGGCGCGGTGAAGGTCCAGGTAGCGCCCTGCGCGCTTACCGGCACCACCCCGGCGGCAAATTCGAGCGCCAGGCGATCGCCGGCGCCGGCCAGCTGGCGCACCACGTGCGCGGTGCCCAGCGTGGGATGCCCGGCGAAACGCATTTCATAGCCGGGCGTGTAGATGCGCACGCGCGCATCCGCGCGGTCGCTGGGCAGGACGAACGTGGTCTCGGAAAGATTGAACTGCCGCGCCAGGTCGAGCATGACCTGTTCGGACAGGCCGCGCGCGTCCTCGAACACGCACAAGGGGTTGCCGCCGAATGTGGTTTCGGCGAACACATTGAGCAGGCGGAACGCGTAGGAAGGCATGGCACGGCACGGCAAGGAAGGACGGCCGATGATAACGCCGCCGCGGCGCGCCTACCAGATCGCGAAGAACAGCACCCAGGCCGCGCAGAACGGTACCAGGCCGGCCGCGGCCAGCAGCCAGGCGCCCAGCCTGCGCGGCCACGCGACGGCCCGCTGGGCCAGCAGACGCCACAGCAGGCGCAGCGACCAGCCCACCGCCAGCGTCAGCAGCGTAAAACGCACCGGGTCCGCCCAGCTGGTCGAGACGCCCTCGTGGCCCAGCAGGGTGACGGTAGTGGCCGACAGGCCCAGGAACACGCCGATGCCGGCGGCCGGGATCAGCGCCTGGGCCAGCCGGTGCACGCCCGCCAGCCGGCCGCCTGCCAGGCTGGCGGGGGCGGCGCGGTCGGCCAGCCATAGCGCGGCGAACGCCACGCCGCCCACGCACACCGTGCAGCCCACCACGAACAGCAGGATGCCGGCGCCGTCCAGCCACGAAAAGCTGTCGTTCATCTCGGGATAATGGGTCAGGATGAACCAGGGTGCGTTGTCGAGCAGCGGCCAGAGGATGTCGTGCTCGACCAGCCAGGTGGCGGCCCATTGCTTGACGGTCACGAACCAGGGGCTGGCGCTCCAGAGGAACGCCCCAATGGCGATGCCCATCAGGCCGAAGCAGATCAACGCGGTCTGCCAGGCATCGCCAGTGGCGATCTTGACGATTTCCTGCTCGGGCGAACGCGGCGTCAGCGCGATGGCGCCCCGGTAGCCGCTGCAGCGCCCGCAGACATGGCAGTCGCCCGCGCCCTTCATGTGCCGCAACGGCACCAGCGGCGCGCAATTGACCGGCTCGATGCGGATGACAGGGTGGCGCCAGGCCGCTTCGTCGACCTTGAAATGCCAGGGCGCCAGCTTGGCCAGCAGGTTGAACACGCCATTCACCGGGCACAGGTATTTGCACCAGACCCGCTTGTTGCGCCCGTACAGGTAACCCACCACCATGGCGGCCATGGTGGAGCCGCCCAGCACGGCCAGCACCGCCAGCGGATACTGGTACACGCTGACCAGCTGCCCATAGACCGTGGTCAGCGCGAACGCCACGAACGGCCAGCCGCCCCAGCGCATCCATTTGGGAATGGAGCGCCCGCGGCCGCGCTCGCTGGCCCATTCGGTGAGCATGCCCTCGGGGCACAGCCAGCCGCACCAGGCGCGGCCCAGCAGCGGAATGGAAACCAGCACGAACGGCCACCAGATGCCCCAGAAGGCGAACTGCGCCAGGATGGTCAGGTTGTTGAAGACCGACGCCGCGTTGTCGGGCAGCGGCAGCAGCGCCGGCACGATCAGCAGGAACGCATAGGCGCCGACCACGCACCACTGCAGCTTGCGCAGCAGGGGCGCGTGGTCGCGCAGGAAATCAGCGAAGCGGGCGGCGGAGCGCCCGAGTACGGCTGCCATCGAATCAACCTTCAAACGCCATGGCCGGCAGGACTGCCGGCCGTTCAACGCAAAACCCTCAAGCGGGCACGGGCGCCGCGCTGGGCGGCCGTCCGGCACGCCGCAACAGGCCCCACACCACCACCCAGTAGGCCGCCCACAACAGCACCGATATCAACGCAGGGTAAGCGCGATAGCCGGCGAAATCGGCCAGGACCTTGCCCACGCCGCTGCTGTCGTCGAGCAGCCAGGAGCTGTCCCAGACGGGATCGATCACGGTGGGCAGCACGCCCAGCGAAATCAGGTGGTCCAGGCCGCCTACCAGCAAGGCGCCGGCCAGCAACAGCAGCAGCACTTCGGTCAGGCGGAAGAAGCGCCGCCAGGTGATGAGCTTGCCGCCCAGCTGCAGCAGCCAGAACGTGAGCAGCGCCACCGCGAAGCCGGCCATGCCGGCCAGCGCCAGCATGGCGGTATCGCCGCCCTGCCCGGCCGCCAGGCTGCCGTACAGGAACACCACCGTCTCGCTGCCCTCGCGCGCGACGGCGATCATGACCAGCACCAGCAGGCCCCACCAGTTGTCGTGGGCCGCCGAGGCATGGGCGCCGCTTTCGAGATCGCGCTTGAGCGTGCGCCCGTGCTTTTTCATCCAGACGACCATCTGCACCACCAGGGCGCAAGCTACCAGCGACATGATGGCCTGGAACCACTCCTGCCCCTCGTCGCTCAGCCACGACGACACGCCCAGCAGCACCAGGGCCAGCGCCACGGCCAGCGCCAGGCCGGCGGCCACGCCGCCCCACAGGTACGGCAGGCCGCGCCGGCCCTCGGGCGCGGCGCGCAGCCATGAATACAGGATGCCCACCACGAGCAGCGCTTCGACGCTTTCGCGCCAGACAATGAAAAGTACCTGTTCCATGAATGCCGGATCAGTCCTTGGGAGTGACTACCAGCGTGCCACGCACGTCCTGGTGGAAGTCGTCGAAGAAGGGGTATTCGCCCGGCCGCGAAATGGTGATCACCACGAACGAGCTCACGCCGGGCCCCATGACCTTCTCTTTGCGCAAGGGGATGCTTTCGAATTCGACCGGCTCGTTGCTTTCGTTGACCAGCTCGATCTTGAAGCGGCCGGCCGGCACCACCAGCCGGGCCGGCTCGAAGGTGCCGTCCGGCTTGAAGGTCAGCTTGAAGGTGGGCAATTCGGCCCGCGCCACCCCGGGCAGGACGGCCGACAGCCCGGCGCACAGCGCCAGCGCGGCCAGCCAGGCAGGACGGCGGCGCGCCATCAATAGCCGCCCTTCTTGCCGGTGCCGGCGTAGACGAACTCGTATTCGAGCTCGAACGGTTCGAACCAGGGACCGACGCCGGTTTCCTTGTCGGTATGGCGGCCGAAATGGCTGGCGTGGTCGGCGCCGGGCGGCGCGATGAAGTATTTCAGCTTGTACTTGCCGGGGCCCTCGAGCTTGACGTTGTCGCCGTAGTGCGGGCCGTCGTTGGCCACCATGGGCATCAAGAGGCCCTTCTGCGCGTTCGGGCTGCCGGATTTCTGGATTTCGTACTTGACCACCAGGTACGGCACCCATTCGCCTTCCGGGAAACCGGTCTTGTTGTCGGCCGTGGCGTGGATGTCGGCCTCGAGGTGCACGTCGGACTCCTTGGCGGGACGCATCATGCCGGGCGGATCCATTTCGATCGGCTGCAGATAGACCGCGCCGATTTCCATGCCGCCCTTCTGCGCGGGTTCGCCGATGGGGTATTCGACGGCGAGAGCAGAACCCGACAGCGCCAGGCCAGCGGCCAGCGCCAGGATTTTCTTCAACATATGCGGAGCCTCTAGATACAGAACGAGAAAACGGTTCCGTTTAATAAACAAGAACCGTTTTCATTACTGTATCGCGAACGTCCTGACAGGCTCCTGACATATCGCAAGCCGAGCAGGTTTCGCGGGCCCTCGCCCGCCCGCGCTATTTGCGGCCGCCGCCCTGCGTGCCGCCCCCTGGCGTGAACGGAAACGACGAGAACATCGCCCGGGTCTGGTCCTGCATCTGGTCCTGCATCTGCACGAACAGGTTCTTGCTCTGGTCGATGTAGTTGTTCATCATGTTCTGCAGCATGGGCGTCTGCACATTCATGAACTGCGCCCAGGCCTCAGGGCCGAACTGGCTGCCGTACAGGCCCTTGGACTGTTCGGCCATGCGCTGCTGGATCTCCATGAACGCCTGGATGTTCTTTTCCAGGTACGACCCCATGATGCCCTGCATGGCGTGCCCATAGAAGCGGATGATCTGCGACAGCATGTTCGACGAGAACATCGGCATGCCGCCGCTCTCTTCTTCGAGGATGATCTGCAGCAGGATGCTGCGCGTGAGGTCGTCGCCGCTCTTGGCATCGACCACCTGGAACTCTTCGTTGGCCAGCACGAGCTGCTTGACGTCGGCCAGGGTGATGTAAGTGCTGGTCTGCGTGTCGTACAGCCGGCGGTTGGGGTACTTTTTGATCAGGCGCAGGCTGGCGCCGTTCTGTGCTTGCGTCATGGTTGTCCCCGAGATCGGGCGATCTCTTTAACTTTGAACTATTCCAAGTGTAAGCCGGAAAGGCCGCCTGGCGCCTCCCGGCCGGTTGCGGTCAGCCCATGTGCAGGCCGCCGTTGAGAGAGAAATCGGCGCCGGTGGCGAAACCCGCCTCGTCGGACACCAGCCACGACGTGATGGATGCGATCTCCTCGGGCGCGCCGAGCCGGCGCACCGGGATGGTGGCGACGATTTTCTCGAGCACGTCCGGCCGGATGGCGCGCACCATGTCGGTACCGATATAACCGGGCGACACGGTATTGACCGTGATGCCCTTGCTGGCCACCTCCTGGGCCAGCGCCATGGTGAAACCATGGATGCCGGCCTTGGCGGTGGAATAGTTGGTCTGCCCGAACTGGCCCTTCTGGCCGTTGACCGAACTGATGTTGACGATGCGGCCCCACTGGCGCTCGACCATGCCGTCGATGACCTGCTTGGTCACATTGAACAGGCTGTTGAGGTTGGTATCGATGACGGCGCGCCAGTCGTCGGCCGACATCTTGCGGAACAGGCCGTCGCGGGTGATGCCGGCGTTGTTCACCAGGACGTCGACCGGGCCGAGCTCGGCGACCACTTTCTCGAAGGCGGCCACGGTGGAATCCCAGTCGGACACGTTGCCGACCGATGCGTGGAAGGTATAGCCCTGCGCCGCCTGCTCATCCAGCCATTGCTGGTAGTTGCGGCGCGGGCCGCAGCCCGCCACCACGCGAAAGCCGTCCTTGGCGAGCCGGCGGCAGATCGCCGTGCCGATGCCGCCCATCCCTCCGGTGACGTATGCCAGTTTCCCGCTCATGTCCCTTCCTCCTGCGCGCTGGGCGCCTAAATGACTGCTTGCTGCAAACCGTTCGACCCGGGTGGGGCGCTCAAGTTGCGCGGACCTTCACATAGCTGCCCGGCGCCGGCTCGACCGGCCGGTAGCGGGCATTGCCCAGGCGCGTGCGGGCGGGCCGCGACGCGCCGGCATGCGTGGCCAGCCAGCGGGACCAGTCCGGCCACCAGCTGCCGGCGTGTTCCGCGGCCCGCGCCAGCCACGCCTGCGGGTCGCCGGGCAGCGCCGGATCGTCGCTGACCCAGTAGCTGCGCCGGCCGGCCGCCGGCGGATTGACCACGCCGGCGATGTGGCCGGAGGCGCCCAGCACGAAGCGCTGCGGACCGCGCAGCAACTGCGTGGACGCATAGGCGGCGGTCCAGGGCACGATGTGGTCTTCGCGCGAACCGTACAAGTAGGCCGGCACGTCCAGGCGGGTAAGGTCGAGTGCCGTGCCCGCCGCTTGCGCGCGGCCCGGCACCTTGAGATTGTTCTCGAGATAGGTGTTGCGGAAATACCAGGCGAAGAACGGCCCCGGCAGGTTGGTGCTGTCGCCGTTCCAGAACAGCAGGTCGAAGGCAGGAGGCGTCTGGCCCTTCAGGTAGTTGCCCACGACATAGTTCCAGACGAGCTCGTTGGGCCGCAGGAACGAGAACGTGGTGGCCAGGTCGCGGCCCGCCATCAGGCCGCCCTGGCCGAGTTGCTGGTCGCGCAGCAGCGCGTGGGCCTCGTCGACGAACACCTGCAGCACGCCGGTGTCGTGGAAATCGAGCAGCACGGTCAGCAGCGTGAGCGACGCCGCCGGCCGCTGCCCGCGCGCATGGGCCAGCGCCAGCGCCGAGGCCAGCAACGTGCCGCCCACGCAGAACCCCAGCGCATTGACCTGCGGCTGGCCGGTGATGTCGCTGGCGACCTCCAGCGCCTTGAGCACGGCCTCTTCGAGATACTGCGACCAGGTGGCGCGGTCGACGCCATCGGTGTCGGAAGCCAGCGGATTGCGCCACGAGACCATGAACACGGTGTGGCCCTGCTCCACCGCGTAGCGCACGAAGGAATTGGCCGGCTGCAGGTCGAGGATGTAGTACTTGTTGATATTGGGCGGCACGATCACGAGCGGCCGCTCGTACACGGTGTCGGTCTGCGGCGCGTACTGGATCAACTGGAACAGCCGGTTCTGGTACACCACCTGCCCCGGCGTGGTGGCGACATTGCGGCCGATCTCGAACTGGGTTTCGTCGGTCTGGCTGATGCGCCCCTTGCGCAGGTCGTTGACCAGGTTGGCCAGGCCGTCGCTGAGCGCCCGGCCGGCGGTCTCGATGGCGGATTGCTGCGCCTCGGGATTGAACGCCAGGAAGTTGGATGGCGACAGCGCGTCGACCCATTGCATGATGGAGAACCGCAGCCGGTTGCGCAGCGGTTCGCCCACCTGGGCGGCATCGACCATGCGCGACAGCGTGCGGGCCGACAGCAGGTAGGCATGCGCGAGCAGCGTGTGCTGCGGACTGGCCTGCCAGGCCGGGCCGCGGAAGCGCCGGTCGGCGGGAGGCGCCAGCGCGCCGCGCTGGGCGTCGTCGCACAGGCGCAGCCATTCACGCGAGAATTCGGCCTGGATTTCTGCCAGGGCGTCCGGCGCCACGCTAACCGGAACGGGCCATGCAGCGGAAAGAGGGGCGTTCACTTCGACACCATATTATGGTCCGGCGCGAGACATCTGGCGCGAGCCCGCACCTTGTGTTGATGACTGCGCGACAGCCCGATGGTGCATGGCGGCATAGGGGCTGTCAATGCGGGTATACAAGGATAACCGCGGCGGCGCGGCGGCGGGCCGGCCGGCCGCTGCCGCGCCGCCGCACGGCGGCCTCATTCCCGCCACGCGAGCAGGGCCATCCGGCCGGTCGTGCCGTCGCGCCGGTAGGAGAAAAAGCGCCCGGGGTCCGATACCGTGCACAGCCCGCTGGCATGCGCGTCCTCGACGCCGGCACGGCGCAGCCGCAACAAGGCCAGCGCCGGCAGGTCGGCCAGCCATTTGCCGGGGCGGTCCGGGCGCGGCGCGAACAGGGCCTGCGCTTCGGCGCCGTCGGCGGCGAAGGCGGCGCGCACATCGGCCCCTACCTCGAAGGCGGCTGGCCCGATGCCCGGCCCGATCCAGGCGCGCCAGCCGCGCGCGCCGGGCGCCTTGGCGCGCAGGCTGTGCAAGGTGTGCTCGAGCACGCCGCCGGCCAGGCCGCGCCAGCCGGCATGCGCCGCGCCCACCACCGTGCCGTCCAGGTCGGTGATGAAGACGGGCAGGCAGTCGGCCACCATGACGGCCAGCACCCGCCCGCGGGCGGCGGTGACGCTGGCGTCGGCGGCCGGCTCGGCGGCCGGGCCGGCATCGGCGTCGACCACCTCGGCGCCATGCACCTGGCGCAGCCAGAGCGGCTCGCCAGGCACCGCGGCCCGCACCCGCCGGCGGTTTTCCTGCACGACCTCGGGCCGGTCGCCGGCGCGCAGGCCCAGGTTGAGCGTGTCATGAGGGGCCGTGCCCGCGCCGCCGGCGCGCGTGGTGCAGAAATATTGCACGCCGGGCCACTGCGGGCCTGTGACGACGGCCAATCCGTGGATCAGGCGTTCCATTGCAGGGTTTCCTGTACTTGTCGCATGTCAGCGGGCGGCGCGGCATCGAAGCCCAGCTCGCCGCGGCCGCCGGGGTCGTCGAAATGCAGGGCGCGCGCATGCAGCATCTGGCGGCTGGCGCCAGCCAGCGGCGCACCGCCATACAGCGCGTCGGCCAGCAGCGGATGGCCCAGGCTGGCCAGGTGCACGCGGATCTGGTGCGTGCGGCCGGTTTCCAGGCGGCACACGACTTCGGTCACGGGCTCGCCGCTGGCGGCTGCTCCCCGGCGGGCCGGCGCGTAGTGCGTGACGGCGGGCTTGGGCGCGATGGGACGGTCCACGCTCATGCGCACCGGCACGCGCGCATCGCGGCCGATGGCGCGCTCGACCACGCCCTGGCCGGCCAGCCAGCCGTGCGCCAGGGCGATGTATTCGCGCCCCATGCTGCGCGCCTGCAGCTGCCGCACCAGGTGCGTCTGCGCCAGTTCCGTGCGCGCCACCACCATCAGGCCGGAGGTGTCTTTGTCGAGGCGATGGACGATGCCGGCGCGCGCCACGTGCGCCAGTTCGGGATAGCGGTGCAGCAGCCCGTTGAGCAGGGTGCCGTGCCAATTGCCGGCGCCCGGGTGGGTGACCAGGCCGGCCGGCTTGTCGACCACGATCCAGTCGGGGCTTTCGTCGACCACGGCGAAATCCACCGGTTCGGGCGCGAAGGCGAGGCTTTCGGGCGCGGGTTGCTCCCAGACCGCCAGCACATCGCCGGGGCCCACCACCTGGCGCACCTTGGCCGGCGCGCCATTGACCCGCACCCAGCCGGCCTCGATCCAGCCCTGCAGGCGGCTGCGCGAATGCCCTCCCAGCAAGGCGGCCAGGACCTTGTCGAGGCGGTCAGCGCGGGTGCCGGCGGGCACGGTGATGAACTGGGGCTCGTCATCCGCCGCGAGGCCGGCCGGCGCGGCGGCAGGGGCGTCTGTGTGGGGCATGTGGACAAATCATATAATTCAGCGTGCCATCCTAACACCAAGGAAACCAAGCTCGTGACTTTCCTCACCGCTGCCTCCCCGAACCGCCCTGCTCGTCGCGGGTCGCTCCTGCGTACGGCCGCCGCGCTGTCAGTCGCCCTGGCCATCGCAGGATGCAGCGGCACTGACACGAAATATGACAAGACGGCGGGCTGGAGCGCCGAGCAGCTCTATGCCGACGCCAAGGCCGAGACCGCGGCGGGCGCCTGGTCCGAAGCCCGCGAACGCCTGACGGCCATCGAAAGCCGCTACCCGTTCGGCGTGTACGCCCAGCAGGCGCTCATCGACCTGGCCTACGTCAACTGGAAGGATGGCGAAAACGAGCAGGCCCTGGCCGCCATCGACCGCTTCCAGCAGATGTACCCCAACCACCCGGGCACCGACTACATGCTGTACCTGAAGGGCCTGATCAATTTCACGCCGGCCAGCGCCTTCATGAGCAACCTCACCGGGCAGGATCCGGCCGAGCGCGACCCCAAGGGCCTGCGCGCGTCCTACGACGCATTCAATGAACTGATCAAGCGCTACCCCGCCAGCAAGTACACGCCGGACGCCGAGAAGCGCGTCACCTGGCTGGTCAACGCCATCGCCATGAACGAAGTCTACGTGGCGCGCTATTACTACGAGCGCGGCGCGTACGTGGCGGCCGCCAACCGCGCCCAGACCGTCATCACGGATTTCGAAGGCGCGCCGGCGGCCGAAGAGGCGCTGTACATCCTGGTGGCGTCGTACGACAAGCTCGGCATGACCGACCTCAAGAACGACGCGCAACGCGTGCTCGAAACCAACTTCCCCAACAGCACCTACGACGAGTCCAAGCTGCTCACCGACAAGAGCTGGTGGAACCCGTTCTCCTGGAAGTAGCCCGCGGCGCGGGCGGTGCGCGCTATGCGGCCGCCTGCTGGCGCCGCGCATAGAACGCCAGCACCTCGTTCAGTTCGCGCGTGCGCGAGAACGGCGGCAAGCCGCGCCACAGGCGCTTGCCATAGGGCTTTTCGACCAGGCGCGCGTCGCCCACCATCAACACGCCCCAGTCCCGTTCGGTGCGGATCAACCGCCCGGCGCCCTGCTTGAGCGAAATGGCCGCCTCGGGCAACTGGTATTCGGCGAACGGGTTGCCGCCGCGCACCCGGCAGGCGCGCAGCCGCGCCTCGATGACCGGGTCGTCCGGCGGCGCGAACGGCAGCTTGTCGATCGCCACCAGCGTCAGCACGTCGCCCGGCAGGTCGATGCCTTCCCAGAAGCTGGCGCTGCCCACCAGGACCGGGTGGTCCAGCTTGCAAAAGCGTTCCAGCAGCTCGCGGCGCGTCGCATCGCCCTGCTTGAGCAGGGGCCAGTCGTGGCCCTGGTCGTCGAACGCGTCGGCCAGCAGCGTGGCGACGCGTTCGACCGCGCGCAAAGTCGTGCACAGCACCAGCGCGCCGCCCGGGCTGGCCTCGAGCAGCGGCACCAGCGTCTGCACGAAACGCTCGGCGAAACGCGGCGACTGCGGCTCCGGCATGTCGCGCGGCACGAACAGCAAGCCCTGCCCGGTGTAGTCGAACGGCGATTCCCAGCGGCCGGTGCGGGCGTCGTCGAGCCCAAGCTGGCGCGTGAAATGGCCGAAATCGCCGTGCACGGACAGGGTGGCGGACGTAAGCACCCACGCCTGTCCGGGCTTGCGGAAGCGCGAAAAAGCCTGCGCCACCGACAGCGGCGCCGAGTGCAGCCGCACATGGTGCAGCCCGTGCTCGACCCAGCGCACCGCCGGGCCGCCGTGGTCGGCCGCCGCGGCCGCGCCTTGCAGCAGGGCCTGGGCCAGCGGCGGGCCGTCTGGGCCAGCCGGCGCCAGCGCGTGCACGTCCTGGCCCCATCCTTCATCCGTCGCCGCGCCATCGCGCCCGGGCGTGGCCCAGCGCGCCAGCCGCAGCGAGATTTCGGCGCCGCCCCGGGCGGCTGCGGCCAGGTCGGGATGCTTTTCCGCCACCGCCCCCAGGGCGCGCGTGGCGGCCTCCACCGCCTGCCGCAGCGCCGCCAGCGCGGCGTCGAACTGCTCGGCGTCGGGGATGGCCTCGAACGTGGCCTTGCGGCCCGGCAGTTGGTCGAGCGGCGCGCACGCCAGGCGCAGCTCGCGCGCGGCGGTCTCGACCTGCCGGCTGACCTCGCTCCATTTGGCGGCCTCGCGCGCATAGGCCAGGCCGGCGGCCTCGAGCGCGCGGCCGAAGTCCAGCAACTGGTGCGTCGACACGCTGCTGCCCAGGAACCGCGTGGCGGTATCGGGCAATTGGTGCGCTTCGTCGAAGATTACGGTATCGGCCTCGGGCAGCAGATCGGTGACGCCTTCTTCCCGCAGGACCAGGTCCGCCATGAACAGCGCATGATTGACCACCACCACGTCCGCTTCCTGGGCCTGGCGGCGCGCTTTCACCACGAAGCAGTCGCGGATGCGCGGGCATTCCTGGCCCAGGCAGTTTTCGCGCGTGGACGTTACGCGCTGCCAGATGTCGGCATCTTCGGGCACGTTGCCCAGGTCGGCCCTGTCGCCCGTCTTGGAGATGCCTGCGAATACTTGTATCTGGCGCAGCTGCGCCATCTCGCTGCGGGATTTCAGGGCGCGCTCGTCGCCCTGCAGGCGGTCGAGGTGATAGTGGCACACGTAGTTGGCGCGTCCCTTGAGCAGCGCCGCGGTAACCGGCGCGGCCAGCGCGGCGCGCACGCGCGGCAGGTCGCGCGCGAACAGTTGGTCTTGCAGCGTGCGCGTGCCGGTCGAGATGATGACCTTGCCGCCGTGGACGAAGGCCGGCACCAGATAGGCCCAGGTCTTGCCGATGCCCGTGCCGGCCTCGGCCACCAGCGTGGCGCGGTCCGCGATGGCGCGGCCGATGGCCTGCGCCAGTTCGACCTGGGCGGGGCGCGGCGTATAGCCCGGCAGCGCCGCGGCCAGGGGGCCGTGGGCGGCGAAAAACTCGGAAATATCCAGGTCCAGCATCAATCGGGGCAGGCGGTGAAGTGGCCCAAATGATACCCCGCCCGGGCCGGCCGGGATGCCTAAAATAGCGCTGCCGCAGCTGGGCGCGCCGCGCCTTGTGGCACAATCCGCCCCTTGTTTTCCCTTTGCCGTCGTATCGAGATGCCCGACACTTCCGCCACCACGAGCACCGCGCCCAGCGTCGACCACGCCCGAATCCTCGCCCAGCTGGCAACCGAACTCGGCACCCGCCCCTCGCAGGTGGCCGCCGCCGTAGAGCTGCTCGACGACGGCGCGACAGTGCCCTTCATCGCCCGCTACCGCAAGGAAGCCACCGGCGGCCTGGACGACACCGTGCTGCGCAACCTGGAAGTGCGGCTGGGCTACCTGCGCGAACTCGAAGAGCGCCGCGGCGCCATCCTGGAATCGATCGCGCAGCAGGGCAAGCTGACCCCCGAGTTGCAACAAGAGATTGCCGCCGCCGATACCAAGCAGCGCCTGGAAGACCTGTACGCCCCCTACAAGCCCAAGCGCCGCACGCGCGCGCAGATCGCCCGCGAAGCCGGCCTCGAACCGCTGGCCGACGCCATCCTGGCCGACCCGGCCTGCGATCCGGCCGCGCTGGCGGGGCAATACCTGAACCCGGAAGCGTCGATCAACGACGCCAAGGCGGCGCTGGACGGCGCGCGCGATATCCTGGCCGAACGCTACGCCGAAAATGCCGACCTGCTGGCCGACATGCGCGAGCACCTCTGGTCCACCGGCCTGCTCTATTCCAAGGTGGCCGAAGGCAAGGAAGCCGAAGGCGCCAATTTCCGCGACTGGTTCGAGTTCAGCGAGCCGCTGCGCACCCTGCCCTCGCACCGTATCCTGGCGCTGCTGCGCGGCCGCCAGCAAGGTGTGCTGGAACTGCGCCTGGGGCTGGACGCCGAACTGGAGGCCGAGACGCCGCACCCCTGCGTGGCGCGCATCGCCGGTTTTCTGAAGCTGGGCAACGGCCTGTTTGCCGCGGACGCCGCGCCGCGCGCGCGCTGGCTGGGCGAAGTGTGCCGCTGGACCTGGCGCGTCAAGTTGCTGACGGCATTCGAAAGCGAGCTCATCGGCCGCCTGCGCGAAAGCGCCGAAGCCGAGGCCATCCGCGTGTTCGCCGCCAACCTGAAAGACCTGCTGCTGGCCGCGCCGGCCGGCCCCAAGGCCGTGCTGGGCCTGGACCCGGGCATCCGCACCGGCTGCAAGGTGGCGGTCATCGACCGCACCGGCAAGGTGGTCGACACCGCCACCGTATACCCCTTCGAGCCGCGCCGCGACCGTGAAGGCACCATTGCCACGCTGGCCGCGCTGGCGGCCCGGCACCAGGTCGAGCTGATCGCCATCGGCAACGGCACCGCGTCGCGCGAGAGCGAGAAACTGGTCGGCGACATGATGAGCCAGTACCCCGACCTGAAGCTGACCCGCGTGGTGGTATCCGAGGCCGGCGCCTCGGTGTATTCGGCCTCCGAGACCGCGGCGCTTGAATTCCCCGACCTCGACGTCACGCTGCGCGGCGCCGTATCCATCGCGCGCCGCCTGCAAGACCCGCTGGCCGAACTGGTGAAGATCGACCCCAAGGCGATCGGCGTGGGGCAGTACCAGCACGACGTCAACCAGCGCGAGCTGGCACGCTCGCTCGATGCCGTGGTCGAGGACTGCGTCAATGCGGTCGGCGTGGACGTGAATACCGCTTCGGCCGCGCTGCTGGCGCGGGTATCCGGGCTGAATTCGCTGCTGGCCAAGAATATCGTGGCATGGCGCGACGAGAACGGCGCGTTCCCCACGCGCGACACGCTGCGCAAGGTGCCGCGCTTCGGCGACAAGGCTTTCGAGCAGGCGGCCGGCTTCCTGCGCATCCCCAACGGCGCCAACCCGCTCGACGCCTCAGCCGTGCACCCCGAGGCGTACCCGGTGGTCGAGCGCATCGTCGCCAAGATCAAGGCCGACGTGCAGCACATCATCGGCCAGCGCGACGCGCTCAAGGGCGTGTCGCCGGCCGACTTCACCGACGAGCGCTTCGGCCTGCCGACCGTGCGCGACATCTTCGCCGAACTGGAAAAGCCGGGCCGCGATCCGCGCCCCGAGTTCAAGACCGCGCAGTTCAAGGACGGCGTGGAAACGCTCAACGACCTGTACCCCGGCATGGTGCTCGAGGGCGTGGTCACCAACGTGGCGAACTTCGGCGCCTTCGTCGACATCGGCGTGCACCAGGACGGCCTGGTGCATATCTCGGCGCTCGCCGAGAAATTCGTCAAGGACCCGCGCGACGTGGTGCGGGTCGGGCAGACGGTCACCGTCAAGGTGCTGGAGGTCGACGTGGCGCGCAAGCGCGTGGCGCTGACCATGCGGCTCAACGACACCGCCCAGCCGGCCCGGCGCGGCGGCGGGGAAGCGCCGCGCGGCGCGGCGAAGCCCGCCGGCCGGCGTCCGCAGGCCGATGCCGGCCGCGCCGAGCCGCGCAACAGCGCCATGGCCGACGCCTTCGCCCGCCTCAAGCGCTGAGGCCGCCACATCGCCCGGCCCGCGCGCGGCCGGGCACATCGCTTGCGCAGTGCCACCACGGCCGGCCGCGCCGACCGGCGCGGCCACGGCCCGACCGACCCGGAGGACGCAAGTGAACCAGATCCTGAACCGCATCGCCACGCTGGCGCTCGGCGCGGCAGCCATGTATTACCTCGACCCCCAATCGGGACGGCGGCGCCGCGCGCTGCTCTGCGACAAAATGACGGCCTTGCGCAACGACGCCGCCGACTGCCTGCTGGCGGAAGGCAAGCAGGCGGCCGACCATCTGCACGGCTGGACGGCCGGCGTGCGTTCCGGGCTGGGCCTGGACCAGCCCGCCAGCGACCACCAACTGGGCGAACGCGTGCGCGCACAGCTGGGACGCCTGGTGAGCCACCCCGGCGCGATCCACCTGACGGTCGCCGCGGGCGAGGTGACCCTGGGCGGCCATATCCTGGCGGCCGAGCGCGACGCGCTCATCACCGCGGTGACTCACATGACCGGCGTGCGGCGCGTGCACGACCAGATGGAAGTCCATGACACGCCCGGCAATACCCCGCAACTGCAGGGCGGCGCGCCGACCTGACGCAACCGCGCGGCCAGCCGTCTACTTGGACTGCTTGCGCTCGCCGCTGCGCACATAAGGGCCGGAGCGTCCCTCCAGTTCCTCGTCGGTCTCGCGCTTGAGAGACCGCTGCGGCGTATGGCCACGGCCGGCCATGCTGGCGTCGCCCGATGGCCGGCCGGGCGCGTCGCCGGGGCTTTGCGCAGGATCCAGCGCGCCGCCGCCATGGCCGGCCGCGCGGCGGCCGGAATGCCGGAATTCGTAATCGTCAACCGGCGCCGCGCGGCCGGGCGCGCCGGGGCGCGTCGCCGGGCCGTCCGGCCGGGATGTCGGGGATCTGGGCATATGTCCTCCTGCGGGCATGGCCGCCGGGATGGCGGCTGCAAGCCATCGAGCAGCACATCATGTACCCGGGCGGCCGGCGACCAAGCCGGCTGCCGGCGACCAAGCCGGCTGCCGGCGCGGGCGGCGTAAAAATTGCGGTGGCCAGTAGAACTTTCAGCAGCGGCGGCGCCCGTTGAGCTGCTCAGGCGGCCAGCGGCAGCGCCGGCGCCTGGATCCCCAGTTGTTCGCCCAGCCAGCGCCACCCCTGCGGGGTGACTTTGATCGCGCGGGAGTGGGCATCCTTGCGCAGCCAGCCGCGGTCGCACAACGCGGCAAGCAGCGCCACGCCCAGCGGCCCCGCCAGGTGATGGCGCCGCTCGGTGCAGTCCAGGCACTGGCGCGCCAGCCCGCGGCGCGTCGGCTGGAGCTGGTCCACGTCGATTCCCATGCCGCCGAACCAGGCGGCGCCGGCCGGCGTGACGTCGAATTGCTTGTCCGGCGCCGCGGCCAGGTAGGCGCGCGCTTGCATGGCCTGGGTGATGGCCACCCCGAGCTGGCCGGCCAGGTGATCGTAGCAGCGCCGGCAGAAGCGGAACTCGCGCGCCTGCGGACTGAGGGCCTTGCGCACCGCGGGACGCTCGGGCTGCATCGCCGACAGGCTTTCCAGCATGCGCGCGACATGCGCGCCGGCCAGCCGGTAATAGCGGTGACGCCCTTCGGTTTCCACGGCGAGCAGCCCGCCGTCGAGCAGCTTGGCGAGGTGCGAGCTGGCCGTCTGCGCCGTGACACCCGCCGTGCGGGCCAGTTCGCCGGCAGGCAGGGCGCGCCCGTCGAGCAGCTCGGCCAGCATGGCCGCCCGCGCATGGTCGGCCAGCAGGAAAGCGGTGGCGGAAAAACCGGGTTGATAAGACATCGCGCAGCTCCTGGGAATGGCCACTCTAGCGCATGTCCGGGCGCCACAGTTCGACACCGGCCGAAGCATGGCCAGCGCCGGCCGGGTTATCCCTAGGGGCGCCGCGGCAAAAAAGAGCAGCCAGGCAGCCTCAATTAAGTGAAAATATCCTTTTGTATCAAAACAATAAAATCGCTGCCCCATCCGGGTGTCAGCATGCGATATCCGGCTGCGCCCGGTATCCCGGAGACTCTTTCATCATGCGAAGCCACACGCTTGCGCTCGCCGCCCACGCGTCGCAGACCATAGACGCCGCCACCCTGAGCCCCAGCGCGAGCTACGACGAGGTCACGCTGGGCCAGCATGCCCGCCTGGTGCTGGACGGCGTGCAGGCGTCTTTCAAGCAGCTCATCCTGGAACGTCTCGGCGCGCGCATGGTGGAGCTGGTCAATGGCGCCAGCCTGCACGCCGGCGCGCTGGGCTTCGCCAGCATGGGCGCCGCCATTACCTATCGCATCGGCGCGCGCTGCTCGCTGGTATTCGACGCCAGCCAGTGGGACCCCGAAGTAGTGGCCAATACCACTTTCGAATTCGCCAGCCAGGGCAGCGGCACGCTGCGGTATTTCCCGTTCATCAACCCGGAATGGCTGGACTGCCCAGCCGTGATGGGCTATGCGGAAGGCGACGTGCTGGAGATCGCCGGCCAGGGCAATCCGCCGCGCTTCCAGCTGCGGGACGGCCGCATCGTCGCGGCCGCCGCGCGCTGAGTGCTCAGCCGGCCAGCGCGGCCAAAGCCTGGCGCGTCTGCTCGATCAGCGCATCGCGCTGCCCGGCATCGGCCGCCGCCGGCCCATGGGCGACCGGCTCGCCATCGACCATGGCCGCATAGGACAGGCCATCGGCGCGCAGGGAGTCCGCCGCGCCGGCCTGCAGGCGCTGCATCAGCGCCCCGGCTTCCTTGGGGTTGTCGAAGCCCGCGGAACGCAGCAGTTCCTGGCCATCGGCGGCCAGCAGGCGGAAGCGGAAGCGGCCGTCGTCATCGCGGAAGCTGACGAAGCGGGCCGACTTGCCGGTTTTCCTGGCGGCCTTGCCGGTCGCCTGGGCGGCCCCCAGCGTGCGCAGGCCTACCGCTTCGCGCAGTTCCGCGATGAACGGCGTGGCCAGCTTGCGGGCCTTCTGCGCGCCGGCCTGCAGGATCTCTTCGATACGGCCGGGATTGGAAATCAGCTCTTGATAACGCTCGCGCAGCGGCGCCAGGTCGCGCTCGATGCGCTCGCACAGCGCCTGCTTGGCATCGCCCCAGCCCAGGCCTTCCTCGAGCTGCGCGCGGAACGCCGCCGATTCGGCCGGCGTCGAGAACGCGCGGTATAGCGTGTACAAGTGCGAGGCTTCCGCATCCTTGGGTTCGCCGGGCTGGCGCGAATCGGTCACGATGCGCATCACCGCCGCGCGCAGCGCCGCCGAGCCGCCCTCGAACAGCGGAATCGTGTTGTTGTAGCTCTTGGACATCTTGCGGCCGTCCAGGCCCGGCAGCGTCGCCACCTCTTCTTCGATGACCACTTCCGGCAGCACGAAGTATTCGCGGCCGTACAAATGGTTGAAGCGCTGCGCGATGTCGCGCGCCATCTCCAGGTGCTGGATCTGGTCGCGGCCCACCGGCACTTTGTGCGCGTTGAACAGCAGGATGTCGGCCGCCATCAGGATCGGGTACGAAAACAGGCCCATCGTGACGCCATCGTCGGGATCGACGCCCTTGGCCGTATTCTGGTCCACCGAGGCCTTGTAGGCGTGCGCCCGGTTCATCAGCCCCTTGGCCGTCACGCAAGTCAGCAGCCAGCACAGCTCCGGGATCTCGGGAATATCCGACTGCCGGTAGAAAGTGACGCGTTCCGTGTCCAGGCCGGCCGCCAGCCAGGTCGCCGCCAGTTCGAGGCGCGAGCGGGCCACGCGGGCCGGATCATCGCACTTGATCAGCGCGTGATAGTCGGCCATGAAATAGAACCCGTCGATGCCGGGCTGCCTGCTGGCCTGGATGGCGGGGCGGATGGCGCCGGCATAATTGCCGAGATGGGGAGTGCCGGTGGTGGTGATGCCGGTGAGAACGCGGGTACTCATGAACAGGGACAACAGGCAGTTGCGGGGAAGTCCGCAGTGTAACGCGTCGGCCACCCGAGCCGCGGCCGGCCCGGAGCGCGGGCAGCCCCCCTAGAACCCGTACAGGCGCGCCGGGTTGTCGACCAGCACGCGCGCGCGCAGGCCGGCATCGGGCAGCCAGGCGGCGATGCCGGCGGCCAACTGCTCCCTACCGATCCGGCGGTAGGCGCTGACCTCCGACGCGGCCTTGCCCGGCGCGCGGCTGGTGTGCGGCCAATCGCTGGCCCACAGCACGCGGTCCGGATTGCTGGCGAGCAAAGCGGCCGCCAGGGCGGCGACCTCGCCGCCGCGCTGGCCGGACGGATCGATGCGGTATGGCGCCGACAGCTTCACATAGGCGGCTCCCGACGCCAGCAAGGCCAGCACGGCGCGCACGCGCGGATCCGCCAGCGCGGTGCCGGCCGGAATCATGGCGAAATGATCCAGCACCACGGGCACCGGCAATGCCTCCAGCGTGGGCGCCGCCGCGGCAAGCGCATCCAGCGAGGCATACACCTGCACATGCCAGCCAAGCGGCGCCAGGCGCCGGCCCCAGGCGGCCAGTGCCGCGCGGATACCGTGCGGATCGCTGCGACCCACGCTTTCCAGGTTGATGCGCACCCCTCGCACGCCGCGGGCGTGCAAGCCGGCCAGCGCCGCCGGCGTGGCGTCCTGGTCCAGTACCGCCACGCCCCGGCCCGCGCCTTGCAGCGCCTCCAGGCCGTCCAGCAGGCAACGGTTGTCGGTGCCGTAGACGCTGGGCTGGACGATGACGGCGCGCGCCAGGTCCAGCCCGTCCATGTGTCGTAGCAGGTCCGGGGGGCCGGCGAAGCCGGGCGTGTAGTGCCGGTCGGCCGCCATGGGATAGCGGCGCGGATCGCCGACCACGTGTACGTGGCAGTCGCAGGCGCCGGCGGGCTGTGCGCTGGCCGGCATGGTCAGGCGGCCCGCAGCCGGTCGACCACGGCCTGGCCGGCGGCGCGCGTGCCCAGGCTGCCGCCCACGTCGCGGGTGCATTGCCCCGACTCGATCGCGGCCGCGATGGCCTGCTCGATGGCCGCCGCGGCCTCCAGGAAATTGCGCCCGCCCTTGCGCTGGCCGTACCAGTTCAGCAGCATGGCGGCCGACAACAGCTGCGATGCCGGGTTGGCGATGTCCTGCCCGGCGATGTCGGGCGCCGACCCGTGGGCGGCCTGCCCCATGGCATGGTCGCGGCCCGCGTTGAGCGAACCGCCAAGGCCCAGGCTGCCGGAGAGCTCCGCGGTCAGGTCGGACAGGATGTCGCCAAACATATTGGTGGTCACCACCACGTCATAGCGGTCCGGCGCCCGGACCACATGCGCCATCATCGCATCGACGATCACGTCATCGACGCGCACCTGGGGGAACTCTTGCCCCACCTGGCGGCAGATATCGATGAACATGCCATCGCCAAGCTTCAGCACGTTGGCCTTGTGCACGATGGTCACATGCTGGTTGCGCGTCATGGCCAGTTCGAACGCGGTGCGCGCGATGCGCTCGCAGCATTGGCGCGTGATGCGCCGCAGCGACACGACCACGTCGGGCGTGATCAGCATCTCGCTGCCGCCGGATTCGACGTTGCGGTCGGCATAGAAACCTTCGGTGTTCTCGCGCACCACGACCAGGTCGAACTCGCCCAGCCGCGCCGGCATGCCGCGGTACGTGCGGGCGGGGCGGATGTTGGCGTACAGGTCGAGGCTCTTGCGGAAGAACTTGGACGGGTTGATCTCGCCCTTGCTCTCGTCCTTGAAATCGTAGGTCGCCATCGGCCCGAGCATCAGCCCGTCGGCCGCCCGCACCTTGTCCAGCAACGCCGGCGTCACGGTGGCGCCGTAACGCTGCAGGCTGGCATGGCCGGCGACGTCATGTTCGAGCTGCAGGGCCAGCCCGAAACGCCGGGACGCCTCTTCCAGGGCGTCGACCGCCACCGCCATCGTTTCGGGGCCGATACCGTCGCCCGGGAGAACCACTATCTTCATGAAGACACCTCGTAAGAAATAGAACCGCTCAGCCTTGCACCCGCACGCCAGCCGCCTCGACCAGGCGACGGTACTTCTCCGCCTCGTCGCGCACGAAAGCGGCGAAATCCGCCGGCGAGGCCGGGCGCACGGTGGTGCCGTCGGCCTCGAGACGGCTGCGGATGCGCGGATCGGCCAGCACGGCGTTGATGTCGTTGTTGAGCCGCTGCACGACCGCCTGGGGCGTCCCCGCCGGCGCGAAATAGCCGCCCCACAGGCTGAAATCGAAGCCTGGCGCAACGCGTTCCGCCACCGCCGGCACATCCGGCAGGGCCGCCACGCGCCGCGGCGTGGACACGGCCAACGCCTTCAGCCTGCCAGCCGCGATGTGCGGCATGACCGCCGACGCGCTGGAGAAAAAGCCATCCACATGTCCGCCGAGCAAATCGGTCATGGCCTGCCCCGCGCCCTTGTACGGCACGTGCACCATGCGCGCGCCGGTGGCCAGCGCCAGCGCGGCGGCGGCCAGATGCCCCGGCGTCGCGGTGCCCGACGATGCATACGTGACGGTGTCGGGCCGGGCGCGCGCCGCCGCGACCAGCGCCGCCAGGTCGGCATGCGGCGAGCCCGCCGGCACCGCCAGCACCAGCGGCGAATCGCCCACCAGCGCGACCGCAATGAAATCGCGCTGCGGATCGTAGCCCAGGTCCGGCATCACGAATGGATTGACCGCCATCTCGCCCGTCTGCCCCAGCAGCAGGTGATAACCGTCGGGCGCGGCGCGCGCGACCTGGCGCGTGCCGATCGAGCCGGAAGCGCCGGGCCGGTTCTCGACCACCATGGTCTGCCCCAGCGCCGCGCCAAGCCGCTCGCCCAGCAAGCGCGCGAAGACATCCCCCTGCCCGCCCGGCGCATACGGCACGGTCACGGTGATGGCCTGCGACGGATAGCCGGGCTGCGCCAGGGCGCGCCGGCCGAGAACGCCAAGCATGGCGGCGGCGCCGGCGCGCGCCAACCAGCGCCGGCGGCCGGGCACGGCGGGGCTAATAGGAACATGTGCCATGATCGGTCCTCCGCTGCGTCAATCGAGGCGAATGCCCGAACGCTGCACCACGCCGCGCCACAAGGCCAGTTCGGCCGACAAGGCGCGGCTGAAGTCCTCGGGCGGGCCCGCGTACAGGTCGGCGCCTTCGCTGGTCAGGCGCTGGCGCACCAGGTCGGCGGCAGCGGCCTCGTTGACCGCGGTATTGAGCCGCTGGACCACCTGCGGCGGCGTGCCGGCCGGAGCCAGGATGCCCCACCAGGTCGAGATGTCGAAATCCGGCACGCCCGCCTCGGCCATGGTCGGCGTGTCGGGGAACAGCGGCGAACGCGCCTTGCTGGTGACGGCCAGCAACTGCACGCGGCCCTCTTTCACCTGCCCCAGCATGGTCGGCACGGTCGCGAAAAATACCTGCACTCTTCCTGCCAGCAGATCCACCGTGGCCGGGCCGCTGCCCTTGTATGGCACGTGCGTCATCTGCACGCCTGCCTTCTGCTTGAAGAGTTCGCCCGACAAGTGATTGATACTGCCCGCCCCGGCCGAGCAAAAATTGATGTCGTCGGGCCGCTGGCCAGCCAGGCTGCGCAGCTCGGCCACCGACTGCACGCCCAGGTCCTTGTTGGTCACCACCAACAGCGGCCCGCGGCCGATCAGCGCCACGGGGGCGAATGACTTCTCGACGTCGTACATCTGAGTGGCCTGCGCCGCCGCGTTGGTCACGAAAGTGGACGTGGCGAACAGCAGGGTGTAGCCGTCGGGCGCGGCATGCGCCACCAGGTTGGCGCCGATGGAGCCGCCCCCGCCGCCGTGGTTCTCGACCACGACCGGCTGCCCCAGCCGGTCGCTCAGCGTACGCGCCATATCGCGCGCAATGCTGTCGGTGCCGCCGCCCGCCGCGAACGGCACCACCAGTTTGATGGGCTGGTCTGGAAAAGCTTGCGCGCAAGCCAGCGCCGGCAGCATCCAGGCCGCCGCGGCCAGCGCGCGCCGGCGGATGCTCTTCAGGTAACGCATGATGTCTTGTCTCCTCGATGATTTGAAATGATTGGCTCACCCCTGGCGCAGCATCTTCAGGCGCTCCAGCAATGCCTGGTGGATATGCTCGCGGGCCGCCTCGGATGCCCGGGCCGGATCGCGGTCGCGGATCGCGGTCACGATTCCGGCGTGTTCCTGCTGCGCCGCCTTGGCGCGCGGCCTGGAACTGAGCGTGCTGCGCCCCAGCAAGTAGGTGGTATCGGTCAGCGAGCGCAGCAGGCGGATCAGGTGGCGGTTGTGCGCGGCGCTGTAGATGGCTTCGTGAAAGCGCAGGTTGAGCGCCACCGGATCGCTGCCGCCCTCGCGCAGGATGGCTTCCATGTTGGCGATCTCCGCGTCGGTGGCATGGCGCGCGGCCAGGGCCGCGGCGGCCGATTCCAGCACTTCGCGCATGGCGTAGAGCTCGCCGACTTCTTGCTGGTCCATGGTGGTGACCACCAGGCCGCGGCCGGGCTCCTGCCGCAGCAGGCCCTCGTCCTGGATGCGCTTGAGCGCCTCGCGCACGGGCGTGCGGCCCAAGTCCAGCAGTTCCGCGACCTCGATCTCGCGCAGGCGCGCACCGGGGGCGAACTCGCCTGAAAAGATGCGGCGCTTGATCTCGTTGTAGGCGGCGTACGCCTGTGAACTGGCTTGCGGTATGGGCATGGCATCATGATTGTGTATTTATATATATTTTTGCATACAAAAAAGAGAATGCAAACAGGAACGCGAAAAATGCTTGAGGTGGCCTATCCGCCGGCGTAGAATCGCGCCAGTTCATCAACTGCGGAGACCCCGACGTGGGCACTTGTTCGAGCGACAGTAGTCGGCCGGTCCAGGAGACCGGCACTTCCTCGGCACGATAACGCGCAGGCTTGTCCCTGCCGCTGTCTCGCCGAGCGCGGGAAGCGGCCTCCGGCCACGGCACCTTGCCGTGGCATCCCCTTCTCCAGACCCTGACGCGCCGACGGCCTTGCTGGCCGCCGGCCCGAATGATGCTTGCCGTTCGCGGCGAGCCGACGACGCGCGTCCGCCAGGCGTGCTCGTCGTGCGCGTCCGATCGCCTGGCCCACTTGACCCGACCAGAACCATGCCAGAACCCCGACCACCCCCTCCCGCCTGAATACGCGCCCCAAAGCGTGAAGCAGGCATGCCAACCGGAGAACAACAATGAGCTTCACGCTATTGAAAGCGCTTTTTGCGAGCTTCCTTCGCGCTCGCCATATCGTCCGGCATTTCCGCCGCCTGGCGATGCTGGAGACCTTGGCAGGCACCGGCGTCAGCCGGGATGTGCTCGCGTCGCTGGGCCAGTCCCTGGCCGCCGCGGCGACCTGCGACCCCCAGGCCCTGTTGCAGCGACTCGGCAGCCGCGCCGAAGGCTTGAGCGACGCCCAGGCCGAGGCCATGCGCGCCCGCGTGGGCCTCAATGAGATCGAGCATGAGAAACCGCTGCCATGGTGGCGGCACCTATGGCATTGCTTCCGCAATCCGTTCAACCTGCTATTGAGCTTGCTGGCGGCCATTTCGCTGCTGACCGAGGACCTGAAGGCGGCCATCGTCATCGCCACCATGGTGGTGTTGTCGACGCTGCTGCGCTTCTGGCAGGAAACGCGCTCCAATGCCGCCGCCGACTCGCTCAAGAGGATGGTCGCCAACACGGCGACCGTGCTCCGCCCGGGTCCGGCGCGCGACATGGGGATGTCCGCCTGCGGCTTGGCGGCCGCCCGCCACGCGGGCGCAGCGCACGCCATCGAACTGCCCATCCAGCAACTGGTGCCCGGCGATATCGTGGCGCTGTCGGCGGGCGACATGATTCCCGCCGATTGCCGCGTGCTGGTCGCGAAAGACCTGTTCGTCTCGCAGGCCGCGATGACCGGCGAATCGACGCCTGTCGAAAAGTTCGCGGCTCAGCGCGAGGCGCGCGCGATCAATCCGCTGGATCTCGACAATATCTTCTACATGGGCACCAATGTGGTGTCGGGCTCGGCCACGGCCGTGGTGCTCGCCACCGGCAACAATACTTACTTCGGCGTGCTGGCCGGTCGCGTCGTCGCGGTCGATCGCGCCCCCACCTCGTTCCAGGCCGGCGTCAACAAGGTGAGCTGGCTGCTGATCCGGTTCATGCTGGTGATGGCCCCGCTGGTGCTGCTGATCAACGGTTTCACCAAGGGCGATTGGCCGGCAGCCCTGCTGTTCGCCCTCTCCATCGCCGTCGGCCTGACTCCCGAAATGCTGCCGATGATCGTGACATCGACGCTGGCCAAGGGCGCGGTGGCCTTGTCGCGCCGCCAAGTCGTCGTCAAGCGGCTCGACGCTGTCCAGGACTTCGGCGCGATGGACGTGCTGTGCACCGACAAGACCGGCACGCTCACCCAGGACCGGGTTGCCGTGGCGCGGCATGTCGATATCTGGGGCGGCGGCAGCGACGAGGTGCTGGAGCTTGCGTACCTCAATAGCTATTACCAGACCGGCCTGAAGAACCTGCTGGACGTGGCGGTGCTGGAACATGCCGAGGTGCATCGCGACCTGCAGCCCGCCAGGAATTACCGCAAGGTGGACGAGATCCCGTTCGACTTCGCGCGCCGCCGCATGTCGGTCGTGGTGGCCGCCCGCGGTGGGCCGCCCGTCATGATCACCAAGGGGGCGGTCGACGAGATGCTCGCCGCCTGCACCCAGGTGCGCCACGGCAATACCGTGCAGGCGCTGACGCCCGCCTTGCTGGCCCGCATCCGCGCCGTGACCGGCCGGCTGAACGATGAAGGACTGCGCGTGATCGGCGTGGCGACCCGGCAACTGCCGCCGACCGGACAGCCATATGGGGTGGCCGACGAACGCGACCTGGTCCTGGCCGGCTATATCGCGTTCCTGGATCCGCCCAAGGAGTCCGCCGCCCCGGCGCTCGCGGCGCTGGCCGCCCATGGCGTCGCGGTCAAGCTGCTCACCGGCGACAACGAACGCGTGGCCACGAAGATCTGCCACGAGGTGGGGCTGGCCTCGCGCGGGCTGCTGCTGGGCCAAGACATCGAGCGCATGAGCGACCGGGTACTGGCCCACGCAGTAGAAAGCCATGACATCTTCGCGCGCCTGACGCCCGCCCACAAGGAACGCATCGTCAGCGCGCTCAAGGCCGGGAACCACGTAGTCGGCTTCCTGGGAGACGGCATCAACGACGCGCCGGCGCTGCGCGCGGCGGATGTCGGCATCTCGGTCGACACGGCGGTGGACATCGCCAAGGAAGCGGCCGACATCATCCTGCTGGAAAAAAGCCTGATGGTCCTGGAGGCCGGCGTCCGCGAAGGACGCCGCACCTTCGCCAACATGCTCAAGTACATCAAGATGACCGCCAGCTCGAACTTCGGCAATGTGTTCTCGGTACTGGTGGCCTCGGCCTTCCTGCCCTTCCTGCCGATGCTGCCGATCCATCTGCTGGTGCAGAACCTGCTGTATGACATCTCGCAGATCGCCATTCCGTTCGACAACGTGGACGAGGACCTGCTGAGCCGGCCGCAGCGCTGGCAGCCGGCCGATATCGGGCGCTTCATGCTGTTCTTCGGGCCCATCAGTTCGATATTCGATATTGTCACCTACGCCATGATGTGGTTCGTCTTCGGCGCCGACACGCCGCGCGGACAGACCCTGTTCCAGTCCGGCTGGTTCATCGTCGGCCTGCTGACGCAGACCCTCATCGTGCACATGATCCGCACGCCCAGGCTGCCGTTCATCCAGAGCCGCGCGGCGGCGCCGCTGCTGCTGATGACCGGCCTGATCGTGGCCACCGGCATCTTCCTGCCGATGGGACCGCTGGCCCCGTACTTCAAGCTGCAAGCGCTGCCGCCGCTGTACTTCGCGTGCCTGCCCGTCATCTTGCTGGCGTACATGGGCCTGACACAAATCATGAAGAACATCTACCTGCGCCGCCACGGCTGGCAATGAGGAAACCGGCATGCAAGCTCTCCTGAATCTCAATGCGGGCTCATTGCTCGACACCTTGCTCAGCTTCGCCACGGCTTTCGTGCTGGGCGGCCTGATCGGCTTCGAACGGCAGTACCGGCAGCGCACCGCCGGACTGCGCACCAATGTGCTGGTGGCCGTGGGGGCCGCCGTTTTCGTGGACGCCGCCAACCGCCTGGCCGGCCCCGACGGGGCGGTGCGCGTCATGGCCTACGTCGTATCGGGCATCGGCTTCCTGGGCGCGGGCGTCATCATGCGCGAAGAAGGCAACGTGCGCGGGCTCAACACCGCCGCGACGCTATGGGGATCGGCCGCCGTCGGGGCGGCCGCCGGCGCCGACCTGATCGCCGAGGCAATGCTGGCGACCGTGTTCGTGCTGGCGGCCAACACCCTGCTGCGCCCCATCGTCAACACCATCAACCGCAAGCCTCTCGACGTGCAGTCGGCCGAGGTCACCAACACCGTCTACCTGATCGCCGAACGCGCGCACCAGAAGATGGTCCTGGTGCAGCTCGAAGAAGAGCTGGAACGCAGCAATTACCCGGCGCGCGACCTTGAGGCGCACGCCTTCGGCCAGACGGAGATCGAGATCGAGGCGACGTTGGCGGCCGATTCGGTCGATGGTGACGAACTCGATGCGCTGGTGCGGCGGCTCGCCGCGCTGCCGGCGGTGCGGCAGGCATTCTGGAACCCGAGCGCGACGGACTGAATGCTCACATCCAGGCCAGCACCGGCGCCGCCACGGCGCACAGCCCGCCGGTTGCGAGCGCGGCGCCGGGGCGGTAGCTGACGAACCAGATCAGCAACAGGCCCGCCAGGCTCAGGATGCCGATCCATTCCACCGTGCCGTATCGCCACCCCCAGGCCGCGGCCGACGCGCACAGCGACAGGACCAGCGCCAGCCAGCCCGCGGCCCGCAAGGGGGTGCGATGGCGGCGCGGCAGCGCGCGGTCGAATACCGCCTCATAGTGGCGGTCCATGCCCAGGCACAGGGCGGCGAAGCCGGCGTAGGCCAGGCAGAAAGCGGCGATGCTCATCATGATTGGATCACCTTGTCTCCAGGGCCGCCGCACCGCGCGCCAGCGGCCGCCGTACAGGTCGGGCGCGCGGTTTGCGCGCCTTGTGGGCCATCCAGGCCAGCAGCGCCCCGGAGGCCAGCGCGGTGAGGTCGAACCCGGCCATGACCCAGTCCCCGGCAGGCAGCGACACGCCCAGGTGGCGCGCCGTCGTGACGGCGTTCAGCGCCGGCAGCGCCAGGGCCAGGGCCGCGGCCAGCGACAGCAGGTCGGGCCACATGCGCGCGCGCCGCGCGAAGGCATACAGGAACGTCAGCCCCCAGACGCTGAAGAACACGCGGGTTTCCCAGGCGGCGCGGCCGGCCAGCTCGGGCGGCAGCAGCCGGTTGGCCCAGAAGTACGCGGCCAGGGCCACGCACAAGCCGGCGATCGCGCCGGCATTCAAGGCATCGACCAGCCGCAGGGAAAACGACCGGGCCGCCGCGTCGCCGGCCTTCTGGCGACGCTTGGCGACCCACAGCGCCAGCCCGGTTCCGACCATGGCCGTGCCGGCCAGGCTGACCAGGAAATACAGCCAGCGCAGCACTGGCTCGGCGAACAAGCCCAGGTGCAGGCCGATGATGGTGCCGGCCGTCACCATGGCCGCGCTATCGCTATCGTGGCGCGCCAGCAGCCGGCCATCGACACCATCGAAGCGCAGGCTGGGCGCCAGGCGGCCGTACGACACCCGCTCGCCCGCGTCGCGGCTGACCGACACGACCGCGCCGGCCTTGCCCGGATTCGCCACCACCAGGCGCCCTGCCCGGCCATCCTGCCAGTGCGCCTGGGCCTGTTCGACCAGTTGGCCAAGCGGCAGCAGGGGCGCGGCTTCCTCGCCGGCGGGCGTCGCGGCGAAGGCCGGGAACATGTCGTTGGTGAAACCGCGCGGATTGTCGTAGGCGGCCGAGATGCCCGCCGGCAGCAGCATGGCCATGAAGATCACCAGCCCGCTGAAGGTGATCATCAAGTGGAACGGCAGGCCCAGCACGGACAAGGCATTGTGGCCGTCCATCCAGGCGCGCTGGCCGCCCTTGGCCGGACGGAAGGTGAAGAAATCCTTGAAGATCTTCTTGTGGGTGATCACGCCGCTGATGATGGCGATCAACATGAACATGCCGGCGATGCTGGCCAGCCAGCGCCCCCATGGGAAACCCATTTCCAGCTCGAAATGGAAGCGGTACAGGAAGTCGCCGCCGCGCGTCTCGCGCGCCTGCAGCTCCTGTCCCGTGCGCGGGTCGAGCTTCACGCGCTTGAAGCCGCGCTCGCCCGGCGCCGGCTTGGGAACCTGGTACAGCAGCCCCAGCCCCGGCTCGCGCGGCGAAGGCAGGTCGATGAACCAGCGCGGCGCATCGGGTGCGTGCTGCTGCAGGTAACGTTGCGCCAGGTCGGCGGCCTGCGCGGCCGGCATGGCCGCCTGGCGGGCCGGCATTTCGGGCTGCATCCAGTGGGTGATTTCAGGCCGGAAGAACGCCAGCGTGCCGGTCAGGAACATGGCGAACAACACCCAGCCCAGCACCAGCCCGGACCAGGTATGCAGCCACGACATGGCCTGGCGCAGGCCCTCGCCCGCCTCCTGGGACGGCTTGGCGGACGGTGTCATGCCACCCCCGCCGGCCGGCCCGCCCAGAACAGCGCCGCCAGCAGCGCGGCGGGCACCAGCATGCCGGCCCAGGCGCGCCACGCGTTGCGGGTGGCGAACACCCAGGCCACGCCGATGGCGTAGGCCACGAAGGCCGCCAGCATCGCGGTAATGACGGCATCGACGCGCGCCAGCGGCAGCCAGACTGCCAGGCAGGCGGCGGTGGCCGAGGCCAGGCCGTAGCCGCCCAGCACGGCGGCGGCCACGCGCGACGCCACGGCCCATCGATAACGCGCCAGGCTGGCGCCGGGATGAGGTTTCACTGCAAGTCCTGCGAACGAAATAAGTTGAGAATTATAATCATTAACAACAACGCCGCCAGCCCCGCCGCGCGGACGGGGCCGGCAAGCGCCATTACCAGCGGTATTTCACCGCCGCCTTCACGGTGCGGTCATAGCCATACCAGCACCAGTTCTCGTCGATGCACGACGCCACATAGCGTTTGTCGAACACGTTGGCCACGTTCAGGCTGACCTGCCAGCCCTTCAAGGCCGGCTGGTGGCGGCCCAGGTCGTAGTCCAGGCCGAGGTCGAACAGCGTCGCGCCCGGCACGCGGAACGTATTGGCGGAATCGCCCCACGTTTCGCCCAGGTAGCGCACGCCCGCACCCAGGCCGAGGCCGGCCAGCGGCCCTTCCTGCAGCTGGTAGCGCACCCAGGCCGAGGCCTGGTGCTTGGGCACGCCGGTCGGGTGGGTCCCTTTCAGGCTGACGCCGGCGCTGTTGGGGTTGTCCTTGGTGTAGGCATTGTTCAGCCAGGTGTAGGACGCGATCACGCTCAGGCCCTCGATGGGCTCGGCCTTGGCTTCCAGCTCCAGCCCGCGCGTGCGCACTTCGCCCGCCTGGATGTTGCAGCGTCCGGAGCCGCAAATATGCGACGGATCCGGGTCGGTGGTGGTCAGGTTCTTGCGGCGCAGGTCGAACAGCGCGGCGGTCAGCAGCATGCGCGACCCCGCCGGCTCGTACTTCACGCCCACTTCATACTGCTCCCCTTCCACCGGGTCGAACGGCTGGTTGTTCCAGCCCGTGCCGTTTTGCGGCTCGAACGATTCCGAATAGCTGAAGTACGGCGCCACCCCATTGTCGAACAGATACAGCAGGCCGGCGCGCGCGGTGAAGGCCTGGGCGCGCTGCGGCGAATGGGTGCGCGCGCCGGAAGCCAGGTTGGTGGTGTCGGTGGATGTGCGTGCCCAGTCATAGCGCCCGCCCAGCAGCACCGACAGGCGCCCCACCTTGATCTGGTCCTGCAAATACAAGCCCGCCTGGTATTGCTTCTGGGTCTGGTCGCTGGTGAACGGCGGCAGGGTGTAGCCGGCGTCGTAATTGGGGTTCCAGGTATCCAGGTTGAAGTCGGCGGTGCCCCAGCGCGATGCCGACAGGGTATCGGTCTTGATGTGCTGGTAATCGAAGCCCAGCAGCACCTTGTGGGCGAATGCGCCGGTGGTGAAATCGGCCTGCAGGTTGTTGTCCAGCGTCAGGGCGTCGAACTCCACGTCCGTGCCGATCATGCCGCGCGCCAGGTAGCGGTAGGTGCCGGGGTCGGCCCAGGCGCTGTTGTAGATGCTGCGGTACTGTGCATCGGCGTGCGTATAGCGGAAGTTCTGGCGCGCCTTGAAGGTGTCGTTGAAGCGGTGCTCGAAGTCGTAGCCCAGCGAATAATGCTTGCGGTCGCTGCGTTCGAACCCCTTGTCGCCATCATAGAAACTGCGCGAAAAACGGCTGCCGTCCGGCAGTTCGTACACCGTGCCCATGGCCGGCAGCGAGCCATACGCGCCCATGTCCGGATCGCGCTGGAAATGCGTCAGCACGGTCAACCGCGTATCGCCCGAAGGCTGCCAGGTGAAGGATGGCGAGATGTAATAGCGGCGTTCCTTGGTGTAGTCGAGCTGGCCGTCGGCCTTGTAGCCGGAAGCCACCACGCGGTAGAGCAGCCTGCCCTCGTCGTCCAGGCGTCCGCCGACGTCGGCCATGCCGCGCAGCAGCGAATCGGTGCCGAACTCCACGCCCAGCTCGTTGACCTGTCCGTCGACCGGTCGCTTGCTGATCTGGTTGACCACGCCGCCCGGCCCGCCCTGGCCATACACGACCGACGACGGGCCTTTCAGCACATCGACCCGCTCCAGCCGGTAGGCGTCGACCTGCGGCAGCGCGTCGCGCCCGCCGAACACGCGCAAGCCGTCCAGGTAGGTGGTGGCCGCGAAGCCGCGGATGGTGAACTGGTCCAGCCGCGTGGCCGTCGCGCCGCGCGTTTCCACCGCCACGCCCGGCGTATAGCGCAACACCTGGTTCAGCGTATTGGCGCCCTGCTGGGCGATCTGGTCCTGCGTGATGACCGAGATCGATTGCGGCGTCTCCAGCAAGGGCGTGTCGGTCTTGGTGCCGGTGGCCGCCACCCGCGACACCACGCCGTAGGTTTGCCCCGTGCCGGTCTCGCCCTCGCCCTGCACCACCACCGGCGCCAGGCTGACCGTGTCGCCGGTAGAGGCGGGCACACGCCGCAGCACCCAGCCGCCGGCGCCCGGCTGGGCCTGCAGGCCAGTGCCCTGCAGAATGGCGTCGAACCCGTCGCCCACCGAATAGCTGCCCCGCAACCCGGCGGCGCTCAGGCCCGCCACCAGGCGCGTATCAAACGAGATCAGCACGCCTGCCTGCCGCGCATAGGCAGTCAAGACTTGGCCGAGCGGGCCGGCGGGCACCGAATAGCTGCGGGCGGCGGCCGGCTGCGCCAGCGTGGCCGGCGGCAAGGTGGCGAGGCCGGCGCCGGCCAGCGCCAGGACCAGCGCAGGCAACATGGCGGCGGGCCGGACCCGGGCCTCCTGGCCGCGACGCCGCGCACCGCCGGCCGGGGCCGTCAGGAAAGAAGCAAGCAAAGACAAGACGGGAACTCCTGCAAGAATGGATGGTCTGCAGGAGCTATTCCGCATGGCCACGCCAAACCTGCAGCCGCGCGGCGGCCCAAATTGCAACGAATTGATTCACGCCTGGCCTGGCGTGGCCGCCCCAGCGGCTTCGACCCGCACCCACCATTCTCCCCAGCGGGTGACCGAGATCGGCAAGGTCTGCTGCAACATCCGCAGGGCCAAGTCGGTATCGTCCAGCGGAAACACGCCGGACACCGGCAAACCAGCCACCGCGCCACTGGCCGACAGCACGCCCGGCCGGTAGCGGGCCAATTGCGCCAGCACGGCGTCGAGCCGATCGCCGTTGGCGACCAACAGTCCGTCGACCCAGGCTCCCTGGTCGGCAGCCGCAGGCCCTTCGCGCCACGCGCCGCCCTGGCGGTACAGCGCGGTGCCCGCACTCAGCAGGCGCGATTCGCCGCCGGCGCCCACCACGCGCAGGCTGCCCTCGTAGACGTCCACTCGCATTCCCGCCGCCTCGCGCAGCAGCGCAAAACGCGCTTGCGCCGCCTCGACGAAGCTGTCGGCGCCCCGCACCACCAGCGGCAGCGCGCCGTCGGCATCGTGGACCGCGATTCCCATCTGCCCGCGCCACAGGGTCAACTGCCGCCGTCCGGCGCCGAGTTCGGCCGACACCGCGGTATCGCTGGCCAGGTCCATGCGGATGTCGCCGGGCAGCAGCACGCGCCGGCGCTCGCCTACCCGGGTGCTGTAGTCGGCGAGCAGCCGCTGCCAGGGCGCCCATTCATATGCGGCCGCCGCTGTGCCGCCCACCACCAGCGCCGCGGCCAGGCTCTTGAGCACGGTGCGCCGCTGCCGCGAGCGCGGCGCGCCCAGCAACTGGGCATGGGCGAAGTCGGACGGAATGCCGCGCACCGCCTGCGCCAATCCCTCCAGGCGCGCCCAGGCGCGCTCATGGCGCGGGTCGGCGGCGCGCCAGCGGCTACAGGCCAGCGCCGCGGCCGCGCCGCCCTCGCCGGACTGCAGCTTGACCCACCAGGCAATCGCCTCGCGCGCCACCGCGTCGTCCGGCGGCGCCTCAGTCCTGGAGGCAGGCATAGCAGGCCGTCAGGGCGCGCGTCATGTACTGCTGCACCGAACTCAGCGAAACCCCCAGCCGCGCGGCGATATCGGCATAAGACAGCCCGTCGAGCTGGGCCAGCAGGAAAGCGCGCCGCACATTGTCCGGCAGCCCGGCCAGCATGCGGTCCAGCGCCGCGACCTGCTGCACCACCGCGGCGCGCTGTTCAGCCGAAGGCTGCTGCGGCTCGGGCAGCGCGGCCAGGTAGTCGAGATACGCCTGCTCCAGGCCGGCGCGGCGGTAGTGGTCCAGCAGCAGGCCGTGGGCGATGGTGCGCAGGAACGGCCGCGCCTGGGCCGCGTGCACCTGCTTGCGCCCGGCGAGCACGCGCACGAACACGTCCTGGGCCAGGTCCTCGGCCCGGAATGGGCTGCCCAGCCGCCCCCGCAGCCAACGGAACAGCCACGGCTGGTGATCGCGGTAAAGCACATCCACGGGCACCGGCGCGGACGCGACGGGCCCGCATGGCGTAGAGGTTTTCACGGCAAGCGGGCAGGACCGAAAACGCTGATAGTAATTGATAACCAATATTATTATCAATCGCTATGAGCCCGACCCCGCCGCCGGGCGGCGCGCGTTACAAGCCGACCGTCAGGCGCCGCTCCGCCTCCAGGTATTCGCGCGACTGCATTTCCAGGATGCGCGACACCGTGCGGTGGAATTCGTTGGCCAGCGCCCCTTCGGTATACAGCTCCTCGGGCGCGCACTCGGCCGACATGATCAGCTTGATCTTGTGGTCATAGAACACGTCGACCAGCCAGGTGAAGCGGCGCGCCTCGGAGGCCTGGCGCGGCCCCATGCGCGGCACGTCCGACAGGATCACGGCGTGGAAGCGGTTGGCCAGCTCGAGGTAGTCGTTCTGCGAGCGCGGCCCGCCGCACAGCGTGGCGAAGTCGAACCACACCACCGACCCGGCCAGCGCCTGGGCGCGGATCTCGCGGTGCTCGATATGCAGCAGCGGCTCCTGCGGCGGCGTATCGGCCAGGCGGTCGAAGGCATCCTGCAGCGCCGCCCGCGCGTGCGCGTCGAGCGGCGTGTGATAGCACTGCACCTGCTCCAGCGAGCGGCGCCGGTAATCGATGCCCGCGTCCACGTTGAGCACGTCCATGCGCTTCTGGATCAGCTCGATGGCCGGCAGGATGCGGTCGCGATGCAGGCCGTCCGGATACAGGGTCGATGGCTCGTAGTTGGAGGTCATGACGAACGAGGTGCCGTACTCGAACAGCTTGAGCAGCAGGCGGTACAGGATCATCGCGTCGGCGACGTCCGACACGTGGAACTCGTCGAAGCAAATCAGGCGGTAGCGCTTGGCCACCCGGCGCGCCACTTCATCGAGCGGGTCCTGCATGCCCTTGACGCTTTCCAGCTCGCGGTGCACGCCGCGCATGAACTCGTGGAAATGCAGCCGGGTCTTGCGCACCACCGGAACGGTGGCGTAGAAGGCGTCCATCAGGAAGCTCTTGCCGCGCCCCACGCCGCCCCACAGGTAGACGCCGCGCGGCACATCGGGCCGGTTCAGCAGCTTCTTCAAGGCATTCGAGCGCATGGCCTTGAAGCGCACCCAATCGTCGTAATATGCCTGCAGCCGGTCGATGGCCTGCTTCTGCGCCGCATCGGGCTGGTAGCCCCGCTCCGCCAGGGCCTGTTCGTAATATTCGCGGACGTTCATGTCGCAGGGCAAAACCTGAAAGAAAAAAGGCGGACCGACCGCCTTGTATCGCAACCAGGCGGGAGGCCCGCCTGATGCGCCAGGTGTCGCAACTTCCACCCGGTGTCCCCAGGTGTCAGACACCTATGGGTGTCTGACACCCGAGTGACACGCTATCTGGCAGCCAGGGACGCGGCGGCATCCCGCGCCGGCGTCAGAAATTCAGCGTGCGCTTGTCCACCGCCAGCGCCGCTTCCTTCACGGCTTCCGACAGGGTCGGGTGCGCGTGGCAGATGCGGGCGATGTCCTCGGCGGCGCCGCGGAATTCCATGATGGTGACCGCTTCGGAAATCAGCTCGGAAGCCATCGGCCCGACGATGTGCACGCCCAGCACCTCATCAGTCTTGGCGTCGGCGATCACCTTGGCGAAGCCCGTGGTGTCGCCCAGCGCGCGCGCGCGCCCGTTGGCCATGAAGGGGAAGCTGCCCGCCTTGTACTCGCGGCCTTCCTTCTTCAGCTGCTGTTCGGTCTTGCCCACCCAGGCGATCTCGGGCGAGGTGTAGATGACCCACGGCACTGTGTCGAAATTGACATGGCCATGCTGGCCGGCGATGCGCTCGGCCACCGCCACGCCCTCTTCCTCGGCCTTGTGCGCCAGCATCGGGCCGCGCACCACGTCGCCGACCGCCCACACATTGGGCAGGTTGGTCTTGCAGTCGCCGTCGACCTCGATGAAGCCGCGCTCGTCCAGCTTCAGGCCCACCGCCTCGGCATTCAGGCCGCCAGTGTACGGCACGCGGCCGATCGACACGATCAGCTTGTCGACCACCAGCTTCTGCTCGCCGCCCTTGGCGTCGGTGTACGGCACCGTGACCTGCTTGGCCGTGGCCTTGATCTCGCCGATCTTCACGCCCATCTGGATGTCCAGGCCCTGCTTGGTGAAGGCCTTCAGGGCTTCCTTGGCGACCTGCTGGTCGGCCGCGGCCAGGAATTCCGGCATGGCTTCCAGGATGGTGACCTCGGCGCCCAGACGGCGCCACACGCTGCCCATTTCCAGGCCGATCACGCCGGCGCCGATCACGCCCAGCTTCTTGGGCACCGCATCGATGTTCAGCGCGCCGTCGTTGGACAGCACCACTTTTTCGTCGAACGGCAGGCCAGGCAGCTCGCGCGCCGACGAGCCGGTCGCCACGACCACATGCTTGGCGACCAGGTCTTCGTCGGCCGTGCCGGAGACCTTGATGGCATAGCCGCCGTCGGCCTTGCCGGCGAACGCGCCCTTGCCGTGGAAGAACGTGATCTTGTTCTTCTTGAACAGGTACAGGATGCCGTCGTTGTTCTGCTTGACGACGTTGTTCTTGCGCCCGATCAGCGTATCCAGCTTGAGGCTCACGCCCTTCACTTCGATGCCGTGCTCGGCGAAATGGTGGTTGGCCTGCTCGTAGTGCTCGGACGACTGCAGCAGCGCCTTGGACGGGATGCAGCCCACGTTGGTGCAGGTGCCGCCGGGGGCCGGGCCGCCCTGGCCGTTCTGCCACGCGTCGATGCAGGCCACCGACATACCCAGTTGCGCGGCGCGGATGGCGGCGATGTAGCCGCCAGGGCCGGCACCGATGACGACGACGTCAAATTGTTTGGACATGATGATCTCGAAAAGGGGGAACTTGAGAAAGCGCCAGCGCCAGGCCGGGGCTTGCCGGCCGGTGCGCGGCGGGCCCGTGAAGGCCGCCGGACGCTACCGAAGGAAGGCGAGGGGCAGTCGGCCGGGCGCGTCCGGGCGCCGCGCAGCGGCGCGGGTTTGCCCGGCCGCCCCGCCTGACGAGGCAGGCGAAGGGCAGTCTGGCCGCGCAGGCGGCCAGGCCGGCCGCCAGGGCCTGCCGCGCACCGGCCGGCAAGTCCCGGCCTGTCGCGACAGAAAAACGCATGGCTCGATTGCCCGGAACCGATTACAGGTCCAGCAACAGACGCTGCGGATCTTCCAGCGCGTCCTTCATGGCCACCAGGCCCAGCACCGCCTCGCGACCGTCGATGATGCGGTGGTCGTACGACAGCGCCAGGTAGTTCATCGGGCGGATGACGATCTGGCCGTTCTCGACCACCGGACGCTCCTTGGTGGCGTGCACGCCCAGGATGGCCGACTGCGGCGGGTTGATGATGGGCGTCGACAGCATCGAGCCGAACACGCCGCCGTTCGAGATGGAGAACGTGCCGCCGGTCATTTCCTCGATGCCCAGCTTGCCGTCGGCCGCGCGCTTGCCGAAGTCGGCGATGGTCTTCTCGATCTCGGCGATCGACAGCTGGTCGGCGTTGCGCAGGATCGGCACCACCAGGCCGCGCGGGCTGCCCACGGCGATGCCGATGTCGAAGTAGCCGTGGTAGATGATGTCCTTGCCGTCGATCGAGGCGTTGATCAGCGGGAACTTCTTCAGCGCCGCGACCGCCGCCTTCACGAAGAACGACATGAAGCCCAGCTTGATGCCGTGCTCTTTCTCGAACTTCTCTTTGTACTTGTTGCGCAGGTCGATCACGGCCTGCATGTTGACCTCGTTGAACGTGGTCAGGATGGCGTTTTCCTGCTGCGACTGCAGCAGGCGCTCGGCGATGCGGGCGCGCAGGCGGCTCATCGGCACGCGCTGTTCCGGACGGCCGTCCAGCGACACCGAGGCGGGCGCCGGCGCGGCGGCCGCGGCCTTGGCGGGCGCGGCGCTGGCCGCCTGGGCGTCGGCCTTGGTGATGCGGCCATCGCGGCCGGTGCCGGCCACGGTGGCAGGATCCACGCCCTTTTCGGACAGGATCTTCGAGGCGGCCGGCGAAGCCACGCCGGCCGAGCCGGACGAAGCCGGCGCGGGCGCGGCGGCGGCCTTCTCGGCGGCCTTTTCAGCCTTGGGCGCCTCGGCCGGCGCGGCGGCCGGTTCGGCGGCGGCGGCCTTGGCCGCGGTGTCGATCTTGGCGATCAGTTGCCCCGAGGTGACCGTGGCGCCGTCGCCTTCGACGATGTCAGCCAGCACGCCCGACGCGGGCGCCGGCACTTCCAGCACGACCTTGTCGGTCTCGATTTCGATCAGGATTTCGTCCGCTTCGACAGCGGCGCCCTTCTGCTTCTTCCAGCTGAGCAGGGTCGCCTCCGACACGGATTCGGACAATTGGGGGACAACGACGTCGGTGATAGCCATAGTAATGAGTTCCGTTGATAAGGGTTCGATGTCGGCGGCTGGCGTTATTTGGTCAGCATGAAGCCTTTGTACTTGGCGGCGAAAGCCTGCTCCAGCAGCGCTTTCTGCTGCTCCTGGTGCTTGGCCAGGTAGCCCACCGCGGGCGACGCCGAAGCCGGCCGGCCGGCGTAGCCGAGCTTCTGGCCGTCGGCCATGTTCTCGTACAAGTGATGCTGGACATAGAACCACGGACCTTGATTCTGCGGCTCGTCTTGCACCCAGATGATCTCGGTGGCCTTGCCATATTTGCGCAGTTCGGCCTCGAACGCCTTGTGCGCGAACGGGTAGAGCTGTTCGACGCGGATGATGGCGACATGGCTGGCTTCGCGTTCGCGGCGCGCATTGACCAGGTCGTAGTAGACCTTGCCCGAGCACACCAGCACGCGCTTGACCGCGCCCGCGTCGATGGAATCGTCCAGTTCGCCGATCACCGGGCGGAAGCTGCCGCCGGCCAGTTCGGTCAGGGGCGAACCGGCATCCTTGTTGCGCAGCAGCGACTTGGGCGTGAAGATCACCAGCGGCTTGCGGAACGGCCGGATCATCTGGCGGCGCAGCAGGTGGAAGATCTGCGAGGCGGTGGTGGGCTGCACCACCTGGATGTTATTGTCGGCGCACAGCTGCAGGAAGCGCTCGATGCGGCCCGACGAGTGTTCCGGACCCTGCCCTTCGTAGCCGTGCGGCAGCATCAGGGTCAGGCCGGACTGGCGGCCCCACTTGGCCTCGCCCGAGCTGATGAACTGGTCGATCACCACCTGCGCGCCGTTGACGAAGTCGCCGAACTGCGCTTCCCAGATGGTCAGGGTGTTGGGCTCGGCGCTGGAATAACCGTATTCGAAGCCCAGCACGGCCTCTTCCGACAGCACCGAGTCGATCACCGTGAACGGCGCCTGGCCGTCCGACACGTTCTGCAGCGGGATATAGGTGCCGTCGTTCCAGCGCTCGCGGTTCTGGTCGTGCAGCACGGCGTGGCGGTGCGTGAACGTGCCGCGGCCGGAATCCTGGCCGGTGATGCGCACCGCGTAGCCCGAGGCCACCAGCGTGGCGAAGGCCAGGTGCTCGCCCATGCCCCAGTCCAGGTTCATTTCGCCCTTGGCCATGGTGCGGCGATCGTTCAGCAGCTTGTTGACCAGCGGGTGGACGGTAAAGCCTTCCGGCACGGTGGTGATGCGCTCGCCGATGCGCTTGAGTTCAGCCAGCGGCACCGCGGTGTCGGCCTGGTCGGTCCATTTGGCGCCCAGGAAGGGCGACCAGTCGATGGCGTACTTGCTCTTGTAGTCGGTCAGCACCGGCTCGATGGTGCGCTGGCCGTCTTCCATGAGCTGGCGGTAGTCCTTCACCATCTGGTCGGCTTCGCCCTCGGCCAGCACGCCCTGCGCGGTGAGCTTGTCGGCGTACAGCTTGCGGGTGCCGGGATGGTGACCGATGCGCTTGTACATCAGGGGCTGCGTCAGCGACGGGGTGTCCTGCTCGTTGTGGCCCAGCTTGCGGAAGCAGACGATGTCGAGCACGACGTCGTGGCGGAACTGCATGCGGTAGTCGAGCGCCAGCTTGGTGGCGAACACCACGGCCTCGGGGTCGTCGCCGTTGACGTGGAACACCGGGGCCTCGATCATCTTGACCACGTCGGTGCAATACAGCGTCGAACGGGTGTCGCGCGGGTCGGACGTGGTGAAGCCGATCTGGTTGTTGATGACGATGTGCAGCGTGCCGCCCGTGCCGTAGCCGCGCGTCTGCGCCAGGTTCAGGGTCTCCATGACCACGCCCTGGCCGGCGAAGGCGGCGTCGCCGTGCACCAGCACCGGCAGCACCTGCTTGCCTTCGAGGTCGCCGCGGCGTTCCTGGCGCGCGCGGGCACTGCCCTCGACCACCGGGTTGACGATCTCCAGGTGCGAGGGATTGAACGCCAGCGACAGGTGCACCGGGCCCCCGCGCGTGGAGATATCGCTGGAAAAACCGTTGTGGTACTTGACGTCGCCGTCGGTCAGGCCTTCGGCGTGCTTGCCCTCGAATTCGGCGAACAGGTCGCCGGGCATCTTGCCCATGATGTTCACGAGCAGGTTCAGGCGGCCGCGGTGGGCCATGCCCACGACGATCTCCTGCACGCCGGCTTCACCGGCATGGTTGACCACTTCGTCCATCGAGGCGATGAAGCTCTCGCCGCCCTCGAGCGAGAAGCGCTTCTGGCCAACGTACTTGGTATGCAGGAAGCGCTCGAGGCCTTCGGATTCGGTCAGCTGCTGCAGGATGTGGCGCTTTTCCTCGGCGCTGTACGACGCGGCGCCGAAGGACTTTTCCAGGCGCTCCTGGATCCAGCGCTTGGCGGCCGGATCGGAAATATGGGTGAATTCGGCACCGATGCTGCGGCAGTACGTGTCGCGCAGCGCCTTCAGGATGTCGCGCAGCGTCATGGTGCTGGCGGTCGTGAAGTAGGTGTTGGTGGCCGAGTAGGTCTGGTCCAGGTCGGCCTCGGTCAGGCCGTAGAAGGCCGGATCGAGCTCGGGGATGGCCGGGCGCTCCTGGCGCTTGAGCGGGTCGAGGTCGGCCCAGCGCGAACCGAGCGAGCGGTAGGCGGCAATGAGCGACTGCACCGACACCTGCTTGCTGGCCATGGACAGGTCGGGCTGCGCGGCATGCTGGACGAAACCGTTGCTGCGGGCGCGCTGCGCGAACGACTGGACGATGGGTGCATGCGCCTGGTCGCGCGTGGCTTCCTGGCCGTCAGTGGCCGGCGTGTGCTGGAGCTGGTCGAAGTATTCGCGCCAGTTGTCGGGGACCGAGCCGGGATTGTCGAGATAGGACTCGTAGAGCTCTTCGACGTAGGGGGCGTTGCCGCCGAAAAGATACGAAGTGGAAAGGGATTCTGTTTCCGAGGACATGTGTTGCTTCACCTTGACGAGTGCTTCACTCGATGCGATGCAGGAAAACCTTCCGCGACACGGGCTTCCCGATTAGCGGATAGCGGGGCAGAAGGCGCGTACGAGCCTTGAAAGCCGTATGACTCAAAAGTATAACCCTTCGGATTTGCGGCGTCTCGCCGCGCTGCCGCAGCCCGCCCCACCCTCCGGCATGGCGGCATTCCCCGATAGAATGGCCGGCGCAACGGCCGCCATGATGCCGGCTATCGGCCGCGATCGTCCGGCATCGGCCGCCACGCCGGCGCCGGGCCATGTGACGCGAAAACCACGGTCGGCCTATGGCCGCCGGCCGGCGGCCGCGAGCGTCCGCCGGTAGAACAGCATGGCCACCCCGGCAAACACTGCCAGGCCCAGCCATGACGCGGCGCCGGCGAACCCGTCGCCCACCACCGCCAGGGGCGCGTCGCTGCCGGTGGCGCCGATGATGGCAGCCATCAGCACGCCCACCAGGCTTTCGCCCACGATCAGCCCCGAGGCCAGCAGGGTGCCGCGCCGGTTGGCCAGTTCGCCGTATTGTTCATGCGGCTGGCCGGCCCGCTCGGCGCGCCGGCGCAGCGCCCGCTCGAGCAGCCACGCCAGCACCGCCCCCACCACCAGGGGCGCGCTGACCGTGGGCGGCAGGTAAATGCCGATGCCTACCGCCAGCACCGGCAGGCGCGCCACCCGGCAGGTACGTTTGAGGACCTGGTCCACCGCGATCAGCCCCAGCCCCACCGCCATGCCGATCAGGATCATGCTCCAGTTCAACTGGTGGGTGAAGATGCCCTGCGCGATCGCCAGCATCAGCGTGGCCTGCGGCGCCGACAACGCCTGGCCGGCGTCCATGCCGGGGCGCGGCAGCGCGTCGGCGAAGCCATATGCGTTATAGAGCAGGTCGAGCACCGGCGAGATCACGGCGGCGCCCACCACGCAGCCGATCAGCAGGGCCACCTGCTGGCGCCAGGGGGTGGCACCGACCAGCCAGCCGGTCTTCAGGTCCTGCAGGTTGTCGTTCGAGATCGAGGCCACGGCCACCACCGCCGAGGTCGTGAAAATGGCCAGCGCGATCGCCAGTTGCACCCCTTCCGGACTGCCCAGCAGGCCGGCGCCGCTCTCCAACCCGAGCATCAGCAGCGACACCAGCACGATGGCCACGATGCCCACGCCCGAGATGGGGCTGGTGGAAGACCCCACCAGCCCCGCCATGTAGCCGCAGGCGGCCGCCACCAGGAACCCGAAAATGAAGGCAAAGGCCACCGAATAAGCCACCAGCGTGCCCACCATGCCCGCCGACACCGGCTCGGCGCGCAGGAACACGGCAAAGGTGGCCACCAGGATGGCCACCAGCACCAGCGTCACCAGCGAGATCCAGCGCGCCGACAGGTCCTGCTCGGTGCGCGGCGCCCCTTGGCGGGCGGCCGCGCCGCGCCGGTCGAAAGCCGCGAACGAGGCCTTGATGCCGCGCATCATGGGCATGAACAGCGTGGCCAGCGTCCAGACCGCCCCCACGCCGATGACGCCGGCGCCGATAAAGCGCACTTGCGCGCTCCAGACGCCCGTGGCGTAGTCGGCCAGGGACTGGCCCGCCGGCATGCTGCCCAGGGCGGTCAGCAGCGGCACCGCCACGCCCCAGGCGATCACCAGCCCGGTCAGCATGGCCAGCCCGGCCACGATGCCGATCAGGTATCCGGCGCCCAGCAGGGCCATCGAAAAGCCCATCGGCAGGCGGAACACTGCCGCTCCTGCGCTGAACCACAGGCTCACGCCGTCGCCCAGCACCCGCAACCCGTTGGCCGCGAAGCTGACGGCGGCGGCCAGCCCGGCGCCGGTGAGAATGTCCGCCATGCCGGTGGCCGCCGGCCGGCCCGGTGCGCCGGCGGCCGGGTCGGCTGTCTCGGCGCCGCCGCTGCCCACCCGCAGGATCTCGGCCGCCGCCACGCCTTCCGGGTACGGCAGTTCGCTCTGCACCACCATGATGTGGCGCAGCGGAATCGTGAACATGACCCCCAGCATGCCGCCGGCCGCGCAGATGCCCAGCGTCTGCCAGAACGGAAAACCTTGCCAGTGCCCCATCATGACGAGGGCGGGCAGGATGAAAATGACCGCGGACAACGTGCCGGCCGCCGACGCCTGGGTCTGCACCATGTTGTTTTCGAGGATGTTGGCGTCGCGGAACATGCGCAGCACCGACATCGAGATCACCGCGGCGGGAATCGACGACGAGAATGTCAGCCCGACTTTCAGCCCCAGGAAGACATTCGAGGCGGTGAACACCACCGTGATCAGGGCGCCGACGATCACGCCGCGCACGGTAAGTTCGGGCAAGGTGATCGAATCGGGAACGCGGGCGGGCTGGGTCATGGACGGACGGCTCCAGGGAATGGCTATCCGCCCGATTCTAGCGCTCCGCGGGGCGGCGGCCGTCAGCCCAGCGGCAGCGCGGTCTGGTACTTGACCTGCTTCAACGCAAATCCCGACCGGATATTGCGCACCCCCGGGATACGCGACAACCGGCTCACCACGAAGCGCTCCAGCCCCTGCATGTCCGGCACCACCACGCGCAGCAGATAATCGGAATCGCCGCTCATCAAGTAGCACTCCATCACTTCCGGGCACTCGGCCATGGCGTTCTGGAATCGCTCCAGCTCGGCTTCCACCTGCTTTTCCAGGCTGACCTGGATGAACACGTTCAAGCTCAGTCCCAGTTGCAGGGGATCGGCCAGCGCGACGTAGCCGCGGATCACGCCGGCGGCCTCCAGGGCCTTGACCCGCGCCAGGCACGGCGACGGCGACAAATGCACGCGGCGGGCCAGCTCGACATTGGTCAGGCTGGAATCCGTCTGCAAGATGGCCAGGATGCGGCGGTCGGTGCTGTCCAGCGTTGCGCTCGGCATGATCATCCTTGAAATCGATATATTCCAGCACATTATGCCGTCACCACCCGATTGTTGGCGCATTTTCGAACACTCATGCCTGAACGAAAGCGCTAGCATGGTCGATCCAACGGAGACCACGCCATGCTTGACCCCACCCCCGCCGCTCTTCCGGACGACACCGATCCCGCCGAAACCGCCGAATGGCGCGAGGCCCTGGAATCGCTGGTGCAGCAGGCCGGCACGCCGCGCGCGGAGTACGTGCTGGAACAGGTGCTGGCGCACGCGGCGGCGCTGGGCGTGCGCGCGGCGGGCCAGACCCGCAGCGCCTACCTGAACACCATCCCCCTGCGCGACGAGCCGCCCTTCCCCGGCGACCTGGCCATTGAAGAACGCATCGCCTCGATCAACCGTTGGAACGCCCTGGCCATGGTGGTGCGCGCCAACCAGGCCCACGGCGAACTGGGCGGCCATATCGCCAGCTACGCATCGGCCGCCGACCTGTTCGAGGTCGGCTTCAACCACTTCTTCCGCGCGCCGGCGGCGGACTTCGCCGGCGACCTGGTCTACCTGCAGCCGCATTCGGCGCCCGGCGTCTATGCCCGCGCCTACCTGGAAGGCTTTCTCGACGACGCGGACCTGGCGCATTTCCGCCAGGAGATCACCGCGCAGGCGCGCGGCCTGCGCGGCCTGTCGTCGTACCCGCACCCCTGGCTGATGCCGGATTTCTGGCAATTTCCCACCGGGTCGATGGGTATCGGGCCGATCAATGCCATCTACCAGGCGCGCTTCATGCGCTACCTGGAGCATCGTTCGCTGGCCCAGCCGTCCGACCGCAAGGTGTGGGGCATTTTCGGCGACGGCGAAATGGACGAACCCGAATCCATCGCCGCCCTGACGCTGGCCGCGCGCGAGAAACTCGACAACCTGGTGTTCGTGGTGAACTGCAACCTGCAGCGGCTGGACGGCCCGGTGCGCGGCAACGGCCGCATCATCGACGAACTGGAGACGCTGTACGCGGGCGCGGGCTGGAATGTGATCAAGCTGGTCTGGGGCGGCGACTGGGATGCGCTGCTGGCGCGCGACGGCGACGGCATCCTGGCGCGCGCCTTCTCGCGTACCGTCGACGGCCAGTTCCAGACCTTCGCCGCCAAGGACGGCGCCTACAACCGGGCCCACTTCTTCAACCAGAACCCCGGACTGTCCGCCCTGGTGGCGGACTGGTCGGACGAGGCCATCGACCGCCTGCGCCGCGGCGGCCACGACATCGTCAAGATCCACGCGGCCTACCACCGCGCGGTGCGCCACCGCGGCCAGCCCACCGTCATCCTGGCGCAGACCAAGAAGGGCTACGGCATGGGCGCTGCCGGCCAGGGCAAGATGACGACCCACCAGCAGAAGAAACTCGACGACGAGGCCCTGCTGGCGTTCCGCGACCGCTTCGCGCTGCCCATCTCGGACGCCGACTGCCTGGCCTTGAAGTTCTACAAACCGGCGGCCGACAGCGCCGAGTTGCGCTACCTGCAGGCCCGCCGGGCGGCGCTGGGCGGGCACCTGCCGCGCCGCCGCACCACGGCCCCGCGCCTGCCCGTGCCGGCGGCCGACCAGTGGGCGCGCTTCGCGCTGCAGGCCGACGGCAAGGAAATGTCGTCCACCATGGCCGTGGTGCGCATGCTCGGCGCCCTGCTCAAGGACGAGGCCCTGGGCTCGCGCATCGTCCCCATCGTGGCCGACGAGGCCCGCACTTTCGGCATGGCCAACCTGTTCCGGCAAGTGGGCATCTATTCCGCGCAGGGCCAGTTGTACGAGCCGGAGGACATCGGCTCGGTGCTGTACTACCGCGAAGCCCACGACGGGCAGATCCTGGAGGAAGGCATTACCGAGGCCGGGGCGATCTCGTCCTGGACCGCGGCCGGCACCAGCTACTCGGTCAACGGCCTGTCCATGCTGCCGTTCTATATCTATTACTCGATGTTCGGCTTCCAGCGCATCGGCGACCTGATCTGGGCGGCCGCCGACCAGCGCACGCGCGGCTTCCTCATCGGCGCCACGTCGGGCCGCACCACGCTCGGCGGCGAAGGCCTGCAGCACCAGGACGGCGCCAGCCACCTGATGGCCGCGGCGGTGCCGAACTGCCGCGCCTACGATCCGGCCCATGCCTACGAAGTCGCGGTCATCCTGGAACACGGCATGCGGCGCATGCTCGACGAGCAATGCGACGAGTTCTATTACCTGACCGTGACCAACGAGAACCTGGCGCAGCCCAGCCTGCCCGACCCCGGCGCGCGCGAGGGCATCCTGCGCGGCATGCATCGCGTGCGCGCCGCGCCGGGCACGGCGCAGGTGCGCCTGCTGGGCGCCGGGCCGATGCTGGGCGAAGCGCTGCAGGCGGCCGAGCGGCTGCTGCACGACCATGGCGTGGCCGCCGAGGTCTGGAGCGTGACCAGTTTTTCCGAACTGGCGCGCGACGGCCGCGCCTGTGAACGCGAGCGCGCGCTCGGCCTGGCGGCGCCGGGCCGGCAGTCCTGGATCGAGCAATGCCTGCCCGGCGATGCGCCGGTAGTCGCCGCCAGCGATTATGTCCGCGCCGTGCCCGACCAGATCCGCGCCTGGATCGCCGCGCCCTGCCGGACCCTGGGCACGGACGGCTTCGGGCGCAGCGATACGCGCGCGCAACTGCGCGATTTCTTCGAAGTCGGCGCGGACTGGATCGTGCTGCATGCGCTCGACCTGCTGGCGGAGCGGGACACGCGCTTCGATGCGGCCCGCCAGGCGGCGCGGGCCAGGCTGGCCGCCGGTGAGCGGCGCATGCCCCCCTGGCTGCGCTAGGCGGCGATCCGGAGGAGGTGTCAGGCACCTGCGGAGCCTGACACCCAAGGGCGGACAAGGGGCAACTCGCAAGCCTGGTGGCCCCAGGTGTCAGGCTCCGCAGGTGCCTGACACCCCGTGCGTACGACCGCGCCCCTCGACCTGGGCTGCATCCGCCGCGAACCCATTACGCTGCACCGCAGCAAACATATACAGCGACTTTCTGTTGAAATAGACGCCTTCGCATTCCCGGACGGGCCCCTGGCGGGCCCGTCTTCTACTTTGTCAGCCGAGCCGCAAGGCATCTCATCAGCAATGGACGAAACCCTCACCAAACTGGCGCTCGATTATCACGCCTATCCGACTCCCGGCAAGATCTCGGTCACGCCGACCAAGACACTGGCCAACCAGGACGACTTGTCGCTGGCCTATTCGCCGGGCGTGGCGGCGGCGTGCATGGCCATCTTCGACCGGGGCGATGAAGCCGCGTCGCAGTACACCTCGCGCGCCAACCTGGTGGGGGTCATCACCAACGGCACTGCCGTGCTGGGCCTGGGCAATATCGGGCCGCTGGCGGCCAAGCCGGTCATGGAAGGCAAGGGCTGCCTGTTCAAGAAATTCGCCGGCATCGACGTGTTCGACATCGAGCTGGCCGAGACCGACCCGGACAAGCTGGTCGACATCATCGCCGCCCTCGAGCCCACGCTCGGCGGCGTGAACCTGGAAGACATCAAGGCGCCCGAGTGCTTCTACATCGAGAAGAAGCTGCGCGAGCGCATGAAGATCCCGGTGTTCCACGACGACCAGCACGGCACCGCCATCATCTCGTCGGCCGCCGTCCTCAACGGCCTGAAGGTCGTGGGCAAGAACATCGCGGACGTCAAGCTGGCCGTCTCGGGCGCGGGCGCCGCGGCCATCGCCTGCCTGGACTTGCTGGTGCACCTGGGCATCAAGCGCGAGAACATCTACGTGGTCGATTCGCGCGGCGTCATCTGGGAAGGCCGCGACGAGAACATGGAAGCCAACAAGAAGCGCTACGCGCAGCGCACCGAGGCCCGCACGCTGGCCGACGTGGTCAAGGACGCCGACGTGTTCCTGGGCTGCTCCACCGCCGGCGTGCTGACCGCCGACATGGTCAAGACCATGGCCGACAAGCCGCTCATCCTGGCGCTGGCCAATCCCGAGCCGGAAATCCGCCCCGAAGTGGCGCGCGCCGCGCGGCCGGACTGCATCATCGCCACCGGCCGGTCGGACTACCCGAACCAGGTCAACAACGTGCTGTGCTTCCCGTTCATCTTCCGCGGCGCTATGGATGCGGGCGCCACGCGCATCACCGAAGAGATGAAGCTGGCCTGCGTGCAGGCCATCGCCGAACTGGCGCAGGCCGAGCAGAACGACGAGGTCGCGCACGCCTATGCGGGCCAGGAACTGTCGTTCGGCCCCGACTACATCATTCCCAAGCCGTTCGACCCGCGCCTGATCGTGCAGATCGCGCCGGCCGTGGCGCGCGCCGCCGCCGAGTCGGGCGTGGCCGCCCGCCCCATCGAGGACATCGAGGCCTACCGCCAGAAGCTCATGGGCTTCGTGTACCACTCCGGCCAGTTGATGCGGCCGCTGTTCGCCCAGGCCAAGCAGGCGCCCAAGCGCGTCATCTATGCCGACGGCGAAGACGAGCGCGTGCTGCGCGCCGTGCAGACCGTGGTCGACGAGAACCTGGCGCGCCCCATCCTGGTGGGCCGCCCCGCTGTCATCGAAATGCGCGTCAAGAAGTTCGGCCTGCGCCTGGTGCCGGGGCAGAACATCGAGATCGTCGACCCCGAGGACGACAGCCGTTTCAACGAAACCTGGAACGCGTACTACCAGCTCAAGGGCCGCGAAGGCGTCACGCCGGCCATCGCCAAGGCGATGATCCGCAAGCACAACACGCTGATCGGCGCCATGCTGGTGCAGCGCGGCGACGCGGACGCCCTGCTGTGCGGCGTCGCCAGCAAGTACGACAACCAGCTCAAGTACGTGGACGAGATCATCGGCCGCAAGCCGGGCCATACGTATGCCGCGCTGAACGTGCTGATGCTGCCCAACCAGACGCTGTTCGTGGCCGATACGCACGTCAACGAGAACCCGTCGGCCGAGGAAATCGCCAGCATCACCGTGCAAGCCGCCGATGAAATGCTGCGCTTCGGCGTGGTGCCGAAGATCGCCCTGCTCTCGCATTCGAATTTCGGCAGCCGCATGACCGAGTCGTCGCGCAAGATGGCCGAAGCGCGCCGCCTGGTTGAGGAACGCGCGCCCGACCTGGAGGTCGACGGCGAAATGCACGCCGACGCCGCCCTGTCGGAAAAGATCCGCATGCTGGCCTACCCCGACAGCAAGCTCAAGGGGCCGGCCAACCTGCTCATCATGCCGAACCTCGACACCGGCAACATCACCTACAACATGCTGAAGATGACCGGCAGCAACGGCATCGCCATGGGCCCCATCCTGCTGGGCGCGGCCCGGCCGGTGCACATCCTGACGACCAGCGCCACCGTGCGCCGCATCGTCAACATGACGGCATTGGCCGTCGTGGACGCGCAACAGGAGGCCGCGGACGCCGCCCGGCAGCGCCGTTGATCCCGCGCGCGGCGCCCCGGCGCCGCGCGGCAAGCACCTGGCGGGCGTCCTGCGGGGCGCCCGTTTTTATTGATGTCCTGCCCGCGCCAAGACCGGGCCGCGATGGTACAAACACGCTTGTCCCTTTTCCCGGAGCCGCCATGCTGCAAGACGCCCTGCTCGCCTGGTTTCACTACCTGGCCATTTTCGTACTCGTCGTCATCATGACGGCCGAGGCCGTGCTGCTGCGCCCCAACCTGTCGCCCGATACCGTGCGGCGGCTGGCGCTGTACGACCGCCTGTACCTGGCCTCGGCGCTGGCCGTGCTGGCCACCGGCGCGCTGCGGCTGATGCTGGGCGCCAAAGGCGCCGCGTTCTACATGAGCAACCCGTGGTTCCACGCCAAGATCGGGTTGTTCGTTCTCATCGCGCTCTGTTCCATTCCACCCACCCTGGCCTTCCTGCGCTGGCGCAAGCAGGCCGTGCAGCAGCCCGGCTATGTGCCCGCCGAGGCCGAGATCAAGCGCGCCCGCCGCTGGGTCATGATCGAGTCCCACCTGTTCATCCTGCTGCCGCTGTTCGCCGCGCTGATGGCGCGCGGCATCGGCATGTAGGCCCGGCGTCAGGAGCACCCCGCGTCAGGCTCGCCGGCCGCGGCATTGGGCGGGATGCCGAATACCCCGCCACCGGGATGTCGCAGCAGGAACATGCCGCCGCCTATCGACAGCCGCCCGTCTCCCTCGCCGGCCGCGCCCGCGGCCGGGCTGAACACCCATGCGCCGGCCGGCGCGCGATCGCGCAGCAGATAACCGGCCGACATCACGGCGGTGCCCGCGGGATACTCCGCGCCCGCCAGGCGCACGCGGCACGCCAGGCTCGCCGTGCTTACCTGCAGCAGGCCGCCCTGCCCGTCCAGGTGCAGCACGGCCGGGCCCAACCGCAACCCGGCCACCCGCACCGGCGCGGATTCCGGCACCCGCGCCATCCAGGGCGCCGGCTCGCGATGGCCGTCGGTATAGACCATCTCGCCCAGGCGCTGCAGCTCCGTACCGGCCGGCAAGGCCGTCTCGCCCGCTCGATTGCCGTCGGCCAGCCAGCAGGCGTCGAACACGATTTCCCGGCCCTTGGCGCGCGCCTCGAAGCGCACGGCCTGCGTCGCGTCGCAGTGCCATCCCTCGATCTGCTGCGCGCCCGGTCCCCATGCGTGCACCGATAGCGGATAGCGGCCCGCTTCCGCATAGGTTTCATCTTCGTAGTCGACGCGCAGGTAGCGCTGCAGCCGGGTCACGCGCAGGCCGTAGGCCGGCACGGGGACATCGAACGCCGCCTCGACATAAGTTTCCAGGTCGCCCTCTTTTTCGAGCACCAGGCGCGCGCCGGCGGGCATGCTTACGCCCCCGACGGTCTGGGGCTGCGCCAGCGTCACATGGCGCGCCGCGTCGCGCCGGGCCTGTTCCCGGCTATAGCGCCACCCATGGTACTGAAACGCCGCATACGGGCTGGCCAGGGCCGCCAGCAGCACCAGCACCACCGCGTTGCGCCAGGGCCGCCGGCCAAAGCGCCGGCGCGCGCCGCGGCTGGCGGCCAACACGGCCAGCCAGCCCAGCAGCGCCAGGGCGGCGCCCAGCCCGGCCAACAGCAGCAGCAGGCTCTCGATGGAGGGAAAAATCGACGGAATCATGGTCTTTCGGTGGCGACGTCGCAAAAAAAACGCCCTTGCGGGCGTTTTTCAGGGTCTGCCGTAAGCCGATCAGCGCTTGTCCATCGAGGGCACGTCGCGGGTGACGTGGCCGGTGAACAGCTGGCGGGGACGGCCGATCTTGTAGTCGGGGTCCGACAGCATTTCGTTCCACTGGGCGATCCAGCCCACCGTGCGCGCCAGCGCGAAGATGGCGGTGAACAGCGAGGTCGGGATGCCGATGGCGCGCTGCACGATGCCCGAGTAGAAGTCGACATTGGGGTACAGCTTGCGCTGCACGAAGTAGTCGTCTTCCAGGGCGATGCGCTCGAGCTCCATGGCCAGCTTGAACAGCGGGTCCTTTTCCAGGCCCAGCGACTGCAGCACTTCCTTGCAGGTTTCCTGCATCAGCTTGGCGCGCGGGTCGTAGTTCTTGTAGACGCGGTGGCCAAAGCCCATCAGGCGCACGCCCGAGTTCTTGTCCTTGACCTTTTCCATGAACTCGCCGACCTTGGCCACGCCGCCATTGGCCTGCAGTTCTTCCAGCATCTGCAGGCACGCCTCGTTGGCGCCGCCATGGGCCGGGCCCCACAGGCACGCCACGCCGGCCGAAATGGCGGCGAACGGGTTGGTGCCCGACGAACCGCACAGGCGCACCGTGGAGGTGGAGGCGTTCTGCTCGTGGTCGGCATGCAGGATGAAGATGCGGTCGAGGGCGCGTTCGACGACCTCGTTGACCTTGTACTCTTCGCAAGGCGTGGCGAACATCATGCGCAGGAAGTTGCCGGTGTACGACAAGTCGTTCTGCGGGTAGATATACGGCTGGCCTTGCGAGTACTTGTACGCCATGGCCACCAGCGTGGGCATCTTGGCGATCAGGCGGATCGCCGAGACGTGGCGGTGCTGCGGGTTGGTGATGTCGGTGGAGTCGTGGTAGAACGCCGACAGCGCGCCCACCAGGCCGGTCAGCACGGCCATGGGATGGGCGTCGCGACGGAAGCCGCGCAGGAAGAAATGCAGTTGCTCGTTGACCATCGTGTGATGGGTCACTTGCGAATCGAAGTCCGTCTTCTGCTCGGCGTTGGGCAGCTCGCCGTTGAGGATCAGGTAGCAGATATCGAGAAAGTCGCAGTTGACGGCCAGCTGCTCGATGGGATAGCCGCGGTACAGCAGCTCGCCCTTGTCGCCGTCGATGTAGGTGATCGCCGACTCGCACGCCGCCGTCGACATGAAGCCGGGGTCGAACGTGAACATGCCCGTCTGGCCATACAGCTTGCGGATGTCGATGACGTCCGGGCCGACCGTGCCTTTGTACACGGGAAACTCGACCGGCTGGGAGCCGTCCGAGAAGGATAGAGTGGCTTTTTTGTCAGACAGGTTCATCGCTATTTCCTCACAATTAATCAGAGCTCACGCATTTTTCCGATGATGGCACGCAAGCGCGGCGTATCGAGTTCGCCGTCGGGCTCCTTGCGCGCCAGCAGCAGGTCGAGCAGGTCGTTGTCGCCAAGCTCGAACAGCCGGGCCAGCGCGTCGACGTCCTCATCGGTGAGCTGCGTCTCGTAGGCGTCCAGGTACCGGGTGATGATCAGGTCGTTCTCGAGCAGGCCGCGGCGAGCCCGCCACCGCAGGCGCGTGCGTTCGAGTTCGGTCAGGCCGCTCATGTCGATCTCTTCACCGTTCTACTAGACCGTCCGCCGGACCATCAGTTCCTTGATCTTGCCGATCGCCTTGGTGGGGTTCAGGCCCTTGGGACAGACGTCGACGCAGTTCATGATGGTGTGGCAGCGGAACAGGCGGTACGGGTCTTCCAGGTTGTCCAGGCGCTCGCCGGTGGCTTCGTCGCGGCTGTCGGCGATGAACCGGTAGGCCTGCAGCAGGCCGGCCGGGCCGACGAACTTGTCGGGATTCCACCAGAACGACGGGCACGAGGTCGAGCAGCAGGCGCACAGGATGCATTCGTACAGGCCGTCGAGCTCTTCGCGGGCCTCGGGCGACTGCAGGCGCTCGCGCTCGGGCGGCGGCGCGTCGTTGATCAGGTAGGGGCGGATCGAGTGGTACTGGTTGAAGAAGTGCGTCATGTCCACGATCAGGTCGCGGATCACGGGCAGGCCGGGCAGCGGCTTGAGCACGATGGGCTCTTTGAGCTCGCGCAGGTTGGTGGTGCAGGCCAGGCCGTTCTTGCCATTGATGTTCATGGCATCCGAGCCGCACACGCCTTCCCGGCACGAGCGGCGCAGCGCCAGGCTGTCGTCCACGTCGTTCTTGATGCGCACCAGCGCATCGAGCAGCATCTTGTCGGTGGGCTGGAGCTCGACCTCCAGTTTCTGCATGTACGGGCGCTCGTCCTTGTCCGGGTCGTAGCGGTAGATTTCGAATTTGACGATTCTCTTGGTGCTCATCACGGCATCCTGCTTAGAAAGTACGCGCCTTGGGCGGGAAGGACTCGACCGTCAGGGGCTTCATTTGAACGGGCTTGTAATCGAGGCGGCTGCCCTCGGAATACCAGAGGGTGTGCTTCAGCCAGTTCTCGTCGTCGCGGTTCGGGTGGTCGTCCAGCGCGTGGGCGCCGCGGCTCTCGGTGCGGTTGGCGGCCGACTTGATGGTGGCGCGCGCCACTTCGGTCATGTTGGCCAGTTCCAGCGCCTCGACGCGCGCGGTGTTGAACACCTTGGACTTGTCCTTGAAATACACGTGCTCGGCCTGCTTGGCCAGGTCTTCGATCTGGCCCACGCCCTCGTTGAGCAGTTCGAGCGTGCGAAACACGCCGCAGTGACGCTGCATGGACACGCGGATGGCGTTGGCGATGTCCTGGGTCTTCTCGCCCGAGGTGCGCGCTTCCAGCTTGGAGACGCGGTCCATGGAGAAGTCGACGGCTTCCTTGGGCACCGGCTGGTGCGCATGCTGGCGCTCGGGGTGCGAGGCCACGATGTGGTTGCCGGTGGCGCGGCCGAACACGATCAGGTCGAGCAGCGAGTTGGTGCCCAGGCGGTTGGCGCCGTGCACCGACACCGCCGCGCATTCGCCGATGGCGTACAGGCCGTTGACGACCTTGTTCTCGCCATTGACGCGCGTCAGCACCTGGCCGTGGTAGTTGGCCGGGATGCCGCCCATCTGGTAGTGGATGGTGGGCACGACCGGGATCGGCTCCTTGATGGGATCGACGTTGCCGAACTTGATGGCGATCTCGCGGATCGACGGCAGGCGCTTGTTGATGACGTCGGCGCCCAGGTGGTCGAGCTTGAGCACCACGTAGCTGCCGTCCGGGCCGCAGCCGCGGCCTTCCTTGATTTCCTGGTCCATCGAGCGCGACACGAAGTCGCGCGGCGCCAGGTCCTTCAGGGTGGGCGCGTAGCGCTCCATGAAGCGTTCGCCGTCCTTGTTGAGCAGGATGCCGCCTTCGCCGCGCACGCCTTCGGTGATCAGCACGCCCGCGCCGGCCACGCCGGTCGGGTGGAACTGCCAGAATTCCATGTCCTGCAGCGGGATGCCGGCGCGCGCCGCCATGCCCAGGCCGTCGCCGGTGTTGATGAAGGCGTTGGTCGACGCCGCCCAGATGCGGCCGGCGCCGCCGGTGGCCAGCACCGTGGTCTTGGCTTCCAGGATGTAGATATCGCCGGTTTCCATTTCCAGCGCGGTCACGCCGACCACGTCGCCGGCTTCGTTGCGCAGCAGGTCCAGCGCCATCCATTCGACGAAGAACTGGGTGCGCGCGGCCACATTGCGCTGGTAGAGCGTATGCAGCAGGGCGTGGCCGGTACGATCGGCGGCGGCACAGGCGCGCTGCACCGGTTTTTCACCAAAATTGGCGGTGTGTCCACCGAACGGACGCTGGTAGATGGTGCCGTCGGCGTTGCGGTCGAACGGCATGCCGAAGTGCTCGAGCTCGTATACGGCGTTGGGCGCTTCGCGGCACATGAACTCGATGGCGTCCTGGTCGCCCAGCCAGTCCGACCCCTTCACGGTGTCGTACATGTGCCAGTACCAGTTGTCCTCGCTCATGTTGCCCAGCGACGCGCTGACGCCGCCTTGCGCGGCCACGGTGTGCGAGCGGGTGGGGAACACTTTGGACAGGACCGCCACCGACAGGCCCGCCTGGGCCAGTTGCAGCGAGCAGCGCATGCCGGCTCCGCCGGCGCCGACCACCACCACATCGAACTGGCGGCGCGGCAAGGAATTCATGACAGAGACCACGGCTTAGATACTCCAGAGGATTTGCGCGAAATAGACGACCGAACCGACCAGCCAGAGGATGGTCAGCACCTGCAGCAACAGGCGCACGCCCGTGGGCTTGACGTAATCCATCCAGATGTCGCGCACGCCGATCCAGGCGTGCCATGCCAGCGCAAAGAAGAACAGCGTCGCCAGGATCTGGCCGACGGGAAGCGCGTACACGTGGAAGGTGAACAGGGCCTTCCAGTTTTCATAGGAGAACGACGGCATGACCAGCAGGCCGACGATCAGGACCAGCGTATAGACGGCCATGATGACCGCGGTGATGCGCTGCGCGATGAAATCCACGACGCCGTAATGGGCGCCAACGACCAGGCGCTTGGGGCCAAAGTTCTTGGTGGCGGCCATTTACAGAGCTCCGAACAGTTTGAGGGCGAATACGAGGGTCAGCGCCAGGCTGACGCCGAAGACGACGCCGGCGCTTTTCTGGGCCGAGACCTTGTCCACGCCGATGTGCAGGTCCAGCACCAGGTAGCGGATGCCGGCGCAGAAGTGGTGCAGGTAGCCCCACACCAACGCCAGCAGGACCAGCTTCACCAAGGGGTTGCCCGCGTACTGGGCCACTTGCGCATAGCTTTCCGGCGAGGCCACGCTGGCCGCGAACAGCGGCAGGATGACCAAGGGAAGACAGAGGAACAGCAGCGCGCCGCTGACGCGGTGCAGAATGGACAGTTTGCCCGCCAGGGGCAGGCGGTAGCTGGCGATTTGCGCAATGCCAATATTGCGAAACTGCGGACGTGGCTTGGCAGCGGTGTCGGACATGACGGCCTCGGTGTTACGGTGCTAGGGATTCGTGACAGCGAAATGGGAACTGCCCTTGCGGGCAAGCGCTCTATTTTCGCCCAGACAACGGGTTGGTATCAAATCGTAGGAAAAAAGCTCATCAATTCAGACTATTGCGGTAATGGTAGCGATCAGTCAGGTAGAGGCCGCGGCGGACCTCCACGGGCCGATCGCCATACGTATAGGAAACGCGGTCCACCTGCAGCATCGGGGTACCCGCCGCCACGCCCAGCAGGCCGGCGACCTCGGCCGGCGCCGCGACGGCGCGCAGCTTTTCGTCGGCGCGCACCATGCTGACGCCGAATTCGGTTTCGAACAGGCCGTACAGGGGCGCCTTGTTGGCAGTGAGGAGTTCCAGGGTCAGGCCGCGGAACACCGACCCGGGCAGCCAGATGTCGTCGATGACGGTGGGCCGGTGGTTCATGGAAAGCTGGCGGCGGATCATCACCACCGTTTCGCCGACGCGCAGCTCCAGCGCGCGCGCGATCTCGGCCGGCGCGCGCAGCCGCCGGCATTCGAGGATGCGGCTTTCGGCGCGGCCGCCCTCGCTGTCTTCGTCGGGCGCCAGCCGCAGGAAGCGGTAGCGCACGCGCGCCTCGTGGTGCGTGGCGACGAAGGTGCCCTTGCCCTGGCGGCGCAGCAGCAGGTGTTCGGCGGCCAGCTCGTCGACGGCCTTGCGGACCGTGCCCTGGCTGACCTGGAACCGGGCGGCCAGGTCGATCTCGCTGGGGATGAGCTCGCCGGGCTTCCACTCGCCCCGTTCGAGGCTTTGCACCAGCAGTTCCTTGATCTGGCGATACAGCGGACTGAAAGCGGCCCCCTCGCCCGCGGGCCGGGCGGCGCGAGTGCGTGAGGAGGAATCGGGCCTGGGGTCTGCCATGGAAGTCGTGTTGGAAGCGTGCTCGTCCGGCGGGTATGCCCTGCCCGGCAAACATACCATTTTGGCACAACGCCTTCTGTCTTGTCCAACGTCTTATGTCTTATATAAGATATAAGAGCAATTGACGCATACGTAAATTCGATCTAGGATTCGCAGCATTCCGCCCGCCCCGGCGGCGTGCCCGGGCGTGCCCAGCGATTACACTGATTGGCGAGATTTTTGTCTCGCCGAACTCATTACGGAGAACCTTCATGTCCAAGCCCGCCATGCGTGTCGCCGTCACCGGCGCCGCCGGCCAAATCGGTTACGCCCTGCTGTTCCGCATCGCCTCCGGCGAAATGCTGGGCAAAGACCAGCCGGTCATTCTGCAACTGCTCGAAATCCCCGACGAAAAAGCGCAAAAGGCCCTGAAGGGCGTCATCATGGAACTGGATGACTGCGCCTTCCCGCTGCTGCAGGAAGTGACCGCGCACAGCGATCCCCGCACCGCCTTCAAGGATGCCGACGTGGCCCTGCTGGTCGGCGCCCGCCCGCGCGGCCCCGGCATGGAACGCAAGGACCTGCTCAGCGTCAACGCCCAGATCTTCACCGCCCAGGGCAAGGCCCTGAACGACGTCGCCAGCCGCAACGTGAAGGTGCTGGTGGTCGGCAACCCGGCCAACACCAACGCCTACATCGCCATGAAGTCGGCGCCGGACCTGCCCGCCAAGAACTTCACCGCCATGCTGCGCCTGGACCACAACCGCGCCCTGTCGCAACTGGCCGCCAAGTCGGGCAAGGCCGTGGCCGACATCGAGAAGCTGGTCGTGTGGGGCAACCACTCGCCCACCATGTACCCCGACTACCGCTTCGCCACCGTGGGCGGCGAGAGCCTGGCCAAGCTGATCAACGACGACACCTGGAACCGCGACGTCTTCATCCCCACCGTGGGCAAGCGCGGCGCCGCCATCATCGATGCGCGCGGCCTGTCGTCGGCCGCCTCGGCCGCCAACGCCGCCATCGACCACGTGCGCGACTGGGTGCTGGGCAGCAACGGCAAGTGGGTCACCATGGGCATCCCGTCCGACGGCTCGTACGGCATCCCCGAAGGCATCATCTACGGCGTGCCGGTGACCACCGAGAACGGCGAGTACAAGCGCGTCGAGGGCCTGGAAATCGACGCCTTCTCGCGCGAGCGCCTGGACTTCACGCTGAAAGAGCTGCTCGAAGAGCGCGACGGCGTGAAAGACCTGCTGAAGTAGTGTGACCCACCCCCGAAGCGCTGCGCGCTTCTCCCTCAAGGGGGCGACGCTGCGGACCGGCTGAGCCGGGTCCGCGCGTCCCCGACTGAGGCGCATCACGTTCATAGGGCGTGAGTGCTGTCCTGGTTTACAGGTGTCTGACACCCACCGGGTGTCAGACACCTGCCGCGGCGCCAGCCGCGACGCAATAAACCTGCGTCTTTCCCGGCGGCTTTGCCTGCCGGCGGCAAGGACCCAGATTTATTGCGCAGCTCCGGGCCCGGCCCGGCATGCGACGCTTTCCGCTACATCATCTGGCCTGGGCGCCCGAGCGAGCGCCCCGTGCCTTCCACGGAGACTCGCCCATGACCCGACCCGCCTCTCCCGGCGCCCTGTTCCGCCAGGCCCTGGCCGAAGAAACCCCCTTGCAGATCATCGGCGCCATCAACGCCAACCACGCGCTGCTCGCCAAGCGCGCCGGCTACCGCGCCATCTACCTGTCGGGCGGCGGCGTGGCGGCCGGCTCGCTGGGCTTGCCGGACCTCGGCATCAATACGCTGGACGACGTCCTGACCGACGTACGCCGCATCACCGACGTGTGCGACGTGCCGCTGCTGGTCGACATCGACACCGGCTTCGGCCCGTCGGCGTTCAATATCGCGCGCACCGTGAAGAGCCTGATCAAGTTCGGCGCGGCGGCCTGCCACATCGAAGACCAGGTCGGCGCCAAGCGCTGCGGCCACCGGCCCGGCAAGGAAATCGTCAGCACCGAGGAAATGGCCGATCGCGTCAAGGCCGCGGCCGACGCCCGCACCGATTCGGATTTCTACCTGATCGCCCGCACCGACGCCATCGCCTCGCACGGCGTGGACGCCGCCATCGAGCGCGCCCTGGCCTGCGTGGAAGCGGGCGCCGACGCCATCTTCGCCGAGGCCGCCTACGACCTGCCCACCTACGAGAAATTCGCCCAGGCGGTCAAGGTGCCGGTGCTGGCCAATATCACCGAATTCGGCAAGACGCCGCTGTTCACGGTGGACGAGCTGCGCGGCGTGGGCGTGGCCATGGTGCTGTACCCGCTGTCGGCGTTCCGCGCCATGAACAAGGCCGCCGAGAACGTATACCAGGCCATCCGCCGCGACGGCCACCAGAAGAACGTACTGGACACCATGCAGACGCGCGACGAACTGTACGACCGCATCGGCTACCACGCTTTCGAATCGCAGCTGGACGCGCTGTTCCAGCAGGGCAAAGGCAAGTAGGCCCGCATTTTCCGCATTTCGCGTTTACGCCCCATCTACGCCCGCATGGGCAAAGGAGCCAGAGACATGAGCACCTCGCCAAAGAAGCAAAGCGCCCCCGCCGCCAAGAAGGAGAGCGCGCCAGCCGAGGAAAAAACCGGGTTCAAGCCCAAGAAGTCCGTCGCGCTGTCCGGCGTGGTAGCCGGCAATACGGCGCTGTGCACGGTGGGCCGCACCGGCAACGACCTGCACTATCGCGGCTATGACATCCTGGATTTCGCCGGCACCGCCGAGTTCGAGGAAATCGCCCACTTGCTGGTGCACGGCAAGCTGCCCACCAAGGCCGAACTGAAGGCCTACAAGGAAAAACTGCGCGCGCTGCGCGGCCTGCCGGCCCAGCTGCAGGACGCCCTGGAAGCCCTGCCCGCCTCCAGCCATCCCATGGACGTGATGCGCACGGCCGTGTCGGTGCTGGGCTGCGTGCTGCCCGAGAAGGACGACCACAACATCCCGGGCGCGCGCGACATCGCCGACCGCCTGATGGCCAACCTGGGATCGGCGCTGCTGTACTGGTACCACTACAGCCACAACGGCCGCATCATCGACGTGCAGACCGACGACGACAGCATCGGTGGCCATTTCCTGCACCTGCTGCACGGCCAGAAGCCGTCCGATGACTGGGTGCGCGCCATGCACACCTCGCTGATCCTGTACGCCGAGCACGAATTCAACGCCTCCACCTTCACCGGCCGCGTCATCGCCGGCACCGGCTCGGACATGTACTCGGCCATCACGGGGGCCATCGGCGCGCTGCGCGGGCCCAAGCATGGCGGCGCCAACGAGGTCGCCTTCGAGGTCCAGAAGCGCTACGACAGCCCCGACGAGGCCGAGGCGGACATCCGCCGCCGCGTCGAAGCCAAGGAGGTCATCATCGGCTTCGGCCATCCCGTCTACACGGTGTCCGACCCGCGCAACAAGGTCATCAAGGAAGTGGCGCGCAAGCTGTCGAAGAAGGCCGGCAGCACCAAGATGTTCGACATCGCCGAGCGCCTGGAAACCGTCATGTGGGACGTCAAGAAGATGTTCCCCAACCTGGACTGGTTCTCGGCCGTCAGCTACCACATGATGGGCGTGCCCACCGCCATGTTCACCCCGCTGTTCGTCATCGCGCGCACCGCGGGCTGGTCGGCCCACATCATCGAGCAGCGCGTCGACAACAAGATCATCCGGCCCACCGCCAACTACGTCGGCCCGGAAGACCAGAAATACGTGCCGCTGGAAAAGCGCAAGTAAGCGCCGGCAAGCGCACGCGAAAAGGCCTGGGCTCGCGCCTAGGCTTTTTTTTTCAGGGGTCCTGATAATCCCCAGCCTTCCGAGGAGTCAGACACCTCGCGGGGGCCGGACGCCCGCCTACCCGGGTACCCGCACCCAGCCTTCCATCAGCACGCGCGCGCTGCGCGACATGATGGCCTTGGTGACGGTCCATTCGCCGTCCACCTGGCGCGCCTCGGCGCCCACTCGCAGGGTGCCCGACGGGTGGCCGAAGCGCACGCCGTCGCGCTGGCCGCCGCCAGCGGCCAGGTTGACCAGGGTGCCGGGCACCGCGGCGGCCGTGGCGATGGCCACCGAGGCGGTGCCCATCATGGCGTGATGCAGCTTGCCCATGGACAGCGCGCGCACCAGCAGGTCCACATCGCCGGCAGCGATGCGCTTGCCGCTGGAGGCGACGTAGTCCGCCGGCGCGGCCACGAAAGCTACCTTGGGCGTGTGCTGGCGCCCGGCGGCCTGTTCGGGCGAATCGATCAGGCCCATGCGCACCGCGCCATGGGCGCGGATCTGCTCGAAGCGCGCCAGGGCGGCGGCGTCGCCGTTGATGTCGTCCTGCAGTTCGGTGCCGCGATAGCCCAGCGCGGCGGCCTCCAGGAAGATGGTCGGGATGCCGGAATTGATGAAGGTCGCCTTGAACGTGCCGACACCGGGCACTTCCAGGTCGTCCACCAGGTTGCCGGTCGGAAACATCGAACCGCCGTCGCCCTCGCCTTCATCGGCCGGGTCGAGGAACTCGATGCGCACCTCGGCGGCCGGGAAGGTCACGCCGTCCAGTTCGAAGTCGCCGGTTTCCTGCACGGCGCCGCCGGTCATGGGCACGTGGGCGATGATGGTCTTGCCGATATTGGCCTGCCAGATGCGCACCACGGCGATGCCGTCGTCGGGCACGCGCTGCCGGTCCACCAGCCCGTTGGCGATGGCGTACGGGCCGACCGCGGCGGACAGGTTGCCGCAATTGCCGCTCCAGTCGACGAAAGGCTGGTCGATGGATACCTGGCCGAACAGATAGTCGACGTCATGGTCGGGCCGGCTGCTCTTGGCCAGGATGACCGTCTTGCTGGTGCTGGAAGTGGCCGCCCCCATGCCGTCGATCTGCTTGCCGTAAGGGTCGGGGCTGCCGATCACGCGCAGCAGCAGCGCGTCGCGCTCGGGGCCCGGCACCTGGGCCGCCTCGGGCAGGTCGGTCAGCTTGAAAAACACGCCTTTGCTCGTGCCGCCGCGCATGTAGGTGGCGGGAATCCTGATCTGGGGTGCGTGGGCCATGGTGGCGTCCTGAAAAACGATGGGTGCGGAAAAGAAAGGCGGGACGCCGGCGCGGCGCCCCGCTGCCGGCGAATTACACCGCCTTGCGGGCGGTCTCCACGGATTCGGCCTCGAGGAAGTCCTGCGCGAAACGCTGCAGCACGCCGCCGGCCTCGTAGATGGAGACTTCCTCGGCCGTGTCGAGCCGGCAGGTCACGGGCACTTCGACGACCTGGCCGTCGCGCCGGCGCACGATCAGCGTCAGGTCCGCGCGCGGCTTGCGCTCGCCGGCCACGTCGTAGGTTTCGGTGCCGTCCAGCGCCAGCGTCTTGCGGTCGGTGCCGGGCTTGAACTCCAGCGGCAGCACGCCCATGCCGAGCAGGTTGGTGCGGTGGATGCGCTCGAACCCTTCGGCCACGATGGCCTCGACGCCGGCCAGGCGCACGCCCTTGGCCGCCCAGTCGCGCGACGACCCCTGGCCGTAGTCGGCGCCCGCCACGATGATGAGGGGCTGCTTGCGGTCCATGTAGGTTTCGATGGCTTCCCACATGCGCATCACCCGGCCTTCCGGCTCGACCCGCGCCAGCGACCCCTGCCGCACGCTGCCGTCGGCGTCGCGCACCATCTCGTTGTAGAGCTTGGGGTTGGCGAAGGTGGCGCGCTGGGCAGTGAGATGGTCGCCGCGGTGCGTGGCGTAGGAGTTGAAATCCTCTTCCGGCAGGCCCATCTTCGCCAGGTACTCGCCGGCCGCGCTGTCCGGCAGGATGGCGTTGGACGGCGAGAGGTGGTCGGTGGTGATGTTGTCGCCCAGCAGCGCGAGCGGCCGCATGCCACGCAGCGTGCGCTCGCCGGCCAGCGCGCCTTCCCAGTACGGCGGACGGCGGATGTAGGTGCTCATGGGACGCCAGTCGTAGAGCGGGCTGACGGCCGCGCGGCGTTCGTCCCGGATGCCGAACATGGGCTCGTATACCTTGCGGAATTGTTCCGGCTTGACGGCGGCATCGACGACGGCGTCGATTTCCTCGTCGCTCGGCCAGATGTCCTTGAGGCGGATTTCCTTGCCGTCGGCGTCGGTGCCGAGCACGTCCTGCTCGATATCGAAGCGGATGGTGCCGGCGATCGCATACGCCACCACCAGTGGCGGCGACGCCAGGAAGGCCTGCTTGGCATAGGGATGGATGCGGCCATCGAAATTGCGGTTGCCCGACAGCACGGCGGTGGCGTAGAGATCCCGCTCGATGATTTCCTGCTGGATTTGCGGGTCCAGCGCGCCGGACATGCCATTGCACGTGGTACAGGCGAAGGCCACCACGCCGAAGCCGAGTCGTTCCAGCTCGGCGGTCAAGCCGGCTTCGTCCAGGTATAGCTGCACCGCCTTGGAGCCGGGCGCCAGCGACGTCTTCACCCAGGGCTTGCGGGCCAGGCCGGCGCGGTTGGCGTTGCGGGCCAGCAGGCCGGCCGCGATCACATTGCGCGGATTGCTGGTATTGGTGCAGCTGGTGATGGCCGCGATGATCACCGCGCCGTCCGGCATCAGGCCGGGCTGGACTTCGGCGGGGCCGGCGATGCCGCGCGCGGCCAGGTCGGCGACCGGCAGCCGGCGATGCGGGTTGGACGGCCCGGCCAGGGTGCGCACCACGCTGGACAGGTCGAATCGCAGCACGCGCTCGTATTGGGCGTCTTTCAGGCTGTCGGACCACAGGCCGGCGGCCTGGGCGTAGGTTTCCACCAGCCGGACCTGGGCGTCGTCGCGGCCGGTGAGCTTGAGGTAGTCGATGGTCTGGCGATCGATGGAGAACATCGCCGCCGTGGCGCCGTATTCCGGCGCCATGTTGGAGATCGTGGCGCGGTCGCCCAGCGTCAGGCTGGATGCGCCCTCGCCGTAGAACTCCAGGTAGGCGCCCACCACTTTTTCCTTGCGCAGGAATTCGGTCAGCGTCAGCACGATGTCGGTGGCGGTGATGCCGGGCTGGCGGCGGCCGGTGAGCTCGACGCCGACGATGTCGGGCAGCCGCATCCAGGAAGCGCGGCCGAGCATGACGTTCTCGGCTTCCAGGCCGCCCACGCCGACCGCGAGCACGCCCAGCGCGTCGACGTGGGGCGTGTGGCTGTCGGTGCCGACCAGCGTATCGGGATAGGCCACGCCGTCCTGGGCATGGACGACCGGCGACATGCGCTCGAGGTTGATCTGGTGCATGATGCCGTTGCCGGGAGGCACGACATCGACGTTGCGGAAGGCTTCGCGGGTCCAGTCGATGAAGTGGAAGCGGTCCTCGTTGCGGCGGTCCTCGATGGCGCGGTTCTTCTGGAAGGCGTCCGGCTCGAACCCGCCGTGCTCGACCGCCAGCGAATGGTCGACGATCAGCTGCACCGGCACCACCGGGTTGACCTTGGCGGGGTCGCCGCCCTTCTCGGCGATGGCATCGCGCAGGCCGGCCAGGTCCACCAGGGCGGTCTGGCCGAGGATGTCATGGCACACCACGCGCGCCGGAAACCACGGGAAATCGAGGTCGCGGCGGCGCTCCACCAGTTGCCGCAACGCGTCGTCCAGCAGGGCGGGATCGCAGCGACGCACCAGGTTCTCGGCCAGCACGCGCGAGGTATAGGGCAGGTGGTCGTACGCGCCGGGCGCGATCGCCTCCACGGCGGCACGGGCGTCGAAATAATCCAGGCTGGTGCCGGGCAGGGGCTTGCGGTATTTGATGTTCATGCCTCGGTGCGCTGCAGGTTGCCCTGCGCGATCTGACGTTCGATGTTGAGACGGGATGCGCGGATGTGCCGGCGCATCAGGAGTTCGGCCAATTCGCCGTCGCCATCGGCGATGGCGTCGAGAATGCGATGGTGTTCGGCGTACGCCTGGCGGGGCCGGTTGGGCGTGGCCGAATACTGGATGCGGTACATGCGCGCCAGTTGATAGAGCTCGTCGCACAGCATGCGGATCAGCATCTGGTTGCCGCTGGCCTGGACGATGCGGTAGTGAAAGTCGTAGTCGCCCTCCTGCTGGTAGTAGCCGCGGCCCGCCTGGAAGGCCTCGTCGCGCTCGTGCGCCTCGAGCACGCGGCGCAGCTCCTGCAGCGCCGCCGGCGTCATGCGCTCGGCGGCCAGCCGGCAGGCCATGCCTTCCAGGGATTCGCGGATTTGATAAAGCTCGCACAATTCCTGCTGGCTGAGCGCCACCACGCGCGCGCCCACATGGGCCACGCGCACCAGCAGCTTCTGGCCTTCCAGGCGGTGGATGGCCTCGCGCAGCGGCCCGCGGCTGATGCCGTACGTGCGCGCGAGTTCCGGCTCGGAAATCTTGCTGCCCGGGGCGATCTCGCCCTTGACGATGGCCGACTGGATGGCCCGGAAGACGTGGTCCGACAGTGTTTCGGATTCGCCCGGGGCGGCAACGGGCAATGGCAGGATTTTGGTCTCCATGTCGACAATCCACGCGTTATTGGCGGTCAAATTATAGCCAGACCGGGATTTACAAGCCAGATTGTCGACACCTATGCTGTGCATATTGCCTGATCTATAACAGGCAATGGCAGGTAAACCGCCCGTCCCACCCGTGCGCCGCCGCCCGTGGCCCGCCTCAAGGAGCCCCTCATGTCCGCCCCCGTCTCCAACGTCCGCCCCGCCCCCGACCAGGTACTGGTCGATATCGTCGATTACGTCCTGGACTACCAGGTCGACAGCGCGCTGGCCTACGAGACTGCCCGCAACTGCCTGATCGACACGCTGGGCTGCGGGCTGGAAGCCCTGGAATACCCGGCCTGCCGCAAGCTGCTGGGCCCCATCGTGCCCGGCACGGTGGTGCCCAACGGCGCCAAGGTGCCGGGCACGCAGTTCCAGCTCGATCCGGTGCAGGCCGCCTTCAATATCGGCGCCATGATCCGCTGGCTCGACTTCAACGATACCTGGCTGGCCGCCGAATGGGGCCACCCCTCGGACAACCTCGGCGGCATCCTGGCGACGGCCGACTGGCTGTCGCGCAACGCGGTGGCGGCCGGCAAGGCGCCATTGACCATGCGCGACGTGCTCACGGGCATGATCAAGGCGCACGAGATCCAGGGCTGCATCGCGCTGGAGAACTCCTTCAACAAGGTGGGTCTGGACCACGTCGTGCTGGTCAAGGTGGCCTCCACGGCCGTGGTCGCGCAGATGCTCGGCCTGGAGCGCGACGAGATCATCAACGCCGTGTCGCTGGCCTGGGTCGACGGCCAGAGCCTGCGCACCTATCGCCATGCCCCCAACACCGGCAGCCGCAAGAGCTGGGCGGCCGGCGACGCGACCAGCCGGGCGGTGCGCCTGGCGCTCATCGCCAGGACCGGCGAAATGGGCTATCCGTCGGTGCTGACGGCCAGGACCTGGGGGTTCTATGACGTCCTGTTCAAGGGGCAGCCCTTCAAGTTCCAGCGCCCGTACGGCAGCTACGTCATGGAAAACGTGCTGTTCAAGATTTCCTTCCCGGCCGAATTCCATGCGCAGACCGCTGTCGAATGCGCCATGGAGGTCCACGCCAGGCTCGCGGCGGCCGGACGGACGGCCGACGAGATCAGCCGGATCACCATCCGCACGCACGAGGCATGCATCCGCATCATCGACAAGCAGGGCCCGCTCGCCAACCCGGCCGACCGCGATCACTGCGTGCAATACATGGTGGCGGTGCCGGTACTGTTCGGCCGCCTCACCGCCGCCGACTACGAAGACGAAATCGCCAGCGACCCGCGCATCGACGCCCTGCGCGCCAAGATCGTCTGCGTCGAGGACCCGGCCTTCACGCGCGACTACCACGACCCGGACAAGCGCTCGATCGCCAATGCGCTCACCGTGGAATTCAACGACGGCGCCCGGCTCGACGAAGTCGTCTGCGAATACCCCATCGGCCACAAGCGCCGCCGCCAGGAAGGCATCCCGTTGCTGGAAGCGAAATTCCGCACCAACCTGGCGCGCATCTTCCCGGCCAGGCAACAGGCGCGCATCCTGGCGGCGTCGCTCGACCAGCAGGCGCTGGAAGCCATACCGGTGCATGAATACGTCGACTTGTATGTGATCTGAAGCGGAACTGCCGCCATGGTGTCTGACACCTGGCTCGCTACATGCCTGCCATCTTCCCACTTCAGGTGTCAGACACCTCGCTATGTCCCGCCATCCCCCACCTCAGGTGTCAGACACCCTTCGAGGAACCGCGACAAATCGGCGCCCATCCCCCCGGGGGGTCTGACACCTCGCTACGCCTGAGATGCCGTTCCTGGCGGCATCCGGCGCCGGCGCACTACAATGCGGCCATCGCTTTGTCGTATCGGACGCCAGCCATGCTTTGGGTCAAGGCCTTTCACATCGTCTTCATCGCTTCCTGGTTCGCCGGCCTGTTCTACCTGCCGCGCCTGTATGTGAACCTGGCCCAGCAGTCCGACCCTGCCGTGCAGTCCTGTCTGGTCGGCATGGCGCGCCGGCTGTACCGCTTCACCACCATGCTGGCCATCGTCGCCGTGGCCCTGGGCCTGTGGCTGTACGTGGGCTACGGCATCGGCATGGGGCCGGGCAACGGCTGGATGCACGCCAAGCTGTTCTTCGTGCTCCTCATCATCGGCTACCATCATGCCTGCGGCGTGATGCTGCGCAAGTTCGAGCAAGGCCGCAACACCCGCTCTCACAAGTTCTACCGCTGGTTCAATGAAGTGCCGGTCCTGCTGCTCGTGGCCGTGGTGCTGCTGGTGGTGCTCAAGCCCTTCTGACCACACCTGCCCGGCCGCTGGCCTGGATTCGTATGTCCTCTGATGAACAAGGCCGCCGCAAGACGCTGACGGTCAAGAAAACGGCGCGCGACGCCCACGCCGCCGCCGATGGCAAGCGCAAGCGCAGCGGCGCCCGCGCGCGCTCGGCCGCGCAGCTCGAGCGCACCAAAGAGCAGGTCGTGCGCCGCCACGGGGAAGCCGTCCCGCCCGCGCCGCCGCGCCGCTCCGCAAACACCCCGCCGGCCGAACCGGCGGGGCGCGACGCGCCGCCGGAGCGCGCCACCCGCCGCCGCACGCCACGCGCGCCCCGCGAAGCCGAGACCTTCCCGGTGTTCGCCCCCTGCCCCCAGGGCCTGGAAGAAGCGCTGACCGCCGAAATGCAAGCGCTGGGCTACGCCGATGCGCGCGCCGGCCGCGCCGGCTGCCACTTCAGCGCCGACTGGGCCGGCGTGCAGCGCGCCAACCTGTATTCAAGGCTGGCGACGCGCATCCTGGTGCAAGTCGCCCATGCCGAGATCAGCCACGAGGACGACATCCTGGACCTTGCGCGCAGCGTGCCCTGGGAACGCTGGTTCGGCGCCGAACAGACCCTGCGCGTCGATACTTCGGCGATCAAGAGTCCCGTGCAAAGCCTGCAATACTGCAATCTGCGCGCCAAGGACGGCATCTGCGACCGCCTGCGCGAGATCGAAGGCGAACGCCCCAGCATCGATACGGTGCGGCCGGACGCCCGTGTGCACCTGTTCCTGACCGGCCACACCGCCACCCTGTACCTGGACACCTCCGGCGAATCGCTTTTCAAGCGCGGCTGGCGCCTGGACAAGGGCGAAGCCCCGCTGCGCGAAAACCTCGCCGCCGGCATGCTGGCCCTGGCCGGCTGGGACCCGGGCGCGGCCCTGCTGGACCCATTCTGCGGCAGCGGGACCATCCTGATCGAAGCGGCATGGATCGCGCTGGGCGTGCCCGCCGGGATTTCCCGGCCATTCGGCTTCGAGCGCCTGCGCGACCACGACGCGCGCCGCTGGCGCGATCTGAAGGACGACGCGCGCGCCCGCATCCTGCCCGGCCTGGAGGCGCCCCTGGTGGGCTGCGACCTGGACCCGCAAGCCATCGAATATGCCCGCAACAATGCCGAACGCGCCTGGCTGACGGCCGACACGATCCGTTTCGAGGTCGGCGACGCCCGCACCGTGCCGGCGCCGGCCCCGCAGGGCTGGATCGTCACCAACCCGCCATATGGCGAACGCATGCCGACCGACGACGACGACCTGTGGCGCGCCTGGTCGACGCACCTGAAGCGGGAATTCGCCGGCTGGCAGATGCATATCATCTCCAGCGACCGGGACCTGCCCCAGCGCCTGCGGCTCAAGCCGCGCCGCCGCACACCACTGCACAACGGCGCGCTGGAATGCCGGCTGTTCGGTTTCGAGCTGGTCGCGGCGGGCTATCGGGATCCAGCCTGAGCGGCAGTGTTGTTGTAAAAAAACGGCAACGGAGTCCGAATATTGTGGCTGCCATGCCACATGGCGCCGGATTGGCGCATTATCGGCACCAGAAATGCGCTTCGCGCACCAGGCGCTTGCATAAATTCAGGGTTAACCCTAAAATCCGGGTTAACCCCTAGCAGTTGAATATTGCAAGTCCTGGAACTACCGTGATCAACCTCAACTCCTCCGTTCGCCTGACCGACGAACTCGAACGCCAGCTGATGCTGCAAGCCATTGAAGAACAGTTCCGTCCTCGTCCCATGCGCGCCCTGGTTTCGGGCCTGCGCAAGGTGGGCAAGGGCCTGAAGTCCCTGGCCGTCCGCAACGCCGGCGCCAAGGCCGTGCATACCGCCGCGTAATTTCGCGTCGTCCAGCGCGCAGCAGTCGAATCATTTTCCCCTTGGGGGCTGCACAGCCCCTTTTAAGACCCGCCCGCAACGGCGGGTTTTTTTTGTCCTGGCGCCGGCCGGGGCCGCCCATGCCGGGATGCGTGATAATACGCCCCCATGACCGCACCCCATACCGATCTCACGCCCAGCCGGCTGCGCCGCTTCGCCTGCATGATGTACGAAGCCGTGCTGCTGTTTGGTGTTGTATTTCTGGCAGGCTATCTATTCGATACCTTGACGCAGAGCAAACATGCGCTGATGCTGCGCCACGCGCGCCAAGCCTGGCTGTTCCTGGCCATCGGCGCGTATTTCGTGCTGTGCTGGCGCCGTGGCGGGCAAACCCTGCCCATGAAGACGTGGAACATCCGCCTGGTCGACCGTGACGGCCGCCCGCCATCGGTGCCGCGCCTGATCCTGCGGTACATCCTGGCCTGGCCGCTGGTGCTGGCGGCCGCGAGCATCGTCGCGGCGGCATCGGCCGCCACCGGCTGGAAATCGGTGGACATGTTCATCGTGGCGGCGCCGTTCGCCATTTTCACGTGGTCGTGGTTCGACCGCGACGGCCAATTCCTGCACGACCGCCTGCTGGGCACCCGCCTGCGCAACGCGCCGCCGCGCAAGCCCTGAAGCGGCTGCAGGGACGCAGCCGTCACAACAGCGTCATCCCCCGTTCACACAGGCGTCACGGCGCGGTGGTTACATGCCGAGGCATGACCATATCGCCGAGGGATGCCAACGTGAATGAAATCCGCCCCACCCACTGGCGCACGCTATGGATTTCCGACATTCACCTCGGCACCGCGGGATGCAAGGCCGAGTTCCTGCTGGACTTCCTCGACCACAACGATTCGGACACGCTGTACCTGGTGGGCGACATCATCGACGGCTGGCAGCTGCGCAAGCACTGGCATTGGCCCCGCGCGCACAATGACGTCGTGCAGCGCATCCTGCGCAAGGCCCGCAACGGCACGCGGGTGGTGTTCGTGCCCGGCAACCATGACGAATTCGCGCGCGAGTTCATCGGCTTCGCCTTCGGCGACATCGAGGTGCTGGACGAGGACGTCCACGTCACGGCCCGCGGGCTGCGCCTGCTGGTGCTGCACGGCGACCAGTTCGACGGCGTGATCCAGCACAGCAAATGGCTGGCGCGGCTGGGCGACACGCTCTACCAGACCGCGCTGTGGCTGAACAACCATTTCAACCGCCTGCGCCATCGCCTGGGACTGCATTACTGGTCCCTGTCCCAATACCTGAAGCACAAGGTCAAGAACGCCGTGGCATTCATTACGGACTTCGAGGAAACCCTGGCCGGGGAAGCCCGCCGGCGCGGCCTCGATGGCGTGGTGTGCGGCCATATCCACAAGCCGGAACTGCGCGAGGTGTCCGGCATCCTGTACTGCAACGACGGTGACTGGGTCGAGAGCCTGTCGGCGCTGGCCGAGACTCATGACGGCCAGCTGGTGCTGGTGGACTGGGCGGCCCAGCAGGCCCGCCGCGAGCCCGGGCCCATGCCGGCCCGGGCCCGCCGCCCGCTGTCGCTGCCCGCCCTGCCGTCCGCACTGCGCCGCCAGGGCAAGCACCCGTGATAACCCTTATACGTCCCCGTTAGCTTCACGGGAATGTTGCAGTTCGCGCCCCTCTAGGTCATGCTTGCACTTGGGGCATCCCGGCCCCAAGGCAGCGTCCTGTGGAGGCGCTGCCGGCGCGCTTACAACATAGGGCCATGAACGACCAATATCAGGCGCTCTACCAATCCTTCCGCTGGCTGGTGCCGACCCAGTTCAATATCGCGGACGTCTGCTGCCATCGCTGGGCCTCCAGCAGTTCGGACGCACGGCGCATCGCCATCTATTACGAAGACGAATCCGGCAACCGGGAAGTCTGGACCTACGCCCGCCTGGCGGAGGCGGCCAACCAGCTCGCCAACGGGCTGGTCAAGATGGGGGTGGAACGCGGCGACCGGATAGGTGTGGTTTTGGGACAACGGCCGGAGACCGCGGTGGCCCACATGGCCATCTACAGCGTCGGCGCCGTGGTCGTGCCGCTGTCGTCCCTGTTCGGCCCTGAAGCCCTGGAAACCCGCCTGCGCGATTCCGACGCCCGCATCGCCATTGTCGACCACGCCTCGAGCGCCAACCTGCTCGGCATCAGCGACAATTGCCCCAACCTGCACCAGATCATCGGCATCGGCTTTGCCGACGAGCGCGTCCTGCCCTGGCGCAGCCTGCTGGCGCGCCAGCCTTCCGAATTCAAGCCGGTGCCGACTCGCGCCGCCGATCCCGCCATCCTGCTCTACACGTCGGGCACCACCGGCGCGCCCAAGGGCGCGCTGCTGCCGCACAGCGTGCTGATCGGCAACCTGCCGGGCTTCGTTGCCTCGCAGGACTGGTTCCCCCGCCCCAGCGACGTCTTCTGGTCGCCCGCCGACTGGGCCTGGACCGGCGGCATGATGGACGCCCTGCTGCCCACCCTGTACTTCGGCCATCCCATCGTGGGCACGCGCGGGCGCTTCTCGCCCGAACGCGCCTTCGAGCTCATGGAGCGCTACCAGGTCACCAATACGTTCCTGTTCCCCACCGCGCTCAAGATGATGATGAAAGCGGTGCCGGATCCCGCCAGCCGCTACCGGCTGGCCTTGCGGTCCATCATGAGCGCCGGCGAAAGCGTCGGGGAAACGGTCTTCGACTGGTGCCGCTCGGCATTGGGCATCACGCCCAACGAAATGTTCGGCCAGACGGAAATGAATTACCTGGTGGGCAACAGCCAGCGCCGCTGGCCCGCCAAACCGGGCAGCATGGGACGCCCCTATCCCGGCCACCAGGTGGCGGTCATCGACGAAGCGGGCAAGCCGGTGCCGTCCGGCGAAGTCGGCGAAATCGCGCTGAACCGGCTCGATATCCACGGCTTCCCCGACCCCATCCTGTTCCTGGGCTACTGGCGCAACGAGGCCGCCACCCAGGAAAAATTCACGGGCGACTGGTGCCGCACCGGCGACCTGGCCAGCGTCGATGCCGACGGGTACTTCTGGTATGCGGGCCGGGCGGACGATGTCTTCAAGTCGGCCGGCTACCGCATCGGGCCGGGCGAAATCGAAAACTGCCTGCTCGGCCATCCCGCGGTGGCCAACGCCGCCGTCGTGCCCAAGCCCGATGCCGAGCGCGGCGCGCTGGTGAAGGCCTACGTCGTGCTGACGGCCGACTACGCGGGCCGCGAGCCTGGCGAGATCGTCCAGGCGCTGCAGGACCACGTGCGCGACCGCCTGGCACCCTACGAGTACCCCAAGGAAATCGAGTTCATCGACGAACTGCCCATGACCACGACCGGTAAAATCCAGCGCAGGGTGCTGCGTCAGCGCGAGGAAACGCGCGCCGCGGCCCAGGCCTGATGCTTACCGGAGACCGCGCATGCCGATTTACCAGCTCGACGAACATATTCCCGCCATCGATCCCAGCGTCTATGTCGCCGACAGCGCCGACATCATCGGCAACGTCACCCTGCAGGCGGGCGTCAGTATCTGGTCGCACGTGTCGATCCGCGGCGACAACGCGCCGATCATCATCCAGGCCGGCAGCAACATCCAGGAATCGAGCGTCCTGCACGTGGACGAAGGCTGTCCGCTGACGGTCGGCCCGGGCGTCACCGTGGGCCACCAGGCCATGCTGCACGGCTGCGCCATCCATGAAGGCGCCCTGATCGGCATGCAGGCCATCGTCCTGAACAATGCCGTGGTCGGGCGCAACTGCCTGGTCGGCGCCGGCGCCATCATTCCGGAAGGGCGGGTCATCCCCGACAATTCGCTGGTGATCGGCATCGGCAAGGTGGTGCGCGAATTGTCCGCCGAGGAAATCGCCAACATGCACAAGAATACCCGGCACTACCAGACGCGCGCGCAGCACTACAAGCAGGCCCTCAAGCGCATCGGCTGAAGCGGCGGCGCTCCGGCGATCGGCTAACATTCCACCATGACCGATCTGCTCAAGAAATACCTGTTCGAAGACCGCTCCGTGCGCGTCGAAGCCGTGCGGCTGCACCAGACGTGGCTGCAGGCCCAGGAACATCATCAATATCCGCCTGCCATCAGGCGGCTGCTGGGCGAACTGGTGGCGGCCGCCACGCTGCTGGCCGCCAACATCAAGTTCGAAGGCTCGCTGGTGCTGCAAATCCAGGGTGACGGTCCCATCGCCCTGATCGTGGTCGAATGCCGCTCCGACCTGGGCCTGCGCGCCACGGTGAAGATCCGCGAAGGCCACGAGCCGCCCGCCGGGGGCAGCATGCAGCAGCTGCTCAACGCCAATGGGCAGGGCCGCTTCATCGTGGTGCTGGACCCGCAGCGCAAGGTGCCGGGCCAGCAGGCCTACCAGGGCATCGTGCCGCTGGAGGGCGACACCGTCGCCGAGGCGCTGCAGCACTACATGAAAGCCTCGGAACAGCTCGACACGCGGCTCTGGCTGGCGGCTGACGACCAGCACGCCGCCGGCCTGCTGGTGCAGCGCCTGCCCGACCAGGGCGGCGTGACGCCGGAGCAGGCCACCGACAGTTTCGCGCGCGCCGTCATGCTGGCCGACACCCTGGAATCCGGCGAGTTGCTGCGCACCGACACCGACACGCTGATCCACCGCCTGTACTGGGAAGAAACCTTGCTCGCGTTCGATCCGTCCCCGGTGCGGTGGCACTGCCCGTGCACGCGGGAGCGGGTGGCCAGCATGTTGCGCACCCTGGGCGAACGTGAGGTCAACGATATCCTGGCCGAACAGGGCAGCGTGCGGGTGTCGTGCGATTTCTGCGGCAAGCCGTACGAATTCGACGCCGTCGATTGCTCCGGCCTGTTCGCGCCGGCGCGACCCATGCCCGAGCAGGATCCTCCCACGGTCCACTGACGGCGCGCGTGGGCGCTCTCGTCCAGCCGTAGTTGCCACAATCGACGCGTTCGGCCCGGCGGGGCACACTGCCCGGCCATGCGCTCCCCTCGTCTTCTCCCCGTTCGCCCGCCTCGCACCGCGATCTGCGCCACGCCAGCGCGCAACCGCGGAACCGCCCTGCTGGAATTCGCCATCGTCGCCCCGCCGTTGCTGCTGCTGGGCCTGCTGGCGGTCGAGGCGGCCCACTGGCATCTGGCGCGTCAGGTCGCGTATGTGGCGTTGCTGGATGCCGCGCGCGCCGGGGCCACGGGCCATGGCGCCCCCGATGCCATGGCCCGCGCGTTCGAGCGCGCGCTGCGGCCACGCTATGCCAGCCCGGACGGCGACGCGCAGGCGGCGCAGCAGCGGGCTTTCCAACGCCTGCGCAGCCAGGCCGGCATGGCCCCCTGGCGCATCGAAGTCCTGCAACCCAGCGCCGCCGCCTTCCAGGTTCATGCGCGCCGGGGCCTGGCCGTGCCCGCCGCGCCCGGGCGGCGCGCCATCAGCAATGATTACCAGGCCGAGCAGCACGCCGCGCGAGGCGGCGAGCCGACCATCTTCGAGGCCAATACTCTGCATGCGCGGCTGACATTCCTGCACGAGCCGCTGTCGCCGCTGGTGCGGGCGCTGCTGCGCCGGGCCGGCCAGGCGGGCAGCGGCTGCACCGCGCGCGCCTGGTCGCGCGGCGTACTGCCACTCAAGCTGGAATTGCGCATCGAGATGCAGTCGCACCCGGCGGATTGGCACGCCTGGCCGGCGGCGCGGCGCGGGCCGGTGGTATACGGCGCCCTGGCGTGCGCGTGGGACGACAGCTAGGGCCTGGAAGCGGCGCCAGCCGACGATCAGCGGCGCGGCGCGGCGGGCTTGGCGGGAGCGGTCCCGGCGGGCGCCGGGGTATTCGGCACGGCGCTGCCGGGCGGCAATATCTGCACGAAGACCTCGCCTTCGCGCATCATGCCCAATTCGCTGCGGGCCCGTTCTTCGACGGCGCCCACGCCGGTGGCGAGGTCGCGCACCTCGGCCTCGAGCGCCGCGTTGCGCGCGCGCAGGCCTTCGTTGGTTTCGTGCTGGGCCGCCACCTGGCGCTGCAGGTCCCAGACCTTGAGCCAACCGCCCTTGCCCAGCCACAGCGGGTACTGGATCAGGCCCAGCAAGACGAGCAGCACCAGGAACAACAGGCGCATACGCGAAAAACCCCCAACAGGTGCGGCCCTGGACGGGGACAAGGCGCGGCGCGCCCTGCCCCGCGCCCGGTCAACGCAGGTTGTAGAACGCCTCGAGGCCCGGGTACGAAGCCACTTCGGCCAGTTCCTCTTCGATACGCAGCAACTGGTTGTACTTGGCCATGCGGTCCGAGCGCGACAGCGAGCCCGTCTTGATCTGCATGGCGTTGGTGGCCACCGCGATATCGGCAATGGTGGAGTCTTCGGTTTCGCCCGAACGGTGCGACACGACGGCGGTGTAGCCGGCGCGCTTGGCCATTTCGATGGCGGCGAAGGTTTCAGTCAGGGTGCCGATCTGGTTGATCTTGATCAGGATCGAGTTGGCCACACCCTTCTGGATGCCTTCCTTCAGGATGCGGGTGTTGGTGACGAACAGGTCGTCGCCCACCAGCTGCACCTTCTTGCCGAGCTGCTCGGTGAGGAGCTTCCAGCCGTCCCAGTCGTTCTCGGCCATGCCGTCCTCGATGCTGATGATCGGGTACTTGTCGCACCACGTCGCCAGCAGGTTGGCGAACTCCTGGGAAGACAGCGACAGGCCGCCCTCGCCGGCCAGCGTGTACTTGCCGTCGCGGAAGAATTCGGAGCTGGCGCAATCCAGGCCCAGGGCGATCTGCGAGCCGGGCTCGTAGCCGGCCTCGGTGATGGCCTTGAGGATCAGCTGGATGGCCGCCTCGTGATTGGGCACGTTGGGCGCGAACCCGCCTTCGTCGCCGACCGCGGTCGACATGCCCTGGCCGTGGATCAGCTTCTTGAGGGCGTGGAACACTTCGGCGCCCCAGCGCAGCGCTTCGCGGAAGCTGGTCGCGCCCACCGGCAGGATCATCAGTTCCTGGAGGTCGAGCGTGTTGTTGGCGTGCGCGCCGCCGTTGATGACGTTCATCATGGGCACGGGCATGCTCATGGGACCGCTGCCGCCGAAGTAGCGATACAACGACAGGCCGGACTCGTCGGCGGCGGCGCGCGCCACCGCCATGCTGGCGGCCAGCAGCGCATTGGCGCCCAGGCGTTCCTTGGTGTCGGTGCCGTCCAGATCGATGAGAGTGCGGTCGACGAACGTCTGTTCCTGCGCATCCAGGCCCATGAGCGCTTCGGAGATCTCGGTGTTGAGGTTTTCCACCGCGCGCAGCACGCCCTTGCCCAGGTAGCGCGATTTGTCGCCGTCGCGCAGCTCGATGGCCTCGCGCTCGCCGGTGGACGCGCCCGACGGCACGGCCGCGCGCCCCATGGCGCCCGATTCCAGCAGCACGTCGCACTCGACGGTGGGATTGCCGCGCGAATCGAGGATTTCGCGGCCGATGATGTCGACGATTGCACTCATAATTTCTCAGATTCCCTGAACGATAAACAGATTCATGACGGCGGCACCCTGGTCAGACGAACTGGTTTTCGATGAAGCCGTTGCGTTTGGTCACGCGATCGAGTTCGACGAGCGACTCGAGCAACGCGGCCATGTGGTCCAGCGGCACGGCGTTGGGGCCATCGGACAGCGCGCAGGCCGGGTTGGGGTGGGTTTCCATGAACAGGCCCGCCACGCCCACCGCCACGGCCGCGCGCGCCAGGACTGGGACGAATTCCCGCTGGCCGCCCGAGGAAGTGCCCTGCCCGCCCGGCAGCTGCACCGAATGAGTGGCATCGAACACGACGGGACAGCCGGTTTCCCGCATGATAGCCAGCGAGCGCATGTCGGACACTAAGTTGTTGTATCCGAAAGAAGCGCCGCGCTCGCACACCAGGATATTGTTGCCGTCGCCACCGGCCTCGATGGCCGCGTCGCGGGCCTTCTGGGCCACCTGCACCATGTCGTGCGGCGCCAGGAACTGGCCTTTCTTGATGTTGACCGGCTTGAGCGAGGCCGCGCAGGCGCGGATGAAGTCGGTCTGGCGGCACAGGAAGGCCGGGGTCTGCAGCATGTCGACCACGGCGGCAACCGGCGCGACCTGGGAGGTCTCGTGCACGTCGGTCAGCACCGGCACCCCCAGCTGGGCCCGCACGTCGGCGAGGATCTTCAGGCCTTCGTCGATGCCCAGCCCGCGGAACGACTTGCCCGAGCTGCGGTTGGCCTTGTCGAACGAGCTTTTGTAAATGAAGGGGATGCCCAGCCTGCCGGTGATTTCCTTCAGGCGGCCGGCGGTGTCGAATGCCAGCTCGCGCGACTCGATGACGCACGGACCCGCGATGAGGAAGAACGGGTGTTCCAGGCCGATGTCGAAACCGCAGGCTTTCATTTAGGCCTCCTGGGTCTTGCGCGCGTGGTTCGCGATGGCCGCCTCGATGAAACTCGAGAACAGCGGGTGGCCGTCACGCGGGGTGGAGGTGAATTCCGGGTGGAACTGCACCCCCACGAACCAGGGGTGGTCGGGCAGTTCCATCATTTCGGGCAGGTTCTCGGTGGGCGTGCGCGCGCTGATGACCATGCCCGCTTCTTCGAGGCGCGGCACGTACACGTTGTTGACTTCGTAACGATGACGATGGCGCTCGTTGACGTCGTCGCCGTAGATGGCCTGCGCGCGGGTGCCCGGCTTGATGGGGCAGCGCTGCGCGCCCTTGCGCATGGTGCCGCCCAGGTCGGAACTGGCGTCGCGCTTCTCGACCTTGCCTTCGCGGTCCATCCATTCGGTGATGAGCGCCACCACGGGATGCGGGGCGGACGGGTCGAACTCGGTGCTGTTGGCGCCGCCCAGGCCCGCCACGTGGCGGGCGAACTCGATGACCGCCAGCTGCATGCCGAGGCAGATGCCCAGGTACGGCACGCCGTTTTCGCGCGCATAGCGGATGGCCGCGATCTTGCCTTCCGTGCCGCGCTTGCCGAAGCCGCCCGGCACCAGGATGGCGTCCAGGTGCTTGAGCTGGTCGGTGCCGCGGGTCTCGATGTCTTCGGAATCGATGTACTCGATGTTGATCTTCGAGCGCGTGTGGATGCCGGCGTGCACCAGCGCCTCGGACAGCGACTTGTACGATTCGGTCAGGTCGACGTACTTGCCGACCATGCCGATGGTCAGTTGGTGCTGGGGATGCTCGAGCGCCTCGACCAGGTTGTCCCACATGGACAGGTCGGCCGGCGGCGGGGTCAGCCCCAGGGCCTCGCAGACGATGTTGTCGACGCCCTGCTTGTGCAGCATGGCGGGAATCTTGTAGATGGAATCGGCGTCCCACACGGAAATGACCGCGTCCAGCGGGACGTTGGAGAACATCGAGATCTTGGCGCGCTCGTCGTCGGGGATGGGGCGGTCGGCGCGGCACAGCAGCAGGTTGGGATAGATGCCGATCTCGCGCAGCTTCTGCACCGAGTGCTGGGTGGGCTTGGTCTTGAGTTCGCCGGCCGAGGCGATGAACGGCACCAGGGTCAGGTGCACGAAAGCGGCATTGTTGCGCCCCAGGCGCAGGCTCATCTGGCGGGCGGCTTCCAGGAAAGGCAGGGACTCGATGTCGCCGACCGTGCCGCCGATCTCGACGATGGCCACGTCGGTGGCGCCGTTCCAGGCGGCGTCGGCGCCGCGCGCGATGAAGTCCTGGATCTCGTTGGTGATGTGCGGGATGACCTGGACCGTCTTGCCCAGGTAGTCGCCCCGGCGCTCCTTGCGCAGCACGGATTCGTAGATCTGGCCGGTGGTGAAGTTGTTCACCTTGTGCATCTTGGCCGAGATGAAGCGCTCGTAGTGGCCCAGGTCCAGGTCGGTCTCGGCGCCGTCTTCGGTGACGAACACCTCGCCGTGCTGGAACGGGCTCATGGTGCCGGGATCGACGTTGATGTAGGGATCGAGCTTGAGCAGGGTGACTTGGAGGCCGCGCGATTCGAGGATCGCGGCGAGGGACGCGGCGGCGATCCCTTTGCCCAGGGAGGACACCACACCGCCGGTGACAAATACGTATTTGGTCATCGTAATGGGCGCCCGGGACGGACGGGCGCATGCGGGAAATTTGGATTATAGCCGGCCGATTGGCCGATCAGGGGTTTTCCCTGAGGCCTGTCACGTAACAAAGGGCAGGCGCCCCGCGGCGACTGGCGCCGGCGGCGGGGCGCGGGCGGACGGCAGAGCGATGCGGGGGAGCGGACGGTGAAGCGGTGTCTGACACCCGGAGGGTGTCAGACACCTGGCCAACCCCGGGGTGGCCCGGGAGCACGCCCTTTTCAGGCCTGCAGCGGCCGGGTGCGTTCCTGCAGCCAGGCCAGCGCCGGCCCGTCCACGCGCGGCGCCAGGCGCTCGCGCACCGTGCGGTGGTAGTCGTCCAGCCAGGCGATCTCGTCGGGCCGCAGCAGCGACGCGTCGATGCAGCGGGTGTCGATCGGGCACAGAGTGAGCGTCTCGAAGCAGAGGAACTCGCCCATGTCGGTCTTCAGCCAGGTGCGATTGGCCACCAGGTTCTCGATGCGCACGCCCCAGCGCCCGGGACGGTAGATGCCCGGCTCGTTGGAGGTGATCATGCCCGGCTCCATGGCCGTGTGGGGCCCCGGCGCGGCGCGGTACGAGATGACCTGCGGGCCCTCGTGCACATTGAGGAAATAGCCCACCCCATGGCCGGTGCCGTGGCCATACTCGGCGCCGCCCTGCCAGATCGGCGCGCGCGCGATGGCGTCGAGCATGGGCGACGGCGTGCCGCGCGGGAAGGCGGCGCGCGACAGGGCGATCATGCCCTTGAGCACCAGCGTGAAATCGACCTTCTGGTCGGCGTTCGGACTGCCCACCGCCACTACCCGCGTGATGTCGGTGGTGCCGCCCAGGTACTGGCCGCCCGAATCGATCAGCAGCAGGCCGTCGCCCTCGATGACCGCATGCGCTTGCGGCGTGGCGCGATAGTGCGGCATGGCGCCGTTAGCGTTGAAGCCGGCAATGGTGCCGAAGCTGGGACACACATAACCGGGCTGGCGCGCCCGGGCGGCGGTGATCCGCTCGTCGATGGTCAGCTCAGTGATGGTTTCGCGGCCCAGCGCCTGTTCGAACCAGGCGAAGAACTCGCACAGCGCCGCGCCGTCCAGTTCCATGGCTTCGCGCACGTGGGCCAGCTCGGCGTCGGTCTTGCGCGACTTGAGCAGGGTCGACGGGTTGATGGCCTCGACCCGCGGCACGGCCGGGTCCATGGCATGGAACACCCCGCAGGTGACGCGGGCCGGGTCGATCAGGAGGGTCTGGTCGCGCTCGAGCGAGCCCAGCGCCTCGGCCGCCTGCCGGTACGGCGCGACCGCGACGCCGTCGGCGGCCAGGACGGCGCGCAGGGCCTGGTCGATCTTGCCGTCGGCCACGAACAGCGTGGCGTGGTCCGGGCCGACCAGCGCGTGCGCCAGGAACACCGGGTTGTACGAGACGTCCGCGCCGCGCAGGTTGAACAGCCAGGCAATGTCGTCCAGGGTGGATACCAGGTGCAAGTCGGCGCCGTGCGCCCGCATGGCCTGGCGCACCTGCGCCAGCTTGTCGGCGCGTGCCACGCAGGCGTGCGGGGCCAGGTGCTCGTAGACCGGCGCGTCGGGCAGGCCCGGGCGGTCGGGCCAGATCTCGGCCAGCAGGTCGGCCTGGATGTCGAGCGTCGCGCCGACCGGCGCCAGGGCGGCCGTCAGGGCCCGGAACGCGGCCAGGCCCAGCACCTGGCCGTCGACGCCGACCCGCTGGCCGGCGCGCAAGTTCCCGGCCAGCCACTCGATGTGCCCGGGCGAGGCGGCGGCCGCGATTTTCATCAGTTGCACGCCAGTGCCGGCGAGTTGGGCCTCGGCCTGGACCCAGTAGCGGCTGTCCACCCACAGGCCGGCGAAATCGGCCGTGACCACCAGCGTGCCCACCGACCCGGTGAAGCCGCTCAGCCATTGCCGGCCCTGCCAGCGCTCCGGCAGGTATTCGGACAGGTGGGGATCGGCGGATGGCACGATGCAGGCGTCCAGGCCGTGGCGGCGCATGGCCTGCCGCAGTGCGGCAATGCGGGTATCGGTGGGTGACATGAAGTTCCTCAGCGCAGCATGAACGACATGGCCGACAGGCTGTTCAGCGTACGGATGGCGTCCTGCATGCTGCCCGCGGTGAAGCGCACGGTCACGCCGTCCACGCGCTCGAGCGCGGGCCACATGCAGAACAGGTCGGCCAGCGCCGAACTCTGCGTCTGCAACCGGCATTCTATAGGCGCGGCGATGCGCAGGGGAACCGCGCCCGCCATCCCGCGCACGGCGGCCTCGGCGGCAGCGGCGATGGCGCGGCGGGCGGCCGCCGGCGACAGGGTGGCCCCGCTGCCCTGCCCGTGCGCCACCTTGGTCTGCACCCACTGGGCGTGCGGGAACAGCTCGCGCGTTTCGGCGATGAAGACGTCATCGCCGCTGCCCAGGATCACCGGCACGCCCAGCTCGCCGGCCAGCGCCCCGTACAGTCCGGCCTCGCCGAGTTCCTGGCCGTTGATGAAGACCCGGGCGAACGCGAAGCTGTTGATGGTGTGGGCCAGGATGCCGCGCGCCTGCGAACGCGCGTGGTAGCCGACCAGGAACACCGCGTCGCATTGCTCTTCCAGGCCGCCCATCATGCCCAGGTAGCGCGGCTTGCCCAGCACCAGGCGGGCGCGCTCGTCCAGCGCGTCGGGCAGCAGGTTGCGGAAACCGCCGTGCGAGTCGTTGACCAGCACTTCGTCGGCCCCGCCGGCGAACGCGCCCTGGACCGCGGCGTTGGCCTCGCCGGTCATCCAGGCGCGGGCGCGCTCGTACTCGCCATTGCCGGCGCGCACCTGCTCGGCATGGAATACGCCGGCCACGCCTTCGATATCAGTGGAAATCAGGATCTTCATGGATATATCACCAGTGAACAGGCGCTAGAGTTCGGTGCGCGCCAGCCATTCGCGCCAGCGCGGCGCGGCTTCGCGGATGCAGATGCGGCGATGGCCGTCGCGCCCGGACACGGAATCGGCATGCCACAGCGCCGCCACGATGGCCTGCTCGGCCGCCTCGGCGGCGGCTTCGAACAGCGGATCGATGCGCGTCTCGTGCAGCAGCGCCACGGCGGGCATGCCGCGCTCGGCCAGGTGGGGAATCGTATAGGCCGTGGAGAACGCCAGGGCGATGTCGCCGCTGCCGTGGCCGAACACCGAGCCGGTGCGGGCCAGCCCGGCGCCCGCCCGCAGCGCCAGGCGGCGCAGTTGGCGGGCATCCAGCGGCGCGTCGGTGGCGGCCAGCAGGATGATGGAGCCCTGCTCGGGGCCGGACGCCGCGGCGTCCGGCAGGCCGCGGTCCTGCTGGCGCGCCAGTTCGCGGCCGAACGGACGCCCAGCCACGGTCAGGCTGGGCAGGCGGCCGAAGTTGGCCAGCACCAGCGCGCCCACGGTATAGCGCTGGCCGGGCTGGATCTCGGCCAGCCGCGACGCCGAGCCGATGCCGCCCTTGAGCGAAAACGAGGACATGCCGCGCCCCGCCCCCACCGAGCCCTGCGCGAAGCGCTCGGCAGCGGCGGCCAGCGCCTGCGTGTAATGGGTTTCCTGCACCGCCAGCGCCTGGATGTCGTTCAAGTAGCCGTCGTTGCACTCGAACACCAGCGGGTTGACCGTGGGCAGGCCGCGCCCGATCTCGGGGTTGGCGGCCACCGCCGCGCGGATCTGCGCATTGGCGACGCTGCCCACGCCGAAGGTGTTGGTGAGCGCGATGGGCGTCTCCAGCACGCCCAGCTCGCGCACCTGGACCAGGCCCGTGCTCTTGCCGAAACCGTTCAGCACGGCGGCGGCCGCCGCCACCTTGTCGCGGTACGGATCGCCGGCATGCGGGCGCACCACCGTCACGCCGGTCTGCAGCGGGCCGTCGGCCAGGGTGCAATGCCCGACGGTCACGCCGGCCACGTCGCTGATGGCATCCAGCGGCCCCGCCGGCAGCGCGCCGATGCGGGGAAGATTCAATTGCTTGTCCATCGCGGCAGGCTACAGGCGGTCGATCTTGGGGTCCAGCGCATCGCGCAGGGCATCGCCCAGCAGGTTGAATGCCAGCACGGTGAAGAAGATGGCCAGGCTGGGGAACAGGGCCACGTGCGGGGCGTTGACCATGTCGGCGCGCGCCTCGTTCAGCATGGCGCCCCATTCCGGGGTGGGCGGCTGCGCGCCCATGCCCAGGAACGACAGGCTGGCGGCGGTGATGATCGAGGTGCCCACACGCATGGTGAAGTAGACCACGATGGACGAGATGGTACCCGGCAGGATGTGGCGCACCAGGATGGTCCAGTCGGACGCGCCGATGCTCTTGGTGGCCTCGATGTAGGTGAGGTTCTTCAGCGCCAGCGTATTGCCGCGCACCAATCGCGCGAACGCCGGCACGCTGAACACCGATACCGCCACCACCACGTTGGTCATGCTGCTGCCCAGCACGGCGACCACGCCCAGCGCCAGCAGGATGCCGGGGAACGCGAACAGCACGTCCGAGATGCGCATGGTGATGCGATCCCACCAGCCTTCGTAATACCCGGCCAGCAGGCCCAGCGCGGTGCCGATCAGGCCGCCCAGCAGCACCGACAGGAAGCCGGCCGCCAGCGAAATGCGCGCCCCCATCAGGATGCGGCTGAAGATGTCGCGGCCCAGCGGATCGACCCCGAACCAGTGGGTCCAGGACGGGCCGGTGTTGATCATGTCGTAGTCGAAGTAGTTCTCGGCATCGTACGGGCTGATCCAGGGCGCCAGCACGGCCACCAGCACCAACAGCAGGACGAACACCAGGGCGCCAACGCCCACATGCTGCTTGCGGAACTTGCGCCAGAATTCGCCCCAGGGGGTACGTACGTCGGTGCCGGTCTTTGCGGCGGTCGTTTGCGTCATGGCCGCCTCACTTGTAGCGAATGGTGGGGTTGATGTAGCCATAGAGCATGTCCACGACCAGATTGATCAGGATGAATTCCAGCGAGAACAGCAGCACCAGCGCCTGGATCACCGGGTAGTCGCGCATGTTCACCGAATCGACCAGCAGGCGTCCCAGCCCGGGCCAGTTGAAGACGGCCTCGACCACGATCGAGCCGCCCAGCAGGAAGCCGAACTGCAGGCCCATCATGGTCACCACCGGAATCAGCGCATTGCGCAGGCAATGCTTGATGATGACGACGCGCTCGCGCAGCCCCTTGGCGCGCGCCGTGCGCACGAAATCTTCCTGGATGACCTCGACGAACGAGGCGCGCGTGAAGCGCGCCATGACCGCCGCCACCGCGGCGCCCAGCGTGATCGACGGCAGGATATAGTGCTGCCACGAGCTGGCCCCCACCGTCGGCAGCCAGCCCAGGTCGACCGAAAATATCTGCATCAGCAGCATCCCCAGCGCGAACGCCGGGAACGAAATGCCCGACACGGCCAGCGTCATGCCCAGGCGGTCGGGCCAGCGGTTGCGGAACACCGCCGAGATAATGCCGATGCCCATGCCGAACACCACCGACCAGGCCATGCTGACCAGCGTCAACAGCAGGGTCGGCATGAAGCGCTCGGCGATCTCGACCGACACCGGCCGGCGCGTGCGGATGGAGGTGCCGAGATCGCCCTGCACGATATTCGTGAAGAAGCGCACGAACTGTTCCGGCAGCGGCTTGTCCAGGCCCAGTTCCTTGCGCACCAGTTCGACGGTTTCGAGGTCGGCGTCCTGGCCCGCGGCCAGCCGCGCGGGATCGCCCGGCAGCATGTGCACGAACAGGAACACCAGTACCGCCACGATCAGCAGCGTGGGCGCCAGTCCCACCAGCCGCTTCAGAAAATAATTCAGCATTTTGCAACCTGGTCGGCGTGATGGCGCGCCGGCGGGGGCCGGCGCGCCATCGGCCGTGTATCGGCCGTTCTAGGAGAACGCGATTACTCGGAAACCGAGATCTCGCCCGAATTGATGTTGCCGTCGGGCATCACGTAGACGCCGTCCAGCTTCTTGCTGCGGGCATAGAGCATCTTCTCGGTGACCAGCGCGGCCCACGGGGCATCTTTCCAGATCTGCTCTTGCGCTTCCTGGTACAGCTTGGCCTTCTCCTGGTCGTCGACCGAGCGCAGGGCCTTGGCGATGTTGGCGTCGACCAGCTCGTTCTTGTAGTAGGCCGTGTTGTTCAGCTTGGGCGGGAACGATTCCGACGCCAGCAGCGGACGCAGCGCCCAGTCGGCCTCGCCGGTGGAGGACGACCAGCCGGCGTAGTACATGCGCACCGGCGCGGTGGCGGGATCGGGCGCGGACTGGACCATCTCGGTGCGCTGGCCGACTTCGAGGGCCTGCACCTGGACTTTCACGCCGACCTGACGCAGCTGCTGTTGCACGAACTGCAGCACCTTCTGGGTGGTGGTGTTGTTATAGCCGCCCCACAGCACCGACTCGAAGCCGTTCGGATAACCAGCCTCGGCCAGCAGTTGCTTGGCCTTCTTGGGATCGTACGGCCACGGGTCCATCTTGTAGGCGTAGGTCACGCCCTGCGGCACGATGCCCTGGGCCGGGAAGGCGTAGCCGGCGAACGCCACCTTGGCCAGCGCCTCGCGGTTGATGGCGTAGTTGATGGCCTGGCGCACCTTGACGTTGTCGAACGGCTTGTGCTGCACGTTGAAGCTGATGTAGCGGGTGATGATCGAATCGCCGGTCAGCACGTCCAGCTTGTCGCTCTTTTGCAGCAGCGCGGCCTGCTCATACGGCAGCGTGTAGGCGAAATCGGCCTCGCCGGTCTGCAGCATGGCGGCGCGGGTGCTGTTCTCGAGCACCGGCTTCCAGGTGATGGTGTCGACCTTGGGATAGCCCTTCTTCCAGTAGCCGTCGAACTTCTTGCCCTTCACATAGTCGGTCTGCTTCCAGCCGTCGAACACGAAGGGGCCCGTGCCCACGGGATGGAAGGCGATGTCCTTGCCGTACTTCTTCAGCGCGGCGGGCGAAATGATGGCGGCCGAGGCGTGCGCCAGCGAGTTGATGAACGGCGCGAACGGCTCCTTGAGCGTGATGCGCAGCGTGGCGGCGTCCACCGCCTCGACCTTGGCGATGCGGTTGAACTGGTTATAGCGCGCCAGGTGGTTGTCGCGGTTGAGCACGCGCTCGAGGTTGGCCTTGACCGCCTCGGCGTTGAAGTCCGTGCCGTCATGGAACTTGACGCCCTGGCGCAGCTTGAAGGTATAGGTCAGGCCGTCGGGCGTGACCTCGTAGCTTTCGGCCAGCACCGGCTTGATCTTCAGGTCCTTGTCGAACTCGAACAGGCCTTCGTAGAACGACTTGGTGACCGCAGTGGTCAGGGTGGTGTTGGTGTTGTAGGGGTCCAGCGTCTCGGCTTGCGAACTCAGGGCCAGCACGACGTCCTTGGCCGCGAACGCGGCGCTGCCGCAGGTCAGGGCCGACAACGCCAGCAGGCTTGCCGCCAGGGTTTTGCGCTGGAACAGCGCATCGACTCGTTTCTTCATGAACAGGCTCCTTGGGGGTAGACGGCTTGTTTATCAATAAGCGCCGGCGATGCGATGCCGAGCGACAAAATGCCGTGGCGCAACCTGCACCAACGGCTGGACCACCGGTTCGTCGCCGACGGCCCGGATCGGACTGGGAATCTCGTCCGACAGCAGCTCGCGCTTCAGGTGGCGGCGCGCCGGATCGGCGATGGGCACCGCAGCCATGAGCTTGCGGGTGTACGGATGCTGCGGGTTCTCGAAAATGGCGCGGCGCGGGCCGATCTCGACGATCTGGCCGAGGTACATCACGGCCACGCGGTGGCTGACGCGCTCGACGACCGCCATGTCATGCGAAATGAACAGGAACGCCACGCCCAGTTCGCGCTGCAGGTCCAGCATCAGGTTGACGATCTGCGCCTGGATGGAGACGTCCAGCGCCGACACCGACTCGTCGGCCACTACCACCTTCGGGTTCAGCGCCAGCGCGCGCGCAATGGCGATACGCTGGCGCTGGCCGCCCGAGAACTCGTGCGGATAGCGGCTGGCGTAGTCGGGCGGCAGGCCGACCTTTTCAAGCAGCCAGGCCACGCGCTGGCGCGCCTCCTCGCCCTTGGCCAGGCCATGCACCAGCAGCGGCTCCATGATCGAGAAGCCCACCGTGACCCGCGGGTCGAGCGAGGCGAACGGATCCTGGAAAATGAACTGGATATTGCGGCGCAGGCTTTGCAGCGTGCTGGTGGGCATGTCGCGGATGTTCTGGCCGCCGAATTCGATGGCGCCGCTCTGGCTCTCGACCAGGCGCAGCAGCGAGCGGCCGGTGGTCGACTTGCCGCAGCCCGATTCGCCGACCAGCGCCAGCGTCTCGCCGGGATACAGGTCGAAACTGACCTTCTCGACCGCGTGCACCCTGCGCTTGACCTTGCCGAACAGGCCGCTGGGCACGTCGAAGCGGGTGATGAGGTCCTTGACGCGCAGGATCGGCTGGGCATCGTCGCGCAGCGTGTCGTGCGGTTCGACGGCCGGCTCCTCGCCTTGCGAATCGACGCGCAGCAGCGGGAACTTGGCCGGCGAGTCGGTGCCCGCCATGGCGCCCAGGCGCGGCACCGCCGACAGCAGCGCGCGCGTATAGGCGTGGCGGGGCTGTTCGAAGACGGCGTCCGAGGTGCCTTCCTCGACTTTGTCGCCGCGATACATGACCAGCACGCGGTCGGCCACTTCGGCCACCACGCCCATGTCGTGCGTGATGAAGATCACGCCCATGTCCATTTCTTCCTGCAGCTGGCGGATCAGCTGCAGGATCTGCGCCTGGATGGTGACGTCGAGCGCGGTGGTCGGCTCGTCGGCGATCAGCAGTTGCGGCTTGCACGACAGCGCCATGGCGATCATCACGCGCTGGCGCATGCCGCCGGACAACTGGTGCGGATAGCGGTCCAGCACCTGGCGCGCCTCGGGAATGCGCACGCGCTCCAGCATGCGCAGCGCCTCGGCGCGGGCGCTGGCGCGGTCCTTGCCCTGGTGCACGCGGATCGACTCGGCGATCTGGTCGCCCGCGGTGAACACCGGGTTCAACGACGTCATGGGTTCCTGGAAGATCATCGCGACGTCGGCGCCGCGGATGCCGCGCATCGTCGCGCCCGGGGCACGCGCCAGGTCCACCACGGCGCCGCTGCGCCGGCGCAGCAGCATGCTGCCGCTGGCGATCTTGCCGCCGCCATGTTCCACGAGCCGCATCAGCGCCAGCGACGTGACCGATTTGCCGGAGCCGGATTCGCCCACGATGGCCAGCGTCTCGCCGCGATCGATGTGGAACGACAGATTGCGCACCGCGTCCACGGTGCGCTCCGACGTGGCGAAACGCACGCTCAGGTCGTCCACCTGGACCACGCGGTTGTCAGGCAGCGCCAGGCTGCTAGCGCGATCAACCATAATTCTTCATCCCCTGCTGGCTGCCGCGTGGGCAGCGGTATTGCGCAACGGCCATCAGTAAATGGCCGCCACCGGCGACTCGCCCACGCGGGCGTAGCCTCGATACATGCCTTCCGTGTTGAACGGCAGGACCACATTGCCCGCGGTGTCGACGGCGATCAGGCCGCCCTTGCCCTGGATCGCGGGCAAGGTCTCGAACACCACGCGATCGGCGGCCGCCTGCAGCGAGGCGCCGCCGTATTCCATCTGCGCGGCCACGTCGTGGGCGGCGACGGCGCGGATGAACATCTCGCCGGTGCCGGTGGTGGACACGGCGCAGCTGCGGTTGCTGGCGTAGCAGCCCGCGCCGATCAGCGGCGCGTCGCCGACCCGCCCGACCTGCTTGTTGGTGATGCCGCCGGTCGAGGTGGCCGCGGCCACATTGCCCTGCGCATCGACCGCCACCGCGCCGACGGTGCCGTACTTCTTGTCAGCGTCCAGCGGGTCGGCCGGCGCCGGCTGGCCGCGCGCCACCAGCGCCTGGCCGTCGTGGTCCAGCACCGCCGCGTCGGGCGTCTCGCGCTGCACGCGCAGCAACTGTTCGCGCCGCGCCTCGGTCGAGAAATAGGCCGGATCGACCAGTTCCAGCCCCTGGGCGCGGGCGAACTCCTCGGCGCCGGCGCCCACGAAGAACACATGCTTGCTGTGCTCCATGACCTGGCGCGCCGCCAGCACCGGATTGCGCACGCGCGAGACATTGGCGATGGCGCCGCAGCGCAGCGTGGCGCCATCCATGATGGAGGCGTCCAGCTCGTGGGTGCCCGCGCTGGTGAACACGGCGCCATGGCCCGCGTTGAACAGCGGGCAGTCCTCCAGCAGGCGCACCGCTTCCGTCACCGCATCGAGCGCGCCGCCGCCGGCGGCCAGCACGGCCTGCCCCGCCGCCAGGATGCGCTCCAGGGCGGCCAGGAACTCCTGCTCTTTCTCGGGCGACATGGCTGCGCGCGACATGGCGCCCGCGCCGCCGTGGATCGCGATAACCGGCTGAATCATCTTTTTCCTGCTCCTACGCCATGGATGAGCCACGGCATGACGGACTGGGTCACGCCGGCCGCGGCCTGGATTGAATTCTTGGCCCGGTGGGCCACCGCGGCCGACAGGCCCTCCACCAGCCCGAGCGCGCCGGTCTCGGAATTGGCCGAGGCCTGGCGCGACGTGTGGGCATACAGCGCCACCGTCGCCAGGGGCGCCAGCGGCGAGGTGGGCTTGTCGGTCAGCACCAGCACCGGCACCCCCGCCTGCTGCGCCGCGCGGCCCAGCGTCACGGTATCGGCCAGGTAGCGCGGGAAGCCGATGGCGATCACCAGGTCGCGCGCCGTCATGCGCGACATCTGGCGCGCGGCGTGCGACACCCCGCCCGGCCCGGCCAGCGATTCGCAGGCATGCAGGTGCATGCACAGCCCGCGCTGCAGCAGCCCGGCCAGGAAACCGCTGGCGCCGAAGCCGATGATGAAGACGCGATCGGCGCCCAGCACGATATCGACGGCCCGCTCGCAGGCGTCGGCGTCCAGGTTCTGCAGCGTGCGCTGGGCGTTGCGGATGTCTTCCTCGAGCGTGGCCGCCATCACCTGCGCCGCCGTGGCGGAGTGCGCCAGTTCGACGCGCAGTTTTTCGACCGGCTCGAGCGCCGCCTCGAAACCCCGCGCCAGCTCGGCGCGGAACTGCGGATAGCCCGGCAGGTCAAGCGCGCGCGCAAAACGGTTAGCCGACGCCACCGATACGCCCACCGCGGCGGCGAACTCGTCGATGGTCATGGTGGCCACGCGGAACTGGTGCGCGAGCACGTATTCGGCCATGCGATGCTGGGCACGGCTGAACGAAGGCTGCGCGCGGGCGATCCGGGCGGACACGGACAGGGGAACTGCCTTGGTCATGACGGGGCGAAGACTGCGGAGGGCGGCCGGCGGGCCGATTGATGTAAATTCGTTTACATCGAGATTTTAGATAAGAAAATAGATTTTCATACTCCGGGATTACCCTGCCGTGGCGCAATAAAAAACCCTGCCGAGGCAGGGTTTTGCTGGGCGGCGGGCGGGCTACAGGCCCGAGACGTCCAGCCTGGCCTGGGTCTTGGCCTGGATTTCCTCGACGGTCACGCCGGAAGCGAGTTCGAGCAGCTTCAGGCCGTTCTCTCCCACCTCCATTACGCCCAGGTCGGTGATGATCAGGTCGACCACCCCGACGCCGGTCAGGGGCAGCGTGCATTCGGCCAGCAGCTTGATGTCTTCGGTGCCGTCCTTCTTCTTGGCCACGTGCTCCATCAGCACCACGACCTTGCCCACGCCGGCCACCAGGTCCATGGCGCCGCCCATGCCCTTGACCATCTTGCCGGGAATCATCCAATTGGCCAGGTCGCCCTTCTCGGACACCTGCATGGCACCCAGGATGGCGAGGTTGATCTTGCCGCCGCGGATCATCGCGAACGAATCGGCCGACGAGAAGATCGACGAGCCGGGCAGCGTCGTCACCGTCTGCTTGCCGGCGTTGATGAGGTCCGGGTCGACCTCGTCCTCGGTGGGGAACGGGCCGATGCCGAGCAGGCCGTTTTCCGACTGCAGCCACACTTCCACGCCCGGCGGGACGTGGTTGGCCACCAGGGTGGGCAGGCCGATGCCCAGGTTCACGTAAAAACCGTCTTGCAGCTCGCGCGCGGCGCGCGCCGCCATTTCATCGCGGGACCATGCCATGTCGTATTCTCCTTAGGCCGGGCGAGTGGTGCGTTTTTCGATGCGCTTTTCCGGCTGCGCGTTGAGCACGATACGGTGCACGTAGATGCCGGGAAGATGGACCTGGTCGGGATCGAGCGAGCCCGTGTCGACGATCTGCTCGACCTCGACCACGGTGACTTTGCCGGCCATCGCCACGTTGGGGTTGAAGTTGCGCGCCGTCTTGCGGAACACCAGGTTGCCGCTGCGGTCGGCGACCTGCGCCTTGACCAGCGAGACGTCCGGCACCAGCGAGCGCTCCATGACGTACTGGTGGCCATCGAACTCACGCAGTTCCTTGCCATCGGCGACGATCGTGCCGACGCCCGTGCGGGTGAAGAACGCCGGGATGCCCGCGCCGCCGGCGCGCAGCTTCTCGGCCAGCGTGCCCTGCGGGGTGAATTCCAGCTCGAGCTCGCCGGCCAGGTACTGGCGCTCGAATTCCTTGTTTTCGCCCACATACGAGGCGATCATCTTGCGGATCTGGCGCGTCTCGAGCAATTGGCCCAGCCCGAAGCCGTCCACCCCGGCGTTGTTGCTGATGCAAGTCAGGTCCTTGACGCCGGAATCGCGCAGCGCGGCGATCAGCGCCTCGGGAATGCCGCACAGGCCGAAGCCGCCCACGGCGACCATCTGCCCGTCTTTGACGATGCCTGCCAGCGCCTCGGCGGCGCTTGCATAAACTTTGTCCATCTCTCCTGCTCCTAGTAAGGGTCGGGTCCAAAGGGCGCGGCTGCGGGGGGTGGCACGCCCGGTCGTATTGTGGTTTGCGCCGATTTTAACGGCATGCGGAGGCCGGCACGAACTGGCCGGCCAGGCGCGCCAGCACGTCCGCCGGCCAGGGCTGCGAGCGGTTGGCGATGAAATCCATCCATACCAGCACCGAGCGGCCGCGCGCGTACGGCCCCGTATCGTCGCCCACCTTTTCGAGGACCAGCTCGTGCTCTACGCTGGAGCGGCCCAGGCGGGTGACGCGGTGGGTCACCCGCGCCGTGCAGGGATACGTGAACGCGCGCAGGAAGTCGCAGGACACGTGGGCCAGGATGAAGCCCTGATCGGCCGGCAGCGTCAGGCCCGCTTCGTAGAGGATCTGGATGCGGGCTTCTTCCATCAGGCGGAAGTAGCTGGTGTTGTTCATGTGATTGAGGGCGTCCGCATCGCCCCATCGCATGGGCAGTTCGACCTGGTGGCAATCGCCCACCTCGAGGGTGCGCGCGGGCTGGGGATCCCGGTTCACGAATGGTGCTCCTGACGAGAATCAAGCTGCCGGGGCACGGGGCGGCCGGCTGCAATACAATCGTCGATAATACTTCTTTGCATCACCAGAAGGCACATAGAGGGGATTTGTGTAATGTCCGAACGCGAGTCAATGGAATATGACGTGGTGGTGGTCGGCGGCGGGCCCGCCGGCCTGGCCGCCGCCTTGCGGCTCAAGCAGCTCGCCACCGAGCGCAACCATGACCTGAGCGTCTGCGTACTCGAGAAAGGCGCCGAGATCGGCGCCCACATCCTGTCCGGCGCCGTCATGGATCCGCTGGCCCTGACCGAACTGATCCCGGACTGGAAAGACAAGGGCGCCCCCCTGAACGTGCCCGTCACCCAGGACCAGTTCCTGTTCCTGACCCGCACCGGCGCGCGCAGCACGCCCAACTGGATGCTGCCGGCCTGTTTCCAGAACCACGGCAACTACATCGTGCGGCTGGGCGATGTGGTCAAGTGGCTGGGCGAACAGGCCGAAGCCGCCGGCGTCGAGATCTTCCCCGGCTTCGCGGCCGCCGAGGTCCTCTACGACGAGAACGGCGCCGTGCGCGGCGTGGCCACCGGCGACATGGGCGTGGCCCGCGACGGTTCGCACACCGACCATTACCAGCCCGGCATGGAACTGCTGGCCCGCTACACCATCTTCGCCGAAGGCTCGCGCGGCCAGCTGGGTCGCCAGCTCATCGAGCGCTACAAGCTCGACGACGGCCGCGACCCGCAGGCGTACGGCATCGGCCTGAAGGAAATGTGGGAAGTGGATCCCGCCCAGGCGCGCCCCGGCCTGGTGGTGCACACCGCCGGCTGGCCGCTCGACGCCGATACCTATGGCGGCTCGTTCCTGTACCACCTGGACAACAACCTGGTGGCGGTCGGCATGGTCGTGGGCCTGGACTACGCCAACCCCTGGCTGTCGCCCTTCGAGGAATTCCAGCGCTACAAGACCCACCCCGCGATCCGCGGCACCTTCGAAGGCGGCAAGCGCATCGCCTACGGGGCGCGCGCCATCACGGCCGGCGGCCTGCTGTCGCTGCCCAAGCTGACCTTCCCGGGCGGCGCGCTGGTCGGCTGCGAGGCCGGTTTCCTGAACGCCTCGCGCATCAAGGGCAGCCACGCCGCCATCAAGACCGGCATGCTGGCCGCCGAGGCCGCGTTCGACGCCGTGGCCGCCGACCGGCGCCAGGACGAACTGTCCGCCTACCCGGCCGCCTTCGAATCGTCGTGGCTGCACACCGAGCTGAACAAGGCCCGCAACTTCAAGCAGTGGTTCAAGAAGGGCCGCACCATCGCGACCCTGATGACCGGCATCGAGCAACTGGTGCTCAAGGGCAACATCCCCTGGACCATCCATCGCACCAAGCCCGACCACGCCTGCCTGCAGCCGGCCTCGGAATGCGCGCGCATCGACTACCCCAAACCGGACGGCAAGCTGACGTTCGACCGGCTCAGTTCGGTGTTCATCTCGAACACCAACCATGAAGAGAACGAGCCGGTCCACCTGACCCTCAAGGACCCGACCGTGCCGGTGGCCGTCAACCTGGCCAAGTATGGCGGCCCGGAGGCGCGCTACTGTCCGGCCGGCGTCTACGAGTTCGTCAAGGACGACCACGGCGACGACCGCCTGCAGATCAACGCGCAGAACTGCGTACACTGCAAGACCTGCGACATCAAGGACCCCACCCAGAACATCGTGTGGGTCGCTCCGCAAGGCGGCGAAGGCCCGGTCTACAGCGGCATGTAGGCGCGGCCATGGCCGAACGCGTGCTGCTGGCCGGTTGCGGCGACCTCGGCCTGCGCCTGGCCCGCCGCCTGCAGGCCCGCGGCGCCGAAGTCTGGGCGCTGCGGCGCCAGCCGCCGGCCGACGACGCCAGCGGCATCCATTGGCTGCGCGCCGACCTTACCCGGCCGGACACCCTGCGCGGCCTGCCGGCCGGCATCACCCGGCTGGCCTACCTGCCCGCCCCCGGGGCGCGCGACCCGGCCGTGTATCGCGCGGTGTTCCGCGACGGCCTGCCCGCCCTGCTGGCGGCGCTGGACACCGCCGCCCTGCGCCGCGTGCTGTTCGTCTCGTCGTCGGCCGTCTACGGCGAGCACCACGGCGACTGGGTCGACGAAACCACGCCGCCCGCGCCGCTCGGCTTCAATGGGCGGACCCTGCTCGACACCGAAGACTGGCTCGCCGCCCAGCCGCTCGACTCCGTAGCCCTGCGGCTCGCCGGCCTGTACGGGCCCGGCCGGCTGCAACTGGTCGAGCGCCTGCGCGCCGGACAGGCGCGCGCGCCGCGCCACCCGCCGCATTGGGCCAACCGCATCCATATCGACGACGCCGCCGCGGCGGCCGATCACCTGCTGTGCCTGCCACGCGCCGAGCCGGTGTACCTGGGCTGCGACGACACGCCGCTGCCGCTGCACGAGCTGTACGCCTACCTGGCCGGCCTGGCGGGCGCCCCGGCGCCGGCTGACGGGCCGGCGCCGCCCAACGTCGGCAGCAAGCGGCTCAGCAACGCCCGACTGCGCGCCAGCGGCCTGGCCTTGCAATGGCCCGATGCGCGCGCCGGCTACGCCGCGCTGCTGGCCTGAATCCGGCCGACGCTTCGAGCCGCATCGAATCACGGCCGCCGACGGCACGGCACACTGCTGCCATGCAACCCACCGACCCTCTCAGCGCCGTCGCGCATCCCGACCCATACCCTTACTACCGGGCGCTCGCGCGCGGCCGGCCACTGTATCGCGACGACGCGCTGGGCCTGTGGGTTGCGTGCGCGCCGGCCGTCATCCGTGTCCTGCTCGACGAGCCCGCGGCCCGCGTACGGCCGGTCCAGGAGCCAGTGCCGCCCGCGCTGCAGGATGGCGCGGCAGGCGCGCTGTTCGGGCGCTTCGCCCGCATGATCGACGGCCCGCGGCATGCCGCGCTGAAGCCATTGCTGGAGGCACTCCTGGCGGAGCCGGCGCCGCGGCCGCCGGCGCACTGGCCGCCCGTGCCGGACAGCCCGGCCAGTCTCGACCGCTTCCTGTTCGACGCGCCCGTGTATGCCCAGGCCGGGCGCCTGGGTCTGCCCGATGCGGAGGCCGCGCCATGCGCGCGCGACGTCGCGCAGTTCCGCGCGGCGCTGCGGGCGGCGGCGTGGCCGGCCGACATCGCCGCCGGCCATGCCGCCGCGGCGCGCCTGCGGCACAGGCTGCTGGCACACCTGCGCCGCCAGTCCGCCGCGACGCCCCTGGCCGCGCTGCGGCGCCGCGCCGCCGGTACCGGCATCGACGACGAGACGCTCGCCGCCAACCTGGCCGGCCTGCTGTTCCAATCGTGCGAGGCCGGCGCCGGCCTGATCGGCAATACGCTGGTGGCACTGGGGCGCGATCCGGCCCGCGCGGCCGCCGCCCGCGCCGACGAGCGCCTGTGCCTGCAGGCGGCGGCCGACTGCGCGCGGCTCGATCCGCCCGTCCACAACACCCGCCGCTACCTGGCGCGGCCGTTGATCCTGGCGGACACTGCGCTGCCCGCCGCCGCCACCGTACTGCTGGTGCTGGCCGCGGCGGCCATGGCCCATGCCGGCGCGGCCCCCTGGACCTTCGGCGCCGGCCGCCATGCCTGCCCGGGACGCACGCCCGCACTGCAAGCGGCCGGCCTGGCGGTAGCCCACCTGCTGCGCGCGGGACTCGACGTGGCGGCACTGGCGCGCGCTTTCCGGTATCTGCCCCTGCCGAACGCGCGCATCCCGCAATTCGGGGCCCCGCGCAGCGGCTATCCAGGTGTCTGACACCCCATGGAACGCCCCGCGTCGGCAACGAACGCGGCGCGGGGCGTCAGACACCTACGACCCCATGCTGCTCGCACAAGGTGTCTGACACCCCATGGAACGCCCTGCACTGGCAACGAACGCGACTCGGGGTGTCAGACACCTACGGCCGCACGCTTCCCAGACAAGGTGTCTCCCGCACAAGGTGTCTGACACCCCATGGAACGCCCTGCGCCGGCAACGAACGCGGCGCGGGGTGTCAGACACCTACGGCCGCACGCTTCCCAAACAAGGTGTCTCCCGCACAAGGTGTCTGACACCCCATGGAATGCCCTGCGCCGGCAACGAACGCGACTCGGGGTGTCAGACACCTACAGCCGGGCGCCACAGCTCAGCGGCCGGTCCACTCCGGACGGCGCTTGTCGAGGAAGGCCTCGATGCCGATGTGGAAGTCGCGGCTGCCGTAGCATTCGCGCACCAGGTCGTCGTTGCGCGCCAGGCCCTCGACGGTGAGGCGGCGGATCGTTTCCTTGGCGGCCTTGATCGTCAGGGGCGCGTTGCCGGCCAGGCGCTGGCACAAGGCAGCTACCTTGGCGTCGAGCGCATCGGGCTCGACGATTTCGTGCACGAAGCCACAATCGCGCGCCTCGGCCGCGCCGATGGTCTCGGCCAGGATCAGCATGCGCTTGGCGCGCGCGGCGCCGAAACCCGCCACGACCCGCGCCGTATTGGCGCTGGACAGGCAATTGCCCAGGGTACGGGCGATCGGCACGCCGAACGAGGCGGCCGGCGTGGCAACGCGGAAATCGCAGGCGGCCGCCAGCGCCAGGCCGCCGCCGATGGCATAACCGTCGATCACGGCCACGGTCGGAAACGGCAGGCTCTCGAGCAGTTGCACGCGCTCGTCGATCGTGGCCTCGTAGCGGATGCCGTCCTCGCCCGAGGCGAACGCACGGAACTGCTCGATATCGGTGCCAGCCACGAACGCCTGGCCGCCCGCGCCGCGCAGCGTGGCCACGCGGATATCGTCGCGCCTGGCCAGCGTCTGGCAGATCGACGCCAGCTCGTCGTACATGGACCAGGTCATGGCATTGCGCGCGTCGGGCCGGTCGAAGACCACGGCCGCGATGCCGCCCTCGATGTGCAAATGGACTTTTCCGTCAGTCATGATGCGAACGCTCCGGACGCCTGCAGACGATCGAACTCGGCGCCGCCGATCCCCAGCTCGGCCAGCACCGCTTGCGTGTGCTCGCCCAGCAAGGGCGGCGGCATGCGCACCTGCTGCGGCGTATCCGACAATTTCACCGCGAAGCCGATGTTGGGGATCGACCCCTCGACCGGATGCGCGATGTCGAGCCGCATGCCGCGATGCCGCGCATGCTCGCTTTCGAATGCCTCGGGGTAGCTTTGCATGGGGCCGGCCGGGATGCCGGCCGCCAGCAACGCCTCGGTCCAGTAGGCGCGCGTGCGGGTGCGGAAGGTCTGCTCCAGGGCCTCGATCAGCACCTCGCGGTTGGCCAGCCGCGCGGAGATATCCTTGAACCGCTCGTCGGCCAGCAGCTCGGGGCGGCCGATGGTGTCGCACAGCAGCTTCCACAGCTTGTTGTTGGTGGCGCCCATCACGAAGTAGCCGTCGGACGCTGCCACCGCCTGGTAGGGCGCGCTCATGCGGTTGGCGGTGCCCAGCGGGGTGGGCACCTTGCCGGTACCCCAGTATTCCGAGATGTCCCATACTGAGAACGCCATGGCCGAGTCGAACAACGAGGCGTCGATGAACTGGCCGCCGCCGCCACGCATCTTGCCGATCTGCGCCGCCAGCACCGCGTAGGTGGCGAACAGGGCGCAGCCGATGTCGGCCACCGGCACGCCGGCCTTGACCGGGGGCCCGCCGGGGTGGCCGGTCACGCTCATGACGCCCGACATGGCCTGCGCCATCAGGTCGTAGCCGGGCCGCTGCGACCACGGGCCGCTCTGGCCGAACCCCGAGATGCTGGCGTACACCAGGCCGGGGTTGATCTCGCGCAGGGTGTCGTAGTCCAGTCCCAGGCGCCGCATGACGCCCGGGCGGTAGTTCTCGACCAGGATGTCGGCCTGCTCGACCAGGCGCAGCAGCACATCGCGGCCTGCCTCGCTCTTGAGATTCAGCGTGACGCTGCGCTTGTTGCGGTTCAGGTTCATGAAGCCGAGGCTGTCGTCGCCCTTCATCTTGAACCCCATGGCGCCGCGCGTCTGGTCGCCCGTGCCGGGCGGCTCGACCTTGATGACGTCGGCACCCATGTCGGCCAGTAGCATGGTGCAATACGGGCCCGCCATGACCTGGGTCAGGTCGATGACTCGCACGCCGGCCAGCGGCAATGGACGGGCAGACGGCGTGGCGCTCGGGGTGGCTTGGTTCATGCTGAAGTCCTCGCTCGTATCGAGAGGTGAAGCGCGCGGGCACCCGCCGGCCGGTCAGGGCTGGGTGGGCGGCTGGTCGCGCTGGATGGATTCCTTGGCGATATTCACGACGGTGCCCGCGACGTGCGCCTTGAGCAATTGCCCAAGCCGCTCGGCGTCGCGCGCCTCGAACGCTTCGATGATGGCTTCGTGCTCGCGCACGGCGCGATCCCAGTTGTCCTGCGACTTGCTGCGCACATAGCGGGCGTTGTGCACGCGCATCAGGATCTGGTCGTAGAAGCCGGTAAGCACGGCGTTGTCGGCGATCTCGAAGAACGCGTAGTGAATGGCGCGGCCGTATTTCAGGTACGACACTTCGTCGCCGGCGCGGTAGTGCTCGATCATGGCGTCATGCATGGCGCGCACCCGCGCGATGTCGGCATCGGTGGCCCGGCGACAGGCGGTTTCGCCGGCCACCGCCTCCAGCGCCGCCATGACGGGGAAATGCTGCTCGACTTCCTCGTCGCGCAGCACGGCCACGATGGCGCCGCGATTGGGCAGCAGTTGCAGCACGCCTTCCGACGCCAGCACCTTCAAGGCTTCGCGCATGGGCGTGCGCGAGATGCCGAAGCGGCGGCACAGGGCCTGTTCCGGCACTTTCTGGCCGGGCTTGAGCTCGCCGCGGATGAGCAGCGCCCGCAAATTGGCGATCAGCGTGTCGTGCAGGCTGACGCGTACGATTTTTTCCGAGGTCTCGGGGTGGTCCATGATGAGGCTCGATCAGTAGAAACCGGTAGACAGCGCCGGCGGCTTCAGCTCTCTTTGGCGACCGTGGGACGCGGCGCGGCGGACGATTTGCCGCGCCCCGACGCCCGGCGCCAGAGCGGCGCGACAAGCGGCAGGGCCAGCAGGAGGATCCCGATCACCATCATGGCGCCGACCAGCTTGTTCGCCCAGAAGATACTGGCCTCGCCTCCGGAAGACAACATCGCCTGGCGGAAGGCGTCTTCGGCCTTGTCGCCCAGCACCATCGCCAGCACGAACGGCGCCAGCGGATAATCCAGCTTCTTGAAGATGTAGCCGGCCGCGCCGAAAGCCAGCGCCAGCCAGATGTCGAACTCCTTGCTGGCCACCGTGAAGGCGCCGGTCAGGCACACGACGGCGATGACCGGCCCGATGATCTTGAAGGGCACGCGCAGGAAGGCGGCGAACAGCGGCACCGTGGCCAGCACCAGCACCATGGCGATGACATTGCCCATGTACATGCTGGCGATCAGCCCCCAGACGAAATCCGGCCGCTCGGAAAACAGCATGGGGCCGGGCGACAGGCCCCAGATCATCAGGCCGCCCATCATCACCGCCGCGGTGGCGGAGCCCGGGATGCCCAGCGTCAGCATGGGCAACAGCGCGCACGAGCCGGCCGAATGGTCGGCCGCCTCCGGGGCCACGATGCCCTCGGGCTGCCCCTGGCCGAACTGCGCGCCGTTGCGCGACATGCGGCGCGCCATGCCGTAGCTGGTGAACGAAGCGGCGGTTGGCCCGCCGGGCGTGATGCCCATCCAGCAGCCGATCAGGGTGCTGCGGATCACGGTGCGCCAATAGCGCGGGATCTCGGCCAGCGTGGCGAGGATCTCGCGCGCCGGCATGCGCGCCTTGGCGCCCTGGAACTTGGTGCCCTCCTCGATGGTCATCAGCAACTCGCCGAGGCCGAACAGGCCGATCACCGCGGTCAGGAAGCTGATGCCCGAGATGAGCGAGTCCATGCCGAAGGTCAGCCGGGCGCTGCCCGAGATGGTGTCGATGCCCACCGTGGCGCACGCGAAACCCAGCATCATCGACACCACGGTCTTGCCGGCTCCGTTGCTGGACATGCCCACGAACCCGGCGAACGCCATGAAATACACGGCGAAGTATTCGGCCGGCCCGAACTGCAGCGCGAAAGATGCCATCCAGTTGGCCAGCAAGGTAATCACCACCACCCCGCTGAGCGCGCCGAAGCCGGCCGAGCCGAAGGCCAGGGTCAGGGCGCGTGCGGTCTGCCCGCGGCGCGCCATGGGGTAGCCGTCGAAGGTGGTGGCCACCGACGACGGCTCGCCCGGTATGTTGAACAGGATCGATGTGGTCGACCCGCCGAACAGCGCGCCCCAGTACATGCTGGTGAGCAGGATGATGGCGCTGACCTGGTCCATGGTGAAGGTCAGCGGCAGCAACAGCGAGACACCGTTGGGCGCGCCCAGCCCGGGCAGCACCCCCACCACCAGCCCCAGCAGCACGCCGCCGACGATGATCAGCACGTGCTGGAAAGTCAGTGCAATGCCGAAACCATGAAGCAGTTCGTTGAAGTTGCCCATTGCGCGGGATCCTGGAATCGGCCGGGGTTCAGTACACGCCCAGCAGGTTGAGCAGCGGGCCTTTCGGCAGCGGCAGCTGGAAGGCGTATTCGAACGCGCCGTACAGGAACAGGGCCACGCCCAGGCCCAGGGCGGCGGCCCGGCCGGCGCCCAAGCCGCCGCGCCACCAGGTAAGCCCGCACAGATAGATGGCAATGGCCGGGTACATGCCGAGCACCGCGCACAGCACGGCGAAGCCCAGCAGCGTCAAGGCGAACACCGCCACCGCGCCGCTGCGGCCGGGCTCGATGAACGGCTGCCCCAGCCGCCGGCGCCCCGCCAGCGCCCGCGCCAGGTTGGCCAGGCTGCCCAACAGCAGCAGCACGCTGATGTAGAACGGGAAGTAGCCCGACTCGGGGCCGGCGTCGCTCCACCCGATGCCCAGGGCATGGGAGGAGGCGCCGATCAGAATGGCCGCCGCCGCTGTGGCGCAGGCGGCGGCCACTTCCATGGCGTAGCGAGTGATGGTCATGCCTGCTCCTGGTGGATGGCTGGCGACGGCGTCCGCGCGCGGCCTATTTGGCCCAGCCGTTGCTGGCGTAGATCTCGCCGTAGCGGGCCTGGTCCTTGCGCACGAAGTCCGCCAGGGCGTCGCCCGAGATCACCCGCGGGATCTGCGCGGCGCGGGCCACGTAGGCCTGCCACTCGGGCGATTCGCTCACTTTCCTGAACAGCTCGCGGTAGAAGGCGACCGCCTCGGGCGGCGTGCCGGCGGCCAGCCACATCATGCGCGGCTGTTCGAACACGGGTACGTCCAGCCCCGCTTCCCGGCAAGTGGGAATGTCCGACCACGACTGGGTGGCCGTGACCTTGTCCTTGCCGGGCATGCGTTCGGCGCTGAATACGCACAGCGGCTGCTGCTTGCCGGCGCGCCATTGCTCGACGCTCTCGCTCGGGTTGTTGACGTTGGCCTGGATATGGCCGCCCGCCAGTTGCACGGCGGTCTCGCTGCCGCTGCGGAACGGGATATAGATGAACTTGGCGCCGATGGCCTTCTGGACCAGCGACACCAGCGTCTCGTCGGCTTCCTTGGCGCGGGCGCCGCCCACCTTCATGCCGCCCTGCTTGGCGCGCGCCACGAAACCAGGCACGTCCTTGATGCCGGACTCGGGGTTCACCCACAGCAGGAAGGGGTCGAAGATCATGGTCGACACCGGCGTCACGTCGCTCACGCTGTACGACAGCTTGGAGGCGATCGGCAGCACGTAGACCTCCTGCGTGCCGAAGTACACCTTGTAGGGGTCGCCGGCATTGCCCTTGGCGTAGATGTACGCCTCCGCGCCGCTGCCGCCGCCCTTGTTGGTGACGATGATGGGCGTGTCGACCAGCTTGTCCTTGGTGATGACCGACTGGATGGCGCGCGCGAAGATATCCGTGCCGCCGCCCGCCCCCGCCGAGGCGACGAACTCGATCGGCCGCTCGGGCTGCCATTGCTGTGCCTGGACCGGGCTCGCGGCCAATACCGCGCAGACCAGCAGGCCGGCGGACCACGATGATGTGGTGTTCATTGTCTCTCCAGAATGATGGATGGACCCGGAGAACCGGGCGTCGCGACGGACATGCATGGCATCCGTCGTCGGGCTGTGGGCTCATGATATATGAATAATGCATTCATTATTCATTATGCGTTTTAAGGGTTTTCCATGATGCAGCCTCGCCCGGCCGCTCGGGCAGCCGGCGGCCGGGCATGAAAAAGCCCCGCTGAGCGGGGCTTCGCCTGTGCGGGAACCGGCCCCTGGCCGGCCGGCCGCGTCAGCCGAAATACGCCTGGACGGCGCGCACCACTTGCCGGACGTCGTCCTGCGAAACGTCCAGGTGCGTGACCAGGCGGGTCGGGCCGCCATAGACGGCGCGCACCAGGATGCCCTGCTCTTGCAGCGCGCGCGTCAGCGGCTCGCAATGGGCCGGTTCGAATTGCACGAACACCATGTTGGTGTCCTGGGACAAGACCTGCACGGCCTCGATGCCGCGCAGCCCGTCCGCCAGCAGCCGGGCATTGTCGTGATCCTGCGCCAGGCGTTCGACGTGGTGCTCGAGCGCGTGCAGGCAGGCGGCCGCCAGCACGCCCGACTGGCGCATGCCGCCGCCCAGCACCTTGCGCCAGCGGCGCGCGGCGTCGATCAGCGCCCGGCTGCCGACCAGCACCGAGCCCACCGGCGCGCCCAGACCTTTGGAAAAGCAGATCGACACCGTATCGAACGGCGCGCACACGGCATTCACCGGACGGCCGGACGCCACCGCGGCATTGAACACACGCGCCCCGTCCAGGTGCAAGGCCAGCCCGCGCTCGCGCGCGAAGGCCGCCGCCGCGTCGATGTAGCTGGCCGGGATGACCTTGCCATGGAAGGTGTTTTCCAGCGCCAGCAGGCGCGTACGCGCATAGTGGGGATCGTCATGCGGCTTGACGGCGGCGGCCAGCTTTTCCAGCGGCAGCGTGCCGTCGGGCGCATGCTCGACCGGCTGCGGCTGGATGCTGCCCAGCACGGCGGCGCCGCCGCCCTCGTACTTGTAGGTGTGGGCAAGCTGGCCGACCAGGTACTCGTCGCCGCGGCCGCAATGCGCCATCAACGCCGCCAGGTTGCTCTGCGTGCCGGACGGAAAGAACAGCCCGGCCTCCTTGCCGGCCCGCTCGGCCACGGCCTGCTGCAGGCGCCGCACGGTGGGATCGTCGTTCATCACGTCGTCGCCCACGGGCGCCGAGGTCATGGCCTGCAACATGGCGGCGGTCGGCCGCGTGACGGTATCGCTGCGCAAATCGATCATGAATGCTCCAGTGTGTCGGTATGCTGGCCGGCCCGCGGCCCGCCAGGGGAAAACCGCGCTTGTGTCATCGGGTCGGCGGGCGCGCGGCGCGGCTGACGACCCACAGGCCGCACAGGATGAGCGCCATGCCGGCCGCCTCGGCCAGGGTCGGCTGCTCGCCCAGCAGGCCCCACGCCAGCAGCACGGCCACGACGGGCACGCCCAGGCTGGACAGGCCGGCGATCGAGGCAGGCACGCGCCGCACCACCGACAGCCACAGCAGCCAGCCCGCCGCGGTGGCGATCAGGACAATGTAGATCATGCCGGTCCATAGCTGCCAGCCCCATTGTGCCGGGAAATGCGGCACCCACAGCGCCACCGGCGTCATCACCAGGCCGCCCAGCAGCATCTGCCACGCGGTGAAGGTCATCAGGTCGGGCGCGTGCAGGTCGAAGATGCGCTTGGACAGCACCGTGCCGAGCCCCCAGCACAGGCCGCTGCCCAGGGCCAGCAGCACCGGCGCCGCGTCGCCCATGCCGCCCCAGGGCTCCAAGAAACACACCAGCCCGGCCGCCGCCAGGGCGATGCCCATGGCATGGCGGGTGGTGGGCCGTTCTTTCAGGATCCACCAGGCAAACAGCACCACCCAGAACGGCATGGTGTAGGCCATCAGCGAAACCTTGCCGACGCCGCCCGACACCAGCGCGATCTGCACGAACCCCTGGAACCCGGCCGTCTGCGTCAGGCCGGTCAGCAGCGTCAGCTTCCAGGGCGTCATGCCCAGCGGCCGGCGCAACGCCACCAGCAGCGCGAACAGCACCATGCTGCCCGACAAATAGCGCACCGCCACGAACTGGAACGGCCCGATGTACGGCACCACCAGCTTCATCGCGATCCAGCTGCCGGCCCACACCAGGATGGTTGTGAACATCAAGGCCAGTCCGGTGCGGTCGAAATTGCTGTGGCTCACGCGAGGGCTTCCAGGTCAAAGAAAAAGCGCCCGCCCGGCTGGGCCGGGCGGGCGCATCTGATGATACTCCTATGGTGCCGCCATGATCGTGGCGCCGGGCGCCTGCGCTCAGACGGACTTGGAGAGCTGGTCGAGGATGGCGGGGTTCTCGAGCGTGGAGACGTCCTGCGTGACTTCCTCGCCCTTGGCCACCACCCGCAGCAGGCGGCGCATGATCTTGCCGGAGCGCGTCTTGGGCAGGTTGTCGCCGAAGCGGATGTCCTTGGGCTTGGCGATCGGGCCGATCTCCTTGCCGACCCAGTCGCGCAACTGCTTGGCAATGGCCAGGGCCTCCTCGCCTTCGGGGCGGGCGCGCTTGAGCACCACGAACGCCACCACGGCTTCGCCGGTGGTGTCGTCGGGCCGGCCCACCACGGCCGCCTCGGCCACCAGTTCATGCGCAACCAGCGCCGACTCGACTTCCATGGTGCCCAGGCGGTGGCCGGACACGTTCAGCACGTCGTCGATGCGACCCATGATCCAGAAATAGCCGTCGGCATCGCGCTGCGCGCCGTCGCCGGCCAGGTAGTAGCCGCGCAGCTCGGGCGGGAAATAGCTTTTCTTGAAGCGTTCCGGATCGCCCCAGATGGTGCGGATCATCGAGGGCCAGGGGCGCTTGATGGCCAGGAACCCGCCATTGCCCGGTTCGACCTCGGCGCCGGTCTCGTCGACCACCGCGGCCGCGATGCCGGGCAGCGGCAGCGTGCACGAGCCGGGCTTGGTAGGCGTGGCGCCCGGCAGCGGGTTGATCATGTGCCCGCCGGTCTCGGTCTGCCACCAGGTATCCACGATGGGGCAGCGCTCGCGGCCGACGTTCTTGTGGTACCAGATCCAGGCTTCCGGGTTGATGGGTTCGCCCACCGTGCCGATGATGCGCAGGCTGTCGAGGTCGTAGTTGCGCGGGTGCACGTCCGGCGTGGCCTCGGCGGCCTTGATCAGCGAGCGGATGGCGGTGGGCGCGGTATAGAAGGTGGTGACCTTGTGGCGCGCGATCATGTCCCAGAAGCGGCCGGCGTCGGGATAGGTGGGAACGCCCTCGAAGACGATCTGCGTCAGGCCGGCGGCCAGCGGCCCGTAGGTGATGTAGGTATGGCCCGTGACCCAGCCGACGTCGGCGGTGCACCAGTAGACGTCGTCGTTGCGGGCGTCGAAGGTCCATTTCACGGTGAGCAGCGCCCACAGCAGGTAGCCCGCGGACGAATGCTGCACCCCCTTGGGCTTGCCGGTGGAACCGGACGTATACAGGATGAACAGCGGGTGTTCGGCATTGACCGGCACCGGTTCGCAGGTATCGGGCTGCCCGGCCTCGACATCGTGCATCCAGAGGTCGCGGCCGTCGTTCCAGGGTACGTTGCCGCCGGTGCGCTTGTAGACGATGACCTTGGTGACGGCGTCGCAGCCGCCCATGGCGATGGCTTCCTCGACCGCCGGCTTGAGCGGGATGGTCTTGCCGCCGCGCACCTGCTCGTCGGCCGTGATGACCACCGAGGCGCCGACGTCGACGATGCGCTCCTGCAGGCTCTTGGCGGAAAAGCCGCCGAACACCACCGAGTGCGTCACGCCCAGGCGGGCGCAGGCCTGCATGGCCACCACCGCCTGGATCGACATGGGCATGTAGATGATGGCGCGATCGCCCTTCTTGTAGCCCAGCGATTTCAGGCCGTTGGCGAAGCGGCAGACGCGCGCCAGCAGTTCGCGGTAGGTGACCTTGTCGACGCGACCGTCGTCGGATTCGAAGATGATGGCGGTCTTGTCGGCGTTGCCGTTGGCGAGGTGCGCGTCGAGGCAGTTGGCCGACACGTTGAGCTCGCCGTCGCCGAACCAGCGGTAGAACGGCGCGTCGGATTCGTCGAGCACCTGGGTGAACGGCTTGGTCCAGGTCAGGTTCTCGCGGGCCTGGCGGGTCCAGAAGCCGTCGAAGTCCTGCTCGACTTCCTGGCACAGGGCCCGATAGGCATCCATGCTGGCGATGCGCGCGCCTTGCACGGCGCGCTCGGGTGGCGGAAACACGCGCGTTTCGACCAGGACGGATTCGATGGTATTGGACATGATTGTCTCCGGGTTCGTGATTTGTGGGTATGACTGCATCCTGCGGCTACCCAACCGTATCGCCGCGCTCTTACGGGCACCTTACGCAGAAGGGCTGGAGCGGCCCGTCCGTGCGCAAACGCGCCTGCGGCTGCAGTCATAAGAATACCAGCCGGCCATGGAATACCTCAGCCGTGCAGCGCCCGCCGGGCCAAGCCCTTGCGCACGTCGACGCGCGTCAGCAAAGCCAGGCCGCCCACGAAGAACACCCCGGTGACCAGGATGGCGAGCCGGTGATTGCCAGCGGTGAGCCAGGTCACCAGGCCGTAGGTCAGCGGCCCCACGACGGCGGCGAGCTGCACGGCGAAGGTCCAGAGCGCGAAAAACTCGGCCAGCCGGCCCGGCGGCGCCAGCGCGCCGACCATGGCGCGCCCGGCGCTCTGGCTGGTGCCCATGCACAGGCCGGCCAGGATCGCCGCCGCCCAGAACACCGGCACGGTCACGGCCGCGTACGCGACCAGCACCATGAGGATCCAGCCGGCCAGCGTGATGCCCAGCGCCCGCTTGTGGCCGATGCGGTCCTGCAGGTAGCCGAAACCGAACGCCCCCGCCGCCGCGCCGATATTGACGGTGAACACCAGCAGCATGATCTGCGGCATAGAAAAGCCCATGACCTGCTCGGCGTAGACGGCCGCCAGCGTGACCACCACCGCGATGCCGGCCTGGTAGCAGGCGCCGCACATCAGCAGGCGGCGGAACTCGGGGTAATGCCTGCCAGTATCGCGCCAGGCGGCGGCCAGGCGGCGCAGCATGTCGGGCGCCCGCAGCGCCACGGCGTGCGGGACGGCGCGCTCGCGCAGCAGGAAGAACGAAGGCAGGGCGGCCAGCGCGAATACGGCGCACGTCACCATGATGACCCACGGGACATATTGCGGCGCGTCCAGGCCGCGGGCCTCGCCCAGCGTGACGAGCGCCAGCGACAGGCCCAGCGTGAGCATGCCCCCGCAATAGCCGAAGCTCCAGCCCCAGCCCGATACCTTGCCCAGCGCGGCCGGCCGCGCCAGTTCGGGCAGGAAGGCGGCGACCACCGATTCGCCCACGCAATAGCAGTAATTCGAGACGGCCACCGCCGCCAGCGCCAGCCAGACATCGCCCGGCCCCGCCTGGGTCAGCACCAGCGTGGCGGCCACGCAGCCGGCCGTGCTGGTATAGAGCAGCCGGCGCTTGGCCGCGCGCGCGTCGGCGCGCGCGCCGAGGGTCGGCATGGTGAGCATGATCGCCAGGTACGACAGCGACAGCGCCGCCGTCCAGGCCAGCGTGGCCCAGTGCGCGCGGCCGCCGACCACGCTGACGAAATAGGTGCTGAACACGGTGGTGAGGATCACCGTGGTGTAGCCCGAGTTGGCGAAGTCGTACATGGCCCAGGCCCAGACCTCGCGGCGCGCGACGCCCGGGTTGAGCGCGCCGCCGGACACGCCGGCGGCCGGCTGCGGCCCTGCCTCGGGCGGCAGGGGATGCGTCACAGGCCGAGCGCCGCGATGCCGGCCCGCGCGATCTCGGCGTCTTCGGACGATTTCACGCCCGAGACTCCGACCGCGCCCACCACCTGGCCATCGGCCACGATGGGCACCCCGCCCTCGAGCATGCCTTCGAGCAGCGGCGCCGACAGGAACGCGTAGCGGCCGTTGTTGATGATCTCTTCGTAGGCGCGCGATTCGCGGCAGCCAAGCGCGGCGGTTTGCGCCTTGGCCGGCGCGATGCGGCTGGAGATGGGCGCCGCGCCGTCGAGCCGCAGCATGCCCAGCGTATGTCCGCCGTCGTCGACGATGGCGATGGTGACCGCCCAGCCGTTCTTCACGGCATGTGCTTCGGCGGCCGCCAGCGCTTTCTTGACATCTTCGGCGGTCAACGCGGGTTTGCTTTTCATTGCAGCGATTCCTTGATCTGGTCGAGTGAGGTGGGATCTTCGATGGTGGTGAGATCGCCGGGGTCGCGGCCTTCGCAGATGGCCACGATGGCGCGCCGCAGCACCTTGCCGGACCGCGTCTTGGGCAATGCCGCCACGAAGCGGATGCGGGCGGGCCGGGCGACGGCGCCGAGCTGGTCTTCCACCACGCGCATGATATCGCCTTCCAGGGCTCGCGCGGCATCGGGCCCGGCGGCGCCGGCCGGGTCCTTCAGCACGGCGAAGGCCATGGCGGCCTGGCCCTTGAGCGCATCGGCCACGCCCACCACGGCGCATTCGGCCACGCCACTGTGGCTGTTGATGGACTCCTCGATCTCGCGCGTGCCGAGGCGATGGCCGGCGACATTGATGACGTCGTCGGTGCGGCCCAGGATGAACCAGTAGCCGTCCTGGTCGACCCGCCCCCAGTCGAAAGTGGAATACAGCTGCCGGCCCGGGATGGAAGTGAAGTAGGTTTGCACGAAACGCGCGTCGTCGCCCCAGATGGTGGACATGGCGCCCGGCGGCAGCGGCGGCGCGATGGCCACCACCCCCTTGCTGCCGGGCGGGAGGTCCTCGCCGGTGGACTCGCTGACGATGCGGGCGTCGAACCCGTACACCGGGAAGGACGGACTGCCGAAGCGCGTGGGCACGCGCTCGACCCCGGGCTGCGCCGACAGGATGGGCCACCCGGATTCGGTCTGCCAGTAGTTATCGATGATGGGCTTGCCGAGCCCCTGCGAGATCCATTGCGCGGTGGGTTCGTCGAGCGGCTCGCCGGCCAGATAGACGGCCCGCAGCGAGGAAAGGTCGTGGCGCGCCAGCAGCTCGGGCGCCTGTCGCTTCAGCACGCGCACCGCGGTGGGCGCCGAGAACAGCGTATTGACCTGGAAGCGCTCCACCAGCTTCCAGAGAATGGCGCCGTCGGGCCGTACCGGCGTGCCTTCGTAGAGAATGGTGGCCTGGCCGCCGATGAGCGGGCCGTAGACGATGTACGAGTGCCCCACCACCCAGCCGATGTCGCTGGTGCAGAAGTAGGTGTCGCCCGGCTTGCCGTCGAACAGGTATTCCATGGACGCGGCCAGCGCCACGGCGTAGCCGCCGGTGTCGCGCTGCACGCCCTTGGGCTTGCCGGTGGTGCCCGACGTATAAAGGATGTAGCTGGGGTCGGAGGATTCGACCCACTGCACCGGCACTTGCGCGCCCTGGTGGCGCGCCCGCAGCTCGGCGTAGTCGAGGTCGCGGCCGGGCTGGCGCTCGCACGGCGCCAGCCCGCGGTCGAGCACGATGACCGCGCCGGGCGGCCGGCTGCACAGGCCCAGCGCCCGGTCGAGCAGCGGCTTGTAGGGCACCACCTTGCCGCCGCGCGAGCCGGCGTCGGTGGAAACGATGACCTTCGGCGCGGCATCATCGATGCGCTGGGCGAGGTTGACCGAGGCGAAGCCCCCGAACACCACCGAATGCACCGCCCCCAGCCGCGCACAGGCCAGCATGGTGAACACCGCTTCCGGGACCATCGGCATGTAGAGCAGCACCCGGTCACCCTGCCCCACGCCCTGCTCGCGCAGCATGGCGGCGACGGCGTTGACTTCCTCGTGGAGCTGCCGGCGGGTGTAGACCGTTTCGCGGTCGACCTCGGTCGACACCCAGACCAGGGCCGGCTTGTCGGCCTGCTGGGGCAGCCAGCGATCCACCGCGTTGTAGCAGAGGTTGGTGCGCCCGCCGACGAACCAGCGCGCGAACGGCGGGCGGGAGTAATCGAGTACCTGCCCGAACGGGGTTTCCCAATGGATGCGGCCGGCCTCCTCGCGCCAGAATGCGTCGCGGTCTTCGATGGATCGGCGGTGGAAATCGCGGGTCTTTTGCATGCGTGTCTCCGTAGATGCGCGGGCTCTCCTTGGGTGGCTCTGCGGCCATTCCCCGCTATTGTGGCCGGCAAAACTTGCACCAGGCTTGCCCCCCGACCTGGGGTATTCCCCAGGCCGGCCATGCCGCTTGCGACATGGCAAGACCGGCGGGCGCCGCCGACCTGGCGACACGGCAGTTTGATAGAATCGCGCCAACCTCATTACCTAAGGCGGGCCGCCCGGCCCGTCCGGGCGGGCATGCACTGGCACCTCACGCGCGCGCAACCTGGCAATCCACGCCTCGGATCGATCCACCGGGGTGCCGCCCTGTCGGCGCTCGCCGCCTGCGTGCTGCTGGCCGGCTGCGCGGGCAGCGGCCCGCGCCGGGACTCCGCCTCGCTCGAATCTCAGGACCTGGCCTGGGCCGCCTCGTCCAGCGACCCGATCGGCGCGCTCGTCACACGCAAGCTCAGCCGCGAACGCCAGCAGGCGATCGCCGATCCGCTGATCGACGAAGCGCTTGACCAGCTCGGCGTGCGCTACCGGTACGGGGGCTCGTCGCCCGAAGAAGGTTTCGATTGCAGCGGCCTGGTGGCCTATTCGGCCGAACGCGGCCTGGGGCTGAAGCTGCCGCGCAATTCCTCATCGATGGCCCTGATGGGCACGGCCATCGAGCGCAAGCAGTTGCAGCCGGGCGACCTGGTGTTCTTCAACACGCTGGGCCGCCGTTATTCGCATGTGGGCATCTACCTGGGCGACGACCGCTTCGTGCATTCGCCCAGTTCCGGCGGCGTGGTGCGCATCGAAAAAATGACGCTGGCCTATTGGGCCAAGCGCTACAACGGCGCGCGCCGCCTCGATGGCGGCCTGCTGGCCGCGGCCGGGGCCGCCTCCCGGCGCTAGGCCGGTCCACAGCGCCGTCAGTGCCCGGTGCACAGGCCGCACTGCTGCAGGGCCTGCTGCATGCTGCAAACCGAACGCCGACACGCCACCACCCGGATGCCGCCGCGCTGCGCCGCATTCCGGAAGGTCTTCATGACGTTGTGCCCGAGAAAATCGGTCAGCAAAATGACAAGCTGCGTGCCGGAGGGCAGCTGCAGCGTTTTCTTCTGGTGCGACGGATCGCGGCCACTGATGTGGTGCGTGATCGAAATATTGTGCCCCTTCAGCAGGTCCGGAATATTCCCCAGCCTGTCGGCGCCCACCACCACCGCGCTAAGCGCTGCTGCCATGATATGTACTCCAGATCATTGAGACGTGGAGTTAATGATAATGATTCCCATTTTTTAGTCAACATAAATGAGATCGGTTCTTATTTAATTATTTTTATCGGCCATCAGCCCGGCATAGCGAAGGCCCCCGGAGCGGGCGCGCAATAAAAAGCCCGGCCGCCTGGGCCGGGCTTTTGGGGCCGGTTCGCGGCGCAATCAGGCCTTGTCGCCCTGGACCGCCTCGGTCACGACCTGGCGGGTCAGCGAGGGAGACATCATCTCCAGGAATGTGTAGACATAGTCGCGCAGGAACACGCCAGCCTTCACGCCGACCCGGGTGGTGTGCGTGCCGAACAGGTGCCCCACCGGCAGGCCCACCAGGTTGCCGTCGCGGCGCGGATCATACGCCACGCCGGCGATGATGCCGATGCCCAGGCCGACACCCACGTAGGTCTTGATCACATCGGCATCGATGGCTTCCAGCACGATGTCGGGATGGATGCCCTGGCTGGCGAAGACTTCGTCGATGGTGCTGCGGCCGGTGAACGCACGGTCGTAGGTCACGATGGGGTATTCGGCCAGTTGCGCCAGCTTCAGGTTCTTGGCGGCGCTGGAAGTCAGTTCGGCCAGCGGATGGTCGGGCCGCACCACCACGGTGTGCTCCCAGGTGTAGACGGGCAAGGTGGCCAGGCCGGGGGTCAGCGCCAGCGACTCGGTGGCCAGCGCCAGGTCGGCCTGCTCATGGAGCACCATTTCGGCCAGTTGGGCGGGGCTGCCCTCGGCCAGCGAGAGATGCACTTTGGGAAACTGCTGGCGGAAACCGGGGATGACGCGCGGCAACAGGTAGCGCGCCTGGGTATGGGTGCAGGCGATGATCAGGCCGCCTTCATCGCGGCGGGCGAATTCGTCGCTGACTTTCTTCAGGTTGTCGACTTCGCGCATGATGCGGTCGATGACCTGCGACACCGCCAGGCCGGGCTTGGTCAGCCCCTTGATGCGCTTGCCGTGGCGTTCGAAGATCTTGATGCCCAGCTCGTCCTCGAACTCGATAATGGCTTTGGACACGCCGGGTTGCGACGTGTAGAGCATGCGCGCGGCTTCGGTCAGGTTGAAGTCGCGGCGGATGGTTTCGCGCACAAAACGGAATTGCTGCAGGTTCATGGTGGCCCCTGATAGACGGGCCAATTATAAGTAATAAAGAACGACTTCTATATTATTTCTAGTTATAAACTTAGAAAGTAGCGCGGTATTCGCCACTTCCTTGCGGCAGGTCAAGCCGTGCGTGCGGTCGCACTGCCTTATTGAGGTCGACCCGACAATGCCAGGCGGGCGCCGAATCCGATCAGCAGCGCGGCGAATGTCCAGCGCTGGATATGCTGGGCCAGGGGGCGACTGCGCAGCCAGCGCCCCAACCCCGTCCCGGCCACGGCGAGCAAGGCATCGAATAGCAGGCCCAGGGCCACGACGATCACGCCCAGCCCCAGGAACTGGCTCGCCACCGAGCCGCGCTCGGCATGGACGAATTGCGGCAACAACACCGAACAGAACAGCAACGCCTTGGGGTTGGAGCCGCTGGTCAAGAGGCCCCGCCAGGCAGCGCGGGCGTATGCCTGGCGCCGGCCGGCCGGGCCGGCCGGGAAGGCGCCGGGCACCAGCGATGCCGTGCGGCCGATCTTGATCCCCAGCCACACCAGATAAGCCGCGCCGGCCACCCTGACGGCCTCGAATACCCAGGGCGCCGTTTGCAACAGCGCCGCCAGCCCGAGCGCCGCCAGGGCTACGTGGGACGCGCGCGCCAGGGCCAGGCCGGCGGCCGCCGCCATGGCCGCGGCGCGTCCTTGCGTGGCGGAAGTCTGCAGCACCAGCACCATATCGGGCCCTGGCACCAGGTATACCGCCACGAGGGCACCCACGAACATTGCAATGTCAGGCATGCGAACCTTTGTCGAGGCAATTCATCGACAAAAGCATATCGGCTGCCTGGCCGGCGCGTATTGCGTAATTGTGTATTTTCCAGCCTAGAAATGGCACATTACGCCACTAGGCACCTTGAAATTTTGATTTTATGCCAATGAAACTCGACAACCTCGATCGGCGCATCCTGGCGGCGCTGCAGCGCGACGCGCGCCTGACCAATGTACAACTGGCCGAAGAGGTCGGCCTGTCCCCTTCCCCCTGCCTGCGCCGCGTGCGCCTGCTGGAAGAGGCCGGCATCATCGGCGGCTATCACGCGGCGCTGGACCGCACCGGCATCGGCCTGGGGCTGACGGTATTCGTGGGAATCAAGGTAGACCGCCATCATGCCGAAGAGGCCGCGGCATTCCGGGAAGCGGTGGCGCTGCTGCCGGCGGTGGTGTCATGCCACCTGGTGTCCGGTGAATCCGATTTCCTGCTGCAGGTGGTCGTGCCGGACCTGGCCGCCTACGAGTCGCTGCTGATGGAAGCGCTGCTCAAGCTGCCCGGCGTCAGCGACATCCGCAGCAATTTCGCGATCGCCACGATCAAGGGCCAGACTGCCCTGCCGCTGGACCACCTGCCGCAGCCGTCGGCCGCCGGCCACGGCTGAGTCCGGCGGCGCGGCAATGGACGCCGCGCCGCCGCCAGGTCAACGCATCGAGATGGTGGTGTTGACCGTGCGCCCGTGCGCCGACCAGCGCGCGGTCACGGTCTTGGTCTGGGTCCAGAACTGCACCGCCTGCTTGCCGTTCGGGCCCAGGTCGCCCAGCTTCGAGCCGCGCGAACCGGTGAAGCTGAACCAGGCCACCGGCACCGGGATGGGAATGTTGATGCCCACCTGCCCGACGTCGATGTTGTTCTGGAAATAGCGCGCCGCGCCGCCGTCCTGCGTGAACAGCGCCACGCCATTGCCGTTCGGATTGCGGTTGATGAAGGCCACCGCGTCTTCCAGCGTCTCGACGCCTACCACGCACAGCACCGGCCCGAAGATTTCCTCGGTATAGATGGTCATGTTCTCGGTGACGCCCTCGAACACCGTCGGCCCCACGAAGTTGCCCTGCTCGAAGCCCGCCACTTTCAGGTTGCGGCCGTCCAGCAGCAGCTTGGCGCCTTCGTCCACCCCTTGCTGGATCAGGCTTTCGACGCGCTTCTTGGCATTGGGCGACACCAGCGGGCCCAGGTCGGCTTCGCGGTCGGTGCCGGCATTGACTTTCAAGCGCTTGGCGCGCTCGACGAAATCAGGCAGCCAATTGCGCGCCTCGCCGACCAGCACGGCCACCGAGGCGGCCATGCAGCGCTGGCCGGCGGCGCCGAACGCCGCGCCCACCAGCTGGTTCAGCGCCACTTCGGGGTCGGCGTCGGGCAGGATCACGCAATGGTTCTTGGCGCCCATCATGGCCTGGCAGCGCTTGCCGGCGTTCGAGGCGCGGTGGTAGATCTCGGAGCCGACGCGGGTCGAGCCGATGAACGACACCGCCTTGATGTCGGGATGCTCGCACAGGCCATTGGCGATCTCGGGGCCGCCGTGCACCACGTTCAACACGCCGGGCGGCAGGCCGGCCTCGAGCGCGAGCTGCGCCAGGAACAGCGAGGAGGTCGGGTCCTGCTCGGACGGCTTGAGCACGAAGGTGTTGCCGCAGGCCACCGCGATGGGAAACATGAAGCACGGCAGCATTACCGGGAAATTGAACGCCGTGATGCCGGCGCACACGCCCAGCGGCTGGATCAGCGTGTAGACGTCGATGCCGCCGGCGGCGTTCTCCGCATATTCGCCCAACTGCAGGTTGGCGATCGAGCAGGCATGCTCGACCACTTCCAGGCCGCGGCCGACTTCGCCCTCGGCGTCGGGCAGGGTCTTGCCATGCTCGCGGGTGATCATCTCGGCCAGCTTGCCGGTGTTCTCGCGCAGCAGCTGCTGCAGCTTCAGCATGACGCGCATGCGCGCGCCCTGCCCGGTGTTGCGCCAGGTCTGGAAGGCCTCTTTGGCGTTGGCGACCGCCAGGTCCAGCTCCTCGCGCGTGGCAAAGGGAACGCGGGCGACCACTTTCTGGGTGGCGGGGTCAATCACGTCGCGCCATTCGGTGGTCTTGGATTGCACGAGCTTGCCGCCGATCAACAGCGGCACGCTGGGGACTTCGCTCATTGGATGCTCCTCATGAATAACGGGATACCGCCGGCCGCCAGGGCTGCCCGCGGGCCGCCCCGTACGTCCGTTTTACTGCTTCAGCAGCGGGCAGGTCGAGTCCGCCAGCGGCTGGAAGGCCTCGTCGGCCGGGATGGTGGCGACCAGCTTGGAATAATCCCAGCCGCCCTTGGAATCGCCCGGCTTCTTTACCTCGTACAGATACATGTCATGGATGACCCGGCCATCGGGCCGGATGCTGGCATTGCGCATGATCGGGTCCTTGATGGGCAGTTCGCGCATCTTGTCGGCCACCACGCGCCCATCGGTGCTGCCGGCGGCGGCCACCGCGCGCAGGTAGTGCAGCACGCTGGAATAGACGCCGGCCTGCGTCATGGTGGGCTTGAGCCCGCGGAACGCTTTCTCGAAGCGGCTGGACCAGGCGCGCGTCTGGTCGTCGTAGTCCCAGTAGAAGCCGTCCACATACGACAGGCCCTGGGCGTTTTCCAGGCCCAGGGCGCGCAGGTCCGACAGGAAGATCAGCAGCGAGACCAGGCGCTGGCCGCCTTCGACGATGCCGAACTCGCGCGCCTGCTTGACCGCGTTGACCGTATCCTGCCCGCCGTTGGCCAGCGCCACCACCTGCGCGCCGGAACTCTGCGCCTGCAGCAGGTACGAGGCGAAGTCGGGCGCATTCAGCGGATGGCGCACGCTGCCGGCCACCGTGCCGCCCAGCGCCTTGACGGCCTTGGCGGTGTCGGCTTCCAGGGAATGCCCGAATGCATAGTCAACCGTGATGAAGTACCAGGACTTGCCGCCGGCCCGCACGGTCGCCTTGGCGCCGCCGGCCGATTGCGAATACGTATCGAACATCCAGTGGAATCCCACCGGCGAGCATTCCTTGTTGGTCAGCGCGGTGGTGGCCGGGCCGGAGAACATCACGACCTTGTTCTTCTCGCGCGCGATGCCCTGCACGGCCAACGCCACCGCCGAATTGGTCAGGTCGGCGATGGCGGTCACGCCGTCGCGGTCGAACCATTCGCGCGCGCGGGCGGCGCCGACGTCGGCCTTGTTCTGGTTGTCGGCCGACACCAGCTCGATCTGCATGCCCTTGCATTCGGCCGCCAGGCAGTCGTCAATGGCCAGTTGGGCGGCGGCCACCGAGCCGGCCCCGCCCATGGCCGCGTAGGTTCCCGACATATCGGTCAGGACGCCGATCTTGACGGGGGGACGGTCGGCGGCGAGCGCCGGGGCGGCCAGCACGGCGCCCAGGCAGAGGCCTGCGGCGAACCCGCGAGCGTGCAATGTCATGGCTTGTCTCCGGTGATTTTTGCTGTCGTTGGCGGCGGCGCCGACGGATGCGGGCCTGCCAGTCTAGTGTAGATGTGTAAAAATCGGCCAGCAACAGCACAAATTGCACATTCGTTGTGCATAAATGAACAAGGGAACGCCAAATGCTGGACTGGGACGGCCTGCGCTATTTCCTCGAGGTGGCCCGCACGCAGCGAGTCAGCGCGGCGGCGCGCCGCCTGGGCGTCGAACATACCACGGTGTCACGTCGCATCCGCGCCCTGGAAGCCGAACTGGACAGCCTGCTGTTCGAAAAGTCGCGCGGCGCGGGCTTCGTCCTCACCGAGGACGGGCAGCGCCTGTTCGTCTACGCGGAACAGATGGAGAGCGCGGTGCAAAGCGCGCGGGAGAATCTGTCCGGCATCGGTCAGGCGCTGTCCGGCCACCTGCGCATCGGCGCCACGGAGGGCTTCGGCAGTTATGTGCTGACGCCGCTGGCAGCCGATTTCCAGCGCCGCTACCCGCACATCACGCTCGACATCCTGCCGGTGCCGCGCTTCGTCAGCCTGTCCAAGCGCGAGGCGGACCTCGCCATCACGATCGAACGCCCGCAGCGCGGCCCCTATGTGTGCACCAAGCTGTGCGACTACACGCTGCGCCTGTACGGCACCCCGGGCTACCTGGCGCGCCACCCGCCCATCGCGACGCGCGGCGACCTGGCCGGCCACACCTTCATCGGCTATGTGGACGAACTGCTGTTCAGCGAACGGCTGCGCTATCTGGAGGACCTGCTGCCGGAGAGCCGCGTGGTATTGCGCAGCACCAGCGTCATCGCGCAATACCACGCCGCGCTGCAGGGCCGCTCGCTGGCCATCCTGCCCTGCTTCATCGCGGCCCAGGACGCGCGCCTGGTGCCGGTGCTGGGCGACGATATCGCCATCACCCGCAGCTTCTGGATGTACTGCCACGAGGACCTGCACAAGCTCAAGCGCATGGCCGTGCTGTGGGATTTCATGCGCCGCTCGGCCACGCACAATGCCGAGCTGCTGGCCGGCCGGCAAGGCGCCATGCGCTACCTGCCATAGCAGGGCGCGGGCGCCGCGGCACGGGCGCTAGGACGTGCGCGGCGCCTTGACGCGCAGCCGCCGCATCAGCAGATAGGCGGCCAATGCCACCACCACGGCATGCACCGCCCACACGCCGACGCCGAAGGGCAACTTGCCGCTGCTGATCCAGGCGCGCGACAGGTTGATCAGATTCATATAGAGCAGCCCCACCAGGCCGGCGATGAGCAAGTCGCCCGAACGCCCCAGCCGCGGGTTCACCGCCCCCAGCGGAATGGCCAGCAAGGCCAGGTTCAGCGCCGCCAGCGGCAGCGATATGCGCCACATGATCTGGGCCCACGAACTGTCGGTGTCGTCGGCAATGAGCTGCAGCGTCGGACGCGCCTTGCTGGAACGTTCGGCGGCCGCGCGCGCCTCGGCGATGGGGTCGCCCGATTTGCTTTCGAGCCGCACGCCATACTGCGCGAAGTCGACCAGGCGGATCTCGGGCGTGCCGGGCTTGAGGTCGTAGCGGTGGCCGCGTCCCAGCACCAGGAAGCGGTCGCCGTTGGTTTCGGTCTGGATGCGCGCGCTGCTGGCGGTCATGACGCTGAGCCACTCCGGCCCGGTCTCGCGGGCGAACACGTTGCCGAGTTCGTCGTCCGGGTTGGTGGGCTCTTCGGCGAAAAACACGCGCTCGCCCTCGCCCGATTCAGCGAACTGGCCGGCGGTAACCTTGGACAGGTCCGAACGTTGCTCGAAGCGCTCGCGGTATTCGGCGATCTGCCGGTAGGCCCAGGGCGACGCCGCCAGTGTGAGCACCGCGACCACCGCCGCCACCGGTACCGCCACGCGCAGCACCGGCCGCAGCCAGTCCGCCAGCGACAGGCCGCTGGCGAACCACACGACCATTTCCGACTCGCGGTAATTGCGGGTCACGGTGGTCAGCACGGCGATGAAAAGCGACACCGCCAGCACAGTGGGCAGCGCGGTGATGGTCGAAAAGGCGGCCAGGCCCAGCACCACGTCGGCGCCGATGGTGCCGCCCGCGGCTTCGCCCAGCAGGCGCACCAGCAGCACGCTGAGCCAGACAACCACCAGGGTGGAGAAGACGACGCCCGCGTGGCTGGTGATCTCGGCGACGACAGACCGTTTGAATAGAGACATGTGAAAATATGCGGGATAATCAACCGCACTGCATCACGCACACGGGAATCCTCCATGGAATTTAGCACACAGACCACCGCTTCCCTGCACCAGATCAAAACCGCCGCGCTGGCGGTGGGCGTGTACGCCGACGGCGAACTCAGCCCGGCCGCCGACATCATCGACCGCGCCAGCAACAACGCGGTGCGCACGGTCGTCAAGGCCGAATTCCGCGGCCGCGCCGGCGCCACGCTGGTGCTGCGCGCCCTGCCCGGCGTATCGGCGCAGCGCGTGGTGCTGGTGGGCCTGGGCAAGCAGGCCGAATACGGCGCGCGCGCGCATGCCGCCGCCGAACAAGGCTTCGCGGCGGCTTGCGTGGCGGCGCGCGTCACCGAGGGCGTCTCGACGCTGGCGGCCAACCCCATCGCCGACGTGGCCATGCGCGCCCGCGCGCGCGCCGCGGCTGTCGCGGCGGGCAATGCCACCTACCATTACGACGCGACCTTCGGCAAACCCGACCGCGACGCCCGCCCCAAACTCAAGAAAATCGTCCAGGTCGTCGAACGCGGCGACGCCGCGCAGGCCCAGCAGGGGCTGCGCGAGGGCGCCGCCATCGCGCACGGCATGGAACTCACCCGCACGCTGGGCAACCTGCCGGGCAACGTGTGCACGCCTACCTACCTGGGCGACACCGCCAAGAAACTCGCGCGCGAATTCAAGTCGCTCAAGGTCGAAGTCCTGGACCGCAAGCAGGTCGAGGCGCTCGGCATGGGCTCGTTCCTGTCGGTGGCGCGCGGCTCCGACGAGCCGCTGCGCTTCATCGTGCTGCGCCATGCCGGCAAGGCGGCCAAGAAGCCCGCCAAGGCGGGGCCGGTGGTGCTGGTGGGCAAGGGCATCACCTTCGATGCCGGCGGCATCTCGCTCAAGCCCGCCGCCACCATGGACGAAATGAAGTACGACATGTGCGGCGCGGCCAGCGTGCTGGGCACCTTCCGCGCCCTGGCCGAGCTCGAACTGCCGGTCGACGTGGTGGGCCTGATCGCCGCCTGCGAGAACCTGCCCAGCGGCAAGGCCAACAAGCCTGGCGACATCGTCACCAGCATGTCGGGCCAGACCATCGAGATCCTCAACACCGACGCCGAAGGCCGTCTGGTCCTGTGCGACGCCCTCACCTACGCGGAACGCTTCAAGCCCTCGGCCGTGGTCGACATCGCCACCCTGACGGGCGCCTGCGTGGTGGCGCTGGGCCACGTCAATACCGGCCTGTTCACGCCGGACGACGCCCTGGCCGACGCCCTGCTGGCGGCCGGCCGCCAGGCGCTCGACACGGCCTGGCGCATGCCCCTGGACGACGCCTACCAGGACCAGCTCAAGTCGAATTTCGCGGATATCGCCAACATCGGCGGCCCTCCGGGCGGCGCCGTCACCGCGGCCTGCTTCCTGTCGCGCTTCGCCAAGGCCTACCGCTGGGCCCACCTCGACATCGCCGGCACCGCCTGGCGCAGCGGCAAGGACAAGGGCGCCACCGGTCGCCCGGTACCCCTGCTGATGCAGTTCCTGCTCGACCAGGCCTGAGCCGGCCCCGGCCACGCCCATGACGCGCATCGACTTCGCCTTCGGCGCCCAGGACCGCTTGCGCGCGGCCTGCCAGACCGCGCGCAAGCGCTACCTGGCGGGCCAGCGGCTGGTGGTCTACTGTGCCGACGGCGCGCGCCTGGCCGCCTTCGACCGGATGCTCTGGGCGTTCGACGACACCTCATTCGTGCCGCACGTGCTGGCCAATGACCCGCTGGCGCCGGACACGCCGGTCGTGCTCACGGCAGCCGATCCGCGCGCCGCCGCCGGCAGCGCCGACGGCGAAGCCTGGCTGCTCAACCTGGACGACGACTGCCCGCCGGCCTACGATGGCTTCGCCCGCCTGCTCGAAATCGTCTCCGACGACCCGGCCGACCGCCAGGCGGCCCGGCAGCGCTGGCGCGCCTACCAGGCCGCCGGCCATGCGCCGCACAGCCATGACCTGGCCGGCCGCACCGCCTGACGGCCACTCTCAGGAGCCCCCGATGCCACGCTATTCGGACCCCGGCATTCCTACCTTGACGCAGCGCGCCGAACCCACCCTGGCGCCGCCCACGGAAACGGCCCCGCCGGCCCACTCCTCCGCCCCCGCAGCCCCGGACCTGCCGGTGCTGACACAGGTCGCCGACGAGCAGGCGCCTCCGATGCCGGCGCACGCCGCCGGCGGCACCGGCTTGCCGCACGCGGCCTGGAGCACCGCCACGGGCGTGGGCGCCGGCGACACCGTGCTGCGCGCCGCCCTGCAAGCCGAACTGGAGCAGGCCCTGCAGCGGGCCCTCGACGACGCCTCGGCGAACCTGCGCGCCCGGCTCGAGGCCGAGCTGCCCGCCCTGATCGACCGGGCGGTACGCAGCGTGCGCCCGGGCTGAGCCCGCGCCCGTCCACCGCCGGGTGGCTCCCGGAACACGGACCCGCGAAAAAAAGCCCCGGGAATGGATTTTTCAGGGAACTGTCAGGTATCCTAACCCTCTAAACCCATTGGGCAACCCCTTATCTGCCGCTCAGAGGAGCCGTCCATGAACGAATACCGTCCTTCCCCCTTCAACCGCTCCGGCGCCTACGCCGGCGCGCCGGGCGAAGTCGTCCGCAACAAGGTCCTGCGCAACACTTACTGGCTGCTGGCCCTGTCGCTGATCCCCACCGTGCTGGGCGCGGCGGTCGGGCTGTACACCGGCGTGAACCAGGTGATGATGGCCAGCCCCGGCCTGTCGGCCATCGTGTTCCTGGTGGGCGCCTTCGGCCTGATGTTCGCCATCGAGAAAAACAAGCACAGCTCGGTGGGCGTGGCCCTGCTGCTGGCATTCACGTTCTTCATGGGCATCATGCTGTCGCGCCTGCTGGGCTTCGTGCTGGGCATGGGCAACGGCGCCCAGCTGGTCATGACGGCCTTCGGCGGCACCGCCGTGGTGTTCGGCACCATGGCCACGCTGGCCACCACCATCAAGCGCGACCTGTCCAGCATGCAGAAGTGGCTGTTCACCGGCGCAGTGGTCATCCTGGTGGCGGCGCTGGCCAACATCTTCCTTCAGATGCCGGCCCTCATGCTCACCATCTCGGTGCTGGCCATCGTCATTTTCTCGGCCTTCATGCTGGTGGACCTGCAGCGCGTGGTCAACGGCGGCGAAACCAACTACGTGTCCGCCACCCTGGCCATCTACCTGGATGTCTACAACGTCTTCTCGAACCTGCTGATGCTGCTCGGCATCTTCGGCGGCGACCGCGAATAACCCGCCATACTCCGCATTTCGGGGCCCGCCGCTGCGGGCCCTTTTTCATGCGCCATGGACAGCAGGCACGGCGCGTGCTAAATGACCTATGCCCCCACCCTTCGCGAGAAACCGGATGACCCCGCACGCCCTCCGCCCAACCTTGGCCGCCGCCCTGCTCGCCGCATCGCTGGCCGGCCAGCCGGCCCTGGCGAGTTCGCCGGCCGCCTGGCAACAGCAGCAGGACAAGGCCCTGCGTCAATGCGCGCAAGCCTCGGGGCTGGCGCAGGCCGAACAGGTTGGCACGCCGATGCAATTCGACGACCGCTCCGGCCAGACCGCCTTGCTGGTGCGCGGCAACGCCACCCAGCCCCATATGAAGGGCGTGCCGGTCAGCATGCTGTGCCTGGTGGATCGGCGCAGCGGCCAGGCCAGCGTCGTCGAATGGACCGGCTCTGCCAGCCCGGCCGACGCCGCCGCGCCCGCGCCCATCGTGGTGCCGCTGGCCGCCGCGCCCGCTGCGGTGGTGGTGGCCCAGGAACCAGGCGAACCGGCCTCGATCGGCTCGTACAGCGTGCGCCTGTACCGCGATCTTTCCGTGGGCGACTATGCCGATGGCTTGATCCGGCCGCGCGACGGTGAATTGCGGCAGGCCGAGCTGAAGGACCTGGACGGCGACGGGCAGCCTGAACTGGCGGTGACCCTCGTCACGGCGGGCTCGGGCAACTACCGGACGCTGGACGTCTACAAGATCGAGGACGGCAAGCGCCTGCGCTGGCTGCCGGCATTGGCGAAGATGCCGTAGTCCAGGGAGCACCCTGGGCCAAGCCGGTGCCACTCCGAATTCATGTCAAAATCAGACATATCACTACTTTTCAATGCCGGAAAAGTCCTGACGAAATAAAAAGGGCTACCCTGACTGCTCTCTGAACATCCTGCAGACCGGCGCGGTCGAACGGCCGCTCTCGGAAGCCAGCTGAGGAGACGCACATGGGACACCCGGTGGAGTATCAATTGCCCGGCGAAGGCATCTGGTCGGAGGACCTTCCTCCGTTCAATGATTTCACTTTGCTGATGCAGGGCGAGAATTATTTCTTTGCGGGCTCGGAAAGAAGCGGGGTTGAATTCCACGGGATACTCGATGTCCGCATCGTGGGGGATGCTCCGGGCGAGAACCGGATCTCGATCGAGAGCAATTCGGACGTCGAGCTCACCAATTTCACGGGCTTGAAGGAAGGCCAGACGGCCGGCATTTATCTGCAGGATAACTGCTCCGTATCGTTCCGTGGGGATACCTTCGATGCAGCCTCCCTGGGCCTGACCGAGTTCAGCTTTTCCAGTGGCCCCTCGCTGATCAAATACACGGCTCTGGAGGGCGCGCCGGATCTTTCCCTCTTTCCCCGCATATCCGAACAGGCGCCCATGGGACCCGAAAGCACCTTGCAGATCGTGCAGGAAAACGCGGACGGATCTGTCTCGTCGGCGACCCGCGTGGAATTCGCCGATGGGGTCCTGACTGCGTACAACGGGGATGTGCCCATCGCGAGGTTTGGCATGCCCGGCGTGCCCGAAGACACTCGATTCGAGGTGGAGCCCGACGGTTCGGTCAGCTTTGCCTGCTTCCTGCGCGGCACGCTGATCGCCACACCTCAAGGTGACAAGCCGGTGGAAACGTTGCAATGCGGCGACCTGGTCTCGCTTCATCGTGGAGGCGCCACCGCCATAAAGTGGATCGGTACCCGCAGGCTGCGCAAGAACTGGATCCCGCCCGGACAAGCCCCGCGCGCATTTCCCATTCGGTTCGCCGCCGGCTCTCTTGGGCCAGACATGCCGAAGCGGGAGCTGGCGCTTTCCCCCGGGCACCATCTATATATAAACGGCAAGCTGGTCGCCGCGTACCTGCTTGTTAACGGCACGACCATCGCCCAGGACGACTCGCTCGCCGTCTTCGAATATTTCCATATTGAGCTCGAGAGCTTTGATATCCTGATCGCGGAAGGCGTGCCGGTCGAATCCTACGTCGACACCGGCAATCGCGCCATGTTCGAGAATTGCCCCGAACACTTGAAGGGCCGGCCAGGCAGTCGGCCGAAGACAGCGGGCATGGCGATCCTGCGCGATGGGCCCTTGCTTGACGAAATGCGCGAGCGCATCGGGCAGGGCTTGCCGATATACGAGGTGGAGGCGGCGCTCAGCCTAGGATGAGCGTCGCGCTCAATGGCACCTATTCGCTTTTATCGAACATCCATATCAAGAAAACGAACGACTTCCCCACGGCCGCGCCGCACAATGGCGCAGCCCTCAACGACTCGGGAGGTCGTCATGAAAAACACTATCCGTCTTGCCGCCCTGGCCCTGCTGCTGGCCGCGCCGCCCGCCATGGCCGATTACCCTGAACGCGCCATTACCCTGATCGTGCCCGCCGCCGCGGGCGGCAATGCCGACATCACTGCCCGCCTGGTCGGCCAGGCCATGAGCCAGCAACTGGGCCAGCCCGTGGTGATCGAGAATCGCGTGGGCGCGGGTGGTCGCATCGGCACGCAGGCCCTGGCGCGCGCCAAGCCCGACGGCTACACCATCGGCTACGCGCATGTAGGCACCCTGGTGCTGCACCGCTACCTGTTCAAGCAACAGCTCTACGACCTCGACAAGGACATCGTGCCGATCGGCCTGGTGGCCGAGACGCCCAACGTGATCGTGGTGAACGCCTCGTCGCCGTGGCAAGACCTGCGCGGCTTCATCGAGGCGTCCAAGGCCCAGCCCGACCGCCTGACCATGACGTCGGCGGACCCCGGCACGACCAGCGAAGTGGGCGTCAAGCTGTTCGTCGCGCAGACCGGCGCCGCCGTGCGCCAGATTCCCTACAAGGCCACCGCGGCGCAATTGGCCGACCTGCTGGGCGGCCATGTGGATTCCATGATGGAGAACTTGCCGCCGCTGCTGGGCAATTTGAAGGACGGCCGCCTGCGCGCGCTGGCCGTCACCACCCGGCAGCGGGCCGCTTCCAACCCGGACGTGCCCACTGTCGCCGAGCAAGGCTATCCGGACTACGAGCAATCGGCCTGGAGCGCGCTGGTGGCGCCTGCCGGCACCCCGCCGCAAGCGATCGAACGCCTGAACGCTGCGCTCAACGCGGCCCTGGCCTCGCCCGCGGTCAGCCAGGAACTGCGCGGCCGTTCGCAAGAGCCGCTGGGCGGCAAGCCGGCTGACGTCCAGGTCCAGATCGCGAAGGAACTGCCCAAGTGGGAGCGCATCATCAAAGCCTCCGGCACCACCCTGGATTGAAGCGAGGAACCCCGCCACATGGCCAAGACCAGCCGCGAAGACTTCTCCTGCGCCGCCGCGACCAATGCCTCGGCTTATCGCCGCGTCACGGTGCCGGTATTGCGCATTGACGCGGGCCCCGGCCCAGCCGTCGCCCTGGTGGCCGGCGTGCACGGCGACGAATGGGAGGGCCAGGCGGCCATGCTGGAGCTCTGGCACAGCCTGCCGGACAGCCTGCAGCGCGGGACGGTTTACCTGCTGCCCGCCGCCAACGCCGAGGCCTCCCTGGCCGGCACCCGGCTCTCGCCCTCCGATGGCGGCAACCTCAACCGCGCCTTCCTGGGCGCGCCGGTGCGCGGCTATACGGAAAGCGTGGCGGCCGCGCTCGAGGCGCGTTTGCTGCCGCGCATCGACGCGATGATCGACGTGCACAGCGGGGGCGCCTCGCTGCGCTACCTGCCCGCCTCGGTGATCACGCGCTACGGCTCGGATGCCTGCGATCCGCGCCTGCCCGCGCTGGCGCGGGCTTTCGGCCTGCCCCATTGCGTATTTTTCCGGTCAGGCGAAGACGGCTCCATGCCGGCGGCCGCCAGCCGCCACGGCGTGCTGCGCCTGAGCGCCGAAATCGGCGGCGGCGCGGAAACCCGCGCCGCGCTGGTCCGGCAATGCCGCGACGGCTTGCTGGGATGCCTGGCGGAGCTGGGGCTGCTCGAGGCGCGCGACCGTACTACCGCGCCGCCCGCGCTCTACGACCTGGATGCGCCGGCCGCCACCCTGCGCGCCCGCCATGGCGGCGTATTCGTGCCCGCCGTCGAACTGGGCGATGCGGTCGCGGCCGGGCAGGCGGTAGGCCAGATGGTCGAGCCGGCCCGCCCGGATACCCCCTCACTGGCGCTTGCCAGCCCGCAGGCCGGCACGGTCGTCTGCCTGCGCGCCATGGCCCGCAGCGACGATGGCGACTGCCTGCTGCAAGTGGCGCCCGCCCGCGCCCTGGATTCCCTTGTCGAGCTGTACTGAACCATGCTGATGAACCCCCGCTTGTCCAGCCTGCGCTGCATCCGCTGCCAGGCCGTCCTGCCCGTGGCCGATTATCCCGAGGGCTGCCCGCACTGCCTGGCCGCCGGCCACCCCGCCTCGCTCGAGTGCCTGTATGAACCGTCCAGCGACACGCGCATGCCCTTGCCGGTGCTCGATCCGGTCACGCTGGGGGAAGGCGCCACGCCCTGCCTGCCCGCCCCCGCCCTGGCGCTCGCCGAGGGCGTGGGCAGCGTATGGCTGAAATGCGAGGGCGCCAACCCGACCGGCAGCCACAAGGACCGCATGGCGGCCCAGTTGGTCTCGCGCGCCCGGCTGGCGGGCGCCGCACGCGTGGCGGCCGCTTCCAGCGGCAATGCCGGCGTGGCGCTGGCGGCCTATTGCGCGGCCGCGGGGCTGCAGGCCGACATCGCCATCATGCGCAATTGTCCGCCGCTGCAGCGCGAAGCCATGGAGCGCTTCGGCGCCCAGCTCGCCACTTTCGAGGACAGCCTGGCGCGCTGGCCGTATGTGGCGCGGCTGTGCCGCGAGGAAGGCGCCTTCGCCGGCACCAACTACCTGAACCCGCCCGTGGGCACGCACGCGTTCGGCGTGGAGGGCTACAAGCCGATCGCCGAGGAAATCCTCGACAGCGCCGGCCTGCCGACGGACATCCTGGTGCCGACCGCGCGCGGCGATCTGCTGTGGGGCATTATGCTGGGCTGGCAGCACCTGCGCGACACGGGCCGGGTGGCTCGCGTGCCGCGGCTGCACGCCATCGAGCCGTACCCGCGCCTGGCGCGGGCCCTTGCCAGCGGCGATGCGCGGGGCTTGTGGGATGGCACCACCGGGCAGTATTCGATCGCCGGCGGCACCTGCACCCTGCAATCGCTGCAGGCGCTGGCGCGCTCCGGCGGCACGCCGCTGGCGGTTTCCGACGCCGCCGCCGCACAGGCGCAGCAACGGCTGGCGCACCTGGGGCTGGCCACCGAGCTGTCATCGGCCGCGGCCCTGGCGGGCATCGCGCAGCTCAAGCAAGCCGGCTTGGTCGATGCGGAATCGTCAGTGGTGCTGCTGCTGACGTCGGACGGCCGGCGCGGCTGAGGACGGCCGGGGCGCGGTCGCGCGGCATCGGACCGGCCGCGCGGGGCGGTCAGACGCCGAACCGCTGCACCAGCGGCGCCAAGGCCTCGCGCAGGCAGGTCGCCCAGAATTTGCCGGCCTCGGACAGCGGCCGGCTGCCGTGCAGGATCATGTGGCACTCGAAATGCACCGGCACGGCCAGGGGCCGGAACGCCAGCCCCATGGCTTCCATGCCTACCGCCGTGGCCGGGTTGGCAATACCCACGCCATGGCCCGCCAGCGCCAGCTGGCACACTGTGCTGGAATATGGCGTCTCGATCGCCACGCGCAGGGTCTCGCCGGCCGCCCGCAACAGGGCATCCAGGCGCTTGCGCGAGCCGTCTTCGCTGTTGAGCGCGATCACATCCGCCTCGGCCAGGCAGGCCAGGTCCACTTGCTCCAGGCGCGTCATGGGGTGCGTCCTCGGAAACACCGCCACTGCCCGCAGGCTCGCCAGCCGGTGCCCGCGCAGCCCTTCGAGCTCGGACTCGTCGGCCACCAGGGCCAGGTCGAGTTCGCCCGACACCACCATGTCCCGCAGGGTATTGGAGTCGCGGATCTGCAGGTACAGCGGCGTGTCGGGATAGCGTGCGCGAAAGCGCCCGATGGCCGGACTGACCACCACGCCGCTATAAGCATGGATGCTGCCGACCCGCAGGCGCGGCTGCGCCGCGCCGCGGATGGCGCGGATCTTGCGCCCCAGGCTTTCCAGGCCCACGTTCAGGCGCCGGATCTCCTCATACAGCAGGGTCGCCTCGGGGGTGCGCTGCATGCGCTGGCGCACCCGCTCGAACAGCCGCAGCTCTATGCTGGCCTCCAGCGCGGCCAGCGTGGCGCTGACGGTGGCTGGCGAGACATCCAGGCGCCGGGCCGCGGCCGTCACGCTCTCGGTTTCGTAGACGGTGCGGAAGGTTTCGACCTGCTTGAGCGTGAAGGTCATGGCGGCGCGCCGTGGTCAGATCCGCTGCAGGTCCAGCAGCACCCGCCGCGTCGACAGGGGCCGGCCGGCCAGGTTTGCGGCCAGCCGTTCGCGCAGGTCGCGCCGCAGCGCCGGTTCGATGGCGGGATCGTCGAAATCCGGCTCGGCCTCGTCGATGCCGTAGCCCGTCTCGCGCAGCAGGGTCCATTCGAAGCGCCGCAACGCGCCAGCCGCCCGCGTCCCGCCCGCCAGTTGCTGCAAGGCGGTGTCGTAGGCGTCGAACAACGCCGGGTGGGCGTCTTCGCGCGGCAGCAGGCGCAGCAGCAGTTCGTTCATGTACCAGGCCGACATCAGGCCCGTGCCGGTCAGCGCGCGCAGCCCGGCGACCTCGGCGCGGGTCAGCGTCTTCACCTCGCCGGCGCCGCTCCAGGACAGCAGCAGCGGCTGGAAGGCCGACAGCACCGGCCGCAACACCGAATACGGGCGCTTGGCGCCCTTGGCCACCAGCGCCACGCAGCCGTGTTCGCGGGAAAAACTCTGGACGATCAGGGATGTCTCGCGCCACGCGGTGGCGTGGAGCATATAGGCGGCGCAATCCTGGACGCGGTGCGCCCGTCTACTCATAGCCCAGGTCGCGCAGCGCGCTTTCGCGGTCCGACCAGCCCTTGCGCACCTTGATATAGACCTCCAGGTGCACCGGCTTGTCGAGCAGCTTGGCGATGTCCTGGCGCGCCTCGGTGGCGATGCGCTTCATGTGCGCGCCGCCGGCGCCCAGCAGGATGGGCCGGTGGCTGTCGCGCTCGACCACGACACAGGCGGCCACGCGGGCGTTCTGGTCGGTTTCCTCCCATTGCTCGATGACGACGGTACAGCCGTAGGGCAGTTCGTCGCCCACCAGGCGGAAGATCTTCTCGCGCAGCAGCTCGGCGGCGATGAAGCGCACCGGCCGGTCCGTCAGCGTGTCTTCCTCGAACAGCGGCTCGCCCTCGGGCAGGCGGCTGGCGATCTCGTCGAGCAGCTCGCCGAGTTGCTGGTTCTTGGCGGCGCTGACCGGCACCACGGCATCATAGGGATGCTGGGCGACGATCCTGGAGACGAACGGATAAAGCTCGTCGCGGCGCTTGAGCGCGTCGATCTTGCTGACCACCAGGATGGTCCGGCGCGGATCGGGCAGCAGCGGCAGCAGCTTGGCGTCGCCGTCGGTCCACTTGCCCGCCTCGACCACATGCACCACGACGTCCACTTCGGCCAGCGCCTGCGTGACCACCCGGTTCATCATGCGGTTCATGGCGCCGCCGTGGCGCGTCTGGAAACCCGGCGTGTCGACGAACACGAACTGCTCGCGCTCGCGCGTCAGCACGCCATGGATGCGGTGCCGGGTAGTCTGCGCCTTGCGCGACACGATGGAGATCTTCGAGCCGATCAGGGCGTTGGTGAGCGTCGACTTGCCGACATTGGGACGGCCGACCACGGCCACGAAGCCGGTCCGGAAAGGGGTATCGCTCATTTGACCTCTTGGGCAACCGCCACGGGCAGCGACAGTTGCGCGGTTTTGCGCGCCTTGCCGGACTTGCGCGCGGCACGGCTGGCCGGGCTGATGGTCTGGGCGGCCTCGAGCGCCAGCTTGGCGGCCGATTGCTCGGCCGCGCGCCGGCTGGCGCCGGGCGCCACGACTTTGATCTCAAGCGCCGGAATGGCGCATTCGACCTCGAATTGCTGGCTGTGCGCGGCGCCATGGGTGGCCACCACGGTGTACAGCGGCAGGGCCAGCTTGCGGCCCTGCAGGAATTCCTGCAACAGGGTCTTGGCGTCCTTGCCGAGCGTCTTGGGGTCGACGCTGGCCAGCACCGGCTGGTACTGGCGCACGATGACTTTGCGCGCCGCCTCGAAGCCGGCGTCCAGGAACGTGGCGCCGAAAATCGCCTCGACCGCGTCGGCCAGGATGGATGGGCGGCGAAAGCCGCCGCTCTTGAGCTCGCCCTCGCCCAGGCGCAGGTGTTGCGAGAGTTCCAGCCGCTGGCCGATGTCGGCCAGCGACGCCTGCTTGACCAGGTTGGCCCGCAGCCGCGACAGATCGCCTTCGTCGAGCTTGGGAAAACGTTCGAACAACATGGCCGCCACGACGAAATTCAGCACGGAATCACCCAGGAACTCCAGGCGCTCGTTGTGGCGAGCGCTGTGGCTTCGGTGCGTCAGCGCCTGCTCGAGCAGGGCGGGGTTGCCGAAGCGGTGATCCAGGCGGGTTTCCAGCGTGGCGAGGGACATGTCAATTAAAGCTGCCGATACGGCTGAGGTCGCTGAAGTTCATCCAGACGAAGAATGCCTTCCCGACGATATTAGCGTCAGGGACGAACCCCCAGTAGCGGCTGTCGGCGCTGTTGTCCCGGTTGTCGCCCATGGCGAAATAATGGCCTTCAGGCACTTTGCAGCGTACTCCATTACGGGCGTAATCGCAGTTCTTCAGGTTCGGAAATTTCCAGATCGGGCCGTAAATCTGCGATTTGCCTTCATCAAGCAGGATTTTGTGCTCAATTTCGCCCAATTTCTCTTTATACTGGGCAATATAAGAAACCCGGTCCGGCTCGAAATACTGGCCGTCGGCACTGTGCGGCACGAGTTGGCCATTGACGTAGAGCTTCTTGTCCACGTAGGCGACCTCGTCGCCCGGCAGGCCGACGATGCGCTTGATGTAGTCGACCGCGGGGTCGACGGGATAGCGGAACACCACCACGTCGCCGCGCTGCGGCGAGCCCACGTCGATGATCTTCTGGTCGACGATGGGCAGGCGTATGCCATAGCTGAATTTGTTGACCAGGATGAGATCGCCCGATTGCAGCGTGGGCAGCATCGAACCCGACGGGATGCGGAACGGCTCCACCACGAACGAGCGCAGCACGAACACGAACAGGATCACCGGGAAGAAGCTGACCGCGTATTCGACCCACCACGGCACGCGGGTGGCGGCCGAGGTGGCTTCCTGGCGCAGGCGCGCCGCTTCCTGGGGATCCGCGGCATGGCTGGTGTCGGTCGCCGCGGCGGCCGCCTGGCCGCGTTGCGCGCGCCGGCGCCGCAATACCGCGATATCCAGGGCCCAGATGACGCCGGTTACTACCAGCAGCACAAAAAGTATCAGTGCAAAATTCCAACTCATGGGTTATGCCGCCTTTTATCGCTACTTGTCTTCGACTTGCAGAATGGCCAGGAAAGCCTCTTGCGGGATTTCTACGCTGCCAACCTGCTTCATGCGTTTCTTGCCGGCCTTCTGCTTTTCGAGCAGTTTCTTCTTGCGGGTGATGTCGCCGCCGTAGCACTTGGCCAGCACGTTCTTGCGCAATGCCTTGACGTTCTCGCGCGCGATGACTTCGGCGCCGATGGCCGCCTGGATGGCCACGTCGAACATCTGGCGCGGGATCAGGCCCCGCATGCGGGTGACCACGTCGCGGGCCCGATGCCGGGCATTGGCGCGGTGCACGATCATGGCCAGCGCATCGACCTTGTCGCCGTTGATGAGCAGGTCGACCCGGACCACGTCGGCCGAGCGGTACTCGAGGAACTCGTAGTCCATCGAGGCGTAGCCGCGCGACACGGATTTGAGCCGGTCGAAGAAATCGAGCACGATCTCGGCCAGCGGGATCTCGTAGGTCAGGTGCACCTGGCGCCCGTGATAGCTCATGTTGATCTGCACGCCGCGCTTGTTGTTGCACAGCGTCATGACCGGCCCCACGTATTCCTGGGGCATGAACAGCGTCACCTTGACGATGGGCTCGCGGATGTCGGCGATCTTGCCGATCTCCGGCATGCGCGACGGGCTGTCGATGACCTCGAGGCTGCCGTCGCGCTGCTCGACTTCATATACCACCGACGGCGCGGTGGTGATGATGTCCATGTCGAATTCGCGCTCCAGGCGTTCCTGCACGATCTCCATGTGCAGCAGCCCCAGGAAGCCGCAACGGAAACCGAAGCCGAGCGCCTGCGAAACCTCGGGCTCGAACATCAGCGCCGCGTCGTTGAGCTTGAGCTTCTCGAGCGAATCGCGCAGTTGGTCGTATTCCGAACTTTCGACCGGATACAGGCCGGCGAACACCTGCGGCTTGACTTCCTTGAAGCCGGGCAGCGGGCTGGAGGCCGGCTTGCCGGCCAGGGTGATGGTATCGCCCACTTTGGCGTGGGCCAGTTCCTTGATGCCGGCGATGACGAAGCCCACCTCGCCGGCCGACAATTCGGCGCGTGGCTGCGACTTGGGCGTGAACACGCCGGTCTGCTCGCACAGGTGGGTGGCGCCGGAGGCCATCAGCAGGATCTTGTCCTTGGGACGCAGCACGCCGTTGATGATGCGCACCAGCATGACCACGCCGACGTAGTTGTCGAACCAGGAATCGATGATCAGCGCCTGCAGCGGCGCGTCGGGATCGCCCTGGGGCGGCGGCACGCGCGCCACGATGGTTTCGAGGATCTCGTCGATGCCCTGGCCGGTCTTGGCGCTGGCCAGCACCGCCTGCGAGGCATCGATGCCGATGACGTCCTCGACTTCCTGGCGTGCGGCATCGGGGTCGGCCTGGGGCAGGTCCATCTTGTTCAATACGGGCAGCACCTCGACGCCCAGTTCGATGGCGGTATAGCAATTGGCCACCGTCTGGGCCTCGACGCCCTGCGAGGCATCCACCACCAGCAGCGCGCCCTCGCACGCCGACAGCGAACGGCTGACTTCGTACGAGAAGTCCACGTGGCCCGGGGTGTCGATCAGGTTCAGGTTGTAGACCTTGCCATCCTGGGCCTGGTACTGCAAGGCCGCGGTCTGGGCCTTGATGGTGATGCCGCGTTCGCGCTCGATGTCCATGGAATCCAGCACCTGCGCGGACATTTCGCGCGCCGCCAATCCGCCGCAACGCTGGATCAGGCGATCGGCCAGGGTCGATTTGCCATGATCGATATGGGCAATGATGGAAAAATTGCGGATATGCTGCATAGGGTGGATTAAAAAGGGACAAATCGCGCGGGACCGGCGCGTGCGCCCGCCCGGCGGCGGGCCAAAAACGAGGGGGCGCATGGCGCCCCCTTTTTGCGGCAACCAGCCATTTTAGCTGGTCTTGCGGTTTATTTGGACGGCTCTACCGCCACCCACTGGGTCTGCTCGCCGCGGCGCACCAGCAAGCCGGCCGCCTTGCCCTTCGGCAGGCGCTTGACCAGGTCGTGGAACTGGCTGGCGCCGGTCACGTCGGTGTTGTTGACGGCCAGCACGATGTCGCCCGGCCGCAGGCCCGCCATGGCGGCCGGGCCGTCGGCGACGCGCACCTGTACCCCGCCCTTGACGCCAAGCTTGCGCTGGACGTCGGCCGGCAGGTCGACCACCGCCAGCCCCAGCGCATTGCCGGTCTGCTCGGGCACGGCTTCTTGCTGGTCGTCGGCGGCCGCGGCCGTGCTGGTGAGCTCGCCCACCTTGACCGACAGCGTGATCGTCTTGCCACGGCGCCACACTTCCATGTCGGCGCGGGTGCCGGGCTTGGTCTCGCCGACGATGCGCGGCAAGTCGGACCAGCGCTTGATCGGCTCGCCATGGAACGAGGTGATCACGTCGCCCGGCTTCACCCCGGCGTCGCCGGCCGGGCCGTCGGCCTCGACGTTGCTGACCAGCGCGCCCTCGGCGCGAGGCAGGCCGATCGCCTCGGCGACGTCCTTGCCGACTTCGCTGATCTGCACGCCGATGCGGCCGCGCGTCACCTTGCCGGTGGCGCGCAGCTGGTCGGCCACGCGCATGGCCTCGTCGATCGGGATCGCCAGCGAAATGCCCATGAAGCCGCCGCTGCGCGAGATGATCTGCGAATTGATGCCGACCACTTCACCGTTCAGGTTGAGCAGCGGACCGCCCGAGTTGCCCGGGTTGACCGCCACGTCGGTCTGGATGAAAGGCAGGTATTCGCCGGTGTCGCGGCCGATGGCGCTGACGATGCCGGCGGTGGCGGTGGAATCCAGGCCGAACGGCGAACCGATGGCCAGTACCCACTGGCCCTTCTTGAGCTGTTTCGGATTGCCGATGGACAGCGGTGTCATGCCCTTCGCGTCGACTTTGATCAGGGCCACGTCGGTGCGCTCGTCGGTGCCGATGACCTTGGCCTTGAATTCGCGCCCGTCGGTGAGCGTCACGTAGATATCGGCCGCGTCGCTGACGACGTGGTTATTGGTGAGGATATAGCCGTCTTCGGAGATGAAGAAGCCGGACCCCACGCCGCGCGGCACCTTGCGTTCCTCGGGGGCCTGGCGCGGCATCTGCTGCTGCGGCGGCATGCCGGGCGGCTGGAAATCGGGGCCGAAGAACCAGCGGAACAATTCGTAGGGATCGGTGCCGCCGGGCGAGCGCACCGGCACGTTGGCCGTGGTGCGGATGTTCACGACGCCGGGATCGACCTTGGCAATGATGCCGCTGAAATCGGGCAGCGCCACCGCGGGCGGGGCGGATTGAGTCTGGGCCTGCGCCACGGGCCCGTAGGCGCCAGCCAGCATGACGGCGGCCAGCAGGGCCAGGAGGAAGCGCCGGAAAAAAGAGTTCGACACTGAAAGTGTTTTCATGAGAGGACTCCGAAAATTCCCCAACCTTTTGCAGGCTTTGTTGTTATTGAGGTGATACGGGCACGTATTCAGTGGACGTGGCGAGCTGTTCCAGCGTGGCGGCCGGGACCTCGCCCAGCGCGGTCAGCCAGAAATCAGCAATGCGCGTGCCGTAGATATTGATGGCGCCGCGCCGCGCCGCGCCGGCCGACATGGGATGCTCGCGCTCGCTGTCGTACGGCTCGATGAACACCGAAATGGCCGCCAGGCCGTCGGACAGCACCAGCTGGTTGACCGTGCTGCGGCCCATCGAGCGCTTCACCTGCATCATGGCCACGAAGCCCCTGGGCGCCGGGATGCGCCAGCCCTGGGCGGCCAGGTCGACCGGCTCGATGCGCGGCTGCAGTACTTTCCAGTCGCGCGTGCTCCAGCGCGAGGATAGCTCGGCGGGGTCGACGCCGCCGCCCACCTGGATGGACGTGAACGATACCTGCTCCACCACGCCCTGCTCGGGATCGACGGTCTGGGCCTTGAGCAGCAGGTTGGTGTCGACGTCGGCGCACAGGCGATAGCCATAGCGCAGGCCGTCGCGCGGCTCGATGGTGACGATGCGGCACTGGCGGTCGGCGACGCGATGGAGCTTGTCCTGGGCGCGGATGTCGTAATGCTGGGCCAGGTCGGTGGGATTGCCCAGCAGCAGGCCCGGGAAGCGATCACCGCGGCGCGGCTCCATGAGGACCGTCTTGCGCTCGGGGATCAGGCACTGGATTTCGTCGTTGTGGCGCAGGTACTCGCGCGGCTGCCCGTCGAGGATCTCGAGCCGCTCGCGCTCGCCCGTGCCGTCGATGACGTGCACCAGGCGCGACGACTGGATGACCTCGCCCTGCTGGTACAGGAACACCCCGGCGTAGTCCTGCTTGCGGGCCGCCTGCTGGATGTCGTACAGGAGCTGGATGGAGGCCGCGCTGGACTGGGACGGTTCGGCCGCCCGGGCCGCCTCGTGGCCGGCCAGCGCCACCAGGAAGGCCGCGGTCAGGGCCCAGCCGGCGCTTTGGGCGGGCCAGCGGGCCAGGCCGCGGGGTCGACAGAACTGTTGCAACTGTGCGATCAACGTCCGGCTCCGGCATCGAACGAGACCTGGCGTACCGCGCTGGGGCCGGCCATCTGGCGATGGGCTTCGAGATAGTCGCGCAGGCCGGGGGTTTCGGATGTCGACGCGTCGGCCAGCACGCGCGTGTCGGCCGGCCGGCTCGAGCCGCCCATGATGTACGGCTGCGCCACCCAGGCCACGGTGGCCACGGCGGCGACCACGGCCAGGCCGGACAGCCCCAGGCGCAGCGGCGAGCGGCGCCGCTGCGGGGCCACGATGGGCAATTCGGCGTCCAGCGCCCGCGACAGGCGCGCATGGAACCCCGCGCTGGGGTTGACGGCCAGGTCGGCGTTGCGCAGGGCATCGCCGATCAGGTGATAGGTGTCCCAGGTTCGGCGGCCCTGCGGGGAGGCGAGATCGTGGAAAATGTCTTCGGACGCTTCGCCGTCCATCCAGGCAGAGACCGATTCCTCCAGGGATATATCGGCATCCACCGCGGATTTGGCTGCTGTTTGCATGACTGCCGCTCCTTACCAACGACGCTCGGCATCGGTGTCCAGCAGGGGACGCAACCGATTGGCAATGGCTTCGCGCGCCCGGAAAATACGGGAACGCACGGTACCAATCGGGCAATCCATGCTCTGGGCGATGTCTTCGTAACTCATACCTTCGATTTCACGCAGCACGATAGCGGTCCGGAGCTCTTCGGGCAATTCCTCGATGACCGCGTTGACCGTTTCGGCGATCTCGCGGCTGGCGACCATGGCTTCCGGCGTGCTGATATCGGTTAGGTTGTCTGTTTCGTTAAAAGTTTCACCGTCTTCGGTCTCGATCGCGTTGGGCGCGCTGGGACGCCGCCCGGCCGAGGCCAGCCAGTTCCGGGCCGTATTGACGGCAATACGATACAGCCAAGTGTAAAAAGCGCTTTCGCCGCGGAACTGCGGCAGGGCCCGGTAGGCCTTGATGAAGGCCTCCTGGGCGACATCCTCGATCTCGGCCGGGTCGCGGATCATGCGGCTCAGCAGGCGGAGGATCTTGCGCTGGTATTTCAGGACCAGCAGGTCGAAGGCTTTCTTGTCGCCGCGCTGGACGCGGGCGACCAGTTCGGCGTCGACGTCGCGTTCGCTCATGGCGCCCCCTCGGCGGGTGGCGCCAGGCGCTGCGCGGCCCCGGCCAGCAGGCAGAGCCGGCGCCAGCGGGGCGCGGACAGGCCGGCCCGCCATACGGTGGCCCGGCAATTTGTAACAGCGGACCCCGGCATGGCCTCGAGCCGCAGCCGCAGGTCAAGCCAGCAGGCCCCGCGCCAGCTGCCGGACAGCGTGGCGTGGCGCCATTGGCCCGCGCACCGCACCTGCCAGCGCCGCGTGCCCGCGACGGCCCGGACCGCCTGGACGGATGCGCCGCCGCGGCGCGGCCGGCGAATCATGGCAGCGCCCCCGGCCGTGCCGGCCAGGACCGCCAGCCCGGCAGCCCCCGCCTGCCACCAGACGGACGCCGCGAGGCCGGCCGCGGCGCCCGCCATGGCCGTACGGCCCAGCAGCGCCACGCTGTTCGGGCAGCGCACCGGCACGCGCAGCGTCCGGCGGCCGAGATCCCGGCGCAAGTCCAAATCAGATCCGGCGAACGGCCATGGAGCCGTTGGTGCCGCCGAAACCGAAGGAATTGGAAATCGCCACGTCGATCTTCATGTCCCGCGCCTGGTTGGCGCAGTAATCCAGGTCGCATTCCGGATCCTGGTTGAAGATGTTGATAGTGGGAGGCGATTTCTGGTGGTAGACCGCCAGGGTGGTGAACACGGCCTCGATGCCACCCGCGGCGCCCAGCAGGTGGCCGGTCATGGACTTGGTGGAGTTGACCACCAGTTTCTTGGCATGGTCGCCGAAGGCTAGCTTCAGGGCGTCGGACTCGTTCTTGTCGCCCAGCGGCGTGGACGTGCCGTGCGCGTTGACGTAGTCGACCTCGTCGAGGTTGATGCCGCCATTGCGCAGGGCGTTGAGCACCCCGCGGCGCGGCCCGTCCTTGTCGGGAGCGGTGATGTGGTGGGCGTCGGAGCTCATGCCATAGCCCGCGAACTCGCCGTAGATGCGTGCGCCGCGCTTCTTGGCATGTTCGTATTCCTCAAGCACCAGCACGCCGGCGCCCTCGCCCAGCACGAAGCCGTCGCGATCGCGGTCCCAGGGACGCGAAGCGGTGGCGGGGTCGTCGTTGCGCGTGGAGAGCGCCCGCATGGCCGCGAAGCCGCCGATGCCCAGCGGCGACACCGTGGACTCGGCGCCGCCCGCCAGCATGATGTCGGCATCGCCGTATTCGATCAGGCGCGCGGCGTCGCCGATGCAGTGCAGGCCCGTGGTGCAGGCCGATACGACGGCGTAGCTGGGGCCCTTCATGCCGAACATGATGGACAGCTGGCCGGAGATCAGGTTGATGAGCGAGCCCGGCACGAAGAACGGCGAAATGCGCCGCGGGCCCTTGGCCAGCAGCTCGGTCTGGGTTTCCTCGATGCGGGGCAGCCCGCCGATGCCGGAACCCACGATCACGCCGATGCGCTCGGCATTGGCGTCGGTGACTTCGAGCCCGCTGTCGCGCCATGCCTGTATGCCGGCGGCCATGCCGTAATGGATGAAGGTATCCATCTGGCGGGCTTCCTTGGCGGGCAGGTAGGCGGTGACGTCGAAATCCTTGACCTCTCCCGCGATGTGCGTGGTGATGGCCGAAGGATCGAAACGGGTGATGCGGCCGATGCCGGAACGTCCGTTGACGATATTGTCCCAGGCGCTGGAAATGTCGTTGCCCACGGGCGACACGATACCGAGGCCGGTGATGACGACTCGTCGCTTCACGGATGACTCCTAAAACAGACAAAAGAAAGGCGGTTTTCGGATGCGCTGCACGTGCGGAACGCCCGACCGCGGAGACATCGCTAGGACGTCCCCGCGCACGGACCGCACGGCACTCCTGAAACCGCCCCGCTTCCCGGCCGCGCCCGCGAGGCGGTGGCGTCCGGGAGAATACAGGTTGAGCTTACTGCTTACCGTGCGAATTGATGTAGTCAATCGCTTGCTGCACGGTGGTGATCTTTTCGGCCTCTTCGTCGGGGATCTCGGTCTCGAATTCATCTTCGAGCGCCATGACCAGCTCAACCATATCGAGCGAATCGGCACCGAGGTCGTCAAGGAAGGAGGATTCGTTCTTGATCTCGGCTTCGTTGACGCCAAGTTGTTCAGCGACGATCTTCTTGACGCGCTGTTCGATGCTTTCCATGCAGATCTCCAATTGGGAAAAATCCCGCGAATTATAGCCAAGCGTAGAGGAATGCCAACGCCCGGCCGTGACAAAAATGACTGTGTGCCCCTGGCTGGCCGCTCTGGGGCGGCCTTATTGCATATACATGCCGCCGTTGACGTGCAAGGTGGTTCCGGTAATGTAACCTGCCTGGGGGCTCGATAAAAAGGCCACCGCATGAGCGATGTCAACGGGCGCCCCCAGCCGCCCCAGGGGAATCTGTTGCAGCAGCGCGGCGGTCTGGTCTTCGCCCAGCGCGCGGGTCATGTCGGTGTCGATGAAACCGGGCGCCACGCAATTGACGGTGATGTTGCGGCTGCCCAGTTCGCGCGCCAGCGCCCGCGACATGCCGGCGACGCCCGCCTTGGCGGCCGCGTAGTTGGCCTGGCCGGCGTTGCCGCTGGCCCCGACCACGGATGTCACATTGATGATGCGGCCCCAGCGGGCTTTCATCATGCCGCGCAGCACGGCGCGCGACAGGCGGAAGACCGCCGCCAGGTTCGTGTCGATGACTGCCGACCAGTCGTCGTCCTTCATGCGCATGGCCAGGTTGTCGCGCGTGATGCCGGCGTTGTTGACCAGGATGTGCGGCCCGCCGCCGGTTTCCTTGCCCAGCGCATCGATCAGGGCGTCGCAGGCCTGCGCATCGGTGACGTCGAGCACCACGCCGCGTCCGCCCAGGGGCGCCAGCGCATCGGTGATGGCCTGCGCGCCGGACTCGCTGGTGGCGGTGCCCACCACCACGGCGCCGCGCGCCGCCAGTTCCTGTGCGATGGCCTTGCCGATGCCGCGCGTGGCGCCGGTCACCAGGGCCATCTTGCCCTGCAAATCTGCGGATTGTTTTTCCATGTCAGTTTCCGTTGTCGGCGGCCCGCCCCGCCACGGGGCGCGCCTTTGTCAGTCCCTGCCCAGGGCGGCCAGCGCGGCGTCGAGCGAGGCCGGGTCGGTGATCGACAGGCCGGTGAGCTCGCCGTCGATGCGCTTGGTCAGTCCGGCCAATACCTTGCCGGGGCCGCATTCCACGACATGGGTCACGCCCTGCGCCTTCATGGCGCGCAGGGTCTCGACCCAGCGCACAGGATGCCATGCCTGCCGCACCAGTGCATCCCGGATCGCGGCGGGTTCGGCCGGCGCCGCCACGTCGACATTGTTGATGACGGGCACTTGCGGTGCGGACACCGCGGCCTGCGCCAGCGCGCCGGCCAGCACTTCGGCGGCCGGACGCAGCAGGCTGGAATGGAACGGCGCCGATACCGGCAACGGCAGCGCGCGCTTGGCGCCAGCCGCCTTGGCGGCCTCGCAGGCGCGCTCCACGGCGGCCTTGTGTCCGGCAATGACCACCTGGGCGGGCGCATTGAAGTTGACGGCTTCCACTACTTCGCCCTGGGCGGCCTGCGCGCACGCGGCGCGCACCGCATCGTCGTCCAGCCCCAGGATGGCGGCCATGGCGCCCGTGCCCACCGGCACGGCGGCCTGCATGGCGTCGGCGCGGATGCGCACCAGGCGCACGGCATCTTCGAGCGCCAGCGCGCCGGCGGCGGCCAGGGCGGCGTATTCGCCCAGGCTGTGGCCGGCCATCACGTCGGGCAGGCGCCCCCCGGCGGCGCGCCAGGCGGCGAATACGGCCAGGCCCGCGGTCAGCATGGCGGGCTGGGTGTTGGTGGTGAGGTTGAGTTGCTCGGCCGGCCCCTGGGCGATCAGGGCGCCCAGGTCCTGGCCGAGCGCCCCGCCGGCCCGGGCCACGACATCGGCCACGGCCACGTTGCCGGCCCAGGCATCGAGCATGCCGACCGACTGGGATCCCTGGCCGGGAAAGACAAAGGCGATTTTCATGATGGAGTGTATCGACTTGAATGCAGAATCGATGAGGATAACCCGACCTCGGGGCGCGGTGCCCGGGCGGCAGGCCCGGCGTTACATGCGCACCAGGACCGAACCCCAGGTGAAGCCGCCCCCGACGCCCTGCATCAGCACGAGCTGGCCGGGCTTGATGCGCCCATCGCGGCGCGCGGCGTCGAGCGCCAGCGGCACGCTGGCCGCCGAGGTGTTGGCGTGCGAATCGACGGTGATCACCACCTTTTCGGTGGGAACACGCAACTTGCGCGCCAGGAAATTGAGGATGCGGACGTTGGCCTGGTGCGGGACCAGCCAGTCGACGTCGGCCACGTCGACCCCGGCCTCGGCGCAGACGTCGCGCGCCGACCGGTCGAGCACCGTGACGGCCTGCTTGAACACGGCCTGCCCGTCCATGCGCAGGAACGGGTCGCCCGTGACATCGCCATAGGCGACGTTGCCGGCCGCGCAGAGAATGCTGGTTTGCGAGCCATCGGCATGCAAATGCGCGGCCAGGATGCCGGGCCGGTCGGAAGCCTTGAGCACGACCGCCCCCGCGCCATCGCCGAACAGCACGCAGGTGCGGCGATCGTTCCAGTCGAGGATGCGGGAGAAAACCTCGGCGCCGATGACCAGCGCGCAGCGCGCGCGGCCGGCCCGGATGAAGGCGTCGGCGGTGCTCAGGGCATAGACGAAGCCGCTGCACACGGCCTGCACGTCGAAGGCGGCGCCACCCTTGGCGCCCAGGTTGGCCTGCACCAGGCAGGCGGTGCTGGGAAAGACGAAATCGGGCGTGGAAGTGGCGACGATGATGAGATCGAGATCGGCGGCCTGCACGCCGGCGTCGGCCATGGCGCGCTGCGCGGCCTCGGTGGCCAGCTGGCTGGTGGTGACGCCGCGCTCGGCCAGGTGCCGCTGGCGAATGCCGGTGCGCTCGACGATCCACTCGTCGGAAGTGGCGATGTTGCGCGTAGCCAGCTCGGCGGCCAGCTCGTCGTTGGACACGACCCGCTCCGGCAGGAAGCTGCCCGAGCCGGCAATCACGGCGTAAGTCATTGCGGTATCCATCAAACGGTGTCCCCGGCCGCCTCGGGCGCGCCGGCGGCGGCCTCGCCCATCTGGACGCGCTGGGTAATGAGCGCCACCGCCTGGGCGGTGCGTTCCTGCAGTTTACTCACCACCGCCTCGCGCGCGCGCTGCAGGGCGAAGCCATAGGCGTAGACGTCGGCCGAGCCGTGGCTCTTGATGACCACGCCGCGCAGACCCAGCAATGCGGCGCCATTGTAGCGGCGGTTGTCGACGCGGTTGCGCAGGCGATTGAGGACCGGCTTGGCGATGGCGCCCGCCAGCAGCGTGACCAGGTTGCGCTTGAATTCCTCGCGGATCACGCTCGAGAGCATCTTGGCCAGGCCTTCGACGGACTTCAGCACCACATTGCCGACGAAGCCGTCGCAGACCACGACATCGACCGTGCCCTTGAAGATATCGTTGCCCTCGACGTTGCCCTGGAAATTGAGCGGACTGCGGCGCAGCAGCTCGGCGGCTTCCTTGACCACCTCGTTGCCCTTGATGACTTCCTCGCCGATGTTCAGCAGGCCCACCGAAGGATTGTCGCGGTGATCGACCGCCTGGGTCAGCGCCGCGCCCATGATGGCGAACTGCAGCAGGTGTTCGGCCGTGCAGTCGACGTTGGCGCCAAGATCCAGCACGGTGGTGGCGCGGCCGGTCTGGTTGGGGATGGACGTGGCAATGGCCGGCCGGTCGATGCCGTCCAGCGTCTTGAGCACGTAGCGCGAGATGGCCATCCAGGCGCCGGTATTGCCGGCCGACACGCAGGCATCGGCGCGGCCGTCCTTGACGGCCTGGGCCGCCAGGCGCATGGAGGAGTCCTTCTTGCGGCGCAGGGCGACCTCCACCGGGTCGTCCATGGAGACGACCTCGGTGGCCGGCACGATTTCGAGGCGCTCGCGCGGCGCGTCCTTGTGCTCGGCCAACGCCGCCTCGATGGCATCGGGCAGGCCGACCAGCAGCAACCGGGAGTCCGGGAATTTCCGGGCGAACTCGATGGCGGCCGGAATCGTGACGGGCAGACCGAAGTCGCCGCCCATGCAGTCGATGGCGATGCGTATCACGGGTGCCAGTTCAGCGCTGCCGTAATCGTCCGGGAAGCGGGCTCCGCCGCGGCTTACTCGTCGGCCTTGGTCTTCAGGACCTTGCGGCCGCGATAGAAGCCGTTGGGGCTGATGTGGTGGCGCAGGTGGGTTTCGCCCGTGTTGGGCTCGATCGCCGTCGGCGGGTTGACCAGAAAGTCGTGCGAGCGATGCATGCCGCGCTTGGACGGGGACTTCTTGTTTTGTTGAACAGCCATGATGACTCCTAGAAACGGGCCGCATTGTACGCGATGCGGCCCGATGTTGACCTAATCTTTATGCTTCAGTTGTTCGAGCACCGCGAACGGCGACGGACGCTCGGCGGCGGGAGCCCGGGGGGCGTCGCCGTCTTTGGCCTGCGCGCCCGGGCATTCATCATGCCTGGGTACGTATGGAATGCTCAGGATGAGCTCGTCTTCGACCTGGGCCAACAGATCGAAGCGATGCGAGCCCACTACCTTTTCGGGCAGCGAGTCCGCGAGATCCGGGTCTTGCGTATCAAGGGACAGGTCATCGTCGAGTTCGTCTTCGGACTCGACCAGCTGCAGCACTGTCCGGGAATCTATCGCATAAGCAAACGGGGCATTGCAACGCTGGCAAACCAGCACCGGACTGGCCTGCACATGCAGGTTCAGCAGCGGCTGGCCGGCGGCGATGCCGGTCTTGGCCACGCCCTTGCCGATTTCGCCCCGCACGGACCACTTGACCAGGCCAGCTTCGCCGCCGGGCTGCCCGGGCAGCCCTTCGACGGCCCTGGCCAAGCGCGCGAGCGGCACGGTACCCTGTACCGTATCGCCCTTGCGGGCCAGCGCAAACGCATCGATCACGGTATTCGCCGCAGCCGAGCCAACCGGACCGGGCAGCCGTGCCGCTTCCGTCCGTTCATTCTTGCTCATGCGAACTCCATGCTGACATGCTTTTGCCGACAACGCGAGCCACAGGACCACACCGCTTGCGCAAACCACGGCCCTGGCCAGAAAACCCGGCTCCTGCAAAAATCCCGCAAAACGTTAGATAATACCGTGACTTACGTATCATCGTCAAACTTTGCATGCCTACTTTCCCCCCTCGCCTGATCCTTGCCTCCAGCTCGCGCTACCGGCGCGAGCTGCTGTCCCGGCTACGCCTGCCATTCGAGGCCATCTCGCCGGATGTCGACGAAACGCCGCGGGCCGGGGAAACCCCGGCCGCGCTGGCGCTGCGGCTGTCGGTCGACAAGGCGATGGCAATCGCCGCGCGCCATCCGGGCTGCATCGTGATCGGCTCCGACCAGGTCGCCACGGCCGACGGCCAGCCCATCGGCAAGCCAGGCGATTTCGCCCGCGCCCAGGCCCAGCTGCGGGCGCTGGCCGGCCGCCAGGTCGAGTTCCATAGCGCCCTGGCGGTGACCGACGGCGAGCGGGTGGAAAAAGCCGATGTCGTGACGCGCTGCCGCTTCCGCCCCCTGACGGACGCCGCCATCGATGCCTACCTGCGCGCCGAGGAGCCCTACGATACCGCGGGCAGCGCCAAGGCGGAAAGCCTGGGCATTGCGCTGATGGAATCCATCCAAAGCGACGATCCCACGGCCATCATCGGCCTGCCGCTGATCGCGCTCACCGGCATGCTGGCCTCGTTCGGCCTGGATCCGCTCAACCAGGGCGCGGCATGAGCGGCGCCCTGCACCTGATCCCGGTCGGCCTGGGCGAGGCGCCGCCCGAACGCTGGCTGCCCGCCGACGCCCGCGCCCTGGCCGGCAGCCTCGATACCTATATCGCCGAGAACGCCAAGACGGCGCGCGCCTTCCTGAAACAGGTCGGCACGACGCGCCCCCTGCAGGAAATCACCATCCACACGCTGACCGACAAGACCGGCGCCGGCCAGATACAGCAATGGCTGGCCCCGGCGCGCCAGGGCCGCGATATCGGCCTGGTCTCGGAAGCCGGCTGCCCGGCGGTGGCCGACCCGGGCGCCGCGGTAGTGGCGGCGGCGCACCGCCTGGGGGTGCCGGTGCGTCCCTGGGTGGGGCCGTCGTCGATCCTGCTGGGCCTGATGGCCAGCGGCCTGGACGGCCAGCGCTTCGCCTTCCATGGCTATGCCCCGGTCGACCCCGCCGAGCGTGCCCGCCAGTTGCGCGCCTGGGAACAGCTCTCGGCGCGCCACCACCAGACGCAGCTGCTGATCGAAACACCCTACCGCAATGCGGCCATGTTCGCCGCCTTGCTGGCCTCGCTGCGCGGCGACACGCGCCTGTGCGTGGCCCGGTCCCTGACGACCGCCGACGAATGGGTGCGCACGCACAGCATCGCTGAATGGAAGACCCGCCCAGCGCCCGAGCTGGACAAGCGGCCGACCCTGTTCCTGTACCTGGCCGGCCGCCCATGAGCCGGTCGCGCATCCCTGCCCGCCTGGTGGCGCTCGCGGCGGCCGTGCTGCTGCTGGGCGGATGCGCCAGTCGCGCGCCCGACCAGCTCGACGTCGACACGTCGCTGACGGCGGCCAGCCAGGACAGCCGGGTGCGCTATATCGTGCTGCACTACACCTCGGCCGGGCGCGACCGGGCGCTCGAACTGCTGTCGCGCGGCGGCGTCAGCACCCACTACCTGATCACCGACGATGCGCGGCCGCGCATCTACCGCCTGGTCGACGAAACCCGCAGCGCCTGGCATGCGGGCGAGAGCGCCTGGTACGACCAGGTGTCGCTGAACCCGGTGTCGATCGGCATCGAGCTGGTCAACGCCGGCCGCCGGGACGGCGCCGGCGGCGCCCCTGCCTGGCAGCCCTACTCCGACGCGCAGATCGAGACATTGGTGCGACTGCTGCAGGACCTGCTCGCACGGCACCATGTGCGCCCCGAGAACATCGTGGGCCATAGCGACATCGCACCGCAGCGCAAGACCGACCCCGGCCCCCTCTTCCCCTGGAAACGGCTTGCGCAGGCCGGCATCGGCCGCTGGTACGACGAAGCCCTGGCGGCCTCGCACTGGATCACGCTGCAGCGCGAGGGCACGCCGGACGTGGCCTGGTTCCAGCGGCAACTGGCGCGCCTGGGCTACGCCTGCCCGCAGCACGGGCGGCTGGACCGGGCCACGCGCAACGTGCTGGCGGCATTCCAGATGCACTACCGCCCGGCCGACTACAGCGGGCGGCCCGACGCCGAGACAGCGGCCATCATGATGGCGCTGCCGGCGCCAGGCTAGGGCCTGCCCCCCCTAGGCGCGCGCCCGCAGCCAGGCCGCCACGCGCCAGCCCAGCAGCGCCAGCAGCACGGCCCCGTAAGCCAGGGGCTGCTGGAAATCGTGCTTGCCAGCCTTGTGCCACCAGAGATGCACGATGGCCAGCACCCCGATCAGGTAGACGGCGCGGTGCAGCGCCTGCCAGCGGCGGCCCAGCTTGCGCATGGCCCATTGTGTCGAGGTGGCGGCCAGCGCCGTCATGCACACGAAGGCCGCGAAGCCGGCGGTGATGAAGGGACGCTCGGCCACGTCGCGCAGCATGGAGGCCGGGTCCAGCCCGCGGTCCCACCATACCCACGCCAGGAAATGCAGGCTGCCGTAGAAAAAGGCGAACAACCCGCAGGGCCGGCGCAGGCGCACCAGGGCGGGCTGGCGCAGCAGGCGTCGCAGGGGCGTGATGGACAGCGTCACCAGCAGGCACACCAGCGTCCAGGTGCCGGAAGAGCGGGTCAGGAACTCGACCGGATTGGCGGTCAGGCCGTCGTGCAGGCCCAGCCAGATCCAGCGGGCGAACGGCAACAGGCCGGCGGCGAACAGGATGGGCTTGAACCGCCCGATTGCCGCGGCCGACCACTGCGCCGGGCGCGGGGCGGTCTGGGTGCCTGCCATGCTAGTAGGGCCTCGTCATGCGGGTTTCCCGGCGTCAACAGGCGCTAGTAATTGGCCCTCAGGTCCATGCCCTGGTAGAGCGCCGCCACCTGCTCGGCGTAGCCGTTGAACAGCAGGGTCTTGCGCTTGGGCGTGAACAGGCCGTCTTCGCCGATGCGGCGCTCGGTGGCCTGGCTCCAGCGCGGGTGCGGGACGTCGGGATTCACGTTGGCATAGAAACCGTATTCCCGCGCGGCCGCCTGCATCCAGGAGCTGGTGGGCTGGCGCTCGACCAGGCGGATGCGCACCAGCGACTTGGCCGACTTGAAGCCGTATTTCCAGGGCACCGCCAGGCGCAGCGGCGCGCCGTTCTGGTTGGGCAGCACCTTGCCATACAGGCCGAAGACCAGCAGCGCCAGCGGATGCATGGCCTCGTCGAGGCGCAAGCCTTCGACATAGGGCCAGTCGAGCACTGGATAGCGCAGGCCCGGCATGTTGTCGCGCTGCATGACGGTGGTGAACTCGACATACCTGGCATTGCCGGTGGGCTCCACCTGCTTGAGCAGCGCCGCCAGCGGATAGCCCACCCAGGGGATCACCATGGACCAGCCCTCGACGCAGCGCAGGCGGTAGACGCGCTCTTCGAGCGGCGCCAGCTTGAGCAGTTCGTCGATGTCGAATGTCCGCGGGCGCAGCACTTCGCCCTCGACGCTGACCGTCCAGGGGCGGGTCTGCAGCCGGCCGGCGTACTGGGCGGGGTCGCCCTTGTCGATGCCGAACTCGTAGTAGTTGTTGTAGGTAGTGACGTCCTTGAACGACGTCTGCTTGTCCATGACCGTGAATTGCGGGCTGGGCTGCCCTGGCAACGCGGCTCCGCCGGTTTCCTGGGCGGCGGCCTGGCGCATGGCCCAGCCCGGCAGGCCGGCGGCCGCGGCGGCCAGGCCGGCGCGCGCCAGCCAGGCGCGGCGCGACTGCCAGACCGCTTCCGGCGTGATTTCAGAAGGGAGCGGCGCGGGGCCGGGCTTGCGTATCGACATGGCAGTCTCCTGGTGCTGGGCGCAGCGAGTCTTGTTATAGACGAACGCGAGGCCGTTCTATTCCACGCCAGTGGCGCGCCGGCTCAGGCGCCCGCGCGCGGCAGCAGCCATTCGCGCAGCGCCGCGACGCTGTCGACCACCGCCTGCGGCCGGCAGCCTTCGAGTTCCTGCGGGCTGTGCGCGCCATAGGCCACGCCCAGCCCGTGGACGCCCGCATTGGTGGCCATCTGCAGGTCGTGCGACGTGTCGCCCACCATGACCACGCGTTCCGGTTCGACACCCAGTTCGTCCATGAGTTCGTGCAGCATGGCCGGATGCGGCTTGCTGAAGGTCTCGTCGGCGGTGCGGGTGGCGTCGAAGACGCTGCCCAGGCCAGTGGCGGCCAGCACGCGGTTCAGCCCCACGCGGCTTTTGCCGGTGGCGACCGCCAGGCGCACCTGGCGGTCCGCCAGCGCGCCCAGCAGGGGCTCGATGCCGTCGAACAGCTTCAGGTCGGGGTCGCGCAGCAAATAATGGGTACGGTACCGCTCCAGGAAGCGCGGCACCATCGCCTGGGTCAGTTCGGGGACGGCGCGGCGCAGCGCGCTCTCGAGCGACAGGCCGATCACCCAGCTGGCGGCCGAGGCGGTCGGCACGGGCAGGTCCAGGTCGCGGCAGGCGCCCTGGATGGCGGCCACGATGCCGTTGGTGGAATCCATCAAGGTGCCGTCCCAATCGAACACGACCAGCGAATAGGGCATATTCAAGCGCTCTCCAGTTGCTGCAGCAGTTTCCGGCAGGCGGCGGGCAGTTCCGCCGTCAGCCGCAGGGTTTCTCCGGTGAGCGGATGCGGCAGGGTCACTTGGTGCGCATGCAGGAACATGCGCCCGAACCCCTGGCGCGCGAACCGCGCCCGGACTTCATCCGTCCCGTATTTATCATCGCCGACGATGGGAAAGCCACCGGCCGCCAGGTGAACCCGGATCTGGTGCGTGCGCCCCGTGCGCAATTCGGCATCGACCAGACTGTACCCCCCATAGCGTTGCCGCAGGGTGACGATGGTATGCGCGGCCTGCCCCGCCGGGTCGGGCCGCACGCGCCGCTCGCCCGACTGGGTGGTCCATTTGGTGAGCGCCAGGCGGATATGCTGCCGCTCGTTGACCCAGTCGCCTTCGACCAGGGCCAGGTAGTGCTTGTCGCCCTTGCCTTCGCGCAGCATGGCGTGCAGCGCCAGCAGCGCGCTGCGCTTCTTGGCCACCATCAGCAGCCCGGAAGTCTCGCGGTCGAGGCGATGGACCAGCTCCAGGAAGCGCGCCTGCGGCCGGGCCGCCCGCAGCTGCTCGATCACGCCGAACGAGACGCCGCTGCCGCCATGCACCGCCACGCCGGCCGGCTTGTCGATCACCAGCAGCGCATCGTCTTCGTAGACGACCGGGAATTCGGCGCCGGGCACCGGCCGGGCTTCGCCGGGGGCCGGCAGCCGCAGGGGCGGCACGCGGACCAGGTCGCCCGCGGCCACGCGGTAATCGGCCTGGATGCGTCCCTTGTTTACCCGCACCTGGCCGGCCCGGATCGCCTTGTAGATGTGGCTCTTGGGCACGCCCTTGCACAGGCGCAGCAGGAAATTATCGATGCGCTGGCCTTCGTGCTCGGCCCCCACCTCGACCATGCGGACCGCGGGCGAGCTGGCGGGAGAGGAAGTTTCTTTGCGCATTGCGGAAAGCGACATATAATCGGGACAGCCTTAAGGGGCTGAACAAGCCGCCTGGCGTAGAGATGCATTTGTGCGCGTCTCCGTCGAGCGCGCGGGCCGCCATTGTACTGCCTGCTCATTCAGCTCCGGGGCCTCTCGGTCGCCGGCGCAACCGCGCCCTGCCGGATGGTGGTGTGGCACTCCTTTGCCCGCCGTCCGCAGGTCCGTTGCCTGCCGCAAGCGGCTCTGGAGCACTGCAAGAATCGTCGCGTAATTAAAGCACCAGGTGCGTGCTGGCAGATCCCCGCCGCACCTGCCGTTCACAGCAACCCTTCCGTCAACCACACTTAGTGAACCTGACCCCCCTGCTGACAGAACCGCGTGCCGTACGGCACGACGTGCCCGCCTGACCCGCGGCGGCCATGCCTGGGCGCAGCCCGGCAACCGGCCGCATCTCTTGCCTGCTTCAGTCCGCAGCCCGAGTGGCCCGAGGTCACGCGCCGATATCGGCGCGTCATGACAACGGAGAACCCCACTCATGAAGCGCATGCTGTTCAATGCAACGCACCAGGAAGAACTGCGCGTTGCCATCGTCGATGGGCAGAAGCTCATCGATCTCGACATCGAAACCGCCGGCCGCGAACAGCGCAAAGGCAATATTTACAAAGGTGTCATCACCCGCATCGAACCGGGCCTGGAGGCCTGCTTCGTCAACTACGGCGAAGACCGCCACGGCTTCCTGCCGTTCAAGGAAGTGGCCCGCAGCTACTTCAAGGAAGGCGTCGACGTCCGCACCGCCCGCATCCAGGACGCCCTGCGCGAAGGCCAGGAACTGATCGTCCAGGTCGAAAAGGAAGAGCGCGGCAACAAGGGCGCCGCCCTGACCACCTTCGTTTCGCTGGCCGGCCGCTACCTGGTGCTGATGCCCAACAACCCGCGCGGCGGCGGCGTCTCGCGCCGCGTCGAGGGCGAGGACCGCCAGGAACTGCGCGACACCATGGAGCAGTTGGAAGTCCCGCAGGGCATGAGCATCATTGCCCGCACCGCCGGCATCGGCCGCAGCGTCGAAGAACTGCAATGGGACTTGTCCTACCTGCTGCAACTCTGGACGGCCATCGACGGCGCCGCCCGCGACAACGCCGCGCCGATCCTCATCTACCTGGAATCCAGCCTGGTCATCCGGGCCATCCGCGACTATTTCTCCCCCGAAATCGGCGAGATCCTCATCGACACCGACGAGATCGCCGACCAGGCCACCGCGTTCATGAGCGTGGTGATGCCCGACAACGTCCAGCGCGTCAAGCGCTACCGCGACGACATCCCCCTCTTCTCGCGCTTCCAGATCGAGCACCAGATCGAGACCGCGTATTCGCGCACCGTGCAACTGCCCTCGGGCGGCGCGGTGGTGATCGACCATACCGAAGCCCTGGTGGCGGTCGACGTGAACTCGGCGCGCTCGACGCGCGGCTCCGACATCGAGGAAACCGCCCTGCGCACCAACCTGGAAGCGGCCGATGAAGTGGCCCGCCAGCTGCGCCTGCGCGACCTGGGCGGCCTGATCGTGATCGATTTCATCGACATGGAAGACGGCAAGAACCAGCGCGCCGTCGAACAGCGCCTGCGCGACGCCCTGCATTTCGACCGCGCCCGCGTGCAAATGGGCAAGATCTCGCGCTTCGGCCTGATGGAACTGTCGCGCCAGCGCCTGCGCCCGGCCCTGAACGAAGGTTCGCACATCACCTGCCCGCGCTGCAACGGCACCGGCGTGATCCGCGACGCGGAATCCAGCGCGCTGCACGTGCTGCGCCTGCTGCAGGAAGAGGCCATGAAGGAAAACACCGCGGCGGTGCACGCCCAGGTGCCGGTCGACGTGGCCACCTTCCTGCTCAACGAAAAGCGCTCCGACATCGCCAAGATGGAGGCCCGCCTGAAAGTGAACCTGGTGCTGATCCCCAACAAGCACCTGGAAACCCCGCACCACCACATCGAGCGCCTGCGCCACGACGACCCGCGTCTCGAGGAAGTGAAGACCAGCTTCGAACTGGCCGAGGCCCCCTCGACCGACATGGCCTGGGCGCCGCGCGACCAGGAAGTCAAGGCGCGCCCCGAGGCCCTGGTCAAGGGCATCACGCCGTCGCAGCCGGCGCCCGTCTCGGCCCCGGCGCCGGCCGCGGCCGCCCCAGCGCCCGCGCCCGCCGAAGGCGGCTTCGGCGGCCTGTTCAAGCGCCTGGTCGGCTGGCTGAGCGGCAGCGCCGAGCCCGCCGCCCCGGAGACCCCCAAGGAAGAACCCAAGCGCGCCGGCGCCGCCCGCGGCAAGCGCGCGCATGATGGCCAGGAACGCCGTGGCGAGCGCCACGGCTCGGACCGCGGCCGCCATCGCCGGGGCGAGGCGCGCGGCGAGGCCAGCGAGCCGGCCGAAGGCGCCGCCCGCCACCACGTGCGCGGCAACCGTCGCCCTGAAGAACGCGCCGAGCGGCCCGCCCGCGGCGAGCGGGAAGCCGCCCGCCCCGAGCGCGCCCTGGCGCCCGAGGCCGCCGAGGAAACGTCCGGCGGCCGCGGCAATCGCGGCCGTCGCGGCCGTGGCCGCAACCGGCGCGAGGACACGCAGCAGGACGCGCCCATGAGCGAGCAGGAAAGCATGGTCGCCGCCCTGGCGGAAACGGTCGCCACCGCCTTGCCCGCCGCCCAGGGTCCGGCCATTGCCGCCGCCCTGACGGAACGGGCCGAGGCCGAAGCCGACTCGGCTCCGGGCGCGCAAGCTCCGGCTGGCGACCAGGAAGCCGCTGAAGGCGCCGCCGATCCGGAACGCAAGCGCCGCCGCCGTCGCAGCCGCCGCGGCCGCCGCGGCCAGGACGAGCTGGCCGCGACCGGCGCCGAAGGCCAGGCCGAGGACGCCCAGGAAGCCGATGCCGCGACCGGTGAGCCGGCAGCGACTGAAGCCGCCGCAGCCACGCCGTCGCCCCTGCAGGCCCCGGCCGCCGACCTGGCCGACGTCTCCAATGCCGCGGCCGTCGCGCAAGGCACGCCCGAGATCGCCGTGCCGGCCCCTGTCGCTCCGGCGGCGGCCAGCATCCCGGCCACCGCCGAGCCGGCTCCCGCCACGCCGGCGGCCCCGGCCGGACCAGCCCCGGCCGCCGCTCCGGCGGAAGCCGCCGCTCCGGTAGAGGAAGCCCCCGAAACCGCCAGCGCGCAGGCGCCGGCGGCGGCCGAACCGGTATCGCACCCCGAACCGGCCCCCGTGGCGGCGCCCGCCGAGGCGCCGGCCCCGGTCACGGTCGAAACGGCCGAGCCGCCCGTCCAGCCGGCCGAGCCGGCGGTCACGGCCGCACCGGCTCCCGCGGCGGCGCAGCCCATCGTGGTGCCCGCGGCCGCCCCGGCCGTCTCCAGCCAAGCCCTGCACGAGGTGGTCAGCGCGGCCGGCCTGCAATGGGTCGAGACCGACCCCGAGCGCCACGCGCAGACGCAGCAGCGCATCGCCGCCAGCTACACGCCGGCGCGCCTGGGCCGCGAACGCAAGCCGGTGCCCCCCGTCTCCAACGAGCCGCTGGTGCAGGTGGAAACCCAGCGCCACTGATGCGCCCGGGCGGATCCCGCCCGGCCATTGAAGAACAACGCCGGCATTGCTGCCGGCGTTGTTTTTGGGCAAGGTAGCGCCATGACATCAATGGCGGAGCAACCATGACAGACCGACTGGCGCCGGAAGACCGCGCGGCGTACCGGCACTTCACGCCCATCGCCACGCGCTGGATGGACAACGACGTCTACGGCCACGTCAACAACGTCGTCTACTACTCGTGGTTCGACACGGCGGTCAACGGCATGCTGATCGCCGAAGGCATCGCCGGCGCGGACTCGCCCACGGCCATCGGCCTGGTGGTCGGCAGCCAGTGCCAGTATTTCGAGCCGGTGTCGTTCCCCACGCCCGTCGAGATCGGGCTGCGCGTGGCCAGGCTGGGCACCAGCAGCGTCACCTACCGCCTGGGCGTCTTCAGCGCGGGCCGCCAGGCCTGCCATGCCACCGGCCTGTTCACGCACGCGTACGTGGATCCGCGATCGCGCCGCCCGGTGCCGGTGCCCGACCGCCATCGCCAACGGCTGGCCCGTTATGCCGTGCCCGGCGCATAGCGCCGGCATGTCCGCCCGCACGATTTCCATGGACGACAAAAAGGCCGGGTGAATACCCGGCCCCGCCTGGCATGCGTGGCGCCGCCGCGCCGCGTCAGAACTGGTACGTGTAGGTCAGCTGCAGCACGTCCAGGCCCGGGTTCGGGCGCTTGATGCTGGCATTGGAGAAATGCGAATATCGCAGGCCGAGCCGGTTGTGGGGCGTGACCATGAAGCCCATGCCGAGGTGGTCGCCGAACTGGAACGCGGTGCTGATGTTCTCGTCGGCGAAGCGGGTATGCGTGAAGGCCGTGGCGCCAATGCCGGCCTCGACGTAGAAGCGCTCGGTCATCCACCAGCGGAACATCGGGATGGCATTGAATTGCCACACGCTGCTGGGCGAACGCGAGCCGCTGGCCCACCAGTAGGCCGCGCCGAATTCGCCGGTGAGGTCCAGGCGCCCCCAGTTGCCGCCGAATTCGTACAGGTTCAGGCCCGGGGTTTCATAGACCAGCTCGGCGCGCTGATAGTGTTCGCCCACCCCGTAGTGCAGGCCGATGCCGCCCTGGGTAGATTGCTGGGCCTGCGCCGAGAACGCCAGGCCAGCCAACGAGAAGGCGGCCAGGGCCGCCCGGATATTCTTCTTATTGAGACTCGACATGAATGCTCCAGATCCTGTGTTTTGCACACCGGTAAACATAGCAGAAATTCAGCCGCGCCCCGCCCTGCCTGTATAAGCCAGGCAACAGTCCGGCCGGAAAATCCAACGTGGCGTGGAAGATACCGGGTGGATTCCTAGCGTATATGGAAATATCGCGCGTCAGGCCGCCACGACGTCGGCCGGCTGGTCGGTCAGGAGCGCCAGCAGGCGGGCGATCTCTTCGCGCAACTGGCGGCGGTCGACCACCATGTCGATGGCGCCCTTTTGCAGCAGGAATTCCGCGCGCTGGAAGCCTTCCGGCAGTTTCTCGCGCACGGTCTGCTCGATGACGCGCGGGCCGGCAAAACCGATCAGCGCCTTCGGCTCGGCGATGACGACGTCGCCCATGAAGGCGAAGCTGGCCGACACCCCGCCCATGGTCGGATCGGTCAGGACGCTGATGAACGGCAGGCCGGCGGCCGACAGGCGGGTCAACATGGCGTTGGTCTTGGCCATCTGCATCAGCGACAGCAGGCTTTCCTGCATGCGCGCGCCGCCGGAGGCGGCCACGCAGATGAACGGCGTCTTGTTGTCCAGGGCCACCTGGGCGCCGCGCGCGAAGCGCTCGCCCACCACCGAACCCATCGAGCCGCCCATGAATTCGAATTCGAAACACGCCACCACCGCCGGCACGCCGCGGATGGAACCGCTCATGACCACCAGCGCGTCGGTCTCGCCGGTCTGCTTCATGGCTTCCTGGACGCGCTCGGGATACTTGCGCGTGTCCTTGAATTTCAGCGAATCGACCGAGCGCGTATTCTGGCCGATCTCGACCCGCCCTTCCACGTCGAGCAGGGAATCGAGACGGGCGCGCGAACCGATGCGCATATGGTGGTCGCACTTGGGGCACACATGCAGGTTGGCGGCGAGGTCTTCGCTATAGAGCACCGACTCGCAGGACGGGCACTTGACCCACAGCCCTTCCGGCACGCGGCGCGCGCCGCTGTCGCTGGTCTTGTTGATGCGGGGAGGCAGGAGTTTTTCGATCCAGCTCATTGTCGTTCTTCCGTTGGGAGGCCGCGCGCCGTGGCTTCAGGCCGGCGGGTGGTCTCGTTTGACTTGGTCGAGCGCCTGCCGGATGCCGGCCAGCCACTGGCTGGCGGCGGCGACGGCGGCGCCCGTCTGTTCGCCGGCGGGCGCGCTTGCGACCGCCTGTTCGAGGGTTTCGATGAGCTTGCTGCCGATGACCACGGCGTCGGCGGCGCGCGCGATGCGCTGCGCGCTGGCGGCATCGCGGATGCCGAAGCCCACGCCCACCGGGACGCCGACATGGCGGCGGATGAGCGCCACGCGGGCCGCGACTTCATCCGTATCCAGGCTGCCGGAACCCGTGACGCCCTTGAGCGACACATAATAAACGTAGCCGCGCGCAATGCGCGCGACAGCCTGGATGCGCGCCTCGGTGGTGGTTGGCGCCACCAGGAAGATCGGCGCGATGCCATGGGCTTCCAGGTGGCCGGCGAAGGCGTCGATCTCCTCGGGCGGATAATCGACCACCAGCACGCCGTCGACGCCGGCGGCCTGCGCCGCCTCGGCGAAGGCCTGCAGGCCCATGCGCTCGATGGGGTTGGCATAGCCCATCAGCACCACCGGGGTGGCGTCGTCGTCGCGGCGGAACTGCGCCACGAGCTCCAGCACGCGACGCAGGCCGACGCCCTGGGCGATGGCGCGCTCGGTGGCGCGCTGGATCACCGGCCCGTCGGCCATCGGGTCGGAAAACGGCACGCCCAGCTCGATGATGTCGGCGCCCGCCTGCTTCAAGGCGTGCATCAGCGGCACGGTGGCCTCGGGCGACGGGTCGCCGGCGGCGATGTAGGGGATCAGCGCGGCCGCGCGGCCGGACTCGGCGACGCGGGCGAAGGCCGCTGCGATACGGTCGGTTCGGGTGGTCATGGTGTCAGAACTGGATACCCGCGCGTTCGGCGACGGTGTGCATGTCTTTGTCGCCGCGGCCGGACAAATTGACCAGGATGATGGTGTCCTGGGGCAGCGAGGGGGCCATCTTGACCGCGTGCGCGATGGCGTGCGAGGACTCCAGCGCCGGCATGATGCCTTCGATGCGGCAGCAGTCGTGGAACGCCGCCAAGGCTTCGGCGTCGGTGACGCCGACGTACTCGGCGCGGCCGCTGTCCTTGAGCCAGGCGTGCTCCGGGCCCACGCCGGGGTAGTCCAGCCCGGCCGAGACCGAGTGCGTCTCCTGGACCTGGCCGTCGGCATCCTGCATGACATAGGTGCGGTTGCCGTGCAGCACGCCCACCTGCCCGGCCGCCAGCGAGGCCGCGTGGCGGCCCGTATCCAGGCCTTCGCCGGCCGCTTCCACGCCGATCAGGCGCACGTTTTCGTACGGGATGTACGGATGGAAGATGCCCATGGCGTTCGAGCCCCCGCCCACCGCCGCCACGACGTAGTCGGGCTGGCGGCCGGCTTCCTCGGGCATCTGCGTCAGGCATTCGTTGCCGATGACGGTCTGGAAGTCGCGCACCAGGCGCGGATAGGGATCGGGGCCGGCGACGGTGCCGATGATGTAGAAGGTGTTCTCGATATTGGTGACCCAGTCGCGCATGGCCTCGTTCAAGGCGTCCTTCAGGGTGCGCGAGCCCGACTCGACCGGCACCACGGTGGCGCCCAGCAGCTTCATGCGGTAGACGTTCGACGCCTGGCGGCGGATGTCCTCGCTGCCCATGTAGACCACGCATTCCATGCCGTAGCGCGCCGCCACCGTGGCGGTGGCCACGCCGTGCTGGCCGGCGCCGGTCTCGGCGATGACGCGCGGCTTGCCCATGCGGCGCGCCAGCAGGGCCTGGCCGATGCAATTGTTGACCTTGTGGGCGCCGGTATGGTTCAGGTCTTCGCGCTTGAACCAGATCTGCGCGCCGCCCAGCTCGCGCGACCAGCGGGCCGCGTGGTAGACCGGGCTGGGACGCCCGACGAAATGCTTGAGCTCGTAGTTGAAGGCCGCGATGAACTCGGGATCGACCCGGCAGCGATCGTAGGCCGCGCGCAGCTCGTCGAGCGCGTGCATCAGTGTTTCCGCCACGAATACGCCGCCGTAGGGGCCGAAATGCCCCTGGGCGTCGGGAAGGTCGTAAGATTTCACCAGTTTCTCCTGGGCTGCGGCAGGCACGGCGGCCGCGAAGCCCGCTTCGCAACCCGCCATTTTAACCGAGCAGCGACTGCCCCAGGCGACGCAGGAATTTCTCGCAAGCCTCGAGCTGGTCCAGCGCGACGTACTCGTCGGGCTTGTGGGCCTGCTCGATATGCCCCGGCCCGCAAACCACGGTGGGCACGCCGATGCTCTGGAACAGGCCGGCCTCGGTGCCGTACGCCACCTTGCGGGTGGCGCGGTCGTCGGTCAGGGCGCGCACCAGCTGCGTGATGGCGGCGGCCTCGGAGGCGTCCAGGCCCGGCGCGCGGGCGCCGCTGCGGATGTCGATGCGGGCGCCGTCGAATTCGGCGCGCATGGCCGGCAGCAGCGTCTCTTGCACATAGCGCTCGACCTCGGCCTGGATAGCGTCGGCCGGCATGCCCGGCAGGTTGCGGAACTCGTACGAGAACTCGCACAGCTCGGGAATGGTATTGACGGCGATGCCGCCCTGGATCAGGTTGGTGGTCAGGGTGGAATACGGGACGTCGTAGAACTCGTCGTACGGCCCCTTGGCCTTGAACGCGTCGGCCAGCTCGCGGATGCGGCAGATCAGGCGCGCCGCGTACTCGATGGCATTGCAGCCGCGCGGCGTCAGGGACGAATGCGCCGCCTTGCCGTGCACACAGCAGCGGAACAGGTTGATGCCCTTGTGCGCCACCACCACCTGCATGCCGGTGGGCTCGCCCACCACGCAGCCATCGGGCCGGATGCCGCGCTCGCGCAGCTCGGCCAGCATCACGGGCGCCCCCACGCAGCCGACTTCCTCGTCGTACGAAAAAGCCAGGTGGATGGGCTTCTTGCGCGGCATCGCCAGGTATTCGGGCACCAGCGCCAGGCTGGCCGCGATGAAGCCCTTCATGTCGCAGGTGCCGCGGCCGTAGAGCCGGCCATCGGCCTCGGACAGCACGAACGGGTCGGTGGACCAGGCCTGGCCGTCCACCGGCACCACGTCGGTGTGGCCCGACAGCACGATGCCGCCCTGCTCGCCGCCATCCGCGGCGGGCAGCGTGGCGAACAGGTTGGCCTTGGTCCGCTCGGCGTTGTGGGCCAGCCATGCCTGCACGCCCTGGCTCTTGAGCCGGTCCCGCACGGTTTCGATCAAGCCCAGGTTCGAATTGCGGCTGGTGGTATCGATGCCGACCAGCGTTTCCAGCCAGGTGCGCGTATCCATGTGACGAATCTCGACGGAGTAAAACACCGAGTGTAGGACAAACCGCCAGCCGCGCGGCGGATCAGTGGCGCGTGGCGGAGGTGACGCCCGGGACCTCGGAAAGGGCGGCCAGCGCCTTGCCCAGCGATTCGCCGCCGCGCACCTCGACGGTGAAGATCATGTGGGCCAGCGACTGGCGGCTCTGGGTGTTGACGCCCACCACGTTCAGGCGCTGGCGCGCGAACACTTCGGACAGGTCGCGCAGCAGCCCGGAACGGTCATGCGCGCGCACGCTGATATCGACCGGGTAGAAGGCCTCGGAGGTCTGGCCCCAGGCCACCTCGATCACCCGTTCGGGCTCGCGGGCGGCCAGCGCCTGGTAGCTGTGGCACCCGGTGCGGTGGATCGACACGCCGCGCCCGCGCGTCACGAAGCCGGCGATCTCGTCGGGCGGCGCCGGGCGGCAGCAGCGCGCCAGTTGGGTCAGCAGCGAGCCCACTCCCACTACCAGGACCCCGCTCTTGCCGCTGCGCGCGGCACTGTCGGCGCTGTGCGCATGGGCCAGGTCGGCCGCCTCGGGCTCCGCCTCGGGCGCCGGCTGCTGGAACACGGCGTCGATCTGGCGCAGGCTGAATTCTTCCTTGGCGGCCGCGACGTACAGGTCGTCGGCGCGCGCGAACCCCAGGCTCTGCGCCAGCTGCTCCAGGTTGACGGCGGTCTTGCCGAGGCGCTGCAGTTCTTTTTCGACCAGCGCCTGGCCGGTGGTGATGCGCTGCTGCAGCTCGATGGCGTTGAACCACATGCGCACCTTGGCGCGCGCGCGCGGGCTGGCCAGGAAGCCCAGCTGCGGGTTGAGCCAGTCGCGCGACGGCCCGCCCGACTTGGCCGCGATGATCTCGACCGTCTGGCCAGTGGCCAGGCGGGTTTGCAGGGGCACCATTTGCCCGTCGACGCGGGCGCCGCGGCAGCGATGGCCCAGGTCTGTATGCAGGTGGTAGGCGAAATCGACCGGCGTGGCGCCGGCCGGCAGCTCGATGACGCGCGCCTGCGGCGTGAGGACGTAGAGGCGCTCTTCGCGCGGCGCGCCGGCGGGCGCTGCCCGCGTGCCGCCCGCCTCCATGTCGGAATTCCAGGCCAGCAGCTGGCGCATCCACGACAACTGGCGGTCGTATTCGCTGGAGGCGGCCACCTGGCCGCCCTTGGCCCCCGCCTCTTTGTAGCGCCAGTGCGCGGCCATGCCGTATTCCGCGAACTGGTGCATGCCGCGCGTGCGGATCTGCACCTCGAACGGCCTGCCGTCATCGTCGGCCACCACGGTATGCAGCGAACGGTAGCCGTTGGGCTTGGGCCGCGAGATGTAATCGTCGAACTCGTCCGGCATCGGGGTCCACATGTCGTGCACCATGCCCAGCGCGGTATAGCAGGCCCGCACGTCGTCGACGATGACCCGCAGCGCGCGCAGGTCGTACAACTGCGAGAATTCCAGGCCCTTCAGGCGCATCTTGTTCCAGATGCTGTAGATGTGCTTGGGCCGGCCGCTGACTTCGGCCTGGATGCCAGCCTTGGCCAGCGCCCCCTGCAGCCGCTCGATCGCGCCGGCGATGAAGGCCTCGCGCTCGATCCGCTTTTCTTCGAGCAGGCGGGCGATTTCCTTGTAGCGCCCGGGCTCCAGGAAGCGGAACGCCAGGTCTTCCATTTCCCACTTGACCTGCCAGATGCCCAGCCGGTTGGCCAGCGGCGCGTAGAGGTCGAGCGTTTCCCGGGCGAACGCCTGCGAGCACGGCGTCTTGGATTCGGCATGCCAGCGCAGCGTCTGCAGGCGCGAGGCGAGCCGCATCAGCACGATGCGCAGGTCGGCCGCCATGGCCAGCAGCATCTTGCGCTGCATTTCCTTCTGGTCGCCGCTGTCGGCCTCGCTGTCGCTGGCGCGGCGCGCCACCATGCCCAGCCGCAACAGGGCGCGCGCGCCCTGCACCAGGCGCGCGACCTCCGGCCCGAATTCGGCGGCCAGCGGATCGGTGCGCAGCGGCGGCGCGGGAGTGGCCAGGTCGGTCGGCAAGGCGGCCACCAGGGCCGCGATGCGGGTGGCGGCGTCGGTCTGCAGGCCCGCCAGGATGCGCACGGTGCCGGCCGCATGGTAGGCCGCCGGCTCGCCGGTGCCCATCTGCTGGCCGGCGAATTGCGGCACGGCCCAGGCTACCGCCCGTTCGATGCGCGCGGGGGCGTCGGCGTCGAGGCCCGCGCCCGCCGCCTGGCGCCAGGCGTCATCGAATGGCGAGAGCGCATCGGTATCGGGAATAACGGACATCGCGGAACGAACCGGACCGGCAGGAGATCGAAATTTTCCTACACTCTACACTAAGCGCGAGCGCGCGGAGCGCGCGGCAAGCATGAACAAGGAACGCTGAGTTATGTTGCGATGGCTGAAGGGCCGGGGCGCCGCCGAATCGGCGGTGGCGCAGGTGCGGGCCCGCATTTCGCCCGGGCTGTGGCGCCAGGTGCTGGACACCCACCCGTTCCTGGCGGCGCTCGATGCCGCCGAGGCGGAACAGTTGCTGGCGCGCGCCGCCTGGCTGCTTGCCAGCAAGAATCTCAACGGCGCGCGCGGCCTCGAGCCGACGGATTTCATGCGGCTGTCGATCGCGGCCCAGGCCGCCCTGCCCATTCTCAACCTGCCGCCGGAGCTTTATGAAGGCTGGGACGAGATCATCGTCTACCCGGAGGGCTTTTCCATTCCTCGCGTGCGCCAGGACGAGGCGGGGGTCGTGCACGAATACGACGAAGCCGCCGCGGGCGAGGCCTGGGAGGGCGGGCCGGTCATCCTGTCGTGGGCCGACGCGCTGCCGGCCGAGGGCGCCTTCAACGTCGTCATCCATGAATTCGCCCACAAGCTCGACCTGCTGTCGGGCCAGGCCGACGGCATGCCCGGCCTGGGCGCCCACCCGGACCTGCGGCCGCGCGACTGGAGGCGCGTGCTGGACGACAGCCTGGACCGCTTCGTTGCCGCGCTGGATGCCATCGAGGCGGCCATCCCGCCCGATGTGGATCCCGAAAGCGAAGCCGCCGACGCGTGGTACGCCCGCCTGCCGCTCGACCCCTATGCGGCGGCCGACGAGGCGGAATTCTTCGCCGTCAGCTCGGAACACTTCTTCGTAGACCCCGCGCCGCTGGCCGAGGCCCTGCCGGAATGGTACGGCATGCTGCGCACCTACTACCGCCAGGATCCCCTGGCGCGCCTGGCGCGGGCAGCCGGCGGCATGGCCCAAGCCGGCCCGCGCTGAACGGCAAACGGGACAACCGCATGAAACGCCTGCTGATCGCCTGGCATTCGCGCACCGGCGCCGCCGAGCAGATGGCGCGCGCGCTGGCGCGCGGTGCGGCGCAGGCCGCCCGGGAGCTGGAGCAGGCCGCCGACCTGCAGGTTGACTTGCGGCCGGCCCGCTCCGTCGAGCCGGTCGACCTGCTGGCCAGCGACGGCTACCTGTTCTGCGCCCCGGAAAACCTTGGCAGCCTGAGCGGCGAAATGAAGGAATTGTTCGACCGCTGCTACTACGGCGCGCTCGACCGCATCGAGGGCCGCCCGTACGCCCTGGCGATCAGCGCGGGCACCGACGGCGCGGGCGCTGCGCGCCAGGCCGAACGCATCTGCACCGGCTGGCGGCTGCGCGCTGCGGCGCCGGCCCTGGTCGAACGCAACGGCGCCCAGGCGCCGGCCGAGATCCTGGCGCCCAAGACCGTATCGGCCGACGCCCTGGCGCGCTGCGAGGAACTTGGCGGCCTGCTGGCCGCCACCCTGCTGACCGGCGTGGAATGAAGCCTACAGCCTGCCGGTAAGCAGCATCACGATCAGCACGATGACCACGATGCCCAGCAGGCCGCTCGGGTAGTACCCCCAGCCGCGGCTGTAGGGCCAGCTCGGGAAAGCGCCGATCAACAACAGGATCAGGATGATCAGCAGAATGGTACCCATGGCGTGCTCCTTGTGATTGTCGGGACGGCGGCCAACGGCCGCCTGTCGCGCCGTCTGCAAGCGGCGTGCCTGAGCGGCGGGGAAACGGCCCCTTGTCCAGGGCGGTGTCAGACACCCCTGCAATGGCGCCGGCATGCCACCGGCGTCTCGCGGGTGTCTGACACCTGGACACACCCGCCCCGGCCAGCAATGAAAAAGCCCCCGGAAACCGGGGGCCTGGAGCATGCGGGCGGGCTCGGATCAGGCCACGGCGGCCGTCACCACGATCTCGACCTTGTAGTCGGGATTGGCCAGGCGCGCCTCGACGGTGGCGCGCGGCGGCGCGTTGCCCGGGGCGACCCAGGCATCCCAGGCCTGGTTCATGGCGTCGAACTCTTTCATGTTGGCCACGAAGATCTGGGCCATCAGGATCTTGCTCTTGTCGGTGCCGGCCTCGGCCAGCAGGCGGTCGATGGTGGCCAGGACCTGGCTGGTCTGGCCCGCCATGTCCAGCGAGGCGTCGTCGGGCACCTGGCCGGCCAGGTAGGCCACGCCGTTGTACACGGCCATGTCGGACAGCCGTTTTTCCACATTGACGCGCTTGATGCTGCTCATGAAATATCCCCTGAGAGAACAGTTGGCAAAAAAGAAAGGAAGCCGCGGCGCCGTCAGGCCGGCGGCAATTGGAATACCTGGCGCAGGTAGGCCAGGTAGGCGGGATCGTCGCACATGGTCTTCTCGGGCGCGTCGGACACCTTGGCGACCGGCTGGCCGTTGCAGCGGACCATCTTCATCACGATCTGCAGCGGCTCGTGGCCCAGGTCGTTGGTCAGGTTGGTGCCGATGCCGAACGACACCTTGCAGCGGCCGGCGAACTGGCGGGCCAGTTCGATGGCGCGCGGGAATGTCAGCGAATCGGAGAACACCAGCGTCTTGGCGCGCGGATCCACGCGGTTCTTGCGGTAGTGTTCGAGCAGCCGCTCGCCCCATACGAAGGGATCGCCCGAGTCGTGGCGTGCGCCGTCGAACAGCTTGCAGAAATACATGTCGAAATCGCGCAGGAAGGCATCCATGCCGTAGACGTCGGACAGCGCGATGCCGAGGTCGCCGCGATATTCCTTGGCCCACACTTCCAGGGCGAAGACCTGGGAATCGCGCAGGCGCGGCCCCAGCGCCTGGCAAGCCTGCAGGTACTCGTGGCCCATGGTGCCCAGCGGCAGCACGTTGTGCCGCATGGCCAGCAGCACATTGCTGGTGCCGGCGAAATGCACGCCCATCCGGGCTTTCATGGTGGACACGATCTCCTCGTGCCACAGCTTGGAAAAGCGCCGCCGGGTGCCGTATTCGGCCACGCGGAAATCGGCCAGCGCGGGATCGTCGAGCACCAGGTGCATCTTGGACTGCAGCCGCTGGCGCCCTTCTTCCCAGTCGGGATTCTTGCGGGTGTTGCGGAAATAGACCTCGTTGACGATGGCCAGCACCGGGATCTCGAACAGGATGGTATGCAGCCACGGCCCTTTCACCGTGATGGAGATCTCGCCCGGCGCGTCGCCCTCGCCGATGAAAATGCAGCGCTCGGGCAGGTGGAACAGCCCGAGGAAATCGACGAAATCACTTTTGATGAAGCGCAAACTGCCCAGGTACTGCAGTTCCTCTTCCGTGAAGCGCAACTGGCACAATTCGTGCACCTCGGCCCGGATCTCGTCCAGGTAGGGCCGCAGGTTCACGCCGGGCGTGCGGCACTTGTAGCGGTATTCGACCTGCGCAGCGGGAAAATGATGCAGCACCACCTGCATCATGCTGAACTTGTACAGATCGGTGTCGAGCAGCGAAGTAATTATCATGATGGCGCGGTTGGTTGCGCGGTTCGTTTCCTCACACCATAGCATAAGCAAACACGGCTTCCCGGCCGGCCACGGCACTACCGCGGCCAGGGTTATGGCCGCCCCGCCCGCCCGCATTTGGGTAAAATCTTGCAAAGGCCAAAAAGCTGTTGCTCGTCTCCGGAGTCCTGAATGACCCACGTCGTTACCGAAAACTGTATCAAATGCAAGTACACCGATTGCGTCGACGTGTGCCCCGTAGACTGTTTCCGTGAAGGCCCCAACTTCCTGGTGATCGACCCCGACGAGTGCATCGATTGCGCGGTCTGCATTCCCGAATGCCCGGCCAATGCCATCTACGCCGAAGAGGACGTGCCCCAGGACCAAGTCCAGTTCATCGCCCTGAACGCCGAATTGACCCCCGAGTTCGCCCCCATCAGCCGCGCCAAGAAACCGCTGCCCGATGCCGACGACTGGAACGGCGTGCAGGACAAGCTGCAATACCTGGAAAAATAAGCTGGCCGCGCCGCGCGCCACGGCGCGCCCCGCCCCGAGCTGATGACCGATTCCAAATACACGCGCCAGACCGTCACCGAAGTACGGACCTGGGTTCCCGGCAAGCTGTTCTCGCTATGCGTGACCCGCGACCCGGCGTTCCAGTTCCAGGCCGGCCAGTTCGCCCGCGTGGGCCTGCCCGGCGCCGAAGCCCCCGATGGCCCGCCGACGCTGTGGCGCGCCTATTCCATGGTGTCCGCCCCGCATGAAGACGGCCTGGAGTTCTATTCCATCGTGGTGCCCGAGGGCCTGTTCAGCCCGCGCATGGCGCAATTGCAGCCGGGCGACGCGCTGTACATCGAGAAAAACCCGTTCGGCTTCCTGACCATCGACCGCTTCGCCCCGGGCGGCGACCTGTGGCTGCTGGCCACCGGCACCGGCCTGTCGGCCTATCTGTCCATCCTGCGCGATCCCGCCACCTGGCAGGCGTTCCGGCGCATCATCCTGGTCCACGGCGTGCGCACGGCCCAGGAACTGGCGTACCGCGACGAAATCCTGCAGTGGCACCGCCAACCGGCCTACGCGCGCTATTTCCAGGAAGACCCGCGCAAGCTCGTCTACCTGCCTGTCGCCACACGCGAGGCGCTGCCGGACACTCCGCAGGCGCGCCTGACCACCCTCATCGCCGATGGCGGGCTCGAGCGCCTGGCCGGCGAAACCCTCGATCCCGAACGCTCCAGGATCATGCTGTGCGGCAATCCGGCCATGCTGGCCGACGCCCGCAAGCTGCTGGCCGGGCGCGGATTCGCTCCCGGGCGGCGCGGCGTCCCGGGCAACCTGGCGGTCGAGAATTACTGGTAACACACGCCCGCCGGCGCGCGGCGGTCGCATTTTCACAACAGAATTGGCCCGATTGGTACCGGTTCGCTAGACGAATTGGATATATCCTTACACGCGCCGGTAATAATCATTCCAGCTCCCAGAGGATTCTCGCCACATGCTGTACCACTTGCATGAAATGCAGCGGGCCTTCCTGACGCCCTTCGCCGCTTTCACCGACGCCGGTTCGCAACTGTTCTCCAGCCCCTACAGCCCGCTGGCGTATACACCGTTGTCGCGCCAGCTGGCGGCCAGTTGCGAGCTCATGCACCGGCTCGGCAAGGAATATCACAAGCCGCTCTGGAACCTGCCCTTCACGCACATCGATGGCGAGCAAGTGCGCGTCACCGAAGCCGTGGCCCAGGACCTGCCGTTCTGTCGGCTGCTGCACTTCCAGCGCGCCGCGCGGCGCGCCGACCCTCGCGTGCTGCTGGTGGCGCCGCTGTCGGGCCACCACGCAACGCTGCTGCGCGACACCGTGCGCGCGCTGCTGCCGGCGCACGATGTCTATGTCACCGACTGGGTCGATGCCCGCATGGTGCCGGCCGCGGCGGGCCCGTTCCACCTGAACGACTATGTCCGCTACATCCAGGACTTTCTGCGCCACCTGGGGCCCGACACGCATGTGATCTCGGTGTGCCAGCCCACCGTGCCGGTGCTGGCGGCGATCTCGCTCATGGCCTCGACCGGCGATCCGGCCCGGCCGCGCAGCATGGTGATGATGGGCGGCCCGATCGATCCGCGCCAGTCGCCCACCCAGGTCAACCGCCTGGCCACCACCAAGCCCTACAGCTGGTTCGAGAAGCAGCTCATCGACACGGTGCCGGCGCGCTACCCCGGCGCCGGCCGGCGCGTCTACCCGGGCTTCCTGCAGCATGCCGGCTTCGTCGCCATGAACCCCGACCGGCATCTCAAGTCCCACTACGATTTCTACCTCGACCTGCTGCGCGGCGACGACGGCGATGCCGCGGCGCACCGGCGTTTCTACGACGAATACAACGCCGTGCTCGACATGCCGGCCGAGTTCTACCTGGACACCATCCGCATGGTCTTCCAGGAATTCCAGCTGCCCAGCGGCACCTGGCAGGTCGATGGCCAGCCGGTGCGCCCGGCCGACATCAAGGACGTGGCGCTGCTGACCATCGAAGGCGAGCTCGACGACATCTCCGGGCAGGGCCAGACCCGCGCCGCCATCGGGCTGTGCCGCGGCATCCCGGCCGCCCGCAAGCGCCACTACATGGCGGCCGGCTGCGGCCATTACGGCATTTTCTCGGGCCGCCGCTGGCGCGAGACGATCTGTCCTAAAATCGCCGAATTCATCCGCCAGGCATAGCGCCCGCGGGCCCACGGGCCCGCCGGCCCGCCTCCCCGCCTCACCCGCCATGCCCTGTCTTTCCCTTGCCGACCGCATCGATGCCCTGCTGCCGCAGACGCAGTGCACCAAATGCGGCTATGACGGCTGCCGGCCGTATGCCCAGGCCATTGCCGACGGCGCCGCGCCGATCAACCGCTGCCCGCCCGGCGGCGAGGCAGGCATCGCGGCGCTGGCCGAGCTGCTCGACACCGCCGCGTTGCCGCTGGACCTGTCGCGCGGCACGCCGGGCCCCCTGACAGTGGCGCGCATCGACGAGACCCATTGCATCGGCTGCACGCTGTGCATCCGCGCCTGTCCGGTCGATGCCATCGTGGGCGCCAACAAGCGCATGCACACCGTGCTGGCCGACTGGTGCACGGGGTGCGATCTGTGCGTGGCGCCCTGTCCGGTGGACTGCATCGCCATGGTGCCGGCGGGCCGCGCCTGGACGCCGGACGATGCCCGGGCGGCGCGCCAGCGCCATCGCGCCCGCCAGGACCGCCTGGCGCGCGAAACCGCCGACAACATGCGCCTGACCGCGGCCGCCGACACCCCGCCCGGGCCGCCGCCGGCCGCCACCCGGCCCGACGACGAGGCGCGCAAGCGCGCCGCCATCGAGTCGGCCCTGGCGCGCGCGCGCGCCCGCCGCACCTCTCCGTCCACATGAACGCCACCAAACGACGCGCCATCTTCGCCCGCCTGCAGGCGGCCAACCCGCACCCGACCACCGAACTGGAATACGACACGCCGTTCCAGTTGCTGATCGCGGTGCTGCTGTCGGCGCAGGCCACCGATAAATCGGTCAACCTGGCCACGCGCAAGTTCTTCCCCCGCCACGGCACGCCGCAAGCCATGCTGGAGCTGGGCGAGGAAGGCCTGGCGGAGTACATCAAGACCATCGGGCTGTACCGTACCAAGGCCAAGAACGCGATCGCCACCTGCAGGCTGCTGATCGAACGCCATGGCGGCGAGGTCCCGACCTCGCGCGAGGCGCTGGAGGCGCTGCCCGGGGTCGGCCGCAAGACCGCCAATGTGGTCCTGAACACCGCGTTCGGCCAGCCGACCATGGCGGTCGACACCCACATTTTCCGCGTCTCGAACCGCACCGGCATCGCCCCCGGCAAGAACGTGCTGGAAGTCGAACACAAACTGGAAAAATTCGTACCGGCTGAATACATGCAGGACGCCCACCACTGGCTGATCCTGCACGGCCGCTACGTCTGCGTGGCGCGCAAGCCGAAATGCCCGCAGTGCGGCATTGCGGACTTGTGCGAATACAAGCAGAAAACCCTGCCCTGAACAGGGATTCCCCGCGACATTGTCGGCCGCCCGACAATGTCGCATGCCGCAGCGCAATACCTATGAAAAACCCTCATGGCATTTTGGGGGATAGGTCCGCATACTCGCCGGCAACTCTTAAAAAAAATCCCAGGGCGGTACCGCGGACATGGATGACATTATCCTGGAGACAAAAGGCCTCACGAAAGAATTTCGCGGCTTCGTCGCGGTCAACGGGGTCGATCTGCGTGTCAAGCGCGGCCAGATCCATGCCCTGATCGGGCCCAACGGCGCAGGCAAGACCACCTGCTTCAACCTGCTGACCAAATTCCTGTCGCCCACCTCCGGCCGCATCGTCTACAACGGCATCGACATCACCGGCGAACGCCCCGCGCAGATTGCGCGGCGCGGCATTATCCGGTCGTTCCAGATTTCGGCCGTGTTCCCGCACCTGACCGTGCTGGAAAATGTGCGCATCGGCCTGCAACGCAAGACGGGACTGTCATTCCACTTCTGGAAAAGCGAAAAGCGGCTGACCAGCCTCGACCCGGCCGCGCGCGACTTGCTCGAGCAGGTCGACCTGGCCGCCTTCGCCGACGAGACCACCATCAACCTGCCGTACGGCCGCAAGCGCGCCCTCGAGATCGCCACCACCCTGGCCATGGAACCCGAACTGATGCTGCTCGACGAACCCACCCAGGGCATGGGCCACGAGGACGTCGACCGCGTCACGCAGTTGATCAAGCGGGTGGGCCGAGGCCGCACCATCCTGATGGTCGAACACAATATGAACGTGGTGTCCTCCATCGCCGACACCATCACCGTGCTGGCGCGCGGCTCGGTGCTGGCCGAAGGCCCCTACGCGGAAGTGTCGCGCCATCCCGCCGTCATGCAGGCCTACATGGGGACCACCGAGGGGGAATTGCAGGGAGCGCACGCATGAGTACCACCGCCGCATTGGAAATCTCCGGCCTGCAGGCCTGGTACGGCGAATCGCACATCCTGCATGGCGTCGACATGCGCGTCGCGCCCGGCGAGGTCGTCACCCTGCTGGGGCGCAACGGCGCCGGCCGCACCACCACCCTGCGCGCCATTCTCGGCCTGACCGGCAGCCGCAAGGGGTCGGTGCGCATCCACGGCACCGAGGCCGTCGACCTGCCCACCTACAAGATCGCGCACCTGGGTGTCGGCTATTGCCCCGAGGAGCGCGGGATTTTCGCCAGCCTGTCGTGCGAGGAGAACCTGCTGCTGCCGCCCGCCGTGGGCGGCGCGCTCGGCGGCGGCATGTCGCTGGCGGAAATCTACGACATGTTTCCCAACCTGCACGAACGCCGCAATTCGCCCGGCACCCGCCTGTCCGGCGGCGAGCAGCAGATGCTGGCGGTGGCGCGCATCCTGCGCACCGGCGCCAACCTGCTGCTGCTGGACGAAATATCGGAAGGCCTGGCGCCGGTCATCGTGCAGGCGCTGGCGCGCATGATCACCGCGCTGAAACAGCGTGGCTACACCATCGTGATGGTCGAGCAGAATTTCCGCTTCGCCGCGCCGCTGTCCGACCGCTTCTATGTCATGGAGCACGGCCAGATCGTCGAGCATTTCGAAGCCAGCGAACTTCAACAGAAGCAGGATACGCTCAACGAACTGCTGGGCGTATAGGAATCCTGTCATCCGCCGCACCATCGGCACCCCACAGAGAAGCGAGGAGTCATCCCATGAAGCTGCATCACATCACTGCCGCGCTGGCCCTGGCCGGCCTGGGATTTGCCGGGCTACCCGCCCAGGCGCAAGGCATCTCCGGCGACGTCATCCGCATCGGTTTCATCACGGACATGTCGGGCGTGTATTCCGACATCGACGGCCCGGCCGGCGTAGAGGCCATCCGCATGGCAATCGCCGACGCGGGCGGCGCGGTCAACGGCAAGAAGATCGAGCTGGTGACGGCCGACCACCAGAACAAGGCCGACATCGCTTCCAGCCGCGCGCGCGAGTGGTTCGACCAGGAAGGCCTGGACATGCTGGTGGGCGGCACCAACTCCGCCACCAACCTGGCCATGGCGGCCGTGGCGGCCGAGAAGAAAAAGCCCTTCATCGCCATCGGCCCGGGCGCCTCGGACCTGACCAACGCGCAATGTACGCCCTACACCGTGCACTACGCCTACGATACCGTGGCGCTGGCGCGCGGCACCGGCTCGGCGGTCGTGAAGAACGGCGGCAAGACCTGGTTCTTCCTGACCGCCGACTACGCCTTCGGCCACGCGCTGGAGCGCGACACCACCGCGGTGGTGAAGGCCAACGGCGGCGAGATCAAGGGCGCGGTGCGGGCGCCGCTGTCGACCGCCGACTTCTCGTCCTTCCTGCTGCAGGCGCAGGCCTCGGGGGCGCAGATCCTCGGCCTGGCCAATGCCGGCGGCGACACCATCAATTCGATCAAGGCCGCGAATGAATTCGGCGTGACGCAGACCATGAAAATGGCCGGCCTGCTGGTCTTCATCAACGACGTGCACTCGCTGGGGCTCAAGACCACGCAGAACATGTACCTGACCACCGGCTGGTACTGGGACCACTCCGATGCCTCGCGCGCCTGGGCCAAGAAGTTCGAGGAAAAGGTCGGCCGCAAGCCGTCCATGCTGCAGGCGGGCGACTACTCCTCCGTATCGTTCTACCTGAAAGGCGTGAAAGAAACCGGCACGGACGACGGCGACGCGCTCATGAAGTGGATGAAGTCGAACAAGATCAACGACTTCTTCGCCCAGGGCGGCTATGTGCGCGAAGACGGCCGCATGATCCATGACATGTACCTCATGCAGGTCAAGACGCCCGAGGAATCCAAGGGCCCGTGGGACTACTACAAGGTCGTGGCGACGCTGCCCGGCGACGAGGTCTACACCAAGCCCTCGGAATCGACCTGCAAGGTCTTCAAGAAGTAATCCGCTGAAGCTTCCGGCGCGCCCGTGCCAATCCGGCCGGGCCGCGCCGCGAACCGGCACGCATCCATCCGAACGCGCAGGATTCTCCCGACATGATCGACATCTTCGGCATACCCATACAGGCCTTGCTAGGACAACTGCTGCTGGGCCTGGTCAACGGGTCGTTCTACGCCATGCTGTCATTGGGCCTGGCGGTCATCTTCGGACTGCTGAACGTCATCAATTTCGCGCACGGCTCGCTGTACATGCTGGGCGCGTTCGTGGCCTGGATGGGCCTCTCGTACCTGGGGCTGAATTATTGGATCATGCTGATCCTGGCGCCGCTGGTGGTGGGCCTGTTCGGCATCGTGATCGAGAAGCTGCTGCTCAAGCACCTGTACAAGCTGGACCACCTGTACGGCCTGCTGCTCACCTTCGGGCTGACACTGTTGATCGAAGGGCTGTTCCGCAGCTTCTACGGGGTCTCCGGCCAGCCCTACCCCACGCCCGACCTGTTGCGCGGCGCCACCAACCTGGGCTTCATGATCCTGCCCAATTACCGGGCCTGGGTCGTCGTGGCATCGGTCACCGTCTGCCTGGCTACCTGGTTCATCATTGAACGCACCCGACTCGGCGCCCTGCTGCGCGCCGGCACCGAGAACCCCAAGCTGGTCGAGGCTTTCGGCGTGAACGTGCCGCGCATGGTCACCCTGACCTACGGCTTCGGCGTGGCGCTGGCGGGCTTTGCCGGCGTGCTGGCCGCGCCGGTGCTGCAGATCTCGCCGCTGATGGGCTCGAACCTGATCATCGTGGTGTTCGCCGTGGTGGTGATCGGCGGCATGGGCTCCATCCTGGGCGCCATCCTCACCGGCCTGGGACTCGGCGTCATCGAGGGCCTGACCAAGGTATTCTGGCCGGAAGCCTCGAGCACCGTCGTGTTCATCATCATGGCCATCGTCCTGTTGCTGCGCCCCGCCGGGCTGTTCGGAAAAGAGAAATGAACCGCCAACTTGTCAGCTACGCGGCAGCGGCCATCATCGTGGCCATCCTGCCGTTCATCGGCGTCTATCCGATCTTCGCCATGAAGGTCATGTGCTACGCGCTGTTCGCCTGCGCATTCAACCTGCTGCTGGGCTTCACCGGCCTGCTGTCGTTCGGCCACGCCGCCTTCCTGGGCAGCGCCGCCTACGCGGCCGGCCACGCGCTGAAAGTATGGGGCTTGCCCACCGAGCTGGGCCTGCTGTTCGGCGTGCTGGTGGCGGCCCTGCTGGGCCTGGCGATGGGGCTGTTGGCCATCCGGCGCAGCGGCATTTACTTCGCCATGATCACGCTGGCGCTGGCGCAGATGGTTTTCTTCTTTTTCCTGCAGGCCGAATTCACCGGCGGCGAAGACGGACTGCAACGGGTGCCGCGCGGCACGCTGCTGGGCTTCATCGACCTGCGCAGCGACCTGAACCTGTATTACCTGGTGATGGCGGTCTTCGCGCTGGGCTATTTCATCATCTGGCGCACGGTGCATTCGCCCTTCGGACAGGTGCTCAAGGCGCTGCGCGAGAACGAGCCGCGCACCCTGTCGCTCGGCTACGACGTGGACCGCTTCAAGCTGCTGGCCTTCGTGCTGTCCGCCGCCATCGCCGGACTGGCCGGCGCCACCAAGACGCTGGTGTTCGTATCCGCCACCTTGTCCGACGCCACTTGGCAGATGTCCGGGCTGGTCATCCTGATGACGCTGATCGGCGGTCTCGGGACCCTGACCGGGCCGATCCTCGGCGCCTTCATCGTGGTGCTGCTCGAGAACAAGGTAGGCGACTTCGGCCGCTTCATGGCCGAGCTCACCGGCAATAGCTGGTTCTTGCGGCTGGGCGAGTCGGTCACGATCGTGATCGGCCTGATCTTTGTCATTTGCGTGCTGGCCTTCCGCCGCGGCATCGTGGGCGAATGGCACGCGCTGGTACAACGGCGGCGGGCACGCGCCGCGATGCCCGTACAATAAATCCAGCGGGCGCCTCCTCGGCCACCGCGAGCCCAGGAGACATTGCCCATGCGTGCGACGCGATCCCTACTTTCTTTCATGGCGGCGCTGGCCACGGCCGCGCCCCTGGCCTGGGCGGCGCCCGCCGCGGCAGCCACGCAGTGCGAGGTCGACCGCCCGGTGCGCTTCAGCGGCCTGAACTGGGAATCCAACCTGGTGCTGGCGGGTATCGAGCGCTTCATCGTCGAGCATGGCTACGGCTGCGAAACGTCGGTCGAGATCGGCGAGACCCTCGCCATGCTGGCCGCCCTGCAACGCGGCGATGTCGATGTCACCCCGGAAGTCTGGCCCGGCCAGATCGAGGTCGCCTGGGACAAGGCCTTGAAATCGGGCAAGGTGCTGGCCGCGGGCCACGTGTTCGACGCGGGCGAAGGCTGGTACATCCCGCGCTACACCGCAGAGCGCCACCCCGACCTGAAGAGCGCGGCCGACCTGGCCCGCTACGCCAAAGTCTTCGCCGACCCGGAAGACCCCGCGCGCGGCCGCATCTACGGCTGCCCGGCCGGCTGGGCGTGCGGCACGCTCAACGCCAACCTGCTCAAGGCGCTGCGCCTGGAAGACCAGTACAGCATGTTCGCGCCCGGCTCGGGCGCCGCGCAGAAAGCCGCCATCGTATCGGCCTACAAGCGCAAGCGCGACATCGTCTTCTACTACTGGACACCCACCGCACTGGTCGGCTCGCTGGACCTGGTCAAGCTGCAATTACCCAAGTTCGACCAGGCCGCCTATACCTGCATGACCGATCCCAAGTGCGAGAACCCGGTGCCTACCGAGTTCAGGCCCAACAAGGTCGTCACCGGCCTGAACGCCGAGTTCGCCCGCCAGGCCCCGCGGCTGCAGGCGTTTTTCGAAAAACTCAGCGTGCCGGGCCCGGCCATCGACGACACCCTGGGCTGGCTCGAGAACCAGGGCGCCGAGCCGGACGACGCCGCGCTGTACTTCCTGCGCAAGTACCCCGATGTCTGGCGCCAGTGGGTGCCGGCCGAGGTCGCCGGCAAGGTCCAGGCCAAGTTGTAGGCTCGCGCGCGCGGCGCCCGCGGGTGTATGCTGCGCGGGCGCCGCGCCCTCCGGCGCGCAACCGATCAAGGAAGGACCGACATGGAAGCGCTTTACTGGCATGATGGCCGCTGGACCACCGAAAACCCCAAGTTGCTCGGCCCGGCCGACCATGCCTTCTGGATGGCCAGCATGGTGTTCGACGGCGCGCGCGCCTTCGACGGCCTGACGCCCGACCTGGACCTGCATTGCCAGCGCGTGGTGCGCTCGGCCGAGAAAATGCTGATGCAGCCGCAGCTCGGCTGGGAAGCCATCCGCGACCTGTGCCTGGAGGCCGTGGCGCGCTTCCCGACTGGCGAGGCGCTGTACATCAAGCCCATGTTCTTCTGTGCCGACGGCTTCCTGCTGCCCGACGCCGAGCGCACGCAGTTCGTGCTGCACGTATTCAAGGTGCCCATGCCGGGCGACCAGGGCTTTTCGGCCTGCTTCTCCAGTTTCGTGCGCGCCTGGCCCAACATGGCGCCCACCGATGCCAAGGCATCGTGCCTGTACCCCAACGGGCAGCGCGCCATCCGCGAAGCGGCCGCGCGCGGCTTCGACAACGCCATCATGCTCGACGGCGACGGCAACGTGGCGGAATTCGCCACCGCCAACCTGTGGATCGCCAAGGACGGCCGCGTGGCCACCCCGGCCGTCAACGGCACATTCCTCAACGGCATCACCCGCCAGCGCGTACTGGCCCTGCTGCGCGCCGATGGCGTGGACGTGCAGGAGCGCGCCCTCACGCGCGCCGACGTGGAGCAGGCCGACGAGGTATTCTCCACCGGCAACTACGGCAAGGTGGTCCATGTCAACCGCGTGGAACAGCGCGCCCTGCCGTACGGCCCGCTGGCACAGCGGGCGCACCGGCTGTACATGGAGTACGCGCGCGCCGGCAAATAGGCCGCGCGGCGCGCCTCAGGGCGCGTCCGCCGGCGCCGGCGGCTGGTGCAGCACGGCGATGTCGGGGTCGCCCCGGTAGGCGGGGTAGCGCGCCAGCACCTGCGGATCGTGCCCCGGCACCACGTGCGCGGGGCTGCTGGCGGCCTGGTGGACGCGCACGTGGCCCGACAGCATGTCCGCCACATTGAACACGATCGGGAACGGCCGGCCGGACTCCATGTTTTCGTAGTAGTGGCTGGCGTCGGACGCCAGCACCACCCAGCCGCGCCGGGTATGCACGCGCACCGCCTGCAGCCCTTTGGTATGGCCGCCGATCTTCAGCAGCTCGATGCCGGGGTGCAGCACGGCGTCGCCGTCGTGAAAAACCACACGGTCCTGGTACACGCGCCGCACCAGCGTCACCACGTCCTCGACCTCGTAGGCATGGCGCAACGGCGGGTGGCACATGCAGCGGCCGGTGGCGTAGTCGAGTTCGGCGTCCTGCACATGCAGCCGCGCGCCCGCCAGCTTGGCCAGGTTGCCGGCATGGTCGTAGTGCAAGTGGGTCAACACCACGTCCTGGACCTGTTCCGGCGCGACGCCCAGGCGCGCCAGGCCCGCGATGGGGCAGCCCAGCAGGTCGCGGCGGCGGCGCGCGGCGGTTGCCGCGTTGAAGCCGGTATCGACCAGCACGCAGCGCCCCGCGCCGCGCACCAGCCAGACGAAGAAGTCCATGGGCATGGGACCGTCGTGCGGATCGCCGCCCAGGAAATTGTCGGCGCGCCGGCGCGGCATGCGCGCGTAGCGCAACGCATAGACCTCATACTCGGGCCAGGCGCCCGCCGATGCCTGTGCCATCGGTCATACCCCCAGGTAGGCTTTCTGCACGAACGGATCGGCCAGCAGTTCGACCCCGCGTCCGGTGCGCACCACCTCGCCGTGCTCCAGCGCGTAGGCGTGGTGAGCCAGCCGCAGCGCCAGGCGGGCGTTCTGCTCGACCAGCACGATGGCCATGCCTTTGTCGCGGTTGATGCGTTCGATGGCCGCGGCGATCTCGCCGACGATCTTGGGCGCAATGCCCAGCGACGGCTCGTCGAGCATCAGCAGCCGCGGGTTGGCCATGAGCGCGCGGCCGATGGCTACCATCTGCTGCTCGCCGCCCGACAGCGAACCGGCCAGCTGGCCCCGGCGTTCGTGCACGCGCGGGAACAGCGCATAGACCTCATCCAGGCCGCGCCGCACCACGGCGCGCGAGCGCACGCCGTGCGCGCCCGCCAGCAGGTTGTCGCGCACCGACATGCGGCCGAACAAGCGGCGCCCTTCCGGCGACAGCGAGATTCCGGCAGCCACGCGCGCCGCCGCGCCTTGCGCGCGGATATCGCGGCCGTCCAGCTCGATCGCGCCTTCGGCCGCGCGCACCAGGCCGATCACGGCCTTCAGGGTGGTGCTCTTGCCCGCGCCGTTGGAGCCGACCAGCGCCACGATCTGGCCAGCCTCGACCCGGAAATCAATGCCGCGCACGGCTTCCAGCGGACCGTAGCGCACGGTCAGGCTGCGGACCTCAAGCATGGGCATAGTCGGGAGCTCCCAGGTAGGCTTCTATGACGGCCGGATGCGCGCGGATCTGCCGCGGCGTGCCTTCGGCGATTTTCTCGCCCTGCACCAGCACCACGATGCGCTGGCACAGCTCCATGACCAGCGCCATGTGGTGCTCAACCAGCAACAGCGTCAGGCCCTGCTCGTCGCGCAGGCGGCGTAGCAGGCGCCCCAGCTCCCGGCATTCTTCATGGTTCAGCCCCGCGGCGGGCTCGTCCAGCAGTAGCATGCGCGGCCGCGCGGCCAGCGCCACGGCGATGCCGAGCTTCTTCTGCAGGCCGTAGGCCAGCGCGCCGGCCGGCGCATCGCGCCACGCCAGCAGGTCGGTCATGCGCAGGATGCCGTCCACTTCGTCAGCCACCTGCCGCAGCGCCAGCGTGGCATCGCGGCGGCCGCCCAGGCGCGCGGCCATCGAGCCCGCCATGCGCGACAACATGCCGCGATACACGTTTTCGGCCACCGATATCGCCGGATAGGTGGAAGTGGACTGGAACGTGCGCGCCAGCCCGGCCGCCACGGCGCGGCTGGGCGGCCCGCCGGCGATATCGCGGCCGGCGAAGCGCACGCGACCCGTCGAGGGCGGCATGCTGCCGCTGATGACGTTGAATGCGGTGGTCTTGCCCGCGCCGTTGGGGCCGATCAGCCCGAAGATCTCGCCCTCGGCCACCGCAAAGGACAGCCCGCGCAACGCCGCCAGGCCGCCGAACCGGCGCGACAGGCCATCCACCTGCAAAAGCGCGGCGCTCATGAGGAACTCCTGGACAGGTGGCGCGCCAGGCCGGCCAGCCCGTCCGGCAGGAAGCGCAGGATCAGGATCAGCGCCGCGCCATAGAACACATGCTGCGTCTGCACGGCGCCGCGGAACAGCTCCGGCAGCGGGGTCAACACCAGCGCGCCGACCAGCGGCCCCCAGACGGACTGGCGCCCGCCGATGACCAGCATGATGACGAACGCCACCGATATACCTGTGTTGAACGACTCCGGCGAGACAAAGCCGATATAGCGCGCCTGCAGCGCGCCGCCCAGCGCGGCCAGCATGCAGCCGGCCACGAAGCACAATACCTGCAGCCGGTGCACGTTCAGGCCGGTCGATTCGGCCAGCGCGGCATTGTCGCGCACGGCGTCGATGGCGTGGCCCAGCGGGCGCCGGAACAGCCACCAGAGGCCGGCGCTCGACAGCAGCGCGGCCGCCAGTGCCAGGCCATAGAAACGGGACCGCGTGTCGAAGGCATAGCCTAGCAGCGAGGCGGCGGGAATGCCGGCAATACCGTTGGCGCCGCCGCTCCAACCCGCGCCGTCGAGCAGGGCCAGCCGCACCAGCTCGCCGAACGCGAAGGTCACCAGCACGAAGTACACGCCGCGCAGGCGCAGGATCACCCAGCCCAGCGCGCCGCCGACCAGCCCGGCCGCGACCGCGCCCAGCAAGGCCGCCGCGGCGAAGCTCCAGCCCAGGCGGCTGGCGGCCAGCACCGAGGCATAGGCGCCGATCGCCACGAAGGCGGCGTGGCCCAGCGAAAGCTGGCCGCAGCGGCTGATCAGCGCCAGGCCGTTGACGATGAGCACGTTGAGGGCGGCCAGCACCGCCAGGTGCAGCACGAAGGGGCTGCCGAACCACGGCAGCGCCGCCGCGGCGGCCAGCGCGGCGGCGCCCGCCAGCCGCCAGGCCGGACGGCCCCGGGCTTGCGAAGTCAGCGACAAGGCAGTCATGTCAGGCCTCCCCCTTGCCGAGCAGGCCCTTGGGGCGCACCACCAGCATCGCGATCACCAGGACGAAAATCAGCATGTCGGCGGTGCTGCTGCTGAGGAACAGGCTGGCGTAGCTCTCCACCAGGCCCAGCAGCAGGCCGGCCGCCGCGGCGCCGGGAATACTGCCCAGCCCGCCCAGGATGACGACGATGAATGCCTTGAGCAGCGGCGTGGCGCCCACGAATGGCGACACCGAGAACAACGGCGCCATCAGCGCCCCGGCCACCGCCGCCAGGCCGACGCCAAGGCCGAATCCAAGCGGATAGTAGATGCGCGCGCGTATGCCCTGGATGGACGCGATCTCGAAATCCTCGACCACGGCGCGCAGGGCGCGCCCCGGCCGCGAATAGCGCAGGAACCCATACAGCAGCGCCAGCACCGCCAGCGCGAACACCACCACGTAAAGGCGCGCGGCCGGCACCACCGCCGCGCCCAGCCGCACGGCGCCGCGCGCCACGGCGGGCATGGACAACGGATCGGGCCCGAAGAACATCAGCGCCAGGTTCTGCAGGATCATCGCCAGCCCGATGGTGGCGATCATGCCGTTGAGTTCATCGTGCCGGAACGGCTGCAGCACGGCCCATTCCAGCAACGCCCCCGCGATGACGGCGCCGGCGAACGTGGCCGCCACCGCGGGCAGGAACGGCAGATCCAGCCCGGTGGTCAGGAAATAGGCGCCGAATGCGCCCAGCATGTAGAACTCGCCGTGCGCGAAGTTCACCATGCGCATCACGCCGAACACCAGCGTGAAGCCCACCGCCATCAACAGGTACAACAGGCCGACCACCAGGCCGTTGATGGTCGCCTGCGCGGCCAGGATGCTCCAGTCCACGTGCGTCTCCTATTGGCATCCCTCGACCGTGCAGCGCGCCCGGATCACTTCCTTGCCGCCCTGCACTTCCGCCACATAGAACGGCGCATTCAATTGGTGGCCGATGCCGTACATGGCCTTGCCGGTCCAGTTCAGGCTTCCCAAGGCGCCGGCAAAATCGCGGATTTTTTCCAGCTCGTCGCGCACCTTGGCCGTGTCGGTCACCGTACCGGCGCGCCGCATGGCCTCGAACAGCATGTTGGTGCCGTCATAGAACGCCGGGCTGAAGCCGTTCATTGCATGCTTGTACTTGGCCGCGTACCGCTCGGCATAGGCCTTGGTGGATGGCAGCGCGGGATCGACGGGCGTATGCACGAACATGCCTTCGGCGGCCTCCTGGCCCGCCACGTTGACGATTTCCTGCGTGGCCGGCCCGCCGGTGCGGACGATCTTGCCCTCGAATCCGAGCTCGCGCGCCTGCTTGACGATCAGGCCCGCCGTGGTGGGCGAATTGCCGTCAAGTTCGATCGCATCGATGCCGCGCGCCATCATGCGGGTCAGCAGCGGCACGAAGTCGACCCGGTCGCGTTCGAAGAATTCCTTGACCGCCAGCGTCGCGCCAGCCTGCTTGTATGCCGCTTCAAGGTCGGCGGCGATCTGCTGGCCGGTCTCGTCGTTGGGGAACAGCGCGCCCACCTTCTTCAGGCCCTGCGCCTTGACCAGCCAGTCGATCTGCGGCTGCGACACTTCGGCGGTGGTGACGTTGGGGCGGAATGTATAGGACTTCCCCTGCCCCAGCGCCTTGGCGGTGAAACCCAGCGTCATCACGATGACCCCGTTCTTCTCGGTGATGGGCTGGATGGCCAGCACCGGCGCGGAGCCCACCGGACCGATGATGTAACGCACCTTGTCCTCGAACACCAGGCGGTTGGCCACGGTGACCGCTTCGTTGGCCTGGTACTTGTCGTCGTAGGCCACCACGCTGACCTGGTACTTCTTGCCGCCTACCTCCAGCCCGCCGGCCTGGTTGACCTGGTCGGCGGCGATCTCGGCGGCGTTCTTCATGCCCTGGCCCCAGGATGCGCCCGCGCCGGACAGCGTCACCAGCGCGCCGATCTTGAGGGTTTCCTGCGCCTGGACGGCTGCCGGCAGGGCCAGGCAGGCCAGCAATGCGGCGATAGGGGTCGTTTTCATATTGTCTCCTGTGGGGGCGGCAGGCCCTCCCGGGCCGCGATGGCATCCAGTACGGGCAGCAGGTAGCCGCGGAATTGCCGCGGGTTCTCGCTCATGGGGAAATGCCCCACTTCGCGCATGATGGTGACCTGCGCGCCGGCAATCGCCGCGGCGGTGCGCAGCGTATCCTCGGGCGTGCACGAAAAGTCGTATTCGCCGGTCAGCAGGTACAGCGGGCAGGCGTCGGTGCGGATGCCGTCCAGCCGTCCCCGCAGGTCGCCGTCGACGCGGTAGAAATACAAATCGCCGCGGAACACGCCGGGACCGCCCTGCATGTATTGCCAGAGCGTCTCGTGGCGATGCACCGGCGGCGACTGCGGCGCCACCAGCCCGGACACCAGCGCCGCGCAGACCTCGCCGCCATGCACATCGCCGCGATGCAGCCAGGCGGTGTCGTACCAGGGCTGCTGGAAATCGGCGGCTTCCACGCCGATCAGCGCGCGAAAGCGCGCGGCATGCAGGCGCGCCAATTCCAGCACGATGCGCCCGCCGATGGAGCAGCCGATCAGCGCCGGCCGGTCCAGGGCCAGCGCCTCGCAGAAGGCCAGGATGGTCTGCACATAAAGCTCGGTGGTCAGCCGGTATTCGGTGTCCTGCCAGCCCTCGGGCGGGTAGGATTTGCCGTGCCACGGCAGGTCGAACGCGATGACGCGGAACCGCCCGGTGACGGCGTCGTCGCACATCAGATGGCGGTACTGGCGGTTGTCGGCGCCGGCGGTATGCAGGCAGACCAGCGGGATGCCCTGCCCCGCCTCCTCGAAATAGACGCGGTGGGGTCGCCCGGCGATATCCAGGCGCACATAGCGACCCACGATGGGCTCGAACTCGGCGCTCATGTCCGGCCCTCCCGGCCGGCCGCCAGTAGATCCTTCACATATTGCAGATTGGCCATCAGCGGCTGGAGATTGCCTTCGACGCTCAGTTCGCCCCGCTTGCCGAGCGCGAACAGATCGTGCCAGCCCGGCGCCGGCACGGCGCGCCAGAACTCGCGCCAGGCGCGCTCGGACGCGCGCACGGCGAAATCCCAGGAGAGCAGCGGCGGCAACTGCGTCTCCAGCCCGACCACGGCGCCGTCGCGCACTCGCGCCAGCACCGGCGTGGGACCGAACTGCACCAGGATATCGGCGTTGAACGGCCGCGCCCGCGCGAAGGACGCCGCGACCCGCGTGAAATGCGCCGCCAATTGCCGGCCCGAAGATGCGCAAGCCTGGGATTCCATGTCTCCTTCCTTCCAATGCGTTCTTTTGTACAGAACGTTTATTCTTTCTATAAGAACATTCTAGGCACGGCGATTTTTCCCTGTCAACCGGGGAGTACCAGCAAGCCCCCTAGGCCGCGCCGGGCCCCAGCTCGCGCCACTGGGGCGCCAGCGTCAACGGGCAGTCCGTCACGGCCTGCAGCGCGCCCAGCGTCAGGCCGGCCGCCATGGCGCGTGCCACTAGCCCGGCCGGCGTCACGTCAATGATGGCCAAGTCCGTGTAGATGCGGTCGACCACGCCGGCGCCGGTCAGCGGATAGCTGCATTCCCGCACGATCTTGGGTGCGCCCTGCTTGGTCGTGTGTTCCATGGTGATATAGACCTGGCGCGCACCGGCCGCCAGGTCCATGGCGCCGCCCACCGCCGGGATGGTGCCGGGTTCGCCGGTATCCCAGTTGGCCAGGTCACCGCGGCCCGACACCTGGAACGCCCCCAGCACCGTCAGGTCGAGATGGCCGCCGCGCATCATGGCGAACGACACGACGTGGTCGGTGATCGAGGCGCCGGGCAGCAAGGTCACGGCCTCCTTGCTGGCATTGATCAGGTCCAGGTCGAGCGGCCGCGCGGGGTCGCCCGGCCCCATCCCGACGATACCGTTCTCGGTATGCAGGATCACATCGCGGTCGGCCGGCAGGAAACCGGCCACCAGCGTCGGAATACCGATGCCCAGGTTCACATAGGCGCCGTCCGGAATGTCTTGCGCCACCAGTCGCGCGATTTCGCGACGCGACAGTTTTTCAATGTTCATGCCCGTCTCCCGCCTGCACTACGCGCTGCACGAAAATGCCCGGCGTCATGACATGCTGCGGCTCCAGGGCGCCCAGCGGCACGATCTCGTCGACCTGCGCCACGGTCAGCGTGGCCGCCATGCACATCACCGGCGCGAAATTGCGGCCGGCATAGCGGTACACCAGGTTGCCCCAGCGGTCGCCCCGCTGCGCCTTGACCAGCGCCACATCGCCCTTGAGCGGCGTTTCCAGTACATAACCCACGCCGTCGATGACGCGCGTCTCCTTGCCGCGCGCCAGCGGGGTGCCGTAGGCCGTGGGCGTGAAAAACGGCCCCATGCCGGCGCCCGCGGCCCGCATGCGCTCGGCCATGGTGCCCTGCGGCACGCATTCGAGCTCGATCCGCCCGGCGCGGTACGCCTCGGCGAACGCCGCCGCGTTGGGGTTCTTGCGGTCCGATGAGCGCGCGAACGAGCAGATCATCTTGCGCACGCGTCCGGCTTCGATCAGCTGGCTCAGCCCGCGCGCGCCGTTGCCGGCATTGTTGTTGACGATCGTCAGTTCGCGCGCGCCCTGTTCCAGCAAGGCGCAGATCAGGGCGGTCGGCACGCCCGACGCGCCGAAGCCGCCGACCAGCACGACGGCGCCGTCCTGCACGCCGGCCACGGCCTCGTGCAGCGATTCCACAGTCTTGTCCAACATCTCGGTCCTCCTCGCGATGCGGCCGCGGCTAGCGCGCTGCCGGCCCGCCCAGGATGGCGGTCGACTGGCTGGACAGCGTGCCGCCGTTGCCGTGCACCAGCGCGATCTCGGCGCCCGCGACCTGGCGCTCGCCCGCCTGGGCGCGCAACTGCCGCACGGCCTCGATGACGAGGAAGATGCCGTACATGCCGGGGTGCACGCACGACAGCCCGCCGCCGTTGGTGTTGACCGGCAGGCGCCCGCCCGGCGCAATGGCGCCGCCCTGCACGAACGCCCCGCCTTCGCCCTTGCGGCAGAAGCCGAGGTCTTCCAGGAACAGCAGGGTATTGATGGTGAAAGCGTCGTACAACTCGACCACGTCGATATCGTCCACGCCCAACCCGGCCATGTCGAAAGCGCGCCGCCCCGATTCCGCGGCGGCGGTGACGGTCAGGTCCGCCATGCTGGATATCTGGCGGTTCCACACCGCGGTGGCGCTGCCCAGCACATACACCGGCGACTGCGCCAGATCGCGCGCGCGGTCGGCGCGCACCATCACATAGGCGCCGGCGCCATCGGTGACCAGGCAGCAATCGCGCACGCCCAGCGGCTCGGACACCATGCGCGCGCCCAGCACGTCGTCGATGGAAAGGGGGTCCCGCATGGCGGCCTCGGGATTGAGCCGGGCCCACTGCCGCGCGGCCACGGCCACCTCGGCCAGCTGTTCGCGCGTGGTGCCGTACTGGTGCATGTGCCGCGCGGCGGCCAGCGCATAGGAGGTGACCGGCGAGAGCGGCGCATAAGGCTGCTCGAACGGCTGCGGATCGAGCAGGGCGCGCGCCTTGACGCCTTCCTTGCGGCCAAAGGCGGCCGTTCTCTGGGTACTGCCGTAGCACACCAGCACAGCGTCGCACTGGCCCGCCGCGAGGGCCATGACCGAAGGCAGCAGATGCGCCACGAAGCTGGACCCGCCCAGCATGGTCGCCTCGATGTAGCGGGGCCGCAGGCCGAGGTATTCGGCCACCGGCATGCTCCACATGGTGGCCGACGAGCTGCAGGTCGCCAGGCCGTCGATGTCGCGCATCGACAGGCCGGCGTCGGCGACGGCGCGGGCGGCGGCCTGCGCGAGAATCTCCATTTCGGTATAGCCATGGGCTTCGCCGATGCCGGCGTGCCCTACTCCCACGATGGCGACTTGGCCACGCAGGTTCTCCAGGTTCTTCATGTTTCCTCCCGCGCCACGAAAAAGAGCGATGGCTCCGTCCCTTCGGACCGTACCCGCGCCTGCACGGCCATGCCGATGCGCACCGCCCCCGGGGCCAGTCCCTCGACGCGGCTCATCAGGCGCACCCCTTCTTCGAGGTCGACCAGCGCCACGTTGTAGTCGCCGCCCGCCTCGGGCTTGCGCCGCACCACGCTGGTGGAATACACCGTGCCGCGGCCGCTGGGCCGAAGCCACTGCAAGCGGGTGGCGCCGCAGTGCATGCATATCGCGCGGGGAAAGAACTGGCACGCCTGGCAGGCGTCGCAGCGCTGGATCTCGAACCGACCTGCGGCCAGCGCGGCAAAATAGCGCGCCTGCGGGCCGGGCCCGGGCATCGCGTCAGTCATGCGGGTCTCCTTTTGTCTATCTGCTGCGGGAAGCGGCGCAGGCGCGTCGCGTCCGCTCCGCGGCTGTGGGTCATGGTCATGCGGCGTCGAAAGCGCGGCCTTCCTGCGCCAGCCGCCGCAGCAGCGGCGCCGGTGTCCACAGCTCGCCATGTTCGCGATGGAAGCGCTCGATGGTCTGCAGCACTTCCGGCAGGCCCACCTGGCTGGCGTAGAACATCGGTCCGCCCCGGTGCATGGGAAAGCCGTAGCCGTTGGCGTAGATCACGTCGATATCCGAAGCGCGGGCGGCAATGCCTTCCTCCAGGATCTTCGCCCCTTCGTTGACCAGCGCATACACGGTGCGCTGCACGATCTCGGCATCGCTGATGGCGCGCCGCGCGATGCCGTCCTCGCGCGCGCAGCGCACGATCAGGGCCTCGACCTCGGGATCGGGCAGCGGGTCGCGGCTGCCCGGCGCATAGCGGTAGAAGCCGGCGCCGGTCTTCTGGCCCAGTCTGCCCTGCTCGCACAGGCTGTCGGCCACGCGCGAATAGCGCAGGTGCGCCGGCCGGGTGGGCGCCAGCCGCTTGCGCGCCGCCCAGCTGATGTCCAGGCCGGCCATGTCGGCCATGCGCAACGGCCCCATGGCGAAGCCGAAGCGCTGCAGGGCGCCATCGACCTGCTGCGGCGAGGCGCCCTCTTCCAGCAGGAAATGCGCCTCGCGGGTATATGGGCTAACCATGCGGTTGCCGACGAAGCCGTCGCACACGCCGACCAGCACCGGCAGCTTGCCGATGCGGCGCGCCAGGCGGAACACCGAGGCAATGACGGCGCCGCCGGTGCGCTGCCCGCGCACCACCTCGACCAGCCGCATGACATTGGCGGGGCTGAAGAAGTGCGTGCCCAGCACGCGCTCGGGCCGCGCGGTGGCGTCGGCCAGCGTGTCGATATCCAGGCGCGACGTGTTCGACGCCAGCACCGCCTGCGGCTTGCAGGCCCGGTCCAGCGCCCGGAACAGATCGAGCTTGACCGCCATGTCCTCGAATGCCGCTTCGATCACCAGGTCCGCGTCGGCCAGCTCCGCCATGTCGAGGCTGCGGCGGATGCGGCCCAGGCGCGCGTCGCGCTCGGCCCCGGTCAGGCGGCCCTTGGCCACGGTGGCGGCATAGTTCTTCTGGATGGTGGCCCAGCCGCGCTCCAGGGCCGCCGCGTCGCGCTCGACCAGCACCACGTCGATCCCGGCATTGGCCAGGCTCATGGCAATGCCTCCGCCCATGGTGCCGGCGCCCACCACGCCGACAGTCGCGAACGCCAGGTCGCCGCGCCACTCGGCGGGCAGCTTCTGGGCTTGCCGCTCGGCGAAGAACAAATGCCGTTGCGCGCGCGATTGCCCGCCTTCCACCAGTTCGACGAAACGCCGGCGCTCATAGGCCAGGCCCGTGTCGATATCGCTGGCCACGGCTTGCTCGACACAATCCACGCAAGCGGCCGGCGCGATGCAGCCGCGATAGCGCCGTTCGCCCAGCGCGCGCGCCCGCTCATAGGCCGACGCGTCGGCCGGCGGCGCCGCGCGGCGCGCGCCCAGCACCCGCTGGTCGAGCGCGGCGCCGGCCTGCTGCCGCGCATAGTCCACCGCCCGGGCGACCAGATCGTCCTCGAACACCGCGTCCACCAGGCCCCATTGCGCCGCGGTGCGCGCATCGACCGGATCGCCCGTGACGATCATGTCCAGCGCCCGCGCCACGCCAATGGCGCGCGGCAGGCGCTGGGTGCCGCCGCCGCCCGGCAGAATGCCCAGTGTCACCTCGGGCAGGCCCAGCATGGCGTCTTGCCGGGCCACGCGATAGTGGCAGCCGAGCGCCAGCTCCAGTCCGCCGCCGAGCGCCATGCCATGAATGGCGGCCACGATAGGCTTGGCGGCGCGCTCGAACTGCCGGACGATGTCGCGCAGCGTCGGCTCGCGGGTCGACTGCGGCGTATTGAATTCGCGGATCTCGGCGCCGCCGCAAAACAGCTTGCCGGCCCCCGCCAGCACCACCGCCACGACCTGCGGGTCGGCCAGCGCGGCGTCGACGGCGGCGTGCAGCTCCTGGCGCGTGGCGGCGCCCAGGCTGTTGACCGGCGGGTGGTCGAGCGTCAGCAGCGCCACGCTGCCCTGCGCCCGCATTTCCGTGCGAATGATGGGCATGGCCTTCACTCCAGCTCCAGCAGCGCGCGGCCCTCGTCGACCTCTTCGCCCGGCGCCGCCAGTACGCGCACGACCGTCCCGCCGCGCTCGGCCTCCACCGGGATCTCCATTTTCATCGATTCGATCGTGGCCACGACGTCGCCCGCGGCAATGCGGTCGCCGGCATTCACGGCCACCGACACGACGCGGCCGCCCACGGGTGTTTCCAACTTGCTCATTGCGTTCTCCTCAGGAAATCTGCGCGGGCGCGTCGGCGGCGGCCAGCACGCGGGCGGCCATGCCAGTCGACAGCCGCCCGGCCCGGAACTCCGGGTCCGCCAGCACCCGCATGACGAATGGAATATTGGTCTTGACGCCTTCGACGCGGAATGCCGCCAGCGCCTGCCCGAGCCGGTCGATCGCCTGGTCCCGCGTGGCCGCGTGGGCAATCACCTTGGCCAGCAACGGGTCATAGTGGCTCGAGACCCGGCAACCGGCCGCATAGCCTGTCTCGACCCGCACGCCGTCCTGCGCCGGTGGCTCGAACGCCCGCAGCAGGCCGGGCGATGGCAGGAAACGCAACGGGTCTTCGGCATAGACGCGCGCCTGGACGGCATGGCCCGCCGGCGCGGGCACGGCCGGCAGCACCGCGTCGATGCGTTCGCCCGCGGCCAGCCGCAACTGGGCGGCCACCAGGTCCACGCCGGTAATCTGCTCGGTGACGGCGTGCTCGACCTGCAGGCGCGTATTGACCTCCAGGAACGAGAAGCCGGTCTGCGGCGTATACAGCATCTCGACGGTGCCGATCACGTCGTAGCCCAGGCCCGCCAGGATCTCCTGCAGTTGCGCGGCCATCGCCTGCAGCGCGGCGCGCGCGATGCCCGGCGCCGGCGCCTCTTCGATGACTTTCTGGTGGCGACGCTGCGTCGAGCAGTCACGCTCGTACAGGCAGCGCACGCCGCCGTGGCGGTCGGCCAGGAACTGGAACTCCACGTGGCGCGGCGCCTGCAACAGTTTCTCCAGGTACAGGTCGGCGCGCCCGAAGCCGCGCTCGGCCATGGCCCTGGCGCGCGGCCACTGCGTCGCGATCTCGTCCGGCCCCGCCAGCGGCACCATGCCGATGCCGCCGCCGCCCGCCGCCGGCTTGACCAGCACCGGATAGCCCAGCCCGGCGGCCGCCTGCCGCACCGCATCCAGGTCATCGCCCAGCACCGCGCTGCTGGGCACCATCGGCATGCCGCGCGCGCGCATGGCCTCGCGCGCCTGGACCTTGTGACCCAGCAGGCGGATCCAGCGCGGCGACGGGCCCACGAAGGTCAGGCCGGCATCCTCCACCGCCTGGGCGAATTCGGCGCTCTCGGACAGGAAGCCGTAGCCTGGATGCACGGCATCGGCACCGTGCTCGCGCGCCGCGCGCAGCAGCGCCGCCGCATCCAGGTAGCTGGCCGCGGCCGGCGCCGGGCCGATCAGGCAGGCGTGGTCGGCCTCGCGCAGATAAGGCATGTCGCGATCCGCCTCGGAATACACCGCCACCGACTCCAGGCCCAGCTCGCGCAGCGCCCGGATCACGCGCCGTGCGACCGCGCCGCGATTGGCCACCAATACGCGTTTCATGGCGCGCTCCTCAAGGCCGATAGCCGACGCGGCGTTCGCCGGGCTGGCGCAAGGGCGTCACCACGTCGATGAATTCGCGCAGCACCGCGCGCGTCTCGGCCGGGTCGATGATGTCCTCGACCACGAAGGCCTCGGCGCTGCGGAACGGCGAAGTCAGGCTGCGCACGCGGGCCTCGATCTCGCGCATCTTGGCCTGCGGGTCCGCCGCCGCCTCGATATCGGCTTTGTAAGCCACCTCCAGGCCGCCCTCGATGGGCAGCGAGCCCCACTGCGCGGAAGGCCAGGCATAGCGGAAGTTGAAGCGTCCCGCGCTCTGGTGCCCGCCGGCGGCCACGCCGAATGCCTTGCGCACCAGGATCGTGCACCATGGCACAGTGGACTGGGCCACCGCGGTCAGGGCGCGCACCCCATAGCGCATCGCCCCGGATTTCTCGGCCGCGAGCCCGATCTGGAAACCCGGGATGTCGACGAAATTCACCACCGGCAAATGGAAGGTTTCCGCCAGGTCCAGCAGGCGGGTGAATTTTTCGGCGGCGGGCCCGTCCCAGCCGCCGCCGTAAATGTAGGGATCGCTGGCGAACACGGCCACCGGCCAGCCGTCCAGGCGCGCCAGCCCGGTGATGACGGCGCGGCCCCAGCGGCGCCCCAGCTCCATGAATGAACCGGGGTCCACCAGGGCCTCGACGATCGGCCGCATCTTGTAGACGGCGCGGCTGTCGCGCGGCACGGCCGCGCGCAGCCAGGCCAGGTCCGGGTCGGCCGCCGCGGGCACGGGCCCGCGCGGCGGCAGCTCGTGCACCGAGCGCGGCAGGTACGACAGGAAGCGGCGCGCCATCGCGAAGGCGGCCTCCTCCGATTCCGCTTCGTCGTCCACCACGCCATTGCGGGTGTGGATGTCGCTGCCGCCCAGCTCATTCTTGTCCAGTTGCTGGCCGATGCGCGCCACCACCGGCGGACCGGCGATGAACAACTGCGCCGTGTCGCGCACCATGACCGAGTAATGGCTGGCGGCGACGCGGGCGGCGCCCAGCCCCGCCACTGAACCCAGCGCCAGCGACACCACCGGCACGGTGGCGAGGTTCTGCGCCATCAACGGCCACATGCGCAGCTTGGGCAGCAAGGTATGCCCCTTGACCTCGACATTGCGCACCGACCCGCCGCCGCCGGTGCCGTCCACCAGCCGCACCAGCGGCACGCGCAGGTCCTGCGCCATGCGCTCGGACTCGACCAGCTTGTCGCCGACCGCGCCGTCGTTGGCGCCGCCGCGCACGGTGAAATCGTCGGCGGCCACCACCACCGGCCGCGCGTCGATGCGGGCCCGCCCGATCAACAGGTTGGAGGGAGTCAGGTCGAGCAGGCGTCCTTGCTCATCGTACTGGCCGCTGCCGGCCAGCGCTCCCACTTCGCGGAACGAGTCCGCGTCCACCATGCGCTCGATGCGCTCGCGCACCGGCAATTTGCCGCCGTCGCGATGGCGCCGCACTTTCTCCTCGCCGCCCATGCGGGCCGCCAGCTGCTTGCGCAAGGCGAGCTCATCCAGTTCGTTCTGCCACGACACGCTTTGCTCCTTTTCGCGCCGGCATGGCCGCCGGCGTGGTCAATCGATCTTGATGTTGGCGCGCTGGATCAGCGCCTGGTTTTGTTTCAGCTCATCGGCGATCTTGGCGCGGAAAGCCTGCGGCGACTGCGTCGCCGGCCGGCCCTGGGCAGCCAGCCGCTGGCGCACCTGGGGGTCGGCGGCGGCGGCGGCTATGGCCTGGTTCAGGCTGGCCACGACCTCGGGCGGCGTGCCGGCCGGCGCGAACACGCCGACCCAGAAGGAAATGTCGAATTCCGGGTAGCCAAGCTCGGCCACCGCGGGGACGTCGGGCAGGTCGTGCCAGCGCTCCTTGGTGGACACGGCCAGCGCCTTGAGCTTGCCGGACTTGATGAGCGGCACGCCCGACAGCGTGTCGAAGCCGAAATCCACCTCATTGGCCAACAGGCCCGCTTCCATGGGCGCCGCGCCGCGGTAGGGCACGTGCAGCATCTGCACTTCCGCCATGGTGGCCAGCTGGGCGCCAGCCAGGTGCATCAGGTTGCCGTTGCCGGCCGACCCGTAGCTGACCGAGCCGGGGTTGCGCCGCGCCATGGCAACCAGGTCCTGGACGCTGTCCACCGCTTGCATGCGGCTGCTGCCGGGATTGATGGTCAGTACGAACGGCACGGCCACCACGGTGCTGACCGGTTCGAAATCCTTCAGCGGGTGGTAGCCCAGGTCCTTGTAGAGCAAGGGATTGACCGTGATGGAACTGGAATTGCTGATCAGGATGGTGTAGCCGTCGGCATCGGCCTGGGCCACCGTGCGGGCCGCGATCATGCCGTTGGCGCCGGTCTTGTTTTCCACCACGAAAGACTGTCCGGTGCGGGCGGCCAGGGCGTCGCCCACGATACGCGCCACGCTGTCGATGGTGCTGCCCGGGCTGAAGCCCACCACGAACTTCACGGGCGCGTCGGGATAGGCGGCCGACGCCGGCGCCGCGCCGGCCAGGGACAACGCCGCGCAGGCGGCGGCCAGCCAGGATGTGCTCTTGTTCATTGATGTCTCCTCTTGTGTTTGTGCGAGCGGCGTCGCCGCTAGGGTTTGGCGGCCCCTGCCGCCTGCACCGCCTTGCCCCACTTCTGCTGTTCGGCGGCAATGAACTCGGCGAATTGCTGCGGCGTGCTGTTGGCGACATCGCCGCCCAGCGCCTCGATGCGCTGGCGCATCTGCGGGGTGTCGACGATGCGCGCGACGTCCTGGTAGATGCGCTGGGCCAGTCCGGGCGGCAGCGAGGCGGGCGCCAGCAGGCCGAACCAGGTGGCGGCCTCGAACCCGGGCATGCCGGCCTCCGCGAAGGTGGGGACCTCCGCCAGGGCCGGCACGCGCTTGCCATGCGCCACGGCCAGCGCGCGCAGCTTGCCGGACTTGATGAGCGGCAACGCGGAGGTGATGGTGGCCAGCATCATCTGCACCTGCCCGCCCGCCAGGTCGGTGAACGCCGGCGCGTCGCCCCGGTATGGCACGTGGATGATCTGCGATTGCGTGGCCAGCTTGAACAGCTCGCCGCTCAAGTGCTGGGCGGTGCCATTGCCGGGCGACGCGAAATTGACCTTGTCGCCATGCGCCTTCAGGTAGTCCAGGAACTCGGGCAGCGTGGCGGCCGGCACCGCGGGATTCACCACCAGCACCAGCGGCACCTTGGTGACCAGCGTGATCGGCGCGAAGTCCTTGACCGGGTCGTACGGCAGCTGGGGATAGAGATGGCCGCTGATGGTGTGCGCCGACGTGGTCATGAACAGCGTGTAGCCATCGCCCGGCGCGCGCGCCACGGCGGCCGCGGCGATCGTGGTGCCGGCGCCGGCACGGTTCTCCACCACCACGGGCTGCTTCCAGGCTTGCGTCAGCTGCTCCGCCACGGCGCGCGCCACCACGTCGGTGGCCCCGCCGGCGGGATAGGGCACGACCATGCTGACCGGTCTGGCGGGATACGGATCGGCGTGCGCCGCCGCGCCTGTCAACACCATCGCGCACAGGCCGGCGCGGATCCACTGCTTGAGCATTTTTACGAATCTCCTCTTGTCATCTCAGGATCGTTTGTAATATTCTTTGTGTTCCGTTCTACAGAACACGTATTCTATTTTATAGGTTGCGCCCGACAAGGTGTCAACGACAAAATGCTGTCATCCAGGTTTTCCCCACCTGCGGACAGCCACGCCACGACAAGGAACCGCATGCATGTCCGCCGCTTCTGAAACCCCTCCCGCCCTCAAGCCGCTGCTCATCGCCGGCGAATGGATCGCCGCGCCCGGCCAGGCGTTCGAATCCGTCAACCCAGCCACGGGGCAAGCCAATTTCCTGATCAGCGCGGCCTCCGAGGCCCACGTGGACCAGGCTGTCGAGAGCGCCTGGAATGCCGTGCGGCAGCCCGCCTGGCGCGACATGCTGCCGCACAAGCGGGCCGCCTTGCTGCGCGCCATTGCCGACGGCATGGACCGCCATGCCGATACGCTGGCGCGCCTGCAGATGATCGAGAACGGCAAGGTCCAGGCGGAATGCCGGGCCCAGGTCGCCAGCGCGTCGGCCACGTTCCGCTATTACGCCGGCGTGTGCGAGACGCTCACGGCCGAAGTCACGCCGCCGCGCGGCGATTACCTGTCGATGACGCAGTACGAGCCCTATGGCGTGGTGGCGGCCATCACGCCATGGAATTCGCCCATGACCATGGAGGCGCAGAAGGTCGCGCCGGCACTGGCGGCGGGCAACGCGGTCATCCTCAAGCCGTCGGAGGTCACTTCCTCGCCGGCGCTCGAACTGGGCCGCATCGCGCTCGAGGCCGGCCTGCCGCCGGGCATCCTCAACGTCATCACCGGGCTGGGCGCCACGGCCGGCAAGCGGCTGGTGGAACATCCCGGCGTGCGCATGGTGTCGTTCACCGGCGGCACCGCCAGCGGCCGGGCGATCGCGCGGGTGGCCGCCGACAAGCTGATGCCGGTGGCGCTCGAGCTGGGCGGCAAGTCGCCGCACATCGTGTTCGCCGACGCCGAGCAGGACGCCGCCATCGATGCCGTCATCGGCGGCATCTTCGAAGGCAGCGGCCAATCCTGCGTGGCCGGCTCGCGGCTGTACGTGCAGCGCGGCATCGCGCAGGCCTTCGTGGAACGGCTGGTGGCGCGGGCCGGGCGGCTCAAGGTCGATTTGCCGGATGCGGCCGGCGCGCAGATGGGACCGATCGCCTCGTTCGCGCATCGCGACAAGATCGAGGGCATGGTGGGTTCGGCGCTGGAAGACGGCGGCGAGATCCTGCTGGGCGGGCGCCGCCCCGACAGCGACGCGCTGCGGGCGGGCGCGTTCTATCTGCCGACCATCCTGGGCCGGCTGGACGGCAACGCCCGCGTGGTGCGCGAAGAAATCTTCGGACCGGTGCTGTGCGTGCTGCCGTTCGACGACGAGGAAGACCTGGTCGCCCAGGCCAACGACAGCGCGTACGGGCTGGCGGCGGGTATCTGGACCGCCGATTACCGGCGCGCCTGGCGGGTGGCGCGCCGGCTGGAAGCGGGCAGCGTATGGATCAACACCTACAAGCAGCTTTCCATCGCCACGCCGTTCGGCGGCTTCAAGCAAAGCGGCATCGGGCGCGAGAAAGGCTTGTCCGGGCTGCGCCTGTACCAGCAATCCAAGGGCATCTACTGGGGCCTGTAAGCAGGCCGCGACAATCACGGAGACCACTCACATGACTGATTTCAAGCATGCCGGCTTCATCGGCATGGGTGTTATGGGCGAACCCATCTGCCGCAACCTGGCGCAAAAAGGCGGGCTGCCCGTGCTGGGCTACGACAGCAACCCCGCCCCGCTGCAGCGGCTGGCCGCGCACGGCGTCGCCGCGGCCGTCGCGCTGGCGGACGTGGCGGCGCGCAGCGACGTCCTGTTCCTTTCCCTCCCTTCGGGCGAGGTCGTGGCCGAGGTCGCGCGCGCGCCCCAGGGGCTGCTGGCCAACACGCGGCCCGGCCAGGTGATCGTGGACACCAGCACATCGCCGGTCGACGTCACCCGCGCGCTGGCCGCCGAGTTCGCCGCCAAGGGCGCCATTTTCATCGACGCGCCAGTGGCCCGCACGCGCGCGGCGGCCGAGGCCGGCACGCTGTCCGTGATGGTGGGCGCCACCGCCGAGGTGTACGCGCGGGTGCGGCCGCTGATCGCCACCTTCGCGTCGGAGATCACCCACTGCGGCCCCGTGGGCTGCGGCCAGGTGGTCAAGATCCTCAACAACATGGTGCTGTTCGAGACCGTCGCGGCGCTGTCGGAGGCGCGCGCCATCGCGCGGCGCTCGGGAGTCGACCCGCAGGTGCTGCTGGAGACCTTCACGCGCGGCTCGGCCGACAGCTTCGCGTTGCGCAACCATGGCTTAAAGGCTATTCTCCCCGGTGAATTTCCCGAAAAAGCCTTTCCGGTCGAATATGCCCGCAAGGACCTGCGCTACGCATTGGCCCTGGCCGCGCAGACCGGCGTCGACGCGCCGGGCGCGCGCACCGTCGATCAGTGGTTCGCGGCCGCCATCGAGCAAGGCCACGGCAACCGCTATTTTCCGGTGATCAGCCGGCTCGTCGACGCGGATTCGGCCTAAACCCCGCACCCTCGTCCATGCCTCGCAGCCCCCAACCCGAGCCCTCCTCCGACGGCGTAGCCGCCGTCGAACGCGCACTGGCCATCGTCGATGCCGTCGCGCAACACACCGACGCCATCACGCTGGCCGACCTGTCCCGCGCCACGGGCTTCTACAAAAGCACTTTGCTGCGGCTCATCGCGTCGCTCGAAAAGGCCGCCCTGGTAGTGCGCCGCAACGACGGGCGCTATGCGCTCGGCCCGTACGCGCACCGCCTGGGGCGCGCCTACGAAGCCACCTACCGCCTGACCGAAACGGTGCAGCCGCTGTTGCAGCAACTGGTCGACCAGGGCACCGAGAGCGCGTCGTTCCATGCCTACCACGACGCCCGCACGCGCATGTGCCTGCTGCGCGTCGACTCGCACCACTCGACGCTGGACCGCATCCGCGTCGGCGACCTGCTGCCGCTCGACAAGGGCGCCGCCGGCCGCCTGCTGACGGCCTACCTGATCAAGCGCCAGCCCGTCGCGGAGGCCGGCCTGAGCATGATCTCCATGGGCGAGCGCGACCCGAACTGCGCGGCAGTGGCCTGCCCGGTATTCGGCCCGGACGGCGAAATGTGCGGAGCCATCTCGCTGTCCGGCCCGAAGGAACGCTTCACCCCGGCCGCCGTCAAGAAAATGTCGCGGCTGGCCGGCGCGGCGGCCGCCGCGGCCACCCAGGCGCTGGGCGGCCGCTGGCCCGGCAGCAAGACCTAGCGGGTCCAGCCCGACAACGAGTGTTGCAGGTGTCAGGGTCCGCAGGTGCCTGACACCGCGGCACCACGCTTCAGCTCCCCTTGCCCAGCCCCAGGTAGCTTTCGATCACCCGCGGATTGCCGGCCAGTTCGCGCGCCGGCCCGTGCAGGATGACCTCGCCGGTCTCGAGCACGTAGCCGTAGTCGGCCACCTGCAGCGCGGCGCGGGCGTTCTGCTCGACCAGCAGGATGGCCACGCCGGTTTCGCGCAGCCGCGCGATGATGTGGAAAATCTCGCGCACGATGCGCGGCGCCAGGCCCAGGCTGGGCTCGTCCAGCATCAGCAGGCGCGGCTTGGCCATCAGCGCCCGGCCGACCGCCAGCATCTGGCGTTCGCCGCCCGACAGCGTGCCGGCTTCCTGGCGCCGCCGTTCGCGCAGGCGCGGAAACAGCTCGAAGACCTCGTCCAGCGTGCCGCGCCAGCCGCTTTCGCGCGCCCGGTAGCGGCGGAATCCGCCCAGCAGCAGGTTGTCTTCCACCGACATGCTGCCGAACAGCTCGCGCCGTTCGGGGACCAGCGACATGCCGGCGGCGACGCGCCGCTCGACCGGCCAGCCGGATACGTCGGCGCCCGCGTAGCAGACGGCGCCGGAGGCATGGCCGGTGGTCGGCAGCGCCCCCATCATGGCATTGAGCAAAGTGGACTTGCCCGCGCCGTTGGCGCCGATCACCGTGACGATACTGCCCGGCGCCACGCTCAGGGTCGCTTCGCTGAGCGCGCCGACTTTGCCGTAGCGGGCGCACAGCCCGCGCACTTCGAGAATCGGTTGCTGGCTCATTGCGCGCTCCCGTCGGCCGGCACGGCCGCCCCGGCCTCCGGCAGATCGTCGTCGATGCCGCCGAGGTAGGCTTCCAGCACGGCGGGGTTCTGCTGCACCTCGGCCGGTACGCCTTCGGCCAGCTTGGTGCCGAAATCCATCACCACCAGGTGGTTGGTCAGGCGCATGACGAAGTCCATATCGTGTTCCACCAGCAGGATGCTCATGCCCTCGGCGCGCAACTGCTCCAGCACCTGCGCCAGCTCCTGCTTTTCCTTGTAGCGCAGGCCGGCGGCGGGCTCGTCGAGCAGCAGCAGGACGGGGTCGCTGGCCAGCGCCCGCGCGATCTCCAGGATGCGTTGCTGGCCCAGTGCCAGGTTGCCGGCTTGTTCGTACAGATAATCCCCCAACCCGACCCGGGTGAGCTGCTGGGCCGCTTCGTGCAGCAGGCGTGCTTCCTGCGCCCGCTCGCTGTGCAGGGCGCCGGCCATTACGCCGACGTCGGAACGCAGGTGTGCGCCCAGCGCCACGTTCTCGAGCACTGACATGCCGGGCAGCAATTGCACGTGCTGGAACGTGCGACCGACGCCGCGCCGGGCGATCTCGCGCGCCGACTGGCCATCGATGCGCTCGCCCAGGAAGCGCACCTGGCCGCGCGTGGCGGGCAACACCCCGCTGATCAGGTTGAAGGTCGTGCTCTTGCCTGCGCCGTTGGGGCCGATCAGGCCGACGATCTCGCCGGCGCGCACCTTGAAGGAAATGTCGTTGACGGCAACCAGCCCGCCGAACTCTTTGCGCACGGCATCGACTTCCAGCACCAGCGCGCCGCCCTGCGGCCGCTCGCGATGCGGCAGGGCCGGCGCCGCCGGCGGGGCTGCCAGGCGCCGGCGCGAGCCGGCCGCCCCGGTCAGGCGCGCCCAGCCGGCCGACAGGATCGGCCACAAGCCATTGGCCGCGTACTGCAGCACCAGGATCAACAGTACGCCGAAGACGATCAGCTCGAAGTTGGCGCTGGTGTCCAGCAAGGCCGGCAACAGGCTCTGCAACTGGTCTTTCAGGCCCAGGATGACGGCCGACCCCACCAGCGCGCCCCAGACATGGCCGGCGCCGCCGACCACCGCCATGAACAGGTATTCGATGCCGTAGTTCAAGCCGAACGGGCTGGGGCTGACGGCGCGCTGCATGTGGGCGTAGATCCAGCCCGACAGGCAGGCCAGCAGCGCGGCCCAGACGAAGATCACCACCTTGTAGGCGGCGGTGTTGACGCCCATCGACTCGGCCATGCCGGCGCCGCTCTTGAGGGCCCGGATGGCGCGCCCGGGACGCGAGCTCAACAGGTTACTGGTGGCCCACAGCGAGAGCAGCAGGAACAGCCAGATCAAGTAGTAAATGTGGCGCCCGCTGGCCAGCGAAAAGCCGAACACGCTGATCGGCTCCAGCCCGGCGATGCCGTCGTGCTTGCCCAGCCAGTCCAGGTTGCCGAACAGGAAATACAGCGACAGCCCCCAGGCGATCGTGCCCAGCGGCAGGTAATGGCCGGAAAGGCGCAGCGTGATGATGCCCAGCAAATACGCCACCACGGCGGTCAGCAGCAAACCCACCGGCAGCGCCAGCCAGGGCGATGCGCCATAGTGGCTGGTCAACACGGCGGTAGTGTAGGCGCCCAGCCCGACGAAGGCGGCCTGGCCGAACGAGGTCAGCCCGCCCACGCCGGTCAGCAGCACCAGGCCCAGCGCGACCATGGCGGCCAGCCCGATGTAGTTGAGTTGCGTGATCCAGAATTCCGGCGTGGCCGGCACCAGCGGCAGGATCGCGATAAAGGCGACGAACAGGATGAGCAGGATGCGGTTCATGGGGTTCATGGGGATCACTCCTCGTCGTCGGCGTGATGGCTGCCGAACGAACGCCACACCAGAACCGGGATGATCAGTGTGAACACGATGACTTCTTTGTAGGCGCTGGCCCAGAACGACGAGAAAGCCTCCAGCACGCCGACCAGCACCGCGCCGGCGGCCGCCACCGGGTAGCTGCCCAGCCCGCCGATGATGGCGCCCACGAAGCCCTTCAGGCCGATCAGGAAACCGGTGTCGTAGTAAACCGTGGTGATGGGCGCGATCAGCATGCCCGACATGGCGCCGATGGCCACCGCCAGCGTGAAGGTCAGGCTACCCGACATGGCGGTGCTGATGCCCACCAGGCGCGCGCCGCGGCGGTTCACCGCGGTGGCGCGCAGCGCCCGTCCGTACAGGGTCTTGTCGAAGAACAGCCACAGCGCCACGATAAGCAGCGCGCAAGTGCCGACCACGAACAGGCTCTGCGCCGACCAGGTCACCGGCCCGAGCTCGACCTGGCCGCTCACGAAGGCGGGCGTACGCCAGCCTTCGGCGCCGAAAAACACCAGCGCCAGTCCGGTCAGCGCGAAATGCACCGCCACCGACACGATCAGCAGCACCAGGACCGATGCCTCGGCCAGCGGCTGGTAGACGATGCGGTACACCATCGGCCCCATCGGGATGATGAGCACCAGCGCGAGCAGCATGTTCAACCACAGGGAATTGTCGCTGCCCACATAGGAAGTGGTCAGCCACAGCAGCGCCAGCGGCAGCGCCACGCAGCTGGCCAGCACCTTGGGCAGCGCGGCCCAGCTGCCGGTGCGCAGGGCGCGCAGTATTTCCAGCACCAGCACGATGCCGCCCAACAGCGGCAGCAGATAAGCCGTGCCGGGAACGCGGCCGTTGACCAGCATGGCCAGCGTCAAGGCGCCGAACGCCACGAACTCGCCCTGCGGAATGAAGATGACACGGGTGACGGTGAAGACCAGCACCAGCGCCATGCCCAGCAGTGCATAGATGGCACCGTTGACGATGCCGTCCTGCAGCAGGATCAGCGCTATAGAGAAATCCATCGAACCACTACCTTATGGGTTTCCGGGCATCGCCGGCCCCGCTCCGGACAATGCCGCGAATACGACACACCGGCCTGGCGGCCGGTGCGCGGAGATGCCGGCGGGGCGGCGGCGCCGCGCCGGCGGCAATACGGTCACAGGTCGGGCTGGTATACCCACTTGCCCTTTTCCACCTTGACCATGACGCGCGAGCGCTCGTCGAAGCCGGCATGATCGGTGGCGCTCATGTTGAACACCCCTTGCGAGGCGGGCAAGTCCTTGATGCCTTCCAGCGCGTCGCGCATGGCGGCGCGGAATTCCGGCGTGCCGGGCTTGGCGCCGCTCTTGAGCGCGGTGGGCAGCGCGGCCACGATGAGCTGGCCGGCATCCCACATATGGCCGCCGAAGGTGTTGGTCGAGCCGTCGCCGTGCTTGGCCTCGTAGGCTTGGGTGTAGGCCAGCGCCGATTTCTTCACCGGGTTGCTGTCGGGCAGTTGCTCGGCCACCAGCAGCGGGCCCGCGGGCAGCAGCATGCCTTCGCAGTCCTTGCCGCAGACGCGCAGCACATCATTGTTGGCGGCGCCGTGGGTCTGGTAGATGGTGCCCTGGTAGTTGCGGGCGCGCAGTTCTTTTTGCGGCAGGGCCGACGGCGTGCCGGCTCCGGCGATCAGGATGGCGTCGGGCTTGGCGCTGACCAGCTTGAGCACCTGGCCGGTAACGCTGGTATCGGTGCGGCCGTATTTCTCGACGGCGGTGATCTCGATGCCCTTGCCCTTGAGGGCGTCGCGCATCACGGCCAGCCAGCTGTCGCCATAGGCGTCGGCGAAGCCGATGAAGCCGAGGGTCTTGACCTTGGCCTTGACCAGGGCGTCGGCCAGGGCGCTAGCCATCAGCGCATCGTTCTGCGGGGTCTTGAACACCCAGCGGCGCTTGTCGTCGACCGGCTCGACGATCTTGGCGCTGGCGGCCACGCTGATCATCGGCACCTTGGCCTCGGCAGCGACGTCGACCATCGCCAGCGAGCCTGGCGTGACGGACGTGCCGACCAGCACGTCGACCTTGTCCTCGGAAACCAGCTTGCGGGAGTTTTTCACGGCCTGGGTGGTGTCGGTGGCGTCGTCCAGGACGATCCATTCGATCTTCTGGCCGGCGACTTCGGTCGGCAGCAAGGCGACGGTATTACGCTCGGGGATGCCCAGCGAAGCGGCGGGACCGGTGCTGGCGACCGTGACACCGACCTTGACCTGCGCGCCGGCGAGCAGCGGCAGGCTCAAGGCAACGGCCGCGGCGGCCACGGACAAGCGGGAATGCTTGCGCGTCATTTGTTGTCTCCTGTGAGGGCTCTTGTTATTGCCCCGACGGGGTACGCCGAGCCCGGTTGAACGTCATACAGAAAAATGCTTAAACGGCCTTGAAGTGTATCAAATACCCTTCAAATAAAACCCCGTGACTTCCCTAGTGTAGTGAGTTGGCGTTGAGCTGCTTGTTAATGGTTGAGGTGTTTGGATTTTTGAATTCTTGAGTTCTTGAGACGCCCGCGCGTGCCGGCGGGGCCCGGGCGGCCACGTCGCTCGGCTCGGGCGCGCCACCAGGCGCCCTCGCCCCCTGCGGGGCTGCCCTCGCTCCAACTGGCCGCCCGGGCCCCGCCGGCACGCGCGGGCTCGCAATGTCTCATATCGGTGTCAGGCCCCGTCCACGTCGTCTCCTCGAGCACGGCTGTACGCAGGGGTGTGACACCTACATGCGATGCCAGGCATCGGTATAGCCCGCCGATCCGCCAACCGCTCGTCAGCGGACCAGGCATGCCGCCGCCGCGAGTCTAGGCCGGGGCTGGCGCGCGCGGCCGGCCAGTTGGAGCGAGGGCAGCCCCGCAGGGGGCCGAGGGCGCCTGGTGGCGCGCCCGAGCCGAGCGACGTGGCCGGCCCGCGCGCGCCAGCCCCGGCCTGGACGTCTCAAGAACACAATCCGCCCTCGTGCATGCCACGACCACCCAATCCCGCACTCCATCCACCGACCCGGAAACCTCCGCTCACGGTAAAAATCGAACGCATTTGATAATGGCGAATCTTGCCGAGTTTGCAAATACACGTCAGTAAGGGGATTCCCGGAGCAACGGCCACACCCGCTCCACCCGCCACGCCACCCAGCCGGCCACCACGGCCTTGACCAGGTCGCCCGGCACGAAAGCCGCCACCGCCAGCGCCGCCTTGCCCAACTCCATCTGCGTCACGGCGGCCAGCCAGGGCACGCCCACTGCGTACACCAATAGAATGCCCCCAACCACGCACGCCGCCGCATACGCCGCCACGGCAAGCCCGCCGCGCTGCACGCGGGCGGCCGCCTGGCGCGCCAGCCAGCCAGTCACCACGGCACCCAGCGTCATACCCACTAGGAAACCGCCGGTCGGCCCGAAAAACACGCCCAGGCCGCCCCGTCCGCCCGGCAGCACCGGCAGGCCGATGGCGGCCAGCACCAAATACAGCAAGCAGGCCAGGCCCCCGCGCAACGGCCCCAGCATGGCGCCCGCCAGCATGGTGCCCAGCGTCTGCAGGGTCACCGGCACCGGGATCGCGGGCAGCGGGATCGGCGGCACCAGGCTCAGCACCACGATCAGCGCGGCGAACAAGGCAATCAGCACGACATCTCTGGTTTTCATCGAAGGCTCCTGGTCGGAACGACGTCGGGGAATGAAAAACGGCAGGCACGCGCCCGCGGCTCAACTGCGCGCATCGATGGCCTGGGCGACTTCGTCGGCCCGCTTGAGCGTGCGCACCACCAGCGGCACGACCAGGGCCAGCGGGTGCCGCGCCAGGCCGCGCGCGGCCTGCGCCTCGCGGATCTCCTGGAAATGCCGCCAGATCTCCGGCACGAAGCGCAGGGCCAGCGCCAGGGCCAGGGCGACCTTGCCGGCGTCCAGCAGGCCAAGCCGCTGCAAGGGCAGCAAGGCCCGCTCGCAGACGGCGATCAAATCGGAACTGCGGGTCGACAGCGTCACCGCCAGGGCCAGCCCCACCAGCGCAACAATGCGCAGCAACACGCCCAGCGCGTGCAGCCAGCCCTGGAACGCGCCCGCGAACAAGCCGATCGCGGCCAGCACCCACAGCAGCCCGCGCGTCTGGCGCCACAGGGCCCCCGCCCCCACCCCGGTAGACCAGACCAGCAGCCCGGCCACGCCCGCGGCGATCGCCAGCAGGCGCGGGTCGTGCACCAGGAACAGGCCGGCGCCGGCCGCCACCAGCGCCGCCAGCTTGAGCGCCGCCGGCAACCGGTGCAACGGACTGCGGCCGCGCACGTACAAGGGTTCGACCATCATGCGCAGTGCTCGCGATACCAGCGCAGCGCGGCGCCGGGCGCGTCGTCGGCCGCGATGCGGCCGTCCACCACGACCAGCACGCGCTCGAAATCCTGCAGCAGGTCCAGGTCGTGGCTCACCACCACCGCCGGCCGGTCCAGCTCGCCGATGGCGCGGGCGACCCGGTTGCGGTTGCGCAGGTCCAGCTGGGTGGTCGGCTCGTCGAACACCACCAGGGCCGGCTCCATGACCAGCACCGCGGCCAGCGCCACCAGCTGGCATTCGCCCCCGGACAAGGTGTGGCTGGCCCGGTCGGCCAGGTGGTCCACCCCCAGCCGCGCCAGGCTGGCCTGGATGCGTCGGGCGCATTCGGCCCCATCCAGGCCGCGGTTTTTCAGGCCGAACGCCATGTCTTCGCGTACGATGGGATAGACAATCTGGTTTTCCGGGTTCTGGAATACGAACCCCACCCGGCGGCGCACGGCCTTCAATTCGCGCCGGGTGTCCAGGCCATCCACCGTGACCCGCCCGGCGGTCGGCAGCACCAGGCCATTGAGCAGCTTGGCCAGGGTGCTCTTGCCGGCCCCGTTCGGGCCGACCACGCCGATGCGCCGCTGCGCCAGGGTCAGGCTGACCCCGCGCAGCGCCTGGGAATGGGGCGTGGAAACAACCGCCTGGTCAAACTCGATTAACATGGGGTCGGATTATGCCCGAACCATTCCGCGGAACGGGACTCCAAGAGTGCATATGGAAAAAGTACGCAAGACCGACGCCGAATGGCGCGCCCAGCTCACGCCCGAAGAATACGCCGTGGTGCGCCAGAAAGGCACCGAACGCGCCTTCACCGGCCGTTACTGGGACACCACCACCCACGGCATATACCGCTGCGTGGGCTGCGGCACCCCCCTGTTCGCCTCCGACACCAAGTTCGACGCCGGCTGTGGCTGGCCCAGCTATTTCGAGCCCATCGATCCGGCCCGGGTGCGCGAAGAACGCGACACCTCGCACGGCATGGTCCGCACCGAAGTGCTGTGCAATATCTGCGACGCCCACCTCGGCCATGTCTTCCCCGACGGCCCCGAGCCCACCGGGCTGCGCTACTGCATCAATTCGCTGTCGCTCAAATTCGAACCGCTCGAAGACTGAATGAAGAAATTCCTGTTCGACCTCTTCCCGCTGATCCTGTTCTTCGTCGCGTACCGGTTCGCCGACATCTATACCGCCACGGCGGTGGCCATCGCCGCCTCGGGCGCCCAGTTCATATGGCTGCGCGTCACCGGCAAGCACATCGAGGCCACCCACTGGATCAACCTGTCGGTCATCGTCATTTTCGGCGGCGCCACGTTGTGGCTGCACAGCGACGTCTTCATCAAATGGAAGCCCACCGTCCTGTACTGGCTGTTCGGCGGGGCGCTGCTGGGCGCGCGCGTGCTGTTCGGCCGCAACCTCATGCGGCGCCTGCTGGGCACGCAGGTCGAATTGCCCGACCATGCCTGGGACAAGCTCAACCTGAGCTGGGCGCTGTTTTTCCTGGCGGCCGGCGCCATCAACCTGTATGTCGCTTTCTCCGGGCATTTCACCGAATCGCAGTGGGTCAACTTCAAGGTGTTCGGCCTGATGGGCCTGCTGGTGGCCTTCGTGATCGGCCAGTCGGTGTGGCTGGGCCGCCACATCCAGCAGCCACGCCAATCCGAGGCCGGCAACGACACCGGCAAAGACTGACCCGCCGCTTCATCGCCATTCCCTTCCCATGCCTGACCACACCGATCGCATCGAGCTGATCCGCGCGCGCCTGGCGGCGCTCGAGCCCATCGCCCTGGACATCCGCGACGATTCGCACCTGCACGCCGGCCATGCCGGCGCGCAAGGCGGCGCCGGCCACTACCACGTGCATATCGTGGCCGCGCGCTTTGCCGGCCTGTCGCCGGTGGCCCGCCATCGCCTGGTGTATGATCTTTTGCACGATTTGATCCCTCATCCCATCCATGCGCTTGCGCTAGACGCCCAAGCTCCCCAGTAACGGCATTAAAGGATTCCCATGAAACGCATCGTGATGCTGGCCGCGGCTTGCGCGGTCGCGCTGCCCGCCTTCGCGCAGAACGTCGCCACCGTCAACGGCAAGGCCATCTCGCAGCAGGAACTGGATCAGTTCGTCAAGCTGCTGGTCAGCCAGGGCGCCACCGACTCCCCGCAACTGCGCGAGCAGGTCAAGCAGGAAATGATCAACCGCCAGGTGTTCGTGCAGGCGGCCGAGAAAGACGGCATCGCCAAGCAGCCCGACGTGCAGACCGAGATCGAACTGGCCCGCCAGGGCATCCTGGTGCGCGCCCTGATGGCCGACTACCTGCAGAAGCACCCGGTCTCCGACAAGCAGGTGCAGGCCGAGTACGACAAGGTCAAGCAGCAGCAGGCCGGCAAGATGGAATACAAGGTCCGCCACATCCTGGTCGAAGACGAGAAAACCGCCAACGACCTGCTGGCCCAGGTCAAGAGCAACAAGGGCAAGTTCGCCGACCTGGCCAAGAAGAACTCCAAGGACCCGGGCAGCGCCGCCAATGGCGGCGACCTGGGCTGGGCCGCGCCCACCAACTACGTCAAGCCGTTCGCCGACACCGTCAGCAGCCTGAAGAAGGGCCAGCTGGCCGACAAGCCGGTGCAGACGCAGTTCGGCTGGCACGTCATCCAGGTAGAGGACACCCGCCCCGTGGAATTCCCGCCACTCGACCAGGTGCGCCCGCAACTGGAAGAAATGCTGCGCCAGCAGACGCTGTCGGACTACCAGAAAGAACTGCGCGAAAAAGCCACGATCAAGTAATTCGCGGCGCCGTGCCCACAAAAGAATGCCCGCATTGCGCGGGCATTCTTGTTTTTGGCGTCGCATCGTCGAGACAGCCGCCGCACACGTCGGTGTCAGGCTCCGCAGATGCCTGACACCCCTTCAAAGCTACACGCCCAGCAGCGCTTTCAGCCCGTCCTCGTCCAGCACGGTGACTCCCAGCTCCTGCGCCTTGGCCAGCTTGCTGCCGGCATCCTCGCCCGCCACGACGTAGGCGGTCTTCTTGGAGACGGAGCCGCTGACCTTGCCGCCAGCGGCCAGGATGTGGCGGGTGGCTTCGTCGCGGGTCCAGTTGGGCATGGTGCCGGTCAGCACGAAGGTCTTGCCCGCCAGCGTATTGCCCTGCGGGCCGGCTTCCGCCACGGGGTGCACGCCCTGCTCCGCCAGCAAGTGGATGATCTCGCGGTTGTGCGGCTCGGCGAAGAAACGGCGGATCGAGCCGGCCACCACCGGCCCGACGTCGGGGGCGCCGGCCAGCGCTTCTTCGTCGGCGTCCATGATGCTTTCGATGGTGCCGAAATGACGGGCCACGTCGCGCGCGGTGGTCTCGCCCACGTGGCGTATGCCCAGCGCGAACAGCAGCCGTCCCAGCGTCGGCGTGCGCGCCTTGTCGATCGCGGCCACCAGGTTCTCGGCCGATTTCTTGCCCATGCGTTCGAGCGCCGCCAGTTCGAAGGCGGTCAGGCTGTACAGGTCGGCCAGCGACTTGACCCGGCCGCTTTCCACCAGCTGATCGATCAGTTTCTCGCCCAGGCCGTCGATGTCGAGCGCCTTGCGGCCCGCCGCGTGCAGCAGGGTCTGCTTGCGCTGCGCGGCGCAGAACAATCCGCCGGTGCAGCGCGCGATGGCCTCGTCCTCGGGGCGCTCGATGGCCGAGCCGCACACCGGACAGGCGGTGGGCATGACGAACTCGCGGGCATCCGCCGGGCGCTGCTCGGGCACCGGGGCGACCACTTCCGGGATCACGTCGCCGGCGCGTCGCACCACCACCGTGTCGCCGATGCGCACGTCCTTGCGGCGGATCTCGTCCTCGTTGTGCAGGGTGGCATTGGTCACCGTCACCCCGCCCACGAATACCGGCTGCAGCCGCGCCACCGGCGTGATGGCGCCGGTGCGCCCGACCTGCACCTCGATGTCGAGCAGCCGGGTGGTGGCCTCCTCGGCCGGGAACTTGTGCGCCAGCGCGAAACGCGGGGCGCGTGCCACGAAACCCAGCACTTTCTGGGCCGGCAGCGAATTCACCTTGTAGACGACGCCGTCGATGTCGTAGGGCAGGCCGGCACGCTCGCGCCCGACCTGCTCATAGAAAGCCAGCAGCCCCTCGGCGCCGACCACCCGGCGGTTGTACCTGGCATTGACCGGCAGGCCCAGCCCGGCCAGCCACTCCAGCATGGCGCCGTGGCTATCGTGCGGCAGCGTGGACTCGTTGCGCACGCCGGGCGCCGGCTCTTCGAACAAGCCTGCCTGCTTGCCCGGCAAACCATGCACCTCGCCCCAGCTATAGGCGAAAAAACGCAGCGGGCGCTGGGCGGTGATGCGCGGATCCAGCTGGCGCAGGCTGCCGGCGGCCGCATTGCGCGGGTTGACGAAGACCTTTTCGTCGCGCGCGGCCTGGGTGCGATTCAGGCGCTCGAAGTCGGCCCGGTTCATCAGCACTTCGCCGCGGACCTCCAGCACGCGCGGCGCCGCCCCTTTCAGCCGCAGCGGCACGACGCGGATGGTGCGCACGTTGGCGGTCACGTCCTCGCCGGTCTGGCCGTCGCCGCGCGTGGCCGCCTGCACCAGGTTGCCGTCTTCATAGCGCAGGCTGATGGCCAGGCCGTCGAGCTTCAATTCGCAGAAATACTCCGGCTGCTGGTCCAGGCCCAGCAGCCCGGCCCCGCGCAAGGTATCGGCAACCCGGCGATCGAAGGCCTGCACGTCTTCCGGATCGAAGGCGTTGCCCAGCGACAGCATGGGCACCGCGTGGCGCACGCTGCCGAACGCCGCCAGCGGCGCGGCGCCGACCCGCTGGGTGGGCGACTCGGGCGTGACCAGTTCGGGATGGTCGGCCTCGAGCTGGACCAGCTCGCGCATGAGCGCGTCGTACTCGGCGTCGGAGACGGTCGGCGCATCCTGGACGTAATAGCGCACATTGTGCTGTTCGATCTCGGCGCGCAATTGCGCGGCCCGCTGCGCCGCTTCGCGGGCGCCAGCCGGTTTCGCCATTATGCGAACACCCGCTGCGCGCGCGGGCTGCCGGCCGGCAGGCCAGCCTGGTTGAGCTGGCCGAACAGCACCTGCAGCCGCTCGTCGATGACGGTTTCCGCGCCGTCGACCAGGGGCTTGCCCTGGTCGTCGACCAATTCGGCGTGCAGGCGCGCGGCCAATTCGCGCCCCACGTCGACCATGCGGCCGAAGGCGCGCGGATCGGCCGGGCTGCACGGCACGTCCAGCAGCAGCAACAGGCGATCGATGCTGGACATGCCGGCGTCGAACGCGGCCCCGTCGCCGCGCGCCAGGGTGAAGCGCGCCACGCCGTTATCGGCCAGCCAGGCCAGGCGCGGCCCGTCAGGGGCGAAGCCGAGCTCGCGCGCCAGGCCGACCACCTCGGTGGCGCCGCGCGGCGCGCCCAGCAACAGCGTCAACCCCACCTGGGTGTCGAGCGCGGCGCAGACGTCGTCCAGCTTGGCCGCGCGCTCCAGCACGGCCTGCTGGTCGGGCCCCTCGATGGCGCCTTCGAAGCGTTCGGCCAGGTCCTGGGCGCGCGCCCAGGCTTGCGACCACTCGATGGCGGTGAGCGGGCCGCTGCGGTTGGCCAGCAGCACGGCCAGCTGCAGCGAAGCGTACGATTCGCCGGCGTGGATGCGCGCGCGGTGGCGGCCGCCGTCGGTCTCGGCGAACACGCGGATCGGCTTGCGCCCGGTGTGGCGCAGGCTTTGCATGTAGGGCAGCAGGTCGGCGCCGCGGGCCGGCTCGCCGAAATTGACCTCGATGACGATCTCGCAAGCGGGATCAGGCTCTTCGGCGTCATCGCCGTCCGGGCCGGGCTCGGCCGCCTGGGCGGCGCCCGCCGAGCCGATGCCGGGCTCGCGCCGCGGCGATTCGCCGCCCGGGCGCGCCTCGCTGGCGCCCAGCAAGGGATCCTGCTCGGAGGCGGGAAAGTGCGCCTGCATGCGGTTTCGCGCGCGGCGATCCTGCCACCAGTTGAAACCCAGTACCAGCAGTATCAGCAGCACACCCAGGGCAATCAGCCCGATCTGCAAGTCGCTCATGTGTCAATCCTGCGCCGGCGGAATGGCGCCATTCGGTAATTGGTTTATGCGGCTTCGGCGGCCATTTGCACGGCCGAATCAATGTCTACGGCAACGATACGCGAAACCCCCTGCTCTTGCATGGTAACGCCGACCAGCTGCTTGGCCATCTGCATGGCGATCTTGTTGTGCGAGATGAACAGGAACTGGGTCTGCTCGCTCATGCTGCTGACCAGGTTGGCATAGCGTTCGGTATTGGCGTCGTCCAGCGGCGCATCGACCTCGTCGAGCAGGCAGAACGGCGCGGGATTCAGCTTGAACAGGGCGAACACCAGCGCCGTGGCAGTCAGCGCCTTTTCGCCGCCGGACAACAGGTGGATGGTGCTGTTGCGCTTGCCCGGCGGCTGCGCCATGACCTGCACGCCGGCGTCCAGGATCTCGTCGCCGGTCATGGTCAGCTTGGCCTCGCCGCCGCCGAACAGCTTGGGGAACAGCTCGCCGAAATGGCCGTTGACCGTGTCGAAGGTGGCTTGCAGCAATTCGCGCGTCTCGCGGTCGATCTTGCGGATCGCGTCTTCCAGCGTCTCGATGGCGGTCAGCAGGTCCTGTTGCTGCGAATCGAGGAACTCCTTGCGCTCGCGCGAGGTATTCAGTTCATCGAGAGCCGCCAAGTTGACCGACCCCAGCCCGTCGATCTGGCGCGAAATGCGGCCGACCTCGGATTGCAGCCAGTTGGCGCGGCGCCATTCGTCCGGCATGTCGGCCAGCTCGCGCGCCAGCGCCTCGCGATCGACTTCGCGCGCCTCGAGCTGCTCGGTGAACTGCTGCTCGGCCAGGCGGGCGGCCTGCTCCTGCAGCTGCAGTTCGGTAATGCGCGCGCGCAACGGCTCCAGCGCGCGCTCCTGTTGCATGCGGTCTTCGTCGGCACCGCGCAGCAGGGCCGACAGATTGTCCAGTTCCTGGCGCGCACGCGACAGGGCCTCCTCGCGCTCGGCGCGCACTTCCAGGGCGTCCTGCAGGCCCGCCTGCGAGGCCGAGGCGTCGAGCTCGGCCAGGTCAAGCTGCAATTGCTCGAGCTCGGCCGCGGCGCGCTGGCTTTGTTCGGCGGCCAGCTGGCGGTTGCGCTGCAGGTCGGCGATGCGCGACTGGATGCCGCGCTCGGCGAATTCGGCTTCCTGGGCGGCCCGCTCCAGTTCGCGCAGGCGCGCGCGCGCCGCCTCGGCCTGGGCCGCCAGGTCTTCGCCGGCGATCTCGGCGTCGGCGAAGCGGGACTGATGTTCCGCCAGTTCGGCGTCGAGCGCCTCGAAGCGGGCCTCGGCCTCTTCGCGCGTGGCGCGCAGATCTTCTTCGTGCGCCGCGATCTCTTCGAGGTCCTGGCGCAGGCGCGCGGCGCGCTCGCCGGACTGCTCGGCCTGCTGCTGCAGGCGCGAATGTTCGAGCTGGATGTCGTGCACGCGGCGCGTGACCTCGGCCACGCGCTGGCGCGCCGGCGCCACCGCTTGCGAAACCTGCTGCCAGGCCGCCTCGGCGCGCGCCACGGCGGCGCGGGCCTGGTCGGCGATGAGCAACTGCGCCTTGATCTCGCGCTGCAGGTTTTCGATTTCCTGCTGGCGCGCCAGCAGGCCGGCCTGTTCGGAATCGGGCGCGTAGAAGCGCACGCTATGGGCGTCGACCACGTGCCCGGCCTTGACCACGCAGGCCGCGCCAGGCGGCAGGGTGGCGCGCAGGGCCAGGGCCTGGCCCAGGTCGGCCGCGGTGTAGACATTGCGCAGCCAATCATTGAGCAGCGTGCGCAGATCGGGATCGGTGATGCGCAGCAGGCTGGCCAGCGGCGTCAGGCCTTGCGGCGCAGCCGGGGCGGGCGCCGCCGCCGGCACCTGGTAGAACGCCAGGCGCGCCGGGGGAGCGTCTTCGGCGAACGCGCGCGACCAGTCCAGGTTGCGCACCTCCATGGCGGCCATGCGCTCGCGCAGCACTGATTCGAGGGCATTTTCCCAGCCGGGTTCGATGTGCAGCTTCTGCCACAGGCGGCCCAGGCCGGCCAGTTCGTGCTTGGCCAGCCAGGGCTCCAGCGCGCCCTGCTTCTGCACGTCTTCCTGGAGCTTGACCAGGGCGGCCAGCCGCGCCTCGAGGCGGGCCAGGCTTTGCGCTTCCTGGTGGGAGGCTGCCTGCGCGCGGCTGCGCTCGGCGTCGGCCTCGGGCACGCGGGCCTCCAGGGCGGCCAGTTCGCCCTGCGCTTCTTCGAGCTGGTCCTCGCCGGCGGCGCGGTCGCCGGCCAGTTGTTCCAGCCGGGCGGGATCGGGCGACTGCAGCTCGCGCAGCTCCTGCTGCAGGCGCTCGCGGCGCTGCTCGAGGTTCTGCAGCTGGCGGTCGGCGTCGCGCTGGGTCTGCGCCACCAGGGCCAGGTTCTGCTCGACGCGCGCCAGCGCGCCGCGCATCTCGTCGCGCGCGGCGGCCGCGTCGCGCACCTTGGCCTCGGTCGCCGGCAGGCTGGCCTGGGCGTCCTCGGCCAGCGCGCGGGCTTCCTCGGTGCGGGCGGCGCCCGTGGCGAGGTCGTCCTCGGCCTGGGCGATCTGTTCGGTGCAGTGGGTCTGCTGGGTATCCCACTCGGCGATCTGCTGCTGCAATTGGTCGCGGCGCGCCTGCAGGCGGTTGCGCGAATCGACCACGTGGCGGATCTCGGCCTCGAGCCGGCTGACCTGGGCGTTGGCCTCGTAGAGCTGGCCCTGGGCGGCATGCACGGCGTCGCTGGCTGCGTAGTGGGCCTGGCGGCGCGATTCCAGTTCGGCCTCGCCGGCCCGCAGGCCCGCGATGGCGGCTTCCAGATCGTTCTGCGCCTGGGCCATTTCCTGGCTCTTGCGCGCGCGCTCGTCGCGCGCCCCTGTTTCCTTCAGCAGCCAGAGCGCGTGCTGTTTCTTTTCGCCATCGGCCTGCAGCTCGCGGTACTGCCGGGCCACCTCGGCCTGGGCCTCCAGTTTTTCGAGCTGGCTGCCAAGTTCGCGCAGGATGTCCTCGACCCGGGTCAGGTTCTCGCGCGTGTCGGCCAGGCGGTTCTCGGTTTCGCGGCGCCGCTCCTTGTAGCGCGACACGCCTGCCGCCTCTTCGAGGAAAACCCGCAGTTCCTCGGGGCGGGCCTCGATCAGGCGGTTGATCATGCCCTGCCCGATGATGGCGTAGCCGCGCGCGCCCAGGCCGGTGCCCAGGAAGATGTCATGGATGTCGCGGCGCCGCACCTGCTGGTTGTTGACGTAGTAGCTGCTGGTCCCGTCGCGCGTCAGCACGCGCCGCACGGCGATCTCGGAATAGGTGCTCCACTGGCCCGCCGCCCGGCCTTCGCTGTTGTCGAAGACCATCTCGACCGAGGCGCGGGCCGCCGGCTTGCGGTTGCCCGAGCCGTTGAAGATCACGTCCTGCATGGACTCGCCACGCAGCTCGGAAGCCTTCGCCTCGCCCAGCACCCAGCGCACCGCGTCGATAATATTGGACTTGCCGCAGCCGTTCGGGCCCACCACGCCCACCAACTGGCTGGGCACGGGAATCACGGTGGGGTCGACGAACGATTTGAAGCCGGCGAGTTTTAGTTGAGTCAGGCGCACAGTACGATGACGGACGGGTGAGGTTGAACGAAGGGCGTTAACGGACCTGCCGCACGGATGCGAACCGCCCCCCGCGGGGCCGTCGCATGCGGATCGTATGATACCCCAGGGACGCCTCCCGCCCCGCCCGTGCCGGGGGCCGCCTGATGCGGAAAAACCCGCCCCGGGCGCATCGGACGCTATACTCGCTGACACTTTTTTTCATACGAAACAGGTTTTTCACCGCCGCCGGCCCGCCCTGGCGGCATCGGGGATTCTCTTTTGAAACGCGGGTTCTATCTGGTCATGGCTGCGCAGGCCTTCTCGTCGCTGGCAGACAACGCGCTGTTCATCGCGGCCATCGCCTTGATACTGGAACTGCAAGGCCCCGACTGGATGGCGCCGCTGATGAAATGGTCGTTCGCGCTGGCCTATGTCGTGCTGGCGGCCTTCGTGGGCGCCCTGGCCGATTCGTTCCCCAAGGGCCGCGTGATGTTCGCCACCAATGCGCTGAAAGTGGCCGGCTGCCTGCTCATGTTCATGTACGCCAACCTGGGCATTCCCCCGGCGCACCAGACCTACCTGGTCTGCCTCGCGTACGGCCTGGTCGGCGTCGGCGCCGCGGCCTATTCCCCGGCCAAATACGGCATCGTCACCGAAATGCTGCCGCCGGAGATGCTGGTCAAGGGCAATAGCTGGATCGAAGGCCTGACGGTCATGTCCATCATCCTGGGCACGGTGCTGGGCGGCCTGCTGATCTCGCCGGCCGCCTCCACGCTGCTGCTGGAGCACGCCCACATCGGCCGCTGGGTCCACACGCCCGCCGAGGCCGCCATCCTGGTCATCGCCTTCGTGTACCTGCTGGCGGCCCTATGCAACCTGCTGATCCCGCATACCCATGTGCGGTATCCGCCCCAGCAGAAAAACCCGGTGCAGCTCACCATGACCTTCGCCAGCTACGTGCGCGTGCTGTGGCAGGACAAGCTGGGCCAGATTTCGCTGGCGGTCACCACCCTGTTCTGGGGCGCGGGCGCGGTGCTGCAGCTGATCGTCATCGAATGGGGCCGCAGCCACCTGGGCTACCGGCTCGACGAAGCCTCGATGCTGATGGGCGTGGCGGCGCTCGGCACCGTGGTCGGGTCCATCCTGGCCGGCCGCATCCCGCTGCGCAAGGCGCTGTGCGTATTGCCCGTGGGCGTGCTGATGGGCCTGGTGGTGCTGCTGATGCCGCTGGTGCACTCCACCTGGAGCGTCTACGCGCTGCTGCTGGTCACCGGCGGCCTGGCCGGATTCTTCGTGGTGCCCATGAACGCCCTGCTGCAGCATCGCGGGCACGTGCTGTTGTCGGCGGGCCATTCGATCGCGGTGCAGAATTTCAACGAGCAGCTGAACATCCTGCTGATGGTCGCCGTCTATACGGTGCTGCTGTGGCTGCAATTGCCCATCAACACCATCATCGTGCTGTTCGGCCTGCTGGTGGCGATACTGATGGTCCTGTTCATGCGCTGGAGCCGCCGCAACCTGTCGGCCAACCCGGCGCTGCACGAGCAGATCGGCCAGGAAGGCCACGGGCAGGCGCTCAAGGCGCCCCACTGAAGGCAGGCGCTAGCCCAGCGCCGCCGCCAGGCGCAGGTCCTGCCAGGCGCGCGCCTTCTCGCCGGGGCTGCGCAGCAGATAGGCGGGGTGATAGCTGACCACCACCGGGATTTCACGGCCATCGGGCGCGGCCAGCGTATGGCGGCGGCCCCGCAGGCTGCCGATGGTGGCGTCGGTGCCCAGCAGCGTCTGCGCCGCGAAACGGCCCAGCACCAGGATGCGCTCGGGCTTGAGCAGTTCGATCTGCCGCATCAGGTAAGGACTGCAGGCCGCGATTTCTTCGGGCTTGGGGTTGCGGTTGCCGGGCGGCCGGCACTTGATGACGTTGGCGATGAACACGTCCTTCTCGCGGCTCATGCCCACCGAGGCCAGCATGGCGTCCAGCAACTGCCCGGAACGCCCCACGAACGGCAGGCCCTGGCGGTCTTCCTGCTCGCCCGGCGCCTCGCCCACCACCATCCAGCGCGCCGGCCGGGCGCCCATGCCGAACACGGCATGGCGGCGACCATTGCACAGCCCGCACGCCGTGCACTGGACCACCTGTTCCCGCATCGCCTCCAGGTCGTGGGCCGGCACCGGCACGGTGGCCGGGACCGGTGCATCGGCGGGCGCCGGGGCCGGCGGCTTGGCCACGGCAGCGGGGCGCGCCGCCGGACGGGTCGGCGCCGCAGCGGGCGGCGCGGCAGCGGGCCCAGGCGCTGCCGCGGCCGCGACGGCCGGACGCGGGACCGGTGCCGGCGCGGCGGCTGGACGCGGTGCGGATTCGGGCTCGGCGGCGCCCCTGGCCTCCGGCGACGGTGCAGCGGCAGCCGCAACGGGGCCGGCCGGCAGCCAGGTCTTTTCGATGCCGATCTCGCGCAGCCACAGCTTCTGCAGGGCGTTGACGCGCGGGGTGGCAGGCATGGAAGGCGGGAGGGTCACGTCCGGGCTCCGTCGCGGGCGAGGTTCTTCTGCATGAGCAGCGCATCCTCGCGCTGGCCCCTGCCCGCCGGATAATAGCCTTTGCGCACGCCGATGCGCAGGAAACCGTGGCGCTCGTAGAACGCCAGGGCCGTCTGGTTGGACGGCCGGACCTCCAGCAATATGCCCGGCAGGCCGTGTTCGCGCGCACACTGCTCGCACCACTCCATCAGCCTGCTGCCCAGCCCCTGGCGATGGTGCGGGCGCGCCACCGCGATCACCAGCAGGTGCGCCACGTCCGGGGCCAGCATCAGGACGCAGAAGCCGGCCAGCCGCCCATCCTGGCGCAATACCCGGGCCTGGTACCCGGACGCCAGCGCATCGGCGAAATTGCCGCGGGTCCAGGGAAACGCCTGCACCTCGGCCTCCAGCGCCACCACTTCATCCAGGTCGGCCGCCGTCATGGGCGCCAGCACGGGCGCGGCCAGGGCCGGCGCCGCCCTGGGATTGCCGCCCTGGCCGAGCTCGCGCTCCTGCGTGGTGAACGCCACCTTGTCGCGCACGTAGAGCGGCGCCGCCAGTTCCGGCGCCACGGCCTCGCCACGCTGCCAGGCCAGCCGCGCCAGCAGGGCCACCGCCGCGGCCTCCGGGCGCGCGGCCTGCGCCCGGCGCCAGGCGGGCGGCAGGCGCATGTCGTCCGGGTAGATGTCCCAGGCATCGCCAGCCGCCAGCGGTGCCGCGGCGCCCCCGGCGGCAGCCGACCAGGCCGGCAGGTGGTGCCCGGCCCAGGCCACCACCTCTTCCGCGGCGATCAGCATCGGTGCCTGCACGGCCCGCCATGCGCCCCCCGCCGGACGCACGTAGGCCGCCAGGTAGACCTCGCTCATGCGGGCGTCCAGCGCCACCAGCACGATTTCGCCGGGCGCCGCGGCGGCCTGCTCGGCCACGGCCAGGTGCGACACCACCGGCACTACCGGGATATCCAGGGCCAGGCCCATCCCCTGGGCCACGCCGCAGGCCACGCGCAGGCCGGTAAAGCCTCCCGGCCCCTGGCCGAATGCCACCGCGTCCAGGTCGGCCGGGGCCAGTCCCGCGCGCGCCAGGAGCTCCCCCGCCATGGGCAGCAGGCGCTCGGCATGCTCCTGGGCGCCCTCGTGCTCGAGGACGCTGACCTGCGGCCCATGGGGGGTTTCGCGCAGCAGGGCCACCCCGCAGCGCGAGGAAGAGGTTTCTAGGGCCAGCAGGTTCAATTTCATAGGGGCTGATTGTACGAAATCAGCCTGCCCGCCCGGGGTTGACAGCGAGGGATTTCAACCTTACCGCGCAATGTGTAATATCTTGTGAACACCCTCTAGCCGCTGGTTCTCGTCGCTGTTACATTTCCGGCCATGAATACTCAAAACACCAATCCCATCCGCAAGATCCTCGTCGTCGACGACGACCCGCGCCTGCGCGATCTGCTGCGCCGCTACTTGTCGGAACAAGGATTCAACGTCTTCGTCGCCGAAGACGCCAAGGAAATGGGCAAGCTCTGGCAGCGCGAGCATTTCGACCTGCTGGTGCTCGACCTCATGCTGCCCGGCGAAGACGGCCTGTCGATCTGCCGCCGCCTGCGCGGCGGCCACGACAACACCCCCATCATCATGCTCACCGCCAAGGCCGAGGAAATCGACCGCATCGTGGGCCTTGAGATGGGCGCGGACGACTACCTCTCCAAGCCGTTCAACCCGCGTGAACTGCTGGCCCGCATCAATGCCATCCTGCGCCGGCGCGGCACCGAGGAACACCCCGGCGCGCCCAGCCAGGAAAACGAATCCATCGCCTTCGGGCCGTATGTGCTCAACCTGTCCACCCGCACGCTCACCCGCAACGGCGAGCAGGTGCCCATCACCACCGGCGAATTCTCGGTCCTCAAGGTGTTCGCGCGCCATCCCAAGATCCCGCTGTCGCGCGACAAGCTCATGGAACTGGCCCGCGGCCGCGAATACGAGGCCTTCGATCGCAGCCTGGACGTGCAAATCTCGCGTCTGCGCAAGCTGATCGAGCCGAACCCGTCCAAACCGGTGTTCATCCAGACGGTCTGGGGACTGGGCTACGTGTTCGTCCCGGATGGCGGCAGCTGATCATTCCGCTCGACCCGGGCAGGAGCGCCGTCTCGTGCCCCGCTTGCGCAAGATATCCCGCAACCTGACCTCGCGCCTGAGGCTCGGGCTGTTCGGCCGCACCTTCCTGCTGCTGGCGGCCCTCATGCTGGTCAGCCTGGGCGCCTGGCTGCAGGTGTTCTTCAGCATGGAACTCGGGCCGCGCGCCAACCAGATGGCGCAACGGGTCATCACCGCGGTCAACATCACCCGCACGGCGCTCATCTATTCCAATGACGCCGAGCGCAGCAAGCTGCTGCTCGACCTGGCCACCAACGAAGGCATCCAGGTCTACCCGCGCGAGGTCACCGATTTCACCGAAGCCCTGCCCGACGACAACTACTGGCAGCGCGTGGCCCAGCACATACGCACCCGGTTCGGCCCGGAAACGCAGATTTCCTGGGGAGTCAACCAGGTGCCCGGCTTCTGGGTGAGTTTCCAGATCAACCAGGACCTGTACTGGCTGGTATTCGAGCGCGAACAGATCGGCCTGACCGGCGGCATCGAGTGGCTGGGCTGGGGCGCCACCGCCCTGTTGCTGTCGCTGGTGGGCGCGGCGGTCAGCGTGGGCTTCGTCAACCGGCCGCTGTCGCGCCTGGCGCGGGCCGCGCAGGTGCTGTCGCGCGGCGAGACCCCGGCGCCGCTGCCGGAACAGGGCCCGCTGGAAATCCGCGATCTCAACGCCTCGTTCAACCGCATGGCCAAGGACTTGCGCCAGGCCGAGGCGGACCGCGAACTGATGCTGGCCGGCATTTCGCACGACCTGCGCACGCCGCTGGCGCGCATGCGCCTGGAAATCGAAATGAGCGGCGTCTCCGAAGACGCGCGCCAGGCCATCGACGAAGACCTCGGCCAGATCGACCACAGCATCGGCCAGTTGATGGAATACGCGCGTCCGGCCGGCACCCTGCCCCAGATGGCCACCGACATCTCGGCCGTGCTGGCCGAGCTCTACGAGCGCGAGCGCAGCCACACGGTTTCGATGGGCGGCGAGCTCGACGCCTCCATCGAACCCGGGCTGCGGGCCCGCATCACGGCGCTGGACCTGAAGCGCGTGGTCAGCAACCTGATCGAAAATGCCCGGCGCTACGGCCGCTCCACCGATGGACAGGCGCACCTGTCGATGACCCTGCACGCGGAAGGTAATACGCTGGTCATCGAAGTATCGGATCGTGGTCCCGGCATCGCCCCCGAGGAAGTGGACCGCCTGCTGCGCCCGTTCTCGCGCGGCGAAGCCGCCCGCACCGGAGTGAGCGGCGCGGGCCTGGGCCTGGCCATCGTCGAGCGCCTTCTCAAGCACGTTGGCGGCTCCCTGAAAATGCTGTCGCGCCCGGGCGGCGGACTCACCGCGCGCATAGAGATCCCCAAAGCCAGATTTAGAAATTATCAATTAGACAGCGATAGCCAATAGCGTAGAATTTAGGGTTTGAGGCCCTGCCTTCATTCCACCCAACAACTTACGGGAGTACTCATGAAAACTGTTGGCGATAAACTCGAGCCCTTCAAGGTCACCGGCGTCAAGCCCGGCTTCAACCAGCACGAAGAAAACGGTGTTTCGGCGTTCGAAGACATCACCGAAAGCTCGTTTCCCGGCAAGTGGAAGGTGATCTACTTCTACCCGAAAGACTTCACGTTCGTGTGCCCCACCGAAATCGTCGGCTTCAACAAGCTGGCCAAGGATTTCGAAGACCGCGACGCCGTCCTGCTGGGCGGTTCGGTCGACAACGAATTCGTCAAGCTGGCCTGGCGCCGCGAGCACCCCGACCTGAACAAGCTGGGCCACTACCAGTTCGGCGACACCACCGGTTCGCTGGTCGACCAACTCGGCGTGCGTGACAAGAACGAAGGCGTCGCCCTGCGCGCCACCTTCATCGTCGATCCGGACAACACCATCCAGCACGTGTCGGTCAACAACCTGAACGTCGGCCGCAACCCCGAAGAAGTGCTGCGCCTGCTGGACGGCCTGCAGACCGATGAGCTCTGCCCGTGCAACCGCACCCTGGGCGGCGCGACGCTGTAATTTTTCCGGCCCGGCTTGTCCGGGCTTTTCCTGCTCCAGATTATAGGTAAAAACTATGGAATTCCTTTCAGCAATCAAAGATCAACTGCCGGATTGGGCCAAAGATATCCGCCTGAATCTGGATGCCGTGATCGCCCGCTCCACCCTGCCCGCCGAGGATGCCCTGGGCGCCGCCCTGTCGGCCGCCTTCGCCGCGCGCAGCCCCGTGCTGATCGAAGCCTTCAAGAGCGGCCTGTCCGAAGGCGACGCCAACGCCGCCCTGACCGCTTCGGCCCTGATGGGCATGAACAACGTCTGGTACCCGTACGTCGAGATGAGCGGCGATGCCCAGCTCAAGAGCCTGCCGGCCCAGCTGCGCATGAATGCCTACGCCACCCACGGCGGCGTGGACAAGAAGCGTTTCGAGCTGTTCGCGCTGGCCGCCTCGATCATCGGCAAGTGCCACTTCTGCGTGCAGTCGCACTACGAGAACCTGAAGAAGGACGGCCTGAGCGTCGAGCAGTTGCGCGACGTCGGCCGCATCGCGGCGGTCGTCAATGCCGCCGCCCTGTCGCTGGCTGCCCAAGGCAAGTAAGCGACCGCAACAAGTCAGCGCCAGGTGTCTGACGGGATGTCAGACAGCTTCTCCTACCGAAACGTCAGTTCCCACGCAGCCCGGCCCCCGCGCCGGGCTGCGCGCATCATGACGCGCGCGCCAGCAGCGCCACCACGGTGGCCGCGATCCCTTCGTTGCGCCCCAGGTACCCCAGCCCCTCGTTGGTCTTGGCCTTGATGTTGACCGCGGCCGGATCGATGCCCGCGTCGGCGGCCACATTGGCCACCATTGCCGCCGCGTGCGGCCCGATCTTCGGGGCCTGGGCATGCACCGTGGCGTCGATGTTGACCGGCGCCCAGCCGGCCGCGCGCACCTTGGCGACGGCCTCGCGCAGCAGCACGCGGCTGTCGGCGCCGCGATAAGCCGGATCGGTATCGGGAAAATGGCGGCCGATGTCGCCCAGCCCGGCCGCGCCCAGCAGGGCGTCGGTGATCGCGTGCAGCAGCACGTCGGCGTCGGAATGGCCCTGCAACCCGTGGGTGTGCGGGATGGTCACGCCGCCGATGATGAGCGGCCGGCCGGTGACCAGCGCGTGCACGTCGTAGCCTTGCCCGACGCGGAAGGGGAAATTCATAGCCATTTTTCCATCAGTTCGAAATCGTCCGGCCAGGTGACCTTGAAATTGCGCAGCGCGCCCGGCACCAGCAGCGGCGCGTGGCCGGCCGCCTCGATCGCCGAAGCCTCGTCGGTGATGGCGGCGCCGGCCGCCCTGGCCGCGGCCAGGGCGGCGCGCAGCATCCCGGCCCGGAACATCTGTGGCGTCTGCGCCAGCCACAGGCTATCGCGGTCCAGCGTGGCGCGCACGCGCGGCCCGCCCGACTTGACCGTATCGGCCACCGGCAGGGCCAGCAGGCCGCCCACGGCGTCCGGCAGGCAGGCGTCGATCAAGCGCGCCAGCGCCTCGCCGGGCAGCCCGGGGCGCGCGGCATCATGCACCAGGATCCAGGCATCGTCGCCCGCGCCGCTGTCGGCCAGCGCATTGGCCACCGTATCGGCGCGCGTCGGGCCGCCGCACGGCCGGCAGAGGGTGCGCGGCAGGCCGGCCAAGGCCTGCGGGGCCCAGCCGTCGTCCGCGGACACCGCCACGCGCACCTGGCTGACGCGGGCATCGGCCAGCAGCGCCGCGACCGCATGACGGAGCATGGGCTGGCCCGCCAACAGGCGATATTGCTTGGGCAGGTCCGGCGCGCCGGCGCGGCTGGCGCGCGCGCCGACGCCGGCGGCGGGCACGATGGCGATCAGGGAATCAGTCATGGCCGGGAGATTTTATAATCTTCCGCCTGATGTCCGATCCCTTGCCCTCCGACGCGGCCTCGCGGGTTCCCGCCACTGCCGCCACACTGTCCGCCCTGAAACCCGGCGCCCGCTACGCACAGCCGCGCCCGCCCGGCTCGGCCGACGGCTGGCTGCTGGCCGCCCTGGCCCGCCAGGGCGGCCGCCCCCTGGTGGTGTTGACCGCCGCGCCGCTCGAGGCGCAGCGCCTGGCCGACGAGATCCCGCAATTCGCGCCCGAGCTGCGCGTGCGCCAGTTGCCCGATTGGGAAACGCTGCCCTACGACGCTTTTTCGCCTCACCAGGACCTGGTCTCGGAACGCCTGCAGACCCTGCACGCGCTGATGCAGCACGCCGTCGACGTGCTGCTGGTGCCCGTGACCACCGCACTCTACCGGCTGGCGCCGCCGTCGTTCCTGGCCGCCTATACCTTCTCGTTCAAGCAGAAGGACCGGCTCGACGAAGCGGCGCTGCGCGCGCAACTGACGCTGGCCAACTACACCCACGTCACGCAGGTCACCGCCCCCGGCGAGTTCTGCCTGCGCGGCGGCCTGATCGACCTGTTCCCCATGGGCTCGGCCGTGCCCTACCGGCTCGACCTGTTCGACGACGAGATCGAGTCCATTCGCAGCTTCGACGTCGACACGCAGCGCAGCCTCTATCCGGTGCGCGAAGTGCAACTGCTGCCGGGGCGTGAATTCCCCATGGACGAAGCCGCGCGCAACCGCTTCCGTGCGCGCTTCCGCGAGGAATTCGAAGGCGACCCTTCGCGCGCCCTGCCGTACAAGGACATCGGCAACGGCATCGCCTTTGCCGGCGTCGAATACTACCTGCCGCTGTTCTTCGACGAGACCGCCACGCTGTTCGACTACCTGCCGGCCGACGCCATTACCGTGACGCTCGGCGATATCGACGACGCCGTGCTGCGCTTCACCCAGGACACCGCCAGCCGCCACGCCTTCCTCAAGAGCGACCGCGAACGTCCGGTACTGCCGCCCGAGGCGCTGTTCCTGGACGGCGAAGCGCTGCACGCCCGCTTCAAGGCCTTTGCCCGCCTGGCGCTGACCGACGGCGCCCCCCACCCCGACTTCGCCGGGGCCCCGGATGTCAGCGTATCGCGGCGCGCCGAGGATCCCATCGCACGGCTGCGGGCGTTGCTGGCGCGCGGCGAGTCGCGCGTGCTGCTGTGCGCCGACTCGGCCGGACGTCGCGAGACGCTGGCGCAGATGCTGGCCGAGTTCGGCGCCGCCCCGGCGGCCCAACCCGAGTCCATCCAGGCTTTCGTGGCGTCCGACGCGCCCTTCGCGCTGGCCACCGCGCCGCTGTCGGCCGGTTTCGGCATTCCCTCGGCGCGCCTGCTGTTCCTGACCGAGAACGACCTCTACCCCGGGCTGGCGGGGGTCTCCCGCCGCGGCCGCCGCGACCAGGAGCGCGCCAGCAATGTCGAGGCCATGGTGCGCGACCTGTCCGAGCTGCGCGCCGGCGATCCGGTCGTGCATGCGCAGCACGGCATCGGCCGCTACCATGGCCTGGTCAACATGGACATGGGCGAAGGCGAGATGGAATTTCTGCATCTCGAATACGCCAACGGCAGCACGCTGTACGTGCCGGTTTCGCAACTGCACGTCATCGCCCGCTATAGCGGCGCCGATCCGGACGCCGCGCCGCTGCACCAGCTCGGCTCCGGCCAATGGGACAAGGCGCGCCGCAAGGCGGCCCGCCAAGTGCGCGACACTGCCGCCGAACTGCTGGCGCTGTATGCGCAGCGCGCGGCCCGCGAAGGCTATGTCTTCAAGCTGCCCCTGAACGACTACGAGGCCTTCGCCGAAGGCTTCGGCTTCGAGGAAACAGCCGACCAGGCGGCGGCCATCCAGGCCGTCATCGCCGACATGACCTCCGGGCGCCCCATGGACCGCCTGGTGTGCGGCGACGTCGGCTTCGGCAAGACCGAAGTCGCGCTGCGCGCCGCCTTCCTGGCGGTGGCCAACGGCAAGCAGGTGGCGCTGCTGTGTCCCACCACGCTGCTGGCCGAACAGCATGCGCAGACGTTCGCCGACCGCTTCGCCGACTGGCCGGTGCGCGTGGTCGAGCTGTCGCGCTTCCGCTCCTCCAAGGAAGTGGCCGAGGCGGTGCAAGGCATCAACGACGGCCGCGTCGACATCGTCATCGGCACCCACAAGATCCTGTCCAAGGATGTGCGCTTCAAGCGCCTAGGCCTGGTCATCATCGACGAAGAGCACCGCTTCGGCGTGCGCCAGAAAGAAGCCCTGAAGGCGCTGCGCGCCGAGGTCGACGTGCTGACGCTCACCGCCACGCCCATCCCGCGCACGCTGGGCATGTCGCTGGAAGGCATACGCGACTTCTCCGTCATCGCCACCGCGCCGCAAAAGCGCCTGGCCATCAAGACCTTCGTGCGCCGCGAAGACGGCAGCTCCATCCGCGAGGCGCTGCTGCGCGAGCTCAAGCGCGGCGGCCAGGCCTATTTCCTGCACAATGAAGTCGAGACTATCCACAACCGGCGCGCCCGCCTCGAAGAACTGGTGCCCGAGGCGCGCATCGCCGTGGCGCACGGGCAAATGCCCGAACGCGAGCTGGAACAGGTCATGAAGGGCTTCTACCAGCAGCGCTACAACGTGCTGCTGTGCACCACCATCATCGAAACCGGCATCGACGTCCCCACTGCCAACACCATCGTCATCCATCGCGCCGACCGCTTCGGGCTGGCGCAGCTGCACCAGTTGCGGGGACGCGTGGGGCGCTCGCACCACCAGGCCTACGCCTACCTGCTGACGCCTGGCGAAGACGCCATCACCGCCAACGCCAAGAAGCGGCTGGAGGCCATCCAGGCCATGGAAGAACTGGGCTCCGGCTTCTACCTGGCCATGCACGACCTGGAAATCCGCGGCACCGGCGAAGTGCTGGGCGAATCGCAGTCGGGCAATATCCAGGAAATCGGCTTCTCGATGTACAACGAGATGCTCAACGAAGCCGTGCGCGCGCTCAAGGCGGGCGAAGAGCCCGACCTCGACGCGCCCTTCAACCTGGCCTGCGAAGTCAACCTGCACGCCCCCGCCCTGCTGCCGGCCGACTACTGCGCCGACGTGCACGCGCGCCTGGCCATCTACAAGCGCCTGTCGCACGCCGCCGACGCGGACGACCTGATCCGCATCCAGGAGGAACTGATCGACCGCTTCGGCAAGCTGCCCGAGGCCGCCCAGACGCTGCTGACCACCCATCGCCTGCGCCTGGCCGCCCAACCGCTGGGCATCGTCAAGATCGACGCCAGCGAAACCCAGGCGCTGCTGCAGTTCGGTCCCAAGGCGGCCGTCGAGCCGCTGCGCATCATCGAGCTGGTGCAGAAGCAGCGCCACATCAAGCTGGCCGGCCAGGACCGGCTGCGCATCGAGTTCACGGCCCCGCAGATTCCCGCCCGCGCCGATGCCGTGCGCGCCGTGCTGCGCTCTCTCAAGTAATATCCAGCCGCCGCCCCCGTGTCCCTGTCTACCGAATCGACCATGTCCACGCATCATCTCGTCATCCAGTCCCCGTCCCTGAACGCCGCCCAGGTCGAGCAGCTCGCCGCCCTGGCCAGCGCCCAGGGCGTCGTGCAGCTCGGCGCCACGGCCGCGCGGCTGCTCGATGTCGACCAGGACGCCGAACTGCGCCGGCAGGTCACCGCCTGGGGCGAGCAGCACAGCGTGGATACCGCCTTCGTCCCCGCCGGCGCCCGCCTGGCGCAATGCAAGGTGCTGGCGATGGACATGGATTCCACGCTCATCAACATCGAGTGCATCGACGAGATTGCCGGCGTGGCGGGCGTAAAGCCGCAAGTGGCCGAGATCACCGAAGCGGCCATGCGCGGCGAGGTCATGGACTTCGCCGAAAGCCTGCGCCGCCGCGTGGCCCTGCTGGCCGGCACGCCGGCCAGCGCGCTGGAACAGGTCTATAGCGAGAAACTGCGGCTCAACCCGGGCGCGGAACGCCTGGTCGCCACCGCCCAGGCCGCCGGCCTGAAGGTGCTGCTGGTATCGGGCGGCTTCACATTCTTCACCGAACGCCTGCGCGAGCGCCTCGGGCTCGACAGCGCCTACGCCAATACGCTGGAAATCCGCGATGGCGTGCTCACCGGCAAGGTGCTGGGCGATGTCCTCGACGCCGATGCGAAATTGGCCCACCTGCGTGCTTTCGCACAGGCTCACGGCGCCACGCCGGAGCAAACCATCGCCCTGGGCGATGGCGCCAACGACCTGAAAATGCTGGGCGCCGCCCGCTATGCGGTGGCTTATCGCGCCAAGCCCATCGTGCGCCGGCAGACACCCTACGCGCTGAACGTCGCCGGGCTGGACGGCGTGCTGAACTGGTTCGAAAGCTGAGCCGCGGGCATTCGGGGCATGGCCGGGTGTCAGGCTCCGCAGGTGCCTGACACCCGCCTGCCGCGCCTCAGTACTTCACGTTGAGCGACAGCACGGCCGAGCGGCCCGCGCCCAGGGCGGCGTAGTGCGCCGCATAGGCTTTGGTGTAGTACGTCTCGTCGAACAAGTTGTTGATGTTCAGCTGCGCCGTCAGGTGCTCGTTGAATTGGTATGCCGCCATCGCGTCGAAACGCCAATACGAAGGCACCCAGCGGGCCTTGGGCGTGCCGTTGGCGTTGTCCGAGGCATCCGAATTGCCGTACACCTTGGCCACGTAGTAGGCGCCGCCGCCCACCGTCAACTGCGGCAACACCTTGTAGGTGCTCCACAGGCTGAATGCGTGGCGCGGCGTATTGGGCAGGTCCTCGCCTTCCGCGCCGCTGTTGGCGGCGCCCTTGACCAGTTCGCTGTCCATGAAGGTATAGCCGCCGTACACATTCCACTTCGGCGTGATGCTGCCCGAGAAGCCCAGCTCCAGGCCGCGCACCTTGGCCTTGCCCACCTGCTCCGTCTCGGTGGCCGAGACCTGCACGTTGGTGTTCTTGCGAATGTCCTGGAACAACGCGGCCGACAGGGCCAGGCGATCGTCGAGCACCTGCCACTTGGTGCCCACCTCGACGGTGCGGCTCTTTTCCGGCTCGAGGTCCGCATTCCCGGCCGAGACCGAGTCCGAGATAGCGGTGCTGATGGCCGCCGGCGTGGATGACGTGCCGAAGCTGGCGTAGACCGTGCCATTGGGCACGGGCTTGTAGGCGACGCCGAGCTGGTAGTTGAACAGGGTGTCGTCGCGCGAGGTATCGTAGACGTCGGGCGTGCCTGCCGGGTCGTTGCGGCCCTTCGTGAGATTCTTGCCGCTGGTGCTGTAGCGGTCCAGGCGCAGGCCGGCGCTGGCTTGCCACTGTTCGTTGAACTTCACCGTGTCAAAGCCGTAGACCGATACGGTGTCGGTACGATAAACCTTGGGCGTATCGCTGCGCGTCAGCGTGCCGCCATAGGCATCGCCCGGGTCGGGATCCCACAACGACGTGCACAGCGGGCCGGTATTCACGGCGCAATTGGTGCCGCGGTCGACGCCGCTCTCGGCATAGGTGTAGTTGTCGCGCGTGCTGGTGGAAAACTCGAAACCCAGGTCGAACGAGTGCTCCAGCGAGCCCGTCTTGAACTGGCCCAGCAAATCGGTGGTGTTCGAGAACGATTTGTTGATGTCATAGCCGCTCTTGAGCACGCGGGCGACCTTGCCCAAGACGACGTTGCCCTTGCTGTCGTCCGGATTGGTGGCGGCGTAATCCGTGGTTGCCCGGCTGTAGCGCATGACGTTGCGCAGGCGCAGGCTGCTGGCGAAATCGTGCTCGACGGTCAGCGTGAAGGTGTCGTCGCGCGTCTTGAAGAAATCGCGCTCCTTCAGGCCATAAAAGGTCTTGCGGCTGACGCCGCGCGTCTCGGTCACGGGCTGCCCCGACTCGGGATCGTACGGGATCGAGTAGTCGGGCATGCTGTCGTCCTGGTAATGCTCGTAGCCCAGGGTGATACGCGTCGGCGTGCCCACGCCCAGCGTCAACGAAGGCGCGACGCCCCAGCGCTCGAAATCCACCGCACTGTCGCGGCCCGGCACATCGCCCTTGGTGCCCATCAGGTTCAGGCGGAATGCGGCCTGTTCGCCCAGGCGCCAATTGCCGTCGGCAGTGGCGCGATAATTGTTGTCCGTGCCAACCTGCAAGGTGCCTTCGGCGAAGTCGACCGCCTTGGGCTTCTTGGTCACCAGGTTGATGCTGCCGCCCGCCCCGCCGCGCCCGGAATAGACCGAATCCGGCCCCTTGATGATTTCCACCTGTTCCAGGTTGAACGTGTCGCGCACCTGGATGCTGCTGTCGCGTACGCTGTCGACGAAGATGCTGCCGGCCGAATTCTGCCCGCGGATGATGGGAATATCGCCGCCCGGCCGGCCGCCCTCGCCTGCCCCGAAAGTAATGCCCGGCGAATTGCGCAGCACATCCTGCAGGGAAGTCGCGGCCTGGTCCTGGATCACCTGCTGGGGCACCACCTGCACCGTGCGGGGCGTATCCAGCAAGGGCGCCGTCATTTTCGGCGACTGGGACACCTGGGCATCGTACGGCGACGATTCCCCTTCCACCTGTACTGGCGCGAGCTGCTGCACCGAGGTCTGGGCGCTGGCCTGCGAGGCCAGGCAGAAGGCAGGGGCGACCATCGCCGCGGCGAGCGACGAGGCCAGCGAGTTCATTGAATACGACTCCAGGGACTTCACAGCGGCTTCTCCAAATAGAAATAGCAACGATTCTTATTTTTTGATCGGGCTAGATTCTGAATGCAACGACTGACAATTGCCTGAACAATCGCCGCAAATCCGCGAATTACAACGACTTCCCGCTCGCCAGACGAAAAAAAAGCGCCTGCAAGCAGGCGCTTTTCCGGATGGTAGCCATCAAGATCGCAAAGATGGGTGGCGTTTGAACAAATACCGGTAGACGAAGCCCGGGTAGCCCAGCACCAGGTACAGGCTCAGCGTAATGGCGTAGAACTCCCAGCCCTGCGAGAACGAGTTGCCCAGGGCGGCCTCGAAGGCGAATCCCAGGGCGATGACCAGGGCGTAGTACAGCAGCAGTTCCAGCATGCGCAGCCAGAACGGCTTGGCCGCCCCGCCCTTCCAGGGCAGTACGGCCAGCACGCGTTCGGTCAGGAACGGCAGGTTGGCGCTGACCAGCGCCAGCGCAATCAACAGCCAGACGGCGACGGTCTGGTTCATCCCCCGCCCTGCTTACAGCCCCAGGGAGGTCTGGATGGCATGCACGCACAGCGCCATCAGCCCGCCCGGCAGGATGCCCAGCACCAGGATCAGCGCGCCATTGAGCGACAGGACGCCGCGCGGGCCGCACGAGGCCGCCACCGGCCCGACTTCCGCCACCGGCTCGTCGAAATAGACCACCTTGACCACGCGCAGGTAGTAGAAGGCGCCGATCAGCGAAAACAGCACCGCCACCACCGCCAGCGCCACGTGGCCCGCCTCGACCAGCACCTGCAGCACGGCGAGCTTGGCGTAGAAGCCCACCATGGGGGGAATGCCGGTCAGAGAGAACATCAGCAGCAACAGGATGGCGGCGTGCCAGGGGCTGCGGCGGTTCAGGCCCTTGAGGTCGTCGATGTGCTCGCACTCGAAGCCCTGGCGCGACAGCAGCAGCACCATGCCGAAGGTGCCCAGCGTGGTCAGCACATAGACCAGCATGTAGAACAGGGCCGAGCCGTACGCCTGCGCCGACGCGCCGGGATTGCCCTCCACGGCGCCGGACATCAGGCCCAACAGCACGAAGCCCACGTGCGAGATGGTCGAATACGCCAGCATGCGCTTGAAATTGGTCTGCGCGATGGCGGTCAGGTTGCCGATGGCCAGCGACAGCACGGCCAGGATCATCAGCATGGGTTGCCAGTCGGCGGCCAGGCCGTGCAGGCCTTCCACCAGCAGGCGCAGCGCGATGGCGAAGGCCGCGAGCTTGGGCGCCGCGCCCAGGATCAGCGTGACCGCGGTGGGCGAGCCCTGGTATACGTCGGGCACCCACATGTGGAACGGCACCGCGCCCAGCTTGAACGCCAGGCCCGCGACCAGGAACACCACCCCGAACACCAGCGCCATGTTCTGCTGCTGGCCGGCGGACACCACCTTGGCGATCTCCGCGATGTCGAGCTGGCCGGTGGCGCCGTAGACCATCGACATGCCGTACAGCAGGAAGCCGGAAGCCAGCGCGCCCAGGACGAAGTACTTCATGGCCGCCTCGGTGGCCACCACGTCGTCGCGGCGCAGCGCGATCAGGGCATACAAGGCCAGCGACATCAGTTCCAGGCCCAGGTAGATGCTGATCAGGTTGCCCGCCGAGATCATGACCATCTGGCCCAGCAGGGCCATCAGCGTCAGCACGTAGAGCTCGCCGCCGCGCAGCATGTCGCGCGCCTGGGCGTAGGCTCGGCCGTAGACCAGCGTCGCCGCCACGGCGAGGTACGAGGCGATCTTGAGCAGGTGCGAGAGGTTGTCCGCCACGTACAGGCCGTTGAAGGTGCGGCCGACGGCGCCGTCGTTCCATTGCACCAGCGACACGACCGTCAGCACGCCCAGTGCCAGCAGCGAAAGCACGAAGGTGGGCTTGCGCTCGGGATGCGAGCTGACCGCGTCGATCAACAGGATCGCCAGCGCGAAAACCAGCAACAGGATCTCGGGTGCGGCCAGGGCGAAATCGATGTGGGATTGCATCATGGTTCAGTCTTACAGTTTCGAGACGGCAACGTGTTGCAGCAGGGCCTCGACCGAAGCGTGCATGACGTCGGTAAAGGGCTTGGGATGTATGCCCATGTACAACACGGCAATGGCCATCACGCCGAGGATCAGGAACTCGCGCGCATTGATGTCGGTCAGGGCGCGCACGTTGTCATTGGCGATGTCGCCGAACGCCACGCGCTTGACCATCCACAGCGAGTACGAGGCGCCCAGGATCAGCGCCGTCGCGGCCAGCAGGCCGATCCAGAAATTGTGCTCGACCGCGCCCATGATCACCATGAACTCGCCCACGAAGCCGCTGGTGGCGGGCAGGCCGCTGTTGGCCATGGAGAACAGCACGAAGAACGTGACGAAGCGCGGCATCACGTTGATGACGCCGCCGTAGTCGGCGATGCGCCGCGAATGCAGGCGGTCGTACAGCACGCCGATGCAGAAGAACATCGCGCCCGACACGAAGCCGTGCGAGATCATCTGCACGATCGCGCCCTCGACGCCGGCCGTATTGAAGATGAAGAAGCCCAGGGTCACGAAGCCCATGTGGGCCACCGAGGAATAGGCCACCAGCTTCTTCATGTCGTCCTGGACGATGGCGACCAGGCCGATGTAGATGACGGCGATGAGCGACAGGGCGATCATCAGGCCGGCCAGGCTGTGCGAGGCGTCGGGCGCGATCGGCAGCGAGAAGCGCAGGAAACCGTAGGCGCCCAGCTTCAGCATGATGGCCGCCAGCACCACCGAGCCGCCCGTGGGGGCCTCGACGTGGGCGTCTGGCAGCCAGGTGTGGACCGGCCACATCGGCACCTTGACCGCGAACGCGGCCAGCAGCGCCAGGAAGATCAGCACCTGCGGCGTGTAGCCCAGCTTGGTCTGGTGCCAGGTCTGGATGTCGAACGAGCCGCCCGAGGCGTTCCACAGGTAGATGAAAGCCACCAGGGTGAGCAGCGAGCCCAGCAGCGTGTACAGGAAGAACTTGAACGCCGCGTAGACCCGGTTGGGGCCGCCCCACACGCCGATGATGATGTACATCGGGATCAGGGTGGCCTCGAAGAACACGTAGAACAGCAGGCCGTCGAGCGCCGCGAACACGCCCACCATCAGGCCCGACAGGATCAGGAAGGCGGCCATGTACTGCGCCACGCGGCTGGTGATGACCTCCCAGCCGGCCAGCACCACGATGATGGTGATGAAGGCGGTCAGCAGCACGAACCACAGCGAAATGCCGTCCACGCCCAGGTGGTAGTTGACGTTGAACGCCTCGATCCAGGACGCCTTCTCGACGAACTGCATGGCGGCGGTGGAGGAGTCGAAGCCCGTATAGAGCGGGATGGTGACCACGAAACCGGCCAGCGCGCCAATGAGCGAGAGGCCGCGCGCCAGCCCGGGACGGTCGTCGCGGCCCAGAGCCAGCACCAGCAGGCCGAATACGATCGGAACGAAGATCGCAAGCGTAAGCCAGGGAAAAGTGTTGGATGCCATGTCGCTTGCCGTCATTGGGGAATCAGCACAAAGAAAGTTACCAGCGCCATGATGCCGATGATCATCGCGAACGCGTAGTGATAGATGTAGCCCGACTGCAGGTGGCGGCTGACCGCGGCCACCCAGCCCACCACGCGGGCGCTGCCGTTGACCACCACGCCGTCGATCAGGCCGCGGTCGCCGGTCTGCCAGAGCCCGTGGCCCAGGCAGCGCGCGCCGCGCGCGATGACCTGCTCGTTGATCCAGTCGACGTAGTACTTGTTGTCCAGCAGCTTGTAGACGCCCGACAGGCTCGACTTGACGGCGGCCGGCACCTTGGGATTGACGAGGTAGCAGTACCAGGCGATGACGGCGCCCGCCACGACCAGCCAGAACGGCACGGTCTGGAAGGCGTGCAGGCCGAAGGCGACCCAGCCGTGCCATTCCTCGCCCAGCTCGTGCATGGCCGGATGCTGCGGCAGCACCTTGATCACGCCGTCGAAGAAGCCGCCGAACAGCATCGGGTCGACCACCCAGGCGCCCACCAGCACCGAGGGGATCGCCAGCAGCACCAGCGGCAGGGTCACCACCCAGGGCGATTCGTGCGGCGTGCCGCCATGATGGCCGTGGTCGTCATGCCCGTGGGCGTCGTTGCCATGGCCATGGCCGCTGGTGTCGAAGCGCTCCTTGCCATGGAAGACCAGGAAGTACACGCGGAACGAATACAGCGAGGTGACGAACACGCCGATCAGCGTGGCGTAGTACGCGAAGCTGGCGCCCCAGACGCCGGCCGCGCCGGCGGCCTCGATGATGTGCTCCTTGGAATAGAAGCCCGAGAAGAACGGGGTGCCGACCAGGGCCAGCGTGCCCAGCAGGAAGGTGATCCAGGTGATGGGCATGTACTTGCGCAGGCCGCCCATGTTGCGGATGTCCTGGTCGTGGTGCATGCCGATGATCACCGAACCCGCGCCCAGGAACAGCAGCGCCTTGAAGAAGGCGTGCGTCATCAGGTGGAAAATGGCCACCGAGTAGGCCGAGGCGCCCAGCGCCACCGTCATGTAGCCGAGCTGCGACAGCGTGGAATACGCCACCACCCGCTTGATGTCGTTCTGGATGATGCCCAGGATGCCCAGGAACAGCGCGCCGATGGCGCCGATGACGATCACGAACGACAGCGCGGTATCGGACAGCTCGAACAGCGGCGAGAAGCGCGCCACCATGAAAATGCCCGCCGTCACCATGGTGGCGGCGTGGATCAGCGCCGAGATCGGCGTGGGGCCTTCCATGGAATCGGGCAGCCAGGCGTGCAGCGGCACCTGGGCGGACTTACCCATGGCGCCGATGAACAGGCAGATGCAGGCCACAGTGAGCAGCATCCAGTCGGTGCCCGGCAGGGTCTCGCCGGCCAGCTTGTCGGCCTGCGCGAACACGTCCGCGTAGTGCATGGTGCCGGCGTAGGCAAACAGCAGGCCGATGCCCAGCACGAAGCCGAAGTCGCCGACCCGGTTGATCAGGAACGCCTTCATGTTGGCGAAGATCGCCGTGGGACGGGTGTACCAGAAGCCGATCAGCAGGTACGACACCAGGCCCACCGCTTCCCAGCCGAAGAACAGCTGGACCATGTTGTTGGACATGACCAGCATCAGCATCGAGAAGGTGAACAGCGAGATGTACGCGAAGAAGCGCTGGTAGCCGGGGTCGTCGGCCATGTAGCCGATGGTGTAGATGTGCACCATCAGCGATACCGAGGTGACCACCACCATCATCATGGCCGACAGCGGGTCGATCAGGAAGCCGATCTCGAGTTTGGTCTGGCCGATCAGGCTCCAGGTGTAGACCGTGCCGTCGTAGGTATGGCCGTTGAGCACGTCGCCGAGCACGACGAGCGACCCCACCGTGGAGATCAGCACCCCAAGGATGGTGATGACGTGCGAACCGCGGCGGCCGATGGGGCGGCCCAGGAACCCGGTGCCGAACAGCCCGGCAAGAATCGCGCCGGCCAGCGGCGCCAGCGCGATCAGCAAGTACAGGTTGGGTGAGCTAGACATTTTCTTCCAATACCCCGTCAGCCCTTCAGGCGATCGAGTTCGTCAACGTTGATCGTGTTCAGGTTGCGGAACAGCAGCACCAGGATGGCCAGCCCGATGGCGGCCTCGGCGGCGGCCACCGTCAGGATGAAGAACACGAACACCTGGCCGGCGGTATCGCCGAACCAGCTGGAAAACGCCACGAAATTCATGTTGACGGCCAGCAGCACGAGCTCGATGGACATCAGCAGGATGATCAGGTTGCGACGGTTCAGGAAGATGCCGAAGATGCCGATGGCGAACAGGATCGCACCCAGCACCAGGTAGTGGGCCAGCGTCAGCGTCATTCTTTTTCTCCTTGGGCGTCGTCGGCGGGCGCGGTCACGCGGCCCTGGGCGCGGTCGCTCTGGGCAGGCATGCTCACCAGGCGGAAGCGGTCCTTGGCCCGCACGCGCACGGCGGCGGACGGATCGTTGTACTTGGCGTCGCGGCGGCGGCGCAGCGTCAGCGCGATGGCGGCGACCATGCCGACCAGCAGCAGCGCGGCCCCCACTTCGACGGCATACACGTATTGGGTGTACATGGCCTCGCCCAGCGCGCGCGTGTTGTTGTAGTCGCCCGCGACCGGCGCCTGCGGGCCGGCGCCGTACCAGGTGGCGCCCAGCACGAACGACATCTCCAGCACCAGCACCGCGCCGATGACCAGGCCGAGCGGCAGGTAGGTCTTGAGCCCGTGGCGCAGCGCATCGATGCGGATGTCGAGCATCATGACCACGAACAGGAACAGCACCATTACGGCACCCACGTATACCAGCACCAGCAGCAGCGCCAGGAACTCGGCGCCCAGCAGCATCCACAGCATGGCGGCGTTGGCGAAGGCGAGGATCAGGTGCAGGACGGCGGTGACGGGGCTGCGCGCGGTGATGACGCGGAACGCGGCGATCACCAGGACGGCAGCCAATATGTAGAACAGGACAGTGGTGAAAGTCATGGATCAGACCTTAGGCGTCAACGGTATGGCGCGTCTTCGGCCCGGCGGCGGGCGATTTCGGCTTCGTAGCGGTCGCCCACGGCGAGCAGCATGTCTTTGGTGAAGTACAGGTCGCCGCGTTTTTCGCCGTGGTATTCGTGGATATGGGTTTCCACGATGGAGTCCACGGGGCAGCTTTCCTCACAGAAACCGCAGAAAATGCACTTGGTGAGATCGATGTCGTAGCGCGTCGTGCGGCGGGTGCCGTCGTCGCGGATGTCCGATTCGATGGTGATGGCCAGCGCCGGGCAGACGGCTTCGCACAGCTTGCAGGCGATGCAGCGCTCTTCCCCGTTGGGGTAGCGCCGCAGCGCGTGCAGCCCGCGGAAGCGCGCCGAGGTCGGCGTCTTTTCCATCGGGTAGCGCAAGGTGACCTTGCGCTTGAAGAAGTACTTGCCCGTCAGGCGCATGCCCTTGAGCAGCTCGGCCAGCATCAGGCTGCCGAAGAAATCTTTGATCGCTTCCATATCCTGCCTCAGCTTGGCGTATCAGCGCCAAATGTTCCAGGGCGTCTGCATCCAGATCGCCACCACGACCAGCCATACGCCGGTCAGCGGGATGAAAATCTTCCAGCCCAAACGCATGATCTGGTCGTAGCGGTAGCGCGGGAACGACGCGCGGAACCACACGAACAGCGAGACCACGAAGAATGTCTTGATGCCCAGCCAGAGCCAGCCCGGGATCCAGGTCAGCGGCGCGATGTCGATCGGGGAGGTCCAGCCGCCCAGGAACATGATCGAGGCCATGCAGGACAGCAGGATCATGTTGGCGTATTCGCCCAGGAAGAACAGCGCGAACGCCATGCCCGAGTACTCGACCATGTGGCCGGCCACGATCTCGGATTCGCCTTCCACCACGTCGAACGGGTGGCGGTTGGTCTCGGCCACGGCCGAGATCACGTAGATGACGAACAGCGGCAGCAGCGGCAGCCAGTTCCAGGACAGGAAGGTCAGGCCGCGCTCGGCGAACCAGCCGCGGGTCTGCCCCAGCACGATCTCGGACATGTTCAGGCTGCCCGACACCAGCAGCACGGTGACCAGCACGAAGCCGATGGCCAGCTCGTACGAGACCATCTGGGCCGAGGCGCGCAGCGCGCCCAGGAACGCGTACTTGGAGTTCGACGCCCAGCCCGCCACGATGACGCCATAGACGCCGATGGAGGTGATGGCCATGACGTACAGCAGCCCGGCATTGACGTTGGCCAGCACCACTTCGGGCCCGAACGGCACCACTGCCCAGGCGGCCAGCGCGGGCATCAGGGTGACCACCGGGGCCACCACGAACAGCACCTTGTTGGCCTGGGTGGGAACCACCACTTCCTTGGTGAGCAGCTTGAACACGTCGGCGAACGGCTGCAGCAGGCCCCGGAAGCCGACGCGGGTCGGCCCGAGGCGCACGTGCATCCAGCCGATCATCTTGCGTTCCCAGTAGGTGAGATAGGCCACGCAGAGAATGATGGGCACGGCGATGACGACGATCTTCACGATCGTCCAGAGCACCAGCCAGGCCGTCGGCCCCAGCAAGGCCTGACCGTGGCTTTCAAGAACATTGAGCCATTCCATGTCAGGCACGCTCCACGCTGATTGCACCGAAGGCGCCGCCCAGGGCGGCGGTTTGTTCGAAGGCCGCGGCGATGCGCACGGCCCGATCGGCCACGGCGTCGTCCTGGACGGTTTCGAGCTCGACCGAACCGGCGGCCCCGGAGACCCGTACCTTGACGCCCGCCGCCAGGCCCAGCTCGGCCAGCGTGCGGCCGTTCAGGCGCGCGGTGGGCGGGCGCGATGCCGGCGCCGCCTGCAGCGGCTCGGAACGCCGCACGATGGCGTCGCTGCGGTAGATGGGGACGTCGGCCACGCGCTCCAGGCCGGCAGCGGGCTGGCCCACGCCGCGCGGCGCCTTGATGTCGTTGGACAACCGGCCCTCGACGCCGCCGGCCAGGGCGGTGTCGCGCACCGATTCGGAGGTCTCGTCGTCGAAGCCCTGCAGCTGCAGCACATTGCCCAGCACGCGCAGGACCTTCCAGGCCGGGCGGCTCTGGCCCAGCGGCGCGACCGTGCCCTTGAAGCTCTGCGGCAGGCCTTGCGCATTGACGAAGGTGCCGGAGGTTTCGGTGAACGGCGCGACGGGCAGCATGACATCGGCCCAGTCTTGCGCGGCGGAGGCATAAGGGGTGAGCGCCACGGCGAATTCGGCGCCACGCAGGGCCGCCACGGCCTGCGGGCCGTTGTCGGCGTCCAGCGCCGGCTCGGCATGCAGCACGATGTAGGCCTTGAGCGGCTCGGCCAGCATGGCGGCGGCGGTCTTGCCGCCCTGCCCCGGCACGGCGCCGGCCAGGTAGCCGCCCACCGTATTGCCGCCGGAGGTCAGGAAGCCGAAGCGGCCGCCGGCCAGGTCGGCCACACAACGCGCGTTGGCGGCCAGCAGCGCGGCCTGCGGCGAGGCCACCGCCATGTTGCCCAGCAGCACGGCGGTATTGCTGCCCGAGGCCAGGCTGGCGGCCACCAGCTTGGCGTTTTCGTCGGGCACGACGGCGGCGAATTCGGCCGGCACGGGTTGTTCCTTGGCCTGGGCCAGCGCCACGGCGATGCCCGCCAGCGCCGCCGGCAGGCCGGACGGGGCGACCGTCACGCGCGCGGCCACCGGCATGAGCGGATCGTCGGCAGCGCTGTCGACCAGCAGGATCTGCGTGCCGCGCTTGGCCGCCTGGCGCAGGCGCTGCGCCATCAGGGGGTGGTCCTTGCGCAGGAAGGAGCCCACCACCAGCACGCGGTCGAGCGTGTCGAGGTCGGCCACCGGCATGCCCAGCCACGGCGCGCCAGTGAGGGCGGCGTCGAAGGCCGGGTCGGTCTGGCGCAGGCGGAAATCGATGTTCTCGGAGCCCAGGGCGCGCACCAGGCGGCCCAGCAGGGCGAATTCTTCAGTGGTGGAATATTCGGCCGCCAAGGCGCCGATCTGGCCGCCGCCGTGGCTGTCGCGCACGCGCGACAGGCCCTGCGCCACCGCCTGCAGGGCATCGGCCCAGGAGGCCTCCTGCCACTTGCCGTCGGCGCCCTTGATCATGGGCGCCGCCAGGCGGTCTTCGCTGTTGAGGCCTTCGTACGAGAAGCGGTCGCGGTCGCTGATCCAGCATTCGTTGAGGGCCTCGTCCTCGAACGGCACCACGCGCATGGCACGGTCGCCCTTGACCTGGACCACCAGGTTGGCGCCCAGGCTGTCGTGCGGGCTGACCGAGCGGCGGCGCGCCAATTCCCAGGTGCGGGCGCTGTAGCGGAACGGCTTGGACGTGAGCGCGCCCACGGGACAGAGGTCGATCATGTTGCCCGAGAGCTCGGACTCGACCGAGCGGCCCACGAAGGTGGTGATCTCGGAGTGCTCGCCGCGGCCCAGCATGCCCAGTTCCATGACGCCGGCGATTTCCTGGCCGAAGCGCACGCAGCGGGTGCAGTGGATGCAGCGGGTCATTTCCTCCGCCGACACCAGCGGGCCGAGGTCCTTGTGGAACACCACGCGCTTTTCCTCGCGATAGCGCGAGGAAGAGCCGCCATAGCCCACGGCCAGGTCCTGCAGCTGGCATTCGCCGCCCTGGTCGCAAATGGGGCAGTCGAGCGGGTGGTTGATGAGCAGGAATTCCATGACCGACTTCTGCGCCGCCTTGGCCTTCTCGGAGCAGGTGTGCACCACCATGCCGTTGGTGGCCGGCGTGGCGCAGGCCGGCAGCGCCTTGGGCGCCTTTTCCACTTCAACCAGGCACATGCGGCAGTTGGCCGCGATGGACAGTTTCTTGTGGTAGCAGAAATGAGGCACGTACAGGCCGAGCTTCTGGGCCGCATGCATCACCATGCTGCCCTCGGGGACTTCGACCTTGTTGCCGTCGACGGTTAATTCAACCATTGCTGTTCCTGGAACCTACAGATATTGCGGGACCACACACGACTTGTGCTCGATGTGGTGCGCGAATTCGTCGCGATAATGCTTGAGGAAGCCGCGCACCGGCATGGCGGCGGCGTCGCCGAGGGCGCAGATGGTGCGGCCCATGATGTTGCCGGCCACGCTGTCGAGCAGGTCGAGGTCTTCCTGGCGGCCCTGGCCGTGCTCGATGCGATGCACCATGCGGTACAGCCAGCCCGTGCCCTCGCGGCACGGCGTGCACTGGCCGCAGCTTTCCTCGAAATAGAAGTACGACAGGCGCAGCAGCGACTTGACCATGCAGCGGGTCTCGTCCATGACGATGACGGCGCCCGACCCCAGCATGGAGCCCGCCTTGGCGATGGCGTCGTAGTCCATGGTGGTGTCCATCATGATGTCGGCGGGCAGCACCGGCGCGCTCGAGCCGCCGGGGATGACCGCCTTGAGCTTCTTGCCGCCGCGCATGCCGCCGGCCAGTTCGAGCAGCTTGGAGAATGGCGTGCCGAGGGGGATCTCGTAGTTGCCGGGCCGTTCGACATCGCCCGACACGGAGAACAGCTTGGTGCCGCCGTTGTTGGGCTTGCCGACTTCGAGGTAGGCCTGGCCGCCATTGCGGATGATCCAGGGCACGGCCGCGAACGTCTCGGTGTTGTTGATGGTGGTGGGCTTGCCATACAGGCCGAAGCTGGCCGGGAACGGCGGCTTGAAGCGCGGCTGGCCCTTCTTGCCTTCGAGCGATTCGAGCAGCGCGGTTTCCTCGCCGCAGATGTACGCGCCGTAGCCATGGAAGGCATGCAACTGGAAGCTGAACTCGGAGCCGAGGATGCGGTCGCCGAGGAAACCGGCGGCGCGGGCTTCTTCCAGGGCCTCTTCGAAGCGTTCGTACACTTCGAAGATTTCGCCGTGGATGTAGTTGTAGCCGACGCTGATGCCCATGGCGTAGGCCGCGATGGCCATGCCTTCGATCACGATGTGCGGGTTGAAGCGCAGGATGTCGCGGTCCTTGAAGGTGCCGGGCTCGCCTTCGTCGGAATTGCAGACGAGGTATTTCTGGCCGGGGAAGGCGCGCGGCATGAAGCTCCACTTCAGGCCGGTGGGGAAGCCCGCGCCGCCGCGGCCGCGCAGGCCCGAGGCCTTGACCTCGGCGATGACGTCCTCGGGTTTCATGCCGGTCGAGAGGATCTTGCGCAGGGCCTCGTAGCCGCCGCGCTTGACGTAGTCCTGCAGGCGCCAGTTGTCGCCGTCGACGTCGGCCATGATCTGCGGCGCGATGTGGCGGCCATGCAGGCACATGGAATTGGACAGGTCGTTCAGGGGATTGGGGTCGAGCCCCTGGGCCAGGTGCTTGTACAGGTCGGGCGCGTTCATGCCGATTCTCCTTGGGCGCCTTGCGCCTTCAGGCCCTGCACCAGCGCATCGAGCTTTTCTTCGGTCATGCGCACGCACATATGCTTGTTGTTGACGATCAGCACGGGAGCGTCGCCGCAGGCGCCCATGCACTCGCCCTCGACCAGCGTGAACTGGCCGTCGGGCGTGGTTTCGCGGTAGTCGACACCGAGCTTGCGCTTGAGGTAGTCGCCGGCCTTTTCGCCGTCGCGCAAGGCACAGGGCAGGTTCGTGCAGACCGCGATCTTGTGCTTGCCGACCGGCTTGGTATCGAACATGTTGTAGAACGTGGCGACTTCCTGCACCGCGATGGGCGGCACGCCGATGTAATTGGCCACGTCTTCAAGGACTTCGGGGGGCAACCAGCCCTTTTCTTCCTGCGCGATGGCAAGCGAAGCCATGATGGCCGACTGCCGCTGGTCGGCCGGGAACTTGGCGAGTTCCCGATCGATTTTCTGGTAGGCCTGTTCGGAAAGCAGCATAGTTTGAATCCGGATTATGCGGGCGTTCGCGCTGGTGGATCAGCGGTCGATCTCGCCGAAAACGATGTCCTGCGTGCCGATGATGGTGACGGCGTCGGCGATCATGTGGCCGCGCGCCATTTCATCGAGCGATTGCAAATGGGCAAACCCCGGCGCCCGAATCTTCAGGCGGTAGGGCTTGTTGGCGCCGTCGGACACCAGGTAGATGCCGAATTCGCCCTTGGGATGCTCGACCGACGAGAAGGCCTCGCCGGGGGGCACGTGGAAACCTTCGGTGAAGAGCTTGAAATGATGGATGAGCTCTTCCATGTTGGTTTTCATGTCGGTGCGCTTGGGCGGGGCGACCTTGTGGTTCTCGATCATGACCGGGCCCGGGTTGTTGCGCAGCCATTCCACGCACTGGCGGATGATGCGGTTGCTTTCGCGCATTTCGGCGATGCGCACCAGGTAGCGGTCGTAGCAGTCGCCGTTGACGCCCACGGGCACGTCAAACTCGACCAGGTCGTAGACTTCGTACGGCTGCATCTTGCGCAGGTCCCAGGCGACGCCGGAGCCACGCAGCATGGGGCCGGTGAAGCCCAGCGCCTTGGCGCGCTCGGGGTCGACCACGCCGATGCCCACCAGGCGCTGCTTCCAGATGCGGTTGTCGGTGAGCAGCGTCTCGTATTCGTCGACGCAGGCCGGGAAGCGGTTGGTGAAGTCCTCGATGAAATCGAGCAGCGAGCCGGAACGCGCGTCGTTCATGATGCGCAGGTCCTTCTCGCCGCGGTACTTGCTGCCTTCGCCGTACTGCGGCATGGTGTCGGGCAGGTCGCGGTAGACGCCGCCCGGCCGGTAGTAGGCCGCGTGCATGCGCGCGCCCGAGACCGCCTCGTAGCAGTCCATCAGGTCCTCGCGTTCGCGGAAGGCGTACAGGAACACCGCCATGGCGCCCACGTCGAGGGCGTGCGAGCCCAGCGACATCAGGTGGTTCAGCAGGCGCGTGATCTCGTCGAACATGACGCGGATGTATTGCGCGCGCAGCGGCGGCTCGATGCCCAGCAGCTTCTCGATGGCCATGACGTAGGCGTGCTCGTTGCACATCATGGACACGTAGTCGAGGCGGTCCATGTAGGGCAGCGCCTGGATGTAGGTCTTGTGCTCGGCCAGTTTCTCGGTGGCGCGGTGCAACAGGCCGATGTGCGGATCGGCGCGCTGGATGACTTCGCCGTCGAGCTCGAGCACCAGGCGCAGCACGCCGTGCGCGGCCGGGTGCTGCGGGCCGAAGTTCAGGGTGTAATTCTTGATTTCTGCCATGATTTAACGCCCCATGCCGTAGGAGTCTTCACGCACGACGCGCGGCGTGATCTCGCGCGGGTCGATCGTGACCGGCTGGTAGATGACGCGCTTTTGCTCGGGGTCGTAGCGCATTTCGACGGTACCCGACAGGGGGAAGTCCTTGCGGAAGGGATGGCCGATGAAGCCGTAGTCGGTGAGGATGCGGCGCAGGTCGGGGTGGCCCTCGAAGACGATGCCGAACAGGTCGAAGGCTTCGCGTTCGAACCAGTTCAGGCCGGGCCAGCAGTCGACCAGCGACGCCACCATGGGGAAATCGTCGTCCGGCGCCCAGGTGCGCACGCGCAGGCGCCAGTTGTGGGCGATGGACAGCAGGTGCACCACCACCGCAAAGCGCGAGCGCTGCACGCCACCAGTTTTTTCCTCGGCGACCTGGCGCGTGCCGTTGCCCCAGGTGAGGTAGTCCACGCCGCACAGGTCGATGCAGGTCTCGAAGCTCAGGCTGGCGTCAGTGCGCAACTTGTTGCAGATGGGGATCCATTGGTCGGCGGAGACTTCCAGGGTCAGTTCGCCGAGCGCCTCGGTCAGGGCGAGGTCCGGGCCGAGCGCGGCCTGCAGATTGTGTTTCAGGGTTTCGAGCCTGGTCATCGTCATGTACGCTTTGATAAACCGATATGCTGCCGGGTACCGCCGGCACGGCTGGCCGGCGCGCCGCGATCAGCGGGCAATGGTATTGGTCAGGCGGATCTTGTTCTGCATTTGCAGCAGCCCATAGACCAGGGCCTCGGCGGTGGGCGGACAGCCCGGCACGTAGACGTCGACCGGCACGATGCGATCGCAGCCGCGCACGACCGAATACGAGTAGTGGTAGTAGCCGCCGCCGTTGGCGCACGAGCCCATGGACACCACCCAGCGCGGCTCGGGCATCTGGTCGTAGACCTTGCGCAGCGCCGGCGCCATCTTGTTGCACAGCGTGCCGGCGACGATCATCAGGTCGGACTGGCGCGGGCTGGGGCGGAAGATGATGCCGAACTGGTCGAGATCGTAGCGCGCCGCGCCGGCGTGCATCATTTCGACCGCGCAACAGGCCAGGCCAAAGGTCATGGGCCACATCGAGCCGGTCTTTGCCCAGTTCAGGAACTTGTCGGCACTGGTAGTGATGAAACCTTGCTTGAGGATGCCGTCTATAGCCATTTTCGTCTCTGATAGCGTGCAGGAAGGCTGGGGATCATTCCCAGTCCAGCGCGCCCTTTTTCCATTCGTAGATGAAGCCCACCGTCAGGACGGCCAGGAAGACCATGACGGTCCAGAAGCCGACCAAGCCGACGGTGCCCTGGGCGATGGCCCAGGGAAACAGGAAGGCGATTTCGAGGTCGAACAGGATGAAGAGGATGGCGACCAGGTAGTAGCGCACATCGAACTTCATGCGGGCGTCTTCGAAGGCTTCGAAGCCGCATTCGTAGGCCGAGAGTTTTTCGGCATAGGGACGCCGCGGCCCCAGGAGCGAACCTGCTGTCAGGAGGGCAAACCCGATGAGGGTTGCCACTACGATGAACAGCAGGACGGGAAAATACTGTTGCAGGTTCATTCTGGCGTCCGTCAAATGCGCAAACCTTCAGATTGTAGCATTTGCCAAGTGACTGTCCGCTGAACCCAAGCCCTCCAAAACCAGGAACTGTTGACGTACGGCAGGAACAAAAAAGCCACCCCGCAGGGTGGCTTTTCACGCCCGGACCGAGGCCCGGGCGCGTGCTCGGAATCGAAGCGGGGCTTGCGCCCCGCGGCCGATTTAGAAGCGGTGACGGATACCGACGCCGACAGCCGTGCTCTTCACGTCGTCGATGAAGGCATAGTTCTTGGCGTACGAACCGTAGGCGTACAGGTTGGTACGCTTGGACAGGTCGTAGGTGTAGCCCAGCGAGAAGACGTTCATCTTCTCTTCGCCGCCGGTCAGCTTGTCGTTGCTCGGGTCAACCATCTGCCACGAACCGAACAGCTTGCTGGCGCCGCCGATGGGGGCGGTCAGGCCGACCATGTACGAGTTCGACTTGAAGCCGTCAGCGAAGACGTTGGAGGTCAGGACCGAGTCGTCGTCGATGCCGTTGATGCCTTGGCCGCCGAACCAGCCGTCGGTGGTGCGGGCGTAGGCCAGGGCCAGCTTGACCACTTCGAAGTCATACGAAGCGCCGATGCCGTACGAACGCGGGGTCGCGTCGACTTCGTCTTGCAGCTGGTTGTTGCTGGCGTTCAGCTGGTCGTACGACAGAGCGACGTTCAGCGGGCCGTTCACGTAGCGCAGGCCGGTGGTGATGCCGCGGACGTTGTCGGCGGTGCGGAAGCCAACGCGGTCGTCGCCGCCGTTGTCATCCACGCTGAACGAGTAGCCAACGCCGAACTGGAAGCCGCTGTAGGACGGGGTCTGGTACATGACCATGTTGTCCCAGCGAACGGTGTTGGCAGCGCTGATGCCCATGCCGATGTTGGCCTGGCCGAAGCCGGCGCCGAACGGATCGATCGAGCCGAAGTACTTCGAGGTGATGTTGGTCTGACGGCCGAAGTCCAGACGGCCCCAGCTGTCGCTTTGCAGACCGATGGTGGCATGACGACCGAACAGGCGGCCGCCCTGGGCCGACTTGCCGTTGCCGGAGTCGAAGCCGCTTTCCAGTTGGAACACGGCTTGCAGGCCGTCACCCAGATCTTCGGTGCCACGCAGGCCCCAGCGCGAACCGTTCTGCACGCCGTTGATCATGCCGATGCGGCTGCCATCGAAACCGTCGCCCTTGACCTTGTTGTAGCCGATACCGGTATCGATGATGCCGTACAGCGTCACCGAGGTTTCTGCCTGGGCCACACCGGCGAAACCGGCGAGCAGGGCGGCAGCGAGCAGAGTCTTTTTCATTTAAGAAATCTCCGTTGATTTGAGTGACAAGAGCAGCAATGCTTGAATCGGCCTGCCGCCCCCCTAACTCCGCGAAGGGAAGTTGACGCTATTGCATCAAAAAACCCTGGGACTGGCTATGGTAGACCCCCGAAAAATGCCCCTTCCGGGGGATCGTTGTTGGGATCTTGCAACATCAGACGTATCCGAGCAGAAACACATCAGTATTTACCCTTGATGTCGATACAGCCCAATATTCGCGCCGTTTCCCAACTGGTTTGACGGCTTTCTGCCCGTGGACGGGGGCATTGCTTAAGTAACGCGAAACAATACTGGATACATTCCAGCATAGACTCGATACATGTATATCGGCTGCACGATAAAGATATGGCATGCAGCCTTTTGTGCTTGGTAATAACATTGTTATTATTTCGGAGCACTGCTATATATCGAGGAACCACCTGCTCGGCCCGCCTGCCATGCCCGATTCCACGCCCCTCACCCACGCCCAGCGGCTCACCGCCGCGCGCCGCCAGCTCATCTTGCAGGCTGCGCAGCGGGTGTTCGAGCGCGACGGCCTGGAAAAAACCACGGTGCGCGCCATCGCCAAGGAAGCGGGCTGCACCACCGGCGCCATCTATCCCTGGTTCGCCGGCAAGGAAGACATCTACGGCGAGCTGCTCGAAGAATCGCTGCGGCGGTTGTACGCCCAACTGCACGCCGCACTGCCCGGCCCCGCCGATACGGCGCCGCGCCGGGTCATCGAGGCCTTCTTCCATTACTACGCCGAGCGTTCCACCGAGTTTTCCCTGGGGATGTACCTGTTCCAGGGGCTGGGTCCGCGCGGCCTGGGCCGGGAGGCGGACGAACGGCTGAACCGCCGCTTGCGTGATTGTGTCGGCCTGCTGGGCGACGGGCTGAGGGCGGCCAAGCCGTGGCCGGCCGAGGCCATCGCCGCCGAGCAGATGCAAGTGTTCACTTATTTGATGGGTTTGCTGCTGCTTTTCCATACCCGCCGGCTCAAGTCGCTGGAACAGCACGCGGCCGGCCTGCTGGACCGCTACTGCGCCACACTGGAGCAACGCTGACATGACGCACTCGCCCTCTCCTGCCCGCATCAGCCTGGCGGAATTCCATCGCCTCCTGGCCGAACAGCACCCATTTGCCGAAGTGCTGGGCGTAGAGATCACCGATATCGGACCGGGCACCGCGCGGGCCGTCCTGCCGGCGCGGGCGGCGCACCAGCGCCTGGGCGGCATCGTGGCGGGCCCCATGCTGATGGGGCTGGCCGACCTGGCCCTGTATGCCGCGGTGGTGGGAGCTACCGGCCAGGCCGGCGCGGTAACCGCCAGCCTGACCATCAACTTCCTGCGCAAGAGCCCGCCCGGCGCGGTCATCGCCGAGGCCCGCCTGCTCAAGACCGGCCGCCTGGCGGCCGGCGAAGTGATCCTGCGCGGCGAACATGCGCCCGACCCCGTGGCGCACGTGGTCAGCACCTGGTCGGTGCCGGCGTCGTGAACATGCCCCTCATCGCGCGTATCGGCATCATCGGCCTGGGCGCCACCGGCAGCGCGGCCGCGCACCGGCTGCTGGCCGCCGGCTTGCCCGACCTGGCGCTGACCGTATTCGACAAGGTGCCGGCGCGCTGCGAGCCTTTCCGCGGCAGCGCCACGCTGGCTGTCTCGGCCCAGGAAGCCCTGCTGGAATCGGACCTGGTGCTGCTGGCCTTGCCGGCCGCCCGCGAAATCGACCGCACGCTGGAGCGCTTCAGCGACGGGCAGGTGGGGGCCGAGGTGCGCGGCAAGCTGGTCTGGAACCTGCGATCCCGGCCGCGGACACCGGCCGGCCTGCGCGAAGCCATCGAGGCAGCCGGCGCCGACTATGTGCCGGACCATGCCGGCCCGGCTCTATTGGAAGACCTGTTGCGCCGGCGCTTCGACGGCGTGCGGGCACGGGCGGTGCTCGCCGCTATGCTCGACGTGTAAGCACGCGGGCGCGTTCTACCGCGGCCAGGCACAGGGCCAGCCAGGCCAGGCTGAGAGCAAAACCGGCGACCACATCGCTGAGATAGTGCACCTGCAGCAGGATGCGGCTGACGCCGATGGCGGTCACCAGGGCCGCGGCGCCGGCCAGGCAATGCGGATGCCAGCGAGGCGGCGAGAACCGCAGCAGCAGATAGCACGCCATCCCGTAGACCGCCAGCGCCGCCGAGGCATGTCCGCTGGGGAAACTCCAGCCGTCGGGGTCGACGTAGCCATGCACATGCTCGGGCCGCACCCGCTGAAACAACTGCTTGAAGGTCTGGTTGAGCGCCCCCGCCCCGGCGGTGGCCAGCGCGCACAGCGCCGCCAGCGCCCATTCGCGCCGCAGCAGCAATGCCACCGTCATGGCCACGGCAATGACCGTGAGCAGGTCGCGGTCGCCCAGATAAGTGAACCAGGACAACAGCCAGAGCAGCGACGGCGGCATGGACAGGCTGAGCTCGGACGCCAGCGCGCTATCCAGCTCGACCAGGCCGGACTGCAGGGTCATGGCCGTGGCCAGCGCCGCGAACACCAGGCCGGCGCCCGCCGCCACGGCCCAGCACGCCCAGGCCGGCGGCGTGCCCGAACGCCACCCGAGGCGGCGGTCCAGCCATACGGCAAAGACGCCCGCGGCGGCCGGCATGGCGAGGAAGATCAGCAAAGGATGGGCGGCAACCCAGGCGGAGAAGGCTTCCATAAAGCAAATGTGGCTGGCGTCGGCGGCAACTAGCGCGCGCCGGGACGATGCAGTTCCAGCGCCTGGGTCGCCACGCGGCGGAATCGGGCCTCGTCGGCGGCGTAGTCCCAGCGCTGGACCGCGCACTGGTGCCGCCCATTATCGATCAAATGGTCGATGACGTTGACCGAATTGGAGATGCCATCGCGCACGCGCCGCGATACGGCTGTCCCGGCCTGGACGGTCCAGGCCTGGCGCGGCGCCGTGCCGGCCTGCCCATGGAGCGGCAGAATGTACGGCAGGTGAATGTGGCCGCCGAGGATGAGGTCGGCGCCGGCATCGACCCAGGCGGGCACCGCCATGTCCGCGCCGATGAGCAGGTTGGCGCGATCGCTCTCGACGGCAGCCCGTACCGGATGGTGCAGCAGCAGTATGCGCAGGCGCTCGTCGCCGGCCTGGCGCAGGCGCTGCGCCACGCGCGCCACCTGGGCGGGCGAGACCTGGCCGTTCTTGTGGCGCCCGGGTCGCGTGGTGTTGACCCCGATCGCCAGCAGGCCGTCGGTCTCCACGACCGGCTCGAGAATCGCTCCCAGCGCGCGGCGATAGCCGCCATATGGGTCGAACAGGCGCGCCGCCAGGTTGAACAGCGGGATATCGTGGTTGCCGGGCACGGCCAGCACCGGCCGCTGCAGCGCCTGGATGAAGCGGCGCGCGGCCGCGAACTGGCTGTGCCGCGCGCGCTGGGTGATGTCGCCGCCCAGCAGGACCAGATGCGGCTGCAACGCCTCAGCCAGCGCCAGCAAGGCCTGGACCACCGGCTCGCGCTCGGTGCCGAAATGGGTGTCGGACAGATGCAGGATGCGCGTCATGCGCGTTCCGTGCGCTGCGCTTCAGGCGGCACCAGCAATGGCAAGGGCTGAGGCGAAACGACGAACTCCAGCGGCGAGTCCAGCCAGTGGATCTCGCCGTCCATGGCGACCTTGACGCGCCGCCGGCCGCGCCCGAGGCGTACCGTGAGGCGGTCGAAGCCGAAGCTCATGACATGGTCGGCATCGCCGAGGCGGCTGAGCCAGCCGCGCAGCACCAGCCCGTACAGGGCCAGCGCGCCGACCGGCTTGACGCTCATCGCCACCAGGCGGCCGTGCTCGAGTTCGGCGGCCTCGGCGATGCCGACTTGCTCGAGCTGCAAGGCATTGTTGCCGACCACGATGGTGGGCGTGCGCAAGCTGCGCTGCTGGCCTTCATATTCGAGCTGCACCTTGAGTTGCCGGTGCGCCCGCGCGAGGGTCACCAGGGCCGACCAGAGCGCCACGTAGCGGCTGCGCCCGTAGCGCTGCTTGTAGGCTTCGCGGTCTTCCAGCAGTTGCGGATACAGGCCGAGGCTGGCATTGACGAGGAACACCTGGCCGTTGAGCAGCCCGACCTGCACCGGCTGCGGCTGCGCCGCCAGCAGGCAGCGGGCGGCGATCTCGGTGTCTTGCGGAATGCCGTAAGTGCGTCCGAAATAGTTGAACGTGCCTTGCGGCAGGATGCCGAATGGCAGGCCGGTTCCCAGCACGACCTGGGCGACGGCGCTGAGCGTGCCGTCGCCGCCTGCGGCGACCACCACCCCGCCCTCGCCGCGGGCCCGTTCGACGGCCGCCTGTGCCGTCGCGGCCAGTTGGCCGCCGTTGTCGACCGGCATCAGTTCATAGCGGCGGCCAGCCTCGTCCAGCACTCGCCGGATGATGGACTGGACTTCGCTGGCGTCATCACGGCCGGAGCCCGTGTTCAGCACGATGAAGAATGGCTCTTGGCCTGTCAGGGGAGCGCACGGCATGGCGCAAAGATAGCGCGCGGCGGCTCCGGCGTGCAAGGCCGGCCCGGGCCTGCCCGGGCAAATTGCGGCAAAGGCCGCGCCGGTGTCAGAATACGTGTTTGGCCTTGCCTTTGCCTGCCCCACCGTGCCGCCCCGCGACGATTCCTTCAGCCTGAGAAAAATAGCCGTTCCGGCGTTCGGCCCCACCATCCTCTACGGTGTCAGCAACGGCGCCATCCTGCCGGTCGTCGCCCTGAGCGCGCGCGAACTGGATGCCTCGGTAGCCGTGTCCGGGCTGATCGTCGCGCTGATCGGCATCGGTTCCCTGGTCAGCAATATCCCGGCGGCGCTGATCACCTCCCGCCATGGCGAGCGGCGCTCGATGATGGGGGCGGCGGCCCTCAGCGTGGTGGCATTGCTGCTGTGCATCTTCGCCACCCACGCCCTGATGTTGGCAGTGGGCGTGTTCCTGGTCGGCATGGCTTCATCGGTCTTCATGCTGGCGCGCCAGACCTACATGATCGACGCCGTGCCGGCATACATGCGGGCGCGCGCCTTGTCTACGCTGGCCGGCACCATGCGCATCGGAGTCTTCGTGGGTCCGTTCGCCGGCGCGGGGCTGATCCACTTCATGGGCCTGCAGGGCGCTTATTGGGTGGCCGCCGTCGCCATGGCGGGCGCCGGCGTGATCGCCTACCTGGCCCCCGACATGAGCGCCCCCGGACGCGGCGGCGATAAGGCGGCGGCCAAGCCACGCGTGCTCGACGTGGCCCGCCAGCACAGCCGGGTGTTCCTGACGCTCGGGCTGGGCATCCTGCTGGTGAGCGCGGTGCGCGCATCGCGGCAGGTGGTCATTCCCCTCTGGGCCGACCACCTGGGCATCAACCCCACCACCACTTCCATCATTTACGGACTGGTGGCGGCCATCGACATGTCGGTGTTCTATCCGGCGGGCACGCTCATGGACCGGCGCGGCCGGCTGTGGGTGGCGGTGCCGTCGACGTTGCTCATGGGGCTCGCCCTGATCGGCACGTCGCTGACCACCGGCGTGGTCGGCTTCCTGATTGTCTCCATGATGCTGGGCATGGGCAACGGCATCGGCTCAGGCATTGTCATGACGCTGGGCGCCGACGCCGCGCCGCCGGCCGCCCGCACGGAGTTCCTGGGCATCTGGCGGCTCGTGTCCGACCTGGGCAGCAGCCTGGGGCCGGTCGTCCTGTCGGCCATCACGGCGCTGGTGTCGCTGACGGCCGCGGTGGCCGCCATGGGCGGCTTCGGGCTGGCCGCCGCCGCGGTGTTCTGGCGCTGGCTGCCGCGCGGCAACCCCGCGCTGGCGGACGGCGCCGCCAAGCCGCCTCGCTAGGGCCTGTTCGCGCCCCGGGCCCGCATGCGGCGCAATACGCCATCGCGCAGCACGTAATGGTGAAACAGCGCGGCCAGCGCATGCACGGCCGCCAGCACGATGATGACCCAGGCCAGCAGGTTGTGGATGTCGCCGAAAAAATGGCGCTGGTCGCGGGTCAGCGACACCAGCGGCGGAACGGCGAACCACCCGAAGAACGTGAACGGTTCGCCCTGCGCCCACCGGAACAGGAAGCCCAGCACGATCTGGGCCGCCAGCAGCAGATAGAGCGCATAGTGGACCCCTTTGGCGGCAAGCTGCATGGGGCCCCGGGACGCGGGTGGCAGGCGCCGGCCCCGCGTCGCGCGCCAGGCGCCCCGCAGCACCAGCAAGGCGGTCAGCAACAGGCCGAGCGAAACGTGCAAGTGTTGCAGCGACTTGCGCATCGGCGTGCCGGAGGGCATGGCTTCCCAGACCTGCGCCATCACGAACAACACCACCACCAGCAAGGCGGTCAGCCAATGGAAGGCAACGGTGGCGTTGTCGTAAGTGGACGGGACGGGCTCGGACGGCGGCAGGCTGGGCATGTTCATGCGCGATGACGACCAGGGATCGAGGTGCGGCTAGTTTGCTCCCGAGCGCGATGCCTGGCAAGCACGCCAGCCCGCGACCTGTTCACCCTGGCCGGAGCCCGGGTCCTAGCCGTAGCGCGCCGCCTCGTCGAGCAAGGCGGGGGTGCCGATCAAGGCATTGAGCTGGTCGAAATCCAGCATGCGGTCGCGCCAGGGGGCCGTGGTGCCGTGTTCGCGCAAGCTCCCGTAGTAGGCTTGCAGCGCATGCGCGACGGCGCGCGCCGTGCCGCCCGGGAAGATGACGATGCGGAACCCGCGCGCCGCTAGGGCCTGCGCGCTTTCGACGGGAGTCTGCCCGCCCTCCACCATGTTGGCCAGCAGTGGCACGCGCGCGGCGAAGCGCGCACAGGCCGCGTCGAGCTGCGCAGGGGACCGCAGGGCCTCGATGAAGATCGCGTCCACGCCGCAGGCCAGGTAGCGCTCGGCGCGCTCGAAGGCCGCGTCCAGGCCCTCGACCGCCACGGCGTCGGTGCGGGCCAGGATCAGCGTGCCGTTGCAGGCCCGCGCATCGAGCGCGGCGCGCAGCTTGCCGCACATCTCGGCGACCGGGACCAGCGACTTGCCCGCCAGGTGCCCGCAACGCTTCGGGAAGCCCTGGTCTTCCAGCTGGATCATCGCCGCCCCGGCCCGTTCGAAACCGCGCACCGTCCGTTGCACGTTCAGCGCGTTGCCGAAGCCGGTGTCGCCATCGACGATCACGGGGCAGCGCACGCGCTCTGTGATGCGGGCCAGGACGTCTTCCACCTCGGTATAGGTGGTCAAGCCCACATCGGAACGTCCCAGGCGGGCATAGGCGATCGACGCGCCGGACAAGTACAGCGCATCGAAACCGGCCTGCTCGGCGATCAGGGCGGACAGCGCGTCATAGACACCGGGCGCCAGCAACGCCTGGCCGGCATCCAGTTTTTCTTTGAGAGTGGAAGGATTCATCAGGCTTTCATGGGGTGACGCGGCAGCGAGCCATCGGCCAGCCGGCGCTTGAGCTGCATCAGCAAGCCACCGGCCTGGACCATGTCCAGCAGGAAGCCAGGAACGGGCTCGCACGGCAGAACCGTGCCATCGGCGCGCAGTACGCGGTTGCCGGCCAGGTCGATGACGACGCGCTCGCCCTCGGCGATCTCGCCGGCGCGTTCGCAGGTCACCAGCAGCAAGCCGACATTGAAGGCATTGCGGAAATACAGGCCGCTGAAGCTGGGCGCGATCACGGCATGCACGCCCAGCTCGACCAGCGCGGCGGCGGCCTGCTCGCGCGAGGAGCCGATGCCGAAATTGCGGCCGGCCACCAGCACGTCGCCGCGCCGCACACCGCCGGCGAAATCCGGGCGCACGCCTTCCAGGCAGTGGCGGGCGATGTCCGCGATACCGAACTTCATGTAGGCGCCCGGGGCGAGCTGATCGGTATCGACATCGTCGCCGACGCGCCAGGCCTTGTGGGTCGCGCTCATGCCAGTACCTCGCGCGGGTCGGCGATGCGGCCGGCCAGCGCCGCGGCAGCCACCGTGTACGGCGAGGCCAGGTACACCCGGGCGCTGGCCGCGCCCATGCGCCCCTTGAAGTTGCGCGCCGTGGTCGAGACCACGTTGGCGCCCTCGGGTATGGAACCGCCGTAGCCCGAGCAGGCGCCGCAAGAAGTCGGCAGCAGCGTGGCGCCGGCCTGTTGCAGCGCCGACAGCACGCCTTCGGCCGCTGCCGCGGCCTGGTCGCGCCGGCTGGCGGGCGCCACCATCAGGCTCACGCCGCTTGCCACGCGGCGGTCGCGCAGCACGCGGGCAGCCGCGCGCAGGTCATCCAGCTTGGCGCCGGTACAGGCGCCGATATAGGCGACCTGCACGGGCGTGCCGGCATGGACCTGGACGTCGGCGGCATTGGCCGGACTGTGCGGCGCCGCCACCTGGGGCGCCAGCGCCGCGGCATCGAAATCGTGCCATTGCGCGGCGGCGTCCGGGTCGGACTGCCAGCGGGCGGTGTCCACGGCGGCCACGCCCACCTCGCGCAGGTAGCGCGCCGTCGTGGCATCGGGCGCCACCAGGCCCGCCTGCGCGCCCAGTTCGGCCGACATGTTCGACAGCGTCATGCGCTCTTGCATGGACAAGGCGCGCACCGCTTCGCCGCAGAATTCCACCGCCTGGTAGCGGCCGCCGTTCATGCCGTAGCGGCCGATCATGTGCAGCATCATGTCCTTGGCCGTCACGCCGTCCGGCAGCCGGCCGTTCCAGCGCATCATGAGAGTCTCGGGCACGCGCATCCAGATTTCGCCGCTGGCCACCACGCCCAGCATTTCCGTGCTGCCCACGCCGAACATGTAGGCGCCAAAGGCGCCGCCGGTGGGCGAATGCGAATCCCCGCCCACGCAGAACATGCCGGGCCGCAGGTGGCCATGCTCGGGCACCACCACGTGGCAGATGCCGACCGAGTCGTACACATGAGGCAGCGCCTGCTCGCGCGCCCAGTCGCGGGCGATGCGCACGATGCGCCGTGATTCCTCATCGGCCTCCGGCACGTAGTGGTCCATGACGAGCACGACTTTGGAACGGTCCCACAAACCTGTGCCCAGTTCTTCGAGCATGGGCTTGAGGCGGCGCGGACCGCTCGAATCGTGGAACATGGCCAGGTCGACCTTGCACGTCACGATGTCGCCGACGCGCACCGCGGCGCGGCCCGCGGCGGCAGCCAGCAATTTCTGCGCGAGTGTCTGGGCAGGCATGGCGGAAATCCTCCTTCAGGCGCGCGCCCGCGCCGGCGCGCCGGCAGGCAGCCAGGCAGGCTCGCCCGGCATGTCGTGGGCTTGCATATCCATGCGGTATTCATAGCGGTCCGGGCGGTACAGCGCGTGCAGCCACTCGACCGGGCGGTCGGACTCATCGCGCACCAGCCGGTGCAGGCTGAGCAGCGCGGAACCGACGGCGACGTCCAGGTGCCCGGCCGCGCCCGGCTCGGCCAGCACGGCGGAAATCGATTGCTCGGCGCGCGCCACCCCTACGCCCAGGTCGCGGAAAATGGCCAGCAGCGGCTTGGAGCCGAGATCCTTGCGGCGAATGCCCCGCCCTATGTCGCCCGGCACGTAGGTCGTCAGGTATGAAAACGGCAGGCCCTGGTAGCTGCGCACCCGCACCGAGCGCTGCACCGGCGTGCCCGGTTCGAGCTCCAGCCGGGCCGCCACCTGCGGCGGCGCGGCAACCGTTTCCAGTGCAAGCAGACGCACCTGGGTCTGCATGCCCATGTGCGCCAGGTGCGCCATCAGGGCATCGATGTCCGAACTCTGCTGCGGCGCGGACAGGGGAAGATTGCCCGCCGCGAACGTGCCCCGCCCCTGGCGCCGTTCGATCAGCCCTTCGGACTCCAGGGCCTCCAGCGAGCGACGTATCGTCAGCCGCGACACGCCATACTCGGCGGCCAGCGCGTTCTCGCCTGGCATGGCCGCGTCGGCGGGAAAACCACCCGCTTGCAGGCGCTGCTTCAGCAGCAGGTACACCTTGTGATACAGAGGCAGCGGGCTGTCGGGCACGAAATGTTCTCCAGTCAGGCAGCTCAATCGACCGTGGCGCCGGTGAACTTGACGATCTCGGCGTAGCGATCGATGTCTTTGCGTACGAAAGCGTCCAGCTCCTGCGGGCTGCTGCTGACCGCGACGGCCGCCTCGCGCTCGAGCAATTGGCGGAACTCGGGCGTGTCGACCGCCTTGCGCGCCGCCGCGTTCAGCGTCGCGAGTGTCTGCGGCGGCAGCTTGGCCGGGCCGAACATGGCGAACCAGGCGTTGGACTCGAAACCTTTGATGGTATCGCCGATGGGCGGCACGCCCGGGAATTGCGGCAGGGCTTCCGGGCTGCTGACGCCCAGCGCCTTGAGCGCCCCGCTCTTGATGTGCGGCATGGCGTTGAGGGAGCTGGCGAACATCATGTCCACCTGCCCGCCCAGCAGGTCGTTGATGGCGGGCGCAGTGCCCTTGTACGGCACGTTGAGGATATCCAGCCCCGCCAGCATTTTCATGCGCTCGCCGGCCATGTGCAGCGACGAACCGATGGCACCCAGCGCCATGGTGTACTTGCCGGGGCTGGCCTTGACCAGCGTGACGAACTCCGGCATGGACTGGGCGGGAAAATCCTTGCGGGTGACCAGCACGCTGGGCACGTTGGCCAGCATGCTGATGGGCGTGAAATCACGCACCGGGTCGAACGGCAGGTTGCGATACAGGCTGGCGTTGATCGAAAAGCTGGTGAACGTGACCAGCAGCGTGTTGCCATCGGGGTTGCTCTTGGCGACGTAGTCGGCGGCAATATTGCCGCCCGCCCCCGGCTTGTTCTCGACCAGCACCGTGCGCTTCAGGTCCAGCGCCATGTGCTGGGCAATGCTGCGCGCCACGGTGTCGGTAGTGCCGCCTGGCGGCGCCCCGACCACCAGCTTGATGGTGTCATTCTGGGCCTGGGCCGGCCCGAACGGCGTGGCCAGCGCGGCCAGCAGCGCACCGCCCGCGACGATGCGTGGCAATCTCTTCATGGCGTGTCTCCTGATATGTTGTATTGATGACAATACAAGTATACCTGAAGACCACCCTCAATAAGGACAGGCCGTCCGCCCCGCCAGCGGACGGGCGCCGCGGGGGGGCAGGATTCAGGAAGGATCGCGCCGGGCGCTGTCGGCCTCCTGCCTGGCCAGGCGGAATAGCAGCAGCACGCAGGCCAGCAGGCCCGCCCCCGCGAGCGTCCAGCCGGCGGGCTCGCCCAGCCAGGGCACGGCCCACAGCGGCGCGGCCAGGCCGGCCAGCGGCGCCAGCATCAGGCACGCCATGAACGTGCGCCGGCCGTCGTTGCCACGGACGGCAGGCGCGGTCGGCGCGATGCGGGCCTTGCGGGCGGAACGCGCGGCTTTCACGCGTTCTCGTTCGAGTTCCAGATATACCACTGCCATAAGCCCCTCCTAGCTTATCTTCCGGCAAGGCGGGATTCGCCCGGCGCGGAATTCCGGCCTGGCGCCACGGCATGGCCGGGCTGTGCCGCCCGGTCCGCCGCGACCCCAGTGGGTTGTCTCGCGAACTGTTGTTACCTCAATGGATACTCCTATCCCGCCCAACCCGCAATCGGGTATTGCGCTTACGCCACGGTCCCGGCCATGCAGGACACCGCGCGGGCCGGCCCGCGCGGCACGCCGGCCGCGCCCGGCGGCACTGCCGCGGCCTATTTGCGCTGGCTGACTTTCTGCTGCAGCGCCTTGGCCATTTCGAGGTGTTCCTGCAACGCCGGCAGGTGCTTGGCGGCGAAGGCCTTGATATCGGCGTCCTTGGCATTGGCCGAGGCATCCTGGAACAGCTTGACCGCGTCCTCGTGGGCGGAGACGCCGATCTGGTCGGCATACATTTCGTCGAAGCCGTCATCGGTCATGCTCAGCGTCTTGAGCTTGGCTTTTTGCACCAGCGATGGTTCGGTCGGCGGCGTATAGCCCTTTTCCTTTGCCAGGCTCGCCAGTTCCTCGCCCACCTTGGTGTGGTCCTGGATCATCTTTTCGGCGAACGATTTCACATCGGGGCTGGTGGCCTTTTCTTGCGCCATCTTGCTGCCCTCGATCTCGGCATGGCCGGACTGGGCGGCATTTTCCAGGAAATCCTCGTCATCGCCATCGAGTTGTTGCGCCGTTCCCTGCGCCGGCGCCGGGGTGGGAGTGGCCGTCTGGGCCAGGCCGGCGGCAGCGACCATCAGCGATCCCGCGGCCAGAATGCCGAGGGTCAGATTACGTAATTTCATAAGGCCTCCAAGATAGTGCGCCGCGCGGACAGGCGGTGCGAGCCCCCGTTGCGCGGGACCGGGAACCCTGCATCGGCACAGCAATCGTCATGCCCGGCCTTAGGGAAAAACCCGGATTGCCTCGCCATGGCAAGGCTCGCAGAATCCAGATTGTTGAACAATCCTGGACCGCACCTCCCGCCCCTGGCGCAGCGCATCCCGCGTGCACAGGCAGCGTTTTCCACCACTGGACGGAATCCCGACATGCCCGCTTCGACCCATTCCCCACGCACGCCCCCACGCTCTTGGCGCCGCGCGGCGGCCACGCTGCTGGCCACCCTGGCGCTGGGTGCCGCGCCGGCCATGACCAGCGCGGCGCCCACCGTACAACCGGGCAAACTCACCATTGGCTCGGACCTGACCTACCCGCCCTACGCCTACATGCAGGACGGCAAGCCCGCCGGGTTCGACGCGGAGTTCTCGCGCATGCTGGCCCGGCAGATGGCGCTCGAGCCCGTGTTCCTGGATACGCGCTTTCCGGACCTGATCCTGGGCATGCGCGCGCACCGCTTCGACATCGTTGCGTCGGCGCTGTATGTCACGCCGGAGCGCCACAAACTGATCAACTACGTCCCGTACCTGACCACCGGATCATCCCTGCTGGTGCTTGCTTCGGACAGCTACGCCCCTGGCGACGTGGATGCGCTGTGCGGCAAACGGGTCGGCACGATCAAGGGGGCATCCTGGACGCCCAAGCTGGCCAAGGTCTCGGCGGAGCAATGCGTGCCGGGCAAGCGCGGCCCCATCCAGGTGCGCGAGTACCCCACTTCGCCCGAGGCCCTGATGGCCCTCAAATCCAAGGCGGTCGACGTGATGATGGAAGACGCGGCGGTTTCGCACGAGCTGGTCGAACAGTCGGCCAACGCGATCAAGATCACCTCCAGCAAGCTCATCTACCCCATCGTGATCGGGCTGGGAGTCAACAAGGACGCCACCGAGCTGCTCGATGCGCTCAACGCGGCGTTGCAGGCGGCGACCGCCAGCGGCGCCTATCCGGCATTGCTCAAGAAGTATGGACTGCAAGCCCCGGATGCCGCGGATGTGCAAGCCGCGCTGGGCCGCTAGCGCCCGCCCCATAGCCTCTGCATTCACCGAGCCGACACATGGATTTCGACTGGACCTATACGGCAAGCCTGTTCTGGGATTCGGATTTCTGGCGCGCCTGCTGGGTAGTCGTCAAACTGAGCGTGCTGACATGGGTGCTGGGGGTGGCGTTCGGCTTCATCCTGGCGCTGGGCAAGCAGTCCGACAATTTCGTGGTCAATCGCCTGGCCGGGCTGTACATCTGGTTCTTCCGCAGTCTGCCTTTGCTGGTGCTGCTGGTATTCGTCTACAACCTGCCGCAGGTATTCCCGTCGTCCAGCGTCCTGCTGTCCGACGCCTTCTATGCCGGCCTGGCGGCCATGGTGGTCAGTGAAACGGCCTTCATCGCCGAGATCCATCGCGGCGGCATCCTGGCGGTGCCAAGGGGCCAGCTGGAAGCCGGCAAGGCGCTCGGCATCCGCTATGCAGGCATCCAGCGGCTCATCGTCATTCCACAGGCGTTGCGCATTGCCCTGCCGGCCCTGGGCAACGAATTCATCACCATCGCCAAGCTCACCTCGCTGGTGTCCGTGATCTCGCTGGCGGAAATCCTGCTGGTCGGCCAGCGCCTGTACACGCAGAACTTCCTGGTGTTCGAAACCATGCTGGCGGTAGCGGCCTACTACGTGCTCATCGTCACGGTCTTCGACAAGCTGATCGGGTGGTTCGAGGCGCGCATGGATATTCTCCGGCGCGCGCCGCCCGCGCTGTCGCTGCCGGCCAACGTGGTCGAGGCGATCCAGCGCCGCGCCCGCGCGCCCGCCATTCCGGCCACGCCCCACGACGGCTGCGCGCCGGCCCTGCAGTTGAAGAACGTACAGAAGCAATATGGCGCGCTGCAAGTGCTCAAGCATATCGACCTGACTGTCGAGACAGGCCAGGTCATCTGCCTGATCGGGCCGTCCGGCTCGGGCAAGACATCGCTGATCCGCACCATCAATGGCCTCGAGACGCTCGATGGCGGCGAGATCCTGCTGCACGGCAAGCCATTCCTGCAGGCGGGCGGCGGCCGGGACGCCGTGCCGGGGCCGCGCATCCTCGACATCGGCATGGTGTTCCAGAGCTTCAACCTGTTTCCGCACAAGACCGTGCTGAACAACGTGATGATGGCGCCGCGCTATCACCGCCGCGGCAACGAACAGGACCTGCGGCTGGAGGCGCTGATCCTGCTGGCCAAGGTCGGCATGCTGGACCACGCCCATAAATATCCGCACCAGCTCTCGGGCGGCCAGCAGCAGCGCGTGGCGATCGCCCGCGCCCTGGCGATGAAGCCGTCCATCATGCTGTTCGACGAGCCCACTTCCGCGCTCGATCCGGAACTGGTCGGCGAAGTGCTCAAGGTGGTCGAGACGCTGGTGCAGGAGGGCATGACCATGCTCATCGTCACGCATGAAATGAACTTCGCCTTCCGCGTCTCCGACCGGGTCCTGTTCATGGAGCAGGGACGCATCCTGCACGATGCCCCGGCGCGCGAGATCCTGCAAAGCAGCGACCCGCGGGTGCGGGAATTCCTGCACCACGTGCATATCCACGACGACGCCAAAGCCGCCTGACCGCAGCATGACCTCCTCTTCTACTAGCGCTGGCGCCCGGCAGGCGCTGCAGCATTGCATCGCCAATAGCCGACGCCATGCCGAGGCCGCGCGCCTGGCCCTGCTGGCGCGGCGCGACCAGGCCGCGCTGCAGGAGGCCGACGCCTGGGACCACCTGCGCGCGGCGGGCAATCCGGCCGCGGCGCAGCTGTTCGGCGTCGTGCTGAGCGCGAAGGCCTGTTTCGACGTGGCGGGTTGGACAACCCACGCGGGCTCGCGCGTGCTGGCGGACGATCCACCCGCCAGCCGCGACGCGCCGATGGTCGCGCGGCTGCGCCAGGCGGGCTGCCTGTTGCGGGCCCAGACCAACATGACCGAATTCGCCTATGGCGCCCTGGGCCTCAACCCCTGGTACGGCACGCCGCGCACGCCCCTGGCCAGCGACGCGGACCGGGTGGCGGGCGGCTCGAGTTCCGGCGCCGCCGTGGCCACGGCGCTGGGCATGGCCAACCTGGCCGTATGCTCGGACACCAGCGGCTCGGCCCGCATACCCGCGGCATTCTGCGGCGTGGTCGGCTTCAAGCCCAGCCGCGGCCGCTATCCGGCCGACGGCATGCTGCACCTGTCGTCCAGTTTCGACGTGCCCGGCCTGATGGCCGACAGCGCGGCCCTGTGCCGCCGCGCCGACCAGGCACTGGCGCGCGACGGTGCGCGCCGCGCCGCCGAACCGGGCGCGGCGCTGCATGGCCTGCGCCTGTTGGTTCCCGAACAGTGGCTGGCCGACACGCTCGATTCGCCGGTGGGCGCGGCATTCGATGCCTGGCTCGGCCAATTGGCCAGGGCCGGCGCGCAGATCCGCGCGCAGGCCCTGCCGATGCTGGCCGAGGCCGGCCGGGCCGCCAGCGAAGGCGGCATCATCGCCGCCGAGGCGTATCTCCTGCATGCCGCGCGCCTGGCCAGCCATGCGGACCGCTACGACGCGCGGGTCGGGCCGCGCATCCAGGCCGGCGCCGACGTCCGGGCCCATGCCTACGCCCTGGCGCAAGCCCGCCTGGCCCGGCTGGCCCGCGATTACGACGCGGCGCTGGCACAGGCCGATGCCGTTGTCACGCCGGCCGTGCCCATGCTGCCGCCCGCCATCGAGACGCTGCGCCACGCCGACGCCTACGCCGCCGCCAACCGCCGCGCGTTCCAGTTGACGGAATTCGCCAACCGCCTGGACCTGCCCAGCATCACCCTGCCCGGCGGCGCCGGCCCGCGTCCGCCTATCGGCCTGATGTTCACCGGCAGGCGCGCCCGCGACGGCGCGCTGCTGGCCCTGGCGGAACGCGTCGAACAGGCGCTGGCCGGCGGCGCATCCGATTGCATCCCGGCCGTCCGGCCGATTCCCCCTGTGCCTCCCGAGGTCCATCCATGATAGTTGTCCATGCATCTGAACTGAACAATACCGAGCGCCACGCGCGCGGCCCCGGCTGGGAAAGCCTGCGCATGCTGGTCAAGCGCGACGGCGTCGGCTATTCGCTCAATGAAACGCGCGTGCGGGAAGGCGCCGAGCTGCACCTGCACTACAAGCATCACTACGAAGCCAATTACTGCACCGACGGCGAAGGCGAAGTGGTCGACGTGGCGTCCGGCGCCGTCTACCCGATCCGGCCCGGCACGCTCTATGTGCTGGACAAGCACGACAAGCACATTTTGCGCGCCACCAGGGGCGACCTGCGCCTGGTGTGTGTTTTCAACCCGCCGTTGAGCGGCACCGAAGTGCATGGCCCGGACGGCAGCTACGGCCCGCCCGCCCACGACAACCCCTGAACCGGAGAGCACGCATGTCGAACTACCCAGCCGCCTATCAAGTCACCAAGGGCTCGGTCCTGAGCGTGGACAAGGCCTTCTACGACCGGATCGCCGCGGCGCAGGACAGCCGCAAGCTGGCGGAATCCTTCGTGGTGCCGATCCGCAGCGGCCGCGCCTGGAAAGTGCGCGCGGGACAAGTATTCCGCATCGTCACGGTCGAAGGCCCGCAGGTGGCGGACCTGAACCTCTGGAACCTGCACAATCCGCGCGAACGCATGTGGGCTTCCCGCACCCGGCAACTGCAGCAGGCGCACGTGAGCACGCATGACCGGCTGTGGTCGACACTGCCGTTCCTGCGGCCGATGGTCACCATCACGGACGATTCGCTGGCTGGCTACGGCGTGGACGGCGATGGCGGCCGGGTCCACGACCTGCTGGGTACGCGCTGCGACCCCTACGTGAACCGCTTGCTGACCGGCCAGGATTTCCACTTCCACTGCCACTCGAACCTGACGCGCGCTGTCGCCCCCTACGGCCTGACCGAGTACGACGTGCACGATGTGCTGAATGTCTTCCAGTGCACCGGCCTGAACGACGACGATCAGTACTTCATGAAGGCCTGCCCGGCCAAGCAGGGCGACTACCTGGAGTTCTTTGCCGAAATAGACCTGCTGTGCGCGATGTCCACCTGCCCGGGCGGCGACCTGTCGGTGCCGATGTGGGGCCCCGACGCGCGCGACCCCATCGATGTATGCCGGCCGCTGGGCGTGGAGATCTACGATCTCGACCCCGCCTTGCTGGTAAACTGGGCGCCGCCCGAAGTGGCGCCCTACCGGGGCAGCCACGGCATGCATCCCGAACAGGTTGTATGGAAAGACTGACAACGCGCACCGCCCAGGCGTTCAGCCCGGGAACGCCTATCGCCGACCGGATCAGCAGGCAATTGCGGGACGACATCATCGGCGGGCGGCTGCCCCCGGGTACGCAACTGGTGGAAGTCGATCTCAGCGCCAAGTACGAGGCCTCCCGCAACACCATACGCGAAGTCCTGCACCAGTTGGGCCGCGAAGGGCTCGCCACCTTCGTGCGCCACAAGGGCGTGGTGGTGCGCCGCATGCAAAGCGGCGAACTGCGCGACATCTATGCGGCGCGCCGCGCTCTGGAACTGCACGCCATCTCCCGGGGCCGCCCGCTCGACGCGGCGGCCCTCGAAGCCATGCGCACCACGCTGGACATGGCGGAACGCGCGCTGGCGGGCAAGCGGTGGCGCGACGTCGGCACGCTCAGCCTGCAAATCCACCAGCAGATCGTCGCCATGCTGGGCAGCCCCTTGCTGGACGACTTCTTCCAGACGCTATGCGCCCAGTTGCGCCTGGTATTCGCCTCGCACCCGGATGAAAGCCAGATCCAGACATCCGACTGGATCCGCCGCGAAAAGCGCATCTACCAGCACCTGGGCAAGGACAACCGCGCCGGCGCCCTGCGCGAACTCGAAACCTACCTCGACCTGTCGGAATGCACGCTGCTGGACGTGGTGGAGCAATACAACCAGTAGGGCTAGCCAGCCGGCGCCTCGCCCATCTCGCCCTGCAGCCAGCCCAGGAAGGCGCGCACCGGCGGATGGCGCTCGCGGCCAGGCACGCACAGGGCGGTGTACGCGGCGCCGGGCACGCTCAACTCGGGCCGGCAGGGCGCCAGCAGGCCGCGCGCGGCCAGGTCCGACGCCATGATGGAGCTGGCCAGCACCAGGCCCTGGCCGGCGACCGCCGCCTGCAGCGCATAGTTTTCCTCTTCATAGACGCGGTCCGGGCCCCGGGCATGCAGCCAGTCGACCCCGGCGCGCGCGCACCAGTCGCGCCAGCCGTTCTCGTATAGCCGGGAATCGCGCCAGTGCACGCTGATGAGCGGCGGCCGCCGTCCCGGCGTGACGGCGGCCACCACCGCGGGCGCCCCATAGACGCCGAAATGTTCCTGGAGCGCGCAGACGCGGTGCAACCCCGGATACGCGCCGGTGCCGTAGCGAATGGCCACATCCACGCTGGCGTCCTGCGCCAGGTCCACCACTGTGGCCGTGCTGGACAGGTTGACCTGGTACTGCGGCCAGGCCTCGTGGAAGCGCCCCAGCCGGGGCACCAGCCAAAGGGCCGCGTAGGAATGGGTAGTGGAGACGTTCAGCATGCTGGCGCTCAGCACGGGCTGCACATGCTGCAGCGCCTGCGCAATATCCAGCCAGGCCCCGTGCACGGCACGAAACAGCGTCTCGCCGGCGGAGGTCAGCCTGACGGCGCGGGCCCGGCGCTCGAACAGCGCCAGCCCCAGCCGTTGCTCCAGGCTCTTCATCTGGTGCGAGATGGCCGTGGGCGTGACATGCAGTTCCGCCGCGGCGCGCTTGAAGCTTTGCAGGCGGGCGGCCGACTCGAAGGCGCGCAGGGCACTGACAGGCAAGTGGGCAAACATGAGGCGGAAACACCCATATAGATGATTTCAATTCATCCAGGCTCAGCATTGCTCAATTGTGGATACCTTGGGCAATCCCTAAATTCTACCTGGCAGCTCATCAATCCTGCACATTACCGCTCACCCATTTTGCCGAGGAAGATAATATGAATTCATCCGTACCCCACTCCGACCTGCTGATCCTGGTCGGCAGCCCCCGCCGTGATGGCAACAGCGCGCTGTTGGCGCAGGCCGTCGAACGGGGCGCCCGGCAGGCTGGCACGGCCGCCGCGGTCCATTTCCTGGACGACTTCATCGACGGCTTCCTGCGCGACGAGCGCGCCGCCGGCACCCGGGGCCAGCCCGGCGACCGCTATGGCGAACTATTCCTGGATATGTTCCTGCCGGCCCGCGGCGTCGTCTTCTGCACGCCGGTGTATTGGTACGGCATGTCGGCCCAGACCAAGGCGTTCTTCGACCGCTCGTTCACCTACTACTCGGCATCGCACCCGCGCTCGGCCGAGGTATTGGCCCGCATGGGCGACAAGCGGCTGGGACTGACCCTGGCGTCGGAGGAAAGCTATCCCGGCGTAGGGCTGGGCATCACGCACCAGGTCCAGGAGTTCGCGCGCTATACCCACTCGCAATTGATCGGCATCGTGCATGGCGTCGGCAACAGCCGCGGCGAAGTCGCGCGCGACCCCAACCAGCCGCTGCTGGCCGCCGAGACGCTCGGGCGCGAATTCTTCACGCGCCGCTACAGCGACTATCGCCTGGACACCCCGCGCGACCATCGCGTATGGGGTCCCGCCGAATAACCGCGCGGACGGCAAGGAAAAAAGAGGCAATCGGCGCCATTGAGCAAAACAAATGGACCGCGGCATGCCAGCTGACGCAACATGAAACCCATCGACGCGGGGGGATAACAACACCAGCCCTTCCCCACCACCTTCCACAGAAAGGAGCCGTCATGGCGAACTTCATCGATGCCTTGGTCCACGCCGAACTTTTCCTTCTGGGAGCCGACCTGGACCCGACCGGGCCGGCGCAGGCAGACAGCCCGGGCGATACGGCGTCCGCCGACAATACGATTTTTTTCAGCGCCGCCGACTACCGCAGCGCCGCCGGCTGAAGCCCGTCGCCGGGCGAGCCAGCCGCCACGCGGCCGGCGGCTGGCCCGGCGAGGCGGGGCGCCGCTTTATCCGTACCCATTTCTGACACCTCTGGTTAATAAAAGTGACACAGAACTGAAGGACGCGGGCCGCCGTCCTGAACGATACTTGCGTCCTTGAGCCATCTAGATTCAAACCGGAGGAGAACAAGCATGTCTACCCAAGACAGCATGGAACACACCCCATTGAAGCGGGTGATGGGCCCGAAGCTGCTGTTGCTGTTCATTATTGGCGACATTCTGGGCACGGGCGTCTACGCCCTGACCGGCCAGGTCGCCGCGGAAGTCGGCGGTGCGGCATGGGCGCCGTTCCTGGTCGCCTTCTTCGTGGCGCTGCTGACGGCCTTTTCCTATCTGGAACTGGTCACCAAATACCCGCGCGCCGCGGGCGCCGCGCTCTATGTGCACAAGGCATTCGGCATCCATTTCCTGACCTTCATCGTCTGCTTCACCGTGATGTGCTCCGGCCTGACCTCGGCCGCCACCGCATCGCGCGCCTTCTCGGCCAACCTGTTCGTGTCGCTGGGCATGGAAGCCGACCCCACCCTGGTGACCCTCGGCGCGCTGGGCTTCATGCTGCTGGTCATGGTGATCAATTTCCGCGGCGTCTCGGAAAGCGTCAAGGCCAACGTCGTGCTCACGCTCATCGAGCTCAGCGGCCTGCTGCTGGTCATCCTGCTGGGTTTCTACGCCATCTCCGGCGGCCAGGCGGATTTCTCGCGGGTCGTGGCGTTCGAAACGCCCGAGAACAAGAGCGTGTTCCTGGCCATCACATCGGCCACCGCGCTGGCCTTCTTCGCCATGGTGGGCTTCGAGGACTCGGTCAACATGGCCGAGGAAACCCATGACCCGCACCGCATCTTCCCCAAGGTCATGCTGACGGGCCTGGGCATCACGGCCGTCATCTACGTGCTCGTGTCGATCTGCGCCGTGGCGCTGATCCCGGTCGGCGAGCTGGCCGCCAGCTCGACGCCGCTGGTGCTGGTGGTCAAGCGGGCCGCGCCGGGCCTGCCCATGGAAACCATCATGCCGATCATCTCCATGTTCGCCGTGGCGAACTCGGCGCTGATCAACATGATGATGGCCAGCCGCCTGCTCTACGGCATGTCGCGCCAGGGCGTGCTGCCGAAATTCCTGTCGTACGTGCATACCCGCACCCGCACGCCGTGGTCGGCCATCCTGTTCACCACCGCGCTGGCGCTGGGCCTGATCATCCTGGTGTCGACCAGCAACTCCAAGGCCATCAGCGCACTGGGCGGCACCACGGCGCTGCTGCTGCTGGCCGTCTTCGCTTTCGTCAACATCGCCGTGCTGGTGCTGCGCCGCGACCGCGTGCAGCACGAGCACTTCCGCGCCAACACGCTGCTGTCGGTGCTCGGGGCCGTAGCCTGCGTGTTCCTGGTCACGCCGCTGACCGGCCGCGACCCGATCCAGTACCAGGTGGCCGGCTGGCTGCTGGCGCTGGGCATCGTCATGTGGGGCATCACACTGCTGGTGCATCGCAAGGAAAAACCCCTGCCCCACCTCGACCCGGAACACCTCACCGACGAGTGAGGCGGCATTCCTTCTGGCTGTGCCGGGGCGCCCTTGCGGGCGCCCTTTTGCATGGAGCGGCGCCCAACGCGCAACAGCGGCGAACCGCCGCGGCGCCGCTGACCGCCAGCGCTTCGGTACTATAAGGCCTGGTATCGGTTTTTTTGGGAGATTTGCCCATGCGACGCGCCGGCAGCGCCGATTTGCCGTTGCATGGCGGCCGCGTCCCGGCATGGCTGGGCCAGCGCATGTCGCGCCTGGGAGCCGTCATCACACAGGCCATCGTGCACCACTACGGCCGCGACGAGTTCCTGCGCCGGCTGGCGCACCCTTTCTGGTTCCAGTCCTTTGGCGCCGTCATGGGAATGGACTGGCATTCGTCGGGCATCACCACCAGCGTGATCGGCGCGCTCAAACGCGGGCTGGCACCGTTGTCCGGCGAACTGGGCATTCACGTATGCGGCGGGCGCGGCCAGCATTCGCGCAAGACGCCGCACGAACTGGCGACGCTGGGCGAGCGCGTAGGCGTGGACAGCGATGCGTTGGCCCGCGCCAGCCGGCTGGTCGCCAAGGTCGACAGCGCCGCCGTACAGGACGGCTTCGGGCTGTATCTGCACGGTTTCATCGTCACCGACGATGGCAAATGGGCGGTCGTGCAGCAAGGCATGAACGGCGATAGCCGGCTGGCGCGCCGCTACCACTGGCTCTCGGAAGACATGCGCAGCTTCGTCGATGCGCCGCATGCCGCCATCGATGGCGTCAACCAGGGCCATATCGTCAACCTGACCGACCGGCGCGCGGCGGCGTCGCGGCGCGGCCAGCTCGCCCTGCTGCTGGAAGACGGGCCGGATTTCATCGTGCAAGAAGCAGCCGCCCTGGCCGCGCACGGGGAAGCACCGGTCGCTCGCCAAGCCGAACCCGCGCAACTGGCGCTGCCCCATCTGGCCATGCCGGCGCACCACGACGTGCGGCCCAAGGATGTCAACCTGCAGCGCCTGCACGGCGCGCTGGCGGCGGCAGCCGAACGAGGTCCGCGCGACTTCGCCGATCTGCTGCTGGTGCCGGGCGTGGGGGAACGCACCGTGCGCTCGCTGGCGTTGGTGGCCGAGGCCGTGCACGGCGCCCCCTGCCGGTTCGCCGATCCGGCGCGCTTTTCGCTGGCGCACGGCGGCAAGGACCGACACCCCTACCCGGTGCCCCTGGCGGTATACGACCAGACCATCGAGGTCATGAAGGCGGCGGTCGCCAAGGCCGCGCTCGGCAACGACGAACGGCTGCAGGCCTTGCGCCGCCTCGACCAGCAGGCGCGGCGCCTGGAACGGGCGGCGCGCGGACCGGCGCTGCCGGACTTCATCGACGAGGAACGGCGCGCTTCTGCCGGCTATGCCGGCCGCAGCGTCTACGGGTGGGAGGCCGCCTAGCGGCGAGCGTCCGGCGGGGGCGAAGGCACGGGGATTGCTCTCCAAGAGCAGCCACGCGCCACGGACCCGCCATGAGAAAACGCTATACCATCACCGTGCACCCCCGCTGGGACATTCCTTTCGAAGCCTCGGCCGAGCAGGTCGCCGACATGCGCGCCGACGGCCTGGAGATCGACGAACTCTGCAACACGGTGCCCACCTGGCTGCCTGGCCCGCTGGTGCGCGGCTGGTGCCGCGCCCAGGACGCATGGCAGTGGCTCAGGCTGTTCTGAACAGCCGCCGGCATGCGCGCGGCGGCGGCCCGGCCGGCGCCTACTTGCCCTTCTGCTCGGCCTGCGGATTGCTTTCGCTTTCCGCCAGCTTGGTCAGCTTCTCGTCGGTCGATTTCTCTTCCTGCAAGGTCTGATACAGCAGTTTCTCGGCATCCTTGAATCCCAGGTGCCGGGCAAAGGTGCACAAGGTGCCGTAGCTTGAAATTTCGTAATGCTCGGCCTTCTGCGCGGCGGCGATCAGCGCGGCATCGAGCACCGGCCCTTTGGTGATTTCTTCGATCACCTCCTTGCCCTCTTCGACCAGCCCCTCCATGGCGACGCACTTCATGCGCTTGAGCTTGATGTCGCAAAGCTCCACTACCTGGTCAATGCGTTCGATCTGGCCCTGCGTTTCTTCCAGGTGCGCCTGGAATGCTTCCGACAATTTCGGATTGGTCGCCGCCCGGGCCATTTTGGGCAGCGCTTTGGTCAATTGCTTCTCGGCGCTGTAGATATCCGATAGCTCGTGAATGAACAGGTCCTGCAATGTCTTGGCGGCCATGACTCTCTCTCGTGGAATGGATGAGACAACGAGCCGGGATTCCAGCAAGCTGCATACCCGCGCCAGGGCGGCGGCCGCGCCGGGCACGATTCCTGCGGTGCGGCCATTTCTCCATTTCATCCCGCGGGGGTACCACTCATGGAAACCAAGACACCCACACACGAGGCCGAAAAACACTTCATGGACTGGCTGCGCGACGCCCACGCCATGGAGGAGCAGGCCGAAAGCATGCTGGAGGGCATGGCGTCGCGGCTGGAGCACTATCCCGACCTGAAACGGCGGATCGAGCAGCATATCCAGGAAACGCGCGAGCAGGCTCGCCTGGTCAAGCAATGTATCGAGAGCCGTGGCGGCGACACGTCGGTGCTCAAAGTGGCGGCCGGCAAGACCATGGGCGCCGCGCAGGCGTTCTCCGGCATGCTGGTGGGCGACGAGGTGGTCAAGGGCGCCATGTTCGGCTACGCGTTCGAACACATGGAAATCGCCGCCTACCGCAACCTGGTCGAGGCCGCCAAAGTGGTCGGCGACATCCAGACGCAGCAGACCTGCGAGCGCATCCTGGGCGAAGAACTCGCCATGGCTGCGTGGCTGGAACAGAACATGGCCGGGGTGGTCCGGCAATATCTGCTGCGTTCCGACTACGCCGAAGACAAGGCCAAGCGCTAGGCCGCGCGCCTGCCGCATGGAGCCCGGCCGCACACGAGGCGGCGGCCGGGCTCCAGTAGTTCCGGCGTTCCGGCGGACTACTTGGTGCGCGCGGGCTCGCCGCCGCTGCCCAGGTCCGCCCCTGTGACAGGATCCGCGTCGGGCGCCGACGCGGTGCGCGACACCAGCGCCTGCAAGGCCTCCTGCTGCTCCGCCGTCAGGCCGACCGACGGCATGCCATCGTCGCCATCCACCGCGCACTGGCGGTCGCGGTCGGACACCATCTCGAAATTGGCGTCACTGTTCCATGAGCCGCGCGTATTGCCCTCGCCTTGCGACATGTCGAAATACACATTGGCAAAGCGCGGGTCCCCGGGCAGCTTGCCCGGCGGAAAATTCGGCTGCATCGAGTACAGCGCCTTCTCGAACGAACGCTGATGCGACACTTCGCGCGTCATCAGGAAACCCAGCGCTTCCTTGACGCCCGGATCGTCGGTCACGTTGATCAGCCGCTCATAGATGATCTTCGCCCGGGCTTCGGCCGCGATGTTCGAGCGCAGGTCGGCGGAAGGGTCGCCGATGGTATCGATATAGCCGGCGTTCCAGAGCTGCCCCCCGGAATTGGTCAGCGCCGGCCCGCCGCCATATAGCACCTGGGTCACGTGCGAATCATTGCCGGCGCCGTGCAGGGCGCGATACAACTCGGCTTCGCTCTCGGCCGCCTCGGCCAATTGACCCTTGGCGCCCTTGTTCAGCATCGCCACCAGCGTGCCGATGATCTCCAGGTGGCTCAGCTCCTCGGTGGCAATGTCGAACAACATGTCCTTGCGGCCCGGGTCGTCCTCGGCGATGGCTTGGGTAAAGTACCGACAGGCCGCCGCCAGTTCCCCTTGCGGCCCGCCGAATTGTTCCAGCAGCAAGTTGGCCAGGCCCGGATCCCCTTCCCGGACGCGGACGGTGTACTGCAAGCGCTTGTTGTGTGCAAACATGAGACTCTCCCGGCAGGTTCGCCCGCGGAATGCGGGCGCGGACGGCCTCCGCAAGCGCTGTACCCGTGGCACGCCGCGGTAATACCTGGCAACCACCGTAAAGCCTCGCTGCCTTTTCCCGCTTGCCGGATGGCGCGGACGCACTACACTTCCCTTGCCACTACACAAAAAAAGGGCCACATCATGCGCACTTCTCTCGGCATACTCGTCCTGGCGGCCGCCTGCTGCGGCGCGCTTTCCAGTCAGGCGCTGGCGGCGCCTCCCGAAGGCAAGGGCAAGCCGGCCCAGGCTGGCGGGCAGGGCAACGGCAAGGGCAACAGCGACAAGGGCGGCAAGGGCAACGGCCAAGGCAACAGCAAGTCCAAGGGCGGCGACCACGGTGGCCACAGAGGCGGCGGCGATGGCGACGTGAATGTCGGTATTTCCCTGACGACCGCCGGCATCAGCGTATCGACCGCACGCGGCTATGCGGTGGATTATGGCGTCACGGGCTATTCGAGCCTGCCACCCGGCATCCGCAAGAACCTGGCGCGCGGCAAGCCCCTGCCCCCTGGCATAGCCAAGAAGATGGTTCCCGGGCCCATGCTGGCGCATCTGCCGGTGCACCCTGGCTACGAATGGCGGGTGGCCGGCACCGACCTGATCCTGGTGGCCATCGGCACCGCCATCGTGGCGGACGTACTGTTCGACGTATTCGACTGACAGGCGGCCGTCCCGGCCGGCCGACTGGCCGGGACCAACGCACGAAGCGGACGCCAGGGCTTGTTCCCGCTAAAAGCGTGAACAAGCATTAGCGCCGGCGCAGCATGCGCCCGGCGATTCCGTCGCGCCACACGTACTGATGGACCGCCACCATGGCGACGTGCCCGGCGACCAGGGCCAGCAGCAGCCAGCCCGCCAGGCCGTGCAGCGCATTGCCCACCGCCATCAGCGAAGGGATTTCCTGCCCCGAGGCTTCGAGCACCGGAACCCCGAACACGGCAAACCCCTTGCCGCGGCCGTAAGTTCGCAACATGGCGACGACCGGCACGATGAGCATCAACGCATACAGCGCGAGATGGCCCGCGCTGGACAAGCGCCCCCATATGTTCGGGTCCGCCGGCGGGCGGCGGCGCGCACTGGCCAGGCCCCAGATGCCGCGCAGCACGACCAGCGCCAGCAACACCGCGCCCAGCGACCCGTGCGACGACCAGAACCAGCGCGTGACCGCCGCTTCGCGGTCCCAGGCATGCAGGACCGCGCCGACAAATTGCCACGCGAACAGCACCGCCATGCCCCAGTGCAGGCAGCGGCTGACTACGCCATAGCCGTGCGGGGAATCCTGCCAACAGGTGCCCGTACTACTCATTTGCTATCTCCGGTTGATGAGGGACACCCGATATTGGCCACTTGGCCCGCGTCGGACCTTGACGCGACGCAACCCGCCGGAGGTGCCGCGCCGCCGCCGCCCGTGGTTGAAACCCGCTGAAAATAAACCGGGGGAAACCTGGCTGCGCAGCAGCTCGCCGGCACGATAGCGCCGGCCAATATACTGGATATAATTACAGTATTCGGCCGCCCGGCACATGCTTATTTATCAATACCTCCACCTGGACTTGTTATGTTCTAGTCACCAGGCAGGATGGAATCCGTGCGCATCGCCCGCCAGCCGCGGGCCGATCGGTGGCCGCTGGACCAATCCAAGGGAGGGTGAAGTGGCGACGAGCAAGACAAGCACCAGGAAGGTCTACTACCGGCGCAACCAGTTGCAGCCGGCCAATACCCAGACACTGCAGCAACTGCTGGCCGCCGCGCTCGCCGATCGCAAACGCATCAAGGACCGGCTCGAGACCATCGACGCGGCCGCCGACGCCTGCCGCGTGATCAACCAGCCACGGCAGATCGGCGCCGCCCTGTGCGGCACGCTGCTGACTTTCGAGCGCGGCAGCCACCAGTTGGTGGTCGAGGACAACCCCGACGCCGCATCGCTGGTCATGGCGGCGCTGCAGCCGCCCAAGATGAACGGCACGCAGCAGCAGTTCGTGCCCGGCGTGCTGTTCTTCGCCCTGATCGACAACCACGTCGCGCTCGTGCAATCGGCCAGCCTGCGCGCCAGCGGGCTGGAACAACACCTGGCATGGCTGCTGCGCGACCAGTGCCAGGCCATCGGGCCGGACGCCGGCCTCGCCCTGGTCGACGAGCCCAAGAAAGCCACCAAAGAACGGATCCGCAAGTCCCATGTAAAGGCGGTATCCATCGGCCGCCCCTTCATGAACCAGGCCCCGCACACGGCGCCGGATGACTCCGCCGTCAAGCTGGCCGCCCAGCAAGCGCGCAACGTCGCCAAGCTGACCCCGGACCCGACCGTGCTGTCCCTGATCCGGGGCTTCATGGGCGACGACAGCTACGCCCGCCTGGATATCGAAGACGCGGTCTTCGACGGCAACCTGGAGGTATGGCTGGAGATCCGCTACCCGAAACGCAGCCGCGCCCAGCCGGGCGATACGGTCCGGCTCATGGACAACCTGGGCATCGCGCTGCGCGACCAGGAAGAAAATACCGTGGCGCTGCAGCTCGCTGACGGCACCACCGTCGCGGGCAACGATTTGAAGATCAGTAGTACGATACCGCTCAGGTCGCTGGACGGCGTGCCGGACATCGACGCCTTCTATGCGGACATGACGACCTGGCTCGGTGAACTCATCCGCAACAAGGTGATTTCCGCCTGATTACCCCATGACCCGATTCGCCAGATGGTCTGTGATAGCAATCATTACCCTGGCATATGGCGGGGCGGCCATGCTGTTGCCCGTCGTTGGCGCTTCCACCACCATCAAGAGCCTGTCGGGCATCAATGTACTGGTCACGGGCCTGCTGGGCTGGTTCTTCCGCCAGTTCCACAACATCACCGGCGCGGGCATACTGCGCGCGCGCGAGCTCGACCGCTATGCTGTCAAGCGCACCGAGATGCGCGCACGGTTCTGGCGGGCCTTCGCCTTCAATGCCGCCGTGGGCGTCCTGCTGTACGCGCTGGGCATGCTGGCCGACGGGCCGGGCGGCGGGCCCTGGCTGCCTTTCGTGGCCGGCTTCCTGGTGGCGCTCGCCATCTGCAACGCCTGCATGCTGGTGGGCTGGATCAACGAGCTGTCGGCCTTCGCCGACAAACTGCGCGTGCTTGAACAAGACCGCAAAGAACACGCCGAACAGGTCAAGCGGCTGGACGCCTCGGGCAAGAGCTGACCCTTTGGCCAGGCACGCCATTTGCGGATGGCCGGGAGTTCCCTCACAGGCCCGCGAGGGATATTCCCACATCCGGAGACCACAATGGCCAAGACAGCAAGCATCAAACCCAACCAGGTCGAAGACCTGCTTTACCAGGCCCTGGAAACAGAAATGGGCGGCATACAGGTATACCAGGCCGCGATCGGCTGCGCGATCAATGACGACCTGAAAGAAGAGTGGCAAGGCTACCTGGAGGAAACCACTACGCATCGCCAGGTCCTGCTGACCGTCTTTGAACAATTGGGGCTGGACCCCGACGCCGACGTGCCCTCGCGCGCCGTCGTGGCGCACCACGGCAAGTCGCTGGTCCAGGCCATCGGCATGGCGAAGACGCAAGGCGACCCGGCCGCCGCGCAGATCGTCGCCGCGGAATGCGTGGTGCTGGCCGAAACCAAGGATCATCTGAATTGGGAACTGATCGGGCTGCTGGCCGAGAAAATGAACGGCACGACCGCGAAGGTGCTCAAGCAGGCGTTCGACGCCGTCGAGAAGGACGAGGACCACCACCTCTACCACACCAAAGGCTGGACCCGCGAACTCTGGATAGAAGCGCTGGGCATGCCAGCCGTGCTGCCGCCGCCCGAGGAAGTGAAGAAGGTGGAAACCGCGATCGGCGCGTCGCGGGCCGAGCAGGCACGCGACAGCATGCTGGGCAAGAAGCACTAGCTCGCCGTTTCCGCAACAAAAAAGCCCTCTTTCCAGAGGGCTTTTTTCCAACGCTGGATGCGTCAGAGCACGCGGATCTTGGTGGCCTGCGGGCCCTTGGCCCCTTGCGAGGACACGTAGCTCACGCGCTGGTTCTCTTCCAGCGACTTGAAGCCTTCGCTTTCGATTTCCGAAAAGTGCGCGAACAAGTCCTTGCCGCCGTTTTCGGGCATGATGAAGCCGAAGCCCTTTTCAGCGTTGAACCATTTGACGATGCCGGTTTCCATAGTACTTCCCTAATAAAAATAACGTTCGAGCGATTGCTCGAACAGACGATCAAGGAAGGACTGAGGACAATGATGGCACGGTAATCGTGCATGACCGCACAACGATCACGACACTTGAAGATCGCGTCCACTATGGACGCACCTGCCCCGGAAGTCAACCCAAGTTGCAAATGAGCCGCCGCCCCCTGCCGGGCGCACGCTCAGTGAAACCGGTCGCGCGGCTTGCCCTCGATCCAGCGCAACGCGCTATTGAGTTGCATCGCCAGGTCTTCCGCCTGGTCATTGGTCAGGGCATATACCTTCACCTGCGACGTCGCGTCCGCTTCCTGCCCCGCGGCCATCTCCCGGCTGGCATACGAAATACGCAGCATCAGCGCATCGCTCGGGCCGGTAAGCGCGCCAACCTGCACCTTGACGACGCTCTGGGCGTCGATCTTCGATTTGCTCATGATTCGACGCCTCAGGTAGGGTGATGTAGGCCTTCTACAGTACCACGCCGGCTACGCGGGCGATTCGGGCGAACTGCGTATGGCGCACAGGATCGTCGCCTCGGCCACCAAGTCATCCTTCACGAATGCCTGGCCCCGGTACTTGCAAATGGCGCGACTGAGCCGCACCGCCCGCACTTCGAGGCGCAACTGGTCGCCCACCACCACCGGCCTCAGGAACGTCGCGCCATCGATTCCCAGGAAATAATAGACAGCCTGGCCCTGGTCCGGCCGGCGCTGGCTGCCTTCGTCGGCAAAGGAGAACAGTGCCGCCGACTGTGCCATCGCCTCGACAATGAGCGCCGCGGGCATGGTCTGGCCCACCGCCAGGAAAGGGTCGCTGGCGGAAACGTTCTTGATCGCCGTGATCTTCTGCTGCGGCACCATATCGGCCACATGGTCTATCAGGAGCATCGGGTAGCGATGCGGCAAACGCTCCATGATCGACTTGACGTCCAGGTCCATAAGTTGCCTCTGCTGGCTGGTTTCACTGGAACCCGTGACAGGCCGGCCGGCCCTCGGCGAGGGCCGGCCGAATCATGCAGTGTCACACAAAAGGACCACGCGAACGACCTTTTTGTTGATGGACTCGGCATCAACGCGTAAGCAGACATTCCGGGGCGATCGCGCAGCTGGCGCCGGCGCACAGGCGCGCGCCGGCGCCAGCGCATTACCAGAAGCGCAACCGGCCGGATTGTTCCCGGTTCAGGCGTTGCGCCTCTTCTTCCGCATATGCTTCCTCGTCGGGCTCATACGACCCTTCGTAGAGGCATTCGCTGCGATTCCACGTGCACTCGTTGAACAATCGGCTTACCGTCCCGGAGCCGGTCGAGGAACATCCGGAAACCAGCCCGACAAAAAACACCACCGCCGCGCAGCGGCCCAACGTTTGGATCGACATATTTCCCTTTCCTGATTGCTGCCGTCATTGTGACGGCAAGCGGCCCTGCAGGGCAATGCCGGCGCGGACGGCAGGGGAAAGCAGGAACGAGGCAAGCGCGAAGCATGGCGCGAATCGCGCGATGGCCAGGCAACAAAAAACCCGCACTCTCGCGAGCTGCGGGTCTTGCGGGTTTCCCAGCGTTTGCAGGGAGGGAATTCTTAGTACGACGGCGAGACTCGAACACTATAGATAATTATCGACAATAAAAAATAAAAGTACCCAAATTTCATTGTTTCACCCCCGGGTAGACCCGTAGTTGATTGCACTGGCGAACTGGGGCAGGATACGCTCCAACATAATACGAAAATTAACGAAACGTGCCAACCCTGCTTAAGCAGCGTTCCGGCGACATCGTTATATGTTGCGCAATGAAACACGCTGCTTATCTATCCCTCCTGATCACCGTGTTGGCGCTTGGTGGATGCGCTGCGACAGGCGTGCAAGGGGAGCAGGGCCAGCTTGACCAATTTAAGCAAGGCGAGACGACCTGGCTGGATGTGATCACGGCAGTGGGCAAGTCCACGACCCAGATGCGCAACTCGGATGACACCACCGCCCTGCTCTACACCTATGCCGAGTATCGGACTAGGCCGGAGACGTTCACCCGTTTGTGGGGGCATTCGTCGACGGGGCGGACACCAATTCCAGTCATGTGATGCTTACCTTCGACCATGCCGGCAAGCTGCTCAGATACTCCAGCTCGGAGAGCGAGATGGGCACAGGAATGGATATAGCGACTGGCCAAGTAGAGGAGATACAGAACCAGCCCCGAAAGCCTGAAACCACGTAGCAAGGCATGCAAGAAATCCGCAGGATGCGCCGCTGTAGAGCAGGTCTCCGACCCTCAATTGATAGAAACCTCGCCGTACCGCAAAGAGAATTTGCGCTGGCTTGGCCCGAATGTCCAAAAAACACCTAATCCGAGCGTGACACAATGAGAATTCTGGCTCTTTTTATAATGCTCGCCTTGGTGGGATGCAGGCTGGATGAAGGCACAGCCAAAGAAGTCGCTCAACTCCGTCAGGCGGCTGATCAGCAAGAAAAAGCGATTCAGGATCTGAAGCGGTCAAACGAGGCGCTCAAGGCCGACCTTGCGTCTGTAAAGGTAGACACCTCATTCAACACCCTGATGCTGAATATCCAGACGGGATCCTATACCGCCCGGCTAAGCCTCACTGACAAGACCTTTTCAACTGTCCGCACTGACCTGGGAATTTTCCTCGTGTCGGTACAGGATGTCACCCCATTCGCCAATGGGGTAAAGCTGAAGCTCGATGTGGGGAACCCCCAAGCGATGACGTATTCCGGCCTGAAGTTCAAGCTTTCCTGGAAGACAGCCGCCAACACCGACGACCCTGATCAAACCAAGGAAATTGATCTGCCTCAGAGGTTCTTGCCGGGGGCATGTAATCGGGCGGAACTAGTGATCTCACCTGCCAAGGCTGACAACCTTACGAACGTACGAGTTTCCATTGATCCGAACCAAGTTCAGTTGCAGGCCGCTCGCCCCTAGTCTAGCTCCGGCTAAGAATAAGAAGCGACCCGTCGATCACCTGAGGAGGCAGTGTGTATTTAGCGTACTTCGATGAGTCTGGGGACTCAGGTTTCGAGAAGTCCCCCACCAATACTTTCACCCTGAATTGCGTGCTCGTACACGACTCGAACTGGTTGTCCGCGCTGGACCAATCGATTGCATTCCGACGGTACCTAAAAGATAAATTCCATCTTTCACCTCGCGCGGAGATCAAGGCATCCTGGCTCATCCACAACAAGGGCCCATTCCGAAAAACCGGCCTCAGTTATGGTGCACGAATGGAAGCATACCGAGCAGCGATGCGGTTTCAGAGAAAAGCTGGAATTTTCCAGACTTTTTCCATAGTCATCGCCAAGGACCGCATACTAAAGAAGGACACTGACGTGCGGGAAACAGCATGGAGGTATGCCATTCAGAGACTTGAGCGCTTTGGAACAGCGAACAAGGACAACATCATGATTTCGCCAGATGATGGGCACGGCGACTTAATTAGGAAAAAAATCAGAGCGATGCGTCGCTTCCACCAGGCACCTTCCTATTTCGGAGAGGGGACTCTTGAGAGGAAGGCACAGAACATAGTCGAAGACCCCTACGAGAAGCGTTCGCATGAATCATACTTGATACAGTGGGCGGACTTGAACGCTTATGCTGCTTTCAGGCGAGTATTCCCAGGGCCTTCATTCGGGGTTGATATATGGGATGAACTTGGGAGCGCGGTCGTAGCCGATGCCAACCGCCTTTCTGGTGGACCACCAGGAATAGTGGTGTGGCCCCCACGATAAAGAAGAAAAGCCCGCTTTCGCGGGCTTGGGGGAAATCCTACTACCGGCCAAAGGGCCGGGCTCAGATTCCATACGTGTAGTGTATGCACATACACCAGCAATGGCAAGATAATCTAAACCCCCGTCCCCAATAACAGTCCTCCCGGGCGGTTTTCTCTTTTGTCCCTAACTCCCTTAGCCCACTCTTCCCTAGCCAAACGCTGCAGTTGAGGTAACAATCTCGCATCAACAGCGACTGCCACAGATGCGCATGCCGACCCGGTACTGCAGCCTTGCACACTCGACGTGGCGGCCGTCAGGGGTAGTGGGCTTGATGGCATTCAGATCGACCAGAGACTCTCCCGCGAAGCGACGCTGTTTGTAGATTCAGCGAGACGACGGTAGACGCATAGACAACAAAAAACCCGCATCTCTATAGGAGAATCGCGGGTTTCGTAGACTGCTGTGTACTACCTGATACTGCATCTTGGTGCCGACGGCGAGACTCGAACTCGCACAGCTTTCGCCACTACCCCCTCAAGATAGCGTGTCTACCAATTCCACCACGTCGGCTTGGCTTCCCGTGTACGGCTATTGCCGCTGGAAAGTCGGGCATTCTAGCATGGAAATCGGCGCCCGGCCAACGCCGAACGCCGACCAGGTGCTGTTACTGGGCCGGCTTGGGGGCGCTTTCCGGCTGGGCGGGCGCGGCCGGCTGCTCAGCGGGCTTGTCGGCGGACGGCTGCTCGGCGGGCTTGTCGGCCGGCGCCGGCGCGGCGGGCACGTCGGCCGGCTTGGACTCCGGTTGCGGCGCGGGCGCGGGCGCGGCCGGGGCCTGCGGCACCGAGGCGTCCGGCTGGGCCGGGGCCGTTTGCGGCACGGAACTGCTGCCGTTGCCGGCGGCGCCGGGCACCTGCGGCACCGAGCGGTCGGCGGGGAAGTCCTGCATGACGCCGGATTCCATGGCGCCGCCCGAGGACGAGCCGCCGTGGCTCAGGTAGGCCAGGCCCAGGGTGCTGACGAAGAAGACCACGGCGGCCCACTTGGTGGAGCGCGACAGGAAGTTGGCCGCCCCGGAGGCGCCGAACAGGCTGCCGGCCGAACCGCTGCCGAATGCCGAGCCCATGTCGGCGCCCTTGCCCTGCTGCAGCAGGACCAGGACGATGATCCCCAGGGCCGACAGGACCTGGACGACCAGCAAAATGGTGAGTGTCAAAGACATTGAAGACTCCGGACGGAAACTTAGGCTGCGGCGATGCGCAGGAATTCTTCGGCCACGAGTGACGCGCCGCCCACCAGGGCGCCGTCGATATCGGGCATGGCGAACAGGCTGGCGGCATTGGCCGCCTTGACGCTGCCGCCGTAGAGGACGCGCACCTGGCCGGCGCCCAGGCCGCGCAGCGCCACGCGGATGGCGCCATGGACTTCCTGCGCCTGCTCGGGTGTGGCGGTGCGGCCGGTGCCGATGGCCCACACGGGCTCGTAGGCCAGCACCATGCGCGACAGCGCGTCGGCGCCCAGGGCCAGGACCGGCTCGAGCTGGCGCTCGATCACGCCGAGGGTGTTGCCGCCTTCGCGATCGGCCAGCGATTCACCCACGCACACCACCGGGGTCAGGCCGGCGTCGAGCGCGGCGCGCGCCTTGTCGGCCACGGCCTGGTCGGCCTCGCCGTGCAGCGTGCGGCGCTCGGAGTGGCCGGCCAGCGCCCAGCGGCAGCCGAATTCCTTCAGCATGGCGCCGGAAACCTCGCCCGTATAGGCTCCCTTGGCGTGCGCGCTGACGTCCTGCGCGCCCCAGGAAACGGCGCTGCCTTCCAGTACGGCGGCGGCCTGGGCCAGGTACGGGAAAGGCACGCACACGCCGATCTCGCAGTGGGAGGCCGGGTCAGCCGCCCGCAACGCCTCGAGGAGCGCGGTGTTCTCGGCCAGGCTGCCGTGCATCTTCCAGTTGCCCAGCACGAGCCGGGCGCGGTTCTCTTGAGAGGTCATGGCGCAAAACGGTATGGGGTGGGCCCGGACGAAATCCGGGTCAAACCCAAGATTGTATCCTGTTTACCGGGAAATACGCCGGCCCCCGGACGGGCGTTACACGGTCAGGATGATCTTGCCGATGTTCTCGCCCGCCTCCATCATGGCGTGTGCGGCCGCCGCCTGCTCGAGCGGGAAGGTGGCATGGACGATGGGCTTGATGGCGCCCTGCTCCAGCAGCGGCCACACGCGCTGGCGCAGCGCCTGGGCGATGGCGCCCTTGAAGGCCACCGGGCGCGGCCGCAGGGTCGAGCCGGTGAGCGTCAGGCGGCGGCGCAGGATCTGGTTGCAATCGACCTCGGCGCGCGCCCCGCCCAGCAAGGCGATGACCACGATGCGGCCGTCGTCGGCCAGGCACTTCATGTTGCGGTTGATGTAGTCGCCGGCCACCATGTCGAGGATCACATTGACGCCGGCGCCGCCGGTCGCGTCGAGCACCTCTTTGACGAAATCCTGCGTCTTGTAGTTGATGCCCTTGGCGGCGCCGAGCTGCTCGACCGCGCGCACGCGCTCGTCGCTGCCCACCGTGGCGTACACCGGGTTGCCCATGGCGCGCGCCAGCTGGATGGCCGTGGTGCCGATGCCGCTGGCCCCGCCATGCACCAGCAAGGCCTCGCCGGCCTGCAAGGCGCCACGGTCGAACACATTGCTCCAGACGGTGAAATAGGTTTCCGGCAGGCCGGCCGCCTCGATGTCGGACAGGCCCTGGGGAATGGGCAGGCACTGCACGGCCGGCGCGACGCAGTACTCGGCATAGCCGCCGCCCGCCACCAGCGCGCACACCTTGTCGCCCACCGCGAAATCGCCCGCCGCGGCGTCGCCGCCGACGATCTCGCCGGCCACTTCCAGGCCCGGCAGGTCGGAGGCGCCCGGCGGCGGCGCGTAGTTGCCCTTGCGCTGGAATACGTCGGGACGGTTGATGCCGGCCGCGGCCACCTTGATCAGCACTTCGCCGGCACCCGGTTCGGGCATGGAGCGCTCGGTCGGCACCAGCACGTCCGGACCGCCGGGTTGGGAAATCTCTATTGCTCGCATCGCGCGCCTCCTCAATCAAATGGATTATTATGCTGCCCTTTACGGAAGTTCCAAACCGGCCATGCGGCGCTTGCGTCCACGGCCCGGACTTTCCCGCCGCGGTACCATACCGGGGCGCGAACGGAAGCGTGGCCGAGTGGTTGAAGGCACCGGTCTTGAAAACCGGCAAGGGTTTGCGCCCTTCGTGGGTTCGAATCCCACCGCTTCCGCCATTGCCGTCGCGCGCACCCATGGCGAAATTGGTAGACGCAAGAGACTTAAAATCTCTCGCCGCAAGGCGTCCCGGTTCGATTCCGGGTGGGTGCACCATTCGGCGCGCAGGCGCGCAATTGCCAATATTTACAATATTGGGCGCTGGCCCCGCCCATGCAGCCAGGGCCCTCGCCTCGCCCCGCTGGCGCGTATAAATCCCGTTACTTTTCGGCAGCCGCGGCCAGTGCCGCAGGATTTCGGACATATACCCTGCGGTAACATGTCCAGCATCCAAGTCCCTATTTCTTTGCATGGACGCTTATATCGACAAGATCGGCCAGTTCATCCAGGCCAACCAGGACTGGGCCGGGCCGATCACCTTCCTGCTGACGCTGGGCGAATCGCTCATCCTGGTCGGCCTGTTCATCCCCGCTACCGCGCTGATGCTGCTGACCGGCGGCCTGATCGGCGCGGGCACGCTGTCGCCGTGGAATGTGCTGGCCTGGGGCATCGCCGGCGCCATCGTGGGCGACGCGATCTCGTACGGCCTGGGCCGCTGGCTGGGTCCCGGCCTGATGCGCCGCTGGCCGTTCAACACCCAGCGCACCGCCGTGGCGCGGGCGCGGCTGTTTTTCTACCGCTACGGCTTCGCCTCGGTACTGATCGGCCGGTTCCTGGGGCCGATCCGCTCCACCATCCCGACCGTGGCCGGCATCATGGGCATGAACCACGCCCGCTTCCAGCTCGCCAATGTGCTGTCGGCGGTGGCCTGGATGCCGCTCATGCTGCTGCCCGGCTACCTGACCGCGCGCGGCCTGGGCGCCATGCAGGGCGGCCAGCACATCGGCCTGGTGGCCGGCACGGCCGCCTCGGTGCTGATCGGCTGCTGGCTGCTGGTGGCGTTGATGCGCAAGCGGCGCCAGCCGGAAGGCGACCGACTCCAGCGGCGCCGCTGACGCAGCTCGCCGCGGCAAGGGCAAGAAATGCTTTACCGCGCCCTCGCCGACCTCGTCTTGCTGGTTCATGCCGCCTTTGTGCTGTTCGTGGCGCTGGGCGGCCTCCTGGTCCTGTGGAAGCGTTGGCTGATGCCGTGGCATCTGGCGGCCCTGGCCTGGGGCGCCACGGTGATGGGCCTGGGCTGGGTCTGCCCGCTGACGCCGCTGGAGAATGAGTTGCGGCAGATGGCCGGGCAGGAAGGCTACCCGGGCGGGTTCATCGAGCATTATGTGTTCGGGCTCATCTACCCGGAGGGGCTGACGCGGGGGATGCAGGTGATGCTGGCCGGCACGCTGGTCGCGGGCAATGCGGTGGTGTACGCGATAGTGTATGCCCGCCGCCGGGGCTAGGTGCTATTTCAGGCGCACATAGGCCTGCTCGAGCGCCACCAGGGCAAAGATCTCGCTGTCGGGGGAGAACTTCACTGGCACCACGCTTCCCACCGCCAGAAGCGGCACGATCGCCACATTGAACATCTGCTCGATGTCGACGGTGAACGGCGCTGAGGACGCATCCTCGGGCTGCACCGCCAGCTTCAGCTCGTACCACTGCTTGTGGTGCTCGGCCTCGAGCGAACCGCTGTAGGCGGATTCCAGAATGGTGGCCGTGCCCCGGGAACCATGCTCGTCGAGCTCCCGTGCAATATCGGTCAGCACGGCACCCCGGTAGACGACCAACGCACAGCCGGCCATGAAGATCGTGATCGCGCCATTGATGTACAGCATGGCGCGCACCACGCGTTCATCCCACAAGCCCATGAACAGGCAGGCCAGGCAAGCAATGAACGCGATCAGGCCCAGCAGCATCAAGACGGGCGCACCCAGCGTCATGAACAGGTAGGTGCGCACCTTGGACGCGATGAGGCTGCGCGGCATCAGGCGGACAGGACCAGCACCTTCTTCTGATCCATCTTCAGGTACATGCCCAGGGTGTTCCATAGATTCTGCAAGGCCAGGCACAACCACCGGATGACCATGCCCCCCGAGGCCACCACGGTGAACGAGAACAAGGCGATGGTAGTACCCAACATGAACAGCGTCCCGGACGCCACGCCCAGAACGCCCGAGGGCAGGTCTATGGTCAAGGGCGCGATCGAATACAGGTTGTGCGCCGGCTTGTTCTGAATAAAAACGTTGGTGGTAGGCAGCTTCATGCAGCTGTACATGTCGTTCTTCGAGACCCCTGTCATATAGGGCCCCAGTCCGATGCTGCGCCCGCTGCCCATGCATCCCCAGAATGGCATAGCGACTCTCCTAGTCAGGCACTCCAGATTTCCGCGTCGAACAATTCGTCGTCGCGCTCTATTGCCCCCGCCCGGCGCTTGACCGACTCGTCATCGGACACCGCGCGGTGGAAACGTGTTTTCTCCAATGCCACATCGGCGAAATCACAGCGTTGCAATATGGCATAGGATAGATCGGAATAGCGCAGGTCGGCGCGTCTGAAACTGCAGCGCTCCATGACGGCCTTGCCGAAGCTGTTCATATCCAGGCTCGCGTCCGCGAAATTGCTGTCCCGCACACGCGCGCCATTCCACAGCGACTGGCTGAATCGGGCCTGTTCGAAACTGGTATCGCGGATATCGGCATTGATGAACAGGCTGCTTGGCCCCTGCGCACGGTCGAAGCGGCACTTGTCGAGCCTGGCATCCGTGAAATTACACATGGCCATGTCGCAACGGGAGAAATCGACATGCTCCAGCACCCCGTCGTTGAACTGGGCTCCGGAAATGTCCTGGCCCGACAGGTCGTAGCCGGAAAGCGTACAGCCGGAAAACATGGCCTCGCGCAGGATGGCACCCCGCAGGTTCAGGTCGTGCATATCGAGCTCAAAGAAGCAAGCCCTGGACAGGTCCGCATTGCCGAAATCAGCGCCTTCCAGACGGCTCTCCAGGAAATTGGCCTCGGTCAGCACTTGTCCTTGCCAACTCGATGCGCGAGCGTCGCAGTCTATAAGCGCGAGGTCGGCGGCGGAACAACTGCTGAACACCGCGCCGCGCAGCGTGCAGTTCAGGAACTTGACGTCATCCAGCGCGGCGCCCTCGAATGCGGCCGCCTCGAATTCGCAGTGGTCGAACCGGCCGCCGGACAGATCGACCCCGGAAAACCGCGCCCGCGGGAAGCGGCAATGAGAGAAAAAACAGTCTTTCATGTGTGTGCCGACGAAACGCGCGCCGGAAAAATCACCGTCCCGGAAGATCATGCCTTCCAGGAAATCGCCGTCGAAGACCTCCCCCGCCACCCTCGCGCCCAACAGGGTGTCGAGCGAGGCCGCCTTCGCCAGGATGTCTGCTTTATTCATTGCCGTCTCCGTCAGGGGCAACCGGCAGGTTACGCCGCTTAGGCACGGTGCGCGTGCGTTGGATATACGCGCGGTCCACGATGGTGGAAGCGTCCAGCAATGTCTCCGACATATCCGCCCTGAACAGGTTGCAACTCGACAGGTTAGTACCAATAAACCGCGCTTTCTGGAAGTTGCCGCTCATCAGATTACTGCCGGACAGATTGGCCTGGTCAAAGTTGGTGCGCACGAAGAACGATTGTGGCGTCTGCACGCGCTCCATCCGGCAGGCCTCGAGGTTGGCGAGCGAAAAATCGCACTGCTCCAGTGTCGTGTCGATGAAATTGGCGTGCTCGAACCGTACCTCCCGGAACAGACTCTGCACGAAATAGCAATCTGAAAACACCGGCTGGACCAGGACCATGCCTTCTTCGAGAGTCAATTTGGTAGCCCGGCATTTCTGCATTTCCCACCGCACTAGGCGGGTCTCGTCGAAGTCGCAGCTGGTCAGCATGCAGTCGACCAGCAGCACGTCCTCCAACAGCCCACTGTCGATGTCCATTTTTTCCAGCTCGCACCCATTCAGGCGGCAACCGCGTAGAATTCCGCGTGACAGCTGAACGTGGCGTATGGCGCCACCTTCCAGCACGCAGGACTCGAAAGTCATGTCCTCCGCGTCGAAGTCGTCCAGCGTCGCGTCCAGGAACCGGCAATTGCGGAAAGCGGTGGGGGCGCGTACGATCACCTCGCCGATGTAGGTGCCGGCCAGGCTGACGTCGACGAAACTCGCCTCGCTGATATTGGCCTGCTGGATCCTGGCGCCATCCAGGCAGGCGCCCCGGAAATCCGCCCTGGCGAGCACCGTTTCGCGGAACACCGCGCCCGCCAGGTTGCAACCCGACAGATCCGCCCCTTCCAGCCAGGACTCGGAAAAATCGGCGCCCTGCAAGTCCATGCCGGACAAGTCGGCGCCGGTAAGATTCATGCCCGACAGGTTGCGGCCCTTCTCGTAGCGCGCCAATATGCGCCTGCGCAAGGCGACGGCGCGGTGTTCGTCCATCCGGGGCACGCCGTCCTGGAACTGCACGGAGTACAGGTACATCTTGTTGAGCGAGCGACGCACAAAGCCATAGGCATCGCCCAGTGTCGAACTCTGGGGAACACCCATGCCCCCCGAGCCCTCAAGCACCTCACGCATGGTACGGCGGGTTTCGGCCGCCTTCATGTCAAGACCTTTCACCATTGAATCCGGCGGGCCGCTATGCGGGATGTGCGGCCGGCCGACTTCCCGGCTGATGTCCGCCCTTTCGTAGATACTGCGCCTGAGCTTGCGCTCGAACTCGGATTCTCCGGGATCGGCGACCGCGGGCGGCTTGCCCGCCAGCACGTTCTGGCGTTCCCGCTCGTGCTCAGCCAGCAGCTCTTCAAGCTCTTTGTCGCTGCGCTCGATCAGCTTGGAGACGTCGGCCAAGTATATCGGCTTGACCGGTCCCACGAACGTGCCGGATGCCGCGTCCGGCCCTCCCTCCATATACCTGTTCAGCTTGGACAGCATCGCATGCTCGTCCAGCGGCTGTTTTTCGAACCACGGGCCCAGCATGTCGGCGGGCATGAGATCTTCGTCACGCAGGGCGAGGAACGCCGCTTTTTCATGGTCGCAGCGGGCACGGAATGTATGCAGGTAGTGCGCCTCGTCCCGGGGCGCGTCAATGCGCTCCAGCGCCACCATCAAGGCCGTGACGTCATAGGCGTCGTCTTCGTCTATGGGAATATGGCCATGGAACAACAACACATAGCTGCGGCGATGCGGCAGGAACCACACTGTGGTGGCGCGCATGGCAACTTCGTCCAGCTCACCCTTGTGGCCTCGCCGCTCGATAAAGGCTCGTGCCTTGAGAGGCGGCAGGACACCCGACCAGCAGTCGAGCTCGGGATGCATGTTCCAGATCTCGAAGGACTCATCCATGCGCAGCGCGTCGCGGTCCGTCCATACCTGGTCGGGGGACGCGGCATTGAAGAGGGACGGCTGCATGTCATCGAAAAACCCGGTGCCGACCGTCTCTATCCACTTCTGATCGCACGTCCCCATCTTGGCCATCCGGCTCGGCCAGTCAATGCGCACTTGCCCGAAATTGCAGGGCGGCACCCGCTGCCCGCGATCACGGATCCGCTCGGCCGGCCATTCCAGGTTGGGCAGGCGGATGGCGCGCAGCCCGGGTTCTACCTCGACTTCCGCCAGGCCGGTACCCAGCGGGTTGTCCGGATGGTCCGGTCCGCCGAAGGAATTGCTCCAGGTCAGCGGCATCTGGTCGAACGGCGCCGGTTCGGACGCGATGTTGCCGATCCAGTACCTGTCGCCCAATACCAGCCCGTCCTTGCGCTTGTCGTCGACGCGTACACTGACGATGCAGGAGGTCTTTTCTTCCTGGTGATGCGTGTACGCTTGGCCGCTCACCAGGTATTCCGGATTGGGTTTGGGCATGACGAAGTCCAGTACTTCGTCGGCGTCGAGTTCAGGAAGCACCTCGTGCACGAGTGTGTGCTCGGGCAGCAATTGATGCTTCCCGTCCTTATCCTCGACCAGGGCCGCCACAGCCACGGCCAGATGTATTTCATTGCGCCAGCGATAAGGCCTGGGCAGAGCCATCAGGCGCAGTGGTTTGACCGTCTTCATCAAGCTATCCGAATTTGAGCTTCGAGCGTGCGTTCCAGACCGCGACAAGCGCTTGCTTTATCTTCTTTCTGGCCCGCTCTCTCTCGTCATCGGTCACCTCGGTTCCCAGTATCGATACGTATACATCCCCGCCGAAGGCTATCTCTTTGAGCGGCGCGATGGACGACAGCTTCGCCCAGGTCACCGTGGTGGAAAGCGCGGCGCCGCTCGCGCTGCCCCAGACCATCGTCAGGGGATGCAGCGCATACATCTCGTAGCCGCCTTTATAGATACCAAAGGAATGATCCGTAATGCTTTCGTCGTGATCGGCCGTGGCGGTATAGTGCGCGCAATTGACCGTCAGCGTGCCGGCCGTATTCTGGATGAAGCTGTTGTCGACCTCCCAGCGAGACAGATTGGTCACATGCTTCGTTTCCGTGCCCAGGTAGGTCTCGGTGACCATTCCCTGGACCATGGCCTTGAAATAGCCGAATATCTCCAGGCCCGACGGGCTCGGGTTATCGGCGACCGCGATCGACACTGCCGCGGCAGTGCCCGCCAGTGCCGCGTCGCGCGGCGACATGCCCGCCGCCAGCGCCTCCCGGGTCTTGGCCTGGGCTATGCTGCTGTCCGCGCCGGCTGCGGCCGCCTCCTCGCCGGCAATGGCGACGGCCCGCGCGGCTTTTTCGTCGGCAGGCAACGAAGCATCCAGTGCCTCGACCCGCGCGGCGGCCGAATTGGCGGCGACCCGCGGATCCGCCACCGCATTGCCCACCAGGTCCTGGGCCAGTTGCTGCAAATCCACGCCCTGCTTGACGACATTGCCGTTGGCATCCCGGATGGTCGGATTATTGGTGGCGATCTGGTTGGCGGCCTCGCCCGCCGCCGAGGCAGTCATGCGGTCCACCCCGGCGTCCAGCAGGACATCCACGATATGGCCCCGGATATTGCCTTCATCGAGCGCAAGCTTGCTGACCTGGGCAATGGCATCGGCCGCGTTAGACCCGGGAATCGGGGTAAAACCGATGGTGGGAGGCTCAGACATGATTTATCGATCTACACAACAGTATGGTGATGGCACACCCGCCGGCCACCGATTGAAATCCGCAAGGCAGGGCGGTCATCAATTGATCCGGTGTGTCTTCGAGCTGAACTTCTGCTTCAGGAAGTCGCGCACCTGCAGTGGCGTGCGCCGGATATCGTTGGCGGACCCGCCGTTTTTCCACAGCATCAGGTCGGAATCCAGACCGGCCAGGTAGACACGCCCGCCGCTGATGGAGGCTGTCGCGCCCGATACCGTCTTGGTCAGCGTGCCCCACTTGTGCCGCCACCAGAATCCCGACAGGGTCGATGTGGCCGTTGAAAAATACTGGCTCTCATAACGGCCGATGGCATGACCGGAATGAGTGCGAACATCCTCCCCCGTGCTGGACGTCTTGATGGTGTCGCAATCGACAATGAAGTCGTTGCTTCCCAGGTTATAGGTGGTGCTGACGAAATGCGTGTGAATGGCACTGCCCTTGATCTTGACGTGCTCTTCATTCAAGAAGACGTAGTCGGTGTTGCCATGCACCAGCATCGTCAGGTAGCCGTAGATCGAAAATGAACCGGCCTGGGGCGTGGCTTGCGCAAGCACCATGGCCACCGCCTGGGCGGCCGCCATCTCGGGACTGACGCCCTGGTCCAGGTATTCCTGGAACTTGGTGTCGAACAACGACGAAGAAGTGGTGTCCGCGGCGCCGGCATCGGCAAGCGCCTCCTGCGCCTGGGCGCGGGCGATGCCCACCTTGTCGACTTTGCCCCCCCCTTCCGCGGCCTTCTCCCAGGCCTGGCGGGTGTTCTGCACGACGGACTGGCCGACCCGGGCGGGGTCGGCCAGCGTCACGCCGACCAATTGCTCGGCCAGCGCCCGCTGCTGGCCGGGGCTGCGGCCGGCCAGTTCCCTGGCGGTGGCGGCCGACGCCGCCGCGGTGACCGGATCCCCGCCATGCGCCACGATGCGGTCTTTCACCATGGCTTCGAGCTCGACTGGCGTCGGATCGGGATGATCCGCGAAATACTGGCCCACTTCGCTCACGGCCCGCGCCGCCGTGGAGCCAGGACGGACATACGGAATGCCTTCACTCATGGTCTGTCTCCCGCTCTACAGCACGAGCATGATGGCCACGGCCTTGATCAAGTGGCTGTTGAACTTCCTCATGCTTTTCTTCTTGATGGTGTCGTACGTGATACCTTTCATCCCGACACGTCCAAACCCCCAAGTATCCATCCGCAGCGCGGCGCCCACGCGGATGGTGCCGTAGCTGGCGTTGACCGCGTTCACGTCGATCCCGGCCCCGGTCAGGGTCAGGTCCCATAGCGGCATGGTGGTGAAAGTCGTCGTTCCGAAGGAATTCGCGTACTGCGAGCGCGCCGAGCGCTTATGGTTGTGGACGATATTGGTTTCCGTCTCCGAGGCGACGATGGCGATCGAATCCGCCGTCAGCTTGACGTCCTTGGCGGTGAGATGAAAATTGCCGGTATGGTTGTACTCGACCTTCTGCATCGTCGTCTTGATCTGGCTGCTCTTGAAATCCAGAGTGACGTTGTCGTGCACGATCGCGCGCAAATTCTCGTGGATGTCGATGCCAGCCGGCATCAGGGTACCCTGCTGCGTGGCGTTGATGATGGCGGCCTGCGCCTGGGCGGCCAGGTCGTCGTCCATGCCCGCGTCCTTGAACGCGGTCGTAGCCTCGGACAGCACTTCCCGCTGCTCGGAGGTCATCTTGGCATCGCCGTGGTTTTTCAGGTATTCGTCGACCTCGCCGCTGCCGGGTATGCCATCGTCTCCGGGCAGATAGCCACGCAGTTCGTCGCCATTGGCTTGCAGGCCGGGGCGCTGACTTACGCCTTTCTGGTATGTCTGGGTGGCCGCGGATACCGCCGCGGCATCCGGAGCCATGCCGTTCTCGAGTTGCTGGCGGGCCAGCTCCATGGCTTCTTGCTGCAGGGCGGGATTGTCGCCGGCACCAGTCTTGGCGTGACGCAACACGATTTCCTCGACCGCCTCGGGCGGCGCATTGTCGCCCAGGTTGTTCAACTCGCCATTGACGGCATTGAGGATGTCCTCGGCCAGATTCGTCATTACAGTGCCCCCTGAATGTTGGCCGTCAGCCCACGTTGCCGAAAATCGTCTTCTTGAAATCACCCACCTGCACCGAACCATAGGCGCCCAGCAGGAAATGCCCCACCGCGCCGAGGTTGGTCAGGGTCTGCACCCCGGTCTGCGTGTCGATCAGGATGCCGGTGGTCGATTTGGTGACATCGCCGGTGGTCGTCTCCAGCACGGTGCCTTTAGTATCGGCGGAATAGGCCTTGCGATTGACGGTGGTGGGCCCATTGAGCGTGACGTTGGTTTCCTCACAGATCTCCACCGTCAGGGTCTTCGCCTTGATGCTGTAGTGCTCGCCGACATCGACGGTATAGTTGCAACCGACCGAGTGGCTATGGTCATTCACCACCTCATCACACATATCCTTCTGCGCGCGCATGTGCACCAGTTCGCAGCCCAGCGCGTCCTCGAAGATCATCTTGTTGCACATCGACGGGTCGCCGTACACCGATTGGCTGCGGAACCCGCTCTGGGTGGCGCTGCCCGGCAACTCCACCGGCGGCATGTTGTTGGCGTTGTAGACGCGGCCCAGCACCACGGGGCGGTCCGGGCAGCCGCCGATGAAGTCGACCACGACTTCGTCGTTGATGCGCGGCAGTTGCAGGCCGCCGAAGCCGCCGCCGGCCCAGGGGCTGGACACGCGCACCCAGCATGAGCTGCTTTCGTTCTTCTGGCCGTAGCGGTCCCAGTGGAACTGGATCTTGATGCGGCCGTATTTGTCGGTCCAGATTTCCTTGCCGGCGGGCCCCACCACGCGGGCCGTCTGCGGGCCGTGCGTGCGCGGAATCGGCGTGACGCGCGGGGCGCGGTACTGGATGCTCGACGGCAGCGCCGAGAAGGACTCTTCGTAGAACTCCTCCGAGCCGCTGCCGGTGGCATAGCCGCCCACGCTCATGCGATAGTTCACCGACACGACCAGGTATTCGCGGTTCTCGGCCTTGCGCGGATGGTTGCGCAGGGTGAACAGGTGCCCCGGCGCCAGGCCGCGGGCGTTGCTCAGGCCCAGGTCCTGTTCCTGGATGCTCTGCAATTCTTCCAGCCGCACCCGCGCGTAATGTTCGCCGTGCTGCGCTTCCTGGAAGCCGCCCTGCCATTCGAACATTTCCAGGTTGCCCGGCTCGGAACCGCCGGGCCGCTTGGAAACCGCGTCCAGGCTCGCGCCCGGCTTGGTGAAGTCGTAGTCGACCGTGGCATAGCCGTCGGGCGTGATCTGCGCCGAGATCTCCCACATCGACACGTATTCTTCTTGCGGGGTGGAAACGCGGTCGGGCCCGTAATAGGGAATGGACTCATACCCCGGCACCGGCGAATGCAAGGCGATGTCGTCGGTCATGACCAGCGTGTGCTGGCCCTTGTCGTGCTTGAAGTAATAGTAGATGCCCTCGTGCTCCATCAGGCGGCTGATGAAGGCGAAATCGGTTTCCTGGTACTGGACGCAGTATTCCCATGAGCGATAGCTGCCGGTGAGCTTCGTCTCGAAGGGGTAGCCGTATTCCCCCAGCACTTCCTTGATGATGTCCGGTATGGACTTCTGCTGGAAGATCTTGTTGTCGGAGGTCTGGGTCAGGTACCACAGCCACGGCTTGACCGTGGCCTTGTAGATATAGTTGCGCGACGTGCCGCTTTCGCGCCCCACCATGACGCAGCGCACGATCAGCCCGCTGAGGTAGCGCGTGGCGGACGTGGTGGCGATTTCCAGCGTAAGCGGCTTGCCCAGCAGTTGCTTCAAGTCAAGGTTGAAGTTGTCCGCCAGCAATTCGACTTCGAATTCAAACAATTGCGACAAGCCTTCGTGGCCGGTCATCTGCTTGAACGTCAGGCTGTTTCCCAGGGGAGTATGCGCAATGATGGGACGAGACTGAATGAAGCTTGGAATATCCACGGATACTCTCCCGAAACGATCTTCTTACGGTGATTGCAGAGGCGCTACCTGCTTTTCATGCGGTTGTCATACGGCCTGGATACACTGCCCCGATTAGGGATTACCCGAGCAAGCTACTTCAACGAAAAAACCGCCTCAAGGCGGTTTTCCCTAATAGATGCAACAAATCTATAACTGTCGATAACAGCAGATAGCTCGCGGCGATTCGCGGCCTATTGCTGCACAACATCCGGCAGTTTGGCCGTCCGGGCAGCGTGCCGGCCCTGGCAATTTCTTGTTACCAGAAACCGGGGCCAGCTTCCTGCTACAGTGTGGGCCGTCTGTAGCCCTGCCGGCTCGCCGTGCGCCGCCGCCGTGTCCGCCCTGAATTCCGATACTTCCCCATTTGTCGTCCTGGACGCCTGCGTGCTGATGTCCGGCATTGTGCGGCGCCTCATGCTGCGCCTGGCCGCCGCCGGCCTGTACGCGCCGGTCTGGAGCGAGCGCATCGGCGAGGAATGGCGCCGCAACGCGGCGCGCCTGTGGGCGATTCCCGCGGACGTGCTGGCGGCGCAGTGGGCCGAGATGAACGAGTGTTTTCCGCTGGCCGGCGAGTCCGACACCGGGGCCTACGAGGCGGTGCTGCGCTACAGCGACCCCAAGGATTTCCACGTGATCGCCGCCGGCCTGGCGCGCCGCGCCCGGTGCGGGTTGCAACGGCCGCCGACGGTCATCGTGGCGACCTGGAACCTGAAGGATTTCAACCGCTCGGAGCTGCGCCGCCAGGGCCTGGATGCCTGCACGCCGGACCGGCTGCTGGCGGCATGGTGGGAGGCCGACGCAACGCGCCTGCACGCGGCCGTGGACGCGGTGCTGGACGACCACGCGGCGCTGGGACGCGCGCCCGAGCCGCTGGCGGCGATCCTGCACCGCGAGCGGCTCTACCGCCTGAAGGCGCTGGTGGCGCGCGACCAGGAGCGCTGGCGGGCTCAGTGATCGTGGTTGCTGGCCGCGAAGCCGGCCGCGTTGAGCGCGTCGATGACTTCCTGGATGTGTTCCGGGCCGCGCGTCTGCAAGACGAAGTCGACTTCGACGTTGCGCACGGGCAAGGCGGTGAAGGCGCGCTGGTGGTGCACTTCGGTGATATTGGCCTGCGCGTCGGCGATCAGCTTGGTGGCATGGGCCAGCGCGCCGGGCAGGTCGCGCAGGTCGACGCGGATGCGCGCCAGCCGGCCGGCACGCACCATGCCGCGCTCGATCAGCTCGCCCAGCATCAGCGGGTCGATGTTGCCGCCGGTGAGCACCAGGGCGACGCGCTTGCCCTGGAAGCGGCCACCGCCCGCCGCCTGCTCGCGCAGCAGGGCCGCCAGGCCGGCGGCCCCGGCGCCTTCGACCACGGTTTTCTCGATTTCCAGCAGCACCACGATGGCGTGCTCGATGTCGCTTTCGCTGACCAGCTCGATGCGATCGACCTGGCGGCGCACGATGTCCTGCGTGATGACGCCGGGCGACTTCACGGCGATGCCCTCGGCGATGGTGTAGTGCCCGGCGGCCATGTCCCGCCCGTTGATGGCGGCGTACATCGCCGGAAAACGCTCGGTCTGCACGCCGACGATCTCGATGCCGGGCTTGATCGCGCGCGCCGCCGTGGCGATGCCGCTGATCAGGCCGCCGCCGCCGATGGCGATGACCATGGCGTCGAGGCCGGGCTGGTCTTCCAGCATTTCCAGCGCCACGGTGCCCTGCCCGGCGATCACTGCCGGGTCGTCATAGGGATGGATCATGACCAGGCCGCGCTCGCGCGCCAGGTCGTAGCCATGGACCTGGGCGTCGTCGAAGGTATCGCCGTGCAGCACGACTTGGGCGCCGAAGCGGCGCGTGTTGGCGACCTTGACGGTGGGCGTGAAGCGCGGCATGACGATGACCGCCGGCACGCCCATCCGCTGCGCATGGTAGGCCACCCCCTGGGCATGGTTGCCGGCCGACACGGCGATGACGCCCTGGGCGCGCTCCTGGGGCGCCAGCGCCAGCATGCGGTTGAGCGCCCCGCGCTCCTTGAAAGAGGCGGTGAACTGCAGGTTCTCGAACTTGAGCCAGATCTCGGCACCGAGGATGTCGGACAGCGTGCGCGAATGCGTGAACGGGGTTTTCAGCACCTGGCCCTGCAGGCGGGCGCGGGCGGCTTGGATGGCGGCGAGATCGATCACTGTCAGGTCCTGTAGAGCGTGGCGCCGGCCGTCCCCTACCGCACCGGCAGGAAATTGAAGAACAGCAGGCCTTGCGCATAGTTGATGCCGACGCGCCGGGCATTTTCGCCCAGCAGGTTGGCGATCAGGTCCAGCCGGCCGATGATGGCGCCGAATTCGCGTTCGAAGCTCAGGTTGGTGGCCAGGTCGGACATTTCGTTGGCCAGCAGCAGGGGCGCTCCGCGCGCGTCGCGGCGCGAGGCCAGCAGCCACGCGGCCGCTTCGACATTGCGGGCGGCATTGTAGATGCGTTGGCCGTCCAGCACATCGGACAAGTACATGCGCGTCTTGTCATTATGAGCCGCGATTATCGTATCGGCCAAGCCGTAGATGAAGGCGGCGACACGGTCGCCCCGGTAGGCCGGGTCGAGCGAGACGGCCAGGATCTGGATGTCGCGCAGGCCGCTCAGGCCGGGCGGCGGCGTGCGGTTCTCGATCATGCGGCGCACCCGGGCCACCGCCGCCGGCTGGTCGGACACGTCGATCTTGCGCCATTCGCGCGGGTTGCGGCGATAGAGTTTGTCCAGCAGCACGTACAGGCTGTCGAGGTTGTCGCGGATCTCGAGCGTGACAGTGCGATTGAAGTCCGTCTGGGCGAACTGGTCCATCGACATGTCTTCGCTTTGCGGCCCGTGCGCGGCGGGCTGGCTGGGAATGCAGCCGCCAGCAGCCAGCAGGCCGCAGCCCGCCACCAGCCAGGCGGCCAGCCGTATGGTCGTCATGCCGTGTCGAATCCTGTGCCGGTCAATGCGTCCTCCTTCGTGGCCGCCACCGGCCCGTTCGCGCGTGCCCAGAATTTACCGTAGATCGCAACAAAAACGGCACCTCGCGGTGCCGTTTCTGCTCAAGAAAAGCAAACCTTATTCGGCCTGCGGCTCCGATTGCGGCGCGGGCTGCTCGCCGGCAGCCGGCTGCTGCTGCTCGATGCCGCCGATGGCCTTGATGGACAGGCGCAGGCGGCCCTTGTCGTCGGCCTCGATGACCTTGACGCGGACTTGCTGGCCGACCTTCAGCACATCGTTGATGTTGGCGATGCGGTAGTTGGCGATTTCCGAGATGTGCAGCAGGCCGTCGCGACCCGGCAGCACTTGCACGATGGCGCCGAAATCCAGCAGGCGCAGCACCGAGCCGTCGTACACCTGCCCCACTTCGACGTCGGCGGTGAGCTCGACGATGCGGCGCTGGGCTTCCTTGGCCTGGGCCTCGTCGACGCTGGCGATGACGATGGTGCCGTCGTCGGAGATGTCGATCTGGGTGCCGGTTTCCTCGGTCAGGGCGCGGATGGTGGCGCCGCCCTTGCCGATGACGTCGCGGATCTTCTCGGGGTTGATCTTGATGGTCAGCATGCGCGGCGCGAAAGCCGACAGCTCGGTGCGCGAGCCGTCCAGGGCCTCGCGCATCTTGCCCAGGATGTGCAGGCGGCCTTCGCGGGCCTGGGCCAGCGCCACTTGCATGATTTCCTTGGTGATGCCCTGGATCTTGATGTCCATCTGCAGCGCGGTGATACCGTTCTCGGTGCCCGCGACCTTGAAGTCCATGTCGCCGAGGTGGTCCTCGTCGCCCAGGATGTCGGTCAGCACGGCGAACTTGCCGCTGTCGAGAATGAGGCCCATGGCCACGCCGGCCACGTGATCCTTGATGGGCACGCCGGCGTCCATCATGGCCAGCGAACCGCCGCAGACCGAGGCCATGGACGAGGAACCGTTGGATTCGGTGATCTCGGACACCAGGCGAATGGTGTACTGGAAGTCGTCGTGCTCGGGCAGCAGGGACACCAGGGCGCGCTTGGCCAGGCGGCCGTGGCCGATTTCGCGGCGCTTGGGCACGCCGATGCGGCCGGTTTCGCCGGTGGCGAACGGGGGCATGTTGTAGTGCAACATGAAGCGGTCGCGGTACTCGCCCATGAGCGCGTCGATGATCTGCTCGTCCTGCTTGGTGCCCAGCGTGGCCACGACCAGGGCCTGGGTTTCGCCGCGGGTGAACAGCGCGCTGCCGTGCGCGCGGGGCAGCACGCCCAGGCGGATGCTGATGGGACGCACCGTGCGGGTGTCGCGGCCATCGATGCGGGGCTCGCCGTTGAGGATCTGGCCGCGCACGATGCGGGCCTCGAGGTCGAACAGGATGTTGTCGACCTCGACCGCGTCCGGGGCCTCCTGGCCGGCGGCGGCGGCTTGCTCGGCCAGCTTGGCGTGCACCTCGGCGTAGACTTCGCGCAGCTTGGCGGTGCGCGCCTGCTTCTGGCGCAGCTGGTAGGCGGCGCCCAGGCCTTCCTGGGCGGCGGCCGTCACGGCGGCGATCAGGGCCTCGTTCTTGGGAGCGGGCTGCCAATCCCATTCGGGCTTGCCGGCCTCGCGCACCAATTCGTGGATGGCGTTGATGGCGGCCTGCATTTGCTCGTGGCCGTACACCACGCCGCCCAGCATGACGTCTTCGGACAGCTGCTGGGCTTCGGATTCGACCATCAGCACGGCGTTCTCGGTGCCGGCGACGACCAGGTTCATCTGCGAGGACTGCAGTTGCGAGGCCAGCGGGTTCAGCACGTACTGGCCGTCGATGTAGCCCACGCGGGCGGCGCCGATGGGGCCGTTGAACGGGATGCCCGAGATAGCCAGCGCGGCCGAGGCGCCGATCATGGCGGGAATGTCGGGATCGATTTCAGGATTGACCGAGACGGTGTGCAGGACCACCTGCACCTCGTTGTAGAAGCCTTCGGGGAACAGCGGGCGCAGCGGGCGGTCGATCAGGCGCGAGGTCAGGGTTTCTTTTTCGGACGGCTTGCCTTCACGCTTGAAGAACCCGCCGGGGATGCGGCCCGCGGCGTAGGTCTTTTCGATGTAGTCGACGGTCAGGGGGAAGAAGGTCTGGCCGGGCTTGGCGTTCTTGGCGGCCACGACGGTGGCCAGCACGACGGTATCGTCCACCGAGACGAGCACCGCGCCGGATGCCTGGCGGGCGATCTCGCCCGTTTCCAGCACGACCGTATGCTGGCCGTATTGGAACGATTTGGTCACTTTATTGAACATGACGAGGATTCCTTACAAATGAAAAACCGTGGCCGCCGCGACGAGCGTCGCACCGGCCACGGTTGCATCATGGGGAGCCAGCCCCGTCGATCACTTGCGCAGACCGAGTTTTTCGATCAGTGCGCGGTACGAATCGGGATTGCGGCCCTTGAGATAGTCGAGCAGCTTGCGGCGACGGCTGACCATGCGCAGCAGACCGCGGCGCGAGTGGTGGTCCTTCATGTGGGTCTTGAAGTGACCGGTCAGTTCGTTGATGCGGGCGGTGAGCAGAGCCACCTGGACTTCGGGGGAGCCGGTATCGCCCTGGGCGCGTTGGAACTGCGAGACGATGTCGGCTTTATTGATGTCAGCTACGGACATGGAATGACCTCTACGGACTTGCGGCAGGGCCGAGGCGCCCAGCCGTGGGTTCAAAAAACGGCAAAAAACCGTACATGCATGATACTAATTTGCCCGGCCACGCAAGATAGCCGGGCAAATCAGACCGAGATTATAGCCGATTCGCTAGAATTGCCGCATGGGGCCGTGCCCCCTGCGCCTGGTGCCCCGTCGGCCGGGCCGGCACGGCGCCGTTGCCAAGGAGAGCCGGCATGTTCTGTAACATTTCACGCGTGGCCACCCGCGCCGGAACCCTGGCCGCCGCGGCCTTCCTGGCGGGCTGCGCCAACCCGACCCAGGTGCCTCCCGGCGCTTCCCTGGGGGACGCAGCGGCCCGGATCGGCCGGCCGAATTTCAGTTGCGAACTGCCCGGCGGCGGGCAGCGCGTCATCTGGACCCAGCAGCCCTACGGCCAATTCGCCTGGGGCGCCAACGTGGGCGCCGACGGCCGCATCGACCAGGTGGTGCCGGTGCTGACCGACGCCCATTTCCGGCGCCTGGCCAGCGGCACCTGGACGGCTGACCAAGTGCGCTGCGAATTCGGCCCGCCGGCCGATATCTCGCAAGTCGGGCTGCCCGATGTGCGCCAGGTGGTGTGGTCCTACCGCTACAAGCAGTCGGGGGTATGGAATTCGCTGATGTACGTGTACATGGGCCGCGACGGCGACCGCGTGACGCGCTTCCACCCCGGCCCGGACCCGATGTACGACGAGGACTGGCGCTGGTGGTAGGCGCGGGCGCCGGCCGGGCCGGCGGCGCTATTCGGTGTGCGAGCGGCGTTCCTGCTGCAGGCGGCGGGCGCGGTTCCAGCGCCACGCCATGATCACCCAGCCGGACAGGCCATACAGCACGAACAGGCCGAACAGCACCACCGGCGGGTCGCTGGAAACGAACACGAACACCGCCACCACCAGCAAGATGCCCCAGAACGGCACGCTGCGCCCCAGGGCGAAGCTCTTGCCGCTGAAGAACGACGCGTTCGACACCATGGTCACGCCGGCGTACATGGTCAGGCAGAACGCCACCCAGGCCATCACGTTGTCGTGGATGGGCAGCTTGTTGTCGATGGCCAGCCAGACGAAACCGGCCACCAGCGCGGCCGCGGCCGGGCTGGGCAGGCCCTGGAAATAACGCTTGTCGACCACGCCGATATTGGTGTTGAAGCGCGCCAGCCGCAAGGCCGCCCCCGCGACGTAGACGAACGCGGCCAGCCACCCCCAGCGCCCCAGGTCGTTGAGGATCCATTCATAGATGACCAGCGCCGGCGCCACGCCGAACGAAGTCATGTCGGAGAGCGAATCGTATTGCTCGCCGAATGCCGATTGGGTATTGGTCAGGCGCGCCACCCGGCCGTCCATGCCGTCGAGCACCAGCGCCACGAAGATGGCGATCGCGGCGGTCTCGAAGCGGTCGTTCATGGCCTGCACCACGGCATAGAAGCCGGCGAACAAAGCCGCGGTGGTGAAGGCATTGGGCAGCAGGTAGATGCTGCGGTGGCGATTTTCGGGATCGCGCATGGAGAAATTGGGCATAGTGACTGGCAATTGCGGCGTATACCTGAAAGGTTAACCCATCCCGGGCCGCTTGCTGGCGCGGGAACGCCCATTTTTTGCCGGCGGGACGGCCCGGCGCCAGGCCGAGTGCCTGCCGGCCAAGGCAAAAAAAAGGCATCCCGCCAGGGATGCCGCAGGGACTGCGGGCGCCCGCCGCATGGGCCGGCGCCCGCGTCAGGACAATCGGTGCCCGACACGGGCATATCGCGCGGAACACGCCGGTGTCAGGCACCCTGCGGGAGCCTGACAGCCGACACGAACCGATACGTCCTCACGCAGGTGTCAGGCTCCCGCCAGGGTGCCTGACACCAATGGCGCGAGCCGGTCAGTTCTTGGACTTGTCCACCAGCTTGTTGGCGGCGATCCAGGGCATCATGGCGCGCAGCTTGCCGCCGACCTGCTCGATCTGCGATTCGGCGTTGATGCGGCGGCGCGAGGTCAGCGTGGGGGCGCCAGCGGCGTTTTCCAGGATGAACTTCTTGGCGTATTCGCCGGTCTGGATGGCGACCAGAGCTTCGCGCATGGCCTGGCGGGTCTGTTCCGTGACGATCTTGGGGCCGGTCTCGTATTCGCCGAACTCGGCGTTGTTGGAGATCGAGTAGTTCATGTTGGCGATGCCGCCTTCGTAGATCAGGTCGACGATCAGCTTGAGCTCGTGCAGGCACTCGAAATAGGCCATTTCGGGCGCGTAGCCGGCTTCCACCAGGGTGTCGAAGCCGGCCTTGATCAGCTCGACGGTGCCGCCGCACAGCACGGCCTGCTCGCCGAACAGGTCGGTTTCGGTTTCTTCGCGGAAGTTGGTCTCGATGATGCCGGCGCGGCCGCCGCCGTTGGCGCTGGCGTACGACAGCGCCACGTCGCGGGCGGAGCCGGACTTGTCCTGGTAGACGGCCACCAGGTGGGGCACGCCGCCGCCCTGCGAGTAGGTGGAACGGACGGTGTGGCCGGGCGCCTTGGGGGCAATCATGATGACGTCGATGTCATCGCGCGGCACGACCTGGCCGTAGTGCACATTGAAGCCGTGGGCGAACGCCAGCGCGGCGCCGGCCTTGATGTTGGCATGCACTTCGTTGCGGTAGACGGCCGCGATGTTCTCGTCGGGCAGCAGCATCATGACCACGTCGGCGGCCTTGACGGCCTCGGCCACTTCCTTGACTTCCAGGCCGGCGTTGGCGGCCTTCTTCCACGAGGCGCCGTCCTTGCGCAGGCCGACCACCACCTTCACCCCCGAGTCGTGCAGGTTCAGCGCGTGGGCGTGGCCCTGCGAGCCGTAGCCGATGATGGCGACGGTCTTGCCCTTGACGAGGGACAGGTCGCAGTCTTTGTCGTAGAAAACTTTCATGTCGTGTGCTCCGGATTTATTTGATTCAGCTTGATGTTGATAGGGTGACGCCCGGACGGGTCGATCAGATTTTCAGGATCCGTTCGCCGCGCCCGATGCCGGACACGCCGGTGCGCACGGTTTCCAGGATGGCGCTGCGGTCCAGGGCGTCGATGAACGCCTGGATCTTTTCCTGCACGCCGGTCAGCTCGATCGTGTAGGACTTGTCGGTGACATCGATGATGCGGCCGCGGAAGATGTCGGCCATGCGCTTCATTTCCTCGCGCTCCTTGCCGACCGCGCGCACCTTGATGAGCATGAGCTCGCGCTCGATGTGCGCGCCTTCGGTGAGGTCGACCACCTTGACCACGTCCACCAGGCGGTTCAAGTGCTTGGTGATCTGCTCGATGACTTCGTCCGACCCGACCGTGACCACGGTCAGGCGCGACAGGGTGGCGTCTTCGGTGGGTGCGACCGTCAGGGTCTCGATGTTGTAGCCGCGCGCCGAGAACAGCCCGACCACGCGCGAGAGCGCGCCGGGTTCGTTTTCCATGAGCACGGAAATCACGTGTTTCATGATCGCCCTCCTTACAGGTCTTCAGAGCCGAGCAGCATCTCGGTCAGCCCGCGGCCGGCCTTCACCATGGGCCACACGTTCTCGGTGCGGTCGGTGATGAAGTCCAGGAAGACCAGGCGATCCTTGTGCTTCTTGAATGCTTCGCGCAGCGCCGGCTCGACGTCGGCCGGGCGCTCGATGCGCAGGCCCACGTGGCCGTAGGCCTCCGCCACCTTGACGAAGTCGGGCAGCGAATCCATGTACGACTCGGAATAGCGCGAGCCGTAGTCGATCTGCTGCCATTGCCGGACCATGCCGAGGAAGCGGTTGTTCAGGCAGATGATCTTGGGCGTCAGGTGGTACTGGTGGCAGGTGGACAGTTCCTGGATGTTCATCTGGATGGACGCCTCGCCGGTGATGACGGCGATGTCCGCGCCCGGATTGGCCATCTGCACGCCCATGGCGTACGGCAGGCCCACGCCCATGGTGCCCAGGCCGCCGGAATTGATCCAGCGGCGCGGCTTGTCGAACTTGTAGTACTGCGCGGCCCACATCTGGTGCTGGCCCACGTCGGAGGTGACGAAGGCGTCGCCGCCGGTCACTTCCCAGAGCTTTTCCACCACGTACTGCGGCTTGATGACTTCGTCCGAATTGGCGTACTTCAGGCATTCCTTGGCGCGCCAGGTGTCGATCTGCTGCCACCATTTGTCCAGCGGCGCCGGCTTGGCGTCGGCGCGCGCGATGTCGTACTGCGCGCTGAGATCGGCCAGGACGTCCTTGACGTTGCCGACGATCGGCACGTCGACCCGCACGCGCTTGGAGATGGACGAAGGATCGATGTCGATGTGGATGATCTTGCGCGCGTTCTGCGCGAAGTGGCGCGGGTTGCCGATGACGCGGTCGTCGAAGCGCGCGCCCACCGCCAGCAGCACGTCGCAGTGCTGCATGGCCATGTTGGCCTCGTAGGTGCCGTGCATGCCCGGCATGCCGACGAACTGGCGGCTGGTGCCGGCCAGCCCGCCCAACCCCATCAGGGTGTTGGTGCAGGGCGCGCCGAGCTGCTCGACCACGCGGCGCAGTTCGGCAGCCGCGTCGGACAGGATGACCCCGCCGCCGGCGTAGATCATGGGGCGCTCGGCGGCCAGCAGCATCTGCACGGCTTTCTTGATCTGGCCCTGGTGACCCTTGTTGACCGGCGCGTACGAGCGCATGGCGATTTCGCCCTTGGGCGGCGCGTACTTGCAGGGCGCCAGGCTGACGTCCTTGGGGATGTCGACCAGCACCGGGCCGGGACGGCCGGTGCGGGCGATGTAGAACGCCCGCCGCATGGTCTCGGCCAGGTCCTTGACGTCGCGCACCAGGAAGTTGTGCTTGACGCACGGCCGGGTGATGCCGACGGTGTCGCATTCCTGGAACGCGTCCTCGCCGATGGCCGCCGTGGGCACCTGGCCGCTGATGATGACCAGCGGGATCGAGTCCATGTAGGCGGTGGCGATGCCGGTGACGGCATTGGTGACGCCCGGCCCGCTGGTGACGATGCACACGCCGACCTTCTGGGAGGCGCGCGAATAGGCATCGGCCGCGTGCACGGCAGCCTGCTCGTGACGCACCAGGATGTGCTGGAACTTGTCTTGCTTGAAAATCGCGTCGTAGATGTACAGCACCGCGCCGCCAGGGTAGCCGAAGACGTGCTCGACGCCCTCATCGGCCAGGCAGCGCACGACGATATCGGCGCCTATGGTTTCCATGTTGTATTCCTTTCAGTACCGGCCCTGTTTTCCTGACCGTTGCACGCCCGGATACGGCGGCAACTGAACCCGGACCGGTACCGGCAACATGACCCGGCGCTTTGTGGCTCACGGAGCCACGCCACCCGGACACCCTGCCGACCCGGCACGCGTTCGTCGGGAACGCAGCGCAAACGCCCCTGGGGGACGCTGGAGGTCGAAATGGAAGCCTTGGCAACACACGCTTGTGGCGCGGCCAACGGCAGTAATTGCTGGGGCGCAGCACCCGGAATGTAGCCCGGGCGGCGCGCTTGCCTGGGCGCCGGCATCGGATAGGCAGGCCGGCGCAAGGCAGCAAATTTACCGCGTTGCGGCATCGGGAGCAAATCGGCTGCCGGGGCCGATCCGGCCCCCAAAACCCGCGCATCTTTCTATACTTGTCCGGTCGCCCTTCAAAAGCTGCCCCGTCCATGGATTTGCGCATTGACAGCATTCCGCGTTTTCTCTACAGCCACTACTTCTTCGGCGGCGTGCGACAAGGCGTGGGCATGCTGCTGCCGGTGCTGGTGCTGGGCGGACTGTTCGGCGAGTACAGCTTCGGCCTGGTGGCCACGTTCGGGGCCCAATGCCTGGCCATCATCGACCAGCCGGGCGGGCCGCAGCGGCACCGCACCAACGAGATGCTGGGCGGGGCGCTGCTGGCCACCACCACGGTCACCATCACCGGCGCCGCGTCCACCTACCCCGTGCTGCTGTGGCTGGCGGTGATCGGCCAGTGCTTCCTGTTCTCGATGTTCTCGGTGTTCGGCAAGCGCGGCGGCCTGATCGGCTTTGCCGGCCTGCTGATCATGACCCTGACCATGCACTCGCCGCTGGCGCCCAGCCAGGTGCTGGCGCACTCGGCGGCCACGCTGGGCGGCGCCCTGTTCTACCTGGCCTTCAGCCTGGGGTTCAGCCGCATCTTCTGGCTGCGCGAGGAACGCCAGGCGATGTCCGTGGCGCTGTTCGCCACCGCCGACTACATGGCGGCGCGCAGCCGCTTCTACGACGAGACCACCGATCTGGACGACACCTACCGGGCGCTGATCCAGTCGCAATCGATCATGACCGAGCGTCACCAGGCCGCGCGCGACATCGTGCTGCGAACCCTGCCGCGCGGCCACGGCTACCGCGACCGGGAGCGCGTCATGCTGTGGAACATGTTCGTGGACATGCTGCAGCTGCTGGACACGCTGGTGGCGACCCACACCGACTACGCTTCGCTGCGCCGGGCGCTGGCGGGCCATGATTGCCTCATGTTCATGCGCGACGCGCTGACCAAGATGTCGCTGGAACTCAACCGCATCGCGCTGGATGTCTCGCGCGGTCGGCACGTGCAGTACCGCAGCAGCACCAAGGCGGAACTGCGCGCCATCGAATACGAGATCGAGCAGTTCAAGCGCGATGGCATGGGCGAGCGCGAGCCGGAAATGCTCGCGCTGATCGTGCAGGTGCTGCGGCGGCTGCGCAACGCCGCGCGCATCGTCGGCAAGCTGGCCGACCACACCGCGGCCCGGCCGGATGCGCAGCCCACCAGCGAACTGCGCATCGACAAGTCGCTGACCCGCTTCATGTCGCGCCAGGAATTGCGCCTGGGCATGCTGACCAGCAACCTGCGGCTGGATTCGCCCTACTTCCGCTATGCGATGCGCGTGGCGCTGGCCGCCGCCATCGCCCTGGGCGTAACCGGCCAGTTCATGGGCGCGCAATTCGCGACCGCGCACAGCTACTGGGTGCTGCTGACCATCATCATCATCATGAAGCCCGGCTTCGCCCTGACCCGCCAGCGCAACGGCTGGCGCCTGATGGGCACGCTGATCGGCTGCCTGCTGGCGCTGCTGCTGTTCCACTTCACGCAGCGCCCGGCGGCGCTGTTCGCCGTATTGCTGGTGGCGTGCATCATGGGCAACAGCCTGGTGCAGCTCAATTACATGGCCAGCGCGATCTTCAATACGCTGTTCGTGGTGATGGTGTTCCACTTCGTGGCGCCGGGCACCGTGTCGATGGAAGTGATCGGCGAGCGCGCCCTCGACACCGCGCTGGGCTGCGCCATCGCGCTGGTGTGCAGCTATGTCCTGCCATGGTGGGAAGCCCGCTACATGAAGTCGCTGGCGCGGGCCGCCGTCAACGCCAACCGCGAGTACCTGCGCACCGGCCTGCGCTATGCCGAGGCGGTGCGGGCCCAGTCGCTCGAGGCCCAGGCGTCGGCCGACACACTGTCGGTAGCGGACGCCGACATCGGCTGGCGGCTGGCGCGCAAGAACGTGCACATCGCCTTCAGCAATTTCGCCGAGGCCTTCTACCGGATGATGAGCGAACCGCGCTCGCACCAGGCCAATGTGCCGGAGTTCAACAACCTGTTGATCCAGAATCACATCATGGCCTCGCAGATTACCGCGGCCATCCCCTTGCTGGCCGGCCTGAAGCAGCCGCCCGAGTCGATGCAGCAGGCATTCGCCGGCATGGCCGACCTGCTGGACGAGAACCGGCCGGCGCCGGCCGAGCTGCCCAGCCAGTTCGACACCGGCGGCGAACTGGCCGCGCTGGCCTATCCGTTGAAGCAGATGCTGCGCGCCGCGACGCAGATCCGCCAGGAAATGGCGGCCATCGCCGACCCGCCGCGCGGCCGTCCGGCGGTGGCGGCGGCCTGAGCGGGCGTCAGACACCCTTTGGGTGTCTGGCACCCTTCTCAGGCGCCCCCGGTGTCCGACACCATCGTATTGCGCCGGCGCTTCGGCCAGAAATACCAGGCCGCCGCCGCCACTTGCAGCGCCAGCACCACGCCCCAGGCCGAGAGATGCGCCGCGGGCGGATACGCCCCGCCCTGCCGGGGCCAGAGGTCGACGACCCAGCCGATGCCGACCTGGCACAGGAAGATGGTCAGGAACATCAGCAGGTTGGTGGTGGAGGCGACGCGGCCCAGCAGTTCTGGCGGGAACTCGCCGGCCAGCAGCGCATAGACCAGGATGTTGGCCGAGCCGAACGCGCCATAGCAGGCCCACAGCACCTCCGGCGCGATCGGCGCGCGCGCCATGATCAGCGCCTGCGTGGCCAGGAACAGCAGCATGCAAAGGCCGCCGAAGCCATACAGCCCCAGCCCCAGCCGTTCCATGCGGCGAGCCATGGCGCCCAGTCCCACGTTGCCGGCCATCATGGCGAAACCCAGCAGCGACACCAGCGCGGCGGCGTGCGCGGCGTCGAAGCCGTTGACCTCGATCAGGTAGGGCCGCACCCACAGCGACTGCACGCCGTAGAACGCCCCGCCGGTCATGACCGGCAGCGAGACCAGCCGCCAATAGCGGCCGTCGCGCAACAAGGCGCAGGTGCCGCGCCATTGCTCGGCCAGGCCGGGCGGATGACGGTGGCGGGCCGCCTCGCGCGGCGCGCCGAACCAGATCAGCGCCGAGACGGCCAGCGTGAAGAACGCCAGGCCGATGCTGACAGCCTGCCACGAGGTGCGTCCCAGCAGCCATGACAAGGGCGAACCGACCAGCACCCCGCCGAGCCCTCCAACCGCCATGACCAGCCCGTTGATCATGGGCAGGCGCGCCAGCGGAAAGGTCTGGGCCAGGGCCTGGAAGGCCGCCCCCAGGCACACGCAGACGCCCGCGCCGATCAGCAGGCGCCCCGCCATCAGGCCCGCCAGCGAATCCGACAGGCCATACACCAGCGTGCCGGCCGCGGCCACCACCAGCATCAGCGCGTTGACGCGCCGCGGCCCCCAGGTGTCGAGGAACAGCCCGGCCGGGATCTGCATCAGCGCGAATCCCAGGAAGTACAGGCTGGTCAGCGTGCCCAGGTCGGCGGCCGACAGGTTCAGTTCCTGGGTCAGGTACGGGCCGAAGCCGATGTTGACGCCGCGGAACAGGTACGAGACCAGGTATCCCAGCGAAAAGAACAGGAAGACGCGCAGGCCGGCGGGCATGGTTGGCGGGCGGTCAGGCCTTGCGACGGAACACCAGCTTGTCCGCCGTCGACGCCGAAGCGTCGTAGGCGTAGCCCTCGCTGTCGAAGCCCTGCAGGCCCTCGGGCCTGGCGACCTTGTGCTCGATGGCGTAGCGCGCCATCAGGCCGCGCGCGCGCTTGGCATGGAAACTGATCACCTTCCAGGCGCCGTTCTTCCAGTCCTGGAACACGCACTGCACCACACGTGCCTTCAGCACCTTCTGGTCGACCGCCTTGAAATACTCTTCCGAGGCCAGGTTGACCACGATGGGCGACCTCTTGCCGGCCAGCCGTTCATTGAGGTGATCGGCAATGGCGCTGCCCCAGTATTCGTACAGGTTCTTGCCCTTGGCAGTGGCCAGGCGCGTGCCCATTTCGAGCCGGTACGGCTGCATCAGGTCGAGCGGCCGCAGCACGCCGTACAGGCCGCTGAGGATGGCGACGTGTTCCTGCGCCCAATCCAGCCGCGCGGCCGACAGGGTGCCGGCCTGCAGGCCCTCGTAGACGTCGCCGTTGAACGCCAGCACGGCCTGGCGGGCATTGTGCTGGGTGAACTTGCGCGACCAGGCGGCATAGCGCCCCACGTTGAGTTCGGCCAGGGCCGGGCTCAGGCTCATCAGCTCGGCGACGTCGGACGCCGACAGGGTTTTGAGCACCTTGATCAGGGCGGCGGCCTGGTCCACGAAGAGCGGCTGGGTATGGTGCTCGATGTGGACCGGCGTGTCGTAGTCCAGTTTCTTGGCGGGGGAAAGCAAGAACAGCATGTTGCGGGGTTCCTTGGTTTTCTGTGCGTGAATGCGGGATCAGCGCGCCGTCCAGCCGCCGTCGACGGAGATCGTGGTGCCGGTGATCTGGGCCGCGGCGTCCGATGCCAGGAACACGGCCGTGCCACCCAGTTGTTCGGGGGTCACGAATTGCAGCGACGGCTGCTTCTCGCTCAGCAGCTCGCGGGCGGCGGCCTCCTGGTCGACCTGCTGTTGCCCGGCCAGGGCGCTGATCTGCTTCTCGACCAGGGCGGTGCGCACCCAGCCCGGGCAGATGGCGTTGGCGGTGACGCCGGTGCCGGCGGTTTCGAGCGCGGTGACCTTGGTCAGACCCACCACGCCGTGCTTGGCCGCCACGTAGGCCGATTTGCTGGCCGAGCCCACCAGGCCGTGCGCCGAGGCGATGTTGATGATGCGGCCCCAGCCCTGCTTCTTCATGTGCGGCAGCGCGGCGGCCGAGCCGTGGAACACCGCCGAGAGGTTGAGCGCCAGGATGGCGTCCCATTTCTCGACCGGGAAGTCCTCGATCAGCGCGGTATGCTGGATGCCGGCGTTGTTGACCAGGATGTCGATGCGGCCCAGCGACTGCACGGTGTTGCCGATCAACTGGCGCACCGCCTCGCCACGCGACAGGTCGGCGCCGTCGTACAGCACCTGCACGCCATGCTCGCTGGCCAGGCCGGCCCGCACTTTCTCGATCTCGGCGGCATCGCCGAAGCCGTTCAAGACGATGTCGGCGCCCTGCTGGGCGAACGCGGTGGCGATGCCCAGGCCGATACCGCTGGTGGAGCCGGTGACGACTGCGACTTTTCCTTTGAGCATGCGAATTCTCCTGTGTGGGATCGGGCCGCGCCCGGGATGGAAGGCCGGGCTCAAGTGTAGCCGCCGCGGGCGTTACGGAGTTGGCGTCGGTCGTGCCGGGAGGTTGGTGTTCTGTTGAGGCGAGCCGTGGAGGTTCGTAGGGCGTCCAGGCCGGGGTTGGGGCGGGCGGGCCACGTCGCTCGGCTCGGGCGCGCCATCAGGCGCCCTCGGCCCCCTACGGGGGCTGCCCTCGCTCCAACTGGCCGGCCCGCCCCAACCCCGGCCTGGACTTACAGCGGTGGCATGCGCTGCGCCGCTGAATTGTCGGGGGAGGGGCTTGTTGGTGTCAGGCACCCCTGCGCACGGTCTTGCATGGCGAGACGACGGGCATGGGGGTGTCTGACACCGACATGAGGCGCCAGCGTGCCGGCCAGAGATGCCGCGGGCTGGCAGGGACAGCCGCCCGCCCTGCCCCAGCGCCGAGACAGGTCGCGATTTTTTCTGCTATAGTTGCGGTCTTCGTTTTTTCGGAAACGGAGGTCCGGACGTCTGCCAGGCGACCACGGCGCCCCGCGCCGCAGGCAGCGTACCCGCCGGGTGGCATCATCCGGCAAGGAAAGCGGACACCGGAGAGGTGGCAGAGTGGTCGAATGTACCTGACTCGAAATCAGGCGTACGGTTTCCCCGTACCGTGGGTTCGAATCCCACCCTCTCCGCCAGTTTTTGCCCAGGCAAGCCCTGACCAATACGAAAGCCCCGTAAATTCACCGAATTACGGGGCTTTTTCTTGCTGGGGCCCGGCGCGTTATTGCGCGTCGCCCGGCAGCCTGCGCCATTGCCCCGGCGTCATGCCCATCCTGTCGGCGAACACCCGGCGGAATGCCGCCACGGATTGATACCCGACCGACTCGGCCACGGCCTCGGTGGTCCGCCCCGGCTGCTTCAGCGCGTTGGCGGCTAGGCTCATCCGGATATCGGTGAGCAGCTCGATGGCCGAGCGCCCCAGCTTGTCCTGGAAGTGCCGCATGAAGGTGGCGCGCGACATACTGCACAAGCCGGCCAGCTCGGGCAGGCTCCAGGGCCGCGCCGGATCGGCAAGCATGGCCGAAATAGCCGGGGCAAGACGCGAATGGCCCGCCAGCGCCAATAAGCCCGCCGGGGCCTGCTCGGATTCGCTGGCCGCGCGGAGCACCAGGGCGAATAACGCCGAGGTGAGCGCATTGAGCATGGCATATCCCCCCAGCCGGCCGCTGGCCGATTCCGCCCGCATCAGTCCTACCAGGCTGGCGAGGTGATTCGCGGCGGACCCGGCGGCTGGTCCGCCGTCGCTGTTCATCGCCTTCACCACCAGGTTCGGGGGCAGATAGTCGCGAATCAGCCGGTCATGCGGCGGCTCGATGAAAAATCGCCCGCACAACATGTCCAGGCGCTCGCCCTGCCCGTCATTTTCCTTGAGCATCCATCCCCAGGCGCCCTGGCGGTCGTGGACCCGCCCCGGCGGTTGCCCGCTGCCATCGTGCAGTACGTGCGCCGAGCCGCTGGGCAGCAGCACAATGTCGCCGTCCGTGAGTTCCCGGGCTGTCCTGGTGTCTGGGTGCTCGATGATGGCCCGGCCCTTGAGCACGATGTGGTACGGGATCTCGTGCGCCTCGGACCGGGGCCAGGCCACGCGCCATGGCGCACCGTAGACGCAGCGGACTTCCAGCCGCCCCGTGACGGTGATGATTTTCAGAAGATGGCTCAGCCAGTCGACTTCGGACATATGAACACGTGCTCGAGTGCTTCCAGATCGTATGGTAGCTGCGCGGCGACCGGCCGGGCCCTAGGCCGCCGCCTTCAGCCCGCGCTGCACTCCCGGGCGCGCGAGACCTTGCGCGAGCCACCGCTGGACGTGCCTATAGCGGTCGAAGCCGACAATCTCCCCAGCTTCATAGAACCCGATCAGGTTGCGCACCCAGCCCAGCAACGAGATGTCGGCGATGCTATAGCCGTCGTCCATCACCCAGTCCCGGTCCGCCAGCCGGGCGTCGAGCACGCCGAGCAGCCGCGCCGATTCCCTCGCATATCGTTCCAGGGGCCGCTTGTCCGCATATTCCTTGCCGGCGAACTTATTGAAGAACCCGACCTGGCCGAACATCGGCCCGACGCCGCCCATCTGCCACATCAGCCACTGTATCGTCTCGTAGCGCGCGGCGGGATCGGTGGATAGGAGCCGCCCCGTCTTGTCGGCGAGATAGATCAGGATCGCGCCAGACTCGAACAAGGCCAGCGGCCGGCCGCCCGGCCCGTGGGGATCGTAGATCGCCGGAATCTTGCCGTTGGGATTGAGCGCGAGAAACGCGGGCTCATGGCTCTCGTTCGCCGCAATGTCGATGCGGTGCGCCTCATAGGCCAGGCCTGTTTCCTCCAGCATGATGCCGACCTTCACGCCGTTGGGCGTGGGCAGGGAAAATAGCTGGAGCCGGTCGGGATGCCGGGCCGGCCAGCGCGCGAAAATCGGATGATCGGGCAACACTTGCGTACTCCTGGATAAGCGGCCGCGCCGCGCCCCGGCGCAGCCGGACTGTTTTCAGACCGCGCCAGCCGGCGCCACGGCGGGAAAGTCCTTCTCGGTATCGAACACGTTATTGAAGAAGTTCGTCAGGGAATACATGGCCACCAGCGCGACAATCTCCATGATGTTGGCATCCGTGTAGCCGGCATCGCGGACAGCAGCCAGATCGGTGTCGCCGACCTTGCCACGGGTCTCGATAACCCTGCGGGCGAACTGGATAGCGGCATCCCGCTTCGGATCATTGGCATGGCCCTTGCGCGCGAGCACCACCTCGTCGGCCGGCAACCGGGCCATGTGCTGGGCCGTATAGCTATGGACCGCAAGGCAGTAGTCGCAACCGTTCACTTCGGACACGGCCAGGCCGATGCTGTCGCGCGTCTTCACGTCGAGCGCCTTGCTCAAGGAGCCGAGCAAGGTGGCCCAGGCGTTGAACGCAATCGGGCTCTGCGCAAAAGCCGCCATCATGTTGGGGGTGAACCCGAGGTTCCTGGTGAATGCGTCGAGAGTCGCTTTCGACTCGGCGGGCAGCTGTTCCGGCTTGAGGGCGATGGTTCTGGTCATGGAATTTCCCCTTAGGTTGTCGAGTGGGGTTGAGGGGTTAAATAAGGTCCAGCACTTCGTCCACGGGACGGCGCGGCTTCTGGGCCCAGTTGCCGGAACGTTCCGCCCCGATGGACAGCAGCATGACCGGCACCTCGTCCTCGGCCAGACTGAACTCGCTGGCTACGGCATCGGCGTCGAAACCGATCATCGGCGTCGATCCCAGGCCCAGCGAACGGGCCGCATAGATCATTGCCGCCGCACCGAAGGTGCCAGTGCGCACGGCCTCGTCGCGCTGAAGCTGCGGGTTGTCGGCATACAGGCCGCGCGCGGGGTTTTCCCATTCCGGCACCATCGCCGCCGGCATGACGCCCGCTTGCACCAGCGGCGCCAGGCGCTCGGGGATGACGCTGGAATCGGCCAGTACGCCGCAGACGATGAATGTCACGGCCGCATCGGTGATAGCGGGCTGGTTCCAGGCGATCGGCAGCAGCCGCGCCTTGGCTTCGGGCGTGCGGACGGCGATAAAACGCCAGTTCTGCATGTGGAAAGAGGTGGGCGCGGTGGTGCCGATGCGTACCAGCTCGCGGATCTGGTCATCGCTCAAAACGGCGGCCGGGTCGTAGTACTTGGCCGCGCTACGGCTCAAGATGCATTCAATGACGGCGTTGGTCACGGTGGGTCCTATGGGCGGAGGTGATTAGGAGCCTCCACTGTAGGATCATTGAATGCGCATTTCGAGACTGAATTAGCTCAATAAAATGCCTAAAAGGATCACTTTGAGCAGACAGCCGTAGGTCCGTCTGCGTTGACCATCTTCCTGTAGTCCAGCGCAGCGCTCGCCAAGAAACCCACTAAGTTCGTGAATTAGAAGGAACGTCGAAGACAAAAACATTGACGTCGCGATCGCCCCGCGCTGGAACTATTTTCATTGACACTGACTTTGTCGCTGAGGCGCACACTTAAGGATGACGTGCGATTTTGTGGCCCACGCTCAACAGTCACGCAAGACCAGATGAGAAAACACACGAACTAGGGTATCTTACGTTTTGAATACTCAAAGTAACTAAATACGACTTAACCATCTTTTTGTATTTCTCCTTACCTTGAGTTGCGCATTAACTCGTGTGGAGACATCCGTGGACGATTTCAAAAGACGCATCGCCGCCCACATAGAGCACGTAAAAAAAGTGGGTGGCCATTGCTCTACTGAAGAAACAACAAAGCAGGCACTGATCCTTCCACTGCTTGATATCTTGGGCTTCAGTCCATATGACCCGACCAAAGTAAAAGCGGAGTACAGCGCCGATTTTCCAGGTGTGAAAGCGACTGAACGTGTCGACTATGCATTGTTCAGCGCCGGCATTCCAGTCCTGTTCATCGAAGCAAAGGCCCACGCGCAGGAACTGACGAATCACTGCCCCCAACTTTCGCGCTACTACAACGCCACCCCGGAAGTCGCGGTAGCCGCTATCACCAACGGTCGTGAGTGGCGCTTTTTCACTGATCTAGTCAATCGGAACATCATGGATCGAGATCCGTTCCTTGTTGTCGATTTCGAGTCAGATTCGCCAGACATCGCCGACCATCTCCAGCGCTTTCATCATGACCGCCTCGAGCCTGACGCCCTGCGTGCCCTTGCAGAGGAGAATATTTATCTAACTTCTTGCCGTGAAGCGATCACCTCGGCACTCCGAGACTGCGACCTTGACTTCGTGCGGTATATAGCCGCCCGGGGAGGCATTCAACGCACCTTCACCGGGAAATTCTTGGAGAGCATTCAGCCTATCGTAAAGCAGGCAATTGCACAGTCAATCAGCAGCATGGTGGCCGTTAGTCTGTCGAGAACAGACCAAGTGCCAGATGCTCCTCCCGTTGAAGTCGTATCAGACGACGATGCACCAGTCATTGATCCTGACAACCAAAAAATTGTCACCACTGCAGAAGAACGTCGCTTGCATGAAATCTGCGCAGACATTCTCCCTGGAGAGAATCTATCGATGCGAGACACCGAAACCTATTTTTCGGTGATCTTGGATGGAAAGTCGAACCGATGGCTATTCAGGTTTTGGGGTGACAAGCGCCATCCATCCATTCAATTCATTGAGCCGGTCACTGAAGCGCATCAGCTCGAAGCTCAAAGAGCCGGCTTGGAGCTTGGGCGCAATGGCCAAATTTTGCTCAAGAAACCAGAGGACCTCTACCGTCTTGCGGGTATAGTGCGCGATGCATTGGCGTATTGTAAAAATGACGAGAATTTTCGTCGAGGTACTCGGGCAAGGCCAGAAGATACCTAGGAGTTCCCACTACTCAACAGCGACGCTCGGCTTGTTGTACCCGACACAGCTCAACGAATCACGGCCGTGCCCTCGATGACGATGCCCGGCTCGGCCGGATAGACGGGATAGCCCGGCACCACAACGGGCTGGTGGTAACGGGGCGCCTTGCACTTGCGCTCTTCCTTGTAGTCGCCGTTGCCCTTCCACTTGCGTTCGACCTTGCAGTGGCCGTCCCAGTATTCTTCCTTGTGGTCGCCGCCGTGGTAATGACCGCCATAGTAGCGGTCGCCATGCCCCGATTCGTCTTTCCATGGGTCGGCCATCGCGGCGGGCGCCAGCAGCGCGGCCGCGACGGCGAACATACCCAGCACCGATGTCTTTTTCATGCGGGCCCTCTTGTGGCAATTTCTCGCTACGGAGAATAGCCGCCGCCCCTCGCAAGTCGCTGTCCGTTTGTTACATGATCGCTCGCAAGGTTGCGGAACCCCCTCCCCCGTGCCTTTCGGCAGGCGCGCGGGCTTACAATCCTTGCAAGCGTATCCGCGCACTTCTGGACACCCAGGCACATGCAACTGCTCTACGACACCCTCGTGCTGTTCGACTGGATCATCAGCTTGTTCTGAGCGGCCTTTCTGCCGGCGCTCACAAGCGAAGGCGCCCTCCGCGCGATGCCGGTGTCAGACACCCCACGCGCGTCGTCTCGGCCACAAAAGGCAACGCAGGGGTGTCTGACACCTACAGCGAGCCCCGGCGCGTCGACCAGAGATCCTGCGAGCCCGGCCCCGCCGGCAGGCCCGGGCGCCTAAAGAACCCCCCTGGCACAGTTCGGCCACCCGCCGTGAACCCGTTCTGAACCCAGCTTGGTACCGGCACTCTCAAAAGCCCGGCAGGCGCGCCGTCTCGGCCCGCGCCGGCGCCTCGCGCCAGGCGCCCTCGTGCTCGAGCAGCCAGCGCTTGCGCTGCGCCCCGCCGGCATAACCTTTCAGCTCGCCCTTGCTGCCTATCACCCGATGGCACGGCACGATCAGGTCGATGGGGTTGGCGCCGACCGCCGCGCCCACGTCAATGGCGGCACGCGGGTCGTCAAGCCCCAGCGCGCGCGCCAGCTGGCCGTAGGTGGTGGTCTGGCCGGGCGGAATGTCGAGCAGGGCCTGCCAGACGCGGCGTTCGAAAGCGGTGCCGCCAGTAGCCGTGGCAATATCGCGCAACGCATCGAGCTGGCCGGCGAAATAGGCGGCCAGCGCGGCGGCGATCGCCGGCGGCGGCGCGTCTTCGGCCAGTTCGTAGGAACCGTAATGGCCGCGCAGGCCGCGATGCAGGCGCGCCTGGTGGTCGGCAAAATCCAGGGCGCGCACGCGCCCGGCTGCGTCGACGACCAGCAGCAGGTCGCCCAGGGGCGACACAATCTTGCTCAGGTGCAGTTTCATGGCTGTCTTCCCTCAGGCGGGCAATGAGCCCGTGACAACCACTGTAGGCCAGCAGCGCCGTGCCGGCATCCCGGCGCTTGCGGCCGAATTCCGACGGCCAGCGCGTCAGCGGCCGAACCGTTCCAGCAGCCCCGTCAGCAGCGGACGGATGTTTTCCAGCTGCTCCAGGTGCGCGGCGGACAGGTCTTCCAGCGTGCGTTCGGCGCGCGGCGTCAGCCCCAGCAGCACGCGCCGGCCGTCGTCGGGATCGGCCAGCCGCGTCACCATGCCCATGCGCGCCAGCCGGCTGACCAATTCGACCGCGCTATGGGACTTGATGCACAGGCGCTGCGCCAACTCGGTGACGGTGGGCGCGATCGGGCTGCCCTTGATGGCGAGCAGGGCTTGGTGCTGCTGCGGCGCCAGCCCGCAGGCATGGGCCCGGGCCTCGCTGCCCATGGCAAAGCGGCGCAGTTCGTGGCGGAAATCCGCCAGCGCGGCGAAGTCGGCGGGCCGCAAGGCCCGGTTTTCAGCGGCGCGGGAGGGAGTCTGCAAGATCGGTGCATCCATCGCAAGGCGTCCTTCAGGCCGGCCACCAGTATGGCGCGATGCCGGCGTGAGTCTGTAGTGATGGTACGCAGGCGGGCGGCTGTCCGGGGATTACCGAATCATTAATTATTGGTAATGTCGGGGGATGCACGGGCCATGTGGCGCAGCCGCGTGCGCTAGAATTCGCCGCTGCAAGGCATAGGGCCCGCGCGACACGGTTTCAGTGTGGACGGGCCGGAATGCGGAGGTAAACCATGTGGCGCTGCCTGATCGTCGAGGACGACGCCGACAATGCCCGCTACATCGCCAATGGGCTGAAAGAGCTGGGCTACGATCCCGTGGTCTGCATGGACGGGGCGACGGCATTGCAGCGCGCCACCACCGAGCACTGGGACGCGATCGTGCTGGACCGCATGCTGCCCAATGACGTCGACGGCCTGTCGATCCTGTGGTCGCTGCGCGCGCTGGGCAAGAAGACCCCCGTGCTGGTGCTGAGCGCGCTGACCGCGCTGGACGAGCGCGTGCGCGGCCTGAAGGCCGGCGGCGACGACTACCTGACCAAGCCGTTCGCCTTTCCCGAACTGGCGGCGCGCATCGAGGCGCTGATCCGGCGCTCGTCAGCCGGCTACGAACAGCGCCAGCTCAACGTGGCCGACCTGTCGCTCGACCTGGTCAGCGGCCAGGTGACGCGCGGCGGCCGCCCCATCGCGCTGCAACCGCGCGAATACAAGCTGCTGGCCTACATGATGAACAACGCGGGCCAGGTGCTGACGCGCACCATGCTGCTGGCCACGGTATGGGGCTATCACTACGACCCGCAGACCAATGTGATCGACGTGCACATCAGCCGGTTGCGGCAGAAGATCGATGGCGACGCCGACATCCCGTTGATCCACACGGTGCGTGGCGTGGGCTACCGCCTGGCGGCCGAGGCCGAATCCGGCGACCGGGTCCGGCCATGATGCGGCGCCTGGCCGGGGCGCTGCGCGCCATCCGTAGTTCAGTGGCGTTCCGCTTGACGCTCAACTACAGCATACTGGCCCTGCTGACCTCGCTGGTGTCGCTGTTCTTCCTGTACACCCAGAGCGTCAAGATCCTGGAATCCCAGTTCTCGCGCCAGGTGCAGATCACGGCGCAGCGCATGAACGCGCACTTCGAGCAAGGCGGCCTGGCCGGCCTGGCGCGCGAAATCTCGCTGGAAATGGCCGACCACGTCAACACGGACACCGAAATGTTCATGCTGCTGGATCCGGTCGGCCGCATGCTGGCGGGCAACATCGCCTGGGACCCGGGCGACGCGCCGCTCAACGGCAGCGGCGTGATGCGTTCGGTGCTGCTGCGCGGCCAGCCGGTGCACGGCTATCTGGTGGCCCGCAAGCTGCGCGACGGCTCGACGCTGATCATCGGCCATGACCTGCGCGACCTGTACGAACTGACCGACCTGATCCGTAAAGTCAGCCTGGCGGCCACCGGCGTGATCGCGCTGCTGGTGTTGCTGGGCGCGGCCCTGTTCCGGCGCGTGCTGCAGCGCCGCGTCGAGATCATCCGCCAGACGGCAGCGCAGATTGAAGCCGGCGAGCTGGGCCAGCGCATTCCGGCGCATCCGCGCCAGGACGAGTTCGCGCTGCTGTCCAACGACATCAACCGCATGCTGGATCGCATCGAGCTGTTGATGAGCGGGGTGCGCAATGTCTCGGACGCCGTGGCCCACCATTTGCGCACCCCGCTGACTCGCATGCTGGCGCGCTTGCGCACGATCGACTGGGAAACGGAATCGCGTGGACAGATCCGCAAGTCGGTCGATGGCCTGTCGGCCGAACTGGAGGACCTGGTCAAGGTTTCGGAGAAACTGCTGCAGATCGCCGAACTGGAGTCGGGCGCGCGGCGCAAGCATTTCGAACCGGTGCGCCTGGATGTGATCGCGCGCGACGTGGCCGACCTGTACGAGGCGGTTGCCGAGGACAACCAGGCGGCGTTGACGTTCCAGCCGGCCGGCACCGCGCCGCTGCACGGCGACCCCGACCTGCTGGCCGGGGCCATCGCCACGCTGGTGGAAAATGCCCTGAAGTATGCCGGGCAAGGCGCACGCATCCGCATCGAGGCCGCCCAGACAGCGCGCGAGACCTCGCTGACGGTGGTCGACAACGGGCCGGGCATTGCGCCGGAGAAGCTGCACCGCATTGGCGAGCGCTTCTATCGCGCGCATCGCCATGTGCCCGGTTATGGCCTGGGCCTGGCGACCGTCATGGCGATCGCCCGCCTGCACGGCGGCCGCCTGGAACTGGCCAACGCAAATCCAGGGCTGCGCGCGTGCCTGCGCTTTCCGCGGGGGGCGACGTCGGGGGCATCTTGAACGGCTGCCGGCATGCCGCACGCCCCGGGACGAGGCGCGCTCAGGGAGCCAGGCCGGGCAGCAGCGCGCCGAGCGCCGCGCAACCGGCCACCACCAGCCAGGGCGGCAGCTTCCACGCGACCAGGGCGGCCAGCGCCAGCAAGGCCAGCGCGAAGTCGCGCGGGCCCAGGATGGCGCTGGTCCAGACCGGCTGATACAAGGCCGCCAGCAACAGGCCGACCACGGCCGCGTTGACGCCCGCCAGGGCCGCGCGCGCGCGTCGGTCGCGCCGCAACGGCTCCCAGAAAGGCAGCGCGCCCGCGACCAGCAGGAATGACGGCGCGAAGATCGCCGCCAGGCACAGCATGCCGCCCAGCCAGCCCGAGGGCCCGCCCTGCAGCGACGCGCCCAGGAAGGCGGCGAAGGTGAACAGCGGGCCCGGCACGGCCTGGGCTGCGCCGTAGCCCGCCAGAAACACATCGTTGTCCACCCAGCCGGTCGGCACGACCTCGCTCTGCAACAGCGGCAGGACGACGTGGCCGCCGCCGAACACCAGCGAGCCCGCGCGGTAGAACGCGTCGGCGACTTGCAGTGCGTGGCTGGAGAACGCGCCGGCGGCCAGCGGCAGCCCGGCCAGCAGGATGGCGAACAACAGCAGCCACACCGCCCCGGCGCGCCGGCTCATGGCGATAGGCAAGGCCTCGTGCGCCTCGTGCGGCGCCTGCGGCAGCCACAGCAGGCCGGCCAGCCCCGCGACGACCAGGACGCTGACCTGGGCCCAGGCCGCGGGCAGCAACAGCACGCAGCAGGCCGCCGCGGCCATGATGCCGATGCGCCGGCCATCGGTGCACAGGCTGCGCGCCATGTTCCAGACAGCCTGCGCCACCACGGCCACCGCCACGATCTTCAGGCCGTGCAGCACGCCGGGCGCGAGCGCCTGGCCATGACGCGACACGCCAAGCGCCAGCAGGATCAATGCGATGGCGGACGGCAGGGTGAACCCGGCCCAGGCGGCCAGCGCCCCGGCATAGCCCGCGCGGGATAATCCCAGCGCCATGCCGACCTGGCTGCTGGCGGGCCCCGGGAGGAACTGGCACAGCGCCACCAGGTCGGCGTAGGCGCGTTCGCTGAGCCAGCGCCGGCGCGCCACGAATTCGGCATGGAAATAGCCCAGGTGCGCCACGGGACCGCCGAACGACGTCAGCCCGAGGCGCAGGAAGACGAGGAACACGGCCCACGGACGGGCATCGCGCGCGGCAGAATCGTTCATGAATGCGTATCCTTCGATGACGGGCTCGCCGCGCGATGGTAGCCGAAACCGGCGCCCCGCATGGACCTGGCGTGGGGCCGGCGCCACAGCCGCGCCAGGCGCCCGGCGCCCGATGCTACGATGCGGCCATGTGCGCCGGCGGGCCGTCCGCCGGCCCCAGGCCTTACCGGAGCACCCGCGTGATACTTGAATATCTGAAGCTGGTCGGCCTGGGCCTGGTGGCCCTGCTGCCCGTGGCGAATCCGCTGACAAGCGCCACCCTGCTGCTGGCGCTGAGCAAAGGCTACACGCGAGATGAACGCAATCGCCAGGTCGACCGGGCGACGATCTACGTGGCCGCGATCATCCTGGTGTGCTTTTATGCCGGCAACGCCATCATGTCCGGGTTCGGCATTTCGATCCCGGGCCTGCGCATCGCCGGCGGCCTGATCGTGGCGTACATCGGTTTTTCCATGCTGTTCCCCGACGCGCAGACCGAGGCGCAAGCCCAGGTGGAGATGGCGCCGGACGAACCGCGCGTGCAGGTGGACGCCGCGCACGGCAACCTGCGTCGCGCGCCGCGCGACATTTCCTTCATTCCGCTGGCGCTGCCCGGCACCGCCGGGCCGGGGACCATCGCGCTGATCATCAGCGGCGCCTCGACCTTGCACGGCCACGACGGCCTGCAGCCGATCCACCACCTGGTGGTGCTCTCGGTCACGGCGCTGGTGGCGCTGATTTTCTGGATCTGCCTGCGCAGCGCCGAACGCGTGGTGCGCGTGCTGGGCGAATCGGGCGTCGACGCGATGTCGCGCATCATGGGGTTCTTGCTGATCTGCATGGGCGTGCAGTTCTGCATCGACGGTATCTTCGAACTGGTGGGCAAGGCGCTGCCCGCCTGACGGAACGCCAGGCTACCGGCGCGCCGGCTCCAGCAGGGCGAGCGCCGCGCGCACCATGCCTTGCAGCAGCTCGGGCTCGGGCCGCGCGCGCGCCATGACGCGCACGCCCATCAACAACCCCAGCAGCAGCCGCGCCAGGTCGTCGGCCGACTGGTCCTGCGCGATGGCGCCGGCTTGCTGCCCGGTCGCCACGCAGCGGCGGAAAAACGCTTCCATGCGCACCAGCACCTTGGCGACCACCGCCTGGAACTCCGCGTCGTGCGGCGCCACCTCGAGCGCCGAGTTGACGATCATGCAGCCCTTGCGCTGCGGGTCGGCCAGCGAGTGCTCGACGATGTCGGCGAAGAAGGCGGCAATGGCCTCGCGCGGCGGCAGGTGCTCGACCCGCCGCGCGCGGGCCGCGAAGCGGCTCTCGACATAATGGTCGAGGGCGCGCCGGTACAACGCCCGCTTGTCGCCAAAGGCGTTGTACAGGCTGGCGCCGGTGATGCCCATGTGGTCGGCGAGCTCACGCACCGATGTCGCTTCATAGCCGCTGCGCCAGAAGCAGCCCACGGCGGCGTCCAGCGCTGCCTGCTCATCGAATTCCCGCGGCCTGGCCATGATGGCTCCTTGTATGTCGTCCCGGCGGAGTTGCCCGGGCAGTCTACCTGCCGTATTCTAGATCACTCGATCCAAAACCTCTGGCGCCTGGAGACTGCCCATGATCCGCTTTTACTTCCATCCCACCCCCAATCCGGCGAAAGTTGCGTTGTTCCTGGAGGAGTCCGGGCTGCCCTATGAGGTGGTGCCGGTCGACACCAGCAAGGGGGCCCAGCATGCGGCGGAGTTCCGCGCCGTCAACCCGAATGGCAAGGTGCCGGCCATCGTCGACACCGAGGGGCCGGCTGGCCGCGAAACGCGGCTGTTCGACTCCAGCGCCATCCTGCTCTACCTGGGCGACAAGACCGGCCGCTTCGTCGGAACGCCGGCCGACCGCCCGGAACTGCTGTCGTGGCTGTTCTTCATTGCATCGGGCCTGGGCCCGTTTTCAGGCCAGGCGGTGCATTTCCAGTATGCGGCGCCGCAGGGCAACGAGTATGCGGTGAACCGCTACCGGCGCGAAGCCGAGCGCCATTACCGCGTGCTCGACGATCACCTGGCGGGCCGCGACTACATCGTGGGCGACGCTTATTCCATTGTCGACATGTCGGGCTGGGGCTGGCTGGACCGTGCTTCGCGCGTGATGAAGGACGAAGCGGACGCCCTGGCGCCGTATCCGAACCTCAAGCGCTGGTTCGCGGCCATCGATGCCCGCCCAGCCGCGGCGCGTGCGCGCGAAGTGGGCAGGGAGCATGACTTCAAGCGCGTGAACGACGACGAGACCAAGCGCGCGTTGTTTCCGTCCAATTATCCGGAACTGTCGGGCTGGGCGCGCCGCTAGCGCGGCTAGAGGGTGGGCGGCTCGATCCAGAAGAATCTTTCGCCTTGCTGGATCATGTCGGCCACGCCCTGCGCCTCCATGCGGAAATCGGTGCCCATGAGCGTGGCCCCGCCGTCGTCATGGATATGAATGACGGCCAGCGGGTCGTTCTCCATGGTGTACCAGTAGTAGCCGGGCTTGAGATCGTGGATTTTGGTTTGCATCGACTCGGTATCAAAAAACGCTGTCGCGGCAGGCCAGTATATTGCAGCGCCCGGCACGCGCACCGGGCTTGTCGCAAACCCGCCCGCCTTGGTGTACGAATGTAACACCTCCCCCATAACGCGCCGCGGCGCCAGGAATTTCAGATGATTTCGGAAATGGCTTTCCCCGGGCGAAACCTCGTGCCGCGATGCAACAGAGCAATGCCGCCGCATGGCGGCCATGTTGCGGATTGTCGCCATTGCAGCAGCTTCATTCACGTTCTGGCGCCCAAAAGCCCCGACAATAGGCTCGTCTTATCAACTCGGCTGCTTGGGCAGCAAGGCAGGTTCATATGAAAAAATGGTTCATTGCCGGAATCGGCGCCGCGGGGCTGTTGATCTCCAGTGCCGCCATGGCGCGCGTCGACATCGGCGTATCCATCGGCATCCCGGGCCTGATCTATCCTGCTCCCGTGTATGTGGCGCCCCAGCCCGTCTATGTCGCGCCGCCGCCGCCGGTGTACTACCACCCCGCGCCGGTATATCGCCCGCGCTACGTCCGCCCGGCCCCGGTGTACTACTACGGCGGCCGCCACTGGGACCGCCACGGCCATAAGCACTGGAAGCGGCATGGCCACCGCCATCACCGCTACGACGATTGACCAACACGTGCACGGGCGGCCCGTCCGCCCGGCTTTATGAGGCTGCCGCCAGGCGGCCTTTTTTTATTCCCGGTCGGGCGGCGGGGCAACAAGCCCTCGCCAGGCAGCCTGCTGCCCGCAGGGCCGGGCTGCGGCGCGGCGCCGGCGCGTCAGTCTTCCTGGCGCGGCCGCGCAATGACCGCGGGCTCGGCGGCGGGCGCGGCCGGCTGGGGCGCGACCGCAACGCGGGCCTGCGGGCTGGGCCAGCGGCGCGGCACGCTGGCCGAACGCCACCAGCCGTTATGCGGACGCGTGCGAGAACTCGGGTTCACCATTGAAACGTACTCCGTTGATGCCGTGGAATACCTGCCGGCTGCTCTGCTCGGCTTCGGCACGGGTTGCGAACGGCTGCTGGCCGGGCACGGGCCAGCTTTTTTCGGGAGCGGTCGCTCCGACGCGGCGGGTCCAGATCCGCACGCGATAGCCTTGCGTTTCGTCTTCAACGACATCGCAACGCACACGAAAATCACCGATCATTCTGGAATCCATGTTGGGCATTCTCCACACGTTCATTGACGTAAAAACCCGCCTGCGGCGTGCCGCGCATATTGTGCCCTAAAGATGCGGCCCTTTTTTATGCGAACACATTTGCTGACAATGACGCGGAAATGCCAGCAGCATAACGACGCGATAAGACAAAAATATGGCGACGCATAAAACAAAAGCCCTCTTGCGAGGGCTTTGCTGACACCAAAAAAGCGGATCAGGGCTGCAGCACCGTGAGCCCGCCCATATAGGGCTGCAGCACCTTCGGGATGCTGATGCTGCCGTCGGCCTGCTGGTGGTTCTCCAGTACGGCCACCAGCGCCCGGCCCACCGCCAGGCCCGAGCCATTGAGCGTGTGCACGAACTCGGGCTTGCCCTGCGCGCCCCGGAACCGGCCTTGCATGCGGCGCGCCTGGAAGGTTTCGCAATTCGACACCGAGGAAATCTCGCGCCAGGTGTCCTGGGCCGGCAGCCAGACCTCCAGGTCGTAGGTCTTGGCCGAGCCGAAACCCATGTCGCCGGTGCACAGCAGCACGACGCGGTACGGCAGCTCGAGCAGCTGCAGCACGTGCTCGGCATGGCCGACCATCTCTTCCAGCGCCTGGTACGAGGCGTCGGGATGGGCGATCTGCACCATCTCGACCTTGTCGAACTGGTGCTGGCGGATCATGCCGCGCGTATCGCGCCCGCCGCTGCCCGCCTCGGAACGGAAGCACGGCGTATGGGCGGTGAGCTTGATGGGCAGATCGGCCGCGGCGAAGATGGTGTCGCGGGCGACGCTGGTCAGGGTGATTTCCGAGGTGGAAATCAGGTACTGGTCTTCGCGCGCCAGCGGGTTGCCGCGCTCATCGAGCCGGGGCTCTTCGTCGTCCCCGCCCTTGGTCACGAAGAACATGTCATCCTTGAACTTGGGCAGTTGCCCGGTGCCGTAGAGCGTGGAGCTGTTGACGATGTACGGCGTATAGCACTCGGTGTAGCCATGCTGGCCGGTTTGCAGGTCGAGCATGAACTGGGCCAGCGCGCGGTGCAGGCGCGCCACCGGGCCGCGCATGAACGAGAAGCGCGCGCCGGACAGCTTGGCGGCGGTGTCGAAATCCAGGCCCAGGGGTTCGCCCAGGGCGACGTGGTCCTTGGGCTCGAACCCCAGCGCCTGCGGGTTGCCGTCCGCGCCGGGCTGCCCGGGCAGCCAGCGGCGCACTTCGACGTTGTCGTCGGCCGACGCGCCCGCCGGCACGCTGGCATGCGGCAGGTTGGGCACGGCCATCAGCAGTTCGTTGAGCGACTGCTGCACGCCGGCCAGCTCGTCCTCGAGCTGCTTCAGGCGGCCGGGAATGGCCTGCGATTCAGCCATGACCGCCGATGCGTCCTGCCCCTGGGCCTTGAGCTGGCCGATCTGCTTGGCCAGCGCGTTGCGGCGCGCCTGCAGGGATTCGGTCTCGGTCTGGACCGCCTTGCGGCGCGATTCCAGTTCGTTGAACCGTTGGCTGTCGAAATCGACGCCGCGGCTTTTCAGGCGGTCTACGACGGTTTGCAGGTCTTTGCGCAGCAGTATCGGGTCTAGCATGAGCGATGGATTCAGGGTTGAAAGAGCGCGGCGGGCCGGGGCCTACCGCTTCTTGGCGCGTTCCTGGGCATCGAGTTCGCGCAGGAACGCCAGCTTTTGCTGGATTTTAGCTTCCAGGCCGCGATCGGTCGGCCGGTAGAACGACGCCTTCAGGCCGTCGGGCAAATATTGTTCGCCGGCCGCATAGCCATGCGGCTCGTCATGGGCGTAGCGATAGGCCCGGCCATGGCCGAGTTGCTTCATCAGCTTGGTGGGCGCGTTGCGCAGGTGCATCGGCACTGGCGCGCTGCCATGCTCGGCGGCGAATTTGCGGGCCGAATTGTAGGCGTTGTAGACCGCGTTGGACTTGGCGGCGCAGGCCATGTAGACCAGCGCCTGGGCCAGCGCCAGTTCGCCTTCGGGCGACCCCAGGCGCTCGTAGATGTCGGCGCCGTTGAGCGCCAGCTCGGTGGCGCGTGGATCGGCCAGGCCGATGTCCTCGACCGCCATGCGCACCAGGCGGCGCGCCATGTATTTCGGGTCGGCGCCGCCATCGAGCATGCGCGCGAACCAGTACAGCGCCGCGTCCGGGTCGGACCCGCGCACCGCCTTGTGCAGCGCGCTGATCTGGTCGTAGAAGGCGTCGCCGCCCTTGTCGAAGCGGCGCAGGTTCTGCGACAGCGAGGTTTCCAGCCAGGCGACGTCGACTTCGTCGCGGCCGGCCGCCTGGGCCGATTCGGCCACCACTTCCACCGCGCTGATCAACCGCCGCGCGTCGCCGTCGGCCCAGGCCGCCAACTGCGCGCGGGCGTCGGGCTGGAAGCGGATCGCGGCTGCCGCCTCGCGGCCTTCGTTGAGCGCCTGCACGGCGCGCTCGATCAACTGCTCGAGCTCCTCGGCGCTGAGCGACTGCAGCACATAGACGCGGGCGCGCGACAGCAGCGCCGAATTCACCTCGAACGACGGGTTTTCGGTGGTGGCGCCGATGAAGGTGAACAAGCCGCTTTCGACATAGGGCAGGAAGGCATCCTGCTGGGCCTTGTTGAAGCGGTGCACTTCGTCGACGAACAGGATGGTGCGGCGGCCCTGGCCCTGCGCCACCTGGGCGGTGGTCACGGCGTCGCGGATGTCCTTCACGCCGCCCAGGACGGCCGAGATGGCGATGAACTGCGCATCGAAGCCATCCGCCATCAGGCGCGCCAGGGTGGTCTTGCCCACTCCGGGCGGGCCCCAGAAGATCATCGAGTGCGGGCGGCCGGACTCGAAAGCGACGCGCAGCGGCTTGTCGGGCCCCAGCAGGTGCGACTGCCCCACTACTTCGGACAGCGTGCGGGGCCGCAGGCGTTCGGCCAGCGGCACATAGGGCCGGTGAGCCGGATCGGCGGCGAACAGATCGTTGCTCATGACGGAATGGCGAAAGCCGCGAAAACGGCCAAAACGATCATTACACCATGGGGCGCGCGACCCTGCCGCCGGCCATGCGATCCGGGCCGGCGTAGGGGTAACTCCCAAGTGCGTCATGTAAATTATTTTCATGATAATCGCCAAATACGCCTGATTGAGTAATTTTTTTACGGAGAGGCGCATGACCACTTCCCCGCTTTCCCCTGCCCCTGCCGATTCGCCGCTGGACGCGGATGGCAAGGGCCTGGGCGCCTTCCCGCCCGGCTGTACGGTGGCCCAGGCGCCGGCCCTGGGCTGGAATCTGCTGGAAGAAGACGTCAGCCTGCCGGTGGCGGTGCTCTACGAGGCGCGCGTACGGCACAACCTGCAATGGATGCAGCGCTTCATGGAAGCGTATGGCGTCAAGCTGGCGCCGCACGGCAAGACGACCATGAGCCCGGCGCTGTTCCATCGCCAGCTCGCCGCCGGCGCCTGGGGCATCACGCTGGCCACCGCGCCGCAGGCCCACGCCGCCTACCGCCATGGCGTGCGCCGCGTGCTGATGGCCAACCAGCTGGTCGGCCGCGCCAACATGGCGCTGGTGGCCGAGCTGCTGCGCGACCCGGGCTTCGACTATTGGTGCCTGCTCGATTCAGCGGCCAATGCCGCCCAGCTGGGCGCCTATTTCTCGGCGCGGGGGCTGCGGCTGCCGGTGCTGATCGAACTGGGCGTGCCCGGCGGGCGCACCGGCGTGCGGGACGATGCGCAACTGCAGGCGGTACTGGCCGAACTGGCGCGCTGGCCGCAGGCGCTGGCGCTGGCCGGCATCGAGATCTACGAAGGCGTGCTGCAGGACGAGCAGCGCATCCGCGCCTTCCTGCGGCGCGCTGTCGACACCCTGCGCGCCCTGGCCGCCGGCGGGCAGTTGCGCCGTGACGGCCCGGCGCTGCTGTCGGGCGCGGGCTCGGCCTGGTTCGACGTGGTGGCCGAAGAATTCTCCGGCCTGGATATCGGCATGCCGCTGGAGATCGTGCTGCGCCCGGGCTGCTACCTGTCGCACGACGTCGGCATCTACCGCAGCGCGGCGGAGCGGATCGCCGCCCACAACGCGGTGGCGCGCCGGCTCGAGCCCGGCCTGCTGCCGGCCCTGCAAGTATGGGCCTACGTGCAGTCGCTGCCCGAACGCGGACGCGCCATCGTCGGCCTGGGCAAGCGCGATGCGGCGTTCGACGCCGGCCTGCCAGTGCCGGCCGTGCAGCATCGTCCCGGCCGGCCGGCGCCGCTGCCGGCGCCCGCCCACTGGAAATTGACCGCCATGATGGACCAGCACGCTTTCATGGACATCGACGCGGACGACGACATTCAGGTCGGCGACATGGTCGCCTTCGATATTTCCCATCCCTGCCTGACGTTCGACAAATGGCGCCAGGTCTTGCTGGTCGATGAGCAGTACCGGATCACGGACGTGGCGCCCACTTGCTTCTGAATGCCGCGCGTGCCGTAGCCCCTCCTGGAGACAAAACCATGAAATTGCGTATCTTCCGCCGTGGCGCATGGCCGGGCCTGCTGGCCGCGGGCGCCATCGGCCTGACCGCGCTGGCCGCCCCGGCGCTCTGTGCGACGCCGGTCAAGGGCGGCACGGCCGTGATCGCCACCATCGGCGAACCGCCCACCCTGGACCCCATGGCCAGCACCGCCGACCTGGTGGGCATCCTGACCCAGCACATTTTCGAGACCCTCTACACGTTCGACGCCAAGTGGAACACCACGCCGCTGCTGGCCGAGCAAATGCCGCAGGTCAGCGAGGACGGCCTGACCTACACCATCGCGCTGCGCCAGGGCATCCGCTTCCACGACGGCTCGGCCATGGACTCGGCCGACGTGGTCGCGTCGCTGAAGCGCTGGACCGAAACCGCCTCGCGCGGCAAGCAGGCCGCCAAGCTGATCGCCGCGATCGAGGCGTCCGATGCCCACACCGTGCGCATCGTCCTGAAACAACCCTATGCGCCGCTGACCGCCCTGCTGGCCATGAACAACAGCGCCGCGGTGGTGATGCCGGCCGAGAAACAGGCCACGCCCTTGAAGGAAGTGGTCGGCACGGGCCCGTACCAGTTGAAGGCCCGGGTGCCGGACCAGTACATACAACTCGTGCGCTACGACGGCTACCAGCGGCGCGCCGGCGAGCCCGACGGCTATGGCGGCGCGCGCATGCAATACCTGGACGAGATCCGCTTCGCGCCGGTCAGCAATGCCAATACGCGCGTCGAAAGCGCGGCGGCGGGCCAGTACGACTACGTGGACGCGCTGCCGGTGGAATCGGCCGCCAAGCTCAAGGACAGCCGGTCCGAGCCGATGCTGCTCAAGCCATTCGGCTGGCCGCGCCTGGTGCTCAATACCCGCCAGGGCATCATGGCCAGCCTGCCGGCCCGCCAGGCCGTGCAGCGGGCCCTGAACGAAGAGGACATGCTGTACGCCGCGTTCGGCAGCAAGGACTTCTACAGCCTCAACGGCGACCTGTATCCGGCCGGCTTTCCGTGGGCCACGCAACTGGGCGGCAAGGTCTACAACCTGGGCGACGTGGCGGGCGCCAAGAAGCTGCTGGATGAAGCCAAGGTGGCCGACCGCACGCTGCGCATCCTGACCAGCCAGCAATACGAGTTCCACTACAAGATGGCGCTGGTGGCCGCCGAATACCTGAAGATGGCCGGCTTCAAGGTCGACCTGCAGGTGGTGGACTGGGCCACGCTGACGCAGCGCCGCCAGGACCCGGCCCTGTGGGATATCTTCATTACCCACAGCCCGTTCCTGCCGGAGCCGGCGCTGATCGATTTTCCCTCCAAGGACTCGCCGGGCTGGTGGGACACGCCGCGCCGCAACCAGGCGCTGGATGCCTTCAACCAGGCGCGCAGCCCGCAAGAGCGCCTGGCGCGCTGGGCCGAGGTGCAGCAGGCCGTGTTCGACGAAGTGCCGTTCATCAAGGTGGGCGACTTCAATTCGCTGGCCGCCCGCTCCCCCGCGCTGCAAGGCGTGGCGCCGACGCCGTGGCCGTACTTCTGGAACGCCTGGAAGGCCAAGTAGTGCCAACCCGCCAACCGGAGAGGACGCGACCGTGCTGCGCTACCTGTTGAATCGCCTGGTCGGGCTGGTGGCCGTGATGTTCATCGTCGCGACCATCGTATTCGTGATCCTGCGCATCACGCCGGGCGACCCGGCCGCCGTGATGCTCGGCCCGCAGGCCAGCCAGCAGGACATCGACGCGCTGCGCGCGCGCCTGGGCCTGGACCAGTCCCTGCCGTCCCAATACGCCGCCTGGCTGGGCCAGCTGGCCCGCGGCGACCTGGGCCAGTCCATCTTCCTGGACAAGCCCGTGCTGGCGGCGCTGGCCGACCGCGCCGAGCCGACCTTCTGGCTGACCCTGATGTCGCTGGCGATCGCCAGCGCCATCGCGCTGCCGGTCGGCATTCTGTCGGCGGTGCGGCGCGGCACGGCGCTGGACCAGTCCGTGGTGACCTTTTCGATGTTCACCTCCAGCATCCCCAGCTTCTGGCTGGGCCTGCTGCTGATGCAGATCTTCTCTGTCAGGCTGGGCTGGCTGCCGGTGGCGGGCTATGGCGGGCCGGACGCCGGCATCGCCACCCGCCTGTCGCACCTGATACTGCCGGCGATCGTGCTGGGGCTGGTCAATTCGGCCCTGATCACGCGCTTCATCCGCGCCAGCATGCTGGACGTGCTGCGCGACGACTATGTGCGCACGGCGCGCGCCAAGGGCCTGCCGGAACGCAAGGTGATCCTCAAGCACGCCGTGCGCAACGCGCTGATCCCGATCCTCACGGTGCTGGGCCTGACCACCGCCCTGCTGGTCAGCGGCGCGGTGGTCACCGAGACCGTGTTCGGCCTGCCCGGCGTGGGCAGCCTGGTGGTGTCGGCGGTGCTGCGGCGCGATTATCCGGTGATCCAGGGCGCGCTGCTGGTGATCGCGGCGATCTACGTACTGATCAATCTGTTCATCGACCTGCTCTACCTGGTGGTCGACCCGCGGGTGCGCTACTGACATGACTATCGCGACTTTCTCCGACGGCGGCGCCGAGCGCTGGCAGGCGCTGCGCCTGCTGGTGGCGCGCCGGACCGTGCTGGCCAGCCTGATCGTGCTGGCCGTGCTGGTGGCCGCGGCCGCGCTGGCGCCATGGATCAGCCCGTTCGATCCGTACAAGCTGTCCATCATGAACCGCCTGCAGGCGCCCGGTGCGACCCACTGGTTCGGCACCGACGACTTCGGCCGTGACGTCTTCAGCCGGGTCATCCACGGCGGGCGGCTGTCGCTGCTGGTCGGCTTCCTGGTGGTGCTGCTGTCCAGCGTGCTGGGCATCGCGCTGGGGCTGGTGGCCGGCTTCTTCCGCGGCGCCGACAAATTCGTGTCGCGGCTGATCGACGCCATGATGGCGTTCCCCGACATCCTGCTGGCGATCGCCCTGGTGGCGGCGCTGGGGCCGTCGCTGCTGAATGTAGTGATCGCGCTGGGCATTGTGTATGCGCCGCGGCTGGCCCGCATCGTGCGCGCCTCGACGCTGGTGATCCGCGAGCTGCCGTTCGTGGAAGCGGCCCGCGCGCTGGGCGTGCCGACGCGGCGCATCGTGGTCGTGCACGTGCTGCGCAACCTGGTGTCGCCCATCCTGGTGCAGGGCACCTTCATCTTCGCCTATGCCATCCTGGCCGAGGCCGGCCTGTCATTCCTGGGCGTGGGCGTATCGCCCGAGATTCCCACCTGGGGCACCATGATCAACGCCGGCCAGCAATACATGGGCTCGGCGGACTGGATCATGGTGTTCCCCGGCATCGCCATCGTGCTGTCGGTCATGTCGCTGCAACTGGTGGGCGACGGCCTGCGCGACGTGCTGGATCCGCGCCTGCGCAAGGAGCTGTAGACATGACCGCGAGCCAACGCGACATCATCCTGGCCGTGCAAGGGCTGAAGACCTGGTTCCACAGCCGCGACGGCGTGGCCAAGTCGGTCGACGGCGTCACCTTCGACCTGGCGCGCGGCGAGACGCTGGCGATCGTCGGTGAATCGGGCTCGGGAAAATCGGTGACCAGCCTGTCGATCATGGGCCTGCTGCCCAAGCCGGCCGGCCGCATCGAGGCGGGCAGCATCCGCTTCCGCGACCGCCACGGCGCCGAGCACGACCTGGCGCGCGCCGCGCCTGCCACGCTGCAGGCGATCCGCGGCGCGGAAATCGCGATGATCTTCCAGGAGCCCATGACCAGCCTGAATCCGCTGTACACGGTGGGCGACCAGATCGCCGAGGCCGTGCTGCAGCACGAAGGCGGCTCGCGCGCCGCGGCGCTGCGGCGCGCCCGCGAAATGCTGGAACGGGTCGAGATCCCGGCCGCGACGCGGCGTATCGGCGAGTACCCGCACCAGATGTCCGGCGGCATGCGGCAGCGCGTGATGATCGCCCTGGCATTGGCGTGCAACCCATCCGTGCTGATCGCCGACGAACCCACCACGGCGCTCGACGTTACCGTGCAGGCGCAAATCCTCGACCTGCTGCGGCGCCTGCAGGCCGAATCAGGCATGAGCATCCTGTTCGTGACCCACAACCTCGGCGTGGTGGCGGAAATCGCCCACCGCGTGGCCGTCATGTATGCCGGCCGGGTCGTCGAGGACGCCACGGTGCACGATTTGTTCGAACGCCCATCGCATCCCTACACGCGCGGCCTGCTGTCGTGCATTCCAACGGCCGCGCTGCTGGCCGCCCGCGAACGCCTGCAGCCGATCCCCGGCAACGTGCCGAGCGTGCTGGCCCTGCCGCCGGGCTGTACGTTCGCGCCACGCTGCGGGCTGGCGGACGCGGCCTGCGCGCGGTCGGTGCCCGCCCTGGTGGCGGTGCGTCCGGCCCACCATGCCCGCTGCATCAAGGTGATCCCGCAATGACCGCCGCCCTTCCCATCGCTTCCGGACCGCTGCTGCAGGTACAGGGACTCACAGTGCATTTCCCGGCCAGCCGCGGCCAGGTGGTGCGCGCCGTGGAGGATGTGAGCTTCGATGTCCCGCGCCGCGCCATCGTCGGCCTGGTGGGCGAGTCCGGCTCGGGCAAGACCACCACCGGACGCGCGCTGCTGCGGCTGTTCGCGCCCACCGCCGGCCGCATCCTGTTCGACGGCTCCGATATCACCCGCCTGGACGAGGCGCGCATGCTGCCCTGGCGCCGCCGCATGCAGATCGTGTTCCAGGACCCATACGCCAGCCTGAATCCGCGCATGACGGTGGCCGAGATCCTCGGCGAGGCGCTGGACACCCATGGGCTGGCGCGCGACCGGCGCGCGGCCCGCATCGGCGAACTGCTGGAACGCGTGGGCCTGAACGCCGACCACCGGCGCCGCTACCCGCATGAGTTCTCGGGCGGCCAGCGGCAGCGCATTGGCATCGCCCGAGCCCTGGCGGTCGAACCCGACTTCATCGTGGCCGACGAGCCGGTGTCGGCGCTGGACGTCTCGGTGCAGGCGCAGGTGCTGAACCTGCTGCAGGACCTGCAGCGCGACCTGGGCCTGACCATGCTGTTCGTGGCGCACGACCTGGCGGTGGTCGACTATCTGTGCGACGAAGTCGTGGTGATGTACCTGGGGCGCGTGATGGAGCGCGGCCCCACGCGGCGGGTCTACGCGGCGCCGCGCCACCCATACACCCAGGCGCTGCTGTCGGCCGCGCCGGTGCCCGACCCGCGCGCGCCACGTTCGCGTATCCTGCTCAAGGGCGAAATCCCCAGTCCGCTGGACCCGCCCTCCGGCTGCGTGTTCCGCACCCGCTGCCCGCACGCCGCGCAGGTGTGCGCCGGCGCCGTGCCGCCGCCGCGCGACCTGGGCGGCGGACATTACGCCGCCTGCGTGCGCCTGGACGAGATCGCGCCATGAACCCACCCGCCTCCCCCTCTTCCCTCGGAACCCCCGGCATGCCCACTCCGCGCGACATCGTCTACCAGATCCGCAGCCGCCGCGACGGCCTGAGCGCCACCGAGCGCAAAGTGGCCGACGCCATCCTGGACGATATCGCCGCGGCGGCCGGCGCAACGGTGGACCAGCTGGCCCACAAGGCGGGCGTCAGCATCGCCGCCATCTCGCGCTTCGCCCGCTCGGTCGGCTGCGACGACACGCGCGACCTGAAGGTCAGGCTGGCGCAGGCCAGCGCGGTCGGCGAGCGTTTCCTCGATCCGGCCACGCCGGAAGAAAGCACGTTCTACGCGCGGCTGTACGCCGACATCGAGGCTACCCTGCGCGAACACCTGCCGCTGTTCACGGAAACACTGTTCGAGCAGGCCGCCGGCATCGTGCGCGACGCGCGCATGACTTATGTTTTCGGCATGGGCGGCGCCTCGGCCGTGCTGTCGCAGGAACTGCAGTCGCGCCTGGTGCGGCTGGGCTATGCAGTGGCTGCCTACAGCGATGCGGTGCTGCTGCGCATGGTGGCGGCCACCCTGGATGAGCGCGACGTGGTGGTGGTGCTGTCGACTTCCGGCCTCACCCCGGAAATTCTCGCCGGCGCCCGCATCGTGCGGCAGTACGGCGCGCGCATGGTCGCGCTCACCGACCCGGGCTCGCCGCTGGCGGAACTGGCCGACGTGGTGCTGCCCATCCGGACCGCCGAGACCGACTTCATCTACAAGCCGTCGTCGTCGCGCTACGCCATGCTGCTGGCCATCGACATCCTGGCGACGGAGCTGGCGCTGGCCCGCCAGGAAGCCACGCAGGAACGGCTGCGCCGCATCAAGCTGGCGCTGGACGAATACCGCGGCGGCCCCAATCGGCTGCCGCTGGGAGACTGAGCCGATGTACGACACCCTGATCGGCGGCGTGCAGCTGCTGGACGGCAGCGGCGCCGCCGGTTTCCAGGCCGACGTGGCGCTGGCCGCGGGCCGCATCGCGGCAATCGGCTCGCTGGGCGCCGCCGCCGCGCGCGAGCATGTGGACGGCGCCGGCCTGGCGCTGGCGCCCGGCTTCATCGACGTGCACACGCACGACGACACCAATGTCATCCGCACGCCCGACATGCTGCCCAAGCTGTCGCAGGGCGTGACCACCGTGGTGGTGGGCAACTGCGGCATCAGCGCCGCGCCGGTGCGCCTGCGCGGCGAGCCGCCGGACCCGATGAACCTGCTGGGCGGCCGCGACGCGTTCGCCTACCCCACTTTCGCCGATTACGCGCGCGCCGTCGATGCCGCCCGGCCGACCGTCAACGTGGCCGCGCTGGTCGGCCACACCGCCCTGCGCAACAACCACATGGACCGGCTCGACCGCCGCGCCACGGCGGCCGAGATCGCCGCCATGCGGGCGCAGCTGCGCGAAGCGCTGGAAGCGGGCGCTATCGGCCTGAGCACCGGGCTGGCCTATGCGTCGGCCCGGCATGCCGACACGGCGGAAGTGCAGGCGCTGGCGGCCGAGCTGGACGCCTTCGGCGCCCTGTACACCACGCACTTGCGCTCCGAGTTCGCGGAGATCCTCGAGGCCCTGCAGGAGGCCTACGAAATTGGCCGGCAGGCGCGCGTGCCGGTGGTGGTCTCGCACCTGAAATGCGCCGGCGCCGGCAACTGGGGCCGCAGCCGCGAAGTGCTGGCCAGCCTGGACACCGCCGGCCGCTACCTGCCGGTAGGCTGTGACTGCTATCCCTACTCGGCCAGCTCATCCACCCTGGACCTCAGACAGGTCACCGACGAATTCGACATTGATATCACCTGGTCCGACCCGCATCCGGACATGGCCGGCCGCAGGCTGGCCGACATCGCCGCGCAATGGCAAGTGCCGCTGATCGAAGCGGCGCGGCGGCTGCAGCCGGCCGGCGCGGTGTACCACGGCATGCACGAAGACGACGTGCGCCGCATCCTGGCGCACCGCCTGACCATGGTCGGATCGGACGGCCTGCCCAACGACCCGCTGCCGCATCCGCGCCTGTGGGGCGCCTTTCCGCGCGTGCTGGGCCACTACAGCCGCGACCTCGGCCTGTTTCCGCTGGCGCAGGCGGTGCACAAGATGACCGGCCTGTCGGCGGCGCGCTTCGGCCTGGCCGGCCGGGGCCTGGTGCGCGTCGACCACCATGCCGACCTGGTGCTGTTCGATCCGGCCAGCGTGGCCGACCGCGCCACCTACGCCGACCCGGCGCGGCCCGCGCAAGGCATCCTGGCGGTATGGGTCAATGGCCAGCTGTCCTATCGCGAAGGCCGCCTCACCGGCGCGCGCGCGGGCCGCTGGCTGCCGCGCAGCGGCGACCTGCGGGCAGGGTTCGGCCGCTTTTCTTCTTCCCTCCAGGAGGCATCATGAGCAATATCCCCACCCCGGATGCCAACGGCATCATCCGCTATGGCGTGGCCGGCGGCACCGGCCAGGGCGGCCAGCACATGCCATTCGCCCGCGCCGTGCAGGCCGATGGCTGGCTGTATGTGTCGGGCCAGGTGCCCATGCAGGACGGCGAGGTGGTCGACGGCGGCATCACGGCCCAGTCGCGCGCCGCCATCGGCAATGTGCTGCAGACACTGCGCGAGGCGGGCTATGGCCCGGAACATGTGGTGCGCTGCGGCGTCTGGCTCGACGATCCGCGCGATTTCGCCGCTTTCAACAAGGTGTTCAGGGAACACTTCGGCGACCATCCGCCGGCGCGCGCCTGCGTCGAGTCGCGGCTGGTGATCGACGCCAAGGTGGAAGTGGACTGCGTGGCCTACAAGCGTCCGTAGCGCGCCGCCGCGGTCAGCCGGGCAATTCGCCGGCGAACCAGCGCGCCAGCAGGTCGTTGACCGCGTCCGCCGCCTCGTACTGCACCCAGTGGCCGGCCTCGGGCACCACGCGCCACAGCCGCCCCGGGCCGTCGGCGGCAATGGCGGGCGCCACTTCGCGGGCCGTCGCGGTGACGTCGTGCTCGCCCCATACCAGCAGCGCCGGCCCGCCGTACTGGCGCAGCGCCTGCACCATGCCGTTGCCCTGCGAGGCGGTGCGGCTGCGGAAGCGGGTCGCCACGCAGCTGATTTCATGGATGGCCAGCGCCAGCTCGTCGGGCGCGTGCCGGTACAGCATCAGTTGGTTGAGATTGTGCCGCAGCATGTCGCGCCGCTGCGCCGGCGTGGCGGCCTGCCGCCAGTTGCGCATGTCCAGCTTGCGGGGCCGGGGCATGCCATGGCCGCCCGAGCCGAGCAGGGCCAGCCGCTCCACGCGCGGCCTGGCGGCCGCCAGGCGGGCCGCCACCAGGCCGCCGAACGAGAAACCCGCCAGCCCGATGGCGGTATCGGCGCCCACCGCCTGGTCGAGGGTGGCCCGCAGCGCGGCGAGCAAGGGCTCCAGGTCGTCGTTCCCCGAGGGCGGCGGCACGTCGGCCGAATCCAGGTAGCCCGGCATGTCGGGCACCCAGACCGTATGGCGGCGCGCCAGCGCCTCGATGTTGCGCGCCCAGTGCAGCCAGCTGCCATGCCCGCCGTGCAGCAGCACCAGCGGCGCGCCGTGGCCGAGCGTATGCCAGCGCACGGCGCCGGCCGGGCCGGGGATGTCGTGATGGCGCGCCAGCGCCTCGAGCCGGGCGAGTTCGGGATGGGCGCGCGCCACGCCGGAAGAGTTGGCCATTACGCGGCCTTCGGCGGCCGCTGCGGGAAGCTGCGTTCGAATACGCCTTCGGCGATGCGGTTCTTGAGCATTTCGATGGATCCTCCGGCAATCATCCAGCCGCGTGTGCGGCGCACGCAATACTCTACCAGGGACTCCTGGCTGAACCCCATGCCTCCCATGACCTGCATGGCCTCGTTGGCGGCGAACCAGCCCGCCTCGTTGCAGGCCAGCTTGGCCATGGCGGTGCTCTGGGCGCTGGGCAGCCCGTGCTCGCCCTCCAGGGCCGCCTTGTAGAGCAGCAATTGCGCCTGCTCCAGCCTCATCCACATGTCGGCGAATTTCCACTGCAGGCCCTGGAACTCGCACAGTTCGCGGCCGAACTGCTTGCGGATCGAGGCGTGCTCGCGCGCCAGGTTGAAGGCGTGGCGGCCCAGCGCCAGCGAACGCGAGGCATTGCCCAGCCGCTCGACATTGAAGCCGGAGATCTGCTTCTTGAACCCGCCCGGGCCAAGCAGTATCTGCGAAGCCGGAATGCGCGCATCCTCGAAATATAGCTGGGCCCAATGCTCGCCGTTCATGAAGCGCGACGGCTGCCCCACGGTGAAGCCGGGCGCGCCGCGCTCGATCAGCACCGAGCCGATGCCGCCGGTGCCCGGCCCGAAACGCACGTAGACCAGGAACACGCCGGCCTCGGGGCTATGGGTGGAGAATATCTTGCTGCCGTTGATGACCACCTCGTCGCCGTCGCGTTCGGCGCGGGTGGCCAGTTCGGTGACCGCCGAGCCGGCCTGCGGCTCGGTCATGCCCAGCGAGATCAGCTTGCGCCCGCCCAGCAGGTCGGGCAGGAAACGGGCTTTCTGCTGCGGGCTGGCGTATTCCACGAAGGTGCGGATCGGCCCGAAGTTGCCGGCCTGCACGATGTCGGCGCTGCGCGGGCACACCAGGGCGATCTCCTGGATGGCCAGCACCGCGTGCATCAGCGTGCCGCCCTGGCCGCCGTCGGCCTCCGGGAAGGCGATGCCCAGGAAGCCATGGTCGGCCAGCAGGCGCGCGGTTTCCCATGGATAAGTATCGGCGTGCGCGCGCTCGAGCGCGCCGGCGGCCAGGTGATCGCGCGCGAAGCGGCGCACCGAATCGGCATAGGCTTGGTATTCCGGGTTCAGGTTGAAATCCATGTGCGTGGCTACCTAGGTCAAGATGGCCGGCACGCGCTTGCTTTCCAAGCGCCGCGCGGCCGTGATAAAAGCGGTGGATTCCTGTCGCGGCCCGGGCCGCCCTTGCAGCACCGAGAATTCCAATGAAAGGCATGGATATTCCCGCCCTGGAGGCCTTTGTCGCCGCGGTGGAAGAAAAAAGTCTGTCGAAGGCGGCCGAGCGCGCCAACCTGGTCACTTCGGCGGCCAGCAAGCGCGTGGCCGAACTCGAGCGCCACCTGCAGCGCACGCTGTTGCAGCGCCACGGGCGCGGCGTCGAGCCCACGCCCGCGGGCACGCTGCTGTACCAGCGCGCCAAGGCGATCCTGCGCGCCGTTCAGCTGGCCGAATCGGCGGTGAAGATCTATTCGCCCGACGGGCAGGCCAAGATCCGGCTGGCCGCCAATCCCTCGACCATCCTGCAGTTCCTGCCCGATCGCATGCGGCGCTTCCTGGCGCCGCGCGACAACGTCAGCGTGGACCTGCTGGAAGCCCACAGCTACGACATCCCCCGCCTGCTGATCGACGGTTCGGCGGATATCGGCATCTACCATGCCGACCACCCCGCCATCGGCGTCGCCTCGTTCCCGTTCGCGAGCGACCGGGTCGGCCTGGTGGTGCCGATCGGCCATCCGCTGGCCGGACGCGGCGAACTGTTCCTCGAAGAGGCGCTGGACTACGACCTGCTGGGCTATTTCCCGCGGCATTCGCTGGAACAGTTTCTGGCCTATGTGGGTCAGACCGTCACCCGGCCGCCCACGGTGAAGCTGCAGGTATCCAACTTCGAGACCCGTTGCCGCATGATCCGCGAAGGCCTGGGCATCGGCATCGTGCCCGAGCGCATCGCCGCCAATTACCTGGGCAGCATGGGGCTGGTGCTGCTGCGCCTGCGGGACGACTGGGCCGCGCGCCGCTTCTACGTCGCCGTGCGCGACCAGGACAGCGCCAGTCCGGTCGTCGCCGAACTGCTGCAGTTCCTGGCCGAATCCGCGTCCCATCGCGAGCCCTAGTCCAGGGTCACGCCCAGGTGGCCGATCAGCTCGCCGTTGATCCGCATGTCGCGGTCGTACAGGGCGGCAAACGCCTCGACCGAGGCATTGACAGGCGAGGCACCCATCTTGTGCAGCAGCGCCACCCCTTCCGGCTGGTTCATGCCGCGATTGATGGCGCGGTTGAGCTTTTCTACGATGGGCCGGGGCGTGCCAGTCGGCGCCATCACCCCATACCAGGCCATCGGCTCGAAACCGGCCACGCCCACTTCGGCAAAGGTCGGCACGTCGGGCAGCAACGGGTCGCGCCGGGCGCCGCCCAGCGCCAGGGCGCGCACTTTGCCGCTGCCATCCTGCAAGTAGCTCATCACCGTGCCCAGCGTGGCGAACGACAGGTCGACGCGCCCGCTCAGCAGGTCCACCATGCCCTGCGCGCCGCCTTTATAGGGAATGTGGCGGAACTTCAACCCGGTCTTCTCCTGGAATTCCTGGGCCGCCAGGTGCGGGTCGGAGCCATTGCCCGTGGAAAACACCGTGTACTCGTCGGGATGGCTGGCGGCATCGGCGGCGAAGCCGCGGTAGTCCGCCGCCTCGATCGACGGCCCCACCACCAGTACGTTGGGCATGGTCAGCAGCAGCGCCACCGGCTGGAAGTCGGTGGCGGGGTCGAACGGCAAGTGGCGATAAAGCCATTTGGTATTGACGTGGCTCTTGGTGACCAGGAACAGCGTCTGGCCGTCCGGCCGGGCCTTGGTCAGCGCCGCCGCCGCGATCGTGCCGTTGGCGCCGCCGCGGTTCTCGACCACCACGCGCGCGCCGGGCATCTCGGCCTCGAGGCGGCTGGCCAGGATGCGCGCGGCCGTGTCGGAGGGGCCGCCGGCCGGAAAGCCCACCAGCAGGGTGATCGGGCCCGCGGGATAGTCGTCGGCCTGGCCGGCCGCCTGCGCTGCGGCTGCCAGGCCGGCCATGGCCAACAGGGACGCGGCCACCCGCGCACTGAAGCGAATCTTCACGAATGTCTCCTCATCTTGGTCCATGGACGCGGCGCTCTCGCAAGCGGCGGCGGCGCGCCCATGGACCAGCATGTTAGGAGCCGGGCGCACGCCCGGTTTGAAAAAACGGCATAGCAGGTTTCGCCGATTTTGCAGCCGTCCCGCCGGCCGGGTCGCTAGAGTACCCGCAGGTCCCGGCCGCCTGGACAGGCCGGGCCATGCACGCCGGAGACACCGCATGATCCTCGAACAACTCGCCGATTACGGCGCCCGCGACGGCACGCGCCAGTTGCCCGCCGACGTCATCCACCACGCCAAGCGCGCCGTGCTGGACTGGTTTTCCGCCTTGTACCCCGGCACCCGGGTGGCGCCCTGCCCGCAGCTGCTGGCGGCGCACCGCCCCGAGCTGGGCGCGGGCCGCTCGAGCCTGCCGGGCTGCGGCACCACGGCGTTCAGTCCCACGGCGGCCTGGATCAACGGCAGCGCCTCGCACGCCGTGGAATTCGACGACATCTACCGCGATGCGGTCTACCACCCCGGCTGCCCAGTGATCGCCGCGGCCCTGGCGGTGGCGGAAGAACGCGACGCCAGCGGCGCGGCGCTGCTCAACGCCATTGTGGCCGGCTACGAGATATCGACCCGCATCGGCGCGGCCGTACAACCCGCGCATTACCGCTACTTCCATACCACTGGCACCGTCGGCGCCTTCGGCGCGGCCGCCGCCGCGGCGGCGCTGGCAGCGCCGGGCGATGCCCAGGCCATGCGGCATGCGCTGGCCACCGCGGCCAGTTTCGCGGCCGGCCTGCAGCAGGCCTTCCGGTCCGACGCAATGACCAAGGCGCTGCACGCCGGCAATGCCGCCAATGCCGGCGTGCGCGCGGGCCTGGGCGCCGCGCATGGCCTGACAGGCGCGGCCGGCATGCTCGACGGCCCGGTCGGCTTCGGCGCGGCACTGGCCGACAGCCCGGACTGGGCGCGCGCCGCGCACGGGCTGGGCGAGCACTACAACATCCTGCATATCACCCAGAAGAACCATGGCTGCTGCGGCCACACCTTCGCCGCCATCGACGCGGCACTGGCCCTGCGCGCCCAGCACGGCCTCACCCCGACAGATATCGAACGCATCGAGGTGGACGCCTACCAGGCCACGCTGGATGTGACCGGCAACCGCGACCCGCGCACGCCGTTCGAGGGCAAGTTCAGCCTGTTCTATGTCGTGGCGCACGCATTGCAGTATGGCTCGGTGCGCCTCGATGCCTTCGAGCCCGCGCGCCTGGCCGACCCCGCGCTGCGCGCGCTGATGGACCGCATCACGCTGCGCGCCGATCCGGCGCTGACCGCCGCGTTCCCGGGCCAGCGCGCCGCGCGGGTCACCATCCACACGCGCGCCGGCGTCCGCCACAGCCATTTCGCCCCGTACCGCAAGGGTGATCCCGAGGCGCCGCTGAGCGATGCCGAGCTGGACGCCAAGTTCGACGAGCTGGCGGGGCCGGTACTGGGCGCGGCCGGCGCGCGCCGGCTGCGCGACCAGGCCTGGCGGCTCGAGTCCCTGCCGGTTCGCGACCTGCAACTGCACCGGCCTGTCTAGGCCCTGTTCCCCCTTCCTCTTTCCACTGCGACTTTGTCCATGCACGACGGTACGTTTGCCCAAGCCCTGCTCGCCCCGCGGGCGATCGCCCTGGTGGGCGCATCCGGCGATCCCGCCAAGAACACCGCCCGGCCGCTGCGTTTCATGCGCAAGCACGGCTACGGCGGCCGCATCTTTCCCATCAATCCCGCGCGGACCGAGATCCTGAACGAACCGGCCTACCCCGGCCTGGATGCGCTGCCAGGCCCGGTCGACCATGTCTTCATCATGGTCCCCGGCGCCCAGGTGGCCGGCCAGCTCGAAGCCTGCGCGCGCGCCGGGGCCAAGGTCGTCACGATCTACAGCGACGGCTTCGGCGAAACCGGCGCGCAGGGGCGCGCGGCGCAGGACGCACTGGTGGCGCAGGCGCGGCGGCTGGGCCTGCGCCTGCTGGGTCCCAACAGTATCGGCCTGGCCAACATCCATGCCGGCGCCATCATCTCGGTGAACGCCGTGTTCGAATCCGACAGCCTGCCAGCCGGCCCCCTGAGCCTGGTGTCGCAAAGCGGCTCGATGATGGGGTCGCTGCTATCGCGCGCGGCGGCGCGGGGCTTCGGATTCGCCAAATCAGTATCAGTGGGCAACGAAAGCGATATCAGCGTGGGCGAAGTCGTCGCGGCGCTGGCCGACGACGATGAGACCGGCGCCATCCTGCTGTTCCTGGAAACGCTGCGCGACGCGCCCGTCCTGGCGCGTGCCCTGGAGCGCGCCAGGACGGCCGGCAAGCCGGCAGTGGCCTACAAACTGGGCCGCTCGGCGCAAGGCGACGCGCTGGCGCAATCGCATACCGGCGCCATGGCGGGCAACGACGCGGCTGTCGACGCTTTCCTGCGCGCCCATGGCGTGCTGCGCGTGCAATCTCTCGAGACCCTGTTCGAAATCGTGCCGCTGGCGCTGCGCTATGGCCGGCATGTGCCGCCGGCACGCGCGCCCCGCGTCGCGGTCATCACGACCACAGGCGGCGGCGCCGCCACGGTGGTCGACAACCTGGGCCTGCGCGGGCTGGAGGCGGCCTGCCCGCCGGACGAGTTCATCGCCCGCATGGCGGCGCGGGGCCTGCGCCTGCGGCCGGCGCCCATCATCGACCTGACCCTGGCCGCCAGCGGGGCGCAATACCAGGACCTGCTGGAACAATTGCTGGAGAGCGACTGGTGCGACGCGGTACTGAGCGTGGCGGGGTCGTCGGCGCAGTTCCACCCCGAGCTGGCGGTGCAGCCGCTGGTGCGCGCCCGCAAGCCGGACGACAAGCCGGTGGCGGCGTTCCTGGCGCCCGAAGCCATGGCTTCGCTGCAAGTCCTGCAGCGGGAAGGCATTGCCGGCTTCCGTACCCCGGAATCGTGCGCCGAGGCGCTGGCGCTGTTCCTGCGCCGTCCGGTCGCCCCGCCGCCGCCGGACCAGGATGTGGCATTCGATTGGCCTGCCAGCCTGCCCGCCGCCGGCGCGCTGACCGAACACGAGGCCGGCCAGGTCTTCAGCCGGCTGGGAGTGCCGATGGCGGCCACGCGCCTGGTTCCCCTCGATGCGCCGGCCCACGACCTGCGCTATCCCGTGGTGCTCAAGATCTCGTCACGCGACATTCTCCACAAGACCGACGCCGGCGGCGTGCGCGTCGGCATCCGCGACGCCGCCGAGCTGCGGCGCCAGGCGGCCGGCATGCTGGCCGATGTGCGCGCCCGCGCGCCGCAGGCGCGGCTGGATGGCATGCTGGTGCAGCAGATGGAAGACAGGCTGCTGGAGCTGATCCTGGGCTATCGCCGCGATCCGCTGGTGGGCCCCATCGTGGTGCTGGGCGCCGGCGGTGTCGCCGCCGAACTGGCGCCCGACGTCGCGGTGCGGCTGGCGCCGGTGGCGCGCGACCAGGCCATGCAGATGATCGAGGAAGTGCGCGCCACGCGCCTGGTGCGGGGCTTCCGTGGGCTGCCGCGCGGCGACTGCGAGGCGCTGGCCGATGCCATCGTGGCCTTCTCGCGGCTGGCGCACGTGCGTGGCGCCTGCGTGGCCGAAGCGGAAATCAACCCCCTGTTCGTGCGGCAGGACGGCGTCATCGCCGTGGACGGCCTGCTGAACCTGCAGGACCCGGACGACGCTACATCTTGACCACGTCCACGCCAGCGGGCGGCGTGAAGCGGAACTCGCTGGCCGGCAGCGACGGGTTGGCCTGGATGCCGGACAGCTCGACGCGAGTGGTCTGGCCGAAAGCATCCAGCAGCTCCACGCGCGCGGGCAGGTTGTCCTTCATGCCGATGTCGACCTGGGCAAACCCGGCGTCGGCGTTGCGCGGCTTGGCGCGCAGCCACTCCAGTCCATCGCGCGCCGGCAAGGGCTCGACCTGGAAAGCCTGTTCGAGATCGCCCGACCCGAACAGAATGGCGGCCGGCGAGGTGCCGATGGCCTGGTCGACCTTGCGCACGGTCACCTGGGCCAGGTCGGGGTCGTACTGGTACAGCTGCTGGCCGTCGGACACCACCAATTGCTCATAGGGCTTGCTGACCGCCCATTTGAACTTGCCGGGCCGCTGGAACGAAAACGTGCCGCTCTGGGCGCGCTGGGTGGCGCCCTGCGGCCCCACAGTGGACTGGGTGAACGAGCCCGTGGCGCTCTTGATTTCGGCCACGAAGGATTTCAACTGGGTGCGGGCATCGGCGGCCAGGGCGGCCAGCGGGCACAGCACCAGCAGGGCGGCCGCGGCGGCCAGCCGGCGTAGACCAGGCATCAGGCTTCCTCTTTGGACGGCACCAGGATCTCCCGGTTGCCGTTGGATTGCATTGCCGACACCATACCCGATTGCTCCATCTGTTCCAGTAACCGGGCCGCTCGGTTGTAACCAATCCGCAGGTGGCGCTGCACCAGCGAAATGGAGGCGCGCCGATGCTTCAGCACGACTTCGCAGGCCTGGTCGTACATCGGGTCGCTTTCGGAATCGGTGAAGCCGGTGACGCTGCCCACGCCGTCGCCGGTCTCGCCTTCCAGCGCGCCTTCGAGCAGGCCCTCGACATAGTTCGGCTCGCCCTGCGCCTTGAGGTGCTCGACCACGCGGTGCACTTCGTCATCGTGCACGAAGGCGCCGTGCACCCGCACCGGCAGGCCGGTGCCCGGCGGCATGTAGAGCATGTCGCCCTGGCCCAGCAGGGTCTCGGCGCCCATCTGGTCGAGGATGGTGCGCGAATCGATCTTGGACGACACCTGGAAGGCGATGCGGGTGGGGATGTTGGCCTTGATGAGGCCCGTGATGACATCCACGCTGGGGCGCTGGGTGGCCAGGATCAGGTGGATGCCGGCCGCGCGGGCCTTCTGCGCCAGGCGGGCGATGAGTTCCTCGATCTTCTTGCCCACCACCATCATCAGGTCGGCCAGCTCGTCGATGACCACCACGATGGTGGGCAGCGGCGCCAGCGGCTCGGGCTCGTCGGGCGTCAGCGAGAACGGATTGGGGATGGGTTCCTCGCGCTTGATCGCGTCGCGAATCTTGTTGTTGTAGCCGGCCAGGTTGCGCACCCCCATCTTGCTCATGAGACGGTAGCGCTTTTCCATCTCGCCCACGCACCAGTTCAGCGCGTTGGCGGCATGGCGCATGTCGGTGACCACCGGCGCCAGCAGGTGGGGGATGCCTTCGTAGACGCTCATCTCGAGCATCTTGGGATCGATCAGGATCAAGCGCGTATCGGCGGCGCTGGCCTTGTACAGCAGGGACAGGATCATGGCGTTGATCCCCACCGACTTGCCCGAGCCGGTGGTGCCGGCCACCAGCAGGTGGGGCATCTTGGCCAGATCGGCCACCACCGGGTTGCCGGCGATGTCCTTGCCCAGCGCCATGGTCACGTTCGAATGGCTGGCGTGATAGGTTTGCGAGCCGAGGATCTCGGACAGCTTGACCATCTGCCGGCGTGGGTTGGGCAGCTCGAGGCCCATCAGGTTCTTGCCCGGGATGGTTTCCACCACGCGGATGCTGACCAGGCTGAGGGCGCGCGCCAGGTCCTTGGCCAGGTTGACGATCTGGCTGCCCTTGACGCCGGTGGCCGGCTCGATCTCGTAGCGGGTGATCACGGGGCCGGCCTGGGCCGCCACCACCGTGACGTTCACGCCAAAGTCGGCCAGCTTTTTCTCGATCAGGCGCGAGGTGAATTCGATGGTCTCGGCCGAGACCGTTTCCTGGTTGGGCGCCGGCGGGTCCAGCAGGCTGATGGCCGGCAGGTCGCCCTCGCCCGCGGGCGGCGCGAACAGCGTCTGCTGTTTTTCCTTTTCGACCCGGTCGGAGCGCGGCACCACGGTGATGGCGGGCTCGATGCGCACCGGCTGCTCGTGGACGAGCTTCTCGTGCTTGGCCTCGACCTGCTCGGTGCGCACCGCCTTGGCCACCTCGCCGACCTTGCGGTCCTGGCGCGCCGTGTAGGAATCGCGGGCGCGCCGCACCAGGCCTTCCAGCCAGGCGCCGACGCGCTCGGCCACGTGCAGCCAGGAAAACGAGAAGAACAGGCTCAGGCCCACCGCCAACAGCACCAGCAGCGCCAGCGTGCCGCCCGTGAAGCCGACGCCTTCGGACAGCCAGCCGGCCAGCATCTGGCCGATGACGCCGCCGGCGCCGCTTTCGCCGTCGGTGCCGCCCGGCAGGTGCATGCCCCAGCTGTACAGGCGCAGCGCCTCGATGCCCAGCGAGCCGATCAGCACCAGGAAAAAGCCGACGCCCTCTTCCCAGTGCACACGGGGCAGGACCTCCGGCTGCTTGCCGTCGCCCGCCCGCAGGTGGCTGGCCAGGCGGCGATAGCCCGCGCGCACCCGGTGCAGCAGCAGGACCACCCACCACCAGGCGGAATAGCCGAACAAGTACAGCAGGATATCGGACAGGTAGGCGCCCAGCGTGCCGCCCTGGTTATGAATGGCGCCGCCGGGCACCGAATGCGACCAGCCCGGGTCGGCGGGCGACCAGGTGGCCAGCACCAGCGTCAGCCAGGCAGCCAGCGCGGCGAACAGGATCCAGCGCGCTTCGCGCAGCAAGGCGGAAATTCGTGCCTGCAACGGCGAAGGGCCGTTCCGGGTGTTGCGCGAGGCGCGCGGGGAAGCAGTTGAAATACGCGGCATGCGGCTCATTATAATTGGGCATCCCTCTAAAGATACTTACCTATGTCCACGCCCAAGCACGCTAAAGTTTTGATACTCGGATCCGGCCCCGCCGGTTACACGGCGGCCGTCTATGCCGCGCGGGCCAATCTGGCGCCAGTTCTTGTTACAGGTCTGGCCCAGGGCGGCCAGCTCATGACCACCACCGATGTGGACAACTGGCCCGCCGACGCCACCGGCGTCCAGGGGCCCGACCTGATGCAGCGCTTCCAGCAGCACGCCGAGCGCTTCAACACCGACATCGTCTTTGACCACATCGCCAAAGTGGACTTGTCGCGCCGCCCCTTCACCCTGACCGGCGACACGGGCAACGTCTATACCTGCGACTCCCTCATCATCGCCACCGGCGCGTCGGCCAAGTACCTGGGCCTGCCGTCCGAAGAGGCGTTCATGGGCCGCGGCGTCTCGGGCTGCGCCACCTGCGACGGGTTCTTCTACAAGAACCAGGACGTGGTCGTGGTGGGCGGCGGCAACACCGCCGTCGAGGAAGCCCTGTACCTGTCCAATATCTGCCGCAAGGTCACGCTCATCCACCGCCGCGACAAGTTCCGCGCCGAGCCCATCCTGGTCGACAAGCTGATGGACAAGGTCGCCAACGGCAACATGGAGCTCAAGCTGTTCCATACGCTCGACGAAGTCCTGGGCGACGACGGCGGCGTCACCGGCGTGCGCATCCGCCACACCGACACCGGCGCCACCGAAGACCTGAAGGTCACCGGCGCCTTCATCGCCATCGGCCACCAGCCCAATACCGGCATCTTCGAAGGCCAACTCGAGATGAAGGACGGCTACATCATCACCAAGAGCGGCCTGTCCGGCATGGCCACCATGACCTCGGTGCCCGGCGTGTTCGCCGCCGGCGACGTGCAGGACCACGTCTACCGCCAGGCCATTACCAGCGCCGGCACGGGCTGCATGGCCGCCCTGGACGCGCAGCGGTGGCTGGAGAATGCGGGGGAATAAGGCCGGTCTGGCGGACCTGAAGCGCCTGCAGCAAGGCGCCCGCCAGGCGCGCGCGCAGGCCGGGCCGGCCACCCCGGCGCGGCCGGCCGACGAGCCCGCCTTCGACCCGGCCGCGTTCCGGCGCGCCATGCAGGCGGTCACCCCCATCAAGCAGAGCGGCCGGCGCGCGCCTCCGGCGCCGCGGCCCGCGCCGGCCAGCGCCGCGGTAGCCATGCGCCGTGCCGCGGCTGTCGGCGAGTCCGCCGCGCGCGCCGATGCCGGGGTATCGGACGGCGGCGAGGTGGCGCACCTGCTGTCCGAAGGCGGCACCGCCTTCGTGCGGGCCGACGCCGCGCCCGACACCGCCCGCAACCTGCGGCGCGGGCAATGGCCGGCCGGCGCCGAGCTGGACCTGCACGGCTTGCGGGTCGAGCAGGCCCGCCACGCCGTGCTGTCGTTCCTGGACGAATGCCTCGAGCACGGCATCCGCTGCGTGCGCATCGTGCACGGCAAGGGCTATGGCTCGCAGGGCCTGGAGCCAGTCCTCAAGGACAAGGTCCGCACCTGGCTGGTGCAGAAGCAGGACGTCATGGCGTTCTCGCAGGCGCCCGAGCGCGAAGGCGGCGCCGGCGCCCTGCTGGTGCTGCTGCGGCGGGCGGGGGCGCGGCGCTGATGAAGTGGGTCTACCTGGGCATCGCCATCGTGGCCGAGATCATCGCCACCAGCGCGCTGAAAAGCGCCGAGGGGTTCACCCGCCTCCTGCCGTCGGCCATCACCGTGGCGGGCTATGCCGTGGCTTTCTATTTCCTGGCCCTGACGCTGCGCGAGATCCCGGTAGGCATTGCCTATGCCATCTGGTCGGGGGTCGGCATCGTGCTGATCTCGCTGGTCGGCGCGCTGCTCTTCAAGCAGCACCTAGACGCGCCCGCCATCCTGGGCATTGCGCTGATCATCGCCGGCGTGGTCATCATGAACGTTTTCTCGAAATCGGTCGGCCACTGACGGCCGGCGCGCTCAGGGCAATTGCGCCGGCTTGCCATCGGGCTCGCGCAGGTATTGCACCAGCATGTCGGTGGCCCGGTCCGGCCGCGGCGTCAAGAGCGACACCACGATGATCGTCATGAATGCCACCGGCGCGCCGAACACGCCGGCGGCGACCGGCTGTATGCCCCACCACAGGTCCACCGGCTGGCCCCGGTCCACGCCGAACACCCATTCGCGCAGCCAGGGATGCGTGTGCGCCATGTAGGTGAATGTGGTCGCCAGGCCGGCGAACATGCCCAGCGTGGCGCCCCACTTGTTGGCGCGCCGCCAGAAGATCCCCATGACCAGGGCCGGGAAGAACGACGAGGCGGCGAACGAAAACGCCGCCGACACCATGAACAGGATGTCGGCCGGCTTGCGCGCCGCCACCCAGGCGGCCCCGAAAGCCACGCCCAGCAACAGGATCTTGGACACCATGACGCGGCGGGCCGCCGACATGCGGGGCGACACCAGCCGGTACCACATGTCGTGCGACAGCGAGTTCGACAGGGTCAGCAACAGCCCGTCGGCGGTTGACAGGGCGGCGGCCAGCCCGCCAGCCGCCACCAGGCCCGAAATGATATATGGCAGCCCGCCGATTTCCGGCATGGCCAGCACCACCACGTCCGCCCCCATGCTGATCTCGCCCAGCTGGACCGTGCCGTCGCGGTTCACGTCGAGCAGGTTCAGCAAGTTGATGTCGACCGCGCTCCAGGCGTGCACCCAGTTGGGCAGGCTGAGGAAATCCGTGCCGACCACCTGGGTATAGACCTCGTACTTGACCAGCAGCGCCAGGGCGGGCGCCATGAAATACAACAACAGGATGAACAGCAGCGACCAGCACACCGAGCGGCGCGCCTCGACAACCGATGGCGTGGTGTAGGACCGCATCAGGATATGCGGCATGCCGGCCGTGCCCAGCATCAGGCACAGCACCAGCGCCAGGAAATTGACGCGCATGTGCTGCCGTTCCTCTGGGTCCTTGGCCGGGAACGGCTCGGCGTGGGGAACCGGCGGCGCGCTGCGCGCCTCGAAGGCGGCCCGCGCCTGCGACCACAATACCCGGGCCTCCTCCACGCTGGCCGGATAGGCCTCGAGTTCGCGCTCCAGCGAGCGGACCTCGACCATGGGCGCATCGGTGGCGGTCAGTTGCGCCAGGCGGCTGCGCAGCTTGTCCTTTTCCTGCTCCCACGACTCCGGCAGCGCCTGCAGGCGCTGCGTCATCTCGTCGGCGCGCGCCTGCCACAGCTGGCGGACCTGCAGCTCGGAGACGTCCTTGCGCAACTGGTCTTCCTTCTCGGTGACCTGCTGCAACACCGTGCCGGCCGAGAGCTGCGGCAAGGGCATGCCAGTGTGCTTGACCGACAACCACACCACCGGCACCAGGTACGCCACCACCAGGATGATGTACTGGCCTACCTGGGTCCAGGTGACGGCGCGCATGCCCCCCAGGAACGAGCACACCAGCATGCCGCCCAGCGCCACGAAGATGCCCAGTTCGAACGAGATGCCGGTCATGCGCGTGGTGATGATGCCCACGCCGTAGATCTGCGCCACCAGGTAGGTGAACGAACACAACACGGCGCACGCCACGCCGGCCAGGCGCGCCAGGTTGCCGCCATAGCGGGCGCCCATGAAATCCGGGATCGTGTACTGGCCGAACTTGCGCAGATACGGCGCCAGCAGCAGCGCCACCAGCACGTAGCCGCCGGTCCAGCCCATGATATAGGCCAGCCCGCCGTAGCCTGTCAGGTATAGCGTGCCGGCCACGCCGATGAAAGAGGCCACCGACATCCAGTCGGCGGCGGTGGCCATCCCGTTGTAGAAGGCCGGCACGCGGCGCCCGGCGACGTAGTATTCGACCTGGTCGGAGGTGCGGCACACGATGCCGATGCCGGCGTAGAGGCTCACCGTGACCAGCAGGAACACGTAGCCGATCCAGTTGCGCGCCATGCCGGCCACTTCGGCCAGGCCCAGCAGCAGGATCAGCAGGGCGAAGCCGGCCGTGTACAACACATAGATGCGCCGCAGCCGAATGTCGAATTCGCGCGGATTGTCGCCGGTGAATGGCATCAGCCGCCCCGCTCGTCGTCCTGGCGCTCGCGCGCGTCGGCGCGGTTCATCAGGCGGGCATAGATGCCGATCAGCACCAGGTACGACAGCGGCGCGCCGTAGGCGGCCATCCAGAACGAGAACGGCCAGCCGATGAAGTCGAACGACAGGTCGCGGGCGAAAAAAGCCGGCAGGAAAGTCAGCGCCGCCCAGCAAGCGGTCAGGATGGCGATCAGCCGGACATTGCGCCGCCAATAGGGCGAGGTGGCGGGGGAAGCGGTCTGGGGGCGGGTTTGCGGCATGCGTGATTAATATCCGGTTACGCAGCGCTTGAAAAGCCCTTATGCACCAACCCGGGCCTTGGAAGCGACAACGGCCGGCACGTAATGGTGCCAGCCGTTGTGCGTTTTGCTTTTATTGGGTACTGCCAGTTTGTTATACCGGTGCCGCCGGTCGCCCATGCAGGGCTGTTTGTCTCCTCACCTGCATGGATCAGGATTCTGCACCATGAACGGGATTGTCACACTAGGGGAATGCCCTAAGACGGCGCTGAAACATGTGATTGAATGCACCAATATGGTGCACACCAAACCCCGCGCCGGGTCGGTGCCCGCTAAGATAAGCGATTTGATTCATCGGCAAGGCCATGACCCGCATCAATTGCGTCCCCGTGCAAGAGCTGACGCGCCAGCACCTGGTGGCCGAGTATCGCGAGCTGCCGCGCGTCTTCGCCCTGGCCCGCAAGGCCTGGGAACGCGGTCCGGTACCCCGGCCCGCCGAATACACCCTGGGCAAGGGCCATTTGTTGTTTTTCTATACGCGCCTGGGCTACCTGGCCCGCCGTCACGCCGAACTGGTAGAGGAAATGCAGCGGCGCGGCTACCGGCCGGGCTTCCTGGCGCCGCTGGCGCAAGTGCACGCCGACATCCCGCCCGCGCTGTGGGGCGACTGGACCCCTACCCCGCAGGCCCTGGCCCTGAACCGGCGGCGCATTGCCGAGCGGGGCGGGCCGCCCTACCCGGCCGGCACGGCGAAGGCATAAAAAAGGCCATCCACGAATGGATGGCCAAAGAAAGGTGCCCCGACTCCGCTCGGAAAAAGGGCAACCCGTACCCTGATCAGAAGCGGTGACGCAGGCCGACGCCCACCGTCAGCATCTTGTTGCCGTCGACGAACGCGTAGCCGTCGGCGTACGAGCCGATCGCATACAGGTTGGTCCGCTTGGACAGATCGTAGGTGTAGCCCAGGCTGTAGATATCCATGTTCTCCAGCTCTTTGTTCGGGTCGGCACGCTGCCACGACGCGAACACGTTGCTGGCGCCGCCGATGGGCGCGCTCACACCGACCAGGTACGAATTGATCTTCAGGCCGTCCCAGGTGAAGCGATCGTTGGTGTTGCCCAGGCCCTTGGCCGGGGTGTTGGGGTTGGCATAGCCGCCGCCCAGGTCGAAGTCCTGACCCAGGAACACGCCGTCTTCGGTGCGGCCGTAGGCCAGCGACAGCTTCACGACTTCGAAGTCGTAGGCCGCGCCCAGGATGATCTGCTTGGGTTGCGGCTGGCTGGGCTCGCGCCACTGCTGGTCGTAGGTCAAAGCCACTTGCAGCGGGCCGCCGGTGTAGCGCACGCCGGCCGTCAGGGCCTTGTTGTTCTCGTCGGTTTCGAAGTTGGTCGGGCCTTCGACGTCGTCGGTCGAGAACGAGTAGCCGATACCAGCCTGGAAGCCGCTCCAGCTCGGGGTCTGGTACATCACCATGTTGTCATAGCGAACCGTGTCGGCGGCGCTGAACGCCGAACCCATGGAGGAGTTCAGGTAGCTGAGCGAGAACGGATCGATGTCGGCGAAGTACTTCGAAGCGATGTTGGTCTGGCGACCCAGGTCGAGTTGACCGAACGACTGGTGGGCCAGGCCGATGGTGGCTTGGCGGCCGAACAGGCGATCGCCCTGCTTGCTGTTGCCGTTGCTGGCGCCGAAGCCGCTTTCCAGCACGAACACCGCCGACAGGCCATCGCCCAGGTCTTCGGTGCCGCGCAGGCCCCAGCGCGAACCGCTCTGGATGCCGTCAGTCATGCCGATGCGGGACTGGTAATCACCCCCGTGCAACGGGCGGTTGACATCCTCGGTGCCCACTTTGCCACGCTGGTAGGTGATACCGACGTCGATCAAGCCGTACAGGGTCACCGACGTTTCTGCGTACGCGGTGCCGCCGATGCCGGCAAGGATTGCGCCGGCGAGCAAGGTTCTTGTTAGTTTCATGTCCTCATCCCGATCAAGAGTGAAAGCCGTCTGTCTCCACCCGCGGAGACAGTTCCGAACCCATACGTTAGGGAAAGGCGTTGCATTCACCAAAACGAGGAACTACACAAGTAATCAAAAGATTTCCGAAAGGCCGCGAAAATCAACAATTTCCCTCTAGGGAAAAATTTAGAAACAAAACATTAAGTTACTTAATACACTTTCATAAACATCGGATTTATGGCGTGCAAGCAACAGATGTGATGTCGGGGTGTCTCGCAGGCGGCTTGCCTGCTGCTTTTCCGGCGAGTGCTTTTTTGGATGGATTTTCAGACCCGCCAACGCCAGGTCATGTTTTTAATACATATGGATAATATCTGTCCATTGTTTCATCCGGGTATTAAGGCGCAAAAAAGCCGTCCCGCGGGACGGCTTCCGGACCACGGGCGGCCAGGGGCGGCCGCCTGGGGTCACAATTACATATTGTCGATCATGACTCGGCCGAAGCCCGAGCACGACACCTGGGTGGCGCCTTCGAGCAGACGGGCGAAGTCATAGGTGACCTGCTTCGACAGGATGGATTTTTCCATGCTGGCAATGATGAGATCCGCCGCTTCGGTCCAGCCCATGTGGCGCAGCATCATCTCGGCCGAGAGGATTTCCGAGCCCGGGTTGACGTAGTCCTTGCCGGCGTACTTGGGCGCCGTGCCGTGCGTGGCTTCGAACATGGCGACCGAGTCGGACAGGTTGGCGCCCGGGGCGATGCCGATGCCGCCCACCTGCGCGGCCAGCGCGTCGGAGATGTAGTCGCCGTTCAGGTTCAGGGTAGCGATGACGTCGTACTCGGCCGGGCGCAGCAGGATCTGCTGCAGGAAGGCGTCGGCGATGGAATCCTTGACGATGATCTCGCGACCGGTCTTGGGATTCTTGAACTTGCACCACGGGCCGCCGTCGATCAGCTGGGCGCCGAATTCCTTCTGGGCCAGCTCGTAGCCCCAGTCACGGAAGCCACCTTCGGTGAACTTCATGATGTTGCCCTTGTGCACCAGGGTGACCGAGGCGCGGTCGTTGTCGATGGCGTACTGGATCGCCTTGCGCACCAGGCGCTCGGTGCCTTCGCGCGACACCGGCTTGATGCCGATCGACGAGGTATTCGGGAAGCGGATCTTCTTGACGCCGAGCTTGGTCTGCAGGAACTGGATCAGTTCCTTGGCCTGCTCGGTTTCGGCCTGGTATTCGATGCCGGCGTAGATGTCTTCGGAGTTCTCGCGGAAGATGACCATGTCGGTCTTTTCCGGCTCGCGCACGGGCGACGGCACGCCCTTGAAGTAGCGCACCGGGCGCAGGCAGACGTACAGGTCGAGCTGCTGGCGCAGGGCCACGTTCAGCGAGCGGATGCCGCCGCCGACGGGCGTGGTCAGCGGGCCCTTGATCGACACCACGTAGTCTTTCACGACTTCCAGGGTTTCGTCGGGCAGCCAGACGTCGGGGCCGTACACCTTGGTGGCCTTCTCGCCGGCGTAGACTTCCATCCAGTGGATCTTGCGCTTGCCGCCGTAGGCCTTCTGCACGGCCGCGTCGACGACCTTGATCATGACCGGGGTGATGTCGGCGCCGGTGCCGTCACCCTCGATGTACGGAACGATGGCCTGGTCGGGCACGTTCAGCGAGAAGTCGGCATTGACCGTGATTTTCTGGCCCCCTGCGGGAACCTTGATATGTTGGTAGGACATGAATGCTCCAGTTGCTCCGGGTGGTTTTGCGCGCTCGCCTGACCGGGGGCGGCGCAGGCTGGAAGCCCCTTAGCAACCCGAGCCGGATGGCGGACAACCCCCAATTCTAGCTCGCATTGGGGCGTCGCGTCCGGAAGGGCGGCCTGGAGGCGCGGCCGGCGAGGTCTGGTGCGGGCGGCTCGCGAGGGTGCCGGACGCCCTGCCCTCACAGGGATGCCACCCCAGGGGCGCTAAAATGGCAGCTGTTGTCTTTCAGGCCGACGGCCGCCCCCTCCCCCATGTTCAACCCTTCCCGCGACCAAGTCCGCGAATTCTTCATCGAGACCTGGCGCAAGCACCGCGCGGCCGAGGTTCTGACGCCGCTGGAGTCCATGGCGCTGGACTGGGTCATCGAGCACCCTGAATACCACGGCGATCTCGAACACCCGGACGCCATGACCGCCGAATACCCGGTCGAGCACGGCCGCACCAACCCCTTCCTGCATCTGTCGATGCACCTGGCCATCGCCGAGCAGTTGTCGATCGACCATCCCCACGGCATTCGCGCCGCGTACCAGAAGCTGGTGGCGCGCAGCGATGCGCACCAGGCGGCGCACGACATCATGGAATGCCTGGGCCAGGTGGTCTGGGAGGCGCAGCGCCTGGGCACGCCGCTCGATAGCGACGCCTACATCGAACTCATCCGGCAGCGCGCCGAACGCTGAGGCCCGCGCCCGCCGGCGCGCCGGGCTTGGGACGCCACGGCATGAAAAACCCCGCGGCAGGCGCGGGGTTTTTCATGGGCGCGAAGGGACCGGCGCGCTACTTGCGCACGCCCAGGTCGCTGGGCTGCGCCGCCAGCCATTCGGCCACGTGGGCGATGTCCTGGTCCGACAACTGGGCGGCAAACGCGCCCATGATGGGGTTCTTGCGCACGTTCGACGAAGCCGGCGCGCCGGCGGCGCCGCGCTTGTACGAATGCAGCGCCTGCTTCAGGTAGTCGGCGTGCTGGCCGGCCAGGATCGGGTAGCTCGGGTCCACCGCGGTCTTGGCATCCGCGCCGTGGCACGACGCGCAATTGAATTTGTCGAACACCGCCTTGCCGGCGGCCAGGTCTTGCGCCTGCGCGGCGCAGCCGGCGGCGGCCAGCACGACGCCCGCGAGGGTCAGCGTATAGCGTTTCATGGTTTGCCCCCGGATTACTTGAGATTGGAGTAGTACGCGGCCAGGTCGGCGATGTCCTGATCGCTCAGGCTGCCGGCGATGGCGTCCATCGTGGGATGGCTGCGCGCACCCTTCTTGTACTCATTGAGGGCCGCCTCGATGTACTTGGCGTTTTGCCCGGCGATCATCGGAACGTGGTAGAGCTCCGGAAAGCTGGCTTTGTATCCCGGAATGCCATGGCAACCGATGCACATGGAGACTTTGTCGCGGGCGTTCTGGACATTACCGACCGGCGCTGCATCGGCGGCGACCGCCTGGCCGGCGATCGCACAGGACGCCACCGTGGCCAGCACGGACAGAGAGGTTCTCAACTTCATTGGAATGGCTCTTGGTAAGGCTGAAAACTTGGCTAGGGATGAGCGCCGGGTCTATGCCCAGCTACAAAACCCTGCGATTGTACGATAATTGTTGCCGAGCCATACCAACCCGCGCACGCCTGCCGGCGCCTCAACTGCCTACGCCACCGCCCATGCCCGCTGCCCAGACTTCCCCCGCATCCCGCTTCGAAGGAACCGAACGCTACGTCGCCACCGACGATCTGAAGCTTGCCGTCAATGCGGCGCTGACGCTGCAGCGCCCCTTGCTGATCAAGGGCGAGCCGGGCACGGGCAAGACCATGCTGGCCGAGGAAGTTGCGCAGGCGCTGGGCCGGCCGCTGCTGCAGTGGCATATCAAGTCCACCACCAAGGCCCACCAGGGCCTGTACGAATACGATGCCGTGTCGCGCCTGCGCGATTCGCAACTGGGCGACGAAAAGGTGCGCGATATCCGCAATTACATCGTGCCGGGCACGCTATGGCAGGCGTTCGAATCGTCCGAGCCCGTGGTGCTGCTGATCGACGAAATCGACAAGGCCGACATCGAATTTCCCAATGACCTGCTGCGCGAACTGGACCGCATGGAATTCCATGTGTACGAGACGCGCCAGACCATCGCCGCGCGCCACCGGCCACTGGTCATCATCACCTCCAACAACGAGAAGGACCTGCCCGACGCGTTCCTGCGGCGCTGCTTCTTCCACTACATCCGCTTCCCCGACCGCGAGACCATGCGCGACATCGTCGGCGTGCACTTCCCCGACCTGAAGCAGGACGTGCTGCGGGCCGCGCTGGACACCTTCTTCGCATTGCGCGAGGCGCCCGGGCTGAAGAAGAAGCCGTCCACCTCCGAACTGCTGGACTGGCTGCGACTGCTGCTGGCCGAAGGCGCCAGCGCGGCCCAGATCGACGCCCACGCGGCGGCCTCGGTGCCGATGCTGGCCGGCGCCCTGCTCAAGAACGAGCAGGACGTGCAGTTGCTGGAACGGCTGGCCGCCATGACGCGCGGCTCCCAGCGGCGCTGAATCCCCGCCACGGCCAGGCCGCCATGCTGATCGAATTCTTCTACCACCTGCGCGCCCACCAATTGCCCGTCTCGGTCAAGGAATACCTGACCCTGCTGGAAGCCCTGCGCGCGCAGGTCATGCCGCCCACGCTGGACGACTTCTATTTCCTGGCGCGGGCCGCCCTGGTGAAGGACGAATCGCTCTACGACCGCTATGACAAGGCGTTCGGCGCCTATTACCGGGGCGTCGAGGCGGCGCTGCCGGCCGGCAAGGAAATCCCGCTCGACTGGCTGATCAAGCAATTCGAGAAAAGCCTGACCCCGGAAGAAAAGGCCGCCATCCAGCGGCATGGCTGGGACAAGCTGATGGAGCTCTTCAAGGAACGCCTGGAGGAACAGAAAGAACGCCACGCCGGCGGCAGCAAATGGATCGGCACCGGCGGCACCTCGCCATTCGGCAACGGCGGATACCACCCGGAAGGCATACGCGTGGGCGGCGACTCGGCCGGCAACCGCAGCGCGGTCAAGGTCTGGGACATGCGCCAGTTCCGCGACTACGACGACCAGATCGAACTTGGCACGCGCAATTTCAAGGTGGCGTTGCGGCGGCTGCGCCGCTTCGCGCGCGAAGGCGCCGAGCTCGAGCTGGACCTGGACGACACCATCGCCAGCACGGCGCGCAACGCCGGCCACCTGGACCTGCGGCTGGTGCCGGAACGCCACAATACCGTCAAGGTGCTGATGCTCCTGGACGTGGGCGGCAGCATGGACGACCACATCGCGCGCGTCGAAGAACTGTTCTCCGCCGCCCGCAGCGAGTTCCGCAACCTGGAGGTCTATTACTTCCACAACTGCCCGTATGAAAGCCTGTGGCAGAGCAACCGCCGGCGCCAGAACGAGCGCTTCGATACCTGGGACGTGCTGCGCAAGTACAACCCCGACTGGCGGCTGATCATCGTCGGCGACGCCACCATGAGCCCGTACGAGATCCTGCAGCCGGGCGGCTCGGTCGAGCACTACAACAAAGAGCCCGGCGCGGTCTGGCTGCGCCGCCTGCTGGACGCCTGGCCCAAGGCCGCGTGGCTCAATCCCGAGCCCACCGCCTCATGGCAATACCGGCAGTCGATCGCGCTGTTGCGCGACATCATGCAGCAGCGCATGTTCCCGGTGACGGTGGCCGGCCTCGAGCAGGCCATGCGGCTGCTCTCGAAATAAGAGCGCGGCGCGCTCAGCCGTCGACCGGCTGCGCGGGCGTGTCCAGGGTCAGCTGGTAGAACGCCAGGTCGAGCCAGCGGCCGAACTTGAAGCCGGCCTGGGCGATGGTGCCGGCATGCTTGAAGCCGAGTTTTTCGTGCAGGCGGATACTGCCCGCATTGGCCGCGTCGATGCCGCCCACCAGCACGTGCACCTGGCCCTGGCGGGCGCGATCGATCAGTACGCGCATCAGCGCCTCGCCCAGCCCCTGCCCGCGGAAGCGGCTGTCGACGTAGACCGAGTGCTCCACCGTGTATTTATAGGCCGGCCAGGCGCGAAAGGTGCCATAGCTGGCAAAGCCCATGAGCTCGCCCTCCGCGTCTTCGAACCCCACGACCGGGAACCGGCCGGCCGCCTTGGCCTGGAACCAGGTTTCCATGGACGCGGCGGCGCGCGGCTTGTAATCGTACAGGGCCGTGGAAGTCAGGATGGCGTCGTTGAAAATGGCCAGGATCGCGCCGGCATGGCGCGTGTGCGTGCACTCGACCAGCGTGGCGCCGGACGGCATCGGGCAAGGGGCGGCGGATTCCATGCGCGCATTGTAGCGGCGCAACCCATCCGGCACACCGGCAGGCGCTTCGGCTAGGCCGCGCGCGTCTGCCCGGCTGGTACCGAGAAATGCTCCTGCGGGCCCGGACAGCGGCGCCACGAGATATCGTCGCTGTCCATGTCGAGATCGAATAGTTCGTTGGCGGCCGGCCAGCGGCGCAGTTGCGAGGGCAGGCCTTCCATTTCGAGCACATGGCCGGCAAAGCCGCGCGGCGAGCCGCCGCACTCGGCGCAATAACGCTGCGCCGGGACATCGACGACATAGGTGGTCAGGTCGTGTCCCAGGATGGCGACGAACTGGCCATCGTCGCTGGCATAGGCATAGCGGAAACGTCCCTTGATGCGATCCTGGCTGAGCGGCGTGCCGATCAGCTGGGACAGGGCGCGCGTGACGAGATCGGTCAGCATGGCCGTTCCTCCGGTCAGGTTGGCCGGCCCGGCGCCGGCAACAAGCGCGCGAACGACAGGCGCCTGCGGGCCGACGGCCCCGGCGCAGGCGCAGGACGGGAAGCCTGCTGGCAGGCCCTCGCGCATCCCGTCTTTTGTAACGGCAGTGGTCCAGTACAGCTTACACCCGGGACGGGAAGCGGTTCAAATCGGAACCATCCGATCCGTATACACTCCAACGACATTCGTCCGTTACATGGATTGCTGCCATGCGTTTTTCGCTTTCCGGTTTGTCCGCCCGGCTGAACGCCTTGCTGATCACGTCGTTCCTGGCCTTCCAGGCCGGCGCCGCCAATGCGCCGGCGGGCCTGTCCGAAGTCGCCTCGGTCGAGGGCATTTCCGAATACCGCCTGGCCAACGGGCTGCGCGTACTGCTGGCGCCCGACGCCTCCAAACCCACCACCACGGTCAACATGACCTACCTGGTGGGATCGCGCCAGGAAAACTACGGCCAGACCGGCATGGCCCACCTGCTGGAACACATGCTGTTCAAGGGCACCCCGACGGTGCGCAACGCGCTGGGCGAATTCTCGCGGCGCGGGCTGCAGGCCAACGGCTCCACTTCGGCCGACCGCACCAATTACTTCGCCAGCTTCGCGGCCAACCCGGAAACCCTCAAGTGGTACCTGGGCTGGCAGGCCGATGCCATGGTCAATTCCCTGATCGCCAAGGAAGACCTCGACTCCGAGATGACCGTGGTGCGCAACGAAATGGAAAGCGGCGAGAACAACCCGTTCCGCGTGCTGATGCAGAAGATGCAGGCGGCGGCGTACCAGTGGCACAGCTACGGCAAGAGCACCATCGGCGCGCGCTCCGACGTGGAAAATGTCGACGTCGGCCAATTGCGGGCGTTCTACCACCAGTATTACCAGCCCGACAACGCGGTGCTGATCGTGGCCGGCAAGTTCGACCCGCAAAGCACGCTGGACGCCATCCGCGACACGCTCGGCAAGCTGCCCAAGCCGCAGCGCGAGCTGCCGCCCGAGTACACCGTCGAGCCGGTCCAGGACGGCGAGCGCGCCGTGACCCTGCGCCGCGCCGGCGGGACGCCCCTGGTGGCGGCCATGTATCACATACCGGCCGCCGGCAGCCCCGACTACGCCGCATTCGACCTGGCCGCGACCATCCTGGCCGATACGCCGTCCGGCCGCCTGTACCATGCGCTGGTGCCCACCAAGCAGGCCACCGACGTGTTCGGCTTCACCATGGACCAGCACGATCCCGGCATCGCCATGTTCGGCGCGCAATTGCAGCCCGGCATGGACCAGGACCAGGCCCTGCGGACACTGACCGCCACGCTCGAATCGCTGGCCGGCAAGCCCTTCACCCAGGCCGAACTGGACCGGGCCCGCAGCAAATGGCTGACGGCCTGGCAGCAGATCTACGCCGACCCGGAGAAAATCGGCGTGGCGCTATCCGAGGCGATCGCGGCGGGCGACTGGCGCCTGTTCTTCGTGCAGCGCGACCGCGTGCGCGAAGCCAAGCTGGCCGACGTGCAGCGCGTGGCTGATGCCTACCTGGTGGCTAGCAACCGGACCGAAGGCCGCTACATCCCCACCGAGAAACCCCAGCGCGCCCCCGCCGCCCAGCGCCCCGACCTGGCGACCCTGCTCAAGGATTACCAAGGCGACCCCGACTTCAAGCAGGCCGACGCCTTCGATCCCACGCCGGAGAACATCGACAAGCTCACACAGCGCAGCCAGCTGGACCTGCCCAACGGGCCGGTGGCGCTGGCCCTGCTGCCCAAGGCCACGCGCGGCGGCCGCGTGCAGGCCGAACTGCTGGTGCAGTTCGGCGACGCCGACAGTCTGCGCGGACAACGCGTCAACGCCTCGGCGGTGGCCGACCTGCTCGAGCGCGGCACGCCCAAGCTGTCGCGCCAGGACATCCAGGACCGCTTCGACGCCCTGCAGGCCCAGGTGGAATTCCGCGGCTCGGGCACCGACCTCGCCGTGTCCATGTCCACCGCCAGCGAACACCTGCCCGCGCTGCTGGCGCTGGTGCTGGACATCGTGCGCAATGCGGACTTCCCGGCGGCGCAGGTCGAGGAATACCAGCGCCAGGCCATTACCTCGATCCGCAGCGCCATGACCGAGCCCACCGCCCTGGCCTCGCGCGCGCTGGCCCGCCACAACAACCCGTGGCCGGCCGACGACGTGCGCTACGTGCCCTCGTTCGAGGAAGCCCTGGCCGAGGCCAAGGCCCTGGAGCGCGGCCCGCTGGCGGCGTTCCACGAGCGCTTCTACGGCGCGGGCGCCGTCAAGTTCTCGGCGGTCGGCGATTTCGACCCCGCCGCGGTCAAGCAGACGCTGGCGGCCGGCCTGAAGGACTGGAAGCGCGCGCCCGCCTATACCCGGCTGGACGACCCGTACCGCGACGTGGCCTCGAAGCAGTACAGCATCGATACGCCCGACAAGGCCAACGCCTTCTACATCTCGCGCATGCCGCTCAAGCTGCAGGACACCGACCCGGACTTCCCCGCGCTGTACCTGGCCAACTTCCTGCTGGGCACGTCCGAGACCTCGCGACTGTGGAACCGCGTGCGCGAGACCGAGGGCCTCTCGTACAACGTCCGCAGCTCGCTGGCGGTGTCCTCGTTCGAACCTTCGGCCAACTGGACCATCTATGCCATTTATGCGCCGCAGAACCGCGAGCGGCTCGAGCAAGCCATCGGCGAGGAGCTGGCGCGAGCCCTGAAAGACGGCTTCAGCGACGAAGAAGTGCGCGACGGCATCGCGGCGCTGCTCAACTATCGCAAGCTGGCGCGGGCGCAGGATGACGTCCTGGCCTCGACCTGGATCGACTACCTGAAGCGGGGCCGCACCTTCGAATGGTCCGCCCAGATGGACCGCCAGATCGCCGCCCTGACACCCGAGCAGGTCAACGCGGCGTTGCGCAAGTACCTGGACCCGGCCGGGTTCAGCACCGCCGTGGCGGGCGACTTCACCCCGGCCAAGAAGGCAACGCCCTAGACGCTGCCTGCTTTCCGCACCCCTTGGCGCCGGCCGCTTGGCCGGCGCTTTCTTTTTGCGCGCGCTCGTCCAGCGGCCAAGGCACCCTGGCCTATTAAGCCATTTTTAAGCGCTAAACGGCACACAAAAACCGATTGCACCGAATAATGGAAAAATATTTTCAATAAATCAGGGTTTATCCCAGGTTCCGATCGGCGCAGAATGCAGTCATCGGGAAACACAACGAACCACGACGGAAAGGCCGCCGGATTCAGTCCCAGATCAACAGACGAATGGAGGTCTTATGAAAACCCTTGCTACCGCGCTATTTGTTTCGATGGGCTTGCTGAGCGCCGGCGCCCATGCCGCTTCGCCCAATATCGAGCCCAACAACGTCCCGTTCCAGGGCGTGTATGGCCAGGCTGACGCCAATGCGCTGACCCGCGCCCAGGTGGAAGCCGACCTGGCCCAGGCCAAGGCCGCCGGCCTGGTGACCTACGGCGAAGAAGACTACCCCGCCGTCCAGGTCTCCACCGCCCCCGGCAAGACCCGCGAACAGGTCAAGGCCGAGCTGGCCCAAGCCAAGGCCAACGGCGAATACACCTTCGGCGAACTGGAGTACCCTCCGGTCGTGCGCTGATCGGCACGCCAGCCGGCCTTACCGGGCCGGCGCCCTGCAGCGAAAAGCCCCTGCCGTAAATCGCGGCAGGGGCTTTTTGTTGTTCGCGGGCAGGTCGGGGCACCGATGTCTGGCGAAGAACAGAAGGTGTCTGCCCCCCTCCCTGCAACACTGCTGGCATGCCCCGGATATCTCCCCCCAGGAGGTGTCTGACACCCCCTGCGGCACTGCGGGCATGCCCCGGATATCTCCCGGGGTGTCAGACACCTATGCGTGCTGGGGTGTCAGGCACCTACGCGCCTGCGCGTGCCAGAAGGGGCGGCACTTGCGTGCCGAATGCCTTGTCGCCGGCGCGGCCCGGTAATCAGCTGAAGAATTCCTTGACGCGATCGGTCCAGGACTTGCTCTGGGGCGAATGGCGATCGCCACCGTCATTCAGCGAGGCTTCGAACTGGCGCAGGATGGCCTTCTGCTCGTCGCTCAGGCGCACCGGCGTCTCTACCACCACGTGGCAGTATAGATCGCCGGGATAGCTGCCGCGCACGCCGCGGATGCCTTTGCCGCGCAGGCGGAAAGTCTTGCCGGACTGGGTGCCCTCGGGAATGGAGATCTCGGCCTTGCCGCCCAGGGTCGGCACCTGCAACTCGCCGCCCAGCGCCGCCGTGGTGAACGGGATGGTCAGCTCGCAGTGCAGGTCGTCGCCGTCGCGCTGGAAGATCTTGTGCGGCTTGATGTGGATCTCGACATACAGGTCGCCCGGCGGGCCGCCGTTGATGCCCGGCTCGCCGTTGCCGCTGGAGCGAATGCGCATGCCGTCATCGATGCCGGCGGGAATTTTGACCTGCAGGGTCTTGTTGCGGCGGATGCGTCCCACGCCGTCGCAGGCCGTGCAAGGATCGGTGATTTCCTTGCCGCTGCCGTGGCAGGTCGGGCAAGTCTGCTGCACGCTGAAGAAGCCCTGCTGCATGCGCACCGCGCCCGAACCGCCGCAGGTACGGCAGGTCTTGGGCGAAGTGCCGGGCTTGGCGCCGCTGCCATGGCAGGTTTCGCACTGCTCCCAGCTCGGCACGCGGATCTCGGTGTCGAAGCCGTGGGCGGCCTGTTCCAGGGTGATTTCCAGCGAATACTTGAGGTCGGCGCCGCGGTACACCTGCGGCCCGCCGCCACGGCGCCCGGCGGCGGCGCCGAAGATCTCGCCGAAGATGTCGCCGAACGCGTCGGCGAAACCGCCCCCCATGCCACCGCCCATGCCGGCGGCGTTCGGATCGACGCCGGCATGGCCATAGCGGTCGTAGGCGGCGCGCTTCTGCTCGTCGCCCAGGACTTCATAGGCTTCCTTGATTTCCTTGAACTTTTCCTCGGCGTCTTTGCTGTCCGGATTGCGGTCCGGATGGTACTTCATGGCCAGCTTCCGGTAGGCCTTCTTCAGTTCATCGTCCGAGGCGTTCTTCGCCACGCCCAGGACTTCGTAGTAATCGCGTTTTGCCATATTGGATGGGCCCGGGAACGAGCCGTGACTTGGGGGTACTGAACGAATCCGCCCGGTAGCCGGGGAATCCGGCTACCGGGCGCATTCTAGGCGTCATGGACGGCCATTATTGATCGCGCTTGACTTCCTTGAAGTCGGCATCGACCACGTTGTCGTCCACCGGCTTGGCCGCGTCGGCCGCCGCCTGCTGCTGCGCAGCCTGGCCAGCCTGCATGTCGGCGTACATCTTCTCGCCCAGCTTCTGCGAGGCCGTCGACAACGCTTCGACCTTGGCGTCGATGGCCGCCTTGTCACCGTCCTTCAGGACCTCTTCGAGTTCCTTGATGGCGTTTTCGATCGCTTCCTTTTCCGAAGCCTCGAGCTTTTCGCCATACTCGGTCAGCGACTTGCGGGTAGCATGCACCAGCGCGTCGGCCTGGTTGCGGGCCTGGGCCAGTTCGGCGACACGGTGGTCTTCCTCGGCGTTCGCCTCGGCGTCCTTGACCATGCGCTCGATCTCTTCTTCCGACAAGCCCGAATTGGCCTTGATGGTGATCTTGTTTTCCTTGCCGGTGCCCTTGTCCTTGGCGGACACGTGCAGGATGCCGTTGGCGTCGATGTCGAACGTGACTTCGATCTGCGGCACGCCGCGCGGCGCCGGCGGAATGCCCTCGAGGTTGAACTCGCCCAGGCTCTTGTTGCCCGCGGCGATTTCGCGCTCGCCCTGGAACACCTTGATGGTCACGGCCGGCTGGTTGTCGTCCGCGGTGGAGAACGTCTGCGAGAACCGGGTCGGGATCGTGGTGTTCTTCTGGATCATCTTGGTCATCACGCCGCCCAGGGTCTCGATGCCCAGGGACAGGGGCGTCACGTCCAGCAGCAGCACGTCCTTGCGGTCGCCCGACAGCACGGAACCCTGGATGGCGGCGCCGGCGGCGACGGCTTCATCCGGGTTGACGTCCTTGCGCGGATCCTTGCCGAAGAATTCCTTGACCTTCTCCTGGACCTTGGGCATGCGGGTCATGCCGCCGACCAGAATCACGTCGTCGATCTCGGAGACCTTCACGCCGGCGTCCTTGATGGCCACGCGGCAGGGCTCGATGGTGCGCTCGATCAGTTCCTCGACCAGCGCTTCCAGCTTGGCGCGCGTGATCTTCAGGTTGAGGTGCTTCGGACCGGACGCATCCGCCGTGATGTACGGCAGGTTGATCTCGGTCTGCTGGCTCGACGAGAGCTCGATCTTGGCCTTTTCGGCGGCTTCCTTCAGGCGCTGCAGGGCCAGGACGTCCTTGGACAGGTCGACGCCCTGCTCTTTCTTGAATTCGCCGATGATGTAGTCGATGATGCGCTGGTCGAAGTCTTCGCCACCCAGGAAGGTGTCGCCGTTGGTGGACAGCACTTCGAACTGCTTCTCGCCATCGACATCGGCGATTTCAATGATGGACACGTCGAACGTGCCGCCGCCCAGGTCATAGACGGCGATCTTGCGGTCGCCCTTTTCGGACTTGTCCAGGCCGAACGCCAGCGCGGCCGCGGTCGGCTCGTTGATGATGCGCTTGACTTCCAGGCCGGCGATGCGGCCGGCGTCCTTGGTGGCCTGGCGCTGGCTGTCGTTGAAGTAGGCCGGCACCGTGATGACGGCTTCGGTCACTTCTTCGCCCAGGTAGTCCTCGGCGGTTTTCTTCATCTTGCGCAGCACGTCGGCCGACACTTGGGGAGGCGCGATTTTCTTGCCGCGCACTTCGACCCAGGCATCGCCGTTGTCCGCCTTGACGATGCTGTAGGGCATCAGGTCGATGTCCTTCTGCACCGCTTTTTCGTCGAACTTGCGGCCGATCAGGCGCTTGACCGCGTACAGGGTGTTCTTGGGGTTGGTGACCGCCTGGCGCTTGGCCGGCGCGCCAACCAGGGTCTCGCCATCGTCCATGTAGGCAACGATGGAGGGCGTGGTGCGCGCACCTTCGGCGTTCTCGATGATCTTGACCTGGCTGCCGTCCATCACAGCCACGCAGCTGTTGGTCGTGCCCAGGTCGATGCCGATGATTTTGCTCATGGTGAAATGCCTTGATTGAGTTCCGTTAATGGAATGGAAAACTGAGTCTTAGCCTAACTGGGGTTGCCGCAGGGGTTTTTCAAGAGCTGCGCAGCCGCGCGATGGCCCCGGTGAACTGGGGCAGGCCCGGCCAGCCGGTGATGCGCCCCAGCCGCTTGCCCGAGCGGAACAGCACGAAAGTGGGCACGCCATGCAGCGAAAAGCGCCGTCCCAGCGCCTCGTCGGCATAGACGTCGGCCTGGTACCAGGTGAGGCCCAGTTCGAGCAGCGCCTGGCGATGCAGCAAGGCGGTCTGCTTGAAAATATTACAATTGTAACAATCCTGGCCCCACAGGAAAACGCAGCGCAGGTCATCGCCCGGCGCCTCGACCACGGCCTGATCGAAGTCCTGCGAGCCTACCGGCCGCATGGCGAAAACCTCGAATACCTGCGCGGGATCAAACGCAGCGGGGCCGGACATGGCGGCCTACCCCTGGCCCGCCGACACCACGACCAGCGCCGGGCGCAGGGTGCGGTCGGCGATCGCATAGCCCTTCTGCAGCAGTTGCAGGACCGTATTGGCAGGCTGCTCGGCCGGCACCGAGGAAATGGCCTGGTGCAGGTGGGGGTCGAACTTGTCGCCCTGGACCGGGGCGATCTCCTTGAGCAGGTTGCGCTCGAACGCGCCCGTAAGCTGCTTGAGCGTAACTTCGACGCCTTCGCGCAGCGCTTCGAGGGTCTGGTCGGGCTGCGCCAGCGCGGCTTCCAGGCTGTCCTTGACGGGCACCAGGCTTTCCGCGAAGGATTCGATGCCGAATTTGCGCGCCTTGGAGACATCGTCCTGGGCGCGGCGGCGAATGTTCTCGACTTCGGCGCGGTTGCGCAGGATCTGGTCCTGCTGTTCGGTGACGGTGGCCTGGGCGGCTTCGAGCTCGGCGCGCAGCGCGGCCAGCTCGGCCTGCAGCGCCTCGACCGAATCGGCGGGCGCCGGCGTGGACTGCTCCTCGGGCTGAGGCGCTTGGTCGACAGGCTCTTGAGATGCCGTCATGGGGAAATCCTCCAAAAAACAATAGCGTCGGCCCCGATAATGGGGGTCGATCCGGCGATTTCAAGAGACTTGTCGAACCTGTCGCGCCAGGCGGCCGTCCTAGGCCTTGTCGGGCTGCGCCGGCGCCGGCGGGTCGCTGGCGGGGAACGTCTCGTCGAGCGCCTCGTCGATGGCCTCCTCGGGCGCGCGCTGCGGGGCTTCGTCCGGCGTGACCGCGATCGGATCGCTGGCAGGAAAGGTCTCGGCCAGCGCTTCATCCAGATCGCGCTCGACGGCGTCTTCCTTCAGGTCGGTGTGCCCGGGCTCGGAAGACGTGCCCACGCGGGGTTTCACGGAGGTGTTCATACGCGGTCTCCTGCAAAAGGGGCAAGCGGTCGCGGCCCGCCGGGCCGCCGCGCCCCCATCAGGACGAGGGCGCGCTTGCGTCCAGTGTACGGCCTACATCCCGGCGCGTGGGCCAGCCTTGTAAGTGATTGTCGACCAGGGCCGCAAGCCCGTCGATCCAGGCCGGGTCGTCATTGAGGGCGGGGATGTAGCGGAACTGGCGACCGCCCGCGCCCAGGAAGGCGTCGCGGCACTCCTGGCTGATTTCCTCGAGGGTTTCCAGGCAATCGGCCACGAAGCCCGGGCACACTACATCGACCTCGGTGACGCCGTCGGCCGCCAGGGCCTTGAGGGTGGGCTCGGTATACGGTTCGAGCCAGCGTGCGGCGCCGAACCGGCTCTGGAAGGTGACTTCGACCTGGTCGGCCGCCAACCCCAGGCGCTCGCGCAGCAGGCGCGCGGTTTCCAGGCAGTCCCGATAGTAGGGATCGCCGAGTTCGATCGAGTAGCGCGGCAGGCCATGGAAGCTCATGACGAGCTTCTGGGGCCGGCCATGGGCCTGCCAGTAGGCGGCAATGCGGGCGGCCAGGGCGTCCAGATAGCCAGGGTCGTCATGAAAACGCTTGATGAACCGCAATTCCGGCTGATCGCGCAGGCGCGCGGCGTGCGCGGCCACGGCGTCCACCACGGTGGCGGTCGTGCTGGCGGCATATTGCGGGTACAGCGGCACGGTCAGGATGTGCTCGCAACCCTGCTCGCGCAGGCGCGCAATGGCCTGCGCGATGGAGGGCTCGCCATAGCGCATGGCGAGCTCCACCTGGACGGAGCGCCCGCGCGCCTGCAGGGCGCGCTGCACGCCTTCGGCCTGGCGGCGGCTGTAGACCATGAGCGGCGAGCCGCCGTCCATCCAGATGCCGGCGTAGCGCGGCTGCAGCCGGCGCGGCCGGCGCGCCAGCACCAGCCCGTGCAGGATGGGCAGCCACAGGATGCGCGGGATTTCGATCACCCGCGGATCGGACAGGAAAGCTGCCAGGTAGCGGCGGATGTCGCCGGGCGTGGCGGTCTCCGGCGTGCCGAGGTTGACCAGCAGCACGCCGGCCGGCGCCGGCGCGCGGGGGGCGGGGTTGTCGTCGAAAGGGTCTGCCTGCTCGGGTTCGGGAAGATAGCGTTCGGGCCAGAGATACTTGAACAGGCGAAGAAACACGAAAATACCTCTCTGGCGCGCTACCCGGGGAAGGAGGCTACTGGTTGTGGCTCAGCGCGTTGGACAGCAACCGCGCAGTGATGTCGACGATGGGGATGACGCGTTCGTAGGCCATGCGGGTCGGGCCGATGACGCCCAGGGTGCCGACCACCCGGCCGTCCACGCCATACGGCGCGGTGATCACCGAGACTTCTTCCATGGGCACCAGCTGGGAATCGCCGCCGATGTAGATCTGCACGCCCTGCGCGCGGCTGGAGATGTCCAGCAGCTGCAGGAGTTCGGTTTTCTGCTCGAACAGCGAGAACATCTTGCGCAGGCGGTCCATGTCGGAGGCGATATCGGTGACGTCGAGCAGCTTGCGCTCGCCCGAGATGACCATGTCGTCGCCGTCTTCGGCGGCCTCGGCGCCGGCCTCGACCGCCGCCTGCATCAGGCGGGAGATGTCCTCGCGCAGTTGCGCCAGCTCGGTCGCAAGGGTGCGGCGCACGGCATCGAAGGACTTGCCGGCGAAATGGACATTGAAGAAATTGCCCGCCTCGAGCAATTCGGCTTCGCTGTAGTCGCGCTGCACCGACAGGATGCGGTTCTGCACGTCGCCGTCGGGGGTGACGATGATGAGCAGCACCCGCTTGTCGGACAGGCGGATGAATTCGATCTGGCGGAACACCTGGGCGCGCTTGGGCGTGAGCACCACGCCGGCGAACTGGGTCAGGTTCGACAACAGCGCCGCCGCCGCGTTGACGGCCCGCGAGGGCTCGGCCGCGGTCAGGGCATCGCTGAACTGCTGCGGTTGGAACTCGAACGGCTGGACGGCCAGCAGCGAATCGACGAACATGCGGTAGCCGCGCGGCGTCGGCACCCGGCCGGCCGAGGTGTGCGGGCTATGGATCAGCCCCATGTCTTCGAGATCGGCCATGACGTTGCGGATCGTGGCCGGCGAAAGATCGAAAACCTTGGAAAGCGTGCGCGAGCCGACGGGCTGCCCATCGGCGATGTGGCGTTCTATCAACGCTTTCAGCAGTGAGCGTGCGCGGTCATCCATACCAGGTATTGTAGGGAAACTTTCAAAAATCGGGCGCTTTTTGGCGCCGGGCCGCCCCAAGATGAATATGCGGCCCCATATAATCGGCGAATCCGCCCTTTTCGTATCGTTCCGATCCGTTTTCCGCCATGCACTTCCCTATCGTCGCCCTGATCGGCAGGCACCAGGATACCGGCCTGGATGCGCCGCTGCGCGCCGTGGCCCACATGCTCGTGCAGGCCGGACGCCGCGTGCTCATCGAGGCCGACACCGCCAGCAATACCGGCGTGCGCGAATACCCGGTCGCCAGCCTGCAGGAAATCGGCGCAACCGCCTCGCTGGCGGTGGTGATGGGCGGCGACGGCACGGTGCTGGGCGCGGCCCGTACCCTGGCTCCGTACGGGGTGCCGCTGGTCGGCATCAACCACGGCCGCCTGGGGTTCATCACCGACGTGCCGCTGCAAGAGGCGCACACCGCGCTGAGCCGCGTCATCGAGGGCAACTACCAGGCCGAGGACCGCATGCTGCTGGTCGGCAGCGTCTGGCGCGGCGACCAGCTCATGTATACCGCCCCGGCGCTGAACGACGTGGTGCTGAACCGCGCCGGGCGCGGGGGCATGATCGAGGTGCGGGTCGAGGTGGACGGCGCCTTCATGTACGCCCAGCGCGCCGACGGCCTGATCATCGCCACGCCGACCGGCTCGACCGCCTACGCGCTGTCGGCCAACGGCCCCATCCTGCATCCCGGCCTGGACGCCATGGTGCTGGTGCCGGTGGCGCCGCAGACCCTGTCGAACCGGCCGATCGTCATTCCGGGCGACGGCGTGCTGAGCATGACCCTGACCGCCATCGGCCGGGTGGAGGTGGGCGCCAGCGTGCATTTCGACATGCAGACGTGGTCTGACCTGCAGCCCGGCGACCGCATCTCGGTGCAGCGCGCGCCGCATACCATCCGGTTCGTGCATCCGGAAGGCTACAGCTTCTTCTCGACCTTGCGCCGCAAGCTGCATTGGAACCTGATGCCGCAGGCCTCGGACAGCGTGGAGTGACGCACCGGCCATGTTGCGCACCCTGCATATCCGCGATTTCGTCATCGTCGAACAGGCCGAGATCCATTTCGGCGCGGGCTTCACGGTGTTTTCCGGCGAGACCGGCGCCGGCAAGTCGATCCTGATCGACGCGCTGGCCCTGGCGCTAGGCGAACGCGCCGACGCCGGCGTGCTGCGCGAGGGCGCGGCCCGCGCCGACATCACCGCCGTATTCGACACGCCGCCCCTCCTGCGCGACTGGCTGGCCGGGCGCGACCTGGACGGCGGCGACGAACTGGCCCTGCGGCGCGTGGTCGACGCCCAGGGACGCAGCCGTGGCTATATCAACGGCATGCCCGCCACCCTGGCGCAACTGCGCGAGCTGGGCGACAGCCTGGTCGACATCCATGGCCAGCACGCCCACCAGAGCCTGATGCGCGCCGACGCCCAGCGCGACATGCTCGACGCCCATGGCGGCCATGGCGACCTGCGCCAGGCGGTGGCCCAGGCCTGGAAAGACTGGCGGGCCCTGGCGCGCCAGCTCGAGCTGGCCGAAAAAGACGCCGCCGGGCTGGCGGCCGAACGCGAGCGCCTGCAATGGCAGGCCGACGAGCTCGACCGCCTGGCGCTGCAGGCCGACGAATGGGAAACCCTGCAAGCCGAGCAGTCGCGGCTGGCGCACGCCCAGGCCCTGCTCGACGGCGCCGGCCAGATCCTGGAAGCGCTGGACGGCGAAGACGATTCCGCCCACCACCGCATCAATGCCGCGCAGCACCGGCTGCAGCAGATGCTGCGCCACGACCCCGCGCTGCAGGGCGTGGCCGATGAACTCGAATCGGCCCGCATCGCGGTGGCCGAGGCGGTGTCCGACCTGAACAACTATGTCACGCGGGTCGAGCTCGACCCGCAGCGGCTGGCCGAGGTCGACGCCCGCATGAGCGCGGTGTTCGAGACCGCGCGCAAATTCAAGACCGAGCCCGACATGCTGCCGGGCTTGCGCGATACATTGCACCAACAGCTCGCCGACATGCAGGCCGCCGCCGACATCGACGCGCTGCGCGCGCGCGCCGACGCGGCGCGCGCGCAGTACGAAGCGGCCGCCGGCAAGCTCTCGACGGCGCGGCGCAAGGTGGCCAAGAGCCTTGGCAAGCAGGTCACGCAGGCCATGCAGACGCTGGCCATGCAGGGAGGCAGCTTCGAACCGGCGGTCTCGCCTGCGCCGCCGTCGGCGCATGGCGCCGACCAGGTCGAATTCCTGGTGGCCGGCCACGCCGGCACGACCCCGCGTCCGCTGGCCAAGGTGGCCTCCGGCGGCGAGCTGGCGCGCATTTCGCTGGCCCTGTCGGTGATCGCCAGCCGCGCCGCGCGGGTGCCGACTCTGATTTTCGACGAAGTGGACAGCGGCGTGGGCGGCGCGGTGGCCGAGGTCGTGGGCAAGCTGTTGCGCGAGCTGGGCGAGCGCCACCAGGTGCTGTGCGTGACCCACTTGCCGCAAGTGGCGGCTTGCGGCAATGCGCAATACCGGGTCAGCAAGACGGAAACGGCGGGCACGACGCGTTCGCGCATCGACGAACTGGACGCCGGCCAGCGCGTGGAGGAAATCGCGCGCATGCTGGGCGGCATCAAGATCACCGCCACCACGCGCGAGCATGCGCGCGAGATGCTGGGCGTGCTGGCCGAATAGGGCCTTGACAGGCCCGGGGCCAGCAGGGGTTCAGCGGGCCTTCTGGCAGTCGCCGCAGATGCCGTACAGCACCATGGCGTGGCTTTCCAGGACGAAGTTGTTGTCCTTGGCTACCTTGTGCTGGCGCTTTTCGATGTCGGGGTCGGAAAATTCCACCACCTTGCCGCAATTGGTGCAGATGAGGTGGTCGTGGTGGTCGCCGTCGTTGAGCTCGAATACCGCCTTGCCGCTGTCGAACTGGCTGCGGGTCAGGATGCCGGCCTGCTCGAACTGGGTCAGCACGCGGTAGACGGTGGCCAGGCCGATCTCGACGTTTTCGCCGATGAGGGCCCGATAGACGTCTTCGGCGCTGAGGTGGCGCTGGTCGGCCTTGCGGAAGATGTCGAGAATTTTCAGGCGCGGGAAGGTCGCCTTCAAACCCATGTTTTTCAGTTCGCTTTGGTCGGTGGTCATGGTGTAATCGCTCTCCGTCCGCGGTGGCATGGGCAGGAATCACGGCAGCTAACTGTAGCAGCGTGATGCCATTTTTCCGCCGCCCGCAGAACTACCGCATTGTGAAACCTTTATGATAACGGTTTTACCGGCTTTTAATCACAGATAGGGGCGCTTGGAGTCCATGATTGCACGAATTCCGACCCGGTTCCTGAAAACCGCACTGGCCGCGGCCGCCGCCGCGTCCATCCTGGCGGGCTGCTCTTCCGACAAATGGGGCTTCCCGTACAAGGCCCCGGTGCAGCAAGGCAACTGGATCACCCAGGAACAAGTCGCCCTGCTGCAACCTGGCATGACACGCGAACAGGTGCGCTTTGCCCTGGGCAGCCCGACGCTGACCAGCGTACTGCACGCCGACCGCTGGGACTACCCCTATTACTTCAAGCCCGGCTACGGCAAGGCCCAGGAACGCAAGTTCACCGTGTGGTTCGAGAACGACCGCCTGGTGCGCTGGAGCGGCGACGAACAACCCGAACTGCAGCCGTTCCAGATGAATGCCGAAGGCAAGCCGGCCGTCGAAAAGGCCGACGAGCAACTCGATGCCGAAGCCGCCCGCCGGGATGCCGCGGGCGCGGTCGCGGCGCCGGTCGATCCGGCCCAATTGCCGCCGCTGGGCACGCCGCCCGGCGGCACGCAAGCGGGCGCGGCGCAGCCGGCCATGCCGCAGCCGGACGCCGGCGCCGCGCAGCCCGACGCCGCCGGCACGGACACCCAGCAGGCCGGCCCTGGCCAGCAGGCGGCGCCCGCCCAGCAGGCCCAACCGGTCGAAAGCTCGCCCCGCCGCCGTGAACTGCTGCTGAACTCGCCGGACGCCTTGCCGCGCAATCCCATCGGCCAGCCCGGCGGCGGCGCCGAACCGCTGCGCTAACCCCTGTCGTACCAAGGAACCATCATGCGCATCGCCATTGCCGGCGCCAGCGGCCGTATGGGCCGCATGCTGATCGAAGCCGTGCTCAATGCCCCCGACCTGGAACTGGCCGTCGCGCTCGACCGCAGCGGCTCCGACGCGCTCGGGCAGGATGCCGGCGCCTTCCTGGGCCGCGATACCGGCGTGGCCATCACCGACCGGCTCGACGCGCTGGCCGACGCCGACTGCCTGGTCGACTTCACCCGCCCCGAAGCCACCGCCGCCCACCTGCAGGCCTGCGTGCGCCACGGCACCCGCATGGTCATCGGCACCACCGGCTTCGACGACAACGGCCGCGCCGCCATCGAAGTGGCGGCGCAGAAGATCGCCATCGTGTTCGCCCCCAATATGAGCGTGGGCGTGAATGCCACGCTCAAGCTGCTCGACGTCGCGGCGCGCATCCTGAACTCGGGCTACGACGTGGAAGTCTTCGAGGCCCACCACCGCAACAAGGTGGATGCCCCTTCGGGCACGGCCCTGAAAATGGGCGAGACCATCGCGTCGGCCTGGAACGTCGCCCTGCCCGACGTGGCCACCTGGACCCGCCACGGCGACACCGGCGTGCGCAAGCCCGGCACCATCGGCTTCTCGGTGGTGCGCGGCGGGGACATCGTGGGCGACCACACGGTGTACTTCTGCGGCACCGGCGAGCGCATTGAAATCACCCACCGCTCCGGCAGCCGCACCACCTATGCGCAGGGCGCGCTGCGCGCCGCCCGCTTCCTGGGCGGCCAGCGCAACGGCCTGTTCGACATGCAGGCGGTACTGGGCCTATAGCGCGGGCGCGCCCGGCCAGACCACCGGCTCGGGCTCCAGCCTGACCTGATAACGCTCCGCCACATCGCGCTGGATGGCTTCGGCCAGCGCCATGATGTCGGCCGCCGTGGCGCCGCCATGGTTGACCAGCACCAGGGCCTGCCGGTCGTGCACGCCGGCCGCGCCCAGGCGCCTGCCTTTCCAGCCGCATTGATCGATCAGCCAGCCGGCCGCCAGCTTGTAGCGGCCGTCCGGCTGCGGATACGACACCAAGCCGGGATGGCGCGCCGCCAGCGCGTCGCGCCGGCCCGCGTCCACCAGCGGGTTCTTGAAGAAACTGCCGGCATTGCCGATGACCGCCGGATCGGGCAGCTTGGCGCGCCGGATGTCGCACACGGCATCGAACACCGCGCGCGCGGTCGGCGCGCCGGCCAGCTCGGCGCGCCGCTGCAGGTCCGGGTAGTCGAGCACCGGGCGCCAGGGCCGCGGCAGCGCGAACCGCACGGACACGATGACCCAGGCGCCCGGCGCCTCGTGCTTGAACACGCTGTCCCGGTACGCATAGCGGCAGTCGGCCGCGGTCATTTCCAGCAGCCGGCGCCGGCGCACGTCCCAGGCGGTCAGGCCCAGGAAGCGGTCGGCCAGTTCGACGCCGTAGGCGCCGATGTTCTGGACCGGCGCGGCGCCCACGGTGCCGGGGATCAGGGCCAGGTTCTCCAGCCCGTCCCAGCCATTGGCCACGCAGGCGGACACGAAGCCGTGCCAGTTCTCGCCCGCGCCGGCCTCGATGATCCAGGCGTCCGCCCGCGCCTCGACCAGGCGGATGCCGCGCAGGGCCACCTGCGCGACCAGCCCGCCGACCCGCGCGGGCAGCACCAGATTGCTGCCGCCGCCCAGCACCAGCAGGCTGTCATGCTGTTCGGCCAGCGCCGACAGCGCCTCGAACTGCGAGGACGAGCGCAGGGTGACGAAAGCGCTGGCGCGGGCCGCCAGGCCCAGGGTATTGAGCGGGGTCAAGTCCTGGTTGGCGGGGACCAGCGAAGAATCGGGCGGCACGGCCGCGGGGAAATCCTGCATGAGGCAAGGCCCAACTTATGCGATGACGAGGAACTCCGTCCATATTAACGTGAACGCCTTTCCCGCGCCGGCAAAATGCTGCTATAATGTTCGTCTTCACTGAACGCGGCTGCCTGATTGACGGCCGTGCTCACGCGGGAATAGCTCAGTTGGTAGAGCGCAACCTTGCCAAGGTTGAGGTCGCGAGTTCGAGACTCGTTTCCCGCTCCAGGATTCTTGAAAAGCCCAAACGCCAGTTTGGGCTTTTTTGTTGCGCGCCGCCGGCACCGGGCGGGACGATCGAGGAATACGGGTAATGGAAACCGCATTAGCCTTGTTGATAGCCGTCGCGGCATGGCAGGTGCTGCGCGTGCGTTACCAGCGCATGCACATCGCCTTGCTGGGCCGCCATCTGGCCAGCCTGCAGCTCGAGCGCCACATGGAAACCCTGACGCAGGGCTACACCCGCGCCATCCACGAAAAGGACCACGCGCGCCAGTTGCAGGTGCTGGAAACCTACGCCCAGACCGAACGCGTGGCGGCGGCACAGGCGCGAACGCTGGCGGACGCCTTGCAGAAGGAAAGCGCGCAAGCCGCCAGCATGGTCGCCCTGCCCTTCTGCGTGCCTTATATCGAGCGTTTCCTGCCGGGGCTGACGCGGGATTTTCGCGCGCTGCTGCAGATCCATGCAGCCGGCCTGCGCCACGTGGTCGACAACGAAGGCCAGTGGGACCTGAAGAGCCGCGCGTACCATCTGTCGGCGGAGCTGTATCTGCTGCAGCACAGCTGCCATTGGTACTGCAAGTCCCGCGCCGTGGCCGATGCGCGGCTGGCGGTGCGGCACCAGGTCCAGCACCGTAAAGTGCTGGACTCGGTGTCGGAGCGGACCCGCTCGGCGTATCTGCGGTGGCTGCAGGACGGCGGCTGATACCGGCCGGCTTGCTGTCCAGCCCCGCGCGGCGGGCCAGGCCCGCTCAGCAGCAACCGATGCGTTTCTTGCCGCCGTAGCGGGCGTCCTGCCGCTCGCGGAAGAACTGTTCGTACGTCATGGGCGCCTGGTCGGGGTGGGTGCGCCGCATGTGCTCGACATAGGCTTCGTAGTCGGGCACCCCCACCATCAGGCGCAGGGTCTGGCCCAGATAGCGGCCGGCGGAGCCGGCCGCGGCGCCCAGGTTGGCGAACAGCATGGGCGTCTCCGTTGGTCAGGCCGCGCCGGCGGCGGCCGGCAGGGGTTCGTAGGGCGTCTCGCGGGCGGTGGGCTGGCGCTCGACGCGGGCGCGCAGTACCGAGCGGATGCCGAACACCACGATGCTGATCACCACCAGCATGAAGATGCCGCACAGCGCCGCGTCGACGTAGTCGTTGAACACCACGCGCTGCATTTCCGCCAGCGACTTGGCGGGCGCCAGCACTTCGCCCTGCGCGATGGCGGCGCGGTACTTGGCGGCGTGCGCCAGGAAGCTCACCTTCGGGTTGGCATCGAACAGCTTCTGCCAGCCGGCCGTCAGGGTGCAGGCCAGCAGCCACAGGGTAGGCAGCACGGTGACCCAGGCATAGCGGTCGCGCTTCATCTTGAACAACACCACGGTGCCCAGGGTGAGCGCGATGGCGGCCAGCATCTGGTTGGCGATGCCGAACAGCGGCCACAGCGTATTGATGCCGCCCAGCGGGTCGACCACGCCCTGGTACAGGAAGTAGCCCCAGGCGGCCACGCACAGGCCGGTGGCGATCAGGTTGGCGGGCAGCGATTCGGTGCGCTTGAGCGAAGGAGCGAAGGTGCCCAGCAGGTCCTGCAGCATGAAGCGCCCGGCGCGGGTGCCGGCGTCGACGGCGGTCAGGATGAACAGGGCCTCGAACAGGATGGCGAAGTGGTACCAGAACGCCATCATGCTGGGACCGCCGATGGCCTGGTGCAGGATGTGCGCCATGCCGACGGCCAGGGTGGGCGCGCCGCCGGCTCGCGAGATGATGGTGCTTTCGCCGACGTCCTTGGCGGTCTGGACCAGGTCGGCGGGCGTGACCACGAAGCCCCAGCTCGAGACCACCTGCGCGACCTGCTCGGGGGTGGTGCCGATGACCGCGGCCGGGCTGTTCATGGCGTAGTAGATGCCCGGCTCGATCACGCAGGCGGCCACCAGCGCCATGATGGCGACGAAGGACTCCATCAGCATGCCGCCGTAGCCGATATAGCGCGCCTGGGTTTCGTTCTCGATCAACTTGGGCGTGGTGCCGGAGGAGATCAGGGCGTGGAAGCCGGACACGGCGCCGCAGGCGATGGTGATGAACAGGAACGGGAACAGGTTGCCGGACCAGACCGGGCCGCTGCCGTCGACGAACTGCGTCAGGGCCGGCATCTTGAGCTCGGGGGCGACCACCACGATGCCCACGGCCAGGCCGACGATAGTGCCGATCTTCAGGAAGGTCGACAGGTAGTCGCGCGGCGCCAGCAGCAGCCAGACGGGCAGCACCGAGGCGATGAAGCCGTAGATGATCAGCACCCAGGTCAGGCTCTTGCCGTCGAAGTCGAACCACGCGGCCAGGACCGGGCTTTGCGCGACATCCTGCCCGAACAGGATGGCGGCCATCAGCAGCACGAAGCCGATCACCGAGACCTCGCCGATCTTGCCCGGCCGCAGGAAGCGCAAGTACACGCCCATGAACAGGGCGATGGGAATGGTGGCGGCCACCGTGAAGGTGCCCCATGGCGAATGGGTCAGCGCCTTCACCACGATCAGGGCCAGCACGGCCAGGATGATCACCATGATCATGAAGGCGCCGAACAGCGCGATCACGCCGGGGATATTGCCCAGCTCGGCCTTGACCAGGTCGCCCAGCGAGCGGCCGTCGCGCCGCGTCGAGATGAACAGCACGATGAAGTCCTGCACGGCGCCGGCGAACACCACGCCGGCCAGCAGCCACAGCATGCCAGGCAAGTAGCCCATCTGGGCGGCCAGCACCGGGCCGACCAGCGGACCAGCCCCGGCGATGGCGGCAAAGTGGTGGCCGAACAGCACGTGCTTGTTGGTCGGCACGTAGTCCAGGCCGTCGTTGTACTTCCAGGCCGGCGTCATGCGGCTGGCGTCGAGCCGGAACACCTTGTCGGCGATGAAGCGGCTGTAGTAGCGATAGGCGATCAAGTAGACGCAGACCGCGGCGATGACGATCCACAGCGCGTTGATCGTTTCGCCCCGGGCGAGCGCCACGGTGCCGAGCGCGAACGCGCCCAATACGGCGATCGCCAGCCAGACCAGGTGATGGCCCAGTCCTTTACTGCTGGTTTGCATGAGAAAGGCTCCTCTAGCCTCCCGCCTGGAATAGCGCGGCGTGCGCGGCTGTCTTGCGGGTGGGCAGAATCGTTGTTGTGCGGTGTCGGACGCGCGCGTCCGCGCTGCGCCCTGGCGGCGCAGGCCGTAGTATTTCGATTCGGGGCAGCCGCAACAAGCGCGGAACTACGCAAGCCCGCTGCGTATTACTACGCAGTGCGCCGCAGCAATATTCCGCCGAACCCGTAAAATCGGAGCTGCCGCGCCCCATCGCGGCAACGCCTGCCGTGCATTGCGCAGCGCAATACGCGGCGTGTCCCTGACCCCGTTTTTTCATGAAACTGCGCCTGAAGATTCTGCTGTTGGCCGTCGTGCCCCTGCTGGTGGCCGTGGCCGCCATCACGGTCGCGGTTTACACGCAGGGGCTCGAACTCGCCCAGCGCGAAAAACAGGTCGTGGAAAACGCCTGGCTGTCCAGCAAGGAAAGCGAGCTGCGCCACTACGTCAGCCTGGCCTACAGCGCCGTCGCGCCCCTGCAGGCGGCCGGCGACGACGCGGCCACGCGCGAACGGGCCCTCGCCCTGCTGGCGCAAATGGAATTCGGCCACGACGGCTACTTCTTCGTCTACGACCTGCAAGGCCGCAATCTCATGCACCCGCGCCAACCGGAACTGGTCGGCCGCAATCTCTGGAACCGGCGCGACATCCACGGCCAGCCGGTGATCCAGAACCTGCTGGCGGCCGCCCGGCGTGGCGGCCAGCAGGGCGAGGCAGTGCGCTACCTGTGGGAAAAACCCTCCACCAGCCAGACCGTCGAGAAGCTGGGCTACGTGGTGGTGCTGGACCGCTGGGGCTGGATGCTGGGCACCGGCATCTACCTGGATGACGTCGAACAGGCGCTGGACCGCATCGACGCCGCCGCCCAGGCCAACATCCGCAACATGTTCGCCTGGGTCGCCGGCATTGCCGCGGCGGCGATCCTGGGCGTGACGGCGTGCGGCCTGGCCCTGAACATCAGCGACCACCGCCAGTCCGACGCCAAGCTGCGGCTGATGGCGCGGCAGGTGGTGCGCTCGCAGGAAGACGAGCGCGCGCGCCTGTCGCGCGAACTGCACGACGGCATCAGCCAGGTGCTGGTGTCGATCAAGCTGTCGCTGGAGGCCGCCCGCGAACGCCTGCGCCAGTCGCGCCCCGACGATCCGCAGGCGCAGGCGCGCGTCGACCGGCCGCTCGGCGGCGCGCTGGAGCGCCTGAACACCGCCGTCGGCGAAGTGCGCCGCATCTCGCACAACCTGCGCCCGACGCTGCTGGATGACCTGGGCCTGCCGGCCGCGCTGGATCACCTCGGCCGCGAATTCGCCATGCCGCGCGAAGACGGCGCCCCGCCGCTGGCGGTCCGCCTGCGCACCACCGGCCGCGTGCGGCCGCTGCCCGAATCGCACGCCACGGCGCTATTCCGCGTGACGCAGGAAGCGCTGACCAACGTGCTGCGGCACGCCCGCGCCACCCGCGCCGACATGACCCTGGACTATGGCGACCGCGGCCTGCGCCTGACCATCGCCGACGACGGCGCCGGCTTCGACTACGACGGCGTGCAGCGGGACCCGCTGCGCGGCATCGGCCTGCGCAATATGCGCGAACGCATGGCGGCGCTGGCGGGCACGCTGGCCTGCCATTCCAGCGCCCAGGGCACCATGCTGCAGGCCTGGCTGCCCCTGCCGCCCCGGGCGGCGGACAGCGCCCCCGACCCGGAACTCCAGACATGAGCCCCGCCGCCGACCCCATCCGGCTATTGCTGGTCGATGACCATCCCCTGGTGCGCGACGGCTTGCGCCTGCGCCTGGAAACCGTGCCGCGCCTGGAAGTCGTGGGCGAAGCCGGCAACCCGGCGGCCGCGCTGGCCTTCCTGCAGGACTGCCTGGCCGCCGATCCGCACGGCGGCACGCTGCCCCACCTGGCGCTGATGGACCTGAACATGCCCGGCATCGGCGGCCTGGCGCTGACGGCCCAGCTGCATGAGCAATATCCGCAGATCGCGGTCTTGGTGCTGTCCATGCACGACAATGCCGAGTACATGGTGCAGGCCGTCAAGGCCGGCGCCCGCGGCTACCTGCTCAAGGACGAGCCCGCGCAGGAAATCGTCACCGCGATCCACGCGGTCATGACGGGCCGCACGTATTTCAGCGCGACCGCGGCGCTGCGCCTGTCGCAGGCGAGCGTGCCGGCCACGCTGCTGACGCAGCGCGAGCGCGACGTGCTGCGCCACATCGCCGACGGCCACGCCAACAAGCAGATCGCCCAGGCGCTCGGGCTGTCGGTGCGCACCGTCGAGACCCACCGCCTCAATATCAAGCGCAAGCTCAACATCGACGGCCAGGCCGAGCTGATCAAATACGCGGTGGAGCACCGCGGGCTTTGAAGCGCAGGCCGGCGGCACGACGCCCTACGGTTCTGCCAGCGGCGGCTTGCGCAGGTGCCAGGACGTGGCCTTCTGGAATGCGTGCCCCAGGCGCAGCAGCAGCGCTTCGGAATACGGCCGGCCGATCAACTGGAAGCCCACTGGCAATTCGACCTTCTCGCCCTCGACGGAGCAGGCTCCGCCGGGCAGCGACAACGCGGGCAGCCCCAGGTAGTTGACCGGCCTGGTCAAGCGGGTGAGTTCGCCACGCAGGAACTGCGCCCGGGCATCCAGGGACGCGAACTCGTCCAGACGCGGGGTGGGCAAGGCAAATACCGGCGCCAGCAAGACATCGACGCCCGCCAGCACGGTCTGCGCGAATCGCTGCACAAGCGGGCCGCGCAAGGCCAGCGCCTGCAAATACAGCGCCGCCGGAATCGCGACGCCCTCGCGCAAGCGCGCACGCGTGAAAGCGCCCAAAGCCGGATCGGTATCCGGGCGCAACAAGTGTTCATACAGCGCGTTCGCCTCGGCCCGGATCATCAGAATGGCCAGTGCATTGACCGCATCGTAGGGAAAATCCGGCACGTCGCGGATGTCGGCGCCCAGCAGGCGAAAGGTGTCCAGGCTGCGCGCGATGACGGCTTGCACGGCCGGGTGCAGGCCCGCGGCGAAATATCCTTGCGGCACGCCGATGCGCAGGCCTTGCAGCGGCGCGTCGAGGCCGGCGGCATAGTCGTCGCGGCGCGCGGCGGCAATGCTGCCGGCGTCGGCAATGTCGTAGCCAGCAATGGGCTGCAGCATCAAGGCGCAATCGCGCGCGCTGCGGGCGATGGGACCCAGGTGATCGAGGCTGGCGCTCAGGCTCATGGCGCCGGCGCGGCTGACCAGGCCGAACGTGGGCTTCAGGCCGGTAACGCCGCACAGCGCCGCCGGGATGCGGATCGACCCGCCAGTATCACTGCCCAATGCGCCATAGACGGCCCCGGCCGCCACCACGGCGGCCGATCCGCTGGACGATCCGCCCGGGATGCGCGCGGGTGCCCATGGATTCCGGCAATCCCCGGCCATGGCGTTGGCGCCGGACGGGTCGAAGGCCAGCTCGGTCATGTGCAGCCGCGCCAGATGCAATGCGCCCGCAGCGTCGAAGCGGCGCAGCACCGTGGCGGTATCGGCCGCCCCGACAGCATGCGCCATGCCATAGCCTGGCGAGCAGCCGGCGCGCTGCAGCAGGTCTTTGTGGGCCAGCGGCATGCCGGCCAGCGGGCCCGGCGGCTCCCCGGCGGCCAGGCGCTGGTCCAGCCTGCGCGCCTGCGCGATGGCGGCATCGCGCAACACCTCGACGCAGGCCGCCGTCGCCGCATGCACTGGGGCCAGGCGGTCCAACGCGAGGCGCGCCAGTTCCTGCGCCGACACCGCGCCCGCGGCGAGCTGCGCCCGCTGCTCCCACCAATCGGCCCAGCCGGGTTCGGCTGGAGCGGTTTTTTCCGCTGCCTGCCCCGCCATCCTGTCCTGCGGCTGGGCCGCGGCATGCAAGGCCTGCGCCAGCGGCGTTGGCATCAGTCCCAGCCCGGCGCCCGCCTCGGCGGCCAGGCGCTCGACGATGTCGCGCCATTGCGCGACCACGCCGTTGCCGGCATTGTCACTTTCCACGACAGTCTCCTGTAGACGCAACGAACAAGCGTGCCGGTTCAGGCCATCACAGCTTGGGGATATTGCCCACGGTAATGATCTCGTTCCATTTCTTCAGCTCGCCGGCGATGAACTGCGCGGCCTGTTGGCGCGTGCCGGGCAAGGTCTGGGCGCCACGCTCGGCGACGTAGCTTTTCATATCGTCTTCGACCAGGACCGCATTGAGCGCCTGGTTCAGCGAATCGGCAATGTCATCGGGAATACCGGCCGGCGCCCCCAGGAAAAACCACGCCGACACATCGAAACCTTCAAGGCCGTACGGCTTGCCTGATTCGGACAGCGTGGGCAGATCAGGGAACAGCGGCGAGCGCTGGGCGCCCGTGACCGCCAGCGCGCGCAGGTTGCCGGCCTTTACATGCGGCGCGGAGGACGGCATGTCGTCGAACATGACGTCCACGTGGCCGCCCAACAGGGCATTGACGGCAGGACCGCTGCCCGAGAACGGGACATGCTCCATCCTGGTTCCCGCCTTGATATTGAACATCTCGCCGGCCAGGTGAATAGTGGTGCCGGCGCCGGACGAGGCATAGGTCGCGTTGTCGCTCTTGCCATGGCGCACCAGGTCGCCCACCGAGCGAAGCGGCGAATCCTTGTTCACCACCACGATCTGCGGGCTGGCCGCGATCAGCCCGATCGGGGTGAAGTCCTTCACAGGGTCATAGCCGGTATTCTTGTACAGATTGGGGGCCACGCCGTGCGAAGCGACGGTGCCCAGGTACAGGGTGTAGCCGTCGGGCTTGGCGCGCGCCGCATAAGCCGTGCCGATATTGCCCCCCGCCCCCGGCTTGTTCTCGACCATGAACGACTGCTTGTAGTGGTCGCCCAGCTTTTGTGCCAGTTTGCGCGCCAGCACGTCGGTCGCGCCCCCCGGGGCGAATGCGACGATGATGGTGACCGGTCGCTGTGGATACGCGTCTTGGGCGCTCGCCGGCGCGGCGCCCGCCAGGCCGGCGGCCATGGCGGTCAGGCTTACCAATGATTTAATGCTGCGGTAATTCCACATTGCAATTCTCCTGATAAACACTGCTGTCGTGAGTCGGGGTCAAGCGAAGGCGTACGGCCGCCCCGCGCGGGCGGCGGCCAGGGGGAATGCGGAAATCCGGAATTCAGGCGTACTTGCCGATCAGCCCGCCGTCGACCACCAGCTCCGTGCCAGTGATGTAGGCCGCCTCGTCGGACGCCAGGAACGCCACCGCATTGGCGACCTCCCAGGGCGTGCCCATGCGGCCCATGGGCACCTGCCGGTCGCGCGCGGCCCTGGCTTGTTCGAAGTCGTCGGCCGAGAACATGCGCGCCACCGTATGGCGCACGCGCGGCGTGTCGATCAGGCCCGGCACCACGGTATTGGCGCGGATGCCGTGCGCGGCGTATTGCTGCGCGATCATGCGGGCGAAATGGATGACCGCCGCCTTGGTTACGTTGTAGGCCAGGTGCGGATAGCCCAAATAACGCAGGCCGGCCACCGACGACACCGCCACGATGGCCCCGCCGCCCTGCTCGCGCATGATCGGCAGCACCAGCCGGCTGGCCACCAGCAGGCTGTCGACATTGACTTTCTGGATGCGCTCCCAGTCGGCCATGGCGATCTCTTCCGGGCCGCCGACCTTGCCGATGCCGGCGTTGGCCTGCAGGATGTCGAGCCGGCCATGGCGTTGCATGACGGCCTGCACCGCCTGCTGCATGGCCTCGGCATCGGCCACGTCCGCCTGCAGCGCCATGCCTTGGCCGCCCAGCGCCTGCACCGCGTCCAGCGCGTCCCGCGCGGCATCGAGACTGGCGTCCAGGACGCACACGATGGCGCCATGGCGGGCCAGCGTGGCGCAGCAGGCCTTGCCGATGCTCCAGCCCGGCCCGCTCGAGCCACCGCCCGCGACCAGGGCCACTTTGCCGCCCAGCCGCGAGCTGGCGGCGGGTAGCAGGGCCTGCCAATTGTCGAGATCGTCGCTCATGCCGCATTCCCCAGCCCGACCGTCATGCCCCCGCACACATACAACACCTGGCCGGTGATGAAACCGGCGCGCGGGTCCAGCAAGGACGCCGCCGCGTGGGCGATATCGGCGGGCGTGCCCATGCGCCGCACCGGAATGCTGGCGCGGATGCGCTCAGTCTGCGGCGCGCCCGGCGGGTTGACCCGTTCGAACAGCTCGGTGGCGATCGGCCCCGGACCGATCGCGTTCACGGTGATGCCGTCGCCGCCCATTTCCAGTGCCCAGGTGCGCGTCATGCCCAGCAGGCCGGCCTTGGTGGCGGCATAGACGGTGCGTTCGGTCTTGCCCAGCGCGGCACGGCTGGCGATGTTCACGACGCGCCCGAACTGGCGCCGCCGCATGCCCGGCAACAGGCCTTGCATCAGCAACATGGGGGCCTGGATGTTCAAGGCGGTGACGACCGCCAGGTCTTCCAGCGTGGCATCTTCGAGCAGGGCCGGTCGCACCGTGCCGGCATTGTTGACCAAGTACAGGACCTCGCGTTCCGCGGCCAGCGCGGCCACCGCCTGGCGCGTGGCACCGGCGTCGCCCAGATCGACCGCGACATGGGTCTCGCGCGGCAATTGCGCGGCGGGCGGCCGCAGGTCGAAGTTGACCACTTCGTAGCCGTCCTGCAGCAGGCGCTCGGTGATGGCGCGCCCGATGCCGGCGCTGCCGCCGGTCACCAGCGCGACCGGCCTGCCCTCGCCGGGGAGAGTCGCGACGCTCGCCATGTTCAGCCCTCCTCGTGATGCGCGGATTTCCCGGCGCCCACATAAGGGATGGCGTGGTCGATGGTTTCCCAGATGTAGCGGCCGGCGGGGCATTGCTGCTCTTCGGCCACATGCGAGACCAGGCCGGCGGCGCGCGAGATGACGGCGAAGCCGCGCATCAACGTGGTGGGGATGCCGATCTCGCCCAGCAGGGCCGCCACCGCCCCGGTGGCATTGATCGTGATATGGCGGCCGTACACCTCGTCCACCATACGGGCCAGCAGTTCCAGCGCCCCGACCCACTTGCCTTCCAGGTCGGGCTCGGCGCGCGCCAGTCGCAGCAGCTTGATGGAGCGCGGGTCATCCGGCTTGTGCAGGTGGTGGCCGAAGCCGGGCAGCGGCTTCCTGGCTTGGCGGTGGCTTTGCACGATGGCGCGCGCCTCGGCGTCGGGATCGTCCGCCTGCAAGACCTGATCGAGCAGCTGCGAACAGTTTTCCATGGTGCCCACGAAGCTGCTGCCCACTGCCATCAGGCCGGCGGCCACGGCCCCCTGCAGGTTCTCCGGCGCGCTCATGTAGACGACGCGGGTGGCAATGGCGCTGGGTGTCAGGCCGTGCTCCATCAAGGTGATGAGCACCGCGTCGACGATGCGTAAATCCACCGGCCGCGCTTCGCGGCCCATGATTTGCGAAAACATGACTTCGGTGAAGGTCTTCTGGCCGATCAAGTCCTCGACCAAATCGGCGTCGCGATACGACATGCCCTCCAGGTGGTGGGCGCACAGGCGGGTGACGGGGCGGTTCATGCGATCTCCTTGATGACGGAATCCCGGACGACATTCTTGAGCACCTTGCCCACGGAAGAACGCGGCAGGCTGGCGAAAACATGGATGCGCTTGGGGGTATGCACCGGACCGAGCCTGTCGCGGACGAACGCCATGAGTTCCTGCGGATCGGCGCTGGCGCCGCCATGGAACTGCACGGCCGCCTGCACGGCCTCGCCCCATTTATCGTCGGGAATGCCGAACACCGCGCACTCGTAGACAGCGGGGTGCTGGGCCAGCGCATTCTCGACGTCGAGGGGGTAGACGTTGAAGCCTCCGGTGATGATGACATCGCGCAAGCGGTCCTTGATATACAGATAGCCGCGTTCGTCCACGAGGCCCACATCGCCGGTGTGCAGCCAGCCGTCGACAATGGTCTCGGCGGTCTTGTCCGGCAGGCGCCAATAGCCTGTCATGACGAGGTCGCCGCGCACCACCACTTCGCCCGCCTGTCTCGCCGGCAATAGGCGGCCTTCGCGGTCCATGATGGCGAACTCGGAGAACCAGGTGGCGCGCCCCGCCGATCCCAGGTTGGCCGGCTCTGCCAGCTCGGCGGGGGTAATGGCGGTGACGATCTGCGGCGATTCGGTCTGGCCGTAGGTCGCGCCCACCACCGGGCCGAAGAATTCGCGCACCTGCTCGAACTTTTCCACCGGCATCGGCGCGCCGCCATAGATCAGGTTGCGCAGGCGCGGGAAATCCGCCCGCGACACGCCGGGCTGCGCCATCAACATGTAGATCAGCGTGGGCGGCATGAAGGCCAGCGTGCCGCCGCGCTCGCGGAACGCCGCGGTAATGGCCGCCGGTGAGGATTCCGCCAGGAACAGGTGGGTGCCGCCCTGCGCCAGCACGGGCAACAGATAAGTCGACGTCCCGTGCGTCACCGGCGCGGCCACCACATAGCGGTCTTCGCTGGTCAACTGCCAGGCGTGGATCTGGTTGACGATGACGGCATTCCAGGCGCGGTACGGCTGCATCACGCCCTTGGGCAGGCCGGTCGTGCCGCCGGTGAACTTGATGGCCTGGGTGGCATCGGTACCGGGCTCGCAACGGACCGGCGCGCGCCCCGCGTAGGCTTGCAGCAGGCTTGCCAGCGACAGGTCGCCCTGGCTGGCATCCAGGCGCACGTGCACCGACGCCGCGCCTTGCACCAATGGCGCACCGACCTGGTCGGTGATCACGATACCGGGCTCGGTCGCGGCGACGATGCGCGCGATCTCCGGCGCGGTGCTGCGGTAGTTCAGCGGCACCCAGACCTTGCCGGCCGCCAGCACCGCCAGCAGGGCCACCGCGTGCTGCGCGGTATTGCCGGCGCAGATCGCCACCCGGCTCTGCGGGGCGGGATCCAGCGCCTGCAGGGCCGCGCCCAGCGCCTGCACTTCGTCGCGCAGCCGCGCGTAGGTCCAGGCGCCCTGCGGCGTGTCCAGCGCGATGCGCCCGGGATAGCGGGCGGCTGCCCGGAGAAAGAAGTCAATCGGATACACGTACGGCTCCTGGGGTCCTGCTATTGCACTTTGAGGCCGGCCGTGGTCACGACCTTGCCCCACTTGTCGATTTCGCTGTCTATGAATTTCTGCAAGGTCGCCGGCGTATTCGGCTCGGCCGGCAGCACGAAACCGGCGGCAGCATAGGCTTCCCGCATCGCCGCGCTGCCCAGCCCCTGGTTGATGGCTTCATTCAGCTTGGCCACGATGGGCTGCGGCGTCTTCGCGGGCGCCATCACCGCGAACCAGGACTGCACCGAAAAACCGGGCAGGCCGGATTGCGCCAGCGTCGGCACGTCGGGGGCAAAGGGCGCCCGCTCCAGCGAGGTCACGCCCAGGGCGCGCAGCTTGCCGGCCTTCACGTGGGGCAGCGACGAGGGCAGGTTGTCGAACATGGAATCCACCTGCCCGCCCAGCAGATCGGCCACCGCCGGGCCGCTGCCGCGATACGGCACATGCAGGATGTCGGTGCCGGTTTCCATCTTGAAGATCTCGCACGACAGGTGGATGGACGAGCCGCTGCCGGACGACGCGCAGGTCAGCTTGCCGGGATGCTGCTTGGCGTAGGCGATGTATTCCTGCACCGACTTGATCGGCAGCTTGGGATGCACCACCAGGATGTTCGGAATGGTGGCCAGCAGCGCCACCGGCGCGAAATCCTGCTTGAAATCGTAGTTGAGCTTTTCGTAGAGGGTGCGATTGATCGTGTTGGCGATCGAACCCACGTACAGCGTGTAGCCGTCCGGCTTGGCGCGCGCCACCACTTCGGCGCCGATGTTGCTGTTGGCCCCGGTGCGGTTTTCCACGACCACGGACTGCCCCAGCGAGTCCGACAGGGACTTGGCGATCAGGCGCGCCACGATGTCGGTGGCCCCGCCGGCCGCGTAGCCGACGACCAGCGTGACCGGCCGCTCAGGATAGGCCCCGGCGGCGCCCGCGGCCGTTGGCAACAAGGCGGCGCCGGCCAGCAGCGACGCCGCCGCCCGGGCCATGGATCGAATAACAGATTGCATGACAGTCTCCTACCTTTTTGTTCATTATCCAAACACCGCTGCATAAGCGGCCAAGATATGATGGGCGCGTACCATGCAATTGGAAAAACAATCTCGTTCAAATAATGAACAAACAGGAAACCGTCGACTCCGGCGCGCGCACCCTGCGGCGCGGCCTGCACATCCTGGCGGCGCTGCGCGGCGCGCCCGATGGCCTGGACATCCTCGGCATTGCGCGGGCCCTGGCCATGCAGCGGACCAGCGTGTACCGCTATGTCTCGGTGCTGGTGGAGGAAGGCTATGCCACGCGCGACCCGGATACCGGCCGGTATCGCGTGGCATCGACCTGGGCCCAGCCAGCCGACACGCGGGCGCTGTCGGTGGCACAGCTGGCGCCCGCCATGCGGCGCATCAGCGATGACACGGGCGACTCTTCTTTCCTGATCTGCCGCGTCGGTTCGGATTCGCTTTGCCTGCATCGGGAAATCGGCAGTTATCCCGTGCAAGTGCTGGCCGTCACCATCGGCCATCGGCAACCGCTTGGCGTCGGCGCGGCCGGCCTGGCGCTGCTGGCGGCACTGCCGGCCGACGAGGCCGAAGCGGTGCTGCAGCAGAATCGCGAGGCGCTGCGCTCGTACGGGAACATGACGATCGCGCGCATGCGGCTGCTGGTGGAAGCGACGCGCGACCGTGGCTGGTCGGTGGTCGGCAACGCCGCGGTGCCGGGCGTGCTCGGGGTCGGCGTCGCGCTGCGCGACCCCGCGGGCTACCCGCGCCTGGCGGTCAGCGTGTCGTGCATCGTCGATCGCATGCCGGCAGCCCGCCAGCGCACGATCGCCGAACTGATCCGGCGCGAGACGGGCGCGGCCGCCTGATATGGCCGGCCGCGGGCCGGCCCGCCATCAGCGTGCGGCGGCTCGCGCCTCGCGACACAGCCAGCGCCGCAGAGCCTCGATGGCCGCCAGCTTGCCGCTGTCCGGCCGCCAGACCAGATAGTGGGCATGCACGTCGGCAATGCCGATGTCCCAGAGGCGCGCCAGGCGGCCGTCGGCCAATTGCGCCTCGACCAGGGTGCGGCGCGCCAGGGCCACGCCGGCGCCGGCCTCCACGGCCTCGAGCAAGGCCTCGGTATCGTCGAAATGCGGCCCGTCGGCGGGCTCGACCAAATCCAGGCCGGCGGCCTGGAACCAGGGCTCCCAGGGCTGCCAGGTATGCCGCAGCAACACGCAGCGGTGCAGGTCGCGCGGCGTGCGCAGCCGCCGGCCCCGGCGATAGGCCGGGCTGGCCACCGGGAAGATCTCCTCGTCCATCAGCTTGGCGCTTTTCAGGCCCGGCCATTTGCCTGGCCCGTAGCGCAGCGCGACATCAATGCGGTCGCGGCTGTCCAGGCGCGCCAAGCCGGTACTGGGACGGACCTCCAGCGCAATCCCCGGATGCGCGGCGTGAAAACGCGCGAGACGCGGCCCCAGCCAGCGCCGCGCGAAGGCCGGCAGCACGCTCAGCACCAGCGCCCGCGACGCAGGCCGCGGCGCGGCGGCGCGGGCGGGCACGGCGGCCTGCCTGCCGAAGGCGCGCTCCAGCACGGACAAGCCCTGCCGGGCCTGCAGCGCCAGCGCCTGCGCGTGCGCCGTCGGCGCCACGCCTTGGTGCTCGCGCTCGAACAGCGGCTGGCCCAGCAGCGCTTCCAGCCGCCGGATGTGCTGGCTGACCGCGCCCTGCGTCAGCGCCAGTTCATCGGCGGCGCGGGTGAAGCTGCGCAGCCGCACCGCCGCCTCGAAAGCGCGCAGGGTCTGCAGGGGAGGAATAGGTCGTCCGGCCATGGTCCGCCATTAATATCACTAATGCCCGGCTCTCACAAATCTTGGTTTGCGGGACGCGCGGACGGTCCATAGACTGCCCGCATGACCTACCGACTCTTCTATTTTCCGGGCGCCTGCTCCATGGCGGCGCATATCGTCCTCGAAGACGTGCAGGCGGATTTCACGCTGGAATACGTCGACCTTGCGCAGGCCGCCAACCATCGGGCCGACTACCTCGCCATCAACCCCAAGGCGCGCGTGCCGGCGCTGGGCATCCCCGGCCAACCGCGGGTGCTGACCGAACTGCACGCCATTCTGGTCTATCTGGCTCGCCAATACCCGCAAGCCGGCCTGCTGCCCCATGGCGACCCGCTGGCCGAGGCGCGCTGCCACGAGTGGCTGGGATGGCTGTCGGGCTGGGTGCACGGCACCGGCTACGGCGGCATCTGGCGGCCGGAGCGCTTCAGCGCCGACACCGCGCACCACGATGCGATCCGGGCGCACGCCCGGCGCACCATCGGCGCGGCATGCCAGGTCATCGAACAGCAGTTCGCCGATGGCCGCCGCTGGGCCCTGCCGGGCGGCTACACCATCGTCGACCCATTCCTGCTGGTGCTGTACCGCTGGGGCAATCGCATCGGCCTGGACATGCGCAAGGATTGCCCGGCCTGGACCGACGCCAGCCTGCGGCTGGCCGAAAGGCCGGCCGTGCAGGCGGTGTTGCGGCGCGAGGCCGTGTCGCTGGACGGCTGAGCGACACGCTAAGGCCGCCCGGCCTCGTCCGCGCGCCAATGAATGAAAGCCCAGCGCAGCGGCGCGCCGGCGCGGGCGCGCGGCGAGGCGCCGTCATACCAGGCGCGCAGCCGTGCGCGTTCGCCGTCGTCGAGCCCGCCCATCGAGCGCGCCACGCGGCGCGCGTAGTCGTCGAAACCGGCTGTGCTGGCCAATTGGCTGTCCACCGTGATGTAGTCGACCGCCGCATGAATGCCCATGCCATGCAGGATGTTCAGCACGTAGATGTAATCCGGCATGGGCGGCCGTTCGCGGCCGACGACGCGCTGGATGGCCGGATCGATGAAATGCCCGCCCGCCAGGTGGGTCAGGTAGACATGGCGGCGCGCCTTTGCATGCAGCTTGGCCAGCGCGGCAGCCAGGTCCTCGACCACGGTGGAACGCGACGCCACCACGATGTCGCACACGGGCACGTCGCTCCAGTCGTCCTCCCAGGCGCGCAGCAACGGCTGCACATTGGCCAGCCCGTGCTCCCGGGCCTGCTGCGCCAGGGCTTCGAGCATGCCCGGGCTGTAGTCCATGCCCACTACCCGCTCGAGCCGGCGCGCCAACGGCACGGCCAGCGTGCCAGGGCCGCAGCCTACATCCAGCAAGCTGCGCGCGCCATCGAGCGCCATGCGGCCAATGAACTCCTGCGCGTAGCGGCTGTGCGGCATGCGGCGGGCCAGCTCGCCAGCCCGCGCGTCCCAGGCCTGGGCCGGCTTGGGGCGTCCGCGCGACGCCGCCAGGTGCTCGCGGTACAACTGCGCAAAATCAATCGACTCGATACTCATGATGCGGCGCCTGCCCCCGCGGCGGCGCCGGGGCCGGCCACGATGTCGAACCAGGCCTGCAAGGCTGGCCGCTCGAGCGGCAGTTCGACACCGGCCTGGCCGGTGAACCGGCGCCAATCGGGCAGGAAGCGCGCCGCCACCACGGTCAGCAGGGGGATGCCCTCGCTCATCAGCGCCAGCATCTCCTGGGCGAAGCCGCTGCCGGCGGCCTCGAGTTCGCCATAGCGATTGACGATGGCCAGATCGGCGCGCGCGTCCAGGGCCGCGCGCAACACCTGGCTGGCCACCGCCAGCCCGCCGGGATCGACGCTGCAGGCCCGCGAGCCGGGGCCGAGATCCTGCGACACGCGGTACGCGCGGCCGGAACGCAGGTCCACCAGCCGCCGCCGCGGCGCCCCGCCGCCCGGCGCCGGCGCGGCCTGCTGCAACAGGCCGTGCAGCCGGTGGCCGCGCGCCAGCATGTCGGCCGCGAATGCCGCCAGCAGCGCGTCGGCATCGCGGGAAGCGTCGCGATAAACCAGGGCGGCGACGGGAACCTGGGAATCAATGGATGATGGCATGCGCGTCACTCTATACCGCCCGGCCACGGGCCGGTAGCCCTGCCATCGGCCTAGGAGGCCTGGGGGATGGCAACGCCAAAAAAATGATGCTATACTTTCTTTCTTTGGTGCTTTCCTTGTTACGCAAGGCGGGCGGCAAATCCAAGCGGGAATAGCTCAGTTGGTAGAGCGCAACCTTGCCAAGGTTGAGGTCGCGAGTTCGAGACTCGTTTCCCGCTCCAGAATTTCGCGCTCCGGCAGGCGGCCTTGCCTGGCCGGGTCGCAACAAAAGGCCCCTGCGGGGCCTTTTTGTTTGGCCATGCTCGTCGCGCGCCTGGCGTGGTCACCGCCACGACACAACGGTACGGATTCCTGTACAATGGCGGGCTTGGCACAACGCCCCTGGCGCAATGGCAGAGTGGTTATGCAGCGGATTGCAAATCCGTGTACGTCGGTTCGATTCCGGCTTGCGCCTCCAGTAGAACAAGGCTCCCAGCGATGGGGGCCTTTTTCGTTGGGCGCCCCGGCTGGTATAACCACCCCGCACCAACGCAAGCCACCCGCAGAAACCACCCGCACTAACGGGAGACCCGCATGGGATTGATGGACGGATTGCTCGGCAATGCCAGCGAACTCAGCATCGCGCAGGCCGAAAGCGAGATCGGCCAGTTGCTCGACGAGGGCGAACGCATCGAATTGGCGTACAAGCTGGTCCGCGACATGTTCTGCCTGACCGACCGGCGGCTGATCCTCATCGACAAGCAGGGCCTCACCGGCCGCAAGATCGAGTACCACTCGATCCCGTACAAGAGCATCTCTCATTTCGCCATCGAAACGACCGGGCACTTCGACCTGGACGCGGAGATGAAGATATGGATCTCCAGCGCCACGGAGCCCATCCAGCGCCAGTTTTCGCGCAAGGTGGACGTGTACAAGGCGCAGCGCATCCTCGCCCGATATGCGGGCAAGTAGCCCGGGCACTTGATTCGCGGGCCGTTGGTCCCGCATATTGCCGCCATGGATCCTTCCGTCAAACAAGCGCTGGCCCGCTGGCCGGATGTTCCCGCGGTCTACGGCTGGCTTTCGCTGGACGAGCGCGCGCGCTGGCGCCTGCATCCGCAGGGCGATGCCGCCGCCGGCGGGCCGGGCGAATCGATCGGCAATGCGCAGATCCAGGACTTCATCGGCCGCAACTACGAGGGCGATGCCCAGGGCCGCTGGTATTTCCAGAACGGCCCCCAGCGGGTCTACGTGCGCCTGGACGCGGCGCCCTATCTGCTGCGCCTGGCCGACGACGGCGCCAGCCTGGTCACGCACACCGGCCTGCCGCTGCGCGCCGTGGCCGGCTGGTGGCTGGACGACACCGGGCGTTTGTATGCGCAGGCCGAGCCGGGGCCGGCCATGGTGGAAGGCCGCGACCTGCCCGCCCTGCTCGAACAGTTGCGCAGCGCCGATGGCCGGCCGCTGGCGGATGCGCTGGAGACCGCCACGGGCGAGCTCTTGGTGACGCACCCGTCGCTGGCGGCCGCCGCCCCCTTGCATACGGACGTGGCGCGCGCCGACATCCCGGCGCTGCTCGGCTTCGTGGCCATGCCACAGCCTTGAGGCGCGCGCGCGGCGCCGCTCCAGCGGCCCCGACTGCCGTTAGAATCGACGCCATGACCGCCCAATCGCCTCCGAAGTATTTCCCCGCGCCGCGCCGCGCGCGCTTCTGCAGCCAATGCGGCGCCCCGATCAACCGGCGGGTGCCCGACGGCGACAACCGCGAGCGCGACATCTGCGACCACTGCGGCGCCATCCACTACCAGAACCCGCGCATGGTGGTGGGCACCGTGCCGGTCTGGCAGGGCCGCATCCTGCTGTGCCGGCGCGCCATCGAGCCGCGCTACGACACCTGGACGCTGCCGGCCGGCTTCATGGAGCTGGGCGAAAGCACCGCCCAGGGGGCGGCCCGCGAAACGCTGGAGGAATCCGGCGCGCGCATCGCGCTGGGCCAGCTGTTCACGGTGATCGATGTGCCGCAGATCGAACAGGTCCACCTGTTCTACCTGGCCGAGGCGCTGGGCCCCGAGCTCGACCCCGGCCCGGAAAGCCTGGAAGCCCGCTACTACGACGAGGCCGACATCCCCTGGGAAGACTTGTCGTTCCGCACGGTGGCCACGACCCTCAAGCAGTTCCTGGAAGACCGCCGGCGCGGGAGCTTCGGCACCCATCACTACACGCTCGAATCGCACCGCTGATCTTGAAGCTGCCCTGGCTTTCCCCCGACACGCCCTTTCCGCCGGTCGAGCACGCCCTGACCGACCCCGACGGCCTGCTGGCCGCCGGCGCAGACCTGTCGCTGGAACGCCTGACCCTGGCCTATTCGAACGGCATCTTTCCCTGGTATGGCGAAGGCGAGCCGATCCTCTGGTGGAGCCCGGACCCGCGCATGGTGCTGGCGTGCGCCGATTTCGCGCCTTCGCATTCGCTGCGCAAGCTGCTGCGGCAGATCGCGCGCGACGAGTCCAGCCTGCTGCCGCGCGTGCAAGTGCGCGTGGACACGGCCTTCGAGGCCGTCGTGGCCCATTGCGCGGCGCCGCGCGGCGGCCAGGCGGGCACCTGGATCACGGCCGCCATGCGGCGCGCCTATCGCGCCTGGCATGCCGCCGGCGCCGCCCATAGCGTGGAAACCTGGATCGACGGCGAACTGGCCGGCGGGCTGTACGGCATCAGCCTGGGCCGCATGTTCTTCGGCGAATCGATGTTCACGCGCGCGCCGGACGCATCCAAGATCGCGCTGGCCTATCTGGTGGCGTTCCTGCGGCGCGCCGGCGTCGAATGGATCGATTGCCAGCAGCAGACCCGCCATCTCGCCAGCCTGGGCGCCCGGCCGGTGCCGCGCGAGCGCTTCGTGGCGCACGTGCGGGCCGCGGTGGGCGAGCCGCGGCCGGCCTGGCGGCCGGGGCGCCTGGACAGCCTGGGGGTGTTGCATCCGCGCTCGGACTCGCTGCTGTCCTCCTGAGCCGCCCGCTTCGGCGTTAAGATGTCTATTAGCCGCCGGCCCGACGCCCGCGCGGCGCCGCCGATGAGCCAGCTCAAAGAACTTCCTTTCGCCACGCTGCAGTTCTATTCCACGGCCCCCTACCCGTGCAGCTACCTGCCTGGCCGCCAGGCGCGGTCGCAGGTGGCGGCGCCCGGCCACCTGATCAACGCCGGCGCCTATTCCCAACTGGTGGAGCAGGGTTTCCGGCGCAGCGGGCTGTTCACCTACCGGCCGCATTGCGACAGCTGCAAGGCCTGTGTGCCGGTGCGCGTGGACACCGCGCGCTTCGCGCCCAGCCGCAGCCAGCGGCGCGCCTGGCGCGGCCACCAGGGGCTGCGCGCGTTCGTGGCCGAGCTGGCCTGGTCGCCGGAGCACTATGACCTCTACACCCGCTACCAGCAGGGCCGCCATCCCGGCGGCGGCATGGATGAAGACAGCCGCACGCAGTACGCGCAGTTCCTGCTGACCAGCCGGGTCAACACGCGCCTGGTCGAGTTTCGCGAGCCTGACGGCACGCTGGCCATGGTATCGATCATCGACGTGCTCGATGACGGCCTGTCGTCCGTCTACACGTTCTACGATCCGGCCGCGCGCGGCAGCCTGGGCACATACAACATCCTGTGGCAGATCGAGCAGTGCCGCACCCTGGACCTGCCCTGGCTGTACCTGGGCTACTGGATCCGCGACAGCCGCAAGATGGCGTACAAATCGGCATTCCGGCCGCTGCAGATGCACCTGGACGGGACCTGGCAGGAACCGCCGGCCGACCAGCCCTGAACCGGCCCGGCCGCGCAAACTCGCTACAATTGCGCCCCATGTCGATCCTGTTCCAAGCCTATCCCCTGGCGCGTCCGGCGCTGTTCGCCATGGACGCCGAAACCGCCCACGAGGTCACGCTGGCCGGCCTGCAGCGCGCCTACGATTGCGGCGCCACGCGCAAGCTGTTGCGCGACCGGCCCCGCGCGCCCGCCACCCTGATGGGGCTGGCGCTGGACAACCCCGTGGGGCTGGCCGCCGGCCTGGACAAGAACGGCGCTTATATCGACGCGCTGGGCAACCTGGGGTTCGGCTTCGTGGAGGTGGGCACGGTCACGCCGCGCGCGCAGCCGGGCAACCCCAAGCCGCGCATGTTCCGCCTGCCGCGCGCCCAGGCGCTGATCAACCGCCTGGGCTTCAACAACCAGGGGCTGGAGGCCTTCATCGCCAACGTGCAGCGCAGCCAGTGGCGCGCGCAGGGCGGCGTGCTGGGCCTGAACATCGGCAAGAACGCCGACACGCCGATCGAGCGCGCCGCCGACGATTACCTGCTGGGCCTGGAAGGCGTCTATGCGCACGCCGACTATGTCACGGTGAACATCTCCTCGCCCAACACCAAGAACCTGCGCGCGCTGCAAGGCGGCGACGAACTCGGCGCCCTGCTGGCGCGCCTGCGCGACAAGCGCGCCGAGCTGGCGGACCGCCACCAGCGCCATGTGCCGCTGGCCGTCAAGATCGCGCCCGACCTGTCGCAGGACCAGATCGACGCCATCGCCGACATCCTGCCGCGCCATGGGGTGGATGGCGTCATCGCCACCAACACGACCCTGTCGCGCGACGCGGTGGCCGGGCAACCCCATGCCAACGAGGCGGGCGGGCTGTCGGGCGCGCCGGTGCACGCCCTGTCGCTGGCTGTCATCGCCCGGCTGCGCGAGCGCATGGGGCCGGACGCCGCCATCATCGGCGTGGGCGGCATCATGTCCGGCCGCCAGGCCAAAGAGAAGATCGAGGCCGGCGCCAATGCGGTGCAGCTGTACACCGGGCTGATCTACCGCGGGCCGGCGCTGGTCGGCGAATGCGTGCGGGCCGTCGCGGCCGCCTGAGCCGCGCCCCGGCGCACGCGCCAGACACGCAAAAGCCTCCCTGCGGGAGGCTTTTTTCATGCCGGAGCGAGGCGAGTTAAAAAAAGCCACCCCGAGGGGTGGCCTAATTCCAGCTCTGCTCTGTTTCTCAACAGTACTACAGACTGGCCGGCGGCAACAGCCCCGCGCCGGGCCTCAGGCGGCCGCGCGGCGGCCGCGGGTCGACTTGGTGGCGGCGTCGGCGGCGTCGCTGGCGGCCTTGAAGGTGGCGTTGGCGGCGGCGTTCAGGTTCGACTCGGCCACTTCGGCGGCCTGCTTGGCGGCCTTGGTCAGCGACTCATAGGCGCCATTGGCCGTGGCCAGCGAGGACTTCAGCAGGGCGACGGCGCTTTCCGAGCCGGTGGGCGCGTTCTTGGAGAACTGCTCGACGGCGTCGGCCAACTGCTGCTGGCCTTCGGCGATCTGGGCTTCGGCCAGCTTGGCCAGCTCGCCCTGCACGCCGGCGACGATGTCATACACGTGCTTGCCGTAGGCCAGGGCCTTTTCGGCGCCCGGCTGCACCAGCGAGCTGGCGAAAGCGGCGGCTTCCTGGGGGTCTTTCACGTCGACCGCCTGCTGCGATTGCTGGGCGACTTCGTCGAGCGTGGCCTTGACGACCTTCAGGTTCAGGTCGACCAGCTTTTCGAAGCCGGCAAACAGGGTGGCCTGGGTGGCGACCAGGGTGTTCAGGGCGGATTTCTGGCGATCCAGAACTTGCTGCGGAATGGCGGTCATGAGGGGCTCCTGGGCTTGGCGCCGGCGGGGCCGGCGGATAACGTTGCGTGGCGACGAAAAGGTAAACGTGCGCGGGCATGATGTTGCAAGCTATCGCCGGGCGCGTTTGTTGCACTGCACAAAGGCTATTTTACCGGCCGGATTACCCCTGTCAAGCACTTTTGATGCGATGCAGCAAACAAGCTTTGCGCTCCCGCAGAAATCGGGGGAAATACCCGGTGACGGCTCGGGCATTGTTTTCTACACTGGCGACCACCTGATGACACTCCAAGAAAGACTCGTCAGTCCCAGTGAAAACACCGCCGCGTACCCCGCGGCACAGGAGACCTCATGACATTCCTCCCCCGTACGCTTTCGGCACTGCTGGCTGCCGGCGCCCTGCTCGCCGCGGGCGCCGCCCAGGCGGAATACCCGGAACGGCCCATCAACATGGTGGTGCCGTTCTCGGCGGGCGGGCCCACCGACAACGTGGCCCGTTCGCTGGCCGAAGCCATGCGCCCGACCCTGGGCCAGACGGTCGTGGTCGAGAACCGCGCCGGCGCGGGCGGCACCATCGGCACGTCGTATGTCGGGCGGGCCGAGGCCGACGGCTACACCGTATTGCTGATGCACCTGGGGTTTACCACGGCGCCCTCGCTGTACAAGGACCCGGGCTACGACCCGTTCAAGAGCTTCGAGCCGGTCGGCCTGGTGGTCGATGTCCCCATGACGGTGATCGCGCGCGAGGACTTCCCGCCCAACAACATCAAGGAAATGGTCGAGTACGTCAAGGCCAACAAGGACAAGGTCTCGCTCGCCAATGCCGGCATCGGCGCGGCCAGCCACCTGTGCGGCACCATGCTGATCGACGCCCTGGGCGTGGACCTGCTCACCATCCCCTACAAGGGCACGGGCCCGGCCATGAACGACCTGCTGGGCAAGCAGGTCGACATGCTGTGCGACCAGACCACCAACACCACCCAGCACATCAACGCCAAGAAAGTGAAGGCATACGCCGTCACCAGCCTGAAGCGCGTGCCCACCCTGCCCGACCTGCCCACCATGGACGAATCCGGCTTCAAGGGCTTCCAGGTCGGCATCTGGCATGGCATGTGGGTGCCGAAGGGCACGCCGCAGCCGGTGGTCGACAAGCTGGTCAAGGCGCTGCAGGCCGGCCTGGCCGATGCCAAGTTCAAGGAACGCATGGCGGGCCTGGGCGCGGAAGTGCTGAACGACGAGGCCAATCCCAAGGCGCTGGACGCCAAGGTGCAGCAGCAAGTGCCGCAATGGGCCGAGCTGTTCAAGAAGGCCGGCGTACCGAAACAATAAGACTAACGATCCCTGGCCTTCGGGCCCCTGGAACCCCCGGCCTGCGCCGGGGGTTTTTTATTGCGCCCCGGAGCGGCGCATGCATGTGGGTGTCAGGTGCGCACGGCGTGCGGGGCGAGGCCCTTGCCGACGGCCTGGGCCGCCACCGTGGGCTCGTAGCCGAGCGCCTCGGAAATATTGCGGGCCGTCTCGACCAGGGCCTGGATCCATTCGTCCTGCAACCGTTCAGCGGGAGCCGAGATCGACAGCCCGGCCACCAGCTTGCCGGTGTCGTCGAAGATGCCCGCCGCGATGCAGCGCACGCCGAGCTCGAGTTCTTCGTTGTCGCGCGCGTAGCCATGGCGGCGCACCAGCGCCAGCTCGCGTTCGAGGCGCTCGAGCTCGGTCAGGCTGTTGCGGGTATGGCCCGCCAGGCCGGTGCGCAGCGCATAGGCGCGCACCTGCCGGGTGTCATAGGTGGACAGGAACAACTTGCCGGTGGAGGTCAGGTGCAGCGGCGCGCGCCCGCCGATGGCGCGCACCACCTGCATGCCGGAACGCTCGCTCCAGGCGCGGTCGATATAGACGATCTCGTCGCCCTGCTGCACCGACAGGTTGATGGTCTGGCCGGTCAGCTTGTGCAGCGAACGCATGGCGGAAATGGCGGCCTCGCGCACATTCAGCCGGCCCTTGACCAGCGAGCCGAGCTCGAGCAGGCGCATGCCGAGCTGGTACAGGCCGTTGTCGACCCGTTCGACATAGCGCCCGACGACCAGGTCGTTGAGAATGCGGTGGGCGGTCGAGGCATGCAGGCCGGTGGTGGCGGATAGCTCTTTCAGCGTGACGGGGTCGGGCTGGGCGGCCAGCGCGTCCAGCAGACGCATGGCGCGTTCGATGACCTGGATGGCAATGGGAGACTGGCCCGGTGCATGCTCGCTGTCCGAGCCCGGCGCAATAGCTGACATGGTGGAAGTCATGGAGGATCGACGGGCGGTTGCGTGCCGCCCGCCGCGCGCCGCGGCGGATGCCGCAGCGCACCATGGGGCGACTTCCCGTATTGTGAAATCTTGCAGCCGTTTTGGCAAGTCCGCCCGCCGGACCTGGCGGCGCCGCGGCGCGGACGCCCGCTACGGCGCCAGGCGCCCGCCCAGGCGCGGGACTTCCGCCTGCAGGAAAGCCAGCGCCTGGGCCGCCGCTTCCGGCTCGCCCTTCACGCCCAGCTCGATATGGGCCGGCCTGCCGTCCTCGCCGACGCTGGGCAGGCTGAAGGCGCGCACGGCGGGCCAGCGCTGCTGCAGCGTGTCCATGACCGGTGCGATGCGCGATTCGGGAATGCCGAACGCCAGGAACGAATGCTCGGCGTGCGCCACGCGATGGTGCAAGTCCCGGTAGCGGGTGTCGAGCGTCCATTCCAGCATCGGCCAGGCCATGATCGGGAAGCCCGGCACGAAGGTATGGTCGCGGATGTAGAAGCCCGGGATGCGGTTGTAGGTGTTCGGCACGATCTCGCAGCCGGCCGGGAACACGCCCATTTGCAGGCGCTGCTGGTTCTCGGCGCTGGACATGTCGGCCGTGCCCTGGCCCTTGGCCGCCATTTCGGCCACGCGCAGGGTGATGGCCTGTTCCGCCTCGGGATGCAGCTCGAGCGGCACCCCCAGCGCCGCCGCGGCGGCCTGGCGGGTATGGTCGTCGGGCGTGGCGCCGATGCCGCCGCACGACAGCACGATGTCGCCCGAGGCGAAACTGCGGCGATACGCGGCAGTGAGCACGTCGCGATCGTCGGGCAGGAATTCGGCCCAGCCCAGGCGCAGGCCGCGCGCGGCCAGCAGCTCGACGATCTTGGCGAAGTGCTTGTCCTGGCGGCGCCCGGACAGGATCTCGTCGCCCACGATGATGAGGCCGATGCGGCGGGAGGCGGTTACGTCAGCCATGGCGGTTCCGGTTGTTGCGAGGGTCAGGCTTCGATGAGGCGCTCTTGCCTGAGCCGCCGCAACGCCTCGAGGCCGTAGTGCGCATAGACCAGGCCGGCATACACCGGCAGGATGATCCAGGCCGGCGGCAGCAGGTTCAAGAGCGAGCAGATCAGCCCGATGATCCAGAAGCCGGTATTGTGGCGCTCGAGCAGGATGCGGCGCTCTTCGGGGCTGGCGTGCTCGACGATGGCGTCGACCCGCATCATGCGCGAAAACGCGAAGGCCCACCAGAAGATCGACAGGATCACCGCCATGGGCGGGATCAGCCAGAACGGCAGGGTCAGCACCCAGCCGGCCGCGAACGCGGCGGTGACCCAGATGGCGTTCCAGACGCTGTAGGCGGTGGCATTGCGGCCTTGCCGCGATACGCCGACGTATTCGCGCGCGCCGACATGGCGCAACACCAGCGGCATGACGAATACCGCCGCGATGGCCAGGCCCAGGATGCCCGACACAGGCAGCAGGATGGCGGCGGCGAGCACGGGGATGAAATACAGCTTGATGGAGAACAGGCCGATGCCGACCAGCCAGGCGTCGAAATCGTTGACGACCTGCCACTGCGACGCCTGGGCGTTGAGCCAGTCGGTCAGCGGCGTCCAGAACAGCCAGACCAGCAGGATGGCGCCCAGCAGCGCGATCAGGAACGGCAGCAGCACGGCGAACAGCATGTTGGGATGGCACTGCGACACCAGGGCGCGCTTGAACGCCTGGGCAACGCCGGCGGCGCCGATGGCGGCGGCGCGGACGGGGGAAGCGGTCGCGTGGTCGGGGCGCGGAGGAATCATGAGGCGAACCGGTCAGTGGACATGCCGGGTATCATAGTCTCAAACACGTTGCGATTTGACGCCATGCCCCTGCTCGTTCCCGGTTCCGACACCCCGGCGCTGCGCGCCGCCTTGCGCGCCAACCCCGACACCTGGCTGGTCGCGTGCTTCTGCGCGGCCTGGTGCGACACCTGCGGACAATATCGCCCGCGGCTGGCCGCGCTGGCCGACAGCCAGCCTGGCCGCGTGTACGCGTGGATCGACATCGAAGACCACCCCGACCTGCTGGGCGACGAAGACGTAGAAAACTTCCCCACCCTGCTGGTGCAGGTCGGCGGGCGGGTAGTGTTCTATGGCCCGATGCTGCCGCACATCGGGCACCTGGAGCGCCTGCTCGAAAGCCTGGGGCCCGACAGCCCCGCGGTGGCCACCCAGCTGCCGGACGTGCCCGCCCTGCTGGCGGCCTAGCTCAGGGCTTGCGGCTGCCGCCCAGCAGCACCGCCACCTGGCGCTTCGGCGTGGCCGGGCGCGTTTCCTGGGCGTCTTCGGGTTTCTGGGCCGGCGCGGCCGGCTCGTAGGGCTTGTAGAAGAAATCGTCGGCCGGCTGGCGCGGCGCCGCGTAGCCCGAGCCGCCGCGGCGGTCGCGCTCCCGCCCGCGCCCGCGGCTGTCGCGCGAGTCGCGGGTATGGCTGCGGATCACCAGGTCGGCCGGCACGTCCAGCGTGCCGCGCGGCACCGGGCGCTTGGTGAGTTTCTCGATGTCCTGCAGGTAGCGCGTCTCGTCGGCGGTGAACAGCGCGATGGCCTCGCCCGAGGCGCCGGCGCGGCCGGTACGGCCGATGCGGTGGACGTAGTCCTCGGCGTTGTGCGGCAGGTCGTAGTTGATGACGCAGGGCACGCCGGCCACATCGAGGCCGCGCGCGGCCACGTCGGTGGCCACCAACACTTCCAGCTCGCCCGCCTTGAAGGCTTCGAGGGCCTTCATGCGGTCGGCCTGGCTCTTGTCGCCGTGAATGGACTCGGCCCGCACGCCGTCGCGTTCGAGTTCGCGGGCCAGCCGCGCCGTGCCGATCTTGGTGTTCGAGAACACGATGACCTGCTTCAGGCCGCGCGACTTGACCAGGTGCACCACGGCGGCACGCTTGGCGTCGCTGGGCATCTGGTAGGCGATCTGGGTGACCGTGTCGGCCGTGGCGTTGCGCGCGGCGACCTCGATCTCGACCGGCTGGTTCAGGTACGAGCGGCCGAGCTTGCGGATCTCGTTGCTGAACGTGGCGGAGAACAGCAGCCCCTGGCGCTGGGCCGGCAACAGCCGGACGATGCGGTCCAGGTCGGGCAGGAAGCCCATGTCGAGCATGCGGTCGGCCTCGTCCAGCACCAGGATGCCGACCTGGCCCAGGTTGACCGTCTTTTGCTCGACGTGGTCGAGCAGGCGGCCCGGCGTGGCCACCAGGATCTCGCAGCCCCGGCGCAGCGCTTCTTTCTGGGGGCCGATGTCCACCCCGCCAAACACCACCGCCGAACGCAACGGCGTGTGCTTGCTGTAGCGCTTGACGCTTTCGTAGACCTGGTCGGCCAGTTCGCGCGTGGGAGTCAGGATGAGCGCCCGCACCGGGTGCCGCGCCGGCGACGCGCTGGTGTTGGCCAGCGGCATCAGGCGGTGCAGGATAGGCAGCGTGAACGCCGCGGTCTTGCCCGTGCCTGTCTGCGCCGCGCCCATGACGTCGCGCCCGGCCATCACGACCGGCAGGGCCTGGGCCTGGATCGGCGTGGGAGTGGTGTATCCGGTGTCGGCGACCGACTGGAGCAGTTGGGGATGCAGTCCGAAGTCGGCGAAGGTCTGGGTGGGCGCGTCGGTGGAGGTGGCTGCGGGAGCGATAGAATCAGTCATCAGGATGGGCAGATGCCGGGGCGATGAAAAAGAACAAAACGAGAATGCTGCCAAGCCCGGATTGCTGTGGATAACTTTATTTTAGCGCAGCCGGCCGCCGCGCCGCGAACGGCGTCCGCCGCGTGGCCGGGCGGCCCCCCGGGGGATCAGCCCGCCAGCCAGCGCAGCGCCCAGAGCACGGCCATACCGGCCACGATGACCAGCACGGCGCTGCGGGTGCGCAAGAACACCACCACGCCGATGGCGGCGGCCACCAGCCGGTAGTCGAAAGCCGGGCCGGCGCCGGCTTTCCAGGGCAGCAGGTCGGGCACGATGATGGCGGTCAGGGCGGCCGCCGGCGCGTAGCGCAGGGCGCGGCGCACGCCGTCGGGCAGCGGCAGGTAGTCGCCGAACAGCATGAAGCCGGCGCGCGTCAGCACGCTGCACAGCGCCAGCAGCAGAATGGCGGAATAGACGTAGATCTCGGAAGGCCAGAGCGTCATGCGCGCGCCTTGTGGAAATGGCGTTCGGCCCAGATGCCGGCCAGGATGCCGACGATGACGGCCGCCGCCAGCCCCAGGCGCAGCGGCAGGAGCTGGCCGACCCAGGCGGTCAGGCCGGCCGCCAGCATGGAGACCAGCATCGGCTTGGAATTGGCCAGCGGCACCGTGATGGCCAGCAGCGCCAATACGGCGGCGAAGTCCAGCGACCAGGTGGCCGGCACCAGCGTGCCCAGGTAGATGCCGACGATCGACGAAGCCTGCCAGACCACCCAGCCGGGGGCGATGGTGCCCATGAAATACCACAGCTGCTCGCGCGTGCCGCGCTCGGCGGCGTCGCCAAAACGCGGCATGAACAGCACGAAGCCCATGTCGGTGGTGAAATAGCCCAGCCCCAGGCGGCGCGGCCAGGACAGGTGGCGAAAATACGGATGCAGGGCGGCGCCGAAGATGATGAAGCGCAGGTTGACCACGCAGCCGGCCATGAAGATCAGCCACAGCGGGGCGCCGCTGGCGATGAGCGGCAGCGAGGTCAGCTGGGCCGAGCCGGCGTACAGCAGCAGGGTCATGGCCAGGGCCATGGACTCCGTCAGGCCGGACTTGACCATGGCCACCCCGGTGACCAGGCCCCAGGTGCCGGTGGCGATCAGGGCCGGGACGATGGCCTGCACCCCCGCGCGGAACGCCGCGAGGCGCTCCTGCCGGACCAGGGCGGGGTCCTCGGCGGGCACTGCAAGAGACTCAGGGGGCACCGGGCGCCCCCTGGCAAGTGAGACTGGACGGCATGGAACTCATCGGGAAGACAAACACACGCACGCCAGCTTGCCCGGCGCGGCGCCGTGGCGGGCTCGGCCCGGTGATTCGGCGCATGGACAGCGGCATTGTACCCTCGCCGCTTGATACAATAGGCGCCTCTAAGAAGGGGGAACACCATGTCGATGGCGGACCGTGACGGCTTCATTTGGTACGACGGCAAACTCGTCCCGTGGCGCGAGGCCACGACCCACGTGCTGACCCACTCGCTGCACTACGGCCTGTCGGTGTTCGAAGGGGTGCGCGCCTACAAGACGGACGCGGGCACGGCCATTTTCCGCCTGCAGGACCACACCCGGCGGCTGTGCAATTCCGCCCACATCTACCAGATCCCCATGCCGTTCGACCCCGACACGCTCAATGCGGCGCAGTGCGAGGTCGTGCGGGCCAACCAGCTCGAATCCTGCTACCTGCGCCCGCTGGTGTTCTACGGCGCGGAAAAAATGGGCGTGTCGCCCAAGGGCGCCAAGGTCCACGTGGCCATCGCCGCCTGGCCCTGGGGCGCCTACCTGGGCGAAGAAGCCCTGGCGCAGGGCATCCGCGTCAAGGTGTCGTCCTACGCCCGCCAGCACGTCAACGTGACCATGCCGCGCGCCAAGGTGGCCACCACCTACGCCAATTCCATCATCGCCAACGCCGAGGCCCTGCAGGACGGCTACGACGAAGCCCTGCTGCTCGACACCGAAGGCTTCGTGGCCGAAGGCGCCGGCGAGAACATCTTCATCGTCAAGGACGGCGTGGTCTGCGAGCCCGAGATCGCCTCCGCCCTCACCGGCATTACCCGCTCCACCGTGCACGCGCTGGCGGCCGACCTGGGCCTGCAGGTGGTCACCAAGCGCCTGACGCGCGACGACATCTACATCGCCGATGAAGCGTTCTTCACCGGCACCGCCGCCGAAGTCACGCCCATCCGCGAAGTCGACAACCGCCGGATCGGCGCGGGCCGGCGCGGCCCGGTCACCGAAAAACTGCAGGCGGCGTTCTTCGACCTGGTCAGCGGGCGCAACCCCAAGTATGCGCACTGGCTGACGCCGGTGTGAACGCATCGCCCCTTTCCTTGTCCCATACCCGTTCGCTCTATCAGGAAACACCATGACTGCCGCCGCCCCCGCCGCGTCCGCCACGCCCGTGCATGAAACCATCGAAGTCGGCGCCGAAGACCTGCCCGTCTACTGCCCGGGCCCCAAGGCGCCGCTCTGGAGCATGCATCCCCGCGTCTTCCTCGACGTCACCCGCACCGGCTCGGCCCGCTGCGCCTACTGCGGCGCCGAATACCGCCTCAAGCCCGGCACCGTGGTCCACGGCCACTGAGCCCGCCCCGCGCCGCCATGTTCGCCACGCCAGAAGAAGCCGAGCAAGCGTTCTACGAAGCGCTCGAGCAAGCCGACACCGACCGCCTGCGGCAGGTCTGGGCCGACGACGAGGAAGTCGTCTGCATCCATCCGGGCGGGCTGCGCGCGGTCGGCCATACGGCCGTATTCGAATCGTGGCAGCAGATCCTGGCGGCCGGCCCCCTGCACATCCGCCCGCTGCGGCCGCTGGTCATGCAAAGCATGATGTGCTCGGTCCATACCCTGGTCGAACAAGTCGCCGCGCGCACGCATGGCGGCACGCAGTACGCCAACTGCTACGCTACCAACATCTATCACAAGGGGCCCACTGGCTGGCGCATGGTCGTGCATCATGCGTCGCCGGCGCCCGCCGACGCCGGGGTACTGGATCTGCACGACGTCCCCGACCGGCTGCACTGACGCGGGTAGAACGCTTGGCCGCCCGACTCGATACCTCGCCCTGCCCCGTTCCCCCCTGGCTGCCCGACCGGCACAGCCAGACGATCTATGCCGCCTTCGTGGCGCAGCACCACCGCATCGCCTTCGTGCGCGAGCGGGTCGATACGCCGGATACCGACTTCATCGACATCGACTGGACCGGGCCCGGGCTGTTTCCCCATAAAAGCGCCGACGGCCAGCCCATCGACAACGCCACGCCCGTCGTGGCCGGCAAGACAGCCGCCGCCCGCTGGATCACCCCCGCCGACTGGCCGTCGCTGCCGCAGACGCCGGACACTCCCGCCCTGCTGCTGCTGCACGGCCTGGAAGGCGGCAGCCTGAGCCGCTACGCCCAGTCCATCGCCCATCACTTCCGGGCGCGCGGCTGGATCGTCGCGGTGGCCCACTTCCGCGGCTGCTCGGGCGCCCCCAACCGGCTGGCGCGCGCCTATTATTCCGGCGACTCCGCCGAAGTCGGCTTCATGCTGGACACGGTGCGGGCCCGCATCCCGCATGCGCGCTGGCATGCGGTGGGCGTCTCGCTGGGCGGCAACGCGCTGCTGAAATACCTGGGCGAACAGGGCAGCGGCGTGGCGTGGCTGGCCGGCTGCGCCGGCGTGTCGGTGCCGCTCGACCTGGTGGCCGGCGGCAATGCACTGTCGCATGGCTTCTTCAACCGCCGGGTGTACAGCGCGCATTTCCTCAAGACCATGAAGCACAAGGTGCTGGAGAAGGCCCGCCGCTTTCCCGGCGCCATCGATGTCATGCGCATCGCCCACGCGCGCGACCTGCGCGACTTCGACGACGCTTACACGGCGCCCATGCACGGTTTTCGCAATGCCCTGGACTACTGGACCCGTGCCTCGAGCAAACCGTGGCTGTCGGGCATCGCGGTTCCCACGCTGGTGCTGAACGCGCGCAACGACCCGTTCCTGCCCGAAAGCGCCTTGCCGCTGCCGCGCGAATGCTCGGAGCACGTGCTGCTGCACCAGCCGGCCGAAGGCGGCCACGCGGGCTTTCCCACCGGCCCCTTCCCGGCCCACCTGGGCTGGCTGCCGCAGCGGCTGGGCCGCTTCTTCGAGACCGGCCTTTAGGCAACCGCCCCACCCATGCGGGGCCGGGCGCGGCGGCGCTCAGCCCGACTTGAAGCGTTCCAGCAGGTCCCGCTCGGCCGCCAGCTTGTCCTTGACTTCCTTGATTTGCACGTCGATCTGCGATTGTTCGTAGAAGTCGCTGGACATGCCGCGCGCCTGCTGCAGTTGCGATTCGGCGGCCGCGTAGGCGCCTGTCAGCACGTAGTAGCGCGCCATGTCACGGCGCGCCTGCACCGGCTGGCCGTTGCGCTCCTCGCTCTGCGCCAGCATCTGGTAAAGACCGGGCTCATCGTCGCCCCACTGCTTGATGCGGTCGCGCAGGTAGGCCTGCGCCTCGGCGTGCCGGCCGGCCCCTTGCAGGGCTTGCGCGTAGGCGATGCCGAGCGCGCGCTGCTGCGGCCAGCGCTTGATGGCGGCGGAGGCCAGTTGCAGCGCTCCCGCCGCGTCCTTGCGCGCGGCGGCCAGGTCCACCGCCAGCCGCGCCAGTTGCGGCGCGCCGCGTCCGCCCGCGCCCGCCTGGTCCAGGTAGGTCTGCGCTTCATCGAGGTTGTTGCGCTGGAATGCCTGCAAGGCCAGCCCGTAGTAGGCCGCCGACTGCCGCACCCCGGTCAGCGAACGCGCCTCGTCCTGCAACTGCTGGCCGGCCGTGCGCAGGCTGACCGCGTCGCGTCCCTGGATGACCCGCATCTTGGCGCGCACGTACCAGAAATCGTCACTGTCGGCATGCCCCGCCGCGGACATGTTGCGGGTGCGGTTCTGGATGTCGGACATCCGCTCGATGGACAAGGGGTGGGTGCTGGCCCAGGCGCCTCCGCCCATGCCCTCGTTCAGGCGCGCGGCCCCCATCAGGCGGGAGAACATGCGCACCATGCCCTCGGGGTCGTAGCCGGCCTTGGTCAGCATCTGGAAGCCGGCGCGGTCGGCCTCGCGCTCGGCGTCGCGGGAAAAGCCCAGCTGCCGGTTGATGGCGGCGGCCTGGCCGAAGGCGGCCACGCCCATGGCCAGGTTGCCGCCCCCGCCGGCCAGCGCGGCCAGCAGCGCGGCGGCCATGCTGGCCATCATGACGACGCTGTTCTGGCTTTGCTGGGTCATGCCACGGGCGATATGGCGCTGCACGACGTGGCCGATTTCGTGGGCCAGCACGGCCGCCAGCTCGGACTCGCTGCCCGACGAGACGATCAGGCCGCTGTTGACGCCGATGAACCCGCCCGGCATGGCGAACGCGTTGATTTCCGGGTCGCGCACGCCGAACATCTCGACATCGGGCACGCCGCCGGGCGCATAGGCCGCCAGCTTGCGCCCCATGGTGGTCAAATACTGGGTCAGTTCCGGGTCGTTGATATAGGTGGGATCGCGCCGTCCCTGGGCCATGATGGCTTCGCCCAGCTGGCGTTCCAGCCCGGGCGAGAGGTCGGCCGACGAGGCCGCGCCCATCGAGGGCAGCCCGGAGGGCTGGGCCAGGGCCGGCGCGGCGGGCAGGGCCAGCGCCAGGCACAAGGCGCCGGCCAGGCCGCGTTTCGCGAGAAAATACCTGGATGTCGTATGCCTGCGGTTCATGGCAATATGATAGCGACCGCGAGCAAAAAGTTTGGTCGTTTTACCCAATTTCTACCGAGGTTCTCATGCGCCCAGTCCGCAAAGCCGTTTTTCCTGTCGCAGGAATGGGCACCCGTTTTCTGCCGGCTACCAAGGCCATGCCCAAGGAAATGCTGCCCGTGGTCGACAAGCCGCTCATCCAGTACGCCGTCGAAGAGGCGGTGGCGGCCGGCATCACCGACCTGATCTTCGTCACCGGCCGCAACAAGCGCGCCATCGAAGACCACTTCGATTCCGCCCCCGAACTGGAGGCAGACCTGGAAAGCAAGGGCAAGCACGAATTGCTGGCCATGGTGCGGGACATCCTGCCCGCCCACGTCAACTGTCTCTACATCCGCCAGGCCGCCCCGCTGGGCCTCGGCCATGCCGTCCTGACCGCCGCCCCGGCGGTCGGCGACGAGCCCTTCGCCGTGCTGCTGGCCGATGACCTGATCGACGCCGACACCCCGGTGCTCAAGCAACTGGTGGAGGCGGCCTACGCCCAGGATGCCAGCGTGCTGGGCGTGCAGGACGTACCCCGCGAAGACACGCGCAAGTACGGGATCGTGGCGGCCCAGCCCATCAATGACCGCACCGCCCGCATTACCCATATCGTCGAGAAGCCGTCGCCCGAAGCGGCGCCGTCCACCCTGGCGGTAGTGGGCCGCTACGTACTGGAACCAGCCATTTTTGACCACCTGCGCGGCACGCGCATCGGGGCCGGCAATGAAATCCAGCTGACCGACGGCATCGCCGCCCTGATGCAGGACCGGCCGGTGTTCGCGCACCGCTACGAAGGGCAGCGCTACGACTGCGGCAGCAAGGCCGGGATGTTCCAGGCCACGGTGGCGCTGGGCCGCAAATACCACGGCCTGGTGGCGGAATAACCCTCCGCGGGGGGCGCGGGTCAGGAACTGGCCACCGCCCCGTCGACGCGGTTTTTCTCGCGCTCGCGCGCCCGGGCGCGCGCCTGGCGGTCTTCGGGCCGCAGCCGGCCCTTGCCCGACAGGCGCATCAGCGTGCCCAGGGCCACCAGCAGGCCGAAGACCTCGACCATGGCGGCGGGGATCCACATGGTCAGGCCGCCGATGGTCTGGTCGGTTTGCGCGGACATGGCGATGGCGCGGCCGCACAATTCGAACAGCGGATAGATGTCGGATTCGGTGAAGGCGATGACCGCGCCGGCGACCATCTGCGGGGCCATGGTCAGGATGGGCGACAGCACCCGGCCGCCCGGGCTCATGGCGGCCGGCGGGCTGGGCCGGCGGTCGAGAATGAGGTTCCAGTACATGAAGCCGCTGATCACCACCGACCAGTTCATCAGCCGGTACAGCCGCCAGTCGAGCATGGAATAGAACTGCACCGACGGGATCAGCCAGACCAGCACCAGGAACACGAACAGCGCCGGCACGAAGACCTTGTTGGTCAGCACGGCCACCACCGCCCGGCCGCCGGCGGTGCGCAGGAAATCGCGCAGCCGCGCCCGCCAGCGCATGGGCAGGCCGGCGCGCATCACCGAGCCCGGAAATGCCGCCATGACCAGCAGCGGCCCGAGGTGGTGCAGCACCAGGTGCTGGATGCGATGGATGAAGAACATGCGCTCGGCGTAGTAGTCGACCCGCGTATGCAGCGACAGGTACAACAGCGCCATGCCGGCCCAGAACAGGAACTGGCGCGCGCCATTCACGCGGTGCACGCGCTGGCCGCGCACGAACAGCACGATGGCCGCCACGAAGGCGGCCACCAGGGTGGGGGAAAACTCCCACGGGACGAGCCAGCCGAGATCCATGCCGAAACCCAGAAAAACTTAGTCAATACACGGACATGGCGCATGCCATGGCCGATACGGCATTGTAGTTGACTGGCGCGCCCGGCGCGCCATCAGGCGGCGGCGCGGGCCGAGGCGCCGAACTGCACATGGCGCACGACGGGATTGGCGCGCAGGCGGCGCGCTTGGGACATGAGCTCGGGCCGCAGCTCGGGCGGACAATTGACCGTGATGCAGGCCGAGGCGAAATCGGCGTCGCGGCTGGAGTCGATCTGGAATTGCGCCACGTCGAGGCCGGCGGCGCCGAAATCGAGGCAGATCTGCTTGCGCACCGCGCCCAGCGCGTCGCGCGGGCAGACGATGGTCAGACGCGAAGTGCCATGACGGCGATTGGGCGCGACGGGGCGGTCCACGCCGGCACGGCGCATGAACAGGTCGAAGAAACGCATGGCAACCTCCCAATGAAACGGGGAGCGCTCGTGCGAATACGCGCAAGCCCGCGCAGCGGCACGAACGGGCGCGACAAGCGCGCAAGCACGCACGGCTGCGATGGCACAGCTACGGTTCAGGCGGTTTTTTGCGGGAACTGGCGGCAGAGGACCTGCCACCGGAACCGCACCCTGCACTGGCAGGATGCGGCAGAAGGAGATTCTGCGGAGATCCTGTCAGGCAGCGACGTCGATGCAAGATCGACTACTGTCGCCGGAATCGGTATTCACAGAACAACTCCGTATGATGTAAACACGATGATTTTACGTGGATTTCCGGCCTCGGGCAAGGGTTTTCCCCATTGTTGCGCGCATTTGTGCAACACGCCGCCGCCTCGTCAGCGTGCGAAATGCCAGCCCAGGTACAACGCGAACAAGCCGTAGAAGCCGCCCACCGTGGACAGCACGGGCACGCTCATGCCCGCGCGCCGGAAGCGCAGCCACAGCAGCGCGATCGACAGCAAGGTGAACAGGCCGGCCGCCAGCAGCGGGCCGTCAAGCAGCCAGGGAGTCAGGAAAATGCCCAGGGCGCTGGGAATGGTGGCCTGGATCATCATGGCGCCGGAAATGTTCGCCAGCGCCAGGCGCTCCTTGCCCTGCCGCACCCAGATCAGCGCGTTCATGATCTCCGGCAGTTCGGTGGCGACCGGCGCGAGCAGCAGCGCGGCCACGTGCGGCGAGGCCCCCAAGGCGATGCCCAGCAGCTCGATCTGGCGCACGAACACGTGCGAGGCGGCGGCGATCACCAGCAGCGCCAGCGCCGTCTGGATACAGGCCCAGGCCATGGTCGGATCGGGATCGCGCGGGCGCAGCTTGAGCGGCTCGAGATCGTCGCAGTCCAGGCAGGCTTCGTCATTGGCCAGCTCGCGCCGCACATACAGCGCGTAGACGCCCAGGAACAGCAATCCCAGCCAGGGCTTCCAGGCAAAGGCCAACAGCCCCAGGGCGACCTTGACCACGAATACGCCCATGAACCAGGCCTGGTCGCGCGCCAGGCGCTGCTGGTCGGCATTGATGCGCGCCGCGCTGCGTCCGCCGCGCCACAAGGCCAGCCCCACCACCGCATAGGCCAGCGTCGCCAGCACCAGCGGACCGCCCATGGCGGCGCCCACGCCGATGTCCTTCTGCTCGGGCGTGGTGCCGAACACCACCGCCATGAACGTGACGGCGCTTTCGGGCAGCGCCGTGCCGAAAGCCGCCAGGACGGTGCCGGTGGCGGTGGCGCCCAGCTGGAAGCGGTGGCCGACCCACTCGATGCCGTTGACGAAATACTCGCAGGCGAAGTAGATGACCAGCGCCGACAGGAAGAACAGGAACAGGGTGAGAAACATGGGACGCAGCCGGACGAGCAGACACCAATGGCACGACGATGCGGCTCGCCCGGCAAGGGTGAACGCCTCGTGGCCAAAGGTCTCGCCTGGCTGGACCGCACGGTGGGGCGGGCCCACTGCGCGGGAACCGTCAGCGCCATGGGGTACGAAACCGCCAAGTCTGTTGACGCTGACTCCTTTGGGGATTCAAAGGATGGCTACTCCCCAATGACAGTGGCGCGGATTGTAGCAGCAGGCCGACCAGCCCGCCAGCGCCCGGGCGCGGTAAAGTAGGCCCTGTTTCCCGCCTCGCCCGCCCCCGCCATGAGCCTGCCGCCCGTCGATATCGCCCCCTACGCCGACCGCCGCCGGCGCCTGTCCGAGCAATTGCGCGCGGCCGGCGGCGGCATTGCCATCCTGGCGACCGCGCCGCATGCCGTGCGCAATCGCGATACGGAATACCCCTATCGCCATGACAGCGATTTTTTCTACCTGACCGGCTTTACCGAGCCCGAAGCGTGGCTGGTGCTGGTGGCGGGCGCCTCCGATCGCGCCATTCTGTTCTGCCGCGCCAAGCACCCCGAGCAGGAAATCTGGGAAGGCTACCGCTGCGGCCCCGAGGCGGCGATGGAACGTTACGGCTTTGACGAAGCCCATGCCATCGATGAACTGGACGACATGCTGCCCGCCCTGCTGCTGGACCAGCCGACGCTGTACCGCCCCTTCGCGGCGGGCGGGCATGTCGAACGCCGGCTGCGCCGCTGGCAGGGCGAGGCCGAGCAACAGGGACGCGGCCGGCGCCGGCCGCCGGCGCGCATCCAGGACCTGCGCCCGCTGCTGGCGGACATGCGGCTGGTAAAAGACGCCGGCGAGATCGCCGCCATGCGCCAGGCCGCCCGCATTTCAGCGGGGGCCCATGCGCGCGCCATGCGGGCGGCGCGTCCCGGCATGCACGAATACGAACTGGAAGCCGAGCTGCTGTACGAATTCCGTCGCCATGGCGCGCAGGCGCCCGCCTACCCCGGCATCGTGGCCACCGGCGCCAATGCCTGCGTGCTGCACTACGCGGCCGGCGACGCGGTGCTGCGCGACGGCGAGCTGGTGCTGATCGACGCCGGCTGCGAGTACGACAGCTATGCCGCGGACATCACCCGCACGTTCCCCGCCAACGGCCGTTTCAACGGGCCGCAGCGGGCGCTGTACGACCTGGTGGCGGCGGCCCAGGAGGCCGCGGTGCAGGCCACGGCGCCGGGCCGCAGTTGGAACGACGGGCACGACGCCGCCGTCCGCGTGCTGGCGCAGGGCATGCTGGACGAGGGCCTGCTGCAGGGCACCCTGGATGGCGTGCTTGAATCCGGCGCGTACGCACGCTTCTATATGCACCGCACCGGCCACTGGCTGGGGCTGGACGTGCACGACGCCGGCGACTACCGTGCCGGCGACTCCGCGCCCGGCGCGGAACGGCCATGGCGCGCCCTGGAGCCCGGTATGGTGCTGACCATCGAGCCCGGCATCTATGTGCGCGAAGCCGACGACGTGCCGCGGCGGTTCTGGGACATCGGCATCCGCATCGAGGACGATGCGCTGGTCACCGCCGAGGGTTGCGAACTGATGACGCGCGGCGTGCCGGTGCAGGCGCGCGAAATCGAGGCCCTGATGCGGGAATGAACCGGGACCGGGGCTGCGCGCCGCGGCGCTAGAACACGTAGCCGTCCAGCCAGCCCATGGCGGTCCAGGTGTACACCACCACCATGGCAATGGCGAACATGCCGGCGATTGCGCCGACCAGGGTGCCGAAGATGGCCACCAGCACCGGCCCCCAGCCGGTATGCGTGACCCGGCCCCGGCCCGGGTTGTAGAGCCGGTCGAATTTTTCATCCGGCATCAGGCTGAACACCACGCCCTCGATGAAGCCGTCGATCATCGGGATGAATGCCAGGAAGAAGGCCGGGTTGTCGTACCAGACCGGGAACTGCGTGGCCGCCGCCAGGCACGCGACAGCGGCCAGGGTCACCAGCCACGCGTGGCGGCGGCCCAGGTACCACCAGTGCGCGCCCAGCCAGCCGAACAGGCAGGCCAGCAAGCCCAGCGCCACCTTGCTGCGCGGGCGGGACGGGGATGAAGCGGAAGCGGCGGACGAGGCTGACGACATATCGGATGCGGCAATGATGGCGTGGCGGAACGCCAGCGGGCGTCGGACGCCTGCGATTGTAGTGGACGGTAGAATTCTGTCATGACCCAGTCTGCCTACGACATCGCCATTCTGGGCGCCGGCCCCGTCGGCCGCGTGCTGGCGCTGCTGCTGGCGCGCCACGCGCCCCGGCCGCAGCGCATCGCCCTGCTGGCCGGCACCCCGCCCGCCCGCGCCGACGGCGCGGCGGCGGCCGGCGTGCCGGCCGCGGACCCGCGCGTGCTGGCGTTGAACCACGGCAGCCGCGTGCTGCTTGAATCGCTGCAGGCCTGGCCGCACCGCGCCGCCGACATCCGCAATGTGCACGTGTCGCAGCGCGGCCGGCTGGGCAGCACGGTGATCCGCTGCGACGACTTCCAGGTCCCGCGCCTGGGCAGCGTCGTGTCGTACGCCGAGCTGCACGCCACCCTGGAAGCCCGCGTGGCCGCCAGCGGGGTGACGGTGCTGCACGGCCCGCCGGCGCAAGTGCATGGCCAGGACGGTACGGGCATTACCGTGCGGCGGGGCGACGCCGAGTTGCATTGCGGCGTGGCGGTGCTGTCCGACGGCAGCGGCGCCAATGACGTGCGCCGCGAATACGGCCAGCATGCGGTCATCACCAGCGCCCATGCCGCCCTGCCCCGCCCGGGCTGGGCCTGGGAGCGCTTCACCGCCGAGGGGCCGCTGGCGCTGCTGCCGCATCCGCAGCAGCCGCAGGCATATTCGGTGGTGTGGTGCTGCGCGCCCGAACGCGCCGCGCAGTTGGGACAACTGGACAATGCCGCCTTCTCCGCCGCCCTGAGCGCGGCGTTCGGCACGCGGCTCGGCCGCTTGTCTAGCCAGGCGCCGCGCCATGTCTTCCCGCTGGCCCTCAGCGCGCGGCGCATGCTGGCCCACGGCCGCCTGGCGGCGATCGGCAATGCCGCGCAGACCTTGCATCCGGTGGCCGGCCAGGGCCTGAACCTGGGGTTGCGCGATGCCGCCCGCCTGGCGCAAGGCCTGGCCGACTGGCTGTCCGACCCGGGCGCCGACCCGGCTCCCGTCCTGGCAGGATTCGCCCGCGCGCGCCGCGCCGACCGCTGGATCACCGCCGGGCTGACCGACCTGATGCCGCGCGCCTTTGCCACCGGCCTGGCGCCGCTGGAGCACGCCTGCGGGCTGGGGCTGCTGGCCCTGGACCTGGCCGCGCCGCTGCGCGCGCCGCTGGCGCGCCACCTGCTGCAGGGGCTGCGCGCCTAGTCAGGCACCCGGCGCAGCGCCCGGCAATCAATAAGGGCCACATGAAGGCGGGTAAAATCCGCCCATGCGCATCGGCCCCTGGACCCTTCCCAACAACGTGCTGGTCGCCCCCATGGCGGGGGTGACCGACCGGCCGTTCCGCCAATTGTGCAAGCGGCTGGGCGCGGGCTATGCGGTGTCGGAAATGGCGGCCAGCAATCCGCGCCTGTGGGACAGCGTCAAGACGGCGCGCCGCCTGAACCACGACGGCGAGATCGCCCCGGTCGCGGTGCAGATCGCCGGCGCCGACCCCGCCATGATGGCCGAGGCCGCCGCCTTCAACGCGGCGCGCGGCGCGCGCATCATCGACATCAACATGGGGTGCCCGGTCAAGAAGGTCTGCAACCTGGCGTCCGGTTCGGCGCTGCTGCGCGACGAGGACCTGGTCGCCCGCATCCTCGACGCCGTGGTGGCCGCCTGCGCGCCGCTGGGCGTGCCCGTCACCCTCAAGACCCGCACCGGCTGGGACCGCGAGCACCGCAACGCCCTGCGCGTGGCCAGGCGGGCCCAGGACGCCGGCATCGCCGCCCTGGCGCTGCACGGCCGCACCCGCGCCGACCTGTACACCGGCCAGGCCGAATACGACACCATCCGCGCCGTCAAGGCGGAACTCGCCATCCCGGTCATCGCCAACGGCGACATCGACACGCCAGCCAAGGCCCGGCACGTCCTCGATTACACTGGCGCCGATGCCGTGATGATCGGCCGGGCGGCCCAGGGCCGGCCCTGGATCTTCCGCGAAATCGACCACTACCTGCGCACGGGCGAGACACTGGCGCCCCCTTCCTACGAAGAAATGCGCGACCTGCTGCTCGAGCACCTGGACGATCACTACCGCTTCTACGGCGAGCACACCGGCGTGCGCTCGGCGCGCAAGCACATCGGGTGGTACGTGGAGGGCCTGCCGGGCGCCGACCCGTTCCGCGACCGCATGAACCGCATCGACAATACCCGCGACCAGTGGCAGACCGTGGCCGACTGGTTCGACGACCTGGCGCGCGGCGGTCCGGCATCCCCGGCCCCCCGTGCGCAGCCCCTGTTGGCGGCGTGATCCGCCGCCGTCCACCACTAACTATAAATATCTGTACACATGAGCAAGAAAGATGTCCTGGAAGACTGCGTGCGCGCCAGCCTGGAGCGCTATTTCGAAGACTTGGGCGACTCCGAGCCCCACGACATGTGGGACATGGTGATGCGCTGCGTCGAACGCCCGGTGCTCGAGGTGGCCCTCGAGCGGGCCGGCGGAAACCAGTCCCGGGCGTCCGAAATGCTGGGCATCACCCGCAACACGCTGCGCAAGAAGCTCCAGGCGCACAACATCCAGCCCTGAGCGCGCGCGGCGCGTCCCGACCGCTTTCCTTCATCTCCGCTGTCCAACCATGAAAATCGAAACTGCCCTGCTCTCGGTGTCCGACAAGACCGGCATCGTCGAATTCGCCCGTGCCCTGGCCGCGCGCGGCGTGCGCCTGCTGTCCACCGGCGGCACCGCGCGCCTGCTGTCCGAAGCCGGCCTGGCCGTGACCGAAGTCGCGGCCCACACCGGCTCGCCGGAGATCCTCGACGGCCGCGTCAAGACGCTGCACCCCAAGATCCACGGCGGCCTGCTGGCGCGCCGCGACAGCGCCGAGCACCTGGACACCATCAAGCAGCATGGCATCGACCGCATCGACATGCTGGTGGTGAACCTGTACCCGTTCCGCGAAACCATCGCCCGGCCTGGCTGCAGCTTCGCCGACGCGGTAGAGAACATCGACATCGGCGGCCCCGCCATGCTGCGCGCCGCCGCCAAGAACCACGGCACCGAGGCGGGCGGCGTGACCGTGGTGATCGACCCGGCCGATTACTCCCGCGTGCTGGCCGAACTGGACCAGGACGGCTCCACCTCGTATGCGCTGCGGCTGGAACTGGCCGCCAAGGCCTATGCCCACACCGCCGCCTACGACGGCGCCATCGCGGGCTACCTGACCAGCCTGGCCGAGCCGGCCCCGGCGCAGGATGCCGCGCCGGCCCGCCACGACTGGCCCGGCACGCTGACGCTGCAGGTGCAGCAGGCACAGGCCTTGCGCTACGGCGAGAACCCGCACCAGAAAGCGGCCTTCTACGTGGACAGCCAGCGCGCCGCCGGCCTGCTGGGCAATTACCGCCAGCTGCAGGGCAAGGAGCTGTCGTACAACAACATCGCCGACGCCGACGCCGCCTGGGAATGCGCGCGCAGCTTCGATACCCCCGCCTGCGTCATCGTCAAGCACGCCAACCCCTGCGGCGTGGCGGTCGCGCAGACCACGCTGGACGCCTATCGGCAGGCCTTCAAGACCGACCCGACCTCGGCCTTCGGCGGCATCATCGCCTTCAACCGGCCGGTGGACGCGGCCACCGCCGAGGCGGTCAGCGGCCAGTTCCTGGAAGTGCTGCTGGCGCCGGCCTACGACGGCGCCGCGCTGGCCATCCTGGCGGCCAAGAAAAACGTGCGCGTACTGGAAGTGCCCGCCGGCGCCGGCCACAACGACTTCGACATCAAGCGCGTGGGCGGTGGCTGGCTGGTGCAGACGCCGGACGCCTACAACGTGCCGCGCGAGGCGCTCAAGGTGGTGACCAAGCGGCAGCCCACCGAGCAGGAAATGGACGACCTGGCGTTCGCCTGGAAGGTCGCCAAGTACGTCAAGTCCAACGCCATCGTGTTCGCCGGCGGCGGCATGACGCTGGGCGTGGGCGCGGGCCAGATGAGCCGCGTCGACTCAGCCCGTATCGCGTCCATCAAGGCCGAGAACGCCGGCCTGACGCTGCAGGGCTCGGCGGTCGCGTCGGATGCGTTCTTCCCGTTCCGCGACGGGCTGGACGTGGTCGTGGCGGCCGGCGCCACCTGCGTGATCCAGCCGGGCGGCAGCGTGCGCGACGACGAGGTCATCGCCGCGGCCGACGAACACGGCATCGCCATGGTGCTGACCGGCACCCGCCACTTCCGCCACTGATGCGCGTCCTCGGCATCGACCCCGGCCTGCGCCGCACCGGCTTCGGCGTGATCGATGCCGAAGGCATGCGCCTGCGCTACGTCGCCAGCGGCACCATCGTGGTGCCGCCGGCGCTGGCGCTGCCGGAGCGCCTGAAAGTCATCCTGGACAATCTCCGCCAGGTCGCGCGCGATACCCGCCCCGACGTGGCCGCGCTGGAAATCGTCTTCCTCAACACCAATCCCGCCTCCACCCTGCTGCTCGGGCAGGCGCGCGGCGCCGCCCTGTGCGCGCTGGCCGACAGCAAGCTGGCCGTGCATGAATACACCGCGCTGCAGATCAAGAAAGCCGTGGTGGGCACCGGCCGCGCGGCCAAGGAGCAGGTGCAGATGATGGTGCAGCGCCTGCTGTCGCTGGACGGCACGCCCGCGCCCGACTCGGCCGACGCGCTGGCCTGCGCCATCTGCCACGCCCACGTCGGGCCGTTGCAGGCGCGGCTCGGCAACCTGACGGCCGCGCTGCCCGCCGGCGCGGGCGCCCGGCTGCGCGGCGGCCGGCTGGTGGGCTAGGGCCTGTTCACTCCAGCAAGAGCCCCCGCACCGTATAGAATGCGGGCAGGCGCGCGCGGCGCGCCCTTCACTTCCTGCCTGGCACCCGCACCATGATCGGACGCATCACCGGAACCCTGATCGAGAAACTGCCGCCCACCATCTGCGTGGACGTCAACGGCCTGGGCTATGACATCGAGGTGCCCATGAGCACCCTCTACGCCCTGCCCGAAACCGGCGCGAAAGTCACGCTGCACACCCACCTGGCGGTGCGCGAGGACGCGCACATCCTGTATGGCTTCGCCACCGCCGCCGAGCGCGGGGCATTCCGCGAACTGATCAAGGTCAGCGGCATCGGCGCGCGCACCGCGCTGGCGGTGCTGTCGGGCCTGTCGGTCAGCGACCTGGCGCAAGCCATCACGCTGCAAGAGTCGGGCCGCCTGACGCGCGTGCCGGGCATCGGCAAGAAGACCGCCGAACGGCTGCTGCTGGAAATGCGCGGCAAGCTGGGCGCGGACATCGGCGCCAGCGCCCATGCCGTGCCCGACAGCCAGGCCGACATCCTCAACGCCCTGCTGGCGCTGGGCTATTCCGAAAAAGAATCGCAGGCCGCCCTCAAGACCCTGCCCGAGGGCACCGGCGTATCGGACGGCATCCGGCTGGCGCTCAAGGCGCTGGTGCGCTAGGCCCTGTTCAGCTCGCGACGCGCCCGCCGGCAGGCCGGCGCCGGGCTCATTCCACCCAGGGCGTCTTGGCCCAGATGGCGCGCAGGCGCGTGTCGTCCTGCTGCAGGCGCGCGCGCCACGCGGGACCGGGCAGATAATCCATTTCCGTGAACTGCTGCGCCATCTGCCGGCGGAACGCCGGGTCGGCGGCCACGCGCTCGAGCGCGCTGGCGAGCTTCTGTTCGACTTCCGGCGGCAGGCCCTTGGGCGCGACGATGCCGCGCTCGGACGCAAACACCAGGTCCACGCCCTGCTCCTTGAATGTGGGCACGTCGGGCGCCAGCGGCGAGCGCTGCGCGCTGGCCTGGGCCAGGATGCGCATGTTCTTGCCGTGGTACGGCATGGCCTCGCCCAGGTTGATGCCGCCTATCACCGTGTGGCCGCCCAGCACCGCGGTGCGCAGCGGTCCGGCGCCGTTATAGGGCACGTGGTTCAGCGTCGTGCCAGTCAGCCCCTGGAACAGCACCATGGCAAGGTGGTCGTCGGTGCCCACGCCGGTCGAGCCGTAGCTGATCAGCCCGGGCTTTTCCCGGGCCGCCGCGACCAGCTCGCCGAGCGTCCGGTAAGGGCTGTCCATGGCCACGCTGAAGGCGCTGGGATCGCGCACCAGGTTCGCCAGATAGGTGAAATCGCCCGCCGCGAAGCCGGGCTGGCGCTCGATCGGCAGCGACACCAGGCCGGGCATGTTGGTCATAGCCAGCGTGTAGCCGTCCGGCTTGGCGCGCGCCACGTACGACAGCGCGATCGCGCTGGACGCGCCGGGCTTGTTGACCACCACCACGCTGCCGCCCAGCTCCTTTTCCAGGAACACCGCCAGGGCGCGGGCCGTGAGGTCGGTGCCGCCGCCCGGCGCGAAGCCGACAATCAGCTCGACGGGCGGGTCGGGCCAGGCCCAGGCCGGCGCGGCCCCGCCCAGGCTGGCCAGGCCAGCCACCAGGCCCGCGAACAGGTTGCGTAACTTGAACATGCTTGTCTCCACCTTATTGGATTGACAGAAAAAACCCTTAGCCCGCGCGGCGCCGCACAGCGCGCCGCGCGGGTACTGCGGCGCGCGCTTCAGCCGCCCGCGCCGGCCTCTTGCGCCTCGCGCCAGGCCAGCAGGCGCGCCACGCCGTCGCGCATCTCGACGCGCGGCTGCCAGCCGATCAACTGGCCCGCCAGGTCGTGCGGGATATGGAAGGCGCCGCCGGAGGTCAGCCGCACCGTGCCGGGCGGGTCCGGCCGCACTTCGGGCTCGAGGTCGCTGCCGCAGTAGTCCAGCACCAGCCGCACCAGTTCGCCGGTGGTGATGGGCGCGGGGCCCGACACATTCACCGCGATGTCGGTCGCCGCGCTCTCGAATGCCGCCACGTTGGCGCGCGCCACGTCGGACACATGCACGAAGTGCTTGGTGTCGGTGCCATCGCCCGGCAATACGGGACGCTCGCCCCTGCGCACGCGGTCATAGGTGTCCATGATGTACAGCGAATTCGCCGCGCGGTAGTGCTGGCGCTCGCCATACACGGTGGAATAGCGCAGCACCACATAGTCCAGGCCGAATTTCTGGAAGTACTGGCGGCACAATTGCTCGCCCATGATCTTCGAGGCGCCGTACAGAATGGCCGCCGGCGGCGCGCCGGTGGAATGGAACGGGCCGTTCTCGGCCAGTGCCCCCGCAATGCCCGCGCCGTAGCCGTACACCGCGTTGGACGAGGCGAACACCAGTTTGCGCACCCGGTTGGCGCGGCAGGCCTCCAGCATGTTCTGGGCGCCGCGGATATTCACGTCCACCGCTTGCCAGGGCGTCTGGGCAAAGCCCAGCGTCATGTAGGCGGCCAGGTGCAATACCCCGTCCACGCCCTCGGTAGCCGCCAGCAGGTCGGGCAGGCGCATCAGGTCGCCGCGCACCACCTTCACGCGCGCATCGTCCTGCAAATGGGCGATGGCCTCGGGCGTGCCGAAGGCGAAATTGTCCAGCAGCACGACTTCGCGCACGCCGGCCTCGAGCAGGGCTTCGGCGGTGTGCGAGCCCACCAGGCTGGCGGCGCCGGCGATCAGGATGCGGGCGCCCGCCAGGGGCAGCGCCGCGTTGCTTGCTTCTTGCGTCATGACTTCAAAGTCCCATAGGTTGTTGATGCAGGCCCCAGTACACGCTCTTGACCTGGCTGTACAGACGCAGGCCGTGCAGGCCCTTTTCGCGGCCCAGGCCGCTGTCCTTGAACCCGCCGAACGGCGTGGCGATGTGCGATTGCTTGTAGGTGTTGATCCAGACCGAGCCGGCCTCGATCTCCCGCGCGACCCGCCAGGCGCGCGCATAGTCGGCGGTCCACATGCCGGCCGCCAAGCCGAAGGCCGTGTCGTTGGCCTGCGCGATCACGTCGTCCTCGTCGTCGAACGGCAGGGCGACCAGCACGGGCCCGAAAATCTCCTCCTGGCAGGCGCGCGCGCGGTTGTCCAGGCCGTCGATGATGGTGGGCGGGTAGAACCAGCCGCGCGCCAGCGCCGGATCGGCGGGCATGGCGCCGCCGACCAGCACCTGTCCGCCTTCGCCGCGCGCGATGTCGACATAGCCCGCCACCTTGTCCCGGTGGGCGCGCGACACCAGCGGCCCCATCTGCGTGGCCGGGTCGTGCGGCAGGCCGACGCGCAATTCGCGGGTGCGCGCCACCAGCGCTTCCATGAAGCGCGGATAAACCGATTTCTGCACGAACAGCCGCGAGCCTGCCACGCAGCTCTGCCCGGCCGATCCGAAAATGCCCGACATGACGCCCGCCACGGCGCGGTCCAGATCGGCATCCTCGAACACAATGTGCGGCGACTTGCCGCCCAGCTCCAGGCCCGCCGGGATCAGGCGCCGGCCGGCGACGGCGCCGATGGCGCGGCCGGTCTCGGTGCCGCCGGTGAACGACACCATGCGCACGCCGGGGTGGCTGACCAGGGCGGCGCCCACATCCTCGCCATGCCCGGGCAGGGCGATCAGCAAGCCTTCCGGCAAGCCCGCCTCGGTGCAAATGCGCGCCAGTTCCAGGGCCAGCTGCGGGGTTTCCTCCGAAGGCTTGAGCAGCACCGCGTTGCCGGCCGCCAGGGCCGGCGCGGCTTTCTGCGCCTCGTTCATGATCGGCGAGTTCCACGGCGTAATGGCGGCGATCACGCCGAACGGCTCGGCCAGCGCCATCGAGAAATACTCGCCGCGCGGCGAGGTCAGCTCGTTCTGCCAGGTCTCGCATACCGCGGCGTAATAGCGGAAGTGCCCGGCCGCGCTGTCGACCATGTGCAGGCATTCCTTCCACGGCTTGCCGCTGTCGCGCATCTGCAGCCGCGCCAGCGGCTCGCGCTCGGCCAGCAGGCGACGGCCGATTTCATACAAGGTGGCGGCGCGCTGGTCGGGCCGCAGCTTGCGCCACGGCTGCCGGCGGAATGCGTCCCAGGCCAGCGATACCGCCTGGTCGACATCGGCGGGCGTGGCGCGCACCACGGTCCCGGCGATGCTGCCATCGGCCGGGTCAATGGAGGTAATGACGGGATCGCCCGCGCCGCCGGTACGCCATTGGGCGCCCAGGCGGAACGGCGTGGGATGGGGGGCATCCATGGCTGCTGCTGCTCCGGAAATTCGTCGAGCCCGCATCTTCAGCCAGGACATTATTACGATCAAATCGATATTTATTAGCTATTATTAGTTTATGGCTATGAATATCAAATACCGGCCCATCAAGGCCTTCCTGCTGGCCGTGGAAACCGGCTCCTTCACGCATGCCGCCGACCGCCTGGGCGTCACGCAGCCCTCCTTCACCGCCCTGATCCGCGACCTGGAGGAAGTGCTCGGGCTGCGGCTGTTCGAGCGCACCACGCGCAGCATCAGCCTGACCTCCGCCGGCCAGGAACTGCACGCGCGCGCGCAGCGGCCCATCACCGACCTGGAAGAGGCCTATCGCAGCCTGGCCGACCTGGCGGCGGTGCGGCGCGGCAACATCGTGCTGGGCGCCCTGCCCTCGACCGCCCTGACCCTGGCGCCGCCGGCGGTGGGCCGGCTGCGCCGGCTGCACCCGGCGCTGACAGTCCGCGTAGTGGAAGCCCACAACGACGAATTGCTGGCGATGCTGCGCACCAACCAGATCGAATTCGCGCTGGCGGCGCAGGGCGAGCCGGCTCCGGACCTGCGCTTTCATCCGCTGGTGGCGGATTGTTTCTGCGCCGTCTATCCGGCGGGCCACGCGCTGGCGGGCCTGTCGGCGGTGCGCTGGCGCGATGTGCTGCGCTACGACCTGATCCTGCTGTCGCAGGGCTCCAACGCGCGCCAGCAGTTCGACCGCGCCTTGCGCGAAGACGCCGGCGCGAGCGCGGCGGTGCCGGTCTACGATGTCACCAACATGGGCACCGCGGCCGGCATGGTGCGCCAGGGCCTGGGCGTCAGCGTGCTGCCGCGGCTGGCGTTGCCCGAACTGAACCTGGCCGGCCTGCAATGCGCCGCCCTGTGCGATGCCTCGGCGCACCGCGACATCGGCCTGCTGCACCGGCGCGATCGCAGCCTGTCGCCAGCCGCCCAGGCCCTGGCGGCACAGCTGGAGGTGGCCGTGCGGGAAGTACAGGCCCGGCTGGTGCCGATGGGAACGGGCGGGCTGGAGACCGGCCGATAGGCGCGGCCGGGACTCAGGCCCGCGCGGGCTTCAGGTACGCCGGCACGACCGCCTCCATGGCCACGGGGCTGAGTCCCAATTCGGGCGCCAGCGGGCCGCCGCACACGTTGTCGACCGTCAGCGACGCCAGGTTGTCGCGCGAAATCAGCGGCGTGCCCGGCAGGCACTCGAAGAACAGCGCCTGCAGCCGCCCCACCCCCATGGGCAGGGCGCACACCGGCCGGGGATGGCCGCTCCAGGCGGCGCACAGGCGCACGATGTCGGCCAGGGTATGCACCTGCGGGCCGCACAAGCCATAGGCCTTGCCGGCCGTATCGGGGTTGTTCAACGCCGTTTCCAGCGCCGCGGCCACGTCGCCCACATAGACCGGCTGCATCCGCGCCCCCGCGCCCGCCAGCGGCACGACCGGCAGCCAGCGCGCCAGCCGCGCGAACAGCGTGGTGAGGTGGTCGTCGGGTCCGAACACGACCGAAGGCCGGAAGATGGTGCAGGCGCCTTCGGGCCAGGCGGCGAACACCGCGCGCACGGCGGCTTCGCCGTCGCCCTTGGACCGCAGGTACATGCTCGGCCCCTGGGAATCGGCGCCCATGGCGCTGATGTGCAGCATGCGGCGCACGCCATTGCGCCGGCACGCCTGGGCGATGCGCTGGGGCAGTTGCACATGGACGCGGGCAAAGCCGGCCCCGTAGGGGCGGCCGCTGCCGCCATGCAGGATGCCGGCCAGGTTGATGACGGCATCGCATTCGCGCAGCAGGCGGTCGAGTTCGGCGTCGTCGTGCACGTCGGCCTCGGCCAGGGTGACCGTGGGTAGCGGCAGCAGGTCGCGCCCGCGGGCGTAATTGCGCGTGGGCACCATGAGGGAATGGCCGCGCGCCGCCAGCCGCGCCGCCACATGCCGGCCGATGAAGCCGGTGCCGCCGATGAGCAGGATACGCATTGCCGCTGCCCCTGTTCTGCCAAGCCAGTAGGGTCATTCTGCCCTGCGCGCCGGCCAGCCGCAAGCCGGCGCGGACGTCAGGCAGCCAGCAACCCGGCGTAGGCGGCCAGGTCGACGTTGCCGCCGCTGATGATGACCCCGACCCGCTTGCCCGGCATGGCCACCACATGCTGCAGCACCGCCGCGGAGGACAGGCAGCCGGTGGGCTCGACCACGATCTTCATGCGTTCGGCGAAGAACTTCATGGTGTCGACCAGTTGCGCGTCGGTAACCGTGACGATGTCGCTCACCAGGCGCTGGATCACGGGAAAGGTGAGCTGGCCCAGGTGGGTCGTGACGGCGCCGTCGGCCAGCGACTTGGGGGTGGCGATGCGGACGATCTCGCCCTTGCGCAGCGACTGCTGGCCGTCGTTGCCGGCCTCGGGTTCGACGCCATAGACCTGGCAGCCCGGGCTCAGCGCCTCGGCCGACAGCGCCGAGCCGGCCAGCAGGCCGCCGCCGCCCAGGCAGACGAACAGCGCGTCGAGCGGGCCCACCTCTTCGAACAATTCCTTGGCGGCCGTGCCCTGGCCGGCGATCACGTCGCGATGATCGTAGGGCGGGATCAGGGTGGCGCCGGTCTCGGCCTGGATGCGCCGCGCCACGGCTTCGCGATCGTCGGTATAGCGGTCGTAGGTGACCACCTGCCCGCCGTAGCCCTCCGTGGCGGCGCGCTTGGCCGCCGGCGCGTCGTGCGGCATGATGATGGTGGCCCGCACGCCCAGCAGGCGGGCGGCCAGCGCAATGGCCTGGGCATGGTTGCCCGACGAGAACGTCACCACGCCCGCCGCGCGCTGCCCCGGCGTCAGCCGGGCAATGGCGTTGTAGCCGCCGCGGAACTTGAAGGCGCCCATGCGCTGGAAGTTCTCGCACTTGAAGAACAGGCGGGCGCCCGCGCGGGCATCCGCGGTGGCCGAAGTCAGCACCGGCGTGCGGTGCGCCACGCCGGCCAGCACTTCGCTGGCGCGGACGACATCTTCATAGGTGGGCAAGGCGGCAGACATGGTTATCCTTGGAAGCGGTATGGCGAACCGGTGCATGATATCGCCACTTGCCGGGCGCCGGGTCCGCCGCATTCCCGCCGGGCCGCCGCGTGGTGTACCCTGCGTGGTGTACGATCCATCCGCGCCGGCCTTTCGCGGCCTGCCCCGCTCTGAATCATGGCCATCCAGTCCGACTCGCTTTCCTCCCTGCCCGATGCCCCCCGGCTGGTGACGCCGCAACCGGTGTCGCCCAACGAAGAATCCATCGAACGCGCCCTGCGCCCCAAGGCGCTGCAGGAATACGTCGGCCAGCAGCGCGCCCGCGAACAGCTCGAGATCTTCATCGCCGCCGCCCGCAAGCGCGGCGAAGCGCTCGACCACGTGCTGCTGTTCGGCCCGCCGGGGCTGGGCAAGACCACGCTGGCCCACATCATCGCCCACGAAATGGGCGTGCAGTTGCGCCAGACGTCCGGCCCGGTGCTGGAACGCCCGGGCGACCTGGCGGCGCTGCTGACCAACCTCGAGAAAAACGACGTCCTGTTCATCGACGAAATCCACCGCCTGTCGCCGGTGGTCGAGGAAATCCTCTACCCCGCGCTGGAAGATTTCCAGATCGACATCCTGATCGGCGAAGGCCCGGCGGCGCGCAGCGTCAAACTGGACCTGCAGCCGTTCACCCTGGTGGGCGCCACCACGCGCGCCGGCATGCTGACCAACCCGCTGCGCGACCGCTTCGGCATCGTGTCGCGGTTGGAGTTCTACAACGCCGACGACCTGGCGCACATCGTCACGCGCAGCGCCGGGCTGCTCAATGCCGCCATCACCCCGGACGGCGCCGCCGAGGTGGCGCGCCGCGCGCGCGGCACGCCGCGCATCGCCAACCGCCTGCTGCGGCGGGTGCGCGACTACGCCGAGGTGAAATCGCAGGGCACCATCGACGCCGATTCGGCCGGCCGGGCGCTGGCCATGCTGGAAGTCGACCCGCAGGGGCTCGACCTGATGGACCGCAAGCTGCTGGAAGCCATCATCCACAAGTTCGACGGCGGCCCCGTCGGGGTGGACAGCCTGGCGGCGGCGATCGGCGAAGAACGCGACACCATCGAAGACGTCATCGAGCCCTACCTGATCCAGCACGGCTACCTGCAACGCACGCCGCGCGGCCGCATGGCCACCCAGACCACCTGGCGCCACCTGGGCCTGGCGCCGCCGTCGGGCAGCGGCGACCTGTTCGGCAAATGATGGAAGCGGCGCCCCGGCAGAATGGGCGCCGGGCACTCCGGATAGCACGGGTGTCAGACACCGCAGGTGTCTGACACCTGACCGATGGGCATGCCTCGGCAGAATGGGCGTCGGGTACTCCGGATAGCACAGGTGTCAGACACCGCAAGTGTCTGACACCTCACCGATGGGCGGGCCTCGGCAGAATGGGCGTCGGACACTCCGGATAGCACGGGGTGTCAGACACCGCAGGTGTCTGACACCTCACCGGAAGCCCTGCCTGCACTGCTTGCATGGTACCTCGCCCAGATCACGCGGCTTGCCGCTTACGCCACCAGCCGCAGGATGTCTTCGCCGTAGGCCTCGAGCTTGCGCACGCCCACGCCGTTGATGTGGCCAAGCTCGTCCATCGACGCCGGCCGCGCCAGCGCGATCTCGCGCAGCGTGGCGTCATGGAAAATCACATAGGCCGGCACGCCGTGGCTCTTGGCGACTTCGCCGCGCCAGTTGCGCAGCGCCTCGAACAGCGGCTGGACCTCGGCCGGCAAGTCCACGGCGGCGGCGCGCGCGCGGCCGCCCGACTTGGCGCCGCGCGCCTTGCGTTCCGGCTCGCGCCGCAGCATCAGCTGGCGCTCGCCCTTGAGCACCGCGCGGCTGCCTTCCGTGAGCGCGAGCGTGCCATAGCCTTCGTGGTCGACGGCCAGCAGCCCCTGCGCCAGCAATTGCCGCAGCACGCCGCGCCAGGCATTTTCGGACAGGTCGGCGCCCACGCCGAACACGCTGAGCGTCTCGTGCCCGTGCTGGCGCGTGCGGTCGGTGGTCTTGCCGCGCAGGATGTCGATGATGTGGCCCGCGCCGTAGCGCTGGCCGCGCTCTTTCCACAGGCGGTACACCGCCGACAGCACTTTCTGCGCCGCCACGGTGCCGTCCCAGGCCTGCGGCGGCTCCAGGCAGACATCGCAATTGCCGCAGGCGGTGATGGTCTGGCCGAAGTAGGCCAGCAGGCGCACGCGCCGGCATTCGACCGTTTCGCACAGGCCCAGCATGGCGTCGAGCTGCTGGCCCAGGCGGCGGCGGTACGCCTCGTCGCCCGGCGATTCGTCGATCATGCGGCGCTGCTGCACCACGTCCTGCAGGCCGTACGCCAGCCAGGCGGTGGCCGGCAGGCCGTCGCGGCCGGCTCGGCCGGTTTCCTGGTAATAGCCTTCCACCGACTTGGGCAGGTCGATATGGGCCACGAAGCGCACGTCGGGCTTGTCGATGCCCATGCCGAAGGCAATGGTGGCCACCATGACGATGCCGTCCTCGCGCAGGAAACGCGACTGGTTGGCCGCCCGCACCGCGGTGCTGAGCCCGGCGTGGTACGGCAGCGCATTGATGCCGTTCTGGCACAGGAAGTCCGCGGTTTCCTCGACGCGGGCGCGCGACAGGCAGTACACCACGCCGGAATCGCCCTCGTGCTCGGTACGGATGAGGTCCAGCAGCTGGCGCCGCACCTCGTTCTTCTCGACGATGCGGTAGCGGATATTGGGGCGGTCGAAGCTGGCCACGAAATGCTGCGCCTCGTCCAGCGCCAGGCGCTGGGCGATCTCCACGCGGGTGGCCGCGGTGGCCGTGGCGGTCAGCGCGATGCGCGGCACATCCGGCCAGCGCTCGTGCAGCATCGACAGCCCCAGGTACTCGGGGCGGAAATCGTGTCCCCACTGCGACACGCAGTGCGCCTCGTCGATGGCGAACAGGGCGATCCGGCCGCGTTCCAGCAACTGCATGCAGCGGTCGGTCAGCAGGCGCTCGGGCGCCACGTACAGCAGGTCGAGTTCGCCCGCCAGGAAAGCCTGCTCGACATCACGGGCCACGCGCCAGTCCTGGGTGGAATTGAGGAAGGCCGCGCGCACGCCCAGCTCGGTCAGCGCGTCGACCTGGTCCTGCATCAGGGCGATCAGCGGCGACACCACCACGCCGGTGCCGGCGCGCACCAGGGCGGGAACCTGGTAGCACAGCGACTTGCCGCCGCCAGTGGGCATGAGCACCAGCGCGTCGCCGCCGCCGATGACGTGATCGACGATGGCCTGCTGGTCGCCGCGAAAGGATTCGTAGCCGAAGACGCGCTGCAGGACTTCCTGGGCGCGGGGGTCAGACATGGAGAGTAGCGGAATGCATCATGGCGGGGATTTTAAGCCTCAATTCCGGCATGGCCAGCGCGGCGTGCCCGCGGCGCCACTACCACGGCAGCCAGCGCCCGCGCATGAAGGCATCGACCGGCATGGTCACGCCGGCGCGCATTTCATAATTGCCCGAGATCACGTCCCGGTCGGCGCCCACCGCCAGGCGTACGCTGGGCGCCACCAGCATGCTGTGCTGCAGCCCGAAGCGCTGCTCCACCGGCTCGCCGTTCTCGCGCAACCCGGTGTAGGTGCCGCTCAGGGTGCCCCAGCCGTGCAGCGGCACGCCGGCCGCCACGGTATTGCGCATCTGCGCGTTGGCCGCGGCGCCGTCGCGATACAGGGCCAGATCGCCGAAACCGGCATCGGTCTGCTCGTTGGTCACCGCCAGGCTGACGGACTCCATGAGGTTCACGTTGTAGCCGAAGCGATAGCGCCAGGCATTGATGTGGTCGAAGGTGCTGTGGGTGGCGCCCGCCTGGAACGTGCCCAGCGCGCCGGCGGAATACGTGGTGCCGAGGCCGCGCGTGTACAGCGAGGGCGCGCTCTGCATCTGGCTTTCGAGCGTCAGCCGGGGCGTCACGCCGTAGCGCAGCGTGCCGCTGCCGGCGGCCACGCCATAATCGATGGCCCCGGAAGTCGCCGAGGCGTCGGTGTAGTTGAGTTTGCCCAGCGCCGACGAATAAGCCAGCTGGCCCTCCGGCACCGCCTGCGCGCCGCCGCGCCAGTCGGAAACCTGCAGCCCGCCGATCGGCACGGTGCTGCCCCAGATCGGCGCGTTGGCGGTCAGGTTGCCCAGCGCGACCGTCGGCCCGGCCGTATCGCGGTAAGTCCAGCGCCCGCCGCTGTACGCGAAGCCCTGCTGCGAGCCCACGGAAGAAAACCATGGACTGGCGGGCTGGGCCACGCCGGTCACCACCATGACCGACCCGCCCGGCACGGGGTCCAGGGTTTCTAGCCCGAAGGAATAATTCTGCGGCGCCACCGGCGGGACATCCGGAAACACACTGGCGCACTGGATCGGCAGCGCAGCCGGCTCCGCCGGCGCCGCGGCGCCGGACTGCACCGAGGCGTCGGTCAGGCCTTCGGCGGGCCGCAAGCCGCACGGCGCGGGATCGAGGTCCAGCTCGCGCGATGGCGCCAGCGTGGCGGGCGCCACCGGAATGGGCTGGGCCGGCGCCAGCACGGAGATCCCGAACCGGGCGGCGCGCTCGACATCGGCGCGCTGCCACCCGGCGCGCGCCTGGCCCGCCGGCGCCGCCGTAGCGTCTTCCGTGGCCACGGCGCCCGATGCGGGCGTATCGAGAGAGGCGCAAGCGCCCAGGGCCATGTTGCCGGCCAGCGCCGCCGCCAAAAGGGGACGGGCTACTCGCTTACGCGGGAATTCGCGCGTGGTCATGACACGAATCAGTGTAAAGACCGGAAGGCGGGACATCTGTAAACGTTATTAAGCGAGCGCATGGGGATCACTGGTTATTTTAGTGAAACGACCAGCCATCACGGTATATTTCAATCCATTTCCCGCCTCTTGCCCCCCGACCGATCCGCGGCCACTATGGCGACCATGGATACCCCACATACCAAGCTGCTGGTCGTCGACGACGACCCGGCCTTGCGGCAACTGCTGGCCGACTATCTCAACCGGCACGGCTACGACACGCTGCTGGCGCCCGACGCCAGCGACCTGCCGGCGCGCATCGCGCGCTATGCGCCCGACCTGCTCGTACTGGACCGCATGCTGCCCGGCGGCGACGGCGCCGATGCCTGCCGGCGCCTGCGCGAACAGGGCGAAGACATTCCCGTCATCCTGCTCACCGCGCGCGATGAAGCCGTCGACCGCATCATCGGGCTGGAGGCGGGCGCCGACGATTACCTGGGCAAGCCGTTCGACCCGCGCGAACTGCTGGCCCGCATCGAAGCCGTGCTGCGCCGCAAGCGCGGCCCCTCCGCCCTGACCAAGGACGCCCCGGTGTCCTTCGGGCCGTTCGTGTTCGATCCGGCCATGCGACAGCTGCTGCGCGAGGGCGAACCGGTCAAGCTCACCGGCGGCGAAATCAACCTGCTGGAAGCGCTGGTGCGCAACGCCGGCAAGCCCCTGTCGCGCGAACGCCTGCTGGCGCTGGCCCGCGACGACGACGGCGGCGAGCGCAACGACCGCGCCATCGACATCGCCATCCTGCGCCTGCGGCGCGCCATCGAGGACGACCCCAAGCAGCCGCGCTGGATCCAGACCGTCTGGGGCATCGGCTACCGGTTCTCCCCCTAGGGGCCGGACGTGAAGCACCTCACCCGCTTCCTGCTGCCCCGTTCGCTGCGGGCGCGCCTGGTCCTGCTCGTGCTGGGCGCGGTGCTGCTGGCGCAGGCCGCCACGCTGGCCACCGTCTCGTACTACCGCCAGAAATTCCTGGAGGACGTGGCGATCGGCTACATCGCCACGACTATCCGCACCCTGCGCGCCGCGGTGTCGCAGATCCCGACCGAGGAGCGCGCCGAGTTCGTGCGCAATGCTTCCCAGAACCAATGGAGGCTGTGGTCGCGCACGCTGCCGGCCGAGGCGCGCCTGCAGCGCTTCGAGCGCCGGCCGCCCGGGGCGGGCCGCGACGAGGACGAAGAGGCACGGCGCGAGCGCTTCCGCCGCATGCACGCCCCCCCGCCCGATGACATCCGGCGCGACCTGCGCGGGCCGATCCGCGAGCTGAACGACCGGCTCAACGACGGCACCCGCGTGGCGCTGTCGCACGGCCCGCGGCCCGAGATCTTCATTTCGCTGGCGCGCAACCCGGACACCGAGGACGCGCCCCGCCTGCGCGAATGGCTGGTGATCCCGCTCGACCGCCTCGACCCGCCCGTGGCCACGCCGCTGATCGCGTTCTGGCTGGGCGGGCTGGGCCTGGTGCTGCTGCTGGCGGCGGGCTTCTCCTGGCACATCACCCGGCCCCTGACCCGGCTGGCGGACGCGGCCGACCGCCTGGCCGCCGGCCAGCCACAGCGCGTGGAACCGTCCGGCCCCCACGAAACGCGCGCCCTGGGCGAGCGGTTCAATGCCATGCTCGATGCCCTGGCCGAATCCGATTCCGTGCGGCGCACCCTGCTCTCCGGCCTGCCGCACGACCTGAAAGGGCCGCTGTCGCGCATGTGGCTGCGCATCGAAATGGCCGACGACCCGGCCCTGAAAGAGGGGCTGCGCAAAGACCTGCAGGACATGCAGCATATGGTGGACCAGTTCATCGGCTTCGTGCGCGGCACGGACCCGGCCGCCTACCGCTACGCGCCGCTCGCCCTGCCCGACTGGCTGGCCGAGCGGGTGGGCGCCTGGGAAAGCACCGGCACCCCGGTCACCCTGCACGCGCCGGACGAAGCCCTGACCGTGCAGGGCGACGCGGTGGCGCTCGGCCGCCTGCTGGACAACTTGATCGGCAACGCGCTGCACCACGGCAAGCCGCCGGTGGAAGTGCGGCTGCGCCGCGAAGGCGCGCAGGCCGTGCTGGAAGTGGCCGACCATGGCCCCGGCATCGCCGCCGAGCGGCGCGCCGAAGCGCTCCGGCCATTCGCCCGGCTGGACGACGCCCGCACCCGCACCGGCAACGTCGGCCTGGGCCTGGCCCTGGCCGAGGCGATCGCCCGGGCGCATGGCGGCACGCTGGCCCTGCTGCAGGCCGGGCAAGGCGGCCTGCTGGTGCGCATCACCCTGCCCCTGGCGGCTTCTGAACCCTAGGCGCCGCGGCGCTCCCTGCCGAATACCGAGCGGTAGGCCAGCAAGTTGAAAACCAGCACCACCGGCACGCCGATCACCGCGCCGGCCAGCACCAGCCGCATCGAACCGATCGAGGCGGTCGCGTCCCACAGGGTCATGTCGTCCAGGATCAGGTAGGGGAACAGGCTGTAGGCCAGGCCGGCCAGCATCAGCACGTACAGCACGACACACAGCACGAACGGCAGCCAGCTGTAGGAATCCGCGCGGCCCGGCACGCGGGCCAGCAGCATCTCGGCGGTGGAAAAACACACCAGCATCACGACCCACACGGCCACGGCCACCGCCAGGCCGCCGGAGTTGCTCCATTTATAGAAAATGCCGGCATTGGCCAGGCCCAGCATGACCGACGTGGCCGCCATGCCGACCGCCGTCCAGCGGATGGCGTGGCGCCCCCAGCGGGCGGCGCGGCGCTGCAGGTCGCCGTCGACCCGCATGACCAGCCAGGCCGCGCCCAACAACACATAGGCGGCCACCGCGCAGAAGCCCATGAAGACCGAGAACCAGCCGTAGCCGGCGGCGGTCTGGTAGCCGGTGGCGATGCGGCCCAGGATCATGCCCTGCCCGAAGGCGGTGGCCAGCGAGCCGAGCCAGAAGCCCGTGATCCAGCGCGCCTTGAGTTCGGCGCGGGCGCGGATGCGGAATTCGAACGAAACACTGCGCAGCACCAGCCCCAGCGCCATGAGCGCCAGCGGCCCATACAGCTTGCCGAATATCACGCCCCAGGCCAGCGGGAATGCCGACGCGAACAGGCCGATGCCCAACAGCGGCCAGAACTCGTTGGCGTCGCGCCACGGGCTGAGCAGGCTCATCATGCGGCCGCGCTCGTCGGCCGGCGCCAGCGGCAGCAACATGCCCACGCCCAGGTCAAAACCGTCCAGCACCAACCCGCCGGCGATCAGCAGGAACAGCAGCAGCATGAAGACCAGCGGAATCCAGAACGTCGGGTCGTTGGCGTTCACGCCCAGCGAAGCGGCCAGCATGTCGATCATTGGGGCGATCCTCCGGGTTTGCGTACCGGCACCACCCCGTAGCGGGCCGCATGGAACAGCATGCCATTGAACGCCGCCAGCAGTACGGCGTACAGCGCCACGTAGCCGGCCAGGCTGGCCGCCAGCGCGGTCGTGCCAGCCGTGCCCAGCACTTCGGTCTGCGTCACGGTGCCGTTGACCGCGTAGGGCTGCATGCCGACCAGCGAGAATACCCCGCCGGCCAGCACGGCCAGGCCGCCCGCGTACATGGTGCCCACCAGCACGCGCAGCCACCAGGGCGGCAACTGCGCCGGGTCGAGCCCGCGCCGCGCGGTCAGGGCCAGCGTCGTGCCGGCCGCCAGCAGCATGACCAGGCCCAGCAGCAGCGCCACGCGCAGCGCCCAGAAGGTCAGCGCCACGGGCGGGCGCATGCCCGAGAATTTGTCCAGGCCCTGGTAGCGGCCCTGCGGATCGCGGCCCAGCCAGCCGGCGCCCGCGCCGTCCAGCGTCACCGCATAGCGGTTCGCCTGGACGCGCGCATCCGGCCAGCCGGCCAGCGTCCAGTGCGGCTGCGGCCCGCTGTGCCAGTAGCCCGCGGCGGCCGCCGCCTTGGCCGGCTGGTGCTCGGCCATGACGCGGCCCGCCCCGTCGAGCACCGGCGCCTGCAGCAGCGAGGCCGTCGCCGCCACCACCAGCGCCGTCTTGAAGGCGCAGCGCTCGCCGTCGTCGAGCGGGCGCCGCAGCGCCTGCAGGGCGGTCACCCCCAGCATCAGGAACGCCGCCGCCAGCGCCGACCAAAGCGCCATCAGGCCGAGGTTCCAGCCCAGCGAAGGGTTGAAGATCGCCGCCGGCCAGTCATAGACCTGGTAGCGCGCATCGATCAGGGTGGCCCCGGCGGGCGTCTGCACCCACGACTGCAGCGCCACCACCCAGAACAGCGCCGCCGCCTGCCCGACCGCCACCATGAACACCGCCAGGGTGTGCACCGCGCCCGATACCCGGCGCTGGCCGAACAGCATGACGCCAAGGAAGCAGGATTTCAGGATGAACACCGAGAGCACGCCAAAACCGATGAACGGGCCGGCCACGTTGCCGATCTTGTCCATCAGGCCGGGCCACAGGCTGCCGAGCTGGATCAGGGCCGGCAGGGCCGCCGCCAGGGTCAGCACGAAGGACAGCGCGAAAATGCGCACCCAGAAGCGGTAGGCGGCGGTCCAGCCGGGCAGCCCGGTGGCGTGCGCGCGCAGCTTGAAAAACAGCAGCATCCAGGCCAGCGCCAGGGCCAGCGCCATGAACAGGGCGAGAAAGCTGAGGCTGGCAGTGAACTGGATGCGCGCCAGTAGAAGGGGGACAGTATCCATGATGGCCGGTAGTGTAGAGCCTGTTACGGCGGCATGGGGAACGGGGCAATACCGGGGTCGGGGTCCGGACGTGGCAAAATTGACGCTTTGCCGCTGCCTTTTCCCAAGCTCCCAGCATGACCACCGCCTCGACGCCTCCCGCCGCCAGCAATTTCCTGCGCAACATCATCGAAGATGACCTGCAGGCCGACCGCTTCCAGGGCAAGCGCTGGGCCGGCGCCCCCGGCCCGGCGGCCGTCCAGGCCCAGGGCGCGCCCGACCCGGCGCGCATCCGCACCCGCTTCCCGCCCGAACCCAACGGCTACCTGCACATCGGCCACGCCAAGAGCATCTGCGTGAACTTCGGCCTGGCGCGCGACTACGGCGGCGTGTGCCACTTGCGCTTCGACGACACCAATCCCGAAAAGGAAGACCAGGAATACGTCGATGCCATCATCGACGCGGTGCACTGGCTGGGCTTCGACTGGAAGGCCGACGGCAACGACAACCTGTATTTCGCCAGCGATTACTTCGGCTACATGTACGAGTTCGCGCAGGCCCTGGTGGAAGCCGGCCACGCCTATGTCGACGAGCAATCGGCCGAGCAGATCCGCGCCAACCGCGGCACCCTGACCGAACCCGGCACGGCCTCGCCCTGGCGCGACCGCCCGGCGGCCGAATCGCTGGCCCTGCTGGCCGAGATGCGCGACGGCAAGCATCCGGACGGCAGCCTGGTGCTGCGCGCCAAGATCGACATGGCCTCGCCCAACATCAACCTGCGCGACCCGGTCATGTACCGGGTGCGCCATGCCACGCACCATCGCACCGGCAACAAGTGGTGCATCTACCCCATGTACAGCTGGGCGCATCCGGTCGAGGACGCGCTCGAAGGCATCACGCACAGCATCTGCACGCTGGAATTCGAAGACCAGCGGCCCTTCTACGACTGGATCCTGGCGCGCCTGGCCGAGCTCGGCAAACTGGCGCGCCCCCTGCCCCGCCAATACGAATTCGCGCGCCTGAACCTCACCTACGTGGTCACCAGCAAGCGCAAGCTGCTGCAACTGGTGCGCGACGGCTACGTGGACGGCTGGGACGATCCCCGCATGCCCACGCTGTTCGGCCTGCGCCGGCGCGGCTACACGCCCTCGGCCATCCGGCTGTTCTGCGACCGCACCGCGGTTTCCAAGTCCGATTCGCGCATCGACTACAGCCTGCTGGAGCAGGCCGTGCGCGACGACCTCGACCCCGGCACGCCGCGCTCGGTGGCGGTGCTGGACCCGCTCAAGCTGGTCATCACCAACTACCCGGAAGGCCGGCAGGAAGCCTGCAGCGCCCCGCGCAACCCGCACGACCCGGCCGCCGGCATGCGCGAATTCCCGTTCTCGCGCGAACTCTGGATCGAGCGCGACGACTTCCGCGAAGAGCCGCCCAAGAAGTACTTCCGCCTGTACCCGGGCAATACCGTGCGCCTGAAGTACGGTTACGTGGTGCGCTGCACCGGCTTCACCAAGGACGAATCCGGCCGGGTCACCGAAGTGCAGGCCGAATACCTGCCCGACACCAAGAGCGGCACGCCGGGCGCCGACAGCGTCAAGGTCAAGGGCAACATCACCTGGGTCAGCGCGGCGCATGCCGTGCCCGCGCGCGTGCACCTGTACGACCGCCTGTTCGCCGACCCGCACCCGGATGCCGGCGACAAGGACTTCCTGGCCTGCCTGAACCCGGATTCGCGCCAGACGGTGGACGCCTGGCTCGAGCCCGGCACCGCGGCCGAACCGGGCGCCACCTGGCAATTCGAGCGCCTGGGCTATTTCACGGTCGACAGCAAAGACTCGACTCCCGAGGCGCCGGTGCTCAACCGCATCGTCACGCTGCGCGACTCCTGGGCCACGGCCTGATCTCACCGCGACCATGACTACCGATTCCCTCGCCCTGGATTTCAAAAGCGCCACCCTGTACGCGGTGCGCGTCGTGCTGCACAGCGCCGACCTGGAGCGCTTGAGCGCGGCGCTGGACCAACGCATGGCCGACGCCGGCAGCTTCTTCGAAAACGAGCCCGTGGTGGTCGACGCCAGCCGGGTGGACGCGCCGATCGACTGGCCCGCCCTGCTGGCGGCGCTGCGCGGCCACAACCTGCCGCCCATCGGCGTGGTGGCCGAAGGCGCCAACCTGCAGGCCGCCCAGGCGGCCGGCCTGGCGCCGGTGGAACTGTCCACCCCGGTGGCCCGGCCGCCCGCGGTGATCGATACTGCGCCGCCCAACGACGTGGCCACGCCGGTGCCCGGCACGCCTGCCGCAGCCCTGGAAACCCGCGCATCCGCGCCGCAGCCGGCCGAATCCGCCGGCGAAGCCGCCCCCCCGCCGGACGCCGCCGCCGCGGAGCCGGCCCCGGCGCCCGCCACCGCCCTGGTCATCACCAAGCCGCTGCGCTCCGGCCAGCGCGTCTACGCGCGCCATACCGACCTGGTGGTCATCGGCATGGTCAGCCAGGGCGCCGAGGTCATCGCCGACGGCAACGTGCACGTGTACGGGCCGCTGCGCGGCAAGGCCATGGCCGGCGCGCGCGGCGACACCTCGGCGCGCATCTTCACCACCCAGCTCGATGCCGAGCTGCTGGCCGTGGCGGGCGTCTACCGCGTGGTCGAAGACAAGCTCGACGGTTCGCTGCACAACCAGCCGGCGCTGGTGCGCCTGGACGGCGAAACACTGCGCATCGAGGCGCTCAAGAAGTGAGCCGGGGCTTGCGCCGTGGCACGACTTCTACATCTTGTAAGAAGCCTTACAGCGGCTTTTTGCTTTACGATAACGCGATTTATTCGAACATAAGGGTTAAACGGTCATGACACGTATTGTTGTGGTGACTTCCGGCAAGGGCGGGGTCGGCAAGACGACCACCAGCGCCAGCTTCTCGTCCGGACTGGCCATGCGCGGCCACAAGACCGCCGTCATCGACTTCGACGTCGGCCTGCGCAACCTGGATCTCATCATGGGCTGCGAGCGCCGCGTGGTGTACGACTTCGTCAACGTGATCCAGGGCGAAGCCTCGCTCAAGCAGGCCCTCATCAAGGACAAGCAGCTCGAGAACCTGTTCATCCTGCCGGCCTCGCAGACCCGCGACAAGGACGCCCTCACCCAGGAAGGCGTGGCCAAGGTCATCGAAGACCTGAAGGAAATGGGCTTCGACTACATCGTGTGCGATTCGCCCGCCGGCATCGAGACCGGCGCCCTCATGGCCGCCTACTTCGCCGACGACGCGCTGGTGGTCACCAACCCGGAAGTGTCTTCGGTGCGCGACTCCGACCGCATCCTGGGCATCCTGGCGGCCAAGTCGCGCCGCGCCATCGAAGGCGACGAGCCGGTCAAGGAATACCTCCTCCTCACGCGCTACAACGCCAAGCGAGTCAACGACGGCGAAATGCTGTCCCTGACCGACATCGAAGACATCCTGCGCATCAAGCTGATCGGCGTCATCCCCGAGTCCGAAGCGGTGCTGCAGGCCTCGAACCAGGGCCTGCCCGCCATCCACCTGCGCGACACCGATGTGGCCGAAGCCTACAAGGACGTGGTCGCCCGCTACCTGGGCGAGGAAAAGCCGCTGCGCTTTACCGACTACGAAAAGCCCGGCCTGTTCAAGCGCCTGTTCGGAGGGAAGTAAGCAATGTCCTTCCTGTCGTTTCTGCTGGGCCAGAAGAAGACCTCGGCGGTCGTCGCCAAGGAACGCCTGCAAATCATCCTGGCGCACGAGCGCTCGGGGCGCGGCGCTTCGCCCGATTACCTGCCGCAGCTGCAGCAAGAACTGGTCGCAGTCATCTCCAAGTACGTGAACATCAACCCCGACGACATCAAGGTGCACCTGGAACGCCAGGACACCCTGGAAGTGCTCGAGGTCAAGATCGAAATGCCGCAGAAAGAAGCCTGAGCGGCAGCCAGCCAGGCGCCTGGCCCTCCACGGAGCGGCAGGCGCCAACGCAAGGCCCCGGCGTTTGCGCGCCGGGGCTTTTTATTTGCGCGCCGCGCGGCGCATTGCGAGGCCGGACGGGCCGGCCCCTGGCCATAGATGGATATGCGCCCATATTTTCAACATATTTTCTTTAAATGTAAGTTTTGCTGACTGTCATGTGAACAGCATCTTGGAAATCTAGTATTGCCTCGAAAGTGTCACAGTCGGAGCAGGTATATCCGCGCCCAACACCTTGCACAGAGCCGGGGTCATGAATCGAGTCGTCGTCGCTGAAACCGCCCTTGGGGCGGCATTGAAGTTCAAAACCATGCACGGGCGGGAAGCCCTGTCCGAACTGTATGAGTTTGAAGTGGAACTGGTGGCGGAAACCACGGCAATCAGCGGCACCTCGGTGCTGGGCAAGCCGCTGACCCTGGAAATAGAGACCCAGCATGGCGCCAAGCGCCATCTCAGCGGCGACGTCACCCGGTTCGCGTACGTGGGGCAGGAATCGGGCGGCTTGCGCCTGGCGCGCTACCGGGCCACCGTGCGTCCCTGGCTGTGGTACCTGACGCGCAACCGCGATTGCAAGATCTATCAGAACAAGAGCGTCGTCGAGATACTGGACGAAGTGCTGGGCTCGTATTCCGGCTATGCCTATGAGAAAAGACTGCAGGGCAGCTATCGGACCCGCGAATATTGCGTCCAGTACGAAGAAAGCGATTTCGATTTCATCAGCCGGCTGATGGAACACGAAGGGATCTACTACTACTTCAAGCACGACAAGAACCAGCACACGCTGGTGCTGATCGACGACATCAACGAGCACGAGCCGCTGCCGGACTATGCCTCGCTGGATTACTTCCCGCGCGAGGACAACGTGCTGGCGGAAGAGCAGACGATCCACGCCTGGAGCAGCGGGGAAGAACTGCGGGGCATCGAATACGTCGTCAATGACTACGACTTCAAGAAATCCAGCCTCGACCTGCACACCCGCCTCAAGGACAGCTACCCCGTCGCGCAGGCCAATCGCGAGATCTACGAATGGCAGGCGGGATACGTCGATATCCAGCAGGGCGAGCACTACGTCAAGGTCCGGCTCGAAGAAACCCGGTCCGCCAGCGAACGCTGCAGCGGCAGCGCCAATGTGCGCGGCCTGGCGCCGGGCTACACGTTCCGCCTGCGGCGCAGCCCGCGCAAGGCGGATATCCGCGAATACCTGATCGTCTCGGTGGAATACTTCCTGACCGAGGCGGGCTACCAGTCCGGCGAAGGCAAGGGAGAGTACCGCTTCGAGTTCACGGTGCAGCCCACCAGCCTGCCGTTCCGGGCGCCCCTGGTGACGCCCATTCCCAGGACGACCGGCCCGCAGACTGCCGTGGTGACGGGACCGGCCGGCGCCGAGGTATATACCGACGAGTTCCAGCGCGTGAAACTCCATTTCCGTTGGGACCGCTATAACCGGGCCGACGAGAACAGCTCATGCTGGGTGCGCGTATCGAATGATTCGGCGGGCAACGGCTATGGCGCGGTCAGCACGCCGCGGGTCGGCCAGGAGGTGGTGGTGGATTTCATCGGCGGCAACCCGGACCGCCCGCTGGTGACGGGCCGCGTCTACAACGACCACCAGATGCCGGCGGACGGCTTCTGCCCCTCCCCCACCATCGTGGGATTCAGCAGCCGCTCGCACTATGGCAGCCCCGCCAACGAAAGCCACCTGTACATTGAAAACAAGCTGGGCAGCGAATATGTGAAGCTGCACTCGGAAAAAGACCTGCACGTGGTGGTGGAAGGGCTGGAAACCCGCGATGTAGGAGAATCCCGCACCACCACGATCGGCACTTTCGAAGAAAACACCATCGGCGACTACCAGACAAACAAGATCGGGGCATACCGGGATACCACGGTCGAGGGCGTCGACACGCTGCGGGTCACCGACGGCGACCGGATCGAGATTTTCTCGCACAAGTATACGAATACCACCACGTCCGATATCGACATGACGTCCACCGATGGCCATGTCCACATCAAGGCGAATACCGGCTACGGAAAGTTCGAGGCCAACGATATCGTACTGGTGAAGTCGACCGGCGATAACAACGTCAACCTGCAGAAAGGCGGCGCCGACCACCAGTTGGCGTTCGAGGGCGACAATGCCACCCTCAAGGCCCCGACCGATGTCTACCTCGAGGCCACCGGCGGCAAGGGTGAATTCAAGACCGCCACCAGCATGAAACTGCTCGCGAGCGCGGGGCCGGTGGAAATCCAGAAAGGCGGCGATGCGCATTCCATCAAGATGGAAGGCGACGCGATGACCGTGAAGGCGCCGGCCAGCATCAGCTTCGAAACACCCGAGCTGCTCTGGAACGGAGCGACGGTCAAGGAAACCAGCAAATCGAATTTCACCCATGGCGTCTGGAAAGGCGAGGCGTTTGCGGAGATCTTCCAATTCCGCGGCCTGCACCAGTCGGTCACCGGGCTGCGGCATCAAGCCGCCGTTTCACAGAACACCTACTATGTGAAGAAAATGGATCTCGGGGCCATCAAGATGGATATCGCCGGGCTTTCCATCCGGAACAAGCCGGTGGAAATGGAATATGGCGCGATGAAGACGGTGCTCAAGGCGCTTTTCCTGATTATCTGAGCGCCGGGAACCCGGCGCCCATTAAATGAAAGTCATCAAGCCCAACCGTCTTTCCTGCCTGACCCGTCCATACAGGTATCTGAACACCGATTATCTGGCCGTAACCGCCTACGCGATGGTGGATTTTTCTTCAGGCTTCCACCTGGATACGGAGCAACGGCTATGGGGCATCTTCAACGAAGAATCAGTGCTGAATTTCGACGCGGAGGTGCTGGACTTCGGCATTCCCAAGCGCACGCCGGAGATCATTGTGAACGGCTATGGGTTCGGCAAATATGCCATCCATGGCCGGACCGCGGTGTCGGTGGCAGTCAATAATGCCAGGAAAGACTTGTGGGTCACCGGCGATCGCTACTGGTCGGGCGGCAAGCCCAGCCCTGCCCTGCCGTTCGAGAGAATCGCGATCAACTGGCGCAACGCCTATGGCGGCGCGGGATTCGAGGAAAACCCGCGGGGCAAGGGACACCGGGAAACAGAAATCAACGGACTGCGCGTCCGCTTCTTGCCGAATATTGAAGATCCGGCGCACCCCGTCGTGCGCGAGGGGCAGCGCCATGCCCCGGCCGGCTACTCCGCCATCCCGGTCGAGACCCCCGGCAGGAACCGGATGCTGGGGACCTATGACGATCACTGGCGGGTTCATGAATTTCCCGGTTTCGCGCGGGATATCGACTGGGCGTATTTCAACCAGAGTCCCCCGCGACAGCGGCTCGACCGCCTGCGGGCAGGCGACCGGATCGTCTTCACCCATTTGCACCCCGACAAGGAAACCCTGGCCACGACCGTGCCACCCCTGGTCGCGCGGGCCTTCATCAGCAAATCGGCGACTGCCCGGGAAGCCGGCTTCCTGGAGGAAGTCCCGCTGCGGCTGACCACTTACTGGGCATACCCGCACCTTGAAAAAGCGATTCTGCTGTACCAAGGCGCGGTATCTGTCGACGAAGACGACGCCAGCGACGTCAGCCATATTTTGTACGCCGCCGAGCATAGCGACTTGGCGCGACCACCGGCGTACTACGAAGGCATTTTCCGCCAGCGCGTCCATCCGCAGTCCGGCCCGTTCCACGCGCTGCTGGACAAACAGCTGGTCGACGCCCGCTTCATCCGCCATAGCGCATCCGACGAGATCGAACTTTCGCCATTGCTGCGGAACAAGCTCACGAAACTGGAGCGGGAACTGGCCCGCAACGCCTCGCGTGGCGAGGACCACGCCACGCGATCCGAAGATGCGGCCCGGCTGGAGGCAGAACTGGCATGGCTGGCGAAAAGCCGGAACGGAAAGATCGCGCGCGACGACGTCATCGAAGACTTCCTCCAACAGCAACAGCAGGCCATGAGCCCGCGGGCAGCCAGGAAAGAGTTCCGCGGGCGCCGGCAGGCGCCCCGCCAGGCAGCCGCTGATGTGCCGCAGGCGACCAAAGACGAGCGGCAGCAGTTTCTGCAAGCGCGCCGCGCAGCGTTATTGGCTTCCTTGAGACAGGACGCCGAGCGACAGGTCGAGCCGGGCGCGGCGCCGCAGGTCCTGGACAGCCACGCCGCGCAAGACCAGTTGCGGCAGTTGCGGTTACAGCAGCTCGAACAGTTCGAGGCCGCGCTCTCGAAAACGCCGGGCGCCGTGGCGCCAAGGCGCGCTGCCGGCAACCCGCGGCGCCTGCACCGCATCTTCGGGCTGAACCAGCTGGCTGCCGAACCCTTGCCCGCCGGCCACGACGGCTACGAACTGCGCGACTTTTCCGCGACTGGAGCCAGTTATTCAGGCTGGAACCTGGATGGCCTGGCGATCAGGCAAAGCCGCATCGCGGACTGCGATTTCACCAAGGCGCGGATGGCGGGCGGCGACCTGGACCAGGTGGTCTTCAACGGCTGCGATTTTTCTTCGGCCGACTGGAGCCGAGCGCGCTTCAGGCGCTGCCAGTTCATCGGTTGCCGGCTTGCGGACGTGCAGTCGGACAAGGCGCAATTCGAGGACTGCCGCTTTGTACAGTCGGACCTGGCCGCATGGATGCATTTCCGGATCAGCTTGAAAGACTGTGTGTTCGAAGGCTGCCGGTTTGTCAATTTCTCGTACATGCGCGGCAGGCTGGAGCGTATCGCATTTGAACAATGCGATTTCCTCAGGCATGCCTTTATCGCCGGGATGATGAACGGCCTGCGCATGGACGCCTGCCGGATCGACTCCATGTCGTTTGTCGGCATGCGGACGATACGGGGGCTCCAGGTTTCCGGATGCCAGGCATCAAAGCTCTATATCGCCCCCGAAAGCGCCATCCTGGACGCCGATATTTCCCATTCGACCATCTCGGCATCCAGTTTCAGGAAAGTCCATTTCAACCGAGGCGCCGTGATCGCCAGTGACTTGAGCACCTGTGATTTCTCGGAAGCCAGGCTGCAGGGCATCCGCCTCGCGGACAGTTTCTTCAAGCAGAGCCTGTTCATCCGCGCGGACCTGTCCGAAGCCAACATGGCCAACTCGGATTTCAGCGAGGCCCAGATGAAGTCGGCCGACCTGGCGGGAGCCAGGCTGCGGCATGTGTCCTTTTTCAGTGCGGAGCTATCCATGATCAAGGCTGATTCAAACACCGTCCAGCAGGACATGTTGATGGATAGATCCAACATTTATCCGGTACGTCAATGAGCCATGCAGCCCCAGGCAGCACAACAGCAATTCCTCGCCCAAGTGGACAATGGAGAACCCGTCACAGGCCTGCTATGGAAAGGCCTGTCATGGCAGGCCATGGCGTGGCATGGGGCGGAGATCAGCCAGTGTATTTTTGAACACAACACTTTTACGGAAATGGACTGGCGCTCATGCCATGTCGATACGGTGGTCTTTTCCGGCGTGCGCTGGTCGGCGACAACGCTCAAGGATTGCATATTCACGAGCTGCCGGTTCGTGGATTGTGTCTTCGAAGGCGCCACGCTGAATGCGCACCAGTTCCTCGCATGCGCCTTTGAAGGGTGCGTATTCAGTGAATGCCAGTACGCCGAAGGCTCGCTGGTCAACGCGCCGGTCCTCGATCTGCGCATAGAGGCGTCCCAGGTGAAAAAGCTGGTCATGTCCGGCAATCAACAGGTACGGCTGCGGTTCCAGGACTCCGCCTTCCTGCACCTGGTACTGGCCGACTTCGATTTCGGCAACCTGGAGCTGGAGAATGCCCGTTTCACCAACCTGATCGCGATGGAGTGCCGCGCGAGAGACTATGATTTCCAGGGCGCGCAGCTGGTCCAGAGCCAGTTCACCGACAGCGATATGGCGGGCAGCGATTTTTCGCATGCGGACCTGGCGCAGGCATGTTTCAAGGGCTGCGGGCTGCAGGCGTGCCGATTCGTCCAGGCCAATATGCGGCAGGCCTTGGTGCTGGATGCCGACGCGTCCCATGCCGTATTTGCCGGCGCGCAACTCGAATGCGCCAACTTTTCCGGCGCCAACTGCGAAGGCGCTGTATTCCGTGGCGCCGACATGAACATGACGATACTGACTCGCGCCAACCTGCAGCACGCCGACTTCTCCGACTGCAGCATGAGTTTCACGGATTTCTCTTATTCCAATATCAGCCATGCCGATTTCAGCGGCGGGCGCTTCATGCGCAGCACGCACCATGCGGTCATCGATCACGAAACCCGCTATGGGTCCAGGGCCGGCATCCTGCCCCCGGACCATGAACTGCTGCGCGCCGAACAATGGGTGAAATTGTCATGAACCATCGACAACGGGACAACGGCATCCCGGAGGAAGCCGCTTGCGGGACGGACGGCGACGCCGGACCCCTGGACCCGCTGCTGCAAAAGCCGGCGAATTCGTTCAGCGGCGACATCCATGTGCACAGCGCGTTCCTGGTCGACGCGCACGACAGTGTCCACTTTACCGTCAGCAATCGCGAACATGGGCGCCAATACCGGGTCAAGCGCGCGGCCAGCTGCCTGCTGATGCCCGAGCCGGGCGACAAGGTGCTGGTATCGGGCGATGCCGCGGGCGGGCTTTACATTATTGCGGTGCTGGAGCAAGGCGCCGGCGGGCGCGCGAACCTGCGGGTCGACGGCGAGCTGGCCTTGTCCGCGGACAGGCTCTCCCTGACGGCAAACGACCGCGTTGCGATAGCGACGGACGCCTTCAGCCTGAAAGCGCGCTCGGGCGCCATCGAAGCCGCAGATTGGGCCGTCGAGAGCCAGCGCTATACGCTGGCCAGTGTCGAGCTCGATGTCGCCGCCATGACGGCCCGGTACACGGGCGACCAGCGGGAATCGTATTTCCGGTCCGTGAGCGAAACCACGGGCCGGTCTGCGCGCTACGTGACCGGCACCGATACAGTCAAGGCCATCAACCTCGACTATGCGGCGGATTTCATCGCCCGGCTAAGCGGGAATACGACGCTCATCAATGGCGAAACGTTGGTGAAAGCCGACGGCAAGCAGATTCTCGTCGGCTAGGACTCCCTGCAATATATCCAAGGACAGGCTCATGTTTGCAAATGCACAGTTTGGCGGATTGGATCTGGGTTTTCCGGATGTCTGCAAGACCCCCATCCCGCCCATTCCTTATCCGAATATCGCCCTGGGGCCCTTGACCATCCCGATTGCGTTCAATGTGCTAGCCGGCGGCGGCCCCTGGCACAACTTGATGAGCGTCCGCCCGCTGACCATGGGCGATACTCCCGGCATCGGGCTGGGGCTGGTGTCGCAGACCGTGATGTCGAGGCAGCAGCACCTCACCGGCGCGTTCACGGTCATCGTCCGGGGCACGCCCAGCACGCGGGTGACCAGCATCGGGCCGGCGAACCTCATCAATTGCCCGGTTTCCTGCCGCGTGGCCCCCAGCCAGCTTACCGTGCTGGTGCTGGCTGCCTGAGCGCCCGCACATAGGACCATCATGATGGAAGCTCTGGTGTCGTTACTGGTCTGGGTGGCCGACAAGGTATGGCCGTTTCCCGTGCTTATCGTCGCCCTGGTGTTATTGCTGGCGGCAGTCGCCCGGCTGATGGGAGTGCCGCAATCCAGCACGCCGCTCATGGTGGCGATCGGCGCCTTGATGATCTGCATTCCGTTCGGCACGCCCGCGCTGTTTTTCTTTGGCTCGCGCCTGACGGCCCCGCTGGTTTACCACTATGGAACGCCCGGGCAGGCCGTGATCGTCTCCAGCAGGGAGACCGGCAATATCTATAACGACCGCCCCGTGCGGCGTTATACCGTCATGCTGCAAAAAGCCGATGGCGAGCGCATAGAAACGCACTTCGACAGTTCCGATTTCAATGTCTATCCCAGCCGGCACGAGGTGCGCTATCCCGCCGCGGGCCAGCCGTTCCGCGTGCGCTATCTGGACGGCCAGCCGCAGGCGTTCGTGATTCTTCCGGACGACGCCGGCCCGGACGCCCGGTAAGCGCGGACGCCCGCATCTTCCCGGCCGTCCGCGGCGCGCGGGCAGCCGCAAAAAAAGCCCGGCACCGGTTCGAACCGGTATCGGGCCTTCCGTGCGTGGCAGGCAGCGCTGCTTGCCTGGGCGGTGGGCGACGCGGCTTACTTGCCGACCTGGTCGCCGATGATGCCACCCAAGGCGGCGCCGCCGACGGTGCCCAGGATGCCGCCGTTACTGATCACGGCACCGGCCACGCCGCCGATGGCCGCGCCGCCCACCGTGCTTTTCTGGCGACGGCTCATGCTGTCCCAGGACGAACAACCCGCCACCGAGGCGGCCAGCACGATGGCCGTGCAAATCTTCGAGAAAGTACCAATTTTCATCATGATGAGGCTCCTATTCTTGTGCCCGGGAAGCGCGCTGACAACCAGACAGGCCACTACCGGCACTACCGCGTCCCCTCACATACTTTGAACCTTCAGAATCGCAAAATACGCCGTCCGGAGCTGTTAGGGATGCCCATAAATTGTATCCAGGGGTAGGCAAGCCATGCGTTGATGCCGGCAGATGTTGCGCCCGGCCGCGACTATTTCACTAAACGTAACACGTCGCGGAACTGCGGGTGATCGCAGGTTTCCAGCCACTCGAACAAAGCCATCTCGGCGGTGACGACCGTGGCCCCCGCGGCGCGGATGCGGCGCATGCCGGCATGGCGGTCGTCGGGCCGGCGCGACCCTACGGCATCTGACACCAGCACCGCGCGATAGTTCAGTTCCAGCAGGCCCACGATGGTCTGCAGCACGCAGACGTGCGCCTCGCAACCCACCACCAGCACGGTATGCCGGGCCGGCGGCAGCCAGGCCTCGAAACCGGGCTCGCGCGCCGCCGAGAAATGCCGTTTCTGGAACACCGCCTGTACCGAATCGCGCAGGGGCGCCACGGTTGCCCCCAGCGCGCCGCTGTTGTGTTCGGTGGCGACCACCGGCACGCCGAGCAGGCGCGCGCCCTGCGCCAGCTTGTGCGCGGTCCCCAGCATCGCGTCGGCGCCGGCGATGGCCGGCACCAGGCGTTCCTGCATGTCGACCACCAGCAGCGTCGAATCGGCGGCTTGCAGCAGCATGGCGGGCCTCTTACTTGAGGGCCTTGTAGCGCAGGCGGCGCGGCTTGGCGCCCTCTTCGCCCAGGCGGCGCTTCTTGTCGGCCTCGTATTCCTGGTAGTTGCCGTCGAAGAACACCACTTGGGAGTCGCCTTCGAAAGCCAGGATGTGCGTGGCGATGCGGTCCAGGAACCAGCGGTCGTGGCTGATCACCATGACGCAGCCGGGGAATTCCAGCAGCGCGTCTTCCAGGGCGCGCAGGGTTTCCACGTCGAGGTCGTTGGACGGTTCGTCCAGCAACAGCACGTTACCGCCGGCGACCAGCGTCTTGGCCAGGTGCAGCCGGCCGCGCTCGCCACCCGAAAGCTGGCCGACGATCTTGTTCTGGTCGGCGCCCTTGAAGTTGAAGCGGCCCAGGTAGGCGCGCGAGGACATCTCGAACTTGCCCACCGTGAGCAGGTCGGCGCCGTCGGACACGGCATCGAACACGGTCTTGTTGTCCTGCAGCGAATCGCGCGACTGGTCGACGAACGCCAGCTTGACGGTCTGGCCGATCCTGATCTCGCCCGAATCGGGCTGCTCGCGGCCGGCGATCATGCGGAACAAGGTCGATTTGCCGGCGCCGTTGGCGCCGATGATGCCGACGATGGCGCCGGGCGGCACCTTGAAGCTGAGGTTGTCGATCAGCAGGCGGTCACCATAGGCCTTGCTGACGTTGTCGAACTCGATGACCTCGTTGCCGAGGCGCTCGCCCACCGGGATGAAGATTTCCTGGGTCTCGTTGCGCTTCTGGTATTCGTAGGAAGACAGCTCTTCGAAACGCGACAGGCGGGCCTTGGCCTTGGCCTGGCGGCCCTTGGGGTTCTGGCGCACCCACTCGAGTTCTTTCTTGATGGTCTTCTGGCGCGCCGATTCAGCGGCTTCTTCCTGCTTGAGGCGGGCTTCCTTCTGCTCGAGCCACGAGCTGTAGTTGCCCTTCCAGGGAATGCCATGGCCGCGATCCAGTTCGAGGATCCATTCGGCCGCATTGTCGAGGAAGTAGCGGTCGTGGGTCACGCCCACCACGGTGCCGGGGAACTTGTGCAGGAACTGCTCCAGCCATTCGACGCTTTCGGCGTCGAGGTGGTTGGTGGGTTCGTCCAGCAGCAGCATGTCGGGCTTGGACAGCAGCAGGCGGCACAGTGCCACGCGGCGCTTCTCGCCGCCGGACAGGTTGCCGACCACCGCGTCCCAGGGCGGCAGGCGCAGGGCGTCGGCGGCGATCTCCATCTGGTGTTCGATGTCGTCGGCGCCGCTGGAAGCGGCTGCCGCGATGACGGCTTCCAGTTCGGCCTGCTCGGCGGCCAGCGCGTCGAAGTCGGCGTCCGGCTCGGCATAGGCCGCGTAGACTTCGTCGAGGCGCTTCTTGGCGTTCACGACCGCGCCCAGGCCTTCCTCGACCGCCTGGCGCACCGTATGCGCGGGATCGAGCTGCGGCTCTTGCGGCAGGTAGCCGATGTTCAGGCCCGGCATGGGCACGGCCTCGCCTTCGATCTCCTTGTCGACGCCTGCCATGATCTTGAGCAGCGTCGACTTGCCCGAGCCGTTCAGGCCCAGCACGCCGATCTTGGCGCCAGGGAAAAACGAGAGGGAGATGTCGCGCAGGATCTGCCGCTTGGGCGGCACGATCTTGCCGACGCGGTTCATGGTGTAGACGTATTGGGCCATGGGCTCGTATGCAGAAAGACGGGAATCGGACAGAAACGACGATTGTAGGCCGGAACCGTTCAGGCGGGCCGGCGCGCCGCGCCGCGCGGCCGCCACTGCGCCAGGCTGACGCCGGCCAGCGCCATCAGGCCGCCCGCCACGTGATACAGGTGCGGCACTTCGCCCAGCGCGGCGGCGGCGATCGCCACGGTGCCCACCGGCATCAGGTTCAGGAAGATGCTGGCCCGGCTCGGCCCCAGGTGGCGCACGCCCTGCATCCACAGATACGGCGCGAACAATGACGGGAAAATGCCCGCGTACAGCACCAGCGGCAGGTTGGCGGCCGTGAGCGGCGATGCGGGCGCCAGCAGGAACCAGGGCAGCTGGAACAGGATGCCGAACAGCACCTGCACATACAGCGATTGCCACAGCCCGATCGGCAGCGACCAGCGGCGCAGCAGCACCCCGTACAGCGCATAAGCCAGCGCCGCCAGGCCCATCAAGGCATCCCCGGGCCTGCCGCCCACGGCCAGCAGCCGGGCCGGATCGCCCTCGCCCAGCAAGACGCCCAGGCCGGCCAGCGACAGCGCGCCGCCCAGCAGCGCCGTGGCGGCGGGACGCTCGCGCAGCAGCAGGCAACCCAGCGCGATGGTCAGCAACGGCACCATGGCGGTAATGATGCCCATGTTGGTGGCCGTGGTGGTGGCCGCGGCTACGTAGGTCAGCCCTTGGTACACGGCCATGCCCAGCGCGCCCAGCACCGCCAGCCTGGCCAGGTGCGGGACGATGGCATGGCGCTGGCGCAACACGCGCGGCAGGACCAGCGGCGTGAGCACCAGCGCCGCCAGCACCCAGCGGTAGAAGCCGATGGTGGCCGGCGCGATGACGGCCGCGGCCATCTTGGTGACCACCATGTTCAGCGACCAGATCAGGGCCGCGAGCAACGGGAACAACATGTGGCGGGGCGACGGCGCGGGCGTGGCGTGTGGCATGGTCGGGCGGAACTGGCGGCGGGAAAGACGGCGGAAAAGCCGCGATATTAGCGCCGCCGGGCCCGGCGGCGCGAAATGCGGGCGCAAACGCGCGACAATATCGCTGTCCGAATCCACCACCGCAGCGCCCCCGCGCCCACAGGAACCGCCATGTCCGCCTCCGCCACGCCGCCGGCCTCATTGACCCATTTCAGCACCCAGGAACTGGACATGCTGGCCAAGACCGCCGATGCCCTCAGTGCCTACCTGGGCAAGCCGGTGCTGGCCGAAGTCGAGCTGGGCGAGGAAGGCACCGAATGGGTCACCTTCGGCATCCCGCTGGGCCAGGATGCGCCGGACGACCAGCAGCCCCACGTGCAGTTGGGCGGCCCCGCCGCGCGCCTGCTGGGCAACCGCGGCGGGCTCGACCCGTCCGACGACGATACCTACGATTGCCTGTACCTGTGGGCCATACAGATCACCCTCGCCGAGGGCGAGCGCTTCGTCAAGCTCGACCAGCAAGGCGAAGAAGCCGCCTGGTCCGACCAACTGGCCGACGTGCTGCCCTTCGCGCTGGGCGACGAACCGCTGCCCGACGACGATGAAGAGGACGAGGACGACGAGGATGAAGGCGGGCCGGAGGCCCGGTAGACCGCCCAGAGGTGTCTGAACCAGCTCACCAGATCCGCTAGTGGCAATAGCTAATCACCACTGCGCGCAAGATACAAGGTGTCTGACACCCCCGGTGTCATACACCAGGCCTGCCAGGTGCGCTGGAACTCCGGTAGCTTGTTCATAGGTGTCAGACACCTCCGGCGGAGGTGCCTGACACCTGTGCCGCCCGATGAGCCTCGCCCGCATGGGCCCGGAACGCGGCGCGCGCGGTGGACAAGGCATTAAGGGCCGCCGGGAAGCCGGCATAGACGGACATCATCATGAGGATCTCGACGATCTCGTCGCGCGTGACGCCCACGTTCAGCGCGGCCTGGACGTGCACGCCAAGCTGGGGCTGGGCATGGCCGAGCGCGGCCAGGGCCGCCACCACGGCGATCTCGCGATCGCGCATCGACAGGCCGGGCCGCGCGTAGATGTCGCCGAACGGGAACTCGATCAGGTAGCGGGCGAAGTCTGGCGCGATGTCGGCCAGGCTGTCGACCACGGCCTGGCCGGCCGCGCCGTCGATCTCCCGCAGTTTTTCCAGGCCCCGCTCAAAGCGGTCGGGCGCGCCGGCGGACGGATTGGGGTCGAAGTGTGGGTTGTGCATCGCGGTTCCTTGACGAAGATGAGGAGGAAGCCGATGCGGCAGCGCCTTCCATGGCGCGATAGACGGCGATCTTGGACTCCAGCGCGCCGGCCGCGCGGGCCAGCGCGTCGAGCTGCGCCCGTACCTGGTCCAGGTGGCGCTCCAGCATGGCGCGCCGCGCACTGGCGGTGGCGTCTCCCGCATGGCGCAGCGCCGCGAACTCCCGCATTTGCGCAATGGGCATGCCGGTGTTTCGCAGGCGCAGCAGGAATTCCACCCACGCGATCTCGCCCGGACCGTAGCGGCGCTGGCCGCCCGGCCCCCGCGGCACATCGCGGATCAGGCCGATGCGCTCGTAATAGCGCAGCGCATGCGCGCTCAGCCCGGCCCGGCGCGCCATCTGCTCGATGGTGAGGAAGGATTCCATGCCGGCCATGCTAGAAGTTAGAGCGCGCGCTAAGTCAAGCTGCGCTACGCCAGCCCGCGCCGCCGGTCGCGCCGGTACAGCAGATATCCCAGCGGCCACATGAGCAGCACCAGGGCGCGCGCCGCCGGCTGCGTCAGGCGGTAGGCCCGTACCGCCGTGGGCAGGCCCGAATATTCGAGATCGAGGCGGAAGCGCGTATAGCGCGCCGCGGCCATCAGGAACTCCTTGGGCCGGTAGCGGAACCAGTCCATGTGATGCTGCAGGATGTCCCAGGCCAATAGATACAAGCCTTGCACATTGTTGCGCACCGAAACGGCCCCGCGGCTCAAGCCGTCGGCGCTGGGGTGATAGATGCGCACCACCTGGTTGATACAGCGGCTGAGATAGCCGGCGCGCGCCATGGCCCACCAGATCAGGCTTTCCGGCACGAAGCCGGCGACGTCCTCGGGGAACGGAAAGCGGCGCAACACTTCGGTGCGCATGCTGCCGAATTTTTCACCCTTGATACGGTGGCGGAAATACAGCTCGACCGCCGAAGTGTCGAAGACATCCTGGGGAAAGCGATCGCCCACGATGGTGCCGTCGGGACGGGCGCACAGCCCGGTGACCGCCACATAGGCATCGCGCCGGTCGGGCGGGATGCGCTCCCATGCGTCCCGCAGGATCTGCAGCGCATCGGGAGGGATTTCGTCGTCGCTGTCGAGGGTGATGATGAATTCGCCGCGCGCCTCGCGCACTCCGCGGTTGAAAGCGGTTTTCTTGTGCTGGTTCTTCTGCCAGACGTAGCGTATGGGGAAATCGGCCTGCGCCTGCCAGGCCAGCACGGCCTCGTGCGTGCGGTCGGTGGAGCCGTCGTCGACGACCAGCCACTCGAAATTGCGACAGGTCTGCCGCCTGAGGGATTCATAGACACGGTACAGCGTGGCGGCCCGGTTATAGGTGGGCGTCAGTACCGTAAACACGTAATGCGGGTCACTCATGCGCTGTGCCGGCTCGCGGGTGGACGACTGCGACGGTCTGTTCTGATTATGTGATGGGTAAAAACAAGGGCTCCAGTGTATGGGATATGCGTGTTGTCAACGTATCCGACCCGCCTGATTTTGCAAAAAAATCTGTCATGTTTTTTCATTTTTGTACGAAACCGGGCTTCTACGGCGGCCGCGGCGGGTAAACTCTGCCCCGCCATCCGGAATATTCATGGAATCCCATCCCGTCCAGCTCAACGATATTGCGCTGTTCGTCGAGGTGGCCCGGCGCAAGAGTTTCAGCCTGGCTGCCCGCGCACTGTCCATGCCGACATCGACCTTGTCGCGTCGTATCGGCCAACTGGAGCGCGCCATCGGCCTGCGGCTGATCAATCGCAATACGCGGCGGCTGGAATTGACCGACGCGGGCGCCGCCTACCTCCGGCGCTGCCAGGGACTGGTCGACGAAGCCCGCCTGGCGCATGAACAGATCCTCGCCCTGTCCGCCAGCCCGCAGGGACGGCTCAGCATTTCCATTCCGTACAGCATGGCCATCTGGCTGCTGCCTGAGGCGCTCAAGGCGTTCACCGAGCGCTATCCCGACCTGGAATGCGAGTTCGACCTGAACCAGAAGGCTGTCGAGAATTCGCAGGGCGGCCCGTTCGATATCGCGCTGCGCTTCGACCGCCATCCGGCCGCGGCCGAGCCCGGCGCGGCGGAAGACCCGGCCGTGCGCGAGATCGTCGCGCTGGAAAGCTATTTGTATGCGTCGCAGGAATACCTGCAGGCGCACGGCGAACCGCGCCAGCCGGGCGACCTGGCCGCGCACGAATGCCTGCGCACCGCCATCGACCACGAGCATTCGTTCTGGACCCTGCGCAACGGCGAGCGCAGCGAGCGCGTGCAAATCCGGGGCGCGATCGCCGGCAACAATATCAGCGTCATCGGCACGCTCGCGGGACTGGGGCTGGGCATCACGCGGCTGCCCAATTGCCGCGCCCTGGCGCCCATCATCCATCGCAACGGCCTGCGCCGCATCCTGCCGGGCTGGAGCACCGACCCGCTGTCGGTGTTCGCGGTGTTCCCGTCGCCCGTGCTGCCGGCCAAGACGCGCGTCTTCATGGACTTCCTGCGCCCCTGGCTGGATCCGGTCGAATGAGACGGCCCGCGCCGGCGGGCAAGGCCTATTTCAGCCACGCGCCGCGCGGCCGGCATCTTTCAATAGCGTATACAGCACCCGGGCGGCCGGCGAGAGAGGCCGGCCGCGCCGCACGATCAGGCCCAGCGTGCGGCTGACGCGCGGCCTGGACAGCGGCACGCCCACCAGCGTCGGGTGCGTGGTCAGCGGCAGGGCCAGTTGCGGCACCGCGGCGACGCCCAGCCCTGCTTCCACCATGCCCAGCAGCGTCAATATGTGGCTGACCTCGAACGCGCTCATGGCGCGCTTGCCGGCCTTGGCCAGCGCCACATCGATCAACAGGCGATTGCCGCTTTCCTTGGCGACCGTCATGAAGCGCTCGCCGGCCAGCTCGTCCCACATGAGATTCTTGCGGCCCGCCAGCGGATGGTCGTTGCGCACCGCCAGCACGAAGCTTTCCTTGAAGATGGCGCGGAAATCGACTTCCGCGTCCTGGGTGCCGACGAAATTGATGCCGAAATCGGCACGGCCGGACGTGACCGCGTTGAGCACGGCATTGGCCCCCTCGTCGATCACCCGCACCCGGATGCGCGGGTGGCGGGCGGCGAACTCGCGCAGCACCGAGGGCAGGAAGTAATACGCGGCGGACGGCACGCAGGCCACAGTCACCAGCCCGCTGAGCTGTCCGGCCAGGTCATCGACGCCCAGAATGGCGCTTTCCAGTTCATCCAGCGCGGCGCGCGAACGCTCCAGGAAGACGCGCCCCACCTGGGTGAGCGCCACGCGGCGCGTGGTGCGCTCGAGCAGGCGCGCGCCCAGCAGGGTTTCCAGTTTCTCGATGCGCCGGCTGAGCGCCGGCTGCGACAGGTGCAGGTCATCGGCGGCGGCGCGGAAGCTGGAGCGTTCCGCCACCGCCACGAAAGCCTGTAGTTCCTGCAAATCGAATTTGATGCGTGCCATGCACTAATCAATATAAAACTTGCAATTCACTGATTATGGCATTTGTTCGATGATGCCGATCATGTTGAAAGCCATTCCCTGTGTACTGATGCGCGGCGGCACCTCGCGCGGCCCCTTCTTCCGCGCCGACTGGCTGCCGCCCGACCCCGCGCGGCGCGACCGCGTGCTGCTGTGCGCGATGGGCTCGCCGCATGAATTGCAAGTCGACGGCCTGGGCGGCGGCCACGCCCTGACCAGCAAAGTCGCCATCGTGGCGCCCTCGCGCCGCCCCGGCTGCGACGTCGACTACCTGTTCGCGCAGGTCAGCGTCGACCGCGCCGCCGTCGATACGCGGCCGAATTGCGGCAATATGCTGTCGGGCGTGGCCCCGTTCGCCATCGACCAGGGCCTGGTGCGGGGCCGCCGGGGCGAGACGCGGGTGCGCATCTTCAATGTGAACACCCAGTCCACCATCGACGCCACCGTGCAGACACCGGATGGCCGGCCCGAATACGAAGGCGACGCGCGCATCGACGGTGTTAGCGGCACCGGGGCGCCGATCCGGCTCGATTTTGTCGACGCCTGGGGCAAGACCTCGGGACGGCTGTTCCCCACCGGCCAGCCACGCGACCTGGTCGATGGCATATGGGTCACGTGTATCGACGCGGCCATGCCGCTGGTCATGATCGCGGCGCAAGCGCTGGGATTGCGCGGCGACGAGACGCCGGCCGCCCTGGACGCCGACGCCGGCCTGCTGGCGCGGCTGGAATCGTTGCGGCGGCAGGCCGCCCGGCGCATGGGCCTGGGCGAGGTCGCGCACAGCGTGGTGCCCAAGCCGGTCGTGGTCAGCCCCGGCGCCACGCCCGATGAAGTGGTGTCGCGCTATTTCACGCCGGCGAGCTGCCATCGCTCGCATGCGGTGACGGGCGCCATCGGCGTGGCCACGGCCTTCGTCACGCCCGGGACAGTGGCCTGCCCCGCCCTGGCGGCGCGGCCGGCCGGCCGGCACCGCATTGCCGTGGCGCACCCCGCCGGGCGCATCGAGATCGACATCGAGATCGCCGCCGCGCCGGCCGCCGGCCGCGTGCGCGCCGCCAGCCTGATCCGTACGGCCCGCAAGATCATGGACGGCCAGCTGTACGTGCCCGCCGGCCTATTCTGAGGCGCGCGGCGACCGGCCCATCGAAGAACACTCACGGAGACAAACATGCCGATTCTTTCCCGCATCCCATTCCACGCGCTGCGCGCCTGCGCGGCCCTGCTCTGCGCCGGCGCCGCGGCGGCCGCCCAGGCGGCATGGCCGGAACGCCCCATCACGCTGGTGGTGCCCACCGCGCCCGGCGGCGGCAACGATACGCTGGCGCGCGTGGTGGGCGAGAAAATGGGCGCCGCGCTGGGACAGCCGGTCATCGTGGTGAACAAGGCCGGCGCGCAGGGTGCGATCGCCAGCGAATACGTGGCGCAATCGACGCCCGACGGCTACACCATCATGCTGGGCTACATCGCCACGCACGGCATCAACCCGGCCTTGCAGCACTTGCGCTACGACCCGGTGCGCGACTTCCAGCCTATCGGCATGATGGCCTCCTCGCCGACCCTGCTGGTGGTGTCCAGCAGCGCCCACATCGATTCGGTGGACGCGCTGATCGCCCAGGCCCGCAAAGACCCTGAAAGCCTCAGCTATGCCTCGGCCGGCCTGGGCACCGCGCCGCATGTGGCCGCCGAGTTGTTCAAGCTGCGCACCGGCATCGAGATGCTGCACGTGCCCTACAAGGGATCGGCGCCGGCCATGACCGACACGCTGGCCGGCGTCACCCAGGTCATGTTCCCGAGCCTGTTCAGCGCCTATCCGCACCTGGCGTCGGGCAAGGTCAAGGCGCTGGCGCTGGCGGGCGACCGCCGCGCCGAGGCCCTGAAGGACGTGCCTACCCTGGCCGAGCTGGGCGTGCCGGACGTCAGCGTGCCGCAGTGGTATGCGCTGTTCGCGCCGGCCGGCACCGACGCGGCCATCGTCGCGCGCCTGAACGCGGCGCTGAACACCGCCCTGCGGGACCCGGGCGTGATCGACAAATTCCACGAGCAGGGCGCCGAGGCGCAGTCCGGCACCCCGCAGGAACTGGGCAGCTTCGTGCAGGCCGAGGTGGCGCGCTGGAAGACGCTGGTGGGCCGGGCGCACCTGGCGGCCGCGCAATAGGGCCGGCAGGCAGGCGAAAAAAAACCGCCGGCAGCCGGCGGTTTTTTGTGCAAGCGGGCGAATTACACGCGCTTGATCTTTTCCAGCATCTTGAAGACGCCCTTGGGCGCGTTGACGAACAGGCGCTTGAACGACTTGCCCAGGCAACGGCGTTCCAGGGTGTTGCGACGGACGCGTTTACGCTCAGCCATGATGGATTCTCCGGTAAGGTTCGATGGTGCCCAAACCCGCCCGGCGCGCCCTTGGAAAGAAACCGGATCGGTCCTGGCCAGGGGCTACAGGCTGGTGGCAAAAAACGGAATAACTCGGCATTCTAGCCTGAAAACGGCTTGGCCGCCAGCCGGCCTAGGCCGGCCCGGCCTGTCCGGCGCGCAGCCGCGCCTGCACCGCGGCGGGGCGCGGCAGCGGATCCACGGCGCCGTAGCCGGTGGTCGACAGGGCCGCGGCGGTATTGGCGTAGCGCACGGCGGCCAGCCAGTCGTCGCCGGCGCAGCGGCGCGCCAGCAGGTTGCCGGCGAAGCAGTCGCCCGCGCCGGTGGCGTCCACGGCCTGCACCGTCACGCCCGGCACGGCCCGACGCTCGCGGCCGTCATCGACGATGGCGCCGTCCTTGCCGAGCTTCAGCACCACCACGCCCGGCGCGCCGGCGGCGCGGATCCAGTCGAGCGTGCGGTCCGGGTCGGTGTGGCCGGTGAGATGGCGCAGGTCGTCCATGCTGGGCAGGAACAGGTCGGCCATGCTCAAGGCTTCGCGCAGGATCGCGCGGGCACGGGCGACCGGCCACAGGCGCAGGCGCAGGTTGGAATCGAGGCTGAGCAGCCCGCCCGCGCCGCGCGTGCGCTCGATGGCGGCGAACGCGGTGTCGCAGGCGCTGGCGCTGATCGCCAGGCTGATGCCCGACACGTGCAGGTAGCGGGTGCGCTCCAGCAGGCTGCTGTCCAGATCGCCCGGCTGCATGCGGCTGGCGGCGGAATCGCGGCGCAGGTAGCTGAACACGTGGCCGTCGGCGCCATGCTGCACGAAGTACACGCCGGTGTGCGCCTGTTCGTCGACCCGCACGCCCGAGGTATCGACCCCCTCGGCGCGCCAGAGCTGCAGGATCTGCTCGCCGAAGGCATCGCCGCCCACGCGCGTCAGGTAGGCGCAGCGCGCGCCCTGGCGCGCCGCGGCAATGACCGCGTTGGAGGTGTCGCCGCCATAGCCCTGCAGGTATTGGGGCTCGCCGCGGCGCGTCTGGTTGAATTCGATGAGCGCCTCGCCCAGCCCCACGATGTCGAAATCAGCCATGGGCGGCCTCGCGCGTCTGCATGACCTGGCGCACCAGCGCGGCGGTGTCGCGCGCGGCGAAGGCCGTCTTGTCGTACAGGTTGCCGCCAATGCCCACCAGGGCCGCGCCGGCGGCGAAGTATTCGCCCATGTTCTGCCGCGTCACGCCGCCGGTGGGGCAGAACACCGTGTCGGGGAACACCGATTTCAATGCGGCGAGGTGGCGCGGGCCGCCCGTGTCGGCCGGGAAGATCTTCACGATGTCGGCGCCGGCGCGGCGCGCCTGCAGCACTTCGCTGGGCGTGAAGGCGCCCAGCAGGCACAACGCGCCCGCCGCATGGGCCATGTCGGCAATGCCGGGCACCAGTCCGGGCGAGACGATGAAATCGGCGCCGGCCACCAGCGCCTCGCGCGCCTGGGCTTCATCGAGCACGGTCCCCACGCCCAGCGCCAGCGCGTCGCCGTGCTTGTCGCGCAGGGCGCGCACCAGGTCGGCCACGCCGGGAATGGTCCAGGTGAGCTCGAGCGCGGCGCAGCCCGCCTGGATGGCGATCTCGGCCGCATAGCCGGCAGTGGCGGCATCGCCGTAGCGCAGTACCGGCACGACGCGGTCGGCCATCAATCGGGACAGCGGGGCGGCGGCAGCTTCGGAATTCATGGGTGTCTCGCAAAAGGTCCGGCGGGCGGCGCGGCAAGGCCCGCGCCCGGTATTCATTATCATCGCATCGGCAAGCTGCCGGAACCCGCACCGGCCGCCATAATTGACCATAATATGGACAATATATTCACAATATAGGCATTATCCACGGCGATTCTCCTCCTGTCGATGGCGCGCTACCGGGAATAATGAGAATCTGAGATACTGTTTATATATACAGATATTTTCAGCGATATCCTGTCGCCTTCCCGGCCATCCTCGTCCTGCCCTTCCCCTCCCCGCCATGAGCTCCCACATTCGCATTGTCGGCGCACGCCAGAACAACCTGAAGAACCTCGACCTGACGCTCGCCACCGGCGAGCTGGTGGTCATTACCGGGGTGTCGGGTTCGGGCAAGAGTTCGCTGGCCTTCGACACGCTGTACGCCGAAGGCCAGCGCCGCTACGTGGAAACCTTCTCGCCCTATGCGCGCCAGTTTCTGGACCGCATGGACAAGCCGCAGGTCGACCGCATCGAAGGCATCCTGCCGGCCATCGCCATCGACCAGACCAACCCGGTGCGCAGCTCGCGCAGCACGGTCGGCACCATGACCGAGCTGAACGACCATCTCAAGCTGCTGTTCGCGCGCGGCGCCAAGCTGTATTGCCGGGGCTGCGCCACCGAAGTGCGGCGCGACACGCCGGACTCGATCCACGCCTCGCTGGCGCAACGGTCGCCGGCCACCGGCGACGCGCGCCTGGTGGTGACCTTCCCCATCGCGGTGCCCGCCAATTTCACCGAAGACGAAGTACGCGGCTTCCTCGAGCAGCAGGGCTATACGCGCGTGCACCATGAAGAAAGCGCCGCGGCGCGCGCGCCGGCCGCCGGCAAGGGCCGGGCGGGCAAGGGCAAGACCAAGGCCGCGGCGGCGGCCGGCGAGCGCCGCATCCTGCACGTGGTGCAGGATCGCTTCCGCTGGTCGGGCGCCGAACGCGAGCGCGTCATGGAAGCGCTGGACACTGCCCTGCGCATGGGCGGCGGCCACATGGCGGTGCACGTGCTGGACGACGACGGCGCCGATGCGCAAGTGTGGAAATACAGCGACCGCCTGCACTGCGCCGACTGCGACATCGAATACACCGACCCGCTGCCCAGCAGCTTCTCGTTCAATTCGCCGCTGGGCGCGTGCGAGACCTGCCGGGGCTTCGGACGGGTCATCGGCATCGACTACGGCCTGGTCATTCCCGACGAGAACAAGACCCTGCGCGAGGGCGCCATCAAGCCCTGGCAGACGCCCTCGTTCAAGGAATGCCAGGACGACATGGCCAAGTACGCGCCGCGCGCCGGCGTGCCCATGTCAGTGCCCTGGAGGGCCATGACGGAGGCGCAACGCGACTGGGTGCTGCACGGCGACCCCGACTGGAAGGGCGGCAACAACGCCTGGAAAACCCAGTGGTACGGTGTGCACCGCTTCTTCGCATGGCTGGAAAGCCGCGCCTACAAGATGCACGTGCGCGTGCTGCTGTCCAAGTACCGCAGCTACACGCCCTGCCCCACTTGCCACGGCGCGCGGCTCAAGCCCGACGCACTGCTGTGGCGCTTAGGCAGCAAAATGGAAGCCGACCAAGTGCTCCCGCCCGGCGACGCACGCTACCAGCGCTTCATGCCGGCCAGCGCCGCCTGGACCCGCGAACAGCTCGAATCGCTGGATGGCCTGTCGATCCACGATGTCATGCTGCTGCCCATCGAGCGCGTGCGCACGTTCTTCGACACCCTGTCGTTCAGCGGCGCGCTGGATGCGGCCACCGACCTGCTGCTGGCCGAAGTGCGCGCGCGCCTGAAGTTCCTGTGCGACGTAGGCCTGGGCTACCTGACGCTGGACCGCCAGAGCCGCACGCTGTCGGGCGGCGAAGTGCAGCGCATCAACCTGACCACGGCGCTGGGCACCTCGCTGGTGAACACGCTGTTCGTGCTGGACGAGCCGTCCATCGGCCTGCACCCGCGCGACATGCACCGCGTGGTGGAAGTCATGCACCGGCTGCGCAACGCCGGCAACACGCTGGTGGTGGTCGAGCACGATCCGCAGGTCATGGTGGCGGCCGACCGCATCATCGACATCGGCCCGGGGCCGGGCGAGCGCGGCGGACGCATCATGTTCGACGGCACGCCCGCCCAATTGCGCGCCACGCCCACGCTCACCGGCGATTACCTGGGCGGGCGGCAGCGCGTCGAGGCGCCGCGTCCCATGCCGGTGGCCGCCAACACGCCGCGCCTGGTGCTGGAAGGCGCCACCGCCCACAACCTGCGCAATGTCTCGGTCGAACTGCCGCTGGGCCGGCTGGTATGCGTCACCGGCGTATCGGGCTCGGGCAAGTCCACCCTGGTGCAGGACGTGCTGTATCCGGCCCTGCTCAAGCACCAGGGCAAGCCCACCGAGGCACCGGGCGCCTACGAGCGCCTGCTCGGGGCCGAGCAGATCGCCGACGTGGTGATGGTGGACCAGACCCCCATCGGCAAGACCGCGCGCTCCAACCCCGCCAGCTACGTGGGCGCCTTCGACGCCATCCGCAAGCTGTTCGCGCAGGCGCCGCTGGCCCGCGAGCGCGGCTACACCGCCGGCACCTTCAGCTTCAACAGCGGCGACGGCCGCTGCCCCACCTGCGGCGGGACCGGCTTCGAGCATGTCGAGATGCAGTTCCTGTCCGACGTCTACCTGCGCTGCCCCGATTGCGACGGGCGGCGCTTCCGCCCCGAGGTGCTGGAAGTGCGCGTGGAGCACCTGGGCAAGAGCGCCTCGGTGGACCAGGTGCTGGAAATGACGGTCAGCGAGGCGCTGGATTTCTTCAAGGGCCTGCGCGACGTGCAGACCGGCCTGGCACCGCTGGCCGACGTCGGCCTGGAGTATGTGCGGCTGGGCCAGCCCGTGCCGACCCTGTCCGGCGGCGAGGCGCAGCGCCTGAAACTGGCCGGCCACCTGGCCGAGGCGGCGCGCAGCGGCATCGCCACCGCCAAGGTGGCCAAGAAAGGCAGCCTGTTCCTGTTCGACGAACCCACCACCGGCCTGCACTTCGACGACGTGGCGCGGCTGATGCGGGCGTTCCGCAAGCTGCTGGCGGCGGGCCATACGCTGCTGGTGATCGAGCACAACCTGGACGTGATCCGCGCCGCCGACTGGCTGATCGACCTGGGCCCCGAAGGCGGCGACGCCGGCGGCGAGGTGGTTGGCGTGGGCACGCCGCAGGACCTGATGGACAATCCGCGCTCGCACACCGGCGCGGCCCTGCGCGACTACGCGGTCAGCGTGCTGCCGGGCGACGTGGTGGTGGCCGACGACGCCGATGCGCAGATCGCCGAGCAGGCCGGCCTGACGCCGGTGCTGGCCGAACCGGTGGCGGCCTATGGCGCGGGCGGCGGCACGCCGCTGCAATCGGTGGTGCGGCGCCGCCGCGAGGCGCAGGCGATCGAGATCCGCAATGCGCGCGAGCACAACTTGAAGAACGTCAACGTCGAGATCCCGCACGACAAGTTCACGGTGATCACCGGCGTGTCCGGCTCGGGCAAGTCCACGCTGGCATTCGACATCCTGTTCAACGAAGGACAGCGGCGCTACCTGGAATCGCTCAATGCGTACGCGCGCGCCATCGTGCAGCCGGCCGGCAAGCCGGACGTGGACGCGATTTTCGGCATTCCGCCCACGGTGGCGATCGAGCAGCGCACCAGCCGCGGCGGACGCAAGTCGACCGTGGCCACCATGACCGAGATCCATCACTTCCTGCGCCTGCTGTACGTGAAGCTGGGCACGCAGTATTGCCCGGACTGCAACGTGGCGGTCGAACCGCAGAACGCCGACCAGATCGTGGCGCGCCTGATGCGCGAGCACAAGGGCCGCCATATCGGCCTGCTGGCGCCGCTGGTGACGGCGCGCAAGGGCTACTACACCGACCTGGCCAAATGGGCCGGCTCGAAGGGCCATACGCATCTGCGGGTCGACGGCGCGTTCATTCCGGTAAGCCCCTGGCCGCGCCTGGACCGCTACAAGGAACACACCATCGAGCTGCCGGTGGCCGACCTGGTGGTCGATCCCGACAACGAGGCGGCGCTGCGCCAGGCCGTCAAGAGCGCCCTGGAACACGGCCAGGGCGTGATGAGCATGGTGTGGCCGGTCGACAAGCTGCACGAAGCGCTCGACAGTGAACTGCAGCAGCAGCATTTCTCGGTCAAGCGCGCCTGCCCGTCGTGCGGCACCAGCTTTCCCGAGCCCGACCCGCGCCTGTTCTCGTACAACTCCAAGCACGGCTGGTGCCCCGGCTGCTTCGGCACCGGGCTGCAACTGCAGGACTTCGACGCCGAGCAGACCGGCGAGGAGAACGCCTGGAACGCCGCCTACGAAGGCGAAGCCGGCGTTTGTACCGAGTGCGACGGCCAGCGCCTGAACCGCGTGGCCCGGGCGGTGCGCTGGCGCGACCGCTCGATCGCCGAGCTGGCCGCCATGCCGGTATCCGACGCCCACACGTTTTTCACCGGCCTGGTGGCGCGCGGCCGCGAGGGCGAGATCGCGCGCGACATCCTGGCGGAAATCCGCGGCCGCCTGAACTTCATGAAGGAAGTCGGGCTGGACTACCTGGCGCTGGACCGCGCCGCCCCCACGCTGTCCGGCGGCGAGGCGCAGCGCATCCGCCTGGCCGCGCAACTGGGGTCGAACCTCCAGGGCGTGTGCTACGTGCTGGACGAGCCCACCATCGGCCTGCACCCGCGCGACAACCGCATCCTGCTCGACGCCCTGGCGCGCCTGGAAGGCAACGGCAACACGCTGGTGGTGGTCGAACACGACGACGACACCATCCGCCGCGCCTCGCACATCATCGACATCGGCCCCGGGGCCGGCGTGCGCGGCGGCCGCGTGGTGGCGCAGGGCACCGCGCAGGACCTGATCGACAACCCCGAGTCGGTGACGGGCCGCTACCTGGCCAAGCCACTGGCCCACCCCTTGCAAGGCCGCCGGCCGGTCGAGGCCGACACGCCCATGATGCAGATCCGCGGCGCGCGGCTGCACAACCTGCGCCACGTCGACGCGCGCATCCCGGTGGGCCGGCTGAGCGTGGTCACGGGCGTGTCGGGCTCGGGCAAGTCCACCCTGGCGCGCGAAGTGCTGCTGGACAACCTGGTGCAGGCCGTTTCGCAAGGCAAGGCGCCGCGCTGGAACGGCTGCGAGGAAATCACCGGCTGGCAGGCCATCGACCGCGTGCTGGAGGTGGACCAGACCCCCATCGGCAAGACGCCGCGCTCGTGCCCGGCCACCTATATCGGCTTCTGGGACGACGTGCGCCGGCAGTTCGCCGACACTCGCGAGGCGCGCATGCGCGGCTGGGGCGCGGCGCGCTTCTCCTTCAACACCGGCGACGGCCGCTGCCCGGTCTGCGAAGGCCAGGGCATGCGCACCATCGAGATGAGCTTCCTGCCCGACGTGAAAGTGCCGTGCGACGCCTGCAACGGCGCGCGCTTCAACAGCGATACGCTGTCGGTGCAGATGCGCGGCAAGAATGCCGGCGAGGTGCTCAATATGGAGGTCGATGACGCGCTGGACTATTTCACGGCGCATCCGAAGATCCACCGGCCCCTGCAGCTGATGCAGGACGTCGGCCTGGGCTACCTGACCCTGGGCCAGCCCTCGCCCACCCTGTCCGGCGGCGAGGCGCAGCGCATCAAGCTGGTCACCGAGCTGTCCAAGGCGCGCCTGACCGAAGGCGTCATCACCACGGGCCGCGCCTCGCGCGCTCCGCATACGCTGTACGTGCTGGACGAGCCCACGGTGGGCCTTTCCATGGCCGACGTGGAAAAGCTGATCCACGTGCTGCACCGGCTGGTGGCGGCAGGCAATACCGTGGTGGTGATCGAACACAACCTGGACGTGATCGCCGAGGCCGACTGGCTGCTGGACCTGGGGCCGGAAGGCGGCACGGGCGGCGGCAGGCTGGTGGCCGAGGGCTCGCCCGAGCAGGTCATGGAATTGCGCGAGCGCTCCCATACCGGACGGGTGCTGACGGAGTTCCTGGCGCAGCAACGATAGGGTCGTCATGCAGTCGCATATTGGGAGAGCGGCAGGTTTCCTGGATGTGCAGGACACGCCGCCCACAGAGGGTGTCAGACACCCGGCCTGCCGGCCCGCGCCACGGCAACGGCCGGCGCGCCGGGTGTCTGACACCTGTCATGTCGCGATGGCTGCCTCCCCGGGCGGTGTCAGATACCCGGCCTGCCGGCCCGCGCCACGGCAACGGTCGGCGCGCCGGGTGTCTGACACCTGTCGTGTCGCGATGGCTGCCTCCCCGGGCGGTGTCAGACTCCCGGCCTGCAGGCCCGCGCCACGGCAACGGTCGGCGCGCCGGGTGTCTGACACCTGTCGTGTCGCGATGGCTGCCTCCCCGGGCGGTGTCAGACTCCCGGCCTGCAGGCCCGCGCCATGGCGACGGCCGGCGCGCCGGGTGTCTGACACCTGTCGTGTCGCGATGGCTGCCTTCTCTACAACCCGGTGCCTGGCGCCTCGATATCATGCAATGCCGTTTTGAGGACCGGCTGGCGGGCCGCGCGCTGAGCCTGGGCGGCCTGCGCCAGCGCATCGAGGCGCGCCGGCCGGACGAGTTGCCGGCCGCGCTGGATGCCATCGAGGCGGCGCGCCGCGCCGGCCATTGGGTTGCGCTGTTGCTGGACTATGAACTGGGCGAGTGGCTGGCCCCCGAGACCACCCTGCCGCCGCCCGGCGGCGTGCCGGTGGCGCCGCGCGGCGAGGACGGCGCGCCGCGCCTGGTGGCGCTGGTGGCCGAACGCATGGCGCGCGAGGCTCCATGGCCGGCGCCGGCCGGCCCGGACGACGCGCGCATCGAATCGCTGCAGCCGCGCATGGCGCGCGCCGATTACCTGCGCCAGGTCGAGGCGATCCGCGCCCTGATCGCGGCCGGCGAGTTGTACCAGGTCAATTACACCCAGCCGCTGGACGTGCGCGTGCAGGGCGACCCGCAGCAGCTGTACCGACGCATCGCCGCGCGGCACCCGGTGGCGCACGGCGCCTGCATCGACGATGGCGAGCGCGTGGTGCTGTCGTTTTCGCCCGAGCTGTTCGTGCGGCGCGACGGCGCGCGCCTGACGGTACGCCCCATGAAAGGCACCGCGCCGCGCCACGCCGACCCCGCCGAAGACGCGCGGCTGGGCCGCGAACTGCACGCCAGCCCCAAGAACCGCGCCGAGAACCTGATGATCGTCGACCTGCTGCGCAACGACCTGGGCCGGCTGGCCGAACCCGGCTCGGTGCGGGTCGAGTCGCTGTTCTCGCTGGAGCGCTATCCGACGGTATGGACCATGACCTCCACTGTCACCGCGCGGGCGCCACTCGCCACCCTGGCACAGGTATTGCGTGCCCTGTTCCCCTGCGGTTCGGTGACCGGCGCGCCGAAGGTGGCGGCCATGCGCCGCATCCGCCAGATGGAGATCGCGCCACGCGGGCTGTATTGCGGCGCCATCGGCTGGCTGGCGCCCGACGGCGATTTCTCGCTCAACGTGGCGATCCGCACGCTGGTGCTGGATAAAGCCGGCCGCGGCGTCTACAGTGTGGGCGGCGGCATCGTGCACGACTCCGACCCCGAACTCGAATGGCAGGAATGCCTATGGAAAGCCCGCATCCTGCAGGACGCCCCGCCCGCCACTCCTTGGCACAGGACCTGACACCCACGTCCGCCATCGCCACCGGCTCAGCGGCCCCGAGGCATACCATTGTCGTGAGTCCTGGCCAGGGCCGGGCGGTGCGGGCCGGCCAGTTGGAGCGAGGGCAGCCCCCGCAGGGGCCGAGGGCGCCTGCTGGCGCGCCCGAGCCGAGCGACGTGGCCGGCCCGCACCGCCCGGCCCTGGCCAGGACGCCCGACGAACACTGCCCTCCGCATGAAACGAACCAACGCCCCACGAACCGCGCACTGGAACGCCACATGTCTGTCGAACTGATCGAAACCCTGCTGGTCGACGCCGGGCGCCGCATCCCGTTGCTGGCCCGCCATCTGGCGCGCCTGCAAGCCGCCTGTGCCGCGCTCGATTACGCGTGGCCGGGAGCCGCCGTCGAAGACGCACTGCGCGCCGCCGCGGCCGCGCTGGCCACGCCCGGCCCGCATCGCCTGCGCCTGCTGCTCGACCGCGACGGCCGGCGCAGCATCCAGACCGCGCCGCTGCCGCCGCTGGCGCCCGGCCAGCAAGTCATGCTGGCCGACCAGTTGCTGGATGCCCACCAGCCGCTGCTGCGCTACAAGACCACGCACCGCCCCTGGTACGGCGCGGCCGCCGCCTGGCTGGCGACGCGCCCGGAAGTCTTCGACCTGTTGTTCCTGAACCAGCGCGGCGAACTGTGCGAAGGCAGCCGCACCAACGTCTACCTGCAAGTGCGCGGCGTGTGGTACACGCCGCCGCCCGCCAGCGGCTGCCTGCCGGGCGTGCAGCGTGCCGACCTGCTGGCAAGCGGGCGCGCGCAGGAGCGCGTGTTGACCCTGGACGACCTGCACGCGGCGCAAGGCATCCGCCTGTCCAACGCGCTGCGCGGCTGGTTCGACGTGACCCTGCGCGGCGGCTGACGGCGGGACGGCTCAGGCCGCGCCCACCGTCAACCCGCCGCACACGTACAGGGTCTGGCCGGTGATGAAGCCGGCGCGCGGATCCAGCAGCATGGCGACCGCGTGCGCCACTTCCTCCGGCTGGCCGATGCGCCCCACGGGAATGGCAGCCGCCAGCTCGCGGGTGCGCGGATGATCGGGCGGATTCGACAAGTTGAACAGCTCGGTCGCCACGGGGCCGGGCGCCACCGCATTGACGGTGATGCCGGCGGGCGCCAGCTCCAGGGCCCAGGTGCGCGTCATGCCCACCAGGCCGGCCTTGCTGGCGCCGTAGGCGGTCCGCCCCGGCTTGCCCAGCGCGGCGCGGCTGCCGATGTTGACGACCCGCCCATAGCCGCGCCGCCGCATCGCCGGCAGCAGCCCCTGCAGCAACAGGAGCGGGGCCACCAGGTTCACCGCCAGGGTGTCCTGCAAGGCCTGCGGCGACACCTGGTCGATCTCGGCGACCTTGATCATGCCCGCGTTGTTCACCAGTTGCAGGACCTCGCGCTGCGCGGCCAGCTCGGCGACTGCCTGGCGCGTGCGCTCGGCATCGTTCAGGTCGACCGAGACGAAGGTCTCGCCCGGCATCAGGTTGGCCGGCGCGCCGCGGCTGAAGTTCACCACTTCGTAGCCGTCTTCCAGCAGGCGCGCGGCGATGGCGCGGCCGATGCCGCGGCTGGCGCCGGTGACCAGGGCAGTAGCGTGCTTCATTTGGCCGCGATGCCCCGCTGCTTGACCAGCTTGCCCCATTTGTCGCGCTCGCGCTGCTCGAAAGCGCCGAGGTCCGCACCGAACAAGGTGCCGGGCTGCGCGCCCATGGCGGCGAACTGGCGCCCCAGTTCGGGCGCCTTCAGGCCGGCGCGCGCCGCGTCGATCAAGGCGCGCACGACCGGCTCGGGCGTGCCGCGCGGCGCGTACAGGGCGAACCACGCGGTCACGTCGAAACCCGGCAGCCCGGCCTCGGCGAAGGTCGGCAAGTCGGGCACCGCGGGATCGCGCTGTAGCGACGTGACGGCAATGGCGCGCACCCGCGAACCATCGCGGATCTGCGCCAGCGAGCCGGGCAGGTTGTCGAACAGCAGGTCGACCTGGCCGCCCGCCACCGCCGGCAGCGACGCGGACGTGCCCTTGAACGGGACATGCAGCAGCTCGATGCCGGCCACCGCCTCGAAGTACGCCCCGGTCAGGTGCACCGACGAACCGACGCCGGGCGAGGCGTAGGTGATCTTGTTGTCCTTGCGCGCCTTGGCCGCCGCGATGACGTCGGCCAGCGTCTTCAAGGGCGAATCGGTGCGCACCGCCAGCACGTTCGGCGTGGTCGACACCAGCGCGATGGGAACCAGGTCCTGGGCCGGGTCGAACGGCATGTTGTCGTACAGGAACTGGTTGATGCTCTGCGTGCCGATGGTTCCCAGGCCCAGCGTGTAGCCGTCTGCGGCGCTGCGCGCCACATGCGCCATGCCGACATTGCCGCCCGCGCCGGGGCGGTTCTCCACCAGCACGGTCTGCTTCAGCCCGGGCTCCATGGCATGGGCGATGGCGCGGCCGAAAATATCGGCGCCGCCGCCGGGCGGATACGGCACCACCACAGTCACGGGGTGGTCGGGGTACGCGGCCTGCGCCGCCGGCGCGCACAGCGCCGCCAACGCCGCGACGGCCAGGCGTTTCATCAGGGAAAAGCGCGAGGGTTGCCGCATGGATTGTCTCCTCTTGTCGTCGTGCCGGGGCACGCTTGTATCCGCCATGGGATTTCAATAAAGTACTTAAATACGTACTTTAAGCATATAACCACAAGAATGTCGGCCCACACAACACCCCCGCGGCCCGCCGCGGCTTTCACTGCCCGCCTGGAAAGCCTGGCGCGCAGGAACCCCGGCGCCGTGGCGCTGATCGACCGCGACCGCCCGTTGTCGCTCGCCGCCTTGCGCGACGCCTCGCGCACCCTGGCCGCCGGCCTGGCCGAGGCCGGCGTCGGCCCGGGCAGCCGGGTGGCGCTGTGGCTGCCCAATTGCGCGCAATGGGTCGTGTCGTTCCTGGCCTGCGCGCACCTGGGCGCGCTGGTGCTGGCCGTCAACACGCGCTTCCGCGCCGCGGAAGTCGCCGACATCCTGGGCCGGGGCCGGGCCGATTGGCTGGTGTACTGGCCCGGCTTCAAGGGCATCGACTTCCCGGCCATCCTGGCCGACGTGCCGGCACAAGCGCTGGCCGGCCTGCGCGGCGTGATCGCGCTGGACGCGGCCGGCCAGGCGCCGCCGCCGCATGGCCTGCCGCTGCTGGACTTCGACAGCCTGGCGCGCAGCGCCGCTCCCGTGCCGGCGCCGGCCGGGCGCGACGACGGCGTACTGTGCTTCACCACCTCCGGCACCACCTCGCTGCCCAAGTTCGTGCTGCACGACCAGCGCACGCTGCTGCGCCATGGCGACGCCATCGCCCATGCCTACGGCTACGACGACGCCACCCGCGTGCTGGCCGCGGCGCCCTTCTGCGGCGCATTCGGCTTCGCCATGCTGGCCGGGGCGCTGGCGCGCGGCGTGCCGGTGGTGTGCGAGCCGGTGTATGACGCCGGCCGCGCCATCGACGCGATCCGGCGCCACCGCGTCACTCATGCCTACGCCAACAACGAGGCGCTGGCGCAATGGTTCCAGGATGGCCGCCCGGGCGACTTCGACACGCTGCGCCTGTGCGGCTTCGCCAGCTTCGCGCCGGCGCTCGACAACCTGCTGGACCTGGCCGCCGCACACGGCGTGCCGCTGACCGGCCTGTACGGGTCCAGCGAACTGGTCGCGCTGGTGGCCGCGCAGCCGCTCGACGCGAGCCAGGGCGACGTGTCGGTGCGCTACCTGGCGGGCGGCCGCCTCATCTACCCTGGAGCGCGCGTGCGGGCCCGCGATCCGCAATCCGGCGAGGTGCTGCCGCACGGCCAGTCCGGCGAGCTGGAAATCCAGGCGCCCAGCCTGATGCGCGGCTACCTGGACAACCCGGCGGCCACCGCCGCCGCCCTCGTCGACGACGGCTACTTCAAAACTGGCGACCTGGGCTATACGCTCAGCGAGCGCCAGTTCGTATTCCAGGCCCGCATGGGCGATTCGCTGCGACTGGCCGGCTTCCTGGTCAACCCGGCGGAGATCGAACGGCTGGTCGAGACCCTGCCCGGCGTGCGGGCCTGCCAGGTAGTGGGAGCGACCCACCAGGGCAAGACCGTGCCCTACGCGTTCGTGCTGCTGCGCGACGGCGCGCGGCCCGACCCCGATGGCTGGCGCGCCGCCTGCCGCCGCGCGCTGGCCGGTTTCAAGGTGCCCGTCGGCTTCCAGGCGCTGGACGCCTTCCCGTCGGTGGAAAGCGCCAATTCGGTCAAGATCCAGAAGCACCGGCTGCGCGACATGGCGGATGCGCTGCTGGCCGGCCGCGGCGCCTGATCATGGCGGCCGGCCGACTGTTCGCGCGCAGCCCCCAGCCGCTGTACCTGCAGGTGGCCGCGGTATTCCGCAGCAACATCCACAGCCGCTGCTGGCGCCCCGGCCAGCAAGTGCCGCCGCTGGAAGTCCTGGTCGAACGCTATGGCGTGGCGCGCTCGACCGTGCGGCAAGCCTTCGGCCTGCTCGAGAGCGAAGGCCTGATCCGCCGCTCGCGCGGGGCCGGCACCTTCGTCAACGAAGCCCTGCCGCAGACGCCGACGTTGCTGATCCCCCAGAGCTGGGACGAGACGGTGGCGCTCAGCAACCAGCTCGGCACCGTCTCGCTGATGGAGTCCAGCGCCGGCGTCGCGCTGCCCGACCCGCTCGGCATGCCCTGCGAATTCGCGCGCGATGGCCGTTTCCAGCACCTGCGCCGCGTGCACGTCACCCAGGCCGGGCCGTTCTGTTACAGCGAGGTCTACCTGGACAGCGGGCTGTTCCGCAAGCACCGGGCACGCATCCGCACCAGCACCGTGGCGCCGGTGCTGGACCAGTTCTACGGCAGCCAGATTTCGCAGGCGCGCCAGGTGCTGAATGTCATCGAGGCCGGCGGCGAATCCGCCGAGGCGCTGCACATCCCCGTCTCGGCGCCGGTCGCCGAGCTGCGCCGCTTTGCCTGCATCGCGGACCGGGTGGTTTATTTCGCGCGGCTGGAATTCCCGTTCCAGAAGATCCGCATGGAATTCGACCTGCTGGCCGGGCGCTGATCAGCGGGCCGGCGCGGCCAGCGCCAGGCGCACGGCCTCGTTGGCCACCGCCAGGCCCATGGCGGCGGTGACCATCACCACCGAGCCGTATCCGGCGCACGACAGGCCCTGCGGCGCGGCCGGGGCGGGCGCGGCGCCCAGGTCGTCGTCGGCCTCGGCGGCCCGGCTCCAGGCCGCCGGCAGGATGGCCGGCTGGTCGAACCATAGCGCCCGCACCCCCATGCGCGGCACGCGCTTCAGGGGCTTGCCGCGGGCATCGCTGGCCTTGGCAAAACCGTGCTGGCGGCGCAGGGTATTACGCAGCTTGGCCAGCAGCGCGTCGTTGACCGCCTGCGACAGGTCGCCGGCGCGCAGCGCCAGGGGGTCGGTCTTGCCGCCTGCCCCGCCGCACAACAACAGGGGCAGGCCGCGCTCGCGCGCGTGCAGCACCATGGCGATCTTGGCGGAAATCTGGTCGGTGCAGTCGGCCACCGCCGTGTAATACCCCGCCAGCACCTGGCCGACATTGCCCGGCTCGACGAAGTCGTCCACGCGCGTCAGCACGCAAGCCGGGTTGATGGCCTGGATGCGCGCGGCCATGGCCTCGACCTTCGATTGGCCGAGGCTCGGCGTCAGCGCATGGACCTGGCGGTTGATATTGGATTCGGCAATGTGATCCAGGTCGATCAGGGTCAGCGCCCCCACCCCGCAGCGCGCCAGCGCCTCGGCGGCCCACGACCCGACGCCGCCCAGCCCGGCCACCGCCACGTGGGCATCGCGCAGCCGGCCCGGCGCGTCGGGGCCGTACAGGCGGGCCAGCCCGCCAAAGCGGCGCTCGGCGTCGATTTCGCACAGCGCATCGATGCTGTCACGGGATTCGGGGACGGGAGAAAGTGCCATGGCGCGTATTTTCCCACGACGCGGCCGGGCGCGGCGTCCGGCCCGACGTTGCAAGAACGACACAGGCGCGATCATTGATCGAACATGTATTTGCGCGGTCACAAAGCAGGCATCTGCCGGTATTTGCTATGCAACTGCCGGCAGTCTTGCGCCAACGTGGCTGTTACCGGCAATGCAGCCAAGGCTGCGGGTACGAGCCCATCATCGGCCTGCAACCTCGACACTAGAGGGAGTTGGGGCCAGAATGGCTGAAGTTAACGCCGTGTCCGCCCCGTCTTCTTCCCCTTCGCCCGCCCCCGCCGCGACGGAATTTTCCGGCGCTGGCCTGCTGTGCGTGGTCGCCATGCTGAACCACGTGGCGCTGACAGGGGGACGCATCACCGTATCGCTGACCGCCCTGCAACTGGGCCTGTCGACCTTCGTCGTCGGCGGGCTGGTCGCCGTGTTCGCGGTGATTCCGATGCTGATGTCGGTGCGCGCCGGCCAATGGATCGACCGGGTCGGCGTGCGCCGCCCGGTGACGCTGGGCAATGCGCTGGTGGTGCTGGGCACGCTGCTGCCCTTCGCGGCGCAGACGCAGCTCGCCCTGCTGGTGGCCGCCTGCAGCATCGGCATCGGCTTCATGCTGCACCAGGTCGCCACCCAGGACGTGCTCGGCCACGCCGAACCGCAACGCCGCCTGCGCAACTTCTCGTGGCTGTCGCTGGCCATGGCGGGCTCGGGCTTCAGCGGCCCGCTGATCGCCGGCCTGGCGATCGACCACCTGGGTTCGCGCCTGGCGTTCGGCATCCTGGCCCTGGGGCCGCTGGTGGCGCTGGCCGGCCTGCGGCGCCTGCAGCCGGCCTTGCGCGCCGTCGACCGCAGCATCGAGCCGGCCGCGCGCCAGGTGGCCCGGCGGCGCGTGACCGAGTTGCTGAAGCTGCCAGCGCTGCGGCGCATCCTGATGGTCAACACCATCCTGTCGGGCGCCTGGGACACCCATCTGTTCGTCGTGCCGCTGTTCGGCGTGGCCATCGGCCTGTCGGCCACCACGATCGGCAGCATACTGGCCGCCTTCGCGCTGGGAACGTTCCTCATCCGCCTGGCACTGCCCTACATCCAGACGCGCGTGCGGTCCTGGAGCCTGGTCCGCACGGCCATGGCCATCACCGCGGTGGATTTCCTGATTTACCCGCTGTTCGCCGACGTTGCCGTATTGATCGGCCTGTCTTTCGTCCTGGGGCTGGCACTGGGCTGCTGCCAGCCCAGCATGCTGTCGCTGCTGCACCAGCACACGCCGCATGGCCGCGCCGCCGAGGCGGTCGGCCTGCGCATGGCGTTCATCAACGCCTCGCAGGTGTCCCTGCCGTTGACCTTCGGCGCGCTGGGTGCGGTAATTGGCATTGCCCCCCTTTTCTGGGCCTACGCCCTGGCATTGAGCGCCGGCGGCTGGGCCAATCGCCACCCCCCGCAAGAAGCCGAGACGCCCGCGCCGTGAATCCGCCGCCCACCGCCTCCTCCGTACCCTTTCGCCTCTGGACGCCCGAAGAACGGCGCGCCTCGCTCGATGACGCCCTGAAGCACTGGCGCCAGGGCGAGGACGTGTGGGTCTACGGCTACGGCTCGCTGATCTGGCGTCCCGACTTCGAATACCAGGAACGGCGCCTGGCCACCCTGCGCGGCCACCACCGCGCGTTGTGCCTGTGGTCGCGGGTCAACCGGGGCACGCCGGAATGCCCGGGCCTGGTATTCGGGCTGGACCGCGGCGGGTCGTGCCGCGGCGTGGTCTACCGGCTGGCCGGCAAGGCGGTGCCCGATTTTTTCCCCGCCCTGTGGGACCGGGAAATGTCCACCGGCGCCTATTTGCCGCGCTGGATCAATTGCGCCACCGACGCCGGCCCGGTGCGGGCCCTGGTATTCATCATGAACCGCGACAATCCGGCCTATATCCGGGCCCTGCCCGAAGCCGAACTGCTGGCCATCGTGCGACGCGCGGCCGGGCGCTATGGGCGCTGCACCGAATACGTCATGCAGACCGCGCACGCCCTGCGCGCGGCCGGCATCCACGACGCGCGGCTCGACCGCATCGCGCGGCGCCTCGAAACGGAACCCGACCCGTTGCCCGAAAACTAGCGCGCGCCGTTCTCGGCCTCCGGGGCCACGCCGGCGATGGCGGTAAACTGGAGGCTGTCCTCTTTTGTGCCGTTTGCCGGCTCCGTTTCCATGTCTGTTTCCGATCTGCGCCAAAGCTACGAGAAAGGCTCCCTGCTGGAAAACACCGTCGCCGCCTCGCCCTTCGACCAGTTCAGCCTGTGGTTCGACGAGGCGCTGGCCGCGCAAGTGCCCGAGCCCAACGCCATGACGCTGGCTACCGTCGACGCCGAAGGCCAGCCGTCGGCCCGCATCGTCCTCATCAAGGGCTACGACTCGCGCGGTTTCGTGTTCTACACCAATTACGAGTCGCGCAAGGGCCTGGAACTGCAGGCCAATCCGCGCGCCGCGCTGCTGTTCTTCTGGCAGCCGCTCGAGCGCCAGGTGCGCATCGAAGGCCGGGTGGAAAAAGCCACGGCCGAGGAATCGGACGCCTACTTCCACAGCCGCCCGCTCGGCTCGCGCATCGGCGCCTGGGCCTCGCGCCAGAGCCAGCCGGTAAGCCGCGCCGACCTGGAAGCGCGCGAGCAGGAGGTCCGCGCCCAGTACGGTGAACAGCCGCCGCGCCCGCAGCACTGGGGCGGCTACCGCCTGGTGCCCACCCAGTTCGAATTCTGGCAGGGCCGCCCGTCGCGCCTGCACGACCGCCTGCGCTACCGGCCCGACGGCCGCGGCGGCTGGGCCATCGACCGCCTGTCGCCCTGACGCGCCGCCCGTCCCCGCTTCAATCGCCTGCATGCCCGCCACCGACCCCGATTTCGACGCGCAGTTCTTCCGCACCGCATTGGGCCGCTTCGCCACCGGCGTCACGGTCGTCACCACGGCCGCGCCCGATGGCGCTCCCATCGGCCTGACCGTCAGTTCCTTCAACTCGGTCTCGCTGGACCCGCCGCTGGTGCTCTGGAGCCTGTCGCGCGCCTCTGCTTCGCTGGACGTGTTCGAGCACTGCGAACGCTACGTCGTCAACGTGCTGTCGGCCAGCCAGATCGCGCTGGCGCGGCGCTTCGCCCTGGGCCACACGCGCGAGCGCTTCGCCGGGCTGCCGCGCGCGCAGGCGCCCGGCGGCACGCCCATGCTGGACGCGCACTGCGCCGCCTGGTTCGAATGCCGCAACCGCAGCCGCTACGTCGAAGGCGACCACGTGATCATGGTGGGCGAGGTCGAGCGCTGCGGCCACACGGCCGAAGCGCCGCTGGTGTTCCACGCCGGCGGCTTCGACCTGACGCCGGCCCACAAGCATTCCGACTGACCCCGATTATTCATGAGCACTGACATCGACTGCATCGTCGTCGGCGCCGGCGTGGTGGGCCTGGCCGTGGCCCGCGCCCTGGCGCTGGCCGGCCGCGAAGTCCTGGTGGCCGAAGCCGCCGAAGCCATCGGCACCGGCACCAGCTCGCGCAATTCCGAAGTGATCCACGCCGGCATCTATTATCCCGCCGGCAGCCTCAAGGCCCGGTTGTGCGTGCGCGGCAAGCATCTGCTGTACGAATACTGCGCCGCCCGCGGCATTCCCCATCGCCGGCTCGGCAAACTGATCGTCGCCACCAGCGACGCCGAAGCGCAGGCGCTCGACGGCATCGCCGCGCGCGCCCGCGCCAATGGCGTGGACGACCTGCAGCGCCTGGACGGCGCCGCGGCTGTCGCCCTGGAGCCGGCCCTGCGCTGCACGGCCGCGCTGCTGTCGCCTTCGACCGGCATCGTCGACAGCCACGCCCTGATGCTGGCCTACCAGGGCGACGCCGAACACGCCGGCGCGCAATGTGTATTCCATACCCCCATGCTGTCGGCCCGGGTACGGCCCGGCGGCGGCTTCGACGTGCAGTTCGGCGGCGACGAGGCCATGAGCCTGTCGTGCAACCTGCTGGTGAATGCCGCCGGCATCCACGCGCCCACCCTGGCGCGCCGCATCGAAGGCCTGCCGCCCGCCAGCATCCCGCAGGAATACCTGTGCAAGGGCAGCTACTTCACCCTGGCGGGCCGCGCGCCCTTCTCGCACCTGATCTATCCGGTGCCGCAGCACGCGGGCCTGGGCGTGCACCTGACGCTCGACCTGGGCGGCCAGGCCAAGTTCGGCCCCGATACCGAGTGGATCGCGGCCGAAGACTACACGCTCGACCCGGCCCGGGCCGAGGTGTTCTATGATGCGGTGCGCACGTACTGGCCCGGCCTGCCCGACAACGCCCTGGCGCCCGGCTATACCGGCATCCGGCCGAAGATTTCCGGGCCGCACGAGCCGGCCGCCGATTTCGTCATCGCCGGCCCGGCCGCGCATGGCGTCGCCGGACTGGCCAACCTGTTCGGCATCGAATCGCCCGGCCTGACCGCCAGCCTGGCCATCGCCGAGGAAACCCTGGCGCGCCTGTCGCTCTAATTCGCAGATCATGCAGCATAACGACTACATCCTGACCCTGTCCTGCCCCGACCGCACCGGCATCGTCTACCGCGTCAGCGGCCTGCTGTTCGAACTGGGCTGCAACATCCTGGATTCACAGCAATTTGGCGACGAGGAAACCGGCCGCTTCTTCCTGCGCGTGCACTTCGACCTGCCGACCGCGGTACCCGAGGGCAGCCTGCGCGAGCAGTTCGCCGCCCTGGCCGGCGGCTACGCGATGGAATGGCAGATCCACGATGCGCGGCGCAAGGCGCGCCTGCTCATCATGGTCAGCAAGCAGGGGCACTGCCTGAACGACCTGCTGTTCCGCGTGCGCAGCGGCCAGCTACGCGCCGAAGTCGCCGCCATCGTGTCCAACCACAACGACTACGCCGGCCTGGCCGCCTCGTACGGCATCCCGTTCCACCACCTGCCGGTCAGCCCCGAGACCAAGTCCGAGCAGGAACAACAGGTGCTGGCCCTGGCCGAACGGGAATCGATCGACCTGGTCGTGCTGGCGCGCTACATGCAGATCCTGTCGCCGGAAATGTGCCGGGCGCTGGCCGGCCGGGCCATCAACATCCACCACAGCTTCCTGCCCAGCTTCAAGGGCGCCCGCCCCTACCACCAGGCACACGCGCGCGGCGTGAAGATCATCGGCGCCACGGCGCATTACGTGACCTCCGACCTGGACGAAGGCCCGATCATCGAGCAGGACATCGAGCGTGTGGACCACACCATGACGGCACAGGACCTGACCCAGGTCGGCAGCGACGTCGAATCGCTGGTGCTGGCCCGCGCCGTGCGCAGCCACGTCGAGCACCGCGTGGTGCTCAATCGCGGCAAGACGGTGGTGTTCCGGTAACTACCAGCCGGCGGACTCCGGATAATAGCCCTGGCGCCGGTCGTATTCGAGCGCTTCGGGCGAGCGCCTGGCCGGATCACCGTAGCCGCCGCCGCCGGGGGTATACACCTCGATGACGTCACCGGCCTGCATCACGATGCCCTGATCCTTCGACACGTGCGGCGGCACATAGGCACCGCCGTTGCGGTAGACGGTCACGCGCGTACGCCCGCCCTCCTGCCCCCCGGCCGCGCCTGGCGGACCGAATTTCCCGTGGTCCATCACCATGGAAGCCCGCGCCGATCCGGCACGCAGCCGGATCCGGTAGTGGATTCCCATGCCCCCGCGAAACTGGCCCTTGCCACCCGACCCCTCATGAATGGCGTAGCGCTCGAACAGCACCGGGTACAACTGCTCCTGCACCTCTACTGGCGCCGCTTTCGAAATGCCTATCGTGGAGCAGCCGTTGGTCAGCCCGTCTCCGCCCGGGTGGCCGCCGTAGCCGCCGCCGGAAATCACGTACATCACATACGACCTGTCATGCAGGGGATCGTTGCCGCCAATCGCGAGGTTCGCCGTGGTGCCCGCCGGCGCAGCGAACAACCGCTGCGGAATGGCCTTTTGCAGCGCGTCGAATACCGCCTCGGCGATCCGCTGGCTGACCTCGGCCGCGCACCCTGAAACCGGCCGCGGATAGCGGGCATACAGGAACGTGCCCTCCGGATCCGCAATGCGCAGCGGCTCGAACATGCCGGCATTGATAGGCAGCTCCGGAAAAACGTGCTTGATGGCCAGGTAGATGGACGAACGTGTCGTCGCGATGACGCTGTTCATGGGCCCGGCGCAAGGCGGGCTGGAGTCCCCCAGGTCGAAGTGCATCAGCTCGCCCTCTTTGCGGATCTTCACCGATACTTTCAAGGGGCGGTCTTCGACGCCGTCGGAATCGAGATAGGCCTCGCCACAGTAGTCACCGTCCGGAATCGAGGCAATGATTGCGCGCGTCTGTTGCGACGCCTGCCGCTTGAGCTCTTCGATGGCCGTATCGACGGTATCCTGGCCATAGCGGTCCAGCAGCTGCGTCAGGCGCCGCTCGCCGATCGCCAGGGCGGCGGCCTGCGCCTTGATATCGCCGATGCGTTGCTCGGCAATACGGATATTGGACATCAGGATGGATAGAATTTCCGGGTCGAGTTCATTCTGCTTGTAGAGCTTCACGGGCGGCAGCCGCAAGCCCTCCTGCTCTATTTCGGTGGCATGCGCCGAAAAGCCCCCGGGCACCATGCCCCCCATGTCGGGCCAATGGCCCGTGTTCGCCAGCCAGGCGTACAACTTGCCGCGATAAAAGAATGGCTTTACGAAACGCACGTCCATCAAGTGAGTGCCGCCCAGGTATGGGTCGTTGACCATGAACACATCGCCTGGCGCGATGCTGTTGGCGCGGGCGATAACCGCCTGGGTCGAGAACTGCATGGTGCCCACGAAGATAGGCAGCCCCAGCTCGCCCTGGGCGATGAGCTCGCCCGAGTCGCGATGATAGATGCCGTTGGAGCGATCCTGCGACTCGGAAATAATCGGAGAAAACGCGGCGCGACAATGCGCCAGGTCCATTTCATTGCACACTTGGTGCAAGCCGCTCTGTATGACGGTAAGCGTGACCGGATCGATGCTTGCCATTGAAATGCCGCAGCCTTAGAGAGAGATGACCAGATTGCCGTAATCATCGCCGCATGCCCTGGTTCCGGGCTCGATGACGATGGTGGCGTCCAACTGTTCGACGATTGCGGGACCCGCCAATCCGGCGGACGGAATGTGCTCGCGTGCGTAGATCGGCGTATCGACCCAGCCCGCGCCGCCGAACCACACGCGACGGAAGCGCGGCTCGGCACGGTCCGACCCGGCGCTGCGCAAACTGTGAAGCTCCACCCCATGGCGCTTTCCGACCAAGCTGGTATCCAGGGTGACCAACACCGGCCGCAGTTCCGCCAGTTCGACTTGGAAGCGCTGCCAATAGACGCGCGCGAACGCCTCCTGCAGCTGCGCCACGGTAGCCTGGTCGGATGCCAGCGGCACCGTCAGCAGATGGCTCTGCCCCTGGAACTGCATCTGCGCGTGATGGAAGACCTGTATCTCCGACACGGCGATGCCGTCACGTTCAATTGCCGCACGGCCCTGGGCGATCTGTTCGCGCAGGCAGGCAGACAGCTCATCATCGCCCAGGTCCTTCAATGGGCGATTGAACGATTTGACGAAATCGTGGCGCACATCGGCAACCAGGCAGCCCAGTGCGTTGGTCAGGCCCGGGCGGACAGGAATCAGCACCGTCGGGATGGCCAATTCGCGGGCCAGCGCCACCGCGTGTAAAGGGCCGGCGCCGCCAAACGCGAACAGTGCGAAATCGCGTGGGTCGTAGCCGCGGGCCAGGCTGACCAGGCGTATGGCGCCCGCCATATTATTGTTGCCGATCTGCAGAATGGCGGCGGCGGCCTGGATGGCGTCCAGGCCCAAGGGCCGGCCGACCGTGGCCTCGATGCGTGCCGCAATCTCTTCCACGCTCACGGCCCGATCAACAGCCAGCAGGCGTTGCGGGTCGAGGCGTCCCAATACCAGATTGGCGTCGGTCAGCGTCGGCAGCTCGCCGCCGCGCCCGTAGCAGATGGGGCCGGGCCGCGCGCCCGCGCTGTCGGGTCCGACCCGCAGCAGGCCGCCGGCCTGGACCCGTGCGATAGAGCCGCCGCCCGCCCCGACGGTATGCACGTCGACCATCGGCACGTGTAGCGGCATGCCGTATTCGAGTTCCAGTTCGCTCGACACCTTGGGCACGCCACCCTCGATCAGCGCGACATCGGAGGATGTCCCGCCCATGTCGTATGTGATGAGATTGAGGTGGCCGGACAGCCGCCCGGAATAAGCCGCCGCCATTACGCCGGACGCGGGGCCGGACATGACCGTATTGATGGCCATGCGCGAGACTGTCCGCGCCGACACGGTGCCGCCGTTGCCCTGCATCACCAGCAAGTCGCTCCGGAAGCCCGCCGCCGACAGGCTGCCCTGCAGGCGGTCGATGTAGCGGTCCAGGATAGGCTGCACCGATGCGTTCACCGCGGCCGCCGTGCCGCGCTCGAATTCGCGGAATTCCGAAATGATGGTATGCCCGGCCGTGATGTATTGATTCGGCCAGTGTTCGCGGGCCAGCTCCAGCGCACGCTGTTCGTGGACGGGATTCGCGTAGCTGTGCAGGAAATGAATCACCAGCGCCTCGACGCCCGCCTGCGCCAGTTCGCGCACCACCGCGACGAACGCCGCTTCGTCGAGCGGCACCAGCACGCGGCCATCGGCATCCATGCGCTCGGGCACTTCGCGGCGCAATTCCCGCGGAATCAGGGGCACGAAGCTGCCAGTCAACCCATAAGCCTGCGGCCGGGTGCGCCTGCCCAGCTCCAGAATATCGCGGAACCCCTCGGTGGTGATCAGCGCCACCTTCGCCAGCTTGCGTTCCAGCACGGCGTTGGTCGTCGTGGTGGTGCCGTGGACGATGCTGTCCACGCGAGCCAGCGGCACCTCGGTGCGGCGCAGTGCCTCGAGTACCCCATAGGCCTGGTTATCCAGCGTACTGGGTACTTTCGATATTCTGACCGTGCCGGTCTCGTCGTCGACCAGGATCAAGTCGGTAAAGGTACCGCCTACGTCGATGCCTGCGGTTACGGCCATCACAGCACCTCTTCGCGGCGCAATGCCACCAGCGCTTCATGGGCGGCCTGCACAATCTGCTCGATATCCGCGTCCTGCATGGGCGTGGACAGCGCCATCAGGCCATAGCCGGCCATCAGAATTCCCCGGTTCAGCATTTCGCGATTGAAGCGCGCCATCGCCCGGCCCTGTTCGGGCGTGGGGAATGCATCGCGGTAATTGGCGATCGGCGCAGCTTTCAAGTGCAGTTTGATCAGCGAGCCGAGTCCGGTGGCCTGTCCGGCCACGCCGGCATCGGCGAATGCCCGATTCAGGCCCTGGCGCAACATCTCGCCATGGCGGTCGAGCCGCTGGTAGACCTCTCCGTCGAGCAATTGCATCGCCGCCAGGCCGGCCACCATCGACACGGGATTGGCCGAGAATGTGCCGCCATGCGGCACCGCAGGCCGCCCGCCGGAGGGATCGAACACCGCCATCACATCGGCACGCCCGCCCACGCCGCCGACCGGGAAGCCGCCGCCCATGATCTTGCCCACCGTGGTCAAGTCGGGCTGTACACCCAGGCGCGCCTGCGCGCCACCCGGGCCGAGCCGCAAGCTGATGACCTCGTCGACGATCAGCAGAATGCCCAGTTCGCGGGTCACGCGGCGCAGCATTTCCAGATAAGCGGGCGTAGCGGGGATCAAGCCGACGCGATTGGGCAGCAAGTCGACCAGCACGCCGGCCAGGCTGGCGCCGTGCCGGCGCAACAACGCCTCGGTGGCCTCGCAGTCATTGAACGGCACTACCACCACGTCGGCCAGCACCCCCTGCGGCGTGCCTCGCGCGTAGGGCACCGAGGCCGGCACAGCATCTCCCCAGTTGTCTGGCGCGGCATCCAGGCTGATCTCGGCATAGTCGTAGGATCCGTGATAGGCGCCCTCGACCTTGGCGATCTTCGGCCGGCCGGTGTAGGCGCGCGCCGCTTTCAACGCCATCATGACGGCTTCGGTGCCGGAGTTCGTGAAACGCACCTGCTCGATGCCCGGCACCCGCTCGGCCAGCAGCTCGGCAAGCATGATCTCGCTTTCGGTAGGCATGCCGAACGAAGTGCCCAGATCGATCTGGCGATGTGCGGCAGCGGCCAGCGCTGGATGGGCATGACCATGGATCAGAGCGGTAAAGTTGTTGATGCAGTCGATCAGCACATTGCCGTCGACATCATGCACGTGGCAGCCTGCGCCGCGTGCCGCATAGACCGGATATGGGGATAAATAGACCGTCGTGCGGGTATTGCCGCCTGGCAGACTGCGCTTGGCGCGCGTATGCAGCGCCTGCGACCGGGAAGAAGAATCGGGGTACATGGTTTCTCGTAGACAGGGGTTAACGGCCCAGGTAGGCATCCCGGACCCGCGGATGATGGCGAAGCGTGTCGGCCGTGTCGGCCAATACGATGCTGCCGTTCTCGATGACATAGCCGCGGTCGGCCACGCCCAGCGCCAGGACCGTGTTCTGCTCGACCAGCAGAACCGTCATGCCACCTTCGTTGATGCGGGCGATGCGCGCATAGACCTCTTCCGCCAGGCGCGGCGCCAAGCCGAGCGAAGGCTCGTCCAGCAACAGCAGCCTCGGCCTGGCCATCAGCGCACGGCCGATGGCGAGCATCTGCTGCTCGCCGCCCGACAGCGACCAGCCCAGCTGGCCGGCGCGCTCCTTCAGTCGCGGGAACAAGTCGTACACGCGCTCGAAATCCTCGCCGAGGCGCGGGCCGCGGCCTCGCACGGTCGCGCCGACCTCCAGGTTCTCCCGCACAGTCAGGCCCGGGAAAATGCGCCGGCCTTCGGGCACATGCGCGATCCCGGCCCGAACCCGCTGCTGCACCGGCACCGTGGCGAGCGGACGGCCATCGAAACTCAATTCGCCAGTCGTCGGCAGCAGGCCCGAGATGGCCCGCAGCAATGTCGTCTTGCCCGCGCCGTTGACGCCGATCAGCGCCACGGCCTCGCCCGCCTTCACTTCCAGGTCGATGCCACGCAGCGCCACGATGTCGCCGTAGGCGGCGCCCAGGTTGCTACACTTCAACATGTTGGTAGCCTCCTCCCAGATAGGCTTCGAGCACCGCCGGATCCGATTGCACCTGGGCCGGCGTGCCTTCGGCCAGCTTGGCGCCGAAATTCAATACCGCCACGCGTTCGGCCAGCCGCATCACCATGCCCATGTTGTGCTCGATCAGCACCACAGTCAGGCGATGCGCCTCGCGCAGGCGCCGCAACAGCGCCATGAGCTGCTCGACCTCGCCGGAGTTCAGGCCAGCTGCCGGTTCGTCCAGCAACAGCATGCGAGGCTGGGCGACCATGACCCGGGCCATCTCGACCATGCGGCGATTGCCGTATGACAACGACCCTATGGCGCGGCCGGCCAGCTCTTGCAGGCCGAACTGACGCAGTGTCTCGTAGGCCGCCTCGCGCGCGGCGCGCTCGCGGGCAAGCGTGGACGCCGGCCGCAGCAGCATGCCGGCCAGCGAGCGCGAGTCCCGCATGGCGGCGCCCAGCATGACGTTCTCCAGCACGGTCAGCCGGGTGAACAATCGGCCGCTCTGGAAGATGCGCCCGATTCCGGCCCGGATGATGTCATGCGTGGCCCTGCCAGTAAGCGCCTCCCCATCGAAAGTGATCTGGCCCGAAGAGGGCTGCACCAGTCCGGTCATGACATTCAACAACGTGCTCTTGCCCGCGCCATTCGGCCCGATGATCGCGTAGAACTGATTGGCCTCGATGTCCAGGCTCACATCGGACAGCGCCTGTACGCCGCCATAGCGCTTGCTGACCCCCTGTACGCGCATGAGCGTCATGATGAACGCCCTCCATGAACCGCGGTCGCGGCCCCGGTGCCTTGACGTCGGCGCAAACCGCGATACGTAGCCGGCTGCGCCAGGCTGATCAGCCCACGCGGCAGCACCACCAGGATGACCAGCACCAGCACGCCGAACACCAGCATGTAGGCATTGCCCACGCCGCGCAGCAATTCCGGCAAGAGGGTCACGCCGACCGCGCCCAGCACCGCTCCGACAATACTGCCCTCGCCGCCGACGATCAGCATCGCCAGGTAAATGATGGAATGCGAGAAATTGAAGTCTTCTGGCGAAACGAAGCGGATATGGAACGCGAATAGGCAGCCGGCGACGGCAGCGTACGCCGCGCCCAGCGTAAAGGCCGCCACTTTGATCCGCGTGACGGGCAGGCCGGTCATGGCGGTTGCCAGTTCGTCGTCGCGCACCGCCATCAGGGTCCTTCCGGCATGCGAATGGCGCACCCGGGCGGCCAGCCCGGCCGACAGAGTCAGTACCGCCAATGCAAACCAATAGAAGCTGCGCTCGTCATCCAGCGGGACGCCCGCCAGACTGAGCGATGGAATGCCGGATATCCCGTTGGTGCCGCCGGTGACATCCAGCCAGTTCGACGCGACGATCGTGAAGCTGACGTTCAAGCCCAGCGTGGCGAGCGCCAGATAATGCCCCTTCAGGCGCAGCAAGATGCGCCCCGCGATATAGGCGCACAAGCAAGTCGCGGCGATCGCCAACAGCGCAGCCAGCCACGGACTCCAGCCATGAGCCGTAGTCAGAATGGCGACGATGTACGCTGCGATGCCGACGAAGGCCGCGTGAGCCAGGGAGATGAGGCCGGCATAGCCGAACACGAAGTTCAGGCCGATAACGGCGATGGCCGATATCAACGCCGTGTTCATGAGGCGGTTGCCATAGCCCTGCATGAAGAGCGGCAGCAGCGCGGCAAGCACCAGCACGGCGAGGCCGTACAGCAGTTGGGATTTTTTCATCTTCATCCCCGGTCGGCGATGCGCTCGCCGAAAATGCCTTGCGGCCTGACCAGCAGGAACAGAATCATGATCCCGAAGGCCAGCAGATCCTTGTAGGTGGAAGACAGATAGGCGGCGCCCAGGATCTCGATCAGGCCCACCATCAAGCCACCGGCGATGGCACCCGGCACGCTGCCGAATCCGCCGATGATGGTGGCCGCGAACGCCTTCAGCGCCACGGCGTCGCCCATATTCACGTCGGCGAACCACATCGGGCCGACCAGCAGGCCGGCGAAGCCCGCGAACACCGCCGCCAGCAACCAGGCAAAGCCCAGCAACAGCCGCACGCGCAGCCCCATCAGCCGCGCGGTTTCGACGTCCTGCGCGACGGCGCGCATGGAGCGACCGATCGTGGTGCGGTGCAGCAGCGCGTACAGCCCGACGATGAGCAGCAGCGTGATACCTATCGTGGCCAGCGCATGGACCGTGATGACACTGCCGGCGATGCCGACCGTGCCATCGCCAAACGGCGACGGCACGCGGAACGGCCACGCGTCCCAGATCAGCAGTGCGCCATTCTGCATGGCGATGCCGGCCGCGACCGTGCCGATGATTACCGACACTACCGGCCGGTTCTGCAGCGGCAGATGCACCAGCGCATAGAACAGCAGGCCGAAGGCCGCCATCATGGCGATCGCCGCCGGATACGCCAGGGCCGCCGGCCACTGTGCCTGGATGATGGTAGTGACGCCGAAGAAGGTCCCCAGCATCACGAACTGGCCGGCGGCGAAGTTCACCACGCTGGTGGCCGAATACACAATGACGAAACCCAACGCGGCCAGGGCATAAACACTGCCCAGCGCGACTCCATTGACTAGCAGTTGTATCAGTTCCTGCATGGCAGTCCCCTGCTCGCGGCCGCCATGCTCATTTCACCTTGATAGCGTCGATGAACTGCATATCCTTGGTGCCGTCGGCGAACTTGACCACTGCGACGTCGTGCACGCCATTGCCCTGCTCATCGAAGCTGTACACGTGCGACACCCCTTGATAGTCCTTCACCTCCTTCAGGTACGCCTGCAGTTTGCGGGCGTCCGTGCCGACCTCGTTGATCGCGCGGGCCATCAGCATGGCACCGTCGTAATAGGCCGCGCCATAGGGATCGGCGTCCATCGAGAATTGCGCCTTGTAGCGCTCCGCATAGGCCTTGCCCTTCTCCGTAGCGGGCAGGTAGGTGTCGATCACGCCCCAGACGTTTTGCAGGTCGCGCGGCGACAACAACTGCATGGCCGCCGGCACGAATGCAGCGGACGAGGCCACCACCGGCTGTTTGATGCCCAGCATCTTGATCTGCCGCAGCAGCATGGCGCCGTCCTGCGGATAGACGAAAGCCAGGATCACATCGGCGCCCTTGTTCTTCAGGCTGAGCAGTTGCGCCGACATGTCCTTGTCATTCTGGCCATAGGCCTCCATGCCCGCCGCCTCGATGCCCTGTTCTTTCAGGAACGCGGCGGCCGCATTGGCGCCGCCCTGGCCGAAATCGTTCTGGATGTAGATGATGCCCGGCTTGGCCAGCTTGAGCTGGTCCTTGACGAAGCGGGCCATGGCGATGGCGGCGGTGCTGTCTTCCGGCCGGATACGGAACATCCAGGGATTGCCCAGCTCCGCCACGGCATCGGCGCCGCCGGCATACATGGCGGGAATGGCCGCCTTGGCCACCTCGGGCGCCACGGCGATGTTCTGGGTGCTGTAGCTGGTCAAGAAGGTGAAGGCAGGCTTGTGTTCCTGCACCAGCTTCACATACGCGTTGACCGCCGTCCCGTTGGAGGCCTGCGCGTCCTCGAATATGAATTTGACCGGCTTGCCTTGCACGCCGCCAGCCTTATTGATGTCTTCTTCCGCCAGCTTGAGCGAATTGAAGTATTGCTTGCCGGTCAAGGACAGCGGACCGGTCATGGGCACGGTGGCGCCCACCAGGACATCCTGGGCGCAGGCTGTGCCGGCCAGGCCAGCCAGCATGAGGGCCGCCAGGCGGCGGCACGCGTAGAGACGGAAAGTAGGCACTGACATATTGCTGCGCTCCTGTTGGCGATCACAACGAAGGCGGGGCAACATCCCCCTGGCATGTTCCGTTTTTCGGAACATAGTACTGTTTTTCGGTATGATAGCGACGCTGCCGGCCGCCGGGCAAGATCGGGTTTTCCCGGGAAGCTCGCTTACGCCGCCCTACAATGCGCCAGCAAGGACTGACCAATGAGCCAAGCCGCCAAACTTCCCCCCCTAGAACGCTATGTGCGCATCCTCGAGCTACTGGCCTCCTTCCCGGACGGACTCGGGTTGAGCGATATCGCGCGGATGCTCGCGCTGCCCAAGACCAGCGCCCATCGGCTGCTGGGAACCATGCAGGATTCGCAACTCGTCGACGTGGCGTCCGGCGGCACGTATGTCCTGGGCAACCGGGTGCGCCGCCTGGCCTATACCGGCGCGAATACCGAATGGGTGGCCGCCGTCGTCAAGCCGCATCTGGCCGACCTGGCGGCCGAAACCGACGAGACCTGCTACTTGGCCAAATTGCATGCCGGGCACCGCGTATCCTCGATCCTGATGGAAGCGCCGGACACGCCCTGGCGCGGCTTCGTCCTGCCAGGAAAGGGAATGGCGCCTCACGCGGCCGCATCGGCCAAGGCGATACTCGCCTTCCAGCCCGATGCCGTGATCCAGGCGGCGCTGGCCGAGCCGCTACCCGTGCTGACAGCGAACACACGCACCGATCCGGCGCAGATCCTGCAGGAATACGAACAAGTGCGGCGGCATGGCTATGCCACTTGCATAGGGGAAATCGACGAAGGCCTGGCCGCGCTTGGCGTGCCAGTGCACGTGCCTCACCTGGGCGTGGTCTACAGCCTGGGAGTCACCGGGCCGATGCAAAGGCTCAAGACGAAGAACCTCGAGGACATTGCGCGCATCATGCAACGCTATGCGCAACGCGTGTCCGACGCCCTGGCGGCCGGCTATATGCGCCAGCCGCCGGATCCCGCCTCCTGACGGCCGGCCGCGGCCCGCATGTCGCGGCGGCGCGCCGGCCGCATCAGCCGTCCCGCGGAGCCTCCGGCCCCGGTGCGCAAGAATCACCGCCCGCCTGCGCCAGCCAGGCCAACGCCAGGTCGTGCAGCGGCTTGTCCACCAGCTTGCCATCCACCGTCATGGCGCCGCGTCCGCCCTGGGCCACCGCGCGCGCCACGCGGCGCGCCCAGGAGAGTTCTTCGTCCGACGGCAGGAACCCGCGGTTGACAGGCTCGACCTGGCGCGGGTGGATGCACAGCTTGCCCCCGAATCCGAGGCGCCGCGCCGCCTCGGCCTCGGCTTGCAGGGCCGATGCGTCGACCCATTGCAACGCCGTGCCGTCGATCGGCGCGGCCAGCCCGGCCAGGCGCGACGCCATCACCAGGGCCACGCGGGCAGGCAGCCAACCGGCCTCGTCCTGGATGCCGGTATCGCGGGCAAAATCCACGCTGCCGAACACCAGGCGGCCCACGCCTGGCGTGCGCGCCAGTTCGCGCGCCCGTTCGACGCCCCACGCGGTCTCGATCAATGGAAACAACGTCACCGCCGCGCCGAGCTGCTGCCTGGCCCCGGCCAGGACCGCCGGGTCCTCCGCTTTGGGCAGCATCACCGCGCTGCTGCAGGCCTGCCGCAGCGCGCGCAGGTCGTCGTCGAACCAGGGCGTGCCGGCCCCGTTGACGCGCACCATCACGGCCGCGCCGGGTGCCGCCAGCCAGTCGACCACGGCGCGCCGCGCCAGCGGCTTGGCATCAGGCAGGACGGCGTCTTCCAGGTCTAGCACGACCACATCGGCGCCCGCCGCCATGGCCTTGTCGAACCGCTCCGGACGATCGCCGGGGACGAACAGCAGACTACGCAGACGATTCATGGGCGGCGGGCTCCCGGAAAGCGAACCGGCGCCGTTGGCTGGCCAGCAACAGGCCGAACAACAGCGCCGGAATGGCGATGATGATGAAAGCAACGCGATAGCTGTCGAGCTGGGCGGCGATGGCGCCGAACAGCGGCGGCCCCAGCACCACGCCCAGGAACGTGCACGTAAGCGCCCCGCCAGTGGCAAGCCCGGCCTTGCCGGCTGGCGCCTGGCGCGCCACTTCGGCCAGGTAGACCCCGTTCCAGCCGACCGCGGCCGCCCCCAGCACCATCAGCGCCAGGGCCACCGGCAGCACTGGTGCCCCAGCCGGCAGCAGCGCCAGCGCCAGGGTCCCCAGCACCATGAGCAAGGCCAGGACGGCCAGCATGCGGACCGCCCCCAGGTAGCGGTCGGCACACCAGCCCCACAGCAGACGCCCGCCTACGCCGGCCACCTGCCCCAGCGACAGCATCATGCCCGCGGCCACCAGGGTATAGGCCAGGCTGTCATGCAGATAAGTCACGATGTAGGCGCTGAACGACCATTGCATGGCCGAAAAACACAGCGAGGCACCGGCCAGCAGTGCCAGCGGCCGCCGCGAGAAAATCAGGGCCAGCGGCGCGCGCAGGTCGCCCAGGCCGGCGCGCCGGGTCGGATCGCGGTCCGCGTCCAGCATGCCGCGCACGCTTTGCGCCAGGACGGCGCACGCCAGGCACGCCAGTGCCGCCGCCAGCACCGTGCCGCGCCAGCCGACGGCCATTTCCAGCTTGGGCGCCAGCAGGCCGGCCAGCACGCCGCCGAGCGGCACGCCGGTCTGCTTCACCGAAAACACGAACGACATCCGATGCGGCGGCGTCGTCCGGACCAGCAAGTGCGAGCTGGCCGGCGTAATCGGCCCATAGCCCAGGCCCAGCAGCACCGCGCCGACGGCCAGCAATGCGACATGGCCGGACAAGCTGCACGCGAGTCCCAGTGCGCACAACACAAGCCCCCATTGGCTGGCGCGGATGGCGCCCCGGCTCGCGATCCACCCTCCGGCCATCAGGCTGCCCGCCATCGCGCCTACGTAAATCAGGGCGACATATACGCCGACCGACTCGGCGCTCATGCCGGTGCTGGCGCTCAGCACCGGCGCCAGCACCGGCACGACCAGCGCGGCGGCCGAGACCAGCGCCTGCACGGCCAGCGTGATGGCCAGCGTCCCGCCCGCCGAAACTCTCACGCCGGCACCTGCCAGTCCCGGCGAAACGATTCGCGGTAGCTGAAGCGGTCCGCCGGGTGCACGCTGACGGCCAGTTCGACCAGCGCATCGCGTGCATCCAGATAGCGGCGCTCCAGCCGCAGGCCGGCCGAGCCCGGCTCGGCCGCCAGGCGCCTGGCGGCTGCCGCGTCCAGTACCACGGCGCGGATATCCTGGTGCACGGTCTTGATCTGCACGTCGAACTCTTCTTCCAGCACCGCGTACAGCGCGCGCGTCATGCGCCCGTGGATCCCGGACACGGCGCGGAACGCAGGCGCCAGGTACGCGTCGGTCATGCAGATGGGGGCATCGTGCGCCTCGGTATAGCGCAGCCCCCATACATGCAGCCAGGTCTCGCCGGAAGATGCGTCCAGCATGTCGGCCAGTTCGCCATTCACCTCCAGGAGCGCCTGCCCTTCGATCTCCAGCGAAGTCTCGTAGGCGTACTGGCGCAAGTCGGTAATGCCCGACATGGTCTGTGTATATTGGGTGACCGGCGCCTCGGCCAACACCCGGCTGCCCACGCCGGGCTGGCGCGTCACCAGGCCCATCCGGACCAGTTGCTTGACGGCCTCGCGGACGGTGAAGCGCGACACGCCGAACTGGTCGCACAGCTCGAACTCGGTGGGCAGCAGGCTGCCCACCGGATAGCGGCCGGAGCGGATTTCATTGACCAGCGTGGTGGCCAACTGCAGGTATCGCGGACGGCCTCCCGGCGCTTCGATCTTCACGGTCATAGAACAGCATTCTTCCTCAGGCTTGCGATCTGCTCGGGCCCATACCCCGCCTGGGCCAGCAGCGCATCGGTATCGGCGCCCATGGCTGGCGCGGCGCGCGCCAGCGGGGCCTCGCCAGGGCAACGGATCGGCGAGGCCACGTTCTTGATGGTTCTGCCCTCGTCATCCCGCGCGTCGAGCAGGCAATTGCGCACCTGCACGAAGGGGTTGTCCAGCGCCTGCGCTACATCATAAACCGGTGCCGCCGGCACCCGCCCGGCGAAACGCTCCATCCAGTGGCCGGTAGTGTCGGTCATGAAGACCGCTTCCACCTCCGCATTGAAACGGTCGCGATGGCGCAAGCGGTCCTGAAAGCTACGGTAGTCCGGATCCTCGGCCCACTCGGGATGCCCCATGGCCTGCGCCAGCAACGGCCAGAACTTCTCTTTGTTGCACATGATGAAGATCCAGCCATCGGCGGTGCGGTACAACTGGCTGGGCACCAGCGAGGGGTGGCCGGAACGGGGCGCGCGGCCGGTTTCGTGGCCGCCGTTCAAGTACCAAGTGGCCAGGTAGCCCAGGTTATGCAGCGCCACGTCGAACAGGCTGACGTCCACGTCGCGCCCCAGGCCAGTCTGGCGCGCGCCCAGCACGGCCGACACCAGGCCCAGCGCCGCCGTCGTGCCGGTCATCAGGTCGATGATGGACAGGCCGAAGCGCGATGGCGGCCCGTCGGGCTCGCCCGTCAAGGACAGATAGCCGGCTTCCGCCTGCATCAGGTAGTCGTAGCCCGGCCAGCCGGCCCGCTCGCCGTCGCGTCCATAGGCCGACAAGTGCACGCAGACGATATCCGGCCGCACCTCGCGCATGGCCTCGTAGGTCAACCCGAGGCGGCCCGGCAGATCGCCGCGCAGATTATTGAAAACCGCATCGGCGTGGCGGCACAGGTCGCGCAGCACCTGCTGTCCTTCGGGCTTCTTCAAGTCCAGCGTGACGCTCTTCTTGTTGCGGTTGAAAGCCTGGTAGAAATGGCTGTTGCCTGGCCCAAAATAATGCGGCCCGACGGCGCGGCCCACGTCGCCGCCGTCGTGGGGGTTCTCGATCTTGATCACTTCGGCGCCCAGGTCGGCCAGATGCTGCGTGCCGAACGGCCCCGCCCCATACTGCTCCACCGAGACGACGCGCAGTCCTGCCAGGGGCAAGCTCATATGCGGTTCCTTTCCACCAGTTGCCTGGCGATGATGATGCGCTGCATCTCGTTGGTGCCCTCGCCGATCACCAGCAGCGGCGCGTCACGGTAGAAGCGTTCGACCAGGTACTCTTTCGAGTAGCCGTAGCCGCCGTGAATGCGCATGGCCTCCAGGCTGTTCTCGACGGCCGTCTCGGTGGCGAACAGCTTGGCCATCCCGGCTTCCATGTCGCAGCGCTCGCCGCGGTCATAGGCTGCCGCGGCGCGCAAGGTCAAGAGGCGTGATGCTTCGGTGCGGGTGGCCATCTCGCCCAGCTTGGTCTGGATGGCCTGGTGCTCGCAGATAGGCTTGCCGAACGTCTTGCGCTGCTGCGCGTACTTCACCGACTCGCGCAAGGCCGCCTGCGCCACGCCCACGCCGCGCGCCGCCACGTTGATGCGCCCGAGTTCCAGGCCGTTCAACACCATCTGCAACCCGCGGCCCTCGACCCCGCCGATCAGCCGGTCGGCCGGGATGCGGTAGTCTTCGAACACCAATTCGGTCGAATCAATACCCTTGTACCCGAGCTTCTCCAGCTTGCGGCTGACCGTGAAGCCCGGCCCTTTCTCGGCGATGAACAGGCTCATGCCCTTGTGGCGTGGCTCGGCCTGTGGATCGGTCTTGACCAGCAGGGCGAAGCAGTTGCCGTAGTAGCCGTTGGTGATCCACATCTTGGTGCCGTTCACCACATAGGTATCGCCCTCGCGGCGCGCCACCGTGCGGATGGCCTGCAGGTCGGTGCCGCAATCGGGTTCGGTCAGGCCGATGCCGCCGCGCAGCTCGCCGGTGGCGAAGCGCGGCAGGAAGGCGCGCTTCTGCGCCTCCGTGCCGTTGCGCTGCACCGCGGCGGCCATGATCAAGTGGGAATTCAGGATGCCCGAAAGCGACATCCATTCTTCCGAAATGCGTTCGATGATCTTGGCATAGGTCACGGTGGACAACCCCAGCCCGCCGTACTCGGGCGCGATGAGGCAGCCGAACAGGCCCATCGCCTTCATCTTCTCGACGATTTCCTCGGGATAGATATCGTCGTGCTCGAATTGCCAGACATGCGGACGCACCTCCTGTTCCAGAAAGCGCCCTACCATGTCCAGGATCAACTGCTCCTGGCTCTCGTCATTCGCGGTCATGCGGTGTCTCCCTTCAAGAATGCGCTGGCGGCTGCCCGCTCAGGCCTGCCCCAGTTGATCGGCCAGGTCGCGGGCCCGGCCCTGTTCCAGGCCCAGCACGCAACGCTCGATGGACTCGGCGCGCGCCTCGGCGACCTGGCGCCGGGCGTTGTCGCGGAACTTGGCGCGGATATCGCCGGCTGTCAGCGGACGGTCCTCCGCGCCCCGGTTGACCGCCTCGCGCTCGCGCAGCGTGCGGCCGTCCTTCAGCTCGACGATGACTTCACCTGAGTAGTGACGCGGGAAACCGCTGGCCGGGTCATGCCGGTAATCGGTGACGGCGGCCAGCGCCAGCACGGCGGGATCGCGCAGGGCGGCCTCCTCCAGGTCGTCCAGGGTCAGCCGCCCCCTGCACAACGCGGTGCCGACCAGATAGGGAATGCTGAATTGCGCCTCATAACTGTTGGCGGGCTTGCGCTTGGCTGCTTCCGGCTCGCACACCGTCTTGACGACCTCGGCCGGCACCAGCACGGTGACGCGGCGCACCTGGTCCGCGCGCACGCCCTGGGCGTGCAGGCGCGCCGCCGCGTCTACGCTGGCGTGCGTGAAGTGGCAGGCCGGCAGCGGCTTGACCGATACCCGCTCCACCTCCCACAGCTCGCCCAGGCCCGCCGTCGCCAGCTCCAGGTCGTAGCCGGTGGCGCCCAGGTGGCTGGCGTACAGGCCGAAGCGCCCCTCGTAGGCCAGCCGGGTGCCGGTGTAGCCGTGCTTGCCGAACGTCGCGGACGTGATGCCGGCGTTGGCGGCCCAGCCCGGATGCATGCGCTTGTTCCAGGCCCCGTCATTGAGGAACTCGAGGCTGCCCGCCGCGACGGACAGCGCGATGCCCTGCGCATCCACCATCTGCGCGGCGTCCAGGCCGAGCAGCCAGCCGGCCGCGAGCGTGCAGCCGAAGGCGCCGATCAGCCCCGTAGGGTGGAACCCGACTTGGTGGAACCCGCCCTTGGCGACCGCGCCCAGCCGCGTGGCAGCTTCCATGCCCAGCACATACGCCGCCACCATATCGGCGCCGGAGCGGTTGTCGCGCACGGCCAGCGCCAGCACGGTCGGCAGCACCGAGGCGGTGGCATGGATCACGCCGCGCGCGTGCGTATCGTCGTAGTCCAGCCCGTGCACCAGCACTCCGTTGGCCAGCGCCGCATTGCGTGGATCCAGGCGCAACGGGCTGCCCATCACCACGCTGTCGCCGCCTCCGTCCAGCTCGGCGATGGCCGCCAGCGCGCGGCGCGAGAAATCGTAGCCATGCGAAGCCAGGGCGATGCCGATGGAATCCAGCATCAACAGGCGGGCGCGCTCCCGTACCCGCTCGGGGATGCGGGCGCCATCGAAGCCGGCCGCATAGCGCGCCAGCGTTTCCGAAACCGCCGCACCGGCGGCCGGCGTAGCTGCGTTGTCTTTCATGTGCGTCTCCAGGTTCGGCGAGCGCCCGTCAGGTCACCAGCATCAGCGACAGCGAGGGCACAAAGGTAATCAGGGCCAGCGATACCAGGCGTGTCACATAGAACGGCACGACGCCGCGCGCCACCTGCTCCACCGGAATGCGCGCGATGCCGCTCATGACAAACAGGTTCAGGCCGATGGGCGGGGTCAGCGTGGCGATCTCCACGTTGGCCACCATGATCACGGCGAAATGCACCGGATCGATGCCCAGGTGGGTCGCCATGGGGAACAGCAGCGGCGCGGTCAGTACGATCATCGCCACGCCGTCCAGGAACATACCCAGCACCAGCAGCACGACATTGGCCAACAGCAGGAACTGCCAGGCAGTCATGTCCATGCGTTCCATGAACCCGATCAGCGAGGCCGACACGCCCATGCGCGCCAGGATGAAGCCGATCAAGCTGCCGCCCATCACTACCATGAAGATCATGGTGGATTGCAGGATGGACTCCTGTGATACCTGCCACACGCCGCGCCAGCTCATGGTGCGATACAGCACCACGCACAGCAGCGCGGCATAGCCCGCCGCCACCGCCGACACCTCGGTGGGCGTGAAAATGCCCAGATAGATGCTGCCCAGCACCAGCACCGGCATGGACAACGCGCCGGCGGCGCGCGGCAGGCGCCGCGCGAAGCCGGCCAAGTCGGGCCGGCCGGTCGTGGCGCCGTAGCCATGGCGGCGCGTCAGCCAGACGGTGGTCAAAAGCAAGAACGCCGCCTCCATCAGGCCGGGCACGATGCCGGCCACGAACAGTTTGTCCACCGGCAGGCCGACAATGGAGCCGATCAGGATGAAACCGAGCGATGGCGGAATCATGAGGCCCAGGGTGCCGCCCACGGCAACCAGCGCGGCTGAGAAGCGCGGCGGGTAGCTCTCGCGCTTCAGGCCGTCAACCGTGGCGGCGCCGATGGCTGCCGCCGAACCCACGCTGGAACCGGATACCGCCGCGAAGAATACGCAGGCCAGCATCACGGTCAGCGCCAGGCCGCCGCGCACGCAGCGCACCAGGCTGCCGATCAGTTCGATCATCACGGCGACGATATTGCCGCGCATCATCAGGTTGCCCATCAGCACGAACATCGGGATCGCCATCAGCGGATAACTATTGATCGATTTGAAGGCGGTCTGCGCCACTACCGTAAGCGGCACGCCGTCCACCGACATCACCATGGCGCTGGACACCAGGCCCATGGCCGTGCCAACGTGCGCGCCCAGCGCGAGCAGCACCAGCAGGCCCATGACGGAAAGTGCGAGCGTCATGGCAGCGGCTCCTGGCGGGCCAGGGCGGCGGCGACGCCGGCATCCGGCTCAGCTTCGACCGGGGGACTGGCGAAGGGGTCGCCCCAGCGCCAGGCATGCCAGCCGGCGCACGCGTAATACAGGAACAATGCCACACCGCCCACCGGCATGGCCAGGAACAACAGCCACATCGGCAGCTCGAGCGAGGACTCGGACACCATGCCCATGGAGTAGAAGCGCTGCACTTGCGGAACGGACGAATAGCCCAGGATGAAGGCGAATGCCATGCCGGCCGCGCATGACAGCAGCCACACGACGCGCTGTACGGCGCCCGGCAGCCGTTGCACCAGCAGCTCGGTGCGGATATGGCACTGGCGGAAGCCGGCGATGCCCAAAGTCAGGAAGAACGCCCATACCATCAGGAAGCGCACCGACTCTTCGGCCCAGAAATAGCTTACGTTCAGCACGTAGCGGCTGAAGCCTTCCAGGATCATGATGGCCGTCGCGCCCAGCGCCAGGATGGTGGCCACCGCCAGCGTCAGCCGCGACGCCCACCCCAGCCGGCCGAATTCCGGCGCCGCGCGGGCGGCGCTCCCGTCCCGCCGCCGCGCCACCGACAGCGAAGCCGAATCGAAGTCACTTGCCATCATGGATGCACTCCTTGCGTATCTGTTCCAGTTGCGCGACTGCCTTGGCATGCTTGCTGCGGAATCCGGCACCGGCCGACACGAAACGCTCTTTGAGCTGGTCGACTTCGCCGGGCGCCATGACGCGGTAATGGCCGCCCTGCGCCACCATCCGATCGATCAATTCGCGGTCCTTGGCCACCGTCTCCTGCCATTGCCGCGCGATGATTTCCTGCAGGACCTCGCGGATCGCCGCGCGCTGCGCTTGCGGCAACCCATCCAGCCATTGCTTGTCAACCGTCACCGCCGAAGTGGCCAGGCCCATGCCCGGCGCCAGGGTCGCGTACCTGGCGGTATTGCCCAGCACATCCACCCATCCCGCCGGCGATGTCATGGCGCCGTCGATGGCGCCTTGCGACAGGGCCGCCGACATTTCCGAGGCGGACATCGAGATCGGGCTGGCCTGTACGGAACGCATCGCGTCCAGCATGATCTGCCCGCCAATCACGCGTACCTTCTGGCCTTTCAGGTCGGCCACCGTCCGGACGTCCCGGTCTTTCATCAGGAAGATGAGGTCGGCGGTGCGCAGGAACCCCAGCACCTGCATGCCGCGCGGCTCCAGGTAGCCTGAAATCATGCGCGTGAAACCGTCGGCAAAGCAGGCGTTAGTCATTTCTTCGGTCGTCAGGGCAAACGGCAGGCTCGCCAGCCCGACCCGCGCATCGAACTGCTCCAGCCGCGACGACACCGGCCAGACCATGTGCACCGCGCCGGTGCCGAGCGCAGCCAGCCCATCGCGGTCGTTGTAGAGCTGCGAGGCCGGGAAATACTTGCCCTGCACGGCGCCGTCGGTGCGCTTGGCCACCTCGGCGATGAACTGCTCGATGTAGGGGCTGGGGTTCGTGGCCAGCGGAATCTCGCTGGTAATGATCATGTCGGTCGCGCCCGCCGGCGCGCCCCAGCCGATGGCCAGCGCGGCGCACCACGGCGCGGCCTTGCGCCAGAATGCAGTCATGTCGTCTCCTCCTCGTGGATCGTGCCGGCCCGGCCGCTGCTGGCCACCGGGCGGCGCCGGTGCCAGTCAGTGCATTGCTGGAACAGCCGGCCCAGCGCCAGCACACGGTCTTCGCCCAACGGCGGCCCGACCAATTGCATGCCCAGTGGCAAGCCGCCGGCGCCAAGGCCCACCGGCACGGTCAATGCCGGCAGGCCCAGGTAGTTGATGCCGCGCGTCCAGGCGGACAGCAGGGCAAAGTCGCGCTCCAGGCGGGCCTGGTCGCCGGCCTGCGCGTCTTCGACCAGTGGCGCCACGTCGGGAGTCGTGGGTAGCAGCACCGCATCGGCGTCGCCCTGCACTTCGCGCAGATAGCCCCGCAGGAACGGTCCGCGCAGCCGCAATGCATCGCAGTAGTCCACACCGGGCACCAACAGGCCGCGCGCAATGCGGCGGCGCACCTGGCGCCCATACTGGCCGCCACGCTCCCGCAGCCAGCGCTGGTGCATCGCGGCCGCCTCCACCGCGAGCAGGATGGAAGCCAGCAGGCCGGCGCGCTGCAACAGCGCGTAGGGCGACGCCACCGGAATGCATTCGACGCCGGCATCGCGCCAAACACGCACGGCCTCATCCAGCGCACGGCGCATGTCTGCCGACAGCGGATCGTCGTCGCGCCACTGCGGTACGGCCACGCGGGCGCGGCGCGGCATCGTCCCGACGCTGACGCCCGCGTCCAGGCACGCCAGGTCGGCAGCGTCGGGACCCGCCATGGCGCGGTAGGCATGGCCGCACAATTCAGCCGTATGCGCCAGCGGCCCGATGCAATCGAGACTGGGAGACAGCGGCATGGCGCCCGCCATGCTGATGCGATGCTGACTGGGCTTGAGACCGGTCAGCCCGCACAGCGCGGCGGGCAGGCGCACCGAGCCTCCGGTATCCGAACCGATGGCCAGCGGCACATGGCCGGCCGCGACCGACATGGCCGCGCCGCTGGAGCTGCCGCCCGATGCCCTGCTGGTGTCCCACGGGTTGCGGCCCGGGCCGCAGGCGGCGTTCCAGCCGGTGGGCGACATGGCGAATTCGGCCATGTGCTGGGTGCCCAGCACGACCGCCCCGGAGGCGCGCAAGCGCGCCACGATGGCGGCGTCGGCCGTCGCCGCCGGGCCGTCCCGGCGTAGCGGCGAGCCCCAGCCGGAAACGCGGCCCTGCCGGCCGAACATGTCCTTGATGCCTACCGGCATGCCATGCAGCGGGCCCCGCGCGCGCCCCTCACCCCGTTCCGCGTCGCGCAGTTGCGCCTCGGCGAGCGCCGCATCGGCGTCGACGTCCACCCACGCCAGCCTGCCGGGCGGCGCGCATTCGATCCGCGCCAGGCTGGCCCGCACCCAGGCCACGCTGGCCCGATCATCCCCCTGCCGCGGTAGCGGCGTGTCGGGCCAAGGTTGCAGGGCCGATGCGCGCAACACCTGGCCGAACGGCACGGCGACCTGCGTCATATCCAGCCCGGCGGCCTCCTGTGTCACGGCCGCCGTCAGGACGGCCACCGCCTCGGCCAGGTCGGGCACATCCTGCGCCTCCAGCGGCAGACGACGCGCCCGCACCCATTGCCGCGCCGACTCGACGAGGTCACTCATGTCAGGCTCCACAGCGCTTGGCGATGGCATCGACTTGCCGGACCACGTCGGCATACTTGTCGGTATAGCTCTTCTTGGCCGTATCGGCGCGCGCCTGCCATTCCGCCGCGGCGGCCTCGTCGGCCACCCGGTAGATGGCGCCCTGCTGCTCCATCTGCTTGACCAGCTTGGCGTCGGCCGCGCGCGCCTCTTCCCATTGGCGCTTGAGGATGCTGTCCAGGCTGGCGGCCACCGCGTCGCGCTGCGACGGCGTCAGCTGGTCCATCCAGCTCCGGTCGGCCACCACGGCATAGGTGGCCAGCGACATGCCAGGCACATGGAAGGCATACTTGCCGGTATTGCCGATCATCTCGGCCCAACCGGCAGGCGAGGTCAGCACGCCGTCGATAGCGCCCTGGGCCAGCGCCGTGCTCATTTCGGAAGCCGCCATCGAAATCGGGCTGGCGCCGAAGCTGCGCACCATGTCCAGGAAAATGCGCCCGCCGGTCACGCGCAGCTTGGCGCCCTCCATGTCGGCCAGCGACTTCACGTCGCGGTCGCGGAAAATGAAGAAAAGGTCGGCAGTACGCAGCAGGCCCAGCACTTGCAACTGGCGCGACTTCAGGCGGTCGGACATCAGCTCCGCAAGACCGCTGGCGAAGCAGGCGTTTGCCATCTTCTCATCCGACAAGCCGAAGGGCAGGTTCACGTAACCCAGGCCAGGATCCAGCGTTTCCAGCCGCACCGAAACCGGCCATACCATGTGAACGGCGCCCGTGCCCAGCGCCGCCAGGCCATCCTGGTCGTTGTACAGCTGCGAGGCCGGGAATACCTTGACCTGTACTTCGCCGTTAGTGCGCTTGGCCACGTCTGCGGCGAACTCATTCATGTAGCGGGTCTTCCAGTGCGAGGCCGCGACTTCCGACGTCAACACCATTTCGACGGCGCCCGCGGCAAGCGGCGACGCCAACGCGAGCAGCAGGGCCGCCCGGCATAACAGCGGGTGAAACATGGCAATACCTCCTCTGGTGAGTACTGCGATGCGGCGCGGGCCGGCCCGCGCGAGGGGCCCTACTGGTCGCCCACGCCGTGCCCTCGCTTGGGCACCAGGCAGGCACGGATGAAATTCATCACTTCCACGCCGTCCTGGTTATGGGCGCGCGTACGGGTGGTGACGATGCCCTGGGTCGGCCGGCTGCGCGATTCGCGCAACTCCAGCACCTCGGACTCGGCATACAGGGTGTCGCCGGCAAAGACGGGCGCAGTCAGGTTGATTTCCCTCCAGCCCAGGTTGGCGATCGCCTTGCCGCTGACATCGCCGACCGTCATGCCCAGCACGACCGCCACCGTCAGGCCGCTATTGACCAGCAGCCGGCCGAATTCGCTCTGGCCGGCGTACGCGGCGTCGCAATGCATCGGATGAAAATTCATCGTCAACAGCGAGAACTGGATGTTGTCGGCGTCGGTCAGGGTGCGCCCCGGCCGGTGCTCATATACGGCCCCCAGCTCGAATTCCTCCAGATATCGCCCGAAACTGAAGCGATATCGCTTGGGACCTACGGCCACGACCTCCATGCCTGCCTCCTTTGTCTGCTTTGTCACTTTGTATGGACAAATGCTCGGGCAGAATGACAGACGTGTCAATGATTTTTTATCGTGCAGTGCATCATCGCCCGTATTGGGCGCGCACCAACTCCACCGCCGTGCGCAGCAACGGCGTATCCATTTCACGCCCCCAGATCGCCTGGCTGACCGAGCGCGCCTGGTGGTCAAAAGCGATGAAACGCGTGCCGGCCAGGCCGCTGCGCGCCAGGCAGGCCGGCACGATCGACACCCCCAGCCCCTGCGACACCAGCGCGGCGACGCTGAGCCAATGCCGCACCTCATGGCGGATCAGCGGATGAAAGCCGGCCGTCACGCACAAGGACAGGACCGTCTCGTGATAGCTGGGCGAGGCCGCACGCGCGAACAGGATGAAGTCGTCGTGGGCCAGCGCCTGCAGCGACACGCGGCGGCGGTTCGCCAGGGGATGCGTATCGGGCACGCACAGCACGAACGGCTCGGCCACCAGGTCCAGGGTCTGCACCTCGGCGGGCGCGGGATTGGCGTGAATGAAGCCCAGGTCCTGCTCGCCGCGCCGCACGGCTTCGATCTGGTCGTGCGAGTTCAGCTCGGTCAGCACGTGCTCGACGTCCGGCAAGGCGGCGCGCATGGCCGCGAGCAGGTCCGGCAGGCCGCGGTACAGCATGGAGCCGACGAAGCCGATGCGCAGGCGCCCGCGCAGGCCGGCATCGACACGCTGCACCAGCGTGCCGACCGCCTCGGATTGGCGCAGCAAGGCTTGCGCCTCGCGGTACAGCACCCGGCCGGCTTCGGTCAGCGCCACATGGCGGCTAGTGCGTTCCAGCAGGCGCACCCCCAGCGTGGCTTCGAGCTGCCGGATGGCGTAGCTGAGCGGCGGCTGCGAAATGTGCAGGCGCGCGGCGGCCCGGCTGAAATGCCGTTCTTCCGCGACGGCGATGAAATAGCGCAGCAGGCGCGGTTCGAGATCCATGAGTACCTGGCCCGGAGATTCATACTTTTCTTGTATTGTTCTACACAAAAACGGTATTTGTATAGATAGATTGCATGAGACAACATCGGCTTTCCCATCTTTGCCCGCCGTGCCATGTCCATGCCTGCCACCGCCACTGCCGTGCCTGATTCGCGCGGCCTCAATCTGTTCCGCGCCGACCCCTATGCCGCCGGCCTGTGCGCCCTGTACCTGCCGGCCGACCTGCACGCCCACCTGCTGCCACACCTGGACCGCCTGGGCGCGCTGGCCGGCGGACGCATCGACGAGCTGGCGGCGGTGGCCGACAAGCATCCGCCCACCCTGTCGGTGCGCGACCGTGCCGGCCAGGACGAATCGCGCGTGCACAAGCATCCCGCTTATGTCGAACTCGAGCGGCTGGCCTACAGCGAATTCGGGCTGGCCGCCCTGTCGCATCGCGGCGGCGTGCTCGGCTGGCCCGCACCCATGCCGCCGGCCGCCAAGTACGCGCTCAGCCACTTGTTCGTGCAGGGCGAATTCGGCCTGTGCTGCCCGGTCAGCATGACCGATTCGCTGGCGCGCACGCTGCGCAAGTTCGGCGATCCGGCGCTCATCGAGCGCGTCTTGCCGCAAGTGACGTCGCAGGATTTCGATACCTTGCGCCAGGGCGCCATGTTCATGACCGAGCAAGGCGCCGGCTCCGACGTCAGCGCCACCACCACCAGCGCCGAACTGCATGCCGACGGGTCCTGGCGGCTGCATGGCGACAAGTGGTTCTGCTCCAACCCGGATGCCGGTTTCGCGATGGTGCTGGCGCGCAGCGAGCCGGTCGAGGGCCTGAAAGGCGTGTCGCTATTCCTGCTGCCGCGCGATTTGCCGGACGGCGCGCACAACCGCTATCGCATCCTGCGCCTGAAGGACAAACTGGGCACGCGCTCGATGGCCAGCGGCGAGATCCGCCTGGAGGGCGCGCTGGCCTGGCTGGTGGGCGAGCGCGGCCAGGGCTTCAAGCACATGGCCGACATGATCAACAACTCGCGCCTGTCCAACGGCATGCGCGCCGCCGGCCTGATGCGGCGCGCCGTGACCGAGGCCGTGTATTTCGCCCAGCAGCGCCGCGCTTTCGGCAAGCGCCTGGTCGACATGCCGCTGATGCGCCGGCAATTGGCCAAGATGAGCGTGTGGGCCGAACAGGCGCGCAGCGTGATGTTCCAGACCGCCCAGGCGCTGGCCGAGTCCGAACGCGATGCCGAGGCGGCCGCGCTGGCGCGCGTGCTGACGCCGCTGATCAAGTTCCGCGCCTGCCGCGATGCGCGCAAGGTCACGGGCGACGGCATGGAGGTGCGCGGCGGCTGCGGCTATATCGAGGAATTCGTCGAGGCCCGCCTGGTGCGCGACGCACACCTGGGCTCGATCTGGGAAGGCACCAGCAACATCGTGGCGCTGGACGTGCTGCGCGCCATCCAGAAGACGGATGCGCTGGACGCGCTGCGCCGCCGCGTCGACGCGCTGCTGCGCGAGGGCGCGCCGTGCGATCCCGCACTGGCCGACGCCCAGGCGCGCGCGCTGGACGGCGCCTGCGCGCTGGCGCGCCATGCCGCCCACGAGAACCGTCCCGACCTGGCGCGCCAGGCGGCGTCGGCACTGTACCACGTCGTGTCGCTGGCGGCGCTGCGCTGGGAAGCCCGGGCCCCCGGCCTGGCCAGCCGCGCCGTGCTGGCTGACCAGGTCTTGCGCCATCGCCTGATGCCGCGCGACCCTTGCGCCCTGCCCGCCGACGAGGACGCGGCCTGCCGCGCCCTGCTGGCCGACGCCCTGTAGCATCCGCGGCGGCGGCCCCCCCGGGGCCATCGCCTTGACAACAGCGCATCCGACCCGCGCGACGCGGGCGAGCCTGCGCCCCCACCCTGGAGAGACACTCATGCAACGACGTTTTTTTTGCCTGGCCATGGCCGGCGCCGCCCTGCTGGCGGCCGCACCCGTGCCGGCCGCCGAGGCGTTCCCGGACCGGCCCGTGACGCTGGTGGTGCCCTTCCCGCCCGGCGGCCCCACGGACGCGCTGGCGCGCCGCCTGGCCGACGGCTTGAAAGACCAGTTGAAGCAGACCGTGGTGGTGGAAAACCGCGGCGGGGCCGGCGGCAACATCGGCGCCGAGCACGTCGCCAATGCCACGCCCGACGGCTATACGATCCTGTTCGGCACTTCCGGGCCGCTGGCCATCAACGTGAGCCTGTATCGCAATCAGCAGTACGACCCGCAGAAGAGCTTCGCGCCCGTCATCCGCATCGGCCACCTGCCCAACATCCTGGTGGTGCACCCGTCGCTGCCGGTCCACAACGCGCAGGAACTGATCGCCTACGCCAAGCAGCACCCCGACCGGCTCAGCTATGCCTCGTCCGGCAACGGGGCGTCGTCGCACCTGGCCGGCATCCTGTTCAACAAGATGGCGGGCACCAACATCCTGCACGTGCCCTACAAGGGCACCGGCCCGGCGCTCAACGACCTGCTGGGCGGGCAGGTCTCGATGTCGTTCACCGACATCCTGACTGCGCTGCCGCACGTGCAGGCCGGCACGCTGCGCGCCATCGGCCTGGCCAGCGCCGAGCGCTCCGACGCGCTGCCCGACCTGCCCACGCTGGCCGAACAAGGGCTGGCGGGCTACGACGTCAGCGTCTTCTTCGGCATCGTCGCGCCCAAGGGCACGCCGCCGGACGTGGTCGCGACGCTCAACCGGGCGTTCGTCGCCGCGCTGGCCGACCCCGGCGTGAAGCAGACCTTGCGCAAGCAGGGCATCGTCGAGGCCGACGACCAGACCCCGCAGGGGCTGGCCACGTTCATCGCCGCCCAGGTGCCGAAATGGCGCGCCGTGATCCAGGAAGCCCACGTGGCCATGGACTGAGGAACCCCCATGACTTTTGCCGCACTGCAGGCCGGCGCGCTGGCCGGCTGCAAGATCATCGACCTGTCGCGCGTGCTGGGCGGCCCCTACTGCACCCAGCTGCTCGCCGACCATGGCGCCGACGTCATCAAGATCGAGCCGCCCGCCGGCGACGAAACGCGCGGCTGGGGCCCGCCGTTCCTGGACGATACGGCGTCGTACTTCATCGGCGTGAATCGCAACAAGCGCGGCATGACGCTGGACCTGTCCCAGCCGGCCGGCCAGGAGCTGCTGCGCCGGCTGCTGGCCGACGCCGACGTGCTGGTGGAAAACTTCAAGCCGGGCACCCTGGAGAAATGGGGGCTGGGCTACGACGCACTGAGCCGCGAGTTCCCCCGCCTGGTCCACTGCCGCGTGAGCGGCTTCGGCGCCGACGGGCCGCTGGGCGGCCTGCCCGGCTACGACGCCTGCGCCCAGGCCATGTGCGGACTGATGAGCGTGAACGGCGACGCACAGGGCGAAGCCACGCGGGTCGGGCTGCCGGTGGTCGACATGGTCACCGGCCTGAACGCCGCGGTGGCGGTCCTGCTGGCCCTGAACGAGCGGATGCGCAGCGGGCTGGGACAGTTCCTGGACATCACTCTGTACGACTGCGCGGTATCGCTGCTGCACCCGCATGCCGCCAATTATTTCTACAGCGGCAAGATCCCGGGCCGCACCGGCAACGCGCATCCCAACATCGCGCCCTACGAGACGCTGCCGACACGCAGCGGACCGATCTTCCTGGCGGTCGGCAACAACCGGCAATTCGCCGCGCTGGCCCGCGTATTGGGCGCGCCCGCCCTGCCGGACGATCCGCGCTTCGCCAGCAATGCCGAGCGGCTGCAGCATCGCGACGCCTTGCGCGAAGCCCTGGCGGGACTGCTGGCGGCGCACGATGCGGCGACGCTGGCCGAACAGTTGCTGCGCGCCGGCGTACCGGCCGCGGCGGTCCAGAACGTCGAGGACGTGCTCGGGCATCCGCACACCCGGCATCGCGGCATGGTGCTCGAGCAGGACGGCTACCGCGGCGTGGGTTCGCCTATCAAGCTGTCGCGCACCCCCGCCACGCTGCGGCGTTTGCCGCCGGCGCTGGGCGAGCACAATGACGAAGTGCGCCGGGAGCTGGGGCCTGTGCCCGCTGAAAAGCGTCCCGCATGAAAGCCCCAGGGCAGGCCTGATCAGTCGGACGTCGCGCCGGAGGCCTGCACGACCTGCTTCCATTGCTGGAACTCGGCCTGCTGGCGGCGCGCCAGCTCGGCCGGGCCGTCGTTCATCATGGCGACGCCGAGCTGGTCGAACTTCTGCCGCAAGGCCGGGTCCGCCATGACTTTGCGGATGGCCGAATGCAAGGCCTCGACCGACGCCGGCGGCGCCTGGCGGGCCGCATAGAAGGCCACCCAGAGATCGCCGCTGAAGCCGGGCACGGCCTCGTTGATGGCCGGCACGTCCGGCAACAGCGGGCTGCGCGCCTCGCTGCTGACGCCCAGCGCGCGCAATTTGCCGGCCTTGATGCTTTCCAGCGCCGACGGCAGGCTGGCGAACAGCATGGGCACCTGGTTGCCGAGCACGTCGCTCATGGCCGGCGCGACGCCGCGATAGGGAATGTGCCGCAGCCGCAGGCCGCCCCGTTCATTGAGCATCTCGCCCAGCAGGTGGTTCAGCGTGCCGGCTCCCGCCGAGGCGTATTCATACTGGTCCGGATTCGCCTTGGCCAGCGCCATGAATTCTTGCAGGTCCCGCGCCGGGAACGACGGGTTCACGCACAGCACGTTCGGCACCTGTCCCACCGCCGCGATCGGCGCGAAGTCGGCAATCGGGTCGAACTTCGCGTCCGGGTACACCCAGGGCACGATCAGCTGGTTGCTGTTGGCGGTGAACAATACCGTGTAGCCGTCCGCCGGCTCGCGCAGGAAGGCCTGGGTGCCCACCACCCCGCCCGCGCCGGGCTTGTTGACCACCACCACCGGCTGTCCCAGCACCGGCGCCAGTTTCTCGGCCATGATGCGGGCCACGATATCCACCGTGCCGCCCGGCGCGGTCGGCACGAAGATATTGAGCGGCCGGCTGGGATAATCGTCCGCCGCGCCCGCGGCGCCCGGCAGGCCGAGCGCGATGCACAGCGCCAGCGCCCCTTTCTTCAAGATCTTCAAGTACACGTCATTCCCCTTCTTGCGTGAGTAAGTGATGCAGGCGCCGGCCATGGGCGAGCAGCGCATGATCGTGCCCCCAGCCGGCGACCAGTTGCAGGCCGAGCGGCAGCCCGGCGGGCGTGCGCGCGGTCGGCAGGTGCAGGCATGGCCATCCCAGCACCGACCAGATCTTGTTGAAGGCGGCCGAGCCGGTGTGCCGCAGCCCGTGCGGCGCCGGTCCCGGCGTGCTGAAGGTCAGCACCAGATCGGCGCCGCCGTAGAGGCGGTCCCAGGCATGGCGCAGCGCGGCCTGCAGCGCCCGCATGTCGCGGTACTGCGGCGCGCCGATCGCCAGCCCGTGCGCCACCGCCTGGCGCAGCGCGGGGCTCAGCGCCGCGGCACTGCGCGCGACCACCGGCGCCAGGCTGCGCGCGAATTCGTAGTGCATGATCACCGCGTGCGCCTGCAGCAGCCGCGCGGTCTCGGACTCCATGCCGACGCGCTCGCACTGCATGCCGGCGGCGCGCAGCCGCGCGCAGGCGCGGGCAAGCTCGGCCTGGCTGTGGCCGCAGGCGCCGGCCTCCGGATTGCAATCCTGCACGGCGACCACCAGCGGCCGCCCGACAGGCTGGCGAGGCGCCGCGTCATTGAGCAGCACGTCGGCGAGACAGCGCGCATCGTCGACGCTGTTGGTGTACCAGCCGATCGTGTCGAGCGATTCGCAGGTGAGCTTCATGCCGTCGCGGAACACGCGGTCGAAGCTGGGCTTGAAGCCCACCACGCCGCAGAACGCGGCGGGCCGGATCATCGAGCCGCCGGTCTGGGTGCCGAGCGCCGCGGGCACCATGCCCGCCGCCACCGCCGCCGCCGATCCGCTCGACGAGCCGCCCGGCGTATGTTCCGGCGCGTGCGGGTTGCGGGTCGGCCCGGGGCTGCGAAAGGCGAACTCCGCCGTCACGGTCTTGCCGACCGGCACCGCGCCGGCCGCGCGCAGCATGGCCACGCTGCAGGCGTCGAAGCGCGCCTGCTGCGCCGGCAGCGCGGCGCCATGGCCGGTGGGCATGCCGGCCACGTCCATCACATCCTTGATGCCCACCGGCACGCCCGCCAACGGCCCGCTCCGGTATGCCGCCGCGTCCAGGCCGGCCAGCGCGTCGGCGGCCAGCACATGGGTCCAGGCGCGGATGCCGCCGTCGAGCCGCGCGATCGCGTCGAGGGCCTGCCGCGCCGCGTCCCACGGCCCGGCGCGGCCGGCCTCCACATCCCGCGCAATGGCATTCACCGACAAAGGAAAAGCAGCAGCCCGCATGAAGATCCGCACCTGATGGCATCCAAGACATGCGGCATCTTAGGAAGCGGATTAATCTATGTCTATTTCATAATTTCCGTGAAATTATGTCGAAATCGGAATTAATCTTCCTGGACGGGCGCCTGCTGGTGTTGTTCTGCACCGTCGCCGAGGAACTGCATTTCGGGCGGGCGGCCACCCGCCTGTTCATGACCCAGCCGCCGCTCACCCAGCAGATCAAGCGGCTCGAATCGATCGTCGGCGTCCCGTTGTTCGCGCGCACCACGCGCTCGGTCAAGCTGACGCCCGCCGGCACGGTCATGTACGAGCGGGCCCGCCGGCTGGCGGCGGATACCCAGTTGATGCTGCGCCAGACGCGCCAGGCGGCGCGCGGCGAGATCGGCACGCTGGCCGTCGGCATCACGCCCAGCGCCGCCAGTTCGCCGCTGGTGTCCGCGCTGAGCCATTACCGCGACGCCCACCCGGAAGTGCGCATCGAACTGCGCGAGATGAATTCGATCGACATGGAGCCGGCGCTGCGCGCCCGGCAGGTGGACGTCGCGGTGATGCGCCCGCATCCCGTGCCGGCGGATATCGAGACGCGCATCGTGTTCGAGGAACCGCTGTGCGTCGCGGTGCGGCGCGACCATGCCCTGGCCGGCCGCCGCCAGGTGTCATTGAAAGACCTGGCGGCGCATACGCTGGTGGGCTACCAGCAGGATGTCTCGCCCTACTTCCATGCCATGGTGCACCGCGTGTTCCGGCATGCGCGGCTCAAGCCCGACATCGGCCAGGAAAGCGTGATCCCCACCCTGTTGACGCTGGTGGAAGCCGGCGTCGGCCCCGCCATCGTGCCGCAGTCGCTGTCGCGGCTGCGCGGCGATTCGCTGCATTTCCTGCCGCTGCGCGGCGCGGCGGCCCCGCGCGCGCAGATCATGGTGGCGGCGTTGCAGGAACAGCCCAATGCCGCGGTGGAAGGTTTCGTCGCCGCGCTGTCGCAGTTCCGCGCGCCGCGCTGACGCCGCCGGCGCTCACTCGCCCTGCGCCAGCCCTTCGCGGCGCGGGTCGGCGCCGCCCACCAGCTCGCCGGGGCGGATGACGATACCCTGCAGCCCGCTGGGGAAATCGACCATCTTCACCTCGTGCCCCATGCCGCGCAGTGCCGGCGCCAGGTCCTGCAGCGCGGTGCCGCGCTCCAGTTCGGTGGCCTGGTTGCGGCTGCCCAGGTTGGGCAGCGAGATGGCTTGCTGGATATCCAGGTTCCAGTCCAGCACGCCCACCAGCGTCTTGGCCACATAGTTGATGATGGCGCTGCCGCCGGGCGAGCCGACCGTCAGGTAGGGCTGGCCGTCGCGGAACACGATCATGGGCGCCATGGAGCTGCGCGGCCGCTTGCCGCCCTGCACGCGATTGGCCACCAGGCGACCTTCCGGGTCCTTGAAGGACAGCGAGAAATCGGTGAGCTCGTTGTTGAGCAGGAAGCCGCGCACGAAGATCTTGCTGCCGAAGGCCGATTCGATGGTATTGGTCATCGACACGACGTTGCCCTGCGCGTCCACGACCGACACGTGGGTGGTCGAGGGCAGTTCCAGCGCATTGTCGCGGGCCCGGCTGGCCAGCAGGCCGGCGGGGTCGCCGGGCAAGGCCGTGCCCATGCTGCGGTCGGGCCGGACCAGCGCGGCGCGCCGGGCCAGGTAGGCGGGCTCGAGCATGGCCTGCATCGGTACCCGCGCGAAATCCGGATCGGCCACATAGAAGCCCCGGTCGGCGTAGGCCAGCCGGCCCGCTTCGGCAAAATAGTGCGCCGCCTGCACGCTGCGCGGCCCCAGCTTGTCCATGGGGAAATGCTCCAGCACGCCAAGGATCTGCAGCACTGCCAGCGGGCCGCTGCTGGGCGGCGGCGCGCCGCACAGGCGGTAGCCGCGGTAGTTGCCGCAGACCGGCTCGCGCACGCGCGCCTTGTAGCCCGCCAGGTCGGCCACGCTCAGGTCGCCCGGCGTGGCGTGCGCGCGCACCGCCGCGACGATGTCGTGCGCGATGTCGCCGTGGTAGAAGGCGGCGGCGCCCTTGTCGGCCACGCGCCGCAGCACCTCCGCGTATTCGGGGTTCTTCAGCACGTGCCCGACCGGCCAGGGCTGGCCATCGGGCGCCAGGAAGTAGCGCGCGGCGGCCGGCTGCGCCGCCAGCGCCTCGCGCGATTCCGCCACCATGGCATGCAGGCGCGGCGAGACTTCGAAGCCCTGCGTGGCCAGCTCGATGGCCGGCTGGAACAGGGTCCGCCAAGGCAGCCTGCCCTGTTGCCGGTGCGCCAGCTCCAGGCCGCGCAGCAGGCCGGGCGTGCCCACCGACAGGCCGCTGTCGACAGCCTGCCGGAAGGGCAGCGGCTTGCCGTCGCGCATGAAGCGGTCGGGGCGGGCCGCCGCCGGCGCGGTCTCGCGGCTGTCGTAGACGCGCACCTGCCGGGGGCCGGCGGCATAGTGCACCATGAACCCGCCGCCGCCGATGCCCGAAGACTGGGGCTCGGTCAGCCCCAGCACCAGCTGGGCGGCAATGGCCGCATCCGCCGCGCTGCCGCCGGCCTTCAGGATGCGGTAGCCCGCCTGCGTGGCCAACGGGTTGGCGGTCGCCACCATGAAATGCCGCGCGCTCACCGCCTGCTTGGCCTGGTAGCCGGACGCGGCTTCCGGATTGAGGTTCTCGTGCGCCGGGACGGCCACCTGGCCGGCCGCGGGCCCGCACAGCAGCGCGGCGCACAGCGCCGCCGTCCATTGTCGAATGTGCATCGTTGTCTCCGTAGGGTGGCGCGGCGCCGGCCGGCCCGCTTTGCCGGCCATTATCGCAATAGAATGCGCTTTGTCCGCCGCTTCCGTTGCCGCCATGCGCCTGCGCCATATAGAAATCTTCGAAGCGATCCGCCGCACCGGCTCGCTCACCGAGGCCGCCGCCGCGCTGCATATCTCGCAGCCGGCCGCCAGCAAGCTGCTGGCGCACGCCGAGGCGCAACTGGGCTTCAAGCTGTTCGAGCGCGTCAAGGGCCGGCTGGTGGCCACGCGCGAAGCCGAGATCCTCACGCCGGAGGTCGAGCGCCTGAACCAGGACCTCAGCAGCGTGCGCAGGCTGGCCGCCAGCCTGCGCGAACGGCCCCACGGCCACCTGCGGCTGGGCTGCGCGCCCGCGCTGGGGCTGGGCCTGCTGCCCCAGGTCGTGCGCGCCAGCCGCGATGCGCGGCCAGGCATCACGTTCGATATCCACACCTATCACAGCGCCGAGCTGGTGCAAGGCCTGCTCACGCGCGAGCTGGACCTGGCCGTCACGTTCGACCAGCACGATTATCCCGGCCTGTCGCGCGCGCCGCTCGGCCACACCGAGCTGGTGCACCTGGGCCGCAAGCCGGGCCCGGGCCCCACCCGCCTGGCCGACCTGGCGCAAGACACGCTCATCGTGCTGGATTCGCGCGACGCCTCGGGCGCCCTGCTGCAGATGGCGCTCGACGCACAGGGGCTGGACCCCGACGTGGCCATCCAGGTACAGACTCATTACGTGGCCTGCGCGCTGGCCGAGGCCGGCTGCGGCGAGGCCATCGTCGATGCCATCACGGTACGCGCCATGCTGCGGCCCGGCATGGTGGTGCGGCGCCTCGATCCGCCGCTGAAAGTGCCGCTCAGCATCCTGACCCGCTCGCACGACCCGCTGTCGGCCCTGCACCGCGAGTTCATCGAACGGCTGCGGCAAGCCTGCGCCGAGCTGGCGCAGCCGCCGCTCCAGGGCGCCTAGCCTGCCGCCCGGTTCCCGGCCAGTGTGCTGGCTCCTTGTGGAGCGAACAGGCCCCAGGGGCTGTGCGGCCAAGAAAAACGGGCGCCCGCGGGCGCCCGTCTGCGTGGCGGCGGGACGGGGCCCGAAGGGCCCATCCCGGCCGGCGGATCAGTTCAGCGTGATATTGGACTTCTTCACGATTTCCTTGGCCCAGTCGTACTGCTCCTGGATTTCCTTGGCGAACTCTTCCGGCGTGTTGCCCGACGGCGCCGAACCCTGCTTGTCGAGCGCCTCGATGACCTTCGGGTCTTTCAGCGCCACCACGGCGGCATCGCGCAGCTTGTTGACGATGTCCATCGGCGTGCCCTTGGGCGCCAGCAGGCCGTACCAGACCGGCTGGTTCAACTGCGGGAAGCCGGCTTCCTTGAAGGTGGGCACGTCCTTGATGGTGTCGATGCGCTCGGGCCATGCGATGGCCATGGCGCGCAGCTTGCCGGCCTGGATCTGCGGCATGGACGACGGCAGGTTGTCGAACAGGATTTCGATCTGGCCGCCGACCGCGTCGGCCACCGCCGGGCCCGAGCCCTTGTAGGGCACGTGCACGATGTCGGTGCCGGTGGCGATCTTGAACGATTCGCCCATCAGGTGCAGCACGCCGCAGGTGCCCGAGCTGCCGTACGAGTACTTGCCGGGATTCTTCTTCAGCTCTTCGAGGAAGCCCTTGAAGTCCTTGGCCGGGAACTTGGGATTCACCGACACCACGTTGGCGGTGTTGGCGAAGTTGGTGACCGGCTGGAAGTCCTTGATGGGATCGTAGGGCAAGTCGTTCGGGCGGCACGCCGAGTTCACGGCCATGGTCGACACGGTCGCGATGGACAGCGTGTAGCCGTCCGGCTCGGCGCGGGCGGCTTCCGCCGCGCCGATGGCGCCGCCGGCGCCGCCCTTGTTCTCGACCACCATGGGCTGGCCCAGTTCCTGGCTCATGCGCTGGGTGACCAGGCGCGCGATGATGTCGGTCGAGCCGCCCGGCGCGAACGGCACGATGACGCGGATCGGCTTGTTGGGATAGGCGTCCGCGGCCACGGCGGCCGAGGCGGCCGCCAGGCCCGTGGTCAGCGCGATGGCCGTGGCCAGGGTGCGTGCTTTGATCATCATTGTTGTATTTCCTCCAAGTGCGGGCCCCTGTGTGAGGGCCGATTGTGCAGGCTTCAGCGAGTCTGCCGATAAGCCGATCGCTGCGAAATTGGCGAGCGAAGTATATGAAATCCTGGGTGCTTATGGCGCACGCGCTCTGCCGAATTCGACGAGAATAGCAGCAAAATGTGTCGACGCGGCAGCTCCATACGCCGTGTTTTCCCCAACTTTTCCCTCCTTTACATGTCGGTCGCTCTGCTAGTTTTGCCGGATTTCCTGCTGATCGCCCTGGGCTGGGCGCTGCGCCACAAACTGGGATTCAACCGCGAATTCTTCGCCGGCACCGAGCGCATGGTGTATTTCGTGCTGTTCCCCGCCCTGCTGTTCCAGGCCATCCTGCGCACCCCCATCTCGGCCGGCAGCGCCCTGCTGCTGTTGCAGGCCACCGCCGCCGTGGTGGCCATCGGGGTGGCGCTGGCCTGGCTGGGCGGCAGGGCGCTGCGGGCGCAGCCGCTGGCGCTGGCCTCGGCGGCGCAATGCGGCTACCGCTTCAACACTTATATCGGGCTGGCGCTGGCGGCCAGCCTGGGCGGCGCGCACGGCCAGACCACCATGGCGCTGATCGTCGGCTTCGCCGTGCCGCTGGCCAACATCGCCGCCGTCTACGGCCTGGCGCGCCACGGCAACCACGGACTGCTGCGTGAACTGCTGCGCAATCCGCTGCTGATGGCCACGCTGCTGGGGCTGGCCGGCAACCTGGCCGGCCTGCAACTGCCCGGCCCCGTCGACACCGTGCTGGCGCGGCTCGGCTCCGCCTCGCTGGCGCTCGGCATCCTGTGCGTGGGCGCGAGCCTGTCGTGGCAAGGCGGCCAGGGGCACGGGCGGCTGATCGGCTGGATCCTCACCGTCAAGCTGCTGTTGCTGCCGCTCGTCGCGCTGGCCGCGGCCCGGCTGCTCGGCCTGCCCGCGGCCGAATCCCGCATGCTGCTGCTATTCGCCGCCCTGCCCACTGCCTCCGCCGCCTACGTGCTGGCCATGCGGATGGGGGGAGACGGGCGCATGGTGGCGGTGCTGATATCGCTGGGGACCCTGCTGTCCGTGGTGACCGTACCGGGGTGGTTGACGGTCGCCGGAGGGTGAGCGTTGCCCGGGGGTGGGAGGTTTTGGGGTTCTTCTGGCGGCGAGCCGGGGGGCGGGCAGCCGTTGGGGCGCCTCGCATGAGCTCAAGCTTCCCACATCGCGGGGACGGTCATCTTGCGCGGGCTTCGTGGCGACCGTGGTGGGGAAGACGAATATCTTGCAGGGCCGCCCACCTGGGGCCGCCCTGCGCGGCCCCAGGTGGGCATTCGTGATCGGGTTGCGCAGGATGTGGCGGTGGGGCTTGTGAGGACGATGGGGTTGTGCCTGAGCCGGCGTTGCTGAGGAAGACTTCTCGAGCGCGAATCACGAGGAACGGCGGGGCCGGACGACCCGCGTCCATGGCTCACGGTCATGCAAAGGGCACACGACGGTCGCCACCCGATGACGAGGCCAGCTAATTCTTCGGCAAGAAGGAAGCAGAACGAGCTCACGCCATCTCGCCAAGAATTCCGGTGCCAAACCCATTGCAATCAAAGGTCGAATGCAGTTGCCGGTCCGCGCTGGGCGGACCGGCAACTGCGGCGCGCCAGATGTTTTTCTTGTCCCGACGCCCAGCCACGAAGCCTAAGCAAATCGCTCGTCCCAGCGATGCCGGGAACTTGAATATCTGCGAGTCGCGGTGGGGCGCGGGCGCTGTCCGGGCGCCTCGGGATCGAGCTAGCGGATGCCGTACGGAGGCCCGTAGGGGCCGGAGGAGGCGAGCGACGCGGTGTCGGCCGCCCGGGCGGCCGACCGATCCCGTGAAGCCCGGACAGCGCCCGCGCCCCACCGCGACGGCCAGAAAGACTATTTACCGCTTGGCGTTGGTCATCTCCCCCGGTACGACCCACTTCGTGAACTCCTCCTCCGTCACGTAGCCCAGCGCCAGGGCGGACTCTTTGAGCGACAGGTTTTCCTTGTGCGCCTTCTTGGCGATCTGCGCGGCCTTGTCGTAGCCGATGTGCGGGTTGAGCGCCGTCACCAGCATCAGCGAGCGATCCACCAGTTCCGCGATGCGCTCGCGGTTGGGCTCGATGCCGGCCGCGCAGTGCTGGTCGAAGCTGGCCATGCCGTCGGCCAGCAGCCGCACCGACTGCAGGAAGTTGTGGATGACCAGCGGCTTGAACACGTTCAGCTCGAAGTTGCCGCTGGCGCCGCCAATGTTGATGGCCACGTCGTTGCCCATGACCTGCGCGGCCAGCATGGTGATGGCTTCGCACTGCGTGGGGTTGACCTTGCCCGGCATGATGGAGCTGCCCGGCTCGTTCTCGGGAATGCGGATCTCGCCCAGGCCCGAGCGCGGCCCGCTGGCCAGCCAGCGCACGTCATTGGCGATCTTCATCAGGCCGGCGGCCAGCGACTTGAGTGCGCCATGCGCGAACAGCAACGCCTCGTGCGAGGCCAGGGCCTGGAACTTGTTCGGCGCCGACGCAAAAGCCGAGCCCGTCTCGTGCGCCAGTTCGGCGCATACCTTGGCGCTGAACGACGGATGCGCGTTCAGCCCGGTGCCCACCGCCGTGCCGCCGATCGCCAACTGATGCAGGCCCGGCAGCGTCGCGCGGACCTGCTGTTCGGCCAGATCCAGCTGGGCCACGTGCCCCGACAGCTCCTGGCCGAGCGTCAGCGGCGTGGCGTCCTGCAAATGCGTGCGGCCGATCTTCACGATGTCGTAGAACGCCGCGCTCTTTTCGGCCAGCGTGGCGCGCAGGGCCTTCAGCGCCGGCAGCAGGTGGTGCTCGACCTGCAGGGCGGCCGCCACGTGCATGGCCGTGGGAAACGTGTCGTTGGACGACTGGCCGCGGTTGACGTGGTCGTTGGGATGCACCAGGCGCGCTTCGCCGCGCGAGCCGCCCAGCAGCTCCGACGCGCGGTTGGCCAGCACCTCGTTCATGTTCATGTTGCTCTGCGTGCCCGAGCCCGTCTGCCAGACCGACAACGGGAACTCGTCCGGCCATTGGCCGGCGATAACTTCGTCGGCGGCGCGCACGATCGCATCGGCGATCTTGGGATCCAGCTCGCCCAGGTCGGCGTTGACCTTGGCCGCCGCCCGCTTCAGGCGCGCCATCGCGGCCACCAGCGGCACCGGCATGCGCTCGGTGGAAATGGCGAAGAACTGCAGCGAGCGCTGGGTCTGGGCGCCCCACAGGTGGTCGGCGGGCACCTCGATCGGGCCGAAGGTGTCTTTCTCGGTACGGGTGTTCATGGCGTGGCGTTTCCTGGCATGGCCCATGGCCGGCAAGCAGCCGCGGCGTTGCATGGATGAGAATAGAAATCACTAACGATCATAGCAGACCGCGCGCTTCCTATAATCCGGGGACGTTCACCTGTTTTACCACTCGTCTCCCCCCATGTCCGCCCCACTGCGCAGCCTGACCCTGTCCCTGCCCGACGAAGCCGCCACCGAGGCGCTGGCCCGCCAGTTCGCCCCGTTGGTCAGCGGCGCCGGCGGCGGCCCGGCGGGCGGCCGCATCCACTTGCAGGGCGACCTGGGCACGGGAAAAACCGCCTTCACCCGGGCATTGTTGCGGGAATGCGGCATAACCGGCCGCATCAAGAGTCCCAGCTACGCGCTGCTTGAATCTTATAAAGTTTCTAACTTATACTTCTATCACTTTGATTTTTATAGATTTACCGATTCGCGCGAATGGCTGGACGCGGGCTTCCGGGATTTACTGCGTGACGAGGCCATCGTATTGATCGAATGGCCCGAACGCGCCGGGGGGCTCCTGCCCCCTCCGGACATGCAGATTTCGCTGGTCTATGCAGAGCCGGGCCGCGAGGTCACCTTGACTGCCCATACCGCACGAGGACAAACATGGTTGAACGCGATTGTCCCTCCGCCCCCGGTGCCCTCCCTCCCAGCGGCGCCATCCGCCGGCGCCTGATCAGCGCCGCCACCACCCTGCTCGTCCTGCCGGTGCTGCCGCGCCTGGCGCATGCCGCCACCATCCTGGCCGTGCGCACCTGGCCGGCCGACGAATACACGCGCGTCACGCTGGAACTCGACAGCGAACTCAAGGCTGAACATTTCACGCTGGAAAACCCGCACCGGCTGGTGGTGGACATCGAAGGCCTGCAAGTCAGCGCCGCGTTGAACCAGCTGGTCTCCAAGGTACGCCCCGACGACCCGTACATCCAGGCCCTGCGGGTGGCACAGAACCGCCCCAATGTCGTGCGCCTGGTTTTCGACCTGAAGCAGGCGGTCGCGCCGCAGGTCTTCACGCTCAAGCCGGTGGCCGACTACCAGTACCGGCTGGTGCTCGACCTGTATCCCAAGGTCGCGCAGGATCCGCTGCTGGCGGTGCTGGGCAAGCAGGGCGCGCCCGACGTCGACGACCCGCTGGCGCGCATCCTGGAAGACATCGCGCGCAACCCTGTCACGCCCAACGTGCCGGCGCCGCAGGCCCAGGGGCAAGAACCGCCGCCCGCGGTGGCCCTGCCCAAGCCGGCGCCGGCGCCCGCGCCTGTCCCCGGGCCGGCCGCGCCTTCGCGCCGCAAGCGCATGGTCACCATCGCCATCGATCCCGGCCATGGCGGCGAAGATCCCGGCGCCATCGGCCGCAGCGGCCTGCGCGAGAAAGACGTGGTGCTGCGCATCGCGCGCCGCCTCAAGGCGCTGATCGACGACCAGCCCAACATGCGCGCCTACCTGACGCGCGACGACGACTATTTCGTGCCGCTGCACGTGCGCGTGCAGAAGGCGCGCCGCGTGCGGGCCGACCTGTTCATCTCCATCCATGCCGACGCCTGGATCAAGCCCAGCGCCAACGGCTCCTCGGTATTCGCGCTGTCGCAGCGCGGCGCCTCCAGCACCCAGGCGCGATGGCTGGCCCAGAAAGAAAACGCGGCCGACCTGATCGGCGGCGTCAACATCGGCAGCCACGACCGCCAGGTGGCCAAGGTGCTGCTCGATCTTTCCACCACCGCGCAGATCAACGACTCGCTGCGGCTGGGCGCCGCGTTCCTGGACGAGATCAAGAAGATCAACCGGCTGCACAAGCGGCACGTCGAGCAAGCGGGCTTCGCGGTGCTCAAGGCGCCCGACATTCCGTCCATCCTGGTCGAGACGGCCTTCATCAGCAACCCGCGCGAAGAAGAACAACTGCGCTCGAGCAGCCACCAGCAAAAGCTGGCCGAGGCCATGATGAACGGCATCCAGCAGTACTTCGTCGCCAACCCGCCGCTGGCGCACATCGCCGACGCCAGTTGAGCTGCCGCCGGCGTCCCGGCCGGCGTAACAAAACGCCCAACCCGGGCGGGCGCGACGCGCCTATGATGAAGCCTCCAGTCGCCAGAAAGGAGGCTTCTCATGAATGCGGACACGCCCCATGCACCGCCCTGCATTTTCCCCACGCTGCGCTGCCGCGACGCGGATTCGATGATCCGCTGGCTGGTCGATGTCTACGGCTTCGCCGAGCACGTCGTCTACCGGGACGCCGGCACGGTCCAGCACGCCGAGCTGGCGCTGGGTTCCTCGATCATCATGCTGGGACAGCACCGCGACGACGCCTACGGCAAGCTGGTGGGCGGCCTGGATGGCCGCCGCACCGACGCGATCTACGTAGCCGTGGCCGACCCCGACGCGCTATGCGCAAGAGTGCGCGCCGCCGGCGGCAAGATCGAGGCCGAACCCTGCGACACCAGCTACGGCAGCCGCGAATTCGCCTGCCGCGATCCGGAGCAGAACCTGTGGAGCTTCGGCACCTACTGGCCGCGCGCGGACCGTCCGCCGCAAGCCGCCTAGCGGCTCAGCGGCCCGTGCGCCGCCGGCTGCGCGCCAGCTTGATCAATGCGCCCAGCACCACCGGCACGATGGCGGCCGCCAGCCCCACCAGCACGATGGTGTTCAGGTGCTCCTTCACCAGCGGGATGTTGCCGAAGAAATAGCCGGCGATGATCAGGCCGGCCACCCACAGCACCGCGCCGGCCACGTTGAACAGCTGGAAGCGCAGCAGGTTCATCTCGGCGACGCCCGCCACGAAGGGCGCGAAAGTACGGAATACCGGCAGGAAGCGCGACAGCACGATTGTCTTGCCGCCGTGCTTTTCATAGAACAAATGCGTGCGCAACAACGCGGCGCGGTCGAGGAAGCGCACGTTCATGGTGAACACGCGCGGCCCGATATAGCGGCCGACGGCGTAGTTGACCGTATTGCCGGCAATGGCCGCGACGATCAGCAGCAGGCCCAGCAGCACCGGGTCCAGGCTGCCGGTGGCGCCGAAGGCTCCTGCGATGAACAGCAGCGAGTCGCCCGGCAGGAACGGCAGCACCACCAGCCCGGTCTCGGCGAAGATGATCAGGAACAGGACCAGGTAGACCCAGGACCCGTATTGTTCGACCCACACGCCCAGCGTCTGGTCGATGTGCAACACCATCTGAAAAAATTCGAGCATGAATCAATGCGTCAGTCAGTCGCGGGCGCCGCGCCTCCGCCTGCCCGGCGGCGCGGCGCCCGTATGGGATTTCCGGGTGCGAGCCGCCTTCGACTATAGCGCACCGCCCGATGCGCGCCTGCGCGCGGCCGGGCCGCCATGGCCTGCCGGAAACGGCGCGACGTAGGGCTAAAATCGTCGCATGTCCGCCCATCCCGAATCGCTCCCCATGTCCGAACGCCGCGCCATCGCCGCCCTGCCCGATCTGCTGATCAGCCAGATCGCCGCGGGCGAGGTCATCGAGCGGCCCGCGTCGGTGCTCAAGGAAATCCTCGAGAACGCCATCGACGCCGGCGCGCGCGCCATCGAAGTGCGGCTCGAGGGCGGCGGCATCCGGCGCATCGCCGTGTCGGACGACGGCAGCGGCATTCCGCCCGACGAACTGCCGCTGGCGCTGGCGCGCCACGCCACCAGCAAGATCCGCTCGCTCGATGAGCTCGAATCGGTGGCCTCGATGGGTTTCCGCGGCGAGGCCCTGGCGTCGATCGCATCGGTCGCGCAAGTCACCATCATCTCGCGCACGCGCGACGCTGACCACGCCTGGCAGATCGACGGCGGCAGCCGGCAAGTCGCGCCCGCGTCGGGCCCGCCCGGCACCACGGTCGACGTGCGCCAGCTGTTCGACGCCGTGCCCGCCCGGCGCAAGTTCCTGCGCGCCGAAGCCACCGAATTCGGGCATTGCGTCGATGCGCTGGAGCGCATCGCGCTGGCGCACCCGGAGATCGCTTTCCGCCTGTTCCACCACGACCGCGCCCAGCGCCAATGGCTGCCCGCCGACCCGGGCCAGCGCATCCGCGACGTGCTCGGGGCCGAGTTCGCCGAACACGGGTTGCCGATCGAAGCCTCGGTCGGCGCCATCGGCCTGTCCGGCATGATTACCCGGCCCACCGCGGCGCGCGCGCGCGCCGACCGGCAGTATTTGTACGTCAACGGCCGTTTCGTGCGCGACCGCACCGTCAGCCATGCGCTGCGCGCGGCCTATGCCGACGTGCTGCACGGTGACCGCCAGCCCGCCTATGTGCTGTACCTGGACATCGATCCCGGCGCCGTAGACGTCAACGTCCATCCGGCCAAGCACGAAGTGCGCTTCCGCGACAGCGGCGCAGTGCACCGCTACGTCTCGCAGGTGGTCGGGCAGGCGCTGGCCCAGACCGGCGGCGCCGCCGCGGTGCCGGCCGCGCCGCCGGCGCGGGACGACGACGAGCCGGCTCCGCTCGCGGCCACGGCGGCCGTGGCGGCCGGCGCGCGCGCCGCCATGCCGGCCCAGCCCATGCGCGACGGGGGCGGCAGCCCAGCGGCCCCGATCCCGAACCGGCCGGCGGCGCGGCCGCACACCCAGGTGCCGTTCCGCCTGCACAACGAGCCGGCCGGCGTGCCGGCCACCGACTGGCGCACGCTGTACCGGCCGCTCGACAGCGCCGCGGCGGCACCCGTGGCGGCGCTGCGCGAGCCGGCGCCGCCACCGCCGCCGGCCCTGCCGGCCGACGAAGAACATCCGCTGGGCATGGCGCTGGCCCAACTGCACGGCATCTACATCCTGGCGCAGAACCGGCGCGGCCTGGTGCTGGTGGACATGCACGCCGCCCATGAGCGCGTGGTCTACGAGCAGCTCAAGCGCGCGCTGGACGCGCGCGAGCTGCCGCGCCAGGACCTGCTGGTGCCGGTGGTGTTCCATGCCCAGGAAAAAGACGTGGCCCTGGTGGAAGAACACCGGGAACACTTGACCGAACTGGGTTTCGACCTGCGCCCCGCAGGCCCCACCTCGATCGCCGTGCGGTCGGTGCCGGCCCTGCTGGCGCGCGGCGACATCGAGACCATGGCGCGCGCCGTGCTGCGCGACCTGGCCGCCGTGGGCGTGTCGCGCCTGCTCACCGAGCAGCGCAACGAACTGTTGTCCACCATGGCGTGCCACGGCTCGGTGCGCGCCAACCGGCGCCTCACCATCGAGGAAATGAACGCGCTGCTGCGCCAGATGGAGGTCACCGAACGGGCCGATCAATGCAACCATGGCCGGCCGACCTGGGTGCAATGGTCGGTGGCCGACCTGGATAAACTGTTCCTGCGCGGACAGTAGCCGCCATGCGCACATCGCCACGCCGGCGTGCCACCCCCTCGCCGGCATGATCCCCTCCGCCATCCCCATCATCTGCCTGGCCGGCCCCACGGCCGCCGGCAAGAGTGCCGCCACGCTGGCGCTCGCGCAGCGCTGGCCGCTGGAAATCATCAATGTCGATTCCGCCACGATCTACCGCGGCATGGACATCGGCACCGCCAAGCCCTCGCGCGCCGAACAGGCGCGCGTGCCGCAGCATCTGCTGGACATCCGCGACCCGGCGCAATCGTATTCGGCGGCGGAGTTTCGCGGCGATGCGCTGCGCCTGATCGACGCGATCCGGGCGCGCGGCCGCATGCCCCTGCTGGCCGGCGGCACCATGCTGTACTACAAGGCGCTGCGCGAGGGCCTGGACGACCTGCCTCGGGCCGACCCGGCGCTGCGCGCCGAGCTGGAAGAACGCGCCGCGCAGCGGGGCTGGCCGGCGCTGCACGCCGAACTGGCGGCGCTGGACCCGGTCACCGCGGCGCGGCTGGCGCCCAACGACAGCCAGCGCATCCAGCGCGCGCTGGAAATCTGCCGGTTGAGCGGCCGGCCCATGTCGGCCTTGCTGGGCGCCCGCCAGCACGCCGCCGAGCCGGACGCCCATCGCTATGTGACGCTGAGCCTGGAGCCGTCCGATCGCGCCGCGCTGCATGCGCGCATCGCGGAGCGCTTCGACGCCATGCTGGCACAAGGGCTGCTGGACGAAGTGCGCGCCCTGCACGCGCGCGGCGACCTGCACCCCGGCCTGCCGTCGGTACGCTGCGTGGGCTACCGGCAGATGTGGGCGCACCTGGAGGGCGCCGTCGACCTGGCCACCGCGCGCGAGCAGGCCATCGCCGCGACCCGACAGCTCGCCAAGCGGCAGATTACCTGGCTGCGCGCGCAGCCGGAACGGATGGTGGTGGACTGCCTGGCAGATGATGCCGCGGGGCGGGTGGTCGATGCGGTGGCGGGGATATTGCGGGGGTGATCCGGTCGCCGGGCGATGGTTTCCCTCACCTCGGTGTCAGACACCCTTGCGGCATTGCCGCCTACCCGCGCCATCTACGCAAGGGTGTCTGACACCTGGGCACACCGGCCGTGCGATCAGATGACGACGGTCTGCGCCATGCCGTCTTTTTGCGCGACGATCTCGCCCAGGCGGCTGACGGTCTCGCCCTGCGCCGCCAGGGTGGCGGCGATGGCGTTGGCCTGGGCGGCGTCGGCGACGATCACCATGCCGATGCCGCAGTTGAAGACGCGGTGCATTTCGGTGTCGGCCACGCCGCCCTGCTGCTGCAGCCACTGGAACAGGCGCGGCATTTCCCAGGCGTCGCGGTGCAATTGCGCCGCCAGGCCGGGCTGCAGGATGCGCGGCACGTTGTCGAGCAGGCCGCCGCCGGTGATGTGCGCCAGGCCCTTGATGCCGCCCTGGTGGGCCGCCAGCGCGGCCAGCACCTGCTTGACGTAGATGCGGGTCGGCGCCATGACCACGTCGGCCAGCGGCTGGCCGTGGAAGTCCTGGTCGGGGCGCGCGCCGGCGCGCTCGAGGATCTTGCGTACCAGCGAATAGCCATTGGAATGGGCGCCGCTGGAAGCCAGGCCCAGCACCACATCGCCCGGCTGGATCGACTTGCCGTCCAGGATCGCCGATTTCTCGACCGCGCCGACGGCGAAGCCGGCCAGGTCGTATTCGCCGTCGGGGTACATGCCCGGCATCTCGGCGGTCTCGCCGCCGATCAGGGCGCAGCCGGCCAGTTCGCAGCCGCGCGCGATGCCGCCCACCACCGCCGCCGCCGTGTCCACCGCCAGCTTGCCGCAGGCGAAGTAGTCCAGGAAGAACAGCGGTTCGGCGCCCTGCACGAGAATGTCGTTGACGCTCATGGCGACCAGGTCGATGCCCACGGTGTCATGGCGATTCCATTCGAAGGCCAGGCGCAGCTTGGTGCCCACGCCATCGGTGCCGGACACCAGCACGGGCTCGCGGTATTTCCCCGGCACCTCGAACAAGGCGCCGAACCCGCCGATGCCGGCCAGCACGCCGGGACGCATGGTGCGCGCAGCAAGGGGCTTGATGCGGTCGACCAGGGCGTCGCCCGCGTCGATGTCGACGCCGGCGTCGCGGTACGTCAGGGGGGCGGAAGGTTGAGTAGTCATGAGAAAAACCGTGGGGTATGTAACAATTGCGGGTTTCAGGGGTGCAGCGCCTGCAATTTTACGATGCCGGGCGCCCTGGCTCGCGCGGCAGGCGTTTTCGCGCCGGCGACGGGCGTCGTTGCGCAGGCCTTGCATGGGCCGCCGCGCCGCGGCCCGCGCCCGGCGCCGTCGGTTATCCGTCCGACGCGCGGCTCCTTTGAGTGTGAACAGGCCCTAGATCGTTATTCATGAATCGACAGCTACTGCTCGACGTTCTTCCGGCGCCCGCCCCGACGCTGCAGAACTACATCGCCGGCGCCAGCGGCGAGGCGCTGGCCGCCGCGCGCGCGCTGGCGGCCGGCCGGGCCCTGTACCTGTGGGGCGCGGCCGGTTGCGGCCGCAGCCACCTGCTGCGCGGCCTGGCGGCGGGCGACGGGGCGGTCTACATCGATGCCCGCCAGGACGCCGGCGCGCTGCGCCGGCTGGCCGACGCCAACAGCGCGGAGCCCATGCCGCGCGTGGTCGCGGTGGACGACGTGCACCGCATGGACGAGGCCCGCCAGGCGGGCCTGTTCGCCCTGTACAATCGGTGGCGCGAATGCGCGGCCACCAGCCGCGCATTCGCCTTGGCGGTCGCCGGCGATCGCGCGCCCCTGTCCATGCCGTTGCGCGAAGACCTGCGCACCCGCCTGGGCTGGGACCTGGTCTTCCGGCTCGAGCCGCTGTCCGATGCCGACAAGCTCGCCGCGCTGGCGGCGCAAGCCGCCGAGCGCGGCCTGCAGCTGGCGCCCGAAGTCATCCAGTGGATGCTGACGCATCGCGAACGCGACATCCGCAAGCTCGCCGCCCTGCTCGACGCGCTCGACCGCTATTCGCTGGCCACCGGCCGGCCCATTACCATACCGCTGTTGCGCGCCATGCTGGCAGACCCGGAATCACAAACAACATGACCTCCCGACGACTCGCGCTGTTCGACCTGGACCACACCCTCCTGCCGCTCGACAGCGACTACCAATGGGCCGATTTCCTGGCGCGCACCGGCCGCGCCGGCGACCCCGCCGAGGCGCGCCGCCGCAACGACGACCTGATGGTGCGCTACAACCAGGGCCAGCTCACCGCCGAGCAGGCCGCCGAATTCATGCTCGGGCTGCTGGCGGCGCACACGCCGTTCGAGCTGGCCGCCTGGCACGAAGAATTCATGGCGCAGGTCGTGCGGCCCGACATCACGCCGCAGGCCGTGCGGCTGGTCGACCAGCATCTGGCGGCCGGCGACCTGTGCGCGCTGGTCACCGCCACCAACAGCTTCGTCACGGCGCCCATCGCGCGCGCCTTCGGCCTGCCGCACCTGATCGCCACCATCCCCGAGTACCGCGACGGCCGCTACACCGGCCGCATCCACGGCACGCCCAGCTTCAAGGAAGGCAAGGTAGTGCGCGTGAACCAGTGGCTGGCGGACATGGGCCTGGCGCTCGCGGATTTCTCCGAATCGTTCTTCTACAGCGATTCGATCAACGACGTGCCGCTGCTCGAGGCCGTGACCCGGCCCGTCGCCGCCAATCCCAGCCCCTCGCTGCGCGAAATCGCGCTGGCGCGCGGCTGGCAGGTGCTCGACCTGTTCGAGCACATGGAAGATGCCAAGTCTTAAATGATCACCGACACCATAAAAAAATTCGTCGGCCGGCTGTTCATGCCGGCTTCCCGGGGGCCGCAGCGCATTGCGCGCGACAAGCACGGCATCGACCGCCGCAACGTCTCGCGCCATGCCATCAAGGTCTGCGAAGTGCTGCGCCAGCACGGCTATGAAGCCTACATCGTGGGCGGGGCCGTGCGCGACCTGATCGTCGGCCTGGAGCCCAAGGACTTCGACGTGGCCACCAACGCCACGCCCGAGCAGATCCGCCCGCTGTTCCGCCGCGCCCGCATCATCGGCCGGCGCTTCCAGCTGGTGCACGTGGTGTTCGGCCAGGAGATCATCGAGACGTCCACCTTCCGCGCGCCCGCCTCGCAGGACGCGGAAACCGACGAGCACGGCCGCATCCTGCGCGACAACGTGTTCGGCTCGCAGGCCGAAGACGCCGCGCGGCGCGACTTCACCATGAACGCGCTGTACTACGACCCGCACACCGAGGAAGTGATCGACTACCACAACGGCGTGCAGGACCTGAAGAAGCGCCAGGTGCGCATCATCGGCGACCCGGTCCAGCGCTACCGCGAAGACCCGGTGCGCATGCTGCGCGCGGTGCGCTTCGCCGCCAAGCTCAACGGCACCATCGACCCCGCCACGCGCAAGCCGATCGGCACCATGGCCGCGCTGGTCGAGAACGTGCCGGCCTCGCGCCTGTTCGACGAAATGCTCAAGCTGCTGACCTGCGGCCATGCCATGGACTGCCTGCGCCAGCTGCGCGCCGACGGCCTGCACCATGGTTTGCTGCCGCTGTTGGATGTCGTGCTCGAGCAGCCCGGCGGCGAGCATTTCGTGGAACTGGCGCTGGAACGCACCGACTCGCGCGTACGCGCCGGCAAGACCATCAGCCCCAGCTTCCTGTTCGCCGCGCTGTTGTGGCAACAGGTCGAGTCGCGCTGGAAGCAGTTGCGCGCCGACGGCGAGCACACCATTCCCGCGCTGGTGCGGGCGGCCGATTCGGTGCTCGACGAACAGACCGAGAAGCTCGCCATCCAGCGCCGCTTCTCGTCCGACATGCGCGAAATCTGGTTCATGCAGCCGCGCTTCGAGCGCCGCATGGGCAAGACCATCTACCGCATGATCGAACAGCCGCGCTTCCGCGCCGCCTGCGACTTCCTGCAGCTGCGCGCGGCCGCCGGCGAGTTCGACAGCGTGCTGGCGCAATGGTGGATGGACCTGGCCAACGGCGACGACGCCACCCGCGCCGACATGATCGAAGAACTGGCGCGCCTGCCGCGCGACCCGGCCGAAGCCGGCGCGCCGCGCAAGCGCCGCCGCCGCCCGCGCCGCCCCGCCGCGCCGCGCGATCCGGCATGACGCACCCGCCCGTGCGCGCCTACGTCGGCCTGGGCGCCAACCTGGGCGACAGCCTCGCCACGCTGCGCGGCGTCCTCGACGAGCTGGCCATCACGCCGGGCATCGCGCACTGCCTGCCGTCCCCCTTCTACCGCAGCGCGCCCGTGGACGCCGCCGGCCCCGATTTCATCAATGCGGTGGCCGCGCTCGACACCACCCTGGGGCCGCTGGAATTGCTGGATGTGCTGCAGGCGCTGGAGCAGCGCCACGGCCGCCAGCGCCCCTACCGCAACGCCCCGCGCACGCTCGACCTGGACCTGCTGCTGCATGACGATACGGTGCTGGACACCCCGCGGCTGGTCCTGCCGCATCCACGCATGCACCAGCGCGCCTTCGTGCTGGCGCCGCTGCGCGACGTGGCGCCCGGCCTGGTGCTGGCGCAGGGCCCGCTGCGCACACTGCTGGCGCAACTGGCAGACCAGCCGATCGAACGACTGGCCGATTGAAGACTAGGTGTCTGACTCCGAAGGAGTCAGACACCTGGAACCGGTGGCCTAGGATTGCTCGCCGGCGCGCTCGAGCAGCTGGCGCGCCCGCGCGATGACCGGCGCGTCGACCATCTTGCCGTCCAGCATGAACGTGCCGGCGCCGCTGTCGCGGTGCACCGCCACCACGCGGCGCGCCCATTCCAGGTCGGCAGCCGGCGGCGCGAAGGCCTGGTGGATGATGCCGACTTGGGTGGGATGGATGCACAGCATGCCGCCGAAGCCCATGTCGCGGGCGCGGCAGGCCGCCGCGCGCATGCCGGCGGTGTCCTGCACCCCCGGGAACACGCCGTCCAGCGCCGGGGCCAGCCCGGCCGCGCGGCTGCGCAGCAGCACCTGCACGCGGGCGTGGTCCAGCACCGCGCCGGCGCCTGCCGAATCGGGCGTCAGGCCCAGGTCCAGCGCGTAGTCCAGGCTGCCGAACGCCAGCCGCTGCACCCCGGGGGTGGCGGCGATTTCCGCGGCGTTGAGCACGCCGGCGGCGGTTTCCAGGATGGGCACGATATCGATGCCGGTCTGCGCCGCGTGCCGCACCTGGGCCAGCGATTCGGCCTTGGGCAGCATGATGGCCGCCACGCCGGGATGGTTGCGGCAGGCCGCCAGGTCGTCGTCGTGCCAGGCGGTCGAACCGTCGTTGATGCGCACCCACAGATGCGCCTCGGGATGCGTCCCCAGGAAATCGCACAGCGCCTCGCGGGCGCTGTCCTTGGCCAGGTGCTCGACCGCGTCTTCAAGGTCGACGATGACGATGTCGGCGCCGGAGGCCAGCGCCTTGGGGATGCGCTCGGGCCGGCTGGCCGGCACGAACAGGGCGGTACGGACGACGGAGGACATTACACGACCTTTGCAGTGCGCAGGCGCGCCACATCGGCGGGCGCGTACCCCAATGATGCTAGCACCGCATCGGTGTTTTCGCCCACTGCCGGCACGGCGTCCATGCGCGGCGCGAACGCGCTGCTGGAGGCGGGAGGCAGCAGCGCGGGCAGCGGCCCGGCCGGGCTGCCGACTTCGCGCCAGCGCTGGCGCGCCTGCAGCTGGGGATGAGTCCACACGTCCTTCATTTCGTTGACGCGCGCGTTGGCGATCTGGGCAGCCTCGAGGCGCTCGGTGACCTGTCCGATGGTCAGGGCCGCGAACGCCTGGACGATCAGGGCGCGCAGCGCCTCGCGGTTGGCCGCGCGGCGCGAATTGGAGGCGAAGCGCTCGTCGTCGGCCAGTTCGGGTTGCGCCAGCACGCGCTCGCAGAACACGCGCCACTCGCGCTCGTTCTGCAGGCCCAGCATGATGGTGGCGCCGTCGCCGACCGGGAACGGGCCGTACGGATAGATGGTGGCGTGCGCGGCGCCCGCGCGCGCCGGCGGCGGCGCGCCCTCGAAGGCGTAGTACAGCGGATAGCCCATCCATTCGACCATGCTCTCCAGCATGCTGACGTCCAGGCGGCTGCCCAGGCCGGTGCGCTGGCGCAGCAGCAACGCGTTCAGGATGCCCGAGTACGCGTACATGCCGGCGGCGATATCGGAGATGGAGCAGCCCGCCTTGGCCGGGTCCTGCGCCGTGCCGGTCACCGAGACGAAGCCGCTTTCGCTCTGGATGAGCAGGTCGTAGGCCTTCTTGCGCTCATACGGGCCGCCCTCGCCGTAGCCGGAGATGTCGCAGACGATCAGTTGCGGATGGGCGGGATGCAGCGTCTCGAACGACAGGCCCAGCCGCTCGGCCGCGCCGGGCGCCAGGTTCTGCACCAGCACGTCGGCCGACGCCAGCAGGCGCTGCATGACCTCCGCCGCCTCGGGGTGTTTCAGGTCCAGCGTCAGGCTTTCCTTGGAACGGTTGGTCCAGACGAAGTGCGACGACAGCCCGCGCACGCGTTCGTCGTAGCCGCGCGCGAAATCGCCGGCGCCGGGTCGTTCGATCTTGATGACGCGCGCGCCCATGTCCGCCAGTTGGCGGGTGCAGAACGGCGCGGCGATGGCATGCTCGAGACTGATGACGGTGATGCCGTCGAGCGGGCGGACAGGCGTGGCGCCGCTCATGCCGTGAACCTCAGCTGCGCCTGGTGCGCCAGCGTGCCGTCCTGTTCGGCCCACAATTCGGCCAGGCCCGGCTCGGCCACCCGGCCGGCCACCGCGAACGGGGTGGGCGCGATCAGCGGCCGCAGGCCGCGGTACGACAGGTGCTGCAGCGTGGCCGACGGATGGGCGTGGCGGAACGCGGCCACCATCAGCGTGGCGATCATGGGGCCGTGCACCACCAGCCCGGGGTAGCCCTCGGTGCCGGTGACATAGGGGTGGTCGTAGTGGATCCGGTGGCCGTTGAACGTGACGGCGGAATAACGGAACAGCAGCACCGGCGACGGGTCGACCGGCTCGCGCCATTGCGCCGCGGGCGGCGCGTCGGTGCCGACCAGCTTGGGCGGCGCCGGCTGGCGATAGACGATGTCCTGCTCTTCCTCGATGGCCAGCGCCCCGCCCTGATGGTATTCATGGCGCACGGTCACGAACAGCAATGCCCCGGTGCGGCCGGTCTTCTCGCGCACGTCGGCGACGGCGGAACGGCGCTCGGCCGGCACGCCCACGCGCAGCGGCGCATGGAAGGTCACGCGCCCGCCGGCCCACATGCGGTTGCGGTCGTCGGCCGGCGGCAGGAAGCCGCCGCGCGCCGGATGGCCGTCGGTGCCCAGGCCGTTCATCTCGACCGGATTGATGAAATAGGCCCAGTGCCACAGCGGCGGCAGCGCCGCGCCGGCGCCCGGAGCCGGCTCGCCCAGCGTCACCGCGATGCGCGCGGCATGGCTGGCGTCCAGGCCATCGGCCACGGATTCACCGCGGCCCACCCAGGCGGCGGGGTTGGAAGACGTCATGGTTCTTGTCCTTGGCAGTTACAGTGCAGCCGCAAGCATGCCTGAGGCGAACCCGTCTTGGGAATTCGTTTTTCTTCAAGGCCGGGTTCAAGAGACCGGAATCCGCCTGTCCCCCCGGCCGGCGCCCTAGCGGCCCTGGAACGCCGGCGGGCGCTTCTCGGCGAAGGCGCGCATGCCTTCCAGGTAGTCGTCGGTATAGCCGAGTTCGCGCTGCAGCTCGCATTCCAGGTCGAACTGCTGCTCCAGGGTATGCCCGCTGGACGCCTGCAGCGCCCGCTTGGCGGCCCCGTAGGCGCGCGTGGGGCCGCTGGCCAGGGTACGCGCGACCTGCGCCAGGGTGTCGTCGAGCGCGGCGTCGGGGATGCAGCGCCAGATCAGGCCCCAGTCTTCGGCCTGGTGGGCCGGGACGGCCTCGCCGAACAGGGCGGCGCCCATGGCGCGTGCGGAGCCCACCAGGCGCGGCAGGAACCAGGTGCCGCCCGCGTCGGGCAGCAGGCCGATCTTGCCGAACGCCTGGATGAAGCGCGCCGATTCCACCGCGAACACTACGTCGCAGGCGAGCGCCAGGCTGGCGCCCGCCCCCGCGGCCACGCCGTTGACCACGCACACCACCGGCACCGGCAGCGCCCGCAGGCGCAGGATCAGGGGCCGGTAATGGCTGCGCAGGCCTTCGCCCAGGTCGCGCCGCTGGCCGGCCGGCAGCGGCTTGCGTTCGCCCAGGTCCTGGCCGGCGCAGAAACCCCGTCCCGCACCGGTGATCACCACGCCACGCAGTTGCGCACAGGCTTCCAGTTGGTCGAGCGCGCGCGCCAGCTCGGCATGCATGACCTGCGTGAAACTGTTGAGGCGCTCGGGACGGTTCAGGGTGATGACGCCCACGCCGTCCTCAAGGGTGAAACGGATCTGCTGGTAGTCCGCCGTCATGCCAGCTCCTCGAGCACGGCCAGTTGCTCGGCGCTGTCGCCCAGCAGCTGGTCGATCATGGTCAGGCGCTTGAAGTAGTCGCCGACCTCGAGCTCGTCGGTCATGCCCATGCCGCCGTGCAGCTGTACCGCGCTCTGGGCCACGAAGCGGCCCGCGCGCGCGGCCTCGAGCTTGGCGCTGGCCAGCATGCGGCGCCGCTGCGCGCCGTCCGGCTCGCTGAGCGCCGCGGCCGCCACGTAGGCCATGGACAGGCCCATCTCCTTGGCGACCAGCATGTCGGCCATGCGATGCTGCAGCACCTGGAAGGCGGCCAGCGGCTGGCCGAACTGGCGCCGCGTCTTGAGATAGTCGATGGTGATCTCCAGCAGGCGCTCCATGGCGCCGGCCGCGTGCGCGCACAGCGCCGCGGTGCCCCACTCGAGCGCGGCGGCCAGGCCGGCGCGGGCCGCGCTGCCGCTGGCGATAACGGCAGCGGCCGGCAAGGGCGTGCGGTCGAAATCGATGCGCGCGCAACGCGCGCGGTCGAGCGTGGGGGTATCCAGCAGCGTCACACTGGGCGCGTCGGCGGGGACCAGCAGCAGTTGCGTCTCGCCCGCGGCGTCGCGCGCCGAGACGATCCAGGCCTGCGCCGCGGCGCCGTGCCATACCAGGTGCTTGGCGCCCGACAGCCGCAGGGCGCCCGCGGCATCCGCCTGCAGCCGGCATTGCTCGGGCTCGGTATCGTAGCGCCGGCCCGGCTCCTGGTAGGCCAGCGCCACCACCGTCTCGCCCGCGGCCAGCGCCGGCAGCCATTGCTGCTGCACGGCCGCGTCGGCGCAGGCGGCGATGAGCGTGGCGCCCATCACCGCGCTGGGGATGACCGGCTCGGACACCAGCCCGCGTCCCAGCTCCAGGTGCACCGGCAGCAGGCTGGCGGGCGGCTCGCCGAAGCCGCCGTATGCGGCCGCCACGTTCAGGCCCAGCACGCCGAGTTCGGCCAGTTGTGCCCAGGCGCGCCGGTCGAGCGCCGCCTCGGCGGCGCGCGCGCGCCGCTGCGCGAAAATCCATTCGTCCTGCACCAGGCGCCGCAGGCTGTCGGCCAGCATGCGCTGTTCTTCGGTATACGCGAAATCCATGGTCGTGTCCCGTTAGAGGCCCAGCATCATGCGAGCGATGATGCCCTTCTGCACCTCGGTGGTGCCGCCGTAGATGGTGGTCTTGCGCATGTCGGCATAGCCGGCGCCGGCCGCCGCGGCCAGCTCCGGGCCGGGGCCGTGGAACGGCGCGTCGGCCTCCATCCAGTCGGGGTCGTACGGCCAGGCGTCGGGGCCGGCGATTTCCATCTGCAGCATGGCGAGATCCTGCTGGATCTCGGAGCCGCGGATCTTCAGCACCGAGGCCTCCGGCCCCGGCGCGTCGCCGCGCGCGGCCGCCACCCGCAGCAGCAGCATTTCCAGCGCCATGATGTCGACCTCGACGCGCGAGATGCGGTCGCGCATGCGGCTGTCCTCGAGGATGGGGCGGCCGCGCCGCAGCGTGCGGGCCGCCAGGTCCTTGAGAATGCCCAGCTCGCGATGGCAGTGCCCCAGCCCGGCGATGCCGGTGCGCTCGTGGCCAAGCAGGTACTTGGCGTAGGTCCAGCCCTGGCCGGCCTCGCCGACCCGGTTGGCGACCGGCACGCGCACGTTCTCGAGCCAGGTCTCGTTGACATCGTGCCCGCCGTCCAGCGTCTTGATGGGACGGACGCTGACGCCGGGTGACTTCATGTCCACCAGCAGCATGGTGATGCCGCGCTGCGCCTTGGCGTCGGGGTCGGTGCGCACCAGGCAGAACATCCAGTCGGCATATTGCGCCAGCGTGGTCCAGGTTTTCTGGCCATTGACCACGTAATGGTCGCCGTCGAGCTCGGCGCGCGTCTTGAGCGAGGCCAGGTCGGACCCGGAACCGGGCTCGGAATACCCCTGGCACCACCAGTCGTCGACCCGCACGATGCGGGGCAGGAAGCGCTGCTGCTGTGCGGGGCTGCCGTACTTCATGAGCACCGGCCCGATCATGCTGAGGCCGAACGGCAGCAGCCGCGGCGCGCCGGCCTTGAAGCACTCCACCTCGAAAATCAGCCGTTCGATGGCGTTCCAGCCGGTGCCGCCGAATTCCCGGGGCCAGGTCGGCGCGCCCCAGCCCCGGTCGTCCAGGATGCGGTGCCAGCGCACGTAGTCGTCGCGATGCAGGCGTTGGTGCCGCAGCACCTTGGCGCGAATGTCCTCCGGCAGGTGCTCCTGCGCGAAAGCGCGCACCTCTTCCCGGAAGCGCCGTTCCTCGGGTGTCCAGCTCAGGTCCATGTGCAGTCTCCTTGCGGCGTATCTAGCCACGATCGGCGCGCCGGCGCAATCTGGCTTCGCGGAAGCCGGGCTTTTGCCCAACCGAAGCGCGTGCGGCAGGCCGGCAGCGTACTGCCGCGCAAAACCCCTGCTTCGGCAATCAAGAATAGGCAAAGGCGGCCCGCTCACCGGACACTGCACCCACCGCAATACTCCGATTTCGAGCAACCATGAACCCTTCCAGCCAAGATGACGCGTCGCCCGGCGGCGCCGACCAGCGCTACCGCACCGCGCTGGCGCAAGGTGAGTTTCTCATCCAGCGCTGCGCCGCCTGTGCGCGCGCGGTGTTCTACCCCCGCATGATCTGCCCGCACTGCGGCGCGCCCGAACTGGACTGGGAAGCTCCCAGCGGGCGCGGCACGGTCTATTCCACCACGGTGGTGCGGCGCAAGGCCGAGGCCGGCGGCGACTACAACGTGGCGCTGGTCGACCTGGAAGAAGGCGTGCGCATGATGAGCCGCGTCGAAGGCATGGCGCCCGACGCCGTGCGCATCGGCATGCCGGTGCGCGCCGAGGTGCGCCGCCAGGGCGACGCGGGACTGGTGGTATTCGTGGCGCGGGAGGCGGCATGAGCGACCTGCACACGCTGCGCGGCGCCGTGGCGGTGGCCGGCGTCGGCCATGCCGGCCTGGGCCGCGCCGACGGCTACACCGAAATGGAAATCCTGGTGCAGGCGGCCCAGCGGGCCGTGGCCGATGCCGGTCTGACCATGCGCGACATCGACGGCATCTGCACCGCCAGCGTGGCCGCGCCGATGTGGGCCATGCCGGTGATCGAGCACCTGGGCATCCGCCCCAGCTTCATCGACAGCACCATGCTGGGCGGTTCCAGCTTCGTGACGCACCTGCTGCCGGCGCTGCACGCGCTGCAGTCCGGCCAGTGCAACGCGGTGCTGGTGTGCTACGGCAGCACCCAGCGCACCTCGACGCTCAGCCGCGCCGAGATCGGCCGGGTCCGCAAGAGCTTCGACCCGCAGCCGTACGAGACGCCCTACGAGCCGCTCAGCCCGCTCAGCTCGTACGCCCTGGCGGCGGCGCGCCACATGCACCAGTACGGGACTACGCGCGAGCAGCTGGCCCATGTGGCGCTGGCCGCCAACCAGTGGGCCCAGCGCAATCCCGAGGCGCAGTTGCGCGACCCCGCGACGCTGGACGACATCCTGTCCTCGCGCATGGTGTCGGACCCGCTCACCGTGCGCGATTGCTGCCTGGTCACCGACGGCGCCGGCGCCTACGTGCTGGTGCGCAGCGAGCGCGCGCGCGACCTGCCGCGCAAGCCAGTCTACGTGCTGGGCAATGCCACCGCGGTCTGGAACCGCCAGATCTCCTCGATGGCCGACCTGACCGTTACTGCCGCGCAGGAATCCGGCCGGCGCGCCTTCGCCATGGCGGGCGTGCGGCCGGCCGATATCGACGTGCTGGAGCTCTACGACGCCTTCACCATCAACACCATCCTGTTCCTGGAAGACCTGGGCTTCTGCGCCAAGGGCGAAGGCGGAGCGTTCGTCGAGGACGGCGCCATCGCCCCCGGCGGGCGGCTGCCGGTCAATACCAACGGCGGCGGCCTGTGCTGCGTGCACCCGGGCATGTACGGCGTCTTCATCATGATCGAAGCAGTGCGGCAACTGCGCGGCGACTGCGGCGAGCGCCAGGTCGCCAGCGCGCGCCTGGCGTTGGTGCACGGCAACGGCGGCACGCTGTCGAGCCAGTCCACCGCCATCCTGGGCACGGCGGAGGCGCTGTGACCACTGCCTCCCTGCCCGCGCGCATTCACCAGTTGCTGCAGGACCGCGCCGCGCGCCAGCCGGAGGCGGTGTTCCTGCATGAGGAAGGCGGCGGCACGCTCAGCTACGGCGCCATGTGGCGGCGCGTCGAGCAGGCCCGCGACTGGCTGGCCGCGCGGGGCGTGCGGCCCGGCGACCGGGTGGCCGTGGTCGGCGAGAACTGCGCCGAAATGGTGCAGGCCCTGTTCGCCTGCAGCCTGCTGGGCGCCTGGCCGGTGGGCCTGAATGCGCGCCTGAGCGCGCGCGAGGTGGATGTCATCCGGCGTCATGCCGAGCCGGCGCTGACGCTGTACACCAGCCGCATCTCGCCCGCCGCCGCGGCCCATGCCCAGGCCGCCGGCGCGCGCGCCGCCGACGCCGCCGCATGGGGGCCCGGCAACCACTGGGCGCCGGCCGAAAACCGGCCCGCGCCCGAGCGCGGCGAGCTGGCCGGCCAGGTCGCCACGCTGATCTACACCTCCGGCACGACCGGCGCGCCCAAGGGCGTGATGGTGCCGCACCGGGGACTGCTGCATTTCGCGCGCATCTCGGCCGCCTCGCGCCGCCTGGCGGCGGACGACATCGGCTATGCCGCCCTGCCCTTGTCGCACATCTTCGGCATCGCCACGGTGCTGATGGCCACCATCCACGCCGGCGCCAGCCTGGTGGTGCGCAGCCGCTACGACGCGCAGGACGTGCTGCGGGCGCTGGAATCGCCGGGCATCAGCATCCTGCAGGGCGTGCCCACCATGTTCACCCGCCTGCTGGCCGCGGCGCCCGAGCGGCCGCGCGCGCCACGCCTGCGCTACGTGTATACCGGCGGTGCGGCGCTCGACCCGACGCTCAAGCGGGCCGCCGAGCGCTGCTTCGGCCTGCCCATGCACCACGGCTACGGCATCACGGAATACGCCGGCTCGCTGTTCATCACCGATATCGACGCGCCGCGCGACGATTGCTCGGCCGGCTACGCGGTCGAGAGCGTGGAGCTGCGCATCGGCGCGCCGGACGCCGGCCCGCCGGTCGCCGGCCGGCGCGGCGACATCCTGGTGCGCGGCCCCGGCGTCATGCTGGGCTATTACCGCGACCCGGCCCAGACCGCGCAGGCGCTGCTGCCGGGCGGCTGGCTCAACACGGGCGACATCGGCTATGTGGACGAGCGCGGCGCGCTGTTCATCGCCGGACGCTCCAAGGACCTGATCATCCGCTCCGGCTTCAACGTGTATCCCGCCGAAGTCGAGGCTGTCATCAACGCCTTCCCGGGCGTGCGGCTGTCGGCGGTGGTGGGCCGCGTGGAAGCGGACCAGAACGAGGAAGTGGTGGCTTTCGTCGAAGCCCGGCCCGGCACGGGCGTGGACTGCGACGCCCTGATGACGCACTTGCGCGCCGAGCTGGCGCCGTACAAGCGGCCGGCGTGCATCATCCCGATAGACGCCATTCCCACCACAGTCAGCGGCAAGATCCTCAAGCAGCCGCTGCGGGACCGGCTGGCCTGAGGCGGCTGCGCCAGGGCTCGCCTTATACAAGAACACAAGGAGACAAGCTCATGAACATCCGTACGCTGCTGTGCGCCGTGGCCGCGGCGCTGTGCGCCGCCACCGCCACCGCCACCCAGGCCGCCAATTACCCCGACCGGCCGCTGCGCCTGCTGGTGGGCTACGCCCCCGGCGGGCCGGTGGACACCACCGCCCGGGTCTTCGCCAAATACCTGGGCGACAAGCTGGGCCAGCCGGTGGTGGTGGAAAACCGCGCCGGCGCCAGCGGCATGATCGCCTCCGACGCCACCGCCAAGGCAACGCCGGACGGCTATCTGCTGGGCTTCGCCGCCAGCCCGTCGCTGACGATCTCGCCGCTGGTGCAGAAGAGCAAGCTGTTCGATCCGCGCAAGGATTTCACGCCCATCGGCATGGTGGTCGACTACACCAACGTGCTGCTGATCGGCCCGCAGATACCGGCCAAGAACGTGGGCGAGCTGATCGCCTACGCCAAGGCCCATCCGGACGCCGTCAGCTTCGGGTCGGCCGGCGTGGGCGCGTCCAACCACCTGTCGGCCGAGCTGCTCAAGCAGCAGGCCGGCGCCCCGATGCTGCACGTGCCCTACCGCGGCAACTCCCCGGCCATGATGGACGTGGTGAGCGGCAAGATCACTTTCATGTTCGACATCACCAGCACCGCCATTCCGTTCATCAAGAGCGGCAAGGCGCGCGCCCTGGCGGTGACCTCGCGCCAGCGCAATCCCGAGCTGCCCGACGTGCCCACCATGATCGAGGCCGGCCTCAAGGACTACGAAGTGGTCGGCTGGTACGCGCTGATGGCGCCGCCCGGGCTGCCCGGCGACATCAAGTCGCGGCTGGCGCGGGCGCTGCGCGAGGTCTCGCAGGATCCGGCATTCCGCAAGGCCATGGTCGAGGGCGGCTATACCGTCGACGAAGGCGACGGCAAGGCCGTGCAGGCGCGCATCGAGCGCGAATACGCCATGTGGGCCGACGTCATCGAGTCGGCCGGCATCCAGACCAACTGACCGGAGCCCGTCGATGTCCGTCTTGCAGTTCCTGCGCGCCACCACCCGCTTGCCGGTGATCGGCGCCCCCATGTTCCTGGTGTCGGGGCCCGACCTGGTGGTCGCGCAGTGCGCGGCGGGCATCATCGGCACTTTTCCGTCGCTCAACGCGCGGCCGCAGCAGGCGCTGGGCGACTGGCTTACGCGCATCGAGGACGGCCTGGCGGCGCGCCGCCAGGCCCATCCCGGCAGTGTGGTGGCGCCTTATGGCGTGAACCTGATCGTGCACCCCACCAACGACCGCTGGCGCGGCGACCTGGATATCTGCGTGGCGCACCGGGTGCCGCTGGTGGTGACATCGCTGCACGCGCCGGACGCGGTGGTGGAAGCGATGCGGCCGCACGGTGGCCTGGTGTTCCACGACGTGACCACGGTGCGACACGCGCGGCGCGCGCTTGATGCCGGGGTCGACGGCCTGATCCTGGTGGCGGCCGGCGCCGGCGGCCACGCCGGCGCGATCAACCCTATCGCGCTGGTCAACGAGATCCGCGCGTTCTACGACGGCCCGCTGGCGCTGTCGGGCTGCATCAGCCATGGCAAGGATGTGCTGGCCGCGCAGGCGCTGGGCTGCGATTTCGCCTACATGGGCACCCGCTTCATCGCCACCCACGAATCGCTGGCCTCCGACCGCTACCGGGAGATGGTGTTGTCCGCCAGCGTCGAGGACGTGGTCTACACGCCGTACTTCTCGGGCGTACCGGCCAACTACCTGGCGCCCAGCATCGTCGCCGCGGGCCTGGATCCCGCCCTGCTCGACCAGATGGCCGCCAACCCGGTCAACCTGGACAAGCGGACCCGGCCCAAGGCATGGAAAGATGTCTGGAGCGCCGGCCAGGGGGTGGGGGCGGCGCAGGAGCTGCTGTCGACGCAGGCGCTGGTGGAACAGCTGGCGCGCGAATACGACGACGCGCGGCGGGCGCTGCTGGGATAGCGGCGCGCCGCCTCGCTGCCGGCGGCTCATTCCACCTTGATGCCGGCCTGCTTGATCACCTTGCTCCATTTGGCGAGTTCGGCCTGCAAGAAGGCGCCGAACTGCGCCGGACTGCCAGGCTTGGGCTCGGCGCCGGCGGCCAGCATGCCCTTGACCGTGGCCGGGTCGGCCAGGACCCGGGTCATGTCGGCATTGACGCGCTCGACGATCTCCGCCGGCGTGCCGGCCGGCGCCAGCACGCCGCTCCAGGAATAGGCTTCATAGCCCGGCACGCCCGACGCGGCGATGGTGGGAATGCCGGGGAACAGGGCGGACGGCTCGGGGTTGCCGACCCCCAGCGGACGGATCTTGCCACCCGACAGGTGCGGCATGGCCGACGGCCCGTCGGCGAACATCATCTGGACCTGGCCGCCCAGCAGGTCCTGCATGGCCGGCGCGCTGCCACGGTAAGGCACGTGCTGGATGCGCGTGCCCGTCATGCTGTTGAACAGCTCGCCCGCCAGGTGCGTGCCGCCGCCGGTGCCCGACGAGCTGAACGACAGCTTGCCGGGGTGCTGCTTGGCGTAGGCGATCAGTTCCTTCACGCTCTTCACCGGCAGGGACTCGTGCACCACCAGCACGACGGGAAACACCGCCGCCAGGCCAACCGGCACGAAATCGGTCATCACGTCGTAGCTGAGGTTGGCGCGCAGGCTGGGCAGCACGGCGTGATGGATCGACGCGAAGAAGTAGTGGTAGCCATCGGCCGGCGCCTTGACCGCCGCCTGCGCGCCGACGATGCCGCCCGCGCCGGCCTTGTTGTCTACCACGGTGGGAACCTTCCACATCCCGCCCAGGGGCTGCGTGGTGAAGCGCGCGGTGGTATCCACCGGCCCGCCGGGCGGGAACGGAACGATGAAATTCACGGGGCGTTCGGGCCACTTGGCCGCGCGGGCCGGCGAAGGCAGGGAAGCGGCCGCCCAGGCGGCGCCCAGCGCCGCCATCAGGCGGCGGCGTTGCGGATCGTGCATGGTGTGTCTCCGGTTTTCTTGTGAACGCGCGCGGACCCCAGGGCCCGCACGGTGCGCTTATTATTCGCGCGGCCATGCCCGCTTGCCGATTCTTTTTTGCCGAACCCCCCGTTCAGCGCCGGCGCGATGGCGCCGGCCGCCCGCGCTCAGGCCGCCCGCGCCGCCACCCGCACATGCTCGATGAAATCCTCGACGAAGCGCGGCAGGTCGCGCCCGCGCTGGCGGCACAGCAGGCGGTCGCGCTGCGCCCAGGCATCCTGCAGGCGCAGCACGTGCAGCGCCTGCGGGCGGCTGTAGCGCGCCGCGCAGGCGCGCGGCACCACCGCAATGCCGGCGCCGGCCTCGACCATGCGGCATACCGCCTCGAAGCTGCCGACGTGCACGCGCTGGCACAGGCGCTTGCCCAGCCCCGAGGCGATGTCCTCCAGGAAGGTCTGGATCGCGCTGTTGGGGTGGATGCCCACGAACTGGTAGGCATCGATCACATCGACGAAGCGCGCCGACTCGAGCTGCGCGAGCGGGTGCCCCAGCGCGGTCACGATGGCCAGCTCGTCGCGGAACAGCGGCATGACATCCAGGCCGTCCACGTCGATATTGCCCGCCACGATGCCCAGGTCCGCAGCCCCGGCGCGGATCGCCAGCACGATGTCGCCGGAGATCTTCTCTTCCAGCTCGATGTCCACGTCCGGATTCTCGGCCAGGAAGGTGGACATGGCGTCGGCCAGGAACGAGTTGGTCGCGGTGGTATTGGCCAGCAGCCGCAGCCGCCCCTTGATGCCGCTGGAATACGGCTGCAGGTCGGCGTTCAGGCATTCGAGCTGGCGGAACACCGCGTGCGCGTGCTTGAGCAGCACCTCGCCGGCGGGGGTCAGCGCCACCCCGGTGGCCTGCCGCACCAGCAGGCGGGCCTTGAAGGCCTCTTCCATGTTCTTGATGCGGGCGCTGGCCGCGGGCAGCGACAGGAAGGTGCGCTCGGCCGCGCGCGTCAGATTAAGGGTTTCACCCACGTTCACGAACAAACGCAGGTCGGTCAGGTCGTGTCTCATGTTCCGCCACGCAAAAGGGGGGTGTCTTTAATTTTGAATTCCGCTGCCCGGTCCTGAAATCTACCATGCAGAGAGTCGGGGCGCGGCATGCTGGCGCGGCCCCCCAAAGGAGAATCCTCATGAGCGGCATGGTTGCAGGAAAGGTGGTGGTTGTAACGGGCGCCGGCGGCGGCATCGGGCGCGGCATCGCGCTGGCGATGGCGGCGGCGGGCGCCAAGGTGGTGGTCAACGACATCGGCGTCTCGCTGCAGGGCGAAGGCGGCGGCGCCGGGCCGGCCGAGTCGGTGGTCCGGGAAATCGTCGCCGCCGGCGGCCAGGCCTGCGCCAATACCGACAGCGTGGCCAGCTACGAGGGCGCCCACAGCATCATCAAGACCGCCGTCGACGCCTACGGGCGTATCGACGCAGTGGTCAATAACGCGGGCAACCTGCGCGACCGCGTATTCCACAAGATGAGCGAAGAAGAATGGCGCCAGGTGCTGGACGTGCACCTTAACGGCTCGTTCTACATGAGCCGCGCCGCGGCTCCCTACTTCCGCGAGCAGGAATCCGGCGCGCTGGTCCACATGACCTCCACCTCCGGCCTGATCGGCAATTTCGGCCAGGCCAACTATGCCGCCGCCAAGCTCGGCATCGTCGCCCTGTCCAAATCCATCGCCCTCGACATGGCGCGCTACCACGTGCGCTCGAACTGCATCGCGCCATTCGCCTGGAGCCGCATGACCAGCTCCATCCCGGCCGAGACCGAGGCCGAGAAGGCGCGCGTCGAGAAACTGAAGAAAATGGAAGCCAACAAGGTGGCCCCCCTGGCGGTGTACCTGGCCAGCGACGCGGCCAGCGAGATCACGGCGCAGATCTTCGCCGTGCGCGCCAACGAGATCATGCTGATGAGCCAGCCGCGCCCGCTGCGCAGCGTGCACTACAGCGAAGGCTGGACGCCCGAGCTGATCGGCGAGATAGCCATGCCGGCCATGCGCAAGCATTTCTATGCGCTGGAGCGCTCGCCCGACGTCATCGACTGGGATCCCATCTGAGGCGGCCATGGACTACGACACCATCAAGAACTGGCGCTTCGAAGACATCCGCCATCGCTACGATGACAAGGACACGATGCTGTACGCACTCGGCATCGGCCTGGGGCACGATCCGCTCGACGCGGACCAGCTGCGCTACGTCTACGAGCGGGACTTGCGGGCGTTCCCGACCCTGGCCACCGTGCTGGCCCACCCCGGCTTCTGGATGAACGACCCGCGCGCCGGCATCGACTGGGTGCGGCTGGTGCACGGCGAGCAGCGCCTGGCGCTGCACGCGCCGCTGCCGGCCAGCGGCACGGTGGTCGGCAAGAGCCGCATCACGCACGTCATCGACAAGGGCGCCGACAAGGGCGCGCTGGTGATCACCGAACGCAAGCTGCACGACGAATCCGGCGCCTGCCTGGCCACGCTGCGGCAGACCACCTTCTGCCGCGGCGACGGCGGCCTGGCACGCAGCGACGACAGCCCCGCGCCGCTGGCGCCCGCGCCGACGCGCGCGCCCGACCGGCAATGCAGCCTGGCGGTGGCGCCCAACGCCGCGCTGCTGTATCGCCTGAACGCCGACCGCAATCCGCTGCACGCCGACCCGGAAGTCGCGCGCCGCGCCGGCTACCCGCAGCCCATCCTGCACGGCCTGTGCACCTACGGCATGGCGGCGCACGCCATTGTCAGGAGCTGGTGCGACTACGACGCTGCGCGCCTGACCAGCCTGGACGCCCGCTTCTCGGCGCCGGTCTACCCGGGCGAAACGCTGCAGTTCGACATGTGGCGCGGCGCCGACGGCGCGCTGCAGTTCACCGTGCGCGCGCCGGCGCGCGACGTGGTGGTCATGAGCCACGGCGCCGCCACCATCGTTTCCTGAGGCGCGGCCACGCGCAAAGAGCAGTCATACACATGGAATCCCGCCCCCCGCCGCTGGACGGCATCCGCGTGCTCGACCTGAGCCGCATCCTGGCCGGCCCCTGGTGCACCCAGAACCTGGCCGACCTGGGCGCCGACGTCATCAAGGTCGAGCGCCCGGGAACCGGCGACGACACCCGCCACTGGGGCCCGCCCTATTTGAAGGACGGCGCCGGCCAGGACACTTCGGAAGCCGCCTACTACCTGAGCGCCAATCGCAACAAGCGTTCCCTGGAAGCCGACATGGCCACGCCCGCCGGCGCCGCGCTGATACGCGAGCTGGCGGCCAAGAGCGACATCCTGGTCGAGAACTTCAAGGTCGGCGGGCTGCGCAAGTACGGCCTGGACTACGACAGCCTGAAACAGCTCAACCCGCGGCTGATCTACTGCTCGGTCACCGGTTTCGGCCAGGACGGCCCCTGCGCCCACCTGCCCGGCTACGACTTCATGATCCAGGGCCTGGGCGGGCTGATGAGCATCACCGGCGAACGCGACGACCTGCCGGGCGGCGGCCCCCAGAAGGCCGGCGTGGCCGTCACCGACATCATCACCGGCATGTACGCCACCGTGGCCGTGCTGGCGGCCCTGCAGGAACGCCATCGCAGCGGCCGGGGCCAGCACCTGGACATCGCCCTGCTGGATTGCCACGTTGCCATGCTGGCCAACCAGAACTCCAACTACTTCGCCTCCGGCGTGGCGCCCACCCGCGCCGGCAATGCGCACCAGAACGTGGTGCCCTACCAGGTATTCGCGGCTGCCGACGGCCACCTGATCGTGGCCACCGGCAACGAATCCCAGTACCGGGCCTATTGCAAGGCGATCGGCGCGCCGGAGCTGGGCGACGACCCGCGCTTCGCCACCAACCGCCTGCGCGTCACCAACCGCGACGCGCTGATCGCCCTGCTGGGCGACATCATGAAGCGCGGTCGCCGCGACGACTGGATCGCCAGGCTGGAAGCGGCCGGCGTGCCCTGCGGCCCGATCAACAACATTGCCCAGGCGTTCGCCCACCCGCAAGCGCAGGCGCGCCAATTACGCCGCGACCTGCCGCACCCGCTGGGCGGCAGCGCCGCCGTCACCGCCAGCCCGCTGCGCTTCTCGGCCTCGCCGGTGGTGTACCGCAACGCCCCGCCGCTGCTGGGCCAGCATACCCGCGAGATCCTGCGCGACGTGCTGGGCAAGAGCGACGCGGAAATCGCCGCATTGGCGCGTTGATGCCGCGGGGCTGGCGCAGGCCTGGCGCCCGCCCCGATTGGCCGCCAATCCACACGGGAAAACCCGGCGTTAAGCAAATCCGAATAGGTTCGGCCAGGGGGAATGGCTAGCATTTTCCAAGCCGCCCGCCCGTCCGGCACGGCGTTGCGGCGCACAATAATGACGCCCCGTGTGGAGACATTCATGAAGAAGCTGCTTGCCGGCCTGGCGCTGTGCCAAGGCCTGATTCTGACGTCGCAGGCCGCCGCGGCCGACCTGGCCATCGGCGGGCTGCTGCCCATGAGCGGCAGCAATGCCGAATACGGCCAGATCTTCTCTTCCGGCGCCAACCTGGCGGTCGAGCACATCAATGCTTCCAAGATGCTGTCGGGCAAGCTGTCCATCGTGTACGAGGACAGCCAGGCCCTGCCCATGCAGGGCGTCATCGGCATGAACAAGCTGGTCAACGTCGCCAAGGTGCCGTTCGTGCTCAGCGCCTTCACCGGCGTGTCGAAGGCCATCGCCCCGGTCGGCACGCGCAGCAAGACGGTGATGGTCAACGGCGGCGGCGTCGGGCCCGACCTGGCGGACCTGGGCGATTACTTCTGGAACACCATCCCGCTGGTCGACTTCGAAGTGCGCGCCATCGTGCCCTACCTGGTCAAGGAGCGCGGCATCAAGCGCATCGCCCTGGTCTACGTGGACGACCCGCTGGGCCAGTCGGTGGTCAAGGAGCTGGAAGCCGAGCTCGGCAAGGCCGGCGGCGAGCTGGCGGGCAGCTTCTCGGTGCCCGCCACCGCCCAGCAGTTCTCCGGCATCGCCGCGCGCGTGCGCGACGTCAAGCCCGACGCGGTGTATATCGCCTCGTACGGCAGCCAGCAGGGGCAGATCGTCAAGCAGCTGCGCGACAACGGCGTATCGCAGCAGATCGTCAGCTATTCGGCCTTCGCCATCCCCTCGACGCTGGGCCTGCCCGAATCGCGCGGCGCGATCTTCACCAGCCAGAAGGTCGACTGGGACAAGCAGGATGACATCACGCAGCGCATGCTGGCGGACTACAAGAAGCAGCACGGCAAGGCGCCCAACATGTACGTGCTGAACTACTACAACGCCGTGCGCACCTTCGCCGTGCTGGCCGCCGCGCTGGAAAAGGCCGGCAAGCCGGTCACCGGCGAGAACCTGCTGGCGCAGCGCAAGGCCACGCCCACCTTCGAATTCGTGGGCGCGACCGTGTCGTTCGCCGAGGACGGCACCATCAAGGCGCCGATCCAGATCAACCAGATCGGCGAGAACGGCGCCAAGCCGCTCGCCGACGTGGCGCAATAAGCGCGGCGCCGCCACGCTCGCTGCCGCCATGTTGTTCGTCCAGCTGTTCATCAACGGCATCCAGACCGGCGCCCTGTATGCCTTGATCGCGGCGGGTTTCTCGCTGATTTTCGGCACGACCCGCGTCTTCCACGTGGCCCACGGCGCCGCGTTCACGCTGGCTGGCTTCGTGTTCTACGAGCTGTATACCGCGCTGGGCTGGGCCTGGCCGCTGGCCGCGCTGGGCGCCGCCGCAGCCGCCGCCCTGTTCGGCGTGCTGGTCGACCGCTACGTGTATGCCGCCATCCAGCGCCACGAGGGCGCGTTCTTCACCGTGTTCGTCGCCTCGTTCGGGCTCGCCATCGTGGTGCAGAACCTGATCACCATCGGCTTCGGCCGGGGCCTGGTCACGGTGCCCACCCCGCTCAGCAAGAGCGTCGAGCTGCTGCCCGGCCTGTACGTGGCGCCGATGGCGGCCGTGGCGGTGCTGTGCGCGCTGCTGGCGTTCGGCGCGCTGCAATGGCTGCTGACGCGCACCAACCTGGGCCTGGCCCTGCGCGCGCTGGGCGAGAATCCCGAGCTGGTGCGCGTCTACGGCCTGACCCCGCGGCGGCTGTCGCAGTATGTGTTCCTGATCGGCTCGCTGCTGGCGGTTCCGGCGGCGATCCTGACGGCGGCCACGTCCGGGCTGAACCCCGCCATGGGCCATCACGTCATGCTGATCAGCATCGCCGCCACCATCGTCGGCGGCGTGGGCAGCCTGCGCGGCGCGGCCGTGGCCGGGCTGCTGCTGGGCATGGCGGAAAACCTCTCGCTGGCCTGGATCGATCCGCAATGGAGCGAAGCGGTCACCTTCGTGGTGCTGTTCCTGTTCATCCTGTTCCGGCCCGGCGGCGTGTTCGGCCGCGCCGTGGCCTCGTAGCCATCCGACAGAGGCAACGCATGCTGGCCTACCTGCAAAACATTGCCGTGCTGTTCTGCATCAACGCCATGCTGGCGGTGACGCTCAATTTCATCATGGGGTACGCGGGGATTTTCTCGCTGGCCCACGCCATCTTCTTCGGCGTCGGCGCCTATACCGCGGCCAACATCGCCATGCATTTCAGCGACTCGCTGCTGCTGTGCGTCGGCGGCGCGGTGCTGGTGTCGGCCGTGCTGTCCATGGCGCTGGCCCTGCCGGCGCTGCGCGTGCGCGGCGAATATTTCGTGGCCGCTTCGCTGGGCCTGCAGGTGATCGGCGTCACCGTGTTCTCCGAATGGAAGGGCGTCACCGGCGGCCTGGGCGGGCTGGTGGGCATCCCGCCGCCGACGATCTTCGGCCACGCCCTGGCCACCCCGGCCGAGTTCCTGGCGCTGGCGGCGGCCGGCCTGGCCGCCGTGCTGCTCATCACCACGGCCTTGCTGCGCGGCAGCTTCGGACGCAGCCTGATGGCCATCCGCGACAGCGAATCGGCCGCCCAGGCGGCCGGCAAATGGGTGGCCGCCATCAAGACGCTGTCGGTGGCCGTTTCGGCCGGCCTGGCGGCGGTGGCCGGGGCCATCTATGCCTTCTACATGAGTTTCGTCAACGTCGAAGGCTTCATGCTGGAAACCTCCATCCTGCTGATGGCCATGGTCATCATCGGCGGCACTGGCACGGTATTCGGCCCCCTCATCGGCGCGGCGCTGCTGATGCTGCTGCCGGCCGCCCTGACCTACCTGCCCTTCCTGCCGCCCGCCGAGCTGGGCACCGTGCAGCAGATCGTCTACGGCACCATCATGGTGCTGCTGATGATGTACCGGCCCGGCGGCCTGGTGGGCGGCCGCCGCAAGGGAGACCGCGCATGAAGGCGGCCGCCGACGCTTCCGCCATGTTGCTGCGCCTGTCGGGGCTGTCCAAGCGCTTCGGCGGCCTGCAGGCCATCAGCGACGTCTCGCTGGACCTGCCGGCCGGCCAGATCACCACCCTGGTCGGTCCCAACGGCGCCGGCAAGACCACCCTATTCAACATGATCACCGGCCACCTGGCGCCTTCGGCGGGCGCGGTGTACTTGCATGGCCAGCCGCTGGCCGGCATGGCGCCCTGGCAGATCGCCCGCCGCGGCGTCGGCCGCACCTTCCAGGACCTGCGCCTGTTCACGCACATGAGCGTGCTGGAGAACGTCACCACCGTGGTCGAGCGCGGCAGCTGGCTGTGGCAGCCGCGCGCCGACCGCGCGCGCATCGAAGCGGTGCTGCACGAGACCGGCCTGTGGGACAAGCGCCACGAGCGCGCCGCCGACCTGGCCTATGCCGAGCGCAAGTTCCTGAGCCTGGCCCGCATCATGGCCGGCGACGCGTCGCTGTGGCTGCTGGACGAACCGGCCTCGGGCCTCGACCCGCGCTCGTTCGCGCGCTTCGTGGCGCTGCTGCGCGACTACGCGGCGCGCGACATCACCATCTGCATCATCGAGCACAACCTGGACCTGGTCACGCAACTGTCGGACCGCCTGGCCTTCCTGGACCAAGGCCGGCTGCTAGCCTGCGGCGACCCGGCGGCGATTCTGAAGGACCCGCAGCTGGCCGCCATTTACTTCGGAGAACGCGCATGAGCGCCGCCGCCCCCGCTGTCCTGGAAGCACGCGGCCTGCGCGCCGGCTACGGCGGCCGGCCGGTGCTCGACGGCCTGGACGTCCGGCTCGACGCCAACGAAGTGCTGTGCCTGATCGGCCACAACGGCGCCGGCAAATCGACCTTGCTGAAGGCCTTGTTCGGCCTGCTCGCGCCGCAGGCCGGCAGCGTGCTGCTCGACGGCGTCGAAGTGGCGCGGCCCGATCCGCGGCGCCTGGCCGCGGCCGGCATTTCGATGGTGCCCGAAGGGCGCGGCATCTTCCCCGGCCTGACCGTGGCCGAGACCATGCGGCTGGGCTTGTGGTCGGCCGGCGTGCCCAAGCATGAGCACGCGGCGCGCCTGGACTGGGTCATGGAGGTGCTGCCGGCCCTGCGCAAGTTCTACGGCCAGCGCGCCGGCACCCTGTCGGGCGGCCAGCAGCAGATGGTGTCGCTCGGCCGCGCCCTGCTCAGCCAGCCGCGCTGCCTGCTGCTGGACGAACCCTCGATCGGCCTGGCGCCCAAACTGTTCCAGGACCTGATGGGCCCGGTGCGCGCGCTGCAGCAGCAGCGCGGCATGTCCATCCTGATCGTGGAACAGAACGTGCGCGAGGCCTTGAAGATCGCCGACCGCGTCATCGTGATGAAGTCCGGCGCGCTGATCCGCGCCGGCGTGCCGGCCGACTTTGCCGACAACACCGACCTGATGGAGCTGTACTGATGCCCGGACCCGCCGCGCCGGCGCCCGCGCGCCTGGCGGACCTGTACGCCGCGCACCTGCGGGCGCGGCCCGAGGACACCGCGCTGATCGACGAAGCCGGCGCGCTGACTTATCGCGACTTCCACGGCCTGTGCCAGCGCGCGGCACAGTGGTTGGCCGCCCAGGGCATCGGCCCGGGCGACAAGGTCGCGGTCTGGCTGGCCAACCGCCGCGAATGGCTGGCCCTGCTGTTCGGCCTGGCGCAGCGCGGCGCCACGCTGGTGGCCATCAACACTCGCTACCGCAGCGCCGAGCTGGAATACATCCTGACGCGCTCGCGCGCCCGCATGCTGCTGATGCAGCCGTCGTTCCGCAAGATCGACTTCCCGGCCGTGCTGGCCGGGGTGGACCCGGCCGCCCTGCCAGACCTGGAACGCATCGCCCTGGTCGACCCGGGCAGCGCGGCGCCCGCCCCGGTCTGCGGGCGCCGCACCGTGGCCTTCGACCTCGATGACCCGGGCATAGCCGCCGCGGCGCCGGCCGATGCCGCCGACCCGGCGCGCGAAGTCATCCTGTTCACCACGTCGGGCACCACCAAGGGACCCAAGCTGGTCATGCACAGCGCCGCCACGCTGGCGGTGCACAGCCGCCATGTAGCCGCCTCCTGTGGTTTTCGCGAACCGGGCGCCCGGCTGCTGGCCGCCCTGCCGCTGTGCGGCGTGTTCGGCCTGAACGGCGCGCTGGCCGCCCTCGAGGCCGGCGCGCCGATCGTCATGATGGACCTGTTCGATGCGCCGCGGGCCGCCCGGCTGTTGCGCGAGGAGCGCATCACGCACCTGTTCGGCAGCGACGAGATGCTGCGCCGCATTGCCGACGAGGCGCCCGGCGCGCGGCCGTTCCCGGATGCCCGGGTGTTCGGCTTCGCCACGTTCAGCCCGGGCGCGGTGGAACTGGTCGAGCGCCTGCAACAACGCGGCCTGCCGCTGCGCGGCCTGTACGGTTCCAGCGAGGTGCAGGCGCTGTTCGCGCTGCAGGCCGCCGGGTTGCCGGTGGCCGAGCGCGCCCTCGGCGGCGGCCGCCCGGCGGCCGGCGCGGCGGCGCAAGTGCGGGTGCGCGACCCCGCCAACGGCGCGCCATGCCGGCCCGGCGAACAGGGCGAGATCGAGATTCGCGCGCCGGGCAATTTCATCGGCTATCTCGACAACCCCGATGCCACCGCGCAGGCCATGACGCCCGATGGCTACTTCCGCACCGGCGACCTGGGCTATTTGCGCCCCGACGGCAGTTTCGTCTACCTGGCCCGCATGGGCGACGCGCTGCGGCTGGGCGGCTACCTGGTCGACCCGGCCGAGATCGAGCACGCCCTGGCGCGGCAGCCGGGGGTGCGCAACGCCCAGGTGGTCGGCATCGAGCTGGACGGCCAGCCGCGCGCGGCAGCCTTCGTCATCGCCGATCCCGGCGCGACGCCCGAGGCGCTGCTGGCGCCGCTGCGCGCCTCGCTGGCGCCCTTCAAGGTGCCGGCTCGGCTGTGGCTGGTGGATGAGTTCCCCACCGCCGCCAGCGCCAACGGTTTCAAGATCCAGCGGGTGCGCCTGCGCCAGATGGCCGAGGAACGCCTGCAACAGGAAACGCCGGCCTGACGCCCGGCCCGTCCCACCCGCACCGCGATGAGCTCCCATTCCCTGTACTTCGAAGACTTCCACGCCGGCCAGGCATTCGAAAGCGGCGCCCGCACCATTACCGAGGCCGACCTGACGATGTTCTCGATGCTGTCGGGCGACTGGAACCCGACCCATGCCGACCAGGTGTACGCGGCAGGCACCAAGTATGGGCAGCGTCTGGTGCATGGCGCGCTGGGCATCGCGATCGCCACCGGCATGATGCACGAACTGGGCATCTTTCATCGCTCGGTGGTGGCGATGCTGTCGCTGCGCGAATGGAAATTCGAGAAGCCCATCTTCGTGGGCGACACGCTGCACCTGGTGCTGGAGATCCTGGCCGTCAAGCCCGGCGCCAGCGCGCGCGTCGGCGCGGTGGATCGACGGCTCCGGCTGGTGAACCAGCACGGCGACACGGTGCAGGACGGCTGCAGCGAGGTGCTGGTGCTGAAGAAGGCGGCGGCATCCAGGCGCCAAGAATGAAATCCACCCGCATCAATCAGGAGCGCCACGTCGCCCATCATGGCGACTCGTTTTCCGCGCCTGTCCGGAACATCGCGGCCGCCCGCATCAGGTCATCCGGATGCACCATCAGTTCCCGCGCCTGGCGCAGCGCCGGGTATTGATTCAGCACCGCCCGCCACCGGGGCGATTGCAGCAAGTCGGCCCAGACCGGCTCCAGCTCGGCCGCGTCGCCCTGCCGTCCCGCCGCCAGGCCGCTGGCGAACGCCAGGCTGGCCGGCGCGGACAACAACTGCATGCGGCTGGCGGCGCTGAGCAGGCGCGGCTCCGCTTCGACAGGCGCGTCGCAGCAGTACAGCACCGTTGCCGCCAGGCCGGCCGCGTCGTCCGGCAGCCTGGCCAGCGAGGCGCCGCGCAGCCGCACCACGCCCTGGCGCGTTTCAAAGGGATAAATCCCGTCCGGCACCGCGTGCGCCAGCAGGCGCAGGCCGCGCAACAGGCGCGGCAGGTCGGTGCCGGCCGCGTCGGCCGAGGCCTTGGCCTCCACCAACAGGCAGATGTCCCACACCGGCTCGGCCGCAACGGTACTGGCCCGCCGCAGCAGGATGGCGTCCCATTCGGTCTTGGCGCGCGCCGCCTCGCCCGGTATGGCCGCCGGGACGCGCATCGAGGTCACCACCCGGTAGGGCCGCCCGGCGCCGTCCAGGCCGTCGAGCCGCCGGGCCACCGCCTCGAGGGCGCGCGCGGCCAGCGCTTCGACCGCGGCGCCGCGGCGCCGCGAGGCCGAGCCCTGCATGGCAGCCGTGTCGCTGCCCGGGCGCGGGCTGTTGCGGTCCCACAGGGATTGGTATTGCCGTGCCAGCGCATCGGACGCCAAGGCGTCGAGCCGTCGCAGGCGGCCCAGGGCGGGCTCGGCCAGCAGGCGCTCCAGGCCTTGCGCGATGGCGGGCTCGGCGGCCAGCTCCGGCATGGCCAGGGTGTCGCGCGCAGTATCGGCCAGTGCCGTCCAGGCCGCCGCCGACGCCGCCCCGTGCAAGCGCGCCAGGGCGGCGCGCAAGCGGCCCGGCGGCATGCGCTGTTGCTTGGCCGGATGGGCGAAGGTGTTGACGGCGCCATGGACGGCGCGGCGATACTGCCCGGCATGGGCCGACAGCGACGCGTATTCGCGCACCCGCGGCGCCGCATGGCGCAGCACCATGGCCTGGAACACTGGGTCGCCCTGGTTCGCGCGCATGGCATCGCGAATCAATTGCCGCAGCAACTCGACGAACTGGCGTTGCCGGGCCGCGTCCGGAATGGCGCCGCGCGCGATTTCCTGGCGGACCCGTTCGATCGCCAGCGCGAGCTCGGTGGCCGTGTCGCCGCGCGACTGCCCGCCGCTGTCGGAAGGCAGGTCCGGCAAGCGATAGCGGCGCTCGACGCCGCGCAGCAGCGTGTCGAGGCAGATGAGCGATGACGGCCGGGCCATGACGGGGAGAATACCAGTTGCGGGCGGCATTCCTGCGAGAACGCGGGCCGGGCCGGCCTCGGACGGCGGGGCGGCTTGCCGTTTCGCCGGGGGGATCGCAAAATACCGGTCCCTGCCTCCTGGCGCCGGCTCGCCCCATGACCGACCCCACCCGTTTGTTTAACCAGCATCGCGCGCGCCTGTACGCCCTTGCCTACCGCATGCTGGGCACGGTGGCCGACGCCGAGGACGTGGTGCAGGATGCCTGGCTGCGCTGGCACGAGGCCGACCACGCCGGGCTGGCAAGCCCCGAAGCCTGGCTGGTGACGGTGACCACCCGCCTGGCCCTCGACCGCCTGCGCGCGGCCAAGGCTGAAAGGGCCCACTACGTGGGCGCCTGGCTGCCGGAACCCATGCTGATGGCGGCGCCGGACACGCCCGAGCAGATCCGCGAGTTCGCCGACGATGTCTCGGTGGCCTTCCTGTTCATGCTGGAACGCCTCTCGCCCGAAGCGCGCGCCGCCTTTCTGATGCGCGAGGTGTTCGACGCCGACTATGAAGATGTCGCGTTGACACTGGGCAAGAGCATGGCGGCGTGCCGCCAGTTGGTGCGGCGCGCCCGGCAGCAATTGCGCCAGGCCGATCCGCGCCGGACCGTGCCGCGCGACACGCACCGCCGGCTGATGCAGGCATTCGCGCAGGCGATGCAACAGGGCGACTTCCATACCCTGCACGCCCTGCTCGACAACGATGCCGAATTGATCGGCGACGGCGGCGGCAGAGTGCCCAGTTTCGCCCGGCTGGTGGGCGGCAAGCGCCTGGCGCAGCTGTTCTATGCCGGCACGCGGCGCTTCGGCGACGGCGTGCGCGTAGAGCTGGCCGAAGTCAACGGCCAATGGGCCCTGCTGCGCTTCATCAACGGCAGCCTGGAGTCGGTGCAGTCCTACGATACCGACGGCCAGCGCATCACCCGCATACTGGTGCAGCGCAATCCGGACAAGCTCGAACGCATCGCCAGCGCCTTGGCGCACGGCTAGGGCCTGGCCCTGGGGCCTTGGCCGGCGCCGCGCGCGCATTGGTGCCGGACGTTCAACACCGTGATCCCGCGCGCGGATCTACCGGGCCGCCGGCGCGGCTCCTACGATAGGCCTGTCTCCCCACTGACCAAGGAAAGGCCATGTCGAAGCTCATGAAAATCGCATTACCCTTCATTGCCGCCGGCGTCCTGCTCGGCGCGCCGGCCCACGCGGCGCCGCCGGCCGGCCACGCGGGCCACGCGGGCGGGGCGGCCGACCCCATCGTCACGCCGCTGCTGACCAAGGCGCTGCCCGACATCCCCGGCAAGGAGGCTCTCATGCTCCTCGTCGACTACCCGCCCGGCGCGGCCGACCCCATTCACCGGCACGATGCCCACGCCTTCGTCTATGTGCTGGAAGGCAGCATCGTGATGCAGGTCAAGGGCGGCCGGGAGGTGACGCTGAAGCCCGGACAGACTTTCTACGAGGGACCGGACGATATTCACACCGTCGGCCGCAACGCCAGCCAGACCGAGCCGGCCAAGTTCGTGGTCGTGCTGGTCAAGAAAGCGGGCACGCCCGCGCTCCTGCCGCTGCAATAAGCGCGCCGCCCGGGGGCGGCCCGGCCGCTGGCGGGCGGAGCCCTGGTTTTCCACGATGCGGAAACCGGGATTTTTTTCAAACTGCGTCACAAAATCGCAGGCTGGAACGTCTTGGAGGCATGGACCACCCTTCCATTCTTCCAGCGACCATGCCGACCCTCTCCCCTCTCGCCCTGCCGCCCGCTCCGTCCAACCCGGCCGCGCCATCCAACGGCGCCGATTCCCTGGCATACAGCTTCGCCACCAGCTACGCGGGGGTGGTCGCCTTCATCGCGGTGGCGGCCGAAGGCAATTTCGCCAAGGCCGGCGACCGCCTGGGCATCGGCCGCTCCGCGGTCAGCCGCAGTGTGCAGAAGCTGGAAGACCAATTGGGCACCCGCCTGTTCGTGCGGACTACGCGCAGCACCTCGCTCACCCCCGAGGGCGAACGTTTCTACGAGAATTGCCACCCCGGCGTGGAGCGCATCGTGCAGGCCCTGGATGCCATGCGCGACCTGCGCGAAGGCCCACCGTCAGGCCACCTGCGGGTATGTTCGACGGTCGGCTTCGGCCGCAAGGTGGTGGCCCCCTTGCTGCATGGCTTTCGCGCCCGCTACCCGGACATCGCGATCGACCTGCTGCTGGACGATGCCCCCACCGATTTCACCACCGACCGCATCGATGTCTCGTTCCGCAACGGGCGCATGGAAGACAGCCAGGTCATCGCCAAGCAGCTGATCCCCATGCAGATGCTGGTCTGCGCGTCGCCGGCCTACGCGGCGCGGCAGCCGCTGCCGCGCGATATCGACGAGCTGGCCAGCCACGACTGCGTCAACTTCCGCCTGGCCTCGGGCCGGGTGTTCGAATGGGAATTCAAGGTGGGCGGCCACCTGCGCAAGTTCACGCCGCCGGGGATGCTGGCCTTCAACGATGCCGACCTGGTGCTGCAGGCCGTGCTGGACGGCCATGGCATCGCCCAGATGGCCGGCTACCAGGTGTGCGAGCACCTGCGCGCGGGCCGGCTGGTGGCCTGCCTGCCGCAGTATGCGCCCGACGACCGCGGCCATTATCTGTGCTTCCTGAGCCGCCAGCACTTGCCGTCGCGCATGCGCGCCTTCATCGACTACATGACCGAGCAGATCCGCGCGCAGGACTTGCAGATCCTGCAAAGCCTGCTGTTGAAGCAGCCGTGACCGGTGCGCTATTGGGTCAGCGCCACCACGCTGTCGATGCCGCGCCGCGCCATCTTCGCGTAGGGACACAGGCGCTCGGTATTGCGCACCAGCTCCTCGGCCACGGGCTTGTCCAGCCCCGGCAAATGGATTTCGATGTGAGCGGTCAGGGCGTACAGGCCATCGACCGGATCGCGTCCAAAGGTGACGCACGCGGTCACCGCCGCGTCCGGAATGGCCAGCCCCGCCTGCGCGGCCAGCAAGCTCAGCGCACCATGGAAGCAGGCGGCGTAGCCGGCCGCGAACAGTTGCTCGGGATTGGTCCCGCCCCCCTGCCCGCCCAGTTCGGCCGGCAGCCGCAAGTCCACCTGCAATGCGCCGTCGTCGGAACGCGCAATGCCGGACGCCCTGCCATGGGCGGCCTCCCCGCCCCGCACGGTGACGCGGGTGGTGTACAGGGCCCGGAAGTCTTCCCCACGGTATTTTTCCAGCAGCGACAGGGACGGGGCTTGCGGCTTGCTCATCGGCATTCTCGTGCGGTCAGGCGGCTTGCTGGGGACGAGAGCGGCTGAACCAGGTTTCGAAGTCGATCCGGCCCAGGCGCGCGCCCGGCCCGGGCACCAGGGTGTCGTCGTCCAGCGCGGCGCCGAAATAGCGCGCCTCGCCGTCCGCCACCACAGTGCGCGCGTCGCCGATTTTACGCAGGTAGCGCTGCGCCAGGTCCGCCAGGCGCACCCGCTCGGGGCCGGCGATTTCGACCGTGGCGTTCAGCGGCGCCGCGAGCGCCACGTCCGCCACGGCCGCGGCCACGTCATCGGAGGCGATCGGCTGCATGAACGCCGGCGACAGGCGCACCGCATCGCCTTCAGTACCCGATTGCACGATGCCGCCGAGGAACTCGAAGAACTGCGTGCTGTGCACGATGGTGTAGGGAATCGACGCGGCCTCGATCAGGTTTTCCTGGGCGATCTTGCCGCGGAAGTAGCCGCTTGCGGCCAGCCGGTGCGTGCCCACCACCGATAGCGCCACATGGTGGCGCACGCCGGCCGCCGCCTCGGCTGCCAGCAGGTTGCGGCCCGAGGTCTGGAAGAATTCCAGCACCGCCTTGTCCTCGAATGAAGGCGAATTGGCGACGTCCACCACCACGTCCACGCCGACCAGCGCCGCGTCCAGGCCTGCGCCCGTCAGCGTGTTCACGCCGGTGCTGGGCGCCGCGGCAATGGCCTGGTGGCCGCGCCGGGCCAGGATGTCGACGAGCTTGGAACCGATCAGGCCGGTTCCGCCGATGACCAGGATTTTCATGATGGGCTTCCTCAGTTCAATTCGGCCTTGTCCAGGCCGAACAGCTTGTCGGCCGAGCCCGGAACGGTGCGGAACCCGACGTTGAGCCGGTTCCAGGCGTTGATGGTCACGATCGCGAAACTCAGGTCGGTGATCTCCTGTTCAGACAACTGGCTGCGCACGCGCTCATAGACCTCGTCGGGCACGCCCTGGACCCCCAGGTGCGTCAGCGCCTCGGTCCAGGCCAGCGCGGCGCGCTCGCGCGGCGAGAACAGCGTGGATTCGCGCCAGATGGCGACGTGGTGCAGGCGCAGTTCGCGTTCGCCGTGGATCCTGGCCTGCTTCACGTGCATATCCAGGCAAAAGCCGCAGCCGTTCATTTGCGAGGCGCGGATCTCGACCAGGTGCAGGATCGACGGCTCGATCGACCGGGATTTGAGCAGCATGCCGAACTCGGCGAACTTCTTGAACAGATCGGGGGCGTGGGCGGCTGCGTTCAGGCGTTGGGTCATGATGATTCCCTCGGTTGGTTGGCGCCACCCGCGAAGGTGGCCGGAGCGTTGTGTTGGCTTGGGCAACGGGCAAATCGTAGGTCCGGCCCGGCCAACCCGGTAGACGCCGCCAAGGGACCACGGTGTTGCCTCACGGGCACCAATCAATGGCCGTATATGCCGGCCGCCAGCCCGCGCGGCGCGCATCGCGCCGCGCGGGCGCGGTCACGGCTGGGCGGGCCCGCCGGCGCCGAAACGCGCCGCGGCGTTCAGCACGGCCTGCACCGAAGCGGTCACGATGTTGGCATGCAGGCCCGCGCCGAAACGCGAGCCCGCCACGCCGGGCCATGCCGCCTCGACCACGGCCAGGGCCGCGGCGTCCGCCCCCGTGGCGAGGCTGCGTTCCTCATAGCTGTCGATCCGCAAGGGCAGCCCCAGCGCCGCCACCGTGGCGTCGATCGGCCCGTTGCCCACGCCCTGCAGCCGGCGCACGGCGCCGTCCGGCGCCGCCAGCTCGAGCTCGATGCGCTGTCCCTGTGGCGCGTCGGACAGCCGGTGGCCCCGGTACGCGTACGCACCCGCCGCCGGCGCCAGGTAGGTGCGCTGGAACAAGTCCCAGATGGCGGCGCTGCTCAGCTCGGCCTCGCTGGCGTCGGCCAGCTTCTGCACGATGGCGCTGAATTCCACCTGCATGCGGCGCGGCATCACGATGCCGTGGTCGCGCTGCAGCAGGTAGGCAATGCCGCCCTTGCCCGACTGGCTGTTGACCCGCACGATACTGTCGTAGGTGCGGCCCAGGTCCTTGGGATCGATCGGCAGGTACGGTACGCGCCATGGCCCGCCCTCGCGCTGCGCGGCGAACCCCTTGGCGATGGCGTCCTGGTGCGAGCCCGAGAACGCCGTGAACACCAGGTCGCCCACGTAGGGATGCCGGGGATGGATGGGCAGGGCCGTGCATTCCTCGGCGATGCGCGCAACGGCGGCAATATCGGAAAAATCCAGCCCCGGCGCGATGCCCTGCGTATACAGGTTCAGCGCCAGGGTCACCACGTCCAGGTTGCCGCTGCGCTCGCCATTGCCGAACAGGCAACCCTCGACTCGCTGCGCGCCCGCCAGCAGCGCCTGCTCGGCGCACGCCACCCCGGTGCCCCGGTCGTTGTGCGGATGCACCGACAGCACGATGTGCTCGCGGCGCGCCAGGCGCCGGTCCATCCATTCGATCTGGTCGGCGAACACATTGGGCGTGGCGACCTCCACCGTGGTGGGCAGGTTGATGATCATGGGCCGGCCGGGTCCGGCATCCCAGGTTTCGATGGCGGCATTGCACACGGCCAGCGACACTTCCAGTTCGGCCATGCAGAAGGTCTCGGGCGAATACTGCAATACCCACTCGGTCTCGGGATGCCTGGCGGTCAGCTCCGCCAGCAGGCCGATGTGATGGCGGACCATCTCGATGATCTGCGGCACGCTCATGCCGAACACGATCTCGCGCCAGGCCGGCGCGATGGCATTGTAGAAATGCACGATGACGCGCCGCGCGCCCAGCGCGCTGCGCACGGTCTGGCGGATCAGGTCGTCGCGCAACTGGGTGATGACCATCGGCGTCACATCGTCCGGAATCAGCCGCTTGTCGATCAGGTGGCGCACGATGTCGAAATCGGTCTGCGAAGCCGAGGGGAAACCGACTTCTATCTCCTTGAAGCCGATACGCACCAGTTCGGCGAACAGGCGCAGCTTGCGTTCGCGGTTCATCGGCTCGAACAGCGCCTGGTTGCCATCGCGCAGGTCGGTGGACAACCAGGCGGGCGCCTGCGCCAGGGTGCGCGACGGCCACTGGCGGTCGGGCAATTCCACCGCGGGATAGGGGCGGTACTTGGTATGGGGTCGGGCAATCATGAAAGACCTCGGGAATCGGTTGTCGTCCTGATTCCCCTGCCTGGGCGCAGGCTGGTCGAGGTCGGGGTCAGGGGGAATCAGGGTGGGTCGCGGCGCGCGCCGGCGCGCCCGGACCCCGACCATGGGTCAGGCCTGGCAGCGCTAGTCGTAGGGGCGGGCAAGCACGCATGGGAGGGAAACGCCGTGGAAGCAGGGTGCCGTCAGTCTAGGCAGCGCGCCCCTGTCTTTCTTTATATAAACTGCTCATTTATCAATAAAAACCGACACTGCCCATGGACCGCGTGCCCATCCCCGGCTCCGCCCCGCTCGACCTGGACGGCCACGCGCGCGCCGGCTTTCCTGTGACCGGCGTGGCGGCGGAGTATCCGGCCGGCCATGCAGTCGCCTTGCACCGCCACGACCGCTGCCAGTTGCTGTATGCCGCCGAAGGCGTCATCCATGTCAGCGCGGCATCCGGCCAATGGATGGTGCCGCCCACTACCGGCGTCTGGCTGGGGCCGCAGGTCGAGCACCGCCTGGTCATGCGCAGCCGCGCGCGCGTGCTGGGCATTTTCGTGGCCGGCGGCGGGCCGGGCCTGCCGCGCGCGGACGGCGTCATCAATATTTCTTCGCTGCTGCGCGCGCTAATCCAGCGCATCGCCGACGCCGGCCTGGCCATCGGCGCGCAGCGCCATGGCCGGCTGATGGCCGCCCTGCTGCTGGAAGAGCTGCAGCGCCAGACGACCCTGCCCTTCCACCTGCCCTGGCCCGCCCAAGCCCGCCTGGCACGGGTATGCGAAGCGCTCGCGGCCGACCCGGGGCATCCCCATGGCGTGGATGACTGGGCCGCCGCGCTGGCCATGAGCGCGCGGACCTTCCATCGCCATTTCCAGCAGGACACCGGCATGACCTTCGGCCGCTGGCGCCAGCGGCTGCGGCTGATGCGCGCGCTGGACGCCCTGCTGCGCGGCGCGCCGATCCTGCAAGTGGCGCTGGACCACGGCTACCAGAGCCACAGTGCCTTCACCCTGGCCTTCAAGCAGCACTTCGGCCTCGCGCCGTCGAAATTCATGCGGCGCGGCGCCTGACTGCCGGTCGCCGCGCGCATTTTTTGATACACACTTTCATCTGGCTGGCATCTGGCCGTCACAACGGCGTCAGCATCGGACCCAATACTCGGCAACGCCTTCCCGACCCAACCGAATTGAGGAGTTTCCGATGTCCGTGCGCATGCCGTTGCTCGATCGCCGCAGACGCGTTCCGCGAATACTGCTGGCGCTGTTCCTGGCAGGTTCCCTGGCCGGCTGCAGCAATAGCGACGACGATTCCGACGACGACAACGGCGCGGCGCCGCCACCCGCGCAACAGGAAAGCGCTACCGCCAACCTGGCGTTGCTGGCGACTACCGACCTGCACTTCAACGTGCGCAGCTATGACTATTTCAAGCTGGCCGACGACCCCAGCTATGGCTTCGAGCGGACCGCCACGCTGATACGCGCCGCGCGCCAGGAATTTCCCAATACGCTGCTGGTCGACAACGGCGACACCATCCAGGGCACCGCCCTGGCCGACTACGAAGCCCAGGTGGCGCCCATTCCGTGCACCAGCCAGTCCTCCATGTACCAGGCCATGGCGGTGCTGAAATACGACGCCGGCACGCTGGGCAACCATGAATTCAACTACGGCCTGCCCTTCCTCAACCAGGTCCTCGGCGGCGGCCTGGAGGTGGAAGGCGTGGACGCCAGCGTGAAGTGCGCCGGCCCCGGCTTCCCGATGACGCTGGCGAACGTGCAGAGTGTCGCCAGCGGCAAGGAGCTGCTGCCGCCCTACGTCATCCTCGAGCGCGAGCTCAAGGCCACCCAGGACGACGGGGATCCGGTCAGCCTGCCGATCAAGATCGGCGTGGTCGGCCTGACCACGCCCGGCATCATGAACTGGGACAAGCGCTACCTGGAAGGCAAGGTCACGGTGAGCGGCGGCCGCGAAGCCGCGGCCGCCCAGGTCGCCCAGGCGCGCGCCGCGGGCGCCGACTTGGTGCTGGTGTTGCTGCACGGCGGCATGAGCGATGCCGGCTACTCGCCCGACATGGAGAACCCCGGCCTGTACGTGGCGCAGGTTCCCGGCATCGACGGCCTGGTCATGGGGCACCAGCATGGCGTGTTCCCGGACCGCGGCGCCCGGCCGGCCTACGACTATGCCGGCGTGGACAACGCGGCGGGCACCGTGCATGGCGTACCGGCGGTCATGGCCAGCTCCTGGGGCAAGGGCCTGGGCGTGATCGACTACACGCTGCGCTGGGACGGCAAGGCCTGGCAGGTGGACAAGTCGCAGACGCAGGCCGAGGTGCGCAGCATCCAGACCGTCGACGCCGCCGGCAATACCCGGTATGTCGAGCCCGACGCGGCCGTGGCGGCCTCGGTGCAGACCCAGCACGAAGCCGCGGTGGAGTACGTCAAGACGCCCATCGGCACCTCGGACTTCCGCATGAGCACGCTGTTCGCCGACGTCGGCGACCCGGCCGCGATCCAGTTGGTGAACCAGGCCCAGCAAGCCTATGTGAGCGACTATGTGGCGGCCAACCTGCCGCAATACGCCGGCCTGCCGGTGCTGTCGATCAGCGCGCCCTTCAAGGCCGGCTTCCAGGGCGGCGGCGACTACACCGACGTTGCCGCGGGCCCGCTGGCCATCTACCACGCCGCCGACCTCTACCTGTACCCCAACACTGTCTATGCAGTGAAGGTCACCGGCGCGGAACTCAAGCTCTGGCTGGAAAACGCCGCGCTGCGCTTCAACCAGATCGATCCCGCCGCCGCGCAGGACCAGTGGCTGATCAAGGACACCAAGACCGGCCAGGTGCCGGAGGGCCAGTCCGCCTTCGCCGGGTATAACTTCGACATGTTCACCACGCCCGACCTGCGCTACGAGATCGACGTCACCCAGCCCCCGGGCAGCCGCATCAAGAACCTGAGCTATCGCGGCGCGCCGGTGGAGGGCCTGGACTTCATCGTCGCCACCAACAACTATCGGGCCGAAAGCAGCGCGCGCTATATCCTCGGCGAAGGCAAGGCGTTCGACATCGTCTATGCCTCGCCCGACGCGAATCGCGACGTGGTGATCAACTACATCAAGGACCACCCGCAGATCACGCGCGCCGCCAATGGTTCCGCCCGCAGCTGGCGGTTCACCCCGGTGCGGGTCGCCGGAGCCGTGCTGTTCAAGTCGGGCAAGGACGCGCTCGGCGTGGCGCAGGCCGCCGGCCTGACCGGCATCAGCCTGGCGGCCGCCGACGACGGCTCGGGCGAAGGCCGCGCGGTCTACCGCATCGACCTGTCGCAGGCGAACTGACGCCCCGGGGCGGGCGCGGGGGCCGGCCTGTGCCGGCCCCCGCGCAACCGCCCGCAACGCGCGCCGCTCACTTCCCCCGCAACATCGCAACCGCCAGATCCACGAAGGCCCTGACTTTGGCCGGCGCCTGCCGTCCCTCGGGATACAGCACGTGGATGGGCAAAGGCGGTTCTTCGTGCTCGGCGAGCACGATCTGCAGCCTGCCGTCGCGTAGGGCCGGCTCGACCTGGTAATGCAACACCCGGGTCAGGGCCAGGCCGGCCAGGGCAGTCGCGATGGCCACTTCGTTGTTATTGGATTGCAGCCAATTCTGGATCGTCACGCGCTGGTCGCCGGCGAAGCGCCATTCCGGCGAGCCCCACGCGCCGGTGGATGCCGCGATGCGATGGCCCTTCAGGTCCGCCGGCGTCCCGGGCACGCCGTATTCCTGGAAATAGGCCGGCGCCCCGCACACCACCCGGCGCATCGTGCCGACCTGGATCGCCGCAAACCCGGAATCCGGCAGGCGCCCGATCCGGATCGCGACGTCGATGCCCTCGTCGACCAGGTTGACCGGCCGGTCCACGAACAAGACCCTGCCGTTCACCGCGGGATGGCGCTTCAGGAATTCGTGCAGGATGGGCAGCACGTACATCTGGCCGAACAGCACTGATGCGGTAATGGCCAGCGTGCCGGACGGCGCCGCATAGGACCCCGCCGCCGCGGCCTCGGCTTCGACAATGTCCGCCAGGATCCGCTTGCAGTCATCCAGGTAGCGCCTGCCCGGCTCCGTCAGCTTCACCGAACGGGTCGTGCGCACGAACAGGCGCGCGCCGATCGCGTCCTCCAGGGCGGCGATCGCCCGGGTCACCGCCGGCGGGCTCATATGCAGCTGGCGCGCCGAAGCGGCGAAACTGCCCGTTTCCGCCACCTTTACGAAAATCCGCATTGCCTGCCAGCGATCCACCCAAGGCCTCCCGCATTCCGATGTGCTGCCTATGTTACGTCCATCAGAATACCGGGGCGGCCCCGCCCGCGGGTCAGAGAGCAAGGTGGACCGGTCCGGGCGATGCGCCTTCTTGCCGGGCCGGCACGGCGCAGCAGATCAGAACCTCGCCGTCGGCCACCCTGGCGGTGGGTTCCCCGGTGTAGGTCACTTCCCCCTTGAGCAGCCTGGTGCGGCAGGTTCCGCAAGAGCCCGCCCGGCAGCCGAACGCCGGCGCCAGCCCGCGCGCCTCCGCGAGCTCGAGCAAGGAGCCCGAGCCGGGCGTCCAGCGCGCTTCCTTCAGGGATTCCAGGAAGGCGACGGAGACCGGGACAGCGGAAGCGGGCCGGCGCGCGGGCGCGTCGGCCGCGACTTCGGCGCCGCGCGTCAGCGACGCCGGCCCGAACGATTCGGCATGGATGCGGCAGTCGGCGACGCCATAGCCCCTGAGGCCTTCGTACAGCGCCTGCATGAACCCGGGCGGCCCGCACAGGTAGAAGTCGTAGTCGTCGAACGCCAGGAAGCGCGTCAGCAGCGCCATGTCGATGCGGCCGACGGCGTCATAATCGCGGCCGGCCTCGGCGCCGGCGGAGTCGCTGAGCACGCGCACCAGCCTGACCGCGCCTCGCGCCGCGGCCGCCAACCCGGACAGCTCGGCATCGAAGGGACGGTCGGCCTTGGTGCGGGCGGCCTGGAACAAGATGGTCGGGCGCACGCGCTGCTTGCGCAGCCCTTCATGGACGACGTGGCGCAGCATGGCCAGCATGGGCGTAATGCCGACGCCCCCGGCAAGCAGCACCGCGGGACGCCGCGCGCGCGCGTCCAGGGTGAATCCGCCGGCCGGCGCGCCGGCTTCGATGATGTCGCCCACCTGGATGTGTTCATGCAAATGCCGCGAGATCGCCCCCCCGCGCTTGACGCTGATGCGATAGGCATCATCGGACGGGGCGACCGACAGGCTGTAGGCGCGCACGGCCGGCGCGGCCGCGCCGGGCGGCGTCACGCGGACAGGCAAGTGCTGGCCCGCCTCGTGCGCCGGCAGGCCCAGGCCATCGGCGGGCCGCAGATGAAACGAGCGGATCGAGGCGCTCTCGTCGACAATCCGCGCGACGGTGAAAGGCCGCCAGCGCCCGGCCAGTTCGCCCGCGCGCAGCCGGCCGGCCGCTTGTGCCCAATCGCCGGTCATCAGCGAATTGGGCGACCAGCCGTCCTGCTGGAACCGCCACCGCAGCGCCAGCGCGCCGCGACGCCGCACGATGCAGCGCGCGCGGAAGGTCCAGAGACGCTCGGCTCCCTGGAATGCGGCGATCTCCGGCGAATCCAGCAGGACGGCCGCGTCGCCCGTCATCTGCAGCACGTCGCCGCGTTCGTAATCGACGAAGATGAGCCCCGCCTTGCCATTGAGGACGAAATTGCCTAGCGTGGCGAAGAACAGGTTGCCGTCGAAATCCGGGATGGTCAGCAGGCCGTCGTCGCTCACGCGCACAAAGCCCGCCTTGCCGCCGCGATGCGAGACATCGACCTGCCGGCGCTCGGCCCGGTCGGCATACGAGGCGACGAAGAACGCATCGGCGGCCTCGATCATGGCGCGGGCCGCGGGGTCCAGCGCGGGCAGGTCCTCCCGCGGCGCGGCGAAGGGCTGTTGCGGGTCGCGTGCAAAATGCCAATCGCGCAGCTGGATATAGCGCGGGCAATTGCCGAAGCTCTGGTCCACCTCGACGCGCAGGCCGCTGCCGGCATGGCTGACGATGCCGTTCATCCGGTTGCGGCGCCGGGTGTGCATTTCGATGCCGAGCAGCCCGACGGGCGCGCCGGCCTGCAGGCCGGCGCCCGCCGGGTCGCCGGCGCCTGCCTGGGCGGCAATGTCCAGGGTCGTCGGCGTCGGCGACGCCATGAAGCCGGGCCTGCCCGACAGCATAGTGGCCCACGCGTCGCCGATGCCATCGACGCTGCCCAGCACGATAAAAGGCAGTTGCGCGTAGAACTCGCGATGCTGGTCGGGCATGTAGTCGCGCACGACCCGCTGGCCGACGGCGCGCATGCGGTCGGCGACGCCGATCTGCTCCTGGAGGTAGGTCTCGCCCGCGTGCCAGGCGGGCAGCTTCGGCAGTTTCCCGGCCATGTCAGTGTCCTTGGCGATGAATGAAAGGGCGCGTCCGGGCGGCCGCTTCAGGCCGCCAGGCCGGCGGGCGTGCGGATGAATGGCGCAAAGCCCGGCAGCGCCTCGACCCGGCGCAAGAAGGCGTTGACCGCCGGGTAACCGGCCAGGTCGACATTCCCTTCCGGCGCCCGCGCCACGTAGCTGTAGATGGCCACATCCGCGATGGTCGGGTGCGCACCCGCCAGCCATTCGCGCGCGGCCAGGTGGCTCTCCAGCTTGCCGAGAATCGCGTGCGCCCGGGCGATCACTTCGGCGGCGTTGAATGTGGCGCCGAACACCGTGACCAGGCGCGCCGCGGCGGGGCCGTACGCGATCTCGCCGGCGGCGACCGACAGCCAGCGCTGCACGGCCGCGGCGCCCTGCGGATCTTCGGGCAACCAGTCGGTCCGGCCGGCCTTCTTGGCGAGATAAACCAGGATGGCGTTGGAATCGGCCACCACCGTGCCGTGGTCGTCCAGCACGGGCACCTGCCCGAACGGATTGAGCGCCAGGAAACCGGCCGTCTTGTGCGCGCCGGACGCCAGGTCGACTTCGACCAGTTCGTGCGGCAGCCCGAGCAGGGACAGGAACAGGCGGGCGCGATGGGCGTGGCCGGAAAGCGAATGGTGATAGAGCTTCATGAGGCATCTCCGAGAGTGGACGGCCCAGCGCCGTACCGTTCCCGAAGATTAATAAGGTCTATCGAAATACAGAATCCATAGTTTTGTTATTTCATCATTCCACTTACCGGAATAATCCGGCGCCCCGTGGGGAGAAAGCGACTGAAACAGTTTATACACACCGTAGCCCAGTCTGCGGGACTGACACAGGCGCCCGATGCTAACTTGCTTGCGAGGCGGGCGATTTCCAGTTCAACCCGCCGTATCTGTCTGGCTGCGTCGCAGGGACGGCCGGGCACAGGAGAATAATCATGAACATCACCAAACGAATCACTCAAGCCGCTCTGGCGGGCATGCTGGCATTTGGCATCAGCACTTCGGCGCTGGCCGACGAGCAGGGTCGCAACGCGATCATCGGCGCCGGACTGGGCGGCGTAGCCGGCGCATTGCTGTCGGACGGCGACCCCTGGATCACGCTGGGCGGCGCCGCCGCCGGCGGCGTCCTGGGGCACGTCATCACCGATGACGACGACCGCGGCCGCCACCGCCGCCACTGGGATCGCGACCGCGGCCGCGACCACTATTACAAGCGGGCCGGCTACCGGGGCCACTACAAGCATCGCGGCGACAAGCATCACTGGCGTCACCGCGACTGAGGTGGCGCGCCCTCCTGCCGAACCGCGCGCGGCCACACCTGCCCCGGCCATCGTGCCGGGGCAGACCGCGTTGCTGGTGATGCACTACCAGACCGACATCCTACGGCTGTTTCCCGCGGTGGCGCCGCTCCTGCTCGCCAATACACGCAAGCTCTGCGATGCGGCACGGCGCCGGGGCGTCGGCGTTTACTTTGCCAAGATCCATTTCAGCCCGGGGTATCCGGAAGTCAGTCCGTTGAACAAGAACGGACAGGGGATGAAGCAGCTGGGGCTGTTCGTCGACGACCATATTTCGCCGGAACTCGACCGGCGGGCCGACGAGCCGGTCATCCTCGCGCATCGCGCCAGCGTGTTCTACGGCACCGACCTGCAGGCGCGACTTGGCGCGCGAGGCATCGATACGCTGCTCATGGCGGGCATCGCGTCGACCGGCGTGGTGCTGTCCTCGGTCGCGCATGCGAGCGACGCGGATTTTCGCCTGTTTACCGTCAAGGATTGCTGCTACGACCCGGACCAGGTCGTGCACGAGCATCTTTTTTCCACCGCGTTCGAGTCGCGCACGACCGTGCTGTCGCTGGCCGAGGCCGTGCTGCTGCTGGACCAGGGCTAGGGCCTGCCCAGGCCTCTTTCAGCGCGGCCAAGGCCCCCGGCGCCCCTCCCCTTGCCGTCTATCGGCGCGCGCCCCGCAAATACGCGACCACTTCCTCGAGCTCTCCCACGAACCCGATCCTGTCCGCCTTGGACTTGCGCTGGTACCCGTACATCGGGTCGTAATATTCCACCAGCAGCCCTTCGATCCAGTCGCGGTGCCGTGCCACTGCCCCGCTGCGCCGCTGCTCGGCCAGCGCGCTGTCCATGATCGCCCGCAAGCGCGCGTGGCGCTCGCCGCCCAGGCGCCTGGCGATATTGTCCAGGCTCTGCCGCAGCCGTTCGCCGAACAGGTCGAAGCCGTGTTCGGCGCCATGCACCTGGACAAACTCCGCGCACAATTCGACGACATAGTCGCGCAGGATCCGCTCCACCCGGTTGTGCAGGCTGTCTTCGAGCCACACCACCGGGCTGCGCTGCATGGCCTGGAACAGGCCGACAGGCACGCTGCAACTGCCGATGCAGTGGCTTTCGTCTTCCAGCACGAACCAGGCGTGCCCGGCGGCCCGCTTCTTGAGGATATCGATGGCCAGCCGGTTCTCGAAATCGATCTGCGCCGGCTGCGCGGTGGCGTGCTTGCCGAAGCTGGAGCCGCGATGATGGGCATGCGCTTCCAGGTCCAGCCCGTGGTCCAGCCGGCGCAGCACGTCGGTCTTGCCGGTGCCGGTCATGCCGCCCAACACCACCAGGCGGCATTCGGCCACGGCCCGCTCCAGTGTTTCCAGGAGGAAGCCGCGCATCGCCTTGTAGCCGCCGATGATGCGCGGGTAGGCAATGCCGGCTTCGTCCCGCAGCCAGGCCTGCGTGATCTGCGAGCGCAGGCCGCCACGGAAGCAGTACAGGTAGCCGTGGGGGTGGGCGCGCGCGAAGCCGGCCCAGGCGGCGATGCGTTCGGCCTTGACGGCGCCGCTGACCAGTTGGTGCCCCAGCGCGATCGCGGCGTCCTGGCCGCGCTGCTTGTAGCAGAGACCGACTTGCTGCCGTTCGCTGTCGTTCATCAGCGGCAGGTTGACGGCGCCGGGGAAGGCGCCCTTGCTGAATTCGACCGGCGCGCGGGTATCCAGCAACGGGACGTCGCCGAGGAACAGCGCGCGGTAGTCGGCGGTGTCGTCGCGCATGGCCGTCCGGGCCGTCACAGCACTTCGACAGCGTGGCGCTGCCGCGGCACCAGTTCGCCAATGGCGCGCAAGTCCAGGCCCAGCTCGGCGGCCACGCCCAGGAACTCGGCCTCGCCTTCGGGCGCCACGGCCACCAGCAGCCCGCCGCTGGTCTGCGGGTCGCACAGCAGGTTGATGCGGTCCTGGCCGATGGGCGCGATGCGCTCGCCGTAGCTGTCGTAGTTGCGCGCGGTGCCGCCCGGCACGCAGCCTGCGGCCAGGTAGTGTTCGACGCCGGGCAGGCGCGGCACGTCGTCGAAGACGATGCGGGCGGTCAGGCCGCTGCCGTCGGCCATCTCGACCAGGTGGCCCAGCAGCCCGAAGCCGGTGACGTCGGTCATGGCCCGCACGCCGGCCAGGCGGCCGAAACGGCTGCCGGGCCGGTTCAAGGTGCACATCCAGTCGCGCGCCAGGTTGGCGTCCTCCGGACGCAGCCGGGATTTCTTCTCGGCGGTGGTCAGGATGCCGATGCCCAGCGGCTTGGTCAGATAGAGCCTGCAGCCGGCGGTAGCGGTGTCGTTGCGTTTCAGGCGCGCCTTGTCGACCACGCCGGTGACGGCCAGGCCGAAGATCGGTTCCGGCGCGTCGATCGAATGGCCGCCGGCCAGCGGGATGCCGGCGTCATCGCAGGCGGCGCGGCCGCCACGCACCACTTCGCGCGCGACCTCGGGCGGCAGCAGGTTGACGGGCCAGCCCAGGATGGCGATGGCCAGCAGCGGGTCGCCGCCCATGGCGTAGATGTCGCTGATGGCATTGGTGGCGGCGATGCGGCCGAAGTCGAACGGGTCGTCGACGATGGGCATGAAGAAGTCGGTGGTCGAGACCACGCCGCGCTGGTCGTCCAGGCCGTAGACGGCCGCATCGTCGCGCGAGGCGTTGCCCACCCAGAGCCGGGGGTCCAGGTTCTGGGCGCCGCTGCCGGCCAGGATCACTTCCAGCACCTTGGGCGAGATCTTGCAGCCGCAGCCGGCGCCGTGGCTGTACTGGGTAAGGCGGATGGGGGAATTCATGAGGATTCGGTCACAAGCTGATGGGAAGGATTCTAGTCCAGGCGCCCGCGGGGAGCCGCCTGCCGCGGGCATGGGTCAGGCGCCCGGCGACCCGGCCGCGCGCCGGATCGCGGCCTTGAGGTAGTGGATGAATGCCGCGACCTGGTCGGGCCGCGCCGCCAGCTCGTCGGCGGCGCGGCCCAGGTAGGCGTCGCGCGCCTGGGCCAGCACCGCACGATGCGCCACGGGCAGGCGTTGCAGCGCCCAGGCGGCGGCCGTGTCCTTGGCCGCGATCTTGCCGGTCACCACGCTGAACCAGATGCGCGCCAGCGCCAGCACGATATGGCGCTCCTCGTCCCGCCAGTCGGCCGGCTCGTTCCATTGGGCGATGGTATCGGCCAGCGCCTGGGCGAAATCCGCCGGCGGGACCGGCGCGAACAGCTCGTGCGCCGGTGGGCCCAGCAAGCTGATGCTGTGCTGCCGGACCTTGGTCAACAGGATCGCCAGGTCATGGTCTTCCATGGGCGGCTCGAACGTGCCGGCGCGCAGATCGTCGCGCAGCCACTCGCCGAACTGCAGCTCGCGCCGCGCGGGGTGGCGCCAGGGCAGCACCGCGTCGCGGGCCAGCACCGTGACTTCGAGCGCGCGGCATGCCGGATCGGTGCCGGGCCAGGCGGACACGTCCAGCAGATCCAGCATCAGCGCGCGCCGGACCGGCTCGTCCGGCGCGGCGCCGACCAGCGCCAGCAAATCGATATCGCTCTGGGGCCGCAGGCCCCCGTCGACGGCCGAACCGAACAGGTAGAGGGCTTGCAACGCGCCGCCCAGGTGGCGGTCGAGGATCGCGCGGGCGCGCGCCAGTTGCGGGATGATCTCGGCGGGAATGGATGCGGGCATGGTGCGGTATGGTACGGATTCCGTCATCTTTACCACAGCCCGGAACCGGACGCACACCATGCCCCCCATGCAGCATCCCTTCGCCATTCGCCGCCTTGACGCACAGGACGCGGCCACCTACCGCCGGCTGCGGCTGGAAGCGCTGCAAACCCACCCTACGGCCTTTGGCAGCTCATGGGAAGAAGAAAGCGTCCGCCCGGTCGAATGGTTTGCCGCGCGCCTGGCGAATCAACCCATGCTGGGCGGCTGGCGGGGCGAACGCCTGTGCGGCACCGCCGGCATTTACTTGGAACAGGGCCGCAAGACCCGGCACAAGGGCACCATCGTGGGCGTCTTCGTGCATCCGGAGGCGCGCGGCGCCGGCCTGGGGCAGGCCCTGGTCCGGGAACTGATCGACTATGCAACGGGCCGGCTGGACACCCTGCTGCTGACCGTCGAGGCCTCCAACACGGCGGCGTACGCGTTGTACCGCAAGCTGGGGTTCGAAAGCTATGGGCGCGAACCGCGCGCCTTGAAGATCGACGGCCGTTACTACGACGAGATCCTGATGGCGCTGCGCATGCCGGCCGCGTGAGGCTCAGCCCTGCGGTGGCCGCCGCGCCGACATCACCAGCCAGCGACCATACAGCGCCTGCCGGCCGCCGGCCTGGCGCCAGTAGTCGCGCTCGTCCGCGGACGGCGCGGCGCGCTCGCGCGAGCGGCAGTACGCGCGCGCCGGCAGGCCGGCCAGGTGCTCGACCAGGTACTTGGGCTTGGGCTCATCCACCTCGTGCAGCACGATCTCGCCGAACCCCTGGTGCGCCAGGAACAAATGCAATTGTGGGAATGACCACGGCACATAGGTGACGTAGTCGCCGCGGCGCTTGCCCACCATGGGGCTGAACCCATAATGGAAGCCGCGGGTCAGGTAGGCCAGCCGCGAACCCACGCGCCAGGTGTTGGGAGTGGTCAGGATGAGCCGGCCGCCGGGACGCAGGGCGCGGAATGCGCCGTCCAGCATCAGGCCGGGGTTGCGCAGCAGGTGGATGGCCTCGGCGCAGACGATGGCGTCGTAGCCGGCGGCGCCGGCCAGCGGGGTGTCGAGATCGTGTTCGCGCACCTGCCGGTACGGCAGTTCGGCGGCGGGGAATTCCCACAGGCCCAGGCCGTCGAGCGCGTCGAGCTGGAGCTTGCCGGCGGCCACCGCCTGCCCCAGCCAGCCGCTGCCGCAAGGCATGTCCAGCACGACGCGGGCGCCGTGCTGGCGCAGGATGGACAGCACGACGGGATAATAAGGCTTGGTGCGCATGCTGGGCGGGACACGGGTTGCTTACAGAACCCTGAATGTACCCAACCCAGGTTACATCACCAAGCGCGCAAGGCCACCGGGCGGCCGCCGCCCGGTCGATATACCAGCGATATCAGGCGACCGCGACCGGGATCTTGCCGATGCGGGCCTGCCATTCGCGCGGGCCGGTGGTGTGCACCGAGGTGCCTTGCGCGTCGACCGCGACGGTGACCGGCATGTCCTTCACGTCGAATTCGTAGATGGCTTCCATGCCCAGGTCCTCGAAGGCCAGCACGCGGGCCTGGCGAATGGCCTTGGACACCAGGTAGGCGGCCCCCCCGACGGCCATCAGGTAGGCCGACTGGTGCTCGCGGATGGCCTCGATGGCGACCGGGCCGCGCTCGGACTTGCCGATCATGGCGATCAGGCCGGTCTGCGCCAGCATCATGTCGGTGAACTTGTCCATGCGGGTGGCGGTGGTGGGGCCGGCCGGGCCGACCACTTCGTCGCGCACCGGGTCGACCGGGCCCACGTAGTAGATGACGCGGTTGGTGAAATCCACCGGCAGCTTCTCGCCCTTGGCCAGCATGTCCTGGATGCGCTTGTGCGCGGCGTCGCGGCCGGTGAGCATCTTGCCCGACAGCAGCAGGGTCTGGCCGGGCTTCCAGCTGGCCACTTCCTCGCGGGTGAGCGTGTTCAGGTCGACCTGCTTCGACTTGTTGTAGTCGGGCGCCCAATGCACTTCGGGCCACTCGGACAGGGCCGGCGGGTCGAGCCGCGCCGGGCCCGAGCCGTCGAGCTCGAAGTGGGCGTGGCGCGTGGCCGCGCAGTTGGGGATCATCGCCACCGGCTTGGAGGCCGCGTGGGTGGGGAAGGTGTTGATCTTGACATCGAGCACGGTGGTCAGGCCGCCCAGGCCCTGCGCGCCGATGCCCAGCGCGTTGACCTTCTCGTAGAGCTCGATGCGCAGCTCTTCGAGCTTGTTCTGCGGGCCGCGCTCGAGCAGCTCGTACATGTCGATGTCGTCCATGAGCGACTGCTTGGCCATCAGCATGGCTTTCTCGGCGGTGCCGCCGACGCCGATGCCCAGCATGCCCGGCGGGCACCAGCCGGCGCCCATGGTGGGCACGGTCTTGAGCACCCAGTCGACCAGCGAGTCGCTCGGGTTGAGCATGACGAACTTCGACTTGTTTTCCGAGCCGCCGCCCTTGGAGGCGATCTGCACGTCGACCTTGGCGCCGGGCACCAGTTCGACGTGCAGGATACAGGGGGTGTTGTCGCGGGTGTTCTTGCGGGCGAACAGCGGGTCGTCCAGCACCGAGGCGCGCAGCGGGTTGTCCGGGTTGGTGTAGCCGCGGCGCACGCCTTCGTCGCACAGTTCCTGCAGGGTGCGGCGGGTGTCGAAGCGCACGTCCATGCCGATCTTCAGGAACACGTTGACGATGCCGGTGTCCTGGCACAGCGGCCGCTTGCCCTCGGCGCACATGCGCGAGTTGGTGAGGATCTGCGCCATGGCGTCGCGCGCGGCCGGGCTTTCCTCGCGCTCGTAGGCGCGCGCCAGGTGGCGGATGTAGTCGACGGGATGGTAGTAGCTGATGAACTGGATGCCATCGGCGATAGACTGGATGAAGTCTTCTTCTTTGATGAGGACGGACATGGCGGTATGAACGGAAAGCGAATGGAAAACGGAAACCGGGAAAAACCCCGTGCGGGGCCCGCGGCGCGGCGGCAAGACGCGCGGCCGGGCGAGCCGGCCGCGCGCGATCGACGGGTTATTTTATGACCAGCCGGGGCAAGGGCTATTTGCCCTGCCACACGGGCTTGCGCTTTTCGGCGAAGGCGGTGGCGCCCTCCTTGGCGTCGGCGGAGGTGAAAATGTGCGCGATCAGGGGCCGCTGGCGGTCGAACATGCCCTCTTGTTCCCAGTCGGTGGCCTGGGCCACGATGCTCTTGGCGGTCTGCACGGCCAGGGGGCCGTTTTCGACGATGACGCGCGCCAGTTCCAGGGCGCCGTCCAGCGCCTTGCCGGGCTCGGTCAGGTGGTTGACCAGCCCGTAGCCGTGGGCGCGCTCGGCGCTGAGCATGTCGCCGGTCAGGATCACTTCCATGGCGATGTGGTACGGCAGGCGGCGCGGCAGGCGCAGCATGCCGCCGGAGCCGGCCACCAGGCCGCGCTTGACTTCCGGCAGGCCGAACTTGGCGTTGCTGGCGGCCACGATCAGGTCGGCCGCCAGGGCCATCTCGCAACCGCCGGCCAGGGCGTAGCCTTCCACGGCGGCGATCAGCGGCTTGCGCGGCGGCCGTTCGTTCAGGCCGGCGAAGCCGCGGCCGGGGATGAGCGGGCGCTGGCCGCTCTGCGCGAAGGCTTTCAGGTCCATGCCCGACGAAAACGTGCCGCCGGCGCCGGTCAGGATGCCGATGCGCACGTCATCGCGGCTGTCGAGCTGCTCGAGCGCGGCGGCCATGGCCTGCGCGGTCTCCAGGTTGATGGCGTTCTTGGCTTCGGGGCGGTTGATGGTGATGACCTGGATGCCATCGACGACGTCTACCTTGATCAGCTCGGACATGCGGGACTCCTTCTGGCCTGTCTCTGGGGCCTGGGTTATCTATAAGACTTGGGGGATAACCGAATGATACGACCATCGGCGCCGGCCCGCCGTGCGGGCGGCGGTGGTCACAATATTGACCAGGCGCGGAAGCGCCGTGCCCCCCCGGGTGGCGCCTATTTCGCCAGCGCGCGCACCGCGGCCACCAGCCGGTCGATTTCATCTGCGGTCGTCAGGTAGCTGACCGCCGCCCGCGCCACCGCCACAAGCCCGCGCGCCCGCATGTCGAGCGGCGTGTAGGGGATGCCGTTGGCGGAAATGTTGATGCCTTGCGCCGCCAGCGCGGCGCGCACCTCCGGCCCGGCCATGCCATCCACATTGAACGACACCAGCGCGGAACGCTCCTCGCCCAGGTCGTGCAGCGCCACGCCGGGCAAGGACGCCAGCCGCTCGCGCAACGCGCCCGCGTTGGCGTCGATGCGCGCGCGGATCGACGCCACGCCCAGGTCCAGTGCCTCTTGCAGGGCATTGGCCAGGCCGCAGACCAGCGCCACCGGCTGTTCGCTGGTTTCCAGGCGGCGCGCGCCACCGCGCAGCGCCGATACGCCGTCGGCATCCACCGGCGCGGACGAGGTGTCCACGAACGCCGGGGCCAGCCGCCCGGCGAAATCGTCGCGCACGTACAGCAGGCTCAGGCCGCGCGGGCCGCGCAGGTGCTTGCGCACCGGCGCCACCAGCACATCGCAGCCGACGGCACGTACGTCGATGGGCAACTGCCCCAGGGCCTGCGCCGCGTCGACGATATAGGGAATGCCGTGGCGGCGCGCCACCGCGCCAATGGCGGCGGCCGGGTTGATCAGGCCGCCATTGGCCGGCAGCCAGGTCAGGGAGATCAGGCGCACGCGCTCGTCCAGCATGGCCTGCAGCGCATCCGGCGCGGCGCGGCCGGCCGCGTCGCAGGGAATCGCCTCGATGCTGGCGCCGGCCCGCCCGGCGACCTGCTGCAGGGTGGCCAGGTTGCCGCCCCATTCCGAGCGGCCCACCAGGATGCGGTCGCCCGGCCGCCACGGCCCCAGGGCCGCGAAGGCGCGGCCCCAGGCATCGGAACAGCCGGAAGCGAAAGCCACTTCGTCCGGCTGCGCGCCGAGCAGGCGGGCGGCCCGCTGGCGCGCCGCGGTCACGCTGTCCTGGGCCGCCTGGGCGGCTTCCATCGGCCCGCTGGCGGCCTCGCGCTGCAGATGCTCCACCACCGCCTGCACCGTGGCGGCGGACGGCAGGGATGCGCCGGCATGGTTGAAATGCAGGACCTGGTCGATCCCGGGCGTGGCGCGGCGCAGCCGCGCCACGTCGGCGTCGGTCAATGTGGCTTGCGGCATGGGCGGCTCCCGCGCGGCTAGGGCTTGATCTGCACGATGGCCTCGACCTCGACGGCCACGCCGCGCGGCAGCGAGGCGACGCCCACCGCAGTGCGGGCGTGGCGACCCGCGTCGCCCAGCACGTCGACCATCAGGTCGGAAGCGCCATCGGCCACCGTGCTCTGGCGCTGGAAATCCGGCGGGCAGGCGACGAACACGCCCAGCCGCACTACGCGCGCCACGCGCGCCAGGTCGTCGCCGACCGCGTCGGCCAGTTGCGCCAGCACGCACAGCGCCGCCTGGCGCGCGGCCTGGCGGCCCTCTTCCTCGCTGAGGGTGTCGCCGACCCGGCCCAGGAACACCGCCTCGCCGTTGCGGCGCGGCACCTGCCCGGAAATGAACAGCAGGTCCCCCGTTTGCACTTTGGATACGTAGTTGGCGGCCGGGCCGGCGGCCGGCTCGAGAGTCAGGCCGAGGGACTGGACGCGGGCGGAAATGGTCGAAGACATGCTGGCTACCTCTGCGATGAAAACAATACAGGCCTCATCCTAGCCGTCCCGCGGCGGCTTTGGCGAATGAAAAATGGCGGCCCACGCATCAATGCCATTCATACATGCCGCTCACTCGGGCCGCCGCGCGGCCTCGGCCTGCACCCATTGGCAAAAGGCGGCGGCCGGCTCCGGCAGCGCCGTGCGCGGCAACACCAGCCACCAGCCGATGTCCGGATCCTCATAGACGGCGTGCGGCGCGGGCAGCACCAGCGCGCCGGCGGCGAGCAGCGGCTGGACCAGCCGATGCCGGCCCATGGCGATGCCCTGCCCGCCCAGCGCGGCCTCGATCACGATGTTGTAGTCGTGCAGGTGCAGGGTGCGGGCGCCGGACAGGTCCACGCCGTGGGCTTGCGACCAGATTTCCCATTCGAAGGGATGGCGCGAATGCGAGACCAGCAGCGGATGGCGCAGCAAGTCGTCCAGCGACTTGAGCTGGCGCCGCCGCCCCAGCAGGCCCGGCGCGCAGACCGGCGCCAGGCGCTCGGGCATCAGCTTGACCAGGTGCGCGTCGGGCCAGTGTCCCCGCCCGTAGCGGATGGCCAGGTTCACGTCGCCCGCGGCCACGTCGGCCAGGCCGATGTCCGGCACCAGTTGCAGGCTGATGCCGGGATGCGCGCGCGTGAACGCCGGCAGGCGCGGCACCAGCCAGCGCGCCGCGAACGAAGCCAGCAGGCCGACCTTCAACTGCGCCTCGGCGCGCTGCGGCGCGCGCGCCTGCCGCGTGGCCCGCGCCAGCAGTTCCAGGGCGGCGCGCACCTGGTCGTAGTAAGCCTGGCCGCGCGGCGTGAAAGCGATGGCGCGGGTCCGGCGCACGAACAAGGGCCCGCCCAGCTCGCGCTCGAGCTTGTTGATCTGGTGGCTGACCGCGCTCTGGGTGACGAACAATTCGTCGGCGGCGCGGCTGAAACTCAAGTGCCGGCCGACCGCCTCGAAGGCGCGCAGCGTCGTCAGCGGGGGCAAGTGGCGCAAGGGGTCCATGGACTGGCGGCGCAAAAACGCCATGGTAGCGCGTTCAATATCTTGACCACCTCTGCGCGGGCATGAATTTGCGGGGCTTGGCGCTCGTATAGTGGCCGCTGTCGCCAGTCATTCCATCATTCGAGAGTATTCATGCCCACTGCCCCCGCCACTCCCACCTACATCAAGTCGCCCGCCGCCCGCGCCCAGGACAGCGTCGGCGCCATCGAGGACACCGTGCGCGAGATCATCGCCCAGGTGCGCGCCCGCGGCGACGCCGCCGTGCGCGAGTATTCCCTCAAATTCGACCGCCAGGACACGCCCGTGCTGGAAGTCGGCATGGACGCGCGCCTGCGGGCCGTGGCCGACCTGGACGCGCAAACGCGCCAGGACACCGAGTTCGCCATCGAGCGGGTGCGCGCCTTCGCCGAGGCGCAGCTGGCGACCGTGCTGCCGCTCGAGGTCGAGCCGCTGCCGGGCCTGCACCTGGGCCATCGCGTCATTCCGGTGCAGCGCATCGGCGCCTATGTGCCGGGCGGACGCTATCCGATCCTGTCGGCGCCGGTGATGACCATCGTGCCGGCCAAGGTGGCGGGCTGCGAAGAAGTGATCGCCTGCCTGCCGCCGGGCGCCCATCCGGCCATGATCGCCGGCTGCCACCTGTCCGGCGCCGACCGCATCTTCCTGGTGGGCGGCGCCCAGGCCATCGCCGCCATGGCCTGCGGCACGGAATCGATCCCGGCCGTGGACAAGATCGTCGGGCCCGGCAACGCCTATGTGAACGAAGCCAAGCGCCAGGTCTTCGGCGAAGTCGGCATCGATCAGCTGGCCGGGCCGAGCGAGATCTTCGTGGTGGCCGACGAGACGGGCGACCCCGACATGATCGCCACCGACCTGCTGGCCCAGGCCGAGCACGACGTGCGCACCCGCGTGGGCCTGATCACCACCAGCGAGCCGCTGGCGCGCGCCACGCTGGCCGCGGTGCAGCGCCAATTGCAGGACCTGCCCACCGCCGACGTGGCGGGCCGCGCCTGGCATGACTACGGCGAGATCGCGCTGTGCGCCGACGAGGCGGCCATGCTGGCCTATTCCGACCAGGTGGCGGCGGAGCACCTGCAAGTGCACACCCGCGACCCGCACGCCACCAGCCTGAAGCTGCGCAACTACGGTTCGCTGTTCATCGGCACGCTGGCCAGCGTGGTGTATTCGGACAAATGCTGCGGCACCAACCATACGCTGCCGACCATGGGCGCCGGCCGCTATACCGGCGGCCTGTGGGTGGGATCGTTCCTGAAGGTCTGCACCCACCAATGGCTGGACCAGCGCGGCGTGGCGGCGGTCGCGCCGCCGGCGGTGCGCCAGAGCCGGACCGAAGGCATGGAAGGCCACCGCCGCGCCGCCGCGCTGCGGCTCGGCTGACAGCCGCCGGGCGCCGGCCGGCGGAGCCGGCGCCCTCGCCACCTATCATCCGCACACAAGGGGAACAAATTGAAACTGCACACGCTACTCGCCGGCCTGCTCATGGCCACCGCCGCCCTCGCCGGGCCCTCCCAGGCCCAGCAGCCCTATCCGTCGCGCCCAATCAAGCTGGTGGTGCCGTTCCCGCCCGGCGGCACCACCGACGTGCTGGCCCGCACCATCGCCGATCCACTGGGCAAGCTGCTGCAGCAATCGGTGGTGGTCGAGAACCGCAGCGGCGCGGCTGGCCGCATCGGCAGCGAATTCGTGATCCGCGCCGAACCCGACGGCTACACGCTGGGCATCGCCACGGTCAGTTCGCACGCGGTCACGCCCGTGGTCTACGACGATATCCCATACGACGTCACCCGCGACCTGGTGGCCATCACGCGCCTGGCCTCGGTGCCCAATGTGCTGACCATCAGCCCCAAGGTGCCCGCCACCGACATGCAGTCGTTCATCGCGCTGCTCAAGAGCCAGCCCGGCCACTACGCCTATGGCTCGGCGGGAGCGGGCTCCGAGGCCAACATGATGGGCGAACTGTTCAAGCTGAGCACCGGCACGGAAATGATGCACGTGCCCTACCGCGGCTCCAGCCCGGCGCTGCAGGATGCCCTGGGCGGACAAATTGCGGCCGTGTTCGACAACCTGCCCTCGTCGCTGCCGTTCATCCGCAATGGCGATCTCAAGGCGTTGGCGGTCGCGTATCCGCAGCGCCTGGAAGCGCTGCCCGACGTGCCGACCTTCGCCGAAGCGGGCGTGCCCGAGGTGAATGACGCGTCGTGGTTCGGCCTGGTCGCCCCCAAGGGGACGCCCGACGAGATCGTGCAGCGCATCTACGAAGCGGTCCGCCAGGTGCTCGCCATGCCGGACGTCAAGGAACGGCTGGCCGGCTTCTCGGCGGTGCCGGTCGGCAATCCGCCACGCGAATTCGCCGCCGAGCTCGCGGCCGAGATCGACAAGCAGCGCCAGACCGCCGAGCGCGCCCACATCAACCTGAAATAGGCCCGCGGCCTGCACGGAGACCGGCCATGCCGAGTTCGCCCTACCGCGTCCTGGTGGCGCAGCTGTTCCAGGAAACGCACGGGTTCACGCCGGTCGCCACGCCGCTGGCGGCGTTCGAGATCGAGGAAGGCCCGGCGATGCTGGCCGCCAACGCGGCCGCCGATTCGGTGCTGGGCGGCATTCTGCGCACCCTGCGGGCGCGCGGCTGCCAGCCCGTGCCGACGCTGGCGGCGCGCGCCCGGCCCGGCGGCCGGGTCGAGGACGCGGCCTATGCCAGGCTGCGCGACGGCATCCTGGCGGTCGCCGCTGGCGGCGGCTACGACGCCATCGCCCTGTGCCTGCATGGGTGCATGCAGACCGCCAGCCTGGACAGCGCCGAGGCCGACCTGCTGGCGCGGCTGCGCCGCATCGTCGGGCCGGCGATGCCCATCGTGGCGGGTTTCGACCTGCACGGGCATGCGGTCCCCGCGATGCTGGGCCAGTTGGATTTCGCCTCGGCCTACAAGACCAACCCGCACGGCGACGCCGCCGCCACCGGCGAGCGCGTGGCCGCGCAACTGCTGCATATGCTCGATAGCGGCGAACGCCCCATCGGCGTCAGCGTGCACGTGCCCATGCTGACGCGCGGCAACGACGAGACGGCCCGCGGCCCGCTGGCCGCCCTGCATGCGCGGGCCGCCGCCGCCGTGGCATCCGGCGAGGGCCTGCTGGACGTGTCGGTGTTCAACGTCAATCCGTTCATCGACGGCCCGGGCGTGGGCCAGACAGTGGCCGTCTACGCCCGCGCGGGCGCGCGCGCACCGGCGCGCCGCCTGGCGCTCGACCTGGCGCGGACGCTGTGGGACGAGCGCGACCGCTACGTGCATGCGCTGCCAGACGTGGCGACGCTGCTGCGCGCCCACCCGCGCCATGCCGGCAAGCTGGTGATCGGCGATTTCGGCGACCGCGTACTGGCCGGCGGCCCGGGCGACAGCATGCACGTGCTGGAGCGCTGCCTGGCCCTGACCGACAAACGCATCGCCGCGATCGTCACCGACCCGGCCGCCCTGGCGCGCTGCCAGCGCGCCGGCGTGGGCGCCGAGGTCGCGTTCGCGGCGGGCGGCGCCTACAGCCCCGGCTGCCCGGCCCTGCCGGTGCAGGGGCGCGTCGCGGTGCTGGGCGATGGCGTCTTCCGCAACCGCGGCGTGTTCATGCGCGGCGCCACCTTGCGCCTGGGGCCGCATGCCGTACTGCGCCAGCCACGCTACGACCTGCTGATCACCCAGGACGCGGTCATGTCGCAGGACCCCGGCTGCTACCTGGACGCCGGCATCGACCTGGACGCGGCCGACATCATCGTGGTGAAGTCCGGCTATCACTTCAAGCTGGCCTTCGACACGCTGGGCGCCTGCGCCTGCGCCGAAACCCCGGGGCTGACCGGTTATCACCCCGAGCGCCTGCCGTTCGCGCGGGCCCGTCCGCTCTACCCGCTGGACGCCCTCGACTTCCAGCCGCGGGCGGTCGACCTGGACACCTTGCCGCGCGGCTGATGCGCGATGCGCGCGGGCGTGTATCCTGGCGGTCGAGGCTATCCGGGGAGGACCACGCCATGCCGAGAATCGGGGCAGATATCAGGGAATTACGTCGCCGGCGCGGGCTCGGCATTCGCGAGGTCGCGCAGCGCTCGGGCGTGTCGCATGCCTCGATCTCGCTGATCGAGCGCGACAAGATCAGCCCGTCGCTCGATACGCTGGCCGCGGTGCTCGACGCCCTGGGCACCACCATCGTGGGCTTTTTCTCCAGCAGCCGGCTGCTGGTGGCCGAATCGCCGTTCTACGGCCCGGAAGACCTGCTCGAAATCGGCAAGACCAGCACGATCTCGTACCGGATGATCGGCAGCCGCTTTCCCAACCGCGCCATGCTGATGATGCAGGAGCGCTATGCGCCGGGCACCGACACCGGCGAGCTGTTCAGCCACAACGCCCAGGAGGCCGGCCTGGTGACCGCCGGCGCCATCGAGGTCACGGTGGGCGACAAGACCCGCGTGCTGCGGGCCGGCGACGCTTATTATTTCGACAGCCGCACGCCGCACCGTTTCCGCAACGTCGGCGAAGGCGTGGGCGAAATCGTCAGCGCGGTGACGCCGCCCACCTACTGAACCGGTCGGATCCGTCCCCGCCGCGCGGCCCGTCGCCCCGCCCGCCGCCGGGGCCAGTTAAAATGGCCGGTTTCCCGCGCCAGGAACTCCCGGGCCGCCCGCGCCGGCCGGCCCAGGCAGGCCGGCGCGCTCCGAATTCCAAGAACCTATGCTCACTTTTCAGCAAATCATCCTCACGCTCCAGGAATACTGGGACAAGCAGGGCTGCGCCCTGCTGCAGCCCTACGACATGGAAGTCGGCGCCGGCACCTCGCACACCGCCACGTTCCTGCGCGCCATCGGTCCGGAACCCTGGCGCGCCGCCTATGTGCAGCCCTCGCGCCGCCCCAAGGACGGCCGCTACGGCGAGAACCCCAACCGCCTGCAGCACTACTACCAATACCAGGTGGTGCTCAAGCCCGCGCCGCCGGAAATCCTGGACCTGTACATCGGCTCGCTGAAGGCGCTGGGCATCGATCCGGCCCGGCACGACATCCGCTTCGTCGAAGACGACTGGGAAAACCCCACGCTGGGCGCCTGGGGCCTGGGCTGGGAAGTCTGGCTCAACGGCATGGAGGTCACCCAGTTCACCTACTTCCAGCAAGTGGGCGGCCTGGACTGCACCCCCACCACCGGCGAAATCACCTACGGCCTGGAACGCCTGGCCATGTACCTGCAGGGCGTGGAAAGCGTCTACGACCTGGTCTGGACCGAAGGCGCGCACGGCAACCGCGTGCTGTACCGCGACGTGTTCCACCAGAACGAGGTCGAGCAGTCGACCTACAACTTCGAGCACGCCTCGGCCGACATGCTGTTCGCGCACTTCAACGACTACGAGGCCGAGGCCAGGCGCCTGATGGACGTGCCGCTGGCGCTGCCCGCCTACGAAGCCACCCTGAAGGCCGCCCATACCTTCAACCTGCTCGACGCGCGCGGCGCCATCAGCGTGACCGAGCGCGCCGCCTACATCGGCCGCATCCGCAACCTGTCGCGCGCGGTGGCGCAGGCCTATTACGACTCCCGTGAACGACTGGGCTTCCCCATGCTGGCCACCAACCGCGCCGGGGAGGCTGCCTGAATGACGACGAACACCCGCCCCCTGCTGGTCGAACTGCTGACCGAAGAACTCCCGCCCAAGGCCCTGCAGAAGCTGGGCCAGGCCTTCGCCGAAGGCGTGCGCGCCACGCTCGGCCGCCACGGCCTGCTGGCCGAAGGCTGCCAGGCCGTGCCCTACGCCACGCCGCGCCGCCTGGCGGTGCGCCTGTCGGCCGTGCTGGGCCAGGCGCCCGACCAGGCCTACGCCGAAAAGCTCATGCCCGTGAAAGTGGGCCTGGACGCCGACGGCAAGCCCACGCCCGCCCTCTTGAAGAAACTGGCCGCCAAGGGCCTGGAAGGCGCCGACCCGGCCGCGCTGGCGCGCGAATCCGACGGCAAGCAGGACTACCTGGTGGCGCGCGGCACGGCCGCTGGCGCCAGGCTGGCCGACGGCCTGCAGGAAGGCTTGCAGGCCGCGATCGACGGCCTGCCCATTCCCAAGGTCATGCGCTACCAGCTGGCCGACGGCGTCACCACCGTGAAATTCGTGCGCCCCGCGCACGGCCTGGTGGCGCTGCACGGCGCCGACGTGGTGCCGGTCGCGGCGCTGGGCCTGCAGGCCGGCCGCCGCACCCTGGGGCACCGCTTCATGGCCGACGCCCCCATCGACTTCCCCGCCGCCGATGCCTACGAGACCGCGCTGGCCGAACAGGGCCGCGTGGTGGCCTCGTTCGAAACGCGCCGCGCCGGGATCGACCGCCAGTTGCAGGACCACGCCGCCCGCCTGGGCGCCACGCTGGGCGACGACCCCGAGGTGGCCGCCCTGCTGGATGAAGTCACGGCGCTGGTCGAACACCCCACCGTGTACGTGGGCCAGTTCGACGAGCAATTCCTGCAGGTCCCGCAGGAATGCCTGATCCTCACCATGCGGCTGAACCAGAAGTACTTCCCGCTGTTCGACCCGGCCACCGGCAAGCTGACGCACCGTTTCCTGATCGTCAGCAACATGCAGGTCGACGACCCGGCCAACATCGTCGAAGGCAACCAGCGCGTGGTGCGTCCGCGCCTGGCCGACGCGCAGTTCTTCTTCGACACCGACCGCAAGACCCCGCTGGCCGCGCGCGTGGAACAACTGGGCAACATCGTCTACCACAACAAGCTCGGCACCCAGCTCGAGCGCGTCGAGCGCGTGCGCGCCATCGCGCGCGGCGTGGCGGCGCTGCTGGGCGGCGACGCCGCCGCGGCCGACCGCGCCGCCCTGCTGGCCAAGGCGGACCTCGGCACCAACATGGTGGGCGAATTCCCCGAGCTGCAAGGCATCATGGGCGCCTACTACGCCGCCGGCGACGGCGAGCCCGCCGACGTGGTGCGGGCGCTGCGCGACCAGTACCGCATCCGCCTGGACGCCCCGGTCGCCGCCGACACGCTGACCGCGGCCATCCTGTTCATCGCCGAGCGCGCCGAGACCCTGGTCGGCATCTGGGGCATCGGCCTGGCGCCCACCGGCGAACGCGACCCCTTCGGCCTGCGGCGCGCCGCGCTGGGCTTGATCAGCGCGTTCGAACAATTGGCGGCGGGCGGCCTGCTGGCCGCCAGCGCCGACGGCCCCCTGTCGCTCGACGGCCTGCTGGCGCTGGCCGCCGGCACCTTCCCGGCCGGCAAGATCGCGCCCGCGACAGCGGACGAAGTGCGCGCCTTCGTGTACGAACGCTACCGCAACCAGCTGGCCGCCGATTTCGACCGCAACGCGGTCGACGCCGTGATCGCGCTGGCGCCGCCGCTGCACCAGGCGGCCGCCCGCGTGCGCGCCGTCACCGCCTTCGGCCAGTTGCCCGAGGCCGCCAGCCTGGCAGCCGCCAACAAGCGCATCGGCAACCTGCTCAAGAAGGCCGAAGGCGAGATCGGCGCGGTCGACGCCGCCCGCCTGGCGGAGCCCGCCGAACAGGCCCTGGCCGCCGCGGTCGCCCGGCTGCGCCCGCAGGCCGAGGCACAGCTGCAGGCCGGCGACTTCGCCGGCAGCCTCAGTACGCTGGCCCAGGCGCGCGAACCGGTCGACGCTTTCTTCGCCGACGTCATGGTGATGGCCGACGACCCCGCCGTGCGCGCCAACCGGCTGGCCTTGCTGGCCCAACTGCACGGCCTGATGAACCAGGTGGCCGACATCTCCAGGCTGGCACAGTGAAGCTCATCATCCTCGACCGCGACGGCGTCATCAACCAGGACAGCGACGCCTTCGTCAAGAATCCCGACGAATGGATCGCCCTGCCCGGCAGCCTGGCGGCCATCGCGCGCCTGTCGCAGGCCGGCTACACCGTGGTGGTGGCCAGCAACCAGTCCGGCCTGGCGCGCGGCCTGTTCGACATGGCCACGCTGAACGCCATCCATGCCAAGCTGCACCGCGAGCTGATGCAGGCGGGCGGCATCATCGACGCCATCTTCCTGTGCCCGCACGGCCCCGCCGACGGCTGCGCCTGTCGCAAGCCGCTGCCCGGCATGTACCATGACATCGCCAGCCGCTATGATGCCGACCTGGCCGGCGTGCCGGCGGTGGGCGACTCGCTGCGCGACCTGCAGGCGGCCGCCGCGGCCGGCTGCGCGCCCTGGCTGGTGCTCACCGGCAACGGCATCAAGACGCGCGACAAGGGCGGCCTGCCGGCCGGCACCCGCATCGCCGCCGACCTGTCGGCCGTCGCCGACGCCCTGCTACAGGAAGCCTGACCGATGGCCTGGCTGCGTTCGCTGTTCTACATGGTGTTCCTGGTCGTCACCGTCATCCCGTACGCCATTGCCTGCATTCTGTGGGCGCCGCTGCCGCTGCACTGGCGCTACAAGCTCACGGTGGGCTGGCCGCGCCTGGCGATCTGGGGCGCGCGCGCCTTCTGCGGCATCCGCTGGCAGATCAAGGGCGCCGAAAACCTCCCCGACGGGCCCGCCATCCTGCTGTCCAAGCACCAGTCCGCCTGGGAAACGCTGTTCTTCCCGGCCCACATGCCGCGCGAAGTCTGCTACGTGTACAAGAAAGAACTGCACATGCTGCCGTTCTTCGGCTGGGGCCTGGCGCTCCTGCGCATGATCCCCATCGACCGCTCCAAGGGCCGCGACGCCTTCGAACAGGTCATCCGCCAGGGCCAGGTGCGGCTCGACGAAGGCCGCTGGCCACTGCTGTTCCCCGAGGGCACGCGGGTGGCGCCCGGGCAGGCCGGGCGCTTCAAGATGGGCGGCGCCCTGCTGGCCTCGCGCACCGGCGCGGTGGTGATCCCGGTGGCGCACAATGCGGGCGAATGCTGGCGCCGCAACGCCTTCGTCAAGCAGCCGGGGCTGATCACCGTGTCCATCGGGCCCGCGATAGAATCGCAGGGAATCTCCCCCGAGGACCTGAACGCCAAGGTACAGGCCTGGATCGAAGGGGAAATGCGCCAACTCAATCCCGAAAGGTATGCCCAGCAACGGTCAGCTTGAACTGCTGTTCACCGAACCCGAGCCTGCGGCGCCCGGCGCGCCGCAGGCGGCCCCCCTGCTGACTCCGCCGGCGCCGGTCGCCGCGTCCACGGTGGCCACGCCGCGCCCCGATCCCCTGCCGCCCGGCGCCCGCTGGCGCGAAGTCGCCACCGAGCAGCAAACCATCGGCTTCGTCCTGCTGCGCTCGCGCCGGCGCAGCATCGGCTTCGTGGTGGCCGACGACGGCCTGCGCGTCACCGCGCCCAACTGGGTCACGCTGACCCAGATCGACGACGCGGTGCGCGAGAAAGCGCGCTGGATCCTCGCCAAGCTGCGCGACTGGCAGGCCCGCAAGGAACAACTGGCCATGTCCCGGACCCGCTGGCAGCCCGGCGGCGAACTGCCCTACCTGGGCCGGCGCATCGTGCTGGGCATGGGCGCCGACCGGCGCCAGGCGTTCCTCTCGGGCGATGCCGACGCACCCAACGACGGCGACACCCTCTGGCTGGCCCTGCCGGCCGACGCCGACCAGGCGCGCATCCGCGACGCCGCGCAGGCCTGGCTGCAACAACGCGCCGGTGCCTGGTTCGGCGCGCGCCTGGCGCATTTCCTGCAGGTCAGCGGCCTGAAGATCCGCCGCTGGCGCCTGTCGTCGGCGGCCACCCGCTGGGGCTCGTGCACCAGCGACGGCAACATCATGCTGAACTGGCGCCTGATCCACTTCGCGCCGTCCATCATCGACTACGTCATCGCGCACGAGCTCGCCCACCTGCGCGAAATGAACCACAGCCGCGACTTCTGGGCCGAAGTCGGCAACATCCTGCCAGGCTTCGAAGAAGCCAAGAACGTGCTGCGCCGGCACGATCCCGCCAGCCTGCCGCAGTTCTAGCGGCCCGTTGCCATGGAATTGCGCCAGCTCCGCTATTTCGTCAAAGTGGCCGAATTCGGCAGCATGGGGCGCGCCGCCGCCGACCTCGGCGTAGTCACCTCCGCCCTCAGCCAGCAGATCAGCCGCCTGGAAAGCGAACTGTCGACGCGGCTGCTGACCCGCACCTCCAGCGGAGTGGTGCCCACCGACGCCGGGCTGGCCTTCCTGCGCCAGGCCCAACTGGCCCTGCGCCATGTCGACGGCGCGGCGCGCGCCGCCAAGGCCTCGCGCCTGACCGGCGAGGTCAGCGTCGGGCTGCCAGCCACCACGGCTTCGGTGCTGGCCGTGCCCTTCCTGCGCGCCATGCGCGAGCGCTATCCGGACGTGCGCGTGCACCTGGTGGAAAGCCTGTCAGGCTACCTGAGCGCCATGCTCAATGCCCGCCAGCTCGACCTGGCCGTAGTGTTTCGCACCGAGGCGGCGCGCCGCTGGAGCACGCTGCCGCTGATCGACGAGCGGCTGTTCCTGATCGCCCCGCCCGGCCTGCCCGGGCTGCCGCCCGAAGGGCCTACGCGCCTGCGCGACGTCGCCAGCCTGCCCTTGTTGCTGCCCAGCGGCAGCCACGGGCTGCGCGCGCTGGTCGACGCCTCCTGCGCGCGCCTGCGCATCGAACCCAACATCGCCGCCGAGATCGACGGCCTGGACGTGCTCATGGACCTGGTGCGCGCGGGCTTCGGCGCCACCATCCAGCCCGGCGCCGCGACCGTGCGCCTGCGCGGCGAGCCGCTGGCGCTGCGGCAGATCGCCGACCGCCAGGTGCGCCGCGCCAACCTGCTGGCCAGCGTGTCCGACGACGAGCTGTCGCCGGCCGCCCTGGCCGCCCGCGTCCTGCTCGCGCAAACGGCCGAAACGCTGGTCCGGGCGGGCGCCTGGCCCGGGGCGACCCTTCACAAATCGTGAACAGCTATTGACGATATGGGGATGGCGCCGCCGCGCCGGGCCGTCCTATAGTCCGGGCCTGATTCCCTAGGCCAGGCCCTGATCATGATCGATGTATTGGTAATCGGCGGCGGCAACGCGGCCCTGTGCGCGGCCTTGATGGCGCGTGAAGCAGGCGCCAGCGTGCTGTTGCTGGAAGCAGCCCCGCGCGAATGGCGCGGCGGCAATTCGCAACACACCCGCAACCTGCGCTGCATGCACGACGCCCCGCAGGACGTGCTGGTGGAGGCATACCCGGAAGAGGAATACTGGCAGGACCTGCTCAAGGTCACCGGCGGCCTCACCAATGAACACCTCGCCCGGCTGGTCATCCGCGAATCGTCCACCTGTCGCGACTGGATGCGCAAGCATGGCGTGAACTTCCAGCCGCCGCTGTCGGGCGCGCTGCACGTGGCGCGCACCAACGCCTTCTTCATGGGCGGCGGCAAGGCCCTGGTCAACGCCTACTACCGCAGCGCCGAAGCCCTCGGCGTACAGATCCGCTACGAAGCGCCGGTGGATGCGCTGGAGCTCGACAATGGCCGCTTCGTGGCCGCCCGCATCGGTGCCGAGCGCATCGAGGCGCGCGCCTGCGTGCTGGCCGCCGGCGGTTTCGAATCGAACCGCGAATGGCTGCGCGAGGCCTGGGGCCAGAACGAGCGCGGCGAATGGCCGGCCGACAACTTCCTGATCCGCGGCACCCGCTTCAACATGGGCGTGCTGCTGAAATTCATGATCGACGCCGGGGCCGACACCATCGGCGATCCGTCCCAGTCGCATTGCGTGGCCATCGACGCGCGCGCACCGCTCTACGACGGCGGCATCTGTACCCGCATCGACTGCGTGTCGCTGGGGGTCGTGGTCAACCGCGAGGCGCGCCGCTTCTACGACGAAGGCGAGGACTTCTGGCCCAAGCGCTACGCCATCTGGGGCCGGCTGACGGCCATGCAGCCGGGCCAGATCGCCTACTCCATCATCGACTCCAAGGCGGTCGGCCGCTTCATGCCGCCGGTGTTCCCGGGCGTGCAGGCCGACACCCTGCCCGAGCTGGCGCGCAAGCTGGGGCTGGACGAGGCGCAGTTCACGCGCACGCTGGCGGAATACAACGCGGCATGCCGCGTCGGCACGTTCGACCACACCAGGCTCGACGACTGCCACACCGAAGGCGTGGAGCCGGCCAAGACACACTGGGCGCGCCCCATCGACACGCCGCCGTTCTACGGCTACGCGCTGCGGCCGGGCATCACCTTCACCTACCTGGGCCTCAAGGTGGACGACACCGCGGCCGTGCGGTTCAACGACCGCCCCAGCCAGAACCTCTTCGTGGCCGGCGAAATGATGGCCGGCAACGTGCTCGGCAAAGGCTATACCGCCGGCGTCGGCATGTCGATCGGCACGGCCTTCGGCCGCATCGCCGGCACCCGCGCGGCCGCCGCCGCGCGCGCCCAGGGGGCAAACGGAGCACAACGTGAAGCAGCTTGAAGAACTGACCCGCCAGGCGCGCGGCGAGGCGGCGCCGGCCATGATGGCCGAACAACCCGTGCGCTGGCACGGCAAGGCGCCGGCCAGCCTGACCGCCGACGAAACCGAAGTGGCGCGCGTCATGCAGATCTGCAATGCCTGTCGCTATTGCGAAGGCTTCTGCGCGGTATTCCCGGCCATGACGCGGCGGCTGGAGTTCGGCAAGGCCGACGTCAACTACCTGGCCAACCTGTGCCACAACTGCGGCGCCTGCCTGCACGCCTGCCAGTATGCCCCGCCGCACGAGTTCGGCGTGAACGTGCCGCAGGCCATGGCCAAGGTGCGGGTCCAGACATACAGCGACTATGCCTGGCCGGCGGCGCTGGGCAAGCTGTACAAGCGCAACGGCCTGGCGCTGTCGCTGGCCGCCGCCGGCGCCCTGGCGCTGTTCCTGGCGCTGACGGTGGCCATTACCGGCGGCCTGCTGCACGAACCCCTGGCCGGCAATTTCTACGCCATCTTCCCGCATAACACGCTGGCGCTGATGTTCGGCCTGGTGTTCGTGTTCGCCATCGTGGCGCTGGGCATCGGCGTGGCGCGCTTCTGGCGCGATGTGTCGCCGGGCGCGGCTTCCGGCCCCGCCGTGGCCGAGGCCACGCATGACGCGCTGCGCCTCAAGTACCTGGACGGCGGGCACGGCAAGGGCTGCAACAACGCCGACGACGCATTCACGCTGTGGCGCCGGCGCTTCCATCATTTCACCTTCTACGGCTTCATGCTCTGCTTCGCCGCCACCAGCGTGGCCACGCTGTACCACTACGCCTTGGGCTGGCAGGCTCCCTACCCCTTCCTGAGCCTGCCGGTGCTGCTGGGCACGGCAGGCGGCATCGGCCTGCTGATCGGCCCGGCCGGGTTGCTGTGGCTGAACCTGCGCCGCCACCCGCTGCAGGGCGACCCGGACCAGCGCCCCATGGACCGCGGCTTCATCGCGCTGCTGTTCCTGACCAGCCTGACCGGCCTGCTGCTGCTGGCCTTGCGCGACACCGCGCTGATGGGCCTGCTGCTCGCTGTCCACCTGGGGGTGGTCATGGCGCTGTTCCTGACTCTGCCCTACGGCAAGTTCGCGCATGGCATCTTCCGCTGCGCGGCCCTGCTGAAATGGGCCATCGAGAAACGCCAGCCGGACCCGCTCAAGCTCGGGGCCGACTGACACCCGCGCCCGCGCGGGGCGGGCGTTCCCTCTTTACATTGCGGAACCACGGAGACATTCCGATGAAGAAAATCCTTACCCGCGCCGCCTGCGGAGCGGCGCTGGCGGCATATGCCTGTACCTTCCCCGCGGCCGCCCAGGACTTCCCGCGGCGCGCCATCACGCTGATCGTGCCGCACTCCGCCGGCGGCACCTCCGACATCCTGGCGCGCACGGTCGCCTCCGAGGTCGGCAAGACGTTGGGCCAGACCATCGTGGTCGACAACAAGGGCGGCGCCAACGGCTCGATCGCAGCCAAGGCGGTGGCCACCGCCGCGCCCGACGGCTACACACTGCTGCTGGCCACGGCCAGCACGCACGGCATCAACCCGTCGCTGTACAAGAAGCTGCAGTACGACGCCGTGAAGGACTTCACCCCGGTGACGCTGCTGGCCACCGTGCCGAACGTGCTGGTGGTCAACAAGCAGGTCAAGGCCACCAATGTGCAGGAGCTGATCGCCGAGATCAAGGCCGGCGGCAATGCCTTCAACATGGCATCGGCTGGCGCTGGCACGCCTGGCCACCTGGCCGGCGAGATGTTCAAGCAACGCACCGGGCTGGAGTTCGTGCACGTCCCGTACAAGGGCGGCAGCCCGGCGCTGGCCGACCTGATCGGCGGCCAGGTGCAGTTCCTGTTCACCACCATCCCGGGCGCCCTGCCCCACATCAAGGCCGGCACCTTGCGCGCGCTGGCCGTGACCTCGCCGCGCCGCTCGCCCGCCCTGCCCGAGTTGCCCACCATGGCCGAATCGGGCCTGCCCGGGTTCCAGGCGATCTCCTGGCACGGCATCGTCGCGCCGGCGGGCACGCCCCCGGCGGTGGTGGATACGCTGAACCAGGCCTTCTCGAAAGCACTGGCCGCGCCCGAGGTGCGCCAGCGGCTGATGGAGGAAGGCGCCGAGGCGGCCGCCATCAATACCGGCGAGTTCGGCGCGTTCATCCAGAGCGAGATCGCGGCCTGGGCGGAAGCGGTCAAGGCCTCGGGCGCCTCGGCGAACTGAGCCGGAGGACATGGCAGCAGGAGCGCCTGGCCTTGCGGTTTGCTACGATGTCAGACTGGCATTACAAGCACAAGGAATTCCCCCATGCGTCTCCTGCACACCATGCTGCGCGTCGGCAACCTGGACAAGTCCATCGATTTCTATACCAATGTCCTGGGCATGCGCGTGCTGCGCCGCAAAGACTACCCCGACGGCAAGTTCACCCTGGCCTTCGTCGGCTACCAGGACGAAAGCGAAGGCGCCGTCATCGAGCTGACCCACAACTGGGACACCGCCAGCTACGACCTCGGCAACGGCTACGGCCATATCGCCCTGGAAGTGGAAGACGCCTACGAAGCCTGTGAGAAGGTCAAGCAGAAGGGCGGCAAGGTCACCCGCGAGGCCGGCCCCATGAAACACGGCACCACCGTCATCGCCTTCGTCGAGGACCCGGACGGCTACAAGATCGAGTTCATCCAGCGCAAGGGCCGCGACGACTGACCGCCCGGCCATGATCCACGCCATTCTCAAGATGGGCGACCCGCGCCTGCTGCGCGTGGCGCAGCCGGTCGAGCGCTTCGATACCCCCGACCTGCACGCGCTGGTGGCCGACATGTTCGAGACCATGGCCCATGCCCAAGGCGTGGGCCTGGCCGCGCCCCAGATCGGCGTGGACTTGCAGTTGGTGATCTTCGGCTTCCAGCACAACGAACGCTACCCCGACGCGCCGCCGGTACCGCAGACGGTGCTGTGCAACCCGGTCATCACGCCGCTGTCCGACGAGCGCGAGGACGGCTGGGAGGGCTGCCTGTCGGTGCCCGGCCTGCGCGGCCTGGTGCCGCGCTACCGCCACATCCGCTACAGCGGCCTGGACCCCTACGGCCAGCGCATCGAGCGCGAGGCGGAAGGCTTCCATGCGCGCGTGGTGCAGCACGAGTGCGACCATCTCATCGGCCGCCTGTACCCCTCGCGGATCGAGGACTTCTCCAAGTTCGGCTTCACGGAAGTGTTGTTTCCCGGCATGGACCCGAACCGGGACGACTGACGGCCGAGCCATGCGGCGAGGGCTGGGATGGCGCCGAAGGCAGGTGTCCGCCCCCCGTCCTGCCGAAGGCAGGTGCCTGACACCCGTCGAGACAGTCCAGTTTTTCGAAGTCAGGTGTCTGACACCCGTCGAGACAGCCCAGCTTTTGCCGAGGCCTGGCCCGGGTGTCAGACACCTTGCGGCGCCCGCAATGACGCCCTTCAGGTCTGCGCACGCGTGCGCGCGAACTCGCCCGGCGCGAAGTCATCCACCGCCACCACCTTGGCCACGGCCGCTTCGGCGGCTTCGATCTGGCGGGCCTGCTCGTCGGTGATGGCGCCGCCGCGATGGGCATCGCGCCAGTCGCGCACGCCTTCGCGGCGCAGGCGGTCATGCAGGGGCTGCACGGTATCGACCAGGCCGAAGGCGCGTTCGAGTTCGGCCAGGGCGTCGTCGCCGGCGCCGCCGCGCTGCAGGTCCGCGACCAGGCGGTCGCGGGTGGGCGATGGGGCCAGCAGCAGGTCGGCGCAATCGCGGGTCAGCGCATCGCCGGGGCCGCGGTTCAGCCGCACCGGCAGCACCAGCGCCCGCAGCGCCCACGCCAGCGGCCGTGCCGGCAGGTTGGCCAGCACCTGGTCGAGGCGGGTCTCGATGCGCGCGCAGCCGTCGTCCATGCACCACTGCACCAGGGGCAGGTCGGCATGGCAACGGCCTTCGTCTTCCCAGCGCTTGAGCACGGCTGACAGCAGGTACAGTTCGGCCAGGATGTCGCCCAGGCGCGCCGACAGCATCTCGCGGCGTTTGAGCGCCCCGCCCAGCGTGCCCATGGCCGCGTCCGCCAGCAGCGCGAAGGCCGACGCATAGCGGCCCAGGCGCCGGTAGTGGCGCGCGGTGGCGGTGGCCGGCGCGCGCGCCAGCAGGCCGCCCGTCCAGGCCCGCCCCCAGGCGCGCAAGCCGTTCTTCAGGGCATGGCCCAGGTGCTTCCAGAAGACCTCGTGGAAAGCCTGCGCCCCGCGGGCCTCGTCGGCGTCGCCGACCGCCAGCACCTCGCGCATCAGGTACGGGTGCGCGCGAATGGCGCCCTGGCCGAAGATGATCAGGCAGCGGGTCAGGATGTTGGCGCCCTCGACGGTGATGGCGATGGGCAGCGCGCGGTACAGCGGGCTCAGGTAGTTGGCCGGGCCGTCGATGACCGCCTTGCCGCCGTGCACGTCCATGGCGTCGTTGACGGACTCGCGCATGCGTTCGGTGGCGTGGTATTTCATGATGGCGGACACCACCGCCGGCTTGTGGCCCTGGTTGAGCGCGGCGCAGGTGAGCCGGCGCGCGGCCTCGACCACGTACGCGTTGGCGGCCAGCCGGCCGAGCTTTTCCTGCACGCCCTCGAAGCGGCCCACCGGGATGCCGAACTGCTGGCGCACGCGCGCGTACATGCCGGTGGTGTGGGCGCTGTAGACCGCCGCCGCGGCCGACAGCGACGGCAGCGAGATGCCGCGCCCGGCCGCCAGCGCGCTCATGAGCATCTGCCAGCCCTGGCCCGCCTTGGCCGGCCCGCCGATGAGCGCTTCCAGCGGCACGAAGACGTCCTGGCCCTGGTTGGGGCCGTTCTGGAAGACCTGCATGGACGGCAGGTGGCGGCGCCCGATGCTGACGCCGGGCGCATCGGTGGGCACCAGCGCCACCGAGATGCCCACGTCGGCGGGGCCGCCCAGCAGGCCGTCCGGGTCATGCAGCTTGAAGGCCAGCCCCAGCACGGTGGCGACGGGCCCCAGGGTGATGTAGCGCTTGTGCCAGTTCAGGCGGATGCCGAGGATTTCCTGGCCGTCGACCACCTGGCGGCACACCACGCCGGTGTCGGTCATGGACGCGGCGTCGGAGCCGGCCTCGGGGCTGGTCAGGCCGAAGCATGGAACCTCGGTGCCGTCGGCCAGCCGCGGCAGCCAGTAGTCGCGCTGCTCGGGCGTGCCGAACTGCAGCAGCAGCTCGCCGGGCCCCAGCGAATTGGGCACCATCACGGTGACGCCCGCGGTGATGGAGCGGGCCGAGATGCGGCGCACCACTTCGGAATGCGCATAGGGCGAGAACCCCAGCCCGCCGTACTGCTGCGGGATGATCATGCCGAAGAAGCGCTGTTCGCGCATGAAGCGCCACACGGGCTCGGGCAGGTCGCCGAGATTCCAGGTGATGTCCCATTCGTCGAGCATGGCGCACAGCTGCGCCACGGGCCCGTCGAGGAACTGCTGTTCGGCGGGCGTGAGGGTGGCCTGCGGCACGGCCAGCAGCTTGTTCCAGTCGGGGTCGCCGGTGAACAGGTCGGCATCCCACCAGACGTCGCCGGCCTCGATGGCCTCGCGTTCGGTGTCGGACAGGCCCGGCATGGCGCCGCGGGCCCAACGGTAGGCGGGGTCGGAAATGCGGCGGCGGCGCCAGGCATTGAAGTCCATGTTCAACCTTTTATGCGGTGCACGTACCGGCCCAAGTTAACAGAATTGCCGGCCGGCCGACATCCCCGGGGCGGCAAGTCTGCGACAATGACGGCGCCGCGAGCGGCCTTTTTTCCACGCAGCCTTGTCCTCTGTCATGCTCAATAAGCTCTGGTTGGGTTTCTTCGCAGCCGCCGCCGTGGCGGGCCTGTACCGCTGGCTGGCCATCGGCGATGCGGACGTGTTCCGCCAGATCGTCGCCAGCCTGTTCGACATGGCACGCGTCTCGGTCGAAGTCATGGTGCTGCTGTTCGGCACCTTGACGCTGTGGCTCGGTTTCCTGCGCATTGCCGAGTCGGCCGGCCTGGTGGAAAAGCTGGCCGCCCTGCTCGGCCCCCTGTTCGCCCGCCTGATGCCCGAGGTGCCGCGCGGCCATCCCGCCATCGGCCTGATCACCCTGAACTTCGCCGCCAACGGGCTGGGCCTGGACAATGCCGCCACGCCCATCGGGCTGCGCGCCATGCGGGAACTGCAAAGCCTCAACCCGCGCCCGGACACCGCCAGCAACGCGCAGATCCTGTTCCTGGTGCTGAACGCGTCCTCGCTGACCCTGCTGCCGGTGACGCTGTTCATGTTCCGCGCACAGCAGGGCGCGGCCGACCCCACCCTGGTGTTCCTGCCCATTCTGCTGGCCACCAGCGCGTCGACGCTGGCCGGGCTGCTGGCGGTGGCCGCCTGCCAGCGCCTGAAGCTGTACGACCCGGTGGCGCTGGCCTGGCTGGGCGGCATCGCCCTGCTGCTGGGCGGCTTCATGGCCCTGCTGGCCGGCATGTCGGCCGCCGCCATCGCCAGCCTGTCGTCGCTGCTGGGCAACCTGATGCTGTTCGGCGTGCTGCTGGCGTTCCTGGCCGTCGGCGCCTGGAAGCGCGTGCCGGTGTACGAGACCTTCATCGCCGGCGCCAAGGAAGGCTTCGATGTGGCCAAGAGCCTGCTGCCTTACCTGGTGGCGATGCTGTGCGCAGTCGGAGTGCTGCGCGCTTCCGGCGCGCTGGATGTGGCGCTGGACGGCATACGCTGGCTGGCGCACGCGGCCGGCTGGGACACCCGCTTCGTCGATGCCCTGCCCACCGCCCTGGTCAAGCCGTTCTCGGGCAGCGCGGCGCGCGCCATGATGCTGGAGACCATGACCCATTTCGGAGTGGACAGCTTCCCGGCGCTGCTGGCGGCCGTCATGCAGGGCAGCACCGAGACCACCTTCTACGTGCTGGCGGTGTACTTCGGCTCGGTGGGCATCCTGCGCGCCCGCCATGCCGTGGGATGCGCGCTGCTGGCCGACCTGGCCGGGGTGCTGGCCGCGATCGGCGTGTGCTACTGGTTCTTCGGGTGAAGGATGAAAGGTGTCAGACACCCTCTGGGTGTCTGACACCTGGTGCAGCCAACGCACGCTCGACGCCTGGCAGGCCGGGACACCTTTTGCACGGAAAGGTGTCAGACACCTTCTGGGTGTCTGACACCTGGCAAGTTGGCGACCGGCGCGCCCGGGGGACTCATTCCACCATCAGGATCTTCATGCCGTTGGTGCCGCCGCTGTCGCGATAGAAATCGCCCTTGGTCAGGATGATCCAGTCGCCGGGTTGCACGCGGCCGCGCTTTTTCAGTTCGTCGATGGCCGCGTTGCTAAGGTCGGCCGGGTCGTAGGCGGCCGGATCGAACGGCACGGTGTACACGCCACGGAACATGGCGACCCGGTTCTGGGTCTGGCTGTGTGGGCTGTAGCAATAGATGGGCACGCCGGAGCGGATGCGCGACATGATGAGCGGCGTGTGGCCGCTCTCGGTCAGGGCGATGATGGCCTTCACGCCCGGGAAATGGTTGGCCGCGTACATGGCGGCCAGCGCGATGGTTTCGTCGCAACGGGAGAACGTCTCGCCCAGGCGATGATGCGAATGCGTGGTGGTGGGATGCTTTTCCGCGCCCAGGCAGACACGCGCCATGGCCTGCACGGCCTCGACGGGATACTGGCCGGAGGCGCTCTCGGCCGACAGCATGACGGCGTCGGTGTAGTCCAGCACCGCGTTGGCCACGTCGGAAACTTCGGCCCGGGTCGGCAGCGGGCTGGAGATCATCGACTCCATCATCTGGGTGGCCGTGATGACCACCTTGTTCAGCGTGCGGGCGTGCTGGATGATGCGCTTCTGGATGCCCACCAGCTCGGCATCGCCCACTTCCACGCCCAGGTCGCCGCGCGCCACCATGACGCCGTCGCTGGCTCGGATGAGCGAGTCGAGCGCCTCGTCGTCGACCACGGCCTCGGCGCGCTCGATCTTGGCGATGATCCAGGCCTCGCTGCCGGCCGCGCGCACCAGCTGGCGCGCCTCGTCGATGTCGCGGCCATAGCGGGGGAACGACACGGCGACGTAGTCGAGCTTGAGCTCGGCCGCCACCAGGATGTCGGCGCGGTCCTTGTCGGTCAGGCTGGGCGCCGACAGGCCGCCGCCGCGCCGGTTGATGCCCTTGTTGTTGGACAGCGGCCCGCCCACCGCCACCGTGGTGTGCACCGCGTCGGCCGCGATGCGGTCCACCACCAGCACCACGCGGCCGTCGTCGAGCAGCAGTTCGTCGCCGGGCTTGCAGTCCTGCACCAGTTCGGGATAGTCGATGCCGACAATGGTGGCGTCGCCGGCGTCCTTGGGATGGCTGTTCGACAGCGTGAAGGGCTGCCCCGCGCGCAGCACGACCTGCTTGTCGGCAAAGCGCGCGATGCGGATCTTGGGACCTTGCAGGTCGCCCATCAGCGCCACGAAACGGCCCTGGCGCGCCGCGATCTCGCGGACCAGGCGCGCGCGCTCGCGATGGTCGTCGGCGGTGCCGTGCGAGAAATTCAGGCGGGCCACGTCGATGCCGGCGCGCACCAGGGCCTCGAGCTGCTCGGGCGTGGAACTTGCCGGACCCAGCGTGGCGACGATTTTGGTGCGGCGCAATACGGACATGGAAACCCCTCTCGCAAAACGACGAAATCGCTATGGTACGCCGCCCGCCTATTGCACGGGTATTATGCGGATACCTGATTCCACTCCGTTGCGCCCCCGCCACCGACCGCCGTGAAAATCGTCATCGCCCCCGACTCCTTCAAGGAAAGCCTGTCCGCCCCGGACGCCGCCGCCGCCATCGCCCGGGGCATCAAGCAGGCCTATCCGGGCGCGCATACGGTCTGCATCCCCATGGCCGACGGCGGCGAAGGCACGGTGGCTGCGGTGCTGGCGGCCACCGGCGGCCAGTGGCGCAGCACGCCGGTGCGCGGCGCGCTCGGCGAGGCGCTCGACGCGGACTGGGGCTGGCTGCCGGACGCCACCGCGGTCATCGAAATGGCCGCGGCGGCCGGGCTGGAACAGACCCCGCCCGAACGCCGCGACCCGCTGCGCGCCGACAGCCACGGCGTCGGCCAACTGGTGCGCGCCGCCCTCGATGCCGGCGCGCGCCGCATCATCCTCGGGTTGGGCGGGTCGGCCACCAACGATGGCGGCGCCGGCCTGCTGCGCGCGCTGGGCGTGCGCTTCCTCGATGCCGGCAAACGCGAACTGCCGCCGGGCGGCGCGGCGCTGGCGGCGCTGGACAGCATCGACACCAGCGGCCTCGATGCGCGCCTGGCCGATACCCGTATCGAGATCGCTTCCGATGTCGACAACCCCTTGTGCGGTCCGCAGGGCGCATCGCATACCTTCGGCCCGCAGAAAGGCGCCTCGCCGCAGCAGGTGGCCGAGCTCGATGCCAGCCTGGCGCGGCTGGCCGATGTCTGCGCGCGCGACCTGGGGCGCGACCTGCGCGATGCGCCGGGCGCCGGCGCGGCTGGCGGCCTGGGCTTCGCCGCGCACGCTTTCCTGGACGCGCATTTCCGGCCGGGAGTCGAGCTGGTGGCCGAGCTGGGCGGCCTGGCGCAAGCCATGCAGGGCGCCGCGCTGGCCTTCACCGGCGAAGGCCGCATGGACGCCCAGACCTTGCGCGGCAAGACGCCCGCCGGCGTGGCGCGCATCGCGCAGCAGGCCGGCGTGCCGGTGGTGGCGCTGGCGGGTTCGCTGGGCGACGGCTACCAGGAACTGCATGCCGGCGGCATCACCGCGGCGTTCAGCCTGGCACCCGGGCCGCTCACGCTGCGACAGGCCTGCGACAACGCGGCCCAATACCTGGCCGACCGCGCCCGCGACGTCATGCAGCTGTGGCTCGCGGCCGGCAAGCGGATGTTGTAGACGAAGTGCGGCAGCAGGCGGCCGGGCTCAGGGCTGCACGGCGCCCGCCTGCAGCAGCGCATCGGTCAGCCGGATGAATTTCTCCACCGGCACTTCCTCGGCGCGCGCGGTGGGCGGGATGTCCAGCGCATCCCAGGGCACCAGCCCGGCCCAGTCGCCCAGCGCGCGCCGCAGCATCTTGCGCCGCTGCGCGAAAGCCCGCGCCACCACGGCCTGCAGCGCCGCCTCGCTGGCCGGGCGCAGCCGATCGGACGGCAGCGGCACCATGCGCACCACCGCCGACACCACGCGCGGCGGCGGGTCGAAGGCCTCGGGAGGCACATCGAACAGCTTGTCCATGCGATAGCGCGATTGCAGCATCACCGACAGCCGGCCGTAGTCGGCGCTGCCGGGCGCGGCGACCATGCGGTCGATGACTTCCCGCTGCAGCATGAAGTGCTGGTCCCGCACCTGGTCGGCCGCGGCCATCAAGTGAAACAGCAAGGGGCTGGAAATGTTGTAGGGCAGGTTGCCGACCACCCGCAGCCGTTCGCCCAGGCTGGCGAAGTCGACCGTCAGCGCGTCGGCCTCGACCACCGCCAGGCGGTCGGCGGGATACTGGCCGCGCAGGCGGGCCGCCAGGTCGCGGTCGATCTCGACCACGGTCAGGCGGGCCAGGCTGCGCAGCAGGGGCTGGGTCAGGGCCGACAGCCCCGGGCCGATCTCGACCATGCAATCGTCGCGCGCCGGCGCGATGGCGCGCACGATCGCCTCGACCACGCTCTCGTCGGTCAGGAAATGCTGCCCGAAGCGCTTGCGCGCCTGATGTCTGGACATGGCGGCAGGCGCCTCAGCGGGCGTTCTCTTCCATGCGGACCTGCTTCTCGAGGCGATTGTCGATATACGCCTCGTTGCGCAGCTGCGCCAGCCAGTCCTCGAAGGCCGGCTCGGCGCGGCGCTCGAACAGGATCTGGCGCGCCTGCATGCGCTGCAGCTCATCGCTGACGTCGTGCTCGCGGCGTTCCTCGACCTGGATCAGGTGCCAGCCGAACGGCGACAGCACCGGCTGGCTGATGCCGCCGACCGGCAGCGCGTTCATGGCCTGCTCGAAGGCCGGCACCATCTCGCCGGGGTTGACCCAGCCCAGGTCGCCGCCTTGCGGCGCGTTGGCGTCCTGCGAATACTGGCGCGCCATGTCGCCGAACGACACGCCGCCGTTGACGATGCGCTGGCGGATCTGCTCGAGCCGCTGGCGCGCCTGGTCGTCGTTCATGACCGCCGAGGTCTTGATCAGGATATGCCGCGCGTGGGTCTGGGTGACCTGCACGGGCCCTTGCCGGGCCGGCATGCCCGCGCCGGGCTGCGGCGCCACGGCCGCCTGCTGCGGCGGCGCGGCCGGGCGCGCCGGCGCGCCGCCGGAACGGTCCAGCACCTTCAGGATATGGAAGCCGTTGCCGCTCTGGACCAGGCCGCTGACCTGCCCTTTCTGCAGCGAACCCACCGCCTTGATGAACAGGTCGGGCCAGCCCTGCAGCGGCCGCGCGCCCATGACGCCGCCCTGCAAGGCTTCGGGTCCGTCGGACTCGGCCGCCGCCAGGCTGGCGAAATCGCCGCCTTGCTTGATCCGCGCCAGCAGGTCCTCGGCCTTCTTGCGCAGGGCCGCCACCTGGTCGGGGCTGGAGCCTTCCGGCACGCGCACGAGGATCTGCGCCAGCGCGACCTGCACCGGCCCGGACTGCTGCGCGGGCGCGGGGGCCGGCTGCGCGGCCTGGCCGGGCGCCGGCGCGCGCGCGGCGGCGGCAGCGGCGGGATTGCGCTCCTGGTCTTTCAGGAAGGCATCGACCTCGGCATCGGTAATGACGATGGTGGAATCCACCGTGCGCTGGCGCAGGCGGTTCATGCGGATTTCGTTGCTCAGCGACTGGCGGTACTGATTCCAGGCGACGCCGCTTTTTTCGATCTCGGCGCGCATCTGCGCCACCGGGATGTTGTTGCGCGCGGCGATGCTCTCGATGGCCTGGTCGACCTGCTGGTCATTGACGCGGATCCCGAGGCGGTCGGCCTCCTGCCGCTGCAGGCGTTCCATGATCAGGTTCTGCAGCACCTGCCGGCGCAGGATGTCCTGCGGCGGCACCTGGATGCCGCGCTGCTTGAGCTCCGTCGTGGCGCGCCCCGCCGCGACGTCGACTTCGCGCAGGGTGATCACGTCCTTGTTGACGACGGCGGCGATGCCGTCGACGAATTGCTCGCGCGGCGCGGGCGCCGCGGCCGCGCCAGGCCGGGCCGGCGCGGGCTGCTGGGCCGCCAGCACGGCGGGCGCGGCCGTGCACGCGGCCAGGACCAGCAGATTGCCGGGCAGCCGGCGCAAAGTGTGCAAGCTACGCATCATTCATACCTTTCAAACGTCGTGCCGGGAGGCGGCGCCGGAGTGACCGACTGGTACCCCGGGATACTCTTGTTCAGCAGGCTCATGGGATCGGTGCCCAGCGAGCCCAGCCCGTTCAGTTCCAACTGGAAGAACACCGCGCTGTTGGTGTCGGCCGAGGACACCGCGTAGCGCTGGAACACCACGCGGCCGGTCCAGCAGCAGTCGCCCTTGTACTCGAGGCCGGCGATGGCCTGGGTCACGCGCGGCGATTCCCGCGCGGCGGTGTCGGTGGCGGCCTCGGTGCGCAGCGAATAATCGACGCGGCCCACGCCGTACCAGCGTTCGCTGAACGGCCACTGGAAGGCCACGCTGATCTGGTCCTGCCCGCGCGGCTGGTAGGCCACGCCCGGCAGCGGGTCGCGCTGGTAGCGGTACGCCACCGCCACGGAGGTCAGGCGCTGCGGCCGCCAGCGCGCGCTGATCAGGCCGCGCGACCAGTTGTTGCGGTATGGGTCGTACTGCGCCGCGACCTCGGTGCTGAGCGTGTCGGTCAGGGCGGCGCTGGCCGAGACGAGGAAATCGGAACGCACGTTGTCGCGCGGCGTCTCGCCCGGCAAGGTGACTTTCTGGTCTTCGAAATACAGCCGCTGCGCCGCCGACAGCGCCAGGCGCTCGAAGCCGGTGTCGGCGTCCAGCCAGCGCGTGGTCAGCGCGGCCGTGAGCTGGTTGGCGTTGGCGATGCGGTCCCAGCCGCCGGTGTAGATGTTTTCCTGGAAGGCCTGGTCGAAGCTGAAATCAGCCAGCGTCGTGTCATAGACCGGCAGCTGGGACTGGTCGCGGTACGGCACCCGCAGGTAGTACAGGCGCGGCTCCAGCGTCTGGATGGAAGCGTTGCCGAACAGCGTGGTGTCGCGCTCGAACACCAGGCCGGCGTCCAACGAGAAGATCGGCACCGTGCGCGACATCGAGCGCGGGTTGTCGGACAGGCTGTACCAGTCGGTGTCGTACTGGGTGTAGTTGATGCCCGCCTTCGGGATCAGGAACCAGCCGGGCCGCACGATGGGATACGAAGCCGTGGCATAGGTCTGCAGGCGGTCGCCGTCCGGCCCCAGGCGCACGCCGTCCAGCAGCGGCTGCTCGAAGCGCACCGCGGAGCTGGTCCATTCGAGGTCGAAGCCGCCGAAGTCGTAGCGCGCGCCCTTCAGGTAGAACTCGGGCACCTTGTCATAGGGCGGGGCGAGCGGCGCGTCCGGATCCTGCAGGGTCTGGTACTTGAAGACCTGCACGTAGGATTCCCAGTAGCGGCTGCCCCAGCCCACGCGGCCGCGCTGCGGCAGGTAGGTGGTCGAGGCCTCGTTCAGGCCCAGCGAGGAGAAGTCGCGGAAGTAGTCGTCGTCCGAGACCTTGGCGAAATCCCAGTCGGCATAGAAGCCGGCGCCCAGCAGTTGCTGGTGGCGCGAGCGGAACATCCAGCGCGAATCGCCGGTCTCGCGGTCGCTCGACAAGTACGTGCCGACCATGTTGCCGGAGTACGACTGGCCCAGGTAGCGGAACTCGGCGCCCAGTTGCGGGCCGCGCTTGCTCAGGAAACGCGGCTGCAGGGTCAGGTCGTAGTTGGGCGCCAGGTTGAAGTAGTACGGCAGCGACAGATCCAGGCCGCTGTTGCTGGTGTAGCCATAGGTGGGCACCAGGAAACCGGATTTGCGTTCTTTCTTGACCGGGAAGGTCAGGTAGGGCGATGCCAGCAGCGGCACGTCCTTGAAATAGAGCACGCCGTTGCGCGCCACGCCTTCGTTCTCGTCGAAATCCAGGTCGACACTGTCGGCCTCGATGTACCAGGACGGCTCGACGCACGCGCAACCGCTGTACCGCACGGTGGTCAGGCGCATCTGCGAGCGGCTGAATATCTCGGCGCGCTCGGCGCGGGCCGAGCCGCCGCTGGCGCCGATCCAGAAATTGGGCGATTCGATCTCGCCGCTGTCGGTATCGATATTGAACTGCGCCGAAGGGCCCGTCACCAGCGTGCCGTCGCGCATCAGCCGCGCGTTGCCCTGGATGTCGACGGCGCCCGTGTCGCTGCGGTAATCGATGCGGTCGCCCTTGGCCACGCCGTCGATGCGGCGCACTTCGGCGGTGCCGGTCAGGGTGACGTTGGAGTCCGGGTCGCCCTGCATGTGGTCGGCCTGCAGGTAGGCGGGAATGTCGTCGTCGGGCAGCCGGTGCACGCGCAGGCCCGGCGAGGTGCGCAGCTGGGGCGCCAGTTGCAGGCCGTTATCGGCGGGCGGGACCGTTCCGCTGCCCTGGGCGTGAACGGCCCCGGCCATGCTGACAGCAGAGAGGATCAACCACCGGACCATACGCACCGTGAATGCAAACCTTATCGACAGAGACTCCGCCCCGCGGCGCGGCGACGGTGGCGGCCCGACCGGCAGGCGCCAAAGGCGCGTACGAGCGGGAACGACCCGGTATTATAGAGAAGCCGCGCGTTATGACCGTCAACAGGCACGCGCGGTTCGCAACCAAACTCTACCGCACGACGAGACGGCCCCCTTGAGCACCGACCACGACCCGCGCCTGGCCCAGATCCACGCCTGGCTGCGCACCCTGCCCGCCGACCTGGCGCTGGCGCCCGACACCTTGCGCCCGGCGTCCAGCGACGCCAGCTTCCGCCGCTACTTCCGCCTGGAGGCCGGCGACCGCACCGCCATCGTCATGGATGCCCCGCCGCCCCATGAAGACGTGCGCCCCTTCCTGCACGTCGGCGACCTGCTGCGCGACGCCGGCCTCAACGTACCTGCGGTGCTGGCGCGCGACCTCGACCAGGGCCTGCTGCTGCTGTCCGACCTGGGCCAGGACACGTATTACCAGCGCATCCAGGCCGGCCTGACCGACGCCGAGCTGCAGGGCCTCTACCGCGACGCCCTCGCGGCCCTGGTGCGCCTGCAACAGGCGCGCGCCGACGGCCTGGCGGCCTACGACCGAGGCCGCCTCGCCGCCGAGCTCGAATTATTCCCGGAATGGTACATAGGCCGCCATCACGGCGTGCAGCTCGACGACAAGACGGCCGCCGCCCTGCGGCAGATCTTCGACCTGCTGTCCGACGCCAACGCGGCGCAAGCCACCGTGCTGGTGCACCGCGACTACCATTCGCCCAACCTGATGGTGTGCGACCAGCCCGCCTACGGGCCCAACCCCGGCATCCTGGATTTCCAGGACGCCCTGGCCGGCCCCATCACGTACGACCTGGCCTCGCTGGTGACCGACGCCCGCACCACCGTGGAAGAACCGCAGCAACTGGACTGGGCGGTGCGCTACTGGGAAATGGCGCGCGCCGCCAGCCTGCCGGTGGACAGCGATTTCGCGGCCTTCCACCAGGCCTACGAATGGATGAGCCTGCAACGCAACCTGCGCATCATGGGCGTGTTCGCGCGGCTGCACCATCGCGACGGCAAATCGCACTACCTGGCGCACATGCCGCGCATGAACGGCTACGTGCGCCAGGTGGCGCAGCGCTACGGCGTGTTCACGCCGCTGCTGCGCCTGCTGGACCGGCTCGACGAGCGCGAAGTGCGCGTGGGGTACACGTTCTGATGCGCGCCATGATCCTGGCCGCGGGGCGCGGCGAACGCATGCGCCCCCTGACCGACCGCACCCCCAAGCCGCTGCTGCCGGCGGGCGGCAAGCCGCTGATCGTCTGGCACCTCGAGCGCCTGGCGGCGGCCGGCATCCGCGATATCGTCATCAACCACGCCTGGCTCGGCGCCCAGTTGCCGGAACGCCTGGGCGACGGCGCCGCCCATGGCGTGCGCATCCGCTATTCCGCCGAGTCCCCCGCGCTGGAGACGGCCGGCGGCATCGCGCACGCCCTGCCCCTGCTGGGCGCGGAGCCGTTCCTGGTCATCAATGGCGACATCTGGTGCGACTGGGACCCGCGCGAGGCCGCGGGCTGGGCCGCCCGCCTGGACGCGGAACGCGCCGACGCATGGCTGTTGCTGGTCGACAACCCGGAACACCACGCGCGCGGCGACTTCGCCCTGTCGGCCGACGGCTGCGTACAGGCCGAGGGCGCGCAACGCCTGACCTTCGCCGGCATCGGCCTGTACCGCCCCGCCCTGTTCGCCGGGCTGGACCCGGATGCGCCGGCGCCGCTGGCGCCCCTGCTGCGCGCGGCCATGGCCCGCGACGCCGTGCTGGGCGCCCGCCACGGCGGCGCCTGGACCGACGTCGGCACGCCAGAACGGCTGGCCCGGCTGGACGCGGCCCTGGGGGGCCCGCGCGCCGCCCAATAAAGTGTTTCCAAGTCGTACGTAGGCAACTAGACTTGTCTGACGTAACCTTGGCAGACCACGACACGTTATCCTTTACAGCTTTGGCCGGCTCCAGGGGGCCGGCCGCGTATACACTCGATACAGGATTTTTCTCACATGGGGATGTTCGGACGCTCGCAACGGCCCGCTTTCAAACCGTCGGTCTACCAGCCCGGCAAGCGCACGCGCCGCATGCCGCGCTGGCTGGTGCTGCTGCTCATCGGCATCGGCCTGGGAGCCGGCGGCGTATTGTTCCTGCAAGCCAACTACGGCCCGCCGCGCCTGACGGCCGAACAGTCCGAACAACTGCAGTCCGAGCTCAACGCCGCCAACCTCGACCGCCAGCGCCTGCGCACCCAGCTCGAGGAAGCGACCAAGCAGCGCGACAGCAACCAGGCCTCGAACACGCAGCTCACGACCGACCTGGCGCAAGCGCGCAGCCGCATCCAGGAACTGACCCAGGAATTCCAGGTGTTCCAGGATGCCGTCCCGCCCGATCCGCGCGGCACCGACATCGGCGTGCGCTCGGGCTCGTTCTCGCGCGATCCGGGCAAGCTGGACTACCAAGTGCTGTTGATGCGCGACAAGGCCGACGCGCCGACCTTCAAGGGCACGCTGCACCTGGCGGTGCAGGGCGTCTACCGCAATGGCCGGTCCGGCACCATCGAACTGGACCCGATCGAAGTCTCGCTGGGCCGCTACCAGGTGGCGCAGGGCACGGCCGAAATGCCGGAAGGCTTCACCCCGCGCTCGGTGCGCATCCAGGTGCTGGACCCGTCGCAGCGCCAGCAGGCCATGCGCATCTATTACGTGCGCGGCTGATCCGCCTCAGGCCCCGGCGGCGCCCTGGCGGGCGGCCGCCTCATCCATGAAGCGCGCCATGCGCACGTCCAGGTCGGTGACGCCGCCGGCCGAGTGGGTCGCCAGCACCACGTCGACGCGGTTATAGACGTTGAACCATTCCGGGTGATGGTCCAGTTTCTCGGCGTGCAGGGCCACGCGCGCCATGAAGCCGAACGCGGCGTTGAAATCGTCGAAACGGAAGCTCTTCCCGATGGCGTCGCGCCCGTCCTGGGCGCGCCAGCCGGGCAATCCACCCAGCACGGCCTGGGCGCCCAGACGCGGCAATGATGATTCGCTCATGATGACGCTCCATAAAAAAGCGGCCGCGGACGCCTTGCCCGCGGCCGCCCGGCGGCTGGTTACTGCTTGACCGCGTACAGGTAGACTTCGACCCGCCGGTTGGCGGCGCGCCCTTCGGCGGTGCCGTTGTCGGCGATCGGGTCGCGCGCGGCGCGCCCTTCGATCGACATGCGCGCCGGCGCCACGCCCTGCTGGGCCAGGTAGGCGGTCACGCTCTTGGCGCGGTTCTCGGACAAGGTCTGGTTGTGCGCGGCCGAGCCGGTGCTGTCGGTATGCCCCACCACCTTGGTGCGCAGCTCGGGATGCTGGCTGAGGGCGCGCGCCACGCTGTCGAGCACCGGCAGCAGGGCCGGCTTGAGGACGGCCTTGTCGGTGTCGAACGAGACGTTGCTGGGAATGTTGACCTTGAGGCTGCCGTCGGGCATTTCCACCACGTCGATACCCAGCGAGCTGGCGCCCGACTGCTGCACGTCTTTCTTGACGCCCGACCAGTTGTAGCCGATCAGGCCGCCCGCCACGGCGCCGATGCCGGCGCCGATGGCCGCCCCCTTGCCATCGCCGATCAGGGCGCCGATACCCGCGCCGGCGGCAGCGCCCGCGCCCGCGCCGACCGCGGTGTTGGTCTGCTGCTGGGTAGCGCAGCCCGCCGCCAGCGCGGCGACGGCCGCGACGACGGCAATACGGTTGAATGTTCTTCTTGCTTGCATGGCAGCCTCCATGGCTCTTGTTGACGGTACCGGCGAACCGGCATACCTATGCTAGCAAGGCGGCCATGCGGCGCTGCAACTTTTTGTACCGCCACCCTTACATGGAATTCCGCAACAGTTCGACGTAATCCTGCGCCGACGCCTCGCGCGGATTGGTCTTGTGGCTATGATCGGCCAGCGCGCCGGCGACGATCCGGGGATATTGGTCCTCGGCCACGCCCAATTGCGCCAGCCCGCCGGGCAGGCCCAGCCGGGCGCTCATCGCGCGGATCGCCGGGCCGACCGCGTCGCCGCCGGGCAGCGCCATGGCCTGGGCCAGCCGGTCCAGCTTTGCTTCGGCGCGCACCGAATCGGCCTGCCCATTGAAGGCGATGACGGCCGGCAAGAAAATCGCGTTCAGGGTGCCATGGTGCAGCTTCGGGTCGATGCCGCCCAGTGCGTGGCTGAGGCTGTGCACGCATCCCAGGCCCTTCTGGAAGGCCAGCGCGCCCTGCATGGAGGCGCTCATCATGTTCAGCCGCGCCTCGCGGTCGCCCGGCTCGCGCGTGGCCCGCTCGATGTGCCGCCAGGCACGGCGCAGCCCATCCAGCGCGATGCCGTCGGCGGGCGGGTTGAAGGCCGGCGCCAGGAAAGTCTCGATGCAATGCGCGATGGCGTCCATGCCGGTGGCCGCGGTCAGGCGCGCCGGCAAGCCGAGGGTCAATTCGGGATCGCAGATCGCCGCCTTGGGAATCAAGTGCGGCGACAGCACGCCGACTTTGCGCCCATCATCCAGGATGAGGATTGCGCCGCGCCCGACTTCGCTGCCGGTGCCGGCCGTGGTGGGAATGGCGATCAGCGGCGCCACGCGCGCGGTGATGCGCGGGGCGCCGCCCTCGATCGCCGCATAGGTCTTCAGCGGCCCCTCGTGCGTGCCGCACAGCGTCACGCCCTTGGCCAGGTCGATGGCCGACCCGCCGCCGACCGCGATGACGCCATCATGGCGGCCGCCGCGAAACAGCACGACCGCATCGCGCAGCGCGGCCTCGTTGGGGTTGGGCGGCGTGGCGTCATATACCGTGGCGCCGGCGGCGCCGCCCAGCGCCTCCAGCACGCGGTCGACCAGCCCGGCCGCGCGCACGCCGGCATCGGTGACCACCAGCGGCGCGCGCACGCCCAGCCTGGCGCATTCGTCGGCCAGCGTGGCCAGCGCGCCATAGCCGAACTGGATCTGGGTCAGATAGTTGATCAGCGCCATGGCGTCACACGTCGGTCCGCTCGCGCGCCACGTCGATGCGCTGGTACATGTTGAAGCGCTTGTCGTAGATGGGCCGGCCGCCGGTGCTCGGGCCGGGATACTGCACGATCACCATCAATCCGCCGGTTTCGGTCTTGAGTTCCTCCTCGCAGTGGGGGTCGCCATGGCACAACATGGTGCCGGGGCCGCAGCGCCGGCCGCCGATGGTGAACTCGCCTTCCAGGATGTACCAGACCTGGGCGAAGTCGTGCCGATGCCAGGGATGATAGGCGCCGGGCTCGAGCCGCAGCAGGCCGGCGTTCGGCAGGGTCGGCTCTTCGGGCGTGGGATGGAACAACATCTTGCCGGTCTCGCCCGGCCAGCGGATCGTCTCCCAGTCCATCTCGTCGACATGACGGATGCGGGGCGGAGGGTCTTGCGTAGCGTGTTGGGTGGCATTCATCGCGGTCTCCTTGGGTCGTGCGTCACTGCCGGACGAGCGGGCATTCGCTGGCCGACAAAGGCTTGAATATCTCGTCGCCCGGGATGGTCTCGAGGATTTCGTAGTAGTCCCAGGGCTCTTTCGAATCCTGCGGCGCCTTGGCGCGCACCAGGTACATGTCGTGCACCATCTGCCCGTCGGCGCGCAACCGCCCTTCCCCGGCAAAGACGTCGCGCACCGGCAACTCGCGCATCTTGGCCATGACGGCCTTGCCGTCATCGGTGCCGGCCGCGTCCACGGCGCGCAGGTAATGCAGCACCGCCGAGTACACGCCGGCCTGCGTCATGGTCGGCATGGCGCCGTGCCGCTCGAAGAATTTCATCGACCAGGCGCGCGTCGCGGGCGTACGGTTCCAGTAGAAGGCGGTCACGAACTGCAGCCCCTGCGCCGCCTTCAGGCCCATGCCATGGATGTCGGTCAGGAACACCGCCGGCGCGGCCAGCGCCTGCTTCGGCGTGATGCCGAACTCGGCGGCCTGCTTGATGGCGGTGGTCATGTCGCTGCCGGCATTGGCCAGCGCGACGATCGACGCTCCGGAAGCCTGCGCCTGCAGCAGGAAGGAACTCATATCGGCCGTATTCAACGGGTGGCGCACCTCGCCGGCCACCTTGCCGCCGCCGGCCTCGACGGCGCGGCGGATGTCGGCGGCAAAGGCATGGCCGAACGCGTAGTCGACCGTCAGCAGGAACCAACTCTTGTGGCCCTGGGCGGTCAACACCTTGGCCAGCCCATAGCCGTTGGTGTAGCTGGTGTAGACCCACTGGGCCGAGGTTGCCGTGCAGGCCTTGCCGGTGAAATCCGGCGAGGCCGCCGCGATCAGGGTGACCTTGCCGCGCTCGCCGGCCAGCGCCTGCACCGCGAACCCGACGGCGGAATTGGAGAAATCCGCGATGGCGTCCACCCCTTCGCGGTCGAACCAGGTGCGCGCGATGCCTGCTCCCACGTCCGCCTTGTTCTGGTGATTACCGGCGATCAGCTCGATTTTCTTGCCGGCCGCCGTGCCGCCCATTTCCTCGATCGCCATCCTGGCCGCCTCGACCGAACCGGGCCCGGCCAGGTCGGCATACGTGCCGGACTGGTCGTTGAGAATGCCGATCTTGACGACGTCGCCGGAAATGCCCGATGCTGTGGCGGCGGACATCATGACGACCGCAGGCGCCAACAGCACCGCCCGCAGGGCGGCGCGAAGCCGGCAGTGGCGCGCCCGCCGCGCTGGCGGCCGGCTGCTTTGCTGGATGTTCATGATTTGTCTCTCTCTCCCGCGCCGGCCTGGGTCGGACGGCGTCATATTTGCCCTAGATGCAAATTTTTTTGCATCTAGGGCAAATTATAGCCAGTTTGCGCCGAGGCGCAATGGCCATTCGCGCTGCCCGGGCGATGGCGCCGCGCCACTACAATGGGCGGCCGGTTTTTGTTGGGCCGGCTCCATGACTATCCAGGACCCATGAACCAGAAAGTCACCGAGCGCATCGAATTCGTGGCGCGCCAGCTGGGCGCGCGCATCCGCAATGCCCGCCAGGCGCATCGCATCACGCTTGAGGGATTGAGCGAGGAAACCGGGCTGTCGGCCGGCTTCCTGTCGCGGCTGGAACGCGGCGAGGCCAGCGCCTCCATCTCGAACCTGATCGCCATCGCCACGCACCTGGATATTCCGCTGCGCGAGTTCTTCGAAGAACCGCCGGCAGCCAGCCCCGACTACGTGCTGTACCGCGCCGACGAACGCGCCGAAACGCCCGCGCTGACCGCGCACGGCTACACCTACCGTCTCTCCAGCGGCGACCTGCCCGACCAGCAGATGAGCGCCTTCGAGCTGAGCTTCCCTCCCGACGGGAAGATGAAGCCCAAGCTGTTGACGCACGAAGGCGAGGAAGTCCTTTACCTGCTGGAAGGAGCGATCGAGTTCCAGATCGCCGACCACACCTTCACCATGAAAGCCGGCGACTGCGTGCACTTCAATTGCAGCAAGCCGCACATGGGCCGCAACATCGGCAAGACGCCAGCGCGCATGTTGATGGTGGTGACGCCGGCGCACTCCAAGCGCGGCTGACGCCGCGCCGTGGCGCTACGCGCCGGCCCGCAGCTTGCGCAGCAGGCCCGGCAGGAACAGCACCGCCAGCGCCAGCACCAAGAAGGCGACCGACAGCGGCGACGACACCAGCACCAGCGGGTTGCCTTCGCCGATGGACAGGGCGCGGCGCAGCTGCGTTTCCGCCAGCGGGCCGAGGATCAGCCCGATCAGCACCGGCGCGATGGGAAAGTCGTAGACGCGCATCACATAACCCAGCAGGCCGATGGCGAACATCAGCAGCAGGTCCATCCAGGACGTCCCCACGCCCCAGATGCCGACCAGCGCGAACACCAGGATGCCGGCATACAAGTAGGGGCGCGGGATCAGCAGCAGGCGCACCCACAGGCCCACCAGCGGCAGGTTCAGCACCAGCAGCATCAGGTTGCCGACATACAGGGAGGCGATCAGCCCCCAGACCAGGTCGGCGCTGTTGACGAACAGGAACGGCCCGGGCTGCAGTCCATAGCTCTGGAACGCGGCCAGCAGCACCGCGGCCGTCGCGGAAGTAGGCAAGCCCAGCGTCAGGAGCGGCACCAGGATGCCCGCGGCGGCCGAGTTATTGGCGGCCTCCGGCCCGGCCACGCCCTCGATGGCGCCGCGGCCGAACTCGTCCTTGTGACGGCTGAGCCGCCGCTCCAGCGTATAGGACAGGAACGTCGGCACCTCGGTGCCGCCGGCCGGCAACGCGCCGATGGGAAAGCCGATGACAGTGCCGCGCAGCCACGGCTTCCAGGACCGCTGCCAGTCCTGCCGCGTCATCCAGCGGCCGCCGGCCAGCGGGTTGACCGCCGGCGGCGCGTTGCGGTAGCGGCTGGCCACGTACAGGATCTCGCCGACCGCGAACAGCGACACCAGCACCACCGTGACGTCGATGCCGTCGAGCAAGTCGGGCGAGCCGAACGCCAGCCGGGCCTGGCCGGTCGGGCCGTCGATGCCGACCACGCCCATGGCCAGTCCCAGGAACAGGGCAATGAAGCCGCGCACGCGCGAGGCGCCCAGCACCACCGATACCGAAGTAAAGGCCAGCAGCATCAGCGCGAAGTAGTCGGCCGGCCCGAATACGAAGGCCAGTTCGGCGATGGCCGGCGCCAGGAACGTCAGCGCCAGCGTGGCCAGCGTGCCGGCCACGAACGAACCTATCGCGGCGGTAGCCAGCGCCGCGGCACCGCGCCCCGCGCGGGCCATCTTGTTGCCTTCCAGCGCGGTCATCATGGACCCGCTCTCGCCCGGCGTGTTCAGCAGGATGGAGGTGGTCGATCCGCCATACATGGCGCCGTACAGCACGCCGGCGAACATGATGAAGGCGGCGGTGGGGGCCACTTTCACCGTCACCGGCAGCAGCAGCGCGATAGTCAGCGCCGGGCCGATGCCGGGCAGCACGCCGACCGCCGTGCCCAGCATCGATCCAAAAAACGCCCACATCAGGTGGGCGGGCTGCAGGGCCACGCCGAAGCCCGCCATCAAGGAATCGAACGCGCCCATGTCACCACCCCGCCAGCGGCAACGCGCCGCCCAGGGTCACGCCTAGCCTGGAGAAACCGAACCAGCAGATCAGCCCCAGCGCCAGCCCGATGACGCAGTCCAGCGCCAGGCGACGCGAACCGAACGCGTGCGTGACCAGGGCGAAGGCCAGCATGGCGGTCAGCGGAAAACCCAGCGGCCGCATCGTCAGCAGCGGAATGGCGGCGCCGGCGGCGGCGCAGGCCAGGGCCTTGCGCGACGGCGGCGCGTCCGCCTCCGCGCTCTCGGCTTCCTGCGGCTCGAACGAGGCGCCGCGCGCGATCTGCGCGAGCAGCGCCAGGCCCAGCGCGATGAGCGCCAGACCGACGATCACCACGAAATCGCCCGGTCCCACCCCGGCATAGCCGCCCATCTTGGGCAGCCCGTATCCCTGCTGCACCCAGACCGCCCCGATGGCGATCACGGCCAGCCCCAGCCACCATGGCCGGCGGCGTTGCGGCATTGCTGACATCGCGGTCTCCCGTGGCCCGGCGTATTACTTGATGAGGCCCAGGTCCTTCAGCACTTGCTCCTGGCGGACTTTTTCCGCGTCGAGGAACTTGGCGAACGCGTCGCCGGCCAGATAGGCGTCGGCCCAGCCGTGGTCGGCCAGGGTCTTCTTCCATTGCGGCGAGGCGTGCATTTTCTCGAAGCGCTCCAGCCACATGGCGCGGCCCTTGTCGCTCATGCCCGGCGCGCCGATAATGCCGCGCCAGTTGCCGATGACCACATCCACGCCCGACTCCTTCAGCGTGGGGGCGTCGACCCCGGGCAGGCGCTGTTCCGACGTGACCGCGATGATGCGCAGGCGCTTCTGGTCGGCATAAGGCTTGAATTCCGACAACCCCGACAGCGCCAGCTTGAGTTGCCCGCTGACCAGCAGGGGCACCAGTTCGGCGCCGCTCGGATAAGGGATGTAGTTCAGCTTGCCCGGCGCGACGCCGGCGGCCTTGGCGATCAGGCCCGCCGCCACGTGGTCCACGCCGCCCACCGAGCCGCCGCCGATGGCCAGCGCGCCGGGATTCTTGCGCAGCGCGGCGATCACGTCATCGACCGTCTTGATGGGGGAGTCCACGGGCACCGCCAGCACGTCGGCGTCGTCGGTCAGCCGCACCAGCGGCGTGGTGCCGTCCAGCGACACGGGCGACTTGTTGAGGATGATGCCGCCCACCAGGATGGCGCCCATCGACATGATGGCGTTGTCGTCGTTCTTGCTGGTGTTGATGAACTCGGCCAGGCCGATGGTGCCGCCGGCGCCGCCCTTGTTGGTGACCTGGAAGCCGTCGGTGAAAATGCCGGCCTCCTGCATGATCTGCAGCGGCACTCGCGCCGCCGCATCGTAGCCGCCGCCCGGGCCGCCCGGCGCCATCACCTTGGCCGGCGCCGCCAGGGCGGCCAGCGGCAGCGTGACGGCTGTCACGATGGAAGCAGCCAGTACTTTGATGATGCGTTGCATGAACGATGTCTCCTCGGCCGTCTGGCGCGGCTGCGCATGCGGGGCCGTTGCCTGGTTATTCAAGTATTGCAACTGCCCTTGATACTAGACAATTTTGTTGCTTGACGCCATGCCGCCCGGGCCGGCTTACTGGGCGTCAAGCCAAAGCCTCGTTCAAGGCCGTTTTCCCTGGCTTATTCGCACGGATGGGCGCCGGCTGTTTGGTGAAACATTGACGGTCGCCGCATTGCGCATGTCTGACCCACCGAAGACCCGGCCCCGCCCGGGCGCTCCACCATGATCGACCCCTACCGCCGCGAGCAGATCGCCTACACCCTCGCCAAGCTGGCCGAAGCCATCGGCGACTCGAACCGGGACGCCACGCGGCTGCTGCGCAAGCTCAAGCGGGAGATCTTCGCCGACGCAACGAGCGCCCGGCCCGCGTGCGCCGAGCCTCGCAAGCGGCCCCTGAACCCGCGCTGATCCGCGCGCGCAGCTACCCCACCTTGCCCGTCAATCGTCGCGCGGTCCCGAGCACCGTGTCCAGGTGGCGCACGTCATAGCGATGCGCGGGCGCCGTCAATGTCACGGCGGCGGCGATGCCGCCACCGGCCAGGAACACCGGCGCGGAAATGCCGGCGACCTCGGCCAGCCGGTCGCCAATGGCGGCGAAATAGCCGTCCGCGCGGATGCGGGCATACAAGTGCTGGTCCGGGCCGGGCGCGCGGCCCAGCACCGGATCATAGGCGGTCAGCACGCGCCCGCCGCTGCCGCGGTCGAGCGGCAGCAGATCGCCCGAACGGATGTGGTCGCGCACCGGATGCGGTGAATCGACGCGGTACAGGCACAGCCGGGCATTGCCCTGGCGCACGTGGTATGCCGCGCTTTCGCCGGTAGCCGCGACCAGTTCCTGCAACGCCGGCACCACCACGTGCTCCAGCGAAAACGAGGCCGCATAAATGCCATGCAGGCGGGCTACTTCGGGGCCGAGCGCATAGCGGCCGTCCTCGAGCCGCTGGATCCAGCGGGCATGCTCCAGCGAGGCCAGCAGCCGCAACACCGTGCTCTTGTACAAGCGGGTGCGTTCAGCCAGGTCGCCCAGCGACAAGGCGGCGTCGCCTGGCCCGAACACCGACATCAGGCTCAGCGCGCGATCGACCGCCGCCACGCCGCCCTGGGCCGCGTCGGCATCCGCCAGTGATTGCGTGGCGGCCTTACGCGGCATGCCCCGGCCCTTCGCGAAAATGCGCCGCAAGCAGCATCAGATTCCATCCTTCAGAACGATCGACGGGCCATTGTAGGAGGCGCCGACCCGCGCGCGGACGCACAGGCGCTTGACAGCCGCGCCGCCTGGCCGCAACATTCCATACTAAAGAATATTATTCTATCTTATAGAACAAGAGACAAGCCCATGCCTGCCACCCCTGCGGCGCCCGACATCCTGATCAGCGAAGTAGGCCCCCGCGACGGCCTGCAATCGGTCGAAGCCACCATGCCCACGGCGGCCAAGTGCCGCTGGATCGACGCCCTGGTGGCGGCCGGCGTGCGCGAGATCGAAGTTGCTTCTTTCGTGCCGGCCCGGCTGCTGCCCCAGATGGCGGACGCCGCCGAAATCGTGCGCCACGCCGCCACCCACGCGGGCGTGACCGTCATGGCCCTGGTCCCCAACCTGCGTGGCGCCCAGGCGGCGCTGCAAGCCGGCGCCCACAAACTGACCATGCCGGTGTCGGCCAGCCGCGCCCATTCACTGGCCAATGTGCGCAAGACGCCCGAGGAAATGGTGGAAGAAGTGCGCGCGGTAGCGAAACTGCGCGACGCGATCGCCCCCGGCGTGAAGCTGGAGGCCGGCATCTCGACGGCCTTCGGCTGCACCCTGCAGGGCGAAGTCGCCGAAGACGACGTGATCCGCCTGGCCACGCTGTGCGTGGCCGCGGGCGCCGACGAGTCCGGCCTGTCGGATACCGTCGGCTATGCCAACCCCGTCCAGGTACGCCGGCTGTTCCGCCGCCTGCGCAGCGAACTCGGCGCGCAGGCCGGCGCGGCGCACATGCATAACACGCGCGGCCTGGGCCTGGCCAACTGCCTGGCCGCCTGGGACGAAGGCGTGCGCACCTTCGACAGTTCGCTCGGCGGGCTGGGCGGCTGCCCTTACGCGCCCGGCGCCTCCGGCAACGTCGTCACCGAAGACCTGGTGTTCATGTTCGAAGCCATGGGCATCCGCACCGGCATCGACCTGGACAAGCTGCTGGCCGCGCGCGTCCCGCTGGCCGCCGGCCTGCCCGGCGAGCCGCTGTACGGCATGACGCCGGACGCCGGGCTGCCCAAGGGCTTCGCCCCGCTTCGCTAGCCGGCGCCGCCCCGCGCCCCCCATCTCCGACCCAGGCATACCGTCCCATGGCAAATGCAGGCCAGCCGCTGCCCTACGAAGGCATCCGCGTCATCGAATTCACCCATATGGTCATGGGCCCCACCTGCGGCATGCTGCTGGCGGACCTGGGCGCCGAAGTCATCAAGGTCGAACCGCCGGACGGCGACAGCACGCGCCGCCTGCTCGGATCGGGCGCGGGTTTCTTCCCGATGTTCAACCGCAACAAGAAAAGCATCGTGCTGGACTTGAAGCAGCCCGACGGCATCGCGGCCGCGCTGCGCCTCATCGACTCGGCCGACATCGTCAGCGAGAACTTCAAGGCCGGCGTCATGGAAAAGCTCGGCCTGGACTACGCCGCGCTCAAGCAGCGCAACCCGCGCCTCATCTACGTGAGTCACAAGGGCTTCCTGCCCGGCCCGTACGAGAACCGCACGGCGCTGGACGAGGTCGTGCAGATGATGGGCGGCCTGGCGTACATGACGGGCCGGCCCGGCGACCCGCTGCGCGCGGGCGCCAGCGTCAACGACATCATGGGCGGCATGTTCGGCGCCCTGGGCGCGATGGCGGCGCTTGCCCAGCGCGAGAAGACCGGCGTGGGCACGCAGGTGCAGGCGTCGCTGTTCGAGAACAATGTCTTCCTGGTCGGCCAGCACATGATGCAGTACGCCGTCACCGGCAATGCCGCCGCCCCCATGCCGGCGCGCATTTCCGCCTGGGCAGTCTATGACGTGTTCACCGTCAAGGACGGCGAACAGATATTCCTGGCCGTGGTAAGCGACAAGCAGTGGGCCGTCTTCTGCCGCGCCTTCGGCCTGCAGGAGCTGCTGGACGATGCCCGGCTGGCCAGCAACAACGACCGCGTGCGGGCGCGCGAGTGGCTGATGCCGCGCCTGCGCCAGGCCTTGGCCGGGCACACGGCGGCGGAACTCGCCGCCGTGTTCGAACGCGAAGGACTGCCTTGCGCGCCGATCACCCGGCCCGAGCAATTGTTCGACGACCCCCATCTGGCGGCGACCGGCGGCCTGGCCCCCATCACGCTGCCGGACGGCCGCGCATCGATGGCGCCGCTGGCGCCCTTCACGCTGGGCGGCGCCCAGCCCGGCATACGCCTGCAGCCGCCGCGCGTAAGCGAACATGCCGACGAGCTGCTGCGCAGCGTCGGGTATCGCGACGATGAAATCGAAGCCTTGAAAAAAAAGCAGATCACCCAAGGAGACCCGTCATCATGACCGCCTTTTCCCGCCGTGCTTTCCTGGGCGCCGCGCTCTGCGCCGGCGCCCTACCCCTGCAGGCCCGCGCCGCCGCCTATCCCGGCGGCCGGCCCGTGCGCCTGGTGGTTCCCTATACGCCGGGCGGCGGCACAGACACCGTCGCGCGCGCCATCGCCGCCAAGATCACCGCGAGCACCGGCTGGACCATCGTGGTGGAAAACCGCCCGGGCGCGGGCGGCAACATCGGCATGGACGCCGTGGCCGAATCCGAGCCCGATGGGCACATGCTGGGCCTGGGCCAGACGTCCAACCTGGCCATCAATCCCGCCCTGATGCCGCGCATGCCGTTCGACGCCGCAAAGGACTTCGCTCCTGTCGCCCTGGTCGCCTCGCTGCCCGTCGTGCTGGTGGTCAAGGCCGATGCGCCCTGGCAAACGCTGGGCGCGCTGATCGAGGACGCGCAGGCGCGCCCCGGGGCCATCAAGCAGGCGCTGGCGGGCTCGGGCACCGTAGGCCACCTGGCTGGCGAGCTGCTCGCCCACCAGGCCAGGTTCGAGGTGCTGAACGTGCCGTACCGCGGCGCCGCGCCGGCGCTCAATGACCTGTTGGGCGGCAGCACCGACTACATGTTCGCCACGCCGCAGGCATCGCAGGAAATGCTCAAGGGCAAGGTGCTGAGGCCGCTGGCCGTCACCGCGCGGACGCGCCTTTCCATCCTGCCCGACGTGCCCACCGTGGCCGAATCCGGCTACGACGGCTTCGAGGCGCTCGACTGGAAGGCCCTGGTCGCACCCGCCGGCACGCCCCCGCAAGTGATCGCCGCCGTCAATCGGGTAATGGAGAAAATCCTGGCCGACCCGGCCACCGTGGCCATGTTCACGGCCGAAGGCAGCACCGCCATGGGCGGATCGCCAGAAGCGGCGCGGCAGTACATCGAGGACGAGCAGAAGAAATGGGCCCGCCTGATCCGCGCAGCCCGCATCCAGACCGCGGCCTGAAGCGCGCGGCATCGCTACAATGCCCGCATGGACCTGCGCACCGATCCCGCGTTCGCCGCGCTGCTGGCCGGCAGCTACCGGCGCCTGACCGGCCGGCCGCTGCTGCCGGCGGGCTTGCCCGCCCACGCTGCCGCCCGCTGGCTGTATGACGAAGCCCCATTCGGGCTGCTGGCGCACAACACCGCCGCCGACCCGGTGTTCGTCTATGGCAATCGACGCGCGCAGGCGCTGTTCGAATACGACTGGCGCGAACTCACCGCCCTGCCATCGCGGCTGTCGGCCGCGGCGCCCCAGCGCGACGAGCGCGAACGCTTCCTGCAGCGGGTGCGGCGCGACGGCTATGTGGATGATTACCGCGGCGAACGCATCACCAAGCACCAGCGCCATTTCTGGATCACCGGCGCCACGGTCTGGCAATTGCGCGATGCCGACGGCCTGTTGCATGGCCAGGCGGCGATGATCCCCGCGGTGCAAGCGAAGGCCTGACCGCACGGAAGCCGCGCTTGGCCAGAACAGCCTCTAGCCCGCGCAGTGCCTGAGCGCGTCGGCCAGGTGGCGCGCCGCCGGCCCCAGCGGCGCGTCGACGCGATGCGCCAGGTAGACCTCCGATGCCGCCGCGCCATTGCGGCCCAGCGCCTTGGTGCGCACCCGGGCCAGCCGGCCTTCGTCCAGGTCGTGCTGCACCAGCCACAAGGGCAGGCGCCCCCACCCCACGCCCGCCAGGATGAGCGCGTGCTTGGCGTCTTGCGTGCTTACCCGGCAGGTTTGCGGCGACATGACGCCGAAATCGCGCCCCCTGGATAGGGAGGTCGGGTCGGCCAGCACGATCTGCACATGGTCGGCCAGGTCCGCCGCATCCAGCACGCGCGTGTCGGCGGCGGCCAGCGGATGCGCGGCCGCCACTACCGCCACTTGTTCAACAGACGACAGCGCTTCCAGCGCGATGCGCGGATCGCGGAAGTTTTCGCCGACCGTGACTGCCAGCGTGCAGCGCTGGTCCAGCAGGGCCTGCAGCGGGCCGCCCAGCGGCTCGATGGCGAGCCGCACCGACACCCACGGATACGCCGGCCGCAAGGCGGCGATGGCCTGGCCGATCTGGTGCAGGGGAAACAGCGTATCGACCACCAGCCCCAGCTCCGCTTCCACGCCGTCGCCGAAACCGCGCGCGCGGGCCCGCATGGCATCGACGCGCAACAGGATGTCGCGCGCGTTGGCCAGCAGCGCCTGGCCTTCGGCCGTGAGGACCGGGCGGTGGCCCGAGCGGTCGAACAGCTGGATGCCGAGATGAGTTTCGAGGTTGGCAATGCTGGCGCTGACGCCCGACTGGACGCGCCGCAATTTGCCGGCGCCGGCGCGGAAACTGCCGCAGTCGGCCACGGTCACGAACGTGCGGATCTGGTCCAGGGTCAGGGCGTCCAGCATGATCTATTTTTCCGATCAAAACTATCTTAATTATCTCACTTTTGCTGTTGCCCCCGGCTCGCTAGGATGTGCCTGTTCCCGCCTTGAAAAAACGCTCATGTCCACGCTCACCCAGGCCGCGCAGCCCCGCTCGCCGGCCGGCACGACACAATGGGCCACCGTCGCGATGGTGGTCGCCAGCGGAGTGGTCGCCGCCGTGCAGGTCGGCAAGGCGGCTATCGCCGTGCCCATGCTGCAGGCCGACCTCGGCCTGAACCTGGGCGCGATCGGCTGGCTGACAGGCATCTTCGCCATCCTCGGCGTGATCGGCGGCATCCCGGCCGGCGCGGTGGTCAGCGGCGCGGGCGACAAGCGCGTGCTGGCGGCCGGCCTGCTGGGCATCGCCGCGGGGGCGGCGCTGGGCGCCGCCACCAGTTCCTACGCCGTACTGCTGGGGTCGCGCGTCCTCGAAGGCGCGGGCTTTCTGTTCGTCACCGTGGCGGCGCCCGCCATACTGGGGCGACCCGACGTGGTGGCGGCCCGCCATCGCGACCAGGCCTTCGCGCTGTGGAGCTGCTTCATGCCCGCCGGCATGGCGGCGGCCATGCTGCTGGGGCCGCTGGCGAGTACTTGGCAAGCGCTGTGGTGGGCCGGCGCGGGCCTGGCCCTGCTGGCCACGCTCGGCGTCATGGCCTGCGTGCCGGCGGCCAGTGGCCGGCGCGCGGTGGCGTGGCGCGGCCTGCTGCGCGATGCCGCCGGCGTATGGCGCGCCGGCAGCCCCGCCATCCTGGCCGGCGCCTTCGGGCTATACAGTCTGATGTTCTTCGCGCTGTTCAGCTTCCTGCCCGTCCTGCTCATGGAGCGCATGGCGGTGGCCCACGGCGCTGCCGGCGCCTTGAGCGCGCTGGCCTCCGCGGTCAATATCCTCGGCAACCTGGCCGCCGGCTACCTGCTGTCGCGCGGTGTCCCGCGGCCCCTGCTGCTGGCGTCGGCCAGCCTGGCGATGGGCGTGACCGGCTTGCTGGTCTTCCTGGCGATGCTGCCCGCGACGCCGACTTTCCTGCTCTGCATGCTGTTCTCCGCGGTGGGCGGCCTGGTCCCGGCCACCCTGCTGTCGAGCGCGCCGCTCGCGGCGCCGACGGCCGCCCTGACGCCGATGGTCATCGGCCTGATCATGCAGGGCAACAACCTGGGGCAGATCGTCGGGCCGGTCGCGGTGGGCCGCGCCATCGACGCCTATGGCTGGCGCGCGGCCGCGCTGGTCGTCGGCCTGGCGGCGTTGCTGGCCGTGGCCGCGGCCGCCGCCTTGCGCCGCAGGCTGCGGCAAGCGCGACGCCAGGACCCCGCCGCTTCAAGCCATTGATTGCCCGTGCGGTTTTCTGCCGCTTAGGTGTCGAGTTTCGATAATCCGCCGCCGGCCGGCAGCGGATCTGTCCGGCCAGGCGAAGCAGGCTTGCTCATACCTCGCCCAGCCGCATCAGGCGCCGGATCTCGTCGCGCGCCGCCCGCAGCATCGGCAGCAGTTCGCTTTCTATGCGTTCCCGAGAATAGTCCTCGTCATTCACGGACAGCCCCAGCGACAGGCTGCGCGCGGGCCCGCTGAACAGCGAAATGCCCACCGTGGTGACCTTGCGGTCAGGGTAGACCGCGATCGACCACTGGTCTTCGGGCAGGTCCAGCGCGGCGCACAGGGCGCTGCCCGGCGGCAGGGAATTGCCCACCCGCAGGTTGACGACCAGGATCTTGCGGCGCTCGGACTCGGAACTGGCGCGCGCAATGATGATGACCTCGTCCTTGCTTTTTTCGCCGATGTTCACCGTGCCCGAACAGCGTTCGGCCAGCGCCTGCAGCGACGCCTGGATGACATCGTTGACGCCCGTGTTGGCCAGGGCGGCAAAGCCGATTTCCAGCAGTTGCGGCGTCAATGACCACAGCGTGCCTTCCTTGCGCACATAGCCTTCGCTCTGCAGCGTGTTGAGCAGGCGCAGCACCGTGGAATGGGGCAAGTCGACCGCCTTGGACAGCGCCGTCAGGGATTGCCCGGGGCCGCTGCGAAAAGTGCGCAGGATGGCTAGACACCTCTGGACCGACCTATTATCATTCATTTGACCACTGTATGAAATTATTGTTCATCTAGTGAACATAATAACCCGCTTCAGGGGCGCCTGCAAGCGGTCCTCTCACTCCGCGACACAGATTTGGGAGCACTCATGGGGTACAGAGTAGGCGTCGACATCGGCGGATCGTTCACGGATTTCGCCGTGTTTGACGAAGACAGCGGCGAAATCAAGAGCCTGAAGGTGTTCTCCCGCCCGGATGAACCCGGGCAGGAAGTCATCGCCGGGGTGCGCATGCTGGGCGAGCGCTACGGCATCCAGCCGGGGCAGATCAGCTACTTCACCCATGGCACGACGGTGGGCATCAACACTGTCATCCAGCGCAAGGGCCTGAAACTGGCGCTTTTCACCACCGAGAACTTCTGCGATGTGCTGGAGCTCGCCCGCCTGAAGACGCCGGACATGTACCACCTGCTGTCGCGGCGCCCCGAACCGCTGGTCAAGCGCAGCATGGTGTTCGGCATTGCCGAACGCATGGCGCCGGACGGCTCGGTGCGCAAGCCGCTGGACGAAACCAGCGTGCAGCGCGCCGTCCAGGCGGCGCGCGCGGCCGGCGCCGAAGGCATCGTGATTTCCCTGCTGCACTCCTACCGCAACCCGGCCCACGAACTGCGCGCCAAGGCAATCATCGAGTCGCTCGCGCCCGACCTGCCGGTGTCCTGCTCCAGCGAGACCTGGCCCATCATCCGCGAATACGAGCGCACCATCACCGCGGTCATCGGCGGCTACGTGCAGCCGCGCGTCGCGCATTACCTGGGGTCGCTGCAAAGCGCCTTGAAGAATGCCGGCGTGCGGCCCGAGCCCCGGCTGACCAAGTCCAACGGCGGCGTCATGACCGCCGAACAAGGCAAGCGCGACTGCGTGCAGATGATCCTGTCGGGCACCGCGGCGGGCGTGATCGGGGCCAGCCATGTGGCGGCCACCGCCGGCATTCCCCGCTGCCTGAGCCTCGACATCGGCGGCACCAGCGCCGACATCGCGGTCATCATGGACGGCAAGCCGATGTACGGGGTCGGCGAGCTGATCGGCGACTTCCAGATCCACATCCCCTCCGTATCGGTCTCGTCGGTCGGCGAAGGCGGCGGTTCCATCGCCTGGGTCGACCCGCTGGGCGTGCTGAAGGTCGGTCCGGAAAGCGCCGGCTCGCGCCCGGGGCCGGCCTGCTACCGGCGCGGCGGTACCCGCGCCACCATTACCGATGCCTTTGTCTGCTGCGGCCTGGTGGGCCATTCCGACCTGGGCTACCAGGCGGTGGAAGTGGACGTCGAGGCGGCGCGCAAAGCCGTGGGCGAACTGGCCGGGCAGCTGGGCCGCGGCATCGAAGAAACCGCCGAGGCCATCATCCAGATCGCGGTGTCGGGCATGTACGCGGAAGTCAGCGGACTGGTATCGCGCTACGGCATCGACCCGCGCGAATATGCCGTGCTGGCGTTCGGCGGCGCGGGCCCCATGCTGGGCTGCTTCCTGGCGCGCGAGATCAAAGTGAAGGAAATCGTCGTGCCGCCCTCGCCCGGCACGCTCAGCGCCCTGGGCGGCCTGATCGCCGACCTGAAAAGCGACTTCCTCAAGACGGTGTACACGGACCTGACGCCGGCCAGCCTGCCCGCCGTGCGCGACGAGTTCGCCGCGCTGCGCCAACGCGCGGAACAGTGGCTGATGCAAGAACAGGGGCATATCGACCAGGCCGAACTGGTTTATTCCGCGGAAATGCGCTATCGCGGCCAGTCGTACGAAATCGACACCGTGCTGGACCCGGCCGACTTGCAGGCCGGCAACCTGCAGGCCATAGGCCAGGCCTTCCATGCCATGCATCGCCAGTTGTACGGGCACGCCGACGAGCGCGCCCCGGTGCAGGTCGTCAGCCTGCGCGTCGTCATTGCCGGCAACAACGACAAGCCGCGCTTCCCGCGCCACCCATTGCGCCCGGGCGCCCCGCGGCCGGAACGATCGCTGCGCGTCTGGCTGGACGGCGGCTTCCGCGAGGTCGACCTGTACACCCGCACGGCCCTGCAGGCCGGGCAACGCTTCAGCGGGCCGGCCATCGTTACGCAAGACGACTGCACCACGGTGATCCCGGGCGACTACGCCTGCCATGTCGACGAGTTCGCCAACCTGCGCATCACTTCCGAAGGAGCCGCGTCGTGAGCACGACCCTGGACAATTTCCGCCTGCAAGTCCTGGCCAACCACTGCACGGCCGCCGCCGAGGCGATGGGCTATACGCTGATGCGCACGGCCTACTCCACCTTCGTCAAGGAAACCGAGGACTTCTCGGCGCAGTTGATGACGCCGTCGGGCAAGACTTTCGCCTCGCCCAAGACCTTCGGCGCCACCTGGTACACCGGGCTGGACTACGGCCGAGTCATCGCGATGTTCGATGACTACCGCGAAGGCGACATCTACCTGACCAATGACCCCTACAGCGGCTATGTGTCGACGCACACGCCCGATATGCACGTGTGGAAGCCGGTTTTCCGCGACGGCCGGCTGGTCTGCTTCGTGGGCACCCACATCCACAATACCGACATGGGCGGCGCCGTGCCGGCCTCGCTGTCGCGCACCCTGACGGAAGTGCACCAGGAAGGGCTGCGCATTCCACCCATGCTGCTGATGCGCGATGGCGTCATCGACCAAAAACTGCTGCGCATCATGCAAGTGAATGTGCGCATGCCCGAACAGAACCAGGGCGACCTGAATGCGCAAATCGCCGCGTTGAACGTGGGCGAGCGCAAGGTGCACGAAATCATCGACCGCTTCGGCGTGGAAGAATTCATGCAGGGCGCCGAAGCCATCCTGGATTACGCCGAACAACAGACGCGCGCCCTGATTCGCGACATTCCCGACGGCGAGTACGAGTTTTCCGAGTACGCCGATGAAGACTCGGTGGGCGGCTATCCCTGCCGCATCCACATCACCCTGCGGGTGCGCGGCGACGAACTGGAGCTCGACTTCACCGGCAGCGACCCCCAGGTGGCCTCGTCGCTGAACGTGCCTACCGGCGGGGACGGGCACCATTCGGTCATCACGGTGGGGCTGATTTATGTCATGCATACGCTGGCGCCGCGCAACGTCCTGAACGCCGGGTCGGTGCGCCCCATGAACGCCGTCCTGCCCGAAGGCTCGGTGGTGAACCCGCACGCCCCCGCCGCGGTCGGCATGCGCAGCCTGATGGCGGCCGTCATCCAGGCCTGCACCTTCGGCGTCTTCAACCGCGCCTTGCCCAACCGGCTGCCGGCCTGCCCGGCGGGCGGGTCGACCTTGCTGAACGTCAAGACGGCCACGCGCGAAGGCCGCCAGGTGCTGTCGTCCATCGGCCCCTGCGGCGGCGGCGCCGGCGGCGGGCCGGAATATGACGGCGTCGAAGGCTGCGGCGCGAACAATGCCTTCCTGAAGAACACCCCGGTGGAAATCAACGAAGCCGAAGTCCCCATCGAGATCATCCGCTACGGCCTGGTCCCCGACACGGGCGGCGCCGGCCGGCTGCGCGGCGGCAATGCCGCCACCATGGAATTCAAGCTGCTGGCGCCCAACGGCGTCGTCACGGCACGCAACCGCAACCGCTCGGAACTGGCCGCCTGGGGCGTGGTCGGCGGCAAGGCCGGAGCGAACTCGCGCTTCATCAAGAACCCGGACTCCGACCACCCCGAAGAACTGCGCAACAGCGACCTGGTGAACTGCGCCCCGGGCGACGTCATCCGCCTGCAAGGCCCGGCCGGCGGCGGCTACGGACATCCCCATGAACGGCCGGTGGAACAGGTGCTGGAAGACGTGCGCTGCGGCTTTGTGTCGCCGGCGCGCGCCCGCGCCGCCTACGGCGTCGCGGTGCGCGACGACCTGACGGTGGACGAGGCCGCCACGCGCGAGCTGCGCGGCGGCGCCCGCGACGCGGGCGGCCATTTCGACTATGGGCCGGGGCGCACGCGCTTCGAAAGCATCTGGACGACACCGCGCTATGACGCGATGACGCGCATCCTGGCGGCCATTCCGGTCGCCTGGCGGCACTTCGTCAAGCACCAGATGTTCGCCGCCCTGTCGGATACGCCGCCGCCCGCCGATGGCGGCGCGGCCGACATCGAGCGCCTTTACGCCCAACTGAGCGAGCGCTATGCCGACCTGCCGTCGCCGCAGGCCATTGGCCAGCGCGCCACGGCCCGGGCCTGACGCCTGGCGGCTTGCACCACATCAGGAGCCTCGCATGGCCTCTAGCGCGGACATATTCACGTCGGATTTCCAGCGGCGCCCCTATTGGTGGGAAGCCTACGAACCGCCCGAGCCGGGCACGGACACCCTGCCGGCCCGCGCCGACGTGGTGATCGTAGGCGGCGGCTACACAGGCATCTGCTGCGCCCTGGCCCTGCGCCGGGCCGGCATGGATGCCCTGGTACTCGAGGCCGGACGCCCGGGCCAGGGGGCCAGCACGCGCTCCGGCGGCCAGGTGTCCGGCGGCGTGAACGTGCAGAAAAAGGCGCTCGCGTCCGTCGGCGAAAGCCCGGCGCAGCGCGAGCAGCGCCTGGCCCAGCGCCTGCGCGATGCGGCCGATTCCATGACCTACGTGGAATCGCTGATCGAGACGCACGGCATCCAATGCGGCTGGCAGAAAACCGGCCGGCTGACCACCATGTGGGTGCCGCAACACTACCAGGCCTGGCAACAGCGCCTGGACCAGCTGAACGCCTGCACGGGCGCCAATGCCCGGATGATTCCCCGCGACCAGCTCGGCGCGGAGATCGGCTCGCCGGTCTACCATGGCGCGGCGCTGATCGAACGGGCCGGCCATCTGCATCCGGCGCAGTTGTACGGCGGTATGCTGCAAGCCGCGCGCGCCGCCGGCGCGCGGGTCCACGGCAACACCCCGGTGCGGCGGATCGCCCGCCTGGCGGGCGGGGGCGGCTACGACATCGACACGCCGCGCGGCACCGTGCGCGCGCAACAGGTGGTGATCGCCACCAACGGCTACACCGGCCCCGGCCTGGCGGACCTGGGCCGCAAGGTGGTGCCGATCACGACCTACATGATCGCCACTGAAGAACTGTCGCCCGACCTGGCAGCCAGCCTGCTGCCCACCAATCGCGCGGTGTCCGAATCGCGGCGCGTGGTCAACCACTATCGCCTGTCGCCCGATGGCCGACGCCTGCTGTTCGGCGGGCGCGCGCGCTTCACCCCGACCAGCGAAGACACCACCGCCCGGCTGCTGCATCGCGCGATGGTCAAGCGCTTTCCGCAACTGGCGGGCGTCCGCATCAGCCATAGCTGGGGCGGCAATGTCGCCATGACGCTCGACTCCATGCCGCACATCGGCGGCGCCGACGGCCTGCATTACGCGCTGGGCTGCAACGGCAGCGGCGTCGCCATGATGAGCTACCTCGGCGACAGCGTCGGCCGCAAGATCGCCGCGCAATCGCGCGAGCCGATCAACGCCTTCGACATGGGGGAAATACCCGGCCACCCGTTTTATTTCGGCAATACCTGGTTCTTGTTCGGCATAGGCAGCTGGTACCAGGCGCGGGATGCCTATGACCACTGGAGGGCCCGCTGATCGGCGGGCGCGGCGCACGCAAGCGCTCCGTCCGTCCTCCATAAGCTGTCGTGACTTATCCGGTTCGTTCTGTGCCCACGCACTCTGCAGCCGGCTCCAGCCTTGCACCGTCCGGTGCGGCCCGGGTCTCTCGCCCGGGCCGCGATGAAGGGGTCGGACGTGATCCTAACTACAGGAGCAATCCATGAACCATCAGCGTCGCAATGCCTTGAGAGTGCTGGCCAGCCTGTGCGGAAGCGCCGCCCTGCCCAGTTTCGCGCTGGCCAAATCCGGCGGCTACCCGGCCGGCCCGGTGACCGTCATCGTCCCGTACGGCTCGGGCGGCAGCACGGACGTGATCGCCCGCCTGCTGGTCGATGACGTCGCCAACCGCCTGGGCGGGAATTTCATTGTCGAGAACAAGCCGGGCGCGGCCGGCAACATTGGCACCCGCCAGGTGGCCATTTCGCGTCCCGACGGCGCAACCCTGCTGTATTCCACCGCCACGCCGTTCTGCATCAACCCGTACGTGTATCGCAGCCTGCCTTTCGATCCGGACCATGACTTCGCGGCCGTTTCGCGCACCGCCAAGCTGCCGCTGGTGCTGGTGGCCCATGCCGGCCTGGGAATCAAGACGGCCGAAGAACTGGTCGCCCACATCCGCAAGGACCCGGCGAAGTGCAGTTTCAGTTCCTATGGAGTGGGCACGTCCAGCCATATCGCCGGCTCGATCTTCTGCCAGAAAATCGGCGCGCCGGGCGTGCTGCACGTGCCATACAAGGACATGACCGCCATGTCCGACCTGGCGGCCGGCCGCAACACTTTCCATATCGACGCGTGGTCGGTCGTCGACCCGCTGGTCAAGGCCGGCAAGCTGGTGGCGCTGGCCGTGTCCAGCAGCGAGACGCTGCCCTGGGCGCCCAAGTTGCCCACCATCGCCAGCGTGGTCGGGAGCGCTTATGACGTGGTCACCTGGCACGCCGTGTTCGCGCCGCGCAAGACGCCCGCCGACGTGGTGGAACTGCTGAACCGCGAATTCCAGAAGACGCTGGATACGCCCAGCGTGCGGGAAACGTATATGAAGCAAGGCTTCCTGGTTTATCCGCCCGCCTCGCCCGCAGAGATCGACGCCTTCGTCAAGCAGGACAAGCTGCGCTGGAAGGGCTATGTCGAAGCGGCGGGTATCACGCCATCTTGAACTTCATCGCCGTGGCGGCGGCGCCATGCCGTGGCCTGTGCGCCACCCTGGCCTCCCGATTCCCGCCAGTGCGGCGCATCTTTCAGAGCGAACAGGCCCTAGGGGGCCAGAACGGTGGCGCGGCGCGCCACGGTCCGCGCCACTGCCGCCGCGACCTGCGCCTCGGCGGCGGCGCGGGCGGCGCGCAAGCCATCCAGCCCCTGGACGGTGCCCTCCACCGCGAAGAACATGAGGTCGTGCAGCCCGATGGTGCCCAGCACCGTCTTCAGGTAGGGCGTCAGAAAATCCGGCTGCCGCGGGCCGTCGCCCGAGTAGCGGCCGCCCGAGGCAACCGCCACGAACACGGGACGGTCGGCCAGGGTACCGATCTTGCCTTCCGGCGTGATGCGGAAGGTGTGGCGTACGCGCACGACATGGTCGATCCATGCCTTCAAGGCCGACGGCACCGTGAAGTTGTGCATGGGCGTGGCGATCACCACGTAGTCAGCCTGCGCCAGCGAGGCGATCAGGCGCGCCGACAGGCCCAGCGACCCGCGTTCGGCCACCGGCCCGGCGGGATCAGCCGCCGCGCACAGCGCGGCCGCGTAATCGGGGTCCACGTGCGGCAACCGGCTGGCATCGACCTCGACGATGGATTCAGCGGCGGAGGCATCGGCGCGGGCGATCTCGCCGATGATGGCCTGCGACAGGCGATGGCTTTCCGAGCCGGCGCCGCGCGGGCTGCAGGTAACACGCAGGATGCTCATGAGGCTTGATTATCCAGGATCTTGTTGAACCGGATCGCGCCGGTGAGCAGGCCTTGGCGGAAATAGAAGCGCTGCGCCAGGGCGTTGGACAGGCCGGTGTCCAGCACCAGCTGCCGGCAGTCCGCGCGGCGCGCGATGCCGTCCAGCACCTGCAGCAGCCGGGCGCCCCACTGGGCGCCGCGCCGGGCCTCGGCGACGACCAGGTCGTCCACATACAGAAACCGCCCGTAGATCAGGTTTTCCTGCAGGCGATAGCCGGCCAGCGCCACGACCTGGTCCTGGTCCCAGGCGGCCAGCAATTGGTAGCTTTCCGCGCGCATGCGCGCAACGCGGTCGCTGAAATCGGCGGCGTCCGCCAGGCGCGGCCGTAGTTGGCGCATGACCGGAAAGCAGGCGCGCAGGTCCGCGGCGGTCTCGATATGGCGGATGGGCGATGGGTTCATGTCTGTCCTTGGTGAAACGTGGGCTGCGCCGCGGCCGGCGCCTGGCGCCGTCACGGGCACTGTCATGCTAGGCCGCTCATGCCATAATCAAAAGATCCATAAAATGACATATGGACTAGTCCATGAAATTCCCGCCCCCGCACGACCTCGCCCCGCTCGCGGGCAGCGCGGCCGCGCCCCTGTACCGGCAGATCTACGCCCGCTTTCGCGATGCCATCGCCAAGGGGGTGCTCAAACCGGGCGGGCGCATTCCGGCGGCGCGCGCGCTGGCCAAGGAACTCGGGGTGGCCCGCGGCACGGTTGAAACCGCCTACGCCCTGCTCGGCGCCGAAGGCTACATCCAGCCGCGCGGCCAGGCCGGCACCATCGTGACGCCGGGCCTGAAGCCGCAGGCCGCCGCAGTCGCCGCGCCCGCCGCGGCGCGCACGGCTGCCGTCGACGCCTGGCTGTCGCCCGCCGCACTGTTGCCGTTCCAGATGGGCATGCCGGCGCTCGATGCATTTCCCCGCAAGCTCTGGGCACGGCTGGGCGCCCGCTACCTGCGCGGGATGCAGGCGGCCGACCTGATGTACCCGCCGCCGCATGGCCTGCCCGCGCTACGCACCGCCATTGCCGCGCATCTGCAGGTGGCGCGCGGCATCCAGTGCGCGCCCGAACAGGTATTCGTCACCACCGGCTATCGCGGCAGCCTGCAACTGATTGCGCAGGCGCTGCTGCAAGCGGGCGCGCGCGCATGGGTGGAAGACCCCGGCTATCCGCCCACCCGCGAACTGCTGGCCCAGGCCGGCATCGACGCGGCGCCGGTGGCGGTGGACGCCGACGGCATGCAGGTCGCGCAGGGGCTGGCCCAGCATCCGGACGCGCAGGCCGCCATCGTGACGCCCGCGCACCAGAGCCCGCTATGCATGTCGCTGAGCCTGCCACGGCGCCAGGCGCTGCTGGACTGGGCCCGCCAGCGCAAGGCCTGGATCGTGGAAGACGACTATGACGGCGAATACCGCTATGCCAGCCGGCCGCTGCCGGCGCTGAAAAGCCTGGACCGCCACGGCCGTGTGCTGTATTCCGGCTCTTTCAGCAAGGTGCTGTTCCCGGGCATCCGGCTGGCCTACCTGGTCGTGCCGACCGCCCTGGTGCCCCGCTTCGAGCACGTCAACCAGGTGCTGGGCGCGGGCGCGCCGGGCCTGGCGCAAGCCATGGTCAGCCAATTCATGACCGAGGGGCATTTCGCGCGACACATCCAGCGCATGCGCAAGCTCTACGCCGAACGCCGGCAGGCCACCGCGGCCGGGCTGGCGGCCGCCTTCGGATCGCGCATGCACATCGACCCCCAGCCGGGCGGCATGCACCTGGTGGTGCGCCTGGCGGGCCGCGCCAGCGACGCGCGGCTGGCCGACCGCATGCTGGAGCATGGCCTGTATGCCCAGGCGCTGTCGCGCTGGTCGTCGGCCATGGGGCCGCGCGGGCTGATGCTGAGCTTCACCAACATCGCCTCGCGGCAGCAGGCCGAGGAATTCGGCCGGCGCATCGTCGCGCTGCTATGACGCCGCGCAGCCCCGCCTTCAGGCCAGCCCGGCCTTGTCGAGGCCGAATTGCCGGTCGGCCGAGCCCGGCGTGGTGCGAAAGCCGACGTTCAGGCGATTCCAGCCGTTGATGCCGACCACCAGGAAGGTCAGGTCCGAGATCTCGGTTTCCGACAGCTCCCGGCGCACCGACTCGTACACCGCATCCGGCACGCCCTGCGGCGACAGCGTGGTCAGCGCCTCGGTCCAGGCCAGCGCGGCCCGCTCGCGCGGCGAAAACAGCGTGGAGTCGCGCCAGGCGGCAATGTGATGCAGGCGCAGCTCGCGCTCGCCATGGATCTTGGCCTGCTTGACGTGCATGTCCAGGCAGAAGCCGCAGCTATTGATCTGCGAGGCCCGGATCGTCACCAGGTCTTCGAACTCGCGTATGACGGGCCTGGCCTTGAGGGCGGTGCTGAAAGCCAGATAGGCCTTGGAGAACTCGGGGGAGGCTTCAAAATAGTCCAGGCGTTGGGGGTTCATGGATATGCCTTTGGATCAGGAACGGGCGGCGCCGCGGATCGCCAGGCCGGGCCTGGCGCGCAACGCCTATGCTGCGGCATTCATGCCATGGCCGGAAGTGCCAAGAATGATGATTCGGCCTGGGCCATGATGAGCGCCCGCCCCGCCGGCATTACGCTTCGCCCTCGATCTGCGCGTGGAACCGGTAGCCGATGCCGTACAGCGACTTGATCGGCAGCTCGGCGCCGAGCCGGCGGAACTTCACCCGCAGGCGGCTGATCATCAGCGCCGTCGAGCGGACCGCCAGCGCGTGGCCGCCGAAAATTTCCCGGTCGCCCTTCATGACGATGTGATCGCGGCTGCGGATGAAGCCCTGGATAAGGCGGGCCTCCTGCGCGGAGAGCACCACGCCCGTGCCATCGGGCGCGATCAGGGCATTGTTCTTCGACAGGCGCCAGGCCGCCGCGCGCGGCGCGTTGCCGGCCGCGCCAGGCGCCAGCGCGCGCGCCGTCGCGGCTGGCGGGCCGCGCCCCTCCGCCGCTTCCCGGCAGGCGCGCCGCCGCAACAGGCGGTCAAGCGCCTGCAGCATGGCGAACACCAGCAAATCGCTGTCCGGCAGCGGCATCCAGCTGTCCGCGCCGGCCAGCAGCAGCCGGGCGCCCAGATGCTGGTCATAACCCACACAGATCAGCAAGGCATCGGGCCGGGTGCGCGCGATATCGCCCGCCGCCGCCAGCGCCCGCTGCGCCGGCGGGGCGCGGACAATGACGGCGCGGCTGCCGCGGCCGTCGCCAGGCGGGCACTCGTCTTCCCGATACGCCCGGGCGGGACAGCCCAGGGCGGTCAAGCCATCTGCGATGAGGTTGGCGGCGCGAACATCCGAGCAGATCAGTATCTTCGCGCTGTACTTGGTTCTTTTCCGCACGCTACCTGCCCGCCTGCAAAATACCGTGATTGCAGGCCGGCCGCCCCGGCAATGCTCCAGCCCGGGGCGGGCCTTCTCACGCCAGCGCCGCTCAGGCGGCCTTCTTCCAGTATTGATAAGTGCGCAGCACGTGCACCTCGATCGCCGTCGCGCCATGCAGCAGCGCGGCCGGGATGCGGGCCTCGCCCGTGGTCCAGCGCATCTTCGCGCCATGCACATCCTGCACGGGATGGAACCCTTGCAGCGCCGGATCGTCCAGGGCAATGCTGCGCACGCCGTCCGCCGTCTCGATCGAGAGGCCGACGATGCCCACGCCGATGCAGCGCAGATCGCGCCGCGCATAAGCCGAGACGTCGCGCACCACGGCGCTGTTGGACACGATGCGTACATCGTCGCGCAACCCGGCAGGCAGGGCGTAGCGGTATATCCCGCCGCGGTCGCAGGGCTCGTCGCAATCGAGCCGTTGCGCCCCGGCCATCAAGCGCAGTTCGGCATCCTTGACCAGCCGGGCGCCGCTCAGCCGCGCGGCGCGGTCCAGCAGGCGCTTGCGCAGCGCCTCGACCGGCGCCCCCTGCTGCACGACGCGGATACCCTCGACGACCGGACGGCCGGGCGCCGGACCGAAATCCGGGTGCATGGCGACCTCGCCGGCATTCTGGAACATGGAGCGGTTGCCGGTATCGACATACGATTCGGCCGCCAGCCCCTCGGCCAGCAGGATGCCGAACTCGTCCAGTTCGACATGGAAGTACTCGAACGACGATACCTTGAAGTCCTGCACGATGGTCTGGCCATTGACCAGCGCCATGGCGGGCACCAGCAGCCCGTCGAAGTACAGGTGGTGGCCCGGCGACAGGCAGAGATCGCGGTGCGGGACGTTGTCGGCGATCGAGCCGCGCTTGAACGTGATCGGGAACGCCCGCACCGCGTCGCGCGCCGGGATCCTGGCCTTGTGCAGCTTGCGGTGGCCCACCCATTTCACCGCGGCGACCTTGCCATCCGCAGTCAGCACGCGGTCGCCGGCCCGCAGCGTTTCCACCGCCACTTCGCCGCCCGGGGTGGCGATGTGCGTGCCCTTCAAGAAGCAGGCGTACGTCATGACGCCGTTCTCGAACACCACCTTGGAAAGATCTTCCCCTTCGGCATTGAACCGGCCCAGCACCCTGCCATCGGCACCGCGGAACACCAGTTCGCTGCCTTCCACGTTGCCGCTGGCGGCGCCCAGCACCTGGATCTGGTCGCCGGCCGACAGGCCGCTGACCTTGGGCGTGCTGTTGAAGAGGGTCAGGCTGGTGCCTCGCGGGTCGTAGATCAGCGTGGACTGGCCGCCCGCTCCCAGGTTGAAATTGGCCGAATTCAGGCCGCCCACCGAGAACGTGGCGGACGAATACTCCAGCGTCGCGCCATCGGCGAGATTGAAATTATTGACTTGCCCGACGCTGAAATCGAAGCCTTCCGCCAGGCCCACATGGGCATTTTCCCCGATATTCACCGTGGTGGTGCCGCCGATCGGACTCAGACGCGTCAATTTCAGCATCAGAGTTTCATCGGAACCGCCGGAATTGGAAATATTGACAGTGGAATTCCCGATAATCGTATCAACGGTGAGCGTGTCACCGACATAATCAGACTGCTCTACGTTCTGGGTATTCGAAAGAGGCCATGGGCCGAGCGTTATTTTCGCCATTATTAACTTTCCATTCGAGTCGATAAATCAATGGCATTCGGCCTTGCGGCCCGGGAAACAACTGAATGCCCGGCGATCGTATCTGCGCGGATGGAAAACAACCACGGTCCGGAAACCAACTTTTCAATGCTTTTGAAATGCAAATGAATAATCAGGAATCCACACCCGAAATAATGGCGTTTTTATTTGAAATCAATACCCAAGAACCAATGATATTTAGCCCAGATTTAAAATCTTTCCCAAATATCTCAATTCAATCTGATTTTCATCTTTTGGCGATCCGCCGCCACAAAAAGGGTGACGCGCAGCCGCGAGGCTGCGCCCGGACGACGGGCATCGACGATGCGCGCCCCGCAGTCACAACAGGTGGCAGCTAGCGCCGGCGTCACCGCGCCGGCAAGGTGGGCCACAGTGCATAGGGCCCGGAGGTGAGCTGCTCGCGCAGGAAGTTGACGCAGACCCTGACCTTGGCCGACTCCGACAGGCGGCCCGTGGTCACCGCCCAGATATCGGCCGGCCATCGGTAGGCCGGCAGTACCTGAACCAGTTCGCCCGCGCGCAGGCTCTTGGCGCAATCCCATTCGGCCAACCGCACGATGCCGTGCCCGTCCAGCGCCCACTGGCGGATGATGTCGTTGTTGTTGGAAGACAGGGTTCCGGTCACCTTGACCGACTCCAGGCCGCGCGGCCCGGTCAGCCGCCAGGTGCCAAAGGGCTGGTCGCGTTCGCGGAACACCAGGCATGAATGCCGTGCCAGGTCGGACAACTGCGTCGGGACGCCGTGGCGCTCGATGTAGGACGGCGCGGCGCAGAGGATCCGGTGGCTCTGCAGGATGCGATGCGCGACGAGATGAGGCTCGGGCACTTGGCCGATGCGGATGTCGATATCCAGCCCCTCGCTCAGCAGGTCGACCGGGCGGTCCAGGACCGTCAACGACACGTCCAGCCGGGGATAGCGCTTGGCCAGCAACGAAATCGCCGGCGCCACATGGTTGCGTCCCAGCCGGAAGCTCGAACTGACCCGCAGCGAGCCGCGCGGCTCGCTGGCGTCTTCGGCCAGCGCGTCCTGCATCTGCCGCACCCGGTCGAGAATACCGCGCGCCCATTCATAGGTCTTCTCGCCCTGCGGCGTGGCGCTGATCTGCCGCGAGGTCCGGTGCAGCAGGCGCACGCCGAGTTCCGCCTCCAGTAACCCGATGCGCTTGCTGACATAGGAAGGGGACATGCCCAGTTCGGTGGCGGTGCGCACGAAATTGCCATGCCGGATCACTTCGACAAACAGGCGCAGGTCGGACAGGTTGGAAAGATCGGCCACGATTCGTGCATCATGAAGTGACAATCCGGCGAATTGTATATCCAACTGTGGCCGATATGATTCCCTCCGTGCCTCGCCCAAGCGTCCGCCTCACCGCGGCAAGGGCGTGGTGCCAGGCCCGGTTGCGGGAATTTCAGGCACAGAGAGGGGAGACATCATGACAAGCATTGCCACAGCAGCATGGCGCTGGGCGGCGGGCATGGCCGCCGCCGCCATCCTGGGCTCGGCCAGCGCCGCGCCCTATCCGGAGCGGGCCATCACCTGGATCGTGCCGTTCGCGGTGGGCGGCCCCACGGACGCCATCGCCCGCACTGTCGCACAACGCGTGGCGACCGAACTGGGCCAGAGCATCATCGTCGAGAACGTGCCGGGCGCGGGCGGCACCCTGGGCGCCATGCGCGCCGCGCGCGCCCAAGCCGATGGCTACACGCTGTTCGTCGGCCACATCGGCACCATGGCCGCCGCGCCATACCTGTTCAAGTCGCTGAAATACGATCCGCTGCGCGACTTCACGCCGGTCTTCCGCTTCCCCGACACGCCGATGGTATTGCTGGTCAAGCAGGATGCGCGCTACAACAGCGCGGCCGACCTGCTGGCCGAGGCGCGCAAGCACCCCGAGAAACTCACGTTCGGCACCGCCGGCGTCGGCTCGTCGTCGCACCTGGCGGCCGAACACCTGGCCGCCACGGCCCAAGTGAAATTCACGTTCGTACCGTACAAGGGCACCGGGCCAGCGATGACCGATCTGATGGGTGGCCAGATCGACGCCATGCTGGACCAGACCAACGTCTCGCTGCCCCAGGTGCAAGGCGGGCGGCTCAAGGCGTTGGCCCTTACTTCGCAATCGGAGATGTCGCTGTTTCCCGGCGTGCCGACTCTGGCGGGCGGCGAACTGCCGGGCTTCCTGGCTTCCACCTGGTACGGCATCTATGCGCCGACCGGCACGCCCCAGCCGGCCATCGATGCCTTGCGCGACGCCTACATGAAAGCGCTGGCCGACCCGTCCTTCACCGACGGCCTGCGGCAGAACGGCATCGACGTCCTGCCCGCCGCGCAAACTGGACCCGACGCCCTGCGCGACTTCACCGCCAGCGAACAGCAAAAATGGCAGCGCGTGATCCGCGACGCGGGTATCGCGCCGCAGTAAGGCCGGACTACTGGTCCGGCGGCGGCGCCGGCGGGCCGGGGCCGCTCTCTTTTCCAGCCCGGCCCGCCGCGGGCCACGAACCATCACCGAGAGGAATGCAGATGAAGATCGCCCACGTCGAAGCCATTGCGCTGGACATGAGCCTGAGCGAAGTATTCAAGGGCGGCACCTACCAGGTCAGCACCCGCCCCACCATCGTCACCCGCGTCCACCTGGACAACGGCATCGTCGGCGAAACCTACGGCGGCGACGAATTCCACACCCAGCGCGACATCGTGCGGGTCATCCGCGACCACATGGCCCCCCTGCTGGCGGGCCAGGACGTGCGCGACTACCAGCGCTTGTGGGATGTCATGTTCAAGCTCGACCTGGATCTGGGCAACCGCGGCCTGCACCAGCTGGACATGCATCCGCGCGGCATCCTGATGCAGGCGGTCAGCGGCCTGGACAACGCCATGTGGGACGCCCGCGGCAAACTCTACGGCGCGCCCGTGTACAAACTGCTGGGGGGCGTGCGCGATCGCGTGCCGGTCATCTCCATCGGCGGGTACTACCCCAAGGACGGCAAGGATCCGCTCGACGCCATTGCCGAAGAAGTCGACATGGTGCGCGCGGCCGGCTGCATCGGCATCAAGATGAAAGTCGGCCGGGCCAGCCTCGAAGAAGACTTCGCCCGCGTGCGGGCGGCCCGCCAGGCCGGCGGGCCGGACTTCGTCATCACCGTGGACGCCAACCAGGGCTGGGACCCGCTCGACGCCGTCAAGTTCTGCGTCGCCATGGAGCGTGCCGACCTCGGCGTGCGCTGGATGGAAGAACCGTGCAAATGGTACGACCAGACCGACGGGCTGATGCTGCTGGCCATGAAGACCTCCATTCCCATCAACGTGGGCCAGGGCGAGATCAGCGGACGCGCCTGCCGCGACCTGATCACCAAGGGCGGCGTCTCGATCCTCAACCTCGATTGCACCCTGTGCGGCGGCATCACCGAATGGCAGCGCGTGGCGGACATGGCGCGCTTCATGAACGTCGAAATGGCGCACCATGAAGAGCCCCAAGTGGCCGTCCACCTGATGGCGGCCAACCCGCACGCCTTGTTCGTCGAGATCTTCGCCAACAAGCAGCGCGACCCGCTGCTGTGGGAACTGCCCGACGGCTTCCCCAAGATCGAGAACGGCTACATGCAGGTGCCACAGGAACCCGGGCTGGGCGTGCGGCTGCGCGAGGACGTGATCGAGCGGTATCGGGTCGCGTAGGCGGGCCAGACGGTGGCCGGCTCCGGGGCCTGCCGGTACATGGAAGACGGACCGTTGGCGTCAATCCAGTACGCGCCCCGGATTCAAGATGTTGCGCGGATCCAGGGCGGCCTTCAGGCGGCGCAGGACGTCGAGTTCGGCGGCGCTGCGCGTGTAGCCCAGAAAAGGCTTCTTGATGAAGCCGATGCCGTGCTCGGCGCTGATCGTGCCTTCGCGCCCGCGCAATTCCGCGTACACCTGCGCCTCCACCGCGTGCAGATCTTCCACGCGGTGCGGACCGCTCATCAGGTGAATGTTGTTATCGCCCATATGGCCGAAGAACAGATGAGCCGCATCGGGATAGCGCGCGCGCATCGCGGCATTGACGCGGTCGACGAAGCCTTCCATTTCGGCCCAGGGCAGGCCGCAATCAAAGTTCACGGTAGGCTTCGATCCGGCCAGCAACTCCGGAATACTATGCCGCAACTGCCAGAACGCGTCCGTGTCGGCCAGGCTGGCGGACACGGCACAATCGACGATCAGCCCGCTTTCGAGCGCCCGTTCGAGCGCGCGCTGCAATGCGCCGCCGCTCTCGGCCTGCTCGGCCGACTCCACCAGCACGTACCACGGGTAGCTGTCATCCAGGGGACATGAACGGCCGGCCAACCGGCTGGCGGCCGCCACAAACTCGCCCGACATGAACTCGAACGCCGTCAAGCTCACGCCGGGTGCACGCTTCAGGTCTCGCAGCAGGCAAGCCAGCGCGTGCATATCGGGCGCCGCGGCGAACGCGGCGGCGGCGGGCGCCGGCATCGGCTGGAGCTTGAGCCGCAAGCGGGTAATGATGCCCAGCGTGCCCTCCGAGCCAATGAACAGGAAACGGAGGTCCAGTCCCGCGCTGTTCTTGACCAGGCGGGTCATGGAACTCAACACGGTGCCATCGGCCAGCACCGCTTCCACCCCGAGCATGCTGTCGCGCATGGTGCCATAGCGGACCACGCGCTCTCCGCCAGCATTGGTGGCGGCGTTGCCGCCTATCTGGCACGAGCCGCGCGCGCCGAAATCCACCGGGAAGTACCACCCCGCCCGGCTGGCGGCCTCCTGCACCGCTTGCAGGGTGGCGCCCGCCTGCACGGTCATGATGCCTTCCAGCTCGTCGATATGTTCGATCTGCGCCATGCGTTCCAGGTTGACGACCACGTCGCCGTCGGCGGGCACCCCGCCCCCGGCCAGCCCGGTCAGGCCGCCCTGGATCGTTACCGGCAGTGACTGCTGGTGGCAGTGCCGCAGGATCGCGCTGACTTCCTCCACGCTGCGCGGCCGATACAAGGCGCTGGGAACGCCGCGGACCATGCCGCTCCAGTCGGCAAGAAAACGCGCATCGATATCCCGTTCGGCCTCGGGCAAGTCGGTGGCGGGAAGACTCATGGAGGCCTCCGTGATTCAGGCCGCGGGCACCGGCGTCGCGCCGGGGGTGCCGATCCGCAGGGCGGCCTCGCGGCCGCCGAAGCGCTCGATCAATTGCCGCTGGTCGGACTTCGCCCGGCGATCGACTTCGACCGGATCCAGCATGTCCAGCAGCCGGCGCCGGAACCGCTCCAGCACCGGCGCGTACGCCGGGTCGCCGGCCAGGTCATTGGCTTCCTGCGGATCGCCCTGCAGGTCGAACAGCTCGGGAGCATGGCCGACATAGTGATGATATTTGTAGCGGCCGTCGGCCAGCATATAGCCGGCGGATTCCGAACCCACTGCGTGATACTCGGAGAACGCCAGGCGCCCGGGGTCGTCCGGCCCGCAGGCGCTGGCAATCAGGGACCGGCCTGGCAGGTCGGCGTCGGCCTGGTCAGGCGCGATGCCGGTTGCTTGCAGCACGGTGGGGAACAAGTCGACCAGCGACACGTTGGTCCGGGTGACTTGCCCCGCCGGTATGCCGGGCCCCCGGACGATCATCGGGACCGCGGTCGACTCCCGGTACAGCGTGCACTTGTTCCACAGCCCGCGCTCGCCCAGATTGTCCCCATGATCGCTGGAATAAATGACCGTGGTGCGGTCCGCCTGGCCCGACTGCGCCAGCGCATCCAGTACTTTGCCGATCTGTTCGTCCATGAAAGAGGTCAGCGCCAGGTACGACGCCAGGGCCAGCCGGCGCCGGGCGTCGGTGCCCAGTTGCTCGTCGTGCCGGCTGAAGCGGGCATGCCGCTCTACCCACGGATGGCGGCGATAGCCGCGGTCGGGGTGCAAGCGCGGCAGCGGCATGTCGTCGATCGGGTAGCGGTCCAGATACTCGCGCGGGACGATGAGCGGAAAATGCGGGGCCACCAGGCCGACGAACAACACCCAGGGGGATGAATCGCGCCGGCCGGCGCGCTCGTGCAACCAGCGCACGGCCTCCTCCGCCACCGCGCGATCGAAGCGGTTGTAGCTCGATTCGCCGGCGCCGATATCCTTGAACAAGGCGGCGGCCGGATGTGCCTCGGGCAGCGGCTCGCGCACCGACCCCCATACTTGCCCGATACCGTCCAGGATGTGCGCCGCCCATTGCTGGCGGTCGAAGCCGGTATCGTCGCCCTGGTTGCGATAGTGGAGCTTTCCTATCGATTCGACCGCCACGCCGGCGGACTGCAGGCGGTGCCCCCAGCTTGCCGGGCTGCCTTGGTACGCCAGGGCGTTGTCCCAGCACCGGTGCTCGTGCACGTAACGGCCCGTGGCAATGCTGGCCCGGGCCGGCACGCAGATCGGCGAGGAAGTGTAGGCGTTGGCGAACCGCGTGCCCTCGCGAGCGAGCCGGTCGAGGCGCGGCGTCCGGACCAGCGGATGGCCGGCGCAACCCATGACGCGGGCATTGTGCTCGTCGGACAACAGAATCAGGACATTGGTGGCGGGCATGGCTTGTCTGCCTATCAGTCGGTGAAAAAACTCAGTTGCTGAACGTGTCGCCGGTGCCTCGCAGGGCATTGCCCCACTTCTCATAGTCGGCAATGACGAGGTCGCGGAAAGCGCTGACCGAAGCCGGCGCCGGCGCGAAACCTTGCGACGCCAGCGCATCGCGCAGGGCCTTCGATTCCAGCGCCCGGTTGATGGCGGCGTTCCATCGCGCCACCGTCCCTGGCGGCGTGGCGGCCGGCGCCAGGACGCCAAACCACTCCTCCAGCTCCAGTCCCTCGTAGCCCAGCTCGGCGAGCGTCGGCACATCAGCGGCGATCGGGTCGCGCCGCGCCCCCGTCGTGGCCAGCAGCGTCAGCCGCTGGTCGCGCGCCGCCGGCAGCAGCGAGGGAACCGTCGAAATAACGGCCGGAATCTGCCCGCCCAGCGCGTCATTGATTGCCGGGCCGGCGCCCTTGTACGGCACATGGACCAGGTTCACGCCGGACTCACTGGCCAACTGCACGCCGATGTAATGCGGCGACAGGCCCACGCCAGCCGTGCCATAGGCAGCCAGCGCGCTCGAGCGCCGCGCCCGCGCCAGGAAGTCGGGCAGCGTCGCGGCGCCGGTCTGCGGCCCCACCGCGATGCCGAGCGTATACGTCGCCAGGCGGGCAACGGGCGCCAGGTCGCGGCGCGGGTCGTACTTGAAATGCTTGTTGGTGTGCGGCGTCATGGTGATGCTGCCGCTGGGCAGGATCACCAGCACGGAATCGCCATCCCTGGCGTTGCGGACCGCGTCGATGGCGATGATGCCGCTGGCGCCCGGCCGATTCTCGACGATGACCTTCTGCCCGCCGTCCCGGTTCAATGCATCCGCCAATGCCCGCGCCACCGAATCGAGCCCGCCGCCGGCCTGGAACCCGACGATCAGGCGGGTGGCAGGCTCCGCGGCCTGGGCGGCCGCGCCGGCACAGGCCGCCAGGGCGAACACCGCCAGGACGCGGCTCAACGCGCGCATTCGCATGTCTCTCTCCTGTTATTGGTATGCGTGGCGCCAGTATCGGCTACGGAGAAATCAACGAAAAGTGATATATATTCACCTTGGCATTACTGAACAGTAATGAATTGACCGCATGGACGTCCTGCCGCCCACAGCCCTGGAAAGAGCCTTCCGCTCGGGATTGAAGCTCGGGCATCTGCGCATCCTCGCGGCGCTGGCCAAGGTCGGACGCGTCAGCCGCGTCGCCGAACTCTTCAACGTGACACAGCCGGCGATCTCCAAGCAACTGGGCGAACTGGAAATGCTGCTCGGCATGCCGGTAGTGGCCAGGTCCGGACGCCGGGTCGTGCTGACGCCCACCGGGGAAATCCTGGCAAGACATGGCCGGCAGGTGCTCTACAACCTGGAAGCCGCGCGGCGCGAACTCGAGGACCTGCGCGAAGGGCTGGCCGGGACGCTGCGCATCGGGGCCGTCGCCACCACCATGCCCACATTGGTCGCCGAAGGCGTCGCGCGGCTGCGCCAGCGCGCGCCGGCCGTCACGATAACCCTGATGGAGGCGACCACCGACACGCTGTTCCCGCTGGTGCGCGAAGGAGAACTGGACGTCGTTGTGTCGCGCACTCGCATGGGCCGGACCGCGGATCGGCAGGACATGCTGGAAGAACGTCTGCTGGGCCGCGACCCGCTGGTCATCGCCTGCGCCGGCCAGCACCCGCTGGCCGGCCGCAAGTCGCTGCGATGGGCCGACCTGGCCGAATGCTCCTGGGTGCTTCCGCCGGAAGGCTCCGCCATCCATGACGGCCTGATGCGCCTGTTCGAACGCCACGCCCTGCGGGCCGGGCCCGGCGCCATCACGGCGAACTCGATCACCGTGTTGCCCAGGCTGCTGGCCGACGGCCAGCTCGTCGGCCTGATGCCGCGCGCCTATGCGCAGGAATACGTCCACCGCCAGACGCTCGCCATCCTGCCGCTGGCCTTCTCGCGCACCGCCCAGGAAGTGCGCGCGCTATGGCGGCGCGAGCATGAAACCCCGGCGCTGCGCCTGTTGTTGCAGAGCCTGGCCGAAGCGGTGGGGGCCAATGGGGCGTGATGGAGGATGGGTGCGGGGACTGGCACCAGGCCCAGATGTGAAAACGGGTTCCAAAGCTGAAATTGCCTTGGAACCCGCATGAATACCTGGTGGGCTGTGAGTGGCTCGAACACTCGACCTACGGATTAAGAGTCCGCTGCTCTACCAACTGAGCTAACAGCCCCTGCTGCGTGCCGGGCCAACCAGCGCCCTGCTGCAGGAAAGACGAAGATTATACACAGTTTTCCAGAATCGATCACGCGCCCGCCCTGCCCCGTCGCCCACCCTGGGGACAAGACTGTGGATAAGCCAGTGAAAACCCCGTGCATAACCCCGTGTACAAATACGTGGACAACCTAGCCGCTGGCCGCGCCGGGCGGCCCCAGCGCCCGGATCGCCGCGACCTTGGCGGTAGCGGCCGCCAGCAGGAAGCCGGTATCCGTGCCGGCGGAGACGAAGCGCACGCCGCGCGCCACGGCCTGGGCCAGGGCCTCGGGGTGGCCGGCCAGGCCGCCCGCGCCAGCCGCCTTGCCATGGCGGCGGCAGGCCGCGATGACGGTGTCGAAGGCCGAAGCCACCAGCGCGTGGCCCGGCTGGCCGGCCACGCCCAGGTCGACCGCCAGGTCGCCGGCGCCGACCAGCAGCATGTCCACCCCGTCCACGGCGGCGATGGCCTCGGCCTGCTGCAGGCCTTGGCGGCTTTCGATCATGGCCACGACCAGCGTTTCGCGGTTGAGCAGTTCGTGCGCCTGCGCCCCGGGCAGGCTGCGGAAGGCCAGTTGTGGCAAGGTCGTCGACACCGAGCGCCGGCCCTGCGGCGGGTACTTGGCCAGCGCCACGGCGGCGCGCGCGGCCGCGGCGTCTTCCACGTGCGGCACGATGACGCCCGCCGCGCCGGCGTCCAGCACGCGCGCCACCCAGGCGGCGCTGGCTTCGGGCACGCGGGCCAGCGGCGTCACGCCGGCCGCCTGGCTGGCGATGCAGATCGCGCCGGCGGTCTCCAGCGCCATGGGGCTGTGTTCCAGGTCGATGTATAGCGCATCGCAGCCGCTGCTGTGCGCCACCAGGGCGATCTCGGGCCCGCGCGCGGCGCGCACGATCATGGATACGGCCAGCTCGCCGCGCGCCAGCTTGGCTTTCAGGGCGTTGCGCCAGGGGGCCGGGGCTTCCATGGCGCCTACCAGAGCCGCGGCGAGAACGGCGCCGGGCGCAGTATCTTCACTTCCTGCGCGGTGAACGAGCCGCGGTTGCGGATCTTGAAGGCGATCCACTCCGGGTCGGCGTCCAGGCGCTCGCGGCGGCGTTCGCGGTCGGCCAGGCTGTCGTAGGCCCAGATGTGCAGCACCTGGTTCAGCGGGCCGATCTCGCTGACGAAGGTGCCCACCAAGTGGCCCAGGTGGCGCACCAGCACGGGCAGCGCCTGCTGCTCGTAGCGGGCCAGGTAGTCTTCCAGCGCGCCGTGGGGCACGGTGTAGGTGCGATGCTCGATGATGGTCATGGGCGGGCGATGGCGGGTTCAGCAGGGCGGCGTCAGGACCTTGCCGGTGGCGAAGAAGGCCGCCAGGTTGTCCAGCACCAGTTGTTCCATGGCGCGGCGCGTCTCGCGGGTCGAGGCGGCGATGTGCGGCAGCGTCACGACCCGGTCGTTGCCCAGCAGGCCGGCGGGCACGCGCGGCTCGTCGGCGTACACGTCCAGCCCGGCGCCGGCGATGCGCCCGGCCCGGATGGCTGCCACCAGCGCGTCCTCGTCCACGACGCTGCCGCGCGCGATGTTGATCAGGTAGCCGTCCGGCCCCAGGGCCTCGAGCGCCGCGGCCGACACCAGGTGGCGGGTCTGCGGGCCGCCCGGACAGGCCAGCACCAGGAAGTCGGCCCAGTCCGCCAGTTCGGCGAGCTCGGCCACGAAGGGATATGCGACGCCGGGCCGCGCGCTGCGCGCGTGGTAGCGCACCGGCATGTCGAAGCCCTGGGCGCGCCGCGCGATGGCCTGGCCGATGCGCCCCAGCCCGACGATGCCGACGCGCTTGCCGCTGACGCGCGTGGCCAGCGGGAACGGGCCCTGCAGCCAGGCGCCGCTCTGCACGTGGCGGTCGGCGGCCACCAGTCGGCGCGCGCAGGCCAGCATCAGGCCCAGGGCGGTGTCGGCCACGCAATCGGTGAGCACGTCGGGCGTGGTGCTGACCTGCACGCCGTGCCGGCGGGCGGCCGCCAGGTCGATGCTGTCGTAGCCCACGCCGAAGCAGGCCACCACGCCGGGACGCGGCGCGGCGCCCAGGCAGGCGATGACGGGCGCCTGGCAGCCGTGGCGCGACATCATGATGGCGCCGTCGAACGCGCCATGCTGCGCGGCCAGGAAATCGGCCGGCGCCGGCTGGGTCCACAGCGGCTCCAGCACGTATTGTTCGGCGGCGCGGCGCTGCAGGTCGGGCGGCAGGGGCCCGAGCTGCAGCAGGCGGTGGCGGGCGGCGGCGCTCATCGCGCGCTCAGCCCGGTTTCGCGCAGGAACGGCACCCAGCGCGCGAACTCGGCATCGAGTTTCTTGCGGAATTCGGCCGTGCCCAGCGGCCCGCGCAGGCCGGCTTCGGCCAGGCGCTTGGCGATGGCGGGCGTATGGATGGCGGCCAGGAAGGCCTGCTCGAGCTTCTGCTTTTCAGCGGCGGGCGTGCCGGCCGGCACCATGGCGCTGTACCAGTTGCTCATCAGCAATTGCGGGTAGCCCGCCTCGACGGCGTCGGGCACGTCGGGCAGCTCGACGGAACGCTTGGTGTCGTAGATCACCAGGGCCTTGACGCGGCCGCTCTTCACATAGGGCTGCAGCACCGGCACGTCGGCGTTGACCATGTCGATCTCGCCGCCGATCAGCGCGGTGATGGCGGGCGCGGCGCCGCGATACGGCACGTGCAGCGCATGGATGCCGGCGGCGCGGTTGAGCAGTTCGCCGCCCACGTGCATGGTGCCGCCGACGCCGGTGGAGCCGAACGACAGCGGCTCGCCCGCCTTGGCGCGCGCGACCAGTTCGGCCAGGCTGTCGACCCCGAGCGAGGGCCGCACCACCAGCAGGGTCTGCACCTGGCCGACCAGCGCGATCGGCTCCAGGTCCTTGTGCGGGTCATAGGGCAGGTTGGGCGTGGTCTCGGACGAGATCACGAAGCCGGAGGTGGCCATCAGCACCGTGCGGCCGTCGGGCGCCGACTTGGCGACGTGGTTGGTGCCCACGGTGCCGCCGGCGCCGCCGCGGTTCTCGACCACGACCGTGGCGCCCAGCGCCGCTTCCAGCCCGGGCGCCAGGATGCGCGCCACCTGGTCGACCGGCCCGCCGGCCGAGAACGGCACCACCAGGCGCACGACGTCGCTGGCGCCGGCCGGGGCGGCCGCCAGCATGCCGGCCAGCGCCAGCCATAGGGATAGGATACGCATGACGATTCCTCGAGGAGTCAGCCGGCGAAGCGCGGTTCGGGCAAGCCCCGCACGCCCACGTCCAGCGCCAGCAATGCCCCCGCCCAGGGCTCGGCCGCCAGCCGCTCGGGCGGGATGCGCTGCGAATGGCTGGTGATGTAGAGGGTGTCCAGGTTCTCGCCGCCGAAGGCCGGGCATGTGGGATTGGTGACCGGCAGCGCGATGACGCGGTCGACGCTGCCGTCGGGCGCCAGGCGCACCAGCTCGCCACTGGCCACCATGCAGTTCCACAGGTAGCCTTCGCGGTCCACCGTCGAGCCGTCGGGGCGGCCATGATGCTGGGTCCAGTCCTTGAAGACGCGCCGGTTCGAAATGACGCCATCGTCCAGGTCGAAGTCGAATGCCCAGATGACCTGCCGGTGCGTGTCGGCGAAATACATGGTGCGGTCGTCGGGGCTCCAGGCGATGGAATTGGGCACCACGATGCCGCCGAACTGCGCGTGGCAGGTATGGTCCGGGTCGAACCGGTACAGGGTGCCTTCGGGCACGCGCTGGGCATCGCGCATGCTGCCCACCCAGAAGCGGCCGCGCCGGTCGCACTTGCCGTCGTTCAGGCGGTTGTCCGGCTTGTCGGCCTCGGGGTTGGCCAGGAACTCGGGCGGGCGCGGCTGCGCCGGGTCGTACCGGTACAGGCCGGCATTGGTGGCCAGCAGGAAGCCGCCGGCTTCGCGCAGCGCGATCGAGCCCACCAGCATGCCTTCCGGCATGCGCCGGGCCTCGTGCCGGCGGGTGGCCGGATCGTATGACTGCAGCGCGCAGCGCCGCACGTCGATCCACCACAGGCGCCGGGTGCGTGCGCACCACAGCGGCACTTCGCCCAGGATGTCGGCGCCGCCGACCACGCATTCGATGTTTGTCTCCATGGCTCCCTGCTTCGAGGAACGTTTATCGGACTGCTTGTTATCGGCCTACTTGTACTTAGTGGCGGCCAGCGTGCGCAGGTCGATGCCGGCGGCGATGTCGCGCTGCTGGCGCCGGTCGCCGTCCTGGATGCGCTCCATTTCCGCCAGCACTGCCTGCGCGTGGGCGTAGGGAATGAAGGCCACGCCGGCCTGGTCGGCCAGTACCAGGTCGCCGGCATCCACCGAGACGCCGGCGATGCGCACGCGCCCGTTGATTTCCACGGTCTGCAGGCGCCATTTGCCGGTTACCGGCGTGACGCCGCGCGACCAGATGGGAAAACCGAGGCCGCGCGAAGTATCGGGGTCGCGGAAGCCGCCGTCGACGATGGCGCCGACGCAGCCCGCGCGATGCGCCACCATGGCCGACTGGCCGCCCAGGTTGGACACGCCCGCCAGGCCCTCGATGACCACCACGTTGCCCGGCTCGGCCAGGTTGTAGGCCTCGTGCTCGCCCATGCGGCTCTTGCCTTCGCGCACCGCGGCGGCCACGGTGTCGGGGCGTTCGGCGTTGCGCACGGTGACGGCCTGTCCGACCAGGCGGCCGGCGGGCAGCTGTGGCGCCAGCACCGAGGCCGGCACCACGCCGGCCAGGCCCAGGTTGTCCATGGCGTCGGAAGCGGTGGGGGTCAGGTCGCCGATGGCGGCGTAGCGCTCCAGCAGGCCTGGCGCCAGGGCCGGAAAGGCGCGGCGCCGCACGGCTTCCGGCGGCACGCGGCCGGTGAGCGGCTTCTGCTGGGGGGCGGCGCGATCGACCATGGGGCTCGGGACCTTGCGACGGTGGCGGACGCTGGCCCGCGATGGAATGAAAGATATCCCTCCATTTAGGTAATGTCAATATTCTCGCATATTGGGATTTTTTATTATTTTGGCGTGCATGGCTGCCCTGCCCGGGGCCACGCTTATCATGTGGGGCTTGCTGACATGTCCATCGCTCGACCACCGTTCGGACCGCTTCCGTGACCGCCAAGGAAACCGCTTCATCCAGCCTGGGCAAGGCTTTCGAGATACTCGACCTGTTTTCGCTGGACAGGCCCATCCTGCGCATCGAAGAGATTTCGTCGCTGCTGGGCTATACCCGCTCCACGGCCTACCGGTACCTGAAGGCGCTGTGCGACGCCGGCCTGCTGGCGCCCTCCTCGGGCGCCACCTACGCGCTGGGGCCGCGCATCATCGAACTGGAGCATCTGCTGCAGCTGACCGACCCGCTCTACAAAGCGGGCCGCAAGGTGCTGCGGGCGCTGCACGGCGAGAACCGCGTGCTGCTGCTGCACAATCTGTATCGCGACCGGGTGCTGTGCATCTACAAGGAAGGCCCCGACACGCTGGTGCACAAGGGCCGGCGCATCGTGGTGCGGCGCGCGCGCGGCGTGCCCTTCCCGCTGTTCCAGGGCGCGGCCTCGCTGGCGCTGCTGGCATATTTGTCGCCGCACCGGGTGCGCCAGACCTACCTGCGCAATGCGCCCGCCATCGCCGCGGCCGACCTGGGCGACAGTTGGGACGGCTTTCGCCGCAACCTGGCCGCCATCCGGCGGCGCGGCTATGCCATCAGCCGCGAGCGCATCACGCCCAACCTGGGCGGCGTGGCCGTGCCGATCCTGCTGCCGGCCGACAAGCGCGTGGTCGGCAGCCTGGCGCAGACGCTGCCGTCCGAATCGATGACCGACGCGGTCATCGAGGAAAGCGCGCAGCGCCTGTGGACCGCCAGCGAGCAGATCGCGGCCGAATACATGCAGGCCGGCGCGGGCTGATGCTCGCGCCGGCGCCGGCGGGGCGCGAGGTTCAGGCGCCGAAGCCGCCGTCTACCGACACTTCGGAACCCGTCACGTAGCGCGCATCGCCGCTGGCCAGGTAGCCCACCATGCCGGCGATGTCGTCCACGTGCCCGTAGCGGCCCAGCGCCAGCCCGGCGGCGCTTTCGGCGGCGCCCTGGCGGTCGGCCGGGTTCATGTCGGTGTCGATGGGCCCGGGGTGCACCACGTTCACCGTGATGCCGCGCGCCCCCAGGTCGCGGGCCAACCCCTTGGTGAGCCCCACCAGCGCCGCCTTGCTGGCGGCATAGACCGCCAGGCCGGGCTCGCCGGTGCGCACCGCCAGGCAGCTGCCGATGTTGATGATGCGCCCGCCGTCGGGCAGGTGCGGCACGGCGGCCTGGATGGCCGCGTAGACGGCGCCCACGTTGACGTCCATGGTGCGCTGGTAATCGGCGTGCGGCAGGGCGTGGATGTCGCCGGCGAGGAAGATGCCGGCGTTGTTCACCAGGATGTCCAGCCCGCCCAGGTCCTGCGCGGCGCGCGCCACCGCGGCCCGCACCTGCTCGTGGTCGGCCGCGTCGGCCGCGTAGGCGTGGGCGCGCCGCCCCGCCTGGCGCAGTTCGGCGACCAGCGCCTCGGCCCGGTCCGGCGAGCTGACGTACGTAATGGCCACATCGGCCCCCTGCGCGGCCAGGCGGCGCGCGATGGCCGCCCCGATACCGCGGCTGCCGCCAGTGACGAATGCGATCTTGCCTTTCAAGTCTGACATGTTGAGTCCAATATATGTAGTGATCAGTACAAATATCATCGCCCAGCCGGCACGCCGCGTCAAGCCCGCGGTGCGGCGGGTAGAATCCGGTCATGGCAGAACGAGGACGCCCCCGCACTTTCGACCGTGACGCCGCCTTGCGCAAGGCCATGGACCTGTTCTGGGAGAAAGGCTACGAAGGCACGTCGCTGGCCGACCTGACGGCCGCGATGGGCATCAACGCGCCCAGCCTGTACAGCGCCTTCGGCTCGAAGGAACAATTGTTCCGCGAGGCCGTCGCGCTCTACAGCAACGGCGAAGGCAGTTGCACGCATGTCGAGCTGATGCGCGCGCCCAGCGCGCGCGACGGCATCCAGAACATGCTGCTGGCGGCGGCGCGCGCCGGCACCCAGCCGGGCCGGCCGCGCGGTTGCATGATCGTGCTGAGCGCGGCCGCCGGCGCCGAAGGCCACGCCCCGGTGCGCAAGATGCTGTGCGACAGCCGGCGCCAGATGCAGGCCCTGATCCTGCAGCGGCTGCGCGACGGCGTGCGCCAGGGCGAGCTGCCGGCCGACGCCGACCTGCCCGCCCTGGCGGGCTTCTACGCCACGGTGCTGCACGGCATGGCGATCCAGGCGCGCGACGGCGCCTCGCGCAAGGCCCTGCAGCAATCGGCGCGGCTGGCCATGCACGCCTGGGACGCGCTGGCCGCGCCGGCCGCCTGAGCGCCGGCGCGCGGCTACCCGCGGCTCATTTGCCGCCGGCCCGGCCCTTGGCGGGCGGTGCTTTCGGCGGCTGGCGCATTTGCTGCAGCAACTGGGCACACTGGTTTTCTTCCGCCCCGGCGCTGGGCGCCACCAGAGCCAGCAGGCTGGCCACCGGGGTCAGCAGCACGCCCAGCGCCACGGCGCCCGCGCCGCGCGCGGCCAGCGGCAACACCTGCACGCCGGCCTGCGGGTCGCCGAAAGTGCCGCGCACATACAGTGGCGAGCGCAGCGAGAACAGGCGCACGCCCTTGCTGCGCGGCGTGATGTCCAGGTCCAGGGTCTCGTCCTTGAAATTGGCGTTGCCCTCGATCTGCACCAGGGCGTTCTCGGTATCGAACACGAACACGCGCGGCGTCATCACGCCGCGCTGCATCTGCAGGTCGGCCGCGCCGCAGTTGATCTTGACCTCTTCGTCGCCGAACAGCTTGCTGACCACGTAGTTGCCCACGTTCAGGCCGGCGATCTCCATCAAGGCGCGGCTGATGACGCCGTCGTTGATGAGCAGTCGTGTGTCGCCGCTGGCGCTGCCCAGCAGCGCCGCCACCGAATTGCCGGTGCCGGTGAGCGCGGCGTTGCCGTTGAGCTGGCCAAGCGCCCGCTGCATCGATTCCACCTTCGGAAACAACTGCTTCAGGCGCAGGCCGCGCGCGGCGATCTCGGCCTTGCCCGCCATCGGCGTGCGGCCGCCGTCCAGGCGCAGCTTGGTATCGATGGAGCCGCCCGCCATGCCGAAGCGCAGCGGGTCGAGCGTCAGCAGGCCGTTGTCCATGACGAGGTGGACGTCGAACTTGGTGATCGGCAGGTCTTCGTCGTAGATGATGCGGTCGGCCGTCAGGGTCACGTCGGCGTCCATGACGCGCCAGCGGTCGGTGCGGAATTCCTGGGTCGGCAGCACCTTGCCCGAGGCTGGCCGCTTCTTGTCGCCGGCGGCCGGCTTGCCAGACTTGGCGCCCGGCTGCACGCCCACCAGCGGGCCGAGGTCGCGCATGCGCAGCAGGCGCGAATTCAGCTTGCCCGCCAGCTTGGGGCGCGGCTCACCGGCCGTGAAGGTCAGGTCGCCATGCAGGTCGCTGGCGCCCACCTTGCCGTTGAAGTCGCGGTAGTGGAACACGGCGCCGCCCGGTTCGCGCAGGCGCGCGACCAGGCGGCCGTCGGTGGCGTAGCGCGGGGTGTCGGGCAGCGTCACGCCGGTCAGGGGATACAGGTCGGACATGGTGGCGCCCGACAGCTCCAGGCGCAGGTCCAGCGCGCCCAGGTTGGCCGGGTCGGTCAAGGTGCCCGCCAGCGCAATGCGCGTGTCGCCCACCGACACGTCGGCCTGCAAGGGGAACGGCAGGGTGGCGTCGCGCATCGCCAGCATGCCGCCGATCTTGCCCTCGCCACGCAGCGGCAAGCCCTTGTAGCGCCCTTTCACCTTCCAGCCAAAGACATAATCGGGCGGCGCGGCGCCCTGCCCGGCCGCGTCCGGTTGCGGGCCGTCCGTGTTGGCGTCCGGCTCCCTGGCGGCGGCTTGCTCTTTCCCGGCTTGCTCTTTCTGTTTCTGATCGTCCGCCTTGCTCTGTTTCTGATCGTCCGCCTTGCGGTCGGGCTTTTGCTGCTGCTGCGGGCCCGCCGGCTTGCCGGCGATGGCGGCGAAGGGGATGGGCTTGCCCAGCGGGTCGATCTGCGCCTCGACATCGGCGCGCAGGGTCTCGTCGCGGAACCGCACCTTGCCCTGGTCGAAGCCGATCTTGTCGATGTCCATGACCCAGGGCGACGGCTCGCCGCTTTCGGGCAGCGTGAACACCCAGTTGGCGCGGCCGTCCTTCAGGCGCTGCAGACTGGCGGCGGGCCCGGTCAGCTGGATCTGCCGGATCATCACGCGCCGCGCCAGCAGCGGCAATGGCGACAGGCTGAATTCGGCGCGTTGGAGCGTGGCCATGTGCGGGCCTTCGGCCCAGTCGGGGTTGCCGATGGCCACGTCCTCCATGGCGATACGCGGCCATGGCACCCAGCTGCGCCAGCCGGTCTCGTCGGCCGGGCGCCGCCATTGCACGGTCAGTTCGCCATTGATGGCGAAGGGCCGCCCGATAGCGGCCGACACGCGCTCGTTGATGGTGGGTTTGAGCTGGTTCCAGTCGAACAAGGCAACGACCAGCACCAGGGCCGCCACCAGCACGACCAGGGTGCCGCCCAGCCCGATCAGTACTTTCTTGGTACGCGTCATGGCCGCTGTTCCTTTGCCGGGCGCGCCCGATGCAGCCCGGCCTGACTATCAGGGTATAGGCGGATATGGGAATTTCTGCCAGCGAATGTGTGCGGATTTTTCCAAATCTGCCCGCCGGGGCCGGTTCGCCCTGGCGCCGCGACGCTAGGCGGGACGCACGAAGCGTGCCCGGGCCTGCTCGCATTCGGCGTGATGGTGGCAGCCGGGACTGTGGTCGTTGACCATGCCCACCGCCTGCATGAAGGCATATACCGTGGTCGGGCCGACGAATTTCCAGCCGAGTTTCTTCAGGTCTTTGGACATGGCCAGCGATTGCGCCGACACGGACACCGGCTGCGTTGCGCGCGGGCCGGCCGGCGCCTCGTAGCGCCACAAGTAGGCGCCCAGCGAGCCGTGCGCGGCGCGCATTTCCTGGGCGCGGCGGGCGTTGTTGATCACCGCCTCGATCTTGCCGCGGTGGCGCACGATGCCGGCATCGGCGACCAGCGCCTCGACCCGCGCCGCGCCGTAGCGTGCCACCTTGTCGATGTCGAAATCGGCGAAGGCGCGGCGGAACCCGTCGCGCTTGTCCAGGATGGTGCGCCAGCTCAGGCCTGACTGGAACCCTTCCAGGCATAGTTGCTCGAACAGGTCGCGGTCGTCGGCGACCGGCCGGCCCCATTCGCGGTCATGGTAGTCCCGGTAGCCCGGCGAATGGTCCAGCCAGGCGCAGCGCGGCAGGCCGTCCTGGAAATCGGTGCGCACGGTCATGCGGCTTCCTTGGCGATGAACGATACGCCGATGCTACTACGCCGCGGCGGGGTGTCCCGGATGCAGCGGACCTTGCGGATCGTTCTCGGCGTCGGGGCGCGGCGCCAGCGCGGGCAGGCCGAGGCGCGCGCGCAAGCGCTGGCAGTCCGGGTTGACGGAACCGTCGGGCTGCCACACCTCGAACTCGCGGCAGGGGGTGGGCCGCTGGGGATAGATGGCGCAGTGGATGCCGGGCTGCCCCAGTTCGCCGCGCAACGCGACGCAGCGCCCACCGCCCTGCTCGGTGCCGGCCATGCAGACGCGCAGCGGGCTGATGGACCGCACCAGCTCCACCGGCACGGTGCCGCCGTTTTCGCCGGCGACTTCGCCGCAGTAGAAGGACACGCGGAAATGGGCACAGCACGCGCCGCAATCCAGGCACGGATTGGCGGCGGCGTCGCCGCCCAGCATGGCGGGCGACACGAGGTCGACGGGGTTCGGCTCGAGCCGGGTCATGGGGAGGTTGCCAGCGGAATGGGCGCAAGAAACGCCGGCAGTGTAGCCAGCGGCGCGGCGGTTTTCAAGCCGGCCGCCGGCGGGCGAAGAATGGCGTCAGTTGTTGACGGTAATGCCCTCGGCGCGGATCAGGTCGCCCCATTTCCTGGTGTCGTCGCGGATGATGTCGCCAAACGCCTGCGGGGTGGTGGGCGACAGCTCCACGCCGGTGGAGTCGGCATAGGCCTTCAGTTCCGGCGAAGCCAGCACCTTCTGCAGGACGGCGTTCACTTCCGCCACCTTGTCGGCCGGCGTGTCCTTGGGGGCCAGCACGCCATACCAGTTGTTGGCATAGACATTCGGCACGCCCAGTTCATCGAAGGTAGGCACGTCCGGCAGCACCGGCGAGCGCTTCGGCGCGGCGATGGCCAGCGCCTTGACCTTGCCCCCCTTGATGTTGGACATCAGTCCCGACACGTCGCCGATGAACCCGGCGACCTGGCCGCCGATCGTGTCGGTGATGGCCGGGGCGGCGCCCTTGTAGGGCACGTGCAGGATGTTCGAGCCGGTGGCCAGCTTGAGCTGCACGATGGCCATGTGCGGCATGCTGCCCACGCCGGAGGAAGCCATCGACAGGCCGTCGCCCTTGGCGCGCGCCACGAAGGCCTTGGCGTCCCGGTCCGGGCTGCCCGGCCCCACCACCAGCACCTCGGGCACGGACACCAGCAGCGACACGGGCACGAAGTCCTTGGCGGGATCGTAGATCAGCTTGGGATACAGCGACGGGTTGATCGAGATCGCGCCCACGGAACTCAGGAACAGCGTCTGGCCGTCGGGACGCGCGCGCGCCACGTAGGTGGCGGCGATAGCGCCGTTGCCGCCCGGCTTGTTCTCGACCAGCACCGGGTGCTTCAGCTCTTTTTCCAGCTGCGCGGCCACCACGCGCGCCAGCGAATCGGCCGGTCCGCCGGCCGGGAAGGCCACCACCAGGCTGGTGGTCGAATCGGCGCGCGCGCCGGCGGCCGCCAGGGCCAGCAGGCCGGCGGCCAGCCGCATCAGCATGCGACTATGACGTGAACGGAACATGGTTTTCTCCTCTCTGGGTTATTGGAGTTGGATCGACGCTCAGCCGCCCGGGGCGCCTTGCGTGTTGACGAACAACGAATAAATGGACGTGCACGACGCCATGAACAGGCGGTTGCGGTGCTTGCCGCCGAAGCACAGGTTGGCGCAGCGCTCGGGCAGCGCAATGCGCCCCAGCAGCTCCCCGGCGGGCGAATAGACGCGCACGCCATCGAGCTCGGCGCTGCCCATGCCCCAGCCGCACCACAGGTTGCCCTCGATATCGACGCGGAACCCGTCGGGCGTGCCCTCGGCGGCGTCGAACAGCACGCGCGACGGCCCCAGCGCGCGGCCGTCGGCCGCCACGTCGAACACCAGGACGTTGCGCGGCCGCGCGCGCGACTCGATCACGTACAGGCGCCGCTCGTCGGGCGAAAACGCCAGGCCGTTGGGGCCGTTGACCGTATCGCACATGAGCGCGACCTCGCCGCTGTCCGGGTCGATGCGGTAGATGCCGGCGGGCAGTTCCTGCTCGGCCTTCTCGCCCTGGTAGTACCCGACAATGCCGAACGGCGGATCGGTGAACCAGATAGAACCGTCGGACTTCACCACCACGTCGTTGGGCGAGTTCAGGCGCTTGCCGCCATAGTGGTCGGCCAGCACGGTGATGCGCCCGTCGTGCTCCGTGCGGGTCACGCGGCGACCCAGGTGTTCGCAGGTGACCAGCCGCCCCTGGCGATCGCGCGTATTGCCGTTGGCATGGCCGGCGGCCGGCCGCCACACATGCGCTTGCTGGGTGATCTCGTCCCAGCGCATGATGCGGTCGTTGGGCACATCGCTCCATAGCAGGTAGCGCCCGTCGCCGAACCACACCGGCCCTTCGGCCCAGCGGCAGCCTGAGGCCAGCCGCTCCACCGCGGCCAGCGGCAGCACCAGCTTCTCGAAACGCGGGTCCAGCGCGATGACCGCCGGATCGGGATAGCGCCCGGGCGCGTCAGTCGCAGCGCGCACTCATGCCTCCGTCGACCACGAGTTCCGTGGCGGTGATGAAGCGGGCCTCGTCCGAGGCCAGGAACAGCGCCGCGTTGGCCGTGTCGAGGCCATCGCCCATGAACGGCAGCGGAATGCGCGCCTGGCGCTGCGCGAGCAGCTGCGCGACATCGCCGCCGGCGCGCTGGCCGGCCAGCCGGGCCTCCACCATGGGCGTATGCATCTGCCCGGGTATCACGGTATTGCAGCGGATATTCCGCTTCGCGTATTCCAGCGCGACCACTCTCGACAACTGGATCACGCCCGCCTTGGCGCTGGCATAGCCGACCTGGGCCGAACCGGTCCAGCGGATGCCCGAGGTCGAGGCCACATTGACGATGGCGCCGCCGCCCTGCGCCGTCATGTGCGGCAGCACGTGGCGGCAGCCCAGGTAGACGCTCTTGAGGTTGAAATCGATCTGGCGGTCCCAGGCCCGTTCGTCCAGGTCCACCGGCCCACCCTTGCGCGAGCCGCCGACGTTGTTGACCAGGATGTCGACCCGCCCCCATTGGTCCACGCAGGCCCGCACCAAGTCGCGCACCGCGTCCGAGGACGTGACGTCGGCGCGCCAGGTGGCGATCTCGCCGCCGGCTTCGCGCACCCGCGCCACGGTCTCCGCCATCGCGGCCTCGTCCAGGTCCACGGCAAACACGCGCGCGCCTTCCTGCGCGAACCGATAGGCGATGGCGCGGCCATTGCCCCAACCGGGCCCTACGCTGCCCGCGCCGGTCACGATCGCGATCTTGCCTTGCAGCCGTCCTGTCATGTGGTCTCCTCCTGTTGCGCGCGCCGCATTCAGCGGCCGAACTCGACGGTGCTGCCATCGGGCGGCTGCACGTCGAATACATTGATGGTCATCGAGATCAGCGTGTAGTAGCCGGCGATGCCGACCAGGTCGACCACGCCGTCCTTGCCCAGCACCTCGGTGGCTTCCCGGTACAGCGCGTCGCCGACGCGGCGGGTCTCCAGCAATTCGCGCACGAAGCGGTAGACCAGCTCCTCGTCGCGCGCCGTGAAGCGCGGCGCGGCGCCCAGGCGGATCTGCTCGGCGGCTTCCGCGTCCAGGCCCTCCCGCAGGGCGATAGGGTGATGGGCCCACCATTCGAACGGCGCGCGCCACCATGCCGCCATGACCAGGATGGCCAGCTCGGACAGGCGCGGCGGCAGGCTGGAGTCGTAACGGCAATACTGCCCCAGCGCCTGCGCGTGCTCGGCCAGCCCGGGACGATGCAGCCAGATCGCCAGCGGCCCGCGCACCCTGCCGCGCGGGCCGCTGGCGATGGCATCGTGGACGCGACGCTGGTGCGCCGACATGTCGTGCACTTCGGGGGGATCCATTCTGGCCATGCTCAAGCCTCGCGGTTCGGCGGCACCAGGCGGAACATGGTGCGCTTGGTGTTGATGAAATTGGGGCGCACGCGGCTGCTCCAGTCGGTCGCGCGCACCGCCAGCCAGGCCGGCGAGCCGAAGGTCTCGCGGCTGGCCAGGTCATAGCAGGCGTAATAGCGCGGCGAACCCGCGCGGGCCAGGTAGCGGCGCGCGCGCACGGTGCCCGGCACCGCGGCCAGGCCGGGCAGGTGCTCGGTCTCGTACCAGCGGTCGAAGTCGTCCTCGGCCCCGGGCTGGATGTCGGTCTCGACCACATAGAACCACGGCGCGGGCTGGCCGGCTGCCTGGCCGGCCACGTCGGTGGTCAAGTCCAGCGCGACGGCTTCGGCCCCCGGATAGGACGCGCGCAATGCCACCAGCAAGGGCGCCGGATCGGCAGGCGCGGCCAGCATGGCGTAGGTCTCGGCGTGATCGGCGGCGTGGTACAGCGCCAGTCGCGCCGGATCCACGCCGGCCAGGGCGGCGTGCAGCTCCGCGCGGGAAGCGGCCGCTTGCGGAATCTTGATCAACAGGTGGTGCATGGCCAATGCTCGCGGGGTCGGAATCAGGGTTGGAAGCGATACAGGCGGTCCGGGTTGTCCACCAGGATGCGCGATCGCAGGGCCGCGTCGGGACACAGCCGCAGGAAGGTATTGAGCAACTCGCCGTCGTCCGGCATGTCGCCCGCCACATTGGGATGTGGCCAGTCGGTGCCCCACAGCAGGCGCTCCGGCATCGCCTCCAGCAGCGCGGCCACCAGCGGCTCGGCATCGTGGAACGGCCGCGCGCCGCTGCTCGATACGCGGTCCAGCCCGGAGATCTTCACCCAGGCGTGCGCATGGTCGCGCAGCGCGAGCAGCGCGCGGAAGGCCGCGCTGTCGACGCCCTGCTGCGCCGGCACCCGCCCCATGTGGTCGATCACGAACGGCACCGGCAGGGTTCGCAGGCGCGGCAGCAGGTCGATCAGCGAGGCGTGGTCCGAATGAATGCAGACATGCCAGCCGAACGGCGCGATGCGCGGCGCCACCCGGGCCAGCTCGTCCCAGCCGGCATTGGCCAGGTGCGCCACGAAGTTGAAGCGCACGCCGCGCACGCCGCGGCGGTCCAGCTCGGCGATGCGCCGCTCGTCGGCGTCGGGCGCCAGCAGGGCGACCGCCCGGTACTGCCCCGCGCCCTGGTCGAGCGCGTCCAGGGTGGCCGACATGTCGTAGCCATGACAGCCCGGCTGCACGATCACGCCGCGGGCAAAGCCCAGCCGCCGGTGCAGCGCCCGCACCCACTCGAATGGCGCGTCGGGCGGCGTATACGGGCGGTCCGCCGCATAGGGGAAGACGTCGGCCGGCCCGAACACGTGGAAATGGCTGTCGCAGGCATGCGCCGGCAGCGCGTGGCTGGGCGGCGTGACTTCAGCGAGCGGAGGCGCGCAATCAGGCATGGGAAACCGTGTGGTTGACGAGAATCCCGCATGATGCGCAGCCTGTGCGGCCCCGGCAATGTGTCCCGGCTGACTTCTGATATAGAAAAAACGTATACCATTGGCGCCATGGATCTCAAGCAAATCCGCTACTTCATCATGGCCTGCGAAATGCGCAGCCTGTCCCGCGCCGCCGAGGTGCTGGGCCTGTCGCAGCCGTCGCTCAGCCGCCAGATCCAGTTGCTGGAGGCCGAGTTGCGGCACCACTTGCTGCTGCGCACCGGCCGCGGGGTCGAGCCCACCCCGGCCGGGCTGCGTTTCCTGGCGCACGCCAAGGCGCTCGACGCCATGGCGCAGCAGGCCAGGCAGGACATGCGCGCCTTCGCGCCGCCGACGCAGCACAAGGTGCGGCTCGGCATGCCGCACCGCGTGGCGCGCCGGCTGGCGCCGCACATCGTGCAGTCGTTCCGCCGCCAGCACCCCGGCGCGGCCCTGGCGCTGGCCGAAGGGCTCAGTTCCGAGATGAACGAGTGGCTGGCCAAGGACCGCGTCGACCTGGCGCTGCTGTACGACCCGCCGCCCTCTTCGCTGGTGCGCTACGAATCCGTCTACCGCGAGGACCTGGTGCTGGCCTACGGCAGGGCCTGCCGTCCCGCACCGCCGCCGCGCGTGCGCGCCCGCGACCTGGGCGATTACCCGCTGGTGCTGCCCAGCGCGCCCAACACCATCCGCATGCTGGTCGACCGGACCTGCCGCGAACTCAACGTGGCGCTCAATGTGGTGGCCGAGGTCGACGTGGTGCACACCATCCTCGAGACCATGACGGACGACAACATCTACACGATCCTGCCGCGCTCGGCCCTCAATGACATGCCGGGCCAGACCTACCTGACCTGCTCGGAAATCGTCGACCCCACCATCATGAACAACCTTACCCTCGCCACGCCGGCCGACCGCCCGCTGCCGGCGGCGGTCGAGGCCGCCGCCGCGATCATCCGCGCGCTGGACATAAAGCGGCTGTTCGCCTGAGCGGCCGCCGGCCGGCGCCCATCAGCCGAGCACCGATACCGCCTTGATCTGCGCCCAGGCGTGCGTGCCGGGCGCCAGCCGCAGCTGGTCGCGCGAATAGCGGGTGATGCGGGCCAGCAGCGGCGTGCCGCCGGCGTCCAGGCGCACCAGGATGTGATCGGGGTTGTCGGCCGGCGCCATGTCCAGCACGCGCACCGGTATGACATTGACGATGCTGCTGCCTGCGGGATGCGCCAGCGCCACGCTCACGTCGCGCGCCTTGACCGCCAGCCGCGCCGGGCTGCCCGGCGGCAGGCCGGCGTGCACGACACGCAGGCAGGCGCTGCTGCCGGGCAGGCCCACCGACATCAACCGGTACTGCGGGTCGAATTCCGCCACGGTGCCATCCACCACCACCGTGGCGTCTTCGGCCATGGCCAGCGGCAGGTCCAGCCGCGCCAGCGTCTGCCCGATGGGCCCGCTGGCCACGGCGCGCCCCTCATGCAGCAGCACCAGGTGGTCGGCCAGCCGCGCCACTTCCTGCGGCGCGTGGCTGACGTAGACCACCGGAATATCCAGTTCGTCGTGCAGGCGCTCCAGGTACGGCAGGATCTCCTGCTTGCGCGCCTGGTCCAGGGAAGCCAGCGGCTCGTCCATCAGCAGCAGCCGCGGGCTGGTCAGCAGGGCACGGGCAATCCCGACCCGCTGGCGCTCGCCGCCGGACAACTTGGCCGGCATGCGCGCCAGCAGGTGGCCGATGCCCAGCAACTCGACCGCCTGCTCCAGCTCGACGCGGCGCGCCGCCGCCGGCACCCGCTTCAGCCCGAACTGCAGGTTGCGCAGCACCGTCAGGTGCGGGAACAGGCTGGCTTCCTGGAATACATAGCCCAGCGGCCGCCGGTGGGTCGGCACCGCGACGCCCTGCCGCGAGTCCAGCCAGACTTCGTCATTGACGCGCAAGTAGCCGCGCGCGGCCGGTTCCAGCCCCGCCAGGCAGCGCAGGCAGGTGGTCTTGCCCGAGCCGGAATGCCCATACAGCGCGGTCACGCCGCGCCCGGGCAGGCGCAGGTCCACGTCCAGCGAAAAGTCGGCATATTCCACGCGGAAGCGGGCTTCGATGGCGGCGGAAATCTCGGCGCCCGGCGGACGGATGGAGGTGCGGTGGTCCATGGCGGGCTACAGCGCGGCCACGGCGCGGCGCCGCGTGTACAGCAGCAGCAGGACCACGAACGAGAACACCACCATGCCGCCGGCCAGCCAGTGCGCCCGGGCATATTCCAGCGCCTCGACGTGATCGAATATCTGCACCGACACGACGCGGGTCCTGCCTTCGATGTTGCCGCCGATCATCAGCACCACGCCGAACTCGCCCACCGTATGCGCGAACCCCAGGATGCCGGCCGTAATGAAGCCGGGCCGGGCCAGCGGCAGCACCACCGAGAAGAAGCAGTCGCGCGGGCTGGCGCGCAACGTGGCGGCGGCCTCGAGCGGGCGCGCGCCGATCGCCTCGAAGGCGTTCTGCAACGGCTGCACCACGAACGGCAGCGAATACACCACCGAGCCGACCACCAGCCCGGCGAAGGTGAACGGCAGCACGCCCAGGCCGAGCGCCTGGGTGACCTGCCCGACCGCGCCGTGCGGCCCCAGCAGCACCAGCAAGTAGAAGCCCAGTACCGTGGGCGGCAGCACCAGCGGCAGCGCCACTACCGCCCCGACCGGACCTTTCAGGCGCGAGCGCGTGCGCGCCAGCCACCAGGCGATGGGCGTGCCGACGATCAGCAGCAGGACGGTGGTCAGCGAGGCCAGCTTTATGGTCAGCCAGATCGCCGCCAGGTCCGATGAATCCAGGTGCATGGGGTGGTCCGTGTGCCCTATTGCGCGGAAACCTCGTAGCCGTACGACTGGATGATGCGGGCCGCCTCGGGGCCTTTCAGGTAGTCGACGAAGGCCTGGGCGGCGGGATTGTCCCGGCCTTGCGCGAGGATAACAGCGTCCTGCCTGATCGGGTCGTGCATCGACCCCGGCACCCGCCAGGCCGAACCGGCGGCCAGCTTGCCGTCTTTATAGATTTGCGACAGCGCCACGAAGCCCAGTTCGGCGTTGCCGCTGGCCACGAACTGGTACGCCTGCGCAATGCTCTGGCCCTCGACGATCTTCGGCTTGATGGCGTCGGCCAGGCCCAGCCGGGCCAGCACCTGGGTGGCCGCCAGCCCGTAGGGTGCGGCCTTGGGGTTGGCGATCGACAGGTGCCTGAACCCGCCCTGCTTCAGTACCGCCCCCTGGTCATCCACATAGCCTTCCCTGGCCGACCACAGCGCCAGGGTGCCCACCGCATAGGTGAAGCGCGAGCCCGGCACGGCCTGGCCCTCGGCCTCGAGCCGGGCCGGCCGGTCGTCGTCGGCCGCCAGGAACACGTCGAACGGCGCGCCGTTCTTGATCTGCGCATAGAACTGCCCGGTGGCGCCGAACGAGGCCACCGCCTTGTGGCCAGTGGCCTGCTCGAACTGCCTGGCGATGGCCTGCATGGGCGCGGTGAAATTGGCGGCCACGGCGACCTGGACTTCGGCCGCCGCGGCGGATGCCGCCAGGGTGATGGCGGCCAGGGACAAGGCAAGACGCAAGCGGTGGGGACGCATGGAAGCTCCGGTGCAGTAGAGGGATCGGTTTCGTTATGTAGTTAACTATATAACGAAATCCGGCAGCTGCCCGCCGCAAGCTCTTGGGGGGAATCAAGGAAAGCCGAAGCCCGCTTGAGCGTGCGGGCAAGCCGCCCCGGCATGGCAAACCCCAGTATTATTTTTAAACAATAATGCTTATCATCTGCGTTTTGATTACTTGAAGACGGAGATCATGGTGCGACAGGCATCCGCAAGCCGCGCAAGCGCGAAAAGACGCAGAAGCGCAGTCATCAAGGGTGCGCTGGCCGGCGGGGCGGCGCTCTATGCGGCAGGCGCGGCGGCGCAGGCGCCGGATCCGGACGCGGCCGCCGCCACCCTGTTGCCGGCCATCACGGTGTCCGGCGCCGCGGCGGCCATGGACGAGGCGCCCGCGCCGATCGCCGGCGGCCAGCTCGGCAGCGGCGCCCGCATGGGCATCCTCGGCAACACGTCGGTCATGGATACGCCCTTCAGCGTCACCAGCTACACCGCCCAGACCATCGAGAACCAGCAGGCGCGTTCGGTGGCCGACGTAGCCACCACCGACCCGTCGGTGCGCATGGGCAGCGCCCGCTCCAACATCAACGAAGACCTCACCATCCGCGGCTTCACCGTCCCCACCGCGGACTTCGCGCTGAACGGCATGTTCGGGCTGGCGCCCTACTGGCGCGCCCCGGTTGAGACGCTGGAGCGGGTGGAGATCATCAAGGGCCCGTCCGCGGCGCTGTTCGGCATGACGCCCGGCGGCAGCGTGGGCGGGGTCGTCAATCTCGTGCCGAAACGCGCGACCGACGAACCGATCACCCGCATCACGGGCAGCGTGTCGTCGGACTCGGTGTTCGGCGTGCATGCGGACATCGGCCGCCGCTTCGGTCCCGACAACGCTTTCGGCATACGCATCAACGCCATGACCCGCGACGGCGACACGCCGATCAAGGACCAGTCCACGCGCGAAAGCCTGGCGTCCCTGGCGCTGGACTACCGGGGAGAGGCGCTGCGCGCATCGCTGGACCTGCTGTGGCAGAAGGAGCGCATCGACAACGTGGTGCGCCAGTTCCAGCTGGGTCCAACGTTGACGTCCATCCCCGAGGCGCCGAGCAACAACAACCCCTACCCCGGCCTGGGCTGGAGCGACGGCTGCAATGGCTCGGGCGTCTTCAAGGTCGAATACGACCTGAACGAGCACATTACCGCCTACGCCGGCTACGGCCAGCGCAAGCTGAACTGGGATTCGATCGCCGCCAATCCCGTGCTGCTGAATACCCAGGGCGATTATTCCTACTTCGGCGGCTGGCAACGGATGACGGTCGACAGCAAGTCGACCGAGGCCGGACTGCGCGGCAGGTTCTCCACCGGGCCGGTGAGCCACAACGTGGCCTTCAGCTACACCAGGCTGGACCAGGACCAGCGGCTGGGCTTCTACACGGGCTATCCGGGCGGCAGCTCCAACATCTACTCGGGCGATGTGTTCGACACCCCCTCCACGGCCGGCATCGACAACCCGCTGCAGCGCTACCTGCGCACGAAGCTGACCAGCTATGCCCTGGCGGACACGATGTCGTTCATGCAGGACCAGTTGCAACTGACCCTGGGCGTGCGCCGGCAGCAAGTGGCCGGCCAGGACTACAACTTCATGACCGGCGAACCCAGCGGGTCCTACTACGACAAGCGCGCCACTACACCCTTCGCCGGCGTCGTGTTCAAGGTGCGGCCCGACATCTCGCTGTACGCCAGCTATGTCGAAGGCCTGTCGCGCGGCGATACCGCGCCCACCAGCGCGGCCATCAGCAACCCCGGCGAGTCCCTGCCGCCGTTCAAGTCCAAGCAGAAAGAGCTCGGCGCCAAGTTCAACCTGAACGACGACATGCTGGCCACGATCAGCCTGTTCGAACTGACCCGGCCCAGTTCCGGCATCTCCGGCAATACCTTCGGCGTCTTCGGCGAACAGCGCAACCGCGGCGTCGAAGCGACCTTCGCCGGCGAGGTGGCGCGCGGCGTGCGGCTGCTGGGCGGCATCAGCTACATCGACGGCGTCATCACCAAGGCCGCGACGGCCGACCTGGAAGACAAGAAGGCGATCGGCGTGCCCGACTGGCAATTCAACCTGGGGGCCGAATGGGACACGCCGTTCGTGCCGGGCCTGACGCTGACCGGGCGCGTCATCTACACCGCCAGCACCTACGCCGACGCCGCCAACACGCTGTCCGTTCCCAGCTGGACCCGGGTCGACGCCGGCGCGCGCTACGAGACGAAGATCAGCGGCAAGCCCGTCACCTTCCGCCTGAACGTGGAGAACCTGTTCGACCGGGACTACTGGGGCACCGCGACCGCCGGCTACCTGTTCGTGGGCGCGCCGCGCACCTACACGCTGTCGGCCAGCATCGGCTTCTGAGGACGCTCGCATGTCTACCCATACATGGTCGTGGATCCACAAATGGAGCAGCCTGGTCTGCACCGTCTTCATGCTGCTGCTGTGCCTGACCGGGCTGCCGCTGATCTTCCACGAGGAAATCGAGCACCTCACGGGCGTGGTCGAGGCCCCGCCCATGCCCGCCGGCACGCCGAACGCCAGCCTGGACCGGATCGCGCAAGCCGCCCTGGAACGCCGCCCGGGCGAGGTCATCCGCTACATGTTCTGGGAGCAGGACGAGCACCCCGACATCACGTACGTATCGATGGCCAGCGCCATCGACGCGCCGCCCGAGGAAAACAACGCCGTCATCGTCGATTCGCGCAGCGCCCAGGTACTGGACGAGCCCAAGACCGATGAAGGCTTCATGTACGTCATGCTCAAGCTCCACACGGACATGTTCGCGGGGCTGCCGGGCATGCTGTTCCTGGGCTTCATGGGCCTGCTGATGGTAGTGGCCATTGTCTCGGGGGTGGTGCTGTACTACCCGTTCATGCGCCGCCTGAAGTTCGGCGCGCTGCGCACCCGGCGCAGCGCGCGCGTCAAGTGGCTCGACTGGCACAACCTGCTGGGCATCGTCACGGTCGTATGGCTGACGGTCGTAGGCCTCACGGGCACCATCAACACGCTGAACCGGGTCATCCTCGGCCTTTGGCAAATGGACCAGATGGCCGAAATGACGGCGCCCTACCGTGGCCTGCCGCCCGTGACCCAGCCCGCGCACCTCGAACAGTCCATCCGCGCCGCCCGCGCCGCGGTGCCCGACATGACGGTCAGCCTGGTCGCCTTTCCGGGAACGATGTTCTCCAGCCCGCATCACTACACCTTCTTCCTGAAGGGCAGCACGCCGGTGACGGCGCGCCTGCTCAAGCCGGCCCTGGTCGATGCCACGACCGGCAAGCTGACCGATACGCGCGACATGCCCTGGTACGTGAAGACCCTGTTCCTGTCGCAGCCGCTGCATTTCGGCGACTACGGCGGCCTGCCGCTGAAGCTGCTGTGGGCGGTGCTGGACATTTTCGCGATCGTCGTGCTGGGCAGCGGCGTGTACTTGTGGCTGCGCAAGCCCAAGGCGGCGGTTGCCAAGGCGCATGCCGGCAACCCGCCGGAGCCCGCGCATGCGCTGCGCCAGGCCAACACCAACGAGGCCGCGCCATGACCCGCCATGATTCGCGCCAGGCGCGCACCGACCACCTGCAATCGGCGCGCGAGGTGTTCCGTATCCCGATCTGGCTGGGGGCCGCTTCCACCATCGGCCTGGTGTCGGCGCTGTTGGGCGATGACGCCTGGGACGCGCTGTCGTGGCTGGCCATACTGGCCCCGGTCGCGGCGGTGATCCTGGCGTGGCGCAGGCGCGCCAGCTAGGGGCCCATGCCGCGCGCCCCTGGCGCGGACAGGCCGTGCGCCGGCGGCCGGGTTCGGCCGCCCTCGTCCGCCGCGTGCCGCCGCCATTGTTGAGCAAGCTTAAATAGTCTTGCCAAGTTTGGCGGGATTTTTTCGTCGACCGCGACTGCTAGTCTGTGCCCCGTGGAATCTACAGCGCGCAACCCCTCGGGTGGCGCGCCCGATGCAACCACAGCATCGCCGCTATCCTGGAGAGACAGCATGGCCAGCCTGACGATCAATGGGCGCGAGCTTGATGTACAAGCCGCTCCCGACACCGCACTGTTGTGGGTATTGCGCGAACATCTCGGCCTGGTCGGCACGAAGTTCGGCTGCGGCGCGGGCCTGTGCGGCGCTTGCACCGTACACCTCGACGGCACGGCGGTGTTCGCCTGCCTGACGCCGCTGGAAAGCGCGCTGGGCCGCTCCGTGACGACAATCGAGGGCCTGTCGCCGGACGGCGGCCATCCCTTGCAGAAGGCGTGGATCGCTGAGCAAGTGCCGCAATGCGGCTACTGCCAATCGGGGCAGATCATGCGGGCCGCCGCCTTGCTGCAAGCCCGGCCCCAGCCCTCGCGCGAGGAAATCGTCGACGCCATGGCGGCCAACCTGTGCCGTTGCGGCACCTACCAGCGGATTGTCCGCGCCGTCGAACGCGCGGCGCAGGAGGTCTCGTCATGACGCTGGCCGCCGAAGTGTCGCGCAGGGGCTTTCTACGCGCCACGGGCGCGCTGAGTTTCGCCGTGCTGGCGGAAGGAGCCGTCCGGGTGCTCGTGGGCAAGGCCATGGCGCAGGAGGCCGCCGCGCCGCCGGCCAATGCCTGGGTCACGATCGGCCCCGACAATACCGTCACCATCCGCTTCGGATCGACCGAGATGGGACAGGGCGTGATGACTTCGCTGCCCATGATCCTGGCCGAAGAGCTCGATGCCGACTGGACCCGGGTGCGCGTGCAGCAGCTCGACCAGGGGCCGGCCAGCGTCTACGGGAATCCGGATACCGGCGGCATGCTGTTCACCGCCGGCAGTTCATCCGTGGCGGGCTACTTCAACATCATGCGGCGCGCGGGCGCCGGCGCGCGCCGCATCCTGGTCTACTCCGCCGCCGCGGCCTGGAACGCGCCGGCGGCCGAAGTGACGACCGAGCCGGGCGTCGTGGTGCACCCGCCCAGCGGGCGCCGCATGACGTTCGGCGAAGTCGCCGCCCTGCCGCGGATCATCAGCCAGGTTCCCGAGATCGCCGATTCCGACCTGAAGCCGCGCGCGGCGTATCGATTGCTCGGCACGGATCTCGAGCGTCGCGATATTCCCGGCAAGGTCCGGGGCGCGGCGCTGTATTCGATCGATGTGCGGCTGCCGGGAATGGTCTACGCCGCGCAGCTGCTGGCTCCCGTAGAGGGCGAATCGCCCGTGTCGGTGGACCATGCCGGGGTAACGGCCTGGGACGGCGTGGTCGATGTGGTCACCTTGCCCCATTCGGTGGTGGTGGTCGCCGAGCGCTGGGAAACGGCGCTCAAGGCAAGGGCCGCGTTGAAAGTGGAGTGGAGCAGGACGTCGCCGTTTCGTTCGGCGGACAGCGCCGCCGAACGCGCCGCCACGCTGCAGGCCGCGGACGACATGCAGCGCACGGCGGTCACCTGGGCGCAGCGCGGGGATGCCGTGGCCGCCTTGGGCGACCAGCAGCATCGGCTGGTCGAAGCCAGCTTCACCACGGAATACCTCTATCACGGGCAAATGGAACCGCTCAATGCCGTGGCCGCGGTCGACGCCGACGGCAAGGGCGCCGAAATCTGGCTGGGCACGCAAAGCCAGTCCATATCGATCGGCGTGGCGGCGCAGACACTGCAGACCACTCCGGACCGCATCCGTTTCCATGCCATGCAGATGGGCGGTGCCTTTGGCCGCCGGACGTTCTTCGCGCGCGACAACCTGCGCGACACCCTGCTGCTGTCGCGCCAGCTAAAACGGCCGGTCAAGTTGATATGGACCCGCGAAGACGACGTCAAGAACGGCTGGCTGCGACCGATTACCGCGCACCGCATGCAAGCCACGCTGAACAAGAACGGCGAAGTCGCGGCGTTCCGTCATCGCGTCGCCAGCCCGTCGATCCTGGAGTACGCCGCGCCGTCGCGCTGGCAGGGCGCGCAGAACCGCGACCTGTTGGTCATGGAAGGGGCGGAAAGCCTGGACTACGACATCCGCGACTACCTGGCGGAGCATGTCATCCTGGAACGCGGCGCGCGCGTCTCGGCCTGGCGCGGTATCGGCTGGGCGCCCAACTGCTTCGCCCGCGAATGTTTCATCGACGAACTCGCCGCGGCGGCCCACAGCGACCCGGTTGCCTTCCGGCGGCGCCTGCTCGCCAACAGCCCGCGCGGCCGCGCGGTGCTGGACGCCGTGGTCGCCATGTCGGACTTCGGCAAGGCGCCGGCCGGGCGGGCGCATGGCCTCGCCTTCGCGGGCTACAAAGCCACGCTGGGCGCCGGCGTGGCCGAGATATCCCTGGCCCCGGAAACAGGACAGATCCGGGTTCACCGCTTCTGGGCAGCCGTCGATCCCGGCATCGCCATCCATCCCCGGAACCTGGAAGCCCAGGTCGAAGGCGGCGTGATCTTCGGCCTGTCCGGCCTGTTGAAAGAACGCATCGATGTCGCCGCCGGCGAAATCCGCCAGAGCAACTTCTATGACTACCAGCCGCTGCGCATGCACGAGGCGCCGGAAGTCCAGGTCCGGATTGTCGAATCCGGCGCCATGCCATCGGGCGCGGGCGAGATCGGCGTGCCCATGACCGGCGGCGCCGTCGCCAACGCCTTCCATGCGCTGACCGGCAAGCGTATACGCGCCATGCCGTTCACGCCGGAGCGCGTCCAGGCCTTGCTGCGCGCGTGACCTCCGGCGGGCGCCGCCGGCGGCGCTGGCTCCTGGCGCAGTATCATCATTCACCGTCCAGGCCGGACTTTTTCCACATGGAATATCCGGCCGGCTTCTTGGTGCATCGACACATCAGCTACCGTGCAAGCCTTTCGCCGCCCCAGACGCTTCCTGTCCCGCTGCGCCGCGAGCGCGGCCGTGTTGCTGGCAGCCGCGGCCTGCACCGGCACCGGCCATGACGCCCCCGCGGCTCGCCAGGTCTCTTTCGACGCCTATCGGCAGGACACGGTACGGCTCCTGCAACAACGCCGCATTTACCAAAGCCCGGACCCCGCGCTCGAGATCGACTGGAACGCCCCGCGGGAATGGCGCCCCCGGGCACAACCGCGCGGCGGCATCTTGCTGGTGCATGGGCTGGGAGACTCGCCCTGGTCGTTCCGCGACATTGGCGAACAGTTGGCCGCGGCCGGCTTCCTGGTGCGCACCGTCCTGTTGCCCGGCCATGGCACACGTCCCGACGACCTGCTGGACGTCACCCTGGAGGATTGGCGCCGGGTCGTGGACGAGCAGGCCCGGGCATTGCGGCGCGAGGTAAAGCCGGTCTACCTGGGCGGGTTCTCGACCGGCGCGAACCTGGTCGTCGAGTATGCCTATGCCAACCCGGACGTGGCGGGCTTGCTGCTTTTCTCTCCCGCCTTCATGTCCAACAGCGCCTACGATTGGCTGGCGCCGCTGATCGCCTGGGCGCGGCCCTGGCTGCGCGAGCCCGATGGCATCCGCCCGATGCAGAATGCCGTGCGCTACATGACCGTGCCCACCAACGGTTTCGCGCAGTTCTACCGCAGCAGCCGCCGGGCCCGCCAGGCGCTGGCCAGCGGACCGTACGGCAAGCCTGTATTGATGGTGGTGGCAGAGCACGATTCCGTGCTGGACACCGCCTACCTGGCGCAAGGCTTCAGCGCCCAGTTCACGCATCCCGCCAGCCGCCTGGTCTGGTATGGCGACAAGCAAGACGGCTTCGGCCGCGACCCGCGGGTGCTGGTTCGCACCGATTACCTGCCTGACTTGCGGATCAGCCAGTTTTCCCACATGGGCCTGCTGTTTTCACCTGGCAATGCGCTATACGGCGCCGCCGGCAGCCTGCGGCTGTGCTGGAATGGCCAGTCCGACGCCGCGCGCGCGGATTGCGAGCGCGGCGCTGCGGTATGGTATTCCGACTGGGGCTATATCGAGGAAGGGAAAGCGCACGCCCGGCTGACGTTCAATCCCTACTTCGAGTGGCAGGGCGGCGTCATGCGGCAGGTGCTGGGCAATGTCGCGCCGGACACTCGCGCTTCCCTTGCGCCATAGAATCGCCCGGCGCCGGCGTTGTTGCCCGCCCCGGCACGCCGCGATGAGCCGACGCGGGTTCCGCCGCAGCGATAACTAGAGAGCCTTCCATGGACCGCTTCGTCGCATTGCAGTTGTTCAATCGGATCGTCGAACTCGGCAGTTTCACGGAAGCGGCCGAAATGATGAATATTCCGCGCGCCACGGCCACCCATGCGATCAAGCAGCTGGAAAGCCGCCTGGGCGCGCGCCTGCTGGACCGCACCACCCGCCAGGTCAAGCCGACCGTGGACGGGCAAGCCTTCTACGAGCGCAGCCGGCGCGTACTGGCCGACCTGGAGGATGCCGAATCCTCCATCAGCACCCACGTCGCCAACCCCCACGGCACCTTGAGACTGGACCTGCACGGCGCGCATGCCACGACGATCATCCTGCCGCGCATCGGCGAATTCAGGGCGCGCTATCCCCACATCAACGTGGTGCTCAGCAGCGGAGACCGCCTGGTCGACCTCGTCAGGGAAGGCATCGACTGCGTCGTGCGCGCGGGCCAGCCGCGCGACTCGTCATTGGTCGCCAGGAAGCTGGCGAACCTGCCGGAGATCATCTGCGCCAGCCCGGACTACCTGGCCCGGCACGGCACGCCGCAGCATCCCAGCGACCTGGAGCGGCACCAGGGCATTGGCTTCTTCTCACGGGGCAACGACTACCGCTATCCCTTTTCCGTCATCGTCGACGGGACGCGGCAGGAATTCGAGGCCAGCGGCTGGATGTCGGTCAGCGACGCGGAGTGCTATACCAGCGCGGCCCTGGCCGGCTGCGGGCTGATCCAAGTGCCGCGCTTCCGCCTGGAAGAGCACCTGCAGGCGGGCAGATTGGTCCAGGTCCTGGAGCAATGGGCGTGCCCCGACTTGCCTGTCAGCGCGCTGTACCCGTCGCACCGCCAGCTTTCCCCGCGGGTCCGCGTCTTCGTGGACTGGCTGTGCGAGCTGTATGCCACGAAATTCGGCAGGCTGGAATGAGATCAGAACTACGAAAGACCCAAGGGCGTCTGGCGGCCACCCTGGCGGTATGGACGGAACAGATATCGATCGCTGGACGCGGCGCGCACCCGACTACGAACTACTGGCGCGTAAGCGCCAAGCAATGCTGGCGAGCACCAGCATGCTGCCGGTGCGTTGTGGCGGCCTGCGTCGACATACTGGAGCGGCCGACTGAAGCTGCAGTGCTAGGCGCAAGCGCCTGGCGACGGGCCCATCGGGGGTAGCGCGGGCCGGTAGGTTCCGAGGCCCATTTCAACCACTCAACTCTACCTCAAAGGTTTCCATGGCAAAGGAATCTTCGGCGCTAGAGAGTTCGCAGGTGAGCGTGAGGTCAATTGGGTTTGGTGATCCAGTATCGACGGTAGAGCTTGTTGAAGAAGCGCGAGCGGTCAAATCGCCAAATGATGCGGTTAATCTCATCCATGACTTTTGCGAAGCTGGGCCGGTAAGATAGATTGCTGCCTCGATCACAAAACCACCGGCGGTAGCAGCGGTCAGCGTGCCACCAACAAGCAACGCATTAGACGGGCCGAGCCGGAGCCTGAAAGCTTTCGTTCCATTAGTTCCCGAAATCGTGCCAGAACCACGGACTCGGATAGCCTTCCCTTTATAGATAGACCCAGGAGTACACGTCAGCCGGTTAGCGGCAATCGTGTACGTGCGAACCGTCGTCTCAACCGTAGATCCGGAAACCGACGTGCTGTCGTGATCAACATACACTTGCTCGTACGACTGAGCATACGCTTCGTTAGTCGCAGGCAGAAGAACCTGCCCTGTCTGCAGCCGCATGTTATCCACATTGGCGTCGACCGTGCCTGTATTCCATTCAACGTTGCTGGGGGCGAAAACAACGGCGCCTAGACGTGAAGAAATCGCAACCGTGTTCCTTTTGAAATTTGATCCGTTCGCGTTAACTCTCGCGTTCACAGTAGCGTTAATAGCAAACGTATTGTCTTCATAGGACACAAAATCAGAGTGCCCCGTAGAGCCCTCCTGCGCGAGGAACCCGACATTGCAGTGCGAAATGAGGGGCCCCTGTCCAGCTGATCCGGCGCTCTGACTTCCAATGTCATGCTTAGTCAAAAATAGTGATCGGATTCCAGTATAGGCAGTACTGGGAATCCCACCGTAAATCCATCCTCCCTTAACCTCTAAAAAGGAGTGCAATCCAGAGATGCCGTATCCACACCCAGAAGTATGAACGTTCTCACAACGTAGGCACCCTTCTACGACTGCGATACCTCCCCCTCGATAGTCTTGGAACTTTATGTCGCGAACGATCGCTCTAAACCCACCCCGAAAATTGAAGGCAACGGCGTTCGCACCGCGCCCGTCAAAAAGAGCGCCAGGTGTAGGTCGGGAATTGTTGACAGGGTCATAGCCGACATCCGGCCCTTCGAAAATCACATAGTTGCCATTTAGGACCGTATCCTTCGCCTTAGGGCTATCGCCGGGCGTTTGATCCGTATCTAATGCGGGGCCGACTACAAGTCGATTTGTCACGCCGTCAAGATAGGTCCCCGCTCTAAGCTTTACGCGCCAGGTGCCGCCAAGCACAGGACCATAATTCAGCAGAATCGAACCTATCCTGTCGACGGAAATCGCGTTGGCATACGCCAAACCATCAGCCGTGGCCGATGCTCCCGAAGGCCGCACGTAAATAACATTGATGTTGCCCTCTACCGGATCGACGTGAAATAAGTCGCTGCCACGTTTAACCACTCCGGGCCCCACGTGGCGGACTGAGTGAAATTCCGGAATATTGGCATCGGACACATAGGTCCCTACCGGCCAGAAAAGTCGCGCACCCGCCGAACTTGCTGCTGAAACAGCTGCAACGATGCCGCTTTGATTGCTGGTTACGCCATCGACCGGAGTGGTTATGAACTCACGCACAGACAGAATTCCATCGAGGGGCATCGCATACTCCGCAAAGGACATCGGCCTGCCAGGGTAATACAGCATATATGACACGACAACTGCAGCAGCTAGATTCCAGGCCACTCACAACGACGCGCCCACGTTTCGCTCTCTCGCGCAATGTGCTGCACCACCAGCATGGGCGTGGCATCCAGCTCAGCCTGAGACTGCCAGCGGAACACCTCGGCACGCTCGCAGTATGGCGCGGCGGTTCTAATCGGCAGCGCCGTTGCGCGCGCAGGACGCGGCCGCCTGGCACGCCAAGGTAATGGCAGGGGACGCCATTGGCGACGCGCTGTCGCAAAAAGGGGATTCCGGACGACATCCTGGGCCAGGCACTGCAACCACTCAACGATCAGTTGCAATCCATGGCCTACTGCGCCGGCTGGCACCGGTCCAGGTGGCTGGCGAAATGGCCATCACTGCGGGCGGCAGGCGGTACCGGCTGCCGCCCGAGTCCGAACAGTGGTGCGCCTCAAGCGAGCCTGCGCCGCCGCGGGTATTAATGACGTCCATTTTCATGATCCGCGCCACACCTGGGCAAGTCCCAGGCCGGCCGCCGCTCATGGCGCTGAAGGAGTTGGGCGGATAGAACCGTTGAAATGGTCCGAAGTACTCGCATCTGGCGCCGAGCCACTTGGCCGGGCACGCCGGACCAGTCACGCTTGGGCCACAGCCGGCCGAGGAACAAAAAACGCCACGGGCAGCGTGGCGCTATTTGCTTGATATTGCTGATGTTTTTTTGGTGGGTCGTGCGCGACTCGAACGCGCGACCAACGGATTAAAAGTCCGCTGCTCTACCGACTGAGCTAACGACCCGACCGAAGCGCGAGATTATGACCGATCCGCGCTTTTCCGTCAAGGAAGCTTACCAGGCGGCCACCACGGCGCCCTTGAATTTCTCGGCGATGAAGGCCTTGACCGCCGCGCTCTGGTAGATGCCCACCAGCTTGCGCAGCTCGGGCTTGTCCAGGTCCTGTTGGCGCACCACCAGTACGTTGGCGTACGGCGACTCGGCGGATTCGCGGGCGATGGCGTCCTTGTTGGGGTCCAGGCCGGCTTCCAGCGCGAAGTTGGTGTTCACCGCCGAGGCGTCGGTGTCGTCCAGCGAGCGCGGCAGTTGCGCGGCGTCCAGCTCCACGAAGCGCAGCTTGCGCGGGTTCTCCACCACATCGATCGGCGTGGCCTTCAGGCCGGCCTCGGGGTCCAGCTTGATCAGCCCCTGGGCCTGCAGCAGCAGCAAGGCGCGGCCGCCGTTGGTCGGATCGTTCGGAATGCCGATCTGCGCGCCCGGCTTCAGCTCGTCCAGGCTCTTGACCTTCTTGCTATAGATGCCGATGGGGAAGATCACCGTCTTGGCGATGCTGGCCAGCTTGTAGCCGCGGTCGGCGTTGGCCGAGTCCAGGTAGGGCTGGTGCTGGTAGCTGTTCAGGTCCAGGTCGCCGGCGGCCAGCGCCACGTTGGGCTGCACATAGTCGGTGAACTCGATGACCTCGATCTGCAGGCCCTGCTTGGCGGCCTCCTGCTTGACCACGTCGAAGATCTGCGCGTGCGGGCCGGCGGTGACGCCGACTTTCAACGGCTTGTCCTGCGCCAGGGCGGCTTGCGCGACAAACGTGGCGCCCAGGGCCAGCGCGGCCAGCGACTTGAAAAACTTGGTGTTCATGATGCGTGAGTTGCGAGTGGGGGAAATCTTCAGCGATGCGACATGCGGCGTACCAGCCAGTCGCCCAGGCCCTGCACGACCTGCACCAGCACGACCAGCACCACCACCACGGCCAGCATGACCTCTGGCTGGAAGCGCTGGTAGCCATAGCGGATGCCCAGGTCGCCCAGGCCGCCGCCGCCGATGGCGCCCGCCATGGCCGAATAGCCGATCAGGCTGATCACGGTGACGATGGTGGCGGCCACCAGGCCGGGCAGCGATTCGGGCAGCAGCACCTTGGCGATGATCTGCAGCGGGCTGGCGCCCATGGCGCGGGCGGCGGTCAGCAGGCCGGCGTCCACTTCGCGCATGGCGTTCTCGGCGATGCGCGCCATGAACGGGATGGCGGCCACCGACAGCGGCACGATGGCCGCGGTGGTGCCGATGGAGGTCTGCGCGATCAGGCGCGTGAACGGAATGATGGCCACCATCAGGATGATGAACGGCACCGAGCGGGTGATATTGACGACCGCCCCCAGCACGCGGTTGACGGGCAGGTTCTGCAGCATGGCGCCGCGCGCCGTCACCACCAGCACCACGCCCAGCGGAATGCCCACCAGCACCGCGATGAGGCTGGGCACCCCCACCAGCAGCAGCGTCTCAAGCAGCGAGGTGGTGAGCAGGTCGATCAGTTGCGGACTCATGGGCGATTTCTTCTACGGGGATGTCTTGCGCGGCCAGGTCGGCCAGGGCCTGGGCCAGCGCGGCGGGCGTGCCTTGCGCCAGCACGAACAAGGTGCCGACCGCCACGCCCTGGATGTCTTCGACGCGGGCCTGCACCAGGCTGACGTCGAGCGCGTGCTGGCGCGTCAGGTCCGACAGCAGGGTGCCGGCCGAGGCGCCGCCGGCCAGCCGCACGCGCAGCAGCCGCACGGCGCTGCCGGGCCGCGCCGCCGCCAGCTCGGCGATGCGCTGGCGCGTGGCGGCCAGCGTGCCGTCGGTGAGGTCGGAGGCGGTGGCCGCCGAGACCATGGCGCGGGTGACCTCATGGCGCGGCGACGCGAAAATATCCTGGGTGCGCCCCAGCTCGACCACCTGGCCCTGCGACAGCACGGCGACGCGGTCGCAGATCTCGCGCACCACCTCCATCTGGTGGGTGATCATCACCACCGTCACGCCGGTCTGGCGGTTGATGTCGCGCAGCAGCGCCAGGATGTTGTGGGTGGTTTCCGGGTCCAGCGCCGAGGTGGCCTCGTCGCTCAGCAGTACGTCGGGGTCGTTGGCCAGCGCGCGGGCGATGCCCACGCGCTGCTTCTGGCCGCCGCTGATCTGGCTGGGATAGCGGTCGCGCAGGTGCTCCAGCCCCACCAGGGCCAGCAGGCGCTCGACCTTGGCGGGAATCTGCGCGCGCGGCACGCCGGCGATTTCCAGCGGCAGCGCCACGTTGCCATAGACGGTGCGGCGCGCCAGCAGGTTGAAACCCTGGAAGACCATGCCGATGCGGCGGCGCTGGCTGCGCAGGCGCGCCTCGTCCAGGCCGGTCAGCGGCGTGCCGCCGATCACGATCTCGCCGCGGTCGGGACGCTCGAGCAGGTTGATGCACTGGACCAGCGTGCTCTTGCCGGCCCCGCTGGGGCCGATGATGCCGAACACCTCGCCCTGCTCGATCTGCAGGCTGATGTCGCGCAATGCCTCAAAGCGCCCATGCGGGGTCGCGTAGGTCTTTGAGAGGTTCTCGATGTGAATCATGACGTTGCGATTGTGGCGGACCGTGCTTCTAAAGAGAACGACTGATTGTTCTCTTTTTAATAACTAATAGTTATATAAAGAAGCTGACCAGGATGCCCGGCGGCACCCTGCGGCCCAGGAAAACGGCGATGCCGGCGGGCATGGCGCGCCGAACCATAGCACACCGGGCGGCGCCGCACGGCCGCCGCCCCGGCAGGCGGCTTCAGCGGGCGCGCGAGATGCGCACCTCGGCGCCGCGGCGCTTGACCTCCAGCCCCTCGGAGGGCAGGATGCGCAGCCCTTCAAGCCCCTTGATGTAGCTGGAGCCCTGCATCTGCATCACGCGGATTTTATTGCGCATGACCACCGGGTTGTGCACCGGCATGCCGAACATCCAGACCTCGTCCAGGATGCGCGCGGAATTGAATTCGCCCGCATGCTGGGCCACCGGGCCCAGGCACAGCATGTGTCCTTCGCGGCCGAACACGGGGAACTTGTCCAGCCCGCATTCCACCGTCCAGGTGGTGCCGCCCTCGTAGCGATGGCCGGTGTTCAGGTCCCACCAGGCCTCGCCCTTGGGCAGGTAGACGCGCACGCTGTTGCCCGGCCGCGTCACCGGCGCCACCAGCAGGGCCGGGCCCAGCAGGTATTGCAGGTCCCACTCGTGCGCGTGGGCATCGTGCGGGAAGCTGAGCGCCATGGATCGCTGCACCGGCAGGCCAGTGCGCACGGAATCCTCGATGGCGCCCAGCACGTACGGGATCAGGCGGTAGCGCCATTGCAGCCAAGTGCGCGCCTGCTCGAGCGCCGCGTCGCCGAACGACCACGGCAGCAAGGCCGGAATGCCCTGGAAGCAGAAATTGGCGGAAAACACGCCGGCGGTGAGCCAGCGCAGGTACAGCTCGGGCGTCATGCCGTCGAGCGGCGCGGTGGCCGAGCCAATGGCATGCACCTGCACCGGCACGCCGCTGGCGCCGATGGACAGCGCCGTGCGCAGCGTGTGCTCCAGGCCCTGCCAGTCGTTGGTGACGCGCGGGCCGAGCTGCCATGGCAGGCGCTGGGCCGCCGGGAACAGGTCGGTGCTGGGCACCACGCCTTCCGGCGGCACCTTGTGGCCTGCCACGGCATCGAACAGGGCGCGGCGCGCCAGCAACGGATACATGGTGCGCAGCGCCGGGCCGGTTTCGCCGTTACGCGCGCTGACATCGTCGGGGATGGCGATCTGGGCGTCGCAGACCGGCGCATCCAGGCCGTCTTCGATCAGTTGGCGATGACGCTCGATCCACAGGTTGTAGACGTCGCGGTAGGTCAGGTCGAGCAGGCCATAGGGACGGCCGGCGGTGGCCTCGTTGCCGTCGAACACTTGCGCGCTGCCATCCGCGCAGGTCAGCAGCCAGCCGCGGTCCTCCAGTTCCTCGAACAGCGGGGTGGACTGGATCACGCCGGGAAACCCGACCGCCGCCACATGGACGTGGTGCTTGTGGAACAGCGCCAGCATCTGGCGGGCATCGGGAAACCGCTGGGCGTCCCATTCGAACACCGCCTTGTCGGCCTGGAAAGCCCAGGCGGCCGGCCCGGCCAGCTTGACGGCGTCCAGCGGCAACTGCAGTTCGCGCATCTGCGCGACCAGCGCGGCGGTCTGGGTGGGCATCTCGCCCTCGGCCTGCTGCAGCCAGGCGCCCATGGCCCACAGCACGGGCTGGCCCGCCCGTCCGGTGAGCGCGGTGTACTGGTTCAGGATCTCGCCCGGCTCGCCGGCGAACAGGAACAGGTCCAGCACCGGGTCGTCGATGGTCAGCGTGTAGGCGGATTCGGTGGGCGGCACGCCCACGCCGTGCTGCACGCGGCGCAGCGTGTTGGCATAGACGCCCCAGCCGCGCGGGCTCCAGGCCAGCGGCAGGGCGCGGTGTTCGGGGTCGTCCGACACCACCGCCTCGTCGCGGCGATTGAGGTCGCCGGGAGTTTCGCCCAGGCCGTAGACGCGCTCGCCCGCGTCCAGGGCGAACGCGGCATTCCACACGGCGTGCTCGATTTCGTCGAGCGCGTTATGGCCGAAGGCGGGCTCGTGCACGGACACGTCCGACGCCAGCACCTGCGTCTCGCCGCGATACAGCGCGATGCGCACGGGGCTGGACTGGATGTCCAGCGCGATGTCTCCCTGCGCGATGCGCCAGCCATTGCCGTCGTCGCGCGGCACGATGGTGCACTCGCCCACCGCTTCCTGGCGGGCGAGCAGCATTTCAGCAGCGGCCCGCGCACGGGCTCCGGGTTTCTCGTCGGTAAGGAGGTTCGCCTCGCCGCAGCGCAGGCGGAACACACCAGGCGCATGCGCCTCGACTACCAGGTGCAGCCCGTCGCCCGCGTCGAAATCGACACGGCTGGATCGCGACGACAGCAACTCGATGGACTCGAGCTGGGTAGTATGGGCAAAGTCGAAATTGGGCGGCACAGAGCTTCCCCCGGCTTAAGCCAAAAAACCATTAAAAGACGCTATTTTGACGGATTTGGCCCTCGAAATAAACTCGGTCCCTTTTTTAGTCGGCCGGGCATGCCGCGCTGGACCCGCCAAAGCCGATGCCAACCAGCGAAGCGACCACTCACTTGCAGACCTATCGCCAGCCGTGGAATCGACGGCTATGGCGTAGTTCTACGGCTATCGTCCGGCAACGCCCCGGCTTCTGCGTCGACCGGCCATCTAGCGCGGCGCGATTACAGCCAGCAGGTCGGCCTCCAGAGGCACGGGTTCGTCGCACAGACAGGCGGCCACCAGGTCGCCCGCCAAGGCTGACCAGGTCAGCCCGCGCGAGGCGTATCCCGTGGCCAGCCACAAGCCCGGCGCATGCGCCACGGGCCCGATCGCCGGCAAGCGTCCCGGCAGTACGGCCCGCCAGCCGGCCCAGCCTGTCAGCCGCCCGGCCGTGCAATCAGCCCAGGCGGAGGGCGCATGGCCCAGCAGGCCGGCGGCCTTGCGCAGGTTGACCTGCTGCCCTTCGGCGCTGACGCGCGCCGTGGCGGCGCCGTGTTCATACGTGCTGCCAGCCACGCATAGGCCCGCCACCGCCGGCAACAGGTAGCCCTCGCCTCCCACGATGCAGCGCGGCCCGCCGCCCAGGCTGCCGGCCGGCAGCAGCGTCACCTCGCCGGCCAGCGCATGCATTTGCGCCAGGCGCGGCAACGGCTCCAGCAAGCCGCTGTCGCGCAATACGGCCTGCGCGCCATGGGCGTTGGCCAGCACGAGGCTGTCGGCCTGCGCCAGCACCTGTGCGCGACCGTCGAGCACCTGCCATTGGCCATCCACCCGTTGCACTCGCGCGGCCTGGGCGGTCACGCGGCGAATGCCCGGCATGTCGAGCAGCGCCGTAATCAAGGCGTCCGGCCGCAGCAGCATGCCGCTGGCGAAATACAGGCCGCCGCGCGCCACCGGCAAGCCGGCCAGCGCCGCGGCGTCGTCGCGGTCCACCGCCCTCACCCAGTCGGCCGGGAACTGCAGCGTCTGCAGGGTATCGGCCAGGGCGGCCGCGCGCCCGCTGTCCCGCTCGAGCTGCAGCGTGCCGCAACGCAGCGGCGCGGCGGCGCCCGGCAAGGCGGCCCAACGGGCCCATGCGCGCTGGCTGCCGGCCCGCGACAGGCGCGCGCGCGGATTGTCGTCGCGGGCGATCAGGGGTGTCAGCGCCGCGGCCGCGTGCCCCGCATGGACCGCGCCCGCCGGCGCGGCGGAATCGATCACCACGACCGGCCGGCCGCGCAGCGCCAGCGCCTGGGCCATGCCGGCGCCGGCCAGCCCGCCGCCCACTACCACCACCGCGTCGTCGCCCGCCGCTGCGGCGGCCGCGCGAGCCTGCGCCCATGCGGCCGCCATGGCGGCGCCAGCCGGCGCGCCGGCCGTCCGCGCCCCCACCGTCATGTGCCGCTTGCCGCCATAACCCGCGCCCTTGCGCACCTCGAAGCCGGCCTCGGCCAGCGCGCGGCGCACGAAGCCGGCACTGGCCCAGGTGGCCAGCGTGGCGTCGCGAGCGGCCAGCCTGGCCAGTTCGCGCAGCAGCCCGGGCTGCCACATATCCGGGTTGCGGTCGGGCGCGAAGCCATCCAGGAAATACGCGTCCACCCGCGCCTGCAGCAACGGCGCCAACGCCGCCGCCTGGCCGAAAGCCAGGGTCAAGGTCAGGGCGCCGCCCTCAAATTCCAGGCGATGCAGGCCGGGCAGGCGCTCGGGCCACTGATCCGCCAATTGCTCCGCCAGCCCACGCAGCGCCGGCGGCGCCAGCTGCGCCAGCCAGCGGCGCAACTGCTCGCGCGCGAACGGATGGGCTTCGATCGACAGCACATGCAGCCGCCGCGCGCGCGCCGGATCGTCGCGCCAGGCGCGCCATAGCGCGAGGAAATTCAGCCCCAGCCCGAAACCGGTCTCGCACACGGTAAAGGCGTGGCGGCCGCGCCAGCGCCCGGGCAGGCCATTGCCGCGCAGGAACACATGCTCGGCCTGGCCCAGCGCGCCGGCCACGGAGTGGTACACATCGCCATAGCGCTCGCTGCGCAAGCGCCCGTCAGCGTCGAGGCCGGCATCGGAAGGCGTCAGGGGAACGTAAGAAGACATGAATGCATTCGAATTTGCGACGATCGCCGCGCGCGGTCGCCAGCATACCCAAAGCGGCGCGCGTTACGTTGGTTGAAAGCCACGCTGGCCGGCGCGATTTGCGGCGAAGCAGCCGGCTCGTCATCTCAAAGGCTTACACTGGGTTTCATGCCGACGACTCAACCGACCCCGACACAGGCCCCGCCGCTCGACCTGGGCGCCGCCATCGATGCCGCCGTCTCGGCGGCCCACACGGGCGCCGCCATCCTGCAATCGTACGCGCATCACCGCGCCGACCTGGTCATCGACCACAAGGCCCGCAACGACCTGGTCTCGCAGGCCGACCGCGAAGCCGAGGCCGCCATCATCGAGTCCCTGCGGGAACGCACGCCCGAGTTCGGCATCGTCGCCGAAGAAACCGGCGGCGCGGCGCACGGACCCGCCACCTGGTATATCGACCCGCTCGACGGCACCACCAACTTCCTGCACGGCATTCCGCACTACGCCGTGTCGATCGCGCTGGTCGCGCACGCCGGCACGCGCATGGCCACCAGCGGCCCGGTCTCCGAAGACACGCCGGTCATCGGCGTGGTGTACGACCCCAGCCGCGAAGAGCTCTTCACCGCGGTGCATGGCATCGGCGCCTGGCTCAACGGCCGCCGCATCGCGTGCTCGCGCACCCAGTCGCTGGGCGACGCGGTGCTGGCCACCGGCTTCCCCTTCCGCGACTTTTCCTTCGCCAGCCAATACATGCCCATGCTGCAGGACGCCATCTGCACCTCGCGCGGCGTGCGGCGCATGGGCGCGGCGGCCCTGGACCTGGCCTGGACCGCCTGCGGCCGTTACGACGGCTACTGGGAAATGGGCCTGGCGCCCTGGGACGTGGCCGCGGGCACGCTGATCCTGCGCGAGGCGGGCGGCGTCTGCCACGACATGCACCGGCGCGACCCATGGCCGGTGGGTGGGCGGGTGGTGGCCGGCAACCCGGCCATCGTCGAGGCCCTGCACGAACTGATCGGTCCGCACCTGCAGGCGCCCTGACTCCCCGGCCGCCTACTGGGCGTCCGGCCGCAATTCGCGCCGCAGGATCTTGCCGACGTTGCTCTTGGGCAGTTCGTCGCGGAACTCCACCGCGTGCGGCCGCTTGTAGCCGGTCAGCTTTTCCTTGCACCAGGCGATCACCTGCGCCTCGGTCAGGGCGGGGTCCTTCCTGACCACGAACGCCTTCACGGCCTCGCCCGAATGTTCGTCGGGCACGCCCACCACCGCGCATTCCAGCACGCCGGGATGCGCCGCGATGACCGCCTCGACCTCGTTGGGGTAGACCTTGAAGCCCGACACCGCGATCATGTCTTTCTTGCGGTCGACGATGCGCGTATAGCCGCGCTCGTCCATGATGCCGATGTCGCCGCTGCGGAAGAAGCCGTCGGCGGTCATGCAGCGCCGGGTTTCCTCGGGTTTCTGCCAATAGCCCAGCATGACCTGCGGGCCGCGGATGCAGACCTCGCCGCGCTCGCCCAACGGCACGGCGCGGCCATCGTCGTCCAGGATGGCCACGTCGGTGGACGGCAGCGGCAGCCCGATCGAGCCGGAATACTCCTTGGTGTTGGTCGGGTTCACGGTCGCCACGGGCGAGGTCTCGGACAGGCCGTAGCCTTCGATCAGCGGGTGGCCGGTAATTTGCAGCCAGCGTTCGGCCACGTGGCGCTGCACCGCCATACCGCCGCCCAGGGTCAGCCGCAGGCCGGAAAAATCCAGCTTGGCGAACTCGGCATTGTTGGCCAGCGCGTTGAACAGCGTATTGACGCCGGGGAAGATGTTCACATTGGCGCGGCGCCACGCGGAGATCAGCGCGGCCTGGTCGCGCGGGTTGATGATGAGCAGGTTGCGCATGCCCGCGTAGATGCCGAACAGGCCGCAGACGGTCATGGCGAACACGTGATACAGCGGCAAGGCGCTGATGATGGTGAGCTGGGTGCGCTCCAGGTCGCGCAGGGCCGGCCGCGCCACCGCCTCGAGTTGCAGCACGTTGGCCACCAGGTTGCCGTGCGACAGCATGGCGCCCTTGGGCACGCCGGTGGTGCCGCCCGTGTACTGCAGCACCGCCACGTCATCCAGCTTGAGCGCCGGCGGCGTGAACGAGGCGGCCGCGCCGGCCGCCAGCACGGCGGGCAGGCGCCGGGCGTCGTCGATGCGCCAGTCGGGGATCATGCGCTTGACGTAGCGCGCCGCCAGGTTGACCAGCGGCGCCTTCAGGCCGCCCAGCAGATCGCCAGGCCCGGTCACTACCACGTGCCGCAATGCGCCCCGGTCGGTCACGTCCTGCAGGGTGCGCGCGAAGTTCTCCAGGATGACTATGACCTCGGCGCCGCTGTCCAGCAGTTGGCGCTGCAGCTCGTCGGACTTGTACAACGGGTTCACGTTGACCACCACGTGGCCGGCGCGCAGCGTGCCCAGCAGGCAGGCCAGGTAGGCGGGCACGTTGGGCATCATCAGGGCCACCCGCGAACCATGCGCCAGGCTGAGGCTCTGCAGCCAGCCGGCAAAGGCGCGCGCCTGGCGGTCCAGCTCGGCGTAGGTAATGTCGGTGCCCATGGCCGTGCAGGCCACGCGCGTCGCATAACGGCTGCACGCCTGGTCCAGCAGGCCGGTCAGCGAGGCATGGGGTTCGATGGAGATTTCGGCGGGAACGCCCTCGGGGTAGTGAGCGAGCCAGGGACGCGACATGGTGGGCCTCCGTGCATCGTTATAGGAAATTTTGTCTGATAATACCCTTGTTGCCTGCGGCCCATTCCAGCGAGACTACCGATGAACCTGATCGAACCCATCGTCGCGTGGCGCGACGACATCGCCGGCATCCGGCGCGACATCCACGCCCATCCCGAACTGGCCTTCGAGGAATTCCGCACCGCCGACCTGGTCGCCGCCCGCCTGCAGGAATGGGGCATCGAGGTGGACCGCGGCCTGGGCGGCACGGGCGTGGTTGGCATCATCCGCGGCCAGGCGGACAGCCCGCGCGCGGTCGGCCTGCGGGCCGACATGGACGCCCTCCCCATGCAGGAAGCCAACACCTTCGCGCACGCCAGCCAGCACCCCGGCAAGATGCACGCCTGCGGCCACGACGGCCATACCGCCATGCTGCTGGCCGCCGCGCGCTACCTGGCGCAACATCGCGATTTCGCCGGCACGGTATATGTCATTTTCCAGCCGGCCGAAGAAGGCGGCGGCGGCGCCCGCCGCATGATCGACGACGGCCTGTTCACGCGCTTTCCCATGGAGGCAGTGTTCGGCATGCACAACTGGCCCGGCCTGAAAGTGGGCCAGTTCGGGTTGACGGCCGGGCCTATCATGGCTTCCAGCAACGAATTCGTCATCACCATCCAGGGCAAGGGCTCGCACGCCGGCATGCCGCACCTGGGCATCGACCCGGTCATGACGGCGGTGCAGTTGGCGCAATCGCTGCAGACCATCATCACGCGCAACCGCAATCCGCTGGACGCCGCGGTGCTCAGCATCACACAAATCCACACCGGCAGCGCCGACAACGTGGTGCCCAACCAGGCCGTGATGCGCGGCACGGTGCGCACCTTCACGCTCGAAACCCTCGACCTGATCGAGCGCCGCATGCGGGAAATCGCCCGCCATACTTGCGCCGCGCTCGATTGCGAAGTCGAGTTCGAGTTCTTCCGCAATTACCCGCCCACCATCAACCACGCGCGCGAGGCGGCCTTCTGCGCCGAGGTGCTGCGCGGCATCGTCGGCGCCGACAACGTCGACGACCACGTGCAGCCCACCATGGGCGCCGAGGACTTCGCCTTCATGCTGCAGGAAATGCCCGGCTGCTACGTCTGGATCGGCAACGGCGACGGCACGCACCGCGCCGCCGGCCACGGCATGGGCCCGTGCATGCTGCACAACGGCAGCTACGACTTCAACGACGAACTGCTGCCGCTGGGCGGCACCTATTGGGTGGAGCTGGCGCGCCAGTGGCTGGCGCGGCCAGCCGGCTAGCAGACGGGCCGCCTGCGCGGCGCGCGTTTTAGCGGCAACAGGCCCTAGCGCGCCAGCTCGACCGGCGGCAGCGCCAGGCAAGCCTGCAGGAAGCGCCCGGCCACGCGCGCCGACGCGTTGGCATGCGGCACCAGGATGCTCAGCGTGCGCGTCAACGGGCGCGGCGCCAGCCGCAGGATGGCCAGCGAGCCGTCTTCGTGCTGCATCGACATGCGCGACACGAAGCCGATGCCCAGGCCCGCGCGCACGGCCTGCTTGACGCCCTCGACCCCTGCCAGCTCCAGCCCCACCGCGGGCGCCAGCGCGGCCGCCTCGAAAGCGCGCTCGACCAACTGGCGCACCCCGGAACCCGGTTCGCGCATCACCAACGGCGAGTCGGCCAGGTCGCGCAGGCGCGCCTGCCGTTTGGCGGCCAGCGGATGATCCGCGCGCGCGATCGCCACCACCTCGTCCTGCTGCCAGCTGTGGACCGCCGTGTCGGCCGGCAGCCCCGCCGGCACTTCGCCTTCGATGAATGCCAGGTCCAACCCCGGCAGGCGCTCGACAATGTCGCGCGTGTTGCCATCGGACAGGTGCAGGCTGACCGCCGGGAAGCGGCGCCGGAAATCCGCCACCAGGGCCGGCAGCAAGTAGCTGGCGGGAGTGGTGCTGGCGCCCAGCCGCAAGGTGCCGGTTTCCAGGCCGCGCCAGGCTTCCCGGGCGGCATGGGCCTGGTTGTATACCTGGCGCAGCTGGCGTGCCTGCTCGGCCAGGCGCTCGCCGGCCGCAGTCAGCGCGACCCCATGGCCGCTGCGCCGGTACAGCGGCTCGCCGAACCAGTCCTGCAGCAGGCGCAATTGCCCGGATACCGCCGGCTGTGACAAATGCAGCAGGCCCGCCGCCCGGCTGATATTGCCGGTATCGGCTACATAGGCGAAGGTCAGGAGCTGGTCTGGGGTCATGCGCGGCTAGATATCAGGATTTCCAATATTTAATATCAAAATTAAAAATTTCCCAAATAGTACGGCGGAATTTAATAATATTGCTTCTAGTTATTTAGTTATTGCATTACACCATGTCCTCCACATCTGCCCTTTCCTTGCCAACTCCCTGGCGCGACAAGCTCAATGGCGTGCTGTTCGTGGCGCTGATGACGGTCGCCGTCATGCAGCTGAGCGACCTGCCGGCCATCCGCGCGCTCGGCTTCTCGCCGCTGGTGGTCGGGATTGTGTGCGGCATGCTGTATGGCAATTTCCTGCGCGGCACCATGCCGGTGGACTGGGCGGCCGGCGTCAATTTCACGGCGCGGCGCCTGCTGCGCATCGCCGTGGCGTTCTATGGCCTGAATATCAGCATCCAGCAGATCGCCGCGGTCGGCCTGCCCGGCCTGGCGGTTTCGGTCGCGGTGGTGGTCGGCACCCTGGTGCTGGGCACCGCCCTCGGCCAGCGCCTGCTCGGCCTGGACCGCGACACCGCGATGCTGACCGCGGCGGGCAGCGCCATCTGCGGCGCCGCCGCCGTGCTGGCCTTCGAACCCACCCTGCGCGCCGCTCCCCACAAAAGCGCGGTGGCGGTGGCCACGGTCGTGTTGTTCGGCACGCTATCCATGTTCCTGTACCCGGTGCTGTACCACGCGGGCTGGCTGCCGCTGGACACCCAGGCGCTCGGCATCTACATCGGCGGCACCGTGCACGAAGTGGCGCAGGTGGTCGGCGCGGCCAGCAACATCGATCCCGCCACCACGGAAGTCGCGACCATCGTCAAGATGACCCGCGTCGCCCTGCTGGTGCCCGTCCTGCTGGTGCTGGGCCTGTGGCTGCGCAGCAAGGCCGCGCACGCGGAGCCCGGCCATGCCAAGGCGCGCCTGCCGGTGCCCTGGTTCGCGGTCGGCTTCCTGGCCCTGGCCATCGTCAACTCGCTGGCCATCCTGCCCGACGACGTCGTCACCGCCATCCGCCGGCTCGACGTGTTCGCCCTGACCATGGCCATGACCGCGCTGGGCATCGAAACGCGCTTCGGCCAGATCCGCAAGGCGGGGCCCCGGGTCATGGCGCTGGGCCTCATCCTGTATGCCTGGCTGCTGCTGGGCGGCTACGGCATCGTCAAGCTCGCCACCTGAGCCGCATCGCGGCGGCGTTTTCCTGCATAATCGGCCGGTCTCTACACAGGAGCCGGCCATGCCTTCCGCCACCCATACCTCCGCCACGCTGCCCACCGGCCGGGAGCCCGTCCTGCGCGTCATGCCGATGCCGGCCGACGCCAACATCCACGGCGACGTCTTCGGCGGCTGGATCATGTCCCAGGTCGACATTGCCGGCTCGGTGCCGGCGGCCCGCCGCGCCGCCGGGCGCGTGGCCACGGTGGCCGTCAACGCGTTCCAGTTCAAGCAGCCGGTATTCGTGGGCGACCTGCTCAGTTTCTACGCATCCATCGTCAAGACGGGCACGACATCGGTTACCGTATCGGTCGAGGTCTACGCCGAGCGCCAGCGCCTCGACGCCGAAGTGGTCAAGGTCACCGAGGCGACCCTGACCTACGTCGCCACCGACGAAGCCCGGCGCAGCCGCCCCCTGCCCACCCTCTGAGCCGTATCCGTATGACGCAGCCCGACGCCGCGACCAAGACGCCTCGCCGGTTGGACCCGGAAGACGCCCAGCACGCGCTGGCCGAGGTCCAGGAACGCCTGCGCCGCCAGCAACTGGTCGAGGACCTCGTCCATCGCCAGGAACAGGGCGACAACAAGGCCTCGCTGGTCGAAGACCTGGTGCATCGCCAGCACGAGGCCGAGCTCAAGGCGCTGGTCGACGCGCTGCATCCGGCCGACATCGCCTTCATCCTCGAATCGCTGCCCAAGGACGAGCGCCAGAACGTCTGGCGCCTGGTCAGCCCCGAGCACGACGCCGACGTGCTGCTCGAGGTCGAGGACTGGGTGCGGGAATCCCTCATCGAGGCCATGGACCGCCAGGACCTGGTCGCCGCCACCGGCAACATGGATGCCGACGAGCTGGCCGACCTGGCGCCCGACCTGCCGCCCGACGTGGTGGCCGAAGTGCAGAAGGGCCTCACCGACGAAGAGCGCGCCCAGTTGCTCGAGGCCATGGGCTACCCCGAGGACAGCGTGGGCGCCATCATGGACTTCGAAATGGTGCGCGTCCGCGAGGACGTCACGCTCGAAGTCGTGCTGCGCTACCTGCGCCGCCTGCACGAATTGCCGGACCACACCGACCAGGTGTTCGTGGTAGACCGCCAGGACAAGCTGCAGGGCATCCTGCCGTTGTCGCGGCTGCTGGTCAGCGAGCCGGAAACCGAAGTACGCGCGGTCATGAGCACCGACTTCCTCACGCTCAACCCGCTCGATTCCGACGCCGACGCGGCGGGCGCCTTCGAACGCTACGACCTGGTGTCCGCGCCGGTCATGGACGACCAGGGCCGCCTGATCGGCCGCGTCACCATCGCGGACGTGGTCGACGTCATGCGCGAAGACTCGCAGGAGCAAGCGCTGTCGCGCGCCGGCCTGCAGGAAGAAGACATCTTCGCGCCGGTGGCGATGGCGCTGCGCAACCGCGCGCCCTGGCTGCTGTTCAACCTGTGCACCGCGGCCACCGCCTCGTTCGTGGCCTCGCGCTTCGAGGCCACGGTCAGCCAGATCGTCATCCTGGCGTTCCTGATGTCCATCGTCGCCGGCATCGGCGGCAACTCGGGCAACCAGACCATGACCATGATCATCCGCGCGCTCGCGGTGGGCCGCATCACCGGCCGCAACCTGTGGCAACTGGTCAAGCGCGAAATGCTGGTCACCCTGCTGGTGGGCCTGTGCGGCAGCGTGGTGGCGGCATTGTTCGCCTGGACCATCTCCGGCTCGCTGTCGATCGCCATCGTGATGATGGCCGCCATGATCTGCAACATGCTGGTGGGCGCCTCGGTCGGCGTCATGGTGCCCATGGTGCGGGCCCGCTTCGGCAAGGATCCCGCCATCGGGTCGTCGGTGCTGCTGACCTTCGCCACCGACTCGCTGGGCTTCTTCATTTTCCTGGGCCTGGCGACGATCTTCCTGCTGTAGGCTGATACACCCGGTCCACATTGGGAAACATCCCGTAGCGCACGGCGCGCCCGGGCGCGGCATCATTGAAAGCAACCGCCGGGCGCGCCATGCGCCCGCGCCCCTCGCCTTCGGAGACATCATGACCGCCAAGCTCCGGGCAGCGGTGTTCTGCCTGCTCTGCCTCCCCGCGTTTGCCGCTTCCGCATGCACGGACCTGCCCTCCTGGACGCAGGCGGCCTGCCAGCGCATCGGCCAGATCTGGAACGAGGGCGGCAACGACCTCTATCTCACGGGCTATTCCTGGCACAACCGCGCTACCTACAGCAAGAAGAAGATCGACAGCTTCAACGAGCTGGCCTGGGGCGGCGGGCTGGGCAAGAGCCTGTACGACGAGGACGGCGATTGGCAGGCCCTGTACGCCATGGCGTTCCTGGATTCACACAGCAAGATCGAGCCGCTGGCGGGCTATGCATTCCAGAAAATCGGCCGGGTCGGCGACAACTGGCGCCTGGGGGCCGGCTATACGGTGTTCCTGACTTCGCGCGCCGACATTTTCAACCACATCCCGTTCCCGGGGCTGCTACCGCTGGTTTCGGCCGGCTACCGCGACGCGACCCTGTATGCCACGTACATTCCCGGCGGCAAGGGCAACGGCAATGTGCTGTTCATGTTCGGCCGCTGGTCGTTCTAGGACCGGGACGGCTAGCCCTGGCCGTCCAGCGGCAGCTCGGTGGTGCTCTTGATCACTTCCATGGAAAAGCTCGCGCTCACGTCGAGCAGGTCCACGGCTTCGATCAGGCGGCGATAGAAGCGGTCGTAGGCGGCCATGTCCTCGACCACCACTTTGAGCAGGTAGTCGATGTCGCCCGCCATGCGATGGAACTCGACGACGTTCGGCAGCGACATGACGGCGCCGATCAGGCTCTGCGTCCATTTGGCGTTGTGCTGGCTGGTCTTGATGGACACGAACACGGTCAGGTTCAGCCCCAGCGCCTTTGGGTCCAGCAGCACGGCGGTACGCTCGATGACGCCGTCTTCCTTCATTTTCTGGATGCGGCGCCAGCACGGCGTGACCGACAGGTTGACCTGCTCGGCGATATCGGCCACCGGGCGCGTGGCATCCTTCTGCAGCAGGCTCAGGATCTTCAGATCCGTCTGGTCCATGGCGTTCTCTCGGGCAGCGGCAGGGCAGCGTTCAGGCATAGCGGTCGGCCGTGAGGCCTTCCAGGTCGACTTCGGGCCGACGGCCGGCCACGATGTCGGCCACAATCTTGCCTGTTCCGCAGGCCTGCGTCCAGCCATTGGAGCCATGGCCGCAGTCCAGGTACAGGTTGGCGTAGCGGGTCTTGCCAAGGATGGCCGGGCCGTCCGGCGTCATGGGACGCAGGCCGGCCCACGATTGCGCGCCATCGATGTCGATGCCGGCCGGGAACCATTCGCGCGCCACGCCTTTCAGGAAGGCTACGCGCGCCGGGTCCACCGCCAGCCCGTAGCCCTTCAGTTCCGCCATGCCGGCCGCGCGCAGGCGGTCGCCCAGGCGCGAGATCATGACCTTGTTGTATTCGTCCATGATGGCCGCCCGTGGCGCGCGCGCCGGATCGGCAATGGCCGCCGTGATCGAATAGCCTTTCAGGGGGTAGATGGGCAGGGCGATGCCCAGCGGCCGCAGCAGGAACGGCGCCTGCGGGCCCAGCGCCACTACGTAGGCGTCGGCGGCGCACAGGCCGGCCTCGCCCTCGACCCATGCCCCCTCGATGCGGTCGCCCTGGCGTACCAGCGCACGGATGCGGGCGCCATAGCGAAACACTACCCCCTGTCCCGCCAGGTAGTCGGCCAGGCCGGTGGCGAATTTGTGGCTGTCGCCGGAGCCGTCGCGCGGCAGGTACAGGGCGCCGGCAATGGGCGCGCGGGTGGCGGCCAGGGCCGGCTCCAGACGGCGCGCGCCGGCTTCGTCCAGCCGCTGCCAGGGCACTTCGTATTCATCCAGCGCCTGGGTGATGGCGGGCACGGCTTTCAGGTCGGCCTCGCTGCGGAACACCTGCAGCGTGCCGTCCTGGTGGTAGTCGAACGAGACCGGCAGGCCCGCGCCAGCCAAGGCTTTCAGGCAGGCATCGCTATAGTGGGCGACGCGCTGCATGCGCAGTTTGTTGGCGCGAAAACGTTCGGCGTTGCAGTTGCCCAGCCAGCGCGCCAGCCAGGCCAGCTTGCGCGGATTGGGCGACAGCGAGAACCGGATCGGCGCCTGGCGCTGCAAGGCCATTTTCAGCACCTTGCCGATCATGCCGGGCGCCGCCCAGGGGCCGGCGAAGCTGGGGCACAGGCCGCCGGCATTGCCGAAGCTGGTTTCGCGCGCCGGGCCGGGCTGGCGTTCCAGCACGACGACTTCATGCCCGTCGCGCCACAGGTAATAAGCGGCCGCGACGCCGGCCACACCCGCCCCCAATACTGCGACCTTCATGCAAGCTCCTTCGGGTGCCGCACCGCGCGGGCCCCTGCCAGCGCGCATTATGACGGCTGCGGCGGGTGTCATAAAGCCTGGCGGGCCGGCGGGACAGCCAAGGCAAAAATTTTTCCCGCGACCCGGTCGATCGCCCCCGATTTCGCAAAATGATTCCAGGCGCAAGGCCTAGCATGGAAGGTCTCGTCTACTCTGCCATTGCCTCGCCATGCCTGCTGCCACGCTTGCCTACTCCTGCCTGGACTCGCTATGCGCCACGGTGCGTGCGGCGCAGCAAAATGCAGCGCGCGGCCTGCTGGACGAACTGGCTTCCGCCGATGCCGACCTGCGCGGCATGCTGGCCCACCTGCCGGAGACGCTGCGCCAGGGCAGCCCGGACACCTATCTGCGCCACATCGCCTACAGCGATCCGCACGGCAGTTTCACTATTTTCTACTTGGTCTGGCGTCCCGGACAGGCAACGCCTGTGCACGGCCACAAGACCTGGTGCACTTACCGGGTATTGCAGGGGGAGCTCAGCGAGACCCATTACCGGTGGGATGCGGACAGTGAACTGGCGCGGCCCGTGGGAGAAGCGCTGCGCCGGCCCGGCGATGCGGTCACGGCGACGCAGGGACTGGACCGTATCCACCGGCTGCGCAACGCCGGGGACGATATCGCCATCTCGCTGCACATCTACGGCGTGGCGCGGGCGGATGCCCAGACGGGTATCAACCATGTGGTCGCGAGTGCCGGAGGCTAGGCGGTGTTTTCAGGTCTGATGGGCCGGTATTGAGTTCTTAACGCCCGCGCGCGCCGGCGGGGCCTGGGCGGCCACGTCGCTCGGCTCGGGCGCGCCACCAGGCGCCCTCGGCCCCCTGCGGGGGCTCCCCTCGCTCCAACTGGCCGCCCAGGCCCCGCCGGCACGCGTGGGCTCGCAATGTCCCATGGCGGTGCAGGCACCAACGTGTAGCGCGCAATAGGCGACGCCGGTGTCTGATCGGTGTCAGACACCCCATGCACGTCGTCTAGCGCGGCTGTGCGCGCGGGGTGTCTGACACCAGCAATGTGAGGCATGCCACCGCTGTGAGTCCAGGCCGGCGCTGGGGAAGGCGGGCCGGCCAGTTGGAGGGAGGGCAGCCCCCGCAGGGGGCCGAGGGCGCCTGGTAGCGCGCCCGAGCCGAGCGACGTGGCCGGTCCGCCTTCCCCAGCGCCGGCCTGGACGTCCTACCAAGACATCCTTCCCCGCTCAAAACCGAAGCCGCTCGATCTATGGACAGAGCGTCTGCGTCGCGCCGCTAAACGCCCGTATCCAGCGCGTAGTGGGACCCGTCGCGGTTCTCGAGCGTCAAGGACGACAGGGCCGCCGGCGTACCCGCATCCTGCGTCACATGCAGGCGCAGGTTGCCCAACGGCACATCCCAACCCGCCCCGACCGGCACCGCCGTCACATCGGCCACCGTGGCCAGCCGTTGCGCCACGGCGCGCGGGTCGGCGGCGCGCGCCTCGATGCGATGGATGCGCAGCGCGCCGTTCGGGTGCGCCATCAGCGCGGGCGCCCAGACGCACTCCGGCGTCAGGTGCCGGCAGAAATACATGCGGATGCCCGGTATGGGCTGCTCGGCGAAACGCACCGTGTGAAAGCGCGCCTGCATCTCGCGGCCATCGATCCGTGCGGGACGGGTCAGTTCCTGCACGGGGTTCACGGCGAACCCTGCATCGCGCAGGCGCCGGTAAGTCCCTTCCGCGTCGTGGGTGCGGAAGACCAGCGCCTCCAGGCCGAAGGGCGAATCGGCGATCTCCTTGCGCGCCGGTGGCGGGCCGGGCGGCCAGCCCAGCAGTTCGATGTAAGTGCCATCGAGCACGATCAGGCGATTGCACGACCCCAGGTTGTGCACCGCCGTTTCGCTCAGGCGGAAGCCCTGCCGCTCGAAGTGCGGCGCCAGAGACTCCAGGCGGTCCCGCACCATGACCACGGCATGGTCGAACTCGGTGCAGTCGGCGCTGTGCAGCATGGCGGCGTCTCAGGCCAGCTTGCCGTGGCAGTGCTTGTACTTCTTGCCGCTGCCGCACGGGCACGGGTCGTTGCGGCCGACCTTGGGCACGAAATTGCGCACCGGCTGCTGCGCGGGCTGCGCGTCGGCATCGGTGCCGGCCAGCGCCTCGTCGTAATCGGAATGGTGATACTGCACGTTCTGCACATGCGGCTGGCTGGCCTCGGCCTCGGCGGCCTGTTCGACCTGCTCGGCCGACTGCACCCGTACCGTCAACAGCACGCGCACCACGTCGTCGCGGATGCGGTCGAGCATGCCGGAGAACAATTCGAACGCTTCGCGCTTGTATTCCTGCTTGGGATTCTTCTGCGCATAGCCGCGCAGGTGGATGCCCTGGCGCAGGTAATCCAGCGCGGACAAGTGCTCGCGCCAGTGCGTATCGATGGCCTGCAGCATGATCGAGCGCTCGAACTGCGACCAGGCCTCGTCGCCCACCTGGGCGATCTTGCCGTCATAGACCTTGCGGGCCGCCTCGATCACGCGCGCCAGCACGTCTTCGTCGGTCAGGCTGGACTCCTTCTCCAGCATGTCCGCCAGCGGAAGCTGGATCTGCCAGTCGGCGGCCAGCGCCTTCTCCAGGCCGGCGACATCCCATTGTTCCTCGACCGAATCCGCGGGAATGTACTGGCGCACCAGCTCGGTGGCAGCGGCTTCGCACAGGCCCTCGACGGACGCCCGGATCGACGTGGCCTCCAGCACCTCGTTGCGCTGCGCGTACAGCACCTTGCGCTGGTCGTTGGCGACGTCGTCGTATTCCAGCAGTTGCTTGCGGATATCGAAGTTGCGGCCTTCGACCTTGCGCTGGGCCGTCTCGATGGAACGCGTCACCATGCCCGCCTCGATGGGCTCGCCCTCGGGCAGCTTCAGGCGTTCCATGATGCCGCGCACGCGGTCGCCCGCGAAGATGCGCATCAGCGGATCTTCCAGCGACAGGTAGAAGCGCGACGAGCCCGGATCGCCCTGGCGGCCGGCCCGGCCGCGCAGCTGGTTGTCGATACGGCGCGATTCGTGGCGTTCGGTGCCGATGATGCGCAGGCCGCCCGCGGCCTTGACCTGTTCATTGGCCGGCTTCCAGTCGGCGCGCACTTTCTCGATGCGCGCTTCCTTTTCGGCATCGGACAGCGATTCGTCGGCGCGGAGCAGGTCGACCTGCTTGTCGACGCTGCCGCCCAGCACGATGTCGGTGCCGCGGCCGGCCATGTTGGTGGCGATGGTGATGTGGCCCGGCTTGCCGGCCTCGGCCACGATCTCGGCTTCGCGCGCGTGCTGCTTGGCGTTGAGCACTTCATGCGGCAACTTGGCCTGCTTGAGCAGGCCCGACAGCAGCTCGGAATTCTCGATGCTGGTGGTGCCCACCAGCACCGGCTGGCCACGCTCGTGACAGTCGCGGATGTCGCCCAGGATGGCGTTGTACTTTTCCTGCGCGGTCTTGAAGACCTGGTCGTTCTGGTCCTTGCGGACCATCGGCTTGTTGGTCGGGATGATGACGGTTTCCAGGCCGTAGATCTCCTGGAATTCATACGCTTCCGTGTCGGCCGTGCCGGTCATGCCCGACAGCTTGTCGTACATGCGGAAGTAGTTCTGGAACGTGATGGAAGCCAGCGTCTGGTTCTCGTGCTGGATCTTCACGCCCTCCTTGGCCTCGACCGCCTGGTGCAGGCCGTCGGACCAGCGGCGGCCGACCATCAGGCGGCCGGTGAATTCGTCGACGATGACGACCTCGCCGTCCTGCACCACATACTGCTGGTCGCGGAAGAACAGCGTATTGGCGCGCAGCGCCACCATCAGGTGGTGCATCAGCGCGATATGGCGCGGGTCGTACAGCGACTCGCCCTCGGGCAGCAGCCCCTGCTGGGACAGGATGCGCTCGGCGTTCTCGTGGCCCTTCTCGGACAGGAACACCTGCTGGCTCTTTTCGTCGACCCAGTAGTCGCCCTCGGGCTCGGGCTCGTGCGGCTTGGGCTCGGACGCCATGCGCGTCAGCAGCGGCGGCACGGCGTTCATGCGCACGTACAGCTCGGTATGGTCTTCGGCCTGGCCGGAAATGATCAGCGGCGTGCGGGCTTCGTCGATGAGGATGGAGTCCACTTCGTCGACGATCGCGTACGACAGGCCGCGCTGGCGCCGGTCCTCGACGCGGTATTCCATGTTGTCGCGCAGGTAGTCGAAACCGAACTCGTTGTTCGTGCCATAGGTGATGTCGGCCCGGTAGGCGGCGATCTTCTCGTCGTTGGGCTGCTGGGGCACCACCACGCCGGTGCTCATGCCCAGGAAGCGGTACAGCCGGCCCATCCATTCGGCATCGCGGCGGGCCAGGTAATCGTTGACCGTGACCACGTGCACGCCCTTGCCGGCAATGGCGTTCAGGTACACCGGCAGGGTCGCCATCAGGGTCTTGCCCTCGCCGGTGCGCATTTCGGCGATCTTGCCGTTGTGCAGCGCAATGCCGCCGAGCAGCTGGACGTCGAAATGGCGCATGCCGAAGACCCGCTTGCCGGCTTCGCGCACGACGGCGAAGGCCTCGGGCAGCAGGTCGTCCAGCGAGGTGCCCTGAGCGTGGCGGTTGCGGAATTCTTCGGTCTTGGCCGCCAGTTCCGAATCGGATAGCGCCGCGATCTTGGATTCGAGGGCGTTGATCTGGGTAACCAGCTTGCGATACTGCTTAAGCAGCCGGTCGTTGCGGCTGCCTATGAGTTTTTTGAGCAGAGAAACCATGCGTGTCGGTGGCGGCGCCGGCGACGCCCGGCCCCGGATGGGCCCGACTCCGCCGGTGACGGATTATTGTCTGGTTGAGCGGCGAATGCCGCTGGGAAACAATCGAGTGTAACGCACCTGGAAGGCATCGGCCCCGCCCGGCGCGCCACAGGATGCCAAACGCGTCTCAGCGCGTGACGGACTGGGTCGCGGCCGTGTCGGGGGCCTGCGCCACGACGGGCGGGCGGGCCTCGGGAGACTGCAGGAACAGCCGCGGGTCGAGCGGCTGGCCGGCCAGCCTGACTTCGAAATGCAGGTGCGGGCCGGTCGAGCGGCCGGTCGAGCCCACGCGGGCGATCTCCTGGCCGCGTCCGACCAGGTCGCCGGGTTTGACCAGCAGCTTGGAAGCATGGGCGTAGCGGGTGATGAGGCCGTCGCCGTGGTCGACCTCGACCGTGTTGCCGTAGCCGGCCAGGTAGCTTGCCTCGAGCACGACGCCGCCCGCCGCCGCCAGGATGGGCGTGCCCGAGGGCGCGGCGAAATCCAGCCCTTCATGCATGGCGTAGCGGTGCGTCACCGGGTTGCGCCGCCAGCCGTAGGAAGAGCTGAGGAAGGGATAGTCGGTCACCGGCAGGGTGCTGGGCAGGCGTGCCTGGTCGGCCGAACGGCGCGTCAGGGCGACATCGAGCATGCGCAGGTTGTCGGTCTGCTGCGTCAGCCGGGCTTGCAGTTCGTCAAGCTGGCGGCCCAACTCTTCGGCCGATTCTGCCGAGGGCGGCTGGCGGTCGGTGAACAGGTCGTCCATGACGTGGGCGGCCTCGGTCGGGCCTTTGAGTTCGGCGGCCAGTTCCGGGTCGGTATAGGCCACCCCGGCCACCTGGGCCACGCGCCGGCCCAGGCCGTCGATGCCGACCAGCTTGGCCTGCAATTCGCCCACCTTGGCGGCCAGCATGCCGACGTTTTCGCGCAGGAACGCCGCATCGCGCTCGGGCTGCGCGTTCTGCGCATAGGCGGGCCAGTCGACAGAATATGGGGTCGGAACAACCGGAGTAAGGTAGCGTTGTACGGTGGCGCCGATCAGCGCCGCGGTGGCCAGCAGGGCGGCCACCATCAGGCCCAGGCGCGCGCCGCCCAGGGCGACCTGCCCGGGCTGCCCGTCGCGGGCGTGCATAATGACGATCTTCAAGATACGTATCCTGTTATCGAACTGGCATGAACAGACCTGGCTCATACCGCTCACGTTCTTCTGCCAGCCGGCGGGGAGAAAACACCGCGCTGGGATGGCTGGGTCATGATGCGCGCGGCGCCGGCGTGTTGGCGACGGCGCGCGCGCACCTGCAAATACAGCGCGCCGTGGCGGCGGTGCTGCCGCCGGCGCTAGGCGCCGTGTGCGTGGTAGCCAAGCTGGAAAACCAGCGGCTGCAACTGGCCGTACCCAGTGCCGCGCATGCCGCCAAGCTCCGTCAGCTTGGCCCGCGGATCGCACAAGCACTCGGCGCCCAAGGCTGGAACCTTAACGAAATTGCGGTCAAGGTTCAAGCGGGAATGCCCAAGCCCGGGGCAAAATCACCGCGCCCGCCCAAGGAGGCCGAGCCCCTGGGGGCCACCGCCCTGGATGCGTTCGAGACATTGCGGGAGAAACTGCAGCCCGGCCCGCTGGCCGATGCGGTGGCCAGGCTGCTGGCGCACCACAAACCCCGCTAGGGGCGGGCGGCTGGCCTCAGGCCAGCTTCCATTCGTGGCGAAAGGCCTGGGGAGCGTCGGCCTGCGATTCGTAGGTGACCAGTTCCCAGGCGTCGCGCTGGGCCAGCAGCGCGCGGGCCAGCTGGTTGTTCAGCCCATGGCCGGACTTGCACGCCACGTAGCGCGCCACCAGGGGCTTGCCCAACAGGTAGAGGTCGCCGATGGCGTCGAGGATCTTGTGCTTGACGAACTCGTCGTCGTAGCGCAGGCCGTCGCTGTTCAGCACGCGGTACTCGTCCATGACGATGGCGTTGTCGAGGCTGCCGCCGCGCGCCAGGCCCATGGAACGCAGGGCTTCCACTTCGTTGACGAAGCCGAAGGTGCGCGCGCGGGCGATCTCGCGCACGTAGGAATGCGTGGCGAAGTCGATCTCGGCGAAGTTGGCCGTGGAATCGATGGCCGGATGCCGGAAGTCGATGGAGAACGCCAAGGCGAAACCTTCGTGGGGTTCCAGGCGCGCCCATTTCAGGTTGCGGCCCTCGCCCTCGCGGATCTCGACGGGCTTGAGCACCCGGATGAACTGCTTGGGGGCATTCTGTTCGACGATGCCGGCCGAGCGCAGCAGGTACACGAACGTGGCGGCGCTGCCGTCCATGATCGGGACTTCTTCGGCGGTCAGGTCGACATGCAGGTTGTCGATGCCCAGGCCGGCCAGGGCCGACATCAGGTGTTCGACGGTGGACACGCGCACATCGCCCTGCTGCAGCACCGAAGCCATGCGGGTGTCGCCCACCGCCGCGGCCTGCGCGGGCAGGTCCACGACCTGTGGCAGATCGATGCGGTGGAAGACGATGCCGGTATTCGCTTCAGCCGGACGCAGGGTGAGCTCGACCCGCCGGCCGGAGTGAACGCCTACGCCGGTCGTGCGAACGAGATTCTGAATGCTGCGTTGTCGAAACATGGGCTGTGTATGTTGCACCGGCATCACCAAAAACCAATGAAATCACCGGCATAAGTGCGCATTGTAACCTCCGCGGGCGTTGCGCGCCACGCGCCTGAAACATTTGCCGGTTAGTGCGTCCCCTTTTACATCCTGCGAGGCGCGCCCCGCCCCGCGTCCGGCCCGCCTGGGGAAGACGGGCCGGAGCTGAGGGAGTCGGGCCGGTTGCCCGGCCCTCTGCGCGACGTCAGTCAGCCTGCTTGCGCAGGAAGGCCGGGATGTCGAAGTGATCCATGCCCGAGCTTTCCAGCGCGCGCACCTGGGCCGACGCCTGCGTGCGCGGGTTGCGCATCACCGAGGGCATGTCCAGGTTGCGGTAGTCGCCTTGCTGCATCCCGCCCATGGGCAGGTTGTCGGTGCCGGTGCGCAGGGTTTCGGCCACGTTCTGGACCAGCTGCGGACGCGCCACGTTGCGACCCAGGCCGGTGGCGACCACGGTCACGCGCAGGTTGTCGCCCATCGATTCGTCGTAGGCCGTGCCGAAGATCACGGTGGCGTCTTCCGAAGCGTAGCTGCGGATCGTTTCCATGATTTCGCGGGTCTCGCGCATCTTCAGGGTGCGGCTGGCGGTGATGTTGACCAGCACGCCGCGCGCGCCGTTCAGGTCCACGCCTTCCAGCAGCGGGCACGCGATGGCCTGCTCGGCCGCCACGCGGGCGCGGTCGGCGCCGCTGGCGGTCGCCGTGCCCATCATGGCCTGGCCCTGCTCGCCCATGATCGTCTTGACGTCTTCGAAGTCGACGTTGACGTTGCCCTCGACGTTGATGATCTCGGCGATCCCGGCGCAGGCGTTGTGCAGGATGTCGTCGGCGGACTTGAAGCAGTCTTCCTGGGTGGCATCCTCGTCCATCAGCTCATACAGGTTCTCGTTGAGGACCACGATGAGCGAATGCACGTGCTTGGCCAGCTCGGCGATGCCGTCTTCGGCCATCTTCAGGCGCTTGGTGCCCTCGAAGGAGAACGGCTTGGTGACCACCCCGACGGTCAGGATGCCCAGTTCCTTGGCGACTTCGGCCACGACCGGGCCCGCGCCGGTGCCGGTGCCGCCGCCCATGCCGGCGGTGATGAACACCATGTGCGCGCCGTTCAGGGCCGAACGGATTTCCTCGCGCGCGGTTTCCGCCGAAGCGCGGCCCTGCTCGGGCTTGGCGCCGGCGCCCAGGCCGGTGCGGCCCAGGCGGATCTGCACCGGCGCATTGGTGGCCGCCAGCGCCTGCGCGTCGGTATTGGCGCAGATGAAATCCACGCCGTTGACACCGCTGCGAATCATGTGCGCGACGGCATTGCCGCCCGCGCCGCCAACACCCACGACCTTGATAACGGTCCCTTTGGTGTTGTTCTCAAGCATCTCAAAGTTCATCATGATGACTCCCTCACAAGTCTGAATAAGCAAATCACAAAAATTCCCCAACAACCTATCTTTTGTGAATCGCCTCAAAGCCGAAGCCGGCCTCGCGGTCCGCAACGGGTTTGAAACGTCTCCCCTTTCGGTCCGCCCCGCGCGCAAAGCGCGGCGCGTGCCAGGAACAGGCCCCAGTCTGTCCCCAAGGTCAGTTCATGAACCACTCCTTCATGCGCGCCAGCAGGCTCTTGAAGTTGCCGGTCTGCGCCGCGACCTTGCGGCCGCGCACGCGCTGCATGCGCGCCTCCTGCAGCAGGCCCATGACGGTCGAAAAGCGCGGATTGCGCATCACGTCCGACAGGCTGCCTTCGTATTCGGGCACGGCCACGCGCACCGGCTTCAGGAACACGTCCTCGGCCAGCTCGATCATGCCGGGCAGTTGCGCCGATCCGCCTGTGAGCACCACACCGGAAGCCAGCAGGTCCTCATAGCCCGAATCGCGCACCACCTGCTGCACCAGCGAAAACAGCTCTTCCACCCGCGGCTCGATCACCGCCCCGAGCGCCTGGCGCTTGACCTGGCGCGGGCCGCGGTCGCCCAGGCCCGGAACTTCGACCGTCTCGTCGGGCCGTGCCAGCACCTGCTTGGCCACGCCATAGCGCAGCTTGATTTCCTCGGCATCCGGCGTGGGCGTGCGCAGCATGGCCGCGATGTCGTTGGTGATCTGGTCGCCGGCGATCGGCAGCACGGCGGTATGGCGGATCGCGCCGCCGGTGAAAATGGCCACGTCGGTGGTGCCGCCGCCGATATCGACCAGCACCACGCCCAGTTCTTTCTCGTCGGCGGTCAGGCACGACAGGCTGGAGGCGAGCGGCTGCAGGATCAGGTCCTGCACTTCCAGGCCGCAGCGCCGCACGCACTTGACGATGTTCTGCGCGGCGCTGACCGCGCCGGTGACGATATGCACCCGGACCTCCAGGCGCAGGCCGCTCATGCCGATCGGCTCGCGGATATCTTCCTGGCCGTCGACGATGAACTCCTGGGTCAGCACATGCAGCACCTGCTGGTCGGTCGGGATGTTGACCGCCTTGGCCGTCTCGATCACGCGCGCCACGTCGGTGGCGGTGACCTCCTTGTCCTTGACCGCCACCATGCCGCTCGAGTTGAAACTGCGGATGTGGCTGCCGGCGATGCCGGTGTATACGTCGCGGATCTTGCAGTCGGCCATCAACTCGGCTTCCTCCAGCGCGCGCTGGATCGAATTGACGGTGGTCTCGATGTTGACCACGACGCCCTTGCGCATGCCGCGCGATTCGTGCTGGCCCAGGCCGAGCACTTCGAAGCGTCCTTCCGGCAGGATTTCGGCGACCACGGCCACCACCTTGCTGGTGCCGATATCCAGGGCGACGATGAGGTCCTTGATGTCACGGGTCATGGCGTTAACGCTTCTTCGGAGATGTGGATGGAGATTTCGGTTTGGACTGCCCTTCCAGCGGCACCAACGCCAGGGCGAACCCGTTCGGATAGCGCAAATCCGCCTGCGCCACGGTGCGGCCTTCCAGGCGGCTGGCCACCGCCGGCCAGGCCTGGACGAAGCGCTGGATGCGCGCGGCGAACGGCAGCGCACCCGGCAGGCCGTGCGGATCCGGTGCATCGGCGCCCGGGTCGCGCCCCAGGTCCAGCACCATGCCGTTGGACAGCGTGGCCTTCCAGGCATAGCGCGGGCTCAAGTCCAGTTCGCGCACGTGCAGGTCCAGCGGCGCGAACCATCGCGCCAGTTCCGCGTAGCGCTGCACCACCAGCCCTTCCGACCCTTGCGGGCCCGAGAACTGCGGCAGCACGGTGTCGTCGTCCAGTTCGCCGGTATTGGCCGTGAACGCCTCGCCCCAGGTATTGATCATCTGGTTCTCGTTCCACAGGGCCAGCGGCTGCTGCTCCTCGATGCGCACGCGCAGCGTGTCCGGCCAGATGCGGCGAATGGAAGCGCGCCGCACCCACGGCACGGACTCGAACACCTCGCGCGCGTGGTCCAGGTCCACGGTGAAGAAGTTGCCCTGGAAGCGTCGCGCGATCACCGCCCGCACCGCCTCCGGCGACACATAGCGCAATTCCGTATCGGGCGCGGCCTCCAGCTCGATGGCCGACAGCGTGAAGTACGGACGATGCGCGACCCACACCACGCCAGCGGCTAGGATGGCCACCACCGCCAGCACGGCCAGCGTGTTGGCGATCAGGTTGGTGGTTCGGGCGTCGTTCCACACGGATCGTTCCGGTCAGGGGTTGCGGGCCGGGCTGCGCACTTTGCACGCAGCGTCGGACAAAATGGATACACACAGTTCGGCATAGCTCATGCCGACCGCCTTGGCCGCCATGGGCACCAGCGAATGGCCGGTCATGCCCGGCGAGGTATTGGCCTCCAGCAGCCACGGCTGGTTGCCGCGGTCCAGCATGAAGTCGATGCGGCCCCAGCCGGCGCAATCCAGCGCCCGATAGGCGCGCACCGCCAGGTCGGCCACCTGCTCCGCTACCTCGGCGGGCAGGTCGGCCGGGCAGAAGTATTGGGTCTCGTCCGAGAAATACTTGTGCTCGTAGTCATAGTTGCCGCCGGGCGCCACGATCTCGATGACCGGCAGGGCGCGCGCCGAGCCGCCGGTGCCCAGCACGGCGACCGTGAGCTCGCGTCCGGCGATGAACTGCTCGGCCAGCACGGCGGCGTCGAAGCGCGCTGCCTGGGCATAGCCTTCCTTCATGTCCGAGTAACCCGCCACCTTGGTGATGCCCACGGTCGATCCTTCGTGCGGCGGCTTGAGGATCAGCGGCAGGCCCAGCCGGTCCGGCACGGTGCGTAAGTCCGAGGCCTCGTCGAGCAGCTCGAAAGCCGGCGTGGGCAGCCCGTGCTGCAGCCAGACGCGCTTGGTCATGGTCTTGTCCATGGCCAGGCTGGATGCCATGGGGCCGCTGCCGGTATAGGGCAGTTCCAGCAATTCCAGCGCGCCCTGCAAGGTGCCGTCTTCGCCATAGCGGCCATGCAAGGCGATGAACACGCGATCGAAACCCGCAGCGGCCAGCTCGGCCAGGGAACGCTCGCCAGTATCGAACAGGTGCGCATCGACCCCCGCCGACTGCAGCGCCTGGTGCACGCCCTTGCCGGACATCAGCGAGACCTCGCGCTCGGCGGAACGGCCGCCGTACAGGACGCCTACCTTGCCCAGCGCTTGCACGTCGACGGGCGCTTTCACCGGTTGATTCATGCCAGTTCTCCTACTTGGGCGGGCACCTTGCTGATCGACCCGGCCCCCATGACCACCACCACGTCGCCGTCGCGCACGAAATCCAGGATGGCCTGCGGCAGCTCCGCCACGTCCTCGACAAAAACCGGTTCGATCCGGCCGGCTACCCGCAGCGCGCGAGCCAGCGCCCGGCCGTCGGCCGCCACCAGCGGCGGCTCGCCGGCTGAATAGACCTCCGTCAGCAACACCGCGTCCGCGTTGCCGAGCACCCGCACGAAATCTTCGAAGCAATCGCGCGTGCGGGTGTAGCGATGCGGCTGGAACGCCAGCACGATGCGGCGGTCCGGCCAGGCGCCGCGCGCCGCCGCCAGGGTGGCGGCCATTTCGGCGGGATGATGGCCGTAGTCGTCGATGAGCGTGAAGGCGCCGCCGGCGGGCGCGGCAAATTCGCCCACCTGCGTGAAGCGCCGTCCGACGCCCTTGAACGAGGCCAGCGCCTGGCCGATGGCGGCGTCCGGCACGCCCAGCTCGGTGGCCACGGCCACGGCTGCCAGCGCGTTGCGCACGTTGTGCAGCCCGGGCAGGTTCAGTTCCACCGCCAGCGGCGCCAGTTCTGCGGCGCGATCGCGGCGGCGCACCGTGAACCGCATGCGGGTGCCGTCGGCCTGCACGTCCTCGGCGCGCACCTGCGCGTCCGGGCTGAGGCCGTAGGTGGTGATGGGCCGCGACACGAACGGCATGATCTCGCGCACGTTGGCGTCGTCGGCGCACAGCACCGCGCTGCCGTAGAAAGGCAGGCGCTGGGTGAACTCGATGAAGGCGCTCTTGAGCCGCGCCACGTCGTGGCCATAGGTGTCCATGTGGTCGGCGTCGATATTCGTGACGATCGCCATGACGGGCAGCAGATTCAGGAACGAGGCATCCGACTCATCGGCCTCGACCACGATGTATTCGCCCTGCCCCAGCCGCGCGTTGGCGCCGGCCGAATTGAGGCGGCCGCCGATCACGAAAGTGGGATCCAGGTCGCCGGCGGCCAGCAGGCTGGCCACCAGGCTGGTGGTGGTGGTCTTGCCGTGCGTGCCAGCCACCGCGATGCCGCGCTTCAGGCGCATCAGCTCGGCCAGCATGATGGCGCGCGGCACCACGGGGATGCCGGCCGCGCGCGCGGCGATCACCTCGGGGTTGTCGCCTGCGACGGCGGTCGAGGTCACGATAGCGCCCGCGCCGGCCACGTTGCCGGCGGTATGGCCCAGCGCGATGCGCGCGCCGAGGGCGGCCAGGCGCTGCGTCACGGCCGATTCGTGCAGGTCGGAACCGCTGACGGTATAGCCTAGGTTGAGCAACACTTCGGCGATGCCGCTCATGCCCGAGCCGCCAATGCCGACAAAATGAATGTGCTGGATTCTGTGTTTCATGATGAACGCCTCGCTGCCTGTTCGCAGACATCGGCGATATGGGCGGCGGCCTGCGGGCGCGCATGCTGGCGCGCCCGCTCGGCCACGGCCTGGAGTTCCGGGCGGGTGAGCTGGCGCAGCCATGCCGCCAGCCACTCGGGTGTCAGGTCGGCCTGTGGCCGCAGCCATGCGGCCTGGTCGTCGCTGAGGAAGCGCGCGTTGGCGGTCTGGTGGTCGTCGATGGCATGCGGGAAAGGCACGAACAGCGCCGCCACGCCGGCCGCCGCCACTTCGGATACCGTCATGGCGCCGGCGCGGCACACCAGCACATCGGCATCGGCCATGGCGCCCGCCATGTCCTCGATGAAATCGCGGCAATCCGCCTGCACGCCGGCCTGGGCGTAGGCGTCGCGCAGGGCCTGGACATGCTGCGCGCCGGCCTGGTGGACGACCTGCGGACGAGCCTGCGGCTCGACCAGGGCGAGCGCGCGCGGCAGCGCCGCGTTCAGTGCCTGCGCGCCCTGGCTGCCGCCCACCACCAGGATGCGCAGCGGCCCGCTGCGCGCGCCATAGCGCACGGCCGGCCCGGGCAAGGCGCACAGGTCGGCGCGCACGGGATTGCCCAGGGCCTCGCCGCGCGGCAACACACCGGGGAAGCCGCTCAGCACGCGGCGCGCCAGCCGGGCCAGCCAGCGATTGGCCGTGCCGGCCACCGCGTTCTGCTCGTGCACCACCAGCGGCAGGCCGCGCAACGCGGCGACCAGGCCACCCGGGAAGGCCACGTAGCCTCCCATGCCCAGCACCACGTCGGGGCGCACCTGCGACAAACGGCGCCACGCCTGCCCGGCCGCGCGCAGCAGCAGGAACGGCAGCTTCAGCATGGCGGCGACGCCCCGGCCGCGCACGCCCTGGAAGTGCAGCGGCACCAGCTCGATGCCGCGCGGCGGCACCAGGCGGCCCTCCATCTTGTCGGGGTTGCCCAGCCAGAACACTCGCCAGCCGCGCTCGCGCAGCACATCGGCCACCGCCAGGCCGGGCATGATGTGCCCGCCGGTGCCGCCTGCCATGATGAGCACGGTGCGCGCGGTCATGTCCGTCCCCCGCGCATCATGATGCGGTTCTCGATATCGACGCGCAGCAGCATCGCCAGCCCGCACAGGTTCATCACGATGCCCGAGCCGCCGTAGCTCATCAGCGGCAAGGTCAGGCCCTTGGTGGGCAGCAAGCCCAGGCACACGCCCATGTTGATGAAAGCTTGCACGCCGATCCAGATTGCCACGCCGTGCGCGACCAGCCCGGCAAAAGTGCGTTCCATGGCGATGGCCTGGCGGCCGATGTCGAAGCCGCGGTAGATGACCACCGCGAACAACACGATCACCAGCAGCACGCCCACGAAACCCAGCTCTTCGCCCACCACCGCCATCAGGAAGTCGGTATGCGCTTCCGGCAGGTAATGCAGCTTTTCCACGCTGGCGCCGAGCCCCACGCCCAGCCATTCGCCGCGCCCCAGCGCGATGAGCGAATGCGACAACTGGTAGGCGCTGCCGTAGGCATTGGCATCGTTCCAGGGATCCAGGTACGCGAACAGGCGCGCGCGCCGCCACGGCGACAGCCAGATCAGCGCCAGGAAGGTGCCGACCAGCACCGCCAGCAGGCTGCTGAAATACTTGCCGTTGATGCCGCCCAGGAACAGGATCCCGACCGCGATGGCCACGATGACGATAAAAGCACCCAGGTCGGGCTCCAGCAACAGCAGCATGCCCACGCCGCCCAGCGCGCACGCCATGGGCAGGAAGCCGCGCGAGAACGCCTGCATATGCTCCTGCTTGCGCACCGTATAGTCGGCGGCGTACAGCAGCGCACCCAGCTTCATCAGCTCGGACGGCTGGAAATTGAGCGGCCCGAGCGGAATCCAGCGGTGCGCGCCGTTGACCTCGCGGCCCACACCCGGGATCAGGACCAGCACCAGCAACGCCAGCGACGCCATGAAGCACGGCATCGCCAGGCGCTGCCAGACCCGGATCGGAATGGACAACACCACGGCGCCGGCCACCAGCCCGGCGGCGAGGAACAGCCCATGCCGGATCACGAAGTAATAACGGCCGTAGGACGCATAGCGCGGCCCGTCGGCCAGGGCGATCGAGGCCGAATACACCATCAGCAGCCCCAGCAGCAGCAGGGTCGTGGCGGCCAGCACCAGCGGCGGATCGTAATTGCGCATGCGGGTGCGGCCCGGCCGGACGGCATTGACGCTGGCGGTCAGTTCGGCGAACAGGCTCATCACACCTCTCCCCGGTCGCGGGCCAGGTCTTCGACCTCTTCCGCGAACACCGCGCCGCGATGCGGATAGTTGCGGAACATGTCCATGCTGGCGCAGGCCGGTGACAGCAGGACGGCGTCGCCGGCCTGCGCCAGCTCGGCCGCGCGCCGCACCGCCGCGCGCATGTCCTGGGCCGCCACGCAGGGCACACCGGTATTGGCCAGCACGCGGCCGATCTCGGGGCCGTCGGTGCCGATCAGGACCACGGCGCGCGCATGCTGGGCCACCACCGGCGCCAGCGGCGAGAAATCCTGCCCCTTGCCCAGGCCGCCGGCGATCAGCACCACCGACTGGCCCAGCCCTTCCAGGGCGGCCACCGTGGCGCCGACATTGGTGCCCTTGCTGTCGTTGATGTAGTCGACCCCGCCGACGCTGCGCACGAATGCGGCGCGATGCGGCTCGCCGGCGTAGTCGCGCAGCGCGCGCAGCATCGGCCCCCAGCCAATGTCGAGCACGCGCGCCAGCTGCAGCGCGGCCAGCGCGTTCAGGCCGTTGTGCTGGCCGCGGATGCGCATGGCGTCCAGCGGCATCAGCCGGCTGATGCGGCCGGCCGCGCGGCGCGGCGGCGGCGCGCCTTTCTTGCGCCGCACCGGCGGCGCCGGCTCGTCGAAATCATTGGGCTCGCAGGCCACCAGCCAGGCCACGCCCTGGCCCAGTTCCAGGCCCATGTCGCCCACCAGCGCCGGCATGTCGCGGCCGAAGCTGCGCACGTCCATGCCGTCGAGCGCCTCGACCATGCCGGCCACGCGCGCGTCGTCGCGGTTGACGATCGCCACGCGAGCAAGCTTCAGCAGGCGAGCCTTGGCGTTGGCGTAGGCCTGCATGTCGCCGTGCCAGTCCAGGTGGTCCTGGGTCACATTGAGCACCGTGGCGGCATCAGGCGCCAGGGTATGCGTGGTCTCGAGCTGGAAACTGGACAGCTCCAGCACCCACACCTGCGGCAGATCATCGGCATCGAGCGCGTCGATCAGGGCCGTCAGCGCCGCCGGGCCGATATTGCCCGCCGCGCGCACGCTCAGCCCGCCCGCCAGCACCAGCTGGCGCGTCAGGGCCGTGACAGTGGTCTTGCCGTTGGTGCCGGTGACCGCCAGCACGCGCGGACGATAGTCGCGCGTCTCGGCCAGGCCGGCCAGCGCCCGCGCGAACAATTCGATTTCGCCCACGACCTCGATGCCGCGCTCGGCGGCCAGGTCCAGCAAGGCGCGGGCCGGCGCCTGGCCCGGCGCCAGGCCGGGGCTGAGCACCAGTTGCGACACGCCGTCGAGCAGGGCTGGATCGAACGCCTCGCCGCAGCCCAGGCGGTACTCCACCTGCGCATCCGGCAGCGCGTCGCGCAGCGCCTGCAGCCCGCCCGGCTCCGCGCGCGTGTCGGCCACCCGCAGGCTGGCGCCCTGGCGGGCGCTCCAGCGCGCGGCGGCGACACCCGTCTCGCCCAATCCGAGGATCAGGACGAGCGGCGCATCGGCACGGGAGGTTTCGGGACTGTTCATCGCAACTTCAATGTGGAAAGACCTACCAGCACCAGCATCATGCTGATGATCCAGAAACGCACGACGACCTGGGTTTCCTTCCAGCCGCCCACCTCGAAGTGGTGGTGCAGCGGCGCCATGCGGAAAATCCGTCGCCCCTGCCCGTACTTGCGCTTGGTGTACTTGAACCAGGTCACCTGCATCATCACCGACAGCGTCTCGACCACGAACACGCCGCCCATGATGAACAGGACGATTTCTTGCCGCACGATCACGGCGATGGTGCCCAGCGCGCCGCCCAGCGCCAGGGCGCCCACGTCGCCCATGAACACCTGGGCGGGATAAGCGTTGAACCACAGGAACGCCAGGCCCGCGCCGGCGATGGCCGCGCACAGCACCATCAGCTCGGCCGCGCCGGGAATGTAGGGAAACAGCAGGTACTTGGAATAGTCGACCCGGCCCACCACATAGGCGAAGATGCCCAGCGCGCTGCCGACCATGACGGTGGGCATGATGGCCAGGCCATCCAGGCCGTCGGTCAGGTTGACCGCGTTGCTGGTGCCGACGATGACCGCCCAGGTCAGCGCCACGAAGCCCAGCACGCCGAGGGGGTAGCTGACCGACTTGAAGAACGGCACGATCAGGTCGGCGCGGGTGGGCAGCGGCATGGCGAAGCCGCTGCTGACCCAGGCCTTGAACAGCGGCCACAGCTCGGTATTGGCCGGCGCCGACACGGCGAACGCCAGGTATACCGCCGCCACCAGGCCGATCGTGGCCTGCCAGAAAAATTTCTGGCGCGCCGGCATGCCTTCGGGATCGCGATAGACCACCTTGCGGTAGTCATCCATCCAGCCGATCCAGCCGAAGCCGAAGGTGACCATCAGCACCACCCACACGAAGCGGTTGGTCCAGTCGGCCCACAGCAGCGTGCTGATCGCGATGGCGATCAGGATCAGCGCGCCGCCCATGGTCGGCGTGCCGGTCTTGACCAGGTGCGATTCGGGGCCATAGGCGCGCACCGCCTGGCCGATCTTCATTTCGGTCAGCTTGCGGATCACGCGCGGGCCCGCCACCAGGCCGATCAGCAGGGCCGTCGCGCAGGCCAGCACGGCGCGCATGGTGATGTATTCCAGCACGCCGATCGCGCGCACATCGTCGGACAGCCAGCGGGCGATTTCAAGCAGCATGCGGATCCCCCTGGCGCCCGGCCGTGGTGTTGTTATTGTTGGTCGAAAGCGCCGTCACTACCCGCTCCATGCGCATAAAGCGCGAACCCTTCACCAATATGCTGGCCGGCCGCGCGTTGCGCAGCGCCGCCACGACCTCGTCGACCGACCCGCACGCCAGCGCTTCCTGGCCGAACGCGGCCGCGCTGTCGCGGCTGGCTTCGCCCAGGGTGTACAGGGCGTCGATACCGTGCTGGCGCGCGTATTCGCCCACTTCACGGTGCATCGCCGGCCCGTTGTCCCCCACTTCGCCCATGTCGCCCAGCACCAGCGCGCGCGGAGCCGGCAACTGCGCCAGCACATCGACCGCCGCGCGCACCGAATCCGGATTGGCGTTGTAGGTGTCGTCGATCAGGATCGTGCCGTCGGCCAGCGCCTTGCGCTGCATCCGGCCCGCCACCGCGCTGAAAGCCGCCAGCGCGCGCACCGCGCTGTCCAGCGGCGCGCCGGCGGCCAGGGTGGCGGCAATGGCGGCCAGGGCGTTGCGCAGGTTGTGCACGCCGGGCACCGGCAGCACCAGGTCGGCGCTGCCCGCCGGCGTCACCACCCGGCAGCGCGTCTCCTGCGGCGTGGCCCGGACATGCTCGGCATAGACATCCAGGCCGGGCTGCAAGCCGAAGCGCAGCACGCGCCGCGCGCCCGCCTGGGCCTCCCACACACCGCAATGCGGATCGTCGCCGGGGAACACGGCCACGCCGTCGTCCGGCAAGGCCTCGATGCAGGCGCCGTTCTCCTGCGCCACGGCCTCGACGGAATGCATGAACTCCTGATGCTCGCGCTGCGCATTGGTGATCAACGCGACGGACGCGGCGGCCGCGGCGGCCAGCAGCGCAATCTCGCCCGGATGGTTCATGCCCAGCTCGAACACGGCGGCGCGGTGCTGCGGGCGCAGCCGCAGCAGCGTCAGCGGCACGCCGATATCGTTGTTGAAATTGCCGGCCGTGGCCAGCCGCCCGGCCTCGCCTTGCCAATCGGCCAGGACGGCGGCGACCATTTCCTTGGTGGTGGTCTTGCCGTTGCTGCCCGCCACGGCGATGACCGGCAGCGCGAAGCGCGCGCGCCACGCCGCGCCAATGCGCATCAGGGCCTGGCGGGTATCGCCCAGCACCAGCTGGGGCGGCGCCACGCCGTCCACCCGATGCGCGACCACGGCCGCGCAGGCGCCCGCAGCCTCGGCCTGGGCCAGGTAATGATGGCCGTCGAACTGTTCGCCGGCCAGTGCCAGGAAAATCTCGTTGGCGCCGATCCGCCGCGTGTCGGTCGACAGGCCGCCGGCGTGCGGCAGCAGCAAGGCCAGCCGCGCCCATTCGCGGTCGTCGAACGGCAGCTTGACGCCGCGGATCTCCTGGTAGGTTTCGTGGCCCTTGCCGGCCAGCAGCACCACGTCGTCCGGATCGGCGGCCCAGACGGTCTGCATGATCGCGCGGGCGCGGTCCGGCTCGACGACATGGCGGGTGCCGCGCGGAATGCCCGGCAGGATCTGCGCAATGATCGCGGCCGGATCCTCGCCGCGCGGGTTGTCGCTGGACACCGTCACCTTGTCGGCCAGCTCCGCCGCGATGCGCCCCATCTCGGGCCGCTTGCCGGGATCGCGCTCGCCGCCGCAGCCGAACAGGCATGCCAGCCTGCCGCCGCGCGCGTCGGCCACCGGCCGCAACGCCACCAGGGCGCGCGCCAGGGAATCCGGCGTATGCGAGTAATCCACGACCACCAGCGGCCCGCGGCCGCCGGCGCTCAGCGTGCGCGTCGGCAGCGGCGCCACCATCTGCAGGCGGCCATCGACCGGTTCGGTGGACGCCAGCGCGCGGGCGATCTGCCCCAGCGGCCACCCCAGCTTGTACAGCACGCCGGCGACCAGCAACAGGTTCGAGACGTTGTGGCGGCCCAGCAGCGAGGTGACGATCTGCGCCTCGCCGTCGGGGGTGGCCAGCGTGAATACTTGTCCATGGGCCGTCGCCTGCAGGTCGCGGGCCTGGAAGGCGGCCGGGCTGTCCTGCTGCGTATAGCCGACCGCCAGCTCGCGCGGCAGCGCGCGCAGCAGGCGCTCGCCGGCGGCATCGTCGGCATTGACCACGGCCGCTTCCAGGCCGGGCCACTGGAACAGCAGGGCCTTGGCCTGCTCATAGCGTTCCATCGAGCCGTGGTAATCCAGATGATCGCGCGTCAGGTTGGTGAAACCCGCCACGGCGATGCGCACGCCATCCAGGCGCCCCTGCTCCAGGCCGATGGACGAAGCCTCCAGCGCGACGGCCTGGGCGCCCTCGGCCAGCATGTACGCCAGCAGGCGATGCACGGTCAGCACGTCGGGGGTCGTCAGGTCGCCGCCCAGCGAACGGCCGTCGGGCAGCAGCGCGCCCAGCGTGCCGATGCTGCCGCACGGCTTGTCGGCGCGGCTCAGCGCCTGCGCCACCCACTGGACGCAGGATGTCTTGCCATTGGTGCCGGTCACCGCAACCACGCTCAGGGCCGCCGAAGGATGCCCGTACCAGTCATCGGCCAGTTCGCCCAGCAGGCTGCGCAGGCCGGCGACCTCGCGCACCCGGGAATCGCCCGCCGCGTCGGCCGGTGCCGGGGCCTGGCACAACACGGCCGCGGCGCCCCGCGCGAACGCCTGGCTTATATAGTGGCGCCCGTCGGCGGAGCCGCCCTCGCAGGCCACGAATACATCGCCCGCCGCCACGTCGCGCGAATCCAGCCGCAGGTCGGCGCCGGCCGGCACGCGCGCGCGCAACCAGGCCAGCGCATCGACAGCTTCAAGGGACAAGGTGGTGCGCGCGCTCATCGCGACTGCTCCTGCACGCCCGCCACGATGGTCGACTCGAACGGCGCGTCGGGCTGCACGCTCATCATGCGCAGGCTGCCGCCGACGATGGTCGAAAACACCGGGGCGGCGATCGCGCCGCCGTAGTAGCCGCCCGCCTTGGGATCGTCGATGGACACCGCCACCACGATGCGCGGGTCCGACACCGGCGCGAAGCCGACGAACGAGCTGCGGTAGCGCTTGCTGTACTTGCCATCGATGATCTTGCGCGCGGTGCCGCTCTTGCCAGCCACCCGGTAGCCCTGCACTTGCGCCGCCTTGGCGCCGTCGGGCCCGGCGGCGGCTTCGAGCATGGCGCGCACCATCCGCGCGGTTTGCGGGCTGTATACCTTGACGCTGGTCGGATCGCTGTCGCGCTTGACCAGCGTGGGGGACACCATGGCGCCGTCGCGGGCAAACACCGTGTAGGCGCGAGCCATTTGCAAAAGCGACACGGACAGGCCGTAGCCGTAGGCCATGGTCGCCTTTTCGATCAGGCGCCAGCGGTCCCACGGACGCAGCCGGCCAGGCGCCGCGCCAGGAAATCCGAGCTCCGGGGCGCGCCCCAGGCCCAGCTCGGTGAAGCGTTCCCACATCTCGCGCGACTCGAGTTTTTCCGAGATCAGCGTCATGCCGATATTGCTCGAGCGGCGCAGCACACCGGCCACGTTTATCGTGCCATTGCGGCTGACGTCGTGGATGGTATTGCCCTGGTAGCGGAAACTGCCGTTGCCGGTCTCGAACTGCGTGTTGATGTTGATGCGGCCCAGGTCCAGGGCCAGCGCGGCAGTGAACGGCTTCATGATCGAGCCAGGCTCGAAAGTGTCCGTGATCGCCCGGTTGCGCAGGTTCGGCGCGTGGAAAGTCTCGCGGCGGTTCGGATCGAAAGTCGGCAGGCTGGTCATGGCCAGGATCTCGCCGGTGCGCACATCCATGATGATGGCGCTGGCGGCGGCGGCCTGGTGCCGCTCCATGGCGTCGTTCAGTTCGCGGTAGACCAGGTATTGCAGGCGCGCGTCGATCGACAGGTGCAGGTCGCGGCCATTGACCGGCAGCGTCACCGCCTGCACATCCTCGATCACGCGGCCCAGGCGGTCCTTGATGACGCGGCGACTGCCCGGACGACCGGACAGCAGGTCGTCGAAGGCCAGTTCGATGCCTTCCTGGCCCTTGTCCTCGACATTGGTGAATCCGACCAGGTGGGCGGTGACCTCGCCGTCCGGATAGTAGCGGCGGGTTTCAGGCTGCTGGTGGATGCCGGGCACGTCGAGCTTCTTGATCTGGTCGGCCAGCTCCATCGGCACCTGGCGCTTCAGGTAGACGAAATTGCGGTCTTCATCGGCCAGGCGGCCGCGCAGGTCCGCCACCGAGGTGTCGAGCAGCTTGGCCAGCTCGGTCAATTGCGCGGCCGTGGCCGGCTTGACGTCCTCGGGGATGGCCCAGATGGCGCGCGCCGGCACGCTGGAAGCCAGCACCACGCCATTGCGGTCGAGGATCTTGCCGCGCGTGGCCGCCAGCGTCAGCGTGCGCTCGTAGCGGCGCTCGCCTTGCTGCTGCAGGAACTCGGTGGACAAGCCCTGCAGGTACAGGGCGCGGCCGGCCAGCACCACGAAGCTGCCCAGCAGCATGATCAGCACCAGGCGGGCGCGCCAGGTCGGCAACTGTCCGCGCAGCACCGGATTGTCGAAGAACGGCACGCGCTTCATTGCGCGCCTCCGGCGCCTGGAATGGGCGGCTGGTTCAGGTAAAGGGTGCGGTCGGGCACGATGGGGATCATTTTCAGATCCTCCCGCGCCGCCCGGTCGATGCGGGCATTGCGTGCCAGTTCGGCGCGCTCGAGCTGCAGGCGTCGCCAGTCGGTATCCAGCGAGCGGGCCTGGGCGTTGCTACGGTCCAGTTCAATGAACAACTGGCGCGAGTGATAGCGGCTGGTGACCAGCGAGATGGCCGACAGCATCAGCAAGACCGCCAGGAGCAGGCCGGTGCGTCCCATCAGTGCGGCCTCCGCTTCGCGGCGCGCCGGCCGGTGCCGCCCTCGCCGGGCACGTGGACATCCGGCACGAAGGCCGCGGCGCCCTCGGCGCCGAACGGCGTGGCGGTGCGCTCGGCAACGCGCAGCACCGCCGAACGGGCGCGCGCATTGGCGGCGGTTTCCGCTTCGTCGGCCAGCACCCGGCCGAGCGAGCGCACCAGGGGCTGCGGCAATTCGCTTTCGCGCAGGGGCAGGCGCGCATGGGCGGCCGCCGGCCTGGCCGCCGCCGCAATGCACTGCTTGACCATGCGGTCCTCAAGCGAATGAAAGCTGATCACCGCCAACCTCCCCCCCGGGGCGAGCAGCTCTAGAGCTGCCGCGAGGGCGCGCGCGAGCTCTTCGAGTTCCCGATTGATGTAAATCCGTAAAGCTTGAAAGGTGCGTGTGGCCGGATGCTGCCCCTTTTCGCGCGTGCGGACGGCGCTGGCGACGCACTCGGCAAGCTCGAGCGTGGTGCGCAGCGGCCGTGTTGCGCGGCGAGCAGCAATCGCCTTTGCAACCTGAAAAGCAAACCGTTCTTCGCCATAATCCGCTATGACCTCCCGCATTTCATCCACGCTGGCTTGCGCCAGCCAATCCGCTACCGTGGGGCCGCGGGTCGTATCCATCCGCATGTCGAGCGGGCCTTCGCGCATGAACGAAAAACCCCGCCCGGCATCATCCAACTGGGGCGACGAAACGCCCAGATCCAGCATCACCCCATCGACGGCCTCGATGCCGCGCGCCGCCAATGCTTCCTGCATGGCGCCGAAGCCGCCATGTACTACCGTCACCCGCGCATCGTCCGCGGCCAGTTCCGTGGCCACGGCTATTGCCTGGGGATCCTTGTCGAACACCACCAGCCTGGCCTGCCCGCCCAGGCGGCGCAGCAGTTCCCGGCTGTGGCCGCCGCGCCCGAAGGTGCCATCGACGAACACCCCGCGCTGGGCCCGTTCGCCGGCCTGCGCGTCGTCCTGCCGGCCCGACCGTGCCGCGCCCTTGCCGCCGAAACCGGCCAGCAGCAACGCATCCACCGTCGGCTCCAGCAACACGGGCCGATGTTCGAATTCCATACGCGGTTTCAGAACGAAAACTGGTTCAACACGTCCGGCATCCCCTGAGCCAGGTCTTCCGCCTCGCGGCGGGCCAGGGAAGCGGCATCCCAGAGCTCGAAGTGCGCGCCCATACCGAGCAGCATCACGTCGCGCGTCATACCGGAAGCGTTGCGCAGTTCGGGCGCGATCAGCACGCGACCAGAGCCGTCGAGCTCGACGTCCTGGGCGTTGCCCAGCAGCAGCCGCTGGAGCGCACGCGCGGACATCGGGAACGCGGCGATCTGCTCGCGCTTCTTTTCCCACTCTTGCCGCGGATACACCAGCAGACAGCCGTCAGGGTGGCGGGTCAGGGTCAGCCGGCCTTCGGCCTGCGCGACGAGCGCGTCACGATACCGGGTCGGAATCGAGATCCGTCCCTTGGCATCGAGCGTCAGCGCGCTGCTTCCCTGGAACACCACAGTTACCCCACTTAATTGCACAAATTCCTACTTTTTCCCACTCTACGGTAATGGACAAACCCGGTCAAGCGCGTGGTTGCAATTTTTTCAATCACAACAAGGACTTAGGACACTTTCAAGAATTTCAAAAACAAAAACCCCCTGATAAATCAGGGGGTTGCAGTAACAATTAAAAGTCCTTCTTCAGAAATGGCCCGGATCGGGCGTGCTTTCATTGTTTTACGTTCGGCCCCGCACGCGCGGGGCCGGCCTGACGGCCCGGATTCAGCGGCAAGACAGGTCTATAGGCCGGATTCTGTACGCCGGGTCGCCCCGGCGGGCAATCATTCCTCTGCGCGGGCCATTGCTGGACCGCTGTAGCCACCTACCCGCATGCTTGGACGAGCCGCCCTCCGGGCCCGTGGGCCCGCGCATGCCTATTTGGTGTTGCTCCGGATAGAGGTTGCCGCGTTTCACCCTGCGATGCCGCCGCCCTTGACGGACGGCGCGGCACGGAGATGGCCGTGCCGGTGCGCGCCAGGCGCGCCCGCCCCGCAGACTCGTCTCTGTGGCCCTGTTCCTCGCCCGCACCGCCGGGCAAAGCCCCGCGGCGCGGCCGGACGGCCGTTAGCCGCTATCCTGCCCTGTGGAGTCCGGACCTTCCTCGACGGATTCGCATCCGCCGCGATTGCCCGACCTGTCTTGCCTGCCCATTTTAGTACAGCCGGCGGCCGGCACGCTTCCTGCGACAATACGGGCTGCTCCGCATCCGGCAATCCCGTCTCATGGCTTTGGCAACTCTCATTACCCTCACTGGCGTGCAACTGGCCTACGGCCACCATGCCCTGCTCGACCACGCCGACTTCACCATCCAGGCCGGCGAACGGATCGGCCTGATCGGCCGCAACGGCGCCGGCAAGTCGTCGCTGCTGCGCCTGCTCGATGGCCGCGCCCAGCCGGACGACGGCGAGGTCGCGCGCGCCTCGGGCCTGCGCGTGGCCACTGTCGAGCAGGAACCGGTCCTGGACGACCAGGCCACTGTCTTCGATGTCGTGCACGCCATCGGCGACGACCACGAAGACTGGCAGCGCCCGGCGCGCGTGCGGGCCGCGCTCGAGCGCCTCGGCCTGCCGGCCGACGCGCCGCTGGCGGGCCTGTCCGGTGGCACCCGCAAGCGCGTGGCGCTGGCGCGCGCCCTGGTCGACGAGCCCGACCTGCTGCTGCTGGACGAACCCACCAACCACCTGGATTTCGACGGCATCGCCTGGCTCGAAGAACTGCTGCGCAACTGGAAAGGCGCCGCGGTCATCATCACCCACGACCGCCGCTTTCTCGACGCGGTGGCCACCCGCATCGTCGAACTCGACCGTGGCCGACTGCTCAGCTTTCCCGGCAATTTCTCGCAATGGCAAGAGCGCAAGGCCCAGTGGCTGGAATCCGAGCGGCTCGAGCAGGAACGCTTCGACAAGCTGCTGGCCCAGGAAGAAGTCTGGATCCGCAAAGGCATCGAGGCGCGCCGCACCCGCAACGAAGGCCGGGTCCGGCGGCTCGAGCGCCTGCGAGTGGAGCGCGCCGAACGCCGCGAGCGCATGGGCAATGTCAGCCTGGCGCTGGCCGAGGGGCAGCGCTCGGGCAAGCTCGTGGCGGAACTCAAGCATGTCGACAAGGCGTTCGGCGACAAGGTCGTGGTGCGTGACTACGGCACCACCATCCTGCGCGGCGACCGTATCGGCATCGTCGGGCCGAACGGCGCGGGCAAGACCACGCTGCTCAAGCTCATCCTCGGCGAACTGGCGCCCGACAGCGGATCGACCCGCCTGGGCACCAATGTCGCGGTCGCTTATTTCGACCAGATGCGCGCCCAGCTCGACGAGGACGCCACGCTTGCCGATGTCATCAGCCCTGGCAGCGAATGGGTAGAGATCGGCGGCGCGCGCAAGCACGTCATGAGCTACCTGGGCGACTTCCTGTTCTCGCCGGCGCGCGCCGGCTCGCCAGTGCGCAGCCTGTCGGGCGGAGAGCGCGCGCGGCTGCTGCTGGCCCGCCTGTTCGCCCGGCCGGCCAACGTGCTGGTGCTCGACGAGCCGACCAACGACCTCGACATCGAAACGCTCGAGCTGCTCGAAGAACTGCTGCAGGAATACACCGGCACCGTGCTGCTGGTCAGCCATGACCGCGCGTTCCTGAACAACGTCGTCACCCAGACCATCGCCAGCGAAGGCGACGGGCGCTGGCGCGACTATGTCGGCGGCTACGATGAATGGGTTGCCCAGCGCCCCGCGCCGGTGCAGCCGGCCAGGCCGGCGCGGCCGGCCGAGGCAGCGCCCGAAGCCCCCACGGCCGCGCCGCGCGCGCGCCCGGCGCGGCCGGCCCGGCTCAGCGCCTGGGAACTGCGCGAACTGGAAGCGCTGCCGGAGGCAATCGCCGACATCGAAGCGCGTCAGGAAGCCCTGTCGGCGCGGCTGGCCGACGGCAGCCTGTATCGCGACGCGCCGGACGAAGTCGAGCGCATCAATGCCGAACTGGCGGCGCTGGAAACCGAACTGGAAGACAAGTTCGCGCGCTGGGAACTGCTGGAAAGCCGCCGCGCCAATACCTGAGCGCCGCGGCGCGGGTGGTCACGCCACCCGCCACTCCAGCGCTTCGCCGGCGGCCAGCGGCACCAGCGATGTCTCGCCGAATGGCACTTCGTCCGGAATCACATACGCCTCGCGTCGCAACGTCAGCGTGCCGGTATTGCGCGGCAGGCCGTAGAAGTCCGGGCCATGGAAACTGGCGAAACCCTCCAGCCGGTCCAGCCGCCCGGCCCGCTCGAACGCGGTGGCGTACAGCTCCATGGCATGCAGCGCGGTATAGCATCCCGCGCAGCCGCAGGCATGTTCCTTCAGCCCGCGCGCATGCGGCGCGCTGTCGGTACCCAGGAAGAAGCGCGGGCTGCCGCTGGTGGCAGCCTCGACCAGCGCCTGCCGGTGCACTTCGCGCTTGAGAATGGGCAGGCAATACCAGTGCGGCCGCACCCCGCCCGTAAAAATGGCATTGCGGTTGTACAGCAGGTGCTGCGGGGTGATGGTGGCGCCGATGGGGCCTTCGGCGTCGCGCACGTACTCGGCGCCGTCCTTGGTGGTGATGTGCTCGAACACCACTTTCAGGCCCGGGTAGGCACGGCGCAGCGGCTGCATGACGCGCTCGATGAACACCGCCTCGCGGTCGAACACATCGATGTCCGGGTCGGTCACCTCGCCATGCACCAGCAAGGGCATGCCGCAATGCTCCAGGGCCTGCAGGGCCTTGCCGCACTTGCCCAGCAGGTCGGTCACGCCGGCATCCGAATTGGTGGTGGCGCCCGCCGGATATAGTTTCACGGCGTGGACCTGGCCCGACGCGTGGGCGCGGATGATTTCCTCGGCCGGCGTGTTGTCGGTCAGGTACAGCGTCATCAGCGGCGTGAAATCTCCCACGTCGCCATGCCGGCGCAGCGCGTCGTCGATGCGCTGCCGATAGGCCAGCGCCTGCTCGGTGGTGGTCACCGGCGGCCGCAGGTTCGGCATGATGATGGCGCGCGCGAATTGGCGGGCCGTGTCACCCACCACGGCTTGCAGTGCGGCGCCGTCGCGCAGGTGCAGGTGCCAGTCGTCCGGGCGGGTGATGGTCAGTTGCGTAGCGTTCTGAGAGGACATGAAAGCGGAAAATGGCGGCTCAATCGGCCAGAGGCATGCCGCGTTCGGCCAGGGCGCAGAACATCGCGCTGCCCAGCGGAATCACGGCATCATTGAAGTCGAAACGGGAATTATGCAATAGGCAGCCCGACTCGGCGCCGCCCTGCCCCAACCGGAAATACGCGCCGGGCCGCGTCTGCAGCATGAACGAAAAATCCTCGGAACCCATCGAAGGCGTCAGGTCGCGCACCACGTTTTCCTTGCCGACCATGTCGGTCGCGATGTCGGCCACCAAGTCGGCATGCTGCGGCGTATTCAGGGTGGCCGGATAAATGCGCTGGTACTCGATTTCCGCGGTGGCGCCGAAGCCGCCTGCCACCGCGCCGACCAATTCGCGCATGCGCGTTTCCACCATTTCCTGCACCGACTTGCGGAACGTGCGCACCGTGCCGACCATCTTGGCCTCGCGCGGGATCACGCTCATGGCGCCCGGGTGCCCGGCCTGCAGCGAGCCGATCGACAGCACCGCGGAGTCGAGCGGATTCACATTGCGCGACACAATGGTCTGCAGCGCCGTGATGACGTGGCCGGCGATGGTGACTGGGTCGATGGTCTGGTACGGATGCGCGCCATGGCCGCCCCGCCCGGTGATGGTGATCTCGAAACGGTCTGCGGCCGCCATCATGGGGCCCGGGTTGATGCCGACCGTGCCCGGCTTGAGGCCTGGCCAGTTGTGGAGTGCGTAAATGGCATCGCACGGGAAGGTGTCGAACAGCCCGTCCTCGATCATTGCCTTGGCGCCGCCCCTGCCTTCTTCGGCCGGCTGGAAGATCAACACGGCAGTGCCGTCGAAGTTGCGCGTCTGCGCCAGATAGCGCGCCGCGCCGATCAGGATCGCGGTATGGCCATCGTGCCCGCAGCCGTGCATCAGACCCGGCTTGCTCGACTTGTAGGCGAAGTCGTTGTCTTCGGTCATGGGCAAGGCGTCCATGTCGGCGCGCAGACCGATCATGCGCCCGCTATCGCAGCGCCGTCCGCGTATCACCCCCACGACGCCCGTCTTGCCGATGCCCCGGTGCACTTCCAGGCCCAGGGCCTCCAGCGCGCCGGCCACGATGCCGGACGTGCGCACCTCTTCGAAACCCAGTTCCGGATGGGCGTGCAAATCGCGGCGTATGGCCGTCAATTCGTCGTGAAACAGGCGGATGGATTCGAGCGCGGATCTGGCGTACATGAGACGTTACACACCTTGGTAATGGGGTGTCCAAGTCCCCATTTTAGTTGCTACAGAGCATAAATGGCTTTGTCTTTGGCTGGGAGACACGTTATGCTCCGCCCGCAGGACAATTTTTCCAACAGCCAGAGAAGGAGCGCCGCATTATGGCTACAACCTCCAAACCCGCGACCGCACGCAAGCCGAACGCCGCATTCATGAAGCCGCTGACCCCCAGCGCAGAGCTGGCCGCCGTCATTGGCTCCGAAGCCGTGCCGCGCACCGAGGTCACCAAAAAGATCTGGGAATACATCAAGAAACACAACCTGCAAGATGCCAGCAACAAGCGCAACATCAACGCCGATGCCAAGCTGCGTCCGATCTTCGGCAAAGACCAGGTCACGATGTTCGAACTGACCAAGCTGGTCAACGCCCATCTGAAGTAAGCCGGCAAAGGGCGTACCTGGTACGTCCCTGCCCTCCGCCCGACGCGCGCGCCAGGGCCGCTGCTCCAGGCTCTACAAGCCTGTATTCCTCGTCCGAGCCCCCTGCCCGCACAGTGCACTCCGGCCGGCGCCGATGCACCCGCCTGGCGGACTCCCAAAATACAAACGGCTGACCTATTGGTCAGCCGTTGTCATATGGCATGGCCTTCAGGCGTAGGATGTAGGCGCAGACCCTTCCAGCAAGGCCAGCCAGCCCTTGATCAGGCGGTACAGCACCCACACCACGGTGGCGGCCAGGCCGATCCAGCCAATGAAAATCAGCGTGGCGATGGCACTGATGGCCAGCCACAGCAATGCCCACCAGAAGGTGCGCAGCAGCCAATCGAAATGCGCGGCATACATGGTGCCCGCCGTATCGGCACGCTTGACGTACATCAGCACTACAGCCGCCAGCGTGGCAATGCCAAGGAAGCCGCCCGTGAGAAAACCCAGCGCATACAGGCCATAGGCCACATGGGTCAACGTGCGCAAATCGGGGGAATTGCTGGGTAGGGAAGTCTGGGGATCGCTCACGATAGCCGCTCCATCGAATAGATTTAGTCAATCTTACCGCACAAAGACGCATGCCCGGGGTTGGCGGCAGGCCGTGTTACCGCGATGTGGCGGGGTCGCGACGCGAGATGGACTTATGGCGCTGCAAAAGCAAAACCCCAGTGAGGGATGCTCACTGGGGTTTTGGGGGATAAGAGCCTGACGATGACCTACTTTCACACACGGATGTGCACTATCATCGGCGCGAAGGCGTTTCACTGTCCTGTTCGGGATGGGAAGGAGTGGGACCACCTTGCTATGGTCGTCAGGCGTAGCGGGTTGGGCGCAGGCCTGTGGCCGGCGCCCCAATTCGGAAGAAGCACATCGCGCCCGGGATGGGGCGAGGGTTATGAAGTTTGTTTGAACGGCACTTGAATGCTACGCGCTCATACCAGGTCTATAAAACCCGCAGAGTTATAGGATCAAGCCGCACGGGCAATTAGTATCGGTTAGCTCAACGCATTACTGCGCTTCCACACCCGACCTATCAACGTTCTGGTCTCGAACGACCCTTCAGGGGGGTCAAGCCCCCGGGATACCTAATCTTCAGACGAGTTTCCCGCTTAGATGCCTTCAGCGGTTATCTCTTCCGTACTTAGCTACCCGGCAATGCCATTGGCATGACAACCGGTACACCAGAGGTACGTCCACTCCGGTCCTCTCGTACTAGGAGCAGGCTCCGTCAAGTATCCAACGCCCACGGCAGATAGGGACCAAACTGTCTCACGACGTTTTAAACCCAGCTCACGTACCTCTTTAAATGGCGAACAGCCATACCCTTGGGACCGGCTACAGCCCCAGGATGAGATGAGCCGACATCGAGGTGCCAAACACCGCCGTCGATATGAACTCTTGGGCGGTATCAGCCTGTTATCCCCAGAGTACCTTTTATCCGTTGAGCGATGGCCCTTCCATTCAGAACCACCGGATCACTATGTCCTGCTTTCGCACCTGTTCGACTTGTCAGTCTCACAGTCAAGCACGCTTATGCCATTGCACTATCAGCACGATTTCCGACCGTACCTAGCGTACCTTCGAACTCCTCCGTTACGCTTTGGGAGGAGACCGCCCCAGTCAAACTGCCTACCATGCACTGTCCCCGATCCGGATAACGGACCAAGGTTAGAACCGCAAACAAACCAGGGTGGTATTTCAAGGACGGCTCCACCGAATCTGGCGACTCGGTTTCTGCGCCTCCCACCTATCCTACACAGGCCGGTTCACAGTCCAATGCAAAGCTACAGTAAAGGTTCATGGGGTCTTTCCGTCTAGCCGCGGGTAGATTGCATCATCACAAACACTTCAACTTCGCTGAGTCTCAGGAGGAGACAGTGTGGCCATCGTTACGCCATTCGTGCAGGTCGGAACTTACCCGACAAGGAATTTCGCTACCTTAGGACCGTTATAGTTACGGCCGCCGTTTACCGGGGCTTCGATCAAGAGCTTGCACCCCATCACTTAACCTTCCGGCACCGGGCAGGCGTCACACCCTATACGTCGACTTTCGTCTTGGCAGAGTGCTGTGTTTTTAATAAACAGTCGCAGCCACCGATTCTCTGCGACCCCATCGAGCTTGGCGCGCAGGCGCCTCACCCTACCGGGGTATACCTTCTCCCGAAGTTACGGTATCAATTTGCCGAGTTCCTTCTCCTGAGTTCTCTCAAGCGCCTTGGAATATTCATCCCGTCCACCTGTGTCGGTTTGCGGTACGGTCTCGTACAGCTGAAGCTTAGAGGCTTTTCTTGGAACCACTTCCAATCACTTCGATCCACATGGGATCTCGTGCCACACCCTTGAATTACGCGCCCGGATTTGCCTAAAGCGCCTTCTCCAATGCAGCAACAGGGACATCCAACACCCTGATGACCTTCCGCGATCCGTCCCCCCATCGCACTGTACGACGGTGCGGGAATATTAACCCGCTTCCCATCAGCTACGCATCTCTGCCTCGCCTTAGGGGCCGACTCACCCTGCGCCGATGAACGTTGCGCAGGAAACCTTGGACTTACGGCGAGGGGGCTTTTCACCCCCTTTATCGCTACTCATGTCAGCATTCGCACTTCTGATACCTCCAGCAGCCTTTACAAGCCACCTTCGCAGGCTTACAGAACGCTCTCCTACCGCGTGTACAAAGTACACACCCGCAGCTTCGGTTTATCGCTTGAGCCCCGTTACATCTTCCGCGCAGGACGACTCGATCAGTGAGCTATTACGCTTTCTTTAAAGGATGGCTGCTTCTAAGCCAACCTCCTGACTGTCTATGCCTTCCCACTTCGTTTCCCACTTAGCGATAATTTGGGACCTTAGCTGGCGGTCTGGGTTGTTTCCCTCTTGAGTCCGGACGTTAGCACCCGGTGCTCTGTCTCCCAAGCTGGACTTGCGGGTATTCGGAGTTTGCCATGGTTTGGTAAGTCGCCATGACCCCCTAGCCATAACAGTGCTCTACCCCCCGCAGTCATACTTGAGGCACTACCTAAATAGTTTTCGGAGAGAACCAGCTATTTCCAGATTTGTTTAGCCTTTCACCCCTATCCACAGCTCATCCCCTAGTTTTTCAACACTAGTGGGTTCGGTCCTCCAGCACGTGTTACCGTGCCTTCAACCTGGCCATGGGTAGATCATCTGGTTTCGGGTCTACACCCAGCGACTGATTCGCCCTGTTCGGACTCGCTTTCGCTACGCCTTCCCTATCCGGTTAAGCTCGCCACTGAATGTAAGTCGCTGACCCATTATACAAAAGGTACGCCGTCACCCCATTAAGAGGCTCCGACTGTTTGTATGCATACGGTTTCAGGATCTATTTCACTCCCCTTCCGGGGTTCTTTTCGCCTTTCCCTCACGGTACTGGTTCACTATCGGTCGATCACGAGTATTTAGCCTTGGAGGATGGTCCCCCCATCTTCAGACAGGATTTCACGTGTCCCGCCCTACTTCTCTTACGCCTAGTTCCACCAGCCAGATTTCGTCTACAGGGCTATCACCTGCTACGGCCGGGCTTTCCATCCCGTTCGACTATCTGATTGGCTAAATCGTAAAGGCTACTCCGATTTCGCTCGCCACTACTTTCGGAATCTCGGTTGATGTCTGTTCCTCGAGCTACTGAGATGTTTCAGTTCACCCGGTTCGCCTCCACTGGCCTATGTATTCAGCCAGGGATACCGCTTGCGCGGTGGGTTTCCCCATTCGGACATCTGCGGATCAAAGCTTGTTTGCCAGCTCCCCGCAGCTTTTCGCAGGCTACCACGTCCTTCTTCGCCTGTGATCGCCAAGGCATCCACCATATGCACTTAGTCGCTTGATCCTATAACACTACCGTCTTATAGGACGCTGATATGTTTCGCGTTTGTGCCGTTCATAAGTTTCAAAGCTATCCCGATCCAACTGCGACCGGAATCTTGAGACTTGGAACTAAATCTATGCAATCACAACCCGTGCTCATTTTCATCGGCTCGCGCCAACTACTACATGAACACACTTTCGTTGTGCTTCTTCCTAATTGTTAAAGAACGATGTATAGCTTGCATTGGGCAAAACCCAACGCACAGGGCCGACTCGCAACCCTGGGCGTTGAACTCTAGCGCGTGGTGGAGGTGAACGGGATCGAACCGATGACATCCTGCTTGCAAAGCAGGCGCTCTCCCAGCTGAGCTACACCCCCGTATCCCCTCATCCGCGACCACTACCGGCCGCCGCCACAGGAAATACCTGGTGGGTCTGGTTGGATTCGAACCAACGACCCCCGCCTTATCAAGACGGTGCTCTAACCGACTGAGCTACAGACCCAAAAACCCTCTTCGGATCAGCAGTCAGGGTCGCGGCCCAGGGAGGACTCCCCCTCACCCAACGCCCGCAACCGATCCCGGCTACACATGTCAACAACCGATAAGCGTGGACGCTTAATAGTCCGCACTTCAAGCTCTTAAAGGAGGTGATCCAGCCGCACCTTCCGATACGGCTACCTTGTTACGACTTCACCCCAGTCATGAATCCTACCGTGGTAATCGCCCCCCTTGCGGTTAGGCTAACTACTTCTGGTAAAACCCACTCCCATGGTGTGACGGGCGGTGTGTACAAGACCCGGGAACGTATTCACCGCGACATGCTGATCCGCGATTACTAGCGATTCCGACTTCACGCAGTCGAGTTGCAGACTGCGATCCGGACTACGATCGGGTTTCTGGGATTGGCTCCCCCTCGCGGGTTGGCTGCCCTCTGTCCCGACCATTGTATGACGTGTGAAGCCCTACCCATAAGGGCCATGAGGACTTGACGTCATCCCCACCTTCCTCCGGTTTGTCACCGGCAGTCTCATTAGAGTGCCCTTTCGTAGCAACTAATGACAAGGGTTGCGCTCGTTGCGGGACTTAACCCAACATCTCACGACACGAGCTGACGACAGCCATGCAGCACCTGTGTTCCGGTTCTCTTGCGAGCACTGCCAAATCTCTTCGGCATTCCAGACATGTCAAGGGTAGGTAAGGTTTTTCGCGTTGCATCGAATTAATCCACATCATCCACCGCTTGTGCGGGTCCCCGTCAATTCCTTTGAGTTTTAATCTTGCGACCGTACTCCCCAGGCGGTCAACTTCACGCGTTAGCTGCGCTACCAAGGGCCGAAGCCCCCAACAGCTAGTTGACATCGTTTAGGGCGTGGACTACCAGGGTATCTAATCCTGTTTGCTCCCCACGCTTTCGTGCATGAGCGTCAGTGTTATCCCAGGAGGCTGCCTTCGCCATCGGTGTTCCTCCGCATCTCTACGCATTTCACTGCTACACGCGGAATTCCACCTCCCTCTGACACACTCTAGCCCGGTAGTTAAAAATGCAGTTCCAAGGTTAAGCCCTGGGATTTCACATCTTTCTTTCCGAACCGCCTGCGCACGCTTTACGCCCAGTAATTCCGATTAACGCTTGCACCCTACGTATTACCGCGGCTGCTGGCACGTAGTTAGCCGGTGCTTATTCTGCAGGTACCGTCAGTTGCCCCAGGTATTAGCCAGGGCCGTTTCTTTCCTGCCAAAAGTGCTTTACAACCCGAAGGCCTTCATCGCACACGCGGGATGGCTGGATCAGGGTTGCCCCCATTGTCCAAAATTCCCCACTGCTGCCTCCCGTAGGAGTCTGGGCCGTGTCTCAGTCCCAGTGTGGCTGGTCGTCCTCTCAAACCAGCTACGGATCGTCGCCTTGGTAGGCCTTTACCCCACCAACTAGCTAATCCGATATCGGCCGCTCCAATAGTGCGAGGCCCGAAGGTCCCCCGCTTTCCCCCATGGGGCGTATGCGGTATTAGCTACGCTTTCGCGTAGTTATCCCCCGCTACTGGGCACGTTCCGATACATTACTCACCCGTTCGCCACTCGCCGCCAGACCGAAGTCCGCGCTGCCGTTCGACTTGCATGTGTAAAGCATCCCGCTAGCGTTCAATCTGAGCCAGGATCAAACTCTTCAGTTCAATCTCTGTAGTTCGCGCACCGCTACCGAAGTAGCAGCACTTTGCTCAAAGGAAGTGAGGTTCGATGAATATCTTTGACATATTCAAGGTTCTTCACTTCGATGTGAGCACTTGGTTCTCTTTGGCCTGGCAAGCCCGGCTTACGCCAGACCCGCCTCGCGCGGCCCACCAAGCGCCCACACTTATCGGTTGTTTCGTTGTTAAAGAACAGGTACCGCTCACTGCCCGCCAGCTGCTTCGCAACCGGCTTGCTGTCTCAGCAGCACAGAAACGAGATTATGAGGCCTTTTTTAAAACCTGTCAAATCGATCGAATCTGACTTGCTGTTGGCTTGCTGCCTGGACATCAGGGTTAACCCTGATGTTTTCGTCAACTGCCAAGCCCGAAATCTTAACACGACTTTTGCAATTCGTGCAACAACGCTGTGAGGCATCGTGCCATTCGCCGCAAAAGATTCCGGCCCTTCGCCACCTGGAAAATCACGTTCAGGAAGCGAAGGAGCGAGACTATAGCACAGATGACAACGGCGTGACGGCCAGTACGACACTATTTTTTGAAACCGCCAAAACAAACAGGGACGGCCAGGGGCAGACCGCCCTTCTATACCTATAGCTACAGGCGCAGCTCGGTGGTTTCTTTGATTTGCTGCAACGCGAAGAAGGACTTCATGTCCACCACCGCGGGATGGCGCATGAGCGTGTCCATGGCGAAGCGCGAAAAATGGGCCAGGTCGGCCACTTGCACGCGCAGCAGGTAGTCCATGTCGCCGGACATGGCATAGCACTCCACCACTTCGGGCCAGCGCTGCACGTCGCGGGCGAACTCGCCCATGGGCGCGTGGCTGCCGCCGACATGCTTGTTCAGGCGGATGGTGACGTACGCCAGCAGGCCCAGGCCGACTTTCTCGGCGTCGACCAGGGCGACGTAGCGCTTGATGAAACCCCGCTCTTCGAGCCGGCGCACCCGGCGCAGGCACGGGCTGGGCGACAAGGAGACCCGGTCGGCCAGTTCCTGGTTGCTGAGGCGGCCGTCGCGCTGCAATTCGGCCAGAATTCGTCGATCTGTCCTGTCCAGCTCTGTATCTGACATTATCTGCCTCGAATATATATTGATGAGCAATATTATTGCTCAATACCGGCCTTATCGGGGCATGTTTGCAATCGTCTGCTGCGCTTTGCTACCTACAATCTCCGTCCTAGACTTGATTTTCGAGTCCTCCAACACGACACAAGGGAGCGCCTCTCATGAACACCTCTTTCCAGACCTGGGACAACCCGATGGGGACCGCCGGCTTCGAGTTCATCGAATATGCCGCGCCGGACCCGGCCGCGCTGCGCAAGGTATTCGAGACACTGGGCTTCAAGGCGATCGCCCGGCACCGCCACAAGGACGTAACGCTGTACCGCCAGGGCGGCGTGAATTTCCTGATCAACGCCGAACCCGACTCGTTCGCGCAGCGCTTCGCCCGCCTGCACGGCCCGTCGATCTGTGCCATTGGCTTTCGCGTACAGGACGCGGCCAAGGCCTATAAGCGCGCGCTGGAGCTGGGCGCGTGGGGTTTTGATTCGCACAGCGGCCCGATGGAACTGAACATTCCGGCCATCAAGGGCATTGGCGATTCGCTCATCTACCTGGTGGACCGCTGGCGCGGCAAGAACGGCCATGGCGGCATCGGGGACATCAGCATCTATGACGTGGACTTCGAGCCGCTGGACGTGCAGACCGCCGCCAGCGACCTGACGCACGCCGGCGCGGGGCTGACGCTGGTGGACCACCTGACGCACAACGTGCACAAGGGCCGCATGGCCGAATGGTCCGAATTCTATGAGCGGCTGTTCAACTTCCGCGAGATCCGCTATTTCGACATCGAGGGCAAGGTCACCGGGGTGAAGTCCAAGGCCATGACCTCGCCATGCGGCAACATCCGCATCCCGATCAACGAGGAAGGCACGGAAGAGAAAGGCCAGATTCAGGAATACCTGGACCTGTACCGCGGCGAAGGGATCCAGCATATCGCCATGGCGACCGACGACATCTACGCGACGGTCGAGGCGCTGCGCCAGAACGGCGTGGCGTTCCTGGATACGCCGGACACCTACTATGAGCTGCTGGACCGGCGCCTGCCGAACCATGGCGAAGACGTGGCGCGCCTGCAGAAGAACCGCATCCTGCTCGACGGCGCCCCCGGCGGCGGCCTGCTGCTGCAGATCTTCACCGAGAACCAGATCGGTCCGATCTTCTTCGAGATCATCCAACGCAAGGGCAACGACGGCTTCGGCGAAGGTAATTTCAAGGCGTTGTTCGAATCCATCGAGCTGGACCAGATGCGTCGCGGCGTCGTCAAGGCCGTGGACTGACACCGGCCTGCAGCGTCATCGCGCCAGGCGGTCGCGGAACTGCTTGCGGAACTTGGCCACCTTGGGCGCGATGACGAACTGGCAATAACCCTGCTCGGGGTGCATGGCGAAATAATTGCGGTGGTAGTCTTCGGCCGGCCAGAAAGTGGCCGGCTCACGCAGGTGCGTGACCAGCGGGGCGTCGTAGATTTGCTGCGCCTCGATCTCGGCCATGACCTCCTGCGCCTGCTGGCGCTGCGATTCGTCCTGCCAGAAGATGGTGGATTCGTATTGGGGGCCGACGTCGTTGCCCTGGCGGCCCGGCGTGGTGGGGTCGTGGGTGGCGAAGAAGACGCGCAGCAGGTCGCTGTACGAGAGCACGGCGGGGTCGAACTCGACCCGCGCCACCTCGACGTGGCCGGTCTGCTTGCCGCACACTTGCTCATAGGTGGGGTGGTCGACGTGGCCGCCGCTATAGCCCGGCACGACGCTGACCACGCCGCGCAGGTCGGCCAGCACGGCCTCGACGCACCAGAAGCAGCCGCCGCCCAGCACGGCGACCTGGTTATTTGCTGCAGAAGCTTGTTCCGACATGGCGATTCCTTGTTCAAAGGGCGGTGCCGCGGACGGCCCGCCGGGCGCGCCGAGCGAGGTTATTGGGGCTTGGCGGGCGCCAGGGAGAGGATCCATTGCGCCAGTTGGCGCGCTTCGTCTTCGCCGACCTGGCGCTGGGCCGGCATGGGGACCGCCCCCCAGGCGCCGCGGCCGCCGTTGCGGATCTTGTCCGCCAGATACTGCACCATGGCGTCGCCCTGCCCGGCATAGCGTTCCGCCACGCTGCGCAGGGGCGGCCCTACGCGCTTGCTATCGACTTGGTGACAGGCCATGCAGGCCTTGTTGCGCGCCAGCTCGGCGCCGGTTTCCTGGGCCGGCGCGGCGGCCGGCAGGCCCGCAGACAGGACGCAGGCGGCCACTGCCGCCAGACTACTCTTCAAACGCATCGGTGACTGCCCCACGGCTGGCGGTGCCGGCCAGCTTGCCGAACTTGGCAAGCACACCGCGCGTGTACCGGGGCTTGGGCTGGACCCAGGCCTCGCGGCGCGCCGCCATTTCCTCGTCAGAAATATTGAGTTGCAGCAAAAGCTGGTGAGCGTCGATGGTAACCGAATCGCCCTCGCGGATCAGGGCGATGGGGCCGCCCACATAGGCCTCGGGCGCGACGTGCCCCACGACCATGCCCCAGGTCCCGCCGGAGAAGCGCCCGTCGGTGATGAGCCCGACGGTCTCGCCCAGTCCTTGGCCGATCAGGGCGGAGGTGGGGGCCAGCATCTCGCGCATGCCGGGACCGCCCTTGGGGCCTTCGTAGCGGATCACCACCACGTCGCCGTCGCGGATGCGGCGGTCCATGATGGCGGCCATGGCGTCGTCTTCGGAATCGAAGACGCGCGCGGGACCGGTAATGGAGGGATTCTTCAGGCCGGTGATCTTGGCCACGCAGCCTTCGGGCGACAAGTTGCCCTTGAGGATGGCCAGGTGCCCGTGCGGATACAGCGGACGGTCGATGGGGCGGATGACGTCCTGGTCGGCGCGCGGCGCGGACGGCACGTCGGCCAGCGTCTCGGCGATGGTCTTGCCGGTGATGGTCATGCAATGCCCGTGCAAGAGGCCGGCGTCGAGCAGGAGCTTCATGACCTGCGGGATGCCGCCGGCCCGGTGCAGGTCGGTGGCCACGTAGCGGCCCGACGGCTTGAGGTCGCAGATGACCGGCACGCGCTGGCGGATGCGCTCGAAATCGTCGATGGTCCAGGGCACTTCGGCGGCGTGGGCAATGGCCAGGAAGTGCAGCACGGCGTTGGTGGAGCCGCCCGTGGCCATGATGACCGAGACGGCGTTCTCGATCGATTCGCGGGTAATGATGTCGCGCGGACGCACGCCGCGCCGCACGGCATCCACCAGCACGCGCGCCGACTCGGCCGCGGAGGCGACCTTCTCGTCGTCTTCGTTGGCCATGGTGCTGGAATACGGCAGGCTCATGCCCAGCGCCTCGAAGGCCGAGCTCATGGTGTTGGCGGTGTACATGCCGCCGCACGAGCCCGACCCGGGAATGGCGCATTTCTCGATCTGCTTGAAGTCCTCCTGGTCCATGCGGCCCATGGTGAACTCGCCCACGGCCTCGAACACCGACACGATGGTGAGGTCCTTGCCCTGGTAGCGGCCCGGCTTGATGGTGCCGCCGTAGACATAGATGCCGGGCACGTTCATGCGGGCCAGCGCGATCATGCCGCCCGGCATGTTCTTGTCGCAGCCGCCGATGACCACCACGCCGTCCATCCACTGGCCCTGCACGGCGGTCTCGATACAGTCGGCGATGACTTCGCGCGACACCAGCGAGTATTTCATGCCCTCGGTGCCCATGGACATGCCGTCGGAGATGGTGGGCGTGCCGAACACCTGCGGATTGGCGCGCGCCGCCCGCACCGCCTCGATGGCAGCGTCGGCCAGGCGCTGCAGGCCGCTGTTGCAGGGCGTGATGGTGGAATGGCCATTGGCCACGCCGATCATGGGGTTTTCGAAATCCGCCTCCTGGTAGCCCAGGGCGTAGTACATGGCCCGGTTGGGCGCGCGGGCGACGCCGTGGGTGATATGGCGTGAACGTTCGTTGTTCGGCATGGTCTGTCTCCGGTATTGCGCGATGGCGCGGTCGCCCGCGATGCCGGGGCGACACGTTCGCCGGTTATTATCGACCAATCTTTTTCTGCGTGGCGGAATATGCTGCACTATCCCGAATTCGATCCCGTGGCCCTGCGCATCGGCCCCCTGGCCATCCATTGGTATGGCCTGATGTACTTGGTGGGCTTCGCGCTCGTCTATGCGCTGGGCCGCGTGCGCCTGGCGCGCGGCCACACGCCGGCCTTCACCCCGCGCGACCTGGAAGACCTGATTTTCTACAGCGTGCTGGGCGTGGTGCTGGGCGGCCGGCTGGGCTATGTGCTGTTCTACAAGCCCGGCTATTACCTGGCGCACCCGCTGGAAACGCTCTACCTGTGGGAAGGCGGCATGTCCTTCCACGGCGGGCTGATCGGCGTCATCCTGGTGATGCTGCTGTTCGCGCGCAAGAAAGGCGTGTCGTTCTTCACGGTCAGCGATTTCATCGCGCCGCTGATCCCCCTGGGCCTGGGCGCGGGCCGGCTGGGCAACTTCATCAATGGCGAACTGTGGGGCCGGCCCACGGATGTGCCCTGGGCGATGGTGTTCCCGCAGTCGGGCGACGGGCTGCCGCGCCATCCGTCGCAGCTCTATGAACTGGGACTGGAGGGCATCGCGCTGTTCGCGCTGTTGTGGTGGTTTTCCAGCAAGCCGCGCCCCACAGGCCAGGTGAGCGCGCTGTTCCTGATCGGCTATGGCGCGTTCCGGTTCCTGGTGGAATTCACCCGCGAGCCGGACGACTTCCTGGGCCTGCTGGCCGGCGGCATGAGCATGGGACAGTGGCTGTCCCTGCCCATGGTGCTGGCCGGAATCGCGATGTACGTGCTCAGTGCAAGACAACCGTCCCGTTGACGGCGATGCTGACGGTGACCTTGCCCGCCTCGAGCGGCACATCGGCCGCTTCGGCCATGCTGCTCTTGGCCATCATCTGGGCGCCCATGGGGCGCGGCACCGGCACCGGCGAGCCGCCGCCGCTCAGTTCGAGCTGCCGCACCTGGTAGCCGCTGAAGCCGAAGGCCGTGGCGGCCGCCAGCGCGCGGTCGCGGAAGGCTTCGGCGGCCTGGCCGAGCAGCTTGCGCTCTTCGGCCTCGCGCGCTTCGCGTGACAGCAGGAAGCTGATCTGCGCGATGGCGGCCTTGTCGCCCAGCTTGGACGCGAGCGCCGAGGCGGCGGCGAAGTCCTTGGATTCCAGCGTGATTTCACCGCGGGCGCGCCAGTTCTGGATCTTGCCCTTGTCGTTGGCATTGGGCCAGACGTTGTAGCCGCCGGTGCGCACTTCCACGCCCTTGGTTCCCTGGGCCCGCTTGACGACTTCGTCCAGCGCGGCGGTCAGGGCCTTGCCGGCGGCCGCCTGGGAGGCCGCCTCGAGCTCGGTGGCCAGGGTGATGCGTACCGTATCCTGTTGCACATCGGACGAGGCGGAAGCCTGGAGCGTGAGCTCGGGCGCGCGCTTGGCGGGTGCTTCGGCCTGCGGCGCCTGCTGCGGCTGCGCCCAGGCCGGCTGGGCGGCCGCCAGGGCCAGGGCGGCGCAGCACGCGGCGGCGATCCGAGTCAACGAGAACGCGGGATAGGAGTGCATGGCAAACCTGTCAGAGTGGAGGGAAAGAGAGGAAGTGGATGTCCGGCGCGGACCTGCCGCTGTGCAGGCCCGCCGGAGTAGATGCCCCGCCTGTGCCGTCTAGGCCGGCATCTCGAACCGTAAGGTTCAAGGTGGTCGCGTTCCGTCGAGCGTCGGGTTCGTCTGCGAGAGACGATCGCTCCAGCTCGCCATTCACGCAACCATATGCCGTAAGACATAGGTTCAGAGAATGTATGGCCGAGTCACGAACACGGCAGGGACAAACTGAAAAACAATGCGTGATGACCGACACGCTGGGGGCTTGCGCCCTACAGCAATTTTTCCTGCCCGGACAAGGCGTCGTCGAGCAAGGAGTTCATGTCCTCGATTCTACGCTTGAAGTCGCCGACCGCCAAACCGCCCAGAGGTCCGTCGGGCGCTTTCATGGCCAGCAGCTCGCCGGCGATCTGCAGCGCGGCCATGACGGCGATGCGTTCGTTGCTGGAAACCTTGCCGGAACCCTGGATGCGAAGCATGAGGTGGTCGACATGGCGCACCGCGGCCATTAGCGCGGGTTTTTCGTCGGCGGAGCAGGCGAGCGAGTAGTCGCGGCCCAGGATGGTGACATCGATGCGTTCCATTACGGCTGTTCTCCGGTCGGCGCGCCCGGCAGCTTGGCCAGGACGGTGTCGATGCGTTCGCGCGCGGCGGCGGCGGCGACGCGCAGGCGCTGGAGATCGGTGTCGCGCGCGCTGAGGCTGCCCTGCAGCTCGGCCTCGCGAGCGCTGGAGCGCGACTCGACGGCCTGGCGCTCGGCGGCTTCGCGGGCGAGCTGCTCGCGCAGGTCGGCTTCGGCCTGGCGGGCTTCCGCCAGCATGCCGGCGACGGTGCCGTCGTGCTCCTGCAGCTTGGCTTGCAAGGCCTGGATTTCGGCCTGGTGCTCGGCGCAACGCTGCTCGAGCGAGCGCTGGCTGGCTTCACTTTGGCTCAGGCGGACACGCAACGCATCACGCTCGGCATGCAGTTGCCGCGTGCGTTGCACCAGTTGCCCGATACGGGCGGCGAGTTGATCGAGGTCTTGCAGCATGGGCGCTATCGTAAACCATCCGCGGGCTGGCCGGGCGGCCGCACGCAAGGTGAGAAATACGGCAATATTCGGTAGGACTTCGGGACAGGCCCGGGCGTACGAACCAGAAGCATAAAACGTCCGTCGAGCCGGTGGCGGCTTTCGCCCTTCTTTCTATTTACTTTCACTTTGCTTTCATTCCGGAGCCGTTCTGCCCCGGGGTTACAACTTGGACGCCCGTTCTAGGGAAAACCCCATATTTGCGGCCGTTTGCGCGGGTTTGCAGCCCCTGACCCCTCCATTACCATGCGCGCTGCCCAAAAGGCGCCTCCTTCTCCAAGAACAAATGGCATACCGAATGCCTTCGTGCGCCGCTTCCGCATGGGACCGGCTTCAACTCACATGCTGTAAATAGGAGTAGACCATCATGCAGCTACGCAATAGGCAGGACTTCTGGTCGGGGGTGATGTTCATTGCCCTTGGACTGGGATTCGCCTGGAAAGCGGCGAGCTACCAAATGGGTACCGCCGCCCGGATGGGACCGGGATATTTCCCTTTCGCGCTGGGCCTGGTCCTGGCCGTGCTGGGCGCCATCGTGCTGCTCGGCTCGCTGGCCAAGAACGCCACGGAAACCCATGTCGACAAATTCGATTGGCGGATCACCTTCCTGGTGATCGGCTCGGTGGTCCTGTACGCCCTGATCCTGAAGCTGCTGGGCGTGTATATCTCGGTCTTCGTGCTGGTGGTGGCGAGCAGCCTGGCAAGCCATGAGTTCAATCTCAAAGTGGCGGTGGCCAACGGCATTTTCCTGGTGGTGTTCTCATACCTGGCGTTCATCAAGGGCCTGGGCTTGATCTTCCCGCTGTGGCCGTCGTTTCTGGGCATGAACTGAGTTAAAGGGAAGAGACTGTCATGGAATTGCTGGAACATTTGTCGCTGGGCTTCTCGGTGGCGTTCACGCCCGAGAACCTGGCCTACGCCCTGCTGGGCTGCATCCTGGGCACGCTGATCGGGGTGCTGCCCGGCATCGGCCCGGTGCCGACCATCGCCATGCTGCTGCCGATCACCTACGTGCTGCCGCCGGTGGCCGGGCTGATCATGCTGGCGGGTATTTACTACGGCGCGCAGTACGGCGGCTCGACCACCGCCATTCTGGTGGCGCTGCCAGGCGAGACATCCGCGGTGGTGACCGTGCTCGACGGCCACCAGATGGCCCGTAACGGGCGCGCCGGCGCCGCGCTGGCCATCGCCGCGATCGGTTCGTTCTTCGCCGGCTGCGTGGCGACGCTGCTGCTGGCCGCCTTCGCGCCCCCGCTGGCCGAAGTGGCGTTCAAGTTCGGCCCGGCCGAGTACTTCTCGCTGATGACCCTGGGCCTGGTGGGCGCCGTGGTGCTGGCCTCGGGCTCACTGCCCAAGGCGATCGCCATGATCGTGCTGGGCCTGCTGCTGGGCATGGTGGGCACCGACGTGAACTCCGGCGTGGCCCGCTTCGACTTCGGCATCCCCGAACTGCAGGACGGCATCGACTTCGCCATCGTGGCCATGGGCGTGTTCGGCTTCGCCGAGATCATGACCAACCTGGAGCAGAAAGAGAACCGCGTCGACATCACCGACAAGATCGGCACGCTGTACCCCAACAAGCAGGAGTTCAAGGAAGCCGCGCCGGCCGCCGTGCGCGGCACGGTGCTGGGCTCGATGCTGGGCATCCTGCCGGGCGGCGGGGCGGTGCTGTCGTCGTTCGCGTCCTACACCCTGGAAAAGAAGCTGTCCAAGAACCCCGAACGCTTCGGCAAGGGCCACCCGGCCGGCCTGGGCGGTCCGGAATCGGCCAACAACGCCGCGGCGCAGACCTCGTTCATCCCCCTGCTGACCCTGGGCATCCCGGGCAACGCCGTAATGGCGCTGATGGTTGGCGCCATGACCATCCACAACATCCAGCCCGGCCCGCAGGTCATGACCAGCCATCCGGAACTGTTCTGGGGCCTGATCGCCTCGATGTGGATCGGCAACCTGATGCTGGTGGTGCTGAACCTGCCGCTGATCGGCCTGTGGATCAAGCTGCTGAAGGTGCCCTACCGCATCCTGTTCCCGGCCATCCTGGTGTTCTGCACCATCGGGGTCTATTCGCTGAACTACAACACCTTCGACATCTTCACCACGGCCATCTTCGGCGTGGTGGGCTATGTCTGGGCCAAGTTGAAGTGCGAAGGCGCCCCGCTGCTGCTGGGCCTGGTGCTCGGCCCCATGATGGAGGAGAACTTCCGGCGCGCCCTGCTGCTGTCGCGCGGCGATTTCTTCACTTTCGTCGAGCGGCCCCTGTCGGCCTCGCTGCTGGCCGCCGCGGTGATCCTGGTGGTGCTGGTGGCCCTGCCGTCGATCCGCAAGAAGCGCGAAGAAACCTTCGTCGAAGAAGACTGACCCGTTGCGCCGGCGACGGCGCCATGGCGGACGAACCAGGCCCCCTCGGGGGCCTGGTTTTTTTGCGGCAACCGACCGGCACGGAGGGCCTGGCGGCCGGCCTGTCTTGGGTCAAGGCGCGCCGGAGGTGTCAGACACCCCATCGGGGTGTCTGACACCTGATCCCCCCGGGGAGCCTGGTGCCTGGCCGGTCCCGCGCGGTCGCGCACGGCGGGCGGATTGGGGTAATGTTCTGCTTTCCACACTGCTCAAACCCGGGAGACACAGCAATGGCATCCATCGGTTCCAGGGACTACGACAAGGTCGTGGCCCAGAAAGTCGCGTTCCTCGGCCTGGGAGTCATGGGTCTGCCCATGGCGGGCCACCTGGCGCGCGCCGGCCACGAGGTCACGGTCTACAACCGCACCCCCGCCAAGGCCCAGGCCTGGACCCAGGAATTCGGCGGCAAGAGCGCCGCCACGCCACGGGAAGCCGTGGCCGGGGCCCAGATCGTGTTCGCCTGCGTCGGCAACGACGACGACCTGCGCAGTGTGGTGCTGGGTGAAGACGGCGCGTTCGCGGGCATGGCGTCCGGCGCCATCTTCGTCGACCACACCACCGCGTCGGCCGACGTGGCGCGCGAGCTCTACGCCAAGGCCCGCGAACAGGGCCTGCAGTTCATCGACGCACCGGTTTCGGGCGGCCAGGCGGGCGCCGTCAATGGCGTGCTGACGGTGATGTGCGGCGGCGAAGCCCAGGTATTCGACGCCATCAAGCCGGTGGCCCAGGCCTACGGCCGCGCCGTGACGCGCGTGGGCGGCCCGGGCGCCGGCCAGCTCGCCAAGATGGTGAACCAGATCTGCATCGCCGGTATCGTGCAGGGCCTGTCGGAGGCCATCGCGTTCGGCCAGGCGGCCGACCTGGACATGAAGCTGGTGCTGGACGTGATCAGCAAAGGGGCCGCGCAGAGCTGGCAGATGGAAAACCGCGGCAGCACCATGGTCGACGACAAGTTCGACTTCGGCTTCGCTGTCGACTGGATGCGCAAAGATCTCGGGCTGGTGCTGGCCGAGGCCCGCCACAATGGCGCCCGCCTGCCGCTCACCGCGCTGGTCGACCAATTCTATGGCGACGTGCAGAAACTGGGCGGCGGCCGCTGGGATACCTCCAGCCTGATCAAGCGCCTGCGGGACTGAGCCGGCATGGCGCGCCGGCCGCCGTCAGGCGGCCTGGCGGACTTCGGCGGCAGCGGACAGCAGCGCATCGATGCGCTGCTGGGCCGCCGCCAAACCCGCCTCGGCGGTCGGCTGGCCCAGGGCCATGCCCTCGGCCTGCACGAACACGGGGCCCTCCAACCCGATGAACGCCAGCATCTGCGCCAGGTACGGCGTGAGCGTGTCGTCGGGCGTGCCCACGGCCTTGCCGCCTCGGGTACTGAGCACGATCACCTGCTTGTTCTTGATCAGCCCTTCGGACGTCCCCTCGGCGGTATAGCGGAACGTCACGCCGGCACGGGCGACGTAGTCCAGATAACTCTTGAACTGGGCGGGCAGGCTGAAGTTGTAGACCGGCACCGCGAACACGATGCGGTCGGCGTCGAACAGCTCGGCCACCAGCTCATCGCTGCGGGCAACGATGGCGCGCTGCTCCGCGGTGCGTTGCTCGGCCGGCGTGAAGAGCGCCCCAGCCGTGGCGCCATCAAAATAAGGGACGGGATCAGCCCCGAGGTCGCGAATGCGGATCGAGCCGCCGGGCTCGACCTGGCGCAGGCGCTGCACCAAGTGGTCGGCCAGCTGCCGGGAATTGGAACGTTCGCCGAGAATGGACGAGAGGATGACCAGAGTCTTCATGGGGTTCTCTTGGAGCCGCGTGGCGGCGCTGTGGACATGAAGACACTGTAAAGATCTCCATTGAATGCATAAACCCGATTAAGATGAACTGCTTGTTCCATTTTCAGAACAATGGTGCCTCATGCACGACCTGAACGATCTGTTCTATTTCTCGCAAGTGGTGGAGCATGGCGGCTTCAGCGCCGCTTCCCGGGCACTGAATATCCCCAAGTCCCGCCTGTCGCGCCGCATCTCGCAGTTGGAGGAAACACTGGGGGTGCGCCTGCTGCAGCGCACGACACGGCGCCTGCGGCTGACTCTGGCGGGCGAGCGCTACCTGCACTATTGCCGCGAAATGACGGCCTCGGCGCGGGCCGCCACCGAAGCGATGCGCCAATTCCAGGCCGAGCCCTGCGGGCCGGTGGTGGTGAGCTGCCCGATTTCCATTGCCCAGCAGATGCTGGCGCCGCTGCTGCCCGAGTTCCTGGATACCTGGCCCGCCGTGTCGGTGCAGCTGCTGGCCACCAACCGGCGGGTCGACGTCATACGCGAAGGCGTGGACCTGGCGCTGCGCGTGCGCACCCGCCTGGACACCGATGCCGAGCTGGTCGTCAAGCACCTGGGCGTCGCCAGCAGCACGCTGGTGGCCAGCCCCGCCTACGTGCAGCGCCATGGCATGCCCGAGACGCCGCACGAACTGGCCGCGCATACCACCCTGAGCTTCAACGACCCGCAACCGGAAGTGCACTGGCCATTGCGCAATAGCCGCGACGAAGAAGTGTCGGTGCCGCTGCGGCCGCAACTTTGCTGCAATGATTTCATCGTGCTGACCGAAGCGGCGGTGCGCGGCCGCGGCATCGCGCTGCTGCCCACGGTGGCGACCTACGAGGAACTGCGCCAGGGCCAGCTCGTGCCGGTGCTGCCCGACTGGCGCTCGCCCACCGGCATCGTCCACTGTATTTATCCGTCGCGGCGCGGCATGGCGCCGGCAGTGCGCGCGCTGCTGGATTTCATCTCCGACCGGCTGCCGGATGTCTATGCGCGGATGGAGCGCGGCACAAGCGGGGCGCGCTGAGCCAGGACACTCAAGCCTGGCTCCCGGCCGTGCCAGGCTCGGCCAGCGGCAGCCACAGCACCGCCGCCAGGCCTACTCCGCCCTGCTCGTTGGGCTCGCCATCGCGCAACTCGATGTCGCCGTCGTTGCGGCGCGCATAGGCGCGCGCGATCGACAGGCCCAGCCCGGAGCCGGAAGACGCCGGCGGGCGGCCCGGCCCCAGGCGGTCGAAGCGGGCGAAGGCACGGGCGCGGGCCTGGGCGTCGATGCCGGGGCCGTTGTCCGAGACGCAGACCTCGGCGCGCCCGTCCGCGCGCGCGACCGACACGGTTATGCGCGAACCGGCGGGCGCATAGTGGATGGCGTTGTGCACCAGGTTGGAGAGGGCCTCGTGCAGCTCGACCTCGCTGCCCAGGACGGGAACCGCCGCATCGCGCACGCCGTCTGCGCCGGGCGCCGCCGCCCAGCCCAGGTCCTGCCGCTTCTCGTGCGACAGGGGCAGGTACTGCAACACGACGCTGCGCGCGACTTCGTTGAGGTCCAGTGGTTGGCGCGTGGTGGGCTCGGCCTGGCTGGCGTGTGCCAGCGATAGCAATTGCTCGGTCAGCCGGCGGGTGCGCCCGAGCTGGTCGACAATGGCGCGCAGCCCTTCCTGGGCGCGCTTGGGATCGGGTTCGCGCAGGGCATACTGGGCCTGGGTCAGCATGATCGCCAGCGGCGTCCGCAATTGATGCGACGCGTCGGCCAGGAACTGGGACTGCTCGTCCAGCACCCGCCGGTGCCGCGCGACGTGATAGTTGACCGCTTCGACCAGCGGGATGACCTCCCCGGGCACCCGGGAAGCGTCCAGCGGCGTCAGGTCGTCGGGCCGGCGCGCCCGGATGTCGTTGCGCAGGCGGGCCAGCGGACGCAGCGACCAGGCCACGCCCCACCACACCAGCACCGCGACGAGCGCCAGCATGCGGGCGTCGCGCAACAGTTCCTGGCGCCGCGCGCTGGATTCAGCCTGCAGGCGGCGGCCGATGCTTTCCGCCACCAGCACCAATACCTGCCGGTGCTGGCCCCGGTAATAGAGGTCGCGCAGCACCGCCACGACACGCACGGGATCGTTGCGATAGACGCTGTTGAAAAACACCGGCTCGCCACGGGCGGACGGCCAGACCGGCGGCCGCGGCATCTCCGGCATGCCGGCCAGCGTCGGGCCGGCGGCCGGCACGCCGGCCGCCCCTTCCGGCAGTGGCGGCACCACCTCTTCGATGCGGAAATACTTGCGCAGCCCGGCCTTGGATTCCAGGATGACCTGCGCGTACACGGGCGTGGAAACGACCAGCTCGCCGTCCGGCGTGAACTCGATGCTGCTCTCGAGCACCCGCGCCGGCTCGAGCAGCGCGCTGTCGTAGGCTTCGTTGGTAATGGCCGCCAGGGTGCGGTAGTCGTTCCAGCTGTCGATGACCAGCAGCAGGATCACGCCAGGCAACAATAGCGTGATCAGCAGGGTCCGGATGCCGAGCAGCGGGAAACGCGGGCGGTCAGGTTCCGGCGGGCTCACTGGCGACGCTTTCCAGCATGTAGCCCAGGCCGCGCACCGTGACGATGCGCACGTCGCTGCCGGCCAGCTTCTTGCGCAGGCGGTGCAGCACCACTTCGATGGCGTCGAGGCTGGCTTCGCTGTCCTGGGTGAAGACCTTGTCGAACAATTGGGCCTTGTCGACCGGATAGCCGCTGCGCGTGAGCAGCGCCACCAGCGCCGCGTGTTCGCGCGGGGTCAGGAACAACAGGGCGCCGTCCAGGGTGAAGGCGCGGCTTTCGCCGTCGTAGGACAGCGAGCCGCATTGCAGGCGGGGAAACTGCCGGCCACGGCTGCGCCGCACCAGCGCCGCCACCCGGGCCTCGAGCTCTTCCAGGGCGAACGGCTTGGTGAGGAAGTCATCGGCGCCCAGGTTGAGCCCGCGCACGCGGTCCTGCAGCGCCCCTTGCGCGGTCAGCAGCAGCACCGGCGTGCGGTCGTCGCGCCCGCGCATGTCGCGCAGCACCACCAGCCCGTGCTTGTCGGGCAGGCGCAGGTCCATGACGATGGCGTCGTACTCGTGCTCGGCCATGAGCGCCTCGGCGGTGCGGGCGTCGGGCGCATGCTCGGGCGTGAAGCCGCTTTGCGCCAGGGCGCGCACCAGCCACGACGCCATTTCGAGTTCGTCTTCAACCAGCAAGATGCGCATGGTTGTCGGGGTCCGGCGCGTTCTCGGCCGCGCGCGACTGGCCATGCACCCGCTGGCGCAGATAGCGGGTTTCGTGCTGGCGGCGGAACAGGATGCCGGACAGCTCGTTCAGCGCCAGCGTGTAGACTTCGCGCTTGAACTCGATGACGGCATCCAGCGGCACCCAGTATTGGCTCCAGCGCCAGGCGTCGAACTCGGGATGCGACGTGGCACGCAGGCACACGTCGCAATCGCGGCCGACCAGCCGCAGCAGGAACCAGATCTGCTTTTGTCCTTTATAGTGGCCACGCCATTCACGCCGGACGAAATGATCCGGCACGTTATAACGCAGCCAGTCGCGCGTGCGCCCCAAAATGCGGACATGTTCGGGCTTCAGGCCCACTTCCTCGTGGAGTTCGCGATACATGGCCTGCACCGGGCTTTCGCCGTACTTGATGCCGCCTTGCGGGAATTGCCATGCGTGTTCCCGGATTCGCTTGCCCCAAAAGACCTCGTTTTTACCGTTGACGAGAATGATGCCGACATTGGGGCGGTAGCCTTCACGATCGAGCATGGGCCACCCCCACCGAATTCAATACAATTACGGTCGATTATACGTATCTGCAGCCACCTTTAAATATGCGCGCATCCACCTACCACCTGAACACGCTGAAAGAAGCCCCCGCCGAGGCCGAAGTCGCCAGCCACCGGCTGATGACGCGGGCCGGCATGATCCGCAAGCTGGCCGGCGGCATCTATACCTACATGCCGCTGGGCCTGAAGGTGATCCGCAAGATCGAAGCCATCGTGCGCGAGGAAATGGACGCCGCCGGCGCCATCGAGCTGCTGATGCCGGTGGTCCAGCCGGCCGAGCTGTGGCAGGAGTCCGGCCGCTGGGTGCAATACGGCCCCGAATTATTGCGCATCAAGGACCGCCACCAGCGGGATTTCGTGCTGCAGCCGACCTCGGAAGAAGTCATCACCGACATCGCCCGCAACGAGATCCACAGCTACCGGCAGCTGCCGCTGAACTTCTACCATATACAGACCAAGTTCCGCGACGAGCGCCGCCCCCGCTTCGGGCTGATGCGGGGCCGCGAGTTCACCATGAAGGACGCCTATTCATTCGACCGCGACGAAGCTGGCGCCCAGCAGAGCTACGACAGGATGTATGACGCCTACATGCGCATCTTCGGCCGGCTCGGGCTGGAATTCCGCGCGGTGGCGGCCGATACCGGCTCGATCGGCGGGTCGCGCAGCCATGAATTCCAGGTGATCGCCGACACCGGCGAAGACCTGCTGGTCTACAACCCCGACTCCCAGTACGCCGCCAACATCGAGCTGGCCGAGGCGCCCGGCCTGCTGGCCGAGCGCGCGCCGGCCGGCCAGCCCCTGGAAGCGGTGCCCACTCCGGGCGCCGCCAAGTGCGAGGACGTGGCCCGCCTGCTGGGCCTGCCGCTCGAGCGCACCCTGAAATCCATCGTGCTGGCCACCGAGCCCGAGCCCGGCAAGGTGCAGGTATGGCTGCTGCTGCTGCGCGGCGACCACGAGCTCAACGAGATCAAGACCGGCAAGCTGCCGGGGCTGGCCGGCTTCCGCTTTGCCACCGAAGACGAAATCGTCGCGCATTTCGGCTGCAAGCCGGGTTATCTCGGCCCGATCGGCACGGCGCTGCCGGTCCGCGTGGTGGCCGACCGCACCGTCGCCAACATGGCCGACTTCGTCTGCGGCGCCAACCGCGAAGACTTCCACTACACCGGCGCGAACTGGGGCCGCGACCTGCCCGAGCCCGAACTGGTGGCCGACCTGCGCAACGTGGTCGAGGGCGACCCGGCGCCCGACGGCACCGGCCGGCTGGCGATCCAGCGCGGCATCGAGGTCGGCCACGTGTTCTTCCTGGGCACCAAGTATTCGGACGCCCTGAAGGCCACCTTCCTGGACGAGACCGGCAAGCCGGCCACCCTGCAGATGGGCTGCTACGGCATCGGCATCACCCGCATCGCCGGCGCCGCCATCGAGCAGAACCACGATGCCCGCGGCATCATCTGGCCGCGCGCCATTGCGCCGTTCGAAGTGGTGATCTGCCCGGTGGGCTGGGGGAAAAGTGAAACCGTACGTAACGAATCTGTAAAATTATATGACGAACTGCGCGCTCGCGGCGTGGATGTCATTCTGGACGATCGTGACGCCCGGCCAGGGGTCATGTTCGCTGAATGGGAGCTGATCGGCGTGCCACTGCGAGTAACAGTTGGAGAACGCGGCCTCAACGACGGTGTGGTGGAATTGCAGGCCCGCCGCGAAAGCGAAGCCGCGCGGATTCCCGCCGGGTCGGCCCTGGAACAGGTGCTGGCCAGGCTGGAAACGCTGTAGACCGCCCCGCCCGCGGGCACCGAGCGCTGCCATTGCCATTGTGATCGAACCGAAGTCCGCCGAATCCGCCCTGAACATCCGTGTCTACTATGAAGACACGGACGCGGGCGGCGTGGTGTTCTACGCCAACTACCTGAAGTACATGGAGCGCGCGCGCACCGAGTGGCTGCGCGAACTGGGCGTGGAGCAATCGGCGCTGGTCGCCGGCGAAGGCCGGCTGTTTGTCGTCCATTCCCTGGACATGTCTTACCGTAAACCGGCCCGGCTGGACGATTTGCTTATCATACGCAGCCGCGTCACCCGAGTAGGCCGCGCGTCGATCGATTTCGCCCAACGCGCCGAGCGCGACGGGGAACTGCTCGCGCAAGGCAATATCCAAGTCTGCTGTGTCGACGCCGTGCACATGCGGCCGGCGGCCCTGCCGGCAGTGGTCCGCACCAAACTGGAATCCCTTCAGGAATAACCATGCAAGTCACCAACGACATGTCGTTGCTTTCGCTGATCGCGCACGCCAGCGTCCCCGTCCAGCTCATCATGCTGCTGCTGCTGGGCATTTCCATCATGTCCTGGACCTACATCTTCGCCAAGCGGCTGGCGATCAAGCGCGCGCACGCCCAGACCCGCCGCTTCGAGGACGATTTCTGGTCGGGCGGCGACCTGTCCATGCTGCAGCAGGCGGTCGCCAGCCGGCGCGACGAACAGGGCGCGCTGGCGCGCATCTTCGACGCAGGCATGACGGAATTCCTGAAGGCACGCCGCGCCGGCGGCGACGCCAACACCATGCTGGACGGCCCCCGCCGCGCCATGCGCGCCGCCTACCAGCGCGAGATGGATTCGCTCGAATCGCACCTGAATTTCCTGGCCTCGGCCGGCTCGGTCAGCCCGTACATCGGCCTGCTGGGCACCGTGTGGGGCATCATGCACGCTTTCATCGGCCTGTCGAACATGCAGCAGGCTACCCTGGCCTCGGTGGCGCCCGGCATCGCCGAGGCGCTGATCGCCACGGCCATCGGCCTGTTCGCGGCCATCCCGGCGGTGGTGGCCTACAACCGCTACACCCACGACATCGACCGGCTGTCGATCCGCTTCGACAGTTTCGTCGATGAATTCCTGAACATCCTCCAACGCCAGGTGCGCTGATGCCTTCGGTACGTTCGAACGGCCGCGCGGGCCGCCGCATGAAAGCGGACATCAACGTCGTGCCGTATATCGACGTGATGCTGGTGCTGCTGGTGATTTTCATGGTCACCGCGCCGCTGATCACCCCCGGACTGATCAACCTGCCCTCGGTCGGGCAGGCCTCGGACGTGCCGGTCAAACCCCTGGAAGTGCAGATCTCGGAAGACGGCCAGGTGGCGCTGCGCATGCGCGAAGCGGGCGCCACGCCGCAGGACATCCCGCGCGACCAGCTGGTCGACCAGGTACGCCAGCGCATCACGGCCGAAACGCCGGTGGTGATCGCGGCCGACGGCAAGGTGCCCTATGAAACCGTGGTCAAGATCATGGATGAGCTGCGCAGCAATGGGGTAACGCGGCTGGGCCTGCTGGTCGACCAGGGCGGAGCCGCGCAGGAACCCCAAAAGCGCTGATGCGCCCCCCTGGACGCGCCGCTTTCGCAACGCTTATGACGCCGCCTATCATCCGACACGACAGCACCGCGCCGGCCGCGCCCGCCAAGCAGGACAACCGCAAGGCGCTGGGGCTGGCCATCCTGGTGCACCTGCTGCTGCTGGTCGCCCTCATTTTCGGTGTCAACTGGCATTCCGAGAACCCTGGCCCGGTGCAGGTCGAATTGTGGGCCGCGGGCGACTCGCCCGACTCGCCGCCGCCGGAAGAACAGCCCGACGAGCCAACGCCGCAACCGCGGCCCGAACCCGAGCCGCAGCCGGAGCCGGCGCCGCAGCCCGAGCCGGAGCCCGAGCCGCAGCCGCAGCCCGCCCCGCCGCCGGTAGAGCGCCCCATGCCGCCGCAGCCCGATCCCGAAATCGCGCTCGAAGCAGCGCGCAAGAAGCGCGAGCAGGAAGAGCAGGCCCGCCAGGAAGCCGAGGCCGCCAAGGAAAAGGCTCGCCTGGAGGAAGAACGCCGCCAGGCCGAACTGAAGGAAAAGCAGCGCCTGGACCAGGAACGCAAGGCCGCCGAAAAGGCCGCGGCTGAAAAAGCTGCGGCCGAGAAGAAAGCCGCTGCCGAGAAGGCGGCCGCCGAAAAAGCCGCTGCCGAGAAGGCCGCCGCGGAAAAAGCCGCCGCTGAAAAGGCCGCGGCCGAGAAAAAGGCGGCGGAGAAGGCCGCGGCCGAGAAAGCCGCTGCCGAGAAGAAAGCGGCGGCGGAGAAAAAAGCCAAGGAAGAAGCGGCCAAGAAGGCTGCCGCCGAAAAAGCGGCCGCAGCCAAGAAAGCCGCGGCCGACAAAGCCCTGCGCGAGGCCTTCCGCAATGACGCGCTGGGCGCCGCCGGGATCCCGGGCGGCACCGCCGACCGCAACCAGGCCGGCGGCGGCCGCGACGACGGCTACGGCGCCAAGGTGCGCGCCTGCGTGCGGCCAGGCGTGTCGTATCCGACCCCGCCCCGCAGCGGCTCGGCCAACCCCACCGCCCAATACCGGGTACAGTTGAGTTCAGACGGCAAGGTCAACAATGTGACCCTGACGCGCTCGTCGGGCAACAGCGGCTTCGACCGCGCCGTGGAAACCGGCATCCGGCGTTGCAACCCGTTCCCCAAACCCTCGACAGGCCGCTACGCGCCCGTCATCGATGTCGTGTACCGCATGTATGACTGACAGGAGATTGCTGACCATGACTCCCGCCTCCAGCCGCCCCTTTCCACCAGGGCTCGCGCGCATGTACGGCGCGCTGTTCACCCTGCTGACGGCCGCCGCCCTGCTGGTCTGGCAGCCGGCCCACGCCCAGCTGCGGGTCGATATCTCGGGCACCGGAGCCACCCAGTATCCGGTGGCGATCGCCGATTTCGCGGTAGATGACGTCCATGGCCGGGCAATCGCCGAGGTCATCCGCGCCGACCTGACCCGTACCGGCCAGTTCCGCCTGATCAGCGCCGCCGGCTCGGGCCTGAATGTCGATTCGCCCATCGCCCATGACGACTGGCGCAACAAGGGCGCCGACTTCCTGGCCTATGGCAGCGTCACGCGCGGCGCCGACGGCCGCTACGACGTGCGCTACCGCCTGGCCGACACCGTCCAGAAGGGCCAGCTCGACGGCGTGGCGTTCTCCGGCTCCGAACAGGAACTGCGCCGGGTGGCGCACCAGATCGCCGACCGCATCTACGAAAAGATCACCGGCGTGCGCGGCGTGTTCTCGACCCGCATCGCCTACGTACTCAAGCGCGGCAATACCTACGAGCTGCAGGTGGCCGACGCCGACGGCCAGAACCCGCAAGTGGCCCTGCGGTCCCGCGAGCCCGTGATCTCGCCCGCCTGGTCGCCCGATGGCAGCAAACTGGCCTATGTGAGCTTCGAATCCGGCAAGCCTGTGGTTTATGTGCACACCCTGGCCACCAGCGCGCGCATCCCGGTCGCGAACTTCAAGGGCAACAACAGCGCCCCGGCCTGGTCGCCCGACGGCAGCAAGCTGGCGGTGGCCCTGACGCGGGACGGTTTGTCGCAAATTTACATCGTCGGAGCCGACGGAAGCTCGAATATGCGCCGTCTGACGCGTTCTCCGGGCATTGACACCGAACCGATCTTTACGCCCGATGGCCGTTCCATTATCTTTACCAGTGATCGCAGCGGTGGACCGCAAATCTATCAAACCAGCCTCGACGGAGGCGATGCCCGTCGGCTGACTTTTAACGGTAGTTACAACATTTCACCCCGAATTTCCCCCGACGGCTCCACGCTGCTGTACGTTGCAAAACGCGACGGCGCGTTTCGCATCGCCTCACTCCAGCTTGCCTCCGGCACTGAAACCCTGTTGACCGACGGTCGTGACGACCAGGCCCCAAGTTTCGCGCCGAACGGCATGCAAATACTTTATGCCGCGGTCCAGAACGGCCGCAGCGTATTGGCTGGCGTGTCCAGCGATGGTCGCGTGCGGCAGACGCTCTCGGTACTGAATGGGGAAATACGTGAGCCGACTTGGGGACCATTTACCCGATAAACGCGTATGACCTTCTTTGGAAAAGGAACAATCATGAAGATGCGCATTGCCAAAAGCCTCACCATTGCCGCCCTGGCTGCCACCCTGGCCGCCTGCAGCTCCGTCCCGCTTGATGACCAGTCCGGTCAGACCGGCTCCACCGGCACGGGCCAAGGCACCGCCTCGGGCCAGATCATGGACCCGTTCAACCCGCAAAGCATCCTGGCGCAACAGCGCTCGGTGTACTTTGACTTCGACAGCTACACGGTGCCCGACCAGTACCGCAGCCTGGTCGAGACCCACGCCCGCTACCTGGCTTCGAACCAGCAGCAGCGCATCCAGATCCAGGGCAACACTGACGAACGCGGCGGCGCCGAATACAATCTGGCCCTGGGCCAGCGCCGTGCCGACGCCGTGCGCCGCATGATGACCCTGCTGGGCGTCAGCGACGCGCAGATCGAGACCATCAGCTTCGGCAAGGAAAAGCCCCGCGCCACCGGCACCTCCGAGGCCGACTACGCGGAGAACCGCCGCGCTGATATCGAGTACCAGCGCTAAGCATATCGGCGCATTAGCCCTGCCGCGCGTCGGAACGGTCAAGCGGCCGTTCCGACGTTTTTGTTTTTAGACTGTGGAAACCCCCATGCGCGCTCAAGTCCCGTCCCTGCGTACCCTGGTCGCGACGGCCATCCTGGCCTCGGCCGCCGCCGCTCCCGCCCATGCCTTTTCCGACGATGAAGCCCGCCGGGCCATCCTGGATCTGCGCAAGCAGGTCCAGCAGCAGAACGAACAGAACCAGCGCGCACGCCTGCAGCTCGCCGACCAGCTGCAGTCGATGCAACAGGAAATTGCCCAGCTGCGCGAGCAAGTCGAGCTGCTGTCGCGCCAGCAACCCAGCGCGCAACCTGGCCAGGGCGCGACCAACCCGCCGGGCGTGACGGCTGGCGACCCCAATGAACAGGCCGCCTACGACGGCGCCATCGACCAATTCCGCAAGGGCCAGTACAAGGAAGCCGGCGAATCGCTGGCCGCGTTCCTGGCCCTGTACCCGGACAGCCAGCTGGCGCCCACGGCGAAGTTCTACCTGGGCAGCAGCCGCTATGCCGTCAAGGACTACAAGGGCGCCATCGAAGAACTGAATGCGCTGGTGCAGCAGTCGCCCGACAATGCGCGGGCGCCGGATGCCCTGCTGGTGATCGCGGGCAGCCAGATCGAGCTGAACAATCGCGCCGGCGCCAAGGCGTCCCTGCAACGCATCGTGAAGGACTACCCCAACACCCCGGCGGCCGAGACCGCCCAGAGTCGCCTGCAGTTGCTGCAGTAGAGGTAGCGGCGGCCAGCCCGCCCTACCTGGCCGACACCGCCAGCAACAGGCCCACGCCCACGACAATCAACGCAATGCCGGCCAGTTCCCGGCGGCTGGCGGCATGCGAGAACAGCCGGCGCGACAGTAGCTGGGCGAACAGGACCTCGACCAGCCCCAGCGTGCGCACATTCGCGGCGGCCGTGAGGGAAAAGCCGATGAACCAGCCCTGCGAGGCCGAGGCCCCGAGCAGGCCGCCCCAGATCGACGCCCGCCAGGCGGCCATGCAGGCCAGCAACAGGGCGCGATTGAACAGGGCCATCCAGGCCACCAGCAACAGCGTCTGAACGCCCAGCGACCAGGCCAGCGTCCAGGTCGCCCGCAGCACGAATCCGCCGCTGTCGAGCGCCAGGATGGCGCCGCGAAAGCCGATGGCCGACAGCGCGAAGAACGCACCCGAGACCAGGCCCAGCAAGGCGGGCCGCAGGCTGCCCCGGCCGGCGGCCGAGGCCGGATTCACCGACATCAGCACCACGCCCAGCGTGGCCAGCATGACCGCGGCGATGCCCGTGGGCGACAGGGGATCGCCAAGCACGGCGAAGCCGAACAGGGCCACCTGGACCGGCTCGGTCTTGGTCCACGCCGTCACCACCACGAAGGAGCGCTCGCGCATGGCGGCGAGCATCAGCGCAGTAGCGGCGATCTGGGCCAGCGCGCCGCCCAGGACGAACCAGGTGAACTCGCGGTTGACGCCCGGCGCGGCTTCGCCGCCAATGGCCAGCACCGCGCCCAGGAACAGCAGCGCGAACGGGAAGCCGAACAGGAAGCGCACCTGCGTGGCGCCGAGCGTGCCGAGGGTGGCGGTCAGGCTGCGCTGCACGGCATTGCGCCCGGCCTGCGCAGCGGCGGCGAAGAGGGTGGCGGGAATCCAGACCCAGGTCCAGTCCATGGCAGCGCGTCCCGGCGATCAGGCGCGCAGGGCCACGTCCGCCACGGGCGCGCCGGTCATGCCAGCCAATTGCTGCGGACTGAGCCGGAACACGGCATGCGGATGGCCGGCGGCGGCCCATAGCGTGTCGAACTGGAACAAGTCCTGGTCCAGCAGCATGGCGGGCTTGACGGTGTGGCCGATGGGGCAGACGCCGCCTATCGCATAGCCGGTCATGTCGCGCACGAAGCGCGCGTCCGCCTTGGCCAGCTCTCCTACCAGGCCGGCCACCTTGGCTTCGTCCACGCGGTTCACGCCGCTGGCGATGACCAGCACCGGCGCATCGTCGGCGCGCCGGCGGAAGATGATGGACTTGGCGATCTGCGCGACCTCGCAGCCCAGGCCTTGGGCGGCCTCGGCGGAGGTCTTGCCGCTTTGCGGCAGCATGACGACGGGATGCTCGTGGCCCAGGTCTTGCAGCAGGCGGGCTACGCGCTGCGCCGACTCGGGCAGGGACAGGGCGTTTTCAGCGGACATGCGTGAAGGTTCCATTGGCGTGCGGCGCGGCGCGTGCCGGCCGCGGGACAAGGCCACCGAGTGTAACAGCGGCCGGCGGCAAGGGCGCTAGAATCACGCGCTGGCATCCTCGTACCGGTCCCCATGCGCTCAGAACCCGAATTGCCCCTGCAAGCCGTCGACGTGAACGACTACGCCATGGCGTACACCGAATACGGGCGCGGCACGCCGCTGGTGCTGGTGCACGGCTCGCTGTGCGATTGCCGGTACTGGAAATCGCAGATGGCGCCGCTGGGCCGCTCGTTCCGGGTGCTGGCGCCCAGCCTGCGGCACTATTGGCCGCAGCAGTGGAACGGCGGCGAGTTCTCGCTGGCGCAGCATGTCGAGGACCTGCTGGGCTTCATCGAGACAGTCGGCGAAGGCGCGGCGCACGTGGTGGGCCACTCGCGCGGAGCCCGGGTGGCGCTGGAGGCGGCCCTGCGGGCGCCGCAGCGCGTGCGCTCCCTGACGCTGGCCGACCCAGGCCTGCCGCTGCCCGGCCGCGCCGACGACCAGCGCGGCGGGTTCCGGCAGCGGGCGCTGGCCCTGATCGACGCCGGCGAGGTGGATGCGGGACTCGCCTTGTTCGTCGACACCGTTTCCGGGCCGGACACCTGGCGCCGCATGGTGCCGTGGTTCAAGGACATGGTGCGCGACAACGCCTCGACGCTGGGCGGCCAGGCGCGGGAAACCCTGCCGGCCCTGGGCCGCGAACAAGTGCAGCGGCTGGCGCTGCCCACGCTGCTGATCGGCGGCGCGCTCAGTCCGCAGCCCTACCCCGCCGTGCTGGACATGCTGTCGGAATGGCTGCCGGCCGCGCACAAGGAAGTGATCGCCGGCTCGTCGCACGGCATGAACCTGGGCAATCCACGCGCCTTCAACGCGGCGATCGAGAACTTCCTGGCGTGAAGCCCGGCCGGCGCCTCAGGCGGACGCCTTGCGGCGCGCACGCGCGCGCCGCGCCATCATGTTGAGCCCTTCGATCAAGGCCGAGAACGCCATGGCCGCGTAGATATACCCCTTGGGCACGTGCGCCCCGAAGCCCTCGGCGATGAGCGTCATGCCGATCATGAGCAGGAAGCCCAGCGCCAGCATGACCACGGTGGGATTGCGCTGGATGAAGTTGGCCAGCGGGTTGGCCGCCAGCAGCATGACCGTGACCGCGACGATGACAGCGATGACCATGATGGGAATGTGCTCGGTCATGCCAACCGCGGTGATGATGCTGTCGATGGAGAACACCAGGTCCAGCATCAGGATCTGGCCGATGGCGGCCGCGAAGCTGATGGTGGCGGTCTTGCCCTCGAACATGTCGCCCTCGGGGTTGGGGTCGACGTGGTGGTGGATTTCCTTGGTGGCCTTCCAGACCAGGAACAGCCCGCCGGCGATGAGGATGAGGTCGCGCCAGGAAAAGCCGTGGTCGAACAGCGTGAACAACGGCGTGGTGAGCCGCACGATGAACGCCACCGTGCCCAGCAGCGCGAGCCGCAGGATGAGCGCCAGGCCGATGCCGATGCGCCGCCCGCGGGACTGCTGGTGCTCGGGCAGCTTGTTGGTGAGGATGGAAATGAAGATGAGGTTGTCGATGCCGAGCACGACTTCCATGGCGATCAGGGTAGCCAGCGCCGCCCAGGCGGCAGGTTGCTGGGCAAGCGAAATCAGGTAGTCCATGAGCCCTCCGGCAGGTGTGTTGCGATCATAGCCGGGCGCATGGGCGCTGGCTATATCGGCGTAGCGACACTAGCGGACCGTGCCGCCGTGGGCGGCGATGACCTGTTCGGCCACCTGACGCGGCGCCTCGGCGTAGTGCTTGAACTCCATGGTGTAGGTGGCCCGCCCCTGGGTCAACGAGCGCAGCGCCGTCGAATAGCCGAACATCTCGGCCAGCGGCACTTCCGCCCGCACCAGCTTGCCGCCGCCGCCGGCGATGTCTTCCATGCCCTGCACCATGCCGCGCCGCGACGAGAGATCGCCCATGACATGGCCGGTGAAGTCCTCGGGCGTCTCGACCTCGACGTGCATCATGGGCTCGAGCAAGGCCGGGCGGGCGCGCCGCATGCCGTCCTTGAACGCCATGGATGCCGCCATGCGGAAGGCGTTCTCGTTGGAATCGACGTCGTGGTAGGAGCCGAACACCAGGGTCACCTTCACGTCGACCACCGGATAGCCCGCCAGCACGCCGGCATTGAGGCTTTCGCGCACGCCGCGGTCCACCGCGGGGATGAACTCGCGCGGCACCACGCCCCCCTTGATGGCGTCGACGAACTCGTAACCCGCGCCCGGCGGCTGCGGCTCGAGCTTGAGCACCACGTGGCCGTACTGGCCGCGCCCGCCGGACTGCTTGATGAACTTGCCCTCGACCTGGTCGCAGGTGGCGCGGATGGTCTCGCGGTAGGCGACCTGGGGCTTGCCCACCGTGGCCTCGACGCCGAATTCGCGCTTCATGCGGTCGACCAGGATTTCCAGGTGCAGCTCGCCCATGCCCGAGATGATGGTCTGGCCGGACTCTTCGTCGGTGCGCACGCGGAACGACGGGTCTTCCTGGGCCAGGCGGTTCAGCGCCAGGCTCATTTTTTCCTGGTCGGCCTTGGTCTTGGGCTCGACCGCCTGCGAAATGACCGGCTCGGGGAAGGACATGCGCTCGAGAATGATCACATGGGCCGGATCGGTCAGGGTATCGCCAGTGGTGACGTCCTTGATGCCCACCGCCGCGGCGATGTCGCCGGCGTAGACTTCGCTGATCTCGCGGCGCTCGTTGGCGTGCATCTGCAGGATGCGGCCGAGCCGCTCTTTCTTGCCCTTGAGCGGGTTGAGCACCGAGTCGCCCGACTTGACCACGCCGGAATACACGCGGAAGAACACCAGCTGGCCGACGAACGGGTCGGTCATGATCTTGAAGGCCAGGGCCGAGAACGGCTCGTTGTCGGCCGGATGGCGCTCGATCTCGCGGTCGCGCTCGTCGTGGCCCTTGATGGCGGGCACGTCGACCGGCGAAGGCAGGTAGTCGATGACCGCGTCCAGCATCGCCTGCACGCCCTTGTTCTTGAAGGCGCTGCCGCACAGCATGGGGACGATTTCATTGGCGATGGTGCGCAGGCGCAGGCCACGCTTGATATCGTCCTCGGACAGCGGCTCGCCGGACAGGTATTTTTCGAGCAGCGCCTCGTCGGCCTCGGCGGCCTTCTCGACCATGCGGTCGTGCCACTGCTGCGCCGTGTCGGCGAGGTCGGCCGGGATGTCGCGGTACTCGAACTTCACGCCCTGGCTGGCGTCGTCCCAGATGATGGCTTTCATCTTGACCAGGTCCACCACGCCCTCGAAGTGGTCCTCGGCGCCGACCGGGATCTGGATGGGCACGGCGTCGCCCTTGAGGCGCTCGGCGATCTGCTTCTGCACGCGGAAGAAATCGGCGCCGATGCGGTCCATCTTGTTGACGAACGCGATGCGCGGCACGCCGTACTTGTTGGCCTGCCGCCAGACCGTCTCGGACTGCGGCTGCACGCCGCCGACCGCGTCGTAGACCATGCAGGCGCCGTCGAGCACGCGCATGGAGCGCTCGACCTCGATGGTGAAGTCGACGTGGCCGGGCGTATCGATGATGTTGATGCGATGCTCGGGGTAATTGCCCGCCATGCCGCGCCAGAACGCGGTGGTGGCCGCCGAGGTGATGGTGATGCCGCGTTCCTGCTCCTGTTCCATCCAGTCCATGGTGGCCGCGCCGTCATGGACTTCGCCCAGCTTGTGGGTGATGCCGGTGTAGAAGAGGATGCGCTCGGTGGTCGTGGTCTTGCCCGCGTCGATGTGGGCGCTGATGCCGATGTTGCGGTATTGTTCGATGCGCGTCTTGCGAGTCATGGCGGCCCCTGGTGTGAATCCGGCTGGAATGGCGGACAAGCCACGGGGCTTGCCCGCCATCGCCGATATTACGCGCGCATGGTTGCCGGGCGCCATATAGCCCTGCCCGCGCCACAGGTATGGGTGGCGCGGCGGGCGGGGATTACTTCTTGTCTTCCTTGACGCGGTAGACCAGCACCGCGGTGGTGGCCAGCGACAGCACCTTGGCAGTGACGCTGCCCAGCAACAGCCGCGACAGGCCGCTGCGGCCATGGCTGCCGATGAAGATCAGGTCGCAGCCGTTTTCGGAGGCGGCCTGGACGATGCCGTCGGCGACGTTGAAATTCGACACGGCGCGCGACTGCGCCTTGACGCCCGCCGTCTCGGCGCGGTCGAGGATGGCCTTGAGGTATTTTTCGGCCTGTTCGGCGGAGGCTTTTTCGTAGTCTTCGTCGGTGATGGCATAGGCCGCGGCCATGCCGTCGAAGCCGATGGTGGCGGCGAAAGGCTGGGTGACGTGCAGGGCAACGACTTCTGCGCCGACCGACCGGGCAAAGCAGATGCCTGCGTTGGCGGCCTGCGCCGAAAGCGGGGAGCCGTCGGTGGGAATCAGGATTTTCTTGAACATGTTGCCTGCTCCTGTCTGCTGGTAAGAGCACTCATGCTACCGGAAAACCTATGCTTTCCGCATTGCGGTCTTCCCGCAGCGTTGAGAGCCATCAAGGCATCTGCTGCGATGCCACGAACAGATTAGTGCAACGCGTGCCGGTACGGCAATACGCCAGCACCGGGCCGGGCAGCGTGCGCAGCAGCTCGGCAAAGCGCGCGACGTCGGCGGCGGTCATGGCGCTGCCGATGACGGGCTGGTATTCGACTTGCAGGCCGGCTTCCAGAGCGGCCTTCGAGACCGCGGCAGCGGTGGGCTGGTCGGGGCCGCCTTCGAAATCAGGACGGTTGATGATGACGCTTTTATACCCGGCAGCCGCCACGCCGGCCATGTCTTCGGGCGACAACTGGGGGGCGACGGCGAACTGCTCGGTCAGCGGCTTGATGGGGACAGCCATGGGAATTCCTCGAATGATGAAGCCAGGGAGAGAAGAACAGTATATGTCTTCCGGGCCCCTGGCGCCCGGGCGCCCGCGGGGGCGCTCTTCCCTTCAGCGGCCGGGCGCCGCCAGCACCTCGCCCACTGCCTTCCAGATGCCCGGTGTGCCGACCATGGCCACCGAAAAACGCAGCATGGACGAAGGCGCCTGCACCGGCGAGAACAGGCTGCCCGGGGCCAGCAACAGGCCGCGGTCGGCGGCCGTGCGCGCCAGGCCCTCGGCGTCGCGGCCGCAATCGGCCCAGACGAACATGCCGGCGTGGGGCTCGTGCGGGATACCGAGCCCCAGTTCGGCCAGGGCGGCCAGGCACTGCTGGCGGGCGGCATTGACACGTGCCCGTACCCGCTCGACGTGGCGGCGGTACTGGCCCTCGACCAGCACCCGGTGCACCACCCGCTCGCCCAGCTCCGGGGTGGTCAGCCCGGCCAGCATTTTGAGGTCGGCCAGTTTCTGCACCAACTCGGCATTGCCGGCCAGGTAGCCGACGCGCAGGCTGGCCGCCAGCATCTTGGAAAAACCGCCGGCCAGGATCACCCGGTTGAGGCGGTCGAGCGAAGCCAGCTTCATGGCGCCGCCAGGGTGGAGTTCGCCATACGTGTCGTCCTCCACCACCAGGAAATCGTGCCGTTCCGCCAGCCGCAGGATGTCGTAGGCGGCGCCGGCCGACAAGGTGTGGCCGGTAGGGTTGTGGACCGCGCTGTTGATGATGAACAGCCGCGGCTTGTGCAAGGCGGCCAGGCGGTCGAGCTGCTCGATGTCGGGGCCGTCGGGGCCGCGCGGCACGCCGATGAGGCGGGCGCCGAATGCGGCCAGCCGGCCGAAGATGACGAACCAGGCCGGGTCTTCGACCAGTACGGCGTCGCCCGGCCGGATGAAATGGCGGGCGACCAGGTCGAGCCCATGCGTGACGCCATTGGTGGTGAGCAGGTTGTGATCGGGATGGGCGGGCACGCCGTCGGCCTGCAGGCGCGACGCCAGTTGCTGCCGCAGCGGCGCGTAGCCCAGCGGCGAGCCGTAGGTCACCAACTGGCCGCGCACCGAGCGGCCGACCGCGCGCACCGCAGCCGCCACCATGCCGGGATCGAGCCAGTCGGCCGGCAGCAGGCCGGCGCCGCCCGGCATGGCCGCGTCGGGTTCGCGGAACATGCTGCGCAGCAGCCAGGCGACGTCGATGCGCACCGGCGCCGCCTGGCCGCCGGCCGGATTGCGCGCGGCGGCCGCCAACGGGCCGCGGCGCGCCCGCACGAAAAAGCCGGCGCCGCGCCGGGATTGCACCAGCCCGCGCGCCACCAGGCGGTCGTAGGCTTCGACCACCGTGAAACGGCTCACGCCGGCCTGTTCGGCCATCTTGCGTATGGAGGGCAGCCGGGTGCCCGGGCGCAGGCCCTGGTCGTCGATGCGGCGGGCCACGTCGTCGGCCAGCTGGGCCACCAGCGTGGCGTCTGCCTGGCGCACCGGGCGCCAGTCGGCGGCCGCCTCGGGAGGGGATACAACTGTCATGGTCGAGTTACCAGGCCAGTAATCAAGCTGATATGGTGAAGTGTATCGGTACTGTACTGTCCGATGTGCGTAGAGTGGCAGGAATCCCGCTTGCAAGCAAGCCCGCCGAAGTCATCCCCATGCCACGCCCCGCCGCCTACGCCGCTCCGCCCCCCGCCACGCCGCTCTGGGAGGGCTATGGCTACGGCCTGCTGGGTGTACTGGTGTTCTCCCTGACCCTGCCCATGACCCGGGTGGCGGTGGCCGAGCTGCCGCCCCTGCTGATCGGCCTGGGCCGGGCGCTGCTGGCGGCCGTGCCGGCGGCGCTGCTGCTGTGGGCAACCCGCAGCCGCCTGCCCGCGCGCGGCGAATGGACCGGCGTGCTGCTGGCGGCGCTGGGCATCGTGGTCGGCTGGCCGCTGGCCTCGACGCTGGCCATGGCGAGCGTGCCGGCCGCCCACGGTGCGGTGTTCAACGGGCTGTTGCCGCTGTCGACGGCGCTGTTCGCCGCCTGGCGCAGCGGCGAGCGCCCCTCCCCGGCATTCTGGGCCTGGGCGGTGGCGGGCGCGATCCTGGTCATGGCCTTTGCGCTGCGCCAGGGGCATGGCACCCTGCAGACTGGCGACCTCTGGCTGCTGCTGGCGGTATTGCTGGGCGGCATGGGTTATGCCGAGGGGGCGCGGGCCTCGCGCACACTGGGCGGCTGGCGCACCATCTGCTGGGCGCTGGTCGTCAGCGCGCCGGTCGTGGCGGTGCCGGTGGCATGGCTGGGCACGGATACCGCCTGGCCCAGCGCCGCGACCATCGCCGCCTTCGCCTATCTGGCCTTCGGCTCGATGTTCCTGGGGTTCTTCGCCTGGTATCGCGGGCTGGCCGTGGGCGGCATCGCGCGGGTCGGCCAGGTGCAGCTGCTGCAGCCGTTCCTCACGGTGGCGGCGGCGGCGCTGCTGTTCCACGAGGCCGTCGAGCCGGCGACCTTCCTGTTCGCGCTGGCCGTCATCGTCGTCATTGCCGGCGGCCGCCACGCCATCGTCCGGAGCGCATCATGAACCATCCCGCCGACGGACAGATGTGGGTGCTGCTGGGGCCGCTGGCGCTGTTCGCGCTGGTCAGCTCCATTACCCCCGGGCCCAACAACATCATGCTGGCCTCGTCGGGGCTGACCTTCGGCTTCCGGCGCACGATTCCGCACATGCTGGGCGTGAACCTGGGCTTCACCCTGATGCTGGTGCTGGTGGGGGTGGGGCTGGGCGCCGCCTTCGAGCAGTTTCCGTGGCTCTATACGGTGCTGAAGTACGCCGGGGCGCTCTACCTGCTGTACCTGGCCTGGAAGATCGCCCTGGCCGGGCCGCTGGAAAGCGGCGCACAGCGCGGCCAGCCCTTCACGTTCCTGCAGGCGGCGCTGTTCCAGTGGGTGAACCCCAAGGCCTGGGTCATGGCGGTGGGCGTCATCGCCACCTATACGCCGCAGGCCGGCTTCTACTTCAACCTGATGCTGGCGGCGGTGGTGTGCTGCCTGGTCAACCTGCCCAGCATCGGCATCTGGGCCGCCTTCGGCGCGGCGCTGCAACATGTGCTGCACCGCCCCATGGCGATCCGGCTGTTCAACATCGGCATGGCGCTGCTGCTGGTGGCTTCGCTGTACCCGGTGGCGCAGGAGCTGGCCGCGCTGGTCTAGGACTGCGGAACCCGCCCCGCCCGGCGCGGTCATACCGTTCATGTCCCTGCTGCCCCGTTTTTCCCTGCGCCGCCTGCTGGGCGTCGGCCTGGTGGCCGCCGCCAGCGCGGTCGGCTGCACCCAGCTCGACGCCTGGCAGCGGCAGGCGATCTTCTCCCCCGAGGCCGACCAGCAACGCTGGTGGCGCGAACCGCCCGCCGGCACCGAAATCTTCGACCTGGCCCTGCCCGACGGCGACAAGGTCCACGCCTGGTACTGGCAGCACCCGCGCGCCGACGCCCCGGCGGTGCTATACCTGCACGGCGCGCGCTGGAACCTGAACGGCAGCGCGTTCCGCATGGAAGGCTGGACCCGCATGGGCTATTCCGTGCTGGCCATCGATTATCGCGGCTTCGGCGAATCCACCCCGCTGCTGCCTTCCGAAGAGACCGCTTTCGAAGACGCGGCCGCCGCCCTGCGCGAGCTGGCGCGCCGCCAGCCCGACGCGGCACGGCGCTTCGTGTACGGCCACAGCCTGGGCGGCGCCATCGCCATCGACCTGGCGGCGCGGCCCGACATGCCGGCCTTCGCCGGGTTGATCGTCGAATCCAGCTTCACCAGCGTGGCCGCCATGCTGGGCACCCTGAAATGGGGCAAACTACCTGGCGCCAGCTTGCTGGTCACGCAGCCGTTCGCCTCGGTCGAGAAAATCGCGACCCTGACCACGCCGATGCTGTTCCTGCACGGCACCGCCGACCGCGTGGTGCCCCACACCATGAGCGACGAACTGTTCGCCGCCGCGCTCAAAGCGCCGCCCGGCCTGAAGCGGCTGGTAAAAATCGACGGGGCATCGCACTCCGGAGCCATCCGCAGCGGCGCGGCCTACGAGACGGCCGTGCGCGGCTTCATCCGGGACGCCAGCCGCGCTTACGTGCCGGCCGCCGGCGGCAGCATCGCGGCCGCCGGCCCTCTCTGAACGTCCCGCGCTAGGCCGGCCGCGCCACGCGCACGCCGTTCAGGCGCATCCAGTCGCCCAGCTCGGGGCGGGCCAGCACGTCGAATTCAGCCATCCGCTGGCCGGCCAGTGCGTCCGTCGCGCCCGGCAAGGCCGGGTGGCAGATCAGCAGGTCGCCATCGCGCGCGTTGTGCAGCCAATGCTGCAACAGCCGCGCATAGCGCCGCGCGCCGCCCTGCTGGCCGTAGACGCCGAGCAGGCGTCGATTGGTGCGCCAGCCGTCGCGGCTGGCCACCCGGGCGACCGCCCCGGCGCCCAATGCGCCGACCAGCCGCGCCCTGGCGGACTCGCGCAGGGGAATCCCCTCCTGCATGCCGGGCGCCGTGTGGCGCAGCCACGGCGGGCGCTCGCCGTAGCGCCGTCGCAACATGTCCAGCAGCCGCGGCAATACGCCGGGCAATTGATGCACGTGCTGGTGCCCATCGACATAATCCGGCGCCCGGCCCAGCACGTGCTCGAAGGCGTCGAATTGGCGCTCCAGCTGGTCGTCCAGCCAGGCGCCATCCAGGCGGCCGGCGTAGGCGCGCGCGATAAGCGTGGGCAGGGGCATCACGGCAGCCTGCACCGGCGCGTCGAAGGCCTCGGTCAGGTTCAGGTGCACGCCCAGGTCCAGATCCAGGTCGCGCAGGCCCGGCCCATTGGCCGCGAAGCTGGGCCCCTGCGCCAGGCAACTGGCGGCGCTGAGCCGGCCGAGCCGGGCCAGCCGCAGCATGCCGGCATCGATGCCGGTGTTCATGCCGAAATCGTCGCCGCACATGACGATGCGCTTCCACCAGCAGCCCCCGCCCTGCTCCGCGTCTGCGCCCGGTCCGCCCTGCCCGTCCCGCCCGAACAAATGCGCGGCGCAGCGGGCATTGCCGGCCGGCAGCGAGCGGGCATGGCCCGCCTGGCCGCGCAAGGTTGGCTGGCCGCAGCCAGCGGATCGGTCACGGGTCGTCATCGGCTTGCCTTCGCACAGTGCATCGGACCAGACCATAATCGCCGCAGGTTTCTACATGATTGCAGCGCGCCGATTCACGCCCGGCGGCCGCAGCGGGCGGCCTGGGGCCTGGGTACGCTCCTGCGCCGGGACGTCCCGCATCGATACAATGGCGGCATCGTCAAGGAGTCCCGATGATCCCGCGCCACCGTGTCCGGCCGATGCGGCCGGACGATGTCGAACCGGTGCTGCGCATCCAGTCCAGCGTCTATCCCGCGGCGCTGCTGGAAGGCGCCACCCTGTTCCAGAACCGCCTGCAGATTTCCCCCGGCACCTGCCTGGTCGCCGAAAGCGGGGCCGGCCTGCTGGGCTACCTGATTGCGTATCCCTGGCGGGCTGACCGCCCGCCGGCGCTCGACACCTCGCTGGACACGCTGCCGGAAGACGCCGACAGCTGGTTCGTGCACGACTGCGCCGTGCTGCCGGCCGCCCAGGGGCTGGGCGTCGCGCAGGCGCTGCTGCATGGCGGACTGGCCGTCGCGCGCACCCGCGGCTTGCAGCACACCAGCCTGGTGGCCTTGCGCTCGGCGGTCGGCTACTGGGAGCGCCTGGGCTACCGCGCGGTGGCCGCCGATGCCGCGCTGCGCGGCAAACTGGCACAGTACGGCCAGGGCGCCCGCTACATGGTGCGCGCCCTGGCGGCGCCCACCTGAGGCGCAGGCGCGGCGTCCGAAATGACGAAGGGCCGGCAACATGCGTTGCCGGCCCTTCCGGGTTTTGGTGGGTGGTACAAGGTTCGAACTTGTGACCCCTGCCGTGTGAAGGCGAGATTCTAGAGTTCCGAGAAATCTGAAAAAGTGCATTTTCCTAGGGAGAAACGGTCTTTCTTGTTCGTCAGGGCACCCGGAAATTCCAGAAGATTTTGAGTACTTTTTGAGTACTCGGTATAGTCTGGGCCATGGCAACCAAGATCGATTCCGTCATCCAGAATGTTCAGTTCGGCGGAGGTGGCTCGCCGTCCTCTGGGTACTCGAAACCCTCTGACGCGGTTGCCGGCAGCCCGGCTCAGCCTGCTGCCCAACCGGCCAGGGAGTCACCCGTGGTCAATATCACCATCGGCGACGGGTTGTACTCCGGTAAGGCCGCCCGGGACTTGATCGCCGCTATCAACGAAGAGGTAGGCGACGGGGCGCGGCTGCGGGTAACGTGATCGTCAGGTCCGGAAGGGCAGGATCTTCTGGATCAGCCTTTCCGCCTCTCCCGGCCCCAGGGCATCCGAGACGTAAAAGGTGATCTTCTCTGACTCGCCAGTCTTGGGGTTGGGGACTTCGAATTGCTTCAGGGTGTAGCCGTGATTCGCCGGTCCTAGCATCACCATCCCGGGCACAATGGGCTCTTTCGGGGTGACAGACTGGCCGTCATTGGGGCCACCGATAAACCTGATGGGTTCTTTTTCCATGCTATTTCTCGACTTGCCGGCGGGCCGGCCGCCCGCCGGTAATGCGATACGGCTTAGGCGTACTTTATAAGCTTCCAAGTTACAGCTTTGCCGTCATACGGCGGCATCCGGTTGCCTCTTGCTATGGGCGCCGTGGTGTTGTATCCAACAGGTTGCCATACTCCGCTTTCGGGGCACGTTTCGCCCGTCTTAGCGGTGCTTCCGAGGGGAATTGCCATGGTTTGTCTCCATCTGGGCCAGCCCACGACGTGGGCTTCATGAAACCCAGTGGAAGCACCATATTGTCACAGTTGGAATCAGTCAAGCATAAATAGATTCATCCTAGCAACAATCACATTTAGGTACTGGCTTATCCCACACTCTGCTTTTTGAGTACTTTTTGAGCACAAAAAGAAAAAGGGCCTAGCCAGTTCGGCTAAGCCCTTGTTTTCCTTGGATATTCTGGTGGGTGGTACAAGGTTCGAACTTGTGACCCCTGCCGTGTGAAGGCAGTGCTCTACCACTGAGCTAACCACCCAAAGAGGCGAAATTCTAGCATGCAAAACCCGGCCCGCGCAAACGGGCCGTGGCCAGGCGGGCTCAGGCCGCCTGCGCGGGCGCGTCCACGGTGCGCCAGACGCAGGTGCCGCCCACCGCCTTGTCGAGGCTGGCGAGGTATTCCTCGTGCTCGGCCAGTTCCTCGGCCGAGGCGGAGACGACCTGCAGTACCGAAGCGTCGAACGACCCCAGGGCGATGCCGGCGCCGCCCTGCTGGCCGGCGTCGTCGACTTCGATCAGCAGGGCGTCCTGGCCGCGCGTCATGGCGAGCCAGACTTCGGCCAGCAGTTGCGAGTCGAGCAAGGCGCCGTGCAGGGTCCGGTGCGCGTTGGAAATACCGTGGCGGTCGCACAGGGCATCCAGCGAGTTGCGCTTGCCCGGGTACAGCGTGCGGGCGTGCAGCAGCGAATCGGTGATCTGGGCGCAGTGCTCGGTGATTTCGCCATGCCCGATACGGGCCAGCTCGGCATTGAAGAACTTGACGTCGAAGCTGGCGTTGTGGGCGATGAGCTCGGCGCCGCGGATGAACTCGAGGAATTGCGCGGCGACCTCGGCGAAGCGCGGCTTGTCGGACAGGAACTCGGTGGTCAGCCCGTGCACCGCCAGCGCTTCGGGGTCGCTGTCGCGGTCGGGATTCAGGTAAATGTGCAGGTTGTTGCCGGTGACGGTGCGGTTGACGATCTCGACGCAGCCGATTTCGACGATGCGGTGGCCCTGCGCGGGGTCCAGTCCGGTGGTTTCGGTATCGAAGATGATTTGGCGCATGGCGGAGCTATTCTGAAGCGGGTGGCGTGATACCGGGCGCGGCATGCCCTGGCGCGGCGCGGCCCGACGATTGGCGCGTCTTCGCGACCAGGGTGTAGGCCACCGGCACCACGAACAAAGTCAATAGTGTACCCAGCATCAGGCCGCCCACCAGGACCCAGCCGATCTGCTGGCGCGATTCAGCGCCGGCGCCCTGCGAGACCGCCAGCGGCAGCGTGCCCAGCACCATGGCGCCGGTGGTCATGAGGATGGGGCGCAGCCGCAGCACGCTGGCCTCGACCACCGCGTCGATCATCTCGCGGCCCTGGTCGCGCAGTTGGTTGGCGAATTCGACGATCAGGATGCCGTGTTTGGTGATCAGCCCCACCAGGGTGATCAGGCCGATCTGGCTGTAGATGGACAGCGTGCCGCCGCTGAGCCAAAGGGCCAGCAGCGCGCCAGTCATGGACAGCGGCACCGACAGCATGATGATGAACGGGTGGCGCCAGCTTTCGAACTGGGCCGCCATCACCAGGTAGATGAAGGCCAGCGCCATGCCGAACGCCAGGTAGATGCTGCCGGAGGAGTCGCGGAACTCGCGCGCCTGGCCGTCCAGGTCGGTGACCACCGTATGCGGCAGCACCTCGCGCGCGACATCCTGCATGTGCGCCAGGACTTCGCCCAGCGCGTAGCCCGGCGCCACGGCCGCTTCGACCTTGACGGCGCGCAGGCGGTTGAAATGGTTGAGCGACTGCGGCGAGACGCTTTCATGCACCGACAGCAGGTTGTCGAGCTGGACCATGCTGCCGTCGCGCGTGCGCACGTAGATGCCCGAGATATCGGCCGGGTTGGCGCGGTCGCGCGGCAGCACCTGCACGATGACGTCGTATTGCTCGCCCTGGTCCTTGAAGCGGGTGACCTGGCGCCCGCCCAGCATGGATTCCAGCGTGCGCCCCACCACGTCGACGCCCGCCCCCACGTCGGCCATCTTGTCGCGGTCCACCTGCACGCGCAGCTCCGGCGTGTTCAGGCGCAGGTCGGTGTCGAGGTTCTGCAGCCCGGGATAGCCGCGCAACGCGTCCAGGTAGACATCGACCATGCGCGCCAGTTCCGGGTACGACGCCTGGCTCATGATCACGAATTCCACCGGCTTGGAACGGGCCGACTGCCCGAGGGACGGCGGATTGGTGGGAAAAGCCCTGACACCCGGCAGCGCCGCGAATTTCGGCTGCAGCTCGCGCGCGATCTCTTGCTGGCGACGCTCGCGCTGCTCCCAGGGCTTCAGGCGCAGGATGGCCGTGGCGTCGCTGACGGTGGGATAGCCGACCGACACCTGGTAGGCCTCTGCCTCGGGAATGCCCTGGTAGTAGTGCTCGATGTCGAGCATGCTTTCCAGCGTGTAGTTCAGGGTGGCGCCCTCGGGCGCGCTGACCGTGCCGAAGATCACGCCGCGGTCCTCGATGGGCGCCAGCTCGCTCTTGACCACCGAGAACAGCACGCCGCTGGCCGCCGCCACCAGCAAGCCCAGGCCCAGCACCAGCGCGCGATGGCGCAGCGCCGCCGCCAGCCAGCGCCGGTAGCCGCGCGCCAGGCCGTCGAGCCAGCCTTCCACCAGGTTGTACCAACGGCTGTGGCGCGGTTCGTGGCGCAGCAGCACCGAACACATCATGGGCGTGAGGGTGAGCGCCACGAAGCCGGACACCAGTACCGCGCCGGCCAGCGTCAGCGCGAACTCGATGAACAGGCGGCCAGTGCGCCCCGTGGCGAAGGCCAGCGGCGCATACACCGTGACCAGCGTCAGGGTCATGGCCACCACCGCGAAGCCGATTTCCCTGGCCCCCTGGAAAGCCGCCTGGCGGCGCGGCATGCCCTCTTCGATGTGCCGGAAGATGTTCTCGAGCACCACGATGGCGTCGTCCACCACCAGCCCGATGGCCAGCACCATGGCCAGCAGGGTCAGCGTATTGACCGAGAACCCGAACAGGTACATGAGCCCGCAGGCGCCGACCAGCGACACCGGGATGGTGACGATGGGAATGATGCTGGCCCGCAGGTTGCGCAGGAAGAAGAAAATGACCAGCACCACCAGCACGATGGCCTCGCCGATGGTGTGGAACACCGACTCGATCGAGCGCTCGATGAACACCGACGAGTCGTAGGCGATGTTCAGTTTCATGCCGGCCGGCAGCGTCTCGTTGAGTTGCGCGACTTCGGCGCGCACGGCCTTGGACAGGTCGAGCGGGTTGGCGGTGGATTGCCGCGTCAGGCCGATATTGATGGCCGGTCGGCCGTTGAAGCGCGACAGGATGCGGTCGTCCGCGGCGCCGATCTCGACCCGGGCAACGTCGCCCAGCCGCACCGGGTAGCCCTTGACGTTGGCCACGATGATGGCGGCGAACTGCGGCGGCGTCTGCAGGTCGGTGGAGGACACCACCGAGAACTCGCGGTCGCGCGACTCGATGCGGCCGGCGGGGATCTCGACGTTTTGGCTGGCCAGCGCCGTTTCGACGTCCTGCACCGTCAGGCTGTACGCCGCGAGCTTGTCGCGGTCGACGTAGATGCGCATGGACGGCAGCCGCTCGCCGTAGACGCGCACCTCGGCCGCGCCGGGCAGCACCGACAGCCGCGTCTTGATGTAGCGGTGGATGTAGTCGGAAGTCTGGATGGCCGACAGCGAGCCGGACTCGACCGCGATGTAGATGATGGGCAGCGCATCGGCCTCGACCTTGCCGATGATGGGCTCGTCGATTTCGTCCGGCAGGTAGCGGCGCGCGCGCGAGACCTTGTCGCGCACCTCGGCGGCGGCCGCGTCCGGATCGCGCGACAGGTCGAACTTGATGTTGATCTGGCTGCGCTCGGTGCGGCTGCGCGAGGTCATGACGTTCACGCCCTCGATCCCGGCGAGCTGGTCTTCGAGCGGCTTGGTGACCTGCGACTCGATGACCTCGGGCGACGCCCCCTTGTAGGTAGTGTTGACCGAGACAATGGGCTCGTCGATGTTGGGGTACTCGCGCACCGTCAGGCGGGAATACGAAATCAGCCCGATCAGCACGATGAGCAGCGACAGCACCGATGCGAACACCGGCCGCCGGATGCAGACCTCGGACAGGATCATGACCGCCGCGCCTGCGCCTGTGCGGCATCGGGGTCGGCCACTACCTCGACCGGCGCGCCGTCGGTCAGGCGCTGGAAGCCGGCCACCACGACCTGGTCGCCCGCGGCCACGCCGGTGAGGATCTCGACCTTGCCGTCGCGCCGCTCGCCCAGCGTGACCTCGGCGCGGTGCGCGCGGCCGTCGCGCACGTTGAATACGTACTGCGATTGGCCCGATGGCGCCAGCGCCGCCTCGGGCACGGCCAGCACCTGGTCGGTGCCGAACAACAGTTGCACCCGCGCGAACATGCCGGGGCGCAGCCTGGCATCGGGGTTGGCCACGGTGGCGCGCAGCAGCACCGAGCGGCCGCCCGCGTCGACCAGCGGGCTCACGGCGTAGACCCGGCCTTCGCGCACTTCGCCGGGCATGGCGTCCAGGCGCACGGTCAGCGCCTGACCGACCTGGACCCGGCTGAAGTACATCTCGGGCACGCGGAAATCCACTTTCAGTGGGTCGATGGCCTCCAGCGGGGCCAGGTCCTGCCCCTGGTCGACGTAGTCGCCCACCGACATGTTGCGCAGGCCGGCGATGCCGGCGAACGGCGCGCGGATGGTCATCTTGTCCAGGCGCGCCTGGGCCAGTGCGGCGGCGGCCTGCTGCACCTTGAGGTTGCTGGCGGCCTCGTCGCGCGCCTGCTGGCTGACGAAGCCGCGCCCTTGCAGGTCCACGGCCCGCCGGTAATGGCTTTGCGCCAGCGCCAGGTTGGCCCGGGCCTGGGCCAGTTCAGCACGGGGCACGGAGTCGTCCAGGCGCACCAGCACCTGGCCGCGCTCGACCGGCTGGCCCTCCTGGAAATCGATGTGCTGGATCCGGCCGGCGACCTCCGGGCGGAGCATGACGGACTCATCGGAACGCAGGCTGCCCACCGCGGAAATGCCGCGGGTGAAGCTGAGCTGCTCGACGCGCGCGGTCTGGACGCGGACCGTCTCGGCCTGCGGCGCGGCAGGCGCGGCCGGCGCGGCGGACGTGGCGCCGCCGCCGCCCAGCCAGCGCGGCGCCCAGAACCCCAAGGCCCCGCCCGCGGCGAGGCCGGCCGCCACGGCGGCCACCAATACAGCTTTTTTCATGCGCGACGATCGCGGTGCGTAAGAGCGCCCGGCTGCCGGCAGCGGCCCCGGGCGCGGTGAAAACGGGGATATTGCATGGCGCATCGGCGCCCGCGTTTACATACTGGCACAAACAGATGTGCCCCGGGTTGTGCAAAGGCGGTTACCAGGGTATTCCCCGATGCCTGGCGGGGGCAATCGGGCGTTCAGGCCTTGCGGGCGCTCTGCACCCCCAGGTTGGCCAGCGCGTCGGCCCGCTCGTTGCCCGGGTCGCCGGCATGGCCGCGCACCCAGCGCCAGGCCACCTGGTGCCGCGCGACCTGCTCGTCCAGGGCCTGCCACAACTCGGCATTCTTGACCGGCTTCTTGTCGGCGGTGAGCCAGCCGCGCCGCTTCCAGTTGGCCAGCCACTCGGTCATGCCCTTCATGACGTACTGCGAATCGGTGTGGATCAGCACCCGGCAGGGGCGCTTCAGGGCGCGCAGGCCCTCGATGACGGCCAACAACTCCATGCGGTTGTTGGTGGTGCCGGCCTCGCCGCCGTGCAGCGTCTTCTCGTGCGCGCCGGCGCGCATCAGCACGCCCCATCCGCCCGGCCCCGGATTGCCCTTGCAGGCCCCGTCGGTCCACATCTCGACCTGCTGGCCGTCTTCCGTATTGTTTGTCTGCATTGTTCCGAATATGAAGCGGGCGGGCCGCGGCGGACGGCCGCCCAGTCAGATGTCGCCCGGGTCGGCGTGGCGGTTGACCGCCACCGATGCCGCCCGGGCGCGCTTGCGGCGCGATTTCTTCCAGGCCGGGCCGATCAGCCGCATGCCGGCCACGCGCTTGACCGCCGACACCACGTAGACCGCCCCGCCCAGCGCCCACCAGCGCTGCCCGTAGGTTTCCATGAAATGCCAGCGCCGCAGCCACTTTTCAGTGCGGCAGGCCGGCGAATAGCAGCCGAAGCGGCCCGGCCCGACGTCGAACGAGAGCAGCTTCAGCCAGTCTTTCAGGCGCGGCAAGGATACCTGAGCCGAGGGCGGATGCGGCAGCCAGGGCTCCATGCCGGGCATGCGATTGCGCGCGCCCCAGAGGCTCCAGGGATTGAAGCCCGAGATGACCAGCCGGCCCTCGGGCACCAGCACCCGCTCGGCTTCGCGCAGCACGTCGTGCGGCGCATCGGTGCACTCGAAGACATGCGGCAGCACCAGCAGGTCGATGCTCTGCGACTCGAACGGCAGCGCGTCGGGGCGGGCGGCCACGCAGGCCTGCCACGACGCGGCCTGGCCGGGGCCGGGCATGGGCACGCCCACCCAGCCCTTGAACGGCATCCGGTTGGCGCGCAGCAGGTCGATCTCGGCCAGGCCGACCTGCCAGGCGTAATATCCGAAGACATCCGCCACCATGGCGTCGAACTGCGCACGCTCCCAGGCCAGGACGTATTCGCCCGGCGGTGTCTGGAACCATTCGGCCAGTTCTACAATCGGCGGAGTTTCTTCGGTCACGTCGACGTTCCTGAAATTATGCAAGCCATGCCAGCCTACCCCGGCGACGGCGCCGTCCTGCCGCTGCCCGCTTTTTCAGACAACTATATATGGGCCATCGTGCGCGGCGACCAGGCCGCCGTGGTGGACCCGGGGGAAGCCGGCCCGGTGCTCGACTTCCTGGCGCGGCGCGGCCTGCAACTGCGCGCCATTCTACTCACCCATCATCATGGCGACCACGTCGGCGGGGTGCTGGAACTGCTGCGCCAGGGGCCGGCCACGGTGTACGGCCCGGCCCGCGAGCAATTGCCGCACTGCGACGTGCGGCTGGCCGAAGGCGACCGGGTGGCCCTGCCCGAACTCGACCTGGACCTGGCGGTGCTGGACGTGCCGGGCCATACTGCCGGCCACATCGCCTATCACGGCCGGGCGGCCGGGCAGGCGCCGCTGCTGTTCTGCGGCGACACGCTGTTCGCCGGCGGCTGTGGCCGGCTGTTCGAGGGCACTCCTGAACAGATGCATGCATCGCTGGAAAAGTTCGCCGCTTTACCGGCCGATACACAGGTTTGCTGCGCACACGAGTACACTCTAGCGAACTTGCGTTGGGCCACCGCTGTCGAACCGGCCAACCGCACCCTTCAGCAGTGGTATCAGCGGGCCCGGCAACTGCGCGAGCAAGGCCGTCCCACGCTGCCATCCACGCTGGGGCTGGAGCGGGACACCAATCCGTTCCTGCGTACCCGGCAAGCCGCCGTGGCCGAGGCCGCCGCAAGCCAGTCCGGAGGCGCCCTGGCCACGCCCGTGGCCGTGTTTGCAGCCTTGCGCGAATGGAAAAACAATTTCAAGTGACGACGACCCGCCGATGACCCTGTTCCGACTCCTGCTACCGCTTTTTCTCGCCATACTCGCCGGCTGCGCCGGCACCCCGCGTCAATCCCAGGTACAGGCCGCCGGCACCGCCAAACAGCCCTACGTCGCCAAAGACACTTCCCGCACCGTCGACCTGACCAGCCCGCCGGCCGACGCCTGGGACCGCATCCGTCGCGGCTTCGCCATCCCCAACCTGAACACCGACCTGGCCCAGGAATGGACCGACTACTATGCGGCGCACCCGGAATCGGTGCAGCGCATGGCCGAGCGTGCCGGCAAGTACCTGTATTTCATCGTCGACGAAATCAACCGCCGCGGCCTGCCCACCGAGCTGGCCCTGCTGCCCTTTGTCGAGAGCGCCTACAACCCCACCGCGCTGTCGCGCTCGCAGGCCTCCGGCCTGTGGCAGTTCGTGCCTTCCACCGGCACCTATTTCAACCTGAAGCAGGACTGGTGGCGCGACGAGCGGCGCGATCCCATCGCCTCGACCTACGCGGCGCTCGACTACCTGGGAAAGCTGTTCGAGATGCAGGGCGACTGGTACCTGGCGCTGGCCTCCTACAACTGGGGCGAAGGCTCGGTGCAGCGGGCCATGGCCAAGAACGAGGCGGCCGGCCGGCCATCGGACTACCTCTCGCTGGACATGCCGGAGGAAACCCGCAATTACGTCCCGAAGCTGCAGGCCATCAAGAACATCATCGCCAATCCGCGCAAATACGCCGTGGTGCTGCCGCCGGTCGAGAACACGCCCTATTTCGCCATGATCCGCAAGGACCGCGACATCGACCTGGAAGTCGCGGCCAGGCTGGCCGAAATGCCGCTCGAGGAATTCAAGGCGCTCAACCCGTCCTTCAACCGTCCGCTGATCCGCGGCGAGCACCAGCCCACGCTGTTGCTGCCCACCGACCGGGTGGCCACCTTCAACGCCAACCTGCAGGCCTACAAGGGCGACCTGAGCTCCTGGAAGGTCTACAAGCCCCGGCGCGGCGAGTCGTACGCGGCCATCGCCAAGCGCTTCGGCGTATCCGAGGCCGAGCTGCGCCAGGCCAACGACGTGCCGCGGCGCCGCAAGGTCGCCACCGGCAGCACCCTGCTGGTGCCGGGCGGCGCCGAGGGCGGCGGGGTGCAACTGGCTTCGCTGGAAACGCCGCCCGGCGCGCTCGAGGCGGCGCCGGTCACGCGCAACGGCCGCCGCCCCAACGTGCGCACCCACAAGGTGCGCTCGGGCGATACGCTGTTCGCGCTGGCGCGGCGCTACGGCACCACGGTCGGCGCGCTGCGCGCGCTCAACAACCTGAAGGGCAACAACCTGAAGGTAGGCTCGCAACTGCGCATTCCCGGCACCGGCGCGCGCGGCTGACCGGCCTGGCGCCGCCCCGGAAGGCGGCGCGCGGCGGTTCCGCTCTAAAATAGCCGCCTTCCGCACGGAATTTAAGGACACGACACATGGGCTTTCTCGCCGGCAAGCGCATCCTGGTCACCGGGGTGCTTTCCAACCGTTCCATCGCCTACGGCATCGCGCAAGCCTGCCACCAGCAAGGCGCCGAACTGGCATTCACCTACGTCGGCGAACGCTTCAAGGACCGCGTCGGCGAATTCGCCGCCGAGTTCGGCAGCGACATCGTCCTGCCCTGTGACGTCGCCGAAGACAACCAGATCGAGGCGGCTTTCGCCGAACTGGGCAAGCGCTGGGACGGCCTGGACGGCCTGGTGCACTCCATCGGCTTCGCGCCGCGCGAAGCCATTGCCGGCAACTTCCTCGACGGCCTGTCGCGCGAGAGTTTCCGCATCGCGCACGACATCTCGGCCTACAGCTTCCCGGCCATGGCCAAGGCGGCGCTGCCCCTGATGGAAGGCCGCAAGGCATCCGTGCTGACCCTGACCTACCTGGGCGCCGAACGCGTGGTGCCCAACTACAACACCATGGGCCTGGCCAAGGCCTCGCTGGAAGCCAGCGTGCGCTACCTGGCCACGGCGCTCGGCCCGCGCGGCATTCGCGCCAACGGTATTTCGGCGGGTCCCATCAAGACCCTGGCCGCCAGCGGCATCAAGGATTTCTCCGTCATCCTGAAGTTCGTCGAGGCCCATGCGCCGCTGCGCCGCAACGTCACCATCGAGGAAGTCGGCAACGTGGCCGCGTTCCTGCTGTCCGACCTGGCCGCCGGCGTCACGGGCGAAATCACCCATGTCGACGCCGGGTTCTCGACCGTGACCCCCGGCATGGAAGAATAAGCGGCGCCCCGGCGGGGGCGCCCCGCGCTACGCCGGCCGCACCACCAGGGTCGACACCTGCACGTCGACCGCGGTCATCAGCTTGTGCACCGGGCATTTCTCGGCAATTGCGTGCAGTTCGTCTATCTGCGCATCGCTGAGCGCGCCGTGCAGGGTCAGCTTGGCGGTCAGGCGATAAATGCCCTTGCGTTCCTCGCCGGCATCGCGCACCACGTCCACATCCACGGATTCCAGCGGGATCTCCTTGCGCTGGGCGTACAGCATCACCGTCATCGCCTTGCAGCCGCCCAGCGCGGTATCGAAATAATCGTGCGGGTCCGGCCCGCCGCCCTGCGGCTGTGGCATGTCCAGCGGCAGCGCGTGGCCTTCGGCGGTGGCGGTGAATTGCAGGGTACGGGGTGCATTCTGGCGCACGCGGATGGTCATGGGCAGTCTCCAGCTGGTACGGCCCGGCGGGCCGTCGACGTCTTTTGTAGCATCTCCGGCCATGAATTGCTTGCTGACGGCAAACTGAACTCCCGGCCACGATTGTGGTCTGATTGAGTTCCGCATTCTCGACAGGAGCCTCCCATGAGCGCCCGCCAGCTACTCGACCAACTTCTGCAATCCGGCCAGGGCTTGGCCCGCGATGCCTCCGCGCGCGTGCAATCGACCACCTCCGGCGGCAACGGCTCGTCGTTCCTGGCGGGGCTGGGCGGCGGCGCCCTGGGCGCGGGCGCGCTGGGGCTGCTGATGGGCAACAAGAAAGCCCGCAAGATCGGCGGCAAGGTTGCCATGTACGGCGGCATGGCCGCGCTGGGCGCGCTGGCCTACCGCGCCTACGGCGACTGGCAGCGCAAGCAGGCCGAGGCGCCCGCCGCCGCGCCGCAGACCCTCGACCGCCTGCCCCCGGCCCAGGCCGAGCAACACAGCAGCGCCGTGCTGACCGCCATGATCGGCGCGGCCAAGGCCGACGGCCACATCGGCCCCGAAGAGCGCCAGTTGCTCGAAACCGAGCTGGGCAAGCTGTCGGGCGACGCCGCCGAGCGCCGCTGGCTGGAAGCCGAACTGGCACGCCCGCTCGACCCGGCGGCCGTCGCCAAGGCGGCCCAGACGCCCGAGATGGCCGCCGAGATGTACCTGGCCAGCCTGCTCATGGTCGACGAAGAAAGCTACATGGAGCGCGCCTACCTGGACGAACTGGCGCGCCAGTTGCAGCTGGCGCCGGATCTCAAGGCGCAGCTGGAAGCCCAGGTCAAGACGCCGGCCTGACGCCGCGCGGCCGTGGCGACCGCCGCCGGCCCGCTCAGCACAATCCAGGTGCCAGGCTCCGCAGGTGCCTGACACCAAGCATGCAACCGGCCTGAAGCATTCCGCCCCCTGGCGGAAGCCGGACGCCGGCCCGCTCAGCTATCCAGGCCGATATCCAGGACCCGCGCGCTGTGCGTCAGCCAGCCCACCGCGATCAGGTCGACACCCGTGGCTGCTACCCCCGGAGCCGATTCCGGGGTAATGCGGCCCGAGGCCTCGGTGACGGCGCGGCCATCCACGCGGCGCACGGCCTCGCGCAGCGTGGGCAGGTCCATGTTGTCCAGCAGCACCACATCCACGCCGATCTCCAGCGCCTCGTCGAGCTGGGCCAGCGTGTCCACCTCCAGCTCGATTTTCACCATATGCCCCACGGCGGCCCGCGCGCGCTGCACCGCCTGGCGCACGCCGCCGGCCACGGCCACGTGGTTGTCCTTGATCAGAACGGCGTCATCCAGCCCGTAGCGATGATTGCTGCCGCCGCCCACCCGCACGGCATATTTCTGGATGGCACGCAGGCCCGGCAGGGTCTTGCGCGTACATGTCACCTTGGCGCCGTGCGGCCGGATGGCGTCGGCGATCGACGCCGTGCCGGTGGCCACTCCGCTCAAATGGCACAGGAAATTCAAGGCAGTGCGCTCGGCCGTCAGCATGCCGCGCGCCGGGCCGCTGATGACGGCGATTTCCGAACCGGGCCGCAAGCGCGCGCCGTCGGCCAGCAGCGGCTGGAAGTCGATGCCGGCGTCCATCAGGCGGAAGGCCAGCCGGGCCAGGTCCAGGCCGGCCAGCACCCCCTCCTGGCGCGCCACCAGGCGCGTGCGGGCCTGCGCATCGGCCGGCACGATGGCGTCGGTGGTGATGTCGCCGGCGCGGCCCAGGTCCTCCTGCAGGGCGACGCGCACCAGCGGCTCGAGCATGACGGCCGGCAGGGGCGCGACCGGAGCGATATCGACGGGCTTGTTCATGATTATGCTCAGATTGAGTATTGTAGAAATCAAAAAAAGGCGGCGGACCGCAACCTTATGCTATGACTGAGCATAAATCGTGTCAAGGCGGAGGCCATTCCCCGCGCCCGCCGACTGTACGCGGGTGCCTGACACCCAAGGGTGTCAGACACCGATATCCGGCGGCCAGCCCGCGCACTTGTCTCGTGCCCCGTAGCTGCCAGACTCGTGGCGGCAGGCGGGACGCCCTTCGCCCTGGCGCCTACTTCGGCTGCCGCGCCAGGGGCAGCTTGCTGCCCGCGATGGCGCGCTCCAGCAGCACGTCGCGGCGGAAGCGGAACAGCTTGGCGGGCCGGCCGGTCGTGCCGCTGGCCATGTCGCCGGTTTCCTCGACCAGCGCCTGCTGCTCGATCAGGCGGCGAAAATTCTGCTTGTGCAGCCCCCGGCCGGCCAGCGCCTCGACGGTCAACTGCAATTGCAGCAACGTGAACTCCGGCGGCATGAGCTCGAACACCACCGGACGGTACTTGATCTTGGCGCGCAGCCGGGCAATGCCGGTGGCCAGGATGCGGCGGTGATCGTGCCGCATCGCCTGCCCCGGCAGCGGCGGCGCGGCGGCGGCCTGGCCGCGGGCAGCCTCGGGCACCAGCCCCGCCTCGAACAGCAGCTCATAGCGCTGCAGGACCATGTCCTCGTTCCAGGCAGCCCCTTCCAGCCCGAACGTCAAGGCCGCGCGCTGGCGCCGCTGCGCCTGCGCCGTCCGGTCGGCGCCGGCGCGCGCCCAGGCCCGCAAGCGGGGCGCGATGAATTCGCCGACCAGCGCGGGGACGCCGTCGCGATGGTCTTCCCAGGGGAAATAGCGATACCAGTCCTGCCAGCCCACTTGCGCCACGCCGGTGGCGCCCGCCTCGCGGGTCAGTCCCAGGTAGCTGACCGAGATGGTGCGCCGCCCCGCGCCGTCATCGGAACGGTCGCGGTCGGCGAAGGTGTAGAGCTGCTCGACATAACCCAGCGGATGGTGCGTCTGGGTCTCGACCCAGTCGCGCAGGCCGGCCTGGAGCGAGCGGTGCGCCAGTTCGAACGGCCCCGCCGGCAACGCGCTCGCGTCTTCGGTCGTCAGCACGCGCGGCTGGCCTTGCGTGACGGCCACGAGCACGGCGACGAGTTCAGCGGAAACAGAGCGTTCGATGGGATCGGTCAAGGGCGGGCGCGGCGCAATAGGGCGAAGCCTGGATTATAAGAGCCGGCGATGCGCAACAGCCGCTTGCAAACGACACATGCGGAAAGCGACGCCAGCGCCCCGCCGGCCTAACATGAAGCCATGATGCGGACAGCGGCATGCGGCCGCACAGTCCGTAAACGGAGGCCATCATGAACAAGACTGCCCGCCAGGCCGTTCCTTCTGAACACGCGGATGACCGCTGGCCCAAGCAACCCGCCAACGCCACCAAGGGCACCGACACCATGCCCATGCCGGACGAGGCCCCCGACGTGGCGGGCCGCCCGCGGCGCGGCCGCGCGGTCGCCGAGCCCGGCGACCCGGGCGTCATCACGCCCGAGGACGACGTGCTGGATACGTCGCATCTGCATCGCCGCAACCGCTGAAGTCGCGCGGGTGACTGTGCACGAAAGCAACGCCAGATTGCATGATTACACCCACGTCACGCGAACGGCAGATGTCCCGCGACTGCGTGGGGTCCACCCTGCGCCTGGCTCTTCCGGTCATTGCCTGGACCGGCTAGCATGGCAGCCTTTGCCATGTTGGAGCTCTTGCCTTGTCACTGGAAATCCGCCCCGCCCGACCCGCCGACGCGGCCCAGATCTTCAGCTTCATCAACGAGCTGGCCGAGTACGAGCGCGCCGCGCATGAAGTCATCGCCAGCGTCGAGGACGTCGAGCGCACGCTGTTCGCGCCCGGCGCGCCGGCCCGCGCCGTGCTGTGCCTGCGCGATGACGCGCCCATCGGCTTCGCCGTGTATTTCTACAGCTACTCCACCTGGCTGGGGCGCAACGGCATCTACCTGGAAGACCTGTACGTCACCCCGTCCCACCGCGGCACCGGCGCCGGGCGCCTGCTGCTGCGCCACCTGGCCCGCGAAGCCGTGGCCAACCAGTGCGGCCGCCTGGAATGGAGCGTGCTGGACTGGAACCAGCCGGCGATCGACTTCTACCGTTCGATCGGCGCCCAGCCGATGGACGAATGGGTCAGGTACCGCTTGGCGGGCGAGGCGCTGCACGGGTTCGCGGCCGGCGCCGCCTGACGCGGCGCCTACCCGCGGCGCGCCGCTGCCCCGCGAGCGGCCATCAGGCGGTCGAGCGCGTTGCCGAAGGCGCGCCGATCGGCCTGGCTAAGCGCGGCCGGGCCGCCGGTATCGACGCCGGCATTGCGCAAGTCCTCCATCATGTCCCGCAGGGCCAGGCGCTCGCGTATGGTGTCGGCCGTGTGGCGCTCGCCGCGCGGGTCCAGCACCAGCGCATGCTTGTCCAGCACCTGGGCGGCCAGGGGAATATCCCCGGTAATGACCAGGTCGCCGGCCTGCACATGGTTGACGATATAGGCGTCCGCCACGTCGAAGCCGCGCGGCACCTGCACGGCGCGGATCAGGGTCGACGGCGGCGTGCGCAGCATCTGGTTCGCCACCAGGGTCAGCGGATGCTGCCATCGGTGCGCCGCCCGGTAGAGAATCTCCTTGATGACCGCGGGACATGCGTCAGCGTCGACCCAGATATGCACGACGCTACCCTTTCAGCGCGGCCGCCAGCAAGGTATTGACCAGCTCATTGACGCCGACGCCATCGGCCTCGGCCTTGGCGCGCAAGGCGTCGATCAGAGGCTGGCGCAATTTGACCGGAAACGCCACCAGGCCGGCCGCCTGGTCCAGCCGGCGCTGCTCGCGGCGGTCCGGCACGGGTGCGCTGCCGGCATAGCGGGCGGGCGGCGCGGCCGCGTGGAGCTTGCCCATCAATTTGAGGGCCTTGGATTTTTCGAGATCGGTCTTTTTCATGGGGTCCGGATAGCGTCGCAGGCCCGCGGCGAATGCGCGGGTCAGTGCTTGTACCACGTCCGGCCCGGCGCGCGTGCCCGGCCACCGCGCAACAGCCGGCTGCCCGCGCCGGCCCAGGCGCGCCGGACGCTGCGTCGCGGGCGGCAAAAGGGGCGCCTGCGGCGGCTACGCCAGGTGGCGCTTGAACCAGTCCAGCGTGCGGCTCCAGGCCAGCTCGGCCGCGGCCTTGTCGTAGCGCGGCGTCGAGTCGTTGTGGAAGCCGTGGTTGGTGCCGGGGTAGATGTAGGCCTCGTAGGTCTTGCCGTTGGCCTTCAGGGCCGCCTCGTAGTCGGGCCAGCCCTTGTTGACGTTGGCGTCGTTCTCCGCATAGTGCAGCAGCAGCGGCGCCTGGATCTTGGGCACGTCCTGGGCGCTGGCCTGGCGGCCATAGAACGGCACCGCGGCGGCCAGTTCCGGGTAGGCCACCGCCGCCGCGTTGGCCACGCCCCCGCCGTAGCAGAAGCCCGTGATGCCGACCTTGCCGGTCGCGCCTTCGTAGGCCGCCATGAATTCGACGGCGGCGAAGAAGTCGTTCATCAGCTTTTCGGGGTCGACCTGCTTCTGCAGTTCGCGGCCCTTGTCGTCATTGCCCGGGTAGCCGCCCTTGGACGTCAGGCCGTCGGGAGCCAGCGCGATATAGCCGGCCTTGGCCACGCGGCGCGCCACGTCCTCGATGTACGGATTGAGCCCGCGGTTCTCGTGCACCACCACGACGGCGGGCAGCTTGCCCGCCCCCTTGGCGGGCTTGACCAGGTACCCGCGCACCTGGCCATGGCCGCGCGGCGACGGGTACATGATGTATTCGGCGACGATGTCGGGATCGGTGAACGAAACCTGCTGGGCCAGGGCGTAGTCGGGCATCAGCGCGGCCAACAGGCCGGCCGCCGTGAGCCCGCCGACGGCGAACTTGGCGGAGCGGGCCAGGAACTCGCGCTTGGTGATCTTCCCGTGCACGTAGAAGTCGTACAGCTCGAGCAGTTCCGGAGCGAAGTCTTTGGCAGTCATGCGCGACATGGCGTTCTCCTTGCGGTACTTCCACGGCTGAAGACGGCAACCCGCCGTCGCCTGATTGCACTACAACACGTCCGCCGCCGACAAGGCCGGCGTGCCGGCGATACGCTGCGTGATGGCCCGGCAGGCCTCCAGCAGCGGCGCCACATAGGCGGCCTCGGGGTCGTCTTTCTGGCGAAAACGCAGGGTGCTGACGCTGATGGCGGCCACCGGCACGCCGCCTTCGCCGAACAACGGCGCGCCGAAGCAATAGATGCCGGCTTCGTTTTCCTCGTCGTCCACGGCCCAGCCGCGCGCGCGCACCTGCTCGAGCTGCCGGCCCAGCGCGGCGAGGTCCTTCACCGTGTTGGGAGTATGGCACGGAAACGGTTGCGGCAGTGTGTCCAGCACGGCCTGGCGGGCCGCGTCGTCCAGCATGGCCAAGTAGGCCTTGCCTACCGCGGTCGAGTGCATGGACACGCTGGTGCCGATGCGGGAGGCCATTTGCACCGCGCTGGGGCTTTCCAGCTTCTCGATGTAGACCATATGGGGGCCGTTGGGCACGGCCAGGTGCACGGTTTCGCCGGTGACGTCGCGCAGGTGCTTGAGATCCTCGACGGCGGCCAGCCGCAGTTCGGAACGACCCCAGCTGCGGCTGGCGAGCTGGATCAGCCGCGGGCCCAGGGTAAGCCTGCCGGTGCGCGGATGCTCGGCCAGCAGGCGCTCGGCCAGCAGCGCCGCCACGGTGCGGTACACCGTGGGCCGGGGATAGCCGCTGAGCTTGCTGAGCTCGGCCACCGTCATGGGCTCGGGCGTGTCCGCGACCAGCTGCATCAAGTGCATGAACTTGGAGAATGCGGCGGTGCCCGCCACCTGCGCGGCGGGCGGTCGGGAAACGGGCTGGGATCCTGGCATGGCTGGACGCGTGGAATGACGGAAACGGCGGGCGCCGCGCGGCGCCTGGCGCCATTATCCCCGCAAATGCGCGGCGCCGTACATGGCCCGGCGCCGCCCGGGCCGCTCAGGCGACCAGGTAGCCGCCATCGACCGGCAGGATTACGCCCGTCATGAACGCCGCGGCCGGCGCGCACAGGAACGCCACCGCCTCCGCCACGTCCTGCGGCCGCCCCCAGCGCCCCAGCGGCGTGCGCGCCAGGATGGGGCCGGCACGCTGCGGGTCGTCCTGCAGCGCCTGCGTCAGCGGGGTGGCGATCCAGCCGGGCGCCACGGCGTTGACGCGGATGCCATCGGCCGCATAGGCCAGCGCCAGCGACTTGGTCAGCTGCGCCACCCCGCCCTTGCTGGCGGCGTAGGCAGGCACCAGCGAGCCACCGAAGAAACTGAGCATCGAGGCCGTGTTGACGATGCAGCCGCCGCGGCCGGCCAGCCGTTCGCGCGCGGCGCTGCACACCCGCATGGTGCCGGTAAGGTTGATCGCCAGCACCTGCTCGAAGATGGCGGGATCGTGCTCGGCGCCGCGCCGGATGATGCCGGCGCAATTGACCACGATGTCCAGCGCGTCCAGCCCCCGCATCAGCGCTTGCACATCGTCGGCATGGCTGACGTCGCCGATGCGCACCTCGATCCCGGAGTCGAGCTCGGCGGCATCCGACGCCAGCCCGGCGGCGATGGTGCGCGCACCCAGCGCCGCCAGGCGGTTGGCGATGGCCGCGCCGATGCCCTGCGTCGCGCCGGTGACCAGCGCGGTCTTGCCGGCAAACAGATCTGCTTGGTAGGTCATCGCGCTCGCTCAGAAAGTGCCGGGATAGGCGCCGCCATCGGCCAGCACATTCTGGCCGGTGACATAGGCCGCGTGGACGCTGCACAGGAAGGCGCAGATGGCGCCGAACTCCTCGGCATTGCCGAACCGGCCGGCGGGAATCCCGGCCTGGCGGGCGGCCCGCACGGCCGCGATGTCCTGGCCCGACTTGCTGGCCGCGGATGCCATCCCGGAGCGCAGGCGGTCGGTATCGAACGCGCCGGGCAACAAGTTGTTGATGGTGACGCCGCGCGCCGCGATGCCGCTGCGCGCCACGCCCGCCACGAAGCCGGTCAGCCCGCTGCGCGCGCCGTTCGACAGGCCCAGCACGTCGATCGGCGCTTTGACCGCGCTGGAGGTGATGTTGACGATGCGGCCGAAGCCGCGCTCGGCCATGCCGTCGACGGTGGCCTTGATCAGCGCGATCGGCGCCAGCATGTTGGCCTCGATGGCGCGCAGCCAGTGCTCCTGGTCCCAGTCGCGGAAGTCGCCCGGCGGCGGCCCGCCGGCGTTGGTGACCACGATGTCGTAGTCGCGCTGCGCCGCGAATACCGCGTCGCGCCCCTGCGGCGTGGTGATATCGGCGGCGACTGCTTTCACGAAACTGTCGCCGCGCGGGCGCGCCTGCAGCAACCGCTGTTCGGCGGCAGCCAGGTCCTCCGCCCCGCGCGCGACGATCACGACATTCACGCCCTCGCGCACCAGGGCCAGGGCGCAGCCATAGCCCAGCCCCTTGCTCGCGCCGCCCACCAGGGCCGTGCGGCCCGCGATACCCAGATCCATCTCTGCTCCCTTTGACGCGGCCGGCCTACTGGCGCATGCCGAATTTCTCGATCAGGCTCTTGAACGTGGCGTTGTCGCGCTCCATCAGCGCGGTAAAGGCCTGCTGGTCCGCCACCACATAGCCAAGATTCTGTTCTGCCATGAACTTCTTCAGGCTGTCCTCGGCGGCCGCCTTGCGGAACGCCGCGCCCAGCGTGTCCAGCACCGGCTGGGGCGTGCCCTTGGGCGCGGCAATGCCGCGCCAGGTGCCGATGGACAGATCGATATTGCGTTCCTTCAATGTCGGCACGTTCTCGAAACCGGCCACCCGCTGGTCGGCCATCACGGCCAGGGTCTTGAGCTTGCCGGCCTTGACGTACTGGATCACTTCCGCCGGGCTCACGGCCACCGCGTCGATGTGGCCGCCCAGCAGGGCCAGTACCGCCGGATTGCCGCCATTGAAGGGAATATGGTTGAACTTGGCGCCGGTCTTGTCTTCCAGCGCGGCCGCCGCCAGGTGCCAGATCGAGCCGATGCCGGCGTTGCCCACCTGCATTGTCTCCGGCTTGGCGCGCGCCGCGTCGAGGAATTCCTCGATGGTGTTGTAGGGCGAGTCGGCCGCCACGGTGATGGCCGACGGGTCGGCATTGAGCTGGATGATGGGCGTGAATTTCCCGTAGGTCGTCTTGGTCAGGCCCAGGTGCGGGATGATGACCATGTCGGCCGTCACCAGCGCCAGCTTGTAGCCGTCGGGCTTGCTATTGGCCACCTCGGTCAGGCCGATGCCGCCCGCCGCGCCGGGCTTGTTCAGCACCACGATCGGCTCCGGCAAGTGCGCGCGCGACGCGTCGGACATGGCGCGCGCCATCGCGTCGGTGCCGCCTCCGGCGGCAAACGGCACGACCAGCTCGATCGAATGGCTGGGAAAATCCGCCGCCTGCGCCGCGGGAACGGCGGCCAGCACGGCAGCCCCGCCAAGCAGGACGGGCAGCAAGCAGCGATTGAACGCACGACGGTTCATGATGTCTCCGATTCGGGTTTTATTGCTTTATGGGATCGGCGCGGGGAACCCCGTCACCGGATGAATTGCCGCACATAGTCTTCGCCCAGGCCCACTTCGACGAAATGCCGGCGGCACATGTCGATCTTGGTGAAGACGTCCTCGTAGCCCATGCCCTTGCCCCAGGGATCCGTGTAATACATGATCCCGTTGACCTGGAAATACGTGATCATTTCCTCGACATCGGGCGGCACGTACAGCGTGTGCGTCTCGCCGGGCGGCTCGAACACATAGCTGCCCTCGGTGGCTTCCCAATCGTGTTCCAGGTAGCGCCAGCGCCCCTTCAGCACGAAGCCATGCACGGCCTGCGGATGCCGGTGGCGGCTCAGCACGCCGGACTTGCGCACTCGCAGCAGATTCATCCAGTAGCCCTGGCTGGCGTTCAGGCATAGCGGCCGGAACCACACGTTCTCGGCCTGCGGCACCCAGAGGCGCTCGTCGGTGGGGATGGCGTTGGGCACCACCAGTTCCGGCAACGCCTCGGGCGGGTTGGGATGCTGGTACGGCATCATGGGGGCGGCATCGGGCTGGTCGACGGGCATACTTGAGATTGTCTATATTGTGGACGATATGTCTATTACATGGACCAGTATAGCCAGCAGCGCTGGCTGCCAACGTCCGGGCTAACCCCTGGTTGCAATAAGACGGATTTGCTGTCATTTTCCTGAACTGCGGCAAAAGCGGCCCGCCACACGCGTTGTTCGCGGACTTGGTGCGTGCAGAGTCGGGGTTTCGTTGTCCAAGAAGAAGTGCGCCAGAACAATGACGATGAACGATGCACAGCCAGCACACGCTGGTGAAGAAAAGGATCGAGACAATTCAGTTGAGCAGCCACCCCCGATGCCGGGAGTAGCGCCTTTGCCAGACGAGGCCGGCGGCCGGCCGGCAAAGGATCCACCCAACGGCGTCACGCTACAGCTCGTTCAGCCTGTTGGCCACGATCTTCCCATTACCCCCCCACGACCGGGAGGTCCGATCAAATGTGCGCACCTGCACATGGTCCTGGGCCAATCGTGCCTGCAAGAAGACGGCAACGCATTGCTGTACAAGCCTCGCAAGGACGTCGACTTCTACCGGCTCGACCTGCCACTCGACTGGAACATGGACCCATTCTCGGACGAGAACTGGCGAGGACAGCTGCACATGTGGCGAATGCTCGACTTCCTTATGCCGGCGTTCGAGAAGGCCCTGGACCCGGCTCCCATGCGGCATTTCATCGACATTGTCCGGGATTGGCATCGCTATCACATCGCAGAACAGCAAGCCTCCAGGTTCGCCTGGAAGGACATGATGGTCGGGCTGCGCGCGATGAAGCTGGCCTACATCGTCTCGCAATGGCAGCATGGATTGGTGCAGGTCGCACCATCCGACGTGGTATGCCTGGACGAAATGGTCAAGGCGCATTTGGCCTTTATGCTGGATCGCAAGAACGTTCGATTCAACAACCATACCTTGTCGGACCTCGTCGGCGCTCGGGCCTTGGCGGAGGTCGTGGCGCCCGCGACGGCGGACGAAATCGAACGATTCGTCGACGAGGTTTTCGTCGAGCTGCTAAAAAGACAATTCACCGAGGATGGCGTTCATCGGGAGAACTCCACGGGGTACCAGAAATTCGCGCTCGAATACCTTCAAAAGCTGCGTAGAAGCGGCTGGTTCGATAAGTACGGCCTCAACGAGGTGGTGGCCAAGGCAAAACGGGTGCTGCCGTGGTTCGTCATGCCAGATGGCAGAGTTGCCCCCATTGGCGATACAGGAGGCGCGGCGCCGTCCAAGAACGCCGAGAAGCCCTGGTTTTCCGGGCAGAACCAGGTTTTCAACTCATCTGGCTACGTTATCGTCAGAAGCGATGGCCAAGGCGAAATGCGCGATGCTTCTTATTTCTTTTTTGCCGGCGCATCTCACACCATCGCTCACAAGCAGGCCGATGACCTGTCTTTCATCTGGTATCACGGCGAAGACATCCTGTGCGATCCGGGAAAATATGGGTATACCAACGACGATAATCGAAGATACGTAATCTCACGACCGGCGCACAATACTGTGACGATTGATTCCCCGAAAGATGGCCGTGGCGCCGCCGGGCTATATGGTTCCGCAGTGCGCGAATTCAGCAGCCATGACTGGGGGCATTACCTTTCGGCCGCCGTGGATTTCAAAGGCCTGGCCTATCGCCACGAGCGCTATTGTTTTTACTCCGTTGAGGGGTGGCTTCTTGTCATGGACAAGATCTCCTCCCCCGTTCATCGCGACTTCAGCCAGTGGTCGCATTTTGCGCCGCAGATCGTCGATTTCGTGGCGGTCTCGCACGGGTATCAAGCCACCCTGCCGTCCGGACGAAAACTGGGCATACGCATCGCGACAACGCACCCATGCGAAACCAAGCTCATCCGAGGCGCCACGACGCCAAGCCTGCAGGGGTGGACAAGCCAGAGCTACAACCAGGTAGAGCCCAGCACGGCAATGCAGGTCAGGCAACAAGATGGCAGGATTTCGTTCGCCACGCTCTACTCCCTTGACGACGTGGCCTGCCAGATAGGTTTTGTAGGCGACAACGCCCTGGCCTGTTCGATGCAAGGCGGCCAGCGCAAGTTGCAGATCCAGATCACCGAATCTGGCTGCCAGGTAACGACGTCCTGACGTGCGTGCCCCCTGGCCCGGCGCCGAGGTGTCTGACACCCCACCAGACAACCATGGCCGGCCCTGGGTGTGCCAGAGGGTGCAGACACCGGCATCGCAAGGCGGTATCAGGCCAGCATTGATTTGCCCGCGTAACGCCGCATCAGGCAGTCCGGCGCAGCTCCTCAAGGGCGCCGCGCAGCCGCATGAACGCCGTGCGCCCCAGCTCCAGCGGCTGCGCGCCGTTGAGAAAGTCGACCCGCGCCGACAAATTGCCCTGCGCCACCACCTTGCCCACCTGCTCCAGGTTGACCACGATGGACCGCGACACCTGCGCGAAAGGCAAGGTCGCCAGCTGCGGCAGCAGGCCTTTGAGCGTGGCGTGCATCAGCACGGTTTCCCCGCCCTCGGCATGCAGCTGCACATAGTCGCGCTGGGCGACCAGCGCGGCCAGCGACTGGACGCGGATGATCCGGCTTTGCCCCTGGTTGCGGATGGTCAGGAACGGCGTGTCCGTCCAGGGGCGGTTCAGGCGGGCGTACAAGCGCTGGATGGTCGTGCGCAGCCGTTCGACATCGACAGGCTTGAGCAGGTAGTCGACCGCGTCCACCTCGAAGGCGCGCGTGGCGTAGGGGGCATGGGCCGTGACGAACACCACGCACGGCTTGCAGTCCAGGGAATTCAGGACATCGAACGAATTGCCCCGCGTGAGCTCGATATCCAGGAACACCGCATCGGGCTGGTGCAGGTTGATGCATTCGATCGCGCTGGCCACGCCCCCGGCCTCGTCCACCACGCGGGGCCCGTCCAGGGACTCGATGAGCCGGCGCAGGTACCGGCGGGCGGGCGCTTCATCATCGACGATCACGATACGCAGCATGGCCTGGCCCGCGGGCGTTGGTGGGCAAGAGCAGCATTGTCGTCGAAAATGTGGGCAAAAGAGAAGCGCCAGGGCCGCGGCGCAGTAGAATTTTCGCGGAAAAAGGCGCGGGCGGGGCGCAGGTCGCCAAGCCGGCGCGATGGTCAGCAAGGGTTTCGAATCCGCAGGCACCTGTCTTGCACACCACGGGAAGCAGATCCATGACACAGACATCCACCGCATCGCAGCCGGCCCGGCCATTGCAGATCGATGACATCACCGTCATCGACAACACCAAGCTGAAGAAGGCCGTCACGGCGGCCGCCCTGGGCAATGCCATGGAGTGGTTCGACTTCGGCGTCTATGGTTTCGTGGCCTTCGCGCTGGGCAAAGTGTTCTTCCCGGACGCCTCGCCCGCCGTGCAGACCATCGCCGCGCTGGGGACCTTCTCGGTGCCTTTCCTGGTCCGCCCGCTGGGCGGCGTGTTCTTCGGCCTGATGGGCGACCGCTTCGGCCGGCAGAAAGTGCTGTCGCTCACCATCATCATCATGGCGATCAGCACCTTCTGCATCGGCCTGATCCCCTCGTACGCCGCCATCGGCCTGTGGGCGCCGATCCTGCTGCTGCTGTGCAAACTGGCCCAGGGCTTCTCGGTGGGCGGCGAATACACCGGCGCGGCCATCTTCGTGGCCGAGTATGCGCCCGACCGCCGGCGCGGCTTCCTCGGCAGCTGGCTGGACTTCGGCTCCATCGCCGGTTTCGTGCTGGGCGCGGGGCTGGTGGTGCTGCTGCAGTCCACGCTCGGCGAACAGGCCTTCCTCGACTGGGGCTGGCGCGTGCCGTTCTTCGTGGCCGGGCCGCTCGGGCTGCTGGGCCTGTACCTGCGCCACGCCGCCGAAGAAACCCCGGCCTTCACGGAACAGCTGGCGAAGATGGAAAAAGAAGACCGCGACGCGGTGCAAGAACGGCCGTCCGTATCGTTCCGCGAGGTCTTCTCCAAGTACCGCAAGGCCCTGCTGGTCTGCATCGGCATGGTGCTGGTGACCAACATCACCTACTACATGCTGCTGACCTACATGCCCACCTACCTGTCCAGCAGCCTGGGCTATTCCGAAGAACACGGCGTGCTGATCATCGTCGTGGTCATGATCGGCATGCTGTTCGTGCAGCCGGTGGTGGGCTTCTTCAGCGACAAGGTCGGCCGCAAGCCCTTCCTGCTGACCGGCAGCGTCGGCCTGCTGCTGCTGGCGCTGCCCGCCTACCAGTTCATCGGCACCGACAACACCGGCCTGATCTTCCTGGGCCTGCTCATCATCGCGGTGCTGCTGAACTGCCTGACCGGCGTCATGGCCTCCACCCTGCCCGCGCTGTTCCCCACCCGCATCCGCTACAGCGCCCTGGCCAGCTCATTCAATGTGGCGATCATCATCGCCGGCCTGACCCCGACCGTGGCCGCCTGGCTGGTGGAGGGAACCGGCAACCTGATGATGCCCGCCTTCTACCTGATGGCGGCGGCCGCCATCGGCCTGGTCACCTCGTTCTTCCTGCCCGAGACCGCCAACCGCCCGCTGCGCGGCGACACACCCAACGCCTCGAGCCGGCGCGAAGCGAAGATCCTGCTGCAGCAGGCCTACGCGCACATCGAGGAAAACCTGCAGGAAGTCGAGGAAGAGATCGCCGAACTGGAGCAAATGCTGGAAGCCCTGCGGCAGCGGCGCCAGAGGCTGGTGGATCGGCATCCGCATCTGGAGTGAGGCACATGAAGGCCGTAGAGATATCCTTCGGCCATGTCCCCGGCGAATGGGCAGCTGCATTTCAGACCATGAAAATGTACCGATCGAAAATCGACTTGTGGCTTATCGCGCTGCTCGGAGGAGTGACGACCCTACTGGCATGGAGCGTATGGCAATCGGGACACTTGCTAGCGCTAATAGCCATGACTATCTGGTTCGCCATTCTCGCACTGGCGATATTCCCGTGCTCCTACACCCTGACCAACGACCATTTATTGATTCGCACTGGCGTGCGGAAGCGGCGGATCGCGTATGCCGACATCAGATCGGTGCGACGGTCGGGGAGTATTCTGGCTGCCCCCGCGCTATCGCTGAAACGAGTGGAGATTCGATTCGGACGTTCAGACGCAGCCATCCTTTCCCCAGCCGATCGAGAACAATTCATGGAAGACGTGCGGCAACGTGTGCCTGAGCACGCCCGCGCTCATGCGCCTGCCACGGCCGCGGACAAATAGAAGCGCGCGTCAGTCCGAGGCATGCAACCCTGGACCTCGACCCGGACACCAAAAAGGCGCGGTGCGCGTCACGCGCGCATCCGCGCCAGCACATCGGGGCAGCTTTCCCGCAACCTATCGATGCTGGTCAGGTCTGGACCACAGGCATGGTCGTGCGCTGGCGCAAGCTGCTGCGAATTCCCCACACCAGCAAGACAGCCGTCAAGAGCAGCACCCACATGCTGATGGGGCGTTCGATGAAGGTCTGGAAGCTGCCGCGTGAAAGCAGCATGGCGCGCCGGAAGTTTTCCTCCAGCATCGGGCCCAGCACGTAGCCGAGCAGCAACGGAGCAGGCTCGAAACCGAGCACCCGCATTACGTAGCCGGCGATGCCGAACGCCAGAACCAAGTAGACATCGAAGACATTGTTATTGACCGCATAGGTGCCGATGCAGATAAACATCACGATCGCCGGGTAAAGAATGTGATACGGGATCGTCAATACCCGGACCCACAAACCGATCATCGGCACGTTCAGGATCACCAGGACGATGTTGCCAATCCAGAAGCTCATCACCAAACCCCAGAACATATCGGAGTGTTCGGTCAGCATTTGCGGGCCGGGCTGGATGCCGTGGATCATCAACGCGCCAATGATCAGTGCCATCGTCACACTGCCGGGAATGCCGAGTGTCATTGTCGGGATGAAGGAAGCCTGGTCTGATGCGTTGTTGGCTGACTCCGGCGCCATGATGCCCTCGATCGCACCACGACCGAAGCGTTCAGGCGTCTTGGAAGCCCGCTTCTCAAGTGCATAGGCCATGAAGGCGGCCACGGTCGGGCCCACGCCGGGCAACACGCCGAAGAATGATCCCAGGCCCGACCCGCGGGCCATTGGCCCCCACGAACGCTTGACCTCGTCACGGGTGGGCAGCATGGCTTTCATCGATACGTCGATCTTGCGGTCGGCCGCCTTCACATGGTTGATGCTGGCGATAATCTCGGTTACGCCAAACAAACCCATGGCAAGCGCGACAATCTGCACGCCATCCTGGAGTTCGGGAAATCCGAAGTCGAAGCGCGCAACGCCCGAATTGACATCGGTACCGACCATGCCCAGCATCACACCGCCAACGACCATCGTGATGGCCTTGATCGCGGAACCGGACGACACGACAGAGGCCGCCACCAGACCCAGCACCATGATCGCGAAGTACTCGGCGGGGCCGAACTTGAACGCGACCTCCGCAACGAGTGGCGCGAACAGCATCATCATCACGATGCCAACCGTGGCCCCGTAGAACGAGGCCACGGTCGTCATCAACAGCGCAACACCCGCCCTCCCCTGCTTGGCCATGGGAAACCCGTCCAGACACGTCACGGCATTGGCTGGCGTTCCCGGAAGATTCAGCAGGATCGAGGCCGTCGACCCGCCGTACGTGCTGCCGTACCAGATACCGGCCAGCATGATCAGCGCGGCGGTGGGCTCCAGGACGTAGGTGATCGGAAACAGTAGGGACATTGTCGCTAGTGTCCCGACGCCCGGGATCACCCCGATCAGCGTACCCAGCGAAACCCCGATGAAGCACCAGAGAAGATTATTCCAGTCGAGCGCGGTCGTCAGACCCAACACGATGTTGTCAAACAGTTCCATCTTTGGCTTCCCCTACCACGGCCATGCGAAGGCTGGCAGGATTACCCCCAGCCCGATTTTGAAGACCAGAGTTGCGCCGATGGAAAGCGCCCCGGCCAGGATTAACGCCCCCCGCCAAGACAGCTTGCAATCCGCGAGACCGGCGAGGACGCTCTGCGCGATGATCGCGGGCACCAGGCCGAATGGCAGGACCAGCAAGGCGAATGCGAGCACCGAAATACTGACCCAGAACAACGGCCTTGACTCGACCTTGGGCATGGGTCCGGCACGCCACAGCGCGGGGATCCCTATCATGAGCCCGCACAGCATCAAAAGGCCGCCTACGAGGGCGGGGAAGAAGCCTGGACCCATCCGGTCAGCCGTACCGACGGTAAACGCAGTCAATGAGTGGTACATCGCTGCAGCCCCGGCAAGCGTGGTCAATCCGCCACCGATCAAATCCCGGTAGTCGACTCTACGCATGCAGTTATCTCCTTGGAATATTTTCGAACACAGTTCCGGTCGAATGCGCGAAGCTGAGACCGCAGATGTTCCTTGCGCCCGCTCTCCTGCGTCAAGTTACCTTTTCCTGACCATATGGTCAGGTTTCCGCTTTTTGCATGGTTATGGTTGTTTGAGCGTTCACCGGCGACGTGATGCCGGAACGCAGGAAGCCGCCGCAGCCAATGCCGTGTCTGTTAACTGGAAATCGGGGGGGGGCTTGAGGCTCGAGCCTCATGAAGCACTTGGCCGCAAAACGGCGTCGCTAATGCGGCTGCGCTGGAAGAATCGGAAAATACACTGCTACCCTGAGCCCAGGGTTGGCGTCAGAAAATGCCAACTCGCCTCCGTGGAGCTTCACAATGCCGAGAACGCTGGTCAAGCCCAATCCATAACCGTCGGATGCAGGGTCCAATCGGTAGAAGTGCTTTCCCAGATTCTCATATTCGGTCGACGGCAAACCCGGCCCGTCATCTTGCACGATCACGCAACCGCGACCCTCTGACGCTTTCTTGATTTTGACGTTGACTTTTGTCCGCGCGAATTTGACCGCGTTATCAACCAAGTTCGCCAGCGCGCTCCCAAGCAGGTTGGCATCTCCGTGCGTGGCGAACGAGTCATGAATCTCCTGCGTCAGGAGAATACCGTTCTCGTCAGCGACCAGTTCGTAGAAATCGACCACATCGGCAGCGATGGCGTCCACCCTGCATGGCTTGAACGCTTGGCGACGGACCCCGCCTTCAACCTCGGCAATCTGCAATAACTTCCCGAGCAGAGCGCTCAGGCTCTCGATTCCGTCAATACTGTATTGAATCGCATCCCGCAGTTCGCCCGGCGTGCGATCGGGAGACTGCGCTTGGCGCAATCGGCCTGTAATTCTGGTCAAAGGCGTTCGAAGGTTGTGCGCGATGGTATCCGAGATGTGCCTGGCGCTTCTCATCAACTGCTCAATCCTATCCAACATGGAATTTATGTCGTGATCGAGCAGATTGAATTCGTCATCCGTCGACGAAGGGACGACCCGGGTTGAAAGCTGGCCGGCACTGACCTGTTGTGTGGTTCGGCGTATATTGCCTACCCGGTATTCCAACTCTTTTCGAAAAATATAGGTTCCCAACATTACCAGGAGCAACGCCAGAAAAACCGCCGTCATGATGGCGCGCCCGATCAGGAGCGACATGGCGCGCATCTCGCTCAGATCCAGCCCGACGATCAGTGTTTCGCTGCCCGGCAGGGTGAGTATTTTCAGATGCCCCGTAGCAGGAGTCTCTTCGCGCAAAATCTTCGCGTCGAAAAGCTCCCTGCTTGCAGAGGTGATTCCAGACGGCAAATCAAGGTTGCCAGCCAACTTGCGGCCAGCCTCGTCAAGCAATAGATAGACTTCTCTGTCCGCGTCGATCCGGTCGGATAGTGTCAAATCAATAGCCCTGATGAGCGCCCCCTGCCCCCCTTCTTCGTAGGTGATAGCAAGGCGTTGAGCGGTCGCGTTGATCTGGCGGGCATACTCAGTGCGCAATGCGCCAACCACCTGAAGATATATGAACAAAATCAGGATCAGGGTGGTCAGGACCGCCAGCAAGCCATAGTTCAGGGTCAAGCGAAAAGAGATCGAACTCCATAAATTGCCACGGAAGAGCGCCATCTTCTTTTACCGCCTAGCCTTCGGGTGCCGCCCGGTCGGTCAACATGTACCCCTGCCCTCGGACGGTATGAATCAACGGAACCGAGGCATCCGAGTCAACCTTTCGACGGAGCCGGCTGACCAACACATCAATGACGTTTGACTGAGGATCAAAGCTGTATCCCCATACGGCATCCAACAGCATAGTCCGCGTCACTATTCTGTGGGCGTTCATCATTAGATATACCAACAGCCGCAATTCCCGCGGCTGCAATGCAATAGCCGTATCACCACGCGCCACCCTTTGCGTAGCCATGCTGAACGTCAGGTCCGACACGCGCAGCTCTCTCTCGGCGACAGAACTCGTCCGCCTGACGAGCGCCTCCAAACGGGCAACCAGCTCCAGGAATGAAAAGGGCTTGACCAAGTAATCGTCTCCTCCTGCTCTTAATCCCGCGATTCGATCATCGACCTGAGACAGCGCGCTGAGCACCAAGACCGGAGTTTTTTTTCCCAATGAGCGCAAGGTCGACAATATCGAAAGGCCATCGACGTTGTTCGGGAGAATTCGGTCCAGGATGATCACATCCCACAACTCTTTCATCGCATTCGCGAGGCCGCCGACACCATCATGGCTGACGACAACGGCATGGCCCAACTCGGACAGACCTTTTGCAAGATAGCGGGCGTTCTCCCGATCATCTTCTATGATCAGACACTGCAACATGTTTGTCTCCCCCAGGACCCGACAAGCCAAAGCTGTTCAATATATCAACACTGGCCACAGCGTCGATCCCGTTTCGTTGGCGGCGGAAGAACCAGAGCATAGGGTCTTCCGTGCCTGTGGAAAATCCGCCCGTAATCTTGCCCACATTTCCTCGTCGTTTCAATGGCGGAGAAAGCCGTCGGAGGCCGTCGGCGCCGTATGCATGCGTTGAGCAGTCGCGGCGCAGTGACCATAAAGTTGCCAGATCGTAAGGCGAGCGTAATACCCAGACTTCGGGCTTTCGCTAAGATGGGCCTGCGCTGATTGGTTCGCTTCTTGCACGGAGAACAATGGACAATGAGGGAAATCATCGTCAGCCCTTGCCTCGACCAAAACCAGCTCATATGCAGATCCATGGATTTTTACGACTTAATGGATCTCATCACCTTCGGTCAATTAACGTTTGACCGCGTGGTCCCGCTACGCCGCAGGCAAAGGCGAGGTTCGTCCGGTGTCCGGTATCAGCACTGGACGATGTTTGACGACGAACTTTCGATTGAATGGAGCCCGCTGTTCGAACCGTCGGTGCATATCGTGTCCAGCATCCGAGCGCTGGCCGACTCTCTGCTGACCAGAGACGAAATGCGAATCTTCATCGACCGAGCTCCCGGCGTCATCTGCTCTACCCGTCTTTCGTCGGCACGACCGAAATCAGCTGCGACCACACTTCAAGACCGGAGCCTGGCCGTCATTGCCGGACCTGCAAAGTGCAGCGAAGCGCCAGACCGCGAACGCGGCAGCTTGCGTATACCTGTCGATTTGGAAACCTTGCTTGCTGGCGTCATCGTTTCGCCTCTGGCTTCCCCCCGGTATCTCGAAATGGTCACGGCACTTGTACAGCGCACGGCCCGGGCATCGGTATCCAGGGAGAAATGGTGCGCGCGACGGGCAGACACCTTCCAGTCAACAATGTGTGAGTTCGATCGAGTCTGATTCGATGCTATCCAGCATTGCACGAACCGTGCCCTGGACGCATGGCCTGGGCCTGCAGCGCCTGGATCGACAATCTTCCACCCGGCTTGCCGGCTTTGCATGAACATGCGTCGCGAGTGCGCATCGCATTGCGCGAGATGAGTCACGCGGCGGACGCTTTCGTGCGGGCTTGCGAGGCGCCCTCATTCCCTAAGGAACGCTCAAAAAAAGCCCTTGATTATCAAGGGCTTTTTGATTTCTTGGCGGACAGAGGGGGATTCGAACCCCCGATACGCTTATCACGTATACACGCTTTCCAGGCGTGCGCCTTCAACCACTCGGCCACCTGTCCTGATCGGGATGCGTTCGCGGCGGGAACCGGGCGAGCCGGATGCGCACGAACGCGAATCCGCGATTCTAGCAGAATGGCGGGACAGTGGCAGCCGGGCGTCCTTGGATGAATAAGGGGACGCATGATGGCACGGCAGGCGGAACGCGAAGCAGGGCCTGTCGCATCTTGCTGATATAGGTGTCAGACACCCCATGAGATACGGCTGGCAAGCAACGAACTTCTCAAGGGGTGTCTGACACCTGCCCCCTGACCTGCCCCTGCGCCCAGCCTGTGTTCGCGCCGCGCTTCAATTCCCCTCGCGATACGTATTCGTCGGGTTCACTTCCCGGTAGGCGCTGACGGTGCCGTCGGCTTCGGTTTCTTCCAGGCGCACCTTGAAGCCCCACAGCCGGCCCAGGTGCTTCATGACCTGGTCGGCGTCCTCGCCGGCCAGCGGGCGGCCGCGGGTCTGCAGGTGGCGCAGCACCAGGGAGCGGTCGGACTCGCGGCGATAGCGCACGATCTGGATGTCGGGCACCTGGTTGTCGCGGTTGTGCTGCTCCGCCAGCAGTTTGCGGATCTGCCGGTAGCCCTCGTCGTCGTGGATGGCGGCCACTTCCAGCACGGGGCTGGCCTGGTGGTCGGCGATGGCGAAGAAGCGGAATTCGCGGATCAGGCGCGGCGACAGGTACTGGGAAATGAAGGACTCGTCCTTGAAGTTCCGCATGGCGAAGTCCAGGGTCTTCAGCCAGTCGCTGCCGGCGATGTCCGGGAACCACTGCCGGTCCTCCGGGGTGGGCGATTCGCAGATGCGGCGGATGTCCGACATCATGGCGAAGCCCAGCGCATAGGGGTTGATGCCGCCGTAGCCGCGCTCGTCGAAGCCGCGCTGGCTGACGACGTTGGTGTGGCTCTGCAAGAACTCCATCATGAAGCCGTCGGTGACCAGGCCTTTCTGGTGCAGGCGGTTCAGGATGGTGTAGTGCCAGAAGGTGGCCCAGCCTTCGTTCATGACCTTGGTCTGGCCCTGCGGGTAGAAGTACTGGGCGATCTTGCGCACGATGCGCACCAGTTCCTTTTGCCACGGCTCGAGCTTGGGCGAGTGCTTCTCGATGAAGTACAGCAGGTTTTCTTCGGGCTCGGGCGGGAAGACGGTGCGGCGCCGCTCCTCGGCGGAGTCGGACTCGACCTGCGGCAAGGTGCGCCACAGGTCGTTGTACTGCAGGCGGGCGTGTTCCTCGCGTTGGGCCTGGCGCTGCGCCTCTTCCTTGTAGGAAACCGGCGCGGGCCGCTTGTAGCGGTCCACCCCGTGCGGCGTGAGCGCATGGCAGGAATCCAGGACGGCCTCCACGGCGTCGATGCCGTAGCGGCTTTCGCAGTCCATGACGTACTTGCGGGCGAATACCAGGTAGTCGAGGATGCTGTCCGCGTCGGTCCATTGGCGGAACAGGTAATTGCCCTTGAAGAAGGAATTGTGGCCGTAGCAGGCGTGCGCGATCACCAGCGCCTGCATCGCCATGGAATTCTCTTCCATCAGGTACGAGATGCAGGGGTTGGAGTTGATCACGATCTCGTAGGCCAGGCCCTGCATGCCGCGCCGGTAGAACTGCTCGTTGCGGATGAATTCCTTGCCGTACGACCAGTGCGGGTAGCCGATGGGCAGCCCCGCCGACGCATAAGCGTCGAGCATCTGCTCGGACGTGATCACCTCGATCTGGTTCGGGTAGGTATCCAGGCCGAATTCCTCGGCCACTTCGGCGATGGCTTCGTCATAGCGCTGGATGAGTTCGAACGTCCACTCGGAACCTTCGGAAAGGGGCCGGGCCTTCCCAAGGGCCTCCAGCTCGGCACGAGAGCCCACGATGGCATTCATGCTGTTTCCTTTTTGAACAGATCATGGAACACGGGATAGATCTCGCCGCGTTCGCAGATCCGGCGCATGGCGAAATGCGGCGCCGTTTCCTGCTCGTATTCGGCCCACAGGCTGCTCTTGCGGGCTTCCTGCGAGTCGGGGATTTCGATGTACGCGAAATAGCGCGTGGCCGGCAGCAGGTTCTCGGCCAGGAAGCGCGCGCTCTTGCCCGCGTCGGCGCCAAAGGAATCGCCGTCGCTGGCCTGGGCCGCGTATACGTTCCAGGCGCTGGGCGGGTAGCGTTCCTGCACGATCTCGTGCATCAGTTCCAGGGCCGACAGCACGATGGTGCCGCCGCTCTTGGGGTCGTAGAAGAAGGTCTGCTCGTCGACTTCCTCGGCGTTGTCGGTGTGGCGGATGAACACCACGTCGACGTGCTCGTACTTGCGCGACAGGAACAGGTACAGCAGCGTGAAGAAACGCTTGGCCAGGTCCTTCTTGCCTTCGTCCATGGAACCGGACACGTCCATCAGGCAGAACATCACCGCGCGCGCCATCGGCATGGCCACGGAAATGCGGTTGCGGTAGCGCAGGTCCAGGTCGTCCAGGAACGGCAGGCGTTCCAGGCGGTTGGCGCAGTCCTCCACTTCCTGGCGCAGCGCGTCGATCTCGGCTTGCGGCGCGCCGGCGGCAATGGCGGCGTCCAGCTTGGCCTGGGCCGCCTCCAGCTCGGCGCGCGCCGCCACGCTGAGCGCCACCCGGCGCGACAGCGACGCCTTGAGCGTGCGGCTGACGCTCAACAGGCTGGGCGAGCCGGTGGTGGTGTAGCCGGCGCGCTGCCATTTCTTCTGGGTGACGTCGCCCAGCTGCGTGCGTATCAGGTGCGGCAGCTCCAGGTCTTCGAAGAACAGGTTGAGGAATTCGGCGCGCGACAGGCTGAAGGTGAACTGGTCCACCGATTCGCCCTCGCCCGGCTCGGAGCCGCCCCCGCCTTCCGAACCGTTGGGCCGCGGGAAGGTATCGCCCTTGGCGAACTCGCGGTTGCCAGGGTGCACCAGTTCGCGGTCGCCCCCCGGGCCATGCCGGAAGTGCGGCTCGGAGATGTCGCGCGCGGGCAGGTTGATTTCCCCGCCCTGGTCCATGTCTTCGATGGACCTTTCGCGGACCAGGTCCTGTACGGCCTTGCGGATCTGGTCCTTGTATCGCCTGAGAAAGCGCTCGCGGTTGACCGCGCTTTTATTGCGGCCGTTCAGACGCCGATCGATGAGTGAATTCATGATTCACCTCGCTCAGGATGACTTCCTCACTCTCAAGTACCACTCGCACAGCAGGCGCACCTGCTTCTCCGTGTAGCCCTTGTCGACCATGCGGTCGACGAAGCTCTGGTGCTTGCTCTTGTCCTCGGCCGAGGCCTTGGCGTTGAACGAGATGACAGGCAGCAGGTCCTCGGTGTTCGAGAACATCTTCTTCTCGATCACTTCGCGCAGCTTCTCGTAGCTGGTCCAGGTCGGGTTGCGGCCGGCGTTGTTGGCGCGGGCGCGCAGCACGAAGTTGACGATCTCGTTGCGGAAGTCCTTCGGGTTGGCGATGCCGGCCGGCTTCTCGATTTTCTCCAGTTCGTCGTTCAGCGCGGCGCGGTCGAAGCTTTCACCGGTTTCCGGGTCGCGGAACTCCTCGTCCTGGATCCAGCAGTCGGCAAACGTGACGTAGCGGTCGAAGATGTTCTGGCCGTACTCGGAATACGATTCCAGGTAGGCGGTCTGGATCTCCTTGCCGATGAATTCGGCATAGCGCGGCGCCAGGTAGCCCTTGATGAAATCCAGGTAGCGCCGGCGGATTTCCTCGGGGTAGTCCTCCCGCCCGATGCGCTGCTCCAGCACGTACATCAGGTGCACCGGGTTGGCGGCCACTTCGGTCTGGTCGTGGTTGAACACGCTGGACAGTATCTTGTACGCGAAGCGCGTCGATACCCCGGTCATGCCCTCGTCGGTGCCGGCGTAGTCCTTGTATTCCTGCAGCGCCTTGGCCTTGGGGTCGACGTCTTTCAGCGATTCGCCGTCGTAGACCCGCAGCTTGGAATAGATGCTGGAATTCTCGGGTTCTTTCAGGCGCGTCAGCACCGAGAACTGGGCCATCATGTCGAGCGTGCCCGGGGCGCACGGCGCCGTGGCCAGCGAACTGTTGCGCAGCAGTTTCTTGTAGATCTCGACCTCTTCGGTCACCTGCAGGCAGTACGGCACCTTGACGATATAGATACGGTCGAGGAACGCCTCGTTGTGCTTGTTGTTGCGGAAGGTCTGCCATTCCGATTCGTTCGAGTGCGCCAGGATCAGGCCATTGAACGGAATGGCCGAGAAGCCCTCGGTGCCCTTGAAGTTGCCTTCCTGCGTGGCGGTCAGCAGGGGGTGCAGCATCTTGATGGGCGCCTTGAACATCTCGACGAATTCCAGCAGGCCCTGGTTGGCCAGGCACAGCCCGCCCGAGTAGCTATAGGCGTCCGGATCGTCCTGCGAGTGGCGGTCGAGCTTGCGGATATCGACCTTGCCGACCAGGGACGAAATATCCTGGTTGTTCTCGTCGCCGGGCTCGGTCTTGGCGATGGCGACCTGGCGCAGCACCGAGGGGTTGAGCCGTACCACGCGGAATTGTGAAATATCTCCGTCGAATTCTTTCAGGCGCTTGACCGCCCACGGCGACATGATGCCGGTCAGGTAGCGCCGCGGGATGCCGTACTCTTTCTCGAGCGTGTCGCCGAAGCGATCGGGATGGAACAGCCCCAGCGGCGACTCGTTCACGGGCGAGCCCTTGAGCGCGTAGATGGGGTAGGTTTCCATCAGCGCTTTGAGGCGCTCGGCGATCGACGATTTGCCACCGCCCACCGGCCCCAGCAGGTACAGGATCTGCTTGCGCTCTTCCAGCCCCTGCGCGGCGTGCTTGAAGAATGCCACGATCTGGTCGATGACTTCTTCCAGCCCGAAGAATTCCTTGAAGGCAGGGTACCGCCGCACGATCCGGTTGGAAAACAGCCGGGACAGCCGTGGATCGTTGCGGGAATCGATGAGTTCCGGCTCGCCGATCGCCGCCAGCATGCGTTCGGCGGGGCTGGCATAAGCCATGGGGTCTTTCTTGGCCAGTGCCAGGTAGTCCTCGAGGGAGAGCTCGGTTTCCTGGTCTTTCGCGTACAGCGACTTGAAACCTTCGACGATGTTTTGCACGGATAACCTCCTACAGCGCATGGTCGGTTAATAGGTCCGTCATCCCATTGTGTTCCTCATTGACCATTGCCGCTAGACTTTATGGTAATGGGATCATGCACATCATCTTGATATGTTGCTTTCGCCACACACCATAGATTGGGTTGGTGGGCCTATTTACGATTAGGCCGCCATGCCGTGAAACAAGTTCCATGACGCGCGAAAAGATTCATGCGCGGACGTTTCAAGGCGTAGCGTGCCGCCATGCCTGCCCATGAGGTAGCAAGCCGCGGACCCGCAGCAGAAATTGGCAGCCGTGCCTGCCGAGCGCTAGCAGCCAGCGGCGCGCATGCGCCGCCGCCGGCTATTTCATGTCATCGAGGCGCGCAGCGGCCAGCATGCGCTCGACATAGCGCGCAATGGTGTCCACTTCCAGGTTGACGCGGTCGCCCGGCTTCACGTTGCGCAGCGTGGTCACCGCCTGGGTGTGCGGAATGATGTTGATACTGATGTCGCAGCCGTCAGCGACATCGGTAACGCGATTGACGGTCAGGCTGATGCCGTTGACCGTGATCGAGCCCTTGTACGCCAGGAAGCGCGCCAGGTGCTGGGGCACGCGGATGACGAGCTCGCGCGACTCGCCGGCTTCGGCAAAGCGCAGCACCTCGCCCATGCCGTCGACGTGGCCGGACACCAGGTGGCCGCCGATCTGGTCGCCCACGCGCAGGGACTTCTCCAGGTTGACTTCGCCGGGGCGATCCAGGCCGGTGGTCAGGTTGAGGCTCTCGCGCGAGACATCGACCTGGAACCGCGGGGCGTCGAGCGCCACGACGGTCATGCAGGCGCCCTGCACGGCAATCGAATCGCCGATGCCGACGTCGCCGAGGTCCAGGTCGCCGGCGTCGATATCCAGGCGCACGCCGTCCTGCTCGGCGCCGCCGAGCGGTTCGAGGCGCACGATGCGGCCCACTGCAGCAACCAGACCGGTGAACATGGAAAACCTCCTGAAAACGATGCGATAAACAGCCAGTAGACAATACCCTAGCGGCAGGCGACCGGCTCGCGCAGCGCCTGCCAGCGGGCCGGGTCGCGCGCACGCAGGCGCAGGTCGGCGCCGATGCGCTGGGTATCGGTGAATTCGAAACGCCGGGCGCCTTCCAGGTGCTCGAGCAGCGGCAGGCGCAGCATCGCCGCGGCGTCGCCCAGCAGCACCGGCGCCAGGTACAGCAGCAATTCGTCCACGCAGCCGGCCGACACCAGCGCGCCGGCCAGCCCCGCGCCGGCCTCGACATGGACTTCATTGAATTCGTGCTCGCCCAGCCAGCGCATCATGGCGGGCAGGTCGACCCGGTCGGAATCGCCGTCCGGCAGGGCCACCACGCGCGCATTGCGGCCGGCCAGGCGGTCGGCCTTGGCGGCGTCGGACCGGGCCGTGAAGACCAGCACTTCGGTGCCGTCGAACAGGCGCGCGTCCTCGGGGATCTCGAAGCGGCCGTCCACCACCGCCTTGCGCGGCGGCCGGGTGGTCAGCACGCCGCGTACATTGAGGCGCGGGTCGTCCTTCAACACGGTGCCCATGCCGGTCAGCACGATGCAACTGCGCGCGCGCCAGGCATGGCCGTCGGCGCGCGCGGCTTCGCCGGTGATCCATTGCGACACGCCGTTATGCAAGGCGCTGCGGCCATCCAGCGAGGCAGCCATCTTCACCCACGCCCAGGGGGTGCCACGGCTCATGCGCGCCACAAAACCGGCGTTGACCTCGAGCGCTTCTTCCAGGCAGACACCGGTGGTGACGGCAATGCCGGCCTCGCGCAGGCGCGCCAGGCCGCGGCCGCCGACCTGCGGGTTGGGGTCGCCCATGGCGACCACTACGCGGGCCGGGCCGGCCTCGACCACCGCGTCGGCGCAGGGCGGCGTGCGGCCGAAATGGCTGCAGGGCTCCAGGGTGACGTACAAGGTGGCGCCGCGCACCGATTCGCCGCGCGCCGAGGCGTCGCGCAAGGCGCGCACCTCGGCGTGCGGGCCGCCGGGCGGCTGGGTGGCGCCCTCGCCCACTACCCGGCCATCGCGCACGATGACGCAGCCGACGCGCGGGTTGGGCGTGGTGGTGTACATGACGGAGCGCGCCAGGGCCAGGGCGCGCCGCATCCAGTAGATATCGTCGGCGTCGGACATGGTGGTCACCGCGATTGTACGCGCGGCGGCCGATTGCGCGGCCGCCGCGGCTGTTTCATTCCTTGCGCAGCTTGCCCGGCAGCTTGGGGCCCTGCATTTCGCGGATGGCATCGACGAATTCGCCGATATCCTCGAAATTCTTGTAAACCGACGCGAAGCGCACGTAGGCGACCTTGTCGAGCTTCTTGAGTTCCGCCATGACCAGCTCGCCGATGCGCTCGGTGGAGACCTCGCGCTGGCCGCTGGCCAGCAGGGTTTCCTCGATGCGCGCCACCACGCTGTCGACCTCGTCGGTGCTGACGGGGCGCTTGCGCAGCGCCAGCGCCAGGCTGGCGCGCAGCTTGGCGGTATCGTAGTCGCTGCGGCTGCCGTTGCGCTTGACTACCGAGGGCATCGCCAGTTCGATGCGCTCGTAGGTGGTGAAGCGCTTGTCACAGGACAGGCAGCGGCGGCGCCGGCGGATGGTGTCGCCTTCTTCGGACACCCGGCTGTCTACCACTTGCGTGTCGGCGTTGCCGCAGAATGGGCATCTCATGTGCGCCCCCCATTAGTTTGGCGTATTGTAATGACGCCGGCGCCGCATGGCGGCGCCGGCGCGAAAAATACGCCGAAACGGCGGCCCTGGCCGCCGGGGCCGGGCCGGATCAGCCGCCGTAAACGGGCAGGCGGGCCGTCAGTTCGTTGACGCGGGCGCGCACCGCGGCGATGTTGGCCTCGTCGCGGGGGTTGTCGAGCACGTCGGCGATCAGGTTGGCGGTCAGTTCGGCCTCGGCTTCCTTGAAGCCGCGGGTGGTCATGGCCGGCGTGCCCAGGCGGATGCCGCTGGTCACGAAGGGCTTTTCCGGGTCGTTGGGGATGGCGTTCTTGTTGACCGTGATGTGGGCCTGGCCCAGCACGGCCTCGGCTTCCTTGCCGGTGATGCCCTTGGGACGCAGGTCCACCAGCATCACATGGCTTTCGGTGCGGCCGGACACGATGCGCAGGCCGCGCTTGACCAGGGTCTCGGCCAGCACCTTGGCGTTCTTGGCCACCTGCTGGGCGTACAGCTTGAACTCGGGCGACAGGGCTTCCTGGAAGGCCACTGCCTTGGCGGCGATGACGTGCATCAGCGGGCCACCCTGGATGCCCGGGAAGATGGCCGAATTGATGATCTTCTCGTATTCGGCCTTCATCATGATCACCCCGCCGCGCGGCCCGCGCAGCGACTTGTGGGTGGTCGAGGTGACGAAATCGGCGTGCGGCACCGGGTTGGGGTACGCGCCGCCGGCCACCAGGCCGGCATAGTGGGCGATGTCGACCATCAGCAGCGCGCCGTTGTCGTGGGCGATGCGGGCCAGCCGCTCGAAATCGATATGTAGGGAATAGGCGGAGGCACCGGCCACGATCAGCTTGGGCTTGTGCTCCTTGGCCAGCTTCTCGACCTGGGCGTAGTCGAGCACTTCGTTGGCGTCCAGGCCGTACGAAATGAAGTTGTACAGCTTGCCCGAGGCGTTGACCGAGGCGCCGTGCGTCAGGTGGCCGCCTTCGGCCAGGCTCATGCCCAGCACGGTGTCGCCCGGCTTGAGCACCGCCATGTACACGCCCTGGTTGGCCTGCGAGCCGGAGTTGGGCTGCACGTTGGCGGCTTCGGCGCCGAACAGCTGCTTGAGGCGGTCGATGGCGAGCTGCTCGACCACGTCGACGTACTCGCAGCCGCCGTAGTAGCGCTTGCCCGGATAGCCTTCGGCGTACTTGTTGGTGAGCTGGGTGCCCTGCGCCTGCATGACGGCGGGGCTGGCGTAGTTTTCCGACGCGATCAGCTCGATGTGCTGTTCCTGGCGGACTTCTTCTTTCTGGATGGCGGCCCAGACGTCGGGGTCTACCTGGGACAGGGTCAGTTTGCGGTCGAACATGGCGGGGGGTTCCTGGAGCGGTAAAAAGGGGAAAGCCGAAATGCGGGAATGGCCGCTAGTTTACCGCGCCGGCCGGCCCCGCCCATGCGCCGCCGGGGCCGAAAACGCGCAAAATGCCGCTTGCGGGCCGCCGAAAAACACGCAACGCCGCGCAACCCGCAAATCCGCTCAACCCAGCTTGAGGAACTTTCATGGACCCCCAGACCCTGCTCGCTTTCGTCCTGGTCGCCGCGCTCAACATCATGAGCCCCGGCCCCGCGGTCCTGCTGGCCATGCGCAACGGCGCGAACGGCGGCTGGCGGGCCGTGCTGCCGTCCACCCTGGGCAATATCACCGGGCTGTTCCTGCTGTCGGCGGCCGCCATGCTGGGGCTGGGCGTGCTGCTGCAGGCCTCCGCCCTGGCGTTCGCCATCGTGAAGGTCGCCGGCGCCTGCTACCTGATCTACCTGGGCCTGCGCCACCTGGCCGGCCGCGTGCAGCTGGCGCCGCCGGAGCCGGACGCCGCGGCGCCGCGCAGCACGGCGCGGCTATATGGCGAGGCGCTGCTGGTGGCCGGGCTGAACCCCAAGCCGATTCTGTTCTTCAGCGCCTTTTTCCCGCAGTTCCTGGATACCGCCCGCCCGCTGCTGCCGCAGTTCTTCGTCCTGACCGGGCTATTCATGGCGATTTCGTGCGCCAGCCTGCTGCTATACGGCGGCCTGGCGCAGCAGGCGCGCGGGCTGCTGCGCCGCCCGTCGGTCGTGCTGTGGCTGAACCGCGCCATCGGGGCGGCGTTCGTGTCGTTCGGCGTCGCCCTGCTGCGATTGCGGCGGGCCGCCGGCTGATCCCGGCCGGGGCGCCCGCCCGGCCTGGCGGCCGGCGGCGCCTGGCCGGGTGCGGCTCAGGCCGACGTGTCGCCGATCTGCCGCGGCGCCAGCTCGGGGTTCAAGGTGTACACGCCGGTCAGGCTGGCCTGGGCCAGCACGTGGCCCTGCAGCGCCTTGAGCACGTCGTTGCCGTTGAAGTTGCCCTGCACGTCGAGCTGGGGCACGTCGACCGCGTACAGGGTGAACACGTAGCGGTGGGGGATTTCGTCGTTCCAGGGCGGGCACGGGCCGTCGTAGCCGAAGTAGTCGCCGTTCATGTCGCGGTCGGCGGCGAACCACGAGGTGTAGTCATTGATGCCCTGGCGCGCGTCGTTGGGCGCCAGCGGACCGCCCTTGCCGCGCGGCGTGATGCCGCTGGAAAAGGCGCCCTCTTCGATCTCGCGCAGGTCGGCGGAAAGGTCGATCAGCACCCAGTGGAAGAAGTCGACGCGCGGCAGGTCGGCCGGCACGGTCCGCCCTTCCTGGTTGACGTCGTCGGGCTTGGAGGGCACGTCGGGGTCGTGGCAGATCAGGACGAACGAACGGGTGCCCTCGGGCACGTCGTCCCACGAGAACTGGGGATTGAAGTTGTCCGCGAGTGCGACGTGCGACTGCGGGTCGATCTTGCCGAAAGCGTAGCGATCGGGAATCGACTCGTTATCGGAAAAAGATAGACTCGAAAGTTTCATGTCGTGCTCCTGCGAGGCCGTAGGCGCTTCCTACCCTGCCAAGTTAACACGGGCGAACTTGCGCTTGCCCACTTGCAGGACATAGGTGCCGGCCTGTAATTGCAACGATTTGTCTTCGACGCGATCGCCGTTGACCCGCACCCCGCCCTGTTCGACATTGCGCTGCGCCTCGGCGCCGGAAGCCACCAGCCCGGCCTCGCGCAATACCTTCAGGATACCGAGCGGCGCACCGGCCACATTGATCTCGGGCATGTCGTCGGGCATGGCGCCGTCGCGGAAGCGGGCCTGGAAGGCCGCCAGCGCGGCTTCGGCGGCCTGGGCCGAATGGAAGCGCGTGACGATTTCCTGCGCCAGCGCGACCTTGGCATCGCGCGGGTTGGCGCCTGCCTCGGTGGCGGCCTGGAGCGCCGCGATATCGTCGAGCGAGCGGAACGACAGCAGCTCGTAGTAGCGCCACATCAGCGTGTCCGAGATGGACATCAGCTTGCCGAACATGGATTCGGGGGTTTCCGAGATGCCGATGTAATTGCCCTTGGACTTGGACATTTTCTCGACGCCGTCGGTGCCCTCGAGCAGCGGCATGGTCAGCACGCACTGCGGCGCCTGGCCGTATTCCTTCTGCAGCTCGCGGCCCACCAGCAGGTTGAACTTCTGGTCGGTGCCGCCCAGCTCCAGGTCGGCCTTGAGCACGACCGAGTCATAGCCCTGCATCAGCGGGTACAGGAACTCGTGCACGGCGATCGGCACGCCGCCCTTGAAGCGCTTGGTGAAATCGTCGCGCTCCATCATGCGCGCCACCGTGTAGCGCGACGCCAGCTGGATCAGCCCGCGCGCGCCGAGCTGGTCGTTCCATTCAGAGTTGTAGCGGATCTCGGTGCGCGCCGGGTCGAGCACCAGGCTGGCCTGGGCGTAGTAGGTCTGCGCGTTGGTCTCGATCTGCTCGCGGGTGAGCGGCGGCCGGGTGGAATTGCGCCCGCTCGGATCGCCGATCATGGAGGTGAAATCGCCGATCAGGAAGATGACCGTGTGCCCCAGGTCTTGCAGTTGTCGCATTTTGTTGAGCACCACCGTATGGCCCAGGTGGATGTCGGGCGCGGTGGGATCCAGCCCCAGCTTGATGCGCAGCGGCACGCCGCTGGCGCGGCTGTTGGCCAGCTTCTGGGCGAACTCGGATTCGACCAGCAGTTCGTCGCAGCCACGGGTGGCGACGCGCAGGTCGGCTTCGACCTCGGAAGTGATGGGAGCTTGGGGTTGGGACATGATGGGTGCTAAACAGGGCTGGTACCGGCAAAAACGTGAAAAAAGTACCAAAATAAGTCAAAAAGAAGTCGAAAATTCTAGCTGAATCAGCTAGGATACTGCCCTAATCATACGCAACTGTCGCCGTCGCAGTTGCTGTCCCGGCTAAACACCCGTTGTTCACAGATGTGTCGCAGGGCCCAGGCCCCCGCGTGCCAGCGCGCATGCCAGGCCGGCCTGTATCTGCGCAAGCATCCTGGGGACTCACGCCACCCTGAAAGGTCCTACACGATGAATCGTGGCTCCAACAGTCTGGCAGGCAGCCTGCGCGCCAAGGCCGCCGCCCTGTTCGCCCCCCGCCCCGAGTCCACGTCCCGCCGCGCCGGTCTTTTCCGCCGCACGCTCCTGGTTTCCGCCATCGGCCTGTTCGCCGGCGCCGCCGCGCTCGGCATGGTCCAGCAACCGGACCGCACCGAACTCCCGCCGTCCCGGCAGATCGAAAGCGTCCTGCCGCTGCAGGCCGCCCAGGTCAGCATCAGCAGTATCGACGACGCCGCCCCGTACATCAGCGAAACCCGCATCCGACGCGGCGACACGCTGGCGGCCGTGCTGCAGCGCCTGGATATCGACGCTCCTGGCCTGCAACGCTTCCTGACCCAGGCCCCCAGCGCCCGCAGCATCTACAAGCTGTATCCGGGACGCTCGGTGCAGGCCGCCACCGACGCCGAAGGCAAGCTGGTCTGGCTGCGCTACATCCATACGCCCGGCGACGAGGAAAACGGCCAGATCACCACCAAGATGCTGCTGGTGACGCCGTCCGAAGACTCCTACGTTGCCCGCGAGATCACCGACAACACCGACCGCCAGACCCGCGTCGCGGTCGGCACCATCCGCTCGTCGCTGTTCGGCGCGACCGACGCCGCCGGCGTGCCGGATTCGGTCACCATGCAGATGGCCGACATCCTCAATTCCAAGGTCGACTTCCTGCGCGACATCCGGCGCGGCGACCAGTTCCGCGTGGTCTACGAAGTCCGCTCGCACCAGGGCCGCTACGCCGGCGCCGGCCGCGTGCTGGCGCTGGAGTTCGTCAATAACGGCAAGACCTACAACGCCGTCTGGTTCAGCCCCGACGGCAAGTCGGGCGCCTACTACGACTTCGACGGCGTCAGCCTGCGCGGCGCGTTCCTGCGCACCGCCCTGAAGTTCTCGCGCATCAGCTCCACGTTCGGCATGCGCATGCATCCCATCCACAAGACCTGGACGGGACACAAGGGCGTGGACTACGCCGCCCCCACCGGCACGCCGATCCACACCACCGCCGACGGTACGGTCGAATTCGCCGGCCAGCAGCGCGGCTACGGCAACGTGGTCATCATCAAGCACTTCGGCAAGTATTCCACCGTCTACGCGCACCAGAGCCGCATCGCCGCGGGCATCAAGCGCGGCGCCAAGGTCTCGCAGGGCCAGCTCATCGGCTACGTGGGTTCCACCGGCTGGGCCACCGGGCCGCACCTGCACTACGAATTCCGCATCGACGACCGGCCGGTCGATCCGCTGGCGGCCGACCTGCCGGTCAGCCGCCCGCTGGACGCCGCCGAGGCCCGCAAGTTCAAGGAGGCCGTGCTGCCGTACAAGCAGCAGATCGCCCTGCTGACCGAGTTCCAGCAGACGCTGCCCGAATCCACCACCAACGTGGCCAGCCGCTAGGCCCGCGCCCGGCTCGGCCAGCACGCCCATGACTCGATCCGGCGGCCCGCGTTCCCCGACGCCTGGCCGCCTTTTCATTGGCCTGATGTCCGGCACCAGCCTGGACGGCGCCGATGGCGTGCTGGTGCGCCTGGCGCCTGGCGCGGCACCGCAGGTACTGGCCAGCGCCGGGCTGCCCATGCCGCCGGATCTGCGCGCCGAACTGCTGGCGCTGAACGCCAGCGGCGCCGACGAACTGCATCGCGCAGCCGTGGCCGCGCAAGGCCTGGCGCGCCTGTACGCGGGCGCGGTACACACCCTGCTGGAACAGGCAGGCCAACCCGCCTCGGCGGTGAGGGCCATCGGGGCACATGGCCAGACGGTGCGCCACCGGCCCGACCAGGGCTATACCGTGCAGCTCAATGCCCCGGCCCTGCTGGCCGAACTTACCGGCATAGACGTAGTGGCCGACTTCCGCAGCCGCGACGTGGCGGCCGGCGGCCAGGGCGCGCCGCTGGTGCCGCCCTTCCACGCCGCCATGTTCCAGGCTGCGCACCCGCGCGCCGTGCTCAACCTGGGCGGCATCGCCAACCTCACCCTGCTGCAGGCCGGGCAGCCGCCGCGCGGCTTCGACACCGGCCCCGCCAACGTGCTGCTGGACACCTGGTGCCACCGGCATACCGGGCAAGCCTACGACGCCGACGGCCGCTGGGCCGCGTCCGGCCGGGTGCTGCCGGACCTGCTCGAACACCTGATCGCCAGCGAACCGTGGCTGGCCCTGCCGCCACCCAAATCCACCGGGCGCGACCTGTTCGATGCCGCCTGGCTGGACCAGCGCCTGCAAAGCCATGACGGCGGCCGCTCTGCGCCCGAGGACGTACAGGCCACGCTGCAGCGGTTCACCGCCCGCACGGTGGCAGACGCACTGGAGGCCTGCGCGCCGGCCACGCGCGATGTGCTGGTGTGCGGCGGCGGCGCCCGCAACGCGGGACTGATGCGTGAACTGGCCTACTGCCTGCAGCGGCCCGTGCAGCCCACGGACACAGCCGGCGTGCCGGCCCAATGGGTGGAGGCCATGGCCTTCGCCTGGCTGGCGCAGGCCTGCCTGGACCGCACGCCCGCGGGCGTGCCGGAAGTCACCGGCGCGCGCGGCCCGCGCGTGCTGGGGGCGTTGTATCCGGCCTGACCACGACATGCCCGCCGCGGCCAGGCCCGCCACGGTACCCCTGCGTCAATGACAAACCCCCGCCTTTGGCGGGGGTTTGGGTTGCATCCGTGCGCCGCAGCGCCCGCGCCGCCTCAGACCGAGAACGACGAGCCGCAGCCGCAGGTAGTGGTGGCGTTGGGATTGCGGATGACGAATTGCGCGCCTTCGAGGTCTTCCTTGTAGTCGATCTCGGCGCCGACCAGGTACTGGAAGCTCATGGGATCGACCAGCAATTGCACGCCGTTCTTGTCCAGCACGGTGTCGTCTTCGTTGACGGCTTCGTCGAAGGTGAAGCCGTACTGGAAGCCGGAACAGCCGCCGCCCTGCACGAACACGCGCAGTTTCAGCTCGGGGTTGCCCTCTTCGGCCAGCAGGTCCTTGACCTTGGCCGCGGCGGAATCGGTGAAGATCAGCGGCGACGGAGGCGCCTGGAGATCGACGGTTTCGGTAACTGCATTCATGGTGGAGCTCCTGGCCGTGTCGGCCATATGGGATCGGGCGGCGAAGCCGCCTGCATGGGTTCACTATAGCGCAGACGCGGCGCCGTTCAAAATTCCAGTTTGATGGTGCGCGACGCCCGCACCGTGCTGCCTTCCAGCACACTGACCGTGACTGTTTCGGGGACAAATCCCTCGGGCAATTGCAGCATGCCCTGGCTGCGCTGGTACTGGTCGAACTGCAGGGCCAGGGGGCTGGCATCCGCGGCCGGCACCGCGCCCGGGTCGGCCGGCGTATCGGCCTTGACCTGCATGGGCGCCAGGTCCACCGAGACCGTTTCGCCTTTCAAGACGCCGGCCGCCTGGAAACGCAGCATGCCCGTGAAGGGAGTGTCGCCTCGGCCGCTGCGCATCAGCAGCACACGATACCGCAGCCCCGGGCCTTCGCGCTGGATCTCGGCGCCACGGATGTCGACCGCCCCTTCCGGACCCGGCGGCAGGAGCTGCTCGAAGAACGCCAGCCGGTCGCGCACCCGGCCGAGCTCGTCCTGGGTGGTGCGCAACTGGGTTTCCAGCTCCTTGCGCGCGGCGCGCTCGACGGCGATCTCGCCATCGGCCGTATCCAATTGGGCGCGCAGGAACCGGCTTTCCGCTTGGCTTTGCCGGACCGCGGCCTCCTGGGCGGCAGCCTGGTCGGCGGACAGCATCACGCTGCCCGGCGTATCGGCCACGTGCCGGGCATAACGGTAGCCCGCCGCCGCGCCCAGCGCCGCCCCCACGGCCAGCACGCAGAGCGCGGCCAGCCATCGCACCAGGGTGCCGGATCGGCGCGCGGGGGTCGGTTCGGGGACGGCTTGCATCGTGTCCGCCGGGCCGCCCGCGTACGGGCGACCCGGCATGGCATTACGGCAGGATGGCGACCTGGTCCAGGCCGGCCGATTCGGGCAGGCCGAACATGAGGTTCATGTTCTGCACCGCCTGGCCGGAAGCGCCCTTGACCAGGTTGTCCTGGATGACCAGCACGATCAGCAGGTCGCCGTTGCCGGGGCGCTGCACGGCGATGCGCAGGTTGTTGGACCCGCGTACCGAGCGTGTTTCGGGCTGGCTGCCGGCCGGCATGACGTCCACGAAGGCCTCGTCGGCGTAGCGCTTTTCGTACAGCGCCTGGAAATCCGTGCCCAGGGCCTCGGGACGGATGCGCGCATAGAGTGTCGAGAACATGCCGCGGATCATGGGCACCAGGTGGGGCACGAAGGTCAGCCCGACCTTGCCGCCGGCCAGCTTTTCGAGCTGTTCGGTGATCTCGGGATGGTGCCGGTGGCCCGCCACGCCGTAGGCCTTGAAGTTGTCGCTTGCCTCGGAGAACAGCGTGCCCACCTCGGCCTTGCGGCCGGCCCCCGAAACGCCCGACTTGCAGTCGGCGATGAGGGTCTGGGTATCTACCAGGCCGTTTTCGAGCAGCGGCGCCAGGCCCAGCAGGACGGTGGTGGGATAGCAGCCAGGGTTGCCGATGACGCGGGCCTTGGCCACGGCTTCGCGGTTGAGTTCGACCAGGCCGTACACCGATTCGGCCAGGATGTCGGGGCAGCTGTGCGGCATTTTGTACCAACGCTCGAACGTGGCCGTGTCCTGCAGCCGGAAATCGGCGGCCAGGTCGATGATGCGGGTGCCGGCGGCGAGCAGTTCCTGAGCCTGGGCCATGGCCACGCCATGCGGGGTGGCGAAGAACACCACGTCGCAATCGGCCAGGTTGGCCTTTTCGGGCGCGGAGAACGCCAGCTTCACGCGGCCGCGCAGGTTCGGGAACATGTCGGCCACCGGCAACCCGTCTTCCTTGCGGGACGTGATGGCGGTGAGTTCCACGTTCGGGTGCTGCGACAGCAGGCGCAGCAGCTCGACGCCGGTATAGCCGGTGCCGCCGACGATGCCGACCTTGATGCGGGAATTCGATGCGTTGGCCATGGTGTGGTGCTTCCGTAGGACGAAAAAAGATTGTATCGCTTCGCGCGCCGCGCCCTGAAACAAAAAGGCCGCTTTCGCGGCCTTTTCGGGGACATTAGCGCTTGCTGAACTGCTTGCGCCGACGTGCCTTGCGGAAGCCGACTTTCTTGCGTTCGACTTCTCGGGCGTCGCGGGTGACGAAGCCAGCTTGCGACAGCGAGGGCTTGAGCGCCGCGTCGTAGTCGATCAGGGCACGCGTGATGCCGTGGCGCACCGCGCCGGCCTGGCCGGTTTCGCCGCCACCGTGCACGTTGACCTTGATGTCGAACGATTCGAGGTGGCCGGTGAGCTCGAGCGGCTGGCGCACGATCATGCGGCCGGTTTCGCGCGCGAAGAACTCGTCGACGGGCTTGCCGTTGACGATGATCTTGCCCGAACCTTTCTTGATGAAAACACGAGCCACCGAGGTTTTGCGACGGCCGGTTCCGTAGTTCCAGTTACCGATCATGGCGTTTCCTTAGATATCCAGCGGCTTGGGCTGCTGAGCGGTGTGCGGGTGCTCGGCACCGGCGTACACCTTGAGTTTCTTGATCATGGCGTAGCCCAGCGGACCCTTGGGCAGCATGCCCTTGACGGCCTTCTGGATGGCGCGGCCGGGAAAACGCTGCTGCATTTTCTCGAAGTTCGTTTCGCGGATGCCGCCCGGGTAGGTGGTGTGGCGGAAGTACTTCTTGTCTTGCGCCTTGTTGCCCGTAACGACGATCTCGGAGGCGTTGATGATGACGATGTAATCGCCGGTATCAACGTGCGGCGTGAATTCGGGTTTGTGCTTGCCACGCAGGCGGCGTGCGACTTCGCTGGCCACACGACCGAGGACTTTGCCCTTGGCGTCGATCACAAACCAGTCACGCTGGACTTCATGCGGCTTGGCCACAAAGGTCTTCATGATTGGTTCCTAATATAAGAATTTTCTTGCCAGAAGAGCCTGGCAAGAATTTTTTCCTATTCCGTTGTGTCTTGATGGAAAACCTGGGGTCAACCCAAGACCGGCCTAAGCGTTATTACCCGCCCGTGCTACCAACCGGAATAAGGGAAAGCTGACTATTCTAGCACGATTGCGCAAATATTGGGCAATCGGCACCCAACAAAGGTGTCAGACACCTCTCGACACCGAGCAACAGTCCCGGAATGCAAACGGGGCGGGCATGGCGCCCGCCCCACCGGATGCCCGGGACGCGCCGGCGGGGCCGGCTGCGTCCGTGGCATCGGGTTACTACTTCTTGGCCGACATCGCCACGCCGAGGTATTGGTCGTACGAGCCTTCGGCCAGGCGGAACCAGGGCACCACGCTGTCGCGGAAGCCCATGTAGTTCTCGTACAAGGCCTTGAATTTCGGGTCTTTGTCGGAGAATTCCTTGTAGACCGTCTGGGCGGCCTCGTACGAGGCGTCCATGACCGAGCGCGGGAAGGGGCGCAGCTCGGCGCCGCCGGCGATGAGCTTGCGCAGCGCGCCCGGGTTCACGGCGTCGTAGCGCGAGGTCATGGCCACGTGGGCCACGCGGCTGGCGGCCTCGACGATGGCCTGGTAGGACTTGGGCAGGCCGTTCCACGCGCCTTCGTTCAGGTACAGCGACACCTGCGGGCCGCCTTCCCACCAGCCCGGGTAGTAGTAGTACTTGGCCACCTTGTTGAAGCCGAGCTTTTCGTCGTCGTACGGGCCGACGAACTCGACGGCATCCAGCGTGCCTTTTTCGAGCGACGGGTAGACGTCGCCGCCGGCCAGCTGCTGGGGCACCACGCCGAGGCGCGACAGCACTTCGCCGGCGAAGCCGGCAGTGCGCATCTTCAGGCCCTTGAGGTCCTCGACCGACTTGATTTCCTTGCGGTACCAGCCGCCCATCTGGACGCCGGTGTTGCCCATGGGGAAGTTGACGATCTTGTGCGGCTTGAACATTTCGCGGGTCAGCTTCATGCCGTCGCCGTCGAACATCCAGGCGTTCATCTGGCGGGCGTTCAGGCCGAACGGCACGGCGGCATCGAAGCAGAATGCGGGGCTCTTGCCGTAGTAGTAGTACGAGACGGTGTGGCCGCACTCGATAGTATTGTTGGACACCGAGTCCATGACCTGCAGCGCCGGGACGATTTCGCCGCCGGGGAAGTGGCGGATGGTGAACTTGCCGCCCGAGGCTTCGTTGACGAATTTGCAGAAGATCTCGCCCGTGCCGAACAGCGTATCCAGGCTGCGCGGGAAGCTGGACGCCATGCGCCAGTTCAGGGTGGGCGCATCTTGCGCGAACACCGGCGCGGCGACGGCGGCGCTACCCGCCACGGCGCCCAGGCCGGCTTGTTTCAGGAAGGAACGACGTTGCATTTGTTGGCTCCTCGGTGGCAACTCGGTATGGGATATCGCAAGCGATACTGGCGGATATTACACGTTGTCATACCTGAGCGGACCACGGGGATATCCGAAGGCGGCGCCCTCAGGCGCCCGCTATGGCCATCTGCTCGATCAGGATGGAACCGGTGCGCTTGGTGCCGCGCGCGATGGTGTCGGTGCCCACGGCGACGATCTGGCGGAACATGTCGGCCAGGTTGCCAGCGATGGTGATTTCCTGGACGGCATGCTGGATGCGGCCGTTCTCGACCCAATAGCCGAAGGCGCCGCGGGAGTAGTCGCCGGTGACGTAGTTGACGCCCTGGCCGATGAGCTCCGTGACCAGGAAGCCGGTGCCGAGCTTGCGCAGCATGGCTTCGAAGTCGTCGCCGGGCCGGGTGTGGCGCGAAGACAGCGTCAGGTTGTGCGAGCCGCCGGCATTGCCGGTGGTGGCCAGCCCCAGCTTGCGCGCCGTGTAGCTGGACAGGAAGTAGCCTTCCAGCACGCCGCCCGCCACCACGCTGCGGGCCCGCGTGCGCACGCCTTCATCGTCGAACGGCGAACTGCCCATGGCGCCCGGCACGTGCGGGTCTTCGGAAATGTCGATGTGGTCCGAGAACACCGGCTTGCCCAGTGCGTCGACCAGGAAACTGGCCTTGCGGTACAGCGCCCCGCCGCTGGTGGCCTGGGTGAAGGCGCCCAGCAGCCCCAGCGCCAGCGGCGCCTCGAACAGGACCGGGAACTTGCCGGTGCGGATGCGGCGCGCCGACAGGCGCGACAGGGTGCGTTCGGCGGCGTAGCGGCCGATGGCTTCCGGGCTGGCCAGGCGGGCCGGGTCGCGCTCGGAGGTGTACCAGTAGTCGCGCTGCATGTGGTCGCCCCGGCCGGCGATGGGCGCGACCGACAGGCTGTGGCGCGAATAGGGGTACCCGCCCAGGAAGCCGCGGGTATTGCCCATGACGAACTGGCCTTCGTAGGTGCCCACGGTGGCGCCGTCGGTATTGGTGATGCGCGGGTCGACCGCGCGGGCCGCGCGCTCGGCGCGCAAGGCCAGCTCGGCCGCCTCTTCGGTGGCGATCGGCCAGGGGTAGTGCAGCGCCAGGTCCGGGATGTCGGTCGCCAGTTGGTCGGCGTCGGGCAGGCCGGCGGCCGGGTCGGCAGCCGTGTGGCGGGCAATGTGCCAGGCCGCCTCGACGGTCTGGCGCAGGGCTTCTTCGGAAAAGTCGGAGGTCGAGGCCGAACCGCGGCTCTGGCCGGCATAGACGGTGAGGTCGAGCGAACGGTCGCGGGTCTGCTCGACGGTTTCGATGTCGTTCTTGCGCACCGTGACCGACAGGCCCAGGCTTTCCGAGACTTCGGCGACCGCGTCGCTGGCGCCGATGCGGCGCGCATGGGCCAGCGCCTGCTCGACCAGTTCGCTGAAACGGGCCTGGTTGGCGGCCAGGGGCAAGGAGGAGGTGGGAGTGTTGACCATTGCTGTCCAGTGTACAGAGACGGTTATCATAGCCAAGTCCGTCTTTGCGCTGTTTCCATGACTTTCCCTACCCCCGATCCGGCCGACCAGGCCGAATTCGATGACAACGGCTACGACCGTCCCAGCAAATCGCAGGTCAAGCGCGAAATGCATGCCCTGCTGGACCTGGGCAAGCAACTGATCGACCTGCCCGACGACCGCCTCAAGCAATTGCCGCTGGCCGAGCGCCTGTACGAGGCCATCCGCCTGGCGCAGCGCACCACGAGCCGCGAGGGCCGGCGCCGGCAGACGCATTTCGTGGGCAAGCTGATGCGCGATGCGCCGGCCGACGAGATCCGCGCCCAGCTCGACACCTGGCAGAACGGCTCGCGCGAGGAAACCGCCGCCATGCACCGGCTGGAAACCCTGCGCGAACGCCTGCTGGCCGACGACGAGGCGCTGACCGAGCTGCTGAACGCGCACCCCGACGCCGATGCGCAGCAATTGCGCGCGACGATCCGGGCCGCACGCAAGGAAGCGCAGCACAATGCCGCCCTGCAGCCGGGCCAGGACCCGCAGCGCAAGCACTACCGCGCCCTGTTCCAGGCCCTGAAATCGCTGGCCGCCTGACCGGCGGCCTGGTCCCGAACCTATCCGACTTCCTATCATGAGCGCCGACTCCGCCCTGCTCGACTGCATCCAGCTCGAAACCGCCCCCAACCCCACCCACGCCGTCATCTGGCTGCACGGCCTGGGCGCCGACGGCAGCGATTTCGCGCCCATCGTGCCGGAGCTGCGGCTGGGCGCCAGCCCGGCGGTGCGCTTCATTTTTCCGCACGCGCCGGTGCAGCCGGTGACCATCAACGGCGGCATGGCGATGCGTTCCTGGTACGACATCCTGGTCACCGACCTGGTGCGGCAGGAGGACGCCGCCGGCATCCGCCAATCGGAAGCCGCGGTGCGCGCCCTGATCGCGCGGGAAAACGCGCGCGGCATCCCGACGTCCCGCATCGTGCTGGCGGGGTTCTCGCAAGGCTGCGCCATGACCTTGCACACCGGCCTGCGGCTCGAAGAAAAACTGGCCGGCATGATCGGCTTGTCGGGCTACCTGCCGCTGCTGGACATGGCGGCCGCCGAACGCCATGGCGCCAACGCCGACACGCCGATCTTCCTGGCCCATGGCACCTTCGACCCCGTGGTGGCCCTGCCCCGCGCGCAGGCGTCGCTGGCGCAATTGCAGGCGCTGGGCTACGACGTGCGCTGGCACACCTATCCGATGCCGCACTCGGTATGCGCGCCGGAAATCGCCGATATCGCGACGTTCCTGCAGGAAGTGCTGAAGGCATAGCCGGCGCGGCAGGCCGGCAAATGTTTGCCCCGCGCGCGGCGGGCATGGAGACGTGTCTCGGGCACCTGCGCAAACGGGTGTCAGGCACCTGCGGAGCCTGACACCTGCCCCCCCTTGCGACAGGAGTCTGACTCCCGCCAGGGTGTCAGACACCGAGGCACGGCACCCCTGCGGAACCTGGCACCCTGCGCGCGGACCGGGCTATCCGGCGGGATGCAGGTCCAGCCAGACGCGCCGCATGGACGGGTCTTCGGGATCCGGGTCGTTGGTGAAACCCAGGCGGGTCATCAGCGTCAGCATGGGCCGGTTGTTGGCCAGCACCAGGCCGTCGATGTATTCCAGCCCCTGTTCGCGCGCGGCGTCGATCAGCGCTTCCATCAGTTGCCCGCCCAGCTTGCGGCGCTGCCAGTCGTCGCCGATGACCAGGGCATATTCGGCGCCGCGCCCGTCGGCGTTGCGCAGGTAGTGGGCGAAACCGATGATGACTTCGCGCGGGTGGCCGCGGTTCTCGGGATTGGGGACCTGCGTGGTGGCCACCAGGGCAAGCTCGCGGTGGTAGTCGATCTGGGTGTAGCGCGCCACCATGCGCGGCGTCAGTTCACGCATCATGGACACGAAGCGCATGTAGCGCGACCGCTCGGACAGGCCGCGGATGAAGTCCTGCAGCGACTGGCCGTCTTCGGGACGGATCGGGCGGATGGTCCATTGCGTGCCGTCCTCGAACTGGCGGGTACGGACCAGCCGCGCCGGATACGGATGGATGGCCATGTGCGGGTAGCCGCTGGCGCGCGGCGTGGCGCAGGCCGGTTCGGCGCACAGGACGACACGCAGGCCGGCGGCGCGCAGTTGCGCCTCGCCGGCGTAGAGCGGGTCGATGTCGAGCGATTCGATGTCGGGCAGCTCGGAGATCAGTTCGGAGACCTGCACCAGCGCGGACTGGACCGCCTCGGCGGCCGCGCCGCTGATGTGCGGGGCCAGCACCCGCCGCCAGGCGCGGCTGCGCTCGACCAATTGGCGGGCCAGGAAGCCGTTGAGCGGGGGCAGGTCCATGCCGCGGTCGGGGGCGCTGGTCAGGAGCGCATCGGGGCCGCCGATGCCGAACTGGATGGTCGGCCCGAAACGCGGATCGCGGCGCACCCGGATGGCCATGGGCCGCGATTCGGGCTCGCCCGGCAGCACGCCGGCGGGGACGTCGCGCAGGGGGACGTGGAAGGCGTCCATCAGGCTGCGGCATTCGGCGATGGACAAGTCGCGCCGGCCTTCCGCGCGCGCGCGCTCGAGGATGGCGCGCGCGCGAGCCAGGTCCGGCAGGCGGGCGGGCGGCTCGGGTGGCAGCGTCTGCAGCAGCAACTGCTGGTTGTAATAGTGCGTGGCGAGCACGCCGAATGCATCGGCGGCGGATTCGGGCGTGCGGAAGGCCGAGGTGCCGGCGTCGTCCAGCATGCGGCGCAGCGGCCGCATGCCGGCATCGCCCATGAAACAGCTCACCACCGGCTTGCGCGCCTTGGGGGCGATCTGTGCCAGCTGGCGAGCCACTGCCGGCATGTCGGCCAGCGGGTCGGGCGCCAGCAGCACCAGCACGCCGTCGACCCCGTTGTCGTCGATGAGGCAGTCCAGCACCGCCTGGATGCGCCCGGGAGTGAGTGGCACGCAGGTGATGACCGGGTTGGCGGTCGAGGCGTCCGGTTCGAGCAGGCTGGCCAGCGCGCGGCGCGTGGCGGGCGCCAGTTCGGCCTTGAGCACGGCGGCATCCGGGCCGATGAGATCGAGCGCCAGTTGCGGCGGGCCGCTGCCGTTGGATAGCAGGGCGACGCGGCGGCCACGCGGGCGGCGCGTGTAGCCCAGCACCTTGACGGCCGAGAACAACTGGACGAAATAGCGCACCCGGACGGCGCCGGCGCGGCGCAGGGCGGCATCGAGCGCCGCGTCGCTACCGGGCGGGCCATCGCGGCCCGCCTTGAGCACGATGACCGGCTTGACGCTGGCGGCGGAACGCAGGGCACTCATGAATTCGCGCGCCGTGCCGACGTCTTCCAGGTAGAGCACGATGCTGTCGGTGCGCGGATCGCTGGCCAGGAAATCGAGCACCTCGCCCAGGCCGACGACCGCTTCGTCGCCCAGCGACACGGCCGTGGAAAAACCGATGTGGACATCTTCGGCCCAGTCCATCACGGCGGCGGTGATGGAGCGCGACTGCGCCACCAGCGCCACGCGGCCGGACCGCGCCAGGGCGGGATGCTGGCTGAGGTTCAAGCCCGCATGCGGGCGCTGCACGCCGAAGGCGCGCGGCCCGAGCAGCGCGCAGCCGGTTTCCTGGGCCCAGGCCCGGCACAGCGCCAAGGTGCCGCCGGGGTATGGGTCGGGCAGCTCGTGCGGCAGCACGATGAGGGCGCGCGGCCGCAGGGGCGCGAGGCGGCGGAGGGTTTCCGGCAGGACGGCCGGCGATACGCAAACCAACGCCAGGTCGGGCCGCTGGCCGCAGGCGAGTTCGGCGCCGGAGTCAGGCAGTTCGGGCGCCAGGCCGGGCTCGGCGTCGACCACGGCGGTGCGGGCCCGCAAAGCGGCCGGCAGCGTCGCGGCGGCGGGCAGGCTGCGGTCGGCCACGATGAGCAGCGAACCGGGTTCGAACAGCGGAGCGAGAGCGTGGCGCAGCATGAGCGAGTCGGACGCTATTCTAAAATACGGCCATCGTAACAAGACGGGCACGCGATCGCCATGACGCAGCCCATGCTCCTTTGCACTGGCGCGGCACTCCGTCCCGCCGTTTTTTGTAGCCGCCTATGACCTCGAACGCTCCCGCAACCATCCGTACCCGCTTCGCGCCCTCGCCCACCGGTTTCCTGCACCTGGGCGGCGCGCGCACCGCGCTGTTTTCCTGGGCGTTCGCGCGCCACCACCAGGGCGTGTTCGTGCTGCGCATCGAAGACACCGACCTCGAACGCTCCACGCCCGAGGCGGTGCAGGCCATCCTGGACAGCATGGACTGGCTCGGCATGCAGCCCGACGAAGGGCCGTTCTACCAGATGCAGCGCATGGACCGCTACCGCGCAGTCATCGCGCAGATGCTCAAGGACGGCACCGCCTACCATTGCTACAGCTCGCCCGAGGAAATCGAGGCGATGCGCGAAGCCGCCCGCGCCAAGGGCCTGAAGCCGCGCTACGACGGCACCTGGCGCCCCGAGCCCGGCAAGACCCTGCCGCCCGTGCCGGCCGGCCGCCAGCCGGTGGTGCGCTTCAAGAACCCGCAGGACGGCGCGACCGGCTGGAACGACATGGTCAAGGGTCCCATCAGCTTCGACAACGCCGAGCTGGACGACCTGATCATCGCCCGCCCCGACGGCACTCCCACCTATAACTTCTGCGTGGTGGTCGACGACTGGGACATGGGCATCACCCATGTGCTGCGCGGCGACGACCACGTCAACAACACGCCGCGCCAGATCAACATCCTGCGCGCGCTGGGCGCCACGCTGCCGGAATACGGCCACGTGCCGATGATCCTGGGCCCGGATGGCGAAAAGCTGTCCAAGCGCCACGGCGCGGTCAACGTCATGGAATACGACGCCCAGGGCTACCTGCCCGAAGCCATGGTGAACTACCTGGCCCGCCTGGGCTGGAGCCACGGCGACGACGAGCTGTTCACGCGGGACCAGCTGGTGCAATGGTTCGACACGCGGCACTTGTCCAAGTCGGCATCGCAATGGGACCCCAAGAAGCTGAACTGGGTCAACGCGCACTACATCAAGCAGATGGACAACGCCGAACTGGCCGGGCGCGTGGCGCCGCGCATCGAGCGGCGCGGCGGCAATCCCGCCGCGGTCGACCTGCCCGGCGCGATGGGACTGCTGAAGGACCGGGCCGAAACGCTGGAGCAATTGGCCGAGGCCGCCATGCTGTTCTGCGGGCCATACCGTCCCGCCAGCGCCGACCTGGCCGAACAGCACCTGACGCCGGCCGCGCGCGAAGCGCTGGCCGATTTCGCCCGGCGCGCCCAGGACACCGACTGGACCCGCGAGGCGATTGCCGCGCTGATCAAGACGGTGCTGACCGAGCGCGGCCTGAAGATGCCGCAACTGGCGATCCCGCTGCGCGTGGCGGTGGCGGGCCAGCCGCAGACGCCGGCGGTGGACGCCGTGCTGGCGCTGATCGGCAAGAAAGCGGTGCTGGAGCGCCTGGGCGCGCTGTGAATCGGGCCAGGCTCTTTGCGGGAGCCTGGCGCCCTTGAAGCCCCTCTCGAATAAGCCAGGAGGTGTCAGGCACGCTGTGGGTGCCTGACACCTTTTGCTATAGAGAAGGCCTGGCCATGCTTCGCTGTCAGGCACCGTGGGAGCCTGGCGCCTGCCTGCATGGGCCTCGGAAGAACACGCGCGCTCAACGTGCGGCGACCGCGGCCAGCCGGCGGCGCAGGGCCCACGCGAAGCTGCCGCCCAGCAGGGGCAGCAGCACCGCGGCCGCGCCGAACAGCGCCGCCGCGCCCGCCGCATCGACCACCAGCCCGGCCAGGGCCACGCCCACCGCCTGCCCCAGGAACAGGCAGGAAGCGAACCAGGCCACCGCCGTGCCGCGCGCGCTGGGCACCATCTGGGTGGCATGTGTCTGCAGCGTGGCGTGCAGCAGGTAATAGCCGAAACCGGCCAGCATGCTGGCCAGCAGGCTCCAGCCCCACACGGGACCGAACAGGTAAATGGCGAATGCCGCGCACAGGACCAGGCCGCCTGCATTGGCCAGGCCACGCTCGCCCAGGCGGCGCAGCACCGGCCCGGCCACCAGCGTGTACAGGAGCCCGCCCAGCGCATAGACCGCCACCGCCGCGCCGGCCGCGGTCAGCGACAGGCCGAAGCGCTCGTGCAGATAGGCTGGCGCAAATGCCAGCGTGCCGAACACCAGCAAACCTTCGACGAATACCGTGGCCAGCACGATGCGCGCCCAGGGCACGCCCAGCACCGTGCGCACTTGCGCCACGAATCCCTGGCGCGGCGCGGCCGACGGCGCCGCCGCGGCATCGGCCGATTGGCGGCCGACTTCGCGCCACAGCAGCACGCCGACGACCAGGTAGCCCGCCACCAGCGCGCCGAAGGCCCAGCGCCAGCCGACCGTGTCGGCGAACCAGCCGCCGGCCAATTGGCCGGCGGCCATGCCCAGGATGGTGCCGGTGAGAAAGCGCGCCAGGGTGGCCTGGCGCTCTTCGTAGGGCACGGTGTCGCCGATCCAGGCCATCGACAGGGGCACGATGCCCGCGCCGGCCGCGCCGGACAGCGCGCGGCACAGCACCAGCACATCCAGCGAGGGGGCCAGCACAGCCCCGGCGCTGCCGATGGCGCAGGCGAAGGTGGCGACCGCCACCACGCGGTACTTGCCGTAGCGGTCGCCCACCGGGCCGAAGAACATCTGCAGCACGCCATAGGCGATGGCGAACGCGGTGACCGTGGCGGCCGCCTGCCCGGTAGATGTGCCGAATTCGCTGGCCAGCCGGGGCAGCATGGGATCGCAGATGCGGAAGGCGCTGGCGCTGACGAAGGCGGCCAGCGCCAGCAGCGCGATGGCGCGGTTGCGGGACTGGATCGGCGGCATCGCGGGACCGTCAGTCGGGCAGGCGATAGCCGGCCGGCATGCGGCGCGCCGTGATGACCTGTCCACCCGAACGCAGTTCACGCAGTGTCAGGCGCGCGGCCTCGGTTTTCTCGACGCGATAGCGGTTCTGATAGATGGGATCGGCGGTGTCGACCAGTTCGCCGTTGGAGCGCGTGGTCTGCAGGGTGAGCACGCCGTTGTCCAGCAGCCAGCAGCCGGTTTCCCGCAGCGCCGGCCGGGTGCGCTTGCCGACTTTCAGTTGCGTTTCGTAGCGCAGCGTACCGTCGGCGCCCAGCACGATCAGCGCGCGGAATTCGCCGGCCACGCCGCGCGGCCGGGTGTTCGACAGCCAGGTCCCGGCCAACGGGCTGCCGGCCGCAGCGGGCACGCAAGCGGCCGGGGCAGGCGCCGCGTCCGGCGCGCGAGGCCCCGCGGGCGCCTCGGCGGTTTTACGGGCGGCGCAGCCGGCCAGGATCAACGCGGCGCCCAGGGCGCCGATACGGCGGTACCACAACACACTATTCATGACTTCCTCGAAACGACGGGCGCCGTGCGGCACGCGTATGCAAGCACGCACTCTAATGACGGCACGCCGCGGATGCAATGAACACATCCGACATCTGGTGTGCAGGAGCAACAGTGCCCCTAGCCGCCGGCCGCCTTGCCGCGCAATAAGGCCTGCATGGCCGCCGCCGCGGGCGAGAGCGTCCGCCCCGCCAGGCGCATGATGCCCAATTGCCGCTCGATGCGCGGACGGCTCAGCGGTACGAAGGCCAGTCGGCCGGAATCCGGCGGCACGCCCAGCCGGGCCAGTACCGTCACGCCGACGCCGCGCTCCAGCATGGCGAGCAGCGACATCATATTGGAGACGAATACGGGGCGATCCATCATGAAGGCCGCCTGCGGATGTCCGGCCAGTTGGCGGTGCGCCACCGTCCCGACCAGCGGCAAGGCGGCGATCTCGCGCCAGGTGACGGATTTGCGGCCCGCCAGCGGATGCTTCTTATGACACACCAGGCCGAAAGCGTCGTGCAGCAGGGGCTCGAATTCGAGCCGGCGATCGCGCGCCACCGGGCTGCACACGCCCAGTTCGACTTCGCCCGCCAGCACCATGCGCTCAACGCCTTCGGAATTGTCATCGAAGATGCGCAGCGACACGCCTGGATATTGGCGCCGATAGGCTGCCACCAGCTCCGGTAGCCAGTGCGTGGCCACGGTCGCCACCGACGCCAGGGCCAGCAGCCCGCCCTCGTTGCGGGCCAGGCCGCCCAGCGCGCCGGCGACGCGGTCGTGGTGCTCGACCAGTTCGCGCGCCAGCGGCAGGCATTGCTGGCCGAAATGGGTCAGCACGACCCTGCTGCCGCGCTCGAACAGCGGCTGGCCCAGCCGGTGCTCCATTTCCTTGATCGACAGCGACAGGGCCGGCTGCGAGCGACAGGCGCGCGCGGCCGCGGCGCGAAAACTGCGCAATTCGGCCACCAGCAGGAAATGCCGGTAGTGCTGCACGGACAACTCGGGAAGACGGGACATGGGATCGGGCTCGTGATTTGGCTGACTTATTTTTTGATATGAAAAATAAAATTTTCTGATTGAAAGCGCCAGCCTAAGATGCCGGGATGCCAAGCAGACCGCCCCCGCACCTGGATTTCAGTTTTATCGATACCTTGAGCGCCCAGTCCGTCGGCGGCGGGCGCCTGGTAACCGGGCGGGCCCCGCGCCAGGGCGCGGCCACGCTGTTGTTCGTGCCGGGCGCGTTCCATGGCGCCTGGTGTTATGCGCATTTCCTGCGCTTCTTCGCCGAGCGGGAAATCGCCTGCGCGGCCCTGGACCTGCCGGGCCACGGCGGCCTGGCCCAGCCGGAGCATTTCGCGCGCCTTGCCGTCGTCGACCTGGCGGCCTGCGTGATCGATGCCTGCGACCGGATCGGCGGACCGGTCATCGTCGCCGGACACAGCATGGGCGCCCTGCCGACGCTGCTGTGCGCCGCCGCGCGGCCGGTGACGGGCGTGGTGCTGATGGCGCCCTCGCCACCGGCCAACCTGGCGAACGCACGGGCACTGCGCGCAGTGCCGCAAGGCCGCGTGGTGGCGCCGCCCGGCCCGGAGCAGATCGGCGTGCGCTTCCTGGGACCCTGCGCCCCGGAAGACGCCGCCCTGGTCGCCCAGCGACTGTGCCCGGAAAGCCCGGAGGTCATCAACGACCGCTATCGGCTGCGCGTGCCGGTGGACCCGGCCCAAGTCAGCGCTCCCGGCCTGTGCCTGGAAGCCGGGCTGGACACGCCCGAACGCCATCCCCCCGGCCAGGACCGCGCGGTGGCGGCTCTGTTCGGCTTCTCGCACCAGCGGCTGTCCGGACAGCCACACTGCATGATGTATTCCCGCAATTGGCAGCAGAGCGCCCAGGCCATCCATGGCTGGGCGGCGCCGTATCTTTCATAGCCGGCCCGCGCCTATACAAGACAACGAGACAGCAAAGGAGGAAACCCTCATGCCCACCCCCCGCATCATTCGCGCCGCGCCGGTCATGCTGGCCATGTTGCTGCCAGCCGCCCCCGCCCACGCCGCCGGCAACGCCGAGGCGGCCGCATGGCCCGCCAAGACCGTGACCCTGATTGTGCCGTCGGCGCCGGGCGGCGCCGCCGACCTGACCGCCCGCACCTTCGCGCACTACCTGGGCCAGCGCACCGGCCAGACCGTCGTGGTGGAAGACCGCCCGGGCGCCGGCGGCATCGTCGGCACGCAGGCCGCCAGCAAGGCGGCCGCCGACGGCTATACCTATTTGCTGTCGACCAACTCCACGCACAGCGCCAACCAGTTCCTGTACAAGTCGCTACCCTACGACGCCCAGAAAGATTTCGTCCAAGTAGGCCTGTTCGGCACGTTCGGCTCAGTCGGCATCGTGGCGCCGGACGCCCCCTACCGCAGCGTTCCCGAGCTGGTGGAGTACGCGCGCAAGCATCCGGGCGAAGTGTTCTTCGGCTATTACAGCTCCTCGTCGCAAGTGCCGGCCGAGCTGTTCAAGGCGCGCGCCCGCATCGAGATCAACGGCGCGGCCTACAAGAACATCACGCAGATCATCACTGACTTGCGCGGCAAGCAGATCGGCTTTGCGTTCGTCGACTACCTGACGGCCATGGGACAGATCCAGGGCAAGGGGCTGCGACCGATCGCCGTAAGCGCCGCCACGCCCAACCCCGCCTGACCCGACGTGCCCACCATGGCCACCTACTATCCGGGCTACGCGGTCGCGGGATGGCTAGGCCTGTCGGCGCCCGCCGGCACGCCGCCGGCCATCGTGCGGAAGATGAACGAACATATGCGCGCCGCCCTGGCCGACGCCGAGACGGTGCGCAAATTCCGCGACTTGGGTCTGCAGCCCGAGTCGATGGATGTGGCGCAGTTCGATGCCTTCGTCAAGGAAGACACGGCGCGCTGGAAAGAATGGGTGGATATCGCCGGCCTCAAGCCGCGCTGAGCGGCAGCCGCACCTCGTGCTTGATCTCGCGCAGCGCCACGATGGTGCGGGTCTGGCGGATGCCCGGCAGGTTGAACAGGAAGCGGTGCAGGAAGCGGTCGTAGGCCTCCGGGCTTTCCACCAGGATCTTCAGCAGGAAATCGGAATCGCCCGTCACCGCGTAGCATTCGAGGATCTCCGGCGCATCGCGCACCGAGCGCTCGAAGTTCTCGACCGTGCTGGCGGAATGCCGTTCCAGGCTGATCTGGGCGAACATGCAGCCATGCAGCCCGACCTGGGCGCGATCGACCTGCGCGCTGTAGCCGCGGATGACGCCGGCGGCTTCCAGCGCCTTGACGCGGCGCCACACCGGCGCGGTCGACAACCCCACCCGTTCGGACAATTGCTGCGCCGATGCGCGCCCATCCTCCTGCAGCGCGCGCAGGATGCCGATATCGGTTTTGTCCACGCCACACCTCCTTTTGGCCACAAACGAAATGTTTATTTCGAATTATAGGGATTTCACGATCCGATAACGCAATAAACCGCCAGTCCTGCGCACCTATCATGGGTAGAACCATAGGAGCGCCATCATGGACGGAACCCCGGCGGCCGAGCCGGTCCTGGACCTGGACTATCGACTGCAAGACAACCTGACCCGCACGCGCGGCCGCGTGTTCCTGACCGGCACGCAGGCGCTAGTGCGCATGCTGCTGACGCAGCGCCGCCTGGACCGCGAGCGCGGCCTGAACACCGCCGGCTTCGTGTCGGGCTATCGCGGCTCGCCGCTGGGCGGTGTGGACATGGCGATGTGGAAATCCAAGGAGATCCTGGACGCCCACCAGGTCAGCTTCGTGCCCGGCATCAATGAAGACATGGCGGCTACCGCCATCATGGGCACCCAGCAGGCCGGCGTGCGCGCCGACCGCAAAGTCGATGGCGTATTCGCGCTGTGGTACGGCAAGGGGCCGGGCGTCGACCGCGCCGGCGATGCCTTGCACCACGGCAATGCCGCCGGCGCCTCGCGCCATGGCGGCGTGCTGGTGGTGGTGGGCGACGACCATACCGCCGTGTCCTCGTCGATCCCGCATGCCAGCGAAGCCTCGCTGATCGGCTGGCAGATGCCCATCGTGCACCCGGCTTCGATCCAGGAATACGAGACTTTCGGGCTGTGGGGGTGGGCGCTGTCGCGCCACAGCGGCACCTGGGTGGCCTTCAAGGCCATTTCGGAGACCGTGGAAAGCGGCCAGGCGTTCGAGCCGGCGCCGCCCGCCTGCTATGACATGCCCGCCGACCCGGACCTGCCGCGCGAGGCGCTGGAATACACGGCGCGCGACTTCCTGTCGCCGGCCGTCGAGACCCGCATGCAGACGCGCTTGCAGGCCGTGCGCGCGTTCGCGCGCCGCCACTCGATCGACACGCTGGAATGCGCCGCGCCGCGCGCCACGGTGGGCCTGGTGACGGTCGGCAAGGCGCACCTGGACACGGTGGAGGCGCTGGCCCGGCTGGGCATCGACCCGCAGGCCGCCCACACGCCGGTGCGCATCTACCGGCCCGGCCTGACCTGGCCGCTGGACGCCGAACGGCTGTACGACTTCGCGCGCGGCCTGTCGCACATCCTGGTGATCGAGGAAAAGGGCGCCGTGGTCGAGAGCCAGATCAAGGAACTGCTGTACAACCGCGCCGAGCGCCCCACGGTAGCCGGCAAGACCGGCCTGGATGGCGCGCCGCTGATTCCGGCGGCCGGGCAACTGCGCCCTTCCCTGCTGGCCGCGCCACTGGCGGCATGGCTGGCGCGCGCGGCCGGCCTGCGCAGCGCCGCCGACCCGGCCGCGTTCGCCTGTCCCGCGCCTTTGTCCAACGACGCGGACGGCATGCGGCGGCGCCCCTACTTCTGCTCCGGCTGCCCGCACAACACCTCCACCAAGGTGCCGGAAGGCAGCCAGGCGCTGGCGGGCGTGGGTTGCCACTACATGGCAGCCTGGATGGACCGCGACACCGGCGGCCTGACCCAGATGGGCGGCGAAGGCGTCGACTGGATCGGCCTGTCCCGCTATATAGATATGCCGCACGTGTTCCAGAACATGGGCGAAGGCACGTACTACCATTCCGGCTACCTGGCCATCCGCCAGGCCGTGGCGGCGCGCGCCAACATCACCTACAAGATACTGTTCAACGACGCAGTGGCCATGACCGGGGGCCAGCCGGTGGACGGGCCGATCTCGGTGCCGCAGATCTGCCAGCAGCTGCGCGGCGAGAACGTGGCGCGCATCGTGGTGACCACCGACGAGCCGGACAAGTACCAGGGCGTCGCCCTGCCCGCCGGCGTCACCGTGCACCACCGGCGCGAGCTCGACGCCCTGCAGCGCGAGCTGCGCGCCACGCCCGGCGTGACCGTGCTGATCCACGACCAGACCTGCGCGGCCGAAAAACGCCGGCGCCGCAAGAAGAACCAGTTCCCCGACCCGGCGCGCCGGCTGCTGATCAACAGCGCCGTGTGCGAAGGCTGCGGCGACTGCGGCACGCAATCCAACTGCCTGTCCATCGTGCCGCTGGAAACACCGTACGGGCGCAAGCGCGCCATCGACCAGTCCAGCTGCAACAAGGACTACTCGTGCGCCGAAGGCTTCTGTCCCAGCTTCGTGTCGGTGGTGGGCGGCAAGCTGCGCAAGCAGGCCGCCCCGGCCGAGCGCGCGCCGGCCTGGCGGCAGCGCCTGGATGCGCTGCCGCTGCCGCCGGCCCATGCGCCCGACCAGCCCTACCGGCTGCTGGTGGCCGGCATGGGCGGCACCGGCGTGATCACCATCGGCGCGATCGTGTCGATGGCCGCGCACCTGCAGGGCCTGTCGGCCTCGGTGCTGGACTTGACCGGCCTGGCCCAGAAGGGCGGCACCGTAGTCAGTCATATCCGCCTGGCGCCGGCCGGCGCGGCCGGCGCGGCCGGCGGGCCGGTGCGGCTGGACTGGCAGCAGGCCGACGCGGCCATCCTGTGCGACCCTGTCGCGGCAGTGGCGCCCGACTCGTTGGGCGCGCTGCGCCGCGGGCATACCCAGGTCACCGTCAACACGTATGTGGCGCCGGTATCCGAATTCACCCGCGACCCCGACGCCGCGCTGCGGCCCGAGGCCCTGCTGGCCAAGATCCAGCACGCCGCGGGCGCGCCCAACACTGCCGCGCTGGACGCGCACCAAGCCGCGCTGGCGCTGTTCGGCGACAGCATCCTGTCGAACATGTTCATGCTGGGGCATGCCTGGCAGCGCGGCGGCGTGCCGCTGTCGCATGCCGCGTTGGTGCGCGCCATCGAACTGAACGGCGTGGCGGTACAGGCCAACCGCGATGCGTTCGAGGCCGGCCGGCTGGCCGCGCATGAACCGCAGGCGCTGGAGACCGCGCTGCGGCCGCGCGCCCAGGTGGTGCAGCTGCATGTGCCCGAATCGTTCGAGCGCGCCGTGGAGCGCCGCGTGCGCGACCTGACGGCCTACCAGAATGCCGCCTACGCGCAGCAGTACCGCCAGCTCGTCGAGCGGGTGGCGCAACGCGAGCGCGAACTGGCGCCGGACGCGCGCAGCCCGCGGCTGGCGATGGCGGTGGCGCGCAATCTGTTCAAGCTGATGGCCTACAAGGATGAGTACGAAGTGGCCCGGCTCTACACCGATGGCGGCTTCCAGCAACAGTTACGCGAGCAGTTCGAGGGCGACTATACGCTGCGCTTCCACATGGCGCCGCCGCTGCTGGCGCGCAAGGACCCCCGCACCGGCATTCCCCGCAAGATCGCGCTGGGCCCGGCCACCCTCCCGGTCATGCGGGTCCTGGCGCGGCTCAGGGGCTTGCGCGGTAGCTGGCTGGACCCGTTCGGCCACAGCGCCGAGCGGCGCATGGAGCGGGAGTTGATCGACGAATACCGCGGCACGGTGCAGACCCTGCTGGACCACCTGTCGCCGGCCAACCTGGCGCAGGCCGCCAGCATCGCGGCCCTGCCCGACAAGGTGCGGGGGTTCGGACATGTCAAGGCGGCCAGCGTGGCCAGCTATCGCAAGAGCTTGCAGCAGATGCTGCAACACTACGGGCCGCCTGCCTCTCCGGACGTTTCCTGGCGCAGAAGCGCATAAAACGGCGGCCTGAGAGCGAACACTACGCTGTACGCGCCTCGCCGGCGCGTATGTCGTATTTTGTCACAATTAATTGGCAAGCTTGGCTATCGTTCTCCTTGTTCCCTCCCCCCTCGATCACTAGAATTAGTGCCATACGAGGGGTGTTACACTATATGTAGTGGTCGTCAGAATTGTCGGATTCTCTTCCGCCTGGCGCTGCCGGGCGTTCGTTCCGGCTCGGCGCGACCCCTCCCCAAATACATTCAGCACCTGGCATGGGCCTGCCCATGCCTTTTATCGACGCTATTCCACAGGAGCTTCCATGCAGACTACGATCGCCTCTGTGACCCGGCCTTCCGCCGTGCCGCCTTCCGAAACCGAAACCCAGGCCGATGCCAATGGCGGCAAGTGGGCCAGTTACAACGTCATCCGGCGCAATGGCTCCGTGGTGGGGTTCGAGCCCAGCAAGATCGCCATCGCCATGACCAAGGCCTTCCTGGCCGTCAATGGCGGCCAGGGCGCGGCCTCCGCGCGCGTGCGCGAACTGGTCGAGACGCTGGCCTCGCAGGCAGTCAATGCGCTGGTCCGCAACCGCCCGGCCGGCGGCACCTTCCATATTGAAGACATCCAGGACCAGGTCGAACTGGCCCTGATGCGCTCGGGCGAGCACGACGTGGCCCGCGCCTACGTGCTGTACCGCGAGAAGCGCGCCCAGGAGCGCGCCGCGGCCGCCGAAGTGCTGGACAAGGCCCCCGCCGCCGCCCAGGAGAGCCACCTGAACGTGGTGGACAACGGCGTGCGCCGCCCGCTCGACCTGGCCGCGCTGCGCGCCACCATCGAGGCGGCCGGCGAAGGCCTGGCCGAATTCATCGACACCGAGGCCATCCTGAAGGAAACGGTGAAGAACCTGTACGACGGCATCCCCGTCGACGAAGTGTTCAAGTCCGCCATCCTGTCGGCGCGCGCGCTGGTCGAGAAAGACCCGGCCTACAGCCAGGTCACGGCGCGCCTCCTGCTGCACACGATCCGCAAGGAAGTGCTGGGCGAGGAAGTCTCGCAAGCCGACATGGCCACCCGCTACGCCGACTATTTCCCCACTTTCATCCAGCGCGGCATCGAGGGCGGGCTGATCGACCCGCAACTGGCCGACTACGACCTGGCGCGCGTGGCCGCGGCGCTGGACGCCCGCCGCGACCTGCAGTTCGGCTACCTGGGCCTGCAGACCCTGTACGACCGCTACTTCCTGCACATCCGCGGCACCCGCATCGAGCTGCCGCAGGTGTTCTTCATGCGCGTCGCCATGGGCCTGGCCCTGCGCGAGACCGACCGCGAGGCGCGCGCCATCGAGTTCTATGAAATCCTGTCGTCGTTCGACTTCATGAGCTCGACCCCGACGCTGTTCAACTCGGGCACCCTGCACTCGCAACTGTCGTCGTGCTACCTGACCACCGTGTCCGACGACCTGGAAGGCATCTACGACGCCATCAAGGAAAACGCGCTGCTGGCCAAGTACGCCGGCGGCCTGGGCAACGACTGGACCCCGGTGCGCGCGCTGCGCAGCCACATCAAGGGCACCAACGGCGAAAGCCAGGGCGTGGTGCCGTTCCTGAAGGTCGTCAACGACACCGCCGTGGCGGTGAACCAGGGCGGCAAGCGCAAGGGCGCGGTCTGCACCTACCTGGAAACCTGGCACCTGGACATCGAGGAATTCCTCGAACTGCGCAAGAACACCGGCGACGAGCGCCGCCGCACGCACGACATGAACACGGCCAACTGGATCCCGGACCTGTTCATGAAGCGCGTCATGGAAAACGGCGAGTGGACCCTGTTCTCGCCGTCGGACTGCCCCGACCTGCACGACAAGTACGGCAAGGACTTCGAGCAGGCCTACCTGGGCTACGAAGCCAAGGTGGCCAGCGGCGAGCTGAAGCTGTTCAAGAAAATGCCGGCCGTCTCGCTGTGGCGCAAGATGCTGTCGATGCTGTTCGAGACCGGCCATCCCTGGATCACGTTCAAGGACCCGTGCAACATCCGCTCGCCGCAGCAGCACGTGGGCGTGGTGCACAGCTCGAACCTGTGCACCGAGATCACCCTGAACACCAACGAATCTGAAATCGCCGTTTGCAACCTGGGTTCGGTGAACCTGGTCGCGCACATGAAGCCGGCCGCCGCCGGCGGTTTCGAGCTCGACCACGACAAGCTCAAGCGCACCGTCGGCATTGCCATGCGCATGCTCGACAACGTGATCGACATCAATTACTACGCCGTCAAGAAAGCCAAGGACTCCAACGAACGCCACCGCCCGGTGGGCATGGGCATCATGGGCTTCCAGGACTGCCTGCAAATGATGCGCGTGCCGTACGCCTCGCAAGCCGCCATCGAATTCGCCGACCGCTCCATGGAAGCGGTGTGCTATCAAGCCTACTGGGCCTCGAGCGAACTGGCGCAGGAACGTGGCCGCTACCCTTCGTATGAAGGCTCGCTGTGGTCGCGCGGCATCTTGCCGCAAGACACTTTGGCGATGCTGCGCGATGCGCGCGGCGGCCATGTCGAAGTCGATGAATCGAGCACGCTCGATTGGAATGCGTTGCGCGAACGCATCAAAGAGCATGGCATGCGCAACTCCAACTGCATTGCAATTGCCCCAACTGCGACAATTTCCAATATCATTGGTGTATCTGCGTGCATCGAACCCACTTTCCAGAACTTGTACGTCAAATCGAATCTCTCCGGCGAGTTCACGGTCGTAAACGATTACCTCGTGCGTGACCTGAAGAAACTCGGTCTCTGGGACGAAGTCATGGTCGCCGACCTCAAGTACTTCGACGGCAGCCTGTCCCGTATCGATCGCGTACCTTCCGAACTCCGCGAACTCTACGCCACCGCGTTCGAAGTCGAACCGCGCTGGCTGGTCGAGTGCGCGGCGCGCCGGCAAAAGTGGATCGACCAGGCGCAATCGCTCAACATCTACATGGCGGGCGCCTCGGGCAAGAAGCTCGACGACACCTACAAGCTCGCGTGGCAGCGTGGCCTGAAGACCACCTACTACCTGCGTACGCTGGGCGCCACCAGCGCTGAAAAGTCCACGGGCCGCGGCGGCGAACTGAACGCCGTCAGCGCCGGGACCGCCACGGCGGTCGCGGCCGCGGCAGCCCCTGTTTTGCCGGAACCCGAAGTTCTCGGGGCGGTTTGCACCATGAGGCCGGGCGATCCCGGCTTCGAAGAGTGCGAAGCCTGCCAGTAGTCCACACCGCCTCCGGAGAATTCATTCATGCTTAATTGGGAAGAAGACAACCTCGCAGTCCAACCGGCGCAATCGCCCGCCCCCGCGGCGGGCGGGCAGCCGGCTGCGCCTGCGGCCCAGCCGGCCCGCGCCGCCACCGGCGTGTTCGGCGACGCGGCGCTGCCGACCCCGGCCGCGCCGCAGCACGCCGCCAACCTGCAAGGCAGCGGCGATGCCGCCGCCCACCGCGTCAAGGTCGCCGACAAGCGCATCATCAACGGCAAGACCGACGTCAACCAGCTGGTTCCGTTCAAATACAAGTGGGCCTGGGAAAAATACCTGGCCACCTGCGCCAACCACTGGATGCCGCAGGAAATCAACATGTCGCGCGACATCTCGCTCTGGAAGAACCCCAACGGGCTCACCGAGGACGAGCGACGCATCGTCAAGCGCAACCTGGGCTTCTTCGTCACGGCCGACTCGCTGGCCGCGAACAACATCGTGCTGGGCACCTATCGCCACATCACGGCGCCCGAGTGCCGCCAGTTCCTGCTGCGCCAGGCGTTCGAGGAAGCCATCCACACGCACGCCTATCAGTACATCGTCGAAAGCCTCGACCTGGACGAAGCCGAGATCTTCAACGCCTACAACGAAGTGCCGTCCATCCGGGCCAAAGACGAATTCCTGATCCCGTTCATCGACGCGATCGCGGACCCGAACTTCCATACGGGCACGCCCGAATCCGACCAGAAGCTCCTGAAGTCGTTGATCGTGTTCGCGTGCCTCATGGAAGGCCTGTTCTTCTATGTGGGGTTCACGCAGATCCTGGCGCTGGGCCGCCAGAACAAGATGACCGGCGCCGCCGAGCAGTACATGTACATCCTGCGCGATGAATCCATGCACTGCAATTTCGGCATCGACCTGATCAACACCATCAAGCTGGAAAACCCGCACCTGTGGACGCCGGAGTTCCGCGAGGAAATCCGCGAGCTGTTCCAGAAGGCGGTAGAACTCGAATACGCTTACGCCGAAGACACGATGCCGCGCGGCGTGCTGGGCTTGAACGCCCCCATGTTCAAGTCGTACCTGCGCTTCATCGCCAATCGCCGTTGCCAGCAAATTGGGATAGAGCCGCTGTTCCCCCAGGAAGAAAACCCCTTCCCGTGGATGGCGGAAATGATCGATCTTAAAAAGGAACGCAACTTTTTTGAAACACGCGTGATCGAATACCAGACCGGCGGTACGCTGAGCTGGGAATGACGCGCATCGGCGCCGCGCGCGAACTGGCTTCGCGCGGCGCTCGATGGCAGCTCCGTCGGCCTGGGTATTCGAATACGCAGTACCAAGCGGTAGGCGGCCCCATGGGCCGCCTGCCGGCGCCATTTGAGATGGCTCGCGCACGGTGCGGGGGCCATATCAAATGGCTGTGCCGAATTCATTAGCGCAAACCGTAGTAGCTGTCGCCCGCATGGGGCAGCGGCATGCGCCGATGAATAGCCCGGGCGCCGTCCGTCTTCCGACGGATTGCGGCACGGGTTTAAGTTCTGGGACCCCTGAACCTAAGGAGCATAACCATGGCAACAGCCAAGAAAGCCGCCAAGAAGGCGGTGAAGAAAGCCCCGGCCAAAAAAGCCGCGGCCAAGAAAGCCCCGGCCAAGAAGGCCGTGAAGAAAGTCGCCGTGAAGAAGGTTGCGGCCAAGAAACCCGCCGTGAAGAAGACGGCGGCCAAGAAGCCGGCAGTGAAGAAGACCGCCGCCAAGAAGACCGTGAAGAAAGCCGCCGCCAAGAAGGCTGTGAAGAAAGCGGTCGCCAAGAAAGCGGTCAAGAAGGCACCCGCCAAGAAGGCCGTGAAGAAAGCGGTCAAGAAAGCCCCGGCCAAGAAAGCCGCCAAGAAAGCAGTAGCCAAGAAGGCCGTCGCCAAGAAGGCGGTCAAGAAGGCGCCTGCCAAGAAAGCGGCCAAGAAAGCCGCCCCGGCCAAGAAGGCTGCCAAGAAAGCCGTAGCCAAGAAGGCGCCGGCCAAGAAGGCCGCCGCCAAGAAGCCTGCCGCGAAGAAGCCTGCGGCCAAGAAGGCTGCGCCGAAGAAGCCCGCCACGCCGCCGTCCACGGCTGCCGCCCCGGGCGCGAAGACCGCGCTGAACCCTGCCGCGTCGTGGCCGTTCCCGACGGGCGGCCGTCCGTAATACGGGCGGAACCGTTCACTAGCGGTACCCTCAGCCGCCTGGCTTCGGCCAGGCGGCTTTTGCGTTCGGGCGCGGCGCGCGCCCATGTGGCCGTGCGACAATAAAAGCCGTCTTTTTTTGGCAGACCGTCTACATGTTCGGCGACATCCTCCGCTTCCTGCTCGAAATCACTTTCACGCTGTTCGGCGCCGCCCTCATTGCGCGTGCCTGGATCCACGCCGTGCGCCTGCACCCGTTCAACCCGCTGGCGCGGGCCATCTACCAGGCTACCAACTGGCTGGTACTGCCCCTTCGCAAGCTCATTCCCGCCGGCCATTCCGTCGACTGGTCCAGCCTGGTGGCCGCCTGGATCACCGCCCTGGTCTACCTGGTGCTGATCTGGCTGGTGGCTGCGGGCTCGCTGGTGCCCGCCTCGATGCTGCCATCGGCGGTGGGTTCGTCGCTGCTGCTGGTGGTGAAATGGGCGCTCAACCTGATCGTCTGGCTGACGCTGCTGCAGGCGATACTGTCATGGATCAATCCCATGTCGCCCCTGATGGCCCTGCTGCAGACCCTGACCGCGCCGCTGCTTGATCCCATCCGGCGCATTCTGCCGCGCGGCGCGGCAATCGATTTCTCGCCGCTGGTGCTGCTGATACTGGCGCAGATCGCGCTGATGATGCTGGGCCGCCTGACGTACGGCCTGTTCGGGATCTGAAGCCGCGCCTGCAATGACAAGCGCCCGCCAGGGGCGGGCGCATTGCGTCGCGGCATGGCGGAGCAACCCGCCGGCGCGGGCGCCGCACGACGGCGCCGGGCGCGTCAATACGGGGTGACGCGCGTGGGGCCGGCCCCGCTGATGACCTGCACGCGCTGGCCCACGCTGATGGGCACGTCGGCTTCCTGGGCGACCACGCGGGTTTCGCCGTTGTCCAGGCGCACCGTGATCTCCAGGCCGGAGGCGCGGCCCGCGCGGTTCTCGATGGCGTTGCCCGCCAGCGCGCCCAGGATGGCGCCGCCGACGGTGGCCAGGGCGCGCCCGGTGCCCCCGCCGACAGCATTGCCGGCCACGCCGCCCAGCGCACCGCCGGCGATCATGCCTACGCCGCTGGACTTGTCGTCCTGGATGGTGATGGGACGCACGCCGGTCACCGTGCCGATCCGGACGATCTGCTCGCGTTGGGCCTGGTCATAGCTGTAGACGCCGCTGGAAGCGCTGCGGTTGGCGCAGCCGCCCAGGACGGCCATGGACGCGACCACCGCGGCCACGGCCAGCCAACGGCCGGGGCGCGGCGCGATCACAGAGGGGGACAGGGTTTGGCTCATGTGGACTCCTTGGTCGGTAACCACTCTCTTCTTTATGGGCTTGATGATACTCCGCCAGGCACCAAAAAAAAGGGTACGAAACAGCATGCAACTTTTAAAACAGTGCCGCAACGCGGCGTAAAGCGTCCGTCACCGATATTTCAACGGGGCGGCGCGGAATTCGACCGCCGGGCCGGCGGTTCCTGCGCGGCCAGGCCACGACCTGGTTCACTGGGCCGGCAGGCCGATGCCATAGGCGGCGCGCAACTGGGCGTCGATCTCGGCCCGCGTCGGCGCGTGGTTCTGGGGACCGCGCGAGGCGATCTTGATGGCGCCCATCAGATTGGCCAGGCGGCAGCTGTCCAGCCAGCTCCAGCCGCTGGTCAGGCCGTAGAGCAGGCCGGCGCGGTGCGCGTCGCCGCAACCGGTGGGGTCCACCACCCCGCCGGCCCGCACCGGCGGCACGTGCGTGGTGACGCCGCCGGTCAGCAGCGTGGCCCCCTCGGCGCCGCGCGTCACCACCACGGCCTGCAACTGGGCGGCGATCTGCTCCATGCTGCGGCCGGTGCGCTGCTCGACCACGCCGGCCTCGTAGTCGTTTACGGTCAGCGCCTGCGCCAGGCCGAGCATGCGGTCCAGGTCGGCGCCGTCGAACAGCGGCATGGCCTGCCCCAGGTCGAAGATGAACGGGATGCCGGCGGCGCGCAGGCGCTCGGCGTGGGCGAACATGCCGGCCTTGGCGTCCGGCGCGACGATGGCCCAGGCCGCCTCGGCCCCGCTGAGGTCATTCTCGGCCGACAGCTCCATCGCCCCCGGGTGGAAGGCGGCGATCTGGTTGTCTTCGAGATCGGTGGTGATGAAGCACTGCGCGGTAAAAGTGCCCGGCATGACGCGCAGGCGCGAGACATCGATGCCCAGGCCGGCGAAGCGGTCGAGATATTCCGCGGCATCGTCGCCCACCGTGGCCACCGGCACGGGGCGCCCGCCCAGCAGCTTCATGTTGTAGGCGATATTGCCGGCGCAGCCGCCGTATTCCTTGCGCATGGCAGGCACCAGGAAAGACACGCTGAGCGATTGGATGCGGTCGGGCAGGATGTGGTCCTTGAACTTGCCGTCGAACACCGCGATCGTGTCGAACGCCATCGAGCCGCAAACCAGTACAGGAGCCGTCATGCTGTCATCCTTCAGGGAAAGAACTTGTCGAGTTGATAGCCGTTGACCTGCGCGCCGGAAACCTCGATGGGCACGGCGGCGTTGACCTCGGCGCCCGGCTCGAACGGGCGGTCGACGAGATCCTTGGGCAGGTAGTCGGCGGGCCGCAGGACCTTGCGCACCACCACCGTGTCGGACATGTCCGTCAGCGAGAGCCGCAGCGCCGGCCAATGCTGCGGCTGGTCGTAGCGGTTGCGCAGCGCGACCCGCAGCACCAGGCGGCGCAGCTCGTCGTCGGGAGCGCCGGCCTGGCCGCGCGGCGGCTGCAGGGAAGACGAAGTAATGAAGATGCGCTCGATGCGGCGCGCATAGCCAACCTGGCAGCCCAGCGGCCGGCACAGCGATTCGAGCGCGGGCCGCAGCGCCGGCGAAGCCTCGGCGATGGCCGAGCGGTAGACGAACAGCAGTTGCGCCGCCAGCAGCAGCAAGCCGAGCAGGCAGCCATAGCCCCACAGGCTGCGCACCAGCCGCTTGCTGCGCAGCCGGTCGGCATCGAGGAACTCGGGCGGGGTGCGGCCCACGTCGGTGGCGCCGAAGTAGCGGGTGCGGGCCTCGCCCAGCACTGCCGGCGCGACCGTCACGTGGGGTTCGGACGACGGGATGGGCACCGGTTCGTGCCCGGGCGCATCCAGGCGCTCGTCGCCGGCCTGGGCGGTATCGTCGCTCTCGTCGTCGGGATCGTCCTCGTCGCGCGGCGCGTCGCCCAGGAACGGATCCTGGCGCTGGATATCGGCCCGGCCGCGCAGCACGGCGGGCGAGGTTTCGGCGGCCAGGACCGGTTCGGCGCGCGCCGGCGCCGGAACTGGCGCCAGCGTCGGCACGACCGGCGATGGCGCGGCGGGCGGAGGCGGAGCGGCCGGCGGCGGCTGGAGCGTCGTGTCCGCGGGCGCGGACTGGGGAATCTGCGCCACCAGGCAGGCGCGCCCGTCGAATACCGTCTCGCAAGCGCCGCAGCGCACCAGGCCATTGCGCACCCGCAGTTGGTCCGGCACGACCTTGAAGGCGGTACCGCACTGCGGGCAACGGGTCGTCATGGCCATGGCGTTCCCCCGGGGATGCGGGCTCAGGTTCTGCGCCCGTGCAGGCAGACCCAGCCATCGCGAGCCTGCCAGACGGACAGCGCGAGCCAGGGCGCATAGGCCGCGGCCACTTCCCCGGCCTGGCGCTCGAGCACGCCCGACAGCACCAGGCTGCCGCCCGGCGCCACCCGGCCCGCCAGCATGGGGGCCAGCACCTTGAGCGGATTGGACAGGATGTTGGCCACCACGACCTGGTAGGCGCCGTCGGGCAGCGCGTCGGGCAGCATGGCCCGCAACTCGACATGATTGACGCGGGCGTTGTCGGCCGTGGCCTGCACCGCCTGCGGATCGATATCTACCGCATCGGTGGCACCGGCGCCGAGCTTGCGCGCGGCAATCGCCAGGATACCGGACCCGCAGCCGTAGTCGAGCACGGTGGCGCCGGACGGCAGCTCGGCTTCCAGCCAGGCCAGGCACAGGTGCGTGGTGGGATGGCTGCCAGTGCCGAAGGCCAGGCCCGGGTCGAGCTCGATGTGAATGGCGCCGGCCTCGGCCGGCGCCGCCGGCCCCGGGACGGCCGGATCGTCGCGATGCCAGCTGGGCACGATCCAGAGCCGCTCGGCGATATGGATGGGACCGAATTGCGCTTGCGTCAGGCGCACCCAGTCGGCGTCCGGCACCTCGCGCAGGGTCCAGCCGCCGGCCTGGATCGGGTCCATGCCGGCGCCGGCCATGGCCTGCTCGTAGATCTGGGCCGGGTCGGCGCCGTCGGGCAGCAGCGCCACCACGCGGTTGCGGTCCCAGGCCTGGACGTCGGGCTCGGTGCCGGGTTCGCCGAACAAGGGCCGCTCGGCTTCGGTGCCGAGGTCGGCATCCTCCACCGAGACCGACAGCACGCCGGCCTCGAGCAGCGCGTCGGACAGCGCTTCGGCCTGCGCCTCGAGGCAGTGGAGCACGAGTTCACGCATGACGGTTCTTCCGGTGCGGCGGGCCGTGGATCCTGGCGGATGACAGGACCCGCGCCCGCCGGCGCATCAGGGGCGCTGGGACAGCTTGTGCTCGAGATAATGGATGCTGGTGCCGCCTTCGATGAAGCGGGCATCCTGCAGCAATTCCCGGTGCAGCGGAATGTTGGTGGAAATGCCTTCGACCACCATCTCGGACAGGGCGATGCGCATGCGGGCCAGGGCCTGCTCGCGATTGTCGCCGTAAGTAATGACCTTGGCGATCATCGAGTCGTAGTTCGGCGGCACGAAATAGCCATTGAAGGCATGCGAATCGATGCGCACGCCCGGCCCGCCGGGGGTATGCCAGTTGGTGATGCGGCCGGGACTGGGCACGAAGCGGAACGGGTCCTCGGCGTTGATGCGGCACTCGATGGCATGGCCCTTGAAGGCGATGTCGCGCTGGCGCAGCAGGAACTTCTCGCCGGAGGCGATGCGGATCTGCTGCTGGACCAGGTCCACGCCGGTGATCAGCTCGGTGACCGGATGCTCGACCTGGATGCGGGTGTTCATTTCGATGAAATAGAACTCGCCGTTCTCGTACAGGAATTCGAACGTGCCGGCGCCGCGGTAGCCCATCTTGCGGCAGGCGTCGGCGCAGCGGTCGCCGATGCGCTCGATCAGGCGGCGGGCAATGCCCGGGGCCGGCGCCTCTTCGATGACCTTCTGGTGGCGGCGCTGCATGGAGCAGTCGCGCTCGCCCAGCCAGACGGCGTTGCGGCCGCCGTCGGCCAGCACCTGGATTTCCACATGGCGCGGGTTCTCGAGGAACTTCTCCATGTAGACTTCGGGGTTGTTGAAGGCCGCGCCGGCTTCCGAGCGGGTCATGGTAACGGCATTGAGCAGCGCGGCTTCGGTATAGACCACGCGCATGCCGCGGCCGCCGCCGCCGCCCGCGGCCTTGATGATGACCGGATAGCCCACTTCGCGCGCGATGCGCAGGATTTCCTGCGGGTCGTCGGGCAAGGCGCCTTCCGAGCCGGGCACCACCGGCACGCCGGCCTCGATCATGGCGCGCTTGGCGCTGACCTTGTCGCCCATCAGGCGGATGGTGTCGGGACGCGGGCCGATGAACACGAAACCGCTCTTTTCGACGCGCTCGGCGAAATCGGCGTTCTCGGACAGGAAGCCATAACCCGGGTGGATGGCTTCGGAATCGGTGACTTCGGCGGCCGAAATGATGGCCGGCATGTTCAGGTAGCTTTCGCGCGAGGGAGCCGGCCCGATGCACACGGATTCGTCGGCCAGGCGCACGTACTTGGCGTCGCGATCGGCCTCGGAGTGCACCACCACCGTCTTGATGCCGAGCTCGCGGCAGGCGCGTTGGATGCGCAGCGCGATCTCGCCGCGGTTGGCGATCAGGATTTTTTCGAACATATCAGCAATCAGCCAATGACGAACAGCGGTTGGCCGTACTCGACGGGCTCGCCGTTTTCAACGAGGATCTCTTTGATGACGCCGGCCTTGTCGGCCTCGATTTCGTTGAGCAGCTTCATGGCTTCGATGATGCACAGCGGGTCGCCTTCCTTGACCGACTGGCCGACATCCACGAAGGGCGCCGCGCCCGGGTTGGGCGCGCGGTAGAACGTGCCGACCATGGGGGCCTTGACGACATGGCCCTGAATGGCCGGCGCGGCCTCGGCGGCCGGCGCGGGCGCCGCGGCCGGAGCCGCCGCGGCGGGCGCGGCGGCCGGGGGCGCTTCGGGCACGTGGTACGCCACCGGCTGCACGGTCTGCGAGAACTTGACGATGCGGACCTTGCCCTCGCCCTCGGTGATTTCAAGCTCGGCAATGCCCGATTCCGCCACCAGGTCGATCAGGGTCTTGAGTTTTCGGAGATCCATAGAAGCTGCTTCCCGATTAGTGTTGGCGGCGCGTCTGCATCAGGGCCGCGCCGTATCTAGTATGTGGATTGAAGACGTTGAAACCGGAGTTGGAATGCGGCGCTAATGCCGTGCCGCATAACGCACCGCTGCCTCGTAGCCGTCTGCGCCCAGGCCGCAGACCAGGCCGACGGCCAGGTCGGACAAGTAGGAATGCTGCCGGAATGGCTCGCGTTTATACAGGTTCGACAAATGTACTTCAACAAAAGGAATTGCGACCGCCGCCAGCGCATCGCGCACCGCCACGCTGGTATGCGTGTACGCAGCCGCATTGATGACGATGAAATCGGTGCCATCCTGGCGCGCCGCCTGGATGCGCTCGACCAGCGCGCCTTCGTGGTTGCCTTGCCAGGTGGTGAGCCCGACTCCCAGTTGCGCGGCCAGCGCTTCAAGCCCCTGGTTGATCTGCGCCAGCGTCAGGCTGCCGTAGAGATGGGGCTCGCGTGAACCCAGCAGGTTCAGGTTGGGGCCGTGCAATACCAGGATGTGTTGCGCCATGAAGGTTGCGCCGGAAGGCTTGCCACAAAGTGTAGGCAAAACTAACGATAAACCGCCTTTTTACGCCTATTCACGCCATTTGTCCAACAGCGCGCCGCGCAGCCCCGGCGACCGGAAAGCTGCGGCGAAAGATGGAATCAGGCGGCCAGGCCGGCAAGCGTGCGGTCGAGGTCGTCTGGTTGGATCTGGCCGAGTATTTTACGGTTCACGCCGCCATCTGCGTCGAAAACCAGGGTAAAGGGCAGGCCACCGGCCGGATTGCCGAGGCCGCGCAGGGTATCGATGGCGCCCGCCCCCATGACCAGCAAGGGGTACGAAACGGGCACTTTTTGCAGGAATTGGCGCATGTTTTCCGCTTTATCCACGCCAATGCCGACGAACTGGATACCGGGGTATTTTTCGTGCAGGGCCTGCAGTTCGGGCATTTCCTTGACGCACGGAGCGCACCAGGTGGCCCAGAAATTGACCACCATGGGACGGCCCTGCCAGGCGGCCAGGGTATGGGGCCGCCCGTCGAGATCGGGCAGCGACAGGGTGCGCAAGGCCGCGACGGCGTCCGCGGGATCGGCCGGCGGCGTGGCGGCGGACGGCTGCGGGCGGGCGCGCTCGCGCCAGGCATAGCCGCCGCCGACCGCCACGGCGGCGGCCGCGCCGACATACATGAAAAGGCGACGATTCATGGCCAGATCATAACCGCAGGCGGCGGCCGGCAGCGGGCAGCCTCTACAATGCGCGCAGGAGAACATCAATGCACCTGCATATTCTTGGCATTTGCGGCACTTTCATGGGCGGCCTGGCGCTGATCGCGCGGGCCGCCGGACATCGGGTCACGGGGTGCGATGCGGGCGTGTACCCGCCGATGAGCACTCAGCTGGCCGAGCAGGGCATCGAGCTGATCGAGGGATACGGCGCCGACCAGCTCGCCCTGGCCCCCGACCTGTTCGTGATCGGCAACGTGGTCACGCGCGGCAACCCCCTGATGGAAGCCATCCTGGACGCCGGCGCGCGCTATGTGTCGGGGCCGCAATGGCTGGGCGACAACGTGCTGCCCGGCGCCCACGTGCTGGCCGTGGCCGGCACGCACGGCAAGACCACGACCAGCTCGATGCTGGCATGGATACTCGAAGCCTGCGGCAAGCGGCCCAACTTCCTGATCGGCGGCGTCGCGCACGACCTGAAGGTGTCGGCCCGCTACGACCCTTCGGTCCGGCCATTCGTGATCGAGGCGGACGAGTACGACACGGCCTTCTTCGACAAGCGCTCCAAGTTCGTCCACTATCGGCCGCGCACGGCGATCCTGAACAACCTGGAATACGACCACGCCGACATTTTTCCCGATCTGGCGGCCATCGAGACCCAATTCCACCATCTGGTGCGCACCATCCCGGCCAGCGGGCGCATTGTCGTGCCCACCGGGAGCGAAGCGCTGGCACGCGTGCTGGCGCGCGGATGCTGGTCGGAAACCGTCACCTTCGGCCCCGGCGGCGCCTGGCAGGCCGGCCCGGCCGACGACAGCGGCGCCTTCGAAGTCCGCCGCGGCGAGCAGGCGCTCGGCACGGTGCGCTGGACGCTGGGCGGCGCGCACAACCGCATGAATGCGCTGGCGGCGCTGGCGGCGGCGGAGCACGCCGGCGTGGCGCCGGCCGATGGCATGGCAGCGCTCAGCCGCTTCGGCGGGGTGAAGCGCCGCATGGAACTGCGCGGCACGGCCGGCGGGGTGAAGGTCTACGACGACTTCGCCCATCACCCCACCGCCATCGAGACCACCCTGGACGGCCTGCGCCGCCAGGTCGGGCAGGACCGCATCCTGGCCGTGCTGGAGCCGCGCTCCAACACCATGAAGCTGGGCGCGATGGCGGCCCGCCTGCCGGACTCGCTGCGCCAGGCCGACCAGGTCTTCTGCTTCGGCGCCCGCACCGGCAAGCATGCGCTGGGCTGGAACCCGGCCGAGGTGCTGGCTCCGCTGGGCGAGCGCGCCTCCAGCTACGATGACCTGGACGCCCTGGTCGAAGCGGTCGCCGCGGCGGCCCGGCCGGGCGACCACGTGCTCGTCATGAGCAACGGCGGCTTCGGCGGCGTGCACGGCAAGCTGCTCGAGGCGTTGGCCCGGCGGGATGCGCGATGATTCTGTACCTGCATGGCTTCCGCTCGTCGCCCGGATCTTTCAAGGCCCGGCTGATGGCCGATGCCCTGGCCGCGCGCGGGCTGGCCGGCGCGCGCGACTGGCAGTGCCCGCAACTGCCCGCCAGCCCGCGCCAGGCGCTCGACCTGGCGCTGGACCTGGCGCGCGGCCAGCTCGCCGGCGCGGCCGACCCGCGCGCCCTGACCATCATTGGTTCGTCGCTGGGCGGCTACTACGCCACCTGGCTGGCGGAACAGCTCGGCTGCAGGGCGGTGCTGCTGAACCCCGCCGTGGAGGCGGCGCGCGACCTGGCCACGCAGGTGGGCCAGCACCGCATGTATCATTCCGACGCCCCGTTCGAATTCCGCGCCGAATACGTCGATGAGCTGGCCCAGGCCCGCGTGGCGACCGTCACGCAGCCCGAACGGTATTTCCTGGTGGCCGCCACGGGGGACGAGGTGCTGGACTGGCGCGAAATGCGCGACCGTTACGCGGGCTGCCGCCAGCGCATCGTGCAGGGCAGCGACCATGGCCTGTCGGACTTCGCGCGCTGGCTGCCCGAAGTGCTGGATTTCGCGCTGGCGCCGCCTTCCTCGCAAGAGACCCCCGCCCCCTGAGGGGCACCCTACTATATTGAATATGGACAACGGCGCCCGCCTGGCGCCGACGGCGCGGACGCCGCGCCCTATGGACTGACTATGTACGTGTTTTACGAAGAAGACGGCAGCTTCAAGGCCGGCAATATCCTGTCCGAGACCGACGCCAGCCTGCAGGTGGAGTCGGAATCGGGCAAGCGCAGCAAGATCAAGCGGGCCAACACGCTGTTCACCTTCGCCGAACCGGCCCCCGCCGCACTGATGGCGGAGGCGGCCGGGCTGGCCGAGACGCTGGACCTGCAGTTCCTGTGGGAATGCGCGCCGCAGGAGGAGTTCGATGCGGCTGCGCTGGCCGCCGACTATTTCGGCCACGCCCCGGCCGCGGTCGAGCAGGCGGCGCTGCTGATGCGCCTGCACGGCGCGCCAGCGTATTTCCACCGGCGCGGCAAGGGCCGCTACCGGCCCGCGCCGCCGGACATCCTCGCGGCGGCGCTGGCCGCCCTGGAAAAAAAGCAGAGACAGGCCGAACAGCAGCAGCAATGGGTCGACGAAATGGCGGACGGCCGCCTGCCCGGCGAGATCGCCCAGGCGGCCGAGTCGCTGCTGATCCGGCCCGACAAGAACAGCATGCAATGGAAGGCGCTGGACGCCGCCTGCGCCCGGTTGCAGAAAAGCCCCGACCGCCTGCTGCTCGAACTGGGCGCCTGGCCGCATCCCCTGGCCTTGCACAAGCGTCGCTTCCTGGCCACGCATTTCCCGCGCGGCACCGGCTTCCCGGACGTGCCGGTGCCGGCCATCGAGCGCGAACTGCCGCTGGCCGATGCCGAGATCTATTCGGTCGACGACGTCACCACGACCGAGATCGACGATGCGCTGTCGGTCGTCGAACTGCCCGACGGCAAGCTGCGGGTCGGCATCCACGTGGCGGCGCCCGGCCTGGCGGTGACGCGCGGCGGCGAGCTGGACAAGCTGGCGCGGGCGCGCCTGTCGACGGTCTACATGCCCGGCGAGAAAATTCCCATGCAGCCCGACCACGTCATCCAGGCGTTCTCGCTGGATGCCGGCCGCGAAGTCCCGGCCGTGTCGCTGTACGTGACGGCCGATCCGGCCACCGGCGAGGTCGCGGCATCGGAAACCCGCCTGGAACGCATCGTGGTGCGCGCCAACCTGCGGCATAACGAACTGGACAGCCAGATCACCGAGGCCGCCCTGAATGACCCGGACGCCCCCCTGCCCTACGGACACTGGCTGCGGCCGCTGTGGCGGCTGGCGTCGGCCCTGTCGGCCCAGCGCGACGCGGTGCGCGGCAAGCCGGAAAACAACACGCGGGTCGAGTACAGCTTCTACCTGGACGGCAGCCCGGACGATCCGGACACCCCGGTGCGCCTGGTGCCGCGCCAGCGCAATGCGCCGCTGGACCGCATGGTGGCGGAATACATGATCCTGGCGAACAACCTGTGGGGCGGCTTGCTGCACCAGCACGGCGTGCCGGGCATCTACCGCTCGCAACAGGCGGGCCGGGTGCGCATGAGCACCCAGGCCCTGCCCCACGAGGCCATCGGCGTGCCGCAATATGCCTGGAGCACTTCGCCGCTGCGCCGCTACGTCGACCTGGTGAACCAGTGGCAGTTGATCGCCGCGGTGGAGCACGGGGTATCGGCGCGACTGGTGGCGCCCTTCAAGCCGCGTGACGCCGACCTGTTCGCCATCATCGGCGCGTTCGACGCCCAGTACGCCGCCTGGAACGAGTTCCAGGGCAACATGGAGCGCTACTGGTGCCTGCGCTGGCTCAAGCAGCAGGGCATCACCCGCACAGTGGCCCACGTGCTGCGCGAGGACCTGGTGCGGCTCGCCAATGCGCCGCTCGTCACCCGCGTGGGCGGCATGCCCGAACTGGACCGCGGCGCCGCGGTCGAGGTGGACATCATGGGCATGGACGAGCTCGCCCTGGAGCTGGACTGCCGGTATGCGGGGCCGGCGGCGTAGCGGCGGCCGCCAGCGGAGCCGCCCAGGGGTCCGGCACCTCTCTGCAAAGCCCCAGGTGTCTGACACCCCATGCGGCGGCATCCGCCCGTCCATGGCGTTGCGGGGGGTGTCAGACACCTTCGTCACACGGTGTCCGACCCCTTCCGCAATCCCCAGGTGTCTGACACCCCATGCGGCGGCATCCGCCCGCCCATGGCGTTGCGAGGGGTGTCAGACACCTTCGTCGACGCCTCCATCGCTCCTTGCCGCCGCAGGGGTCTAAAATGCCCGCGTGCAACGTTCTGCTGACACTCACCCGACGCCGGGCCGGTTCCTGCACTGGCTGACTGCGCCTGCCCAGCACTACTTGCGGATCGGCATCGCGATCTCGCTGCTACTGCACGCCGGCGTGCTGGCGTGGCGCTTCGGCGCGCCGGCGCCGGCGCGGCCCGCGCAGCCGGCCCTGGAGATCATGCTGGTCAATGCCCGCACCGAGTCGGCCCCGGCCCGGCCGCAGGTGATCGCGCAGAGCCAGGTGGACGGCGGCGGCAATGCCGAGCGCGGGGTGGCCGCGACGCCCCTGCCGCGCACCGGCCAGTCTGCCGAGACCATCGTGCTGCAGGCGATGCGCAAGCGCCAGGCGCAGCTCGAGGCCGAGCAGGCCCGCCTGCTGAGCCAGTTGCAGGCGCAGGCCAAGACCGGCACCGAGCGCCAGCCGGTATACCCGTGGCCCGACGCCACCGCGCAGGGCGAAGACGTGCACGACCAGCCCGGGCTGGTGCAAAATGCCCGGGTCGCGACGCTGGCGGCGCGAGTGCAGTCCTACAACGCCCAGCCGCGCAAGGAATTCGTGGCGCCGTCGGCACGGGCCTCGCGCTATGCGGCCTACCTGGACACCTGGCGCACGCGCATCGAGACCATCGGCACGCGGCACTATCCCGAAGAAGCGCGCGGCCGCATCTACGGCTCGTTGCAGATCACGGTGTCGGTGCGCGCCGACGGCAGCGTGGCCGCGGTCGAGATCGACCGGCCGTCCGAACATGCGGTGCTGAACCAGGCGGCGCGGCGCATCGTGCAGATGGCGGCGCCCTTTCCGCCATTCCCGCCCGAGCTGGCGCGCGAGGCCGACATGCTGGTCATCACGCGCACCTGGCATTTCGTCAACGACACCCTGGAAACCCAAGCCCCATGAGCCCGGCCAGCCCCCTGCCCCGCTACGCCGTGATCGGCAACCCGGTCGCCCACAGCCGCTCGCCGCAGATCCATGCGATGTTCTCGGCCCAGACCGGCAGGCCGCTGCAATACGAAAGGCTGCTGGCGCCGCTGGACGGCTTCGCAGCGACGGTGCAGGCGTTTCGCGAGCAAGGCGGCGTGGGACTGAACGTGACCGTGCCCTTCAAGGAAGAAGCGCGCGCCCTGGCCGGCGCCCACCTGAGCGAACGCGCCCGGCTGGCCGGCGCGGTCAACACCCTGTGGCTGCGGGAAGGCGCCTGGCACGGCTGCAATACCGATGGCGTGGGGCTGGTGAGCGACCTGCTGCGGCTCGGCGTGGTGCTGGAAGGCGCGCGCGTGCTGCTGGTGGGCGCGGGCGGCGCGGCGCGCGGCGTGCTCCAGCCGCTGGCCGAGGCGGGCTGCGCGCGCATCCACGTGGTCAACCGCACGGCCGCGCGCGCACACGAGCTGGCCGCCACCTGGTCGGCGGCCGGCGTGGCGCCGGGCACGCGAGTCACGGCCGGCGGCCTGGCCGAGGCGGGCGTGGCCGGCGGCTGGAACGTGGTGGTCAATGCCACGGCCAGCAGCCTGCAGGGTGCCGCGCCCGAACTGCCGCCGGACCTGTATGGTCCGGACGCCCTGGCCTACGACATGATGTATGCCGCGCACCCCACCGCCTTCATGCGCCAGGCCACCGCCGATGGGGCGGCGCGCACGGCCGATGGACTGGGCATGCTGGTGGGCCAGGCCGCCGAAAGCTTCCTGATCTGGCACGGCGTGCGGCCCGATCCCTCGCCGGTGCTGACCGCCCTGCGCGCCGCGCTGCTGGCCAAGGACTGACCGGCGATGCCCGCGCGCCGCTCTGCCCGTTCTACCGCGAGCCGGATCCGCTGGGGCCGGGTCATCGGCGCCGCCTTCATGGCCCTGCTGTGCCTCATCCTGATGTACCAGCTGTGGATGTTCTGCCTGGTGGTCTGGTATGCCTACCGCGACCCGGGCAGCAGCGCCATCATGCGCCAGGAACTGTCGCGCCTGCGCGAGTCCGACCCCGACGCCGAACTGCAATACCAATGGGTGCCCTACGACCGCATCAGCAACTCGCTCAAACGCGCGGTGGTGGCCTCGGAAGACGCCAATTTCACCGAGCACGACGGGGTCGAATGGGATGCCATACGCAAGGCCTGGGAATACAACCAGCGCCAGGAAGAGCTGGGGCGCCACAAGATGCGCGGCGGCTCGACCATCACCCAGCAGCTGGCCAAGAACCTGTTCCTGTCCAGCTCGCGCAGCTACCTGCGCAAGGGACAGGAACTGGTGCTGACCTACATGATCGAGCACGTCATGACCAAGCAGCGCATCCTGGAGCTGTATCTGAATGTGGCCGAATGGGGCGTGGGCGTGTTCGGCGCGGAAGCGGCGGCGCGCCACTATTACAGGACCAGCGCGGCGCGCCTGGGCACCAGCCAGGCGGCCCGGCTGGCCGCCATGCTGCCCAACCCCCGCTATTACGACAAGCGCGGCAACACCAGTTACCTGAACTCGCGCACCGCCACCCTGACGCGGCGCATGCGCATGGTTGACATTCCGTAGGGCCTGTTCACACTAAAGGAAGCCGCTCCCCGGCCGGCGGCGCCTGCCGGCCCACCGGATTTTGGTAAGCTTTCACGTTTACGCGCATACCAACAGCGTCCATTCCATGCGTACAGCCCGCCGCTACCTGGCCCGCGAAATCTATCGCTCTTGCGCAGTGGTCCTGCTCGCCCTGCTGGGGCTCTTCACGTTCTTCGCCCTGGTAGACGACCTGGACAACGTCGGCGACAAATTCAGCATGCCGGCCTTGCTGTACATGCAGGCCCTGGCCCTGCCCACCCGCCTGTACGACCTGCTGCCCATCGGCCTGCTGATCGGCGCCATCCTGGCGCTGGCCGGGCTGGCCCAGCGCAACGAGCTGGTCATCCTGCGCGTCTCGGGCGTCAGCGGCATGCGCCTGCTGCGCATGCTGTGGCTGATCACCGTGCCGCTGATGATAGGCGCCACCCTGCTGTCGGAATTCGTCACCCCCGCCGCCGAAATCAGGAGCGGCGAGGCGGCCCTGCTGTTCCGCGGCAAGGCCAGCGGCAACCTCATGGACAGCGGCTACTGGTTCAAGGAGCCCACCCGCGACGGCGGCACCCGGATCATCAACATCGGCAAGCTGCTTGCCGACGGCAATGTCGAGGACGTGACGCTGTACGAATTCAAGCCGGGCCTGGAGCTGCGCTCGCTGTCCAAGGCCGCCACCGGGGCCTTCTCGGGCGACAAGCTGGTGCTGCAGGACGTGGCCGAAACGCGCATCGACGACGCCGCGGCCGAGGCGCTGGCCAACGCCAAGCAGCCGGTCACGCCGCCGGCGCAGGTCGTCAAGCTGCCGCAGCGCGAGCTGGACACCACTCTCAGCCCGGAACGCCTGCTGGCGCGTGTACTGACGCCGGAACGCATGTCGCTGGCCACGCTGCTCGACTACATCGACTACCTGCACCACAACCAGCTCGATGCGGGCCGGCAGGTGGTCGCCCTGTGGCGCAAGGTGGCCTACCCATTCACGCTGCTGGTGATGATCACCATCGCCGCGCCCATTGGCTTCATGCAGACGCGCCGCGGCGGCGTGGGCGCCAAGGTGTTCATCGGCATCCTGCTGGGCGTGGGCTTCTTCATGCTGAATCAACTGGCCCTGAACGTCGGCATGCTCAGCCGCTGGCCGCCCTGGCTGACCGCGCTGGGTCCCAACGTGGGGGCCGTCCTGTTGGCGCTGGGCGCGCTCAGCCTGATGGAATACCGCCATGCGACGGCCCGCTTCGCGCAGGCGCGCTGGCCCTGGAGAAGAAGTCCCGCATGAAAGGCAGCAGCATCTGGATGATCGGCGACGTGCAGGGCTGCTGCGCGCCGCTGGACCAACTTCTGAACCATCCCGACATTGCAGACGAAACCGACGCGCGCTTCTGGTTCGCCGGCGACCTGGTCAACCGCGGGCCGCAGTCGCTGGCCAGCCTGCGCCGCATCATCGAACTGGGCGAGCGCGCGGTGGCGGTGCTGGGCAATCATGACCTGCACCTGCTGGCCGCCGCCGCCGGCGTGCGCAAGCCGTCCAAGTCCGACACCATCGACGAAATCCTGCAGGCGCCCGATGCCGCCGACCTGATCGATTGGCTGCGCCAGCGCCCGCTGGCGCATTTCGAGCATGGACACCTGCTGGTCCATGCCGGCGTGCTGGCGAAATGGGACGTGGCCAAGACGCTCGCACTGGCGGCCGAAGTGCAAGAACTGCTGCGCGGGCCGAACTGGCAAAAGGCCCTGCAGAAAATGTACGGCAACGAGCCGGTGCAATGGAAAGACCGCCACAAGGGCGGCAAGCGGCTGCGGGTGATCATCAACGCGCTGACGCGCATCCGCCTGTGCACGCCGGCGGGCCACATGGAATTCGCCACCAAGGTGGCGCCGGGCGCCTGGCCGCCCGGGCTGGTGCCGTGGTTCGACGTGCCGCGCCGCGCCACGCGCGACGTCACCGTGGTGTTCGGGCACTGGTCGACCCTGGGCCTGATGATGCGCGAAGACGTCATCTGCCTGGACACCGGCTGCGTATGGGGCGGATCGCTGACCGCCATGCGGCTGCAGGACCGCAAGCTGGTGCAGGTGAAGTGCTCGCAATTCCAGGATCCCACGGCCGATTGAGGTCGTGGCGGCGGGTGTCGCCGGCAGGTGTCTGACACCTTCTGGAACGACGCTGGCGCTTCGCCAGGTGGCTGACACCCCCCGGGGAGATGTTCGCTGCCTGCCGGGGTGTCTCAGGGGGTGTCAGACACCGCCTCAATCAAAGATGCCGGCCCAGCTCAATGACGCTTCAAAGTCGCGCCGCGATGGCCGCGCGCGCCTGCTTGGACAGTTCGAGGCGCGTGGCGGGCTGGCCATCGACATGACAGGCCGCCAGCGGCGGCAGGAATTCCACTTCGACGGCCAGGCCGGTGGCGCCCAGGACGCGCCACAGATTGGCGGCCAGGGTTTCCTCGCCCACGAATGCGGCCAGCGCGCTGCGCCGGCCATGTTGCAGGAAGCGCAGCACCACCGGCTGGATGGGCACCCCCGCGGCGCGGGCGGGCTCGAACAGGCTGGCATGGAACGGCCGCAGCATGTCGCCTTCGGTGGTGGTGCCCTCCGGGAACAGCCCCACCGCCACCCCTTGCCGGAAACGCGCCTGCACCGCCTCGCTGACGGCATGCACGGCATGGCGCTGGCCGCGCTCGATGAACAGCGTACCGGCGCCGGCGGCCAGCCAGCCGATCACGGGCCAGGCGCGGATCTCGCTCTTGGCCACGAAGGCGGTGGCGCGCACCGAATTGACCACGAAAATGTCGATCCAGGACACATGGTTGGCCACCCACAGCACCGGGCCGTCGCGCAGCGCCTGGCCGCCGACCACCACCTTGATGCCGCACATGCGCATCAGGCAGCGCGACCAGAAGCGGTTCAGGCCGGCGCGCGCGGGCAGGCTCATGAAGGGGTAGGCCAGCCCGACGCACAGCAGGCCGAACAGAATCCAGGGTATTACCAGGAAAAGGCGCAGGACGACGCGCAGCAGCTTGAGCAAGTCTAGGACTCCCGGGCCGGTCCGGCAGCCACCCCCGTGGCGCGCGTCCGGCCGGCCAGCATCATACCCGCGAACCGGTCGCGCGGATGACGGAGGAGCCGGGCAGGCGTCACGGCAAGGCGTCGAGATAGCGTTGCAGGATCACCGCCGCCGCCATGGCGTCGTCGGGCGCGTGGGTGCCCAGCAGCCGCTGGGCCTCCATGCTGGAGCCGCGTTCGTCGACCAGTTCGACGGCCAGGCCGAAACGCCCATGCAATTGGTTGGCGAACCGGCGGCAGCGCGCCGTGGCGGGCTGTTCGCCGCCATCGGCGGCCAGCGCCAGGCCGACCACCGCGCGCTGCGGCTGCCATTCCTGCAGCAGTTGCGCGATGCGGCCGAAGCGCGCCTCGCGCGTTTCGGAAAAAATGATCTCGAGCGGGCGCGCCTGGCGCGTCAGGGTGTTGCCGATGGCGATGCCGATTTTCTTTTCGCCGAAATCGAACGCCAGCAGGGTTTCCTCAGGCATGCCCGGCGCCGCCGGACAGCATGACCGGATCGATGCCCAGCAGCTTCAGCGCGGCCGGATAGCGTTCCTCGGGGGGCACGTCGAAGATGATGTCGGCATCGGCGCCCACGCTCAGCCACGCATTCTGGGCCATTTCGCTTTCGAGTTGGCCTGCGCCCCACCCGGCGTAGCCGAGCGTGACCAGCATGCGCGCCGGCCCGTTGCCATCGGCCACCGCCTGCAACACGTCGCGCGAGGTGGTCAGGGCCAGGTCGCCGAGCTTGATGCTGGAGCTGTAGTCGCCGGCCGGAGCGTGCAGCACGAAGCCGCGGTCGGTCTGCACGGGGCCGCCGAAGAACACGGGCTCGTCCTTGGCCGGACGGATCTCGAGCTTGAGGTCGATGCGCTCGAACAGGCTGGCCAGGGTCAGGTCGGTGGGCCGGTTGATGACCAGGCCCAGGGCGCCGCGCGTGGTGTGTTCGCACACATAAATGACCGATCCGGCCAGGCTGCCTTCGACCATGTGCGGCATGGCGATCAGGAACTGGTTGGAAAAATCGGTGGCCGGCGCATCGGCGTTGCCGCCGTCGGCATCGTCGTCGTGCGTGTCGTGGTTTTCGTCTTTCATGGCAACCCCCTGGAGCCTTTCACGAGCGGCCGCGCCGCGAACGGCCCGGACTTGCGCACGATCAGATTTCCATCAGTTCGAAGTCTTCCTTGCGGGCACCGCATTCGGGACACACCCAGTTCGGCGGGACATCTTCCCAGCGGGTGCCGGGGGCGATGCCTTCGTCGGGCAAGCCAGCCTCTTCATCGTATACCCAGCCACAGATCAGACACATCCAAGTACGCATAGTTCTCTATTCTCTGTTACATCAACCGTCGCCGCCCCGGAAGCGGGCAAAGCACGGGTCGCATCCATTAGAATGGGGCAATCTTACCGAAACCCAACAGGGGTTGCCCGATTTGCCGCCACGCAGCCGGAGCCGCCCCGTCTTTTCACGCAGCGTGTGGCCTCAGTGACTCCCCCCCTTATCCTGATTTTCGGCCCGGTCGACCCCTCCGGCGCCGACGGGCTGCCGGCCGACGCGGTGACCTGCGCGCGGCTGGGCTGCCATGCCCTGGCCGCCGCGACGGCGCTGACGGTGCAGGACACCGCCGGCATCGAGGAAATCCACCCCGTCTCGCCCGACCTGCTCGACGACCAGGCCCGCTGCCTGCTCGAGGACATGCCGGTCCAGGCGATCAAGGTGGGTGGCCTCCATACCGCCGAGGCGGCCAGCGTGGCCGCCCAGATCGCCGCCGACTACAGCCAGGTGCCGCTGGTGCTGCACCTGGGCCAGCGCGGGCTGCCGGCGCACGACGCGGCTGCGCAGGACGACGCCGACGACCTGCTGGCGGCCACGCTGGAGCTGGTGCTGCCGCAGACCGACCTGGTGGTGGTCGAGCACCTGCGGCTGGCGCAATGGCATGCCGATGGCGACATCGACATCGGCGACGCGCCCAGCCCCATGCACGCGCTGGTCGCCGGCGGCGCCCAGTGGGTGCTGGTGCTCGGCGCGCCCGTGCGCCCGGGGCACCAGGCCAACGTATTGCTGGGCCCCAGCGGCGAAACCGCCACCTGGCCCTGGCAGGCCCCGCCGGACCGCAACGGCGACACCGGCGGCGTGGCGGCCACCGCGGTGGCCGCCATGCTGGCCCAGGGGCTGGAGATGCCCAAGGCGGTCGAACAGGCCCTGCGCCACGCCGACGAAACGCTGGGCGCGGCCTTCCTGGCGGGCATGGGCCGGCGCATTCCCAACCGGATCGGCACGCCATGAGCACGCTGCGCTTTCCCGCCGGCCTGTACGGCGTCACGCCCGACTGGACCGACGCCGGCCGCCTGCTCGCCGCCGTGCGCGAAGCCGCCGCCGGGGGCATGCGCGCGCTGCAGCTGCGCAGCAAGCAATGCAGCGACGCCCAGCGCGCCGCGCTGGCGCGCGCGCTGGCCCCGCTGTGCCGCGAATTGGGGGTGGTGTTCCTGGTCAACGACCACTGGCGCCTGGCGCTGGAAGTCGGCGCCGACGGCGCCCACCTGGGGCGCGACGACGGCGACCTGGCGCAGGCGCGCGCCGCGGCCGGCCCGGACCTGATCCTCGGCGCGTCCTGCTACAACGACCTGCAGCGCGCCCGCGAGCTGCTCGACGCCGGCGCCGACTATATCGCTTTCGGCGCGGTATTTCCCTCGCCCACCAAGCCCCAGGCGGTGCACGCGCCGCTGGAACTGCTCGGCCAGGCGCGCGCGCTGGCGGCCGGCGGCGCGGCACCCCGCCCCGCCGTGGTAGCCATCGGCGGCATCACGCCCGGCAACGCCGCGCAGGCGGTCCGGGCCGGCGCCGACAGCATCGCCGTCATCTCGGCCCTGTTCGAGGCGCCCGACATCAAGGCGGCCGCGCTGGCCTGCGCGGCGCCCTTCCTTCACTCCAACTCCAAGCCGTAACATCATGTCCAGCAACGCCGAACTCTTCGACCGCGCCTGCCGCAGCATTCCCGGCGGCGTCAATTCGCCCGTGCGGGCCTTCCGCTCGGTGGGCGGCACGCCGCGCTTCATCAAGCGCGCGCAAGGGCCGTACGTGTGGGACGAAGAGGACACCCGCTACATCGACTACGTCGGCTCCTGGGGGCCGGCCATCCTGGGGCACGCCCATCCCGAAGTCGTCGAGGCCGTGCGCGCGGCCGCGCTCGACGGCCTGTCGTTCGGGGCGCCCACCCGCGCCGAAGTGGAGCTGGCCGAAGTCCTGATCCAGCGCCTGCCTTCGCTGGACCAACTGCGGCTGGTCAGTTCCGGCACCGAGGCCACCATGACCGCCATCCGGCTGGCGCGCGGCGCGACCGGGCGGGCCAAGATCGTCAAGTTCGAGGGCTGTTACCACGGCCACTCGGACAGCCTGCTGGTCAAGGCGGGCTCGGGCCTGCTCACCTTCGGCAACCCCAGTTCGGCCGGCGTGCCGCCCGAGTTCGTCTCGCACACGCTGACCCTGGAATACAACAGCCTGGCGGCGGCGCAGGCGGCCTTCGCCGAGCACGGCGCCGACATCGCCTGCGTGATCGTCGAGCCGGTGGCCGGCAACATGAACCTGATCAAGCCCGCGCCGGGCTTCCTGGAAGGCCTGCGCGAGCTCTGCACGCGCCATGGCGCCGTGCTGATCTTCGACGAAGTCATGACCGGCTTCCGGGTCGGCCCGCAGGGCGTGCAGGGCCTGACCGGCATCAAGCCCGACCTGACCACGCTGGCCAAGGTGATCGGCGGCGGCATGCCAGTGGGCGCCGTGGGCGGCCGCGCCGACCTGATGGCCCACCTGGCGCCGCTGGGCGGGGTCTACCAGGCCGGCACCCTGTCGGGCAACCCGGTCGCCGTGGCGGCCGGGCTGGCCACGCTGCGCCTGATCGGCCAGCCCGGTTTCTACGAGCGGCTGGCCGCCCAGACGCTGCGCCTGACCGACGGCCTGCGGCAGCGCGCCCAGGCGGCCGGCATCCCGTTCGCCGCCGACGCCATCGGCGGCATGTTCGGCCTGTACTTCCGCGACAGCGTGCCCACCTCGTTCGCGGAGGTATCGGACAGCGATGTCGACGCCTTCAAGCGGTTCTTCCACGCCATGCTGGAGCGCGGCGTGCATTTCGCGCCCTCGGCCTACGAGGCCGGCTTCGTGTCGGCCACCCACGACGACGCCGTCATCGATGCCACCCTGGACGCCGCCGAGGCCGTGTTCGCCGGCATGAAGGCCTAGGCCCTCGCCACACCGTTGCCGGGCACCGCCGGGTGCCTGGCACGCCATCCCCGCTCCCCGAATTCCGCGCTTGATTTGCGTCGCCCGACGCCGAAAAAGCTCTCGTGCGCCGCTTATATGACTTAATATTTCTGTGTTTTACTAATTAATAATTCCTCTTGGAGCGCCCGCACAGGAGCAGCCATGGGTAACGAACCGCTCCAGCTCGCGCTGGACCCGGACACGCGCGTGTTGTCGGCCACGTATGCGCCCGCCGATGCCTCGGCCCCACCACCGGCCTGGGACGACCTGGCGGCGGCGGCGCAGGCTGGCGGCTGGACCTCCGACGCGCTGGACTCCGCCCAGGCGGCGGCGTTCTGCGCGCAGTGCCGCGAGACCTCCGGCACAGTCACAGCGCCGGTCGGCGCCGTGCACGACGGCAGCTTCTCCATCGAGATCGAGACCGACCGCATGAGCGCCCTGCTCACGCTGACGGCCCCGCGCGGCGGCCGGGCGATCACGGCGGACGAGATCCATGCCGGAATGGCCGCGCAGGACGTAGTCGCCGGCATCGACGCCGAAGCAGTTAGCCAAGCCGTGGTCCAAGGCCGCTGCGAAGCCCTCGTGATCGCCCGCGGCACGCCGCCGACGCCGGGCGTGCCCACCCGCTTCGTCGGCCTGCAGGCCGGGCCGCCGGCGGGCCGCGACGACGACAATGCGCCCGTCGACTATCGCGCGCTGGGCAGCCTGGTGCTGGTCCAGCCCGGCACGCCGCTGATGCGGCGCGTGCCGGCCGAGCCGGGCACGGCCGGCCTGGACGTCTGCGGCCAGCCGGTGGCCCCCGAGCCCGTGCCCGACCTGCCCTTCGCGGACGGCTTGGCCGGGGTGGCAGTGGACGATGACGATCCCTGCCTCCTGCGCGCGGCGGTGGCCGGCGCCCCGATGTTGCTGCCGCAGGGCGTCCAGGTGAACTCGGTGGTCGAGGTGGCCGCGGTGGACCTGAACACCGGCAACATCGATTTCGATGGCACGCTGCGTGTGAAGGGCGACATCACCAGCGGCATGACGGTGCGGGTCAGCGGCGACATCGTCGTGGCCGGCACGATCGAAGCCGCGCAGGTCCAGGCCGGCGGCAGCCTGGCGGTCAGCGGCGGCATCATCGGCATGGCGGAGGCGGCCCCCGGCGAACGGGGCCAGGCGGCGCGCACCGCCCAGGTGCAATGCGCGGGATCGGTCAAGGCGCGCTTCATCGAGAACGCCGAGGTAAGCGCCGGCCAGCACGTCGCGGCCGAGCGCGAAATCCGCAATAGCCGCGTCATCGCGGGCCATAGCGTGACGGTCGGTCCGCCAGGTTCGCACCAGGGCGCGGTCACCGGCGGCGAGGTCTGCGCTCTGCACTCGGTGCGGGCAGGCACGCTGGGTTCGATGGCCGGCGTGGCGACCTCAGTGCGCGTGGGGCTCGATCCGCACGCCGATGCACGCCGCGCCGCGCTGCAAGCGGAGCGCCAGCGGCTGGACGAAGAGAGGGCCAAGCTGGACAAGCTGCTGGAATTCCTGCGCACGCACCCCGGCAAGGCCGCCGGCGGCATCGGCGAGCGCGCCGCCAACACCCATGCCCGGCTCGCAGCCGCGCTGCAGGACCTCGACCGCCAGCAGGCCGCCCTGGAACGCCAGCTGCAGCCGCTGCAATCGGCCACCATCACGGCGGCCAAGCGTTTCTACGGCGGCACCACGCTGCAAATAGGCATCAAGGTGACCCACCTGCTCGAAGACCAGGTAGGCGGCAAGGCCGGCCTGGAAGCCGGCCAGCTCGTCATACGCTAGGGATGGGCACCGATACGTTCGAAGAAGGTGTCAGACACCCTATGGGTGTCTGACACCTGCGGGGCCGAGCGGTCATCCAGCGGGAATGGACGTCAATGCGTTCGAGGAAGGTGTCAGACACCCAAAGGGTGTCTGACACCTGTGGGGCCGAGCGGTCATTCGGCGGGAATGGGCGCCAATGCCTTCCGAGAAGATGTCAGACACCCTTCGCCTGTCTGACACCTTGAGTTCGAAAGCCGCGCCGATCGGCCGACGGGCCCCGCGCATGCCGCTGCCGGGAGTCCGAGGCGGGGCCGGGGCGTGCGGGACGGCCAGTTGGAGCGAGGGCAGCCCCCGCAGGGGGCCGAGGGCGCCTGGTGGCGCGCCCGAGCCGAGCGACGTGGCCGTCCCGCACGCCCCGGCCCCGCCCCGGACTCCCTACGAACACGCACGCGCCCACCGCAAAAACCCCGATCGCATCACCCCCCCGGCACCACCGCCGTCACCTCGATCTCCACCTTGGCGCGATCCTCGATCAGGTCGGCAACCTGGAACGCCGTCATCGGCGGGAAATGCCGGCCGATCACTTCCCGGTAGTGCTTGCCGATCTCGGGATACGAAGCCACGTACTCGCGCTTGTCCTTCACGTACCAGGTCATGCGCACGATGTGCTCGGGCCCCGCCCCGCCCTCGGCCAGGATGGCCACGATATTGACCAGCGTCTGCCGGACCTGTCCGGCGAAGTCATCGGTCTCGAACTGCTGCTGGCCATTCCAGCCTATCTGGCCGCCCACGAACAGCAGGCGATCCCCCGCCGCCACCTGCGTCATCACGCCGTTCGAATAACCCCGCGGCGGCAGCCAGCCGGGCGGTTGCAGAATTTTCATGGAGTCATCCTGTAGTAAGAAATGCCTGCATGCGCTGACGCAGGTCGTCGGGAAGAGGCGTGGAGCGCATGCTGCGCAGATCCACCGTGACAATGGTCAGCGCGGCGGCCAGGCGCGTGGCGCCGTCGGGCCCAAGGAAGCGCACCGCCGCGCTGAACGAGGCGCCGCCGATGCGCTGCACTTCCAGTTCCTGCCGCAGCTTCTCGTGCCAGCGGCTGGGCGCGCAGAAATCGCATTGCACCGACACCAGCGGCGTGCCGATCTGCCGGTCGACATGCAACGCATGGAACGGCAAGTCCATGCCCTTGTCGAACCATTCCTCGACAAAGTCGTTGATCATCTCGAAATAGCGTGGGTAGAACACAATGCCGGCCGGGTCGCAATGCCGGAACCGCACTTCCACCTCGCTCACGAACGGCGCCGCCATGACCGGCCTCACGCCATCTTGCGCAGCGCGAAGCGCTGCAGCTTGCCGGTCTCGGTGCGCGGCAACGATTCCACGAACACAATCGCGCGCGGATACTTGTAGGGCGCGATGGCCGCCTTCACGAACGCCTGCAGCGCGGCGACCATATCCGGCCCCGGCTCGTAGCCTGGCTTGAGGACCACGAACGCCTTGACCAGCTGGCCGCGTTCATCATCCGGCGCGCCCACCACGCCGCACTCGGCGACCGCCTCATGGCGCAGCAGGGCATCCTCGACTTCCGGCCCGGCGATGTTGTAGCCGGCCGAGACGATCATGTCGTCATTGCGCGCCTGGTAGAAGAAGTAGCCGTCGTCGTCCTGCACGAAGGTGTCGCCCGGCAGGTTCCAGCCCTGCTGCACGAAGCGGCGCTGGCGTTCGTCGGCCAGGTAGCGGCAACCCGTGGGGCCCTTGAGCGCCAGCCGTCCCGGCGTACCGTTGGGCACCGGCCGCATGTTCTCGTCCACCACGCACGCCACATACCCGGGCACCACCTTGCCGATGGCGCCCGGCCGCACCTGGTCGGGCGGACTGGAGACAAACACGTGGATCATCTCGGTGCCGCCGATGCCGTCGATCATCTCGATGCCGGTGGCCTGCTTCCAGAGCTGGCGCGTGGCGTCGGGCAAGGCCTCGCCGGCGGACACGCTCTTCTTCAGCGAACCGATGTCGTACTTGTCCGCCAGCGCCGCCATCTGGCGATAGAACGTCGGCGCGGTGAAGACGATCGTGGCGCGGAAGTCCTGGATCAGTTCCAGCAGGCCGTCCGGCGTGAGCTTCTCGGCCAGCACGGTGCTGGCGCCCACCCGCAGCGGGAAGCACAGCAGCCCGCCCAGGCCGAAAGTGAAGGCCAGCGGCGGCGTGCCGCAGAAGATGTCGTCCGGGCCCGGCTTGATGACATGGCGCGGGAACAGGTCGCACATCGCCAGCACATCGCGGTGAAAATGCATGCAACCCTTCGGCATGCCGGTAGTGCCGCTGGTGAAGGCGATCAGGCAGACATCGTCGGAGGCCGTGTCGCAGGCCGTGAAATCGTCGGGCTTGGCCGCCGCGCGCGCGTCCAGCGCGTCCGCGGCGGGGTCGTTGAACAGCATGATCTGCGCCAGCCCGCCGCAATAATGCTCGTGCCCGGGCTGCATGCAGTGCCGCGCCTCCTCGGCCAGCCGCGCGTCGCACAGCATGGCCGACACCTGGGCCTTGTCGATGATCTGCTTCAGTTCCTTGGCGCGCAGCAGCGGCATGGTGGGCACGGTGACCAGCCCGGCCTTGATGGCGGCCAGCCAGGCAGCCGCCATCATCGGGTTGTTGGGGCCGCGCAGCAGCAGGCGGTTGCCAGGCACCAGGCCCATGTCCTCGACCAGCACGCGGGCCACGCGGTTGGTGAGCGCCTGCAATTCAGCGTAGGTCATGGTTGCCGCGCCGCCGTCGCGGCGCCAGCGCAATGCCACGCGCGCACCGTCGCCGCGCGCCACCACGGCATCGACCAGCTCGACCGCGCAATTGAAGCGGGCGGGATACGCCACGTCCGGCCCGTCGAGCAGGAACTCGGGCCATTCGTCAGCCGGGGGCAGGTGATCCCGGGCGTAGGTATCCAGGTGTGCGGAACGTTCCATGAAATCCCCCTTGGCAATGCGGTGAGCGGCTGCGTTCAGGCCTTGAGCAGCTCTCTGGCTATGATCAGTTTCTGGACTTCGGTCGCGCCTTCGTAGATGCGCAGGGCGCGAATCTCCCGGTACAGTTTTTCCACCGGCATGCCCGATACCACGCCGGCCCCGCCGAACATCTGCAGCGCGCGGTCGATGACCGCCTGCGCCGACTCGGTGGCGGCCATCTTGGCCATGGCCGCTTCGCGCGTGGTGCGCTTGCCCTGCACATCGCGCAGCCAGGCCGCGCGGTAGGTCAGCAGCGCTGCGCCGTCGATGGCGGTGGCCATCTCGCCCAGCGCCGCCTGGGTCAGTTGCAGGTCGGCCAGCGCCTGGCCGAACATGCGGCGCCCGCGCGCGCGCCCCAGCGCCTCGTCCAGCGCGCGGCGCGCGAAGCCCAGCGCGGCGGCGGCCACCGAGGCGCGGAAAATGTCCAGCGTCATCATGGCCAGCTTGAACCCCTGCCCGGGCTCGCCCAGCCGCTGTGCGGCCGGGATGCGGCAATTGTCGAAGGTCAGCGTGGCCAGCGGATGCGGCGCCATGACCTCGATACGCTCGGAAATCTCGAAACCCGGCGTGCCGGCCTCGACCACGAAGGCGCTGATGCCGCGCGCGCCCGGCGCCTCGCCGGTGCGCGCGAATACGCAATAGAAATCGGCGATGCCGCCGTTGGAAATCCAGGTCTTGGCGCCGTCGAGCACATAGTGGTCGCCGTCGACGCGCGCGGCGCATGCCAACGCCGCCACATCGGACCCGGCGTCCGGCTCGGACAAGGCGAACGCCGCGATGGCCTGTCCGGCCGCCACGCGCGGCAGATAGCGCCGGCGCAGTTCCTCGGACCCCATCAGCGCGATCGCGCCGCTGCCCAGGCCCTGCATGGCCAGCGCGAAATCGGCCAGGCCGTCGTGGCGCGCGAGGGTCTCGCGCAGGATGCACACCATGCGCGAATCGATCTCCGGCAGTGCCCCGCCCCAGGCGCCATCGGGGCCGGCCGGCACGCAGTAGCGCAGCCAGCCGGCCTGGCCCAGCGACGCGACCAGCGCGCGGCAGGCGGCATCGGTGTCACGATGGTCGATATCCGCCAGCGCGTCGATGCACCATGCCTCCAGCTCGCCCGCCATGGCGCGGTGACGCGCATCGAAGAACGGCCAGTCCAGCCACGAGGTATCGGCCACGTCAGTCTCCCTCGAATACGGGTTTGCGCTTGGCCACGAAGGCCTCGTAGGCGCGGCGGAAGTCGCGCGTCTGCATGCAGATGGCCTGCGCCTCGGCCTCGGCCTCGATGGCCTCGTCCACGCCCATGTTCCATTCCTGGTGCAGCAATTTCTTGGTGATGCCATGGGCGAACGTGGGGCCGGCCGCCAGCTGCGCGGCCAGCGCCTGGGCCGCCTCGAGCAGCCCGGCACCGTCATGCAGGCTGTTGAAAAACCCCCATTGCACGCCTTCGTCGGCGCTCATGGCGCGCCCGGTGTACAGCAGTTCCGAAGCGCGGCCCTGGCCGATCACGCGCGGCAGCAGCGTGCAGGCGCCCATGTCGGCGCCGGCCAGGCCCACCCGGGTGAACAGGAAAGCGGTGCGGGCGGCCGGCGTGCCCAGCCGCAGGTCAGACGCCAGGGCCAGCATGGCGCCGGCGCCGGCGCATACGCCGTCGACGGCCGCCACGATGGGTTGCGGGCAGGCGCGCATCGCCTTGACCAGGTCGCCCGTCATGCGGGTGAAGTCCAGCAGCTCGGGCATGCTCATGCGGGTCAGGGGGCCGATGATCTCGTGCACGTCGCCGCCCGAGCAGAAATTGCCGCCGGCGCCGGCGATCACCAGCGCCTTGATGTCGGTGGCATACACCAGGCCGCGGAACAGGTCGCGCAATTCGGCGTAGGAATCGAAGGTCAGCGGGTTCTTGCGGTCCGGCCGGTTCAGCACGATGGTGCCGACCTTGCCGTCTTCGGACACCTGCCACAGGAAGGTGCGGGCCGCATAGCCGGCATAGGGGCGCCGGTGATGCTTCATGGTGTGTTCGGGGGACGCGCTGGTCATGGTTTCTCCAGGGGAAATCAGCCGGGCATGACTTCACCGCCGTCCACGGCGATGGCCTGCCCATTGATCGACGCGGAAGCCGGCAGGGCCAGCCAGGCCACGGCCTCGGCCACTTCCTCGGGCTGCACCAGCCGACCCTGCGGGTTGCGGGCGGCCAGCTCGGCGCGGGCCGCCTCGGCCGTGCGGCCGGTCTTCTGCACGATATTGTCGACCGCGCCGCGCACAATGTCGGTATCCGTGAAGCCGGGACACACCGCGTTCACGGTGACGCCCTTGCGCGCCACCTCCAGCGCCAGCGCCCGGGTCAGCCCCACCACCCCATGCTTGGCGGCGCAGTATGCCGCGACGTATGGGTAGCCGATCAGGCCGGCCGTGCTCGCCACGTTGATGACGCGGCCCCAGCCGGCGGCAAGCATCGCCGGCAACGCCGCCTGCACGCAATGGAAGGTGCCGGTCAAGTTCACCGCCAGCATGGCCTGCCACAGCGCGGCGTCGGTGCGGTCGAAGCGCTGGCTGACCGCCTGGCCGGCGTTGTTGACCAGGATGTCGACCGTGCCGGCCGCGTGGGCGGCCTGCCCGAAGGCCGCGCGCACCGCCGCCTCGTCGGCGATGTCGGCGGTCACGGCATGGACCCGGCCCAGGGCCGCCAGGCCGGCGACGGCGGTATCCAGCGCCGCGCGGTCGCGCCCCAGCAAGGTCACTGTGGCGCCGCGCTGCAGCAGCGCGCGCGCGCAGGCCAGGCCGATGCCGCGCGCGCCGCCGGTGACCAGCGCATGGCGTTCCTGCAGCACAGGCACGGAGGTAGTCATTTGTACTCCTGCTGGGCCTGGGCCCGCTCGAAATTGGTTTCCAGCTGGCGCTTGCCGGCTGCGTACTGGCGCGGCCAGGTGGTGTCGCAGTAGCCAACCCGGGCGGCCTCGCGCAGCGTCCAGGATGCGTCGGCCAGGTGCGGGCGCGCCAGGGCGCACAGGTCGGCGCGGCCCGAGGCGATGATGCCGTTGACATGGTCCGCCTCGAAAATGGCGCCCACCGCGATGGTGGCGATGCCGGCCTCGTTGCGGACCCGGTCGGCGAACGGCGTCTGGTACATGCGGCCGTACACCGGGTGCTGGTCGGGGCTGACCTGGCCCGACGAACAGTCGATCATGTCCGCCCCCGCCGCCTTGAAGCGGCGCGCGATCTCCACGGCGTCATCGGCCGTGATGCCGCCCTCGACCCAGTCGTGCGCCGAGATGCGCACCGACATGGGCAGGTCTTGCGGCCAGACTTCGCGCACCGCGCGGAACACTTCCAGCGGATAGCGCAGCCGGTTGTCCAGGCTGCCGCCGTATTCATCATCGCGCTGGTTGGTCAACGGGGAAATGAAGCTGGAAAGCAGGTAGCCGTGCGCGCAGTGCAGCTCCAGCCAGTCGAACCCGGCCCGGGCGGCGCGGCGCGCGGCGGCGACGAAGTCGTCGCGCACGCGGTCCATGTCGGCCCGGTCCATGGCCCGCGGCGTCTGCGAAATGCCGGGCAGATATGGCAGCGCCGAGGCCGACAGCAAGGGCCAGTTGCCCGCCGGCAGCGGGTGGTCCATCTGCTGCCAGCCCAGCTGGGTCGAGCCCTTGCGGCCCGCGTGGCCGAGCTGCATGCCGATGCGCGCCTCGCTGTGCGCGTGCACGAAATCGACGATGCGGCCGAAGGCGCACGCCTGCTCGTCGTTCCACAAACCCGGGCAGCCCGGCGTGATGCGCGCGTCGGGCGAAGGGCAGGTCATTTCCACCATGACCAGCCCGGCCCCGCCCATGGCGCGCGCCCCCAGGTGCACCAGGTGGAACTCGCCCGGCACGCCGTCCACGCACGAGTACATGGCCATGGGCGAGACGACCACGCGGTTCTTCAGTTCGACGCCGCGCAGGCGGTACGGTGTGAGCATCGGCAGGGGCGGCCGGCCGGCGCCGCCGGCTGCCGCGCCGGCGCGGCCGGCCAGCCAGCGTTCGTAGCCTTCCAGCCAGCCGGGGTCGCGCAACCGCAGGTTCTCGTGCGAAATGCGCTGGGAACGCGTCAACAGCGAATAGGCGAACTGTTCCGGGTCGAGGCCGGCGTAGCGCGCCACGTTCTCGAACCATTCGGTGGAATTGCGCGCGGCGTTCTGGATCTTCAGCACTTCGACGCTGCGCACGTCTTCATAGTGCTGCAGGCCCTGCTGCAGGCCGCCCTCCGCGCCGCTCAGGCAGCGCGCCAGCTCGATCGCGTCCTCCAGGGCCAGCTTGGTGCCGGACCCGATCGAGAAGTGCGCGGTGTGGGCCGCGTCGCCCATCAGCACCACCGGCACGCGGCGCTGGCCGCGCGGCGTATCGAGCGTGTTCCAGCGCACCCAGGTATGGCAGATCACCCGCGGGAAGCGGATCCAGATGGCGGCGCCGCGCAAGTGCTTGGCATTGCTGATGAGCGGATGGCCGTCCAGCCAGGGCGCGAACAGCCGCTCGCAATAGGCGATGCCCTCTTCCTGGCTCATCGCCCCGATGCCGGCGGCTTGCCAGGTCTCTTCCGGCGTCTCGACGATGAAGGTGGACAGCCCGTCTTCGAAGCGGTAGGCGTGCGCCTGGAACCAGCCGTGCTCGGTCTGCACGAAGGCGAACGTGAAGGCGTCGAAGACCTTGGTAGTGCCCAGCCAGACAAAGCGGCAGCGCCGCGTGTCGATATCCGGCTGGAAGGTATCGGCATAGCGGGTGCGCACCTGGCTGTTGATGCCATCGGAGGCGATGACCAGGTCCGCGTCGTACTGCAGCGCGACGGCCTGGTCGTCCTGCACGAAAGTCTCGAACACCAGCTTGACACCCACCGCCTCGCAGCGCGCCTGCAGGATATTCAGCAGCTTCTTGCGACCGATGCCGATGAAGCCGTGGCCGCTGGTGCGCACGCTGCGGCCCTTGAAGTGGATATCGATGTCGTCCCAGTGGTTGAACGCGTCGCCGATGGTCTGCGCGGAAACCGGGTCCGCCTCGCGCAGGTTTTCCATGGTGGCGTCCGAGAACACCACGCCCCAGCCGAACGTGTCGTACGGGCGGTTGCGCTCGATGACGGTGACTTCGTTGGCGGGGTCCTGCAGCTTCATCAGCAGGCCGAAATAGAGGCCGGCGGGGCCGCCGCCCAGGCAGACGATCTTCATTGCGCTACAGGCTCCGTGAAACCGCGCGGCCATCCTGGGGATGCGAGGCGCCGTAATTAGTTTAGGCTTCAACTATATACCGCAAGCAGGCCCCATGCAAGAAATGCCGCGGGAGACGGCAGCGTGCGACGGTTCAGGCGATCTGCCCCAGCGCGCGGGCAATATCCTGCGCGCTGGCCGGGCGCACCAGGCGCGCCACTTCCTGTCCGTCGCGCAGGAAGACCAGCGTGGGCCACAGCTTGACGCGGAATGAGCGCCCCAGGGCGCGGCCGCTGCCGTCCTCGATCTTCAGGTGGTCCACCTGCGGATAGGCGGCGAAAGCCTGTTCGATGAGCGGCTGGGCTGCCTGGCAATAGCCGCACCAGGCGGTGCCGAATTCCAGCACCAGGGCCTCGGGCCGGCGGTCGATGTCGGCGCGCGCGGGCGCCTCGGATTCAGCGGCGTAGGTATGTGTCATCCCCATGATGTGCTCCAGATGGGCGCCCCAGGGGCAGCAAGCGGCGTGCCGGGCGGCCCGGACAGCCTGCGCTACACGCCCAAGTACCGTTCCCACAGGCTGCGGTCGCCGTCCAGCGCGGCGGAGTCGCCGCTCCAGACGACCCGGCCCCGCTCCAGGATGACGTGGCGGTCGGCCAGGGCCAGCAGGCGCTCGACGTACTTGTCGATCACCAGGATGGTCTGGCCGGCCGCCCGCAGGGTAGCCAGGCAGGCCCATATTTCCTCGCGCACCAGCGGCGCCAGGCCCTCGGTGGCCTCGTCCAGCACCAGCAGGCGCGGGTTGGTCACCAACGCCCGGCCGATGGCCAGCATCTGCTGCTCCCCGCCGGATAGCTGGTTGCCCAGGTTGCCGGCGCGCTCCTTCAGGCGTGGAAACAACTCGAATACGCGCCCGGCCGTCCAGGGTTCGGCGATGTCCGGATTGCGCCTGGCGGTGAAGGCGGTCAGGTGTTCGCGCACCGTCAGATTGGGAAAGCACTGCCGGCCTTCGGGCACGATGGCCAGGCCGGCGCGGGCGATGCGGTCGGGCGCCCAGCCGCCTATGTCCTGGCCGGCGAAGCGGACGCTGCCGGCCCGCAGGGGCAACTGGCCGAACAGGGTGCGCAGCAGGGTGCTCTTGCCCATCCCATTGCGACCCAGCAGGGTCACCATCTGGCCGGCGCCGATCTCCAGGTCGACGCCGAACAGCACTTGGCTGGCGCCATACCCGCTTTCCACCGCCCGCATGTTCAGCATGGCGCCTGCTCCTGGATGCCGGCCTCGTCCTCGCCCAGATAGGCCTGGCGCACCTCCGGGTTGGCCCGGATTTCATCGGGCGTGCCGGTGGCGATGATGCGCCCGTACACCAGCACCGAGATGCGGTCGGCCAGGCGGAACACGGCCTGCATGTCGTGCTCGACCAGCAGCATGGCGGCCTGCCCGCGCAGCGATTCGATCAACTCGGTCAGCCGCAAGGTCTCGTCGGGCCCCATGCCGGCCATGGGCTCGTCCAGCAGCAGGACGCTGGGGCGGGCGGCCAGGGCCAGGGCGAACTCCAGCTTGCGCTGCTCGCCGTGCGGCAGCGTCCCGGCCGGGCGGTCGAGCAGGCCGGCATCGATGGCGCACTGGCGCGCCAGCGCATGCGCGGCGTCGTGCAGCGCGGCATCGGCCGCGCGCGGTTTCCAGCAGCCGAAGCTGCTGCCGGCATGGGCCTGCGCGGCCAGCAGCAGGTTGTCGCGCACGCTGAACGACTTGAAAATATTAGTGACCTGGTACGAGCGCGACAGCCCGGCCGCCACCCGCTGGTGCGCATTCAAGCGCGTGATGTCGGCGCCGGCCAGATCCAGCCGGCCCGCGTCGGCCGCCAGCGTGCCGGACAGCAGGTGGATCAGGGTCGATTTGCCGGCGCCGTTGGGCCCGATCAGGGCATGGATCTCGCCGGGCGCCAGGGTCAGCGACACATGGTCGGTGGCCAGCAGCGCGCCGAAGCGCCGCACCAGGCCGCTGGCCTGCAGGGCCGGCGCGGCCGCGCCGGCAGGCGAAATGCCGGCTGCCGTCATGGCCGTCCTCCGCGCGCCGCCGTCCCGGCGAACCATGGCCCCACCAGGCCGGCGACACCGCGCGGCGCGCCGAACACCACGCACAGCAGCAGCACGCCCAGCGGCAGGTGCCAGTACTCCGTCCACATGCGCAGCATTTCTTCCAGCGCCAGCATCACGACGGCGCCCGCCACGCCGCCGTAGCGCAGGCCGATGCCACCCACCAGCACCATGACCAGCAGGTTGGCCGACTGCGTCCAGTGCATCAGGCTCGGCGAGATGAACAGGTTGTGATTGGCCAGCAGCGCCCCAGCCAGCCCGGCGGCCGCGCCGCTGATGACGAAGGCGGCCAGCTTGAGCCGGTACACCGGGTAGCCCAGCGCCTCCATGCGCGACTCGTTCTCGCGGATGCCTTGCAGCGCCGCGCCGAAGCGCGAATCCACCAGGCGGCCGAACAGCCACAGCAGCACGGCGAACAGCGCCAGCACCAGGTAGTAGAACGTGCGGCTGTCGGCCAGGTCCAGCCCGGGCAGCAGGGAATAGCCCGACAGGTTCAGGCCGTCTTCGCCGCCATACTGGCGCAGCGAGATGAACAGGTAGTACACCATCTGCGCGAAGGCCAGGGTGATCATGATGAAATACACGCCGCGCGTGCGCAGCGACACCGCGCCGATCACCAGCGCCAGCAGGCCCGCCAGCGCCGCGGCCGCAGGCCAGGCCACCAGCGCCGCATGCACGCCGGCGGCGTCCAGGATGCCCACCACATAGGCGCCGGCGCCGAAGAACGCGGCGTGGCCCAGCGCCACCATGCCGCCATAACCCAGGATCAGGTTCAGGCTGGTGGCGGCCAGCGCGTAGATCAGCACCCGCCGCACCAGCGAAACGTAGAAATCCAGGCCCAGCGCGGCCGCGATGAAGGGAAACAGCGCCAATGCCAGCAGCAGGCCCAGGCACCAGAATGTCGATCTGCGCATCATTCACCCGCGCGCCGGGAACAGCCCGGCCGGCCGGAATACCAGCACGCCGGCCATGAGCAGATAAATCGAGATCGCCGCCAGCGTGGCCGCCAGGCTCGACGCCATGGCCGGCGGCAATACTTCGCGCAGCAGCATGGGCAGGAAGGCCCGGCCCGCGGTGTCGACCATGCCGACCAGCAGCGCGCCCACGAACGCGCCGCGGATAGAGCCGATGCCGCCGATGACAATGCACACCAGCACCAGGATCAGGATCTCCTCGCCCATGCCGATCTGCACGGCGGTAATCGGGCCCAGCAGCGCGCCGGCCACCGCCGCCAGCACGGCGCCCAGGGCGAACACGCCCAGGAACAGCAGCGGCACCCGCACGCCCATCAGGGTGGCCATCTGCCGGTTCGATGCGCCGGCGCGCACCAGCACGCCGGCGCGGGTGCGCGTGACGAACCAGTACAGGCCGGCGGCGGCGGCCAGGCCGCAGACGATGATCATCAGGCGATAGGCGGGATACAGCAGGTCGGGCAGCAGCCGCACCGGCCCGGACAGGGCGGACGGCATGTTCAGCATCATCGGCGCGGGCCCCCAGATCATCTTGACCAGGTCATTGGCGATCAGGATGACCGCATAGGTGCCCAGCACCTGAGCCAGGTGGTCACGCACCGCCAGGCGCCGCACCAGCACCAGCTCCAGCGCCACGCCGACCAGGCCGGTGACCAGCGCGGCGACCAGCACGGCGGCGGTAAACGAGCCGGTGCGCTGCATCGTCTCGGCCGCCACATAGGCGCCGGCCATGTACAGCGAACCGTGCGCCAGGTTCATGATGTCCATGATGCCGAACACGAGGGTCAGCCCGGCGGCGATCAGGAACAGCATCAGCCCGAATTGCAGCCCATTCAACAGTTGTTCGACGACCAGCGTCATGAAACCTCATCCCCTGTGGCGCGGGTGCGCCGCGCCGGCGTCCCGCGCGCGTTGTGCGGCTAGAGCTTGCACTCGCCCACGTACACGTCCTGGTACTGGTCGAATACTTTGCCGACCAGCTTGTTGGTGATGCGGCCTTCGCCGTCTTTCTCGATGACGCGCAGGTAGTAGGCCTGGATGGGATAGTGGTTCTTGCCGTAGGTGAACTTGCCGCGCACCGAGGGGAAGTCGGCCTTGGCCAGCGCCTGCACGATGGCTTCGCGGTCCGACGCCTTGCCGCCGGCCTGCTTGACGGCGGCGTCCATGGCCATGATCACGTCGTAGGCCTGGGCCGCGTACACCGACGGGTAGCGGCCGCCATACTCCTTGCGGAACGCCGCCACGAATTCCTTGTTCTGCGGCACATCCAGGTCGTGGGCCCATTGCGCGGTGTTGTACATGCCCAGCATGGGCTCGCCCACCGCCTGGATCACGTCCTCGTCGGCCGAAAAGCCCGGCCCGATCAGCTTGATGCTCTGCGACAGCCCGGTGGACACGAACTGCTTGATGAAATTGATGCCCATGCCGCCCGGCAGGAAGATGAACACCGCATCCGGCTTGGCGGCGCGGATCTGCGCCAGCTCGGCGGCGTAGTCGAGCTGGCCGAGCTTGGTATAGACCTCTTCGGCCACCTCGGACTGGTAGCCGCGCTTGAAGCCGGTGAGCGCATCCTTGCCCGCCGGGTAGTCGGGCGCCATGATCAAGACCTTCTTGAAGCCGCGGTCGGCCGCGACCTTGCCGGCCGCCTCGTGGAAAGCGTCGTTCTGGTAGGAAGTGCCGAACCAGTACGGATTGCAGCGCGCGCCCGCGTACTGGCTGGGGCCCGGGTTGTTGGACAAGTACGGCACCTTGGCGGCGAACAGGGCCGGCCCCACGGCCAGCGCCACGTTCGAGCCGATCGGGCCGGTGAAGAAATCGATGTCGTCGCGCTGGATGTAGCGCGTCACCAACTGGCGCGCCTGGTCGGGGTTGCCACCCATATCGGTCTGCAGGAACTCGGCGGGCTGGCCGCCCAGCTTGCTGCCCAGCTGCTTGATCGCCAGGTTGAAGCCATCGCGCGCCTCCGCGCCAAGCGCCGAGAACGGCCCCGAGATATCATTGGCGATGCCGACCTTGATGGAATCGGCAACCGACAGCGCGGGCACCAGCGCGGCGGCGGCCACCAGGGTAGTCAGGAAACGCATCTTGAAGCTCCTTGCGCGACGCGCAGCGGACGTTTTTATGGAATAGTTCGATTGCGGATGCTTCTGTCGCCAATCCGGCATCGCCCGGACGACGCGGCAAGGGCTGGCGTGCCGTATAGTTTAGGTTTAAAGTATTCGGCAAGACAAGCCTAGGGTTTTTACCAAGGTTGCCGCCCAAGCCATGCCCGCCCTCTATCGCCAATACGACCGCGCCGCGCTCGACGTGCAGTACAACGCGCGCGCCACGGTGCCGGATATCCAGCCCATCCTGGCGCAGTATGCGGCGCAAAGCCGGGCCGCCCGCGCCACGCTGCCCTGCGTGGCCGACGTAGCCTACGGCGACCATCCCGACGAACTGCTCGACATCTTCCCTGCCGCGCCGCGCGCCAGCACGCCGCCGTCCGGCGCGCCGGTATTCGTGTTCATCCACGGCGGCTACTGGCGGCTGCTGTCGAAGGACGATTCCTGCAACATGGCGCCCGCCTTCACGCGGGCCGGCGCCGTGGTGGTGGCGGTGAACTACTCGCTGGCCCCGGCCGTGACGCTGGACCGCATCGTCGACCAGAACCGCCGCGCCCTGGCGTGGGTGTACCGCCACATCGCCCGCCATGGCGGCGATCCGCGGCGCATCCATGTTTGCGGCAGTTCGGCCGGCGGCCACTTGGTGGGCATGCTGCTGGCTGGCGGCTGGCACGCAGCGTACGACGTTCCCGCCGGCGTGGTGGCCGGCGCGGCGCCGCTGTCGGGCCTGTTCGACCTGCGCCCGCTGGTGCATACGCATGTCAACGAGTGGATGCGCATGAGCCCGGCCGATGCCGAGCGCAATAGCCCCGCCCTGCTGCCGCCGGGCGCGGCCTGCCCGTTGCTGGCCAGCTACGGGGCTACCGAGACCGACGAATTCAAGCGCCAGACCGACGACTACCTGCAGGCGTGGCGCGCGCGCGGCCTGCCCGCCCGCCACGTGCCCATGCCGGGCACCAACCACTACGACATCGTGCTCACGCTGAACGACCCCGCCAGCCCCCTGACCCGCGCCATCTTCGCGCAAATGGGCCTGCCGGCCGACTGATGCCCACCATGACCGACTCCCCTGACCTGGAAACGCGCGCCGCGCCCGACGACCATCATGCCTTGCGCCTGTGGCTGCGCATGCTGACCTGCTGCAACCTGATCGAATCGGAGATCCGCGGCCGCCTGCGCACCGAGTTCGACACCACCCTGCCGCGCTTCGACCTGATGGCGCAGCTGCAGCGCGCGCCCAAGGGCATGAAAATGGGCGAGCTGTCGCGCCGCATGATGGTCACCAACGGCAACATCACCGGCATCACCGACCAGCTCGAAAAAGAAGGCCTGGTGATGCGCACCAAGATGGAAACCGACCGGCGCAGCTCGGTCCTCAAGCTCACCCCGCAGGGCCGCCGTGCCTTCGCCCGCATGGCGCGCGCCCACGAAAGCTGGGTCAAGGGCATGTTCAACGACCTGCCCGACGCCAGCCGCGACGCGCTTTACCAGGCGCTGGGCGAACTCAAGCTGCAGGTGGTGGCCGCGCGCGGCAGCGGGCCGCGCTAAGCCGGCGGCTGACCCCAGCCAGCCCGGCCCTCCGTACGCTCCTGAAGGCGCCGTTCCACCGTAGAAGGGGAATGCCCCACCCTTGCAGAAACCGGAGTCCCGCGCCGCCCGGCCAGGCGGTGGCGGCGAGTTGGACGGCGGGGCAGCCTGCGCAGCAGGCCGGGGGCGCCTGGTTTCGCGCCCGAGCCCGACGGACGTCGCCGCCACCGCCTGGCCGGGCGGCGCGGGACGGGCCAAGAACGCCAGGACAGCCTGGACATCCGCCACCCGAGCCACAGCCGTAAGCCCGCCCAGGGATATCCCCCACTGCAGCAGTGGGATAATAGGCAGTTTCACCCCGCCCGACCGGCGGCATTCCCGTCCCCCAAGCCCCAGAGACCACGTCATGGCCGTTAACCTGCAGATCCCCTCCGAGTCCGATATTTTCCCCGTTGCCGGCGTTGAAATCGGTGTTACCGAAGCCGGCATCCGCAAGGCCAACCGACGCGATCTGACCGTTTTCCGCCTGGCGCAAGGCACCAACGTGGCGGGCGTATTCACCCGCAACCGCTTCCGCGCCGCCCCGGTGCAAGTCTGTGAAGCCCACTTGGCGGCCGGCGGCCCCATCCGCGCCCTGGTCATCAACACCGGCAACGCCAATGCCGGCACCGGCGCCGAAGGTCTGCAAAAAGCCCAGGACACCTGCGTCGCCCTGGGCCAGTTGATGGGCGTGCCGGCCCAGCAGATCCTGCCCTTTTCCACCGGCGTGATCCTCGAGCCGCTGCCGCTGGACCGCCTGACCGCCGCGCTGCCCGCCGCGCTGGCCAACCTGGGCGCCGACCAGTGGTTCAACGCCGCGCACGGCATCATGACCACCGATACGCTGCCCAAGATCCATTCCCAGCGCGTGCAGATCGGCGGCAAGACGGTCACCTTCACCGGCATCAGCAAGGGCGCGGGCATGATCCGCCCCAACATGGCCACCATGCTGAGCTTCCTGGCCACCGATGCCGGCATCGCCCAGCCGGTGCTGCGCAAGCTGGCGCTGGAAATCGCCAACCGCTCGTTCAACCGCATCACGGTCGACGGCGACACCTCGACCAACGACTCGTTCATCATCGCCGCCACCGGCCAGTCGGGCATCGACATCGCCTCGGAAGCCGACCCGCACTATGCCGCCGTGCGCGACGCGCTGGCGGCCGCCGCGCTGGACCTGGCCCAGAAGATCGTGCGCGACGCCGAAGGCGCCACCAAATTCATCACCATCCGCGTCGAAGAAGCCCTGACCACCGAGGAAGCCCTCAAGGTGGCCTACTCGGTGGCGCATTCGCCGCTGGTCAAGACGGCGTTCTTCGCGTCCGACCCCAACCTGGGCCGTATCCTGGCGGCCATCGGCTATGCCGGCATCGACGACCTGGCCGTCTCCAAGCTGCGCCTGTGGCTGGACGACGTGCTGGTGGCGCGCGACGGCGGCCGCAACCCCGACTACCAGGAAGCCGACGGCCAGCGCGTCATGAAGCAAGCCGAGATCGGCGTGCGCATCGCGCTGGCGCGCGGCCAGGCCGCCGACACGGTCTATACCTGCGACTTCTCGCACGAATACGTCAGCATCAACGCCGACTATCGTTCCTGAACCCACGGCATCCGGACAACCGACGTGACTTCTTCCGACTTTTCCGTCCTGATCGAGCGCGCCGAGCGCGTGCTGGCCCAACTGGAAGCCTGGCTGCCGGCCGCCCCGCCCGGGATCGACTGGTCCGCGCACGCCTATCGCTGGCGCAAGCGCGGCGGCGCGCGCGGCTGGCTCGACGCGGTGCGCCACGTCGCCCGCATCGACCTGGCCGACTTGCAGCATATCGAGCGCCAGAAGGGCATCATCGACCGCAATACGCGCCAGTTCCTGCAGAAAAAACCCGCCAACAACGTGCTCATGACGGGCGCGCGCGGCACCGGCAAGAGCTCGCTGGTCAAGGCCATGCTGGCCGCCTACGGCGACCAGGGCCTGCGCCTGATCGAGGTCGACAAATCCGACCTGGGCGACCTGCCCGATATCGTCGAACTGGTCGCGGCGCGCCCCGAGCGCTACATCGTATTCTGCGACGACCTGTCGTTCGAGGAAGGCGAGGCCGGCTACAAGGCGCTCAAGTCGGTGCTGGACGGCTCGGTATCGGCCGCCGGCGACAACGTGCTCATCTACGCCACCTCGAACCGGCGCCACCTGATGCCGGAATACATGAGCGAGAACCTGCAGGCCAGGCACCAGCCCGATGGCGAGATCCACCCCGGCGAAACGGTGGAAGAGAAAATCTCGCTGTCGGAACGCTTCGGGCTGTGGCTGTCGTTCCATCCCTTCAAGCAGGACGACTACCTCGACATCGTCCACCATTGGCTGCGCGAACTGGGCTGCCCGGCCGAACAGATCGAAGCCTGCCGCACCGAGGCGCTGCAATGGGCGCTCGAGCGCGGCTCGCGCTCGGGCCGGGTCGCCTACCAGTTCGCCCGCGACTGGGCCGCCCGCCATGTCTGAGCGCATCATCGACGTCGCCGCCGGCCTGATCCTGCGCGCCGACGGCCAGTTGCTGCTGGGGCAGCGCCCCGCCGACAAGCCCTGGGCCGGCTGGTGGGAACTGCCCGGCGGCAAGCTCGAGCCCGGCGAAACCGTGCTGCAGGCGCTGGCGCGCGAGCTGCGCGAAGAAATCGGCATCGAGATCACGCAGGCCGTGCCGTGGGTGACGTATGTGCATGCCTACCCCCACACCACTGTGCGGCTGGCCTTCTGCCATGTCACGGGGTGGCGCGGCGAACCGCGCGGGCTCGAGAACCAGCGGCTCGAATGGGTGGATCCGGCCCGCGCCGACGTGGTCGGCGATTTGCTGCCGGCCACCCTGCCGCCGCTGCGCTGGCTGCAGTTGCCCAACACCTACGGCATCTCGTCGATCGGCGGCCGCGCCGGCCTGCCGGCGTTCCTGGAGCGCCTGGAACGGGCCCTGGCGCGCGGCCTCAAGCTGGTGCAGCTGCGCGAGCCCGACTGGCCCGACGGCCCCGGCGCGACCTCGCTGCGCGACGCCATGCAGGCCGTGCTGCGGCTCTGCCACGCCGCCGGCGCGCGCCTGCTGGTCAACAGCATCCACCCGGCCTCCTGGTGGCGCCAGGCCGACGGCGTCCACCTGCGCTGGGCCGACGCCGCCGCGCTGCAGGTCCGGCCCGACCTGCCGGCCGGCGCGCTGGTGGGCGTCTCGGCGCACGACAACGCCCAGGTAGTGCACGCGCGCGACCTGGGAGCCGACTTCGCGGTGCTGGGGCCGGTGCTGGCAACCCCCTCGCATCCCGGCATGCCAGGCATCGGCTGGCAGGGCTTCGTCGCCGGCAACCGGGACGCGGGCCTGCCGGTGTTCGCGCTGGGCGGCCAATCCGCCGACACCCTGGCGGAAGCGCGCCAGCACGGCGCGCATGGCGTGGCGGGAATCCGCGGGATCATCGCATAGCAGAGACGGCCGTTCGCCGGCTGTGCAGGCTGGCGGCCGCGCGGCCGCCGCGGCGAGGCGGCACCCGGGTTGCACAAGACCGACCGACCACGACAAAGGTGTCAGACACCCATGGGGTGTCTGACACCTCCCCTGTCATCGTGGACGAGGGCGATTCTTGTGCGTCAGGTGTCAGACACCAGCAGGGTGTCTGACACCTCTGGCCTCCCTTCCGCGCACCGGGCATGACCAATCGAGCCTACCTGCCACGCCGAACGGCATCCCCGCGCCGTATTCTTCCGCGTGATTGGTTCTCCGGCCCCAGCCATGCCCAGATCTCCCCGTATCCTGCTCGCACACCAGCCGCATCACATCGTCCAGCGCGGGCATCGGCAAGAAGCCGTTTTCCGCATTCCGTCAGACTATCGCGCTTATCTGAGTGACCTGTACCAGCAAACATCCGCGCTCGGCGTGGCAGTGCATGCCTGGTGCCTGATGCCGAATCATGTCCATCTACTCTTGACCCCTGGCGACGACCCCCGGACGATTTCCCGGGTACTGCAGTATCTTGCCTGGCGGGCAACGGTACGCTGGAACGCCCGGAGACGGACGACAGGCTCGCTCTGGGAAGCCAGGTTCAAGTCCCGGGTCGTCGACGAGGAACGCTACCTGCTGGAATGCTGCCGCTATATCGAACTGAATCCGGTACGCGCCGGACTGGCGCGCACGCCAGACGGCTATCCCTGGTCGAGTTGCCGCGAGCGCATGGGCATGGCGGCATCCCGTCTGCTGGCTTTCCACCCGTTATATCTGGCCATGGGCAACAGCGATGAGGCCAGACGCGAGGCTTATCGCCTCTTTTTGACAGAATGTGCGCGGCCAAGGCTGGTGGGCACCCATTAATTGGGCGCAAAACACTGGCGTACAGGTGTCAGACACCCATGGGGTGTCTGACACCTAAGCAAGCACTAAGCCCTTATTGGCCGCTTCCGCGCTCGGCCAGTTCGGCGTCCACTCCCTGCCATCCGCCGCCCAGCGCGGCGATCAGCTGGACGCTGGCGGTGAGGCGGTTGCCCAGCAGCGTGAGGGCGGTGCGTTCGCTGTTGAGCGCGGTGGTTTCCAGCACCGCAACGTCCAGGTAGCCGATCAGGCCGGCCTGGTACTGGTTGCGCGCCAGGCGCAGCGATTCGCGGGCGGCTTCGAGCGCGCGCCGCTGCACCACCTGCTCTTGCTCGAGCACGCGCAGCTGGATGAGGTAGTCTTCCACCTCTTGCAGGGCGCCCAGCACCGTCTGGCGGTAGGCGGCCGCCTGCGCGTCATAGGCGGCGCGGGCCTGGTCGATCTGCGCCTGGCGCGCGCCGCCGTCGAACAGGGTGAGCGCCAGCGCCGGGCCGAGCGACCAGTAGCGCGCCGGGGCGGTCAGCCATTGCGCGAACTGGCCGCTGCGAAAACCGCCGTCGGCACTCAGCACCAGGTCGGGAAACCAGGCCGAGGTGGCCACGCCGATCTGGGCATTGGCCGCCGCGGCGCGGCGTTCGGCCGCGGCCACGTCGGGCCGGCGCTCGAGCAGCTGCGACGGCATGCCGACCGGGATCTGCGGCACCTGCTGGCCGAACGGCTCGGGCGGCAGCGTGAAACGCGATGGCGCCAGCCCGACCAGCACCGCGATGGCATGCTCGAACTGACCGCGCTGCCATTCCAGGTCGACCAGTTGGGCGCGCGCGCCCTCGAGCTGGGCCAACGCCACCGATACGTCGCTTTTGCCGGCCACGCCGGCCTGGTAGCGGTTCTGCGTCAATTGCAGCGAGCGCTCGTAGGCGGCCACGGTGGATTCGAGCAGACGCTTCTGCTCGTCGAGGACGCGCAATTGGAAATAGTTTTGCGTCAGCGCCGCCTGCGCGCTGAGCCGCGCGCCCGCCAGGTCGGCCAGGCTCGCCTCGGCCTCGGCGCGGCTGGCCTCGACTTCGCGGCGCACGCGGCCCCACAGGTCGGCTTCCCAGCTGACGCTGCCGCCCAGGTTGTACTGGTTGGCAACGCCGGTGCCGCCGGCCCGGCTGCCAGCCCCCGAGCGGGTAGCGCCGGCATTGGCGCCCACGGTGGGGAAGAAGCCGGCGCGCGCGCCCTGCACCAGGGCCTGCGCCTGGCGGTAATTGGCTTCGGCCTGGGCAACGGACAGGTTCGACGCGTTCAGGCGTTCCATCAGGCCGTCCAGCGTGGCGTCGCCGTAGACCTGCCACCATGCGCCGCGGTCGGCGGTATCGCGCGGTTGTGCCGGGGTCCAGCCGGGCACCTGGTCCTGGCCTTCCTTGTAGGCGCCGCCCACATCGATGGCGGGCCGCTGGTAGTCGGGGCCGACCGCGCAGGCGCCCAGCAGGGCGCAGCACAGCGCGATGCCGGCCCAGCGCGGCGCGCGCGAGCCAGGGAAAGCGGGAAGACGGGAAAATGCGCGGCTCATGGTCATGCGTCGGGTTGCGGGCCGGTGACATGGAGACCGGCGCGGCGGCGCCGGGCCCACAGGCGGAAACGGTCCAGGTACAGGTACACCACGGGCGTCGTGTACAGCGTGAGGATCTGGCTGAGGATCAGGCCGCCCACGATGGTCACCCCCAGCGGCTGGCGGATCTCGACGCCGGCGCCGGTGGCCAGCACCAGGGGCAGCGCGCCGAAAATGGCGGCCAGCGTGGTCATCATGATGGGCCGGAAGCGCGTCAGGCACGCCTCGAAAATGGCGTCGCGCGGCGCCAGGCCACGCCGCCGCTCGGCCTCCAGCGCGAAGTCGACCATCATGATGGCGTTCTTCTTGACGATGCCGATCAGCAGGAACACGCCGATCAAGGCAATGATGGTGAATTCGCTGCCCACCAGCATCAGGGCCAGCAGCGCGCCGATGCCGGCCGACGGCAGGGTCGAGAGGATGGTGAGCGGATGCACCAGGTTCTCGTACAGGATGCCCAGCACGATATACATGGTGACCAGCGCCGCGAGGATCAACCACGGCTGCTGGCTCTGCACCTGCTGCTGGGCCGCGGCGGTGCCGAGGAAGCCCGCCTGGATCTGGTCCGACGGCAGGCCGATGCGGGCCACGGCGGCGTCGATGGCGGCAATGGCCTGGTCCAGCGAGACGCCCGGCGCCAGGTTGAACGAGATATCGTCGGCCGCGAACAGCCCGTTGTGCTGCACGCTGAGCGGCGCATTGCCGGTCTCGAAGCGGGCGAACGCGGACAGCGGCACGCGCTGGCCGTCCTGGGTGATGACATGCACCTGCTTGAGCGACTCGGCATCCTGGGCGAAGCGCGGGTCCACTCCCATGACGACGTGGTACTGGTTCAGCGGGCCATACATGACCGACACCTGGCGCTGGCTGAACGAGTTGTTCAGCACGGCGGAGATATCCGACATGCTGATGCCCAGGCGGGTGGCCGCCTCGCGATCGATGACCAGCTCGACCTGGCGGCCCTTGTCCTCGACGCTGGTGTCCACGTCGGTAAGCTCGGGCAATGCGGCCATGGCGCGCTGCACCCGGGGCATCCAGGTGCGCAGCAGCGACAGTTCGCCGGCCAGCAGGGTGTAGTCGTACGAACCGCTACCCTGCCCGCCACCGAGGAAAATGTCCTGTTGCGGCACCAGGAACACGCGCGCGCCCGGCGTATTCTGCAGGCGCTCGCGCAAGCGGTTGACCACGTCGTTGGCGCTGGCCTGGCGTTCGGCCTGCGGCTTGAGCTGGATCATCATGAAGCTGCTGTTGCTGCCGCCGCGCCCGCCCGCGTGGGCCGTGATGCTCTGCACGGCCGGATCGGCCAGGATGACCTTGCGGAAGTACTCCAGCTTGGGCACCGAGGCCTGGAAGGACGTCCCCTGGTCGACCCGGAAGAACCCCAGCAGCTGGCCGGTATCCTGCTGCGGAAAGAATCCCTTGGGCACCACCGCGTACAAATACACGTTCAGGCCGATGGTGGCGGCCAGGATCAGCATCATGATGCGGCCGTGGGCCAGCGCCCATGACAGGCTGCGCCGGTACTGCGCCAGCAACGCCTCGAAACCGCGCTCCAGCGCGGCCGCCATCCGGCCCGGCGCCACGCGCGGCTGCGGCGACCCGGGCGCCCGGCGGCGCAGCAGCCGCGCGCACATCATGGGCGTGAGCGTCAGCGACACCACCAGCGACACCATGATGGCGGCCGAGAGGGTCACGGCGAACTCGCGGAACAGCCGCCCCACCACCCCGCCCATCAGCAGGATGGGAATGAACACCGCCACCAGCGACAGGCTCATGGACAGCACCGTGAAACCCACTTCGCGCGAACCGCGCAGCGCCGCGCGCATGGGCGAGGCGCCCTGCTCGATGTGGCGGATGATGTTCTCCAGCACCACGATGGCGTCGTCGACCACGAAGCCGGTGGCGACGATCAGGGCCATCAGCGAAATGGTGTTCAACGTGTAGCCGCACAAGTACATGACGCAGAAGGTGCCGATCAGCGATACCGGCACCGCCACGCTGGGTATCAGCGCGGCGCGCCAGTGCCGCAGGAACAGCAGCACCACCAGCATCACCAGGCCCACGGCGATGACCAGCGTCAGTTCGGCCTCGTGCAGCGAAGCGCGGATGCTGGGAGTGCGATCCTGCGCCACCGTCAGGTCGACGTCGCCGGGCAGCAGCTCGGCCAGCTGCGGCAACTGGGCGCGCACCGCGTCCACTGTCTCGATGATGTTGGCGCCAGCCTGGCGGCGCAGGATGAGCAGGATGGCCTTGCTGTTGTTGTAGAAGCCGGTCTGGTAGAGGTCCTCGACCGAGTCCTCCACCGTGGCCACGTCGGACAGCCGCACGGCCGAGCCGTCGCGCCAGGCGACGATCAGCGGGCGGTACTGTTCGGCGCGCTCGAGCTGGTCGCTGGCCATGATCTGCCAGTGGTAGTCGTCGTTCTCGATCATGCCCTTGGGGCGGTTGGCGTTGGCCTGGGTCAGTGCGGTGCGCACCTCGTCGAGCGACACGCCGCGGCTCGACAGCGCCCCGGGGATCAGGTTGACGCGCACGGCCGGCAGCGAGCTGCCGCCCACCGAGACCTCGCCGATGCCGTTGATCTGCGCCACCTTCTGCGCCACGATGGTGGAGGCCAGGTCGTACAGCTTGCCCTGGCTGAGCGTGTCGGAGGTCAGCGCCAGCACCATGATGGGCGCCGAGGACGGGTTGACCTTGCGATAGGTCGGGTTGCTGCGCAGGCCGGTCGGCAGCAGCGAGCGCGCGGCATTGATGGCGGCCTGGACGTCGCGCGCCGCGCCGTTGATGTCGCGACTCAGGTCGAACTGCAGGATGATGCGCGTCGAGCCCTGCGAATTGCGCGACGTCATTTCCGTCACGCCCGCGATACTGCCGAGCGAGCGCTCCAGCGGCGTGGCCACGCTGGAAGCCATGGTCTCCGGGCTGGCGCCAGGCAGGCTGGCCGTCACCGAGATGATGGGCAGGTCGACCTCCGGCAGCGGCGCGACCGGCAGCAGGCGGAACGACAGCACGCCCGCCAGCACCAGCCCCAGGCACAGCAGCACGGTGGCCACGGGGCGGACGATGAAGGGCGCCGACAGGATCATGGCTGCTCCGGCGCTGCGGCGGGCCGCGGGCGGCGCCGCGCCAGGCGGTCGAACATCAGGTAGATGACCGGCGTGGTGAACAGCGTCAATACCTGGCTGAGCAGCAGCCCCCCCACCATGACCAGGCCCAGCGGCTGGCGCAGCTCGGCGCCGGTGCCGGTCGACAGCATCAGGGGCAGCGCGCCGAACAGCGCCGCCAGCGTGGTCATGAGGATGGGCCGGAAGCGCAGCAGCGCGGCCTCATGGATGGCCGCGCGCGGCGCCAGCCCGCGCTTGCGCTCGGCCTCGAGGGCGAAGTCGATCATCATGATCGCGTTCTTCTTGACGATGCCGATCAGCAGGATGATGCCGATGATGCCGATCATGTCCAGCTCGGTGCCGGTGATCATCAGCGCCAGCAGCGCCCCCACGGCGGCCGACGGCAGCGTGGAGAGGATCGTGATGGGATGGATATAGCTTTCGTACAGCACGCCCAGCACGATGTACATGGTGACCACCGCCGCCAGGATCAGCCACAGGGTGCTCGACAGCGAATTCTGGAACGCCAGCGCCGCCCCCTGGTAGCGCACTTCGATGGCGCCCGGCATGCCGATCTCGGCCTCGGCCGCCTCGATGGCCTGGACCGCCGCCGACAGCGAGGCACCCGGCGCCAGGTTGAACGACACGGTGGTCATGGGGAACTGGTCGAGCCGGCTGATGGCCAGCATGGTGCGCCCCTGCGAAATGCGCGCCACGGTGGATAGCGGCACCACCGCGCCCGACGCGGTGGGCAGGTGGATCTGGCCGAGCGCCTCGGGCGACTGGCTGAATTGCGGCAGCACTTCCAGCACGACGCGATACTGGTTGGACTGCGTGAAGATGGTCGAGATGAGCCGCTGGCCGAAAGCGTTATAGAGCGCCTCGTCGATGGTAGCGGTGGAAATGCCCAGGCGCGAGGCGGCGTCGCGGTCGATCTCGACCCAGGTCTGCAGGCCATCGTTCTGCAGGTCGTGGGCCACGTCGGTAAGCTCGGGCAGGCGCTCCAGGCGCTCCACCAGCCTGGGCGCCCACTCGGCCAGCACGGCCAGGTCCGGGTTGGACAGGGTCATCTGGTACTGCGTGCGGCTGACGCGGTCCTCGATGGTGAGATCCTGCACGGGCTGCATGTAGACGGTCAGGCCTTGCTGCGCGCGCAGCGCCTGCTGCAGGCTGGCGATGACGTCGGCCAGGTCGCCGGCGCGTTCGTCGTGCGGCTTGAGCGCGATCTGCATGCGGCCGGTGTTGAGCGTGGCGTTGGTGCCATCCACGCCGATGAAGGACGAGACCGATGCCACGTCGGGATTCTGCAGGATGATGCGGGCGGCCTCCTGCTGGCGCTCGGCCATGGCGGCGAAGGACACCGAGGCCGGCGCCTGGGTGATGGCCTGGATCATGCCGCTGTCCTGCTGGGGGAAGAACCCTTTCGGAATGGCCAGATACAGCAGCGCGGTCAGCACGAAGGTGCCCACCGCCACCAGCAGCGTCAGGGGCTGATGGGCCAGCACGCGCTGCAGCATGCGGTCGTAGCCGGCGATGATGCGGTCGATGAAGGCGCCGCTGGCCTGGTGGAACCGGCCGTGGCGCTGTTCCGACTCGGGCCGCAGCAGGCGCGCGCACATCATTGGGGTGAGCGTCAGCGACACCACCAGCGAGATCAGGATCGCCACCGCCAGCGTGATGGCGAACTCGCGGAACAGCCGCCCTACCACCTCGGTCATGAACAACAGCGGGATCAGCACGGCGATCAGCGAGAAGGTCAGCGAGATCAGCGTGAAACCGATTTGCGCGGCGCCCTTGAGCGCGGCCTGCAGCGGCGTCTCGCCTTCCTCGAGATGGCGCGCGATGTTCTCGATCATGACGATGGCATCGTCGACCACGAACCCGGTGGCGATGGTCAGCGCCATCAGCGTCAGGTTGTTGATGCTGAAGCCCGCCAGGTACATGATGCCGAAGGTGCCGATCAGCGACAGCGGCACCACCACGCTGGGAATCAGCGTGGCCGTCAGGCTGCGCAGGAACAGGAAGGTCACCATGACCACCAGCGCCACCGCCAGCAGCATCTCGAACTGCACGTCGGCCACCGACTCGCGGATGGTCTGGGTGCGGTCCGACACCACGCTGACATCCAGCGTGGCGGGCAGGGCCTCGCGCAGTTGCGGCAACAGCGCCTGGATGCGGTCGACCACGTCGATGACGTTGGCGCCCGGCTGGCGCTGCACGTTCAACAGGATGGCCGGCTGGTCGCCCGCCCAGGCGGCCTGCCGCACGTCTTCGGCGCCCTGCACCGCGCGCGCCACGTCGGACAGGCGCAGCGGCGCGTTGTTGCGGTAGGCGATGATCAGGTCGTTGTAGTCGGTGGGCGACTTGAGCTGGTCATTGGCGTCGATGGTGGTGGAACGCTCCGGCCCGTCCAGGTTGCCCTTGGGCTGGTTGACGTTGGCGCCCACCACGGCGGTGCGCAGGTCGGCCAGCGACAGGCCGGCGGCGGCCAGCGCGCGCGGGTTGGCCTGGATGCGCACGGCCGGCCGCTGGCCGCCGGCCACGCTCACCAGGCCCACCCCGGGGATCTGCGAGAGCTTCTGCGCCATGCGGGTATCGACCAGGTCGCGCACCTGCGGCAGCGGCATGGTCGGCGAACTGACGGCCAGGGTCAGCACCGGCGCGTCGGCGGGGTTGACCTTGTTGTAGACGGGCGGCACCGGCAGGTCGTCGGGCAGCAAGTTCGACGCGGCGTTGATGGCCGCCTGGACTTCTTGTTCGGCCACGTCCAGCGGCAGGTCGAGGCTGAACTGCAGCGTGATGACCGAAGCCCCGCCCGAACTGGTGGACGACATCTGGTTCAGCCCGGGCATCTGGCCGAACTGGCGTTCCAGCGGCGAGGTGACCAGCGATGTCATGACATCGGGGCTGGCGCCCGGGTACAGCGTCACCACCTGGATGGTGGGATAGTCCACCTCGGGCAGCGCCGACACCGGCAGCAGGCGGTACGCGATGAAGCCGGCGATGAGGATCGCCACCATCGACAGCGTGGTGGCGACCGGCCGCAGGATGAACAGGCGCGACGGGCTCACGGCGCCTTCAGGGCCGGCTTGCCGGCCCCCAGCGATTGGCCGGGCGTGGCGGGGATGGCGGCCGCGTCGGCGACGACATTCACCTTGGAGCCGGTGCGCAGGCGGTCGGTGCCCTCGACCACGACGCGGTCGCCGGGCGCCAGGCCCTCATTGACGGCGACGCGGTCGCCATTGATGGCGCCGAGCTTCACCTGGCGGACTTCCACCGTGGCGTCGTCGCGCAGCAGGAATACGAATGCGCCGGCCGAGCCCTGCTGCACCGCGGCCGTGGGAATGACGGTGGCGTCGTCGCGCGTCTGCACCAGCAGCCGCACATTGACGAACTGGTTGGGAAACAGCGCCTCGTCGGCATTGTCGAAACGCGCCTTGAGCTTGACGGTGCCGGTGGCGACGTCGATCTGGTTGTCGATGGTCTCGAGCTGGCCGGCGGCAATGGCCTGTGTATCGGTGCGGTCGTAGGCCTGCACGGCCAGCGTGCGCCCGGCGCGCACCTGCTCGAGCACCTCCGGCAGTTGCGTCTCGGGCAGCGAGAACACCACCGAGATCGGCTGCGTCTGGGTGATGACCACCAGCCCATCGGTGTCGCCGGTGGACACCAGGTTGCCCGGATCCACCTTGCGCAGGCCCAGCCGCCCGCTGATGGGCGCGGTGATGCGGGTGTAGCCGAGCTGCAGCTTGGCGTCGTCCACCGCGGCCTGGTCGATCTTCTGCGTGCCCTCGTACTGGCGCACCAGCGCGGCCTGGGTGTCGAGCTGCTGGCGCGCGATCGAGTCCTGCTTGTACAGCGTCTGGTAGCGCTGCAGGTCGCGCCGGGCATTGGCCAGCAGGGCCTGGTTCTGCTGCTGCTGGCCTTGCGCCTGCGCCAGCGCCACTTCGAAGGGGCGCGGGTCGATCTGCGCCAGCAGGTCGCCGGCCTGGACGTGCTGGCCTTCGTCGAACGCGACGCTCACCAGCTCGCCGTCGACCCGGCTGCGCACCGTGACGGTGTTGTACGCGGTCACCGTGCCCAGGGCGCGCAGCACGATATCGATGTTCTGGGTGCCGGCCTGCGCCACCCGCACCGGCACTGCCGTGTCCATGCCGGCGCCATTGCCGCCCCGGCCGGGCCGCTGGCCGCCGTTGCCGCCGGGCTTGGCCACCAGCCACGCGACGACGGCCACGGCCGCGAGCGCCAGGGCAAGTGCGATCAGGCGGGAGCGGCGGGAGGCGGGCGTGGCGGGGCGGCGGTCAGGCATGGAACTTCGGGCGCAAGGCGGCAGGAGCCGCTATTGTCTCCCAAGTGCGCCTGTTTACGGCGCCGGCCGGGCCGCCTTGAAATACACCGCAACAGGAATCCGGCCGGGGTTTGCGCTGGCGCGGGCCGGCCTCAGGCGCTGCAAAGCGACATCTGGAAACCGACGTCGCGCGCCACCTGCTGCGGCTTGGCGTCGCCGTCCTGCGCCGAGAAGCGGATCCAGATCATGTACTTGTTGGCGCTGATTTCGGGGAAGACGCCCGCGGCGGGATCGATCCAGACGCGCAGCAGCTGGAACAGCTTGCCCGCCAGCATCTGCTGGTAGCCGCCCTGCTCGGCCACGATGTCCGAGCGGCGGCCGGATTCACGCAGCAGCCGCAGCGCCATGGTCACTGCGTCTTGCAGCGGCCGCAAGGGCGCGGACCAGGCCTGCAGGTCGGCGCAGCGCGCCGGCCCGGCCTTGTGCTGCCAGGCATGATAGGAAGGCATGTCCACCTGGGTGGCGCCCCCCGGCACGGCCAGCCGGCCGCGCAGGCTGACCAGCCATTCGTTTTCGCGCAGGGGCTGGCCGGCCCGCCCTTGCGCGGCCAGCGCGCCGACGGTGCGTTCCATTTCGGTCAGCATGGCTTCCAGGGCGTCCTGAGCGACGCCGGGATGGTCGCGCAATGCGAGCAGCGCCACGCGCTGCCGTTCGAGGTCTTGCAGGACGGAGGTCTTGATGTCGGTGCGTTCGGTGGCGTCAAGAATATCGAACAAGGTGGCGACCGCGATCTGGTGCTGGCGGGGGTCGCCTTCGCGCGCGAAATAGGACAATCTGTCGAACAGATATTCCAGGCGGAGATAGGCGCGGATACGCTCGTTGAAAGGATATTCGTAAAGAATCACGCTTGATACAGGCCTGTTGGTGGTCGACCCGCGGGCCGAGGTTATTCAGGGAAGCCGGCCGCGGAACGCGGCGGCCGGCGCGGTGCCGTGGCGAACTGGCACCAGCGGTCGTGCAGAGCCTTTGCCCGCGCGCGCAACTGCTCGGCAGTGGTGGCGCCATCGTTGACGATGACGTCGTCCGCTGCGGCGAGCCGGGTTGCCCGCGCGGCCTGTGCCGCCATGATACGCCGGATGGCAGGCTCCGTCAGCCCGCTGCGGGCCTGCACGCGGGCCACCTGGGTTTCGGGATCGCAGTCGACCACGCAGATGCGGTCCACCCGGTCGCGCCAGCGCCCCGACTCGACCAGCAGGGGCACCACGAACACCAGGTAGGTGCCGTGCGCGGCTTCGGCCGCGCGCGCGGCATGCAGGCCGATCAAGGGATGCAGCACGGCTTCCAGGCGCGCGCGCGCCTCGGGTTGGCGAAACACCAGGTCGCGCATCCAGGCGCGGTCGAGCGCGCCGTCCGGCGCCACGGCGGCGCCGCCGAAGGTTTCGCGGATGGCCGGCATGGCGGCGCCGCCCGGGGCGGTCAGCGCGTGCGCGATCTCATCGGTGTCGACCAGCGCCGCGCCCCATTCGGCCAGCATGTCCGCCACCCGGGTCTTGCCGGAGCCGATGCCGCCGGTCAGGCCGATCTTGTACATACCTGGTCGCTCATGAAAAACTCCGTTGCCAGCCAGCATACGCCCATCGGGCCGCGAATTCAGCGCGCCGCTAGAACCAGGCAGGCCGCCCCATGGCCAGCAGCATGGCGACGCCGGCCAGCGCCAGGTAAGGCCCGAATGGCAGCGGCTGGCCCCGCTGCGCCTGGCCGCTCAGGCGCAGGAGGCCCGCGCCCGCGACGCCGGCCAGCGATGCCACCAGCAGCACGCCGGGCAGCGCGGCCAGGCCGAACCAGGCGCCGAGCGCCGCCAGCAGCTTGAAGTCGCCATAGCCCATGCCTTCGCGGCCGGTCAGCAGGCGGAACATGTGGAACAGCAGCCACAGGAACGCATACCCTACCACGGCGCCCAGCACGGCCAGCGGCAGCGGCGCCAGGGCGCCGCCCAGGTTCACCAGCAGCCCGGCCCAGGCCAGCGGCAGCGTGATCGCGTCGGGCAGCAGGCTGGCCTGCAGGTCGATCCAGGCCAGCGCCAACAGGGCCGCGCACAGCGCCATGGCGCACAGGGCCAGCGGCGTGGGGCCGAAGCGCCACGCGCACAGCGCGAACAACAGGGCGGTCAGGGCCTCGGTGACGGGGTAGCGCCAGCCGATCGCCGCGCCGCAATCGGCGCAGCGGCCGCGCAACAGCGCCCAGCCGGCCAGCGGCAGGCGGCGCCAGCCGCGCACCGGCGCCTCGCAGGCCGGACAATGCCAGGCCGGGCGCCACAGGCTGTATTCGCCCACCGGCTCATGCGGCGCCGGATCGGCCTGGCGGACCTCCTGGTACTGCTGCAGCCATTCGCGCTCCATCATGCGCGGCAGGCGGTGCGCCAGCACGGTCAGCCAGGCGCCGACCGCCAGCCCCAGCACCGCGGCCAGCACGATCGCCCAACCTGGATCGACTGCAAAAGCATGCCACATGGAATTCGACAATACAAAGAAACGCCCGCGCGGGGCCAACAGCCGGGCTCGGCACCGGCGAGCCCGCATTATTCCGGCATGCGGCGAATTGTTCAAACACGACGATGGCCAGGACGCGCGTATCGGATGTTTGCATAAATGCGTAGAATTCCGTACGTATCCAACAACCGCGAACCGCCATCATGCCTGATCCCGTGCCCGCCCCGGCGCCCCGCCGCAGCCCCCCCGTCCTGCTCGCGGCCGCCCTGGCCGGCGCCGCACTGGCGGCGGGCTGCGCCCAGCAGCGCACCGAGGGCTACTACAACCCGCCGTCGGCCAGCACCATCACCGACGCACAATACCAGGGCCAGGGGGCCGGCTATCGCCAGGTGGTGCATGCGCCCCCGCAGCTCCAGATCGAACTGAAAGGCCGCCCGCCCGGCCAGCAGGGCAAACCCGGCAACGCCGGCGAACCCGCCGAAGCGGACGCCGAACAACAGGCCGTGGCCGCCGCCAACGCGCCGGCCGGCCACTCGCCCGCCGCGCAGGCCCTGGTGCCACAAGCGCAAACCTACATGGGCACCCTGCCGTGCCTGACGCCCTCGCTGCAATGCGTGGCCCAGCGCGTCACGCTGACCCTCGCCCCCAACGGCCGCTGGCGCAGCCGCACCGCCTTCCTCGACAATGCCGGCAAGCTCAGCGAACCCACCGCCGAACAAGGCTGCTGGGACGCGACGGCGGAGCGCCCGGCCCGCGTGTTGCTGTCCGACGCCGCCGGCAACCTGCGGGTCGAATTCGTGGTCGCCGCCAATAACGTGCTGCGCGTCAAATCGGTGCTGGGCAAGACACCCAACCTGAACTACAGCATGACGCGCCAGCCCGACCTCGACCCCATCGACGAACTGTCCGGCCAGAGCGCGCCCAAGTGCCCCTGACCGCCACGGCGGCCGACGCCTGACCGGACTGTAGGCAAACGGCAACGGGCCCGGGGGAAACCCCCGGCGCCCGGCCGGGCCGAAGCCGCTATACTCAGCGCGCCACATAAAAAACAACGTTACGTCATACCAAGATACAGGGCTGATGCAGCACATCGCCAGGCTCCGTGTCGGGATGCCGGCCGCCTGACCCATCATGCCCGCCTTTCCGGCCCGTCTTCTTCGCGCCGTCCGCCTCGCGCTGCCATGGCTGGGCTGCCTCGCGCTCTGCGCAGGGGCGGCCCGGGCGGCCCCCGCCGGCCCGCTCCTGGGCGAATGCCATGGCATCAAGGACCTGGCCTTCGTCGCCCACCTGGATGACGACCTGCTGTTCATGAACCCGGACATCGCCGCCAACATCGGCGCGGGCGGCTGCGTGCAGGTGGTGTACCTGACCGCCAGCGATGCCGGCGAAGGCGAACGCTACATGCTGGGCCGCGAGCGCGGCGTGCGGGCCGCCTACGCTTACATGGCCGGGCAGCCCGACTTGTGGAAAGAAGACACGGTAGAGGTCGGCGCCTACCATATCGCGCGTTTCGTGCTGCAGGGCAACCCGCGCGTGCAGTTGTGGCACATGCGCCTGGAGGATCCCTGGCTGGGCAAGGGCTGGGGCAGCCTGACGCCGTTGAGCCAGGCCGAGTCCGTGCCGGGCAAGACGGCCGATACGCTTGGCCCGTACCGCGATGTATATACCCGCGAGGACCTGGTGCGCACGCTCGCGGCCATCATCGAGGACTACGGCCCGACCGCCGTGCGCCACCTCGACGACACCATCAGCGTGCCCTACACCCAGCTGTGCTGGCGTTGCGCCGGCCACGGGCATCCGGACCACATCGCCAGCGCGCGCCTGGTGCGCGAGGCCATGGCGCGGGTGCCGGGCAATTATGCCGAGACGGGCTATGTCGACTACCCCAGCCAGGAACGCGACGCCAATCTGGCCGACGCGGAAATCGCCAGCAAGTCGGAGATCTTCCGGCAGTATGCGTGGAACGACTATCACTATTGCTCGGGCCCGCAGGGGTGCATGGAACCGGCCGGCCCCGCCGCGGCCTGGGTGCGCCGCTCGTACTATGTGTCGCGCCACGATGTGGCGCCGGAACTGTTCCCCGACCCGCAGGGCGGCCTGATGGTGTTTGCCGCGGGCGAGGCCAACGATGCGGTCAACATGTGGGACGAACGCAAGCGCCGCTGGAACACGCTGGGCGGGCGCACCGCCGGGCCGCTGGTGTCGTTCGCCTACCCGGACTCGACCGTCGGCCTGTTCGCCCGCGACACGCTGGGCGGCCTGTGGCTCAACAAGCAGAACGCCGACGGCACCTGGAAAGGCTGGCAAGCCATGGCCGGCGTACGGGCGGCCCGCGCGCCGGCAGTAGCGCCGCGCGGCGACGCGGCCGCCGTGGCGATGGGCAACGACGGCCTGTACCATTGGACTACCCTGACCGGGCTGGACCACAGCTGGACGCCCTGGCAGGCGCTGCCCCCGCTACCGGGCGCCATGGGCAACGCCGCCATTGCCCGCGATGGCGCCAACCGCTATGTGGTCTTCGCCATCGACCAGGCCGGGCGCCTGTACGCCACCGCGCAGCACACCGCGAACGACCAGGCCGCCTGGTCGCCCTGGCGCATCGTGCCCGCGCCCGCGTGCGGCGGCGGCCTGGCGGCCATTCGCAATGCCGAGGGGTTGATCGAACTCTACCTGCGCGCCCGCGACAGCCGCCGCATGCTGCGCATCGTGCAGGATCCGGCCATTCCGTCCGATATGGCAGCCCTGCGCTGGAGCGCCGCCGTCGACCTGGGCGTGGAGTACGTAGGCAAGCCGGCTATCGGCGCGGACCGCAACGGCGACGTGGCGGTCGCCGTGCTGGAACGCCAGGGCGGGCCGCTATGGCTCATCGAGGACGGCCGGGCGACCAAGCTGGAAGCCCATGCCGCCTCGCTGCCGGCCATGCGTTTCGTGCACGGCACCCTGTACATCGTGGCGCGCGCCTCTGGACGCCTGCAGGCCTATCAAGTCCTGGCGCGCAGCAACGGCGTGTGGTCCGCCGCGGCGTCGATCGGCGACCTGCCGCTCAATGGAGGCGGCCCATTCGCCAGCGTCGCCCAGGACCCCGGCGTGCTGGCGATTTCGAGCGCCAAGCCGGCGGCCCCGGCGGCGCAACCCTGAGCTGGCGATCGCGGGATGGCGGGCCGGCCGCCAGTCAGGAATGGATGGAGCGGCGGCGATGGCGACACAGGCGGCACGCCAGCTCCAGCGCGTTGCGCACGCCCAGCTTGCGGAAAATGCGCGCGCGATGGGCTTCCGCGGTGCGCAGGGAAATACCGAGCTCGATGGCGACGACTTTGTTGGGTTTGCCCGCGGCCAGATAGGCCACGATTTGCTGCTCGCGCGCGGTCAGCCGGGTAACGGCATCGGCGCCGGGCGGCTCGGTGGGATCCAGCATGAAGACTCTCTTGAAGGCTCTCTTGTATTGCAAGGTTGCAAGAGAGTCTGCCATGGCAATCTTTTTGCTAGAAAGCTGGCAATCCGCACAGGATTATTTCATCCGGCTTCGAGATTGCACGGACGCGCGGCCCCGCGGGCGGCTACAGCTCGAGGTTGTCGATCAGGCGCGTGTTGCCCAGCTTGGCGGCCGCCAGGGCCACCAGCGGCTCGCCAGCCCGCGCTTCGTCGGCCGAAGGCGGCTGCAGGTCGCGCTGGCGGCGCACGGCCAGGTAGTCCACCTGCCAGCCGCGGGCGGCCAGCGCCTGGACGGCTTCGCGCTCGATGGCCGGCAGGTCGTGCCCGCCGGCGGCGACGCGCTGCTTGATGGACTGCAGGGCCGCATACAGGGCCGGCGCCTCGGCCCGCTCGGCTTCGGACAAATAGCGGTTGCGCGAGGACAGCGCCAGGCCGTCGTCGGCGCGCACGGTTTCGTGCGCAACGATCTCCACGGGCAGCTGGAACTGGCGGCACATGTTCCGCACGATCATCAGTTGCTGGTAGTCTTTCTTGCCGAATACGGCCACGCGCGGCTGCACGCACGACAGCAGCTTGAGCACCACGGTGCTGACCCCGCCGAAGAAACCGGGCCGGAATTCGCCTTCCAGGATGTCGCCCAGGTCGTCGGGCGGCTGCACCCGGTAGTTCTGCGGCTCGGGATACATCTCGCGCTCATCGGGCGCGAACAACACGTAGACGTCGCGCTGGCGCTCGAGCTTGTCGATGTCGTCGCGCAAGGTGCGCGGATAGCGGTCGAAATCCTCGTTGGGGCCGAACTGCAGGCGGTTGACGAAGATGCTGGCCACCACCGGGTCGCCATGCTGGCGCGCCAGCTTCATCAGGGCCAGGTGGCCTTCGTGCAGGTTGCCCATGGTCGGCACGAAGGACACGCGGTTCTGGCCGCGCAGGTGGTCGCGCAATTCTTGAATCGTGTGTACGACTTTCACGGGGGTCTCCGGGAACGCTCGGCGGGCCGGCTCAGGCCGCCGCCGCCACGCTGGTATAGGCCAGGCGGACGTAGATGGGCGCGTAGGGTTCGGCCTGCGTGATGTCCAGCAGGGATTCGCGCGCCAGTTCGAGCATGGCGATGAAATGCACCACCACCACCGCCACCGGCGCGCCCTCGCGGATGCGCTCCATGAAGAGCTCGCCGAATTCCATGAAGCGCACGTCGTTGAGGCGGCGCAAGATGTGGGTCATGTGATCGCGCACCGAGAGCTGCTCGCGCGTGATGTGATGATGCTGGTTCAGCTTGGCGCGCTTGAGGATGTCGGCCCATGCGGCGCGCAGGTCGTCGACGCTGACCTCGGGCAGCATGCGCTCGACGCTGAGGTCGGCCACCGCCTGCGCGCGGGTGAAGTCGCGCCCCAGCTGGGGCATGGCATCGAGCTTCTGCGCGGCGAGTTTCATCTGCTCGTATTCGAGCAGGCGCCGCACCAGCTCGGCGCGCGGATCCTCGGGCTCTTCGCCGGTATCGCTCTTCTTGACCGGAAGCAGCATGCGCGACTTGATCTCGATGAGCATCGCGGCCATCAGCAGGTATTCCGCCGCCAGCTCGAGGTTGTGCAGGCGGATCTGCTCGACGTACGACAGGTACTGGCGCGTGACATCCGCCATGGGGATGTCCAGCACGTTGAAATTCTGCTTGCGGATCAGGTACAGCAGCAGGTCGAGCGGCCCCTCGAAGGTTTCCAGGAAGATCTCGAGCGCGTCGGGCGGAATGTAGAGATCGGTGGGCAGCTGGAACAGCGGTTCGCCGTACAGGCGCGCGAACGCCACGCTGTCGACGACGTCGGGCGTGCTGTCCACCGGGGGTTCCACCAGCGCCGCCAGGGCTTCGCCGGAAACAGGAGGCTGGGAGGGCATGGGCGGCCGCTGGGGGCTCAGTCGGCCTGGTACACGTACGGCTTCTGCGGTACGCGCGCCGCGCGGAAGCCTTCGAGCAGTTCCGTATCCTGGGGCTTGTCCCACAGGCGGGCGCGGCCCTCGCGCTGGCGCTGCTCCACATCGGGATGCGCCGCCTTGTACGCCTTGAGGAAGCGGGTGATTTCAGATTCGTAATTGCTTGCCATGGCACCGGATTCAGCAGGTTGCGGATACGGCAAGTTTACTTCAGCCCGGCCCGGGCGCCGGCGTTACAATCGACCTGCCCCCCCGTCCCCGTCCGACATGTCCGCTGAATCCGCCAGTAATTCCCCTTCTCATTCCTCTTTCCCGGACGCCGCCCGCGCGGCGCGGATGATCCCCTTCATCGTCGGGTGCGCGCTGTTCATGCAGATGCTCGACTCCACCGTGGTCGCCACGGCGCTGCCGGCCATGGCCCAGGCGCTCGGCTCGACGCCGGTGCGGCTGAACGTGGCCATCACGTCGTATCTGCTGGCAGTGGCGGTGTTCGTGCCGGTCAGCGGCTGGGCGGCCGACCGCTACGGCGCGCGGCGCGTCTTCATGGCGGCCATCGCCCTGTTCACCCTCAGCTCGGTGGCCTGCGCGCTGGCGCAAAACCTGACCCACCTGGTACTGGCCCGGGTCGCGCAGGGCATCGCCGGCGCCATGATGGTGCCGGTCGGGCGCATCATCCTGCTGCGCGTGGTGCCCAAGCAGGACCTCCTCAAGGCCATGTCGTTCCTGTCCATCCCTGCCCTGCTGGGCCCGGTGATCGGTCCGCCCCTGGGCGGCTTCATGGTCACCTACATGTCTTGGCACTGGATCTTCCTGATCAACATCCCGATCGGCATCCTGGGCATCGCGCTGGTGCGCCGCTACGTGCCGGAAATCCGCGAGGCGGGCGCGCCGCGCCTGGACTGGCCGGGCTTCCTGCTCAGCGCAGTGTGCCTGGCCGCCCTGGTCAGCGCCTTCGAGGCGCTGGGGCACAGCCTGATCCCGCCGCTGGCGGTGGCGGCGCTGGCCGCCGTGGGCCTGCTGTGCGGCGCGCTGTATGTGCTGCATGCCCGGCGGGCCGAGCATCCCATCATCGACCTGACCCTGCTGCGCGAGCCGACCTTCGCCATTTCGGTGCTGGGCGGCAACCTGTGCCGCTTCGCGGTGGGCGCCATGCCGTTCCTGCTGGCGGTGCAATTGCAGGTGGGCTTCGGCCTGACGCCCTTCTCGGCGGGCCTGATCACTTTCGCCAGCGCGGCCGGGGCGCTGCTGATGAAATTCGTCGCCACGCCCATCGTGCAGCGCTTCGGCTTCCGCCGCGTGCTGACCATCAACGCCATCCTGACCGGGTTGTTCATCGTGGCCTGCGCGGCCTTCACGCCGGCCACGCCGGTATGGCTGATGATCGCCATCCTGCTGGCCGGCGGGTTCTTCCGCTCGCTGCAGTTCACCGCCGTAAATACGCTAACCTATGCCGATATCGCGCCCGCGCGCATGAGCAGCGCCAGCAGTTTCGCCGCCATGGCCCAGCAACTGGGCATCAGCCTGGGCGTGGGGGTGGCGGCCGTCACGCTGAATCTCAGCATGGCCGCGCGCGGCGCGCAGCATGTCGCCATCGGCGACGTGATGGTGGCGTTCCTGGTGATCGGCGGCCTGTGCGTGGCCAGCCTCCTGTCGTTCCGGAGGCTGGCGCCGACCGCCGGCGCCCAATTGCAGGGGTCGTAGGCAGGGGGGTACCGTGACGAGATCGTTCATCCTGGCGCTGGACCAGGGCACCACCAGTTCGCGCGCCATCGTGTTCGACCGCGACGGCCATGCGCGCGGCGTGGGCCAGCGCGAATTCCGCCAATACTACCCGCAGCCGGGCTGGGTGGAGCACGACGCCGGCGAGATCTGGCAGAGCCAGCTCGACGTCGCCCGCGAGGCGCTGCGCAACGCCGGCGCCACGGCCGCCGACGTGGCAGCCATCGGCATCACCAACCAGCGCGAGACCACGCTCATCTGGGACCGCGCCAGCGGCCGCCCGCTGGCGCACGCGCTGGTCTGGCAGGACCGCCGCACCGCGCCGCTGTGCGACAAGCTGCGCGAGCAAGGCCACGACCGGCTGCTGCAGGAACGCACGGGGCTGGTGCTGGACGCTTACTTCTCCGGCACCAAGCTGGCCTGGCTGCTCGAGCACGTGCCCGGCGCGCGCCAGGCCGCCCGGCGCGGAGAACTGGCCTTTGGCACGGTCGACACGTGGCTGGTGTGGCAATTGACCGGCGGCGCGGTGCACAGCACCGACCCCAGCAACGCGTCACGCACCCTGCTGTTCGACATCCACACGCAGGACTGGAACGACGAAATCCTGGCGCTGTTCGACATCCCCCGCAGCGTGCTGCCGTCGCTGGCGCCCAGCAGCGCCGAGATCGGCCAGGCCTTGCCCGAGTGGTTCGGCGGCCCCATCCCGATTGCCGGCATCGCCGGCGACCAGCAGGCCGCCACCTTCGGACAGGCGTGCTTCGTGCCGGGCATGGCCAAGAACACCTACGGCACCGGCTGCTTCATGCTGATGAACGTGGGCGACGCCCCGGTGGCGTCGCGCAACAACCTGCTGTCCACCGTGGGCTGGGGCCTGCCCGCCGACGGCGCCGGCCCGGGCGGGCGGCCCACCTACATGCTGGAAGGCGGCGTGTTCATGGCGGGCGCGGCGGTGCAATGGCTGCGCGACGGACTCGGCATCATCCAGCGCTCCGACCAGGTGGAGGCGCTGGCGGCCAGCGTGCCGGATACCGACGACGTGTTCCTGGTGCCGGCCTTCGCCGGCCTGGGCGCCCCCGACTGGGACCCGTATGCGCGCGGCACCCTGGTGGGCCTGACCCGCGGCACCACCGCCGCGCACGTGGCGCGCGCCACGCTGGAGGCCATCGCGCTGCAGAGCGCCGAACTGCTCACCTGCATGAACGCCGACAGCGGCATCGAGCTGTCCGAGCTGCGGGTCGACGGCGGCGCGGCCCGCAACGACCTGCTGATGCAGATGCAGGCCGACCTGCTGGGCGTGCCGGTCGTGCGCCCGCGCGTATCCGAATCGACGGCGCGCGGCGCGGCCGGGCTGGCCGGCCTGGCCACCGGCTTCTGGACGGGGCTGGACGAATTCGCCAGCCAGTGGGAAGCCGAACGGCGCTTCGAGCCGACCTGGAACGCCGACCGCCGCGCGGCCCGCCTGGCCCGCTGGCGCCAGGCGGTGGAACACGCCAAGGGCTGGGCGCGCGCCGGCGACGGAGGCTAGGGCTTACTTTTCGCGCCAGGCAGCGGGAATCTCGGTGGGACTGAGTTGCCGGTCGACGGCGATGCGCGAAGGATGCCGGGCGTCGTAGCGCACGTGCACGATCTTGCCCGGCATGAAAGCCGACAGCAGTTCACGGTCGATGTACACCCTGAGGTCGACGCGCTGCTGGCGGCCGTGCGCATCGCCATAGCGCAGGCCTAGCTTCATCGGCACGGCGTACACGTCGCCGCCCGGCTGGCGCTCCAGGTTCAGCACCTCGGCCAGGGCCTGCTGGCCGGTGCGCGCCAGGCGCTCCGCCAGCGAGCGCTCATCCTCATACGGGCGGGCCGCGTCGCGCACGATCATGGCCACGAACGCCACGAACGCCAGCCCCGCCACTGTCCCGATCACCCACCATCCGGCGTTGCTCATCCCTGCAGGCGTCCTCGAGTAAAGATATTGACCACGCGCGGGACCGGCCCGGCTTCGTCCGTCTGGTGCGGCGCGCAAGGCCGGAGCCGCGCGGCTCCGCGACAATGCTAGGCAAGCCGGATGACGCCAATACTTCAATTCAAGGTGGCAGTAGCGCTGCCCGGACGGCCCTGTTGCAGGCCGCGCCCGCCAGCACGTGCTCAGCGCGCCGCGCCGCCCGGGGCATGGTCGGCCACAGCCTGGCGCAGGCACGCCATGGCGGCCTCGACCGCGGCCGGCAGGAAAGTCTCGCGGCGCCAATACATGGCCACCGAGCCGAAGCCCGACAGGCGCAGCGGCACGATGCGCATCGCATTCATCTGCGAAAAGCGCAGGGCGGCGCGATGCGAGGCCACGCCGATCATGTCGCTGTTGTTGATCAGCGTGAGGTTCACCGTGACCGAGTTCGACTCCACCGCGTCGGCCGGCGCCGACAGGCCCACGGCTTCCAGCGCGGTGTCCAGCGCGTTGCGGATGGGCGTGCCCTTGGGCCAGAGGATCCAGCGGTAGGCGCGCAGGTCGGCCCATTGCGGCGCGGCCAGCGCGAACAGCGGATGGCGGGGCCGCGCCACCAGGTGGATGGGCTCCAGGTACAGGGCTTCGGACTGGATCGCCGGGTCGTGGTGTTCCGGGGCGTAGCGGCCCACCACGATGTCCAGCTCGCCCTGGGCCAGCTGCGCCAGCAGGCGGTCGGTGGTGCCCTCGACCAGCTTGACGCGGGCCTGCGGCATGCGCTCGAGCAGGCGGATGACCGCCAGCGGCACGGTGTCCGACGCCGAGGCGCCCGAGGCCCCGATGACCACGCGCCCGCCCCCGCCTTCGCGCAGCGCCGCCATGTCGCCGCTGGCGCGGTCGAGCTGCGCGTCGATGCGCTGGGCATGCGCGATCAGCGCCTCGCCGTAGGGGGTGGGCCGCAGGCCGCGCGCATGGCGCTCGAACAGCGGCAGGCCGATGTCCTCTTCCAGGTCCTTGAGCCACTTCGACAGGCCCGGCTGGGTGGTGTTGAGCATGGCGGCCGAATGGCTGATGTTGCGCGTCTGCGCCAGGCTCAACAGCATTTTCAGGTTGCGCAGGCGCAGCCGGTGGGTCCAGTCCATGAGTCTCCACCCATATTGTTTTACGTATGAATAATAAGATTATTTCATTTTAATGAGCATACCTGGCGCCGCATAATGGCTGAAACAACATCGCCAGCAGCGGCCGGCCATGCCCGGCCGGCCCGAACCGGAGACAAATCATGCCCGACGGCCCAGTCAACGCCGACGCGCGCGCCGCCTACTACGCCCGCATCGCCCAGAAGCACATGGCCCCGCTGTGGGAATCGCTGCACAACCTGGTGCCGCGCCAGCCGGCCTCGCGCTGCCTGCCGGCCATCTGGAAGTACGAGAACGTGCGCGCCGACGTGCTGGCCTCCGGCGAGCTGATCAGCGCCGAAGAGGCCGTGCGCCGCGTGCTGATCCTGGAGAACCCCGGGCTGCCGGGCCAGGCCAGCATCACCCAGACCCTGTACGCCGGGCTGCAGTTGATCCTGCCCGGCGAGATCGCCCCCAGCCACCGGCATACGCAGTCGGCGCTGCGCTTCATCGTCGAAGGGCGCGGGGCCTACACCGCCGTGGACGGCGAGCGCACCACCATGCGGCCCGGCGACTTCATCATCACGCCGTCGTGGACATGGCACGACCACGGCAACCCGGAGGCCGCCGACGGCGGCGAGCCGGTCATCTGGCTGGACGGCCTGGACATTCCCCTGCTGCGGTTCCTGGATGCCGGCTTCGCCGAGAACTATCCGACCGCCACGCAGCCGGTCAGCCGGCCCGAGGGCGACAGCGCCGCGCGCTTCAGCCACAACATGCTGCCGGTGCGCTACCAGCCGGGCGGCGGCTCCTCGCCGATCTTCAACTACCCGTACGAGCGCAGCCGCGAGGCGCTGGACCAGTTGTACCGCCATGGCGAGCTCGACGCCTGGGACGGCGTCAAGCTGCGCTATGTGAACCCCGCCACCGGCGGCTACCCGATGCCGACCATGGCCACCTTCATGCAGTTCCTGCCGGCCGGCTTTCATGGCAGGACCTACCGCAGCACCGACTCCACCGTCTACAGCGTGGTGGAAGGCCGCGGCACGGCGCGCATCGGCGACCAGCAGTTCGATTTCGGCCCGCGCGACATCTTCGTGGCGCCGTCCTGGCAGCCGGTGCAGCTCGGCGCGCTCGAGGACGCCACGCTGTTCAGTTATTCCGACCGGCCCGTGCAGGCCGCGCTGGGCCTGCTGCGCGAGTCGCGCGAGGCCTGATCCCTTTCCCCTTTTACGCAACACCGAAGGTTTGCCCATGTCTCTCGTCTTCCCGCCCGCCGCGCCGACCACCATTGCCGTGGCCGGCAGCCAGGAGCGCTTCCCCGTGCGCCGCGTCTATTGCGTGGGCCGCAACTACGCCGCCCACGCCCGCGAAATGGGCTTCGATCCCGACCGCGAGCCGCCGTTCTTCTTCTGCAAGCCGGCCGACGCGGTGGTGCCGGCCGAGCCGGGCGCCACGCTGGAGATCCCCTATCCGGCCGAGACCGCCAACTACCACTACGAGATCGAACTGGTGGCGGCCATCGGCAAGGCGGGCAGCAATATCGCGGTGGACGACGCGCTGGCCCACGTCTGGGGCTATGCCGTGGGCCTGGACATGACGCGCCGCGACCTGCAGATGAAAATGCGCGAGGCCGGCCGGCCCTGGGAGCTGGGCAAGGCGTTCGACCAGAGCGCGCCCATCTCGCCGCTGCATCGCGCCGCCGAGGCGGGCGACCTGTCGCGCGCGGCGATCTGGCTGCAAGTCAATGGCCAGGACCGACAGCGCAGCGACACCGCCAAGCTGATCTGGTCGGTGGCCGAGACCATCGCCTACCTGTCGCGCTACTTCCGGCTGGAGCCGGGCGACCTGATCTACACCGGCACGCCCGAGGGCGTGGGCCCGGTGGTCGCCGGCGACCTCATGGAAGGCGGCGTCGACGGGCTGGATACGCTGCGCGTGAAGGTGGTGTAGCCATGCAGCGCGACACCGAAGTCGTCATTGTCGGCGCCGGCGTGGGCGGCCTGGTGCTGGCGCTGAGCCTGCACCAGGCCGGCATCGGCTGCCGCGTCTATGAAGCCGTGGCCGAGATCCGGCCGCTGGGCGTGGGCATCAACCTGCTGCCGCACGCCGCACGCGAACTCGACGAACTGGGCTTGCTGCCGGCGCTGGATGCGCTGGGCGTGCACACCCGCGAGTCGATCTTCTTCAACCGCCACGGCCAGTTCATCTACAGCGAGCCGGCCGGCAAGGCCGCCGGCTACGACTGGCCCCAATACTCGATCCACCGCGGCGACCTGCAAATGGCGCTGCTGGCGGCGGTACGCGAGCGCCTGGGCCCGGACAGCGTGGTGACCGGCCACCGCTGCCTGCGGGTCGACCAGGACGACGACGGCGTCACGGCGCACTTCACCGACGCGGCCGGCCAGGCGCTGCCGCCGGTGCGCGGCGCCATCGCGGTGGGCTGCGATGGCATCCATTCGGCGCTGCGCAAGCAGCTCTATCCCGACGAAGGGCCGCCGCGCTATTCCGGCGTCAACATGTGGCGCGGCGTGACGCGCCACCGGCCGTTCCTGAGCGGCGGCAGCATGGTGCGCGCCGGCTGGCTGGCGACCGGCAAGATGGTCATCTATCCGATCCGCGACGCCATCGACGCCGAGGGCAACCAGTTGATCAACTGGGTGGCCGAGATCGAGGCGCCGGTACCCGCGCAGCGCGACTGGAACCGCGCCGGCCGGCTCGACGACTTCTACCCCGCTTTCGCCGACTGGCAGTTCGACTGGCTGGACGTCGCGGCGCTGATCCGCAACGCCGAATCGATCCTGGAATATCCCATGGTGGACCAGGACCCGCTGCCGACCTGGACGCGCGGACGCGTCACCCTGCTGGGCGACGCCGCCCACCCGATGGTGCCGCGCGGCTCGAACGGCGCCGGCCAGGCGGTGATCGACGCGCGCTTCCTGGCCGGCCAGCTCAAGCGGCAGGGCCTGGGCACGGCGGCGTTGCAGGAATACGACCGCGTGCGCGTCGAGGCCACCACGCGCGTGGTGCTGACCAACCGCGCCAACCCGCCCGACGCCATCCTGCGGGAAGTCTACGAACGTTCCGGCGACCGGCCGTACCAGCGCATCGACGACGTGATCAGCCGCGCGGAACTGGAAGGCATCTCGAACCGCTACAAGCAGATCGCCGGCTTCGACCCGGCCAGCCTGAAGGCACGCGCGTCGTTCCTGTAGGGGCCGCCGCACAGACGGCCAGCTGCCGGGCACGCGGAAGGATGAACAGGTGTTGAACAGGTGCCAGACACCCGCAGGGTGTCTGGCACCTCTCCAGAGACGCTTATCACGGATGCATAGGGTGTCTGACACCTCACAAGACACCTCGCACGGCCACGACACCACAACAACACCAGGAGAGACAAACATGCTTACCCTCATACGCGCCCTGGGCGCGCTGGCCCTGTCGCTGGCGGCCGCCGCCAGCCAGGCCGCCTGGCCCGAGCGCCCCATCACCCTGATCGTGCCGTTCACGCCGGGCACCGGCATCGACCTGATCGCCCGCCAGTTGTCGGCGCACCTGCCCGGCAAGCTGGGCCAGCCGGTGGTGGTGGAAAACCTGCCGGGCGCCAGCGGCAACATCGGCACCGAGAAGGCGGCGCGCGCCGCCCCCGACGGCTATACCTTCCTGGTCACCGTGAACACGCTGGTGATGAACAGCAGCCTGTACAAAGGCAAGCTGCATTTCGATCCGCTCAAGGACTTCGCCCCGGTCGGCCAGACCTCGTGGGGCTCGCTGCTGCTGGTCACGCATCCGTCCAATCCGGCCGCCACGGTGGCCGATGTGGCCCGGGCCGCCCAGGCGGCGCCCGGCAAGCTCACCTACGGCACGCCCGGCGTGGGCACCCCGCACCACCTGTCGATGGCCTTGTTCCTGGACCGCATCCAGGCCGACATGCTGCACGTGCCCTACAAAGGCACCGCGGGCGCGGTGACCGACATGCTGGGCGGACGCCTGGACTACATGTTCCTGCCGGTCCACGTGGCGCTGCCGCAAGTACGCGCCGGCAAGCTCAAGGTCATTGCCACCGGCAGCCCCAAGCGCCTGCCTCAATTGCCGGACGTGCCGACCCTGACCGAGGCGGGCCTGCAGGGCGCCGATGTCGACATGTGGTACGGCGTGCTGGCGCCCGCCGGCACGCCGGCCGCCATCATCCAGCGCATGAACGAGGCGATCAACGTGATCCTGCAAGACCCGGCCACCGCCACCGCGTTCGACGCACAAGGCATGGTGCCGGCCACCTCCACCCCGGCCGAGTTCGGCGCACTGGTCGCCAAGGACGCCAAGCGCTGGGACGACGTCATCACGCGCACCGGCATCAGCGCCGACTAGGCCGCCGGCTGCGCGGCGCCCCTGCCCTTCCCGCCACCCACTCCGTAGATCCCATGCAACTGCACAGCTTCTTCAACAGCTCGACCTCGTACCGGGTGCGCATCGCGCTCGCCCTCAAGGGCCTGCCCTACGACTACCGGCCCGTCAATATCCGCCGGCTCGAGCACCGGGCCGACGACTACGTGGCGCGCAACCCGTCGGCCAACGTGCCGCTGCTGGAGGACGGCCCATTCGCGCTGGGCCAGTCGCTGGCCATCATCGACTACCTGGACGCCGCGCATCCCGAGCCGCGCCTGGTCCCGGCCGACACGGCGCGGCGCGCCCGCGTGCTGGAGTTGTCGTACGCCATCGCCTGCGACATCCATCCAGTGAACAACCTGCGCATCCTGCGCTACTTGCAGGAAGTGCTGGGCGCGTCGGACGAGCAGAAGAACGCCTGGTACCGCCACTGGATCGGCGAAGGCATGGCCACGGTCGAGACGCTGCTGGCGCGCCATGGCGACGGCCCCTACTGCTTCGGCGCGGCCCCCACGCTGGCCGACTGCTGCCTGGTGCCGCAGGTCGCTAACGCGCAACGCATGGGCTGCGACCTGTCGGCCTACCCCAACGTCATGCGCGTGGCCGGCCACTGCAGCGCGCAGCCCGCCTTCCAGGCCGCCGCGCCGCGCCAGCAACCCGACTTCGCCGGCTGAGGCCGCTTGCATAGGGAGACCCGCACCATGCCCATTGAACCCGATCCCCAGGCAGGCCCCCTGCGCGCCTACCAGGACCCGGCCTACCGGCCGCTATGCGCCACGCTGGCTGAAGTGCGCGCCCACATCGACCGCCTGGACGACGAGATCGTGCGGCTGATCGCCGAACGCGCCATGTACGTCAAGGATGCCGCCCGCTTCAAGCGCGACGCCTTCCAGGTCAGCGCGCCGGCGCGCCAGGCCGAGGTCTATGCGCGGGCGCGGCAACTGGCGCGCCGCCACGACCGCGGCTTCGAGAACCTGGAGGAGGTGGTCGAGGCCACTTACCGCGCCATGGTGGCGGCTTTCATCGCCAATGAGCAGCACTACTTCGAAAAAATGACACCCACAGGAGACAGGCATGAATGAAGTCATCGCGCGCCACTGGCGCCGCAGCCTTTGCGCCGGAATGCTGGCCGCGGCGCTGGTGCCGCTGGCCGGCGCGCAGGCGGCCGGCTGGCCCGCGCAACCCCTCAAGCTGATCGTGCCGTTCGGCCCCGGATCCAGCCCGGACCAAGTGGCGCGCGTCGTCGGCGACAAGGCCGGCAGCATCCTCGGCCAGACCATCGTGGTCGAGAACAAGCCGGGCGCCAGCGGCAATATCGGCACGGCCGCCATCGCCAATGCCAAGCCCGACGGCTACACCTTCGGCGTGTCGATCACCGGCCCGCTGGTCAACAACACCGTGCTGTTCGAGCAGTTGCCCTACGACCCCTTCAAGGACCTCGCCGCCCTGACCCTGGCGGTGCACCAGCCCAACGTGCTGGTGGTGCCCGCCAAGTCCGGCATCGCCGACATCGGGCAGCTGCTGGAGGCGCTCAAGGCGCAGCCGGACAAATACAACTTCCCGTCGCCCGGCGCCGGCACCGTCTCGCACCTGTCGGTCGAGCTGCTGCTGCAGCGCATCGGCGCCAAGGCCGTGCACGTGCCCTACCCCTCGTCGCCAGCCGCGCTGAGCTCGGTGCTGGCCGGCGATACCCAGTTCGCGGCGCTGCCGCCCATCGCGGTGATGCCGATGGTCCGGGACGGCCGCCTCAAAGCGCTGGCGGTGACTTCGTCCAAGCGCTCGGCGCTGCTGCCCGACATTCCCACGCTGGCCGAAGTGGGCGTGCCGGGCATCGAAGGCTCGGCCTGGATCGGCTTTGTCGTATCGTCCAAGGTGCCGGCCGATATCCAGAAGAAGCTGGCCGACGCGCTGGTCCAGGCGATTGGCGACCCGGCCGTGCAGCAGCGCCTGCAGGCCCAGTTCATGGAGCCGGTCGGCAACAGCCCCGCCGAATTCCGCGCCTACATGGATGACGAATTGCGGCGCTGGGCGCCCTTGATCAAGCAATTGGGCATCCAGGCGCAGTAGCGCGCAGCCCCGAGGAGCAACCGATGTACGTTACCGAACCCTCCCGCCAGGTCCCGCTGCATGGCGAATACGACGTGGTCGTACTGGGCGGCGGCCCGGCCGGCCTGCTGGCCGCCGCCAGCGCGGCCCGCAACGGCGCCAGCGTGCTGCTGCTCGAACGCTACGGCTTCCTGGGCGGCATGGGCACGGCGGCCGGCGTGTCCAATTTCTGCGGGCTGCACGCCAATGTGCACGGCGACATCCGCCAGGTGGTGCACGGCATGGCCGATGAGCTGCTGGACCGCATGCGCGCGCTCGACGGCCTGAACGACCCGCACCTGATCCTGGGCAAGATCCACGCCCAGGCGTACGACATCTCGGCGTTCAAGTGCGCCGCCGACGGGCTGCTGCGCGACAGCGGCGCCCAGGTGCTGTTCCACGCCCTGGCCGGCGGCATCGTGCGCGGCGCGGACGGCGCGGTCGATGCCCTGTTGCTGGAAACCAAGTCGGGCCGCCGCGCGGTGCGCGGCCGCGTCTTCATCGACTGCTCGGGCGACGCCGACATCGCGCACTGGGCCGGCCTGCCTTTCGAAAAAGGCGACGGGCAAGGCCACATGATGTACCCGACGCTGATGTTCAAGGTCGGCAATGTCGACGGCGAACGCGCGCGTGAAGCGTGGAAGACCATCCCGCGGCTGATGGACGAGGCCGAGGCCAGCGGCGACTTCCATTTCCCGCGGCGCGGCGCCATCGTGCGGCCGCAGAAGCACGATTATGAATGGCGCGTCAACGTGACACAGCTCAGCAACCCCGACGGCTCGGCCGCCGACGGCACCGATGCGCTGTCGCTGTCGACCGGCGAACTGGAAGGCCGCCGCCAGATCGTCGACTACCTGGCTTTCCTGCGCGCCCGGGTGCCCGGTTTCGAACAGGCTTATGTGCTGGACATCGCACCGCAGCTGGGCATCCGCGAGACGCGCCGGGTAGTGGCCGAATACATGCTCAGCCGCGATGACGTGCTGGGCTGCGCCGACTTCCCCGACAGCATCGGCGTGAACGGCTGGCCGCTGGAGATCCATGTGGCGGGCGACGTGCAGTGGGTCTGGCCGCCCATTCCCGAGTCGCGCGGCTACAACCAGTTGCCGCTGCGCATGATCGTGCCGCGCCAGCAGGCGGGCGCGGCAGCCAACGTCCTGGTGGCGGGCCGTTGCGCCGGCATGACGCACGAGGGCCAGTCGGCCGCCCGCGTCAGCGGCAGCTGCTTCGTCATGGGCGAGGCCGCTGGCACTACCGCGGCGCTGGCGCTGCGCGCGGGCGTGGCGCCCGGCCGGCTGCCCGCCGCAGCGGTGCAGGAGCAGTTGCGCCGCCAGGGCGCCTTCCTGGGGGAGCCGGCATGAAGCCCCGCCATACCCGGCCGGCTGCCGGCCCGGCCAGTCAGCAGGAGCAACGCATATGAGCAGCACAACGACGACTCAAACCGCCATCGTGGTGGGCGGCGGCATCGGCGGCCTGGCCGCGGCGCTGGCGCTGACCCGCCAGGGCATCGCCGTGCAGTTGCTGGAACAGGCCAGCCACATCGGCGAGATCGGCGCCGGCATCCAGCTCGGGCCCAATGCCTTCGCGGCGCTGGACGCGCTGGGCGTGGGCGCGACGGCGCGCGGCCGCGCCGTGTACACCGACCACATCATCATGATGGACGCGGTCGACGCCCATGAAGTGGTGCGCATCGACACCGGCGCCGACTTCCGCGCGCGCTTCGGCGGCCCCTACGCGGTCATCCACCGCGCCGACATCCACCTGTCCATCCTGGAGGCGGTGCAGCGCGATCCGCTGATCAGTTTCCATACCTCGACGCAGATCGTGGACTTACGGCAGGACGGCGCGCAGGTCGAGGTGACGGACGCCCAGGGCCGGCGCTACCGCGGCGACGCGCTGGTCGGCTGCGACGGGGTCAAGTCGGTGGTGCGCGAGCGCATGGTGGGCGACCCCGCCCGGGTCACCGGCCACGTGGTCTACCGCGCGGTGGTGGAACGCGACAACATGCCCGAGGAATTGCGCATCAACGCCCCAGTGCTGTGGGCGGGCCCGCGCTGCCACCTGGTGCACTACCCGCTGCGCGGCGGCCAGCAGTACAACCTGGTGGTCACCTTCCACAGCCGCGAGCAGGAAGAATGGGGCGTGCGCGACGGCAGCAAGCAGGAGGTGCTGAGCTATTTCCAGGGCATCCACCCGCGCCCGCACCAGATGCTGGACCGCCCCACGTCATGGCGGCGCTGGGCCACCGCCGACCGCGAGCCCGTCGAGCATTGGGGGCAAGGCCGCATCACGCTGCTGGGCGACGCAGCCCACCCCATGACCCAGTACATGGCCCAGGGCGCGTGCATGGCGCTGGAGGATGCGGCCACGCTGGGCGAGGCCGTCAAGGCCCGCGACGGCGACCTGCAGGCGGCCTTCCGGCTGTACGAGTCGGTGCGCATTCCGCGCAGCGCACGCGTGGTGTGGTCGACCCGCGAGATGGGCCGCATCTACCACGCCCGGGGCGTGGAGCGCCAGGTGCGCAACAGCCTGTGGGCCGGCCGCACCCAGGCGCAGTTCTACGATGCGCTGCAGTGGCTGTACGGGTGGAAGGTGGAAAACTGCCTGGCCGGCGCCCGGGAATAACCGCCGGGGTGGATGCAAGGTGTCTGACACCCCATGCCCCACCCCGAGGCCGGCCACGGACATCGCACGGGGTGTCAGACACCGCCCCTCACCAGCGCGCCACGGCAGGTGCTCGAACGGAACAGGTGTCAGACACCGCGCCTCATTGGCGCGGCATGCCGGGCGGATCAGTTCAGGCTGGCGCCCGAGAGCTTGACGATTTCCTGGTACTTGTCTTTCTCTTTCTTGACGAATGCGGCGAACGCCTCGGCCGTCATGGGCTCCGCTTCCGACCCCATGGCCAGCAGGCGCTGGCGCACGTCGGGCTGGCGCAGCGCTTCGGCATAGGCCTGGTTCAGCTTGGCGACCACGGTGGCCGGCGTACCGCCGGTGGTGAACACGCCGAACCAGGTGCCCAGGTCGAAGCCCTTGACGCCGGCCTCGTCCATGGTGGGCACGTCGGCCAGCAGCGAAGAACGCTGCAGCGTGGTCACGGCCAGCGCCTTGACCTTGCCGTCCTTGATCAGCGGCGCCGCGGAGGCCAGGTTGTCGAACATGAAATCGGACTGGCCGCCCAGCAGGGCAAGCTGCGCCGGCGACGCGCCCTGGTACGGGATGTGCACCGCCTTGATGCCGGCGCGCGCCTTGAGCAGTTCGCCCGCCAGGTGCCCGGCGCTGCCGTTGCCGCCCGAGCCGTAATTCAGCCTGTCCGGGTTTTTCTTGGCGTAGGCGATCAGGTCGGCCAGCGACTCGATGCCGTTCTTCTTGGCGAAATCGACATTCATCACCAGCACGTTGGGCACTGCCGCCACGATGGTGACCGGCGCGAAATCCTTGATGGGGTCGTACGGCAGGTTGGCGAACAGCCAAGGATTGATGGCATGCGTGGCCACCGCGCCCATCACCAGCGTATACCCGTCAGGCGCGGCCTTGGCCACCAGGTCGGCGCCGATGTTGCCGCCCGCCCCGGAACGGTTCTCGACGATGATGGGCTGGCCCAGCGAGGCGCGCACTTTCTCCGCCAGCAGGCGGGCAGTCGAATCGAGCGGGCCGCCGGGCGGATACGGCACCACGAAGCGCAGCGGCTTGGTGGGGAAGTCGGTGCCCTGCGCGGCGGCCGGCGCCAGGCAGGACAGGGTCGCGGCCAGGGCCACGGCGCCGCCCACCAGGGTGCGGCGGACGGGTGAAACGGGGCAAGAGAGCGGGTTGCGCATTTTTTCTGGTCTCCAGGATGTGCTTCTGTGCGGCACGTAGCATACTCCAGCGGCCCTGGCGGCGTTGCCCGGCAAGGCCGGCGGGCACGCTGCGCTTGCTGACGGATTTGTCAGCGCGCGGACAGCGGATCGACATGCGGCAGCGCGTATGGTCCGGGAAGCTCCCCCCGGCGCCCATGCCCATGAAGATCCTCTACACGAATTTCCACGCCGGCCCGCACATTGGCGGACACACGGTCTATGTATCCCGCCTGGCCGCGGGCCTGGCCGGGCAGTTCGAAATCTCGGTGGCGGCCCCGCCTTCCAGCGCCCTGTACGCGCTCGCCACGCAAATGCCCGGCGTCACGACACATGCGCAGGACTATCCGTCGCGCCTGTACAAGCTTCCCGCCGCCTTGCGCACGCTGCGCGCCGCGCTGGAGGCCGGACGGTTCGACGTCGTCCACGTCAACGGATCGGCCGACCACCGCCTGGTGATCCTGGCAACGCGGTGCATGAAAGACCCGCCGCGCATTGTCTTCACCAAGCACAACACCATTCCGATCTCCCGCCTCGGCGCCGCGTTGCGCGCCCGCTTCGGCACGCACCACGTCATCGCCGTATGCCGGCACGTCGAGCAGCGTGTCCGCGCCAGTCCCTACGGCGCCGGCGCGGTGAGCGTCATTTTCAATGGCGTGGACACCGCTCACTTCAAGCCGCTCGACGACCAGGCCGCGGCGATGCACCGGCGCGAGCTGCTGGGCGCGCGCGCCGAGGGCCGCATCGTGCTTGGCAGCAACGCGGGCACGGCGTCCTACAAAGCCTGGCTCGACATCGTGCGCGCCGTCGCGCTGCTGCCCGCCAAGCTCGCCGACCGCTTCCTCATCGCGCTGGCCGGCGAGCCGTTCAGCGCGTCGCAGCGCGCCGACCTCGCGGCCCTGGGCATGCAGGACCAGATCACCCATGTCGGCGCGCTGCGGGATGTGCGGCCTTTCATCGCCGCCATCGACGTCGGTTTCGTCCTGTCCACGCGCGTGGAGACGATTTCGTTCGCCTGCCGGGAAATGATGGCCATGGCCAGGCCCGTCATCGTGACCGACTATGCAGGCCTGCCCGAGAACATCGACGCGGGGCGGGACGGCTGGATCGTCCCGCCGGCCCGGCCGGCGGCGCTGGCCGGGGTCCTGCGCGGCATTGCCGGCGGCGCCCACGACCTGCGGGAAATGGGCCGGGCCGCTCGCCTGAAAAGCCTCGCGGCATTCGACCTGCGGCCCTTCCTGGACGACACCGCCCGGGTGTATCGCGCGGTGGCCGCGCGGCCGGCGGGTGCCGAGCGCCATTAGGCTAGTGCAGGATCTGGCTCAGGAACAGCTTGGTGCGCTCGTTCTGCGGGTTGTCGAAGAACTCGTCGGGGCTGTTCTGCTCGATGATCTCGCCACGGTCCATGAAGATGACGCGGTTGGCCACCTTGCGCGCGAAGCCCATCTCGTGCGTCACGCACAGCATGGTCATGCCGCTTTCCTGGGCCAGCGTCACCATCACGTCCAGCACTTCCTTGACCATCTCGGGATCCAGGGCGGAGGTAGGCTCATCGAACAGCATGATCTTCGGGCTCATGCACAGCGAACGCGCGATCGCCACGCGCTGCTGCTGGCCGCCGGACAACTGGCCGGGATACTTGTTGGCCTGCTCGGGGATGCGCACGCGCTCCAGGTATTTCATCGCGGTGGCCTCGGCCTCGGCGCGCGGCTTCTTCAACACCCAGGTCGGACCCAGGGTCAGGTTCTCCAGCACGGTCAGGTGCGGGAACAGGTTGAAGTGCTGGAATACCATGCCGACGTCGCGGCGGATCGTCTCGATGTGCTTGAGGTCGTTGGTGAGCTCGGTGCCGTCGACGATGATCTGGCCTTGCTGGTGTTCTTCCAGGCGGTTGATGCAGCGGATCATGGTCGACTTGCCGGACCCGGAAGGGCCGCACACCACGATGCGCTCGCCCGGCGCCACGTCCAGGTTGATGTTGCGCAGCACGTGGAACTGGCCGTACCACTTGTTCACGTTCTGCATGCGGATGATGGCATCGCTCATGCCTGTACTCCCATAAGGTGCGCCGGCCCGGCCCGCCGTCGGCGGGCGCGGGCCCGGCAGCTATCGTTTGTGTCCGGTCGCCAGGCGTTTTTCCAGGCGTTGGCTGTATTTCGACATTGAAAAGCAGAACACGAAGTAGATCAGCGAGATGAAGACATAGGCTTCCACCCCGAACCCGCGCCAGGCCGCGTCCGACAGGGCCGCCTTGGCCGCCAGCGTCAGGTCGAAGATGCCGATGATCACCACCAGCGACGTGTCCTTGAACAGGGCAATGAAGATGCTGACCAGGGGCGGGATGACGATGCGCAGCGCCTGCGGCAGGATGATCTTGCGCATCTGCTGCCAATAGGTCAGGCCCAGCGAGTCGGCGCCTTCGTACTGCCCTTTCGGGATGGCCTGCAGGCCGCCGCGCACCGTCTCGGCGATATAGGCCGCCGCGAACATGATGATGGCGATCTGGGCGCGCAGCAGCTTGTCGATGGAAAAGCCCACCGGCAGGAATAGCGGCAGCATCACCGACGACATGAACAGCAGGCTGATCAGCGGCACGCCGCGAATCAGCTCGATGTACACGACGCACAGCGCCTTGATGGCGGGCATCTTCGATTTGCGGCCCAGCGCCAGCAGCACGCCGAACGGGAAGGCGAAGGCGATGCCGAAGGTCGACAGGATCAGCGTCAGCGGCAGGCCGCCCCAGCGCGAGTTCTCGACGTAGGTCAGGCCGAACACGCCGCCCCACATCAGGATCGCCACCGCGGTCAGGCCGACCACCCAGATCAGCGCCAGGCGCAGGTTCCAGAAACGCCGCAGGCCGCTGCAGACGATCACCGCGATGAGGATGATGGTGGCCAGCAGGGGCCGCCACTGCTCATCGTACGGATAGGTGCCGAACAGGATCAGGCGGTGCTTCTCGACGATGAACGCCCAGCACGCGCCGGCCGCCTTGCGGCATTCCTGCGAAGTCGCCGAGGTGAAGTCGGCCTGCAGGAACGCCCACTCGACCAACGCCGGCACCGCCATCAGCAGCAGCCAGGCCACCAGCACCGTGGCCAGGATGCTCAGGGGCGAGGAGAACAGGCGCTCTTTCAGCCAGGGCCACGCGCCCACCTGGTTGCTGGGCGGCGGCAGGCCTTCGCTGGGGATATGCGTAGTCGTGCTCATGTCAACGCTCCACCAGCGCGATGCGCTTGTTGTACCAGTTCATGAAGATCGATATGGACAGGCTGACCGTCAGGTAGGCCGCCATGATGATGAGAATGCCCTCGATGGCCTGGCCGGTCTGGTTCATGGTGGTGTTGACCACCGAGACGATGTCCGGATAGCCGATGGCCACCGCCAGCGAACTGTTCTTGGTCAGGTTCAGGTATTGGCTGGTCATCGGCGGGATGATCACGCGCAGCGCCTGGGGCAGCACCACCAGGCGCAGGATGCGCGAGCGCCGCAGGCCCAGCGAGCCGGCCGCTTCCCACTGGCCGTGGCTGACGGCCTGGATGCCCGAACGCACCACTTCGGCGATGAAGGCCGACGTGTAGATCACCAGGCCGGCCAGCAGCGCGGCGAATTCGGGCGACAGCGTCAGGCCGCCGGCAAAGTTGAAGCCCTTGAGCTCCGGCATGTCGAGCGTCAACGAGGCGCCGCCCACCAGCCAGCCCAGGACGGGCAGGACGATGAACAGGCCCAGCGCCACGCGGCCCAGCGGAAATACCCGGCCAGTGGCTTCCTGGCGCTTCTTGCCCCAGTGCGCGGCCGCGATGGTGCCGACGATGGCCAGCGCCAGCCCGACCACTATCCAGTCCAGCGAAGCGCCTTCCAGCCCCGGCACCTTCAGGCCGCGGTTGGAGATGAAGACGCCAGGCAGCGGGTTGGCCGCCTGCCGCGGGCCCGGCATGTTCTCGGTGATCAGCGCATACCAGAAGAACAGCTGCAGCAGCAGCGGCACGTTGCGCATGATCTCGACATAGACCGAGCACACCTTGGCCATGAGCCAGTTCTTCGACAGCCGGCCCACCCCGATCAGGGTGCCGAGGATGGTGGCCAGGATGATGCCCAGCACGGCCGCGCGCAGCGTGTTGAGCAGGCCGACCCAGATGGCGCGGCCGTAGGTGTCGGCGGGAGAATAGGCGATGGGCGTCTCGCCGATGGCGAAGCCGGCCTCGCGCCCGATGAAATCGAAGCCGGTGGAGATGTTGCGTACTGCCAGGTTGTTCAGCGTGTTGGACACCAGGAACCACACGGCCAGGGCGACCAAAGCCAGCGCGACGACCTGATAGACCACGGCGCGCACGCCGGGATCGTTCCAGCTGAGGCTGCGCTTGGGCGCGGCCACCGGGACTTGCTGATTGTTTGTCGTCATGGGATGAATCTACAGAAGTCGAACAGGGATGGCCGGAGAATCCTGACGCCACCTTGCTCCTGCCGCCCGCCGCGGGCGGGCTCGGCAAGGCGGGGGAGCCCCGCCCTGCCCGGCAGCTGCCGTGCTCAGCGCACCGGCCAGCCGTACATCAGACCGCCGTTCTTGTACGAGGCGTTCAGGCCGCGCTCGAGCTTCATGGCGCTGCTCATGCCCAGCGTGCGCTCAAAGCTCTCGCCGTAGTTGCCCACTTGCTTGATGATGTTGTAGGCCCACTTGTCATCCACGCCCAGGTTCTTGCCCATGCCGGGAGTCACGCCCAGGATGCGCTGGATGTTGGGGTTGGAGCTCTTGGTCATCTCGTCGACATTCTTGGAGGTGATGCCGTATTCCTCGGCTTCCAGCATGGCGTTGAGCGACCAGCGCACCACGTTGAACCACTGCTCGTCGCCCTGGCGCACCATCGGGCCCAGCGGCTCCTTCGAGAAGTCTTCCGGCAGGATGACGTAGTTGTCGGGGTTCTCCAGCGTGGTGCGGGTCGAGGCCAACTGCGACTTGTCGGTCGTGAAGGCGTCGCAACGGCCGGCCGAGAAGGCGCGGATGATCTCGTCGTACTTGTCGATCACCACCGGCTTGAACTCGATCTTCTGGCCGCGGAACCAGTCCGCCAGGTTCAGTTCGGTGGTCGTGCCCGGCTGCACGCAGATGGTGGCGCCGTTCAGCTCCTTGGCGCTCTTGACGCCCAGTTCCTTGGACACCATTACGCCCTGGCTGTCATAGTAGTTGACGCCGGCGCCGATCAGGCCGAGCGTGGTGTCGCGCGTCAGCGTCTGGGTGGTATTGCGGGTCAGCACGTCGACTTCGCCCGACTGCAGCGCGGTGAAGCGCTGCTGCGTATTGAGCGGCGTGACCTTGAACTTGCTCGCGTCGTTGAACATGGTGGCGGCGATGGCGCGGCACATGTCGACGTCGATACCCTGCCACTGGCCCTTGCTGTCCGCCATGGAGAAGCCCGGGATGCCGGTGGACACACCACACTGGACGAAGCCTTTTTTCTTGACGCTATCGAAGGTCGCGCCAGCGTTGGCCGCCGTGGATGCCGCGCACAGTGCGGCCGCCACGGCGGCTAATTTCAGTGCTTTCATCATTGATCTCCTGTAGGAAGCTTTTCATGCAGCGGTGGGTGCATAAAGCATCGCCGGCATGGTAGCGGCTGGGGTTATTCGGGGACATGGGGGAAATCCCTTGACGAATCCACAGAAAAAAAGGGACGGAAATATATACAAACGTCCGGGCGATCGCCGCGCGGTACTATTGCTGCTTCATCTCGACCCTGCCGCCATGATCGAATTCCAGCACGTCTTCAAATCGTACGGGCGCGGCCGCAACATCCTGGCCGACATCAACTTCCGCGTCAGCGCCGGCGAATTCATCTTCGTGTCAGGCGCCTCGGGCGCCGGCAAATCCACATTGCTCAAATTGATCGGCGGGCTGGAGCCCGCCAGCCGCGGCTCCATCCAGGTCAACGGCCAGCGGCTCGACAAGCTGCCGGCGCGCGCGCGCCCTTACTTGCGCCGCGCCGTCGGCGTCATCCTGCAGGACACCCATCTGCTGTACGACCGCAGCGCGCTGCAGAACGTCATGCTGCCGCTGGCGGTGACCGGCCAGTCGCCCGACTCGGCTGGCGCCCGCGCGCGCGCCGCGCTCGACAAGGTCGGCCTGGCGGGCAAGGAAGACATGAACCCCATCGAGCTGTCCGGCGGCGAACAGCAGCGGCTGGCGATCGCGCGCGCCATCGTGAACCGGCCCGCCATCCTGATCGCGGATGAGCCCACCGCCAACCTGGACCACGACACCGCCCGGCGCATCCTGAATGTGTTCCGCGACTTCAACCGCGTCGGGGTCACCACCCTGATCGCCTCGCACGACGAACAACTGCTGTCGCAGTACGCCACGCGCACGCTGCGGCTGGAACCGGGCAAGTTCCACGACTCGGGAGCCCAAGCATGAGATCCTGGCTACGACAGCACCGCTACGCGCTGACCGTCACCCTGCGCCGGCTGGCCAAGCAGCCGTTTTCGTCGCTGGCCAACCTGCTGGTCATGGCCCTGGCCCTGGCCTTGCCGCTGCTGGGCGGCGCCATCCTCGTGTCGGCCCAGCCGGTGGCGCGGCAGGTGTCGGTCACGCCGGAACTGACCCTGTTCCTGCAGACCGCCGCGCCCGCAGGGGCGGCGGCCGAGATCGCGCGCCGCATCGGCGCCGAGTACGCCGGCCAGGTGCAAGCCGTGCGCGTGGTGCCGCGCGACGACGCGCTGGCCGCGCTGCGCCAGGACCCGACCTGGGAACAGGCGCTGGCCGTGCTGCCAGGCAACCCGCTGCCCGACGCAGTGGTCGCCACGCTCACCGAAGGCGACAACCTGGCCGGCCGCGCCGACCAGCTCGCCCAGGCCTGGCGCCAATGGGAGCACGTCGACCAGGTGCAGCTCGACAGCGCCTGGGTGCAGCGGCTGGAAGCCATTCTGCGCTTCGCGCGCGTCGGCCTGGTGTTCCTGGCCGCCTGCGTGGCCGCCGTGGTGCTGGCCGCCGTTTTCAACACGGTACGCATGCAGGCCATGCTGCAGCGCGAGGAAATCGCCGTGGCGCGGCTGGTGGGGGCCACCGAATCGTTCGTGCGGCGCCCGTTCCTGTACCTGGGCGCCCTGTCCGGCGCGCTGGCGGCCGTGCTGGCCATCGGCGCGGCCGCGCTGGCGCTGGCGCCGCTGAACGACGCCCTGCTGGGGCTGGCGCGCAGCTACGGGGCGGACTTCGCCCTGCGCCTGCCGGCGCTGCCGGTGCTGGCCGCGGCGGTGCTGGGTACCAGCATCCTGGGTGCCCTGGCGGCGCGCTGGTCAGTCACGCGCAATACGCGCTTTTAAGGCCGTTAATAGCCCGAAAGGAAAAGGCCGGCGCCCGCTACAGTGCGTCATCGCACGGCGCCGGCCTCGCTAAGAATTGGGGACAATTCCCGGGCAGGCGCGGCCCCGGCCCGCCGCCGGGGACCGTCGGCCGTGCCATGGCATTGCCAAATTAGAAAAATTTAGTTACACAAGATGTTTGCCCCGATCCCTCCGGCCGGGCACTGAAGTCATCCCCGCTTCGTTGCCCGCGCCCTCTTCGCGTGTTCCTATGTCCTCTCGCCCCGATGCCCGCGCAACGCGTCACTATTTTGATAGCGCGTTCCATTGCGCCGCGGTCAAGGTGCTGCCCAATGAGTACTACGTGACCCGCGACGACATCATGATCTCGACCGTGCTGGGATCCTGCGTGGCGGCCTGTATCCGCGATCCGCGCGCCGGCGTCGGGGGCATGAACCACTTCATGCTGCCCGAGGGCGACACCGAATCCCCCGCATCGGCCACCATGCGCTACGGCGCGTTCGCCATGGAAGTGCTGGTCAACGAACTGCTCAAGGCAGGCGCGGCGCGCGAACGCCTGGAGGCCAAGGTATTCGGCGGCGGCGCGGTGCTGAGCGCCATGCAGCAGCTCAATATCGGCGAGCGCAATGCGCGCTTCGTGCTGAACTACCTGAAGACGGAAGGCATCCCGGTGCTGGCCCAGGACCTGGGCGACGTCCACGCGCGGCGCATCGGTTATTTCCCGCGCGACGGACGGGTCATGGTGCGCCGGCTGGCGCCGCACCACCACAAGGCCGAGGCGCTGATCGCGCAGCGCGAGCAGGCGGCGGCCCAGACGGCGCAGGCGGCGGCCCACAAGCCGACCCGCGTAGAACGGTTCGGCGCGCCCCGCTTCGAGCGCTTCAGCCGCCCCGGCGCCACGGCGGGCTGAGCCCGCCGCGCCCCGGCCGGTGCGTTCTAGGCCGCGCGGGTCCCGATCGGCACCACGCTCGCGCTGAACCCGCCCAGCAATTCCGCCCGGCGGACGGCGGCCCGCTGCATGGCGGCTTCCTTGACGTGGCCATAGCCGCGGATCGTGTCCGGCAGGCTGGCCAGCGCCACCGCGCGGTCCAGGTTGGCGCGCGTGAGCTTGGGCAGGATCGCCAGCAGGTCGCTGCGGTAGGTTTCGATCAGTGCGCGCTCGGCCCGCCGCTCGGCGGTATGGCCGAACACGTCCAGCGGCGTACCGCGCAGGAAGCGCAGGCGCGCCAGCACACGGAACAGCTTGAGGACCCCTGGCCCGTAGGCGCGCTTGATCAGCTGGCCCTGGGCATCGCGGCGGGCCAGCAGGGGCGGCGCCAGGTGCAGGCGCAGCTTCCAGTCGCCCTCGAACTGGGCGTCGACCTGCCGCAGGAATTCTCCGTCGGTGTACAGGCGCGCCACTTCGTACTCGTCCTTGTAGGCCATCAGCTTGAAGTAATAGCGCGCCACCGCGGCGGCCAGCCGCGTGGTACCGGTGGCGGCCTGCTCGGCCCGCGCCACCTGCTCGACCAGCTCGCGGTAGCGCGCCGCATACGCGGCGTTCTGGTAGGCGGTGAGGAACTCGCTGCGCACCGCCACCAGTGCATCGACCTCGCCGGCGGGACGCCGCATGTCCAGCACGGCCGCGCCGGCCTGCCCGCGCCTCACCTCGACGAAGCCATCGTCCTGCGGCGCGGCGGCGCGGCCGGCCAGGCGCTGCACCTCGGCCAGGTCGTGGGCGGCGCGCCGGCCCCAGGCGAAGGCGGCCAGGTTGCTGGCCACCTGCTGCCCATTGAGTTCGATGGCGCGCCGCAACGCCGCTTCGCCCAGCGGCAGCCAGCCTTTCTGGTAGACATAGCCCAGCATCAGCGGATTGGCATAGATGGCGTCGCCCAGCAGGCCCAGCGCCAGCGCGGCGGCATCGACCGCGTCCATTCCGCCCTCGCCGCAGGCGGCGCGCAGGTCGGCCTGCAGGTCGGCGCCGGGCAGGCGCCAGTCCGGATCCTGGACGAACGCGGCGGTGGGCGCCACGTCGCTGTTGAGCAGCAGCCGCGTGCGGCCGGCGCGCATGCGCGCCACCGATTCCTGGCTGGCGGCCACCACCAGGTCGCCCGCCAGCACCAGGTCGGCCTCGCCCATGGCCACCCGCGTATTCAGCAAGTCATCGGGCGCCTGCGTCAGCATCACGTGCGAGAACACCGCGCCGCCCTTCTGCGCCAGCCCCGCCATGTCGAGCACGGAACAACCCTTGCCTTCCAGGTGGGCGGCCATGCCGAGCAATTGCCCGATGGTGACCACCCCCGTACCGCCCACGCCGGCAATGAACACGCCATACGGCTGCGCCAGGCCCGGCAGCGGCGGTTGCGGCAGGCCGCCATCGATATCGCCTTCTTGCGCCAGCGCCTTCGGCTTGCGCAAGGCGCCGCCTTCGACGGTGACCAGGCTGGGGCAGAAGCCCTTCAGGCAGGAATAGTCCTTGTTGCAGCTGGACTGGTTGATGGTGCGCTTGCGGCCGAACTCGGTCTCGAGCGGCTCGACCGACAGGCAATGCGATTGCTCGGAACAGTCGCCGCACCCCTCGCAGACCCGCTCGTTGATGACCACCCGGCGCGCCGGATCGGGGTACGCATTGCGCTTGCGGCGGCGCCGCTTCTCGGTGGCGCAGGTCTGGTCGTAGACCAGGGCCGAAACACCGGGATGTTCGCGCAGTTCGCGCATGACGGCGTCCAGCTCGTCGCGATGGCGGACCGGCACGCCAGGCGCCAGGTTGGCGATGCCCCGGTACTTGTCCGGCTCGTCGGTGACGATGACGATTTTCTCGACGCCCTCGGCCGCCACCTGGCGGGTGATCATCGGCACGTCGATCGGCCCGTCCACCGGCTGGCCGCCGGTCATGGCCACCGCGTCGTTGAACAGGATCTTGTAGGTGATGGGCGCCTTGGCCGCCACCGCCGCGCGAATGGCCAGCAGGCCGGAGTGATAGTAGGTGCCGTCGCCCAGGTTGGCGAATACGTGCTTTTCGTCGGTGAACGGCGCCTGTCCCAGCCAGGGCACGCCCTCGCCGCCCATCTGGGTATAGGCCTGGGTGTTGCGGCCCATCCAGGTCACCATGTAGTGGCAACCAATGCCGGCCATGCCGCGCGAGCCTTCGGGCACGCGGGTCGAGGTATTGTGCGGACAGCCCGAACAGAACCACGGCTTGCGCTCGGCGGTGACGCGCGGCCTGGCCAGCGCCCGTTCGCGCGCCTCGATGAAGGCCAGGCGCGCCTCGATGCCGGCGCGCACGTCGTCGGGCAGCGCGAAGCGCAGCAGCCGCGCACCCACCGCCTTGGCCACCATGGCGGGCGAGAACTCATAGTGCGCCGGCAGCAGCCAGTTGCCTTGCGGCACCGACCATTCGCCGCCATCCTTGTCGTCGAACTTGCCCACCACGCGCGGAATCTTCTTGCCCGTGCCGATCCAGCTGAACAATTCTTCCTTCAACTGGTATTCGAGCACCTGGCGCTTTTCCTCGACCACCAGGATCTCGTCCAGCCCTTCGGCGAACTGCTGCATGCCGGTCGATTCCAGCGGCCACACCATGCCCACCTTGAACAGGCGCAGGCCGATGCGGCGGCATACGGGCTCGGTCAGGCCCAGGTCGGCCAGGGCCTGGCGGGTATCCAGGTAGGCCTTGCCGGAAGTCATGATGCCGAAGCGCGCCTCGCCATTGGGCACGCGCCACAACTCGCGGTTGAGCCGGTTGGCACGCGCGTAGGCCAGCGCGGCATACAGCTTGTAGTCGAGCAGGCGGGCCTCTTGCTGCAGGGGCGTGTCGGGCAGGCGGATGTTGAGCCCGTCGGGCGGCAGCTGGAAGTCGTCCGGCAGCACGATCTGCACGCGCTCGGGGTCGACTTCGACCGAGGCGGACACTTCGACGATATCGGTGATGCACTTCATGCCGGCCCAGACGCCGGCGTAGCGGCTCATGGCCCAGCCGTGCAGGCCGTAGTCCAGCACTTCCTGCACGCTGGCCGGGAACAGCACCGGGATCATGCAGGCTTTCAGGATGTGGTCGCTCTGGTGCGGCAGGGTGGACGACTTGGCGGGGTGGTCGTCGCCCGCCACCACCAGCACGCCGCCGTGCGGCGAGGTGCCGGCGGCGTTGGCGTGCTTGAAGACGTCGCCGCAACGGTCCACGCCCGGCCCCTTGCCGTACCACATGCCGAACACGCCATCGTAGCGCGCGCCGGGAAACAGGTTGACCTGCTGCGAGCCCCACACGGCGGTGGCGGCCAGGTCTTCATTGATGCCCGGCTGGAACTCGATGTGGTGCGCCTTCAGGTATTTGGCGGCCTTCCACATGTTCAGGTCGACCCCGCCCAGCGGCGAGCCGCGGTACCCCGAAATGAAGCCGGCGGTGTTGCGCCCGGCGCGCTGGTCGCGCACGCGCTGCATCATGGGCAGGCGCACCAGCGCATGGATGCCGCTCATCCAGGCGCGGCCGGTTTCCAGGGTGTATTTGTCGTCCAGCTGGACGGATTCGAGCGCCGCGCGCTGCGCGGGCGTGAGAGGGGCATTCATGTCTACTCCGAGGGTCCAGGAATGCCCGGGCAGGCTGCGCGCGCCGGCTCTCGTGAAGCGGGGGGCGGGCCGGTCCGGGCGGGGTGCCTTTGTGCTTTGTTCTGATCCAGGTTGTACCCGGGCCGGCAGGTTGGCGCAATAGGGCGTGAGGGTAGACGGGGTGGAGGCGCGGCTGGCAGCATCTCATCCAGGTGTCAGACACCCGGGGGAGACAGTCCGGAATTTGCCTGACTTTCTCGTGGGTGTCTGACACCTCATGGGCTTGGCATCTGCAGGCGGTGACACGGCGCGCCATGCTGGGGCTGGTGGAGTTCCGTGGCGTCCGGGCGGGTGGGGGCGGCGAGTTGGACGGCGGGGCAGCCTGCGCAGCAGGCCGAGGGCGCCTGGTGTTGCGCCCGAGCCCGACGGACGTCGCCGACGCCGCCCGCCCGGACGCCGCGGAACGGGGCAAGAACAGATCCCGTCCACGCCCAGACTCAATCCCAACAAGTGCGTCAACCATGACGACATGGCAATGCGATAATCCCCCATCATGGATTTCGCTCCCCGCATCGTCGCCTGGCAGGCCGGCCACGGCCGTCATGGCCTGCCCTGGCAGCGCACGCAAGACCCCTACCGGATCTGGCTGTCGGAAATCATGCTGCAGCAGACCCAGGTAGCCACCGTCATCCCGTACTACCAGCGCTTCCTCGAACGCTTTCCCGACGTGGCCACCCTGGCGGCCGCCAGCCAGGAAGATGTCATGCCCTACTGGGCCGGGCTGGGCTACTACGCGCGCGCCCGCAACCTGCACCGCTGCGCGCAGGCGGTCGTGCGCGACTGGGGCGGACGCTTCCCCCCCAGTGCCGAACAAATCGCCACCCTGCCCGGCATCGGGCGCTCCACCGCCGCCGCCATCGCGGCCTTCGCCTACGGCGAGCGCTCGCCCATCCTGGACGGCAACGTCAAGCGGGTGTTCACCCGGCATTTCGGCATCGACGGCGACCCGGCGCGACGCGACGTCGAGCAGCGGCTGTGGGCCCTGGCCGAGGCGCAGGTCGCCGCCGCCCCCGGCCTGGACATGGCCGCCTACACCCAGGGCCTGATGGACCTGGGCGCCACCTTGTGCACGCGCGGCAAGCCCGACTGCGCGCGCTGCCCGGTGGCCGGCACCTGTATCGCGCGGCGCGACGGCCGCCAGGCGGAACTGCCCAGCCCCAAGGCGCGCAAGGCCGTCCCCGAACGCCAGACCGGCATGCTGGTATTGCAGCGCGACGGCGCCATCCTGCTGCAACAGCGGCCCGCCCCCGGCATCTGGGGCGGGCTCTGGAGCCTGCCCGAATTCGACGCCGGCGGCGACCCGACGCAGGCATCGCGCCGGCTCGGCCTGGAACCGCTGCAACGCTACGAGCTGGCCGCCTTCGCGCATACGTTCACGCACTACCGCCTGCACATCAAGCCCTGGTACCTGCCGGTGAAACCGGCCGCCGCGCTGGCCGAGCCCGCCCTGCCCCAGCGCTGGGCCAGCGCCGCCGAACTGCCCGGCCTGGCGCTGCCGGCGCCCATCCGCAAATTGCTGGACGGCCTGCTGGCGGCGGGCCTGCCGGAATGAGCCTGCGTGGAATCATGCCGACAGTCTGACTTCGGCAACTACGCATAGACCGGCGACGCGGCCAAGCCTATCCTGCGTCCATGGAACCCCCGCGCAAGAAAGCCTGCCCCATGCAAACTCGCGTCAACACGCTGGAGCACAACGTCGCGCTCATCCGCCAGGACCTGGCGGTCGTGCTGTCGAACTACACCACCAAGGCCGATCTGCACCACGAGATCAACAAACTGCACCACGAGATCGGCAAGCTCACCTGGAAGGTCATCGCCTGGACCACGGGCATCTGCACCCTGCTGACCAGCGCCGTCTATGTCATCACCCGCGTGGGCGGGTAGGCGCGCGCCTCAGGCATCGCCGGCCGCGCCGCCCTCCAGCAGCATCACCAGCTTCAGGTCCGGATGCGTGGCCAGCCGGAAGGTCGTCTGCTGGTAGGCCAGCCGGCCGCGGCGCGGGTGCTGGAACTCCCGCAAGCCTCCCTCGCGCTCCACCACGGCATGGCGCGTCCACCAATGGGCGAACACCTCGCTGTCGCGGTTCAGCTCGTCGAGCAGCGCCAGCACATCCGGCTCGTCCAAGTGCGCTCCCGCGTCGGCGCGGAATTCCGCCACCACCCGGCGCGCGCGCTGGTCCCAGTCCACCACCAGTTGCCGCGCCGCCGGGTCCAGGAAGATATAGCGCAGCAGGTTGGGCCGCGGGTCGCGCACCGGCCAGTCGTCGAACAGGTCGCGCATGGGGGCGTTGTACACCAGCACGTTCCAGGCCCGGTCCAGCACATAGGCCGGGGTCGCGATGACATCCACGCATTCGCGCAGCAGGCCGGGCGCCTCGCTCGCGTCGTCGCGCGGATGCCGGGGGTCGGCGCACTCGGCCAGCTCGAACAGATACGCCCGTTCCGCGCGCGCCAGTTGCAGCACGCCGGCAATGCGCGCCCACACCGCGGGCGACACCGACACCTCGCGGCCCTGCTCGATCCACGTATACCAGGTGACGCTGATGCCGCACAGCTGGGCCACCTCTTCGCGCCGCAAGCCCGGCGTGCGGCGCCGCATGCCTTCAGGCAGGCCGGCCATCTGCGGCGTAATGCGCGCGCGGGCTGCGCGCACGAACTCGCCGAGCGCTTGGCGGCGCCGTGCCGAACTCTCGTGGACGGCCCCTTGGCCGGCTTGGGGGGAAGCATTCATACCAGGATAAGCAATGGTCTTGTACGCGTATATCAGGTTGCCTATCTTACTCCCGGCACGCTGTGCCGCGGCCGCCGGCGGCCGTTTCCCTCGCTAACAGGACCAACCATGAACTCACCCGTTTCCCATGACCAGGCGGTGGACCGCCAGTTCGGCCCGCGCGCCGCCGCCTACCTGAGCAGCGCGGTCCATGCGCAAGGCGCGGACCTGGAACAGTTCGCCGCGCTGGCGCGCGAGCATGCCGGCGCGCGCGTGCTCGACCTGGGCTGTGGCGGCGGACACGTGAGCTTCCAGGTGGCGCCGCACGTGGCGCACGTGACGGCCTACGACCTGTCGCAAGCGATGCTGGACGTGGTGGCGGCCGAAGCCGCGCGGCGCGGGCTCGGCAACCTGGCCACGTGCCGCGGCAAGGCCGAGCGCCTGCCATTCGCCGACGGCGAATTCGACCTGGTGCTGTGCCGCTACTCCACGCACCACTGGCAGGACCCGGGCCTGGCGCTGCGCGAAGCGCGGCGCGTGCTCAAGCCGGGCGGCGTCGCCGCCTTCGCCGATGTGGTGTCGCCGGGAGAACCGCTGCTCGATACCTGGCTGCAGGCCCTGGAAGTGCTGCGCGACAGTTCGCACGTGCGCAACTACTCGGTGGCCGAATGGCTGCGCCTGCTGGCCGAGTCCGGCTTCGTGCTGCGCGGCTGCACCCCGCGCCGCATCACGCTGGATTTCGCCGCGTGGGTCGAACGCATGCGCACGCCGGCCCCGCTGGTGGCGGCGCTGCGCCATATGCTGGCCCATGCGCCGGAACCCGTGCACCGCCACTATGCGATCGCGGCGGACGGCTCGTTCAGCAGCGACACCGCCACCCTGGTAGCGCGGCGCGACTGAGCCGGACCACCGCGCGGCCGGCGCGCCTGCGCGCCGGCCGCCGTCGGTCATCCGAGGCTGGATGCCAGCGTGCGGCGCACGTCTTCCTCGCTGCGGCCGCTGCGCGCGACGTAGTCGGCCAACTGGTCGGCGCCGATGGTGCCGACGTTGAAGTACTGCGATTGCGGGTGGCTGAAATAGAAACCCGACACGCTGGATGCGGGGTACATCGCGTAGCTGTCGGTCAGGGCCATGCCGATGTCGTCGCCATCCAGCACGCGGAACAGGTCGCGCTTGACCACGTGTTCCGGGCAGGCCGGATAGCCCGGCGCGGGCCGGATGCCTGTGTATTTCTCGGCGATCATGTCGTCGTTGGACAAGGCCTCGTCCGGCGCATAGCCCCACAGGTCCTGGCGGACCCGCGCGTGCAGGCATTCGGCGAACGCCTCGGCCAGGCGGTCCGCCATGGCCTTGAGCATGATGCTGGAATAGTCGTCCAGCGCGGCCTGGAACTCGGCCTCTTTCTTTTCGATGCCCAGGCCGGCTGTCACCGCGAACATGCCGATGTAGTCCGCCACCCCGCTCGACTTGGGCGCGATGAAGTCGGCCAGGCACTTGTTGCTGACGCCCTCGCGCTTGGCGCCCTGCTGGCGCAGGTTGCGATAGGTGAACAGCACTTCGCTGCGCGACTCGTCGGTGTAGACCTCGATGTCTTCGTCATTGACGGTATTGGCGGGATAGAACGCCACCGCGCCATTGGCGGTCAGCCAGCGGCCGTCGATGATGCGCTTGAGCATGGCCTGCCCGTCGGCATAGACCTTTTGCGCCTGTTCGCCCACCACCTTGTCCTCCAGGATGGCGGGAAACTGCCCGAACAGGCTCCAGGTCTGGAAGAACGGCGTCCAGTCCAGGTACTTGGCGATCTCGGCCAGGTCGTAGCTCTTGAAGGCGCGGCGGCCGATGAACTTGGGGCGCGGCGGCGTATAGGCGGACCAGTCGATCTGCGGACGCGCCGCGCGCGCCTCGGCCAGCGAAATCAGCGGCGTGGCCTTGCGGTTGGCGTGACGCCGCCGCACTTCTTCGTATTCCTGCGCCACTTCGTCTATATAAGCCTGCGCCTGGTCCGACACCAGGCTGGCGGCCACCCCGACCGCCCGGCTGGCGTCCGGCGTATAGATGACCGGCCCTTCGTAATTCGGCGCGATCTTGACGGCCGTGTGCACGCGGCTGGTGGTGGCGCCGCCGATCATGAGCGGGATCTTGCGTTCGCGGAAATACGGGTCGCGCTGCATTTCCGAAGCCACGTAGGCCATTTCCTCGAGGCTGGGCGTGATCAGGCCCGACAGGCCGACGATATCGGCCTGCTCTTCCTTGGCTTTTTCGAGGATCTGCGCACAGGGCACCATCACGCCCATGTTCACCACCTCGAAGTTGTTGCATTGCAGGACCACCGAGACGATGTTCTTGCCGATATCGTGCACGTCGCCCTTGACGGTGGCGATGACCATCTTGCCCTTGGCGCGCACGTCGCCGCCGGCGGCGGCGATCTGGCGCTTTTCTTCTTCGATGAAGGGGATCAGGTGGGCCACCGCCTGCTTCATGACGCGCGCCGACTTCACCACCTGCGGCAGGAACATCTTGCCGGCGCCGAACAGGTCGCCCACGATGTTCATGCCGTCCATCAGCGGACCCTCGATCACTTCGATGGGGCGGCCGCCGCGCGCGGCGATCTTCTGGCGCACTTCCTCGGTGTCTTCGACGATGAAGGTGGTGATGCCATGCACGAGCGCGTGCGACAGGCGGTCCTCGACCGGGCCGGCGCGCCAGGCCAGGTCTTCTTCCTTCTTGGCGCCCGCGCCCTTGACGCTGTCGGCGAATTGCACCAGGCGCTCGGTGGGGCTGCGGTCGTCGGCGGCGTCCTGCCGGCCGACCGGCTCGGCCCGGTCCAGGATGACGTCCTCGACCAGGTCGCGCAGCTGCGGCGCCAGGTCGGCGTACACGCCCAGCTGCCCGGCGTTAACGATGCCCATCGTCAGGCCTTCGCGGATGGCGTAATACAGGAACACCGTATGGATGGCCTCGCGCATGGGCTCGTTGCCGCGGAACGAGAAGCTGACGTTCGAGATGCCGCCCGAGATGCGCGCGTGCGGCAGGTTCTGGCGGATCCAGCGCGTGCCCTCGATGAAGTCCATCGCATAATGGTTGTGCTCGTCGATGCCGGTCGCGACGGCGAACACGTTGGGGTCGAAGATGATGTCCTCGGGCGGGAACTGTTCCTGCTCGACCAGTATCTTGTAGGCGCGCCCGCAGATTTCCCGGCGGCGCGCCAGCGTGTCCGCCTGGCCCTGCTCGTCGAAGGCCATCACCACCACCGCCGCGCCATAGCGGCGGCACAGGCGCGCATGCTCGCGGAAGGCCTGCTCGCCTTCCTTCATGGAAATCGAGTTCACCACGGGCTTGCCTTGCACGCACTTCAGGCCGGCCTCGATCACTTCCCACTTGGAGCTGTCGATCATGATCGGCACGCGCGCGATGTCGGGCTCGGAGGCGATCAGGTTGAGGAAACGGCGCATGCAGGCCACCGAATCCAGCATGGCCTCGTCCATGTTGATGTCGATGATCTGCGCGCCGTTCTCCACCTGCTGGCGGGCCACGGCCAGGGCCTCGTCGTATTTTTCCTCGCGGATCAGGCGCGCGAACATCTTGCTGCCGGTGACGTTGGTACGCTCGCCGACGTTGACGAACAGCGATTCCTCGTCGATGTTGAGCGGCTCCAGGCCCGACAGGCGCGTCTTGACCGGGACCTCGGGCACCACGCGCGGCGCCAGCCCGGCAACCTTGGCGGCAATGGCGCGGATGTGATCGGGCGTGGTGCCGCAGCAGCCGCCCGACATGTTCACCAGGCCGGCGCGCGCGAACTCTTCCAGCAGGCTGGAGGTATCGGCCGGGGTTTCGTCGAAACCGGTCTCGGCCATGGGGTTGGGCAGGCCGGCATTCGGATACACGCAAACGTAGGTGTCGCAGAGCTTGGCCAGCTCGGCCACGTAGGGGCGCATCAGGGCCGCGCCCAGCGCGCAGTTCAGGCCGATGGTGATGGGCCGCGCATGGCGCACCGAATTCCAGAACGCCTCGACCGTCTGGCCCGACAGGATGCGGCCCGAGGCGTCGGTGACGGTGCCGGAGATCATGACCGGCAGCCGCTCGCCGCGCTCTTCGAACACCGACTCGACCGCGAAGATGGCGGCCTTGGCGTTCAGCGTATCGAAGATGGTCTCGATCAGCACGATGTCGATGCCGCCGTCGAGCAGGCCGTTGAGCTGCTCGATATAGGCGTCGCGCAATTCATCGAAAGTGATGTTGCGCGCCCCGGGGTCGTTGACGTCGGGCGAAATGGATGCGGTCTTGGGCTGCGGCCCCAGGGCGCCGGCCGCGAAGCGCGGCCGGTCGGGCGTGCTGTAGGCGTCGCAGGCGGCGCGCGCCAGGCGCGCCGAGGCCAGGTTCAGTTCGTAGGCCAGCTCCGGCAGGTCGTAGTCGGCCTGCGCCACCGAGGTGGCGCCGAAGGTGTTGGTCTCGATGACGTCGGCGCCGGCCTCGAGGTACTGGCGATGGATCTCGTCGATGATGTCGGGCCGCACCAGCGACAGCAGCTCGTTGTCGCCCTTCAGGTCCTTGCCGTGGCCGGCGAAGCGCTCGCCGCGGAAATCGGCCTCGCCCAGCTTGTAGCGCTGGATCATCGTACCCATGGCGCCGTCGAGGATCAGGATGCGTTCGCCCAGCAGGCGGGCAAAGTCGCCGCCACGGGTGTACGACGATGGCGGATAGGGCAGGCGGGGATACGGCACGGCGAGTCTCGGAAATGTGGCGAAAAGGCAAAAAACGCCCGAAAACCAACGCTTGATGGTAACAAAATGGATCGCCGCCCGCCGGCGGATGATACAGTTCCGCCCCGAACTGGTGCTTCCGGCGCAGCCTGCGCGCGGAAGGTAAACGGGAAACAGGAAGGCGCCGCGCGCCCAGCCTGTGCTGCCCCCGCAACGGTCCCCATGCCGCGCCCTGCGCTGCATGGCAGCCCGATACCGGCCGGTTCGCCCACCGGGGACGCGCCTGGCGCGCCCCCATACCGAGAACGACGTGCGGGGTCGCGCGTCACACCGAGGTTCGCCGATGAAATCCCCCCTCCTCCGGCGCACGGCCGGCATGCTGGCTTGCGCCGTGCCCGCTCTGGCCGCCGCCCAGCAAGATCCGGCCGCCGCCGCCGTCCCGCAGCTCGACACGGTCACCATCACCGCCTCGCGAGTGCCCACCGAGGCCCGCGACCAGCCGGTCCAGGTATCGGTGCTGACCGCGGAGCAGATCCGCACCAGCAGCGCCGTCACGGTGCAGGAGCTGCTCTCCGGCCAGGCCGGCATCCATGTCATCAACAGCACCGGCGCGGCCGAGCAGGCTTCGGTCGACATCCGCGGCTTCGGCCTGACGGGTCCGAGCAACACGCTGGTGCTGATCGACGGCGTGCCGCAGAACAACAATGACCTGTCGGCGCCCTCGCTGGGCACCGTGCCGCTGGAGCGCATCGAGCGCATCGAGATCGTGCGCGGCAGCGGCTCGGTGCAATACGGCGGGGGCGCCACCGGCGGCGTCATCAACATCATCACCAAGCGCGGCGGCGCCGCCGGCAAGCCCGTCTCGGCCAGCGTGACTGGCACGGTGGGCAGCTACGGCCTGCACCAGCTCGACGCGGCCATCGGCCTGCAGAACGAGCGCGTCACCGTGGATGTCTACGGCCAGACCCTGCGCGCCGACAACTACCGTGACAACAACCGGGAAAGCCGCGACAGCGGCGGCGTGGGCATCGGCCTGCACCACGACAGCGGCTCGGTGCGCCTGTATGCGCGCACCACGCGCCAGAAGCTGGGGCTGCCCGGCCCGCGCCGGGTCGACCCGGCCACCGGCCTGGACGAATACGAGGACGACCCGCGCGGCACTTCCACCCCCGACGACTTCATCAGGACCCAGACCGACGCCTTCGGCGTGCAGGTCGAGCAGCGGCTGGGCGCCGGCACGCTGTACGCCGACCTGGGTCAGCGCGACAAGTCGCTGACCGGCTTCAGCGGCAGCGCCTTCGGCGACACCACGCGCAGCCAGGACCTGGACGAGACCACGGGCAGCCTGCGCTATCACTTGCCCGTGGCGCAGCGGCACGCCCTGGTCGTGGGCGTGGACATGCGCGACAGCGACCTGGACGCCACCAATGAATATTCGTTCTCGCCCGTGGGCGACCGCTGGAAAGCGCAGCAGCGCCAGCACGGCGTCTTCGCCGAAGCGCAAATCCAGGCCACCGACAGCACCCGCGTGACGCTGGGCGGCCGGCGGCAGTACGCCCGCGACCAGCTCGAGACCCTGGCGGGCTTCAGCGGCAATTCTGACGAGACGCGCCACCTGGGCGCCTGGCAACTGGCGCTGCGCCAGGAAATGGGCGGCGGCTTCAGCGCCTATGGCAAGGTCGGGCGCAGTTTCCGCCTGGCCAATTCCGATGAGCTGCTGTACGTGGCCACCCCGCTCAAGCCGCAGACCTCCACCGACAAGGAACTGGGCATCCTGTGGCAATCGCACGCCTCCAGCGCGCGGCTGGCGTGGTTCCGCTACGATCTGACCAACGAGATCCAGTACAACCCGGTGACGTTCTCCAACACCAACCTGGAGCCGACCCGGCGCCAGGGCGTCGAGCTGGAAGGCCGCCACACCTTGACGCGCTCGCTGACGCTGGACGCCAATGTGACCTGGCTGCAAGCCGAATTCCGCTCCGGCACCTACGGCGGCGTGGACCTGGCCGGCAAGACGGTGCCGCTGGTGCCCAAGTGGATGGCCAACCTGGGCGCCACGTGGCGGCCCGACGACCGGCTGTTCGTCAGCGTGGCGGCCCAGTATGTCGGCAAGGCCCGCATGGACAACGACCAGGCCAATGAGTTCGATACCCGCCTCGACGACTACGTGCTGGTCAACGGCAAGATCGGCTACGCCTTCACCGAGCATGTGTCCGGCACCCTGGCGGTCAACAACCTGTTCGATCGCGAGTACGCCACGTATGGCATCCGCTCCGGCAGCACGGGTCCGACCGGCGCGTACAACCTGTATCCCGCGGCCGGCCGCAACGTGCAGGCCGCGCTGACCATCCGCTATTGATACGCATGCGCCCCACCCCCGCACCGCAGTCCGCGGCGACAATCTCGCTCACCGCCAGGTGTCTGACACCCGGCGGGTGTCAGACACCGAAGTCCGCAGCGGCTGCCTCGATCACCGGCTCGGCCGCCAGGTGTCTGACACCCCAAGGGTGTCAGACACCGAAGTCTGCAGCCGCTGCCTCGATCGCTGGCCGCGTGGCGGGACGGCGGCGCTGGCTGGCGGCGGCGCTGGCCTGCGCCGCGGCTGCCGCGCAGGCGGCGGACGGCCCCATCACCGTGCGCGACGACCAGGGCCGCCACGTGACACTGCAGGCCCCGGCGCGGCGCGCCATCAGCACCGCGCCGCACGCCACCGAGCTGGCCTACGCGGCCGGCGCCGGCGGCTACCTGGCCGGCACCGTGCTCGGCAGCGACTATCCGCCAGCAGCCCGCGCCCTGCCGTCCATCGGCGACAGCCTGCGGCCGAGCCTGGAACGCGCCGTGGCGCTGCGGCCCGACCTGCTGATCGCCTGGCAGCCCGCCGTGCCGGAACCGCTGCCCGACCTGATGCGGCGCCTGGGCGTGCCGGTTTACTACAGCGATCCGCGCACACTGGCCGCCGTGGCGGATTCGGTGGAAACGCTCGGCCGGCTGTTCGGCACCGAAGACCGGGCCGCGCCCGCCGCGGCCGCCCTGCGCGCGCGCCTGGCGGCGCTGCAGGCGCGCTATGCGGGACGCCAGCCGGTGCGGGTGTTCATCCAGGCCGGCCTGCAGCCCCTCTATACCCTGAACGGCGCCAGCATCGTCAGCGATGCGGTGCGCCTGTGCGGCGGCGTCAACGTATTCGCCGACGCGCCCGTGCTGGCCCCGCAAGTGTCGCTGGAAAGCGTGCTGGCGGCGCGGCCGCAGGCCGTGGTGGCGGGCACGCTCGGCCCGGCCGATGCCGAGGCCAGCCGGCGCGCCTGGCGCGGGCACGGCCTGCCGGCGGCGGCGCCGGGGCGCGTGATCAGCCTCGATGCCGACCTGCTGTACCGGCCCGGCCCGCGCCTGGTGGATGCCGCCGAACAGCTTTGCGCGGCGCTGGACCAGGCGCGGCGCTGACGCCGGCCGCGGCCCCCCCCCCGCGCGCGACGCGAAACGCCAAATCCGGAACGGCGCGCCCCGCGCCGGGCGCGGCGATCTGGCATACTGCGCCGTGCCCATGCGCCCGTGCCGTCGGCCGCCGCCGCGTGCTTTATCATGAAGATATCGCCGGCCGCGCCGCGCGCGGCCGGCGCCTCCTCTTATTTGCAAGCACCGCCATGACTTCTCCAGATACCCTGACCATCGCTGGCCGCGAATACCAGTCGCGCCTGCTGGTGGGCACCGGCAAGTACAAAGATTTCGAGCAGACCCGCGCCGCGCTGGACGCCAGCGGCACGCAGATCGTCACGGTCGCCATCCGCCGCACCAATATCGGCCAGAATCCCGGCGAGCCGAGCCTGCTCGACTACGTCCCGCCTTCGCAATTCACCCTGCTGCCCAACACGGCCGGCTGCTACACGGCCGACGACGCCGTGCGCACGCTGCGCCTGGCGCGCGAACTGCTCGACGGCCACGACCTGGTCAAGCTCGAGGTCCTGGGCGACTCGCACACGCTGTTCCCCAACATGCCCGAAACCCTGCGGGCCGCCAAGACACTGGTCGACGACGGCTTCAAGGTCATGGTCTATTGCACCGACGACCCGATCCAGTGCCGCATGCTGGAAGACCTGGGCGTGGTGGCCGTCATGCCGCTGGCTTCGCTGATCGGCTCGGGCATGGGCATCCTCAACCCCTGGAACCTGCGCCTGATCATCGACCAGGCGCGCGTGCCGGTGCTGGTCGACGCCGGCGTGGGCACCGCCTCCGATGCCGCCATCGCCATGGAACTAGGCTGCGACGGGGTGTTGATGAACACCGCGATCGCCGGCGCGCAAGACCCGATCCTGATGGCCAGCGCCATGAAAAAAGCGGTCGAGGCAGGCCGCGAGGCCTACCGCGCCGGCCGCATGCCGCGCAAGCTGTACAGCGGCGCGCCCAGCTCGCCCACCGAAGGCCTGATCACCGCCGCCGCCCGATGAACGCCCCGCACCGGGCCGGCAGCGAGCGGCCCATTCCCAATGCGTTGAGCATCGCCGGTGTCGATCCCTCCGGCGGCGCCGGCGTGCTGGCCGACGTCAAGGCCATGAGCGCGCTGGGCGCCTACGGCTGCGCGGTCATCGCCGCGCTCACCGCCCAGAACACCCAGGGCGTCACCGGCATCGCCCCGGTCCCCCCGGCCTTCGTCGGCCAGCAGATCGACACGCTGTTCGCCGATGTGCGCATCGACGCGGTCAAGATCGGCATGCTGGGCCAGCAGCCGGTCACCGTGGTGGTGGCCGAGAAGCTGGCCCGCTGGCAGCCGCCGCACGTGGTGCTGGACCCGGTCATGGTGGCCAAGAGCGGCGACCTGCTGCTCGAGCGCGACGCCGTGGGGGCGCTGCGCGAGGCGCTGGTGCCGCAGGCCACCCTGCTGACCCCCAACCTGCCCGAAGCGGGCGTGCTGCTCGGCGAGCGTCCGGTCGAGACCCTCAAGGAAATGCGCCGGGTGGCCGAACGCCTGCGCAACCAGATGGCCCACGCCGGGCACCGCTGGGTCATGCTCAAGGGGGGCCACCTGCCGGGCAACGACACGATCGACCTGCTGCACGACGGCGACCGCATGATCGAACTGCCGGGCCAGCGCATCGAAACCCGCAACACCCACGGCACCGGCTGCACGCTGTCGGCCGCGCTGGCCGCCCTGCTGCCCCAGGCCGCCGACGTGCCGGAAGCGGCGCGCCGCGCCAAGGCCTACCTGGCCGAGGCGCTGCGCCACGCCGACCGCCTGCAGGTGGGCTCGGGCCACGGCCCCGCCCATCACTTCCACGCCTGGTGGTAAGCCTGGTCCTATCCGGGGACGCCACCGCGCAGAAATGCTACGAATCAGTACAATGTCCGGTTGGTTCTTCCTGATTTCCTCTTTGCCGTCATGAACGCTTCGACCCTGCCCGACGTAGAAAAAGCCCGTTTCAACATGGTGGAGCAGCAAATCCGCCCCTGGGAGGTGCTCGACCAAAAGGTGCTCGACGCCCTGTTCGCGGTGCGCCGCGAACAATTCGTGCCGCCGGCGATGCGCGCGCTGGCGTTCTCCGACCTGGAAATCCCGCTGGAAATCAATGCCGTCGACACCCGCCAGAACATGCTGGCGCCCAAGGTCGAGGCCCGCCTGGCCCAGGAACTGCAGCTCACCCCCACCGACTGCGTGCTCGAGATCGGCACCGGCTCGGGCTACCAGGCCGCGCTGCTGGCCCACCTGGCCCAGCAGGTCACCTCGGTCGAGATCGACAACCGCCTGGTGGCGTTCGCGCAGCAGAACCTGCAGATGAACAACGTCACCAACGTCAAGGTCGAGACCGGCGACGGCCGCAACGGCTGGGGCACCACCGAATACGACGCCATCCTGGTCACCGGCTCGGTGCCCGTCGTGCCCGATGCCCTCAAGTACCAGTTGCGCGTCGGCGGCCGCCTGGTCGTCATCGTGGGCCAGGCCCCCATCATGACCGCCTGTCGCATCACCCGCACCACCGCCGCCAGCTTCGAAACCGTCAATCTGTTCGAAACGGTCGTCAAACCGCTGCGCGGCGCCACGGTGTCGCAGTTCAGGTTCTGACCTGGCTGGCATGCGCGCCAGACCACTTGCGGCTACGCTGGTCCTGGCGCTGGGGGCCTGGTGCGCCGCGGCGGCCCAGGCCCAGGACCTGGTGCAGATCTGGCGCGACGCCCTCGCCAAGGACCCCACCTACGCCGCCGCGCGCGCGTCCTATCGCGCCTCCATCGAGCAACTGCCCCAGGCCCGCGCCGGCCTGCTGCCGGCCGTCAGCGCCGAACTCGGCGGCCGGTACGAAGAAACCCGCGCCACGCGCAGCTTCTCGTCGCGCAGCCGCGACGGCACCCGCGGCACCTGGGACCTGGTCCTGACCCAGCCCCTGTACGACTGGTCGCGCTGGCAGCAGTACGAGCAGGCCAAGCTGGGGGTAGCCGATGCCGAACTGCAGTTGCAACAGGCCTACCAGGACCTGATCCTGCGCGTGGCCGACGCCTATTTCAATGTGCTGGCCGCCCAGGACACCCTGACCGCCACCGAAGGCGAAAAAGCCGCCGTGGCCGCGCAGCTCGAATCCGCCAAGCGCAACTTCGAGCTCGGCAACGCCACCATCGCCGACACCTACGAAGCGCAGTCGCGCTACGACCTGGTGGTCGCCCAGGCGCTGCTGCAGGAAAACACCCTGGTCGTGCTGCGCGACCAGCTCGCCAAGATCATCGGCGAACCGCCCGGCGCGCTGGCCGAACTGCCGCGCGACTTGCCCCTGCCGCCGCCGCAGCCGGCCCGCCTGAGCGACTGGGCCACCCAGGCCGAGGCCGCCAGCCTGGAAGTGGCGCGGGCGCAATTGCAGACCCGCATCGCCTCGCGCGACATCCAGATCGCCCGCAGCGGCCACTACCCCACCCTGAGCCTGCGCGCCACCAGCGGCAACGCCGATGGCAACAACCGCGACAGCGCGGGCGGCCGGGCGGTCGACAACACAATCGGGCTGGTCTTGTCCGTGCCGATCTATTCCGGCGGCGGGGTCTCCTCCCAGGTAACAGAAAAAGTCCAGCTCGAACAAAAAGCGCGCAAGGACTACGAAGCCGCGCGCCGGCAGGCGGTGCAGTCGGCGCGCCAGTACTACACCGGCGTGGTGGCCGGGCTGGCGCGCATCCGCGCGCTGGAGGCCGGCGAGCAATCCAGCCGCGCGGCGGTCCAGGCCAACCAGACCGGCTACGAACTCGGCGTGCGGATCAACCTGGACGTGCTCAATGCGCAGCAGCAGCTGTACGCCACCCAGCGCGACCTGGCGCAGGCGCGCTACCGCACCCTGCTCGACGGGCTGCGGCTCAAGGCGGCCGGCGGCATCCTGGCCGAGGCCGACCTGGAGGCCATCAACCGGCTGTTGCGGCTGCCGGACTAACCGCGGATTTTCTTCACCAGCGTCGTCGTGGAACGCTGGAATTCGAACGGTATGGCCACGGCGCGGCCGCCCCAGCTCTTGACCAGGGCGGTTTCCGGCAGGGTTTCCATGTCGTAGTCGCCGCCCTTGACGATCAGGTCGGGACGCAGTTCGCCGATGATTTCCACCGGCGTGTCTTCGTGGAACATGGTGACCGCGCTGACGCAGCCCAGCGCCGCCAGCAGCGCGGCGCGGTCGTCCTGGCCGTTGAGCGGCCGGTCGGCGCCCTTGCCCAGGCGGCGCACCGAATCGTCGGTATTGATGGCCACTACCAGCGTGGCGCCCAACTGCGCGGCCTGGTCCAGGTAGGTGGCATGGCCACGATGCAGGATGTCGAAGACCCCATTGGTGAACACCAGCGGCCGGGGCAGCTTGCCCTGGGCAATGGCGACGGCGACGGCGTCGCGGGACAGGATTTTGGATTCGAAGCGGGCGGCGGGCATGTGCCGGATTGTACGTCCCCCGCGCGGCGCGCGGCTTGACACACGCGCGGCGCGGCGGCTACAGTTTGGGAACGATCATTCCAAAATAGCTTTCGCCATGCGCCCCAAGGATTTCGAACCCGACGACGTGGCCGACGCCGCTCTGCAGGTATTCTGGCAGCGCGGCTATGCGGCGACATCGGTGCAAGACCTGGTCGAGGGCACCGGCCTGGCGCGCAGCAGCCTGTACAACGCCTTCGACAGCAAGCACGGCCTGTACCAGCGCGCCCTGCAGCGCTACCAGGCGTTCACGGCGGCCAATGTCGCCCTGCTGGCCGGGCCCGGCCCCGTCAAGGACCGCATCCGCCAACTGCTAGCGCGTATCGTCGAGGACGAACTCGGCAACCCGCTGCGGCGCGGCTGCATGGCGGTCAATGCGGCGATCGAGCTGGCCGGCCGCGACGAAGCAGTGGCGGAACTGACCGGCCAGAATTTCCAGCGCCTGGAAAACGCACTGGAAGCGGCGCTGCGCGAGGGCCAGCAAAGCGGCGAGATCGCCGCCCGCCAGGCGCCCCGCGCGCTCGCCAGTTTCCTGCTGTGCACCATCCAGGGCCTGCGGGTGCTGGGCAAGGGCAGCGCGCGCCGCCACCGGCGCCAGCGCCTGCACGATATCGTCGAGGTCGCCATGAGCAATCTGTAATGGCAGGCCCGCCGCGCCGTTGGGCGCGTTTCTTTTTGCCAATTCTGGACTGATCAGTCCAAAACCGTGCGGCGCCGTGGCGGCGCAGCGCGTTACCTCACAGGAGCATTCTCATGTCGAACGAGCGGACCATCGCCGTGCTGGGCACGGGCATCATCGGCGCGCCGGTGGCGCGCAACCTGCGCAAGCATGGTTTCACGGTGCGCGCCTGGAACCGCACCGCGGCCAAGGCGCAAGCCCTGGCCGCGGATGGCGTGCAGCCCTGCGACACGCCGGCGGAGGCGGTGCGCGGCGCCGCCCTGGTGCTGACTGCGCTCAACGACGGCGTGGCGGTGCGCCAGGCCATGCAGGCCGCTGCGCCGGGGCTGGCGCCCGGCGCCGTGTGGCTGCAGCTCAGCACGGTCGGCATCGCCGAGATCGACCAGCTGGCCGCGCAGGCCCGCGACCTGGGCCTGGTGTTCTACGACGCGCCGGTCCTGGGCACCCGCCAGCCCGCCGAGCAAGGCCAGTTGATCATCCTGGCGGCCGGGCCGGCGGCCGCGCGCGCGACTGTCCAGCCGGCGTTCGACGCGATCGGCAAGCGCACCATCTGGGTATCCGACCACAGCGGCGCCAGCAGCCGGCTGAAGCTGGCGCTGAATCACTGGGTGTTCGCGCTGACGCATGGCGTGGCCGAAAGCCTGGCGCTGGCCAAGGGCCTGGGCGTCGACCCGGCGCTGGTAATCGAAGCCGTGAGCGGCGGCCCGCTGGACAACGGCTACTTCCAGGGCAAGTCGGCCGCCATGCTGGGCGGCGACTACACCCCCAGCTTCTCGGTGACCAACGCGCTGAAGGACTCGCAACTGATCGTCGAGGCCGCGGCACAGGCCGGCATCACACTGGACGGCGCGGCCGCCGGCCTGCAGCGGTTCCAGCGGGCGCAGGCGGCCGGCCACGGGGACAAGGACATGGCGGCCTCGCACCTGGCCTGAGCCGCGCCGGCACGCGACACGAGGAATGCGCCATGCGAGCCCACTTCCGCCTGGACGCGGCCGACGCGGTCTCGACCCGCGATGCGCGCCATGCCCACGTGCAAGGCGCGGACGGCCTGCTGGACCTGGACCTGCTGGCGGCCGGCCAGGCCACGGCCGGCGACGACAACCGGATCGCGCCGCTGCAGGTCTTCGCGGCGGCCTGCGCGGCGGGGTTCCATGCCACGCTGGGCCGCATCGCCGGCGGCGAGTCGGCGGTGCGGGCCGAAGCCGCGCTATATGCCACCGCCGAACGGCGCTTCGAGCTGGGCGTGGTGCTGCGCGTGAGCCTGCCTGGGCGCGCGCCGGAGGATGCCCGGGCGCTGGCCGACCGGGCGCGGCGACTATGCCCCTACCTGAGGGCGCTGGGGCCGCGGGCGACGGTGCTGCTGGCCCAGGAAGGCTGAAGCCGGCGCGGGCTCACGCGCCGGCCGGCACGATCAGCTCCGGCTGCCCCGCCGGCCTCACCAGGCTGGCCATTTCCTTGCGATAGCGGTTCAGGTCCTTGACGCTTTCGAAGCTGCGGTCCATCAACGTGGACAGGATGTGGAGAATGCGGCTGGCCACCTTCTGCTCCCACACGCCATCGAAGCGGATCTGCGTGTCCAGCCAGTGCTCCAGCCAGCCCGGCTCGGGCAGGCGCGACTGCACCGTGTCGTTGGGGAACAGCGCCTTGTTGACGTGCAGGTTGGTGGGATGCATGGCCTGCGAGGTGCGGCTGGCCGAGGCCATCAGCACGCCGATCTTCGAGAACGCCAGGCGCGCCTGCTCGCTGATGCGCTGGCCGCGGTCGTGCAGCGCGCGGCGCATGTACTGCAGGTACGCGCCGGCGTGGCGCGCCTCGTCGCGCGAGATGGTCTGGTAGATGGCCTTGATGACCGGCTCGGTATGCCATTCGGCGGCGCGCCGGTACCAATGGTTGAGCCGGATTTCGCCGCAGAAGTGCAGCATCAGCGTCTCGAGCTCGGGCGCGGGATCGAATTCGAAGCGCACCTTGTGCAGCTCTTCCTCGGTCGGCGCCAGGTCGGGGCAGAAGCGGCGCAGGTACTCGATCAGCACCAGCGCATGCTTCTGCTCTTCGAAGAACCACACCGACATGAATGCGCAGAAATCGCTGTCGTCGCGGTTGTCGCGCAGGAACATCTCGGTGGCAGGCAGCGCCGCCCATTCGGTGATGGCATTCATCTTGATGGTATATGCCTGCTCGTCCGAAAGCTTGCTGCGGTCGAAGTCGTCCCAGGGTATATCGCTCGCCATGTTCCAGCGCACGGCTTCCATGGTCTTGAAGAGTTCAGGATAAAGCATGGTGTGCCCTTGTTGGTCCCGCATGGGGCTTGGTAAAGAGAAGTGCCGTGCATGCACGGCCCGGACCGCGCGCGTGGTTTGCGCAGGGTTATTTATCGCCGCCCCGTACGAAACTGTCATGACAATCCGGTGACGAATTCATGACAAACGTGGCGCGACGACAGGAACGCGGCTGCATCAGCGGGTCAGCGCCCACAGAGCCACGCCCACGGCCACCGCCAGCACGGCCGTCAGCGCGGCCAGCAGGCGGTTGCCCTGTTCCTGCGCTTTGCGCAGGCGGGTCATTTCGAGCAGCAGCGCCGGCGCCGGATCGGGCCGGCTGAGCCGCTCGTGCAGCAGCCTCGGCAGGGCCGGCAGGGTCTGCGACCACTGCGTGGCTTCCTTGGCCAGGGCCTTGCGCAGACCGTCCAGGCCCATGCGCTGCCGCATCCAGTTTTCCAGGTAAGGCTTGGCGGTCTTCCAGAGATCCAGGTTGGGATCGAGCTGGCGCCCCAGCCCCTCGACGTTCAGCAGGGTCTTCTGCAGCAGCACCAGTTGCGGCTGGATCTCGACATTGAAGCGGCGCGAGGTCTGGAACAGCCGCAGCAGGACCTGCCCGAGCGAGATCTCGGCCAGCGGGCGGTCGAAATACGGTTCGCAGACGGCGCGCACGGCGCCTTCGAGCTCCTCTTCGCGCGTATCGGGCGGCACCCAGCCCGATTCGATGTGCAGTTGCGCCACGCGGCGATAGTCGCGGTGGAAGAAGGCCAGGAAATTCTGCGCCAGGTAGTTCTTGTCGAATTCGGACAGCGAGCCGACGATGCCGAAGTCCAGGGCGATATAGCGCCCCAGCGTCTCGGGGCGGTCGGACACATAGATATTGCCCGGATGCATGTCGGCATGGAAGAAGCCGTCGGAAAACACCTGGGTGAAGAAGATATCCACGCCGCTGCGCGCCAGCTTGGGAATGTCGATGCCGGCGGCACGCAGGCGGTCGACCTGCCCCACCGGAATGCCATACATGCGCTGCATGGTGAATACGGTAGAGGCCGTGTATTCCCAGATGACTTCGGGCACGATCAGCATGTCGCCGCGCCCCGAGGCCGCGTCGAAATTGCGCCGCAACTGGCTGCAATTGGACGCCTCGCGCACCAGGTCGAGCTCGTCGTGCAGGTAATTGTCGAATTCGGCCACCACCTCGCGCGGCTTCAGGCGGCGGCCATCCGCGCCGGCGCGCTCGACGATGCCCGCCACGATGCGCAACAGCGCCAGGTCGCGCTCGATGGCCTGCCGCATGCCGGGACGCAGCACCTTGACCGCCACCTCGCGGCCGTCATGCAGGACGGCAAAATGCACCTGGGCAATGGAGGCCGACGCCACCGGATCGACGTCGAACTGCGCGAACAGCTGCGCGGGAGGCGCGCCCAGCGCCGCCTCGATGCAGGCGGCCGCCTGGGCGGACGGAAACGGCGGGACACGGTCCTGCAACAGCGCCAGTTCATCGGCGATATCGGCGGGGATGAGGTCGCGGCGGGTCGACAGCACCTGGCCGAATTTCACGAAAATGGGGCCGAGCGACTCCAGCGCCCGGCGCAGCCGCAAGCCGCGCGGCGCGCGCGGCCGCATGCCGAGCCGGATCAGCCAGCGCAGGGCCGAGGCCAGCGGATGATTCAGGCTGGACAGCACCAAGTCGTCCAGGCCGAACCGGAACGACACATACAGGATACGGAGTACGCGCAGCAGGCTCGGCATGGCGTCAGGCGCCCCGTCGCGCGGCCAGGCGCGCCAGGCGCGCATCCAGGGCCTCGGCGGCGCGCGCCAGCGCTTCGTTCTGCGCGGCCAGGTCGGCCAGGTCCTGGCGCCACTGCGCCAGCAGCGGCGCGCCGGCCAGCACGGGCCGTTCTTCAGACAGGTATTCGGACAGGTTCCGGCCCAGCCGCCCGGCCGCGCCGCGCGCGCCTTCGCCGGCGGCGCGCAGGCCGGCCACCAGCCGCGCGGCGGGGATGTCGCCGACCAGGCGCGCCAGGTCGTCCTCGGCATCCCAGCGCAGGTCGGCCGCCAGGTCGGCCACCACCCGCGCCAGGGCGGCGTCGCCCTCGATATGGGTGGCCTCGGCCATGTCGGGCTTGTCCTGGCCGGACAGCAAGCGCAGCGGGTTGAGCCTGGCCAGGTCGACCGTCAGGGTGACGTCGGGCACCACGGCGGCGTCGGCCAGGCCGGCATACCCTTCGCTGTCGATGGCCAGCCCTGCCGTGAAACCGCCGGTGACGAAGCGCACCGTCTTGCCGGCATGGCGCGCCAGGCGCTCGCGCGCCCAGGCTTCACGCGCCAGCAGCGTATTCAGCGCGCGCACGGCCAGCCGCGGCGGAGTGGGCAAAATGGAGAAGGGCAGCATCGACGCTTGCCGGACTGGCGCGTGGCAAGCCCGACCGGAAAAAAGGACAAACCCGGAGTTTACCGGGTTGAGGCGCTTTCACCCTGAAAGCGCAGCGGCGCGCCGCCCGCGCAGCGGGCCGCGCGCCCGGGCTGGCCGGACGCGCGGGGCGCCCGGCGGCCCGTCAGCTGGCGTATTCGACCGGGATCTGCTGGATGCCGGCCAGCAGCCAGCCGCCTTGCTCGGGCTTGAACAGGTTCCAGACTTCCTCGAAACGGAAGGCCTCGGTGCCCGGCGCCTCGCGCAGCATGCCGGAGAACCGGACGCTGGCCAGGTGGCCGTCGGAGACGGTCTCGATGCCCAGCAGTTCGGCGTTGAGCAGCACCACTTCGGTCTTGTTCGGCGTGGCACCGCGCTCGGCCAGTTGCTGCTTGAGCTCGGCGATCAGGTCGTCGGTAAGGAATTCGCGCAGGCGGTCGGTGTCGCCGCTGTCCCAGATGGCCTGGATGCGCACGAATTGGTCCTTGGCGTGCTTGAGGAACTCGGTGGTGTTGAAGTCGCCAGGGATGTACCAGTTGTCGGCGGCGCCGGCGGCGGACAGCGGGGCGGCGGCCGATGCCGCGGCCGGGGCGGTTGCGGGCGCCGGAGCGGCGGACGGCTGCATGGCCTGGCGCCAGGTCGATTGGGACTGCTGCTGGCTGGCTTCACGGGCCGCGCCGGGGCCATAGGCGCCCTGGGTGGCGTGGCGCGGGCCGGCGCCGCGCAGGCGGCGCACGATGAACATCACGGCAAACACCACCAGCGCGATCAGCAGCATGCTGGACAGGAACTCGGCAAAAGCGCCGGACAGGCCCAGGTGCGACAGCAGGGCGGCGATGCCCAGGCCCGCGGCGATGCCGGCGATGGGGCCCAGCCAGCGCGACATGCCGCTCTTGGCGGCCGTGCCCGCCGCGGCGGTGCCGGCGGCGGCGCCGGTGGCCGGCGCCGTGCTGCGGTTGGTGGTGGTAGCCGTGGACGGCGTGACAGCCTGGCGCTGCTGGGTGATGTTGGTGGACTGGCGGCCAATGCTGCTGCCCCCGCCCATGCGACGCGCCTCGGCGTCGAAGGACACCGCCAGCATGGCGGTGCCGGCGACGGCGATCAAGGCGGCGGCAAACAGCCGGGTGAATCCGGATCGGGACATATTGTGTGACTCCTAGAGCGCATGGCGCCGGCCGGCTGGCCGCCGCCGCCGGCCCCCGCGAGGCGCCGGCATTTTTTCTTGGTCGGGGTTTTCTTACAAAAAACTGAACACTTGAAGAATAACGGACAAGCCGGCGGGCGACAAGTTCCCCGCCAGGCGCCCCGACGCCCCCGCGGCGGCGCTCAGGCCAGCCGCACGCCCTCGTGCAGGGCAACCACGCCGGCCGTCAGGTTGAAGTACTGCACGCGCTCCAGGCCGGCGATGCGCATCATGTCGGCCAGGGTGTCCTGGTCGGGATGCATGCGGATGGACTCGGCCAGGTAGCGGTAGCTGGCCTCGTCGCCGGCCACTTTCTTGCCCAGCCAGGGCAGCACGTTGAAGGAGTACCAGTCGTAGGCGGGCGCCAGGGGCTTGGCCACCCGGGAGAACTCCAGCACCAGCAGCTTGCCGCCGGGCTTGAGCACCCGGGTCATTTCGGCCAGCGCGCGGTCCTTGTGCGTCATGTTGCGCAGCCCGAACGCCACGCTGACCCGGTCGAAGTGGCCGCTGGGAAAAGGCAGGTGCTCGGCGTCGCAGACCGCGGTGGGCAGCAGCAGGCCGGCGTCCGTCAGCCGGTCGCGGCCGACCCGCAGCATGGAATCGTTGATGTCGGTCAGCCAGACCTCGCCCGTCGGCCCGGCGCGGCGGGCGAAAGCCCGCGCCAAGTCGCCCGTGCCGCCGGCGATGTCCAGCACCTTCATGCCCGGCCGGATCGCGGCCCGGCCAATGGTGAAAGCCTTCCAGGCGCGATGCAGGCCGCCCGACATCAGGTCGTTCATGACGTCGTAGCGCGAAGCCACCGAATGAAAAACCTCCGCCACCTTGCGGGCCTTCTCGCTTTCAGGGACAGACTGAAAGCCGAAATGGGTGGTGGACGAATCGGAAGAAGAAGCGGGGTTTTGCATGGTCGGATCCCAATATATGGCTCAATGGTAGCCGATCGAGGCAGCGCGGACGTACGGGCGGCGCCTGGGGAATAGGTGTCAGACACCCCTTGTGCGTCATCCCGCCAGGCAGGACGGTGCGCAAGGGGTGTCTGACACCTGCGCGAGGAAGCGCAGGGTCCCGCCCGCCGACGCGTCAAGAACCCGGAACCATCCGCCCTCGGTCACATACCTGAAATATTCCGGCCATACTATCGCAATGTTCGCGCCGCACGGCGCTCACCGCCCCGATTCCACGCCGCCATGTCCAGCACCATTCTCGTCGTCGAAGACGAACCCGCCATCCAGGAACTGATCGCCGTCAATCTGTCGTTCGCCGGCCATAAAGTCTTGCGTGCCTTCGACGCCGAGCAGGCGCAGACGCTCATCCGCGCCGAGCTGCCCGACCTGATCCTGCTCGACTGGATGCTGCCCGGCACCTCCGGCCTGACGCTGGCCCGCAAGCTGCGCGACGACGAGCGCACCCGCGCCGTGCCGGTCATCATGCTGACCGCCAAGGGCGCCGAGCAGGACAAGGTCGACGGCCTGGAGGCCGGGGCCGACGACTACATCACCAAGCCGTTCTCGCCCAAGGAGCTGATGGCGCGCATCAAGGCCGTGCTGCGCCGCCGCGCGCCCCAGCTGACCGACGACATCATCGATGTCAGCGGCCTCAAGCTCGACCCGGTCACTCACCGCCTGTCCGGCAACGACCAGTCGCTGTCGATCGGCCCGACCGAATTCCGCCTGCTGCACTTCTTCATGACCCACCCCGAGCGCGTGTTCTCGCGCTCGCAATTGCTGGACCAGGTCTGGGGCGATCACGTGTTCGTCGAAGAACGCACCGTCGATGTGCACATCCGCCGCCTGCGCAAGGCCCTGGAGCCCACCGGCCACGACGCGCATGTGGAAACCGTGCGCGGCAGCGGCTACCGGTTTACCGCACAGCTGCCGACACGGTAAAACATCGCCACGATGATCTGGCTGCGCACTTTCTTCCTGGTCGCCCTGTGGGCGATCATGGCCCTGCTTGCCCAATGGCTGGTCGGCGATCCGGCCGGCTGGGTGGTCTTCTGCGCCGCCTTGCTGGTGATGCTGTTCTGGCGCAGCTGGCGGCTGCGCGCGGTGTCGCACTGGGCCCACCACCCCGAGACTTCGCCGCCCGCCTCGGTCGGCCCCTGGGACGACATCCTGGCGCCGCTGTACCGCTACACGCGGGCCCGCGCGCGCGAGCTGGCCGAGACGCGCGGCACCATGCAGGGCATGCTGGCCGCCGCGCAGGCGCTGCCCGACGGCGTGGTGACGCTGAACGAGGACTTCCAGATCGAGTGGTGTAACCGCATGGCGCGCCACCACCTGGGGCTGAGCCTGCCGGCCGACCGCGGCCACAACCTGCTGAACCTGCTGCGCGCGCCGGAATTCGTCGCCTATGCGCATCGCGACGATTGGCCCGAGCCCATCCTGGTGCGCCTGGCGCACGGCGGCCAGGAACGCGTCATGATGATGCACCTGGCGGCCTATGCCAGCAATCGCCGGCTGCTGATCTCGCGCGATGTCACCCAGATCGAGAAGCTCGAGACCACGCGACGCGACTTCGTGGCCAATGTCTCGCACGAGCTGCGCACGCCGCTGACCGTGCTGGCCGGTTTTCTCGAGACCCTGCGCGACATGCCGGCGGAGGCGCTCAGCAGCGAGCAGCGCGAGCAGTACCTGACCATGATGCACGAGCAGGCCCAGCGCATGCAGGCCATCGTCGAGGACCTGTTGACGCTGTCCACGCTGGAGTCCTCGCCCGGCTCGGACCCGCGCGCGGTCAATCTGCCGGCCCTGCTGCAGACCTCCCGCCAGCAGATCGAGGCGCTGTCGGCCGGACGCCACAGCTTCACCTGGCATATCGACGAATCGCTCGACGTGCTGGGCGCCGAGACCGAGCTGGCCTCGGCCGTGTCGAACCTGCTGACCAACGCGGTGCGCTATACCCCGGACGGCGGCTCGATCACCGTACGCTGGCGCAGCGCCGCCGATGGCGGCGCCTGCTTCAGCGTGCAGGATACCGGCATCGGCATCGCCGCGCTGCACCTGCCGCGCCTGACCGAGCGCTTCTACCGCGTCGACCGGGGCCGCTCGCGCGCCGCCGGCGGCACCGGCCTGGGCCTGGCCATCACCAAGCACATCGCCATCCGCCACGACGCCGAACTGCTGATCGCCAGCGAAGTGGGCAAGGGCAGCACCTTTTCACTGCAGTTCCCGGCCGAACGCATCGTGTCCGCCTGATCGCCACACCGGCCGAATGGCCTCTGGCGATCGGCGCGCCAAACTGCGCCACAATAGGGGCAGGCTTTTCCTCCACCCTTCCCTGTTGCAGCAGTCATGGCCCAAATCGTCCTGTTCGAGAATATCCATCCCAGCGCGCGCGAAGTCTTCGCGGCGGCCGGCTACACCGACATCGCCACGCATGCGTCCGCGCTGCCGCCGGCCGAGTTGCGCGAGGCCCTGCGCGGCGCGCAGGTGGCGGGGATCCGCTCGCGCACACACCTGGATGCCGAACTGCTGGGCGCCGCGCCCGACCTGCGCGTGGTGGGCTGCTTCTGCATCGGCACCAACCAGGTCGACCTGAACAATGCCATGCAGCGCGGCATTCCGGTCTTCAACGCACCGTTCTCGAACACCCGCTCGGTGGCCGAACTGGTGCTGGGCGAGACCATCCTGCTGCTGCGGCGCATCCCCGAGAAAAACACGCGCGTGCACCTGGGCCACTGGGACAAGTCGGCCGCCGGCGCCTTCGAGACGCGCGGCAAGACGCTCGGCATCGTGGGCTACGGCAACATCGGCTCGCAGATCAGCACCCTGGCCGAGAGCATCGGCATGCGCGTGGTCTTCCACGACGTCGAGGCCAAGCTGCCGCTAGGCAACGCGCGCGCGGCCGGCTCGCTGGCCGAGCTGCTCGGACAAGCCGACGTGGTCACGCTGCACGTGCCCGGCGGCAAGAGCACCGAGAACCTCATCGATGCCGTCGCCCTCAAGCAGATGAAGCGCGGCGCCATTCTCATCAATGCCTCGCGCGGCACCGTGGTCGACATCGCGGCGCTGCACGCGGCGCTGACTTCCGGCCACCTGGCCGGCGCCGCGCTGGACGTCTTCCCGACCGAGCCCAAAGGCGTCGACGAACCGTTGGCCAGCCCGCTGATCGGCCTGCCCAATGTGCTGCTCACGCCGCACATCGGCGGCAGCACGCAGGAATCGCAGGAGAACATCGGCCGCGAAGTGGCCGAGAAGCTGGTGCGCTTCCTGCAGGCGGGCACCACCAAGAGCGCGGTCAACTTCCCCGAACTGCCCTACCTGGAACGCGCCGGCGCGGCCCGCATCCTGCACGTGCACCGCAACGCCCCCGGCGCGCTGGGCGCGCTGGACAACCTGCTGGCCGAGCAGGGCCTGAACATCGTCAGCCAGAGCCTGCAGACACGCGGCCAGATCGGCTACGTGGTCACCGACGTGGACGGCGAAGTGAGCGATACCGTGATGGCGGCGCTGCGCGCCCACCCGGTCACGGTGCGCTGCGACCTGCTGTAGGCGTCCCGGCCGCGCGCGCCAGGCAGTCCGCAAGATGCCCGGCCGGCGTGGCCGGGTCGTGCGGCAGGCGGGCCACCAGGCCGATCTCCCGGTCGAAGCCGGCCTCGCCCAGGTCGTACAGGCGCAGGCCGCGGGGATCGAGCTGCCGCGTATGCGGCAGCAGCGCCACGCCGAGCCCGCGCCGCACCAGGTTGGCAATGGCGTCCATTTCGTCCAGTTCGACGGCCTCGCGCACGGCGATGCGCTGCTTCTTCAGGAACAGGTCCACCAGGCGCCCGCCGAACGAGGAGCGGTCATAGCGGATGAACGGCTGGCCGGCCAGCAGCTCGCGCCAGGACTGCGGCGGCAGTCCGGTCGGCGCGGCCAGCACCACCGGCTCGCGCAACAAGGGGCGCCATGCCAGTTCCGGCGGCAGCGCGAACGGCGGGCGGATCAGCACGGCGAGGTCGATCTCGCCGGCATCGACCTGGCCCAGCAGCGACAGCGACACGCCCGGCACGACGCGCACCCGCACATCGGGGAAAGTGTCGCGGAAATCCGCCAGCGCGGCCACCAGCGCGGCCTGCTGCACCGACGCGATGGCGCCGACGCGCAGCAGGCCGCTGACGTGGCCGGCCCCGGCGGTGCTGACCATGCGCTCGGCCATGGCGACCAGCTCCTCGGCCTGCGGCAGCATTTCGCGGCCGGCCGCGTTCAGGGCCGCCGACTTGCCGGTGCGCTCGAACAGCGCGACGCCCAGGTAATCTTCCAGGCGGCGCATCTGCGCGCTGACGGCGGACTGGGTCAGCCCCAACTGGCGGCCCGCGCCGGTAAACGTGCCGTCGCGCGCGACCGCGATAAAGGTCTTGAATTCGCGTATCACAATCGATTTTTTCGATGCTCAGGGCAAAAAAATATCGTTTTTCGATCAAAAAAACAATCACTAGAATGATAAGCAAGCAACCAGGCCCCGCCGCCGGCGGAGCCGGGCGTTTTGTTTTACTCTTGCCGAATCCGGAGCATTCCATGACCGCACAAGCCACCCTGCCCCCCTTCCACCTGGCCTTCCCCGTCCGCGACCTGGCCGAGGCCCGCAAGTTCTACGGCGAACTGCTGGGCTGTCCCGAGGGCCGCAGCTCCGATGAGTGGGTCGATTTCAATTTCTACGGCCACCAGATCGTCGCCCACCTGTCGCCCGATGAGTGCGGCCACAAGTCCACCAGCTCGGTCGATTCCCACGACGTGCCGGTGCGCCACTTCGGCGCCGTGCTGCCCATGCAGGACTGGGAGGCGCTGGCCAGCAAGCTGACCGAGGCGGGCACCAAGTTCGTCATCGAGCCGTACGTCCGCTTCAAGGGCGAAGTCGGCGAACAGGCCACCATGTTCTTCCTGGATCCGTCGGGCAACGCGCTGGAATTCAAGTCGTTCAAGAACCTGGATTCCCTGTTCGCCAAGTAAGCCACGGAGGCTGCCGCGCCGTTGAACGATAACGCCCCCCGCGCCACGGTCGCCTGGCGCATCCAGCCGCAAGGCGACCGCTGCCTGCTCGTCTACTTCGGCGACGGCATCGATATCCACACCGGCCGGCTGTGCCTGGCCGCGGCGCGCTTGCTGCGCGAGGCGCGGCTGCCCGGCGTCACCGACGTCGTGCCCTCGTTCGTGGCGGTGGCAGTGCATTACCGGCCCGACGGCCGGCACGGCCCGCGCTATGCGCAGCGGGTCGAGCAGATCGAACAGATCCTGGCGCGCGGCGTCGCGCCCGACGCCCTGGCGGGGCGCGAGGTCGATATCCCGGTGTGCTATGGCGGCGAACACGGCCCGGACCTGGAAGACGTGGCGCGCCATGCCGGCGTTTCCACCCAGGAAGTCGTGGCGCTGCACGGACAGCCCGGCAACCTGGTGTTCATGCTGGGCTTCGCGCCCGGGGCGGCCTACTTGGGCGTGCACGACGAACGCCTGAACATTCCACGCCGCGCTTCGCCGCGCACCGCCGTGCCGGCCGGCTCGGTGGCGGTGGCCAACCGCCAGAGCATGATCTATCCCAGCCAGTCGCCGGGCGGCTGGAACATCATCGGGGCCACGCCGCTGGTGATGTTCGACCCGGCGCGCCAGCCGGCCGCCCTGCTGCAGCCGGGCGACCGGGTGCGCTTCGTACCGATCGACGCCGACGAGTTCCGCCGGCAGCGCGAGGTCGCGCAATGAGCCTGACCGTCCTCAAGCCGGGCCTGCTGTCCACCTTCCAGGACGGCGGCCGCACCGGCAGCCAGCACCTGGGCGTGCCGGTCTGCGGCGCCATGGACGAGCGGGCCCACCGCCTGGCCAACCTGCTGGCCGGCAATGACGCCGACCACGCCACGCTCGAGATCACCCTGGCCGGACCGATGCTGCGCTTCGAGGCGCCGGCCTGCTTCGCTATTGCCGGGGCCGACCTGGGCGCCACCTTGAACGGCGCCGCGGCGCCGTGCCATCGCCCGCTGGTGGCGCGCGCCGGCGATGTGTTGGCATTCGGCGCGGCCGCGCCCGAGGCCGGCCTGCGCGCTTATCTGGCGGTGCATGGCGGCTATGCGCTCACGCCGGTCATGGGCAGCGCCAGCACCTACCTGCGCGGCGGGTTCGGCGGCCACGCCGGGCGCGCGCTGGCCAGGGGCGACTCGATCGGGTTGCACGCCCCGCTGCCCGGCGACCCGGCCGCGCTGGCGCGCCTGGCCGAGGCACTGTGGCAAGTGCGCGCCTACCTGCCCGCCAGTCTGGCGGGCCGCGCGCGCGCCAATCTGCGAGTGCTGCCGGGCGTACACTGGGAAGAATTCGACGCCGCCTCGCGCCACGCCCTGCTGCATGCCGAATTCCGCATCAGCGCCCAATCCGACCGCATGGGCTACCGTCTGGAAGGCCCGCCCCTGGCCATGACGGCGCCGCGCCAGATCCTTTCCGAGGCAGCCAGCTACGGTACGGTGCAGGTGCCGGCCGGCGGCGAGGCCATCGTGCTGATGGCGGATCGCCAGACCACCGGCGGTTATCCCAAGATTGCCCAGGTGATCACCGTCGACCTGCCCGCGCTGGCGCAGCGCCGGCCTGGCCAGACCGTGCGCTTCGCCCCGGTCGGGCTGGACGAGGCGCAGCGGCTCGATGCCGAGCGCGAGGAAGCATTCATTCAATTGCAGAGCGCGCTGCATCCCTTGCGCGCCCTGCTGCCTGCCGGAGGAGACCCGCCGTGAGTACCGCCATTGATCTCAATTGCGACATGGGCGAAAGCTATGGCGCCTGGCACATGGGCAACGACGCGGCCGTGCTGCAGTTCGTCAGCTCGGCCAACGTGGCCTGCGGCTTCCATGGCGGCGATCCGTCGACGATGCGCCAGACCGTCGCGGCGGCGCAGGCGCGCGGCGTGGCGGTGGGCGCGCATCCCAGCCTGCCCGACCTGGTCGGCTTCGGGCGGCGCCCCATGCAGATCACGCCGCAGGAAGCCTATGACATGGTGGTCTACCAGGTCGGCGCGCTGGCGGCCGTGGCCGCGGCGCAGGGCGCCCGCCTGCACCACGTCAAGGCGCACGGCGCCCTGTACAACATGGCCGCCAAGGACGCCGCCCTGGCGCAGGCCATCTGCCGCGCCGTGCGCGACGTGGACGGCAGCCTGGTGCTGTACGGGCTGGCCGGCAGCCAGTTGGTGAGCGCCGCGCAGGAGCTGGGGCTGCGTGCCGCCCATGAAGTGTTTGCCGACCGCTCCTACCAGGACGACGGTTCGCTGACGCCGCGCAGCCAGCCCGGTGCCATGATCGAGGACCTCGACGCGGCGGTGGCCCAGGTGCTGGGCATGGTGCGCGACGGCATGGTGCGCTCGGTCAACGGCCACGCAGTGCCGGTGCGCGCCGATACCCTGTGCATCCACGGCGACCAGCCCAACGCGCTGGTGTTCGCGCAGGGCCTGCGCGATGCGCTGCGCGACGCCGGCATCGCCGTGCGCGCGCCCTGAGGCCCGCCGCTACGCCGCCAGCGCGCGCATTTCGGCGTACAGGTCGGCTTTGCCCTCGAAGCCGATGCCCGGCAGTTCCGGCAGGGTCACGATGCTGTCGCGCACCTGCACGCCATCCGGAAAGCCGCCATAGGGCTGGAACAGGTCGGGATACGACTCGTTGCCGCCCAGCCCCAGCCCCGCCGCGATGGCCAGCGACATCTGGTGGCCGCCGTGCGGGATGCAGCGGCTGGCGGACCAGCCATGGTCCTTGAGCATGTCCAGGGTGCGCAGGTACTCGACCAGCCCGTAGCTCAATGCGCAGTCGAACTGCAGCCAGTCGCGGTCGGGCCGCATGCCGCCGTAGCGGACCAGGTTGCGCGCGTCCTGCATGGAGAACAGGTTTTCGCCGGTGGCCATCGGGCCGGCGTAGTGGTTGGCCAGCTCGGCCTGCAGGGCATAGTCGAGCGGATCGCCCGCCTCTTCGTACCAGAACAGGTCGTATTGCGACAGCGCCTTGGCATAGGCAATGGCCGTCGGCAGGTCGAAGCGGCCGTTGGCGTCGACCGCCAGGCGCTGCCCCGGCCCCAGCAGCTTCAGCACGGCCTCGATGCGCGCGCAATCCTCGGCCAGCGAGGCGCCGCCGATCTTCTTCTTGACCACGGAATAGCCGCGGTCCAGGTAGCTCTGCATCTCGCGGCGCAGGCCGTCCAGGCCCTGTCCCGGCCAGTAATAGCCGCCGGCGGCATAGACGAACACCTCGCGCCTGGCCTGGCCGTCGCCGTAGCGCTCGGCCAGCAGCTGGTACAGCGGCTTGCCTTCGATCTTGGCCACCGCGTCCCATACCGCCATGTCGATGGTGCCGACCGCCACGGAACGCTCGCCGTGGCCGCCCGGCTTCTCGTTGGTCATCATGGCGGCCCAGATCTTGTGCGGGTCGAGGTTGTCGCGCGCGTCGTCGCGCAGGCTGGCGGGATCGGCGGCCAGCACGCGCGGGGCGAAGCGCTCGCGGATCAGCCCGCCCTGTCCATAGCGGCCGTTCGAATTGAAGCCGTAGCCCACCACCGGCCTGCCGTCGCGCACGACATCGGTCACCACCGCCACCAGGCTCAGTGTCATCTTGGAAAAATCGATGTAGGCGTTGCGGATGTTGGACTGTATGGGGCGCGTCGATTCGCGGATGTCGACGATTTTCATGGCGGGCTCCAGCGCGGGGAATGATGCGGCGTATTATCGGAGCCGTGCGGCGGGCTTGCCCAATGCCGTTTTTTTCTGCCTTCATGCTTTCCCGGCATCGCCCATGAACCTGTCCTGGCTGGAAGACTTCCTGGCGCTGGCCGCCAGCGGCAATTTCTCGCGCGCGGCGCAGGAACGCCACATGACCCAGCCGGCCTTCAGCCGCCGCATCCGCGCGCTGGAGTCCTGGCTGGACGTGACGCTGTTCGACCGCGCCACCCACCCGGTCACGCTGACCGAAACCGGCGAATGGTTCCGCGCCACGGCGCAGGAAATCCTCGCGCGCGTGGCGCGCGTGCCCGACGAGGCGCGCGCCGTGGCGCAGGCCGGCGCGGCGACGCTGCGCTTCGCCGCCACCCATGCGCTGTCGCTGACCTTCCTGCCGCAGTGGCTGCGCGGCCTGGAAGCGCGCGTACCGGTCGGCCCCATCCAACTGGTCTCGGACATGCTGCAGCAGTGCGAAGCCTGGATGCAGCAGGGCCGGGTGCAGTTCCTGCTGTGCCATACCCACCCCCAGGCGCCCGGCCGGCTGGATACCTCCGCCTACCGTTCCGTGCGGGTCGGCGCCGAGACGCTGGTGCCGGTCTGCGCGCCGGATCGCGCGGGCCGGCCGCGCCACGCCCTGGGCGGCGGCGCGCGCAAGGCCGTGCCCATGCTGGCCTACAGCGCCGAGTCCGGCCTGGGCCGCCTGGTGGGCGCCCTGCTGGGCCCGGCCCTGCAGCGCACCCGGGTCGAGCCGGTGTTCACGGCGCACCTGGCGGCGGTGCTCAAGAGCATGGCGCTGGACGGGCGCGGCGTGGCCTGGCTGCCGCACAGCATGGTGGATGCCGAACTGCGCGAGCGGCGGCTGGTCGAGGCGGGCGACGCGGCCTGGCGGCTGCAGGCCGAGATCCGCCTGTTCCGCGCCGCCGCCGCGCAGACGCCGGCGGCCGAGGCCTTCTGGGACGCGGCGGCGGCCGCCCACCCCGGCTAGCAGGAACTATTCTTCCAGGGCGCGTCTAACTTGCAAAAGAACAAGACGCACCTTTCATGGACCTGAATTGGCATCGGCAACTGGGCGACAGCCTGCTCTGGCTGCTTTACGCCTGGGCCATCGCCGGCGCCGGCGCCATCGCGATGGCCTGGGCCCTGGTCCGCGGCACGCGCTGGGGCCGGCAATTCTGGCGCCTGGCCTGGCCCTACCTGACGCCGCGGCGCGGCTGGCGGCCGCTTGCCAGCCTGGCGCTGCAACTGCTGCTGGCCCTGTGGTCGGTGCGCATGACCGTGCTGTTCTCGTACTGGTACAAGGGGTTCTACAACGCGCTGCAAGCGCTGAACGCGCGCGCGTTCTGGACGATGCTGGCCGTGTTCGGCGTACTGGCGACGGTGCACGTGCTGCGCGCGCTGCTGGACTACTACGTCGGCCAGTCGTTCGAGATCGGCTGGCGCAGCTGGCTGAATGAAGCCCTGACGCACGACTGGCTGGCCGGCAGCGCCTATTACCGCGGCCAGTTCCTGGACTCGCCGGTCGACAACCCCGACCAGCGCATCGAGCTGGATATCGCCGCCTTTGTCAGCGGCTCGCGCACGCTGGCGTTGGGCGCGGTCGGCGCGCTGGTGTCGCTGGTGGAGTTCACGCTCATCCTGTGGAACCTGTCGGGCCCGCTGCAACTGGGCGGGCTGCAGTTGCCGCGCGCCATGGTGCTGCTGGTCTACCTGTATGTGATCCTGGCCACGCTGCTGGCGTTCAAGATAGGCCGGCCGCTGATCCGCCTGAATTTCCTGGGCGAGCAACTGGCCGCCAATTTCCGCTACGCGCTGGTGCGGCTGCGCGAGAATGCCGAGAACATCGCTTTCTACAGAGGCGCGGAGGTCGAACGCCGGACCCTGCGCGCGCGCTTCGCGGCGTATATCGCCAACTTGTGGGCGCTGGTGCGCCGCACGCTGAAATTCAGCGGCCTGAACCTGGCCATCAGCCAAGTGGCGGTGGTGTTCCCGTTCATGCTGCAGGCGCCGCGCTTTTTCAGTGGCGCCATCAAGCTGGGCGACGTCATGCAGACGTCCCAGGCGTTCGGCCAGGTACAGGATGCGCTGTCGTTCTTCCGCATGTCGTATGACAGCTTTGCGCAATACCGCGCCACGCTGGCGCGGCTGGACGGGTTCCAGGACGCCAACCGGCAGGCCCGCGCCCTGCCCCGCGTCGAGACCGGCGACTGCCGGCATGGCTTGCGCATCGATGCGCTGGATGTGCGCTATCCGGACGGCCGCCCGCTGCTCGCCGGGCTGCAGCTGCGGCTGGCGCCCGGCCAGGCGCTGCTGGTCAAGGGCCCCTCGGGCAGCGGCAAGACCACGCTGCTGCGCGCCGTGGCGGGCCTGTGGCCATACGCGAGCGGACAGGTGTGGCGGCCGCTCGGCGCACGCGCGCTGTTCCTGTCGCAGCGCCCCTACCTGCCGCTGGGCGACCTGCGCACCGCGGTAGCCTATCCGTCCGCGGCCGCCGCCGCGGACGATGCGCGCATCGCCGGGATCCTGCGGCGCGTCAACCTGGGCCACCTGTGCGCCATGCTGGACCAGGCGGCGGACTGGACGCGCGTGCTGTCGCTGGGCGAGCAGCAGCGCCTGGCATTCGCGCGCGTGCTGTTCAATCGCCCGGCCATCGTGTTCCTGGACGAGGCCACGTCGGCCACCGACGACGGCCTGGAACACACGCTCTACAGCCTGCTGCGCGGCGCGCTGCCGGACTGCACGGTGGTCAGCGTGGGGCACCGCAATACCCTGGACGCGTTTCACGACCAGGTCTTGCGGCTGGACGGCCGCGGGGGATGGATTCAGCGCCCGGCGGGGTCCAGCGGCACGCCCGGCGACGATGCCGAGCGCGTGCCGGGCAGCGGCGTACAGCTGGCGGGATGATACGTGTGCACCAGCGACAGCTTGACGCGGTCGCTGCTGTTCTGGCGCGCGGCGTGCAGGGTGCGGCAGTGGAAGAACACCACGTCGCCGGGTTGCAGTTCCGGGCACACCGCGCGGTCGATCCAGGCGCGGTTCTCGGGCAGTTCCGGCCGGAAGAATTTCTTGTCGTCGAACCGCTCGGCCGGGAAGGACACGGAGTGCGAGCCGGGCAGGAAGAACAGGCCGCCGTTGTCGGCGGTTTCGTTGCCCAGCGCCAGCCAGGTCGACACCAGGTCGGACGCGCTGAACGACCAGTAGCGGATGTCCTGGTGCCAGCCGGTCAGGCTGCCGTAGGCCGGATGCTTGGTCATCACGCAGTTGTGGTGCACGGTGGACAGCACCGGCGTGTCGTTGAAATAGGCCCGCAGCCATTCGGCCACCACCGGCGTGGTGGCCCACTGGCGAAACAGCGGCCCGCGCCCATAGGCGCCGAGCAGCCGGCGCACCGTGGCGCCGCCCTGCGCCTGGCGCGAGGCGGGCGCGCCGGGATACTGCAGGTCGGCCTCGTATTCGAGCGGGCCGACGGCCTGCGCCAATTGGCGCTCGGCCTCGTCCCGCAACGCGGCCACCACATCCGGCGCGGCGAGCCGCCGCGCCACCACGAAACCCTGCTGGCGCAATATCGCCACTTGATCGGCGATGGTCGACACGAATGCTTCCTCCGAGGTCAGTCGCCGCGCGGCTCGCCGACGCCTTCCAGGCGGGCGGCGTCGCGCTCGCGCTCGACGTTGCGCACCCATTCGCGCCATACTGCCACCAGCAACGCCATCAACACCGGGCCGACGAACAGCCCGACGATACCCATGGTCTTGACGCCGCCGATCAGGCCGAAGAAAGTGGGCAGGAACGGCAGTTTCACCGGCCCGCCCACCAGGCGCGGCCGCAGCGTCTTGTCGACGATGAACAATTCGATGGTACCCCAGGCGAACAGCGCCAGGCCGGCCGCCAAGTGGCCGGAACCGACCAGGTACAGCGACACCAGCGTGAACGACAGCGGCGCGCCGCCGGGGATCAGCGCCATGAAGCCGGTGACCACGCCCAGCAGCACGGGCGACGGCACGCCCGCCACCCAGTACGCCAGGCCCAGCACCACGCCTTCGCCGACGGCGATCAGGCTCATGCCGGTGACCGTGGACCCGACCGTGGCCGGCACCACGCGCGAGAAGCGCAGCCAGCGCGAAGGCAGGATGCGCTCGCCCAGCACGTCGAGCTGCGCGATCATGCGGTCGCCATCCTTGTAGACGAAGAACAGGGTGATCAGCATGAACACCACGTTCAGCAGCAACTGGAACGCGTTGCCGGTCGCCGACAGCACCATGCGGTAGATGTTGCCGAGGTGTTCGCCGCTGACCATCTCGACCAGGGCGCCCAGGGCGTGCGGCTCGCCCAGGTAGGTCTGCCAGTAGACCGACAGCCGCGGGCCGACCACCGGCAGGGAGGAAATCCAGCCCGGCACCGCCACGCCGTGGCGGTTGGCGGCCAGGGCCCACGCGAAGAAGTTGCTGGCCTCCTGCACGGCGTACGACAGCGCCAGCGTCAGGGGAATGATCAGCACCAGGATGACGCCGACCAGGGCCAGCGTGGCGGCGGGCACGGTCCGGCCGCCGCAGCGCTCGACCAGCCGCTGGTACAGCGGCCACGTGGCCAGCCCGATGATCAGCGCCGCCAGGGCCGGCACCAGGAAGCCGCTCAGGAAATAAGCACCCGCCAGCAGCACCAGCAGGAGTAACCAGCGGGCGATCAGGTACGCGGGTAGGACAGGCTGCTGCATGGGCGGGCGGTGGCTGGGGGTGAATGCGACGCCCAAATATACAGTACCGGTCCGCCCGCCACCGGCAGGCGGACCACGCCGGCTCATCGGGGCGCCCGCACCCAGGCAGGCGCGGCTGGACCGGGGACGCCGCGGAGCCGGCTCCGCCGGTCCGCCAGCTTCGCCCCCTTGAGAGGGAAGCGCGCAACGCCCCCGGGAGGGGGGGCGTCAGAGTACGTACTCGGCTTCCACCGCCACGCCGCGCCGGGTGGCCTTTTCGGCGGCCGGGGTCAGCTCGGCCTTCTCGATTCCATAGCAGCCCTCGGTGCCGTCGCCGCCGCTGAGCAGCGGGCAGCGCGCGAACAGTTCGGCCACCCAATCGGAAAACACCCGCACCTTGGGCGACAACTGGCGGCTTTGCGGATACAGCAGCGAGATCGGCACCGGACGCGGCTTCCATTGCGGCAGCACCTCGATCAGCTCGCCCGCCTGCAGGTGCGGCAGGGCCATGAAGCGCGCGGTCTGCACCAGCCCGAAGCCCTGCAGGGCGCAGGCCAGGTGGGCGCTCCAGTCGTTGACCGAGACGCAGCCGGGCACGTCCACTTCGCGCGTCTTGCCGTCGATGACGAAATCCCAGTTGCAGTTGCGGCCGGAGCGGCTCGAGAAATAATGCACCGCATAATGGCTCTTCAGGTCTTCCAGCGTATGCGGCATGCCTTGGCGCTCGAGGTACGACGGCGCCGCGCAGGTCAGGCTCTGGAAGGTGCCGATGCGGCGCGCCACCAGGCTGGAATCTTCCAGTTCGCCGCCGCGGATCACGCAGTCGACGGCCTCTTGCACCATGTCGACCCGCCGGTCGCCCATGCCGATGACCAGCTCCACGTCGGGATAGCGAGTGTGGAATTCACACAACGACGGGATCAGGATGAGCCGGCCGATGCTGGCCGGCACGTCGATGCGCAGCTTGCCCTTGGGCCGCAGGGCGGCTTCCTGGAAGCAGGCCTCGGTTTCCTCGACCTCGGCCAGGATGCGGGTGCTGTGTTCGTAGTAGGCCGCGCCGTCCGGCGTCAGGCTGATGCGGCGCGTGGTGCGGTTGAGCAGGCGCACGCCCAGGCGGCGCTCTAGGTTCTGGATGGCAGTCGTGACAGTGGTGCGGGGCAACGCCAGGCTGTCGGCCGCGCGGGTGAAGCTATTGGCGTCGACAACGCGCACGAAGACCTGCATGGCTTGGAAGCGGTCCATGGTCGTGTCCTGGATGGTGAAGTGCGTCAGCATACCGCGCTTTGTGCCGATATTGTTCGTTCACGGCGAACAGTGTTGACGCCCTGGCGATGTTTATCCCCCACCACAAAACATTCAGAATGCAATCGTCTTGGATCGACCGATAGCCTGAGGCCAATGCAATCGCACTGGCCATAGCCCGCAGGGGCTCCCTCCCCCGCCCGCCCCGGTCATTCGTCCCCTATTCTGCTCAAGGAAACACCATGATTGTTTCGCGCCAACGCATTGTATTGCTGGCGGTTTTCGCGACCCTGATCGCCGCCGGCGGCGGTTATACCCTGTTGCGCGGCCCGGCCGGGACCGGCACCGCCCAGGCCCAGGCCGCCCCGGCGGCGCCCGCGGTGGACGTGGCGCCCGCCCTGGGCAAGACCATTATCGACTGGCAGGACTATTCCGGCCGCCTGGAAGCCATCGACCGGGTCGACATCCGGCCGCTGGTGTCGGGCACCCTGACCGCCGTGCATTTCCAGGACGGCAGCCTGGTCAAGCAGGGCGACCCGCTGTTCACCATCGACCCGCGCCCCTACGCGGCCGAAGTGGCCCGCGCCGAAGCCCAGTTGGCGGCGACCCGCGCTCGGGTCGCCTTCACCGCCTCGGAACTGGCGCGCGGCAAGCGCCTGCTGGCCGAGAATGCCATCGCCCGGCGCGATTTCGAATCCAAGCGCAACGACGCGCGCGAGGCCGCCGCCAACCTGCAGGCCGCCGAGGCCGCGCTGGACGCCGCCCGCCTGAACCTGGGCTACACCAACATCGTGGCGCCTGTGTCCGGCCGGGTGTCGCGCGCCGAGGTCACGGTCGGCAACGTGGTGGCGGCCGGCGCCGGCTCGGTGCCCCTGACCACGCTGGTGTCGGTATCGCGCATGTACGCGGCCTTCGACGTCGACGAAGAGGCCTACCTGAAGTATGTCAGCCCGGCCCGCGGCGGCGCCGCGCAGGTGCCGGTGCAACTGGGCCTGTCCAACGAGGCGGGCTATTCGCGCCAGGGCGTGGTGTATTCGGTGGATAACCGCATCGACACCGCCTCGGGCACCATCCGCGTGCGCGCGGTGTTCGACAACGCCGACGGCCTGCTGGTGCCGGGCATGTACGCCCGCATCCGCCTGGGCGGCACCGAGCCGCGCGAGGCCGTGCTGGTCGAGGAGCGCGCCATCGGCACCGACCAGGACAAGCGGTTCGTCCTGGTGGTGGACGACGCCAACCGCACCGCCTACCGCCAGGTCTCGCTGGGGGCCAGCCAGGGCAAGCTGCGCGTCATCACCAGCGGCCTGCAGCCTGGCGAGCGCATCGTCGTCAACGGGCTGCAACGCGTGCGCCCCGGCGAGACGGTGGCCCCCAACCTGGTTTCCATGGACACGCCCCCGGCCACTGTCCAGACCGCCGCGGCCAGCCTGAAGTAAGTCACCGGACACAAGCATGAATATCTCCAAGTTCTTCATCGACCGGCCGATCTTCGCGGGCGTGCTGTCGGTGGTGGTGCTGCTGGCGGGCCTGTTGGCCATGTTCCAGCTGCCCATCTCCGAGTACCCCGAAGTCGTGCCGCCCTCGGTGGTGGTGCGGGCCCAGTATCCCGGCGCCAACCCCAAAGTCATCGCCGCCACCGTCGCCTCGCCGCTGGAGGAATCCATCAACGGCGTGGAAGACATGCTGTACATGCAGTCGCAGGCCAACAGCGACGGCAACCTGGCGGTGACGGTGTACTTCAAGCTCGGCGTGGACCCCGACAAGGCCCAGCAACTGGTGCAGAACCGCGTGTCGCAGGCCCTGCCGCGCCTGCCGCCGGACGTGCAGCGCCTGGGCGTGACCACCACCAAGAGCTCGCCCACCCTGACCCTGGTGGTGCACCTGATCTCGCCGGACGACCGCTACGACATCACCTACCTGCGCAACTACGCGGTCCTGAACATCAAGGACCGGCTGTCGCGCATCAGCGGCGTGGGCGAAGTGCAGATCTGGGGCTCGGGCAGCTACTCGATGCGGGTCTGGCTGGACCCGCAGAAGGTCGCGCAGCGCGGCCTGACCGCCATGGACGTGGTCAACGCCATCCGCGAACAGAACGTGCAGGTGGCGGCAGGCGTGATCGGCGCCTCGCCCACCCAGGGCGACGTCCCCATGCAGTTCTCCGTCAATGCGCAGGGCCGGCTGCAGGATGAGCGGGAGTTCGGCAACATCATCCTGAAGTCATCGCCCGACGGCGCCGTGACGCGCCTGTCGGACGTGGCGCGCATCGAACTGGGCGCGCAGGAATACGGCCTGCGTTCGCTGCTGAACAACAAGCCGGCCATCGGCATGGGCATCATGCAGTCGCCCGGCGCCAACGCGCTGGACGTGTCGGCCCAGGTGCGCGAAGTGATGCAGGAACTGTCGGCCGATTTCCCGCCGTCGGTGGAATACCGCATCGAGTACGACCCGACGCAATTCGTGCGGGCCAGCATCAAGGCGGTGATCTCGACCCTGCTGGAAGCCATCGCGCTGGTGGTGCTGGTGGTGATCGTGTTCCTGCAGACCTGGCGGGCCTCCATCATCCCGCTGCTGGCGGTGCCGGTGTCGATCGTGGGCACGTTCTCGCTATTGCTGCTGTTCGGCTATTCAATCAACGCGCTATCGCTGTTCGGCATGGTGCTGGCCATCGGCATCGTGGTGGACGACGCTATCGTGGTGGTGGAGAACGTCGAGCGCAACATCGCCGCCGGGCTGACCCCGCGCGAGGCCACCTACCGTGCCATGCGCGAAGTCAGCGGGCCCATCATCGCCATCGCGCTGACGCTGTGCGCGGTGTTCGTGCCGCTGGCCTTCATGACCGGCCTGTCGGGGCAGTTCTACAAGCAGTTCGCCATGACCATCGCCATCTCGACGGTGATCTCGGCCTTCAATTCGCTGACCCTGTCGCCGGCGCTGTCGGCCCTGCTGCTCAAGGGCCACCATGACAAGCCCGACTGGCTGACGCGCGCCATGAACCGGGTGTTCGGACGGTTCTTCAACTGGTTCAACGACTTCTTCGGGCGCTCGTCGGATGCGTACGCCACCGGCGTGACCGGCGTGATCCGCCGCAAGGCCGGCGCCATGGGCGTGTACGCCCTGCTGCTGGCGGCCACCGTGGGCATCTCGTACATCGTGCCCGGCGGCTTCGTGCCGGCGCAGGACAAGCAATACCTGATCGGCTTCGCGCAGTTGCCCAACGGCGCCTCGCTGGACCGCACCGAGGACGTGATCCGCCGCATGTCCGACATCGCCCTGAAGGAACCCGGCGTGGAAAGCGCCATTGCCTTCCCCGGCCTGTCGATCAACGGCTTCACCAACAGTTCCAGCGCCGGCATCGTGTTCGTGACGCTCAAGCCGTTCGCCGAGCGCCACGGCGCCGAACTGTCGGGCGACGCCATCACGGGCAAGCTGAATGCCAAGTTCGCCGGCATCAAGGACGCCTTCATCGCGGTGTTCCCGCCCCCGCCGGTGATGGGGCTGGGCACCATGGGCGGCTTCAAGCTGCAGATCGAGGACCGCGCCGCGCTGGGCTACGCCGAGCTGGACAAGGCCACCCAGGCCTTCCTGGCCAAGGCGCGGCAGACGCCCGAGCTGGGCCCGACGTTCTCCAACTACCAGATCAACGTGCCGCAACTGGACGTCGACCTGGACCGGGTAAAGGCCAAGCAGCTGGGCGTGCCGGTCACCGACGTGTTCGACACGCTGCAGATCTACCTGGGCTCGATGTACGTGAACGACTTCAACCGCTTCGGCCGCGTGTTCCAGGTGCGGGCCCAGGCCGACGCGCCGTACCGCTCGCATCCGGACGACATCCTGCAGCTGAAGACCCGCAACCTGGACGGCCAGATGGTGCCGCTGTCGGCGCTGGTCGACGTCAAGCAGACCTACGGCCCGGAAATGGTGGTGCGCTACAACGGCTTCACCGCCGCCGACATCAACGGCGGCCCGGCACCCGGGTATTCGTCGGACCAGGCGCAGGACGCGGCCGAGCGCATCGCCGCCGAAACGCTGCCGCGCGGCATCAAGTTCGAATGGACCGACCTGACGTACCAGCAGATCCTGGCGGGCAATGCCGGCATCTGGGTATTCCCCATCAGCGTGCTGCTGGTGTTCCTGGTGCTGGCCGCGCTGTACGAAAGCCTGACCCTGCCGCTGGCGGTCATCCTGATCGTGCCGATGAGCATCCTGGCGGCGCTGGCGGGCGTATGGCTGACCGGCGGCGACAACAACATCTTCACCCAGATAGGGCTGATGGTGCTGGTGGGGCTGTCGGCCAAGAACGCCATCCTGATCGTGGAATTCGCGCGCGAACTGGAGATGCAGGGCAGCACGCCGCTGCAGGCGGCCATCGAGGCCAGCCGCCTGCGCCTGCGTCCCATCCTGATGACCTCGATCGCGTTCATCATGGGCGTGGTGCCGCTGGTGCTGTCCTCCGGCGCCGGCTCGGAGATGCGGCATGCCATGGGCGTGGCGGTGTTCTTCGGCATGCTGGGCGTGACCCTGTTCGGCCTGTTCCTGACGCCGGTGTTCTATGTGCTGCTGCGGTCCCTGGGCGCGCGCAAGCTGCATTCGGCCGCCCCGCACGAGGCGCCCGTCACCGCGCCGCACGCCAGCCATTGAAGAGAAAGATTGATCATGAAGCACTCAACGACTCGTGTTTCCGCCCTGCTGGCCATGCTGCTGGTGCTGGCCGGCTGCGCGGTGGGCCCCGAATACCAGCGGCCCGACGTCGCCACCCCGGCCGCCTACAAGGAAGCCCCGGCGCAACCCGTCCTGGCCCCGCACGAAGCCGGCAATTGGCAGACGGCCCAGCCGGCCGAGCAGGCCCTGCGCGGCGAATGGTGGAAGCTGTTCGGCGACGACACCCTGAACGCGCTGGAGATCGAGGCGCAGCAGGCCAACCAGAACCTGCAGGCCGCCGCCGCCCGCCTGAAGCAGGCGCGCGCGCTGCTGGGCACGGCGCGCTCGGACCAGTTCCCGACCCTCGACGCGGGCTTCGGCCCCACGCGCCAGCGCCCTTCGCCCGCCTCGCAGGGCCTGGCGGCGGACGCCTCGACCGACCCCTCGACGCTATGGCGCGTCCAGGCGGGCGTGTCCTATGAGGTGGACCTGTTCGGCCGCGTGGCCTCCAACGTGGACGCCGCCACCGCCGACGCGCAGCAAAGCGAAGCCTTGTACCGCTCGGTGCTGCTGGCCCTGCAGGCCGACGTGGCGTCGGCTTACTTCCAGGTGCGCGAACTGGACGCCGGGCTGCAGTTGTACCGGCAGACCGTCAAGCTGCGCGAGGACACGCTGCAACTGATCCAGCGCCGCTACGACGCGGGCGACATCAGCGAACTGGACCTGGCGCGCGCCCGCTCGGAACTGGAATCGGCGCGCTCGGAAGCGCTGGGCTTCGAACGCCGCCGCGCCAATGCCGAACACGCGCTGGCCGTGCTGCTGGGCAAGGCGCCGTCGGAATTCTCGCTGCCCTCGCAGCCGTTGACGCGGATTTCCATCAACGTGCCGGCGGGCCTGCCGTCCACCCTGCTGGAGCGCCGCCCCGACATCGCCGCGGCCGAGCGCGCCATGGCCGCCGCCAATGCGCGCATCGGCGTGGCCAAGTCGGCGTTCTTCCCCAGCCTGAACATCACCGGCGCGGCCGGGTTCGAGTCGGCGGAACTGGGCGACCTGTTCGAATGGTCCAGCCGCACCTTCCTGCTGGGGCCGCTGGTGGGAGCCGCCTTGTCGCTGCCGATCTTCGATGGCGGCCGCCGCCAGGCCGGCCTGGACCGCGCCCGCGCGGAGTACGAGGAAGACGTCGCCAATTACCGCCAGACGGTCCTGACGGCGTTCCGCGAAGTGGAAGACAACCTGGCCAACCTGCGCATCCTTTCTACCCAGACCGAAGTGCATGACGCGGCGCTGCAGGCCTCGCAGCGGGCGGCGCGCATTTCGCTGACGCAGTACCGCGAAGGTTCTATCAGCTATCTGGACGTGATCGAAGCCGACCGCACCGTGCTGGCGCAGCAGCGCGTGGCCGTGCAGCTGGACGGCGAGCGGGCGCGTTCGGCGGTGGACCTGATCCGCGCGCTGGGCGGCGGCTGGGATACGCCGCTGCCGCCGGCGCTGGCGCAGCGCTAGGCGGTCGGGCGAGGGGTCCTCGCCCGACCAGCCGGGAGTCGGCCATAATGTGGCGTCATGCCCGCCTCTTCCCCTTCCGATGCGCCTGCCCGTGCAGTCCCGCCAAGCCGGGCCAGGCTGTTCTTCGCACTATGGCCTGGGCCCGCACTGGCCGCCACGCTGGCGGACTGGGCCGCACAAGCCCGGGCCGCCTGCGGCGGGCGCGCCATGCGGCCCGACACCTTGCACCTGACCTTGGCATTTTTGGGCGCGGTCGACGCTGAACGCGTGCCCGAGCTGGTTGCCGGCACGGCGCGGCGGCGCGCTACGCCCGGCAGCATCACCCTGGACCGCTACGGCGCCTTCGCGCGCCAGGGCATCGTCTGGGCCGGCCCGCCCGAGGTCGGCGCGGCGCTGCGGCGCACCTACGACGAGCTGTGGGACTGGCTCGAGCCGCTGGGCTGGCACCGCCCGGCGCAGCCCTTCCGCCCGCACGTCACCCTGCTGCGCCGCGCCGCCAGCCTGGACTGGCCCGCGCAAGCGCCGCCGCCGGTGCAATGGCGCTACGACCGCTATTTGCTGATGGAATCGCGCCCCCAGCAAGGCACGGCGCGCTACCGCATGCTGGCCAGCTCGGCAGCCTGAGCGCGGCCCCGCGGCGCATGGCAAAATCGGGGCCCCGCCCCCGCCGCACGCGCACCATGCTCATCCTGCTAGACCAAGACGGCGTCCTGGCCGACTTCGAACACGCCTTCCTGGCCGCCTGGCGCCAGCGGCACCCCGACATCGAACCGGTCGCCTATGAGCAGCGCCAGTCGTTCCGCATCCTGGAAGACTATCCGCCCGCGTTGCGCGCCCGGGCCGAGGCGATCTATACCGCGCCCGGCTTCATCCGCAACCTGCCGCCAGTGGCCGGCGCGATCGAGGCGTACCGCGAACTGACCGCGCTGGGCATGGACGTGCGCATTTGCTCGTCGCCGCTGCACCAGTTCGAGAACTGCGTCGCCGAGAAATACCTGTGGGTGGAACGCCACCTGGGCCGGGCCGCCACCGAACGCCTGATCCTGACCCGTGACAAGACCCTGGTGCGCGGCGACCTGCTGATCGACGACAAGCCGCGCATTACCGGCGCGGTGCGCCCCAGCTGGCGCCACATCATCTACGACGCGCCCTACAACCGCCAGGAAACCGACCGGCCGCGCCTGACCTGGGCCAACTGGCGCAACGTGCTGGCCGGCGAACTCTACAGCGCGGACCGCTAGGGGCCGGCGCCGGCGCCAATGCGGCGCCGCAGCGTGACAAGGCCGTGGATTTCTGTATTCTGAATACAGAAATCCACGGACCGCGCCATGCTCAAGCCCCTGCCTCCCGCCAGCGACCTGGCCCACACCGTCTACACGCAATTGCGCGAAGCCGTCATCGGCGGCCAGCTGGCCCCCGGCCTGCGGCTGGGACAGGAAGAGCTCGCCACGCGCTTCGGGATCTCGCGCCAACCGGTGCTGCAAGCGCTGGCCCACCTGGAACGCGATGGCCTGGCCATACGCGCCGACGGCCGCGGCACCCTGCAGGTCGCGCCGCTCGACCCGCAACTGGTGGCCGAGTTCTATCAACTGCGCGCCGAGGTGGACGCCCTGGCGGCGCGGCTGGCCGCCCGGCGCGTGGCGGCCGGCGCCGCGCCGCCGCTGCCCGCCGCCCTGGTCGAGCGCGGCCTGGCCGCCATGCGGCGCGGCCACATGCCGGCCCTGATCGCCGCCGATACGCGGCTGCACCATGCCATCTACGACGCATCGGGCAACCGGCTGCTGGCCTCGGTCATGCAGCCGCAATGGGGCCACCTGGAGCGCGTGATGTGCGCCGTCTCCGAGCCGGCCGGCGTGCGCGCGGGCCTGTGGGACGAGCACATTGCCATCGTGGACGCGATCAACGCCGGCGACGACGAGCGCGCCGCCGCCTTGTCGCGCGAACATGCCGAACGCGCCGCGGCCGGGCTGATCCCGCGCCTGCGCGACGCCCCGCGCGCCTGAGGCGCGATTTTCCCTACACCGGCGCGCGACGCCGGAAGCACCAGAGCCGGCCGCAGCCGGCCCCACCCGGAGACGACGATGCAACTGAGCCAAGCGCAACGCGATCAATTCGACCGGGACGGGTATCTGTTCTTCCCCGCCCTGTTTTCCCCGCAGGAAATCGCCACGCTCACCGAGGAGGTGCCGCGCCTTTACGCGCAGGACCGGCCCGAGAACGTGCGCGAAAAGCACGGCGGCGCGGTCCGCACCAATTTCGCGGCCCACCTGTACAGCGCGCCGTTCGCGCGCCTGGCCCGGCATCCGCGCATGGTGCGCCCGGTCGAGCAGCTGTTCGGCGAACCCGTGTACATGCACCAGTTCAAGATCAACGGCAAGAACGCGTTCGACGGCGACGTATGGCAATGGCACCAGGACTACGGCACCTGGCTGAACGACGACCTGATGCCCACCCCGCGGGCCATGAACGTGGCCATCTTCCTGGACGAGGTCAACGAGTACAACGGGCCGCTGATGTTCATCCCGGGCAGCCACCGGCTGGGCGTGCTCGAGGCGGGCCACGACACCACCACCACCAGCTATCCGCTCTGGACCATCAACAACGACAACATCCGCACCATGGTGGAAAAGGCCGGGGGCCGCGACGGCGGCATCGTCGCGCCCAAGGGGCCGGCCGGGTCGATGCTGCTGTTCCACTCGTGCCTGGTGCATGCGTCGTCTTCCAACCTCAGCCCCTGGAACCGCGTCAGCGTCTATTTGAGCCTGTGCGCGGTATCGAACCATATCCGGCGCTTCAAGCGGGTGGAATGGATCGCCCACCGGGATTTCACGCCGATCGATTGCCTGCCCGACGATTGCCTGCAAAAGGACTATGCTGTGGAACTGCCATGGAAAAATGGCACGCCGGCCGAGGCGGCACGGACCTCGCTCGAACGCCTGGAGGAGACTGCACAATGAACCTGCACCGCCTGCTCAAGCAGCGCCAGGCCGACCACAAGCCACTGCGGGTGGCGCTGATCGGCGCCGGCAAGTTCGGTTCCATGTTCCTCAGCCAGGCGCGCCGCACGCCCGGCATCCAGCTGGTGGCGGTAGCCGACCTGCGGCCGGACCGGGCCCGCGCGGCGCTGACGCGGGTGGGATGGCCGGCCGACGCGCTGCGCGCCGAGAGCCTGCATGACGCGGCGCGCTCCGGGCGGGTCTATTTCAGCGACGACACGCCCGCGGTCATCGCCAGCCCGGAAGTCGAGATCGTGATCGACGCTACCGGGCAGGCGGCCGCCGGCATCGCCCACGTGCAAGCCTGCTGCGAGCACGGCAAGCACATCATCATGGTCAACGTCGAGGCCGACGCGCTGGCCGGTCCGCTGCTGGCGCGCCGCGCGCGCGAGGCCGGCATTGTCTATTCGCTGGCCTACGGGGACCAGCCCGCCCTGATCTGCGAGATGGTCGACTGGGCGCGCGCCAGTGGCTTCGAGGTCATCGCCGCCGGCAAGGGCACCAAGTACCTGCCGGAGTTCCACACGTCCACCCCGGACACGGTCTGGCCGTACTACGGGTTCACCGACGAGATGGTGGCCGCGGGCGATTTCAACGCGCAGATGTTCAACAGCTTCCTGGATGGCACCAAGAGCGCCATCGAAATGGCCGCGGTGGCCAACGCCACCGGCCTGCTGCCGGCGCCGTCCGGGCTGCATTTCCCGCCCTGCGGGGTGGATGACCTGGCGCGGGTGCTGCGCCCGCGCGAGGAAGGCGGCATGCTGCACCACCGCGGGCAGGTGGAAGTGATCTCCTCGCTGGAGCGCGACGGCCGGCCGGTGTTCCGCGACTTGCGCTGGGGGGTGTACGTGACCCTGGCGGCGGACAGCGACTACGTACGCCGCTGTTTCAAGGAGTACGGCCTGATCACCGACCCGAGCGGCAACTATGCGGCCATGTACAAGCCGTATCACCTGATCGGGCTTGAGCTGGGCATCAGCGTGGCGAGCGTGGGCCTGCGGCACGAGCCCACCGGCTCGGCCTCCGGCTGGCATGGCGACGTGGTGGCCACCGCCAAGCGCGACCTCGCGCCGGGCGACGAGCTGGACGGCGAGGGCGGCTACACGGTGTACGGCAAGCTGATGCCGGCGCGCGACTCGGTGGCCGACGGCTACTTGCCGCTGGGGCTGGCGCACAAGGTCAAGCTGAAGAATCCGGTGCGGCAGTCGCAGCCGATCCGCTGGCACGACGTGGATTTCGACGAACGCGCCGCGGCGGTGCAGTTCCGGCGCGAGATGGAGCAGACTTTCGCGTGACTTGCCGGGGAGAGCTCCCGGGGGGCTGTCGGTGAAGGAGTCTGGGGGATTTGTCCGAGGGGATTTCTGAGTTCTTGAGACGCCCGGGCGTGCCGGTGGGGCCTGGGCGGCCACGTCGCTCGGCTCGGGCGCGCCACCAGGCGCCCTCGGCCCCCTGCGGGGGCTGCCCTCCCTCCAACTGGCCGCCCAGGCCCCACCGGCACGCCCGGGCTCGCAGGATCTCGGGTAGGTCGGCGTCGGATACCTTTGTGCTGGTCTAACAGGTGTCAGACACCCCTTGCGACGGTCGTGCTTGAAGAGACGATGTGCACGGGGGTGTCTGACACCTACGTTGGTGTTGCCCGGGTATCAGACCCCTCATGTATTGCCCAGGTGTCAGACACCCCTGCCTCGGTTGGGGCGGATAGGCGGGACTGTCGCAAGGGGTGTCTGACACCTGCCTACGCAATCGCTGACCCCCCGTTCCCAAATGGTCCAACGGACCGCCGCATGCCGCTGCTGCGAGTCCTGGGCGGGGCTGGGGAGTGCGGGACGGCCAGTTGGAGCGAGGGCAGCCCCCGCAGGGGGCCGAGGGCGCCTGGTGGCGCGCCCGAGCCGAGCGACGTGGCCGGCCCGCACTCCCCAGCCCCGCCCAGGACGCCCCAAGAAAGACCTTGCCCTGCTCAAGACAACCGCCCTCCGGCCAAGCCAGCCAACCCTTTCCCTAGCGACGCTCGGCGCGAAACAACCGCAGGCGGTCGGCTGCGTTGCGCAGGTGCTGCTCGGCCGCGCGGCCGGCCGCTTCCGGGTCGCCCGCTGCGATGGCCTGGAAAATCGCCTGGTGCTCGCTCTGCACCGCGGCCATGCGCTCCGCATAGCGGCGCGCCGTATTGTGGCGTGCGCTGCGGATGACGCGCCGCACGCTTGCTTCGAGATGCTCGCTCAGCGCCACCAGGTATGGATTGTGCGTCGCCTGCACAATGGCCTGGTGGAACTGGTAGTCCTCCTCGTCGCCAAGCTGGTCGTTGAGCAGCGCGTACTCCATGCCCACCAACCCCTGGCGGATCTTCTTCAGGTCGGCCTCGCTGCGGCGTTCGGCCGCATAGCGGGCCGCCGTGACCTCGATCGACAACATCAGCTCGAGAATATGCTCCAGCTCCTTGCTGTCGTGCGGCTTCAGCGCCGACACGCGGAACGCATTCTTGTGCACATTGGGATCGACGAACACGCCGCTGCCCTGCTGCGACACCACCATGCCTTCCGACTTGAGCCGCGCCATGGCCTCGCGCACCACGGCGCGGCTGACCGCATAGCGTTCCGTCAATTGCTTCTCGGTGGGCAGGCGGTCGCCCGGGGCCAGCACACCCTGGCGGATCTGCTCGGCCAGCGCATCGGCCACGCCGGCCGACAGCGAGCCGCGCGCGGCGCCGGACGGCGGCGGTTCAGGGGCTGCTTCGGGGCGGGACAGGTCGGTCATGGCGGCGCTCGCGGGAATGGGGAAGTATAGAGGCAGGCAACACGCCTACCCCATGTAGATGCCGCCGTTGACCTGCAGCACTTCGCCCGTCACGAAACCGGCCAGCGGCGAACACAAGAAAGCGATCGCGCCCGCCACTTCCTCGGCCGTGCCATACCGGCGCAGCGGCGTGCTGTCGAGCAACTGGCCGCCCTTCTGGTCGATCAGCCCGCGCGTCATGGCAGTGGCGATGATGCCCGGCGACACGGCGTTCACGCGCACGCGCGGCGCGAACTCCAGCGCCAGGCTGCGCGCCAGGCTCAACACCGCGCCCTTGGACGCCGCATACGCGGCATGCGCATAGCTGCCGCGGTGCGCCGCCAGGGACGACAGCAACACAATAGAGCCCGCCTCGCGCAAATGCGGCCGGGCGGCCCGGCACACATAAAACGCGCCGTCCAGGTTGACCCGCATCAGGGCCTGCCAGTCGGCGTCGCTGGTCTCGTGCGCCAGCTTCTCGGGATAGATGCCGGCACAGTGCACTACATGGTCCAGCCCGCCGAAATGCGCGGCCGCCTCGCCCAGCACCGCCTCGCATGCCGCCGACGACGCCACGTCCAGCGCGCGCGCCAGCACCGGTGCGCCTGCGGCCTGCAGCTCGGCGGCCAGCGGGGCCAGCCGCCCGGCGTCGATGTCGGTCAACAACAGGCTCGCGCCATGCGCGGCCATCAACCGCGCGGCAGCCAGGCCTATGCCATTGCCGGCGCCCGTGATCGCCACCACCTGGCCCTGGTACGAAATCATCTTGCCTCCTCCGGCATCGCGGGCGGCCATCAGGCCGCGCAAACCCTGCTTGACACGCCAAAAAAGCGTGCCCGATAATTTGTCTGATAACTTTTTTATTTATCTGACAACTTGGCGCCAAGCGTAAAACAGTTGGCGCCGCCACGCAAGCAGGCGCAAGCCCTGCCCTATCTTTTGGAGGAGACACGATGAAACTGGCCCTGACCGCCGGCGCGCTATGCGTGGCCGGACTTGCCGCCGCCGCCCAGGCGGCGCCCGTGAAAATCGGCTTGATCGAAACGCTGTCCGGGCCGCAGGCCTCGACCGGCCAGATGTTCCGCGCCGCCATCAAATACGAGCTGGATCGCATCAACGCCGCCGGCGGCTGGAACGGCGAACCGCTGGAGCTGGTCGAGTTCGACAACCAGGGCGGGCCGGTGGGCGCGTCGGACCGCTTCCGCGCCGCCGCCGCGGACGGCGTGCAGATCATCGCCCAGGGCGCTTCGTCGGCCATCTCCGGCCAGCTGACCGAAGACGTGCGCAAATACAACCTGCGCAATCCCGGCAAGGAAATCGTGTTCCTGAACATGGGCGGCGAAGCGCTCGAGCTGACCGGCGAGAAGTGCAACTTCTATCATTTCCGCTTCACCACCAATGCCGAACTGCGGGTCAAGGCGCTGACCGCCGTCATGGCCGCCGACGGCACGCTGGGCAAGCGCGTCTACGCCATCAACCAGAACTACTCCTGGGGCCAGGACATGGAAAGCGCCACCGAGCGCTACGCCGACGACTACGGCTACCAGGTGGTGGGCAAGACACTGCACGAAGTCAACAAGATCCAGGACTTCGCCCCCTACGTCGCCCGCATCCGTTCGGCCAACCCCGACACCGTCATCACCGGCAACTGGTCCAACGACCTGTTGCTGCTCATGAAGGCGACCCAGGCCGGCGGCCTGAAGGTGCGCTTCGGCACGGTGTTCCTGGACCAGGTCGGCAACCTGGCCAACGCCGGCGAAGTAGCGCTGGGCCATTACATCGCCCATCCCTTCAACGCCCAGGCGGCCGGCGAGGAAGGCGCCCGGTTCGCCGAGGACTACAAGGCCAAGACCGGCCACTACCCCAGCTACGTCGAGCCGCAGACCGTGATGGGCATGCGGTTCCTCGGCCAGGCGCTGCAGCAGGTGCAGCCGCGCGACGGCCGGCTGCCGGTGCCCGACCTGGCGCGCGCGCTGGAGAAGGTCACGGTCAAGACGGCGCTGGGCGAATACTCGATGCGCGCCGAAGACCACCAGGTGCAACTGCCGATGGTGGTGTCCAAGGTGACCAAGACCGCCCAGTACAAGACCGACGGCACGGACATGGGCTTCGAGCCGGTCAAGGTGCTGGCAGCGGGCGACGTGTCGGCCCCGCCGCAGGGCACCTGCAAGATGGCCCGTCCCGACCAGGGCTGATACGCACACGCGTCGCGGGTGTCCGGCCGCCTTGCCACCGGGGCGAGGCGGCCGCGCGGACGATTCTCCGGAGCGCACATGGAATACTTCACCATCTCGCTATTGAACGGCGTGATCTACGGCCTGCTGCTGTTCATGGTCTCGGCCGGCCTGACCCTGATCTTCGGCATGATGGGCGTGCTGAACTTCGCCCACGCCTCGTTCTACATGATCGGCGCCTACGCCGCCTACACCCTGGCGCCGGTCACCGGCTTCTGGGCCGCGCTAGCGCTGGCCACGCTGGTGGCCGGCCTGCTTGGCATGGGCGTGGAACGCTTCTTCCTGCGCCGCGTGCACAAGTACGGCCACGCGCAGGAACTGCTGGTCACCTTCGGCCTGGCCTTCATCGTGGCCGAGCTCGTCAAGCTGTTCTACGGCGACTTCCCGGTCGACTACCGGGTGCCCGAATTCCTCAACTTCGCCGCCTTCCGCGTGTTCGCGGCCGACTATCCGTTCTACCGCCTGCTGATGGGCGTGGTGTCGCTGGCCATGTTCGCCGTCATCTACCTGCTGCTGGCGCGCACGCGGGTCGGCATCGTGGTGCGCTCGGCGATCTATCGCCCGCGCATGGCCGAGGCGCTGGGCCACAACGTGCCGCTGGTGTTCATGAGCGTGTTCGGCGTGGGCGCCGCCATGGCCGGGCTGGCCGGCGCGGTGGCCGGGGCCTTCTACACCACCAACCCGAACATGGCGCTGGAGCTCGGCGTGCTGGTGTTCGTGGTGGTCGTGGTGGGCGGCCTGGGCTCGCTGGAAGGCGCCATGATCGCCTCGCTGCTGATCGGCCTGCTCAGTTCGTTCTCGGTCGGCATCGACGCCAGCCTGGCCACCTTGTTCGGCCTGTTCGGCGCGGGCGAATGGGCCGAACGGGTGGGCGGCCTGATGACGGTGAAGATCTCCAGCCTGGCGGCCACCCTGCCGTTCCTGCTGATGCTGCTGGTGCTGCTGGTTCGGCCCTCCGGGCTGAAGGGAGAGCAGGCATGAAGCGCGGCCTGTCCTTCGCCCTGCCCGCGCTGCTGGTGGCCGGCGCGCTGGCCCTGCCCTACCTGCTGCCGGCCGGCCAGCTGGTGGCCGCGGTGCAGATGCTGATCGCCGCCCTGTTCGCCTGCGCCTTCAACCTGCTGGCCGGCCAGGCCGGCATGCTGTCGTTCGGCCACGCCGCCTATTTCGGCGTGGGCACCTTCGCCACCATCCACGCCATGAACGCGCTGGGCGGCGCCGGGCTGCTGCCCACGCCGCTGATGCCGCTGGTCGGCGGCGCGGCCGGGCTGCTGTTCGGGCTGGCGGCCGGCTGGTTCGCCACGCTGCGCTCCGGCGTGTACTTCGCCATGATCACGCTGGCCCTGGCCGAACTGCTGCACGCGCTGGCGCCGCACCTGAAGGCCCTGTTCGGCGGCGAAGCCGGCGTCTCCAGCATGCGCATGCCGGCCTGGGGCTTCACCTTCGGCTCGACCTCCGAGGTGTACTACCTGGTGCTGGTCTGGGTGGTGGCCTGCCTGGCCGCGCTCTACGGCCTGACCCGCACGCCGCTGGGCCGGCTGGCGCTCGGCCTGCGCGAGAACACCCAGCGCCTGCGCTACCTGGGCTATCGCCCGCACACGCTGAAGACCGTGGTGTTCGCCCTGTCGGCCATGTTCTCGGGCGTGGCCGGCGGCCTGCAGGCCTTGAACATCGAGGCCGCCAACTACGTGCTGTTCGAAGTCAAGCTGTCGACCGACGCGGTGCTGTTCGCCTACATCGGCGGCGTCAACGCCTTCCTGGGGCCGGTGCTGGGCGCCTCGGTGCTGACGTTCCTGAGCCAGACCCTGTCGGACCTGACGCGCTCGTGGCTGCTGTACCAGGGCATCCTGTTCGTGCTGGTGATGCTGTTCGTGCCGGACGGCCTGGTGGGGCTGCTGCAGCGCGGCGCGCACTCGCTGCGCGAGCGCGGGCTGGCGCGCTGGCTGCCACCCTTCGGCGTGTCGCTGGGCGCCGCACTGCTGTTGACGGCCGCCACCGTGTTCACGGTCGAGCTGCTGCAGCGCATGTTCGCGCGCGACTACCGCGCCATGCTGGCCATGAACCCCACGTCCGGCTGGCCGCCGATCGAGCTGTTCGGCCGCGAGTGGGCGCCCGTCTCGCCGGCCACCTGGTGGCTGCCGCTGGCGCTGCTGGGCGCCGGCCTGCTGGCGGCGCGCTGGGCGGCCGCCCTGTGGCGCCGTCCGTCCCAACCCGCGCTGTCGCTGGAGGCCGCGCCATGACCGCTCCCATTCTCGCGCTGGACGGCCTGCGCAAATCATTCGGCGACGCCGAGATCATCCGCGGCGTGAACCTGGCGGTGCAAGCCGGCGAGCGCCATGCCGTGATCGGCCCCAACGGCGCCGGCAAGTCCACCCTGTTCCATCTGATATCGGGCAGCTTCGCGCCCAGCGCCGGGCATATCCGCCTGGACGGCGCAAGCATCGAGGGCCTGCCGCCGGAACGCATCAACGGGCTGGGGCTGGCGCGCTCGTTCCAGATCACCAACGTCTTCCCGCGCCTGAGCGTGCGCGAGAACCTGCGCCTGGCGGTGCTGCGCATGCACGGGCTGACGTATCACTTCTGGCGTCCGGTGGCGCGCCAGCGCGGCGTCAACGAGGACATCGACCGCCTGCTGGAGAAAATCCGCCTGACCGCGCGCCGCGATGTGGCCGCGGGCGACCTCAATTATTCCGAGCAGCGCTCGCTCGAAATCGGCATGACGCTGGCCTCGCGCCCCAAGGTCGTGTTGCTGGACGAGCCGATGGCGGGCATGTCGCAGCATGAAGTGGACTACACCGTCGAGCTGATCCGCGAGGTCACGCGCGACTGCACCCTGCTGATCGTCGAGCACGACATGCAGGTGGTGTTCTCGCTGGCGCACCGCATCAGCGTGCTGGTGTACGGCGAGATCCTGGCCACCGGCACGCCGGAGCAGATCCGCGCCGACGCCGGGGTGCGCGAAGCCTACCTGGGGGAGCAGACCGTATGACCGACCCGACGCTGCTGAGCCTGCAGCAGGTGCATGCCTACTATGGCAAGAGCCACATCCTGCGCGGCATCGACCTGGCCATCCGGCAGGGCGAGGTGGTGAGCCTGCTGGGCCGCAACGGCGCCGGCCGCTCGACCACCATGAAGACCATCATGGGGCTGGTGCCGGCCGCGCGCGGGCGCATCGCCATCGAGGGCCGCGACATCACCAACCTGCGCGCGTTCCAGATCGCCCGCGCGGGCGTCGGGTACGTGCCCGAAGAGCGCGAGGTGTTCGCCAACCTGACGGTGGACGAGAACCTGCGCATGGGCGAGCAGCCCGCCCGTCCCGGCGCGGCCGCCTGGGACGCCGAGCAGATGTTCACGTATTTCCCCCGCCTGAAAGAGCGGCGCAACACCCGGGCCGGCAACCTGTCGGGCGGCGAGCAGCAGATGCTGACCATGTGCCGCACGCTGCTGGGCAACCCCAAGGTCATGCTGATCGACGAGCCCACCGAAGGCCTGGCGCCCAAGATCGTCGAGGTCATCGCCGAAGTGATCCGCGACATCCATCGGCGCGGCGTGTCGGTGCTGCTGGTGGAACAGAAACTGGCCATCGCGCTGAAAGTGTCCTCGCGCGTGCATGTGATGGGCCACGGGCGCGTGGTGTTCGAGGGCCCGCCCGCCGCGCTGCATGAACGCCCGGACGTGGTCCAGGAATGGCTGGCCGTATGAGCCGAGCGCCCAGGGCGCGCGCGCTTCCCTCCCTCTTACCTGACGGATTCCTATCTTGAAGCAAATCGAAGACACCGCCGCCGCGCCGGCCTGCTACCCGGAGCTGCGCGGCAAGAGCGTGATCGTGACCGGCGCGGCCCGCGGCATCGGACTGGCCGCCGCGCAGGCCTTTGCGCGCCAGGGCGCGCGCATCGCGCTGCTGGACGTGGACGAAGCGGCGCTGGCCGAGGCCGCCGCCGCGCTGCAGTCGCAAGGCGTCCAGGCCGTGGCCTGCCCCGCCTCGGTCACCGACGCGCAAGCGGTCGAGCGCGCCTTCGCCGCGGCCGAGCGGGCGCACGGCGGCATCGACGTGCTGGTCAACAGCGCCGGCATTTCCGCCAACAAGCCCGCGCTGGAGATCGAGCCCGACGAGTGGCGCCGCGCGGTCGACATCAACCTGACCGGCGTGTTCCTGTGCGCGCAGGCGGCCGGCCGCCGCATGGTGGCGCAGCGCGCCGGCGCGATCATCAACCTGGCCTCGATGTACGGCGTGGTCGCCGCCCCCGACCGCGCCGCCTACTGCGCCACCAAGGGCGCGGTGGTGCTGCTGACCGAGACCCTGGCGGTCGAATGGGGCCATGCGGGGGTGCGCGTCAATGCGCTCGCGCCGGGCTACATCGAGACCGACCTGCTGCGCGACCTGGCCGCGCGCGGCCGGCTCGACCCCGAGCAGCTGCGCCGCCGCACGCCGCTGGGACGCCTGGGCCAGCCGGGCGAGATGGCGGACCTGGCCGTCTTCCTGGCCTCGCGCCAGGCGGCCTACATCACCGGACACACCCTGGTGGCCGACGGCGGCTGGAGCCGCTACGGCTACCTGTAGCGCACCGTTCTACTGGAGACACTCATGGCCACACACCGACCGCTGACGCCGCGGGCGCCCTGGCGGGAACTGACCGCCCAGTCCGACGACTGGCGCGCCGCCGACCCGGCCCTGCTGGGCACTTTGCTGACCCAGCTGCACTGGATCCGCGCGTTCGAGGAAGCCGTATTGGAACTGGCCGCCGAAGGCCTGATCCACGGGCCCGCCCACTCCTCCGTCGGGCAGGAAGGCGGCGCGGCCGGATCCGTGCTGGCCCTGGGCGCGGGCGACCAGATCAACGGCTCGCACCGCGGCCACCACCAGTTCCTGGCCAAGGCGCTGCAGCACGTAGCGCCCGGCGGGCTGGATCCGCGCGCGCCGCTGACGCCAGCGGTGGACGAGGTCCTGCAGCGCACCCTGGCCGAGATCATGGGCCTGGCGCAGGGCTATTGCCGCGGCCGCGGCGGTTCCATGCACCTGCGCTGGCTGGAGGCCGGCGCCCTGGGCACCAACGCCATCGTGGGCGGCGGCGTGCCGCTGGCCGCCGGCGCCGCCTGGGCGCACCGGCACGCCGGCACCGACCGGGTCGCGGTGACCTACTTCGGCGACGGCGCGGTGAATATCGGCTCGGTCCTGGAGACCATGAACCTGGCCGCCGCCTGGCGATTGCCGCTGTGCTTCTTCATCGAGAACAACCGCTACGCGGTCTCGACCACCGTGGAAGAATCCACCGCCGAGCCGCGCCTGTCGGCGCGCGGCCAGGGCTTCAACATCCCGTCGTGGAAAGTGGACGGCATGGACCCGCTGGCGGTGTACCTGGCCATGTCCGAAGCAGTGGCCCACATGCGAGCGGGCAACGGCCCCGCCATTGTCGAGGCCGACGTGTACCGCTACTTCCACCAGAACGGCCCGTTCCCCGGCAGCGCCTTCGGCTATCGCAGCAAGGAAGAAGAAGCCCAATGGCGGCGCCGCGACCCGCTCGACAAGGCGGCCGCCGAGATGATCGGGCGCGGCCTGCTGTCGCAGCCGGATGTCGACGCGCTGCGCCAGGCCTGCAAGCAGGCCATGCGCGAGGTGGCCGGGCGCCTGACCGAAGCGGCCGACGGCGGTAAGCGCCGCGTCCGCGCGGCGCTCTGGCCCAGCCCGGATTTCCGCGATGTGGGCCTGCGCAGCGACGGCGCGGAACTGCAAGGCCTGCGCTACCTGGAAGCTGACCAGCACGATGGCCCCATGGCCGAGCGCAAGTTCGTCGACGCCGTGGCCGACGTGCTGGACCGCCGCATGCAGGCCGACGCCGGCGTGGTGGTGCTGGGCGAGGATGTGCACCGGCTCAAGGGCGGGACCAACGGCGCCACGCGCGGCCTGAAAGAGCGCTACCCCGACCGCGTGCTGGGCACGCCGATCTCCGAGAACGCCTTCGCCGGCCTGGGCGGCGGGCTGGCCATGGACGGCCGCTACAAGCCCGTGGTCGAGTTCATGTACCCCGACTTCATGTGGGTGGCGGCCGACCAGGTCTTCAACCAGATCGGCAAGGCCCGCCACATGTTCGGCGGCGACATCGACGTGCCGCTGGTGCTGCGCACCAAGGTGGCGATGGGCACCGGCTATGGCTCGCAGCATTCGATGGACCCGGCCGGCATCTTCGCCACCGCGCCGGGCTGGCGCATCGTGGCGCCGGCCACCCCGTATGACTACGTGGGGCTGATGAATACCGCGCTGGCTTCCAAGGACCCGGTGCTGGTGATCGAGCATGTCGATCTTTACAGCAGCAGCGGCTCCATCCCCGAGGACGACCTGGACTTCCATATTCCCTTCGGCAAGGCGCGCGTGCGCCGCGCCGGTGGCAAGCTCACCGTGCTGGCCTATCTTTCCATGGTGCAGCGCGCGCTGGAGGCCGTGGAGCAAAGCGGCGCGGATGCCGAGGTGATCGACCTGCGCACGCTCGACCGCGCCAGCCTCGACTGGGACACCATCGGCGCCAGCATCCGCAAGACCAACAGCGTGCTCATCGTCGAACAGGGCGCGCGCGGCACCGGCTACGGCGCCATGCTGGCCGACGAAATCCAGCGACGCTATTTCGACTGGCTGGACCAGCCGGTCAAACGGGTCACGGGCGGCGAGGCCTCGCCCAGCATCTCCAAGGTGCTGGAACGGGCCGCCTACGCCGGCACGGAAGAAATCATCGAAGGCCTGCGCGAGGCGCTGGCCGACATAGGAGAACGCGCATGAATGCCGCCCCCCGCCTGGACATGGCCGCGCCCCTGGAAGTCGGGCTGTGCTGCGCCGACCTGGACCGCCTGCTGGAATTCTATGTCGGCGTGCTGGGCCTGGCGCTGGTCAACCGCGTGACCGTGCCGGCCGACAAGGCCGCGGCCACCGGCCTGAGCCCGCACGGCTACGAAGTGGCGCGCCTGCAGACGCCCTATGGCGAGCGCCTGAAATTGCTGCAGCCGGCCGCGCCGCCGCAGGCGGCCGGCGCCACCGCCGCCATCCTGGACCGGCGCAACGCCAGCTATCTGACTTTCATCGTGCGCGACCTGGCCGGCCTGGCGGCCCGGCTGGCCGAGCGCGGCGTGGCATTCGACAGCCAGCCGGCGCCCATGGAAGTGCGGCCCGGCACCTGGCTGGCCTTCTTCCGCGATCCGGAGGGCAACGTGCTGGAGCTGGTCGAATACGACGACCTGGCGCAGTACCGTCCCGACCTGGCCGCAACCGCATAGCGAGGACACGAGCGTGGCAAACCTGATCAGACTACCCGCCGTGGCGGCCGACGCGTCCGGCGGCACCCTGCACCAGTGGCTCAAGCGCGAAGGCGACGCGGTCGCCGTGGGCGAGCCGCTGGCCGAAATCGAGACCGAAAAAGCCATCGTCGAGATCAACGCCGAGCAGGCCGGCGTGCTGGGCCGCATCGTGGTGCCGGCCGGCGCGGCCTCGGTGCCGGTCAATGCGGTGCTGGGCGTGCTGCTCGAAACCGGCGAGGACGCCGCGGCAATCGAGGCGGCGCTGGCGGGCCATGCCGACGCCTCCGCGCCGGCAGGCGCGGGCGCCGGGGCAGATGATGCCGCGACGGCCCAGCCCGGCGGCACGCCGGCCGCGTCGCCAACGCCCGGCCCGGCGCCGGATGCCACGATCGCCGGCCGCGTCCTGGCCAGCCCGCTGGCGCGCCGGCTGGCGGCGCAATGGAACCTGGACCTGGCTGCCTTGGCCGGCAGCGGGCCGCGCGGCCGCGTGGTGCGGCGCGACGTCGAGGCGGCCGCCCGGTGCGCGCCGGCTTCGGCCTCGGCCGCGCCGCCGCCGGCCGCCGTGCCAGCCGCGCGCCTGGCCGAACAGCGCGTGCCGCATACCGGCATGCGCCGCGCCATCGCGCGCCGCCTCAGCGAAAGCAAACAGACAGTGCCGCACTTCTACCTGACGGTCGATTGCCGCGCCGACGCGCTGCTGGCCTTGCGCGCGCAGGCGGGGCAGGACGGCGGCGCGCGTCCCACGGTCAACGACTTCATCGTGCGCGCCGCCGCGCAGGCCCTGCGCGACGAACCCGGGCTGAATGTGTCGTGGCAGGACGATGCGCTGCTGCACCATGCCGGCGCCGACATCTCGGTGGCGGTCGCCACCGACGGCGGCCTGGTCACGCCCATCGTGCGCGATGCCGACGCCAAGCCGCTGGGCGCCATCGCCGCCGAGATCGCCGAGCTGGCCGCGCGCGCGCGCGCCAACCGCCTCAGGCCCGAGGAGTTCACCGGCGGCTCGCTCACGGTCAGCAACCTGGGCATGCACGGCATCGACCAGTTCGCCGCCATCATCAACCCGCCCCAGGCCGCCATCCTGGCGGTCGGCGCGGCCCGGCGCCGGCCGGTGGTGGACGAGGACGGCGAGATCCGCGCCGCCATGCTCATGACCGTCACGCTGTCGGCCGACCACCGCGCGGTCGACGGCGCCGTGGCGGCGCGCTGGCTGGCCGCCTTCCGCGCCCGGATCGAGCATCCCGTGCGCATCCTGCTGTGAGGCCGCGATGAGCCGACACGATTACGACATCGCCGTGGTGGGCGGCGGCCCGGGCGGCTACGTGGCCGCGCTGCGCGCCGCCCAGCTCGGCCTGCGCGCCGCCCTGGTCGAACGCGCCGAACTGGGCGGCATCTGCCTGAACTGGGGCTGCATCCCCACCAAGGCGCTGCTGCACAGCGCCGCCGTGCTGCGCGCCTGCCGCGCGGCGGCGGACTACGGCGTGGCCGGCGCCGCCGCGGCCCGCCCCGACCTGGCCGCCATGGTGGCGCGCTCGCGCAAAGTGGCCGGCCAGCTGGGGCGCGGCGTCGCGCACCTGCTCAAGAAGAACGGCGTCGCCGTGCACCGGGCGCGCGCGCGCCTGGACGGTCCCGGCCGGCTGGCGCTCGACGACGGCGCGACACTGTCGGCCGCCCACATCGTGCTGGCCACCGGCGCCCGGCCCCGCGCCCTGCCCGCGCTGCCGGCCGGCGAACGCATCTGGACCTACCGCGAGGCGCTGGCGCCGGCGGCGCTGCCGGCATCCCTGCTGGTGGTGGGCGGCGGCGCCATCGGGGTCGAGTTCGCCAGCTTCTACCGCACGCTGGGCGCCGAAGTGACGCTGGCGGAAATGGCGCCGCAGATCCTGCCCCAGGAAGACGCCGAAATCGCCGGCCTGGCGCGCCAGGCGTTCGAGAAACAGGGCATCCGCGTGCTGACGGATTGCACCGTCGCGGCCTCCTGCCCCACCGCCGCCGGGGTGCGCGTGACGCTCGATCAGGGCGGCCGCCGCCGCGAGGTCGACGTCGAGCGCGTCATCGTCGCCGCCGGCATCGTCGGCAATGTCGAGGACCTGGGCCTGGAACAGACGCGCGTGCGCGTCGAGCGCACCCACATCGTCACCGACGGCCTGGGCCGCACCGCCGAACCCGGCGTGTACGCCATCGGCGACGTGGCCGGCGCGCCGTGGCTGGCGCACAAGGCCAGTCACGAAGGCCTGCTGTGCGTGGACGCCATTGCCGGCCAGCCGGTCCAGCCGCTCGACCCGCTGCGCATCCCGGCCTGCACCTACGCCCATCCGCAGGTGGCCAGCGTGGGCCTGAGCGAAGCGCGCGCGCGCGAGCAGGCCGGGGCCGCCGGCCGGCGGATCCGCGTCGGGCGCTTTCCCTACGCCGGCAACGGCAAGGCGCTCGCCATGGGCGAGGCGGAAGGGCTGGTCAAGACGGTGTTCGACGCCGATTCGGGCGAACTGCTGGGCGCGCACATCATCCATCCGGAAGCCGCCGAGCTGATCGCCGGCTACGGCGTGGCCGCCACGCTGGAAGCCACCGAGGCGGACCTGATGCACACGGTGTTCGCGCACCCGACCCTGTCGGAGGCCCTGCACGAATCGGTACTGGCGGCCTACGGGCGCGCCCTGCATATCTGAACCCCGAGCGGCAGCCTGGACGGCAGCCCGCCGTTCAGATCCGCTCGGCGAAGAAATCCAGGAAGCAGGCGATGCGCCGCGCCAACTGGGTGTTGCGGTAGTAGACGGCGTGCATGGGCTGCAGGTAATCGGTGTAGGCATGTTCCAGCACCTTCACCAGGCGCCCGCTGGCCAGGTCGTCGCGCAGCATGAACTCCGACAGGCAGGCAATGCCCACGCCGCCCAGCGCCAGTTGCCGCTGGGTCTCGCCGCTGGACGCCGCCAGGGTCGGCGCGATCGCCAGCCCGGTGCCGCCCGCGTGGCGCAGGGGCCAGACATTCAGCGTCTCGGGCTGCGTGAAGCCCAGCAACTCGTGCCCGGCCAGCGCTTCGGGCGTGGCCGGCGCGCCGCGCCGCGCCACATAGGCCGGGCTGGCCACCACGAAACGCGGCGCCGGCCGCAGCGGCCGCGCATGCAGGCTGGAATCCGACAACGGGCCGGCGCGCAGCGCGATATCGGTGCGGTGTTCCAGCAAGTCGACGATGCGGTCGTTGCTGGTGAGTTCCAGGGAGATCTCGGGATAGCGCGCGCGGAACTCGCCGACGTGGGGCACCACGCAATGCAGCATCACCGGCGCCGAGGCGTCGATGCGCAGCTTGCCGGCCGGCTGCTGCAGGCGGATGCGCATGCATTCTTCGGCATCGTCGAGCTCCGCCACGATGCGCCGCGCCCGCTGCAGGAACAACTGCCCTTCGTCGGTCAGCTCCATGCGCCGCGTGGTGCGGGTCAGCAGTGTGACGCCCAGTTGCGTTTCCAGCCGCGACAGGCCGCGGCTGACGCCCGAGGCAGTCTGCCCCAGGAACTCGGCGGCCGCGCTCATGCTGCCGGTATCCACCACCGCCAGGAAGACCCGCAAGGCTTCGGAACTGAGGGCCATATTTGACCTCCTGTCACAAGTGAAGTGATTGTAGGCCTATTTTTCTCACAGATGGCGCGGCGCACAATGCGAGGCCTACGGGTAAACCCCCAAAAACCTCAGGAGAGACTCATGCCTATCGCATTATGGGCGCTGGCCGTCGGCGCCTTCGGCATCGGCACCACGGAATTCGTCATCATGGGCTTGCTGCCCGAAGTCGGCGCCGACCTGGGCGTCTCGCTGTCCAGCGCCGGGCTGCTGGTCACCGGCTACGCCCTGGGCGTGGTGGTGGGCGCGCCCCCGGTCGCCATCCTGACCGCGCGCCTGCCGCGCAAGACGCTGCTGCTCGGCCTGATGCTGATCTTCACCGCCGGCAACCTGGCCTGTGCGCTGGCGCCCGACTACGCCACCCTGATGGCCGCGCGGGTGCTGACCTCGCTGGCGCACGGCGCGTTCTTCGGCGTGGGCTCGGTGGTCGCCACCAGCCTGGTCAAGCCCGACAAGCAGGCCTCGGCCATTGCGCTGATGTTCACCGGACTGACCCTGGCCAACGTGCTGGGCGTGCCGTTCGGCACCTGGCTCGGCCAGGCGTGGGGCTGGCGTTCGACGTTCTGGGCGGTCACCGCGGTGGGCGTGGTGGCCATGCTGGCGATCGCCACCTGGGTGCCGCGCAGCCGCGGCGACCAGGGCGGCGACCTGAGGGGCGAATTGCGCGCCCTGGGCCGCCCGCAGGTGTTGCTGGGCTTCGCCATGACGGTGCTGGGCTTCGGCGGCGTATTCACCGCCTTCACCTACATCGCGCCGCTGCTGACCGAACTCACCGGCTTCGGGCCCGGCGCCGTGTCGCCCATCCTGCTGCTGTTCGGCGTGGGCCTGGTGGCAGGCAACACCTACGGGGGCAAGCTGGCCGACCGGCGCCTGATGCCCACGCTGGTCGGCAGCCTGGCCCTGCTGGCGGTGGTGCTGGCCGTGTTCAGCCTGACGGTATACGCCAAGGTCGCGGCGGTGGCCACCGTGGCGCTGCTGGGCGCCGCTGCCTTCGCCACCGTGCCGCCCCTGCAGATGCGCGTGCTGGAAAAAGCCGGCGGCGCGCCGAACCTGGCGTCGGCCTTCAACATCGCCGCGTTCAACCTGGGCAATGCCGCCGGCGCCTGGCTGGGCGGCCTGACCATCGACCACGGCCCCGGCCTGGCCGCCACCCCGCTGGTCGCCGCCGCCGTGACCGCCAGCGGCCTGGCCATCGCCCTGTACAGCTGGAACCTGGACCGTCGCGGCCGCGCCGCGCCCGCCGCCGAGTGCGCGCGGGCATGACACAGCGCGTAGGGAGGTGTAGGGAGTGTCAGATACCTCAGGGTGTCTCTTGAGGTGTCAGACACCCAGGGGTGTCTGACGCCTTCCCCTACGCCTCCTATCTCCCTCATTACCAGGTGTCTATTACAAGGTGTCTGACACCCAGGGGGTGTCAGACACCTGCCACCGCCGCCCCCCCCTTATTCCTTCTTTCCCTCTTCACTTCTGGAACCTTCTGCAATGATCCCCACCAAACCCCTGGGCCGCGACGGCGCCGCCATTCCCGCCCTGGGCCTGGGCGTGTTCCGCATGGCCGCCGAAGACACCGTCCGCATGGTCCAGACGGCCCTGCGGCTGGGCTATCGCCATATCGACACCGCGCAGATCTACGGCAACGAAGCCGAGGTCGGGCGCGGCCTGGCCGAATCCGGCGTGCCGCGCGACGAGGTGTTCGTCACCACCAAAGTCTGGGTCGACCACTATCGCGGCGCCGACTTCCGCCAGTCGGTGCAGGACAGCCTGGCGCGCCTGCGCACCGACTATGTCGACCTGCTGCTGCTGCACTGGCCCAGCGCCAAGGTGCCGCTGGCCGAGCAGATCGCCGCGCTGAACGAGGCCCATGCCAGCGGCCGCGCGCGCCATATCGGCGTCAGCAACTTCACCACCGCGCTGATGCGCGAGGCGGCCGCGCTGAGCGCCGCGCCGCTGGCCAACAACCAGGTCGAGTACCACCCCTACCTGGACCAGTCGGCCGTGCGCGCTGAAGCGCAGCGCCTGGGAATGAGCATCACCGCCTACTACGGCATGGCCGATGGCAAGGTGCTGCAGGACCCGGTCATCGGCGCCATCGCCCGGCGCCTGGGCAAGACCCCGGCGCAGATCGCGCTGCGCTGGCTGGTGCAGCAGGACAATGTCATTGCCCTGAGCAAGACGCTGCGCGCCGAGCGGGCCGCCGACAACGCCCGCATCTTCGACTTCGAGCTCGACGCCGCCGACATGCGCGCGCTGGCCGGCCTGGCGCGCCCCGACGGCCGCCTGGTGTCGCCCGAAGGGCTTGCGCCGCAGTGGGACTGACGCCGCGCTCGCGGCGGGACGTTGGGCGGATGGAGTATCGTTGACCGCCATCGTCCCCTGGGAGCGCAAGATGAACCTGAAACTGAACGGCAAGATAACGGTGGTAACGGGCGGCAGCAAGGGCATCGGCCTTGCGGTGGCCAACGCGTTCGCCGCCGAAGGCGCATACGTGGCCATCGTCGCGCGCAATCCGGATGGCCTGGAGCAGGCGCGCGCGCAGCTGCAGGCCAGCGGCCACAACGTGGCGGTGTACGCGGCCGACCTGTCCGACCCGCAGGCCGCCGCGCAAGTCATCGAGCGCATCGAGACCGACATCGGCCCGATCGACATCCTGGTCAACAGCGCCGGCGCCGCGCGCCGCCACGAGCCCGAGGACCTGGACGCCGCCAAGTGGCGCGCCGCCATGGACGCCAAGTTCTTCCCGTACATCCACGTGCAGGATGCCGCGCTGGCGCGCATGCGGGCGCGCGCCGCCAGCCGCCCGGCGGGCGCGCTCAACGGCGTCGTGGTGAACATCATCGGCAACGGCGGCAAGCGCCCCACCAGCACGCACCTGGCCGGCGGCTCGGCCAACGCCGCGCTGATGCTGTCCACCGTGGGCCTGGCGGCGCACTACGCCCGCTACGGCATCCGCATCAACGGCATCAACCCCGGCCCGGTCTTCACGCAGCGCGTCGAGCAGGTGCTGGAACTGGACGCCAAGCGCCGCGGCATCACGCGCGACGAGGCGCTGGCCGAAGGGCAGTCCAGCATACCGCTGGGCCGCTACGGCAAGGCCGAAGAAGTGGCCGACGTCGCGCTGTTCCTCGCCAGCCCGCGCTCGGCCTATGTGGTGGGGGCGATCATCCCGGTCGACGGCGGGGCGTCTTCGGTGATCTGAACCGCGGGCGGTGGGCCGGCGGCCAGGTGTCAGACACCCCTTGGGTGTCTGACACCTAAATGCCAAAGAGTGTCTGGCACCTAAATCGCTTCATGAAGGTGCCTGACATCCGCGGGGGTCTGACACCTTGTATCTTGAGCGCTTACCGCTTCAGTTGCGACACGTCGCGCACGGCGCCACGGTCGGCCGAAGTGGCCAGCGCGGCGTAGGCCTGCAGCGCCTGCGAGACCACGCGCCGGCGGTCGACCGGCTGCCAGGCCCGGGCGCCGCGCGCTTCCATGGCGGCGCGCCGCTTGGCCAGTTCCTCGTCGGACACGGCCAGGTGGATGGTGCGGTTGGGGATGTCGATCTCGATGCGATCGCCGTCCTCGACCAGGCCCACGTTGCCGCCCTCGGCCGCTTCGGGCGAGGCGTGGCCGATGACCAGGCCGGACGAGCCGCCCGAGAAGCGGCCGTCGGTGAACAGCGCGCACGTCTTGCCCAGGCCCTTGGATTTCAGGTACGAGGTGGGATACAGCATTTCCTGCATGCCAGGCCCGCCCTTGGGGCCTTCATAGCGGATCACCACCACGTCGCCCGGCGCGACCTGGTCGCCCAGGATGCCCTCGACGGCGTCGTCCTGGCTTTCGAACACGCGCGCGCGGCCGGTGAAGACCCACTGCGATTCATCCACGCCGGCGGTTTTGACGATGCAGCCCTTGGGCGCCAGGTTGCCGTACAGCACGGCCAGGCCGCCGTCCTGCGAATAAGCGTGCTGCTTGCTGCGGATGCAGCCGCCCTGGCGGTCCAGGTCGAGCGTCAGGAAGGTGGCGTCCTGGCTGAAGGCCACCGTGGTGGGAATGCCGCCGGGCGCGGCGCGGTAGAACTTCTGCGCCGCCTCGCCCGCGCCGCCGTTGATGTCCCACTGCGCAATGGCCTGGCCCAGGGTGCCGCTGTGCACGTTGCCGCAGCTCAGGTCGAGCAGGTCGGCGCGCGCCAGTTCGCCCAGGATGCCGAGGATGCCGCCGGCGCGGTGCACGTCTTCGATGTGGTACTTGTCGGTGGCCGGCGCGGCCTTGCACAGGCACGGCGTCTTGCGCGAAATGCGGTCGATGTCGGACATGGTGAAATCCACGCCCGCTTCCTGCGCGGCGGCCAGCAGGTGCAGCACCGTGTTGGTCGACCCGCCCATGGCCACGTCCAGCGTCATGGCGTTCTGGAACGCGCTCTTGGTGGCGATGCTGCGCGGCAGGACCGATGCGTCGTCCTGTTCGTAGTAGCGGCGGCACAGGTCCACGACCAGGCGGCCAGCCTGCTCGAACAGGCCCTTGCGCCAGGCGTGCGTGGCCACGATGGTGCCGTTGCCCGGCAGCGCCAGGCCGATGGCCTCGGTCAGGCAGTTCATCGAGTTGGCCGTGAACATGCCGGAACACGAGCCGCAGGTGGGACAGGCGCTGCGCTCGTACTGTTCGGCCTCGGCGTCGGTGATGTTGGGATCGGCGGCCTTGATCATGGCGTCGATCAGGTCGATCTTGGCCACCACCTTGCCGCCGGTGGGCGACTTGATCTTGCCGGCTTCCATGGGGCCGCCGGACACGAACACCACCGGGATGTTCAGGCGCATGGCGGCCATCAGCATGCCCGGGGTGATCTTGTCGCAGTTCGAGATGCACACCATGGCGTCGGCGCAGTGCGCATTGACCATGTATTCGACCGAATCGGCGATCAGTTCGCGCGACGGCAGCGAGTACAGCATGCCGCCATGGCCCATGGCGATGCCGTCGTCGACGGCGATGGTGTTGAATTCCTTGGCCACGCCGCCGGCGGCCTCGATTTCCCTGGCCACCAGCGCGCCCAGGTCGCGCAGGTGCACGTGGCCCGGCACGAACTGCGTGAACGAGTTGACCACCGCGATGATGGGCTTGCCGAAATCGCCGTCCTGCATGCCGGTGGCGCGCCACAGGGCGCGGGCGCCGGCCATGTTGCGGCCGTGGGTGGACGTGCGGGAACGGTATTGCGGCATGGTCTTTCTCGGGCGGATGGGGTTCGCAAAGCGCTGGACGCGGTCTTGCAACGACGGAATTGCGCTAGCGAACCGTAAACGGGGTTTGGCAAAACGCTAAATAATACGCCGGATTGACAGGGGTGGCCCCGGGAAGGCCGGCGCGGCTCAGGGCCGGCTGCCGCGCAGCGCCAGCAGCGCCGCATGCAGCTGGCCCAGCCCGCGATGCAACGGCTTGTCGCCGCGCAGCACCACCGCCAGCGTGCGCGACAGGCGCGGGGCCAGCGGCTTGACGCGCAGCCCCGGCCGGCCGCGTCCGGCAGGCACCGCCATGCGCGGCAGCACGGCGCAGCCCAGGCCGGCCGCCACGAGCTCCTTCATGGCTTCGGTGCTGCCCAGCTCCATGACGGGCCGGGCGCGCAGGCCGGCGGCCTCGAACCAGTCGTCGACCAGGCCGCGCGTGCGCGCGCCGGGCTCGAACAACACCAGTGGCCGCTCGGCCAGCGCCTGCGGCGTGACGCGCGCCGGCAGCGTGCCACTGGCCGGGAAGATGGCCACGAACTCGTCGTCGAGCACCGGCGTCACCTGGAACATGCGGCCCGGCGCGGGCAAAGTGACCAGGCCGATATCCAGGGTATTGGCCTCGATGCCGCGCAGCACGTCGGCGGTGTTGCCGGTGCTGGCGACGATCTCCAGCGCCGGGAAACGCCGCCGCAGGTCGGCCAGCAGCGGCGGCAGCAGGTACGTGCAGGCGGTGGCGCCGGTGCCCAGCCGTACGCGCCCCACCACCTGCGCGCTGTGCGCCTGCATGCTGCGCTCGGCCTGCTCGACCGCCGCGTCGATGGCGCGCACATGGGCCAGCAGGTCGGCGCCCGCGGCGGTGGCGGCGACCCGCCGCCCCACCCGTTCGGCCAGGCGCAGGCCGTAGCGGCGCTCCAGCTGGCGCACCTGCAGGCTCACCGCCGGCTGGGTCAACCCATGCTTGTCGGCCGCGGCCGAGAAGCTGCCCAGTTCGATCACGTCCAGGAAAATGCGCAGATGGTCGAGGTTGAGGCCGCGCATGCAGTGCCCGATATCCAAAGAATTGCTTATGCATTGCATAATAAACCAAAGCTTTATTAATGCATGGGCCGGGCGCACACTGCGGGTTTGTCGTCAACGCCCTCCCGGCCGCCCCCAGCTCCATGCCTGCTTCCGCTTCCCCGCTCGTCATCCGCGACAGCGCCGCCGCCGATATCCCCGCCATCGCCGCCATCTACGCCCACCACGTGCAACACGGCACGGCCTCTTTCGAGCTGGAGCCGCCCTCCTGCGACGATATGCGGGCGCGGCGCGACGCGGTGCTGGCGCAGCGGCTGCCCTACCTGGTGGCCGAGCTCGACGGCGAGCTGGTCGGCTATGCCTACGCCACGCCGTACCGGCCGCGCCCGGCCTACCGCTACACGGTGGAAGACTCGGTCTATGTGAAGCCCGGCAAGGCCGGCCACGGCATTGGCGGCAGGCTGCTGGCGGCGCTGATCGAACGCTGCAGCGCCGGCGGCTGGCGCCAGATGCTGGCGGTGGTGGGCGACAGCCGCAACGCGGCCTCGCTGGCCCTGCATGCCAGCCAGGGCTTCCATCCGGCCGGCACGCTGCGCTCGGTGGGCTACAAGTTCGGCGAATGGCGCGACACGGTGCTGATGCAGCGCGCGCTGGGCGACGGCGACCGCGGCGCGCCCGCCGAACGCGCCTGAGATCCGCGCGTGTCCGCCGCCATTCCCGCCCGCGCGGTCGTCTGCCTGGGCATCACCCAGCTGGTCGGCTGGGGCGTCTCGTTCTACCTGATCAGCAATTTCGGGCCGGCCATGCAGGCCGAACTGGGCTGGAGCGCCGCGCGCATCTATGGCGGCTTCTCGCTGGCCATCGTCATCATGGCGGTCGCCTCGCCGCTGGCCGGCCACGCCATCGACCGCTGGGGCGGACACCGCGTCATGCCGGCCGGCGCGCTGCTCACCGCGCTGGGCTGCGGCCTGCTGGCGGCGGCGCACGCCGCCGTGCCGTACTACGCCGCCTGGGTCGCGCTGGGCATCGGCATGCGGCTGTCGCTGTACGACGCCGCCTTCGCCACGCTGGCGCGCATCGGCGGCCCGCAGGCGCGGCGCGCCATGTCGCAGATCACCCTGTTCGGCGGCCTGGCTTCCACCGTCATGTGGCCGGTCGGCCAGATGCTGGCGCAGGCGCTCGGCTGGCGCGGCGCCGTGCTGGCCTACGCGGGCCTGGCCTTGCTGACCCTGCCCCTGTACCTGGCGCTGCCGGCGGGCCGGTACCCGGCCGAGGCGGCGCATGCCGGCCGGCAGCCGGGCCTGGCCCGCAGCCCCGCCGACCAACGGCTGGCGCAAGCGCTCTACGCGCTGATCGCGATGCTCACCAATTTCCTGGCCGCAGCCAACGCCACGCACTTGATCGCCATGCTGACCGGCCTGGGGCTGGCCGCCTCGGCGGCGGTCGGCATTTCCGCGCTGTGGGGCATCGGCCAGGTCAGCGCGCGGCTGCTGGAATTGCTGTTCGGCGCGCGCCTGCACCCGCTGGCCCTGAACCTGCTGACCGCGGCCGTACTGCCGCTGTGCTTCCTGGCCGGCACGCTAGGCGGCCACCCGGTCGCGGCGGCGCTCTATGCCTGCCTGTACGGGGCCTGCAACGGCCTGCTGACCATCACCCGCGGCACCCTGCCGCTCGCCCTGTTCGACTACCGCGTATACGGCGCGCTGGTGGGCCGCCTGCTGGTGCCGGGCTTCCTGCTGACGGCCGCGGGGCCGGTGGCATACGCCGAACTGATCGCCTGGGGCGGACCGCGCGCCGCGATGGTGGTGTCGACGGTCCTGGCCGCCACCATCCTGGCGGCGTCGGCGTGGCTGTCGCTGCGCTTCGGCCGCCAGGCCGCCGCGCGCTGAGCCGCGCGGCGCATCGGCGCCAGCGCCGCTAGAACCGGTAGATCACCTTGAGCTGCCCGGCGTGGCTGGTCGTATGGCTGGACACTTCGCCGTCATACTGCAGCCGGAAATCCAGTCCCGAACGGTTGTTGACCTGCACGCCCACGCCAAAGCGACCGATCACATCATCGCCGGGCAGCGAGGCCCTGAAGCCGTCGCTGCCGGCCGGCGCGCCCTTGAAGCGCGCCTGGGCATCCCACGAGTCGTCGCTGAGGAACGACGCGCCGGCGTAAGCATACGGACGCATGGTCGCGCCATCGGGCAGGTCCACCCGCCCGCCGACCTCCAGCATCGGCGACAGGCCCACCACGAACTGGTCGCTGCTGTCCACCTCCAGGCTCAACGGCCCGCCCGACTCGGTATAGCCGGGCATGCGCGCATACAGCGCGTCCAGGTCCACATAGGGCTTCAGGTAGAACTGCTCGGTGATGCCGATGTGGCGCGACACCCGCAGGCGCAGGCCGGCGCTGTAGACATCAGGGCTGCTGCTGGCCTGGCGGTCGTAGCCGTCGATGCCGAGGCTGCGGTCCAGGTCGTACGAGCCGTAGCCGCCGCCGATGGCCGCTGCATAGACCCACGGCCCCGCCTGGTGCTTCAGCACCACGCCCGCATAGCCGGCGTCGCCGCTGCCGCCTGCGCGGCCGTTGTCGGCCCGCAGGCTGTTGTTCTGGTAGGCCGCCGACCCGCCGATGAACCAGCCCGGGCGGAACTCGCGCTGCCCGCCGACTTGGTAGGTGTTGCTGTCGAAGGAATAGCCCGGCGTGCCCTGCACCGCGTCCTGGTCGGCGCTGCGGCGCGACACCTGGCCCCAGAAGCAATCCTGCTCGCGCCCGTCGGTGCCGGCGCCTGCCATGTCGGGACACGACATCATCGAGCCGGTAAAGCGCGCCATGCCGGCCGCCATCTGCGCCGCCGGCGCCAGGCTCACGCCGGGCGACAGGTCGGTCAGCTTCTCGCGGTAAGCGCCCGACCCGTGGCTGGCCGCCGTGTTCAACACCGCGAACAACGGCGCCAGCTCGAGCGTGCCTCCCTGGTCCCAGATTTCCTGCAAATGCCCGGCGACAGCGCGCTGGTTGCGCGCCAGGTCTTGGCTGGCGGCATTGAAATCGGCGCCTTGCACGCTGACTCGCTGCTGCTTGCCCACCTGCCGCACCGCGAAGTCGAAAATGGGCGAATCCTTGGCCTGCAGCGCGCCCGTCGATGTGCCTTCGACATCGAGCACGGCCAGTTCGCGCCCGGGCAGCAGGCTGGTGGCGGCCAGCTCGAACTGCCCATCGAGCTGTGCATCGCCCTGCACCGTCATGTGCGCGGCGCGCATGGCGGCAAAGTCGATATCGGCGCGCAGCACGCCGGAACTGGCCTGGGTGTAGTCGCCCGACACGGTCAGGCGGCCGAAGCGGCCGGCAGATCCCACCGTCAGGTGGCCCGCGTTGGTCACGTCGGCCTGGTACAGGGACGCGCCGACCAGCTTGCCGGTCGGCGTGTTCTCGATCGCGCAAGGGCCCGGGTTGTCGCACTGAGTGCCGCCTTCCATCAAGCCATGATTGCGCACGTTCATGCCCGCCGTGCCGTCGTAGCGGACGGCGACGCCGGACAGCGCGGTCACGACCCCCTCGGTTCCGATCTCCACCAGGCTGGCGCCCACGCCGTTGCCGGCCACCCAGACGCCCGCGCCGCTGCCCGAACCGCCCGCCACGGTCCCGTTGACCGTGACAGTGACCGGAAAGCCCTTCTCGTCCGAGCCTTCGCTCTGTGCGAAGACACCGGTGCTGCCGTCGCCGGTGGCGCTGACCGAGCCATCGACGGTGACGTCGACGTGGCCCGCCCAGTTCTCGGTATTGCCATCAGCGGCATTCACGCTGCCGGCAAAGCCGCCTTGCGCGGCGCCGGCCAGCCCGCCGCCGCCGCCGATGGACTGGGCGATCACGCCGTGGGCGTTGGCGCCGCGAGTGACGACAGTGTTCTGGATCACGACCGCGACATCGGCGCCCGTGCCGCTGACCTGGCCGCTGGTCTTGGCCCAGCCGTCGCGGTCGAGCGAAATGGCTTGCGCGAGGTCGCCGGCAATGCCGCCGCCACCGCCAACGGACTGCGCCACCACGCCATGCGCGCCCGCGCCACTGGTGGTGACCGTGCCTCCAGTCAGCGCGACCGACACTTCGCCGCCATTGCCTTGGACATCCTTGTCGCCGCCCAGGCTGACACTGCTTAAAGCAGCGCCGTCGCCCGCGCTGACAATGCCGCCGCCGCCGCCCACCGACTGCGCGATGATGGCGATCGATCCCTTGCCCTCGGTAGTCAGGTCGCCGCCCGTTGTCAGCTCGACCTTGCCGCCGTCCCCGCTGCCCGCCTGGCCGGCCCCCAGGGCCAGGCCGAATTGCCCCACCACGCCCGTCGCGGCATCGCCGCTGTAGACGGTGGCCAGTCCGCCGCCGCCGCCGATGGATTGCACCACCAGGCCGTGGGCGCTCTGCCCCTTGGTGCCCGCCCTGACCCAGCTAGATGGCGATACTTGTATGTGGCCGCCGGCGCCCCATGCCCCGTTGCTGCCCCCCACTCGGACGGTGCCCGTGCCGCCAGCCGCCACCGACGCCGCGACACCGCCGCCGCCGCCGATCGACTGCACGAGTACGCCGTTGGCCCCGTAGCCATAGGTGAAGGCGGCATTGTTGTCGCCGGCGGGATCGAATTCCACGGCGATGGCGCCGCCGCCCGACTGGTCGGCGGAAGTTGCCGTCGCCGGCTTGGAATTGCCGCCGACACGCAGGTCCAGCGAGATGGGCGCCGGCCCCGATGCCGAGGCCCCGCCCAGGCCGCCTCCGCTGCCGATCGACTGCAACAGCACCGCGTCGGAAAAATCGCCATAGGTCGTCACGCGGGCCGCCAGGCGGGCATAGTCGTCGGCGCTGCCGATCGCACCCCCCGCGCCGACAGCCGCCGAGCCGCCAACCAGCAGGCTCACGTTATAAGGCGCATTGGCTGCGTCGGCCATCGTGCCGGATGCGGTGCTGCCGGTCGCGCCGCCCAGCCCGCCGCCGCCGCCGATGGCTTGCGCCACCACGCCATGGGCCCCCGCGCCCCCGGTCGAGATCACGCCGTCGAGGTCCAGGTCGATATGGCCGGCGCCGTTGTCGCCTATGTCATCGTCCTCGTTCGCCGGATCGTACCCACCGATCAGCACGGTAGTGCCGTCCGGCGAGGCCGAGTCGGTCAGGCCGATCACGCCTATCCCGCCCCCGCCCCCTATCGATTGCGCGACGATGCCGTGCGCGCCGTCTCCCGCGGTGTTGACAGTCCAGTCCGAGGCGAGCGAAACCGCCCCGCCCTGGCCCGCCATATAGCCGCCGACCCGCAAGCGGGCGCCATCGAGGCGGGTGCCCTCCAGCGCCTGCACGCCGCCCACCCCGCCGCCGCCGCCAATGGACTGGGCCGCGATGCCGATTGCATCGTCGCCCCAGGTCAAGACGTTCGTGTGCACGTTCACGGACACATCGCCCGCGGCATCGCCCGATGCCACCTTGATCGTATCCGACCCGCCCCCTACCTGTATGACCGCGGCGCTGTCGGCCACCATGCCGGTGCCCAGTCCGCCGCCCTGGCTGATCGACTGGGCAAGCACGCCGTAGGCGCCCGCCCCGGTTGTCGTGAGCAGCTTGCCGCCCTGGCGCGACACGTCCACCGTCACGCCTCCCGCGCCGCCGGTACGCCCGAGGCTGCCCACCTGGATACTGGCGGCGCCGTTGTCGAACGTGCCGTCCACCGCCAGGCCCGCATGGCCGACACCGCCGCCGCCGCCGATCGATTGCGCCAGCACGCCCATGGCCCAGGCCCCGCTGGTCGCCAGGGTGCCGTCGTGCGAAACGCGGACCACGGGCAGGCTCGCCCCGGTCTCGGAGCCCGCGGCATCGCCGCTGCTGCCGGCCGCGGTGCCGACGGCATCGCCGCCGGCGCCCAGTGTCAACGACCGTTCGATTTCCACGTCATCCGGCCAGCCATCGGGCGCATCGCTATCGTCGTCGTCCTTCAGCACGGCGCCCATCATGCCCCCGCCCCCGCCGATGGACTGGGCCACCAGCGCGTGCGATCCGTCTCCCAGGGTCACGATCTCGCCCCTGCTGGCCACGTCGACGACGCCGCCGTCACCGGCGTGGCCGTCGGCCATGCTGCCCAGCGTGACCACCAGCTGGAACTGAGCGCTGGGCGGCGTCAAGCTGAAATCGAGGCCGAGCGGATCATTGATGCCGGCCATCCCGCCGCCGCCGCCGAGCGACTGCGCCACGATCCCGTGGGAAAAATCGCCGCGGGTCGTGATGTCGTGCTCGCCGCCGATGTTCACGGTGCCGCCATCGCCGCCATTGCCACCCGCGCCGCCCAGCAACAGGTCGAGACTGAAGCTGGTGGCCAGGCCGGGCTTCTGGTCGGGGCTGCCGACCGAGCCGATACCGCCGCCGCCGCCGATCGATTGCGCCACCACGCCGCTTGCCATGTGGCCGCCGGTATAAATATCGACCGGCCGGCACCCCGCGCTGGCACACATGTCCACCACACCGCCATCGCCGCCGTCGCCGCCCGACCCGCCGACCGACACCGTGAAATTCAGCGAGGTGCCGATGCGGGTGCCGCCGACGCCCTGCGTCAGCCCGCCGGTGCCGCCGCCGCCGCCGATGGATTGCAGGGCGATCGCGTGGGCCGCCTCGCCGAACGTCTGGATGCGGTTGCTGCTGTCCGACTGGAACAGGACTGTGCCGCCGTCGTTGCCGTCGCCCCCGGTCCCGCCGACGCCCGCGCCGATCTCGAGCCGCCCCTTGGTGGCCAGGGTACCGCTGCCCCCCTGGCCGCCGCCGCCGCCGATCGACTGCGCCAGCACGCCGTAGGCGCCATACCCCTGCGTCTGGACCAGCGCGGTGCGTTCCAGCGTCACCGAGGCTTGCCCGCCCTTGCCGCCCGTGCCCCCCCTGCCGCCCACGGCGATGTTCAAGTCCAGCCAGTCCTCGTAATTCTGCGAATAGCTGCCGCCCCCGGCCCCGCCGCCGCCGCCGATGGATTGCACCACGACGCCGTCCGCGTAATCGCCCGAGGTCGACACGACGCCGTACTGATGCAAGGTGGCGGCGGCGCCATCGCCGCCCGTGCCGCCCCGGCCGCCCACGTTCACCGTGATGCTGCCGTTCAGCGTGAACGGGTTGTGGTCGAGCAGCGCCTTGATCGCATTGAAGACATTGTCGAGGATATCGCCTTCGTCGGCGCCCATCGATCCGCCCACCCCGCCGCCGCCGCCGATGGACTGCACCAGCACGCCGTCGCTGTCGCGGCCGGTGGTGACGATGTGGCCAAAGTTGTTCACGGTGGCCTGCCCGGCATTGCCGCCTTCGCCTCCCGTCATGCCCACGCCGACGTCGACGCTGAAGCCGGCCTCCAGCGCTTTCGTGACCTGGCCCTCCGCGCCCAGGAACACCGCGGTGCCCTGCCCCGTGCCGCCGCCGCCGCCGATGCTTTGCGCCACGATGCCGCGCGCGCCCGAGCCGGTGGTCCGGATATGCGTATCGTCGAGCGTCGCGACCGTGACGGCGCCGCCGTCGCCCCCCTTGCCGCCCTTGGCGCCCACGCTGACCAGCGCATCGACGCTGATCGCCGCGCCGGTCTCGAAATCGAAGGCATACGCATTGGCCGAACCGCCGTCGCCGCCGCCACCGCCAATCGATTGCGCCAGCACGCCGTTCGAATAGTCGCCGCTGGTCCGCACCACGGTCCGGCCCGCGCCGTCTCCATCGCCCAGGTTGACGTTGACCTCGCCGCCGTTGCCACCCCCGCAGCTATTGTCACCGTCGTCCGAGGTGATGCAGCGGCCGCCCACGGCCGCCTCGTCCTGGACATTGATGCTTTGCAGGCCGATCACCGCGTCGACCGAAAATGTCGAGGCCGAGCCGCCGTCGCCGCCTCCGCCACCCACCGATTGCGCGAACACGCCATGCGAAAACTGGCCTTCGGTGCCCAGGGCCGAATCCCAGACCGCGGTGTCGACCTTGCCGCCATCGCCGCCGTTGCCGCCCTGGCCGCCCACCATGATCAAGTTTTCCCAGGCGGCGGCGGTGCCGATCTCCGTGAAGATGACGCCGACCATGGCGCTCTGGTCTTTCACGTTGCCGCCCGACCCGCCACCGCCGCCGATCGACTGCGCGACCACCGCCGACGCATCGGCGACCTTATAGCCGTCGCCATCGGTCTGGCCGCCGTTGCCCGTGTCGTTGCCGGAATCCGACGCATCCGGGCCGTGGGTATGGATGGAGGACGCGCCGAGCCGGGTATAGACGTCGCCGCCGTTGCCGCCATCGCCGCCGCTCCCGCCCACGCCGACGATGAGCTGGCCCTCGATCCCGCCGACGTCGGCGCGCAGGCCGCCGGCGCTGCCGCCGCCGCCGCCAATCGACTGCAAGGCAACGCCGCGCGCCGCGCTGCCGTAGGTATTCACCGTCAGGCCCCGCCAGTCGAGATCGACATCATGGCCGTCGCCCCCGTCGCCGCCCTGGCCGCCCACGAGCACGGCCAGGGCCTCCAGCCCGACGTGCCACATGTCGCCTCCGGTGCCGCCGCCGCCGCCGATCGACTGCGCGAGGATGCCGTGCGCGTTCTGCCCCGCGGTCGTGATCGTCGCGGGTTCCGTGCCCTGGAAGTTGATCGTGCCGCCATCGCCGCCGGGGCCTCCCGACGCGCCGACGCTCACGGCGCCCAGGATGCCGACGTCCAGCGTATCTCCGCCGTTGCCACCGCCGCCGCCGATCGACTGCGCGATCACGCCGTACGAAAAATCGCCGGACGTCTGGAGCGTGCCCAGTTGTCCGCCCCCTCCGTCGAAGTGAACGGCGTCGCCATCGCCGCCGGCGCCGCCAGTGGCCCCCACCGTGATGATGCCGAAATTGCCGCTGGCATTGCCGCCGCCGCCGCCGATCGACTGCGCGCTGATCGCCGGGGCCGCGTCACCCTGCGTCGTGATGATGCCGGAATTCCACGCGTACACGATGCCGCCATCCGCGTCCTGGGAGGACGATCCCGCCAGCGACGAGTAGCTGCCGCCGCCGACCGCCACCACGCCGGCCGTCACGCCCGCATTGCCGCCGCCACCCCCGGCGGCCTGCGCGCTCAGTCCGATGGCGCCGTAGCCCTGGGTCGCGATGGAACCGAAATTGACGACATCGACGTTGCCGGCCTTGCCGCCGATCCCGCCATCGCCCCCCACGCTGACGATACCCGCGGTTATCCCGCCCGCGCCGCCGCCGCCCGCGTTGGACTGCGCATCGATGCCGAACGCCCAGCCGCCCACGGTCTGGATGGCCCCCGAGTTGTGCACCGTCGCGGTGCCGGATTCGCCACCATCCCCGCCCTTGCCGCCGCCGCCCAGGATGGCGTAGAAATCGCCGCCGGTGCCGCCGCCACCTCCCACGGAATAGGCCACCACGCCGGAGGAATAATCGCCGCCGGTCGATATCGCGACGTTGGCGCCGATATCGACGGCCACGTCGCCGGCATCGCCGCCCTGCCCGGCGCCGCCGGGTTCGCCCGCCAGCGCAAGGGAATCGTTGCCGGAGCCGCCAAAGCCGCCTTTCGATTGCGCCTCGACCCCATACATGTGCGAGCCGCCCGCGGTGCGGATCGTATACGGCGTGGCCGCGCTCAATGAGACGTACACATCGCCGCCCGCGCCGCCGGCGCCCCCGCTCTTGTCCTTTCGGGGGCCGTCTCCGCCCCGCCCGCCCTGCGACACCGCCTGGATGGCGGCACCCTTGGCGTGCGATACGTCGATTTCGATCGCGCTGGAGACGTAGATGGTGGCATGGCCCGCCTGGCCGCCCTGCCCGCCCGGATCCGACGAATCGTTCGACTCATCGCCCTCGCCGCCCTCTGACGTGGCGCGCAGGCCGTATACCGTGGTGCCGCTGGCCCCGTCGGCCACCAACTGCAGCAATCCGGCCTGGTGATCGATGCGGACATCGCCGCCGCTGCCCGCCGCCCCGTTGTCCGGCCCGCCCTTGCCGCCATGCGAGTCGCCCCGGATCAAGCCCACTAGGACGTTATCGTTGATGGTCAGCTTGCCGCCGGTGCCGCCCGCCAGGGCGTCGCCGGCGAAAATGAACGAGCCAGCATTGAGCACATACACGTCGTCGCCGATGCCGCCGGCGCCGCCGACCTGGTTGCCGATGCCCAGGTCGGATGAATTCTGCTCGCCGCCATCGCCGCCCGCGCTGGCGGCGAAAATGCCGGACATGTCGCTGGTGATCTTGCCCGCGACCTGGTACCGGCTGGTGCTGTACGTGCGGACATCGACCCGGTTCCCCGCGCCGCCATGGCCGCCGTCCGTATCGTTATTGGTATTGCCGTTGCCATGGCCGTCGGTATCGTGCTCATCGCTGTCGCCATGGCCGCCGCTGCTTTTACCGTACAGCACGGCCGCGACCTGGCCCAAGCCGTTCTGGTCGCCCACCACCAAGTTCACCTGGCCGGCGCTTTCCAGCCTGACGCCGCCGGCGGCGCCGGCGTCCTCGTCTTCGCTGCCGTCGCCGCCCGTCGACGTGGCATACATCACCCCTGTCCAGGAAGTCAGCGGAAATCCGCCGGCCGCGGGATCCAGGTTGAACACAGCGCCCTGGTCCAGCAATTCGACGCTGCCGCCTGGCTTGCCGTTCCTGCCGGTATCGTGGCTGCCGTCGGCTCCGGCGCTGGCCACGCCGGCGGCCGTCGTCCGGACGGCGCCCTCGGTGAGCTTGATGCATGTCGTGCCCGAGGAGCATTCCATGTCTTCGGCCCGTACCGACGATGGCCCGAACACCATGCCCAGGCTCATGGCCAGAATGGTCTTGCAGGCGATCTGATGGTTCTTGGGAGAGCGGCGGGCGAGCATGGGAAGCCTTCCGGATGGATCGTGGACCGGTGAAAAATTAACCAGAGGTCGCAGGATCAACCAGCTTTTTTCGACGAAACCGCCGATTCCCTCGACGAAATCGCCGTGTGCCGCTTTCCTTTCCGCAAATGTCGGCGCGCCGGCCCGCTATCCAGGCCGCGCGGCAAGCGCTATCCCTGCCAGCGCTGCCAGCCGGCCTGCCTGAGCGCGCAGGCCGGGCATTTTCCGCACCCGTAGCCCCAGTCGTGGCGCGCCCCGCGCTCGCCCAGGTAGCAGGTATGGCTGTATTCGACGACCAGGTCCACCAGCGGCTGCCCGCCCAGCCGCTGCGCCAGTTCCCAGGTCTGCGCCTTGTCGATCCACATCAGCGGGGTCTCGATCGTGACGCGCGTCCCCAGCCCCAGGCCCAGCGCCACTTGCTGGGCCTTGATGGTGTCGTCGCGGCAGTCGGGATACCCCGAGAAGTCGGTTTCGCACATGCCGCCCACCAGCACGTCGAGCTGGCGCCGGTAGCCCAGCGCCGCCGCCAGGGTCAGGAACAGCAGATTGCGCCCCGGCACGAAGGTATTGGGCAGCCCGTTGGCCTGCATTTCGATGGCGCGCTCGGAGGTCATGGCGGTGTCGCCCACCTGGCCCAGCACGCGCAAGTCCAGCAGATGATCTTCGCTCAGCCGCGCGGCCCACTGCGGAAAGCGCGCGCGCAGCTCGCGCAGCACGTCCAGGCGCGCGTCCAGTTCGATGCGATGGCGCTGCCCGTAATCGAACGCCACGGTCTCGACATGGGCATAGCGGTCCAGCGCCCAGGCCAGGCAGGTGGTGGAATCCTGGCCGCCGGAAAACAGGACCAGCGCGCGACGTTGATGATTCTGCATGAGCACACTTGAACAAATAGCCAGGCACGGCGCCATGCTGGAACTGTACCGCAAGGCGAGCCGTAAGGATGGATGCGTAAAATGGCCGCCGTTGCCTTATCCGCTGTTCTCCGTATCGCCCAAAGCCCCCCTTCGCAACCCTTGCCTGACGGATCCCTCGCCCGATGAAAGCCATCCGCCCGCAGTCCGACACTGCCGAACCCTTGCGCAACGACATCCGGCTGCTGGGCCGGTTATTGGGCCAGGTCATCCAGGCCTGCGAAGGCGAGCGGGTATTCGACACCATCGAGACGCTGCGCCGCACCGCGGTGCGCTTCCGCCGCGAAGGCAACGAGGCCGACGGCAAGCTGCTGGAACAACGCGTCAAGCGCCTGCGCGAGAACGATCCGAACTCGGTGGCGCGCGCCTTCAGCTACTTCCTGCACCTGTCCAACATCGCCGAGGACCGCGACCAGAACCGCGCCCAGCGCCTGCGCGCCCTGGCCGACGGCACGCCGCCGCGCGGCAGCCTGCGCGAGGCCGTGGCCCTGCTGAAGGAGCAGGGCGTCAGCCCCGCCCGCATCCGCCGCCTGCTGGCCGAGGCCCGCGTCGTGCCGGTGCTGACGGCCCACCCCACTGAAGTCCAGCGCAAGAGCACGCTGGACGTGCACCGCGAAATCGCCGCGGCGCTGCTGCAGCGCGAGGGCCCCCTCACGGCCGAGGAAATCGCCGAACTCGACCTGACCCTGCTGGGCCGCGTCGCCACGCTGTGGCAGACCCGCATGCTGCGCTATACGCGCCTGACCGTGGCCGACGAGATCGAGAACGCGCTGTCGTACTACCGCAGCACCTTCCTGAACGTCATCCCGCGCGTGTACGCCGAACTGTCGCGCCTGCTGGGCCGCGACTCGGCCAGGCCCTTCGCCGCCCCGCCCGCGCCGCTGGAGCCGTTCCTGCGCATGGGCAGCTGGATCGGCGGCGACCGCGACGGCAATCCCAACGTCGATGCCGGCACGCTGGAACTGGCCCTGTTGCGCCAGGCCACGGTGCTGTTCGAGTATTACCTGCAGGAAGTGCACGCGCTGGGCGCCGAGCTGTCGATCACCACGCTGCTGATCGGCGCCGATCCGGCGCTGCATGCCCTGGCCGACGCCGGCGGCGACGACTCCCCCCATCGGCGCGACGAACCTTATCGCCGCGCGCTGGTCGGCATCTATGCGCGGCTCGCCGCCACCGCCCAGCAGCTCACCGGCCGCGACCTGGCGCGCCGCGTCACCCACCCGGCGCCTGCCTATGGGGCGCCGCGCGAACTGGCCGACGACCTGGCCGTCATCGCCGCGTCGCTGTCGGCGCACCACGCCGCGCCGATCGCGCGGCTGCGCCTGTCAGGCCTGCAGCAGGCGGTGGAGGTCTTCGGTTTCCACCTGGCCACGGTCGACCTGCGGCAAAGTTCCGATGTGCACGAACGTGTGCTGGGCGAGCTGTTCAAGCGCGCCGGCGCGCAGCATGACGGCAAGCCGGTGGACTATGCCGCGCTCGATGAAGCAGGCCGGGTGGCGCTGCTGCGCGCCGAGCTGGCGCTGGCGCGCCCGCTGGTCTCGCCCTGGATCACCTACAGCGAGGAAACCACGCGCGAGCTGGCCGTGCTGCGGGCCGCGGCCGCGGCCCGCGCCCGCTACGGCAAGCTGGCGGTGCAGCAGACCATCGTGTCGCATACCGAAACCCTGAGCGACCTGCTCGAGGTGCTGGTGCTGCAAAAGGAAACCGGCCTCATCGTCGATCCCGAGCCGGGCAGCGAGATCGCCGCCGGCGACGGCCTGATGGTGGTGCCGCTGTTCGAGACCATCCCCGACTTGCAGCGCGGCCCGGACATCATGGCGGCCTGGCTCGATCTTCCCGAGGTGCGCCAGCGCGTCAAGCAGGCCCAGGACGGCACCCAGGAAGTCATGCTGGGCTATTCCGACAGCAACAAGGACGGCGGTTTCCTCACGTCGAACTGGTCGCTCTACCAGGCCGAGCGCGCGCTGGTCGATGTGTTCAGCGCGCGCGGCGTGCGCCTGCGCCTGTTCCACGGCCGCGGCGGTTCGGTCGGCCGCGGCGGCGGCTCGAGCTTCGACGCCATCCTGGCGCAGCCGCCGGGCACCGTGGCCGGCCAGTTGCGGTTGACTGAACAGGGCGAGGTCATCCAGAGCAAGTACAAGGATGCCGAGGTGGGCCGCTGGCACCTGGAACTGCTGGTGGCCGCCACGCTTGAATCGTCCCTGGCGCCGCGCGCGGCCGCCACCAGCGCGGAAGACGCGCACATGGCGCATTACGGCCCGGCCATGTCGTTCATGTCCGACGCCGCGCAGCGCAGCTATCGCGGCCTGGTCTACGACACCCCCGGCTTTGCCGAGTACTTCTTCGCGGCCACGCCCATTACCGAGATCGCCGGGCTCAACATCGGCTCGCGCCCGGCCTCGCGCAAGCAGGGCCAGCGCATCGACGACCTGCGCGCCATTCCCTGGGGGTTTTCGTGGGCGCAGTGCCGGCTGATGCTGACCGGCTGGTACGGGGTGGGGTCGGCCATCGAGGCCTACCTGGAAACCGGCGCGCCCGGCGCGCCGCGCTCGCGCCGCGCGCGGCTGGCGCAGTTGCGCGAGATGGCGCGCGAGTGGCCGGCGTTCCGCACGCTGCTGTCCAACATGGAAATGGTGCTGGCCAAGTCGGACCTGGCCATTGCGGCGCGCTATGCCCAGCTGGTGCCGAACCGCAACCTGCGCAATCGCATCTTCGGCCAGATCAGCGCCGAGCACGGCCGCACGATCGCCATGCTGCGCCTGCTGACCCAGCGCGAGCTGCTGGCCGACAACCCGGCGCTGCTGGCTTCGCTGCGGGAACGCTTCGCCTATATCGACCCGCTGAACTACCTGCAGATCGAACTGATCCGCCGCTGGCGCGCCGCCCAGCGGGACGGCTCGGCCGAACCCGACAAGCGGGTGCGCAGCGCCATCCACCTGACCATCAACGGGATCGCGGCAGGATTGCGTAATTCCGGCTGAGGGGTGTTTTTGCGGGGGTTGGGGCGTTTGGGTTCTTGAGGCGCCCGCGCGTGCCGGCGGGGCCTGGCCGGCCACGTCGCTCGGCTCGGGCGCGCCACCAGGCGCCCTCGGCCCCCTGCGGGGGCTGCCCTCGCTCCAACTGGCCGCCCAGGCCCCGCCGGCACGCGCGGGCTCGCGATATCCGCCATTGGAATGCCGCGCGGCCGGGCTATGCGGGTTCCGTTCAGCGGCGAAGGCGTCCTATCGAGTCGACAGGGCCAGCCAGCCATGGACGGCCACGTACAGGCCGACGGCGATGATCAGTAGGCTCGACAGGTAGGGAGCCCGGCGGGCGAGCGTGCCGAGCCAGGGTGCGCGCGCATTGACGTGGCGCACGCCGAGCGCGGCGGCGGCGCCGACGGTGACCAGGGTAATGGCCAGCCCGATGGAAAAGCACAGTACCAGCACGGCTCCCAGGGCGAATTCTTTCAGCTGCAGGCACAGCAGCAACACGGTAATGGCCGCGGGACAAGGGATCAGGCCGCCAGTCAGCCCGAACAGGGCGATCTGCCAGTTGGTCACGCTCCGGTTGGCGAAACGGCGGCGGATGTCATTGGCGTGCGCCAGTTGATGGGCATCCTGGTGCCCCTGGCCGGCCTCTTCCCACCCGTGCAGTGCCTGGTGAACATGATCGTGCCCGCCGTCATGCGTCTCCATATGGGCAGTGCCATGGCTGTGCGCATGGCCGGCGTGCGGATGATCGTTGGCGCCGGCATGCTGCTCGCGCCAGGTCCGCCAGAACATCCACGCCGCGATCAGCACGATGACCGCCCCGGAGGCGAGCTGGAAGTACGGCTCCAGTTCCTCCGCCGCAACGCCGCGCCACAGATACATGCCGCCCAGGCCGATGCCCCACACGATCAAGGTATGCGAAATGGTCGCGGCGATGCCGAGCAGCACCGCCTGCCATACCGTTCCCCGGATAGCGACGATGAAGGCCGCCATCATCGTCTTGGAATGGCCTGGCTCCAGCCCGTGCAGCGCGCCCAGCAAGATGGCGCTGGGGATGAACAGCCAGGCCTGCGCAGCCCCTTGGGCAATCAATTCGCCGAACGACAGCATGGAATGGGCCTTATAGGTACTTGGTGATTTCCTTGAACTCGTCGATGGCGCGCTGCCGGTCCTGGTCCAAGTTGCCCACGGCATCCTGCAGGCAGTGGTCGATATGGTCCTGGATCAAGACCTTCTTGGCCTGCGAGATCGCCTTTTCGACGGCATGCAACTGCTGCGCCAGTTCAAGACAGGGGCGGTGCTCTTCCATCATCAGCAGGATGCTGCGCAAGTGGCCCTCCGCCCGCTTGAGACGCTTGGCCACCGCATCATGGTGATGGTGCGGATCAGTTTTGCTCATGCCGCATCATATCCTCCCTGGGAGGATACGATGGCAAATACCCTCACGCCAATGCGGACACCCCCAGCGCTCAAATACAGGCGAACAGCCAGCCGCCACCGTGGATCCTGGGCGTGCCGGCCCGCGCGCCCCGGCACGCCCAGGACGCCCCACGAAGCCCCCCTCCGCATCCCCCAATTTGGCGCTCCCCCGACTTTCTTAGTACTATCCCCAGATAATTCTATATACGCACAAATGTTCGCATATAGAACATAACGATTCCCGGCCCGCGGGAAGGCACTTCAGGATGAGACGCGCTCCGTCGCGCCCGACCGCCTTGCGCGAGCATCTCGAGAGCGTATCGACATGGATCTTCCTATCCAGAGCCTGGCCGTCATCGGCGCGGGCGCCATGGGCAGCGGCATCGCCGCCCTGTTTGCCGCCAAAGGGCTCGACGTAGTTCTCATCGACCCCGTGGCAGGCGCGCTGGAGCGCGCCGCCGGCGTCATCGACCGGCAGCTCGGGGTCTACGCCCCCGACGCCGTCGCCGAAACGCGCCGCCGCATCCGCATGGAAACCGGCCTGGAAGCCGCCTGCTCCTGCGACCTGGTCATCGAGGCGGTGCCCGAAAAACTGCAGCTCAAGCGCGATATCTTCGCCCGGCTGGACACCCTGTGCCAGCCCGGCGCCATCTTCGCCACCAACACCTCCGGCCTGTCCATCAACGCCATCGCCGAAGCCGTCACCCGCCGCGACCGCTTCGTCGGCACCCACTTCTTCACCCCCGCCGACGTCATCCCGCTGGTCGAGGTCGTGCGCAACGACGACACCTCGGCCGCGACCGTCGAGCGCGTCATGACGGCGCTGCGCGGCGTCGGCAAGCGTCCCGTGCTGGTCAAGCGCGACATCCCCGGCTTCATCGCCAACCGCATCCAGCACGCGCTGGCGCGCGAGGCCATCTCGCTGCTCGAAAAAGGCATCGCCAGCGCCGAAGACATCGACGAAGTCGTCAAATGGAGCCTCGGCATCCGCCTGGCGCTGTCCGGCCCGCTGGAACAGCGCGACATGAACGGCATCGACGTGCATCACGCCATTGCCACCTATCTTTACGCCGACCTGGAAAACCGCACCACGCCCTCGCCCCTGCTGGCGGAAAAAGTGGCCAGCGGCCAGATCGGCGCCAAGAGCGGCCAGGGCTTCTACGCCTGGCCCGCCGAGCGCCGCGAGCAAGTCCTGCGCGACAAGAGCGCCGCATTGGGCGAACTGGTGGCGTGGCTCAACAGCCGCCAGAGCGGCTGACACATTCCCTTTATCCAAACCGGCGGCGCGCCCGCCCCGGCAGCGCGCCCACGGCTGCCCCGGCACGGCGCAGCCTTGAACAAGACCTACCGTAGCGAGCTGGAAGCAGCATGAACAAATTAGCCTCTTTCTTCACCGAGCTGATGCGCAAGTATCTGCCCGATCCCTTCGTGTTCGCCATTGCGCTGACCCTGCTGACCGTGCTGATGGCCATGGGCATCGAAGGCCAGGGCATCGGCCAGATCACCCGCGAATGGGGCAAGGGCTTCTGGAGCCTGCTGGCCTTCACCACCCAGATGGCGGTGATCCTGGCCATGGGCTATGTGCTGGCGACCGCGCCGCTTACCGACCGCCTGCTCAACCGCATCGTCAGCCATGTGCACCAGCCGCGCACGGCCATCATCGTGGCCACCCTGGTGGGCGGCATCGGCAGCTACCTGAACTGGGGCTTCGGCCTGGTGATCGGCGGCATCGTGGCCAAGAAACTGGCGCTGAAGGTCAAGGGCGTGCACTACCCGCTGATCATCGCGGCGGCGTACAGCGGCTTCACCATGTACGGCCTGGGCCTGTCGGCCAGCATCCCGGTGCTGATCGCCACCCCGGGCCATCCCATGGCCGACCAGATGGGCGTCATTCCGTTGTCGGAGACGATCTTCTCGGTGCCGATGCTGGTGACCAGCCTGGTCATCATCGTGACGCTGCCGCTGCTCAATGCCTGGCTGCACCCGCGCGCCGGCGACAAGGTGGTGGAAGTGGACCCGGCCATCGACAAATCGACCGAGCCTTCGGCCGCCGGCGACCTGCTCGAACAGAACACGATTGCCTCGAAGCTGAACAACAGCCGCCTGCTGAGCCTGGTGATCGGCCTGCTGGGCATGGCCTACGTGGCCTTCCACTTCGTCGATGGCGGCTCGCTGGACCTGAACCTGATCAACTTCATCATCCTGTTCCTCGGCATCCTGCTGCTGGGCACGCCGGCCGCCTACGTGGCCAAGCTGAACGACGGCATCAAGACCATCTCGGGCATCATCCTGCAATACCCGTTCTACGCCGGCATCATGGCCATCATGGCCGGCTCGGGGCTGGTGAACACCATCTCGCATGTGTTCGTGGACGTGGCCACGCCGGGCACGCTGCCGTTCTGGGGCCTCATCAGCTCGTTCTTCATCAACTTCTTCGCGCCCTCGGGCGGCGGCCACTGGGTCATCCAGGGCCCCTTCATGATCGACGCCGCCAAGGAAATCGGCAGCTCGATCAGCCAGACCTCGATGTCGGTCATGCTGGGCAACGCCTGGAACGACCTGGTGCAGCCGTTCTGGATTCTGCCCGCGCTGGCGCTGTCGAAGCTGAAACTGCGCGACGTGATGGGCTACACCGTCATCATGATGCTGTGGGTGGGCGTCATCCACATCACCGCCGTGCTGGCATGGGGCATCCTGACCCACTGATCCGTAAGAGGCTATCCCTATGAAACCCCAGGCTTACCTGGTCACCGGCGGCAGCGCCGGCATCGGCGCCGCCATCGTCCGGGCGCTGCTGGACGCGGGGCACCGCGTGGTCAACATCGACTATCGCCTGCCCGACAACCCGCCGGCAGGGCTGGTGTCGATCCAGGCCGACCTGACCGACGAGGCGCAGACCAAGGCGGCGGCCGCCCAGGCCACCCGCGACCACGCCATCGTCGGGCTGGTCAACAACGCCGGCGCCACGCGGCCCGGCACCGCCGACACCGCCACGCTGGCCGACCTCGACTACGTGGTGGCCCTGCACCTGCGCACCGCCCTGATCCTGGTCCAGGCCGTGCTGCCCGACATGCGCGCCGCCGGTTTCGGCCGCATCGTCAACATGTCCTCGCGCGCCGCGCTGGGCAAGCCCGACCGCGTCGTCTATTCGGCCACCAAGGCCGGCCTGGTGGGGCTGACGCGCACGCTGGCCATGGAACTGGGCGGCGACGGCATCACCGTCAATGCCATCGGCCCCGGGCCCATCGCCACCGACCTGTTCCGCAACAGCAATCCCGACGGCGCGCCGCAGACGCAGCGCATCATCAACAGCATCGTGGTCAAGCGGCTGGGCACGCCCGAGGACGTGGCGCGCGCGGCCATGTTCTTCCTTTCGCCCGACAACGGCTTCGTGACCGGCCAGATGCTGTACGTATGCGGCGGCACCACGCTGGGCGTGGCGCCGGTCTGAATGGACGGCCGCGCCACGCCCGCCCGCGCGCGTCGCGCCTCAGCGCCGCCGCAGCGCCTGGTCGATGTGCTCGGCCGCGCGGCGCAGCGGCGGCAGGAACGCCTCCAGCATGGCCTCGCGCGAATAGCGGTTGGCATGGCCGCTGACGTTCATGGCGCCGATCACGCGCCCGGCGCGGTCGACGATGGGCACCGCCACCGACTGCAGGCCCGGCTCGAGCTCCTGCACCACGCAGGCATAGCCGTCGGCCCGCACGCCGGCCAGGATGCGCTTGAGCTCGCCCAGGTCGGTGACGGTATGCGGCGTGTGCGCGCGGATGTCGCTGGCAGCCAGCAGGCGCTCCTGCTCGGCCGGCGGCAGGCCGGCCAGCAGCACCCGCCCCATGGACGTCACCCAGGCCGGCAGGCGGCTGCCCACCGACAGGTTGATGCTCATCACCTTGTGCGTCGACAGCCGCAGGATGTACACGATGTCGGTGCCGTCCAGCACCGACACCGAACACGATTCGCGCGTGGTCTCGGCCACCTCTTCCATGTACGGCAAGGCCAGGTCCCACAAGGGCGTGGCCGACAGGTACGAATACCCGAGCTCGAGAATGCGCGGGGTCAGCGCGAACTTGCGGCCCTCGACCGTCACGTAGCCCAGGTGCGCCAGGGTCAGCAGGATGCGGCGCGCGCCCGCGCGCGTCAGGCCGCAGGCGGCGGCCACTTCGGACAGCGTCATTTGCGGGCGCTGCGGCCCGAACGCCCGGATGACCGACAGACCGCGCGCGAACGATTGCACGTAGCTGTCGCTGGGTTGCAGGGATTCTTGCGTATCCATATCCATGAAGGCGGCGCCGGCCGGCGCCCGGAGCGGCGCTGCGCGCACCCGCCTTGACACCCCCCGGTCACCATGAAACGATGTTCTTAAAAAGAACGAAAGTTCTAATACAGAACAAATTATGACACGCCCTTTTTATCGTAGACACCCATGATCTCCAAGCTCGTTGCAAATGCGGCGGCCGCCCTGGCGGACGTACCCGACGGCGCGACCGTCATGATCGGCGGCTTCGGCACCGCCGGCCAGCCGATGGAACTGATCGACGCCCTGCTCGAACAGGGCGCCAAGGACCTCACCATCATCAACAACAACGCCGGCAACGGCACCACCGGGCTGGCCGCCCTGCTGGGCGCGGGCCGCGTGCGCAAGATCATCTGCTCGTTCCCGCGCCAGGTGGATTCGCAGATCTTCGACGGCCTGTACCGCAGCGGCAAGATCGAGCTCGAACTGGTGCCACAGGGCAACCTGGCCGAGCGCATCCGCGCCGCCGGGGCCGGCATCGGCGCCTTCTTCACGCCCACCGGCTACGGCACGCCGCTGGCCGACGGCAAGGAAGTGCGCGAGATCAACGGCCGCCACTACGTGCTGGAATACCCGCTGCACGCCGACTACGCGCTGATCAAGGCCGAACGCGGCGACCGCTGGGGCAACCTGGTGTACCGCAAGACGGCGCGCAACTTCGGGCCCATCATGGCCAGCGCCGCGCGCGTGGCGGTGGCGCAGGTGCGCGAGATCGCCGAGCTGGGCGAGCTCGACCCCGAGACCGTCGTCACCCCCGGCATCTTCGTCAAGCGCGTCGTGCAGATCGACGCCGCCCCGGCCGCCAAGGAGCAGCAATGAGCAGCAAATTGAACCGCGACCAGATCGCCGCCCGCGTCGCGCAAGACATTCCCGAGGGCGCCTACGTCAACCTGGGCATCGGCCTGCCCACGCTGGTGGCCAATCACCTGCCGGCCGGCCGCGAAGTCATCCTGCACACCGAGAACGGCATGCTGGGCATGGGCCCGGCGCCCGCCAAGGGCCAGGAAGACTATGACCTGATCAACGCCGGCAAGCAGCCGGTCACCGAACTGCCCGGCTGCTCGTTCTTCCACCATGCCGATTCCTTCGCCATGATGCGCGGCGGCCACCTGGACATCTGCGTGCTGGGCGCCTTCCAGGTCTCGCAGAAGGGCGACCTGGCCAACTGGCACACCGGCGCGCCGGACGCCATTCCCGCCGTGGGCGGCGCCATGGACCTGGCCATCGGCGCCAAGGATGTCTTCGTAATGATGGAACTGCTCACCCGCGACGGCCAGAGCAAGCTGGTGGCCGAATGCAGCTATCCGCTCACCGGCGTGCAGTGCGTATCGCGCGTGTACACCGATGTGGCCGTGTTCGACATCCGCCCCGACGGCGTGACCGTCACCGACGTGTTCGGCGACACCACCGCCGACGACCTGCTGCGCCTGACCGGCCTGCCGCTGAAGTTTTCCCGCTGAAACCGAATCACGAACGGAGATCCCCATGCTTTTCATGGTCCAGATGCAAGTGAACCTGCCGCCCGACATGCCGGCCGAGCGCGCCGACAAGCTCAAGGCCGACGAAAAAGCCCTGGCGCAGCAGCTGCAGCGCGACGGCAAGTGGCCGCACCTGTGGCGCGTGGCCGGCCGCTATGCCAATGTCAGCATCTTCGACGTGGAGCACAACGACGAACTGCACCAGTTGCTGTCGTCGCTGCCGCTGTTCCCGTACATGGACATCCAGGTCACGGCGCTGGCGCGCCACCCGTCCGCCATCTGATCCCGCCGGAGCCCGCCATGCCCTACATCATCGAAACCTTCGACAAGCCCGGCCACCAGGCCGTGCGCCAGCAGCATCGCGCCACGCACCTGGAATACCTGGACGCCAACAAGCACCTGCTGCTGGCGTGCGGCGCCAAGCTGCAGGACGACGGCGCCGATGCCGGCGGCGGGCTCTATGTGGTCGACCTCGACACCCGCGAGGCGGCCGAGGCCTTCATCGCCGCTGACCCGTTCCACCAGGCCGGCCTGTTCGAGCGCGTGGCGATCACCCGCTGGCGCAAGGCCTACGTGGGCGGGCAGTGCCTGCTGTAGGAATTCATCCATGCCTTACGCTGATCTCGACCAGGTACGCCTGTACTACGTCATCGACGGCCCGGCCGACGCGCCGGTGCTGGTGCTGTCCAATTCGCTCGGCACCTGCGCCGACATGTGGGCCCGCCAGGTGCCCGAGCTGTCGCGGCGCTTCCGCGTGCTGCGCTACGACACCCGCGGCCACGGCAAGTCGTCGGTGCCGGCGGGCGAATACAGCTTCGCCCAGCTGGCCGGCGACGTCGCCGGGCTGCTCGACCACCTGGATATCCCCCACGCCTACTTCTGCGGCCTGTCGATGGGCGGCCCCACCGGCCTGCAACTGGCCCTGGACCACCCGCAGCGGGTGCGCAAGCTGGTGCTGTGCAATACCGCGGCGCGCATCGGCAGCGTCGAAAGCTGGTCCGCCCGCATCGCCGCGGTGGCGCAGAACGGCCTGGCGAACATGGCCCCGGCCCTGGTCGAACGCTGGCTGTCGCCGGCCTACCGCGCCGCCGAGCCGGGCCTGACCCAGGTGCTGGTGGACATGCTGCGCCGCACCTCCGATGCCGGCTACAGCGGTAATTGCGCGGCCCTGCGCGACGCCGACCTGCGCGGCCGGCTGGCCGACATCAAGGTGCCCACGCTGGTCATCGCCGGCACGCAGGACCCGGCCGCCACGCCGCAGGACGGCCGCGAGCTGGCGGCCGGCATCGCCGGCGCGCGCTACCTGGAGCTGGATACCTCGCACATTTCCAACTGGGAACAACCGGAAGCCTACACCCGCGCGGTGGCCGACTTCCTTTCGGAGTAAGCCTATGCAACGCTGGAAGCAACGCCCGGAAGGGTCCAACTGGGGGGATTTCGGCCCCGACGACCAGCTCGGCCGGCTCAACCTGCTGACCGAGCAGCAAGTGCTCAAGGGCGCGCGCGAGATCCGCGCCGGCAAGAGCTTCTGCCTGTCGCTGCCGCTGGACCTGCCCGGCGGCAACGTGCTGAACCCGCGCCGCCATCCGCCCCAGCTCAGCCCGACCCGGCTGCAGGACACGCCCTACCTGAACTTCCCGCTGCGCAACCTCAACCCCGATGCCGTCGACGTGCTCAGCGACGACCAGGTGCTGCTGTCCATGCAGTACTCCACCCAGTGGGACTCGCTGGCCCACGTGGGCGCATTGTTCGACGCCGACGGCGACGGCCGCGCCGAGCTTTGCTACTACAACGGCTACCGGGCCGGCGTCGACGTGGTCGGGCCGGCCGACGGCGACCATGTCGGCTGCGGCTGCAACAGCGGCGGCCCGTCCGCCGCCCTGCGGCTGGGCGTGGAAAACCTGGCGCAGCATGGCATGCAGGGTCGCGGCGTGCTGGTCGACCTGGCGCGCCACTTCGGCACCGGCCGCACCCTGGTCGGCCACGCCGAGCTGATGCAGGCGCTGCAGGCCGCCGGCATCGCCATCGAGCCGGGCGACATGCTGGTGCTGCGCACCGGCTTCGCCGAGAAAATCGTCGAGATGGCCGGCCAGCCCGATCCGGAAGTCCTGCACGCCTACGGCGCGGCGCTGGACGGCACCGACGCGGCCCTGCTGCAGTGGATCACCGACAGCGGCATCGTGGCGATCTGCGCCGACAACTACGCGGTCGAGCATTACCCCGCGCGCGAGCGCCAGGGCCCGCGCGCCATGCTGCCGCTGCACCACCATTGCCTGTTCAAGCTGGGCCTGCCGCTGGCCGAACTGTGGTACCTGAAGGACCTGGCCGACTGGCTGCACGCCAATGGCCGGCATCACTTCATGCTGACCGCCCCGCCCCTGCGCATGCCGCACGCCATCGGCTCGCCGGTCACCCCCATCGCGACGGTCTAGCCCTCGCGGGGCCAGGTGTCTGGCACCTCCAAAACACCACGGCCCGCTCAAGCACCCAGGTGTCTGACACCCCTGGCGATTCCCCCCTGCCAGCAGGCACCGTCCCGGGGGGTGTCAGACACCTCGCCAAAACACCACCGCGCCCGCCCAAGCACCCAGGTGTCTGACACCCCTGGCGATGCCCCCCTGCCAGCAAGCACCGTCCCAGGGGGGTGTCAGACACCTCGCCAAAACACCACCGCGCCCACCCAAGCACCCAGGTGTCTGACACCCCTGGCGATCCCCCCCCTGCCAGCAGGCACCGTCCCAGGGGGTGTCAGACACCTCGCCAAAACACCACCGCGCCCACCCAAGCACCCAGGTGTCTGACACCCCCTGGCGATGCCCCCCTGCCAGCAAGCACCGTCCCAGGGGGTGTCAGACACCTCGCACTCGCCCCTGCCGGCCCGCGCCTGCATCAAATTCCTGTTACCAACCGTGGTTGCGCGGCGCCCGGGCCGGCTTTATGTTGAACGCTCAGCCCCGCAACGCAGGAGCCGCCATGAAATCCCGTCTCGCCGGCCTGTTGCTGGCCCTCGGCTGCGCCGCGGCCGGCGCCCAGAGCCTGCCTTACGGCGTGTCGATCAACGACCTGGCCGCGTTCCGCCAGGCCGATGGCCTGTCGGTCATCACGGGCACGGTGCGCAACTATGGCAAGCGGCCCGTGCACGGGCTGTCGGTCACCTTCGTACTGTACGACGCCGGCGGCCGCGAAGTGGGCCGCACCTCCGACCAGCGCGAGGCCCCGCTGGCGCCGGGCGAAGCCTGGCTGGTGCGCGCCGCCACCCCGCATGCGTTCACCCGCTTCACTGCCCTGGACATCAAGTCGCAATAGCGCCCTCGCCCCGGTCGCAGGCCCCCAGCGGGCTGTCAGCACAGTATGGGAAAATAGAGACCGTTGTGAACCATAACAACAAAAGGATATCCCCCATGTTCCCGAAACGACTTTCCGACGGCTACCAGGCATTCCTGGAAGGCCGCTTCCACAACGAGCGCGCCCGCTACGAGCAACTGGGCGAAACCGGGCAAAGCCCGGAAATCCTGCTCATCGGCTGTTGCGATTCGCGCGTCTCGCCCGAGGTCATCTTCGACGCCGGCCCGGGCGAGATGTTCGTGATCCGCAACGTCGCCAACCTGGTGCCGCCCTATGAAGGGGAAGCCGAATCGTCCTCGTACCACGGCACCAGCGCGGCCATCGAATTCGCCGTCAACGCGCTCGAGGTCAAGCACATCGTGGTGCTGGGCCACGCCTCGTGCGGCGGCGTGCGCGCGGTGTTCGACGACGCCGAACCGCTGACCAAGATCGACTTCGTCGGCAAGTGGATGTCGCAGATCACGCCGGTGTCCGAAAACCTGCCGCGCACCGGCGACCGCGCCACCGACATCCAGCGCCTCGAATGGGCGGTGGTGGGGCACAGCCTGGCCAACCTGATGACCTTCCCGTCGATCCGCGCCCGGGTCCAGCAGGGCAAGCTGGAACTGCATGGCGCCTACTTCGGCGTGGCCACCGGCCTGCTGTTCCTGCGCGATCCCGCCACCGGCGAATTCTCGCCCTGCCAGGCGCAGCCGGCGGCCTGACGCCCCAGGGCAGGCCTCGCCCGGCCTGCCCGAGAAGCCTTACAACCCCGCAGCCGCCAGGTCCGGCGTACGCCGGTGCCAATCGGTGGCGCGCTGGAACGCCACGCCGATGCGGCCCAGGGTCGCCTCGGCGAACGGCTTGCCCAGCAGCTGGATGCCCAGCGGCAGCCCTTGCGCGGAAAACCCGGCCGGCAGCGCCAGCCCCGCCGCGCCCAGGAAATTGCCCGGCCGGCTGAATGCCGCCAGGGGGGTCTGCGCTTCGTCGACCTCGGCCACCGGGCAGGCGGCGAACGGCTGGGCGGGCGTGAGCAGCGCGTCGATGCCGCGCATCCAGTCGCGCCATTGCCGGCATGCCTGGGCATGCCACTGCATGGCCTCGATGTACTCGGCCGCCGACAGCGCCTTGCCGCCCAGCACCCGCGCGCGCACGAATTCGCCCAGCGGCAGGTCGGCATCCTCGATGTAGCCGCGATGCCGGGCGTAGGCCTCGGCGGCAATGATGCGGCCATTGGCCAGCATCATGGCATGGAAATCGAACGGCAGCTCGCGCTCCTGCACGTGCGCGCCCAGCGCCTGCAGGACTGCGCGCGCCTGCTGCAGGGACCGCTCCATGTCCGCGTCCACTGCCACCGGATACTGCCGCGGCGCCATCACGGCGATGTGCACGCCGGCCAGCGGCGCATCATCCTCGCCCGGCGCGGCGTAGTCCAGGCGCGGCGCCGCCAGCGTGGCCGCGTCGTGGGGGTCTGGGCCGGCCAGCGCCTGGGCCAGCAGCATGGCGTCGTGCGCATCGCGCGTCATGGGCCCGATCGAATCCAGGGTATGCGACAGCGGCACCGCGCCGTGCAGGCTGATCAGCCCGCGGGTGGTCTTCAGGCCGGTGATGCCGTTCAGCGCCGCCGGGATGCGCACCGACCCGCCCGTGTCCGACCCCAGCGCCGCCGGCGCCAGGCCGGCGGCCACCGCCACGCCCGAGCCGCTCGACGAACCGCCGGGAATGCGGTGGCAGGCCAGGTCCCACGGGTTGCGGGGCGTGCCCATGACCGGGTTGGTGCCCCAGCCGCCGAAGGCGAACTCGACCATGTGCGTCTTGCCCAGGATCACCATGCCGGCATCCAGCAGCCGCCGCACCGCCGTGGCGGTGAAGCTGCTGCGGCGCTGCCGCCAGGCCTGCGAGCCGGCCGTGGTGACCTGGCCCTGCACCTCGCACAAATCCTTGACGGCGATCGGCAGGCCGTCGAGCGGCCCCAGCACATAGCCGGCCGCGCGTCGCGCGTCGGCGGCGGCCGCCAGTTGCAGCGCGCCTTCGGCGTCCACCTGCACATAGGCGTGCAGGGCCGGGTTGGCGCGCTCGATGCGGGCCAGGTAGTGGCGCGCCAGCTCGACCGCGCTGTAGCGCCCGGCGGCCAGGCCGGCCGCCAGTTCGGACAATGTCGAAAAAGCCAGGTCAGCCATGCCGATACGTCTCCAGGATCAGCGCTTGTCCCACGCGGGGATGGGATACACGGGTTTCTGTACGGCCACGTCCTGCGGCCAGACCGGCGCCATGCCCTTGCCCGGCAGCACCTGCACCACCGGGAACGGCATCTTGAGCTGGCGCCCGGTATCGTCGATGGCGTACGGCCCGGCCATCACGGTGACCTTGTCCGACAGGTCGAGCGAGGCCTGCTTCAGCGCGGCCGCGTCGGTGCCGCCGGCCTTCTCGATGATCTCCTCGGTCAGCGCCGCCGCGCCATAGGCCAGCGCGGTCTGGAAGTCGGGCGGGAACTCGGCCTTGGGATACAGGCGGTCGTAGGCCTTGGCGAATTCCTCGCGCGACAGGCCGGCCGTGACCTTCCAGTTGATCGCCGGATGGTAGTTCGTATGGCTGAAGATATAGTGCGCGTCGGCGCCGATGGCCTGGAACTGCGGCGTGGACGCGTACACCATGAAGATGAACGGGAAGTTGATGTCCAACTGCTTGAGCTGGCGCGTCATGCTGATCAGGTCGCCTTCATACGGCGTGGGAAACAGCGCCTCCGCGCCCGAGGCCTTGGCCTTCTGCAGCAGCGTGCTGAAGTCCTTCTGCCCCTTCGGGTACTTCTCGTACATCACCACTTCGATGCCGTTCTTGGCGGCCTGGTCCTTGCCGCTCTGCGCCAGCCCGGCCGGATACGGCTCGTCCGAATACAGGATGGCGGCCTTCTTCACGCCCAGGTTGCCGGCCAGCGCCATCGAGGCGCTGAGCATGGCCGACACCGGCATCTGGGTGCCGGACACCATGTACTTGAAGCCCTGCTTGTACAGGTCGTCGCTGGCCGCCGACCACACCATCATGTACTTGCCCAGGCGCTCGGTCACGGTGGCGGCCGCGGCCGTCAGGGTCGAGCCGAAGGGCGCGAAGACCAGATCGACTTTTTCGTCCACAATCAGGCGCTCGTAGACCCGCGTGACCATCTGCTTGTCGCTGCGGTCGTCCAGCTTGACCAGTTCCACCGGATACTTCTTGCCCTTGATCTCTATGCCGCCGCGCCGGTTGACGTCGTCGACCCACACTTCCACGCCGCGCACGCCCGACTGCGAGGCCAGCGCGAAGCTGCCGGTGGACGACACGGTCATGCCGATGCGTATTTTGTCCGACGTCTGCGCCAACCCGGCCGCCGGCACCAGGGCGGCGGCCAGCGCAAGCGCCGGCAGCCGCGACCACCACGATTTTCCGCACATGAGACTTCTCCTGTCATGGGTATGAGAGAGACAACATGGAAGCCGACCCGGCATGGCAAGCGCGCAGAAACTGAGCAATACTTGCGCAACGGGCAAGATAGCGTATAACAAATAGGCATGGAGCGCACGCCTTGAACAACAAACTGAGTTACCGGCAAACCGAAATGCTCTGGGCCATCGTCATGGCCGGCTCCATCAGCGGCGCCGCCCGGCTGCTGGCGATCAGCCAGCCGGCCGTCAGCCGCATGCTGGCCCAGACCGAAAAGCAGCTGGGCCTGACCCTGTTCGAACGCGTGCGCGGGCGCCTGCAGCCCACCACCCAGGTGCACAGCCTGTTCGAGGAAATCGAGAAGACCCAGCGCATGATGCAGCGCGTCAACGACCTGGCCGACGCCCTGGCCGGCCACGGCGCCGGCGTGCTGCGGCTGGCGTCCATTCCCAGCCTGGCGCAGTACCTGGTGCCGCGCGCGGTGGCGCGCTTCCAGCGCCGCCACCCCGACATCCTGCTGCGCATGAACGCCGCCGCGCTGCCGCCGCTGATCGCCGACGTCCTACAGGGCGAGGCCGAGCTCGGCCTGGTGGTGATGCAGACCGATCACCCGTTCCTGAAGGCCCACCCCCTGCACACCGGCCGCATGGTGGCCGCCATCCCGCGCGACCACCCGCTGGCGCAGCGCTCGCGGGTCGCGCTGGCCGACCTGTCGCCGCACCCCCACATCGTGGTCGGCACGCGGATGCCGTACGGCATGCTGGTGCAATCCGCCTTCGAGCAGGCCGGCCTGCCGTGCCGAATGTGCGCCGACGTGCCCTGGAGCAACCTGGCCTGCGCGCTGGTCAACGCCGGCGTGGGCATCGCCATCGTCGATGAGTTCACCGTCATGAGCAACCAGTGGCCGGGGCTGGTCATCGTGCCGCTGGCCGAGGAGATCCCCCTGCACATAAGCGCCGTCCACGCCACCAACCGGCCGCTGTCGAAACTGGGCGCGCAGTTCCTGGACGACCTGCGCACGGTGCTGCAAGAGGCCTTTTCCGACCAAAACCAGGGTTAACACTTAACCTGTAGTTATGGTTTTGTGGGCGCAAACTGTTCATAATTTCCGGCAAGCCCCCAACCGCAGCCCGGCCCGGAGGATCTCCCATGAACAGCCCCGCCGCCCCCACGGCGCAAACGGCCTCGCATCGCGCCCAGGACCGGCGCGCCGAACGCCTGCGCACCCGCATCGCGGCCGGCGTCTTCATCGCGCTGGGCGCGGCGCTGGCGGCCGTGCCGCTGGCCACCGGCAACCTGTCGCTGGCGTTCTACCTGATGCTGTGGGTGACGCTGGCCAGCGCCATGAATATCTGCGTGGGCTTCACCGGCTACCTGCCGTTCGGCTACGTGGTGTTCTACGGGGTCGGCGCCTATGCCACCGGCATCTGCTACAAGGTGCTGGGCTGGCCCATCGTGCCGGCGCTGGCGGCCGCCGGCGCGGCCGGCCTGGCGGTGTCCCTGCTGTTCGCCCCCACGCTGCGGCTGCGCGGCGTGTACTTCGGCATCGTCAGCCTGGCGCTGGCCACCATCATGCGGCTCTTGATCGCCAACCTGCCCGACGACCTCACCGGCGGCAGCATGGGGCTGATCCTGTCCAGCGCCAACAGCCCCGTGCACAGCTACTACGCCATGCTGGCGGTCATGGCCGCGACCCTGGCCACCGTGACCTGGCTGTCGGCCTCGTCGCTGGGCAAGGCGCTCAAGGCCATCCGCGACGATGACGCGGCGGCGGCCTGCGTCGGCATCCACGTGCCCAACACCCGCCTGAAGGCCTGGATGCTGGCCGCGCTGTTCCCGGCGCTGGCCGGCGGCATCGAGGCCTGGTACACCAACGTGGTGGACCCCGAATACGCCTTCCACGTGTTGGTCACGGCCAAGAGCATCATCTACGCCATGGCGGGCGGCTTCGGCACCATCCTCGGGCCGGTGGTGGGCACCCTGGCCCTGGTCGGCGTCGACCACCTGATCTGGCAGCGCTTCCCGCTCCTGAACCTGCTGTTGCTGGGGCTGGTCATCGTGCTGCTGATGCTGTTCCTGCCGCGCGGCATCGTCGGCGGCCTGCTGAAACGCAAGCCGCAATGGCGCCGCTACATCGCCTGAGCCACCGCCCCGACCAGGAAGCCAACGCATGACCGCACTCGTCATCCAGGGCCTCGTCAACGGCCTCATCCTCGGCACCCTCTACGGCCTGATCGGCGTGGGCCTGAACGTCATCTTCGGCGTGCTGCGCGTGGTCAATTTCGCGCACGGCGAGTTCCTGGTGCTGGGCGCGTACTTCGCCTATTACCTGCTCGAAAACGCCGGGGTCAATCCGCTCCTGGCGCTGCCGCTGGGCTTCGCCGTCTTTTTCGCGGCCGGCTACCTGCTGTACTTCGTGCTGATCCCGCGCCTGCGCGGCGCCGACGACCCGGAGATCAGCTCGCTGCTGCTGATGTTCGGCGTGTCCATCATGCTCAGCGCCCTGATGCTGCTGGCGTTCGACGCCGACGCGCGCTCGCTGCCCTACCAGATCGAGCCGGTGTTCCTGAAATTCGGTCCGGTGCTCGTCCCCACGGCGCGCCTGGTGGCCCTGGCCGTCGCGCTGGCCGTCATCGGCGCGCTGGCGTGGTTCCTGTACCGCACCACGCCCGGCAAGGCGCTGCGCGCCATCATCATGAACCGCGACGCGGTGCGCATCGTCGGCATCGACGCCGAGCGGCTGTCGGCGGTGGCCTTCGCGCTGGGCATCGGCCTGGCCGCCGTCAGCGGCGTGCTGATCGCCATGGTGTTCCCGGCCTTCTCGCCCTTCATGGGCAACGACTACACCCTGATCGGCTTCATCGTGATCGTGCTGGGCGGCCTGGGCCATCCGGTGGGCGCGCTGGTGGGCGCCCTGCTGTACGGCGTCACCGAGCAGGTCTCGGTGGTGTTCTTCAATCCGTCCATCGCCACCATCTGCGGCTTCGCGCTGATGGTCGGCATGATCTTCGCCCGCCCCACCGGCCTGTTCGGCCATCGCATGCTGCGCTGAAGCGAGGAACCCGCCGTGCTCACCGTCACCCAACTCAAGAAGCGCTTCGGCGGCCTGGTCGCGCTGCAGGGCGTGGACCTGCGCGTGCCGCCGCGCTCGATCCTGGGCATCATCGGCATGAACGGCTCGGGCAAGACCACCCTGCTGAACTGCATCAACGGCATTTACCGCCCGGACGCCGGCAGCATCGCGCTGGGCGGCCAGGACATCACCGGCAAGCCCACGCACGAGGTCGCCCGCCAGGGCATCGGCCGCACCTTCCAGGTGCCGCGCGTGTTCGCCCACCTGAGCCTGCTCGACAACCTCGACGTGGCGCAGCAGCAGACCGGCCGCGGCGCCGACGAGCGCTATGCGCAGTCGGAGTACTGGCTGCGCAAGGTCGAGCTGCACCGCCTGCGCCACAACCACGCCGAGGAACTGTCGGGCGGCCAGCAGAAGCTGCTGGAGCTGGCCCGCATCATGGCGGCGCGGCCGCGCCTGGTGCTGCTGGACGAGCCTTTCGCCGGCGTCAACCCGTCGCTGGCGCAGCTGCTGATCGGCGTGATCCGCGAACTGCCCGCCGAGCACGATTGCGCGGTGGTGCTGGTGTCGCACGACCTGACCTCTATCTACCAGCTCTCGCACCACATCGTCGTCATGAACGAAGGCGCCATCCTCAGCGAGGGCAATGCCGAACACGTGCGCGCCGACCCGCGCGTGATCGAGGCCTACCTGGGAGCCTGACCATGGCCGACGCGCCCGCCCTGTCGCTGGAACACGCCACGGTCGCCTACCACGGCGACATCACCATCCTGAACGACGTCAGCGTGCAGGCGCGCGCCGGCCAGGTCACCGGCATCATCGGCCCGAACGGCGCCGGCAAATCCACGGTGCTCAAGACCCTGTTCGGCTTCCTGCCGCTGCGCGCCGGCCGCATCACGCTGCACGGCCAGGACATCAGCCGCCAGCCCTCGCACCAGCGCGCCGCCAGCGGCGTGGCCTTCGTGCCGCAGCACCGCAGCCTGTTCGGCGAATTGTCGGTCGAGGACAACCTGCTGCTGGGCTGCTGGCCGTTCCGCGGCGACAAGGCGCGCGTGCGGCGCCGCATCGACGCCGTCTACCAGCGTTTCCCGGTGCTGGCCGCCAAGCGCCGCGACCCCGCCGCCAGCATGAGCGGCGGCCAGCAGCGCTTCGTGGAGTTCGGCCGCGCCCTGCTCATCGAGCCGTCGGTGATCCTGCTCGACGAACCCACCGCCATGCTGGCGCCGAAGATCTCCAAGGAAATCTACGCGCTGATCCGCGGCTTCGCCGACGAAGGCATGACGGTGGTGCTGGTGGACCAGAACGTGCGCCGCTGCGCCGAGATCGCCGACCGCATGGTCATCCTGGAGCTGGGCCGCAACAAGGCCGAGGGCACGCGCGAACAGTTCGGCCACGACGGCGGGCTGCGCGACATGGTGGCGTCCTGGATGGACTACCAGATCGACTAGGGCCCACGCGCCCCGGGCGCCGCCCTAGACCCGCTCGCCCTGCGCGCCGTAGCCGCGCGCCAGGCGTTCATAGTTGTTCTTCAGGATGATGCCGGCGTAGTAGACATGCTCGCGCATCAGGGCTTCGGCGCGCGCGCCGTCGCGCGCAATGATGGCGGTGACGATGCGGTGGTGATCATCGTGCGAGCGCAGGATGATGCCGTGGTCTTCCCACAGGATGATGCGGTCCGAGGCATACGGGATGGCCTGGGCCTGCGCCGCGAAACGCCGCAGCCACGGGTTGCCCGCCGCTTCCAGGATGGTGTTGTGCAGCGTGATGTTGACCTGCTGGTAGGGCAGGTGGTCCTCCGGCAGCAGCACGCCCTTGCCCAGGATGCGGTCGCCCTCGTCCAGGCAGTTCTTCAGCACCGCCACCGCGTCGTTGCTCAGGCCGGCATGCGCCGCGCGCCGGCACGCCAGCCCTTCCAGCGTGGCGCGCACCTCGTAGGCGGCCACGATCTCGTCCAGGTCGTAGGCGCGCACGGTATAGCCGCGCTTGGGCATGTGCTCCAGCAGGCCTTCGCTGCCCAGGGTGGCCAGCGCCGCCCGCACCGGCGTGCGCGACACGCCCAGCATCTCGGCCAGGGGGATTTCCTCCAGCCGCGCGCCGGGGCTGAACTTGCCGTGCAGGACCCAGTCGCGCAGGGTTTCGGTGACGTGTTGGGAAAGGGTGTCCATGCCCGTTATTGTATACACGAAGAATACATGGACCATTCTTCCCGGGTCGATTAACTCAAAATACCGGGTATATCCGCTCTTGCAAGGGTTAGTCCCTATACTCGCCAAACTTCCATGTATACATAATCATCCGAACTCTAGCTTTCTCCATGCTGCAAAAGATGGCCTGGCGGCCACTATCCGGGGGAATTCGATGGCCAATGTATCCACGCCCGCCAGCGGCGACACCGCGTCGCTGGCATTGGTAACGGGAGCCGGCGGCGGCATCGGGGCAGCGGTCTGCCGCGCGCTCGCCGCGGCCGGCCAGCGCGTGGTCGCGGCCGACCTCGACGCCAGCCGCGCCCGGCGCGTGGCCGACGAGCTGGGCCGGCCGCACCTGGCCCACGCCTTCGACGTCAGCGACGAACAGGCGGTGGAGAGCGCCTTCGAGGACATCGAACAACAGCACGGCCCGATCGGCACCCTGGTATGCGCCGCCGGGCTGCTGCTGTTCCAGCCCGATGGCGAACGGCCGCTGATCAAGAACACCTCGCTGGAGCTGTGGGAACGCAGCTTCGCCGTCAACGCGCGCGGCGTATTCCTGTGCGGGCGCGCCTACCTGCGCCGGCGCGAGCAGCGCCCCGTGCGGCACGGCCGCGTCATCACCTTCAGTTCGGTGGCCGCGCAATTGGGCGGCTACCGTTCCAGCGCCTCGTACATCGCCGCCAAGTCGGCGGTGCTGGGCCTGACCAAGGCCATGGCGCGCGAAGCCGCGCCCCTGGGCATTACCGTCAACGGCATCGCGCCCGGCCTGATCGACACCGACATGCTGCGCGCCACGGTCACCAGCAGCGGCGCGCTGGCGACCGCGGCGCAGGCCATCCCGCTGGGCCGCATCGGCACGGCGGAGGAAGTGGCCGACGCGGTGCGCTACCTGGCCTCGGAAACGGCGGGCTACATCACCGGCAGCATCATCGACGTCAACGGCGGCTATCGCATGCAGTAGGCAGGCTCGCCGCGCGCCCTCGCGCACCCACAAGAGCAACAGGAGACAAGCATGAAATCGCACAGTCGTCTTGCGACGGCGGCCGCCCTGGCGGCGCTGGCCGTCGCCTCATCGGCCTGGGCCCAGGCCGAGCCCGGCATCACCGACAAGAGCATCCGGATCGGGCTGTTCTCGCCGCTGTCCGGCAGCGGCATGGCCTACGGCTTCGACGTGGTCAACGCGGCGCGCATGTGGTACGACAAGGTCAACCAGGAAGGCGGCGTGCACGGCCGCAAGATCGAGCTGGTGATCGAGGACGACCGCTGCAACGCCAACGACCTCGTCGCCGCAGTGAAGAAGCTGACCGAGCAGGACCGCGTGTTCATGCTCAACGGCGGTTCGTGCTCGGCGGCGGTGGTGGCCGCGCGCGAGTATGTCGAGCGCAGCAAGATCCCGCTGGTCATGCTCAACGCCTCCGGCGACGGCGCGCTGTACCCGCCCTCGCCTTACATCTACGGCGCCTTCTCGATCTCGCAGCACGCGGTGGGCGGTTCCATGGTGCAGTTCGCGGCGGAGCATCTCAAGGCGGCCAAGATCGGCTACATCAACCACGACGACGCCTACGGCGGCTGGAACCTGGAAGCGGCGCAGGCCCAGGCCAGGCACCTGGGCAACGTGGCGCTGCAAGTCCAGTCGGTCAACCCGTCCATCACCGACGTCACCGCGCCGATGCTGAAGATCCGCGCCGCCAATCCGGACGTGCTGCTGCTGACCACCTATGCACGGCCGGCCGCGCTCATCATCAAGAAGGCCCACCAGCTGGGCTGGACCAAGCCCATCGTGCTGGCGGTCAACGGCACGGCGGACCTGAAGCAGCTGGTCGAGAACGTCGGCGACCCGGCCGCCTTCAAGAACGTGTACATCCAGGACGTGCTGGCCGACCTGCCGGGCGGCCCCAAGGTGGCATGGGTGTACGAACTGTACAAGAAGGCCTACCCTGACCTGGCGGCCAAGCCGGGCCATCCCCAGAGCTACATGCCCTATGGCATCCCGTCGGCCATGGCGGTGGTGAACGCGCTCGAGGCGGCCGGCCCGCAGCCCACCCGCGAAAAAGTGCTGAAGGCGCTGGAAACCATGAAGTTCGACTCCGGCGTGATGGCCGGCCCCATCGCCTTCGGCCCCAATGACCGCGCGGCGCAGGAAGCGGCCATCTACATCAAGTTCGACGGCAAGGCCATGACCCTGGTGCCCGGCGCCTACGCCAGCGTGTGGCAGTACCAGCCGTAGGACCCGCGCACCCATGAGCTACGGCGACATCTGGCTGTTCCTGCAACAGGGCGTGCTGTCCGGCCTGGTCACCGGCAGCGTGTACGCGCTGCTGGCGATCGCGGTGGTGATCATCTTCAAGACCACCGACGTGCCCAACTTCGCGCAGGGCGAGATCTTCATGCTGGGCGGCTACATCGCCCTGTTCCTGATGCTGGTGGCCGGCTGGCGCTACGCGGCCGCCATCGTCGTGACGCTGGCGGCGGTGGCCGCGCTGTCCGGCCTGTTCCAGCGCATGGTGATGGAGCGCGTCATCGCCTCGAAGGGCGTCGGCGTGCAGCTGGTGATCGCCACGCTGGGCTTGGCCTATGCGCTCAAGGGGCTGGTGCGGCAAAGCGGGCTGGGCGACACGCCGCGCTCGCTGCCGTCGCTGCTGCCCGGCGACCCCGTCATCATCGGCGACGCCGTGCTCACCACGCTGGACCTGGCCATCTTCGCCACGGCGGTGCTGGTCATGTTGCTGCTGTTCGCCATGTTCGCCTACACGCGCGCCGGCAAGGCCATGCGCGCGGTCGGCATGAACCCCAAGGCGGCACGGCTGGTGGGCGTCAACCTGGCGCGCATCCGCATGATGGTGTGGGCCCTGTCCGGCCTGATCTCGGCCGTCGCGGCCCTGCTCATCACGCCCAAGATCCTCATCACGCCGGACATCGGCCACATCGCTATCCTGGCCTACGCGGCCGCCATCGTCGGCGGTATCAACAGCGTGCCGGGCGCGGTGCTGGGCGGCTTCGTGATCGGCATCGCCGAGAACCTGGTCGGCCTGTTCATCTCCACCAACGCCATCGTGGTCGCGCCCTTCGTCGCCATCATGGTGGTGCTGCTGCTGCGCCCGCAAGGCCTGCTGGGCGGCAAACTGCAGGTGAAGAAAGTATGAGCGCCCATTTCGACCGCATCCTGCTGGCGCTGGCCGCCCTGCTGCTGGCCGCGCTGCCGTTCGTGGCGAGCGGCTACGTGCTGTACCTGGTGAACCTGCTGATGGTGTTCATGGTGCTGGCGCTGGGCCTGCACCTGGTGATCGGCGAAACCGGCCAGTTCGCCCTGTCGCACGCCGCCTTCTACGGCGTCGGCATCTACACGGCCGGGCTCATCAACAACCTGTGGCATCCGCCCTTCCCGGTCTCGATCGCCGCCGGCGGCCTGCTGGCCGCCGCGCTCGGCTTCGTGATCGGCGCGCTGGCGCTGCGCATGCGCGACATCTACCTGGCGCTGTCGACCTTCGCCTTCGGCGAGGCGATGCAATGGGTGTTCCTGAACTGGCAGGCCGTGACCAATGGCTCGAACGGGCTGCGCCTGTCGCCGGCCAGCCTGTTCGGCTACGAGCTGGTGTCCGATACGCGCGCCTATCCCTTCGTCGTGATCCTGGCGGCGCTGCTGTTGTGGGCCACGGTGGCGCTGTGCCGCTCGCAGCTCGGCTCGGCGTTCCGGGCCGTGCGCGAAAGCGAAGTGGCGGCGCAGGCCATGGGCGTGAACGTCAACGCCGTCAAGCGCACCGCCTTCACCCTGTCGGCCGCGTACGCCGGCGTCGCCGGCGGCATGTACACCCTGTTCGCCTCGTATATCCACCCCGAAAGCCTGGGCTTCCAGACCACCATCCTGGTACTGACCATGGTGGTGGTGGGCGGCATCGGCTCGGTGCGCGGCGCCATCGCCGGGGCCATCGGCTTCGGGCTGATCTCGGAACTGCTGCGCCAGGCGCTGTCGTTCCAGGAGATCTTCTACGGCCTGATCCTGATGGGCTTCATGATGTTCGCGCCGCGCGGCCTGTTCGCCGGCCGCGCCAGGAGGCCCGCATGAGCGCCGCCCCCGCCTGCCTGAGCGTGGCAGGCCTGACCGTCAAGTTCGGCGGCCTGACCGCCATCAACGCCCTGTCGATGGAAGTCGAGCGCGGTCGCATCCACGCGCTGATCGGCCCGAACGGCGCCGGCAAGTCCACCACCTTCAATTGCATTTCACGCTACTACCGCCCGTCGGCTGGCCGCATCATCTACGAGGGCCAGGACATCACCCGCCAGCCGCCCCACCGGATGGCGGCGCTGGGCATCGCCCGCACCTTCCAGAACCTGGAGCTGTTCGGCGCGCTCAGCGCATGCGAGAACGTGCTGCTGGGTACCTACACCCATGCCGCGGCCCACCGCGCCGCGCGGCTGTGCCCGGCCCCGGCGGCGGCGCGCGAGTTCGCCGACCACCTGCTCGAACGGGTCGGCCTGGCCGCCTATCGGGACACGCCCGCCGCCGGCCTGGACTTCGGGCGCCAGAAGATGCTGGAGCTGGCCCGCGCGCTGGCCATCCGGCCGCGCCTGCTGCTGCTGGACGAGCCCGCCGCCGGGCTGCGCAACCGCGAGATCGAGACGCTCGACCGCCTGCTCACCGAGCTGTGCGAACGCGACGGCATCACGGTGCTGCTGGTCGAGCACGTAATGCAGCTGGTCATGTCCATCTCGGACCGCATCACCGTCATGTCGTTCGGCCAGAAGATCGCCGAAGGCAGCCCGGCGCAAGTGCGCGACGATCCGCGCGTCATCGAGGCCTACCTGGGCAAGGGAGCGACCCATGGCTGAAGCCTTGCTGGAACTGAGCGGGGTGTCGGCCGCCTACGGCAACATCCAGGCGCTGCACGACGTATCGCTGCGCGTCCCGCAGGGTGCCATCGTCGCGCTGCTGGGCGCCAACGGCGCCGGCAAATCGACCACCCTCAATGTCGTCTCGCGGCTGGTCAATGCCAGCACCGGCACGGTGCGCTTCGACGGCGAGCCGATCCAGCGGCTGCCGGCCGATGCCGTCGTGCGGCGCGGCATCGTGCAGGTGCCGGAAGGACGCGAGATCTTCCGCGAGATGAGCGTGCGCGAGAACCTGGAAATGGGCGCCTACCTGCGCGCCGACCGGGCGGCCGCGCGCGCCGACATGGAGCGGATCTTCGACACTTTCGCGCGCCTGCGCGAGCGGCGCGACCAGAAGGCCGCCACGCTGTCCGGCGGCGAGCAGCAGATGCTGGCCATCGGCCGCGCCATGATGGCGCGCCCGCGCATGATCCTGCTGGACGAGCCGTCCATGGGCCTGGCGCCGCTGGTGATCGAGCAGATCTTCGAGATCGTGCGAAGCCTGAACCGCGAACAGGGCATGACCATCCTGCTGGTGGAACAGAACGTCAAGCTGGCGCTGGCCGTCTCCAGCCATGCCTACATCCTCGAGAACGGCGAGATCGCGCTGCAAGGCGAATCCGCCGCGCTGGCGCGCGACGCCAGCGTGCAGCGCGCGTACCTGGGCGGCTAGGGCCATGTCCGCGCCATTCACGTCCCTGATCCGGCGCCCCGCCGCCCCCACCACCCGGAGACTGTCATGCCGCTCATGATGCAAGACAAGCTGGCCCTGGTCACCGGCGCGGCGCGCGGCCTGGGCGCCGCCATCGCGCAGGCGCTGGCGCGCGAAGGCGCGATCGTGCTGGCGGCCGACCGCGACGCCGCCGGCGCGGCCGCCTGCGCGCAGGCCCTCGCGCAGGCCGGCGGCCGGGCCCATGCGCTGGCCCTGGACGTGACCGACCGCGCGGCGGTACTCGACTGCGCCGCCCAGGTGCGCGCCCGCCACGGCCCCATCGACGTGCTGGTCAACAATGCCGGCATCTCGGCGCGCGCCGCCTTCGACGCCCCCGACGCGCCCGCCGTGTGGGACCGCGTGCTCGACGTCAACCTGCAAGGCGTCTTCAACGTCACCCACGCCTTCGTGCCGGCCCTCAAGGAAACCCGCGGCGCCATCGTCAACCTGAGCAGCATCGTGGCCTACGGCGCCGGCATTTCCACCGCGGGCTACGTGGTGTCCAAGGGCGGTGTGCGCTCGCTGACCCAAGTGCTGGCGCGCGACTTGGCCCCGCACGGCATCCGCGTCAATGCGGTGGCGCCCGGCCTGATGGAAACCGACATGACCGCCGGCCAGCGCGCCCAGGCCGGAGGCACCGACTGGTATATGCGGCGCGCGCCCATGGCCCGTGCCGGCCGGGCCGACGAGATCGCCGGCCCGGTGCTGTTCCTGGCCTCGGACCTGGCCAGCTACGTGACCGGCGCGGTATTGCCGGTGGATGGCGGGTTCCTGGCCGTGTAGAGCGCGGCCGCCGCCCCGACAAGGAGACGAAATGGAAACAGCAATCGCGCTGGTCACCGGCGGCGCCAGCGGCATGGGGCTGGCGATCGCCGAACGCCTGGCGCGCGACGGCTTCCGCGTGGTGCTGGCCGACCGCAACGCCGAACTGGCGCCGCGCGCCGCCGAGGGCCTGCGCGCGCAGGGCCTGCGGGCCGAGCACCGGGTGGTCGACCTGACCGACGAGGACGCCGCGCGCGCCCTGGTGCGCGACCTGTCGCCCCTGGCGGCCCTGATCAACAATGCCGGCGTGTTCGACGAGCGCGCCTTCTTCGACGTGACGGGCGCCGACTTCCGGCGCGCCTATGAAGTCAACCTGGTGGCGGCGGCCACCTTGACGCAGGAAGCGGCGCGCACCATGGCGCCCGGCGCCAAGGTCGTCAACATCGCGTCGCGCGCCTGCCTGGGCGCGCGCAACCACCCTCACTACGTGGCCTCCAAGGCCGCGCTGGTCGGCTATACGCGGGCCGCCGCCATGGAGCTGGCGCCGCGCGGCATCCTGGTCAACGCCATCGCGCCGGGCCTGATCGACACGCCGCTGCTGCGCGCCCTGACGCCGCAGCGGCTGGCCGCGCAACTGGCCCTGCAGCCCACCGGGCGCGCCGGCGCGCCGTGCGACGTCGCCAACGCCGTGTCGTTCCTGGCCGCGCCGCACATGGACTTCATCACCGGCCAGGTGCTGTTCGTGGACGGCGGCAAGTCGCTGGGCGGTTCGGGAGCCTGACGCACATGGATACTCCGCGCTGGAACAGCGAAGTCGATGTCATCGTGGTCGGCTCGGGCGCCGCCGGCATGACTGCCGCCCTCACCTCCCATACGGAAGGCCTGCAGGTGCTGCTGGTGGAAAAAACCGGCCGCATCGGCGGCTCCACCGCCATCTCGGGCGGTGCGCTGTGGCTGCCCTTGAACGACCAGTCCGCCGCGGCCGGCCATCCCGACACCTACGAACAAGCCTGGGCCTACCTGGACCAGACCGTGGGCGACGCGGCGCCCGCCGTGCTCAAGCGCGCCTACCTGGAGGCCGCGCCGCGCGTGCTGCGATACCTGGCCGGGCACGGCCTGCTGGAGGCGGTCGCCCGGCGCGCCTCGCCCGACTATTACCCGGACCGCCCCGGCGCCGCGCTGGGCGGGCGTTCGCTCGACCCGGCCGAGTTCGACGGCCGGCGGCTGGGCCGCCGCCTCTTCCGCGAATTGCGCGACCCGCTGCCGGAATTCCTGGTGCTGGGCGGCATGATGGTGTCGGTGGCCGACGTGCGCCACCTGCTCAATGCCACGCGCAAGTTCGAGTCGTGGCGCCATGCCATGACACTGGTCCTGCGCTACGGCGCCGACCGCCTGCGCGGCTACCATCGCGGCACGCGCCTGTTGCTGGGCAACGCGCTGGCCGGGCAACTGTTCCACGCGCTGCTGCAGCGGCAGGTGCCTTATTGGCTCGACACACCTGCCGTGGCCCTGCATCGCGACGCCGCCGGCCGCGCCAGCGGGCTCACGGTGCGACGCGCCGGCCAGGCCTGGCACGTGCGGGCACGGCGCGGCATCGTGCTGGCCACTGGCGGCTTTCCCTGGGACCGGGCACGCCGCGCCCAGGCCTATCCGCAGCCCACCGGCGCCTGGTCGATGGCGCCGCAAGGCAATACCGGCGACGGCATCCGCCTGGCGCTCGAGGCCGGCGCCACCCTCGGGCCGCGCCCGGCCAGCCCGGCCTTCTGGGCCCCGGTCTCCATCCTGACCCGCCCGGACGGCAGCCAGGTGCGCTACCCGCACCTGGTATGGGACCGCGCCAAGCCGGGCCTGATCGCGGTCAACGGCGCCGGCCGCCGCTTCGTCAACGAATCGGCGTCGTACCATGAGTTCGTGCTGGCGATGTACCGCTCGCACCGCGAGACGCCGTCGATCCCGGCCTTCCTCATCTGCGACCGGCAGTTCATCGATACCTGGGGCCTGGGGCTGGCGCTGCCGGGCGGACGCCCGCGCCGCCACCTGATCGAGTCCGGCTACCTGCACGAGGCCGCCACCCTGGCCGAACTGGCCGCGCGCCTGAAGCTGCCCGCCGACGCCTTGCAGGACACGGTGGCGCGCTACAACGCCCACGCCAGCCAGGGCATCGACCCGGACTTCGGCAAGGGCGGCACTGCCTACAACCGCTACCTGGGCGACCCCGACCACCGCCCCAACCCCTGCCTGGCGCCGCTGGGCGCCGGCCCCTACTACGCCGTGCAGGTGGTCGCGGGCGACATCGGCACGGCCTGGGGGCTGGCGACCGACGAGCACGCGCGCGTCCTGGACCCGCATGGCGCACCCATCGGCGGGCTCTATGCCGCCGGCAACGACATGCACTCGGTCATGGGCGGCGCCTACCCCGGCCCTGGCATTACGCTGGGTCCGGCATTAACCTTCGGCTGGTTGGCCGCCCGGCACCTGGCCGGCGCGTCCCCAGCGACCCTACCCGAGGAGACCGCATGAAAATCTATTTCTCCCCCGCCTCGCCGTTCGTGCGCAAATGCATGGTGGTGGCGCACGAAACCGGCCAGGCCGGCCGTGTCGAGAAGCTGCCCAGCGCCGCCCACCCGGTCAACCGCGACCGCGTCATCATCGCCAGCAACCCGCTCGGCCAGGTGCCCACCCTGCTCACCGACGACGGCCAGGCGCTCTACGACAGCCGCGTCATCTGCGAATACCTGGACCACCTCGGCGGCGGCAAGCTGTTCCCGGCCGCCGGCCCGGCGCGCTGGCAGGCGCTGGCCGACCAGGCGCTGGCCGACGGCATCCTCGGCGCCGCGCTGCTGGCGCGCTACGAGACCACCGTGCGCCCCGAGCCGAACCGCTGGAGCGGCTGGATCGACGGCCAGATGGGCAAGGTGGCCGACGCGCTGGCGCAGTTCGAGCGCCGCGCCGCCGGCTTCGGCGACCGCCTCGACATCGGCACCATCACCCTGGGCTGCGCGCTCGGCTACCTGGATTTCCGCTACCCGGACTACGACTGGCGCGCCAGCCACCCGGCCTGCGCGGCCTGGTACGCAGGCTTCGGCGAGCGCCCCTCGATGCGCGCGACCGCCCCCGAGGCGCGCCCCGCATAGCGGCGTTCCGGGGCGGCCCGGGCCGCCCCGGCGCACGTGCCGCGGGCTTCTATTCTTATTACCAGAATGACTTAGACAGCGCGCTCTAGCGGCTGTTACGGTTATGAGCATAGAACCCTGCGGCGCCGGGCGGCGGCGCGTTCGCGCGTCCGCCCCGCCCGTGCCGGCCTACTGCCCGCCGCAGGTTGTTCCCCAGCGCCCCACCGGGCGCCCCCACAAGGGCAACCTGCCATGTATGTGTACGATCCCGTCGATCAACAACTCGTCGAACAGCGCGTCGCGCAGTTCACCGACCAGACCCAGCGCTTCCTGAACGGCCAGCTCAGCGAAGACGATTTCCGCACCCTGCGCCTGCAGAACGGCCTGTACATCCAGCGCCACGCGCCCATGCTGCGCATCGCCATCCCCTACGGCCTGCTGGCCGCGCGGCAGCTGCGCACGCTGGCGCACATCGCGCGCACCTGGGACCGCGGCTACGGCCACTTCAGCACGCGCCAGAACATGCAGTTCAACTGGCCCAGGCTGGAAGACGTGCCGACCATCCTGGCCGAACTGGCCAAGGTGCAGATGCACTCCATCCAGACCAGCGGCAACTGCATCCGCAACACCACCTCCGACCACTTCGCCGGCATCGCGCCCGACGAACTGGTGAACCCGCTGGTGTGGTGCGAGATCATCCGCCAGTGGTCCACGCTGCACCCCGAATTCGCCTTCCTGCCGCGCAAGTTCAAGATCGCGGTCAGCGGCGCCGAGGAAGACCGCGCCGCCGTCGGCGTGCACGACATCGGCCTGCAGGCCGTCGAGCGCGACGGCGTGCTGGGCTTTCGCGTCTGGGTGGGCGGCGGCCTGGGCCGCACCCCCATGGTCGGGCACCTGATCAACCCGTTCGTCGAATGGCAGCACCTGCTCACCTACCTGCAGGCCGCGCTGCGGGTCTACAACATGCACGGCCGGCGCGACAACAAGTTCAAGGCGCGCATCAAGATCCTGGTCAAGGACCTGACGCCGGAAGTCTACGCCCGGCAAGTCGACGAACAGTGGCAGCTGATCAAGGGCGGCCCGGACACGCTGACCCAGGAATACGTCGACACCATCGCCGGCCGCTTCACCTGGCCCGCATACGACGCGGCCGCCGCCGGCGAGCCCGACCCCACTGAGATGCACGCGGCGGCCCACCCGGCCTTCGCGCACTGGCTGCGCCGCAACGTGCATGCCCACAAAGTGCCAGGCTATGCCGCCGTCACCCTGTCGCTCAAGCCCACCGGCGTGCCGCCCGGCGACATCACGGCCGACCAGATGGAAGCCGTGGCCGACCTGTCCGAACGCTACGGCCATGGCGAAGTGCGCGTCTCGCACGAGCAGAACCTGGTGCTGGCCGACGTGCGCCGCGCGCAGCTGTTCGAGCTGTGGCAGGAACTGCGCGCGCTCAACATGGCCACGCCCAACATCGGCCTGCTGACCAACATCATCTCGTGCCCCGGCGGCGACTTCTGCGCCCTGGCCAACGCCGTCTCGATCCCGGTGGCCGAAGCCATCCAGCGCCGCTTCGACAACCTGGACTACCTGTTCGAAATCGGCGAGCTCGACCTCAACATCTCGGGCTGCATCAACGCCTGTGGCCACCACCACGTCGGCCATATCGGCATCCTCGGCGTCGACAAGAACGGCGAGGAGTGGTATCAGGTGACCATCGGCGGCCGCCAGAACGGCGCGGCCAAGCCGCTGCCCGACCTGCAATCGCTGCGCGGCGGCGGCGCCGCCATCGGCCGCATCATCGGCCCCTCGTTCGCGCGCGAGCAAGTGCCCGACGTGGTCGAGCAACTGGTGCGCACCTACCTGCGCCTGCGCGACAGCGACGCCGAGCGCTTCATCGACGTGGTCGACCGCGTCGGCATCGCTCCGTTCAAAGAAGACGTCTATTCCGACCCGGCGGTGGCCAAGTCCGCCCCGGCGCAAGCCCGCGAGGTTGCCCATGCCTGATGCCATTGCCGCCAACGATGGCGTGCCCCACCTGATCCGCCACGGCCGCCTGCAAGACAACGATGCGCGCGTATTCGCACCCGAAGCCGACAGCGAGCCCGGCGCCCAGCTGCCGCCCGACGAACCGGGCTGGATCGTCCCCCTGCCGGTCTGGAACGCGGCGCGCGACACGCTGCGCCAGCGCCGGCATCCGGTGGCGGTGCTGCTGGCGCCGGCCACCAACCTGCAAGACCTGGTCGGCGAGGCGGGCCGGGTGCCCGAAGGCATCGCCTTCATCGCCATCGACTTCCCCCTCTACACCGACGGGCGCGGCTACTCGCTAGCGCAACTGCTGCGCACGCGCCACGGCTGGCAAGGCGAGCTGCGCGCGCTGGGCGACGTCATGATCGACACCATCCACTACCAGGCGCGCGTCGGCTTCGACAGCTTCCTGGTCAAGCCGGGCCACGACCCGCACCAGGCCCTGGCGGCGTTCAAGACCTTCACGGTGCACTACCAGAAGACCTATCCCAAGCCCCGGCCGCCGGAACTGCTGGCCGCCTGACCTGTACGGCAGACGAGGCGTGTGCGCCCGACGCAGGGCCGCACGCACCGAGGTGTCAGACACCCCATGGGGTGTCTGACACCTATGCCGTCGGAATAGCGGCCGCACACTCGGGTGGCTGAGAGGTGTCAGGCACCCTGCGGGTGCCTGACACCTGAAACAGTTGCGTGGAGGCCAGGAAAACCACCCGGCATGCGAACGCGCCTACATGCCTTCCCAATGCGGGCCGGGCACGTGGATGTCGAACAATTCCAGCACGCGCGCGACGGTGTGGTCGACCATCTGCTCGATCGACTCGGGGCGGTGATAGAACGCCGGCAGCGGCGGGAAGATGATGCCGCCCATTTCCGTGACGGCGGTCATGTTGCGCAGGTGCGCCAGGTTGAACGGCGTTTCGCGCACCATCAGCACCAGGCGGCGCCGCTCTTTCAGGGTGACGTCGGCCGCGCGCGTGATGAGGTTGTCCGACAGCCCGTGCGCCACGGCGGCCAGCGTGCGCATCGAGCACGGCACGATCACCATGCCGGCGGTCTGGAAGGCGCCGCTGGCCAGCGTGGCCCCCACGTCGCGCACGCTGTGCACGTGGTCGGCCAGGGCCTGGACTTCGTGGCGGCCGATGTCGAGCTCGTGCTTGATGTTCAGCACGCCCGAGGCGGACACCACCAGGTGCGACTCGACGTCGTCGACGCCGCGCAGCGCCTGCAGCAGGCGCACCGCGTACAGGGCGCCGGTGGCGCCCGTGATGCCGACGACCAGCCGTCGCGGGGACGTCATGCGGTCGTGGCGCCGGCGCCGTCCAGCAGCGTCTTCAGTTCGCCGCTCTCGTTCATCTCGGTCATGATGTCCGAACCGCCGATGAACTCGCCGCTGACGTACAGCTGCGGAATGGTCGGCCAGTTGGAATATTCCTTGATGGCCTGGCGCACTTCGTCGTCCTCGAGCACGTTCACGGTGACGAGTTTCTTCACGCCACAGTCTTTCAGGATCTGGATCGCGCGGCCCGAGAACCCGCATTGCGGAAACTGCGCGCTGCCCTTCATGAACAGCACGACGGGGTGCTGCGTGACGGTTTCGCGGATGAATTCTTGCACGTCGCTCATGGTGGTCTCACAAACAGGAAAAGCGGAATGAATCCATTATAGGGACCCGCCGGAAATCCGCTCGATTCCGGCCAGGTCGCGCCGACTGGCCACCTGGCCGAAGCCGGCGGCAAGCAGCAACTGCCGTACCGCGGCGGCCTGGTCCCAGCCGTGCTCCACCCACAGGGCGCCGCCGGGGCGCAGCCGGGCGGCCGCGCCGGCCACGATGGCGGCCAGGTCGCGCAGGCCGTCGGCGCCGTCGGTCAGGGCACGGCGCGGCTCGAAGCGCAGGTCGCCGCGCCGCATGTGCTCGTCGTCGCGGGCAATGTACGGCGGGTTGGAGACGATCAGGTCGTAGCGGGCCCGCGCCGGCAGGGCGTCATACCAGCTGCCCTGCGCGAAATCGACCCGCGCGCCCAGGCGCGCGGCATTGCGCACCGCCACCTGCAGCGCCGCCGCGCTGGCGTCGGTGGCGGTCACCGACACCACTTGCGGCGCGCCCAGGGCGATCGACACGGCGATCACCCCGCTGCCCGTGCCCAGGTCGAGCACGGCGGCCTCGGGATGGCCGGCCAGCCACTGCAGCGCGGTCTCGACCAGCAGCTCGGTCTCGGGCCGCGGGATCAGCACGTCCGGCGTGACCGCGAAATCGTGCCCCATGAACTCGCGGTGGCCCACCAGGTACGCCATGGGCTCGCCGGCCAGGCGGCGCGTCACCAGGGCCTGGTACTGCTGCGCCTGCCAGGGCTCGATCGGGTCGGTGTCGTGCGCCAGCATCCAGGCGCGTGGCTTTTGCAACACGTGTTCCAGCAGCATGCGCGCCTCCAGGCGCGGCAGGCGCGGGTCCTGCAGGAAGGTTTGCAGGATCGGGCGGTCCACGTCAGAGCTCGTCCCCCAGCGCCGCCAACTGCTCGGCCTGGTGTTCGGCGATCAGGGCGCCGGTCAGTTCTTCCAGATCGCCTTCCATGATCTGCTGCAGCTTGTACAGCGTCAGGTTGATGCGATGATCGGTGACGCGGCCCTGCGGGAAGTTATAGGTGCGGATGCGCTCGGACCGGTCGCCCGACCCCACCAGGCTCTTGCGCTCGGCGGCTTCCTTGCTCTGGCGCTCGCGCAGCTCGCGGTCCTTCAGGCGCGCGGCCAGCACCTGCATGGCCTTGTCCTTGTTGCGGTGCTGCGAGCGGTCGTCCTGGCATTCCACCACCAGCCCGGTCGGCAAGTGGGTGATACGCACCGCCGAATCGGTCTTGTTGATGTGCTGGCCGCCGGCCCCGCTGGCGCGGAACGTATCGATGCGCAGGTCCGCCGGGTTGATGACAATCTCGCCCATCGCGTCGGCCTCGGGCATCACCGCCACCGTGCAGGCCGAGGTATGGATGCGGCCCTGCGCCTCGGTGGCGGGCACTCGCTGCACGCGGTGCGCGCCCGACTCGAACTTCAGCCGGCCGTACGCGCCGTCGCCGTCGATGCGCGCGATCACTTCCTTGTAGCCGCCCAATTCGGACGGGCTTTCCGACATCAGTTCGACGCGCCAGCCGCGCTGCTCGGCGTAGCGCGAATACATGCGCAGCAGGTCGCCCGAGAACAGCGCGCTCTCGTCGCCGCCCGTGCCGGCGCGGATTTCCAGGAACAGGCTGCGCCCGTCGTTGGGATCGCGCGGCAGCAGCAGCACCTGTAGTTCCGCCTCGAGCTTTTCAAGGCGCTCGCGGCCGGACTTGAGCTCTTCCTCGGCCATCGCCTTCATGTCCGGGTCGGCCAGCATTTCCTGCGCAGTGGCCAGGTCCTCCTCGGTGCGGGCGAACTGGCCGTAGGCCTGCACCACCGGCTCCAGCTCGGCGCGCTCGCGCGACAGCTTGCGAAAGCGTTCCATATCGGCAGCGGTCTCGGGTTCGGCCAGCAGGGCATCGACCTCGATCAGGCGGTGGGACAGCTGTTCCAGCCGGCTGCGCATGGAAGATTTCATAGGGAATACCAGAAAGGCGAATAGCGGATTAGCGGAAAGCGGGCGCCCGGAAAACGAACGCCCGCCAAGGGGCGGGCATCGGGACAGCGGCGCTAACGGCGCGAATCGCGGCCGGGAAACAGGCGCGGCATCCAGGCGAGCAACTGCTTGCGCTCCTCGCCCTCGCTGCGGTTCAACGCCGCCAGCGGGCCGTGCAGGTACTTCTGGGTGAGCCCGTGAGCGAGCTGGTCCAGCACGGCCTCGGGCGACTCGCCGCGCGCCAGCAGGCGGCGGGCGCGTTCGAGTTCGGCGGCGCGCACGTCCTCGGCGGCCTGGTGCAGGTCGCGGATGACGGGCACCACCTCGCGCGATTGCATCCAGTGCATGAAGCCCTGGACGCGGGTTTCGATGATGGCCTCGGCCTGCACCACCGCCGCGCGGCGCGCGTCGGTGCCGCTTTGCACCAGGCGGCCCAGGTCGTCCACCGAGTACAGGTAGACGTCGTCGAGGCGGCCGACCTCGGGCTCGATGTCGCGCGGCACGGCCAGGTCGATCATGACGATGGGCCGGTGGCGGCGCTGGCGCGTGGCGCGCTCGACCAGGCCCAGGCCCAATATGGGCAGCGAACTGGCCGTACAGGACACGATGACATCGAATTCGGCCAGGCGCTCGGGCAGGTCGGCCAGCTTCATGGTGCCGGCCGAGAACCGCCCGGCCAGCAATTCCGCGCGTTCCGCGGTGCGGTTGGCCACCACCATGCTGCGCGGGCGCTGCGCGGCGAAATGGGTGGCACAGAGCTCGATCATTTCGCCGGCGCCGATGAACAGCGTGCGGGCCTCTTCCAGGTTGCCGAACACCCGCTCGGCCAGCCGCACGGCCGCCGCCGCCATGGACACCGAATGCGCGCCGATGGCGGTCTGCGAGCGGACTTCCTTGGCCACCGAGAAAGTGCGCTGGAACAACTGGTGCAGCAGCGTGCCCAGCGAGCCGGCCTCGCCGGCGGCGCGCACCGCGTCCTTCATCTGGCCGAGGATCTGCGGCTCGCCCAGCACCATGGAGTCGAGCCCGCTGGCCACGCGGAACGCATGGCGCACGGCCTCGTCCTGCTGGTGGCGGTACAGGTGCGGGTTGAGCGCGCCAGCCTCGATGCGGTTGTGGTCGGCCAGCCAGGCCGGCAACTGCTCGGCCACCTGGGCCTCGGCGGCGCAATAGACTTCGGTGCGGTTACAGGTGGACAGGATGGCCGCTTCGCGCACCGCCCCGCCGAAAGCCGAGCGCAGGCCTTCGAGCGCCGGCCGCACCAGGTCGACCGGCATGGAAACGCGTTCGCGCACCGAGACGGGCGCGGACGTGTGATTCAGACCGAAAGCAAGAACAGCGACGGACATGGAACGCGGGACAATGGCCGCCGCCCCGGGGCGACGGCACATTTGTAACATTGGGTCGATCAAAATTATACCCCTCCGGGTTATCCCGGGGGTAACCGATCGGCCGGCCGGCGCTACCCGAGCCTGCACAGATCAAGAAAATTGTGTATAGTTGCGGACTTCGTTGGCCTGGTAGCTCAGTTGGTAGAGCAGCGGATTGAAAATCCGCGTGTCGGTGGTTCGATTCCGCCCCAGGCCACCACGGATTCGATGCCCAGCCTGAAAGGCTGGGCATTTTCTTATTGTGTCAGGGAATTAACAAAGAGCCCCGTGGCGGGGTTTATTCCAAGAAGGCGTGGAGCCCCTGTCCACATGGGGAAGGCTCGCGATCCTGAGCCGAGCCGAAAGAATGGCATCTTCCAACATCAGAATGCCGGCTTACGCCCCCGCCAGGGCGCCACGCGCTCGAGCTGAGCCGACACCTGCAGGATCACGTCCTCACGGCCGAAACGGCCCACCAATTGCGCGGCAACGGGAACGCCCCCGGACGTGGCAAACAAGGGCAGACTGGCGGCAGGCTGACCCGATGCATTGAAGACAGCCATGAAAGTGGCATAGCGCGATACCCTGTGGCGCAGCTCGAGAAACGCGCCGCGCTGCATGGAAAGTTCGCCCAGTTTCACTGGCAGCTCGGTCAGCGCCGGAGCCAACACCAGGTCGAACTCCTGCATATAGGTTTCCATGGCTCGGCCGATGGCATGCAGCCGGTTCACGCTGGCAATGTATTCGTCGGCACCGATGGTTTTGCCGAACTCGTAGCCCGATATCATCGCGGGTTCCAGATCGTCGGCCTGCAGCGACTTGCCGGCCAGCTTCAGTCGCGTATCCACCGACAGCACGATATTGCTGGCCAAGATGCACGCGTGCGCGCGCACGAATGCCTCGTAATCGATGGGCGGAGGCGCGGAATCGACGACGGTGTGCCCCAGGTCGCGCAACAATTCGGCCGCACCCTCCACCGCCTGCAATGGCTCCGGAGCCACCGCGATGTCGTTCCAGGCTGACCGCCAGACAGCGATGCGAAATGGCTTGACGGGCGCTTCCGCCACAGCATCCAGATACGAGCCAGTCTGGGGCGGGCAAGCATAGGGAGCGCCGGGCTCATAGCCCGCAATGGCGTCCATGGCGGCGGCGGTGTCGCGCACGCTCAGGCTCAGCACGCCATCGGTGGCCATGCCGCCCCAACCTTCGCCGCGCAACGGCCCCATCGGAACGCGGCCGCGCGAGGCCTTCAGGCCATACACGCCGCAGCACGCTGCCGGAATGCGGATCGAACCGCCGCCATCGCTGCCATGAGCCAGCGGCACGATGCGCGCAGCCACGGCCGCCGCCGCGCCGCCGCTCGACCCCCCCGCGGAGCGGTCGAGGTCCCAGGGATTGCGGGTGGGCCCGCCGTTGCGCACCGCCTCGGTCGTGGCGCCCATGCAGAACTCCGGCACGGTAGAGCGCGCGAAAGCAATCAGGCCCGCCTGCTCGAAGCGGTCCGTCACGGTGCCGTTGCACTCGTAGGTGGTGTCGTTGAGCAGGCGCGAACCTAGGCTGGACGGAAAGCGCGTGGACGGCAGCCCCGAATCCTTCAGCAAGAACGGAATGCCGCGAAATGCGCCGCGCGGCTGCCAGTTCCGCGCCAATTCAAGCGAGCCTTCGTATTGCTCGTAGCACAGCGCATTGAGGGCGCTCCCCCTGCTGCGCCCCAGTTCCACGGCGCAGCGCATCAGGTCCTCGGTAGTGATATCGCCCGACTTGAGCAGGGCAGCCATACCCAGGCCGTCCAGGGATTCGTACTCATCATGTTGCATAAGCTATAGGTCCTTGCAAGGAGTCAGGTTGAGCGAGGTCCGGCTTGGACCATTGCCTGCCAGGAATGGAGTCGATCAGGCGTCGCGTGTACTCGTGCTGGGGACGATAGAAAATGTCGGTCGCGCGCCCCAGCTCCACCAGTTCGCCCTGGCGCATCACGGCAATGCGGTCGCAGATCTCGGCGGCGACTCGCAAATCGTGGGTAATGAACAGGACAGCCAGGTCAAACTGCCCGCTGACGGTCTTGAGCAGGTCGAGCACCTGTGCCTGAATGGACACGTCGAGCGCCGAGACGGCCTCGTCGGCCACCAGCAGACGCGGGCGCAAGGCCAGCGCGCGGGCAATACCCACGCGCTGGCGCTGCCCCCCGGAAAACTGGTGCGGATAGCGATCGGCGGCATCCCCGCCCAAGCCCACGAGCTCAAGCAGCGCACGCGCATCGGCGCGGGCCTTGGTACGCGGCTCGCCGTAGGCAATAGGCCCCTGGGCTACCGCGTCAACGATGCGGTGGCGTGGATTCAGCGAGGCATAAGGGTCCTGGAACACCATCTGGATCTGGCGCCGATACTTGTGCCAGTCGCGGGGCGACAGGCCCACGAGCTCGTGGCCATCCAGTTTTACGCTGCCGCCGTCGGGAGGGATCAGTCCGGTGAGCGCGCGCCCCAGGGTGGACTTGCCCGACCCCGATTCGCCCACAAGACCTACGGTTTCGCCTCGCTGAATAGCCAGCGAAATATTCTTCAACGCCTGCACTTGGCGCCCCCGATCGGTACGAAAAGTCTTGCGCAGGTTCTCGATCACCATCAGCGCCGAAGTGGGCGATGCCACCACCTTGCCCTCGGGTTTGTGCGGCACGGCGGCAATCAACTGGCGCGTATAGGCCGCCTGCGGACGATTCAGGATGTCTGCCGCAGCGCCCTGCTCTACCACCTGGCCATGGCGCATTACCACGATGCGGTCGGCGATCTCGGCCACCACGCCGAAATCGTGAGTGATGAAAATCACCCCTATGCCCATGCGCGCCTGGATGTCCTTGATCATGGCCAGGATCTGGGCCTGAGTCGTGACATCGAGCGCCGTGGTAGGTTCGTCGGCAATGAGTATGTCGGGCTCCATCGCCAGCGCCATGGCAATCACCACGCGCTGGCGCTGGCCGCCCGACAGCTGGAAAGGGTAGGCGTCGATGAGCTTCTCGGGATCGGGCAGCATCACCTCTCGAAACAGCTGCAGCACCTTGGCGCGACGCGCCTCGACCGGCATATCGGTATGACGCTCGAGCACCTCGTCGACCTGGCGGCCGATGCGCATGATGGGGTTCAGGGCCGTCATCGGCTCCTGGAACACCATGCCGAACGACTTGCCGCGCAGGTCCTGCCAGTCCTTGGACACGAGCCCGGTCAGCTCCCGCCCGCGATAACGGATGCTGCCGCTCTTTACCCGCAGCTCGCCTGCTGGCAGCAACCCCATCAGCGCATGCGCCGTGACCGACTTGCCCGAACCCGACTCGCCGACGACGCAAAGAATTTCGTTCTGGTTGACGCTGTAGGTAACGCCTTTCACAACAGGCTGCTCATCCTGCACGACAGAAATAACCAAGTCGCGGACTTCCAGCAGTACGCTCATGAGCTTGCTCGCTTGCGCGCCAGTTTGGGGTTGAGCGCATCGTTGAGCGCTTCGCCCACCAAGTTGAGGGCCAGGACGGTCACCAGAATGGCAATGCCCGGAAACACGCTCATCCACCATGCGTCACGCAGCACGCTTCGCGATGCGCCAATGATGTATCCCCAGGTCATGGTGTTGGGATCGCCCAGCCCCAGGAAGCTCAGCGCAGACTCCAGCAAGATGGCGCTGGCCACCATCAGCGATCCTGACACAATCACCGGCGAAAGGCTGTTGGGCAGGATCTGCGTGAGTATGATGCGAACGTTGGATTGGCCGCTCAGTATCGCGGCTTCGACAAACTCGCGGTGTTTCATGCTCATGAACTCGGCGCGCACCAGGCGCGCCAGCGGCGGCCACGAAACCAGCGCGATCGCCAGGATCACGGTGCCGATACTGGGGGTGAGAATGGCCACGAGCACCACTGCCAGAAAGAACCCCGGAATGGTCTGGAACAGCTCGATAAACCCGACGATGACCTGATCGACCTTGCCGCCGTAGAAGCCAGCGACCGACCCCACGGTAATGCCCAGCAGAATGGACACAGCAGTCGACACCAGGGCCAGCACCAGGGTTACCCGCGCGCCATAGGCGATGCCGGTGGCAATATCCCGGCCCAAGGTGTCCGTGCCCAGCAGTGCATCGTCGGACAGCGGCGGCATGTAGGGCGCGTTGACGATGTCCCAAGGGCTGTCCGGAAAAATCCAATGAGCGAAAACGGCCAGCAGGGTCACGAGGACAAGAACGCTCAAGCCGATGAAACCGCCCTTGTTGTGACAGAATCCATGAAAGAAGCGCTTCATTTCAGTTCGATCCTGGGGTCGGCGATCGTATAGAGAATGTCGGTGAACAGGTTGACCACCACGACGACGACGGAGGCGACAAAGAAGACGCCGAGCAGCACGCTGTAATCGCGCTGCACCAGGGCATCGAACGCCAGCCGTCCGATCCCGGGCCAGGCGAACACCGTCTCCACCAGCAAAGACCCGCCGATGAGATGGCCAGCCTGGATGCCCGCATAGGTAATGATGGGCAGCAAGGCGTTGCGCAGTACGTGGCGCACGATTACCGTGCGTTCGGACAGCCCCTTGGCGACGGCGGTCTTGACGAAATCTAGCTGGCGGATCTCCAGCATGGACGCGCGGGTGAGGCGCGCATAGACGGCCATATAGAACATGCCCAGCGTAAGGGCGGGTAGCATCAAATGGCGTGCAATATCAGCGAACCGCGCAAAGCCCGTGAGGTTTGCCCCCACACTTTCGTAGCCAAACGCGGGCAGCCATTGCAACTGCACCGAAAACACCAGCACCAGCATCAGCCCCACCCAGAAAATCGGCGTGGCGTAGGCGAGCATGGCCAGCGTGGTGATGATGGTGTCGCCCCATTTGCCCACCCGCAGCGCCGCCTGCACGCCCAACGCCACTCCCACGAGCAGTGCGAAGGCGAACGAGGTCAGGGTAAGCACCAGGGTGGCCGGCAATTGCTCCATGATGAGTGTCGCCACCGGCGCCTGCTGACGATGGGAATAACCCAGGTCGAAAGAAGCGATGTCTTTCAAGTAGGACACCAGTTGCACGGGCAAGGGCTTGTCCAGCCCGAAATCCTGGCGCAGCTTGGCGATGTACTCGGCGTCGGCCGCCCCCGACTGGCCCGCCAGGATCTCGGCCGGATCGCCGGGCGCCGCCCGGACCAGGAAGAAATTGAACATGGCGATCATCAAGAGCACCAAAATGCTCTTGAACACGCGCCTGCCCAGGAAGCCGGCCAGCTTGCTCATTCTTTCGACAACCAGGCGTCGCTATAGGTGTCCGCCGCGCCCAGGGCCGTGGTAATGGCGCCGTGTACGCGCTTGTTCAGGACGGTGCCGTACTTGGTGTCGATCAACCACACCAACGGCACGTCCTCGACGAGAATGCGCTGCACTTCCGAGTAATACTTCTGCCGGTCCGCATCGTCACCCGCCTTGGCCGCCAGATCGAACAACTCGTCGACTTTCGGGTTGTTGTACTGAGAGGTGTTGCTGAACATCACCCCTTTGCGGATATTGCTTCCCATATAAGTGCGCGCCACGCCTATGGCGGGATCAGCGTACTGAAACACGCCATTGCCGGCCATATCGAAATCCCAGTTTCCCACGCGCGATACCCAACCACCCACATCGGTGCTTTCCAGATTGAGCGCGATGCCGACCTTGGACAAGTTCTGCTTGATGTACTCGGCCACGCGGCGGTGCATCTCGCCATACGGCGTCGGAATCATGCTGACCGACACGCGCACGCCGTCGGCGTTCGGCTTGAGGCCCATTTCGTCGAGCAGAGCCACCGCCTTCTCGGGGTCATAGTCGTACTTCTTGACGTTGGCGTCATAGAAGCGCGTGTTGTGGTGAATGGGCCCGCTTGCCACCACTCCCTGGCCGAACAGGATTTTGTCGGCGATGAACTGGCGATTGATCGCATACATCAGCGCCTGGCGAAAGCGCTTGTCATTGAAGGGTGGGCGCGTGTTGTTCAGTTCGATCCACTGCATTGTCGACCAGTACTCGTAGCCCTTGTTGGTGTGCTTCAAGTTGGGCAGCTTAGCCACGCGAGGCACATCCACCGGCTCGAGGTCATGCAGCCATGCCTGCATCACGGTGCCCTGCTCGATGGCCAACCGGCGCGAGGCGGCGTCGGGTATCATGCGATACGTGATGCCATCGAGGTAAGGCCGGCCCGGCTTCCAGTAGTTCTCGTTCTTCACGAGTTCTATGTAAGAGCCGCGCTCCCATTTCTTGAACTTGAACGGTCCGGTGCCGATGGGATGCGCATTGTTCGGATTCTGGGCGATGGGCGTGTCCACATCGTACAGATGCTTCGGCAAGATGGCGCCGCCGCCGATATCGAACGCATACAAAAAGGCCGCATACGGCTCTTTTAGCTTGAAGACTACGGTATCCGCGTCCGGCGCGGTGAGCGATTCGACGTTCTCCATCAGCCCACGGGTGCGCGGCGTCTTGGACAACACCTTTTCATACGAAAACACCACATCCGCCGACGAGAACGGTTTCCCGTCGTGCCAGGTCACACCAGGCTGCAGATGGAACGTGTACGTGAGCCTGTCGTCGGACACTTCCCACGACTTGGCGAGGCTGGGCAGCGGCTTGAGGTCGAACGAATAGGTCAGCAGGCTCTCGAAGATCTTGCCTCCCACCATCTGCGTGCCCGCCACTTGCTGCAGCGCCAGAATCAGGCTGGGCGGCTCGGGATGCAGAATCGCCGTGAGCACGCCGCCGTACTGCGGCGTTTCGGCAGCCTGCGCGGGCAGATTGGCGAACGTGGCGGTGGCGACCGCCGCCGCGAGCGCGCATTTGACGATGGCCCTACGGGCCTGATTGACCAGTTGCATGATTACCCCCTCGACGATCTCGGATGTATGGCGGAGTTCAGCCCAGTCTGGGCTGAACTCCGCACCAATCGTTCAGAAACAACGCATACGTCTTGGCCACGCGCAACATGCTATGCACGCTGACACTCTCATTGAACCCGTGATAATTGCGCGACACCGGCCCATAGCAGGTGACGGGCACGTCCATCATCAAGCGGAAATGCCGCCCGTCGGTCGTGCCCGTGAGCGCTACCGACCTGGGTGCCTCGCCGGTGACGCGCTGGTGCGCCTCGGCCAGCAGCCGCAGCGGCGGCACATCGAGGTCGTACTCGCAACCGGGAGCATGAAAGCCTTCATAGCGGATCCGGACCTGGGTATCGGGCTGGGCGAGCTCTTGCTCTACTTGGCGTATGCACGCCTCGATGCGTGCCTTGGCCGTTTCGATAGGCATGTCGGGATAACACGACAGGCGCAGGCCGAGGGTACATACGCTGGGTACCGAAGAATTCCAGTCGCCGGCATGAATCTGGCCAAGGTTGAAGTTGATGGGGTGCGCATGATCGCGGTACGCGGGATGACGATTTTCGGGCAGGTTCCATTCATGCTCTATGCCCTTGATGGCATCGACGATGCGCAGGCCTATGTTCACCGGATTGATGCCCGTTGTCATCAGGGATGCGTGGGCCGGCTTGCCGACGATCTCGACGTACAGCCAGAACACCCCCAGCTGGGCTGACATCAGGCCCTCTTGCGTAGGCTCGGGAATGAGAACTGCGTCGAATGAAGCGAGCCGCGCGGCCCCGATGGCGCTCTTGAGCGCCGACACGGTTGCCAAGGTGCCGTTGCCCGTGCTTTCTTCTTCGAGCACGCCGTTGAACCCCACCACTCCGGCTGGTTGCACGCCCAGCTCTTGCAGCGCCTTGAAAGCCGCCAACGCGCATACGATACCGGCTTTCATGTCGCCCGCGCCGCGGCCGTACAACCAGCCATCGTGCAAGCCGCCCTTGAAAGGCGATTCGCTCCAAAACTCTTCGGGCCCGGTCGGCACGACGTCCAGGTGACCATTGAACAGTACCGAACGACCGGTGACCTGCGCAGGCTCATGGCAAGCCAGCACATTGAAACGGCCGCCGTCGGGGCAGCAGGCGGGCGAATAAAGCGGCAGGTTTTCGATATCTTCGGTACGCAAGGCAATGCGTTCGCTCCGCAGACCCAGCTTGGCCAGTTCGACCTCCAAGAACTCGCCCGCGGGAGTTTCCTGTCCCGGCAGGCTGCGGCATTGGACGAAGCGCGACAAAGTGTCGGTCAGGTAGTGCTCCAACCCGTCAACTGCGGCCTCAATGGCCTGGGCGGGTAATGTACGTGTTTGCACTTCGCTCATTTCGCACTCCGTCGGCCGTTGAGACGGCCAGCCATGTCGCAATCTGCCAATGACTGCGTGGGTGGATTACCGGCCCAATCCCATAAGGATCAAATATTGATACTTAAAAGTCGATTAATGACATAATAGGGTCTTAGATAGATGCTGACAAGGCACGACAAGGCAGAGATTTCCCTAACATGGGGCATCCCTGCCAAACGCTATTGAGGTAAGCCAATGGTCCGTATGGACACCCGATTCAATCAATCCGTGGCCAAGGCGTTCGACATCATCGAAGCCTTCGCTGTGCGGCCCGGCCCGCTGAGCCTGAATGAACTGATGGAGATTTCCAATCTGGACCGCAACTCCACCCTGCGCATGCTGCATACGCTGACGGCGCTGGGCTATCTGGAGCGCGGCCCGAACCAGCGCGGCTATGTGCTCGGCAAGAAGTTCCTGCACCGCACCTTCGACTACCTGCGCAGCAACCCCCTGATCGAGCGCGCGAATCCGGTTCTGATCGAGCTGCAGCAAGAAGCCGAGGAAGGCGTGGACCTGAGCCTGCACGACGATCTGAACATCGTGTATGCGCTACGCCGCCAGACACGGCGCCGCTATTATTTCGCCACCCTGGTGGGCCGCACCATGCCGGTGTACCGCACATGCTCGGGCCGGGCCATCATGGCGAGCCTGCCCGACGAACGCGTCGACGATATTCTTGCCCGATCCGACCTGGTAGCGGCCACGCCGCACACCATTGTGGAACCTAGTGAAATCCGCAAGAAAATCGCCCAGGCACGCCTCGACGGGTATGCCATGACCGTACAAGAATCCCTGCTGGGCGAGCTGGCCGTAGCCGCGGCCGTGATAGACCACACCGGGCTACCGACAGCCGCCATTCACATCTATGGCCAGCTGTCGCAATGGACGCCGGAAGATTTTGCCCAGCGTTTCGGGCCTTTGGTCATCAGTGCTGCGCAGGCGCTCAGTTCAAAATGAGCCGTCTTGCGGCCGCGTCCTGCATATTGACGCAGGTCTCGCACGAGGCAGCACACCGCTCCAGGGTCATGGTGGCGGACCGCAGTAACTTGTCCGCATCGCGGATGGACCGCGATTTACAAGGATCGGTGGGCGAAGCAGTCATTCGTGACCAAATAGGGGAACCGGACACCCACCATCGCCGGCCCCAGCGCGCCGCAGGAGCCGGCCTCGCACTCATCAGTTGGGTCCTTTCCCGTTTTCATGGCCAGGCATACCATGACCAGGCTGGGACGACGGCACGCGGCTGGCCAGCGGCCGGACGGGCGCTTGCAGCCGCACGGTCTGGCGCTTGCCTCCGACCTCGAGAACCAGCGATATCGGGATCTGCTCGCCGACCCGGACCTGTTGCTTCAGCTCCAGCAACATCAGGTGGTAGCCGCCCGGCTTGAGCTCCACATCCTGTCCGGCTGGCAGGTCCAGCCCATCGATCTGCCGCATTTTCATGACATCGCCCTGCAGGGCCATTTCGTGGATTTCGGTTGTGCCGGCGGCATCGGACATGGGCGGCGCGCAGCGAGACGCGCGCCCGGCCCGATGACACTGCAAATAGCGTTTAGCGGTGGTATTGTGGCAACCAGTAGGCTGCTGCACGTTGATTAAGGAGCACTTCCATGAATGCCAACAATCAACACAGGAGCGTGTCCCAGGTCATAGGCTGGGTGGTCCTGCTCCTCATTGCACTCTATTCGCTACTGGGAGGCGTCTGGCTGGCGGCGCTGGGGGGCTCGTGGTATTACGCCCTGCTGGGCATCGGGCTACTGGCCAGCGCGGCATATCTCTGGCGCCACCGCGAGCCGGGGCTGTGGCTTTATGCGCTGGCCCTGGCGGCCACGCTGGCCTGGGGGGTATGGGAGGTCGGCGCCGATTTCTGGGCGCTGGCGCCGCGCTACGGCCTGCTGTTCCTGTTCGGCCTGTGGCTCTTGCTGCCGCCCGCCACGCGCGGCTTTGCGGCGCCGCGTCCCGCCAAGTTCGCCATGGGCGCCGCCATGGCGGGCATGCTGGCGGTGCTGGGCTACGGCATATTCAATGACCCGCAGGAAATCAATGGCACGCTGAGCCGCGCGCAGCCGGCCCAGGCGCAGCCCGTGCCCGGCGTGGCGGATGAGGACTGGCCGTCCTACGGGCGCACCGAAGGTGGCGTGCGCTATTCGCCGCTGGCGCAGATCAACGACGAGAACGTCAAGAACCTGCAGGTGGCGTGGACCTATCGCACGGGCGACTTCCGCACCGAGAACGACTCCGCCGAGACCACCAACGAGGTCACGCCCATCAAGGTCGGCGACAAGCTGTTCCTGTGCACGCCGCACCAGTTCCTCGACGCGCTCGACCCCGCCACCGGCAAGCGCCTGTGGCGCTACGACCCGCAACTCAAGGCCGACAAGACCTTCCAGCACCTGACTTGCCGCGGCGTGTCCTATCACGACGCCGGCAACACCGAGCGGTTCCCGGCCAGCCTGGCCAAGGCGGGCGGCGCCGCGTCGACTGCGTGCCCGCGCAAGGTGCTGCTGCCCACCAACGATGGCCGCCTGGTCGCGGTGAATGCCGACAACGGCCAGAAATGCGGCGATTTTGGCGACGATGGCGAGATCGACCTGCAGGAAAGCATGCCGCACGCCTATCCCGGCGGCTACAACCCGACTTCGCCGCCAGTGGTGACGGCGACGACCATCGTCATCGGCGGCTCGGTGACGGACAATTTCTCCAACAAAGAGCCCTCCGGCGTGATTCGCGGCTACGACGTGCGCACCGGCGAACTGAAATGGGTGTTCGACACCGGGGCGGAAGATCCGAACGCCATGCCGGGCGAACACACCAAGTTCGTGCACAATTCGCCCAATGCCTGGGCGCCGCTGGCCTACGATGCGCAGGCCGACGTGGTCTATGTCCCGACCGGCGTGGGCACCCCCGACATCTGGGGCGGCGACCGCGATCCGCTGAAGGAGCGTTACGCCAACGCCATCCTGGCGCTGGACGCCACCACCGGGCGCCTGATCTGGCATTTCCAGACCACCCACCACGACCTGTGGGACATGGACGTGCCGGCGCAGCCCTCGCTGATGGACGTGAAGCTGGCGAACGGCCAGACCGTGCCGGCGATCTATGTGCTGACCAAGACCGGCAATGTATTCGTGCTGGATCGCCGCAATGGCCAGCCCATCGTGCCGGTGACGGAGAAGGCCGTGCCGCAGAGCGTGGCGCGCGGCCCCCAGACCCGGGATGAACATTATTCCCCCACGCAGCCGTTCTCGGCGCTGAACCTGGCTCCCCAGGCGAAGCTCACCGACAAGGACATGTGGGGCGCCACGATGCTCGACCAGCTGATGTGCCGCGTGATATTCAAGCGCCTGAATTACGACGGCATCTACACGCCGCCGTCGGAGAACGGCACCCTGGTGTTCCCCGGCAACCTGGGCGTGTTCGAGTGGGGCGGCATGTCGGTGAACCGGGATCGCCAGGTGGCGCTGATGAACCCGATCGGCCTGCCGTTCGTGTCCAAGCTGGTGCCCGAGGACGCCAACCGCCCCATCAAGGAAAAGGGCGCCGGCACCGAAAGCGGCGTTCAGCCCATGTACGGCACGCCATACGGCGTGGAGCTGAATCCGTTCCTGTCGCCGCTGGGCCTGCCGTGCAAGGCGCCCGCCTGGGGCTATGTCGTGGGCGTGGACCTGCAGAGCAACGAGGTGGTGTGGAAGAAGCGCATCGGCACCATCCGCGACAGCCTGCCGCACCTGTTCCAACTGCCGCCGCTGAAGATCGGCGTGCCGGGCCTGGGCGGCCCCATCTCGACCGCCGGCAACCTGATGTTCGTGGCGGCCACGCAGGACAACTACCTGCGCGCGTTCGACGTCACCGATGGCGATCTGCTGTGGGAGGGGCGGCTGCCAGCCGGCGGGCAGGCCACGCCGATGACCTATGCCGTCGACGGCAAGCAATATGTGGTGGTCATGGCCGGCGGCCACGGCTCGTTCGGCACCAAGATGGGCGATTACCTGGTGGCGTATGCACTGCCGGATTGAAGGGCGGCGCGGCCGGCCGGACAGGGGCGTCTGACCATTTCATGTGGCCGGCCGTTTATTCCTTGCCTCCGGCCTGGCGCACGACGCCGGCTTGAATCAGTCTCGCTATCTGGGCCGCTTCCAGACCAAGCTCGGCACTCAGAATCTCGCGCGTATTGCCGCCCAGTTCAGGCCCGGTATGCCGGATGCGGCCAGGCGATTGGCTCAGCTTGGGTACGACTCCGATCTGGCTGATGCTGCCCAGTCTGGCGTGCGGCACCGGCACGATCATGTCGCGCGCGCGATAGTGTTCTTCTTCGAAGATGTCCTTCACGGTCAGGACGCGGGACACGGGGACTCCGGCAGCTTGCAGCATGGCTTCCAGTTCACGCCCGTCGTACTGGCGCGCCCAATCGGCCACCAGGGTGTCCATCGCGCGCATATTGTCTGCCTGGCCGCGCGCCCGTATTGTCGAATAGCGGGGGTCGGTCAAGAGATCAGGGCGCTGCATCACCCGGGCCAGCCGTTCGAACGTGGCATTACTGTTGGCGGCGATCAGTACGTAACCGCCATCGGCGGTGGAATACAGGCTGTTGGGCGCCATGGACGGCAGGTTCGGCCCCTGACGCATCGGCACTTTGCCCAGTTTGTCGTAGGCCGTGACGACCGCTTCCATCTGGGTAAAGGCGGCTTCGTATAGCGCCGCGTCAACCACCTGCCCCTCGCCGGTCCGGTCACGATAGCGCAGCGCCGCCAGGATCCCGAATGCCGTATAGACTGAGGTGAGGTAATCCGTGGTCGCCAGCGCCACGCGCGAGGGCGGGCGGTCGGGGTCCCCGGTCATGTGGCGGACGCCGCCGTAGGCTTCGCAGATCGCGCCGTACCCGGGCAAGTGCGCGCAGGGGCCGTCCTGGCCATAGCCGCTGATGCGCGCATAGATGATGTCGGGCTTGATGGCCGCGATAGCTTCGTAGCCCAGGCCCAGGCGCTCCAGTACGCCGGGCCGGTTGTTCTCCAGCACCACGTCGGCGCGCCGGATCAGGGCTCGCGCCAGTTCGTGCCCCTCTTCCGTCTTGAGGTCGATCGCAATGGAACGCTTATTGCGCAGAATGGACGCGCTATAAAGCGACACTGCGTCCACGTGGCTGCCCAACTGCCGTACCGGGTCGCCGTCAGGAGGCTCGATCTTGATGACGTCCGCGCCGAAATCGGCAAGCAGTCTGCCGCAGGCGGGCCCCGCAATGGTGGTGCAGATCTCGACGACGCGGATGCCGGACAGGGGAGTATGGTCGCGAGCCGGACTGGCAGTGTCAGTATTCATGGCATGTTCCCCCTTATCCTTGGCCATCCAGGACAATCTGGCCAACTGTCTGGCCGTCCTCGACTACGTCTCCTTCTTTGACATACAGTTCCGACAGGCGGCCGGCGCCGGTGCTCAGCACGGGGATCTCCATTTTCATGGACTCGACGATCAATACAGGTTCGTCCGGCCTCACCTCGCCGCCCACTTCAACCAGGATCTTCCATACTTTTCCGGTCACTTCCGCGATCAGATTGGCAGTTGCCATGCTTCTTGCTCCCAAGGATTCGTGCTACCGAGTGCGTAGCGCTCAAGCCGCCAGTACTTGCGCAGCCAGGCCCGTGTGCACGTTGCCGAGCCGGAACGCTGGATCCTGCAGCACTCGCTGGATGAATGGAATGTTGTGCTTGACGCCTTCTATGCAGGTCGCGGACAACGCTTCCTGCAGTCGCGCGATCGCCGCACCGCGCGTCGGCGCATGCACGATGAGCTTGGCGATCATGGGGTCGTAGTAGGGCGTAACGGTACTGCCCTGCTCGAAACCGGTCTCTATACGGATGCCCGCGCCGCTGGGAAACTCCAGTGCCTTGAGCGTGCCGGGCGAAGGAAAAAAGCGCACTGGGTCTTCCGCGTAGATGCGCGCCTCGATGGCGTGGCCGTCGACCGCCACCGGCCTGTCGATGACATGATGCAGCGGTTCCCCCGCAGCCAAGCGGATCTGCGCCTGCACCAGGTCGATACCGGTAATCTCCTCGGTAACCGCGTGTTCCACCTGCAGCCGGGTATTGGTTTCGAGGAACTGGAATCCGCCGTCCTGCGCGTAGAGTGTTTCCACCGTACCAATGACGTCGTAGCCCATTTTGCCCAGCACGCCGGCAATCTGCTGGCCCGCGGCCTCGACAAGGCCCCGCGGCAGCAGCGGTGCCGGCGACTCTTCGATCACCTTTTGGTGGCGGCGCTGCACTGAGCAATCCCGTTCGAACAGATGGCACACGTTGCCGGCACGGTCAGCGAGCACCTGGAACTCGATATGGCGGGGTCGTTCCAGCAGCTGTTCCAGATACAAGCCGGCGTCGCCGAAACTGCGGCGCGCCATCGAGGCGGCCTGGTCGATGGCCTTCAGCAGCTCTGCGTCGTCGCGCGCGGCCATCATGCCGATTCCGCCGCCGCCCGAGGCGGGCTTGACCATGACCGGATAGCCGATCTGCCGCGCCAGGCGCCGGGCTTGCGCCGGATCTCCGTCCAGCAGTTCCGAGCAAGGCGGCATCGGCATGCCATGCCGCCTCATCAGGTCCCGCGCGCGGGTCTTGTGGCCCATGGCGTCAATCCATTGCGGGCTCGGCCCAATGAACACCGCGCCGGCGGCCTGCACCCGGCGGGCGAATTCGGGATTTTCGGAAAGAAATCCATAGCCTGGATGCACCGCATCGGCGCCCGATTCGCGCAACACGCGCAGCAAGGCGTCTTGATTGAGATAGCTCTGGACTGGCTCGGCTCCGCCGATACAGTAGCTCTGGTCTGCCTCAGCCAAGTACGGCAACCGGGCATCGGCTTCCGAGTACACCGCCACGGAGGGAATCCCCATGATGCGCAAGGCACGCAAGACCCGGGCGGCGATAGCGGCCCGATTCGCAACCAGCACCTTCTTGAACACGGTCGAATCTCCTGAGTTCGCAACGCAGCGCGCAGGGCCCCCATTGGCAGCGGCAAGCCGGTGCCATGCCGGAGACAAGCGCAAGGATTTCAGTAACTGGTGGGCCAGGTCCGCATCAAGTGCTCGCCCACGCCGCCCGACAGTCGCATCTGGTGCACTTCCAGCGTACGTATCAGGTGATCGCGGGTCTGCGCGGGATGTATCACCGCATGCGCGTTGTAGACCGCGGCGGCGTCGTAGGCACTGGTGCCCTTGGCCATCTCCGCCAGCAGTTCCGCGTAGCGCTCGGGTTCTGTCTCCGGGTCGACGCCATGTACGATAGAAACGGCGGAACGCGGGTCCATGAAGTTCACTTCGGCGGTGAACCAGGCGATGACCTCATCCGCATTGCCGCCACCGCCCATGTTCAGTACCGCTTGGCCATAGGTCTTGCGCATGATCACGGATATCTTCGGCACCGTGACCAACGATATAGCGTTCATCCAATTCATCACGCGGCCGATAGCTCCCTGGCGTTCGCCTTCCACGCCGATCAGGAAACCCGGCTGGTCCACCATGAATATCAGCGGGATATTGAACGAATCGCACAGCACCAGGAAACTGACGACTTTTTCGCAGGACTGGGGATCGATGGCCCCACCCTTGTGCATCGGATTGCTGGCCACGATGCCCACGGTGCGCCCATTCAGGCGCGCCAGCGCCGTCACGACAGAACGGCCATAGCGTGGCTTGAGCTCGAAGATCGAATCCTTGTCATAGATGAGCGCCAGGATCCGCCGCACGTCATAAACCTGCGTCCGTGATTCAGGCAGGATATCCAGAATGCGGTGGCTCTCCGCGCCCGAGCCTTCCGGCACCGGATGCACTGGCGGCGCCTCGTTATGGTGGCTGGGCAGATAAGACAGGAACTTCTGCACCGCTTCGATGGCTTGTTCATCGGTTTCTACAGCCAGGTCGACCATGCCGGTCACCTCGGTATGCAGCTTCCAGCCGCCCAGGGCTTCTGGGTCGACAGCCTCGTTTATCGCGCGGGACGTGAGCTTGACGCTGGACACCGCGGTAATTGCGCCCTTGCGCATCACGACGAAATCCGCCAGCGCCGCGTACCAGGATGACGAACCATAACAGTGCCCCAGCACGGCCGACACCCACGGCGTTTCGCGCGTGCGCCGGTATTGGGTGGGGCGGTCTCCGCTGGCCACGCCTTCCGCGCCCATGACGTCGGGCATGCGCGCGCCAGTCGATTCGCCCAGGAACACCAGCGGCAGGCCGCGCTGGGTGGCAATACGCTTGACGTGCCCCATCTTGGCCGAATTGACCTTGCTGCTGGATGCGCCCATTACCGTGAAGTCATTGGACACCACGGCGACTTCCCGCCCGCCGATCTTGCCGTATCCCGCGATCTTGCCGTCTGCCGGAGAGCGGTCGCGCATCTCCGGCCGGATGCTGGTTGCGAACAGGCCGGCCTCATGAAAACTGCCAGGGTCCACCAGCCGGTCTATGCGTTCGCGCGCATTCAGGATGCCTTCGGCGGCGCGCTTGGCCAATTTTTCCTTGCCACCCATCGCGAGCGCCTGCCGCCGACGGTTTTCATGTTCTTCGATAGCTTTTTCAAACATGTCTGCTTCCATGAATCTGAAATGGGCCTAGCGTTTTCCCACGGCGCGCCGCAGCTCGGGAACCGAATCGCCCAGCGCCCGCCATTGCTGTAGCTCGGCTTCCATGTGGTCGCGCAGTTGGGCCGGCGTGGTGGATACCGCCTCGGCGCCGATTTCGTCCAGCCGGGCCACGAAGGACGGCTGCGCCACAATGCGCCGCGTCGCCTCGGCTAGCCTGTCCACGATGGGCTGCGGGGTGCCGGGAGGAGCCAGAAGCCCGAACCAGACACCGATGTCGTAGTCCACGCCGCTTTCCTTGAAAGTGGGCACCGCCGGCAGGACGGCCACGCGGTGCTGCGCAGAGACCGCGAGCGCCTTCAGGTGTCCCGATTGGATATGCGGCAGCAATACCGGCACCAGGGAAAACACCGCATCCACCTGCCCGCCGATGGCGTCAGTAGAGGCCTGCGCACCTCCTTTGTAGGGGACGTGCATGATCGGCGCCTGGGCGCGCACCTTCATCAGTTCCACATACAAATGCAATTGCGCGCTGGAGATGGTGTAGGTGTCTGGCGATGCCTTGGCCTTGGCCAGCATTTCCGCCAAGGAGGCAAAAGGCGCCTTGCTGCCCGCCGCTACCATGAACGGCACCCGGGTGATCATGCTGACCGGCTCGAACCCCTTGACGGGGTCAAAGGGCGGCACGGGGCCGAATACCGAGTTGATAGTAGGTGTGCCGCCGCCGAACAGTATGGTGTAGCCATCGGGCTTGGCCTTGTTGACCACGCTGGCACCGATATTCGTGCCGGCGCCGGGCTTGTTCTCGATCACCACCGACTGCCGCAGTTCCTCTCCCAATTTTTCTGCAAACACGCGGGCGATCATGTCGGTGCTGCCCCCGGCGGGATACGCCACGATCAAATGGATCGGTCTATCGGGGTATCCGGCCGACAGCGCGGTCGCTGAGAAGCAGCAAAGCAAAGCCCCCGCCATGGTGCGTAGAATCTTCACGTCTCGTCTCCTCATGCCTCGGCGGCATTGCCGAAAGGCTGATTTTTCGTTTGCTAGAATGTTCTGCCCTTTTGAAAATAAAGTCAACCAGGTTGACTAATTGCCGACTCACATGATCTCTGCTCGGAAACTGGATCAACTGCGCTCGGCCCGATCGTTCGGGATCGGGCGTTTGTTCCTGCTTGCGCGCCGCGATTTCTCGGCGCGTTTGTCCCAGAAGATGAACGGCAAGTTCGAAGAAACCGGCAACGCTATCCTGGGCGGCTCGATCCTGCCTTTCCTGGACCTGGAAGGCACGCGCAGCACGGAGTTGGCGCGACGCTCGGGTATTTCCAAGCAGGCAGTCACCAAACTACTGAAAGAACTGGAAGAGGCCGGCCTGGTCACCCGTTCCCAAGACCAGTCGGATGGCCGCGCCCAGGTCATCTTCTTCACTGAACGGGGCGTGGAATACTTGCTGAGCATTCATGCGGCAATCAAGGCCGTGGAGCAGGAGTACGAGGCCGAACTGGGCGCCCGGCGCATGCAGGAGCTACGCGAGACGCTGAGCCAGCTGGTCTACCCCGAAGCGGCAAAACGCTAGCCGCGCCCTGGCCTTCAACTGCGTGAGGGACCGTCGCGGAACCGCCCGGTAGGTCCCGCATCCCTGCCTCGGCAGGGCCCCTACAGCCGCTGGCAAAAATCCACCAGCCTTTCCCGGAACCACCGGTGCCCGGGATCGCTGTCGGCGTGCCGGTGCCAGGATAAATAAACCGGGAACTGCGGCGTGCGCAGCGGCACCGCATGCGACTTGAGCCGGAAGTGGTCGGCGTAGAGCAGGCCCATGCGGCGCGGCAGGGTGCAGACCAGGTCGCTGTTCTGCACCAGCACCGGCATCGACAGGAAATGCGGCACCGTCACGGCGATCTGGCGCTCCAGGCCGCGCTTGGCCAATGCCAGGTCGATCATCGGCCGCGAGTTGCCGTGATGCGCCAGCACCACGTGGCGCAGCGACAGGAACACCTCCAGGCTGAGCCGCTCGGACACCTGCGGATGGTCGCGCCGCGTCAGCGTCAATAGCGATTCGGTCAGCACGCAGGTGTTGTGCACCGCCGGCTGCTGCAGCGGGAAATAGTTGAGCGCCAGGTCCACGGTGCCCTCGCGCAGTTCCCCCTGCAGTTGCAGGCCGGGCTCGGGCCGGATGGTGATGCGGATGCCCGGCGCGGCCGTGCCGAGCCAGTCGATGAAGCGCGGCAGCACCACGGTCTCGCCGTAGTCCTCCACCGCGACCACGAACTCGCGCTCGGCGCGCGCGAAATCGAAATCGTCGGCGCCGCGCAACCCGCTTTCCAGCAGCGCCAGCGCCTGGCGCACGGGCTCGGCCAGGGCCTTGGCGCGGGCGGTCGGCGCCATGCCCTGCGCGCTGCGCTCGAACAAGGGGTCTTCCAGCCGCTCGCGCAGGCGCGCCAGCGCGTTGCTGACCGTGGGCTGCGACAGGTGCAAGCGGGCGGCGGCCTTGGAGATATTGCGCTCGGTAAAGATCGCATCGAAGACCAGCAACAGGTTCAGATCCAGTGTCCGCAGGTTCATGCGCGCCCCTTTATTTGGAATCTGAATTTTCAGTATTCCATATATAAAGTTGTCGAATGGCTCCCGAGCTTACAACAATGAAGCCCATCACAACACGGGAGACAGGCATGGATGGGCCGGCGCGCGACAACGACCTGGTGCTGCTGGACCGCCCCGACCAGGGCGTGGCGCAGCTTACCCTGAACCGGCCCGCGGCGCGCAATGCGCTCAACTCGGCCTTGCGCCAGGCGCTGCGCCAGGCGTTCGAGGCGCTGGAGCAGGACGCGGCGGTGCGCTGCGTGGTGCTGCGGGGCAGCCACGGCTGCTTCGCGGCCGGCGCCGACCTCAAGGAGATCGCCGGCCTCGACGCCGGCGCGGTGGCGCGGCTGCCGGTGCTGGAGACCTGGCGGGTCATCGCCGGCTTCAGCAAGCCGCTGATCGCCGCCGTGGCCGGCCCCGCGCTGGGCGGGGGCTGCGAGCTGGCGCAGCATGCCGACATCATCCTGGCGGCGCGCAGCGCGCGCTTCGGCCAGCCGGAGGTCAATGTGGGCATCATGCCCGGCGGCGGGGCGACGCAGCGCCTGGTGCGCGCGCTGGGGTACTGGCGCGCGATGCGGCTGATGCTCGCCGGGGAGCCGATATCGGCCGAAGAGGCGCTGGCCATCGGCCTGGCCAGCGAGGTCGTCGACGACGACCGCCTCGATGCGCGCGCCCTGGAGCTGGCGCGGCTGATCGCCTCGCGACCGCCGATCGCGGTGCGCCAGATCAAGCGGGTCGCCCTGGCCGGCGCCGACGCCAGCCTGGCCACCGGCCTGCAGCTCGAACGCCAGGCGTTCGAGCTGCTGTTCGACACGCAGGACCAGAAAGAAGGCATGCGCGCCTTCGCCGAACGCCGCCCGCCGGTCTTCACCGGGCGCTGAAGATTCCCCCACCACGCGAGGAAGTTCTCGATGTCCCAAGATGTAGCGATCATCGGCACCGGGCGCACGCCCTACAGCCGCGCCAAGCCGGGCGAAACCCTCTACACGGTCGACGAGTACATCGCCTGGGCAGCCGACCTGGCCTTGCAGCAGGCCGGCATGTCCAAGAACGATTTCGACGGCCAGGGGCTGGGCGTGGCGCACGCGGAGACGGCGCACACCGTCAATTGGTCGGCCGCCACGGCCGAGAACCTGGGCATCAGCCCGCAGATCCTGCTGCGCGCCGACCAGGGCGGCGCTTCCGCCACGGCCATGCTGATCCGCGCGGCGGCGCTGATCCGCGCGGGGGTGGTGGACCGCGTGCTGGTGGTCGGCGCGGACACGCCGCTGAATATTCCTTCGGCCGCGCCCGGCCTGCCCTTGTCGCCCGAGCGCTCGCGCGGCGTGTACTGGGATTTCCAGGGCCCGTTCGGCGTCATGGGCGCCACCGCGCAATTCGCGCTGGTGCTGACGCGCTATATGCACCAGTTCCCGGGGCTGCGTTTCGAGACGCTCGGCAAGATCGCGGCCAGCAACCGTTTCCATGCCTCGCTGCATCCCGGCGCGATCTATCGCACGCCTTTCACGGTCGAGGACTACCTGGCCTCGCGCGTGCTGTCGGACCCGATCCGGCTGCTGGACTGCGTGCCCATTGTCAACGGCGGGCTGGCCTATGTCGTGACCTCGGGCGAGACGGCGCGGCGCCTGTGCGACAAGCCGGTCTGGTTGCGCGGTTTCGGCGAGGCCAACAATTACTACCATGGCGCGCGCGCCTTGCCCGACATCACCACCACCGGTTTTGCGCAGTCCGGGCCGGCCGCGCTGAAGATGGCCGGCGTCTCGCATGCCGACATCGATTTCTTCCAGCCCTATGACGACTACCCCTTTATTTCGCTGATGACCATCGAGGACTGGGGATTCTGCAAGAAAGGCGAAGGCGGGCGCTTCATCGACGAGCACGACCTGCGCTTCGACGGCGACTTTCCCCTTTCCACCGACGGCGGCCAGCTCTCCGGCGGCCAGCCGGGCGGGGCCATCGGCGGTTTCATGCCGCTGATCGAGGCGGTGACGCAGCTGCGCGGCGAAGCCGGCGAGCGCCAGGTAAAGAATGCGCGCATCGGCGCGGCGTGCGGCTTCGGCGGCATTCCCTATGGCCGGCCGGGGCGCAGTTGCGTCGCCGTCGTGCTCGGCAACGACGATTGAGGGCCTTGACCATGACCGATTCCCCCCTGCACAAGCCGCTGCCCGCCATCACCGACCAGACGCGCCCGTTCTGGAGCGCCGCCCGCGAGGGCCGCCTGGTGCTGCAGAAATGCCAGCGTTGCGGCACGTTCAACTTCCACCCCAAGCCCTGGTGCATCGAGTGCGGCTCGCGCGAACTGCGCTGGACCGAGGCGCGGCCGACCGGCACGGTGTATTCGCATACGGTCTCGCGCTCGGTCGCCATGAACTACCCGGGCTGGCAGCAGGACCTGCCGCTGATCCTGTGCCTGATCGACCTGGACGACGGCGCGCGCCTGTATGGCCACGTGACCGGCTGCGCTCCGGAGGACATCCGCATCGGCATGCGGGTCGGCGTGCACTTCGAGACGATCAGCGAAGACGCCGGCATTCCCAAGTTCCATCCCCTGGACTGACGCCATGAGCCCGGAACCCGATCCGCAGACGCTGCGCAAGGCCGCCATGCGCGACGCGTCCTTCAACTGGGAGGATCCGCTGTGCCTGGATGAATTGCTGACCGGCGAGGAACGCATGATCCGCGACAGCGCGCGCGCCTATGCGCAGGAGCGCCTGATGCCGCGCATCCTGCTGGCGCACCGCCACGAAGACTTCGACGTCGCGGTAATGAAAGAAATGGCCGAACTCGGCCTGCTCGGCGCCACCATCGACGGCTACGGCTGCGCGGGAATCAGTTATGTGGGCTACGGCCTGATCGCGCGCGAGTTCGAGCGGGTGGACACGGCCTTCCGCTCGGCGCTGGGGGTGCAGAGCACCCTGTCGATGATGCCGATCTACCTGTTCGGCAGCCAGGCGCAGCGCGAGCGCTACCTGCCTGCGATGGCGCGGGCCGAGCTGCTGGGCTGCTTCGGCCTGACCGAGCCGGACCACGGCTCCGACCCTGGCTCCATGGCGGCGCGCGCGCGGCAGGTGGAAGGCGGCTGGCGCCTGTCGGGCACCAAGACCTGGATCACCCATGCGCCGATCGCCGACCTGATGGTGGTCTGGGCCAAGGACGACGCGGGCGCGGTGCGCGGCTTCATCCTGGAGCGGGGCATGCCGGGCCTGGAAACGGCCAAGATCGACGGCAAGTTCTCGGTGCGCGCCTCGCCGACCGGCCAGATCCTGATGGACGAGGTGTTCGTGCCCGAGTCGCAGCGCCTGCCCGCCGCCAAGGGCATCGGCGCGCCGTTCGCCTGCCTGAACAACGCCCGCTTCGGCATCTGCTGGGGCGCCATGGGGGCCGCCGAGTTCTGCTGGCACGCGGCGCGCCAGTATGCCCTGGACCGCAAGCAGTTCGGCCGTCCCCTGGCCGCCAACCAGCTGATCCAGAAGAAGCTGGCCGACATGCAGACCGAGATCACGCTGGGCCTGCACGCCTGCCTGCAGTTGAGCCGCCTGCGCGACGCCGGCCGGGCCAGCCCGGAAATGGTGTCGCTCATGAAACGCAATTGCGCCGGCAAGGCGCTGGAGATCGCCCGCATGGCGCGCGACATCCACGGCGGCAACGGCATTTCGGACGGCTTCCACGTCATCCGCCATGTGCTGAACCTGGAGACGGTCAACACGCTGGAAGGCACCCACGACATCCACGCGCTGGTGCTCGGCCGGGCGCAGACTGGCATTTCGGCTTTTGCATGACGCGCGCGCCGGCGGCGGCCGGCGCGCAGCGCCACGGCCGCGCGGCGCAGGCGCGACACGGCGACGGCTTTTTCGGTTTCACTTTGTGCGTTTCAACCCTCGAACCACGGATATGAACCTGACCGATTCCACTCGCACCGACGCAATCCAGCGCATGATCCATCCCCGCGCGATCGCGGTCATCGGCGCCTCGGCCGACCTGTCCAAGGTCAACGGCCGTCCGCTCAAGCACCTGATCGACAAGGGCTACACGGGCCGCATCCTGCCGGTCAACCCCAAGTATCGCGAGATCGCCGGGCTGGCGTGTTACCCGGACATCGCCAGCCTGCCCGATGGCGTCGATGTCGCGGTGGTGGCGGTGCCCGCCAGCGAAGTGGCCGCCAGCGTCGAAGCGCTCGGCGCGCGCGGCGTGCCGGCCGCCGTGGTGTTCAGTTCGGGCTTCGGCGAAATGGGCACCGCGGGCCGTGCGCTCGAACAGCGCCTGGCCGCCGCCGCCCGGCGCGCCGGGGTGCTGCTGTGCGGCCCGAACTGCCTGGGCTTCATCAATGCCTTCGAGAACGTCTACGCCACTTTCAGCCAGTATGCGGACGGCGAGACAGGCGCCGGCCCGATCGCGTTCGTCACCCAGTCGGGCGCCTTCGGTACGGCGATCGCCGCACTGGTACGCCAGCGCGGCCTGGGCCTGGGCTATTTCATCAATACCGGCAACGAGGCCGACCTGGCGTTCACGGAGCTGATGCTGGCGGTCATCGAGGATCCGCGCATCCGCGTGGCGGCCGGCTACCTGGAAGGGCTGACGGACGGCGACGGCCTGGTGCGCCTGGCGCGGCGCTGCCGCGAACTGGGCAAGCCGCTGGTGCTGACCAAGGTCGGGCGCATGGCCGCCGGCGCGCGCGCGGCCGCCTCGCACACGGGCGCGCTGGCGGTGCAGGACGCGGTCTTCGATGCAGTCATCCGCCAATATGGCGTGCTGCGCGCGCGCAACGAGGAGCAGATGCTGGACATGCTGGAAGCGCTGGCCCAGCCGCGCGCCTGCGCCGGTTTCGGCCTGGGCATCGCCACCCAGTCGGGCGGCGCCGGCGTCATGATGGCGGACCGCGCCGAAGAGGTCGGGCTGACGGTGCCCGCGCTGGAGGCCGCCACGCAGCGCCGGCTGGCCGAGTTCATGCCGGCCTTCGGCGCGGCCGGCAACCCGGTCGACGTGACCGGCCAGTTCGTCGCCCGCCCGGAGCTGCTACGCGAATCCGTCATCGCCCTGCTCGACGATCCGCAGGTGCACGTGGCGATCGTCTGGCTGCAACTGATGACGGCACATGTGGACACGCTGGTCGCCATCTTCGCCGAAATCCAGGCGCGCACCGACAAGCCTTTCTTCGTGTGCTGGGTCGCCGCCCCGCCGGCGGCGCTGCAGCGCCTGCGCGAACTCGGCATCGCGGTCTACGGCGCCGGCGAGCGCGCAGTGGAAGCCGCCGCGGCGCTGGCCCGCTACCACGCCGGCCGTGCGGCGGCGGCGGAGCCGGTCGCCGCCGCCGTGCCCTGCCCGCCGGAACTCGACCCGGACCGGGACGGCATGGTGCCGAGCGTCCCGGCGACCGCCTGGCTGCAGGCGGCCGGCATCCCCATGGCACCGGCCACGCTGGCGCGCGATGCCGACGCAGCGATCGCCGCCTGGCGCCACTTCGGGCGCCCGGTCGCGCTCAAGATCGAGTCGCCCGACATCGCGCACAAGACCGAGGTCGGCGGCGTGCTGCTCAAGCTGGACGACGCGGCGGCGGTGCGCGCCGGAGTGGCCACGCTGCTGGCCAACGCCGCGCGCCACGCCCCCGACGCGCGCATCGAGGGTGTGCTGGTCCAGCCCATGGCCGACGGCCACATCGAGCTGGTGGTCGGCGTCCAGCGCGATCCGGTGTTCGGCGCCATGGTCATGGTCGGCAGCGGCGGCGTGCTGGTCGAAGTGCTGAAGGACGTCGCCTTCCGGCGCGCGCCGTTCGACCTGGACACGGGCCTGGCCATGCTGGCCGAGTTGCGCATGGGCGCATTGCTGGATGGCGTGCGCGGCCAGCCGGCGGTGGATCGCGGGGCGGTGGCGCGCTTGCTGTCGGACCTGTCGCGCTGGGCCGCGGCCACGCCGCGGCTGGCCGAGCTCGACCTCAATCCAGTGCGCGTCGGCCCCGCCGGGCCGGTGGCGGTCGATTGTGTGATGGTATTGCGCGACCCGCAGGCGTAGTCCCTTCCGGGCGCCGCCGCAACGGCGGCGCCCTTCTTCCACGAGGCATGAAGGAGACACAAGATGCAGACCCATTCCCGCTTTTCCAGAGTACTTCGGCACCTGCTCGGCGCCGCCTTGCTGGGCGCCGGCCTGGGGACGGCGCAGGCCGCCTATCCCGACCGGACCATCACCCTGATCTCGCCGTTCAGCGCCGGCGGGGATGCCGACCTGGCGGCGCGTTCGTTCGCCGCCGCGGCGGCCAAGGTACTGGGCCAGCCCGTGGTCGTGCTGAACAAGACCGGCGCCAGCGGCGTGATCGGCTCGGCGCAGGCCATCGCCGCGCCGCCCGATGGCTATACCCTGCTGCTGGCCCGCACCGGCTCGCAGGCGATCATGCCGGCCATCATGCCGGGCACCACCAAGTACAAGTGGGACGACTACACATTCATCGGGACGCTGGAGCTCAACCCCTATGGCTGCGTGGTCAACGCCAAGTCGCCGTACCGGACCTTCGGCGACCTGGTCCAGGAAATCAAGGCCCGCGGCAAGTCGCTGAACTACGGCACGGCGGGCGTGCTGACCACCAACGACATGGGCCCGCGGCAGTTGTTCCGCCTGCTCAAGCTGACCGACCAGACACCCACGCAGATTCCGTACAAGGGCACCGGCGACACGGTCACCTCCCTGCTGGCCGGCGAAACGGAGTTTTCCTGCGGCAGCCTGGGGCCATTCTTGTCGCAGATCAAGGCCGGCGCGCTGCGCGCGCTGATGGTCACGACCGAACAGCGCATCGCCGAACTGCCGGACGTGCCGACCGCGCGGGAACTGGGCTACGCCGAGATGGAAGCCGTGGTGGGCTGGAGCGCGATATTCGGGCCGCCCGGCCTGCCTGATGATGTCACCGCCAAGCTGGTGGCGGCCATGCAGGCTATCGGCAAGGACCCGAAGTGGCGCGCCATGACCGCGCAGACCGGCTCCATTCCCCACGTCATGCCGCCGCAGGAGACCCGCGAATTCACCCGCAAGCAGTACGAGCTCTATCGTTCGCTGGGCGAGCTGCTGAACATCATCGATGCGAAGAAGTAGCGGCGCGCCGGCGCGCGGCATGATCGATTCCGGACGGGCCGGCGGGCCTCATGGCACAATTCGCAACGACTGCGAGATTCGCTGCCCCGTCCCCCTACATGCTCCTGGTTCTAGCGCGCTTTCTTTTCGGCTTCGGCGTCACGCTGAGCGCCGCCGCCATTCTGCTGGCCGCCACGGCGGTGTGCCTGGCCTTTGTCCGCCGCACCTTGCATGCCGAAGCCGATGAGCGCCGGCAGGATGTCTCCAACGGCGTCGCGATACTCATCACCGTCGTGCTCATCCTGCTGGGCTGCTTTCTGGCGGGCCACCTTCTGTACGACCTGTTGGGCAGCGCGCTGGCCGGCAGCATGCCGCACTGGCTGGCGGGCGACGGCCGGATTTCGGCCGCTGCCTTGCTGGGGGCGATCGCGGCACTGGGACTGCTGGCCTATCTGCCGCGCCTGCTGCGGCCCAGGCAAGAGCCGGATCCAGCCGCCAAGCCGGCCACCGCCGCGGCGGCAAGCCGCTCCAGCGCGAAAACCGCCAAACCGGCCAAGCCGGCCAAGGCCGCATCAGCCGAACCCGGGCCGCGCCGCATGGCATGGCTGGGCTGGACGGGCCTGCTTCTGGCGCTGATCGGCGTCACGCTGCTGGTGTTCGCCTATATCGTGACGCCGCCGGACTTGCGGGCGCTGCTGATGCGCAACATCGACACGCTGCCGGCCCGGCAGGCCGAGATGATCGCGCACGCGCGCTTCATCTTCTATGTGGCGGGCGGGACGCTGCTGGCCGGCGCCCTGCTCTTGCTGGCCTGGCCGCTGGTGCGCCGGCCCGCGCCGGCCTGATCGGGATCCGGCCGGCCTGCATACCCGCGCGCCGCGCGGCCGGCGCGGCGGCGTGTCCGGGGCGGCATGTTTTAATGTCCCGGCCAGTCCCCAAGGGCGGCACGCCATGGTGTCATGCGCGATCGAGTACGATTGCGCGTTGGCATGAGCCGCCTGCCGGCCCTCCCCGCCTGGCTTGCGATCCGGCCCTCCATGCCTGCTCCAACCGTCTCCAACGCATCGCATGTCCGAACCCACCAGACAGCCTCCGGGCAAAAGCAGGAAAAAACGCTATATCTGGATTGCCGTGGCCGTGGCGGCCATCTTGTTGCTGGGCAAGGTGCTGTTCTTCAGCGCGCCGCCCAAGCCCGATTTCGCCACCGCCGAGGCCAGGCTGGCCGACATGGAGGACAGCGTGCTGGCCTCCGGCACGCTGGAAGCGGTGCGCCAGGTCAGCGTGGGCGCCCAGGTGTCGGGCCAGCTCAAGTCGCTCAAGGTGCAATTGGGCGACGAAGTCCAACAAGGCCAGCTGGTCGCCGAGATCGACGACATGACCCAGCAGAACGACCTGCGCAACGCCCAGGCGGCGCTGGCGACCCGCAAGGCGGAGCGCCAGGCCAAGCTGGCCACGCTCAAGCAGGCCGAGCTGGCGTATGCGCGCCAGCGCCAGATGCTGTCGCGCGACGCCAGCTCGCGCGAGGACTTCGAGCAGGCCGAGGCCAACCTGAAGGTGACGCGCGCCGAGATCGCCGCGCTGGACGCGCAGATCGCCCAGGCCGAGATCGAGGTCGACAAGGCGCGCGTCAATCTCGGCTACACCCGCATCTCGTCGCCAATGGATGGCAAGGTGGTGGCCATCGTCACCAAGGAAGGCCAGACGGTGAACTCGATCCAGACCGCGCCCACCATCATCAAGGTGGCGCAGGTCGACACCATGACGGTCAAGGCGCAGATTTCCGAAGCCGACGTGACGCGCGTGCGGCCCGGCCAGAAGGTGTACTTCACCATCCTGGGCGAACCCGACAAGCGCTACTACGGCACGCTGCGCGCGATCGAGCCGGCGCCGGACTCGATCCAGCGCGACGAGAGCACCAGCGTCCTGACCGGCGCCAGCTCGACCGCCAGCGGCACCAGCGCGGCGGTCTACTACAACGGCCTGTTCGAAGTGCCCAACCCGGACGAGACGCTGCGCATCTCCATGACCGCGCAAGTCTTCATCGTGCTGGGAGAGGCCAAGCAGACCCTGGTCATTCCATCGTCGGCGCTCGGCAAGCGCGGCGAGGACGGCCGCTATACGGTGCGGGTGGTCGGCGCGGACAACCAGCCGGTCGAGCGCCAGATCAAAGTAGGCATGAACAACAACGTCACCGCGCAGGTCCTGGAAGGCCTGTCGGCCGGCGAGAAGGTGGTCTCGGCCGAGGCCGCCGCGCCCGCGGCGCCGCAATGACGGAGCAGGTCATGCCGGTGCCCGCGGACAGCCGACCGCTCATCAGCCTGAACGGCGTCTGGCGCGAGTTCGCCGCCGGCGACCAGACCGTGGCGGTGCTGCGCGACGTCAACCTGCGGATCGAGGCCGGCGAAATGGTGGCCATCGTGGGCGCGTCGGGCTCGGGCAAGTCCACCCTGATGAATATCCTGGGCTGCCTGGACCGGCCCAGCCGCGGCGTGTACGAAGTGGACGGCCGCTCCACGGACTCGATGGACCCGGACGAGCTGGCCGAACTGCGGCGCGAGCATTTCGGCTTCATCTTCCAGCGCTATCACCTGCTGGCCGACCTGACCGCGCAGGGCAATGTGGAAATGCCGGCGATCTATGCCGGCACCGCCCGCGGCGCGCGGCGCGCGCGGGCCCAGGCGCTGCTGCGCCGGCTGGGGCTGGACCACCGGCTGGATTACCGGCCCGGCCAGTTGTCCGGCGGCCAGCAGCAGCGCGTAAGTATCGCGCGCGCGCTGATGAACGGCGGGCGCATCATTCTCGCCGACGAGCCGACCGGCGCGCTGGACACCCAGACCGGCCAGGAGGTGCTGCGCATCCTGGAGGAGCTCAACGGCGCCGGCCACACCGTGGTGATCGTCACCCACGACATGAACGTGGCGCAGCACGCGCGCCGCATCATCGAGATCAGCGACGGCCGGATCGTGTCCGACCGCCGCCACGCCGAGGTGCCGCCGGCGCCGCCGGCGGCGCCCGGCGACCCGGTGCGCGCCGAAGCGCCGCGCGAACGCACGCGCCCGTGGCAGGCCCTGCTGGAACGGGCCAACGAGTCGCTGCACATGGCGCTGCTGGCCATGAACGCGCACCGGCTGCGCACCTTCCTGACCATGCTGGGCATCGTGATCGGCATTGCCGCGGTAGTGTCGGTGGTGGCCTTGGGCGAAGGCTCGCGGCAGAAGATCCTGGCCGACATCAGCGAGATCGGCACCAATACGGTGGACATCTACCCGGGCAAGGACTTCGGCGACGAGAAAGCCGCCACCATCCGCACGCTGGTGCCGGCCGACGCGGACGCCCTGGCGCGCCAGGCCTACGTCGATAGCGTCACCCCGGTGGCATCGACCACGGCTTCGCTGCGCTATCGGAACGTGTCGGTCAACGGCTCGATCCAGGGCGTGGGCGAGCAGTTCTTCCGCGTGCGCGGGCTGAAGCTGGCGCAAGGCCAGTTCTTCGACGGCGAGGCGGTGACCCGGCGCGCCCAGGAAGTGGTGATCGACGACAACACCCGCAAGACGCTGTTCGGCAACCACACCGACCCGGTCGGGCAAGTGATTTTCCTGGGTACGGTGCCGGCGCGCGTCATCGGCGTGACGGAGCGCAAGGAAAGCATGTTCGGCGACGGCCAGACGCTCAATGTCTGGATTCCCTACACCACCGCGCTCAGCCGCGTGCTGGGCCAGCAGCACCTGCGCAGCATCACGGTGCGGGTCAGCGACACCGTGCCCACCAAGGCCGCCGAGCAGGCCATCACGCGCCTCATGCTGCAGCGCCACGGCACCAAGGACTTCTTCGTCTTCAATACCGACACCATCCGCCAGACCATCGAGCGCACCACCGCCACCATGACGCTGCTGGTGTCGGCCATTGCCATCATTTCGCTGGTGGTGGGCGGCATCGGCGTGATGAACATCATGCTGGTGTCGGTCACGGAGCGCACCCGCGAGATCGGGGTACGCATGGCGGTGGGGGCGCGCCGCAGCGACATCATGCAGCAATTCCTGATCGAGGCGGTGCTGGTCTGCCTGATCGGCGGCATGCTGGGCATCCTGCTGTCGCTGGGCCTGGGCGTGGTGGTGGCGCAGGCGTCCGGCGGCAGCTTCCACCTGATTTATTCCGGCGCCTCCATGGTGGCCGCCTTTGTCTGCTCCACGTTGATCGGCGTGGGCTTCGGTTACCTGCCGGCGCGCAATGCCGCCCGCCTAGACCCGGTCGAATCCCTGGCCAGAGAATGAATAACCTGTCCTCCATGCCCCGCCCCGTCCTCTGGTGCCTGCTGGCCGTGCCGCTGGCGCTGGCTGGCTGCGGCCTGATGCGCACTTCGTACGAACGCCCGGCTGTGCGGAACCCGCCGGCCTGGACGCACGCCACGGCGCGCGACGCGGCCGCGGCCGGCGGCGTCTGGTGGCGCAACTTCGACGACCCCACGCTGACGCGCCTGATCGACCTGGCGCTCGAGCGCAACAACGACCTGGCCGCCGCCGCCCTGCGGGTGCGCCAGGCCCAGTTGCAGGCAGGCCTGGCGCGCTCCGACCAGTTCCCCACCCTGGGCGGCAACGTCGACCTGAGCCGCCAGCGCGACCTGCGCCGCGACCAGACGATCGTGCGCAGCAATAGCGCCAGCCTGTCGGTGAGCTACGAGCTCGACCTGTGGGACCGCCTGCAAGCGCAGCGCGACGCGGCGGAATGGGAGGCGGCCGCCACCGAGCAGGACCGCGCCAGCGCGGCGCTGTCGCTGGTTGGCACCACCGCCACCCTGTATTGGCGCATCGCCTTCATCAACCAGCGGCTGGCCAGCGCGGACCAGAGCATTGCCTATGCGCGGCGCACGCTCGAACTGGTGCAGGCGCAGTACGACGCGGGCGGCGCCTCGGGGCTCGAAGTGGCCGAGGCGCGCCAGAACCTGGCCGCCCAGCAGGCCGCCCGCACCGAAATGGCGCAGCAGCGCGTGGAAAACCTCAATGCGCTCGCCATTCTGTTCGACGGCCCGCCGGACCGCATCATGGCGGATCCGCTCCGCCTGCCGCCCACGACCCTGCCGACGGTGCCGGCCGGCGTGCCGGCCGACCTGCTGGCGCGCCGGCCCGATCTGCGCGCGGCCGAACTGCGGCTGCGCCAAGCCCTGGCGCAGACCGACGCCACGCGCGCCAGTTTCTATCCGCCGCTGACGCTCACCGGCGCGCTGGGCGGCACCAGCACGGCGCTGAGCAGCCTGCTGCAGAACCCGGTGGCCACGCTGGGGGCCGGGCTGACGCTGCCGTTCCTCAATTGGAACCAGATGCGGCTGAACATCCGCGTTTCCGAAACCGAGTACGCGCTGCGCGTGGTGGAGTTCCGCCAGGCGCTGTACCAGGCCATGGCCGACGTGGAGAACGCACTGTCGGACCGCACCCAGCTGGCCTCGCAGGGCGAGCTGCTGCGGCAGTCGCTGGCCGCGGCGCGACAGGCCGAGGACCTGTACGAGGTGCGCTACCGCAGCGGCGCGGTGTCGCTGCGCTTCTGGCTCGACGCGCAGGAAAAGCGCCGCACCGCCGAGATCGAGCTGGACCAGAACACGCTCGACCGGCTGATCAACCAGGCGACCCTCTACCAGGCGCTGGGCGGCGACACCGGCTAAGGCGCCGCCGCTGCCCGCGCCTAGCGTTCCAGCCCCGCCTTGCGCGCCTGCAGGGCGATGGCGCCCAGCACGCCCAGGCGGCGCAGCGGGTCGGGCGGCAGCCAGTTGGGTTTCTCGAAGGCGGCCAGGTCGTCCAGCATGGAACTGCGCTGGCCGGCCACCAGCTCTCCCAGCAGCTTGCCGTAGATGGTGCCCTTGATCACGCCCGCGCCGTTGCAGCCGACCGAGGCATACAGGCCCGGCCGCACCTGGCCGACGAACGAGGCGCCGTTGCGGGTCAACGCGGTGGAGCCGCTCCACACGTACTCGAAGTCGTAGGCGCCCAGGTCCGGATAGCGGCGCTCGAACGCGGCGCGCAGCATCTGCGCCACCCGCACCATCGGCTGCTCGGCCTCGTACGAATAGGCGCTGCGCACCATGAAGCGCCCGCCGCGGATGCGCCGCAGCGTGGTGCCCAGCCGGTTGGCCGGGATGACGCCCCATTGGTCCCGTTGGCCCAGCTGCGCCTGGCGGGCCGGGTCCAGCACCGGCGTGACGCCGGCATAGGTATAGATGGTGATCAGCCGGCTGCGCAGGAAGCCGAGGCGCCGGGCGAAGGCGTTGTTGGCCAGGATGACGTTGTCCGCCACGTACTCGCCGGCGCGCGTGCCGACGCGATACGGCCCCGCGCCGGCGATCGACAGCACGGGGTTGTCTTCCATCAGCCAGACGTTCTCCGGCAGCGTATCGGCCAGGCCGCGGATCAGCGCGGCGGGCTGCACGAACACGTTGTTCATGGAGTGGTAGCCGAACCGGTAATAGCCGGTCCCCAGGGCAGCCCGCAGCGCGTCGCGGTCAAGCTCGGCGTAGTCGACGCCCCAGTCGCGGTATTGCGCCAGCGCCGCGCGCAGGTTGCGCTCGCCGCCCGGCGTGGCCGCCGCGTGATACTTGCCGGCCACGTCCCAGCCGCAATCGAACCCGCCCTGCCGCGACAGCTGCGCCAGCCAGTCGAGGCCGGCCTGGAACATGGCGATCTGCTTGCGGGCGACCTGCAGCGGGCTGTGGTGCCCGCTCATGCGCGTGTTGTGCGGCAAGTTGATCAGGAAGCCGGAATTGCGGCCGGCCGAGCCCTCGCCCGCGACGGTGGCGTCGACCACCAGCACGCGGTCCTGCGGGCGCAACTCGGCGATGCGCCGCGCCGCCGCAAGGCCCGTATACCCGGCGCCGACGACCAGGTACTTGACGCGGCGCTCAGGCGGCGCCGCGCTGCGCGCCGCGCGCGGCGGCAGCATGGCATTCCAGCCGGAGCCGCTCTGGTAGATGGGGTAAGTCCGCGATTGCCCTGTGGGGGAAGACATGATGGATGCGATGTGGCGTTGAACAAATCATTGGTCGGCACGGGCCTGCAGGCTGCGCATGACTTCGCCCTGCACGGTGTCCCAGATCTGCGACTTCAGTTCGATGTAGCGCGGCGACAGCTGCACGCTGGCATTGCGCGGGTACGGCAAGTCGTTGGCCAGGTCGCAGGCCACGCGACCCGGCCGCGCGCTCATGATGACCATGCGGGTCGACAGCAGCAGCGCCTCGTCGATGGAATGCGTGATGAAGACGATAGTCTTGCCGCTCTGCTCGTAGATGCGGGTCAACTCCTCCTGCAGCACCTGGCGCGTCATGGCGTCCAGCGCGGCGAAGGGTTCGTCCAGCAGGATGACATCCGGGTCGTTGGCCAGCACGCGGGCGATCGACACGCGCTGGCGCATGCCGCCCGACAGCGCCTTGGGATAGGCGTCCTCGAAGCCCTTCAGGCCGACCATCTCGATGAACTTCTGCGCCGTGGCGCGGCGCTCGGCGGCGCCGACGCCCTTCATCTTCAGGCCGAACGCCACGTTCTCGGCCACCGTCAGCCAGGGGAACAGCGCGTACTGCTGGAACACCATGCCGCAATGCGGATCGACGTCGCGCACCTCGCGCCCATTGACGACGATGCGCCCGGCGCTGGGCCGCTCGAAGCCGGTGATCAGGTTGAGCAGCGTCGACTTGCCGCAGCCCGATGCGCCCAGCACCACCAGGAACTCGCCGCGCGGGATCTGCAGATCCACGCCGTCCAGCGCCTTGAAGGATCCGAAGGCCTTGGAAACGCCCTCGATGGAGATCATGGAGTCATTCATCGCGACCATGCCAGCACCCTGTTTTCAATGACCCGGAACACCACGTCGGTGACCAGCACCGTGACGCTGATCAGCGCCATGCCCAGCACGACGGTGTCGGTCTGGAAGAATTCCTTGCCGTTCATGATGAGAAAGCCCAGGCCTTCCTTGGCCGCCACCAGCTCGGCCGAGATGACGCAGGTCCACGACAGGCCGAGGATCACCTTGAAGCCGCTGAAGATCTGCGGCAGGCTGGCCGGCAGGATCACCGAGCGCATGACCTGCGAACTGCTGGCGCCCAGGTTGCGGGCGGCGCGGATCAGCAGCGGGTCGATGTTGCGGGTGGCCTCGATCACATACAGCAGCGCTGGCGCGAAGGTGCCCATGAACACGATGCTGTACTTCTGGGTTTCGGTGATGCCGAACCACAGCAGCGACAGCGGGATCCAGCTCATGGAAGGCAGCGGCCGCAAGAAGGACAGGATCGGGTCGAAGGCCGCCCGCGCGCGCTGCGAGGTGCCCAGGAAGATGCCCAGCGGGATGGCCAGCGCGGTCGCGGCGGCAAAGCCCACCATCACGCGGCGGGCCGAGGCCAGGATGTGGCCGAACAGCGCGTCCTGGCCCCACATGGCGGCCATGCGCGCGAACACCGCCGACGGCGGCGGCAGGAACAGCGGGTCCACCCACTGCAGGCGGCAGACCATTTCCCAGAAGAGCAGCAGCACGATCACGGACACGCTGCTGATCAGCATCAGGTCCGGGCGGCGCCGATGAGGTTGTGCATTCATGCTTGAATTCCAGACGAGAGCACGGCGGGCGCGGGCCCGCCGTCGGTGCGGGCGGGCTTACAGGTAGGCGGGGTCGATCCACTCGCGCACGGGCGGCGCCTTGTCGATCTGGCCGTACTGCACCATCATCTCGGCCAGCTTCTGCAGGCCGTCGATGTACTTGCTGCCGGCGCCCAGCAACTGGCTCTGCTCGGCGGCGCTGTACCAGTCCGCGCCCTTGACCATCTCGAGCTGCTCGGCCGGCGTCAACTTGGTCAGCTCGGCCAGCGCCGGCACGGCGCTGTCGGGCTTCGACTTGAGCTGCTCGTTGGCGCGGAAATACGCCTTCAGGAAACGCTTGACCGCCTCGGGATGTTCATCCAGGAAGGCGCGGCGCGCCACCAGCACGTCGGGCCCCGGGGTCACGCCATAGGCCTTGTACAGCGCGAAACCCGTGTCATCGGCCAGCACTTTCACGCCCGGCATGGCCTTGATGGCGTTGAATTGCGGCGTCCAGGCCGCGGCGGCGTCGATCTGCCCCGACTGGAAGGCGGCCGGCATTTCGGGCGCCGGCACGTTCAGCACGGTAACGTCGCGGTCCGGCTTGAGGCCAGCCTGGTCCAGCAGGTTCAGCACCAGCAGGTGCGCGCTGGAGGCGAAGGTGACGCCGATCTTCTTGCCCTTCAGGTCGGCCAGCTGCTGCACGCTCTCGCGCACGATCAGGCCCTCGACCCGGCCGAAGTTCTCCGGCACGCCGATGATGGCGAAATGGCGCGAGCCGCGCGACATCACGGCCAGCGCCGCCGGCGCCGCGGTCACTGCCATGTCGATATTGCCCGACAACAGCGCGCTGACGCGCGCCGAGGTGGTGCCGAACGATTCCCAGCCCACCTCCAGGCCCTGTTCCTTGAAATAGCCCGCCTTGATGGCCAGCCAGGCGGGGTAGTGGCCCAGCCAGGCCGAGCCGCCGTAGCGCACGGCCTGTGCGTCGGCCGCCAGGGCCCGGCCGGCCATCGGCAGCGCCAACGCCGCGGCGCCCAGCGCCATGCCCTTGATGAGTTGTCTTCTGGTTGTGCCCATGCTCCTCTCCTTATCGTTGCTTTCAACAAAGCCGCATCTGCCGGCCCAGCCATGGCAGCCGGGCCGTCATCTGCGGGAATATCTCGGCCTGCAGGGCGCTGCGGCTGAATTGCCAGCACATCTCGGCCATTTCCTCGAATTCCTGGTGGCGCGACACCTGGTGCAGGGTGCGCGCCAGCCCGGGTCCCGGCAGCGGCAGCACGGCCACCTGGTCCAGCCATGCGCGCCCCTGCAGCAGGCACAGCGGCGTGGCCAGGGCCCAGCCCAGGTTGGCGGCGATCATCGCCATGACCACGTCGCTGGTGTCGATCTCCAGGTACGGCGGCGCGCTGACGCCGCAGCGGCGCAGGTGGCGCTCGATCATGGCGCCGAAGTGCGAGCGGCCGCTGAAGCGGATCAGCGGCGCCGCCTGCGCCAGCTGGCGCAGGTCCATGGCCGCGAAGGCGTCCGCGCGCGCCGCCGGCACCACCAGCACGAAGGGCTCGCTCAGGATCGGTCGGCGCGCCAGGCCGTCCACGTCTTCCAGCGCGTCGGTGGTGACGATGATGTCGACCTGGCGGTTCAGTAGCGCCTGCGCATGGCCATAGGCCAGGCCGGACCACACCAGCACCTGGCTGGCGCTCTGGGTCAGCCGCTTGACGATGGCGGGGCCGGTGGTGGCGGCGAACGAATCGATCATGCCGATGCGGATAGCCGGCCGGTTCATGAGGTCGGCTTCGCGCACCTGGGCGATCAGGCGGTCGACGTCGTCGACGATCTGGCGGGAATGCCGTTGCAGCGCGACGCCCGCCGGCGTCAGCTTGTAGGGCCGGCAACTGCGGTCGAGCACCCGCATGCCGAGGATGTGCTCGATCTGCGTGACGGCTTGCGATACCGCCGACTGCGTCACATTCAGGGCGGTGGCGGCGGCCGACAGGCTGTCGGCCGCCGCCACCGCGGCGAATATGCGCAGCATGCGTATATCCAGGCTGGAATCGTTCTTCAGCGCGCCCATGTGGTCTCCTATCGGAAATACTAAGAAACCACGTGAATCTAGGCGAGAAATCAGACTAAGTTAAGCTATTCTTATAGTGAATATAAATTGACATTGGACATCCGGGATGACTGGCCAGGCCGGCGCGCATGCGGCGGCCTACTGCACCGGCGGAATCCGCGCATCGCGGACCACCTTTTCCCATTTGCGGATTTCGCTTTCCACGAAAGCGGCAAACTCCCGCGGCGTGCTGGAAACGGATTCGACGCCCAGGGACGCCAGCCGGTCGCTGACATCCGGCAGGGCCGCGACCCGCGCGATTTCCTTGGCCCAGGCATCGGCGATGTCCTGCGGTATGCCGGCCGGCCCCATGAACCCGACCCACGAGGTCACGAAGTACCCGGGGTACTTTTCACTGATGGCGGGCACGTCCGGCAGGGATTTCAGCCGCTTGGCGCTGGCCACCGCAATGTACTTGAGCTTGCCGGCCTGCACTTGCGGGTTTATCAGGAAAACCGAGTCGAATGTCAGGTCGACCTCGCCCGCCACGCCCGCCATGACCGACGGCCCGCTGCCCTTGTAGGGCACATGCACCATGTCGACGCCGGCGAGCGATTTGAACAGCTCGCCGCCCAGGTGGATGATCGTGCCGTTGCCCGAGGACGAGTAGGTCAGCGAACCGGGTTGCCGCTTGAGCCGGTCGACCAGCTCGTCCAGGCTGTTCACGGGCGTGCGCGGATTGGCCGTGATGGCGAGCGGGATCATGCCGGCCATGCTGAGATAGGTGAAATCCTTCAGCGTGTCGTACGGCAGGGACCGGTACAGCGGCGCGTTGCTGGTGATGCTGGCGGTGGCCAGCACGACGGTATAGCCGTCCGGCTCGGCCTTGGCCGCCTGGTTCAGGCCGATCGTGGTGCCCGCGCCCGGGCGGTTCAGGACAATGACCGGCACGCCCCAGTTCTGCGAGATCTTCTCGGCGTACAGGCGCGCGATCGGGTCGACCGCGCCGCCCGGCGGATAGGGCACGATCAGGTTGATGGGCTTGCTGGGAAACGGCGCCGCGCAGGCCGCCGCGGAAAACAGGCACAAGGCCAGGCACAGGGTTCTGATCATGATGGTGTCTCCTTGGTTTTTTATATGGCCGCCGGCGCGCCGCTACGGGAACCGCAGCGCGGCATCGGTCCTCTGCGCCAGCTCGTCGCGGCCGATGCCGGGCGCGCAATCGCGCACGACGAAGGCATCCCCCGCGCACTCGAATACGCCCAGCTCGGTATAGACACGCGTCACGGTATTGACCGCCGTCAGCGGAAATGTGCAGGACGTGACCAGCTTCGAGGCGCCGGCCTTGTCCTGGTGGCGCATCATGACCAGGACGTTGCGCGCGCCCACGGCTAGGTCCATCGCGCCCCCCACGCCGCCCCCGCCTTTCTGGCCCGGCACTTTCCAGTTGGCGATATCGCCATTGGGCGCCACTTGCAGGCCGCCCAGGATGGAATAATCCAGCCGTCCGCCGCGGATCAGCGAAAACGAATCCGCGTGATGCACGATGGCAGCGCCCGGGATGAGGGTGGCGTGCTTCTTGGCGGCGTTCACCACATCCGGGTCCGCATGCCCGGGTTCCGGCGCCGCGCCCAGGCCGATGATGCCGTTCTCGGAATGAAAGAAGATGGTCTTGCCTGCAGGAATGTGGTTCGCCACCAGCACGGGCAGGCCAATGCCCAGGTTGACCACCGACCATGGCGGCAGGTCCGCGGCCACCCGGCGCGCCAGCTCATCGTCCGACCAGCCCTTATTCATCTACCACCTCCACCATCCTGTCGATATAGACGCCCGGCGTGTGGACATCGTCGGGATCGATAGCGCCGACCGGCACCATCCGCTTGACCTGGGCGATCGTCGTGCGCGCCGCCATGGCCATGATGGGATTGAAATTGCGGCTGGCGAGCCGGTACCGCAGGTTGCCGTAGCCATCGGCGATATCCGCCTTGATGAAGGCAAAATCCCCCACCAGCGCCTCCTCGTATACGTAGCCCCGGCCATCGATGGTCCGGCATTCCTTGCCCTGGGCCAGCTCGGTACCGTAGCCGGTCGGCGTGAAGAAGCCCGCCAGGCCCGCGCCGCCGGCGCGGATGCGCTCGGCCAGGGTGCCTTGCGGGACCAGTTCGACCTCTACCTGGCCGGCCTGGTGGGCGGCGAAGTAATGGTGCGAATCCGGCTGCGAGGGAAAAGACGCGATCAGCCGGGAAACCTGGCCATTCTTGAACAGCCGCGACAATCCCAGCTCGCCCGTCCCCGCGTTGTTCGAGACGATGGTGAGGTCCTTGACGGCGGTGCGCGCCAGCGCGTGCAGCAGCCCGAACGGCAGCCCGATATCGCCGAACCCGCTGACCAGGATGGTCGCGCCGCTCTTCACCACGCTCACCGCCTCGTCGGCGGATTCATATGTCTTGTGCAGCATCGTCCTCCCCTGCTCCAGGTTGAAATGGCCGGCCCACCCGCGCTCACAACGCGCGCACGAACTCGGCGGCGCCCGCGCGGCTGTCCAGCAGGGCCGCGCCCACCACGCCGTGCCAATGCGCCTCGGACCCGTGCGCCAGCCGCCAGGCATGCAGGCGGCGCGTATAGAGCTGCAGGTCGTACTCTTCAGTGATGCCGATGGCGCCATGCACCGCATGGGCGGTCGCCGCGACCAGGGCCGCGGCCTCGCTGGCGCGCGCCTTGGCGATGGCGGCGGGCAGCAGGCCGGGCTGTATCGCGCCGGCGCGGAACGCGGCCGCCGTGGCCATGCGCGCGGCGGCGACGTGCTCGGCCATCACCGCCAGTTGATGCTGGATGGCCTGGAACTTGCCAATGGAACGCCCGAACTGGGTGCGGTCGTTGCCGTACTGCAGGGTCAGTTCGAAACAGCGGGTCATCGCGCCCGCCAGCAGCGCGGCGTGCAGCGCCGCACCCCAGGCCGCCAGCCGGCCGGCCGCGCCCAGCCGCCGGGCGGCTTGCCCGCGCGCGCCGGCCTCCCAGCGCAGATCGGCGGTGGATTCGCCATGCAGGCCACAACCGCGGCGTTGCGCGGCGCCTGCGTCCAGCATCCATAGCGCGCCGTCCAGTTCAGCCAGCACCAGGCCGGCGCGCATGCCATGCGGCACGCGCGGCGCCGCCAGCGCGCCGTCGGCGGTCTCGGCGAGGCAGGGCGCGAAAGTGGGCAGGCCGTCCGGCGCCGCCATGCCGGCGGGCAGCAAGGTGCGCAGCGCCATCGCCTGTCCCACCGGCAACGGCACGGCATGGGCGCCCAGGGCCATGAACAGCGGCAGGGCGTCGGCCAGGTCCGCGCCGGCGCCGCCGGCGTCTTCGGGCGCCATCAATTCCAGGAACCCGGACTGCCCGATCTGGCGCCACAGCGCGTCGTGCGCGCCGCCGGCATCGATGGCGCGCACCACGGCCGGCCCGCACTGGCCTTCCAGGAGGTCTTCAAAAGCTTCGCTATACATTGCAGTCATGCTCCCGCCTTCAACGCAGGCCCAGGCCGCGGGCGATCATGCCGCGCAGGATCTCGCGCGTGCCGCCCCGCAGCGAGTAAGTGGGACACACCTGGTTCACGTAGGCGCAGGTGCGCAACAGCTCGCCATCGATATCGGCGCCCGGGTCCGCGCCCAGCGCTGCCTCGATGGCGGACGGTATCTCTTGCTCGAAGGTGGTGCCCAGGTCCTTGACCAGCGCGGCCTCGACCGCCGGGCTCTCGCCGGCGGCCAGCCGCGCCGTGACCGACAGCGACAGGTTGCGCAGCGCCGCCAGGTGAGTGGCGTAGCGGCCGACCGCCGGCGCCAGGGCGGTCTCGCCCCGGCCGCGCAGCCATTCGATCCAGCGGTCCAGCAGCACGATGCTGGAGTAAATGCGCTCCGGCCCGCTGCGCTCGAAGGCCAGCTCGGCGGTGACCTGCTCCCAGCCGCCGCCCTCGCGGCCGATCAGCGCGTCCTCGGACAATTGCACGTCGTCGAAGAACACTTCCGAGAAATGCGCATCGCCCGCCAGGTCGGTGATGGGGCGCACCGTTATGCCCGGCAGCGACAGGTCGATGATGAACTGCGACAGCCCCTGGTTGCGGTCCTGCGGCGTGCCGGAAGTGCGCACCAGCGCGATCATGTACTGGCAATGCTGGGCATTGGTCGTCCAGATCTTGCGCCCCGCCAGCGTCCAGCCCCCATCGGCGCGGGGCGTGGCGCGCGTGCCGACGCTGGCCAGGTCCGAACCCGAGTTCGGTTCGCTCATGCCGATGCAGAAGAACGCCTCGCCGCGGCAGATGCGCGGCAGGTAGAAGCGGCGCTGCGCCTCGCTGCCGAACTTGCGGATCAAGGGCCCGCTCTGGCGGTCGGCGATCCAGTGGGCCGAGACCGGCGCGCCGGCGCACAGCAGTTCCTCGATCAGCACAAAGCGCGAGAACGCGTCCATCTCGGCGCCGCCGTAGGCGCGCGGCAAGGTGACGCCGACCCAGCCGCGCGCCGCCAGCTTGCGGCTGAAGGCGGCGTCGAAGCCCATCCAGGAACGGGCCCGCTGGTCGGCCGGCAGGGGCGGCATTTCGGCGCGCAGGAATGCCCGCACATCCTGGCGGAATGCCTCCGCCGCAGGGGGCAACGCGGCGAGCTCGAAGCGGTCGATCAAAGTAGTCACGATTACAGTCCGATGGTGTAGCCGCCATTGACCGACAGGTGCTGCCCGGTCACGTAGGACGCCGCGTCCGAGAGCAGGAAGCAGACGGGACGCGCCACCTCGTCGGCCTCGCCCCAGCGGCCCAGCGGGATCTGGCTCAGGTAGGTGTCGCGGAATTTCTCGCCGCGGATGGTCTCCGTCATGGGCGTCTCGACCACGCCGAAGCCCACGGTGTTGACCCGGATGCCGTAGCGGGCCCATTCGCGCGCGGCGCACATGGTCAGGCCCAGCACGCCGGCCTTGGCCGCGCCGTAGTTGATCTGCCCGATGGTGCCGCGCCGGCCCGCGTCGGAAGAGATGTTGACGATCGAGCCCGCGCCGTCGCCGCCGGCCTTGGCACGGCTCAGCAGGTGCCGGCCCAGCGCCTGCAGGAAGAAGAACGAGCCCGACAGATGCACGTCGATGACCTGCTGCCAGTCGGCGGCCGACATCTTGTCGATCATCGCGGTGCGGGTGACGCCGGCGTTGTTGACCAGCGCGTTGACCTCGCCGAAGGCGGCCACGCCGGCATCCACGGCTTGCTGTGCGAGGGCCGGGTCGGCCACGTTGCCGGCCAGCGTCACGCAGCGTTCCGCGCCGAGCGCGGCGCGCAGCCCGGCCAGCGCGTCGGCGTTCAGGTCGACCGCCACCACGCGGCCGCCCAGGTCGGCGATGGCGGTGGCCAGGGCCCGTCCGATGCCCTGCCCGGCCCCGGTCACGATGACTTGCCGGTTTTCCAGTGTGAGAAGCTTGTCCTGCATCTGTGTATGCTCCGTGGTCAGATCGTTTCCTCGGCGCCCAGCACGAGCGTGGCCTGGCTGGAGAACTCGCCGCCGTTGCCGTGGGCCAGGGCGAGCCGGGCGCCCGCCACTTGCCGCTCGCCCGCCGTGCCGGCGAGTTGCTGGGCCGCTTCCACCATGGTGAACAGCCCGTACATGCCGGGATGCACGCACGACAGTCCGCCGCCGTTGGTATTGACCGGCAGTTGCCCGCCCGGGGCGATGCGGCCGCCCTCGACGAACGCGGCGCCTTCTCCCTTGGCGCAAAAGCCCAGGTCTTCGAGGAACAGGATGGTGTTCAACGTGAAGGCGTCGTACAGCTCGACCACATCGAAGTCGGCCGGCCTCACGCCCGCCTGCGCCATGGCGCGCGGGCCGCTCAGCGATGCGGCGGTGACGGTCAGGTCGGGCATGTTGGTGATGTCCCTGTGCCAGGCCGCCGCCGCCCCGCCCAGCAGATAGGCCGGACGCGCCGCCAGGTCGCGGGCGCGCTCGGCGCGCACCATCACCACGGCGGCGGCGCCGTCGGTGACCAGGCAGCAGTCGCGCACCGAGAACGGGTCGCACACCAGGCGCGAGGCCAGGTAGTCGTCCATGGTCAGCGGGTCGCGCATGAAGGCGTCGGGATTCTTGCGGGCCCATTGCCGCGCCGCCAGGGCCACCGCGCCCAGCTGTTCTTTCTTCAGCCCGTACTGGGCCGCGTAGCGCGAGGCCGCCAGCGCGTAGGCGCCCAGCGGCCGCGCCAGCTTGTAGGGCCCTTCGTAGGGCGAGGGGCGCAACGAGCTGACCAGCTTGCCCGCCGCGCTGCGCTGGTTGCTGCCGTAGGCGATCAGCGCCACGTCGCACAGGCCCGCCTCGAGCGCCAGTGCCGCGTGGATGGCGTGGGTCAGGAACGACGAGCCGCCGGTGCGGTTGTTGTCGGTCAGGCGCGGCGCGATGCCCAGGTATTCCGTGAAGCTCAGGCCCGACAGGTAATCGTCCGGCAAGCCGATGAACAGGCCGTCGACATCGGCCGGCGCCAGGCCCACGCCGGCCAGCGCCTGCACGCTGGCGCGCACCGCCAGGTCCAGTGACGACAGGCCGGGGGCCTCGCCGATGCCGTAGGTGGCCGAACTGACGATAGCGGTCTTGCCGCGCGGAAAATGCTCCTGGTTCATGCCTGCTCCTGTTTGACCGGGTCGAATACCACCAGCGGCTGGCCGTCGGCGTCGCGGGCGATGCGCGCGCGCACCGCCATGCCGACGCGCACATCCTGCGGGGCAATGCCTTCCACGCGGCTCATCATGCGCGGCCCTTCTGCCAGCTCGACCAGGCAGACGTTGTACGGTTCCGCCGGCGGCCGCACGCGCATCACGGTGGTGGCATAGACCGTGCCCCGGCCCGACGCCGCCACCCATTCCAGGTCGAGCGCGCCGGTGCGCGGCGCCGCCACCCGCGGATAAAACACATACTCGCCGCTGCCGCGCGAGCGCTGGATCATGAAGCGGCCCTCGGCCAGGTGGGCGAAGTACTCCTGCTGCGGCAGCGGGCCGGATGCGGAAGGCGGGTGCTCGGTCATGGTTGCTCCTGTGGCCATTGGTACAAAGGGGGTTGCTTGCAGAGGAAGCGGCGCGCCGCTTCCTGGTGGAAGGCGCTTTCGCGGCAGAGCGACTGCGCCATGGCTTCCTGCATGTAGACAGTGCGGCGGTCGGACTCGAAGGCGTGGTTCATCACCGACTTCATGATGCCCAGCGCCCCCGCGGGCGCCTGCTCGAAGCGCGCGGCCAGCGCGATGGCGGCGTCCAGCACCGGTTGCTGCTCGACCACCTCATGGACAATGCCGAGCTGCAGCGCTTCGCGCGCATCGACCACGCGGGCGGAGAAGGCCAGCGCCTTGGCGCGCGCCAGGCCCACCGCGCGCGGCAGCAAGTACATGCCGCCCAGGTCCGGCACGTAGCCGATGCGGGCGAACACCGCGCAGAAAGTGGCGCGCGGCGAGGCCAGCACGAAGTCCGCCGCCAGCGCCAGCGACAGCCCGGCGCCGTAGGCCACGCCGTCGACGGCGGCAATGACGGGCTTTTCCAGGTCCACCAGTTCGTCGAACCAGCGCTGCATGCCGAGGATGCGGTTGCGGCCCTCGAAGACATCGGTGCGGCCCTGCCCCGCCGCCATCGCGCGGATGTCGCCGCCGGCGCAGAAGTGCCCGCCGGCGCCGGCCAGCACCACCGCGCGCACCGACTCGTCGTCACGGATGGCCGGCAACGTCGCGGCGAATGCGCCGCGCAGTTCCAGGTCCAGCGCATTGCGCGCAGCCGGCCGGTTCATGGTCAACACCGCGCACGCGCCCACGCGGGAAAGTTCGAGTACGGACATGGGGTTTCTCAAATAGACAGATCGGGTTCATCGGTGTCTGACACCCTGGCGAGACGGCCGCCAAACTGCCGCGCTGCCGCAAAGGGTGTCAGACACCTGAGCATTGGAGGGCGCAGACACTCCCGGGGCCATCAATAACGCAGCTGCATCAACCATTCCGCCACCATCGCGGGCCGTTCGGCCCCTTCGACGCGAACGTCCACGTGCCACATGCAGCGCGCCTCGTTATCGCCCAGGTCGTCGACCCGGGCCAGCCGGAAGCTGCCCACCAGGGGCGAGCCGCTGGGCACCGGCGCCGGAAAGCGCACCTTGTCGAAACCGTAGTTCAGCGCCAGCTTGCGGCCCGGGAACTCGAACAGCTGGTGATACCAGCCGGTGATCAGCGACAGCGTGAGCAGGCCGTGGGCAATCGTGGTGCCGAACGGCGACTCGGCCGCGGCGCGGGCGCGGTCCACGTGGATCCACTGCCGATCATGCACCACCTCGGCGTAGGTATCGATGGCGGCCTGGTCGACCACGATGGGGCGCCCCACCACCGGCGGCCGGCCGACGAAGGCCTTGAGGGCCGCAATGGAATCGAAGCTGGTCTTTCCCATGGCCGTCAGTCCGCCTGCACGCCCAACGACTTGGCCAATGGCATCCATTGCTTGCGCTCGGCATCGATGAAACCCGCGAACTGCTGCTGCGAACCGGGCATGGGCTGGGCGCCGATGCGGCGCAGTTTCTCGACTAGCGCGGGCTGGCGCAGCGCCTGGTTGATGGCCTGGTTCATGGCCTCGATGGCCGGCTGCGGCGTGCCGGCGCGCGCCATCACGCCGAACCAGGCGGCGGCCTCCAGCCCGGGGAAGCCCAGCTCGCGGGCGGTGGGCACGTCCGCCAGTTGCGGGAATCGCTGGTCATCCAGGATGGCCAGCGGCACGATGCGGCCCGCCTCGGCCTGGGCCATGCACGAGGGCAGCGCGTCGAACATGATGTCGATGTTGCCGCCCATCAGGCTGGTGATGGCCGGCGCGCTGCCCTTGAACGGCACGTGGGTCACCTTGAAGCCCATCTGGCTGGCGGCGTGCTCGCCCGCCAGGTGGGTGATGTTGCCGCTGCTGGCCGAGCCCATGGTCAGCTTGCCGTCCTCCCGCTTGCCCAGCGCCACCAGCGCCGGCAGGTCGGCGGCGCCGAGGTCCTTGCGGGTCACCAGCAGCAGCGGCGCCTTGCCCATGCCCGCCACGGGGATGAAGTCCTTGGCCGGGTCGTACGACATCTTCTTGTAGATCGCCTGGTTGATGACGATCGGGGCATTGGAACCGACGAAGAAGGTCGCGCCGTCGGGCTGCGCCTGCAGGACCGTCTCGGCCGCGATCATGCCGGCCGCGCCGCCTTTGTTCTCGATCACGATCGGCACGCCCAGGATGGCGGCGGCATCGTGGGCCACCAGGCGGGTGATCTGGTCGGCCGCGCCGCCGGCCGGGTATGGCACCACGTAGCGGATGGAAGAAGGCTGGGCCTGCGCCAGCGCGCCACCGCAGCAGGCGGCCAGGGCGAGCGCGATGACACTATGGAACAATGAACGACGCGGCATGGTGTTGTCTCCTGTTGTTTTATGAAAAGAAAGCGGCCCGGCGCGCGACGGCGCCGCGCCGTCAGATCGCGCCGGCGGCGCGCAGCGCGGCGATCCGCTCCGGCGCCAGGCCAAGCTGCCCGGCCAGGACGCTGTCGGTGTGTTCGCCCAGCAGCGGGGCGGAGCCGCCATACTGGATGGGGGTATCGGACATGCGTATGGGGTTGGCCACCGCCGGCGCCTGCACGCCCGCCCCGTGCGGCAGCGCCAGGCGCATGCCGCGATGCCGCACCTGCGGGTCCTCGAACACCTGCTGCATGTTGTAGATCGGCCCGCACGGCACGTTGGCGGCCTCCATCAGGGCGACCCACTCCTGCATGGAGCGCGCCAGCATCGCCTCGGCGATCTCCGGGATCAGCGTGTCGCGATTGCGGTTGCGCTGGCCGGGCGTGGCATAGCGCTCGTCCGCGGCCAGGTCGTCGCGCCCTATCACCTTGCAGAAGGCGCGGTACTGGCCGTCGTTGCCGACCGCCACGATGACGTCGCCCTCTTTGCAGCGGAAGACCTGGTACGGCACCATGTTCGAATGCGCGTTGCCCATGCGGCGCGGCACCTTGCCCGACAGGAAATGGTTGATCGCCTGGTACGAGCTGATGCCGACCACGCAGTCGAGCAGCGACATGTCGATGTATTGCCCGTGCCCGCTCACATGGCGGTGCTCCAGCGCCGCCAGGATCGCGGTGGTGGCGTACATGCCGGTCAGCAGGTCGCTGATGGCGATGCCGACTTTCATCGGCTCGTCGCCCGGCGCGCCTTCGGGCTGCCCGGTGATGCTCATCAGCCCGCCCATGCCCTGGAACACGAAGTCGTAGCCCGGCAGCGCGGCATACGGGCCGTCCTGGCCAAAGCCCGTGATCGAGCAATACACCAGGCGCGGGTTGACCGCCTTCAGGCTGGCGTAGTCCAGGCCGTAGCGCGCCAGGGTGCCGACCTTGTAGTTCTCGACCACGACGTCGGCCGTGGCGGCCAGTTCGCGGATCAGCGCCTGCCCCTCCGGGTGCGCCAGGTCGACCGTGATAGATTTCTTGCCGCGATTGGCCGCCAGGAAATAAGACGAGTCGGCGGTCTCGCGGCCGGCTTCGTCCTTGAGGAACGGCGGCCCCCAGGCGCGCGTGTCGTCGCCCACGCGCGGACGCTCGACCTTGATCACCTCGGCGCCCAGGTCCGCCAGGTTCTGGGTCGCCCAGGGGCCTGCCAGGATGCGGGTCAGGTCCAGGACCTTGAGGTGTCCAAGCGCCGTGCTCATGTTTCTCGCTGCCTCCGTGATTCGTTCGGGCTCAGCTTAGGGTCGCGGCTTCTTCTGCGTCCAATATTATTTGTGTGAATTTCGATATACGTTGCATATCAAATAGCGGGCCCCGTACACTCGCACGATCAATGCCGCGCTCGGGCTGAGGCAGCCGGGCGGCCACGCGAATATCAAGTCCACCCAAACGATAGTCACGGCAGATGCTGTCGACCCCTGGAGGCTTCTCCATGAGCGATTTCCTTTCCTATACCCAGCAAGGCCACGTGGTGACGCTGACCATGAACCAGCCGGAGACGCGCAACCCGCTCACGGGCAATACCGCCGTGGACGAGTTCGTGACCGCCATCGCCCGCATCGAGGCTGATCCGGGCGTGCGCGCCGTGATCCTCACCGGCGCCGATCCGGCCTTCTCGGCCGGCGGCGACATCCGGGCCATGCGGCGGCAGGCCGATCCGTCGGTCGGGCCCGCCCACATCCGCGACGAATACCGCGCCGGCATCCAGCGGCTGCCGCTGGCGCTGTTCAACCTGGAAGTGCCGGTGATCGCCGCGGTCAATGGCCCGGCCATGGGCGCCGGCCTGGACCTGGCCTGCATGTGCGACCTGCGCATCGCGTCCGAGAAGGCCAAGTTCGCCGAGAGCTTCGTCAAGCTCGGCATCATTCCGGGCGATGGCGGCGCCTGGCTGTTGCCGCGCCTGCTGGGCATGGCGCGCGCCGCCGAACTGGCCTTCACCGCCGAGGTAATCGACGCCCAGCGCGCGCTGGAATGGGGGCTGGTGTCGCGCGTGGTGCCGCACGACGAACTGATGGACGCGGCGCGCGCGCTGGCCGAGCGCATCGCCGTGCATCCGCCGCAGGCCATGCGCATGACCAAGCGGCTCATGCGCGAGGCCTTGCATACCCGGCTGGACACGCTGCTGGAGCTTTCGGCGGCCTACCAGGCGCTGGCCCACAAGACGCCCGAACACGCCGAAGCGGTAGCGGCGTTCCTGGAAAAGCGCGCGCCCCGGTTCGACCACTGAGGCCGACGCCATGGCAGTGCCAACCAAGCCAGCCGGCAAGGGCGACGCCGCGCCCGATCCCATGCTCGACCTGCGACGGGTGCGCCAGTTCGTGGTGCTGGCCGAGACGCTGAATTTCCGGCGCGCCGCCGACCGGCTGCACATGACGCAGCCGCCGCTGACCGTGGCGATCCAGAAACTGGAAACGGACCTCGGCGCCCGCCTGTTCGAGCGCGGCGGCGCGGGCGGGGTGTCCCTGACGCCCGCCGGCCAGGCGGCCCTGGCCGAAGCGCGGCGCCTGCTCTTTCACAATGTGCAGTTGCGGGCGGCCGCGCGCGCCGCCTCCACCGGCACGGGCGGCGCGCTGCGGGTAGGCTTTGTCGGCTCCACCACCAATGGCGTCCTGCAGCGCATCGTGCGGTTGTTCCGGGCCGAGTATCCCGCTGTCGAACTGGTGCTGAAGGAAGGCACGTCGGTGCGTATCGCCGAACGGGTCGACAGCGGCGACCTGGATGTCGGGCTGGTGCGCACGCCGCTGCTGGCGCCCTCGCGCGCGCGCCTGGCGCCGCTGCTGGCGGAGGGCTTCGTGGCGGCGCTGCCGCTGGGCAATCCGCTGGCGCACAAGCCAGAGATCAAGATGGAAGAGCTGGCGGCGGAATCGTTCGTCTTCTACTCGCGCGAAGACGCCGCCGGCCTGCACGCGACCGCCATGCTGGCCTGCCAGCGCGCCGGCTTCCTGCCCCGCGTGACCCAGGAAGCCACCCAGGTGCAGACCGTACTGTCGCTGGTCGAAAGCGGCCTGGGCGTGGCGCTGGTGCCGGCCGTCATGCAATACAACCCCAGCCCGCGCGTCGCCTACCGAGCCATCGCCGACCTTTCGCCGGCGGCCGAGATCGGCCTGGCGCTGCTGCTGCCGGAACCGTCCAGCCCGGCGGCGCAGCGCTTCCGCGAAGTCGCGCTGCACTGCTTCGGCGACGACTGAGGGCGTTGCCAAGGCAGCGCAGCGACGCGCTAGTACATGTTGCGCTTGTAGTCCTGCTCCAGCCCCTTGCGCATCAGTCCGGGAACGGACACGGCGCTCCTGGCGAGCGCCGCCGCCAGGCCGCGCGTCTTGTTGAGCCGCACATGCGCGGCGAAGATCTCGGCCGGGTCGATATCGGCCGGCGGGGCCGGCGCGTCCCACGGCCGCGCGCGCGCCAGCGCCGCGCTGTCGCGCCATTCGATCGATGGCGCGGCCACGCGGGTCACCAGCTTCGGCACCTTGTCGTGCACGGCGAATTCCTCGCGCAACGCCGCGTCGGCGCTGATCTGCGCATTGCCTTGCGCGCGCGCGACCCGGCTGCTGCCGGGCACCAGCAACATGACGGCCGCGCGAGGGCGAGCCAGCATGTTGCGCAGGCTGTCGGTGCGCCGGTTGCCCGGCCGCTCGGCGAAGCAGATGCCGCCATCGCAAGGCCGGACCAGCAGGCCGGCGGGATCGCCCTTGGGACTCAGGTCGGTGCGCAGCGCGTCGTCCGCAGTGGCCAGCGCCATGAAGCGGCTCGCCGCCAGGAAGGCGGCCGGGTCCGCGGCCGCCCCGGGCGCGGGCGTCGCGGCCGGCCGCCAGAAATCCGAGCGCAGCAGGGCCTTGGCGCAATGCGCATAGCATTCGTCCACCGCGACGATGGCGTCGCCGGCCTCTAGCGCCGCCACCCGGCCGTTCACGCGCAAGGTCTCGCCCAGGCCGGGAACCAGGAACAGCAGGCCGACGCCACGGCCCGGCTGCGCGTGCGCCGGATCGTCCAGCGCCGCGCACGGCAGGCGCAGGCGCTGCGTGTCGAGCGGCGCCGCGAAACCGGGCGACCCTCCGGCCAGCGTGACCTCGACCTGCCGGGTATCGCTGGTGGCCACGCACGCCAGCGGCGACGCCTGCAGCCAGCGCCGGGCGTGCGCGTCCAGGTGGTCGATCACCTTCAGGTCAATGGCAGCGGGCCGCGCGCCGATCCGGGCCTCCAGGGCCTCGATCGTGTGAATCGGGTTATCCAAGCACGCCTCCTCGGCATGGTTGTGGCGCACCCAATAATAAATGAGAATTGTTATTAATAACAGAGCTGCCGTGCCGCGCCGCCGGCGACCCGCCGTCCGCCTACAGCGCCGCGGCCAGCGCGGCCGCCAGGTCGCCGCGCTTTTCCACTCGCACCCGGCGCAATCCCAGCCAGCCCGCCATGCGCTCGAGCTCGGCCGCCAGCTTCGCCGGGGTCGCCGTGCCCGCGCCCGGTTCGGCATGGCTGGCTTGCACGATCAGCACCGAGCCCTTGCGGTCGGCCTTGAGGTCGACCCGCGCGGTGAGGGCATCGCCCTCCAGGAAGGGCAGCACGTAGTAGCCATGCACGCGCTTGTGCGCCGGCGTGTAGATCTCGAGCCGGATGCGCACGCCGAACAGGCGCTCGGCGCGGTCGCGGAACCAGATGAGGTTGTCGAACGGCGACAGCAGGGCCGTGGCCTCCATGCGGCGCGGCCGGCGCGCCGCCGGATCGAGGTAGGCAGGCTCGCGCCAGCCGCGCACCGAGGCCGGCAACAGGTCGCCGGCCTCGACCAGCTCGCGCAGGCGCGCGCGGGTTTCGTCCACGCCCATGCGGAAATAATCGCGCAGGTCGCGCTCGGTGGCGATGCCCATGGCGCGGGCGGCGATGCGCAAGAGGTCGCGCTGCGCGGCGGCGCGCGGCGGGGTCGGGATGTCACGCACGTCCTTGGGCAGGACCCGGTCGGGCAGGTCGTAGACGCGCTCGAAGGTGCCGCGGCGCGTGGCGGCGGTCAGCTCGCCGGCCCAGAACAGGCATTCGAGCGCGCGCTTGGCCTCGCTCCAGCCCCACCAGCCGCCCTGCCCCTTGTGCCCCATCTGCAGTTCGGAGGCCGACAGGGGGCCGCGTCCGGCGATCTCGTCCAGGACGCTGTCGATGAACCCGCGCCGCTCATGCAGGAAACGCGCGATGCCTTTCCAGGTGCCCAGGCCGGCCCGGGCATCCTGCATGCGCCAGCGCAGCAGCGGCTGGCTGGCCAGCGGCAACAGCGAGGCTTCGTGGGCCCAGTACTCGAACAGCGGCCGCTTGCGGCCCCAGGCCAGTTCTTCCAGCAGGTTCTGCGGATACGCCCCCAGCCGCGAATAGGCCGGCAGGTAATGCGTGCGGCAGACCACGTTGACCGAATCGATCTGGATCACGCCCAGCCGGCCCAGCAACGCCGTCAACTGCCGGCGGCCCACCGGGCCGTCGCGCGGCCCGCCGAAACCCTGGGCCGCCAGCGCGATGCGGCGCGCCTGGCCGTCGGTCAGCGCCAGCGGTTCAGTTGCGGAGCTGCGCGCGATCGACAATCTCGCCCCATCGCTGGTATTCGGCACTGGACAGTTCGGCCAGTTCACGCGGCGTAGACGCCTGCGGGCTGAAGCCGGCGTTCTCCAGCGTCGTTTTCACCTCGGCGGACTCGAGCGCCGCGCGAAACGCCTGGTTGAGCCTGGCCACCACGTCCGGCGCCATGCCCGCCGGCCCGTACAGCGCAAACCAGGGATCCACCGCATAGCCCGCCACGCCGGCCTCCTGGATGGTCGGCACCTCGGGCAACTGGGCATTGCGGCGCGACCCCGCCACCGCCAGCGCCTTGAGCTTGCCAGCCTTGATGTGCGGCAGCGAGGCCGGCAGATTGTCGAACATCACCTGGATCTGCCCGCCCATCATGTCCGTCAGCGCCGGTGCGCTGCCCTTGTAGGCCACATGCGCCAGCTCGGTGCCCGTCATCTGGCCGAACAGCACGCCCGCCAGGTGCATCGAAGTGCCGGTGCCCGCCGCGCCGTAGATCAGGCCCGGGTTCTGCCTGGCATAGGCGATGAACTCCTGCACATTGGCCACCGGCACCGACGGGTTCACTTCGAGCACGATGGTCGACATGCCCAGCATGGTGATGGGGGTGAAGTCCTTGGTCGGGTCGAACTTCATTTCCTGGTACAGGTGCGGGTTCACCGCATTGGTGGAAATGGCGCCCATGCCCACGGTATAGCCATCGGGCACGGCCTGGGCCACCTGCGCCATGCCGATGTTGCCGCCGGCGCCCGGCTTGTTCTCGACGATGACCGGCTGGCCGAGCGCATCGGCAACCTGCTTGCCGACCGTGCGCGCCACCAGGTCGGTCGTGCCGCCCGGCGCATACGGCACGATGAACTTGATCGGCTGGGACGGGAACGTATCGGCTGCCGCCGGGGCGCCCGCCGACAGGCCCAGCGCCAGCAATGCCGGCCACGCGAGGGAAATCCTGCGCACGCTTGTCTCCTGGTGGTTCTTGATGGCGTCGATATTATTCGATCCGCGCCGAAGCATGCATCCCGACGCCCCGCCGCGCAGTAGACTGTGTAGCCCCATCCTGCCCGGAGCAATGCGCCATGCCCTCGCCCGCCGTCGACAAATGCGCCGCCTTCCACGCCCTGCACCAGCAGGGCTGCTTCATCCTGCCCAACCCCTGGGACACGGGCAGCGCCCGCTACCTGCAAAGCCTGGGGTTCAAGGCACTGGCCACCACCAGTTCGGGCATGGCCTGGTCGCACGGCCGGCCCGATGGCGGCGCGCCGCTCGACCTGGTGCTCCAGCACTTGCGCGAGATCGTGGCGGCCACCGACCTGCCGGTCAACGCCGACTTCGAGAACGGCTACGCGCCCGACGCCGAAGGCGTGGCGCGCAATGTGCGCCTGGCCGTGGACACCGGCGTGGCCGGCCTGTCGATCGAGGACTCCACCGGCAACCCGGCCGATCCGCTATTTCCCATCGATGTCGCGGTCGCCCGCCTGAAGGCAGCGCGCGGCGCCATCGACACCGCGGGCACGGGCACCCTGCTGGTGGGCCGCGCCGAGAACTTCATCGCCGGCCGCCCCGACCTGGACGACACCATCGCCCGCTTGCGCGCCTATGCCCAAGCGGGCGCCGACTGCCTGTACGCGCCCGGCATCCGCACAAGCGAGCAGATCGCGGCGGTGGTGGCGGCGGTGGCGCCCAAGCCGGTGAACCTGCTGGTCGGCGCCACCAGCGAACTCAGCCTGGCCGACATCGCCGCCCTGGGGGTGCGCCGCATCAGCGTGGGCGGCGCGCTGGCCCGCGCGGCCTGGGCGGGGTTCATGCAGGCGGCCCAGGCTGTCGCGCAGGGGCGCTTCGATATCGCCTTCGCCGATGCGGCGTCCGGCGACGCGCTGAACGGGCTGTTCGGGCCGCCCCGGCAGTGAACTGACCGGAACGGCAATTCAGGGGCAAGAAGACGAGTGCGGAACATCCCGGCGCGGACGTAGACTGCGCATCATGGAGCCTCGCGCTCGACGCCGGCGCCGCCAGCGCCTGGCAACGGCGGCGACAGGCGCATTTACCCTCGTGTGAAGGAATCCGGACATGTCATACGCATACAAGACCGTGGCCACCCCGGTAGGCCAGTTGAAGCTGGTGGCCAGCGGCGCGAAGCTCGCCGCCATCCTCTGGGAAAACGACCGCCCCGACCGGGTGCGTCTCGGTCCCATGCAGGAAGAGCCGCAGCGCCCCGTCCTGCTGGAAGCCGAGCGCCAGCTCGGCGAATATTTCGCCGGGACCCGCGACCGGTTCGACTTGCCGCTGGAGTTCGCCGGCACGGAATTCCAGAAGCAGGTGTGGTCGGCGCTGTTGACCATTCCCTATGGCGAGACGCGCAGCTACAGCGACATCGCGGCGCAGATCGGACGCGCCAAGGCCGTGCGCGCGGTAGGCGCGGCCAACGGGCGCAACCCGATTTCCATCGTGGCGCCCTGCCATCGCGTGGTCGGCGCGTCCGGCGAGCTGACCGGTTTCGCCGGCGGGCTGCGCGCCAAGGCGCTGCTGCTGGCGCTGGAAAGCGGACAGGGGCAGCTGGCGGCATGAGCGCGGACACCGGCGTCATCATCGGCGCGGACGGCCTGGCGCGGCCGCCCTGGGCCGCGCACGACCCGCTTTTGCGCCACTACTACGACACCGAATGGGGCATGCCGGTGCGCGACGAGCGCGGGCTGTTTGAACGGCTCAGCCTGGAGTGCTTCCAGTCGGGGCTGTCATGGGCCACTATCCTGCGCAAGCGCGAAGCCTTCCGCGCCGCCTTCCGGCAGTTCGACGTGGACACCGTGGCGGCATTCACGCAGGGCGACATCGAGCGGCTGCTGGCCGACCCGGGCATCGTGCGCAACCGCGCGAAAATCCTCGCCACTGTCAACAATGCCGCGGCCGCGATCGCGCTGCGGGCCGACGGGGGGCTGGCGCAGTTCATCTGGTCGTTCCAGCCGGCCCAGACACCAACGCCGCGCACGGTGCGCGACATTCCCACGGTGTCCGAGGCCTCGACCGCCCTGAGCCAGGCGCTGCGCCGGCGCGGCTTCAAGTTCGTCGGCCCGACCACCATGCACGCGCTCATGGAAGCTACCGGCATGATCGACACGCACCTGGTCGACAGCCACCGCCGCGGCAGTTCCGGCATCTGGCCGCGCTGAGGCGGCCGCCCGCCCGCGCCGCCGCTCTTTGCGTTTGTTTACATTGCGCCGGCCTGCCGGGCCGCCGCAGCGGGGATAATGCAGGGGTCATCCAGCCAGGATCCGAACCATGAAGCATCTCGTCCCCCGTCTCCTGTTGATCGGCGCGCTGGGCGCGCTGGCCGCCTGCACCATGAACGATCAATCATCCACTCACGCCGGCAAGCCGGCCACTGCCGCCGCCACCTTGTCGGCCTACCACTGGGACCTGACCCAGGCGCAAGACGCCGCCGGCGCGACGCAAACCCGCTGGGTGCCGCCCAAGACGCTGCGCGGCGCGCCGCTGCGCCTGACCTTCGCCGATCAGCGCGTCTCGGTGGCCGGCCTGTGCAACCGGCTCGGCGGCGGCTACCAGACCGAGGGCGACCGCCTGAAGATTTCGCAGATGGTGGGCACCATGATGGCCTGCGGCGATGCAGCCGTGATGCAGTACGAGCACGACGTGGCCCGCCGCCTGCCGCAGGCGACGACCTGGCGCATCGCCGATGGCGCGGACAACCCCACCCTGACGGTCGGCTTCGACGATGGCGCGCAATGGACCTTGACGGGCACGCCCACCGACGAAACCCGCTACGGCTCGGCCGGCCAGACCATGTTCCTGGAAGTGGCGCCGCAGCGGGTGGCCTGCTCGCATCCGCTGATCCCCAACATGCAGTGTCTGCAAGTGCGCGAAATCCAGTACGACGCCAACGGCGTCAAGACCCGCCAGGGCGAATGGCAGGCCTTCTACAGCGAAATCGACGGCTACACCCACGAGCCCGGCGTGCGCAACGTGCTGCGCATCAAGCGCTACGAGCGCACCAATGTTCCGGCCGACGCCTCGCGCTACGCCTACGTGCTGGACATGGTGGTCGAAAGCGAGCAGACCGGCAGCCGCTGAAGTCCGCCGCGCCGGGCCGCACTGTGGGCCGGCGCGGCCGCTTTGGTTGTTCCGCAAGACCCTCAATAGCGCTGGCCTTGATTCTTGTCATTGGACAGCGTCGATCATGATGCCACCATCTGAGAGAAAACAATTCTCGTTACAGCATCATGAGCTATCCCGTTCTACTGGCCCTGCACCTGATCGCGGCCATCGCGTTCGCCGGCACGGTGTTCTTCGAAGTCGTGATGCTGGACGGCGTGCGCAGGCACGTGCCGCGCGAGGCGCTGCGCCTGGTCGAAAGCGCCATTGGCGCCCGGGCGCGGCGCGTCATCCCCTGGGTATTGCTGGTGCTGTACGGCGCGGGAGCCGGCCTGGCCTGGCAACACCGCGCCGCACTCGCCGATCCGCTGGCCGGCAGTTTCGGGCTGCTGCTCGGTATCAAGATCCTGCTGGCGCTCAGCGTGTTTGGCCACTTCCTCGCGGCCATGGCGCTGCAGCGCCGCGGACGGCTCAATACCCGCAATTCGCGGCGCATTCATATCAGCGTCTTTTGCCACGTCGCGCTGATCGTATTGCTGGCCAAGGCCATGTTCTACATCACGTGGTAGCGCGCGCGGCGCGCTATTTGCCCGCATTCGGGAAGAACAACTGCTGGCCGTTGACCTTGTAGCTGGCGATCGCGTCCTGCCCCGCCTTGGAAGTGACCCAGTCGACGAACTGCTGCGCCGGCTTGGCCTTGACGTGCGGGTACTTGGCGGGGTTGACCACCATCACCCCGTACTGGTTGAACAGCCGCTTGTCGCCTTCCACCAGCACCTTCAGGCCGCCCGGATTCTTGAAACTGAGCCAGGTGCCGCGGTCCGACAAGACATAGGCGTCCATCGACGATGCCATGTTCAGCGCCGGCCCCATGCCGCAGCCGCAGGCCTTGTAGCCCTTGCCGTGATCCTGGACGCCGGCCGCCTTCCAGAAGCGCAGCTCGGCCGCGTGGGTGCCGCTCTTGTCGCCGCGCGAAATGAACGGGCTGTCGGTTTCGGCCAGCCTGGCGAGCGCGCGCACGATGTCGTTGCCCTTGACGCCGGCCGGGTCGGCGGCCGGGCCGATCAGCACGAAATCGTTGTACATGACCGGATAACGCCGCGTGGCATAGCCTTCCGCCACGAATTTCTCCTCGGCCGCCTGGTCGTGCACGAACAGCACGTCGGCATCGCCGCGACGCGCCATGTCGAGCGCCTGGCCGGTGCCCTGCGCCACCACCTTGATGTCGATGCCGCTGGCCTGCTTGAAGGCGGGCAGCAGGTGCGAGAACAGGCCCGACTGCTCGGTGGACGTGGTCGAGGCCATGACGATGGTCTCGGCGCCCGCGGCCGGCGCGGCCAGCGCCGCCACCGCCAGCACGGCCGGCATGACGGCGCGCCGCCATGGCATGGGTAGGATCTTCATGGTATGCGTTCTCCTTTGACGAACAGGCTCGCCGCCTCGGGCAGCGGGCCGTAGAAAAAATCGTCCACCGGCAGATCGGCCACGACGCGCCCCCGTTCCAGGTAAATGACGCGGCGCGCCAGCCGCTTGACCTGTCCCAGGTTGTGGCTGCTGAACATCATCGCGGGTGCGCACTGCGCGCCCGGCTGCGCGAAGTCCTGCATCATCTGCTCGACCTCGCGCTTGGCGTGCGGGTCCAGGCTGGCGGTGGGTTCATCCAGCAGCAGCACCTCGGGCGCCAACGCCCAGGCCCGCGCCATGGCCAGGCGCTGCTGCTGGCCACCCGACAAGGCCTTGGCATTGCGCGCGGCCAGTCCGTCCATGTCGACCCGTGCCAGGGCCTGCAGCGCGCGGGCGCGCGCCTCGCGCCAGCGCACGCCGCGCAGCCACGGCCCCAGCGCGACATTGTTCAGCACCGAGGTGCGCAGCATGTAAGGGTGCTGGAACAGCATGGCCTGGCGCCGGCGCGCCACGCAGCGGGCCTGGCCGCGCGTCGGCTGCAGCAGGCAGTGCAGCACGCGCAGCAGCGTGCTCTTGCCGCTGCCGTTGGCCCCCACCAGCGCCACGCATTCGCCGGCGCGGATAGTCAGCGAGACCGCTCGCAATGCGGCCACGCCGCCGTAGTCGACATCGACGCCGCGCAGGTCGAACAGGATATCGGACGCGACGCGAGCCGCGCGGCGTTCGGCAGCGCCGGCCGCCACCGGCCCGGTGTCGCAGGCGGGCGCCTTCATGATGCCGCCCCGCCATACAGGCCGGAAAGCCCGGCGTCGCGCCGCTCGCGCCAGCGCCGCACCAGCCCGGCCAGCGTGTTGAGCAGCAGCACCACCAGCAGCAACAGCAGGCCCAGCGCCAAGGCCAGGGGCAGGTCGCCCTTGCTGGTCTCCAGCGCGATGGCGGTAGTCATGACGCGCGTGTAGCCCTCGATGTTGCCGCCCACCACCATGACGGCGCCGACTTCCGAGATGGCGCGGCCGAAGCCGGTAATGACGATGGTCAGCAGCGTGAAGCGTTCATCCCACAACAGCAGCAGGCTGCGCACCAGCGCGCGGGCGCGCAGCGAACGCAGTTGTTCGCCATGGCGCCGGTCGGCGTCTTCGATGGTCTGGCGCACCAGCGCGGTGACCACCGGACAGACCAGCACCGCCTGGGCCAGCACCATCGCCTGGAACGAAAACAGCCAGCCCAGGAACCCCAGCGGGCCGGAATGCGACAGCAGCAGGTAGACCGCCAGGCCCACCACCACCGAGGGCAGGGCCAGCGACGTATTGAGCAGGGTGAGCACGATGCCGCGGCCCCGGAACCGGGCCACCGCCAGCCACGAGCCGGCCAGCATGCCGAGCGCGCAGGCCAGCGCGCAGGCACAGGCGCTGACCGCCAGGGAACGCGCCACGATGGCAAGCAGTGCCGGATCGGCAGCGGCGATCAGGCGCAGCGCTGTCGTCGCGCTTTCGGTCATAGTGTTCATGGCGTCTCTTCCCTGGGCTGGGGAAGAGCGTAGCCCAGCAGTATCATGCAAACCATATGAATAGCTTTTCATAGGCCGCGCGGCAGCCCGGGCGCGGCCATTTCGGGCATACTCGCTGGCGTGCATCGCATCGACCTTTCCTACCAGCTGGGCGGCACCGACGCCCCTCCGAGCGTCATCGGCAACGCGCTGATGGACCTGCTGTTCGCCGTGCGCGAACAGGGCTCGATCTCGGCCGCGGCCAAGGCGCTCAACCTGTCGTACCGGCATGTCTGGGGCGAGCTGAAGAAATGGGAGCAAGCCCTGGGCCGCACCCTGATCGTCTGGGACAAGGGCCAGCCCGCGCGCCTGAACGAGTTCGGCGAAAAGCTGCTGTGGGCCGAGCGCCACGCGCAGGCGCGGCTGGCTCCGCAGATCAACGCGCTGCGCGCCGAACTGGAACGCGCCTTCGCGGTCGCCTTCGACGACGCCGCGCACGTGGTGTCGCTATATGCCAGCCACGACGACGCGCTGGACGCCTTGCGCGGCCACGCGGTGGCCAGCGACAAACTGCACCTGGACATCCGCTTCACCGGCAGCGTCGATGCGATCCGCGGGTTGAACGAGGGGCGTTGCGTGATGGCAGGCTTTCATACGCGCCGCGACCCCGTGCCGGGCTCGCTCACCGAGCGCAGCTACAAGCCGCTTCTCAAGCCCGGCCTGCACAAGCTGATCGGCTTCGCGCAGCGCCAGCAGGGGCTGATCGTGGCGCGCGGCAATCCCAAGGGGCTGGCCGGCGTACAAGACCTGCGCCGCCCCGGCGTGCGCTACGTGAACCGCGCGCTGGGCACCGGCACCCGGGTGCTGTTCGACGAACTGCTGGAACAGGCCGGCCTGGCCGCCAGCGCCATCGACGGCTATGCCCGCACCGAACCCTCGCACGCCGCCGTGGCGCACGCCATCGCGGCCGGCAGCGCCGACGCCGGCCTGGGCATCGCCCCGGCCGCGCGCCACCACCATCTGGATTTCGTGCCGCTGGTGTCGGAAAACTACTTCCTGGTCTGCCTGAAGTCCTCGCTCGACCACCCCTCCACCCAAGCCCTGCTGGCCATTCTGCGCAGCGAACGCTGGCAGGCGGCGCTGGCCGCCATGCCGGGCTACGCGCCGGCTCCCAACAGCGGCCAGGTGCTATCAATGCGGCGCGTGCTGCCGTGGTGGAGCTTCCCCGCAAAAAAGCCACGGCGCAGCCGATCCGGCTCGTTGTAGCCAGGTGTCTGACACCCTTTCAAAGTGCCTTGCGCAGGCGATCACCGTCGCGCGGGGTGTCGGACACCTCGCCGCATCCCATCATTGCCGGATTTCAGGGCGCCGACGCCGGCGCCCGCGCGGCCGCCAGTTCGGGCTGCAGTAGCAGCCGCTCGGGCGCGGTGTAGCACACGAAATGCCGGTTCACCGCCCGCCCGATGGCGCACAGCCCGAGACCGCGCGCGATCTCATAGCCCATTTGCGTCATGCCGCTGCGCGACACCACGATGGGCACCCCCATCTGCGCCGACTTCATGATCATCTCGCTGGTCAGCCGCCCGGTGGTGTAGAAGATTTTGTCGGCGCCATCCTGGCCGGCCTCGGGCTGCATCCACATCCAGCCGGCCAGCGTGTCGATGGCGTTGTGGCGCCCCACGTCCTCCACGAACATCAGCATGTCCGCGCCGCGGAACAGCGCGCAGCCGTGCACCGAGCCGGCCGACTTGTAGGTGGTTTCCTGCACGCGGATGGCATTCAGCAGGCCATAGAGCTGCGCCTGCGTGACGCTGGCCTGCGGCGCCAGGCGGATGTGGTCCAGCTCTTCCATCAGGCCGCCGAACACGCTGCCCTGCCCGCAGCCGGTGGTGACCACGCGCTGGGCGGTGCGGGCCTCCAGGTCGGCAATGCCGTGGCGGGTCTCGACCGCGGCGGCGTTGACTTCCCAGTCGACCATGATCGACAGCACGTCGCTCACTTCGCTGATCAGGCGCTGGTTGCGCAAATAGCCCAGCACCAGCAGTTCCGGCATGGCGCCCAGCGTCATCAGCGTGACCAGCTCACGCCGGTCCACATAGATGGTGAGCGGCCGCTCGGCCGGGATCGACACGGCCTCGGTCGCGCCGTGCTCGTTGACGACGGTGACGGCGCGCGTCAGCGGCGCGCGGGCCTGGGTCAGGCGCGGCAGGGACAGGCTGGACGCGGTCACTTGGCGGGCTTGCCCTCGGCATCGGGCTGCGGCGAACTGGGCGGCTGGCTGGCGGTTTCGGCCGGCGAGTGCGCGCCGGACCCCTCGCGCGCCTGCACCGGCGCCGGCGCATACACGAAGGGCCCGGGGTCCTTGCACTCGGGCGTGGCCACGGGCTGGCCGAGCGGCTTGCCCGCCATCTTGGCCTCCGCGAAATATTCGGCCACGACCTTGTCCTGCGATTGGCACAACTGGTAGGCCGCCACGCTGGCGCTCCAGGCCGCCTTGGCCTTCGCCTCGGCTGCCTTGGCCTGGGCCTCCGGGCTGAGCGGCGGCAGGGTCGCGTAAGCGTTGGCGGCCAGGGCGGCCAGCGACAGGGCAACGATGATCTTCATGGCGTGCTCCTTGAATGCCGGCTCAGACGCCGGCCGGCGTGGCCTTGCCGCGCCGCTTGGCGGCCCGGTCGGCGGTACGCTGGGCCGGCACCCGGCCCGCCTGGATATCCTCGTACCACACGTCGTGGTGCTCGCGCGCCCAGGTCTCGTCCACGTAGCCGGTCTTCATGGCGCGGAAGGCGCCTTGCATGCCGATGGTGCCAAGGTAGATGTGGCCCATGATCATGCACATCATGAGGATCACCGACACCGCGTGGATCATGTGCGCGATCTGCATGTTGCCGCGCGTGTACAGCAGGGGATCCGGGACCACGCGGTCCAGGAACAGGCCCGAGCCCACGGCGACGAGGCCCAGGACCAACATGCCGACCCAGAACATCAGTTTCTCGCCGGCGTTGAAGCGGCCGGCCGGCACATGCTGCGCGCGCAGCAGGCCGCCGCCCTTGCGCAGCCAGGTCAGGTCATAGCGGCGCAGCAGGTTGTCCTTGGCGAAGGTGATCAGCACGACCACCAGCGACACGGCGAAGACCGGTCCGACGAAATTGTGCACGGTTTTCAGGACCCACGTCAGCCAGCCGAATATTGCGCCGCCCATCCAGGGCAGCAGGAAGAACTTGCCGAACGCCATCACTATGCCGGATATGGCCAGGATGACGAACGCAGTGGCGTTGACCCAGTGGGCGGCGCGCTCGAAGTAGGTGAAGCGCTCGATCTTGCGACCCGTCTCGGCCCCGTGCATCTTGATGGGCCCCTTGGCCAGGTAGAACAGCGCAATGGCCACCAGCACGATCAGCAGCAGCCCCCCGCCGTACGGAATGAGCCAGTGGTTGCGCACCTGGCGCCAGGCTTCCCCGGCGGTGGTGTAGTGCGAACCCGGATACTGCACGAAGCGCTGGATCAGCACACCCGCCTCGGGCGCCTGGCTGGCCGGCAGGCTGCTGTAGCCTGGCTCGCCGGAATTGACTTGGCGCCACATGGGGGCGTTGTTGCCGGGCTGCACGCGGGCACGCTGGGCATTGGTCTGCTCGGCGTAGCCGGGCAATTCATTGGCGTCCGGCTTGACTTCGAAGATGTTGGCGCTCTTGATGCCGCCCAGCCCGCCGTCGGCCGGCGCGGCCGCATTCTGTGCCGCCGCCGGCGCCAGCAGCGAAGCGCTCATCAAGAGCATCGCGAAGAATGACCGTACCATGGCAGCCTCCGGTCAGTTGACTTTGTTGTACTCGTTCTGGCCGCGCTGGGTGCGCACCTTGAGCTCGCTCAGCCAACTGTTCTTGTCGCCGGGCGTCCAGCCCGATGCGACGAAATGACTTCCCGTGCCGGCATAGGCCGGCTCGCCCGTATAACTGCCGGTGCGAAGTTCCTGCGATTGTTCGGTACAGGCCGCCAGCCCCAGCGCCAGCGCCGCCATCAGCCAGGTACGCGCGCTCATGATTTCCCCTTGGTGTCGGCGGCCGGCGCCTGCTGCTGCGGCGGCTGGCCGGCCTGTTGCGAGCCGTAGGCCGTGCCCCAGCCCCACACCTCGGCGCCCTTGCCGCGATGCAGGACGCGGGTCCGGAAAATATCGGCGATCACATCGCCATCGCCGCCCAGCAGGGCCTTGGTGGAACACATTTCCGCGCAGGCCGGCAGCTTGCCCTCGGCCAGGCGATTGCGACCGTACTTCTCGAATTCGGCGGCGCTGCCGTGCTCTTCCGGGCCGCCGGCGCAGAAGGTGCATTTGTCCATCTTGCCGCGCACGCCGAACGTGCCTTCGGACGGGAACTGCGGCGCGCCGAACGGACAGGCGTACGAACAGTAGCCGCAGCCGATACAGGTGTCCTTGTTGTGCAGCACCACGCCTTCCTCGGTGCGGTAGAAGCAGTTCACCGGACAGACCGCCATGCACGGCGCATCGCTGCAATGCATGCACGCGACCGAGATGGACTTCTCGCCCGGCACGCCGTCGTTCAGCGTCACGACCCGGCGGCGGTTCACGCCCCACGGCACTTCGTGCTCGTTCTTGCAGGCGGTGACGCAGCTATTGCATTCGATGCAGCGCTCTGCATCACAGACGAATTTCATTCTGGCCATGGCGCTCTCCTGGATCTAGGCCTTCGCGATGTTGCAGATGGTGGTCTTGGTTTCCTGCATCATCGTCACCGAGTCGTAGCCGTATGTGGTGCCGGTGTTGACCGCCTCGCCGCGCACGATCGGCGCCGCGCCTTCCGGGTAGCTGGACAGCAGGTCCGCCCCCTGCCAGCGCCCCGCGAAGTGGAACGGCATGAAAGCCGTGTCGGGCCCGACCCGCTCAGTGACCAGCGCCTGCACGTTCAGCCGCGCGCCGGTGGGCGTGGAGACCCACACCCGGTCGCCGTTGCGGATGCCGCGGTCGGCCGCCGCCTTGGGATTGAGCTCGACGAAGGCTTCCTGCTGCAGTTCCGCCAGCCACGGGTTGGAACGCGTTTCGTCGCCCCCGCCTTCGTATTCCACCAGCCGCCCCGACGTGAGGATGATGGGGAATTTCTCGTACAGCTTGTCCGCCACGTTTTTCTGCTGCAGCGATTTGTACAAGGTGGGCAGCCGCCAGAACGCCTTGAGGTCGTCGTGCGACGGATACTTGGCCACCAGGTCGGGCCGCGTGCCGTAGATGGGTTCGCGGTGCTGCGGGATGGCATCGGGGAAGTTCCACACCACCGCGCGCGCCTTGGCATTGCCGAACGGGTAGCAGCCATGGTTCTTCATGACCACGCGAATGATGCCGCCGGAGGAGTCGGTCTTCCAGTTCTTGCCCTCGGCCGCCGCCTTCTCGGCGTCGGTCAGCTCGCTCCACCAGCCCAGCTTCTTCATCAGGACGTGGTCGAACTCCGGATAGCCGGTGGTCAGGTCGGCGCCCTTCGAATGCGAACCGTCTTCGGCCAGCAGGTTGACGCCGTCGCGCTCCACGCCGAAGTTGGCGCGGAAGTTGCCGCCGCCGTCCATGACGTGCAGGCTGGTGTTGTACAGGTTGGCGGTGCCCGGGTGTTTCAGCTCGGGCGTGCCCCAGCAGGGCCACGGCAGGCCGAAGTAGTCGCCGGTGAGGTCATAGCCGGTCTCGGCGTCCTTGCCGCCCTTGGCGCGCAAGGTCTTGACGTCGAACACGTGCATGTTGCGCATGTGCGCCTTCAGGCGCTCGGGGCTCTGGCCGGTGTAGCCGATGGTCCAGCAGGAACGGTTGACCTCGCGCAACACGTCCTCGATGATGGGCTCGTCCATGCCCTTGACCTTCTGCAGCTTGTAGTTCTTGACGAACTCCTTGCCGAAGCCCAGCTTCTCGGCCAGCTGGTACATGATCATCTGGTCGGTGCGGCTTTCCCAGAGCGGCTCGATGACTTTTTCGCGCCATTGCAGCGAGCGGTTGGACGCCGTACAAGACCCGCTGGTCTCGAACTGCGTGGCCGCCGGCAGCAGGTACACCGCGCGGTTCGGGTTCAGGTCTTCGGCCTTGCCCGGCATGGCGGCCATGGCGGCGGTGGCGGACGGGTAGGGGTCGACCACCACCAGCAGGTCGAGCTTGTCCATCGCGCGCTTCATTTCCAGGCCGCGCGTCTGCGAGTTGGGCGCGTGGCCCCAGTAGAACACCGCCCGCAGGTTGGTGGGCTGGTCGATGACATCGGGGTCTTCGAGCACGCCGTCGATCCAGCGCGACACCGTGATGCCGGGCTTGGTCATCAGGTCGGGCGAGGCGTAGCGGCTCTTGATCCATTCGTAGTCCACGCCCCAGACCTTGGCGAAGTGCTTCCAGGAGCCTTCGGACAGGCCGTAGTAGCCCGGCAGCGAATCCGGGTTGGGGCCGATGTCGGTCGCGCCCTGCACGTTGTCGTGGCCGCGGAAGATGTTGGCGCCGCCGCCCGACACGCCGATATTGCCCAGCGCCAGCTGCACGATACAGGACGCGCGCACCATGGCGTTGCCGATCGAGTGCTGGGTCTGGCCCATGCACCACACCAGCGTGCCGGGACGGTTCTCGTGCAGGGTCTTGGCGACGCCGTACATGGTGGCTTCGTCCACGCCGCAGGCTTCCTGCACCTTGTCCGGCGTCCACTTGGCCAGCACGTCGGCCTTGACCTGGTCCATGCCGTAGACGCGCGCGTCGATGTAGGCCTGGTCTTCCCAGCCGTTCTTGAAGATGTGGTACAGCAGCCCGAACAGGAACGGGATGTCGGTGCCGGAACGGATGCGGATATGCTGGTCGGCCTTGGCGGCGGTGCGGGTAAAGCGCGGGTCGACCACGATCATCTTGCAGCCGGTTTCCTTGGCATGCAGCATGTGCAGCATGGAAACCGGGTGGGCCTCGGCGGCGTTCGACCCGATGTACAAGGCGACCTTGGCGTTCTGCATGTCGTTGTACGAGTTGGTCATGGCGCCGTAGCCCCACGTGTTCGCCACGCCCGCCACCGTGGTGGAATGGCAGATGCGCGCCTGGTGGTCGCAGTTGTTGCTGCCCCAGTAGCTGACGAACTTGCGCATCAGGTACGACTGCTCGTTGCCATGCTTGGACGACCCGATCCAGTAGACCGAGTCCGGCCCGCTTTCCTTGCGCAGCTTCATCAGGTGGGCGCTGATCTCGTCCAGCGCCGTGTCCCAGCTGATGCGCTGGTATTTGCCGTCGACCAGCTTCATGGGATAGCGCAGGCGGTGTTCCCCGTGGCCGTGCTCGCGGATCGCGGCGCCCTTGGCGCAATGCGCGCCCAGGTTGATGGGGGAATCAAACACCGGCTCCTGCCGCACCCAGACGCCGTTCTCGACCACGGCGTCGATGGCACAGCCCACCGAACAGTGCGTACAGACGGTGCGGCGCACTTCGGTCTTGGTGTCGCCCACGGCGATCTTGCGTTCTTCGGCCGCTTCGGCGCGCTTGACCAGCGCCAGCGGCGCGGCCGCCAGGCTGGCGCCCACGCCGATGCCGGAACGGCGCAGGAAGGCCCGGCGGTCCATGGTGGGCAGCGCCTGAGACAGGCCCCGCCGCAGGCTCTGCACGAAATGCGACTCGGCCACGCCGTCGCACGCGGCGTCTGTTTTCTTGGTAAGCAGCATGGCTGGCTCCGGTTCAGACCAGCGTGGTCTTGTAGTACCGCTTGACGTGTTCGCTCAGCCGGTAGCCGCCGCCCTTGGCGGGAGCGGCCGCCGGCGCCGCGGCGGGCTGCCCGGCCGGGCGCGCGGACGGCAGGACCGCCGCGCCGGCCGCCGCGGCAGCAGCCGTAGTGGTGCCGGCCAGGAACATCCGACGCGAAAGTGGGGGAGATTTCTGCGGCATGTGTCCGTCTCCTTGGAGGCAACCAGATATGAAATGCTTTGCATACTGTACCCCTACACCCTGGTTCCGGCAATGTCCCCAATTGCCGCACTGCACCGTGCCGCGCCCCGGCTCCGGAACGCTGGGCCTACGGCAGCATGTCGAAGCCCTGGGCCTCGACGCTGGCGAACGCACGGGTGAAATCGGCGGCGCGCGCGTAGAACCGGGCGGCGGGATGCGCCGCGATGGTGTCGCAGAGGGTCTCGACCCACGGCTGGATATGCGTGGCGAAGAAAGTCCGCTGCGTGGCCAGGTCGGCCGGCGCCGCCCCCGCGCCGGCGATCAGGCAGCGCATGACCTCGCACAGGTAGGCGATATGGTCTTCGGTCTCCGGCATGGCCGGGTCGCGGGCCAGGCCCAGCCCGGCCAGGTCCTCGCGCAGCCGCGCCACCGGCTTTTCATTGAGGAAGCCCGCCAGGTAGTGCGAGCCGAACAGGTAGATCTCGGGCTTGCCCACCCCGCCAAAGAGGGCGTCGTACTCGGCTCGCACCGCTGCCGCGTCCAGTTCGCCCGCGCTGGCCGCCAGGGCGTTCCAGGCGGGCGCCAGCAAGCCGTCGGGCGCGGCGGGCGTGGCGCCCAATTGCGCCAGCAAGTCGGCGGACGGCGGGGCATAGAACAAGTGCGCCAGCACGCCGTACAGTTCGGCGCGCGCGGCGTCTTCGTCGAAACCTGGGGCAACTGCGGTCGGCACGGTAGCGTTCATAGGTCGGTGATGCGGACTTCGTCGGACGAGGAATAGAGGTCGATGACGCGGCAGTCACCGCACATTTTCAGGCGTTCGAGCGCCGCGCCCTGGAACATGGCGTGGCCGCCAAGGCGCTGCAGCATCGCCTGCACGCCCTTCTCGGTGCCGAACGCCTTGCCGCAGCGCACACAGTGGAAGGGCGCCGTTTCGTTCAGCACCACGGCTTCCTTGCGACGCTCGGACAGCAGCAGGCGCGGCACCAGCTGGATGGCATCTTCCGGACAGGTTTTTTCACACAAGCCGCACTGCACGCAATTCTTTTCTATGAAACGCAGTTGCGGGCGCGCGATGTTGTCTTGCAGCGCATTGGCCGGACAGGCGCTGACGCAACTCATGCACAGCGTACAGGCGGCGTTGTCGACCACCACCGCGCCGAACGGCGCCCCCGCGCCGGGCGCGCCGCTCGGCAGGGCGATGGCTTCCGGCAGCGGGCCCGGCGCATGCGCGGCCAGGTGGTCCAGCGCCAGGGCCAGCGTGGCGCGCTTCTCGGGCGCCGCTGCGAAGCGCGCCGCCTGTCCGGGCACGCCCGGCTGCCCGGCGGCCACCTGCTGGAGCTGCTCGTCCAGGGCTTCGGCCGTGGTGGCGCGCAGCAGGTGCAAGTGGCGCCCTTCGTAGCCCAGGCCGTTCAGGATGGCCCGGGCGGTTTCCATCTGGGCTTCCAGCCCGTCCAGGTATTGCGGCGCTTCTTCGTCGGTGGCCAGCACCGCGACCTGCGCGGCGCCGAACGCCAGCGCGGCCAGCCAGAGATCCAGCCCCAGGCTGGCGGTGTGCCACAGGGCCACCGGGATCACGTTGGCGGGCACGCCGTGCGCCAGCTTGAGCTGCGCGGCGCGGCCCAGCGTCTCGACCAGCCGCTCGCCGCCCTGCTGGCTGTGCAGCAGCAGCACCGCGTCGCGCCCGCCCGCCTGGGCATAGGTGGACAGCAAGGTGCGCAGCTTCAGGGCCTGGTCGGGGTTGCGCGGATAGGCGTAGCTCATCGCGCCGGTGGGGCACACGGTGGTACAGGCGCCGCAGCCGGCGCACAGGTGCGGGTCCACCACGATCTGCTGGCGCCGCCGGTCGCCGCGGATGGCCTCGGCCGAGCAGATGTCGACGCAGGCGTTGCACCCCACGGTTTCATTGCGGCTGTGGGCGCACAGCGACTGCTTGTAGTCGAAGAACTTGGGTTTCTCGAACTCGCCGACCAGTTCGCGCAGCTTGAGCAGCGTGCCCGGGTCCCGGCCGTCCCAGGTGAAATAGCCCTGCGGCGGCTGGTGGTGGCGCAGTTGCGGCGTGGCGCCCAGGTCCAGTACCAGGTCGTACTGTTCGGTGAACTGGCGAGGCGGGCGCTGGAAGTCGATGGCGCCCGCCACCGTACAGGCTGTCACGCACGCGCGGTGCGAGGCGCAGCGCGCCAGGTCGACCTGGTAGTCGAAACCGATGGCACCCTCCGGGCAGGCGGCCACGCAGGCATTGCAGCGCGTGCAGAGGTCCAGGTCGATCGGGTTGTCCTGCGACCAGGTCAGTTCGAATGCCCCCAGGCGGCCCTGCAGGCGCTCCAGCCGTCCCGCCAGCACGGGGTAGCGGCGCGCCTGCGCGCCGCCGTCGCGGCCTTCGCCCTGCACGAACAGGGTGACCTGCAGCGCGTCGTCGAGCAGGCCGGCGGCCTGCTCGGCGCGGTCCAGCGGGCCGATGATCAGCAGGCGCCCCGCGCTGCGGTAGGTCACCGTGGCGACCGGATCGGGCTCGGGCAGGTGCGCCGCGGCCAGCAGCGCCGCCAGCTTGGGCATGGCGCGCGCCGCATCGCGGCTCCAGCCGCCGGTTTCGCGGATATTGACGAAGCGCACCGGCGCCACGGCGCCTTCGGTGGCCTGCCCCAACTCGCCGAACAGGCGCTTTTCCTGGGTACAGGCGACCACCACCGGCTCGGCGCCGCGCACGGCGCGCTGGAAATCGCCCGCCTGCCCGCGGCACAACAGGGAATGCGGCGCCAGGGTTTCGCCCAGCGCGCGCCCCAGCTCATCGGGGGCCAGCGGCATGGTGCGGTTGCAGTCGCAGATCAGGGTGGTCATGGGCACTCGCGTGGGCGGGATCAGTTGCGCCGGTCCGCCGGCGCGGCGGGCGGCATGGCGGGGTCGGCGACCTCCGCGTCCGGCCCGGCCGGGCCGGGGTCGGGCAGCGGGGCGGGCCCGGAAGCGGCGTCGGGCATGGCGGCGGGATCGCTGGCGGACGGTTCGGGCGCGCCCGGCGCGGCGGCGGCGCCGGCCGGTGGCCCGGCGGCGGGCGGATCGGCCTCGTCGTCGAACAGCGCCAGCGTCCGCGCGCTGGCCAGGCGTCGCAGCAGCGGCGCCGGCAGCGGCTCGAGCTTGGAATAATCGTCTATATATGTATCCAGCCCGTCCATCACGTTGTAATGGGGGTCGGAGAACAGTTTCTTCAATGCGGCGTTCTTGACTTCGGGCGCGACGCGCCGCGCCACGAAGGGGGCGAAGTCGGACTCGGGCGTCAAGGCCCGGACGTCATCCAGGGTGGGCGGCGGCGGCTCGGCCGGCTCGGACGCCTCGCCTGCAGGGGCCGGCACGGCGGCGTCCGCCGCCTCGGGCAAGGGCTGGTCGGGCAGCTCGTCGTCGCGCACGCCTCCTTCGCGGGCCTCGGCCTTGCGGCGCGACCAGCGTTGCAGGAACCCGGCGCGCTCGTCGGCCGTCATGGCGCACCACCGCCGAACTTCTTGAGCGTGGACACCGAGGCCGGGTTGCCGAAGCGGTCCTGCAGCGACTGGAAGCTGGCCGGCCGCTTGCGCCGCTTGGGCTCGGGCACATAGTGCGCCGCGATGAAGGCATTCAGCCAATCGACCACGAACGGCGGCGCGGGCACCTGCTCGACCGTTTCCTGGGCGTCGAGCCAGCGGCCGGCGTCGTGGTAGCTGAGGGTGACGATTTCGGGGCGCGCCACCGGCTCGCCGCCGTCGTCGGGATCGTGCATGCGCCACAGCACGAACCAGCAGGGCGCCGGGGTCGTGGCGTTCAGCACGTAGCCCTCGGCGTCGTCCTTGAACAGGCGCACCACGTGGCCGGGGTGCAGCCAGCGCTCGTGCGAGTCGTCCTTGTAGAGCAGGCGCGGCTGCGCGCCGAAGGAGGGCTCGTCGACCACCACGTCGTCGAGCACCCAGCGCCATTCCTGCCAGCGGCGCATCGGCCCGGTGACGCGCTCCTTGCGCATCACCACGGCGACATCCAGGCAGGTGGGCAGGGCGTCTGTCATGGCTTCAGCGTTCGCGGCTGATGGCGATGGACGCCAGCTTGGAGGAGTAGTCCTTGCCCATGTCCGCCACCGATATGGCGACCTGGCGCGCCACGGCCTTGTACAGGCCGGCGACTTCGCCGTCCGGGTCGGCCACCACTGAAGGCTGGCCGCTGTCGGCCTGCAGGCGGATGTTGATGTCCAGCGGCAAGGCGCCCAGATAGGCCAGGTTGTAGTCAGCCGCCATTTTCCTGCCTCCGCCGGCGCCGAAGATATGTTCGGCGTGGCCGCACTGGCTGCAGACATGCACCGCCATGTTCTCGACCACGCCCAGGATCGGTACCCCGACCTTTTCGAACATTTTGACGCCCTTTCGCGCGTCCAGCAAGGCGATGTCCTGCGGGGTGGTGACGATGACGGCGCCGGTGACCGGCACTTTCTGGCTGAGCGTGAGGTGGATGTCGCCGGTGCCGGGCGGCATGTCGATCACCAGGTAGTCGAGGTCCTTCCAGTTGGTCTGGCGCAGCAGTTGCTCGAGCGCCTGCACGGCCATGGGGCCGCGCCAGATCATGGCCTCGTCGGCATCGACCAGGAAGCCGATGGACATGACCTGCACGCCGTAGTTTTCGAGCGGCTCCATGGTCTTGCCGTCCTCGCTCTGCGGGCGCGCGTCGATGCCCATCATGAGCGACTGGCTGGGGCCGTAGATGTCGGCGTCCAGCAGCCCCACGCGCGCGCCTTCGGCGGCCAGGGCCAGCGCCAGGTTGACCGCGGTGGTGCTCTTGCCCACCCCGCCCTTGCCCGAGGCGACGGCGATCACGTTCTTGACGTTGGGCAGCAGCGCGATGCCGCGCTGCACCGCGTGCGCGGCGATGGCCGTGCGCAGGTTGACCGAGACGTTGCCCACGCCGGGCACGCCGCGGGCGGCGGCGATGAGGGCGTTGCGCAGCGCCGGGACCTGGCTCTTGGCCGGGTAGCCCAGTTCGACATCGAAGGCGACGTCGGCGCCGTCGATCTGGAGGTTCTTGACCGCCTTCGGGCCCGCCAGCGGCTTGCCCGTGTTGGGGTCGATGACGGCCTGCAAGGCCTGCAATAGCGTATCGGAAGCGACCATGGGGTCTCTATATGAGAGTCGGCGAATGGAATGATGGCCGCCCGCGGCGGCCCCTTCGGACGATCTTAGCACCGCCCTTTGCGATGCCGCATGCGCCGGCGCATGCCGGCGCGGGCAGGGCGCGGGGCTGGTCTATACTGGCCGGCGTACCGCGATGCTGGAACGCGGCCTCACACTATCGAGTCTCATGATCGATACCACCGACATCACGGGCCTGATACTCGCGGGCGGGCGCGGCAGCCGCATGGGCGGCGTCGACAAGGGCCTGCAGAACTACCTGGGCATGCCGATGGCCCTGCATGCGCTGCTGCGGCTGGCCCCGCAGGTCGGCCAGGTCATGATCAACGCCAACCGCAACCTGGGCGCCTACGAAGCCATGGGCGTGCCCGTCTGGCCCGACACCCTGCCCGACTTCGCCGGCCCCCTGGCCGGCTTCGCGGCCGGGCTGGAACGCTGCGAAACCCCTTACCTGGCCACCGTCCCCTGCGACTGCCCGCGCTTTCCGGCGGACCTGGTCGAGCGCCTGGCGCAGGGGCTCGCCGAACAGGACGCCGACATCGCCATGGCGGCCACGCCGCAAGGCGGCGCGCTGCGCACCCAGCCGGTGTTCTGCCTGCTGAAGACCTCGCTGCTGGCCAGCCTGCTGGCCTTCCTGCACGGCGGGCAGCGCAAGATCGACGCCTGGACCGCCCAGCACCGCTGCGCCGAGGTCCGTTTCGACGATGCCCATGCGTTCGCCGGCGCCAATACCCTGGCCGAATTGCAACAGCTGCAGCCATGACCCGACCCCTGCCTCCCAGCCTGGCCGCCATCGCCTCGTGCATCAGCGGCTACGATCCCGACGCCCTGCCGGTGGCCCAGGCCCGCGCCTTCATCGACCAGCTCGTGCCGCGCCTGCGCGCCGTGGAAATGGTGGCGCTGCGCTCGGCGCTGGGCCGCGTGCTGGCACGCGACGTGATCTCGCACCTGAACGTGCCGGCCCACGACAACTCCGCCATGGACGGCTACGCGTTCGCCGGTCGCGACCTGGCCGCCGACGCCGATACGGTGCTGCAGGTAACCGGCAGCGGCCTGGCCGGCACGCCGTTCACCGGCCAGGCGGCCGCCGGCCAGTGCGTGCGCATCATGACCGGCGCCGTCATGCCGGCCGGGCTCGACACCGTCGTGCCCCAGGAATTCGTGCGCCAGGAAGGCGGCCGCATCGTCATCCCGGCCGGCGCGGTGCGCACCGGCGACAACCGGCGCCTGGCCGGCGAGGACCTCGCCGCCGGCGACAGCGCGCTGTCGGCCGGCCGCGTCCTGCGCCCCGCCGACATCGGCTTGCTGGCCTCGCTGGGCCAGGCCGAAGTGCCGGTGGTGCGGCGCCTGCGCGTGGCCTTCTTCTCCACCGGCAACGAACTGCGCTCCATCGGCGAACCGCTCGACGAGGGCTGCGTGTACGACAGCAACCGCTACACGCTCTACAGCATGCTGCAGCGCCTGGGGGTGGACATCCTCGACCTGGGCGTGGTGCGCGACGACCCGGCGGCCCTGGCCGAGGCCTTCGGCACGGCGGCCGCCAATGCGGACGCCGTCATCACCTCGGGCGGCGTCAGCGTCGGCGAGGCCGACCACACCAAGACCGTCATGGCGCAACTGGGCGACGTCCTGTTCTGGCGCATCGCCATGCGGCCCGGGCGGCCCATGGCCATCGGGCGCATCCGCGCCGAACACGGCGATGCCATCCTGTTCGGGCTGCCGGGCAACCCGGTGGCGGTCATGGTGACCTTCTACGCCCTGGTGCGCGACGCCCTGCTCGCCATGGCCGGCGCCGCCCCGCAGACCCTGCCGCTGCTGCGCTGCGCCGCCACGCGCGCCATCCGCAAGAAGCCCGGCCGCACCGAATACCAGCGCGCCATCGTCGCGCCGGCGCCCGACGGCGGCTGGCAGGCCACCGTCACGGGCTCGCAGGGCTCGGGCATCCTGCGCAGCATGAGCCAGGCCAACGGCCTGGTGGTGCTGCACCACGACCAGGGCGAGGTCGCGGCAGGCCAACTGGTCGACGTGCTGCCCTTCGACGGCCTGATCTGAAGCCCCCACCCACGAGCCCCGAATGACCAGAATCATAGGATTTGCCGGCTGGAGCGGCGCGGGCAAGACATCCCTGCTCGCCAAGCTGATCCCGGCCCTGAAGGCGCGCGGCTACAGCGTCTCCACCCTCAAGCATGCGCACCACGCCTTCGACATCGACACGCCGGGCAAGGATTCCCACCGGCATCGCGAAGCGGGCGCCACCGAAGTGCTGGTCGCCTCGTCCGCGCGCTGGGCCTTGATGCACGAACTGCGCGGCGCCGCCGAGCCCGAACTGGGCGAGCTGCTGGCGCGGATGAGCCCGGTGGATTTCATCCTGGTCGAAGGCTTCAAGCGCAACGCCCATATCAAGATCGAAGTCCACCGGCAGGCCAACGGCAAGCCCTGGCTGTTCCCGGACGATCCCAGCATCGGCGCCATCGCGAGCGACACCGCGCCGGCCCACGCGCCGCTGCCGCGCGTATCGCTGGACGACAGCGAGGCCGTCGCCGACCTGGTCGAAACCCTGGCCTGGCCGCTGGAACTGGCGGTGGCGCGGCTGGCGGGGCGGGCCTGAAAAAAGGCGTTGCAAAACGCTGCGCCGCGCGCAACGCGCGGTAGTAGCATCAATACATGTCAATCTGCCTAAGCCAGGCGCAAGGAGATTGCCATGTCCCTCATCGTCGCAGCCCGTTTCGACAGCTTCCCGGAAGTAGAAGGCGCCGCCGAGCGCCTGTTTGCCGAAGGGTTCCAGAAACAGGACGTCCACGTGTTCTACGTCAACAGCGCGGGAGAACATGCCAGGTACCCCTATGGAGGCGATCGCAAATCCGACCCGGATGCCGGCCCGGCCCACCTGGGCGCCCTGCTGGGCGGCGCCGGCTTCGGCCTGGTGTTCGCGGTAGCCGGCGGACTCATCGTGTGGCTGCTGGCCGAATCGGCCGTGGCCGTGCTGGCGGCCGCCGGCGTCGGCGCCTATATCGGTTCGCTGATCGGCGCCCTGTGGGTGGCCGGCCACGTGCGCAAGCGGCTCGGCGGCCAGGCCGTCGAAGAACACGCGGAAGTGCGGCCGGCCGGCTTGCTGCTGGCGCTGCATACGGACAGCCAGCACGAACGCCAGGCCTGCCGCCTGCTGCGCGCCACGCACGGCCATGATGTCGAACGCGCCGAAGGCGTGTGGCGCGACAATCGCTGGGCCGACTTCGATCCGCTCAAGCCGCCGCAGCGCGAGCCCGAGGCCGACTGAACCGCCGCCAAGGGACGCGCCGCCCGGCGGGCGCGCCCGCCCGGCGGGCGCGCCCGCGCGGCTTGCCAGATCCCGGCGGCGGCCCGCCGGGCGGATGCGCCTGCGTCGCATTCTGGCGGTAAAGTAGCGCCTGAACTGCGACAACTGCCTTCCGTAAATAACGCCCCCTTGCAAGGAAGCCCTTTGAATTTCATCTTCCGTGGCAACGAGTTGCTGGTGCACGAGGCCAGCCTGGACCTGCCGGATGCGACTGCCTGCGCGGTGCTGGGCCTGCGGCCCGACGCGCTGCAGCCGGTCTTGCTGGGCGACCCGCAATACCGCACCACCCATGTGCCGGCCTCGGCCGAAGCGCCGCCCGGCTATGCATTCCGCAAGCTGCGCGCCTTGCTGGCCGAGCTGGGCGACCGGACGGCGATGGCGGGACGCGCCTTCCAGATCGCCGAATGGGCCCGGACGCACAAATACTGCGGCGTGTGCGCCACGCCGATGCAGCCGGCGGCCCACGAATTCTGCATGCGCTGCCCGGCCTGCGGCCTGTCGTCCTATCCGCGCATTTCGCCCGCGATGATGGTGCTGGTGCGCCGGGGCGACAGCATCCTGCTGGCGCGCCACGCCACCTATGCGACGGCGCGCCACACTGCCCTGGCCGGCTTTGTCGAGCCGGGCGAGAGCATCGAGGACGCCGTGCACCGCGAGGTCTATGAGGAAGTGGGCCTGCGCGTGACCGACCTGCGTTATTTCGGCAGCCAGTCCTGGCCCTTCCCGCATTCGCTGATGATCGCCTTCACGGCCGAATACGCCGGCGGCGAGCTCCGCCTGCAGCAAGAAGAAATCGCCGAGGCGCGCTGGTTCGGCCCCGGCGACGCACTGCCCGACATCCCCATGCGCGAGTCCATCGCCGGCCGCCTGGTGCGGGCCAACCTGCCGCCCGGGTCCTCCCTGTAATCTGCCCCTTCCGCCCGGGCGCCAGGCGACCGGGCCGCGGACTCTCTATGCGATATTCGACCTTAGTGTTCATCATCGCGGCCTATGTGCTGCTGACCGGCAGCCGCCTGGCGCTGGCGGCCTGGCAGTGGCGCCGCGTCAAGAAAGCCGGCGGGCTGGCGCCCATCCTGCTGGGCGGGCTGCGCATCGACACGCACCAGATCGCCGTGCTGGCGGCCTTGCCGGCGGTGCTGTCGCCCTGGCTGGGCCACCTGCCTGCCGCCGCCGCGGCCACCGGCATCTGGCTGCAGGTCTGCTGGATCCTGCTGGGTTTCCTCGAAGTCGCCACCCCGGCCTTCATCAACGAATACGACACCCGGCCCAACCGCCTGTTCGTCGAATACCTGAAGCATCCGCGCGAGGTGTCGGGCATGCTGTGGCGCGGCTACAAGGCAGAACTGGCCGGCGCGCTGGTGGCGCTGGTCGTGCTGGCGGTCGTCGGACATGCGCTGTTCGGCGCGCCGGCCGCCGGCGCGCGCTGGGCCTGGTGGCAGATGGCCCTGGGCAGCCTGGCGATCCTGGCGGCGGTGATCCTGGCCATACGCGGCACGCTGGGACACCGGCCCATCAACCCGTCGACGGTCGCCTATTGCAACGACGGCATGCTCAACACGCTGCCGCTGAACTCGCTGTACAACGTGTTCTACGCGGTCTACAGCATGAAGCACGAGAAATCCGCCGCGGCCGTCTATGGCCGCATGCCCGAGGCGCGCATGCACGAGGTCGTGCTGTCGTGCGCGGGCCTGCCGCAGCCGCCCGCCGTCGCGTCGCACCCCAGCGTGCACAACCAGGCGCCGTCGCGCGCGCGCCAGCGCCCTGCCAAGATCGTGATCATCCTGGAAGAAAGCCTGGGCGCCCAATACAGCGCGGCGCTGGGCGGCGCCAACCTGACGCCGCGCCTGGACGCGCTGGCACGCGAGGGCTGGGCCTTCACGCGCGCCTACGCGACCGGCACGCGCTCGGTGCGCGGCCTGGAGGCAGTGACTGCCGGCTTCCTGCCGACGCCCGCCCAGGCCGTGCTGAAGCTGCCGGCGGCGCAACGCGGCTTTTTCACCCTGGCCGACGTGCTGGGCCGCCATGGCTACCACTCGCGCTTCATCTACGGCGGCGAGTCGCACTTCGACAATATGAAGGCGTTCTTCCTGGGCAATGGCTTCGACGAGATCGTCGACCGCCCGGACTTCACCGACCCCGCCTTCGTGGGCACCTGGGGCGCCTCGGACGAAGACATGTTCACCCAGCTGGACGCCCGTCTGCGCGCCGACGGCGACCGGCCGTCGTTCACGCTGGCCTTCAGCGTGTCGAACCACTCGCCCTGGGAATACCCGGCCGGGCGCATCACGGTGGACGGCAACCCCGCCACGGTGGAAAACACCGTGCGCTATGCCGACTGGGCGCTCGGCCAGTTCTTCGAGCAGGCCCGGCAGGCGCCCTACTGGGACGACACCGTGTTCCTGGTGGTGGCCGACCACGACTCGCGCGTGTTCGGCGACACGCTGGTGCCGGTGCGCCACTTCCACATTCCCGCGGTCATCCTGGGCGGCGGCATCGAGGCGCGCAGCGACGCGGGCCTGGTCAGCCAGATCGACCTGCCGCCCACCCTGCTGTCGCTGGCCGGGGTGGATTGCACGCACCCCATGATCGGGCGCGACCTGACGCGCGGCATCCCCGACCGGGCCATCATGCAGTACGAGAACAACTACGGCTATCTGAAAGGCGACGACCTGCTGGTGCTGCTGCCCGGCAAAGCGCCCGTGCAGTTCCGCTACGGCGTGCCGGAGACCTACGAGCCCGTCGCCGTCGACCCGGCGCTGGCCGAAGAAGCCCTGGCCCATGCCTTGTGGCCGAGCTGGGCGTATCGCGAGGGCCGCTACTGCGTGCCGCCGGACGGGCGCCAGGCCGCATGACCGCGCCCGGCTTCGATCGGTCGCGTGTCGCGCCATCTTCGCGGCCCGCCATGCGGCGCCGGCAGTGCATGCTGGCGGCGCTGTGCCTGTGCATCGCCGGCACGGGGGTCGCCGCCAGGCCGGCGGCCGCCGAGGACGCCGGCCTGGCGGCACTCGACGCGGCGGTGCGCGACGCGGCGCGGCAGTTCATGCGCGAGCAGGATATTCCCGGCCTGGCCGTCGGGGTGAGCATCGGCGGCCAGGCGCGGCTCTACCACTACGGCGTGGCCTCGAAGGCCACGCGCCGGCCGGTGACTGGCGACACGCTGTTCGAGATCGGCTCGATCAGCAAGACCTTCACCGCCACGCTGGCGGCCTACGCGCAGGCCGCCGGCAAGCTGTCGCTGCGCGACCCCATCGCCAGGCACCTGCCGGAACTGGCCGGCAGCCGCTTCGGCGACGTACCGTTGTTGCACCTGGCCACCCATACGGCGGGCGGCTTTCCGCTGCAAGTGCCGGATGAGGTGCGGGACACCGCCCAGCTCTATGACTACTTGCGGGCATGGCAGCCGCGCTACCCGGCCGGTTCGCACCGCACCTACGCCAATCCGAGCATCGGCATGCTGGGCGTGGCCGCGGCGCGCAGCCTGGGCCAGCCCTATCGCGCCGCGGCGGCGGGGTTGTTCGGCCAACTGGGCCTGTCCAGTACCTATATCGCCGTGCCGGCGGCAGCCATGGAACGCTATGCACAGGGATACAACCGCCAGGACGCGCCGGTGCGCCTGAACCCGGCGGTGCTGGCCGACGAAGCCTACGGCGTCAAGACCAGCGCCCGCGACCTGCTGCGCTTCGTGGAACTGAACCTGGGCGTGCGCACGGCCGGGCCGACGCTCGACCGCGCCATCGCCGCCACGCACGCCGGATACTTCCGGCACGGGCCCATGACCCAGGACCTGGTATGGGAACAATATGCGTATCCCGTCACGCTTGACGCCCTGCTGCGGGGCAACGGCCCGGACATGGTGTTCGAAGACAAGCCAGTCGTCGCGCTGGACCCGCCGCAACCGCCGCGGCAGGACGTGCTGATCAACAAGACCGGCTCGACCAACGGCTTCGGCGCCTACGCGGCGCTGGTGCCGGCGCGCCGCATCGGCATCGTGGTGCTGGCGAACAAGGGCCATCCGATCGAGGCGCGGGTGCGTTTCGCGTATCGCGTGCTGCAAGCGGCGCAACGGGCACAACCCCAGGTACTCGGCGCGCCCACTGCCGGTCAGGGCGCGCCGTAATCGCGCACCTTCGTGGGCTGAGTGCGGCGATACTCAGCGCGGGCCAGTCCGGGCATGCCGGCTGCGGTGCAGGGTCAGCTTGTCCAGTCGCTGCCAGTCCCAGGAAATGCCCAGGCCCGGTTCGGCCGAGGGAACGGCGCGCCCGTTCTCGATGCGCATGCCCTGCAGGGTGACCAGGTCGAGCTGGGGGATGTATTCCAGCCAACGGCTGTTGGGCACGGCACAGCACAGCGCCACGTGGATCTCCATCAAGAAGTGCGGGCAGACGGGCACGTTGTGGGCCTCGGCCAGGTGCGCCACCTTCAGCCATGGCGTGATGCCGCCGATGCGGCCCACGTCGACCTGCACGATCGAACACGCGCCGCATTGCAGGTAATCCTTGAACTGCGACAGGCTGTACAGCGATTCGCCCACCGCGATGGGCACGCTGGTCGACTGGCTGAGCCGGCGATGGGCATCGACATCATCGGCATGGACGGGTTCCTCGAACCAGGCGATGTCCAGCGCCTCGAAGCGGCGCACCCGGCGAATCGCCTCGTCCAGCGAGAACCCCTGATTGGCATCGGTCATGATGTCCCAGCCATCGCCCACCGCGTCGCGCACCGCTGCGATGCGCCGCACGTCTTCGGCCACGTGGGGCCGCCCCACCTTCAGCTTGGTGCCGCCAAAACCGGCCTCGCGCGCCTTGAGCGCTTCGTCCACCAGTTGCGCCTGCTCCAGGTGCAGCCAGCCGCCTTCGGTCGAATAAAGCGGAATACTGTCCTTGGCGCCGCCGGCCAGCCGGTGCAGCGGCAGCCCGGCCCGTCGTGCGCGCAGATCCCACAGCGCGGTGTCGATGGCGGCCAGCGCGATCGAGGTCAGCGCCCCTACCGTGGTGGCGTGCACGCGAAAGAACAAGTCGCGCCAGATCTGCTCGATATGATCGGCCTCGCGTCCCACCAGCAGCGGCGCCAGGTGGTCGTCGAGCAAGCGCAGCACCGACGAACCGCCCGTGCCGATGGTGTAGCTGTAGCCCACTCCGGCCACGCCATCGGCATCGGTGATGCGGACGATGGGAGTTTCCTGCCGCTCGAAGCTCTGCACGGCATCCGTGCGCACGACCTTGGGAGCCAGGTCGACCTGGAAGATCTCCACCGATTGAATGACGGACATGGGGCGCCTCCTTGTCGGCACATGATAAGGCCGCCGGCGCGCGCCGGCCATTCTGCCGCCGCGGCTCAGGCTCGCGCCGGCGCGCCGGCGTCGCCGGACAACACGGCGATCAGGCGGCGGACGAAGCGCTCGGTCGCCTCGGGCAGGGTCCGGCTGGCGGTCTGGACCTGCAGGGTGCGTTCGGCGAATGCCGGCTGCTGCAGGGGCACGGCCACCAGCGCGCCGCGCCGCAACGGCTCGGCCAGCGTGATCTCCCCGGCCAGCGTGACCGCATGGCCGGCCTCGACGATGGCCCGGATCACGGACGAAGAATTGCTCGAATAAGCCACGTCGAACGGCGGGCCGTCGCCGCCCGCGACGGAATTGTCGAACAGCAGGCGCACGGTCGTGCCCGAATCGGTCAGGGCGACGGGGTAATGGCGCAAATCATCGAGCGACACGCTGGCCCGTCCGGCCAGGTCATGATCGGGCACCATGATGACGCGCACCGGCGAGACGATCTCGTAGCGCACGTCGATGCCGCCGCCCGGCTTGAGACTGAACGCCAGGCCCACGTCGATCAAGCCGTCGCGCAGGCGCTGCGCCACCACGCCTGGCGACGCGATGTGCACCTGGAACGCCACATCGGGATGTTCGACACGATACGCACCCAGGATGCCCGGCAGCACATTGCGCGCCACGGCCTCGTTCGAGCCGATGCGTACGGTGGTCAATTCGGCCTGGCGCAGGCTGCGGATATCGCGCAGCACGTGATCGGCGTCCATGGCGACGCGCCGCACGTAGTCGGCCAGTATCTCGCCGGCGCGCGTCAACACCATGCCGTGCGGGCGCCGCTCGAACAACGCGGCGCCGCAGCCGTGCTCGAGCTTGGCGATCTGGCGGCTGACCGCCGATGGCGCCACGTGCAGCGCCGCCGCCGCATCCTTGATGCTGCCGGCACGCACGACTTCCAGGAAATGACGATGCGCCGTACTGAGCATGGCACTGGTTCCTAAAAAGGCAATTGGCCTGCTAATTATTGAACTTGATTGCCTAAACAGCAATTCCTAGAATGATCTGACCTATCCGGCGGCCGTGACGAAGGGGCCCAGATCCCGCGCCGACCCGCCACTGACTAATCAAGGGGAAAGCGCATGGCCATTCAAATTCACCAACCAGACCGGATCGTGACGCGCGCGCCTGGACGCGGCTGGTTCCTGCGCGCCGCGGCGGCGCTCGCGCTGTCGGCCGCGGCGGCCGCCGCCTGGGCCGCCGATTTTCCGCAGCGATCCATCCAGCTGATCCTGTCCTTCCCGCCCGGCGGGGCCACCGACGTGCTGGCCCGCGAACTCAGCCAGCGACTGGGCGATACCCTGGGACAATCGGTGGTGGTGCTGAACCGCCCTGGCGCCGGCGGGCTCATCGGCATGCAGGCGGCCGCGCGCTCGGCTGCCGATGGCTACACGCTGTACATCTCGTCGGTGATGTCCAATTCCATTTACGAGGCCGTCAACGGCAAGCAGCAGGTCTCGCTGGACGGCGACTTCGACGCCGTGGGCGCCATCGCCAGCGCGCCGCACATCCTGGTGACCCCGTCCAGCCTGGGCATCCGGGACTACGCCGGCCTGGTGGCCTACCTGAAGGCCGCGCCCGGCAAATACAACTATGCGTCGATGGGAGCCGGCACGCTGTCGAACCTGGAAGGCGAAATATTCAAGGAACAGGCCGGCGTGCAGGCCCTGCAGATCCCCTACAAAGGCAGCAGCCAGGCGCTGCCCGAAGTGATCGCGGGCTCTTCGGTCTTCATGTTCGACAGTGTGACCAGCTCGCTGCCCCATAAAGAAGGCGGGCGCATCAACGTGCTGGGCGTGGCCTCGGCCAAGCGGCTGCCCGTCATGCCCGAGGTGCCCACCCTCAAGGAACTGGGCGTGCAGGGCCTGGAAGCCGAGAACCTGTTCGCGCTGATGGCGCCCAAGGGCACGCCTCGCGACCGCCTGGACATCGTCGCCCGGGCGCTGGACCAGGCGCAGGGCGACGCGGGATTTCGCAAGGCCATCGAGGCGCAGGGTTTCCAGGTGAGCGAGATCTCCGGCCAGGCGCTGCCGCAATTCATCCTGGACCAGCAGGCATTCTGGCGCGACAAGGTCAAGTCGCTGGACATCCAGCTCGGCAAATAGGCGACGCCATTCCTTTTCCGGGCCGCCTGGCGGCGGCCCGCCTCTACGATCCCGTATCCATGCCCATTCCCACCGACCCCTTCTGGCAGTTGCCCTACCCGTCGCAACGCATGCCCCTGCTGGCCGACAACGTCGTCAGTACCTCGCAGCCGCTGGCCAGCGCCGCCGGCCTGCAAATGTACGCCCGCGGCGGCAACGCGATCGACGCGGCGCTGGCGACCGCGATTACGCTGGCGGTGGTCGAGCCCTGTATGAACGGCATCGGCGGCGACATGTTCGCCATCGTCTGGCATGAAGGGCAGATGCATGGCCTGAATGCCTCGGGCCGCGCACCGGCCGCCTGGGAAACCGGGAAGTTCGCCCATCTCGACAGCATGGACCCGATCGGCTGGGGCAGCGTGACGGTACCCGGCGTGGTATCGGGTTGGCGCGCCATCTGGGAAAAATTCGGCTCGCTGCCCTTCGAAGACCTGTTCGAGCCGGCCATCCGCTACGCCCGCGATGGCTACCTGGTCTCGCCCACGGTACACCGCCAGTGGCAAAAGCAAATCGCCAAGTTGAGCGGCCAGCCGGGCTTCGCCGAATCGTTCGCTCCGGGCGGCCGCGCGCCGCTGCCCGGCGAGCGCTTCCGCTGCCCTGGACAAGCGGCCACGCTGGAAAGCATCGCCCGCAGCCAAGGCGAGAGTTTTTATCGCGGCGAACTCGCCGCCGCCATCGCCGCGCACGCGCGCGGCACGGGCGGCTACATTACCGAAGCGGACCTGGCGCGTCACCAGGCCGATTGGGTGCAGCCGATCAGCATGCGCTACCGCGAGTACGAACTGTTCGAAATCGGCCCCAACGGCCAAGGCATCGGCGCCCTCATGGCCCTGGGCATGCTGCAACATTTCGACCTGTCCGGCACCGGCCGCGACACCGGGCGCACCCTGCACCTGCAGATCGAGGCCATGCGCCTGGCATTCGCCGACCTCTATGCGCACGTGGGCGATCCGGAACACATGCAGATATCCAGCGCGCACTTGCTGGACCCCGCCTACCTGGCCGAGCGCGCCAGGCTGATCGACCCGGCGCGCGCCGGCGCGCCGCGCCCCGGCAACCCGCATAGCGGCGGCACCGTCTACCTGACGGCCGCCGACCGGCGCGGCACGATGGTGTCGTTCATCCAGTCCAACTTCAAGGGCTTCGGCTCCGGCGTGGTGGTGCCCGGCACCGGCATCGCGCTGCAGAACCGCGGCTGGGGCTTCTCCACCCGCCCCGGGCATCCCAATGTAGTGGCGCCCGGCAAGCGCCCGTTCCACACCATCATTCCCGGTTTCCTGATGAAGAATGGCCAGCCCTTGATGAGCTTCGGCGTCATGGGCGGCTCCATGCAGGCCCAGGGCCATGTACAAATCGCCAGCCGGGTCGCCGACTTCGGCCAGAACCCGCAGGCGGCCAGCGATGCGCCGCGCTGGCGCGTGAAAGACGACAACCTCGGCGTGGCGGTCGAATGGAACTGCCCGCCCGAGACGGTGGAGCAACTGCGCGAGTACGGCCACCCCGTCGAGGTGGCGCCGCGCTTCGACCTGGAGTTCGGCAGCGCCCAACTGGCCATGAGGCTGGATCAAGGCGGCTATCTGGCCGCGTCGGATCACCGCAAGGACGGCTACCCCGCCGGCTATTGATTGCGGGCGGCCTCGCGCCCGCCACGCAAAAAAGCCGGCACCGCTTGCGCGATACCGGCTTCTTGCGGCGGCGTGGGAAACACCGCCAGGAATTCGACCAAATGAATGGTCGGGGCGAGAGGATTCGAACCTCCGACTCCTGCGTCCCGAACGCAGTACTCTACCAGGCTGAGCTACGCCCCGGTTTTTCAGCGGTCACGATTCACCGCGAAAGCGCAGAATTCTAACAGGGATTTCTGATAAACGGAAATGGGGAAGGCGGCCAGCGCCTGGCGGGCCGCATCGGCCTCGGCATCGGCCGCCCGGCGCGCGTGTTCGAGCGCGTCGGTGGCCTGGATGGCCTCGGCGACGGCGGCGAAGTCGGCGTCGCCTTCCTTGATGGCATTGCGGATCAGTTCGCGCTGGGCCGGGGTGCCGGTTTCCATGACGCGGATGAGCGGCAGCGTGGGCTTGCCCTCGCGCAGGTCGTCGCCGACGTTCTTGCCCAGCGCGTGGGCGTCGCCGCTGTAGTCGAGCACGTCGTCGACCAGTTGGAAGGCGGTGCCGATGTGCCGGCCGTAGGCGGCGGCGGCTTCTTCCTGCGCCGGCGTGGCGCCGGCCAGCACCGCCCCCACCTGGGCGGCGGCCTCGAACAGCTTGGCGGTCTTGTAGCGCACCACCTGCAGGTAGCGGTCTTGCGAGACGTCGGGATCGTGCACGTTGAGCAGTTGCAGCACCTCGCCCTCGGCGATCACGGTGGTGGCCTCGGACAGGATCTGCATGATGCGCATCGAACCGGCCTCGACCATCATCTCGAACGACCGGGAATACAGGTAATCGCCCACCAGCACGCTGGCGGCGTTGCCGAACATGGCGTTGGCCGTCTCGCGGCCGCGGCGCAGGTCGGATTCGTCGACCACGTCGTCGTGCAGCAGCGTGGCGGTATGGATGAATTCCACCACGGCGGCCAGCAGCCGGTGGTTCTCGCCCTGGTAGCCCAGGGCGCGCGCCATCATCAGCACCATGGCCGGCCGCATGCGCTTGCCGCCGGCGCCGATGATGTAGTCGGCGATCGTCCGGATGAGTACGACTTCCGAATCGAGGCGTCCGCGGATAACCGCGTCGACGGCCTTCATGTCATCGGCAATGGGGGCGATCAGCTCTGGGAGATTCAAAACGTATCCGGCAGATAACAGGGGAGCCGACCCTTGGCTCTTTGGTCCGCGGCACGGGCGCGCCGTGCCGGAACCGGGGTCTGCCGAATTATACGGGGTATGCGTCCCCGTCCGCGCCGCCAATCGCGCTATAACCCGCGCTGGCGCAAATGGGCGTAGAGGGCGCGCACGCCGAAGTTCCAGGGTGGAATGCCGTCGCACAAACCGACGCGGTTGACCAGCGCGCCCAGCCGCGGCGAGGCGATCCGCACCACGTCGCCCTGCCGGTGCGTGAAGCCGCTGCCTTGCCCGGCGCGGTCCTGGGTGGGCGAGAACATGGTGCCCAGGAACAGCATGAACCCGTCCGGGTACTGGTGATACTGGCAGGCCTGCCGCACCAGGTCGAGCGGGTCGCGGCTGATCTCGCGCATGTGGCTGACGCCGTCGAGCACGAAGCCGTCCTCCCCTTCTATGCGCAGGGACACATCGGCGCCGCGCACGTCGTCCAGGGTGAAATGCGGGTCGAACAGGCGCACGAACGGCCCGATGGCGCACGAGCCGTTGTTGTCCTTGGCCTTGGTCAGCAACAGGGCGCTGCGGCCCTCGATATCGCGCAGGTTGACGTCGTTGCCCAGCGTGGCGCCGACCGCCTCGCCGCGGCTGTCGACGGCCAGCACGATTTCCGGCTCCGGGTTGTTCCACTCGGACTGCGGCAGCAGGCCGATCCAGGCCCCCGAACCGACCGACGCCATGGGCGGCGCCTTGGAAAATACCTCGGCGTCGGGGCCGATGCCCACTTCCAGGTATTGCGACCACTGGCCGCGCGCCTGCAGCTCGGCCTTGAGGGCCATGGCCTGCGGCGACCCCGGGTGCAGTTGCGACAGGTCGGAACCGATCAGGCGATGGATGCGCGCGCGCACCTCCTCGGCGCGGCTGGCGTCGCCCCCGGCCTGCTCTTCGATCAGGCGCTCCAGCAGGCTGACCGCGAAGGTCACGCCGGCCGCCTTGACGGGCTGCAGGTCGCAGGGCGCCAGCGGGGTCGGCCCCTCGCCGGCGGCGCCGGCCAGGCTGCGCCGCAGCAACTCGCTGGCCGGGCCCAGCGATTCCCCTTCGCCATGGCGGGCGATGTCGAGGCGATCGGGGCGGTCCAGCAAGTCGGCCAGCGTGGGCACGATGGCCGTCAGGTCGACGACCTGGCCGTCGCGCACGGCCACCACGCTCGGGCCGTCGATGGGGGCGGGCCGCCAGACGCGGCCTACCAGCAAGGCGCGGTCGAGGTCTACGGGCAAATCATTGGACAGGGGCATGCGGGTGTCTCCGGGTCGCGGGGCGGCGGATCGCCCCGTCGTATGACGGCAAGTCTAGAAACGCCGGCAGGGAATGTCCAATATAATGACTTTTATTCCAATATATTGGACAGCATGGCAACGACCGACTACGAAGTGCCCGCCATCCGCCGCGCGCACGACATCCTGCGGGCCCTGGCCGCCCAGCGCGAACCGCTGCGGGCGGCCGACCTGGCGCGCGCCTGCGCCATGCCGCGCAGCTCGCTGTACCTGCTGCTGGACTCGCTGGTACAGCGGCGCTGGGTCGACCGCGCCGGCGACGGCTATGTCATCGGGCTGGAACTCATGGCGCTGGGCGCGGCCTACCTGCGCCACGACGGGCTGCAAGCGGCCTTCCGCGCCGCCGCCGCCGAATTCGTGGAGCGCCACAACGAAGTCATGCAACTGGCCGTGCTGGACGGCGCCGAGGTGGTCTACCTGGCGCGCGAGGACGCGCGCCGGCCGGTGCGGCTGGTATCCGAACTGGGGTCGCACCTGCCGGCTCACGCCTGCGCCCTGGGCAAGGCCCTGCTGGCCAGCTTGCCGGACGACACCCTGGCCGGGGCGCTGCCGGCCCGCCTGGCGGCGGTCAGCGAGCGCACCCAGACCGACCGCGAGGCCCTGCTGCGCGAACTGGCGCAGGTGCGCGCCGACGGCCTGGCGTACGACCGCGAAGAAGTGGCCGCCGGCCTGTATTGCTATGCCGCCTGCGTGGGCGAGACGGCGCTGGGCAAGCGGGTGGCCGTCAGCGCGTCGGTGCCGGCCGACCGCCTGGACACCGCGCACGTGCAGGCGGTGACCCAGGGGGTGCGGCGCGCCGCCCGGGCCATCGCCGCTCGCGTGGCGCTGGCGCCGGAAGCCCGCTAAGCGCCTGCCCTGTAAGGGGTTTTTGACTTTTCCACAGGCACGGGCTAGAATTTATGGTTCGGTCGATACGGAAACCCGTTCGCAGCCCGCGTTGCTTGCGAAGCTGGGCGAAGTCGGCACGAAGTTCTTAGTACGTTTTAAGTACGAAACCCTCAAGGAAAAACCCATGTACGCGGTCGTAAAAACCGGTGGCAAGCAGTATCGCGTTGCCGCTGGCGAAAAACTCAAGGTAGAACAGATACCTGCTGACATCGGGCAAGAAATCACCCTGGACCAGGTCCTGTCGGTGGGCGAAGGCGACCAACTCAAGGTTGGCACTCCTCTCGTCGCTGGCGCCGTGGTCAAGGCGACGGTTCTTGCGCATGGCCGGCACGACAAGGTCAAGATCTTCAAGATGCGCCGTCGCAAGCACTACCAGAAGCATCAGGGCCACCGTCAGAACTACACCGAGATCCGCATCGAAGCCATCACGGCCTAACGATCATCCCGGTTATTGATTAGCAGGAGCTATCAACATGGCACAGAAAAAGGGCGGCGGCTCTACGCGTAACGGTCGCGACTCAGAATCGAAGCGACTGGGCGTCAAGGTTTTTGGCGGCCAACAAATCCCGGCTGGCTCGATCATCGTGCGCCAGCGCGGCACCCGTTTCCACCCCGGCACCAACGTCGGCATCGGCAAGGACCACACCTTGTTCGCGCTGGTCGACGGCAAGGTTCAATTCGGCTTCAAGGGCGCATTGAACAAGCAGACCGTGTCGGTCGTGGCGGCCGAGTAACGGCCCGCCGTTACCCATGACGGCAAAAGCCCTGTCGCACGCGGCAGGGCTTTTTTGCTTCAGCATTCGAGTACTTCCATGAAATTCGTAGACGAAGCCACCATCGAGGTCATCGCCGGCAAGGGCGGCAATGGCGTGGCGAGCTTTCGCCGCGAAAAATTCATTCCCAAGGGCGGCCCGGACGGCGGCGACGGCGGGCGCGGCGGCAGCATCTACGCCGTGGCCGACCGCAACATCAATACGCTGATCGACTTCCGCTACGCCCGCCTGCACCGCGCCAAGAATGGCGAGAACGGCCGGGGCTCGGACCAATACGGCGCCGCGGCGCCCGACATCACGTTGCGCGTGCCGGTGGGCACCATCGTGCACGACGCCGACAGCGGCGAATTGCTGTTCGACCTGAATCGCCATGGCCAGCAAGTCACCCTGGCCGCCGGCGGCCAGGGCGGCCTGGGCAACCTGCATTTCAAGTCCAGCACCAACCGCGCGCCGCGCCAGTGGACCCCCGGCAAGGAAGGCGAGCAGCGCCGCCTGCGGCTCGAGCTGAAGGTGCTGGCCGACGTCGGCCTGCTGGGCCTGCCCAATGCCGGCAAGTCCACCCTCATCAGCCGCATTTCCAATGCGCGGCCCAAGGTGGCCGACTACCCGTTCACCACCCTGCACCCCAACCTGGGGGTGGTGCGCACCTCGCCGTCGCGCAGCTTCGTGGTGGCCGACATCCCCGGCCTGATCGAAGGCGCCTCCGAAGGCGCCGGCCTGGGCCACCTGTTCCTGCGCCACCTGGCGCGCACCCGGGTGCTGCTGCACCTGGTCGACATCGCCTCGCCCGACCCGGACGCCGATCCCATCGGGCAGGCCGTGGCCGACGCGCGCGCCATCGTCGAGGAACTGCGCCGCTACGACCCCGAACTGGCCGCCAAGCCGCGCTGGCTGGTGCTGAACAAACTCGACATGGTGGCCGACCCGGACGCCGCGCGGCAGCGCTTCGTCGAGCTGTTCAACTGGCAGGGCCCGGTGTTCGCCATCTCGGGCCTGAACGGCGACGGCACCCAGGACCTGATCTGGGCGCTGCAGGACTACCTGGACGCCGAACAGCGCAAGGACCACCTGGCGCAGGACCAGGCCGACGGCACCTACGTGGCCGAAGACCCGCGCTTCGACGCCACGCGCGAAGACGGCCCGGCGCCCAATGCGCCGCATGGCGGTGACGAATAAGCCATAATCGCACTCTCGTTCACCGCCGGCCGCGCCTCGCGGCATCCGTATATCGCAACACCGGTCATCGCCATGACTGCCGACAATACCGCCGTTTCCGTCATCGCCTCCGCCACCCGGCTGGTGGCCAAGGTGGGTTCATCCCTGGTCACCAATGAAGGCCGCGGCCTGGACCGCGCCGCCGTGGCGCACTGGGCCGCCCAGATCGCCGCGCTGCGCCAGCAGGGCAAGCAAGTCGTACTGGTCTCCAGCGGCGCCATCGCCGAAGGCATGGCGCGGCTGGGCTGGCGCAAGCGCCCGTCGGTCATGCACGAATTGCAGGCCGCCGCCGCGGTGGGGCAGATGGGGCTGTGCCAGGCCTACGAAGCAGCTTTCGCCGAGCACGGGCTGCGCACCGCGCAGATCCTGCTCACCCACGAAGACCTGGCCGACCGGCGCCGCTACCTGAATGCGCGCAGCACCATCTTTGCCCTGCTGCGCCTGGGCGTGGTGCCCATCGTGAACGAGAACGACACGGTCGTCACCGACGAGATCCGCCTGGGCGACAACGACACGCTCGGCGCCCTGGTCACCAACCTGATCGAGGCCGATGCGCTGGTCATCCTGACCGACCAGCGCGGCCTGTACGATTCCGACCCGCGCAAGAACCCGGCCGCGGTATTCGTCGCGCATGCGCAGGCGGGCGACACCGCGCTGGAAACCATGGCGGGCGGCGCGGGCTCGGGCATCGGCACCGGCGGCATGCTGACCAAGATCCTGGCGGCCAAGCGCGCGGCGCATAGCGGCGCGCACACCGTCATTGCCTCGGGGCGCGAGCGCAACGTGCTGACGCGCCTGGCACAGGGCGAGTGCATCGGCACCGAACTGCGCGCGGTGCTGCCGGTATGGTCGGCGCGCAAGCAATGGCTGGCCGACCACCTGCGGCTGCGCGGTCGCGTGGTGCTGGACGACGGCGCGGTGCGGGCCCTGCTGCACGAAGGCAAGAGCCTGCTGCCCATCGGGGTGGTCGAGGTGCAGGGCGAGTTCGAGCGCGGCGACGTGGTCGCCTGCGTGGACGCCCAGGGCGCCGAATGCGCGCGCGGCCTGATCAATTATTCGGCCGCCGATACGCGCCGCATCCTGCGCCAGCCTTCGTCGCGCATCGCGCAGATTCTCGGCAGCATGACCGACCCGGAACTGATGCACCGCGACAACCTGGTGGTGACCTAGGACCTGTTCCCGCTAGAAAGCGCCCCGGCCGCCAGTCGCCGCGCAATCGGGGCCCGTGGCCGGGCCGTCCGCGCCAGGCTCGTCGGCCAGAAACATGTACCCCCATTGACGCACGGCCAGCAGCGGCAGCTCGACGCCCAGCCGCTGCGCCTTGGCGCGCAGCCGCGACACCATGACATCGACGCTGCGGGGCGACTGCCCGATATGGGCCGCTCCGTTGGCGGCGGCGATCAGCCGCTCGCGCGGCAGGCGATGACCCGGCGTGGACAACAGGCGCAGCAGAAAGGCGCTTTCGGTGAACGTCAGCGGCAGGCGCTGGCCTGCCGGCCCCGCCAGCACCCTGCCCCCGCCAATCAACTGCCAGGCCGGCCCGCGCCCGTCTGGCCGCGGGGCACGGTCTTCGCGCCGTCGGTACAGGGCCCGGGCCAGCGCGGAAAGCTCGCGGATGTCGACCTGGACGGTGCAGCAGGCGTCGGCGCCAGCCTCCAGGGCAAGGACCCGCGGCCCGACCGCCTCGGCGTCGACCAGGGCAATGAGTACGGCGCCAGGCACCGTGAAGCGGGCGATGCCCGCCAGCGTGCACAGCAATTCGGTGGCAGCTTCCAGGACGAGCAGTTGCGCAGTGCCCTGCTCCGCCAGGGCTCCGAGCTGGGCAATGGCGTTGCAGCCGCGAACTGACCAGCCGACGGCGGAGAGTGCTTCCGGCAAGTGCGGGCGACGGGATGTGCCGCATTGGATGACGATGGCGTCGGACGCAATGTGCATGAATTTCCTCGGCGAAAACCACAAAAGTAATTTCGAGTATCGCCAAAGTAATCTGAACGCACGGTTCAATCGCTTCGTGAAGACATTTTCGGACCGATTGAAATACGCCAGGACGCTGCGCCACCATACGCAGGAAAGCCTGGCGCGCGCCTGCGGTCTGTCGCAAAGCTCGATCGCCGGCTACGAAAGCGGACAGCGCCGTTCCAGCCGGTCGAGCCGCAAGATCGCCAGCGTGCTGCGCATCGAACTGGATTGGCTGGAAACCGGCAAGGGCCCCATGGAAAAACGGGAAGCCTACAGCCTGCCCGGCGCGCCCGGTCCGCACGTGCTGACGGAGCCCGCCGCCCCCGCGGGACCAGCCGGAACCCCCGCCCCGTGGCCGTTTCCCACGGTGCCGCCCAGCCTGATCCAGACCTTGTCGACCAGCGACCGGAACGAAGTGGACAAGTGGCTGCGCATGATCGTCGACGGCTATCTGCGCGGCTACGCCGACACCAAGGGCCGCAAGCGCCGCGGCGGCGCCTAGGGCCGGTTCTCCACGGGCCCCGGCGCGGTGGCCCGCCCGGCAGCGCCGGGCGGGAATCCCTGATTACTGATTACCTGCCTTTCAGGGCGTCTTGGAAGCCGGCGCGGTGGGCGCGGCCGGCGACGGCGGCGTGGCGCCCGTGCCGGCGCCGGGAGCGGCCGGCGTGGCGCCATTGGCGGGCGCGGGCTGGTCGCCGCGGATCTTGGCGGCGATTTCCGAGGCGGCCTGGGCCGACGGCACGCTGAAGGCCAGCACGCCGCGGTTCAGCGGCTCGGCGATGCGCGGCGCGGCCACCAGTTCGCGGTCGATGACCAGGGCCAGCATGTTGCCGATGTTCTTGCTGCTGATGTCGTTCAGCTTGCGCGCGCCTTCTTCGGTAAAGCGCAGCCCGACGAAATTCTGGCCCTGGCGGTCGACCAGCGCGGCGGCTTCGGTGAGGTCGCTGCGGGTCAGCACGGGCTGGCGCTGCATGTACAGGGCGCCGTCGGGAATCTTCACTTCCATCAGGCCCGGAGCCTGGTCGGGCTGGGCCACGTAGAACTCGACCGCGGCGGCCGAGGCCTGCTGCGACGGTTGAGGCTGGGTGGTGCCGGCGGCATCGGTCTCGGCCTTCTGGGTGGGAGCGGTCTTGCAGCCTGCCAGCACGAGCGCCAGGGCAGCGAAAGCCGGAGCCAGCTTGCGGAGGGTCAGTTGCATGATTCGATTCCTTCTTCAAATGACTGGGGACAGGCATGCCAGGCAACGTACTCCCGGCGTTACAAAAAAGTTTACAGGGCAAGCGCGTCCCCCGATAGTCCCAAGCGTATACAGATGTAAGCCGCAATCCGGCCTATACTGCGGGTTCACGCAGGGGTACTCGTCGGCGCAATCCGCGCCCGACGTGTTGAGAGAGTCCCTTCGTACCAGTACGGATAATGCCGATGCTGGGAGCGTATTCCGTGCCCGCCCCGCCTCGCGCGCGGCCCCGCCCGGCCCGGAATCCATCCCGATTCGGCTCCAGACTATTTCTTGGAGCTTTCCTCATGAACGCCAATCCGAAGTTCCTGGCAGCCACGGCCGAGGTCGATGCCGCCGCCGTCGCGCCGCTGCCCAAATCCCGCAAGATCTACGAGACCGGTTCGCGCCCGGACATCCGCGTGCCGTTCCGCGAGATCTCGCAGGACGACACGCCCACCATGTTCGGCGGCGAACGCAACCCGCCGCTGACGGTGTACGACACCAGCGGCCCGTACACCGACCCGGACGTCAAGATCGACATCCGCCGCGGGCTGCCGGCCCTGCGCAAGGCCTGGATCGAAGAGCGCGGCGACACCGAAGTGCTGGCCGGCCCCACCAGCGACTACGGCAAGGCGCGCCTGACCGACCCGAAGCTGACGGCCATGCGCTTCGACCTGCAGCGCCCGCCGCGCCGCGCCCGTCCGGGCGCCAATGTGTCGCAGATGCACTATGCCCGGCGCGGCATCGTCACCCCGGAAATGGAGTTCGTCGCCATCCGCGAGAACCTGCGCCGCGAGCAGTATCTGGAAACACTACGGGCCAGCGGTCCGGACGGCGAGAAGCTGGCGCGCCGCCTGCTGCGCCAGCACCCGGGGCAATCCTTCGGCGCCGCCATCCCGGCCGCCATCACGCCTGAATTCGTGCGCGACGAGGTGGCGCGCGGGCGCGCCATCATCCCGGCCAACATCAACCACCCGGAAGTCGAGCCGATGGCCATCGGCCGCAATTTCCTGGTCAAGATCAACGCCAACATCGGCAACTCGGCGGTCAGCTCGGGCATCGGCGAAGAAGTCGAGAAAATGACCTGGGCCATCCGCTGGGGCGGCGACACGGTGATGGACCTGTCCACCGGCAAGCACATCCACGAAACCCGCGAGTGGATCATCCGCAACTCGCCGGTGCCGATCGGCACCGTGCCCATCTACCAGGCCCTGGAGAAAGTCGACGGCAAGGCCGAGGAACTGACCTGGGAGATCTTCCGCGACACGCTGATCGAACAGGCCGAACAGGGCGTGGACTACTTCACCATCCACGCCGGCGTGCGCCTGCCGTTCATTCCCATGACGGCCGACCGCATGACCGGCATCGTGTCGCGCGGCGGCTCGATCATGGCCAAGTGGTGCCTGGCGCACCACAAGGAAAGCTTCCTGTACGAGCGCTTCGAGGAAATCTGCGAAATCATGAAGGCCTACGACGTCAGCTTCTCGCTGGGCGACGGCCTGCGGCCCGGTTCGGGCTATGACGCCAACGACGAGGCCCAGTTCGCCGAGCTCAAGACGCTGGGCGAACTGACCCAGGTGGCCTGGAAGCACGATGTGCAGGTCATGATCGAAGGCCCGGGCCACGTGCCGATGCAGATGATCAAGGAGAACATGGAGCTGCAGCTGGAACACTGCCACGAAGCGCCGTTCTACACGCTGGGCCCCCTGACCACCGACATCGCGCCGGGCTACGACCACATCACCTCGGGCATCGGCGCGGCGCTGATCGGCTGGTACGGCACGGCCATGCTCTGTTATGTGACGCCCAAGGAACACCTGGGCCTGCCCAACAAGAAGGACGTCAAGGACGGCATCATCACCTACAAGATCGCCGCCCACGCCGCCGACCTGGCCAAGGGCCACCCGGGCGCCGCCATCCGCGACAACGCGCTGTCCAAGGCGCGCTTCGAGTTCCGCTGGGACGACCAGTTCAACCTGGGCCTGGACCCGGACACCGCCAAGGAGTTCCACGACGAGACCCTGCCCAAGGACTCGATGAAAGTGGCGCACTTCTGCTCCATGTGCGGGCCGCACTTCTGCAGCATGAAAATCACCCAGGACGTGCGCGACTACGCAGCCGCGCAAGGCGTGAACGAGAAAGACGCCCTGCAGAAGGGCATGCAGGAGAAGGCGGTGGAGTTCGTGAAGAAAGGGGCGGAGATTTACCACCAGACGTAAGGCCTAGGCCTGCCTATCGGGCGGGCTGAGGTTGGGTTCTTGCGGCGTCGAGGCGTGGCGCTGGCTGGGGCGGGGCTTCCGGGGCCGTCCGGGCGCCCTGCGCGCCCGGCACCGCTTCGCTCGTCTCGTCCGGGCCGTCCGGCCCTCCCTTCGACATCCGCTCGCTCGGCCCCGAGGCGCCCCGCCCCAGCCAGCGCCACGCCTCGACTCATTGCAACTCAATCCCACACGCCGGCGGGACGGATAGGGTTCTTCAGCTTCGTGGGAACTCCAACTAAAAGAAGAACATGGTGCGGGGCCGGCCGGACAAGCCGCCCTGCGCGGCTGGTCCGGCCATTCGGTGGTCGCGCGGCGTGAATGGAAGTGGTAACGGCGCGCTACCAACGAGACGGGATGCCGTGGCTCCAGGCCGTAGCATGCGAAAACCAGATGCGCGGACGGGCCGCGCGGGGCGGCCCGTCCGCGCGGCCCGCTACATTGTTCCTGTTCACCCCACCGCGGCCACGAAGCAGAAGAACGCGGCTCGCCCCGGCGATGTGACGATAACGACCTATCGTGAGTCGTTGCGGGCGGGCGGGGGGTGGCGGGGCGCCTCGGGGCCGAGCGAGGGAAACCGAAGGAGCGCAGCGACGAGGTTGACGAAGCGGTACCGGGCGCGCAGGGCGCCCGGGCGGCCCCGGAAGCCCCGCCGCCCCCCGCCCGCCCGCAACGACGTCAATAGGACGACAACGCCCACTACCCCGCTACGCCACGAGCAACGGCACGATCAGGCCGCGGTATAAGCCGTCTTGACGGTGGTGTAGAACTCGGCCGCGTAGCGCCCCTGCTCGCGCGGCCCATAGCTGGAACCCTTGCGGCCGCCGAACGGCACATGGTAGTCGACCCCCGCGGTCGGGCAGTTGACCATCACCATGCCGGCCTGCGCGTCGCGCTTGAACTGGGTGGCGTACTTCAGCGACGTGGTGCAAATGCCCGCCGACAGGCCGAATTCGGTGTCGTTGGCCAGCTCCAGCGCGTGCTCGAACGAGTCGGCCGGGATCACCGCGGCCACCGGGCCGAAGATTTCCTCGCGGCTGATGCGCAGGTCATTGCCGCAGTCCACGAACAGCGCGGGCGTCATGTAGTAGCCCTCGGTGGCGCGCTTGACCAGCTCGCCGCCATAGGCCAGGCTGGCGCCCTCGTCGCGGCCGATGCCGATGTACTTCTGGTTCTGCGCCAGCTGGCTGTCGTCGACCACGGGGCCGATGTCGGTGCCCGGCAGCAGCGCGTCGTCGATCTTCAGGCCCTGCAGGCGCTCCTGCACGGCGGCCACGAAACGCGGGTAGATGCCCTTCTGCACGATCAGGCGGCTGGACGCCGTGCAGCGCTGGCCGGTGGAGAAATACGCGCCGTTGACGCAGCTTTCCACCGCCACCTTCAGGTCGGCATCGTCCAGCACCACCATGGGGTTCTTGCCGCCCATTTCGAGCTGCACCTTGGCCATGCGGTTCATGGCCGCCTGGGCCACGCGGCGGCCGGTGGCGACCGAGCCGGTGAAGCTGATGGCATCGACGCGCTTGTCGTCCAGGATGGCCTGGCCGACGATGCTGCCCCGGCCCATCACCAGGTTGAACACGCCGGCCGGCAGGCCGGCGCGGCTGAGGATCTCGGCCAGCGCCCAGGCGCTGCCCGGCACTAGGTCGGCCGGCTTGAACACCACCGTGTTGCCGTAGGCCAGCGCCGGCGCGATCTTCCAGGCCGGGATCGCGATGGGGAAGTTCCACGGCGCGATGATGCCCACCACGCCCACCGGCTCGCGCGTCACGTCGGCCTCGATGCCGGGGCGCGCCATCGGCAGCTTCTCGCCCGGGATGCGCAGCGCCTCGCCGGCGAAGAACTTGAAGATGTAGCCCGCGCGGGTGGCCTCGCCGATGCCTTCCGGCAGGGTCTTGCCCTCTTCGCGCGACAGCAGCCGGCCCAGCTCTTCCTTGCGCGCCAGGATCTCGTTGCCGACCGCGTCCAGGATATCGGCGCGCCGCTGGCCGGTAGTGCGGGCCCATTCGTAGGCGGCCGCGTGGGCGGCGGCGATGGCCTGGCCGGCCTGGGCGGCGTCGGCCTGCGCATACTCGCCGACGACGTCGGCCAGGTTGGAGGGGTTGATGTTGGCGCGGACGTCGACGCCGTCGACCCAGTTCCCGCCTATGTAGTTCGCATGCATGTGTCTCTTCCGTGAAATGATGGTGGTGAAAAACGGGCCGGCTACAGCAGTTTGCCGGGATTCAGGATGCCCGCCGGATCCAGCAGCCGCTTGATGTCGCGCATCAGCCGCAGTTCCAGCGGGTCTTTGCTGTGCAGGAAATGGTCGCGCTTGAGCTGGCCGATGCCATGCTCGGCGCTGATGCTGCCGCCATAGCGGTTGACCTCGTCCAGCACCGCGTCGGTGATGGCCGCGCCATGCTCGGCCGCCCATTCGCGCGGCGCGCCGGCCGGGCGCGACAGGTTGTAGTGCAGGTTGCCGTCGCCGAAATGGCCGAAGATGAACGGCCGCAGCCCGGCGTGCAGGGCGCGCAGCCGCTGCTCGGCCGATTGCATGAACTCGGGAATGCGCTCGATCGGCAGCGAGATATCGTGCTTCAGGTGCGGGCCGTCGGCGCGCTGGGCTTCGGAAATCTCCTCGCGCAGCTTCCACAGCGCCTGCAACTGCGCCAATGACGACGACACGGCGGCATCCAGGCACAGCTCGCGCTCGAGCGCCGCGCCGATCACGCTTTCCAGCAGCGCGTTCAACGCGGCCTCGTCGGCGGTGTCGGCCAGCTCCATCAGCACATAGCCGGGATAGCGCTGCGCGAACGGCTCCTGCACGCCCTGGGCGTGCGCCAGCACCAGGTCGACGCATGCGCCGGTGAAGAATTCATAGGCCTGCAGGCGCGGCCCGCACTGCTCGTAGACCAGCTCGAACAATTGCAGCGCCTGGGCGGGCGACTGCACGGCCGCCAGCACGACCGAACGCACGCCGGTGCGGGGGAACAGCCGCAGCGCCACCGCGGTGATCACGCCCAGCGTGCCTTCGGCGCCGATCAGCAGTTGCTTCAGGTCGTAGCCGGTGTTGTCCTTGCGCAGGGTGCGCAGGCCGTTGAACACCTCGCCGGTGGGCAGCACGGCCTCCAGGCCCAGCACCAGCTCGCGCGTCATGCCGTAGCGCACCACGTTCACGCCGCCGGCATTGGTCGAGACGTTGCCGCCGATCTGGCAGGAATCCTCGGCCGCCAGGCTCAGCGGCAGCAGCCGCCCCGCCTCGTCGGCGGCGCGCCGCAGGTTGCCCAGGATGCAGCCGGCCTCGGCCACCATGGTGTTGGCGATGGTATCGATGGAACGCACCGCGTTCATGCGGTCCAGGCTCAGCACCACGTTGGCCGGGCCGCTGTCCGGCGTGGCGCCGCCGCACATGCCCGTGTTGCCGCCGCGCGGCACCACCGGCACGCCCGCCTGCTGGCACAGCGCCAGGCATTGGGCGACCTCTTCGGTGCGGCGCGGGCGCACCACGGCCTGCGCCTGGCCGGTGTACAGGCCGCGCCAGTCGGACAGCCAGGGCGCGATGTCCGCGGGGTTGGTGACAACAGTATCAGGGCCCAGTTTCTGCACCAGGCGCTGCGAAAAATCGGTAGGGTTCATGACGAAGACGGGGTATCCAGGGAAGCGAAATCGAGCCGCAGGCGCGCCGCCGCGCGCTGCAGGTGAAACACGGCGGCCTGGCGCGCGCGCTGCGGATCGCGCGCCGCGATGGCCTCGTACAGGGCGACGTGTTCGCGCTGCACGTCGCCGACCAGTCCAGCCTGGTGCTGCAGGGTGTTCTCGCGCGCCATGCGCACAGCCGCCCGCACCTGCAGGTTCAGGTACTGCAGCAGCTGCTGGTAATAGGTATTGTGGGTTGCCACGGCAATGGCGGCGTGAAAACCGATGTCCTGCTCGACGCCCTCGTCCGGATGCCGCAGGTGGTTTTCCAGGTCGGCCAGGCAGCGCGCCATGGTGGCCAGGTCGGCGTCGGTGCGGCGCGTGGCGGCCAGGGCGGCGGCGCCGCCTTCCAGTTCCATGCGCAGTTCATACACGCTGGCCAGCTGGACGCGGTCCAGGGCAATGCGCCCGGGCACCTGGAACCCCCGGCTGGCGGTGCGCGACACCACCGTGCAGCCGGCGCCTTGGCGGCTTGCCACCAGGCCCTGGGCGCGCAGCCGCTCGGTGGCCTCGCGGATGACCGCCGCGCTGACCCCATACAACTGCGCCAGCGCCTTGCCGGTGGGCAGCTTGCCGCCCACCGGGTACACGCCCGCGGCAATATCGCCGGCAAGCTTGCCGGCGACCTGTTCGGTGAGGGTGAGCGACTTGGTCAGCATCCGCCGATTATAGGCATTTATCAGGTTATCTGAAAACTTTTGGCGTAGGATACGAGTTTCGGGCGGGCCGCGCGGCCCGCTATCCCGGATGCCTCAGGCGCCCAATGCCGCCGTGAATTCGCGCGCGGTGCGCACGTCCGCGGTGGACTGCGCCAGGACTACCAGGGTGGCCTGGTGCACCTGGCGCCAGCTCATCGCCCCCTGGCCCAGGTCGGGATGATCATAGGTGGCGCAGCAATCGGACAACACCGTGGTGTGGAAATCGCGGAACATGGCGTCGCGCGCGGTGGCGTGCACGCAGTCCTCGGTGGTGACGCCCGCCACGGCGACAGTGTCGATGCCGCGGCCGCGCAGGATCATCTCCAGGTCGGTCTGGAAAAACGCACTGTAGCGGTGTTTCTTGATGAGCAGGTCGCCCGGCTGCGGCGCGCACTCGACGTAGATATCCACGCCCGGCGTCTCGTCGATCAGGGCCCGGCCGGCGGCGATGGGTGGATAGATGTCGCGGAAGCGCCCCATGTCGCAACCGTCGCGGCGGTGCACGTGGGCGGTATAGATGATGGCCACGCCGGCCTGCCGGGCCGTCGCGATGGTGTCGCGCAGCAAGGGGACCAGTTCGCGGCCGGCCGGTGTTTCCAGCGGCGCGCCGGGGCACAGGAAGTCGTTTTGCATGTCGATGACCAGCAAGGCCGTCTTGCGCGGCTCGAATGCGGGAATGCGGTAGCCCATGGCGCTGTCTCCGTTAGTTTAGGGTTCAACTATTTGGACGAATGTATAGCGGGGCGCGCGGCCAGGCAAGCCGCAGACAGGAAAAGGGCCGCTAGGCCGCTGCGGCGGCGTGGCCGCGCCGGGCGCAGACCGGGCATTCCGGGTCGCGCTGCACATTGACGCTGCGCCATTGCATACTGCGCACGTCCAGCCACAACAGGCGGCCGGACAGGCTTTCGCCGACCCCGGCCAGCAGTTTCAGGGCCTCGGCCGCCTGCATGGCGCCGATGATGCCGACCAGCGGCGCGAATACCCCCATGGTGGCGCAATTGGCGTCTTCGACTTCGTCGGCCTCGGGAAACAGGCAGTGGTAGCAGGGCGCGTCGTCGCGGCGCAGGTCGTAGACGCTGACCTGGCCGTCGAAGCGGATCGCCGCCCCCGACACCAGGGGCTTGCGGTGTCGCACGCAGGCACGGTTGATGGCATGCCGGGTAGTGAAATTGTCGGTGCAATCCAGCACCACGTCGGCGGCCGCCACGGCATCGTCCAGCCGCGCGCCGTCCAGGCGCTCGACACGCGCCGTCACATGGGCTTCGGGGTTGTAGGCGGCCAGCGTATCGCGGCCCGATTCGGCCTTGGGGCGGCCCACGCTGGCGTCCTGGTGCAGGATCTGGCGCTGCAGGTTGCTCAGCTCGACCACGTCGTCGTCCGCCAGGGTGATGTCGCCCACCCCGGCGGTGGCCAGGTACAGCGCGGCCGGCGAGCCCAGCCCGCCGGCGCCGATGATCAGCACCCTGCCGGCCAGGAATTGCTCCTGGCCTTCGATGCCCAGCTCGTCGAGCAGGATGTGCCGGGCGTAGCGCAGCAGTTGCTGGTCGTTCATTGGCCCTTGGCGGGTTCGACTCCGGACGGCGTGATGGTCATGCGCTCGGGCGCGCCGGCGCTGGGCTTGGCATTGGCCTTGGCCTGGGCGCGGGCGCTGCCCTTCTCGACCGGGCGGCCGGCCAACAGGTTGAGCGCCTGCTTGAGCTGGAAGTCGTCCTTGCCGCCGAACTCGAACATCTTGGCCGGCAGCGGCGGCGCTTCGGGATCGAGCGTGGACTTGATCTCGTCGCCCTGCTTGTTGGACAGGTGGCGCTGCAGGTCGGCTTCGCGCGGCAGGCGGAACAGGTCGCCCTCGGCGGTGTCGGCCACGACGTAGTCGGGCTCGATGCCGGTGGCCTGGATGGAGCGGCCGCTGGGCGTGAAATAGCGCGAAGTGGTGAGCTTGACCCCGGTGTCCTGGCTGAGCGGCAGGATGATCTGCACCGAGCCCTTGCCGAACGTACGGTTGCCCAGCACCTTGGCGCGCTTGTGGTCCTGCAGCGCGCCGGCCACGATCTCGGAAGCCGAGGCCGAGCCGACATTGACCAGCACCACCATGGGCACGGTCTTGACCCAGCCGGGCAAGCCGCTCAGGTAGTTGCCTTCGCCGCGCGCATATTCGGACGGCGTGGCCAGGTACTTGTGGCGCGAATCGGCCGTGCGGCCATCGGTGGACACGACCAGCACGTCGGGCGGCAGGAAGGCCGCCGACACGCCGATGGCGCTGGTCAGCAGGCCGCCCGGGTCGTTGCGCAGGTCGAGCACCAGGCCCTTGGGCGCGCCCTTGGCGCCCAGTTCCTTGAGTTGGCGGGCTAGGTCGGCGCCGGTCTTTTCCTGGAACTGCGCGATGCGCACGTAGGCCACGCCGTCGTCCAGCATCTTGCTGCGCACGCTGCGCACCTTGATGATGTCGCGCACGATGTGCACCACGATGGGCTGCGGGTTGTCGGCGCGCATGATGGTCAGGTTGATGGGCGTCTTGGGCGCGCCGCGCATCAGCTTGACCGCTTCGTTCAGCGACATGCCCTTGGTGGGCGTGTCGTCGATCTTGATGATGAGGTCGCCCGCCATGACGCCGGCGCGCGCGGCCGGGGTGTCCTCGATGGGCGAGATGACCTTGACGAAGCCGTCTTCGGCGCCGACCTCGATGCCCAGGCCGCCGAATTCACCCTGCGTGGTGGTCTGCATTTCGCGGAAGGCGTCGGCGTCCAGATACGCGGAATGCGGATCCAGGTTCGACACCATGCCGGAAATGGCGTTGTTGATGAGGGTCTTGTCGTCGACCGCCTCGACGTAGTTGTTCTTGATGGCGGCGAACACGTTGCTGAGCTGCCGGAGCTCGTCGAGCGGCAAGGGGCTGCCGCGCTGGGCGAGCGCCGAGACGCCCACGCTGAGCAAGATGCCCGCCACCGCGCCGATAGCGACCAGACCGAAACCACGAAACTTGCGAGTGCCCATGCACACTTCCTGATTTTGATACCCGGCTACAGAGCCAGCCACTGGGCCGGATCCACCGGGGCGCCACGATGGCGAATCTCAAAGTATAGGCCCGATTCCACCTGCCCGCCCGTGGCGCCCACCGTGGCGATGGCGTCACCCGCGGCGACCGGGTCCCCGACCTGCTTGAGCAGGCTCTGGTTATAAGCGTACACGGTCATGTACTGCTTGCCGTGGTCGACGATGATCAGGTTGCCGAACCCGCGCAGCCAGTCTGCATAGACCACCGTGCCGGGCGCCACGGCCTTGACCGCCGTGCCGGCCGGCGCGCGCAGCACGATGCCGCGCCAGACGCCGCCGTCGGGGCGGTCGACCCCGAAACGCCCCTGTACCGTACCACGCACCGGCACCGGCAGGCCCTGTCGCAACCCGTTGCCCCCGCCCGGCGGCGGCGCCGCGCGGCGCGGGGCCGGCTGGCGGGCGGATTCGTCCTCGGCCGGCTCCTCGGCCTGCGGGGCGGGCGCGCGGGATTGCGGCGGCGGCGCGGCGGGCCGGTCTTCCGGCCTGGCCACGCGGGCATCGCCCGGGCCGGCAGGGCGCAGCCCGGCCGCGTCCGGGTCGGCCAGCGCCACCGGGCCGTCGTCGCGCCCGGTTTCGCGGCCGCGCGCGGCGGCCTCGACCTGCTCGCGCGCCTGGGCGGCGTCGCGCGCCTCGGCATCGCGGCGGGCCTGGGCGGCCTGGCGCGCCGCCGCGGCCTTGCGTTCGGCCTCGGCCTTCTGGCGGGCTTCCTCGGCCAGCCGCGCCTCCTGTGCGCGCCGCACTGCCTCGGCGCGCAGGCGCGCTTCCTCGGCGCGGCGCGCCGCCTCGGCCTGCTCGGCAATAGCCTTTTCCAGGTCGCCGATCAGGTTCGACAGGCGGCTGTCGTCGCGCCCCAACTGGCGCGCCTCGGCGCGCTGCGCGGCGATCTGTCCCTCGAGCTGCGCCAGCAGCGTGGCCCGCTCTTTCTGCTGGGCCACCAGTTCAGTCTTCTGCTCGGCGGTCTCGGCCGCCACTTTCTGGATTTCGTCGCGACGCACGTCGGCCTGGGCCTGCAGGGCCGCCAGGCGGTCCAGGTCCTGCCGCAACGCCGTCACGGTCTGGGCGCGGGCGCGCGATACATAGCCCAGGTAGCCCAGGTTGCGCCCCAACTGCTGCGGATCGTCGCCCGAGAGCAGCGCCGTCCAGGGCGACAGGCCGCTGGCGTATTGGGTGCGCAATTGATCGGCCAGTTCGCCGCGGCGCTGCTGCAGCGCCTGCTGCTGGACGCCGATCTGCTGCTCCAGGCTGGCCAGCTCGGCTTCGGCGCGGCGGTTGGCGTCGGCCAGCTCGCGCAGCCGGCGGTTGATGCGCGAGATCGCCGATTCCGATTCCTTCAGCGCGTCGGCCGCTTCCTTGCGGGCGGCCTCGCGCGCGTCGATTTCCTTCTGCAGCGACCCGATGCGGTCGCGCAGCGCGGCCTGCTGCTTCTCGGCCTCGGACTGGCGATCGGCCAGGTCCGATGCGGCCGCGGCGGCCGGCCACGGCGACGCCGCCAGCACGGCCATCAACAGCACACCTGCCGCAAACCGCATGAATCAGTCCTTTTTCGCCTTGCCCTGGGCCGCGACCGCCGCCATGGCGGCCTCGATTTCCGCGGCATCGCCCAGATAATAATGGCGGATCGGGCGCAACGCGTCATCCAGTTCGTAGACCAGCGGCTGGCCGGTGGGGATGTTCAGGCCGACGATATCGTCATCGGAGATGTTGTCCAGGTGCTTGATCAGGGCGCGCAGGCTGTTGCCGTGGGCCGCCACCAGCACCCGGCGGCCGGACCGGATGGCCGGGGCGATCGACTCGTTCCAGAACGGCAGCACGCGCGCGACCGTGTCCTTCAGGCATTCGGTGGCCGGCAGCTGGTCGGCCGGGATCTTGGCGTAGCGGCTGTCGAAGCGCGGATGGCGCTCGTCGTCCAGGGCCAGCGGCTCGGGCGCGATGGCATAGGCGCGGCGCCAGACCAGGACCTGCTCGTCGCCGTACTTGGCGGCGGTCTCGGCCTTGTTCAGGCCCTGCAGGCTGCCGTAGTGGCGCTCGTTCAGGCGCCAGCTGATCCCCACCGGGGTGTACATCGCGTCCATGGCGTCCAGCGCGATCCAGAGGGTGCGGATGGCGCGCTTGAGCACCGAGGTGTAGGCCAGGTCGAATTCGTAGCCCTCTTTCTTGAGCAATTCGCCCGCCTTGCGGGCCTGCTCGCGGCCGGTGTCGGTGAGGTCGACGTCGGTCCAGCCGGTGAAGCGGTTTTCGAGGTTCCACTGGCTTTCGCCGTGACGCATCAGTACGAGTTTGTGCATGATTCGGGGCCGCGCGGGGCGGGATCAGGGTTGAAGAATGCGGTCATTTTATAATTGTGCGATTTTGCCCGTGTTTCCCCGGCAGACCGGCCCATCGCCCCCCATGGGCGGGCCCCGCCGGGGTTGCCGTTTCAAAGCCAGGCGCCGCGCCGCGCGCAGGCCCGCCGCATCTCAGGAACCTCCGTGGATCTTCTGCAATTCTTGCTCGACAAAAACAACATCTTCATCGTCGCCGTGGCGCTGGTGTCCGGCGTCATGCTGGCCGTGCCGGCGCTGCGCAAGGGCCGCAGCGGCGGGGGCATCAGCACCTCCGAAGCCATCCAGATGGTGAACCAGCGCCAGGCCGTGTGGGTCGACGTGCGCCCCGCCGAGCAATTCCGCGCCGGCCACATCGCCCAGGCACGCAGCTTGCCGGCGGCCGAGGTCGAGCAAAAAGCCGGCTCCCTGCCCAAGAACAAGCCGCTGGTGCTGGTGTGCGAAACCGGCCGCGATGCCACCCGCATCGCCAGCCGCCTGCGTTCGCAAGGTTTTGCCGAAGTCGCCGTCATGGAAGGCGGCATGCGTGCATGGTCGTCCGCCGGCCTGCCCGTCACCCAGAAATCCTGACCCGGAGCCTCCGCATGAGCAAGGTTGTCATGTATTCCAAGGATTATTGCCCCTACTGCGCGCGCGCCCAGGCCCTGCTGAAGCAGCGCGGCGTGGCCGACCTGGAAATCATCCGCATCGACCAGGACCCGTCGCAGCGCGACGTCATGATCGAGCGCACCGGCCGGCGCACCGTGCCGCAGATCTTCATCGGCGACAAGCACATCGGCGGCTGCGACGACCTGGTCGCGCTGGACCGCGCCGGCGGCCTCGAGCCGCTGCTCAACGCCTGATCGCGGCGCGCCGCCGCATTCTTCTTTTGTCCACCCTACTACCCGGAAATTCTCATGGCTGAACAGGACCAAAACACCCAGCAGGCAGGCGGCGACGCGCCTTCGTTCAATCTGCAGCGCGTCTACCTGAAAGACCTGTCGCTGGAAATGCCCAACGCGCCGCACGTGTTCCTGGAACAAGAGCAGCCGCAAGTCGAGGTCAGCATCAACGTGGGTGGGCAGCGCCTGGCCGAGACGGTGTTCGAGTCGACCGTCACCGCCACCGTGACCACCCGCATCAACGACAAGGTCCTGTACCTGGTCGAGGGCACCCAGGCCGGCATCTTCGAACTGGCCAACATCCCGGCCGAGCAAATGGACGCGCTGCTGGGCATCGTCTGCCCCACCATGCTGTACCCCTACCTGCGCGCCAACGTGGCCGACGCCATCACCCGCACCTCGCTGCCGGCCCTGCACCTGGCCGAAGTGAACTTCCAGGCCCTGTACGAGCAGCGCCTGGCCGAACTGGCCCAGCAGCAACAGGGCGGCGCCAACGGCAACGACTCCGGCATCATCCTGCCGCCGGGCACCACCCGCCAGTAACCCGACAGGCCTGCCCATGACCTCGCTGCCCGCCCCGCTGAGCGTCGCCGTGCTGGGCGCGGGCAGCTGGGGCACGGCGCTGGCCGCCGTGGCCAGCCGCCGCCACCGCGCCGTGCTGTGGGCGCGCGATGCCGCCCAGGCCTCCGCCATGGCCGACGCTCGCGAAAATGCGCGCTACCTGCCGGGCGTCGCCCTGCCGGACGCCCTGGCCGTCACCAGCGACCTCTCGGCGGCGCTCGCGCCGCTTGCGGCCGACCCCGCGCGCGCCCTGATCATCTTGGGCGTGCCGGTGGCCGGCCTGGATGCCACCTGCCGCGAACTGGCGGCGCGCCTGCCCGCCCTGGGCCTGGCGCAAGCCCCCGTCGTCTGGACCTGCAAAGGCTTCGAAGCCGACACCGCCCGCCTGCCCCACGAAATCGTCGCCGAAGCGCTGGCCGGCATGCCGGGCAGCGCCGGCGGCGTGCTGTCGGGCCCTTCGTTTGCCCGCGAAGTCGCCCAGGGCTTGCCGGTGGCCCTGACCATTGCCAGCACGCTCGAGCCCGTGCGCGAAGCCACCACCCGCGCCCTGCATGGCGGGGCGGTGCGCGTGTACGCCAGCACCGACGTGGTCGGCGTCGAGGTCGGCGGCGCCCTGAAAAACGTCATCGCCGTGGCCTGCGGCATTGGCGACGGGCTGGCGCTGGGCACCAATGCGCGCGCCGCCCTCATCACCCGCGGCCTGGCGGAAATGACCCGCTTCGGCGTGGCGCTGGGCGCCCAGGCCGAGACCTTCGCCGGCCTGACCGGCCTGGGCGACCTGGTGCTGACCGCCACGGGCGAACTGTCGCGCAACCGCCGCGTGGGCCTGGAGATCGGCGCCGGCCGCAAGCTGGCCGACATCCTGGCCAGCGGCATCACCGCCGAAGGCGTGCGCTGCGCGCGCGCCGCCCTGCAGCGCGCCCGCGCGCTGGGCGTCGAGCTGCCCATTACCGAAGCGGTGTGCGCCGTGCTGTTCGACGGCGTGGCGCCCATGACCGCCGTCTCCGCGCTGCTGGCGCGCGAAGCGCGGCTCGAGACCTGAAGAACGACCAACAACAACCGCGTCATTAGCGAGACAACCCAAGGAGCCCCCGTCATGTCCACAGCCCGTCCGTCCCGGGCCGGCGCGCTGCTGCGCCGCCTGTTCCTGGCCCTGGCGGCCGCCACGCTGCTGCCGGCCGCCGCCCATGCCGACTGGCCCGAGCGCGCCATCCACATGGTGGTGCCCTTCCCGCCCGGCTCGTCGCCCGACCTGCTGGCCCGCACGATTGCCGAGCCGCTGGCGCAGGCACTGGGGCAGCCGGTGGTCATCGACAACAAGCCGGGCGCGGGCGGCAATATCGGCACGCGCCTGGTGGCCAAGGGCACGCCCGACGGCTACACCCTGGTGTACACCATCAACGGCCCGCTGGTGACCGCGCCCACGCTGTACAAGAAGACGCTGGGCTACGACCCGCTGAAGGACCTGGCGCCCATCACGCTGGTGGCCACCAGCCCCAACGTGCTGACCGTGCCGGGCAACCTGCCGGTCGAGGACGTGGCCGGCTTCGTGAAGCTGGCGCGCGAGAAGAACGGGGCGCTGAACTACGGCTCGGTGGGCCCGGGCAGCTCCGCCCACCTGGCGATGGAGATGTTCAAGAACGACGCGCGCATCGACCTGGCGCATATTCCCTATTCGGGCTTTCCGCAGGTGATCAGCGCCATCATCGGCGGCGACGTGCAGGCCGGCTTCATGGTGCCGGCGATTGCCATGCCGCAGGTGCGCAGCGGCAAGGTCAAGGCGCTGGCGATCACCAGCCTGGAGCCCAGCGACGCGCTGCCGGGCATTCCGACCATGGCGGCGCAAGGCTATCCCGGCTTCGAGGCAATATCCTGGAACGCCATCCTGGCGCCGGCCGGCACGCCGGCGCCCATCGTCGACCGCCTGAACCGCGAGCTGGCGCGCATCATCGACAGCGAAGCGGTGCGCAAGCAACTGGCGCAGCAATACTTCACGCCCGCGCCGTCGAGCCCGCAGGCGCTCACCGAGCGGATCCAGACGGAAAAGGCGCGCTGGGATGCGGTGATTGGGCGCTTGAAGCTATCGCTGGATTGATCGCGGCGGCGGCGTTCTTCTGGCGTCGGGCCGTGCGGGCAGGGAGTGGCGGGGCTTCACGGGGCCAGCCGGGCGCCCAGCGCGCCCGGCACCGCGTCGTCAACCTCGTCAGCCTGCGGCTTCCTTCGGTTTCCCTCGCTTGTCCCCGAGGCGCCCCGCCACTCCCTGCCCGCACGACCCGACTCGCGATGACGCGGATTGTCGCGATGCTGGGGCGGGTGGTGTTCTTGCGCTTGTAGGCGGGCGCGTTTTAGGCGGAAGGGTCTTGCAGGGCCGCGTCAGCCAGCCGCCCTGCGCGGCTGGCTGACGCATTCCGGGTTCGGATGGCCTTGTCTTGCGGTGCGCGGCTGGAGCAGCCCGAAGATCGATCAAGGTGGCGAGGTAGGCGCCGGGGTCGGCGCCGGCGTGCCGTTGTCGCCGCTGCCGCTCGTGGACGGCGCGGCCGGGGTGGGTGGCTGGGCCGGCGGGTTGCCCGAGGCAGGTTGGCGTTGGCCGGCGTGGGCCGGTGCCGTGGTTCCAGGCCGCGCCGGCTGCGTGCCTGAACTGCCGGTTGCCGGCTTGGCCGTGCCGGCGTCAGGCGCCCGGGGTTGTTGGCCCGGCGTGGTGCCGGCGTCGATCGCGGCCTGGGCAGAGGCCAGGTTGCGCGCCACTTGTTCGAAGAAGCCTTCGTAGAATGCGCCGCGCGCGATCGTTTCGCTGGAGGTCTTGACCAGCGAATCGTCGCTGGCCCCCACCGGCATGGATACCGCGCCCAGCACGCTCAGGCCCACGCTGGCCGAATTGCTCGACTTCTTGATGGTGTACAGCTCGCGCAGCGCGCTGGCGTAGACCACGGCGCCGCCGCTGCCAGTAGGCGCGCAATCGACATTGAAGACGATCTGCGCGTGCTGGTTGTCGTTTTCCTGGTCCTGGTAGTTCTTGTGCCCGCTGACCCGGTTGGGTTCGGCCTTGTCGATGATGTAGCCCTGGCCCAGCAGCGAACGCCGTCCCGCTTCGCAGGCCGCCTGGCTGGAGCCGGCGAAATTGCGGGAATACGTGTCCCGCTGGGTGAAGGAATCGCGTTCGTCGATCGGCGGCGTGGCCGCGCAGGCGGCCAGCAGCATCAGCGAGGCCAGCAGGCCGGCCCGGGTTGCGAACCGGGAGTACTGTGCAGGCATGAACGGGATAGGCGTAAAACGCATGAGCGCCCTCCGGCCAATGATGAAAAAACCATTATTTCCGATCCTCGCGCCGGGGCCTGATTCCAAGCGTATACAGGTCGCTATGTTTGTTACCAGATGGCTCCAGCCGGATGGCAGCCAATGCCGCCAGCCGGGCGGCGTGGCCTTTCAGCACTGCAAGGCCTGCGCCTCGATGCGCAGCGCCTGCAAGAAATGCAGCAGCGCCGGCGCGGGCTCGACCTGCCGGCGCCGTACCACCCCCACCGTCGGCATGGCCCAGTCCGGCTTGAACTTGAGCACGGCCAGTATGCCGAGCGCGGCGTAGTGCTGGGCCACAGCGCGCGGCATGGCGGCCAGCATGTCGCCGTCGCGCAGGAAGACTTCGTTGGCCAGCAACGATACCGACTCTATGACCGGCGCCTGCAGCGCCAGCCCGGCCTGCGCGAAATAAGCGTCGATACGCTGCCGTAGCGGCGCTTCGGGCGGCGGCAGGATCCAGGCCTGGCGCGCCAGCGCGGCGGGTGTGATGCGGGTGGAGCGGGCCAGCGGATGACCGACGCGCGCCACCACCAGGATCGGTTCGTCGTACAGCACTTCAGTAGTGAAGGACGCCTGCGCCGCGCCCGCCCCCAGCCGGCCCAGTACACAATCCAGCTCGCCACGCGCCAGGCTGGCCAGGAGCATATCGTGCGAGCCCTCCTGCACCAGCACGGTCACACCGGGATATTCGGTCCGCAGCCGGCGCGCCGCGCGCGGCAGCAGCACGGGCAGGGCCACTTGCTGTACCCCCACGCGCAACCGGCCGGCCGCGCCGGCGGCCAGCGCGACCAGCTCGTCGCGTGCCCCCGACAAGTCGGCCAACAGCACATCGGTGCTGCGCGCCAGCGCGTGCCCGAACGCGGTCGGCACGATGCCCCGGCGCGAGCGGATGAACAGCGGCACGCCGAACATGTCTTCGAGTTCCAGCAGCAGTTTGCTGGCGGCCGGCTGCGTCATGCCCAGGCGTGCGGCGGCCTTGTGCACACTGCCCTGCTCGCGCAGCGCCGCCAGCAGATTCAGGTGGCGCAGGCGCAAACGGCCGTGGATATGGCCGAGGCCGGGGATGCGGGTGGAGTCGGGCATGGCCAGTGATTCCCAAGAGTTATCACAACATTCTAATAATTGATTAGAAGGTATGCACCGCACTCCTATACTGGTCCGGACATCCGGTAATTGTCAGAGGGACCATCCATGAAGATCACCATGCTGGGCACGGGCGCCGCCCTGCCGGATCCGGACCGCGGCCAGTCGGCCATCCTGCTGACGCTCGATGATGACAGGCACTACCTGTTCGATTGCGGGGAAGGCGCCACGCGCCAGATGGTGCGCGCCAATGTCGATCCCGCCAAGGTCGGCTTCGTGTTCCTGACACATCTGCACCACGACCATATCTGCGACTACCCCTACTTCGTGATCTCGAGCTGGATGCTGAACAAGACAGGCGCCCCGCTCGTGCTGGGACCGAAGGGCACGCGCCATTTCGTCGACCACCTGTTCGAAGAAGGCGCCTACCGTACCGACTTCCAGGCGCGAGCCGCCTATCCGGCGCGGCAGTCCAACCTGGAAGCCATGCGTCCGGAAGTGCGCGAAGTGCGGCCGGGCGTGGTGTTCGAGGACGACAAGGTCAAGATCAGCGTGGACTGGGTCGAGCACATTCCGCGCGAGATCTGCGAGTGCTTCGGCGTGCGCGTCGAGGCCGAAGGCAAGGTCGTCGCCTTCAGCGGCGACACTGCGCCGTGCGACGCCATGGTACGGCTGGCGCAGGATGCCGACCTGCTGATCCATGAATGCACGTTCCCCGAATCGTTCATCGCGCATCGCGCCAAGACCGGCGTAGGCACCTATGCGCATACCAGCCCCACCGACCTGGGCCGGATCGCCCGGCGGGCCAACGTGAAAAGCCTGGTGGCCACGCACTTCGGCCACTTCGACTCGACCAGTCCGGTCATCAAGCGCGCCGCCGCCAAGCACTTGCCGGTGGAGCTGATGGGGCCGCACTTGATGGACGAAATCGTGGCCGACATCCGCCAGCATTACCAGGGTCCCCTGCGGCTGGCTCACGACCTGATGCGCATCGACCTCTAGCGCCGTCGACACCGCGGGCCTGGCCCGCGCCACTTTGCGGAGAAGCATCATGCGGTTGCGACATCAAGCCTTGTCGATCCTGCTGGCGATCTGCTGGTCCATGGCCGCCGGCGCGGCCTACCCGGATCGCCCGATCCGCATCGTCCTGCCGTACGCGCCCGGCGCGGCCGGCGACGTTGCCATGCGCCAGATCCAGCCGCTGCTGGAAAAGCGCCTGGGCCAGCCGGTCGTGCTCGACTATCGCAGCGGCGCGGGCGGCAACATCGGCGTGCAGGAAGCCGTGCGCGCCAGGCCGGACGGCTACACGCTGGTGCTTGGGGCAACCAACAACTTCGTCATCAACCAGTACTTGTATCGCGGGCTCGGTTTCGACCCGCTGCGCGACCTGGAACCGGTGGGCAAGCTGGTCGATGTGCCAGCCTTCGTCTACGCCGCCGGCGCGGTGCCGGCCGGCACGCTGGCACAGTTCCGCGACTATGCCCGCGCCCAGGCAGGCAAGCTGAACTACGGATCGCCCGGCATGGGCACCACGCCGCACCTTTCCGCCTATCGGCTGGTCAAGGCGCTGGGGGCCGAGATGACACATATCGCGTATCGCGGCTCCGCGCCGGCCGTGCAGGCCTTGCTGGCCGGCGAGATCCAACTTTACATCGGCGGCTACAGCGTGGCCGCGGCCTTCCTGCCGCAAGGCAAGTTGCGCGTACTGGCAGTGGCCGCGCCCGAGCGCTTTGCCGCGTTGCCGGATATTCCCACCACCGCCGAAGCCGGCCTTCCGGATGCCGTGAAGAGCAACTGGTGGGCGTTCGCCGCGCCCAAGGGCACGGATCCGCAAGCCATTGCCCGCTTCTCCGACGCGCTGCGCGAAGTGCTGGCCCTGCCCGAGGTGCGCCAGGCATACCTGGCCAACGGCTTCGTGGCCGGGCCTGGGACGCCCGCGGCATTGCGGGCCGAATGGATGCGCGAAGCGCCGCAGTGGGAGGCCATCGTGCGCGAGTCGGGCGTGGTGCTGGACAATTGAGCGGCGCGCCCGCTACCCCCAACGGCCTGCGCCGGTCAATCGGCGGCCCCGCCAGCGAATTCGGCGCGGATTTTCTCGGTATGCTCGCCCAAGGCGGGAATGGCGCGATATTGACGCTCGTCTCCCCGCACAATTGCCGGCGGCGCGACAAGCGCCACTTCCCCCGCTGCCGTGGGAACGGAAATCCTGCGCAAATGGGGATGGGCCGTCAATTCCTCTACGCCATTGACTTGCGCGAACGCCACTTGCGCGGTCCGCATTCTCTGGCGGACCTCGTCCGCGGACAAACCCGCGAGGATCGCCTTGATTTCTCGGTCAAGCCGCTCGCGGTTCTGGACGCGCAGCATATTGGTGGCGTAGTCCGTGGCATCTACCAAATCGGGCCGCTCCAGAACCTGCGTCGCAAAACGCCGCCATTCGCCGTCATTCTGCACCCCCACGAGAATGGCCTTTGGCTCGCCCAGTTCGCCGCCCACTTCATAAGCGCCATACGGAGCTATGGTCGGGTGGGCCAAGCCGACCCGGGGCCACACCGTCCTGGCATAGTCGTAGTGCAGCAGCGGGACTGTCATCCAGTCGCACATCGAGTCGAACAATGACACATGAATAGCGCTACCCTGCCCCGTCCGCCCGCGCTCCAGCAACGCCTCCAATATCGCGGCGTGCGCATACATGCCCGTTCCGACATCGCATGCTGAAATACCGATCCGTCCCGGCGCTTCCGGCGTACCGGTAACCGACGCAATGCCGCTCTCCGCTTGCACCAGCAGGTCGTATGCGCGCATTTCGGCGTTCGGCCCTTGTTCGCCATACCCGGTGATATCGCAGGTAATCAGGCGCGGGTGGAGCTGACGCATTTTCTCCCAGCCGAACCCGGCGCGCGCGGCCGCCCCGGGGCCAAGATTCTGGATCAGTACGTCGGCTTTGGCGATCAGCCTTTGCAACAGCGCAGCGTCCTCGGGCTGGGTGTAGTCCAGCACCACGGATTCCTTGCCGCGATTGAGCCAGACGAAGTAGGTACTGTCTCCATCAACCGCGTTGTCATAACCACGGGCGAAATCCCCCTGTGGGCGCTCTATCTTGATGACCCGCGCGCCCGCGTCTGCCAGGCGGCTGGATGCATAGGGCGCGGCCGCGGCTTGCTCCACGGCGACAACAGTTATTCCTTCAAGCGGGTATCCCATATTCGACTCCACCTTCCCGATTCGTGTTCCTGGGCAACTGATGCGATTGCCCAGCTATCGCCCTTCGTCCGTTTGTCCGCCCCCATGCGGCTCGCCAAGCAGGTCGCCATTGTGTTCCCCCAGCATCGGGGGCCCAAGCCTGACCGACCCAGGCGACGCGGAGAACCTGAGTGGCACGCCCGGCATCACCAGCGGCCCTTCGGTGGGATGATCGAGCGTCTGGAAGAACCCGGCGTGCTTCAGGTGGGCATCCTCGCGCAGATCGTCCATGCCGTGGATCGGGCCGGCGGGCACGTCGGCGGCCTCGAGCATTTCCAGCCAGCGGGATGAGGTATGGCGGGCCAGTCCCTGTTCTATGATCTCGTACAGTTCGCCGATGTTCCGTATGCGGTTGCCCAGCGTGCTGAACCTGGGGTCGTTCGCCAGCTCCGGGCGTCCTATCAAATCGAACAATCGGCGCCACTGGCCGTCAGTGTTGGCCACCAGGCTGATATACCCGTCCTTCGTCGCAAGCGGCCGGTGATGCGAGCTTTGCACCCGCGAATAACCGCGCCACCCCGGCCGGGAGCCGTCCGCCGCGGCGAACACGCCATCCGCCAGGTGCTCCAGCAAGTTGAATGCGGTCATCGTCTCGAACATCGGCACTTCGACTTTCTGGGCCTGGCCGGTTCTTTCCCGGTGCAGCAATGCGGTCGTGATGGCATGCGCCAGGTACACGCCACACAGTTTGTCAGATATGAGGGCAGGCCAATACGACGGCGTCCCCGTGGCCGCCGCGTTGATGCCGGCGACCCCGCTCAGGCCCTGGATCACGTCGTCGTACGCGGGACGGTCGAAGTAGTCGCCGCCAGACCCGAAACCTTGGGCGGATGCATGGACCAGGCGCGGGAACTCCGCCGCCAGCGCTTCGTATGCCAAGCCCAGGCGCCGCAGCGCGGCGCTGCGCATGTTGTGGACAAACACGTCGGCGGTCGCGAGCAGCCGGCGCAGGTCTTGCCTGCCGGCGTCCGATTTCAAGTCCAGCACGACACTGCGTTTGTTGCGATTCAAGTTCAGGAAGAACGAGCCCATGCCAGGGTTGTGGCTCGCGCCGATCCCCCGCGTGGGATCGCCTTCCGGCGGTTCGATCTTGATGACATCGGCGCCCATATCCCCCAGCATCTGGGTCGCCACCGGCCCGAAGACAAAATTCGAGGCATCGATTACGACAATGCCCGACAATGCGCCCTTGCCCTCCATTGAGTTGCTCCTATGCGGCACTGTTGACGTCCGTGCCGGCGGCCTGTTCCCGGGCCGCCTTCAGCACATCGCTGCCGATGATGATCTGTTGAACCTCGGTGGCGCCCTCATAGATGCGGAGCGCGCGTATGTCCCGATACAACCGTTCGACGGTCGCCCCCAGCCGGACCCCGGCCGCCCCATGCAATTGAACGGCCGAATCTATGACGAACTGCGCCGCTTCCGTAGCCTCCAGCTTGGCCATGGCCGCCTCGCGGGTAATGCGCACACCCTGGTCGCTCAGCCACGCGGCCCGGTACACCAGCAACGCGGCGGCATCGGTCCGGGTGGCCATCTGGGCGATCTTCGCCTGCGCCAGTTGCATGGCGGCCAGCGTCGCGCCGAACATATGGCGATCATTGGCGCGCGCCACCGCGGCATCCAGGGCGCAACGGGCAAAGCCCAATGCCGCCGCGCCCACGGACGTGCGAAAGACATCCAACGTGCGCATGGCGAGCTTGAAGCCGTCGCCCGCTCCGCCCAGCAAGCTGGCGGCCGGAACCCGGCAGTCCTTGAAGCGGATGCGCGCCAGCGGATGGGGCGACATCACGTCGAGCCGTTCCACGACCTCGAACCCCGGCGTGCCGGCGTCAACGACAAACGCGCAGATGCCCTTGGATCGCTCCGAGCCCGGCATCCGGGCGAACACCACATAGAAGTCCGCGATGCCTCCGTTGGATATCCACGTCTTTTCTCCATTCAGCACATAACCGTCACCGTCCGGCCGGGCAACACAGGACATCCCGCTCACGTCGGAGCCCGCCTCCGGCTCGGACAGGGCGAACGCGGCGATACGCTTGCCGGCGGCCACCTCGGGCAGGTAGCGGGCGCGCTGCGCCGGCGTTCCCGCCAACGAAATCGCCCCCGAGCCCAGCCCTTGCATGGCGAAGGCAAAATCCAGCAAAGCATGACGCCGCGCCAATGACTCGCGCGCCACGCAGATCGACCGGCAGTCCAGCCCGCCAGCATCTGTTTCCCCCGTATGCACGCACAGGCTCAGAAAGCCCGCCTCGCCCAACTCGCGGACGATCTGGCGGCACGCGTCGTCCACTGCCCGTCTCGACGGTTGGGGATCGCCCAGCGCGGGCAATTGCAGCCTGCCGGCCCAGGCGTGCAGCGTGGCCGCCAGCGTGGCGTGTCGAGTCTCGAAAAAAGGCCACTGCAGATGTTCCTGGCCGCGCACACCCGGCTGCATGTCATGTCTCCCAGCCACTGGACAAATAATAATGATACGTCGTAGTATTAATTTAACGTACTTTGCCGCGACGTGCCACTCTCCCTTCATGTGGGCCGGTTCGCAGCGGCGCCGGGAAATTCGGGAGAACAGTCTTGGGTAGAAAACGCGAAATAGGCACGCCCATCGGCGACGAAAAACAGTCCGCCATTCTTGACGCCGCGGCCGCGGTTTTCATGAAGCAAGGTTTTGCCGCCACCTCGCTGGACGATATCAGCGACAACTACGGCGCCTCCAAGGGGATCATCTATTACCACTTCCGCAACAAGACCAAGCTGTTCTTTGCGGTCCAGCGACGCGCCATGGAGCTTACCCGGGAAGCCATATCGGGCATCGCGACAGGCCCCGGCACGCCCCGCGAGCGCCTGAAGGCCATGGCGGTCGCCCATACGTTGTTGATGATGGAACACCTGGATTATCTACGTGTTGCGGCCCAGGGCCTGGAAATGCACCTGAGCGGCCGCACCACCGAGGAAGAGCGGCAGGAAATATCGAGCATCACCGCCCTGCGTGACGGCAACGAAAGGCTCTATCTGGACGTCATCGAACAAGGCGTGCGCAGCGGCGAATTCCGCAATGTCAATGCCAGGGTCGCGGTCAAGCCGCTGCTCGGCGCATTGAACTGGACATCGCGCTGGTATCACCCGCGCGACGGCGAAACCCGCGCCGACCGCATCCTGCTTGCGGAAGAGATCGCCAATTTCGCAGTGCATGCGCTGCTTCCCGAACGTGTGCTGAAGTCGGTCAAATGAGCGCGAAGATTCTTGTCGAGAAGAACGGTCCGGTCACCACGATCATTATCAATCGGCCGGAGGTCAGGAATGCCCTGGATCGCGAAGCCACCGCTGCGCTTGGCGAAGCCGTGCACGCTTTCGAAGCCGACGCCACCGCCCTGGTCGCCGTGCTCTACGGCGCCGGCGGCAGCTTTTGCTCCGGCGCCGACCTGAAAGAGCTCGCGAACGGCGTCGTCTACGAGGCGTGGGCGGGCGCCGACGGCCCGCTGTCCCGGCCGGCCGCCAAGCCGATCATCGCGGCGGTGTCCGGACATGCCTGCGCGGGAGGCCTGGGCTTGGCGCTGTGGTGCGACCTGCGAGTGGCCGAGCGTTCCGCCTCCTTTGCCGTGCTGTCGCGCCGCTGGGGCGTGCCGATGAGCGACGGCACGACCGTCCGCCTTCCCCGCTTGGTCGGTATGAGCCGCGCGTTGGATATGCTGCTGACCGCGCGGATCGTCCCGGCCGATGAAGCATTGACGATGGGCCTGGCAAACCGCGTGGTCGAAGACGGCAAGGCCCGAGCCGAGGCGGAGGCCCTGGCGCACGCCATGTGCCAATTCCCCCCCATCGCCATGGCTTCCGACAGGGCTTCCGCGTATCACCAGGAGGCCCTGTCCCTGGCCGAGGCATTGGTGGCCGAGAACGAGTACGCCAGCAACGCCAAGGCCCGGGAAGCCGTCCATGGCGCGGCCCGTTTCGCATCTGGGGATGGGCGTCACGGGAAACTCAAATGAAGGCCGTCGTCGTTGAAGATTACGGGTTGGACCATGCGCGATTGGCCGACGTGCCGCCGCCGCCGGTCGGGCCACAGGACATTCGCATCAAGGTTTGTTCGGCCGGCGTCAGCTTCGCCAATCTGCTGGCGATCGAAGGCAAGCACCAGAATCGGGCCGACCCGCCCTTCACGCCTGGCACGGAGGTGGCCGGCATCGTGCTCGAGCGGGGCGCGCGGACCTCGCTTTTCAAGCCCGGCGACCGCGTGGTCGCCGGTGTACGGAGAGGCGGCTTCAGCGAAGAAGTAGCCGCTCCGGAGTGCAATGTCTTCGCGCTGCCGGCTGATGTGTCGTTCGACGCCGCCGTGCATTTCCCGACCATCTATGCCACGGCTTACGCGGCGCTCAAGTGGCGCGCCCGGCTGGCCCCCGGCGAGACGCTCCTGGTCCATGGCGCCGCCGGCGGCAGCGGCCTGGCCGCGATCGAGCTGGGCAAGGTCATGGGGGCAACGGTCATCGCCAGCGCCGGCAGCCCTGAAAAGCTGCGCGTGGCGGCCGAACACGGCGCCGACATCTGCATCGACTACAGCGCGAACGGCTTCCGCGACATCGTGCTCGCCAAGACCGACGGCCGCGGCGCCGACGTCATCTTCGACCCGGTAGGGGGCAAGGCCTTCGAGGAATCGCTCCGGTGCATCGCCCCCGAAGGGCGCATCATCCCGATGGGCTTCGCCAGCGGAATCATCCCATCCGTTCCGGCCAACATCGCCCTGGTCAAGAACATCACTGTGGTCGGCCTCTACTGGGGCTACTACATGGGCTGGGGCCGGCAAGCGCCGCCAGCCGGCATGCCGGCGCGCGTCCGGAAGGCATTCCAGGAGATGCTGGAGTGGACGTCATCCGGCCTGCTGAATCCCAGAACACAATCGGCCTATCCGTTGGCCGACTTTCGCCAGGCGCTGCAGGCCCTGTCCAGCCGCAGCGTCATTGGAAGAAGCGTGCTCAACCCATAGAAAAGCAGGCATAACCGCCAGGAGAAACAGGGAGACATCATGAAGAAGTTACTTCTCACACTCGCCGCGGCCACGTTGTCGTTCGCAGCCATGGCGGGCGAAGCGCAGGCGACCTATCCGGACAAGCCGATAAAGCTCATCGTGCCCTATCCGCCAGGATCGGGCACGGATACGGTCGCGAGATATACGGCCCGCCGCCTGGAAACCTCGCTGGGACAACCCATCGTCGTGGAAAACCGCACCGGTGGTAATGCGATCATTGCCGCGCAGGCCGTCATCAACTCGCCTTCCGACGGCTACACGCTGCTCTGGGCTGCGAACGGGCCCGTCACCACCAATGTCGCGCTATACAAGAAGCTTCCGTATGATCCACTGGCCGATCTCGCGCCCGTAGCGCGAGTGGCCTATTCACCGATGGGGCTGTTCGTGCCGGCGAACTCCCCCTACAAGACGGCGACCGAGCTACTGGATCGCACCAAGAGCGATCCCATGACGCTCAACTATGGAAGCGGCAGCGCCACTTACAACATCGCAACCGAATGGCTGCTCTCCATCGCGGGTGGCCGCGCGGCCGCCATCAACTACAAGGGATCGGCGCCGACCATCGCCGACGTGGCGGGCGGCCAAGTCGACTTCACGATCGTGGAGCTCAGTGCCGCGCTACCGCTGGTGCAGGCTGGCAAGGTCAAGATCCTTGCCGTGACGTCCGAAAAGCGCATGCCTTCGCTCCCCGACGTTCCCACGCTGCAGGAGCTCGGCTACGGCGATTTTTTCCAAGTGGCATGGTGGGGCGTGTTCGCGCCGCGATCCACTCCGAAAGGGGTGATCGACACGATGGAGAACGCCCTGTTGAGCATTTACTCAGACGCAGAAAGCAAAGCTTATCTGGACCAGAACAACTTCAGCGCATTCACGGCCGATGCCCAGGAACTGCGCCAATTCCAGGAGTCCGAGATCACGCGTGAAGTCAGTCTGGTCCAGAAGTTCGATATTCCGCAACTCTAGGGCGTACAGGCTGGCGGGGCCGGTTTCAGCGGCCCCGCGGGATCGCCGACGACACGCCCGATCTTCAATATCGGATAAGTGTCGAGCGACGCGTCCGCCCCGCCCTTCAACTCAACGCAATCCCCCCATCCACCCGCAGATCCACCCCGGTAACGAAGCTGCTGTCGTCCGAGGCCAGGAACAGCGCGGCGCGGGCCAGTTCATCGGATCGCGCCAGCCGCCCCAGCGGAATGGCGGCCGCCATGCCCTGGTCGAACGCCGGCCGGTCGGCTTCGGCCACCCCCAGCTTGGCGAGGATGGGAGTATCGGTGGGGCCGGGGCTCAAGACGTTGACACGGATGCGCCTGGCCGCGAACTCCAGCGCCCAGGCGCGCGCGAAAGCGCCGATGGCCGCCTTGGAGGCCGCGTATACCGCGTGATTCTCCAGCACCTTCGCGCTGGCGATGGAGCCCGTGAGGATGATGGAGGCGCCGTCGCGCATCAGCGGCAAGGCCTTCGTGACACCGAAGAACACGGCCCGCGTGTTGGTGTCGAACTGGGCGTCGTAGCTGGCCGCGCTGACGGCCGGAGACGGCTCGATCTGGTTCATGCCGGCATTGGCCATGTAGATGTCGATGGCGCCGCAGCGCTCGCGCACCTCGGCCACCAAGCGATCATGCGTGGACAAGTCGGCAACGTCGCCGACCACGCCGAAAGCCGCGGGCCCCAGTTGCGCCACCGCGGCGTCGACGGCCTGCTGCCGCCGCCCGAGGATGGCCACTCGCGCGCCTTCTTCCACGAAAGCCCGGGCGGCGGCCAGGCCGATGCCGCTGTTGCCCCCGGTGACGACGGCGGTCTTGCCTGAAAGCCTGTTCATATACGTTCCCATCATTGGCGTGGCGGAGGGTTGCGAGCGGCGCTCAGTAATCCCAGATCACCGGCACCCAGCGAAACGCCCCGCCGTCGACGGCGACCCGACCCACCGATGGGAACGGCAGGTGGGCGGCCACCAGCAAGCCACGGTTCTGCGCCAGCTCGTGGAACAGGCGCATCCGCACGCGGGCCGATTCCTCGGGGTCGTGCTCGAAGCCGTTGTGCCATTCGGGATGGTCGAAGCCCACCGGAAACACGGCGTCGCCGGCAAAGGTCAGGCGTTCGCCGCCCGAGACCAGGTCGACCACGCTATGCCCGGGGGTATGGCCGCCGGTCATGCGCACGACCACCCCCGGCGCGACCTCGTGCCTGTCCTTGAAGATGCGCAGCCGGTCGCGATACTCGTTGTAGAAGCTGGTGGCGGTGGCGCGCAGCACATTGGGCACCGGCTTGGGCATCACCGTCTGCGAGAAATCCGGCGAGGTCCAGAATTCGACTTCGGTGGCGCAAACGTGGATGCGCACATCCGGACGCAGGCGCTCTTTCACGCCGGCGACCAGCAGGCCGCCGACGTGATCCATGTGCATATGGGTAATGATCACGTCCGTCACGGACTCCAGCGCAATACCGGCGGCCGCCAGCCGCTGCGGAAACTGCCCGGCACGCGGGAAGCCCGGGAACTGGCCGCCCAGGCCCGCATCGATGAGAATGGTCTGGTCGCCGCTGCGGGCCACCATCACGTTCAGCGGCCAGTCGAACGCATCCGGCGGCATGAACATGTGGTCCAGCCATTTGGCCAGGTCGGCCGGGTCGGCATTGGTGGCCATTGTCGCGGTGGGCAGCGGCAGCACCCCGTCGCTGATCACCAGCGCATCGATCTCGCCGATGCTGACGGCGTAACGGGAGGGCACCAGGTCGGGCGCTGTCTGGGTGCGAGGCTGCAGAGTATCTTCTACGGAAAGCATGGCGGAATCTCCGGATGAGCAACAAGGGGTCGACCGGGCCGGTCGGCCAGGGCACGACGGGGTGGGTGCGTCTCAGGCCTGGGCGCGGATGAAAGCGAGCAGGTCGGCGTTGACGCGGTCCTGCAGGGTGGCGGTGAGGCCGTGCGGCGCGCCCGGGTAGTAGATTTCGCTGGCGCGCTTCACCAGCCGCGCCGCCTTCCTGGCGGAGTTCCGCACCGGCACAATCTGGTCGTCATCGCCGTGCATAAACAAGGTCGGCACGTCGATTTTCTTCAGGTCTTCGGTGAAATCCGTCTCGGAGAACGCCTTGACGCATTCGTAGGCGTTCTTCTGGCCGCTTTGCATGCTCCACAGCCAGAACTGGTCCAGCAGGCCCTGTGACACCGTGGCGCCGTCGCGGTTGGCGCCGTAGAACGGAACGGCCAGCTCCTTGTAGAACTGCGAACGATCGCCCGCCACGCCGGCGCGGATGCCATCGAAGACATCCATGGGCAGGCCGTCGGGGTTGGAGGCCGACTTCACCATCACCGGCGGCACCGCGCCGATCAGCACCGCCCGAGCCACGCGCTGGCTGCCGTGGCGGGCGATGTAGCGCACCACCTCGCCGCCGCCGGTGGAATGGCCGACCATGGTGATCTGCCGCAAGTCCAGCGCCTCGATCAGCTGCGCCAGGTCATCGGCGTAGCCATTCATATCGTTGCCGGACGACGGCTGGGAGGAACGGCCGTGGCCGCGGCGGTCGTGCGCGATGACGCGAAAGCCATGGCGCGCCAGGAAATGCATCTGCCCGTCCCAGGCGTCCGCATTGAGCGGCCAGCCATGGGAAAAGGTGACGACCGGGCCATCGCCCCAGTCTTTGTAATAGATCTGCGTGCCGTCCTGGGCGGTGAAGGTATTGCGGGTCATGGGCGTGCTCCGGTTGGGGTGGGCGTTGCGTCGCGGGTGGAAACGATGGATGCATCGTAGGATCGACGCCGCGCAAGCGGTAGGCACGCCGGGGGAAGCACGCTGTTGTGCTGGGGGAACCAATGGTGATGGGTGGCGGGCGCGTGCATTTCGCGCCCGACGCCATGCCCGCGATACGCCGCAGGGGCCGGGCACCCACAGGTGAACCGGCCCCTGGCCGCCAGTGCATGAGCGCAGCCTACAAAGGCGCCGCCCCGACCGAAAGGCCGCCGCAGGCGTACAGCGTCTGGCCGGTCACGAAACGGGCGTCGCCCGACAAGAAGAAGGCAATGACGCCGGCAATGTCTTCCGGCTGCCCCAAGCGCCGCAACGGCACGCGCTGTTCGAGTTCATGGCGCTGCCGGGTGTCCATGGGGTTGTTGCGGCGATATAGCTCGGTCATGACAGGACCGGGCGCCACCGCGTTGACAGTAATGCCATGAACGCCCAACTCCAGTGCCCAGGTGCGCGTGAAACCCAGCAGGCCGCTCTTGGCCGCCGCATAGGCCGTGCGCCGCGGCATGCCCAGCGCGGCGCGGCTGGCGATATTGACGATGCTGCCCTGGCCGCTACGTATCATTGAAGGCAGGCAGGCCTGCACACACTGCATGGGCGCGCGCAAGTTCACCGCCAATAAGCGGTCCAGTTCGTCGGGCGAGGTTTCCGGCAGCGTATGCGAGGTCGTCAAGCCCGCATTGTTCACAATGCTGTCGATCTCGAACTTCGCCACAATGCGGGCGAGCACCTCCGCCGTGGCCTGGGTATCGGCCAGGTCGGCATGGAAGAAATCACCCGGGAACGCCTCCCCGGGCGCGCTGCGAGCCAGGCCGACCACGAGATGGCCGTCGCGCGCCAGGCGCTGGGCGGTCGCCAGGCCGATGCCACGGCTGGCACCGGTAATCAAGGTAATACGCGGCTTCACGATGACCTCACTCGACCCGGGCGCCGGACTTCTTCACGACCTCGGCCCACTTGTCGACCTCGCCCTGCACGAACTTGGCGAAGGTCGAGGCAGTGTTGGGCGCCGGCGGCATTACGACACCGCGCTGGGCGAACACCTGGCGCACACTGTCGCTGGCCAATGCCTTGTTGACGGCCTGGTTCATCTTCTGCACCAGGGCCGGGTCGGTGGCGGCGGGAGCGAACAGGCCGAACCAGGATTGCACCTGGAACTCCGGCACGCCCGATTCGGCCAGCGTGGGAATGTCCGGGGCGGAGGGCGAGCGCTCGGCCGTCGTTACGCCCAGGGCGCGCAGTTTGCCGGCCTGGGCGTTGGGCAGCACGGTGGGCATGTTGTCGAAGATGGAATCGACCTGCCCGCCCAGCAGGTCTGTCATGGCGGGCCCGCTGCCGCGGTACGGAACGTGCAGGATATTCGTTCCCGTCTGCAGCTTGAAAAGCTCGCAGGACATATGAATGGCCGAACCAGCGCCCGACGACGCGCAGGTCAGCTTGCCGGGATGCGCCTTGGCATAGTCGATGTAGTCCCGCACGCTCTTGATCGGCAAAGACGGGTTCACCACCAGCAGGTTCGGCACAGTGCCCAGCATGGCTACACTGGAAAAGTCCTTGACCACGTCGTAATTCAAGTTCTTGTACAGCGTGCGGTTGATCGCGTTGGCGGTGGATCCCACATAGAACGTGTAACCGTCGGGAGCGGCCCGCGTGACGATCTCGGCGCCGATATTACTGTTGGCCCCGGTGCGATTCTCCACCACGAAAGTCTGTCCGGTCTGCTCGCCCAGGGCCTGGGCGAGGGTGCGGGCGATGATGTCGGTCGTGCCGCCCGCCGCATAGCCCACGACCCACGTGACGGGCCGCGCGGGCCAGGAATCGGCCGGCGCCGCGGCCCCGGCGGCAGGCGGCAGGGCCAGGGCCAGTACGCAAAAGACGAAGCTTCTGAACATGTTGTCTCTCCGGTGGGTATTGTGGTTATTGGCATGCCTGGCGCGCGCAGCGCGCCCCGGCACTCAGGCGGGCACGGAACCCTGCACCGTAATGCGGTGCATGGCCCGGCGCTGGCCCGGGTAATCGTTGATGGCGTAATGCATGGTGCAGCGGTTATCCCAGAACGCGATCGACCCTTTGCGCCAGCGGAAGCGGCAGGTGTTCTCCGGCTTGGCGCTGTGCTGGTAGAGGAACTGCAGCAGGGGCAGGCTTTCCTCGCGCGTCATGTTCTCGAACGAATAGGTAAAGGGATGGTTCACGAACAAGCACTTGCGGCCGGTTTCCTCATGAGTCCGCACCACGGGATGCACGCTGGTGATCGAGCCCACGTCTTCGCGCAGCTTGGTCGAGCGGGTGCTATTGCGGGATCTGGAATTGGCCGACAGGAAATCGTTGGTATGTACGGCGCGCAGATCCGCCAGCCGGGCTTTCATGCCGTCGGACAGGGTCTCGTACGCCCGGTACATGTTGGCCCATAAAGTGTCGCCGCCTACCTCCGGGACCTCCCGCCCGTACAGGATGGAGCCCATCGGCGGGGTTGGATGATAGGTTTCGTCGGTATGCCAGGTATCGCCAATGATGTCCTGGTCGGTAGGCTCCTTGATCACCGGCATGATCTCGGGGTATTCATCCAGCGTGCGATATACCGGTGTCATGCTGATCTGGCCAAAGCGGCGCGCGAAGCCAATGTGCTGCTCGGGGGTCAGCGTCTGGTCGCGGAAGAAGATGACTTGGTGATCCAGCAGGGCCTGCCGGATCACGGCGATGTCGCCGTCCGACAGATCGCCGGACAAATCAATGTCGAGCAGCTCGGCGCCGATGACGCCAGTCAGCTTGCGTACTTGCATGCCTCTCTCCTTGTTCTGGGGCGGACCTCAACTTGGTCGGGCCAGTGTATGGAGCGGCATTATTCATGTCTAATACAGTTTTATCCTGCGATTGATAGGAAAAAATAGAATAATGGTGGACTTGAAACGCCTGCGCTATTTTGTGGCGGTCGCCGAAGAAGCCCATTTCGGCCGGGCCGCCAATCGCCTTGGCATCAGCCAGCCACCATTAAGCGAACACATCCAGGCGCTGGAGGCCAGCCTTAATGCCAAGCTGCTGTTCCGCACGACGCGGTCGGTACGCCTGACCGTCGAGGGCGAAGCCCTGCTCAAGCATGCCCGCGCCATCCTGCACGACACTGACCGTTGCCAGGAGATCGTCAATGCGGCGCGCCAGAAAAACATCGAATCGCTGACGCTCGGTATCCTGCACGCCCACACCTATACCTTTCTTCCCGGCCTGCTGCGCAATTATTTTTCGCGGCATCCGGCCTATCGGATCCACCTGGTTGAATATTCCACTACCGAACAGATCGGCAGGTTGCTGGAAGGCACGATCGACATCGGGCTGGTGCGGGAACCGATCTACCACCCGTCGTTGCGTACTCAGCGCCTGTTCTCGGAAAACTATGCGGTAGCGGTGCCCGCCACATGGGATATTGCCCGCAAGAAGGCCTTGCCGGTGCGCGACCTGGACGGACGCACCATGATCGGCTACCCCAGCCACGATCACAGGCGCAGCACGCAAAGCTTGTTCCGCGATTTTTTCCACCAGTATGCGGTCCACCCCTCCGACCGGTTTGAGGTCAAGACCATGCATGCCGCGCTGGCGCTGGTGGCGGCGGGACGCGGATACGCCCCGGTGCCCCGGTCGCAGATGGCGCTGCGGCTGAACGGCGTGGCTTATCGGCCGTTTCGCGAACCATCGCCCGAGTTGTCGGTCGGGCTGGCCTGGCGTGAAGATATGGCATCGCCGCCGGTGGCCGAGTTCGTCCAGATATGCCGAGACTACTTCAGCAAGACAGCGCCAGGGGCGCCCGGAAGCTAGCTTGAAGCACTGCTTTACCTGCCGCCATCGGCCCGGGCCCAATGGCGGCCTCTTGGCACTTCACCACTGGCGGCACGCCGCCGCCGATGGCCGCGGTCGTTTTCGCACGGACGTACCGCTCGTCAAACCGGTTATCTGACTTGCGCCGGCAAGGAAGATGCCGGCGACCGCGCCGCCGCGACGGGCTGCGGCGACTGCGCGGTGCGCGCTGGCGTTATGCGCCAGATCGTGTTCGACAAATCGTCGGCGACGATCAGCGCGCCATTCGGGTCGACCGTCACCCCCACCGGACGGCCACGGGTCGTGCCATCACTGTCGCGAAACCCCGTGACGAAATCGATGGGCGGGCCGGCCGGCCGCCCGTCGCGGAACGGCACGAACACCACCTTGTAGCCGACGGGCTCGCTGCGGTTCCAGCTGCCGTGTTCGCCGACGAAGGCCCCGCTGGCGAACTGGCCGCCCATCGCGTCGGTCGAGAAATCCACGCCCAGCGCCGCGACGTGCGAGCCCAGGCTGTAGTCCGGCTTGATCGCCGCCGCGACCTTTTCCGGGTCCTGGGGGCGAACCCGCTCGTCCACGTTTTGCCCCCAATAGCTGTACGGCCAGCCATAGAAACCGCCTTCCTGCACCGCGGTCAGATAATCGGGAACCAGGTCCGGACCGATCTCGTCGCGTTCGTTCACGACCGCCCACAACTGGCCGGTATCCGGCTGGATGGTCAGCGCGGTGGGATTGCGCAGCCCGGTGGCGTAGGTCTTGTATTCGCCAGTGCGGGCATTGACCCGCCAGATGCGCGCGCGGTCGGCCTCCGCCGTCATGCCGCGTTCGGTGATATTGCTGTTGGAGCCGATGCCCACATACAGATACTGGCCGTCGGCGCTGGCGGTCATGGCCTTGGTCCAGTGGTGGTTGATTTCCGACGGCAGGGGCGTCACTGTCTCGGGCGGGCCGCTCGCCTTGGTCTGCCCCGGCTGGTAATCGAACCGCACCAAGGCGTCCTGGTTGGCCACATAGAGCTTGTCGCCCACCAACGCGAGGCCGTACGGCGCGTTGAGGTCTTCCGCGAACGTCGAGGCTTCATAAGTGCCGTCGCCCTCGGCGTCGCGCAGCAGGGTCAGGCGGTTGCCGCCCTTTACCGGGCTGGTGCCGCGGGCCTTGATGATGCCGGCGATCACATCCTTGGGCTTGAGCTGGGCGGCATTGCCGCCCCGGCCCTCGGCCACCAGGATATCGCCATTGGGCAACAGCAGCGTCTGGCGCGGGATCTTCAAGCCGGTCGCGATGGCGGTGACCGTATACCCGTCAGGCACTATCGGCATCTTGTCGCCCCACTCCGCCGGTTGCGCGATCACCATATCCGGCAGCAGCCCCCGCTCTGGCTTGGGCAGCTCGGGGTCGGGCCCGACCTGCGCGGGCCCGGCCTGGCCGCTGCAAACGCCCACCGCGACGGACAGGGGAAAAACGGCAAGCAGGCTACGGTATTTCATACGGCGCCCCTGATATGCGGGGTGCGGAAGCCCAGCCATATCGCCGCGCAGGCCAGCACCACGGTGACCACCGACAAGATCAGGCCGGCGGGCATGCTGCCCCATGCGTCGCGCGCATGGATCAGCGCATTGAAAATGCCCACGACCCAGACCGCCAGCAACGCCAGCACGTAGGGCACGATTCCCCGGGCGCGCTGGTAAGGCCGGAACAGATCGATAATGGCGAGAACCAGCGCGATGCCGTTGAACACCAGCGCCCCCACCAGCAGCCACGAGGCGAAATTATTCCACTGGATATGGAAAGTTTTCGCATACGCCGCATCGCTGAGTGCCGCGCCGAGAAACAAGGACAGCATCCCCGCCAGGAATACCGCGTGCACCGGGTGCACCGTCAGCGCGTACCGATGTTCAATGATTGGGGTCACCTTGATCGCCTCCTTGCCGGGCCGGACGCACGATTGCGGAGGGCGGCGCAGCAATTGCCGTGCCCGCAACGGGGCACCGCGACCCAGGGCGGCCGCGCGCGGCTAGCGAGCGGGACCGGGATCAGTTGGTGTTGATCCAGTGCTGGGCATCGCGGATGAACCAGGGAAGGTTCAACCTTTCCCCCTCGCCGGACTTGATGATCAGGCGCTGGCCCGACGGGTCGGAAGCGCCGCTGGAAGCCGGCGCCGTGGAAGGCGGCCGGCTGCGGTAGTCCATGTCGGCCTGCCGGGGCGGGCTATCCGCGCAGGCGGCAAGCAACGCGCACGCCATCGCGGCAAGGATTGGTCGCAGTGTTGAACGAAGGGGCGTCATGATGTCCTGGTTTCCGCTGGCGGCAACCGCCGGCCACTGCCTGCTGCTTACGAACTGGCGTCGAGATAGCTCCGAATCGCTTCCGGCATGTGTTTGACCGATTGACCCGGAGGCTCATCGGTACGAAGGTCCACGTACAGATCCACTGCCTGCATGTATGCGTTGCGCACCGATACCGCATCATACGTCGGGATCGTTTTCGCCAACTGTTCGGCGCAGGGCCCGTCCAGCATCTCGATGCGCCGCACGCCCCGCTGCGGCCGCCCGGCACGGCGGTGCAGCATGGGGCCCAGCACCTGGTCGCGGAAAAAGCCCAGCATCCCGATTGCCTCGAACAGCTCGCCGCGGGCAAGTTTGGTCGCCCCGTAATGCAACCATATCCACGCCCGCTGTTCGAACCAGTCCGGCGATGCATTTGGCCACGCGATGACGGCCGCATCGAGACAGGCTTCCAGCCGGCCCGGATCGCGCGAGAACAACACGGCGGGGCGCTCGACAAGGCGGTCCAGGCTGGACGCCGTCACGAACTTCAGGTCGACATGTATCAGCGGTGGCCCGTAAAGGCAGATCAGCAGCCTCGGTTCCCCGACGTGCTCGCCGCTGAACGCCGCCAATAAATCTCCGACCCGCGTCGCTATTTCTTTTCGCGACGCCATGACCTCGCCGTAGCTCTCTTCCTCCGCGACCACGACAAAATCGAGGTCCGAATGTCGATCGAGTCCTCCGTGGATATACGAACCGCCGGCCAGCAAGGCAGTCAGCCGCCGGTCGCGCTGCACTACGCTGCGAACCCGCTCGACGAATTCCCCATGCAGGGTTGGCAGTGTGCGTGACATACTCAGTCCTCCAGGCGTACCGCCCAGGTTACTAAACTCGTGCTGGCCGGACAAACGCGAGCGGTCGCTGCCGGCTCGGCCGATGCAAAGTTTCGCCCGGATGGCGGCTTCGCTATATTGCCTGAACTCGCGCAAAGGAAATTGCCGCATGATAGAAATCCGCCTGGCCCATCCCCACGACCTGGTTGCACTGGCCGCATGCGATTTCTCGTTCACGATCGAGCGCGTTGCCATGGGGCCTTTCGATGGGCCAGGCATCACCCATACCGAGCCAGTGCAGCCACCACGCGCCAAGCAATATGCGTTCGATGCGGACGAGCTGGCCGGTTATCTCAATGCCCGCGACCGGGCATTGTTCGTGGTGGAGACGAAATCCAGCCAGGCCGTCGGCTACCTCGCCATCTCACACGCCTGGAACCGGTTTGCCAGCATCGACGACATCGCGATCGACGCCGCGCATCGGCGCCTGGGCGCCGCGCGCAAGCTGATGGATGCGGCCGTCGCGTGGGCGCGGGGCGAAGGCCTGGCGGGGGTGCGGCTGGAGACGCAGTCTAATAACGTGGGTGCTTGCGTGTTTTACCAACGGTACGGGTTCGTATTGGGGGGGTATGACCGCTATGTTTATTCTGCGCTTGATGAGGTGCGGGATGAAGTTGCTTTGTTTTGGTATTTGCGGTTTGGGGGTGGGGGGCGGCTCGACTGAAGCCTGGTACCACCATTACGAGAGCCTGGATCTCGTTGTTGCTTGATGGACACGAACGTCCGTTTCCGGCCAAGGTCGGCCGTCGACAAGTTGCCCCATGCTAGGGCCGGTCGATCGCGGCTTGAGCGTGCCAAGGGCCTCTTTGTCCTCGTTCAGTGCGGCTCGAATCAAGAGCTTCAAGGGAATTTCTTCCATTTGGCCTTTGCGACCTGTTTCTTACGTTATGGGGCGCAGCGCAGCAGCAGCGTGGCAAGTCCAAGCGTTCGACGCGCTTCATGCCTCAACGCGAGCCACCTCAAGCTCGTGTACCCAGTTCCAGCGCCTCTGCGAATTTCCGCATCAGGCGCACTAAATCCGCGACGTCTTCGGCGGCCCAGTCCTGAAAGATTCCCCGTGCCAGGCGCTCGCGGGCTTGGTCAAGCTTGTCAGTCACGGCTTTGCCCTTGGAAGACACCACCGTTTCGCGCATCCGGCGATCTTCCGGATTCGCGTGCCGCATCACCATCCCCATCCGTTCCAGCTTGGCGACCTGGCGGCTGATGGTCGTGTAATCCCTGCCGAGGCGATCCGCCAGGTCCACCACCCCGATCGGGCCCACCCTTTCAATCACCACCAATAGGCGAAAGAGCGCCTGGTCCAACTGCACGCCGGCTTCCGCGATCAGTCGTTCGTCGTTCCTAGGGCGGTTCATCACGCTCACGATCGTGATCAAGGACCGATGAAGGTCCTTCAACTGCGCCGAGATATGTGTATCTTGCACTTTCTCTTTTGTGGCCATAGACTGCCCTCTAAATATGTGCATATTACACATACTTTGGAGAACTGATATGCGTGAGCCCGTTGACGTCCTGATCTGCGGCGCCGGGACTGCCGGCCTGACCCTGGCAATAGAACTGGCGCGTCGCGGCGTGCGCTTTGCCCTTGTCGAAAAGCTCCCATCCCCCTTTCCGGGCTCACGCGGGAAAGGGATTCAACCGCGCACCCAAGAGGTCTTCGAAGACCTGGGAATCCTGGACCGAGCCATGGCTGCGGGTGGCATCTATCCCAAGGTTCGGAAATACTCGGCTGACGGCTGTCATGTGGACCAGGAAGTGACGACGGTTGCCGCACCTACGCCTGCCGAGCCCTACTCGCTTCCGTTGATGGTTCCGCAGTTCAAGACCGAAGCGATAATGCGCGAGCGCCTGTTGGAACTGGGCCATGCACCTGAGTATGGTGTGGAGCTGATCGGAATGGAGGTCGGCGCCGGCGGGATAGAAGCGGTGCTGGCCACCCCGGAGGGCGAGCAGTGGCTCCACACCCGCTACCTGGTGGGCGCCGACGGCGGGCGCAGCCTGGTGCGTCGCACTCTGGGCATAGGCTTTCAGGGCAGGACTTTAGGCGTGCGGGCAATCGTGGCCGATGTCGTGCTGGAAGGGTTGTCGCGCGATGTGTGGCACCAGTTCGACGGTAACGGCGCGGGGCCCCTGGCCATCTGCCCGCTCGCGGGCACCGACCTGTTCCAGATCCAGGCGCCCGTTCCTCTGGAGGGCGACATCAACCTTTCCGCTGCTGCGTTGACTGAACGCGTTGCCCTGCACACCGCGCGCGCGGACGTTACCGTCCATTCAGTTGCTTGGTCTTCGACCTACACCATGAACGCCAGGCTAGCCGACCGTTACCGGGATGGCCCCGTCTTCCTGGTCGGTGATGCAGCACATGTCCATCCTCCCACCGGCGGACAAGGCCTCAACACCAGCGTGCAGGACGCCTACAACCTGGGCTGGAAGCTAGCGGCCGTGCTCGCTGGCGCACCCGAGGGGCTATTGGAATCCTACGAAGCCGAACGCCGGCCCGTGGCCGCGGAAGTGCTTGGCCTGTCCACACGGTTGCTTGCTGGTTTCAAGACGGGGGACAACAGGCGGACCCGTGAAGTCCAGCAACTGGACATCGGTTATCCCGCCTCGCCGCTATCGCTTCCGTCGCAAGCCGACAGCAGGCTTGTCCCGGGCAATCGTGCGCCCGATGCCATTGTGCGTGGCGCAGGCGGCAGCCCCACGCGCCTGTTCTGCGTGTTCAAGGGCACGCACTGGACCTTACTGGTCAACGGCCCCTCAACCTTTCTGCCAAGCGCAGGCTTGCACATCCACAGCATTGGGCCTGGCATGGAGATCGAAGACCACCTGGACCAGTTCGCCAGGTTCTACGGCCTCGCGAAGGGCGCTGCCGCGCTGGTCAGGCCGGACGGGTACCTGGCGGGCGTCTTTGCCGGGGATCGGGCGGTCGTATTGCAAGAGTACCTGGACCAGTATTGCAAAACTCGGTGACCGACCCGAACGGATCGAAAGAAAACAGCACGCCTGCTGGCTTCTTTACCCGTCGACGTCATCATTGATAGCCACACACCGTGCGCGTGAGAAACCCCAGATAGACTGCCCGCCCCACTGCCTACAGCGCACTCCCCAACCCCCGCATCCTCCCCCGCACCTCCTCGCCCGGAATATCCCGCAAGCGCCGGCCGGTATCGAGCGACAGGACGGCCGCGACGGCGGCTGCCCGGCCATATTCAAAGCACTGCGCAGTGACGCGCGCCGAAGCCAGCGCTTCATGCTGGGCGCTCAGGCAGCGGCCGGCGACGATCAGGTTCTCGCCCTGCTCGGGCACCAGCGCCAGGTACGGCACCTCGTAGTAGTCGTCCAGCAGCCAGTGCAGCTTGGGCTTTTCGCCCGCGTGCAGCTCGATCGGCCATGGCACCCGGCAGATGCCGTCGTCGCGCTTGCGGCAGGACAGCACGTCGTCGTTGGTCAGCGTTTCCACGCCGACGATACTGCGCGTCTGGCGCACGCCGACTTGGGTGCCGGTGTTCATCACGTAGCTGGCTTCGCAGCCGGGGATGGTGTCGGCCAGGAAGGCCGCGTATTGGCGCACCTGGCGGCGCCCGGCGATTTCGGCCTCGGTGAAGTCTTCCGGGTCGATGACGTTCAGCATGTGGCCGTCGCGCGCGGTCAGCCGGGTCGCGTTGACCAGCAGTTCGCCGGGCCGGGTGGTCGGGAAGATCCAGATTTTCTTGCGCGGCAGGTCGTAGCGCCCGGCGGCGTCGGCCTGCTCGATCGCCTCGCTGACCTTGGGCGGGTTGATGGTGTCCTCGCCCCAGTAGGCCAGGAAGCGCGGCATGTCGATCTGGCCAAGCCGGAAGAACATGGTGGGGTTCTGGATCTTGCCGTGGTCGCCGAACACATAGCGGTAGCCGGCGCGCGCGACCACGGCCGCATCGCCGGAGGCGTCGATGATGCGCCGGGCCAGGACCACCGACCGCCCGGCGGCCGATTCGATGACCACGCCGGCGCAGGCGCCGTCCTCCACGATGACGCCGCTCACGCTGGTGTGGAACAGCGTCTTGGCGCCGGCGGCCTCGACCAGTTGATCCGCCGTCTCGCTCCACATGAGGGGGTCGTGGGTGACGGTCCAGGTCTTGCCGTAGCGCTGGGGCCCCGTCACACCGTTGCGGCGCGCCAGTTCGGCGCGGAAGCGCTCGGTGAACCCCTGCACGACCTGGCGCGGTTCGGCATGGACGTCGCTGGCCAGGTACATGCCGCAGATGGTGCCCGACATGCCGGCCACGGCCGCGCCGCCGAAGAATCCGTAGCGCTCGATCACCATGGTGCGCTTGCCGTGCTCGGCCGCCGTGGTCGCGGCGGCCACCCCGGCGGCGCCGCCGCCCACCACCAGCACATCGACCTCGGCCAGGACCGGCAGGTCGGGCACGGCGTCGTAGCGGCTGACCAGGTGCCAGGCCGGGAAATCGTTGTTGTTGCTGTCCATGCTGCCTCCTTCAAGGGCGCGGCCGCCGGTGGTGGCGGCCCGCGCCCGCGTCAATCGATGTTCTTGTGCACGGTTTCGGGCCCCAGTGCGAGCGCGATCACGGTCAGGACGCCCATGGCGCCCATGTAGACCACGATGGGCCACCAATGCTGATAATAGGTGTAGAGCGCCGTCGCGATGAAGGGGGCCAGGCCGCCGGCCAGCAGCGAGCCAAGCTCGCGCGAGAAGGCGAAGCCGGCCAGGCGGAACTCGGTGTCGAACAGCTCGGCGTACCAGGCCGCCTGCGGCGAGAGCATGGCGGGGTAGGCGAAACCCAGGCCGACCGCGAAGCCCAGGGCCACGGCCCAGAACGCCTGCACATCCAGCAGCATGAAGAAGGGAGCCAGCCACAGCACCGAGAAGACCACGCCGCCCAGGTAGACCTTCTTGCGGCCGATGCGGTCGGACAGCGCGCCGTAGAACGGGATGGTCACCAGCTGGATGGCCGAGGCGATGATGACGGCCCACAATGCCAGCGACTTTTCCATGTGCAGCGTGGTCACCATGTACGACACGCAGAACACCGGGTAGAGGTAGGCAAAGCCGTTCTCGCCCATGCGCGAGCCGATGACGATGAAGAAGCTGCGCGGATGGTGCTTGATGGCCGAGAGCAGGCCGATTTTCTTGGTCTGCAACGACTGTTGGGCTTTCTCGAAGGCCGGCGGCTCTTCGATGTTGCGGCGGATGAGGTAGCCGACCAGCACGCAGGCTGCGCCCAGCAGGAACGGAATGCGCCAGCCCCAGGCCATGAACTGCTCTTCGCTGAGCACGTTCAGGAAGAAGAAGAACACTGCGTTGGCCAGCAGCGTGGCCGCGGCAAAGCCCAGGGGCGCCCAGGCGCCGGCGGCGCCGCGCTTGCCCTTTTGCGCGTGCTCTACCGACAGCACCACGGCGCCCGCGTATTCGCCGCCCGCGCCGAAGCCCTGGATCAGGCGCATCAGCACCAGCAATGCCGGCGCCCACAGGCCGATGCTGTCATAGCCGGGCAGCAGGCCGATGGCGGTGGTGGCGCCGCCCATCAGGAAGAGCGTCAACACCAGCACCGTCTTGCGGCCGACCTTGTCGCCCAGGTAGCCGAGGAACAGCCCGCCCAGCGGACGGGCGAGGAACCCGACCGCATAGGTGGCGAAGGCGGCCAGCGTGCCGACCAGCGGGTCGCTGTTCGGGAAGAACACCTTGTTCAGCACGATGGCTGCCGCCGTGCCATAGATGATGAAGTCATACCATTCCAGGACGGTGCCGATGAACGCCGCCAAGCCTGCTTTCCTGGATTTCTGTGCCTCTGCCTGCGTAGACATGATGGGCTATCTCCGTATGTCGTTGTTATGGTTCGCCGGCGCGGGCGCCCGGGCCGGGGCGCCCGCCCGGATCACGGGGTGTGCGCGTGCACCTTGCGCTTGCCCAGCACCGCACCCTGTTCGATAGGCTGCACCAGCTGGGCGTACTGCAGAAGATAGGTACTGTTGCCGCCGCCCAGTTCGAGCTCGCGCGGCCGCCATTCGGCCAGGCGGCGGTGGATCTCGTCCTGCGGGACGTCCATGTCGATCTTGCGGTTGGCGAAGTCGATATGGATGGTCTCGCCTTGCCTGACCACTGCCAGCGGCCCGCCGGCGGCCGACTCGGGCATCAGTTGGCCGACGATGATGCCGCGGTTCAGGCCGGACAGCTCGCCGTCGGTGACGACTGCCACGTGTTCGGCGATGCCGGCGCCGTTCAGGGCCGCCACGAAGCTGCAGGCGAACACGGTGCCCGGACCGCCGCTGGGGCCCATGTTGCGCAGCACGATCACGTCGCCCTTGTTGATCTTGCCTGCGCCCAGGGCGGCAATGGCTTCGTCCTCGCCTTCGTAGATATTGGCGGGGCCGGAAAACCCCGCCCGCTCGCCCGGCACGGCGGACAGCTTCACGATGGCGCCGTTGGGCGCCAGGTTGCCGCGCAGAATGCCGACGCCGGGCCGCTGGCTGACCGGGTCGGCCTGCGACCGGATGATCTTGGCGTCCTTGACGCGGGCATCGGCGATGTTCTCGCCCAGGGGCTGGCGCGTGACGGTGAGGGCATCCAGGTGCAGGTGCTCGCGCAACTGGCTCATGACGGCGGGCGTGCCGCCGGCCGCTTCCAGGTCTTCGGTGCGGAAGGGGCCGTTGGGGCGCACGGCCGTCAGCAGCTTGATGGACTTGCCGTATTCCTCATACAGCTTCACCACGTCCAGCGGCAGCTCGGCCTCGGTGGCGATGGCGGCAATATGACGCACCGTGTTGACCGAGCCGCCCACCGCCAGCACCATCATGACCGCATTGCGGATGGCCTTTTCGGTGATGATCTGGCGCGCCGAGACGCCATGGCGGGTCAGTTCGACGATCTGGCGGCCGGCGGCCTGCGCGTATTCGTTCAGGCGGCGGCCGTTGGCCCAGATGGGAGAATTGCCGGGCAGGGTCATGCCCATGGCCTCCGCCACGATGTGCATGGAGTTGGCGGTGCCCAGGCCGGCGCATACGCCGGGCGACTGGATCGCCACGTCCGTCATGTCGGTGAGGTCCTTGAGCGTGATCGTGCGGGTCGCCAGCGCGCCGATCTGCTCGTAGACGTCGTCGATGTCGAAGAACTGGTCCTCGAATTTTTCGTTGGAACACTTGCCGCCGACCTGGTAGCCGCAGGTCAGCAGCAGGGACGGCACGTCCAGGCGCGCGGCCGCCATCAGGTGGGCGGGCGTGGTCTTGTCGCAGGACGACAGGCAGATCATGCCGTCCAGCACCGCGCCTTCCATCATGCATTCCACTTCGTTGACCATCAGGTCGCGGGTCGGCATGAGGTAGCGCGCTTTCTTGCCAGCGCTAGTGACGAAATCGCTGGGGGCGACGGTGCGCACCTCGAAGGCCAGGCCGCCGGCATCGCGAATGGCTTGCTGCACCAGGGCGCTGATGGCGTCCAGGTGCACATAACAGCAGGACAGCTTGTTGGAGGTGTTGATGATGGCGATCTTGGGCTTGTCCATGTCCTCTTCGCGGATGCCCATGCTGCGCCACTGGCTGCGCCGCACCGCCCAACGGGTGGAGCCGGGTTCGAAATTGCTTCTGTACATCGCTGCTGTCTCCTGGATTTGCTGCCCGCGCGCCGTTCCGCCCACGGATGGAGCTTGGGATGATTGGTATGCTATCCGACTAAAAGTGGTCTGACAACTAACCAATTTACCCAGATTTACCCCAATTGCGGGCGAGTTGGCAGCGATGTATGGGAAAGTGGACGGACCATTTGACCGAAGAATGGTAAAGTTCCTAGTCCCTCATTTCGGATGTCCGGCATCGAGCCACATGAGCAAGCCCCGTTTTTCAATGCTCCCCATCAAGCGCACAGACATCTTCCAGGAGGTCTGCCAGCAGCTCGAGAATCTGCTTAACAGCGGCCAGTTCCAGATCGGGGACAAGCTGCCATCCGAACGGGAGCTGTCCGAGAGCTTTTCCGTGAGCCGCTCGTCGATCCGCCAGGCGCTCAAGGTCCTGGAAGCCGCCGGACGCATTGAGACCCGCGTGGGCAGCGGCACCTACTTCGTCGAGAAACAAGCCATCGCCACCGGCGGCGACAACCTCAATGCGTTGCTGGCGCAGGGCGTGAACACGGAGTTCATGCAGCAGTTGATCGCGGCGCGCACGGCGGTCGAGCGCGCGGTTTTCGAGGCGTATTCCATCAAGGCCAACAAGAGCAGCATCCGCGTCCTGAAGGAACTGATCGACGAGAACGCCCAGGACAAGACCGCCAAGGACGAGTTCGAGGAAAATGCCGGCCTGGACCTGAGCTTCGAAGCCAAGGTGGCCGAGCTGGCCGGCAACCCGATTCTGTCCGCCATGCAGCGGCAGATCCACCAACTGTGGACCCAGGCCTGGCGCGTCTACGGCTTCGTGCCGGAAAGCCGCGAGACGCTGCACCAGGAACACTGCGCCATCATCGAGGCGCTGGCATCGAAGAATACGCCGCGCGTCATCGACCTGGTGGTGCAGCACGTGGACAAGGAAGTGCAGTAGCGGCGCGGGCCCAGCCCTCGCGAAGCTTTATCTCCCCCGCCGCGCCGGCGCCCGCCGCGACATCTCCGAATCCAGTATCAGCCGCCCCTGCAGCTTGCCATTGAGCTGCTTGACGAAGCCCGACGCCTCCTGCATGTGCTCGGCCATCAGCTTGCGCACCTGTTCCGCGTCGCGCGCCCGCGCGGCGGCCACGATGGCCTTGTGGACCTGCGCATTGGCGTCGCCGAAGCGCCGCTGGGTGCGGGTGGGCGTGTCGTTCTCGAACACCGTGAGCTGCCGCAGCATTTCGTTGATCATCTGGCAGGTGAAGCGCAGGAATGAGTTGGGGTTGGCGGCCGCCAGGATGTCGTGGAAGTTCAGGTCTTCGGTGCGCTGCGCGACCACGTCGCGGGTCTTGCCGGACGACGGATCGCAACAGTCGATGCTGTGTTCCAGGGCCTCGAAGTCGGCTTCGGTCAGGTGCGGCACGGCGCCCGCCGCCAGCTCCGGTTCGAGCAGCTTGCGCGCGGTGTAGATGTCGTCGATGGTCACTTCCTTGAAGAACAGGTAGTTCTGCATCAGCTGGAAGGTGCGGTTCAGCGGCACCTCGACGATCTGCCCGCCGCCCGACGGGCCGGTGCTGATCTTGATCAGGCCCTGCACTTCCAGCGACTTCAGCGCTTCGCGGATGGTGCTCTTGCTGACCGAGAACAGCTGCTGCAGCTCGCCTTCGCGCGGCAGGCGGTCGCCGGGCTTGAGGTCGCGCTCGGTGATCAGGCGCTTGATCTCCTCGGCGACCAGGTCGCCGCGCTTGGGCTTACCGATCGCGAGGCCCAGGCCCGAGATGTCCGGTTGGCGCGTCATGTTGTCTCCTGTGGTCGATGCGGCCCGGCTGCGCGGGCAGCCAAGGGTTATACCTGATGCCCCTCGTATTGACGCGCAAATTTGCCTGCCGATATGATCGATTTCATCCTATTTATCATGATAAATAGATTCGTGTCTCGCCCCGGCGAGCGGCGGCCGCGCCGGCCGTGCTGATCCACCGATGTTCCATGCGCGCCCAGCGGGGCGCGCCGCAAGGAGAATGCCTTGAAGCGTCGTGATCTCTTGAAGCTGGCCGCTGCGTCGGCCCTGCCCGGGTCGCTGGCCGGCCGCAGCGTCTTCGCGCAGGGCGCCGGGCCGATCCAGTTCGGCTGTCCGGTGCCGATGTCGGGCCCGTTCGCGGCCAACGGCAAGTACGCCGACCTGGGCATGAAGCTGGCCATCGAGCAGTACGACAAGGCGCTGGGCCGCCCGCTGGCCTATACGCTGCTGGACACGGAAGGCAAGCCGGCCACGGCGGTGCGCAAGGTGCAGGAACTGGCGCAGCAGAAAGGCGCGCGGTTCTTCGCCGGCGGCATCCTGTCGTCAGAGTCCCTGGGCATGGGCAAGCAGGTGGAAAAAGCCGGCGGGGTCTTCATCACCACCGCCGGCGCCGACGAGATCACCGGCAAGGACTGCAACCGCGCCACGTTCCGCTGGTCGGTGCCGACCTATGGCGCCATCGAGCGCACGGTGCGTCCGCTGATCGAGTCGCTGCCCAAGGCCAAGCGCTGGTACACCATCACGCCCCAGTATGTGTTCGGTGACGGCCTGCTGTCGGCCGCCAAGCGCATCTTCGAGGAAAAGGGCATCGAGCACGTCGGCAACAGCTATCACTCGCTGACCGAGAAGGAATTCAGCGGCTACCTGACCAACGCCATGGCGGCCCAGCCGGACGTGCTGCTGCTGCTGAATTTCGGCTCGCAGTCGTCGGACGCGCTGCGGCAGGCGGCCAATTTCGGCATGAAGCAGAACACCACCATCCTGATGGCCTGGGCGTCCGGCCTGGAGCAGTTCGAGTCGCTCGGCGCCGACCTGTGCGAGGGGGTGTATTTCGGCGCGCAGTACTGGCATGCCATCGATGCGCCGCTGAACCACGAGCTGGTCAAGCGCTGCGCCGACAAGTTCAAGGCCAGCCCTAACTACAGCCTGGCCGGCTCGTACATCTGCACCAAGATCCTGATCGACGCCATCATCAAGGCCGGCACCGACGATCCGGCCAAGGTGATCGCCGTGATGGAGGACATGCAGTACGACGGCCTGACCGGGCCGGAGGAGATCCGCCGGGGGGATCACCAAGTGCTGAAGAATTATTACCTGCTCAAGGGCAAGGCCAAGTCGGCCATGAAGGCGGCCGACGACTATGCCGACATCCTGAGCTTCGGCAAGTCGTTCCTGCCGGTCGAGCAGACGGGCTGCAAGCTCTGATCCCGCCCGCGGCGGCCGCCGGCCGCCGCGTCTTTCCTCGACCGGGAGCGCCCGCCTCGCCCATGAATGTCTACCTGCTGCAGATCATCAACGGCCTCGGCATCGGGATGCTGTACTTCCTGCTGGCCGTGGGCCTGTCCATTATTTTCGGGCTGCTGCGCTTCGTCAATTTCGCGCACGGCGCGTTCTACCTGCTGGGCGCCTACTTCTGCTTCCAGGCGCTGGCCTGGGGCCTGAATTTCTGGGTCGCGCTGGCGGTCGTGCCGGTGGTCGTCGGCCTGCTGGGCTGGCTGGCCGAGCGCATCCTGCTGCGGCACGTGTACGACCAGCCGCACGAGTTCCACATTCTCATCACGGTCGGCCTGGCGCTGGTGTTGCAGGAGGCGGTCATCCTGGTGTGGGGGCCGCTGGGCGACAACGTCGCCACCCCCGCCGGCCTGCAGGGCGTGGTGATGTGGGGCGGCTTCATCTATCCCAAGTACCGGCTGTTCCTGATCGGCTTCACGGCAGTGTTCGCGCTGCTGTTGTGGTGGGTGCTGGAAGGCACGCGCCTGGGCAGCGCGGTGCGCGCCGGCAGCGAGTCGACCGAGATGGTGTCGCTGCTGGGCATCAATGTGTTCCGCGTGTTCAGCCTGGTGTTCGCGCTGGGCGCGGCCACCGCGGCGCTGGCCGGGGTGCTGGCCGCGCCGGTGCGCGGCGTCGATCCGTTCATGGCGCTGGAGGCGCTGGGCATCGCGTTCGTCATCGTGGTGGTGGGCGGCATGGGCAGTTTCGGCGGCGCGCTGGTCGGCGGCCTGCTGATCGGCGTGGTGCAAAGCGTGATGAGCACGCTGTGGCCGGAAGGCGCGCGCCTGATGATCTACATCGCCATGGCCGCCGTGCTGCTGCTGCGGCCGCATGGCCTGCTGGGGAGAGGATGATGGACTGGTTCGCGCGACACCTCACCCTGCTGCTGGCGGCCGCCGTGACGCTGGCCCTGCCGCTGGTCATGACGTCCGGCTCGCTGGCCACCGAAGTGCTGATCTACGCCCTGGCGGTGCTGGGCTGCAACTTGCTGCTGGGCTATACCGGCCTGCTGTCGTTCGGCCAGGGCATTTTCTTCGGCATCGGCAGCTACGCCGCCGGCATCCTGCTGACGCGCGCCGGCCTGCCGCTGCTGCCCACCCTGCTGCTGACGATCGTGGCCGGCGCGCTGGTGGCCGCCGCGGTGGGCTGGTTCGCGATCCGCCAGCGCGGCGCGTATTTCGTGATGCTGACGCTGGCCTTCGCGCAGATGTTCTACTTCCTGGCCTACAGCCTGCCCGACTGGACCGGCGGCGACAACGGCCTGCTCGATATTCCCCGGCCGGGGCCGTCGCTGCTGGGCCTGACGCTGATGCCGCTGGATTCGCCTTGGCAGTTCTACGGTTTCGTGGCGATCTGCTTCCTGCTGGTGTTCTGGCTGCTGCAGCGCGTGACCGATTCGGTGTTCGGCCGCACGCTGCTGGCCATCCGCGAGAACGAGGCGCGCGCCATGGCGGTGGGCTACAACACGCGCCTGTTCAAGCTGGCGGTGTTCGCGCTGTCGGGCGCGGTGACCGCGCTGGCCGGCGCCTTCCATGCGCTGATGACGGGCATCGCGCCATTGTCGAACATCGAATACCACGCCAGCGAGATGATCCTGGTCATGACGGTCATCGGCGGCACCGGCAACCTGTTCGCCTCGCTGCTGGGCGCGGCGTTCTATGTGCTGATGGCCGACTGGCTGTCGGCGCTGTGGCCGCGCTGGCTGCTGCTGCTGGGCATGCTGCTGATCGCGGTGAGCCTGTTCATGCACAAGGGGTTGTGGGGCCTGGGCGTGCGCCTGTGGCAGGCGCTGCGGCGCGACGGCGCCGCGCGGGCCGAGGGGGCCGAATCGTGAACAGCGCCGCCCAGCCCATTCTGCAAGCCACCGGCGTGGTCAAGCGCTACGGCAAGTTCACCGCGCTGGCGGGCGTGGACCTGGCCGTGATGCCACGCACCGTGCATTCGGTGATCGGCCCCAACGGCGCCGGCAAGACCACGCTGTTCCACATGCTGACCGGTACCGTGCCGGTCAGCGAGGGCCGCATCGTGTTCGACGGCCGCGACGTCACCCGTGCGCCGGACCACGTGCGGGTGCGCCACGGCATCGCCCGCTCGTTCCAGGTGACCAGCCTGTTCAATAACCTGAGCGTGCGCGAGAACCTGCGGCTGGCCGTGCAAGGCGCGCACCCGTCCGGCGCCTTCGACGCCTGGCGCCGCCCGGACGGCCCGCGCGCGCATGCCGAACTGGTCGACAGCATCCTGGAAAAGCTGGGCCTGCAGCGGCGCGCCGACAGCGCCGCGGCGGCGCTGTCGCACGGCCAGCAGCGCCGGCTGGAGGTCGGCATGGCGCTGGCGGCGCGGCCCCAGGCGATCTTCCTGGACGAACCCACCTCCGGCATGGGCATCGACGACCTGGACGGCATGAAGCAGTTGATCCGCGCGCTGGCGGCCGACTACACGGTGGTGCTGATCGAGCACAACATGAACATCGTGATGGATATCTCCGACACGGTGACGGTGATGCAGCAGGGCCGCGTGCTGGTCGAGGGCAAGCCGGGCGAGATCCGCAACGATGCCCGGGTGCGGGCCGCGTACCTGGGCAACATGATCACCGGAGGCGGTCAATGACGCTGCGACTGGAACAGGTGCACAGCTGCTACGGCAAGAGCCATATCCTGCAGGGCGTGACGCTGTCGGTGGGGGAAGGCGAGCTGGTGACGCTGTTGGGCCGCAATGGCGCGGGCAAGTCCACCACGCTCAAGACCATTGCCGGCCTGCTGGCGCCGACCCAGGGCGCCATCACCTTCCGCGATCGGGCCATCGGCGGCCTGCCGGCCCACAAGGTGGCGGCGGGCGGCGTGTGCCTGGTGCCCGAGCACCGCGGCATTTTCAAGCTGCTGACGGTGGAAGAGAACCTGAAGCTGGCCGCGCGCCGCGACTCGCCCTGGCAGCTGGACGACATCTACCGCATCTTCCCGCGCCTGAAAGAGCGGCGCCGCAACGGCGGCGGGCAACTGTCGGGCGGCGAACAGCAGATGCTGTCGATCGGCCGCGCCTTGATGAACCACCCGCGCCTGCTGATGCTGGACGAACCGGTGGAAGGCCTGGCGCCGGTCATCGTCGAGGAGATCGTCGCCCAGCTCAAGCTGATCCGCCAGCAGGGCATCGCCATTTTGCTGGTGGAACAGAACCTGGAGGTCTGCACGCAATTGGCCGACCGGCACTACATTATTGAGCAGGGCACCATCGTGTTCGAAGGCGACAACGAAGCCTTCCGGCGCGACGACGCCATCAAGGACCGCTACCTGAGCGTGGGCGTCTAGGGTCGGTCACATTATTAGGAGCAATCATGGACACGCGCCAAACTTCCGCCACCGCCGCGCTGCGCATCGACGGCCGGCGCCTGTGGGATTCCCTAATGGAGCTGGCCCGCATCGGCGCCACCGACAAAGGCGGCGTGTGCCGGCTGGCGCTGACCGACCTGGACCGCCAGGGCCGCGACCTGGTCGTGTCCTGGGCCCGCGAACTGGGCTGCGCGGTACGGGTGGACGCCATCGGCAACATATTCATGCGCCGCCCCGGTCGTCGCGACGACCTGCCGCCGGTGATGACTGGCAGCCACCTGGACACGCAGCCGACCGGCGGCAAGTTCGACGGCAACTTCGGCGTGCTGGCCGGCATCGAGGTGCTGCGCACCCTGCACGACCACGGCATCGTCACCGAGGCGCCGCTGGAGGTGGCGGTCTGGACCAATGAAGAAGGCTCGCGTTTCGTGCCGGTGATGATGGGCTCCGGCGTGTTCGCCGGCGCGTTCACGCTGGAACACGCGCTGGCGCAGCGCGACCGCGACGGCACCTCGGTGGGCGACGCGCTGCGCGCCATCGGCTACGCCGGCAGCGAACCGGCCGGGCAGACCCCGGTGGGCGCCTACTTCGAGGCGCACATCGAGCAGGGCCCGGTGCTGGAAGCCCACGATACGGTCATCGGCGTGGTCCAGGGCGCGCTGGGCCAGCGCTGGTACGACATCACGGTCACCGGCATGGAAGCCCACGCCGGCCCCACGCCCATGGAGCTGCGCCGCGATGCGCTGCTGGGGGCCGCCGAGCTGGTCCGCCTGGTCAACCGCATTGCACTCGACCACGCGCCGCACGGGCGCGGCACCGTGGGCTGGATCGAGAACTACCCCAACTCGCGCAACGTGATCCCCGGCCGCGTGCGCCTGACCGTGGATATGCGCGCGGCCGACGACGCCACCCTGTCGGCCATGGACCGCGCGCTGCGCGACGGTTGCGCGGCGGCGGCCCAGGGGCTCGACGTGCAGGTCGAGCAAGTGGTGTACTTCCCGCCGCAGCCGTTCGACCCGGCCCTGGTCGGCGCGGTGCGCGACGGCGCCGCGGCGCTGGGCCTGTCGGCCATGGACGTCATCAGCGGGGCCGGCCACGACGCCGTCTACATGGCGCGCGTGGCGCCAACCGCCATGATCTTCGTGCCCTGCAAGGACGGCATCAGCCACAACGAGATCGAGGACGCCCGCCCCGACCACCTGGAAGCAGGCTGCAATGTCCTGCTGCACGCCATGCTGCGCCGTGCCGCGTAGCGCCCACTGGAAGCATCCCGCATGAAAGTCCTGATCGCCCGCCTGAACCACGAGACCAATACTTTCTCGCCGGTGCCCACGCCCTTGTCGTCGTTCGGCGACGGCGGCCCGCAGTACGACGAGGCAGCCTACCGCGCCAACAAGGGCCAGCGCACCGCCATGTCGGCCTTCATCGAGCTGGCCGAGGCGCGCGGCGCGACGCTGGCCACCCCGGTGTCGGGCTGGGCCTACCCCAGCGGCCCGGTGGCCGCCGCGGCCTACGACGAGATGTGCGACCGCATCGTGGCGGCCGCGTCGGGCTGCGATGCGATCCTGCTGGACCTGCACGGCGCCATGGTGGCCGAACACCGCGACGACGGCGAAGGCAGCCTGCTGGCGCGCGTGCGCGCCGCCGCGCCGGGCGTGCCCGTCGGCGTGGCGCTGGATCTGCACGGCAACGTCACGCAGGCCATGATCGACAACGCCGACGTGATCGTCGCCTTCAAGACCTATCCCCACGTGGACATGTACGAGACCGGCGAGCACGCCGGGCGGCTGCTGTTCGGCATGCTGGAAGGCGGCTGCAGGCCGGTCATGGCATGGCGGCGCCTGCCGCTGATCACGCACACGCTGCGCTCGGCGACCGACCAGGGCGCCATGCAGGCGGCGGTCGAGGCGGCGCGCCGCCTCGAACAACAAGGCCTGCTGGCGGTATCGGTGCTGGCGGGCTTCGGCCTGGCCGACATTGCCCACCCCTGCATTAGCGTGATCGCGGTGGCCGACGGCGACGCGGCGGCGGCCGACCGCGCCGCGGCCGACGTGGCGGCGCAGATCTGGCGCGACCGCGACGGCTTCGTGTACCGCAGCGAGCCGCTGGCGGATTCGCTGGCGGGCGCCCGCGAGCTGGCCGCTGGCCAGGACCGCCCGGTGCTGCTGCTGGATCACGGCGACAACTGCAATTCCGGTGGCACCTGCGACACCACCGCGGTGCTGGAAGCCGCCTTGGCGGCCGGCATGGACGACATCCTGGCCGGCCCGCTGTGCGACCCCGAGGCCGTGGCGCGGCTGATCGCCGCCGGCGTCGGCGCGCGCGTGACGGTGGAAGTCGGCAACAAGCGCTCGCTGGCCCACCTGGGCATCCACGCGCGCCCGGTCGCGCTGACCGGCGTGGTGCGCGCCATCACCGACGGCCAGTACCGCATCAGCGGCCCCACCTACACCGGCATGCTGTGCCAGATGGGCCGCAGCGTGGTGCTGGACACCGGCGCGGTGCGCCTGGTGCTCAACGAGCACCCGCACGAGCCCTGGGACCTGGGCGTGTTCGAGAGCGTCGGCCAGGACCCGCGCCGCGCCCGCTACCTGCTGCTGAAGTCGCGCATGTACTGCCGCCCGGTGTTCGTGCCGATCTCGGCCGGCCTGGTGGAATGCGACAGCCCGGGCCCGACCACGTCGGACTACGACGTTTATCCGTATCGCAAGCGCGCGCGGCCGCTGTATCCGCTGGAAGCCGCCGACTACGACGGCCGCTAGCGCCGCCAGGCTATGCCGCGCCGGCGTAGCCGTTCTGGCGCCACGCCTCGAACACGGTGACCGCCACCGCGTTCGACAGGTTCAGGCTGCGCTGGCCCTCGCGCATGGGCAGGCGCAGCCGCTGCTGCGGCGCGAACAAGGCCATATGTTCGTCGGACAGCCCGGCGGTTTCGCGGCCGAACACGAATACGTCGCCGGGCCGCAAGGCCACATCGCCGACATGGCGCTGCGCGCGCGTGGTCAGGGCATAAATGTGCCCGGCCGGCGCGGCCGTGGCGGCCAGCGCCGCCTCGAGCGTGTCGTGCACCTGCACCGGCTGCCACTCGTGGTAGTCGAGCCCGGCGCGGCGCAGACGCGCGTCGTCCAGCTCGAAACCAAGCGGCCGCACCAGGTGCAGTTGCGCGCCCGTGTTGGCGCACAGGCGGATGGCATTGCCCGTATTGGGCGGGATCTCGGGACAGACGAGCACGACGTGGAACATGGCGTTTTCCTGGCGCGCCGGGCCAGGCCGGCGCAGTGACGACCGCTATTGTGCCAGGGGCGTGCGCGCCGCCACCAGGACGGTCACCTCGACCGCGCCGCCCTGCAGCAGGGCGCGGGCGGCGGCGTCGACGGTGCTGCCGGTGGTCATGACGTCGTCGACCAGCCCGACGGGCAGCCCCGCCAGCGGCGCGGCGCATGCGAACAGGCCCTGTGCGCCGCGGCGGCGCGCCTGGCGGGTGCCGGCCGCCTGGCGCGGCCCCTCGCGCAGGCGCCGCAGCGCACCGCGCCGCACCGGCAGGCCCAGCCGGTCGGCCACGCTGGCGGCCAGTTCGGCGGCGGGGTTGAAGCCGCGGCGGCGCAATGAGGCGCGGCTGGCCGGAATCGGCACCAGCACCGTGCCCGCCGGCAGCGGCGCGGCGCGCGCCACCGCGTCGGCCAGCAAACTGGCCAGCGCGGTGCTCAGGCCATGGCGGCGCTCGCCCTTGTAGCGCCCGATCAGGCTGTCGAACGGCGGCTCGTAGTCGAACGCGGCGATGGTGCGCGCAAAGGCCGGCGCGACCGGCGCGCAATCGGGGCAGGCGCCCGTACGGGGCGCCAGCCGCAGGGCGCAGCGGCCGCAGCGGCGGCTGCCGTCGCGCATGGTATGGACGATATCGGCGGCGCAGCCATGGCACAACAGGCCGCCGGCCGCGGTCCCGCCGCACAGCGGGCAATCGGAAGGCAGGCGCGCCACCACCCGCCGGACGGCGGCGCGCAGCGGGAAGAGAAAACGCGGATGGGCAATAATGGACGGCATGGCGGCCTGTGCAAGTTGGCGCGGGCCGATATCACAGCACGCTTTTGCAGCGCCGCCGCCCGGCGGCGCGACCTTCATGTCCCAGTCCGCTTCCGCCACGCCCCCCACCCTGCCCCTGGTTCCTGCCCACGTCATACAGCAGTTCGCGCGGCGCGGCGACCTGGCCGATGCGCAGTTCCTCTATGGCGAAGTCGCCCGCCGCATGCTGGGCCGCCTGCAGTACATCCGCCTGCGCCCGGCATCCATGCTGGACGCGGGCTGCGGCGCCGGCGACAACCTGCCGCTCTTGCGCGAACGCTACCCGGAGGCGGCCTACCTGGGGCTGGATGCCTGCGAGCCGCTGCTGGCGCATGCCCGCAAGCGCCATGCGGCGGGCGGTGTGACGCAATGGCTGGGCAAGCTGGTGGGGCGCGGCGGCGACGGTCCGCGCTTCGTGCGGGGCGACCTGGCCGACACGGGGCTGGCGGCCGAATCGCTCGACCTGGTGTGGTCCAACCTGGCCCTGCACTGGCACCCCGAGCCGCATGCGGCGCTGGCCGAATGGCGCCGCGTGCTCAAGGTCGGCGGGCTGGCGATGTTCTCCTGTCTGGGGCCGGGCACCCTGCGCGAACTGCGCCAGGCGGTCGACGACGCCGGCCTGCGCACCGCCACGCCCTCGTTCGTGGACATGCACGATTTCGGCGACCTGCTGGTCGAAAACGGCTTTGCCGACCCGGTGATGGACCAGGAAACCCTGACCCTGACGTACCGCAGCCCGCAGCGGCTATTGGAGGACGTGCGCGCGCTGGGCGGCAACCCGGCCCGCGACCGGCGCCGCGGGCTGGCCGGCCGCGCCTGGCGCGACCGCCTGTGCGCCGCGCTGGAGGCGCAGCGCAATGCCGAAGGGGTGATTCCGCTGAGTATCGAGGTGGCCTACGGCCATGCCTGGCGTGCCGCCGCCCGCCGCGCCGCGCCGGGCGAAACGCGCCTGTCGGTCAGCGCCATCGGCGGCCGCCGCGCGGGCTAGGCGTCAGTGCAGGCGGTCGGGCCGCCAGCCCGGCACGCCGACTTCGGGCGTGGCCAGGGCCTGCACCCCGCCGTGCACCGGCTCGGACGTGGCGCGGATGCGGCGGCGCGGCACTTCGGCCGGCGGCGCGGCCTCGCCTTCGCCGCGCCAGGCGCGGGTCATGGAATCCACCACCAGCGGCAGGTCGCGCACCCGGTGGAACTGGCTGCGCAGCCAGCGCGCGTCGTTGCCGCTGCGGATCGACTCGTCGCGCAGCGCCGCCAGCATGTCGCCGGTGCCCAGTTCGTCGGCGATCGGCAGCAGGCGCTGGAACAGGCCGCGCAGATGGTCGATGAGCCGCAGGCGCTGGCCGTCGGGCGTGACGTAGCTGCCCTGCAGGCCGAACCGGCACGCCTGGAAATGGTTGCTACGATAGGCCAGCCAGGCCGTCTGCGGCGGTTCGGGCTCGCGCGAGACCAGCACCGCCAGCGCCTGGGCGAACGCCGCCAGCTGGCAGGCGCGTTCGACCGTCAGGGGCGTGTCGCAGACGCGGATCTCGACCGTGCCGAATTCGGGCTTGGGCCGGATGTCCCAGTACAGGTCCTTGATGCTCTCGGCCAGGCCGCTGGCGCGCAACTGCGCCATGTGGGCCTCGAAGCGGTACCAGTCGGTGACCTCGGCCGGCAGGTGGCCAGCCAGCGGGAAGCTGCTGACGGCGTTCAGGCGGCAGCACGAGAACAGCGTGTCGACCCCTTCGTAATAGGGCGAGGAAGCGGACAGGGCGATGAAATGCGGCACATAGGGCGACAGGCCGCGCACCATGCGCACGGCGGCGTCCCCGGACGGCACGCCCAAGTGGATGTGCTGGCCGAATACGGTGAACTGGCGCGCCAGGTAGCCGTACATTTCGGCCAAGTACTGGAAGCGCGGGGAATCCGAGATGGCGCGCTCCTGCCAGCGCATGAAGGGGTGCGCCCCGCCGCCGGCCACCGCCACGCCGACCGCGTCGGCCGCTTCGCAGAGCGCGTCGCGCATTTCGCGCATTTCGGCCAGCAGGCCCATGGGGTGCTCGTGCACCGAGGAATTCAGTTCGATCATGGACCGGGTGATTTCTGGCTTGACCCGGTCTGCGATGGGGTGGTTCGCCATCTGGGCGAGCAGTTCGTCGGCGGCTGCGGCCAGGTCGAAACTGCGCGGATTGATGAGCTGCAGTTCGAGCTCGATGCCTAGCGTGTTGGGGGCGGACGAATTGAACGGGATCTGTTCCATCTCCGACTCCTTGCATGTACGTTGGTAGGGGCGCACCGTTCGGCCTTGAAGCCCGGCAGCTTCCCGGGGGGCACTCGATGGTGTCTTATGTCTGCATGATAGCCGCAACTTTATGTCGGGAAGAATCAAAATCGTGACATTTGTGCGCAACTTCAAGAATCAATGAGTTTTTGTCTGTGACGACAAAGTGAGTAAATACTCACAGTCCAGTAATGGCGCGGGTCGTGGGCGAATGCCCGGCGCAATGCCCCGGAAAATGGGCCATTGACGAGGGCAAGGGATTACCCTTACTAGGGAAATCCCTTATATTTTGCCGGGCCAGGCTGACCGAATCGTGACAGAATCCGGCGCCGCTGGCGCTACTTGAACGCCGCCGCCGGATCGACCGCCCCGCCCCCGTAGACGCCGCTGCCATAGGAGCCCTCGATCTCGATCTTGACCGTACTGGGATCGACGGTGGACTGGCCAGCCTTGTAGTGCATGACCAGGCCGGGGAACAGCATGACCGCGGCCACCATCGCCAGCTGGATCACGATGAACGGCACCGAGCCCCAGTAGATCTGCCCGGTGGTCACCGGCTCGATGCGCTGGCCGGTGACCTTGTCGCGGTACGCGTCCTTGGGCGCGACCGAGCGCAGGTAGAACAGCGCGAAGCCGAACGGCGGGTGCATGAACGAGGTCTGCATGTTCACCGCCAGCAGCACCCCGAACCAGATCAGGTCGATGCCCATCTTGTCGGCCACCGGCCCCAACAGCGGCACGATGATGAACGCCAGCTCGAAGAAGTCCAGGAAGAACGCCAGCACGAAGGTCAGCACGCTGACCACGATCAGGAACCCCCACTCCCCGCCCGGCACGCTGGTCAGCAGGTGCTCGACCCACAGGTCGCCGCTCACGCCCCGGAAGGTCAGCCCGAACACCGTCGAGCCCACCAGGATGAACACCACGAAGCACGACAGCTTGGTGGTCGTGTCCATCGCCTGGCGCAGCAGGTCCAGCGTCAGCCGCCGGCGGATCAGCGCCATCACGATCGCGCCCACCGCTCCCATCGCCCCGCCCTCGGTCGGCGTGGCGATGCCGATGAAGATCGTGCCCAGCACCAGGAAGATCAGGAACAGCGGCGGGATCATCACGAAGGTCACCCGCTCGGCCAGCGCCGACAGCATCTTCAGCCGCAACAGCTTGTTGGCGATGGCGATCACGAACGCCGTCAGCCCCCACAGCAGCAGGCTGAGCACCACCTTCTCGTCGACCGGCGCATCGGCCTTCTCGATCCACTGCGTGATCAGGTAGGCCGACAGCGCCGAGACCAGCATCAGCACCAGCAGCGAGCGCCCCCCGCGCGAGCCGTTCGGCTCGCGGAAGGCCCGCGCCTCCTCGGGCAGCGCCGGCGCGGCCGACGGCTTGAGCACCGACACCACCACCACGTACAGGATGTACGCCCCGGCCAGCAGGAACCCCGGCAGCATCGCCCCCCGGTACATGTCGCCGATCGAGCGGCCCAGCTGGTCGGCCAGGATGATCAGCACCAGCGACGGCGGGATGATCTGCGACAGCGTGCCCGAGGCGGCGATCACCCCCGTGGCCAGCCGCCGGTCGTAGCCGTAGCGCAGCATGATCGGCAGCGAGATCAGCCCCATGGAGATCACCGAGGCCGACACCACCCCGGTGGTCGCCGCCAGCATCGCGCCCACCACCACCACCGCGATGGCCAGCCCCCCGCGCAGCGGCCCGAACACCTGCCCGATCGTCTCGAGCAGGTCCTCGGCCATGCCCGAGCGCTCCAGCACCAGCCCCATCAGCGTGAAAAACGGCACCGCCAGCAGCGTGTCGTTGGCCACGATCCCGAACACCCGCTGCGGCAGCGCCTGGAACAGCGAGGCGTTGAACAGCCCCAGCTCCATGCCCACCAGCCCGTACAGGATCCCGTTGGCCGCCAGCGCGAACGCCACCGGAAAGCCCAGCAGCAGGAACACCACCAGCGTGCCGAACATGATCGGCGCCAGGTTCGCCAGAAAGAATTCCATCATGATCAGCGGCCCTTGTCCTGTTGGTGTTGCAGGGCCGCTTCGCGCGCCTGCGCTTCACGGGCGATCTCCTCGGCCAGTTGCTCCTCGGCGCTCTTGCCCTCGGCGCGCGCCAGCGGGTCCGGCGCCTGCCCCAGCAGGTACCCCACGCACTTGATCAGCCGCGACACGCCCGCCAGCACCAGCAGCCCGAACCCCACCGGGATCAGCAGCTTGACCGGCCAGCGCACCAGCCCGCCCGAATTCGACGACTGCTCGTTCGACACGTACGAGTCCATGAACATCGGCCACGACAGGTACATGATCAGGATCGCCATCGGCAACAGGAAAAACAACACGCCGAAGATCTCGATGTAGATCTGCGTGCGCTTGGACAGGCGCGAGGACAGGATGTCCACCCGCACGTGTTCGTTCTTGAGCAGGGTGTAGCCGGCCGTGAGCAGGAACATGGCACCGAACATGTACCACTGCAGTTCCAGCCACGCGTTCGAGCTCGTCTCGAACACCTTGCGGACCAGGGCGTTGCCGGCGCTCACCAGCACCACCAGCAGCGTGATCCACGTCACGGCTCGCCCCACCCGCAGGTTCAGCGCGTCTATGCCGCGCGAGATAGCGAGTAATGCTTTCATGAAGATTCCCTTGGGGGTGTCATTGGAGGTTTTCTCTGTAATGCGGTTGATGCGTTGGTGCCAGACACGCAAGGTGTCTGACACCTGCTGCTATGGGGTGGTGTCAGGCGCCTTGCGTGTCTGGCACCTGGCGGCGCATGATGGCTGACTGGCACCGCCGCCGGCGCGCCTTGCCGCCGTCAATGCCCGGCATCGTGGCGGCGCCATGGCGTGGCCTTGCGCTCCAGCCAGGCCAGCAGCGCGAACAGCGCCATGCCCATCAGCGCCAGCACGAACAGGGCGGCGAACACCCGGACGGTGTCGAACGTGCCCTGCGCGCTCATGATCACGTAGCCCAGGCCGCGCTGCGACGAGACGAACTCGCCGACGATGGCGCCCACCAGCGCCAGCGAGATCGCCACCTTCATGCCGGTCACGATGGAAGGCAGGGCGGCCGGCAGCCGCACCTTGAAAAAGAAATCGCGCCGCGAGCCCTTCAGCACCCGGCCCAGGTCCAGCACGTCCTGCGGCACCGACTTCAGTCCGTGCACGGTGTCCACCACGATGGCGAACACCGCGATCAGGAACGCGATGGCGATCTTGGGCTCGGCGCCCGTGCCGAGCCAGATGACGAACAGTGGCGCCACGGCCACCTTGGGCACGCTGTTGAGCGCCACGATAAGGGGATAGCACACGCTCTCGAACCAGCGCGATCCGACCAGCAGCACGGCCGTCAGTACGCCGCCCACCACCGCCGCCAGGAAGCCGCCCACGGTGGTCAGCAGGGTGTACCAGGCATGGCCGGCGTACCAGCGCCAGTCGGCCGCCAGCTCGGCGGCGATCTGCGTCGGCAGCGGCAGCATGATGGGACGCACATGCAGCGCGCGGGCCAGGACTTCCCACAGCAGCAGGAACAGCAGCAGCGAAGCCAGGCCGGCCGCGCCGTGCAGCAGTTGTCGTGAAATGCCGGTCATGCGGCGCGCCCTCCTTCGTCGATCAGGCCCATCTGCTGGAACAGGCCGCGGATATGGCTCACGTAGCGGCCGAACTCGGGGGTTTCGCGGATGGCCAGCGGGCGCGGCCGCGGCAAGTCGATGGCGATGGTCTCCACCACGCGGCCGGGACGCGGCGAGAACACCATGACGGCGTCGCCCAAGTAGACCGCCTCGGCGATGCCGTGCGTGACGAACAGCACGGTATTGCGCGTTTCCATCCAGATGCGCTGCAATTCGACATTCATCTGGTCGCGCGTCAGCGCATCCAGGGCGCCGAACGGCTCGTCCATCAGCAGCAGCCGCGGATCGTCGACCAGGGCCCGGCAGATGGCGGCGCGCTGGCGCATGCCGCCCGACAACTCGTGCGGATAACTCTCGGCGAAGTCCTGCAGCCCCGTCAGCGCCAGCAAGGCGCGCACCTTGTCAGCGTAGGCGTCCGCCGGCTTGTGGGCGAACTCGACCGGCAGCAGCACGTTGCGGCGGATGCTGCGCCAGTCCAGCAGCGCATCGCGCTGGAACACCATGCCGATGCCGTCGGGCGGCCCCTGCACCGGCCGGCCTTCGACCGCCAGCTCGCCCTGGCTGATGGTTTCCAGCCCGGCCACGCAGCGCAGGAAGGTGCTCTTGCCGCAGCCGCTGGGGCCCAGGATGCTGAGGAAACGCCCGGCCGGCAACTGCAGCGATACCGAATCGAGCGCGCGCACTCCGCGCGCGCCGGGATACTGCTTGCCGACCTCGCGCGCCGCGACTGCCCATTGCGTCATGGCCGCACCATGGCGTCGTAGCGTTGTGGCTGCACCAGGTCGGGCGCGTAGAACGTCGCCGGGTCGGCATCGGCGCGCACCAGGCCCACCGACGACAGTGTCTTGACCGCTTGCGCCCAGTCCGCCGGCACCGGGGCGCCCAGCCGCTGGCCGGCCCCCGGCGTGCCGAAGTAGTCGCGCAGCGCGTCGATCTGGCCGCGCAGCACGCGGGCATCCAGGCGCGCCTGCGGCCGCTGCGCCAGGATGGCCTGCACGGCCTCGTCCTGGTGGCCGGCATAAATGTATTCCCAGGCACGCGCGCTGACGCTGGCGAAGCGCGCGATGGCATCGCGCCGCTCGGCCAGTTTCTGTTCGCTGGCGAACAGGCCGAAACTGGGCATGTCCAGGCCGAAATCGGCGAAGCGCACCGCCTTGGACGGCCGGTTCTGCGACACCACCGGCAAGAAGAACGGGATGGTGGAGAACGCCGCATCGGCGCGGCCCACCGCATAGGTCGACGCCTTGCCGGCGGCGTCCACATTGACCAGCTCCAGGTCGCTCTTGGCCAGCTTGCCACGCGCCAGGAAGGCGTCGATGAACGGCGCCTCCAGCGATCCGGCGGTGTAGGCGACTTTCTTGCCCTTCAATTGCGCCGGGCCCTCGATGCCGGAATCGGCCGGCACCAGCAGGCCGATGTCGCTGTGGCGCGCGAACACGGCCACCGCCTTGACCGGCAGGCCCTTGTCGCGCGCGATCATCATGGACGCCAGCGCGGCGTGGCCCACATCGAAGCTGTCTCCGCCGCCCACGATCTGCACCGTGGTGACCGAGCCATTGCCGTCTTCCAGCGTGACATCCAGGCCCGCCTGGCGGTACCAGCCCTTGTGCTGCGCCAGGTGGAAGGCCGCCTGCACGCCCCAGGGCGTCCAGTCGAGCCGGACCTTGAGCGGCTCCGGCGGCTGCGCCGCTAGCGCCTGGCCGCAACATGCGACGGCCAGGGCCAGCACCACGCGACGTCCTATTCTTTCCATCACCGAGTGCATCGTTTTTCCCCTTGTCGATTGCCTCGCTGCGGACCCGCCGGCCGTCAGCCGGCGCGCCCGAACCAGCGCTTGACGCGCATCCAGAGCACGCTGAAGAACATGCCCACGGCGTTGAACTCGGCCTGCGCCGGCGCTTCGCCATCGGCGCCGGCGCCGGCGCCGAGCCGGGCGCCGACGTTCTTGCCGAAATCGGCGATCATGCGGCGCACGAAGTCCTGCACCAGCCCGGAACGCGAGAACTGGGCCAGCGGCCCTTGCAGCGTGTACTGCAGGTCGACGTCGACCCGGGTCTGGCCGCCCTCCAGCGCGCGCACCTGGTAGGCGACGTCGCCGGTGGCGCGCGACTGGCTCAGGCTGTCCTGGCCCGCACCGCGCAGCACGGCGCGCCGGCCGGCATCGTCGCGTTCGAGCCGCGCGGCGCCGTTGAAGGCCGCGGCCATCGGGCCGAACTTGATGGCGATGCGGCCCTTGACGCGGTCGCCGTCGTGCTCCTGGATCGCGGCGCCCGGCAGGCAGGCCGCCACCGCGGGCAGGTCGACCATGAAGGCCCATACCTGGTCTGCCGGGAACGGCACCTGGAAGCCGCCTTGTATATGGTTGCCCTTGCCGGCCGCGCGGGCCGGCGCGGGCTCGGCCGCGGCGGCCCGCGATGCAGCCGGCCTGGCCGGGGCCGCCGGGGCAAAGGCCTGGAAGCCCGCGGGCGCGGGCGTCTCCACGGCCGGGGCGGCGCCGCGCCCCTGCGCCAGCGCCTCGCGCAACGCGTTCACCTCCGCGTCGGGCTGCTCGCGCAGCTCGGCCAGCACCGACATCACGGCCGCGACGATCCCCATGTAGCCAGTGCAGCGGCAGAGGTTGCCGGACAGCTCCACGCGCACCCGGGCCTCGTCGGCCTCGGGCAGGCGCAGCACGATGTCGCGTGCCGTGGCCAGCATGCCGGGCGTGCAATAGCCGCACTGCAGCGCATGATGGCGGGTGAAGGCCGGACGCAGGCGGGCCATGACCGGATCGCCGTCGTAGCCCTCGATGGTGGTCACCCGGCGGCCCTCGCAGGCGGCGGCGAAGGCGATGCACGAACGCACCGGCTGTCCGTCCAGCAAGACCGTGCACGCGCCGCACACGCCATGTTCGCAGCCCAGGTGGGTGCCCGTCAGGCGCGCCTGGTCGCGCAGGAAGTCGCCCAGGTGCATGCGCGCGGGCGCCTCGTGCGAGACCCGCTTGCCGTTGATTTCCAATGAAACTTGAACCATGGTGTCTTCCTATGCGGCCAGGGCCTGCCCGAGGCAGCGCGTCACGGCGGTGGCATGCAGCTTGCGGTGCAGCGGGTCTTTGCCGGGCATGACGGCGGCCAGCTCGTCCAGGATGCGATCGGTAGCCGGCGCCGCGCCGGTGCTGGCCACCTCGGCGGCCAGGCCGGCCAGCAGCGCGGGCGGGCCGTCCAGCGCGCCCACCGCGACACGGGCCACCTTGCCCGCGGGGTCGAACCAGGCCGCGCAGGCGGCCTCGGCGAATTCGCCGGTCTTGCGGCAGAACTTGTAATAGCCCCAGCGCGCCTGGGCCGCCCGGCGCGGCACGTGCACCGCGACGACCAGCTCGTCCTCGCCCACCACCGTCGTATAGGCGCCCTGCATGAAATCGCCGGCGGCGACGCGGCGCGCGCCGGCCGGCCCGGCGATCTCGATGTCGGCGCCCAGCGCCACCATGGTCAATACCCAGTCGGCCGCCGGATCGGCATGCGCCAGGCTGCCGCCCAGGGTGCCGCGATTGCGGATGGCCCGGTAGGCGATGCCGCCGGCCACCTGCTGCAATACCGAGCCGCGCAGCAACGGGAATACCCCGTCCTCGATCTCGGCATGGGTAACGCCGGCGCCGACCCGCACGCGGCCGTCCTGTTCGGCGACACCGCGCAGTTCGTCCACGCCGGCGATATCCACCACCACCGCCGGCCGCGCCAGGCGCAGATTGAGCATCGGCCCCAGCGACTGGCCGCCGGCCATGAGCTTGGCGCGCCCCTCGTGCTCGCGCAGCAGGCCGAGCGCCTGCGCCACCGACGTGGCGCGCACATAATCGAAGCGGGCGGCTTTCACGCGGCCTCCTTTGCGCCGGCGGCGATGGCGCCCAGCACGCGCATGGGCGTCAGCGGAGTATGCGAGAGCTCGGCGGCGCCGATGCGGGCCAGCGCGTCGTTGACCGCGCCGAACAGCACCGCCGGCGGCGCGATGGCGCCGCCCTCGCCCATGCCCTTGGCGCCGAACTCGGTATGCGGCGAGGGGGTTTCGAAATGGTGCAGGCGCAGGTTGGGCACCTCGGTGGCGCCCGGCAGCATGTAATCGGCCAGGGTCGAAGCCAGCGGCTGGCCGTTGCCGTCGTACGGCACTTCCTCCAGGAATGCGGTGCCGATGCCCTGCGCGATGCCGCCGATGGTCTGGCCCTCGACCACCATCGGGTTGATCATGGTGCCGCAGTCCTCGACCACCGCGTAATCGAGGATCTCGACCGCGCCGGTGTCCGGGTCAACGGCCACCACGGCCGCCTGGCTGGCATAGGTGAAACAGCCGGTGTCCACTTTCGGCTTGTAGCCCACGTGCACCTCCAGGCCGGCCGGATCCACATCGGCGGGCAGGAGGTGCGGCCGCAGGTACCAGGCATCGGCCACCTCGGCGGTCGGCACCGATTTGCCACCGGCGCGGTAGCAGCCGTCCTGCAGTACCACCTGGGCCGCCTCGGCGCCCAACAGGTGCGCGGCGATGTGGGTCAGGCGCGGCAGCAGGCGCTTGCATGCCTGCGACACCGCGCCGCCCGACATGACCAGCGAGCGCGATGCATAGGTGCCGGTGGAAAACGGCGTCTGGCCGGTGTCGCCATGCAGCACCTTGATGCGGTCCACGTCGATGCCGAGGATCTCGTGGGCGATCTGGGCAAAGGTGGTTTCCATGCCCTGGCCATGCGAATGCACGCCGACGCGCACCTCCAGCCCGCCGTCGGGCGTGACGCGCACGGTGGCTTGATCATAGCCCGGGATGACGGGCGTGCCCCAGGCGGCGAACACCGACGTGCCGTGCGCGGCCTGTTCGGTATAAGTGGCCACGCCCAGGCCGATCAGGCGCCCGTCGGGCTCGCCGGCCGCCTGGCGCGCCCGCACCGCCGGCGCATCGACCATCTCGAGCGCCTTGCGCAGGCTGGCGGGGTAATCGCCGCTGTCCAGGTGCTTGTTGGTCACGTTCACATAGGGCATCTGTTCGGCCTGGACCAGGTTCTCCAGCCGCACTTCCCACGGCTCGCGGCCCACTTCGCGCGCAATCGCGTTCATGGTCAGCTCCATGGCGAAGCACACGCCGGTGCGGGCCACGCCGCGGTAAGGCACGAAGCCGGGCTTGTTGGTAGCCACGCAGCGCGTCACGCAGCGATAGCCCTTGAAGCCATACGGGCCGGGCAGGTTGCCGATGGCCTGGCCGGGCTCCAGGCCGATGGTGAACGGCCATACCGAGTACGCGCCGCCGTCGATGGTGATCTGGGCGTCCAGCGCCAGCAGCTTGCCGCGCCGGTCCACATAGGCGGCCATCTCGTAGTAGTGTTCGCGCGAGTTGGCGCCAGCGGTCAGGTGCTCGCGGCGGTCCTCGATGAAGCGGAAGGGCCGCCGGTGGGTCTTGGCCAGCCACGCCACGCACAGCTCTTCCTGCTGCAGCACGCACTTGTAGCCGAACGCCCCGCCCACATCGGGCGAGATCACGCGCACGCGCCCCTGGTCCAGCCCCAGGCACTGGGCCAGGATGCTGCGGATCATGTGCGGCACCTGGGTGGCGCTGACCACCACCAGCTGGTCGGCCTGGTGGTCCCAATACGCCAGCACCGCCTTGCCTTCCATGGGAACCATGCACTGGCGGGCCAGGTCGATCTTGCGCCGCACCACCAGGTCGGCCTGCGCGGCGTGCGCCTCGAAATCCTTGTCGGCGTTGAGCGTGACGAACACGTTGTCGCGCCAGTGCTCGTGCACCAGGTCGGAGGTGGCGGCCTGGGCGCTGGCGACATCGGCGTACACGGGCAGGTCCTCGTAGTCGACTTCGATCAGCTCGGCGTAGTCCTCGGCCTCGGCGCGCGTGGGCGCGAACGTCATGGCCACGGGTTCGCCCACGAAGCGCACCTTGCCGGCGGCCAGCGGCGGCTGGCTGGACGACTGGTAGGTGGGCAGCGTCGAGTCGGCCACGATGTCCAGCGCGTCCGCCATCATGTCGCGCAGCACCACGCTGCCCGCCACGCTGTCGGGCACGCGCGCCGCCGTGATGCGCGCATGGGCCAGCGGGCTGCGCAAGAACGCCACCTCGCACAGGCCAGGCATCGCCATGTCGGCCACGAAGTTGCCCTTGCCGTGCAAGTGGCGCGCGTCTTCTTTGCGCGGCACGCGCGCGCCCACCCCCTGGCGCGCGCCGGCCGGTGCCGCATGGCCGGCGGTTTGTGTTTTCATCGCTATCCTCTATGTTGCGTCAGGCTTTGGACTGATTGCGCGCCACCGCCGCGAACGTGTAGTTGTCCAGGGCATTCTCGGCCACGCGGAACCAGCTGGCCTCGTCGGCCTGGAACTTCTTCCAGTCCGGGTAGATCGCCTTGAAATCCGGGTTCTTGTCGGACAGTTCGTCCCACAGTTGTTGCGAGGCCTTGTATACCGCGTCCATCACCTCTTTGGGGAAAAAGCGCAGCTTGGCGCCGCCGGCGATGAGCTTGCGCAGGGCCAGCGGGTTGCGGGCGTCATAGTTCGCCAGCATTTTCATGGTCTGCTCGCCGCAGGCGCACTCGAAGGCGGCCTTGTAAGCCGGCGGCAGCGCCTCCCAGGCCTTGTCGTTGACCATGGTGGTGATCGACGCGCTGCCCTCGAACCAGCCGGGCGAGTAATAGAACGGCGCCACCTTGTTGAAGCCGAGCTTCTCGTCGTCGTACGGGCCGATCCACTCGGCCGCGTCGATGGTGCCCTTCTCCAGCGCGGGATAGATGTCGCTCGGCGGAATCTGCTGGGGCACCGCGCCCAGCTTGGACAGGACCATGCCGCCGATGCCGCCGATACGCATGTTCAGGCCCTTCAGGTCGGCTACCGAATTGATTTCCTTGCGGTACCAGCCGCCCATCTGGACACCCACGTTGCCACAGACGTGATTGACGATGTTGTACTTCTTATAGAGCTTGCGCAGTTGCTCCAGGCCACCGCCATAATGGATCCAGGCATTGTGCTGGCGCGCGTTCAGGCCGAACGACAGGCCGGTGTCGAATGTCAGCGCGGTGTTCTTGCCGATGTACATGGTGCTGAGCACGTGGTTGCATTCCACCGTGCCGTTGCTGACCGCGTCCATGTTCTGCGCCGAGGGAACCAGTTCGCCGCCGGGAAAGGCGCGGATCTCGAACTTGCCGTCGGTCAGCTCGCCGACGCGCTTGCACAGCTCGTCCGCCGAACCATAGATGGTGTCGAGGCTCTTGGGCCAGCTGGTGGACATGCGCCAGCGCACGGCGGGGGTGCCTTGCGCCAGCGCGGGCAGGCTGGCGGCGGCCAGTCCGGCGCCGGCGGCGCCGGCGGCTTGAGCGAGAAAACGGCGTCGTTGCATGAATAGCTCCTGGTCTTCCGAAAATCGTTCCGCAGAACGGTCTGTCACGGCACCGGAGGACGTTGCAGTCGGTCCGCCGGTTTATGAAGAAGGCTTTACAAAGACTGATTGCCGCATCTGCCAAGGTCTTGCCGAAGCGCGCGCAAGCGCGACTTGCTGCTGCGCAAAGTTCTGCCTAAAAAATGCAGTATGCTGACGTTTTATTCAGCATACTGATAGATTTTTCGAGTGTCAACGAGGTTTTCCCCGCACGCCAGGCGCGCTTTCGCGCAGCCCGGGAACGCTGCGCCTTGTCTTCCGCGATCGCTCGCAGCGCCTTGCCTGGCGCGGCTTTCGGTGCGGTACCGGATAGCGGCGGACGACCGGTTGCGACAGCCCCTTCCGGCAACCCGCGCCTCGGGAAATCCCTAAGCCCGGTTCACGATTTATAGGCAGTACACTGTGCACATTTACTCAGCACACTGAATATATAAATCATGCCCTGGACCAAGATCGCCACGACCGACCAACTGGAAGACGACGACGAAATCCTGCCGGTTTCGGTCGGCCAGACACAGCTTGCGCTGTACCGCAGCGACGGCGAGTTCTTTGCTTCCGATAACGTCTGTACCCATGCTTACGCGCTGTTGTCGGACGGCTTCCTGGAAGACGGTTGCATCGAATGCCCGCTGCACCAGGCCAAGTTCGACATCCGTACCGGCCGCGCCCTGTGCGCGCCGGCCACGCGCGATATCCGCGTCTATCCGGTCAAGGTCGACAACGGCGACATCCTGGTCGACCTGGAAGGCTAGGGCCTGTTGACTCTATGAGGAGCCCCGCATGGAACCCTTATCTTCCATCGTGATCGTCGGCGCCGGGCAGGCCGGGGCAGTGGCGGCGGCCACGCTGCGCGAGCTGGGCTACACGGGCGCGCTCACGCTGGTGGGCCAGGAACCGCACCCGCCCTACGAGCGCCCGCCGCTGTCCAAGGCGGTGCTGCAGGACGAAGCCGCCGCCGCGGCCGCCGCCGTGCACCCCGCCGACTTCTATCGCGCGCGCGATGTGCGGCTGGTCACCGGCGCCGCCGTGCACGCGCTGGACCGCGCGGCCCGCACGGTAACGCTGGCCGATGGGCGCGAGCTGCGCTACGACCGCTGCCTGCTGGCCACCGGCGGCCAGGCCCGCGAACTGCCGGGCTTGCCGCGCGGCGCGGCCGGCGTGCATTACATCCGCACCCTGGATGACGCGGCCGCGTTGCGCCACGCCTTGCAGCCGGGCGCCTCTGTTGTCGTAGTGGGCGGCGGCTTCCTGGGGCTGGAGGTGGCCTCCACCGCCCTGGCGCTGGGGGCCCGCGTCACCGTGCTGGAAGCGGCGCCGCGCCTGCTGCCGCGCGCCCTGCCTCCCGACTTTTCCGACTGGCTCGCCGCGCGGGCGCGCCAGGCCGGCGTGGCGTTGCGGCTGGGCTGCAGCTTGCGCGCGAGCGCGCCCGGCCAGCCGGCCCGCGTGCAATTGCAGGACGGCGCCGAACTGCAGGCCGACGTGCTGGTGGTGGCGGTGGGGCTGGCCCCATCGGTGGAGCTGGCGCGCGACGCCGGCCTGGCCATCGACGCGGCCACCGGCGGCATACGGGTGGACGCGGCTTGCCGCAGCAGCGATCCGCATATCTACGCGGCCGGCGACTGCGCCAGCCAGCATCGCGCCTGCCTGGATGCATGCCTGCGCCTGGAGTCCTGGCAGAACGCCAACGAGCAGGCGCGCGCCGCCGCCGCGGGCTTGCTGGGCATGCCGCTGCCAACGCCAGCGTACCCATGGTTCTGGACCGACCAGTACGGCTGCAATATCCAGATGCTGGGCATGCCGCAGCCCGGCCTGGCCTACGTCCGCCGAGGCGCGGCCGACGCCTCGGCCGACGCGCCGCGCTTCCTGTGCCTGGGCCTGCGCGACGGCGTGCCGGTGCATGGCATCGCCGTCAATGCCGGCGGCGACCTGCGGCAACTGCGCGCGCTGTTCGAACGCGGACTGCCCATCGACCCGCTGGCTTTCGCCGATCCGGACACGCCGCTCAAGCCGTTGGTCAAGGCCTGGCAAAGCGCAGCCGCCGGCGCCTGACCGTTCTTTCTTCCCTCCGGACTGGAGCTTGTTCCATGTATCAATCACAAACCGTCATCGGCCGCACCCTGGCGGCCAAGGATGCCGCGCTCGAGGACTGCATATGGCCCGAAGACGCGCTGCACGCCATTCCCGACTGGGTCTACACCAGCGCGGCCGTGTATGAGAAAGAGATCGAAGCCATTTTCCATGGCAAGACCTGGAACTACGTGGCGCTGGAAGCCGAGGTGCCCAACCCGGGGGACTACAAGCGCTCTTACGTCGGCCCCACGCCAGTGGTGGTGTCGCGCGCCGAGGACGGCTCGGTCAACGTGTTCGAGAACCGCTGCGCGCATCGCGGCGCGGAGTTCTGCCGGCACAGCCAGGGCAACGCGAAGGAGTTCGTGTGCCCCTATCACCAGTGGTCCTACGACCTGAAGGGCAACTTGCAGGGCATACCCTTCAAGCGCGGCGTCAACCGCATCGGCGGCATGCCCAAGGACTTCCGCAATGAGCAGCACGGCTTGCGCAAGCTGCGCGTGACCACGCGGCACGGCGTGGTGTTCGCGTCGTATTCGGACGAGACCGAGGCGCTGGAGGAATACCTGACGCCGGAGATCCTGGCCGACTTCGACACGGTGTTCCCGGGCAAGCCGCTCAAGGTGCTGGGGTACTACCGCAACGAGCTGCCCTGCAACTGGAAGATGTACCACGAGAACCTGAAAGACCCCTACCACGCCACGCTGCTGCATTCGTTCCTGGTGGTGTTCGGGCTGCTGGTGGCGGGCAACAAGTCGGCCATGCTGGTCGATACCGTGCACGGCCGCCACGGCACCATGGCCTCGGCCAAGAGCGAAGACAAATACGCCAAGGTCAGCGACGAGAACAAGAAGGAAATGCGCTCGTTCCATGACGGCCTGTCGCTGCGCGACGACCGATTCCTGGAGTTCGTCAAGGAATTCGATTCGCCCTGGTCGGTCACCATGCAGACCATCTGGCCGAACCTGATCGTGCAGCGCGAGATGAACACCCTGGGCGTGCGGCAGATCGTGCCCAACGGGCCGGACAGCATGATCATGCAGTGGACCATGTTCGGCTATGAAGACGACACACCGGAAATGCAGCGGCACCGCCTGCGCCAGGGCAACCTGATGGGGCCGGCCGGTTTCCTGGGGCTGGAAGACAACGAGGCGATGAAATTCGTGCAGGAAGGCGTGCGGCGCGCCAGCACCGGCGTCAATGTGCTGAAGCTCGAGTCCGGCAAGCTGGGTACCTCCGACAGCCTGATTTCCGAGGCGGCCATCCGCTCCATGTATGCCTATTACCGCCAGGTCATGGGCATCCCCGTGGGGGGCGCGCAATGAGCATGCAACTTGCCTATGCCGAGCGCCGGATCGATCCCGCCCGCGCCATTGCGCTGAAACTGGAGATCGAGGAGTTCAACGCCGACTACTGCGCGGCGCTGGACGGCGGCGAGGTCGAGCGCTGGCCCGAGTTCTTCACGCAGGACGCGCTGTACCGGGTCACGGCGCGCGAGAACGCCGAACTGGGCCTGCCGGTCGGCCTGGTGTATGCCGAGGGCCGCGACATGATGCACGACCGCGCCGTCGCCATTGCCCGCACGCAGATGTTCGCGCCGCGCCACATGCTGCACCTGCTGAGCAATACGCGCGTCACGCACGAGTCGGCCGACGGCGAAATCGCGGCGACGGCCAGCTTCCTGCTGCTGCAGACACTGGTGGAAGGACCGTCCACCGTGCACCTGGCGGGCGTGTACTACGACCGCTACGCGCGGGAAGACGGCGCGCTGAAGCTGCGCGAACGGCAGGTGGTGTACGACACCACCATCCTGGCCAACGACCTGGTGTATCCCGTCTGAGCGCCGGCCGCCCTGCCCGGGGGCAGGCGTCGCGGCAGGTGTCTGACACCGAGAGGTGTCAGACACCCAGGACGCGGCCAGGACCGGCGACACACAAGAAGGTCTGCAACAGGTGTCTGACACCCTGCGGGTGTCAGACACCTAGACATGGAAGCCCCCGCGCCTGCCCCTCAAACGCTTCGTCAGGTATCTGACACCCTGTGGGTGTCAGACACCTAGGCATGGAAGCCCCCGCGTCCGCCCCTCAAGCGCCTCGGCAGGTGTCTGACACCCTGCGGGTGTCAGACACCGAGATGCGGCCAGGCCGCCCTCACGCAGCGGTGTCGGGCGCCCCCGTGGCCTGACACCTGTCCCACCGCTTTCTACAGCCCCTCCAGCGCGGCCAGCGCTTCATCGCGAGGCATTACGGCGGCGTACTTCTGCTCCATGTCGAACAGGCTCGCCTCGTGCGGCGCCTGGGCGCGGTCGCCGACGCAGTCGGCCACCACCAGCGGCCGGAAGCCATACGACATGGCATCGACTACGCTGGCGCGCACGCAGCCGCTGGTGACGGCGCCGGCCACCGCCAGGGTCTGCACCCCGCGCTGGGCCAGCCAGGCCGCCAGGCCGGTGCCGAAGAAGGCCGACGGCACGGTCTTGCGCACCACCAGTTCGCCGGCCCGCGGCGCCAGCTCGGGCACGATGGCGCTGTTGGGCGCCGCCTCCTTCAAGGTCAGCATGCCCGGCACCTTGAGGCTGAAGATGTTGTGGTCGGCATCGTCGTCGGCATAGACGATGCGGCTGTGCGCCACCGCCCAGCCGCGTTCGCGGGCGCGCCGCAGCAGCGGCACCGTGCGGTCGATGGCCTGCGGGATATTGCCGCCGCCGAACACCGCCGGGTCGGCAAAGCCGTTGACGAAATCGACGATCAGCAGGCCCACGGGCGCCTTCAACTCGAGGCTGGCGCCGAAGCCCTGGCGGCGATAAGTGCCGACTTCCCTGTCCACGCTCATGCCGGTTCTCCGTCCAGCACCTTGCCGTTGGCCACCACGTCCGCGCCGTCGAGCCGCACCGTGCAGCGGCGCAGCGGGATGTCGATGTGGCAGGTGGTGGTGCGCGAACCGCCCGCCTCGTTGTTGGGGCCCAGCGAGAACAGGAAGTTGCCCTCGTAGGCGCGCGCGTCCATGCCAATGGTGGCCTCGCGGTCGTACAGGCCCAGCGTGGTCCAGTGCGCGCGCGGCTGCAGGCCCCAGCCGATGTGCGATATGGCATAGGCCTCCGAGTCCTTGAACGAGGCCACGTACTCGCGCAGCAGCTCGGCATCCACGCCGCCCTCGATGCGGGTGGCATAGCCGTTCTCCACCGTCAGGTAGACCGGCTCGGCCACATAGCACTTCTGCGGCAGCAGGATGTCGCCACGGTCCAGCACGATGGTGCCGTTGGCGCCGCGCTCGTTCGGCCAGGTCAGCACGAAACCGCTGGGCCAGTGGTCCCAGCGGCCCGGCTCGTCGACGAAGCCGTACTCGCTGATGGCGGGGAACTCGCCCAGCGGGCAGCGCAGGTCGGTACCCGCCTGCGACACCACTGTCATCTCGCGCGCCTGCGACAGGCGGGCGGCGGCGCGCTTGACGCGCGCGCGATCCGCTTCGGTCGGCACCAAGCGGGCCAGCACCTCGGGCGGCTCGACCGCCAGCAGGATCTTGGTGCCGGCCTGCAGGATCTCGTGCTGCTCGGGCGAGAACAGCAGCGTCATCAGGTCCAGCACCAGGTCGCTTGCCTTCAGCGCGGCGATGGCCGCACGGTTGCCGGTCAGCGGCGTGGTGCCCAGGTAGGCCAGCGAGTCGCGGCTCAGCGCCTTCTCGCCGTTGACCGGCGGCAGGTCCAGCCGGTTGACCACCGCGCCCATCGACTGGGCGGCGATCAGGGCCGTGGACAGGTTCTGCGGGTGCGTGGCGGCGCTGGTCAGGATGGTGACCGTCTGGCCGGCCTGCAACTTGGACAACGTCAGCACCTGCTTCCAGGCGCTGATCATTTCATGATCGCTCACAGGCATGATGGGCTCCTTGTCAAAGCGGGGCGCCGAGGAAGTCGCCGAAGGCGGCATAGAAACCCGCCTCGTTGTCCCAGGGGATCATGTGGCCGGCGCCGGCGACCCGCACATGGCCCACGCCGGGCGCCAGTTGCTGGATCTCGCGCACGTCCTCGTCGCGCACCACGTCGCCGCGCTCGGCCGTCACCAGCAGGCCGGGCACGCGCAGCGCGGGCAGGTCGGCATGAATATCGTCGCGCTGGAAGCCATCGAAGCTCGCCAGGATGGCCCGCTCGTCGCAGGTATGCAGCCACTGGGCGCGCAGGCGCAGCTGCTCGTCGGTCCAGCTCGGGCAATAGGCCCGCATGTCCTCGGCGCTCATGCCGGCGCGCGCTTCGGCCATGGAGCCCACGTACCACGGCAGCTTGGCGGGGTACGGCCGGCGCCCCGGGCCCGAGACGGGCGGGTCCACCATGACCAGGCGCGCCAGGCCTTCCGGCTGGGCGCGCGCAGCGCGGATACCGATGCGCGCCCCCATGGAATGCCCCACCAGGCTGTAGCGCGCCAGGCCCAGCGCCTGGGCGAAGGCGATGACGTCGGCGGCCTGCGCGTCCAGGCTGTAGTCCAGGCTGTCCGAGGCCTCGGACAGCCCGCGGCCGCGCACGTCCAGGACATAGGTGTCGAACACGGCGCCGAAGCGCTCGCCGACGAACCCCCAGGTCACCGCCGGGCTGGTGATGCCCGGCACGATGATCACCGGGTCCGCGCCCTCGCGCGCGCCGCCGTAGCGCAGGTAGTGCTGGCGGATGCCGTTGGCGCGCACGTGGGCGCCATAAAGATAGGTGCTCATGGTTCCTCCCGTTGTCCGCGCCGGGCTCAATACGCGCCCGACAGCAGCGCGCCCGCGCCAGGCACCACCGGCTCCAGGTCCAGCGCCTTGAGCATGGCGTAGGTCGTGGCCACCGCGGCGGTGACCACCGGCTTGCCGGTCAGCGCCTCGACCTTGGCGATGGCGGGCAGCGACGGCATCTGCACGCAGGCCGACAGCACGATCGCATCGACCCCGCGCGTGTCCATCTGCGCCACGATGGCCGGCAGGCGCGCCGGGTCGTGCCGCCCCACTTCCAGGTTGTCCGGGATCTCCAGCGCGCGGTAGTCTGCCACTTCGTAGCCTTCGTTGCGGATGTAGTCCACCACCAGTTCGGTCAGCGGCTTCATATAGGGCGCCACCACGGCGATGCGCCGCGCGCCGATGACCTGCAGCCCGTTGACCAGCGCGCCGGCGCTGGTGATCACCGGCGCATCGGCGCCATTGGCCGCGGTGTGCGCCTGCAGGCGCTGCTCCGAGACCCGGTGATAGCCGTGCCCCATGGCCATGATGGCCACCAGGCAGGCATAGCCCAGCACGTCGACGCGCGCGTCGCTCAGTTCCACCGCGCAGCGGTCGGACTCCGCGTCCATGGCGGCCAGTTCCTCCTTGACCACCTTCTTCATGCGCATGCGGCTGGAATGAAAAGTGAAGCGCTCCGGCCGGATCTGCTGGCGCGCCATCAGCATGGCCGGAATCTCGGTTTCCATCGTGGTGTTGGAACTCGGCACGATCTGGCCGATGCGGTAGGTCTTCTGCATGTCGTCCTCCGTGGGCGTCGATGGTCAGAGTTTGAACAGGCGCTGGGCATTGCCGCGACAGACCAGCTCGCGGGTGGTCTCGTCCAGCGGCGCGGTCTCGATGAATTCCACCGCCAGCTCGGTGGATTCGTACGGGTAATCGATGGAGAACATCACCGCCTCGGCGCCCATTTCCGCAATGGCGCCCACCAGGGTGGCGTGCGAGCACACGCCGGAAGTGGTGATCAGGACGTTGGCGCCGATGTACTCGGAAGGCTTGCGCTGCAGCTTGACGCCGTAGGGATAGGCGGCGAAGCGGCTGTCGAACCGCCAGCGCTGGAACGGCAAGCCCTCGCCCATGTGCCCCAGGATGAGCTTCACCCCGGGATAGCGGTCGAACACGCCGCCGAAGACCAGGCGCAGCGTGTGGGTGGCGGTCTCGACCCCCCAGCCCCAGGTGGCGCCGGCCAGTTCCGGGTGGCCGCGATAGGCGTGCGGCTCGACATACGCGTAGAACGGATGCAGGTACAGGGGCACGTCCAGGTCTTGCAGGCGTTCCCAGAACACGTCGTAGGCGGGATCGTCGTAGTACACGCCGTTGGTGTGGCCGTTGACCAGCGCCCCCTTGAAGCCCAACTCGGTGACGGTGCGCTCCAGTTCGGCGGCGGCGGTGGCCGGATCGTGCATGGGCAGCGTGGCAAACGCGCCGTAGCGGTCGGGGCGCTGCGCGACCTGCGCGGCCAGGAAATCGTTGTTCTCGCGCGCCCGCTTGAGAGCGACGGCGGGGTCGCGCTCGCCCTGCACGCCGGGGCCGGTCTGCGACAGGATGACATAGTCGATCCCGGCGCGGTCCATCAGGTCCAGGCGGTCCTGGCCGAAATCCGTCAGCCGGGCGCCCAGCTCCGCCGCGGTGGCCGGGTCCAGGTGCTGGACGAAAGCCCGTGAATAGTCCCCGAATCCGACCGCCGTGTAATGCTCCTCGAAGGCGATCTTGCGCACTGTCGTCATTCCTCTACTCCCCTGGGGATGCGGCCGTCATTGCCATGGCCACCCGGTCAGTTAATCAGCATACTGAATATATGCGGCGAACGCCGCCGTGACTATCACGCCGCCGCCACGCCTGCAGTGGCCGCGATTTATTTCAGTATACTGATTTTATACTCAGCATACTGACAAATAAAAGAGGATTTTGGGCGATCGCGCACAGGGTTATCCCGCCCCTTTCCGGGCCGCGGGTGGGAAGAGGACGAAGGCGGCCAGCGGGAAAAGCGGCGCAGGACGGCTTCAGAACGTCTTCAGGGCCGTCCGGCTGTACTGGTTATTGGCCTCGACCAGCGTGGACAGCAGTTTCATGAAGATTTCGCGGTTGCGCGGCGTCAGGGGCTCGAGCAGGCGCTGCTGGGCGCGCGCCATGCCGCCCTGCAGCAGGCCCATGATGCGCAGGCCTTCCTGGGTGATCACCGCCTGGCGCGACCGCTTGTCGTTGGGATTGACGCGGCGCTCGACCAGGCCGCGTTCCTGCAGGCGCTTGATCACGTCGGCCGTGGTGGTGCGGTCCAGCCCGAGCTCCATGCCGATGGCGGTCTGGTCCAGCCAGGGGCTGAGCGACAGCGCGGTCAGCACCCCGTATTGCACGGGGGTGACGTTCTGGGTCTTGCACTCTTCATAGAACAGTGCGTAGTGGATCTGGTTCAGCCGGCGCACCAGGTAGCCGGGACGCGACCAGAGCACCTGCTTGGCCGGGTCGAACACCGTGCTTTCGGAAGGCCGGGAAGCGCCGCGCGCCTTTTTGCTTGCCTGGTTGTCTCGTTCCGGCATGGAAGACGTAGCCTTATATTGTTAGTACACTGAATATTACACCACCGCCATCAAGTGGACTTTACAGGCTATTTTCGCCAGAACATCGGCGTGAACAACACCATTACGGTCAAGAGTTCCAGCCGGCCGATCAGCATCGCGAAGGTGCAGACCCAGGTCTGGAAGTCGGTCAGCACCGCGAAGTTGCCCATCGGGCCCACCGGCCCCAGGCCTGGGCCGGTATTGTTGATGCTGGCGATGACCGCCGAAAAGGCGGTGACGGGCTCCAGGCCCGACACCAGCAGCAGGCTGGTGAGCACCCCGATCGACAGGCCATAGGCCACCATGAAAGCCAGCACCGAGGCCATGACGCGCGGGTCCACCAGCCGCCCGCCCATGCGGATGGGGCTGACCGCCTGCGGATGCAGCATGGTGACCAGTTCATTGCGGGCCTGCTTGACCAGCAGCACCGCGCGGATCATCTTGATGCCGCCGCCGGTCGAGCCGGCCGAAGTCACGAAACCCGACAGCAGCAGCATGGTCAGCGGCGCGACCAGGGGCCAGGTGGCGTAGTCGACATTGGCGAAACCGGTGGTGGTAGCCACCGAGATGGTGTTGAACATGCCGTAGCGCAGGGCTTCCAGCGGCTCGTCGTAGATGCCGCGGAAATACAGGTACGCCGAGATCACCACGCCGGCGCCCAGCATGATGACCAGGTAGGGAATGGTCTGCGGGCAGAGCAGGTAGGCGCGAATGCGCCCCTGGCGCAGCGCGCTGAAATGGGTGGCGAAATTGATGCCGGCCAGTGTCATGAAAAACATGGCGACCAGTTCCACCGGCACCGAATCGAAATAGGCGAAGCCTTCGTCGCGCGTGGAGAAGCCGCCCAGCCCCATGGTTGTAGCGGTATGGCACCAGGCGTCGAACCATGACAGCCCGACGCCGCGATAGGCCACCAGGCACAGCAGCGACATGCCGAAATAGACGCCGTACAGGGCCTTGGCGGTGCTGGCGATGCGCGGCGTCAGGCGCTCGTCTTTCATGGGGCCGGGGGTCTCGGCGCGCACCACCTGGTGCCCTCCCACGCCCAGCAGCGGCATGATCGCGACCGCCAGCACCAGGATGCCCAGGCCGCCGATCCAGACCAGCGTGGCGCGCCACAGGTTGATGGACGACGGCAGCCGGTCCAGGCCGGTCAGCACGGTGCCGCCGGTGGTGGTCAGGCCGGACATGGCCTCGAAATACGCGTCGGTGAACGACAGCGGCAGGCCGGCCCGGTCGAAATAGATCAGCAGCGGGATGGCCGCCAGCAGCGGCAGCACGGCCCATACCACCGACACCAGCAGGAAGCCGTCGCGCGCGTGCAGCTCGCTGCGGCAGCGCCGCGTTACCGCCCAGACCGCCGCCCCGCCGCCGAAGGCCAGCAGGAAGCCGTCGAGGAACGCGGTAAAGCCGCCGTCGCCGCCGATATACGCCACCAGCAGCGGCAGCAGCATGGTGAGCGAGAACACGACCATGGTCAGGCCGGCCACGTAGAAGGTCGCCAGCAAGCGCTTCATGCGATCCGCTCAGCGTGCGTGGCCGTATGGCGCATGGGTGGGTCCGTCCGCGGTCAGAAGAAGGAGGCCGACACCTGGAACAGCTTTTCCACGCGCGGCATCATCTGGCGCGACGGCACGAACACGATGACATGGTCGTCGGTCTGGATGACGGTGTCGTCGTCCGGCATGATGATCTCGTCGCCGCGCGCCAGCGCGCCGATGCTGGCGCCCCGGGGCAGGCGGATGGCGCCGACCGCCCGGCCCACCACCTTGGAATTGCTGCGGTCGCCGTGCGCCACGGCCTCGATGGCCTCGGCCACGCCCTGCCGCAGGCGATGCACGGCGGCGATGTCGCCGCGGCGCACATGGCGCAGCAGTTCGCTCATGGTGGCCTGCGAGGGCGACACGGCAATGTCGATGTGGCTGCCCTGCATCAGCTCGCCGTAGGCCTGCCGGTTGATCAGCGCGATCACCTTGCGGGCGCCCAGCCGCTTGGCCAGCAGCGACGACATGATGTTGTCCTCGTCGTCGCTGGTCAGGGCCAGCCAGGTGTCCATGTCCTCGATGTTCTCGCGCTCGAGCAGTTCTTCGTCGGTGCCGTTGCCGTTCAGGACCAGCACGTTGCTGGGCAGCTCGGCGACCAGGTATTCGCAGCGCTTGGGGTCGCGCTCGATGATGCGCACGCTGTAGCCTTCCTCGGCCAGCTGGCGGGCCAGGCGCAGGCCGATATTGCCGCCGCCGGCGATCATGACGCGGCGCACGGACTTCTCGGCTTCGCGCAACTGGCGCACGGCGCGCCGCGCATGGCGGGTGTCGACCACCAGCACCACTTCGTCGCCCGGCGCGATGACGGTGCCCCGGTCGGCCTGCAGGGGCCGGCCGTCGCGCACCACGTCGACCACGCGCGCGGACACGTCGGGCCACACTTCGCGCAGCTGCGCCACGGGATGGTGGGCCATGGGGCTGCCGTGGCCCACGCGCACCGTGAGCACGCTGATGCGCCCGTCGGCGAACTCGACCACCTGCAGGGCCTCGGGGAATTCGATCAGGCTGTGCAGGTAGGTGGTGACGCTGCGCTCGGGGCTGATCAGGGCGTCGATGCAGAAGCCTTCCTCGCCCATCAGCTCGGGATGCTCGGCGAAATCGGGCATGCGGATGCGGGCGATGCGCCGCGGCACATTGAACAGCTGCCGCGCGATCTTGCAGCCCACCATGTTGGCCGCGTCGGAGGCCGAACAGGCGATGAACAGGTCGGCGTCGGCCGCCCCGGCGGATTCCAGCACGGCCACCTGGGTGCCGTCGCCGTGCACAACGCGCAGGTCGAAGCGGTCTTGCAGGTAGCGCAGGTGATCGACGTTCGTGTCGATGACGGTAATGTCGTTCTGCTCGGACACCAGGTTTTCGGCCAGGCTGGTGCCGACGCGACCGGCCCCCATGATGAGGATTTTCATGTGCCTCGCTTGCGCGCGGATTCGATGCCCAGCTGCTTGAGCTTGCGGTACAGGTGGGTGCGTTCCAGCCCGGTGCGCTCGGATACGCGGGTCATGCTGTGGTTCTCGCGCGCCAGGTGGTATTCGAAATAGATGCGTTCGAACTCGTCGCGCGCCTCGCGCAGGGGCTGGTCGAGGGCGATGGAGCCGAGCCGGCCGCTGGCGAGCGGGGCGGCTTGGGCCGCGGGCGCCGCGGGCATGGCCACGGGCGCGTCGAGCTCGTCCTCGAGCGCCACGACCGGCGCCACCGGCGCCAGCGGCGCCGCGGCGGGCAGCGGATTCGGGGCCCGGCCGCGCGCCAGGCCGGCGGCGATGGTCTTGAGCAGGCGCTGCAGGGTGATGGGCTTCTCGAGGAAGTCCATGGCGCCGATGCGCGTGGCCTCGACGGCGGTATCGATGGTGGCGTGGCCGCTCATCATGATGACGGGCATGTCGAGCAGGCCTTGCGAGCCCCATTCCTTGAGCAGGCTGACGCCGTCGGTGTCCGGCATCCAGATGTCCAGCAGCACCAGATCGGGGCGCGTGCGCAGGCGCGCGGCGCGGGCCTGCGCGGCATTTTCGGCCAGCTCGACCGTGTGTCCTTCATCGTAAAGAATCTCGGACAGGAGTTCGCGAATGCCGACTTCGTCGTCAACCACCAGAATTCTGGCCATAAACCATCCACCTATTGCGTAGCCGCATTATCCTTTTCTTGCGCAGTCGCGTCCATAGCGCCGGCTTTCGGCGCCAGGCGGGTCAGCAGTATCGAGACCCGCGCCCCACCTTCCTTGCGATTGGCAAGATCGATCCTGCCGCCATGTTCTTCGATGATTTTGCGCACAATTGCCAATCCTAACCCAGTCCCATGGGCCTTGGTGGTCACGTAGGGCTCGAAGGCCCGCTGCATGACCTTCTGCGAGAAGCCCTGGCCGGTGTCGGCGACGGTGAATCGGACCGCGGGCTGCGCGGCCGCTTCGTCGTCGGGCCCGCGCATCAGTTGCGTGGTGACGCGCACGCGCCCCTGGCCGCCCTGCTCGGCGACCGCATCGCGGGCGTTCGACAGCAGGTTGTGGATGACCTGCCGCAACTGGGTGGGATCGCCCTCGATCCAGGGCAGGCCCGGCTCCAGCTCGACATCGAGGTTCAGCGCCGGCGCGCCGGCGCGTGCCGCGCCGCCCTCGCCCGGCTCCCAGCCGTACAGGGCCAGGACGTCGGCCACCAGGGCGTTGAAGTCGATGGACTGCATCACGGCCGGCGGGGTGCGGGCATACTCGCGGAAGTCGTCGACCATCTGCTTGAGCGAGCCCACCTGGTTGACGATGGTGTTGGTGGCGCGCTCGAGCATCTGCCGGTCCGCCGGCGCAAGGCGGTCGGCCAGCTTCATGGCCAGGCGCTCGGCCGAGAGCTGGATGGGCGTGAGCGGGTTCTTGATCTCGTGCGCCAGGCGGCGCGCGACTTCGCCCCAGGCCACGGTGCGGTTGGCCGAGATGACCTCGGAGATGTCGTCGAACACCACCAGGTAGCCGTTGCCGCGCCCGTCGACCCGCAAGTGGGTGCCGCGCGCCAGCAGGGTCAGCGGCTGCGGCGGCTCGTCGCCGGCGAGGACGATCTCGAACTGCTGCTGCCAGTGCAGGCGCTCGGACCCGACCGCGGCGTGCTGCGCGAAGGCCTGCCGCACGACCTGGGTGAATTCCAGCAGGCCGTCGACGGTTTCCAGCGGCCGCCCGATGACCGAACGCAGGTCGGCCTGCAAAATGGATTGCGCCCCCTGGTTCACCATGGTGACGCGGAACCCTTCGTCGAACACCAGCACGCCGGACGACAGGTTCGACAGCACGCTTTCCAGGTACACATTGGAACGCTCGAGCTGGCGGCGATTGCTTTCCACCATGTGGCGGGCCTCGTCCAGCTGGCGCGTCATGGCGTTGAACGAGCGCGTCAATTGACCGACCTCGTCGCGCTCGGGCGGTTCGGGCAGCGGACGGTAGTCGCCCACCCCCACCGCCTGCGTCCCGGCCGCCAGGCGCAGCAGCGGCCGCACCAGCCGCTTGGACAGCGACAGGGCCACGGCGATGGCCGCGAACACCGCCAGCAGCAGCGCCAGCGTCAGGGTGATGCCGTACAGCTTGCGCAGGCCCAGCCGCGACAAGGCCAGTTCCTGGTAGTCGCGGAAGCCCTGCTGCACCTGGTTGGCGTTGTCGGCGATCTGCTCGGGCACCGGCTGCACCAGTTGCAGCCAGCGCGGCTCGGAAGGCGAGGACAAGAGGCTGTCGAAGCGCGCCGGCGCGCCCAGCGGGATGACCACGCGCAGCAGCAGGCGGTCCTGGCCGCCCTGCGGGCCGGACTCTTCGGCTTCGGCGCCCGAGTAGCCCCGCCCCAGGCGCAGCTGGTTGAGCACGGCGGGCGGCGGCATTTCGGGCAGCAGCTGGCCGTACTGGTCGGTGGAGAACGCCACCAGCCGGCCGCTGCCCGTGAAGACCATGACCTCCTGGACGCCGCTGGACTCGCGCAGCCGCGTCAGCGCCAGGGGGATGTCGCGGTCGGCGGCGTTGTTGAGCTCGGAGGCCATGGCGCGGGCCTTGGCGTCCATGTCGGCCAGCAGCGAGTCGAGCGCGGCGCGGCCGAGATTCAGGCCCGATTCGAGCGCGCTGTCGACCCGCACGTTGAACCAGGACTCGATCGAGCGCGACATGAATTGCACCGACACGGTGTAGATCAGCGCCCCCGGCACCACGCCGATGAGGGCGAACGCCAGCGCGAAGCGGGCCGTCATGCGGGCGCCGAACTGGCGGCGGCGGATCTGCCGCACCAGCCGCGTGGTCAGCGCCACCACCCAGACGAACAGGGCCAGCGCGAAGATGCCGTTGAGGATCAGCAGAGTGTCGTAATAGCGGGCGAAGCGCGAGGCGTTGCCGGTGGACCAGGCCAGCAGGCCCAGCAGCGCCAGCCCGCTGACCGCCCCGATGATCAGAGCCAGGCGTAGCAGGAGTCTCATGATGGATCCCGGGGCTCGGCCAGCGAGAACGAGAAATCGGTCCAGGGGGTGGCCAGCGACCACGAACTGCTGTTGAGCGCGTTGACCTGGAACGGCCGGGCCAGTTGCGAGGTGTCGAGCCGCAGGCGCAGCTGGCCGCTGTAGGGCACGCCGTAGTCGAGCTCGTCCGCGCCGACCAGCGCCCAGTTGCGGATGTGGCGCACCATGTCCATGGCCTCGTCGAGCGACGATACCGGCAGCGACAGCTCGCCGCTGCCGGCGCGCCACTGGCGCGTCAGGGCGTTGTAGACCACGCGCCAGGTCATGCTGGTGTCGACCACGGTTTCGTCGAACCACCACCAGCGGGCGCGGGTGATGGTGATGTCGGCGGTGAAATACAGCGGCAGGCCGCGTTCGGCGGCGTCGCGCAACTGGTCGTTGAGCGGGAAATCGATGTCGGCGCTGATCTCGAGGCTGCCGTCGCGGATGCCCGGCTCGATGCGCGTGACGCGTGCCTCATCGGCGTGCGCCAGCCCCCCCGGCCCGAGCGGGAACAGGGCAAATACCAGCAATAGCGCGCAACATAGGCGAGAGATCATCGACATTCGGCATCCAACGACTTCATCCGGGTATTCTTGGCGATTCAGGACTGCTTGGCAAACAGCGCATAGAAAAATCCGTCGTGCTGGACCCGCGGTGTTGCATCGATGGCAACAGGCAGCAGCTGGCCGGGCGCGTCCAGGCGCCGGGCATCGGGGTGGCGCCGCAGGAAGCCGGCGGCCTGGTCGGCGCCCTCGGCGGGAAACACCGAACACGTCACATATAGCAGGCGGCCGCCCGGCGCGACCGTGCGCCACAGCGCATCGACGATGCGCGCCTGCAGCGCGGCGGTGCGGGCCACGTCGGGCGCGCGCCGCAGCCAGCGGATATCCGGATGGCGGCGCACGATGCCCGATGCGGTGCAAGGCACGTCGGCCAGCACCGCGTCGAAAGGCCGGCCATCCCACCAGGCGTCCGGGTCGGCGGCATCGGCTGCGGCCAGCGCGACGCGGTCCGAGCGCAGCCCCAGCCGGTCGAGGTTCTGCGCCACGCGCTGCAGCCGCCCGGCGTCGGCATCCAGCGCCAGCAGGTCGATGTCGGCCAGCTCCAGCAGGTGCGCCGTCTTGCCGCCGGGCGCCGCGCAGGCGTCGAGCACGCGCTCGCCGTCGCGCACCCCGAGCAGCGGCGCGGCCAGTTGCGCGCCGGCATCCTGCACCGACCACCAGCCCTCGGCGAAGCCGGGCAGTTGCGTCACCGGCCGGGCCTGCGCCAGCACCAGGCCGGCCGGGCCGGCGGGTTCGGCCTCGATGCCGGCCGTGCCCAGCGCGTCGCGCACCTGGTCGCGACCGGCGCGGCGCCGGTTCACCCGCAGGGTCAAGGGCGCCGGCAGGTTGGCGGCCGCCACGATGTCGCGCCACAGCGCCGGGTAGGCTTTTTCCAGTTCCCGCACCCACCAGCCGGGGTGATGCCAGCGCGCCTCCGGACGGTCGGCCACGGCGGCCTCCAGGGCGTCGCGTTCGCGCAGGAAGCGGCGCAGGCTGGCATTGAGCAGGCCCTTGTAGGCCGACAGGCCGCGCTGGCCGGCGGCGGCCGTGACGGCCTGGTTCACCACCGTGTGCGGCGCATAGACGGGCATGCCGGGAATCGCGTCTTCCGGCGCCGGCGCGGCGGCCGGCGCCTTCAGCAGCGTCAGCGCCACCCGCAGCAGCGCGTCGAACATGGCCCCGGGCGAACGCTGCACCAGGCTGGCCGCGATGGCGTCGGCCCAGCCCAGGTAGCGCATGGCATGGAACGACACCGCCTGCACGGCCGGCCGCAAGTCCGGGGCCACCCCGGCCAGGGCGTCGGTCAGCGAACGGCCGTCGCGCACGGCGCGCACGGCGCCGGCGGCGGCCAGCAAGACGGCTGCCAGGGCCGGACGCGGCGATGGCGGATCAGGGGAATCGGAATGCGCAGACATGGATGACACACGAGAAGCAACCCCGCTATGGTAGCCGCTGGCTGGACGAATCCGGCGCCGCGGTCCACACTTGCCCTTCTCCGCCCCCGCCGCGCCTGCCGCCGCCATGACTCTCGCCACCCTGCTGCTGTTCGCCCTGGCCTCCGGCATCACCATCGCCACGCCGGGCCCGACCGTGCTGCTCGCCATGAGCAACGGCTCGCGCCATGGCGTGCGCGCCGCCGCCTGGGGCATGGCGGGAGCCGTGCTGGCCGACATGATCCTGGTCGCCATCGTGGCATCGGGGCTGGGGGTGCTGCTGGCGGCCTCGGAAGTTGCCTTCCAGGCCCTCAAGTGGGCCGGCGCCGCCTATCTGGCCTACCTCGGCTGGCGCCTGCTGCGCACCGACGCGCCGGCCGTGCTGGCGGCCGAGCCCCCCGACGCGCCCGGCGCGCGGCAACTGTTCCTGCGCAGCTTCCTGGTCGCCATCACCAACCCCAAGGCGCTGCTGTTCATGTCCGCCTTCCTGCCGCAGTTCATCGACCCGGCCGCGCCGCTGCTGCCCCAGTACCTGGCGCTGGCGGCCGTGCTGGCCGTACTCAACCTGGCCGCCATGCTGGCCTATGCGCTGCTGGGCGCCCGCATGATGCGGGCGCTGAAACACGGCGGGCTGCGCTGGCTCAACCGCCTGTGCGGCGGCGCGCTGATCGCCATGGCGGCCACGCTGGCGCTGTACCGGCGCGGCGGCGCCTGAACGGCGCGCCCCGGGCGCCGCGAAGCGGCTAGAATCGCCTGTTTGCCCCGTGCCGTGGGCTAAAATTGCGCAATTTTCGACCGCCTGCGCGCGCCGCGCGCTCCCCGAGGTATTCCATGTCTTCCCCCAAAGTCGGCTTCGTCAGCCTTGGCTGCCCGAAAGCCCTGGTCGATTCCGAACGCATCCTGACCCAACTGCGCACCGAGGGCTACCAGGTCACGCCCGAATACGATGACGCCGACGTGGTGGTGGTCAACACCTGCGGCTTCATCGACAGCGCCAAGGCCGAATCGCTGGAGGCCATCGGCGAAGCCATCGCCGAGAATGGCAAGGTGATCGTCACCGGCTGCATGGGCGTCGAGGAATCGGTGATCCGCGAGGTCCATCCCAGCGTGCTGGCGGTGACCGGCCCGCAGCAATATGAAGAAGTGGTGCGCGCGGTGCACCAGGCCGCGCCGCCGAAGGCGGACCACAACCCGTATGTCGACCTGGTGCCGCCGCAGGGCATCAAGCTCACGCCGCGCCACTACGCCTACCTGAAAATTTCCGAAGGCTGCAACCACCGCTGCAGCTTCTGCATCATCCCGTCCATGCGCGGCGACCTGGTCAGCCGGCCGGTGGGCGAGGTCCTGAACGAGGCCGAACGCCTGGTGAAGGCGGGCGTCAAGGAGCTGCTGGTCATCTCGCAGGACACCAGCGCCTACGGCGTGGACATCAAGTATCGCAGCGGCTTCTGGCACGGCCGGCCGGTCAGGACGCGCATGACCGAGCTCTGTACGGCCTTGTCCGAACTCGGCGTCTGGACGCGCCTGCACTATGTGTACCCCTACCCGCACGTGGACGAGGTGATTCCGCTGATGGCGCAGGGCAAGGTGCTGCCGTACCTGGACATTCCATTCCAGCACGCCAGCCCGCGCATCCTGAAAGCCATGAAACGGCCGGCCTTCGAGGACAAGACGCTGGCGCGCATCAAGCGCTGGCGCGAGGAGTGCCCCGACCTGACGCTGCGCTCCACCTTCATCGTCGGCTTCCCCGGCGAAACCGAGGAAGACTTCCAGTACCTGCTGGACTGGATGAACGAGGCGCAACTCGACCGCGTCGGCTGTTTCCAGTATTCGCCGGTGGACGGCGCGCCCGCCAATGCCCTGCCGGACGCGGTGCCCGACGAGGTCAAGCAGGAACGCTGGGACCGCTTCATGGCGCACCAGCAGGCCATTTCGGCCGCGCGCCTGCAGGCGCGCGTGGGCCACGACATCGATGTGCTGATCGACAGCGTCGACGCCGACGGCGCGGTCGGGCGCTCCAGCGCCGATGCGCCGGAAATCGACGGCAACGTCTACGTCAGCAGCGCGCGCGCGCTGCGGCCGGGCGACCTGGTGCGCGTGCGCGTCACCGGGGCGGACGAATACGACCTGCACGGCGACGCGGACTGACGCAGGGTCCGGCGGCGCGGTGCCAGGCACCCTGCGGGAGCCTGGCACCTGAAATTGCGCGGCCTTGCTATGGTGTCAGGCCCCCGCGGGGTGCCTGGCACCAGCGACATCAGTTCTTGGCCAGGAAATCCGACAAGTCGTCGGCGTGCTCTTCCTCGACCGCCAGGATTTCCTCCAGCAGGCGGCGCGTGGTGGGGTCCTTGTCGCCCACGTAGTCGACCATCTGCCGGTAGCTGTCGATGGCGATGCGTTCAGCGATGAGGTTCTCCTTGATCATGTCCTTCAGGTTGCTGGCCTCGACGTATTCCGAATGGCTGCGCTCCAGCAGGCCCACCGGCGACAGGTTGGGCTCGCCGCCCAATTGCACGATGCGCTCGGCGATGCGGTCGGCGTGGCCGAGCTCCTCGGCGGCGTGCTCGGCGAACTCAGCGGCCACCGGCTCGGCGTTCAGGCCGCGCGCCATGAAATAGTGGCGCTTGTAGCGCAGCACACAGACCACTTCGGTGGCCAGGGCCTCGTTCAGCAGCTTGAGCACCGCTTCGCGGTCGGCGCGGTAGCCCTCGGTGACGGCGCCGGACTCGATGTCCTGGCGGGCCTTGGCGCGAATCCCGGCCACGTCCACTTCGAACGCGCCGCCGCTGCGGGATGACGATTGGGCTTGGGTAGTTTGTTGCATATCGCTGGCTCCTTGTTTTGATGAGGGCAAGACGATGGTGGCGCCCATGGGACGCCGACAACCCAGTGTATCGACCGGGCCGTGCCCACGCTGTGTCCAAACATTGCTTGGGGCGCGCCGGGCAGGATCTGCAACTTGCGTAAACTAGTTACTGATCGCCCCTGTGGCGGGCGATGTAATTTGTAACGGGTGTACGCTCTCTAACCATGAAATTACAGAACATTTGTGTTTATTGCGGCTCCAACGGCGGCAGCCGTCCCGACTACGCCGATGGCGCGCGCGAACTGGCGCGCGAACTGGTGCGGCGCGACATCGGGCTGGTCTATGGCGGCGCGAGCGTCGGCATCATGGGCATCGTGGCCGATGCCGTGCTGGCCGAGGGCGGCCGCGTCATGGGCATCATCCCCGAGCCGCTGATGCGCAAGGAACTGGCGCACCGCGGCCTGACCGAGCTGCACGTGGTGCAGACCATGCACGAGCGCAAGACCATGATGGCGGCGCGGGCCGACGGCTTCGTGGCCCTGCCCGGCGGCGCCGGCACCCTGGAAGAAATCTTCGAGACCTGGACCTGGGCCCAGCTGGGGATGCACGAGAAGCCCTGCGGCCTGCTCAATATCGCCGGCTATTACGATCAACTGGCCGGCTTCCTGGACCATGCGGTGCAGGAATCGTTCATGCGCGCCGAACACCGCGCCATGCTGGCCGTGGAAAGCCAGCCGGGCGCCCTGCTGGACCGTTTCGCTTCTTACCAGCCGCCCACCGTATCCAAATGGATCGATCCGGGCGAACACTGAACTGAACCCTCCTGTCCATCGCGTATCCCGCCATGCCCACAGCCACGGTCATCCCTGCCAGTACGTCGTCCTTGATGCGGAACTACCTCCGCGCCAAGGACGAAAACCGCCCACTCTTCATGGCGCGCGCCTTCGCGCCGGACGCAGTCCTGAAGATGACGCTGCGCACCCAGGCCATTGCCTTCCCGCCCGAGGCGCGGGGCCTGGACGCGATCACCGAGGCCCTGGTCCGCACCTTCGGCCAGACCTACGAGAACGTATTCACCTTCTACCTCGCCCATCCGGGCGACGACGCGATCCTGTCCGAGTACACCTGCGACTGGTTCGTGGGCATGACGGAGAAGGGCACCCGGCAGGTGCGGGTAGGCTGCGGCACCTATGACTGGGTGTTCCAGCAGGCCCCGCACCTGGCCACGCGCCTGGAGATCACCATCGAGACCATGCTGAGCCTGCCGGCCGACACCGCGCCGGCGGTGTTCGCCTGGCTGACCGCGCTGCCCTACCCCTGGACGGACTCGCAGCGCGTGGTCACCAGCGCCCCGCCCATCGAGGCGCTGGCGCCCGTCATGCACTGGATCCGCCGGGTCGAGCGCACGGCCTACCCGGCGGACGGCACGGCTTGAAATACGACCTGGCGGCATTCGATTTCGACGGCACGCTGGCCGACACCATGCCCTGGTTCGAATCAGTGCTGGACGGAGTGGCCGACCGCTATGGCTTTCGCAAGGTGGACGCCGCCGAGCGGGAGCAACTGCGCCACCGCAACGCCCACGACATTCTCAAGTACCTGGGCATCCCGGCGTGGAAAATGCCGGCCATCATGGCGCACGTGCGCCAGCTCATGCGCGATGGCGCGCCCGGCCCGCAGCTGTTCGACGGCATCGCGCCGGCGCTGGCGCGCGTGCGCGAGGCGGGCCTGCGGCTGGCGGTGGTCAGCTCGAATTCGCCCGACAACGTGCGCCGCGCGCTGGGCCCGCAGACCAGCCAGCTGTTCGACGATTACGAATGCGGCATCGACATGTTCGGCAAGGCCGCCAAGCTGAAGCGGCTGCTGGCGCGCCACCGCGTGGCGCCCCAGCGCTGCATCCTGGTCGGCGACGAAATGCGCGACATCGACGCGGCGCGCAAGGCCGGCGTGCGCGTGGGCGCCGTGGCCTGGGGCTATAACCACGTGGACGCGCTGCGCGGCCATGGCCCCGACGAGATCATCATGCACGTGGCCGACCTGCCGGCCGTCCTGACACGCACTGACTAGAGCCTGGACCATGGATATCGACGACTCCCATCGCATTGCCGACCTCGACGCCTTGCTGGCCCTGTACGGCCAGCCCAGCGAGGCCTCGATCATGAAGGAAGTGGACCATGTGCACCCGCACTACCGCGCCTTCATCGAGGCCGCGCCGTTCGCGGTGCTGGCCACCAGCGGGCCGGACGGCCTGGACGCCTCGCCGCGCGGCGACCCGGCCGGCTTCGTGACCGTGGCCGACGACAAGACCCTGCTCATTCCGGACCGGCGCGGCAACAACCGCATCGATACGCTGCGCAATATCCTGGCGGATCCGCGCGTGGCGCTGCTGTTCCTGGTGCCGGGCGTGGGCGAGACGCTGCGCGTCAACGGCCACGCCAGCATCAGCACCGACCCGGCCCTGCTGGCGCGCTTCGCCATGCAGGACAAGCCGCCCCGCTCGGTGCTGGTGGTGCACGTGGAGACCGTGTTCTTCCAGTGTTCGCGCGCCATCGTGCGCTCGGCGCTGTGGGACCCGGCCACGCAGATCGAACGGTCGCGGCTGCCCAGCACGGGGCGGATCCTGGCCGACATCAGCGCCGGCACCATCGACGGCGAAGCCTATGACCGGGCGCTGCCGGGGAGAGTGCGAGATACCTTGTATTGATTGCGTGCGTGCCGGGGGGATGGTCCGGGGCGGGGGTTTGGGTTCTATAGGCGTCGTTGTGGGAGGCCGGGCTGATCGTGGTTCTTGCACTTCGTGGGCGCGCAAGGGGAAGGGGGGAACATTTTTGCGGGGCCGCGCCGGACAGGCGCCCTGCGCGCCTGTCCGGCGCATTCGGGCTAGGCATGCGGCGGGTGGCATGGCAAGCGCCTGAGCGCTTGGCTGATTAAGCGTGAACCAGGCGCTGCAATATGACGGCCGCCCACTCTCACGACGGCTGCCATGCGAAGGGTCATTCAAGCCGCGCAGGGCGGCTTGAATGACCGGCCCGGCAAGATTTTCTTCCCTTCCACCGCGGCCGCCGCCGAAGCATCAGAACCCCGACCGCCCCGGCGATGTGTCGATTCGAGTTGTCGCGAGCCGGGGCGCGGGGCTGGGCGCGGCGGGGCGCCTCGGGGCCGAGCGAGGGAAACCGAAGGAGCGCAGCGACGAGGTTGACGACGCGGTGCCGGAAGAACGCAAACACCCCCGGCCGCGCCGCGATCAACCGGCCGGCTGCCATCCCCGCACGAAGACATCCACGGGCTGCCGCTTCCCACCGGCCTTTTGCAATTCGAGCAGGCGCAGCACCCCTTCCCCGGTAGCCAGGTCGATGCCATCGGCCCCAGCGCGCAATACGGTACCCGCCGGCTCGGCGACGGCCTGGTCAAGCGCCTGGGCGCGCCACACCTTGACCGGGTCGGCCAAGCCGGGCAGGCGCACGGTGGCGCCGGGCGCCGGGTTGAAGGCGCGCACGCGGCGGGCCAGCAGCGCGGCGGGCTGCGAGCAATCGAGCGCCGCCTCGGCCTTGTCCAGCTTGGCGGCATAGGTCACGCCGCCGGCCGGCTGCGGGCGCGGCTGCAGGCCGCCGGCCTGCAGCGCCTGCAAGGCGGCGACAATGGCCTCGCCGCCGGCGGCGGCCAGCGCGTCATGCAACTGGGCGGCAGTGTCGTCGGCGCCGATGGGCACTTCGCGATCCAGCAGCATGTCGCCGGTATCCAGGCCCTCGTCCATCTGCATGATGGTCACCCCCGTGCGGGCGTCGCCCCCTTCGATGGCCCGCTGGATGGGCGCCGCGCCGCGCCAGCGCGGCAACAGGCTGGCATGGATGTTCAGGCAGCCGTGTGCCGGCAGCGCCAGGGTCCAGGCTGGCAGGATCAGGCCGTAGGCGGCCACCACCATCACCTCGGGCGCGGCTTGCCGCAGTTGGTCGCGGGCCTGCGCGGCCTCGTCGGGGTAGCGGCCGTCGAGCCGCAGGCTGCGCGGCTGCGCCACGGCGATGCCGGCGGCCAGGGCGGCCTGCTTGACCGGGCTGGGCGTCAATTTCAGGCCGCGGCCGGCGGGCCGGTCAGGCTGCGTCAGCACCAGGGGGATATCGTGGCCGGCGGCCAGCAGCGCGTCCAGCGCGACGCGCGCGAATTCCGGCGTTCCGGCGAAGACCAGGCGCATGGGGCTCAGGCGCGCAGCGCTTCGCGCTCGGCCTTCTTGAGCTTGGTCTTGATGCGGCTTTGCTTCAGGTTGGACAGGTACTCGACGAACACCTTGCCGTCGAGATGATCGAGCTCGTGCTGTACGCACACCGCCAGCAGGCCGTCGGCCTCGGCCTCGTACGGATTGCCGTCGATATCCAGCGCCTTGTAGCGGATGCGCGCGGCACGCTCGACCTCGTCATAGATGCCGGGCACCGACAGGCAGCCTTCCTCGTAGGTCTGGCGCTCGTCGCTCTTCCAGGTGATCTCGGGGTTGATCAGCACGCGCAGCTCGTTGCCGGCTTCGGAGACGTCGATGACGACTACGCGTTCATGCACGTCGACCTGCGTGGCCGCCAGGCCGACGCCGGGCGCTTCGTACATGGTGTCGGCCATGTCGCGCACCAGTTTCCGGATGCGGTCGTCCACCACCGCAACCGGCGCGGCCTTCTTGTGCAGGCGCGGGTCGGGATAATGAAGAATGGGAAGCAAAGCCATGGCAAACGCAAAATCGTCGGAGCTGATTATTCAGCGATGGATTAATAATAATTCATTAGAAGCTTGATTTCTAATAGATTCCGGCTAATTGGGCCATTGCCCGGACAGTCGCCGGGACGCTTTTGGCGCGGCGCGCGCGGCGCCGGCCGCGAGCCGTGCGACACTAGCGCACCCGGCGTTCTGGCTGCCGGCCGCCCTCTCACGAACCATGCCGCTTTCGCACTCCGAAGCCGAACTGTCCGCCTGGCTGCGCCTGTCGCTCGAGCCCGGCCTGGGCCCGGCCGACGCCTACCCGCTGCTGTCTGCGCTCGGGCTGCCGGAACAGATCTACGCGCTGGGCGCGGCCGCCCTGGCCCGCCACGTCCCGCACGAACTGGCGCGCCAGCTGGCCGCCCCGCCAGTGTCCGACGTGCAGGACCAGATCGCCCGCACCCTGGAATGGGTGGCGGAGCCCGGCCGGCACATCCTGACCTTGTCGGATCCAGCCTACCCGCAAAGCCTGCTGACCACCGCCGACCCGCCGCTGCTGCTGTACGTCAATGGCGACCCGGCGCGCCTGGCCACGCGGGCGCTGGCGGTGGTGGGCGCCCGCAGCGCCACGCCGGGCGGCTGCGACAACGCGCGTGCCTTTGCCCGCCACCTGGCCGGCCACGGCTGGTGCGTGGTCAGCGGCCTGGCCCTGGGCATCGACGCCGCCGCCCATGAAGGCGCGCTGCAGGCCGGCCCTGCCGGCGCGGGCACGGTGGCCGTCATGGGCACCGGCATCGACCGCGTCTACCCCGCCCGGCACCGCGACCTGGCGCACCGCATCGCCGAGCAGGGCGCGCTGGTGTCCGAACTGCCGCTGGGCACGGGCGCGCGGCCGCACCACTTTCCGCGCCGCAACCGGCTGGTGGCCGGCCTGGCGCGCGGCGTGCTGGTGGTCGAAGCGGCGCGCCAGAGCGGCTCCCTGATCACGGCCCGCCTGGCCGGCGAGAGCGGCCGCGAGGTGTTCGCCATTCCGGGCTCGATCCATTCACCGTTGTCGCGCGGCTGCCATGCGCTGATCCGCCAGGGCGCCAAGCTGGTCGAGACGGCACAGGACATCACCGACGAGCTGGGCGGCAGCGACCCGGCCGCTCCGGCGACGGCGACCGCGGCGGCCGCCCCGCCCCTGCCGGAAACGCCGCTGCTGCAGGCCCTGGGCTACGACCCCCTGCACCTGGACGCGCTGCAGGCGCGCACCGGGCTGGACATCGCCGCGCTGAACGCCCAGTTGCTCGAGCTGGAACTGGCCGGCCGCGTCGCGCGCCTGGACGGCGGCCGCTTCCAGCGCCTGAAATAAGCAGCGGGGCTACTATTGGGATATTCGACCCGCGCCGGCCGCCCGGCGCGCCATTACTTGCCACAGGAAGAGACATGCCGCTGCCCTCCCGCGCCAAGATCGTCGAGGTATCGCCCCGCGACGGCCTGCAGAACGAAAAAGCCCTCATCGCCACCGATATCAAAGTGGAGCTGGTCGACCGCCTGACCGCGGCCGGCTTTCCCAATATCGAGGCCACTTCGTTCGTTTCCCCCAAGTGGGTGCCGCAGATGGCCGATGCCGCCGACGTCATGGCCCGCATCCAGCGCAAGCCGGGGGTGATCTATTCGGTGCTGACGCCCAACATGAAGGGCCTGGAAGGCGCGCTGGCCGCCAAGGCGGACGAGGTCGTGATCTTCGGCGCGGCCAGCGAGGCGTTTTCCCAGAAGAACATCAACTGCTCGATCGCCGAATCCATCGCCCGCTTCGAACCGGTGGCCGAGGCCGCGCGCGCGGCCGGGGTGCGCCTGCGCGGCAGCATCAGTTGCGCGCTGGGCTGTCCGTACCAGGGCGAGGTGCCGGTCGAGGCCGTGGTGGACGTCGCGCGCCGCTACGTGGCGCTGGGCTGCGACGAGATCGACGTGGCCGACACCATTGGCGTGGGCACGCCGCGGCGGGTCCGCGAAGTCATGGCGGCGGTCACCCAGGTGATCGATCCGGCGCGCGTCTCGGGACATTTCCACGACACTTATGGCCAGGCGCTGGCCAACATCCTGGCGGCGCTGGAAACCGGCATCGGCATCTTCCACACCTCGGTGGCCGGCCTGGGCGGCTGCCCGTACGCCAAGGGCGCCACCGGCAACGTCGCCACCGAAGACGTCCTGTACATGCTGCGCGGGCTGGACATCGATACGGGCGTGGACTTCGATGCCGTGGTCGACATCGGCCAGTGGATGTCGGCGCACCTGGACCGCAAGAGCGGCAGCCGCGCCGGCAACGCGGTCGCCGCCAAGCGCGCCGCCTGAGCCGGGGCACGCCAGAATGCCCGCTTCGCGCCGCGCCACCGGACCCCGCCCCTCATGACCTCACTCTTTGCCCCGCCCCCGGTGGAAGAACGCGACGCCCTGCTGCGCGAAATCGGCCCGCTGCCGCTGACCGGCCAGGCCTGGCCGGACTGGGTGCGCATCCTGGCCTGGATCATCCTGGCCATCATCGGCGTGCAGATCGTCTCGTCGGCGATCCGGCTGCCGCCCGGCCAGGTCAGCACCGTGCTGGCGGCCATCGTGATCCTGTGTTTCCTGGGGCTGGTGCTGGTCTCCTGGCACATGCAGAAATCCATCACCACCATCGACGAAGCCGGCCTGCGCCAGACCTGGATCACCCGCCGCGAAGTGACCTGGCAGGAAATCCAGTTCGCCAAGTTCGTGCCGCTGCTGTTCTCGAAGCGGTTGGTGGTGTTCACCCAGCGCGGCCGCCCGGTGGTGTTCCAGGGCGGCACGCGGGAACTGCAGATCGCCTTCGCGAAGATTTCCCTGCTGTACCGGCGCAAGCGCTAGCGCCGCGCGCTCAGGCGGCCAGCGACACCGAGACCGGCGCGTTGGCGGCGCACGCATCCAGCGCCTGGCCGAGGCGCGCGATGCCCTGGGCGATCTGCGTTTCGTTCATGGTGGCGAACGACATGCGCATGGCGTGCAGGTCGGCCTGCGCCGGATCGGCATAGAACGCCTTGCCCGGCACGTAGACCACGCCCTGCTCGATGGCATAGGGCAGCAGCCGGGTGGCGTCGGCTTCGCCCTCGAGGCGCGCCCAGAAGAACATGCCGCCTTCCGGCTTGCGGAAGCTGACGCGGCCCGCCAGGCCGTCCAGCGCCTGCGCCAGGGCGTCGCAACGCGCGCCATAGGCGGCGCGGATGCGCGGCACGTGCTGCTGGTAGCGGCCACTGGCCAGATACTGCGCCACCACTTCCTGCACCCATGCCGACGAGGCCATGTCGTCGGCCGCCTTGGCGCCCACGCAGCGGCGGCGCACCTCGGCGGGAGCCACCAGCCAGCCGATGCGCAGCGCCGGCGCCATGGTCTTGGACATGGTCGAGATATACACCGCCCAGTGGCGCGCCTCGCCTTCGGCCAGGGCGGCGATGGGCGGGACCGCCTCGCCGGCGAAGCGCAGCTCGCCATAGGGGTCGTCCTCGACGATCAGGAACTGGTGCTTGACGGCCAGCTCGAGCAGGCGCAGGCGGCGCTGCCGGCTGATAGTGGCGCCGCACGGATTGGAGAACGATGCCACCACGCAGACGATCTTGGGCTTCAGGCGCGCGGCCATGTCGTCCAGGGCGTCCACGTCGATGCCTTCCGGCCCGGACGCCACCGGATGCACCGTGGCGCCAGTGTAGCGCAGGGCCTGCACCGAATTGGGAAAGGCCGGGCTTTCGATGAAGGCATGGTCGCCGGGCTGCAGCATGACGCGGCTGACCAGCGCCAACGCCTGCTGCGAGCCGCCGGTGACGGCCAGCTCGGTATCGGGATCGCATGCCAGCCCGCGCTCGGCGGTGAGGCGCGCCAGCTCGGCGCGCAGGCTGGCCTGCCCGTCGATGTTGGAATACTGCAGGCACGCCCCGAGGCGGGCCAGCACCTGGTTCGACGCGCTGGTCAGGCCGTCGATGTCGAACAGTTCCTGGGCGGGATAGCCGCCCGCCAGCGAAATGGTGCCGGGGCTCATGGCGTACGACATGAGCGAGCGGATGGGCGAGGCGGCGGGGGTCTGGAAGGGAGCGGCGAAAGCGTAGCGTGGCGCTGCGGAGGACATGATGGAGGGCGAGGCCGGCGGGAACAGGGGCATCGACGCGGCAGGACGCCGCGGGACGGCATAGAACCTTGAAATATAAACAAATATCGAAAGATTCTATGCCCGCCCCCCAGGCCGGTCAACGCGCGGCGCGCCGGCGCGGCGGTGGGCGGCGTTTATCATGTCGTTTTGTATGGAATCCCCCACACAGATGAGCTCCGACGACTCCATGGCGGCGCGCGTGGCGCGGCTGCGCCAGCGCATCGACGCGGCCTGCGAACGGGCCGGCCGGGCCCCCGGCAGCGTGGCATTGCTGCCAGTCAGCAAGACCTTCGGCGCCGAGGCGGTGCGCGCGGCGGCGGCCCTGGGCTTTCGCCGCTTCGGCGAAAACAAGACCCAGGAAATCCGCCAGAAGGCCGCGCCGCTGGCCGACCTGGACATCCAATGGGTGATGATCGGCCATCTGCAGACCAACAAGGCCAAGGACGCGGCGCGCGATGCCGCCGAAGTGCAGTCGCTGGACCGCCTGGAGCTGGCCCACGCGCTGCAGCGCCGGCTCGAGGCCGCCGGTCGCGCCATCGACGTGCTGGTGCAGGTCAAGACCTCGCCCGAACCCGGCAAGCATGGCCTGGCGCCGCAAGACGCCGCCGCTTTCCTGCGCACCGTGGCGCGCGAATGCCCGGCCCTGCGGGTGCAGGGGCTGATGACCATGGCGGTGCAGTCGGACGACGCCGGCGCGGTGCGCGCCTGCTTCCGCAGCCTGCGGGAATTGCGCGACCGCCTGCGCGACGAAGCCATCGACGGGGTGCGGCTGGACCGCCTGTCGATGGGCATGAGCGGCGATTTCGAGATCGCCGTGGAAGAAGGCGCCACCGAAGTGCGTATCGGCAGCGCCGTTTTCGGGGCCCGGCACTACGCCTAGCGGGCCCCGGCAGGGCCGGGCGGCGTCAGTGCTTCATGTGCATGCCATGGCCGGCGTTGTGGCCGATCGGCATGACCTTGAATTTCACCGCGACTTCCCCGGCGTGCTCGAACTTCAGGGTGGCGGGCACTTCGCCGCCTTCGGCGAACGGCTGCTTCAGCTTCAGGAACATGATGTGATAGCCGCCGGGCGCCAGCTTGACGTCGCCGTCGGCCGGCACGGGAATGCCCTCCGGCAGGTGGCGCATGCGGGCCACGCCGTTTTCGGTCTGCACGGTATGCAGCTCGACGCGCTCGGCGGCGTCGGAAGTCACCGACACCAGGCGGTCGGCGGTCTTGGCGTCGTTGTCGATCTCCATGTAGCCGGCGCCGTTGGCCTGGCCGGGCGCGGTCGCGCGCACCCAGGCGTCGTCGATCTCGACCTGGCCGACCTTGTAGTCCACTGCCCAGGCGGACGTCGCGGCGCACAATCCCAGCGCGGCCATGAGTGTCCATTGACGCAATTTCATGAGGCGTTCCTCCATGCTGCCGGCCCGCGACCGGGCGCGGCGGGTTAACGCCGCCGGACCAGGTTGCCGGCGGCCGCCAGGACCGACTGGGTCAAGGCTTCCATAGCCTGCGAGTTTACCCGCCAGTGCTGCCAGTACAGCGGCACATCTTCCGTGGCGCGGGCGCGCAGCGGGACCAGGCGCCCGCTTTCCAGGGCTTCGTTGATCAGCGGCAAGGGGTTCATGGTCCAGCCCAGGCCATCGAGGGTGGCCTGCACGAAGGCGCGCGACGAGGGCAGCCACCACACGGGCGGCTGCCACGGCACATCGCCCATGACCTTGCGGGCAAAGCGCGCCTGCAGGGCGTCCTTGCGGTTGAAGACCAGCACCGGCGCGCTGGCCAGGCTGCGCGCATTGACGCCCTGGCCGAAATGGCGGGCATGGAAGTCCGGCGTGCAGGTCGCCACGTAGCGCATGCTGCCCAGCGGATGGATGCGGCAGCCCTGCACCGGGTCGGCCAGCGCGGTGACCGCGCCCATCACCGAGCCGTTGCGCAGCAGCGCCGCGGTGTGGTCCTGGTCTTCGGACTGCAGGTCCAGCGTCGCCCGGCTGCGCGCCGCGAACAGCCGGGCCGCGTCCATGAACCAGGTCTCCAGGCTGTCGTGATTGACTGCCACCGCGATGCTGGCGTGCGGCACGGCGTCGCCTTCCAGGCCGAGGCGGTCCAGCGCGTCGTGCTCGAGCAGCGCGGTCTGTTCGGCCAGCTGCACCAGCACCTGGCCGTCGGGCGTGGCCACCGCCGGCACCGTGCGCTGCACCAGCAGCCGGCCCATGCGCGCCTCGAGCGCCTTGACCCGTTGCGACACGGCCGAAGGGGTGACGTTGAGGGCCGAGGCGGCCCGTTCGAAACTGCCTTCGCGCACTACCGCGGCCAAGGCCCGCAGGTTGCCGTGATCGATTTTCATGACATTAGCATTGCTTAATCAGCTTAAACAAAATTAGCTTTATTTCATCCGCTCCACAAGCCAGAATACGGGTCCTGGCCGCGGCGCATTGCCGCGGCGTTGTTTTCATCGCCACGGCAATGTCCTGCTGAACCCACGGATCATGTTTTCGCTCGCGTCCTTGCCCGCCTTCTTCACCGCCTGGGCCAGTGGCACCGCCACCGGCCTGGGGCTGTTCGCCGTGGTGGGCGCGCAAAGCGCGTTCATCCTGCGACAGGGGCTGATGCGCGCGCACCTGTTGAGCATCCTGGCCCTGTGCGCCGCCATCGACGCCGTCTTCATCTTCGCCAGCGTGTGGGGGCTGCAGGCCGTGGCCGCCTGGTTCCCCTGGCTGACCGAGGCGGTGCTGTGGTTCGGCGTGGCGTTCCTGGCCTGGTACGCGCTGCAGTCGGCCCGCCGCGCGCTGCGGGCGCAGGGCGGCCTGGTCGCCGCGCGGCAAGCCGTGCCGTCGCGCCGCGCCGCACTGCTCGGCGCGGCCGGCTTCACGCTGCTGAACCCGCATTTCTGGCTGGACATCATGGTGGTGGGTTCGCTGGCGCACAGCTTCGAAGACGCCCGCCTGGCCTTCGCCGCCGGCGCGCTCACCGCCAGCGTGCTATGGCTGGCCGTGCTGGGCATCGGCTCCCGCCTGTTCGCCCCCTGGTTCGCCAACCCGCGCGCCTGGCGGGTGTTGGACGGCGGGATCGCCGTGGTGCTGATCGTATTAGCGGGGCGGCTGGCGTACAAAGGAGTGGCGGGATAACCGGTCGGTGCCTGAGGGCAGATGGCGGGTTCTTCTGGACGTCGTGGCGGGGGTGGCGGTGCGACCGGTAGGCAGGCCTCTTTGCGGCCACGGCGTCCTTCTTGCCGAAGAATTAAATGGCTCGGCCTCTCAGCCACCACCATATGGTGACGATCACTTTACTCGCACACGTCAAACGCGAACCATCGAGAAGTTTTCTTTATAGACGCAGGTACCAGCCAATCACCGCTCGCGCCACGAACTCCATCGCCACGCCCCGGGCATGCCAGGGTCGAATGCCTTTCGGGGGCCGCTCGGGGCGGCCCCCGAAAGGCGGCCCCGCAAACTGTTCCTCTCTCCACCCGCGGGAACCGACGAAGCGCAAGCAAGACGGCCTGCCCAGCGACGGGGTGAACGCAAGCCGATGCGAGTCGTGGCGGGGCGGGGGCCGGGAGCGGGCGCCTCGGGGCCGAGCGAGGGAAACCGAAGGAGCGCAGCGACGAGGTTGACGACGCGGTGCCGGGCGCGCTGGGCGCCCGGCCGGCACCGTGAAGCCCGTTCCCGGCCCCCGCCCCGCCACGACGTCCAGAAGAATTCTGGCCCAGACAGAACCCACAAATAAACCTCGTCACAAGGTCATTCGCCAGCCCCGTCCCCTCCGTACTCCTTCAACCCCTCCAGATCCAGCACCCGCACCGCCCCATACTCCACCCTCAGCAACCCCGCCCCCTCCAGCTTCCCCAACGCCTGGTTGGCACGCTGCCGCGACACCCGCGCCAGGTAGCCGACTTCTTCCTGCGTGATGGCCAGCCGCATCCCCATGCCGGGGTACAGCAGCGGGTTGAAGAGTTCGGCCAGGCAACGCGCCACGCGGGCATCCGGGTCCAGCAGGCGGTCGTACTCGGCCTTGCCGATGAACTGCGCCACGCGCTCATTCAGTTGGTGCAGCAGATAGCGGTTGAACGGAATACTGGTGTCGAGCAGCCAGTCGAAGGTGGCCGCCGGCAGCCGCGCCACCACGGAATCGCGCAATGCCACCACGTCATACTTGCGCACCTCGCGCTTGAGCAGCGAGCCTTCGCCGATCCAGCCGCCGGCCGGCACTCCGGTCAGCGAGGCGATCTTGCCTTCGGCATTGCCCACCGAAACCTTCACCAGCCCCGCCAGCACGCCGATCCAGACCTGCGCAAGTTCGCCTTTGCGCTCTATGATCGTGCCAGCCTGCGCGGACTGCACGGCGATATCCCGCTCGACGCGCGCTTGCTGCTCGTCGGTCAAGACGCGGAACCAGGCCGCGGCAAGGTGCAGGGAATCGGCTAACTGCATCGGGAATACCCTATATGTTCCTGGAATGTCGCAATCGTGACAGTCGGTCGCAACCCAACCTTATACCTTAACTACCGCTGCATATCGAAAATGAACTGGTCAAGTGCCGCCCCGGTGTTCCTGCCGCCAGCTTGAACGCCACACGGGGCGGCCCCCAAACCGGAGGAGACAACGTGGCGCATGCACTGCCCGCCGGCGCACCCGCGCCGGCCACGCCAGGCACTTTTCCTGGCCTGCTGCTGGAGCACGCCCGGGTGCGCGGCACGCGGCCGGCCATCCGCGAGAAAGACCTGGGCATCTGGCAGACGCTCACCTGGGCCGAGGTCGCCAGCCACGTCCGCCAGGCCGCGCATGGCCTGGCCGCGCTGGGCATCGCGCCGGGCATGCACGTGGCCGTCATCGGCGAAAACCGCCCGCGCCTGTACATCGCCATGATGGCCACGCAGGCGCTCGGCGCGATCCCGGTGCCGCTCTACCAGGACGCGGTCGCGCAGGAAATGGTCTATGTGCTGCAGGACGCCGGCATTACCGTGGCCGTGGTCGAAGACCAGGAACAGGTCGACAAGATGCTCGAAGTGCGCGACCAGTGCCCGGCCCTGGCGCACGTGGTGTACGACGACCCGCGCGGCATGCGCCATTACGCCGACCCGATGCTGCGCTCTTACGAGCAGCTCGAGGCCATCGGCCGCGAACATGCCGAACGCCATCCCGCGTATTTCGACGACGCGGTGGCGGCGGTGCAGCCGCACGACGCCGCCGCCATGTTCTATACCTCCGGCACCACCGGCAAGCCCAAGGGCGTGGTGCTGACGCACCATGCCCTGATCGACCGCGCGCGCGCCGTGGCCGAACTGGAAAAACTCACCGACCAGGAAGACGTGCTGGCCTACCTGCCGCCGGCATGGATCGGCCAGAACATGTTCTCGTACACCCAGCTGCTGGTCAGCGGCTTCACGGTCAACCACCCCGAATCGCCCGATACAGTGGCGATCGACATGCGCGACATCGGCCCCACTTATTATTTCGCGCCGCCGCGCGTGCTGGAAGGCCTGCTCACCCATGTCATGATCCGCATGGAAGACGCCGGCCGCGTCAAGCGCGCGATGTTCCGCCGCTGCATGAACCTGGCGCGCAAGGTGGGCGTGCGCATCCTCGACGGCGAACCGGTCGGCGCGTGGGACCGCCTGCGCTACGCCATCGGCAATGTGCTGGTCTACGGCCCGCTGCGCAACGCGCTGGGCATGAGCCGGGTACGCGTGGCCTATACGGCCGGCGAAGCCATCGGCCCGGACCTGTTCGTGTTCTACCGGTCCATCGGCATCAACCTCAAGCAGCTGTACGGCTCGACCGAGACCTCGGTGTTCGTCTGCGTGCAGCCCGACGGCCAGGTGCGCGACGACACCGTGGGCCCGCCCGTCAGCGGGGTGGAAATCCGGGTGGCCGACAACGGCGAGATCCTGGTCAAGAGCCCCGGGCTGTTCAGGGAGTACTACCGCAACCCGCAGGCCACCGAGGAAGCGCGCGATGCCGACGGCTGGTTCCATACGGGGGACGCCGGCTACCTGGACACCGACGGCCAGCTCAAGATCATCGACCGCGCCAAGGACGTCGGCAAGCTGGCCGACGGCAGCCTGTTCGCGCCCAAGTACCTCGAGAACAAGCTCAAGTTCTTCCCGCACATCAAGGAAGCGGTGGCCTTCGGCGCGGGCCGCGACCACGTCTGCGCCTTCGTCAATATCGACCTCGAGGCCGTCGGCAACTGGGCCGAGCGCCGCGGCCTGCCCTACGCCGGCTACACCGACCTGGCCGGCAAGGACGAGGTCTACCAGTTGGTGGGCGAGTGCATCGAGCAGATCAACGCCGACCTGGCGGGCGACCCGAAGCTCGCTGCCTCGCAGATCGCGCGCTTCCTGATCCTGCACAAGGAACTGGACCCCGATGACGACGAACTCACCCGCACCCGCAAGGTGCGGCGCGCCTTCATCGCCCAGAAATACGGCGTACTGGTCGACGCCCTGTTCGCCGGCCAGGAATCGCAATACATCGAGACCGAGGTCAAGTTCGAGGACGGGCGCGTCGGCAAGATTTCCGCCGACCTGAAGATCCGCCCGGTCAAGACTTTCCCTCCCATTACCGCCCGGGCCGCGTAGACCATGAGCCAGACAGACCGCGACCAGCGCATCGGCAAGGTCATGCTCGACCTGCAGAACATCTCGCTGTCGTTCGGGGGCGTGAAGGCCCTGACCGACATCTCGTTCAATGTGCGCGAACACGAGATCCGCGCCATTATCGGCCCGAACGGCGCCGGCAAGAGCTCGATGCTCAACGTCATCAACGGCGTCTATACGCCGCAGCAGGGCGGCATCGAATTCGAGGGCCGGCGCTACTCGCGCATGAACCCGCGCCGCGCCGCCGAGATGGGCATTGCCCGCACGTTCCAGAACCTGGCGCTGTTCAAGGGCATGAGCGTGCTGGACAACATCATGACCGGCCGCAACCTGCGCATGAAGTGCGGCCTGCTGGCCCAGGCGCTGCGCTGGGGGCCGGCCGAGCGCGAGGAAATCCGCCACCGCGAATTCGTCGAGAACATCATCGACTTCCTGGAGATCCAGGCCCACCGCAAGACCCCGGTCGGCCGATTGCCGTACGGCCTGCAAAAGCGCGTCGACCTGGGCCGGGCGCTGGCCATGGAGCCGCGCCTGCTGCTGCTGGACGAGCCCATGGCGGGCATGAACATCGAGGAAAAGCAGGACATGAGCCGCTTCATCCTCGACGTCAACGACGAATTCGGCACCACCATCGTGCTGATCGAGCATGACATGGGCGTGGTGATGGATATCTCCGACCGCGTGGTGGTGCTGGACTATGGCAAGAAGATCGGCGACGGCAAGCCCGACGAAGTCCGGTCCAACGAGGCGGTGATCCAGGCCTACCTGGGCGTCTCGCACTAAAGAAGGCGGAAAGACATGGGATTTTTCCTGGAAACCCTGTTCGGCGGCCTGATGAGCGGCATGCTGTACGCGCTGATCGGCCTGGGCTTCGTGCTGATCTTCAAGGCCTCGGGCGTGTTCAATTTCGCGCAGGGCGCCATGGTGCTGGTGGCCGCGCTGTCGATGGCGCGCTTCTCGGAATGGATACCGGCCTGGCTCGGCTTCGAGAACCTGCTGCTGGCCAATGTGCTGGCCTTCATCGTCAGCGCCCTGCTGATGTTCCTGCTGGCCGTGGCGGTGGAACGCTACGTGCTGCGCCACCTGGTCAACCAGGAGGCCACCACGCTGCTGATGGCCACGCTGGGCATCAGCTATTTCCTCGACGGCCTGGGCCAGATCGCCTTCGGCAGTTCGGTCTACAGCATCGACGTGGGCATGCCCAAGGACCCCGCCTTCATCCTGGAGTCCATGTTCGAGGGCGGCATCCTGATCAACCTGGAAGACCTCACCGCCGCCGTGGTGGCGGCGCTGCTGGTGGCCGCCCTGGCGATCTTCTTCCAGTACACCGGCACCGGCCGGGCGCTGCGCGCGGTGGCCGACGACCACCAGGCGGCGCAGTCGATCGGCATCCCGCTGAACCGCATCTGGGTCATCGTCTGGAGCGTGGCGGGGCTGGTGGCGCTGGTGGCGGGCATTATCTGGGGCTCGAAGTTCGGCGTGCAGTTCACCCTTTCCACGGCGGCGCTGCGCGCCCTGCCGGTGGTCATCCTGGGCGGGCTGACTTCGGTGCCGGGCGCCATCCTGGGCGGCCTGATCATCGGCGTGGGCGAAAAGCTGTCGGAAGTCTACCTGGGCTCGCTGGTGGGCGGCGGCATCGAAATCTGGTTCGCCTACGTGCTGGCGCTCGTGTTCCTGCTGTTCCGCCCGCAAGGGCTGTTCGGCGAGAAAATCATCGACCGGGTCTGAGGAAGCAACCATGTTCTACCGCGAAAACGGCCAATTCAAGACCGGCTATCGCGCCGACCAGCAGATCTTCCCGATCCGCCAGGACCGTATCTTCATCGGCCTGCTGCTGGCGATCGCCTTCGTGGCGGTGCCGCTGCTGGCCAGCGACTACCTGCTGCGCGCCATCCTGATCCCGTTCCTGATTCTGGCGCTGGCCGCCGTGGGCCTGAACATCCTGGTGGGCTACTGCGGCCAGATTTCGCTGGGCACCGGCGCCTTCATGGCGGTGGGCGCCTACGCCGCCTGGAATTTCGGGGTGCGCTTTCCCGGCATGCCGCTGGTGGCGCAGATCCTGCTGGGCGGCTGCTTCGCCACGCTGGTGGGGGTGCTGTTCGGCATACCCAGCCTGCGCATCCGCGGCCTGTACCTGGCGGTGGCCACGCTGGCGGCGCAGTTCTTCGTCGACTGGGCGTTCCTGCGCATCCCGTTCTTCACCAATTATTCCTCGTCGGGCAGCGTATCGGTGCCGCCGCTGACGGCGTTCGGACTGCCGGTGCACACCTCGCTGCAGCGCTACCTGTTCGTCCTGGTCTTCGTGGTGGTGTTCGCCCTGCTGGCCAAGAACCTGGTGCGCGGCGCCATCGGCCGGCAATGGATGGCGATCCGCGACATGGACGTGGCGGCGGCGGTGATCGGCATCCGGCCCATGTACGCCAAGCTCACCGCCTTCGCGGTCAGCTCGTTCATCGTGGGCGTGGCGGGCGCGCTGTGGGGCTACATCCACCTCGGCTCCTGGGAGCCGCTGGCCTTCGACCTGGCGCGTTCGTTCCAGCTGCTGTTCATGGTGATCATCGGCGGGCTGGGTTCCATCATGGGCAGCTTCTTCGGCGCGGCATTCATCGTGCTGGTGCCGGTGGCCCTGACCAACGTGCCGCACCTGCTGGGCCTGTCCCTGTCGGTGGACACCGCCGCGCACATCGAGCACATGGTGTTCGGCGCGCTGATCGTGTTCTTCCTGATCGCCGAGCCGCACGGGCTGGCCCGCCTGTGGAGCATCGGCAAAGAGAAACTGCGCATCTGGCCATTCCCGCATTGAGTTCCGGCCGCCGCGCCGGCACGCGCGGCGCGGCGGCCCTTTCGACTACCCGGCCTCAGACCGGGCCAATCCCGGTGTCACATGCACCAAGCAGGAGGTAAATGGAGATGAAGCGTCTTAACCTGAAGTGGGCAGCGGCCATGGTGGCCGTATCCGGCGCCCTGACCGCGGCCGCCGCGCCGGCGCTGGCGGCGGAAGAGCAATTCGTTCCGCTCTTGGTGTACCGCACCGGCTCGTTCGCGCCGCTGGGCATTCCCTGGGCCGACGGCAAGCTCGACTACCTGAAGCTGGTCAACGCGCGCGACGGCGGCGTCAACGGTGTGAAGATCACCTACGAGGAATGCGAGACCGCCTACGCCACCGACCGCGGCGTGGAATGCTACGAACGCCTCAAGGGCAAGAACGGCGGGGCGTCCGGCTTCGACACCCAGTCCACCGGCATTACTTTCGCGGTCAGCGACAAGGCCATCGTCGACAAGGTGCCGGTCGAGACCATGGGCTACGGCCTGTCCCAGTCGGTGGACGGCAGCGTGTTCGAATGGAACTTCCCGCTGCTGGGCACCTACTGGACCGCCGCCGACGTGATGATCCAGGACATCGCCAAGAAAGAAGGCGGCATGGACAAGCTCAAGGGCAAGAAGATCGCCCTGGTCTACCATGACTCGCCCTATGGCAAGGAGCCGATCCCGCTGTTGCAGAAGCGCGCCGCCGCGCAGGGCTTCGAACTGCTGCTGTATCCGGTGACCGCGCCCGGCGTGGAACAGAAATCCACCTGGCTGCAGATCCGCCAGTCGCGCCCGGCCTACGTGCTGTTATGGAGCGCCGGCATCATGACGCCCACCGCCATCCGCGAGGCGCAGGCCAGCGGCTACCCGCGCGAAAAGATGTACGCGATCTGGTGGGCCGGCTCCGAAGGCGACGTCAAGGACCTGGGCAGCGTCGCCAAGGGCTACAACGCCATCACCATCCACAACAGCGCCGCCCAGGGCAAGGTCTATGAAGACCTGAAGAAGTACGTCTACGACAAAGGCCAGGGCAGCGACGCTTCCGGCAACACCACGCTGGGCACCATCGCCCACACGCGCGGCATGATGATCTCGATGCTGCAGGTCGAGGCGATCCGCACCGCCCAGGAGAAGTTCGGCAAGGGCAAGCACATGACGCCGGAACAAGTGCGCTGGGGCTTCGAGAACCTGAACATCACCCAGGAACGCCTGAACGAGCTGGGCTTCGGCGACATCATGCGGCCGGTCAAGACCTCGTGCAGCAACCATATGGGCGACGACTGGGCCCGCATCGTGCAGTGGGACGGCAAGGAGTTCAAGGTGGCATCGGACTGGTACCAGTCCGACAAGTCGGTGACGCGCTCGCTGGTGCAGGAAGCCGCGGCGAAGTACGCCAAAGAGAAGAACATCACGCCCCGCAAGTGCGAAGGCTGATGTGAACCGGCCGCCGGCGCCCGTGCGCCGGCGGCTACCCGCCGCAGGAACCGCCATGACCGCTGCAAACCCCGCCGAAACCGCCAAGATACTGTTGGACGTGAACGGCATCGAGGTCATCTACAACCACGTCATCCTGGTGCTCAAGGGCGTCTCGCTGCAAGTCCCGGAAGGCCGCATCGTGGCGCTGCTGGGTGCCAACGGCGCCGGCAAGACCACTACGCTGCGCGCCGTGTCCAACCTGCTCAAGGGCGAGCGCGGCGACGTCACCAAGGGCTACATCCAGTATCGCGGCCAGCGCATCGAGCGGCTGTCGCCGGCCGAGCTGGTCAAGCGCGGCGTGGTGCAGGTGATGGAAGGCCGCCACTGCTTCGCCCACCTGACCATCGAGGAAAACCTGCTGACCGGCGCCTACACCCGCGACCTGAATCGCGGCGACACGGCCGCCGCGCTGGAGCGGGTGTACCAGTATTTCCCGCGCCTGAAGCAGCGCCGCGCCAGCCAGGCCGGCTACACCTCGGGCGGCGAACAGCAGATGACCGCCATCGGCCGCGCGCTGATGGCCAACCCCAACATGATCCTGCTCGACGAGCCGTCGATGGGGCTGGCCCCGCAGATCGTCGAAGAGATCTTCGAGATCGTGCGCGACCTGAACCAGCGCGAACGGGTCAGCTTCCTGCTGGCCGAGCAGAACACCAACATCGCCCTGCGCTATGCCGACTACGGCTACATCCTGGAAAACGGCCGCGTCATGATGGACGGGGCGGCCGACGACCTGGCGCGCAACGAGGACGTCAAGGAGTTCTACCTGGGCATTTCCAGCGGCGAGCGCAAGAGCTTCCGCGACCACAAGTTCTACCGGCGTCGCAAGCGCTGGCTGGCCTAGGGCTTCCAGGACCGGCCCCGACGCTTTCTCCCTATGGCATCCCGAAGAGTGCGACCTCATGCCTGCGTTTTTTGATGCACTGGAAACCCGCGCGCCCGAAGAGCGCGAACGCGACCTGATGGCGGCCCTGCCAGGCGTCATCGAACGCGCCATGGCCGGGGCGCCCGCCATCGCCGCCCAGCTGCGCGGCATCGACCCGCGCGGCATCACCTCGCGCCAGGCGCTGGCCGCGCTGCCGGTGCTGCGCAAGCACGAACTGCTGGAGCGCCAGCAGCACAGCCGTGGCGGCGCCGGGCCGGCCGGCCCGGCGAAGGCCTTCGGCGGCTTCTCGACCATCGGCTGGGGCCACGCGCTGCGCGTGTTCGCCTCGCCCGGCCCGATCTACGAACCCGAGAGCGCGCGCGCCGACTACTGGCGCTTCGCCCGCGCCCTGTACGCGGCCGGCTTCCGGCCGGGCGAACTGGCCTACAACTGCTTCTCCTACCATTTCACGCCGGCCGGCTCCATGATGGAGACAGCGGCCCATGCCGTCGGCTGCACCGTCTTCCCGGGCGGCACCGGGCAGACCGAGCAGCAAGTGCGCGCCATTGCCGACCTGGCCCCCAGCGGCTACACCGGCACCCCCAGCTTCCTCAAGATCATCCTGGAAAAAGCCGACGAGCTGGGCGTGCCGCTGCCGTCGCTGCGGCGCGCGCTGGTGTCGGGCGAGGCGTTTCCGCCCTCGCTGCGCGACTGGCTGGCCGCGCGCGGCATCGACGGCTACCAGGCCTACGGCAGCGCCGACCTGGGCATGATCGCCTTCGAGACCGGCGCCCGCGAGGGCCTGGTGGTGGGCGAGGAGATCATCGTCGAGATCGTGCGGCCAGGCACCGGCACGCCGGTGCCCGATGGCGAGGTGGGGGAAGTGGTCGTCACGACGTTCAACCCCGACTACCCGCTGGTGCGCTTCGGCACCGGCGACCTGTCGGCCATCCTGCCCGGCGCGTCGCCTTGCGGCCGCACCAATATCCGCATCAAGGGCTGGATGGGCCGCGCCGACCAGACCACCAAGGTGCGCGGCATGTTCGTGCACCCCTCCCAGGTCGCCGAGGTGCTGGCGCGCCACCCCGAGATCGCCCGCGCCCGGCTGGTGGTCAGTGGCGAGATGGGCGCCGACCGCATGGTGCTGCAGATCGAGGCGCCCGAGCACAGCGAGGCGCTGGCCGCGCGCATCGCCGAATCGGTGCGCGAGATGACCAAGCTGCGCGCCGATGTGCAATGGGCCGAGCCCGGCAGCCTGCCCAACGACGGCAAGGTCATCGACGACGTGCGGTCGTACAAGTAGCGCGGCGCCTCCAGATGTCAGACACCCTTATGGGTGTCTGACACCTTCCGCCGACACGCCACCGCCTCTGCCAGGTGTCAGACACCCCGTGGGTGTCTGACACCTCCTGCCGGCACACCGCCGCTCGCTGCTTGCGCCGCGCGCCAATATCCCGCAACATCGATGCATCGCCGCCTGGCCTTGCACGCGTCGCCTCATGTTCGCCGAAGCGCAATCCGACCCTTCCCTGTCCAAAGAGGCCTACGAAGCCCAGGAAGCGCGGCTGCGCGTCGCCCTGCTGAAGGCACAGTACGAGCGCCTCGAACGCGCCGACCGCGCGCTGCTGATCGTGGTGGCCGGCATCGACGGGGCCGGCAAGGGCGCCACCATCAACCTGCTGAACGAATGGATGGACCCGCGCCACATCCAGACCATGGCCTTCGGCCCTCCCGAGACCGACGAGCAGGAACGCCCGCCCATGTGGCGCTACTGGAACGAGCTGCCGGCCAAGGGCCGCACCGGCATCGTGTTCGGATCGTGGTATGTGCCGCTGCTGCTGGAAGCGGCGCGCAAGAAGCCCCGCCAACGCCGCATCGAGGCGCACGCAGAAGCCATCCGCCGCTTCGAGGCCGCGCTGTCGGCCGACGGGGTGCAGATCATCAAGCTGTGGTACCACCTGTCGGACAAGGCGCAAGCCGAGCGCACCCGGCGCCTGCTGGCCAGCCCCGAGACCGCCTGGCAGGTGACGCCGGCCGACCGCAAGGTGCGCAAGAAATACGACCGCCTGTGCGATGCCGGCCGCCTGGCCATCGGCCTGACCAACGGCGCCCACGCGCCCTGGGTAGTGATACCCAGCGCCGACGATCGCCTGCGCGCCATACGCACCAGCGAAGCGGTGCTGGCCGCGCTGCGGCAGCGCGCCGCGCCGCGCGTCGACCCGGCCTATGCCGGGCCGCCCGCCAAGCCGGCGCGCGACGCCCGCCGGCTCGACCAGCTCGACTACGACGCCCATATCGACAAGGACGACTACGAAACCGTGCTGGGCCTGCTGCAGGGGCGCCTGGCGCGCGCCGTCCGCTCGCCGGACTTCCGCCGGCGCAGCCTGATCCTGGTGTTCGAAGGCCAGGACGCCGCCGGCAAGGGCGGCACCATCCGGCGCGTCACGCATGCGCTGGACGCGCGGCAGTTCGACATCACCCCGGTCAGCGCGCCCGCGCGGCACGAACTGGCGCGCCCGTATCTGTGGCGGTTCTGGCGCCGCCTGCCCCGGCAGGGCCGCATCGCCATCTTCGACCGCTCCTGGTACGGCCGGGTGCTGGTCGAGCGCGTCGAGGGCCTGGCCGCGCCGGGCGCCTGGCGCCGCGCCTATACCGAGATCAACGATTTCGAGCGCCAGCTGGCCGAGCACGGCGCCATCGTGCTGAAGTTCTGGCTGGCGGTCACGGCCGACGAGCAATTGCGGCGCTTCCGCGAGCGCGAGCAATCGCCCTTCAAGCATTTCAAGATCACGCCCGACGACTGGCGCAACCGCAAGAAGTGGCGTGAATATGCCGCCGCGGTCGACGACATGCTGGCGCGCACCGACACCGGCCACGCGCCCTGGCACGTGATCCCGTCCAACGACAAGCGCTACGCGCGCGTGCAAGTGCTGCGGCATATCGTCGCCGCCCTGGAAGACTCCCTCTGACCCATTGGTTACTGCCATGAAGCCCGCCAAGCCCCCCGCCGATATCCGCCCCGTCGCCGCCGCCAATTTCGACGCCTGGCTGCCCCTCTGGAAAGGCTACCAGTCCTTCTACAACGTCGACATCCCCGACGCGGTCACCCGCACTACCTGGGAACGCTTCCTGGATCCGTCCGAGCCCATGCACGCCGCGCTGGCCTACGACAGCGGCCGCGCGGTCGGCCTGGTGCACTGGATCCTGCATCGCTCGACCTGGACGGCCGGCGACTACTGCTACCTGCAGGACCTTTTCGTGGCGCCGGACGTGCGCGGCGGCGGCCACGGCCGCGCGCTCATCGAGCACGTATACGCCCAGGCGCGCGCCGTCAACGCCGCGCGCGTCTACTGGCTGACCCACGAAACCAACCACACGGCAATGCAGCTCTATGACCGCATCGCCGACCGGCCCGGGTTCCTTCAGTACCGGAAGGTCCTGTGAGCGCGCGCGACCCCGACTGCCCGCTGTGCCGGGACGAGGGCGGCAGCCTGCTGTGGCAGGGCCCGCACCTGCGCGTCATCGAGGTGCATGACGCCGACTACCCCGGCTTCACCCGGGTCATCTGGAACGCCCACATCCCGGAGATGACCAGCCTGTCCACCCACGGGCGCGAGCTGCTGATGCGCGCGGTCTACGCCGTGGAACAGGCGCAGCGCGACATCCTGGCGCCCGACAAGGTCAACCTGGCCTCGCTGGGCAACATGGTGCCGCACCTGCATTGGCACATCATCCCGCGCTGGCGCGGCGACCGGCATTTCCCCGACGCGGTATGGGCGCCGCCGCGCGTCGCCTCCGGCGCCGAACCGCCGGACTGGCACGCGCGGCAAAGCCGCATCCAGCAGCTGCTGCCGCGCTACCGCAACCGGCTGGCCGAAGCCATGAACGCCTTGTTGTGGCATTGAATGCAAAGGCCCGGCGCCGCTTGGCGCATGGAGGTGTCTGGCACCCCATGAAGCGCCCTGCGCCGGCAACGAGCGTGGCAGAGGGTGTCAGACAGTTCGGTTCTCCCGGGAAGGTGTCTGACACCCCATGAAGCGCCCCGCGCTGGCAACGGGCGCGGCAAGGGGTGTCAGACACCTCGGCCTCCAGGGAAGGCGCCAGACACCTCGATCCCCCGGCAAGGTGCCTGACGTCCCGGTCCCCGCAGGCTAGAGCGTGGTCGCCATGGCCGGGTCGCTGATGCCGTGCTTGCCGGTTTCCAACCGGCCGGCGAAGCGCCGCTCGACGCCATCGGCAACCAGCGTGAAGTCGTACCAGTTGCCGCTGTCGCCCAGCGCCCAGTGCTGCTCGGCCACGCCGCCGGCCGGCACCTCCAGCTGCCAGGGGCCGTCGCCGCGATAAGCGTTGGCCTGCAGCGCCACGCTGGCCGGCGCGCCGCCGCTATTGGCCACCTTGGCATACACCGCGCCGTTCTGCACGTCGTAGCAGACCTGTGCCTCCACTTTGGCGCCGGTCGCGCTGTTGCCGCTGAACGTGCGCACGAAGCCGTTGGTGCTGTAGACCCACAGGTCGTAATCGCCTCCGTCGGCGGACGCGTCCCATTCGTCTTCCAGCAGCTTGCCGGGCTCGACCGTGTAGCGGCGCGGAATCAGGTCCAGGTGTTTCTTGTCGTACACATGGAATACCGCGCCGGCCACCCCCGTGTTGCTGAACAGCAGCTTCACGCGGCCGTCCCCGTCCACCCGGGCGCTGACGTGCAGCTCATACGGCAACGCGCGCGAAGGCCGGGTGCCGGTTTCCTGGAACAGCGCCTGCGGCGTCGCCGGCGGATCGGCGCGCGGCAGGGTGCGCTGCTGGGCCTCTTGCGCGGCGTAGTCGCCGTTGTCGGGCAGCACCGGGAAGGAGGGGTCATTGGGGCTGGCGAAATCGAAGGCCGAGGTCAGGTCGCCGCACACGGCGCGATGCCAGGGGCTGATGCTGTCGACCGTGATGCCGAAGCGCTTTTCCAGGAAACGGCCGACCGAGGTGTGGTCGAACACTTCCGAACTGACCCAGCCGCCGCGGCTCCACGGCGAGATCACGTACATGGGCACGCGCGGCCCCAGGCCCCACGGGCGCGTGGTGCCGCTGATGGTGTCATCCTCCTTCAGGTACTGGCGGCCGGGGTCCGAGAAATACTCGCCGTCCAGCGGCACCGTGGATTTGCCCATCAGCTTGCCGTCGGCGTCGTACGACGGCACGGCGGGCGGCGGCAGGTGGTCGAACAAGCCGTCGTTCTCGTCGAAGGTGATGAAGAACGCCGTCTTGCTCCAGACTTCCGGGTTGGCGGTCAGCGCGTCCAGCACGCGCGAGATGTAGTCGGCGCCCTGCGAGGTGCTGCCGCCGCCGCTGGGATGCTCGGACACGGCCGGCCAGGGCAGCACCCACGAGACCTGCGGCAGGCTGTTGTTGCGCACATCGTCGGTCAGGTCCTCCAGGCTGTAGTGCTTCATGCCCTTTTCATACAGCGGCGAGCCCGGTTCGGCGGTGCGGAACGACTCGAATGCCAGGCCGCCATGCATGGCGCCGGTCCAGTTGTTGTTGGGGTCCTGGTAGAAGCGCCAGCTCACGCCGGCCTGCTCCAGCAGGTCGGGCAGCGTCGGCCACTTGAACGACGAGCCCTGGTAGGTGTAGCCCGGTTCGGGCAGCGCCCCGGTGATCCAGCAGCGTAGGTTGTTCGGCTCGGCATCCGCATCGGTGCAGTTGATGCCCTGGCGGCCCAGCTCGGGGTTGAAGTTCGAGCCCGACCAGAACACGATGCGATTGGGATCGGTGCCGGTGGTGATCGAACAGTGATAGCCGTCGCAGATGGTGAAGGCTTCCGCCAGCGCGTACTGGAACGGGATGTCGTTGCGGCGGTAGTAGCCCATCGAATGCACGTTCTTGTACTTGGGCCAGAAGCCGAACTTGCCCTGGTTCCAGGCCGCCTGGGAATCCGAGAACGAATGCGGCGTGCCGGGCACGAAGATGGCGTTCATCGACTCGCGGTCCAGGTGGTACGGCGGCACCTCCTTGGTGCCGTCGGACTGGAACCACACCGATTTGCCGCTGGCCAGCGGGATGGGGAAGCGGTCGCCGAAGCCGCGCACGCCGCGCATCGCGCCGAAGTAGTGATTGAAGGCGCGGTTCTCCTGCATCAGGATCACCACGTGCTTGACGTCCTGGATGGTGCCGGTTTCAACCGCGGCCGGAATCGCCAGCGCCCGCTGGATCGACGCCGGCAGCATGGCGGCGGCCGACAGCGCGCCCATGGCGCCGGCCGATTTGCGCAGGAAGTCGCGCCGGTTCGCATTGCGGGGCGCGGGGGCGCCGGCCGCCGGGGGGAAAGGCTTGTTCATGGAGGTTCTCAGGCAGGAAGGGAACGGTGGACAGGAGCTGGCCGCGGCAACAGCCGGATCAGGGCGCGCAGCGCAGCTGCGGCGCGGGGTTCTCCGGCGTCTCGGGCTGCTGCACCGGCGGATCATCGTCGTCGTCGCTGCCGCTGCCACAGGCGGTCAACAGGCAGAACAGCAGGCTGGCCGCCAGCGCGGCCCAGGGGCGGGAAGAAAGCGCATTCATCACGGGTCCTTTTGTGCAGGTGGAGTCGTCGATGAATGGCAGCTTAGGTAGCCGACATGACAGGACAATGAATAGATTTCAAATATTACTTTCCAATAATTGAGTGTTACTCAGCTACACTGCGCGGGCCTCCTGTTTCCCGACGCATTGCATGCCCGCCTACGCCTCCCCCGCCCTGCCCCGTCCCGCGCCGTCCCGACCGTCCGCCGCGCCCTGGCACGCCGGGCGCTCCAGGCTGATCCTCGACCTGGACGGCACGCTGATCCGCGAACACGAGCCGATCGAGGGCGCGCACGCGCTGCTGCAGGCGTTTCGCGGGCGCTTCGTGATCGTCTCGAACAATTCCACGCACACGGCGCGCCAACTGGCCCGGCGCCTGCGCGGCATGGGCCTGCCGGTGCGCGCGGCGGATCTGGTGCTGGCGGGCGAACAGATGGTGGAATACCTGCGCGTCCACCATGCGCGGGCGCGCATCCTGATGTATGCATCCGCGGCGCTGCGGCGCCACGCGGCGGCGTGCGGCTGCCAGTTGGTCGAGCACGATGCGCACATCGTCGCGCTGGCGCTGGACAAGCGCTTCGGCTATGGCGCGCTGGCCGACGCCGCGCACGAGCTGGCGCGCGGCGCGCGCCTGGTGGTGAGCAACCCCGACCTGACGCACCCGGGACCGGACGGCCGGCAGGTGCCGGAGACTGGCGCCCTGCTGCAGGCCGTGCGGGCCTGCGCCGGCGTGGCGTCCTGGCATATGGTGGGCAAGCCCGAGCCGGCCATGTTCGAGGAAGGGCTGCGCCGCCTGGGCGGCGCGCCGCACGACACCCTGGTGATCGGCGACAACCCGCTGACCGACGGCGCCGGCGCCGCGCGCGCCGGCCTGCCCTGTCTGCTGCTGGGCAACGACGCGCGCGCGACCGCGGCCACGCCCGCGCAGCTGCTCGCGCTGGACGACGCCCCGCTCAGTAGCGCTTGAGCGACAGCACGTTGAAGGTGCGCTTCAGGGTATCGACCGATTTGTCGTAGTTGGCCAGCGCCAGGCAGGCAATCAGCGCGTCGATGATGGCGAGCTGCGCCAGCCGGCTGGTCATGGCTTCGGTGCGAAAACGCGTCTCGCGCGCCATGGTGTGCAGCAGCACGTCGGCGAAGGCCTGGATCGGCGACTTGCCGAAGTTGGTAATGCAGATGGTACGCGCACCGGCCTCTTTGGCCAGGCGCGTGGCCAGCACGGTTTCGTGGGTGCTGCCCGAATGCGAGATGGTCAGCACGGCCACGTCGGGCCCGGTCAGCGATGCGCTGATGGCTTGCACGTGCGAATCGGTGACCGCGGTGGCGTTCAGGCCGATGCGCAGCATCCGGTAGTGCGCGTCTTCGGCGATGGTGGCCGAGCTGCCGATGCCGTAGATCTCGATGCGGCGCGCCTGCGCCAGCAGCCGCACGGCATGCTCCAGGGCCTGCGTGTCGAGCACCGAGGCGGTTTCCTGCAGGGCCTGGATATTGCTCTGGAAGATCTTGCCCACCACCGTGCCGGCGCTGTCCTCGGGCGCGAGGTCTTCGTGGATGTACTGCACCGGCCGGACGATTTCCTGCGCCAGGGCGATTTTCAGCTGCTGGAACCCCGTGGCGCCCACCATTTTGCAGAAACCGATCACGCTGCCTTCGCTGGACTCGGTTTTCTCGGCCACCTCGCTGACCGACATATGCACGACCTGGGCAGGATGCCGGATCACGAATTCGCCGATGCGCTGCGTGGCGGGCCCCATGGACGACAGCAGACTTTCGATGCGCGCCAGCATGGCGGGCGGCGCCGCGGGCGTGGCGGGAGCTTCGGCGCCGGAGGCTGCGGGCTTCTTGGTAGTGGCCATGGCGTGACGATCAGGGAAGCGGCCATTCTCTCACAGCCGCATGACGCGCCGCCACGCTGGCGGATTCAGCCGGGGCGGCCGTCCACGCGCGGCCGCGCCAGCCGGGGCGCGTAGGCCAGCACGTACAGCGCGAAGCCCAGCGCCCAGCACAACGCGGCGCCGTAGACCCAGTGCAGGAAGCCCGCCGGCCAGGCCAGCGGCCCCAGCACGCGCAGCACCGCGGCGGCGACGACCAGCCAGTAGGCCGCGACCTCGGCCCGGCCCGCCGCCAGCCGCCGGCCCGTATGGCCCAGCGCCGTGCGGGTGATCATGGCAATGATGGCCGTGCCCACCACGCCCACCGCGAAGGCGTGCTCTGCCACGCCGGGCATCACCCAGCCCAGCGCGCTGGCCGCCAGCAGCAGGAAACTGGCCGGCAGCCAGGCGTACGCCAGGTGCAGGATCCACAGAATGGGCCGGTTGCCCACCGCATAGCCGCGCCAGCCCGCCACCCGCACCGCCAGCAATGCGCCGGCCAGCGCGGCCAGCGGCGCCGTCAGCCAGCCGGGCGCGGCCAGCACCCAGGCCAGCAGCGCCAGGATGGTCGCCACCAGGATGGGCTTGCCCAGCCTGGGGTACGACTTCAGGCGAAAGCCAGGCACGGCATTGGTCGTGAACATGGGCAGCACGCGCGCGCCGATCACCACCACGAACAGCACGGGCAGGGCCAGGCCCGCCACGCACACGCGCAGGGCCTGGCCGGGCTCGCCCAGCCAGGCATAGACGTGAAAGGCCAGGTTGACGGCGCCATACACCCACAGCGCGAGGGCGAGCGGATAGTTGCGACGATTGCCCGCGCACTGGAGCACCCGCGTGAAAGCCAAGGCCGCCAGCGGCAGGAACAGCCCGTCGAGCAGGGTCGCCAGCCACAGCGGGCCGGACCACATGGCCACGCGGCCGGCCAGCCACAGCGCCGTCAGGGCCGCCAGCGCCGGGCCGGCCGGCGTGTCGACGCCGGTCCAGGCGCGGCCGGCGGTGAACAGGAAACCCACGACGATCGCGGCGGCGAAACCGAACACCATTTCGTGCGCGTGCCACAGCAGGGCCAGGCCCATGGCGCCGGCTCCCGGCGGCGGCACCAGGCCAGCCAGCTGTCCGGCCCAGATCGCCACCGCCACGGCGGCGAACAGTGCGCCGCACAGATAGAAGGGCCGGAAGCCCAGGGCGAACAACGCCCAGCCCGAAGGCGGCGCTTGCCGGGGCTCGGCGGGCCGATGCAGGGAAGAGGGAGAAAGGGGAATCTGGACCATGGCTGTCGGACAAGAAAATGGCGCCGTGCGGACGGGCACGGCTGTGCACGAGTCTACCCGCGCGGCGCAACGCCAACGGCCATCGCGCCGATGTCGGCGGGCTATTACGTGAATGTTTGCGCTATCGCAAAATGCCTGGTCACGTATATCTTACGACGATCAGGTTATTTGGCGCGGCACGGCGGGCTGGCTAAGCTGTCGGGCTTGGAAATGCGGCCGGCGCTGTGGCGGCCGCGCTTATGGGGAAGCACACCATGAAGATCGCAAAAGGATTAATCGGCGCCGCCCTGCTGGCCGGCGCCATGGCCGGCGCGCAGGCCGCCACCCTGGACGTCGTGCGCGAACGGGGCGAGCTGCGCTGCGGCACGACGACCGGCTTTGCCGGCTTCTCCGCGCCGGACGCCAAGGGCGAATGGCGCGGCCTGGACGTAGACCTATGCCGCGCGATTGCCGCCGCGGTGTTCGGCGACGCCGGGAAGATCAAGGTCGTGCCGCTGAATTCGCAGCAGCGCTTCACCGCGCTGCAGTCGGGCGAGGTCGACGTGCTGACGCGCAACACCACGGTGACCCAGCAGCGCGATACGGCGCTGGGCATCATCCATGCCGGCATCAATTTCTACGACGGACAGGGTTTCCTGGTGCCCAAGTCGCTGGGCGTGAAGCACGCCACCGAGCTCAATGGCGCGACCATCTGCCTGCAGACCGGCACATCCAACGAGAACACGCTGGCCGACTGGGCGCGCGCGCACAAGGTGGAATACAAGCCGGTGGTCATCGAGACCTTCAATGAAGTGGTCAACGCCTTCGCCTCGGGACGCTGCGACGTGTTCAGTACCGATGCCTCCGGCCTGGCCTCCATCCGCATCTCCAGGCTGCAGAACCCCGACGACTACCTCGTGCTGCCCGAGATCATCTCGAAAGAGCCGCTGGGGCCCTTCGTGCGCCAGGGCGACGACGCCTGGCTGAACATCGTGCGCTGGTCGCTGTCGGCGATGATCGAGGCCGAGGAATACGGCATCACCTCCGCCAACGTGGACCAGCAGACCAACAGCGCCAACCCGAATATCCGCCGCATCCTGGGCGTCACACCCGGCGCCGGCGCCAACATGGGCCTGGACGAAAAGTGGGCCTACAACATCATCAAGCAGGTGGGCAACTACGGCGAAAGCTTCGACCGCAACGTGGGCGCCGGCAGCCCGCTGAAGATCGAGCGCGGGCTGAATGCGCAATGGCGCGACGGTGGCCTGATGTACGCGCTGCCCATACGCTGAAGCCGGCAGCGCGGCGGCCGGGGGGAATTGAACCCCCCGCCGCTCAATTGATGCTGTAGCCGCGGCCCTTGAAGCACGCGCCCATGGCGCGGCTGTACGATTCGGTAGCGACGCCGGTGGTGTATTCGCTGATGTTGTCGGGGTCGAAACCGCTCTGGTTCATGGCCCAGCGGCGGCATTCGGCGCGGTCGCGCGCCTGCTGGGCATCGCTCTGGCCCTTGGCCGGGTAGGCGATGACGTCCAGGCTGGACGAGGCCGCGATGCGCGGCGTCGAATATGTAACCGCGGGCGCCACATAAGTGGCGGGCGGGGCCGCATAGACCGGCGCCGGGTAGGCCACCGGCGGGTAGTACACCGGCGGCGACACATAGGTGACGCCGCTGTAGCCATAGCGCGGCCCGCTGCTGAGCGCCAGCGCCACGCCCGCACCCAGCAACGCCGCGCCGCCCACCCACCAGCCGGAGTAATAGCCGCCATGGTAGCGGCCATGGGCCGAGGCCTGGCCGCTGGCCGTGGCCAGCAGGGCGGCCGCGACGGCCGCGCACCAAAATCGGGACTTCATGTTCGTCTTTCCTGAAAATCACTGGCTGCCGGCACCACCGGGAGGCCGTGGAGGGAAACGCGGGCGGGGACAGCCATATGTACTTTACTCCCGCGCCGCGGGCCTGTCGCGCACCCGGCCGGCGCGCCATGTAAAAGCGGCATCACGGCGTTTCAAGGGTGCGGCGCCCGCGCCGGGCCGCCATTGGAAGAGCCGCGCCGCGGTATGCAAAAATCCGGCCCATGCCTTTTGACAATCGCTTGCAGAAAAATTCCCTGGCCGCCCAGGCCGCCCGGTTGCCGGCCGCCTGGCAGGCAGCGTTCCAGCAGCCCGAGGTGGCCCGGGCGCTGCGCGAAGTGACCGCCTATGTCGAGCAGCGGCTGGCCGCGGGGGCCGTGGTGTACCCGGCTACCCCTTTCCGGGCCCTGGAGGGGCTGGTCCCGGCCGAGGTGCGGGTCGTGATCCTGGGCCAGGACCCCTACCATGGCCCCGGACAGGCGCAGGGCCTGGCCTTCTCGGTGCCGGACGATTGCAAGCGTCCGCCCAGCCTGCGCAACATTTTCAACCAGATCGCCCAGGAGCATCCCGGCACGCCGCTGCCGCGGGGCAACGACTTGTCGCGCTGGACCCGCCAGGGGGTGCTGCTATTGAATACCGCGCTTACCGTGGAAGACGGCCAGCCGGCTGCGCATGCCAGGCGCGGCTGGGAAACCGTGACGGACGCCCTGATCAGCCTGGTGGCGCGCGACCCGGCACCCAAGGCGTTCTTGCTGTGGGGCGCGCATGCGCAGGCCAAGCAGGTGTTGCTGCCCGACCACAGCGGCCACCTGGTACTGACCGCCAACCACCCCTCGCCGCTGTCCGCGCGGCGCCCCCCCGTGCCGTTCCTGGGTTGCGGCCACTTCACCCAGGTCAATGCCTGGCTGGCCGGACAAGGCAAAACCCCTATTGACTGGACGACTGAAGAAAACCAAGGGGATGTACGCCAAGGCGAATTCGGGTTATGATCGCGGCACTGCACAAATTTGTGCCGGCATTAAATCCGCGCCCTGAGTAGCACCACGCGGTCACTGACGCAGTTTGTCGGGTCAGCTTCCCGACCCCATGCCGGTCACCATCGATTCCTGACCTCCTTTCCTTTCGCCTCGCGCTTCACTTGTAGCGCGCCGCGCGCACGGTTGTTCCGGTCGGCCCGATGCTCCATCAACCGTCGCCCGGACCCGGCCGCTTTCCTTCGGCTCGCCTGGCACATGCGCCGCTTCGCGCGGCAAGGACAAGGTATGTCTTTCGAAACCCTGGGTCTCGCGCCCACCCTATTGTCGGCCCTGCAAGAGGCTGGCTTTTCCGCCCCCACCCCCGTCCAGGCGGCCGCCATTCCGCAGGCGCTGGCCGGCCATGACCTGATGGTCTCGTCGCAGACCGGCAGCGGCAAGACCGCCGCCTTCATGCTGCCCGCCCTCAACCGTATCGCCGGCCAGCCCGGCAACAAGGGCGTGGGCGTGCAAGTGCTGGTGCTGACCCCCACCCGCGAACTGGCCATGCAGGTCACCGAGGCGACCGGCTCGTACGGCCGCAACCTGCCCGGCCTGCGCACCGCCACCGTGGTGGGCGGCATGCCCTACGGCGCGCAGCTCAAGGCGCTGTCGCGCCGCGTCGACGTGCTGGTGGCCACGCCCGGCCGCCTGATCGACCACCTGAAGGCCGGCCGCGTCAAGCTGAACACCGTGCACACCCTGGTGCTGGATGAAGCCGACCGCATGCTGGACATGGGCTTCATCGAAGATATCGAAACCATCGTCGAGCGCCTGCCCGAGCAGCGCCAGACGCTGCTGTTCTCGGCCACGCTGGACGGCACCGTGGCCAAGCTGGCCGCGCGCATGATGCGCGAACCGCAGCGCATCGAAATGGCGGCCCAGAAAGAAAAGCACGCCAATATCACGCAAAGCCTGCTGTACGCCGACGACGCCAGCCACAAGATGCAGCTGCTCGACCACGTGCTGCGCGACGCCACGCTGGACCAGGCGATCGTCTTCACCGCCACCAAGCGCGGCGCCGACGACCTGGCCGACCGCCTGGCCGACCAGGGCTTTGCCGCCGCCGCCCTGCACGGCGACATGAATCAGCGCCAGCGCACCCGCACGCTGACCCAGCTGCAGCGCGGCCAGCTGCGCGTCCTGGTGGCCACCGACGTGGCGGCGCGCGGCATCGACGTGCAAGGCATCAGCCATGCCGTCAACTTCGACCTGCCCATGCAGGCCGAAGACTACGTGCACCGCATCGGCCGCACCGGCCGCGCCGGCCGCGATGGCCAGGCCTTCACGCTGGCCACCCACGCGGAGCGCCACAAGGTGCGCCGCATCGAGCATTACATCGGCCAGTCGATCACCCCGGAAACGATTGCCGGCCTGGAGCCCAAGCGTACGCCGCGCCCCTATGCGGGCGGCGCCGGTCGCGGCGGCAAGCCGTTCGGCAAGCGGCCCGGAGGTTTCGGCGGCGATCGCCCACAGGCGCGCGAGGGGCGGGGCTTCCGCACCGATGCGCAGCGCGAGGGCGGCTGGCGCAACCACGACGCCAAGCCCCGCGAGGGCGGCTTCCGCGCCGAGTTCCAGCCGCGCGAAGGCGGCTGGCGCGGCCGCGACGAGCGCCCCGCCCGTCCGGCCGGCGAGCGCGATTTCCGGCCCGCCCGCGCCTTTGGCGAGCGTCCGCAACACGGCGACTGGCGCGCCGAGCGCGACGCCCGTCCGACGGCCGGGTACGAACCGCGTCCGCACCGCGATGGCGGCCGGCGCGGCGAATTCCAACCGCGCGGCGAATTCCAGCCTCGTGGCGAGTTCAAGCCGCGTGGTGAGTTCAAGCCGCGCAGTGAATTCAAGCCACGCGGAGAGTTCCAGCCCCGCGGTGAATTCCAGCCCCGCCAGGCGCGCGGCGAAGGCGAATTTCGTGGCGCCGAGCGCCGTCCCGCCGGCTTCCGGCCGTCGACCAAGCCGTTCGCGCAACGCGCCGGCGGCCCGTCCAAGCACTACGGCAAGCCCGGCGGCCCGCGCCGCGGCTAAACCGCACGGCAGGGGCGGCATGGGACAATAGCGCCCATGCAACGCCCTGCCACCACTTCCCTTCCTGCTCTCGACCCGGACAGCGCGCGCCACAGCGCGCGCGCTGCCGCCCACCTGCGCGAGGCCATCGGCGCGGCGGGCGGCTGGCTGCCGTTCGACCAATGGATGTCGCAGGCGCTCTATGCGCCGGGCCTGGGCTATTACGCGGCCGGCGCGCTGAAGCTGGCCGCGCCGGCCGTGGATGCGCGCGGCATGCCCATCGCGGCGGGCGACTTCATCACGGCGCCGGAACTGACGCCATTGTTCGGGCATACCGTGGCCCGGCAAGCGGCCCAGGTGCTGGCCGACACCGGCACGGCCACCGTGCTGGAATTCGGCGCCGGCACCGGCGCCCTGGCCGACAGTGTGCTGGCCGGGCTGGACGCGCTCGGCGTGGCCGCCGACTACCGCATCATCGAAGTCTCGGCCGACCTGCGGGCGCGCCAGCAGGCGCGCCTGGCGCCGCATGGCGCCCGCGTGCAGTGGCTCGACGCGCTGCCGGCCAGTTTTTCAGGCTGCGTGCTGGCCAATGAAGTGCTCGACGCCATGCCGGTATCGCTATTCCGCTGGAGCGAGTCCGGCGCCGTGCTGGAACGCGGCGTGGCCCTGGACGCGAACGGCGATTTCACCTGGGACGACCGGCCGGCCGGCGCGCCGTTGGCGCAGGCCGTCGCCGCGCGCATGCCGCCCCTGCCCGGCTATGTGTCCGAGATCAACCTGCAGGCGGAAGCCTGGATGCGGGCGATGGGCGGTTGGCTGGCGCGCGGCGCCGCCCTGCTGTTCGATTACGGGTTTCCGCGCCGCGAGTACTACCATCCGCAACGCGCCGGCGGCACCCTGATGTGCCATCTGCGCCACCATGCCCACGCCGATCCGCTGGTCGCGCCCGGCGTGCAGGACATCACCGCCCACGTGGATTTCACCGCCATGGCCGACGCGGCGCTCGAGGCCGGCCTGCAGGTGCTGGGCTATACCTCGCAGGCGCGCTTCCTGATGAATGCCGGCTTGGCGGAACTGCTGGCGCGGCATGATCCGGCCGACGCGCGCGCCTATGCGCAGGCGGTGGCGCCGGTGCAGAAGCTCCTGAGCGAAGCCGAGATGGGCGAACTGTTCAAGGTGCTGGCCGTGGGCCGCGACACCCCCGCGCCACTGCGCGGCTTCGCGCGCGGCGACCGGCTGGCGGCGCTGTAGGCGGCGCGCCCGACAGGTCGGCAGGTCGGCAGATGTCTGACACCCTGCGGGTGTCAGACACCGAGCTACGACTTAGCCGCGCGTACAGCGGCGCCAGCACCTCCACAGCCCGCCCCCCGGGGATGGGCCGCGTGCTGAGTGGCCGCGCAGCACGCGGCGGGCCGCTCGATCGCCCATGCGGCGTTTGCCTGGCGCGGCACAATATCGGAAACTGTCTGGCGCCGGCGCGGAGACCGGATATCCCGGACAATGTCACGGAGACCTTCATGCCCTCCTCATCGCTAGACGGACGCCGCATTCTTGTTGTCGAAGATGAAGCGATGATCGCCATGCTGCTCGAGGTTCACCTGGCCGATTTCGGATGCGAGCTCGCGGGCTCGGCGAACAGCGTGCGGGCGGCGCTGCAGCTGATCGAAGACGAACCTGGCGCCGACGCCGCGATCCTGGACATGAATCTGGCCGGGGAACACGTCAACCCCGTGGCCCGCGCGCTTTCCGCCAAGAGCATTCCGTTCCTGTTCCTGACCGGATACGGCAGCCAGCCTGTCGAGGCCTATCCGGATGCGCCGGTACTGAGCAAGCCGCTGGAAGTCAATCAACTGCGCCGGGCGCTGGAGCAGATCTCGGCGCCTGGCCCAGCGAACCCGTGACGCCGTCCTGGCGCCACGGCAGGCACAGCTCGACATGCAACCCCGAGGCCAGCCACTGGCGCGACAGCGTGCCGCCCAGTTGCGCCACGCACCGGTCGATGAGCGCAGAGCCCAACCCGGCGCGCGTCGGCTGACGCACCGCCGGACCGCCATTTTCGGTCCAGCGGATCACGATGTCGTCCGGCGCGTGGTGCCACTGGACCGCAAGCCTGGCGTCCGGCACCGATAGCGCACCGTATTTGGCGGCATTGGTGGCCAATTCGTGGATGATCATGGCAACCGATTGCGCGGCCATCGGCGCCAGCGGCAGCGCCGGCCCTTGCAGCCAGACGCCGCTTTCATCGCTTTTCATGTAAGGCGCCAGCTCTTCGGTGACCAGCCGGGCCAGGTCGGCCCCCGCCCAACTGCTGTGGGCCAGCAGGTTGTGGGCGCGGGCCAGGGTCCGCAAACGGCCATCCAGCGCCGCGCGGTAACTGGGCACATCCGGGGCTACGGTCAGGGCGACGAACGACTGCATGACCGACAACAGATTATTCGCGCGATGATTCACTTCGTGCAGCAACAGCCGCTGCCGCTCCTCGGCCTCCTTGCGCTCGGTGATGTCGACCAGCATGTTGATGCCACCGACGATATTGCCTTGGGCGTCGCGCAAGGGCGTCGGATAGGGCAGGAACACAATGCGAGAGCCGTCGGGGCGCTCGGCGATCGCTTCCACTCCCCGCACCTCGCGCCCTTCTTTCAGCGCCACGGCCATCGGGCATTCGTCGTGCCGCATGGGGCTTCCGTCCAGGCGATACAAGCGCCAGGTCACACACCATTCGTCCGATCCCAGGATGGGGCGGCGGCCCGACAAGGTGACGGCAGCCTCGTTATAAAAGGTGATGCGGCCCTGCGCGTCGGTGGTGTAGATGGCGGCCGGCAACGCATTCAACAAGCCGTGATACAGGAACTCCTGGATGATCCCGGGCGGCTCGGCGGCCTCGCGAGGCGCCGCCTGCGGCGTTTCGCCGGCTGGCCGCGGCGCGGAGCGCGGTGGCGACGGGGTATTCATTCATCCTCCTTGCCGCAGCGCGATGCCGCCGCGAGCGCGCGCAAGCGCGCCTCGTGCAATGCCGGCTTGATGCGCGCCGGGTCGCCCGCGCACTGGCGGGCGATGGCGCCGGCATCCACGCCGCGCACGGCCTCGGCGCGGCGCTGCCAGGCCGGCAGGTCGACCGGAGCCACCACCGCGGCGGCGCGCAACAGGGCGATGAAGCGGTCCGGCTTGCGCAGCGCGTCGCAGGATTCGATCAGCGCCAATTGTGCGGCCGGACCGGCCGCGCCGGCCTGGTCCACCACGCGCGGCAGCAGGCGCGCCTGGTCGGCGCAGTCGGTCGGCACGCGCAGGCGGCGGGCCAGCGCATCGCGCTCGGGAGTCAACCGGCACAGCAGGGCGTAGCGGCCCGGCAATGCCAGCGCCGTGCCGGCGGCGCGATCCAGCTCGGCGCTCACCGTCTCCACCTCCTGCAATTCGGGCATGATGCGCGCCAGGGCGCCGGATTGCTGCAGCACTGCCAGCATGCGCGACGGCGTGGCCGCCATCAAGCCGCGCGACAGCTCTTTCCAGACCCGTTCCGGCACCAGCGCATCAGCCTCGCCGGCATCCACCATGCGGCGGCACAAGGCCAAGGTCTCCGGCGCCACGGAAAATTCGCCGAAGCGCGCGGCAAAGCGGCCCAGGCGCAGGATGCGCACCGGGTCCTCGGCGAACGCCTCGCCCACGTGCCGCAGCACGCGCGCGCGAATGTCGGCCGCGCCATTGAGCGGATCCAGCAGTTCGCCCTGCGGCGTGCGGGCGATGGCATTGACGGTCAGGTCGCGACGGCGCAGGTCCTGCTCCAGCGTGACATCCGCCCCCGTATAGAAGGTGAAGCCCTTGTAGCCGCGCCCCGATTTGCGTTCGGTGCGCGCCAGGGCGTATTCCTCTTTGGTGCGCGGATGCAGGAACACGGGGAAATCACCGCCCACCGGGATGAAGCCGCGCTGGGCCATGTCCTCGGGCGTGGCGCCCACCACGACCCAGTCGCGATCGCCCGCCGGCAGGCCCAGCAAGTCGTCGCGCACGGCGCCGCCCACGATATACACCTGCAAGCCGGCGCAGTCGGGGTCGGCGGGCAGGCCGGGGGCGGCGTTCACGGTAGCTCGGCCGTGCGCACCGTGGGCGGCTCGATGCGGCCGAGCCGCGCCTTCAGCGACTGCGGCTGCCCGGTAAACATGGCGGCGTAATACGTGGCGTTGGACATCACGTGCTTGACGTACAGGCGCGTCTCGGTGAACGGGATGGTCTCGGCGAAGATGGCGCCCTCGACCGGGTGCGACAGCGTGGCGCGCCAGGTCTTCGGCCGGCCCGGACCGGCGTTGTAGCCGGCGCTGGCCAGCACCTGCGAGCCATCCAGGCCATTGAGCACGATGCTGAGGTAATTGGTGCCCAGGATGGTGTTGGTGTCGAAATCGTTGACGCTGGACGGGGAATAGTCGGCCATGCCGATCTTGCGCGCCACCCATTTGGCGGTGGCGGGCATGAGCTGCATCAGCCCCGAGGCGCCCACATGCGAACGCGCGTTCATGACGAAGCGCGATTCCTGGCGGATCAGCCCATACACCCAGGCGGGGTCGAGGGCGATGGCGTTGGCCTGGGCGGTGACCCGCCCCTCGAACGGCGCGATGTAGCGCTGCGTGAAATCGACTTCTTTCTCGGTGCGCTCCGACGTATTGACGACCCGGTCGTAGATGTCTTCGGCGCGCGCCAGCTCGGCGGCGGCCAGCAACTGGCGGTCCGACATGCCGCGCAGCGCGAAATTCCATTCGCCCACCGCCTCGGACCGCCACCCCAGCCGGAACAGGTGCACGGCGCGGCGCAGGCCGGCATTGGCGCGCGCCTCGGCCATTTCCTGGTCGGTGACCGGCGTCGGCCGCGGCGGCACCGTGATGCGGCGGCCGAGTTCCTCGGCCGCGAGCTGGCCATAGAAGTTGTATTGGTCGGCGATGCTGGCATAGCCGCGCTGCGCCTGGGTCGCGCGGCCGCGCGCCGCGTCGCTGCGCGCCTTCCAGTACACCCATACCGGCTCGGCCTGCTGCGCGGCCGGCATCAGTTCGATGGCCGTATGCACCCAGCGCCAGTCGATGTCGGGCTGGCGCAGGGCCGAGCGCACGCGCCAGGCGCCGTTATAGTCGGTCAGCGCGATGTCGCCCGCCTCGCGGTACCAGGCGTCCGCCCGGCTGTCGAGATTCAACGCGGCGATCAGCGCATACTGGCTGCGCACCCAGGCCAGGCTCGACTTGGGCAGGTTGCCGGCCCATTCGCGCCGCAAGTAGGAGTCGGCCACGTCGAGATCCTGGCGCGCCAGGCGCGCCAGCGCCACGGTGGCCAGTTCCTTTTCATTGCGGCCCACCAGTTGGTGGTCGCGCCGGGTCAGCCACTTCATGGGGCTCTTGAGCAGCGCGTCGAAGGTCTTCTGGTCCTTGGGCTCGAAGATATAGTCGGCGAACTTGCGCGCATCGCCGATTCGGTCGGTCTCGATGGCGGCGCGCAACTGCGGCTGGATCTCGTCCCAGCCCAAGACGCCGTCGGCCACGAGCTGGTCGTAGAGGTTCCAGCAGTCGCGGCCCGGCGAGAAGGCCTCGAGCGCCTGCCTGGCGGTGGTGCGCTGGCCGGTCATGTGGCGCGCCTCGAGGATGGCGCAGCGGGTCTGCGCATTGGCGTCGGGCAGGTCGCCCAGCTCGCGCGCCGTTTCGAAATCGCCGCTGCGCGCCGCGGACAGGATCCAACTGCTGCGCAACCGCTCGGCCAGGTAAGTGCCGGCGTGGTCTTTCAGGAAACGCGCCGCCTCGGCCTTGGGCTGCACGCCGCCGGGCGGGTTCCAGAGCTGGTAGCGCAGCAGCCAGTAGTCCGGGTAGCCGCCCAGCAAGTCGCCGCGCGCCTGCGGCGCCAGCATGGCCAGCACCGACCATTGCTTGCGCTCATTGGCTTCGCGAGCCGCGACGACCGCGTCCCGGGCGGGCGTCTGCGTCGCGGGCGGCAGGCCGGCCAGCTTGACCGGTGGCACGGCGATGGCCGGCCGGGCGGCCTGGGCCGCCGCGGCGGCCGGCACCTGCCCTTGCTGGGCATCGACCGACGAGCAGGCAGCGGTGAACAGGGCCAATGCGGGCAACCAGCGACGGGCCCCGCGGGGCTCGAACGTGCCGGATTTCTGATAAGGTCCTGATTCAAGCCACTGCCGCATTGTTGACCCACATGAACATTCGAAATTCCGCACAGAATAACGCAGTCGCGCTACGTGCGCGATTGCGGCAAGCCCGCGCCGACCTGCCCGCCGCGCAACGCGACCGCGGCGGCTTGCTGATGCGCGGACGCCTGTTCACCTGGCTCAATGCGGCGCGCGACCAGGCCGTCAAGCGCGGCGCGCGCCCCCCGGCCACGGTGGCGGCATTCTGGCCGCTGGAACACGAACCCGACCTGCGCCCGCTGCTCGATCAATGGGCGCAGGCCGGCATTGCCATCGCGCTGCCGGCCATCCGCGAGCCCGCCGCGCCGCTCGAGTTCCGCGCCTGGACGCCCGGCGCCGCCTTGCGTGCCGGCCCTTACAACGTGCAAGAGCCGGCCGCGGACAGCCCGCCCCTGCGTCCCGATGTGGTGCTGGTGCCTACGCTGGGCTACACCCTGCAGGCCGACCGCCTGGGCTACGGCGGCGGCTACTACGACCGCACGCTCGCCGCGCTGCAGCGCGACGGCCAGCCCTGCACCACCATCGGCGTGGCCTGGAACGAAGGCTTGATCGACGCCGACGATTACCAGCCGGCCGAGCACGACGTGCGGCTCGATGCCGTGCTCACGCCCGATGGCTGGGTACCCGAGCCGCCGCTGCTGGGCCCCGGCGCGCCCACTGGCGGCAGCCTGGGGTCGTACGTGCTGCGCTGACCGCCCGCCGGCGCGTGGCGGCCAGCGCGGGGCCTTTGCCATTCTTGACGATTGCCGCGCCTGGGCCGCGGGCCGCGCACAGCCTTGCCAGGCGCCCGCGCGCGGGCCAGGCTCGCACCAACTTGGTGCATGCCTCAGGGCCAACCCTCCTACCTGCGCGGCGGGCCTTCTGCTAAAACGGCTACAGGCCCCCGGGCGCCCCATGCCTGCGGGACTTGGCATGAGGGTTGCTTGATTGCAGTTGGCGCGCCCGCCCACGCGCCCACGTTTCGGGCCGCAGGCTCCATCCGGATCACGCGGCCGGCCCGAACCGGTACAAGGAGGAGCCATGCAGCATCCCCAGCCCGCCCCCCGGGCGGCGTATGACGAGATGGTCGACGCCCACGGCGAAGTACGCCCTCACTACCAGGCGTTCTCGCAATGGCTGGCGCAAGAGCCCGAGGACGCCATGGCGGCGCGCCAGATCGAGGCCGACCTGAGCTTCCGGCGCGTCGGCATCACCTTTTCGGTGGCCGGCGACGAAGCCGGCACCGAGCGGCTGATCCCGTTCGACCTGATCCCCCGCATCATCCCCGCCGACGAATGGCAGCGGCTCGACGCCGGCCTGAAGCAGCGCGTGCGGGCGCTGAACCTGTTCATCCACGACATCTACCATGGGCACGAGATCGTGCGCGCGGGCGTGGTGCCGGCCGAACAGGTGTTCCTGAATGCGCAATACCGCCCCGAGATGCAGGACGTGGACGTGGCCGAGGACATCTACTGCCACATTGCCGGCGTGGACATCGTGCGGGCCGGGGCCGGCGAGTTCTATGTACTGGAAGACAATCTGCGCGTGCCCTCCGGCGTGTCGTACATGCTGGAAAACCGCAAGATGTCGATGCGCCTGATGCCCGATGTGTTCGGGCGCGTGAAGGTGAAGCCGGTGGCGCATTACCCGGACCTGCTGCTGGACAACCTGCGCGAAGTGGCGCCGCGCAGCATCGACGCCCCGACGGTGGTCGTGCTGACGCCCGGCATGTACAACTCCGCGTACTTCGAGCATGCCTTCCTGGCCCAGCAGATGGGCGTGGAGCTGGTCGAGGGCCGGGACCTGTTCGTCGAGCAGAACACCGTGTACATGCGCACCACGCAAGGACCGCGCCGGGTCGACGTGATCTACCGGCGGGTGGACGACGACTTCCTCGACCCGTTGTCGTTCCGCGCCGATTCGGCGCTGGGCGTGCCGGGCCTGCTGTCGGTGTACCGCGCCGGGCGCGTCACGCTGGCCAACGCCATCGGCACCGGCATCGCCGACGACAAGTCCACCTACCAGTACGTGCCCGACATGATCCGCTTCTACCTGCGGGAAGAGCCGATCCTGGCCAATGTGCCCACCTGGCGCTGCGCGCGGCCCGACGAGCTGTCGCACGTGCTGGCCCACATGCACGAACTGGTGGTCAAGGAGGTGCACGGCGCCGGCGGCTACGGCATGCTGGTGGGCCCGGCCTCGACGCGCGCGCAGGTCGAGGCCTTCAAGCAACGGGTGCGCGCCAATCCGGCCAACTACATCGCCCAGCCCACCCTGGCGCTGTCGACCATCCCCACCTATGTCGATGCCGGCGTGGCGCCGCGCCACGTCGACCTGCGTCCCTATGTGCTGTGCGGCAAGGATATCCGCACCGTGCCCGGCGGGCTGTGCCGCGTGGCCCTGGTGGAGGGCTCGCTGGTGGTCAACAGCAGCCAGGGCGGCGGCACCAAGGACACCTGGGTACTGGGAGACTGACCATGCTGAGCCGCACCGCCGACAACCTGTTCTGGATGTGCCGCTACATCGAGCGCGCCGAGAACACCGCCCGCATGCTGGACGTCAATCTGCAGATGTCGCTGCTGCCGCAGGACGCGCAGGCACGCGACGGCCTGTGGCGCGCCGTGCTGCGCATCTCGGAACTGCAGCACGGCTACGACGCGCGCTACCCCGCCGTCACGCCGCTGGACGTGCTGCACTACATGGTGCGCGAACCGCGCAACGAGTCGTCCATCTACGCCTGCCTGCGCGCCGCGCGCGAAAACGCCCGCGCGGTGCGCGGCAGCCTGACCACCGAAGTCTGGGAAACCTACAACGCCACCTGGCTGGAACTGCAGAAGCACCTGCAGACCAACCTGCCCGAGCGCAATCCGGGCGAATTCTTCGAATGGGTCAAGTTCCGCGCCCACTTGGCGCGCGGCGTCACCATCGGCACCATGCTGGAAGACGAGGCGCTGCACTTCCTGCGGCTGGGCATGCACCTGGAGCGCGCCGACAACACCGCGCGCCTGCTCGACGTGAAGTTCCACGAAGACGACGGCGACAACCCCGCGCGCGCCAGCCGGCACAGCGAGTTCTACCGATGGTCGGCGCTGCTGAGCTCGGTCTCCGGACTGGAGATCTACCGCAAGGTGTACCGCGACGTGATCACGCCGGACCGGGTGGCCGAGTTGCTGATCCTGCGCCCGGACATGCCGCGCTCGCTGCTGGCCTCGGTGCAGGCGCTCAACGAGGACCTGGCGCGCGTGTCGAACCAGCGCTCGGCCGAGACCGAGCGGCGCGCCGGCATGCTGCACGCCGAACTGCGCTACGCGCGCGTCGAGGACATCCTGCACAGCGGCCTGCACCGTTACCTGGAACGCTTCCTCGACCGCATCAACGACCTGGGCAACCGGATCAGCCAGGACTTCCTGGTCCCGCTGGCCGCCTGAGGAGCCCCGCATGAAGCATTTGATCAGGCACCTGACCCAGTACCGCTACACCGCGCCGGTCGGCTACAGCATCCAGACCCTGCGCCTGACGCCGCGCCCCGACGAACACCAGCGCACGCGGCGCTGGCGCATCGACGCGCCGGGCCCGCTGCAACAGCAGGTCGACGCCTACGGCAACATCACCCATGTGCTGGCCCTGACCCGCCCGCACGACAGCATCGAGCTGTGCGTGACCGGGCAGGTCGACATCGATGCGCTGCCCGATGGCCGGCTGCGCCCCGAGGAAAACCGGCTGCCGGTGCATGCTTATTGCGTGCCGACGCCGCTGACCCTGGCCGACGGCGCCATCCGGGAGTTCGTGCATGCCGCATTGCCCGGCGGCCTGCGCACGCCCGGCGACGCGCTGGCCCTGGCCGGCGCCATCTGCGACCAGGTGGCCTACGAACCCGGCACCACCGATGTCACCACCGCCGCCGGCCAGGTGCTGGCGCTGGGCCATGGCGTGTGCCAGGACCATGCCCACCTGTTCCTGGCCTGCGTGCGCGGGCTGGGCATCCCGGCCCGGTATGTGAGCGGCTACCTGTACACCGAAGCGGAGCATGCCGCCAGCCACGCCTGGGCCGACGTATGGCTGGCCGATATCGGCTGGACCAGCATCGACATCACCAACCGCCAGTTTGCCTCGGAATGCCACTGCCGCCTGGCGGTGGCGCGCGACTATGACTCCGCCTCGCCGGTGCGCGGGGTGCGCCACGGCGGCGGCGAGGAATCGATGACCGTCTCGGTCCAGGTGCAGGCGGCCGGCCAGCAATAAATCGGGGTCGGTTCACAGTCGCGGCCGGCACGCCATCCCGGTTCCCCCCTACAATACGCCAGCCGTTTTCCACCGTACGACCAATGACCTACTGTGTAGCCGCCCGCCTGGACGCGGGCCTGGTTTTCCTGTCCGACTCGCGCACCAACGCGGGCGTGGACCAGATCAGCGTTGCCCGCAAGCTGAACGTCTTCGAGCAACCCGGCGACCGCGTCATGGTGCTGCTGACCTCCGGCAACCTGGCGATCAGCCAGGCCGTGGTAAACCTGCTGGCCCAGCTCGACAGCGACAGCCCCGATTCCCTCTGGTCGGCGCCCGACATGTACGAGGCCGCCCGCCGCGTGGGCGAGGCCGTGCGGCGCGTGCACGAGCGCGACGCCGAGGCGCTCAGCGAACACGGCGTCGACTTCAACATCAACCTGATCTTCGGCGGCCAGATCGGCGCCGAACGCTGCCGCCTGTTCCAGATCTACTCGGCCGGCAACTTCATCGAGGCCAGCCCGGACGTGCCGTACGTGCAGATCGGCGAGGCCAAGTACGGCAAGCCCATCCTGGACCGCGTGCTGCGCCCCGACACATCGCTGGACGAGGCCGCCAAGTGCGCGCTGATTTCCATGGACTCGACGCTGCGCTCGAATATCTCGGTCGGCCTGCCGCTGGACATGCTGGTGTACGAAGCCGGCGCGTTGCGCGTCACGCACTTCGCCCACATCGACGAAGACAACGAGTACTTCCGCATGATCCGCAAGACCTGGGGCGAACGCCTGCGACAAGTCTTCGCCGAGATCGCCGACCCCAGCTGGACCGACGCCGGCGCGAGCGGCTCGCTGGCCGCCGCGGGCCGCCTGCACCAGCCGCACCGGCTCACGCCGGGCGGCGCCGACGCGACACCCGCGCCGCTGCAAGTGCTGGCGCAGGACCCGGGCAAGTCGCAAGCCAGCTGATCGTTCCGGTTCCAGTTGCCTGGCGCCCGCAGGACTGATCCTTTCCGTTTCACGTTTTCAGGTGTCTGACACCCGCAGGGTGTCAGACACCGGCGATGACACCAATGCGGGAGCGCGATCAGGCGACGCCAGCCGACGCAAGATCGAGCTGGCGCCAGATGCCGAGGGTCGCCTCGGCATGGTTCAGCGTATAGAAATGCAGCCCCGGCGCGCCGTTGTCGAGCAGGTTCTGGCACAGGTCGGCCACCACGTCCACGCCGAACGCGCGTATGGAAGCCTTGTCGTCGCCGAACTCGGCCAGTCGCAGGCGGATCCAGCGCGGGATCTCGGCGCCGCACATTTCCGAGAACCGGACCAGCTGCGAGTGGTTGGTGATCGGCATGATGCCGGGCACGATGGGAATGGACACGCCCTTGGCCTGGGCGCGGTCGACGAAGTCGAAATAGGCGTCGGCGTTAAAAAAGTATTGCGTGATGGCGGCGTCGGCGCCGGCACCGACCTTGGCCACGAAATGGGCCAGGTCGGCGGCCGGGCTGGCCGCCTGCGGGTGCATCTCGGGATAGGCCGCCACTTCGATGTGGAAGGCGTCGCCGGTTTCCTGGCGGATGAAGGCCACCAGGTCGGCCGCGTAGCGCAGCTCGCCGGCATCGCCGCCCATGCCCGAGGGCAGGTCGCCGCGCAACGCCACCAGGCGGCGCACGCCCTGCTCGCGATAAGCGGCCAGGATCTCGCGCAGGTTGTCGCGGGTGGCGCCGATGCACGACAAGTGCGGCGCGGCATCGCAGCCCAGGTTCTGCAGCATGCGCACCGTGTCGGCCGTGCCGGCGCGGGTCGAGCCGCCCGCCCCGAAAGTGACGCTGACGTAACGCGGCTGGATGGCCAGCATCTGCTTGGCCGCGCGCACCAGCCGCTCTTGGGCGGCGATGTCGCGCGGGGGGAAGAACTCCAGGCTCAGGGCGGGGGTAGAGGTCATCAGGGAATCAGTCGGGAAAGCAGGCCGGAAATGATGCTGTACAAAATGGCGCCCGCCACCGCCCACCAGAACCCGTTGACCTGGAAGCCGCGCAGGATGGACCCGGCCAGCCAGAACAACAAGGCGTTGAGCACGATGAGGAACAGGCCCAGGGTGACGATGGTGATGGGCAGCGTCAACAACACCAGCACCGGCTTGACCAGCATGTTCAACAGGCCCAGCACCAGCGCGGCGACCAGCGCCGAGCCGAAGCTGGCGACGGTGATGCCGGGCAGCAGGTAGGCCACGGCCAGCAAGGCGACGGCATTCAAGAGCCAGACGAGTATCAAGGTCATTGTGTTCTCCGGTAGGCGCCAGGACAGGCGGGACATGCCGCGCCGGGCGGGCGCGGCATGTGCCTATTGTGCTACATCAGTAGCGGTAGTGCTCGGGCTTGTACGGGCCTTCGACCGGCACGTTGATGTAGTCGGCCTGTTCGGGCCGCAGCGTGCTGAGGTTGGCGCCCAGCTTCTTCAGGTGCAGGCGCGCCACCTTCTCGTCCAGGTGCTTGGGCAGCACATAGACCTGGCCACGCACATAGGCGTCGTTGCGCGTGAAGAGCTCGATCTGGGCGATGGTCTGGTTGGCGAACGACGAGGACATCACGAACGAGGGATGGCCGGTGGCGCAGCCCAGGTTCACCAGGCGCCCCTTGGCCAGCAGGATGATGCGCTTGCCGTCGGGGAACACCACGTGGTCGACCTGCGGCTTGATTTCTTCCCACTGGCAGTCTTCCAGCGCGGCCACGTCGATTTCATTGTCGAAGTGGCCGATGTTGCACACGATGGCCTGGTCTTTCATGGCTTCCATGTGCGCGCGGGTGATGACGTGGTAGTTGCCGGTGGCGGTGACGAAGATGTCGGCATGGGCGGCGGCCTCTTCCATGGTGACGACCTTGTACCCTTCCATGGCGGCCTGCAGCGCGCAGATCGGATCGATTTCGGTGACCCACACCTGGGCGCGCAGCGCGGCCAGCGCCTGGGCGCAGCCCTTGCCCACGTCGCCGTAGCCGGCCACCACGGCGATCTTGCCCGCCACCATGACGTCGGTGGCGCGCTTGATGCCGTCGACCAGCGATTCGCGGCAGCCGTACAGGTTGTCGAACTTGGACTTGGTGACCGAGTCGTTGACGTTGATGGCGGCGAAGGCCAGTTCGCCCTTCTGCGCCATCTGGTAGAGGCGGTGCACGCCGGTGGTGGTTTCTTCGGTCACGCCCTTGATCTGCGCCAGGCGGGTCGAATACCACTGCGGGTCGCGCGCCAGGGTGGCCTTGATGGCGGCGAACAGCACGCGCTCTTCCTCGCTGCCCGGCTTGGCCAGCACGGAGGCGTCCTTCTCGGCGCGGGCGCCCAGGTGCAGCAGCAGGGTCGCGTCGCCGCCGTCGTCGAGGATCATGTTGGCGTGGCGACCTTCGGGCCATTCGAAGATGCGGTGCGTGTACTGCCAGTACTCTTCCAGGGTCTCGCCCTTGACGGCGAACACCGGCGTGCCGGTGGCGGCGATGGCGGCGGCGGCGTGGTCCTGGGTCGAGAAGATGTTGCACGAGGCCCAGCGCACTTCGGCGCCCAGCGCCACCAGGGTTTCGATGAGCACGCCGGTCTGGATGGTCATGTGCAGGCTGCCGGCGATGCGCGCGCCCTTGAGGGGCTGGCTGGCGGCGTACTCTTCGCGGATGGCCATCAGGCCAGGCATTTCGGTTTCGGCGATGGCCAGTTCGCGGCGGCCCCAGCCTGCCAGCGACATGTCGGCAACGTGGTAATCAGCAACGGCTTGGTCGGTTACGGCATTCATGTGTGTGCTCCGGTAAAGATTCAACGGCAATGTGCGCATTGCGGACGGCCGTGCGGAACACCTATGAGACCGGCGCCCGCCCTTGCCGCCGTCGTTGCGACAAAGGTGAGCGCCGTTGCTGGGCGCCGCGACTGCGGCGCCCGGGAAGATTCCTGAGCCTGGCGGCCCCTGCGTACCGCCCGCATGGCGGGCAGCCGGAGGTCGTCGCAGCGCTCCTCAGGACTGGATCGAATTGTACCGGCTGATGGGAGGCGTGCAAACCGGTTGACGCTGGTTTGCCGTGGCTGGATTGGTTGGTTGATAGTGGGTTCTTGAGACGCCCGAGCCTGCTGGCGAAACCCGGTCGGCCACGTCGCTCGGCTCGGGCGCGCCACCAGGCGCCCTCGGCCCCCTGCGGGGGCTGCCCTCGCTCCAACTGGCCGCCCGGGTTTCGCCAGCAGGCTCGGGCTCGCAATGTCTCGTATCGGGACAATGCCGGTGCCGGACATCCCATGTGGGAAGCCTCGTATGCGGTGTCAGACACCCCTTGTGCACTGCCTTGCTAACGGAGAAAACGTGGCAGGGGTGTCTGACACCAACATGCGGGCATCAAGGTGACACGGCGATGCACACGACATCAACACCAACGGGCCCCATCGCCAACGGTCCAGCGGACCGACGCATGCCGCTGTTGGGAGTCCAGGGCGGGGCTGGGGCGTGCGGGCCGGCCACGTCGCTCGGCTCGGGCGCGCCACCAGGCGCCCTCGGCCCCTGCGGGGGCTGCCCTCGCTCCAACTGGCCGTCCCGCACGCCCCAGCCCCGCCCTGGACTCCCTACTGCGATCGTCTGGCCGACAGAAGAATCAAGCCCCGCTAAGGCGACGCCGTAGCCGCCGGTCCCGCCGCAACCGGCCAGTCAGCCGCGCCGGCCGGGGTCAGCGGCACCAGCGCCTCGAGCAGGTCCTGGGCGATCTTCTCCCAGGTGCGCTTGAGCGCGCCCTCGCGCACGCCGGCCCGGTCCAGCTCCAGCGCCTGGCGGCACGCCATGCCCAGGTCGTCGTTGACGAAACCGGTCGCGCCCGCCTCGATCACCGCCAGCGGCGCCTCGGTATGGAACGCCGCCACCGGCGTGCCGCAGGCCATGGCTTCCAGCATCACCAGGCCGAACGTGTCGGTCAGGCTGGGAAAGACGAACACATCGGCAGCCGAGTAATACGCGGGCAGCTTCTCGTCCGGCTGCATGCCGGTGAAATGAACCTCGGGATAAGCCTTGCGCAGGCGCGCCTCGTCCGGACCGGCGCCGACCACCACCTTGCTGCCCGGCAAATCCAGCGACAGGAACGCATCCAGGTTCTTCTCGCGCGCCACCCGCCCGACATTCAGGAAAATCGGCCGCGGCAAATCGCCGAAGGCATCGCGCGGGCCCGGCCGGAAATGCGCCGCGTCCACGCCGCGCGACCAGACCTGCAGGTTTGCCAGGCCGCGCGCCGCGACGATGTCGCGCACCGTCGGCGTAGGCACCAGCACCCGCGCCGACGGCCGGTGGAACCAGCGCATGTAGCGCCACGGCAGCGACGCCGGGATCCCCATGCGGGCCTGCAGATAATCGGGAAACAGCGTGTGGAACGACGTGGTGAAGCGCCAGCCCCGGCGCAGCGCCATGCGGCGCGCCGCCACGCCAAGAGGGCCCTCGGTGGCGATGTGCAGCGCGTCCGGCACCGTGTCGCCCAGGATGCGGCGCAACTGCCGGCCCGGCGTCAGGCACAGCCGCAGCTCGGGCTCGGATGGCGCCGGAATGGTGCGCGAGCCCTGCGGGCTGACCACGATCAGCTCATGGCCCCACTGGGTCAGCAGACGCTGCATGGTGGTCCAGGTGCGGACCACGCCATTGACTTGCGGCGGCCAGGCATCGGTGACGAGGACAATGCGCATCGGGCGACCCCCGGGCGGAAGAGTGGGCAATAGCGGGATTTAGCCTGCCCAATATGACACACCCACGACAGAAATGTGACCTGCCAGAGACAGCCCGGCCGCGCCGCGGCGCCCCCCGCTAGCCCTTGCGGCGCGGGTAGCCCTGGGCGCGGATGCGCTGCCACACGGCCTGCTTTTCCGCGTCGGTCATGAACACCCAGTTGGCCACCTCCATGGCCGTACGGCCGCAGCCGCGGCAGATATCGTCGAACAGGGTGGAACACACGGCCACGCAGGGAGAATCGCTGGCGGCCAGGCTGCGCTGCGCCGCGGCATCGGGCGCGGCAACGGCGGCGTGATCGGGAGGGGTGTTGCTCATCTGCGAAGCTTAGCACCCGCAGTGCGTCCCCTTTTAGATGCCCCTGCCGCCGGGTCGGGTCAACCGCAAGGCGTTCAGCGGAACAGCCGCGCCGCCTCCTCCAGCACCAGCTCGGGCACCTCCTCGGCCAGGTAATGCGCGCCTGGCAGGGCGCGGCCCGCGACATCGTCGGCAACCGCCCGCCACAGCCCCAGCACATCGAAATTGCGGCCCACCGCGCCACGCTCGCCCCAGAACACGCGCACCGGCATGCGCAGCCGTTCGCCGCTCTGCCGGCCGGCGCGGTCATGCTCCAGGTCCACCGTGGCCGATGCGCGATAGTCTTCGCACACGCCCGTCGCCCAGCCCGGCAGCCCGGCGCAGCGCTCGTATTCGGCCAGAGCGCGCGGCGCGAACAGCGCCAGCCCGCCGGGCCGCCCGCCCATTACCGACCGCACATAGAAAGCCGGGTCGCGGCCGATCATGGTTTCCGGCAGGGGGGCCGGCTGGATCAGCCAGAACCAATGGAAATAAGCCTGCGCGAAGGCGCGCGTGGTGCCCTCGTACATGTCCAGGGTCGGCGCAATATCCAGCAGCATCATGCGCCCCACGCGGGCGGCATGGTCCAGCCCCAGGCGGTGCGCCACGCGCGCGCCGCGGTCGTGCGCCAGCACGTCGAAATGCTCGAACCCCAGGGCCGCCATCAAATCGACCATGTCGCGCGCCATCTCGCGCTTGGAATACGCGGCATGGCTGGCCGAGGCCGGCGGCTTGTCGCTGTCGCCATAGCCGCGCAAGTCAGCGGCGACGCAAGTGTGGTGACGGGTCAGTTCGGGCCAGACCCGGTGCCAGATGACATGGGTCTGGGGATGCCCGTGCAGCAGCAGCAAGGGCGGCCCCTCCCCCTGCACGCGGGCGGCGATGCGGATGCCATTGACGGTAAAGCTGCGCAGCGGCAGGTCAAAGAGCGTGTCGGTCACGATGCGTTTCCTCGCATGATGCCGGCGGGCCGGTCAGCCCGCCGCGTCCAGCCGGGCGCGCACGCGGCGCGCGGTATCTTTCAGCCAGGGGTGGCGCGCCCAGTGGGCGGCCTCGTAGCGGGCCACCGCGTCCAGCTGCGCCAGCGTGGCGCCGACCATATCCCGCCCATGGGCGAACATGTCGCGATGCCGGGCCGACAACTGGAACGACGCCGCCCAGCCATCCGCCGCCCGCACCCGCCCGGCCAGCACGTCGATCTCGACGCGCGGGCCGGCGGCATTGGACACCCGCTGCAACAGCGCGTCCACGTCCGGGGCCGGCAGGGGCACCAGCAACAGGCCGTTGTTCAAGGCGTTGAAGAAGAAGATCTCGCCAAAGCTCGGCGCGATGACCGCGCGGATGCCGAACTGCTGCAGCCCCCAGACCGCGTGCTCGCGGCTGGAGCCGCAGCCGAAGTTGGGGCCGGCCACCAGTATCGACGCGCCCGCATAGGCCGGCTGGTTGAGCACGCAATCGGCGCGCGGCGCGCCCGCCGCGTCGAAGCGCAGGTCGTACAGCAAGCCGCGGTCCAGCCCGGCCTTGTCGACGATGCGCAGGAACTGCTTGGGCATGATCTGGTCGGTGTCCAGGTTGCTGAGCGGCAGCGGGGCGGCAATGCCCGCGATCAGGGAAGATGTCGTCATGCGGCGTGCTCCAGTTGGCGCGCGTCCACGATGCGGCCGGCCAGCGCGGCGGCCGCCGCCATGGCGGGGCTCATCAAGTGCGTGCGGCCGCCGCGACCCTGGCGGCCCTCGAAATTACGGTTGGTGGTGGACGCGCAGCGCTCGCCCGGGCGCAGCACGTCGTCATTCATGGCCAGGCACATCGAACAGCCCGGCTGGCGCCATTCGAAGCCGGCCTCGATCAACTGGGCGGCAATACCCTCGGCCTCGGCCTGGGCCCGCACCGCGCCCGAACCCGGCACCACCATGGCCCGCACGCCGGGCGCCACCCGGCGGCCCCGCACCAGCCCCGCCACCACCCGCAAGTCCTCGATGCGGCCATTGGTGCAGGAACCGATGAAGACACGGTCGATCGGCACCCCGGCGATCGGCGTGCCAGGCGCAAGGCCGATGTAGTCGACGGCCTTGCGCAGCGCGAGGCGCGCCAGCGCGTCCGGCTCGGCCTCCGGGTCGGGCACCGCGCCCGTCACCGGCAACGCCTGGTCGGGGCTGGTGCCCCAGGTCACGAACGGCGCGATGGCGGCGGCGTCGAAGGCATGCTCCGCCTCGAAGCGCGCGTCGGCATCCGTATACAAGGTGCGCCAGTGCGCGCGGGCCTGCGCCAGTTCGGCGGCGTCGAGGTGGCGGGCGCGCGCCTCGACATAAGCGCGGGTGGTGGCGTCGGGCGCGATCAGCGCGGCGCGCGCGCCCGCTTCCACGGTCATGTTGCACAAGGTCATGCGCGCCTCGGCCGACAGGCCGGCGATGGCCTCGCCGCAGTATTCCACCGCATAGCCCCGCGCGCCCTGCGCCCCCAGGCGATGCACCACGTAGATCACCAGGTCCTTGGCCGACACGCCCGCGCCCAGGCGCCCGTCGACGCGGACCCGCATGTTGCGCGCCACGCGATACACCAGCGTCTGGGTGGCGAGAATATGCTCCACTTCGGATGTGCCGATGCCAAAGCCCAGCGCGCCCAGCGCCCCGTAGGTGGTGGTATGGCTGTCGCCGCACAGCACCACCATGCCCGGCAGGATCATGCCGTGCTCCGGCGCCACCACATGTTCAATGCCCTGCAGCGGATCGGTGGTGTCGAACAGGGCGATGCCCTGCTCGTTGCAGTTGCGCTTGAGGTTGCGCGCCTGCAGGGAGGCGTCCGGCTGCGGGATGATGCGCGCCGCGGCGGGCACGGGATGCGTGGGAATGACGTGGTCCACCACCGCCATCTGCTGGCCTGGCCGCAGCACCCCGCGCCCGCGCGCAGCCAGGCCGCTGAAGGCCTGCGGGCTGGTGTATTCGTTCATGATGTGCAGGTCGACGTACAGCAGCACATGCTCGTCGTCGATGCGGGCCACTTCGTGGCTGGCGACCAGTTTGTCGTAGAGAGTCATGCCGGGCATGATCGGGGTCCTCGATGTGCCACGCCCGCGGCACCGCGCCGCGGGCCGTGCGGATGCTTCAGTTGGGCGTAATGCCGGCGGCCTGGATGATGCCGGCCCAGCGCGTCATCTCGGCGGCCACCATGCGGTCGGTCTCGTCGGGGGCGGAGATCAGCGGCTCGAATCCTTCCTTGCGCATGCGCTCGGCGACCTCGGGGGAGCGCAGCGCCTCGCCCAGGCGGGCGTTGAGCACGTCCACCACCGCCTGCGGCGTGCCGGCGGGCGCGCTGATGACGAACCAGGTATTGAACTCGTAGTCGGGCAAGCCCGATTCGGCAATGGTCGGCACATCAGGCAACAGCGGCGAGCGCACCTTGCCGGTCACGCCCAGCGGCTTGAGCTTGCCGCCGTCGACTTGCGGCTTGGCCGCCGACAGCACCGGGAAGCTCATCTGCACCTGGCCGCTGATGGTGTCCAGCATGGCGGGCCCGCCGCCCTTGTACGGCACGTGGAGGATCTGCGTCTGCGAGACCGACTTGAACAGCTCGGCCGCCATGTGGAAGGTGCTGCCGGTGCCGGCCGAACCGAAGCTCACTTCGTTGGCCGGCCGCGCGCGCACATAGGCCAGCAGCTCGGCCACGCTGTCGACGGGCAGGCTGTTGGTGACCGTCAGCACGTGCTGCGAGGTCGCCACCGTGCCGACCGAGCGCAGGTCCTTGCGCGTGTCGAACGGCATGTCCTTGAACAGCGACGGATTGATCGCCAGCGACATGGTGTTGATGGCCAGCGTGTAGCCGTCCGGCCGGGCGCGGGCCACCGCCGCCATGCCGATATTGCCCGAGGCGCCGGCGCGGTTCTCAATCACCACGCTCTGCCCCAGCTTCCTGGCCCAGGCATCGGCGATCAGGCGCGCGGTGATGTCCACGCTGCCGCCCGGCGCGAACGGCGCGACCAGGGTGATGGCCCGCTGCGGGAAATCCTGGGCCAATGCGGGCGCGGCCGCCGTACAGGCGGCCAGGCTGGCAGCGGATATGAAGCGCCGGAAAACGGATGTAGCCATGGGGTCTCCTCTGGGGTGGGCCGCCGGGCGGCCTTGGTTGATGTTGTGCGGCCAGTGTATAGGCCCATCTTGTTCTTATAATTAATGCCTGGATAAACCTTTATTTAATTCAATTTAATAATTGGCGAGGCCTGCGCCGTGGATGCCCTGTCCGACCTGGCTTTCTTCTCGCTGCTGGTCAAGCACGGCAACCTGTCGGCGGCCGCGCGCGAACTGGGGCTCACGCCGCCGGCGGTGAGCACGCGGCTGGCGAACCTGGAGCGCCGGCTGGGCGTGCGGTTGCTCAACCGCACCACGCGGCGCGTCAGCGTCACCCAGGAAGGCGAGCTGTACCTGGCCGAAGGCGGCCGCATCCTGGCCGACCTGGAAGCGCTGGAACGCAACGTGGCCAGCACGCGGGCGCAGCCGCGCGGGCTGCTGCGCCTGAATGCCACCTTCGGCTTCGGCCGCGCCCACATCGTGCCCGCCGTGTCGGACTTCGTGCGGCAATACCCCGACGTGGAAGTGCAGATGCGGCTGACCGACAGGCCGGTCAGCTTGCTGGACGAGGGCTTCGACGTTGCCGTGCGCTTCGGCGAGATCCCCGACGCGCGCCTCACCGCCCGCAAGATCGCCTCGAACCGGCGCCTGCTGTGCGCCTCGCCCCAGTACCTGGCGGCCCACGGCGAGCCCCGCGCGCCGGGCGACCTGCAGCGCCATCGCTGCATCGTGGTGCGCGAGAACGACGTGGCCTACGGCACCTGGCACCTGCGCGCCGGGCAGCGTGTCGAAACCGTGAAAGTGCGCGGCCCGCTCAGTTCCAACGACGGGCAGAGCGCCCTGGAATGGGCCCTGGCCGGCCACGGGGTCGTCATGCGCTCGGAATGGGAAACCGCGGCCTATCTGCGCTCGGGCCGCCTGCGGCAGGTGCTGCCCGACTGGGACACGCCGCCGGCCGACATCCATGCGCTCTACCCGGAGCGCCTGAACCTGCCGGCCAAGACCGTGGCGTTCGTGGATTTCCTGGTGCAGCGCTTTGCCGGCCATGTGCGGCCGCCGGGCAGCGACGCAAACGTGTGGTAATTCAGGGCGAGGGAGTTTTCTGGCAATGAACGGGATTTTTACGGCACGGGAAAGCGAGTTCGACGCCCTTGCCACCCTGTGGGAAGCGTCGGTCAGGGCCACGCACGGCTTCCTGCGGGAAGCCGATATCGCAGAATTGCGTCCACGGGTTCGCCACGAATATCTTCACGCGGTCGTGCTGCGCGTCTTCAAGAACGAATCGGGCCATGTCCTCGGATTCGTCGGCGTCGCGGACGGCAAGGTCGAGATGCTGTTCATCGCGCCGCAGGCGCGCGGGCAGGGGATCGGCAGGCAACTGTTGCGGCATGCCGTCGAACAAATGGGCGCCACGGCGCTGGACGTGAACGAACAAAACCCCCAGGCGGTGGGGTTCTACCAGCGCCAGGGGTTCGTCATCGTCGGCCGCTCGCCGGTCGACGGCCAGGGCAATCCTTTTCCGCTGCTGCACATGCGGCTGGACGCGGCGCGCCAGGCCGCGCGGCCTTGAACGCCACCGGGGCCGGCGGGCATGCTAATGAAAAACCCCGCCACCAGGGCGGGGTCTTGCTGCATGCGCGGAAGGATCAGGCGCTGGTCTTGAGGGCCTGCGCCTTGTCCGTGGCTTCCCACGAGAACTCCGGCTCGGCGCGGCCGAAGTGGCCATAGGCTGCCGTCTTGGCGTAGATGGGGCGCAGCAGGTCGAGCATGTTGACGATGCCCTTGGGGCGCAGGTCGAAATGCTCGCGCACCAGCTTGGCGATCTGGTCGTCGGGGATGACGCCGGTGCCTTCGGTGTACACCGTGATGTTGATGGGCTCGGCCACGCCGATGGCATAGCTGACCTGCACCTGGCACTGGCGCGCCAGGCCCGCGGCCACCACGTTCTTGGCCACGTAGCGCGCCGCATAGGCGGCCGAACGGTCGACCTTGGACGGGTCCTTGCCCGAGAATGCGCCGCCGCCGTGCGGGCAGGCGCCACCGTAGGTGTCGACGATGATCTTGCGGCCGGTCAGGCCGCAGTCGCCCTGCGGGCCGCCGATGACGAAGCGCCCGGTGGGGTTCACCAGGAACTTGGTCTTGGGCGTGATCAGGCCGTCGGGAAAGCTGGGCTTGATGATGTCCTCGATGACCGCTTCGTGGATGGACGATTGGGAAATCTCGGGCGCGTGCTGCGTGGACAGCACCACGGTGTCGACTTCGACCGGACGGCCGTCGACATAGCGGAACGTCACCTGCGACTTGGCGTCCGGGCGCAGCCACGGCAGGCGGCCGTCCTTGCGCAGTTCGCTCTGGCGCTGCACCAGGCGGTGCGCGTACCAGATGGGCGCCGGCATCAGGTCGGGGGTTTCGTCGCAGGCGTAGCCGAACATCAGGCCCTGGTCGCCGGCGCCCTGGTTCAGGTAGTCCTCCGATTTGCGGTCGACGCCCTGGGCGATGTCGGGCGATTGCTTGTCGTAGGCCACCAGCACCGCGCAGCCCTTGTAGTCGATGCCGTAGTCGGTGTTGTCGTAGCCGATGCGGCGGATGGTGTCGCGCGCGACCTGGATGTAGTCGACGTTGGCCGTGGTGGTGATCTCGCCGGCCAGCACCACCAGCCCGGTATTGCACAGCGTTTCCGCGGCAACGCGGGCGTTGGGGTCCTGCGTGAAGATGGCGTCGAGGATGGAATCGGAGATCTGGTCGGCGACCTTATCGGGGTGCCCTTCCGAGACGGATTCAGAGGTGAAGAGGAAATCGTTGTTGGCCACGGATGCGTCCTTACGAAACCGGCGGGGCCGGCACACAGGTTTGACGAGGCGCGTTGCGCCCCGGACCTGAACCTGACATGACGATCTGGGCGCGACGCTTTAGCGGATTTTGCCCGGGCCGCGTACCCGCGCCCCCGGCGTCGCCCCGCAAGTTGTCGGTTAACTCGGCGACTCGGGCCATTTTAGGCGAAAATGCCCGCTTCTTGCTGATCGCCTGCATCCATACCTGTTTCTGGCGGCGCGCCCGGGCGCGCCGCCGGCCCAAGCCCCGCATGCTGCTTGCCCTGTTCCGCGCCGTCGCCCTGCTTCCCCTGCCCGTGCTGCACGCGGCCGGACGCCTGCTGGGCCGCCTGATCTACGCCTGGCCCGGGCGCTATCGCCAGCGCCTGCGCGCCAACGCCGCCCAGGCCGGCTATCCCGACGCCGCCTTCGCGCGCCGCGCCGCCGCCGAGACCGGCGCGATGATCCTGGAAATGCCCAAGGTCTGGTTCCGCAGCGCGGAAAGCCTGTCCAAGGTGGTCTCCGACGATTTCCACGTGGTCGAGGCGGCCCTGGCCGAAGGCCGCGGCATCCTGTTCCTGACGCCGCACCTGGGCTGTTTCGAGATCACCGCCCGCTATGTGGCGGTGGCGCGCCGCACCCCCGTCACGGTGATGTTCCGCCCGCCGCGCATCGCGGCGCTGGCACCCTTGCTGGAAACCGCCCGCAACACCTCCGGCCTGAAAGCCGTGCCGGCCACCATGCAGGGCGTGCGCGAGTTCGTGCGCACCCTGCGCCGCGGCGAATCGGTCGGGCTGCTGCCCGACCAGGCTCCCGGCGAGGGGGAAGGCGTGTGGGCGCCGTTCTTCGGCCGCATGGCCTACACCATGACCCTGCCCGGCAAGCTCGCCGCGCAGACGCAAGTCGCCGTCATCGTGGTCGCGGGCGAACGCCTGGCGCGCGGGCGCGGCTGGCGGGTGCACTTCGCGCGGGTGCCGGAACCGCTGCCGGCCGACCCGCAGGCCCAGGCCGCGCTGTTCAACGCCGCCATGGAAGGCTTGATCCGCCGCATTCCGCACCAATACCTATGGAGCTACAACCGCTACAAGACCCCGCGCGGCGCGCCGCCCCCGCCGCCGGGGCCCGCTGCCGAAACCGCCCTGCCGCCCCATGACTGAATTCAAGACGCGCGCCCTGGCCTGGCTGTTCGCCTGGTTCGGCCGCCTGCGCCCGGCCACCCGCCTGAAAATTGGCGCCGCCCTGGGCTGGCTCACCCTGAAGCTGGCCCGCTCGCGCGCGCGCATCGTGCGCCTGAACCTGCGCCTGTGCTTTCCCGACCAGCCGGAAGCAGTCCGCGAGCGCTGGGCCCGCGAGCACTTCCGCGCCCTGGCGCAGACCATCGTCGACCGCGGCGTGCTCTGGTACGGCACGCCCGAGGCCGTGCGCGAACTGGTCACCCAGACCGGCGCCGACCGCATCAACGACCACATCGCCCAGGGGCGCACGGTGATCCTGCTGGCGCCGCATTTCGTGGCGCTGGACGCAGCCGCCACCCGGCTCACCATGGAAGTGCCCAGCAGCGCCACCATGTACACCCCGCAAAGCGACCCGGCCGTGGACACCATCGTGCGCGTCGGCCGCGCCCGCTTCAACGAGGTCTTCCTGGTCAACCGCAAGGACGGCGTGCGCGAGCTCATCCGCCACCTGCGCGCGCCGCGTCCGGTCTACTACCTGCCCGACATGGACTTCGGCCGCGCCGGCGCGGTGTTCGTGCCGTTCTTCGGGGTGCCGGCGGCCACCCTGCTGGCCACGGCGCAACTGGCCCGCAAATGGAATGCCGTCGTCATGCCGGTGGCCGATTTCTGGGACCCTGCCACCGGCCGCTATCACGTCGAAGTCCTGCCGCCGCTCGAAGACTTCCCGGGCGACGGCAGCCTCGAAGACGCCACGGCGCGCCTGAACCGCGAGATCGAAACCCTGGTGCGGCGCTGCCCCAGCCAGTACTACTGGGTGCACCGGCGCTTCAAGACCCGCCCGCTGGGCGAGCCGAAGTTCTATTGACGCCAACGCGGCCGCGTAATGGGCGATAATCGCCTCATGATGTGGAACTTCACCAAAATGCACGGCGCGGGCAACGACTTCGTCGTGCTCGACGGCGTGCGCCAGGCCATCCAGATGACGCCCGAGCGAGCGCGCGCCCTGGCCGACCGCCATTTCGGCATCGGCGCCGACCAGATCCTCCTGGTCGAGGCCGCCACGCGCCCCGACGCCGACTTCCGTTATCGCATCTTCAACGCCGACGGCTCCGAGGTCGAGCACTGCGGCAATGGCGCGCGCTGTTTCGTGCGCTTCGTGCACGAACAGCGCCTGTCCGACCGCAACCCGCTGCGCGCCGAAATCGCCACCGGCATCCTGGTGCTGGACGAAGGCGACGACGAGCAGGTCACGGTCGACATGGGCGTGACCCGCTTCGATCCCGCCGCCCTGCCGTTCGACACCAACGGGCTGGCCGCCACGACGCAGGGCCAGGACACCCTCTGGCAGCTCGACCTGCCCGAGGCGTCCGCCGGCCTGCCGCGCAGCGTGCAGGTGTCGGCCGTGGCCATCTCCAATCCGCATGCCGTGCAGCAGGTCGATGACGTCGACACCGCGCCGGTGGCCGCCATCGGGCCGCTCATCGAACGCCATCCGCGCTTCCCCAGGCGCGTCAACGCCGGTTTCATGCAAGTGGTCGACCGCCACGCCATCCGGCTGCGCGTCTACGAGCGCGGCGCCGGCGAAACCCTGGCCTGCGGCACCGGCGCTTGCGCGGCGGTGGCCGCCGGCATCCGGCGCGGCCTGCTCGATTCGCCCGTGCGCGTGCACACGCGCGGCGGCACGCTCACGGTCGACTGGAACGGCGAACGCCTGCGCATGACCGGCCCCGCCGCCTCGGTCTTTGCAGGCCAGGTCGATATCGACAAACTGGTCTTTTCCCTGGCCCTCGGCCGCTAGGACGGCCCCCCCTTCAGTGCCAACAGGCCCTACATACCCATGACTGACACCGCTCTCACCGCCCAGGACGTGGCGGCCTTCCTGCAGGACAATCCGGATTTCTTCGACCAGCACGCCGAGGTCTTCGCCACGCTGCGCGTGCCTCATCCGCATGGCGCGCAGGCCATTTCGCTGGGCGAACGGCAGATCCTCACGCTGCGCGAGCGCAATCGCGAACTCGAATGGCGGCTCAACGAGCTGGTGCACCAGGCCGACTCCAACGAGGCCATCGGCGACCACGTCGCGCAATGGTGCTCCCGCCTGCTCGGCGAGACCGACCCGCAGCACCTGCCCGGCGAAATCGCGCTGGGCCTGGCCCAGCAGTTCGACTTGAACCACGTGGCGTTGCGCCTGTGGAACCTGGCGGGGCTGCCGCCCACCGGCTACGGCGAGCCGGTCTCGTCGGACGTGCAGGCTTTCACCGACAGCCTCAAGGCCCCCTATTGCGGCCCCGACACCGGCTTCGAAGCGGCCGGCTGGCTCGACGCCAAGCCCCAGTCGCTGGCCCTGGTCCCGCTGCGCCTCGAGCCCGACCAGCCCAGCGTGGGCCTGCTGGTGCTGGGGTCGGACGACCCCGAGCGCTTCAGCCCGGAAATGGGCACGGTCTTCCTCGAAGCGATCGGCCGGCTCTCGTCGGCCGCGCTGCGCCGGCTCGACACCTCGGCCGGACGCTGATCCCGGGACATCCGGTGGCCGCCCTCCCGCCCGGAACCGCCATGGCGACCGCCGAATCGTCCCCGCCGCTGCCACAGCCGATGGACGCCTGGCTGCAGCACCTGCGGGCGCACCGGCGCTATTCTCCCCATACCCTGGACGGCTACCGGCGCGACCTGCGCCAGTTGGCCGAGCTGGCAGGCGCGGCGCGCCTGCCGCTGGACCAGCTCGCCAATGGCCACATCCGCCAGTTCATCGCGCGCCTGCACGCCCAGGGCCTGGGGCCGCGCAGCCTGGCGCGCACGCTGGCCGCCTGGCGCGGTTTCTATCAATGGTGGGCGCCCGTGGCGGGGCTGCCCGGCAACCCCGCCACGGGCGTGCGCGCGCCCAAGGCGGCGCGCGGGCTGCCCAAGGCCCTGTCGGTCGAGCAGGCCCAGGCCCTGCTCGACAACGCGCCCGCGCGGCTGGCCACCGAACCCGCCGCGCTGCGCGACCAGGCCATGTTCGAACTGCTGTATTCCAGCGGTCTGCGCCTGTCGGAACTGGTCGGGCTGGACCTGCGCTACGAGCGATCGGCGGATTATGAATCGCGCAGTTGGCTGAACCTGGTCGATGCCGAAGTAACCGTGCTGGGCAAGGGCGGCAAGCGGCGCAGCGTGCCGGTGGGGCAGGCAGCCCTGGCCGCGCTGCAGCGCTGGATCGAGGCGCGCCCCCAACTGGCGGCCGCGGCGGCCGCGCCGTCCGACGCCGCCGCCCTGTTTGTCGGCGCGCGCGGACGGCGCATCTCGCCGCGCGTCGTGCAGCTGCAACTGGCCAAGGTCGCGCAGGCGGCCGGCCTGCCGGCGCACGTGCATCCGCATGTGCTGCGCCACAGCTTCGCCAGCCATGTCCTGCAATCGGCGCAGGACCTGCGCGCCGTACAAGAGATGCTGGGCCACGCCAATATCTCCACCACCCAGATCTACACCCGGCTGGATTTCCAGCACCTGGCCAAGGCCTACGACCAGGCGCACCCGCGCGCCGGCCGCAAGTCCTGACGCCCGTCCGGGTCAGTACGTGACCCGGACCCCCAGCATGACGCTGCGGCCCGGCAAGGGAGCCACGCGCGAGATGAACGATGCATGGTTGTAGGCCAGCTTGTCCAGCAGGTTGGTGCCGCGCACATACACTTCGTAGCCCGCCTCGGCGCCCAGCCCGCCGCGATAGCTGACCACCGCGTTGACCATGTCGTAGCCGGGCGTGCTGGACTCGTAGTCGGCCAGGTCGTTCTGGCGGAACACATGGTAGTACTCCACGCCGCCCGACCACTGGCGCCACTTCGCGTCGGCGCGCAGGCCCAGGCGCGCGGCCGGGATGCGCGGCAGGTTGCCGTCGCCGCCGGTCAGCTTGCCCCGCACATAGTCGCCGAACACGGCCGCCGAGAACACCTTGGTGAACTGGTGGCGCACCTCGCCTTCCAGGCCGGTGAATTCCGCGTCGCGCTGCGTGTACTCGATCAGGCGGAAGTCCTCGAACTGGTCCAGCGTGTCGGCGTAGATGTAGTTCTTCACCCGGTTGTGGAAGGCGCTCAGGCTGAAGGTCGTGTCGCCGGCGTGCTTGCGCAGCGTCAGGTCGATATTGCGCGAGGTTTCCTTGCCCAGGTCGGGGTTGCCGACCTCATAGGTATTGGTGGCCAGGTGCACGCCGTCGGCGTACAGCTCCTGCGCCGACGGCAGCCGCTGCGAGCGCGACAGCGACAGGGCCAGCGAATATTGCGGCGCGAAGTCCCAGATGGCGGCGGCCGACAGCGAAGTGCCCGACTGGCTCGAGCGCGGCTGCCCGCCCTCGGGTGAAATGCGCTGCCAGTCCTGGCGCGCGCCCACCTCGAAGCGCCAGTCGGCCAGGCGGTACTCCTCCAGCAGGAAGATGCCGGTGGAACGCGTTTCGCTGCGCGGCAGGAACGCTTCTTCGCCATCGGCGCTGAAATCGCTGAAGGCATTCTGCATGCCGATGACGCCGCGCCATCCGTACAGCGGCTTGTGCTCCAGCTCCAGGCGCGCGTCGTAGCCGCGGTTCTTGAAGGTCGTGCCGACCTCGCCGCCTTCGATTTCCTGGTGCTGGTAGTCGGTCAGCCCGCCGCGGAAGCGTACTTTCTCGAAGCCGGCGAACGGCTCGCGATACTCCGCGCGCAGGTCGACCCGGTCACTGCGCAGCTTCACATACGGCACGCCGCCATGCTCATGTTCGTGATCGTGCCCCTCGCCATGCTCATCGCCGTGCTCGTCCTCGCCGTGATCGTGGCCGTCATGCCCGCCGCAATGCAGGTGCGAGCCGTGCGGATGGCAGCCCTCGTAGTCATGATTGTGGCCCGGCAAGCCATATTCGCTTTCCAGGTAGGTATAGGCCACGCCGACGTAGCCGCGCGGCGTCACCCAGGACAAGCCCACGCTGCCCTGCGCCGATTCGCTATACGAGCCTTCCAGCTTGCCGCCCGGCCAGTCGGGCACGTCGTAGTCGCTGGTGCGGCGCTTCATGCCTTCGACCCGCACCGCGAACTGGCCGGCGCCCGCCGTGATGCCGACCGCGCCCGCGCGCTCGCGGGTGCCAGTGGCGCCGCGCACTTCCGCCTCGGCCTCGACGCCGCGCTCCGGGATGGCGGTGGGGATCTTGCGGTCCAGCACATTGACTACCCCGCCAATGGCCCCGCCGCCGTAGAGCAGCGTGGCCGGGCCGCGCAGCACTTCGATGCGCTCGGCCAGCAGCGGCTCGGTCGTCACCGCGTGGTCGGGCGACACGCCGGAAGCGTCCATCAGTTCGGACCCGTCGGACAGCACCTTGACGCGCGGCGCAGTCTGGCCGCGGATGACCGGCCGGCTGGCGCCGCCGCCGAACGTGTCGGAATGAACCCCCGGCAGGCCATTCAGCGTGTCGCCCAAGGTGCCCTGGCGGCGCTCGATCAGCGCGTCGCCGTCCACCACCAGGGCCGGCAGCGCCATGCTGTCGGCGTCCAGGCCCAGGGGGCTGGCCGAGACGATGACCGGCGCCAGCGTAGGCGCCGCATCCGGCGCGGCCGGTTGCTGCTGCGCCTGGACCGCGGGCGCCAGGGCCAGAGACAAGGCGAGCGCCAGGGGCTGCGGTTTGAAATCCATTTCCCTTCCCGTTAAACGTTATATCATTTCAAAACTAGCGAATGATATAACATATCAACTCGATTTACAGCAGGAAAATGGCCGGCGCGGACAGGCAGCCGGGCCAGCCGCGACATGCGGCGGCCGGCGGTGAATGGGGGCTCAGGCGCCGCCGGCGAGCTGGCCGCCCAGCAGCAGCACACCCAGCAGCAAGATGGATAGCGCGGCCAGCGCCTCGATGGCCATGCGCGCGCGCGCCGCGCCGGCGGTAGAGAGGCGGGCGCTGAAGCGCGTGGCCGCGCTGCCGGCCAGCACGGCGAACACCGCCAGCAGGGCCACGGTCAGGCCGGTGCCCAGGCCCATCGCCAGGGCCGCGGCGATACCGGCCACGAAAAACCCCTGCGACAAGGCGAATACCAGCACGATGAGCGCCCCACTGCACGGCCGCAAGCCCATCGCCAGGATGGCTGACACGGCCTTGCGCCATTCGAGCGCGCCGGCGACCTGCTCCGCCGCGGGCGCGTGCGCATGCCCGCAACCGCAGGCGCCATGATCGTGCGCCGCGGCGTGCCCGTGAGCGTGGCCATGGCCATGCTCATGCGCATGCGCCGGTGCATGAGGAGGATCCCGCCGCGCGCCGCGGCGCAGCGAGGGCCGCACCGCCTTGGCCCAGACCAGCCAGGCCCCCAGCAAGGTGATCAACACATAAGACGCGGTTTCCAGCCAGCGAGTGGCGCGGTTCATGGCCGGCGCGGTGGCGTGCAGCAGCCACGCCAACACCGCCACCAGCGCGATCGCCACCAGCGCCTGCAACAGCGCCGACAGCAAGGCCAGCACCGCGCCGTTGCGGGCGGTCTGGCGGTTGGCCAGCACGTAGGACGCGATCACCGCCTTGCCGTGACCGGGCCCCAGCGCGTGGAACACGCCGTACGCGAACGACAGCCCCAGCAGGCCCCACGCCGCCGTGCCGTCGGCCTGCCAGGCGCGCACCGCGCCGGTCAGTTGCCGATAGAAATGCGTCTGCCAGGCCGACACCTGCCCGAACAGCGCCGTCAGCCAATCGGGGCCGGCCCAGCCGGCGCCGCTCTCCGGCACGCCGAACGGGTGCGCGCCCTGCCCCCACGCCAGCGCCGGGGCCAGCGACAACAGCAACAGCCATGCCCAGGCGCGCAACCGGCTCATCGACACGCCACCTCGATGCGATGGGTCAGGCCCTTGGTGATGGCGAACAGTTCCTCCGGCAAGGCGTCCGGGTCGGCCGGAATGGCGGCCAGTTGCTGCATGGTCTTCCAGTCGAGTTCGCGCGGCGGCTGGTAGGCCGGCGCGCAGCCGGCCGGCGCGGCGGCCAGCGTCACGGCGCCCGGCGCGTCGAAGGCATAGGCGACGAAGTAGGTCGGGTCGTAGATGTCAAAGCGCACGCCCGGCGCGCCCGGCGCCACCGGCTGGGCCAGCGGCAGCGTGAACGACAGGGTCAGGCGCTCGTCTTGCGGATTCCAGCGCACCGTCGCGTCGCGCGGCTCGCCAAACGCCAGGGTCTGCCCGTCCAGCGTCGCGCGCGTGAAATAGTGCGAGATCGGCTCGCCCAGGGCGCTCATCCAGTCGCGCGCCATGCCCTGCAGCGTCTCGGCCGGCAGGCTGCCGTCCGGGCCTTTGTCCAGGCCCTGGGTGGTATAGGCGCCGAACATTTCATCGAATTGCCAGTCCTGCTGGATGCCCGCGATGCGCCCTTGCGAGTCGAACGCAATGCGCGCCCGGGCGTCGATCCACATATGCGGATGAGCCTGTACCGCTGGCGCAGTGCAGGCCATGATCAGCGCGGCTGCAAGGCCGCGGAAAGCTGGCGCGCATTCCATTCGAACATTCCCAGATAGGTCGCGGCCGGCTCTCCCGATGGCGCCAGCGCATCGGAATACAGCGTACCACCGACTTGCGCGCCGGTTTCCCGGGCGATCTGGCGCACCAGCGCGGGGTTGGTGATGTTCTCGACGAACAGCGCGGGCACGCGTTCGCGCTTGACCTGCTCAATGATGCGGGCCATATCGGCGGCCGACGGCTCGGCGTCGGTGGACAAGCCAGCCACGGCAATGAAACGCACGCCATAGGCGTCGCCGAAGTAGCCGAACGCGTCGTGCGAAGTCACCACCTGCCGGCGCTCGGCCGGCAGGGCCGCGAACGTCGCGCGGATCTGCGCGTCCAGGGCCTCGATGCGGGCGATATAGGCCCGGGCGCGCGCCTGATAGGCGGAGGCCCGCGCCGGGTCGGCGGCCGCCAGCCCGGCCGCGATATTGCGCACATATGCCGCGCCATTGGACAGGCTCTGCCAGGCATGCGGGTCGACGTCGCCGTGATGATGATGCCCCCCGCCCGCCGCCTGGCCATGGTCGTGGCCGTGGTCGTGGTCGTGGTCGTGGTCGTGGTCGTGGTCGCCATCATGGTGATGGCTGTGGGCGTCGGCGTCGAACTTGCGGGGCGCGATGCCCGCCGATGCGACCACGCTGCGCCCCGTGAACCCTGCCGCCTTCGCCAGGCGCGGCAGCCAGCTCTCGAAACCCAGGCCGTTCTCGACCAGCACGGCGGCCTTGGCCAGCTCGCGCGCCGCCGCCGGGGTCGGCTCGTATCCGTGCGCGTCGCCGTCCGGCCCGACCAGCGTGGTCACCGCCACATCGTCGCCGCCGACGATGCGTACCATGTCGCCCAGCACCGAGAACGTGGCCACCACCGGCACGGGGGGCGCACCGCGCGCCGCCAGCGGCGCGGACACGCAAGCCGCGCCCAGGGCCAGCATCATCAATACGCGGCGCCGCGCCTGGGCGGCAAAGAACCGATGCATGTCGTTCTCCATTCAGCGGTATGACGGCCGGCGATGCCAGACCAGGTGGTGCAGCAGGCCGCCTTGCGCACCGCAGGCGACGGACACCAGGTAGAGCAGCCCCGCCGCCAGGATGATGGCCGGCGAGGCGGGCAGGTTGTAGTGGTACGAGACCAACAGCCCGGCGATGCCCGCGACCACGCCCAGGACCGCGGCCAGCGCGATCTGCGCGGCCGCCGTGGGCAGCCAGAAGCGCGCCGCCGCGGCGGGCAGCATCATCATGCCCACCACCATCAGCGTGCCCAGCACCTGGAAGCCGGCCACCAGGTTCAGCACCACCAGCACCAGGAAGATCATGTGCGCCAGCGCGCCCCCGCCCCCGCTGGCGCGCAGGAAGCCCGGATCCAGGCATTCCGCCACCAGCAGGCGGTACAGGGCAGCCAGGACCAGCAGCGTCGCGCTGGCCGCGCTGGTCACCAGCAGCAGGGCCGCGTCGTCCAGCCCCAGCACGGTGCCGAACAGCACATGCAGCAGATCCATGTTCGAGCCGCGCGCCGACACCAGCAGCACGCCCAGGCCGAGCGATATCAAATAGAACGCGGCAAAGCTGGCGTCTTCGCGCAACGGCGTCAGGCGCGCTACCAGGCCCGCCAGCAGCGCGACCGCCAGGCCAGTGGCCAGGCCGCCCAGCAACATCGCGCCCCATGACAGGCCGGCCAGCAGGAAGCCCGCCGCCACGCCGGGCAGGATGGCGTGCGACATCGCGTCGCCCATCAGGCTCATGCGGCGCAGTACCAGGAACACGCCGAGGGGCGCGGCGCCGAACGCCGCCGCGCAAGTGCCCGCCAGGGCGCGGCGCATGAACCCATAGTCGAGGAATGGCGCGACGGCCCAGTCGAACAGGCTCACAGCCACGGCTCCGCGGCGCCGCGCGCGGCGCACAGGTTGGCGGCCGTCAGTACCTCGCCGGTGGCCCCCCAGGCCACCGGCCGCCCGGCCAGCAGCAAGGTCTGCGAGAAATGGCGCCGCACCAAGCCCAGATCATGCAGGACCGCGATCACCGTGCGGCCTTCCCGGTGCAGGCCGCACAACAATCGCATCAGCGTGTCGGCGGTGTCGCTGTCGACGGCGGCGAAGGGTTCGTCCAGCAGCAGCACCTGGGCATCCTGCACCAGCAGGCGCGCGAACAGCGCCCGCTGCATCTGCCCGCCCGACAGCGTGCCGACGATGCGCCCGGCCTCGCCGGCCAGGCCGACGGTTTCCAGGGCCTGCCAGGCGCGCCGGGTCTCCTGCCGTCCGAAGCCGCGCCAGGCCCCGACGCGGCGCCAGCCCCCCATGGCCACCATGTCCAGCACGGTGACGGGAAAGCCGCGGTCCAGGTCGGCGGCCTGCGGCAGCCAGGCCAGGCGCGCGCGTTCGGCCGCGGCCACCCGCACCGTGCCGGCCAACGGCCGCAACAGGCCCATGATGCCCTTGACCAGGGTGGATTTGCCGGCGCCGTTCGGCCCCGCGATGGCCGTCATCGAACCGCGCGCGAAGCCGCCCGAGACGGCGCGTACGGCGGGCTGCCCACGCCAGCCGAACGCGGCGTCGTGCAGCGCGATGACCGGCGTGCCGGGGTCGGCATCCGACCAGCCGGCCATCAGGCGCCCCCCCACCAGCCCAGTGCCCAGCCCGTCAGCGCCCACAGCGCCGCGGCGGCGGCCAGGGCGACGACCAGCCGGCCGGCGGCCGAGGCACGCAAGGCGGAGCGGAGAGGCCGGGCGCAGACGGCCGAAACATTGTGAGACATACTCGGAAGCAAAGGGTGCGGCGGCGGGCCTGAGCCGGCCCATTAGCAAACACAATGTTATATCATAACAAATATGGCACGCCGCCACGCCGGCAGTCCCCGCCGGCCGCGTTTTCTGCTACCTTCGCGTAAATTCCCGCACTGCCCGGCCGCCGATGTCTACTTCCTCCCGCTCGACCCGTTCCGACCCCATAGGCGAGCAATTGCGCACCGCCGAGTCGCTCTGTGCGCAGCGCGGCCGGCGCCTGACCCCCATTCGCCGCAAGGTGCTGGAACTGCTGCTGCGGCACGGCCGCAGCCTGAAGGCGTATGAACTGCTCGACGCCATGCGCGCCGTGCATCCGGGCGCGGCGCCGCCCACCGTCTACCGCGCGCTCGACTTCCTGATGGACGAGGGGCTGATCCACCGCCTGGACGCGGTCAATGCCTGGACGGCTTGCCATGACGCGGCCGGCGCGCCACACGACCTGCTGGTGGTATGCACCGGCTGCGGCGCCGTGGCCGAAGTCAGCGACCCCGCCATGAGCCGCCAATTGGCCGAACGGGTGGCGCGCACCGGCTTCGCGCTGGCCACGCACGAGACGGAAATCCGCGCGCTGTGCCCACAGTGCCAACAGAAGCAGCCCGCTGACGCGACGCATCACCACGGCCATACGCACTGAGTCGGCAAGCGGAAAAAGCGCGCGGCTTGAATTTCCGCAATACATCCCCATATAACCTTATCTATTGGATTGCGGCACCGTTTCCGGTCGCTCCGCCAGGGCATTTGCCAGGGTTGGCCCGGGGTTTGCCCCCCCGCCCTTACTGTGCTGTAATCCTGCGTCCGGCCGCAACAGCGGCCGCCCGTAGTCCGCGCCCGAGCCGCGCCCCTGCGCCTCCGCGCCTTCAGCTTTCGCCTTGCCATGAATACCCAGCGCAGTTTGGACAAAATGGTTCCCGTCACCATCCTCACCGGCTTTCTCGGTGCGGGCAAGACCACCCTGCTCAAGCGCATCCTCACCGAATACCACGGCCGGCGCGTCGCGGTCATCGAGAACGAATTCGGGCCGGAAAGCATCGACAACGATCTGCTCGTGCAGGACAGCGACGAAGAGATCATCGAGCTCAGCAACGGCTGCGTGTGCTGCACCGTGCGCGGCGACCTGATGCGCACCCTGGCCGACCTGCGCGCCAAGCGCGAGGCCGGCCAGCTCAGCTTCGAACGCGTCATCCTCGAGACCACCGGCATGGCCAACCCCGGCCCGGTATGCCAGACGTTCTTCATGGACGACGAGATCGCCGAGTACTACCGCCTGGATGCGGTGGTCACCGTGGTGGACGCCAAGCACGGCATGGCCACGCTCGACGCCCAGACCGAAGCCCAGAAGCAGGTCGGCTTCGCCGACCGCATCCTGGTCTCGAAGAAAGACCTGGTCAACGAGGCCGACTACGAAGCGCTGCGCGCCCGGCTGGTGCGCATCAACCCGCGCGCGCCCATCTCGCCGGTCAACTTCGGCGACGCCGACCTGAAGTCCATCATCGACATCAGCGGCTTCAACCTGAATTCCATTCTCGACATCGACCCGGACTTCCTGGCCGATGAACACCCCGACGCCGCGCACAGCCACGCCCACGGGCATGACCATGGCCACGACCACGATCATGACCACGAAGGCGAATGCGGCGACCATTGCCATCACGATCACCACCATCATCACCACCACCACGACGACGAAATCGGCGCGTTCGTCTTCCGCTCCAACAAGCCCTTCGATCCCGCGCGGCTCGAGGAATTCCTGGGTGGCGTGGTGCAGGTATACGGCCCCGACCTGATGCGCTACAAAGGCATCCTGTACATGAAGGGCATCAACCGCCGCATGCTGTTCCAGGGCGTGCACATGATGATGGGCGCCGAACCCGGCAAGCCGTGGACCGCGGCCGAAAAGCCATTCACCAAAATGGTCTTCATCGGCCGCAAGCTGCCCCAGGAGATTTTCACCCGGGGCTTGGAGCAGTGCCTGGCAGGCTAATGCCGCCATCCCGACGCGCGACCCGCGCCAGGATCGATTCATAGTGGAGTGTTTTCATGGCTACCAAGGCAGCAACCAAAAAATCAAGCAAGTCGACGAGCGATACGGCGATTGATCTGCCCAGCGAGGAAGAATTGCTGGCCATGCCCGAGTCCGACTACATGAACGAGCGCCAGCTGGCGTTCTTCAAGGAACGGCTCAAGCAACTCGAACAGGACATCCTGGCCAACGCCGGCGAGACCACCGAGCACCTGCGCGAAACCCAGTTCGTGCCCGACCCGGCCGACCGCGCCACCATCGAGGAAGAACACGCGCTCGAGCTGCGCACCCGCGACCGCGAGCGCAAGCTGCTCAAGAAAGTGCAACAGTCTATTGCCCGCATCGACAGCGGCGAATACGGCTGGTGCGAGGAAACCGGCGAACCCATCGGCATTCCCCGCCTGCTGGCCCGCCCCACCGCCACCCTGTCGCTCGAAGCACAGGAACGGCGCGAAATGCGCCAGAAGCTGTACGGCGACTGAGCCCGTCCCTGCTTTATCGCCCGCTTGCCAGGGCCGCCGCGAAGCATCGCGGCGGCCCTTTTCCATTCCGCTGCCGGGTGGATAATGGACGGCGCGGCCGCGGCCGCCGCGCCTTGAAATCCTGCGCTTCGCCCCCAGCTAGGGCCTTCATAGGAAGGAAAGCATGGAACAATTTCACGCCACCACCATCGTCTGCGTGCGCCGCGGCAACCGCGTCGCGCTGGGCGGCGATGGCCAGGTCACCCTGGGCAACGTCGTCATCAAGGGTACGGCCCGCAAGATCCGCCGCCTGTACCACGACAAGATCCTGGCCGGCTTCGCCGGCGCCACGGCCGATGCCTTCACCTTGCAGGAACGCTTCGAAGCAAAGCTGGAAAAACACCAGGGCAACCTGATGCGCGCCGCGGTCGAACTGACCCGCGACTGGCGCACCGACCGCGTGCTGCGCCGCCTGGAGGCCATGCTGATCGTGGCCGACGCCGAGCACACCCTGGTGCTGACCGGCAACGGCGACGTCCTCGAACCCGAGCACGGCCTGGCCGCCATCGGCTCGGGCGGCGCCTACGCCCAGTCGGCCGCCCTGGCGCTGCTGCGCAACACCGAGCTGTCGCCCCAGGAGATCGTCAAGCAATCGCTGGAGATCGCCGGCGACATCTGCATCTACACCAACCAGAACCACGTCATCGAAACCCTGGGCGAATAAGCCGCCGGCGCAGGCCGGCCGCAGCAAGGATTCCGCTTTATGTCCGCATCCACCATGACCCCCGGAGAAATCGTCTCCGAACTCGATAAATACATCATCGGCCAGAACCGCGCCAAGCGCGCGGTGGCCGTGGCCCTGCGCAACCGCTGGCGCCGCCAGCAGGTGGCCGAGCCGCTGCGCCACGAGATCCATCCCAAGAACATCCTGATGATCGGGCCCACCGGCGTGGGCAAGACCGAGATCGCGCGCCGCCTGGCCAAGCTGGCCAACGCGCCCTTCATCAAGATCGAGGCCACCAAGTTCACCGAGGTCGGCTACGTGGGGCGCGATGTCGACACCATCATCCGCGACCTGACCGAATACTCCATCAAGCAGACGCGCGAACTGGAGATGCGCCGCGTGCGCACCCAGGCCGAAGACGCCGCCGAGGACCGCATCCTCGACGTGCTGGTGCCGCCCGCGCGCAATGCCGCCGGCGAGCCGGACCGCGGCGAGGAAGGCAGCGCCCGCCAGACGTTCCGCAAGCGCTTGCGCGAGGGCAAGATCGACGACCTGGAAGTCGAGATCGAGATCGCCCAGCCCATGCCGCAGATGGACGTCATGACGCCGCCCGGCATGGAAGAAATGGCCGAACAGCTGCGCGGCATGTTCGCCGGCCTGGCGCGCGACAAGAAAAAGCCCAAGAAAATGAAGGTCCGGGAAGCCTTCAAGCTGATCGTCGAAGAAGAGGCCGCCAAGCGCATCAACGAAGACGACCTGCGCACCGCCGCCATCGCCAATGTCGAGCAGAACGGCATCGTGTTCCTCGACGAAATCGACAAGATCGCCGCGCGCCAGGAAACCGGCGGCGCGGACGTCTCGCGCCAGGGCGTGCAGCGCGACCTGCTGCCGCTGGTGGAAGGCACCACGGTCAACACCCGCTACGGCATGGTGCGTACCGACCACATCCTGTTCATCGCCTCCGGCGCTTTCCACCTGTCGCGCCCGTCGGACCTGATCCCCGAACTGCAGGGACGCTTTCCGATCCGCGTCGAGCTGGAATCGCTGTCGGCCCAGGACTTCGTGCGCATCCTGTCGGACACCGACGCCTCGCTGATCAAGCAATACTCGGCGCTGCTGGCCACCGAAGAGGTGCAGCTGGACTTCACGCAGGACGGCATCGAACGGCTGGCCGAGCTGGCGTTCTCGGTCAACGAGCGCACCGAGAACATCGGTGCGCGGCGCCTGTACACGGTCATGGAAAAACTGCTGGAAGAGCTGTCGTTCGACGCCGCCGCCAGCAGCGGCAAGACGATCAAGGTCGATGCCGCCTACGTGGATGCGCAGCTGTCGGAGGCCGCCGCCAGCCAGGACCTGGCGCGCTACGTGCTGTAGCCAGGGCGCGGCCCCGCGGGCCGCGCCGCGTTACTTGCTGATTTCCGTGACGACGTAGCTGCCGTTCTTGCGCGTGGCCGTGAAGCGCACGCTGTCGCCTGGCTTGATGCCGGCCAGCTTGGCGGGCTCGGCCTGGTACACCAGGGTCATGGCGGGCAGGCCCAGGGCCGAGATCTCGCCGTGCTTGATCGTCACCTTGCCGGCCGCGGCGTCCACCCGGCGCACCTCGCCGCTGGCGCTGGCCGTGGCCTGCGTCTCCTGGGAAGCCGCCTGGGCGGGCGCCGGACCGGCGGCCCACAGGGCCAGTCCCGCGGCGGCCAGCAGCGCCAGGGCCCCCATTGTGCGCGCTCGTTTCATCTGCATTGCTCCTTGTTGCCTGCGGCGCCGGCAAACGGCGCCGTCCGTACAGGTACAGGATAACGCGTTCGCGCGGCCGGGCCCGGCACTACACTAGGGCTTTGTCCGCTCGACAACACCTCCAGACCCAAGGAATCCGCAATGGGCAACCGACTCTCCGCCATCGCCACCCGCACCGGCGACGATGGCACCACCGGCCTGGGCGACGGCAGCCGCACGCCGAAAGACGCGCCGCGCATCGCCGCGCTGGGCGACGTGGACGAGCTGAACAGCGTCATCGGCCTGCTGCGCGCCGAACCCCTGCCCGATGCGGTCCAGGCCGACCTGGACACCATCCAGCACGACCTGTTCGACCTGGGCGCCGAACTCTGCATTCCCGGCCACACGGCCATCGAGCCAGACCAGCTCGCCTTCCTGGACCAGCGCCTGGCGCAGTACAACGAGGCCCTGCCGCCGCTGCGCGAGTTCATCCTGCCGGGGGGCGGCCGCGCAGCCGCGCTGGCGCACCTGGCCCGCACCGTGGCGCGCCGCGCCGAGCGTTCGGTGGTGGCACTGGGCCGCGACGAACCCGTCAATGCCCCGGCGCGACAGTACCTGAACCGGCTGTCGGACCTGATGTTCGTGCTGGCGCGGCACCTGAACCGCGCCCAGGGCACGGGCGATGTATTCTGGACCAGCAAGCATTCGCGCGTGCAACCCTAGGGCGATCGGATCTTCCATGAGCATTCTCGTCACCGGCGGCGCGGGCTTCATCGGCGCGAACTTCGTGCTGGACTGGCTCGGCCGGACCGATGAGCCGGTCATCAACCTCGACAAGCTCACCTATGCCGGCCACGCCGGCAACCTGGCGAGCCTGCGGGGCGACCCTCGCCATCTGTTCGTGCAGGGCGACATCGCCGACGCCGCGCTGGTGGCCGACCTGCTGCGCAGGCACCAGCCTCGCGCGGTGCTGAACTTCGCCGCCGAATCGCACGTCGACCGCGCCATCCGCGGACCCGAGGCCTTCATCCAGACCAACGTCGCGGGCACCTTCCAGCTGCTGGAAGCGGTGCGCGCCTACTGGAACACCCTGGCGGGCGAGGCGCGCGATGCGTTCCGCTACCTGCAAGTGTCCACCGACGAGGTCTACGGGTCGCTGGCGCCCGGCGCGCCGGCCTTCGCCGAAGGCGATCCGTACCGTCCCAACAACCCCTATTCCGCCAGCAAGGCGGCCGCCGACCACCTGGTGCGGGCCTACGGGCACACCTACGGGCTGCCGGTGCTGACCTCGCATTGCCCCAACAACTACGGCCCGCGCCAGTTCCCCGAAAAGCTGATCCCGCTGCTGATCCACCGCGCGCTGGCCGGCCAGCCGCTGCCGCTGTACGGAGACGGCGCCCATGTGCGCGACTGGCTGTATGTCGAGGACCACTGCGCCGGGCTGCGCCGCGTCCTGCAGGCTGGCGAGCCCGGGCAGGCTTACCATATCGGCGCCGGCCAGGAACGCAGCAACCTGCAGGTGGCGCAAGCGCTGTGCGCCCTGCTCGACGCCTGCCGGCCCCGCGACGGCGGGCGCTCGTACCACGAGCTGATCACCTTCGTGCGCGACCGGCCGGGCCACGACCGGCGCTATGCCATCGACGCCGGCAAGATCCAGCGCGAGCTGGGTTGGCGCCCGGCGCACGACTTCGAGTCGGGGCTGCGCGCCACCGTGCAGTGGTACCTGGACCATGCCCAATGGGTGGCGGACGTGGCGGGCGGCGCCTATCGCCAGTGGATCCAGACCCAATACACGCCATGAAGATACTCTTGCTCGGCGCCACCGGCCAGGTAGGCAACGCGTTGCGGCGCACGCTGCTGCCGCTGGGCGGCGTGGCGGCGCCGCCGCGCGCGCAGGCGGACCTGGCCGACCTGGACGCGCTGCGGGCCCTGCTGCAGGCGCAGGCGCCGCGGGTGATCGTGAATGCCGCCGCGCACACGGCGGTCGACCGCGCACAGGAGCATCCGGGCGAGGCCTTCCGCGTCAACGCCGAGGCGGTGGCGGTGCTGGCCGCGCACGCGCGGCAGCACGACGCGCTGCTGCTGCACTATTCCACCGACTATGTCTTCGACGGCCTGAAGGCGGACGCCTATCGCGAAACCGATGCCGCCGCGCCGCTCAATGAATACGGTCGCTCGAAGCTGGCCGGCGAAGAAGCCATCCGGGCCAGCGGCTGCCGCGCGGTGGTCTTGCGCACCAGCTGGGTATACGGCGCGCACGGCCGCAATTTCGTCAAGACGGTGCTGCGGCTGGCGCGCGAGCGCGACGAGCTGCGCGTGGTGGACGACCAGCACGGCGCCCCCACCTCGGCCGAGCTGATCGCCGACGTGACCGCGCTGGCGCTGGCCGCCTACGGCCGGCAACAGCTGGACGAGGGGCTGTACCACCTGAGCGCGGCCGGACGCGCCAGCTGGCACGACCTGGCGCGCCGCACGGTCGAGCGGGCCCGCCGCAACGGCGCGCCGCTGCGGCTGCGGCCCGAGCGCATCCGCGCCATCGCCACGGAGGACTATCCCCTGCCCGCGCCGCGGCCGCGCAATTCGCTGCTGGATACCGGCCTGCTGTCCGGCGCGCTGGGGCTGGATCTGCCGGACTGGACCGTGCACCTGGACCGCACGGTAGACTGTCTGACCCGCCCGTTCGACGCCCTGTCCGACGCCTCATGAAAATCACGCCCCTGGCCATTCCCGATGTCGTGCTGATCGAGCCGGATGTATTCAGCGACGCGCGCGGCTTCTTCTACGAGAGCTACAACGCCGCGCGCTTCGAAGCCGCGCTCGGGCGCCGGCCGCGCTTCGTGCAAGACAACCATTCGCGCTCGGCGCGCCACGTGGTGCGCGGCCTGCATTACCAGATCCACCAGCCGCAGGCCAAGCTGGTGCGCGCGATCGTCGGCGAGGTCTACGACGTGGCGGTGGACTTGCGCCAGTCCTCGCCCACCTTCGGACGCTGGGCCGGCGCCCTGCTGTCGGCCGACAACAAGCGCCAGCTATGGATACCGGAGGGCTTCGCGCACGGGTTCATGGTGCTGTCGGACGCCGCCGAGACCCTGTACAAGGCCACCGACTACTATGCCCCGCAGCACGAGCGCTGCCTGCGCTGGGACGACCCGGCCATCGGCATCGAGTGGCCGCGCACGACGGACGTGATCGTGTCGCAGAAAGACGAGCGCGGGCTGGCGCTGGCGGACGCGGAGACGTATCCGTAAGCGGCAGGGCAAGCGGGCTGGGAAGGTGTCTCGGAAGGTGTCAGACACCCCGCGAGACGCCCCACGCAGGCAACGACCGCCGCATGGGGTGTCTGACACCTGGAGCGCGTTGCAGGGCGGAGGCGTCAGACACCGCAGGGTGGCTGACACTTGTGAACACCTGGATGGCGTTGCATCGCGGCGGTGTCAGACACCTTCCGGTGTCTGACACCTGGATAGATGCTGCGTAGTTGCGCCGCGTTCAGTTGACGCCGGCCGCGTGCGCCTGCTCGTCGGCGTGGTACGACGAACGCACCATGGCGCCCACCGCCGCGTGCGAGAAGCCCATGGCGTAGGCTTCGCGCTCGAACATGGCGAAGGTGTCCGGGTGCGCGTAGCGCAGCACCGGCAGGTGGTGTTCCGACGGCTGCAGGTACTGGCCAATGGTGAGCATGTCCACGCCATGGGCGCGCATGTCGCGCATGACCTGCAGGATTTCCTCGTCGGTTTCGCCCAGGCCCAGCATCAGGCCGGACTTGGTCGGCACTTCGGGATGCAGCTGCTTGAACTCGGCCAGCAGCTTCAGCGAATGCGCATAGTCGGAGCCCGGGCGCGCCTGCTTGTACAGGCGCGGCACGGTTTCCAGGTTGTGGTTCATGACATCGGGCGGGCCGGCGTTCAGGATGGCCAATGCGCGTTCCAGGCGGCCGCGGAAATCGGGCACCAGGACCTCGATGCGCGTGCTGGGCGACAGGGCGCGGATGCGCGAGATGCAGTCGACGAAATGGGCGGCACCGCCGTCGCGCAGGTCGTCGCGGTCGACCGAGGTGATCACCACGTACGACAGCTTGAGCGCCGCGATGGTGCGCGCCAGGTTCTCGGGCTCGCTGGCATCGAGCGGATCGGGCCGGCCATGCCCCACGTCGCAGAACGGGCAGCGGCGCGTGCACTTGTCGCCCATGATCATGAACGTGGCCGTGCCCTTGCCGAAGCATTCGCCGATGTTGGGGCACGAGGCCTCTTCACAGACGGTGTGCAGGTTGTGCTCGCGCAGGATGCGCTTGATGTCGTAGAAGCGCGAGCCCGGCGCGGCCGCCTTGACGCGGATCCACTCGGGCTTCTTCAGGCGCTCGGCCGGCACGATCTTGATGGGAATGCGCGCGGTCTTGGCCTGCGACTTCTGCTTCTGCGTGGCATCGTAGGCGGCCGGCGCGGCGGCCTGCGATTCGTTCGAGGAAAGGGAGGGCTCGAGCGTGGACATTCGTCACCTTCGTCTTGACCGCTCGCCGTTCGGGAAAACACCGCGCGATCCGAGAGAAAAAGGCATTTTAGCGCGTTGCGTCCAGCGGCCGCGGCAGCGCGGCCAGCAGGCGGGCCGCCAGGCGCTCGCCCACGGCCGCCAGGTCGTGCCGCGCGCCGCATACAGCCATGTCGACAGTGCGCAGGCCTTCATAGCCGCAGGGATTGATGCCCAGGAACGGCGCCAGGTCCATGTCGACGTTCAGCGCCACGCCGTGATAGGCGTAGCCGTTGCGGATCTTGATGCCCAGCGCGGCGATCTTGGCCAGTTCGCCGGCCGGCCCCTGCGGCACGTATACGCCCGGCGCACCAGGTTTGCGGCAGGCGCCGGCGATGCCGAAGTCGGCCAATGTGCCGATGGCCGCCGCTTCGAGCAGCTGCACGTATTCGCGCACGAACAGGCCGGCGCGCCGCAGGTCGAACAAGGCATACGCCACCACCTGGCCGGGGCCGTGGTACGTGACCTGGCCGCCGCGATCGCACTGCACCACCGGAATGGCGCCGGGATTGAGCAGGTGTTCGGGCTTGCCGGCCTGGCCCAGCGTGTAGACGGGCGCGTGCTCGCACAGCCAGACCTGGTCGGCCGTGCCGGCATGCCGCGCGGCGGTGAACGCCCGCATGGCCTGCCATACCGGCGTGTAGTCCGCCGGCCGGGGCAACCACTTGATCATGGCATGCGCCCGGCCGCCTACAGGACGATCGACACCATGGGGTGCCCGTGCAGCGCCCGATACAGGTTGTCGAGCTGCTCGCGCGAGGTGGCGCGCACGGTGAAGGTCAGGCCGATGTAGTTGCCGCCCTTGCTGGGCCGCATCTCGACCGTGGCCGGATCGAATTCCGGATCGAACTGCAGCACCACGTCGGTCATGGTCTGCGCGAAATCGGGATGCTGCTTGCCCATGACTTTGATGGGAAAGTCGGACGGGTACTCGATCAGCGAGTCTTCGGGCGGGATATGGTGCATGGCGGATCGGCCGCGTCGGGCCTACAGGGCGGCGATACGGGCATCATAACCCGCGCGGATCCGGGCATAAACGGGGCCGGGTTTGCCGCTGCCCACCGGCTTGCCGTTGAAGGACGTGGCCGGCAACACCTCCTTGGTGGCCGAGGTCACCAGCAGCTCGTCGGCGGCGGCCACTTCGTCCTCGGTGATGCGGCGCGCCTCGAACGGGATGCCGGCCTCGGCCGCCAGCTCGCCCATCAGGCCGTAGCGGATGCCTTCCAGGATGAGGTTGTTCTTCGGCGGCGCCAGCAGCTTGCCGCCCGACACCACCCAGATATTGCTCGACGAGCCTTCGGTCAGGAAGCCGTCGCGGAACTGCGCGACTTCGTCCGCGCCAGCCTCGACCGCCTGCTGGCGCGCCAGCACGTTGCCCAGCAGCGAGACCGACTTGATCTCGCAGTGCAGCCAGCGCTCGTCGGGGATGCCGATCAGGCTGATGCCCTGTTCGCGCTGCGCCGCCGAGGGCGGGTTGAACACCGTGGCCATGCCGAACACGGTCGGCGACACGGCCTGCGCCGGGAAAGCGTGGTCGCGCTTGTAGACGCCGCGCGTGACCTGCAGGTACACGATGCAGGTGGGCGTGGCCGAACGGCTGGCCAGCTGGCCGATCAGGTCGACCCAGGCCGCGCGTTCCATCGGCTGCGCGATGCGCAGCGCCTTCAGGCTGCGATCCAGGCGGTCGAGGTGCTCGGTCATGCGGAACGGCTTGCCGTCGTAGACCGGCACCACCTCGTAGATGCCGTCGCCGAAAATGAACCCGCGGTCCAGTACCGAGATCTTGGCCTCGTCGGCCCGCATGAACTCGCCGTTGAGATACACCTGGCTGTCGCCCGGCATGCCCGGAATCATGGATGGCTCCTCAAAAGGAAAAAGGGGCGGCACGCCCGCCCCGCAATGACTGGATGATTATTGGAACTTGCGCTTGACCATGTCGACCAGGCGGCCGAAGAAGCCCGCGCGCTCGACATCGCTCTGCACCACCAGCGGCTCGCTGCGCAGCGTCTTGCCGTCGAGCGTGAGCTGTAGCGTGCCGACCTGCTGGCCCTTGGACAGCGGCGCGACCAGCGGATCGGTGCGCTGCGCTACCGGCTTGACCTCGGCCGACTTGCCGCGCGGCACGGTCAGCCACACCGGGCTGGGCGGCCCCAGCTTGACGGTCTCGACCGTGCCTTCCCAGACGCGGGCATCCAGCCCGGGCTGGCTCTGGCCATACAGCTGGACCGTATCGAAGTTCTGGAAGCTCCAGTTCAGCAGCTTCAGGCTTTCCTCGGCGCGGGTGGCCTCGCTGTCGGCCCCGGCCAGCACCGTGAGCACGCGCCGGTCGCCGCGCAGCGCGGTCGACACCAGGCAGTAGCCGGCCGCCTCGGTATGGCCGGTCTTCATGCCGTCCACGGACGGATCGGCCCACAGCAGGCGGTTGCGGTTGGGCTGCGTGATCTTGTTGTAGGTGTACTCTTTCTGCTTGTAGTAGTGGTAGTAATCGGGGTGATCCTTGATCAGCGCCGCCGACAGGATGGCCAGGTCGGCCACCGTGGTCATGTGCTGCGGATCGGGCAGGCCGGTGGCGTTCATGAAATGCGTATGCGCCATGCCGAGCCGCTCGGCTTCCTGGTTCATCAGGGCGGCGAAGGCAGACTCGCTGCCGCCCACCGCCTCGGCCAGCGCCACCGAGGCGTCATTGCCCGACTGCACGATCATGCCCTGGATGAGCTCGTCGACCGTGACCGGCTTGCGCGGCTCGATGAACATGCGCGAGCCGCCGGTGCGCCAGGCATGCTCGGACACCGGCACCTGCTGCTCGAGCGTCAGGCGCTTTTCCTTCAGCGCGTTGAACACCACGTAGGCGGTCATGATCTTGGTCAGCGAGGCGGGCTCGATCTGCATGTCCGGGTTGGACGATGCCAGCACCTGGCCGCTGTTGACGTCGATGGTGACCCAGGCGCGCGCGGCGATAGTGGGCGCCGGCACCGCCGACAGTTCCGCGACGGGCGCCACGGCCGCGGCGGGCGCCGAGGCGGTGGCGGGGCCCGCCGGCTGCTGCTGCGCCCAGGCGGGCATGGAAACCGCCATCAGCGCCGACAACACGGCGCCGGCAAGCGCGCGGCGGGGGAACGCAACAGGAGACGGAAAGGAGCGGTTTTTTTTCATCGGCAAAGAGTCCACGATCAAGAGCCCGCCGGCTTGGGGGGCAAAAAGCTGCATCATTATAGGCAGGGGATGGGACCGCGACGGCGCGGCAACGTTCCGCGCCGCGTCCGGCAGGTAACGCGATGCTACGCCTGGTCGAGCGCGACCTTGAGCCGCGCCTGCACCAGCGCGCGCAGCACCAGCAGCTTGCCGTGGAAGAAATGCGACGCGCCGGGCACGACCACCACCGGAATGTCGCGCGGCCGGGCCCAGTCGAGGGTTTCCGACAGCGGCACCACGTCGTCCTGCTCGCCATGCACCATCAGCGTATCGGCCGGCACCGCGATCTCGCTTTGCTGGAAGCGCTGCACCGCGGCGCCCATGAGCATCAGCGCGGCGGGCAGCGTGGGATCGCCGGCCTCGGCCAGGCCGGCGTAGGTCTGCGCCGCCACCGCGGTGCCGAACGAGAAGCCCGCCAGCACCCACGGCGCCGCGGCCAGGTCGGGATGGCGTTCGCGCATTTGCGCCACCAGGGCCAGCATGTCGCGGGTTTCGCCGCGCGCCTTGTCGAACTCGCCTTCGGACTGGCCCACGCCGCGGAAATCCGGCCGCACCGCCACCAGGCCGTGCTGCACGCAGGCGCGCGCGATGGTGGTGACGACCTTGTTGTCGCGCGCGCCGCCCTGCAACGAATGGGGATGCAGCACCAGCGCCCAGCCGCGCGGCGCCTGCGCGGGCCAGTCGATGGCGCAATCGATGCGGCCGGCCTCGCCGGTGAAGGTATCGGTTTCGGTGCGTGCGGGCATGGATGAAAGCTGTCGGAAAACGCGTAGACTGCATGTTACCAACCCGCGCCAAGGCCCGGCCCGGCGCGGGTGCCCTTACAATCGCCGCCATGCTTACTGACGCCCGCCATACCGAGCTGCCCGCGCCCGAGGCGCTGGCGCGCGAACTGTCCGCGCGGCTGGACGGCTTCCAGGACATCGCCTGGACGGCCAGCACCGGCTCCACCAACGCCAATCTGCTGGCGCGCGCGCGCACCGGAGCCGGCTCGTGGCTGCAAGGCACCCACCTGCAGCAGACCGGCCGCGGGCGGGCCGGCCGCACCTGGCAGAACCGCGTCGGCGCGGCCCTGATGTTCTCCTGCGCATTCCCGGTCCGCATGCCGGCCGGCCGCCTGCCCGCGCTGTCGCCGCTGGCCGGCCTGGCGGCCTGCGAGGCGCTGCGCCTGCTGGCCGGCGGCGCCGGCGGGCTGTGCGTCAAGTGGCCCAACGATGTGCAATGGCACGACGCCAAGCTGGCCGGGGTCCTGGTCGAATCTACCCGCGATCCGCACGTGCCGGGCGGCTACACGGTGGTGATCGGCATGGGCCTGAACCTGCGCGACGCCGATACGCTGTCGCAGGCGCTGGGCCGCGCCGTGGCGGACTGGAGCTGTGTCATCGAGCAATCCGGCAGCCGGCCGGTGAGCGCCGCCGACGTCATCTGCGCGGTCGCCGCCGCCTGGCGCGAGGCGGTGCGCGAGCTCGAGACCAGCGGCTTCGGGGCCTTCGGCCGCCGTTTCGACGCGGTCGACGCCCTGGCGGGACGCGCCGTCAATGTGGTGGACCAGGGCAAGGTGCTGTTCAGCGGCACCGCGCGAGGCCTGGACGACCAGGGCCGCCTGCAGCTGCAGACCGCCCAGGGCCTGGTGCCCGTATCGGTCGGCGAAGTATCCATCCGCCCGCAAACCACGGCCCAAGCATGATCCTGCTCATCGACTCCGGCAATAGCCGCCTCAAAGTGGGCTGGCTGGACCCCGGCCATCCCGATGGCCCGCGCGAGCCCGCCGCCGTCGCTTTCGAGAACCTCGACCCGGACGCCCTGGGCGACTGGCTGGGCACCCTGGCGCGCCGCCCGGCGCTGGCCCTGGGCGTCAACGTGGCCGGCGCGGCGCGCGGCGAGGGCATCGGCGCGGCGCTGGCGCGCCACGGCTGTCCGATGCGCTGGATCACCTCGCGCGCCGAACTGCTCGGCCTGCGCAACCGCTATACCCAGCCAGCCCAGCTCGGCGCCGACCGCCTGGTATCGCTGCTGGGCGTGCGCAGCCGCCTGCCGCGGGACCACGCCCCGTTCGTGCTGGCCTCGTTCGGCACCGCCACCACTCTCGACACGGTCGGCCCCGACGATGTCTTCATCGGCGGCCTGATCCTCCCCGGTCCGGCGCTGATGCGCAGCTCGCTGGCGCGCGGCACGGCCAACCTGCCGCTGGCCGACGGCCCGGTCACCGCCTTCCCCACCGACACCCACCAGGCCATTTCGTCCGGCGTCGCCGCGGCGCAGGCCGGCGCGGTGGCGCGCCAATGGCTGGCCGCTTGCCGGCATTACGGCCGGCCGGCCGACATTTATGTGGCGGGCGGCGGCTGGCCCGAGGTACAACAGGAAACCGAGCGCCTGCTGGCCGAGGCGGGCGGCGCGGCGGGCGTCCCTCCCACGCCCGTCTACCTGGACCGCCCCGTGCTGGACGGCCTGGCGCTGCTCGCCGCGCAGCCAGACCCGCAAACCCTTTGAGCCTTCGCCCATGCGTGTGCTTTTCGTGCTGATCGTGGTCGCCAACCTGTGGGTCTATGCCCTGGGCCAGGGCTGGCTGGGCGGCCGGCCCGACGACGCCGGCCGCGATGCCGCCGCGGGCCAGGAACTGCACCCCGAGCGCGTGATTATCCGCCCCTGAGGCATGGCGGCCGGGTGGGGCCAAGCCCTTCCGGCTCGTTTCCCCTAGCGTGGCAGCCGCGCGTACTGCACCACCGCCGTTTCGCGGAACGCCTCGACCAGCGCCAGCCGCGGCGAGCCGCGCGACCAGATCAGGCCGAAGCGGCGCGGCTCGCACGGCGCCGGCAGGTCCAGCGTGGCCAGTCCGAGCCGTTCGATGACGCCGTTGGTCGAACGGGGCAGGATGGCCACCCCCAGGTCGCGACTGACCATCACGGCGATCGATTCGATCGCGTTCAGCTCGAACCGGTCGCGCGGCGTGATGCCGACGCGGCGCAGATAATCGTCCACGTGGCGGCCGCTCCAGTCGCTGCGCCGATAACGGATGAACGGCTCGCTCGCCAGCAGGCGGTGCGGATCCGCGCCAGCGTGGCGGGGCGCGGCCGCCAGCACATAGGGCTCCTCGCGCAGCAGTTGCCAGCCCAGGCTTTTGGACAGCGGGTAAGGCGCCTCCAGCGCGATCGCGGCATCCAGCTCGCCGCTCTCGATGGCGGGATAAAAGCGCGCCGAGTGCCCCGGCTGGATCTCGACATTGACCAGCGGGTGGCGCCGCACCAGTTCCTCGAGGATGGCCGGCACCATTGAATTCAGGGCAGTGTTGCCCGCGCCCAGCCGCAACTCGCCCATGACCTCGTCCGAGCGGGCCAGGTAGCGGATTTGTTCGATGCGTTCAAGCACATCGCGCATGGGCGCCAGCAGCTCGGCCGCCTTGGCGGTCAAGTGCACGGTGCGGCCGGCGCGCGCCACCAGCGGCGCCCCCAGCTCCTGCTCCAGCGCGCGGATCTGCTGCGCCACCGCGCCATGGGTCAGGCCCAGCCGGCGGGCGGCCTCCGCCATCGAGCCGTGGCGGGCCACGGCGACCAGGGTGGTGAGGAAATCAGTGTTCATGATGATAGATATTCTATCGTCTGATCGCATTCCGCCTTTCCCCTGGCACGGTCGCGCCCGCCCAGAATACCGGGCTGGAGACCCCGATGAGAAGCAAGCTGTTCGTGCCGGCATCGCGCCCGGAACTCTTCGACAAGGCCGTGAACAGCGCGGCCGATGCCCTGTCGTTCGACCTGGAGGACGCGGTCGCGCCGGAACGCAAGGAGTGGGCGCGGGCCTGCCTCGCAGATTGGCTGGCGGAGCCGCAGCGCGCCAGCCAGCTGAAGCAATACGCCAAGAAAATTATCGTCCGCGTCAACGCGGTCGAGACCCCGCACTTCGCCGGCGACGTGGCGGCCCTGGCCGGCCTGCCTGTCGATATCCTCAATGTGCCCAAGACCGAAAGCGCCGCCGCCGTGCGCGCCGCCATCGACGCGGCCACGCGGGCCGGCTTCGAGGGTGGCTTCCTGGTCAACGTCGAGACCCCGCTCGGGCTGGCGCGCGCGGCCGAGCTGGCAGGCGCCCATGAACGCGTCGCGGGCCTGCAACTGGGCCTGGCGGACCTGTGCGAGCCGCTCGGCATCGACCGCTACCAGCCCCGCACCCTGCACGCCCTGATGCTGGCGCTGCGCCTGGCCGCTGGCGCCGCCGGCAAATTTGCCATGGACGCCGCCTACGCCCGCGTATCCGACCCGGAGGGCTTCCGCGCCGAGGCGCGACTGGCCCGCTCCCTCGGCTTGCTGGGTAAATCCTGCATCCATCCGAGCCAGGTCGCGATCGCCAACGACGTCTTCGGCTTCAGCGCCGCGGAAATCGACGCCGCCGAGCGCATCGTGGCCGCCAGCCGCGTGCACCCCGGCGTGGGCGCGTTCCTGCTGGACGGCAAGATGATCGACGCCCCCTTCGTGCGCCGCGCCCGCGAGGTGCTGCTGGCCGCCGGCCGCCCTGCCTGAGCCGACTTCTTTACACAGACTGGACCATGACACCACACGTTTCCCCGGAAGGCCTGCCGCTGGCCGGCATCAAAGTGCTGGACCTGAGCGCCTACATCGCCGGCCCCTATGGCTGTGCATTGCTCGGCGACATGGGCGCGGAAGTCATCAAGATCGAGCCCCCGGAAGGCGACAACCTGCGCAAGTATCCCTCGACACTGGCGGCGGAGAGCCGCGCGTTCCTGGGCATCAACCGCAACAAGCGCGGCCTGTGCCTCAACCTCAAGAACGCGTCCGGCTACGACGTGCTGACGCGCCTGGTGCGCGAAGCCGATGTACTGGTGCACAACTTCCGGCCGGGCGTGCCCGAGCGGCTGCGCATCGATTACGCCACCCTGGCCGCGCTGAATCCCCGCCTGGTCTATTGCGCCATGACGGGCTACGGCGCGAAGGGGCCGATGGCCCGCCACGCCGGCTACGACCAGGTGCTGCAGTCGATGACGGGCATGTGCGCGGCGCAGGGCAAGGCGGATGGTCCGCCCGAGATCCTGTACGGCTCGGTGGTCGACTATTACGGCGCGGCGCTGATCTCCAACGGCGTGGCCGCCGCGCTCTACCAGCGCGAGCGCACCGGCCGCGGCCAGGCCATCGAGGTGTCGCTGCTGGGCGCCGCGCTGGCGATGCAATCGGCCCGCCTGGTCTACGCCGAAGGCGAACCCCTGCATATCGAACGCGACATGCGCTCGGGCGGCATCACCGGCATCCATCCCACCGGCGAGGGCTACCTGTACATTTCCGCCAACACGCCCCATTTCTGGCAAGCGCTGTGCGCCCACCTGGGCTTGCCAGAGCTGGCCGCACACCCCGACTACGACACCGTGAAAAAGCGCGCAGCCCAGGCCGCCGTGCTGGTCCCCCTGGTGCGCCAGGCGCTGGCGGCCGATACCGCGCGCAACTGGGCCGGGCGTTTCGGCCAGAGCGTGCCCTGCGCGGTCGTCAACCGGGTCGAGGACATGTTCGACCACGCCCAAGTCCAGGCCATGGGCTTCCTGCGCGAATATGAGAACACCGACGCGGGCAAGTACCTGGGGCTGGGCCGGTGGGCCCACTTCGGCGCGCAGGATGAAGCCTCGCCGGCCGCCATTCCCGCGGCCGGCGCGCCGGGCCTGGGCCAGCATAGCCGCGCGATCCTGGCCGGCCTCGGCTACGCGGACGCGGAGATCGAGCGGCTGCTCCGGGAAGCAGCGGTGCTGTAGGCTCGGTCCCGTACCAAAACCACACAGGAGACACCAACCATGGAACAGGCCCCGCGCTACAGCCGCCGGCCCGACGGGTCGAACTGGGGGGATTTCGGCCCCGATGACCAACTGGGCACCCTGAATTTCATGGACCGCCAGGCGCGGCTCGCCGCGATTGCCGAAATACGCGAAGGACTGTCCTTCTCGCTGAGCCTGCCGCTGACCGTGCCACGCGCTCCTGTGCTCAACCCCAGGCGCAAGGGTCCGGTAATCCGGCCGGCCGACAAGAACGGCGTGCCGGTCTACCGTTACCCGCTGGCGCGCGACGTCCCTGGCGCTACTGACGTCATCAGCGACGACAGCGTGACGCTGTCGCCGCAGTATTCCACTCAATGGGACGCGCTCGGCCATGTCAACACGCTGTTCGATGCGCACGGCAGCGGCACGGCAACGCCGGTCGGCTACAACGGCTTCACGGTGAGCGAGCCGCGCGCCGACGGCTTCGCGGGCACGCGCGACCTGTCGATCGCGCCCATGGCGCAACATGGCATCCAGGGGCGCGGCGTGCTGGTCGACCTGCGCGCGCACTTCGGCGACGGCCAGCGCAAGGTTTCACACGCCGACCTGATGGCAGTCATGCGCGCCGACAGCGTCAGCGTGCGGCCCGGCGACGTACTGTGCCTGCACACCGGCCTGGCCGACCTGGCGCTCAGCCTGGACGACGCCGACCAGGAGCGCCTGCGCACCAGTTGCGCGGTCCTCGACGGCGACGATCCGGCGCTGCTGGCCTGGATCAAGGACAGCAGGATCGCCGCCATCGCCGCCGACAACCACGCCGTGGAACTGCGCAACCACAGCCTGCGCGCCGGCCAGGGAGCGCTCCTGCCGCTGCACGAGCAGTGCCTGGTCAAGCTGGGCCTGCCGCTGGGCGAGCTCTGGCACCTGACCCCCCTGGCGCGCTGGCTGCGCGAGCACGGCCGCCACGCATTTTTCCTGACCGCCGCGCCCATTCATGTCCCCGGACTGGTGGGCGCGCCGGTCAACCCCATCGCGACCGTCTGACAGCGGCGCGCCACAACCGAGAAATCACTGAACGTCCCCGCACAGGAGGAGGATAAACATGAGCAAGAACACAACATGGCGCTGGAGCGCGCTGGCGGTCGTCGCCGCGCTCGGCCTGGCTGGCCTGCCGGCGCACGCGGCCGGGTATCCGGGCGAGCCGATCACCCTGGTGGTGCCGTATTCGGCCGGCGGCGGCGCCGACAACGCCGCCCGCATCATCGCCGAGGGCATGAGCGCGGTGGCCGGCCAGAGCGTGGTGATCGAGAACAAGGGCGGCGCCAGCGGCTCGATCGGCGCCGCCTATGTCGCGCGCGCCAAGCCGGACGGCTACACCGTCCTGTACGATGCCTCGGCCTTCGCCATCAACCCCGTGCTGCGCAAGCTGCCCTACGACGCCAAGAAGGATTTCATCCCGGTCTCGCAAGCCGTGACCGTGCCCAACATCCTGGTGGCGGCAACCGGCTCGGCGTTCAACAGCCTGCCGGACTTCATCCAGGCCGCCAAGGCCAAGCCGGGCCGCTACACCTATGCCTCGTACGGTCCGGGCAGCCTGGCCCAGATGGCCGGCGAACTGCTGAAGAAAGACGCCGGCATCGACGTCCTGCACGTGCCCTACAAGGGCGGTGCGCCGGCCATCGTCGATGTGATGGGCGGCCAGGTCGACGTGTACTTCGCCAACGCCGCGTCCAGCCTGAACTACGTCACGGGCGGCAAGCTCAAGGCGCTGGCCGTCTCGTCGGCCCGGCGCATGCCCGAGCTGCCGGACGTGCCGACCGTGGCCGAAGCGGGCATCAACGGCTTCGACGTCGCCGAATGGAACGGCTTCTTCCTGCCCGCCGGCACGCCGCCGGAGGTCGTCGCCAAGCTGCAGGACATCGTGCAGAAAACGCTGGCGCGCCCCGAGACGCGCGACAAGCTGGCCAAGCTGGGACTGACCGCGGTGGGCTCGAGCGCGGTAGACTTCGCCAAATTCATCGCCGCCGAAGAAGCCCGCTGGGCGGATGTGGTCAAGGCCAACCACATCAGCGTGAACTGAAGCCCTCCTCGCGCAGGCAGGACGGCCGGGCGCGTCCCCGGCCGTTTTCTTGCCGGCGTGGCGATCACCAACACCGGAGCGCGCACCATGAGCCGCAAAGACGATTTCGAACAAGGCCTGGCCAACCGCCGCGCCGTGCTGGGCGATGCCTGGGTCGAACGCTCGCTGGCACGGGCCACCACCTTCACGGCCGACTACCAGAACCTGATCACCCGCTACGCGTGGCACGATATCTGGAGCCGCCCGGGCCTGCCGCACAAGCCGCGCCGCATGATGGTGCTGGCCGTGACGCTGGCGCTGGGCCGCTGGGAAGAATTCGAACTGCACGTGCGCGCCGCGCTCACCGCCCGCGATGACTCGCGCCTGACGCCCGACGAGCTCAAGGAAGTGCTGCTGCAAAACGCGGTCTACGCCGGCGTGCCGGCGGCCAACACGGCCTTCAACCTGGCCCAGGACATCCTGCGCGAGGTCGCCGGGGACATCGGTTACACCCTGCAGCCCGCCGACCCCGGCGTGGCGGACCCCTTCGCCGGCGGCTGACACCGGCCCTGCACACGCCTACAACCAGCGCGCCAGCGCGGCCAGCGTACGCTGGGTGGCGCCGGCATGCCCGGCCGCCCAGCGCCGGGCGGCCTGCCCCATGGCCTGGCGGCGCCCGTCGTCATCCAGCAGCGCCAGCGCGGCGTCCAGGGCCGCCTGGGCATCGGGTGCGCGCAGCGCGGCGCCGGCGGCGATGGCGTCCTCAGCCGCCTGCTTGAAGTTGTGCGTATGCGGCCCCACCACTACCGGCACGCCGGCCGCGCAGGCCTCGATCAGGTTCTGTCCGCCCAGCGGCGCGAAACTGCCGGCCACGATGGCGACGTCGGCAGCGGCATAGTAGAACGCCATCTCGCCCAGCGTATCGCCCAGCACGGCATCCACCTCGCCGGCCACCGGCGGCAAGGCCTCGTCCGGCGCCGCCGCCCCGGAGCGCCGCACATAGGCCAGCCCGGCCGCGCGCAGCTGCGCGCCGGCCTCGTCGAAACGCTGCGGATGCCGGGGAATCAGCACGTACAGCACCGGCCGGCCGCCGCCCGCCCGCGCGCGCATGGCCGGGGCAAACATCGCCTCCTCGCCCTCGCGCGTGCTGGCCACCGCCACCACCGGCCGCCCAAGCGCGCGGCGCCAGGCCTGCCCTGCCTGGACCTGGTCCGGCGGCAGGGCCAGGTCGAATTTCAGGTTGCCCGTCACCTGCACGGCGCGCGCTCCGGCCTGCTCCAGGCGCCGGGCATCTTCGGGAGTCTGCGCCAGCACTGCCTCCAGGCCCGCCAGCGCCTCGCGCAGCGCGCGCCCCAGCCACGCCGCCTGGCGCAGCGACGAGGCCGAGAAACGGGCGCTGACCAGCGCCATGGGCACCCCCAGGCGGCGCGCCTGGGCCAGCAGATTCGGCCACACTTCCCGCTCGATCAGCAGGCCGCAGCGCGGCGCATAGCGGGCCAGGAAACCGCGCGCAGCGGCGGGAAAGTCGTACGGCAGCCAGGTCTGGCGCAATTGCCCGGCGGCGATCGCCGCCCGGAACAGGCGCGCCCCTTCCGCCCGGCCGGTAGCGGTGGTGTGCGTCAACAAGACCGGCAAGCCGCGCTCCAGCAAGGCTTGCACCAGCGGCTGGGCGGCGCGGGTTTCCCCCAGGCTGACGGCATGCACCCACACCGGCGGCCGGGCGAACGGCGCCGGGGCGGCCGGATCGGCCCGGCCGAACCGCGCGGCCGAGAAAATGCCCCACTCGCCGCCAGCCCGCCGGGCGCGCCGCGCCATCCACAGCCAGGCCAGCGGCGCCGCCGCGTATAAAGCCAGGGTATAGACGCCGCGCCGCATCTCAGCGCGCCACAGGGCGGCGCCCGGCCCGGAAAGCGGCGGGCCGGCTCATGTCAGCCGGCCGCCAGGGCCTGGTCGACCGATGCCAGCACCGCCTCGCGCGAAGGCGGAGCGCCGCGGTCGCCCAGGCTGGCGGTGAAACTGGGCCCTACCAGCGGCGTGCGCACCGGGGTGGAGGCGCGGTAGATGCCGATGGTCGGCCGGCCGAGCGCGGCCGACAGGTGTGTCAGGCCGCTGTCCAGCCCCACCATCAGGCGCGCGCCGGCCAGCAGGCGGGCGATGGCCGTCAGGTCCATGCGCGGCAGCACTTCCGCGCCGTCGAGGCCGGCCACCAGCGCCTGGGCGCGCTCGGCCTCCTGCGCATTGCCGGCCAGCAGGCGCAGCGTGCAACCCGCCTCGCGCAAGCGCGCGAACACGGCGCGCCAGTCGTCTTCCGGCCAGAGCTTGTCGTCGCGGCTGGCCGACGGCATGATGACCGCATAGCCGTGATCGGTGTTCAGGTGATGGTGCGGACGCGCGCATTGCTCGGGCGCCGCGGCGCACGCGCGGGCCTCGGCCTGCGCCTGGCGCGCGAACGCCTGCAGGCCGAAATCGGGCGGCCCGCTATAGGTGTAGCCGAAAGCCAGCGCAGCCAGGGTGCGCTGGCGGATGACGGCCGGCTGCCAGAACTCCACCCGATGGCGTACCTGGTAGAACAGCGAAGCCAGTGGCTCGCGGGCCGAACGCCAGTCCAGCCCATGGCGCACGCCGCGCGTCTGGCGCACCAGCCAGGCCGATTTCAACAAGGCCTGCATGTCCAGCACCACGTCATACTGCACGGCGCGCAGCCGTTCGGCCAGGGCCCTCCGCTCGGCCTTCACCGGCTCGGACCACCAGGCCTTGCGCCAGCGGCGGTGCGCCACCTTGATGACCTCGTGGACGGCCGGATGCCAGGCGGGGATTTCGGCAAACGCCTCTTCCGCGACCCAGTCGATCACGGCGTCGGGCACATGCCGGGCGATGTCGGAAATGGCCGGCAGCATGTGCACCAGGTCGCCAAGCGACGATGTGCGGACGATGAGAATGCGAGTAGGCATCAAAGCGGGGCGGTGCGGTAGAAGCAGGAAATGTACAACACAACACGCCCTGGACGCCCGCCGGGCCGGCCAGCGTCAGAGCACCGCCCCCATGCGGGCGCGGACACGATGCTTCACGGCGCGATAGGCGCGCAGCGGAAAGGCCAGGACGGCCTCTACGCCCCGATCGAGCTTGCCAAGGACGGCCATCAGCTTCCAGAACGCGACGATGGGCACATAATTCAGCATGCGCGCGATCTTCACGCCGCGATGCACCTTGCGCCCGAAGATGTCCCAGGCAATGCCGGTTTTCAGCCAGTCGGCCCCGAAATTCTCGTCCGCTACCGCGAAAATCTCGCGCAGGGCCCGCAGCCTGGGATAACCATGCAGCCCTTTCACGCGCTGAATCCAGGCCACGCAGTGCATGCCCACGTACCACATGAGCTGCTGGCGCTTGGCCTCGAACTGCCCTTTCTTGCGATAAAAGGCCAGCATATCCTGCAGCGCGGGAACGATATTCAGGATGCGCTTGTCCGTCTGCTGCATCGACTGCGTAGGCCGCGTGATGTCGTAGTTATAGAGCTCTTTGTCTACATAGTAGATTTTCTTCGCCACCAGATAGCTCTTGGGCGCGAAGTTCGCGTCGGCAAAGAAAATTCCCGGCAGCAGCCGCACGTCGGGGTCGGCAAAAACAGACCGATGATAGATCCGGCCGCAGGGTGTCGCCCAATTCCGGTACAGCAGATCGCGGTCTTCCGCCGATAGTTCGCGTTCCGTTTCGAACGGTACCGGCTTGAACGGCTGGGTACGATCGCTGAAGCAATAACGCAAGTTGCCGATCAGCAGATCGGCGCCCGTTTCCTGCGCCTTGTCGTACATGAACTCGATCGCATCGGGGTCCAGGAAGTCGTCCCCGTCGACGATGATGATGTACTCGCCGGTCGCCCGGTCAATGCCGTAGTTGCAGGCCGCGCCGTGCCCGCCATTGGGCTTGATGAACGACTTGAACATGGCGGGGTACTGCGCCACGTATTCATCGATGATCAACTGGCTGTCGTCAGTGCCGCCATCGTTGACGACCAGCACTTCGATGTCCTGGCAAGTCTGCCGGGCCAGCGAGGCCAGGCAGCGCTCGACATAGAATTCCAGGTTGTATACCGGTACGACTACGCTGACCTTCGGCATTACTTCGACCCGCCCGCGAATTCTTTTTCATAGACATCGAGCGCCCGCTCGATGATGTTGTTCATGTCGTAGTAGCGGTATTCGGCCAGCCGGCCCACCAGCTTGAGGCTCTTGAACGACTCGGCCAGCTTCAGGTACTTGGCGTACAGCTCGGCGTTGCTGTCCTTGGGTATGGGGTAATACGGGATGCTCTTGGAAGGCACGCGCCGGTCGTATTCCTGCGGGTACTCCTTCATGATGGTCGTCTTGGCCGGCTTGGCGTCCATCAGGTGCTTGTACTCGGTAATGCGCGTGTAGGCCTGGGTGTTGGGGTAGTTCACCGTGGCGGTCGGCTGGTAGTAGTCCATGTCGTGCGTCTCCAGGTCGAAGCGCAGCGACCGGTACGGCAGCTCGCCATAGCAGTAGCCGAACAGCTCATCCAGGGCACCGGTGTAGATCACGGTGCCTTCGAACGGGTGGCCTTCGAACAGCACGGCGCCGGTATCGGGCTGCAGGCTCAGCAGCTGGCTGGCCTTGGTGTTCAGGCGCACCTCGATCAGCGGATGGGCCAGCATTTTCTCGAACATCGCCGTGTAGCCATCCTTCGGCAGCGCCTGGTGGCTTTCCTGGAAATACCGGTCGTCGTACGACAGATGCACCGGCACGCGCGCCGTGATCGTTTCGAAATCCAGGTTCTCGGGCTTGTCGCCCCACTGCTTGGTGGTGTAGTTCAGGTAGATGTTCTGGAAAATGAAGTCGCCCAGTTCGCGGATGCGCGGGTCGCCGTGCTTGCGCAGCACCGACACCGGCACCTTGACGTCCATGCCGAACTCGCCCACCAGCAGGTCCTTCAATTCGGCCGCCTGGTCCGGCAGCAGCTTCTCCAGCGAGGTCAGGTTGAAGGGCACGGGCACCAGCTGGCCCTGCACGTCGGCCAGCACGCGGTGCTGGTACGGGTGCCAGCCCGTGAACTGGGAGATGTATTCCAGCACCCGCGGGCTATTGGTGCGGAACAGGTGCGGGCCATACTTGTGCACCCGTACGCCATGTTCGTCCTGGTAGTCGTACATGTTGCCGGCCACATGGTCGCGCTGTTCGACCAGCAGCACGCGCCGGCCCTGCTGGGAAGCGAGGCGCTCGGCCAGGATAGAACCGGCGAACCCGGTGCCCACGATGATGACGTCGTAATTGCTCATATCTCAAACCTTCAATACCGACCGGATCGCGCTTTCCATCTGCGGCGCCACCTTGTCGACGGTGTACTCGTTGTAAACCGAATAATCGGGGGTGATTTTCTTGTCTATGTATCGTTTCAATACATAAGCGATGCGGTCGATGCGGGCATCCGCGACCAGATTGCCGGCCCGCGCCATGATTTCGGCAGTGGGCCCCTTGGGCATCGTGACCGACGCGATCGGCCGGCGCGCCCCCATGTAGTCCGTCAACTTGCCGGGGAAAAACGGATTGCAGTCCAGGCCGTCTTCCTCCGGGGAGAATAGTCCGTCGATCAGCAGCAGGGCATCCGCCTCGCACATCAGGCGCAGGCTTTCCGCATAAGACACGGGTTTCTCGAACCGCACGTGGCTGGAATTGCGCATTGCAGCATGCTGCTGGAGGTCCTGTGCGCCGGGCGAAGCGCCATAGAATCGCACTTCGAACCGGCTGCGATATTCGGGATAGATTTCCAGCAGGCGGTCCACTGCGCGCAGCACCGGCGTAGCCGTACGCTTGATGTAGTACAGCATGCCGAGGTGGGAAAAAACGAACTTGTCGTTACTTTGCGTTGCCGTTTGAGGGTACATCCGCGGGTCGAAACAATGCGGAATGACCACGGCCTTGTCCACCAGCGGCGCCAAATCGCCGGTGAACATGAGATCGCGCTGGTAGCTGTTGTTCAGAATGACGCGATCGGCCTGGCGCAGCGTGTCCCGTTCGATGGCACGGTCTTCGGCCGCCAACGGGAAGCCCCGTGTTACGTACGGGTTGCGCACGAACAGGTCGCCGAAATAGGTGATCCAAGGCAGTTCCGGGTGCAGCTTCTTGATCTCGGCCGCCGCGGCATGGCTGATCAACTCATTGGAATGCGAAATGATGAAGTCGAATTTTTCGCCCGACTGGGTATAGGCGTCGAGCACGGCGCGCACGAAGGCGGCACGCGCCGATTCGGTGCGCGGATTGGCATGGTCTACCTGGACCTCGATCCGCTTGATGTCGGTGGACGCGTATTTCAGTACTTGATCGTCACGCCGGTCGCGTGCGGCCTGCACCACCGTATACGAGATGTCCGTGTCCTTGATGCGCTTGAAAAAATCCAGATCGGCCGAGCCGATATAGGGCGCAAAAAACCAGGAGACAGCAAAACCTTTGAGTTTTTTCATTCCATTCCACATCCTTGCCGGCCCTGCTCCATGCTGCGGCGACGCAGGCCGTGCGATTACATGCTTCGAATTATTCGCGCCGGACAGCGGGCAGGCTTATCGCCAGCCAGCCTGCGCCCGTCATCGCGATCAATCGCGGGCACCTTTCTTCGCCAGGCGCGACCACCAACCCTGCGATGCCTCCCTTTCACGCTCTGCCTGCCGCAACGCATCGAGCTGGCTGCTCGCCTCGTCCATCCGCCGCCGGTTCTCCGCCAATGAAACAGCCAGCGACGCCAGCTCTTCTTTCCCGGCTCGCCATTGGGCTCGCTGAAAGTAGAAGCTGTAGGACGCCGCCAACGCTGGCGAAAAATGCCGCGCGCCGTGCGTCACACGGCCAATCTCGTAGAACAGCGTATCCGATTGCAGATAGGGTGCCACGTCCGCCTGCACGGTCTCGGACTGGATAAGCCCGTGCAGCGCGGCCGCCAGCGGCGCCGGCGACGCGCGCAGGGCGGCGAGTCGCTCCGAAAAGGCCTCCCACACGGCAGATTCGGCATGGCGTTGCCCGACTTTCCGGCACAATGCCGCGTCGCCTGCGGGATGCCTTGCCAATTGCGCGCGCAATTCTTCGGCGGAAATACTGGGCAGGCTGCGCCCCGAAAAATTCGCGACGGCCGCGGCCTCGAACAGTTGGTCGTCGACCATGCCCTTCACCCCATCGTAGCCAACCAGGCAGCAACGCTGCCCTGCCGCCAGGCCTTCCAGCAGCACGCGCCCCATGCCCGCCACGCCACCGCTGGCGCGCATCAGCTCCACCACATCGGCGCGCACCCCCAGGAAGCGCACAAAATCCGCCGCGCCGTCCTGCGCGAGCTGCTGCTGCAGCACGGCCTGCGCCGGGCCTTCCCCGACGACGTCGATACCCGGCAGGCCGGCCTCGCGCGCCAGGCTGGCGAACTGGCGGATGCCCACGATCTTGAACGGATCCAGGCGGCTGACCACCAGCCAGCGGGCCGGCTCGCTACTCGCCGGCTGCGGGCGAAAAGCCTGCGAATCAACCGCATTCGGCTGCATGACGAGCCGGTCGTCGTCTACATAAGCGGCCGCCAGCGACCGGACCTCTTCAGAAACGGCAATCACGCGGTCGGCGTGGGTCAATATCACGCTGCCGAGCAGAAAATCATTGAGCGGCCCGTAGCCCGCGCTCAGCGAACTGGGGCCGTGCAGCGTCGCCACATAAGGCACACCTTCGAGCTTGGCGGCCAGGAAGGCGGGAAAGAGGCTGATGAACGGATGGGCGTGCACGTGCGTGATGGCGTGCTCGCGCATGAACTCGCGCAATGTACGAGTCGAGCGCAGCAAATCCGCCGCGCTGGCCGAGGCACTCAGCGGCAAGCCGCGACACTGCCCGGCAAGCTCGGTGGGCAGCAGCTCGGGTCGAGGCTCGCCAGCGCATGCCAGGTACACGTCCCAGCCCAGGCGCGACAAGATATGCACCTGGCCGCGAATGTATGTCTCCAGGCCGCCGACATCGAATTGTTCGGTAACGATCAACAAGGATGGCATGAGCCGCTCACAATTTGGCGACGCTGACCGACGAGCGCAGCGCGGCAATGCCGCCGCCGCGCAACGGCCGCTGGCTGATCTTCAGAATAATGGCATCCGTCTTGCGGTCCAGGTATTCCATGTGCGCCTGCGTCACCTCTTCGGCAATGGCGAGGGTTGCAAAGTACGTCCCTTCGCCCAGGGTCAGGTCCAGGTCGAACTCGATCCGCAAGCGGTCGCCGCGCTGGGCCGACGGGTAGCTGGCGCCGTGATACATGGTGCTGGTGCCAAATGCGGACACGCCTTCTATAGTGCGGATGAGCAGCCCGGCCTGCAGCATTGTAATGGGCGCGAACACGTCGACATCGACGGTGATCACGGCCTTTTGCCCGCTCTGGAAGGCCTCGCAAGGCTCGCCTCGCTCATCGCGAGCCTGCCATCCCCTGATGAGGGCCCGCGCTTCGCCATCTTCAGCCGCCTGCTCAGGCTGCTGGGCGGGCGAAGCGCTCTCTGCATCGGCAGCCGCCTGTTGCGGCTGGCTGGCATTCAGATAGCGCAGGTACGTTTTCTCGTCCGAATACAGCAGCGCATGGTACTGGTCGATGACGTCCTTGGCCGGCCCGAGCGCATGCAGTTCCCCACGATGCAGCAAGGCGGCCCGCTGGCAGAATTTCTCCACCGTGGAGGTCGAGTGCGTCACGATCAGGATGGCGCAGCCAGCGGCGCGCAAGCTTTCGATATAGTCGAAGCACTTGCGCTGGAACTTCTCGTCGCCCACCGAAAGCGCCTCGTCGACGATCAGGATGTCGGGCTGCACGCAGGCCTGCACGGCGAACGCCAGCCTCACGTACATGCCGCTGGAATACGTCTTGACGGGCTGGTCGAGATGCTCGCCGATATCGGCGAAGGCCGCGATCTCGTCGAAGCGGGCATCCATCTGCGCCTTGGAGAACCCCAGCACGGAGCCGTTCAGGTATACGTTCTCGCGGCCAGTGAATTCGGGATTGAATCCGGAGCCGAGCTCGAGCAGGGCCGCCAGCTTGCCCTTGACATCCACGTCACCCGTGGTGGGCGACAGGGTGCCCGCAATGATCTGCAGCAGCGTGCTCTTGCCGCTGCCGTTGCGCCCCAGGATGCCCACCGTTTCGCCTTTGCAGACATGGAGGGACACGTCGCGCAGCGCCCAGAATTCCTTGAAATACTGGCGCCGGCCAAACGACAGGAACTGCAGCAGGCGATCACGCGGCTGCGCGTACATCTCGAAGCGCTTCGAGACGTTGTCCACCGAAATTACACGTTCACAAGACATCGGCGAACCCTTTCCTCGTTTTCTGGAACCATGCGAAACCCAGCATGGCGACCGCGATCGCGGCGATCATATATAGCGTCCACGTGTCCCAGGCAATCGGCTTGCCCCAGAACAGCACATCGCGCCCCTGTTCGATGATCAGCGTCAGCGGGCTGATGTGCAGGAAGGGGCGATAGCGCTCGGGCAGGATTTCGGCCGAATAGAAGATGGGCGACAGGAACATGAGCACGGTGGTGACGATGCCGATGAACTGCGTGACATCGCGCAAGTACACGCCCAGCGCGGCCAGGAACCAGCTCAGGCCCAGCGTCATGATCGCCAGCGGCAGCACGACCAGCGGAAACAGCAACACGGTCGGGTGCGGCACGCCGAACAGGATCACGTAGAAAATCAGCCATACCAATAGGCTGATCAGCATATGGAACAAGGCCGAGCCGAGCGACACGCAGGGCAGGACTTCCAGCGGGAACACCACCTTCTTTACGTAGTTGGCGTTGCCCAGGATGAGCGAGGGCGCGCGGTTGATGCATTCGGCGAACAGGTTGAAGATGATCAGGCCGGCGAACAGCACCAGCGCGAACTCCGCCTTGGACTCGCTGCCGCCGGGCCAGCGCGCCTTGAACACCACGCTGAAGACGAACGTATAGACCAGCAGCATCAGGACCGGGTTGAAGAACGACCACAGCAGGCCCAGGGCCGAACCGCGATAGCGCCCGATGACTTCGCGCTTGACCAGGTTGCCGATCAGCTGTCGATGGGTACCCAGGCTCTTGAGCAGGTACAGCAACGAAGGATTATGTTTTGATAGCCTAGACACGAACGCTAGCTTCCACTTGAATGTGACCAGTCATTGAAACATGCCGCACCATGCGCACCGCTTGCGCAGCGCATTGACGGCATAGCACACGAACAACCAGGCGCTGCGCGCCACCGACAACCCGAGCGTCTGCCGGTAGATGCGCCACTGCCAGCCGGCCGCGTGCAGCTTGTTGCCGGACAGCGAACCCGCGCTGGCGCGGTAGCGCGCCAGGGGTTCGTCCGCAGGCGTGGCGCGGGCTTCGCCGACGCGCTCGATGGCCTGCAGCCAGAACAGATAATCCTCGTGGCGCACCGGCTCGAACCGCAGGTCGGCCAGCTCGGCCCGGCGGAAAATGCCGGTCAGGTTGCCGATATGGTTCGACGTAAGCATATCGGCGTACGTGACCATGGCGGGCACGCGCACCCGGGACAGCACCCGCCCCTCCTCGTCGACCCGCAGGTAGGCCGCATAAGAAATGGCCGCGCCGGACTGCTCCAGGAAGTCCACCTGGCGCGCCAGCTTGGCGGGCTCCCAGGCGTCGTCGCTGTCCAGGAAAGCCACATAGCGGCCCCGCGCCAGCTCCAGCGCGCGGTTGCGGGCCGCCGCGACGCCCTGGTTGCGCGGCTGCCTTTCGTAGCGGATGCGCGCATCGCGCTGCTGGTAGGCACGCACGAGGCCGGCGGTTCCGTCGGCCGACGCGTCGTCGACGACGATCAGTTCCCAGTCCTGGCAGGTCTGGGCCAGGACCGATTCGATCGCCGCGCCGATGAAACGCCCGGCATTGTACGCCGGCATGACGATGGAGACGGCCGGCGGATGCTCATGCGCCATGCGCGGCTCCTTCCAGCAGCGCCCGGACGCGCGCCACATAGGCCCCGCAGTAATGCTCCTGGAAATACGAGGCGTAGCATTGCCGCCATAGCGCGCGCGCCTGGGCGCCCGCCTGCCGTACCGCCGGGCCGGTGAGCCCGTCCAGCCACTGGCGCAGCGCGTCGGCCCCTGGCGGCAGGGCCCATCCGGTGCCGTGCGCCTGGACCCGGCGTCCGGGCGGCGTGTCGCGGGTCGTGACCAGGGCGCGGCCCAGCATCAGGTGTTCATAGTATTTGTTGGGCGAGGCGTAGGCATGGTTGGGCACGGAAGGATAGTAGTGAGCCGCGATGATGTCGGTGTCCGCCATCAGCGCCAGCCCCTGCCCGCTGGGCATGGGCCCATGGAAGAAGACGTTGGCATGGCGGCGCGCGGCGGCGGCGAAGTCCTCCTGCAGCGCGCCGTAGCCGGCGACGTGCAGTTCGACGTCGTCGCGGCCCGCGCATACGGCCAGCAGGTCCTCCAGGCCGCGATGGCGCGCCTCGAGCACGCCGAAATAACCGATCTTCCAGGGCGGCCGCGCCGGGCTGGGCGCCGGCTCCGGCATGTCGGCCTGCGGCACGTTCTCCAGCACCAGTACATTGCCGCGGCCGGCCGGAATGCGGTGTTGCGCCAGCCGTTCTTCGCTGGCCAGCAGCGTGAGCGGGGCGCCGAGCGCCAGACGGCGCTCGAGGGCGTCCAGGATGCGTCCCGGCCAGCCGCGGATGTTGCGCACCGCGGTGTATTTGTCATAGATGTCGAACACCAGGCGGCGCCGGAACAGCGCGCAGTACAGCCAGCAAGCCAGCGCGCAGTCGAGATCGACGGCATGCACGACCCGCGCCTGGGCGCGCTGGCGGACCAACTGCCGCAGAATGTAGAGATTCCAGAGCAGCAGCGCGGCCGCGTTCGACCAGCCCGCGCCTAGCCGCGCGCGGCGCTCGAAATAGTCGCAGCGGGAGTCCGGCGCGGCGGCCGCGCCGGTCTTGTTCCAGCCGATGAAGCGCCACGGCAGGCCGTCCGTATCCAGCGCCTTGAAATACTTGCCCAGGCGCGCATCCAGATCGGCAATATAAGAACGTACGAAAATCACCATGCCGTACTGTCTCAGGCCCTGTGGCGCTTTTTCTTTTTCAGCACCATCCACTTCGGCATGCGGAACAACACCAGCCGGCGGTACAGCACCACGTAGGTCACCGAGAAGGCCGCCACGCACACCATCAGCATGACGGGCAGTTGCCAGAACAGCACCGCGGGGATCACCGCGAGCGACGACAGCAGCCACAGGTACGGCGACGTCAGCGAATTGCGCCAGGTCAGGTGGTGCGCCTCGCGCGAGCCCACCACCCAGCGCACCACGCGCTTGTAGATCAGCATGTGCAAGTGCACGCCGTCCGGCGCGCCGGGCGAGCGGCCGCGCAGCCAGCGCTTGCGATAAATGGAGAACAAGGTCTCGAAGATGGGATAAATGCACAACAGCAGCGGGAACCAGGCCGATACCTCGGGATGGCGCGCCAGCAGCAGCACGGACAGCTCGCCGATCATGAACCCCAGGAAGTACGCGCCGCCGTCGCCCAGGAAGACGTGGCCGCGCGGATAATTCCAGATCAGGAACCCGACCACGCCGCCCAGCATGCCCAGGGCCACGATCAGCAGCATGCGGTCGCCCACATAGAAACAGACATAGGCGAAGCCGGCGAAGATCATCGCCGACACCACCGCCGCCAGGCCGTTGTAGCCGTCGATGATGTTCAGGGCATTGGCCGCGCCGCTGATCGCCACCATGGTAAAGACGAACGAGATGATGCCGAACTGCAACAGCCAGTCCAGGCCGATGATGTCCACCCGCGTGACGGCCGCCCCCAGCAGGAAATAGGCCAGGGCCCCGGACGCCATCGCCAGCAGCAGGCGGGTGAGCACCCGCACGCTCTTGGTCAGGTCCTCGGCCAGGCCGCCCAGGAAAGCGGGCGCGGCCGCCAGCAACAGCAACAGCAGTTCGGGCAGCTCCTGCGGTTCGCGCACGGCCGCCACCATACAGGTGGTCGCCATGGCGACCACCAGCGACACGCCGCCAATGCGCGGCACGGGCTTGGCATGGTATTTCTGTACGCCGTCGAGCTCATAGTCGATGGTCAGGCCGTTGTGCCAGAAGCGGCACCGGACGATCAGCGCGGTGAACACCAGCGAAGTAAGGAACGCTGTCAACAGATATTGCATATCGAAGCTGTGTAAAGAACCGGCCCGGAGCCGATCCCGGGCGGATTGTATGGGTTGGCGCCCTTGCGTGGTGTTTCCGGATACTGGATTGGTCCGCAGATGTTAGTCCGCGCGCCGGCCCACAAGGGGCAAACAGGCGCCTATTTGCCGGCAAATTACGTCATCTCGGTTATACTGGCCGGGCAAAACGCCCCCATAGCGGCGCGGCAGTCTCCAATTCGGTACGTCCGGTAACTCAAGCTGCACCCTTGCCCGTCCTCCTTTGCGTATTCTCGATGCAAATCCAGGGCAATTCGATAGATTTTATTTCATTTGCATTATCTTGTAGTATTCGTGGCGGCAGAAGGTAGCCCTCCATGCTGCAAGCGGCCCGGACGGCCATCTCCATGACGCATTCCACTCTACGCCACGCTTCCCTGCTGGTCACCGTTCTGGTGGGCCTGCTGCCCGTGCTGACGCTGACCATGGGGGGCGGCAGCGGGCTGTTCTATCTGTTGTCGCTCGCCTGTCTCATCATTATCGCGGCCACGCCGGCGCCGCGCCGCCAGGCACTCCTGCGCCCCTATCGCTGGCTGATCGCCGCCCTGTGCCTGCCGCTGGCGGCGGCGTTGCTGAGCCAGTGGCTCAATGCCGAGTGGGGCGGCGCCGAGATAGAGCGCGGGTTGCGCATCGCGCTGGGCTTCCCCTGCCTGACGGCGGCGTTCCTGCTGGTGGACCGCGACCGGCTGCGCCAGTCCGCCTGGGGGCCGCTGGCGGCCGGCGTGCTGGCCGCGGCGATCGTCGGCTACCTGGCCGGCCCGGCGCTGGAGCGTCCCCTCACGCCTCAGTTCAACGCCGTGGGCTATGGCAACCTGATGCTGTTGATGGCCGTGCTGGCGGTCTTTAGCATCGGCTGGCAGTTCACGCGCCACCCCCGGACGGAACGCGCGCTCAAGATCGCCGTGGCGGCGCTCACATTCGCCGGTTTCGTGCTGACCCAGACCCGCACCGGCTGGATGGCGATCCCCGTGTTCGCGCTCATCGGCGTGGCGCTGGCCGGATGGCTGCGCCGGCCGCTGCGGGCCCTGGCGGCGCTGGCCGGCATCGGGGCGCTGGCGCTGGCCATCGGCGCGTCCAGCCCGGCGCTGCGCGAGCGGGTGGTCAAGGGCGCCCACGAAATCCAGCAATGCATGACGGTCGACCCCACGGCCGACACCTCCATGTGCATCCGCCTGCAGTTGTGGGGCGCCTCGTGGCACATGATCAAAAGCGACCCCTGGTCAGGCATTGGCGGGGGCTCCAGCTTCAGCGACGCGCTGCAGCAGCGCGCCGCCGCCGGCGCCGTGTCGCCGTACGTGGCGCGCGATTTCGGCGAGCCGCACAACGACATCCTCATGGCGCTGGTCACCTATGGCCTGCCCGGCGGCGTGGCGCTGCTGATGCTGTACTTCGCGCCGGCATGGCTGTTCGCGCGCCGGCTCGCTGCGCGCGTGCCCCGGGCCGAGCGCGTCGCGGCCGCCATGGGGCTGGCGGTGTGCCTGGGCTTTGCCGTGTTCGGGCTGACCGAACTGATGTTCCGGGGCATGCGCTCCGTCAGCCTGTATATCACCCTGATTGCGCTATTCACTGCATTGTCTGCGCCAAACCCTAGTCAAACCCGGCATTTAGCGCCAGAATAGGTTCCAAAGCGGTTGACAAAAGGGTCCACAGGCTCGCAAGGAGACTGTCATGCGCATTGCCGATGCTCAATGGATTCCCGCCACGCAGCACCAGACCTGGGATGCCCTGCTGGATCCCGACGTGCTGCAGAAATGTCTGCCAGGATGCGTCAAGGTGGAACGACGAAGCCCCACCGAATACGCACTGGCCCTCCACGCCGCGGTGGGCGGCATGGATGCCGACTACGAAGGCGAGATCCTGCTTTCCGACCTCAACCCGCCGCATAGCTGTACGCTGGCCTTCGAAGGCAAGAGTGAAACCGCCTGCCTGGCCATCGGCACCGCCCAGATCACCCTGTCGCCCAAGGACCACGGCACCCGGCTGGCCTACACCGTGGCTGCCATGGCCGGCGGCACGCTCGGCAAGGTGGGCGAGCCGGCCCTGATGAAGGCGGGCGGCAAGCTGGTCGGCAAGTTCTTCGCGGGGTTCATCGACCACATGGCCAAGCAGCCGCGCACCGCGCCGCCGCCCGAGCCCGAAGAGCCGGAACGCGGGCTGGCCGCGTCGCGCTGGTCCTGGCTGGCGGTGGCTGCCGTGGTGCTGGTGATCCTGGGGTATCACGCCTTCTACAAATAAGTGTTATCCCTAACAGGCTGGTGATATGCTTGGCGCCATGACGACGCCAGCCTCACCTGCGCCCGACACTCCCCCTTCCGACCCTCCCCGCTCGCGGCGCGACCTCCTGATGGCCATGGCCGGCGTCTCGGCCACCGTCGTGCTGGCCGCCTTCGACTCGACCATCGTCAGCACCACCCTGCCGCGCGTGGCGGCGGCGCTCAACGGCATGGCGCTGTACGCCTGGGTCGGCACCGGCTACCTGCTGGCCACGGCCGCCTCGATCCTGATCTTCGGCCGCCTGGGCGACCTGTTCGGCCGCAAGCCGCTGATGCTGCTGTCGGTGTCGATCATCGCGCTGGGCTCGATCGCCTGTGGCCTGGCGCAATCCATGCTGCAGCTCATCGCCTTTCGCACGTTGCAGGGCATCGGCGGCGGCATGATGATCGCCACCGCTTTCGCCGCGCCCGCCGATTTGTTCCCCGACGCCAAGGAGCGCGTGCGCTGGCTGGCGCTGGTGTCGGCCGCGTTCGCCATGGCCAGCGGCATCGGGCCGCTGCTGGGCGGCGCGGCCACGCAGGCGCTGGGCTGGCGCGCCGCTTTCTTCATTTCCCCGCTCGCGGCGCTGGCGGCGCTGTTCCTGCTGGCGCGTTATTTCCCGCGCATCCGCCCGCTGCACGCGCCCCAGGGCGGCCAGCGGGTCGACTGGGTCGGCAGCGTGCTGCTGGTGGTCGCGGTGGGCGCGCCGCTGGCCGCCATGGAACTGGCCTTCGCGCCCGGCGAACATGCCCACCCCATCCTGGCCCTGGCGCTGGCCCTGGCGGGCGCGGCCGCCATCGCCCTGCTGCTGCCCTACGAACGGCGGGTGGCCTCGCCCATCTTTCCGCTGCGCGTGATCGCCAGCCGCGAGCCGCAGTTGCTGAACCTGGCGGGCCTGGCGGTGGGCGCGGTGATGTTCATCCTGATCTTCTACAGCCCGCTGCTGCTGCAGCACGAAATGGGCTACACCCCGAGCCAGGCGGGCCTGCTGCTTACCCCGCTGGTGGCGGCCATCCCGATCGGCAGCATCGTCAACGGCCAGCTGTTTCCCAAGCAGAGCGAGCCGCAGCGCCTGATGGTGTTCGGCGGCTGCCTGCTGGCGGCCGGCTCGCTGATGGTGCTGATGTTCGGCCCGGACACCTCCACGACCTGGATCCTGGCCGCCTTCTTCGTCAACGGCATCGCGCTGGGATTCATGTTGCCCAACCTGACGCTGTTCATGCAGATGCTCAGCGAACGGCGCGACGTGGGCGTGGCCTCGGCGCTGGTACAGACCACGCGCGCCATCGGCAGCGCGGCCGGCACGGCGCTGGTCGGCATCGCCATCTCGCGCAGTTCGGTGCTGGACGGGGTCCGCATCGGCCTGGTGGCCTGCGCGGCGCTGGCGCTGGGCAGCGCCTACCTGGCGCATCGCGTCAAAATGAAGAACGTCCTGACCCGCGCCACCAACCGGCGCAAACACTGATCGGAACCTGATCCATGCGTCATCGCGATTTGCTGGACCTGCTGCTGCTGGCAGCAGTGTGGGGCGGCTCTTTCCTGTTCATGCGGATCGCCGTGCCCGAGTTCGGCCCCGGGCCGCTCATGGAACTGCGCGTCGGGCTGGCGGCGCTGACGCTGCTGCCGCTGGCCCTGCTGCGCGGCAAGCTGCCGATCATTGCGCGGCACTGGAAGGCCGTGCTGGTGGTGGGCACGCTCAACTCCGCCATCCCCTTCCTGCTCTATGCGTACGCGGCCCAATCGCTCGGCGCGGGGTTCATGTCGGTGGCCAACGCCGTCACGCCGGTATGGGGCGCCGTCATCGGCTGGCTGTGGCTGAAAGACAAGCTGCCCTGGACCCGCGCCCTGGGCCTGGCCATCGCCCTGCTGGGCATCGTGGTGCTGGTCTGGGACAAGCTCGATTTCGGCGCTGGCGGGGACGGCCCGGCCGTGCTGGCGGCGGTGTCCGCCCCGCTGTTCTACGGGATTGCCGCCAACTGGACCAAGCGCTTCCTGAGCGAAGTGGATGCCTTGTCGAACGCCACCGGCAGCATGGTGGCGGCATCGCTGGTGCTGGCGCCGCTGGCCATCGCCGGCTGGCCCGCGCAGCCGGTATCGTGGCAGGCCTGGGGCGCCACCGTGGCGCTGGCCCTGCTGTGCACCGGCACGGCCTACATCATGTTCTTCCGCCTCATCGCCAGCGTCGGCCCCACCGGCGCGGTCAGCGTCACCTTCCTGGTGCCGGTGTTCGGCGTGCTGTGGGGCGTGTGGTTCCTGGACGAAGTGGTCACCGGCCAGATCCTGGCCGGTGCGGCGGTGATCCTGGTGGGCACCGCCCTGGCGCTGGGGCTGGTGCGCTGGCCGGGGCCGCGGGCCCAGGCAAGTTGAGGTGCATGCGCGGGACACAGGTCGCGCAATGTCAAATTGAAACAAGCGAGACAAATTTTGTAGTTTCCTGATGCTCCGTGGCAAAGGTTGCTAGCATGCCGCTGCCCCGGCGCGGCACGCGCCGGGGCGCGCTGCACCGGTTTCCCCCCACAACGGCAGCCCCATGGACGTCAGATCACTCGAAAGATCGGGAAAGGTCGCCGCTCTGCGCGGCGGCGGCCAACTGTTGCTGGTCGGCCCCACGCAAGTCTTCGACGGTATCGCGCCGGCGCTGATCATCCGCGACGCCTCCCGCCTGCGCGCGGCGCTGTATCCGCACCTGCGCGACGACAGCTCGCTGACCAAGCTGGCCACGCTGTACCGCCAGCTGGTCTGCACCGGCTCGGTCGCCGGCCACTATTCGCCGCAGCAGACCACCGACCAGATGGTGACCCTGATGCAGTACGGGCACATCGCCGCGGTGGCGCTGCCCGACATGTCGGGCAACGACGGCACCGGCAACACACAACCGATCACTCCGGCCGAGAATCCGCCGGGCCCGGTCTCGCAATGGTCGCTGGCCGACCGCTTCGGCTACGTGCTGCGCCACTCGACGGAGCATATGTCGGACGCCATGGCCCGCGAAGTGCGGGACAAACTGCTCGACCCGGTGACGCTGGCCGCGATAGTCGGCGTGCTGGTGGTGTGGGCCGGCTCGCACGCGGTGGGAGTGGGTTTCGTGGCCGACGCGGCGCTGCTGGCCATCGGCTTCGCGCTGGCGGGCTGGTCCATCTTCGGCGGCATCAAGTACCTGGCGAGCTTTTTCAACCTGACCATGAATGCCGCCAGCGAACGCGAGCTGAACGAGGCAGCCAGGCAGTTCGCCGAGGGCGTCACCGCCATCGGGGTGGGCGCGCTGATCGGCCTGCTGACGCGCGGCGCGAGCAGGCTGGCGCCGCGGCCGGTGGGGCGGTCGACGCCGCGGCCGTCGGAGCCTACCTCGCAGACACCCAGGCAGGCGGCCGACACCACCGCGACATCGACGGCCCGGCGTGCCGGCCAGGTAAGCCTGCCCGAGAACCGGGCGCCGAAAATATTCGGTTCGCGCCCCGGACACCTACCAGATACCCCGCAGAATCGTGAACTACTATTGTCCGTCGCCAACGATCCCACCGCCAGGCTGGGGCCCGACCGGTTCAACACGATCTGGTCCGCCAGGACTTTGCCGGATGGATCGCAGGTATGGACTCAAATGCGAAACGGGCAACTCTGGAATGGCGGCATGAATCCCACGCCCTTACCCTTCAATCCCGAAACCGGGCTCGCATCGCCGACACGCCCGGGTTGGAAATAACCATGACGACCGATCAAAAGCTGACTATCGAGCAGGCCTATCGCGCCATGTTCTACTTTCTGCTGCACGAATATGAGATGACGAAATCCGACGAGATTGGCGGCATGCTCAGTTCGCTGTCCTGGGAAATCTGGGCGGAAGGCAGCGGCCCCGCCGATCCGGCGGCATGGTCGGACTGGCAGAACGCTGTAAAGAAGGCGCTTTCCACCGATGAAACCGCGGCGCCTCGCCAAACCTAGGTGGCAGGGGCGTGGGGAAAGGCACTCTAATTACAATGCCATGCCCCAAGAGAGCAGGGCTGCGAATACTTGAAAGGCCTGTCGGGCAGCGACTACCAACAGCAGCATGGGTGTGCGGCGAGGTAGCCCCGAAGCGGCAATCGGCATATTCCTCGTTCGCAAAGAAGAAGCGCGTGCCTTGCAAGCAAGCAGCCACCTTGGCTCGGCAAACGTTCAGACAATGCGGATTCGCCTAAATGCCCTGCAATTCCGCGGCGGACCTGAATGCCCGCCCGACTGACCTACAGATCCGCGGCATGACCGCGAGCAGCAAGCGCTTGCTTTCGACCTGGCCGCTCAGTATTCCCCCGAACGCCCTGTCAGCGCCACGCCGATGCGCAGCAGCGTATACGACACCGCATCCACGCAGCGCCGCAGCCAGCCGCGGCGCTGGTAGTCCAGCGTCCGCACGAAGCGCCCGCCGTCGGCGATGGCGTCCTCCAGGCGATGCTGGAGGTCCCAGGCGAACGGCTGGTCGTCGACCAGCACGTTGGCCTCGCGCGCCAGCAGCAGGCTGAACGGATCCAGGTTGGACGAGCCGACGGTCGCCATGTTGTCGATGACCGCGACCTTGGCGTGCAGGTAGCCCGGCATGTATTCGTAGATTTCGATGCCGCCGCGCAGCAGCTGGTCGTACAGCGCGCGCGTGGCGTGATACTGCATGCGGTATTCGGCCTTGCCCTGCAGCAGCAGGCGCACCCGCACCCCCCGGGCGGCGGCGCGCAGCAGCGCCTTGCGGAACTTGCGGCCGGGGAAGAAGTAGGCGTTGGCGATCAGGATGTCGCGCCGCGCCTGCTGGATGCCGTACAGGTAGGCGTTCTCGAAGGTCTGCCGGAAACGCAGGTTGTCGCGCAGCACCAGGGCGGCGCGCTGGCCGTCCGCCGATTCGGCCGGAGGCGGGGGCGGCGGGCCCAGCCGCATGCGCACCCAGTCGCGCGGGTGGCGGCGCAACCGCGCCCAGTTCATGCGCACCCACAGCAAGTCCTGCGCGTGGATCGCGTGCGCCACCAGCGAACCGCGTACTTGCACCGCAAAGTCGAAACGCGGCCCCGGAATGCCGTCCACCGGGTCCAGGTCGTCGAAATCGTCGACGATGTTGATGCCGCCGATGAACGCGACCTCGCCGTCCACTACCGCCATCTTGCGATGCAGGCGGCGCAGGCGGCCGGGCGACGGCACCAGCCGCGCGTACCAGGGCGGCTCGGGACGGTAGATGCGGCCTCGACCGCCCGCCGCCACGATGCGGTCGACAATACCCTGGGCCGTCTCGGCGCTGCCGAAGCCGTCCAGCGCCAGGCGCACCTTGACACCGCGCCGCGCGGCCTGTTCCAGGCTGTGCAACACGCGCCGGCCGGTACGGTCGAGCAGGAAGATGTAGGTTTCCAGGTGCACGCTGGTGCGCGCGGCATCGATGGCGCGGCACAGCGCCGGGAAAAAATCGGCGCCATTCTGCAGCAGTTCGATGGCGTTGTCGTCGGTCCAGTCGAGCTTGACGATGTCGGCCTTCACGGCAGCTCGAGCTCCGCCAGCAAGGGCGCATGGTCGGACAGCCGGGCCCATTCGCGGCCCCGCAGGACGCGCGCGCTGCGCACGGCGAAGCCGCGCTGGTAGATGCGGTCCAGCCGGAACCAGGGGAACACGGCCGGGAAGGTGCGCGGCGGCGGCAGCGGGCAGTAGGCGCCGCCCATGCCGAGCTGGTTGCTGCGTTCGAGTATGGCCACGTTATTCGGGACGCCGCGCAGCACGTTGCCCAGGCGCTTGACCGAATCGCGCAAGCGCGGCAATTCGCCGCCGTGGGTGCGCGGCGCATGCGAGAACACTTCGTACAGGCCCAGTTGCTGCACGAACAGCGGCGCCAGGCGGTCGCCCCAGTCGTTGAAGTCGCCCGCGACCAGGATGGGATCGCCTTCCGGGACCATGCGGGCGATGCGTTCGGTCAGGGCGGAAATCTGCCGGCTGCGGCTGCCGGCGAACAGGCCCAGGTGCACCACGAAGCAGTGCACGTCGCGGCCGTCCACGTGGATGCGCGCATGCAGGAGGCCGCGCTGCTCCAGCCGGTGGTCGGAGATGTCCTGGTTCTCGTGTTCGAGGATGGTGTAGCGCGACAACAGCGCATTGCCGTGATCGGTGCGGTTGCGGATGGCGTTGCAGCCATAGGCCACGTCCAGCCGCAGCGCGGCGGCCAGGGATTCGTGCTGGGCGTCGAGGATCGACTGGTGTTCGTTGCGACCCTGTACTTCCTGCAGGAAGACCAGGTCGGGACGCAGGCCATACAAGCCAAGCCGCAGGTCGTTCAGCGATTCGCGCCGGCCCAGCGAGGAGCGGCCCTTGTGGATGTTGTAGCTGACTACGCGGATAAGCGACATAAACCGAATGGCGCCCTTTCTGTGCGGAGGCGGCGGCGCGGGCCGCCCGCCCCGGGAAGCGGACCGGCGCCGCCCGTGCGGCGGCGCCCGGCGTCTGCTGCTACTTTACTTCACTTCGACGTTGCGCAGGCGGATATGCAGCTCGCGCAACTGCTTCTCGTCGACCTCGGACGGCGCCTGCGTCAGCAGGCACTGCGCGCGCTGGGTCTTGGGGAAGGCGATGACATCGCGGATCGATTCGGCGCCGGTCATCATGGTGACGATGCGGTCCAGGCCGAAGGCAATGCCGCCATGCGGGGGCGCGCCGTACTGCAGGGCGTCGAGCAGGAAGCCGAACTTCTCGCGGGCTTCCTCGGGGCCGATCTTGAGCGCGCGGAACACCTTGCTCTGGACTTCCTCGCGGTGGATACGCACCGAGCCGCCGCCGATTTCCCAGCCGTTGAGCACCATGTCATAGGCCTTGGCGTAAGCCTTGCTGGGATCGGACTCGAGGAAGTCCTCGTGGCCGTCCTTGGGGCTGGTGAAGGGATGGTGCGCGGCGGTGTAGCGGCCGTCTTCCTCGTCGTACTCGAACATCGGGAAGTCCACCACCCACAACGGCTTCCAGTCGTCGGAAGCCAGGCCGGCCTTCTTGCCGAATTCGCTGTGGCCGATCTTGACGCGCAGCGCGCCGATCGCGTCGTTGACCACCTTGGCGCGGTCGGCGCCGAAGAAGATGATGTCGCCGTCCTGCGCGCCGCTGCGCTTGAGCAGTTCGGCCAGCGCGGCATCGTGCAGGTTCTTGACGATGGGCGATTGCAGGCCCTCGCGGCCCTTGGCGGCTTCGTTGACCTTGATGTAGGCCAGGCCCTTGGCGCCATAGATGCCCACGAACTGCGTGTAGGCGTCGATCTCGCTGCGCGACAGCTCGGCGCCGCCGGGCACGCGCAGGGCCACGACGCGGCTGCCCGGCGCCGTGGCGGCGGCCGCGAACACCTTGAAGTCGACATCGCGCATGACGTCGGTGACGTCGGTGAATTCCAGGTTGACGCGCAGGTCGGGCTTGTCGGAACCGTAGCGCTGCATGGCTTCGGTCCAGGACATGATGGGGAACGGCGACGGCAGATCGACGTCCTGCACCGTCTTGAAAACGTGGCGGATCATGTCTTCGAAGATCTGGCGGATCTCGACCTCGTTCAGGAACGAGGTCTCGCAGTCGATCTGGGTGAATTCCGGCTGGCGGTCGGCACGCAGGTCTTCATCGCGGAAGCACTTGGTGATCTGGTAGTAGCGGTCGAAGCCGGAGACCATCAGCATCTGCTTGAACAGCTGCGGCGACTGGGGCAGCGCGAAGAAGTGCCCGGCGTTCACGCGCGAGGGCACCAGGTAGTCGCGCGCGCCTTCGGGCGTGCTCTTGGTCAGCATGGGGGTCTCGATGTCGATGAAACCCAGCTGGTCGAGGAACTTGCGCACCTCGATCGAGACGCGATAGCGCAGCATCAGGTTGCGCTGCATCTGCGGGCGGCGCAGGTCCAGCACGCGGTGCGTCAGGCGGGTGGTTTCCGACAGGTTGTCGTCGTCGAGCTGGAACGGCGGCGTGATCGAGGCGTTGAGGATCTCGACTTCCTTGCACAGCACCTCCACTTCGCCCGAGGCCAGCTCGGGGTTGGCCGTGCCTTCCGGACGCAGGCGCACCAGGCCGGTGACGCGGATGCAGAACTCGTTGCGCAGGCGCTCGGCGGTGGCGAAGGCGGCATTGTCCGGATCGAACACGATCTGCGCCAGGCCGGCGCGATCGCGCAGGTCGATGAAGATGACCCCGCCGTGGTCGCGGCGGCGGTTCACCCAGCCGTACAAGGTGACAGTCTGGCCGAGATGATCGCGGCAAACCTCGCCGGTGTAGCAGGTACGCATTGCGGGATGACTCCTAGGTGCTGTGTTCAGCGTAAAAGGTTACGAATCGGCGGAAGGGGCCGCCGGGATGGGCGCGGCTGCCGCGGCCGGTTGGGCCGGCGGCGCCACGACGCCCATGGAAACGATGTACTTCAACGCGGCGTCCACGCTCATCTGCAGCTCGATGACGTGGTCGCGCGGCATCATCAGGAAGAACCCCGAGGTGGGGTTCGGCGTGGTGGGCACGTACACGCTGACGTGGTCGCCGGGCAGGTAGCCGGCCACTTCCCCGCCGGGCGTGCCGGTCAGGAAGGCGATGGTCCACGAGCCGGCGCGCGGGTACTGCACCAGCACCGCCTGGCGGAATGCCTGGCCGTTGGGCGCCAGTACCGTGTCGCTGACCTGTTTGACCGAATTGTAGATGGAACGCACCAGCGGGATGCGGCCCAGCAGGGCCTCCCATTGCTCCAGCAGGGTGCGCCCCAGCAGGTTGGCGGCGAACATGCCCGTCAGCAGCACCACCACGATCACCAGCACGAACCGGAAACCGGGAATATCGATGCCCATCAGGGATTGCGACGACAAGAAGCTGGGCACGAAGCCCTCCAGGGTGGCGACCAGCAGGCCCAGCACCCAGACGGTGATGACCAGGGGAACCCAGATCAGCAACCCGGTGATGAAATACTTCTTGATGACGCGCATGCCCGTCGGCCTGTGTGCGTATCAGGCCGAGGCCGCGGGCGCCGGCGGGGAAGCGGCCGGCGCGGCGCTGTCGCTCTTGGCGGGGGCATCGGCCTTGGCCGCGCCGCTGTCAGCCGTGGCGCCGCCCGACTTGGCCGCGCCCTGGCCGCCCGAGCCGTTGCGGAAATCGGTGACGTACCAACCGGACCCCTTTAGCTGGAAGCCGGCGGCCGTGACCTGCTTGGAAAACGTGTCCTGGCCGCATTCGGGGCAGACCGACAGCGGCGCATCGGAGAACTTCTGCAGCACGTCCTTGGCATGGCCGCAGGCGCTGCATTTGTAGGCATAGATAGGCATGGTGGGGGTTTCCAGGCGCACCGGCGCATCAAAAACCGCCATTTCACCACCCGCGGCAAGCGGGCGGCGGCCAGGCGGCGCCGGATCAATACGGGAAAGTGTTGAATTTTAGCGGTTTTTCCCGGCGGGGCTGTGCCCCGCCGTCCTACCGCCCCAGCGGCAGCAGGAACATGCCGGCCGCCACCAGGGTGGGCAACAGGGCCGACAGGAACAGCCGCCCCGCCGAAATGGCCTCGTTGGGGAAATAGGACCGCAGAATCGCATAGCCGGCGGGGTTAGGCGCGTTGGCGATGACGGTGAGGCCGCCGCCCGTGACGGCGCCGGCCACCAGCATGTAATGCCAGAGGTCGCTGGTGCCTTCCACCAGCGAGCCCAGGTAGGTCAGCGCCGCGTTATCGGTAATCGCGGTCAGGGCGGTGGCGCCCCAGAACAGCACAGTGGGCTCCAGCCCGCCCAGCAGGTCCTGCAGCCACCATTTCTGCAGCCCGCCCAGCACCACCAGGCCGGCCAGGAAGAAGCCCACCATCAGGCCTTCGCGGATCAGCAGGCGGTCCTGGTGGCGGCGATAGGCGTGCGAAAAGCCGATGAACATCATCATCAGGCCGAGGAAAACGGCCGGGTGGTGCGCGGTCAGCACCACGCCCACCAGGAACACCAGGTGCACCAGCATCACCGCCAGCGGCACGGGCGGGCGCCGGGCCGGCTCGTCATCGGACGCGTTGACGCCGCTGCCGGTGCCGATGCTGTGGCTGGTCAGGGCGTCGCGGCAGATCCAGGTCAGGACGGCGGCATTGACCAGCACGGCGATGGCGGCGCGCCAGCCGAAGTGCGTGGCCATGAAGGCCGAGTCCCAGCCGAAGGTCGAGGCCACCATCAGCACCGGCGGCGCCGCGTAGGCGGTCAATACGCCGCCGATCGACACGTTGACGAACAGCACGCCCAGCGCCAGGTACTTGAAGCGCGTGTGGCCGGCCACGCGGAAGTAGCCGTCGCGCAGTAGGATGGCCGCCAGGGTCATGGCGGCCGGCTCGGTGATGAACGAGCCGCCCAGCGGCACCACCGACATCACCACGAAGAAAGTCGCCACTTCGCGCGGCAGCGGCAGCAGGCGCGCCAGGGCGCGCACCAGCAGCCCCACCAGTTCCAGGATGGGCCGGCTGGCGGCCACCACCATGATCACGAACACGAACAGCGGCTCGGTGAAGTTGCGCGTGTCCATGTACTGGATGGCGGTGTCGCTGCCGCGCAGCAGCGCCATGCAGACGATCAGCACGAAGGCCCAGACGCCGAACACGGCCTCGACTTCCGACAACAGGTGCCAGCATCCCGCATGCGGCCCATTGCGGTGCGCCAGGCGCGCAAAAACGGGAACCGAGAACGTATGGATGACCGCCACCGCGAACAAGACGGTGGCGATGATTTCGATGACGTCAGGCATGAGAGGAGAACCCAGGAACAAGCGGGCGGCAGGCCGCGGGGCCAGCGCTGCCGCGTGTGACGGAAAACTGTCGGACTATACCGCAGCGGCCCGGCACGGGCCGCGCGGGCGGGATGGCGCGCCGGCTCATCGCAGCATGTGCGCGCCTTTCTCGGCGATCATGACGGTGGGCGAATTGGTATTGCCCGAGGTGATGGTGGGCATGATGGACGCATCGATCACCCGCAGCCCTTGCAGGCCGTGCACGCGCAATTCCGGATCCACCACGGCCAGGGCGTCCACGCCCATCTTGCAGGTGCCCACCGGGTGGAAGATGGTGGTGCCGATATCGCCGGCCGCGCGCGCCAGGTCCGCGTCGGTCTCGATGGCGCTGCCCGGCTTGTATTCCTCGGGGGCATAGCGCGCCAGCGCCTGTTGCGCCACGATCCGGCGCGTCAGGCGGATGCTCTCGGCCGCCACCCGGCGGTCGGCCTCGGTGGCCAGGTAGTTGCAGAGTATCTCCGGATGCTCGCCGGCGTCCGGGCTGGTGATGCGCACATGGCCCCGGCTGGTGGGCCGCAGGTTGCAGACCGAGGCGGTGAAGGCCGGGAAGGCATGCAGCGGGTCGCCGAACTTTTCCAGCGACAGCGGTTGCACGTGATATTCCACATTGGCGCGCTCGTGCTCGGGTCCCGAGCGGGCGAACGCGCCCAGTTGGGACGGCGCCATGCTGAGCGGGCCGCGCCGCCACAAGGCGTACTGCGCCCCCATCAGCGCCTTGCCCCACAGCGTGCCGGCAATCGCGTTCAGGGTCTTGGCGCCGGTCACGCGGTAGATCAGGCGCAGTTGCAGGTGGTCCTGCAGGTTCTCGCCCACGCCGGGCAGGTCGTGCACCACCGGCACCCCGCGCGCCTGCAGCAGCGCGGCCGGCCCCACGCCGGACACCTGCAGCAGTTGCGGCGAACCGATGGCGCCGGCGGCCAGGATGACTTCGGCGCGCGCGCGGGCAATCTGCTCGCTGCCGTCGTCCAGCCGGAACGCCACGCCCTCGGCGCGGCGGTTCTGGAACACGACGCGCGAGACGCGCGCGCCGGTCATGATACGCAGGTTGGGCCGCCCGGCGGCGGGCTTTAGGAAGGCGCTGGCGGCACTCCAGCGCACGCCGCGGCGCTGGTTGACTTCGAAGTAGTCGCAGCCCTCGTTGTCGCCCTGGTTGAAGTCGGTCACCGAAGGGATGCCGGCCTGCGCGGCGGCGGCGCGGAAAGCGTCGAGCAGGTCCCAGGACAGGCGCTGGCGCTCGACCCGCCATTCGCCGCCCGCGCCATGGAAATCGTTGGCGCCGCCGTGGTGGTCCTCGCTGCGCTTGAAGAACGGCAGCACCTCGTCCCAGCTCCAGCCGGGGTTGCCCAGCGCCGCCCAGCCGTCGTAGTCGGCGCGCTGGCCGCGCATGTAGATCATGCCGTTGATCGACGAGCTGCCACCCAACACGCGGCCGCGCGGATACCCCAGGCTGCGCCCGTTCAGGCCCGGGTCGGGGTGGGTGCGGTAGCACCAGTCGGTGCGCGGGTTGCCGATGCAATACAGGTAGCCGACCGGGATATGGATCCAGTGCCAATTGTCGCGGCCGCCGGCTTCCAGCAGCAGGACGCGCTTGTCCGCGTCGGCCGACAGGCGGTTGGCCAGCAGGCAGCCGGCCGAGCCGGCCCCCACGACGATGTAGTCGAACACCAGATCGGTACTGGCGGAATCGGCGGCCATGGAACTCGTCTCCTTTCTATATAGATAAGGACGGACCGGCTCTGCGGGCCGGCCGCTGGTGCTGCGTTGTAGAACACAACCGTGCCCCTGGCTACCCGGACACGCCCTAATTCCGCGCCGTCGCCGCCCGCTGCGGCGCGGCTGAGACGAGAGGTAACAGGGGTTGAAAGATCCGAGCGTAGCACTGATGATTTGTTCAGCTCATTGTCAGCAACGTGCCGCGGCCCCGGTGTTGCCGGGCCGGTGGCACCCCACCGGAGATCCACATGCCGTCCAATCCGCCCGCCGCGGTACCGTACCGGGCCGCCCGTCGCCACACTCTCGCCGCATTGGCCGGCTCGGCCGTGCTGGCCGCCGCGCCCGTCCTGGCCGCCACCCCCGCCTGGGCACAGGGCGAGCGGGTGCAGCTGGACGTGCCGTTCGTGCCCACGCCCGAGCACGCCGTAGCCAAGATGCTGGAAATGGCCGACGTGGGGCCGCAGGACACGGTCATCGACCTCGGCTCGGGCGATGGCCGGATCGCCATCGCCGCGGTGCGCGACCGCAATGCCCGGCAGGCGACCGGCATCGACATCGACCCCGAGCGCATCGCCGAAGCGCGCGCCAATGCCCGCAAGGCCGGGGTGGAGGACCGGGTGCGCTTCGTGCAGCAGGACCTGTTCAAGACCGACATCTCCAAGGCCACGGTCCTGACGATGTACCTGCTGCCGGACGTCAACCTGAAGCTGCGCCCGCGCATTCTCAGCACCCTGGCGCCGGGCACGCGGGTCGTGTCGCACGCCTTCACCATGGACGACTGGGACAGCGACCGCTACGAAAGCGTCGAGGGCCGTTCGCTGTACCTGTGGATCGTGCCGGCGCGGGTGGCCGGCACCTGGCGGATCGAGCATCCGCGCGGCCCGATCACGCTGCAGGTGCAGCAGCATTTCCAGAAGATCACGGCCACCGCCCGGCGCGGGGACGCGCCGCTGGGGGTGACGGCGGCCGCGCTGCGGGGCGACCGCCTGCGCCTGGTGCTGGACGACGGCGGCCAGCCGATGGAATTCCTCGGCAAGGTCGACGGCGCGACCATGGTCGCGCTGGCCGAGCCCGGCAGCGAACAAGGCTGGCGGGCCAGCCGCCAGTCGCAGCAATGAGCCCGCCCGTGAAGGCGGCCGCCCCGCATGCCGGGCTGTCGGTGCTGGATGCGGTCGCGGTGCTGGTCGGCGTGGTAATCGGCATCGGCATCTTCGGCTTCCCGCCGCTGGTCGCGCAGCATTCCAGTTCGCCCCTGATGTACATCGCGCTGTGGCTGGCCGGCGGCGGCGTGATGCTGCTGGGCGCCCTGTGCTACGCCGAGCTGGGGTCCGCCTACCCCGATTCCGGCGGCGAATACCGCTACCTGAGCCTGGCCTGGGGCGCGCGCACGGGCCTGATGTTCGCCTGGGCGCGCTGCACGGTCATCCAGACCGGCGCGATCGCGGCGGTGGCGTTCATCTATGGCGACTACGCGCAGCAGCTGCTGGACCTGGGACGCTATGGCGCGGCCCTGCACGCGGCGCTGGCCGTGGTGGTGCTGACCGCCCTGAACATCGCCGGCACGCAACCGACCAAGCGGCTGCAGCTCGTCTTCACCGCGCTGACCGTGACGGCGCTGGCGGCAATGGCGGTGGCCGGCATGCTGGCCGGCGACGCGCCGGCCCGGGCGCTGGGCGCCGCCGCCCCGCCGGCGCCGGGCGGCGTGTTCGGGTTGGTGGGCATGGGCATGGTCTACGTGCTGCTGACCTACGGCGGCTGGAACGAATCCGCCTATCTGTCCGGCGAACTGCGCGACCCGGCCCGCAACATGAGCCGGGTGCTGTTGATCGGCACGGCCGTGGTCACGGCGGTCTACCTGCTGACCAACCTGGCGCTGCTGGAGATCTTCGGCCTGGACGGGCTGCGCCAGGCCAGCGCGGTGGGCGCCGACGTCATGCGCATCGCCGCCGGCCCGTATGCCGCGATCCTGCTCAGCCTGCTGGTGTGCTGCACGGCGCTGAGCACCATCAACGGCACCATCATGACCGGCGCGCGCGTCTATGTGGCCCTGGGCGACGACATCCCCGCGCTGCGCCGCCTGGGCGGCTGGTCGGCGCGCGGCCAGGCGCCCTCGGCCGCGCTGCTGGCGCAGGGAGCCATCACGCTGGCGCTGGTGGGCTTCGGCGCCCTGGCGGAGAACGGCGTGCAGGCCATGGTGGCCTATACCGCGCCGGTATTCTGGTTCTTCATGCTGCTGGTGGCGGCCTCGGTGTGGCGGCTGCGGCGCCTCGATCCGCACCGGCCGCGACCGTTCAGCGTGCCGCTGTATCCGCTCACGCCCCTGCTGTTCGCGCTGAGTTGCGCCGGCCTGGTGTGGTCGAGCGCGCGCTATGCCGGCCTGGGGGCGCTGCTGGGCATCGTGGTGCTGGCGGCCGGCCTGCCGCTGCTGCGCATGGCGCGGCCGCGGCAGGCCACGGCGTCTTGAAGCGGCCGGCGCCGCGCGGGACACCGGACAGGTCCAGACGGCAGCCGCGGGGTCGGCATGCCGCCTGCGGATGGGTACTGCAAGCCAGACGGGAACCGCGGCCGCCTCACGCCGCCAGGGCCTGTACGGGGAACTGGCGATCCAGCGCGGCCACGGCCATCGCCAGCTGTCCGGCCAAGGCTTCGCTGGCGCGCGGCATGGGCGCCCGCAGCACATCGGATAGCAGTCCCTGCTGTGCCAGCCAGGCCTTCAGCGGGCCCGGGTTCGGCTCGGCGAACACCAGCCGGATCACCGGCGCCAGCGCATGGAACAGGCGCCGCGCCGGCTCCAGTTGCTGCGCCCGCGCCGCCCGGTCCAGCGCCACGAACAGGTCGGGCCGGATGTGGGCGGCCGCCGCGATCATGCCGCTGCCGCCCAGGCAGAGGGTGGACAGGGTGTGCAAATCCTCGCCGGCCATGACGCGCAGCCCGCCATGGGCGATGAGCGCCACGGTCTTGTCCAGCGAACCGCCGCAATCCTTCACGGCGACGATATTGGCGTGCCCGGCCAGCGCCAGCAGCGTATCGGTGTCGAGCACGGCGCCGGTGCGATAGGGGATGTCGTACAGCACCAGCGGCACGCGCGAAGCGTCGGCCAGGGCCTGGAAATACGCCAGGGCGCCCTGCTGGCCCGGCCGCACATAGTAGGGCGCGGGCGCCAGCACGCCGGCCAGCGGGCGGGTGCCGAACGCGGCCAGGCGCTGCAGCACGTGTCCCTGGTGATTGCCGGCCAGGCCCATGACGACCGGCAGCCGGCCGGCCTCCGCCAGCACGGCATCCAGCACCGCCAGTTGTTCGGCGTCGTCCAGCGCCGCGGCTTCGCCGGTGCTGCCGCACACCACCAGGCCGTCCACGCCTGCGGCGGCGTAATGGCGCACCAGCCGGCGCAGGGCGCCGCCGTCGACGCCGTGCGCGGTGAACGGCGTCACCAGCGGAATCCAGACGCCCTGGAACACGGCAGCTGCCGATGAGGAAGAAGTCGAAGAAACTTGCATGACACACTCCTGAGGACCGCTTGGGGACCGTGCAGAAGTGCTCGGGATGCCGGGGAAAAAGCCGCGGCGCGCCGCGCCGCCGGAGTGCCGCCGTTCCGTCGCCCATCTGACGGAACAGCCAGCTCCGGTCAGATGAGCCGCTGTTTTTTGGATTTCAGGCCGATGCAACGCGCCGCCGCGCCAGGGGCGAGGCGGCAGGCAGCGAAGCAAGGGGCCGGAAACATGGAAATGATGCGGATGCGCGAACGGGACAAGGGCAATCTACCGGGCGGCCATGCCGGTGTCAACCGGCGGCCGCCCGGGCGCCCTGCTCAGCGCACGATGTGCAGGTAGTGTCGATGGCGTTCGTACTGGTCGAGGATGTCGCCGATGACGGCGTCCCGGCTCCATCCCATGATGTCGTAGTCCTGCCCGCCCTCGCGCAAGTGGACTTCGGCGCGGAAGTACTTGCGCTCTTCCTCGTCCGTGCCGTCGTTCGGCGTCAGGCTCGGGCGGACAAAGGCCTGGGGCTGCACGGCGTAGGAGAAATCCAGGTACTCGCCGTGGGAAACCTCCATCGCCGCCGAGCCATCCTCGTCGTTCTCGCGGACTTCCACCAGGTACCCCTGCTTGCGCAACTCCTCGGCGACGTCTTCCAGCGCCGGCTTCACCACCTCCGCGATAAACCGCAGGACGTGGGCGCGGCGCGGCATCATCACCATATTGCGCAGGCGGCGTTCCCAGGACTGCCCGCCGCGCGCCGGCCGCGACAGGGTCAGCGACTGGTAGCGGATGCCGCGCTTGGTGGCGTCGAGCTTGAGCGCCCTGAACAAGCCCCACATGGCCAGCAACAGGATGATCGAGAAGGGCAGTGCGCTGGCGATGGTGGCGGTCTGCAAGGCGGTCAGGCCGTCGGCCAACAGCAGCGCGATGGCGACCGCGCCCATCGACAGCGACCAGAAGATGCGCTGCCAGACCGGCGTGCGCTCCGCGCCGCCGGACGCCAGCAGGTCCACCACCAGCGCGCCGGAATCGGCCGAGGTGACGAAAAACACCACCACCATGGCGATGGCCACGAATGAAATGACGTTGCCCCAGGGCATCTGCTCGAGAAAGGCGAACAGCGCCAGCGTGGTGTCGCTCTGTACCGTCTCGGCAAAGCCCTGGACCTTGTCGATCAGGATCATGTGGATGGCCGTGTCGCCGAACACGGTCATCCAGAACAGCGTGAAGCCCGTCGGCACCAGCAGCACGCCGCTGACGAATTCGCGGATGGTGCGGCCGCGCGAAATGCGGGCGATGAACAGGCCCACGAACGGCGACCAGGCGATCCACCAGCCCCAGTAGAACAGCGTCCAGCCGCCGATCCAGTCGGTGGGCTCGTACGCATAGAGATTGAAGGTCTTGTTGACGATGTCCGACAGGTAGGCGCCGGTGTTCTGCACGAAGGTCTGCAGCAGGAATACGGTGGGTCCGGCCACCAGCACGAACACCAGCAGGATCACCGCCAGCGCCAGGTTGGATTCGGACAGGATCCGGATGCCCTTGTCCAGGCCGCTGGCGACCGACACCGTCGCCAGGGCGCAAGTCGCGATGATCAGCACGATCTGGACCGGCACGCTGACCGGCAGGCCGAACAAGTGATTCAGGCCGCTATTGATCTGCGCCACGCCCAGCCCCAGCGAGGTCGCCACGCCAAGCACGGTGCCGATGATGGCGAAGATATCCACGGCATGGCCGATCGGCCCGTGGATGCGGTTGCCGATGAGCGGATAGAGGGCGGAGCGCAGCGTCAGCGGCAGGCCGTGGCGATAGGAGAAAAATGCCAGCGTCAGGGCCACGATGGCGTAGATCGCCCATGCGTGCAGGCCCCAATGAAAGAAGGTCAGCTTCATCGCTTCGCGGGCAGCAGCCACCGTGGCGCCCTCGCCAACTGGCGGCGTCATGAAGTGCATCACGGGCTCGGCCACGCCGAAGAACATCAGGCCGATGCCCATGCCGGCGGAGAACAGCATCGCGAACCAGGTGAAATTGCGATAGTCGGGTTCGCTGTGATCGGGGCCGAGTTTGATATCCCCGTAGCGGCTGACCGCCAGGAACACGACCGCCAGGAGAATGAGCGCCACCACCAGGATGTAGAACCAGCTGGCATTGCCCAGGATCCAGCCCTGGACCGTGTCGAACAGCCGTTGTGCAAACTGGGGCGCCGCGATAGCGAATACCACCAGCAGCAGGGTGAACACGGCCGCCGTATAAAAAACCGGCCGCTGGATCGTCATGCGCGGGGAAGGCTCCTGCAAGCTTTGCTCCTCTGGTCAAGCCGCCTCGCGCCTGGGCGGCATCAATCGGTGCGCGAATGGGGGCACATTACTGGAAGCTGCCCAGGCTTGCCAGGAAGACCTCGCACAGGGCCTGCATGCCGTGCCGGTCGTCGTCGTCGAAGCGACCCGGCTCGGGGCTGTCGACGTCCCAGACGCCGATCAGTTCGCCGCCATGCACCAGCGGCACCACGATCTCGGACCGCGAAGCCGCGTCGCAGGCGATATGGCCCGGAAACGCGTGCACGTCGGCCACCACCTGGGTCTGGCGCTGGCTGGCGGCGGCGCCGCAGACGCCCCGGTCGAGCGCGATGCGCACGCAGGCCGGCTTGCCCTGGAACGGGCCCAGCACCAGCTCGCGGCCATCGTAGAAATAGAACCCGGCCCAATTGATGCGGGGCAGCGCCTGGTAGGCCAGCGCGGCGAAATTGGCGGCGTTGGCGATGCGGTCGGTCTCGCCGGCCAGCAGCGCGCGCGCCTGGGCGGCCAGTTCGGCGTAGAAACGGGGCTTGTCGTCGGTGGGCAGTTCGGCGGCGGTGAACATCGGCAAATGTAACTGTACAGGCAATTATTGAACCAACTGATTTTAGGGGCACCGCCACCCGCCGCGGCGCGGCGGCGGCGTTGTGGGACAATGTTTGCTCTTTTCCCGTTCTTTCCTTCCCGAAATTTCCCATGGACAAGCCTTTCGAACCCGTGTGCGCCTTCTCCGAGCGCGCCAAGCAGCTCACCAGTTCCGCCATCCGCGAAATCCTCAAGGTCACCGAACGGCCCGAGGTCATTTCCTTCGCGGGCGGCCTGCCGGCCCCCGGCGGCTTTCCGGTAGAAGTGGTACGCGCGGCATTCGACAAGGTATTGGCCGGCAACGGCCGCGCCGCCCTGCAGTACGGCCCCACCGAAGGCTATGCGCCGCTGCGCCAGTGGGTGGCCGATGACCTGAACCGCGCCGGCGCCAACGTCGCGCCCGACCAGGTCCTCATCGTGTCGGGCTCGCAGCAGGCGCTCGACCTGCTGGGCAAGGTGCTCATCGACGAAGGCAGCAAGATCCTGGTCGAAGACCCCAGCTACCTGGGCGCGCTGCAGTCGTTCAGCCTGTACCGGCCGCAGTACGTGCCGGTCCCCACCGACGACGGCGGGCTGATCCCGGAAGCCATCACCGCCTCGCTGGCCGAGGGCGCGCGCTTCCTGTATGCGCTGCCCAACTTCCAGAACCCCACCGGGCGCACCCTGAACCTGGCGCGCCGCAAGGCGCTGGTGCAACAGGCCGCCCAGCTGGGCCTGCCCATCATCGAGGACGACCCCTACGGCGAACTGCGCTACGCCGGCGAGCCGCAGCCGGGCCTGCTGGCGCTGGCCGGCGAGTACGGCGCCAATGTCATCCGCCTGGGCACGTTCTCCAAGGTGCTGGCGCCGGGCCTGCGGCTGGGCTATATCGCCGCGCACCGCAGCATCATCGACAAGCTCGTCCAGGCCAAGCAGGCCACCGACCTGCACACCCCCACGCTGACCCAGATGGCCGTCCATGAAGTCGTGAAAGACGGCTTCCTGGAACAGCACCTGCCCACCGTGCGCGAAATCTACCGCGCCCAGGGCCGCTGCATGCTGGACGCCATCGCGCGGGAATTCCCCGACACGGTCACCTGGACCAAGCCCGAAGGCGGCATGTTCCTGTGGGTGACGCTGCCCGAGCACATCGACAGCGCACAACTGCTGACGCAGGCGGTCGAGCAGAACGTGGCCTTCGTGCCGGGCGCGCCGTTCTATGCCGGCAAGCCGCGTCCCAACACCCTGCGCCTGAGCTTCGCCACGGTGCCGGAAGATCGCATCCGCGCCGGCATCGCCATCCTCGGCAAGCTGATCAAGCAGTACGCCTGAACGCCGGGCGGCGGCGCGCCGCCGCCCGTTCTTTTCATCGCCCACGCCATCCGCTGTCCATGACTATCGTGAGCGCGCCGCAACAGACCTCTCCCGACCTCAACGACATCGTCTTCACCGACTGGGTCGAGCGCTGGCTGCCCCGTTCCTGGCGGCCCTATGCGCGCCTGTGCCGGCTGGACCGGCCGATCGGCACCTGGCTGACCCTGCTGCCCTGCATTGCCGCGCTGATCCAGGCGGCCGGCGGCCTGCCCGAGCTGCGCCGCCTGATCGTCTTCTCGCTGGGCGCGCTGCTGATGCGCGGCATCGGCTGCACGGTCAACGACATGTGCGACCGCGACATCGACAAGCACGTCGAACGCACCCGCTTCCGGCCGCTGACCAGCGGCCAGCTCAGCATGCGCAACGCGGTGTGGTTCCTGCTGGGCCAGTTGCTGGTGTGCGGCTCGCTGCTCTTCTTCATCAACGAAATGAGCCGCTGGCTGGCCGTGGCGGTGCTGCCGTTCGTCTTCATCTATCCGCTGTGCAAGCGGGTCACCTACTGGCCGCAGGTGGTGCTGGGCATCTGCTTCAACTGGGGCATGCTGATGGCCTGGTCGGACACGCAGAATGTCCTGCCCCTGGCGGGCATTGCCATGTGGCTCGGCGCGGTGCTGTGGCAGGTCGGCTACGACAGCATCTACGCCTATGTCGACGTGCGCGACGACTCGCGCCTGGGCCTGCGCTCGACCGCCATGCGCTTCGGCGCGCACGGCAAGCTGTGGATCGGCGGGTTCTACGCCGCGACCATCGCGCTGTGGGCCTGGGGCGGCTACGCCATGGGGCTGGGCTGGGCCTACCAGGCCGGCATGGTCGCGGTGGCGGCGCACCTGGCCTGGCAACTCTACACTTTCGACCTGCAGCGCCCCGACCGCAACTTCATGCTGTTCCGCGCCAACCTCTGGACGGGCGTGCTGTTGGTCGCCGCGGCGCTGGCCGGTACGCTGGTTTGAATCCCCTCACCGCTGTCCCAGGAGCGCCCATGTCCCTGTCTCGATTTTGCCTGCCGCTGGTCGCGGCCGCCACGCTCCTGGCCGGCGCGTCCGGCGCCCGGGCCGCCCAGGATTGCACGGCGCTGCGCGGTTGCGCCGCCAAGTTCTGCCACATCGAGAACGACATAGCGGCCGCCCAGGCGCAGGGCGACAGCCGGCGCGAGGCCGGCCTGCGGCACGCCCTGTCCGAGGCGCGCGGCTCGTGCAGCGACGAATCGCTGCGCGCCGAACGGCAGCAAGCCGTGGCCGAGCAGCGCGAGAAAGTCCGCGAGCGCGAGGCAGACTTGGCCGAGGAACGGCGCGAGGGCGACCAGGAAGATATCGACAAGGCGCTGCGCAAGCTGCACGACGCCCAGGAAGAGCTGCGCCAGGCCCAGGACGAACTGCTCAAGTAAGGCCTGCCCATGGCGGCGCGCCCGCCATGCGATTCAGGAATCAATTGGACACATTCCTGCCGATTAGCCGGCAGAATGGAAAAATATTTTCGAAAAATTAGGGTTTATCCCTAGACTGCGCCGGCCCAGAATGTCGTCAACGGGAAACAAACACGAACTTCGCGGATAGGCCGCCGGTTCGACATCCCAAGACAACAACTGGAGGTTTGCCATGAAGACCCTAGCCACCGCGATCCTGCTTTCCCTGGGTGTAGCCGCCGGCGCCCAGGCCGCCGATACCGATTCGCAACCGCTGACCCGCGCCCAGGTGCAGGCCGAGCTGGCCGAAGCCAAGGCCAATGGCCAGTACACCTTCGGCGAGCTGGACTACCCGCCCGCCCCCGTGCAGGCCGACAGCAAGAGCCGCGCGCAAGTCGAGGAAGAACTGGCGCAGGCCCGCACCGCCGGGCTGGTCACCTACGGCGAGCAAGAGTACCCGCCCCAGGCCGTCGACCACGCCAGCCAATTGACCCGCGCCCAGGTGCAGGCCGAACTGGCGCAAGCCAAGGCCGACGGCCAGTACTCGTTCGGCAACCTGGACTACCCGCCGCACGGCTGATCTTCCAGGCGCGGGCGGCCACGCCCGCCCGGCGCACGATACAGGCCTTCCCCCCGGGAAGGCCTGTGTGTTTTGGCGCGGCAGGCTCGCCAGCCGGCTGGCGACATATTGCTCCACGTATCCGTCATTTCAACGGCAAATTCCTGCTATATCGACACTCTGTACCGTACATATCGACACAACCAGGCCCTAGCATAGAGGTACCCAAGCCCTTTCTGGAGCCTGCCATGTCCCGTACGCAACAAGCAGTCACCGTCCTGGGTGCCGGCAAGATCGGCTTCGCCATCGCGCTGTTGCTGCAGCGCACCGGCGACTACGCTGTCTGCGTGGCCGACCAGGATCCGGCCCGGCTCGACGCCGCGGCGGCGCTGGGATGCCGGACCGCGCACATCGACGGCGATGCCGCGCTGGAAGCCGCCATTGCCGGCCGCCACGCCGTGCTGAATGCGCTGCCGTTCCATCGCGCCGTGACGGTGGCCGGCCTGTGCGCGCGACTGGGCGTGCATTATTTCGACTTGACCGAGGACGTGGCCAGCACGCACGCCATCCACGCGCTGGGCCGCGAAGCACGCGCCGTGCTGATGCCGCAGTGCGGGCTGGCGCCGGGCTTCATCGGCATTGTCGGCAACGACCTGGCGCGCCGCTTCGATACGCTGCTGGACTTGCGGATGCGGGTCGGCGCCCTGCCGCGTTATCCCACCAACGCACTGCGCTACAACCTGACCTGGAGCACCGAGGGGCTGATCAACGAGTACTGCAATCCGTGCGAGGCCCTCGTCGATGGCGAACTGGTCAAGGTGCCGCCCATGGAGGGCTACGAGACCTTCACGCTCGACGGCGTCGAATACGAGGCCTTCAATACCTCGGGCGGGCTGGGCACGCTGCCGCAGACCTTGCGGGGCAAGGCCCGCAACGTCGACTACAAATCCGTGCGCTACCCGGGCCACTGCGCCATCATGAAGCTGCTGCTCAATGACCTGCGCCTGCGCGAGCGCCGCGACCTGCTGCAGGACATCCTGGAAAGCGCCATCCCGGCCACCGGCCAGGATGTCATCGTCATTCTGGCCACGGCGTCGGGGTACCGCGGCGGGCAACTGCTGCAGGAAGCGTACTCGGCGCACATCCATGGCGACACGGTCGATGGCCACGCCCTCAGCGCGATCCAGCTGTCGACCGCCGCCGGCATCTGCACGGCGCTGGACCTGGTCGTCGAGGGCGTCCTGCCGCAGCGCGGCTTCGTCGGGCAGGAAAGTATCGCGCTCGATGCGCTGCTGGCCAACCGCCATGGCCGCGTCTACGCGGGCCGACGGCTCGACGCCCTGCTGGCCGCCTGACCCTGGGGCCTGTTCACGCTGGAGCAGCGCCGCACTGGCCCTAGGCCCAGCCTTCCAGCCGCAGGGTGGCGCGCACCAGGCGCTGTTCTTCCTGTTCGATTTCGCCTAGGCTCTGGCGCACGCTATTGACATGGTCGGTGGCGGCCTTGTGGGCCTGGTCCGGCAGGCGGCCGGTCACGGCGCGGTATACCCGCTCGTGCTGCCGGTCGATCTGGCGCTTGTGCGGCTCGCGGTGATAGAGGTTGTTCACGCAGGCGAACACCGAGCCCAGCATCAGGTCCGTCAGCGACTGCAGCGTGTGGGTCAGCACCGGGTTGTGCGAGGCCTCGCACACCGCCAGGTGGAAGGCGTGGTCCAGGTGCGCGTGGGTGGCCACGTCGGTGTCCCGGCCGTGCGCGGCGGTCATTTCCTCGTAACGGCGGCGAATCAGGATGAAATCGGCCTCGGTGCCGCGGATGGCGGCCAGCCGCGCCGATTCGCCTTCTAGCAGGGCGCGCACCTCCAGCAGGTCGTACAGGGTGCGCGGCTGCGAGTGGAACAGGTGCACCAGCGGGCCGGCATCCACCTGCGAAATGGGCGCCACATACGAGCCCTTGCCGTGCTCGGTATGGATGATGGCGCGCGCGCGCAACAGCTTCAGCCCCTCGCGCAGCGCGGTGCGCGAAACACCGAGCTTTTCGGTCAGGCGGCGTTCGGACGGCAGGGCCTGCCCGGCCTTGAGCACGCCGTCCATGATCAGGCGCTCGATGCGTTCGGCCACCTCGTCGGCGACCTGGCGGCCGGCGGCCGCCGTGGCAGTATCCATGTCCGTCCCACTGGTATTACCACTAGCGATCTTGTCAATCGGGACGCTGGTGGCTGTTTTCTAAGTTTATGAAATCACACCACAAAAAGACCTATTTCCGCAAATCCGCCGAAAATAAACTGGTATGACCAGGTGTTCCGGATATGGACAGCGGCCGCCCCAGCGTCGATGATGTGGGTTCCCATGCCGGCGCCGCCGGTTGGCCCCGATTTTCTTTCGAGATCCGCATGACTGAACGTATCCAGCAACACGGCCTGCAAGTGGCGGCCGTTCTTCACCGCTTCATCGAAGCCGAAGCGCTGCCCGCCAGCGGCATCGACGGCGACCGCTTCTGGGCCGGTTTCGCCGCGCTGGTGCGCGACCTCGCGCCGCGCAACCGCGCCCTGCTGGCGGAACGCGACCGCCTGCAGCGCGAACTCGACGCCTGGCACGGCGCCCATCCCGGCCCGGTGCAAGACCTGGCCGCCTACCGCGCCTTCCTGGAACAAATCGGCTACCTGCTGCCCCAGCCCGAGTCAGTCCGGGCGCAAACGCGCGACGTCGACGCCGAGATCGCCGAGCAGGCCGGCCCGCAGCTGGTCGTGCCCATGTCGAACGCACGCTACGCGCTCAATGCCGCCAACGCGCGCTGGGGCAGCCTGTACGACGCGCTGTACGGCACCGACGCGATCCCGCCCACGCCGGGCGACGACGGCAAGGGCTACAACCCGCAGCGCGGCCAGGCCGTCATCGCGCGGGCGCGCGCCTTCCTGGACCAGGCCGTGCCGCTGGCGCAGGGCTCGCACACCGAGGCCACCGGCTACAGCGTCGAGAACGGCCAATTGCGCGTCGCGCTGGCGCAAGGCGCCACCGGCCTGCGGCAGCCCGGCCAGTTCGCCGGCTACCAGGGCGACGCGCAGGCGCCGCGGGCAATCCTGCTCAAGCACAACGGCCTGCACATCGAGATCCAGGTCGACCGCGCCCACGCCATCGGCGCCACCGACGCCGCCGGCATCAAGGACGTGGTGGTCGAGGCGGCCCTCACCACCATCATGGACTGCGAAGATTCGGTGGCCGCGGTCGACGCCGACGACAAGGTGCTGGTCTACCGCAACTGGCTCGGCCTCATGAAAGGCGACCTGGCCGAGCAAGTCGCCAAGGGCGGCAAGACCTTCACCCGGCGCCTCAACCCCGACCGCGAATACCAGGCTCCCGCCGGCGGCACGCTCACGCTGCACGGCCGTTCGCTGATGTTCGTGCGCAACGTCGGCCACCTGATGACCAACCCTGCCGTGCTCGACGCCGATGGCAACGAGATCCCCGAAGGCATCCTCGACGCCGTGGTCACCACGCTGGCGGCCCTGCCGGACCGCGCCAGCAGGCGCAATTCGCGCACCGGCTCGGTTTACATCGTCAAGCCCAAGATGCACGGGCCGGCCGAAGTGGCGTTCGCCAACGAGCTGTTCGACCGGGTCGAAGACCTGCTGGGCCTGCCGCGCCATACCGTCAAGATGGGCATCATGGACGAGGAACGCCGCACCAGCGTCAACCTCAAGGCCTGCATCCAGGCCGCCGCCGGCCGCGTCGTGTTCATCAACACCGGCTTCCTGGACCGTACCGGCGACGAAATGCACTCCGCCATGGAGGCGGGCCCGATGATGCGCAAGGGCGACATGAAGTCCAGCGCCTGGATCGCCGCCTACGAACGCAACAACGTGCTGGTCGGGCTGGACTGCGGCCTGCGCGGCCGCGCCCAGATCGGCAAGGGCATGTGGGCCATGCCCGACCTGATGGCGGCCATGCTCGAACAGAAGATCGCGCATCCCAAGGCGGGCGCCAACACCGCCTGGGTGCCGTCGCCCACCGCGGCCACGCTGCATGCGCTGCACTACCACCAGGTCGACGTGGCGGCGGTGCAGCAGCAGCTCGAGGCCACCCGCCTGGCCAGCGTGCGCGACGAGCTGCTGGACGGCCTGCTGACGGTGCCGGTCGGCAACCCGGCGGACTGGTCGCCGCAAGACATCCGCAACGAGCTCGAAAACAACGCGCAGGGCATCCTGGGCTATGTGGTGCGCTGGATCGACCAGGGCGTGGGCTGCTCCAAAGTGCCCGACATCAACAACGTCGGGCTCATGGAAGACCGCGCCACGCTGCGCATTTCCAGCCAGCACATCGCCAACTGGCTGCGCCATGGCATCGCCACCCGCGAACAGGTGCGCGACACCTTCGAGCGCATGGCCCAGGTGGTCGACCGCCAGAACGCCGGCGACCCGCTGTACCAGCCCATGGCCGGCCGCTTCGACGCCTCCGTTGCATTCCAGGCGGCCTGCGCCCTGGTGTTCGAGGGGCTGACCCAGCCCAACGGCTACACCGAGCCGCTGCTGCACAAGTACCGGCAGGTGTTCAAGGCCCAGGCCGCGGCGCGCTGACGTCACTCCGCCCCGCGCCGCCCGTCCAGCCCTAAGGGCAAACCTGGATAGGCGGCGCGGGGTTTTTTGCGCAAATTAGCGTCTTTGATTTTTGATCAAAGATCTAAATGCCCGCCCCTCGCAGCCTGGAGCCCCTGGTCCACACCTCGGTCAATGAAGCCGTCTACCGCCGGCTGCGCGACCACCTGATGCGGGGCGATTACGCCGCCGGCGAAGTCCTGGGCATCCAGGAACTGGCCGACGCCTTCGGCACCAGCGCCATGCCGGTGCGCGAAGCGCTGCGCCGGCTGGCCGCCCAGCGCGCACTCGAGCCAATGAAAAGCCGGTCGATGCGCGTGCCGGTCATTTCCCGCGCGCGCCTGGAAGACATCCGGCGCGCCCGCGTGCTGATCGAAGGCACCGTGACCGCCTGGGCGGTCGAGCACATCACCGACGAAGAACTGGAATCGCTGCGCGGCCTGGCCGCGCAGATCGGCCAGTCGCTGGCCGACCCGCGCTCGGTGCCGGACGGCCTCGAAAACAACCAGCTGTTCCACTTCACGATCTACCGCGCCGCGCGCTCGGACTCGATGATGGCCACCATCGAAAGCCTCTGGCTGCAATCGGGCCCGTACCTGCGCGCCACCCGCGAGCTGATGCATTCCGACGAACGGCCGTCGGCTGAATTCCATGCCGCCATCGTGCAGGCCATCGCGCGGCGCGACGCCGGCAAGGCCCGCGCCGCCATGGAGCGCGACATCTGCTGGGCATTCGACAAACTGACGGCGCACCGCGCCGCCCTGACCGGCGCGTAGCGCCCGCAAGCCTCACGAGGAATCCGCATGTCCCTGCACAAGCACCGCTCCCGCATGGTCACCCACGGCCTGACCCGCACGCCGCATCGGGCCTTCCTGCGCGCCACCGGCTTCGACGACGCCGCCCTGGAGAAATCCATCGTCGGCATCGTCAGCACCCAGGGAGAGAACACGCCGTGCTCGATGGCGCTGGCGCCGCAAGCCGACCGGGCCCGCCTGGGCGTGGCCGCGGGCGGCGGCGTGCCGGTCAGCTTTTCGACCATCTCGATATCCGACGGCACCTCGATGAACCATGCCGGCATGCGCATGAGCCTGCTGTCGCGCGAGACGATCGCCGACAGCGTCGAGCTGGTGGTACGCGGCCACGCCTACGACGGGCTGGTCGCCTTCGCCGGCTGCGACAAGACGCTGCCCGCCATGATGATGGCCATCGTGCGGCTGAACGTGCCGGCGGTGTTCCTGTACGGCGGCGCCACACTGCCCGGGCACGCCCTGGGCCGCCAGGCCACCATCCTGGACACCATCGAGGCCGTGGGCCGTGTCCAGTACGGCACGATGACGGCGGCCGACCTCAAGACCATGGAGCGCACCTGTACGCCATCGGCGGGCTCGTGCCCGGGCCAGTTCACCGCCAACACCATGGCCATGGTGGCAGAGACCCTGGGCCTGTCGCCGCTGGGCTCGGCCATGATGCCGGCGGTGTACAGCGAACGCCTGGCCATCGCCCAGCGGGCCGGCGAGCAGGTCATGCGCGCGCTGGCGCAAGGCGGCCCGCTGCCGCGCGAGCTGGTCACGCGGGCCAGCCTGGACAACGCCTGCGCCGCCGTTGCCGCGACCGGCGGATCGACCAACGCCGCGCTGCACATTCCCGCCATCGCGCACGAGGCGGGCATCCGCTACACCCTGGATGACGTGGCCGAGGTATTCCAGCGCACGCCGCTGATCGCCGACCTGCAGCCCGGCGGGCGCTTCCTGGCCCGCGACCTGCACGAAGTGGGCGGCGTGCCCGCCGTGCTCAAGGCCCTGCTGGCGGGCGGCTACCTGGATGGCAGCGTACCCACGCTGGACGGCCGCACGCTGGAACAGGCGCTGGCCGACGCCCCCGATCCCGACGGCGAAGTGCTGCGCCCCTGCTCGCGCGCCATCCATCCGTCGGGCGGCGTCACGGTGCTCAAGGGCAACCTCAGCCCGCAGGGGGCGCTGCTCAAGATCGCCGGCCTGAAATCGCTGCAGTTCTCCGGGCCGGCGCGGGTGTTCGAGAACGAAGAAGACTGCATGCGCGCTGTCTCGCAGCGCACCTACCGGCCAGGCGAAGTGCTGGTCATCCGCAACGAAGGCCCCAAGGGCGGACCCGGCATGCGCGAAATGCTCAGCGTCACGGCGGCGCTGTATGGCCAGGGCATGGGCGAGAAAGTGGCGCTGCTGACCGACGGCCGCTTCTCCGGCGCCACGCGCGGCCTGTGCATCGGCTATGCCGGTCCCGAGGCGGCGGCCGGCGGGCCCATCGGCCTGATCCGCGACGGCGACATCATCCACATCGACGCGCAGGCCAATGCCCTGAATGTCGAACTGAGCGACGCCGAACTGGCGGCCCGCCGCGCCGCCTACACGCCGCCGCCGCCGCCGCGCCTGGCCGGCGCGCTGGAAAAATACGCGCTGCTGGTGCGCCCCGCGCACGAAGGCGCGGTGACCCACTCCGGCAACGTGCAATGGCCCTACGAGACCCCGGAGGCCGAATGAGCGCGACCCTGGCATTCTGCGGTACCGGCCTGATGGGCGCGCCCATGGTGCGCCGCCTGCTGGCGGCCGGGCATCGCGTGCGGGTCTGGAACCGCAGCCCCGAAAAAGCCCGCGCGCTGGCGGCCGACGGCGCCGAGCCGGCCGCCACGCCGGCCGAAGCCGCGCAGGGCTGCGACGGCGTGTTCCTGTGCCTGACCGACGAGCGCGCCGTGCAAGACACCGTATTCGGCGCGCAGGGCGTACATCGCGCCGCGGGCGCCTGGCTGGTGGACCACTCCAGCATCGCGCCCGACACGGCGCGCCGCTTTGCCGCACAATTGCAACAGGCCGGCGGCCGCGTCTGGATCGACGCGCCGGTGTCCGGCGGCGTGCCCGGCGCGCAGGCCGGCACGCTGTCCATCATGGCGGGCGGGCCGGCCGAGGCCATCGACGCGGCCTCGCCCTATATGCGTGCCTATGGCGGCCGCATCACCCGCATGGGCCCGGTGGGCGCCGGCCAGGTCGCCAAGCTGTGCAACCAGACCATCGTCGCCAGCACCGTCAACGCCATCGCCGAGGCCGTGGCGCTGGCCCAGCGCAGCGGCATCGACGCGTCTGCCTTGAACAGCGCGCTGGCCGGCGGCTGGGCCGACTCCACCCTACTGCAGATCTTCGTGCCGCGCATGACGGCGCCGGTCGACCAGTTGCTGGGCACGGTCGCCACCATGCTCAAGGATGTCGAGAACGTGGCCGCGCTGGCGCGCGCCACCGGCACCGAACTGGCCGGCCTGAACGGCGTGCTGGCCAGCTACCGGGCCGCCGCCGCGCAGGGGCTGGGCGCGGCCGACCTGTCCGACATCGTGCGGGTGGCCTGGCCCGAACGGCCGGGGCCGGCCGCCTTCCAGGAGCCCTCATGAAACTGGCTGCCAATCTTTCGCTGCTGTATCCCGGACTGCCGCTGGCGCAGCGCATGGCCGCGGCCGCGCGCGACGGCTTCACCGGCGTGGAGATCCTGTTCCCCTACGACCTGGCGCCGCGCGAACTGGCCGCCATGCTGCGCGATCACGGCCTGCAACTGGTGCTGGTCAACACCCCGCCCGGGCAGCCAGGCGAGAAGGGGTTGGCCTGCCTGCCGGGCCGCGAGGCCGATTTCGGCCAGGCCCTGCAGCGCGCGCTGCAGGTCTGCGAGGCCACGCAGTGCGGCATGATCCATACCATGGCGGGCGTGCCGCCGGCCGGCACGGTGCCGTGCGCCTGCCGCGCCACGTTGATCGACAACCTGCGCAAGGCCGCCGTGCTGGCCAGCCAGGCCGGCGTCACGCTGACGCTGGAAGCGCTCAACCGCGCCGACGTGCCGGGCTATTTCTACAACCGCCCCGACCAAGTCGCCGACATCATCGCGACCGTCGGCCACGACGCCGTGCGCCTGCAGTTCGACCTGTACCACACGCAGCGCGAGGGCCTGGACCTGGACGCGACGCTGGCCGGCGTACTGCCCCTGGTGCGCCACGTGCAGTTCGCCAGCCCGGCCGGCCGCCACGAGCCCGACCCGTCCGACCCCGCCGTGGCGCGCGCGCTGCGCACCCTGGCCCGCCACGGCTACGCCGGCTGGATCGGCTGCGAATACATCCCGGCGGGCGATACGTCGGCCGGCCTGGGCTGGCGCCAGGCCTACCAGGCCGCCCTGGATGCGGACGGCGCGCCATGAACATCCTCGTCACCGGAGCCAATGGCTACATCGGCCGCGCGCTGGCGCAGCGGGTGTGCGCGCTGCCGGAGCTGCCCGGCTACGGCGCCCCGGCCACCGTCACGCTGTGCGACCTGGCCCTGGACGACCCACCCGCGGACCCGCGCGTGCGCGCCGTCGCCGGCAGCTTTGCCGACCCGGCAGTGCTGGCCGCCATCACCGAGCCCGCGCCGGACCTGGTGTTCCACCTGGCCTGCGTGGCCAGCGGGCGCGCCGAAGAACAGTTCGAGCTGGGCCTGCAGGTCAACCTGGCCGGTTCGCTGCAATTGCTGGAACACCTGCGCCGGCAGGGCAAGGCGCCCGGCCTGGTGTTCACCAGCAGCATCGCGGTATTCGGCGCGCCGCTGCCCGACCGCGTCGACGACCACACGCCGACGGCGCCAGCCCTGAGCTATGGCGCGCACAAGCTGGCCATGGAGATCCTGCTGGCGGACTACACGCGGCGCGGCTTCCTGCGCGCCCGCGCGGTGCGCCTGCCCGGTATCGTGCCGCGCCCGCCCGCGCCCAATGGCGCCTGGTCGGCCTTCTCCAGCACGCTGATCCGCGCGCTGGCGGCCGGCGAGCCCTGCACGCTGCCGGTCGGCCCGCAGGCCACGCTATGGCTGATGTCGCGCCGCCGCTGCATCGACAATCTGCTGCATGCGGCCTGGCTGGCCGCGCAGCCGGCCGGCGACCGCACGGTCTGGACCCTGCCCGCGCTGCATGTGTCGGTGCGCGAGATCGTGCAGGCCTTCGAGGCGCGCGGCGACGCCCAGGCCGGCGCCCGGGTGCGCTATGCGCCCGAGCCGGCCATCGAGGCGCAGTTCGGCAGCCAGCCGCCGCTGTCCACGCCCGCCGCCGACACCGCGGGCTTTCGCCACGACGGCACGCTGGCAGCCCTGCTGGACAACGCGGCGCAGGCGCCGTGACCCCGCCCCGTCGGCACTAACCAGAACACCAAGACCACCCCGAGGAGAGACTCCATGATCAAAGCCCTGGCCACACTCGCGATCGCCGGCGCGGCGTTCGCCGCCGCCTTGCCCGCGTATGCCCAGAAAGTGCAGTTGACCGTTTCCAGCTGGCTGCCGCCCACGCATGCCTTGATAGCGGACTTCATCATGCCGTGGGCGAAAGAGATCGAGCAGGCCACCGATGGCCGCGTCACGCTGCGCCTGCTGCCCAAGCCGGTCACCAACCCGGCGGGCCACTTCGACGCGGTGCGCGACGGCCTGGTCGACATCACGTTCATTTCGCACTCGTACTATCCCGGCCGCTTCCAGCTCACCAAGTTCGCGGTGATGCCGTTCTCGGGCAATACCGCGCTGTCGCGCTCGGTGGCGGCCTGGGACACCTACGAGAAATACCTGCTCAAGGCCGACGAACACAAGGGCGTGAAGCTGCTGGGCATCTACACGCACGGCCCCGGCATCGCATTCACCACCAGCAAGCCGATCACCAAGATCGGCGACTTCGAGGGGCTGAAGATCCGGGTGGGCGGCGGCATGGCCGCCGACGTGGCCAAGGCGGTCGGCGTCAGCCCGATCGCCAAGCCGGCCCCCGAATCGTACGAGCTGCTGAGCACTGGCGTGGTCGACGGCGTGTTCTTCCCCGCCGAGTCGCTGGTCTCGTTCAAGCTGGACAGCATCATCAAGCATGCCACCACGTTCCCCGGCGGGCTGTATTCCGACACCCACGCCATCATCATGAACGAGGACGCCTTCGCGCGCCTGTCCAAGCAGGACCAGGACACGGTGCTGAAGCTGTCGGGCCGCCACCTGGCCGAACTGGCCGGCAAGGCCTGGGACAAGCACGATGCCGCGGCCCGCAAGGTGATGGACGGCGGCGGCATCCAGGTCGTGCAGGCGGACGAAGCCCTGGTGGCCGCGGTGCGCGAGCGCACGCAAGGCTTCGAGCAGACCTGGCTGGACGCCGCCGCGGCCAAGGGCATCGACGGCCCGGCCGCGCTGGCCTCGTTCCGCGCCGAACTCAAGCAGCTCGACGCCCAATGACCGCACCCGGGCGCGGCGCGCGGCCCGGCGCCGCGGCCCGCGCCCGCTCCGGCGAGGACACCATGAAAACCCTGAACTGCGCGATCGTGGCCGTGCTCAAGGCCATCGCGGTGGCCAGCCTGTGCGGCATGAGCCTGCTGACCGTGGTCGACGCGACCGGCCGCTACCTGTTCAATCACCCCATCATCGGCTCGGTCGAGCTGGTCGAGCTGATGATGATCGCGGTGATCTTCTCCAGCATCCCCCTGATGACCCGCGCGCGCGGCCACATCACGGTGGACGGCTTCAGCCATCTGTTCTCGGCGCGCGCGGTGGCCCTGCAGGACCGCTTCGGCGCGCTGCTGGCCACCGTGGTCAGCGGCTTCCTGGCCTGGGTCACCTGGGGCAAGGCCGCCAGCACCGCCGGCTACGGCGACATGACCGCCATGCTGGGTATCCCGCTGGCGCCGTTCGTCTACTTCATGGCGGCGCTGCTGGCGCTGGACGCCGTCTACCATGCCGCCAACATCCTGCGCCCCCTTGCCGCCACAGGAAGCGATACGCCATGACCGAATCCCTGATCGCCCTGGGCGCCATGCTCACGCTGGTATTCCTGCGCGTGCCCGTCGCCTTCGCCATGGCGCTGGTCGGCTTCATCGGCCTGGGGCTGGTGCGCAACTGGAACGCGGCCTACGCCATGGCCGGCTCGGTGATCTACGAAAGCGGCTTCCAGTACCTGCTGTCGGTGTTGCCGCTGTTCATCCTGATGGGCAATTTCGTGACCGAGTCGCGCATGTCGCGCGAACTGTACGCGGCCGCGCACGCGGTGCTGGGCCACCGGCGCGGCGGCCTGGCCATGTCCACCATCGTCGCCTGCGGCGGCTTCGGCGCGATCTGCGGCTCCAGCCTGGCCACGGCGGCCACCATGGCCAAAGTGGCCTATCCGGAAATGCGCCGCATCGGCTACAGCGAGAAACTGGCCGCCGGGTCGATCGCGGCGGGCGGCACGCTGGGCATCCTGATTCCGCCGTCCATCATCATGGTCGTGTACTGCCTGCTGACCGAGCAGAGCATCGGCAAGATGTTCGCCGCCGGCGTGCTGCCCGGCCTGCTGGCCATCGGCTGCTACATGCTGGCGGTGACCTGGGTGGTGCGGCGCGACCCGGCCGCCGGCCCCAAGGGCGAACGCAGCACCTGGCCGCAGGTCCGCCAGGCGCTGGGCCAGGTGTGGGGCGTGCTGGCCCTGATCGCCATGCTGATGGGCGGCATCTATGCCGGCATGTTCACGCCGGCCGAGGCGGCCGGCATCGGCGCGTTCCTGGGGTTCGTGTTCGCCTGCTGCCGCCGCGCCATGAGCTGGCGCACATTCGTGAACGTCGTGGTGGAATCGGCCAAGACCACCGGCATGATCTTCGTGGTGATGATCGGCGCGCTGATGCTGGCCAACTTCATCAATTTCACCTCGCTGCCGGCCGACCTGCTGGAACTGGTGGAGCGCTACCAGCTGAGCCCGCTGGCGGTGATCTTCGCCATCTGCGCCATCTATATCGTGCTGGGCTGCGTGCTCGAGAGCATGTCGATGATCCTGCTGACCGTGCCGGTGTTCTATCCCCTGGTGCAAAGCCTGGGGTTCGACCTGATCTGGTTCGGCATCATCGTGGTGGTCGTCACCGAAATCAGCTTCATCACCCCGCCGTTCGGCATGAACGTGTTCGTGCTGCGCGGCCTGCTGCCCGGCGTGAGCACGCAGACCATATTCCGCGGGGTGATGCCCTTCGTCGTCAGCGACATCGGCCGGCTGGCCATCCTGATCCTGTTCCCGGCGATCTCGCTGTATTTGCCGCAGTTCGTCAGCTAGGGCCGGGGGCCACCGCAGCGCGCCGCCACCAGCCGCTGGCTGGCGCGCTGCACCGCCGGGCCGAGCGCCAGCACGATGGCGAAGGCCGCCGGCCAGGCGGCGACGAAGGCGCGCGCCCAGTGCCCGGCAAAGTGGGGGCCCATGCCCAGGTTCAGCCACGACACCCAGCCCGTCATCAGCATCGACATCAGGCCGGACATCAAGAGCGCGAAGATAAAACGCAGTCGGGTTGCGTACGACATGGAAAGCTCCTTGAGAGTAGAGAATGACGGAGCTATCCTAGATGCTGGCGATTTTTGGAACTACAGCCAATATTTCAATCTTAAATTCCGTTTTTGGAATATATGCTCGACGATCTGGCTTTGTTCATCGCCATTGTGGACGACGGCAGCCTGCAGGCGGCGGCGCGCCGCCTGCAATTGCCGCCCGCCACCCTGACCCGCCGGCTGCAGAAACTGGAAGCCCGGCTGGGCTGCCAGCTGCTGCTGCGCAGCGCCCGCAGCCTCAAGCCCACCCCGGAAGGGCGCCAGTACTACGAGCAGTGCCGGCCGCTGCTGACCGCGCTGCAGCAGGCCACCGCCAGCCTGGACGACGACCTCAACCAGATCAAGGGCACACTGCGGGTGCTGGCGCCGGTCAGCCTGGCGCGCGGCCTGCTGGCCCCCGCCTGGACCTCGTTCCTGGCGGCCTGGCCCGATATCCGGCTGGAACTGATCCTGGACAACCGCAACGAAGACTTGTGGCGCCACGGCGCCGACCTGGCCGTGCGCGTCGGCCCCCAGCACGACCCCAAGCTGCGCCAGCGCCGGCTGGGCGGCTTCGGGCTGGACGTGGTGGCCGCGCCGGCCTACCTGGCGGCGCATGGCGAGCCGCGCCATCCACGCGAACTCGAACAGCACGCGCTGCTGGTCAGCGAACCGCTGGCGACCTGGTACTTCATGGCATCCGACGGCGGCGAACGCATCGAGCTGCAGCCGGCCGGGCGCTGCCGGGTCAACGAGCTGGAACTGATGGTCGCCATGGCCGAGGCCGGCCTGGGCATCATGTACTGCCCGCGCACCTTGACCGGCGCCGCCGTGGCCAGCGGGCGGCTGCGCCGCCTGCTGACCGATTGGCGCACGCCGCAACGCGTGCTGTACGCGGTCTGGCCGCAACAGCAATTGCCCCGCAAGGTACGGACCTTGCTCGAACATTTATCCGACTTCGCCGCATCGACCCCGGTCCTGCAGGGCGCCGAGGCCGCGCCCGATCCGCAGCCTCAATAGCCCTTGGCCGGGTCGTACAGGTTCGGCAGCGCCTCGCCCGCTTCGCAGCGGCGGATCAGGTCCGCCACGTAGCGCGCGCGCTCGCGGCGCGTCGGCGTGGCCGCGCAATGCGGCGTCACGGTCACGCCCGGGTGATCCCACAGCGGCGAAGCGGCCGGCAGCGGTTCGGTCTCGAAGACATCCAGCACCGCCTGCGACAACTGGCCGGAATCCAGTGCGGCCAGCAGGTCGGACGCCACCATGTGCGAGCCGCGCCCCACGCTGATCACCGCCGCGCCGCGCGGCAGGCGCGCGAACGTCGCGGCCCCCAGGATGCCGCGCGTGGCTTCGGTGCCGGGCAGCAGGCACACCAGGATATCGGTGCGCGCCAGGAAGATATCCAACTGCTGCGGCCCGGCATAGCTTTCCACGCCCGGCAGTTGCGCCGGCGCGCGCGACCAGCCCGCGGTGGGAAAGCCGCTGCGCGCCAGCAATGTGGCGGTGGCGGCGCCCAGGTAACCAAGCCCCATGACGCCGACGCGCATGTCGCGCGCCATGCGCGGCGCTTCCGGCGTATCCCAGCGGCGCCGCGCCTGGTTGACGGCGAAGCGCCTGAATTCCTTGGTGATGGCCAGCGCGGCCGCCAGCACGAACTCGCTCATCTCGCCGGCGGTTTCGTCGGTGACCAGCCGGGCGATGGGCACGCCGGCCGGCAGCCGCGGGTCGGCCAGGATGTGGTCGACCCCTGCGCCGGCGCTGATGATGAGCTTCAGGTTGGGCAGCGAGGCCAGCCAGCCGGGATCGGGCTCCCAGACCAAGGCATAGCCGACGGAGCCGGGCTCGGCCAGCGGCTCGTCGCGGCCGCTGACCCGCAATCCCGGCGCCAGCTCGCCGAAATGCCTGCGCCATTCGGCCATCCCCTGCGGACCGCCCGACTTGATCACCAGGTGCGTCACGACAGCTTCCATTTTTTCAACAACGCGTCCAGCTCGCCGCTGCGCTTGAGCTCGTCCAGCGCGGCCTGCAGCTGCTGTTTGAGTTCGTCTTCGCCCTGGCGCAGCCCCAGGCCGATCGAGCCGGGCAGCGACGCCTTGTAGCTCTGCACCAGGCGCGTCCGCGGGAACTGGCCCAGCCCCAGGTAATACGACAGCGTCGGGTAGTCGGCGATGCCGGCCTCGATGCGCCCGGCGTTCACGTCGCGGATGATGGCCGGAATGGTGTCGTAGATCTTCACCTCCTTGAACAGGCCGGACGCCTTGAGCGAGTCCACGTACACGGTGCCGACCTGCGCGCCCACGATGCGGCCCTTGAACGGCTGGTACGACTGGTAGTTTTCCGTATCCGACGCCGGCACGATCATGCCTTCGCCATAGGTGTAGACCGGCTTGGTGAAGTCGATGACCTGGCGGCGCTTGTCGGTGATGTACATGGCCGAGGCGATGATATCGATCTTCCCGGAGGTCAGCGATGAGATCAGCGCCGAGAAATCCATGGCATCGACCTTGGGCGTGAAGCCGGCGTGCTTGCCGACGGCGTGGATCAGGTCGATCATGAACCCCTGCATCTGGTGCGTGGCGGGGTCCAGGAACGAGAACGGCACGCCGTTCGTTTCCGTGCCGACCTTCATGACCTTCTGCGCGGCGGCGGGCGTGGCCGCCGCCAGCGCGACCGCAGCGGCGGCCAGGGCATATCGCATGCTTCTGATCATCGTGGTGCTCCAGGACATGGCTTGCGCCGGTGCCGGACATTGTCCTACGTTTCACCACGCGGCAAAGCGTTTTTTCAGCGCGCCACCGCCACGTGGTGAGTGCCGTGCGGCATGGGCAGCCGCCCCAAGTGGCGCAGGCGCGGGCCGTCGTCGCGCTCGACCCGGAACACCTCCAGCCCGCCGCCCGCCGGCCCGCCGGCGTGGTACTGGAAAACCGTCACCAGCAAGTGCCGGCCCGACGCGTCGAAGCTCGCTCCCTCGGGCAGCACGCCCTCGAACGCGTAGTCCGCCACCTTGGCCAGGCTGCCGGTGCGCGCGTCGAAGCGCAGCAGCGATACGGTCGCCTCGCGCACGAAGCGCGGGCTGTCCGGCGGGAAAGGCGTACTGCGCATGTTCACGGTGGCCACCAGCGTGCCGTCCGGGCTGACCGCCAGGCCTTCGGACGACTCGTCCGTCGGCGCGTGCCCCACGCGCTCGTGCCGCGCCGGGCCGCCCGGCCCGGCCAGGCGGATGACGCTGACCGACGAGGCGCGGCGGGGCACGCGGCCGTCCAGCGTGGTGGCGCTGAAATCGCGCCCCCAGTCGGCCGTCAGGTAGTAACCGCCGTCCGGCGTGAAGCGGCCGACGAACGGGTCGGCCCCCACCTCCACCGGTTCGCCCCACGGGTGCAGCGCCAGCCGGCCCGCTGGCTCTTCCCGCACTTCGAAGAACGCCACGCGGTTCAGGGTGTTGAGGTTGACCGCCAGATAGCGGCCCGAAGGATGCCACTGCACATTGGTGGCGGTCACGCCGCCGCGCGGCCCGGCGCCCGTGCCAGCCACCCCCAGCTCGCGCAGCGTGAAGCGCTGCGTCTCATGGAACGCCCCCCGCTCGTAGCGCGCGATCGACAACAGACTGTCGTCGGGCGAGTTGGCCACCACGGCCACGCGCCGGCCATCGGGACTGACCGCCAGGGCCTCGGGCAGCGGGCCGACATCCAGCGTGGCGGCAATACGCGGCGCCTGCGGGTCGGCCAGGTCGACCGCCATCAGGCGGTGGCCGGCCGGCAGGTCGCGCACCGTCTGCGCGCGCGCGTCGCGCTGGCCGAGCCGCTCGACCACGAATGCCGTATCGCCACCGGGCGCCAGGGCAAGGATTTCCGGGGCGGCCGTGACCGAGTTCGAGACCTCGATGCGGCCGGCCACGGGCTGGCCGTCGCGCCGCGCCCAGATGGCCAGGGTGTCGCGCCAACCGGCGGCGGTCGGCGCCAGGCGGCCGTTGGCGTACGTCTGCGCGACGAAATCGCCGTCGGCGATGACGGCCAGCGTGCCGGCGTCGATAGCGCCGGCCCAGTCCGGCAAGGGCGCGGCCCAGGCCGCCAGCGGCAGCAGCGCCGCGCCCAACAGGAAACGTGAATGCATGGTCGATCCCCTATGAAGACTTGCGGCGCGGCGTTGTCCGATAGCCGCGCCGGTGGCATGATCGGTCACCATGCTGATCAGCGTCCAATCGCAATTTACCGGTCTCTGATCAACTTCCTTGATCAGCAACAGCGAGCCGCCCCCCATGGACATCCGCACCCTGGCCTGCTTCATCGCCGTGGCCGAGACGCTCAATTTCCGCCGCGCCGCGCAGCAGTTGCACCTGACCCAGCCCGCATTGAGCGCGCGCATCCAGAATCTCGAAGACGAGATCGGCGCGATGCTGCTCGAACGCGACCGCCGCCACGTCGCGCTGACGGCGGCGGGAGCCGCCCTGCTGCCGCATGCCCGCGGGGCATGTGCCCAGGCCGCCGCCGGCAAGGAACAGGCGCGCCGCGCGGCGCGCGGCGAGACAGGCATGCTGCGCATCGGTTTCACCCTGCTGGCGCTGTACGGCCTGATACCGCCATGCGTGCGCGAGTTCCGCGCGCGCTATCCGGGCGTGCAGGTGGAACTGGCCGAAATGAACTCCCCCTCGCTGGAAAGCGCCCTGGCCGCCGGCGCGGTCGACATCGCGGTCTTGCACCCGCCCCTGTACACCCCAGGGCTGGCCACCGCCGGGCTGGCGGGCGAGCAACTGGTCCTGGCGCTGCCGGCCGGTCACCGCCTGGCGCGCCGCAAGACGGTGGCGGTGCGCGACCTGGCCGGCGAGCCCTTCCTGATCGCGCCGCGCAACGTGGGGCCGAGCATCTATGACCGGATCATCGCCATGTTCCAGGACGCCGGCATCAGCCCGCGCATCGTCCAGGAAGCCACGCCCATGACATCACTGGTCGCCCTGGTGGCGGCCGGCATCGGCATGGGGCTGGTGACCGCGGGCATGGCGCGCGTGCCCCGGCCGGACGTGGCCTATCGGCCGCTGCGCCCCGCCGCGCCCGTGCTGCCCTTCGCGCTGGGCTGGCGCGGCGAGCTCACACCGACCGCGCAGCGCTTCGCCGAGACCGTCCGCAACTGGACCGGCCACTGAATGCCGCCGGGCAATGAATCGCCCTGGATTTCTCCAGAGGTGTCTGACACCCCTTGCCATGCTGCATGCGCACGCCAAGACGTGCCGCGGAGTGTCAGACACCTGTTGCGATAAGCGCATCGGCCCAGTAGGCGTCTCCGTAGGTGTCTGACACCCCATGTCGCAGCGTGTGCATACGCGACGCCCTCCCGCGGGTGTCAGACACCTGTCACGCCTGGCACGGACTCCCCGCAGGTGTCTGCCACGCCTGGCGCGGAATGCCGGTCAGGCGGCGGTTGCGTGCGCGGTGTCGTCGCACAGCACGGTGGGCAGCGCGACGGGCAGTTCGCCGGGCCAATCGCGGTTGAAGTGCGCGCCGCGGCTTTCACGGCGGGCCACGGCGGCGCGCACCACCAGGCCGGCCACCAGCAGCAGGTTGCGCAGTTCCAGCAAGTCGCGGCTGGGGCCTTCGGTCCGCCAGCGCCGAGCGACGTCCGCCTCCCACCCGACGATGCGCTGCGCCGCACGCGTCAGCGACGCATCGCTGCGCACGATGCCCACGTCCGCGCTCATGAGCCGCCGCAAGGCCTGCCGCAACGACGCGACCGACAGATCCGCCGCGCTGGCGGGCAGGGCCGCGGGCGGCGGCGCCGACTTGACGGCCTGGGCGACAGGTGGCGGCGATGCCGGTCCGGCGGCCACGGCGGCCGGCTGCGCCAGGATGGCCCGCGCCGCGCCGCGGCCCGTGACCACGCATTCCAGCAGCGAATTGCTGGCCAGCCGGTTGGCGCCGTGCAGGCCGGTGCAGGCCGCTTCGCCGACGGCATACAGGCCCGCCAGGTCGGTGCGGCCGCTGGCATCGGCGACGACGCCGCCGCAGGTGTAGTGGGCAGCCGGCACGACCGGGATGGGCGCGGCCGCCATGTCGATGCCGCGCGCCAGGCAATGCGCATAAATGGTGGGGAAGTGCGCCTGCAAGAACGCGCGCGGACGGTGGCTGATGTCCAGGTGGACGCAGTCCAGGCCATGGCGCTTGATTTCCAGGTCGATGGCGCGGGCCACCACGTCGCGCGGCGCGAGCTCGGCGCGCGCGTCGTGCGCCGGCATGAAGCGGGTGCCGTCGGGCAGTTTCAACAGCCCGCCTTCGCCGCGCACCGCTTCGGAGATCAAAAAGGTCTCGCCCTGCGGGTCGTACAGGCTGGTGGGATGAAACTGGGTGAACTCCAGGTTGGCGATCCGGCAGCCGGCGCGCCAGGCCATGGCGATGCCGTCGCCGGTGGCGGTGGGAGGCGTGGTGCTGTGGGCATACACCTGGCATGCCCCGCCCGTGGCCAGCACGACGTGGGCGGCGCCCAATGCCGACACGCGGCCCCGCGGGTCCAGCACCTGCGCGCCGCGGCAGCGCGCGGCGGCGCTGCCGGGCATGCCGGCCACCAGCAGGTCGATGGCGCAGTGATGCTCGAGCACCGTGATGTTCGGATGATTGCGGGCGCGCGCGCCCAGCGCGGCGATGACCGCCCGGCCGGTGGCGTCGGCGGCATGCACGATGCGCCGGCGGCCATGGCCCCCTTCGCGGGTCAGGTGCAGGGCGGGCTGCCCCGGCGCGGCCGCCGTGAAGGCCGTGCCCTGGTCCTGCAGCCAGCCGATGGCGGCGCGCGCATCCGCGGCAATGCGCTGCGTGGCGGCCGCATCGCACAGGCCGCCGCCGGCGGCCAGGGTGTCGCGCACATGATCTGCCACGCTGTCGTCCGGGCCCAGCGCGGCGGCAATGCCGCCCTGGGCGCGGTTGCTGGCGCTGAGGTCCAGCGCGCCCTTGGCAAGCAGCGCCACGCGCCGGTGCGGCGCCAGTTCCAGCGCGGCCGCCAAGCCGGCCAGCCCGCTGCCGATGATGAGTACGTCGAAATCCATGGCGGATGCTCCGATATGGCGCGGCTCAGGCCGGGCCGACGCGCTCGAACAGCGCGGTGTCGCGCGCCAGGTCGCCGCTGGCGCGCACGCGCTGCTTGCGCTGTTCGGCGAACGCCAGCATGCGGTCGATGGGCGCCTTGGCCCGCCGGCCCAGTTCGGCGTCCAGGGTGATCTCGTTGGCGCCGTGTTCCAGCACGTGGGCCAGGCCGGCCAGTTCGTTCATGGCCATCCACGGGCAATGCGCGCAGCTCTTGCAGGTGGCGCTGTTGCCCGCGGTGGGCGCGGCGATGAAATCCTTGCCCGGCGCCTGCGCGCGCATCTTGTGCAGGATGCCCTGGTCGGTGGCCACGATGAACTGCGCCGCGTCCAGCTTGCGCGCGGCGTCGATCAACTGCGTGGTCGAGCCGACGACATCGGCCTGGGCCAGGACAGGCTGGGGCGATTCCGGATGCGCCAGCACCTTGGCTCCCGGATGCTCGGCGCGCAGCAGTTCCAGCTCGGTGCCCTTGAATTCGTCGTGCACAATGCAGGCGCCCTGCCACAACAGCATGTCGGCGCCGGTCTGGCGCTGCACGTAGCTGCCCAGGTGGCGGTCCGGCGCCCACAGGATGCGCTCGCCGCGCGCGTGCAGGTCGGCCACCACGTCCAGCGCGATCGACGAGGTGACGACCCAGTCGGCGCGTGCCTTGACCGCCGCGCTGGTGTTGGCGTAGACCACCACCGTGCGGTCGGGGTGGGCGTCGCACCAGGCGGCGAAGGCGTCGGCGGGACAGCCCAGGTCCAGCGAGCAGGTGGCCTGCAGGTCGGGCATCAGGATGCGCTTGGACGGGCTGAGGATCTTGGCGGTCTCGCCCATGAAGCGCACGCCGGCCACCACCAGCGTCCCGGCCGGATGGTCGCGGCCGAAGCGGGCCATTTCCAGCGAATCGCCGACGCAACCACCGGTGGCCTCGGCGAGTTCCTGCAGGTCGGCATCGACGTAGTAGTGGGCCACCAGCGTCGCGCGCTCGCGCGCCAGCAGGGCGCGGATGCGTTCGACCAGGGCGACCTTGCGCGCGGCCGGCAGCGGCTCCGGTACGCGGGCCCAGGCCTGGCCGACAGTGCTGGCGCAATGAGAGGCGGCCGTCGGGCCGGCAGGCAAATCGAACTCGACGGGCCGGGTGGCGGGGGTGTCCATGAGGCGGCTCTCCATGCCGGCCGTCGGTTGCCGGCTTTATGCTCATATAGAGCATTTGTGGATCAAAAAAAGAGGAATCGGTATTTATGCTACTTCTGAGTATAAATGGGCGTCAAGCGGGTGTTGCAGCTACGCCGAGGCTGCCTTGATGCCTGGCAATGTCGCCAGGCCGGTCCCGCGCAGCACGGCAAGTGTCAGACACCCCATGAACCGCCTTCGCGCAGACCCCGGCCGCACCATAGGGTGTCTGACACCCCGTGCCCTGGGGACCAGCCCAGCGGCAGGCGCCTGACGCCCCATGGGTGTCAGCCACCTTGTATCGGCGCCCCGCTCAGGAAGCGCGCACGCCGAAGCAGTGCTCCGGCGCCGGGAAAGCCCCGCCGCGCACGTCCTCCGCGTAGCGCGCCGCCGCCTGTTCGATCTCGGCGCCCAGCTGGGCGTACTGCTTGACGAAGCGCGGCACGCGGGCGCCCGACATGCCCAGCATGTCTTCGGTGACCAGGATCTGCCCGTCGCAGGCCGGCGAGGCGCCGATGCCGATCACGGGAATCCCCAGGGCCTCGGTCACGCGCCGGCCCACGGCCTCCGCGGTGCACTCGACGACCAGCGCGAACGCGCCGGCGGCTTCCAGCGCCCGGGCATCGTGCATGATGCGTTCGCCGCCGTCGGCCAGCATGCCCTGCGCCTTGTAGCCGCCCACGCTGTTGACCTGCTGCGGCATCAGGCCGATATGGCTGACCACCGGCACGCCGCGCGCCGCCAGGAACTGCACCGTATCGGCCATTTCGGCGCCGCCCTCCAGCTTGACCGCCTGCGCGCCGGTTTCCGCCAGCACGCGCGCGGCCGCCTCGAAGGCCTGCGCGGGCGACGCCTGGTAGCTGCCGAACGGCAGGTCCACCACCACGCAGGCGCGCGTCGACCCGCGCACCACCGCGGCGCCGTGCGCAATCATCATGTCCAGCGTCACGCCCAGCGTGCTGGGCAGCCCATACACCACCATGCCCAGCGAATCGCCCACCAGCAGCAGGTCGGCGTGCGGATCGAGCAGCCGGGCCATGGGCGTGGTGTACGCCGTCAGGGCCACGACTTTGCCAGCGCCCTTGGACTGGCGGATGGCGGGGACGGAGATGCGGGTCTGCTGCTGTTGTGCGCTCATGCTCGGGCCTGTTCGGGGGGTTCCAGGAAGCGTCCATGGTAGCGCCGAGTTTTGTGCGCTGCACATTTGATCTGTCAAAGGTATGATCAGGCAGTCCAATATTTCGCGCAGCCATGACCGGTTTCGAACACAATCCGTTTCTGCATTCCCTGGGCGCTGTCATCGAACAGTGGGGCGACGGCCGCATCGTGCTCAGCATGGACCTCAGGCCCGGCCACCTGAACCGCCAGGGCGCGCTGCAGGGCGGCGTGGTCTGCGCCCTGCTGGACGCGGCTTGCGGCTACGCCGGCATCGTGCCGCAGCCGGGCGACAGCCAGGGCAATGCGGTCACCATCTCGCTGGCCATCAACTTCATCGGCTCGGTCAAGGCCGGCAAGGTCGTCGCCACCGGCACCGTCACGGGCCGCGGTCGCAAGATCTACTTCGCCCGCGCCGAAGTCTGTACGCCGGACGGCCGCATCCTGGCGTCGGCGCAAGGGTCCTTCAAATACGGCGGCCCGCGCCTGGCGGCCGACGCCCCCACGGAAGAGGCAATTTCATGAGCGATTCCCCGCAAGTCATCGAACAGGCCATCGTCTCGCGCCAGAGCATCCGCGGTTTCCTGCCCACCCCGGTGGAACCCGCCCTGATCCGCCGCATCCTCGAAGCCGCCGCCCGCGCGCCCAGCGGCAGCAACATCCAGCCCTGGAAAGTGCACGTGGTCACCGGGGCCAGGCGCGCCGCGCTGGCGCGCGACCTGGTGCAGGCGCACGCGCGCGGCGAGCCCGAGCGGCGCGAATACCAGTACTACCCGGTCAACTGGCGCAGCCCCTACCTGGAACGGCGCCGCGCCACCGGCTGGGGCCTGTACAGCCTGCTCGGCATCCAGAAGGGCGACCGCGAAGCGTCGGCCCGCCAGCACGCGCGCAACTTCGAATTCTTCGGCGCCCCCTGCGTGCTGCTGTTCACCATCGACAGCGACCTGGACAAGGGCAGCTGGCTGGACTACGGCATGTTCCTGCAGAACATCATGGTGATGGCGCGCGCCTGCGGCCTGGACACCTGCCCGCAGGCGGCGCTGGCCAACTATCCGGACATCGTCAAGCAGCACCTGGGCATTCCCGCCGACCAGATCGTGATCTGCGGCATTTCCATCGGCTACCAGGACCCGGACGAACCGGCCAACCAATACCGCACCGAACGCGAGCCGGTCGACGAATTCACCACGTTCCACGACGCCTGAGCATGGCCGGGGGCGCGGCCGACGCGGGCGGCCTCACGGCAGGCCGCCCGGCGCATCGCTCCAGGCGCGCGGCGGCACGCCGTAATGCCGGCGGAACGCCGTCGAGAAATTGCCCGCATGGTCGTAGCCGACCTCCAGGGCCACCTGCGTCACCGGCAGCCGCGCCCGGATCAGCGCCAGCGCATGCCGCATCCTGGCGGCCAGCAGGTATTCCGGAATGGTGGCGCCATGCACGGCCTTGAACGTGCGCGACAGCTTCGACACACTGACGCCGGCCTGCGCGGCCAGTTCGCGCACCCCGGGCGGTTCGCGGAGTTCAACGGCCAGGCGCGCCGCCGCCTGCTCGGCAATGGCCCGGTCGCGCGGCCGGATCTCGCCCGCGGCCGCGTCGCGGCGCATGTGCACGAAGAAATGGCGCACGATGTCCTCGGCGCGCGCCTGCAGCAGCAGCCGGCGCGCATGGCGGTCGTCAAGCGGCTCGAAAAAGCACTGGGCCGCCTGCTGCATGGCCGCCGTCAGCCCGGCACGGAACAGCGCGAACGCGGCCGGATCGTCGTCCAGGTAGCGGCCCAGCGCGCCGCCGTAGCGCGCGGCCTGCAGCCCCAGTTCCTCCACCAGGTATTCGCGCGTGCACGAGACCGTGACCGAGCGCTCGCGCGCGCCCGCCCCGAACACCTCGATCTTGCGCGCGCCGCGCGGCTGCAGCAAGGCGCTGCACGACAGCCCGTCGATGGCATGCGGGGCCTCGCGGCCGTCGGTCACGGCCGACCGGCCCAACATGCGCACGTGGATCTTCAGCGCGCCGCTGCAATCGTAGTGCTCTTCCATGGCGCGCGGACGGGTGATGTCGGCCCAGCTGGCCGACAGGCCCGCCCCCAGCACCAGCGTATCGCGGTAGCCGGCCATGCCGGCGCCGATCGGGCGGGCCTGGATGAAGCAGGCCGAGCCGACCGGCTGGACCCCCGCCACCTCGTAGGTATGCGGCACATAGGCATGCAGGCGATTGGCGACAGGGTTATCCACGGCAGAGCATCCACGCTGGCCCGAAAGAATGACGGTTACGTTACCGGGCGGTTTCGCGCAGCGTCAAGGCGCGGCCAGTGGCCTGGGTCGCCTGGGGTAAACCCGCAGCCCGCTGCCGCTTGGTACGATTTTGCCCTTTCGGCAAATAAAGCGTGCATCTGCGCATAAGCGCACATGTGCTTTGGCGACTAAGCTGGTCGCCGGACCGAACCATGACGGAGCGTCAATGCAGCACGACACCCAACCCCGCCGCCAGCCCAATTTCTCCATGCACCGGCGCGCCGGCGACCTGGTGTTCGTGTCCGGCCAGATGGCCTTCGGCGAGGGCTTTCGCATCGTCGGCGCCGACGTGGCGGCACAGACCCGCACCTGCCTCGAACACATCGCGCGCCACCTGGCCGATGCCGGCCTGGCGCCGCGCGACATCGTCAAGACCACCGTCTGGCTGGCCCGCATCGAGGACTTCGCCGCCTTCGACGCCGCGTACGGCGCGTTTTTCGGCGATATCGCCCTGCCGGCCCGCTCCACCGTGCGGGCCGATTTGATGGTGCCCGGCGCGCTGGTCGAGATCGAAGCCATCGCGCGCGCCGCGGGCAACAACGACACCCCCGCCTCCCAACCGACTTCGGAGCCCCGCCCATGAATACCGCTACGACGCTCACCCCGGCCGCCGGCAGGGCGTCGCCCCCCGCCTGGCGCATCATCGCGGCCGCCTCGATCGGCAATGCACTGGAATGGTTCGACCTGGTCGTCTACGGCTTCTTCGCCGTCACCATTTCGAGGCTGTTCTTTCCCAGCGACAACGACAGCATCTCGCTGCTGCTGACGCTGGGGACGTTCGGCGTATCCTTCTTCATGCGCCCGCTCGGTGCGCTGGTGCTGGGCGTGTACGCCGACCGCGTCGGCCGGCGCGCCACGCTGACGCTGTCCATCATGCTGATGATGCTCGGCACCCTGCTGATCGCCTTGATGCCGACCTACGCCGCCATCGGCATCTGGGCGCCCATCGGCATCGTGGCCGCGCGCATGATCCAGGGGTTCTCGGCCGGCGGCGAATTCGGCAGCGCCACCGCCTTCCTGGCCGAACACACGCCCGACCGGCGCGGCTTCTTCGCCAGCTGGCAGGTGGCCAGCCAGGGCCTCACCACGCTGCTGGCGGCCGGCTTCGGCGCCGGCCTGAACGAATGGCTGAGCCCCGAGCAGATGGAATCGTGGGGCTGGCGCATCCCCTTCTTCTTCGGCCTGCTGATCGGCCCGGTGGCGTACTACATCCGCACCCGCATCGACGAGACGCCCGAGTTCCTGGCCACCGAACGCAGCGCCACGCCGCTGGGCGACACTTTCACCGAGCACCGCCTGCGCCTGCTGCTGGCCATCGGCACCGTGGTGCTGGGCACCGTCGCCACCTACCTGGTGCTGTACATGCCCACCTTCGCGGTCAAGCAGCTGGGCATCCCGCCGGCGGCCGCCTTCGCGGCCACCCTGGTGACCGGCGTGGTGCAGTTCATCGTCGCGCCCATGGTCGGCCACTGGTCGGACCGCCACGGACGCACCGGCATCATGGCGACGGCCGCCGTGCTGTTCCTGGTGCTGATCTACCCGCTGTTCCAACTGCTGGCCGGCTCGCCCACCTTCGGCACGATGATCCTGGTGCAGATCATCATCGGCATCCTGCTGTCCGGCTATTTCGGCGCGCTGCCGGCGCTGCTGACCGACTTGTTCCCCACCCAGACCCGCACCACGGGAATGTCGCTGGCCTATAACATTGCCGTGACGATCTTCGGCGGCTTCGCGCCCTTCATCATCGTCTGGCTGATCTCGGCCAGCGGCAACAAGCTGGCGCCCAGCTTCTACCTGATCTTCGCCGCCCTGGTCAGCCTCGCCTCGCTCGTCGCCGTGCGCAAGCGGCTGGGCCTGCGCTGAGGCCGCGGCCATGGTCCCGGGCGCCAGGCAGCACATGCCTAGCGCCCGCCGTTTCATGCAGGAGCCCTCATGACCTCGCAACTCGACACCACCACGCTTCCCGCACAATCCGCCATCGCCGAGCTGCACGCCCGGCTCCAGCCCTGGATCCGCACCACGCCGGTGCTGGAGAAGGCCGACTTCGAACCCGTGCCGGGCACGGCGGTGAATTTCAAGTTCGAACTGCTGCAAGCCAGCGGCACCTTCAAGGCGCGCGGCGCATTCTCGAACCTGCTGGCGCTGGACGACGCCCAGCGCGCCGCCGGCGTCACCTGCGTATCGGCCGGCAACCATGCGGTGGCGGTGGCCTATGCCGCGATGCGGCTGGCGATCCCGGCCAAGGTCGTGATGATCAAGACTGCCAGCCCCGCGCGCGTGGCCCTCTGCCGCCAATATGGCGCCGACGTGATCCTGGCCGAAAATGGCGCGACGGCGTTCGACACCGTGCATCGCATCGAAAGCGAAGAAGGCCGCTACTTCGTGCACCCGTTCAACGGCTACCGCACGGTGCTGGGGACCGCCACGCTGGGCTACGAGTGGCTGCAACAGGCGGGCGAGCTCGACGCCGTGATCATCCCGGTCGGCGGCGGCGGGCTGATGGCCGGCGTCAGCACCGCCGTGAAATCGCTGGCGCCGCAATGCCAGGTATTCGGCGTGGAGCCCGAGGGCGCCGACGCCATGCACCAGAGCTTCGCCGCCAGCGGCCCCATCAAGATGGGCCCCATGCAGAGCATCGCCGACAGCCTGATGGCGCCGCACACCGAGCAGTACAGCTACGAGCTGTGCCGCCGCCACGTCGACCGGCTGGTCAAGGTGTCGGACGACGCGCTGCGCGGCGCCATGCGCCTGCTGTTCGACCAGCTCAAGCTGGCCACCGAGCCGGCCTGCGCCGCCGCCACCGCCGCCCTGGCGGGCCCGCTCAAGGACACGCTGGCCGGCAAGCGGGTGGGCGTGCTGCTGTGCGGCACCAACACGGACCCGGCCACTTTCGCCCGGCACCTGGGTGTAAGCTGACACGGCAACCGGCCCGCACCGCCCCCCCCACCGACCGCCATGAAAGCCTACTACCACCCCGACCAGGCGCTGCATCACCCGCAAACCTATTTCTCGCGCGGCAAGATGCGCGCGCCCCAGGAAGTGCCCGCGCGCGCCGCCGCCCTGGCCGGCGCGGCACAGCAGCTGGGCCTGCAGCTGCGCCAGCCGCCCGACGCGGGCATGGCGCCGCTGACGGCGGTGCACGCGCTGGACTATCTGCAGTTCCTCAAGACCGCGCACCGGGAATGGCGGCGGCTGCCGGAAGACTGGGGCGACGAGGTGGTTTCGAATATCTACGTGCGCGAGCCCAACGCCCTGCGCGGCGTGCTGGCCAAGGCAGCGCGCTACCTGGCCGACGGCAGCTGCCCGATCGGCGCATCCACCTGGCGCTCGGCCTATTGGTCGGCGCAGTCCGCGGTGGCCGGCGCCGATGCCCTGCTGGCCGGCGACCGTCACGCCTACGCGCTGTGCCGCCCGCCCGGCCACCATGCCCGCCGCGACGCGGCGGGCGGCTTCTGCTACCTGAATAACTGCGCCATCGCCGCGCAGCGCCTGCGCGGCCAGCATGCGCGCGTGGCAGTGCTGGATACCGACATACACCATGGCCAGGGCATCCAGGAAATCTTCTACCAGCGCGACGACGTCTATTACGTGTCGATCCACGGCGACCCGGAGAATTTCTACCCCGTGGTGACCGGCTACCCGAACGAGCAGGGCGCCGGCGCCGGGTTCGGCTACAACCTCAACCTGCCAATGCCGCACGGCTCGCCCGAGCCGGTCTTTTTCGAGCAGCTCGCCGTCGCCGTCGACGCCATCGAGGTGTTCCAGCCGGATGTCCTGGTGCTGGCGCTGGGCTTCGATATCTTCGAGCGCGACCCGCAGGCCAAGGTGGCCGTCAGCAGCGCCGGCTTCGAGCGCCTCGGGCGGGTCGTGGCCGGCCTGGGCGTGCCGGTGCTGGCGGTGCAGGAAGGCGGGTACTACATCGAAGGGCTGCCGGAGAACGCCGAAGCGTTCTTCGCGGGGCTGCGCGCGTAGCGGCGGCGACCTTCACTGCCGCAGCTGCTCCGCCAGCCAGCCGCGGAACGCCAGCAGCGGCGGATTGTCGCGGTCGCCTTGCCGATAACAGATGAAGTGCGTCTCGCGCTCGATGGGCCGGAAGCCAGGCCCGTCGATGATGGCCAGGTCGCCGCGCTCCAGCTCGGTCTGCGCGAAGCGCGTGGTCTCCAGGGCGATGCCCAGCCCGTCGACCGCGGCCGCGATGGCCAGCGCACCGCGATCGAACGACGGGCCGGTCTTGGCCGGCGGACGGCCGCCATTGAGCTGGAACCAGTCGGCCCAGCGCACCGGGTTGAGCTGCGATTCAATCAGCGTGTGCCGGGCCAGGTCGGCGGCGCTGGCTGGCGCCCAGGCCGCCAGCAGGTCGGGGCGGCATAGCGGCGCCGTGCGCTCGCGCCCCAGCGGCTCGACCACGATGCCGGCGCGGCGCGGCGGCGCGCCATAGGTGATATCCACATCCAGGTGCTTGTCCTTGCGCAGGTCGGCCGGCTCGGCGCTGGACGACAGCCGTATCGTGATCGCGGCATGCGTGGCCATGAACTGCGGCAGCCGTGGCCCCAGCCATTTCGAGGCGAAGCTGGGCGCGCAATGCACCGCCAGTTCGTGCCCGTCGGCACGATGCCGCAGGCGCGCACAGGCGTCCTCGATCTGGTCGAACGCGGGGCCCAGGCCGGCCAGCAGGTGGCGGCCGTCCTCGGTCAAGGTGACTTGCCGCACGCCGCGGGTGAACAGCGGCCGCTCGAACCAGTCTTCCAGCGCGCGCACCTGATGGCTGATCGCCGACGGCGTCAACTTCAACTCGCGGCCGGCCTCGGTAAAACTGCCATGGCGCGCGGCCGCTTCGAACGCGCGCAGCGCAAAGAAAGAGGGGAGCCGTCGCATCGCACCTGCCTCGCGGGAATTCATATGTGAACCAGATTCATCTATCTGTGAAAACACATCGTTTGTCAAGGGTCGCGCGGCAATCGCACTATTCGGCATTCCACGACACCCATCCGGAGAGAGACCCATGCTGGACCGCGCCAAGCGTATTTCCGTCTACCAGCCCGAGCAGGTCGGGCTGAAATTCCCCGAACTGCCGACCTTCGACTCGCCGGCCGCTGAACGCCGGCACCGCCAGGAGCGCCTGGTGGCCGCCTGTCGAGCCTTCGCGCTGCAAGGCTTCGATTACGGTTTCGCCGGCCACCTGACGATCCGCGACCCCGAGCGCCCGGAGCTGTACTGGACCAACCCGATGGCGGTGCATTTCTCGCAAGTGAAGGTGTCGAACCTGATCCTGGTCGACCACGACGGCAAAGTCGTCGAAGGCGAGTATGCGGTGAACCGGGCCGGCTTCGTGCTGCACGCGGCCGTGCACGCGGCTCATCCGGACATCCTGGCCATGTGCCATGCCCACACGGTGTACGGCACCGCTTTCGCGGCGCTGGGCAAGAAGCTGGAACCCATCAGCCAGGACGCCGCCGCCTTCTATGAAGACCATGTCGTCATCGGCGAAGAGGCCGGCCAGGTGGCCGTGGAAGTCAAGGGCGGCAACAAAGTGGCCAACGCCTTCCGCGGTGTCAAGGCGGCCATCCACCAGAATCACGGGCTGCTCACCGCCAGCCGCCACAGCATTGAATCGGCCGCATTCTGGTTCATCGCGCTGGAACGCTGCTGCCAGCAGCAGCTGATGATCGACGCCACCGGCATCGCGCCGCGTCTCGTCACGGAAGAACGGGCCCGCTACAGCCGCGAACACGTCGGCAGCGAGTACATCGGCTGGCTGCATTTCCAGCCCATCTACGAGCAGCTCGCCGCGACCCAGCCCGACATGTTCGACTGAATGCCCGGCCAGGCCGCGCGCGCGGCGCCGACAAAACAAACGGAGACATCCATGAGCAGTATTCCCTATGCGCCCGCCATGGCGCCCAGCCTGCGCGACGAGGACGCAGCCTATGCAAAAGTCACCTGGCGCATCCTGCCGTTCCTGTTCATCTGCTACGTAGCGGCCTACCTCGACCGCGTCAATGTCGGCTTCGCCAAGCTGCAGATGCTCAACGACCTGCAATTCAGCGAAGCCGTGTACGGCCTGGGCGCGGGCATTTTCTTCATCGGCTACTTCATCTTCGAGGTGCCCAGCAACCTGCTGCTGCACCGGTTCGGCGCGCGCCGCTGGATCGCCCGCATCATGATCAGCTGGGGCGTCATCTCCGGCTGCATGATGTTCGTGCAGACCCCGGCCTCGTTCTACATCCTGCGCTTCCTGCTGGGCGTGGCCGAAGCGGGCTTCTTTCCCGGCATCATCCTCTACTTGACGTACTGGTATCCCGCCGCGCGCCGCGCCAAGGTCACCGCGCTGTTCATGACCGGGATCCCCATGGCCGGCGTGATCGGCGGCCCGCTGTCGGGCTGGATCCTGTCGGCGTTCCACGACGTGCACGGCATGGCGGGCTGGAAATGGCTGTTCCTGATCGAGGCCATCCCTTCGGTGGTGCTGGGCTTCATGGTGCTGCTGCTGCTCAACGACAAGATCGCCGACGCGCGCTGGCTGTCCGACACGGAAAAGCAACTACTGCAGAAGAACATCGACGCGGACGCCGCGCACACCGAGGCCCATTCCGCGCTGGCCGCGTTCCGTAACGGGCGGGTCTGGGTGCTGAGCGCCGCCTACTTCGGCTTCATCATGGGGCTGTACGGCATCGGGTTCTGGCTGCCCTCGCTGGTCAAGGCCTCGGGTGTGTCCGATCCCACCACCATCGGCTGGCTGGTGGCGCTGCCCTACGCGGCCGCGGTCGCCTGCATGCTGTGGACCAGCGCCAGTTCCGACCGCCGCAAAGAGCGCCGCTGGCACATCGCCATCCCGGCGCTGGCCGGCGCCATCGGACTGGCGGCCAGCACCTGGCTGCCGCAGACGCCGGTGTGGGCAGTCGCCTCGCTGACCATCGCCACCATGGGCATCCTGACCGGACTGGCGCAGTTCTGGTGCCTGCCGCCCGCCTTCCTGGCCGGCACGGCCGCCGCCGCGGGCATTGCGCTGATCAACTCGGTGGGCAACCTGGCGGGTTTCGTCAGCCCGTTCATCGTCGGCTGGATTAAGGACCTGTCCGGCAGCACTGACACGGGGCTGTACGTGATCGCCATCAGCCTGGTGGTGGGCGGCGCCATCGCGCTGTCCATGTCCAAAGCCACGGTCAACCGGTAGGGGCCGGCCGCGCCGGCGGCGGCACGGCCCGTTATCATGTGGAGGCTTCGCGCGTCGCGCGAAGCTTTGCCCATACACGGCCCGCGCTTCCCGGACAGCATCATGGTCGACCCCGCCAACCTGCTCGCCATCGTCCTGATGGCCGCCGTCACCTACCTGGCCCGCATCGGCGGGTATATCCTGCTGCGCAATCGCAGCCTCGGCCCGCGCGCCATGGCGGTGCTGGAAGCCGCGCCGGGCTGCGTGCTGATCTCCGTGATCGCGCCGGTGTTCGTCTCCGACCAGCCGGCGGACCTGCTGGCGCTGGCGCTCACGGTCGTCGCCGCGACCCGGCTGCCGCTGCTGGCCACCGTGATCGTCGGCGTGGGCAGCGCCGCGCTGCTGCGACATTGGTTTGCATGATGCCGGCCGTGCGCGCGCTTTCGCCCGGCCCCGCGCGATGACGGCGCCCCGCTCCCGCAACGTGCCGGGCCACGCCGGCGCCTGGGCCCGTTGCTGCGCCGGCGCGACGGCCAGCCTGCCGATGCTGTTCGGCGTGATTCCCTTCGGCCTGGTGCTTGGCACGCAAGCCGCGCAGGCCGGGCTGACACCCTTCGAAGTCCCGCTCATGACCGGCCTGAACTTCGCCGGCGGCTCGGAATTCGCAGCGCTCGGACTGTGGGCCGCACCGCCGCCCGTGCTGCTGATCATGGCGGTGACCTTCCTGGTCAACAGCCGCATGCTGGTCATGGGCGCCGCCATGACGCCCTTCCTGCATCACCTGCCCAAGCGCAAGGTGCTGCCGTCGCTGTTCCTGATGACAGACGCCAGCTGGGCGCTGTCAATGGCCGATACGCGGCGGCGCGCGGAACTGGGCATCGCCCCCGCCTTCAGCCTGGCCTACTACCTCGGCTCGTCGCTGGTGTTCTATGTGGCGTGGATCGCCTGCACGACCCTGGGCGCGCTGCTGGGACCGCTGCTGGGCCATCCCGAGGCCTACGGGCTGGACATGGCGTTCCCCGCCGTATTCCTGGTCATGCTGCGCGGCATGTGGCGCGGCTGGCGGCGCGCCTGGCCGTGGCTGGTCAGCCTGGCGGCGGCCGGGCTGACGTACCGGTTCGTGCCGGGCGCCTGGTACGTGGCGGCGGGCGCGCTGGCGGGGATTCTCGCGGCGCTGGCTGCGGCGCCGCGCCACGCCGCGCCGGGCGGGGCGCGGCCGTCCCGCCCGCCCAAGCAGTAGCGCGCTAGTCCACCACCGACTTCAGGCTGTACTCGGCCGGATCCAGCGCCGGCAGCACGTTGCCGGGCAAGTGCTTCTGGAAATACTCCACCAACGGCACGGCATACGCCACATGGCTGTCCTCGTGCACGCCCGGGTCGGCCTCGATAGCCTTGGCGAACGCCTCGTAGCCGTCCTTGCCCAGCGCGGTGAACGAATTGGTCACCACGCGGTAAGTCGCGTTCATGTCGATCGGCGTCCACGCGCCGGTGACACGGTCCTTCACCTCGACGTTCTGGATGCGGCTGCCCTTGGGCTGGCTCTTGTAGACGTCGAAACGCAAGTGCGACGCATACGGGAACGCCCCCGTCGAGCCCGACGTCAGCGCGTACTGGGCGGCATCTTCCAGCACCGCCACCACGCCGTCGCCGCGCATGTCGACGGTGGCCACCGTATTGGAGAACGGCAGCATGGTATAGGCGTCGGCCACGGTAAACGGCCCCTGCAGGAACTGGGTGCGCACGCCGCCCGCGTTCTGGATGGCGATGTCGGCCTTGGGCATGTACTTCAGGAAAGCATCGGCCACATAGTAGGCGGCGTAGCTGCCCGTGGGCCTGCTGCCGGCCGCGAAGGCGGCGGGGATGCGGTCGAACGGCAGCGTCTCGGCCACCGAGCCCAGCGTCTGGGTGCGGAACTCTTCCAGCTCCTGGCTATACGGCGCCAGGATCGCCGCCACGGCCGGGTCCGGCTGCTGCAGCGCCAGCGTGCGCGATGATTCGACCAAGGCGGCGATCTCGGCTTCGCGCGCGGCGCCCACCGCGACGAACTCCCCCTCGGCATCGGCCTGGAGGAACGGTTTGTCGATGGGCAGCACGATGCTGCCCTGGGCCTGCACCACATCCCCCCGTGGATCGAATTCCACGTTCAGCACACCTACGCCGTGCGCCATCTCCCAGGCCTGGGCGATGTAGACCGGCTTGCCGTTGGGCGCGGTCGCCACCGTGGGATAGTCGCCGTCCACCTCCAGCCCCATGGCCGCCAGCTCGCCGGTGGAGTCCAGCAGTTCGTGCGTGTCGCCGCCGATGATGACATCGATATCGTCGACCTGGCCCGCCAGCGCGATATCGCCGTCGTAGCCCAGGTGGCTCAGGACGATGATCTTGTCGATGCCCTGTGCTTTCAGCTCGTCGATATTGCGGCGCACCGTCGCGATCTCTTCGGTGAACTCGACCGCATCGGTCACCATCGACGAATTCACCGTCTTCTCGACCTTCAGGATGCCGATGATGCCGACCTTGTGGCCGCTCATCTCGCGCACGACATAAGGCTTGATCGGCGCGCCATACAGCGGGCTCTGCGCGGTCGGCCGCACATTGGCCGCCAGGATCGGGAAGGTGGCCATGTCGATCAGTCCGCGCAGCACCGCCTCGCCCTCGTCGAATTCATGGTTGCCCAATTGGTAGGCGTCCAGGCCCAGCGCATTGAACAGCTTGAAATCCGGCTCGCCCTTGAACAGGCTGAAGTACAGCGTGCCGTTCAGCTCGCCGCTGTTGAGCACCAGCGTATCCGGCGTACGCAGGCGGTTGATCACGCCCGCCAGGCGCGAGAATCCGCCCAGCTGCACGCGCGTGACGGCGCCGCCCAGCTGCAGGTCATAGGCGCTGCCGTCCAGGTGCGAATGGTGGTCATTGGTGTGCAGGATCTGCAGCTGGTAGTTGGCCGCCTGTGGCGGCGGGCTGTCGTGATCGTCATCATCACTGCCGCTGCCGCACGCAGCCAGCAGCGTCAGGCAAAGCAGGCCGGCGCCCAGGCCGAATCGACGCAAGAACATGAAGAACCTTCCTTGATTTCTGATACCCGCGAGGGCGATGAAGAAGGAAGAATCTAGCGGGGCGTCTTTACGTGCGTGTGAAAATCCAGGCCATCCCAACTCTACCTGCATTCGATTCCATGAATGGATCCACGTTACTTCAGCACGTCATCACGCCGGTGCTCACCGCGGTCCTCACGCTCGCGGGCACCCAATGGCAGCTTGCCAACCAGAACCAGCGCACCGACCGGGAACGCTTCATCGATGCCGCGCAGGCCACCGCACAAGACACCAGCCGATTGCTGCTCGATGGCTACGCCGCGCTCCAGACGCTGGTGAACGAATCGGACAATAAAGGCTGGGAGGAATTCTCCCGGACATCGTGGACCCGCTATCGCGACTTCCATCGCCAGTGGCGCCAGCAATTGATCGTCCAGCATTTCAAGCTGGCCCGCCATTTCGGCAAGGACGTCGCGGACAAGCTCGTACACGTCGACGAAATCGACTTGCGGCCGCCCGGCCCGTCACGCGCGGATCGTCCTTGCGTGCCTGCGGGCGGAGCGGACTCGTTCGATGTCGCCAAGCTGGCCTCGCAGATCGACTGCATGAGCCGCCTGATCACAGTGAGCCAGGATGCCATCGACGCCTCGACCGCGAGCGATGCGGGCGCGCCCTGGACCAAGCTCGCCCAGGACAAGCGCGAGACGGTTGCGTTCACCTGGCAACTGCTTGCTCAATACGACAAGGCATCGGTCAGCTACCTGCGGACGCTGAACGACAGGCTGACGCAACTGGGCGAACCGGAAGTGACGGTTGCCCGCCGCGCGGGCGATCGCTAAGCGCGGCCGCGCACCCGGCGTCGCGCCAGATCAGATATGCATTTTTATATATGAATAATATGAACATTTCATTTTTTCACGCATACCTGGCGGCACATAATGGATGGAATGGACCGGGTCCATGACGCCACGATTTGCGGCATGCAAGGCCGTGGCCAATGGCGCCCCCCGACAACAACAACGGCACCAGGAGACACCCCATGCCATCCCGCCAACGCCGCACCCTGCTGGCCGCCGCCCTGGCCGCCAGTTGCCTGGCCAGCACCGGCTGGGCCCAGGCGCCCGCCTACCCCGCCAGGACCGTCACCCTGTACACCGCCTTCTCGGTCGGCAGCGGCCCCGACGTGGTGCTGCGCATCCTGGCCCAGGAACTCGGCAAGATGTGGAAGCAGCCCGTGGTCGTCGAGAACCGGCCCGGCGGCGGCGGTTTCATTGCCATGGAGGCCGCCGGCAAGCAGCCGGCCGACGGCTACGCACTGCTGCAGCTCGACAGCGAGCACGTTTCGGCCCTGCCGCACCTGTACAAGTCGCGCCACTATGTCACCCTGGAAAAATTCGACCTGGTGGCGCCGCTCTTCTACACCCCGTTCATGGTCGCCGTCGGCGAGAAATCGCCCTGGAAGAACATGACCGACCTGATCGCCGCGGCCAAGACCAAGCCCGACAGCCTCACCTATGGTTCATGGTTCGTGGGCAGCCCCGGCCACCTGGGCGGCGAATGGCTGGCATCCTTGACCGGCACCAAGATGATCCATGTGCCCTACAAGGAAGTGAGCCAGCTGTACACGGCCGTCGCCAACGGCGAGGTCGACTGGGCCTTCGGCACCATTCCGTCCACCCGGCCCGTATACGACAGCGGCAAGCTGCGCTACCTGGCCATTGCCGCCCCCCAGCGGCATCCCCAGTACCCGGACGTACCCACCGTGGCCGAAGCCGGCGGTCCCGCCGCACTGGACGTTAATTCCATCGTGTCGCTGCTGGCGCCCAAGGGCATCCCCGCGGACGTGCGCGACAAGATCTACGCCGACGTGACCAAGGTGCTGGCCGACCCGGATATCCGCAAGCGCTTCGACACCTTTGCCTTCGAACCACTGGGCTGGCCGCTGGCCGAATTGCGCCAGCGCCTGGACGACAAGTCGGCCACCTATGAAAAATTGATCGAGAACGCCGGCATCAGCCTGGATTGACAACGGCCCCTGCCAGGGCGCGCAGCCGGGCCGGCCTCACGCATCGAGCAGGCAACGCGAGGTCGCCATCATGCGCATGTGCGGCGTCGCGTTGACGGACGGCGTATGCAGCACGCGCATGTCCATCAGGTACACATCGCCGGCCCGGCCCGCCATCTCTACCACGTCGATGTCCAGCTCCCGGAGGTTCCGCAGCAGATCCCCGGGCGCGCGCAGCCGTTCGCGCAAGGCGGCGGCCTGCGGCGTGCGCGGCGCATGGCGGTGCGAGCCGGCCAATGCGAGCGTGGCTCCGCCCTGCTCGGCCACGTCGTCGATCAGAAAAAACGCCTGGATTCCCGGCAGCCGATCGCGTGGGCCGGCTTTGACATCCACATGCCAATTCAGGCCGGCCAGCGTCCACGCGCCTTGGCGCGGCGGCGACAGCAGCAGTTGCGCGTCCTGCACGACCGCCGGCGGGCGGCCGGCCAAATGGGCGACCAGGTCGAGCAATTCGCGGCTCATCAGGGCTTCATGCAGGTCCGGATACTGCACCATGGACGACAGCCGGCCGATCTGCTGAAAGACCGGCAGCCCGCGCAATGCGCCCGGCAGGCCGCGCCCCGACACCCGCTGGACCTCATCCAGCAATTTGCGCCGGATCGCCATCATCCGCGCGCGCGGATGAAAGCCTGCCAGGCGCACATACCCGTGCTCGGCGAAGGACCCGGCCGGCGTGTCTGTCATCGATGCAGGCGGCCAGCGTCAGCCACGGCGGGCTGCCTCGATCGCCGCGATATCGATCTTCCCCATCTGCATCATTGCCTCGAATGCACGCCCGGCCGCCGCGCGGTCCGGGTCCGCGATGGCGTCCATCAGCGCCCGTGGGGTGATCTGCCAGGACACGCCCCATTTGTCCTGGCACCAGCCGCACACATTCGCGTGGCCGCCATGGCTGACGATGGCATCCCACAGGCGGTCGGTCTCGGCCTGGTCATCGGTGGCGACCTGGAACGAGAATGCCTCGTTATGCTTGATGTCCGGGCCGCCATTCAGGCCCATGCAGGGAATGCCCATCACGGTGAACTCCACCGTCAGGACGTCGCCGCTCTGACCCGAGGGATAGTCGCCGGGCGCGTGCAGGACCCTGCCAACCGCGCTGTCGGGGAATGTCCGGGCATAGAACTGCGCGGCGTCCAGGGCGTCGCGGTCGTACCAGAGACAGATCGTGTTCTTGCTCATCATCGTCGTGCTCCTTGGCTGGAGAAGGTGGCGGAACCTGATCAGCAAGACAGCGAAGCGACGGGGTGCCGCATTTTTTGAAGAATATCCGGTCCGGAATGCAGATCGTAAGCCTGATGGTCCCTGGACGACTAGGGTTTGAATGGTTGCGGGCTTGTCGCAATACCCGGGGATCGTGGGCTGCGGGAGGTTTTGGACTTGGGGGAGTGCGTCATTGAGTTCTTGAAACGCCCACGCCTGGCGGCGCCCCCGTGCAAATAGTCTCATACGCAGGTGTCAGACACCCCCTGCGCACTGTCTGGCTTGACGAGACGACCTACACGGGGTGTCTGACACCTGCATGCGATAGCTTCTGATTCACCACCCGCTCGCCAGCGGCCCCAGGCATGCCGCCGCCGTGAGTCCAGGCCGGGGCTGGGGCGTGCGGGCCGGCCAGTTGGAGCGAGGGCAGCCCCCGCAGGGGGCCGAGGGCGCCTGGTGGCGCGCCCGAGCCGAGCGACGTGGCCGGCCCGCACGCCCCAGCCCCGGCCTGGACGCCCTACGAACCCATCCCGCCCCGCAAGGCACTCCCTCCCCTAATCCGCCCCGGAACCCACGCCCCGCACCGGAAACGTCATATCCGCATAGCGCACGAACCGCGACCCGCGCGCCAGCCGGTAGCCGGCCCAGATCAGCAGGAACAGCGGGATGCCAATGTACGTCGCCCCCGCGCCCACCCAGTCGATCCGGTCCTGCAGAAAAGCCTGGTAATTCTGCCCCAATGTAATGACCAGGCAGAGCGTGAAGGCAAACAGGGGACCAAAAGGAAAAAAGGGCGAAACATAAGGCAGGTCGCCCAGCTTGCCGCCCTGCGCCAGATAGCCGCGGCGGAAGCGATAGTGGCTGATGGCGATCCCCAGCCAGGCGATGAAACCGGTCATGCCCGAAGTGTTCAGCAACCAGATATAAACCGCATTCGGGCTGAACACGAAGGAAAAGAAACAGAGCGCCGCCACCACCGTGGTCGCCAGCAGCGCCAGCACCGGCACGCCGCTGGCCGAGACCCGGCCGAAAATCGCCGGCGCCTTGCCCTCGCGCGCCAGGGCGTACAACATGCGCGTGGCGGCGTACATGCCGGAATTGCCGGCCGACAGCACCGAAGTCAGCACCACCGCGTTCATGATGGACGCCGCCGCCAGCAGGCCGGCCCGGTCGAAAATCAGCGCGAAAGGGCTGACGCTAATGTCGGTCACCTCGTTGCGCAGCAATTGCGGATCGGTGTACGGGATCAGCAGGCCGATCACGCCGATGGCCAGCACATAGAACAGCAGGATGCGCCAGAAAACCTGGCGCACGGCGCGCGGCAGATTGCGCGCCGGGTCCTTGGATTCCCCGGCGGCGATGCCGATCAACTCGGTGCCCTGGAACGAAAAACCCACCACCATGGCAACGCCGATCAGCGCCGCGAACCCGCCGGCGAACGGCGCGTCGCCCACCGTCCAGTTGTGCCAGCCGCCGGTCTCGCCGCCACGGATGATGCCCAGCAGCATCAGCACGCCCATGGCAATGAAAACCAGCACCGCCACCACCTTGATCAGCGCGAACCAGAACTCCGCCTCGCCGAAGCCGCGCGCCGACAGCGCATTCAGGCCGAAGGTAATCGCCAGGAACAGCGCGCTCCAGTAGACCCCCGGCACATCGGGAAACCAGTAGGCCATCACCAGCTGCGCCGCCACCAGGTCGACCGCCACCGTCACCGCCCAGTTGTACCAGTAGTTCCAGCCCAGGGCGAAGCCGAAACCCGGCTCGACATAGCGCGCCCCATAAGTGGCGAAGGACCCCGCCACCGGCATGGCGGCCGCCAGTTCGCCCAGGCTGGTCATCAGGAAATAGACCATCAGGCCGATCAGCGCATAACCCAGCAGCGCCCCGCCCGGCCCCGCCTGGGCAATGGTGTTGCCGGAAGCAACGAACAAGCCCGTGCCGATGGACCCGCCCACGGCAATCATGGTCAGGTGGCGGGCGGCCAGGGTGCGCCGCAGCCCGGTGGGCGTGGTCACATCCCGGGCGGGCATGCCGGCGGCGGTGCGGCTTTCGGATTCGGCCAAGGTCGGAGCTTCCTTCTTTATTTGTTCAGGTGGCACGGGACGCCCGGGCCCCGGATTTCGGCAAACCGCTGAGCATAACGCGTTCACCGGCGCCTCGCAGCCGCGGGCTGGGCCGCGGATCATGGCGCGGCAAGCCCGCCCCGGCATGGCCGCCATGCATGGCGTCCGGCATCGAGGGTAAACCCGGTTGCTCGACACAGCGGCCTTTATTACCGTACCAATTTGGTACTACCAATTTGGAAAACACCTTATTGCGCCTGCCCCAGGTGCCCTCGCGAGGCCTGCCGCCATGTCCCGAATCATCTCCATTGAAGCCATCCCCCTGTCCTTCCGCCTGCCCGAGGGCAAAACCGTAACGCTGGGCATCGGCCGCACCATCAAGCGCGACGCCATCATCGTGCGCGTGCAGACTGACAGCGGAATCGTCGGCTACGGTGAAGCGCACCCCGGCCGCAGTCCCGGCGCGGTCGCCAGCCTGATCACCAACACGCTGGCGCCCCTGGTGACCGGCATGGACGCCTTCGACACCAGCGGTGTCTGGAGCCGCATCCACAAGATGCAGCTGGCCAGCCACGGGCTGGGCGCCGGCGCCGCGCTGGCGCTGTCGGGCATCGACATGGCACTGTGGGACGCGCGCGGCAAGCTGTGCGGGCAGCCGCTCTATAAGCTGCTGGGCGGCAGCAGCAAGGCCATCAAGGCCTACGCCGGCGGCATCGCGCTGGGCTACCAGGCCCCCGAATCGCTGGCCGACGAAGCCATGCAGTACGTCCGGGCCGGGTACCGGGCCCTCAAGCTGCGCCTGGGCGACAGCGTGGCCGACGACAGCGCGCGGCTGCGTGCCGTGCGCGCCCGGATCGGCGACGAGATCGACATCCTGACCGACGTGAATGCCGCGTACTCGCTCGACGAAGTGCGCCGCCTGATGCCGGCGCTCGAGGAAGTACGGGTCGGATGGCTGGAAGAACCGTTTGCCTGCGACAACTTCGGCGCCTACCGCGCCGCGGCGGCCATGAGCAGCCGCGTGCCCATCGCCGCGGGAGAAAACCACTACACCCGCTACGAATTCGCGCAGCTGCTGGAAGAACGCGCGGTCCAGGTCTTCCAGCCCGACTTGTCCAAGACCGGCGGCATTACCGAAAGCATGCGCATCGCCGCGCTGGTGTCGGCCTGGGGCTACAAGGTGCATCCGCACAGCTCGGCCACCGGCATCAACCATTCCGCCTGCGTGCACCTGCTCGCGGCGGTCGACAACGCGGGCTACTACGAAGCCTGCGTATCGCACTTCAACCCGTTCCGCGACATGTTCGGCCCGGCCTTCCACGCCGGCGCCGACGGCACGGTGCGGCCACTGGACCGGCCCGGCCTGGGCCTGGACATCGATGAGTCGGTATTCAAGGAGTTCCCCTTCATCGACGGCCCCGGCTATGTCGTGAAGTTCTGATTTCGCCATACAACCAGAGGAGACACACATGAAAACCCGCCGTATCGCCGCCATCGCGGCGCTGGCAGCCGCATCCCTGCTGGGCACCGCCCATGCCGGCGAAGCATTCCCGGCGCGTCCGGTCACGCTGGTCGTGCCATGGAACCCCGGCGGCTCGGTCGACCTGACCGGCCGCAAGCTGTCGGAAGTCCTGGGCAAGTCGGGCGTCAACGTCGTGGTCGAGAACGTGCCCGGCGCGTCCAGCACCATCGGCCTGACCAAAGTGGCCAACGCCGCGCCCGACGGCTATACCGTCGGCCTGGCAACTTCCTCGCTGATGGGCGTCATCGCGCAGGACATGACCAAATTGCGCGTGGACCAGTTCACGGCGCTGAACCAGACCACCGTGGAACAGCTGATCCTGGTGGTGCCCAAGGTCAGCCCGGCCAACAGCGTCGAGGACTTCGTCAAGCTCATGAAATCGCGCGCCGGCGGCGTGTCCATCGGCACGCCGGGGAACAACAACGTCAACCACACTTTTGCGTCGATGCTCGCCAGGACGGTGGGCGTGGAATACGTCAACGTTCCCTATACGGGCGGCTCGAAAGTGCTGTCGGACCTGGCCGGCGGGCAGATCGACGCGGGCGTGCTCAAGCCGTCCGAGACCATCAACCAGATCAAGGCCGGCCTGATCAAGCCCATCGGCGTGTTCTCGACCGAGCGCGTGCAGATCATGCCCGAGGTGCCCACCTTCGCCGAGAAACAGATCGACGTATTCCCTTATGGCGAACTCGAGCAGATGTCGTACCTGGTCGGCCCGCGGGGCCTGCCCGCCGAGGTCGCCACGCGGCTCGAGGACCTGTTCGCCCAGGCCATCGCCAGCGACGACTACCAGAAGTTCGCGCGGGATTTCGGCATGAAAGTGTCGGACGTGCGTGGCGAGACATTGCAAAAGCAGGCCCTGGCGATCCAAAATACGTTCAATACGGTCGCGCCCAAGATCTTCACCAAGCAATAGCGGGTGCCGGCATGGCCGGGCCCGGGGCGGTCCGGCCATGCGCGGGCGTGCGTTCTCCCTTCGATCACCATGGCCACAGAAAAGCAAGAACTCACGTCCCGCACACTCGGGCAAATGCTCGCGTTCATCCAGAAGCGCAATTACGATCCCGGCGAGCGCCTGCCTTCCGAACGGGAACTCTCCGAACGCTTCGGCGTGGGCCGCGGGGTGGTGCGCGAAGCCCTGTCGGTGCTGGAAAACCTGCGCTACCTGACCCGCAAGCCGAATTCCGGCGTCTACCTGACAGCCATGCCCGAACGGGTCAGCCTGGAAACACTAAGCCTGTTTTCCGAAGTCGGCATCGAGCTCACCACCGACAAGCTGCAAGAAGCCCTGGAAGTCCGCCGCATCGTCGAGATCCAGGCAGTGCAGCTCGCCTGCGAGCGCCGCACCGAGGCTGACCTGCAGGCGCTCCAGGCGGTCATCGACCGCTTCGACGCAGCCATGGCGGGCTCGGGCGAGCGCACGGCCGACCTGGATTACGAATTCCACATGGCCTTGTTCAGCGCCGCGCACAATACGGTGCTGACGCAGATGGTGCACCCGTTCTACCTGATGTCGGCGCACCGCCGCGCAACCTTCTTCGCCGACAACACCGTCGGGGCGGTCTCCAACCTGCAGCACCGGGAACTGCTCGACTGCCTGCGCGCCCGCGACGCCCAGCGCGCCAGCCGCGTCATGAGCGCACACATCGGGCGGGTCGAATCGGCCCTGCGCATTTCTCCAGCCCAGCCTGCAGGCCGGCCCGCCCTGCGGCGCTGACAGCCGCGCGGCCCGGATGCGCGCCCGCCGGCCGCACCCAGGCCCCCGCGGGCCGGTCAGCGGCCGCGCGTCATCGATGCCAGCACCCCATCGCGCCGTATCCAGCCATGGAACAGCGCGGCCGCCAAGTGCACCAGCACGGTGGCGAACAGCAAGAAGGCAAGATAGCGGTGCGCGCCGCGCAACCAGGCGAACAACGCCGCATCGGCCGGCGCAATGGGCGGCAGCTGCCAGGCGCCCACGATGACCGGATAGCCGCCGGCCGACACCATCGCCCATCCGATCAGCGGCATGGCGAACATCAACAGGTACAGCAATACATGCGAGGCATGGGCGGCGTGGCGTTGCCAGGCCGGCATGTCGCCGGGCAGGGCCGGCGTCCCCCGGTACAGCCGCGCGGCCAGGCGTATGCACACCAGCACCAGCAATGCCACGCCCAGCGGCTTGTGGACCTGCATCAGCCATTGGTGCCGCTCGGAAACGGACGCCACCATGCCGACGCCGATGAACAGCATCGCCAGAATGCCCACAGCCATCAGCCAATGCAGCAGGCGCGCAAACCAGCCGAAGCCCGCCACGGATCGATTCGATGCTGGATTCATTGCGCGCGCTCCGGTTGGGTGGTCGCAGGCGAGGCCGGGACGCCGGCGGGCGGCCCTTCGCTGGTGCGGCGCTCGTACGACGCCGCATAGACAGCCGAACGCGCGGGCAACAGCGGATCATCGGAAATGGCGATTCCGCGCGGCAGCACGGTCGGATCGTAGTTCACGTCGCGACACGCGCCGTGCTCCTGCGCCGCGCTACCCGTGATCACCACCATGCCCGCGTCGACGACAGGCCGGTCGGCCGGCCACTGCCGGGTCGCATCGCCGGTGGGATCGCCGGGCGCGCCCAGCGTCACCAGCAGGCGCCAGCGCAGCGGGCCCTGCGCCAGGCGCTGCTGCAAGTCGGCCTGCAGATAATCGCCGTCGTGCCGCGGCCCGGCTTCCGGGGCCGGCGGCGCGTCGACGGGCGCCAGCCGCCAGCGTACCGGCTGCCGCTTGCCTTGGGCATCGATGAAATAAAAGGCGTTCAAGCCGTAGTAGCTTTCGGTGGCATAGCTGGCCGATGGCCTGGCGGTCTTGGCCCAGGCGCGGAAAGCCGCCGTCTCGGGATGCGCGGCGAAGAATGCCTGGATGCGCCGGGGATCGGGCTTGCCCGTGGCGGGGTCGGGGCGCGCGGCGAGCTGCTGCTCATAGAACGCCTGCGGCGTGGCCACCACGAATACCGGCATGCTGTTCATGCCGGTGCGCCACTGCTCGCCATTGCGCGAAGTGAAACGCAAGGCGAAACTGCGAATGGGCACGCTCGAGTCCGGGACGAACGGGTTGCCGCCCGGCACGGCCAGGCGGCCAACCACGGGCGTGTTGCCGGGGGCGAACACGGCGGCCGTCGACCAGCGCTGGGCCGCGCCATTGCTTTCGAAATGGCCGACGACACAGACTCCCTTGGCATGATTGCGGCGGTAGCCGGCATGGCGGCCGCTGTTGGCCTCGAGGACGTCGACCGCGCGGTCAGGGGTCAGGCGTTGCGGGTCCAGCCAGCCGCCCACGAAGGCGAATGCGGCGCCCGATGCCAGGACAATGGCGCCGATCGCGCCCAGGCGCAGGCAGAGTTGCCCGGCACCGAGCGCCCGGGCATCGCGTTGGGGTCCTTCCGACATAAGGCTCCTTGGCCGTGAGGGCGTTGAATACCTGGGTAAGACGGCCGGCCAAAACGATTATTCCCTCGGGAATAAACTGGCCCGGGCGGCGTCTTACGATATTGGCCTGTTATTTGCCGCGTCGTGGCGCTGGCCTGGACAGGAACATTCCCCATGATTCGACCGGTACCCTTGCCTGTGTCAGCCCCGGCACCCACCGATGACGACACCATGCCCGCGGATGAGTTGTCCGATGCCGTCCTGCGCCAGCTATTGCCGCGGCTGCGGCGGTTCGCCCTGCGCCTGGCCCGCGACCCCGCGACGGCCGACGACCTGGTGCAGGCCACCCTGGAGCGCGCCTTGACGCGGTGGGGCAGCCGCCGCCCGCAAGGCGATATCCGGGCCTGGCTGTTCACCATCCTGTACCGCCAGTTCCTGGATTCCCAACGCCGCACGCGGCGCCACTCGCGGCTGCTCGAATGGTTTGCCGGCGCCGATGCCGCGGCGCCCTCGACCGAGCGCCAGGCCCTCGCGCGCGCCTCGCTGGCGACCTTCGAACTCCTGCCCGAAGCCCAGCGCACCCTGCTGTGGCTGGTCTGTGTGGAAGGCCTGAGCTACAAGGCGGTGGCCGATCTGTTCGAGGTGCCGCTGGGCACGGTCATGTCGCGCCTGTCGCGTGCGCGCAGCGCATTGCGGGGCTTGAACGAGGGACAAGCCGGCGCGGCCCACCTGAGGATATTGAAATGAACCAACGCCCGATAGACGACGCGGCGCGCAACGCGTTCGTGGATGGCAAACTCGACGACGCCGGGCGGCAGGCCATGGAAGCCTACCTGCGGGCCCATCCCGAAGAGGCGGAAGAACTCGCCGCCTGGTCGCGCGACGCCGAGCGGCTGCGCATGCTCGCCGACCAGGAACGCCTGCCTCCCAACCCGGCCCTGGATCCCGCCGCGGTGCGCGCGCGCCTGCGCGCCGGTTCGCGGCGCAGGCTGGCCATGGCGGCCAGCCTGGCCGCGGCGCTGGCCATCGGGGGCATGGCGGGCTGGGGTGTGCGCGACACCGTGCTGGCGAGCCGGATGCTGCCCATGCAGGACGCGGTGCAAGCCTATCGCCTGTTCGCCTCGGCCGATGCGCCGCGACCGGACGTGCGCGCCGATACGGGCAATCTGCAGGCCTGGCTGGACGATTATTTCGCGCACGCCCAGCGCCTGCCCGACCTGAGCGCCAATGGCTTCCGGCCGGTCGCGGCGCGCCTGCTGGCCACCGACCAGGGGCCGGCCGCCATCGTCATTTACGAAAACGCCGGCCAGCGCGCCACGTTCTACATCCGCCCGCCCGGCCCCGGCAAGCAACTGCTGGCGCAAGGCAGCCGGCGCGATGGCGACCTGCTGGCCCGCTATTGGTCGGACCAGGGCTACAACTACGCGCTGGTCGGCCCTGACGATGGCCCGGCGGCCCCGCAGACCCCGGCCGCCGGCCAGGTGTGAAGCCGGTCACGAGGCCGCGCACAATGAAAAAACCCTGGCTCGCCATGCGGGCAAGCCAGGGTTTGCGGGCCATGCGCGCCAGCGCGCGTCAGAACGGAATGTCGTCGTCCATGTCGGCCAGGTTGGCCGCGCCGCCCGCGGCGGGAGCCGCCGCCGGAGCCGGGCGCTGCGCGGCGGGCCGCTGCGCCGGGGCGCGCTGCTGGCGCGGCGCGTCGTCGTAACCGCCGCCGCCGTAGCCGCCCCCGCCCTCGCCGCCGCTGTCGCGGCCGCCCAGCATCTGCATCTGGTCGGCGACGATCTCGGTGCTGTAGCGGTCGGCGCCAGTTTCCTTGTCCTGCCACTTGCGGGTCTTCAGGCGGCCCTCGATGTACACCGAACGGCCTTTCTTCAGGTATTCGCCGGCAATCTCGGCCAGGCGGTTGTACATGACCACGCGGTGCCACTCGGTTTCTTCGCGGCGTTCGCCGGTGGCCTTGTCCTTCCACTGGGAGGTGGTGGCGATGGAGACGTTGCAGATCGCCGCGCCGTCGGGGCTGTAGCGCACTTCGGGGTCGCGCCCCAGGTTGCCGACGAGAATGACTTTATTGACCGATGCCATGGCGATATTCCTCTGGTGGCGGGCCCGCCCGTCCGCGCAAGGACGGCCGCGCAGGCAAGCACCCTAAAACGATGATTCAAGACCGGTTCCAACAAACACGCCGGTCATCGGGAATAACGACCGGCGGGCAGGCAAAAACCGAGTGGATGCCCCTATTATCCGCGAAAATCGACCGCTACGAAAACCGGCGGCGCGACAAAAAGGCGCCCGGCGCGGCCCCGTACTGCGGCCCTCAGGACAGCGGCTTGAGGGCCCAGGTCACCGCCAGCCAGACGGCTGCCAGCGCCGCCGCCCCCAGGAACACCGCGTCCGCCCCGGCATGGGCGGCCAGCCAGCCGCCCAGCGCGCCGCCGCAGAACAGGCCGGCGGCCTGGGCGGTGTTGTAGAAGCCCAGGGCCAGGCCCTTGTACTGCGCCGGGGCCACGCGCGACACCAGCGAGGGCTGCAGGGCCTCCAGGATGTTGAAAACCACGAAAAAGGCCGTCATCACGATGGCCAGGGTATAGAAACCGTGGCTGGCGGCCGGCAGCAGGGCGCACACGACGATCAGGCCGGCGACGGCGGCGCGCAGGGCGCCGCGATGGGCCCGATGCCGCTCGGCCACGAAAATGACCGGCACCATCAATACGAACGACACCACGATAATCGGCAGGTAGACCTTCCAGAGCTCCTGCGCCGCCAGGCCGCCGGCATGGGCCAGCAGGGCGGGCACCACCACGAACAGCGCCACCTGGGTGCAGTGCAGGACGAACACGCCGAAATTCAGGCGCAGCAGGTCGGCGTGGGCCAGCACCTGGCGCGGCCCCGCATTGTTCATGCTGCGCGCCTCGGTGCGCGGCACCACCGGCACCACCCAGCGCGCCACCGCCAGGCTCGCCACGCCCAGGCAGGCGATGGTCCAGAACAGGCCCGCCAGGCCCCACCAGCCCACCAGCAGGGGCGACAGCACCAGCGAGGCGGCGAAGGACAGGCCGATCGACCCGCCCACCATGGCCATGGCGCGGGTGCGCACTTCATCGCGGGTGGCGTCGGCCAGCCAGGCCGTGACAGCGGCGGAAATCGCGCCGGCGCCCTGGATGGCGCGGCCGATGGTGATCCAGTAGACGTCCTGCGCCAGCGCGCAGACGATGCTGCCCGCCACGAACAGCAGCAGGCCGGCGATGACCACCGGCCGGCGGCCCCAGCGGTCCGACGCCAGGCCAAAGGGAATCTGCATGAAGGCCTGGGTCAGGCCATACATGCCCAGCGCCAGGCCGACCCGCGCGGGGTCGTCGCCGCCCGGCAGGCCGCGCGCGGCGACCGCGAACACCGGCAACAACAGGAACAGGCCCAGCATCCGGCAGGCAAACAGCCCCGCCAGGGCAATGCTGGCGCGCCGTTCGGATGGGGTCAATTTGAGTTTCGTATCAGCCGGCATGCAAAAAGGTAGATTCGGGGGGCCATACGGGAAAAGGCTCGGCGCGCTATAGTACCAAGTTGGCCTTTGAAACCGCTTACAAGCCCGATGGACGCGATACGCATTCGGGGTGCGCGCACCCACAACCTCAAGAACGTCTCGCTCGACCTGCCTCGCCACAAGCTGGTGGTGGTGACCGGCCTGTCCGGCTCGGGCAAGTCGTCGCTGGCGTTCGACACGCTCTATGCCGAAGGCCAGCGCCGCTACGTGGAAAGCCTGTCGGCCTACGCGCGCCAGTTCCTTCAATTGATGGACAAGCCCGATGTCGACCTGATCGAAGGCCTGTCGCCGGCCATCTCCATCGAGCAGAAAGCCGCCGGCCACAACCCGCGGTCCACCGTCGGCACCATTACCGAAATCCACGATTACCTGCGGCTGCTGTACGCGCGCGTCGGCACGCCCTATTGCCCCGACCACGGGCTGCCGCTGCAGGCGCAGAGCGTCAGCCAGATGGTCGACGCCGTGCTGGCCTGGCCCGCCGATACGCGGCTGGCCGTGCTGGCGCCCATCGCGCGGGCCCGCAAGGGCAGCTTCGAGGACGAATGCGCCAGCCTGCAGGCGCAGGGCTACGTGCGGCTGCGCGTGGACGGCCAGATGCAGGAAATCGCCGAAATGGCGCCGCTGAAGAAAAGCGAGAAACACGACATCGACGTAGTCATCGACCGCCTGCGCATCAAGCCGGAAAGCAAGCAGCGCCTGGCCGAGAGCTTCGAGACCGCCATGCAGCTGGCCGACGGCCGCACCGTCGCGCTGGACATGGACAGCGGCCGCGAGCAGGTGTTCTCCAGCCGCTATGCCTGCCCGGTATGCAGCCACAGCCTGCCCGAGCTCGAACCGCGCCTGTTCAGCTTCAACAACCCGATGGGCGCCTGTCCGACCTGCGACGGCATCGGCCAGGTGGGGTTCTTCGACCCGAAGCGGGTGGTGGCCTTCCCCGAGCTCAGCCTGGCGGCCGGCGCGATCCGCGGCTGGGACCGCCGCAACGCGTTCACGCACTCGCTGCTGACCAGCCTGGCGGCGCACTACGACTTCGACATCGAGACGCCGTTCGAGGACCTGCCCGAAGACGTCCGGCACAAGGTGCTGTACGGTTCCGGCGCCGAGGAAATCGCCTTCGTGTATATCAACGAAAAGGGCCGCAGCACGGTCAAGCGGCATACGTTCGAAGGGGTCATTCCCAACCTGGAACGGCGCTGGCGCGAAACCGATTCGGCCACCGTGCGCGAAGAGCTCGGCAAGTACCGCAACATCAAGACCTGCCCCGACTGCGGCGGCTCGCGCCTGCGCGCCGAGGCGCGCCACGTGCTCATCGGCGACGACCCGCGCGAGGGCGAACGGCGCGGCCAGGCCATCTACGAAGTCGAGGCGATGCCGCTGTCGGACTGCCTGGCGTGGTTCCAGGCGCTGGCACTGACCGGCTCCAAGCAGGAAATCGCCCAGCGCATCGTGCGCGAGATCGAGGCGCGCCTGAGCTTCTTGAACAATGTGGGGCTCAACTACCTGTCGCTGGACCGCAGCGCCGACACCATCTCCGGCGGCGAGGCGCAGCGCATCCGCCTGGCCAGCCAGATCGGCTCGGGCCTGACCGGCGTCATGTATGTGCTGGACGAACCCTCCATCGGCCTGCACCAGCGCGACAACGACCGCCTGATCGGCACCCTGCAGCACCTGCGCGACCTCGGCAACAGCGTCATCGTGGTCGAACACGACGAGGACATGATCCGGCTGGCCGACTGGGTGGTGGACATGGGCCCCGGCGCGGGCGAGCACGGCGGGCAGGTGGTCGCCCAGGGCACGCCCGCCGCCGTGCAGGAAGACCCGGCCTCGCTCACCGGCCAGTACCTGAGCGGCCGCCGCGAAATTCCAGTGCCCAAGCGCCGCGCCGTTTCCGCCGAGCAGCCCTGGCTGGTGCTGGAAGGCGCCAGCGGCAACAACCTCAAGACTGTCGACCTGCGCATCCCGGCCGGACGCCTGGTATGCGTGACCGGGGTGTCCGGCTCGGGCAAATCCACCCTGGTCAACGACACGCTGGCCACCGCCGTGGCGCGCCAGCTGCACCACGCCCAGGCCGAGCCCGCGCCGTTCGTGTCGATCAACGGGCTCGAGCATTTCGACAAGATCATCAGCGTCGACCAGAGCCCCATCGGCCGCACGCCACGCAGCAACCCGGCCACTTACACGGGCCTGTTCACGCCCATCCGCGAACTCTTCGCGGGGGTGCCCGAAGCCCGCGCACGCGGCTACGACCCCGGCCGCTTCAGCTTCAACGTCAAGGGCGGCCGCTGCGAAGCCTGCCAGGGCGATGGCGTGGTCAAGGTCGAAATGCACTTCCTGCCGGACATGTACGTGCCGTGCGACGTCTGCCACGGCAAGCGCTACAACCGCGAAACGCTGGAAATACGCTACCGCGGCCGCAACATCAGCGAGGTGTTGGACCTCACCGTCGAGCAGGCGCTCGAATACTTCGAATCGGTGCCCGCCGTCGCGCGCAAGCTGCACACGCTCATCGACGTCGGGCTGTCCTATATCCGCCTGGGACAGAGCGCCACCACGCTGTCCGGCGGCGAAGCTCAACGGGTCAAGCTGTCGCAGGAACTGTCGCGCCGCAGCACCGGCCGCACGCTGTACATCCTGGACGAGCCCACCACCGGCCTGCATTTCCGCGACATCGAAATGCTGCTGCAGGTGCTGAACCAGCTGGTCGACAGCGGCAACACGGTGCTGGTCATCGAGCACAACCTGGACGTCATCAAGACTGCCGACTGGGTCGTGGACATGGGGCCGGAAGGCGGCGACGGCGGCGGCCGGGTGGTCGCCACCGGCACGCCGGAAGACGTCGCGGCCAATCCGGACAGCCATACCGGGCACTATCTGGGGCGGGTATTGCGCCGCTAGCCCGGCCGCGGGCAACCCCTACATCGCGAGGTTCGCCTTGGCGGCGATATCGGCCCACGCCGCTACATCGGCCTCGACAAGCTGGGCGAATGCCTGCGGCGTCGACGGCCGGGGCTGCAGTCCCTCCCGCGCGAATTGCGCGCGCAGTTCGGCATCCTGCAGGGCCTGCGCCAATGCCTGGTTCAGCACCTGTACCGCCTCCTCGGGCGTACCGGCCGGCGCCGCGAGGCCGTGCCACAGCTCCTCGGCGAAGCCCGCCACCCCGGCTTCCTGGGCGGTCGGCACGTCGGGCAGAAACGGCGAACGCTTCGCCGTGGAAACACACAACGGCAGCAGCATCGCGTCGCGCACATAAGACGTCACAGACGCGGCGCTGGCCAGCATGAACTGGATGCGGTTGGCCAGCAGGTCGGTCAGCGCCAGGCCCGAACTGCGATAGGGAATGTGAGACACCCGGATGCCCGCCTTCTGCGCGAACAGCTCGGTCGCCAGGTGCGTCGACGAGCCGGTGCCCGAGCTCGCGTAGTTGAGCGCGTCAGGCTGCTCGCGCGCCAGGCGCAGCAAGTCGTCCAGGCTGGCGATGCCGGTGGCCTTGTTGGTCACCAGCACCCACGGGCCCGATGCGATGAGACCGATGGCACGCGTATCCTTGACGACGTCGTAGTTCAGCTTCATGACGGCGCCATTGGAAGCGTGCGAGGTCGACAGCAGCACCAGCGTATAGCCATCCGGCGCGGCGCGTACGACCATTTCCAGCCCCATTGCGCCGCCCGCGCCGCCGCGGTTCTCCACCACCATGCTGACTCCGAGGCGCTGGCCCATCGCGTGGGCCACGACACGTCCCAGCGCGTCGGAGCCGCCGCCCGGCGCGTAGGGCACCACCAGCCGCACGGGCCGTTCGGGAAACTTCGCGGCGGCGAACGCGGGCCGGACGGCCGCGCCGGCGGCCAGCGACAAGGACGCAGCAATAAAACGCCGACGTTGGTTCATCAGTTGATCTCCAGGAAATGGGCGCTCAGGCAAAGCTCGGGTCGCGCATGGAAATAGCGCTTTCGCCGGCGGGGTTCGCCTGCACGACGACCGGGTCGACGGCGATTCCCAGGCCTGGGCCGGCCGGCGGCAGGAACGCCCCTGCCAGGAACGGCGCGGGTTCGCCGGCGACACAAGCATCGAACAGCGCGGATTCGGCAAACTGCTGCTCCACCGGCTGCGTCACGCCCAGGGCGGCGCAGACATGGATCGTGTGCGCGTGCGCAACCGGTCCGGACGGATTGTGCGGGGACACCGCCACGCCATGTCGCGCCGCCAGGCTGGCGATGCGCGCGAATTCGGCATAGCCGCCGCAGTACTTGATGTCGGGCATGACCACGTCGTACAGGCCGCCGACGATGAACGGCGCTGCGCCCGATGCGCCGACGACGTTCTCGGCGCCGGCCAGCAGCACCCCGCGCTGGTTCGCATACTGGCGCAGCCGCGCGATCGCCTCATGCCATTCATGCGATTCCGGCACCGGGCATTCCAACCAGTGCAGCCGCAGCTCGGCGGCCGCGTCCAGGAAATCGCGCGCCGTCTTTTCATCCAGCCGCCAATGGCAATCCGCCATCAATGACACCTCCGACCCGATGGCAGCCCGCACGGCCGCCAGGCGCTGCACCGCCGCGCGCACTTCCCGCCGCCCCGATTCCGATCCTGCCGTCGCGGGCGTGACCGCATCTAGCGGCATCACCTTGACCCCCTTGAAGCCGGCATCCACCGCGGCTTTACAGGCATCGGCAAAGCCGGCTGGCGTGCGCTCCCGGATACTGCGATTGACGGTGGCATAGGCAGGCAGCGGGTGCCGTCCCGCCGCGCCCCAGAGACGGTGAATCGGCACCCCCCGATACTGGCCGGCCAGGTCCGTGCAGGCTTGGTCGAGCGCGCTGAGCACGGCATTGCCCGCGCGGCCGCAAGGCAGGCCGGGGAAAGCCGCGCGCATGCCGCGCAGGCTATCCAGCGTCTGGTCTTCGATCGCCGGAATCAACCGCTGCAATATGGCATCGAGAATGGCCTCGTGCCCGCGCAGGCTCAATTCGCCCCAACCCACATGCCCGTCGTCCATCGCCAGCTTCAGGAACAGCCAGTTGGAACGGGGCGTGGCGCCCACGCCGTGCAGGCTGACTTCGATGACGCGGCTGTCGTTGGCAACGGCCACCGGATCATCCATACTCAAATGCTCAGACATTCATGCACCTCGGCGGCATGCGCCGCGCTTTCTCATGCCTCGCAGACATTGCCAGGCCATGGGCAAAGATAATATCGGCGCGGTTTTCCCGGTCAACGTAGATTCCTCGAATCAACTCATGAAAAACCACAGCCACGCGGAACAAGACGAAAATCCGCTGATCAGCTCGCGACAGGCAGCGCAAATGCTGGGGGTTTCGCTACGCACGCTGTACGCCTATATCAGCCGGGGGAAAGTCGGCCGCATACTGGATCCGGAAACCGGCGCCAGCCTGTTCAACCGGGCCGAGATCGCCGATTACGTGCGCCGCCGGGACCGCGGCCGCAGCCCCAGGAATGTGGCGCGCGCGTCGCTGGATTTCGGCCTGCCCGTGCTGGAAAGCCACGTGTGTGCCATCCGCGGTGGTCGGCCATGGTTTCGCGGTATCGATGCAATCCAGCTCAGTAAGACAGCCACGCTGGAAGACACGGCCGCACTGCTCTGGAAGGTCGATCGATTGCCAGACGCCGCGCCGGCCGGTCTGCCCGATTCACGCGCCGACGGCCAGCCGTTCGCGGCACGCTTCGCGGCATGGCTGCTCGCGCAGATGAACCGTGCGGCCGCCACGGATACCGCGTACACCTACGCGCCGCTCGTCGCGCAGGCGACCACGATTTTTCGCGCCGCCGTGGCGCTGGCCACGCAGTCGCGCGCCAGCGCAGCCTTGGCGCACGAACGCCTCGCGCACGCCTGGGGCCTGCCGCCCGCGCATGCGCAGATCATCCGGCGCGCCCTGGTCCTGCACGCGGACCACGAACTCAACCCATCGAGTTTTGTGGTCAGATGCACGGCCTCGACCATGGCGAACCCTTATGCCGCGGCCCTGGCCGGCTGCTGCGCGGCCAGCGGCGCCAAGCACGCCAATTTCTCGCGCGCCTACCGCCTGATCGGGCAAGTGCTCAAGGCGGACCCGCCGGCGCGCATCGACGACGCGATGCCAGGGTTCAACCACCCGCTTTACCCCAAGGGCGACCCGCGGGCGATCGCCATCCTGGCCGACCTGAGGCAGGCTGCCGCCGGGCCGGAAATGTCGGCGATCGACTCGTTCCTGCTGGCGGTCCGTGCAGACCATGGGTTGTTGCCCAAGAACGACTTCGCGCTGGCGGCGATGGCGCACATACTGAAGCTGCCGGCGGACACGTGCCAGGCGATCTTCATCGTGGCCCGCGTGGCGGGCTGGAATGCCCACGCGCTGGAGCAGTACGCCTCGCCGTTCCTGATTCGCCCCCGCGCCCAGTATGTGCCGGACTAGCTCCGCCCCTAGCGGCCCTCGCCGGCCATGGCGGGCGCTCGCCGCGGCCCGAGCGCGCGCTCGACGGCCAGGGCCAGGCCCAGCAGGCGCGCATCCTGGCGGGGCCTGCCGAGCAGGTCCATACCGATAGGCAGGCCGACCGGCGCGGACCCGCCGCCGTCCGCATACCCGGCGGGAAGATCGATGGCGGGAAAGCCCAGTGCCGAAGCGAAAATGCCGTTGCGTTCGGGACGCGGAGTGTCGCCGGTTTTCAGCGGCGGCCTTTTCTGCGCGGGGTACACCAGCGCATCCAAGCCATGCTCGTCCATCAAGGCCAGCAGCTTGGCGCGCATGGCCTGGCGATACTGCAGCGCGGCCAGGTATTCCGGCATGTCCAGCGGATCCTTCCATGTGACCGCGTTGGTCAGGAACTTCAGCATGGTCGACTCCGGAAACCGGCGCGCGGCGTAATAATCCTGCAGCGTAGCCAGGCCGGCAATCGGCCCGATGCCGGACAGGTATGCCTCGAACAACGGCCGGAACTCATAGTTGCTGACGTTCAGCCGCCGGCTGCTCTGGTCCGAGTCGAATTCCCGGTCGGCGATATCGACAGTTCGCACGCCGGCAGCGCGCAGGGTATCCAGTGCGTGCGCCATGACGCCATTGACCGCCTCGTGCTCGGCATCCTCGCCGAACAAGTTGGCCAGCACCCCCAGCTTCACGGTGCGCAGGTCGGCCGGGTGGATCGTGCCCGGCGCGATGGCGCGCTCGAGTCCCTCGCTGCCGACCGTGGCCGGGTCGCGCAGATCGCGCCCGCTGATGACCGCCAGGATCCGGATGGCATCGCCGACCGAGCGGCAGATCGGCCCCACGACATCCATGGTTGTCGACAAGGGAATGCTGCCATGACGGCTGACTACACCGTGCGTGCTGCGCACCGCCACCACGCCGGCCGAGCTGGCCGCGTTGCGCAGCGAGTTCACGGTTTCCGTCCCGAGCGCGCAGGCCGCCATGCCCGTAGCGACGGCCACGGCGGATCCGCCGCTGGAGCCCGCGGCAAACCGTTCAAGATCGTACGCATTGCGTGTCTGCTGCCCCAGCGAGCTGATGGTACTGCCCGCCACGGCCAATTCGTCCAGATTGGTCTTGCCGATGATCAGCGCCCCCGCGTCGCGCAGGCGTTGCACGGCCGTGGCATCCTGTGCCGGCCGATTGCCGCGCAGCAGGACCGACCCGCCGGTGGTGGCCAGGCCCCGCACGTCGATATTGTCTTTCACCGCCACGGTGACGCAATGCAGCGGCCTCACGTCGCCCGCCTCGCGCATGGCATCCAGGCGCCTGGCATCGTCCAATAGCGACGGGTTGACGGCGATGAACGCCTTGAGCCTGTGGTCCAGCCGCTGGATGCGGCGCAATGCGTCTTGTGCGATCTCGAGGCAGCTCAACTGCTTCGCCGCCAGCAGGCGCCGGACATCCTCGATCGAGGCGCTGGCCAGGTCTGTCGCGCGTGCGGATTCAATAGTGCTGATGGACATGATGAATGCGAAGGATAGCGTCGTGAGTGTCTTTGCGGCCGTGGCCATGGTGGGTCCCCTTGTCTTGCCGCGTCGCGCGGCTTGTGTGGAACGCATCATCCGATACCCGCCGCGACGCGTCTACGTTGATTCGTCGAAGCAACGTAGACGCCGGCACACCCCGGCCCCACAATCGCAACCGAACACGGCCAACTTCGCATTGATCCCCATGGAAGAAACCATGATCGCAACCACATCGACGACGCCGGCCGCATGGCCCCCCGGCTATCGCTGGCACGCTCGCGTCCCACCGCCTTCGCCGGACACCCTGGCCTTTTTCCGCAACGTGCCCGCCGCGTGCATCGCGGACTGCCTGGGACGCAGCGTCGGCAGTGTCGGCCTGCGCGCCTACCACGGCGCGGGCGCGCCGCTGTGCGGCCCGGCGCTCACCGTCCGCGTGCGGCCGGGCGACAATCTGATGATCCACGCGGCCATGCTGGCCGCACGCGCAGGCGACGTGATCGTGATCGATGGCGGCGCGGATCTGTCCCAGGCGCTGGTGGGCGACCTCATGCGCACGACCGCCATCGCCTTGCAACTGGGCGGCTTCGTGATCGACGGCGCCATCCGGGACACCGCCAGCTGGGCGGACGGCCGCATGCCCGTATACGCGCGCGGCCACACGCCGCGCGGCCCGAGCAAGGACGGCCCCGGCGAGATCAATGTCCCGATCGCCTGCGCGGGCATGGCAGTCCAGCCGGGCGACCTCGTGGTGGGCGATGCCGACGGGATAGTGGTCATCGGCCAGGCCGACCTGGGCTGGCTGCGGGACAAGGTGGCGGCCCAGCTCGACCGCGAGAGCGCCATACGCCTGCAGAACAGCAGCGGCCGGCCCGACGCCGAGCGTTTCATGCGCATCTTGCGGCAGAAGGGCCTGCCGGTGTAGCGCCGCGCTGGCAGGGGATATTGCAACGCAGCAATACGCGGTAGACTGGCGAGGCCCTTTCCCTACCCGTGTCCTCGCCATGTACACCCTCATCATCGGCAACAAGAACTACTCGTCCTGGTCCCTGCGCGCCTGGCTGGCCTTGCGCGCGACCGGCATCCCGTTCAGCGAGCAGAAGCTCGGCCTGTTCACTCCCGAATTCGCCGAACGCCTGGGCGGCATCACGCCAGCCGGCCTGGTGCCGGTGCTGCTGGACGGCGACTTCGCCGTGTGGGATTCGCTGGCCATCTGCGAATATGCGGCCGAGCGTCACCCGGAAGCCGGCCTGTGGCCCGCCCATCCGCATGCCCGCGCCCGCGCGCGCTCGCTGGCCGCGCAAATGCACAGCGGCTTCGGCCAATTGCGCCAGGTGCTGCCCATGAATATCGAGGCCACGCTGTCCGGCATCGATTACTCGGCCGCACAAGGCGACATCTCGCGCGTGCAGGCCATCTGGCACGACACGCGCGCCGAGTTCGGCCAGGACGGCCCGTTCCTGTTCGGCAAATTCTCGGCCGCCGACGCCTTCTATGCCCCGGTGGTGTCGCGCTTCACCACCTACGGAGTGCCCGCCGCCGGCGCGGTGCGCGAATACATGGATGCCGTGCTGGCCTTGCCGGCCATGCAGGAATGGACCCGCGACGCATGCGCCGAAGGAATGTTCGTGCCGGACGACGAGCCGTACCGCACGCACCGCTGAACAAGCCCTACCCCATCTCGAACAGCCGCCGGTGCTCCCGGATCGCATAGCGGTCCGTCATGCCGGCGATGTAGTCGGCGATGGCGCGGGCCTGCTGCGGCGCGTCGCGCTGGTGGTCGGGCGGCAGCAGGCGCGGGTCGGCCAGGAAGGCCTGGAACAGTTCGCGCACGATGCGGCGCGCCTTGGTGGTCATGCGCACGACGCGATAGTGGCGGTACAGGTTGTCGAACAGGAACCGCTTCAGTTCGTCGGCCTCGCGCCGCACGCCGTCCGAAAATCCCGCCAGCGGCGGCGCGCGGCGCACCGCCTCGGCGTCGGCCGGGGCAGCGTCGGCAATGCGCTGCAGGGAGGTGGCGGTCAGGTCGACGATCAGGGTGTTGATCATGCGCCGTACCGTTTCCGCGATGGCGCGCCGCGCCGCCAGCTGCGGATAGCGCTCGGCCACTTCGGCGTAGTGGCGCGCGAAGATGGCCACCTCCTGCATTTGTTCCAGCGTGATCAACCCGGAACGCAAACCATCATCGATGTCGTGGTTGTTGTAGGCGATCTCGTCGGCCAGGTTGGCCACCTGCGCCTCCAGCGACGGCTGGGTGCGGTTCAGGAAACGCTCGCCCACGTCGCCCAGCTGCCGGGCATGGGCGGCCGAGCAGTGCTTCAGGATGCCTTCGCGCGTCTCGAAGCACAGGTTCAGGCCGCTGAATTCGGCATAGCGCTCTTCCAGTTCGTCGACCACGCGCAGGCTTTGCAGGTTGTGCTCGAAGCCGCCGGCCTGCGGGGCCAGCTCGCGCATGCAGGCATTGAGCTCATCCTGCCCGGCATGCCCGAACGGCGTATGGCCCAGGTCGTGGGCCAGGGCGATGGCCTCGGTCAGGTCCTCCGACAAACGCAGGCTGCGCGCCAGGGTGCGTGCGATCTGCGCGACTTCCAGGCTATGCGTGAGGCGGGTACGAAACAGGTCGCCTTCGTGGTTGACGAACACCTGGGTCTTGTATTCCAGCCGGCGAAACGCGGTGGAATGGATGATCCGGTCGCGGTCGCGCTGGAATTCGGTGCGGTTCTGGGGGGGTGGCTCGGCGTGCCGGCGTCCGCGTGTGCTGGAGGGATCGGATGCATAGCAGGCCAGGTCGTTCATCGGCGGCATCGTCCCTCCTTGGTCATTGCACGGTGCGGGCCAGTACCGCGCGCACCGCATCCAGGGGCGCGGCCCGGGTCAGGGCCTGGCCGATGCGCGGCATCAATACGAAGCGTATCTCGCCGCCCTCGGTTTTCTTGTCCACCTGCATCAGGGCCAGCCAGCGGTCCGCGCCCAGGTCGGGCGCCACGACCGGGCAGCCTATGGCGCCGACCAGGTCGCGCACGCGCCCTACATCGGCGGGCGGAAAGCCGGCGACCTCGGCCGACAGTTCGGCGGCCTGCACCATGCCGCAGCCCACGGCCTCGCCGTGCAGCCACTCGCCATAGCCCAGGCCCGATTCGATGGCATGGCCGAAGGTGTGGCCCAGGTTCAGGATGGCGCGCAGGCCGGACTCGCGCTCGTCCTTGCCGACCACCTGCGCCTTCAGCTCGCATGAACGGCGTATCGCGTGGGACAGGGCGGCGGGGTCGAGCGCGCGCAGGGCCGCGGCATTGGTCTCGCACCAGGCCCAGAAATCGGCATCCAGGATCAGCCCGTACTTGATCACTTCGGCCAGCCCGGCCGACACTTCGCGCGCCGGCAGCGTGCCCAGCACGTCGGTGTCGATCTCGACCGCCACCGGCTGGTAGAAGGCGCCGATCATGTTCTTGCCCAGCGGGTGGTTCACCGCCGTCTTGCCCCCCACCGACGAATCGACCTGCGCCAGCAACGTAGTGGGCACCTGCACGAAACGGATGCCGCGCATGTAGACGGCGGCCGCGAAACCGGTCATGTCGCCGATCACGCCGCCGCCCAGGGCCACCAGCACGGCGCGGCGATCGAGGCGGTTTTCCAGCAGCGCGTCGAAGATCAGGTTGAGGGTCTGCCAGTCCTTGTGGGCTTCGCCGTCGGGCAGCTCGATGCGCAGCACGCGGCGGCCGGTGCGCGCCAGGGCGGCCTCGGCGCGTTCGCCATACAGGGCCGCGACAGTCGGGTTGGTGACCACCGCGATAGCGGTAGCGTCGGCTGGAATGGCCTGGTCCAGGGCATCCAGGCGGCCCGGGCCGATGCGGATCGGGTAGCGCCCGCCCGGGGTGTCGACGTCAACAACGGTCATGGGGTTTCTCGTAGGCTTGCAGCAGCGGCAGCAGCGATTTGACCAAGTGCGCCACCGGCATGGTGCCGGTGTCGACGATAAGGTCGGCGACTTCTTCGTACAAGGGCTCGCGCCTGGTCATCAGGTCGCGCAGGGTGCCGCGCGGGTCGGGGTTGGCCAGCAGCGGGCGGTTGCGGTCGCGGCTGGTGCGTCGGAACAGCTCGTCGACACTGGCCCGCAGGTACACCACCACGCCGCGCTGGCGCAGCAGGCGGCGGTTTTCCGGCGCCAGCACGGCGCCCCCGCCGGTGGCCAGCACGATGCCGCGCCGCTGCGTGCAGTGATCCAGCGCGGCCGCTTCGCGCTTGCGAAAGCCGCCTTCGCCCTCGATCTCGAAAATGACCGGCACGCGGACACCGCAGCGCGATTCCAGCTCGTGGTCCAGGTCGATGAATTCGCGCCCCAGCGCGCGCGCCAGGCCGCGGCCGATGGTCGTCTTGCCGGCGCCCATCATGCCCACCAGGAAAATGGGCAAATCATGCGGCAGGCCGGCGCCCGCGGGCACGGCGGCCGGGGCAGCCGCGCAAGCGGTCTCGTCCGTGCCGGGGCGGGGCGCGGGCGCTGAATTCGTGCATTCACTCATGCACGCATTATCCCATCGCCTGCTAGTTGCCCGCTTACCACATTGAACGAATTTGTTACAGAAACCCGGATGCGACGGTCAAGCGTGTCTACAGATACCCGTAAAATCGCCGCGATGAGCAAGTCGCAGAATTCTTCCAAAAAAGCCCCAGTCCCCAAGAGCGGATCACCTGTTTTACGGTTTTTCGTCAAAACGGGCATTTTCTTTGGCGGCCTGGCGCTGTGTGGCGTCTTGCTGGGCGGCATGGCGTTGGCGCTGGCCTGGCCCAACCTGCCCGACCTGCACGCCATGACCGACTACCGGCCGCGCGTACCGCTGCGGGTCTATACCGCCGACCACGTGCTGATCGGCGAATTCGGCGAAGAACGCCGCAATGTGCTGCGCATCAATGAGTTTCCCGATGTGATGAAGTCGGCGGTGCTGGCCGCCGAAGACGACCGCTTCTACCAGCATGGCGGCATCGACTGGGCCGGCGTGGTGCGCGCCGGCCTGGCCAACCTGCTGAGCATGTCCAAGTCGCAGGGCGCCAGCACCATCACCATGCAGGTGGCGCGCAATTTCTACCTCAGCTCCGAGAAAACCTACTCGCGCAAGTTCTATGAGCTGCTGCTGACCTTCAAGATCGAATCCGAGCTCACCAAGGACCAGATCCTCGAGCTCTACATGAACCAGATCTACCTGGGTCATCGCTCATACGGCTTCGCGGCCGCCTCGCGCCGCTATTTCGGCAAGCCCGTGTCCCAGGTCACCGCCGCCGAGGCCGCCATGCTGGCCGGCATCCCGAAAGCGCCGTCGCGCTTCAATCCCATCGCCAACCGGCCGCGCGCCGAGCTGCGCCAGCATTATGTGCTGGGCCGGATGCATTCGCTCGGCTACCTGACCGACACCGAATATCAACAGGCCAAGGCGCAACCCATCGTGCTCAAGGCCGCCGAAGGCACGCCCGCCGGCGGCTACGCCATCCACGGCGAGTACGTCGCCGAGCTGGCGCGCCAGCTGCTCTACGGCATCTACCAGGACAACGTCTATTCGCGCGGCATCAACGTCTACACCACGGTGCACTCGAAAGACCAGGAATCGGCCTACCACGCGGTGCGCGACGGCGTGCTGCAATACACGCGCCGCACCTACTACCCGGGCCCCGAAGAACAGCTCGACATGCCTGAAGGCATCGAGAACAATCCGCAGGCGCTGGACGATTACCTCGACGGCGTGTTCGAGAAGTACCCGGACAGCGACGACCTGCTCACCGCCGTCGTGCTGTCGGCCAGCCCCACGGAAGTGAAAGTGGTGCGCAGCGCCAACGAGTTCATCACCATCGACGACAAGAAGGCGCTGGCGGTGGTGGCCCGCTCGCTGGGCACCAAGGTGCCGGCGGAACGGCGGCTCAAGCGCGGCTCGGTGGTGTACATCCACAAGTTCGGCGACGGCTGGGAAGTGATCAACATGCCGTCGGTCCAGGCGGCGTTCGTCGCGCTGTCGCCGCAGGACGGCGCCATCCGCGCCATGGTGGGCGGCTTCGATTTCTACCGCGGCAAGTTCAACCGCGTGACGCAAGCCTGGCGCCAGCCGGGTTCGAATATCAAGCCGTTCATCTATGCGGCCTCGCTCGAGCGGGGCCTCACCCCTGCCACCCAGATCTCCGACCAGCCCTTCGTGCTGACCGCCGCGCAGACCGGGTCCAAGGCCTGGCACCCGAAGAACTACGGCAATACGTACGAACCCATGCTGACCATGCGGCAAGGCTTGTACAAATCCAAGAACATGGTCTCGATCCGCATCCTGCAAGCCATCGGCCCGCAGTATGCGCAAGACTACCTGACCCGCTTCGGCTTCGACAAAGCCCGCCAGCCCGCGGTGCTGCCGCTGGCGCTGGGCGCCGGCTCGGTTACGCCGCTGCAACTGGCCGGAGCCTACGCGGTGTTCGCCAATGGCGGCTATCGCATCGCGCCCTACCTCATCGAACGCGTCACCGACACCTCCGGCAAGGTCCTGATGCAATCCAAGCCCATCGTGGCCGGCGACGCCTCGGCGCGCGCGATCGATCCGCGCACCGCCTGGGTCATGGACGACATGCTGCGCGGCGTGGCGACCAGCGGCACCGCGGCGCGGGCGCGCGCCTCGCTCAAGCGTTCCGACATCGCCGGCAAGACCGGCACCACCAACGAATCGGTGGACGCCTGGTTCTCGGGCTATACGCCCTCGCTGGTCGCCACGGCGTGGATGGGATTCGACCAGCCGAAATCGCTGGGTTCGCGCGAAACCGGCGGCGGCATCGCCATGCCGATCTGGCTGGACTACATGTCCGACATGCTCAAGGGCGTGCCCGAACAGAAACAACGCCCGCGGCCCGAGGGGCTGCTGGTCGAGCGGGGCGATTTTTATTTCTCGGAATTCCCGCCCGGGCAGGCGGTGGCGCGGCTCGGGCTGTCCGAACCCGCCGCCCCCGCGGAAGACCAGTTGGGAGATTTCCTGAACGACCTGATCGGCAATGGCGGCGGCGACAACAGCATTCGCGCCGCGCCGAACCTGAACCCCGACAAGCAGACGCCCTGGTCGCAGCAGATTCCGTTCTGAGCCCGGGGGTCGCCGTGGCGCCCCGGGTTACCTGTTACAACCGCAGGCTCACCGGCACGCCCGCGGCCTCGGAGCAGATCTGCGACAGCGCATCGGGCAGCGGGGGGCCGCCGCGGGTATCGTTCCAGTGCTGGCCGTCGTAGCGGTAATGGAAACCGCCGCTGCGCGCGGCCACCCAGATTTCCTGCATGGCCGCCTGGCTGTTGACGACCACATGCGTGCCGTCCTCGAAGACCAGCGTCAGCACGTTGCCGCTGCGGCTGGCCTCGACATCGACGTCCAGCGAAGCCGCCCAGTCGTCGGCCTGGCTCTCGATGCTGTCGAGTACCTGGTCGACCAACGCAAGGAATTCGGTTTCAGTCATAATCGAACCTGCAAGAATTACGGAGTTTCGAGTGTTCCATTTGGCACGCAGCCGCATGGCTTTACGCATTGTAGCCACGCTGGCGGCAACCGGCCTGGTTGCCGCGTGCGGCTTCAAGGGGCCGCTGTACCTGCCGCCGCCCGAAGGCGACGCGCCCGCGCAGCCCGAACAGCACCAGCCGCCCCCCATTCCTCCCACCACCACCCTTCCATGACCGCCCCCGCCCCCGCACGGCCCGAACTGGCCGGCCATCCGCATTTCCGTTTCCAGAACGGCACGCTGCACGCCGAGAACGTCCCGCTCGACGCCCTGGCCGGCCAACTCGGCACGCCGCTGTATGTCTATTCCCGCGCGGCGCTGGTCCAGGCGTGGCAATCGTACCGCGACGCCATCGGCGACCGCCCGGTACTGGTGTGCTATGGCATGAAGGCCAATTCCAACCTGGCGGTGCTGAAGGAATTCGCCCGCCTGGGCGCCGGCTTCGACATCGTGTCGGGCGGCGAACTGAAGCGGGTGCTGGCGGCCGGCGGCGATCCGGCCAAGGTGGTGTTCTCCGGCGTGGGCAAGCAGGCCTGGGAAATGCGCGCCGCGCTCGAAGCCAGCGTCAAGTGCTTCAACGTCGAGTCGCAGGCCGAACTGCAGTGCCTGTCCGAAGTCGCGCAGTCCATGGGACGGCGCGCCCGGGTCTCGCTGCGCGTCAATCCCGACGTCGATGCGCAGACGCACCCGTACATTTCCACCGGCCTCAAGGAAAACAAGTTCGGCATCGCCATCGAGTCCGCGCTCGACGCCTATCGCAGCGCCGCGGCGCTGCCGGGCCTGGAAGTGGTCGGTGTCGACTGCCACATCGGCTCGCAGCTCACCGACATCAGCCCGTACCTCGACGCCCTCGACAAGCTGCTCGACCTGATCCAACAGCTCGACGCGAACGGCATCGCCATCCAGCATCTCGACCTGGGCGGCGGCCTTGGCATCCGCTACACCGACGAGACCCCGCCCTCGCCCAAGGCGCTGCTCGACCAGGTCTTCGAACGGCTGCAGGCGCGCGGCCTGGCACGCCTGCACGTGGTGCTGGAGCCGGGCCGGTCGCTGGTCGGCAACGCCGGCCTGCTGCTGACCACGGTGCAATACCTGAAACACGCGCCCGCCCGCAATTTCGCCATCGTGGACGCCGCCATGAACGACCTGCTGCGCCCGGCGCTGTACGAGGCCTACCACGGCGTGCAGCCAGTGGTCCCGCGCGCCGGCGACGCAGCCGAGTACGACATCGTCGGCCCGGTCTGCGAAAGCGCCGACTGGCTGGCGCGCAAGCGCCGGCTGGCGCTGCGTGCCGGCGACGTGCTGGCGCTGGAATCGGCGGGCGCCTATGCCATGGTCATGGCCAGCAACTACAACACCCGGCCGCGCGCCGCCGAAGTCATGGTCGACGGCGACCGCCATTACATCGTGCGCCAGCGCGAAACGCTCGACGACCTCTTGCGCGGCGAATCCACGCTGCCCTGAGAATCGCCACGCCAGATGCGGCTCAGTTGATCTGGACGCCGGTCATCTCTACCAACTGGCGCCAATTGCGCACTTCAGCCTGCTGATAATCGCGCAAATCCGCCGGCGTGCCGCCGGCGGCGGCCATGCCGATTTGCGCAGCTAGTCGGCGCAGATCGTCCGTCTGCAACAGGGCATTTACTTCGCGGTTGATCCGCTCGATCACTTCTCCCGGAGTATCGCGCGGCGCGAACATCGCGAACCAGACTACCAGTTCATGGTCGCGCAGCCCACTTTCAGCGACGGTCGGAACCTCCGGCGCGAATGCCGCGCGCGCGGGCGAGGTAACCGCCAGCGCGCGCACTTTCTGGGCTCGGATCTGGGACAGTGACGGCCCGACATTCTCGAACGCGTACGAGATGCGGCCGCTCATCAGGTCAGTCATCATGCCGCCCACGTTGCTGTACAGCACCGTCGCGACATCGACGCCTCCCATGCGCTTGAGCAATTCCACCCATACTCGCGCTGTCGTGTTGCTGGCGCCGAAGTTGATTTCCCCCGGACGCGCCTTGGCCTCGGCGATCAGCTCGCCGACCGTTCGAGCCGTCGTATCGTTGTTGCCGATCAGGATCATCGGCAACCGCCCCATGAGGATTACCGGGGCAAAATCCTGTATCGGGTCATAAGGCAGCTGGCTGTACAGGCTGGCATTCGCCGCCATCGGGCCATTGGTGCTCATCAATAGCGTGTAGCCATCGGGTGCGCTGCGCGCGACGTACGACGAACCGATCCCGCCACCAGCGCCGACTTTGTTTTCCACCGTCACCGGCTGTCCCAGCCGTTCGCTCAGGCCGTGCGCCACGACACGGGCCAGCATGTCCGTGGAAGAGCCGGCGCCGAACGGCACCACGAGATTGATGGGTCGGTCGGGATAGGCTGCCGCACTGGAACTGGCCACCACCAGGATACATAGGATCAATATGCGAATCACTGCAAACCTCTCTTGCGCCAATCAAGCAACCACGGTCGGGCCGGCATCCTGCACGGTGGCCCGGCGCATGGAACGGCGATACTTTTCATCGAAACCTGCGCCCCGGTGCATGGTGCACCGGTTGTCCCACAAGACCAGGTCATTGACGCGCCAGCGGTGCCGGTACACAAAGCGCGGCTGCGTGGCGAACGCCATCAGCTGATCGACCAGGGCACGGCTTTCGTCGTCGGCCATGTCGCGAATTGCACTGATATGAGATGCCAGGTAAAGCGAGCGCCGCCCGGTGGCGGCATGCGTGCGCACCAGCACCTGCGGCACCGGCGGCTGCATCTCGCGCCAGGCTGCCGGGATGCCGGCGGTGTCGAAGCCGGTGAGGCCACGCGAGTGGAAGTAGTCGTGTATGGCCACCAGCGGCGCCAGGCGCGCCTGCATGGCGCTGTCCAGCGCATCCCAGGCGGCCCGCATGTCAGCGAATTCGGTGGCGCCTCCCACTGGTGGAATCTCCTGCGCCGAAAGCATGGATATACTTGCGGGCGTGCGCTTGAACGAACTGTCGGTATGCCAGAGCTGGTTGCTCAGATTGATCAGGCGCCGGATGTCGCCCGCGTCCAGGATGCCGCCGGACTCATCCAGGTTCGAGATGTCCGACAGCTCGGCGTGGTTCAAGCGGCGCGGACGATGGGCGTTGTACACCGAGGCGCCAACCGAGATTTCCAGCGGGCCGAACAACTGGGCCACCGCGACCTGCCGCTCTTCCGTCAGCGGCTGATCCGGGATGACGAGCACCGCGTATTGGTCCATCGCCGCGCGCAGGGCGCGCGCGTCGTCGGGCGTCAACGGAGTATTCAAGTCCAGGCCTGCCACCTCGGCAACGAAATCCGGGCTGACGGGCGTCAATTCGATCATGATCGCTCCTCTTGCTTGTAAAGGTTTGCTTGCCGGGCTCGACGTGCTATTATTTTCGATAGTCGAAAATAATTTCTTTTGTCGAAAATCATAATGCCCAATAATTCGCAGGAACGAACCTGGGGTTTACCCAAGGGAAGCGATCAGTTCGTCGAAGCATTCGCGCGCGGCTTGGCGGTGATCCGGGCATTCGGCCCCGGCCATCAATCGCTCACTCTGAGCGAGGTAGCCGAGCGGGCCGGCTTGACGCCAGCCGGGGCGCGACGCCTTCTGTACACGCTTGTGGAACTCGGGTATGCGCGACTGCAAGGCCGCAAGTTCAGCCTGACGCCGGCCGTGCTCGAACTGGGTTTCGCGTACCTCGCCTCGCTGCCTCTGCGCGAGCTCGCGCGCGATGCGGTCGAAGCATTCATGCGCGACGTGGGCGAAATCTGTACGGTGTCGGTATTGGACGGCCGCGACGTGGTGTATGTGGCGCGCGCGGAGATGCCCAGCCCATTGTCACGGCGGCTGGGCGTGGGCGAACGCCTGCCGGCCCACGCCACCTCCAGCGGCCACGTGCTGCTGGGAGCAGCCAGCGCGGCGGACCGCGAAGCTTATCTGGCGGGCGCGCCATTCGAGCGGCTGACGCCTCATACGTTGACGCAGGCCGAGCCGCTGCGCAACGCCATGGCATTGGCCGCCAGGCAGGGCTATGCCCTGGCGAGCGAGCAGCTGGAACTGGGAATCTGCGGCCTTGCCGTGCCCATCGAGGATGATCGCGGCCATGTCGTGGCGGCGCTTACCACCAGCCTGAGCCTGGCACGCCACGAGCGCAACAGCATTATCGACCGCTTCCTGCCACGCATGCGCCAGACCGCAGCGCAGATTAGCCGGGGCCTGGGCCGGCAGGGGCCGGACCGTTGACCGACGGCTACAACTCGCCGTACGAGTGCAAGCCCGACAGGAACATGTTCACGCCCAGGAAGGCGAACCCGGTGATCAGCAGGCCGACCAGCGCCCAATAGGCCGCCAGGTGGCCGCGCAGGCCTTTCATCAGGCGCATGTGCAGCCAGGCCGCGTAGTTCAGCCAGACGATCAGGGCCCAGGTCTCCTTCGGGTCCCATTGCCAGTAGGCGCCCCAGGCATCGGCCGCCCACAGCGCGCCCAGGATGGTCGCCACGGTGAAGAACGCGAAGCCGATCGCGATGGCGCGGTACATGATGTCGTCCAGCACCTCGAGGGATGGCAGGGCCTGGGCGATGCGCCGCCGCCCCAGCAGGATGCCGCCCACGATGACGATGCCGACCCCGAAATAGATCATCCAGGTGGCCGACAGCCCTTCGGTGCGGAACACCATGGGTTCCACGCAGAGCAGCACGCCCAGCACGAACAGCGGGGCCAGCTTGGCCCAGGACGTGGTCGTGCCATGCTGCTTGACCAGGTAGGCAAACCCCACCATGGCCGCCAGCGAGAACGTGCCGTAGCCGATGAAATTGGCCGGCACGTGCAGCTTCATCCACCAGCTTTTCAGGGCCGGCACCAGCGGCTGGATCTGCCCGGCGTCGCGGGTGAACGCATACCACAGCAGGAACACCGTGGCCGAGGAAATCACCAGCAATACGAAGCCGCCCAGCGCGCGCGTGGCGTACTTGCGTTCGTAGTATAGGTAGAACAGCGCGGTGATCAGCGAGAACAGCACGAATACTTCGTACAGGTTGCTGACCGGGATGTGGCCGAGGTCCGGCCCCATCAGGTGTCCTTCGCGCCAGCGCACCAGCATGCCGGTCACGCCCGCGAAGACCGCGCCCCAGGTCAGGGCGGTGCCCAGCCAGGCCGCGGTCGGGCTGAAGAGGCCGATCCAGTAGCAGGCCGTGGCCAGGATGAACAGGGCGCTCATCCACAGGATGGCCGATTGCGAAGAGAACAGGTATTTCAGGAAGAACACCTGCTCCGCGCGCGCCAGATCGTTCTGGTACAGCACCAGCGCCAGCCCCGCGGCCAGCGCACAGGCAATCATCAGCCGCCGCAGCGGCCGCCACAGCCAGCCCATCCAGGTCAGCACGAACACCGTGCCGCACAGGATGGTCTTCTCGTAGTAGTCCATGGCGCCGCTGTAGCGGGTCAGCGCAAAGCCCGCGCCGACGGCCAGCAGCAGGAAAAAGACGATATCGGTCCAGTCGGGGCGGCCGCGCTGGGCGCGCGCGTCGCCGGTCGGCGAGGGAGCAGCCTGCCACAGGGCGTCGGACGAATGCGTGGAAGTAGTCGCGGACATGAAAAACCTCAGGGCCGGTTCCGGCGCAATAGCGCCTGCTTGAAGCGGTCGAACTCGTGGTTGAAGTCCAGTGTACGCTTCTGCGAAGTCATGGCAGCCTGGACCTCGCTGCCATCGCCGCCCTGGGCCGGCTTGATCCAGACCCAAACCCGGCGATCACGAATATAGAACATCGAGAATACGCCCAGCACCAGCAGCAGGCAGCCCAGGTATACGGCGGTCTTGCCGGGCGTGCGGCTTACCTGGAAGACACTGGCCTGCACGTGGTCGAAATTGCTCAGCGCCAGGAACACCGGCGCCGGATACACGTTCAGGTCGGACAGCGCCGCCACGGCCAGCCGCGACCATTGCGCTGCACGCTCGGCCTCCGGGCCATCGGCCGGCAGCGCCGGCAAGCCGGCCCGCTCGCGCGCCACGGCCCGCAACTCGGACATGGACACGCCGATCAGCCGAATCACCACGTCGGCGGCGCGCTCCAGGTCGGCCGGGGCGGTGTTGGCTTGCAGGAAATCGGCGATCGCCTGCAGGCCTCCCTTGGCGAAGGTGTCCAGGGCCCGCTCGGCGGCCGTCTGCAGCGACTGGCGCTCGGCCGCGGCCGGGCTGTTGCGTTCGGCGAAACGGCGGGCGGCCTCGCGCCGCGCCGCGGGGTCGGCCAGCGTGGCGCGCAGCTGCATGAACTCGGCCAGGGAGCCCTCGGCATCGGCCGGAATGCGCAAATAGCGGAAATTCTCGGAGGCATTGTTGCGCACCCCCGCCAGGAACACGGCGGCGCCGTCCAGTTCGACCGGCAGCATGTAGTTCATGAACTCGTGGGCCTGCCCGGCCTGGTCGACCAGGCGGTACTCGACGCTGGGGCCGACGTTGCGCAGGTTCTCGTTCTTCTTGCCGGCGGCGCTGCCCGTCACGGACGCGACGTGCTCGCCGAAACTCAGGCGGTTGGCCCCCGGCGTACCGCCGGACAGGTCCTCGACGTTGATGGGACGCAGCGCGGTGATTTCCACCTGCATGTCCCGGGCGCTGCCGTCGGGACCGCGCGCGGTGATCTCGGCCGGCTTGCCCACCGTGCCGTCCAGGTCGAAGGCCGCGCTGGCTGCGCCGACCAGCGGGTACCCCTTCAAGCTGACACTGCTGCCGCCGTCATCGAAACTGGACTGGTAGACCGTGACCCCCTTGTAGCGCAGCGGCTCGTTGACCTCGATGGTGGATTCGAAGGTCTTGCCAGTGTCAGGGTCGGTGACCTCCACCTCGCTGGCGAAACGGCTGGGCATGCCCGTGGAGTAGTAGTCGATCAGGAATTTCTTGAGTTTCAGGGTAAACGGCAGGGGTTGCACCAAGGCGCCGTCGCCCACCATGACCACGGCAGTGCTGGCCTGGCCTCCCTCGGGAATCAGGACGCTGGCGCGAAAGCTGGGGTTCGCGACCGACAGGCGCCCGCTGGCAGGCACCTGCGAGATCAGCATGTTCTCGACAATAGGTTGCTTGCCGCCCAGCAGCACTTGCAACCGCACCGCCAGCTCGCTGTCGAGCAGCCCGCCCAGGCAGATGATGACCATGGCCGCGTGCGCGCAGATATAACCCAGCCGGTTGGCGCTGCCCTTCTTGGCGGCCAGCATCACGCTGTCGCCGTCGCGGCGCTCGCGCACGGCGTAGCCCTGTTGCGCCAGCAGGCCCTTGATGCCGCCGGCCGCGCCATCTACCGGGGCGGCGTCGCGGATCTCGACGCGGTGCGGGAAAGCGCGCAGGCTGCTGGCGCGCACGTGCTCGCGGAACGACCGGGCATCGCGCAGCATCTTGGGCGTATTGCGGATGAGGCACACCGAGGTGGACACCACCAGGAAGCCCATGATGGCCAGGAACCACCAGCTGTTGTACACGTGCCAGATCGAGAACTTGTCGAAGACCTCGAACCAGAACGGCCCGAACTGGTCGATGTAGGTATTGGACGAGCGGTTCTGCACCAGCACCGTGCCCAGCACGCTGGCCACGCAGATGAACATCAGCAGGCTCACGGCGAAGCGCATCGAACCAAGCAGTTCGAAGAGATCGCGCGGCAGGCTGCGCAAGGGGTGGCGAGAAGGCTGGGCGGTGGCGTTCATGAAAAAAAGGGGGTGCCGTGCTGCCGGCTTTCCCCCTTATGGACAGCGTGCCTGGAATCCGGTTCCGGGCGCGCTGCGGTATTGTTGCGCGGGCCGGCCGCGCCTGGACGGGACCCGCGCCTAGCGCAGGCCCGCGGCGTAGTCGGACACCGCCTTGATGTCGGCGTCGGACATGCGGTCGGCGATGTCGTGCATGACGTCGTTGTTGGCGCGGTCGCCGCTGCGGAACAGCTTCAGCTGCTCTTCGATGTACCCGGGATGCTGGCCAGCCAGGCGCGGATACTGGCTGGGCAGGCCGGCGCCGTCGGCCGAGTGGCAGGCCGCGCAGGCCGGCACGTTGCGGTCGGGCAGGCCGCCGCGCCAGATCTTGCGGCCCAGTTCGACCAGGTCCTCGTGGCCGGCGCTGGCCGGCTCGGTCAGGGGCTGCTGCGTCAGGTAGAGCGCCACGTTCTGCATGTCCTGCGGCGTCAGGTTCTGCGCCATGGCGGTCATGGGCGTCGGGTTGCCTTCCGGGCCATTGCGCGCCGGCTTCTCGGCGCCTTGCTTGGTCTGGAAGTCGACCAGCTGCTTGACCAGGTATTCGTGAGGTTGCGCGGCCAGGTTGGGGTTGACCGGAATGGTGCTGTTGCCCGCCGCGCCGTGACAGGACGCACAGGCCACGATGCCGCGCGAGGCGTCGCCCTGGTCGTACAATTCCTGCCCCTTGGCGGCATCGGGCTTCGCCGGCGCGGCGGCGCCTTCGGCAGCGAAACTGGAGGAGAATAGAGACGCACCGAGCATCAGCCCGCTTGCTACCAACATCCGGGACAGCACACGCTTCATTGAAAACCTCGACGATCGGATCTCGATCAAGGCGCCAAAGCGCCCCATGCCTGCCCCATGCCGTGCCGGATCGGACGTACATTCGCCCTGGGCCGTTTCCGCCTTCGGCAGGCGGAAAAAGCCGGCGCTGTGCAGGGGGACCACTGTTGCAAACGCACGATTATACAATAGGGTTCGCAACCAACCGTATCGGCCCTCTTCCGTGTCCCTCCTGCACCGCGCCTCTTTCTTCGTTTCGGCGGCCCGCCTCGACCAGCTGCCCGCACCCGGCGCCCCCGAGGTCTGCTTCGTCGGCCGCTCCAACGCCGGCAAATCCTCGGCCATCAACGTGCTGTGCAACCAGCGTCGGCTGGCGTTCTCCAGCAAGACTCCCGGCCGCACGCGGCTGATCAACCTGTTCGGCCTGCCCGACCCGCTCGCCCCGGACCAGCCACTGGGCTTCCTGGTCGACTTGCCCGGGTACGGCTACGCCTCGGTGGCGCACAAGGAAAAGGAAAAATGGGCCGACATCCTGGGCGGCTATCTGCGCGACCGTCCCTCCCTGGCCGGCATCGTGCTGCTCATCGACATCCGCCGCGGCGTCACCGAGCTCGACCGGCGCCTGGCGGACTTCATCGCCCCCACCGGCCGGCCGGTGCTGGCGCTGCTGACCAAGGCCGACAAGCTGCCCTACGGCCAGCGCCAGCGCGCCGTATACGCGGTGCGCAAGGACCTGGCCGACATCGGCGCCCTGCACACCGTGCCGTTCTCGGCCACCGAACGCATCGGGCTGGCCGAGGCCACCCAGCACATCGAGAACTGGATCTCCCCCAAGGTAGTGCCATGAATCCGCATATCATCTCCCCCGCCTTTCCCGTGTCGCGGCCGCGCCGGCTGCGCCGCGACGACTTCACCCGCCGCCTGGTGCGCGAGCACGCCCTCACGGTCAACGACCTCATCTATCCGGTGTTCGTGGCCGAAGGCAGCGGCCTGCGGCAGCCGGTGCCGTCCCTGCCGGGCGTGATGCGCTATTCGCCCGACACCCTGCTGGGCGCGGCCGAGGAATGCGTGGCCCTGGGCATCCCCGTGATGGCCCTGTTCCCGGTCATCGATCCGGCGCTCAAGACGCCCGACGGGGCCGAGGCCGCCAACCCGGAAGGCCTCATTCCGCGCGTGGTCGCGGCGCTGAAGCAGCGCTTCCCCCAGCTCGGCGTGCTTACCGACGTCGCGCTCGACCCGTACACCAGCCATGGCCAGGACGGCGTCATCGACGCAGAGGGCTACGTCCTCAACGAGCCGACCGTGCAGATCCTGATCCGCCAGGCGCTGGTGCAGGCCGCCGCCGGGGTCGATATCGTGGCGCCCAGCGACATGATGGACGGGCGCATCGGCGCCATCCGCCAGGCGCTCGAAGCCGACCAGCACATCCACACGCGCATCATGGCCTACTCGGCCAAGTACGCCAGCGCGTTCTACGGTCCGTTCCGCGACGCCGTCGGGTCGGCTGCGAACCTGGGCAAGTCCAACAAAATGGCCTACCAGATGGATCCGGGCAACCTCGACGAGGCGTTGCGCGAAGTGGCGGCCGACCTGCAGGAAGGCGCCGACATGGTCATGGTCAAGCCCGGGATGCCGTACCTGGACGTGTTGCGGCGAGTCAAGGACACCTTCCGCGTACCCACCTTCGCCTACCAGGTCAGCGGCGAATACGCCATGATCAAGGCGGCCGCGGCCAACGGCTGGCTGGACCACGACAAGGTCATGATGGAAGCGCTGCTGGGCTTCAAGCGCGCCGGCGCCGACGGCATCCTGACCTACTTCGCCGTGGAAGCCGCCAAGCTGCTCAAGCAGCAGCAATAGAGGCGCAAGCTGCGGCCAGGTGTCAGGCTCCGCAGGTGCCTGACACCGAAACTTGCAGAGACGGCTTCACAATTGACATTTGGCGTCAGGCACCCTGGCGGGCGCCTGACACAGGGCAAAAGCGGCGGCTACAGGCCGGCCGGCCCTAGCGCGCCAGCACGCGGTCCAGCACCGCCGCGAAGCGTGGCGCATCCTGGAAGCCGATGACGCGCGCATCGGCGATGGGCGCCCCGCCCGGCGCAAAAAACAGGATGCCCGGCGGGCCGAACAGGCGGAACCGCTTCAGCAATTCGCGGTCGTCGGCATTGTTCGCGGTGACGTCGGCCTGCAGCAGCAGCATGCGCGACATCCGGCCGGCCACGGCCGGATCGGAAAACGTGAAGCGCTCCATTTCGCGGCACGACACGCACCAATCGGCATAGAAGTCCAGCATGACGGGCTGCGTGCTCTGCGCCAGCAGGGCGTCCAGCTCGGCGCTGGTACGCACCCGCTTGAATTCCACCGGGCCGGCGGCCGCCAGCGGCGCCGGCCCGCCGCCGCGCTGCGCCAGGTGCGACAGCGGCTGCAGCACGTCGCGGCCGCCACTGGCCGCGCCGACCAGCCATGCCACGCCAGCCAGGGCCAGCAGCAAGCCGAGCCCCTTGGCGAACATGCGCGGGGCGCCCGCGCCAGCGGGCAAGGCCTCGAAGGCGTGCAGCATCACCGCCGCGACGACTGCCAGGAACGCCCAGCCCGCCATCTGCAGCCAAGTCGGCACAATGGGGATCAGCATCCACCAGGCGGTGGCCAGCAACAACATGCCGAACAGCCGCTTGACGCCATCCATCCAGGGGCCGGTCTTGGGCAGCAGCGCGCTTGATGAAGCGCCCACCACCAGCAGCGGCACCCCCATGCCCCAGGCCATGGCGAACAGCGCGGCGCCACCCAGCACCACGTCGCCGGTCTGGGAGATATACAGCAAGGCGCCCGCCAGCGGCGCGGCCACGCAGGGCCCCAGGATCAACGCCGACACGGCGCCCATGGCCAGCGCGCCCGTGGCGCGTCCGCCCGGGATACGGGCCGAGCGTGTCGACAGCCAGCCCTGCATCGCGGCCGGTACCTGGAAATCGAAGGCGCCGAAGGTAGCCAGCGCCAGCGCCGCCAGCACGGCCGCGAAAATGGCCAGCACCCAGGGCGTCTGCAGCCATGCGGCCAGGCCCGCGCCGCTCAGCCCGGCGGCGACACCCAGCGCCGTGTAGACGACCGACATGCCCAGCACATAGGCGGCCGCCAGCCCCAGGCCGCGCCAGCGGCCGGGGCGCGCGCCGCCGCCCACCACGATGGACGACAGGATGGGGATCATGGGCAGCACGCAAGGCGTGAATGCCAGCAGCAGCCCCAGCAGCCAGAATACGCCGGCCGTCTTGAGCCAGCCCAGCCCGCCAATGGCATCGGCCAGGCCCAGGTCGCCGGCCGACAACAGCGCCCCCAGGCCGCCGCTCGATGCGGAAGCCCCGCTGCCCGCCGGCCCGGCCGGCGTATCGGCAGCAGCGGCGGCGCCGTCCACCGCATACCCGCCGGCCACCGGCACCAGCCGCACGGCGTGGTCCATGGGCGGATAGCACAGGCCCGCATCGGCGCACCCTTGGCTCGTGACGGTCAAGGTGAAGGGCTGGCCCTCGGCCAGCGACACCCGGATAGCCACCTGGTCGTGGTAGACCTCCATGTCCTTCTCGAACGTGGGATCGTATTTCACCTCGCCCTGGGGATACTTCGCCTGGCCGAGCGTGGTCGCGCCTTGCGGGCTGATGGCCAGGCCAAAGCGCTCGCGATACATGTAATAGCCGGGAGCAATGCGATAGCGCAGTTCGACGGCGTCCGGGCCGGCCATGGCGGCGCTGAAGACGAAGGCCTGCTCGGGCGGCAGGAAATCCTCTTCGCCGAGCGCGGCGGCCGGGCGCCAGGCCAGCACGGCCCATGTGGCCGCCAAGGCCAGGCAACCCATCAGGACCCGCCAGGCGGGTCGCGTACGAACCATCAACTGAAACATCGAATTCTCGTGGTTGCCACCGGCCGCCGGGGCCGGCGGGTGGGTCCTATGATCCGGCGCCGCCGGCCTGTGCCCGTACCCAGTCCAGGTAAGGGGCGCTACCGCCGATCACCGGCACGACGATGATCTCGGGAACCTCGTATGGGTGCAGCTTCGCCAGCGCCTGCACCACGGCTTGCTGGCGGCCCGCGGTGGTCTTGATGCAGATGGGGATCTCGTCGGCGCCTTCGATCTCGCCTTCCCAGCGATAGATGGACAGCACCGGCGCGCCAAGGTTCACGCAGGCCGCCAGGCCATCCTCGACCAGCACATGGGCGATGCGCTTGGCCAACAGCAGGTCGGGCGCATTGCTGATCACCAACACGATGTCGTCGTCGCGCAACATGGCTACTCCCAGGGTACGGCTTGCAGCGCCGTCTCGATAGGGTATTTTATCGGCACTGCCCGTGGCGCCGTTTGCGCCCTCCCGCCGAGGCCACCACCATGTCGGACTCCTGCCTTTTCTGCCGCATCGCCCAACACCAGATTCCCGCGCACGTGGTCCACGAGGACGACGACATCCTGGCTTTCCTGGATATCCAGCCGGTGCGCCCAGGCCATGTGCTGGTCATCCCCAAGCAGCATTATCCATACTTCGAAGACCTGCCCGCCGGAACGGCCGGCCGCATCCTGGCGCTGGGCCAGCAACTGGCGCGCGCCATGAAAGCCCTGTACCGGGTCGAGCGCGTGGGCTTCATGTTCACCGGCATCCACGTGGCGCACGCTCATGCCCACCTGGTCCCCATGCATCATCCGCAGGACATCACGTCCACGCAGTACATCGCCCAGAAAGACCTGCAGTTCGTCATGCCGCCGCAATGCCCCGCCGACCAGCTGGCCGGCACCGCTGCGCAGCTGCGCCTGGCGCTGGCTGGCGGCCGGCCCGGTTCAGGTGCCTGACACCCTGGCGGCGTCAAAAAAAACAAGGGCGGGCCCGGAGGCCCGCCCTTGCGCTTATCCACTGGCCGGATTATTCGGCAGCGTTGTCAGCCTCGGTTTCCTGCACTTCAGGACGATCAACCAGCTCCATGTAGGCCATGGGAGCGTTGTCGCCTTGACGGAAACCCATCTTCAGCACGCGGGTGTAGCCGCCGTTGCGGGCAGCGTAGCGCGGGCCGATCTCGGCGAACAGCTTGACCACGGCGTCGCGATCGCGCAGACGGGCAAACGCCAGACGCTTGTTCGCGAGGGTGGGCTCTTTGCCGAGGGTGATGAGGGGCTCGACGACGCGGCGCAGTTCTTTCGCCTTGGGCAGCGTGGTCTTGATCGCTTCGTGCTTGATCAACGAAACGGCCATGTTGCGAAACATGGCAAGACGGTGGCTGCTGGTGCGATTGAGCTTACGCAAACCATTACCGTGACGCATGATAAGTTCCTTTTGAATCTAAAGGCGGCGCTTGCGCCGCCAGGTTATCCGGATCTTCTATCGGCCTGCTGCCAGGCCGCGGTCCGGTGGAAGACGGGGGTAAGAATTACGGACGCTCGAGGCCCAGCGGCGGCCAATTCTCGAGCTTCATGCCCAAGGTCAGGCCACGTGCGGCCAGCACTTCCTTGATTTCGTTGAGCGACTTGCGGCCCAGGTTGGGGGTCTTGAGCAGCTCGTTCTCGGTGCGCTGGATCAGGTCGCCGATGTAGTAGATGTTCTCGGCCTTCAGGCAGTTGGCCGAACGCACGGTGAGCTCCAGGTCGTCGACCGGACGCAGCAGCACCGGGTCGATCTGCGGCGTGCCGCGCACCGGGGCCTCGTACGAATCGCCAGCGCCTTCAAGGGCGGCGAACACCGAGATCTGGTCCATCAGGATGCGGGCCGATTGGCGCACCGCTTCCTCGGGAGAGATCACGCCGTTGGTTTCGATGTCCAGCACCAGCTTGTCCAGGTCGGTGCGCTGCTCGACGCGGGCGCTCTCGACGGCATAGCTGACGCGGCGCACCGGGCTGAACGAAGCGTCCAGCACGATACGGCCGATGGTGTGGGTGCGGTCTTCCGACAGCGCGCGCACATTGCCCGGCACATAGCCGCGGCCCTTTTCAACCTTGACCTGCATCTCCACCTTGCCGGCGTCGGTCAGGTTGCAGATGACATGGTCGGGGTTGATGATCTCGACGTCGTGCGGCAGCTCGATATCGCCGGCCACCACCGTGCCGGCGCCGTTCTTGCGCAGCACCAGGGTGACTTCATCGCGGTTATGCAGCTTGAAGACCACGCCCTTCAGGTTCAGCAGGATGTCGACGACATCTTCGCGCACGCCCGGGATGGTCGAGTATTCGTGCACCACGCCGGTCATCTGCACTTCGGTGGGCGCATAGCCCGTCATCGAGGACAGCAGGATGCGGCGCAGGGCGTTGCCCAGCGTATGGCCGTAGCCGCGCTCGAACGGCTCCATCACGATCTTGGCGTGGTGGGTGCCGACCGGTTCGACTTCAATGGAACGCGGCTTCAGAAAACCTTGAGTGGACATTTACAGTATTCCTTTTCAATACCCTCGGCTCGTTACACCGATAAGGCTGATGGAAACAAGAAAAACACGGCAGGAATGCCGTTCGATACTTACCGCAAAGCCCGCCCCGCGAAAACGCGGAAAGCGGGCTGCTGCGGGACCTGCAATCGGCTGCTCGGCACAAGCGCGCACCCGGCGGGCGCCGCGCCTGCGGCGATTAACGCGAGTACAGTTCGACGACCATCGATTCGTTGATGTCGCGGGCGACATCAGCGCGGTCGGGAACCGACTTGAACGTGCCCGACATCTTATTGCTGTCGACTTCCACCCACTGGGGGATGCCGATGCTGGAGGCCAGGTCGAGCGATTCGCGGATACGGCCTTGCTTCTTGGCCTTTTCACGCACGGTGATCACGTCGCCCGCCTTCACGATCATCGAGGCGATATCGGCGGTGTGGCCGTTCAGCTCGATGGCGCGGTGGGCGACCAGCTGGCGAGCCTCGGCGCGCGTCGAGCCGAAGCCCATGCGGTATACGACGTTGTCCAGGCGCGATTCGAGCAGCTGGATCAGCGTTTCGCCGGTGTTGCCGCGGCGGCGCTCCGCTTCAGCGAAGTACTTGCGGAATTGCTTTTCCAGCACGCCGTACATGCGCTTGAGCTTCTGCTTTTCACGCAGCTGCAGGCCGTAGTCGGAAGTGCGGGCACCCGAAGTGCGGCCATGCTGGCCGGGCTTGGAATCCAGCTTGCACTTGGAATCCAGCGAGCGGCGGGCGCTCTTCAGGAACAGGTCGGTGCCCTCGCGGCGCGAGAGCTTGCATTTGGGTCCAGTATAACGAGCCATGTGGATTCCCTTTAGATACGACGACGCTTCGGCGGACGGCAGCCGTTGTGCGGAACGGGCGTGATGTCAGCGATGCTCGAGATCTTGATGCCCAGGGCGTTGAGCGCGCGCACCGACGATTCGCGGCCGGGGCCGGGGCCCTTGATGCGCACTTCGAGGGTCTTGATGCCGTATTCCAGCGCGACGCGGCCGGCCGTTTCAGCAGCCACCTGCGCGGCGAACGGCGTCGACTTGCGCGAACCCTTGAAGCCCGCGCCACCCGAAGTCGCCCACGACAGGGCATTGCCCTGGCGGTCGGTGATGGTGATGATGGTGTTGTTGAAGGACGCGTGGACGTGCGCGATGCCGTCCGAGACGTTCTTCTTGACCTTTTTGCGTACGCGCGAAGCGCCGCTGGTGGAAGCTTTCGCCATAATCCTGTTCCTCGATTATTTCTTCAGGGACGCAGCAGCACGACGCGGTCCCTTGCGGGTGCGGGCGTTGGTGCGGGTGCGCTGGCCGCGCACGGGCAAACCGCGCTTGTGACGCATGCCGCGGTAGGTGCCCAGATCGATCAAGCGCTTGATCGACAGTTGCACTTCGCGACGCAGGTCACCCTCGACCGTGAACACACCCACGTGCTCGCGGATGCGCTCCAGTTCAGCGTCGGTCAGGTCCTTGACCTTTTTGGTAAGGGGTACATTTGCTGCTTCGCAGATCTTGCGAGCGCGCGTACGACCGATGCCAAAAATGGCGGTCAGGCCGATTTCGGCGTGCTGTTGCGGCGGAATGTTAATGCCAGCAATACGGGCCATGACTGTTCCTTGAATAAATCCGTTGCGTGTCGCTAACCAGGTTAGCCTTGACGCTGCTTGTGACGCGGGTCGGTGCAGATGACGCGCACCACGCCGTGACGTTTGATAACTTTGCAGTTGCGGCAGATCCGCTTAACCGATGCCATTACTTTCATGGTTGACTCCTAATTTTCCGTAATCCGGTCGCTCATTTAGAGCGGAAAACGATTCTTGCCCGCGTCAGGTCATAGGGCGTGAGCTCCACTGTGACCTTGTCGCCCGGCAGGATCCGGATGTAATGCATACGCATCTTGCCGGAAATATGGCCTAGCACCACGTGGCCGTTTTCGAGCTTGACGCGAAAAGTCGCGTTGGGAAGGTTCTCGAGAACCTCTCCTTGCATCTGGATGACGTCGTCCTTAGACATTTCTTCTGCTATCGCATCGGCAAACCCGAGGAACCCTTGAAGTTCGCTTTCTTGAGCAGCGAGTCGTACTGGTGCGACATCATGTACGCCTGAACCTGCGCCATGAAGTCCATCGTCACCACCACGATGATCAACAAGGACGTGCCACCAAAATAAAACGGTACGTTCCAGCGCATCACCAGGAATTCCGGCAGCAGGCACACCAGGGTGATGTACAGCGCACCCACTAGCGTCAAGCGCATCAGAATCTTGTCGATGTAGCGCGCCGTCTGTTCACCCGGACGGATGCCGGGAACGAAGGCACCGCTCTTCTTCAGGTTATCTGCCGTTTCCCGGCTGTTGAACACCAGAGCCGTATAGAAGAAGCAGAAGAAAATGATCGCGGCCGAATACAGCGTGATGTAGAGCGGCTGACGGGGCTCGAGCGCCGCCGCCAGGTCGCGCAGCCACAGCATGCTGTCGCCGGTCGAGAACCAGCTCGTGATCGTGGCCGGGAACAGGATGATCGACGACGCGAAGATCGGCGGAATCACCCCGGCCATGTTCAGCTTGAGCGGCAGGTGCGAGCTCTGGCCACCGTAGATCTTGTTGCCCACTTGCCGCTTGGCATAGTTGACCGTGATCTTGCGCTGGCCGCGCTCCACGAACACCACGAAGGCCGTCACCAGCACCACCAGGGCCACGATGAACAGCGCCGACGGCACCGACATCGCATTGGTGCGGACCAGGTCCAGCAACCCGGCCAGCGCCGAAGGCAGGCCGGCGACGATACCCGCGAAAATCAGGATCGAGATACCGTTGCCCAGGCCACGCTCGGTGATCTGCTCGCCCAGCCACATGATGAACATGGTGCCGGTGACCAGCGTCACGACGGTCGTGAAGCGGAACAGCATGCCCGGATCGATCACCAGGCCCGGCTGGGACTCCAGCGCCACCGAAATACCCACCGCCTGCACCAGCGCCAGCACGACCGTGCCATAGCGGGTGTACTGGGTGATCTTGCGGCGGCCGGCCTCGCCCTCTTTCTTGAGGGCTTCCAGCGAGGGCACCACCACCGACATCAGCTGCATGATGATCGATGCAGAAATGTACGGCATGATCCCCAGGGCGAAGATCGAAAAGCGCGACAGCGCGCCGCCCGAGAACATGTTGAACAGGCCCAGGATCCCGCCCTGGTTCTGGCGGAACAGGTCCGCCAGCGCGTCCGGGTTGATGCCCGGAACGGGGATGTGTGTACCCAGTCGGTAAACCACCAGGGCGAGCACCAGGAACACGAGACGACGCTTCAAGTCGCCGTATCGCGCTCCAGTTTTGCCCAGTGCCTGTGCATTAGCCACGTGTTACCTCGTAATCAGGCAAGCGAGCCGCCAGCGGCTTCGATGGCGGCGCGCGCGCCGGCCGTCGCGGTGATGCCCTTGAGCGTCACCTTGCGCGAAAGTTCGCCCGACTTGATGACCTTGGCGTAGCGCACTTGCTGGCCAACCACGCCGGCAGCCTTCAGCACTTGCACGTCGACTTCGTCGGCGGACAGGGCTTGCAGGTCCGACAGGCGGACTTCGGCGTACAGGTGCTGGCCCAGCGGCGTGAAGCCGCGCTTGGGCAGGCGACGCTGCAGCGGCATCTGGCCGCCTTCGAAGCCAACCTTGTGGAAGCCGCCCGAACGCGACTTCTGGCCCTTGTGGCCACGGCCGGCGGTCTTGCCCAGGCCCGAGCCGATGCCACGGCCGACGCGGCGCTTGGCGTGCTTGCTGCCCTCGGCGGGCTTGAGCGTATTGAGTTGAATATCCGACATCGTGATTCCTTAGGCTTCCGAGACGGAGACGAGATAATCCACCTTGCGGATCATCCCGCGCACCTCGGGCGTGTCGACCAGAACGCGGCTGCTGTTGACGCGGCGCAGGCCCAGGCCGCGGATGGTATCGCGGTGGGATTGCTTGGTGCCGATCACCGAGCGCACGAGGGTAACTTTGATCTGCTTCTGAGCCATGATTTACCCCAGAATCTCTTCGACGGTCTTGCCGCGCTTGGCAGCCACTTCCGACGGAGTCAGGGAAGCGCGCAGGCCGTTCAGCGTGGCACGGACCATGTTGTAGGGGTTGCTGGAGCCGAGGCTCTTGGCAACCACGTTGCGCACGCCCATCACCTCGAAGATGGCGCGCATCGGGCCGCCGGCGATCACGCCGGTACCTTCGGCCGCGGGCGAGATCAGCACGGTGGAGGCGCCATGCTTGCCGACCACGGAGTGATGCAGCGTGCCGTTCTTCAGGGCAACCTTGAACATGCCGCGGCGGGCCTGTTCCATCGCCTTCTGGACGGACACCGGCACTTCGCGCGCCTTGCCCTTGCCCATGCCGATGCGGCCGTCGCCGTCGCCGACCACGGTCAGCGCGGCAAAGCTCATGGTGCGACCACCCTTGACCACCTTGCTCACGCGGTTGACCGCGATCATCTTTTCGCGCAGGCCGTCGTCGTTCTCTTTTTCCGCGGCGCCTTTGCCTTGTACTTTAGCCATTTGACAGATCCTCGCTTAGAACTTCAGGCCGGCTTCACGCGCGGCATCGGCCAGCGCTTTCACGCGGCCATGGTAACGAAAGCCCGAGCGATCGAAGGCGACCAGTTCGATACCGGCGGCCTTGGCCTTTTCGGCAACGCGCTTGCCCACCAGCGTGGCGGCGGCGGTGTTGCCGCCCTGGCCGCTTTGGCCGGCCAGCTGCGCACGCACTTCGGGTTCCAGCGTGGAAGCGCTGACCAGCACGCGATCGCCTTCCGGCGAAATGATGTTGGCGTAGATGTGCAGGTTCGAGCGGAAAATCGAGAGGCGATGAACGCGCAGCTCGGAGATCTTCCGGCGGGTCGGAACCGCACGACGCAAACGGGAAACTTTTTTGTCCATGATTCGTCCTTGCGTGCGCCGTTATTTCTTCTTGGTCTCTTTGATGACGACGCGTTCGTCCGCATAGCGCACGCCCTTGCCCTTGTAGGGTTCGGGTTCGCGATAGGCGCGGATTTCAGCGGCCACCTGACCGACGACTTGCTTGTTGGAGCCCTTGATGACGATTTCCGTCTGGGTGGGGCATTCGGCCTTCACGCCGGCGGGCAGCTTGTGCACGATGTCGTGCGAAAAGCCCAGCTGCAGCTTGACGGCGTCGCCTTGAACCTGGGCGCGATAACCCACGCCGACCAGGTTCAGCTTGCGTTCGAAGCCCTTGCTCACGCCGGTGACCATGTTGGCCACCAGGGCGCGCACGGTGCCCGACATGGCGCCGGCATGGCGCGACTCGTTGGCGGCGACAAACGTCAGCTTGCCGTCGTCCAGCGCGATGGTGACATCGCCGGTCAGCGGCTGGCTCAGGGTGCCCAGCGGGCCCTTGACGGTGATCTGGTCCTGCTGGATGCTGGCTTCAACACCCTTGGGCAGTTCGACCGGGTACTTAGCGATACGTGACATTCGAGTTTCTCCTTAGGCCACGTAGCACAGGACTTCGCCGCCGACGCCGTTGGCACGGGCCTTGCGGTCGGTCATGACGCCGCGCGAGGTCGAAACGATGGCCACGCCCAGGCCGTTCATGACCTGAGGAATGCTGCTGCGGCCCTTGTAGATACGCAGGCCGGGGCGCGAGACGCGTTCGATGCGCTCGATGACCGGACGGCCGGCGTAGTACTTCAGGGTGATTTCCAGCTCAGGCTTGGCCTGCGTGCCCTTGACTTCAAAGCCGTCGATGTAGCCTTCATCCTGCAGCACGGCGGCAATGGCCGCCTTCAGCTTCGAGGAGGGCATGCTCACCGTAACTTTGTCAACTTGCTGCGCATTGCGAATGCGAGTCAGCATATCGGCGATGGGATCGCTCATGCTCATGTTTTTTCTCCTACCAGCTGGCCTTGGTGATGCCCGGGATTTCCCCGTTCATCGCCATTTCACGCAGTTTGTGGCGGGTCAGCCCAAACTTGCGGAACACGCCGCGCGGACGGCCCGTGACGACGCAGCGGTTGCGCTGGCGCGTCGGGTTGGCATTGCGCGGCAGCTGTTGCAGCTTCAGCCGAGCTTGGTAACGTTCTTCGTCGGTCTTCGACTGGTCGTCGATGATCGCCTTCAGTTCGGCGCGGCGAGCGGCGTACTTGTCGGCCAGCTTGGCGCGCTTGATGTCGCGATTGATGAGGGAAAGTTTAGCCACGTCATCAGCCTCTTAGTTACGGAACGGGAAGCTGAAGGCGGTCAGCAGCGCCTTGGCTTCGTCGTCGGTCTTGGCGGTGGTGGTGATGCTGATGTTCAGCCCACGCAGCGCGTCGATCTTGTCGTACTCGATTTCGGGGAAAATGATCTGCTCTTTCACCCCGATGTTGTAGTTGCCGCGGCCGTCGAACGCACGGCCCGAGATGCCGCGGAAGTCGCGCACGCGCGGCAGCGCCACGGCCACCAGGCGGTCCAGGAATTCGTACATGCGCTGGCCGCGCAGGGTGACCATGCAGCCGATCGGGTAGTTCTCGCGGATCTTGAAACCGGCGATAGCCTTGCGGGTCTTGGTCACGACGGGCTTCTGGCCGGCGATCTTGGTCAGGTCGGCAACGGCGTGCTCGATGACCTTCTTGTCAGCGACCGCTTCCGAAACGCCCATGTTCAGGGTGACCTTGGTGATGCGCGGCACTTCCATCAGGCTCTTGTAGCCGAACTTGGCCTGCAGGTCGGGAGCAACCTTGCTCTTGTAGAAATCTTGCAAACGAGACATGTCTGTCGCCCCTTACGCCTTGGCGCCGACAACGGCACCATTGGAACGGAACACGCGGACCTTGCGGCCGTCGACTTCCTTGACGCCGACGCGATCGCCCTTGCCCGTGGCGGGGTTGAACAGCGCCACGTTCGAGATGTGGATCGGCAGGGTCTTTTCGACGATGCCACCGGGGTTGTTGGCCATCGGGTTGGCCTTGACGTGCTTCTTGACGACGTTCACGCCCTCGACCAGGACGTGGTCGGCATCGACGCGAGCCAGCACGGTGCCGCGACGCTTCTTGTCGCGGCCGGTCAGGACGATGACTTCGTCGCCTTTACGAATGTTGTTCATCGTGGGCTCCTTACAGCACTTCGGGCGCCAGCGACACGATCTTCATGAACTTCTCGGTACGCAGTTCGCGCGTAACGGGTCCGAAGATGCGGGTGCCGATGGGCTCCAGCTTGGCGTTGAGCAACACGGCGGCATTGCCACCGAAACGAATCAGCGAACCGTCCTTGCGGCGCACGCCCTTGGCGGTGCGAACCACCACGGCGTTGTAGATTTCGCCTTTCTTGACGCGCCCGCGCGGGGCCGCATCCTTGACGCTCACCTTGATGATGTCGCCGATACCGGCATAACGGCGCTTGGAGCCACCGAGCACCTTGATGCACATGACAGCGCGCGCACCGGTGTTGTCGGCCACGTCCAGCGTGGTCTGCATTTGGATCATGATTTTTCCTGTTCCAACTTAACCGGAATCACAGCGCCCCACCGAGGAACACCGCTCTTCCCGCCAGTTTTGGTCCCGTCAGGTCCGCCGCACGCTTTGAAGACGATCCTCAAAGGCGGTACCGCGACCCTGGGTTGAAATCCTGCGGATACTTTTCCCGACGCCCTTGCCGGCAAGCCGCGGCCCGGTCAGCGACCTAACCGCCGCCCTACAAATGACGACAATTCGGGAAAGCTGTCAATTCTACCCCGTCGTCTAAAAAGAAGCAAGTCTTCCAGGCGCGTCGTCGTGCCATGCGCGCCACAGGGGCGCCAACCGCTACGTCACCGTTTTCTGCCTGCGTAGAAACGGGCTTCCCAGGTATCGTGATTGGCCTTGCCGCGCCGCACCTCGTCGGTCAGCGGCGCGGCGGCCAGCACCAGGCGATTCAGCCAGCGCACGGGCGCCCGGCAGGGGCGCTCGAAGTCGACGAACAGCACGGCGCGCAGGCCGCCGGTGTCATTGTGCACCTGGTGGGGGTAGAGATCGTCGAAGACCACGGCCCGGCCTTCCTCCCAGGCATAACGCTGCCCGCCGACCTCGATCCAGCAGCGCTCGCGCGGCTCGGGCACCACCAGGCCCAAGTGCAGGCGCAGCACCCCATTGTATGGACCGCGGTGCAGCGGAATCCGCTTGCCGGGTTCGAGTATCGAGAAAAACGCCGTCCGCAGCCCCGGAATACAGGCGAGCGCATCCGCGGTGGCCGGGCAGCGTGCCAGATTGCGGTCCGATCGCATGCCATAGGCCAGGAACAGGAAGGTTTTCCACTGGTCGTCGCCAGTGATCATGCCTACGTCGGGCGAAATTTCGTGGAACGCCGGCAGGCGCTCCCGCTCCTGGAGCAGCGATTGCAGCTCGGCGCGGATGGCCGGCGTCCGGGCTTCCAGGTCCGCGATCCAGCCAAACCGGGCATTGTCGAAGATGGGCTGGTCTCCCACCAGGGAGGCTCGGGCAATGCGATGCTGCAGCCAGTCGAGGAACCGGAAGAAGGCCCGCGAGAACAGGCTGCGTGCGACGGCGGTATCCTGGTTCGGTGTTGGCATGACAGAACGACGAGAGGTGTACGGATGACGTGCCGGCAGGCCTGATACCCCCCCATTTTGTGCAGAGACGCCGGCCGGCGCAAGCCCGCAGGCGATTGGCTCCGGCAGAACCGGCGGCAGTGGCCCAAGCGTCCGCCGCCAAGCTGGTTTAGACTGAAGGGGTCTGATTGCTATTCCCACTTATTTCGCAAGGAACTCAGCATGTATGAACAGTTGGCGCTGTATATCGACGGTGAATTCCTGACCGGCGAAGGCCGTCGTACCCAGGATGTGGTCAATCCCGCCACCCTGGAAGTCCTGGGGCAGTTGCCGCATGCCACGGAGGCCGACCTCGACCGGGCGCTGGCCGCGGCGCAGCGCGCCTTCGAATCCTGGAAGCACAGCTCGCCCATGGAGCGCTCGGCCATCCTGCGCAAGGTAGCCTCGCTGTCGCGTGAGCGGGCCAAGGAAATCGGCCGCAACATGACGCTGGACCAGGGCAAGCCGCTGGCTGAATCGGTCGGCGAAATCACCGCCTGCGCCGAACATGCCGACTGGCATGCCGAGGAATGCCGCCGCATCTACGGCCGCGTGATCCCGCCGCGCAGCCCGGACGTGCGCCAGATCGTGGTGCGCGAACCAATCGGCGTATGCGCCGCGTTCACGCCCTGGAACTTCCCCTATAACCAGGCCATCCGCAAGATCGCGGCCGCGCTCGGCGCGGGCTGCACGGTCATCCTGAAGGGCCCGGAAGATTCCCCCAGCGCGGTCATGGCCATCGCCCGCATGTTCCACGAAGCCGGGCTGCCCAAGGGCTGCCTGAACATTGTCTGGGGCGAGCCCGCCAAGATCTCGGACTACCTGATCCGTTCGCCCATTGTGCGCAAGGTGTCGTTCACGGGCTCGGTGCCGGTGGGCAAGCAGTTGGCCGCTCTGGCTGGCGCCCACATGAAGCGGGTCACCATGGAACTGGGCGGCCATTCCCCGGTGTTGGTGTTCGACGACGCCGACATCGGCCGCGCGGCCGAGATGCTGGCCAAGTTCAAGATCCGCAACGCCGGCCAGGTCTGCGTGTCGCCCACCCGCTTCTACGTACAGGAAGGCGCGTACGAGCAATTCCTGGCGCGCTTCACCGAAGTGCTCAAGGGCATCAAGGTGGGCGACGGCCTCGAGGAAGGCACCCAGATGGGACCGCTGGCGCACGAACGTCGCGTGCCCGCCATGAGCAAGTTCGTGGAAGACGCCAAGAAGCACGGCGGCAAGATCGCGCTGGGCGGCGAGCCGCTTGACCGCAAGGGCTTCTTCTTCTCGCCCACGGTGGTCACGGACCTGCCCGACCACTCCATGCTGATGACCGAAGAACCCTTCGGCCCGGTCGCGCCCGTGGTGCGCTTCAAGGACACCGACGAAGTGCTGCGGCGTGCCAACAGCCTGCCTTTCGGCCTGTCGTCATACGTGTTCACCAACTCGCTGCAGACCGCCACCAAGGTCGGCAACGGGCTGGAAGCCGGCATGGTCAACATCAACCATTTCGGCAGCGCCCTGGCCGAAACGCCCTTCGGCGGCATCAAGGACAGCGGCATCGGCAGCGAAGGCGGCCTGGAAACCTTCGACGGCTACCTGGTCACCAAGTTCATCACGCATGTATAAGTAGTAGGGCCCACCCCCGTAGCGCTGCGCGCTACCCCCTCAAGGGGGCGACGCTGGCGGACCGGCAAAGCCGGCTCCGCGGCCTCCCCGCCCCGGGCGGCACCCGAAACGGGCAAGAAAAAACGGCAAGGATCGCTCCTTGCCGTTTTTCATGACGAGGCGGCCGAGGCCGCCCGCCAGGTGCTGCTTAGATGATGCGCACCGCTTCGACCAGTCGCACCACGCTCCAGGACTTCGAGCGCGAGATGGGACGGCCTTCCGCGATTTCGACGGTGTCGCCTTCGTTGTACTGGTTCGACTCGTCGTGCGCCTTGTACTTCGCCGAACGCATGACGATCTTGCCATAGATGGGGTGCTTGACGCGTCGTTCGACCAGAACGACCACGGTCTTGTCCATCTTGTTGCTGACGACCTTGCCGACCAGCGTACGCTGGCGCTTGGCTTGAGTGTTTTGGGTTTCGCTCATGATCATTTCCCTGCCTTCTCGGTCAGCAAGGTACGCACGCGCGCGATGTCACGACGCACGTTGCGCAGCTGGCTGGTGTTGGCAAGTTGCTGCGTGGCCTTCTGCATGCGCAGACCGAATTGCGCCTTCAGCAGGCTCTCGAGCTCTTTGCCGAGCTCGGCGGCGTCTTTCGAACGGAGTTCGCTGGCTTTCATTGTGTACTCCTTAAGCACCGATATGACGCGCAACGAACGTGGTCGAGATCGGCAGCTTGGCGGCGGCCAGGCGGAACGCCTCGCGCGCCAGCTCTTCGCTGACCCCTTCCATTTCGTAGAGCACCTTGCCGGGCTGGATCTCGGCGACCCAGTACTCGGGGTTGCCCTTACCATTACCCATCCGGACTTCGGCAGGCTTCTGCGAGATCGGCTTATCCGGGAAAATGCGGATCCAGATACGGCCGCCACGCTTGATGTGACGGTTGATGGCACGACGCGCCGCTTCGATCTGACGGGCGGTCAGACGGCCGCGGCCGGTGGCCTTCAGGCCGAATTCGCCGAACGACACATGCGTGCCGCGCGTGGCGAGACCGGTGTTGCGGCCCTTTTGCTCTTTGCGATATTTTCTGCGAGAGGGTTGCAGCATGGTTATTCTCCTTCAGGCGCCGGGGCCGCGTCCGCCTTGCGGGGACCACGACCACGACCACCCGGACGACCGGGGCGACCGCCATCGGGGCGATCACCGCGCGGCGCGCGACGCGGACGGCGTTCTTCTTCACGCGGGGCGGCGGTTTCAGGCGGCAGTTCGCCATTGGCCAGCATGTCGCCCTTGTAGACCCACACCTTGATGCCGATCACACCGTAGGTGGTGTGGGCTTCCGAGGTGCCGTAGTCGATATTGGCCTTCAGCGTGTGAAGCGGCACGCGACCTTCGCGATACCACTCGGTACGCGCGATTTCGATACCGTTCAGGCGGCCCGAGCTCATGATCTTGATGCCCTGGGCGCCCAGGCGCATGGCGTTCTGCATGGCGCGCTTCATGGCGCGGCGGAACATGATGCGCTTTTCGAGCTGTTGCGAGATCGAATCGGCGATCAGCTGGGCGTCGGTCTCCGGCTTGCGGATTTCCTCGATGTTGACGTGCACGGGCACGCCCATCAGACGCTGCAGATCGGCCTTCAGGTTTTCGATGTCTTCGCCGCGCTTGCCGATCACCACGCCCGGACGAGCCGAGTAGACGGTGATGCGGGCGTTCTTGGCGGGACGCTCGATGATGACGCGACCGACCGAGGCGCTCTTGAGCTTCTTCTTCAGGTACTCGCGAACGCGGATGTCTTCGGCCAGCATATTGCCAAAGGCCTTGTCATCGGCGAACCAGCGCGAGGACCAATTACGGGTGACCGCGAGACGGAACCCAGTGGGGTGAATTTTCTGACCCATCGTGACTCCTTAGGCTCCGACCTTGACCGTGATGTGGCAGGTCTGCTTCTCGATGCGGTTACCACGGCCCTTGGCACGAGCCGAGAAACGCTTCATCGATTGCGCCTTGTCGACGAAAATCGTGGTGACTTTCAGTTCGTCGATGTCGGCGCCGTCGTTGTGTTCGGCATTGGCGATGGCGGACTCGACAGCCTTCTTCAGGATGCCGGCGGCCTTCTTGGGGGAAAAGGTGAGGATATTCAGCGCCTGAGCAACCGACTTGCCGCGGATCAGGTCCGCAACCAGACGGGTCTTCTGGGCCGAGATGTGAACCCCACGGATAACGGCAGTAGTTTCCATCGCTTACCTCTTCGCCTTCTTGTCCGCGGCGTGGCCCTTGAACGTACGGGTCAGCGCGAACTCGCCGAGCTTGTGACCGACCATGTTCTCGTTGATGTACACGGGAACATGCTGGCGGCCGTTGTGCACAGCGATCGTCAGGCCGATGAACTCGGGCAGGATCGTGGAACGGCGCGACCAGGTTTTGATCGGCTTCTTGTCTTTGCCCGCGACGGCCGCGTCCACCTTCTTGATGAGGTAGGCGTCGACAAACGGGCCTTTCTTGATCGAACGTGACATAGTGTTCGCCTCTTACTTGCGCTTGCGCCGTTGGACGATCATGTTGTTCGTCCGCTTGTTGCGACGGGTCTTGAAACCCTTCGAGGGCGTGCCCCACGGGCTGACCGGTTCGCGTGCTTCGCCGGTACGGCCTTCGCCGCCACCGTGCGGGTGATCCACCGGGTTCATGGCCACGCCACGAACCGTCGGGCGCACACCGCGCCAACGCATTGCACCGGCCTTGCCGATCTGGCGCAGGCTGTGTTCTTCGTTACCGACTTCACCGATGGTGGCGCGGCACTCGATGTGGACGCGACGGACTTCGCCCGAACGCAGACGCACCTGGGCGTACGTGCCTTCACGAGCCAGCAGCACCGCCGACGCGCCAGCCGAACGCGCCATCTGGGCGCCCTTGCCGGGGATCATCTCGATGCAGTGGATGGTGGTACCCACCGGGATGTTGCGGATCGGCAGCGTGTTGCCGGCGCGGATCGGGGCTTCGATGCCCGAGACCAGCGTGGCGCCCACTTCCAGGCCGCGCGGCGCGATGATGTAGCGACGCTCGCCGTCGGCGTAGCACAACAGGGCGATGTGCGCCGTACGGTTGGGGTCGTACTCGAGGCGTTCCACCTTGGCCTGGATGCCGTCCTTGTTGCGACGGAAGTCGATCACGCGATAGTGCTGCTTGTGACCGCCGCCACGATGGCGAACCGTGATGTGGCCGTTGTTGTTACGGCCCGAGCCACGGGTCTTCTTCTCGAGCAGGGCGGCATGCGGCGCGCCTTTGTGCAGCTTGGGGCTGACGACCTTCACCATGCCGCGACGGCCGGCCGAGGTCGGTTTTACTTTGACGAGGGCCATTTACTTCACCTCCGCAAAGTCGATTTCCTGGCCTTCCTTGAGCGCGACATAGGCCTTGCGCTCGCTGCGGCGACGACCCACGAAGCGGCCAAAGCGCTTGACTTTGCCCTTACGGTTGAGGACCTGCACGGACTCGACCTGCACTTTGAACAGCAGTTCGACGGCAGCCTTGATTTCCGGCTTGGTAGCGTCAGCCACGACACGGAAAGCGACTTGCTGGTTCTTCTCGGCAACGAAGGTGGCCTTTTCGGTCACCACCGGAGCCAGAATGACTTGCATCAAGCGTTCGGCGTTCATCCCAGCATCTCCTCGAGTTGAGCGATGGCCGGCTTGGTGATCAGCACTTTCTTGTAGTGGATCAGCGACAACGGATCGGCATAGCGGGGTTCGACCACGGCAACGTGCGGCAGGTTGCGAGTGGCGAGGTAAACATTTTCATCGACGGCGTCGGTGATGATCAGCACCGAATCGAGACCCAGGGTCTTGAGCTTGGCCACGGCCAGCTTGGTCTTGGGCGATTCGAGGTCGAACGTGTCGACGACGGCGATGCGGTCTTCGCGGGCCAGCTGCGACAAGATCGAGCGGATGCCGGCGCGGTACATCTTCTTGTTGACCTTCTGGCTGAAGTTCTCTTCAGGCGAGTTCGGGAAGGTGCGACCACCCCCACGCCACAGCGGCGACGAGGTCATGCCGGCGCGAGCGCGGCCGGTACCCTTCTGGCGCCAGGGCTTCTTGGTGGTGTGCTTGACTTCGGCACGGTCCTTCTGGGCGCGGTTGCCGCTGCGCGCGTTGGCCTGGTAGGCCACCACGACCTGGTGAACCAGCGCTTCGTTGAAATCGCGACCGAAGATGGTGTCGGGCGCGCTGAACGTAGCGGCCTGACCTTGATCGTTCAGGAGCTTGAGATCCATGATGCTTACGCCCCCTTCTTGGCCGGCGCCTTGATGGCCGGACGCACGACGACATCGCCGCCGGCGTGGCCGGGAACGGCGCCCTTGACCAGCAGCAGGCCGCGTTCAGCGTCGACACGCACGACGTCGAGGTTTTGAACGGTACGGGTGACATCGCCCAGGTGGCCAGCCATGCGCTTGCCGGGGAAGATGCGGCCCGGATCCTGCGCCTGGCCGATCGAGCCGGGCACGCGGTGCGAGCGGGAGTTACCGTGCGAAGCGCGCTGCGAACCGAAGTTGTGGCGCTTGATGGTGCCGGCGAAACCCTTACCGATCGTGGTGCCCGTGACGTCGACCTGCTGGCCGGCTTCGAACACCGATTCCACGGCGATGACCGCGCCGGGGGTGAACTCGGCGAGGCGGGCGGGATCGAGGCGGAATTCTTTCTGGATGCTACCGGCTTCGGCACCGGCCTTGGCGTAATGGCCGGTTTGCGGCTTGGCCACACGCGAGGCACGACGGGTGCCATAAGCCACCTGGATCGCGGCATAGCCGTCGGTTTCCAGAGACTTGATCTGGGTCACGCGGTTGTTCGACACGTCCAGCACGGTCACCGGGATGGATTCACCTTCCTCGGTAAAAATGCGGGTCATGCCGACCTTGCGACCCACCAGACCCAGCCGGTGCGCGGCGGGCGTGGACGTCGAATTCGACATTGTTTTCTCCATTCCCGACTACGATTGGTCGGGGCTAATCGGGCAAAAGGTAAAGGCTTTCACCCTACAGGACTAAGTAACCAAAACCGCGCGCGGCTAGACGCCCGGCCAGGGTTGCTGTTGCCACAAAATGGCAAGCTTCGCATATTAGCACGATTTTTCCAGCCAGCACAAGTACTTAGACGCCTGGCCGCCGGGGAGCGGCCCTCTCGGCCAGGATCAGGTACAGGCCGCTGGCGATGATGACCGCGCTGCCCGCCAGGGCGGCCGGCGTCGGCACTTCGCCCCAGATGGCATAGCCCAGGGCGATGGCCAGCACGATGCGGCTATAGCTGAGGGCCCCCGCCAGCGCCGGCGGCACCTGCCGGAAAGCCTGGGTCTGCGAATACTGCCCCAGCGCGCCCGCCAGGCCGGCCCCGCCCAGCACCAGCCAGCCGACGGCATCCGGCGCGATCCAGCCCAGGGGCAGCCAGCAGGCGGTCACCAGGGTCGCCAGGGCGGTGAAGTAGAAGACCACGCAAGTGGGATGCTCCGAGCCGCTGGTCTTGCGGGTCAGCACCATGCCCAGCGCATACAGGAGCGTGCTGCCCAGGCCGGCCAGCGCCCCCGCGTCGAACAGGCCGGCGCCGGGCGGCGCGATGAGCAGCACCCCGGCGAAGCCGATGATTATCGCCGCCCAGCGCCGCGCGCCGACCCGTTCCGCCAGGATCGGCGCCGACAGCGCGGCGATCATCAGGGGCCCGACATAGGTATAGGCCGTGGCGTCGGCAAAAGGCAACAGGTGGTATGACCAGAAGCTCAGGACCATGGATGCCACCATCAGGACGCTGAGCACGGCGATCGCCGCCGGCCGGCTAGTGCGCAGCACTGCGACCCCGCCCTGGTGACGCGCCAGCAGCAGTATGGGAAGCAGCGCGACCGCGCTGCGCAGAAAGACCGCCTGGCCGAAGGGATAGACCTCGACGGCCCACTTCACCAGGGCGTTCATGAAGGCGAACGCCGCCACGGAGACGAGCAAGTGCGCGATGCCGGCGCCAAGCCGGATGTCGGCCATGGGCGGCACGCGACCGCCGGCCGCCGGCACGGGGGACGGCGCCAGGGGGACCGGATTCATGGCCGGGCCATTATGCGGCTTGCCGGCGCTTCTCGTACGCCGCCTGCCGCAGCACCAGGCCGGCCGTGGGCGAGGCCGGGCGCGCAACGGCCTGGAACAACGGCACGCGCTCCGCGTGATGACAGGCCACCTGGTGGCCCGGGCCCATTGGGCGCAGGGCGGGTGCCTGCTGGCGGCACTGCTCCGTCGCCATGCCGCAGCGCGTATGGAAGCGGCAGCCTGGCGGCGGATTGATCGGGCTGGGAATATCACCGGCCGGCACCGCCTTGTCGCGGAACGCGGGGTTCGGCTCCGGCGCGGCGGCCAGCAGCGCCTGGGTATACGGATGGCGCGGACGCTCGTAGAGGCTGCGCTTGTCGGCGATCTCCACCATCTGGCCCAGGTACATCACCGCGACGCGATCCGCGATATGGCGCACGACCGCCAGGCCATGCGAGATGAAAAGGTAGGAGAACTTGAACTCGTGCTGCAGGTCCTTGAGCAGGTTGACGATCTGCGCCTGGATCGAGACATCCAGCGCGGACACCGGCTCATCGCAGACGATGAGCTTGGGCGACAAGGCCAGCGCACGCGCGATCCCAATGCGCTGGCGCTGGCCCCCGGAGAACTGATGGGGATAGCGTTGCGCATGATAGGGCGCGAGGTCCACCAGGCGCAGCAGCTCCTCGACCCGCCGCCCGTGCGTCGCGGGATCGCCGACCTTGTGCACTTGCAGCGGTTCCGCGAGGATTTCCCCGATCGTCATGCGCGGGTTCAGGCTGGCGTAGGGATCCTGGAACACGATCTGCATGCTGCGGCGCAGCGCATTGAGATCGCGCCGCGACGCGTGGGTGATGTCGCGCCCTTCGAACCGGATGCGCCCGGCCGTCGGCTCGATCAGGCGCATCGCCAGGCGTGCCGTGGTCGATTTGCCGCAACCAGTCTCGCCGACAATGGCCAGGGTTTCGCCCCGCGCGATCGACAGGCTGACATCGTCGACCGCGCGCACCATGCCGACCTGCCGGCGCATCAGGGTCCCGCTGCGCACGGGGTAATGCTTCGACACGCCTTCCAGCTCCAGCAGGGGCTCACTCATGCGAATTGCTCCAGGGGAACGTTCCAGCATGCCGCCGCATGGCCGGGCGCCACCTCTTCCAGGGCAGGCAGGTCGCGACGGCAGCGCTCGCTGGCGAACAGGCAGCGCGGGTTGAAGCGGCATCCCGCCGGATAGCGGAACGGCGGCGGCACCGTGCCGCGGATCGTCAACAGGCGCGCGGTGTCGGCGCTCATGCGCGGCAGCGAACTCATCAGGCCCAGCGTGTAGGGATGCTGGGTATCCTGGAAAATGGCCGACACCGACGCGGCCTCCATGACCTTGCCGGCGTACATCACCGCCACTTCGTCGGCGCATTGCGCGATGACGCCGAGGTCGTGGGTAATCAGCACGATGGCCATGCCCGTCTCCTGCTGCAAGTCGCGCAGCAATTGCAGGATCTGCGCCTGGATCGTCACGTCCAGGGCGGTGGTGGGCTCGTCGGCGATCAGCACGGCCGGCTTGCAGGCCAGCGCCATGGCGATCATGACCCGCTGGCGCATGCCGCCGGAGAGCTGGTGCGGATACTCCGCGAAGCGACGCTCGGGCGACGATATGCGCACCTTGGCCAGCGATTCGATGGCCAGGGCCTTCAAGTCGCTGTCCGCCATCGAATGATGGGCGCGCACCGCCTCCATGATCTGGAACCCGACCGTGTGCACCGGATTGAGGCTGGTCATCGGCTCCTGGAAGACCATGGCGATGCGGTTGCCGCGGATCTGCCGCATACGGGCGGCGGGCAGGGTACGCAGGTCGCGCCCCTCGAACAGTATCTGGCCCGCCTGGATGCGCCCGGGCGGAGGCACCAGCCCCATGATCGACAGCGACAGCATGCTCTTGCCCGAGCCGCTTTCACCCACGATGCCCAGGGTGGTGCCGGGCCGCACCTGCAGGCTGACGCCGTCCACGGCGCGGACCTCTCCCATGGGGGTATGGAAGGCCGTGACCAGGTCCCGCACTTCGAGTATGGGCGCATCCATGGATGCTCCTTCAGGCCAGGGGGAAAGTCAGGGGCGAGACCTGGGAAATATTGCGATGCGCGACCAGGTCGAGCTCCGGCACGCGCTCGGCCGCGCGCTGCTGGGCCTCATGCACCGCGGCGGCGGCCGCGGCGCGGTCGATGGTGAGCAGGTTGCCCGCGTCCACGACCTTGCGGCCATCGACATAGACGGTATGAATAGCGCGGTCCCCGGCTGCATAGATGAGGCTGCGCACGGGGTCGCGATACGGGCTCATCATCGGATGCGTCATGTCCACCATGACCAAGTCGGCCTTTGCGCCGACCGCCAGCCGGCCGATGTCTTCGCGACCCAGCGCGCGCGCCCCGCCCACGGTGGCGGCATCGAAGACATCGGTGGTGGTGAGCGTGCGCGGATTGTCCGCCATGACGCGCGCCAGGTACGCCACGTGACGCATCTCATCCATGATGTTGTGGGGATACGAATCGGTGCCGATACCCATGTTCACGCCAGCCCGGCGATAGCGCCCGAAATCGCGCAAGGCCATGCCGCGCCGCATGAAGATGGTGGGACAGTGCGCGACCGTGGTGCCGGTCTCGGCCAGGATGGCCAGGTCCTTGTCGGTGCTCCAGTGCGTGCGGGGATGGTGATCCAGGAAAATGCCGTGGCCCACGATCGACTGCGGACGCAGCACGCCCAGCGAATGCAGCCACTGGATCGGCGTGACGCCGTGGCGGCGGGTCATTTCGTGGAACTCCGGCACCGACTGCGCCGCGTGGATCTGCCATGACAAGCCCCGCCTGGCCGCCTCTTCCCGGCTGATCTTGATCAGTTCCGGCGTACAGGTGTCGACCTGCGACGGGCTGACCAGGCCGAACAGCCGTCCGCTGGGATGCCGCTGGACTTCATCGATGATCTTGAGCGCGGCCTCCATGCCTTTCTCGCCGCCCTTTTCATCCCACTCGTACTCCACCAGGTGTCCATTGCGGGTGAACCAGCGGGCCGATTTGAACATGGGCGCGATGCAGCCCCTGATGCCGCTTTGCGCCATGATGTCGACCCACTGCGGATGCGCGCCGGACATGTCCACCAAGGTCGTCACCCCGGACAGCAGCAATTCCGACAACGCCAGGCGCAGGCAATCCGGCGTGCCCTGCGCATCGCCGCGCACCAGCGGCATGATTTCGTACAGCGCGGAGTTATACAGGCCGGCCGAGCCGATCTCGTCGGTATAGCCCTTGTTCAGCGGCTCGCTGGCCGGATGGCTGTGGATATTGACCAGGCCTGGCATGATCATCATGCCCTTGCCGTCGATCTGCTCCACGGCCTGCCCGGCCGGCGCCTCATAGCCGCGACCCACGAAGGTGATGCGATTGCCCTCGAAGACGAGATCCGCGTCCGGCATATAGGTGTGGCGCTGGTTCTGCGCGTCCCACCCGATGATGAAGCTGGCATTCTTGATTACGCTCGTGCTCATTTCCTGTTCCTCGTGGCGGTTCAATTCTTGACGCGTATATCCAGGCCCTTGTACAGCGAGGCGCCGTACAAGCCATGGGGCCGCGCGCCCTCTACGCGGTCGGCGCTGACCATCCAGAGCTGCACGTTGACCAGCGGCGCCCACACGGCCTGCTCGGAAAGCTGCCGCTGCACCTTGCTGGTGGCCTCCTGGCGCTGCGCATCGGTCAGGGCGGCCGACGCCTGTGCGGCATAGGCATCGGTTTCCTTGTTGTTCCAGTTCATCCGGTTCGGCGTGGGCATCTGCACGCTGCGGAAGTAGAAGTTCACCCACTCGGTCACGGTGATATAGGGCAGGTTCATGATGAAGGCATCGAATTCCTGCGTGGCCAACTTGCCCCATACCGCGGTGTTGTCCCATAACTGCACCTGCAGGTCGATGCCGACGCGGCGCAGGTCGGCCTGCAAGGTTTCGGCCATGCGCGAGGTCGTGTCATTGCGGCTGCCGTATACCAGGAACGACGCCTTCACGCCGTCCTTGGCGCGAATGCCGTCCGGACCGGGCTTCCAGCCGGCCTCGTCGAGCAGCTTGGCGGCTGCGGCCGGATCGTACTGCTGCAGGTACTTGACCGATTCCGGGTCGTAGTCGACGGCGTTGGGGTTGGCCATGCTGCGGCGCGGATCGGCATGGCCGAAATAGATGGCCTTGACCAGCGCATCGCGATTGATTGCCGCGTTGACGGCCTTGCGGATCGCCAGGTCTCCGGTGACCGGCTTGTTGACGCGAAAGCCGAGGAAATAATCGTCGATGGCATTCGGCTGTTGCTGCACCTTCATGCCGGGAATCTTCTTCATCCCGTCCAGCGCGAATGCCGGCACGTTCTGGCTGGTATCGCCCTGGCGCGACTGTATGGCGGCCATGAGCGTGTTGGACTCGGGCACCACCTTCCATATCACGCCGTCCAGTTGCGGGCTGGGGTTCTTGTATATGGGCGGCCCCCACTTGTAGTGCGGATTCTTCTTCAGCACGAGCTGCTGGCGCGGTGTCCAGCTGACCCAGCAGTACGGGCCGGTGCCGTTGAATCCCTGGGTCCCGAAGTTCTTGCCGAGCTTCTCCACGGCGTTCTTGTCGACGATGGACGCAAAGGGCAGCGCGAGCTGGTAGAGGGTATCGCTGAAGGGGGACGACAGTTCGTAGTCGACCGTATAGTCGTCCACCGCCCGGACCTCCTTTATCGGCCCCACCTTCAGGCGCACCGGCGACTTGTTCGCCGGGTCGGCCAGGCGGTTCAGCGAGTACGCCACGTCGTGCGCGGTCATCGGCCGCCCATCGCAGAACTTGACGTCCTTGCGCAGCGTGAACCGGTAGGTCTTGCCGTCCTCGGATATCGTCCATGATTCGGCAAGGCCCGGCTTGACCGTCTTCAGGTCGAAGTCGAGGCTGACCAGGGTATCCGCCATCATGAACATGACTTCGCCCATGCGGGTGGATGTCGTGCGTATGGGGTCGTAGATGTCCGCGTCGGCAACGCGCAGCACGGTCAGCGTGCCGGGCTGCTGCTGCGCATGAACACTCGCGGCGGCCGATACGCCGGACAGCGCGACGGCCATGCATGCCATTTTCATCCTTGTCTTCATTTGCTTTCCTTGTGCAGGCTGGAGCGCCGGACGAGGGCCGTCACTTGCGCAGTTTCGGATCGAGCACATCGCGCAGGGCATCGCCCAGCGTATTGAAGGCCAGCACGACGATGAAGATCAGCATGCTGGGCAGGACAGATACATGGGGAGCGAAGAAGAGGAAGCTGCGGCCTTCGGCGGCCATGGATCCCAACTCGGCCGTGGGCGGTTGCGCGCCCAGGCCGATGAAGGACAACGCCGCGCCCAGCAGGATCACCTGGCCGAAGCGCAGCGTCACGAACACCATGATGGACGACATGCAGTTGGGCAGCAGATGGCGACGCCAGAGATGCAGGTCGCTGACGCCCAGCGCGCGCGCGCTTTCGATGTAGTCCTGTTGCAGCACGCTGAGCGCGGCGCCGCGCACGATGCGCGCCATCAGCGGCACCGACGAGATCGACAGCGCGGCGATGACCGCGGTCAGGCCGGGCCCCAGGATCGCGGCGATGGCCAGGCCGAACAGGATCGTCGGGAACGACAGCAGGACATCCATCAGGCGCATGAGCACGCCCGAGAGCGGCCGGTAGTACGCCGCCGCCAGGCCGATGCATGCGCCGATCGAACAGCCGATCAGTATCGAGGCCATCGCCATCAGCATGGTGGTGTGCAGCCCGTACAAGAGCCGCGAGATCATGTCCCGCCCCTGTGAATCGGTGCCCAGCAAGCCGGCCTCGCCCGGCGCTTTCAGTGCATTGGCCATGTCGCCGCTCCACGGACCCGATGGCGCCAGCCACGGCGCGAACAGCGCCGCGGCCACCACCAGCACCACCACCGTGAAGGCGATGGCGCCCGCCGGGTCCGCCATCAGGCGGCGAAATGTGGAAACCGCGGGCGGGATCTGCTCCGGTTCGGGTGCGGCACGGGCCGGCGCGGTTTCAGTGCCGGACAGGACTTGTTGCATGGCGATCTCCGGTCAGGCGCGCAGGCGCGGGTCCAGCGCCGTGTACAGGATATCGACGGCGAGGTTGATGAAGATAAAGCCCAGCGACAGGATGATGATCGTGCCCTGCGCCATGGGAAAGTCGCTGGACAGGATGGCGCCCACCGCGAGGCGCCCGACGCCTGGCCAGCTGAATACGGTTTCGGTCACCACGGCGCCGCCCAGCAGGAAGCCGATCTGCAGGCCGAGCAGCGTCACAATGGGGATCAAGGCGTTGCGCAGCGCGTGCCGCATCATGACGACCCATTCCGTCAGGCCCTTGGCCCGGGCGGTGCGCACATGATCCGCGCCCAGCACATCCAGCACGGCCGTGCGGGTCATGCGCGCCACCGGACCGATGAACACGCCGCCCAGGGTCAGGGCGGGCAGGATGATCGCTTTCAGGCCCTCCAGCGTCCACAGCGGGCCGCCGCGCCCGGTGAAGGGCAGCCATTGCAGCTTGAAGCCGACCGCCCAGACCAGTATCAAGCCCACGAAGAAGACCGGCACCGACACCCCGGCGACGGAGAACGCCATGATGCAGCGGTCCAGCAGCGAGCGCTGGTAGCGCGCCCCCAGCGTGCCCAGCAATATGCCCAGGGGGATCGCCCATATCAGAGACGCGAACATCAGCTCCAGGCTGGGGCCGATGGTGGTTCCCAGCTCCTGGATGACAGGGACATTGTTGATGAGCGAAACGCCCAGGTCGCCTTGCAACAGGCGCCAGATGTACAGGCCGAATTGCACCAGCAAGGGCTTGTCGAGGCCCATTTCGATGCGCAGCGCGTCGATCACGTCCTGCGTGGCATTCGGGCCGGCGCGCACTACGGCGGGATCGTTCGGCCCCGCCTGCATGAGCAGAAAGCCGATCAGCAGCACCCCGACCATGACGGGAACCGCAAGCAAGAGTCGCATCAAGCAGTGCCGAAGCATGAACACTCCTCCAGTAGGGAGTACACGACAACAACAACAGGTGCTACGAAACGGGAACGCTCAGTAAGTCGGCGGGGTGATCGCCCACACCACTTCGGTGTTGATCAGCCCGGGATTGCGGTAACGATGCAGTTGCGTACTGGCGAACGAGAAACTGTCGCCAGCGTTCAGCAGGAAATATTTGTCGCCGACCCACAGCTCCATGGTGCCGCGCACCACCAGGCCGGCTTCCTCGCCGCGATGCACGTAGGCCTCGCCGCTGTCGGCGCCGGGCTCCAGCACGCACATGACCAGTTCGAGCTGGCCGGAAAGATTCGGGGACAGCAGGTAATCGGCTATTCCACCCGCGAACGACAGGCGCCGGCGGCTTTCGGCACGGACGACGATGCCGTCGTCGGAAGGATCAACCGGCAACCCCTGCGGGAAAAACCAGCTGATCTGCACATCGAGGGCGCGGGCGACTTCCTGGAGCGCGCCGATGGTAGGACGGCTGACGCCGCGCTCGAGCTGGCTGAGGTAACTGATGGACTTGCCGCAGCGCTCGGATAGCACTTGCAGGGAATAGCCGCGCGCCTTGCGCAGGTTCTTGACCTCGGCGCCGATCCACAGGGCGGATTCGTCGGTCAATTCGGCTTGAAGCGTTGGCACGGCATTCGTTGTCATAAGGGATATGAGTTCCTAATGCGCCACATCGCGGAAAAATCCGCCCTGCTTTTTTACGATTATGAAATTTTCGGGCTATTTTTCTATGATCGTTTTCCCCTAGCCGCTGCGTCGCGTCGATTTCCCCTTGGCCACGCCAGCTTCGCGGTGAAATTCCAGGCACTTTCTTTCACTGGCATTGGCGCCAGCCAAGCAAAAAGGCCGCATTCCGGAGGAATACGGCCTTTTGCCTAGGCTGACGCGCACTTGGCGCGCCGGCCGCCAGGGACTTACTGCAGCGCGATTTCCACGTCGACGCCAGCCGGCAGGTCCAGACGCATCAGGGCGTCCACGGTCTTGTCGGTGGGATCCACGATGTCCATCAGGCGCTGATGGGTACGGATCTCGAACTGGTCGCGCGACGACTTGTTCACGTGCGGCGAACGCAGCACGTCATAGCGGCGGATGCGCGTGGGCAGCGGAACCGGACCGCGCACGACAGCGCCGGTACGCTTGGCGGTATCGACGATCTCGGCGGCGGACTGATCGATCAGCTTGTAGTCGAAGGCTTTCAAGCGGATACGGATCTTCTGGTTTTTCATGGTGTTTCCTAAAGAACGAAAGGCGAAGACGGTTGAAGAGGACGCAACCGCCTTCGCCGGTTGGGGGTCGCCTTAGGCGATGATTTTGGCGACGACGCCGGCGCCGACGGTGCGACCGCCTTCACGGATGGCGAAGCGCAGGCCTTCTTCCATGGCGATCGGCGCCAGCAGCTTGACCGTCATCGACACGTTGTCGCCCGGCAGCACCATTTCCTTGTCCTTGGGCAGCTCGATCGAGCCCGTCACGTCCGTCGTGCGGAAGTAGAACTGCGGACGGTAGCCGTTGAAGAACGGCGTATGACGCCCGCCTTCTTCCTTGGACAGAATGTACACCTCGGCCGTGAACTCCGTGTGCGGCGTGATCGAACCCGGCTTGGCCAGCACCTGGCCACGCTCGACTTCCTCGCGCTTGGTGCCGCGCAGCAGAATACCCACGTTGTCGCCCGCCTGGCCCTGGTCCAGCAGCTTGCGGAACATCTCCACGCCCGTGCAGGTCGTCTTCACCGTCGGCTTGATGCCCACGATTTCGATTTCCTCGCCAACCTTGATCACGCCGCGCTCGACACGACCCGTGACCACCGTGCCGCGACCCGAGATCGAGAACACGTCTTCCACCGGCATCAGGAACGCCCCATCAACCGCGCGCTCCGGCGTCGGGATGTACGTGTCCAGCGCCTCGGCCAGCTTCAGGATCGCCTGCTCGCCCAGCTCGCCCTTGTCGCCTTCGAGCGCCAGCTTGGCCGAACCCTTGATGATCGGCGTGTCGTCGCCCGGGAAGTCGTACTTCGACAGCAGCTCGCGGACTTCCATTTCCACCAGCTCCAGCAGCTCCGCGTCATCGACCATGTCCGCCTTGTTCAGGAACACGATGATGTACGGCACGCCAACCTGGCGCGAGAGCAGAATGTGCTCGCGCGTCTGCGGCATCGGGCCGTCTGCGGCCGAGCACACCAGGATCGCACCGTCCATCTGCGCCGCGCCCGTGATCATGTTCTTCACGTAGTCCGCGTGCCCCGGGCAGTCAACGTGCGCGTAGTGACGGTTCTCCGTCTCGTATTCCACGTGCGCCGTGTTGATCGTGATACCACGCGCCTTCTCTTCCGGCGCCGCATCGATCTGGTCGTAGCCGCGGGCTTCCCCGCCGAACTTCGTCGACAGCACCGTCGTGATCGCCGCCGTCAACGTCGTTTTGCCGTGGTCAACGTGACCAATCGTACCCACGTTCACGTGCGGCTTGGTACGTTCAAACTTGCCTTTTGCCATGATCTCTATCCTTTGACTTTCAAGGAAACTGGGATGATTTGCCGCGCCTCCGGAGTCACGGAGGCGCGGCGACGGTTGTTTACTTGGCCCGAGCGGCGATGACTTCGTCAGCGACGTTCTTGGGGGCTTCGGAGTAATGCTTGAATTCCATGGTGTACGTGGCACGGCCCTGCGTCAACGAACGCAGGTTGGTGGCGTAACCGAACATCTCGGCCAGGGGAACCTCGGCCTTGATGGTCTTGCCGCCGCCGACCATGTCTTCCATGCCCTGCACCATGCCGCGCCGCGAGGACAGGTCGCCCATCACGGTACCGGCGTAGTCTTCGGGCGTTTCCACTTCGACGGCCATCATGGGCTCGAGCAGCACCGGGCTGGCCTTGCGCATGCCTTCCTTGAAAGCCATGGAAGCGGCCATTTTGAACGCGTTTTCGTTCGAGTCCACGTCGTGGTAGGAACCAAAGAACAGCGTCGCCTTGACGTCCACCACCGGGTAGCCGGCCAGGATGCCCGAGGGCAGCGTTTCCTGGATGCCCTTGTCGACCGCGGGGATGTACTCGCGCGGCACCACGCCGCCCTTGATGGCGTCGACGAATTCGTAGCCGCCGCCCGGTTCGAGCGGTTCGAGCTTGAGCACCACATGGCCGTACTGGCCGCGGCCGCCCGACTGCTTGACGAACTTGCCTTCGACTTCCTCGCAGGTCTTGCGGATGGTTTCGCGGTAGGCCACCTGCGGCTTGCCGACGTTGGCTTCCACGCCGAACTCGCGCTTCATGCGGTCGACCAGGATTTCCAGGTGCAACTCGCCCATGCCCGAGATGATGGTCTGGCCGGATTCTTCGTCGCTGCGCACGCGGAACGACGGGTCTTCCTGGGCCAGGCGCGACAGGGCCAGGCCCATCTTTTCCTGGTCAGCCTTCGACTTGGGTTCGACGGCCTGCGAGATCACGGGCTCGGGGAACTCCATGCGCTCGAGCAGGATGTGCGAATCCACGTCGCACAGCGTTTCGCCGGTGGTGACGTCCTTCAGGCCCACCACGGCGGCGATGTCGCCCGCCAGAACTTCCTTGATTTCCTCGCGGTTGTTGGCGTGCATCTGCAGCAGGCGGCCGACGCGTTCCTTCTTGCCCTTGATGGGGTTGTAGACCGTGTCGCCCGACTTCAGGACGCCGGAGTACACGCGCACGAAGGTGAGCTGGCCCACGAACGGATCGCTCATCAGCTTGAATGCCAACGCGGACATCTTCTCGCCGTCGTCGGCCTTGCGCGAGATCTCGTTGCCTTCGTCGTCCTGGCCAGCCACCGGCGGGATGTCGATCGGCGAAGGCAGGTAGTCGATGACCGCGTCCAGCATGCGCTGCACGCCCTTGTTCTTGAAGGCGGTGCCGCACAGCATGGGCTGGATCTCGCCGGCGATGGTGCGCTGGCGGATCGCGGTGTTGATCTCGGCTTCGTCCAGCGAACCCGTCTCGAGGTACTTGTTCATCAGTTCCTCGGTGGACTCGGCGGCGGCCTCGACCAGCTTCTCGCGCCATTCGTTGGCGGCGCCTTCCAGCTCGGCCGGAATGTCGACGTAGTCGAACTTGGTGCCCTGGCTGGCCTCGTCCCAGATGATGGCTTTCATCTTGACCAGGTCGATGACGCCCTTGAAGGAGTCTTCGGCGCCGATCGGGATCACGATGGGCACGGGGTTGGCGCGCAGGCGCGTCTTCAGCTGGTCATAGACCTTGAAGAAGTTGGCGCCGGTGCGGTCCATCTTGTTGACGAAGGCCAGGCGGGGCACGCCGTACTTGTTGGCCTGGCGCCACACGGTCTCGGACTGCGGCTGCACGCCGCCCACCGCGCAATACACCATGCACGCGCCGTCGAGCACGCGCATGGAGCGTTCCACCTCGATGGTGAAGTCCACGTGGCCCGGGGTGTCGATGATGTTGATGCGGTGTTCGGGATAGTTGCCGGCCATGCCGCGCCAAAACGCCGTCGTAGCAGCCGACGTGATGGTGATGCCGCGCTCTTGCTCTTGCTCCATCCAGTCCATGGTGGCTGCGCCATCATGCACTTCGCCAATCTTGTGGTTGACGCCGGTATAGAACAGGATGCGTTCGGTCGTGGTGGTTTTCCCTGCATCGATGTGCGCAGAGATGCCAATGTTGCGATAGCGCTCGATCGGGGTTTTGCGGGCCATGGTGGGTGTGTCCTTAAATTACCAGCGGAAATGGCTGAAGGCCTTGTTGGCCTCGGCCATCTTGTGCGTGTCTTCGCGTTTCTTCATCGCGGCGCCACGACCTTCGGAGGCGTCGATCAGCTCGCCGGCCAGGCGCAGATCCATCGATTTCTCGCCGCGCTTCTTGGCGGCTTCGCGCAGCCAGCGCATGGCCAGGGCCAGGCGGCGCACGGGGCGCACTTCAACCGGCACCTGGTAGTTGGCGCCGCCCACGCGGCGGCTCTTCACTTCGACGATCGGCTTGATGTTGTTGATCGCCAGGCTGAAGACCTCGATCGGCTCCTTGCCGGTCTTGGCCTGCACTTGCTCGAGCGCGCCATAGACGATGCGCTCGGCGACGGCCTTCTTGCCGTCCAGCATGACGACGTTCATGAACTTGGCGAGCTCGACGCTGCCGAACTTGGGATCGGGCAGGATCTCGCGCTTGGGTACTTCGCGACGACGGGGCATGTTGCTTCCTTGTGTCAGTTCAGTTGAACCGTGTCAGGTGACACGGCCATGGCCGCCCAACGGGACGGCCCCTTACGTGCCGCGCACCGTCCCGACGAGGGGCTGGCGCGGTTGCACTGTCCTGGCGGCGCTTGCGCGCGACCGGGGGTACTGCTTGATTACTGCAATGAAACGGATCAGGCCTTCTTCGGACGCTTGGCGCCGTACTTCGAACGGGCCTGCTTGCGGTCCTTGACGCCCTGGAGGTCGAGCGAACCACGCACGATGTGGTAGCGCACACCGGGCAAGTCCTTGACACGGCCGCCGCGCACCAGCACCACCGAGTGCTCCTGCAGGTTGTGGCCTTCGCCGCCGATGTACGAAATGACTTCGTAGCCGTTGGTCAGGCGCACCTTGGCGACCTTGCGCAGGGCGGAGTTCGGCTTCTTGGGGGTGGTGGTGTACACGCGGGTGCACACGCCGCGGCGTTGCGGGCAGTTTTCGAGCGCGGGGCTCTTGCTCTTGATGACGCTGACTTCGCGCGGCTTGCGCACGAGCTGGCTAATGGTAGGCATGACCTTTGAAATCCCTTTTACGTACCACTGGTAAGTACTGGAGTACTCGTATTCCCTGGTGGGTTGCCCTGTCGTCCAGGCCGGCACACCAGCGAGAGGCAGTTCACGCAAAACCGCCTCAAACGTTCCGTACGTAAAAGAGCGGGTCTTGCAGACAAGAACGCACAAAGACCGGCTGCCAGGGGGTAGGCGGCCCACTCTTTATGCGCAAATAAAGCAGTAAGCCCGTCAGCATAACCTAGAACAGCGGGCAAGTCAAAGCCTGTGCGCACCACGGCAGATGCGCCAAGACCGGCGCACCGGTCACTGGTCGGCAAACAGATAGCCGCTGCCGTAAACCGTGCGGATGGGCAGGATGACGCCCGCCAGTTCGGCCTTGCGCCGCAGGCGGCTGATAATGACATCGATGCTGCGCGAACCGCTTATGCGTCCCCCATTTGGGCCGGCGCCGGCGTCGAGCTGGTCATTGAGTTCGGCGCGGCCGACCGCGCGGCCGACGACATCCAGCAAGGCGCGCACGATCAGGCGTTCATTGGCCGACAGCGAAAGCGCCACCCCGGACGGGGATACCAGGGTCCAGCTTTGGTCGCGCAGTTCCCAGCGCCCGGGCTGGTCGTTCGAAACCTCGGCGTCGCCCGCGGCGACGGACGCGTGTCCCGGCAGCCGGCGCGCCAGCGCCAGCAGCACGCAGGCCAGCTCGCGGCTGTCCACCGGCTGGGGCAGGCAGATGTCGGCGCCGCTCTGCAGGCACCGCAGGCGGCTTTCGACATTGCCCTCCGAACTGATGACGACAATGCCCAGATCCGGCGACGCGCGCAGGCGCGACAGCAGGGCATAGCCGATCTCGCCGAGCTCGGCGATCTCCAGTACGACGGCGTCGTAGGCCTCGGCCCCAAGCTGGCTGAACAGCTCGAGCGGGGTGGCGCATGCTTGTGCACTCACGCCAGCCTGCAAAAGGGCCGCGACCGAATCCCCACGCATTGTTGCATCGGGAGCCATGATGAGTACGTTCAATTGCTTCATAACAATGTCCCTATCTCGCCTTCACCCGCGAAAATGCTGGTGATCGAGGCTTCAGCGAGTCGATCCTTGCGAGACAGTGTGACGCTGTATTGCGCGTAGACGTAGTCAAGATTCGTCAACTTTGCGTTGCTTGACATTCACAATGTTGCAGGATTCAAGAATCCGCAACAGCGAGTTATCATCGCAGTGCGGCATAGTTATGCTCATCGCAGCGTAGACCCTGAATCTCGGGCGGAACATGCCCCTTTTTTGCAAAGAATTCACCTATGCAGATTGCCTCGCTGGAAGACGACCTGGACCAGGCCCGACATATTCAGCAGGTTCTGACTTCGGCCGGTCATGCCTGCCATAGTTTCCAGCGCAGTCTGGATCTACTGGCCGCGCTGCGCACCCAGTCCTTCGATCTGATCCTGCTCGATTGGCAAGTGCCCGACATGGGCGGGGATGAAGTCCTGCGGCAGCTGCGTGCCACGCAGGGCCTGCGCGTGCCAGTCATTTTCGTCACGAGCCGCAGCCAGGAGGCCGACTTGGTGCAAGGCCTGCAGGCCGGCGCGGACGACTACATCGTCAAGCCGTTGCGCCCCGCCGAATTGCTGGCGCGGGTCGCCGCGCTGCTGCGCCGCAGCCAGGCCGCGCTGCCGGACCAGGCGCCGTTTGCAGTGGCATCCTATCGGGTCGACCCGTCGACGCGCACCATTGCGCTGCTCGACGAACCCATCCCGCTGGCGCCCAAGGAATTCGAGCTGGCCCAGCTGTTCTTCCGGAACGTCGGCCGCCTGCTGTCACGCGACGTACTGGCCGAAAGCGTGTGGAACCGGGAAATCCCCGCCACCTCGCGCACGCTCGACACGCACCTGTCGAACATTCGCCAGAAGCTGCGGCTGCGGCCGGAGAACGGCGTGCGCCTGAGCTCGTCGTATGCGCTGGGCTATCGGCTGGAGCTCATCAATGAAACCACGGGCAATGCGCCCGAAGGCAAAGCTTAAGCTTTCCCTCTCTGGAGACTCTCTACATGACCTGGCGTTTCTCGCGCATGTTCATGGGGCTGTACCTCGCTCTGGTCGCTTCATCCGCTCCGGCGCAACCAGCCGGCGCCCTGGGCGATGATTTCATATACCGGGTACGCCAGGGCGATACGCTCATCGGGCTGGCAACCCTCTACACCCGCGACGAGGCCAACTGGGCCAGGCTGCAGACGCTCAACCAGGTCGAGGACCCTTACCGGCTGATGATCGGGCGGGAACTGCGCATTCCATTCGCCATGATCCCGGAGGTACCGGCGCAGACGGTGGTCGCGCATGTCAGCGGCGGCGCCCAGGTGGACGGCGCGCCGCTGCGCGTCGCAATGCCGGTAGCCGAAGGCTCGACCATCACGACGGCGCCGAACGGCTTCGTCACGCTGCAGTTGGCCGATGGCACGAAAGTCACCCTGCCGGAGGCGGGCACGACGCACTTGGAACGCCTGCGCCAGTTCGAGGGCGGCGCCCTTACCGACTCCATCCTGCGGGTCCAGGAAGGCATGGTGGATTCGCACGTGGCACCGAACGGCCAGGGGGTGGGGCGTTTCGAAGTGCGCACGCCGGTTGCCGTCACGGGAGTGCGCGGCACGCGTTTCCGCGTGCAGGCCGGGCACCAAGGCGCGCGCAGCGAGGTGCTCGAGGGCAGCGTACGGTTGCAACCTCATGCGCGCGACGGCGCGCCGGGCCAGGCCGTGGCGGTGTCTACCGGATATGGCGCCGCCATTGGCGCGAATGGCGTGCTGCATGGCGTCCGGCCGCTGCTGCCGGCGCCGGTGCTGGGTGCGCCGCAGCGCGCGGGGTCCGGCCAATGGACGGCACCGGTATCGCCCGTGCCGGATGCGGTGGCGTACCAAGTCGTGGTGTCGCGCGACGCGGACGGCCTGGAAGTTACCTCGTCGGACCGCTTCGACAGCACGGACATCCGCTTTTCGGCGCCGGGCGCGGGCACGTATTATGTCGCCGTGCGCGCCATCGATGCAGCGGGCCTGGAAGGCCGCGATGCGCGCCTGACATTCGAGGGCGCCAACGCGCTGATGACTTATTCGGGGCTGCCGGTGACGCTCACCGATGGCGGGGTCGTCACGCTGGCCGATTACTGAACCCGGCGCGGCCTGCCGCATGAGGCCGCGCCAGCCGTCGCGCCGAGGCGCGCCGCTCCCATCAACCGGAAGCATCCACATGGCTGAGCGCCGCTACTATGGTCCCCGCTCCGGCTTGCTGCTGACGGCGTTCCTGGTCGCGCTCGCGGCCTTGCTGGGTACCATCAACGGCCTGGGCCGGTTCGACCAGATACTCTACGACCGCGCGATTTCACTGGCACAGCGCCCGGCTGCACAGGACGTCCTGCTGGTCGCCATGGACGACCAGTCCATCGAGGCGCTCGGCCGCTGGCCATGGCCGCGCGTCATGCATGCCGCGCTGCTGGACCGGCTGCGGGAAGCGCGCGCGGTCGGCCTGGACATCGTGTTCACGGAGGCCAGCCCTCCCGGCCACCGTGACGACCAGATATTGGCCGAAGCCATTCGCCGCCACGGCAAGGTGGTCCTGCCCGTGGTGCTGGACAATCTGGAAGCGCCCACCCAGGCCAGCCTGCCGTTGCAGCCGCTCGCGCAGGCGGCCGCCGGCCTGGGCTATATCAACATCGAACTCGACAATGACGGCGTGGTGCGCCGCGCCACTTGGACTCGCGATATCGCCGGTTCGCGATGGGATCATTTCGTCCTGGCCATGCTGAAGACCGGCGGCGAAGCCGCGCGCGCCGAGGCCCTGCTGGATCGCCTGCCCGATTCGGCCACCACGCTGATCCCCTATTCAGGGCCGCCAGGCCACCTGCGTGCCGTGTCGTATTTGTCGGTGCTGCGCGGCGAAGTGCCACCCGCCATGCTGCGAGACAAGTATGTCCTGGTGGGAGCATGGGCCACCGGCATCGGCGACGTCTATCCCGCGCCCGTATCGCACAGCGCCAGCGGCATGTCGGGGGTGGAGATCATGGGCAACCTGCTGCACTCGACCCGCGAAGGGCTGCTGCTGCAATATGCGGCACCGTGGCAGACCGCGCTGGCCAGCGCCATTCCGGTGTTGCTGTTGTGCCTGGCGCTGCCCAGGCTGTCGCCCCGGCAGGCCGTCATGTGCAGCGTGGCCCTGCTGGCGCTGGCGCTGGCGGCGGCCCTCGCGGCTCTGCGCTGGGCCAACCTGTGGCTGCCGCCCGGCGCGGCCCTGCTGGGCGTCGCGGTCTGCTACCCCTTGTGGAGCTGGCGCAGCCAGGAAGCCGCGCTGCGCTACATGGACGGCGAGATGAAGCGGTTGCGGCTCGAGTATCCGCCGGTGCTGGACGAAGCCGGACCGCAAGGCGGCCGCATCGGGCGGTCGCTGGATCATTACGTGGGCGAACTGGATCGGACCCTCAGCCGCGTCCGCAACCTGCGGCGCTTTCTCGCCGATGGGCTGGACGGCATGCCCGATGCCACGCTGGTCATCGACCTGGCGGGGCGCCTGCAGTTCCGCAATCGTCCCGCGGTGCTGTACTTCCTGCATCTGAGCATCCGTCCGCCCAGGGCCGGCCAGGTGGTCGCGCCGGCGCTGGAGCAAGCCTTTTCCGACCAGGCCGCCCGCCAGGTCGTGCACCAGGCGCTGCATGCGTACGGCGCCGCCCAGGCCAATGGCGATACCGCGGCCCAGCGTATCAGCGTCGAGCTGCGCGACCGGGCTGGCCAGGATGTGCTGTTGCGGTGCGCGCCCATCCGCAATGCCACGGGCGGCTATGCCGGCACGGTGGTAACGCTGAGCGACATCACCGCCATACGGCAGGCCGAGCGCCGGCGCGATGAAACTCTTCGCTTCATCTCGCACGATATGCGGGCGCCGCAGAATTCGATCCTCGCGCTGGTGGCGCTGAACCAGCACGACCACGACGGCAGTCGGCCCCCGTCCGAAGCGCTGGCGCGCATCGCGCACCTGGCCAAGCGCACGCTCAGACTGGTGGACGACTTCATCCAGTTGACGCGCGCCGAATCGATGGACATCGCGCACGTGACACTCGACCTGGCCGACCTGGTGCGCGAGGCCGCCGATGAATTCTGGGCCGCCGCCCAGGCGCGCGGCATCACGCTGGGCGTGCAGGTACCGCCCGGGCCGGCGCTGGCCAACGGCGACCAGACGCTGATCATGCGCGCCATCAGCAATTTGCTGGATAACGCCATCAAGTACAGCCCGGATGGCAGCCCGGTACAACTGCGTGTCCAAGCGGGCGCCGATGCCTGGGACATCGAGATCGAAGATGCCGGCCCGGGCATTGCGCCGGACGACCAGGCCCGCCTGTTCGAGCCCTTCTTCCGCACCGGCGACGCGCATCGCTCCAGCACGGTCGGCTCCGGCCTGGGCCTGGCGTTTGTGCGCACCGTGGCACAACGCCATGGCGGACAGGTCGCCATTCACAGCCAGCCGGGCTCGGGCGCGCGCTTCGTGCTCAGCTTGCCGAAAGCGCTGGCCGAAGCAGACTACGAGGACGGCGCGCGGGCCTGAGCCCCCTCTAAAAGCAGCCCCCGCATGAGCAGGCCTAGCGGAATATGTGGGAAATCATGGTGGGCTGGCCCGCCTTGACTTCGAGCGTCGTGCGGTAGGGCGGCTGCGCGCTGTTGCGGATCGTCACCGAATATTTGCCCGGGGCCAGCCGCAGGGTCTTGAGGGGCGGGGTCACGCCGCGTGGCACGCCATTGATGAGAATCTCGCCCCAGGGACGCACATTTATGCTGACGCGGACCCGGGCCGGCGGCGGCGGCGTTTGCGATGGAGCGGCGCTGGCGGGCGCGGCGTTTCCGTCGGCCGGCTCTGCCGGGGCCGGCGCGTCGGCGGACACGCCCGGCGCCGCCTCGGCATACCCGCCTTGCCATTCGGCCGCGGGCAGCTCCGCCATGGCTACGGGGGCTGGATCCCGGAGCGACGGCGGCGCGACCCGTTCTACCGGGGTAGGATCGGCTCCCACCACGGTTTCCGAATGGGTAATGACCCCTTCCGGCGCGCCGGTCAGCCGGCCCCACCAGTAAGCCGACACGCCAAGCGTCGCCACGCCGAGCAGGATGGCCCGTGCAACCGCGCGGAAGCTTTGCCGGTGGGCGCGGCCCGGCGCATCCGGGGCCGCGGCTGGCGTCGCGGCGGGCGCCAGCGCCACGGCGGGCTCGGCGGCCCGCGGCGGCGCCGGCAATGCCAGCAATTCGGCCAGGGCCTGGACGGTGCGGGGCCGATCGGCGGGCGCGACGGCCAGGCCGGCATCTACTGCCTGGCAGAACGCCGCGTCATACTTCGGCAGGTCCATCGTGGACAGGGGACGATACGTCTCCGAGATGCGCCGCTCCGGAGCGGCGGGCGGCCGCTGGCCGGTGACCAGCGCATACGCCACGGCGCAGAGCCCGTAGATGTCGGTCCAGGGTCCGCGTGGCCATTCGGAATCTTCAGTGTAGAGCTCGAACGGGGCGTAGCCGGGCGTAGGCGCCTTGGGTTCGGCTGCCGGCGCATAGCCCGACAACGCCATCAAGTGCGCGCGCCCGGTTTCATCCAGTCCGATGGAATGAACTGAAATATCGCCGCAGATCCGTCCATCCTCGTGCAGTTCCTCGAGGGTCGGAATGAGCTCGGCAATCAGCCGCTGGATGCGGGACTGGGGCACCCCGCCCGCGGCAGTCGCGGCGATGGCGCTGAGCGGGCGATGGGCAAGAGGCGCGGCGCCGGCGAAGGGCCCGCGCGGGGTGGAAAAGCCGGCGGAGGTGAACATGACCGAAACGGAATGGAAATGCGCGAGAAACCATCGCCTGATAAACGAGGGGGCTCGATTCTCGCGCAGGCGCCATGCGCAGTTTACTGAAGTTACTTTTTATAACCGGAACTCGCAGTAAGAAGCATGTTTATTGCATCGCAGCATGCGCTATTGATTCATACAACGGATATTATCCGAGCATCCTTCCCGGGTTCATTTCACAATGGCTACGCCGGGAACAGGATGTGACTCCTTCTTCCACAGGCACAGGCTCAATCGTTCATGAAGACTCGCGCTTTCTTGCCCCCTCTGCTTTGCCTTCTGATCACGCTCGGCGGCTGCGCCGGGTTTGGTTCCAGCCTTGAAGGCCCACCGTCCCAAGCCGCGCAGGATGCGCTGGCGGAAGTCAAACAACAATACGCAGCCGGGCAGTATGGCGGCGTCATCCGCACCGTCGCGACGTCGGGGGACATTGCCGCCGCGCCCAAGTCGCTGCGCATCGAGGCCTACAAGTTGCAGGCGTTCAGCTATTGCGTGCGCAACTACGCGCAATTGTGCGAAGACACATTCGTACGCATTTTGCAGCTCGACCCGGCGTTCGTACTCGCGCCCAACGAGGCCGGCCACCCGCAATGGGGCCCGGTGTTCAAATCGGCACAGGCGCGCGCCGGGCGCTAGCAGTCCGGTCACCTGGCGCCTGGCATGGCGCCGGCGCAAAAAAACGGCCGCTGAAGCAATTCAGCGGCCGTTTCAGTTTCACCTGGCGGCCGGCATACCTTGCGGCATGCCGGCTGTACCGATGGCGGAGCGCCCTTATTCGGCGGGCCCTTCCTGGCCGGCGCCGGACGGAGGCGGCGTGTCGACATCGACCGTGACAGGCGCGTCCTCGAACGGGTTGGCCAGTTGCCGCGCGGCTTCGCGCTCGGCGGCTTCCAGGGCCTCCTTGTCCTTGCGGGCAATGTGATAGGCCAGGCCGGTACCCGCCGGGATAAGGCGGCCGACGATGACGTTTTCCTTCAGCCCGCGCAGGTCGTCGCGCTTGCCCATGATCGCGGCTTCGGTCAGGACACGGGTGGTTTCCTGGAACGACGCCGCGGAAATGAACGAGTCGGTCGACAGCGAGGCCTTGGTGATGCCGAGCAGCACGTTGTCGTACGTGGCGGGGCGCTTGTCTTCGGCGGTGACGCGGTCGTTCTCGTTCAGCAGCTCGGAACGCTCGACCTGCTCGCCCGGGATGAAGTCGGTATCGCCCGCATCGACGATGTTCACGCGGCGCAGCATCTGGCGAACAATCACCTCGATGTGCTTGTCGTTGATCTTCACGCCCTGCAGACGGTAGACGTCCTGGACTTCGTCGACGATGTAGGTCGCCAGCTTCTCGATACCCTGCAGGCGCAGGATGTCGTGCGGATCGGCCGGACCGTCGACGATCATTTCGCCCTTGTTCACCACCTGGCCGTCGTGCACCAGCACCTGCTTTTCCTTCGGGATCAGGAATTCGTGGCTGACGCCCTCGAGGTCGGTGATGACCAGGCGCTGCTTGCCCTTGGTGTCCTTGCCGAACGAGACGGTGCCCGTGACATCGGCCAGCATGCCGGCATCCTTGGGCGAACGCGCTTCGAACAGCTCGGCCACGCGCGGCAGACCGCCGGTAATATCGCGCGTCTTCTGCGATTCCTGTGGAATACGGGCCAGGACCTCGCCCACCGAGACCTGCTGGCCGTCACGCACGGTGATCAGCGCGCCCACCGGGAACGAAATGTTCACCGAGTGATCGGTGCCGGCGATCTTGACGTCCTCGCCGCTCTCGTTGACCAGCTTGATCTGCGGACGGGTAACGCCCTTGCCGCTGCGCGTCTTGGGCGTGATGACCACCAGCGTGGACAGGCCCGTGATCTCGTCGAGCTGCTTGGCCACGGTGACGCCTTCTTCGATATTCTCGAAGCGCACCGCGCCGGCATATTCGGACACGATCGGACGGGTCAGCGGATCCCAGGTGGCCAGGCGGGTACCCGCCTTGACGGCTTCGCCGTCGCCCACCAGCACGGTGGCGCCGTACGGGATCTTGTGACGCTCGCGCTCGCGGCCGTTGTCGTCGTAGATCGCCAGTTCACCGGAACGCGAGATCGCCACCCGTTCGCCCTTGGCGTTGGTGACATACCGCATGGTGCTGGCAAAGCCCACCTTACCGGTCGACTTGGTTTCCACCGCGCTGGCCAGGGCCGAACGCGACGCCGCGCCGCCGATGTGGAACGTACGCATCGTCAGCTGGGTGCCCGGTTCGCCGATCGACTGGGCAGCGATCACGCCGACCGCTTCGCCCACGTTCACGTGCGAGCCGCGGCCGAGGTCGCGGCCGTAGCAGTGCGCGCACAGGCCATGGCGGGTTTCGCAGGTCAGCGGCGTGCGCACCTTCACTTCGTCGACGCCGATGCGGTCGATCAGGTCGACCAGGTCTTCGTCGAGCAGCGTGCCGGCGGCGATCGCGGTTTCCTGCGTATCGGGGTCGACCACGTCCACCGCGGCCACGCGGCCCAGGATGCGGTCGCGCAGCGGTTCGATGACTTCACCGCCCTCGACCAGCGCCTTCATGGCGTAGCCCTGGGTGGTGCCGCAATCTTCCTCGGTAATCACCAGGTCTTGCGTAACGTCGACCAGGCGGCGGGTCAAGTAGCCCGAGTTCGCCGTCTTCAGCGCGGTGTCGGCCAGGCCCTTGCGCGCGCCGTGGGTCGAGATGAAGTACTGCAGTACGTTCAAGCCTTCGCGGAAGTTCGCGGTAATGGGCGTTTCGATGATCGAGCCGTCCGGCTTGGCCATCAGGCCGCGCATGCCCGCCAACTGGCGGATCTGGGCGGCCGAACCGCGCGCGCCCGAGTCGGCCATCATGTAGATCGAGTTGAACGATTCCTGGCGCACTTCCTCGCCGTGGCGGTTCACCACCGGCTCGGTAGCCAGCTGTTCCATCATCGCCTTGCCGACCTTGTCGCTGGCCTTGCCCCAGATGTCCACCACGTTGTTGTAGCGTTCCTGGGACGTGACCAGACCCGACGAGTACTGCTTGTCGATTTCCTTCACCTCGCGGCTGGCCTCGGCCAGGATGCCTTCCTTGGCCTTGGGAATCAGCATGTCGCCCATGGCGATCGAAATGCCGCCACGGGTGGCCAGGCGGAAGCCCGACTGCATCAGCTTGTCGGCGAAGATCACCGTGTCGCGCAGGCCGCAGCGGCGGAACGACTGGTTGATCAGGCGCGAGATTTCCTTCTTCTTCAGGGCCTTGTTCAGCACCGAGAACGGCAGGCCCTTGGGCAGGATCTCGGACAGCAGGGCGCGGCCGACGGTCGTTTCGTGGCGGCGGAGCACCGGCTGGAATTCGCCGTTGTCGTCACGTTCGTACTCGGTCAGGCGCACGGTGATGCGCGACTGCAGCTCGACTTCGCCGTTGTCGTAGGCGCGCTGCACTTCGGCCACGTCGGTGAAGAAGATGCCTTCGCCCTTGCCGTTGATGCGCTCGCGGGTCGTGTAGTACAGGCCCAGCACGATGTCCTGCGACGGCACGATCGAGGGCTCGCCGTTGGCGGGGAACAACACGTTGTTCGAGGCCAGCATCAGCGTGCGCGCTTCCAGCTGGGCTTCCAGCGAGAGCGGCACGTGGACGGCCATCTGGTCGCCGTCGAAGTCGGCGTTGAAGGCCGCGCAGACCAGCGGGTGCAGCTGGATCGCCTTGCCTTCGATCAGCACCGGCTCGAACGCCTGGATGCCCAGGCGGTGCAGGGTCGGCGCCCGGTTCAGCATGACCGGGTGTTCGCGGATGACTTCCTCGAGGATGTCCCAGACCACCGGTTCCTGGCTTTCGACCAGCTTCTTGGCGGCCTTGATGGTGGTCGCCAGGCCCATCATTTCGAGACGATTGAAAATGAAGGGCTTGAACAGCTCCAGCGCCATCAGCTTCGGCAGGCCGCACTGGTGCAGCTTGAGCTGCGGGCCCACCACGATGACCGAACGGCCAGAATAGTCGACGCGCTTGCCCAGCAGGTTCTGGCGGAAGCGGCCGCTCTTGCCCTTGATCATGTCGGCCAGCGACTTCAGCTGGCGCTTGTTGGCGCCAGTCATGGCCTTGCCGCGGCGGCCGTTGTCCAGCAGCGAATCGACGGCCTCTTGCAGCATGCGCTTTTCGTTGCGCAGGATGATTTCGGGCGCCTTCAGTTCGAGCAGGCGCTTGAGGCGGTTGTTGCGGTTGATGACCCGGCGGTACAGGTCGTTCAGGTCGGACGTAGCGAAGCGGCCGCCATCGAGCGGCACCAGCGGACGCAGGTCCGGCGGCAGCACGGGCAGCACTTCCATGACCATCCACTCGGCCTTGATGCCCGACTTCTGGAAGCCTTCCAGCACCTTCAGGCGCTTGGAGATCTTCTTGATCTTGGCTTCCGAGCTGGTGGCCTTGAGCTCGCCGCGCAGCGTTTCCACTTCGCGGTCGATGTCGATGGTGCGCAGCAGCTCGCGCACAGCCTCGGCGCCCATCAGGGCGCGGAAGTCGTCACCGTACTCTTCGGTCTTGGCCAGGAAGTCGTCGTCGGACATGATCTGGCCGCGCTTGAGCGGCGTCATGCCGGGCTCGATGACGCACCAGGCCTCGAAGTAGAGCACGCGCTCGATGTCGCGCAGCGTCATGTCCAGCACCATGCCCAGGCGCGAGGGCAGGCTCTTGAGGAACCAGATGTGCGCGACCGGGCTGGCCAGCTCGATGTGGCCCATGCGCTCGCGGCGCACCTTGGCCACCGTCACTTCGACGCCGCACTTCTCGCAGATCACGCCGCGGTGCTTCAGGCGCTTGTACTTGCCGCACAAGCACTCGTAGTCCTTGATCGGCCCGAAGATCTTCGAGCAGAACAGGCCGTCGCGCTCGGGCTTGAACGTGCGGTAGTTGATGGTTTCGGGTTTGCGGACTTCGCCGTAGGACCACGAACGGATTTTCTCGGGCGAGGCGATGCCGATCTTGATGGCATCGAACTGCTCGTCTTGCGAGACTTGCTTGAAGAGGTCGAGTAGCGCTTTCATTAGTTACGCTCCAGATCCATGTCGAGGGCCAACGAGCGGATTTCCTTGACCAGCACGTTGAACGATTCCGGCATGCCGGCATCGATGACGTGGTCGCCCTTGACGATGTTTTCGTAAACCTTGGTACGGCCGGTGATATCGTCGGACTTCACCGTCAGCATTTCCTGCAGGGTGTAGGCGGCGCCGTAGGCTTCCAGCGCCCACACTTCCATTTCCCCGAAACGCTGGCCGCCGAACTGCGCCTTGCCGCCCAGCGGCTGCTGGGTAACGAGCGAGTACGGACCGGTGGAACGGGCGTGCATCTTGTCGTCGACCAGGTGGTGCAGCTTCAGGTAGTGCATGTAGCCCACCGTGACCGGACGCTCGAATTTCTCGCCGGTGCGGCCGTCGAACAGCCATGCCTGCGTGCGCGATTCGGTCAGTTGCATGCGCTGGGCGACCTCGTCGGGATAGGCCAGCTCGAGCATCTTGCCGATTTCTTCCTCGGTGGCGCCGTCGAACACCGGCGTCGCGAACGGCACGCCGTTCTTGAGGTTCTGCGCCAGTTCCATGACTTCGTCATCGGTCAGGGTGTCGATCTGCGCGCCGGTGCCGGTGGTGTTGTAGACCTTGTCCAGGTAGGCGCGCACGTTCTTCACCTGCGCCGTGCGCTCGTCGCGCAGCATGTCGGCGATGCGATGGCCCACGCCCTTGGCGGCCCAGCCCAGGTGCACTTCCAGCACCTGGCCGACGTTCATCCGCGAGGGCACGCCCAATGGGTTCAGCACGATGTCGGCGGGGGTGCCGTCGGCCATGTGGGGCATGTCCTCGACCGGCGTGATGCGCGAGACCACGCCCTTGTTGCCGTGGCGGCCGGCCATCTTGTCGCCGGGCTGCAGGCGACGCTTGACGGCCAGGTAGACCTTGATCATCTTGAGCACGCCCGGGGGCAGCTCGTCGCCTTGCGTCAGCTTCTTGCGCTTCTCTTCGAAGGCCAGGTCGAACTGGTGGCGCTTCTGCTCGAGCGATTCCTTGGCCTGTTCCAGCACCACGGCGTGCGGCTCGTCGGCCAGCCGGATGTCGAACCACTGCCAGCGGTCCAGGTCCGCCAGGTAGGCCTTGGTGATCGTGGCGCCCTTGGCCAGCTTGCGCGGGCCGCCATTGACCGTCTTGCCGATCAGCATCTTCTCGATACGATCGAACTGGTCGTTCTCGACGATGCGCAACTGGTCGTTCAGGTCCTGGCGATAGCGGCGCAGTTCGTCGTCGATGATGGACTGGGCGCGCTTGTCGCGCACGATGCCTTCACGCGTGAACACCTGCACGTCGATGACGGTGCCGACCATGCCCGAGGGCACGCGCAGCGAGGTGTCCTTCACGTCGGACGCTTTTTCGCCAAAGATGGCGCGCAGCAGCTTCTCTTCCGGCGTCAGCTGGGTCTCTCCCTTGGGCGTGACCTTGCCCACCAGCACGTCGTCGGCGGTGACTTCGGCGCCGATGTAGACGATGCCGGAATCATCCAGGCGGTTCAGCTGGGTTTCGGCCAGGTTGCTGATGTCGCGGGTGATTTCCTCGGGCCCGAGCTTGGTGTCGCGCGCCACCACCGTCAGTTCCTCGATGTGGATCGAGGTGTAGCGGTCGTCGGCCACGACCTTTTCCGAGATCAGGATCGAGTCTTCGAAGTTGTAGCCGTTCCAGGGCATGAACGCGATGAGCATGTTCTGCCCCAGCGCCAGTTCGCCCAGGTCGGTGGAAGCGCCGTCGGCCAGCACGTCGCCCTTGGCGACCTTGTCGCCGCGCTTGACGATGGGACGCTGGTTGATGTTGGTGTTCTGGTTGGAACGGGTGTACTTGATCAGGTTGTAGATGTCGACACCGACTTCGCCCGCGACGTTTTCTTCGTCGTTGACGCGGATCACGACACGCTCGGCGTCGACGTGGTCGACCACGCCGCCGCGCAGCGCCTGCACGGTGGTGCCGGAGTCGACCGCCACGGTGCGCTCGATGCCGGTGCCGACCACCGGTTTCTCGGGACGCAGGCAGGGCACGGCCTGGCGCTGCATGTTGGCGCCCATCAGCGCGCGGTTGGCGTCGTCGTGCTCCAGGAACGGAATCAGCGAAGCCGCCACCGAGACGATCTGCGACGGGGCCACGTCCATGTAGTGCACGTTGGCCGGCGCGGTCAGCATGGTTTCGCCGGCTTCACGGCACGCCACCAGGTCGTCGACGAAGCGGCCTTCGTCATCGAGCGCGGCGTTGGCCTGCGCGATGACGTAGTTGCTTTCTTCAATGGCCGACAGGTAGTCGATCTGGTCGCTGACCTTGCCGTCGATGATCTTGCGGTAAGGCGTTTCCAGGAAGCCGTACTCGTTCAGGCGGGCATACAGCGCCATGGAGTTGATCAGGCCGATGTTCGGGCCTTCCGGCGTTTCGATCGGGCAGACGCGGCCATAGTGCGTGGGATGCACGTCGCGCACTTCGAAGCCGGCGCGCTCGCGGGTCAGGCCGCCCGGGCCCAGGGCGGAGACACGGCGCTTGTGCGTGATCTCCGACAAGGGGTTGGTCTGGTCCATGAACTGCGACAGCTGGCTCGAGCCGAAGAACTCCTTGATGGCAGCCGAGATCGGCTTGGAGTTGATCAGGTCGTGCGGCATCAGGTTTTCGGTCTCGGCCTGGCCCAGGCGTTCCTTGACGGCGCGCTCGACGCGCACCAGGCCGGCGCGGAACTGGTTCTCGGCCAGTTCGCCGACGCAACGCACACGACGGTTGCCCAGGTGATCGATATCGTCGATCTGGCCGCGGCCGTTGCGCAGCTCGACCAGCACCTTGATGGTCTCGAGGATGTCCTCGTTGGTCAGCGTCATGGGGCCGGTGATGTCCTCACCACGGCCCAGGCGGCTGTTGACCTTCATGCGGCCCACGCGCGACAGGTCGTAGGTTTCCTCGCTGTAGAACAGGCGCTGGAACAACGCTTCGACCGCGTCTTCGGTGGGCGGCTCGCCGGGGCGCATCATGCGGTAGATGGCCACGCGCGCGGCCATCTGGTCGGCGGTTTCGTCGGTGCGCAGCGTCTGCGAGATGTACGGACCGCGGTCCAGGTCGTTGGTATACAGCGTCTGGATTTCGCGCACGTTGGCCGCCCGCAGCGCGCCCAGCACGCTTTCGGTGATCTCGTCGTTGGCATGCGCCACCACTTCGCCGGTCTCGGCGTCGACGATGTTCTTGGCCAGCACGCGGCCGTACAGGAACTCTTCCGGCACCGAGATGCGCTGGATGCCGGCGGCAGCCATGTCGCGCAGGTGCTTGGCGTTGATGCGCTTGTCTTTCTCGACGATGACCTTGCCATCGCGGTCGGAGATGTCGAAACGCGCCATCTCGCCCTTCCAGCGCTCGGGCACGAACTCGATCATGCCGCCTTCGCTCTTGAGCTCGAAATTATCGAAGTCGAAGAAGTGCGCCAGAATCGATTCCGGCGTCATGCCGATGGCCTTGAGCAGGATCGTCACGGGCATCTTGCGACGACGGTCGACCCGGAAGAACAGCACGTCCTTGGGATCGAACTCGAAGTCGAGCCACGAACCGCGGTAGGGAATCACGCGGGCCGAGAACAGCAGCTTGCCCGAGCTGTGGGTCTTGCCGCGGTCGTGTTCGAAGAACACGCCGGGCGAACGGTGCAGCTGCGAGACGATGACACGCTCGGTGCCGTTGATGACGAACGAACCGGTGCCAGTCATGAGCGGAATTTCGCCCATGTAGACTTCCTGTTCTTTCACTTCCTTGATGGTCGGCTTGCTGACTTCGCGGTCGAGCAGCACCAGGCGCACCTTGGCGCGCAGCGGCGACGCGTAGGTCAGGCCACGCTGCTGACATTCCTTGACATCAAACACCGGCTCGCCCAGCACGTAGCTGACGAACTCCAAGCGCGCCATCCCGTTATGGCTGACAATCGGGAAAATCGACGAGAACGCCGCCTGCAGACCATCGTTGGCACGATCAGCGGGGGGAGTATCCGCCTGCAGGAAAGTTAGGTAGGATTGAAGCTGCGTGGCAAGCAGGAAGGGTACGTTCTGAACGTCTTCACGCTTGGCGAAGCTTTTGCGGATGCGCTTTTTTTCGGTGTACGAGTAAGGCATGAGCACTCCGACTCGAGGTTGCATGGGCCGTCAACCACGGCCCCAGGTGATACGACTCCAGGAAACCTCTCTGCAAAGGACACCCCGGCAGTAGGGGTTTCCTGGAAACGCAAAAGCCCGGGGACGGCAAATTGCGCTGTCCCCGGGCGTCGACGCAAAGTCTTACTTGAGTTCGACCTTGGCGCCGGCTTCTTCCAGCTTCTTCTTGGCGGCTTCGGCGTCAGCCTTGGCGATGCCTTCCTTGACGGGCTTCGGCGCGCCGTCGACCAGGTCCTTGGCTTCCTTCAGACCCAGGCCGGTCAGTTCGCGCACGGCCTTGATGACGCTCACCTTGTTGGCGCCGGCTTCGGCCAGCACAACGGTGAATTCGGTCTGCTCTTCGGCGGCGGCGGCGCCACCACCGGCAGCGGGGGCAGCCACGGCCACGGCGGCGGCGGCTGCCGACACGCCAAACTTCTCTTCCATTTCCTTGATCAGCTCGGACAGCTCGAGCACGGTCATGCCAGCGATGGCGTCAAGGATTTCAGCTTTGCTAAGTGCCATTTTTCAGAACTCCAAAATTGGATAAATGCCAGGTTGGGTGTCGCTCGGTCGTTCAGCGAATTCCGCGGACGGTGGCTTACGCCGCCGCCTTCTGGTCGCGCACGGCAGCCAGGCCGCGGGCGAACTTGGTCGGAACTTCGTTGAGCGTACGTACGAATTGCGCGATGGGGGCTTGCATGGTGCCCAGCAGTTTCGACAGCAACTCTTCGCGCGAGGGCATGGTGGCCAGGGCCTTCACGCCTTCTTGGTTCAACAGGTTGTTGGGCAGCGAGCCCGCCTTGATGACCAGCTTGTCGTTGCTCTTCGCGAAATCTGCCAGGACCTTGGCCGCCGAAACCGGATCGTTGCTGATCCCGTAGATCAGCGGACCGGTCAGTTGCTCGGACAGCGGCTCGAAAGCCGTGCCGGCAACCGCACGACGGGCCAGCGTGTTCTTGAGAACACGCAGGTACACGCCCGATTCACGCGCAGTCTTGCGCAGTACGGTGACAGAGGCGACGTCCAGACCACGGTACTCGGCGATAACGATCGACTGGGCCTTGGCAACAGCTGCCGAGACTTCCTCGATCACCACCGCTTTCTCTTGACGATTGAGACTCACGGTTTGAACACTCCATCAAAAGACGCCTGGGGCCTTGGCCTTGCGCGTCAACCGAATGCGGCGCCTGGTTGAGTTCTTCGGGTAAAGAAATCTTCCTGGGGACGCCGTCTACGCTGGATCCGGACCCGGTTGGCTCCGGGATTAAGCGGGGCACCTGCGATGCGGCTGCCTGTGCCCTGCTCCAGCGGTCTTTGACAGCAACATCCGGTATGACCCGGATGCAGCCCAAAGTTCGTTTTTGCCGCGGCCGATCAGTTGGCCGACAGCGATGCCACTTCCACGCGCGCACCGCCGCCCATGGTGGACGACACGGCGAGCTTGCGCAGATAAATACCCTTGGCGGCGGCGGGACGGGCCTTCTGCAGGGCGTCGACCAGCGCGGCCAGGTTGGTTTGCAACTGTTCCACGCCGAACGAGGCGCGGCCGATGGTGGCGTGAATGATGCCCGCCTTGTCGGTGCGATACTGGACCTGGCCGGCCTTGGCGTTCTTCACCGCCGTGGCGACGTCCGGGGTCACGGTGCCGACCTTGGGGTTCGGCATCAGGCCGCGCGGGCCCAGGACCTGGCCCAGGGCGCCCACGACACGCATCGTGTCGGGCGAGGCGATGACCACGTCGAAATCGATCTGGCCACCCTTGATGCGCTCGGCCAGGTCTTCCAGGCCGACGATGTCGGCGCCGGCCGCACGGGCGGCCTCGGCCTTGTCGCCCTGGGCGAACACGGCCACGCGGACGGCCTTGCCGGTACCGGCGGGCAGCACCACGGAGCCACGGACCAGCTGGTCGGACTTCTTGGGGTCGATGCCGAGCTGCACGGCCACGTCGATGGATTCATCGAACTTGGCGGTGGCGGTTTCCTTGACCAGGGTCAGGGCTTCGGCCACGGGATACAGCTTGGTGCGGTCGATTTTCTTGGCGATGGCGGCGGCGCGCTTGGACAGTTTGGCCATGATCAGATCCCCTCAACCGTGATGCCCATGCTGCGGGCGCTGCCAGCGATCGTGCGAACGGCGGCTTCGAGGTCGGCCGCGGTCAGATCGGGTTCCTTGGTCTTGGCAATTTCCTCGGCCTGGGCGCGAGTCAGCTTGCCGACCTTGTCGGTATGCGGCTTGGACGAGCCCTTCTGCACGCCGGCAGCCTTCTTGATGAGGACCGTCGCGGGCGGGGTCTTCATGATGAAGGTGAAGCTCTTGTCCGCGAAGGCGGTGATCACCACCGGAATCGGCAGACCGGGCTCCATGCCCTGGGTCTTGGCGTTGAACGCCTTGCAGAATTCCATGATGTTCAGGCCACGCTGACCCAGCGCCGGGCCAATCGGGGGAGAGGGGTTTGCCTTACCAGCCGGCACTTGCAGCTTGATAAAGCCGACGATCTTCTTCGCCATGCTTTGCTCCTTGCGGGTTCAATCGCCCGCCGCCAGACGCGGCGAGCTCCCCGGGGTTGAAAATCAGGTCTTCTCGACCTGGCTGAAATCGAGCTCGACGGGCGTGGCGCGGCCAAAAATGGTGACAGACACGCGCACCTTGCTCTTTTCGTAATTGACTTCCTCGACGTTGCCGTTGAAGTCTGCAAACGGACCTTCCTTCACGCGAACCATCTCGCCCACTTCGAACAGGATCTTGGGGCGGGGTTTCTCGACGCCCTCTTCCATCTGGGAGAGGATCTTCTCGACTTCCTTTTCGGAAATCGGCGTGGGGCGATTGCCCGAGCCACCCAGGAAGCCGGTGACGCGGTTGGTGTTCTTCACCAGGTGCCAGGTTTCGTCGGTGAGATCCATCTCGACCAGCACGTACCCCGGGAAAATGCGGCGCTCGCTGATGGACTTCTGGCCGCCCTTCATTTCGACGACTTCTTCCGAAGGCACCAGGATGCGGCCGAACGACGTCTGCAGGCCCGCGCGCTCGATGCGCTCGTTCAGGGCCTTGTGGACGCTTTTCTCCATGCCCGAGTACACATGGACGACATACCAACGTTTACTCATTCGGCGTCCTTATTTCCAGCCCAGCAACAGGCCGTAGAGTATCCATTCGATGCCCTTGTCGAGCACCCACATGAGCAAGCCCATGACCGCGACGAAGGCGAACACGATCCCGGTCATCTGGGTCGTTTCCTTGCGGGTCGGCCAGGAAACGCGCTTGGCCTCGTTGAACGACTCGCTGGCGAAGCTCAGGGTGCGACGGCCGGGCTCGCTGAACCAGGCGATCAGGGCGGCAAGCACCAGGCCGCCGACGAACACGCCGATGCGGGCAGCCATGGGCTGGGCGCTGAGCACCGAAAACCCGACGATGCCAGCAATAACAACAAGCACCGCCAGCCCGAGCTTGATCCGGTCGGCAGTACTGGTTACGGTTTCTACGCTGGTATTAGACATTTTGCGACGCGAGCCCGCCTTGAATGCGCGACTTGCGGTGATCTCCCGGCGGGTTTAAGAGCGAGCGGGGTTGACAACGAACTGGGCCATGGTTTCGGCCGCGATGGCGGCCAAACAGGATGGCAGGGGCAGTAGGAATCGAACCTACAACCTTCGGTTTTGGAGACCGACGCTCTGCCAATTGAGCTATACCCCTAAAACCTCTTGCGAGTATGTATGGCGACTTGCGGAACCATACATAGTACTACTTTTCCGACAAACATGGGAAGCGGGCCCAGAAGGGCCGGCTTCCCCATGCAAAACGCCTGGCTTAGGCGATGATTTTGGCGACGACGCCGGCGCCGACGGTGCGACCGCCTTCACGGATGGCGAAGCGCAGGCCTTCTTCCATGGCGATCGGCGCCAGCAGCTTGACCGTCATCGACACGTTGTCGCCCGGCAGCACCATTTCCTTGTCCTTGGGCAGCTCGATCGAGCCCGTCACGTCCGTCGTGCGGAAGTAGAACTGCGGACGGTAGCCGTTGAAGAACGGCGTATGACGCCCGCCTTCTTCCTTGGACAGAATGTACACCTCGGCCGTGAACTCCGTGTGCGGCGTGATCGAACCCGGCTTGGCCAGCACCTGGCCACGCTCGACTTCCTCGCGCTTGGTGCCGCGCAGCAGAATACCCACGTTGTCGCCCGCCTGGCCCTGGTCCAGCAGCTTGCGGAACATCTCCACGCCCGTGCAGGTCGTCTTCACCGTCGGCTTGATGCCCACGATTTCGATTTCCTCGCCAACCTTGATCACGCCGCGCTCGACACGACCCGTGACCACCGTGCCGCGACCCGAGATCGAGAACACGTCTTCCACCGGCATCAGGAACGCCCCATCAACCGCGCGCTCCGGCGTCGGGATGTACGTGTCCAGCGCCTCGGCCAGCTTCAGGATCGCCTGCTCGCCCAGCTCGCCCTTGTCGCCTTCGAGCGCCAGCTTGGCCGAACCCTTGATGATCGGCGTGTCGTCGCCCGGGAAGTCGTACTTCGACAGCAGCTCGCGGACTTCCATTTCCACCAGCTCCAGCAGCTCCGCGTCATCGACCATGTCCGCCTTGTTCAGGAACACGATGATGTACGGCACGCCAACCTGGCGCGAGAGCAGAATGTGCTCGCGCGTCTGCGGCATCGGGCCGTCTGCGGCCGAGCACACCAGGATCGCACCGTCCATCTGCGCCGCGCCCGTGATCATGTTCTTCACGTAGTCCGCGTGCCCCGGGCAGTCAACGTGCGCGTAGTGACGGTTCTCCGTCTCGTATTCCACGTGCGCCGTGTTGATCGTGATACCACGCGCCTTCTCTTCCGGCGCCGCATCGATCTGGTCGTAGCCGCGGGCTTCCCCGCCGAACTTCGTCGACAGCACCGTCGTGATCGCCGCCGTCAACGTCGTTTTGCCGTGGTCAACGTGACCAATCGTACCCACGTTCACGTGCGGCTTGGTACGTTCAAACTTGCCTTTTGCCATGGCTGACTCCTGACCTGGATTGAAGCTTCTGACTAAGAAGAGAACAAAAAGTAGTGGTGCCCATGACGCGGATCGAACGCGTGACCTCTCCCTTACCAAGGGAGTGCTCTACCACTGAGCCACATGGGCAAATTCTGGAGCGGGTGAAGGGAATCGAACCCTCGTCGTAAGCTTGGAAGGCTTCTGCTCTACCATTGAGCTACACCCGCGGGCATACCTTTCACCACTCGGCCCCTATTCCGCAACGCCCGCCGCACGCAACCGCACGGAAAAACCAAGGGCCTTACACTGCAAATCCAGGCTGTACGCCTGGATTTGGAATATGGGTCTCTGGTGGAGGAGGTTGGATTCGAACCAACGTAGGCGCAAGGCCAACAGATTTACAGTCTGCCCCCTTTAACCACTCGGGCACCCCTCCAGCGGAGAACTAGGGATTATGAACACTTTCATTTTGAAAGTCAAATCACCCTGCTTCGCGATCCGCAGGCTCAATAGCGGTCGAAGAACTCCTGCAGGACGGCCGGGTCGCGCGTCAGGGACAGGCCCAGCATGAGCAGGATGCGGGCCTTTTGCGGGCTGAGCTCGCCGGCCGCTATGAAACCCAGGGCATCGTCGTCCACTTCGACGTTGCGGGCCACCCGGCCGCTGCCGGTGCGGCTGGCCCGCACCACGGCCACCCCCGCCCCGGCGGCCCGCTGCAGGGCCTGCAAGGCCAGGTCCGTGGCATTGCCGTCGCCCACCCCGGCCAGCACGATGCCGCGCGAGCGGGCGGCCAGGAAATCGACCAGCTCGCCATCCAGCCCTACCCCTGCGTGGAGGACGTCGACGCGAGGCCAGCCGGCGGCCTCGAGCGCCTGCAGCGAAAACGCGCTGGCGCTGGAATGGAGTGTGTCGTTACGGGAGAAAAAGCTGGCGGTGCTGCCCCGCATGACTCCCGCCCGGCCGCGATTGGGCGAGGCAAAGGCGTTGACGCCCGCGCAGGCGATTTTCTGGACTTCGCGGGCGTAATGGATATCTTCGTTCATGACGACCAGCGGCCCGCGGCCTTTCGCCGCCGCGCAGCCGGCCAGGGCCACGGCGTGAAACAGGTTCGCCGGGCCGTCGGCGCCCGGCGCGGTGGCCGGCCGCATGGCGCCTACCAGGACCAGGGGCTTGTCGTGGCGGATGACCAGGCTGAGGAAATACGCGGTTTCCTCGAGCGTGTCGGTGCCGTGGGTCACCACGATGCCGTCGACCGCCGGGTCGCGGCACAGCGCCTCGATGCGCCGCGCCAGCGCCGCCCAGACGGCATGCGTCATGTTCTGGCTGCCGACGCTGGCGACCTGTTCGGCCTGGATACGGGCCAGCCGCTCCAGGCCCGGCACGGCGGCCAGCAGCTGGTCCACCGGCACGGCGCCGGCGCGGTAGGCATGGGCCGCGCCCCCCGACTGGGCGCCGGCGATGGTGCCCCCGGTGGCCAGCAGCGCGATCGCCGGCGGGCGCTCAGGCATCCAGCACCCCGGACAGGCCCTGGCGTTCGAGCAGGGAATTCAAGTGCTCCCAGCCGTGGAAGTCGATGACGATCTGGCCCTTTTCGCGGGCTCCGACTTTCAGGGCGACCTTCGTGCCGAGGTGGTCGGAAAGCGCCTCTTCGAGGCGCGCGACGTCGCGTGAAGCGCCGTTGGTTTTCTTGCGCGGCGCGGTATCCGATTCCTTGGCGGCCTTGGCGACCAGCTTTTCCGCCTCGCGCACCGACAGGCGCCGCGCGATGATCTGGTTGGCCAGCTGGATCTGCATGGCGGCGTCCACCGCCAGCAGCGCGCGCGCATGCCCCATGTCGATGTCGCCGGCCAGCAGCATGGTCTGCACCGGGCTGGCGAGGTTCATGAGCCGCAGCAGGTTGCTGGTGGCCGAACGCGAGCGGCCGATGGCCTGGGCGGCCTGTTCGTGGGTGAGCCCGAATTCGTCGAGCAGGCGGCGTACGCCCTGGGCTTCCTCGAGCGGGTTCAGGTCTTCGCGCTGGATGTTCTCGATCAACGCCATCACCGCGGCGTTCTCGTCGGCGACTTCGCGCACCAGCACGGGAACTTCCTTCAGCCCTGCCAGCTGGGCGGCGCGAAAGCGGCGTTCGCCCGCGATGATCTCGTAATGACCGGGATCGTCGCCGAGGGCGCGCACCAGGATGGGCTGCATGATGCCCTGCGTGCGGATGGAGTCGGCCAGTTCGTTCAGCGCGCCTTCGTCCATGCGGGTGCGCGGCTGGTACTTGCCGGCGCGCATCTTGCCAACGGGCAACGTGGACGGCGGGCCGTCGGGCTTGGCCGCGGCGGCTTTGCCGATGGTGTCGATGGCCGGGCCGTCCGCGCCGAGCAGCGCGTCAAGTCCGCGACCGAGACCTTTGGGTTTCTTGGTGGCCATGTCGAATCAATCCTTTGTTTTAGCTTTCAGGTTGTGCCGACGCTTCAATCCATGGTTTCGACGCGCTTGACCATTTCGGCGCCGAACGAGATGTACGCCTGGGCGCCGCGCGAGGCGCGGTCGTATACCACGCCGGGCAGGCCGTAGCTGGGTGCTTCGGCCAGGCGGACATTGCGTGGGATGACGGTCGAAAATACCTTGTCGCCGAAATGCGACTCGAGCTGGGCCGAGACCTGTTGCTGCAGGGTCATGCGCGGATCGAACATCACGCGCAGCAGGCCGATGAGGCGCAGGTCGCCGTTGATATTGCGATGCACCCGCTTGATGGTGTTGACCAGGTCGGACAGGCCTTCCAGGGCGAAGTATTCGCATTGCATCGGGATGATCACCCCGTGCGCCGCGGCCAGCCCGTTGAGCGTCAGGAGCGACAGCGTGGGAGGGCAATCGATCAGGATGAAATCGTACTGGCCGGCGACGCTGTCGATCGCCATCTTGAGCTGGCGTTCGCGGGCGTCCATATTGACCAGGTCGATCTCGGCGCCGGAGAGTTCGCGATTGGCCGGCAGCACGTCATAACCGCCCGCTTCCGAGCGCACGCTGGCCTCGCTGATGGAAGCGTCGCCGATCAGCACCTGGTAGAGGTTGGACTCCAGGGTGCTCTTGTCGATGCCGCTGCCCATCGTGGCGTTGCCTTGGGGATCCAGGTCGACCAACAGCACCCGCTTGCCGTGGGTGGCCAGGCCCGCCGCGAGGTTGATGGCGGTGGTGGTCTTGCCGACGCCGCCCTTCTGGTTGGCGATGCAAAAAACACGGGCGGATTTGCTGGGCGGGGTATTGTTCATAGAGTTCCTTGACTGCGGCGCATCCAGATGAGGCAGCGTTGCGCATCCAGTTCCGGCACGTGCAGCGCCTGGATGTCTTCCACGCGCCACTCGCCCTGCCGGTGCAGGACGTCGATCTCGTCTTCCGGCACCTTCCCTTTCATGGCGACGAGGGTACCATCGTTGCCGACGTGGCGGCCGGCCAGCGAAGCAAAATCATTGAGTGAAGCAAAAGCGCGCGATACGACGATATCGCGGCCGGCAGGCGGCAGGTCCTCGACGCGCGCGTGGACCGCCTGCAGGTTGGGCAGGCCGAGCACGCCCGACATCTGTCGCACGAAGGCGGTTTTTTTCTCGACGGCGTCGACGCACGTCACTTGCCAGCCAGCCTGCATGATGGCCAGCACGACGCCGGGCAGGCCGCCGCCCGAGCCGATGTCGTACAGGCTGGCTTGCGCCGTATCCAGCGCCCCGGCAAGCGGGTTGACGATGCTGAGGCTGTCGAACAGGTGCTGCACCAGCATCTGTCCCGGGTCGCGGATGGCGGTGAGGTTGTAGGTGCGATTCCAGCGCTGCATCTGCGCCAGATAGGCCAGCAACTGGTCGGCCTGCGCGGCCGCGATCGGCAGCGCCAGCTGGTCGCATGCGCGCGCCAGCCGGCTTGCCAGGCCGTCGTCGGGCGCGGCGCTCATGCGGCTTGCTTGCGCGTGCCGTAGTGCAGGCGCTTCAGGTGAATAAGCAGTAGGGAAATGGCCGCTGGCGTCACGCCGGAAATGCGCGCCGCCTGCCCGATGGTTTCGGGGCGATGGTCCTTGAGTTTCTGGCGCACTTCGAACGACAGGCTGCTGACGGCGTCATAGTCGATATCGGCCGGGATGCGCTGTTGTTCATGGGCCAGGTGCTTCTGCACCTCGTCCTGCTGCCGGGCGATATAGCCGGCGTACTTGACCTGGATCTCCACCTGCTCGGCCAGGATCGGGTCGTCCTGCACGCCAGGGCCCGCCAGCAAGGTGCCGTCGGCATTGCGGGCAGCCATGAGAGTGGCATATGACACGTTGGGGCGCTTCAGCAAGTCTGATAGTGAGTACTCACGTTCAATCGCCTTGCCCAGCAGCGGCTCGGCCGCCTCGGCCGGAAAGCTGCGCGGATTGACCCAGGTCGATTTCAAGCGCTCGACTTCGGCCGCCACGGCATCGCGCTTGCGGCTGAAAGCATCCCAGCGCGCGTCGTCTACCAGGCCCAGCTTGCGGCCGATTTCGGTCAGGCGCAGGTCGGCGTTGTCTTCGCGCAGGCTCAAGCGGTATTCGGCGCGGGAAGTGAACATGCGATACGGCTCGGTCACGCCGCGCGTGACCAGGTCGTCGACCAGCACGCCCAGATAGGCTTCGTCGCGGCGCGGGGTCCAGGCGTCGCGTTGCAGCGCCTGCAGGGCGGCATTGGCGCCGGCCAACAGGCCTTGGGCAGCGGCTTCTTCATAGCCGGTGGTGCCGTTGATCTGGCCGGCGAAGAACAGGCCGCCGATGGCTTTGGTCTCGAGCGTGGTCTTCAAGGCCCGCGGGTCGAAGTAGTCGTATTCGATGGCGTAGCCAGGCCGCAAGATATGGGCATTTTCCAGGCCGGGCAAGGAATGGATAAGCTCCCATTGCACATCGAACGGCAGGCTGGTCGAGACACCATTGGGGTAGACCTCGTGGGTATCGAGCCCTTCGGGTTCCAGGAATACCTGGTGCGAGGCCTTGTCGGCGAAGCGGTGGATCTTGTCTTCGATGGACGGGCAGTAGCGCGGCCCCACGCCTTCGATGACGCCACTGTACATGGGCGAGCGATCCAGGCCGCCACGGATGATGTCGTGGGTGCGCGCGTTGGTGTGGGTGATCCAGCAGGGCAACTGCCGGGGGTGCATGGCGGCCGTACCCAGGAATGAAAATACGGGTATGGGATCCAGGTCGCCCGGCTGCTCTTCGAGCACGCTGTAGTTGATGGTGCGTCCGTCGATGCGGGGCGGCGTGCCCGTCTTGAGGCGGCCCTGCGGCAGCTTGAGTTCTTTGAGGCGCTGGCCCAGGGAGATGGCGGGCGGGTCGCCGGCGCGGCCGCCGGAGTAGTTCTGCAGCCCGACGTGGATGAGTCCGTTCAGGAAGGTCCCGGCGGTGAGCACGACGGTACGGGCGTGGAATTTCAGGCCGATCTGTGTGACTGCCCCAACGACTTTGTCGCCCTGGACCATGAGGTCGTCGACGGCCTGCTGGAAGATCCAGAGGTTGGACTGGTTTTCTAGACGGGAGCGTATGGCTTTGCGGTACAGGACGCGGTCGGCCTGGGCACGCGTGGCGCGGACGGCGGGCCCTTTTGATCCGTTGAGAATACGGAACTGGATTCCTGCTTCATCGGTGGCAATGGCCATGGCGCCGCCGAGCGCATCGACTTCTTTGACCAGGTGTCCTTTGCCGATCCCGCCAATGGAGGGATTGCAGGACATTTGGCCCAGGGTTTCGATACTGTGCGTGAGTAGCAAGGTTTTTGCGCCGATGCGAGCCGCGGCAAGGGCTGCCTCGCTACCGGCATGGCCGCCACCCACGACAATCACGTCAAACTCGCGCGGATAATCCATGATGAAAAGCAGAAAAAAGAGCTGATGGCTGCCATTATAGTTTGGAGGCGGCCGGTGTTTCACGTGAAACATGGGATGGATTTGAAACGAAGATCAGCAATGGGTTGCCTACCCTTGCCGACACATTGCTTTACTGGTTGGGGTGCGACTTCAGCTTGCTAGCATGCCGCTGTTTTCACGACACGTACTAGCTGCCGATGGCTAACAAAACATCAGTCTGTTATGGGAGGATCTGCCCCTTGGGGCGCCTAGCCCGCCTGGTGATATGGGTGCACAGAAGCGCCCTTCCGAGCGCCCTCTGCCGGATATCGCAGGTGTTTAAGGCACGGCGGCCATCGGTCTTTGGGTTCTTGAGACGCCTGCGCGTGTCAGTGGCGCCTGAGTGGCCACGTCGCTCGGCTCGGGCGCGCCACCAGGCGCCCTCGGCCCCCTACGGGGGCTTCCCTCGCTCCAACTGGCCACTCAGGCGCCACTGACACGCGCAGGCTACAGCCCCTATAGACGGAAGCACGAGTTCCAACTACGCTCATGGGCGAGAGGAGCGGATATAGCCACTGGTCGAAGTATTACCTGATGACTGCCGCCGGAGGGACGGGGCATGCCGCGGATGTGAGTCCTGGCTGGGGCCGTGAGAGCGGGTCGGCCAGTTGGAGCGAGGGAAGCCCCCGTAGGGGGCCGAGGGCGCCTGGTGGCGCGCCCGAGCCGAGCGACGTGGCCGGCCCGCTCTCACGGCCCCAGCCAGGACGGCCTACTGCAGATGCTGATCGCACATCGATACGACTGCCGGCACCCGCGCCAGCACAGCGACGGCCATGGAACCTCCCAAGCCCGCATGTTCCACGTGAAACATTCAAACCTTCGGACAGCGCATTCAGTATGAAGCGGCCGGCATCGACCAAACGGGATATGTTTCACGTGAAACATGAAACTCCACCCATAGTCCAGCCGCATTAAATGGGATCACATGCGTTTCACGTGAAACATCAGTAATTAGCAGCAGTGGCATAGGGAAGAGCCGCGAATGGAGGCCCTATAACTGGCAAAACCAAAACGCAACCAGACAGGAGTGTCCCTACAACCACGACGAGCTATCCACAAAAATGCCCACAGGGAAACATCTCAATTGACCCGTCAATCGACGCTTGATTTGCCTGGGGATATCTTTGTGAACAACCTTTCAAGCCTCATCGCAGTGCAATATGGCCGTGCTGCCTCCAATTGGCCAAGAGCGCATGAACGAATCCCAAGCCGCCCAGCCTGCGCGAATAAGCCCCCGTAAACATAGAGAAAATTGCAGCAGCTCGCCTCGGGAGCCGAGAGGGACCATCGATAGAATATTTGCTATAGCCCTGGCCGGCGAGATAGAGCCGCTGTGTAAAACTGCGTCCTCGACCCCGGAGTGAAGAGGCCGCCACCGCCTGGGAGCAGACTCTTCCACAAGTTATCCACACACTTACCCAACAACTTGCCCACATCTGCGGCAACCGCAGCAACGCAAGCAGCACCGCGCGGCGGCGACGCATACAACAACGCCCCAGCACATCACTGTGGTGGGGCGTTGCAGCCAGGAAACCCTGGCTTGCGGGAAATCGGGATTTCCCGACTCAGAGCGGGCGAATATCGGCCGCTTGCGGTCCTTTCGGACCTTCCTTGACTTCGAATTCAACTTCCTGGCCTTCATTCAGGCTGCGATAACCGCGACCCTGGATAGCCGAGAAGTGTGCGAATACGTCGGTACCGCCGGCGTCCGGCGTAATGAAGCCGAAACCCTTATCGGCGTTGAACCACTTGACCTTGCCCTTCTGAACCATTTGTATAGCGTCCTGATGAAAAAAAGAATGCAAGTGAATCAAGGACGCCGACGCGAAAGGGAGCCTGTGCAACACTTGAATCAACTGCGAAACTCAGCATACTCATGGCTTCGACGGTAAACAAATAGTTGTTTACCCCTATGTCGCATTTTTTCAATTCTCCCCAGGTGGACATACGAGTGTCACCATGCGCCGGCCGTGTCATGGTTAGTGGGATACTTACGCGTTTCCCGCTTCCTTCTCACGCTGCTTCATTGCCATGATCCGATCCAAGCTGCCCGATGTCGGCACAACGATTTTCACTGTCATGAGCCGGCTGGCCATCGAGCACCAGGCCATCAACCTGGGACAAGGCTTTCCCGATTTCGACCCCGATCCCCGCTTGTGCGAACTGGTCTCGCGCGCCATGTCGGCCGGCCACAACCAGTATCCGTACATGCCCGGCATCGCGCCTTTGCGCCAGGCCATTGCCGACAAGACCAACGCCTTGTACGGCCACGCCTACGACCCCGAAACCGAAATCACCGTCACCAGCGGCGCGACCGAAGCCTTGATGGCCACGGTACTCGCGGTGGTGAACAGCGGCGACGAAGTCGTGGTGATCGAGCCCTGCTACGACTCATACCTGCCGGCCATCCGGCTGGCCGGGGGCACGGCGGTGCCCGTGCCGCTGCGGGCGCCCACCGCCGACGACCCGTACTACCGTATCGACTGGCAGCGCGTGCGGGATGCCATTACGTCGCGCACCCGGCTGTTGATGCTGAACTTCCCCCACAACCCCACCGGCGCAGTCCTGGAAGAACGCGACCTGGATGCGCTGGAGTCCATCGTGCGGGACACCGGCGTATTGCTGCTGTCCGACGAGGTCTATGAACACATTGTGTTCGATGGCAAGCCGCACGCCAGCCTGGCACGGCGGCCGCTGTTGGCGGAACACGCATTCGTGATCTCGTCCTTCGGCAAGACCTACCACACCACCGGCTGGAAAGTGGGCTATTGCTGCGCGCCGCGGCAATTGAGCGCGGAGCTGCGCAAGGTGCACCAGTTCATGGTGTTCACCGTATCGTCGCCCATGCAAGTCGCCCTGGCGGAATACATGCGCGATCCAGCTCCTTACAGCGGCTTGCCGACGTTCTACCAGGCCAAGCGCGACCGTCTTGCCGCGGGCCTGGCCGGCACGCGCTTCAAGCCGCTGCCCAGCCCCGGCACGTTCTTCATGCTGGCCGACTACAGCGCCATATCAAGGCAATCGGAAGCCGACTTCGCCCGCGAGCTGACCGTGCAGCACGGTGTGACGGTCATCCCGGTGTCGGCCTTCTACCAGCACCCGGAGGCCGAACAATCCAACCATCATTTGGTGCGCTTCTGCTTCGCCAAGAAAGACGACACCCTGGATGCGGCGATCGAGCGGCTGCAGCGCGTATAGATGCTCGCTGCCACACAAAAAAGGGCCGGAAGAATCTCTTCCGGCCCTAATTTATTGCGAATAAGCGGGATCAGGCGGCCGCCTTGTGCGTTTGCCGCCCCTCGCGCAGTTTGCGCAGCAACTGCGGAACGACCACCACAGCGGCGGCGGCGATCCACAGGCCGATCGATACCGAGCTCTCGAACAGCACCGAAATATCGCCGTTGGTAATCGACAGGGCGCGGCGCAGGTTCTGCTCCATCATGTCGCCCAGCACCACCCCCAGCACCAGCGGCGCCATCGGCACGCCGAACTTGCGCAGGAAGTAGCCGATGGTGCCGATGCCGACCACCATCAGCAGGTCGAAGGTGCCGGCGTTGATCGCATACACGCCGATGTAGCTGATGCTGAGAATGCCGGGCACCATCAGCCAGCCAGGCACCGACAGCACTTTGGAAAACACCCGCACCATGGGCACGTTCATCAGGAACAGCAGCACGTTGGCGATGAACAGCGAGGCGATCAGGCCCCATACCAGCTCGGGCTTGGTGTCGAACAGCACCGGCCCGGGCGTGATGTTGTACAGCGTCAGCGCGCCCATCATCACGGCCGTGGTGCCCGAACCCGGCACGCCCAGCGTCAGCATCGGCACGAACGAGCCGATGGCCGATGCCGTGGCGGCCGATTCGGGCGCCACCAGCCCGCGCATGTCGCCCTTGCCGAACTTCGCGTTGGGATCCTTGTTCTCGATGATGCGCTTTTCCTGCGAATAGGCCACGGCGGCGGCCACGCTGGCCCCGGCGCCAGGCAGGACGCCGACGCCAAAGCCCACCAGCGAACTGCGCACGATGCTCCACCAGGTGAACGCCAACTCTTTCAGGTTGAACAGCTTGCGGCCGCTCGGCTTGACTTCCACGCTGTGTCCGGCGGCGACTTTCTCCAGCATTTCCAGCATCTCGGCGACTGCGAACAATGCAATCACCACCACCACGAAATCGATGCCGTCCGCCAGGTGCACGGAGTCGAAGGTGTAGCGATACACGCCGGAATTGGAATCGACGCCAATGGTGGAAATACCCAGGCCTATCATGGCCGCCAGCACGCCCTTGATGGGCTGCTTGCCCAGCAGGCTGGTCAGGCAGCAGAAGGCGAACACCATCAGCACGAAGTACTCGGCCGGCCCGAACGCGAGCGCCCATTTGGCCAGCAGCGGCGCCAGCAGGATGATGCCGGTCACCGAAACGATGGCGCCGAAGAATGCCGAGCATGCCGACAGCGACAGCGCCACGTTGGCCATGCCCTGCCGCGCCAGCGGATAGCCGTCGAGCGTCGTCATGATCGCGCTGGCTTCGCCCGGCACATTCAGCAGAATGGAGGTGATGCGCCCGCCATATTCCGCGCCCACGTAGACGGCGGCGAGCAGGATGAGGGCGGTTTCCGGCGGCAGGTTCATCGCGAATGCGATGGGAATCAGCATGGCCACGCCATTGATCGGCCCGAGACCGGGCAGCACGCCGACCATGGTGCCGATGAACGAGCCGATGGCGGCCACCAGCAGGTTGGTCAGCGAAAACGCAACGCCGAAACCGATGGAGAGATGATCGAGAATGCCGCTCATAGCAGGTCTCCCAGCAGACCGGTGGGCAGGACCACATCGAGCGCGTGGTCGAACAACAGAAAGAAGAAGACACCCATGACCACGCCGCCCATGGCGCATTTGAGCCACGAGCCGCCGAACAGGCGCCCCACCAGGACGGTCATCAACGCCGTGGCGATGACGAAGCCGAGCCACTGGAACAGGAACGCATAGACCGCGGCGTACAGGACCATCAGCGCGATGCGGCCATTGGCCCCGGCCGAATTGACTTCCACCGCGTTGCCGCCCTTGATGGCCAGGCGCAAGCCGCACAGGCCGATGATGAGGGCGACCAGCAGCGGGAAGGCGCGCGGGCCCACCGGTTCGTAGGCAAAGGGAGCTTCGATGTCCCAGCCCGCCCACGTCATGAAGGCGGCCAGGATCAGGGCGAGTATGCCCAGGGTTCGATCATTCATGATCCGGTTTCCAGAGATCGCAAAGCCGCCGTCGACGCAAAGAGCGCCTCATGTAGCCTGAACGCGGCGGCATGGAACCAGGACGGCCGGCGCCGCCCCGTGTCTTACTTCTTGATCAGCCCGAAGCTGTCGGCCAATTCGCGGTACATCTTCACGCGCTCCTTGACGTACGCGTCGAGCTCGGCACCCGTCTTGTTGAACGGGAACAGCCCTTGTTGCTCGCGCAGCTTGGCGTACTCGGGCGAGGCCATGGTCTTGTTGAAGGCCTCGACCCAGAATTGGTAGTCCTTGTCCGAGACCTTGGGACCGACGTAGAAGCCGCGGATGATCGGCCATTCGATGTCGTAGCCCTGTTCCTTGGCAGTGGGAACCGAATTCAGCTTGCCGGGCAGGCGCTCGTCGCTGAACACCGCCAGCACGCGGATGGGCGCACCGCCCTCCAGCATGGTGAACGCTTCGGCCGCATCGCCCATGTAGGCCTGGATGTGCCCGCCGCGCAGTGCCGTGGCCGTTTCGCCGCCACCCTCGAAGGCTACGAAGCGCATCTTGCGGAAATCCACGCCGGCCGCCTTGGCGGTCAGCGCGGCTTTCATCCAGTCCTGGCTGCCCACGGTGCCGCCGGCGCCGAGGACGATCTTGGTGGGATCCTTCTTGAAAGCATCCATCAGGTCCTTCAGCGTCTTGTAGGGCGAATCTTCGCGCACCACGGCCACGCCGTAGTCGGTGCCGATGCCGGCCAGCCAGCGCACGTCATCGACGTTGTAGCGGCCGAACTTGCCCTGCGCCAGGTTCAGGAGCGAACCGCCCGAGAACGCCACGATGGTGCCCGGCTCGTCGGGATGTTGGGCCACGATGTTGTTGTAGGCCACCGCGCCGATGCCGCCCGGCATGTAGACGATGCGCATCGGTTCTTTCAGGGCTCCGCTCTGCTTCAGGCCTTCGGTGGCCAGGCGGCAGGTCAGGTCGAAACCGCCGCCGGGCTGGGCCGGGGCGATACATTCGGGCCGGCGGGGTTCCTCGGCGGCCTGGACGGCCATGCCTGTCAACAGCGCACAAGCGCCCAGAATCGCCGCCAGGCGGGCTTTCAGGAAAGTATGCATCTTGCGGTCTCCGTGAATCGCTTTTTAGATGTCGTCGTAAGCGGGCCTGGCGCGCTGCAGGCGGACCAAGGGCCAACGGATCAGAACCGTAACCAACGCAGGCTTTCCGGAAGCTTTCAGAACCCGGCAATTTCATGCCGCGCCGCAGCATTCCGGAACGAACCTAGGGTAAATACCAATGCCGCTCGCAGGCCGGCCAGCGGTGTGCGGTTCTCGAGCACCATCTTGCCGCCATGGATCTCGACGATAGTGCCGACGATGGCCAGCCCCAGGCCGGCGCCGGGCCGGTTCTTGCCGGCGGCGCCGCGACGGAACCGCACACTGGCCCGGGCGATGTCCTCGGCCGACATGCCGGGACCGCTGTCTTCCACGGTGACCCGGGCGTAGCGTTCATCGGCATAGACGCGCACGGTGACCTGGCTGCCGGGCGCCGTATAGCGGATGGCATTGTCGACCAGGTTGCTGAGCGCCTCGCGCAGCAGCCAGTCGACCCCTTGGATGCAGACCGGCAAGCTGGAGGCTTCCAGCCCCAGGTCCAGCCGGCGCGCCCGCGCCGCGGGCAACAGGGCGCGGATGACCGCCTGGGCAACTTCGGCCAGGTCGACGCGTTCCGGCGCGAGCCCGCCTTCGGCCAGGGTGGCGTCCTTGGCGCGCGCCAGCGACAGCATCTGGTTGGTGGTGCGCACCGCCCGGTCCAGGCCTTCCTGCATCGCCAGCAACACGGCCCGGACTTCTTCGGGGTCGGTTTCACGCAACGCATAGGCCGTCTGGGTGCGCAGGACCGACAGCGGCGTCCGCAGTTGATGCGATGCGTCGTCCAGGAACTGCCGCTGCAGCCTCGCCTGGGCCGCAAAACGGGCCATGTGGAGATTAATCGCGTCGACCAGGGGTACGACCTCACCTGGGATGTCCGACGCGCTCACGGGGCTTAAATCGTCTGTAGACCGGTTTTCCACATCCTGGCGCAAGCGTTCCAGGGGACGGACCGCCATGAACACGCTCCAGACCACCACCAGGATGACAATCAGGATGACCACGATGTCGCGTTCGAGCGCGCGCAGCAGCGCGCGGTCCAGGAAGTCCTGGCGCGATTCGAGCGTTTCGGCCACTTGCACGATGACGCGCCCGCCGTGGTCGTTGTACAGCGGCGGGTCCATTGGCCGGGCCAGGGCCGCCACGCGCACCTGTTCCCCCTGGTATTCGGCGTAGAAGAATTGAGGTTGACCGGAAATGAGCGGTTTTTCCGGCAGCGGCAGGCCTGGGCTGCCGATTTCCGCCAGGCCGTCCTCGGTGGCGACCCGGTAATACACGCTGCCATTTGCCGTCAACTCGAAGAATTCCAGCATCAAATACGGCTGTTCCATGGCTAATCCACCGCTGGCTGTGGATATGTTGTGGTCGATGGAACGCAGGGCGCCCGACAGCGAACGGTCATAGGCCAGGTCGACCTGGGTGCGCAGCTGGTGGTTCGACAGCCACAGCGCCATCAGCATGATGAAGACCAGGGCCGGGATCAGCCACCACAACAGCAGCGACTTGAGAGTGCGGTTGGGCGTCGCCTGCAGCCACGCCCGGAGCCTATTTTTCAACCACGGCCTCCAGGCAGTAGCCCATGCCGCGCAGCGTGACGACTTGTACACCGGTGTTGATGAGTTTTTTGCGCAGGCGATGCACCAGGACCTCGATCGCTTCCAGGTTGATGTCGGAATCGTCGGTCTGGATACGGTCGAGGATCTGCTGCTTGTTCATCGGTTCGCCGCTGCGCTGGATGAGCACGCGCAGCACGGCATGTTCGCGTGGGGATAACTGCAAAGGCTGGCCTTGCACCGTGAAACGCTGTGTAGAAGTGTCCAGCACCAGGTTGCCCAGCGACAAGCGCGGATGTTCGCGGCCGCGACTGCGGCGGATCAACGCAGTCAGCCGGGCTTCGAGTTCTTCAAGCACGAACGGTTTCGGCAGGAAATCATCGGCGCCCTCATGCAGCGTACCCACCCGTTCCGCCAGCGAGTCGCGCGCGGTCAGTACCAGCACGGGGGTACGGTCATCGCGCGCGCGAATCTTGGACAACAAGGTATGGCCGTCCATTCCCGGCAGGCCGAGGTCCAGGATGACCGCGTCGAATTCTTCCACTGCCAGGCGGCGTTCCGCCAATAACCCGTCATCGGCCCATTCCACCACGAAGCCGGCATGGCGGGCCAGGCTGCGCGACAGCCAGCGCGCCAGCTCGGCTTCGTCTTCTATCAGCAGGATACGCATGGGTTGAATTCAGGCATGGGGATGGCGCTGGTGGGCATAGATGTTTTTCTCCTCTTTTCTTCTTTATATAAAGAATGATGATTAATAAGGCCTGTGGATAACTGCATCAACTCGAAAAAGCGATTCTATTTCATGTGCTTGCGACGTTTTTTGGGTGTGCAGGACTTCTGTTTGGCGCAAGGACGCAAGTTGAACAACTTTTCGGGCCGGATGGAAATGGGCGGCTTGTTCAACCAGGGTCCACACACTGTGCACAGCGGCGCATCTTAGAGGTTATCCACAGGGCGGGTATCGGGAGCTGGGGCGCATATTTTTATGGGGTGAATGCTCACTTTCAGAATTTGGAATTCAATCGCAAGAACCAGGATCCTTGCGATTGAATTCCGGTCTACAGTGCAGATATGCCTATTCCAGGATCCGCCATGCAAGCCCCTGACTATGAAACCGATGACGCCCGCTGGGCGGCCGTGCAGTCGCGCGATGCCCGCGCCGACCACCGTTTCGTCTACGCCGTGCGTACTACTGGAGTGTATTGCCGGCCCAGCAGTTCGGCCCGCCTGCCGCGCCGCGAGAACGTCGAATTCTTCGATACGCCGCAAGCCGCGGAAGCGGCCGGCTATCGCCCCAGTCGCCGCGCCGCGGCTGACCGCGGCAGCGCCGCTGCCCGTCGCACGGCGCTGGTGGAGCAAGCCTGCCGGCATATCGAGAGCGCCGAGACGCCGCCCAGCCTGGAAGCCCTGGCCCGGCAGGCGGGTTTGAGCACCTTTCACTTTCACCGCTTGTTCCGGGCCGAGACTGGCCTGACCCCGAAGGCCTATGCCGACGCGTACCGCGCCCATCGGCTGCGCCAGGAACTGAACGGGCCAGGTACCGTGACCGATGCCATCTATGGCGCCGGGTTCAATTCCAACAGCCGCTTCTATGAAGCATCCGCACGCTTGCTGGGCATGCGCCCGGCCGACTACAAGGCTGGCGGGCCTAATACTGATATAGATTTCGCCGTAGGTGAGTGTTCACTTGGTTCGATCCTGGTGGCACGCAGCCAGCGCGGTGTCTGTGTGATCTGGCTGGGCGACGATCCCGAGCGGCTGGTGCGCGACCTGCAAGACCGCTTTCCGCGCGCCCGGCTGCGTGGCGGCGAGCCGGAGTTCGAGAAGCTGGTTGCACAGGTGGTGGGGTTCGTGGAGGCGCCGGCCCTGGGCCTGAACCTGCCGCTGGATGTGCGCGGCACGGCTTTCCAGGAGCGCGTCTGGCAAGCGCTGCGCGACATCGCGCCCGGCCAGACTGCGAGCTATACCGATATCGCGCGCCGCATTGGCGCACCCAAGGCCGTGAGGGCAGTCGCCCAGGCGTGCGGGGCGAATCCGCTGGCAGTGGCCATACCATGCCATCGCATTGTCCGGCGCGACGGCGATGTTTCCGGCTATCGCTGGGGGGTGGAGCGCAAGCGCGAGCTGTTGCGCCGGGAGGCGAACGCCCTGGACGAGGCCGCGGCATGAGCCGCGGCCCGGCGCCCGCCACGCCCGCCCGGCAATGGCGGTTGACCGGCCCGGACGGGCGGCAGTACTGCAGCGAGCGGCCCGGCGCGCTCGGCGGACATCGCGGCACGCGCATCTATGGACGGCTGGATTGCCGCTCCGCCCGGCAGGCCATCGCGCGCGGCGGCTACGTGCGCTATCGGGTGTTCTTCGCCGATGAGGCTGCCGCCCTGGCGGCCGGCTATCGGCCGTGCGCCGTCTGCCTGCCGGGTCCGTATGCGGCGTGGAAGGCCGCGCGCGCCGGGCACTAGCCGGCAAACCCTCCGTCGTCCAGGAAGGCCTGCTCTTCGGGCGTGGTGTCTCGTCCCAGCAGCGCGTTGCGGTGCGGGAAGCGGCCGAAACGTTCGACGATGCGCAGGTGGTCTTCGGCGTGGTAAAGCCACGGTTCGCCCAGCTTGCGTTGCAGCGCCACCGACTGCCGCTGGTCGTCCAGGTTTTCCGAGTGCGACAAGGGCAGGTAGCAGAATACGCGCATGCCGGTTTCGATGCGGGCATCGTGGCCGGCCTTCAAGAGGCGGCGCGTGTAGTAGCGGGCCAGCGGATCGGTGGCGTACATGTGCCCGGTGCCGCGAAACGCATTGCGCGGGAACTGGTCGAGCAGGATCAGCAGCGCCAGCGCGCCCGGCGCGCTGGCTTCCCAGTGATCGAGTTCACGCCGCGCGGCGGCCATGTGCAAATCCAGCCAGCGCTCGCGGAAAACCTGGTCGAAGGCGGCGTCCTTGCGGAACCACCGCTCGGGACCTGCTTCGCGCCAGAACCGGACTACGGCGTCCGGGTCGTCATGGGGCGTCTTCAAGATGGGCGTCCTCCGGTTTTGATGGCCTGTCGTTGCGGCGAGCATACCCGTATGGCGCCGCAAGGACTAGTCACATTGCAGGGGCCTGGCAGGTCTCTCGGCGAATATGCATGCACCCGTCGCGAGCCTATCTTGCATGCATGTCCAATGACATGAGCAAGCAATCATGGCCAACCAGTCTTCCACGGGAGCCGCGACCCGTGTCCTGATCTCGAGCACGTTCGCTTTCACGATCTGTTTCGCGGTATGGATGATCTTCGCCGTGCTGGGAATCCCGATCAAGAACCAGCTCGGGCTGTCCGAAACCGAATTTGGCCTGTTGGCCGCCACCCCGGTCCTCAGCGGGTCGCTCATTCGCGTGCCGCTGGGCATCTGGACCGATCGCTACGGCGGCCGCATCGTGTTCTTCCTGTTGATGCTGGTATCGGTGCCGGCGATCTGGCTGCTGGCCTATGCCACCGAGTTCTGGCACTTCCTGCTGCTGGGCCTGTTCGTCGGCCTGGCCGGCGGATCGTTCTCGGTGGGCACTCCCTACGTGGCGCGCTGGTTCCCGCGCAGCCGGCAAGGCCTGGCCATGGGCGTCTTCGGCGCCGGCAACTCCGGTTCGGCGCTCACCAAGTTCGTCGCGCCGGCGCTCATCGCCGCGGCCGGCGGCGCCTGGGTGATCGTCCCCAAGGTCTACGCCATCGCCCTGCTGGTCACCGCCGTTCTCTTCTGGTTGTTCTCCGCCACCAACCCTGCCCACAATGTGCGCGGCGGGGCGAGCCTGTCGGCCCAGATCGCGATGCTGCGCGACCCGCGCGTGTGGCGCTATTGCCAGTACTACTCGGTGGTATTCGGCGGGTACGTGGCGCTGGCCCTGTGGATGACCAAATACTACGTCGGCGAATACGGCTTCGACATGAAGATCGCCGCGCTGCTGGCGGCCTGCTTCTCGCTGCCTGGCGGCGTGCTGCGGGCGGTGGGCGGCTGGATATCCGACAAATACGGCGCCTACCGCACCACCTGGTGGGTCATGTGGGTGTGCTGGGTCGCCTTCTTCATCCTCAGCTATCCCCAGACGCATTTCATCATCCAGACCGACACCGGCGCGCGCGAATTCTCGCTGGCGCTCGGGCCCACCACGTTCACCATCCTGATGTTCGTGGTCGGCATCGCCATGGCGATCGGCAAGGCCTCGGTGTTCAAGTTCATCTCGGATGAATTCGACAGCAACATCGGCGCCGTGTCCGGCATCGTCGGCCTGGCCGGCGGCCTGGGCGGATTCGTGCTGCCCATCCTGTTCGGTGCCCTGCTCGACCTTACCGGCATCCGTTCCAGCGCCTTCATGCTGATGTACGGCACGGTGTGCGTCTCGCTCATCTGGATGCACTACAGCTTCCGGCCCGAGATGCGCCAGCCGGCCATGCGCGCCGCCTGATACCGCCCTCGGCACTCATTTTCCCATCCCTGCCGGACGGCGCGCCGTCCGGCCCACCAGCCCGCGAGAGCATCATGTCCAGTAGCTATGTCCTGACCCGCTGGGAACCGGAAAACCAGCATTTCTGGCGCAGTACCGGCGCCCGCATCGCCAACCGCAACCTGTGGATATCCATACCGGCGCTCAGCCTGGCATTCTGCATCTGGATGCTGTGGAGCGTCGTCGTGGTCAACCTGGACAAGGCCGGCTTCCAGTTGTCCAAGAACCAGATGTTCTGGCTGACGGCGCTGCCGGCCTTGTCAGGCGCCACGTTGCGCATCTTCTATTCGTTCCTGGTGCCGGTGTTCGGCGGCCGTCGCTGGACCGCGATCTCCACTGCCACCCTGCTCATTCCCGCCCTCGGCATGGGCTTCGCGCTGCGCGACCCGACCACGTCGTACCCGACCCTGCTGGCACTGGCGCTGCTGTGCGGTTTCGGCGGCGGCAACTTCAGTTCCAGCATGGCCAACATCAGCTTCTTCTTTCCCAAGGAGAAAAAGGGCTTCGCCACCGGCATGAATGCCGGCATCGGCAACCTGGGCGTGTCGCTGGTGCAGTTCGTGGTGCCGGTCATCATCACCATGGGCGTGTTCGGCGCCCTGGGCGGCGACCCGCAACGCTTCGTCGTGGACGGCGTCGAACACCAGATATGGCTGCAGAATGCCGGCTTCATCTGGGTGCCCATCATCCTCGTGTCGACGCTGGCCGCCTGGTTCGGCATGAACGACATTGCCGACGCCCGCGCCTCGTTCGCCGACCAGGCCGTTATCTTCAAGCGCAAGCACAACTGGCTGATGTGCTGGCTGTACATCGGCACGTTCGGGTCGTTCATCGGCTTTTCGGCCGGCTTCGCCATGCTGACCAAGGCGCTGTTCCCGGGCGTCAACCCGGTCACCTACGCGTTCCTGGGGCCGCTGGTGGGCTCGCTGACGCGGCCGCTGGGGGGCTGGATTTCCGACAAGATCGGCGGCGCCCGGGTCACCTTGCTGGTATTCGCCGGCATGATCGGCGCCGTGCTGGGCGTGCTGGCTTTCGTGCCCGGCCAAGGCAGCGCCGGCAACTTCCCGGCTTTCCTGGCCATGTTCATCGTCCTGTTCGCCCTGACGGGCCTGGGCAACGGCTCCACCTTCCGGATGATTCCGGTGATCTTCCTGCATGAGCGCACCCAGGCGGCGCGCGGGCAAGGCCCGCAGGCCGAAAAGCAGGCCCTGATGGACGCCGGCAAGGAGTCCGCGGCGGTGCTGGGCTTCTCCGGCGCCATCGGCGCCTATGGCGGCTTCTTCATCCCCCGCAGCTTCGGCACCTCGCTCGAGATGACCGGCAGCGTCAGCGCGGCGCTGTACTGCTTCATCGTCTTCTACATCAGCTGCCTGTGCATAACCTGGTGGTACTACGCGCGCCGCAATGCGCCGGTGCCGTGCTGAGCCGATCTTCCGATGACTAGTCATTTCGACTCATCAGGACTAGTCCGCTTGATGTGGCCACCCTCTACCAGCGGTGAATGGTGGGGGGCGCCCACCCTCAATAGAGTAGTAACTGGTACACGCCGGCCTCATCGGCGTACACGGAGAACACAATGAGCCATTTCCTCGATCGACTGAAATTCATGTCGCGGGTGAAATCCACTTTCGCGGGCGGCCACGGTGAAGTGGTCAACGAAGACCGTACCTGGGAAAACGCCTACCGCAGCCGCTGGCAGCACGACAAGGTCGTGCGCTCCACGCACGGGGTCAACTGCACGGGTTCCTGCTCGTGGAAGGTCTACGTCAAGAACGGCCTGATCACCTGGGAAACCCAGCAGACCGACTACCCGCGCACCCGTCCCGACCTGCCCAACCACGAGCCGCGCGGCTGTCCGCGCGGCGCTTCGTATAGCTGGTACGTCTATTCGGCGCAGCGCGTCAAATACCCGATGATCCGCGGCCGCCTCATGGAGATGTGGCGCGAGGCGCGCAAGACCATGGATCCCATCGCGGCCTGGGAATCCATCAGCCAGGATCCGATCAAGGCCAGGCGCTACAAGTCGGTGCGCGGCCTGGGCGGCTTCGTGCGCGCCGACTGGGACACCGCCACCGAGATCATCGCGGCGGCCAATGCCTACACCATCAAGCGTTTCGGGCCCGATCGCCTGATTGGCTTCTCGCCCATCCCGGCCATGTCGATGGTCAGCTACGCGGCGGGGGCGCGCTACCTGAGCCTGCTCGGCGGCGCCTGCCTGAGCTTCTACGACTGGTACTGCGACCTGCCCCCGGCCAGCCCGCAGATCTGGGGCGAACAGACCGACGTGCCGGAATCGGCGGATTGGTACAACTCCACCTACCTGATCGTCTGGGGCTCCAATGTGCCGCAGACCCGCACGCCCGATGCGCACTTCTACACCGAAGTCCGCTACAAGGGCACCAAGACGGTGGCGGTGTCCAGCGACTTCGGCGAAATGGTCAAGTTCGGCGATATCTGGCTGGCGCCCAAGCAGGGTACCGATGCCGCGCTGGCGCTGGCCATGGGCCATGTCATCCTGAAAGAGTTCCACCACGCCGGCGCGTCGGATTACTTCCGCGACTATGCCAAGCGCTACACCGACATGCCGATGCTGGTGCAGTTGAGCGAGCGCGACGGCTGCCTGGTGCCCGACCATTTCTTGCGCGCCTCGCAGCTGGACGACGCGCTCGGCCAGCACAACAACCCCGACTGGAAGACGCTGCTCGTCGATGCGCAGACCGGCGAGCTGGTCGTGCCCAACGGCAGCATCGGCTTTCGCTGGGGCGAGGCCGCGGTCGACGCAGGCGCCAAGGCGGGCCGCTGGAACCTCGAGCCCCATGATGGCGGCAGCGGCCGCAAGGTGGACCCCGCCCTGTCGCTGATCGACCGCCATGATGCCGTGGTCGGCGTGGGCTTCCCCTACTTCGGCGGCGAGCACGGCAGCGTGCTGGTGCGCAACGTGCCCGTGCGGTACATCACGCTGGCCGACGGCAGCCAGGCCTGCGTGGCTACCGTGTACGACCTGCAGATGGCCAGTTACGGCGTCGACCGCGGGCTGGGCGGCGCCAATGTGGCCGCGTCCTACGACGACGACGTTCCGTATACCCCGGCCTGGCAGGAAAAGCACACTTCGGTGCCCCGCAACCTGGTCATCCAGGTGGCGCGCGAATTCGCCCAGAACGCCCACGACACCCAGGGCAAGTCGATGGTCATCGTGGGAGCGGCGCTGAATCACTGGTACCACATGGACATGACCTACCGCGGCATCATCAATCTGCTGATGATGTGCGGCTGCGTAGGCAAGAGCGGCGGCGGCTGGGCTCATTATGTAGGCCAGGAAAAGCTGCGGCCGCAATTCGGCTGGGCGCCGCTGGCGTTCGCCACCGACTGGTCGCGTCCGCCGCGCCACATGAACGGCACGTCGTTTTTCTATGCGCACACCAGCCAGTGGCGCCATGAAAAGCTGCCGGTCGGCGACATCCTGGGGCCTACCGCGGACGCGGCGCGCTACGCCGGGCTCAGCATGATCGACCTGAACGCCAAGTCCGAACGCATGGGCTGGCTGCCCTCGGCCCCCCAGCTGCAGACCAACCCCCTGGAGGTCACGGCGCAGGCCGAGGCGGCCGGCGAGGATCCGGTCGCGTATGCGGCCGCGCGCCTGAAGCGCGGCGAGCTGCAGATGAGTTGCGACGACCCGGATGATCCCGCCAATTTCCCGCGCAACATGTTCGTCTGGCGGTCCAACATCCTGGGTTCGAGCGGCAAGGGCCACGAGTACTTCCTGAAGTACTTGCTGGGCACGCAGAACGCCGTGTTCGGCGACGAGGCCGACGCCATCAAGCCAGCGCAGGTGCGATATCGCGAAGAAGCGGCGGAAGGCAAGCTCGACCTGCTGACCGTGCTGGATTTCCGCATGAGCACGACCTGCCTGTACGGCGATATCGTGCTGCCCACGGCTACCTGGTACGAAAAGGACGACCTGAACACCTCGGACATGCACCCGTTCATCCATCCGCTGTCCGAAGCGGTCCAGCCCCTGTGGGAAAGCAAGACCGACTGGGAAATCTACAAGCTCATCGCGCGCAAGTTCAGCGAGATCGGCGGGCCCTACCTGGGCAAGCGCAAGGACCTGGTGCTGACGCCGCTGTTGCACGATACCCCGGGAGAGCTGGGGCAGGCCTTCGAGCCGAAGGACTGGAAACTGGGCGAATGCGACCTGGTGCCGGGCAAGACCGCGCCCGCCATGACGGTGGTCGAGCGCGACTACAACGACATCTACCGCAAGTTCACGTCGGTCGGGCCGCTGCTGGACAAGCTGGGCAATGGCGGCAAGGGCATCACCTGGGACACCGAGCATGAGGTGCAGGAGCTGGCGGGATTCAACCGCCGTGTCGAGGAGCCCGGCATCAGCGAAGGGCGGCCGCGCCTGGAGACGGCCATCGACGCCGCGGAGATGATCCTGACCTTCGCTCCGGAAACCAACGGGCACGTCTCGGTCAAGGCTTGGCAAGCGCTGGGTAAGATCACCGGACGCGACCACACCCACCTGGCGGTAGGTCGCGAGCATGACAAGATCCGCTTCCGCGACATCCAGGTGCAGCCGCGCAAGATCATCTCGGCGCCGACCTGGTCCGGCCTGGAAAGCGAGGAGGTCAGCTACAACGCCGGCTACACCAACGTGCATGAGCTGATTCCATGGCGCACGCTGACCGGCCGCCAGCAGTTCTACCAGGACCACCGCTGGATGCTCGATTTCGGCGAAGGCTTCTGCGCCTACAAGCCGCCCATCGACACGCGCACCGTGGCGCCGATGCTGGGCCGTTATCCGAACGGCGAACATGAACTGGTGCTGAACTGGATCACGCCGCACCAGAAATGGGGTATTCACAGCACCTATTCGGACAACCTGCGCATGCTGACGCTCAGCCGCGGCGGCCCCCACGTCTGGGTATCCGAGGTCGAGGCCAAGCAGGCCGGGCTGGTCGACAACGATTGGGTCGAGGTGTTCAACGTGAATGGCACGCTGACGGCGCGCGTGGTGGTCAGCCAGCGCGTGCCGGTCGGCATGTGCCTGATGTACCACGCCCAGGAAAAGATCATCAACGTGCCGGGCGCCGAGACCAGCGGCATGCGTGGCGGCATCCACAACTCGGTGACGCGCGCCGTGCTCAAGCCTACCCACATGATCGGCGGCTACGCGCAGCAGGCCTATGGCTTCAACTACTACGGCACGGTCGGCAGCAACCGCGACGAGTACGTGGTGGTGCGCAAGATGAAGAAAGTGGATTGGATGGAAGGCCCGCTGGGCCACCAGCAGCTCGAGGAAGGAAGCGCAAAATGAAAATCCGTGCCCAAGTCGGTATGGTGCTGAACCTGGACAAGTGCATCGGCTGCCATACCTGCTCCGTGACCTGCAAGAACGTGTGGACCAGCCGCGACGGCGTCGAGTATGCGTGGTTCAACAATGTCGAAACCAAGCCGGGCATCGGCTACCCCAAGGAATGGGAGAACCAGTCGCGCTGGAACGGCGGCTGGACGCGCAACGCCGCCGGCAGGCTCGAGCCGCGCCAGGGCGGCAAGCTGAAGATCCTGGCCAACTTGTTCGCCAATCCCAACCTGCCGGCCATCGACGACTACTACGAACCGTTCACCTACGACTACGAGCACTTGCAGCAGGCCAGGCTGAGCCAGACGCCGCCCACCGCGCGCCCTGTATCCGTGCTGACCGGCAAGAAGATGGAGAAGATCCATTGGGGCCCGAACTGGGAAGACGACCTGGGCGGCGAGTTCAGTTCGCGCAGCCGCGATGCGTTGTTCGAAGGCGTGCAGAAGGAGATGTACTCGACGTTCGAGAACACCTTCATGATGTACCTGCCGCGCTTGTGCGAACACTGCCTGAACCCGGCCTGCGTGGCCAGTTGCCCGTCGGGCTCGATCTACAAGCGCGAGGACGACGGCATCGTGCTGGTCGACCAGGACAAATGCCGCGGCTGGCGCATGTGCATCTCGGGATGCCCCTACAAGAAGGTGTACTACAACTGGCAGAGCGGCAAGGCCGAGAAGTGCACGTTCTGTTTCCCCCGCATCGAGGCCGGCCAGCCGACCGTGTGCTCCGAAACCTGCGTGGGCCGCATCCGCTACCTGGGGGTGCTGCTGTACGACGCCGACCGCATCGACAGCGCCGCCGCCACGGCGGATGAGCGCGGCCTGTACCAGGCGCAGCTCGACCTGTTTCTCGACCCGAATTCGCCCGACGTCATCGCCGAAGCGCGCCGGCAGGGCATTCCGGAGTCCTGGCTCGAGGCGGCGCGCCATTCGCCGGTCTACAAAATGGCCTGCGAGTGGAAGATTGCCTTTCCGCTGCATCCTGAGTACCGCACCCTGCCGATGGTCTGGTACATCCCGCCGCTGTCGCCGATCCAGTCGGCGGCCGAGGCGGGCAACATGCCGCACAAGACCGTGGGCAAGACGGCGGTGATCCCGGATGTATCGAGCCTGCGCATTCCCATGCGCTACCTGGCCAACCTGCTGACGGCCGGCGATGAGACGCCGGTGCGCCAGGCGCTCGAGCGCCTGCTGGCCATGCGCGCGTACCAGCGCGCCGAGGCCGTGCACGGCGACCGCGATGACGGCATCCTGGACGATGTCGGGCTGGACCGGGCCACCGTGCGCGACATGTATCGCATCCTGGCGATCGCCAACTATGAAGACCGCTTCGTCGTGCCGTCCAGCCACAAGGAAATGGTCGAGGACAGCTTCAACGACAAGGGCAGTTGCGGGTTCACCTTCGGCAATGGTTGCTCGGGCGGTACGTCCGAGGGCGCGCTGTTCGGCAAGAAGCCGCAGGGCAGCGAGATATTCATCGAGATGCCCAAGTCGCGCAAGAAATCAGCCCTGGCTTGAGCATGGAGCATCCGACATGAGCCTTTACCGAATTCTTTCCGCATTGCTGGCCTACCCCGAGCAGGATCTCGTCGATGCCCTGCTCGAGATCGACGACCGGCTGGATGCCTATCCCGAGGCGCAGGACCAGCTCTCGCCGTTGACGGACTACCTCAAGACACACGGCCTGATCGAGCTGCAGGAGAACTACGTCGCGACATTCGATCGCAACCCGTCGCATTCGCTGCACTTGTTCGAACACGTGCACGGCGAAAGCCGCGACCGCGGCCAGGCCATGGTGGACCTGCTGCAGGAATACCGGCGCCACGGTTTCGAGCCTGGCGCAGCCGAGCTGCCCGATTACGTGCCGCTGTTCCTGGAACTGCTCGGGCTGATCGATGCCCGCCAGGCCGGGCAGCTGCTCGACGAAGCGATCCACGTGCTGGCCGCGATCGGCGCCAGGCTGGCGCGCCATGGCAGCCCGTACTCGACGATCTTCGCCGTGCTGCGCGGCATGACGGACGTGGTGCCGCTTGAACAGACCGAGCCTCCCGTGCGCGACATGGACGAGGCCATGGAAGCCTACGGAGTGGGCGCCGACGGCGTCGAGCCGCTACTGCCGCACGCATCGGCCGGCACGCATGTCGTGCATTTCCACCCGCGCACGCGCAGCGCCCACTAATCGCCCGGGAGACCGTCCGTGAATACCGTCCATCAGTTCCTATTCGGCATCTATCCTTATATTGCGCTCAGCGTTTTCCTGTTCGGCAGCCTGGCCCGGTTCGAGCGCGAGCAGTACACCTGGAAGAGCGACAGCTCGCAGCTGTTGTATCGCGGCTCGCTGCGGCTGGGCAATATCCTGTTCCACGTGGGCATCCTGGGCCTGTTCTTCGGGCACCTGGTGGGCCTGCTTACGCCGGTCGTGGTGTGGGACACGCTGGGGGTTTCGCACACCGTCAAGCAGGCCGTGGCCATGATTGCCGGCGGCGTCATGGGGACCATATGCCTGGCGGGGCTGCTCATCCTGTTGTACCGGCGCCTGACCCATCCGCGCATCGCGCGGGTGACGCGGCCCGGCGACAAGCTGCTGCTGCTGTGGCTGCTGGCCACGCTGCTGCTGGGCCTGTCGACCATCGTCGTGTCGGCCGGCCACATGGATGGCCACATGATGGTGCTGTTGATGACCTGGGCCCAGCACATCGTCACGTTCCGGGGCGATGCCGCCAGCTACATCGCCGACGCCCCGCTGCTGTTCAAGGCTCACCTGTTCATGGGATTGACCCTGTTCGTCATCTTCCCGTTCACGCGGCTGGTGCACGTCTGGAGCGGCTTCGCCTCGCTGGGCTACCTGGGCCGTGCCTGGCAATTGGTGCGCCCGCGTTGAACCGCCGCGCCGCCGGCCCGCCGGCGGCGCGGCATGGAGAGCAATATGCCTGTCATCGTCAACGGCGTCGAACTCACCGATGCCGAACTAGAACGAGAACTGCCTCATCATGCCGACGCGGACAACCCGCAGCGGCGCGCCATTACCGCATTGGTGCTGCGCCGCGTGCTGCTGGACGAGGCGCGGCGGCTGGGGCTGGCCGGCGAGGACGAAGAAAGCACGATCGATGCCCTGCTCCGTACCCAGGCCAGCGTGCCCGAGCCCGATGCCGCCGCCTGCCGCCGCCACTACGACACCCACCCTGGCCAGTTCTCGGCGGGCGAGCTGGTGGAGGCCGACCACATCCTGTTCCAGGTGACGCCGAACGTCGATCTCGACCGCCTGCGCGCGCGGGCGGAAGCGGTCCTGCAGGAAGTCCTGGCCGAGCCCGGGCGCTTCGGCGAACGGGCCCGGGCCCTGTCGAACTGCCCATCTGCCGCCGTCGGCGGCAACCTGGGGCAGCTGGCGCGCGGCGACACCGTGCCGGAATTCGAGCGCGCCGTCTTCGGCATGCCGGCCGGCACCATCCTGCCGCGGCTGGTGGAGACCCGCCACGGGCTGCACATCGTGCGCGTCAGGCGCTACGTTCCCGGGCGCCCGTTGCCGTATCCGCAGGTGGCGGGCCGCATCGCGCTGGCCCTCGGCGCGGCCAGCCGCGATACGGCATGGCGCCAGTACCTGCGCCTGCTGGTGGGGCGCGCCCGTATCGAAGGCATCGAACTCGAAGGCGCCGACGGCGCGCTGATGCAGTGAGCCAGGCCGCCATGGACGTGCCCGCCACTCTCGTCGATGGTTTCCAGCGCCGCATCGATTACCTGCGCGTATCGGTGACCGACCGCTGCGACCTGCGCTGCTTCTACTGCCTGCCCGCCGACTTCAAGGGTTTCGACGTGCCTGCGCGCTGGCTCAGCCATGCCGAGATGGCGCGGCTGGTCGGCGTATTTACCGGCCTGGGCGTGCGCAAGCTGCGCCTGACCGGCGGCGAGCCGCTCACGCGCGGCGGCCTGGCGGACCTGGCGCGCGCGGTGGCGGCGCTGCCGGGGCTGGCCGACCTGTCCTTGTCGACCAACGGCACTCGCCTGGCGCGTCACGCTGCCGCGCTGCGCGCCGCGGGCGTGCAGCGGCTGAACGTCAGCCTGGACACCCTGGACGCCGCGGCCTATGCCCGCATTACCGGACGCGACTGCCTGGCCGATGTCCTGCGCGGGCTGGAGGCGGCCCGCGCCGCCGGCTTTGCGCCTATCAAGCTCAATGCCGTGGTGCCGGCCGGCACGCCCATGGCCGGGCCCGAGCGCCTGCTGGCCTACGCCGCCGAACGACAGTTCATCCTGCGCCTGATCGAACCCATGCCAGTGGGCGATACCGGCCGGCGCACGCGCGGCATGGACTTGTCCCGGCTTGGCGCACGCCTGGCGGCCCGCCATGGCCTGGTGCCGCTGTTGCAGGCGCCGGGCGCGGGCCCGGCGCGCTACTGGAGCGCCGACGGCCGGCAGGCCACGCTGGGCGTCATCACGCCGATCTCGCAGCACTTCTGCGCCGCCTGCAACCGGGTGCGCCTGGGAGCCGACGGCACCTTGTATCCGTGCCTCGGGGACGAGGCCAGCGTGCCGTTGGGCGCATTGCTGCGCCAGAGCGCCAGCGACGCCGAGCTGGCCAGGGCCATTGTCGCCGCCGTGGCTGGCAAGCCTGAAAAACACGATTTCAATGCGCGGCCCGAGCGCATCGTCCGGTTCATGGCGCAGACCGGAGGCTAGCGCGTTCAACAGAGGAGCTTCACTGATGGAGCCCGCCACCCACACTCATGACCTGGAACGCTTCATCAATGGCTTCCAGCGATTCCATCAACAGTATTTCGACGATTCCCCCGCATTGTTCCGCGGCTTGCGCCGGGGGCAATGCCCGCGCACCCTGCTGATCGGCTGCTGCGATTCGCGCGTCGACCCGGCTCTGCTGCTGGGCTGCGATCCCGGCGACATTTTCACGGTGCGCAACGTCGCCAACCTGGTGCCGCTGTCCGGGAGCGACGGCGGCCAGCAGGGCGTCCTGGCGGCCATCCAGTTCGCCGTGGAGCAACTGCACGTGGGGCGCATCATCGTGCTGGGCCACAGCCAGTGCGGGGGCATCCGCGCGCTGATGGAACAGCGCCTGGGTCACGAAGGCGCCGAAGACTACATCGGACGCTGGGTCAATATCGCCGAGCCGGCCCGTGCACGCGTCATGCGGCAGTTGCCGCATGCCAGCGAGGCCGAGCAGCGGCGCGCCTGCGAACAGGCGTCCATACTTATTTCATTGGGCAACCTCGAAGCGTTCGGACCCGTCAAGCGCCGCATGGAACAAGATGCCATCGGCCTGCATGGCTGGTATTTCGACCTGGACGCGGGCACATTGCTGGCGTATTCGCCGCGCGCCGACGCCTTTCTGCCAATGGTCTGACCTCCTGCCCGGCGCAGGCCGGCGGACGGCTTTCGCACCATGAAAAAAGCTACACTGAAGGAGTCCACTCGTTGGCATCGCGCCATGACTGCTTCTGAATTTCCCGTCGGACCGGACGGCCTGCCCACCCTGCGGGACCGCTTGCCCACCCGCATTATCGCCAGTTCGCTGTTTGCCCTGGCCGTGGTGCTGAGCATGGTGGCCTGGACGCTCTGGTTGTCGTGGGGCCTGGAAGGCGCCGGCGCCGCCATCAACGACACCGGCAGCCTGCGCATGATGGCCAATCGCGTCAGTGTCGAACTGATGCAGCCGGGCCCCGACCGCGCCGAACGCGTCGACGCCATCGTGCAGGCGCAGGACGATACCCTGGCCCTGCTGGCGCGCGGCAACCCGTCGCGACCGCTGTTCCTGCCGGCCGACCCCGACATCCGCGATCAGCTGGGCACCGTCACGCGATTCTGGAACGACACCTTGAAGCCCGCCGCGGCGCGGGCGCAGCGGGATGACGACATGACCGCCTACCTGGCCGCCATGCCGGTCTTCGTGGCCGAGGCCGACAAGCTGGTGCGCATGATCGAGCTCGACAACGCCGACAAGACCGCCTCGCTGCGCCTGTCCCAGGGGGTGCTGGCCGGCATCGGCAGCGTGGGCACGGTGGCGATGATCTACCTGCTGTATTTATGGATCATCTCGCCGGTGCTGCGGCTGCGCGATGGGCTGCAGCGCATGACCGCCGGCGAATTCAGCACCCGCCTGCCGGTCGAGACGCGCGACGAGTTCGGCCTGCTGGCCCAGGGGTTCAACCTGATGGCCGACAAGCTGGAAACTCTCTATCGCGACCTGGAAGACCGGGTGCGGCAGAAAACCGCCGAGCTGGAGGCGCAGAACCGCGACATCGGCGCCCTGTACGACATGGCGGCGTTCCTGAACCAGCCCAATAGTATCGAAGCCATGTGCCGGGGTTTCCTGCAGCGCGTGATGCGCCAGTTCGGCGCCGAGGGGGGCAGCGTGCGCGCGCTGGACACTTCCGACGAGCGCCTGAGCATACTGGTGGCGGAAGGCCTGTCGGCCGAGCTGGCCGAAGCCGAGCGCTGCATGCGGGCCGATGGCTGTTATTGCGGGGTGGCGACGCAGCAGGGCATGCAGGTCATCCGCGACCTGCGCGGCGTCGCGCCGGCTTCCGGCGCCCTGCATTGCGCCAACGAAGGCTTCGTCAGCCTGGCCGTATTCCGTATCGTCGCCCGCGACGAGGTGCTGGGCTCGTTCTCGCTGCATTTCCGCCGCGAGCGGCAGGTTTCCGTGGCCGAAACCCAGTTGCTCGAGACGCTCGGGCAGCACCTGGGCGTGGCGCTGGAGAACCGCCGCCTGGACGCCAAGGCGCGGCAACTGGCGGTGGTGCGCGAGCGCAACCTGATGGCCCAGGGGCTGCACGACAGCATCGCGCAGGGCCTGAACTTCCTCAAGCTGCAACTGCAGCTGCTGGATGACGCCGTGGCGCGCGGCGACCAGGCCGACCTGCGGGAGATCGTGCCGCTGCTGCGCACCGGCGTCGAGGAAAGCTACCAGGACGTGCGCGAATTGCTGGTGAACTTCCGCACCAAGCTGGACCAGGGCGAATTGCCCGATGCCATCGAAGAAGCCGTGCTGCGGTTCCAGCGCCAGACCGGCATCGAGGTGGAGCTGGATGCCGAGTACGGCAATGATAGGCCCCTGGCTCCCGAGCAGCAGTTGCAGGTGCTGTTCATCCTGCAGGAGGCTTTGTCCAATGTGCGCAAGCATGCTCAGGCGAGCCACGTGCGGGTGTCGCTGCGCAACGACCGGGATTTCGAAATGGAGGTGGCCGACGACGGCGTCGGGTACGATCCGGAGGAAGTCGGGCAGCGGGGAGAATCCCACATCGGCCTGCACATCATGCGCGAGCGAGCCGCGCGGCTCAACGCTGTGATAAAACTGACGTCCCGGCCGGGCGCCGGCGCCACCGTGCGGCTGGTACTGCCGCGTACCGAGCGCCGGGCGGCTTGAAAGCTTCCGCTATTCCATGGCCATACGCATTCTGCTCATCGACGATCACAGCCTGTTCCGTTCGGGCGTGCGGCTGCTGCTGCAGCGGCAGCCCGACTTCCAGGTGGTGGCCGAGGCCTCCGACGGCCTGGAAGGCGTCAAGCGCGCCAAGGAGTTCCTGCCGGACGTCATCCTGCTCGACCTCAACATGCCGGGCCTGTCCGGCCTGGAAACCTTGCAGTTGCTGGTGCAGGACGTGCCGGGCAGCGCCGTGGTGATCCTGACCGTTTCCGAAGAGGCGGACGAGCTGAGCCAGGCCCTGCGCGACGGGGCCAGCGGCTACCTGGTCAAGAACATCGACGCCGATGCGCTGACGGCGGCGATCCGCCGCGCCGCCAGCGGCGAACCGGTCATTGCCGACAACATGACGGCCAAGCTGGTCGACCGGTTTCGCGAGCAGGCCGCCCAGGGCGGCGGCGCGGCGGCGGGCGGCGAACGCACCCGCCTGACCGCCCGCGAGCGGGAAATCGTCCAATGCCTGGCGCATGGCGCCAGCAACAAGGTCATTGCCCGGCAGCTCGACATTGCCGAAAGCACGGTCAAGATCCACGTCCAGAATATCCTGAAGAAACTCAACCTGACCAGCCGGGTGCAAGTCGCCGTGTACGCCGTCGAGCACGGGCTGGTCGCCGACGATTAACCCGGCGGCGCCGGGACACCAGGGGAAAACATGGCGGTAGAGGCCGGCGCGGGCGAATTGTCCAAAGTCGTGGTGTTGCTGGGCGCGGCCGTGGTGGCCGTGCCCCTGTTCCGGCGCCTGGGGCTGGGATCGGTATTGGGCTACCTGGCCGCCGGCCTGGTCATCGGGCCGTTCGGCCTGGGCCTGTTCCGCGACCCACAGGCCATTCTGCACACCGCCGAGCTGGGCGTGGTGATGTTCCTGTTCATCATCGGCCTGGAAATGCGGCCCTCGCACCTGTGGGACCTGCGCGGCGAGATCTTCGGCCTGGGCAGCCTGCAGGTGCTGCTGTGCGGGCTGCTGCTGACCGGCGTGGGCATGGCGTTCGGTTTTTCGCTGGCGGTATCGTTCGTCAGCGCCATGGGTTTTGTGTTGACCTCCACCGCCATCGTCATGCAGGTGCTGGGCGAGCGCGGCGACATGGCCACGCCGCGCGGGCAGAAGATTGTCTCCATCCTGTTGCTGGAGGACTTGCTGATCGTGCCGTTGCTGGCCATCGTGGCGTTCATCGCTCCGCAGGGCGGCCAGCATGAAACCGCCTCGGCGGCGGCCCGCTGGCTGGATGTCGCCACCGGCATGGGCGCCGTGGCGGCCCTGGTGGTGGCCGGCATCTGGCTGCTGAATCCGCTGTTCCGGCTGCTGGCGCGGGCCAAGGCGCGCGAAGTCATGACCGCCGCCGCCTTGCTGGTCGTGCTGGGCGCCGCGCTGCTGATGCAATGGGGCGGCCTGTCGATGGCCATGGGGGCATTCCTGGCCGGGGTGCTGCTGTCCGAATCGACCTTCCGCCACCAGCTGGAGGCCGACATCGAGCCGTTCCGGGGGCTGTTGCTGGGCCTGTTCTTCTTGAGCGTGGGCATGTCGCTGGACCTGACAGTGGTGACCCGCAATGCGCCGCTGATCGTGGCCGGGGTGCTGGCCATGATGGCGGTGAAAGCGCTGTGCATCTACGGCACGGCCCGGCTGGCCAGGAGTTCGCCGGCCGAGGCCCTGGATCGCGCCGTGCTGATGGCGCAGGGCGGCGAGTTCGCGTTCGTGCTGTTTTCGGCCGCGCTGGCCAATGGCGTCATCGACCCGGCCGTCAATGCCAACATGACCGCCATCGTGGTGCTGTCGATGGCGCTTACGCCGCTGGCCGTCATTGCGCACAAGCGCTGGGCGCCGCGCGCCGGCGCGTCGGCCGAGGGCCTGGAGACGCCCCAGGACCAGGTGGGCCGCGCCCTGGTGATCGGCTTCGGCCGCGTCGGCCAGATCGCCAGCCAGCACATGCTGGCGCTGGGCGCCGAGATCACCATCATCGACAATGACCCGGAGATGATCCGCAGCGCCGCCGAGTTCGGCTTCAAGGTCTATTACGGCGACGGCACGCGCACCGACGTGCTGCATGCCGCCGGGGCCAAGCATGCCCAGGCGATCCTGGTGTGCGCCAACGGCACGACCACGGTCACGCAGATGGTCGAGCGCATCAAGGCCGTCTGCCCGCATTCGAAAGTGCTGGCGCGCGCGTTCGATCGCGAGCACGCCCTGGCGCTGCACAAGGCCGATGTCGATTACCAGGTCCGCGAGACCTTCGAATCGGCCATGATGCTGGGCCGCCAGGCCACGCTGGCCCTGGGCGCCACGCCGGAGGCGTCCGACGAGATCGCCGACGACATCCGCCGCCGCGACGCCGAGCGCTTCCAGCTGGAGGTCACCGGTGGCCTGTTCGCCGGCCGCGCATTGCTGCTGAACAACCAGTCCGCCGAGCGCAGGCAGTAAGCCGGGCGTTAACGCAGGGCCAGCAGCGCGATGAGCAGCGCCGCCAGCACCAGGCACAACCCTTTCCAGAAGGCCACCGGATGGCGCTCCAGCAGGGACGGGCGTTCACCCAGGTGGGCGCTGGCCTGCGGGTGGCGCAGCGCGTAGGTGAATTCGGACAGCTCCTGGTAGCGCGCCTCGGGGTCGGGGTGTACGGCCTTGGCGAGCACTTTGTCGACCCAGGCCGGAATGGCGCGCGTTTCGTCCAGCGCCGAGGTGTAGCGCAGCCGGCGCTGCGCGGCGCGGGTGGCCGCCCTTGCCGCCTCGGCGCCGTATGGCAGGCGGCCGGTCAGCATCTGGTAGGCGAGCACGCCCAGCGAGTAGATGTCGGAACGCGTGGAGCCGGGCTCGCCCAGGAAATACTCGGGTGCCGCATAGGGCGCCGCGCCCGGCACCTGCGGCGCCGGGCCGGCCAGGGCGATTTCGGCGATGCCGGCCACGCGCGCGGCGCCGAAGTCGATGATGCGGGCCGTGCCCGCGGCATCGATCAGGATATTGTGCGGCTGCAGGTCCTGGTGCAGGATTTCCTGGCGGTGAAAAGCTTGCAGGCCCCGGGCCACCTGCTCGATGATCGCCGCCACGTCTTCAAGCGCGGGTGCGGGATGGGCCCGCATCCAGCACGCCAGCGTGCGGCCTTGCAGGAATTCGCTGACGGTGTACAGATAACGGCGCGGCCGCCCGTTTATCCACGGCTTGACGACGTGGCGGCTGTCGATGCGCCGCGCGATCCATTCCTCCATCAGCAGACGCTCCAGGTAGGCGGGGTCGTGCCGCAAGTCGAGCGAAGGAATCTTGATGGCCACCGCGGCGCCGGTTTCGCCGTCGATGGCGCGATAGACGTGGCTGCGGCTGCTGGCGTGCAGCTCCTCCACGATGCGATAGCCGTCCAGTTCGTCGCCGGCTTGCAATAGCGGCGGGCAAGGCAAGGCGGCCGCCTGTCGGCCGAGCTCGCCGGTATCCGGGCCGGGCAGCGATTCGACCCGCACGATCTGCACGGTCAGGTTGTCGTCGCTGCCGCAGGCATAGGCCAGGTCGACCAGCGATTCGGCCGCGCGGTCCAGGTCGGCGGCGTGCGTGGCGATGGCTTCGACCACCGACGCCGCGTCGACGTGCTCGTAGACGCCGTCGGTGGCCAATATGAATACGTCGCCGGCCTCCAGCCGGCGGGTGTGATAGTCGATTTCCAGGTGCGGCGACAGGCCCAGCGCGCGGCTGAGGTAGCTTTTGTCGCGCGAGACCCAGAGCCGGTGGTCTTCGGTCAGTTGCTCCAGCGTCGCGCCGCGCAGCCTGAAGATGCGCGCGTCGCCGACGTGCAGGATGTGCGCCGTGGTCGATTTCAGGATCAGCACGCTCATCGCGCACACGTAGCCGCGATCCTGGTCATGGCGGTACCGGCTCTGGCGCGTCTGCGCATGCAGCCAGGCGTTGGCGGCGCTCAGCACGCGCTGCGCGGATTTCCGCACCGGCCAGGTCTCGGGCGTGCAGTAGTAGTCCTCCAGGAAGCTGGCGACCGCCGTTTCGCTGGCGATGTGGCTGACGTCGCTGCTGCTGATGCCGTCGGCCAGCGCGATGGCGATGCCCTTGACGTCCAGCGGCGGCGCTTGCGGCGCGCACAGGCCGAAGAAATCCTGGTTGATCGCCTTGCGCCCGCGGTCGGAATACTGTCCCACGGCGACCGCGAGCGCGCCGGCCGCGGGACGGTGCGCGGGCCTGTCCATCGGCCCGGTCAGTTGAAGCGGCGCTTGGGCGCGGTCTTCATGTGCGTGGTATAGAGCGTCAGGCCGGTCAGCGAGATGCCGCCGACCAGGTTGCCCAGCACCACCGGGATCTCGTTCCACACCAGGTAGTCCATGATGGAGAAGTTGCCGCCCATGATCAGCGCCGACGGGAACAGGAACATGTTGACCACCGAATGTTCGAAACCCATGAAGAAGAACAGCATGATCGGCATCCACATGGCGATGACCTTGCCGCTGACCGTGGTGGAGATCATCGCGCCCACCACGCCCAGCGATACCATCCAGTTGCACAGCACGCCGCGGATGAAAATGGTGAGCATGCCGGCCGCGCCATACTCCTTGTAGCCCAGCGTGCGGTTCTCGCCGATGTGCGAGATCACCTCGCCGACCTTGCCGGGCGGGATCGAAAAGCCATAGGTGAACACGATGGCCATCAGCAGCGCCACCGTGAGCGCGCCCAGGAAGTTGCCGACGAACACGAGGCCCCAGTGCTTCAGGATGGCACGCCACGTCACGCCGGGCCGCCGCTCCATCCAGGCCAGCGGGGTCAGCATGAAGACGCCGGTGAGCAGGTCGAAGCCCATCAGGTACAGGATGCAGAAACCCACCGGGAAAAGCGCCGCGCCCAGGATGGGCGAGCCGGTCTGCACATTGACGGTCACCGCGAACACCGCGGCAATCGCCAGGATCGCCCCGGCCATGTAGGCGCGGATCAAAGTGTCGCGGGTGGCCATGTAGATTTTCGATTCGCCCGCGTCCACCATCTTGGTGACGAATTCGGAAGGAACTAGGTAGGACATGTCGGCTGCCTGTATCGGGAAGAAGGAAGAGAATCCCGTTGCGGCAAGCAAAGCGGCGCCCTGACCGGGAAGGTCAAAGGCGCCGTTGCCTGGGACTGCACGCGTTGTGTGCCGAACGGAGTTCGTCAGCCAGGATCAAGCAACATGCATGCCAGGCGCGGGCGCGGACATGAGGAGCCGGCGGGCCATGGGCACGCGCCGGCCGGCCGCCGCCGCCTTGGGAGCTCGCGCGCGGCGCGGCGGTTCGCCAGGTTGGTGCATGGCGGCCGCCGCGGGGCGCCGGCGCACCGCCATGGGGCATCAGGCGGCCCGGGCCGCCTCCAGGCGCGGCGCGCGCGCCGCCACCTGCCTGCCCAGGGTGCGCGCCGTCGCCAGCAGCGCCGACGCGTCGGGTTGGTGCGAGTCCACCAGCAGCTCGGAACGGATGACCGGCGCGCCGCAGTAATCGAAAATGCCATGGTCGATCTGGGTCCTCATGGCGCCGAAATAGCCGTGCCGGGCATAAGTGCGCAGGTCCGCGCCGCCGATGGCCGCCAGGTACACCGGCAGGTGCTGCAGCTTCTTCACGATGCCGCCGCCGGGCGGTTCGTCATACGCCCAGCCGCTGGCGAAGACACGGTCGATCCAGCCCTTGAGCAGGCCGGGCATCGACCACCAGTACACCGGATACACCAGCACCAGTGCATCGGCGCGATCGATGCGCGCCTGCTCGGCGGCGACGTCGGGCGGCGTGGCGGCCCCTTCCCGGTAGTGGGCGACATCGCCCGCGCCGAAGCGCGGATCGAAGCCCTCCGCGGCCAGGTCGGCCAGTTCGGTGCTGTGGTGGGCGCCGGCTTCGGCGATGCCCGCGGCGATTTCGGCGGCCACCGCGTGCGTGCGCGAGGTCGGGTTGGGATGCGAGACGACGATGAGGGTATGCATAAGGGGCTCCGTGGAAGGCCGCCGGCGGGCAGCATAATATACTTTTAGTAAGTTACCTATGGTAGGTTACTGTCGGTATATAGTTCAGTCAAGCCCCTGTTTCCATGAATCGCTGCCCATGACCGCAATCCCGCCGCGCCGCCGGCTTTCCCGCGACGAACGCCACCAGCAGTTGCTGGACACCGCCTGGCAACTGATCGGCGACGAGGGTAGCGAAGCCCTGAGCCTGGGCCGGCTGGCCGAGCGCTCGGGGGTGACCAAGCCGGTCGTCTATGACCACTTCGGTACCCGCATGGGCTTGCTGGTGGCGCTGTACAAAGCGTTCGACGCGCGCCAGAACGCCCTGATGGACGCGGCGCTGCAGGCCTGCCCGCCGGTGCTGGAAGAAGTCGCCGGCGTCATCGCCGCGTCATATGTGGAATGCGTGCTGCGTCAGGGCCGCGAGATCCCGGGCGTGATCGCGGCGCTGGCGGGGTCGCCCGAACTGGAAGCCGTCAAGCGCGAGTACGAGCTCGCCTTCATCGAGAAATGCCGGCTGGTGCTGGCGCCGCACGCGCCCGGGGGCAAGCTGCCGGCCGCCGGGCTGTGGGGCATGCTGGGCGCTGCCAACGGCTTGTCCAACGCGGCGGCGCAGGGGCAGATATCGGCCCGCCAGGCCGAGCACGAACTGCGCGCCATCATCGTCGCCATGGTCGGGCGCGGCCGCTCCCGGTAGCGGGCCTGGCCGGCGGGCGCAGCGTGGCGGCGCGCCCGAACCATCGGACCGGGGCGATGTCAGACCCGCTCGGTTCGCAAACATAAAGAGGTTCGCATGTACAGATTCGCTCTCGCCGCTTCGGCGCTGCTGCTGGCCGCCGGCGCCCACGCCCAGGCCCGCGTGCCCGACTACGGGCCGATGCTCGAACGCTTCGACTACCCCTACAAGGTCGGCCACTTCAAGCTGGAATCGCAGGGGCAGGCGCTGTCCATGGCTTACATGGACATCCGGCCCGAGAAGCCCAATGGCCGCACCGTGGTGCTGCTGCACGGCAAGAATTTCTGCGGCGCCACCTGGGAAGGCACGATCCGCGCCCTGTCGCGCGACGGCTACCGCGTGGTTGCGCCCGACCAGATCGGTTTCTGCAAATCCAGCAAGCCGGCCGGGTACCAGTACAGCTTCCACCAGCTGGCGGCCAACACGCACGCCCTGTTGCAGACGCTGGGCATCGAGCGCGCCACCGTGATGGGGCATTCCATGGGCGGCATGCTGGCCACCCGCTACGCGCTGATGTACCCGGACCAGGTGGATGCCCTGGTGATGGTCAACCCCATCGGCCTGGAAGACTGGAAGGCCAAGGGCGTGCCGTATCGCACGGTGGACGAATGGTACGCGCGCGAGCTGAAGACCAGCTTCGAGGGCATCAAGAAATACCAGCAGAACACCTACTACGCCGGCACCTGGAAGCCGGCCTACGACCGCTGGGTGGCAATGGCCGCCGGCATGTACCAGGGGCCGGGCCGCGAACAAGTGGCCTGGAGCCAGGCGCTGACCTACGACATGCTGTACACCCAGCCGGTGGTGCACGAGTTCGGGCAACTGCGCGTGCCGACCCTGCTGCTGATCGGCGAGCAGGACAACACCGCGCCGGGCAAGGACGCCGCGCCGCCGGAAGTGGCCGCGACGCTGGGCAACTATGCGGCGCTGGGGCCGGCGACCGCCAAGGCGATCCCGGGGGCGCGGCTGGTGCGCTTTCCGGAGCTGGGGCATTCGCCGCAGATACAGGATCCCGAGCGGTTCCATGAAGCCCTGGCGCGGGGGCTGCGAGCGATGCTGGGGGCGGGGTAGTTTTCGCGGCGCCCGCGCCTGGCATGAGGGGACGGACACCGGTCGGGTGTCCGTCCCCTCGTCGCTTTCGGGCTATTTCCCGATGCAGAAACTGGAAAAAATCTCCCCCAGCAGATCATCGCTGGTGAAGCGCCCAGTAATGCTGCTCAGGCTGTCGTGCGCCAGCCGCAGTTCCTCGGCGAAGAGGTCCAGCACGCGGTCGTCCTGCGCCGCATGCTCGGTCGCCAGCGCCAGGTGCTGCGCCGCCTCCTGCAGCGCGCGCACGTGCCGCTCGCGCGCCAGCCAGGGCGATTCGGCGCCGGGGTTCCAGCCGGCCAGCGCCAGCAGGCGGGCGCGCAGTTCGTCCAGCCCCGCGCCTTCGCGCGCGGAAATCCCCAGTTGGCCGGCCTCCGCCACGAACGGCCGGTCCAGCAGGTCCACCTTGTTGAATACCGTCAGCAGCGGCGTGCGCGCCGGCAGCCGCGCCACGATCTGCGCGTCCAGTTCATCGCCCGGCTGGGTGGCGTCCTGCAGGTGCAGGATCACGTCGGCGCGCTCGATTTCCTTCCAGGTGCGGGCGATGCCGATGCTCTCGACCGTGTCCTCGGTCTCGCGCAGGCCGGCGGTGTCGACGATGTGCAGCGGCACGCCGTCGATGTGGATTTCCTGCACGACCTTGTCGCGGGTGGTGCCCGCGATGGGCGTGACGATGGCGACTTCGTCGCCGGCCAGGGCGTTGAGCAGGCTGGACTTGCCGACGTTGGGCCGGCCCGCCAGCACCACGTGCAGGCCTTCGCGCAGGATGACGCCCTGGCGCGCCTGGGCGATCAGCGCGTCGAGGTCGGCCGCCAGCGCCTGCAGGGTCGGCCGCGCCTGGTATTTTTCCAGGAAGTCGATTTCTTCCTCGGGGAAGTCGAGGGTGGCCTCGACCAGCATGCGCAGGTGCACGATGCGGTCGGACAATTCGTTGACCCGCGCGGAGAAGTCGCCGGACAGCGAGGCCATGGCGCCGCGCGCGGCGGCGACCGATGATGCATCAATCAAGTCGGCCACGGCTTCCGCCTGGGCCAGGTCCATGCGGTCGTTCAGGAAGGCGCGGCGGGTGAATTCGCCAGGCTCGGCCAGGCGCAGGCCGAGGTCGGCGCCGGCCTGCAGGCAGCGGTCCAGGATGCGCCGCAGCACAGCCGGACCGCCGTGGCCCTGCAGTTCCAGCACGTCTTCGCCGGTGTACGACTGCGGGGCGCGGAAATACAGCGCGATGCCTTCGTCCAGCCGCTCGCCGTCGTCGGCGGTGAACGGCAGGTAGTGGGCGTGGCGCGGCGCCAGGTCGCGGCCGAACAGGCGCCGCGCCAGGGCCGACAGGTCGGGGCCGGAGACGCGGACGACGCCGATGCCGCCGCGGCCCGGGGCGGTGGCGATGGCGGCGATGGGAACGGGCGTGGAAGGGGCCATGAGCTCGACGGAATCAGGACGGCAATAAGGGAATATAACTGTTGCGTGCCCGCGCATTTGCTGGTTAAGGTGTGCCGGCGGTCCAACCTGCAGCAACCAGACTCGGGAGAGCACCATGGCATCTCAGTGGTTACGTTTATTGGCTGGCGGCACGCTATCGACGGTCCTGGCGCTGGGCGCGCTGGCGCCCGCCGCGGCGCGCGACCTGGTCGTGGCGCTGAAGACCGAGCCCAGCTCGCTGGACCCGCAATACCATGCGCTGACGCCCAATACGCAGATCTCCCAGACCCTGTTCGACCCGCTGGTGCGCGCCGACGCGAAGCTGCAGCCGCAGCCGGCGCTGGCCGAATCCTGGACGGTGGACGGCAATGTCTGGACCTTCAAGCTGCGCCCGAACGTCAAGTTCTCGGACGGCACGCCATTCACGGCGGAAGACGTGGTATTCACCTACGACCGCATTCCCAAGGTGCCGAACAGCCCGTCGCCTTTCACGCTCTACCTGGGCTCGGTGGCCAAGGCTGAGGCGGTCGATCCGCTGACGCTGCGCATCACCACCAAGGCGCCGGCGCCGCTGCTGCTGATCAACTTGGCGCAATTGCCCATCCTCTCGAAGAAGGCGGCCTCGGGCCCCGCGCCGGAGGGCAAGACCACCACCGAGCTGAACAGCGGCGATGGCCTGGTCGGCACCGGCCCCTACAAGTTCGTGTCCTGGAAGCGCGGCGCCGAGCTGGTGTTCGCCCGCAACGAGCATTACTGGGGCAAGAAGCCGGACTGGGACAAGGTCATCTACCGCCCCATGTCGAACGCCGCCGGCCGGGTGGCCGCGTTGCTGGCGGGCGACGTGGACATGATCGAGGATCCTCCCACCGACGACCTGCCCAACCTGAAGAAGAACAAGGACCTGTTCGTCGAGGAAACGCCATCGGTGCGGGTGATGTACGTGGCCATGGACCAGCATGCCGAGCCCACGCCGGGCATTACGGGCCTGGACAAGAATCCCTTGAAGGACAAGCGCGTGCGCCAGGCGCTGTCGCTGGCCATCAATCGCGACGCCATCGTCGAGCGGGTGATGGGCGGGGTGGCCAAGGCCGCCGGCAATGCGCTGCCGTACCCGATGTTCGGCTCGTCCAAAGAACATGCCGAGGCGCCCAAGGCCGATCCCGACAAGGCCAAGGCGCTGCTGAAAGAGGCGGGCTATCCGGACGGGTTCGCGATCACGCTGGGCGCGCCTTCGGGCCGCTATGTGAACGACTCGAAGATCGCGCAGGCGGTGGCGTCGATGTGGTCGCGCATCGGCGTCAAGACCAGCGTGGAGGCCCTGGCGCCGCCGGTGTTCTTCAAGAAGCGCGACAGCTATGGCTTCAGCGCCTACATGGCGGGCTGGTCGGCGACCAGCGGCGAGATGTCGAACCCGCTGACTTCGCTGCTGATGACCCGCAACCCCGATGCGGGCGAAGGCACCACCAACCGCGGCCGCTATTCGAATCCGGAAATGGACAAGCTGGTGCGCGAAGCCGCCTCGACCATGGACGACGACCAGCGCGCCAAGCTGCTGCAGCAGGCCAGCAACCTGGCCATGGACGACTACGCCCTGCTGCCGCTGCATTTCGAGCTGTCGGTATGGGCCATGAAGAACGATATCCGCTACGAGGGCCGGCCCGACCAGACCACCCTGGTGCAATACGCGACCCTGAACAAATAGGGCCCGGGTAGCGCGGACGTGCTGGCCACCATCATCCGCAGGCTGCTGCAGACACTGGTCGTGATGCTGGTGATGTCGGCGCTCGTGTTCGCCGGCATCTACCTGGTGGGGGACCCGGTCTCGATGCTGGCCAGCCCGGAGGCCACCGACGCGCAGCGCGAGGCGATCCGCGTGTCGCTGGGGCTGGACAGACCCCTGTGGATGCAATACCTGGTGTTCATCGGCCACGCGGTGCAGGGCAACTTCGGCAACAGCTTCCTGACCGGCGAGCCGGCCATGCGCCTGATCCTGGAGCGCATGCCGGCCACGCTGGAACTGGCCACCGTGGCCATGTTGCTGTCGGTGCTGATCGGCGTGCCGCTCGGCATCCTGGCGGGCCTGCGGCCCAGGGCGGTGGGGTCGCGCGCGATCATGACGGGCTCGGTGCTGGGGTTCTCGCTGCCCAACTTCTGGGTGGGCCTGATGCTGATCATGCTGTTCGCGGTGACACTGGGCTGGCTGCCGGCCAGCGGCCGCGGCGCCACCGTGCCGGTGTTCGGCGTGCCGCTCAGCGTGCTGACGCTGGACGGCTGGGCCAGCCTGATCCTGCCTGCCTGTACCATCGCGCTGGCCAAGTGCGCCATGATCGTGCGGGTGACGCGCGCGGCCACGCGCGAGTCGCTGCCCATGGATTACATCAAGTTCGCGCGCGCCAAGGGGCTGCCGGAAAAGCGCGTGCTGGGCGTGCACCTGCTGAAGAACATCCTGATTCCCATCGTGACCGTGGCGGGGCTGGAATTCGGCCAGGTGGTCGCCTTCGCGGTGGTGACCGAAACCGTGTTCTCGTGGCCGGGCATGGGCAAGCTGCTGATCGACTCCATCATCAACCTGGACCGCCCGGTGGTGGTCGCGTACCTGATGCTGATCGTGTTCTTCCTGGTCATGCTCAACCTGGTGGTGGACATCATCTACACCGTGCTCGATCCACGGGTCCGCCTGGAGCGCCGCGCATGACTACACCCGCCACTCCCGCCGCCCCGTCGCCGGCGCGCGCCGCGCCCGTGGAGACGCCGCTGCGCCGCTTCCTGGCGGATTTCTGCGCCAGCAAGCTGGCGTTGCTGGGTGTGGCGCTGCTGCTGGTGACGGTGGGCGCGGCGTTGTTCGCGCCGTGGATTGCGCCGCAGAACCCGTTCGACATCGCCACGCTGGACATCCTTGATTCCAAGCTGCCGCCGGGCAGCGTCAGCGGCGACGGCAGCATGACCTACTGGCTGGGCACCGACGGGCAGGCGCGCGACGTGTTCTCGGCCATTCTCTACGGCATGCGGACCAGCCTGATGGTGGGCATGATCTCGGTGCTGGCGGCCTTCGCCATTGGCGCCACGGTGGGCTTGATCGCCGCGTATTTCGGCGGCAGGATCGACGCCTTCCTGATGCGCGCGGTGGATATCCAGTTGTCGTTCCCGGCCATCCTGGTGGCGCTGATCCTGCTGGCCATCCTGGGCAAGGGTGTGGACAAGGTGATCATCGCGCTGGTGGTGGTGCAGTGGGCGTACTTCGCGCGCGCCGCGCGCGGCGCGGCGCTGGTCGAGCGCGGCAAGGAGTATGTCGAGGCGGCGCGCTGCATGTCGCTGGGCTGGGGGCGGGTGCTGTTCCGCCATGTGCTGCCCAATTGCATGCCGCCCCTGATCGTGATCGCCACCATCGACCTGGCGCATGCCATCGCCCTGGAAGCCACGCTGTCGTTCCTGGGCGTGGGCGTGCCGGTGACCGAGCCGTCGCTGGGCATGCTGATCTCCAACGGCTTCGAATACCTGCTGTCCGGCCTGTACTGGATATCGTTCTTCCCCGGCATTGCGCTGGCCATGGCCATCGTCGCCATCAACCTGGTGGGCGACCACCTGCGCGATGTGCTGAACCCGCACAACGCGGCGTGACGGAACGCTTCATGGACCGACCCGACTCCGCCCCGGCCGCCGCCCCGCTCCTGCTCGAGGTGCGCGGGCTGAAGACCCATTTCTTCACCCGCGCCGGCGTGGTCAAGGCGGTCGACGGCGTGGACTTGGCGCTGCGTCCGGGCGAGATCCTGGGCCTGGTGGGCGAGTCGGGCTCGGGCAAGAGTATTACCGGGTTCTCGCTGCTGGGGCTGGTCGACGCGCCGGGGCGCGTGGTGGAAGGCGAGATCCGCCTCAATGGCGAGGACCTGCGGCAGGCCACGCCGCAGCGCTGGCGGGCGCTGCGGGGCAGCGATATCGCGATGATCTTCCAGGATCCGATGATGACGCTGAACCCGGTGCTGCGCGTCGACACCCAGATGATCGAGACCGTGCTGGCGCACCGCCGCGCCACGCGCGCCGAGGCGCGGGCGCGCGCGCTGGAAGTGCTGACCAAGGTCGGCATCCCGTCGCCGCAGGAGCGGCTGCGCGCTTATCCGCACCAGTTGTCCGGCGGCATGCGCCAGCGGGTGGCCATCGCCATCGCCTTGCTGAACGCGCCGCGGCTGATCATCGCCGACGAGCCCAGCACGGCGCTGGATGTGACCATCCAGGGCCAGATCCTGTACGAAATGCAGAAGCTGTGCCGCGAGACCGGCACCGGGCTGATCTGGATCACTCACGACCTGGCGGTGGTGGCCGGGCTGGCCGATCGGGTGGCGGTGATGTATGCCGGCCGGGTGGTGGAAACCGGGACGACGGCCGATGTGATCGGCCGTCCGCTGCATCCATACACGCACGGCCTGATCGCCTCGATTCCCACGCCGCGCACGCGGGGCCAGCCGCTGGACCCTATCCCTGGCATGACGCCGTCGCTGCTGAACCTGCCGCAAGGCTGCGCCTTCCGCACGCGCTGCGCGCGCGCCACCGAAGCCTGCTTGCAGGCGCCCGAGGCGGTCGAGCACCGCCCCGGCCATTGGGCCCGCTGCTGGCACGCAGGAGAACCGTAGTGCAGACCGCCGCGCCTGTTTCGCCGCCCCTGGCATCCCCGCAGGACGCTGCGCCGCCGATCCTGTCGCTGCGCCAGGTGGAGCAGCATTTCGTGCAGCCGGTCGACTTGGCCGGCCGTATCGCCAACCTGTTCGGCGCCGGCCTGAAGACGCTGGTGGTACAGGCGGTGGCCGGGGTCGACCTGGACGTGCGCGCGGGCGAAGTGATCGGCATTGTCGGCGAATCGGGCTGCGGCAAATCGACGCTGGGGCGGATGGTGTCCGGCATCTTGCCGCCCACCGGCGGGCAGGTGCATTTCAAGGGCAGGCCGGTGGCGCAACTGCCGGCCGCCGAGCGGCGCGCCTACGAACTGGGCGTGCAGATGATCTTCCAGGATCCCTACGCGTCGTTGAACCCGCGCATGCGGGTGCTGGACATCATCGGCGAGGCCCCGGTGGCGCACCGGCTGATCCGGCCGGGCGACAAGGCGGACTACGTGGCCGGCCTGATGCGCCAAGTCGGGCTGGACCCGGCATATGCCCAGCGCTATCCGCACCAGTTCTCGGGCGGGCAGCGGCAGCGCATCGGGATCGCCCGCGCCCTGGCGCTCAAGCCGTCGGTTATCGTGTGCGACGAGGCGGTGGCGGCGCTCGACGTGTCGATCCAGGCCCAGGTGCTGAACCTGTTCGCCGACCTGCGCCGCGAGCTGGACCTGACCTATCTGTTCATCAGCCACAACCTCAGCGTGGTGAGCCATATCTCGGACCGCGTGGCCATCATGTACCTGGGGCGCATCGTCGAGCTCGCCCCTGCGGAGGCGGTGTTCTCGCGCGCCAACCACCCATATACACAGGCGTTGCTGAAAGAGCTGCCCGACCTGCGGCCGGGGCGGCGCGATTACCGGCCGATCAAGGGTGAGCTGCCCTCGCCGCTGGCCCCGCCCACCGGTTGTGCCTTCCATCCGCGCTGCCCGCACGCCATGCCGCGCTGTTCGGTCGAGCGGCCGCTGCTGCGCGACATCGCGCCCGGCCATGCCAGCGCCTGCCACTTGAACGACCAGCCGGGCATGGGCGGCCCGCCTGCCGCGTAGCGGTGCGCGGGCGTCCCAGGTGTGCCAGGTGTCAGACACCCCGGCCCGGGCCTGCGTCTTGGCGAAGTATCCCGCAAGGGGTGTCTGACACCGCCGTGCGGGCGCTGCCTTGACACCTGCGTGAAGGCGCCTTCGCGGGGGGCGCGCTCCCGACGGTATGCTACAAAACCCGGATACAAGGCCTTTTTCCCGCAGAAAACCGAGCACTGCCATGAAAACCCTAGACGAAATCGAACGCGCCCACGCCGACCTGACCGCGCTGCGGCGCGATATCCATGCCCATCCGGAACTGGCGTTCCAGGAAACGCGCACCTCGGCGCTGGTGGCCGAACGGCTGCGCAGCTTCGGCATCGAAGTGCACACGGGATTCGGCAAGACCGGCTTGGTCGGGGTGCTCAAGGCCGGCAGCGGCAGCAAGAAAGTCGGGCTGCGGGCCGATATGGACGCCCTGCCCATGCCAGAACACAATCGCTTCGCGCACAAGTCGACCATTGCGGGGCGCATGCACGGCTGTGGGCATGATGGCCACACCACCATTCTGCTGGGTGCGGCCGAATACCTGGCCAAGCACCGCAATTTCGATGGCACCGTGCATTTCATCTTCCAGCCCGCCGAAGAAGGCGGCAATGCCGGCGCGCGCGCCATGATGGAAGACGGGCTGTTCGACAAGTTCCCGTGCGATGCCGTATTCGGCCTGCACAACATGCCCGGCATGCCCGTCAACCAGTTCGGTTTCCGCAGCGGTCCCGCCATGGCGTCCAGCAACCGCTGGGACATCACCATTCGCGGCGTCGGCGGCCATGCCGCGCAGCCGCATGGCGCGGTCGACCCGATCATCGTCGCGGCCGACATGGTGCATGCGTTGCAGACGCTGATTTCGCGCAGCAAGGATCCGCTCGAGTCCGCCGTGCTGTCGATCACCCAGATCCACGCGGGCGATGCCTACAACGTCATTCCCGGCGAGGCCGTGCTGCGCGGCACCGTGCGCACCTATACCGTGGACGTGCTGGACAAGATCGAGGACGGCATGCGGCGCATCGCCACCACGCTGCCGCAAGTGTATGGCGGCACGGGCGAGCTGGATTTCGTGCGCGCCTATCCGCCGCTGGTGAACTGGGAAAAAGAAACCGCCTTCGCCGCGCAGGTGGCGCGCGAGGCCTTCGGCGACGAGCAGGTCAATTGCGATATCCCGGCCTTCATGGGCGCCGAGGATTTTTCCTTCTACCTGGAAAAGGTGCCCGGCTGCTACCTGTTCCTGGGCAACGGCGATGGCGACCACCGCATCGCCACCTATCACGGCATGGGGCCGTGCCAGCTGCACAATCCCAACTACGATTTCAACGACGCGCTGCTGCCGGTGGGCGCCACTTACTGGGTCAAGCTGGTCGAGGCATTCCTGCCGGCCAAGTGAGGCGCGGCCGGCGGCGTCCGGCTATATGACGCCAGGCTTTGTGCAAACGTCGATAACTTCGTTTGAGCCGCCTGGCGGCCTTTGCATAATGGATCGCTCTGAATTCCGGAGCGATCCATGCCAGTTGCCAGCAATGCGCTACGTCGCGATGAAGCGGCCGACGCGCCCCCGCAGGATTTCGACATCCGGCCGTTGCCCGGCGGCATCGGCGCGGAGCTCACCGGCATCGACCTGGGCCTGCCGCTGAACGCGAGCGATTTCGCCCGCGTGCGCAGCGCCCACCTGGACCACCACGTGGTGGTGTTCCGCGACCAGCACATCACGCCACAGCAGCATATCGATTTCAGCCGCCGCTTCGGCCGGCTGATGATCCATGTGCTGCACCAATTCCACCTGCCGGGACACCCCGAGATCCTGATCGTCTCCAATATCATCGAGGACGGCAAGCCGGTCGGCCTGGGCGACGCGGGCAAGTACTGGCATTCGGACATCTCGTACAAGCCGCTGCCCAGCCTGGGTTCGCTGTTGCATGCGCAGGAACTGCCCGCCGAAGGCGGCGACACCCTGTTCGCCGATATGCACCTGGCCTACGACACCCTGCCCGCGCATCTGCGCCAGGCCATCGAGGGCCGGCGGGCGGTGCATTCCTACCTGGCCAAGTACGGCCAACTGCAGCAGGAAGGCAATTGGCGCCCCAACCTGAGCGCCGAGCAACTGGCGCAAGTGCGCGAAGTCGTCCACCCGGTGGTGCGCACTCATCCGGAAACGCGCCGCAAGGCGCTGTTCGTCAGCGAAGGCTTCACCACCCGCATCGAGGGCATGCCCGCCGACGAAAGCCGCGCCATCCTGGACGAGCTGTTCGCGCACAGCATCCGCCCGGAACACATCTACCGCCATGCGTGGCGCGCGCACGACCTGGTGTTCTGGGACAACCGCTCGCTCATCCACCTGGCGGCGGGCTGCCCGCCGCACCTGCGCCGCAAGCTTTACCGCACCACCATCGAAGGCGATACGCCGTTCTGACCATGAGCCAAACTCCTGCAACCAGGCAACGCCTGGCCCGCTACCTCAGCGCCGCCGTGCTGGCCGTGTTGATCGCCGTGCTGGCGCTGCTGTCGCCGACGCCGGCCCTGGCCGAAGGCCGGCTGCGCATCGCCGAGCAATACGGCATCGTCTACCTGCTGTTGAACGTGGCGCGCGACCAGCAATTGATCGAGAAGCACGGCAAGGCGGCCGGCGTGGATATCCAGGTCGAGTGGGTCAAGCTGTCGGGCGGCGCTGCCGTCAACGATGCGCTGCTGTCCGGCGGCGTGGACATCGCCGCGGCGGGCGTGGGCCCGCTGCTGACCATCTGGGACCGCACGCGCGGCCGCCAGAACGTGAAGGGCGTCGCTTCGCTGGGCAATTTCCCCTATTACCTGGTGACCAACAACCCTGCCGTGAAAAGCATCGCGGACTTCACCGACAAAGACCGCATCGCCCTGCCGGCGGTCGGCGTGTCGGTGCAGGCGCGGGTGCTGCAACTGGCCGCCGCCCGGCAATGGGGCGATGCGCAGTTCGCCCGGCTGGACGCGATTTCGGTGGCCATGCCGCACCCGGACGCCACCGCCGCCATCATCTCGGGCGGCACCGAGATCTCCGCCCACTTCGGCAACCCGCCTTTCCAGGACCAGGAGCTGGCGCAGAATCCGCAGGCCCGCATCGTGCTGAACTCCTACGACGTGCTGGGCGGCCCGAGCTCGTCCACCGTGCTGTTCGCCACGGAGAAATTCCGCGACCAGAATCCCAGGACCTACGGGGCCTTCCTGGCGGCCCTGCAGGAAGCCGCCGAGTTCGTGACCGCAAACCCGCAGCAGGCCGCCGATACGTATCTGCGCGTCACCGGCGCCAGGCTGGAGCGCGATTTCCTCGTCAAGGTGATTACCAACCCGGACGTTTCCTTCACGCTGCAGCCCAATAACACATTGGTGCTGGCCAAGTTCATGCACCAGATCGGCGCGATCAAGAACCAGGCCGCGAGCTGGCGCGACTATTTCTTCGACAGCCCGGCGATCGGGCAGGGCAGCTGATATGCCGGCAGCCGATCCGCTGCTGCAGGTGCGCGGGCTGACGCTGGAATACAAGACTCCGCAGCGCCGCGTGCGCGCCACCCACGAGGTCAGTTTCGATGTCTACGACGGCGACCGGTACATCTTGCTGGGTGCTTCGGGCTGCGGCAAGTCCACGCTGCTGAAGGCGGTGGCCGGCTTCGTGGCGCCGACGGCCGGCCAGGTGCTGCTGGATGGCCGCGCGGTGACGGAGCCGGGCCCCGACCGCATCGTGGTGTTCCAGGAGTTCGACCAATTGCCGCCGTGGAAGACGGTGCTGCAGAACGTGGCGTTTCCGTTGACCGCGGCGCGCCGGCTGGCGCGCGCCGAGGCGCGCGAGCGCGCCCTGCATTATCTGGACAAGGTAGGCCTGGCCGCGTTTGCCGACGCGTATCCGCATACGTTGTCCGGCGGCATGAAGCAGCGCGTGGCGATCGCGCGGGCGCTGGCCATGCAGCCGCGCATCCTGCTGATGGACGAGCCGTTCGCGGCGCTCGACGCGCTGACCCGCCGCAAGATGCAGGAAGAGCTGCAGGCCCTCTGGGAGGAAGCGCGCTTCACGCTATTGTTCGTGACGCATTCCATCGAAGAGGCTCTGGCACTGGGCAACCGTATCCTGTTGCTGTCGCCACATCCGGGCCGGGTGCGGGCCGAGCTTAATGCGCACCAGTTCGACCTGCGTGGCCAAGGCTCGGCGGCGTTCCAGGCGGCCACCCGCCGTATCCACGACCTGTTGTTCGATGTGCCCGCGGAACCCCAGCGGGCCGCCGCCTGAATCGCTGAATCGACGAGGACCGTCCATGAGCACCACCGCACAGGGCATCGTGTTGCGCCCGGAGATCGAGCACGTCTTGCCGCCCCTGCCCGGGCTGGCGGCCGAGGCGCCGCTGCCTTGGCATGAACGGCTGCGGCAACACGTGGCGCTGCGCAAGGCGGGCATCCTGCTGGCGCTGGCCCTGCTGTGGGAGGCCGCCGCCCGCTATACGGGCAACGACCTGCTGCTGCCCGGAGCCTGGCAGACTGCCCAGGCGTTCGCGCAGGGCCTGGCCGACGGCGAACTGCCGGCGCGCGCGGCGCAGTCGCTGGCTGTATTGCTCAAGGGCTACGCGGCCGGCATCGCCCTGGCCTTCCTGCTGACCACGCTGGCCGTCTCCACCCGCCTGGGCCGCGACGTGCTGTCTACATTGACGGCCATGTTCAACCCCCTGCCCGCCATCGCGCTGCTGCCCCTGGCCCTGCTGTGGTTCGGCCTGGGCGAAGGCAGCCTGGTGTTCGTGCTGATCCACTCCGTGCTGTGGGCGCTGGCGCTGAATATTTATTCGGGCTTCCTGGCCGTGCCGGAAACCCTGCGCATGGCCGGCCGCAATTACGGCCTGAAAGGCCCGCGCTACGTCCTGGGCATCCTGGTGCCGGCGGCCCTGCCGGCCATCCTGGCGGGCCTGCGCATCGGCTGGGCCTTCGCCTGGCGCACCCTGATCGCGGCCGAACTGGTGTTCGGCGCGTCCAGCGGCAAGGGCGGCCTGGGCTGGTTCATTTTCCAGAACCGCAACGAACTCTATACCGACCGCGTCTTCGCCGGCCTGGCGGCGGTGGTGATCATCGGCCTGGCAGTGGAGAACCTGGTGTTCAACACGCTGGAGCGCGTCACGGTGCGCCGCTGGGGCATGCAGCGCTAGCGCGGCGGCGCTTGCAGGCCGAGGCGCTGGTAGGCTTCGGGCGGCGCGTCGTTGTCGCGCATGATCTTGATCATCGACTCCTGCAGCCGCCGTTCGATCGCCGCGTCGCGGAAAGGCCGTTGCTGCGCATAGTCGGTCTCGAGATCGTAGACCACGGTTGTAGTGTCCTCGTAGCCGCCGCCCTGGCCCTGGTGGCCGGTGGGCTGTCCGCGGTCGTTGCGCCGCGCGGGGACTTTCAATACCGGCACGCCCTGCGTGAAGGCGAATGGCGGCGACAGCTCGGCGCCGCGCAGGTCGTCGACGTGGAACAGGGTCTTCAAGTGCATGGGCATCAGCGTGTATTCATACAGCTGCTGGCGCGTCATGTCCTCGGGATACAAAAAATATGTGTAGCGGCCGTCGGTGATATTGGTGCCCGCGCCGAACATGCCATACAGGGCCGCTTCGCGGCCGGGCCCATCCTGTTCCAGCAGCGGTAGCAGCGACCGTCCGTTGCAGGCCGGGGGCGCCTCGATGCCGTGCAGCGCCAGCAACGTGGGCATGATGTCGATCGTCTGCGTCAGCGCCTGGCGCCGGGCGCCGGCGTGGTGGGCATGCGCCGGGTGATGGATGATCAACGGGATATGGGCGATCTCGTTGTAGAACGGCATGCGGTTCTTGCCCCACCAGTCATGCTCGCCCAGCAGAAAGCCATGGTCGGTCGTCAAGACGACGGCCGTGTCTTTCCACATGTCGTGCTGGTCGAGGAAGTCGAGCAGGCGGCCGAAGTGATGGTCGCACATGGTCACCAGCGCCGCGTAATTGGCGCGCAACTCGGCGATTTCGCTGGCGGACTCTTCGCTGCGCTTGTAGCGGGGCCAGTCCAGGATCGGTCCGTGGTAGTCGCTGGGATAGCGCTGCCGGTAGTGCGCAGGGGCGTGGAACGGTTCGTGCGGGTCGAAGCATTCCAGGTGCAGCAGCCAGTCGTCGGCCGCGCGGTTCCGTTCGAGGAACTCGAACCCGGCGGCGAATGTGCGCGGGCAGCAGTAGTCGGCTTCGTCGCGCATGAACTCGCGGTTCACCATGGCCTGTATGCGGCCGTCGCCCTTGGCGGCGGGCTGCTGCATTCGATGGTACATGGCGCGAAAGCGCTCCAGGGGCGGCTGCACCATGGCTTTCCATTTGTCCCATTCCTGGCCGCGCACGAATTCCCAGGTGTTGTAGCGGTTGTGATAGGTGGCGCCGCCGTCTTCCCAGTAATGGTAGTGATCAGACACCAGGTGCGTGTAGACGTCCCGCGCGCCGAGCAGTTGGGCGAACGATTGGTCGAAGGGTTCCAGCGGGCCCCAGCTGCGGTGCAGGAAGTTCAGCCGTCCGGTGTGCATCTCGCGGCGCGCCGGCATGCACGGCAGGCTGCCGACGAAATGCCGCTCGAATGTGATGGCCCGTTCGGCAAAGCGGTTGAAGTTGGGCGTCTCGATCGCCGTGCCTCCGTAGCATTGCAGCGCCGATCGCATCAATGAGTCGAACAGGACGAAGATGGTGCGCATGGCATTACTCCACTTTGATTTGCGCGGTCTGGACGATGCCGGTCCATTTTTCGAGGTCCGCGCGGACTTCGGCATCGAACTCCGCGACGGTGGCCGGCTCGGCCGCGGTGATGCCGCTGCGGGTCATCGCGTCGCGGATCCCGGCGTCGGCCAACGCCTTGGACACGGCCTGGTTCAGGCGCCCGACGACGGCGTCCGGCGTGCCCGCCGGCGCCAGCAAGCCAATCCATTGGTCCGTGTTGAAGCCGGGTTCGCCGGCTTCGGCCATGGTCGGCACCTGGGGAAGCTGGGGCATGCGCTTGTCGCTGGCCACGGCCAGCGCGGCGACTTTGCCGCCGTTGATTTGCGGTAGCGCCACCGCGGCATTGGCGAAGTGGAAATCGACTCGTCCGCCGATCTGGTCCGTCATGGCGGGCGGCCCGCCCTTGTAGGCCACGTGCAGGACGTCGAGCTTCTCGCGCGACTTCAGCCACTCGCCCGCCAGGTGGCCAGGGGTGCCGTTGCCGGCCGAGGCGTAGCTGAGCTGTCCGGGCGCCGCGCGGGCGCGCGCAATCAGTTCGGCCAGGGATTTGGGCCCCTGGCTGGGATGCGTCACCAGGATCAAGGGCGCGTAGGCCAGCGGCGCGACGGGCTGGAAGCTTTGCAGCAGGTTGAACGGCTGTGGCAGTCCTACCGCCTGGTTGATGGCAATGGCGCTGGTCGTCACCATCAGCGTATAGCCGTCGGCCGGGGCCTTGGCAACGCTGTCGGCGCCTATCGTGCCGCCGGCGCCGGTCTTGTTTTCCACAATGACGGTGGCGCCCAGCTCCGCCTGCAGCTTCTCGGCCAGCAGGCGGGCCGGCAGGTCGACCAGCCCGCCCGCGGGCCACGGCACGATGATGTGTATCGGCTTCTCGGGATAGCCGGCGCCCAGGGCACCGGCGGCGCCACCGGCCAGCAGTATGCCCAGCGCTCCTGCAACCATCCTGCGGCGCCAGCAATTCGGCCTGTAGGGGTGATGCTTCATGTGTGGCTCCTTTGGCATGGGTGGCCGGTGGTAGTGCAAGGCTGAAGCAAGGGACGGGTGCGTGCCGGGCTGCCCGATAGTTGTCGTCGTGGGGCAAGGCCGGCCAGGTCATCTAAAGGTTCTATAAACCATACGACCGGTATTTAGATAATGTCAATCCGGGTTGGCGCGTAGCCGAGGCGATCCGGGCATGTCCAAAACGCCGAACGCCCCCGGCGGTAGCCGGGGGCGTTCGGGGACAAAGGACGTTGGGCGGCCCTGGGGCGCCCCGCCGGGGCCAGGGCGCTGCCCGCTTACTTCAGGCCCAGCGCGGCCGCGACGCCGGCGGCGTAGTCCGGGTCGGCCAGCCGGAAGTGTTCCAGCTGGCGGCGCTGGATGTATTCCGGCACGCCGGCCATGTGGCGGGCGATGTTGCCGAACAATTGCTGCTTCTGGTCGTCGGTCATCAAGCGGAACAGCGCGCCCGGTTGCGAATAATAGTCCTCGTCGACGCGATGGTTCCAGCGGTCGGCCGCCTGGCCGTCCAGCGCCAGCGGCGGCTCGGCGGCCGAGGGCGCCTCGAGCCATTCGCCGGCGCTGTTGGGTTCGTAGTTGACCGTGCCGCCATGGTTGCCGTCGACCCGTCCGGCGCCGTCGCGATGGAAGCTATGGAACGGACAGCGCGGCGCGTTGACTGGCACCTGGTGGTGGTTCACGCCCAGGCGATAGCGGTGCGCGTCGCCGTACGAGAACAGGCGGCCCTGCAGCATCTTGTCGGGCGAGAAGCCGATCCCGGGGACCACATTGGCCGGGGTGAAGGCGGCCTGCTCGACTTCCGCGAAATAGTTCTCGGGGTTGCGGTTCAGCTCGATGGTGCCGACGTCGATCAGCGGATAGTCGGCGTGCGGCCAGACCTTGGTCAGGTCGAACGGGTTGATGCGGTAGGTGGCGGCGTCGGCCTCGGGCATGACCTGGATCTTCATGGCCCAGCGCGGGAAATTGCCCTGCCCGATGTTGTCGTACAGGTCGCGTTGCGCGCTTTCGCGGTCCCGGCCCACCAGTTCGGCGGCCTGCGCATCTGTGTAATTGGCGATGCCCTGCTGCGACTTGAAGTGGAACTTCACGTAGAAGCGTTCGCCTTGCGCGTTGATGAAGCTGAAGGTGTGCGAGCCGAAGCCGTGCTGCTGGCGATAATTCTGCGGCAGGCCGCGGTCGCTCATGACGATGGTGACCTGGTGCAGCGATTCGGGGTTCAGCGACCAGAAGTCCCAGGCGGCAGTGGCGCTGCGCAGGTTGGTCTGCGGGTCGCGCTTCTGGGTGTGGATGAAATCGGGGAATTTCAGCGGGTCGCGCAGGAAGAACACCGGCGTGTTGTTGCCGACCAAGTCCCAGTTGCCTTCTTCCGTGTAGAACTTGATGGCAAAGCCGCGCACATCGCGCTCGGCGTCGGCGGCGCCGCGCTCGCCCGCCACGGTGGAGAAGCGGATGAACAGCGGGGTCTGCTTGCCCACCTGCGAGAACAACTTGGCGCGCGTGTAGCGCGTGATGTCGTGGGTGACGGTAAGCGTGCCGTACGCGCCCGAGCCCTTGGCGTGGACCACGCGTTCCGGGATGCGTTCGCGGGCAAAATGCGCCAGCTTGTCGATCAGCCAGACATCCTGCAGCAGCACGGGGCCGCGCGGCCCGGCGGTGATGGAGTGGTTGTTGTTGGCGACCGGGGCGCCGGCGGCGGTGGTCAGAGTCTTGTCGGTCATGGCGATTCCCATCTTGTCGTAATGGCGGCAAGCCGCGGTGATCGGGTGCCGGCCCGGAAGCAGGCACGCATCAATGATAGGAGCGAGGTATGACCGAGGGGAAATTGATTTATTGACCCTTGACAATAAACAAAAACTAATAGACCTGCCATGGCAATAAATTTTCCATAGCAGGCCTGAGATGTCGGCCGACGCATCCGGCGCGCGCGGGCGCCGGATGCGCGTACGGGGCTAGCGGCTGGCCGCCTGGGCCGCCTTGCGCTCGAGGTTGCGCGTGATGGTCCATTGCTGGGCGATGGACAGCGTGTTGTTCACGCACCAGTACAGCACCAGGCCGGCCGGGAAGAAGAACATCATCCCGCCGAACACCAGCGGCATGATCATCATGACCTTGGCCTGGATGGGATCGGGCGGCGTGGGGTTGAGCTTGATCTGCAGGAACATGGTGGCCATCATCACCGCCGGCAGGATGAAGTACGGGTCGCGCACCGACAGGTCGTGCACCCAGAGGATCCAGGGCGCGCCGCGCATCTCGACGCTGGCCAGCAGCACCCAGTACAGCGCGATGAACACCGGGATCTGCACCACCATGGGCAGGCAGCCGCCCAGCGGGTTGATCTTCTCGGTGCGGTACATCTCCATCATGGCCTGGTTGAGTTTCTGGCGGTCGTCGCCGTACTTCTCTTTCAGGGCCTGCAGGCGCGGGGCGACCTGCTTCATGCGCGCCATCGAGCGGTAGCTGGCGGCGGCCAGCGGGAAGAACACCGCCTTGATGATCACCGTCAGGGCGACGATGGCCCAGCCCCAGTTGCCCAGCAGGCCGTGCAGCCAGGTCAGCAGCGAGAACAGCGGCTTGGCGATGATGGTCAGCCAGCCGTAGTCGACCACCAGTTCCAGGCCGGGCGCCAGCGCGCCCATGGCTTTCTGGTCCTGCGGGCCGACCCACAGGTGCGAATCGACTTGGGCGGTGGCGCCCGGCTGCACCGCGCCGACGGCCTCGATGCTGCGCGCGGCGTACAGGTTGGGCTGGACTTGCAGCAGTTCGTTGGTGCGCGGCTTGCCTTGCGGCGGGATCCACGCGGTCGCGAAGTAATGCTGCACGATGGCGAGCCAGCCGTTGTCGGCCTGGCGGATGTAGTCGCCCTTGCTCTTGGCGATGTCCGAGAAGGTGATCTTCTGGAATTTCTCTTGTTCAGAGTAAACCGCCACGCCCGTGAAGGTGTGGTAGAAGCTGGACGTGTCGGCCGGATCGTTGCCGTCGCGCTCGAGCTGCAGGTACAGCGAGGGCGACAGGGGTTCGCCGGCCGTGTTGGTGAGCGCGTGCTGGACGTCGATGTCGTAGCGGCCGCGATGCAGGGTGTAGGTCTTGGTGACTTTCAGGCCGCCCGATTCGGCCTCGAAGGCCACCTTCAGGGCGTCGCCCGTGAGCTCGCGCTCGCTGGACACCAGGCGGAACGGCGTCTGGTGAGTGGGGAAGCTCTGGCCGTTGGGCGCCCCGACCAGGCCCGACTGCACCACGTAGGTCAATTCAGGCGAGCGGTCGAGCAATACGGTGGGCTTGTTGGGCTGGCCGGCGGTCGGGTACTTGAGCAGTTGGGCCCGCACCAGTTGGGCGCCGGTGGTGTCGAAGGTCAGGCGCAGCACGTCGGTCGTGATCACGACCTGCTCGGCGCGCGTCGGCGCGGGCGTGGCCGCGCCCGGCACCGTGCTGGGCGCGGCGGCGGGCGTCGTGGGCACCGACGGGGTGGCGGCCGGCGCCTGGCCGTTGGCGGCCGTTTCCTGGCCCGACGGTTTCGCGGTGTCGCTCGCGGGGGGCGTACCAAACAGCGACGGCTTGCCGGTATGGATTTGCCAGTTGTTCCACAGGAGCAACAGCGAGAAGGAGAAGATCATCCAGAGGATGGTTCGTCGGATATCCATGGTGCCTACGGTTGTATACGGGCCGGCCGAAATCGGGACGGCAAACCCGCGAGTTTAGCGTCAATCGGGACCGGTGCGGCGGTCATGCCCGCAGCATGTGGCCCCGGCGGAGGGGTGCGGCGCCGGAACCGGGTCGTGTCCGCCCGGCGACCACGGGTGGCAGCGGCCGATGCGGCGGGCCGCCAGCCACGCCCCGCGCCACGCGCCGTGTTGCTCGATGGCCTCGATGGCATAGGCCGAGCAGGTCGGGGTGAAACGGCACTGCCGGCCGAGCCAGGGGCTCAGGAAAAACCGGTAGAACCGGATCGGCGCAATGAACAAGGCCTTCAGCATGGCCCCACTCGTGCAAAGTGAGCGTCCACTTCAGCGCGCGCCAGGCGTTTCAGCGCGGTCAGCGAGACCGTCGCCACCTTGCTGTGCAGGCGCACGACGTAATCTTGCGGCGGCAGGCCCAGCCGGCGATGCCGGAATGATTCGCGGATGACCCGTTTGAGGGCGTTGCGCGTCGTGGCATGCGCAGCGTAGCGCTTGGCGATGACCATGCCCAGCCGCGCCTGGCCCGCGGGCGGACTGGCCGGCGGCGCGGCGCTGAGAATGAAGAAAGCCCCTCGGGCCAGTCGGCGCCCTTTCAGGGCGGCGGCGAACTCGGAGGGGCGATGCAGCCGCGCCTCGGGAGGAAGCGTGGCGCGCGGCATGGACGACCGGTGGGGCGATGCGCGGAGGGCGGCAGCTACCGGTTGCGGCCTTAGACGGCCAGGCGCTTGCGGCCCTTGGCGCGGCGGGCGTTCAGCACGGCACGGCCGCCGCGGGTTTTCATGCGCACGCGAAAGCCGTGGGTACGCTTGCGGCGGGTAACGGAAGGTTGGTAGGTGCGTTTCATGGACGATCCACAAAAAGAACAACGTCAGAAGGGACCTGCCCGACGGGTTCCCGGCCGGGGCATGCCCCGGCGCTCTTCGCGGCTGGCGGTGGCCCCGCCGCACGTAAAAGGAACCTTCTGACAGACAGAATTCGGAAAAGCCCATCATTTCAGCAAGTTTTCTCTGCCTTGTCAAACAGTTACGCCCTGAACGCAGGGACGTAACAGTCCCGGCCTGTGGATAACCCACCCCCAGGCAAGGTAGAATCGAGGTTTGAATAAGAGCGACATGAAAGAATTCTGGCAGACCTGCGTCAGTCGTCTTGAGCAGGAACTTCCCCCTCAACAGATCAGCGCCTGGATACGGCCGCTGGTGCCACTTGCGTTCGACGAGACGCAGGCAGTTTTGCGCGTAGCCGCGCCCAACCGTTTCAAGCTCGATTGGGTGCGCAAGAACTTTTCCCACCAAATAGAGGCCCTGGCGGCCGAATGGTTCCAGCGGCCGGTGCAGGTGGCGTTCGAGCTGCCGGCCGGCGGGGCGGCCCCGCGCATGCCGGCGGCGTCGCCGGCCGGCACCCCGGCCGCCGCGCCATCGGCCCCGGCGCCCGCGCCGGCCCAGGCGGCCGTGCCCGCTGCCGCCCCCGCGCCGGCGCCCGCGGCGCCCAGCCCGGCGGCCGTGGCGGCGGCGGTCCAGGCCGACGCCGCCGGCGTGGTGTACGAGCGCTCGCGCCTGAACACCGACCTGACCTTCGACAACTTCGTCACCGGCAAGGCCAACCAGCTGGCCCGCGCGGCGGCGCTGCAGGTGGCCGAGAACCCCGGCATTTCGTACAACCCGCTGTTCCTGTATGGCGGCGTGGGCCTCGGCAAGACCCACCTCATCCATGCCATCGGCAATGCCATGGTGGCGGCCGGCACGGGCGTGCGGGTGCGCTACGTGCATGCCGACCAATACGTGTCCGACGTGGTCAAGGCCTACCAGCGCAAGGCCTTCGACGATTTCAAGCGCTACTACCATTCGCTCGACCTGCTGCTGATCGACGATATCCAGTTTTTCTCCGGCAAGAGCCGCACGCAGGAAGAATTCTTCTACGCGTTCGAGGCCATGGTCGCGCAGCGCAAGCAGATCATCATCACCAGCGACACCTATCCCAAGGAACTGGCCGGCATCGACAGCCGCCTGATCTCGCGCTTCGATTCCGGCCTCACGGTGGCCATCGAGCCGCCCGAACTCGAGATGCGCGTGGCCATCCTGCTGCGCAAGGCCGAGTCCGAGGGCGTGCCCATGCCCGAGGAAGTGGCCTTCTTCATCGCCAAGCACCTGCGCAGCAACGTGCGCGAACTGGAAGGCGCGCTGCGCAAGGTCCTGGCCTATGCCCGCTTCCATGGCCGCGACGTGCTCTCGGTGGACGTCTGCAAGGAAGCCCTGAAGGACCTGCTGTCGGTGTCCAACGGCCAGATCACGGTCGAGAACATCCAGAAGACGGTGGCCGATTTCTACAAGATCAAGGTCGCCGACATGTATTCGAAACGGCGGCCGGCCAATATCGCCCTGCCACGCCAGGTTGCCATGTACCTGGCCAAGGAGCTTACCCAGAAAAGCCTGCCGGAAATCGGCGATCTGTTCGGTGGCCGCGACCACACCACCGTGCTGCACGCGGTGCGCAAGATATCCGATGCCCGCGCCAAGCAGGCAGAGCTCAACCATACCCTGCACGTGTTGGAACAAACTCTAAAAGGATGAACATGCAACTCGTACAAACCACACGCGATGCATTGCTGAAACCGCTGTCGACCGTGGCGGGAATCGTCGAAAGACGCCATACCCTGCCCATCCTGGCGAACATCCTCATGCGCAAGGAAGGCAACAAGGTCGCCTTCATTGCCACCGACCTCGAAGTCCAGATCACCACGCATGCCGATTTCGGCGTGGGCCAGGACAACGAATCCACCACCGTGGCGGCGCGCAAGCTGCTCGATATCCTCAAGGCGCTGCCGGATACGGGCGAGGTCAAGCTGGCGCTGGCCAACAACAAGCTGTCCGTGCAGTCCGCGAAGAGCCGCTTTGCCCTGCAGACGCTGGCCGCCAGCGAATTCCCCACCGTGGCGCAGCCCGAGAAATGGGATGTCTCCCTGACGCTGCCGCAGCGTACCTTGCGCCACCTGCTGAACATGGTGCATTTCGCCATGGCGCAGCAGGACATCCGCTATTACCTGAACGGCATGCTGCTGGTGTTCGAAGCCGGCCGCGTGCGCGCCGTGGCCACCGACGGCCACCGCCTGGCCCATTGCGCCACCGAGGCCGACGGCATCGCCGAACGGCACGAAGTCATCGTGCCGCGCAAGACCGTGCTGGAAATGCAGCGCCTGCTGGAAGATTCCGACGAGCCCGTCTCCATCGACGTGGCGCCGGGCCAGATCCGTTTCCGCTTCGGCGATGTCGAGCTGGTGTCCAAGCTGGTGGAAGGCAAGTTCCCCGATTTCACGCGCGTGATCCCCACCAACTACACGCGCCAGTTCATCGTCAACCGCGAGGCCCTGCAGGGCAGCCTGCTGCGCGCCGCCATCCTGACGACCGACAAGTTCAAGGGCGTGCGCCTGCAGCTGGCGCAGAACCAGATGAAGATCTCTTCTTCCAACGCCGAGCAGGAAGAGGCGCAGGAAGAGCTCGATATCGACTACGGCCACGAAGCGCTCGACGTGGGCTTCAACGTCAGCTACCTGCTCGACGTGCTGGCCAACGTCAAGGCCGAGAACATCCAGTGGTCGGTCATGCCCGACGCCAATGCGTCGGCGCTGCTCACCCTGCCCGACGACGACCAGTTCAAGTACGTCGTCATGCCCATGCGGATCTGATCCGCGCCTGGGTTTATGCCGCGGCGCGCGCCTGGCGCATGCCGCGGACCGGCCGCGAGGCCGTTTTTTGAAGTGTTAGCGATAAAGACATGTCAGATCAGCAGAACAGCAATCCCGAGAACACCGGCTATGGCGCCGATTCGATCAAGATGCTCAAAGGGCTGGAGGCCGTGCGCAAGCGCCCAGGCATGTACATCGGCGACACTTCCGACGGCACGGGCTTGCACCACATGGTGTTCGAGGTGGTCGACAACGCGATCGACGAGGCGCTGGCCGGCCACTGCGACGACATCGTGGTGACCATCCACACCGACAATTCGATTTCCGTCACCGACAACGGCCGCGGCATTCCCACCGAGATCCACAAGGACGACGAGTTCGGCCGCAGCGCGGCGGAAATCGTCATGACGGAACTGCACGCCGGTGGCAAGTTCGACCAGAACTCGTACAAGGTGTCCGGCGGCCTGCACGGCGTGGGCGTGTCCTGCGTGAACGCGCTGTCCGAATGGCTGCGGCTGACCATCCGCCGCAACGGCCAGGTGCACCAGATGGAGTTCCGCCAGGGCGAGCGCGTGGCCCCGCTGGCGGTCACGGGCACGACCGACAAGCGCGGCACGGAAGTGCGCTTCCTGGCCGACCCGCTGATCTTCACCAACGTCGAGTATCACTACGACATCCTGTCCAAGCGCCTGCGCGAGCTGTCCTTCCTGAACAACGGCGTGAAGATCCGCCTGGTCGACCAGCGCCAGGGCAAGGAAGAGAACTTCGCGTTCTCGGGCGGCGTGCGCGGCTTCGTGGAATACATCAACCGCGCCAAGACCGTGCTGCATCCCAACGTCTTCGCGGTCACGGCCGAGTCCAGCGCCGGCGGCGTGCCGGTGGGCGTGGAAGTGGCGATGCAATGGAACGACACGTACAGCGAAACCGTGCTGTGCTTCACCAACAACATCCCGCAGCGCGACGGCGGTACGCACATGACCGGCCTGCGCGCGGCCATGACGCGGGTCATCAACAAGTACATCGCCGACAACGAGCTGGCCAAGAAGGCCAAGGTCGAGACCTCCGGCGACGACATGCGCGAAGGCCTGGCCTGCGTGCTGTCGGTCAAGGTGCCCGAGCCCAAGTTCAGCAGCCAGACCAAGGACAAGCTGGTGTCCAGCGAGGTGCGCCCGGCCGTCGAGGACGCCGTGGCGCGCACGCTGGAAACCTGGCTGCTGGAGCATCCCAACGACGCCAAGGCGCTGTGCGCCAAGATCGTCGAGGCCGCGCGCGCCCGCGAGGCCGCCCGCAAGGCGCGCGAGATGACGCGCCGCAAGAGTGTGCTGGAAGGCGCCGGCCTGCCCGGCAAGCTGGCCGACTGCCAGGAAAAGGACCCGGCGCTGTGCGAGCTGTATATCGTCGAGGGCGATTCGGCCGGCGGCTCGGCCAAGCAGGGCCGCGACCGCAAGTTCCAGGCCATCCTGCCGCTGCGCGGCAAGGTGCTGAACGTCGAGAAGGCCCGCTTCGACCGCCTGATCGCCAGCGAGCAGATCGCCACGCTGATCACCGCGCTGGGCACCAGCATCGGCCCGGACTTCAACATCGACAAGCTGCGCTACCACCGCCTGATCATCATGACCGACGCGGACGTGGACGGCGCGCACATCCGCACGCTGCTGCTGACCCTGCTGTACCGCCAGATGCCCGAGCTGATCGAGCGCGGCTACGTCTATATTGCCCAGCCGCCGCTGTACAAGGTCAAGGTGGGCCGCGAAGAGCGCTACCTGAAGGACGACCAGGAAGAAGCGCAGTTCATGATGCAGCTGGCCCTGAAAGAGGCCTCGCTGGTGCCGGCCCAGGACGCCGCGCCGATCACCGGCGAGGCGCTGGCCGAACTGGCCCGCCAGTACGTGCTGGCCGATGCCGTCATCGCCCGCCTGTCGCGCCTGTACGATGTGGATGCCCTGTCGGCCATGGCCGAGGGCGTGGAAATCGACCTGGCGACGGCCGAGACGGCCGCCGCGTCGGCCAAGCGCCTGTCCGACGCCCTGCATGAGGCGGTGGTGGGCAATGGCGTCGAGGTGGTGGCCGAGTTCGACGAGGCCCACGAGCAGCATCGCCTGCTGGTGCGCCGCATGCACCATGGCAACGTGCGCGTCAGCGTCATCGACGCCGACTTCGTGCAGGGCGCCGATTACGCGGCCCTGGCTCGCTCGGCCAAGACCTTCCTGGGCCTGATGGGGCCTGGCGCCGTGGTGGCGCGCGGCGAGGGCGACAAGCGCAAGGAACAGTTCGTGTCCGACTTCCGCGAAGCCATGCAGTGGCTGCGCGGCGAGGCCGAGCGCGGCATTTCCAAGCAGCGCTACAAGGGCCTGGGCGAGATGAACCCCGACCAGCTCTGGGAAACCACCATGGACCCGGCCGTGCGGCGCCTGCTGCGCGTGAAGATCGAGGACGCCATCGCGGCCGACGAGATCTTCACCACCCTGATGGGCGACGACGTGGAGCCGCGCCGCGCGTTCATCGAGACGCACGCGCTGTCGGCGTCCAACATCGACGCGTAGCACGCACGTCCGCGACAAGGGGCTGCAGACGCAGCCCCTTTTTTCTTGGGCCGTTGTGGAATACTCTGCCAGCGGCACGCAAGCCCCGCATCGGCCCGGATACCCCAGGAGCGCGTATGTTCGACCATGTCAAATTCGGCGTCACCGACTATGCCGCCAGCAAGGCGTTCTTCCTCAAGGCGCTCGAACCGCTCGGCGTGGTCGTGGCCGGGGAAGGAACGCCGGCGTATGGGATCGAGCTGGTCGGCCCTGGCAGCAAGGCTTCGCTGTGCCTGTTCCAGACCGACCATAAACCGGCGCCCCTGCACCTGGCCTTCGTGGCCGAGACCCGCGCGCAAGTCGATGCGTTCTACAACGCGGCGCTGGCGGCGGGCGGCCAGGACAATGGCGCGCCGGGCCTGCGCCCGCAGTACCAGGCGACCTACTATGCGGCGTTCGTCATCGGCCCGGACGGGCACAATATCGAAGCGGTCTGCCACGCTCCGGCCTGACCACGGCGGCTTACCAGGACCGCTCGAGCACTTCGCCGGGCAGGCCGTCGAAGTCCTTGAACTCGCGCGACACGAACTGGTTGTTGAGCAGGATTTTCCTGGACGGCAGATTGGCCGGGTCGATGATGGCGAACAATCCGCGCAGCGCGGGCTGCGCCTGCGCCCTGGCGACCAGCCGGCGCGCCACCCGGCCGGCGATCCCGCGGCCCCAGTATTCAGGCAGGATCATGTACCCCAGTTCGGCGGTTTCCGCGTCGGCGGCCGGCACTTCCAGCTTGGCCAGGCCGACGAAGCCGCCGTCTTGCGCGTCGAGTATCTTGAATTGTCCCAGCTCGGGGTGGATGGCGTTGCCTGCCAGCAGCTTGTCGTAGTCGCGCCGGGCTTCATCCAGGGGGATGGCGCGTTCCGTGATCATGGCCATGACCCTGGCATCGCCCACGAGCCGGAAATAGTCGTCAAAGTCACGGGGGCCGAATTTCTGCAAGGCGAATTCCACGTAGTACTCCTGGGTGAAGCCGGTCCACTGTGCCGCGCAGCGCACATGCGCGGCGCGGCTCCCAGCGTTGTAACACTGGCCGCGGCGCCAACGAAAAACGCCCACCACGGGGTGGGCGTCGGCACCGGTGGCCGCAGCGGGCGGCCAGGCGCGCCGCGGGCCGGGATTACTTGCCTTGTGTCAGCGTGGAATAGCTCGTGATCAGGTTGCGGTAGTCGGGGATGTGGTTCGAGAACAGCGCGGCCAGGCCCTCGACGTCGTTGCGCCAGTCGCGATGCAGTTCGCAGGCCACGCCGAACCAGGTCATCAGCTGGGCGCCGGCGGCGCTCATGCGATCCCAGGCGGCATCGCGGGTCAGCGCGTTGAAGGTGCCGGAGGCGTCCGTGACGACGAACACGTCGAAGCCTTCTTCCAGCGCGGCCAGCGCGGGGAAGGCGACGCAGACTTCAGTGACGACGCCGGCGATGATCAGCTGTTTCTTGCCGGTGGCCTTGACGGCCTTGACGAAGTCTTCGTTGTCCCAGGCGTTGATCTGGCCGGGCCGGGCGATGTAGGGGGCGTCGGGGAATTGCGCCTTGAGCTCCGGCACCAGCGGGCCGTTCGGGCCGTCCTCGAAACTGGTGGTCAGGATGGTGGGCAGCTTGAAGTACTGGGCCAGGTCGGCCAGGGCCAGCACATTGTTCTTGAAACGATCGGGATCGATGTCGCGGACCAGGGACAGCAGTCCGGCTTGATGGTCCACCATCAGTACGGCGGCGTTGTCCTTGTCGAGGCGAACGTAGGGCTTGGTCATGGTAAGTCTCCGGGAAAAAGTACAGCGGGAAGCCCCAGGGGGCGGAGGAAATGGCCCCGCCTGGCGGCGGGGCCCGGGGTCAATGCGCCATCTGGCCGAAGCGGCCGTGGTTGAAGTCGTCGATGGCCTGGCGGATTTCTGCCTGGCTGTTCATGACGAACGGGCCGTAGCCGACGATGGGTTCGTCGATGGGCTCGCCGCTCAGCAGCAGCAGCGTGGCGTCGTTGTTGGCCTCGACCTGCACGTCGCTGCCGTCGCGGGCCAGGTGCACCAGTTGGCCGCCGCGCGCGATGTCGCTGCCGTTGACCAGCACCGTGCCGTGCAGCACGGCCAGCGCCAGGGTGCGGCCTTCGGCCACGCGGAACGTCGTCGCGCCCTGCTGGCGCAGCCGCACATCCCACACGTCCATCGGCGTGCGGGTGCGGGCCGGGCCGCGCCGGCCGGCGAACTCGCCGGCGATCACGCGCACGCGTCCGGCGTCGCCGGGCAGGTCCACGGATGGGATGTCGCGGTCCAGCAGCGTCTGGTAGCCAGGCTCGGACATCTTGTCGCGCGCCGGCAGGTTGACCCATAGCTGCACCATCTCCAGCGCGCCGCCCTGGCGGGTGAAGGCTTCGGAATGGAACTCTTCGTGCAGGATCCCGCCGGCGGCCGTCATCCATTGCACGTCGCCGGGGCCGATGTGGCCGCCCGCGCCGGTGGAGTCACGATGGTCGACTTCGCCCTGGTAGACGATGGTCACGGTCTCGAAGCCGCGGTGCGGATGCTGGCCCACGCCGCGCGGCCGGGCCGCCGGCTCGAACTGGGCCGGACCGGCATGGTCCAGCAGCAGGAACGGGCTGAGATGGCGGCCATGGCTGTCATAGCTGAACATCGAGCGCACCGGGAAGCCGTCGCCTACCCAGTGGGGCCGGGGCGCGCTGTAGATACCGAGGACTTGCTTCATGTCGTTCTCCGCTTGCCGGCTGCACATCGCGGCGTGCAGCCCATGGAGAGACTATAGATTCGCGACAATTGGCCGCCTAGACCGTAAAATTTGCCTTCAGCGTTCTATTTAGTGAACGATATGCCGGACTTGAACGATCTTTACTACTTCGTGCAGGTGGTCGACCACGGCGGCTTCGCGCCGGCCGGCCGCGCGCTGGGCATTCCCAAATCCAAGCTCAGCCGGCGCATCGCCCTGCTGGAGGCGCGCCTGGATACCCGCCTGATCCTGCGCTCGACGCGCCAGTTCGCGGTGACCGAGATCGGCCAGACCTACTACGCGCATTGCAAGGCCATGCTGGTGGAGGCCGACGCCGCCGAGGAGGCGGTGGCGCTGACCCGCGCCGAGCCGCGCGGCACGGTGCGGGTGACCTGCCCGGTCGCGCTGCTGGACGCGCAGGTGGCCGAGATGCTGGCCGCCTTCATGGTGGAGTACCCCCTGGTGCACATACACCTGGAGGAAACCAACCGGCGCGTGGACGTGGTGGCCGAGGGCATCGACGTGGCGATCCGGGTGCGGCCGCCGCCGCTGGACGACAGCGACCTGGTGATGCGGGTGCTGGCCGAGCGCCGCCAATGCCTGGTGGCCAGTCCGGCTTTATTGCGGCAGACCGGCACGCCGCGCGCGCCGGCCGACCTGGGCGACCTGCCCAGCCTGGGCCTGGGGCTGCCGCAGAGCGAACACGTGTGGCGGCTGCTGGGCCCGGATGGCGCGCAGGCGGCCATTCGCCACCAGCCGCGCCTGGTCACGCGCGGCATGCTGGCGCTGCGCGCGGCCGCCGTGGCGGGCGTGGGCATCGTGCAATTGCCCACCATGCTGCTGCGCGAGCAGTTCGAGCGCGGCGAGCTGGTGACGGTATTGCCCGACTGGGCGCCGCGCCGCGAGATCGTGCATGCGGTCTTTGCATCGCGCCGCGGCCAGTTGCCGGCGGTGCGGGCGCTGATCGACTTCCTGGCCGAGCGGTTCGCGGCGCTGCAGGCCGAGTGAACCGCCCCAGGGGCTGTTCCCTCTAAAACAGCCGGCTGGCGCGCAGCTGCCGCGCGGCTTCGCGTGGGTCGGGCCGGTCCAGGTACGGCAGCGTGCCCAGCAAGGGGGCCGGCAGGCGCTGTTCGAGCGCCTGTATGTTGGCTGGCGCCTGCTGCATGGCCGGGTCGATCTGGTTGGCCACCCAGCCTGCCAGGCGCAGCCCGCGCGCGGCAATCGCTTCGGCGGTGAGCAGGGCATGGCTGATGCAGCCCAGCCGCATGCCCACCACCAGGATGACCGGCAGGCCGAGCCGCTGCGCCAGGTCGGCCGTGTCTTGATGGTCGTTCAGCGGCACGCGGAAGCCCCCCACCCCTTCGACGATGACGGTGTCCGCGTGCGCGGTGGCCTGCCGGTATGCCTGCACGATGGCCTCCGGCTCCAGCGCCACGCCCTCGGCGGCGGCGGCGATGTGCGGCGCGACCGCGGCGCGCAGCACATAGGGGCAGTGTCCCGCGCCGGGCAGCGCCACGGTGCTGGCCTGGCGCAGTTGCTCGACGTCCTCGTTGAGCCAGCGGCCGTCGGCCGGCCGGGCGCCGGCCGCCACGGCCTTCAGGCCGGCCGCCGGCCGGCCGTGCCGCGCCGCCGCGATCAGCAGCGCGCAGGACACCAGCGTCTTGCCGATCTCGGTGTCGGTGCCGGTGACGAAATAGTCGTGCGGGCGTGGCGTGTCAGGCATGGCCGGGCTCCTCTTCCAGGCGGTTCAGGGTGTGGACCAGCCGGTCCACGTCGGCGGGCTGGTGCGCCGCCGAAAGGGTCACGCGCAGGCGCGCGGTGCCGGGCGGCACGGTGGGCGGCCGGATGGCGGGCACCCACAATGCCGCGCGCTCCAGCGCCGCCGCCGCGCGCAGGGCCGCGACGTTCTCGCCCAGCACAATAGGCTGGATGGCGGTGGGGGTGGGGACGTGGCGCCAGCGTCGCAGGCGCAGCCCGGCCTGCAAGCGGCCGGTCAGGGCGCGCAGGTGCGCGCGCCGCTGCGCACCCTCGGCGCCTTCGATCAGGTCCAGGCTGGCCAGCAGCGCATGGGCCTGCGCCGGCGCCGCGGCGGTGCTGAAGATATACGGCCGGGCGCGGTTGACCAGCCAGTCGATCACGGTCGCGTGCGCGGCCACGAAGGCCCCGCCCACGCCGGCGGCCTTGCCGAGCGTGCCGATCATCACCAGGTGCGGCGAGTTCAAGCCCAGGTGCTCCAGTACACCATGTCCGTGCCGGCCCAGCACGCCGAAGCCATGCGCATCGTCCACCACCAGCCAGGCGCCATGGCGCTCGGCCAGCGCCAGCAGGTCGCGCAGCGGAGCAATGTCGCCGTCCATCGAAAATACCCCGTCGGTCACGATCAGCCGGGTACGCGCCCGGCTGCCCGCCAGCAGCTTGCCCAGCGTGCCGGTGTCGCCGTGCGGGTAGACGTGGACGCGCGCGCGCGACAGCCGCGCGCCGTCGATCAGCGACGCGTGGTTGAGCGCTTCGGAATAGATCTCGGCGTCCTTGTCGGCGAGCGCGCCCAGCGCCGCCAGGTTGGCCATGTAGCCGGTGCAGAAGTACAGCGCCCGGGCCTGCTCGATATGCGGCGCCAGCATGGCCGCCAGCCGCTCTTCCAGTTGCGCATGGGCGCGGCTGTGGCCGCTGATCAGGTGCGAGGCGCCGCTGCCCGCGCCGTAGCGCACGGCGCCGTCGGCCAGGGCGGCGATTACCGCCGGGTGGGCCGCCAGGCCCAGGTAGTCGTTGCTGCAGAAGGCCAGCATGTCGCGGCCATCGACGCGCACAGCGGGCGCGCAGGGAGTGTCGGTGGTGCGCCGGCGGCGGCGCAGGTGGCGCGCCTCGAGATCGCGCAGGCCGGCTTCCAGGGAGTCGAGCAATTGCATCAGTGGGCCTCCAGGGCGTCGTCGAGCGTGGCCAGCGTCTCACGCGCCAGCCAGGCGGTGGTTGCCTCGTCCAGCACGTAGGGCGGCATCAGGTAGACCGTGGCGCCGATGGGGCGCAACAGCAGTCCGCGCGCCAGCGCCGCCGCCGCATAGCGCTGCGCGAAATCGGCATCGGCCGCCACGTCGAATGCCCAGATCATGCCGGCGCGCCGCCAGTGGCGGACCGCGCGGTGGCGCCGCAGCGGCGCCAGGGCCGCATCGAATCGCGCCGCCCAGGCGCGGTTGCGCGCCAGGATGTCGTCTTCGTCGAAAATGGCCAGCGTGGCCAGCGCCGCGCGGCAGGCCAGCGGGTTGCCGGTGTACGAGTGCGAGTGCAGAAAACCGCGCGCCACGTCGTCGTCGTAGAAGGCGTCGTGGATGGCATCGGTGCTCAGCACCAGTGACAACGGCAGGTAGCCACCGGTGATGCCCTTGGACAACGTCATCAGGTCGGGCCAGACGCCGGCCTGCTCGCACGCGAAAAACGAGCCGGTGCGCCCGCAGCCGACCGCGATCTCGTCGGCGATCAGGTGCACCTGGTAGCGGTCGCACAGGGCGCGCACCTGGCGCAGGTAGGCGGGATCGTGCATCGCCATGCCCGCCGCGCACTGCACCAGCGGCTCGATAATGACCGCGGCGATCTGCCGATGGCGGGCTTCGAGCAAGGCCTGCAGGTCGGCGGCGGCGCGTTGCGCGACGGCGGCGGCGTCTTCGCCGGGGCCTGCCTGGCGGGCATCGGGCGAAGCCACCACGTGGGCCTGGCGCAGCAGGGGATCATAGGCGTCGCGGAACACGGCCACGTCGGTGACGCCCAGCGCGCCCAGCGTCTCGCCATGGTAGCCATGGCGCACGCAGACGAATTCGCGCTTGTCGGCGTGGCCCTCGTTGCGCCATGCGTGGAAGCTCATCTTCAGGGCGATTTCCACCGCCGATGCGCCGTCCGAGGCATAGAAGCAATGGCCCAGCGCGCCGCCCGCGAGCGCCGACAGCCGCTCGGCCAGCTCGACGGCCGGCGCGTGCGTGCAGCCGGCCAGCATCGCGTGCGGCAGCCGGGCCAGCTGGTCGTGCAGCGCAGCGTTGATGCGCGGGTTGGCATGGCCGAACAAATTCACCCACCACGAGCTGATGGCGTCGAGGTAGCGGCGGCCATCCATGTCGACCAGCCACGGCCCTTCGCCGCGCGCCAGCGCCAGCAAGGGCATGGCGGCCTGGCGCTTCATCTGGGTGCAGGGATGCCAGACGTGGCGCAAGCTGCGGGCGCGCCAGTCGGCCGTGCGGGAATCAGGTGCGCGATCGTGCATTGCCGGCTCCAGAACCAGGCCGGGCCGGCCTCGCGGTGACAGCCATCGCGAGTATCAGGGCACCGGCCAGACAGTTGAGCGGCGGATAGTAGGAATGGCCGGAGGGGCTGGCAATCCCCGCGATTTTGAAGCTATTGGCGGCCGGAAGCGTGCAGAAGACGGGAATTGGCTGCCCGTTCGCTGTATCGCGTCGGCATCCCGCGGCGATCTGCGCGGGCGCCGGAGGTGAAACAAATTGTGAGCGATGGCGCCGGCCGAGCTCAGGTCGTTGCCTGGCGCGTCAACGCCAGCCGGCGCACGTGGCGCTCGGGTAGCGGCACCGCCGCGTGCGCGCGCGCCGCGGCCTGCAGCGACTGCGCCAGTTCCGCGGGGAACGGCTGGCTGCGCCGGGTGTCGAGGTTCACGTTGACGGATAGTTGTTCCATGGTGGCAGCCAGGTACTGGTCGCGCGTCTGGAACAGCTCCATCAGGCACAGCAGGCGCTTCGCGTCGGCGTCCAGCACGCGCACGCGCAACTCCAGCGGGTCGTCGGCCAGCAGTTCGCGCCGATAGTTGACCGCGATGTCGACGGTATAGATGCCGCAGCGCGTGGCCTGGGTATAGCTTTCGCCCACCCCCAGCGGCTCCAGCAATTGGAAGCCGATATGGTCGAACACCCGCACATAGCGGGCGGCGTTCATGTGGCCGTACAAGTCGGTCCAGTCCGGCTTGACGACGAGTTGCGTGCGGGGAAGTTGCGAGGCGTGGTCGGGCATGGGGATCCGTGATGGCGAAGGGTGGAACTACAACTGTTCGAAGCGTGCGTAGCGCTTGTCGGTGAACTGGCGTTCGGTGATGAGCTCGCGCACCGTGGCGGCCGGCGGGCCGCGCCGCAGCCACTCCAGCATGTGGTCGACCTGGTCGGGCGTGCCCTGCACCAGCGCCTGGACGGTGCCGTCTTCCATGTTCTGCACCCACCCGGTCACGCCCAGCATGTGGGCGCGCCGTACGGTGGCATGCCGGTAGCCCACGCCCTGCACCACACCTTTGATGATGACGTGGACGGTTTCCTGGTGGGGGTCTTGCATGCGATTCCTCTCGATACGGGGGCGCGCGCGTATACTTGCTACGCCCTTGCGGCCCTCTATTTTCCAATAGTCTGCCATGAACCAGAACCTTGCCAAGATCACCTGCATCGAAGACCTGCGCATCCTGGCGCAGAAGCGCGTGCCCCGCATGTTCTACGACTACGCCGATTCAGGCGCCTGGACCGAGGGCACTTACCGCGCCAACGAGGCCGATTTCCAGACGATCAAGCTGCGCCAGCGGGTGGCGGTGGACATGGAAGGCCGCTCGCTGCGCACCACCATGGCCGGCACCGAGGCCGTGATGCCGGTGGCCATCGCGCCCACCGGCCTGACCGGCATGCAGCATGCCGACGGCGAAATGGTGGCGGCGCAGGCGGCGGCCGAATTCGGCGTGCCGTTCACGCTGTCGACCATGAGCATCTGCTCGATCGAGGACGTGGCGCGCGCCACCGGCAAGCCGTTCTGGTTCCAGCTCTACGTGATGCGCGACCGGGAATTCGTGGCCAACCTGATCGACCGCGCCAAGGCGGCCGGCTGCTCGGCGCTGGTGCTCACGCTGGACTTGCAGATCCTGGGCCAGCGCCACAAGGACATCCGCAACGGGCTGTCGGCGCCGCCCAAGCCCACGCTGGCCAACCTGGTCAACCTGGCCACCAAGCCGCGCTGGTGCCTGGGCATGCTGCGCACCCCGCGGCGCACGTTCGGCAACATCGTCGGGCACGCCAAGGGCGTGAGCGACCTGTCGTCGCTGTCGTCGTGGACGGCCGAGCAGTTCGACCCGCGCCTGAGCTGGGCCGACGTCGAATGGATCAAGCAGCGCTGGGGCGGCAAGCTCATCCTGAAGGGCGTCCTGGATGTCGAGGATGCGCGCCTGGCGGCCGACAGCGGCGCCGACGCGCTGATCGTCAGCAACCACGGCGGCCGCCAGCTCGACGGCGCCATGTCGTCGATCGCCGCCTTGCCCGCCATCGCCGACGCGGTCGGCTCGCGCATCGAAGTATGGATGGACGGCGGCATCCGTTCCGGGCAGGACGTACTGAAGGCCGTGGCGCTGGGCGCGCGCGGCACCATGATCGGCCGCGCGTTCCTGTACGGCCTGGGCGCGTACGGCAAGGCCGGCGTGACCCGCGTGCTGGAGATCCTGTACAAGGAAATGGACGTCACCATGGCGCTGTGCGGCCGCAAGTCGCTGACGCCGGGGGACCGCAGCGTGCTGCTGCCTGGGACATACCCGACTTGAATGCAGGTGTCTGACACCCCGCGGGATGCCATCGGCGTGCGGATGGTATTGCCGGGGGAGTCAGACACCTGGGCCGACGTGAATGCAGGCGCCAGGCACCTGGGCAGTGAAGGTGCAAGACCGCAAAAGCGCAAAATCTGCAAAGCGGCCGTGGCTACAGTGGGAGCCCTGGAGCACGTATGAAACTCAAGACCCGCATCCACTACGCCAACCGGCTGGAATCGGTGCTGCAATGGCTGGCCTCGCATCCCGACGCGGCGCCGGACCTGTACCACCTGGCCGACCTGGCGTGCCTGTCGCCCTATCACTTCCATCGCGTATATCGCGCGCTGATGGGCGAGACGGTCAACGCCACGATGCTGCGCGTGCGCATGCACCGGGCATCAGTGGAGCTGGCCGGGGAAGCGCCAATGCAGCAGGTGGCGCAACGCGCCGGATACACGTCGCAAGCCGCGTTCAGCCGGGCTTTCGGCGCCGTGTTCGGAATGCCGCCCGGCCGCTACCGGGATGCGCGCTCCAGGCCTTTCAACCCTGAGGAGCTTGGCATGTATCCCACTACCATCGAGCAATTCGCCGGCGCGTCGCTGGCCACCCTGGCCCACGCGGGCGACTACCAGAACATCGGCACCACCTTCGACCGCCTGTTCATGCTGGCGTCCAGCCGCGACCTGGTCGGCCCGGCCACCCGTTCGTTCGGCGTGTATTACGACGATCCGGCCCAGGTGCCGGCCGACCGGCTGCGTTCGCGCGCCGGCCTGACACTGCCCGACGGGGCGTCCGTGGACGCGGTGTTCGAGCCGTTCACCTTGCCGGCGGCGCGCTGCGCGGTGCTGGAATACACCGGCCCCTACAGCGAAATCGAGGCAGCCTACCACTGGCTGTTCGCGCAATGGCTGCCGGCCAGCGGCCAGGAGACGCTCGATTTCCCCATGTGGGAAGAGTACGTGAACGACCCCAAGACCACGCCCGCCGCCGAGCTGAAGACGCGCATCTACTTGCCGCTGGCGTGAGGCGGCGCGCCGCGCCGGGCGGGCGTGGCCCGCTCGGCGATGTACTGCCGCAGCCAGGCGTGGCCGGGATCGTCGTGGTGCCGTTCGTGCCAGTACAGCGATACGGCGATGGTCGGCAGTTCCATGGGTACTTTCAGGATGACGGTGCGCGAGCTGCTGGCCATGGCGCGGGCCACGCTGGCCGGCATGGTGGCGATCAAATCGGACGCTGAAATCACGAACGGGCAGACCAGGTAGCTGGACAGCGTGGCTGCGATGTGGCGGCTGCGGTTGTGTCCCTGCAGGATCCGGTCGATGCCGCGGCTGAAGTAGCGCGTATGGGCCGCCAGGTCGACATGGCCGTATCGCAGGTAAGCGTCCAGGTTCCAGCGCTTGCGCAGGCAGGGATGGCCTTCGCGCACGATGCAGACTGCCGGCTCTTCGTACAGGAAGCGCGTGCGCAGGTCGGGCGACGGTTCGGGGAAATAGCCGGCGATCAGCTCGACATGGTTGGTCTCCAGCATGCTCAGGCCGTGCAGCGGTCGCGCCGGCTGGATCTGCAGATGCAGGTGCGGCGCATCCTTCGCCAGGCTGGGAATGACCAGCGGCAGCAGGCGGTATTGCACATAGTCGGTGGCGTAGAGCGACAGCGTGCGTTCGGAATGCGCAGGGTCGAAGGACTCGTGGCCGCGCGTGGCGCGCCGCCAGGCCTGCAGCATGGGGCGGAACGCCTGGTGCAGCTCGGTGGCGCGCCCGGTGGGCTGCCAGATTCCGGCTTCGCGCACCAGCAGCGGGTCGTTGAACAGGCGCCGCAGCCGGCTCATGGCGGCGCTCAGGGCCGGCTGCGTGATGCCCAGTTGTTCGGCCGCGCGCGTCATGCTGCGACAGGTCATCAGCGCATCGAAATGCAGCAGCAGATTCAGGTCTGGATGCTTCATGGCTGCCCCACGACATAAATGCGAATGATGTGACTATAAGCGGCAACATCTGCTGCGGCCGCCGGACGGCCTCTAGCATGGTCCCGTTGTTGCAGTGAACGCACGGCCGGGCCCGGCGCCCGGCGAACAGGAAGTTCTACCAACACAAGGGGAAGCAAGATGATTGCACGGAGATTCCTGCGCCGCTGCGGATGGGCCGTGGCCGGCATGCTCGCCATGGCCGCGCACGGGGCGCACGCCGCCTGGCCGTCCGACAAGGTGATCCGCATCGTGGTGCCTTTCGCGGCGGGCGGCTCCACCGACCTGATCGCGCGCAAGGTGGCCGAGGGCTTGGGCGGCAAGCTGGGCGCCAACGTGATCGTGGAAAACCGGCCCGGGGCCGGCGGCACGGTGGGCACCGAATACGTGGCGCGCCAGCCGGCGGATGGCTACACCATCCTGATGGGTTCGGTCAGCACGCAGGGCAGCGCGGCCTGTATCTACTCGAAACTTCCGTACGACCCGATCAAGGATTTCACGCCGCTCGCGGTGGTGGCGACCATTCCCAACGTGCTGGTGGTCAACCAGTCGGTGCCGGCGCGCTCGCTGCCGGAATTCGTGGCGCTGCTCAAGCAGGATCCGTCGGCCTATTCGTTCGCCTCGAATGGCCAGGGCACTTCGAACCACCTGGCGGCCGAGCTGTTCAAGTCGACCGCCGGGGTGTCGATGGTGCACGTGCCCTACCGGGGCTCGGGCCCGGCGCTGATCGACCTGGTGGGCGGCCAGGTCAGCATGATGATGGACGTCGTGATGACTTCCTATCCGTATATCCAGGACGGCAAGATCCGCGCCCTGGCGGTGACTTCGCCGGCGCGCTCTCCCATGCTGCCCGACGTGCCCACCGTGGCGGAGTCCGGCTATCCCGGCTACGAGGCCATGGTGTGGTTCGGCATGCTGGCGCCGGCCGGGTTGCCGGAAGCCATCCGCGAGCCGCTGACGCAAAGCCTGGTCGAAGTCTTGCATGGGCCCGTGCTCAAGCCATACCTGGAGCAACAGGGTGCGCAGGTTTCGGACGTGGCCGGCGCGGCGTTCAGCGCCATGATCAAGGATGAGGTCGCCAAGTGGTGCAAGGTGGCCGACAAGGCGGGCATTCATCTGGACTGAGCGGGCAACCGCCTTCCTTCATGAGGGGACAGGGACAACATGTATCGCATAGGCATAGACGTGGGCGGCACGTTCACCGATTTCACGATGGTGGACGAACAGTCGGGCGCGGTGCACTTCCACAAGGTGCCATCCACTCCGCACGATCCGTCGGAGGCCATCCAGCAGGGAATCGCGGACCTGCTGCGCACGCACGGCGTCGCCGTGCGCGATGTCTCGCACATCGGCCATGGCACCACGGTGGCGACCAACCTGATTATCGAACGCAAGGGCGCTCGCGTCGGCCTGCTGACCACCCGGGGCTTCCGCGACGTGCTGGAGATTGGCCGGCAGACGCGCCCGCACCTGTATGACTACAGCGTGGGCAAGCCGCCGGTGGCCGTGCCGCGGCAGTGGCGCATCGAGATCGACGAGCGCATCGACAATACCGGCGCGGTGCTGCGCGAGCTGGACGAAGCGCAGGTGCACGCCGCGGCGCAGGCGTTCGGCGCGGCCGGCATCGAAGCCGTGACCATCTGCTTCCTGCATTCGTACCGCAATGCCGCGCACGAGCGGCGCGCCGCCGAAATCGTGCGGCAGGTGTTGCCGGAGGTGTTCGTCAGCCTGTCGTCCGAGGTGCTGCCGGAGTTCCGCGAATACGAGCGGTTGTCCACGACGGTGCTCAACGCCGCGGTGGGCCCGCGCATGGAACGCTACCTGCAGCGCTTCCTGCAGCGCACCCGCGAGCTGGGCATCGACCACGAACCGCACACCGTGCATTCCAACGGCGGCCTGATGTCGATCGCCAGCGTGCGGCAGTATCCCGTGCGCACCTGCCTGTCGGGGCCCGCCGCGGGCGTGATCGGCGCGGCGGCGGTGGGGCGGGCGATCGGCAGCCTGAACCTGGTGACCTTCGACGTGGGCGGCACCAGCACCGACGTCTCCCTGGTTTGCGACGGCCGGCCGCTGTTCACTTCGCATCGCCAGGTGGCGGGCTATCCGGTCAAGACGCCGATGGTGGATATCCATGTCATCGGCGCCGGCGGCGGCAGCATCGCCTGGCTGGACGACGCCGGCGCCTTGAAGGTGGGGCCCCATAGCGCGGGCGCCGTGCCGGGGCCGGTGGGCTACGGCCGCGGCGGCGTCGAGCCGACCATCACGGACGCGCAGATCGTCCTGCAGCGCCTGAATCCGGTGGCTTTGTTGAAAGGCCGCATGGAAGTGCATGCCCAGGCCGCGCGCGAGGTGATCGAGGCGCGCGTGGCACGGCCGCTGAACCTGTCGCTGGAAGAGGCGGCGCAGGGCATCCTGCGGATCGCGGCGGCCAACATGAGCCGGGCTATCCGCGCCGTGTCCACCGAGCGCGGCCACGACCTGACCGACTTCGCGCTGTACGCCTATGGCGGCGCCGGCCCGCTGCACGCGGTCGAGGTGGCCGAGGAATGCGGCATCCCGCTAGTCATCGTGCCGCAGGAGCCGGGCACCATGTGCGCGCGTGGCATCCTGCTGGGCGATATCTCCTTCGACTTCGTGCGCAGCGAGATCGCGCCCGCCAGCGAGGCGGGCTGGCCGCATGTGGCGGCGATTTTTGCGCAGCTGGAACAGCAGGCCCAGGCCTGGCTGGACGGCGAAGGCGTGGCGCCGGCGCTGCGCAGTTGCCGCTATGCCATCGACGCGCGCTACGAGGGCCAGAATTTCGAGGTGCAGGTGCCGCTGGAGGACTTCCGCGCCCAGGGCTTCGCGCTGTTCATCGAGCGATTCCGCCAGGCGCATGAACGCGAGTACGGATACGTCGTGGACGACCGCCGCGTGCAGATCATCAATTGCCGGCTGCAGGCGGTGGGGCGCGTGGCCAAGGCGCCGCTGGCGCCGCGCCCGGCCGGCGAGCTGCCGGCCGATGCCCGGCTCGGCGCGCGGCGCGCCTATTTCGGCGCCCGCCATGGCTGGTGCGACACGCCGGTGTACGACCGCGACCTGCTGCCGGCCGGCGCCTGCCTGCGCGGGCCGGCCTTGATCGAGGAAATGAGTTCGACCACGGTCGTGGGACCGGGTCACAGCGTCGCGGTCGACGCCTACGGCAACCTGCTGATCCGCCTGCAAGGAGACCTGCATGACTGAGCATTCCGCCAGCGCCGCCATTGCCGATCCGATCGGCATGGAGGTATTCAGCAACCGGCTGCTGTCGATCACCGAGGACATGAACAACACGCTGGTGCGGGCGTCCTTCTCGACCAACATCAAGGAGCGCAAGGACTGCTCGGTGGCGCTGTTCGACGCGGCCGGCCGGCTGGTGGCGCAGGGTACGCAGATTCCGCTGCATCTGGGATCGCTGGACGGCGCGATGCGCGCGATATTGCAGGAGTTCCCGGTCGAGGCCATCCGGCCGGGGGATGTCTTCATCTGCAACGACCCCTACCTGGCCAACGGCAGCCACCTGCCGGACATCAACATCGTCTCGCCGGTATTCTGGGACGGCGCGCTGTGCTTCTTCGCCGCCAACATCGCCCATCATTCCGACGTGGGCGGCGCGGTGCCGGGGTCGATCGCCGGCGGCCTGCGCTCGGTGTTCGAGGAAGGCATCCGCATCCCGGTCTGCCGCATCGCGCGCGCCGGCCAGGTGGACGAGGACCTGCTGCGGCTGGTCTGCGCCAACACGCGCGACCCCGAGGAGCGCGTGCTGGACCTGCGCGTGCAGATGGCCACCAATGAGCGGGGCGCGGCCGCCATGGGCGCGCTGATCCGGCAAATGGGGCTGGACGCCGTCCTGCGCTCGGTCGACGACATCATCCTGTACACGCGCCGGCGCTTGAGCAACCGCATCGCCGAATTGCGCGAAGGCAGCTACGTATTCGAGAACTTCCTGGACGACGACGGCATGGGGGGCGACCCGGTGCCCATCCGCGTGGCCTTGACCGTGGGCGGCGGGCGCCTGCACTTCGACTTCGACGGCTCGGGCCCCCAGGCGCGCGGCGCCATGAACCTGCCGCTCAATACCCTGCGCGCTTGCGTCTATTACGCGGTCAAGGCGCTGCTCGACCCCGACCTGGCGCCCAATGCCGGCCTGTTCGACCCGATTTCCATCTCCGCGCCGGTCGGCACCATCACCAACCCGGAACATCCCGCCGCCGTGGGCGCGCGCTCGATCACGGCGCAGAAGGTGGCGGGCGCCATTTTCGGCGCGTTCCGCGGCCTGCTGCCGCCGGAGCGGATCATGGCCTCCAGCAACGATTGCTGCCCGGCCATTGTGTTCTCGGGCCGCTGGCCCGACCGTGCCGGCCATTTCGTCTACCTGGAGACCCTGGGCGGCGGCGCCGGCGCGCGCCTGGACGCGGACGGCACCGACGGCGTGCATGTCCATATGACCAATACGTCCAACCTGCCGGTCGAGGCGCTGGAGAACGAGTACCCGTTGCTGATGGATGAATACGCGCTGATCGCCGACTCGGGCGGCGCCGGCCGCACGCGCGGCGGGCTGGCGATCGCTAAGCAGATCCGCGCGCGCGCCGACGGCATTGTGTTCTCGGCGCGTTCGGACAGCCATACGGTGGGCGTGGCCGCCGGCGTGGCGGGCGGCGGCGACGGGCGCCGCGCGCGCCTGTTGCGCAACCCGGGCACCTCGCAGGAGCAGGAGCTGTTTTCCAAGACCGCCAACATTGCCCTGGCCGGCGGCGAAAGCGTGCGCATCGAGACGCCTGGCGGAGGCGGCTATGGGCCGCCGTCCGAGCGGCCGCGCGCGCGCATCGAGCAGGACCTGCGCGACGGCAAGGTCAGCGGCGCGCAGGCCGCCTCCGCATACGGCTATCGGCCTTGAGCCGGGCGCGGCCAGTCCAGCTTGAGAGACATGGAGTACTTCATCTTGGTGTACGGGAACGTGGTGACCGTGGCCAGCATGAGGGCTCCGTTCTCGCCGTAATAGCGGCGCGTGATCACCAGTCCGGGCGTATGCGGAGCGACCTTGAGCAGTTCGGCCATTTCCCCGCTGATCGGGGTGGCCGAGAATTCCTGGCCGACTTCGCTGATGCACTGGCTGTAGCGCTGTTCGACCAGTTGCAGCAGCGGCACGCGGGTCTTGCCGATATCGGCCTTGATGGCGGAGTAGTCGGGATGGACGTAGGCATCCAGGTAGGCCACGGGCGCGCGCTGGCCGCCCAGCAGCTTGATGGCGCGGATATGCAGCCAGGCCTGGCGCGGCGGGCAGCCGAGGGTTTCGGCCAGCCGCGCCGAGGCGCGGATATCGCGGGTGGCGAGCACGCGCAGCGTGGCGTTCTTGATGTACTGGAACAGGTCGGCCAGTTCGGAAACGCGCTGGGTGTGGCGCGTGGCCGACCTGGCCGCCTCCACGCGCGTGCCGACGCCGGGGCGGCGCGACACCATGCCGGCCTCGGTGAGCATGCGGATCGCCTCGCGCACGGTATGGCGACTGGCGTCGTAGTGCGCGCACAGTTCATGCTCGGTGGGCAGCAGGGTCATGACGGGGTAGGCGCCCGAGCGGATGGCGCGCGCCAGGTCCTGGTAGATGGCCTTGTAGCGGGGCGCGGGCTTGTCGTCGGCGGGCGCGCCGATGTCCGCGCTGAACAGGCCGGGCGCGGCGGGAGGCGATTCGACAGTGTCGGGCGGCAGGGATCGGGCCAAGGCGGCTCCAGGCAGAAAAAGCTTAGGGGCAATACGGGATTGACAAATGTAGCACCAGGCTTCCATTATATGTCCGGACATTCATGTCCGGACATATGCAGGTGAAGCAGCGAGAACAGGCGGGCAGGACATTGCCCGCCTAACTGACAAGGGGGTTCTCATGGGCAAGGGTCTTGCAATGTTTGTGGCGGCGGCGCTGGCCGTCGCATGCGGCGGCGCCGCCGTGGCGCAGCAGAAGCTGGTGGTGGCCGGATACGGCGGGTCGTTCGAGGAGATCATGCGCAAGCACATCTTCCCGCCCTTCGCCAAGCAGCATGGCGTCGAGCTGGTCTATGTGGCGGGCAATTCGACCAACACCGTGGCGCGCCTGCAGGCGCAGAAAAGCAACCAGCAGATCGACGTGGCCATCATCGACGACGGCCCCATGTACCAGGCGATCGCGCTGGGGTTCTGCGCGCCGATCCAGGGCCTGCCGGCCGACGACCTGTACAAGACGGCGCGCTACAAGGACGACAAGGCCGTGGCGATCGGCATCGTGGCCACCGGCATCATGTACAACAAGAAGATATTCGACGAGCGGAAATGGGCGCCGCCCAAGTCCTGGAATGACCTCAAGGACCCGAAATACAAGCAGCAGCTGGTGGTGCCGCCGCTGAACAACACCTATGGCCTGCATACGCTGGTGCAGTTCGCCCGCGCGGCGGGCGGCGGCGAGAAGAACATCGACCCGGGCTTCAAGACGGTGATCGATGAGATCAACCCCAACGTGCTGGTCTACGAGCCCTCGCCCGGCAAGATGACCGAGCTGTTCTCCAGTGGCCAGGCGTCGATCGCCGTGTGGGGCAGCGGGCGCGTCAAGGCATTCGCGGATACCGGCTTCCCCGTGGGCTTCGTGTATCCGGAGGAAGGCGCCTATGCGCTGCTGTCTTCCGTATGCCCGGTCGCCAAGCCCGACGCCAATCCGCTGGCCCAGCAGTTCGTGCAATACCTGGTCTCCCCTGAAGTGCAGTCGCGCCTGGCCAGCGAGTATGGCTACGGCCCGGTCAATACCAAGGCCGAGATCAAGGATGATCCGCGCGTGCCGCTGCCGATCGGCCAGCGGGCGGCGGACTTGATCGTGATCGACTGGGACACGGTGAACCAGCATCGCGAGGAATGGAACAAGCGCTGGACGCGCGAAGTGGAACGCTGAACCAGGCTCGTCGCCGGCAGGAGCACGCATGGCATATCTCGTCCTGAAAGGCCTGACCAAGCGCTACGGGGACCTGACCGCGGTCGACCGCCTCGACCTGTCGGTCGAGCGCGGCGAGTTCATCTCGCTGCTGGGGCCGTCCGGCTGCGGCAAGACCACCACGCTGCACATGATCGCGGGCTTTGTCGAGCCGTCGGGAGGCACGATCCTGCTCGACGGCGCGGACCTGGGCAGGGTGCCCGCCAACAAGCGCGGGCTGGGCATCGTGTTCCAGAACTACGCGCTGTTCCCGCACATGACGGCGGCCGAGAACGTGGCGTTCGGCCTGGAAATGCAGCGCGTCGGCGGCAAGGAGCGCGCCGCGCGGGTGGCCGAGGCGCTGCAGCTGGTCGGGCTGGCGCACCTGGCCGACCGCCATCCGGCCCGCATGTCCGGTGGCCAGCAGCAGCGCGTGGCGCTGGCCCGCGCACTGGTGATACGGCCGAGCCTGCTGCTGCTGGACGAGCCGCTGTCCAATCTGGACGCCAAGCTGCGCGAAGAGATGCAGCTGGAACTGCGCAGCATCCAGCGTACGGTGGGCACCACCACCATCCTGGTGACGCACGACCAGTCCGAGGCGCTGGCGCTGTCCGACCGCATCGTGGTCATGAACCAGGGGCGCGTCGAGCAGGTGGCCGACCCGTTTTCCGCCTACGAGGGGCCGGCCAGCGGCTTCGTCGGCGGCTTCCTGGGCAAGGCCAATGTGTTCACGCCGCGGCCCGGCACTGGCGAGCACGCCGGCCGGGCGTGCATCGGCGAAGCCGCCATCGCGCTGGAGGAGTCGCCGATGCCGCGCGGTCCGGTCATCGTGCGGCCCGAGAAAATCCTGTTCTCGGAACCTGCCGCCTGCGCCCTGCCTGGGCGCATGAAGGCCCGCGTCTTCCAGGGCAACCATTGGCTGTGCCAGGTCGAGACCTCGGTGGGCGAGGTGCTGGTGATACGCCAGAACGACGGCGTGCCCGTGCCGGACGAGGGCCAGCAGGTGCACTTGCGCTGGCGGGCCCGCGACATGTGCCCGGTGGACGGCGAGGCGCGGCCATGAACGCGCGTGTCAATCCGTGGCTGCTCAGCGCGCCGGCGATGGCGGTGTACGCCACTTTCCTGGTGGTGCCGCTGTTCCTGGTGTTCCTGATCAGTTTCTTCAATTTCGAGTTCTACGGCGGTATCGAGCAGGCATTTTCACTGGCCAATTATCGCGACATTGTCACGGACAGCTACTACTACGAGGTCTACGCCCGCACCTTCGGCGTCGCCGTCGCGGTCACGCTGGCCTCGCTGCTGCTGGGCACGGCGGAAGCCTATGTGCTGTCGCGCATGGCCAACCCGTGGAAGGGCATCTTCCTGATGGTGGTGCTGGGGCCGCTGCTGATTTCCGTGGTGGTGCGCACCCTGGGCTGGGCGCTGCTGTTCGGCTCCACCGGACTGCTCAGCAAGACGCTGATGGCGCTGGGCCTGGCTTCTGGGCCGGTCAACCTGATGTACACCAACACCGGCGTGATCATCGCGCTGACCCATGTGCTGGTGCCCTTCATGGTGATCTCGGTATGGGCCTCGCTGCAGCGCATCAACCCGGCCACCGAGGCGGCCGCCCTGTCGCTCGGCGCCAGCCAGTTCACGGTGCTCAGGCGCGTGATCGTGCCGCAGATCATGCCGGGTATCCTGTCCGGCTCGATCATGGTGTTCGCCATGGCGGCCAGCGCCTTCGCCACGCCGGCCATCGTCGGCGGGCGGCGCCTGAAGAACGTGGCCACCGCCGCGTATGACGAGTTCCTCAACACCTTGAACTGGCCGCTCGGCGCGGCCCTGGCCATGCTGCTGCTGGTGGCGACCGTGGTGGTGCTGGTGGCGGCCAATCGCATGATAGAGCGGCGCTACGGCGCCATTTTCGGCTGACCGGGAGGCGGCGCATGAATTTCCGCAATGGCCCCTTGGGATTGCTGTTCCACGCCTTGTTCATTGCCTTCATCCTGGCGCCCATCGTCATGGTGTGCGCCGTCGCGTTCACGTCGGAAGGCTTCATCTCGCTGCCCGCCAACGGGCTGTCGCTGCGCTGGTTCCGGGCCATTCTGGATAATCCGCGCTTTATCGACGCGTTCTGGTTCAGCCTCGGCCTGGGCGCCCTGTCGGCCACCATCGCCGTGTTGCTGGCCGTGCCCGGCGCGCTGGCGCTGGCACGCAGCCGCTTCCGGGGGCGCGAGGCGCTGCTGGCGTTCTTCATGTCGCCGCTGATGATCCCGCACGTGGTGCTGGGCCTGGCCTTCCTGAAATTCTTCACCAGCGTGGACCTGGTGGGCACGTACTTCGGCCTGGTGATGGCGCACATCATCATCATCATGCCGTACGCGCTGCGCCTGGTGCTGGCCTCGGCGACCGGCCTGGACCCCATGCTGGAGCGTGCCGCCCTGTCGCTGGGGGCGTCGAGCTGGACCGCGTTCCGCCGCATCGTCCTGCCGCTGATCCTGCCGGGCGTGATCAGCGGCTGGGTGATCGCATTCATCACCAGTTTCGATGAGCTGACCATGTCGATTTTCATTGCCTCGCCGTCGACCACTACCCTGCCGGTACGCATCTTCCTGCAGATCGAGGACACCATCGACCCGCTGGTGACGGCGGTGTCGGCGGTGCTGATCTATGCGACGGTGCTGGTCATATTCATCCTGGACCGGGCGGTCGGGCTGGAGAAGTTGTTCGTAGGAAAAGGACGGTGATGGCAAACGGAGCAGAAGTGCCGGCGAGCGAGCCGCGCCAAGGCGTCTATGACGTCGTGGTGGTGGGCGGCGGACTGGTCGGATCGGCGCTGGCCTACGGCTTGCGGCGCGAGCAGGCGCGCGTTGCGGTGCTGGACGAGGGCGACGTGGCGTATCGCGCATCGCGCGGCAATTTCGGGTTGGTATGGGTGCAGAGCAAGGGCATGGGCCTGCCCCGCTACGGCGTGTGGACGCTGACGTCCGCGTCGTTGTGGCCGACCCTGGCCGCCGAGCTGCTGGACAAGACCGGCATCGACGTGCGCCTGGAGCAGCGCGGCGGGCTGCATGTGCTGCTGTCCGACGAGGAGCGCGACGCGCGGGTTCGCTTCATGACGGGGCTGCTGGCGCAGCCCGGCATGTCGTCGTACGAATGGAAGCTGCTCGACCGGCATGAGGTGGCCGACCTGGTGCCCGGCGTCGGGCCCGAGGTGCGGGGCGCAACCTGGACGGCCGTGGACGGCATCGCCAATCCGCTCAAGCTGCTGCGCGCGCTGCATGCGGCTTTCGCGCGCGACGGCGTGGACTACCTGCCGCGCCGGCCCGCGCAAGAAATCCGCCATGCCGGCGGCATTTTCGAGATCGCCACGCCGCGCGGGCCCGTGCGCGGCAGGAAGCTGGTGCTGGCGGCCGGCCTGGGCAACCGCGCCCTGGCCGAGCGGGTCGGCCTGGCGGTGCCGGTGCGGCCGCAGAAAGGCCAGATCATCGCGCTGGAGCGCACCCGCCGCATCTTGCAGACGCCGTTGAGCACGCTGCGCCAGATGGACGAAGGCTCGTGGCTGATCGGCGATTCGCAAGAGGAGGCCGGCTATGCCGACGGCACCGTCGGGCTGCCCATCCTGGGCACGCTGGCCGACCGGGCCGTGCGAACCCTGCCGGCGCTGCGGGATGTGCGGGTGGTCCGCACCTGGGCGGCGCTGCGCGTCATGTCGCAAGACGGGTTTCCCATCTACGAGCAATCCGCGACCTGCCCGGGCGCGTTCGTGGCGACCTGCCACAGCGGCGTGACCCTGGCGGCCGCGCATGCCCTGAAGCTCGCTCCCATGATCGCCGCCGGCGCGCTGGCCGACGATATGGCGCCCTTCTCTACCCGGAGGTTTCATGTTCAAGAGGCTTGATTCGGCCGACCGCCAATTGCGCGATGCGCCGGTGCGCATCCGTTTCAACGGCGCCGAGCTGGCGTGCCGGGCCGGCGACAGCGTGGCCGCCGCGCTGTTCGCGCACGGCGTCGACGCCTGTCGCGATACTGTCGTCAACGAAGTGCCGCGCGGGCCGTTCTGCATGATGGGCATTTGCTACGACTGCCTGGTCACCATCGACGGGCAGCCCAATCGGCAGGCCTGCATGACCCAGGTGCGCGAGGGCATGGCGGTCGAGCGCCAGGCGGGCGCGCGCAAGGTGCAGGCATGATGCAGACGACCCAATGCGATGTGCTGGTGATCGGGGCCGGGCCGGCCGGCCTCGCCGCCGCCACCGAAGCGGCCGCGCGCGGCCTGGATGTGCTGCTGCTGGACGAGCAGGCGGCGCCCGGTGGCCAGATCTATCGTGCCGTCACCACCACGCCCGTCACCGAGCGGGACATCCTCGGCCCCGATTACTGGCATGGCGCCACGCTGGTGGAGCCGTTCCAGCGCTCCGGGGCGCGCTACCAGCCCCAGGCGACCGTCTGGGCTGTCTCGCGCATGACGGCCGCCGAGCCCGAGGCCGGCTTCGAAGTGGCCTACTCGGTGGCGGGCGATGCGCGCATGCTGGTGGCGCGGCATCTGCTACTGGCCACCGGCGCCCAGGAACGCCCGTTCCCCATTCCCGGCTGGACGCTGCCGGGCGTGCTCACGGCGGGGGCGGCGCAGATCCTGCTCAAGTCGGGCGGGCTGGTGCCGTCGGGCCGCACCGTGCTGGCCGGCTGCGGGCCGCTGCTGTACCTGGTGGCCTGGCAATACTTGAATGCCGGCGCGAAACTCGATGCCTTGCTCGAGACCGTGCCGTCACGGCAGTGGCTGCGTGCGCTGCCGCATGCGGCTGGCTTCCTGCGTTCGGGCTACCTGGCCAAAGGCTGGAAACTGCTGCGCGCGGTGCGGGCGGCGGTCCCGGTGACGCGGGCCGCGGCCGACCTGCGGGCGGTGGGACGCGACAAGCTGGAAGCCGTCCGCTATACCGCCGGCGGCCGCGAGCATGAGCTGCCGGCGGACCAACTGCTGCTGCACCAGGGCGTCGTGCCGAATGTGAACCTGGCGCGCGCCATCGGCGTCGAGCATGCCTGGAACGAGGCGCTGGATTGCTGGGAGCCGGCCATCGATACCTGGGGCGGCACATCGGTGCCCGGCGTCGCCATCGCCGGCGACGGCGCGGGCATTGCGGGCGTCCTGGCGGCCGAGCATCGCGGCCGGCTTGCCGCGCTGCAGGCCGCTCATTTGCTGGGCCGCCTGGATGCCGCCCAGCGCGATCGCGCGGCGGCGGCGCCGCGCGCCGAGCTGGCCCGCGCGGTGCGCGGCCGGGCATTTTTCGACGCCCTGTACCGCGTGCCGCGCGCCCAGCTGCGGCCGGTGGGCGACACCATCGTGTGCCGCTGCGAGGAGGTGACGGCCGAGCAGGTGCGCCAGACGGTCAAGCTGGGCTGCACCGGGCCGAACCAGATGAAGTCGTTCCTGCGTTGCGGCATGGGGCCGTGCCAGGGCCGGTTCTGCGGCCTGACGGTCGCGGAAGTGATCGCCGACGAACTGGGCGCGCATCCCAGGGATGTGGGCTATTACCGCCTGCGCTTTCCGACCAAGCCGCTGACGCTGGGTGAGCTCGCCGCCCTGCCGCAGACCGAGGCATCGCGCGAGGCCGTGGTGCGGCTGAAGAAGTGACATGGCGAACGGCAGCGCGGCGGTGGTCATCATCGGGGCGGGGCTGCACGGCTGTTCCGCGGCCCTGCACCTGGCGCGCCGCGGCGTGGCGGCGCTGGTGCTCGAGAAGAACTACGCCGGGCGCCACGCCTCGGGGGTGAACGCCGGCGGCGTGCGCACGTTGGGCCGCGACCTGGCCGAGGTGCCGCTGGCGCTGGCCGCGCGCGAGCTCTGGTACCGCATCGGCGAGCTGGTGGACGATGACTGCGGCTACGAGCAGCACGGGCAGGTCCGCGTGGCCGAGCACGAAGCCGACGTGGCCGTGTTGCGCAGGCGCCTGGAGACGATGGCGGCGCACGGCTACGTCCACGAAGAGTGGATCTGCGCCGACGAGCTGCGCGCGCTGGTCCCTCGCCTGGTGCCGTCCGTCCAGGGCGGGATCATCGTGCGCGGCGACGGCGCGGCCGACCCGTATCGCACCACCTCCGCGTTCCGCCGCAAGGCGGCGGCGCTCGGCGCTCGGTTCATCGAAGGCGTGCGCGTGGACCGCGTCGAGCGGGACGGCGCCCAGTGGCGCGTGTATACCGACAGCGGCGACTACACCGCGCCGCAGCTCATCAATTGCGCGGGCGCCTGGGCCGACCGCATCGCCGCGCAGCTTGGCGAGGCCGTGCCATTGCAGCCCATCAGCCCGATGATGCTGGTCACTTTGCCGATGGCGCATTTCCTCGACCCGGTCGTACTGGGCACCGGCCGGCCGCTATCCTTCAAGCAGCGCGCCAACGGCACGGTGCTGATCGGCGGCGGCCGGCGCGCGTGGGTGGATCGCGATGCGGAATGGACCGAGCTCGATTTCGGCGCGCTGGCCCAAGGCGCCCGCATGGTGTGCGAGCTGTTCCCGCATATGCGCGACGCCGTGGTGAACCGCGGCTGGGCCGGCATCGAAGCCGCCATGCCGGACGAACTGCCGGTCATCGGCCCAAGCCGCCACGCGGGAGCTTTCCATGCCTTTGGTTTCTCGGCGCACGGCTTCGAGCTGGGGCCCATCGTGGGGGCCATCCTGGCCGACCTGGCCCTGGACGGCCGCACCGCCCTGCCGATCGGGCCGCTGCGCATCGACCGTTTTCAGGGCGCGCTGGAGCGTGGCTGACTGTCGTTGACCTTGACGCTGAAAGTGCCGTCCAGGATGCTTTTCTGCCTGGCCTGTACCTTGGCCCACAGCGCGGCCGGGATCTTGTGTTCGAACGTGCCCAGCGGGGCCAGCATCGACCCCTGGTAGCGCATCTGCGAATACTTGCCGTAGTCGTCGGCCTTGAATGTGCCGCGTTCCACCATGGTCAGGGCACGGTCGATGGTGGGTTCCATGTTCCACAGGATCGAGGTCACCACCGTGTCGGCATACTGCGGCTGCGTGTCGATGACGTTGCCGATGGCCAGCTTGCCGCGCTCCTGGGCCGCTTCGGCCACGCCGAAGCGCTCGGCGTAGAGCATGTCGACGCCCTGGTCAATCATGGCGAAGGCGGCCTGGCGGGCCTTGGGCGGGTCGAACCAGGAGCCGATGAAGACCACGCTGAAACGCGCGGCCGGATTGATCTCGCGCGCGCCTTCCATGAAGGCGTGCATCAGGCGGTTGACCTCGGGGATTGGGTAGCCTCCCACCAGGCCGATCTTGCCGGTGCGGCTGAGCCCGCCGGCGATCATGCCGGCCAGGTAGGCGGGCTCCTGGATGTAGTTGTCGAACACCGAGAAATTCGGCTGCTGCGGCCGCCCGGACGAGCCCATCAGGAAGGCGATGTCCGGATAGGCGCGGGCCACGCTGCGGGCGGCCTCCTCGGCCCGGAAGGCTTCGCCGACGATCAGCTGGACGTCCTGCTCGGCATACTTGCGCAGCACCTCTTCGTAGTCGTCGTGGGCGACGTTCTCGGAATAGGTATATTCGATGTCGCCGCGCGTCTGCGCCACGACCAGCGCCTTGTGCACGCGCGATACCCATTGCTGCCCGATCGGCACTGTATAGACGCCGGCGACCCTGATCTTGGCGGCGCCCGTGATGGCCTGGGCGGACACGGCGGCGGGCGCCGTCAGGGCCGCCAGGCCCGCGCCCAGCCCGAGCAAGAGCAAGGAGCGCCGCATGCATCCGGTGGCTGGCAGGGAAGAACGGGATGTCATGGACAAGGCTCCTGCATGCAACGCGAGGTGAGTCGGGCGCGGCGGGCGCTGGTACAGCCTGCGCCGCGAGTGAAATTATAGGCAGCTTGTTCCGCACGGGAGTACGCGTGGGTGCATAATTTGCATAGCTTTGAATAGTGCGCCCCGCGGGCGCGCGCAGGATCATTGAGCGGAGACCCAGATGCGATTGTTGTTTCTCGGCGCCGGCGGCACCGGCGGCTACTTCGGCGGACGCGCGGCGCAGGCCGGCGCGGATGTCACTTTCCTGGTGCGCGAGGCGCGCGCCCAGAAGCTGCGCGCGCAAGGCCTGCGCATCGAAAGCCCGCGCGGCGATGCCGTGTTGCAGCCGCAGGTGGCGACCGCCGCCGACCTGAGCGGCCCCTATGACATCGTGGTGCTCAGTTGCAAGGCCTACGACCTGCCCAGCGCGATCGAGGCGATCCGTCCGGCGGTGGGGCCGGACACGGCCATCCTGCCCATCATGAACGGCGTGCTGCAGTACGACACCCTGGATGCCGAGTTCGGCGCCGCGCGGGTGCTGGGCGGGCTCTGCCAGATCAACGCCACGCTGGGCCCGGACGGCCAGGTGCGCCATCTGGGACAGCACGCCGCCTTCGTGTATGGCGAACGGGCCGGCGAGCCGCGCAGCGCGCGCTGCGCGGCGCTGGAGGCGGCGCTGGCCGATGCGGCCTTCAATAGCCGCCTGAGCCTGGCCATCCTGCAGGACATCTGGGAAAAATACGTGTTCCTGACCACCCTGGCCGCGGCCACTTGCCTGATGCGGGGCGCGGTGGGGCAGATCGTCTCCACCGACGACGGCGAGGCCATCGTGCGCGACATGCTGCGCGAGTGCCAGCAGGTGGCGGCGGCCTCCGGCCATACTGTGCGGGCCGAGGCCGATGCCGCCGCCCTCAAGGTGCTGACCGATCGCGAGTCGCCCATGACCGCGTCGATGTTCCGCGACCTGAGCCAGGGCGGTCCGGTGGAGGCCGACCATATCGTCGGCGACATGGTGCATCGTGCCCGCACGCTGGGCCTGGATGCGCCGTGCCTGCGCATGGCCTATGCGCACCTGCAGGTGTACCAGGCCCGCCGGGCCATTGGTGCATGATCTGCAACTGACTATTCCGCGCGCGGTGGTATGCGCCGCCCGGGGAGGCGACTAGCATGGAGTCATCCCATTACTGGAGCACACCATGAAAATCGCACTCATAGGCATCACCGGCCGCGTGGGTTCGCGCATTGCCGATGAACTGCTGCGCCGCGGCCACCAGGTCACTGGCATTGCCCGCAACCCCGCCGAGGTGGTCGAACGGCCCGGCCTGAGCGCCCGGCAGGGGGATGCCACCGACCCCGAGGCGCTCGCGCCCTTGCTGGCCGGCCATGATGCCGTGATCAGCGCGGCGCGGTTCGTCTCGGCCGATGCCAAGCCGCTGCTGGCCGCTGTCAAGAGCGCCGGCGTGCCGCGCCTGCTGGTGGTGGGCGGCGCGGGCAGCCTGCGGGTGGCGCCGGGCCTGATGCTGGTCGACACACCCGAGTTCCCCGACGCCTACAAGCCGGAAGCGCGCGCCGGCGTGGTGTTCCTCGATACGCTGCGGCGCGAACAGGCGCTGGACTGGACTTTCCTGTCGCCTTCCGCGCTGTTCGAGCCCGGCGAGCGGACCGGCAAGTTCCGCGTCGGCGACGACGAGCTGCTGGCCGACCAGGAAGGCAAGAGCTGGATCTCGATGGAAGACTACGCGATCGCGCTGGTCGACGAGCTGGAGTCGCCGCGCCACGGGCGACGGCGCTTCACGGTAGGGTACTGAGGCAGGGGGCGGCTCCCATGAAGACCGTCTACCTGGCCGGCTTCGACGTGTTCCGCGCCGATTCGCTGGCGCACGGAGAATGGTTAAAGCTGCAGTGCCGCCTGCATGGCTTCGAGGGGCTTTATCCGCACGACAACCGGGCGCCCGCCGGCCTGCCGCCGCGGGCGCTGGCGCAATGGATCTACGAGGCCAATACGGCGCTGATCCGCGGCGCCGACGCCGTCATGGCGAACCTCAACCCGTTTCGCGGCGCCGAGCCGGATTCCGGCACGGCGTTCGAGGTTGGCTATGCCATTGCGCTGGGCAAGCCCGTATGGGGCTATGTCGAGCAGGCTGGCACGCTGGTGCGGCGCCTGGCGGCCGGACAGGCGGACGACCCGCCGCGCCATGTCGACGCGCAGGGCTACACCGTGGAAGATTTCGGCCTGCCGCTGAACCTGATGCTGGCCTGCAGCGCCACGCTGGTCGAGGGCGACGCGGCGCAATGCCTGGCGCACATGGCCCGGGCGCTGCACGGGGCCGATTGAGCGCGGCCTATACAATCGCGCTCCATGAAGCGCGTTGTATATGCTGTACTGCTGGTCCTTGCCGCAACCCTGCCCGCCCAGGCCTCCGGGCTCGTCACGCGCGCCCGCGAGGTGGGCCACCGCGACTTCCGGCACGCCAAGAAAGTGCTGCCCGCCCTGTACAAGGGCCTGAACACCACGTTTTATTGCGGCTGCCGCTATAGCGGCAAGCAGGCCGACCTGCAGTCCTGCGGTTACCGCGTGCGCAAGAACGCGGGCCGCGCCCGGCGCATCGAATGGGAACATGTGGTGCCGGCGTGGGCCATCGGCCACCAGCGGCAATGCTGGCAACGCGGCGGCCGCAAGCACTGCTCCGCGCGTGACGACGCGTACCGCAAGGCCGAAGGCGACCTGCACAACCTGGTGCCCGAGCTGGGCGAGCTCAACAATGACCGCTCGAACTTCCGTTTCACGGTGTGGGACCAGCACCCGGCCATGTACGGCCAATGCCGCATGGTGGTGGACTTCAAGGGCCGCCGGGCCCAGCCGCCGCAACAGGCGCGCGGCCGCATTGCGCGCATCACGCTGTACATGGTCCACACCTACCAGTTGCGCCTGAGCCGGCAAGAGCGCCGGCTGTACTGCATCTGGGCGCGCACGTATCCGGTCGACGCCTGGGAGCGCGCGCGCGATGCGCGGATCCGCGCGGTGCAGGGAAACAGCAATCCCTTCGTCGCCAATCCCCAGGCGGTGGCGACTGCGTGCCAAGGCGTGCGCTGAGCGCCGGGCTGGCCGGATGGGCGCCAGGCGCTCGCGGGCCCTGGCGCCCCGCTGCGGCCGCGCCTACGCGGCGGCCGCAGCCAGTGCTTCGCCAGCCGGCTGGACGTCGGCCAGGCGCCGGCGGTAGTCGGCCAGTTCGGCGATAGTCAGCGCCGCCAGGCCGTGCATGGCGGCATAGCGCGCGATCGCGTCGCCGCGCGCCATGGTGCCGTCGGCGTTCATCAGCTCGCACAGCACCGCCGCCGGACGCAGGCCGGCCAGCACGGCCAGGTCGACCGAACCTTCGGTGTGGCCGCGCCGCGCCAGCACGCCGCCGGGCTGGGCGCGCAGCGGAAAGACGTGGCCGGGGCTGACGATATCGGTCGCCTGCGCGCCGGGGGCGATGGCGGCACGGATGGTGGTGACCCGGTCGGCGGCCGACACGCCGGTGGCAACGCCGTCGCGCGCTTCGATCGACACGGTGAACGCGGTGCTATAGCGGCTTTCGTTGCGGGCGACCATGGGCGGCAGCTGCAGGCGGTCGAGCGTTTCGTCGGTGAGGCACAGGCAGACGATGCCGCTGCAATCGCGGATCAGCTGGGCCATGACGGGCACGGTGAGCTTGTCGGCGGCCACGATGAGGTCGGCTTCGTTCTCGCGGTCGAAGTCGTCCATCAGGATCACCGGCCGGCCCAGGCGCATATGGTGCAGCGCGCGCGCCAGACGGGCCTCGAAGGGCTGGGCGAACAAGTCGGGGGGGAGGAACGGTGCGGCGGGTGTTACGGTAGGCATTGAAACGCTCTCGCGGATAAGGTTGGCGAAAAACGTTCCAGGGCTGGCGACAGCCAGGCGCCATGCCGCATGCCGGAGGGACGCGCCGGCCCAGGCCGGAGCGCGCACCCCGCGCAGGCGGAATGAGCCGGCACATCTTCTTTCATCCGGACTGTGACCGTCGGCCCTGGCATCGCACCAGATCTGCTGACCCCGGCCGCCGTGTGGCGAACCGGGCGCTCGCGGGCTTGCCGCATTGCGGCTTACCGCCGGTGGGGAATTCCACCCCGCCCTGAAGACGTACTGCTATGCCGCTGTCAGCGGCAAGCCACATTGTACGCCCGCCGGCGGCCGGGCTTTATTTCTTGCTTTTTTTCTTCAGGGCCAGCATGGTGCCGCGGCAGCTGGGTGCGCCGCACAGGCACCGGTACGCGGCCTTGAGCTTCTTGGTGATGCGGCCTTCGAGCACCAGGCCGTAGTCGTAGAACAGCTCTTCGCCACGCGCGATGTCGCGCAGGGCCACGATGTAGACACGCTTGCCGTGCTTGCCCTCCTGGGCCTCGCAGTTGGGTTCGCAGGCGTGGTTGATCCAGCGGGCGTCGTTGCCGTTGTCGCCGCCATCGATCACGCGGCCGGAGCTCAGCGCAAAGAAGAACGTGTGGAAGGGGTCGTCCGGGTTGGTGGGGTGGCGGCGGTCGGCTTCCTTGGCGCTGATGCGTTCGCCGCCGTACTCGATGATGCGCGTGCCGGCCGGGATCTTGCGCGCGGCGAAGACGCCATTGCCGTGCAGTTTGGAGCGGCGTACGACGTGCCAGGGCTTGGAGGGATCAGCAGTGGTCATTGAAAGCAGCGGGGAGCGGGCCAGCGGGGATTATATCGATGGGCCGCGCATGCCGCGATGACGGTCGCGCGCGCGGTTATTCCGCGGCCGGCGGCGTCAGCGGCAACTGGGTTTCCTTCAGGCGGCGCAGCACGAAGCACGACTTGCTGTGGCGGATGCCGGGAATGCGATAGAGCCGCTCGCGCAGCAGCCGTTCGTAGTCGCGCGTGTCGCGCACGGCGATGCGGATGTAATAGTCGTAATCGCCCGAGACCAGGAAGGCCTCCAGTACTTCGGGGATCTGCGCCAGCGCCCGGCCGAACTCGTACAGGGTTTCCTCGCTGTGGCTCTCGAGCGTGACGTGCACGATGACCGTGTCCATGAAGCCGAGGCTGGCCGGGTCGATGTCGACCGTGTAGCCGCGGATGACCCCGGCCGCCTCCATGCGCTTGATGCGGTTCCAGCACGGCGTGGACGACAGGCCCACTTCGGCGCCGATCTCGTTGAGGCTGGCGCGGGCATTCTGCTGCAACGCCTTGAGGATGGCGAGGTCGAACTTGTCGAGTTTCATTTTTTCCTCGATTACACGGAAATAAAGATGAATTTACTGGAAAACCCGGGAATTCGTAGAAAAGAAGAGAAATCTTCTTTTCATATGGGCATAAGATATTCAGCATGAATGACCGCCTCCATGCTTCCGCCCTCGCCGCCTTGCGCCACGATGACTCCGCCGCCCGCAACGGCGCCCAGATCCTGCTCGATACCCTGATCGAACGCGGCGTCGATACCGTGTTCGGGTATCCGGGCGGCGCGGTGCTGCCCTTGTACGATGCGCTGTACGCCGAGCCGCGCCTGCGCCACGTGCTGGTGCGCCACGAGCAGGCGGCCGTGCACGCGGCCGAGGGCTATGCCCGCACCACCGGCCGGCCCGGCGTGGTGTTCGTAACCTCGGGCCCCGGCATGGCCAACACCACCTCGGGCCTGCTCGACGCCATGTGCGACTCGATCCCGGTGTTGTGCATCAGCGGGCAAGTGGCGACATCGGCCATCGGCACCGACGCCTTCCAGGAATGCGACGCGATGGGTATTTCGCGTTCCGTCACGAAGTGGAATACGCAGATCCGCGCGGCTGGCGACGTGGCCGACGTGGTGGGCCGCGCCTTCGACCTGACGCGCCAGGGGCGTCCCGGGCCGGTGCTGGTCGATTTCCCCAAGGACGTGCAGCTGGCGCTGCCGGCGCCCGCCGCCGATGCGGAAGCCGCGTCGGACAGCCAGCGCCTGGCGGCGCTGCGCGCGCGCCGCCAGGCTGGCAAGGCGCCGCTGAAGCTGCCGCAGACGGCCCTGCGCCGCGCCGCCGCGCTGATCGCCCAGGCCCGCCGGCCGGTGTTCTACGGCGGCGGCGGCCTGGTCAATTCCGGGCCGCAAGCCTGCCAGGCCTTCACCGAACTGGTGCGCCATACCGGCGCGCCCTGCACCCTGACCTTGATGGGCCTGGGGGCATTCCCGGCGTCGGACCAGCAATTCGTCGGCATGCTGGGCATGCACGGCACGCTGGAAGCCAACATGGCCATGCACCATGCCGACCTGGTCGTGTGCATCGGCGCACGCTTCGACGACCGCATCACCGGCAAGCTGGCCGAGTTCTGCCCGCATGCGCGCAAGATCCACATCGACATCGACCCGGCCTCCATCAACAAGGTGGTGCGGGTGGACGTGGCGCTGGTGGGCGACTGCCTGCCGCTGATCGGGGCCCTGCGCGGCGCGCTGGATGCGCATGACCTGCCGGTGGCGCGGCTGGACGATTGGTGGCGCCGCGTCGACGCATGGCGCGCCAAGGATTGCCTGGCCTGCCCGCCGGCGGCCGATGCCATCCTGCCGCAGCACCTGATGCAGCGCCTGGACGCCGCGCTGACCGGCCGCGACGCCATCGTCTCGACCGACGTGGGCCAGCACCAGATGTGGGCCGCGCAGTATTTGCGCTTCGACCGGCCGAACCGCTGGCTGACGTCGGGCGGCGCGGGCACCATGGGCTACGGGGTGCCCGCCGCCATTGGCGCGCAGGTGGCGCACCCGGACAAGACCGTGGTGTGCGTCAGCGGCGATGCGTCGGTGCTGATGAATATCCAGGAGCTGTCGACCGCCATGCAGCACGACACGCCGGTGAAGGTGGTGTTGTGCAACAACGGCTACATGGGGATGGTGCGGCAGTGGCAGGAACTGATTCACGGCGGCCGCTATAGCCATAGCTATAACGCGTCGCTGCCGGATTTCGTGGCGCTGGCCCGCGCGTTCGGCTGGGGCGCGGCGCGCGTCGAGGACCCGGCGCGGCTGGACGAGGCGCTGGCGGAATGCCTGGCGCATGACGGGCCGTATTTCCTCGACGTGGTGGTGGCGGCGCAGGAAAACTGCTTCCCCATGATGCCGGCGGGCGAGGGGCACCACCGGATGATGCTGGCCGAGGGCGTCTGGTACGAGGACGATACGGCCTGACGACGGGGGGCCGCCACCGCATCGTGCAGGTGTCAGACACCCCGTGCAGGCGGTCTCGCCAAGCACGACTATGCCCAGGGGTGTCTGACACCGTGCGCCACGGGCGCTGGCCTCGTGGTGCAATCAGGCCGGCTCGACGTCCGGAGGACGCCAACACGCGGCCCGCCAGCAGCTCGTCAATCGTGCTTGATGGAAATCGTCTTCAACACCGTGAACCCGTACAAGGCCTCGAACCCTTTCTCGCGCCCGTGTCCGCTGGCCTTTACGCCCCCGAACGGCAGTTCGATGCCTCCGCCTGCCCCGTAGTTGTTGATGAAGACCTGCCCGCTGCGCACTTTGCGGGCGATGCGCAGCTGGCGCGCGCCGTCGCGGGTCCAGACGCTGGCGGCCAGGCCGTATTCGGTGGCGTTGGCGATGCGCACCGCGTCGGCTTCGTCGTCGAACGGCATGGCGGCCAGCACCGGGCCGAATACTTCTTCCTGGGCCAGCCGGTGGTCGACCGGCACGTCGCGCAGCAGCGTGGGGGCCTGGTAGTAGCCTTCGGCCGGCGCGCCGTCGGCGACCTGGCCCTGCGCGGCGGTGGCGATGCCGTCTTGCGCGGCTGTCTTGAGGAAGCCCTGCACCCGTTCCTGCTGGGTCTTGCGGATCAGCGGGCCGCAGTCCAGGTCGAGCTCGGCCGGGCCGGCGCGCAGCGCCGCGAAGGCCTGCGACAGGCGCTCCAGCACGCGGTCGTAGGCGCTGCGTTCGATCAGCAGGCGGCTGCCGGCCGAGCAGGTCTGGCCGGCGTTCTGCACGATGGCGTTGACCACCACCGGCGTCAGCGCATCGAGATCGGCGTCGGCGAAGACGATCTGCGGCGACTTGCCGCCCAGCTCCAGCGTGACGGGCACATGGCGCTCGGCCGCGACTTGCGTGACCAGCACGCCGATGCGCGGCGAGCCGGTGAATGAAATGTGGTCGATGCCGGGGTGGCGCGTCAAGGCGTCGCCGGCCTCGTGGCCGTAGCCCGTGACGATGTTGATGGCGCCGGGCGGGAAGCCGACCTCGGCGGCCAGCTCGGCCACGCGCAGCAGCGACAGGCAGGCGTCCTCGGCGGGCTTGACCACGCAGGCGTTGCCGGCGGCCAGCGCGCCGCCGACGCTGCGGCCGAAGATCTGCAAGGGGTAGTTCCAGGGCACCACATGGCCGGTCACGCCATGTGGCTCGCGCAGGGTCAGCACGGTGTAGCCGTTCTGGTAGGGCAGCGTCTCGCCATGCAGCTTGTCGGCCGCGCCACCGTAGAACTCGAAGTAGCGCGCCACTGCCGTCACATCGGCGCGGGCCTGCTTGGTGGGCTTGCCGCAGTCGCGCGATTCGATGCTGGTGAGTTCGTCGGCGTGGTCCAGGATCTTCAGCGAGAGTTTCAGCATCAGGCGGCCGCGTTCGGCCGCCGTCAAGCGGCCCCAGGGGCCTTCGCCGTAGGCGCGCCGGGCTGCCTTGACGGCCAGGTCGATGTCGGCGGCGTTGCCGCGCGCGATGCTGTCGTACTGCTGGCCCGTCGAGGGATCGATGACGGGAATGGACTCGCCGGAGGCGCCAGGTACGGCGCGGTTGTCGATGAAGTGCTGTTTCATGCCGATGAACCTCTGCAGTGTCGTTGCTGACGTCGTGCTAGAACAAAATGGACAGCCCGCCATCCACGGCCAGGACTTGCCCATTGACATATGAGGCGGCTGGCGAGGCCAGGAAGACCGCGGCGCCCGCGATTTCTTCCGGGTCGCCCCAACGGCCCATGGGGTTGCGCGCCGCCAGGCGCTCGCGCACCGCGGCGTCGGTCACCATTTCCGCGTTGGTCTCGGTGGCGAAGGTGCCCGGCGCAATGGCGTTACTCGTTATGCCCAGCGGTCCCAGCTCGGCGGCCAGCGCGCGCACCATGCCGGTGAGCCCCTGCTTGGCGGCCGGGTAGACCGCGTCGCCCGCGCGCGCCAGTTCGCCGGCCACCGAAGTGATGGCGATGAGCCGCCCCGCGCGCTGGCGCGCCATGCGTTCGGCGGCCTGCTTGGCCAGCAGCATGCCGGCCACCAGGTCGGTCTCGATGAGCGCGCGGATCTCGGCCGCCGATATGGCTTGCAGGGTCTTGCGGTTGCGGGCGCCGACATTGTTGACCAGGATGTCGAGGCGGCCGTGCTCGGCGTCCACCCGCGCGAAGGCGCGCGCCGTGGCGTCGTCGTCGCTGACATCGAACGCCAGGCCCGAGGCCGCCAGGCCCTGGGCGCGCAGGTGCTCGACGGCCGCCTCGACCGCGCCGGCATTGCGGCCGTTGATCAGCACGTGGGCGCCGCTGCCGGCCATGGCGCGCGCGATGCACAGGCCCAGGCCGCGCGCCGAGCCGGTGACCAGCGCCACCTGCCCGGCCAGCGAGAAGCGTTGCAGATAGGATTGGGAGGGCGAAGTCATGGCGTGGCCTCAGTCGCGGAATTCAGGCGCCCAGTGCAGCAGGCGGCGCTCCAGCCAGGTCACGCAATAGACCAGCGCAATGCCGACGATCGACAGCAGGGTTACGGCGGCGAACATGTCGGTGGCGTTGAGCGTGGCCAGCGCGGTGATCATCAGGTAGCCCATGCCGGTGGTCGAGCCGACGAATTCCGCCAGCACCACGCCGATCAGCGCGAAGCTGATCGCGTTGGGCAGCGCGGCGAAGGTCCACGCGGCGGCGGTGGGAATGCGCACGCGCCACAGGATCTGGCGCGGCGAGCCGCCCAGCGTGCGGCAGAAGTCCACCAGTTCGCGCTCGACGCTGCGCCCGCCCTTGTAGGTGTTGAAGAACACCAGGAAGAACACCACGAACCACGACGTGACGACCTTGGAGGCCAGCCCCAGGCCGAAGAACATGGTGATGAGCGGCACGAAGGCGATGCGCGGCATCGAATTGAAGGCCACGATGAACGGGTTGAACACGTCCGCCAGCATGCGGCTGCGGCTCAGCGTCATGCCGACCAGGAAGCCGCTGCCCACCCCGACCACCAGGCCCACCAGCGTCGCCCGCAGGGTCAGCAGCAAGTGCGGCCACACCGAGCGCGGGCCGGGCTGCAGCCATTCCCACAGCCGCGCCGCCACGCGCGAGGGCTGGCTGATGAAGAACGGATCGAACAGCGCGTTCTGCGCGAACCAGGGAATGCGCGTCAGCCCTTCCCAGCAGCCCAGGATGATGGCCAGGATCAGCGCCTGCCAGGCGGTCACGCGCAGCCGGCGCCGCAGGCCGGCGCGGCGGTCCTGGCGGATCTGGTCTTGCAGGGAGGTCATCGGGGCGGCGGACATGCGGCGGTGGCTCGACGTTGACAGGCCTCAGGCGGCGGCGCGGAATTGCTGGCCCAGCACGGCCCACAGGCTCTGGACATGGGCCGTGAACTGCGGGGTTTCGCGCAGGGTGAAGACGTCGCGCGGATGCGCGATGGCGATGCGCTCGTCGAGCAGGACGCGGCTGGGCGGCCCCGACAGCACCACCACCCGGTCGGACAGCGTGATGGCTTCGTCCAGGTCGTGCGTGACCATGACGATGGTCTGCCCCAGCTTGCGCCAGATCTCGATGAGCTCGCGGTGCAGGTGCGTCTTGGTGTGCGTGTCCAGCGCGCCGAAGGGTTCGTCCAGCAACAGGATGCGCGGCTCGACCGCCAGGCTCATCAACAGCGCCACGCGGCGGCGCATGCCGCCGGACAACTGGTGCGGGTAGGCATCGGCGAACTGGCTCAGGTGGCCCAGTTCCAGCAGCTCGGCCACGCGCCGCTCGATGCGCGCGGCCGGCACGCCCTGGAACTTCAGGCCCAGCGCCACGTTCTTGCGCACGCTGAACCAGGGCAGCAGCGTGTCTTTCTGGAAAATGTAGCCGAGCGCCGGCGGCACCTGGCCGTCGACCGGCGCGCCGGCCACGCGGATGCTGCCCGTGGTGGGGGGCAGGAAACCCGCGATCATGTTCAGCAGCGTGCTCTTGCCGCAGCCGGACGGGCCGACGATGGACACGAACTCGCCAGCGGCGATCGACAGCGATACCTCGCCCACCGCGTGCACCAGCCCGCCGCGTGCCTGGTACGCCTTGCCGACCCGGTCCAGTTCGATCATGGCGGCGCCCTACTTGGCCTGCCGCGCGCGCCGCACGAACGACATGTCCACGCAGGCGGCGTAGGGCACTTTCTGCATTTCTTCGTTGGAGAACTGCCGATCGTCGCCCATGATGCCGGCCATGCGCTGGTAGGCATCCTCGGTGATGATGTTGTCCTTCAGGAAGACGGTCTGCTGGTAGACGCCCAGGGTCTTCTCGATGGCGGCGCGCGGAAAGGCGCTGAGGTAGTCGTCGTAGATCGCGTCGGTCAGTTCGGCCGCGCTGCTGGCGCTGATGAAGTCCTGGGCGCGTACCATGGCCGTGACGAACGCCTGCACGGTCTCGGGACGCTTCTGGATGGTTTCCTGCAGCGTCAGCGCGGCGATGCCGGGCACGTCGCCGCCCATGAACTCCTGCCACGAGGCCTCGGTGGTGGCGTCGAAGATCGGCACGCCCCAGCCTTCCTCGCGGGCCTGTTCCATCATCGACATGGTGGCCATGGTGGCCGACACCGAGCCCGTCTTGAGCGCTCCCAGCATGGTGGCCAGGTCGCCCAGCGGGCGGATGTCGACCTGGTCGGCCACGCCCGCCTTCTGCATCAGGTACAGCGCCATGAGCCAGGTGCTCGATTGCGGCTGGGTGGCGCCCACGCGCTTGCCGGCCAGGTCCTTCAGGGTCTTGATCTTGCCGCTGTCGTAGTCGTCGCGCCGCACGATGATGTTGGCGTAGGTCAGCTTGCGGTCGAAGCCGAACACCAGGCTGGCGGGCTTGCCCGCCAGGGTCAGGGCCGGCGCGGCGGTGGCCGCGGTGGCGCCGAACAGGATTTGTCCCGACGCCAGCATCTGCATGGTGCGCGGCCCGCTTTGCGAGTTCAGGTATTCCACGTCCAGGCCGGCTGCGCCGAAGTAGCCCTTCTTCAGCGCCACGTAGGCCGCGGCGAAGAACGGGTCGATGCTGCCCAGCCCGAATGCCGCCTTGCCGAGCCCGGCCTGCGCGAACGCGGCGCGCGGCCCCAGCAGGCTGGCGGCCCCCAAGGCCCCGGCGGCGGCGAGAAAGTCGCGGCGGGTGGGAAAGGCGAAGTGCGAACGGGGCGGCATGTCATCCTCGGTGCGTCATTGGAATCGTCGTTTGACGATAACGATACCGCAAATGCCGGCCCGCCCGCGGCGGCCGTCCGCTCATCGATGCCCGCGCGCCCCGCCAGCGGGCGCGCGGGCATCTTCCAGAGGGGACAGGCGCTAGCCGGCTGTCTTCTTGGCCGCTTTCTTGGCGGGGGCCTTCTTGGCCGCCGTTTTCTTTACGGCGGTTTTCTTGGCGGCCGTCTTGCTGGCGGTCTTGCCGGCGGTCTTGGCGCCCGCCGCGGTCTTGGCCGGCGCCCGGCCGGTCTTGGCGGGGCGAGGCTCGAATTCGAAGCCGATCTTGCCGTCCGGCTGGCGCACCAGGAAGGCCTTGAACTTGCGGTGCGTGCGGCTGGACACGAAGCCGTCGAGCAGGTCGGTGCGGCCGTCGGCCAGTAGCTTGTGCATCTGCTCGCGCGAGATCTCCTGCTGCAGGATGATCTTGCCCGAGCGGAAATCGCAGGTCTTGTCCGGGCCTACCGATTTTTCGCATACATAGCTCAGCCCGTGCTCGAACACCCGCGAGGCGCATTTCGGGCAGGTGCCCACCGGCGTATGGCCGGAGAAATCTACGGGTTCGTCGTCGTCGTCATCCTTCTGGCCGAAGTCGAATTCCAGCTTGTATTCGTCGCTGATGCGCAGGATGGCGGCGAACGGCCGGCCCATCTTGCTGATGAAGCCCTGCAGCGGGCCGATTTCGCGCTTGGCCAGCAGTTCTTCGACTTCCGGCAGCTCGAAGGTGCGGCCGCCCGGGTGCTTGCCGATGGAGAAATCGCACTGGGTGCAGGCGTAGCGGCGGTAGTTTTCCTTGACCACGCCGCCGCACTTGGGGCACGGCGTCTGCAGCGTGGCGTAGTCGCCCGGCACCGTGTCGCGCTCGTATTCCTTGGCGCGCTTGACGATGACCTGGGTCATCTGGGCGATCTCGCGCATGAACGCGTCGCGGCCCAGGCCACCCTGCTCGATCTGCTTGAGCTTGTGTTCCCATTCGCCGGTGAGTTCGGGCGAGGTCAGTTCGGTGACGTCCAGCCCGGCCAGCAGGGTCATGAGCTGGCGCGCCTTGGCGGTGGGCACCAGGTCGCGCCCTTCGCGGCGCAGGTAGCCTTCGCCGAGCAGGCCTTCGATGATGCCGGCGCGCGTGGCCGGCGTGCCCAGGCCGCGTTCGGACATGGCTTCGCGCAGTTCTTCGTCGTCGACCAGCTTGCCGGCGCCTTCCATGGCCGACAGCAGCGTGGCTTCGTTGTAGCGCGCGGGCGGCTTGGTGGCCAGGCCCACGGCCTCGACGTCCTCGGTGCGCACGGTCTCGCCGTCGGCCACCGGGACCAGGTTGGCGTCTTCGCCCTGGGCCTCCTTGCCATATACGGCCAGCCAGCCCGGCGCCACCAGCACCTTGCCTTCGGTCTTGAAATGATGCCCCTGCACCTCGGTAATGCGGGTGGTGACGCGGTACTCGGCGGCCGGGAAGAACACCGCCAGGAAACGCTTGAGCACCAGGTCGTAGAGTTTGGCCTCGGCTTCGCTGAGATCGTGCGGGATCTGCAGCGTGGGAATGATGGCGAAGTGGTCCGATACCTTCTTGTTGTCGAAGATGCGCCGGTTCGGCTTGACCCAGTTCTGGGCCACCACCGTGCCGGCATGGCGAGCCAGCTGCCCGACCGCGTTGGAGCCGCCCGTAGCCAGCGCCTGCATGGTGTCGCGCACGGTGCCCAGGTAGTCCTCGGGCAGGTAGCGCGAATCGGTACGCGGGTAGGTCAGGGCCTTGTGGCGCTCGTACAGGGTCTGGGCCAGCGCTAGCGTGGTCTTGGCGGAAAAGCCGAACCGGCCGTTGGCGTCGCGCTGCAGAGAGGTCAGGTCGTACAGGGCCGGCGACATCTGGGTCGACGGCTTGGATTCCTCGGTGACGCTGCCCGGCTGCTCGCGGCAGGCGGCCACCACGCTCTGCGCGGCCGCCTGCGACCACAGGCGCGATTCGCGCTTTTCGGGGTCGCGTTCGTCTTTCTTGAAGTCCGGGTCGATCCAGCGGCCCTGGTACAGGCCGGCGGCCGCCACGAAGGTGGCGTGCACTTCCCAGTAGTCGCGCGGCACGAAGGCGCGGATGCGTTCTTCGCGCTCGGCCACGATGGCCAGCGTGGGGGTCTGCACCCGGCCCACTGGCGTCTTGAAGAAGCCGCCGTCCTTGCTGTTGAAGGCGGTCATGGCGCGCGTGCCATTGATGCCGACCAGCCAGTCGGCCTCGGCGCGCGAGCGGGCGGCAGCCTCGAGGGGCTTGAGCTGGGAGTCGTCGCGCAGGTTGGCGAAGGCCTCGCGGATGGCGGCCTGGGTCATGGATTGCAGCCACAGCCGCTTGATGGGCTTCTTCACCCCGGCGTACTGGATGATGTAGCGGAAGATCAGCTCGCCCTCGCGCCCGGCGTCACAGGCGTTGATCAGCGAATCCACGTCCTTGCGCTTGGCCAGCCTGACCAGCAGTTTCAGGCGTTCGGCGGATTTCTTGTCGGCCGGGCCGAGTTCGAACTCGGGCGGGATGACCGGCAGGTGCGCGAAGCTCCATTTGCCCTTGACGGGATCGTTGGGCGCGACAAGGCCGAGCAAATGCCCGATACTGGAGGCCAGCACGTAACGTTCGCTTTCAAAATAGTCGCCTTCGCGCGCGAAGCCCCCCAGGGCGCGTGATATATCCAGGGCTACCGAGGGCTTCTCGGCAATAATCAGCGTTTTGCTCATGTGTATCCAGTGGCGGTGGACCCGCCGGTGTAGCGCGGATGATACGAGGGGAGATTCGCCGCATGCAAGTCGGGGCTGAAGGACAAGCGGGATCGGAACTGCATGCCTGGCGCCAGTTCCTGGCCCGCGGCACGCTGTGGCTGGGAGTCTGGTTGCTGGGCAGCGCGGCGATTTGCTGGGTCGCCGCCAATTGGCAGGACATGTCGAAATTCCAGCGTTTCGCCGGCGCCCAGGTGCTGCTGGCGCTGTGCGCGGCCGCGGCCGCCTGGGCCGGCTGGCGCCTGCGCGGCGCGGCGGGCGCGCGCCGCCATGCGCCGGGGGCGCTGCTGGCGCTGGCCGGCCTGCTGCTGGGCGCCCTGCTGGCCTTGCTGGGCCAGACCTACCAGACCGGCGCCGACACCTGGGAGCTTTTCGCCTGGTGGGCGCTGCTGTTGCTGCCCTGGGCGCTGGTGGCCGCCAGCCAGGCCGTCTGGCTGCTGTGGGCGGTGGTGCTCAACGTGGCGGCCATATTCTATTTAGGCGAGCGCGGCACATTCTGGTGGCTGGCCGGCCCCAGCCTGCCCAATCTGCTGCTGGCCGCCCTGAACCTGGTCATGCTGGCCGCCTGGGAATGCGCCGTCTGGCGCCGGGGCGCCGGCGCCCGGATCGGACCGCGGGTGCTGGCGACCCTGGCCGTCGGGGTACTGGTGCTGGCGCTGACCTTCGGCGATTCGGTGCTGGAACACCTGGGCACCGTGAACGGCCTGGCCTGGGTCGTGGTCACCCTGGGGCTGGGCTATTACTACCAGCGGGCGCGGCGCGACTTGCTGATCCTGGCCATGCTGGCCGCCGGCGCCATCTGCGTGTCGTTGCGCCTGGCCGGCGAATGGCTGCTGCGCCTGGAGCCGGGCCCGTGGGCGATCCTGCCGCTGGCCGGCCTGCTCATGGCCGAAGCCGTGTGGGCGGCCCGCTGGCTGCGCCGCCTGGCCGCGCAGCCGCCGGCCGGCCGCGCCCTGGCCGATGCCGAGCCGGCTGGCGCTTCGGCCGGCAACGCAGTGGCGCCGGGCGACGCCAGTGGCGCCGTGGTCGAGTTGGCCGGTCCGGCCGCGGAGCCGCAGTTCGGCCCGGCCTGGTATGTGCAGGGCCTGCTCGGCCTGAGCGCCTGGCTCGCCACCCTGTTGCTGTTGCTGTTCCTGTTCCTGTCCGGCGCGGTCCAGTCCCAGCAGGGCGCGATGGTGATGGGCCTGGTCTTGTGCGCCGTGGCGGTGGCCGTGCTGCGCACGGATGCCGGCCCTTTCTGGCGCCAATGCGCCACGGCCATGGGCTTTGCCGGGCAGATCCTGGTGGCATTCGGCCTGTCCGCATCGGATTCGCTGCTCAATGCCTGCGCGTTCGTGCTGCTGCTCGGCGTGGCCGTGTATGCGCTGGCGCCCGAGGCGCTGCTGCGCTTCCTGAGCGCCTGGATGATCGCACTGGCGCTGGCCGGGCTGATCTGGCTGGGGCTGGTGCCGGAACTGATGTACGACGACCTGCTGGGCGCCTGGCTGGATTTCGATACGGTGCGCGCGGCGTTCGTCTGGCTGCCGGTGGCGGTGGCCGGCGCCTGGACCGCCGCCGCGGCCTTCTGCGTCGGGCATCGCCTGGCGCATACGCGGCCCAATGCGTTGCTGCCGCTGGCCTGGGCATTCGTGCTGGCCGTGCAGGGCATGGTCTGGCTGGCGGGCGGCACGTCCATTACCCGCCTGCCGGTGATCTGGCAACTGAACCCGGTGACGGCGCTGCTGACGGTGGCCGGTGCGCTGCTGCCGGTGGCCTGCGCCATGGCGGTGTTGTGGCCGCGGCGCCGCCTGCTGACCGCCGGCGTGCTGTGGGGCGTGCCGCTTGGCCTGGCCGCGCTGGCGCTGTTCTGGCTGCCCAGCCCGGGCATCGCCTTTGCGCTGGCGTGGATGATCCTGGGTTTCGGGCTGAATCGCTCGCGCCTGACGATCTTCGGCGGCTTCAGCCTGTTGGCGTACCTGCTGGTCTATTACTATCAACTGCAAGTCCCGCTGCTGGAGAAGGCCCTGTGGCTGGCCGGCGCGGCGCTGCTGCTGTTCCTGCTGCGGGCGCTGGTGTGGCTGGTGCCGCGCCTGATGCGCACCGCCTCGCCGGGCGCCGTCGCGTTGGGGCCGGCTTCGCCGGCCTTGCGTTGGCGTACCGCCGTGGTGCTGGGCGGGCTGGTGCTGGCACTGGGCGTGGTCAATGGCGCCATCTGGCAGCGCGAGAACCTGCTCGCCCACGGTCGGGTCGCCATCCTGGAGCTGGCGCCGGTCGATCCGCGCTCGCTCATGCAGGGCGACTACATGGCGCTGCGGTTCGCGGCCGGCAACGAAGTCATGCGGCAGCGCCTGGACCGTGCCGATAGCGACGCGCCGCAATCGGTCGACGGCTTCGTGGTGCTGGTGCCGGACAGCGAAGGCGTGGCGCAGGTGGCGCGCATCCAGGATGCCGCGCAGCCGCACGCCAGCCATGAAATTCCCCTGCGCTATCGCCTGCGCGCCGAGGGCGTGCGCATTGTGACGAATGCGTATTTCTTTCCCGAAGGCCAGGCCGACCGCTATGCGTCGGCGCGCTATGGCGAGGTGCGCGTCGGCGACGACGGCACCGGCCTGCTGGTGCGCATGCTGGGAGCCGACCGGCAGCCTTTATAGGTCATGGCGGCGCTGCGCCGGCCTGTCGATTCCGAAGCGCGCCGCCCATCGCGCGGTGGCTTGCGCCAGGAAGGCGGCCGGGTCGCCGGCCGCGCAAGGCTCGAAGCCCAGCGCCTGCCATGCCCGCGCCAGCATTGCCAGCGGCCGCGCGTCGTCGAGCGGCGCGGCGCCATTCTGCTTGGACAGTTTCAGGCCGGTGGCCGGGTCCACCACCAGGGGCACGTGCATGACGCGCGGCGGCGTCGCGTCCAGCAGCCGGGCCAGCACGCGCTGGCGCGCGGTGGAACTGAGCAGGTCGGCGCCCCGCACGATGTCGGTGACGCCCTGCGCCGCGTCGTCCACCACCACGGCCAACTGGTAAGCCCACAGGCCGTCGGCCCGGCGCAGCACGAAATCGCCTACTGCCTGGGCCACATCCTGTTCTTGCGGGCCCAGCCAGCGGTCTTCGAAGCGTTCGATGCCCGCGGGCACGCGCAGGCGCCACGCGCGCGCCTGGCGTCCGGGCGGCAGGCCATGGCGGCAAGTGCCGGGATAGGGGCGTTCGCCGTCCAGCCCTGGACCGGGGCCGCGCAAGGAGGAGTCGGCGATCTCGCGCCGGGTGCAGCCGCAGCCATAGACTAGGCCGCGCGCCGCCAGGGCATCGAAGGCCTGCTGGTAGGCGGCGCCGCGCCGCGATTGCCAGAGAATGTCGCCGTCCCAGTGCAGCCCCAGCGCGCGCAACTGGGCCATGATGACCTCGGCCGCGCCGGCCACGGTGCGGGGGGTGTCGACGTCTTCGATGCGTAGCAGCCAGCGCCCGCCGTGGGCGCGCGCGTCCAGCCAGCTGGCCAGGGCGGCCACCAGCGAACCCAGGTGCAGGGGCCCGCTCGGGCTGGGAGCGAAGCGGCCGACGTAAGGCCTGGTCACGCTAGCGGGAACCACGCACTGCTCGGGTAGCGTGGCGGCCTCAGTGGAGCCGGCGCGTGCCGTCGTCGTCCAGCAGTTCCTCGAGGACCAGGTTGTCGATCTCGGCTTCCTGGCTCCAGAGGACCATTAGGGCGATGATCTTGATCTTGGCCAGCGAGACCGGCGTTTCGGGGGCCGCCAGGGCGCGGTCGATGACGATCTCGCGCAGCGGCGCGGGCAGCACGCCGGCGGATTCGAGGAAGGCGATGAAGCCGATGGATTCGGTGCCGAGCTGCTGGTATTCGGCGTCGGTGTAGATGCGGATGCCGGTGCTGGGCGCCTGGGCCAGGTCTACACAGCGTTCGGTGGTTTCGGCCAGGCCGTAGAGCCAGCCCAGTGCGTCGTCGATGTCTTCGTGCTCGAAGCCGGCGGCCGCGAGGCGTTTGGCGAGAACGTCGGCCGCGGGACAGGCTTGCGGCGTGTAGTAGTTTTCGAACAGATAAACGAGGATGTCGAACATATGGCGCATTGTCGTGCCAGTTTGCACAGTCGGCCCGCATATCGGCAAACCAGCAAACATGCTTTTAACTGTACGCTGAATCGTCATCCGGGGCAACTTCGTTGCCCGGGGTTGGCGATATACAACGAATCATCGTGGCGGCTTTCCCGGGACGGCTGGCATGGTCAGTCCCCGTGATGAGGCCGTCCCCTTTTCATGCCGCGGGCAGGGCCTTGTCGGCGCGCAACTGGGCCAGCTGGCGGATGAACACCGGCAGGCAGATCGCCAGGCCCAGCAGGCCGCTGGCCAGCCCCGGCATGATGGTCAGCAGCGCGCCTATCACGCACAGCCAGCGCTCCCAGGGCTTCATAGTTACCAGCAGATAGCGCGACAGCGCCGCCGAGAGCAACACCAGGCCGATCATGCAGCCCAGCAGGGTGACGAAGAACGCATACCAGGTAAAGCCCTGCACCGAGATCAGCAGCGAGGGCGAGAACACGAACACGAACGGCACGATGAGCTTGGTGATGCCCAGACGGAAGGCGGTGTTGCCGGTCTTGAAGGGATCGCTGCCGGCCATGCCGGCGGCGGCGTAGGCCGCCAGCGCGACCGGCGGGGTGATATCGGCCAGGATGCCGAAATAGAACACGAAGAAGTGCGCGGCAATCGGCTGCACGCCCAGCTGTACCAGCGTGGGGGCGGCCACCGCCACCATGATCAGGTAATTGGCGGTGGTGGGGATGCCGCAACCCATCAGGATGCACACGATGCCGGTCATGGCCAGGGCCGCCACCAGCGTCAGGGTCTGGACATTGGCGAGGGCATCCGGGATGAACGCGCCCAGGCCGCCGGCGATCGCCTGCGCGGCGCTGATGACGATGTACGAGACCTTGAAGCCCACGCCGGTGAGCGTGACCACGCCGATCACCAGCCCGACCGTGCCGGCCGCCGCGCCGACCGCCAGCGCGTACTTCGCGCCGGTTTCGAACGAGTCGTACAGGTCGCGCAGCTTGATGCGCTGGTATGGGTTGAGCAGGCCCACCAGGATGCAGCCGGTGATGCCGGCGAAGGCCGCCAGGTAGGGCGTGCGGCCGCTGGCCAGCACGGCGATCAGCGCGGCCAGCGGCAGCAACGTCGGCCAGCGGCGCTTGAACGAATCGCGCAGGTCCGGCATCTCGTCGGCGCGCAGGCCGCGCAGGCCTTCGCGCTTGGCCTCGAAGTGCACCTGCATGAACATGCCGAAGAAGTACAGGAACGCCGGGAAGATGCCCGCCAGGATGATCTGCTGGTAGGGAATGTCGAGGAACTCGATCATCAGGAACGCGGCCGCGCCCATGATCGGCGGGGTGATCTGCCCGCCGGTGCTGGAGGCCGCCTCGACGCCCGCCGCGAAATGGCGCGGGTAGCCGATGCGGATCATGGCGGGGATGGTCAGCGAACCGACCGTCACCGCATTGGCGACCGACGAGCCGGACAGCATGCCGAACATCGCCGAGCCGAACACCGACACCTTGGCCGGCCCGCCCGCGTAGCGACCGGCGACGGTCGAGGCCACGTCCAGGAACAGCTGGCCGAGGCCGATGCGGCTGGCCAGCACGCCGAACAGCACGAAATGGAACACGTAGGTCGCCACCACCCCGACCGCCACGCCGTAAATGCCCTGGCTGGTCAGGTACATGTGGTTGACGATCTGCGGCCAGCTGTTGCCGGCGTGCTTGAGCAGCCCCGGGAAGACCGGGCCGAACGCGGCATAGGCCAGGAACACCAGCGCGATGATGGGCAGCGGCCAGCCCATGGCGCGGCGCGTGCCTTCCAGCAGGCCGACGATGAGCACCGTGCCCATGAACACGTCCATGGGCAGCGGGTTGCCGACGCGGAACGCCAGGTCGTCGAAGATGTACGGGATGTACAGCACGCTGAACGCCAGCGCGATGGCGATGAGCCAGTCGTACAGCGGCACGCCGCCGGGCGCGAGCAGCGTCGAGCGCGGCTCGCGCTGGTAGTGCGCCTTGCTGAAGCCGAACACCAGGAAGATCAGGCTCAGCACGAAAGCCAGGTGCACGCCGCGGTGCGTGGCCTCGCGCAGCAGGCCGAAGCCGGCGGTGTAGTAATGGAACAGCGACAGCGACACGAGCAGGATCGAGACGATCCAGGTGGCGGTCTTGGCCAGCGGCCGGAAGCGGATTTCGGAGTCGAATTTTTCCGCCAGTTTCTGGGTCTGCTCGTGATTGATTTCCATCGCCTGGCCTTGTCGGCAAAAGCCGCGTGCCGGATCCCTGCCCGGCGCGTTGCTCGCTTCAGTGGTTCATGCAGCGTCACATGAAATACCCCGATGGAACGGCTGCGACGAATGAAACGGGTGCCGCTCCATCGGGGACGCCGCGGATCCGGCTGCGCCGGTCCGCCAGCGTCGCCCCCTGGGGCGAGGCGCGAAGCGCCTCGGGGGGGTCATAGCAAACCGGCTTCCTTGTAGAACTTCTCGGCGCCCGGGTGGAACGGAATGCCGGCGCCCTTGACGGCGTTTTCCTTGGTGATCAGCTTGCCTTTGGCGTGGCCGTTGTCCAGCACCTTGCGGGTAGCGTCGCTGTACATCGCCTTGGTGATGTCGTAGACGGTCTGTTCGGACATCTTGGTGGACGTGATCATCTGGGCGTTCACGGAGATGGTCTTCACTTCGCCGATGCCCTGGTACAGGCCCGCCGCGATGGTGTCGGGTGTGAAGAATTGCTGCTGGCTGCGCAGCTTGTCGATCTCCGGGCCGACGATCGGCACCAGTTCGATGCCCGCGCCGCTGGAAGCCAGCTCGGCGATGGCGCCAGCCGGTGCGCCGCCCACGAAGAAGAACGCGTCCAGGCCGCCATCCTTGAGCTTGTCGCCAGCCTGGTTGGGCTTGAGGTATTCGGCTTCGATGTCCTTGTCGGTCATGCCGAAGGCGCCCAGGATCAGGCGCACGTCGACCAGCGTGCCCGAGCCGGGTTCGTCCATGGACACGCGCTTGCCGCGCAGGTCGGCCACCGACTTGATGCCGGAACCCTTGCGTGCCACCAGGTGGATGCTCTCGGGATACAGGGTGGCGACCAGCCGCAGGCTCTCGGCCTTGGGCTTGCCGTCGAAGGTGCCGGTGCCGGTGTAGGCCCAGTAGGCCACGTCGGATTGCGTGAAGCCGGCTTCCAGCGAGCCGCCCAGCACGCCGTTGATGTTGGCCACCGAGCCGTTCGAGGCCACCGCGGTGGCGATCAGCTTGCCGGGCTGCGAAATGGCGTTGGCGATCATGCCGCCCACCGGGTAGTACGTGCCGGCCGTGCCGCCGGTGCCGATGCGGAAGAACTGTTGCGCGTGGGCGGGCCCGGCCGCGCCGGCCACGGCCAAGGCGACCGCCAGGGTCTTGATCCAGTTTTTCAAGGACATGAAGCTTCTCCAGGTATGGCGCCGCCGGACCGCTGCGGGACACGAGCCGCCTTCCAGGAGGCGGCAGCGGGGTGAAGGCGCAGCGCGCGGGCCGTTGTTTTTTGATCCCCGCAGATTTTGTCACGCGCGACCGCCCGCAACGCCTAGGGTTTGCCTGGGGATACACTACGCGCATGTCTTCGTGACGGCGCGCTGGCGCTCGCCGTGTTCGTACGAAAAGGAAGCGCACATTCCATGGCCGCCATTCCCGCTGCTCCCATTCCGGCATTGCCGCCCGCGGCTGCGCCGGGCGACGCCCTGGCGCAGGTCGACACGCCCAGCCTGGTGCTGGACCTGGACGCCTTCGAGGCGAACCTGCGACTGATGCAGGCGTGGGCCGACCGCCATGGCGTGGCCCTGCGGCCGCACGCCAAGGCGCACAAGTGCCCCGAGATCGCGCGGCGCCAGCTGGCGCTGGGCGCGCGCGGCATCTGCTGCCAGAAGGTCAGCGAGGCGCTGCCGTTCGTGGCGGCCGGCATGACGGACGTGCACATCAGCAACCAGGTGGTGGGGCCGGCCAAGCTGGCGCTGCTGGGCCAGCTCGCGCGCGCCGCACGCCTCAGCGTGTGCGTGGACGATCCGGCCAACCTGGCGGATATCTCGGCGGCCATGGCGCAGGCCGGGGCGCAGGTCGAGGTGCTGGTCGAGGTCGACGTGGGCCAGGGCCGCTGCGGGGTGGCCGACACGGCCGCCGTGCTGGCGCTGGCGCGCCAGGCCCGCGACCTGCCCGGCGTGGCCTTCGGCGGCCTGCAGGCCTATCACGGTTCGGTGCAGCATGTGCGCGATCGCGCCGGGCGCGCCGCGGTGGCCGCCCGCGCCGCCGCCGCGGCGGCCGGCTACGCCGACAGCCTGCGCGCGGCCGGCATCGCCTGCGACCGCATTACCGGCGCGGGCACCGGCAGCGCGGAATTCGACGCCGCCTCCGGCGTATACACCGAATTGCAGGCTGGCTCGTACGCGTTCATGGATGGCGACTACGGCGCCAACGAATGGTCCGGTCCGTTGGCTTTCCGCCACAGCCTGTTCCTGCTGACCACGGTGATGAGCGTGCCGGCCGCTGGCCGCGCCATCGTCGACGCCGGCCTGAAATCGACCACCGTGGAGTGCGGCCCGCCCCAGGTGGCCGGCCGCGCCGGGCTGCACTACGCGGCGGCCAATGACGAACACGGCGTGTTGAAACTGGCGCCGGATGCGGCCGTGCGCCTGGGCGACACCTTGCTGCTGGTCCCCTCGCACGTCGATCCGACCTTCAACCTGCACGACAGCCTGGTCGCCTACCGCGACGGCGTGGTCGAGGGCGTGTGGGCCATCGCGGCCCGCGGCCTGAGCCGATGACCGGCCGCCGGGGGCGCGCCGCCCCGCCGGCGGCCGCCAGACGGTGCTAAATTCTTTGTTTTCCACCCCCCCTCTCGTTTTCCCCTATTCCGTAGGAACCGCCATGGAATTCAGCCAGTTCAACGTCAACGCCCTCATGGAGATCACCTCCCGCCCGGACCTGGTGTTCGTGCGAGGCCAGGGCTCGTGGCTCGAGGACCATGCCGGCAAGCGATACCTGGATTTCGTGCAGGGCTGGGCGGTCAACACGCTGGGCCACTGCGCGCCCGAAATGAAGCGCGCCCTGCTCGAGCAGGCCGACAAGCTGATGAACCCGTCGCCGGCTTTCTACAACCAGCCGTCCATCGACCTGTCGCTGCGCCTGACCGGCGCGTCCTGCTTCGACCGCGTGTTCTTCGCCAACAGCGGCGCCGAGGCCAACGAAGGCGCCATCAAGCTGGCGCGCAAGTGGGGCCGCGTCAAGCGCAACGGCGCGTACAAGATCATCACCATGAACCATGGCTTCCACGGCCGCACCCTGGCCACCATGTCGGCCTCGGGCAAGCCGGGCTGGGACACGATGTTCGCGCCGCAGGTCGAGGGCTTTCCCAAGGCTGAACTCAACGACCTGGATTCCGTGCGGGCGCTGATCGATGCCCAGACCGTGGCCATCATGCTCGAGCCCGTGCAGGGCGAGGCCGGCGTCATGCCCGCCACGCGCGAGTTCATGCAGGGCCTGCGCAAGCTGGCCGACGAGCACGGCCTGCTGCTGATCGTCGACGAAGTCCAGACCGGCATGGGCCGCACCGGCTCGCTGTTCGCCTACCAGCAGTTCGACGTGGTGCCCGACATCATGACCCTGGCCAAGGGTATCGGCGGCGGCGTGCCGCTGGCGGCGCTGCTGGCGCGCCAGGACGTCTGCGTGTTCGCCCACGGCGACCAGGGCGGCACCTACAACGGCAATCCGTTGATGGCGGCGGTGGGCGTGGCGGTGTTCGACACGCTGACCGCGCCGGGCTTCATGGACACGGTGCGCGAGCGCGCTAAGCAGCTGTCCGAAGGCCTGCTGGCGCTGTCGGCCAAATGGAACATGGGCGGCGAGCGCGGCATGGGCCTGCTGCGCGCCCTGGTGCTCGACCGCGAGGACGGCCCCGCCATCGTCGAGGCCGCGCGCAAGCTGTCGCCGCAAGGCCTGCTGCTGAACGCGCCGCGTGGCAACCTGCTGCGCTTCATGCCGGCGCTGAACGTCACAGCCCAGGAAATCGAGCAGATGCTGGCCCAGCTCGATGGCGTGATCGGCGCGCTGCGCAAGAGTTGAGCACAGGGGAAACGTGTCAGACACCCTCTGGGTGTCTGACACCTCACGACACTATCATTGCAGGCATTGAACAGGTGTCAGACACCCACAGATACCGTCTCGGCAGTCAAGCATTTAAAGCGTAGTCACTGCGGTAGGGGGTGCGGTTTTTGAGCACGCCGAAGCACAAGTGAGTGAGCTTTCGCATGGCCGCGCCCAGCGCGGCCATCTTGCTTTTGCCGGCCTTGAGCAAGCGGGCATAGAGCTGCTGCACGTGCGGATTACGCCGCACGGCCACGATGGCAGCCATGTAGAGAATGGCCCGCACCTGAGCCGGGCCGGCCTTGGACAGCCGCGCTCGGCCGCACAGGCTGGTCCCGGACTGGCGCTGCACCGGCACCACACCCAGGTAAGCGGCCAACGCCCCTGGCGAGTCGATACGCCGGTTGTGCATGATCGACAGGATGGCATTGCCTGTTTGCGGGCCGATGGCCGGGATGCTGGTCAACAGCTCGCGATCTTCTTTCAGGTCCGGATGACGATCGATATGGTCGTCGATCGCACGCTCCAGGCGCTTGAGCTGCTCGCGCAAGAACGCCACGCTCTCGCTGATCGAGCCCGTCACCAGTTGCGGCGAGCGGCCGAACTGGGCCTTCTCCTGGCGGTTGAGTTCTCGCTGCAAATCCTGAACCAGCGCCTCGCGCCGAGCCAGCAGCGCGCGCAACTGCCGCGCGTGCAGCGGCGCAGCCTGCCAGGCCGACGGACGCAGCACCTGGCCATAGCGTGCCAGCACGTAGCTATCGATTCCATCGGTCTTCGAGCGCACCGCCAGCGCACCCGCAAAATCGCGAGCCTGCGCCGGGTTGATCATCGACACCGTCACCCCCGCATCGTGCAGCGCCGTGCCGGCCTGCTCGTGATACGGCCCGGTCGGCTCAAGCACGGCATGCAACTGCTCGGGCTGCGCGCCCTGCTTGGCGCACCAACCCAGCAACAGCCGCACCCCGGCCGCCGTATTGGGCACCACCTTGGTCTTGCGCTTGGTCCCTTCGGCGCTCAACAGCGCGCAATCCAGCTTCGCCTTTGAAACATCAATTCCCAGAAAAAACATAGACTTGGACTCCTATTGACGCTGCCTCCAAGCCCACTGCGCCCACTTGCCTTGTACATCCAGGGGCTCCAAGCCCTTCGCTACCGTCCAGTGTCCAGTCGGCTCTCAGAGGGAGGATCCGGCGCTTAATCTGTAGGAGAAAGTCTCAAGCCTTCGGTGTCTGAACAAGCTCACCAGATCCGCTAGTGGGGATAGCTAATCACCACTGCGCCCAAGATACAAGGGTGTCTGACACCTTCCTACATCTGGGGGCGTCAAACACCTCATTGGTCGCGGCGCCGCCGCGCAAGCGAATCTAGCCGCCGCCCGCGCCGGCCTCATCCAGGGCGGCGGCCTGGCTGCGCAGCAGGAACTTCTGCACCTTGCCCGTGGCGGTCTTGGGCAAGGCCCCGAAGACGATGGTGCGCGGCACCTTGAAGCGGGCCAGGTGCGCGCGGCAATGCTCGATCAGCTCGGCGGCCGTGCAGCGGGTCCCGGGCTTCAGGGTGACGAAGGCGCACGGCGTCTCGCCCCAGACCGCGTCCGGCCGGGCCACCACGGCGGCTTCCAGCACGTCCGGATGGCGGTACAGCACGCTCTCGACCTCTACCGTGGAAATGTTCTCGCCGCCGGAAATGATGATGTCCTTGGCGCGGTCCTTGATCTCGATGTAGCCGTCGGCGTGCACCACGCCCAGGTCGCCGGAATGGAACCAGCCGCCCGCGAAGGCTTGCGCCGTGGCGGCCGGATTGCGCAGGTAGCCCTTCATGAGCGTATTGCCGCGCAGCATGATTTCGCCCATGGTGGCGCCGTCGCGCGGCACCGGCCGCATCTGTTCGTCCATGACTTCGACCTGCTCGACATTGAGCTTGCGCACGCCGATGCGCGCCTTGAGCGCGGCGCGCTCGGCCAGCGGCAGCGTGTCCCATTCATCGTGCCATGCGCAACTGATCGAGGGGCCATAGGTCTCGGTCAGGCCGTACAGGTGCGTCACGCCGACGCCCAGCTGCTCCATGGCCTCGATCACGGCGGCGGGCGGCGCGGCGCCGCCGGTCAGCGCCTGCACGCGGTGCGTAGCGCGATACTGCTGTTCGGCCGGGGCATTGATCAACATGTTCAAGACCACCGGCGCGGCGCAGAAGAACTGCACCTGGTGGCGGCGGATGGCGTCGAAGATCGCCGCCGGCTCGACCCGCCGCAGGCACACGCTGGTGCCCGCCAGCGCCGCCAGGGTCCATGGGAAGCACCAGCCGTTGCAGTGGAACATCGGCAGCGTCCACAAGTACACGGCGTGCGGCGGCATGCCGCAGGTCAGCACGTTGCCGGTGGCGTTGAGATACGCGCCGCGATGGTGATACACCACGCCCTTGGGGTTGCCGGTAGTGCCCGAGGTGTAGTTCAGGCAAATGCCCTGCCATTCGTCCTCGGGCCATTGCCATGGCGCATCGGGCGGCTGCGCCGCCAGCCATGCCTCGTACTCGGCGTCGCCCAGGTCGCCATGCGGGCCGCCGTACTCGCTGTCCTCGATGCGCACCGTGCGCGGCGGCGACGCCAGCCGGGCCAGCACCTCGCGCACCAGCCCGGCGTATTCGCTGTCGTACAACAGCACGGCGGCGCGGCCGTGCTCCAGGATGAACGCCAGCGTGGCGGCATCCAGGCGCGTATTCAGCGCGTTGAGCACCGCGCCGGACATCGGCACGCCGAAATGCGCCTCGTACAGCGCGGGCACGTTGGGCGCCAGCACCGCCACCACGTCGCCGCGTCCCACGCCCCACGCCCGCAGCCCCGCCGCCATCCGCGCGCAGCGTTCGCGGGTCGTGCGCCAGTCCTGGCTGCGGGCGCCGTGCACCAGGGCGGGGCGCCGCGGGTAGACGTCGGCGGCCCATTGCAGAAAGCCCAGCGGCGTCAGTGCAAGATGGTTGGCGCTATTGCGCGGCAGCGCGTCGTCGGTTGCGGTGCTTGTCATCATGGCCTCGCGGGTGCATTGCGCCGCGTCGTCTCGCGGCTGGCGGCCTGCCACCCCAGTTCGGCGAGCGGCGCGACGCGCGCACCCATCTCGCGCGCGTCGTGCGCGGCGGCATTGCCGGCCTGGGCGCGCGCGTAAACGCCCTGCAGGATGGCGGCGATGCGGAAGAAGCTGTAGGCCAGGTAGAAGTCCCAGTCGGCCGGAGCCTCCATGCCGCGCGCGCGACAATAGGCGGCCACGAACTCGTCTTCGCCGGGAATGCCCAGCGCTTGCAAGTCCAGCCCGGCGATGCCGCGCCATAGGCTGGGCGGAATGCGCCAGCACATGCAGTGGTAGGCCAGGTCGGCCAGCGGGTGGCCCAGGGTGGACAGCTCCCAGTCGAGCAGTGCGATGGCGCGCGGCGCCGCCGGGTCGAACACCAGGTTGTCGATGCGGTAGTCGCCGTGTACCAGGCAGACGCGGCCGTCGTCCGCCGGCAGGTGGCGGGGCAGCCAGTCGATCAGGGCATCCATGGCGTCGATGCGGCCCGTCGCGGTGTCGCGGTACTGCCGGGTCCAGCGCGCCACCTGGCGGGCAAAGTAATCGCCCGCGCGGCCGTAGTCGGCCAGGCCGAGGCGGTCCGGCACGACCGCATGCAGCGCGGCCAGCACGCGGCCCGCCTCGGCATAGATGGCGCCGCGTTCGGGCGCTGCCAGGCCTGGCAGCGCAGGGTCCATGAAGACGCGCCCCTGCGCATAGCTCATCAGGTAGAACGGCGTGCCGATGATGGTCCGGTCATCGCAATAGTGCAGCATGCGCGGCACCGGCACCGCCGTGTCGGCCAGCGCGGCCATCACGCGGTATTCGCGGTCCACGGCATGGGCCGAGGGCAGCAGCGCGCCGGGCGGCTGCTTGCGCAGCACGCGGCGCCCGGTCGCGTCTTCGAGCAGGAAGGTCGGGTTGGATTGCCCGCCGGCCAGCGGACGGGCGCGCAGGCTGGCGGCGTCGGCCAGCCCCCGCTGCGCCAGGTACGCCGCCAGCGCGGCCAGCCAGTCCGGCTGCGCGGCCGCGCTCATACCAGGGCCTTGCGCGGGGCGTCGGCCTCGTCCCAGCGCCAGTAGGCGTCGCCTTCGTCCACCAGGTAGCGCGCCAGCACCATCTTGTGCACTTCCGAGGCGCCGTCCACCAGCCGCGCTTGGCGGGCGTAGCGGTAGATCCACTCCAGCGGCGTGTCTTTCGAATAGCCGCGCGCGCCGTTGAGCTGCAGGGCCGTGTCGACAGCCTTGTGCAAGGTTTCCGAAACCACGATCTTGGCCATGGAGATTTCCTTGCGCGCGTAGTCGCCCTGGTCCAGCCGGGCGGCCGCGCGCATGGTCAGCAGCCGGCCGATCTCGATCTGCATGGCCGCGTCGCCCAGCAGCCACTGCACGCCCTCGCGCTCGGCCAGCTTCTGGCCGAAGCTGCTGCGCTGCCCGACGTAATCGACCGCGATCGCCATGGCGCGGCGCGCCAGTCCCAGCCAGCGCATGCAGTGTGTCAGCCGCGCCGGTCCCAGGCGGATTTGCGTGAGCTTCAGGCCGTCGCCGATTTCCATCAGGCGGTTCTCGTCCGGAATCTCCAGGCCGTCGAACACCAGCTCGCAATGTCCGCCATGCTCTTCCGGACCCATGATGGGGATGCGGCGCTCGATGCGCCAGCCCGGCTGGCCGGCGTCGAACAGGAACGCGCTGAGGCCCTTGCGCGCGTCGTCCGAAGTGCGTGCGATCAGGATGAAATGCTGCGCCACGCCGGCGCCGGTAATGAACCACTTGCGGCCGTTGATGATCCACTTGTCGCCCTGCCGGGTGGCCGTGGTGCGCATCATGGACGGATCCGAGCCGCTGCCGGGATGCGGCTCGGTCATGACGAACGACGACCGGACCCGGCCATCGATGATCGGCTGCAGCCAGCGGTCTTTCTGGTCGGGGCGCGCCACCTGCGCCAGCACGCGCATATTGCCATCGTCGGGGGCCGCGGCGTTGAACGCCACCGGCCCGAAGATCGAGCGGTTCATCTCTTCATAGCAGGCGGCCAGGCCCACCATGGGCAGGCCCTGCCCGCCGCGTTCGCGCGGCATCTGCAGGGCCCACAGCCCGGCTTCGCGCACTTTGGCGCGTACCGCCTGCAGTGCCGCCTCGTCGATGTTTTCATGGTCGTCATAATTGGCCCGGTCGGCCTCCAGCGGGATCAGCTCCGCATCGACGAAGCGGCGCACGCGCGCGCGGTAGTCCTCGAGTTCGGGGGGCAGCGAAAAATCCATCCACAGTCTCCATGCTCAGCGCCGCCCTTGGGCAGGGACGGCAGTATGCGGTTGCTTCACAACGAACTGACGAGGTGGCCGCCGTCGACGTCGATCACCGAGCCGGTCATGAACGCCGAGGCGTCCGACGCCAGCAGCAGCAGCGGGCCGTCCAGGTCGCGCGGCTGGCCCAGGCGGCGCTGCGGTACGCGCTTGATCAGCGCCTCGCCGGCCGGCGAGGCGAAGAATTCGCGGTTCAGGTCGGTGGCGATGTAGCCCGGCGCCAGTGCATTGACGCGGATGTCGTGGCGCGCCCATTCCAGTGCCAGGGCGCGCGTCAGGTGCAGCAGGCCGGCCTTGGCGGCCGCATAGGGCGCCACGTGCGAGGCCACGCGCTGGCCCAGGATGGAGGCGATGTTGATGATGACGCCCGGCCTGGCGTGGGCGCGGAAATGCGCGGCGCTGGCCTGCGCCACCCGCCAGGCGCCGTTGAGGTTGACGTCGATCAGGCCGGTCCAGGCCGGTTCGGAAATGTCCAGCGCGGGCTCGCTGAGGGCGATGCCGGCGTTGTTGAGCACCACATCGATGGGGCCCAGCTCCGCGGCAGCGGCGTCGACGGCGGCCCGCACGCTGTCCGCGTCGGTGACATCCATCTTCACGGCGCAGGCCATGCCGCCCGCCTGCCGGATGCCGGCGGCCACTTGCTCGCCCAGTTCAACGCGGCGGCCGCACAGCGCCACGCGCATGCCGGCCTGCGACAGCACGCCGGCGAAATGCCGCCCCAGGCCGCTGTAGGCGCCGGTGATCAATACCGTCTTCGACTTCAAGTCCTCGAACATCCACTCCCCCCAGGTCGGCCTTCGGCCCGCGCAGCAGGGGTGCCAATGCGTCCGGCACCTCGAGTTCTAAACGTAACACAGCGCTGGCCAGGGCCTTGCCGCAATTGCCGATGGCCAGGCTGCCGGGGGACGCCTCTCTCTGGAAGGGAGGGCCGCCCGGGCGCTGCCCGGCGTTCAACGTGGCGCCAGGCCGGCGGCCTTCACGACGGCGGTGTACTTTTTGACTTCTTCTTCGACATAGGCCGCGAACTCGCCGGCAGACCGCTGATCCGGTTCGGCGCCGATCTGGCGCAGCTGCTGCGCCAGGTCTTCTGAATGCATGATGGCGGACATTTCGTCCCGCAGGCGCGTCAGCGCCTGGGACGGGACGTTGACCGGCGCGAATACCGCGAACCAGGCGCTGACCTCGAAGCCCGGTATGCCGCTTTCTGCCACGGTCGGCACTTCGGGCAGCAGCGCGCTGCGCTGCAGGCCGGTAACCGCGAGCGCGCGCAGCTTTCCTTGGCGAATATTGGGAATCGACGTGGTTTGCAGGTCGAACATCAGCGGGATATGGCCCGCCATGACGTCCACCAGCGCGGGCGCGCTGCCCCGGTAGGGCACATGCACCAGCCGGATCCCGGTGGCGCTGGCCAGCATTTCTCCCGCCAGGTGATTGGATGTGCCCGGGCCGGCCGATGCATAGTCGAGCGTTTCCGGCTGGCGCCTTGCCGCGTCGATGACATCGGAGAGCGTCTTGAATGGCGAGGCGGGAGGCGTCACGAGCACGAAAGGCGTCGCCGCTACAGGGGCTACCAGCACGAAGCTGTGGAGAGGGTCGTAGCCGACCTTGTTGATGGCCGGGTTGATGGCATGCGAGCTGACCGTGCCCAATAGCAGGGTGTAGCCGTCGGCCGGAGCCTCTGCCACGAACCGGGCTCCGATCGCCGTGCCGGCGCCACCCTTGTTCTCGACCACGACCGGCTGGCCCAGCCTTTCGCCCAGTTTCTGTCCTACGGCGCGCGCGAGAATGTCGGCGGAGCCACCTGCCGGGTAGGGCACCACCAGTGTCACGGGACGGGTGGGAAAGGCCTGCGCCACGGCCTGGCCCGGGCCGCTCGCCAACAGGATACAGGCCGCCGCCATCGGCAATAGACAGGCGGTCGCGGATGCAATCACTCGGCGCAGTTGGTTCATGCGATTCATCCCTCATGGGTGGCATTCCGCCGCTAGGCGATCCTGATTTGCGTCAAATGCTCCCAAGTTACTCCCGGCTTGTCTAATACCGTTCGGGGCGGCTGCTGATACGCCGGACGAATCACACCCGGTGTTTTGCCGGTTGTGCCGAGCTTTTGCGCGGTCTCGCCGTGCTGTCTAGCTGGCCGGTATATGGGATGCGTCCAAGGCGCTCGCCAGGAAGGCGTGGATGACCGGATTGTCATTCCTGCCGGCATACGCGAATACCAGCTGATAGGCGGGAGGATGCTTCGCCGCGGCGATGTCGACGAAGCACACGTCCCGCATTTGCAGGCGCCGCATGGCGGACGGCACCAGCGCTACGCCCAGGCCGCCCGCGACCAAGGTCAAGATGGCTTGCATCTGCGAGGCTTCTTGCACGACTCTCGGCATGAAGCCGGCTGCCTGGCAGGCCCCCAGTAGCGCGCTGGCGAAGCCGGTGCCTTCGGCGGCCGGGAACGAAACGAACGCTTCCCCGGCCAGTTCCTTCATGCGCACTTTCCGGCGGGCGGCCAACGGGTGTCCGAGCGGAACCGCGATCACGAAATGCTGCGGTTGCAGCGCGACCAGTTCCAGCCCTCGCGAGTCATAGACCGGGCCGACAAGCAGCGCCAGATCGGTGTGTCCGTTGTGAAGGTCTTCCAGTTGCCGCCGCGTCGTCTCCGCCGTCAACGTCAGTTGCACGGTCGGGTAAGCGGCCTGGAAGCGCTTGAAGATGCCGGGCAGGACATCGAGGGCCGCACTGGGGACGAAGGACAGGCGCAAGCTGCCTTCGAGGCCGCTGCCTGTGCGGCGGGCGCGTTGCCGCGCCTGCTCGACAAACTGCAGCAGCCGCACCGCGTCGCTATAGAAGACCTGGCCCGCCGGCGTCAGCCGTACATGGTGCTTGCTGCGGTCGAGCAGTGGCGTGCCGATCTCCGCTTCGAGATTCTGCATCGCCGTGGACAGCGGCGGCTGCGACATGTGCAGCCGCTCGGCCGCCCGCCGGAAATTCAGCTCCTCGGCGATGACAACAAACTGGCGCACCAACCGAAGTTCGAGCATAGCGGCACCACACTGGCGACCCGGGTTGGCAATATCTAGCACGAATCACGTGGCCATGTAAATAGTATTGGATGTATCAGGGGCACGGACCTAGGATGGGTGGCTCCGATGGCTTCTTCACCCACGGACAGAAAGCGATGAGTACTGCCCGACGCATCCGTTCTCTGTTCCCACTCGAGGATCAACCCGATGCAACCGTCCTTGCTTGAGGAAATTCCGCAGGTTCCCAATCCCTATCCGGTCGTGGCTGATGTCGAATACCCCGAGGTCTGGCGCCTGTGCATGCAGGCACGCGAGCTTGCCTGGGATCCGGTGACGGATATCGACTATTCGGATATCAAAGAGGCCGAGCTGCCGGCCGAGGTGCGTTCAGCCGGCGCCGAATGGTGGAGCCTGCGCGCCTGGATGGAGCACGGCGCCACGCCATACGGGGCCGAGCGCCTGCGCGAAGCCATCTTTTCTCACCAGCCCTTCGAGGTCAAGCAGCACATCACCAATTTCATCGCGGAAGAGTTCCGCCATCATGAAGCCAGCTTCCGCATCGCCGAGCATTTGAGCGGCTATGAGGCGACGCCGCGGGCCGACTATTTCAAGGACATCATTCCGCGCTTTCACGACGAGTCTGACGAGAAGGCCATGAGCTTCTATGCGGGCTTGTCGGTCAATACACTGTTCGAGCAGCTTTCCGGCGAGCTGCTCCAGGCGCGCTATGAAAATGCGCGGTTCGCCTCGATCCGCGAGGCGTGCCGGCTGATTCTTCGGGACGAGGCCCGCCACATCCAGTTCGGTCGCATCATCATGCGCCGCTTCTTTGCCGAACTGCCGACGCAGGAGAAGCGCACGATCGGCGAAAAGGTTGCAAAAAAACTCAGGGGCAGCCTGCTCAATGGCGTCTATGCCGTTGTCAACCTTCCCGCCGACGAGCGGGCGAGATCCGGCCGCAATCGCGCCCTGGCGGCGGAGCACGGCCTCGGTGCGACGCATCCAGAGGAAGAAATGGGCATTATCCGGAAAGGGCTGAACCAGATCCGCGAAGACGTGGGCGCATATGGGGTCGAGATTCCCCGCGTGCCCGAAATCGACGACAGCATCCAGTGAGCGAGCCGCCCTATGCCGAATCGGATCATTGTCGCCGCCGACGCTGCCCCGCCCCTGGGCCCCTATAGCATGGCTATCGCTTCCGAAGGCCCGGGGACCTGGCTGCACATCGCCGGCCAGGTCGGCGTCGAGCCGGACGGCCGGCTGCCAGATGGCTTCGAAGCCCAGGCGTGGCAAGCCTGGGCGAACCTGGTGGCAGTATTGTCATCCGCCGGAATGCAGGTCCGCCATCTGGTCAAGGTCAGCACGTTCCTGACCCGGCAGGCCGATGTGCCGCTGTTCGGCCCAGTGCGCGCTTCGTTCATCGGCGAGGCCCGGCCCGCCTCCACGCTGGTGGTCGTGCAGGCGCTGGCCCGTCCGGAATGGCTGGTCGAAATCGAAGGCACCGCCTTTCTCCCGGCAGCCACTTGAGCCGGCGGGGCCAACACGATGCGTCCTGAGTTTGTGACCCGCCGCCTGCGCGAGATCGGTGCGCGATGGCAAGCGGACATACGCGCGGCGGGGGACGAGACCAAGGCACTCTACTTGCCTTTGCTGGCGGGTGCTCCGCGAGCCGGTATCGATGTCGTGCGCGACCTGGCCTATGGCGGCCACCCGCGCCAAGTGCTGGATGTCCATAGTCCCTCGGGAGCGCGACGCGCGCCAGTCGTGGCGTTCGTCCATGGCGGGGCTTTCGTCAGGGGAGCGAAGAACATCAATGCGGAGATGTACGGCAACGTACTGACCTGGTTCGCGCGGCAGGGATGCGTCGGCGTCAATATCGAATACCGGCTCGCGCCGGAGGCGCCGTACCCGGGCGGCGCGGCCGATGTCTCGGCGGCATGTCGATGGATCTCCCGCCATGTGCGTTCTTTGGGGGGCGATCCGGACCGGCTCTGCATCATTGGCCATTCGGCCGGCGGCACCCATGTAGCCACACTGGTGTGCAATGCGCTGGACGATCCCCTGCCCATCGATGCGCGTTGCGCCGTCCTGGTATCCGCCCGGCTGCAGGCGGATACGTCGGCGGTGAATCCCAACGCCGCGGGCGTCGCGGCGTATTTTGGCCCGGATCCGGCCCGTCATGCGGCCTGTTCGCCGCTGACGCATGCCGCCCGCGCCGGCATGCCCGTGATGGTGGCCAATGCCGAATACGAAAACCCGCTGCTGGACCTGTATGGCCTCGAATTTGCCCTGGCGCTAGGCAAGGCCCGCGGCACGGCGCCGGTGCACGTCGCCCTGCCGGACCACAACCATGTGTCCATCATGGCGCATTTCAACACTCCCGAGCAATGGCTGGGCGAGCAAGTGCTGGCCTTCTTCGAACGGTCGTGCCGCTGAGGTCCGGGCGGGCTAGTCGATCGCCACCAGCTCCGCCCCTTCCGCCACCTGATCGCCCACGGCGTAGAACATTTCCCGCACCTTGCCGTCGGCCGGCGCCGAGATGGTGTGCTCCATTTTCATGGCTTCCATGACCAGCAGGGGCTGGCCCTTGGAAACGCTGTCGCCGGCCTGCACGGCGATCGAGATGATCTTGCCCGGCATGGGGGCGGTCAGCCCGCCGGCATGGTCGCCCTGGGCGTCCTGCGCGTGCGCGAGCGCGTCGTGCAGGCCCAGCACCTGCGTGCGGCCGGCGCGGAACACATAGGCTTTGTCGCCGTGCAACACCACCGTGCCGGTGCTTTCGTGGCCGCCCAGCGCGATGCGCAGGCCGTAGGCCAGGTTGGGGTTGGCGCCCGGCTGGGCGCGCCACGAGAACGGCCGGGATTGGCCGTCGCAGGCCAGGGTCCAGGCCTGGCCGTCGCGCGCCACGGCGACTTCGCGCAAGGTGTCCTGGTCGAGCCACTGCACGGCCTGTGTATATCGGCCGCCCAGGCGCCAGCCGTCGCGCGTGTCCCAGGGGTCGACGGCGGGCCGGCCCGCCTGGCCGGCCGATTGCGCCAGGCCCTGCCGCACCAGCACCGCCGCCGTGGCCAGCGCCAGCGTCGCGGCATCGGCCGGTGCCGGCGGCGGCAGCAGGGTCTGGCGCTGGCGCTCGATCAGGCCGGTGTCCAGGTCGGCGGCGGCGAAGGCCGCGTCCTGCATCAGCCGCGTCAGGAAGGCCACGTTGGTCTGCACGCCCACCGCGTGGGTGTGGGCCAGGGCCTGGATCATCCGCGCGCGTGCCTGGTCGCGGTCGGCGCCGCGCACGATCAGCTTGGCGATCATGGGATCGTAATAGGGCGTGATGGCGTCGCCCATGCGCACGCCGCCGTCCACCCGCACGTCGCCGTTGGCGAACGCCGTGTGCGGCGGCAGTTCCAGGTAGGCCAGGGTGCCGATGGAAGGCAGGAAGCCCTTGTCGGGGTTTTCGGCATAGATGCGCGCCTCGATGGCATGGCCGTCGAGGCGCAGGTCTTCCTGCGCGGCGGGCAGCGGCTGGCCGGCGGCTACGCGCAACTGCCATTCCACCAGGTCGTGGCCGGTGATCATCTCGGTGACCGGGTGCTCGACCTGCAGGCGCGTGTTCATTTCCATGAAGTAGAAGCGGCCGTCGGGCTCGGCGATGAATTCCACCGTGCCGGCGCCCACGTAGCCGACCGCGCGCGCCGCCGCCACCGCCGCCTCGCCCATGGCGCGGCGCCGCTCGGGCGTCATGCCGGGCGCGGGCGCTTCTTCGATGACCTTCTGGTGGCGCCGCTGCACCGAGCAGTCGCGTTCGAACAGGTAGACGCAATTGCCATGCGTATCGGCGAATACCTGGATCTCGATGTGGCGCGGCTTCTGCAGGTAGCGTTCGATCAGCACGCGATCGTCGCCGAAGCTGGAGGCGGCCTCGCGCTGGCAGGAGGCCAGCGCATCGAGGAAGGCGCCGGCCGACTCGACCACCCGCATGCCCTTGCCGCCGCCGCCGGCGCTGGCCTTGATCAGCACCGGGTAGCCGATGGCGTCGGCCTGCGACTTGAGGAATTGCGGATCCTGGTTGTCGCCATGGTAGCCGGGCACCAGCGGGACGCCGGCTTTCTCCATGAGCGCCTTGGCGGCCGATTTGCTGCCCATGGCGGCAATGGCGGACGCCGGCGGCCCGACGAAGGCGATGCCAGCATCGGCGGCGGCCTGGGCAAAGGCCTCGTTCTCGGACAGGAAGCCGTAGCCCGGATGGATGGCCTGCGCCCCGGTGGCGCGCGCCGCTTCCAGGATGGCCTCGCCGCGCAGGTAGCTGGCGCGCGGCTCGGGGCCGCCGATATGCACGGCCACGTCGCAGGCGGCGACATGGCGCGCGCCGGCGTCGGCATCGGAATACACCGCCACGGTGCGGATGCCCAGGCGGCGGGCGGTGGCGGCGACGCGGCAGGCGATTTCGCCGCGGTTGGCGATCAGCAGGGTGTCGAACATTGGCGTCATCCAGTCGGAATGCTTCGTTAACTTCAGCGATGCTGCGGCTTTGCAGCAACCTTGTCGGGGCGCGCGGATCCGGCTTCGCCGGTCCGCCAGCGCTGGCCCCTGGCCGGGGGCTACATCCGGAACACGCCGAAGCGGGTGTCCTCGATGGGGGCGTTGAGCGCGGCCGACAGCGCCAGGCCCAGCACCCGGCGCGTATCGGCCGGCGCGATGATGCCGTCGTCCCACAGGCGCGCGGTCGCGTAGTACGGATGCCCTTCGCGCTCGTACTGGGCGCGGATGGGGGCCTTGAACGCCTCTTCTTCTTCGGCCGACCACTGGCCGCCCTTGGCCTGGATGCCGTCGCGCCGCACCGTGGCCAGCACGCTGGCGGCCTGCTCGCCGCCCATCACGGAGATGCGCGCGTTGGGCCACATGAACAGCAGGCGCGGCGAATAGGCGCGGCCGCACATGCCGTAGTTGCCGGCGCCGAACGAGCCGCCGATCAGCACCGTGAACTTCGGCACGTTGGCGGTGGCCACCGCCGTGACCATCTTGGCGCCGTGGCGCGCGATGCCCTCGTTCTCGTACTTGCGGCCCACCATGAAGCCGGTGATGTTCTGCAGGAACACCAGCGGGATCTTGCGCTGCGCGCACAGCTCGATGAAGTGCGCCCCCTTCTGGGCCGATTCGGAAAACAGGATGCCGTTGTTGGCCACGATGCCCACCGGCATGCCGTGGATGTGCGCGAAGCCGGTGACCAGCGTGGTGCCGAAACGCGCCTTGAATTCGTCGAACTCGGAGCCGTCGACAATGCGCGCGATGATCTCGCGCACATCGTACGGCTTGCGCGTATCGGCCGGGATGATGCCGTTGAGCTCGGCCGGGTCGTAGCGCGGTTCGCGCACCGGCGCCAGCGCCAGCGGCGCGGGTTTCTGGCGGTTCAGGCGCGCCACCGCATTGCGCGCCAGCTGCAGGGCATGCAGGTCGTTGGCGGCCAGGTGGTCGGCCACGCCGGACAGGCGCGTGTGCACGTCGCCGCCGCCCAGGTCCTCGGCGCTGACTTCCTCGCCGGTGGCCGCCTTGACCAGCGGCGGGCCGCCCAGGAAGATGGTGCCCTGGTTGCGCACGATGATGGACTCGTCGCTCATGGCGGGCACATAGGCGCCACCCGCCGTGCACGACCCCATCACCACCGCGATCTGCGCGATGCCCTGCGCCGACATCACTGCCTGGTTGTAGAAGATGCGTCCGAAATGGTCGCGGTCTGGGAAGACTTCATCCTGGCGCGGCAGGTTGGCGCCGCCGGAATCCACCAGGTACACGCACGGCAGGCGGTTCTGCGCGGCGATCTCCTGCGCGCGCAGGTGCTTCTTGACGGTCATGGGGTAGTAGGTGCCGCCCTTGACGGTCGCGTCGTTGCAGACAATGACGCATTCCGTGCCGGCGATGCGCCCGATGCCGGTGATGACGCCGGCCCCCGGCGCTTCGCCGTCGTACATGCCATGGGCCGCCAGCGGGGAAAGCTCCAGGAAGGGGCTGCCCGGGTCAATCAGCCGCTCGACGCGGTCGCGCGGCAGCAGCTTGCCGCGCGCCACGTGCTTGGCGCGCGCCGCCTCGCTGCCGCCCAGCGCCGCCTGCGCCAACTGGCGGGCCAGGTCGTCCAGTTGCGCTTGCATGGCGCGGGCATTGTTGGCGTACTCTTGCGAGCGCACATTGATGCGGGATTCTAAGGTGGGCATTATTTTCCCTGCGCGGGTTTTGCAGGTGTCAGGCTCCCGAAGGGTGCCTGACACCGAGGCATGTGCATTGCGGTGCAAATCAGATCCGGTGGGTGTCTGGCGCCCTGCGGGAGCCAGACACGCCGGGGGGTTACATCATCTCGATCGCCATGGCCACGGCTTCGCCGCCGCCGATGCACAGCGTGGCCACGCCGCGCTTGCCGCCGGTCTTGCGCAGCGCGCCGACCAGCGTGGCCATCAGGCGGGCGCCCGAGGCGCCGATGGGGTGGCCCAGGGCCGTGGCGCCGCCATGCACGTTGACTTTCTCGTGCGGCAGCTTGAAGTCGGTCATGGCGGCCATGGTCACCACGGCGAAGGCTTCGTTGATCTCGTACAGGTCGACGTCCTCGGCTTTCCAGCCGGTCTTGGCGAACAGGTTCTTCAGCGCGCCCACCGGCGCCGTGGTGAACCAGCCAGGCTCTTGCGAATGCTGGCTGTGGGCGACAATGCGCGCCAGCGGCTTGACGCCCAGTTCTTCGGCAGTGGAAGCGCGCATCAGCACCATGGCGGCGGCGCCGTCGGAAATGGACGACGAGTTGGCCGCGGTGACGGTGCCGTCTTTCTTGAAGGCGGGCTTCAGGGTGGGAATCTTCTCGGGCATGGCCTTGGTGGGCGCCTCGTCGGTGTCCACCACGGTATCGCCCTTGCGGCCGGCCACGGTGACCGGCGCGATTTCCCATTTGAAGCTGCCGTCTTCGCTGGCCGCGCGGGCGCGGCGCAGCGATTCCAGCGAGAAGGCGTCCTGCTGTTCGCGCGTGAAGCTGTACTTGGCGGCGCAGTCTTCGGCGAACACGCCCATGGCCTTGCCGCGGTCGTAGGCGTCTTCCAGGCCGTCCAGGGCCATGTGGTCGTAGACCGTGCTGTGGCCGTAGCGGTAGCCCTGGCGCCCCTTGAGCAGCAGGTAGGGGGCGTTGCTCATGCTCTCCTGGCCGCCGGCCACCACCACCCGCGCCGAGCCCGCGGCCAGCAGGTCGTGGCCGAACATGGCCGCCTTCAGGCCGGAGCCGCATACCTTGTGGATGGTGGTGCACGATACGCCCAGCGGCAGGCCCGCGCCGAGCGCGGCCTGGCGGGCCGGCGCCTGGCCCTGGCCGGCCTGCAGCACGTTGCCCATGATGACTTCGTCGACCTGGTCCGGCTGCAGGCCGGCGCGCTCGACAGCCGCCTTGATGGCGACCGCGCCCAGCTCGTGGGCGGCCAGGCCGGACAGGCTGCCCAGCATGCCTCCCATGGGGGTACGGGCGACGGAAACGATGACGATGGGATCAGACATGATTGACTCCTGAAAATCGGACGGGAACTGTCACGGCGCGGTAGCGCGTTGCGGGGCGCTGTCGTGGCGCAGCCGCCTGTCTTTATCGTAAGGGAAAAATTCCTCGATCCGGCCCTGCGCCACATGGGCGCGGCAGGCCTGCCACCACTCGGGCTGCAGCAGGTCGGCGTGGTGCCGCAGAAAGGCCCGGCGCACGCGCGGGTCGCCCAGCAGGAAACGGCCGAATTCTTCGGGGAAAACGTCGTTGGGCCCGACCGCATACCAGGGTTCGCTGGCCATTTCGGCTTCTTCGTTGGGTGCGGGCGGGATGCGGCGGAACTGCATCTCGGTCATGCGTTGGATTTCGTCGTAGTCGTAGAACACCACGCGGCCCAGGCGGGTGACGCCGAAGTTCTTGTACAGCATGTCGCCAGGGAAGATATTGGCGGTGGCGAGCTGGCGGATGGCGTCGCCGTACTCGCGCACGGCCTGGTCCAGCAGCGGCTCGGGCGCATGCTGCAGGTACAGGTTCAGCGGCGTCATGCGGCGCTCGATGTACACGTGGCGGATGACCACGGTGTCGCCGTCTTCCTCGAGCAGGCTGGGGACGCGCTCGCGCAGTTCGTCCAGCAGGCCGGGCGCGAAGCGCGCGCGCGGCAGCGCGACTTGCGAGTATTCCCAGGTGTCGGCCATGCGGCCCACCCGGTCGTGCAGCTTCACCATCTGGTACTTGCGCCGCACCGTGGCGTGGTCGATGCCGTCCTTGTCGATGCGGTCCTTGATGAGCTTGAACACGTACGGATACGAGGGCAGCGTGAACACGCACATCACCATGCCCCTGATGCCGGGCGCGATGTCGAAGGCGTCGCGCGAATGGGCCAGGTGGTGGAGGAAATCGCGGTAGAACAGGGTCTTGCCCTGCTTCTGCAGGCCGATCATGGTGTAGAGCTCGGCCTTGGGCTTGCGCGGCAGCAGGCTCGACAGGAAATTGACCACCGCCGCGGGGGTTTCCATGTCGACCAGGAAATACGCGCGCGTGAAGCTGAACAGCGTGCTCAGGTCGTCGGCGCCCAGCAGCAGCGCGTCGAGCTCGACCTGGCCCGCGGCGTTGCGCGTGAGCGCCACCGCGAACGGATGCACGGTGCTCTGGTTGATCAGGCGCCCGACGATGTAGGCGCCCTTGTTGCGAAAGAACAGCGAGCCGAGCACCTGCACCTGGCAGTCCGGCGCGAGCCGGCGGCCCAGGTGGCGCGGCCACTGGGCGCGCAGCTGGCGCACGGCCGCGCGCGCCAGCAGGCGGGCGTCGCGCGGCAGGTCGGCATACGGCGAGGCCAGCCCGAAGTCGGCCACCATGCGGATCAGGCTCTTGCGCAGCCCTTCCGTCAGCGGGTAGTAGACGCGGTACGAGGGGATGCGGCTGTCGAGATAGTCGGTGGCGACCGCCGGGCGCACGAACAGGAAATCGTTGTGGAAGTAGTCGCGGTGCAGGATGCGGCACGACACCGAGTTGAAGAAGGTCTCGGCGCATTCCGGCTGGCGGTGCCCGGACAGCAGCCCCACGAATTGCTGCTTGACCTCTTGCCAGAAGGCGGTCTGGCTGTCGGTGAGGCTGGCGGAGCCTGCCGGCGCGGCCGAGTCGCGCAGCGCCTCGCGCAGCTGGGTGGCGCATTCGCGCACCCGCATGTCGTAGTATTCGATGCGCTCGCGCGACAGCTGCTGGATGCCGTGCCAGTCGCCCGATTCGAACAGCGACTTGGCCCGCTGCGCGCTGTAGCGGAACAGCGCATAGTGGCGGTCGAACCCGGCCAGGATCTGGCGCGCCACGGCCAGCGGCTGCGGCTGCGGGGCAGGAGCCTGCTCGATGCGCTGGACGTCGCCGCTGTAGATCATGGCCGGGCGGTCAGGCGGTTTCGGCGAACAGCTCGCGGCCGATCAGCATGCGGCGGATCTCGCTGGTGCCCGCGCCGATCTCGTACAGCTTGGCGTCGCGCCACAGGCGCCCGGTGGGATATTCGTTGATGTAGCCATTGCCGCCGAGGATCTGCACGCCTTCGCCGGCCATCCAGGTGGCTTTCTCGGCGGTGTACAGGATGAGCGCGGCGCAATCCTTGCGCACCTGGCGGACATGTTCCGCGCCGAGCTGGTCCAGGTTCTTGCCGACCGCGTAGCAGAAAGCCCGGCTGGCCTGCAGGGTGGTGTACAGGTCGGCCACCTTGCCCTGGATCAGCTGGAATTCGCCGATGGCCTGGCCGAACTGCTTGCGTTCGTGGATGTACGGCACTACGACGTCCATCACCGCCTGCATGATGCCCAGCGGCCCGCCCGACAGCACCGCGCGTTCGTAGTCGAGCCCGCTCATCAGGACCCGCACGCCGCCATTGACCTGGCCCAGCACGTTTTCCTCGGGGATCTCGCAGTCCTGGAACACCAGTTCGCCGGTGTGGCTGCCGCGCATGCCCAGCTTGTCGAGCTTCTGCGCCACCGAAAAACCCTTGAAGGATTTTTCCACCAGGAAGGCGGTGATGCCGCGCTGGTGGGCTGCGGGGTCGGTCTTGGCATAGACCACCAGGGTGTCGGCGTCCGGGCCGTTGGTGATCCACATCTTGGTGCCATTGAGCACGTAGCGGTCGCCTTTCTTGTCGGCGCGCAGCTTCATGCTGACCACGTCGGAGCCGGCGCCCGGCTCGCTCATGGCCAGTGCGCCCACGTGCTCGCCGGAGATCAGCTTGGGCAGGTAGCGGGCCTTCTGCTCGGCCGTGCCGTTGCGGTGGATCTGGTTGACGCACAGGTTGGAATGCGCGCCGTACGACAGACCGATGGAGGCGCTGGCGCGGGAGATTTCTTCCATGGCCACCATGTGCGCCAGGTAGCCCAGGTTGGCGCCGCCGTATTCTTCGCTGGCGGTCATGCCCAGCACGCCCAGTTCGCCGAACTTGCGCCAGAGGTCCATGGGGAATTGGTCGCTGCGGTCGACTTCGGCTGCGCGCGGCGCGATTTCCGCCTGGGCGAAGGTGCGCACGGCGTCGCGCAGCATGTCCAGGTCTTCGCCTAAATTGAAATTCAAGCCGGGAAGGTTCATCGCAGTCTCCGTGATAGTGGGCGCTTACCTACCCGGGCGGCGCAAGCGGCGCCCGCAGGGCGGGCCCATCATGCGCCCGGCGGGCTGGGCCAGGCAATGCGGAAGCTCAATATTACGTTTACGTAAACGTAAATTGGACACGGGTTTACCCTGACAAAAATACCCGCGCCAACTTGTCTGACCATGACAGAATTCACATGAAACATGTCTGACAGGATGGGCCCGCCGGGGCCCGTCGCACCACAGGGGGAATTGCCTTGATCGAGCTCGCCGACCTGGACGAGATTGTCGCACTGCGGCGTGACATTCATGCTCATCCCGAACTGGCCTACGACGAACATCGTACCGCGGCCCTGGTGGCCGAGCGCCTGCGTGACTGGGGCATCGAGACCCACACCGGCATCGGCCGCACCGGCGTGGTCGGCGCGCTGAAGGCAGGCACGAGCCGCAAGGCGATCTTGCTGCGCGCCGACATGGACGCTCTGCCCATCCAGGAGGAAAACCGCTTCCCGCACCGTTCGCGCCACGACGGCAAGATGCACGGCTGTGGCCACGATGGCCATACCGCCATGCTGCTGGCCGCCGCCCGTCATCTGAAGCAGGTCGGCGGTTTCGACGGCACGGTCTACTTTGCCTTCCAGCCGGCCGAAGAAAACGGCGGCGCGGGCGCCCGCGCCATGATCGAGGACGGTTTGTTCGAGCGCTTCCCGTGCGAGGCGGTGTTCGGCATGCACAACTGGCCCGGGATGCCGGCCGGCAGCTTCGGCGTCTGCAGCGGCCCCATGATGGCGGCCGCCAATGCGTTCAAGATCACCGTCACGGGGCGCGGCGGCCATGCGTCCGCCCCGCAGGACTGCGACGACCCGGTGCCCGCCGTGCTGGCCATCGGCCAGGCGCTGCAGACCATCCTGACCCGCAGCAAACGGCCGCTGGACGCCGCCGTGATATCCATCACCCAGTTGCAGGCCGGCAATGACGTCACCAACATCATCCCCGGCAGCGCCTGGCTGGGCGGCTCGGTGCGCGCCTACAGCGAGGCCGTCGTCGACCTGATCGAGCGCCGCATGCACGAACTGGCCGAGCCGATCGCCGCGGCCCATGGCTGCCAGGCCGATGTCTACTTCGAGCGCCGCTATCCGGCGCTGGTGAACACCCCGGATGAAACCGCCTTCTGCCTGGATGTCATGCGCGAAGTGGCGGGAGCCGACCAGGCGCGCGTGATCGAACCCGCCATGGCGTCGGAAGACTTCGCTTTCATGTTGCAGGCCAAGCCGGGCTGCTACGTCTTCCTGGGCAACGGCGACGGCGGGCATCGGCTGGCCGGCCATGGCCTGGGTCCATGCATGCTGCACAACACCAGCTATGACTTCAACGACAGCCTGATTCCCGTCGGGGCGTCGTACTGGATCCGCCTGGTACAGCGATACCTGGCTTGAAGCCGGCAGGTGCCGCGGCCCGGGGCCTGCCCGGGCCGGTTTTCCCGCGTTTCCAACCGGAGCCGTCATGATCAGAATTGCCGTGCTGTCGAGATTCGTCCATGTCCTGGCCTGTGCGGCCATGGTTGCCGCCCCCGCCGTGCAGGCCCAGCCGGCCTGGCCCGGCAAGACCCTGACGCTGGTGGTGCCCTACACCGCCGGCGGCACCAACGACACGCTGGGGCGGGCGCTGGGCGACGTGCTGCGCCAGGAATATGGCACGGCGACCATCATCGAGAACAAGCCCGGCGCGGGCGGCAGCGTGGGCGCCGACGCCGTGGCCCGCGCGCGCGCCGACGGCGCCACGCTGCTGCTGGCCTCGACCAGCCCGGTGGTCATCTTCCCCAACCTGGTCGAGACGCCCTATGACCCGATGAAAGACCTGGTGCCGGTGGCCAGCGTGGCGGTGGGGCCGGTGGCGATCCTGGCCACCAAGGCGCTGCCGGTCAAGAGCTTCGGCGAACTGGTCGAGCATGCCCGCAAGCATCCCGGCAAGGTCACGTTCGGCGTGCCGGGCCTGGGCACGGTGGCGCACATCGGCATGGCGGCACTGAACAAGCAGCTGGGCATCGACATGCTGCAGGTGCCCTACCGCGGCGGCAGCCAGGCGGTCTCGGACGGCCTGGGCGGCCAGGTCGACCTGCTGGTGGTCAATACCGACATCGTGCTGCCGCACGTCAAGGCCGGCACGCTGACGCCGCTGGCGGTGATGGCGCCGCAGCGCCTGGCCCCGTGGCCCGACGTGCCGACCATGGCCGAACTCAAGCTGCCGGAGATCCGCTACTTTTCCAATTTCGCCCTGTTCGCGCCGGCGGGCGTGCCGGCCGATGTGTCGCAGGCCATGCAGGCGGCGCTGGACAAGGCGCTGGCCAGCCCGGCGTACCGGCAGATGCTGGACAAGTATTTCATGCAGCCGGGCACCGGCACGGGCGCCGAGTTCGCCCGCCAGGTGCGCGCCGACTACGACAACAACCGCCGCGTCATCCGCGAGAACAACATCCGGGTGCAGTAGCCCGGCGCCGGTCAGCCGTGGCGCGGGCCGGCCATGATCAGGGCCATGCCGGCCAGGCACAGGCCGACGCCGGCCCAGTCGGTCGGGGCCGGCCGCACGCCGTCCACCGCCCAAAGCCACAGCAGCGCCATGCTGACATAGACGCCGCCATAGGCGGCGTAGACTCGGCCGGCAGCCGTGGGATGCAGCGTCAGCAGCCAGGCGAACAAGGCCAGGCTCAGGGCCGCCGGCGCCAGCAGCCAGGCCGAATGCCCCTGCTTGAGCCACAGGTAGGGTAGATAGCAGCCCAGTATCTCGGCCAGCGCGGTCAGCGCGAACAGGCCCAGCGTCTGCAGCGTCGCCATCGGTCAGGTCTCGTCCGGGTAGCCGGCCACCAGCCGGGCCATGGCGGCGGCGTCGGGCCGCCCGCGCTCGCGCAGGCCTTGCGCCGCGCCGGCGCGATTGGCCGCTGGCTGGTTCTGGCTGACCTTCCATTTGCCGGTCAGGCGCTCGATGCGCAATTCGATGCCGACCACCGCGGCGATCATCTTGTCGACGAAATCGACCGGCGCGTCGGCCACCGACCAGGGTCGCGCAAAGCCGGATTCGTGCGCGTCCGTCAGCGTGTCGAGCAGGCCGCGCAGCCAGGCCGCATCGTCAATGGCGCGCAAGCTGCCGTGGGCGTGGACTACCGCGTAGTTCCAGGTGGGCACGGCCTTGCCGTGCTCGTGCTTGGACGGGTACCAGGATGGCGAGATATAGGCGTCGTCGCCCTGGAATATGGCCAGCGCGGGGGCGCCCTCGCCCACTGCGCGCCACAGCGGGTTGGCGCGCGCCACATGGCCGCGCAGCACGCCCTGCGGACCGGCCGTCGCGTCCAGGTGCAAGGGGATGTGGTTGGCTTCGAAGCCGCCCGCGCCGTCGGCGGTGACCAGCGTGGCCAGCGGCCGCGCGCGCATCAGGTCATGCAGCGCCGCGGGCCGCGTTTCCTCGAAATGGCGGGGCAGGTACATAGGACTCTCCGGCGCCGCGGGCGGGCGCGCGGCGCGTGTCAGGGTTTCTGGGCCAGCAGCAGGCGGCACTGCCGCTCTTGTTCGGCGATTTCCGACAGCGTGTCTTCGATGTCGCGCCGCTGCTGCTCGAGGGCCGCGCGGTGCGAGGCCAGCACGTCGAGATAATGCCGCAATTGCGGCGTGCTGTCGCCGGGGCCATCGTACATGTCGATGAGGGCGCGGATTTCCGACAGCTGCAGCCCGAGCCGCTTGCCGCGCAGCGCGAGCTTCAGGCGCGTGCGGTCGCGCGGGCTGTACACGCGATTGCGGCCATCCCGCGCAGGGCTGACGATGCCCTGGTCTTCATAGAAGCGGATGGTGCGGGGCGTGATGTCGAACTCGCGCGAGAGCTCGGAAATCGTCCAGGTGGCGGGCATGCGAGGTTTGGCAGTTTACGTAAACGTAAATTATGATGGCTTGGAACAATCGTCAAGCCAATACGAGAGCTTCCATGAATCCCAACGAGCATCAATTGCAGTATCCCTGGGGCGATGTCCAGCCCGAAGCCGGCGTTGCCCGCGAGGTGGCCGATGGCGTGAAATGGATCCGCATGCCGCTGCCGTTTGCGCTGGACCACATCAACCTGTGGCTGCTGCGCGATGAAGTCGACGGGCGCCCGGGCTGGACCATCGTCGACTGCGGCATCGCGCGCGATGAGGTCAAGACGCTATGGGAACAGGTATTCGCCAAGGAACTGGACGGCCTGCCGGTGTTGCGCGTCATCGTCACGCACATGCACCCCGACCACGTCGGCCTGGCCCATTGGTTGTGCGAGCGCTGGGACGCGCCGCTATGGATGAGCATGACGGATTACATGGTGGCGTCGCTGTGGTCGTCGCGCCAGTCGGGCTCCGGCCCCAACGGCCAGGCCGCGGTGGAGCACTTCGCCCGTCACGGGCTGGTCGACGCCGACGCGCAGGAGCAGATCCGCCGGCGCGCCGGCTACTACCCAGGCCTGGTGCCCGCCATGCCGTCGCGCTACACCCGCCTGCTGCATGGCGACGATGTGCGCATCGGCGGCCGGCCGTGGCGCGTCATCGTGGGCTACGGGCACGCTCCGGAACACGTGTCGCTGTACAGTCCGGACCTGGCGACGCTGATCTCCGGCGACATGGTGCTGCCGCGCATTTCGACCAACGTCAGCGTGTTCGACTACGAGCCGGACGCCAACCCGTTGCCGCTCTATCTGCGCTCGCTCGACCGCTATGTCGACCTGCCGGCCGATACCCTGGTGCTGCCGTCGCATGGCCGTCCGTTCAAGGGCCTGCACCAGCGCATTGCCCAGCAGCACCAGCATCATGCCGACCGGCTGCAGGACGTGTTGCAAGCCTGTGTCCAGCCGCAGTCCACCGCCGACATCGTGCCGGTGCTGTTCAAGCGCAAGCTCGATCTGCACCAGCTCACCTTCGCCATGGGCGAGGCGCTGGCGCACCTGCATGCGCTGTATTTCGACGGCAAGGTAGCGCGCCGCACCGGCGACGACGGCATCGTGCGCTTCACGGCGCGCTGACCGGCGCGTGCCGCATGCCGCATGGCGGCGTGCGCGCCGCTGCTAGCGGCTGGCCGTGGCCAGCCGTACCGCCAGGCCCAGGAACACCACCCCGGCCAGGCGATTGAGCCAGCGCGAGGCGGTGGGCGAGCGCTGCAGGAGCTGGCCGAAGGTGCCCGAGAAGAATGCAATCGCGCCGAACACCAGCAGCGTGGCCGCCATGAAGACCGCCCCCAGCACGATGGTCTGCAGGCCTACCGAGCCGTGCGCCGGCGAGGTGAACTGCGGCAGGAACGCGAAGAAGAACAGCAGCACCTTGGGGTTGGTGAGGTTCATGATGATGCCGCGCCGGTACAGGGCGCCGCCCGCCAGCGGCGCTGGCCGCTGCGCGCTGGCCGGCCCGCCGGGCGCGCGCAGCGCCTGCCATGCCAGGTACGCCAGGTAGGCCGCCCCGACCAGCTTCAGCGCCGTGAACGCATGAGGCGAGGCCGCGAACACCGCCGCCAGCCCCGCCGCCACGGCGGCCGTGTGGCCCAGCAGCCCGGTGCACAGGCCCAGCACCACCAGCATGCCGGCGGTTCGCCCCCAGATGGCCGACTGCATCAGGACGAACAGGTTGTCGGGCCCCGGCGTCAGGGCCAGCAATACGGCAATACCGAAGAAGGCGAGCAGCGTGTCGGGGGGCGGCATGGTTCGGCGGGCGGCAGCGCAGGCTGCGTGCGGCCTGGAAAATGAGCGGGCTTCAAGGGTACTGCGCGCCGGAGTGCGCTGGCAATCGCTCGCCAACGATTCCGCGCCAGCGGCGAATCTCCTAATATCGAAGTTTCCCGTCGCTTCCCTCCGCATCATCATGGCCAAAGACAACGCCCCGCACATCGATACGCTGCTGCAGCACACCGCTACCGCCTCGTTCAACCCCGCGACCGGCTCGGCGCCGGTCAACCTGCCGTCGATGCGGGCCAGCACGGTGCGCTTCCAGAACCTCGATGCCCTGGAGGCCACCCAGCGCCGCAAGAAAGCCGGCGAGCGCGCCGCCACCTACGGCCGCATGGGCATGGACACCCATGCCGCGCTCGAACAGGTATTCATGCAGCTCGAGGGCGGCACGCACTGCTACCTGGCGTCGTCGGGTCTGGGCGCCATCACCATGGCGATGGCTTCGCTGCTGTCGGCCGGCGACCATGCGCTGGTGGCCGACTGCGTCTACGGCCCGGTGTACGAACTGGACGCCGCCCTGCTCAAGCGGATGAATATCGAAATCACCTATTTCAGCGCCGACGACGACCTGGAGGCGCTGGTGCGCCCCAATACCCGCATGGTGTATGTCGAGTCGCCCGGTTCGCTGCTGTTCCAGATGCTCGACCTGCCCGCGCTGGCGCGCTTTGCCCGGGCCCACGACTTGGTCCTGGCCTGCGACAACACCTGGGGTTCCGGATATGTCTACCGGCCGCTGGAGCTGGGCGCGCATGTGTCGGTCGTGGCGGGCACCAAGTACGTGGGCGGCCACTCGGACTTGATGCTGGGCGCCGTGATCACCAATGACGCGGAGGTCGCCCAGCGTCTCAATCGCACGCAGTACGCCATGGGCTACTCGGTCAGCGCCGACGACGCCTGGCTGGCGCTGCGCGGCGTGCGCACCCTGCCGATACGCATGGCGCAGCACGCGCGCCATGCCATGCAGGTCTGCGAGTTCCTGGCCGGGCGTCCCGAAGTGGCGCGCATCTATCATCCAGCCTGGCCTGGCGATGCCGGCCACGCGCTGTGGCAACGCGATTGCACCGGCTCGAACGGCATGCTGGCCGTCGAACTGCGCCTGGCGCCGCCGGCTTCGCGCCGGTTCGTCGACGCGTTGCGGCTGTTCGGCATCGGGTTCTCGTGGGGCGGCTTCGAAAGCCTGGTGCAGTGGGTCGCGCCGGGAGAGCTGGCGCGCCACCATTACTGGCAGGGAGGGGAGCATGCCCTGGTGCGGCTGCACATCGGGCTGGAGGACCCCAGGGACCTGATCGCCGACTTGACGCAGGCCCTGGAGCAGGCGGCCGCCGCGTGAGGCGGCGGCGGGGGGGGGCGCGGGGCTTATTGCTCGCGCGCCATCTTGATGAGCTGGTCGACTTCCTGCAGGGCGCCTTCGTAGCTGTTGCCGGCCAGCGCCGGCGAGGTCAGGTAGCGGCCGCCGACGCCGAACGCGGGGGTGCCGTCGATATGGTAGGCCTCGGCCAGCTGGTCGGCGCGCTGCACCTGCGTCTGGACGCTGAAGGAATCGAACACGGCGTCGAACTTGGCGCGGTCCACGCCCTGTTCGGCCGCCCAGTCGCCCATGGCCTTCTTGTCGAACAGGCGCTTGCGCTCGACGTGCATGGCGGCGAATACCTTGGGATGCAGGTCGGCGCGGTTCAGGGCCTGCAGCGTGTAGTACAGCTGCTGCAGCGGCTTCATGCTGGCGTTGAAGGCGATGGGCACCTGCTTGAGCACGACGTCCGGAGGCGCCGTCTTGGCCCATTGCTCGACCATGGGCTGCATGGTGGCGCAGTGCGGGCAGGTATAGGCGAAGAATTCCAGCACTTCGATCTTGCCCGGGGTATCCGAAGGCAGCGCGGGGCTGACGGCCACGTACCGCTGGGCATCCTGGGCGTGCGCGGCCGGCGCGAAGAACGTGGTGGCGGCCAGCGCGGCGGCGGCGGCCAGGCGGGTGATCATGGTGAACTGCATCGGGCGTGTCCTGAGTAGAAGTTAGGGTTACAGACCGGCGGCGGCGCGCTTAAGTTCAATGTTGCGGGGCGGCCGTCACTGGCGCACCACCGCCGATTCGATCTTGTTCTCGCCCAGGCGGCTGCGGGCGCGGTTCATGTCGTCCAGGCGGGTGAACGGGCCGACCCGCACGCGGTTGACCTGCATGCCGTTGACCTCGGCGCGCTGCACGGCCACCGGCAGCCCCAGCAGCAGGATGCGCGCCTTGAGCGCCTCGGCGTCTTCCAGCACGCGATAGGCGCCGGCCTGCAGATAGTACTTGCCCGTGGCCGGCGCCGGGGCGCGGGCAGGCGGCGCCGCCGGGGCCGCGGGCGCGGCGGGCTGGGCGCCGCCCGGTGGCAGCGTGGCGATCAGGGCGCCGAGCTCGTCGGGCTGGTTCTTGGGCTGGGATGGCGGCGTCGAGGGCTGCACCCCGGGCAGCGGCGCGGGCGCCGTGGCGGTGGGGCCGCTGGGCGGGGTGCCGGCGGCGCCGTCGCGGCCATACAGGCCCAGGTTGGGGTCGGGCGCCTGGCGCGGGTCGGGCTGCTGGGCGCTGTCGGGTTCGCGGGTGGCGCGGTCGACGAAGGGCATCGGCGCCTTGGTGACGTAGAACGCCACGATGGCCGCGATGATCAGGCCGATCAGCAGGCCGGCCAGGGCGCCGTACATGGTGCTGCCGCGTTGTTTCGGTTGGCGGGACGATTTGCGTTTGGTGGCCATGTCGAAGCTTACATCCGTTGCGGGGCCGATACGCCCAGCAGCGCCAGCCCGTTGGCCAGCACCTGCCGCGTCGTGGCGGCCAGGCGCAGGCGGGCCAGTTTGAGGGGTTCGTCGTCGACCAGCACGCGTTCGGCGTTGTACCAGGCGTGGAAGTCGGAGGCGCAGTCGCGCAGCCAGAATGCGATGTGGTGCGGCGACAGTTCTTGCGCGGCCAGCGCCACCACCTGCGGGAAGCCCGCCAGGCGCTGCATCAGCGCGAACTCGGAGGGCGCGGCCAGCAGCGCGGCGTCGGCCTGCGCGATGCGGGCGTCGTCGGCGCCCGAGTTGGCGATCATGGAGCAGATGCGGGCGTGGGCGTACTGGATGTAGTACACCGGGTTCTCGTCGCTCTTGGACAGCGCCAGGTCGATGTCGAAGACGAATTCGGTGTCGGCGCGGCGCTGGATCAGGAAATAGCGCACCGCGTCGCGGCCCACCCAGTCGATGAGGTCGCGCAGGGTGACGTAGCTGCCGGCGCGCTTGGAGATCTTGACCTCTTCGCCGCCGCGCATCACCTTGACCATCTTGTGCAGCACGTAGGCGGGGTAGTCCTTGGGGATGCCCTCTTCCAGGGCCTGCAGGCCGGCGCGCACGCGCGCCACGGTGCCGTGGTGGTCGCTGCCCTGGATGTTGACGGCCAGGTGGAAGCCGCGTTCCCACTTGGCCTTGTGGTAGGCCACGTCGGGCACGAAATAGGTGTAGCCGCCTTCCCGCTTGCGCATGACGCGGTCTTTGTCGTCGCCGGTGCCGAGGTCGGTGGTGCGAAGCCACAGCGCGCCGTCCTGCTCGTAGGTGTGGCCCTTGGCGATGAGCGCCTGCACGGTCTGCTCGACCCGGCCGGAGGTATACAGCGAGCTTTCCAGGTAGTAGTTGTCGAATGCCAGGCCGAAGGCCTGCAGGTCGAGGTCCTGTTCGCGCCGCAGGTAGGCCACCGCGAAGACCCGGATGTCATCGAGGCTGTCGATGTTGCCCGTGGCCGTGACGGCCGCGCCGTCGGCCGCCTGGATGGTCTTGCCGGCGATGAAGTCCTGGGCGATGTCGAGGATGTAGTCGCCCTTGTAGCCGTCGGCCGGGTAGTCGGGGGAATCGGGGCCGATGCCGCGGGCGCGCGCCTGTACGCTGATGGCCAGGTTGTGGATCTGGTTGCCGGCGTCGTTGTAGTAGAACTCGCGGGTGACGTCCCGGCCGGTGGCTTCGTACAGGCGGCAAATGGCGTCGCCCAGCGCCGCCTGGCGGGCATGGCCTACGTGCAGCGGCCCGGTGGGGTTGGCCGACACGAATTCGACCAGCACTTTTTCGCCGGTGGGCGCGGCGCGCCCGTAGGCGTCGCCCTGCTCGGCCACGGCCTGGACCACTGCCTGGCGGGCCGCCGCGGTGATGCGGAAATTGATGAAGCCGGGGCCGGCGATCTCGGCGCTTTCGACCAGCGCGCGGGCCGGGGTTTCGGCCATGAGCGCGTCGACGATGGCCTGGGCCAGTTCGCGCGGGTTGCGGCGCGCCGGCTTGGCGAGTTGCATGGCCACGTTGGTGGCGACGTCGCCATGGGCGGCGACCTTGGGGCGCTCCAGCAGCACCTGGGCCTGGGCGTCGGGCAGGCAGCGCGCCACGGCGGCCTGGATCAGGGAAACGAGTTGTTGATGTTGCTCGGGGAGCATGGAGGAATCAGAAGAAAGTTGTGAGGACCGGCGGCGGCACGCTGGCGTGGATCAGGCCGCCGAAAACCACGGTACTCGCGGGAATATCCTAGATCATAGCGTGATTTGGCGTGATTTCCCCTGCGCGCGGGCGGCTTGCGGCCTGCCGCCCCGGGGCGGGCATCATGCTCGTATCACGCAATTGGCGCGGACCGGCGCATTGCGGTAGTGTATGGAAGTGTCCATTGTGGGAGTCCGCAATATGCTCATCAAGTTTCACTCCAAGGTAGCCGCCGAAGTACTGATGCTGTCGCAGAATGCCGCCCCGCTGCTGCGTGCGGCGGGCAAGTCGTTCGGCGACGAGGTTCCGGAGCGCGGGGTGTTCACGCGCGACCAGCTCCAGGCGGCCATTGCCGGCATCGAGGGCGCCATCGCGGCGGATGAGCGCGCCCATGCGGGCCAGGCCGACGAGGCCGACGACCCGGACAAGCCGCCCGTGCACCCCATCGCCCAGACCGTGGAGCTGCACCAGCGGGCCTTCCCCCTGCTCGACATGATGCGCCGCTCGCTGGCCGAAGGCGCCGACGTCACCTGGGAGGCCTCCAAGGGCTGGTAGCGCCCCGCGGGGGCAATGTCGCAGGTCCGACAGTCTGCGGCGCCGCTTCGCGGCATACTGCCGGCGCCTCGTTTCCATACGTTTCCGGAGCTTCCCATGCGCAGCGACGTCACTGTCATCTTCGATGCCCGCCGGACGGTCGACCTGTCCGTCGATGTCGACCCTTCCCCGCAAGCCGCGAAAACGGCGCGCGACTGGTTCGAGGCGGCCTGGGACACCCTCGGCTGCGAGCCCCTGCGGCCCAGCGGCAAGGTGCTGCTGCTGGACAAGATCATGGGCGTGGCCGACGCGCTCGGCTACGACACGCTGTCCACCGACGCCAAGGAAAGCCGCGAATTCGCCGAGCACGCCGCCCTGGCCCTGGACAAGCCGCGCATCATCGTCGACCTGCCGGGGCTGTCGGTGGGGTATTGAAGGCGCGCCGCCGCGCTATTGCGGCGGAATGCCCGCCGTCCTGATCAGCTCGCGCAGCCGGGCGATATCGGTCGAAATCAACTTGGCGAACTCGTCCGGCGTGCTCCAGGCGGGCTCGGCGGCCTGGGCCTGCAGCGCCGCGATCACGCCGGGGTCGGCCAGCGCCTTGCGCACGGCCTCGTTCAGGCGCGCGATCGCCCCGGGCTGGGTGCCCGCGGGCGCCACCAGCCCCAGCCAGGCCGAAAACCGGTAGCCCGGCAGGGTTGCCCCCACCGTCGGCACCCCGGGCAGCAGCCGGCTGGGCGTGTCCCCGGTCACCGCCAGGGCGCGCAGGCGTCCGGAGCGTATATGCGGCAAGGCCACCGCCAGGCTCTCGAACGACAGGCCGATCTGCCCTCCCACCAGGTCTTTCATCGATGGCGCGCTGCCCTTGTAGGCAATATGCGTGGTCTTGATGCCGGCCATGCTGTCGAACAGCTCGCCGGCCAGGTGCATCGAGGTCCCGACGCCGGCCGACCCGCGGTTCACCTCGCCAGGGTGCGCCTTGGCATAGTCGATCAGTTCTGCCAGGCTGCGGGCCGGCACTTGCTGCGGGTTGATCACCACCACGAGCGGGTACGTGACCAGGGTCGATATCGGGCTGAAGTCCTTGATGGCGTCGTAGTTCAAGTGCTTGTACAGCGACGGATTGGCGCCATGGGTGCTGATGGTGCCCATCAGCAGGGTGTAGCCGTCGGCTCGCGCCCGGGCGGCGGCGGCCGCGCCCAGGCTGCCGCCGCCGCCGGCGATATTGTGCGTCACCACGGGTACGCCGAGGTCGAACGACATGCGCTCGCCGACGACGCGGGCGGTCTGGTCGGTCGGCCCCCCGGCGGCCGCGCCGACGATGATCTGGATAGGTTTTTCCGGATAGCCGGCCAGGGCCAGCAGGGGGGCGGCCGCCAGTGCCGCGGCGGCCAGGAATGTTCTACGGGTGTTCATGATCGAGCCCTCCGTTCGCGGCGTCAGTTGGACTGGATGTGCGCGACCTCGATGACCCTCCCGGCGCGCGCGGTCTCGGACTTGATGAACTCGGCGAACTGGGCGGCGGGGCCGGGCCGCGCGATGACGCCCAGTTCGCCCAGGCGTTCTTTCATGGCGGGCTCGTCCAGGGCGGCGCGCACGTCGCGGTTCAGGCGGGACAAGATCTCGGGCGGCGTGCCGGCCGGCGCCACCAGGCCCCACCACACGGCCTCTTCATAGCCTGGCAAGCCGGCTTCGGCGGCGGTCGGCACGTCCGGCAGGATCGCCAGCCGTTCCCGGGCGGCCACCGCCAGGGCGCGCAGCTTGCCGGCGCGGATGTGCTGCACGGCCTCGGCCGGGTTGACCGGCATGTACGAGATGCGGCCGCCCAGCAGGTCGGTCATGGCGGGCGCGGCGCCGCGGTATGGCACGTGCAGCACGTCGACCTGCGCGGCGAGTTTCAGCGATTCGCCCGCCAGGTGCGAGGAGCTGCCATTGCCGGAACTGGCATAGCTGAGCGTGCCGGGCGCCTTGCGGGCGGCGGCCAGCAGGTCTTGCAGCGTGCGGGCCGGCGACGCCGCCGGCACGACGATCATCAGGGGGGCGTAGCCGATCTGCGCCACCGGTGCAAAGTCGCGCAGGCCATTGAAGCGCAGGTCGGGATACAGCCAGTTGTTGGTGGCCAGCGAATTGGCGGCCATCAGCAGCGTATAGCCATCCGGCGGCGCATTGGCGGCGGCCTCCATGCCGATGTTCGAGCCCGCGCCGGGCTTGTTCTCGACCAGGATGGGCTGGCCCAGGCGCCCGGTCAGGTACTGGCTCGCCAGGCGGGCCAGGGCGTCGACGGCGCCGCCCGCGGTGTAGGGCACGATGATGCGCAGCGGCCGGGACGGCCAGGCGTCGGCCTGCGCCGTGCCGGCCCAGAGCGCGGCGGCCGCGCCCAGCACGGCCAGCCACCGCGGGCCGGGGGCGGTCGGCCCCCGCGTCAGGGAAAAGCGCTTGAACATGTCTGTCTCCTGTGTGGCGCGGTCGCGCCTTGTCGTCGGCTAGGGCGGACAAGCCCTAGGAGCAGGACAGGGCCGCGAAGCGCTGTGCGCATATCCGGGTGACATCGGCCGGATCGCGGTCCCACCATTCAGTGGAAAAGATCTCGATTTCGTAGGGGCCGCGGTAGCCGCGCGCTTCCAGCTGGCGCACCATGCCCGCCACGTCCGCCGCGCCGTCGCCGATCATGGCGCGGTCGGTGACGGGATGACGGGTGGGTACGCGCCAATCGCATAGCTGTACGGTGGACACCGCGTCCAGGTACGGGGGCGCCAGATAGGTTTCCAGTTCCGGATCCCACCAACAATGGAAAACATCCAGCACCACGCTGGCGGCGCCGCCCAGTTCGTCGCGCAGGCGGTGCGCCTGCGCCAGTGTGTTGATGCAGCTCCGCTCGGCTGCGTGCATCGGATGGAAGGGTTCGATGCCGATGCTGACGCCGGCCGCGCGCGCGGTCTCGCGCGCCTGCCATAGCAGGTCGCGCACGCGTGCGCGGGCGGAGCGCAGGTCGGCATGGGCTCCTATGCCGCCGGCCACGAACACCACCGTCGCCGCGCCGATGCTCGCGGCTTCGTCGATGGCCTGCCGGCAGTCGTCCAGCGCCGCCGCCGGGCCCCGCGCATCCAGCATGGCCAGGTCGCCGGCCTTGCACAGCGACGGCACCCACAGCCCGAGATCACGCAACAGCCCGCGCGCCCGGGCCAGCCCGCATTCGGCCAGCCGGTCGCGCCATATGCCGATGCCGCCCACGCCCTGGCGCGCGTAGCCTTCGGCCGCCTCGGCCAGGGTCCAGCGCGGCGTGGTGATCTGGTTGATGGCCAGGCGGTGCGATTGCATGGCTGGCGTCCGGTGTCAGGCCAGCACGTCGCAGATCGTGATGGTGCGGCTGATGATCCAGTCCCCGTACGTCTCGCGCACGTACTTCAGCCCGGAGTTCTCCATGTGGTCGTCCAGCGCTGCGCGACTGGCGTAGGCCTCGACCAGGAACACCTTGTGGGGCTCGTCGTCGGGCAGCAGCACATCGAACTGCAGGCATTCGCTTTCGCGCCGGGTGGTGCGGCTGGCATGGCCGTGCATGATTGTCAGGAACTTGTCGCGGTGTTCCAGCTTGATTTCGAACTCGACCACCAGCATCACTTTTTTCGTCATTGCTCTCTCCCTGTATATGAAGGACGGTCAGGCGCGCAGCGCATCGATGCCGCGCACCTGCGCCACGCGCTCGATGTACTCCTGGGGCGGCGCCTGGTACAACAGCTTGCGGCTGACATGCACGCCTGTCAGCTTGTGCATCGCGACGGCCAGTTCGGCCCCCTTGACCAGCAGCCGGTAGCAATCCAGCAGGGGCACGCCATCGACCTCGAAAATGCCGCGCTCGGCCAGCAGCGTGGTCGACGGACCGGCAGGAATGATGACTTCCGCCCCTTGCGCAATGCAGCGGCGGCTGGCCGCCAGGATCTGCGCCACGCAGTCGTCGCCCAGCGCCGCGTCGGTGAAGACCGCATCGAAGCCCCGGATGTTGTCGAACTCGATGGCCTCGACACCGCCCAGCCGGTCGCGCAAGCCATAGCCGATCGGAATCTCGCGATAGCGCGGCACCATCTTCATGTTGGGAACGACCAGGCCGAAGCGTTCGCCCATGGTGCATGCGTGGAAGCAGCACACCTCCATGAAGGACACCACCGGAATGTCGAGAATCTCGCGCAGCTCCACCAGGGCCGGGTCCAGCGAGTTGGCCAGCACGAAGGCGTCGTAGCCGCCCTCTTTGCGGATGCGCAGCGCGTTGTCGATGATTTCGCGCACGTCATAGTTCCAGAACAGGCGATATTGATCGCCCAGCGCTCCCTGCCGGGTGCCGCGCACGTGCACGCGGGTGTCCGGCAGCGCGGCGCTGTCGCACAGCGCCTGCGTCGAGGCAAGGAAGTGCTTCATGCCCGTTTCCGAGGACACCAGCTGATACCAGAGTTTCATGATGAGGATTCCTGTCTGTGGACGATGGGTGGCGCCATGGCGCCTGGCGGGATGCCGGCTGGGTCGGCGCTACGGGCCGCGCAGCAAGTAGTTCTCGGTGTCGAGCCGCAATTGCGTGCCGTGCCGGCGGCTGCACGCGTCGATCTTCGACAGCAGTCGCAGCCCGTCGGGGCTGCGGGCCAGGTGCGGGATGCCGGCGGGGTGGCTGCAGCCGGGTTGCCACAAGGTGACCGGGTGGATCTCGAAGGCCGGCATGTGCCGCTTGCGCAGGGTCAGCCGCAGCAGCATCGCTTCCCAATAATCAGGGGATGCATAGAAGCCCGCGTTGGCGCGCCGGGCCTGGTAGGCCTGCTCCAGGGTGGCGTCGCGCATTGCGTAGGCCTCCAGGAAGTCGGCCGGCTGGCGCGGGTACCGATACGGCTGGAATACGAATGCGCCGATTCCATAGAAAATGGGCCGGCCTTGCCAGACCTCCACGGCGCGGATGCCATGCTCGCCGTGGGCGATGACCGCATCGGCGCCCGCCTCGACCGCGCGCCGGGCGAACGCCACGGCGAATTCCGCGGGGTGTCGGGCGTCGCTGTCGAATTCGTGCGTGTGCAGGCTGGCCACCACGAAGTCTGCCTGGGCCCTGGCTTGCCGCACGCTGTCCTCGATGTCCTGCATGTCGTCGGGGGCGGGCCACGATTGCACGCCGAACCGGTCCGAGCGGATGAACTCGGTGCCGAAGAACGATAATCTGTCGGCGTCCGCATGGCCATGCTCGCGGTCATAGCGGCGCGCCAGCGCGCTTTCGCGATGGCGGCCGGCGGCTTGCGCGGGCAATTGCGCGGCAATGCGCTGCAAGGCCGCGAAGGCCTCGGCGTCGACATGGCAGGCGGAGCCGTACCGCAGCGGCGCCACGCCGGGCCGTCCCGGCAGCCCCACCCCTGGCCGGCCGGCGCGGGCGTGAGGCTGGTAGCTGGACGACGCGGCGATGACGGCGAGCCGCCCGCCGGGCGCGTCGATACAGACGGGCTGCCGCGCGGCGGCCAGGTCAGGTCCGCTGCCCGCGTGAGCGATGCCGAGGCGGCGCAGGGCATCCCAGGTGGCCGCCAGGCCCGCATCGCCATAATCGCCGGCATGATTGTTGGCGGTAGACAGCACACTTACCCCGAGCCACTCCAGTTCGGCGGCCAGCGTGGACGGCGCGCCGGCCCACGCGCCCGGCGCCTCGGCCGCGCCTGGCGTGGCGTCGTCCAGTAGCAGGCATTCCAGGTTGGCCAGCCGTACATCCGCCGCGCGCAACGCCCCGACCGCTTGCAGGAACGCGGGATGGCATTGCTGTCGCAGCGCGGTGCCCAGGTAGAGATCACCCACCGCGGCGATGGTCAGCGCGGGTGTCGCGGATGCGTTCATGACCGGTCCGTTTCCGTGCCGGAGAAGAACGGCCGGCCGTCGTCGAAGATATTGGGCTGGTTGAAGATCGACAGGAACACGGCGCCATCGGGCGCGCGGGCGATGTGGCGGTTGCCTGCCGGGCGCCACACGAAATCGCCGGCTTGCGCGCTGCCCTCGTCGTCGACGAGGGTGCCTTCGAGCATGTAGGTCATTTCCAGCGCGGTGTGTTCATGGCTGGGCACCACCGCGCCCGGCGCAAGCTTGAACAGAATCGTCGAGCGTCCGGCATCGTCCTGGTATAGGATCTTCATCTCGATACCCTCGAACTCCGTGGGCAGCCAGGGCATGCTGGAGCTTGCGACGAAGCGGGAGCGTTGTTCCGGTGCATTGATGATCGGCATGATGGGTTTCCGCGCTGGGGGTTAGAAAAGCGTGCAGAGCTGGAATCGGCGGTCGTGCGACAGCGAGGGCAGCGCCGCCCGCGCGCGCGCGACCGCGTCGAGGTCGAGGTCGCACAACAGCACGCCGGGCGTCTCGCCGGCTTCGGCGACGACGGCGCCCCACGGGTCGACCACCAGCGAATGTCCGTACGTGTGCCAGGGGCCAGGGTGGTCGCCGCAGGTGGCCGCGGCGACCACATAGCAGCCGTTTTCGATGGCGCGGGCCCGCAGCAGCGCATGCCAGTGCGCGCGCCCCGTCTCGCGGGCGAAGGCGGACGGCACGCACAGCACGCTGGCGCCGGCCTGCGCCAGCGCCCGGTACAAGGCCGGGAAGCGCAGGTCGTAGCAGATGCTAAGCCCCAGCCTGGCCCAGGGCGTGGCGGCCAGCACCGCGCGGTCGCCGGGTTGGTAGGCGCGCGATTCGGCGATCTCGCGCCCGTCCGGCAGGCGCGCATCGAAAAGGTGCAGCTTGTCGTACGTGGCCGCGATGCGGCCCTCGTCGTCGAACAACACGCCGCGATTGGCCAGCTTGCCCGCGGGGGAGTCCAGCCGCACCGTCAGGCTGCCGGCCAGCAGCCATACGCGGTGGGCGCCTGCGCAGTCCTGCAGGGCACGCACGGCGGGATGTCGGTCGAACGGCTGCGCGGCTTGTGCCATGGCCCGGCCGTTGCGATCCAGGAAGGCGGCGAATTCCGGCAGCATGACGAACCGTGCGCCGGCCGCCGCAGCCTGCGCCACCCCGCCGTCTATCGCGGCCAGGTTGGCCGGCATGTCATTGCCGGGGCACAGCTGCACGCAGGCGATTTTGACCGTGGTCATGCGCTCACCTGGCGGCCAGGCCGAGCATCTGGCGCGCCTGTGCCGGCGTGGCCAGCAGGCGTCCCAGGGCCGCCGCGATGCCGGCGGCCTTCTCCACCAGCTCGGCATTCGAGCGCGCCTGCACGCCCTTGTCCAGATAGAAATTGTCTTCCAGGCCGACGCGGATCTGGCCACCCAGCAGCAGCGACTGGGCCACCATCGGGAATTCGTGCCGCCCTATGCCGAAAGCCGCCCAGACGGCTTTGCGGCCAATGGCGCTGCGTAGCAGCAGCATGGTTTCGGTCGTGGCCGGGGCGCCCCATGGAATGCCGAGCGCGAACTGGAAGATCGAATCGGCCGCGATCGCGCCGTCGTCGATCATCTTGCGCGCGAGTGCCAGGTGCCCGGTGTCGAAGATCTCCAGCTCGATCTTGACCGCAGGCGGAATGGCGGCGGCGATCGCCTGGATCTGGCTGGCGGTGTTGACCAGCGCGCCGGCGCCGAAATTCACCGAACCCATGTCCAGGGTGCAGATTTCCGGCCGCAACTCGACAACGTGCCGGACGCGTTCATGGGGCGGGCGGACGTTCGAGCCGGGCGCCGCGCCGTTGGCCTGGTCCAGCGCCGGCACGTAGCGTGCGCCGGGTCCGGTGGTCAGATTGATGATGACGTCCGAGCCGCTGGCGCGGATGCGCTCCACCACTTCACGGTAGTGCTCCAGCGCCATGCTCGGCTTGCCGGTTTGCGGGTCCCGCACGTGGATATGGACGATGGCCGCGCCGGCCTGCGCCGCGTCCACCGACGCCTGGGCAATCTGGCGCGGGGTGATGGGCAATTGCGGATATTTGCCGGCCACGTCGTCGCCGCCCGTCACGGCACAGGTGAGGATCACGGGATCGCTCATGCTTGTCTCCAAAATCAAACAATCGATTGATTTAAATTGTTATGAGCGCGGCTGGCTGTCGTGCGCCGTTATTTTCCATAAATGCTAGATTTCATGCGGGATATAGGCAAGCGGTTTTTTTGAAGTAGCCGTTTTTGCCATGCCTTAGTCTTTATAATTTCTCATATCGATCATATGAGGCGCTGATTTTGGCCAATTTATGCCAATTTTCAGGTCAAAAAAATAAACAACTGTTTTATAACGGCCGAAGGTGTCCCCGGTAAGATGGCGAAACCGCATCACATCGCCGCCAGCATGGCCCACCTCCATTCACTCTGCCCCGCGAAACCCGCATGAATGCATCCAAGCCGGCCAGGCAGGCTCCGCTCGCCGCCGCCCCTGCCAAGGCGCGGACCGCCCTGGGCGAGCAGACCCGTACGGAAATCCTCGATGTGGCCGAGGAGATCTGCGCGCGGGAGGGATTCGAGGGCCTGTCGGTGCGCGCCATCGCCAATGTGGCGGGCGTGAACGTGGCGGCGATCAGCTACTACTTCGGATCCAAGCGCCAGCTCTTCGAGGCCATGTTCCGCCGCCGCGTGGTGCCTGTGAACGAAGAGCGCCTGGCCATGCTGGAGCAGTGCCGCCTGCGGCAGGACGGGGATTACCTGGAAAGCGTGATCCGGGCGTTCATCACGCCGCCCATGCGCTTGACCGATTTCGTCGATCCCAGCGGACGCCCGGCGCTGGTCGTCATGCAGTTCCTGGCGCGCGTGTTCGCGATGCCGGGAGAAGACGCCTTCCTGCTCGAGTATTACGAGCCCGTGCGCAGTCGCTTCGTCGAGGCCCTGTGCCGCGGCCTGCCGGATTTGCGGCTGGAGGACGTCATCTGGCGCTACAACCTGATGGTGGGCGCCCTGATCTACGCGATGGCCGGCACGGCTCGCATGACGCGGGTGCCGCAGGGCTTTCCCGAGGCCACGCCGCACCCGCCGTCCTCGGCCAGCGAAGCCATCGACCAGATGGTGCGGTTTCTCAGCGGCGGGATGCGGGCGCCGCGGTGACAGCGCCGGCGCCGGCCGCCGCGGCCGGCATCATCGTATGCCGGCGCGCATGAAGGACTGCACGAACTGGCGCTGGAACAGCAGGAACGCGACCAGCAGGGGCGCGGCCGACAGCAGCGTGGCGGCGGTGATGACCGACCAGTCGATGCCCTGGTCGGTCGCCGCGAATACCTGCAGGCCCACCGTCAGCGGGCGCGATTCCACCGAATTGGTGATGATCAGCGGCCACAGGAAGTTGTTCCAATGGTGGCTGACCGAGACCAGGCCATACGCCACGTAAATGGGCTTGGCCAGCGGCACGTACACCTTCATCAGCACTTGCAGCGGGCCGGCGCCTTCGACCCGCGCGGCCTCTTCCAGTTCGCGCGGCACGGTCTTGAACGTTTGCCTCAGCAGGAAGATGCCGAAGGCCGAAGCAAAGTATGGCAGGCCCACCGCGAACACCGTGTCGCGCACGCCCAGCAGGCTCATCGAGCGGTAGTTCTCGACCAGCAGCACGTCGGGCATGATCATCAATTGCAGCAGCACCAACATGAACACCAGGTCGCGGCCGCGGAATTCGAAGCGCGCGAAGGCATAGCCCGCCAGCGTGGACAGCACCAGCTGCGCCGCCAGTACCATGGTCACCAGCAGGAAGGTATTGAGGAAATACCGCGGGAACGGCGCCGCGTGCCAGGCGCGGCTGAAATTCTCGAGCGTCAGTGGCGCCAGCAGGTCGAAGCGGGTGGCGTACGCGGGCGGATGGAAGGCGGCCCACACCGCATAGGCCAACGGCAGGATCCACAGCAGGCCCAGCAGCCAGGCGCCCAGGGTATCGAGCTTGCGCGTCATTGGTAGTGCGTCCTGCGGTCGAGCCAGCGGAATTTCACCAGCGCCGTAATGGCCAGTATCAGCAGCAGCACGACGGTCAGCGTGGCGGCGTAGGAGGTGTCCCAGAAGCTGAAGCCGACCTGGTAGATGTAGAACAGCAGCAGCGTGCTGGCGTTATCCGGTCCGCCGCGTGTCATCACCACCACGTGGTCGACCAGCCGGAACGCGTTGATGAGCGCATTGACCAGCACGAACAGGGTGGTGGGCATCAGCAGCGGCCACAGCACCCGGCGGAAGTACTGCCAGCGCGATGCGCCTTCCAGCAGCGCGGCTTCCCGCAGCGACGGCGAGATGGTCTGCAGCGCCGCCAGGTAGAAGATCATGAAAAACCCGGCTTCCTTCCAGATGGTGACTGCCATCAGCGCCGGCAGGGCCGTATCGCGGCTGCCCAGCCAGTTGGGACCGGGCAGGCCGAACCACTGCATGACCTGGGCGATCAGGCCGTACTGCGGTGTGTAGAAGAACAGCCAGATATTGGCCACCGCCACCATTGGCAGCACGGTGGGCGTGAAGTACGCCATGCGCAGGAAACCGCGGCCAGGCAAATTGCGGTTGACCCACAGCGCCATCGTCAGGGCGATGGCGATCGACGCCGGAATGGTGCCCAGCGCGAACCACAGGTTGTTCCACAGCGATTGCCAGAACACCGGGTCGTCGCGCATCAACTGGTAGTTCTCCAGCCCCACGAAGCGCGCCGGACGGTTGCCGCGCGGGGTGGAGAAGAAGCTGTGCCACAACGTGGCCAGCGCCGGATAATGAGTGAACGCGGCCAGCAGCGCCAGGGCCGGCAGCAGCAGCAGCCAGCCATACACCGCCTGCAGGGACCGGTTCATCGCCACCGGCTCCTAGCGATACGCGCGCAGCACGCGGTCGGCTTCGCGCTGCGCGTCGGACAGCGCCTGCTGCGGGGTCTTGGCGCCGGTCAGCATGGCCTGCAAGGCGTCGTTCAGCGTCTTGGTCACGCGCTGGTTGTCGTGGGTGGAGAACTCGGCCACGCTGACTTCCAGCTGGTCGCGCGCGACCTTAGCGGCCGGCACTTCGGCGGCGTATTGCTTCATCTTGTCGGTCTGCCAGGCGGCCGGCGTGACCGCCACGTAGCCGGTGGCGATGCTCCAGTCGGCCGCGCGCTCGGGCGTGGTGGCCCATTGCGCGAACTTGAGCGCCGCGGCCTGTTGCTCGGGCGTGCCGCTCTTGAAAACGTAGAAGTTGCCGCCGCCGGTGGGGCTGCCGCCGCGCTTGGCCTTGGGCATCATGGCCACGCCGAACGGGAAGTCGGCATTCTTGCGGATGTTGGTCAGGTTGCCGGTGGTGGTCCACACGATGGCGGCCTTCTTTTCGAGGAAGTCCTTGGGCGTGGTGCCCCAGTCGACCGTGCCGCGCGGCATCACGCCATGCTTGGCCGACAGGTCGTGCCAGAACTGCGCGGCCTCGACCACGGCCGGCTTGTCCAGGTAGACCTCGTTGCCTTCCTCGTTCATGAGGATGGCGTCGTTGGGCGTCGTCAATGCCTGGAACAGCCAATAGGCGAACGCGCCGCCCGACGGGATCTCGATGCCCCATTGCGTCACGTTGCCGGCCGCGTCCTTCTTGGTGAGCTGCTTGCTGAACTGGACCAGTTCGTCCCAGGTCGCCGGCGCGCGTTCGGGGTCCAGGCCGGCCTGCTTGAACAGGTCCTTGTTGTAGTACATCACGATGGTCGAGCGCTGGAACGGCACGCCCCAGACGTGGCCGCCGGTGCGGCTGTTCTGCATGAAGGCGTCGTAGAAGCCGCCCAGCCATTGCTTGTCGGCATCGGAGGCGGCGAGCTGGTCGATCGGCACGATGGCGTCTTCGTCGATCAGCGTGAACATGTCGGTGGACAGCAGCACGGCGAGCTGCGGCGGGTTGCCGCCCTTGAGCGCGGTAAGCGCCTTGGCGATCGAATCCTGGTACGAGCCCGCATAGATGGGCTTGATGTCGATGCCGGGATTTTCCTTTTCGAACGCGGCGACCATGTCGTCGACGATCTTGGTGATCGGGCCGCCGACCGCCACCGGATAATAGAACTCGACTTCCACGGGCTTGGTCTGCGCGTACAGCGGCAGCGCGAGAAAGGCGCCGGTCAGGCCGGCCGCCAGGGCTTTGAGGGCGGTGCGTCGCATGATGGTTTTCCTAGAGGGGGCCGGCGCCGGGGCGTCCGGGGGTGGGGATGACCGCTGTGTCGGCGGCGAAGAAGTGCTGGTGGCCGGGCTGCCAGGACAGGCCCACGGCGTCGCCGGCCGCGGCGCGCAGGTGGCCCGCCACGCGCACGGCCACGCCGCTGTTGCCGCCGACGCGGCACACCACGATGGAGTCGGCGCCGAAGTACTCGACGCTTTCCACCACCGCGGGCCGGCCGGCGGCATCGATGCGTATGTGCTCGGGACGCACGCCGAGCCGCGCGGCGCCGGCCGGCGCGTACTCCACTGGCGGCCCCTCGGTGCCGGCGATCAGCGTCGCATCGCCTTGCCGCGCCAGGTCGACGAGGTTCATGGGCGGCGTGCCGATGAAGCGCGCCGCGAATTCCGTAGCCGGCCTGGCGTACAGGCCGTCGGGCGTGTCGAGCTGCTCGATGCGGCCGTTGCGCAGCAGCACCACCTGGTCGGCCATGCTCATGGCTTCGGTCTGGTCGTGCGTGACGTACACCATGGTGATGCCCAGGGCCTGTTGCAGCGCGCGGATCTCGCGCCGCATCTCGTGGCGCAGCTGGGCGTCCAGGTTCGACAGCGGCTCGTCCATCAGGCACACCGGCGCTTCGGAAATGACCGCGCGGCCCAGCGCCACGCGCTGCTGCTGGCCGCCCGACAACTGCGAGGGCTTGCGGTCCAGCAACGGCGCCAGGCCCAGCAGGTCGGCCACGCGCTGCAGCCGCCGCGGGTGGTCGGCGGCGGGCTCCTTGCGCACCTTCAGCCCGAACAGGATGTTCTCGCGCACCGACAGGTGCGGGAACAGCGCGTACGACTGGAACACCATCGAGATGCGGCGCTGTGCCGGCGGCAGGTGCGTGACATCGCGTTCGCCGATGCGGATGCGGCCCGAGGTGGGCGTGTCCAGCCCGGCGATCATGCGCAGCGTGGTGGACTTGCCGCAGCCCGACGGGCCCAGCAGCACGGTGAAGCTGCCGGCCGGCGCCGTGAAGCCGACATCGTCGATGGCCGCCGCGTCGCCGTACTGCTTGGTCAGGTGTTCCAGGATGAGCGTGGACATGTGCGGGTACGCAACCTATGGGGGGTCAGGCGCCGCCGGGGCGCCTGCGCCGGTCATGGATGGCCCTCATTCTGGCGGCAAATGAAATCCTTTTCATTCTGCAGTGCAAACATGACGCGGCCGTTGCAGCGGCGGCTTCACTCGTCGATCAGCGCGCCGCCTTCGTGGAAGGGATAAGGCCCCGGGTAAGTACCTATATAAGCGTGGTGGGTCACCAGCGCGCCGCCGCGCCATTCGTGCAAGTGGAAGCCGGGCGGCTCCATGACGAAGGCCGACGGGCCGTCGGGCCGCAGGTCCAGGGCCACCTGGTGGGCCGGGCTGGGGCAGGTCGAGGCCACGGTGCCGCCGAAACGCCGGAAGATGGTGCGGTGCAAATGGCCGCACAGGATCCGTTCCACATTCGGGTGTGCCGCGACGATCTGCTCCAGCGCGTCCGCGCCTTCGAGCAGGCCGATGGCATCCATGTGCGCGATGCCGGTGGCAAAGGGCGGGTGGTGCATGGCGATTGCGGTGGGCCGCCCGGGCTGTTCGGCCAGGCGGCGGCGCAGCCAGTCCAGGCGCCGTTCGCACAGCGCGCCGTGGCTCTGCATCGGCACCACCGTGTCCAGCATCAGCAGCCGCACGGGATGGTCTTCGATGGCGTATTGCACGAAGTCCGCCATGTCGCCCAGATAGCGGTGCTGCGGGAATGCGGCGGCCAGTTCGTCGCGCGCATCGTGATTGCCCGGCATGATGTAGTACGGCGCCCGCAGGCCGTCGAGCATGCGTTTCAGGTGCGCATATTCCTGCGGCCGGCCGAAGTCGGTCAGGTCGCCGCTGACGATCACCAGCGCGGGGGCCGGGTCCAGCCGGTTGAGCGCCTCGATGGCCGGCGGCAGGTAGCGGTCGGTCTCGACCACGCGATAGGCTTTCTGGCCCGGCATGCGGATGTGCAGGTCACTGATCTGTGCGAAGAGCATGATGAGGAATATCCGTGAACAAGAAGGGAACGCCGCGCTTCAGGCCGCGCCCGGCCCGGCGCTTGCCAGCGCGACGCTGACCGTTTCGCCGGCGGCATGGCTGCTGTGGGCGGGCGCGACCACCGGGAAGCGCTGGCCGTCGTCCAGGCCGATTTCGTAGCGTACCGAGCTTCCCAGGAAGAAGCGCGCCAGCACGCGCGCCGGCAGCGCGCCAGGGCGCGGCGCGGCCAGCCGGGCTTCGTGCGGCCGGAAGGCCAGGGCTTCGCCGCCCGCCACCAGTATGCCCCCGGACCACGCCGCGCGCACGCGGCACAGCGTGCCCAGGAACTCCGCCACGAAATCGCTGGCGGGCCGGCGGTAGAGTTCTTCCGCCGTGCCGACCTGTTCCAGGCGCCCGGCCGACATGACGGCGATGCGGTCGCCCAGCATCATGGCCTCGTCCTGGTCGTGCGTGACGATGACCGTGGTGACCCGCAACTGGCGCAGCATCTGCGCCAGTTCGACGCGCAGGTGCTCGCGCAGCTTGGCGTCCAGGGCGGTGAGCGGCTCGTCCAGCAGCAGCACGCGCGGCTCGATCGCCAGCGCGCGCGCCAGGGCGACGCGCTGGCGCTGGCCGCCGGACAACTGGTCGACGCGCCGGTCGGCGAAGCCGTCCAGCCGCACCAGCGCCAGCAGCTCGCGCGCGCGGCGATCGCGCTCGGCCGCGCCGACGTCGCGCACGCGCAGGCCGTAGGCCACGTTCTGCGCCACCGACATGTTGGGAAACAGCGCGTAGCTCTGGAACACCACGCCCACGCCGCGCGCCTCGGGCGGCAACGGCGAGACTTCATCGTCGCCGAAGCGGATCGACGCGCCGGCGTCGGCCTGCTCCAGGCCGCAGATCAGCCGCAGCAGCGTGGTCTTGCCGCAGCCCGAGGGCCCCAGCAGCGCCAGGGTCTCGCCGCCCTGCACGCGCAGGTCGAGGGGTTGCAGGGCGCGGGTGCCGTCGGGCCAGGTCTTGGCGCAGCGGCTCAGGGTGATGGCAACGGGATCGGTCATGAGGAAATCCGGTTAATGCGCGCGGCCGGGACGGTCGCCGCGGGCGGCCAGCCACTGCAGGCCGACCAGCAGCGGCACCAGCATCAGCAGGAACACCAGCGTATAGGCCGAGGCGATCTCCAGCCGCATCGAGGCATAGCTGTCGGCCAGCCCGACCGGCAGGGTCTTGGTCAGGGGGGTGTGCAGCAGCCAGGTCAGGTTGAATTCGCCGATGGACAGGGTCAGCACGGTGAGCGCGCCTGTCACGATGCCGGGCGCGGCGTTCGGCACCACGATCTGCAGGAAGCGCTGCGCGCGCGAGGCGCCCAGCGTGGCGGCGGCCTCGTCCAGCGTGGCCAGGTCGGCGCCGCGCATGCTGGCGCGCGCGGCGCGCACCATGAACGGCAAGGTGAACAGCACGTGGCCGATCACGATGAACCAGATGCTGCCGCGCAGCCCGGGTACGGTGCCCCAGGAGACGATCAGCGCCAGCGCCGAGGCCAGGCCCGGCACGGCCACCGGCAGGGTCAGCAGTTCTTCGAGCGCGCGCGCCAGCCGGCCGCGGTGCAGGGTCAGCACCCAGGCCGCCGGCACCCCGACCAGCGTGCAGATCGCCAGCGTGAGCAGGGCCACGGCGAACGAGCGCCAGATGGTCTCGGCATACAGCGACCACACTTCGGCCACCCAGCGCAGCGTCAGGCCGCTGGACAGGCCCACGAAGTAGTTCTTCGTCAGGCCGGCCAGCACAGACAGCACGACCGGGCCGATCAGGAAGGCGGCTACCGCCAGCGTGACGGCCAGGCCCAGGCGGGTATCGGTTTTGGAGGCGTTCATGTCTGGTGACCTTCTATCCCGCCGCGCCGAGGCGCGCGCCGGCCAGGCTGTGCGCCACGTACAGCACGGCCCAGGTCGCCAGGCCGAGGACGATCGACAGCGCCGCGGCCACCGGGATATTGGCGTAGTTGGTGAATTCGTTGTAGATGGTGATGGGCAGCACGTCGATCTGGGTGGCCAGGGTGAAGGCAGTGCCGAACGCGCCCATGCTGGTGGCGAAGCTCATGGCGCCGGCGCCGATCAGCGCCGGCGCGAGCGCGGGCAGCTCGATATCCACGAAGCGCCGCCAGGGGCTGGCGCCCAGGGTGCGGGCCGCTTCCAGCAGGCTGGCGTCGATCTGTTCGGCCGCTGCCGCGATCACGCCGATACAGCGCGGCAACGAGAAGTACAAATAGCCCAGGAACAGTCCGCCCATGCCGTAGGCGAACACCAGACGGTCGCCGGCCAGCCACTCGGTGAGCGCGCTGACGAGGCCCTGGCGCCCGGCCAGCAGGATGATGAGGAAGCCCACCACCACGCCGGGGAACGCCAACGGGAACATCAGCAGCGACATCAGCAGGCGACGCCCGGGGAAATGCCGGTGCCAGGCCAGGAAGCGGCCCACCGGCAGCGCCGCCAGCAGGGTCGCCAGCGTCGCGGCCAGCGACAACGCTACCGTATTGAAGAGGCTGACCCAGTACTGCGAGCGGGTCAGCACCGTCAGGTAGGCCGACTGCCCATCCTTGCCTTGCGCGCCGACCAGCGCCAGGCCCGCCATCGGCAACAGCCAGAAGGCCAGGAACAGCGTCGCCGCGGGCGCGGCGAACCAGATCCATCCGCGACGCGCCATGTCAGCGCGCTCCGCGGGCGGCGACGGGCCGGCGCCGCATCAGTTCACCTCCTGCGCATAGCGCTGCGCGAACGCGCGCTGGCCGGCCGCCATTTTCACGTAGTCCACCGTGCCGACGCGCGCGTATTCCGACTCGGGCAGGAACTTCTGCTGGGCCTCGGCCGACATGGCCTCGGGTCGCACCGGGCGCAGGAAGGCGTTGGCCCAGATGGCCTGGCCCTGGTCCGACAGGGTGAAGTCCAGCACCCGCTTGCCGTTATCCGCGTGCGGGGCGTTGGCCACCAGGCTCATCACATAGGGCACGGCGATGGTGCCTTCGGCGGGGATCACGAATTCAATATTGCCGCCATCCTTGTATTTGCCGCGGTAGGCGTTGAAGTCGTAATCGATCAGGATGGGGATTTCACCCGACAGGACCCGCGCGTAAGCCGTCTGCTTCGGCACGATGGGACGGTTGGCGGACATTTTCTTGAACCAGTCCAGCGCCGGCCCGAAGTCCTCCAGCGTGCCGCCCATGGCGCGGTTGATGGCCACCGCGCCCACGTATCCCACGAACGCGGAGGCAGGGTCCAGGTAGCCCACCATGCCACGGTATTCCGGCTTGAGCAGGTCCGCCCAGGAGCGCGGCACCGGCTTGCCGCCCAGCGCGTCGACGTTGACCATCAAGCCCAGCGCGCCCGAGTGGATGGCGAACCACTTGCCGTCCGGGTCTTTCATGCCGGTGGGAATCTTGTCCCAGTGCTGCGGTTTGTAGGTCTGTACCAGGCCGTCCTGCGCGGCCTGGATGCCGAAGGTGACGCCGTAGTACACCACGTCGGCGACGGGGTTGTTCTTCTCGGCGGCGATCGAGGCCAGCGACTGGCCCGAGTTCTTGTTGTCGGCCGGTACCGTGATGCCGGTGGCCTGCTTGATGGCCTTGAGCTGCGTGCCCCAGTCGGCCCATTCGGGCGGGCAGTTGTAGCAGATGGCGTTCTGCGCCTGGGCGGCCGTCGCGGCCAGGGCCAGGCTCAGCGCCGCGGCGCGCAGCGCCAGGGAGAGGAGCGGTTTCATGATGAGCGTTTCCTTGTAGAGGGCGCGGGGGAAATGATGGCGGCCGCGGTGCCGCCGTCGATGATGCGATGCGGCAGCCGCACCGACGCCGGCGCATCGCCGCGCAGGCGGGCCAGCAGCAGCTCGCAGGCGGTCGCGCCGATCTGGCGGCTGGGCTGTTCGACAGTGCTGAGCGGCGGCACCATGAGGGCGCCGATGCCGATGCCGTCGAACCCGCATACGGCCAGGTCGTCCGGCACCCGCACGCCCAGCCCGGCCAGTTGCGCAATGACCGAGGCGGCCAGCAGGTCGTTGGAGCAGAACAGCGCGGTAGGGGCGTCGGCGCGCGCCAGCATGGCGCGCAGCAATGGCGCGCTGGATTCGGTATGGGCCGGCATGGGCAGGTGTTCGACGGGCTGCAGGCCGAGCGCCAGGGCACAGGCGCGCGCGCCCTGCAGGCGTCGCCGCGCGCGGTCGGAGGCCGGCAGCGGGCCGCTGACGAAGGCGATGCGCCGGTGTCCCAGGGCCGCCAGGCGCGCCACCATCTCATGGCCGGCCGCCTTGTTGTCCACCGAGACGAACGGATGCGCGCCGGACTCGTTGTACGCCAGGATGTGCGGCATGCCGGCCGCGTCCAGCGCGCGCAAGGTGGCGTTGCGCGCCGGATTGCCCACCGTGAGGATGAGGCCGTCGATCTGGTGGTCGATCAGCGCCTGTACCGAGGCGGATTCCACCGAAGGGTCATAGCCGGTGATGCCCATCATCACGCTGTAGCCGGCGGCGCGCGCATATTCTTCGGCGCCTTCGAAGCAATCGGCGAAGACCGGGTTGGACAGGGTCGGCAGCAGCAGGCCGATGGTGCGCGTGCGCCCGGCGCGCAGGCTGCGGCCCACGCGATTGGGACGAAAGCCGTTGCGCTGGGCGACGGCCTCGATGCGCGCCAGCGTCTCGGCGCGCAGCAGCCCGGGCTGGTTGAAGGCGCGCGACACGGTGGCCGGCGACACGCCGGCCTTGCGGGCGATCTCGAGTATCGACGGGCGGTGCGGCGGCTTCGTGGTCATGGCGGGTCACCCTTGAAAACGTTTTCATTCTAGGGGTAAAGCATGACATCCAGATTTCAAAAGATACGGTATCGTCATTTCATCGCGACGCCAACCAGAACAAGTGTTGCGGTGCCGCAAGCAGGCGGCAATGCCACCGTCGTCATTGCGGTGCACTATAGAAAGACGATGCTGCTACAGGGGAAGGAAACAATGGCTGTTGAACTGAATCGCTTGAGCGCCAGCCGCGCCGCGCAACTGCTGGCGCGCCGCGAGCTCAGCGCCGAACAACTGATGCGCGCGTGCTTTGCGCGCATCGAGCAGCGCGACGATGCGGTGCGGGCCTGGGTCGCGCTGGACAAGGCGCAGGCCCTGGCCCAGGCGCGCGAACAAGACCGCGCCGCGGTGCGCGGCGTGCTGCACGGGCTGCCGTTTGGCGTGAAGGACATCTTCGCCACCTGCGACCTGCCGACCCGCTACGGTTCGCCCATCTACGAGCACCACCGGCCGCCCCTGGACGCGGCCGCCGTAGCCGTCTGTCGCGCCGCCGGCGCCATCGTCGCCGGCAAGACCGTGACCACCGAGTTCGCGTCGTACCAGCCGGGGCCCACCCGCAATCCGCGCAACCCGGCCTACACGCCGGGCGGTTCTTCCAGCGGCTCGGCCGCCGCCGTGGCCGACGACATGGTGCCGTTCGCGCTGGGCACCCAGACCGCCGGGTCCATCATCCGGCCCGCCGCCTATTGCGGCGTGGTGGGCTACAAACCCAGTTTTGGACGCATCGCCCGCGCCGGCATGAAAAGCCTGGCCGATTCGCTCGACACCGTGGGCGGCCTGGCGCGCACCGTCGACGACGTGGCGCTGTTCGCGTCGGTGCTGATGCGCGAGCCGCGCCTGCGCGAACTGGACTACGACGACAAGCCGCGCATCGGCATGTACCGCACGCTCCAGTGGCGCCATACCGAGGCCGAGACGCGCGCGGCCTTCAGCGAAGCCGCCGGCGCGCTGTCGCGCGCCGGCGCCCGGGTCCACGAACTGGAATTGCCGGCCGATCTCTGCGCCCTGGTGCAGGTGCATGCCGACATCATGAGCTTCGAGGCGGCCCAGGCCCTGGCTTTCGAGCACAGCCGCCATGCGGCCCAGCTCAGCGGATCCCTGCGGGCCTTGCTGGAGGCCGGCGCGTCCATCGGCGCCGAGCAGCATGCCGCCAACCTCGAGCGCGCCGCGCAAGGGCGTGCGCACGTGGCGCAATGGTTCGAACAGTACGACATCCTGCTGGCGCCCAGCGCCAGCGGCGAGGCGCCCTTCTTCGACCAGGGCACGGGCGATCCGCAATTCTGCCGGGTATGGACCTTGTTCGGCCTGCCGTGCGTGCACCTGCCCTTCCATACGGGCCCGCAGGGCCTGCCAGTCGGCCTGCAAGCCGTGGGCCGCGCCGGCGACGACCATCGCACGTTGGCCATTGCGCGCTGGGTGTTGAACGTGCTGCGTCCGGGCGAGCACGGCTGAGTCCTCGCGCCGCCCGTCGGCCCCAAATAAAAAGGCCCGCCGGTAGGCGGGCCTGCGAGCCTGGGACGCGGATCACGCGGCCTGGGCGGTTTCGCTTTCGGACTGGACGTTGGCGCCGTTGGCCAGGTGCCGGTTCACGGCGCTGAGCACGGCCCGGAACGAGGCGGTGACGATGTCGCTGTCGATGCCCACGCCGAAGCCCGTGGCGGAATCGCCGACGCGCAATTCGACATAGCTGGCGGCGCGCGTGTCGGTGCCGGTGCCGATAGCGTGTTCGTGGTAGTCCATGATGCGCACCGGCACGTCCAGCGCCGCCACGAAGGCCGAGATGGCACCGTCGCCGGTGCCCGTCACCACGCGGCGCTCGCCGTTGTAGTCGAGCTCGACCTGGATGCTGAACTGCTTGCCTTGTCCGGCGGCGGGGTCGCCGTCGATGCGGTGGCGCACCAGTTTCCAGGGCGTGTGCTGTTCCAGGTATTCACGATTGAAAATGGTGTGTACGTCGTCCGCCGTGACTTCGCGCCCGGTTTCGTCGGTGACGCGCTGGATGGCGCGGCTGAATTCGATCTGCAGGCGGCGCGGCAGCACCAGGCCGTGTTCCTGTTCGAGCAGGTACGACACCCCGCCCTTGCCCGACTGGCTGTTGACGCGAATGACCGCATCGTAGCTGCGGCCCAGGTCGGCCGGGTCGATCGGCAGGTACGGCACTTCCCATACCGCGTCGGGCTTCTGCTGCGCAAAGCCCTTCTTGATGGCGTCCTGGTGCGAGCCGGAGAACGCGGTGAACACCAGGTCGCCGGCATACGGGTGGCGCGGATGCACGGGCAACTGGTTGCAGTACTCCGCGCAGCGGCGCACTTCGTCGATGTCGGAGAAATCCAGGCCCGGGTGCACGCCTTGCGTGTACAGGTTCAGCGCGAGCGTCACCAGGTCGACGTTGCCGGTGCGCTCGCCGCTACCGAACAGGCAGCCTTCGATGCGGTCGGCGCCCGCCATGACGGCGAATTCGGCGGCCGCCACGGCGGTGCCGCGGTCATTGTGCGGGTGCACGCTCAGCACGATGCTGTCGCGGCGCGCCAGGTTCTTGTGCATCCACTCGATCTGGTCGGCGTACAGGTTGGGGGTGGTGGCCTCGACGGTGGCCGGCAGGTTCAGCACCATCTTCTTCTGCGGCGTGGGCTGCCACACGTCGGCCACGGCGTTGGAGACTTCCAGGGCGAACTCGGGTTCGGTGGTGCTGAAGACCTCGGGCGAGTATTCATAGCGCCAGTCGGTCTCGGGATGCCGGGCCATGTATTGCTTGACCCACTGCGTGCCCGTGACCGCGATCTGCTTGATCTCGTCCTTGCTCATGTTGAAGACGACCTTGCGGAACGCCGGCGCACACGCGTTGTACAGGTGCACCATGGCTTGCCGGGCGCCGGCCGCCGCTTCGACAGTGCGGCTGATCAGGTCTTCGCGCGATTGGGTCAGCACGATGATGGTGACGTCGTCGGGAATGCGCTTCTCGTCCACCAGCTTGCGCACGAAGTCGAAATCCGTCTGCGACGCCGAGGGGAAGCCGACCTCGATTTCCTTGAAGCCGATCTTGACCAGCTGCTCGAAGAAACGCAGCTTGCGCTCGACGCTCATCGGTTCGATCAGCGACTGGTTGCCGTCGCGCAGGTCGGTGCTCATCCAGATGGGCGGCTGCGTAATGCGGCGGCTCGGCCAGGTGCGTTCGGAAAAGTCGCGGGCGAACGGCGCGAACGGTACGTATTTGGTGGCGGGGTTGGCAAGCATCAGTACACCTCGATCAATATTCCCGGCGGGTGGCGGGAGGAATTCCGGTTTCGGTTCCGGTGAGCCCTGTCCGCAGGCCGGGATAATGGTCCGGGGCCGTCAGCGGGCCATGGATGGGCCGGCTGGGGTCAAGCGATGAACAGGGAACAGGCTTGTGGCGAGCGTGGCTGCCGAGCTACCACAGGGCGCTAGGCCCGGCAACCGATCGGTAGGTATAGCGATAGCGCGATGAGGGAGAGGGACGCGCGCAGGCCGGCGCCCGGCGCGCTGAGGCGTCCGGAGGCAATCGCGAGGGGGAATCGGATATCGGCCATAAGCTGTAAGTCAAACACATTTTGGCCCGAAGCGCAACGGCCAGGGCCAGCCAGGGCGCCTTACAAATTGGGTTCGATGCGCGCCCCTGCCGGGCGGACATCGGGGCGGATGTCCGGCTGGACGGCGCCGGAAGGGGGCGCGGCGGGCCGGTTGGGGGCGGCTTCCGGGGCGCGCTGGGCCGGCGGATGGCCGTCCAGGATGTCGCCCTGCTGCCGCACCAGCTCCATCTTGCCGATGCGGCTGTGGCGCAATTCGGCCAGCGCCAGGCGCAGGTCGCCCAGGGTGAAGGGTTCGTCGCGGCTGCCCCAGACCCAGCGCAGCACCGCCGTGACGTCGTCCGACAGTTGCGAGCGCAGTTGCGCCAGTTCGGACGGCGGCACCGACCGGGCCCGGGTGGAGGCCACGTCGGAAGTCACCCAGGCGCGCACGATGAAGAATACGATGAGGGTCCAGATGACCACCACGCCCCACCAGACATAGGGGTTGATGCGCGCCAGGAAGTCGCTGGTCTGCTGGCCCAGGGCCTGCAGGCTGTCGAACGACAGGCCGCGCCCGAAGTCCAGCAGCCAGGAGGCGACCAGCAGCCAGATGATGGCGGCGACGATCAACACCACCGCCCGGATCAGCAGGCGAGGCAGCGCCAGTTTCAGCAGCGTCTGGCCGATCAGACGGCAATCTTGGCGGACACGTTCGGGCGAGGTGGGATTCATCATGCAAAATATTGTACCTATGACCAGGCCCGCGTTAGAACTCCGAACCGGTCAACATCTCGCGTTGACCCCCCAACTGCAGCAATCGATCCGGTTGCTGCAGCTTTCCACGCTGGACCTGCAGGCCGAGATCGACCAGGCGCTGGCCGACAATCCCATGCTCGAGCGCAGCGAGGAGCGCGCCGAGGCGGATCCCCATCCCGAGCGCGAAACCACGCTGGACGACGAACCCGCGCGCGAGGCCGAGGCGCGCGCCGATGAAATGCCCGGCGCCGGCGGCGTATACCCCGACGATCGCGCCGATGGCCCGGATACGGCGCGCAGCGAGACGCTGCGCGAACACCTGTTGGCCCAGCTGGGGCTGACGCGGGCCGGGCCGCGCGACGCCGCGCTGGTCGGGCTGCTGATCGACGAGCTCGACGAGAACGGCTACCTGGGCTCGCCGCTGGAGGAGATCCTGCAGTGGCTGCCGCCCGAAGCCGAGGCCGACCTGGACGAGCTGCGCGCCGCCCTGACCCTGCTGCAATCGTTCGATCCGCCGGGCATCGGCGCGCGCGACATGGCGGAGTGCCTGGTGTTGCAATTGCGCAACCCCGACCTGGCGCGCCTGCGCGAGGCGGCCGATCCGGCCGTGCTGGCCTGTGCGCGGCGGCTGTGCGCCGACCACCTGCCGCTGCTGGCGGCCGGCAACCTGGCGCGCCTGCGCGACGCGCTGCGCTGCGACGAGGCGACCGCGCGCGCCGCCCACGCCCTGATCCGCCGGCTCGACCCCCGCCCGGGCCGGGCGTGGACCGTGCCGGCGGCCGACTACGCCGTGCCGGACGTCATCGTGCGCAAGACGCGGCAGGGCTGGCAGGCGGTACTGAACAGCGCGGCCGTGCCGCGCCTGCAAGTCAATGGGCTGTATGCCCAGTTGCTGGGCAACCAGCGCGAGTCCAGCCATGCCGGGCTGCACGCGCAGCTGCAGCAGGCCCGCTGGATGATCCGCAACGTCGAGCAGCGGTTCGACACCATCCTGCGCGTGGCGCAGGTCATCGTGGCGCGCCAGTCGGCGTTTTTCAGCGAAGGGCCGGCGGCCATGCGGCCGCTCATCCTGAAAGACGTGGCCGGCGAACTGGGCCTGCACGAATCGACCATCTCGCGCGCGACTACCCAGAAGTACATGTTGACGCCGTTCGGCACCCTGGAGCTCAAGCGCTTCTTCGGCACCGGCGTGGCCACCGACGCCGGCGAGGTGGCATCGGCCACCGCGGTGCAGGCCTTCATCCGCCAACTTGTGGCCGACGAGGACCGCCGCAAGCCGCTGTCGGACAACCAGATCACCCAGCGGCTGGCCGACCAGGGCATCGTGATTGCGCGCCGCACGGTAGCCAAGTATCGCGAAGCCCTGCGGATCGCGCCGGCCAGCCTGCGCAAGACCCACGCCGCGCCCTGAATCGCAGGGCAATTTGTCCCTGATTTTCAAGCAGTTAGCTTGCCGGTGGGCGCGGGTGGGCGCTTGCTTTTATGAGAATAACTCACGATAATTATTCTCATGTACATTTGCGTATGTAATGCCGTCACTGAACGCCAGGTCCGCGCCTCCGTGGACGCCGGCGCCACGACGCTTTCCGACTTGCAGTTCGAGCTGGGCGTGGCCACGTGCTGCGGCTGCTGCGCAGCCACGGCCGAGGAATACCTGCCGGGCGGGCGCTGTTCCAGCGTCTGCAACGTTCAATCGGTGGCCATGGCCGTCAACCCGGGCGCAACCGTGGTCGAGGCCGACGCGCCCGCCGCCAACAGCTTCCCCATTCCCCTGGTCGCCGCGGCCTGAGCCCGCGGGCCACGCGGCGCGCTCAGCGCGCCGGCCCGATTTCCCTGTCGCAGAATTCTTTCACCGTGCGGGCCAGTGCGCGTGCCGCGGCCGAGGCCGCGCTGCCCGCGTAGAGCGCCAGCTCGGTCGGGGCGGCGCGCGGCAGCAGGTCGTCCAGCACGCGGTGTGACGGCGTGATGCAGCGGCGTTCCAGCAGGGCGATGCCGATGCCGCCTGCCAGCGCAGCCTGCAGGCCGGCCAGGTTGGGGCTTTCGTATGCCACGCGCCAGCGCCGTCCGACGCTTTCAAGGGCGTGGATGGCGCGATTGCGGTACAGGCAGCCCTGCGGGAACAGCACCAGGGGAATCGGGTCCGCCGCTTCCGGCTCCGCATCGCGCGGGCCGATCCAGTGCAGGTGTTCGGGCCAGGCCGCCATGCTCGGGCCGGCGCCGGGCTCGCGCTTGAGCAGCGCCACGTCCAGTTCCCCGCGCGCCAGGGCGCGCGCCAGCGCGTCGCTGAGGTCGCAGCGCACCGTCAGGCGCACTTGCGGATAGCGGCGGGCGAAGTTGGCGACCACTTCGGTCAGCCGGTCGACCGCGAACTCGTCGGGAATGCCCAGCCGCACCACCTCGACGCGCTGACGACCGCTGACGGTTTCGCGGATTTCGGTGGACAGCGCCAGCATGCGGCGCGCATAGCCCAGCAGGCGCTCGCCGTCTTCGGTGAGCCGTACCCGGCGGCCCTCGCGCACGAACAGCGCGCAGCCGAGCGCGTCCTCGAGCTTGCGGATTTGCTGGCTCACGGTGGACTGCGTGCGGTGCACGCGCTCGCCGGCCCGGGTGAAGCCCCCGGCGTCCACGACCGAGACGAAGCTGTGCAGCAGGTCCAGATCCATGCGCTCACTTTCCATTCGAATTTCAAATACTTTTGATCCAAATAAAGAATTTGTCAATGGGTTGGCCGCCGCGCAGAATGTCCTGGAAGGCCGGACGGACCGGCCAATGCACGCGAAACGGGAATGGCATCGATGAAAACGTGTACGGCCAGTGCGGGCGATCCGGCGGCATGGAGCGGGCCGGCGCCTGTTTCCGTCCTGGCGACCTGGGGGCCCATCGCGGTGTTCTGCCTGCTATGGAGCTCGGCATTCGCGGCGGCCAAGATTGCCGTGCAGGACTGTCCCCCGCTCACCCTGCTGGCCGTGCGTTTCCTGGTGGCCGGCGTCATCATGCTGGCCGTGGCGCGCGCTGCCGGCCAGTGGCGCATGCCGGGTTGGCGCGAGCTGGCGGGCCTGGTCGTGCTGGGCGCGCTGAACAACGCGCTTTACCTGGGGTTGAGCTGGTCGGGCATGACCACGGTGTCCTCCGCCTTCACTGCCGTGCTGATCAGCACCAACCCGCTGTTGATCGGCGTGCTGGCCGGCCCGGTGCTGGGTGAACGGCTGACCGGCCGGCGCCTGGCCGGCCTGTGCCTGGGGCTGGCCGGCGTCGCCATCGTGCTGCGTTCGCGCCTGTCGGGCGGCATGCCCGAAGACGCGCACGGCTCCTGGCTGGTGGCGGGGGCCCTGCTGGCGCTGGTGGCCGGCACCCTGCTGTACAAGCGCCTGCGTCCGGCCAGCGGGCTGTGGATGTCCACCGGCGTGCAGGCCGTTGCCGGCGCGGTAGTGCTGCTGCCGTTCGCGCTGTGGCAGGAAAGCCTGGCCGATGCGCGGCTGACGGCCAGCCTGCTGGGCAGCATGGCCTATATGGTGGTTGCCGTATCCATTGGCGGCTATTACCTGTGGTTCCTGATCCTGGGGCGGGCCAGCGCCACCTCGGCCAGCGCCCTGCACTTCCTGATGCCGCCGCTCGGGCTGCTGTTCGGCTGGGCGCTGCTGGGCGAGGCCGTGTCCTGGCAGGACCTGCTGGGCATCGTGCCGATCGCGCTGGGGATCTGGCTGGCGACGCGCGGGTCGTAATCCTGCGTTGCACTTCGCCAACGGTGCCGGTAGCTGCGGCCTGACGCGGAATGGCGCTTGGCGCGGCCGCCATCGCAGCCATCGTGCGCCATGGCGTGGCGGTTTTCTGGCGGCGCGTCGGCCGCCGGGCCTTGCAGCACGTGCCGTCGCATGCGGCCTATCCAACACGCAAACTCATTCTCATTTGATTGTCGCTTTGCGATCATGCTCGCAAAGCCATTTATCAAATACGCCGCCGATCTAGCCGCAGCCCCCGCGCGGTGTTAGCCTGCGATCGTTGCATGCGCCATATCGCGTGCGCATGTTCGCGCGCGCCGCGCACCGGATCGCAAGGAGTTCATCATGAAAGGCGACAAAACCGTCATCCAGTTCCTGAACAAACAACTGACCAACGAACTGACGGCCATCAACCAGTATTTCCTGCATGCCCGCATCCTGGGTCATTGGGGCCTGAAGAAGCTGGGCAAGCACGAGTACGAGGAATCGATCGGCGAAATGAAGCATGCCGACCGCCTGATCGAACGCATCCTGATGCTCGACGGCCTGCCCAACCTGCAGGACCTGCACAAGCTGCTCATTGGCGAGGACGTGCCGGAGATCCTGTCCTGTGACCTGAAACTCGAACAGGGCGCCCAGGCCACCGTGAAGGAAGCCATCGCGCATTGCGAGTCGGTACGCGACTACGTGTCGCGCGACCTGTTCCAGGACATCCTGGACGACACCGAAGAACACATCGACTACCTCGAGACCCAGATCGAACTGGTCGGCAAGGTCGGCTTGCAGAATTACCTGCAAAGCCAGATGGAAGTCGAAAGCTGAACCCGCTGCCGCCGCCCGCGGCGGCGCGATCCCGGTTCGACCTGTCCTGGCCCGCCCGCGCGGGCCTTTTTCATGCTTCTTGACACGCGGTTGTCATTGCCACGCAACCTGGCTTCGCGAACATTTCGACCAGCCCCCGCTTGCCAGAGGGGTCGTCCACTATTCGCGAACAGGAAGAACCATGACCGACCACGACGATATCCCGTCGAATCCGACGGCGACAGCCCATTTCAACGACATCGTGCGGCGCGCCTTATCGCGCCGTGGCTTCTTGAAAGCCGGCCTGGGCGCGGGCGCGGTCGGCTTCATGGGCACCAGCCTGACGGCCTGTGGCAGCGGCAGCGACGATGACGACGACGATGCCGGCCCCGGCGATGGCGGCAATCCGCCGCCGCAGCCGGTGAACATGGGATTCAAGGCGGTGCCCATCAGCGTCGCCGATACCGTGACCGTGCCGGAAGGCTATGCCTGGGCGGTCATCAACCGCTGGGGCGACAAGCTGCACGCCAATTCGCCCGCCTTTCGCGCCGATGCCGGCAATACGGGCGACGAGCAGGCCCTGCAGATCGGCTACAACCACGACGGGATGCATTTCTTCCCGATCGACGGCACCAACAGCACCTCGGGCAGCAGCGATGAAGGCCTGATGGTGACCAATCACGAATACATTACCCCGCACTATTTCTTCCCGCTGGGCGTGGAGCCCGGCAATGCCGAGTGGACCCTCGACTGGGTGCGCAAATCGCAGCACGCGCAGGGCGTGTCGGTGATCCACATGCGCCGCAACGGCAACCAGTGGGAGCCCGTGCTGGACTCGCCCTTCAACCGCAGCATCAATGGCACCACCGCCATGCAGCTGGTCGGGCCGGCGGCCGGCAGCCGCCTGACGCGCACCACCGCCGACGCCGCCGGCACGCGCGTATTCGGCACTTTCGGCAACTGCGGCAACGGCTACACGCTGTGGAACACCTACCTGACCTGTGAAGAGAACTTCACCGACTACTTCGGCGTCGGCACCAAGGACGCATCCACCGTCGACTATCCCGATGCGGAATTCCAGGCCCACATGGAACGCTACAAGGGCAGCGGCAAGACCGCGAGCGGATCGTACCGCTGGGATACGCACGACACGCGTTTTGACTGGTCCGAAGAGCCGAACGAATACAACCGCTTCGGCTGGGTGGTGGAGATCGACCCGTTCGATCCCAATTCCACGCCCAAGAAGCTGACCGCCCTGGGCCGCTTCAAGCACGAGAATGCCGCCATGTCGCTGGCCGACGACGGTCGCGTGGTGGTGTACATGGGCGACGACCAGGTCAGCGAATACGTGTACAAGTTCGTGTCCGACGGCAAGTACGACCCGGCCACGCCGGCGCTCAACCGCCTGCTGCTGGACCGCGGCACCCTGTACGTGGCGCGCTTCCTGGCCGGCGACACCCAGGGCGACGCCATGGGCACCGGCGAGTGGGTGCCCCTGAAGCTGGACACGCCCGCCTTGGCGGGCGGCACCCTGGGCGACCTGTTCAACCAGGACATGGGCGAATTGCTGGTCAAGACCCGCCAGGCGGCCGACGCGGTGGGCGCCACGCCCATGGACCGCCCCGAATGGGTGGCCGTGCACCCCGCCACGCGCGAGGTGTACGTGACCATGACCAACAACAGCAGCCGCGGCAGCGGCAAGGCGCGCTACCCCGGCGGCCCCAACCACCCGGGCGCCGACGAGGCCAATCCGCGCGAGGACAATATCTACGGCCAGATCGTGCGCTGGCGCGAGCAGGGCGGCAACCCCACGGCCTTGAGCTTCGAGTGGGACATCTTCGTGCTGGCCGGCAACCCCACGCTGTACGACAAGGCCGATCCCCGCAGCGGCTCGGACAATGTCACGGTGGACAACACCTTCAACAGCCCCGATGGCCTGGCGTTCGACCCGCGCGGCCTGCTGTGGATCGAGACCGACGGGAATTATTCCAATGCCGACGAGTACGCCGGGCAGGGCCACAACCAGATGCTGGTGGCCAACCCGGCGACGCGCGAGATCCGCCGCTTCATGACCGGGCCGGTGGGCTGCGAGGTGACCGGCATTACCTGGACGCCGGACCAGAAGTTCCTGTTCATCAACATCCAGCACCCCGGCGAAGGCCCCGGCGTGGCGTCCGCCCAGGCCGACCCGCTGCAGGCTTCCACGTGGCCCGACGGCGCGCAGGCCAGCCGGCCGCGCCCGGCGACGGTGGTGATCTGGAAGGAAGACGGCGGCGTCATCGGTACGTAACGCGCGGTCGCCGCGCAGGCGTGCCGCGCGCGGCCGCCACGGGCGGGGATGTCCGGCTCCGGCCGGCCAGCCCCACGTGGCGGGTCATGCCTGCGCCACGAGCAGCTCTTCCGCGTTGTCGGGCGGACGCAGGCCGTCCGCGCGGCCCTGGAAATAGCGCGCGGCGAGTTCGGCCGCGGGCACGTGCCGCGCCGTGCCGAAGCCGGCCGCGCGCGCCATGGCGAGGATATCGGCCGGGGCGAAGAAACTGAGGAACGGCGTGCCGCTGGCGCGCGCGCCCTGGTGGGCCATTTCGAGGCCCGGGCGCACCTCCGGACCCGCCAGTTCCAGCGGCAGCAGGAACGTCATGGCGAATACCGATCCCGGCGCGAAGGCCGCCACATGGCGCAAGGTGGCCGCATTGGCTTCCCGGGTGAGATACATGCTCACGCCGGTGGATGCCACGATGGCCGGCTTGGCGCGATCGAAGCCGGCGCCCGCCAGGGCGTCCCACCAGGTTTCTCCCGCTTCGAAGTCGACCGGCACGAAGCGCAACCAGCCGGGCAGGCCGAATCCCAGTTCCTGCAGGCGCCGGCGCTTCCATGCCTGCGGCCCTGGGCGGTCGATCTCGAATATTTTCAGCCGGGAGGCGAGCTCGGGCCTGCGCTGCGCGAAACTGTCCAGGCCGGCGCCGAGGATGACGTACTGGTCGAGTCCGCGGCCGGCCTGCTCCGCCACCAGGTCTTCGATGAAGCGGGCGCGCGCCACGATGGAGGCGCGGAATGGACGCGTGAACTGCGTGTCCATGTCGCCGCGGCTGCGCCAGTTGTCGTCGGGCGCCAGCAGCGCCAGGCCGACGCGGTCTTCCAGGACATGCGGCGGCGCATCGGCCTCGCTGTGCAGGGCGCGCCACAGCGCCACACGCGCGGCCGTGCTGTCGGGCGCATCGCCTTGCCGGGGGTCGCTGCCCATGGCCGTCACTCCGTGGCGGGTTGCTGCGCCTGCAGGCGCCAGATGCGGCCGTCCGGGTCGCGCACGGTCATCTCGCGGGTGCCCCAATGGGTGTCTTCGAAGGGCGTGACGACCTCGACGATGGGGTCCGGCCGGACCTGGTCGTCCGGCGCCTTGAGGACGAGGTGCGCCTCGGGCGCCTGGCTGGCCGGGACCTCGGCAATGAACAGGTAGGGGCCGTCGCCGTTGCGCAATTGCCCGGAGTGGTGGTCGGTCTCGAATTCCAGGCTGAAGCCCAGCGCCTGGAAGAACTTGGCGGACTTGCCCCAGTTGTGCGTCGTCAGGAAGACGGCTTCGATGCCTTCGGTTTTCATGTCATTGCTCCTCTGCGGATGATTGCGACTCGCGCTTGTGCGCATCGAGATAGGCGCGCAGCGCGTCGGCGACGAGGGCGGAGAGCGATAGTTCCGCTTCGATCGCGTGATGCTTGACCTGCCGGATCAGCCCGACCGGCAGGTACACGTTGAATTGCTTGACTTCATCATTGGCCATGTCGGTTCTGGGTGCTAATTTGCTAGCATACTAGCAACGATGCCGTCGCCCCGTCAACCAGGGCCCGCCGGGCGGGCGGAATGGTCCTAAGCGGACGGAGCGGTCGTGGTCAGTCGGGCCGGCGCGGGCATTCCGCGATGGTGCCCCAGGCGCGATTGGGCTCGCAATACCTGTTGCGGGCGTTCCAGGAACAGGTGGGGCGCTGGAAGAAGCCGGCGTCGGCGCAGCGCGCCAGTTCACGGCGCAGGGCATCGCGCCAGCCGCTATTGTTGCTGGCGGGCGCGGGAGCCTGGGCCACGGCGACAGGCGGGTTGACCGTGTAGGCCTGCTGGTTGGGCGGCGGCACGGCGGTGGTGGTGGGCGGCAGGGCCTGGAGGTCGAGCGTGGTGACGTCGGACGGCCCCGATGGCAGGGGGACTTCCGAAGCCGCCGCCAGGTCGCGCGCTTCGTCCATGGTGATGTTGTCGCGCGAGATGCGCACGGACGGGTCGGTGGTGGTCTCGAACAGCGACACCGTGGGCACCGTCCAGGCCTGGCCCCCGGGCTTGTCGGGCACGCCCAGCGTGCCGTCGACGCGCGGCTGCGGCGGCTGCGCCACGTAAGGCTTGCCATTGGCGTCCAGCACGGGTTCCTGGGACACCAGGCTTTCCTGGCCCGGCGCGGCCGAGGCTTTCGGCGCGTGCGCCACCAGCCAGTCGCCCAGTTGAATTCCGCCCCACGCTGCCGCGCCGAGCGCCAACAGAAGCGTTGCGAACAATACACGCCAAGACATTGCTACCCTCATCTTTGGGCGGCCCCGCCCAGCCTATGCATGGCTTCCGAAGACCTGGCCGCCGTGCTCGCGCATGGCGTGGAATTTCACATCCGGATACAGGTCTTCGGCCACGCGCAACTGCGCGGGCGAACCAATCAAAAAAGCCGCCGCATCAACCACATCATAGGCGATGTGCGCAGCATTGGCATCCATGAACTTGCGCAGCGCGCGCGGGTTCTCGGAGGTGATCCAGCGCGCCATGGTGTAGCGCGACGGCAACATGCGGGCCTCGACTCCGTATTCGGTCTTCAGGCGGTGCGCCACGACCTCGAACTGGAGCTGGCCCACCGCGCCCAGCAGCAGCGTGCCGCCGGCCGCCTCGGGGCGGAACACCTGGATGGCACCCTCTTCGCCCAGTTGCGTCAGGCCGATGCGCAGCTGCTTGGTGCGCAAGGGATCTTTGACTTCCACCGCCTGGAAGAGTTCGGGCGCGAAGAACGGCAGGCCGGTGAAGCGCAGGCTTTCGCCTTCGGTGAGCACGTCGCCCAGCTGCAGCACGCCGTGGTTGGGGATGCCGATGACATCGCCCGCGTAGGCCTCGTCGAGCAGCTCGCGGCGCTGCGACAGGAACGACACGACGTTGTTGGGGCGCATCTCCTTGTTGGTGCGGGCCACCTTCAGGCGCATGCCGCGTTCGAAGCGTCCCGAACTCACCCGCACGAAGGCCACGCGGTCGCGGTGGGCCGGATCCATGTTGGCCTGCACCTTGAACACGACGCCGGTGAACTTGGGCTCCTGCGGCTCGACCAGGCGTTCCAGCGCCTGGCGCGGGCCGGGAGGCGGCGCCTGCTCGACCAGGGCGTCCAGCACTTCCTGCACGCCGAAGTTGTTGATCGCCGAGCCGAAAAACACCGGGGTCTGCTTGCCGGCCAGGAACGCGTCGCGGTCGAACGGGGGCGCGGCTTCCTGGATGAGCTCGATCTCGCCATTGGCCTGCTCGAAGGCCGAGCCGAAGCGCTGGGCGATTTCCGGGTTGTCCAGGCCGTCGATGATGTCGTCGTCGTCCGAGCGGCGCTCCTGCCCGGGGCGGAATACCCGCATGCGGTTGCGCCGGATGTCGAACACGCCGCCGAAGGCCTTGCCCATGCCCACGGGCCAGGAGAACGGTACCGCGTCCATGCCCAGGTGCCCTTCGATCTCGGACAGCAGGTCGAGCGGCTCGCGCACCTCGCGGTCCATCTTGTTGATGAACGTGATGATGGGGGTGTTGCGCGCGCGGCACACCTGCAGCAGGCGGATGGTCTGCGGCTCGACGCCGTTGGCGGCGTCGATGACCATCAGCGCCGCGTCCACGGCGGTCAGCACGCGGTAGGTGTCTTCGGAGAAGTCCTGGTGGCCCGGGGTGTCGAGCAGGTTGATGACGCAGTCGCGGTATTCCATCTGCATCACCGACGAGGCCACCGAAATGCCGCGCTGCTTTTCGATTTCCATCCAGTCCGACGAGGCGTGGCGCGACGCCTTGCGCGCCTTGACGCTGCCAGCGATCTGGATGGCGCCCGCGAACAGCAGCAGCTTCTCGGTAAGCGTGGTCTTGCCGGCGTCGGGGTGGGAGATGATGGCGAACGTGCGTCGCCGGGCGACTTCTTGGGAAATATTCATGGTTGATGCGATTTTACCGGCGCGCGCGTGGCGCGCCGGCGCCGGGTGCCCTTACGCCTGGCGGCGGAAAGTGGCCAGGAAAACGCCCGCCAGGATGAACAGCGAGCCGAAAATACGGTTCATCCAGCGGATGTGGCGCGCGTCGCGCAGCAGGCGCAGCACTTTGGCGGCCAGCAGCGTGTATACGCCCATGGCCACCAGGTCGGTGAAGACCAGCGTTCCCGCCAGCGCCGCGTACTGCGGCGTGAGCGCGTGGGCGGGGTCCACGAATTGCGGCACCACCGCCAGCAGGAACACCGTGCCCTTGGGGTTCATGAGGTTCACCAGGATGCCGCGCACGACCAGTTCGCGCACCGAGAAGTGCGCGGGGTTGCCGGCATCCACCGCGACCGGGGCGGCGTCGGTGCGGATCTGGCGCACTCCCAGGTACACCAGGTAGGCCACGCCCAGGTACTTCACCACTGCGAAGGCAATCTCGGAGGTGGCCAGCACCGCGCCCAGGCCCACCGCCACGATCACGAACTGGGCCAGGATGCCCAGGATCAGCCCGGCCGTGTTCCAGTAGCCGCGCGCGAAGCCGTACTTCAGGCCCGAGGTCATGGCCGAGATGGCGCCCGCGCCCGGCGAGAAGGAGATGGCCCAGGAGGCCACGAAGAAGGTCAGCCAGGTCGAGAGGGTCATGTCGGTCTCAGGGGCGGCGCGCCGCCGGTGGGTGGAACGGGATACGAATATTACTTGCCCAGCAGCGCCGCGCGGGGAGCGCCGGCGGGGCGGCCCGATCCCCGGTTGGCGCCGTCGGCGCCGCGCGACACTTGCGCTTGCCCACGGTTGTCGGCGCGATGGCCGCCGGCCGGGCGGTCGCCGCGCGCCGGCTGCGCCTGGCGCTGGCCGGCCGGCCGCGCTGCGGCGCCCTGGCGCGGCGCCTGCCCGGGACGGCCCTGGCGTTCGCCGCCATTGCCGCGCGGCGCGCCGTGGCGGCGCGGCTGGCGGGTGTCTTCCTCGCGCTCCTGGCGTTCGTAGGCGGTGGCGCTGCTGCCGGCCGGCGGGGTCCAGCCCTGCACCGGCTTGCGCTCGATGGTCTTGCCGATCAGGCGCTCGATGCCCTTGAGCAGTTTGATCTCGCTGCTGTCGACCAGCGACACGGCCGCCCCGGTGGCGCCGGCGCGGCCGGTGCGGCCGATGCGGTGGACGTAGTCTTCCGGCACGTTGGGCAGCTCGAAATTCACCACTTGCGGCAGTTGGTCGATATCCAGGCCGCGCGCGGCGATGTCGGTGGCCACCAGCACGGCGACATTGCCGTCCTTGAAGCCCGACAGGGCGCGCGTGCGCGCCGCCTGGCTCTTGTTGCCATGGATGGCGGCGGCGCTCAGGCCGTCTTTCACCAGCTTCTCGGCCAGGCGGTTGGCGCCGTGCTTGGTGCGGGTGAACACCAGCACCTGGTGCCAGCCGCTTTCGCGGATGATATGGCTGATGAGGTCGCGCTTGTGGTGCTGCTCGACCAGGTGCACGGTCTGCGTGACCAGTTCGGTGGCGGTATTGCGCGGCGTGACCGAGACTTCGCCCGGATTGTTCAGCACGCCGCGCGCCAGGCTGCGGATCTCGTCCGAGAAGGTGGCCGAGAACAGCAGGTTCTGGCGCTGCTTGGGCAGCAGGGCCAGCACCTTGCGGATATCGCGGATGAAGCCCATGTCGAGCATGCGGTCGGCTTCGTCCAGCACCAGGATCTCGACACCGGACAGGTCGACGGTTTTCTGGCCGCAGTGATCCAGCAGGCGGCCGGGCGTGGCCACCAGGATGTCCAGCGGCTTCTTCAGGGCGCTGATCTGCGGGTTGATGTTGACGCCGCCGAACATCACCATGGACGTCAGGGGCGTGTGCTTGCCGTAGGTCTGCACCGATTCGGCCACCTGGGCGGTGAGCTCGCGGGTGGGGGTTAGGATCAGGCAGCGCGGGCGGCCCGGCTTCTTCAGGGCGGGCTTGCGCTGCATCAGCAGATGCAGGATGGGCAGCGTGAAGCCGGCGGTCTTGCCGGTGCCGGTCTGGGCGGCGGCCAGCAGGTCGCCGCCCTTGAGGACTTGCGGGATGGCCTGGGCCTGGATGGGAGTGGGCGCGGTATAGCCGGTATCGGCGATGGCGCGCAAGAGGGGATCGGCCAGACCGAGGTCGGCGAAAGAAACAGTGGCAGTCAAAACAACTCCAGCGGCAGCCTGTCGCTCAAGTTGAGAGACTCCAATCCAGGCGTACGAGTGAGGAGAAAAGGAATGGCCCGAAACCGGGCCTGGCGTGGCGGCGATGCGCCAGCGAACGTGTGCCGATTGGCTAGACACACTGCGCGCATTGTAGCGCATGCCTACCTGGTTGGGCGGTGCCGCATCGCGTAACAATAGATAGAGCGCGTTACATCGCCGCCTGGGCAAACCCGCCCCGACCTGCTGTAATGGCGGCACTCCCGCACCGCGCCAAGGGGCGCGGCGACGGGCGCCATGTTCCAGGACAGGAATCACGACACCATGAACATATCCCGCTGGCTGGGTCTTTCTTTGATCGCCATGGTCACCGCGCTGCTGTCGGGCTGCGGCTACAACAGCATCCAGGCCGCCGACGAGCAGGTCAAGGCGGCCTGGTCCGAGGTCTTGAACCAATACCAGCGGCGCGCCGACCTGGTGCCCCAGCTGGTGAAGGCGGTGGACGCCTACATGACGCACGAGCGCGATGTGCTGACGCAAGTCACCGAGGCGCGCAGCAAGGTCGGCAGCGTGCAGATCACCGCCGACCAGCTGGAAGACCCGGCCGCCGTGCAGCGCTTCCAGGAGGCCCAGGGCCAGCTCACGTCCGCCCTGTCGCGCCTGATCGCGGTGTCGGAGAACTATCCGCAGCTCAAGGCCGACGGCCTGTTCCGCGACCTGCAGGTGCAGCTCGAAGGCACCGAGAACCGCATTTCCGTGGCGCGCGGCCGCTATGTGCAGTCGGTCCAGGCATACAACGTGCTGGTGCGGCAGTTTCCGGGCGTGATCACGGCCAAGATATTCGGCTATGCCCCCAAGGCCAATTTTGGCGTCGCGGACGAGGCGGCTATTTCCCGGCCGCCGGAGATTCGTTTCAGCAATGATGCAAGTGCTCCCAAGCCGGCCCAGTAGCCGGCAGGCGGCCCCGCGGCGCGGGGTGCGCATGTGGCTGGCCGGCCTGCTGTTGCTGGCGCTCGGCCTGCTGGCCGGCGCTCCGGCAGGCGCCCAGCCGGCTCCCCCGGCCGCCGTGCCGACCCTGCAGGCGCGCGTCACCGACACGACCGGCACGCTCGACGCGGCGCGCCGCCAAGCCCTGGAGCAGCGGCTGGCGGCGCTGGAACAGCGCAAGGGGGCCCAGGTGGCGGTCCTGATGGTGCCCACCACGGCGCCGGACACCATCGAGCAATACGCTACCCGCGTATTCGACCAATGGAAGCTCGGGCGCAAGAATACCGATGATGGCGTGCTGCTGGTCGTGGCCAAGGACGACCGCGCCTTGCGCATCGAAGTGGGCTACGGGCTGGAGGGCGCCATTCCCGACGCAATGGCCGGCCGCATCATTCGCGAGCAGATCGTGCCGCGCCTGCAGGCGGGCGACTTCGGCGGCGGTATCGAAGCCGGCGTCGCCGCCATCGAGAAGCTGATCGACGGCGAACCCTTGCCGGCGCCGGCACCGCAGGCCGACGGCGGCGACCAGGGAGAGGAGAACTGGCCGTTCTTCCTCATGCTGGGGGCGTTCATGCTGGGCCTGCCGGCCATCGTGGCGGGGCTGGCCGCTGCGGCGGCGTCGTGGATGGTGTTCGGCACCTGGTGGGCGGCCCTGCTGGGCGGCGTCGGCGGTTTCGCCATCAGCGGGCTGCTGGGCGTGCTGGGCATCAAGCGCCGCTTGCTGAACTCGGCGCGCCGCGGCGGCCGGGGTGGCGGCGGTTTCGGCGGCGGCTTTGGCGGCGGCCGTGGCGGCGGCTTCGGTGGCGGTGGTGGTTTCGGCGGCGGTGGCGGCCGCAGCGGCGGCGGCGGCGCGTCCGGCCGGTGGTAGCCGGAGTCGCGGCAGGTTCGGTTGCGGGTGTCAGGCACCCTGCGGGAGCCTGACACCTCAGGGCTCGCCAGGGCGCCTGGCGCGCCACGGTTCGCCACAGCGGCCTGCGGGCCGTTTCACCCCAGCGCGCCGGCCACCAGCGCGCCCTGCTTGAATACGGCAACGTGGTGCTGCGCGTCGGCGGCCCGGCCGATGTCTTGCGTGGGGTCGCCGCGCACCAGCAGCAGGTCGGCCACGGCTCCCGCGGCGACGAACCCCCGGTCGGCCAGCCCCATCAGGTCGTGCGCCCGCGACGTGCCGGCCACCAGTGCGTCGCTCGGCGTCATGCCGAACTCCACCATATAGGCCAGCTCCTCGGCATTGCGGCCGTGCCGGTTGAACGGCGTGCCCGCGTCCGTACCCATGGCGATGCGCCCGCCGGCGCGGTAGTACATCTGGAACGATTCGCGGTGGCGCTGCTCGACCGCGCGCGCCTTGTCCACCACGTACGATGGAATGCCGCGGTCGGCGTTGTCCAGGATGTTGCGCAGCGCGGCGATGGTGGGCACCAGGTAGGTCTGGCTTTCCAGCATTTCGCGCAGGCACTGTTCATCCATGAAGATGCCGTGCTCGATCGAGTCGATACCGGCGCGCACGGCGTTCAGGATGCCTTCGGTGCCCTGCGCGTGGCTCGCGGTGCTCTTGCTGAAACGCTTGGCCTCGTGCACGCCGGCGCGCATCTCGTCGAAGCTGTAGTGCGCGTCCATCGGGTTCACGCCCGGGGTCATGACGCCGCCGGTGGCCATGATCTTCACCAGGTCGCAGCCGGCATGCACCTGCTCGCGCACGGCCTTGACGACCTCGTCGCAGCCGTCGGCCACCCGGCCGGTGCGGTTGCCGTGGCCGCCGGTCATGCAGATCATGCGGCCGGCCGCCTTGATGGTGGGCCCGGGGAAGGTGCCGCGCGCGATGGCGTCGCGTACGCCGAATTCCAGATAGTCCTTGCCGCCGCAGTCGCGTACCGCGGTGATGCCGCCATGCAGCGCCGCCTGGGCATTCTCCAGCGCGGTCAGGGTGATCTGGGCCGGGCCCTGGCGGCTCATCTGCGCATGCGGGTCGGCGCTGCCGGTGAACACCAGGTGCACGTGGCAGTCGGCCAGGCCTGGCATCAGCGTCATGCCCGAGGTATCCACGCGGCGGCCGGCATAGCCTTCGAACTGGCCCGCCGGCGCGACCCGGGCGACGCGCCCGCCTTCCACCAGCACCGCATGGCCGGGCAGCAGCGCGCCGCGGCCGTCGAATATATTGCCGCCCGTGAACAGCAAGGGGTCGGGCTCGCTCATGATTCCACCTCCAATCCTTCGCGGGACATCGCCTGCAGCTTCGGCATCAGGCCCAGCAGGTGCCTGGTGTAGTCGTGCCGTGGCGCGTTGAACAGGGTTTCGGTATCGGCCACTTCGAGCAGCTCGCCGTATCGCATGACGCCGACCCGGTCGCACATCTGGCGGATCACCGGCAGGTCGTGGCTGATGAAGAGCATCGTCAGGCCCAGCTGTTCCTGCAGGTCCTTGAGCAGGTTGAGGATCTGTGCCTGGATCGACACGTCCAGCGCCGAAGTGGGTTCGTCGCAGATCAGGAAGCGCGGCCGGGTGGCCAGCGCCCGCGCGATGCAGATGCGCTGGCGCTGGCCGCCGGAGAATTCGTGCGGATAGCGGCGCGCCGCCGCGGCGCCCAGCCCGACGATATCCAGCAGGTCGGACACCACCTGGCGCGTCTGCGCCTCGCCGTCGGCCAGCCGGTGGAAGCGGATCGGCTCGGCCACGATATCCAGCACGCGCATGCGCGGGTTCAGCGACGAATACGGATCCTGGAACACCATCTGGATCTGGCGCCGGAAGGCGTTCATCCGCTTTTCATCCTTGAGCGCGGTGAGGTTGGTGCCATTGAACGTCACCGCGCCGCCGCTGGGCGTGTACAGCCCGGAAATCAGCCGGGCCACCGTGGACTTGCCAGAACCGGATTCGCCCACCAGGCCGAACACCTCGCCCTGCCCGATCGCCAGGCTGACGCCCTTGACGGCGTCCAGGGTGCGCCGGTTGCGCGCCAGGAAGGCGTTCTTCAGGATGAAGCGCATGCTGAGGTCCTGCGTCTGCACCAGCGGGCCGCCCGCGTCCTGCCCGAAGTCGCGGCGCTGCCCCAGCCAGTGCGACCCGATGTCGAGTGGCTTGGTGGGCGTCTTGACGTCCTCGATGTAGGTCACCAGGGGAAAGCGCCGCAGTTTCACGTCGGGCCGCGGCACCGCGGAAATCAGGCTGCGCGTGTAGGGATGGTCGGGGTCGCCCAGGATCTTGGCCGTGGGCCCCTGCTCCACCAGCTTGCCGCGGTACAGCACCGCCACGCGGTCGGTCACATCGGCGATCACGCCCATGTCGTGCGTGATGATGATCATGCCCACCTGCTTTTCCTTGCACAGCTTGCGCAGCAGGTCGAGGATCTGCGCCTGGATCGATACGTCGAGCGCCGTGGTCGGTTCGTCGGCGATGATGATCTCGGGCTCGCAGCACAGGGCCAGCGCAATCACCACGCGCTGGCGCATGCCGCCGGAAAACTGGTGCGGATACTGCTTGACGCGCAGCTCGGGCGAATCGATGCCGACCTGCCGCAGCAGGTCCACGGCGCGCTGTTGCGCCTGCGCCGGGGTCAGGTCCAGGTGCACCAGCATGGTCTCCACGAGCTGGCTTTCCACCGTCTGCAGCGGGTCCAGCGAAGTGAGCGGATCCTGGAAGATCATGCCGATGCGGCGCCCGCGCACCTTGCGCTTCTCGGTTTCAGGCAAGGCATCGATGCGGCGGCCTTCCAGGTGGACTTCGCCGCCGGCCAGGCGGCCGGGAAACTCCAGCAGGCCGATCACCGCGTTGCCGATGGTGGATTTGCCGGCGCCCGATTCGCCCACTACCCCCAGGATTTCGCCGCGGTCCAGGGTCAGCGATACGCCGTCGACGGCCACCAGCGTGCCGCGCCGGCTGGCGAATTCGATGCGCATCTTGTCGATGTCGAGCAGTGCCATGGCGTCCTCAGCGCAGCTTGGGGTTGAGCGCGTCGCGCAGCCAGTCGCCCAGCAGGTTCACCGACAGCACCAGGGCGACCAGCGCAATGCCCGGGAAAATGGAGATCCACCACATGCCGGAGAACAGGTAGCTGTTGCCGATGCGGATCAACGTGCCCAGCGACGGCGCGGTGGGCGGCACCCCCACGCCGAGGAACGACAGGGTGGCCTCGGTGATGATGGCGATCGCCAGGTGGATGGTGGCGATCACCAGCACCGGGCCCATCACGTTGGGCAGGATGTGGCGGCGCAGGATGGTGAGCGGGCCGATGCCGATCAGCTTGGCGGCCTGTACGTATTCCTTGTTGCGCTCGACCATGGTCGAGCCGCGCACCGTGCGCGCGTACTGCACCCAGCCCGATATGCCGATGGCGAAGATCAGCACATACAGCGCCAGCTGGTCGTGCAGGTGGCGCGGCAGCAGGCCGCGCGCCACGCCGTCGATCAGCAGCGCGATCAGGATGGCGGGGAACGACAGCTGCACGTCGGCGATGCGCATGATCACGCTGTCGACGCGCCCGCCCACATAGCCGCTGATCAGCCCGAGCGATACGCCCAGCACCATCGAGAACACCACCGAGGCGAAGCCGACGAACAGCGACACGCGCGAACCGTACAGGATGGCCGACAGGATGTCCCGGCCCTGGTCGTCGGTGCCCAGCAGGAAGGCGGCGTTGCCGTCCGGGTTCCAGGCCGGCGGCGTGTTGGCGTCCATGATGTTCAGCGACGCCAGGTCGAACGGGTTGTGCGGCGCGATCACCGGTGCGAACAGCGCGCCGGCCAGGATCGCCAGCGTGACCACGGCCGAGATCACCGCGCTGGGCGAGCTCTTGAAGCTGTGCCACAGGTCGCTGTCCGCGGCGCGCGAGAAAAACGGGGCTATGCGAGCAATCATCCGGCTTCCTTTGCTACTTGCTCTGCACGCGCAGGCGCGGGTCGACGGCCACGTACAGTAGGTCGACGATCAGGTTGATGACCACGAAGAAAAAGGCGATCAGCACCAGGTAGGCCGCCATCACGGGGATGTCGACCATGCTGATGGCCTGGATGAACAGCAGGCCCATGCCGGGCCACTGGAACACCGTCTCGGTGATGATGGCGAAGGCGATGATGGAGCCGAGCTGCAGGCCGGTGATGGTGATCACCGGCACCAGCGTGTTCTTCAAGGCATGGCGGAAATTGATGAGCCGTTCTGGCAGGCCGCGGGCCCGTGCGAACTTGATGAAGTCGGCGCGCAGCACCTCCAGCATCTCCGCGCGCACCAGCCGCATGATCAGCGTCATCTGGAACAGCGCCAGGGTGATGGCGGGCAGTATCAGGGCGGCCAGCCCGGACGGCGTAAGCAGCCCGGTGGTCCAGCCGCCGAAGGCGATGACCTCGCCGCGGCCGAAGCTGGGCAGCCAGCGCAACTGCACGCTGAACACCAGGATAAGGAGAATGCCGATCAGGAAGGTCGGCAGCGAGATGCCGGCCAGCGACAGGGCCATGAAGGCGCGCGATAGCGCGCCATGGCGCCGCAGCGCCGTGTAGATGCCCATGGGAATGCCGAACGCCAGCGCCATCAGCGCCGAAATGAACGACAGTTCCAGCGTGGCGGGCAGGCGTTCTTCGATCAGGTCGCTGACCGGGCGGCGGTGCCGGTACGACATGCCGAAGTCGCCTTGTGCCGCGTCGCGCACGAAGCGCGCGTACTGCACGATGAACGGGTCGTTCAACCCCAGGCGCTCGCGCAGCTCGGCGCGCTGGGCCTCGGTGGTGTCCTGGCCGACCATGCTGACGATCGGGTCGCCGACATAGCGGAACATGGCGAACGCGATCAACGCGACAGTCAGCATGACCAGCAGCGACTGCAGCAGGCGTCGCCCGATGAAACCAAGCATGAATCAGCGTCCTGTTGGCAGGCCGGCCGTGACGGCGGCCGGGTGGGAATGGGTCAGTCGTTCATGCCGGACCCGGCGCTGTCCGGGCATGGACGGGATCGGTGGCAGGTGCCTGACACCCTCTGGGCGCCAGACACCTGTAAGAGGTGGAAAGCGCGCAGCGCTTCAAAGGCGGCCCCGCTTCACGGCATGACGACGTGGCGCAGGTCCAGCACGTCGTCGGCGCGCTGGATCACTTGCAGGCCGTCCTTGATGCCCCACGACATGGGTTGCTGGTGCAGCGGCAGGTAGCCGTAATCGTTGCGCACGATGTCGAAGGCTTCCTTGATCATCGCGTTGCGCTTGGCCTGGTCGGTTTCCACGCCGATCTTGGCCGTCAGCTCGTCGACCTTGGGATTGCAGTAGCCGCCCAGGTTGAACTGGCCGGCGGCCGTCTTGCTGTCGCGGCACGCCGCCAGGTTGAGCAGCACGTTGTGCGCGTCGGTCGAGCTGGGGGTCCAGCCGAGCATGTACATGCTGGTCTGGTTGCCGGCCTGCAGCAGGATCTTGCCGAAGTACTTGGACTTGGTCTGCGCCAGCAGGTTGATCTTGATGCCCACGCGCGCCAGCATGCCGGCCACCGCCTGGCAGACTTTTTCGTCGTTGACGTAGCGGTCGTTGGGGCAATCCAGCGTGACCGTGAAGCCGTCCGGATAGCCGGCCTCGGCCAGCAGCTTCTTGGACTTTTCCGGATCGGGCTTGTAGGGAGTGCCGAACGAGTCGTCATAGCCATTGACCGACGTCGCCACCAGCGAGCCGAGCGGCTTGGCAGCGCCGCGCATGATCTTCTTGTTGATCGCCTCGATATCCACCGCCAGCACCACGGCCTGGCGCACGCGTACGTCCTTGAAGGGGTTCTTGCCCTTCACGTTCGAGAACAGCAGTTCGTCGCGATGCTGGTCCATGCCGATGAAGATGGCGCGCGCCTCGGGCTCGGTCAGAGGCTTGACGCCCGGCGCGTCTTCCAGGCGCTGCCAGTCTTGCACCGGCACCGGCTGCACGATGTCCATCTCGCCGGAAATCAGCGCCGCCACGCGGGTGGCTTCCTGGGTGATCGGCTGGAAGATCACTTCCGTCACGTTGGTCTTGATGTTCTTGTCCCAGTAGCCGTCAAAGCGCTTGAGCACGGTCTTCACGTCGGGCTGGCGTTCCACCAGCATGAAGGGGCCGGTGCCGTTGGCATGCAGGTTGGCGTAGTTGCCCTGGTTGTCGCCCTTGACGTTGGTGGCTTCGGTGGTCTTGTTCTTCTCGGACCACGATTTGCTCATGATGTAGAGGAAGGTCCACTCGCGCGGCAGGATCGGGTTGGGCGTCGGCGTGGTGACCTCGATCGTGTGATCGTCGATCTTCTTCACGTCGGACGCCTTGGCGCCGTAGCCTTTCATGTCGGAGCCGGGCGTCAGGCTGCGCTTCCACGAGAAAATCACGTCGTCGGCCGTGAACGGCGAGCCGTCGTGGAACTTGACGCCCTTGCGCAGTTTGAAGACCCACTTGGTGGGTTCGGTGTTTTCCCAGCTTTCCGCCAGCAGCGGGGTCAGTTTCATGTCGCCGTCATAGCCGGCCAGGGTTTCGTAGATGTTGCCCTGGAAGCCCAGCGTGAACGTCTCGTTCAGCGCCATCGGATCCATGGAAGTGGCGTCGCCCTGGTAGGCCCAGCGCAGGGTCTTGGCGTGCACGGTGCCCGCCAGCGCGGTCGCGCAGATGGCCAGTGCCAGCGCTGATTTCTTGATGAAGGGAGTGATACGCATAGCCCTTTTGCTCCGTGTGGTGCGCGCGTGGCGCACAGAAGTGACAGGGCCCCCGCCCCTGTTCGGTCCAGGCCGGGGGCACGGCGTGCTGCTTAGGACGACGCGAGGTCTTGCGGATGGCGCTTGGCGGACGCACGCGGGGCGTGCGGGAAGGCGGCGGCGATCACTGCATAGGGCTTCGGGTTCACGATAGACCTGACCTCTGGTGATTCTGTTTTCTGGCGCGGGGTCGCCGGCGCCAATGTAGTCGAATCTTATAGAGGCAATGATTTAAGCGTCAATCGTTTTGACTTGGGGTTAGTACTTGGTTGCGCCGCGTTGGGAATGCTGGGGTGTCTGGCGTTTGCGGGGGAGCGTTCTGCTGGCCGTCGTGGCGGGGCGGCTCCGTGAAGCCCCGCCGGCCCGCGACCCCTCGCCTCGACGCCAGAAGAACAACACGGAAACCGCCGTCTGGCCCCCCGTTACCCCTCGGCGGCCAATTCCCGCGCCAATTCCGCGACTACCAGCTTCCTTCGCGCATCGTCTTCATGCCCCTTGGCCAGCGCCGACCATTCCGGCCGGCTGCGGGCTTCTTTCAGGGCGTCGGGCAGGCGGCCGGTGCGCCAAGCCTGGTCGGCCGGGCGGTCCAGGCGCAAGGGGTCGCGCGCGGCGTGGCCGCGGTGTTCCAGGGCGTGGATCAGTTGCCGCTGCCGCAGCGCCAGCAAGCGCAGCACGGCGTCGTCCACGCTGATCTCGCGGTAGCCGCGCAGCTTGCCCAGGACGCGTCCGCCGAAGCGTTCCACGCCTTGCCACAGCCCGCCGGCCGCGGCGCCGATCAGCATGCCGGTGCCCAGGCTCAGGCCCGCGCTGAACAGGTCGACCGCCGCGCCCGCCATGGCGCCCGCCGCCATGCCGGTGCCCAGGTGGATGCCCATGTCTTTCAGCGCCTGTGGATGGAACAGGTCCATGCCCCAGCGCGTGCCTTCCAGCGGCAGTTCGTCCTCGGCATAGTCGCTGCGGCGGAAGTTGTACAGCGCCAGCAGCGCGTCCACGCAGGCCTGTTCGCGGCGGCGCACTTGGTCGCGCAGTTTGCCGGCGTGGGCCTGCAGGGCGTCGTCGTCGGGCGGACTGGCCAGGCGCAGCGCGGCCACGTCGACCAGCAGTTCCGCTGCCAGTTGCCAAGTGGCCTGGACGCGTTCGCGCCGCTGGCGGGCCAGGTCGTCAGACAAGCGTGCCAGCATGGCGGCGTGGCGATCCAGCAGCACCGCCAGCTTGGCGTACAGCTGGCGCTCGCCGTCGAGCGGCGGGGCGACAGTGTCGAATTCCAGCGCGGCGTGCAGGCCCAGGCGCGCCATCGCGTCGCGCCACTCGGCGGCGCGGTGCGCCGGCGCGTTGACAAAGTTCAGGATCGGCAGCAGCGGACGGCCGCAGGCGGCCAGCAAGGCCAGTTCGTCGCGATGCTTGCTCAGGACCGGATCGCGCGCGTCGATGACGTACAGCGCCGCATCACAGTCGAGCACCTTGGCCAGCACGCGCGCTTCTTGTTCGTAGCGGCGGTGCGCTTCGGGGGAATCCAGGAAGCGCCGGATGCGCGCCGGGCCGTCCAGGCGCTCTCCCGGCGCGTCCAGGCGTTCGAGGTATTCCAGCAGGGCGATGCTGTCTTCCATGCCGGGCGTGTCGAACCATTCGAGCACCGGGCGGCCGTCCAGCCGCAGGCGCGCGCCTTCGACGTGGCGGGTGGTGCCGGGGCTGTCGGCCACCTGGCCGAACGCGCTGTCGCGCGTCAGGGTGCGCAGCAACGAGGTCTTGCCGGTGTTGGTATGACCGACCACCGCGACTTTCAACATGGATTCAGTCATCGCCGGTCTCCAGCCAGCGCAGCGGCTGGTCGGCATCGCGCAGAACGTCGCCCGGCGCCATGCCGGCGGCTGCCAGGCGCTCGCGCCAGGCGTCCAGGCGCGCGGAGCCCGCCGCGCCGCTCCGGTCCGGGCCGGCGGACAGCCAGACGCGCGTATGGCCGGCTTTGCCGGCCAGCGCGGCGATGAGCGCCAGCGTGCCGCGATCGGGGGTCTGCCGGGCATCGCAGGCGATCAGCAGGCGGCGGGCGCCGGCCCGCGCGAGTGCATCGAGCAGCCGGTTGCGCTGTTCGCGAGTATCGAGATTGCCCGCGTCTTGCACGCCGGCCGGCAGGTCCGCCGGCGGCCAGGCGAGATCGGACGGCAGTTCCAGGCCCACCAGCACGGGCTGGTCGCCCAGGTTGGCCAGTTGCGCCGGGCCGACCTGGGGCTGGTGCAGCGGATCGGCGGGCCGGTCGATGCCGGTCGATTGCGCCGGCGGCTGCAGGCGGTCGCGCAGTGCCGCATAGCCCGGCAGGGCCGTGTCGATGCGCAGCCGGCGGCGCGCCCGCCCGGCCTGCGCCAGGCACAGCAGCCCGGCCAGCAGGCGCGGCAGCACACCGTAGACAGCCACTACGCCGATCAGCCATACCGACCATTGCGCCTGCGCGGCCGCCGGCAGCACCTGGCTGTTGTCGCTGGCGCGCACCACCGCATCGGCCGGCGCGGCAAAGCCGAGCTGCGCCGGCAGCCAGCCCAGCACCCGCGTCAGCGCGACGAAAGTGTCGGGCTGCAGCAGGGTGGTGGCCCAGACGAACCGGTAGCTGGCCGTCGACAGCATGACGACCAGCGTGGCCAGCGCCGCGCCCAGGCCCACCAGCCAGAGCAAGTGGCTGATCGTGCCGAACAGCCAGCGCAGCGCGCCGGCCCGCGCCAGCAGGTTCATTAGCGCCTGGGGCACCAGGGCGGCGTCGGGGCCGCGCGCCAGCTTGCGGGTCGCCCACAGCCACAGCCGGCCCAGCCCGGTGGCGCCGCCGGGGCGCAGCAGGAACGAAGCCAGCCACAGCAAGAAGGTGACGACATGCAGGCCCAGCAGCGCGCCCACCGCCCACAACACATTGACCGGGCGGCCGCCGTCGCCAAGCGCGCCGGCCGCCGAGGCGATGCCGGCCGCCAGGGCAACCAGCAGCAGCGCGGCCAGGCTCAGCACGGCGCCCTGGCGCCAGCGGGCCACCAGGCCATCGAGCCCTTCGCGCCTGCCGAGCAGCGCGGCGCGCAGCAGGATGCGCGCTTCCAGCGCGTCGGGTCCGCCGCGCGCCTGGCGCACTGCTTCGGCGTCTTCGAGCGGGCCCCAATGCTCTTCGCGCAGCCGGATGGTCTCGGCCAGCCAGTGCGTCTGCCAGCCGCCGGATGCGGCGGGGCGGAGGGGATCGGCGGCGGGCCGGGTCATGTCAGCGCGGCGCCGGACAGGCGCGCCGGCCGCGGGCCGGCGAAAGGCGGCATGCGCCGGTGGCGGGATTGGCCATTCACCCGGCGCGGGGCGGGGCGGCAGGCGCGGTCGCGCCGAACCAGTCGGCCAGCTTGCGGCTGGCCTGCTGCTTGACGTCGTCGTTGATATAGAACGCCACGGTGGCCAGCGCGGCCGTCATGACGCCAAGGTCGTCGGTGTAGCCCACCAGCGGCGCCAGGTCGGGGATGGTGTCCAGCGGCAGGACGAAATAGCCCAGCGCGCCATAGATGACCCGGCGCGCCCACTTGGGCGTGTCCGGGCTTTTTACGGCGTAGTACAGCCAGAGGGCTTTCTCCAGGGCCTGCCGGCCCGCCGCGGACGCGTGGCGCGTCGCCTTGCGCCAGAAGCGCTGGTCGGAATAGGCCTTTTCGTAGGTCGGATTGGCAATCGGCATGGTCGGTCGGGATACGGGTTGCGTTCCCGGTCAGTCATGGGCAATAGCCCATTGTAGACCCCTGGCGGGGGTTGTGCCGCGGGTGCGCCGGGCCTACCGGCGCCCGCGCATCGCCGCGCGGTATTGGCCGGGAGTCACGCCGGTGGCCTGCAGGAACGCCCGGCTCAGGTGGCTGGCATTGCCGAAGCCGCAGGCCTGGGCCACGCTGGCCAGGTCGTCCGGCGTGGCGGCCAGCAGGGTGCGGGCCTGCGCCAGGCGGCGCCCCAGCACCCAGGTATGGGGCGGTTCGCCGAACGAGGTGCGGAACATGCGCGCAAAATGGTAGGTGGACAGGGCCGCCACCCCCGCCAGCGTATCCAGTGTCAGGGTGTCGGCCAGGTGCGCATCGATATAGTCGCGTACGCGGCGGCGTACCGCCGGCGCCAGTCCGCCTAGCGCGGCGGGCCGGCCCGGCCGGCCGGTGTTCTCGGTCAGCAGGTGGTGCAGGATGGTCTCGGCGGCGCTGCTGGCCGCCAGCCGCGCCGCCGGCGCGTCCCAGTCGGCGGCCAGCAGGCCGCGGCACACGGCCGCCAGGGAAGGATCCTGGATATACGTGCGGTCGCGCAGCTCCAGTTCGCGCGGTTCGCGGTCCAGGCGCATGACCGCTTCGCGCGCCAGGCGTTCCGGCGCGATGTACAGGTGCAGGAAACGCACTTCCTCGTTCATGCTCCAGCGCGAATGATGGCGCGCCGGCAGCACGCAGAACTTGCCCGCGCCGCCATGGCGGTCGCGCTGTTCCAGCCGGAAACAGGTTTCTCCGCCCTGCAGGTAAAGCGACAGCGTATGGTGGCCGGGCGTGTCGTAGTCCATCAGCGCTCGGCCGGCGCGCTGGTCGCGGTCCCATTGCGCCACCGCCAGGCCGGCGCCCAGCGAGGCGGCCCGGTCCAGCCGGACGCGCGCGTCCCGCAGGGTGTGGAACAGGGTGAAATCGGACGGCGCCGATGCAATCTTGGCCATGGCACGGTCATCGTACGCCAAGCCGCCGCCGCTTGCGCGCGGCGCCTGGCTCCAGCCCGCAAAAACCGCAAGAAACGGCAATCGCCGCCCTGCCCGGCATCCTAGACTGGATGCTCCACGCATTGTTCCGGCCCGCCATCGTGAATCTGTTCCTGTATTTGTTGACCGTGCTGGTATGGGGGTCCACCTGGATCGCCATCAAGCTGCAGCTCGGGGTGGTCGCCATCCCCGTATCGATCTTCTACCGCTTTGCCCTCGCCTCGCTGCTGATGCTGGCCGGCCTGGCCGCCCTGCGCCGCCTGCAGCGGCTGGACCGCCGCGGCCACCTGCTGTGCCTGGGCCAGGGCGTATGCCTGTTCTGCCTCAATTTCCTGTGCTTCTACAGCGCCACCCAATGGATTTCCAGCGGCCTGGTGTCGGTGGTGTTCTCGGCGGCGACCATCTGGAATGCGCTCAATGCCCGGCTGTGGTTCGGCACCCCCATTGCGCCGCGCATCATGGTGGGCGGCGCGTTCGGCCTGTGCGGCCTGGCCCTGCTGTTCTGGCCCGAGCTGGCCGGCCAGCAGGCCAGCCACGAGACCTTGCTGGGCCTCGGGCTTGCCCTGCTGGGCACGCTGTGCTTCTCCACCGGCAACATGTTGTCGTCGGCGCAACAGCGCGCCGGCATCGGGCCGCTGACCGGCAATGCCTACAGCATGCTGTACGGCTCGCTGGTGTTGCTGGCCGGATGCCTGCTCAGCGGCCAGCCGTTCGCGTTCGATCCGGCGCCGGCCTACGTGGGCGCCTTGCTGTACCTGGTGTTCATCGGCTCGATCGTCGGGTTCACCGCGTACCTGACCCTGGTGGGCCGGCTGGGCCCGTCGCGCGCCGCCTATTGCACGGTGCTGTTTCCCGTGGTGGCGCTGGCCATTTCCACGTTGGCCGAGGGCTATCGCTGGACCCTGCCCGCCGTGGCCGGCCTGGCGCTGGTGATGTTGGGCAACGTCCTGGTGTTTGCCCGCCGCGGCGCGGGCCGGGCGCCGGCCCCGGCCGGGGCGACACCGGCCAGGTAAGGCCGGCGGGCTTCAGCGGAATGATACGTCGATGGTGGCGGTGGCCTGGAAGGGGCCGATGCGCGGCGTCGGGCTCAGCCACTTCAGCGAGGCGATGAAACCGTGCTGGACCACATTGCTGTTGATGACGCCCAGCGGCACGACCGTGTTCATGGCCAGCTCGCGCGTCGGCTGCTCGGCATCCGCCAGCACGATGCCGAAGCCGCTGTCGCTGCGTGGCAGGATGGTCGTGCCGCCCACGACCTGGTGGGAGGTGCTGAAGCTGCCCACCAGCGACCGGTTGCTGCACTGGTTGCCGGCGTTCGGGCCGGTCATGTTGATCTCCACCGTGAACGGCACGGATTTCTCGATCGCGCCGACCTGCGCGCGGTTGGCCGGAATGCGGCCGAAATTCACCGAATTGCCCTGGTTGGCCAGCACCTTGATATCCGGGTTGCAGGCGATGAAATGAATGCGTCCCAGGCCCGAGATGGCGGCGCGGTAGTTCGAGTTGGGGCGGCTGTTCAGGCCGCCCACGCCATCCACCTGGAACAGGTCGTAGGTGCCGGTGTTGTTGATCTGCCCGTTGGCCGGTGGCGCCGCGCCAGTGGCCCTGATGAACACCGAGAACGTGACCGTCACTACCTGCGAGGTCGCGCAGCGGGGAGCCCGCGAGGTGTTCCAGTACAGCCTGCAGTTGGTGCTGTTGGCCGGCGGCGCGGTGCCGGGGCCGACAATGACGCGCCCACCATAGTCCAGTTCGTGGTTGACCGACTGGTAGGTCACGCCGACTTCAATCGACGGATGGATCTGCGACAGCGTCTGGGCCGGGTCCCAGTACAGGTAGGTATTCTCGCCTTGCGGGAAATTGTCGGTATCCACGCAGCGGAAGCTCACCGTGAAGTTCTCCGAGCGCCACAGCAGCCGGCCCGCGGTGATGTCGCCGGTCGACACGTAGATGTCCTCGTTCAGCGTGATGGTGCGGCGTATCGCCTCGGTCTGCGCATCCTTGCACGACAGCGCCAGGGCCGCCTGGGGCACTCCCAGCAGGGCCGCCAGCAAGACGATAAGTTTGGTCCAGAGCGGATGAAACATGACTAGCTTCCTTGTGGCCGCCCGTCGGGACGGCATTGCATTGCGACGTGCCGGTACCCTGCCTCGGACGGTTCGAGCTGGGCAGGCGGCAGGTCGTCCAGGTTCAGCAGGCAGCGCTCGTCGGGGGCGTCGCCCCACTGCACCGCCAGCACGTCGCCGGGCCGGACGCCGCTGACGAAGACCTGGCCTTGCGGGCCGGCCACGCCGCGATTGAGGCCGTCGCTGTTGAACACGTTGGCGCCCAGCGGCAGCGGCTTGCCGTCGGGCCGCGCGGTGCGGATCATCAGGCTGCTGCCGCGCCGCGTGTCGAAGTCGACCCGGGCGATCGCGCCGCGCGTGGGCACCACGTTCACCGCCGCCTTGCTGGCGTCGATGTCGCTGCCCAGGTCGTCGGTGCGCAGCGCCACGCGGTTGAACCGGTACGGGCTCATGCCGGAAATGACGGCATAGCCGTTGCCATCGACCCGCACACCCGACTGGTTCTCGACGCCGATGCCGGCGCCGTCCGGCGCGTGCACCAACACGCTGGTGCGCTGCAGCGGCTGGCTCAGGGTCAGGCCGCCGCCGTGCACGATCGCGCCGCCCCGCACGCCCCAGTTCAACTGGCTGTAGCGCTCCGAGCTCATCACGCCGGCGCTGAGCGCGCCCTTGCTGCCCAGGTAGTCCACGTTGGCCGTGCCGGTGGTGCCGGCGCCGTCCGAATGCCCGGCGCTCACGCCGTAGCCCAGCCGGTTGTCGTCCAGGGCGGTGCCGCTGATGCCGGTCTGGTAGCTGCTGCCGGACTGGCGCGAATGGGTATAGGAAGAATTGGAGCTGATGCGCGACGTCTCCGGCCGGCCCAGCGGGAATGACAGTGTCAGGCCGACCATGCGGTCGTTGTAGCCGTACTGGCTGCGCGTATCGCGCACGAACAGGCCGTACGTCATGAACTTCACGCGGCCGTTCACGCCGACCTGGATGTTGCGCTCCTTGTCGTTCGAACCCCAGTACGTCTGGTTGTTGTAGCTGGCGTACAGGGAGTGATCATTCGTCAGGCGCTGGTTGACGGCGACTTCCAGCCGGCTGCGCTTGTTGTAATAGCGGTTGGACTGCACGTGGCGCTCGCGCGACGAGGACCAGCTCGGCGTGCCGTCGAAGGTCTCGCGCGGATCCCGGTAGTTGGCCTCGTAGTAGCCGTTGCGCCATTGATCGCGCTCTGCCGCGGCGTCATTGAAGTCGTAGTAGCCCGAAGTCGAATAGCGGTGGCCCACCAGGCGGAACTCGGTGCCGAGCTCATTGAGCGACTTGGAATACAGGAAGCGGTAGCTTTGCCCGGTCTTGGTGTCGCCGTTGGCGAGCTTGGTCCGGGCCGCCGTGACGTCGAACGACACCGACCCGAAGCTGCCCAGGCTCTGCGCCACGCCGAGCGCGGCCGCGCTGTAGTTCTCCGCCAGCAGCAGGCCGCCGTACGGCGTGGTGTTCGATTCCAGGCCGCGCGCCAGCGTGGCCTGCACGAAGGCCGGCCGGTAGTCGGTGTAGCCGTTGCGCAGTTCGCCGGCATTGATCTCATAGCGCCACAGGCCCGGCCGCAGCATGGTTTCCACCGCCGAAAACGCCTGACTGTAGCGCTGCACCGATCCGTCGGCCTCGATCACCGACACTTCCAGGTCGCCGCTCATGCGGTTGGGCACGATGTCGCTGATCTGGAACGGGCCCGGCGCCACATTGACGGCGTAGATCAGGCTGCCGTCCTGGCGGATCTCGACCCGCGCATTGCTGGCGGCCACGCCGCGCACCACCGGCGCGTAGCTGCGCTGGCTGTATGGCAGCATCTCGTCATCGCTGGCGAGCTGGGCGCCGCGGAACTGCACGCTGTCGAACACGCCGTTGGCCGTGTAGGTGTCGCCCAGCGTGACGCGGCTGCGTATCGATTGCAGGTCGCGCTCCGCCCATACACTTTGCGTGCGCCACTGCGTGTCGCCGCCGCTTTCGTGGTTGACCGTGGCATTGTGGCGCAGGCGCCAGGCGCCCAGGTTGATGCCGCTGTTGAACGACGCGAAGAAGTAGTCCGAGTTGCCGTAGCCCTTCTGGTGGTTGTGCGTGCCGTTCAGGTTGTAGTTCACGAACGCGGCATTGATGCCCTGGTCGCGCAGCGACGGCTGGATGAAGCCGCGCGGCACTGCCACCAGGTAGCGCTGCGGCACGCTCAGGTCCAGGCGCTGCTGGTTGCCGTTATAGGCGACGTGCGCGTCCGGAATCAGCGCGGCGATGTTGGCGCAGGCCGCCGGCGTGGCGGCCTCGGTCGCTGTTTCCGGCAGCAGCACGCCCCAGTTGGCCAGTTGTGTCCGGTTCAGGCAAGGTTCGACGCGGGCCGCGGCGGATTTGACGAAAACGATGTCTTCGCGCGCCGTTTCCGTGCCATTCAGGTAGACCGTGAACGGGTACGTGCCCGGCAGGATGCCGCCCGGGCTGGTCAGCGCGGATACGTCGGCCTGGCGCGCGTCGCCGCGCAGGAAGTCCAGGTTGAATTCCTCTTGGGCGGCAGCGGGCTGGCCCGCGCCCAGGGCGCACACGGCGGCGGCCAGGGGCGCCAGGCGAGGGACGACGAGGCCCCTCCGCGCCGCGGCGCGGATTCTGCAAAGCGTGGTAGGCATGGTAAGCGGCGTGCGGGTCGTCAGTGCTGCAAGGGCACGTCGGCAACGTCGGAAACGCCGCCGTAGTCATTGATGTAGCCGAAGCGCAGCGTGCCGCGCGAGGCGAGGTTCAGTTGCCGCAGCGGCACGGACAAGGTCTGGCCGGGGGCGATCATGTCGACATCGATGCCCTGTGCGGTGCCGCCGGCGGGCCGGTCCTGGATGTGCGCGAAAGTGACGTGCAGCGGGCTGGCATTGCTGATCTTCAGCGTCTGGCCGTCGATGCGCCACTGCAAGGCGCGCGCCGCTTCGTCCAGGGTCGTCTTCAGGCCGGCCGGGCGGTAGAACAGCTTGATGCGTGTACGGATCGCCACCTGCAGCGCATTGGCGGCCTCCGAGCGCGGCGGGATTTCCTGGATGTTGATCCAGAACAGGGATTCCCGGTCGCCAGGCAGGCCCTGGCCGGCATAGATGGTGCGCACCAGGGCTTCCTCCCCCGGAGCCAGCCGCATCAGCGGTGGCGTGATCGCCACGGGCAGGTTTTCCGGCATGACTGTGGCGTCACCCGTATCCAGCCAGGTCTGCACCATATAGGGCAGCGCGCTCTTGTTCGAGATCGCCACTGACGCCGAGGCGGCCTGTCCGTGGTAGACCACGCGCGTGGCCTGTACGTGGACGGCTGCCTGGGCGGCGCCGTGCAGGGCCAGCCCGAGCGTCGCCGCGCCGGCCAGGCGCCTGGCCCATGCCGCCCAGCGGCCGAATGCTTGGATGAAAATCATGACAGTGCTCTGCGATAAAACTTGCTGTGCGCGGCGGGCGGCGCGGAAATCGCGCCGCCCGCCGCGTTGCTTCGTTGCCGGGGGCAGGCCGGATACCGCGCCGGCCGGCGCCCCGCCTTGCCGATCAGCGATACTCGATCGAGAAGGTCGAGGTGGCGTTGGCTTCGCCGGCGCCCACGGTCTGCTCGAAGGACTTGTAGCGGGCCTTCAGGTTGACCGTCGCGGTGCCATCGGTGCCGACATTGACGATGGCCGGATCGGTGATGTCCTGGTTCAGGGGGAACACCTTGTCGCTGTTGTCCAGGATCTCGATGCCCACGCCGGTGGCCACGCTCACCGCCAGCAGCTCGGGATGGCCGGTGGGGGCCTGGCCGTCGAAGCGGATGGTGTACGCGCCCGGATCGCAGTTCTCCAGGCCGATGGTGAAGGCCTTGGACGAGGACACATCGCCCACGTTCTTGAACAGCGACGTCGGATACGTGCCGATGACGACCGTCTGGTCCTTGGTGGCGCTGGTCACGTCGCAAGTCGACTGGATGATTTCGCCTTCGAATTTGACCGTGCCGGTCGCGGCCTGCGCGGCCACCGGCAAAACCCCTGCCAGGGCCAGGCCCAGGACGGTCCGTTTGAAAATAGAAGTCACGCTGGAGTTCATGAAGAGTTTCCTGAAAATAAAAAACGGAGATGCGGGCAAAATTGCTTTATGGCAGTTTGTTTCGCGTCGGTGGCAATTATTCGAATGAATTGCAATGAGCCCTGCAGTTAATGCCCTTCTCCTTTCCGAACAATGCCGAACAACACAACTGGTAATGAGCTCGGCGACAGAATATCGAAGGGATAACAAAAAGCTACGTTTTCTACGATCAAGAAAAGTTAATTTTCAAACCTTTTATTTTTCTCGATGCAGGGTTTGAAAATAAAATCGAAAGCTGCGTTTTTATTCGTTTAAATATCCGCGTCTTTCATTATGTCGATTGGGCAGACATAATTGGAAATGTTGTTTTAGTGGCTTAATGTAAATGCCGCGGGGGATTCTGCCCACGACAAAAAAACCCGCTATGCGGGCGTCGTCGTAGCGGGTGTTTCCAGGGGCTAGAAGGGAATAGCGATGGTGCCGGTGAAAGGAATCGAACCCTCGACCTTCTCATTACAAGTGAGCTGCTCTACCAACTGAGCTACACCGGCGGATGCGCCGCCGCGCGGAGGCGGCGGGCAAAGGGACTGCATTGTAGTAAATCCGGGCGCCCGGGCCCAGCGACCGGCCTATTTGACGATGGTCAGGTGCGGGCGCTTGGGCTCGTCGCCGCCTTCGGCTGGGTCGGTGGGGGCCGACTCGGACTGGCCGGGAACGGCTTCGGTCGCCGGGGCCGCGCTGTCGTCGCGGGCGGGCGGCTCGTAGGGCTGGACTTCGAAACCCATGCCAGCGCCCGTCTCGCGGGCGTAGATGGCGCTGACCGCGCCGATCGGCACCGACACGTTCTCGGTGACGCCGCTGAAGCGGGCCTGGAATTCGATGAATTCATTGCCCAGCACCAGCTTGTTGGTGGCCAGCGTGCCCACGTTCAGCGTGATCTGGCCGTCGCGCACGTGGGCCGCCGGCACCATGGTGTGCTCGTCGACCTGCACGGTGATGTACGGCGTATAGCCGTTGTCGGTGCACCATTCGTGCAGCGCGCGCAGCAGATAAGGCTTGGTGGAAGTTTCACCCATATTGCACAACCCTTGGCGCTCAGCGACGCATGACTTTTTCGGACGGCGTCAGCGCTTCGATGTAGGCCGGACGCGAGAAGATGCGTTCCGCGTATTTTTGCAGCGGCGCGGCGTTCTTCGGCAGTTCGATACCGTAGTGGTCCAGGCGCCACAGCAGCGGCGCGACGGCCACGTCCAGCATCGAGAACTCGTCGCCCAGCATGTACTTGTTCTTGAGCAGCAGCGGGGCCAGCTGGGCCAGCCGGTCACGGATGTTCTGGCGGGCGTTGACCAGCTTCTTCTCGTCGGGCTTGGCGCTGCGGTCTTCCAGCGTGGAGACGTGGACGAACAGCTCTTTCTCGAAGTTGTACAGGAACAGGCGGGTGCGCGCGCGCATGACGGGATCGGCCGGCATCAGCTGCGGGTGCGGGAAGCGCTCGTCGATGTACTCGTTGATGATGTTCGACTCGTACAGCACCAGGTCGCGCTCGACGAGGATGGGCACCTGCCCGTACGGGTTCATGACCGAAATGTCTTCGGGCTTGTTGTACAGGTCGATGTCGCGGATCTCGAAATCCATTCCCTTCTCGAACAGCACGAAGCGGCAGCGTTGCGAGAAAGGGCACGTGGTTCCGGAATAGAGCACCATCATGGCGGTAAGTCCTTGTATGAAAAGCGAAAGGCCAGCGCTGCTAATCTAGCAGGCGCTGGCCCCGATTGCCAGGGTGGGATAGGTGTGCCGCCCTATCGGGATCACGTTGCCGGCCGGCGCGAAGCCGGGCCGGCAACCTGGCGGGGCATTGATAATCAGCGCACGTGTTTCCAGTAGGAAGCGTTCAGGCGCCAGGCTACCACCAGGAACAGGCCCAGGAACAGCAGCACCCAGACGCCCAGTTGCTTGCGGAAGAGCTGGCCGGGCTCGGCCATCCAGGCGAGGAACGCGGTCAGGTCGGCCGCGTCGTTGTCGTACGCGGCCGCCTTGGCGGGATCCAGCGCCTTGAACTTGGCTTCGACCGAGGCATGGCCATGGAAATCGGCAACCGGCTCGGTCTTGACGGTGGAATAGCCCTGGGCGTCGTAGGTGGTGGTAACGCGTTCCCAGCTCTTGGCGCCGTCCTTGCCCGTGACTTCGTGCATGGCCACCGTGGTGAGCTCGCGCGGGCCCTGCAGTTCCCACAGGACGTGCGGCATGCCGACGTTGGGGAACACCAGGTTGTCCCAGCCGGTGGCGCGCGCGGTGTTGCGGTAGAACGTACGCAGGTAGGTGTAGATGTAGTCGGCGCCCGTGGGGCCGGCGTTGATCGACTTCGCGCGCGCGATGACGGACAGGTCCGGGGGCGTGGTGCCGAACCACTTCTTGGCGTCCTCGGGCTTCATGGCGATGTTCATGAGGTCGCCGACCTTTTCGCCGGTGAAAAGCAGGTTTTCCTTGATCTGGTCGTCGGTCAGGCCGATGTCCTGCAGCTTGTTGTAGCGCATCGACGACGCGCTATGGCAGTTCAGGCAGTAGTTGACGAACAGCTTGGCGCCGTTCTGCAGCGCCGCGACGTCGTTGACGCGGTTGGGCGCGGTTTCCAGCGGGTAGCCGCTCTCGGCGGCGTACGTGGCGGTACACGTGAGCATCAACGCTACGGCACCAATCAGCTTCTTGATCATGGTCATTCCGTTATGGGTTCGTGGCTCAGTGGGCATGGAACGTGACGCGGTCGGGAACCGGCTTGAACGTGCCGAGGCGGCTCCAGACGGGCATCAGGAAGAAGAAGCCCAGGTAGATCAGCGTGCCGATCTGCGAGGTCAGGTTGTACGCGTCGCTGGGCGGCTGCGTACCCAGGAAACCCAACACCAGGAAGTTGACGATGAAGATGCCGTACAGGACCTTGTGCCAGCCCGGACGGTAGCGGATGGACTTGACGGGAGAGTGGTCGAGCCAGGGCAGGAAGAACAGGATGACGACGGCGCCGCCCATGGCCACCACGCCCCAGAACTTCGCGTCGATGACGCGCAGCAGGACGGCGATGACGACCAGCAGGCCCGGCACGGCGATGCGCATGAAACCCTTCAGGTTGCTCTTGACCAGCAGCGCGACGGCGCCCAGCACGGCGGCCCCGGCCAGCACCCACGTGAATTCGTTGGTGGTGGCGCGCAACATGGAGTAGAACGGCGTGAAGTACCAGACCGGCGCGATGTGCGGCGGGGTCTTGAGCGGATCGGCCGGAATGAAGTTGTTGTATTCCAGGAAGTAGCCGCCCATTTCCGGCGCGAAGAACACGATCGCCGCGAAGACGATCAGGAAGCCCGCCACGCCCATGATGTCGTGGACGGTGTAGAACGGGTGGAACGGGATGCCGTCCTTCGGGCGGCCGTGCTTGTCCTTCGGGCCTTGCTTGATTTCGACGCCGTCGGGGTTGTTGGAGCCGACTTCGTGCAGCGCCACCAGGTGGGCGGCCACCAGGCCGATCAGCACCAGCGGGATGGCGATGACGTGGAACGAGAAGAAGCGGTTCAGGGTGGCGTCGGAGACGACGTAGTCGCCGCGGATCCAGATGGACAGTTCAGGGCCGATGAACGGGATGGCCGAGAACAGGTTCACGATCACCTGGGCGCCCCAGTAGGACATCTGGCCCCAGGGCAGCAGGTAGCCGAAGAACGCTTCGGCCATCAGGCACAGGAAGATGGCCACGCCGAAGATCCAGACCAGTTCGCGCGGCTTGCGGTACGAGCCGTAGAACAGCCCGCGCAGCATGTGCAGGTAGACCACCACGAAGAACATCGAGGCGCCGGTGGAGTGCATGTAGCGCACCAGCCAGCCCCACGGCACTTCGCGCATGATGTATTCGACCGACTGGAACGCGCGTTCGGCGTCGGGCTTGTAGTGCATCACCAGGAAGATGCCGGTGACGATCTGGAGCACCAGCACCAGCAGCGCCAGGGATCCGAAGAAATACCAGAAATTGAAGTTCTTGGGCGCGTAATACTCGGACAGGTGCGCTTTCCAGGTGGAAGTCACCGGGAAGCGCCGGTCCAGCCAGCCCAGCAGGCCTGTTGTCTCGACGGTTTTTTCGCCAGCCATCAATGGCTCCTTCTATACGGGGCGTATTTTGCTAAGGTCGGGGTAGGAGGCTGCGCTGTTCGCGTCAGGCCTTGTTCTCTTCGTCAACCCCGACGATGATGCGGGTGTCGCTCAGGTATTGGTACGGCGGAACTTCGAGGTTGTCGGGCGCGGGCTTGTTCTTGTACACGCGGCCAGCCATGTCGAAAGTGGAGCCGTGGCAGGGGCACAGGAAGCCGCCTTCCCAGTTGGCGGGCAGGCCGCCGCCGCCGCCGGTCTCGAAGTGGGCGGTGGGCGAGCAGCCGAGATGGGTGCAGATGCCGACGCAGACGAACAGGTCGGGCTTGCGCGAACGGTATTCGTTCTGGGCGTATTCAGGCGTGAAGCCGGGGCGCTCGGAGTTGGGATCGGCGACGAAGGCGTCCTGGGTCTTCAGGCCGGCGAGCTGCTCTTCGGTGCGGCGGATGATCCAGACCGGCTTGCCGCGCCATTCGACGGTGCGCATCTGGCCGGGGGCCAGGGTGGCCACGTCGACTTCGACGGGCGCGCCGGCGGCGCGGGCTTTTTCAGAAGGGGCGAAGGTGCTGACGAAGGGAACGGCGGTTGCCACGCCGGCGACTCCGCCCACCGCACAGGCGGTCGTTACCCAGAAACGGCGCGAAGGATCTGGTGGGAGGTTGGGATCAACCGCACCGTCATCGTCATGCACCAGCGTATCCTGACTCATCTTCCTATCCTTGTTGATGCGCCCGCAGTGCCTGTAGCATCAGGCTTGCAGCATCCGTTATGCCGAAATATGTAACAACATAGCAACCGCGTATTATAGCGCCTGCCCACTGACGGGCGAACGACGTAAGGAGCATTCATGAGCAAAGCATCGGGTTTTCTCAAGGAATTTCGCGATTTCGCCGTCAAGGGCAATGCGATCGACCTGGCGGTGGGTGTAATCATTGGCGCGGCATTCGGCAAGATCGTCGATTCGGTGGTCAAGGACCTGATCATGCCGCTGGTCAACTTCATCCTCGGCGGTTCGGTCGATTTTTCCAACAAGTTCCTGGTGCTGTCGGCGCCGGAAGGCTACGCCGGCCCCATGACCTACGCCGACCTCACCAAGGCGGGCGCCATCGTGCTGGCGTGGGGCAACTTCCTGACGATCCTCATCAATTTCATCCTGCTGGCGCTGGTGGTGTTCATCATTGTCAAGGCGATCAACTCGGCGCGCCGCAAGGAAGAAGAGGCCCCGGCCCCCGAAGCGCCCGCCGAAGACCTGGTGGTGCTGCGGGAAATCCGCGACCTGCTGAAGAAATAAGCGCGGCGCGGGGGTGGCCGGCCTACACCGGGTTGTCGATGTCGATGAATTCGACCCGGATGCCGAACTGGCGCGCCAGTGCGTCGCCCAGCGCCTGCACGCCGTAACGCTCGGTGGCATGGTGGCCGGCGCCGATGAACCCGACGCCGGTCTCGCGCGCGAGATGCACGGTGGGCTCGGAGGCCTCGCCGGTGATGTAGGCATCGACGCCGGCTTCCACCGCGTCGGCGAGCATCCCCTGGGCGGCGCCTGTGCACCAGGCCACGCGGGCCAGCGGGCGATCCGGCTCGCCCACCAGCAGAGGCTCGCGCTGCAGGCGTTCGCGCACGCGCTCGGCCAGCGCGCCGAGCGTGGCCAGGCCGGGCGCCGTGCCCAGCCAGATGAGATTGTCCGGTCCGCAGGCCGCGGGCGCGCCGTCGGCCAGGTACTGCGGCGCCAGGCCCAGCACTTGCGCCAGCTGCGCGTTGTTGCCCCACTGCGGATGCGCGTCCAGCGGCAGGTGGTACGCGAACAGGTTCAGCTCGTGGGCCAGCGCCAGGGCCAGCCGCGTGCGGCGTGGCCCGCGCACGCGCGGGTCCTCGTTTTTCCAGAACCAGCCGTGATGGACCAGCACGGCGTCCGCGCCGCGTTCGATGGCCGCGCGCAGCAGTGCCTCGGAAGCGGTGACGCCGGTGATAATGTGGCCTATCTGCGGCCGGCCTTCCACTTGCAGGCCGTTGGGACAGTAATCTTTGAATCGCGCCGCTTGCAGCGTGGTGTCCAGCCAGGCTGCCACTTCGCGGGTGTCGACAGTTTTCATTGCCCTACCTTGTCAGGATCATGCGTCGCTACTGGCTGATATTCGCTCAGGCCGTCACGGTATGTCTGGCCATTTTATTCGTCGTGACCACCTTGCGGCCCGATTGGCTGCGCCTGTCGGCGCCCGCGCCGGCCGGCGCGCCCGCCCAGCCGGCCGGCGCGCCGGCGGTGGCGAGCTATGCGGCGGCCGTCACCAAGGCCGCGCCGGCGGTGGTCAATGTGTTCACGACCAAGCACGTCAACGTGCCGGTCGTGCCATTACCCGATGACCCGGTCCTGCGGCAGCTGTTCGGCCAGGTGCCGGGCCTGAGCCGCCGCCAGGCTTCCACCAGCCTGGGTTCGGGCGTGATCGTCAGCGGCGAAGGCTACGTGCTCACCAATTATCACGTCGTGGAGGCGGCCGACGCCATCGAGGTCGCGCTGGCGGACGGCCGCAGCGGCAGCGCCAAGGTGGTGGGCGCCGATCCCGAGACCGACCTGGCGGTGCTGAAGCTGGATCCCGGCATCCGGCCCCTGCCCGTCGCCGCGTTTGCCGCCGATCGCAGCCTGCGCGTGGGCGACGTGGTGCTGGCCATTGGCAACCCGTTCGGCGTCGGGCAGACCACTACCCAGGGCATCGTGTCGGCGCTGGGACGCAACGGGCTGGGCATCAATACCTACGAGAACTTCATCCAGACCGACGCGGCGATCAATCCCGGCAATTCCGGCGGGGCGCTGATCGACGCCCAGGGCAATCTGATCGGCATCAACACGGCCATTTATTCCGAATCGGGCGGCTCGCTGGGCATCGGGTTTGCCATCCCCATCGATGCCGCCCGCAAGGTCATGGACGACATCATCAAGACCGGCTCCGTGCGGCGCGGCTGGCTCGGCATCGAGCCCCAGGATGTCACGCCCGACCTGGCGCGCGCCTTCGGCCTGGCGCCCGATACCCGCGGCGTGGTCATTGCGGGCGTGATGCGCGGCGGCCCGGCGGGCAAGTCGGGGCTGCGCGTCGGCGATATCGTCCAGACGGTCAATGGTGCGCCGGTGCAGGACACGGTGTCGATGCTGCGGTTGATCGCGGCGCTGCCGCCGGGCGAGAAGGCCACCCTGGGTATCCTGCGTGGCGGCAAGGCGCGCGATGTGACGGTGGTCGTGGGGACGAGGCCCGCGCGGCCGCGCTAGCGCAGGCGTTCTGGCGCCGGCGGATGGACCGCATGGGCCTTCGTGGCGGGTGGCAGGCGCGGGCCGTCGGCGATCAGCCGCGCGATGGCCACGATTTTCTTGCGGGCGTCGGTGGGCAGCCGGTCCATCAGGGCCTGCAGTTCGGCGGCGTAGCCGTCGGGCTCGGCCGCCGGCAGCGGCTGCCGGGCCTGCGCCCCGGCGGGCCGCGCCAGGGGTTCGACGCCATCGGTGAGCCAGGGGACCGACGTGTCCAGTGCCTGGGCGAGGCGTTGCAGCGTGCTGCGAGCGGGTGAATAGGCGTCACCCCGGGCCAATATGCGGTGAATGGACGACTGGGGCACGCCTGAGATACGTGCCAATTGATTCTGGCTTTTGATGCCGCGCCATCGCATCTGGGCGCGCAAACGGTGTGCGAGCGTCATGCCGGCAATTTACGGTTGCCGGGCACGGACGGACAAGAGTGAAAGTGTCCGCTTTATACGGGACGACGACATAGGCCGGGCAGCGACCCGGGCTGCGCCCAGGTAGAGGCACGGCGTCAGCGGTGTTCGGTCAGGCTGCCTGCCGCGTCTTCGGCGTCTTCGTCTTTCTTGCCCGGAGTGACCATGCGCGCGCAGATCAGGCCGACTTCATACAGCAGGCACAGGGGCACGGCCAGCATGAACTGGCTGACCACGTCGGGCGGCGTGACCACCGCCGCAATCACGAAGGCGCCGACCACCACGTAGCCGCGCGCGCTGCGCAGCTTGTCGAGTTCGACGATGCCGGTCTTGACCAGCAGCACCACCGCCACCGGCACTTCGAATGTAATGCCGAAGGCCATGAACATGGTCATCACGAAGCTGAGATAGGCCTCGATATCGGGCGCCGGCGTGATCGACTGCGGCGCGAACGTGGCGATGAAATGGAAGACCGTGCGGAACACAAAAAAGTAGCAGAACGCCATGCCCAGGATGAAGAGCAGCGTGCTGGAGACGATCAGCGGCAGGGCCAGGCGCTTTTCGTGCCGGTACAGGCCGGGCGCCACGAAGGCCCAGGCCTGGTACAGCACGACGGGCAGCGCGACGACGAAGGCGGCCATCAGGGTGACCTTGACGGGCACCATGAAGGGCGTGATGACGCCGGTGGCGATCATGCGCGTGCCTTCGGGCAGCGAGGCCAGCATGGGCTGGGCCAGCACGTCGTAGATGACGGATGCGCCCGGATAGATGAACAGCACGACGAACACGCCGATGACGGCGAGCGCCGCCTTCATGAGGCGGCTGCGCAGTTCGACCAGGTGCGAGATGAAGGTTTCTTGCGGCTGTTCCTGGTCCAGCGTGTCTTGCTTGGCGTCCTGGGTCACGGTGCGGTACCGGTGTTTTGCTTGATGGGGGGCTGCGGTCCGGACGGCGCGGCGGGCGCTGGCTCGTCGGGCGACGCGGGGACGGCGGCCGGTGCCGGGGCGGCCGGCGGCGCCGGCTCGGCAGAGGGTGGCGGGGCAGCCGCCGGCTGGGCGCCGGATACCGCCTGCGTGGCTTCGCGGGCGGTGTCATTCAGGCCGGTGCGCAGGGAGTTTTCGGTCTCGCGCAGCGACGAGGTCATGCTGCTGGCCGCCTCGTCCATTTCGCTCTTGAACTTGCGCAGTTCGTCGAGTTCGATTTCGCGCTGGATGTCGCTCTTGACGTCGTTGACGTAGCGCTGCGCGCGGCCGAGCAGGTGGCCGACGGTGCGCGCCACTTTGGGCAGCCGTTCGGGGCCGATGACGATCAGCGCGATGACGCCGATTACCATCAGCTCGGTGAAACTGACATCAAACATGCGGCGTCTGCTCGCTCAATCAGGTGGGCCGGAGCAATGCCTGGCGGCATTGCTCCGGGAGGGGCTGGTGGCAGGGATCAGGAATTGGTCTTTTCTTTGGCCTGGACGTCGATGGTGTCGTCCGCGACCTTTTGCTGGGTGACCTGGTCGGCGGGCTTGTCGGAGTTGGCGTCCTTCATGCCTTCCTTGAAGCCCTTGACCGCGCCGCCGAGGTCGCTGCCGATGTTGCGCAGTTTCTTGGTGCCGAATACGAGAGCAATGATGACCAGGACGATCAACCAATGCCAGATGCTGAAGCTACCCATGACGGTTCTCCGTGATTATGCGTTGGGAGCCATGCGCCCTTTCCAGGGACGCTGACCGCCGAGAATGTGGAAATGCAGGTGCGGGACTTCCTGGCCGCCTTCGACGCCCGAGTTGGCCATCAGGCGGAACCCGCCTTCGGGTCCCGGGCGGCAGCCGTTCTCGGCCGCCAGTTGGGACGCCAGAGTCACCATTCTACCCAACCAGCCGGCATCGTCGGCGCCGATGTCCTGCAGCGACACGACGTGCCGCCGCGGGATGAGCAGCAGGTGCACCGGGGCCGCCGGGTTGATGTCGTGAAAGGCCACGAATTCGTCGTCTTCGTGGACCTTCCTGGAGGGGATCTCGCCGCGGGCGATCTTGCAGAAGATACAGTTGTCGCTCATCTCAGGTTCCGTGCTCAGTGGGCGGGCCGCCGCGCTTTTTCTTCAAGGCCCGACAGCCCTTCCCGGCGTGCCAGTTCGGCCAGCACGTCTTCGGGCCGCAGATTGTAGTGAGTCAAAGTGACCAGGCAGTGAAACCATAGATCGGCGGTTTCGCTGATGATGCGATCGGGCGCGCCGTCCTTGGCGGCCATGACCAGCTCGGTGGCTTCTTCGCCGATTTTCTTCAGGAACGCGTCGGGTCCCTTGGCCAGCAGCTTGGCCACGTAGGACGTCTGGGGATCGCCGCCCTGGTCGGGGCGGCGGGTGGCCAGGGTGTCGGCGATGCGCGCCAGGGTGTCGGCGCCGGCGGCGGGAGCGGTCATTTGTAGATGTGTTCCGGGTCTTTCAGGACGGGGTCGACGGTGACCCAGGAGGCCTCGCCGGAGGCGCCTTCCAGGCGGCGGAAGAAGCAGCTCGCGCGGCCGGTATGGCAGGCGATGCCGCCATGCTGGTGGACCTTGAGCAGGACCACGTCGCCGTCGCAGTCCAGGCGCAATTCGTGCACGGCCTGCGTATGCCCGGATTCCTCGCCCTTGCGCCACAGGCGCTGGCGCGAGCGCGACCAGTACACTGCGCGCCCGGTGGCGGCGGTTTCGGCGAGCGCGGCGCGGTTCATCCAGGCCACCATGAGGATCTGGCCGTTGTCGGCGTCCTGGGCGATGGCGGGAATGAGGCCGTTGTCGTCGAAGACGACGTCGGCCATCCAGGCGGGATCGGTATTCATGGGATGCAGTCTAGCCCAGTCTCACGGCGATGCCTTGATCGGCCATGAATTGTTTGCATTCGCGCACCGTGTGCTGGCCGAAATGGAAGATGCTGGCGGCCAGCACGGCGCTGGCGCGCCCGGTGGTGACGCCGTCGGCCAGGTGCTGCAGGCTGCCCACCCCGCCCGAGGCGATGACGGGAACCGGCACGGCGTCGGACACGGCGCGGGTGAGTTCGAGATCGAAGCCGGACTTGGTGCCGTCGCGGTCCATGCTGGTGAGCAGGATCTCGCCGGCGCCATAGGCCGCCATGCGGCGTGCCCACGCCACGGCGTCCAGGCCGGTCGGCTTGCGGCCGCCGTGGGTGAAGACTTCCCAGCGGGCCGGTTCGCCGGCGGCCGACACGCGGCGCGCGTCGATGGCCACCACGATGCACTGCGAGCCGTGGTAGCCGGCCGCCGCGCGCACCAGTTCCGGGTTGGCCACGGCCGCGCTGTTGATGCTGATCTTGTCGGCTCCGGCATTGAGCAGGCGCTGCACGTCGGACACCTGGCGCACGCCGCCGCCCACGGTCAGCGGGATGAACACCTGCGAAGCCACCTGCTCGATGATGGGCAGGATCAGGTCGCGGTCGTCGCTGGTGGCTGTGATGTCGAGGAAGGTGAGCTCGTCCGCGCCCTGCTCGTCGTAGCGGCGGGCGATCTCGACCGGATCGCCCGCGTCGGTCAGGTTGACGAAGTTGACGCCCTTGACCACCCGCCCCGCGGTGACATCCAGGCAGGGGATGATGCGGCGGGTCAGCGGGGTGGCCGGGGCTGCGCCCGGCTTGGCGGCGGGCTGCGGATTGGGGGCGTTCATTGGCTGAGTTCGTCGGCGCGGGCCTGCGCGGCCTTGAAATCGAGCGCGCCTTCGTAGATGCTGCGGCCCAGGATGGCGCCCTCGACGCCCTCTTCCTCGACCGCGCACAGGGCCTCGATGTCCTGGATGCCGGCGATGCCGCCGGAGGCGAAGACCGGGATGCGCACGTGCTGCGCCAGGCGCACGGTGGCGTCGACGTTCACGCCCGACATCATGCCGTCGCGGCTGATGTCGGTGTAGATGATGGCCTCGCAGCCGTAGTCCTCGAATTTCTTGGCCAGGTCGAGGACATCGTGGCGGGTCAGCTTGCTCCAGCCGTCGGTGGCGATCTTGCCCTCGCGCGCATCCAGGCCGACGATGATGTTGCCGGGGAAGGCGCCGCAGGCATCCTGCAGGAAGCCGGGATTCTTCACGGCGGCCGTGCCGATGATCACGTACGAGATGCCGGCGTCGAGATAGGACTCGATGGTGTCGAGGTCGCGGATGCCGCCGCCGATCTGCACCGGGATGTCGTCGCCGACGGCGTCCAGGATGGCCTTGATGGGCGCGTCGTTCTTGGGTTTGCCCGCGACGGCGCCGTTGAGGTCGACCAGGTGCAGGCGCCGCGCGCCGAGGTCGAGCCAGTGCGTGGCCATGGCGGCGGGGTCTTCGGAGAATACCGTTGCCTCGTCGAGGTCTCCCTGGCGCAGGCGTACGCAGCGCCCGTCTTTGAGATCGATGGCGGGGATCAGCAGCATGGTGGATAGCGAGCGTTGAAAAATCGGTTGAAAAAAGGCCGGCCGAGGCTCGTACGGGGCGGCTATGGGTTCCAGTCTACAAAATTGCGGTACAGGCGCAAACCGTGCGCCGCGCTTTTCTCGGGGTGGAACTGCACCGCGAAAATGTTAGCCGCTGCCACGGCGCAGGTAAATGTAACGCCGTAGTCGGTTTCTCCCACTGTGAGGCCAGGGTCGGCCGGCGCGGCGTAGTAGCTGTGCACGAAATAGAAATGGGCGTGGTCGGGAATGCCGGCCCACAATGCATGGGAGCGGGTCTGGCGGACTTGGTTCCAGCCCATGTGCGGCACCTTGAGGCGTTCGGCGCCGTCCAGCGGGGCCGCGGCGTCGGCGAAGGCATCGCCGGCGAAGCGGCGCACGGTGCCGGGGAACAGCCCCAGGCAGGGGGTGTCGCCTTCTTCGCTGGCTTCAAAGAGCATTTGTTCGCCGACGCATACGCCCAGGAGCGGCTTGGCGCGCGCGGCGCGCTCGACGGCGTCGCGCAGGCCGGATTCGTTGAGCGTGCGCATGCAGTCGGCCATGGCGCCCTGGCCGGGGAAGACGACGCGGTCGGCCGCGTCGATGTCGGCGGCGCGGTTGCAGATGCGGATATCGGCGTCGGGCGCGGCATAGCGCAGCGCGCGCGCGACGGAATGGAAGTTGCCCATTCCGTAATCGACGATGGCAATGGAGGTCACTGAAATCTGCCTGGCGGGTGGGTTACAGCACGCCTTTGGTGGAGGGCACCACGTCGCCCATGCGCGGATCGTGTTCCAGCGCCATGCGCAGCGCGCGGCCGAAGGCCTTGAAGACCGTCTCGCACTGGTGGTGGGCGTTGACGCCGCGCAGGTTGTCGATGTGCAGCGTGACCAGGGCGTGGTTGACGAAGCCCTGGAAGAACTCGCGGGTCAGGTCGACGTCGAAGTCGCCGATGCGCGCGCGCGTGAATGGGATGTGATATTCCAGGCCCGGACGGCCGGAGAAATCGACGACCACGCGCGACAGGGCCTCGTCCAGCGGCACGTAGGCATGCCCGTAGCGGCGCAGGCCGGCCTTGCCGCCGACCGCCTTGGCGACGGCCATGCCCAGGGTGATGCCGACGTCTTCGACCGTGTGGTGGGCGTCGATGTGCAGGTCGCCTTCGGCCTTGATGTCGAGGTCGATCAGGCCGTGCCGGGCGATCTGGTCGAGCATGTGGTCCAGGAACGGCACGCCGGTGTCGATGGTCTGCGCGCCGGTGCCGTCCAGGTTGACGGCCACGCGGATGCGCGTTTCGTTGGTGTTGCGGGTGATTTCGGCGGTACGCATAAACGGTGGGGGCGAGCCTAGTAGGAACGGAGAATGTCTTGCAGGGCGGCCAGCAGCGCGGCGTTCTCGGCCGGCGTGCCGACCGAGATGCGCAGGCAGCCGGCCAGCAGCGGATGGGCGCCGGAGAAGTTCTTGACCAGTATTTTGCGCGTTTTCAGGGCAAGATGCACGGCGTTGCCGTCCGGCTGGCCGGAAAAGCGCGCAAGCACGAAATTGCCGGCGCTGGGAAAGACGCTTACCCCGGGCAAGGCCGCCAGGCTGGCCGCGAGCGGGCCGCGGTCGGCGCGCAGCCGCGCGGCCTGGGCGTCGAGCACCGGCTTGTGGCGCAAGACCGCGCGCAGCGCCGCCTGGGTCAGCACATTCAGGTTGTAGGGCGGGCGCACCTTGTCGAACTGGGCGATCCAGCCGGGATGGCCGGCCAGGTAGCCGAAGCGCAGGCCGGCCAGGCCGATCTTGGATACGGTGCGCAGCACCACCACGTTGGGCAGCGCCGGCAGGCGCGGCATCCAGGTATGGCCGGCGAACGGCTGGTAGGCCTCGTCCAGCACTACCAGCCCGGGCGCGGCGTCGATGATCGCCTGTACCGCCTGGTCGGGCCACAGGCCGCCAGTGGGATTGTTGGGCAGGGCCAGGAACACCACTTTGGGACGATGCCGCGAGATGGCCTGCAGCATGGCGGGCAGGTCCAGCTCCAGGGTGTCGGTGAGCGGCACGCCCACGAAGCGGGCGTGGTCGAAGCGCGCCGCCATGTCGAAGTATACGAACGACGGCCAGGGCGACATGACGGTATCGCCGGGCTCGCAACAGGCCTGGACGATCAGGTGGATCAGCTCGTCGGACCCGTTGCCGAACAGGAGGCCGGCCGCGGCGGGGATGCCGAAGGCTTGCCGGACATCGTGGTCGAGCGTGCCGACGCCCCCCGGCGGGTAGCGGTTGAGGGCCGCGTCGCGCACGGCGCGGGCGATGTCCTCGCGCACTGCCTCGGGCAGCTCGTACGGGCATTCCATGGCATCGAGCTTGATGCCGTCGGCGGCCGGCGCCACCGCGTAGGCGGCCAGCGCGCGGATGTCGGCGCGCACCGTGTCGGCAATGCGGCCGGCCACGGCCTCGGCCGCCGCGTGCCCGGGCTCGGGCGGCCGGGCGGCGCTCACGGGTTGTCCAGCCGGTATTGCGCGCTGGCCGCGTGCGCCGGCAGGCCCTCGCCCAGCGCCAGTTCGGCGGCGATGCGGCCGAGTGTCTGGGCGCCCTGCCGCGATACCTGGATCAGGCTCGAGCGCTTCTGGAAGTCGTACACCCCCAGCGGCGAGGAAAAACGCGCGGTGCGCGAGGTGGGCAGCACGTGGTTGGGCCCGGCGCAGTAGTCGCCCAGGGACTCGGAGCTGAAGCGGCCCATGAAGATGGCGCCGGCATGACGGATGCGGGCGGTCCAGTGCTCGGGCTGCTCGGTGGAGATCTCGAGGTGTTCGGGGGCGATATCGTTGGCGATGGCGCAGGCTTCGTCGAGGTCGCGCACCAGGATCAGGGCGCCGCGGTTGGCCAGGCTGACGCGCAGGATGTCGGCGCGCGGCATGGTGGGCAGCAGGCGGGCGATGGCGGCCTCCACCTCGTCGATGAAGGCGGCGTCGGGGCACAACAGGATGGACTGGGCCAGCTCGTCGTGCTCGGCCTGCGAGAACAAGTCCATGGCGATCCAGTCGGCCGGCGTCTTGCCGTCGCAGATGACGAGGATTTCGCTGGGGCCGGCGATCATGTCGATGCCCACGGTGCCGAACACGCGGCGCTTGGCGGCCGCCACGTAGGCGTTGCCGGGGCCGACGATCTTGTCGACCGCCGGCACGGTGGCGGTGCCGTAGGCCAGCGCGCCTACCGCCTGCGCGCCGCCGATGGCGAAGGCGCGGTCCACCCCGGCGATGGCCGCGGCGGCCAGCACGATGGGGTTGCGCGCGCCGTCCGGGGTGGGGGTGACCATGATCAGCTCGGGCACGCCGGCGACCTTGGCCGGGATGGCGTTCATCAGCACCGACGAGGGATAGGCCGCCTTGCCGCCGGGCACGTACAGGCCGACGCGGTCCAGCGGGGTGATCTGCTGGCCCAGCAGGTTGCCTTCGGCGTCGGTGTAGGTCCAGGTTTCGCCGCGCTGGTGCTCGTGATAGGCGCGCACCCGGTCGGCCGCGGTCTCGAGCGCATTGCGCTGCGCCATGGGCAGCGCCGCCAGCGCGGCCTGCCAGTCGGCCTTGGGAATTTCCAGGGCCTGGGCGGACGTGGCCGCCACGCGGTCGAACCGCTGGGTGTATTCCAGCAGGGCGGCGTCGCCGCGGCTGCGCACGTCGGCCAGGATGCCGGCGGCGGCGCGGTCGATGGACTCGTCCTCGGCGGCCTCGAAGGCCAGCAGCCGGGACAGCGCGGAGGAGAATCCCGGTTGGCGGGAATCGAGGCGGTTGATCAGGGCCATGGCGTCATGGTGATGCAAGAAAACAGGCCCGCGGCGGCGCTGATGCGGGTGCCGCCGCCGGGGGCAAAAACGTAGTGTAGCGGGCGTGGGCGGCCCGCAGGGCGTCAGGCCCGGCCGGCTCCCCGGCGGGCGGCCCGCTCGAAGGCGTCGAGCAGCGGTTGCAGGCGCGCGCCGCGGGTCTTGAGCGAGGCCTGGTTGACGATCAGGCGCGAGGAGATGGGCATGATGTCTTCGACGGCGACCAGGTCGTTGGCGCGCAGCGTGCCGCCGGAAGACACGAGGTCGACGATGCAATCGGCCAGCCCGACCAGCGGGGCCAGCTCCATGGAGCCATAGAGCTTGATGATGTCGACGTACACGCCCTTGGCAGCGAAGTGTTCGCGCGCCGATTGCACATACTTGGTGGCGACGCGCAGGCGGGCGCCCTGGTGCACCGCCGCCTGGTAGTCGAAGCCGTTGCGTACCGCCACGCACAGCCGGCATTTGGCGATGTCGAGGTCGATCGGCTGGTACAGGCCGCCCGGCTGCTGGGCGGCGTGCTCGATCAGGACGTCCTTGCCGGCGATGCCCAGGTCGGCGGCGCCGTACTGCACATAGGTGGGCACGTCGGAGGCGCGCACGATGATGAGCCGCAGCGCGGGATCGCTGGTGGGCAGGATGAGCTTGCGCGAGTTTTCCGGGTTCTCGGCCACCTGGATGCCGGCCTCGGCCAGCAGTGGCAGGGTTTCCTCGAAGATGCGGCCCTTGGACAGCGCCAGGGTGATGGGCGCGGCGGTCATGGGGCTTCCTTGCCGGTCAGGCGCTGGATGTCGGCGCCCAGCGAGCGCAGCTTGACTTCCATTTTGTCGTAGCCGCGATCGAGGTGGTAGATGCGGTCGACCGTGGTCTGGCCCTCGGCGGCCAGGCCGGCGATCACCAGGCTGGCCGAGGCGCGCAGGTCGGTCGCCATGACCGCGGCGCCGGACAGGCGCGCCACGCCGCGCACCACGGCGGTGTGGCCGTCGATGTCGATGTCGGCGCCCATGCGGCGCAGCTCCTGCACGTGCATGTAGCGATTTTCGAAGATGGTCTCGACGATGACGGCGGTGCCCTCGGCGACCGTGTCCAGGGCCATGAGCTGGGCTTGCATGTCGGTGGCGAAGCCCGGGTATTCGTGGGTACGCACGCCGACCGCGCGCGGCCGGCCCTGCATGGCGGCGTGGATCCAGTCCGGGCCGGTCTCGATGGCCAGGCCGGCTTCGAGCAGTTTATCGAGCGTGGCGCCCATGGCGCCGGGGGCGGCATTGCGCAGCATGATGTCGCCGCCGGCCGCGCCCACGGCGCACAGGAACGTGCCGGCCTCGATGCGGTCGGGAATGACGCGGTGCTCGGCGCCGTGCAGGCGGTCGACGCCGTCGATCACGATGCGGTCGGTGCCGTGGCCCTGGATGCGGGCGCCCATCTTGATGAGCAGCTCGGCCAGGTCGATGACCTCGGGCTCGCGTGCGGCGTTCTCGAGCACGGTCCGACCTTCGGCCAGCACGGCCGCCATCAGCAGGTTCTCGGTGCCGGTGACCGTCACCATGTCGGTGCGGATCGGAGCCCCCTTCAGGCGCTTGGCCCGGGCCACCACGAAGCCGTGTTCGATGCTGACGTCGGCCCCGAGCGCGGCCAGGCCCTTGATGTGCTGGTCGACGGGACGCTGGCCGATGGTGCAGCCGCCGGGCAGGCTCACGCGCGCTTCACCGAAGCGCGCCAGCAGCGGCCCGAGCACCAGGATCGAGGCGCGCATGGTCTTGACCAGCTCGTACGGCGCCTCGAGGTTGTCGACGTGGTCGGCCTGCACGGTGACGATGCCGTCGGCGCCGCGTTCGGCCTTCACGCCCATGCGGCCGAGCAGGCGCAGCATGGTGGAGGTGTCGTTCAGGTCCGGCACATTGGCGATCGAGATCGCGTCGGCCGTGAGCAGGCCCGCGCAGAGGATCGGCAGGGCCGCGTTCTTGGCGCCGGAAATGGCGACTTCGCCGCGCAGTTGCGGGCCGCCGGTAATGCGTAGCTTGTCCATCAGTTGCCCGCCTTGGTGTATTCGTCCGGAGTGAGCGTGCGCATGGAAAGCGCGTGGATCTCGGCCTTCATGCGTTCGCCCAGCGCCGCGTAGACGAGCTGATGGCGGGCGACCGGACGCTTGCCCTCGAAGGCCCGGCTGACGATGAGGGCGTCGAAGTGCGAGCCGTCGCCTTGTACGTCGAGGTGCTCGCACGGCAGGCCGTCGGCGATATATTGGCGGACCTGCTCGGGGGTGGGTAGCATGGACGTCAATTCCTGAGTTTGTAGCCGCTGGCCAGCAAGCGCATCGTGGTGATCGCCAGGACGACGAATACCCCGGCCACTACCGCCAGGCTGCGCCACGGCGAGACGTCCGACACGGAGAAAAAGCCGTAGCGGAAGCCGTCGATAGTGTAGAAGATGGGGTTCCAGTGCGATACGGCCTGCCAGAACGGCGGCAGCGTGTGAATGGAATAGAACACGCCGGACAGGAACGTGGCCGGCATGATCAGGAAATTCTGGAACACCGCCAACTGGTCGAACTTCTCCGACCAGAGGCCCGCGATCAGGCCCAGCGCGCCCATGATGCCGCAGGCCAGGACGGCGAAGGCGATGATCCACAGGGGGTGGGCGGGCGGCAGCGGCGTGAAGCAGATGGCCACCAGCCACACACAGGCGCCCACCGCCAAGCCGCGCGCCACCGCGGCCAGCAGGTAGGCCGAGAAGATTTCGCGGTGCGACAGCGGCGGCAGCAGCACGAATACCAGGTTGCCGGTGATGCGGCTCTGGATCAGCGAAGACGACGGGTTGGCGAAGGCATTCTGCAGCATGCTCATCATCATCAGCCCGGGAATCAGGAACGCGGTGTATGGCACGGTGCCGTACACCATGACGCGGCCTTCCAGCACCTGGGCGAACACCAGCAGGTACAGCAGCGCGGTGACCACCGGCGCGGCAATGGTCTGGAAGGCGACTTTCCAGAAGCGCAGCAGTTCCTTGCGCAACAGCGTGGGAAAGCCCGACCCGGCGTCCAGGCGGGGCTGCACCAGCGGTTGGGAGGTGGGGGTCAGGGGCGGCGTCACGACGAGACCTCTTCGGGTTGCAGGTCGGCCACGGGGGTGTCGTCGCGGTGCATGATGCGCACGAAGGCGTCTTCGAGGTCGACCCCGCCCACCCGCGCCAACAGCGCCTGGGTGGTGTCCAGCGCGACGATGCGGCCGCCCTTGAGCATGGCGATGCGGCCGCACAGGGCTTCGGCTTCTTCCAGGTAGTGGGTGGTCAGCATGATGGTGTGGCCGGCCTTGTTCAGGCGCGAGATGAATTCCCATAGCGTGCGGCGCAGGTCGACGTCTACGCCGGCGGTGGGCTCGTCGAGCACGATGACGGGCGGGCGGTGCACCAGCGCCTGGGCCACCAGCACGCGCCGCTTCATGCCGCCCGACAGGGCGCGCATATTGGAATTGGCCTTGTCGGCCAGGCCGAGGTTGAACAGGATCTCGTCGATCCAGTCGTCGTTCTTGCGCAGACCGAAATAGCCGGACTGGATGCGCAGGGTTTCGCGCACGGTGAAGAACGGGTCGTAGACCAGTTCCTGCGGCACCACGCCCAGGGCGCGCCGGGCGGCCTTGTAGTCGGCGGCCACATCGTAGCCACAGACGCTGGCCCGGCCGCTGGAGGCGCGCGCCAGGCCGGCCAGGATGGAGATCAGGGTGGTCTTGCCCGCGCCGTTGGGGCCCAGCAGCCCGAAGAACTCGCCCGGCTCGATGGTCAGGCTGACGTCGTTCAAGGCCTGGAAGCCTGGTCCGGCGGTGTGTCCGAGCAGCTTTTTCCAGCCGGGCAGGCGCGGCGGATAGATCTTGGAAACGTGTTCTAGGCTGACGGCGGACATGGTAGCGGCGAGGCTCCGGTAAAGAGCGAATCACCCATTATAAAAGGCGGCGCGCCTCCCGGTGGCCCGGGGGCGCGCCGCCTGCTGGCTTACTGGTTGCGCTGGTTGAGCGCCTGGATCAGGCCATCGATGCCCGATTGGTTGATCTGCTGGGCGAACTGGTTGCGGTAGTTCTGGATCAGCCAGATGCCCTCGACGTTCATGTCGTAGATGCGCCAGCCTTGCGCGGGGTCTTTTTCGAGCCGGTAATCCACCTGGACCGGCTGGCCGTTGGCCTGCGTGATCAGGCTGCGCACCACCACGTCGTCGGCGTTGGGGTCGCCGCGGAACGGCAGCAGCTTGATGGTGGTGTTCTGGTTCACGCTGGTCAGCGCGCCGCTGTAGGTGCGGATCAGGGTGCCGCGGAAGGCGTCGGCCAGCGCGTCGCGCTGTTGCGGCGTGGCCTGGCGCCAGTAGCGGCCGGCCGCCAGCTGGGTGGTCTTGCGGAAATTGACGTACGGCAGGATGTAGGTGTCGACCGCCTGGTTGATGCGGTTCAGGTCGCCGGCGCGCAGCTGGCCGTCGGCCTTGATGGCGGCCAGTGCCTCGTTGGCGGCGTCCAGCACGAACTTGTCCGGGGCGCCATTGGGGTCGGGCTTGGCCTGGGCGCCGGCGGCGGCCATCAGGCCGAGCGCCGCGGCGAAGAACAGGCGCTGCAACACGGAATAGACAGGAAACCGCATGAGAACTCCTTGCTGAATGAGGCCGCGCCCTTACTGGCTGGAGGCGGGAGCGGCCGGCTGGGCCGGGGCGGGCGTGGACGCGTCGCCCTCGTCGTCGCTGTAATCGGGCAGGCTTTCTTCGTCGCCCGCCGTGCCGCGCACCATGGCCGCCCGACGCTGCAGGTAGGCGTCGCGGATGAAGCTGTAGGGATCGAGCGCGACGCGGTCGACCATGTCGGTGGTGTCGAGCAGGCTGGCGCGGGTGTCGACGACATCCAGGCCCCACAGCGAGTTGCGCCAGCGGATATTGTCGATGGCGCCCGGGCTGGAATAGGTGACGATACCACCCTGCCAGTCGCCGATCAGGCCGATGCCGTCGCGTACCGAGCTGGCGCCGAACAGCGGCAGCACCAGGTAGGGGCCCTGGCCGAAGCCCCACACGCCCAGGGTGGTGCCGAAGTCGTTGGGAATCCGGCGCGCGCCGTTGGCCGAGGCGACGTCGAAGCAGCCGCCCACCCCCATGGTCGTGTTGAACAGGAAGCGTCCCAGGGTGTTGACGAAATCGTGGCCGCGACCCTGCAGGAAGCTGTTGGTGGCCGACCAGAGGTCGCCCACGTTGCTGAACATGTTGTGCACGCAGCTGCGCACCGGCTGCGGCGTGATGTAGGTATAGGCCTGGGCGACCGGTTTGAACAGGGCGCGGTCGACGGTGTCGTTGAACTTGTAGACGCCCCGGTTGAAACCTTCCCAGGGGTCGCGCGGATCGGGGTTGCCGGGCGCGGCGCAGCCCGCGGTCACGGCGCACACGGCCAGGGCGGAGGCGAATCGAACGTAGGTAGGCGTCTTCATGGTGGGGTCGGCCCCGGGGTCGTAAGGTTCTGGTGGTTCACTGGATGCCGTGGATGGCGCTCGGGACGAGCCCGGAGATTATCCCCGAGCCCGCGCGGCGCGCCGTCAATTCCCCGGCGTGGTGCCCTGTTTTTCCGCGGTGCCGTAGAGGAATTGGCTGATGAGCTGTTCCAGCACGACCGCGCTCTGGGTATAGCGGATTTTGCCGCCGTCGGCAAAGTTCTCCTCTTCGCTGCCGGCGGACAGCCCCACATACTGCTCGCCCAGCAGCCCGGAGGTGAGGATGGATGCCGAGGAGTCCTTGGGGAACTGGTAGCCTTCCTCGAGGTCGAGCGTGACCACCGCCTGGAAGACCTTGTCGTCGAAACTGATGTTGCTGACCCGGCCCACCACCACGCCGGCGCTCTTGACCGGGGCGCGCGCCTTGAGGCCGCCGATGTTGTCGAAATTGGCCGTCAAGGTGTAGGTGGGCGCAAACGAGAAGCTGCTGAGATTGCCGGCCCGCAAGGCCAGGAACACCAGCGCGGCCGCGCCCAGCAACACGAAGAGCCCTACCCAGAAATCGGTTTTTTCGCGTGACATGATGAATCCGTATCAATTGCCAAACATCAGGGCGGTCAGGAGGAAGTCCAGGCCCAGCACGGCCAGCGAGCCCACCACGACGGTGCGCGTCGTGGCGCGGGCCACCCCTTCGGGCGTGGGGCGCGCCTGCCAGCCCTCGTAGAGCGCCACCAGGGTGATGGTGACGCCGAACACCAGGCTCTTGAGCACGCCGTTGGCCACGTCGTCCCAGACGTCCACGCCGCTTTGCATCTGCGACCAGAACGCGCCGGCGTCCACGCCGATGAGCAGCACGCCGACGATCCAGCCGCCCAGGATGCCTACCATGGAGAACACCGCCGCCAGCACCGGCATGGCGATGATGCCGCCCCAGAAGCGCGGCACCAGCACCCGCCGCATGGGATCGACCGCCATGACCTCCATGGCGGCGAGTTGTTCGCCGGCCTTCATGAGGCCGATTTCGGCCGTCAGCGACGTGCCGGCGCGGCCGGCGAACAGCAGGGCCGTGACGACCGGGCCGAGTTCGCGCACCAGCGACAGCGCCACCAGCAGCCCGAGGGCCTCCTCGGAGCCGTAGCGGTTGAGCGTGTAATAGCCCTGCAGGCCAAGCACGAAGCCGACGAACATGCCGGATACGGCGATGATCAGCAGGGAATAGTTACCGATGAAGTGTACTTGCTGCGACACCAGCCCAGGCCGCGACACGGCGATGCCGCTGCGCGCCAGCAGCGCGCCCAGGAACCGGGTGAAGAAGCCCACGCCGCTGACCTGGGTGCGCACCCAGCGGCCCAATGCGGCGAGAGCCTGGGTCGGCCCGCTCATGATTTGCGTCCTTGTTGCCGCGCCAGCCAGGCCTGGAAGGCCGGGGTGTCGGGGTACTGGAAAGCCACTGGACCGTCGGGTTCGCCGCGCAGGAATTGCCGCACGTAGGGATCTTGCGATTCGGACAGCGTCTGCGGCGTGCCCGCGGCCACCAGCCGGCCCTGGCCGACCAGATATACCTGGTCGGCGATGGCGAACGATTCCTGCACGTCGTGGGTGATGAGCACCGAGGCGCAATGCAGCCGGTCCGCCAGGTCGCGGATCAGGCGCGCGGTGATGCCCATCGAGATGGGGTCCAGGCCGGCGAAGGGCTCGTCGTAGAGAATGAGTTCGGGCTCCAGCACCACCGCGCGCGCCAGCGCCACGCGGCGCGCCATGCCGCCGGAGATTTCCGCCACCCGCAAGTGGGCGGCGGCTCGCAGGCCGACCGCGTCGAGGGTGTCGAGCACGCGCGCGGTGAGTTCCGCCTCGGGCTGCCGCGTATGCTCGCGCAGCGGGAACGCGACGTTCTCGAAGACGTTCAGGTCGGTGAACAGCGCGCCTTGCTGGAACAGCACGCCCATGCGCTTGCGCAGCGCCCGCAGGCCGTCGCCGTCGACCTGGCCGAGGTCGGTGCCGAATGCCCGCACCTGGCCCCGCAGGGCCTGCAACTGGCCGGTAGCCGCCCGCAACAGGGTGGTCTTGCCCGAGCCGGAGCCGCCCATGACGGCCACGACCTGCCCAGGTCGGACTTCCATGGTGATGTCCTGCAATACCGTGAAATCGCCATAGCCTAGCGAAACCCTGTCCAGGGACAGGGCGTAGTCCGGGCTGTTGCGAGTTTGAACGGGCATAGGCAGCGGGGGGTTGAGGGGGCCGGCAAGAGGCTGGCCCCCATGGCGACGGCCATTGTAGCGTGTAGCGGCCAGCCTGCCCGACGGCGTATTTACCGCGTTATTGCAGCGTAATGTTGCCTTTTTTGATGACTTCGGCCCATTTGCGGGTCTCGCTGGCAATGAAGGCGCCGAATTCCTCGGGGGTGCCGCCCCCGGCCTGGCTGCCGGTGTCGGCGATGGCCTTCTGCACTTCCGCGTCCTGCAGGATGCGGTTGAACTCGCTGTTGAGCCGGGCGATGATGGGCGCGGGGGTGCCGGCCGGCGCCACGATGCCTTGCCAGTTGTAGGACTCGAAGCCGGGCAGGCCCGCTTCGGCCAGGGTGGGCACTTCGGGCAGGACGTCCAGCCGCTTGGCGGAGGTCACGGCAATGGGATGGATCTTGTTGCCGCGTATGGCCGGCAGGGCCGAATAGCCCATTTCGAACATCATGGAAATATGGCCGCCCATCAGGTCGGTGGCCGCCAGGCTGCCGCCCTTGTACGGTACATGCACGATGTCGATGCCGGCCTGCTCGCGGAACATCTCGCCCGACAGGTGGTGGGCGCCACCCACGCCGGAGGAGCCGAAGGTCAGTTTCCCGGGCTCTTTCTTGGCCAGGGCGATCAGTTCCTGCAGGTTCTTGACCGGCAGGGAATTGTTGACGCTCAGGACCAGCGGGCTGTTCTCGATCAGGATGACGGGGGCCAGGTCCTTGGTCGCGTCATAGGGGATGTCGGGCATCAGCGTGGGGTTGACGGCCATCGGCGCCAGGTTGCCGGTGCCGATCGTATAGCCGTCAGGAGCGGCCTTGGCGATCAGGTTGGTGCCGATCACCCCGCCGGCGCCGGCCTTGTTCTCGACCACCACGCTCTGCTTGAGCGAATCGGCCAGCTTGCGCGCCAACAGGCGCACGCGGGTATCGGCGAAGCCGCCAGGGGCGTAGGGCACGATCAGCGTGATGGGCTTGCTGGGCCAGCTGCCGGCATCCTGGGCGTGGGCGGCGGTGCCGGCCAGGGCGGCGGCGGCCAGCAGGCCAGCCAGCAGGGGGCGTAGCGGTTTCATGCGCGGACTCCTCTTTTCGATATAGCGCGGAACCTGCCATTATGCCCGTTGCGGAATGGCCAATGCGGCCAGCGCCAGCAGCGCGGCGCTGGCGCCCAGCACCGTGGCCAGGTCCACGCCGAGCCGGCCCGCCCAGGCCGCGGCCAGCGGCCCGAGGATCTGGCCCAGGGCGAACGCCGCCGTCATGGCCGCCGCCGCGCGGGCCGCGCTGGCGCCGGCGCTGCGCCGCGCGGCCTGCATGCCCGCCTGGGTGATCACCACGAAGGTGCCGCCCACCAGCAATGCGGCCAGGGCGATCGCGCCCAGCGAGTCGCGCAGCGCCGGGGCCGCCATGCCGGCCGCCATCAGCAACTGGGCGGCGCGCCAGGTGCGCCGCTCGTCGCCGCCGCGCGCCAGGCGCGGCGCGATCAGGCAGGACGCCGCGGCCGCGGCGCCGAAACATGGCCACACCCAGCCGAATACGGCGGGGTCGGCGACCCGCGCCTGCGCCATGGCCGGCAGGAACGTCGCGGGCACGATATAGCCCATGCCGAACAGCCCATAGTGCAGGGTCAGCCAGCGGATGTCGCGCCGTTCGCCGGCCGGGAGGGCCGGCTGCGCAGTGGTCGCGGCGGGCGCCACCGCCACCGCCGGCCGGCGCCGCAATGCCACGGCCACCGCCAGCGTGGCCGCGCCCGCCAGCCCGCCCAGCGCCAGCCAGTTCAGGCCCGCCCCTGCGCCCGCCCGCATCAGGGCCAGGCAGGCCAGGCCGCTGGCGGCAATGCCGACGCCCACGCCGCAGTATGTCCAGTTCAGGATGCGGGCCTCGCCGGGGGCGCCGGGCGGCACCGGGCGCCATGCCGCTACGCAGATGAAGGCCCAGGCGCTGGCGTAGCCGGCCGCAAGCCGCAGCGCCAGCCACGCCGCCATGCCGTCCAGCACCGCCATGCCCAGCGTCAGCAGCACCACCGCGGCCAGGCTGCCCAGCAGGCCGGCGCTTACCCGACGTACGGGAAACGCCACCGCGGCCAGCGCGCCGGCCAGATAGCCGGCGTAGTTGGCCGACGCCAGCCAGCCGCCCTGGGCCAGCCCCAGGCCGGCCTCCTGGGCCATCAGCGGCCAGATCGGCGTGAAAGCGAAGCGGCCGATGCCCATGGCGACGGCCAGCGCGGCCAGGCCCGGCCAGGCCAGGAGAATCGGGGTGGGCGCGCGGGAAACAAGCGAGACTGACATGGCGCCAGTCTAGGCGCGTATGATTATCTTTAATAGTGAATTATTCAGAATATGAGTTCTTGAAATGAGAAACTTGGATCTCGATGCCCTGCAGATATTCAAGGCTGTGGCCGAGCGCGGCGGGATCGCGCGGGCGGCCGCGCACTTGAACCGCGTGCAATCCAACGTGTCGACCCGCCTGCGCCAGTTGGAATCGGCGCTGGGCGCCACGCTGTTCCAGCGGCACAATCGCCGGCTGGTGTTGTCGGCCCAGGGGCGCCTGCTGCTGGATTACGCCGACCGCTTGCTGCGCCTGTCCGATGAAGCGCGCGCCGCGCTGCAGGAAGGCGCGCCGCGCGGCACGCTGCGGCTCGGCACCATGGAAAGCACGGCCGCCGCGCGCTTGCCGCCCATTCTGGCCGCTTATCACGCTGCCTGGCCGCGCGTCAGCATGGAATTGGTGTCCGGCACTAGCGCGGCGCTGGTCAACCAGGTGCTGGCTGGCGACCTCGAGGCGGCGTTCGTGGCCGAGCCGTATGCCGACGATGGCCTGCAGGCCGTGCCGGCCTTTACCGAGACCCTGGCGGTGATATCGCCGTTGGCCGGCCCGCTGGTGGCGGATGCGCGCGACTTGCGCGGCGCGACGCTGATCGCGTTCAGCGCCGGTTGTTCATACCGGCGCATCCTGGAGGCCTGGCTGGCCCGGGAAGGCATCGCACCCGGCCGGGTGATGGATTTTGCCTCGTACCATGCGATCGTGGCTTGTGTGGCGGCGGGCGCGGGGGTGGCGATCGTGCCACGTTCGGTGCTGGGGGTGCTGCGCGCCGAGGGGTCGGTGCGGGTCAGTGCCCTGCCGCCGCCATTCACCGAGGCGCGCACCATGCTGGCGTGGCGCCGCGGGCACCAGTCGCCCGCCCTGGATGCGCTGCGCGCGGAGCTGGACGCGCAGGCACGGCCGCCGGGCGGCGAGGCCGCGCTTCAGAAGCGATAGCCCACGCCCACGGTGGCCACCCAGGGGTCGATGCGCGCCGTGCCGATGCGCTGGCCGTCGAGCTTCACCTTGGACGAAATGTCGATATAGCGCAGGTCGACGTTCATGAACCAGTTGTCGCTGAGCTTGACGTCCACGCCAAGCTGGCCGGCCAGGCCCCAGGAGTCGCCCAGGTCCAGGTCTGACCCGCTGAGCGGACCGCGCGCCTGTGTGTCGAAGAAATGGGTGTAGTTCACGCCCACGCCGACATAAGGCTGCACCGTGCTGTCCGGCAGGAAATGCCACTGCAGGCTGAGCGTGGGAGGCAGGTGCTTGGTGGCGCCGATCTTGCCCAGGCCGCCGCTGCCCCGGATATCGTGCTGGAACGGCCAGGCGCCGAGCAGCTCGATGCCGACGTGCCGGGTGGCCATGTAGGTCACGCTGAAGCTGGGACGGACGTTGCTGCTGACGTCCAGGCCGACGCTGCCGCCCAGCACGCTGCCGTTGTCCGACTTGGGCTTGACCTGCGTGACGCCCAGCTTGAGCAGCCAGTCGCCCGCTTCGTGGGCATGGGCGGGGCCGGCCAGGCTGGCGGCGCACAGCGTGGCGGCGGCGACGGTACGGATCACTGACATGGAACGCTCCTACGAGTACAGGGAAGCGAGAGGATCGCAGGCCGCCCGGGCAACCGGTTTGATCCATGTCAGCAGGAGGGTTATTTATGATTCGCGTATAGATCGCGCAACATTGCGGCGACACGAACGCAAAATAAAACGCCAGGTTTCGCAAGAAACCTGGCGTCTCGGCCAAGACCCGGCCGGGCGGGTTCAGCGCGGCAGTTCGCTGGACCCCATGAGGAACTCGTCGACCGCGCGGGCGCACTGGCGGCCCTCGCGGATGGCCCACACCACCAGCGACTGTCCGCGGCGCATGTCGCCGGCGGCGAACACCTTGTCCACGCTGGTGCGGTAATCGTCGGTGTTGGCACGCACGTTGCCGCGCGCGTCGCGATCCACGCCGAAGGCATCCAGAACGTGCTGAACCGGCGACACGAAGCCCATGGCCAGCAGCACGAGGTCGGCCTGGATCTCGAATTCCGAGCCCTCGACCTCGCGCATCTTCATCTGGCCGGTGGCTTCGTCCCTGAACCATTCGACGCGCGCCCCCACCAGCTTCTCGACCTTGCCGTTGCTGCCTTTGAGCGCCTTGGTGGTGACGGCCCAGTCGCGTTCGCAGCCCTCTTCGTGCGAGGAGGACGTGCGCAGCTTCAGCGGCCAGTAGGGCCAGACCAGCGGCTTGTCTTCCGCTTCGGGTGGCCGGGGCATCAATTCGAACTGCGTGACCGAGGCCGCGCCATGGCGGTTGCTGGTGCCGACGCAGTCCGAACCGGTGTCGCCGCCGCCGATCACCACGACATGCTTGCCCTTGGCCAGCGTCTGGCCGACCAGGCGGTCGCCCGCCACGGCCTTGTTCTGCTGGCGCAGGAAGTCCATGGCGAAGTAGACGCCGTCGAGCTCGCGGCCGGGCACGGGCAGGTCGCGCGGGGTTTCCGAGCCGCCGGTCATGGCCACGGCATCGAATTCGGCGAGCAGCGATTCGGGAGTGCGCACGGTCAGGCCGTCGGCCACCGGGTCGGCCGGGTTGCCCACATAGGTGGACGGCGCGAATTCGACACCCTCGGCTTCCATCTGGGCGATGCGGCGGTCGATCTGCGATTTCTCGAGCTTGAAATCGGGGATGCCGTAGCGCAGCAGGCCGCCGATGCGGTCGCTTTTCTCAAAAACCGTCACCGAATGGCCGGCGCGCGCCAGCTGCTGGGCGCAAGCCAGGCCGGCCGGGCCCGAGCCGACCACGGCCACTTTCTTGCCTGTCTTGCGGGCCGGCACCTGCGGCACGACCCAGCCTTCCGACCAGCCCTTGTCGATGATCGCGTGCTCGATCGACTTGATGCCCACCGCGTCGCTGTTGATGTTGAGCGTACAGGCGGCTTCGCACGGCGCGGGGCAGATGCGGCCGGTGAACTCCGGGAAGTTGTTGGTGGAATGCAGCACGTCGAGCGCGCGGCGCCATTCCTGGCGGTACACCAGGTCGTTCCAGTCGGGGATGATGTTGTTGACCGGGCAGCCGTTGTTGCAGAACGGGATGCCGCAATCCATGCAGCGGGCGGCCTGCTGCATGGATTGCTCGTCGGTCAGGTGCAGCACGAATTCGCGCCAGTTCTTCAGGCGCTTCTGCGGCGCTTCAGTGGCTTCCTGCAGCCGCTGGAATTCCATAAAGCCAGTGATCTTTCCCATTTCGAATCCTCAGGCAGCCAGTTGTTCAGGGTTGGCTGCACGCCACATTTCGCCCAGCGCACGGCGGTATTCCGTCGGCATGACCTTGATGAACTTGCCGCGCGAGGCTTCCCAGTCGCCCAGGATCTCGCGGGCGCGGAAGCTGCCGGTATAGCGGAAGTGGTCCTCGATCAGCCGGCGCAGGATGGCCTCGTCGGTCTCGCGTTCGCCGCCGCGCTGCGCGCTGTGCCAGCCTTCGCGGCTGTTCTGCGCGTGTTGCTCGGCATGCGGCGCGATGGCTTCGAGTTCCACCATGGCCATGTTGCAACGGTGCTTGAAGCTGCGGTCCGGGTCCCACACGTAGGCAACGCCCCCGGACATGCCGGCGGCGAAATTGCGGCCGGTGCTGCCCAGCACCACGACCGTGCCGCCCGTCATGTATTCGCAGCCATGGTCGCCGGTGCCTTCCACCACGGCGGCCGCGCCCGAATTGCGCACGGCGAAACGTTCGCCGCCCACGCCGTTGAAGAACGCCTCGCCGGCCAGGGCGCCGTACAGCACGGTGTTGCCGACGATGATGTGGTCGGGGCCGAAGCCGCGGAAATCGTTGGGGGAACGCACGATGATGCGTCCGCCCGACAGGCCCTTGCCGACGTAGTCGTTGGCTTCGCCCACCAGGTCCAGCGTGATGCCGTGCGCCAGGAAAGCGCCGAAGCTCTGGCCGGCGGTGCCGTTGCACTGGATGTGGATGGTGTCGTCCGGCAGCCCGTCGTGCCCGTAGCGCGCCGCCAGCGCGCCGGACAGCATGGCGCCGACGGTGCGGTTGCGGTTGCGCACGGGCGTGATGAACGACACCTTTTCGCCGCGCTCCAGCGCGGGCTTGCTGCGTTCGATGAGCAGGTGGTCGAGCGCGCCGGCCAGGCCGTGGTCCTGCGCCTCGGTCTGGCGCTTCTCGGTATCGACCTGCGGCTGGTAGAAGACGCGGCCGAAGTCCAGGCCCTGGGCTTTCCAGTGGTCGATGCCGGCGCGCATGTCGAGCAGGTCGGCGCGGCCGATCAGGTCGTCGAACTTGCGGATGCCCAGCTGGGCCATGATTTCCCGCACTTCCTCGGCGATGAAGAAGAAGAAGTTCACCACGTGCTCGGGCTTGCCCTGGAACTTGCGGCGCAGCACCGGATCTTGCGTGGCCACGCCGACCGGGCAGGTGTTCAGATGGCACTTGCGCATCATGATGCAGCCCTCGACCACCAGCGGAGCCGTGGCGAAGCCGAATTCATCGGCGCCCAGCAGCGCGCCGATGACCACGTCGCGGCCGGTCTTCATCTGGCCGTCGGCCTGCACGCGGATGCGGCTGCGCAGGTGGTTCAGCACCAGGGTCTGCTGCGTCTCGGCCAGGCCCAGTTCCCACGGCGTGCCGACATGCTTGATGGACGACACGGGCGAGGCGCCGGTGCCGCCGTCATGGCCGGCGATCACGACATGGTCGGCCTTGGCCTTGGCCACGCCGGCGGCCACCGTGCCCACCCCCACTTCCGACACCAGCTTGACCGAGATGGAGGCCTTGCTGTTGACGTTCTTCAGGTCGTGGATGAGCTGGGCCAGGTCCTCGATGGAATAGATGTCGTGGTGCGGCGGGGGCGAGATCAGGCCCACGCCCGGCACCGAATAGCGCAGCTTGGCGATGTATTCCGACACCTTGTGGCCGGGCAGCTGGCCGCCCTCGCCGGGCTTGGCGCCCTGCGCCATCTTGATCTGGATCTGGTCGGCGCTGGCCAGGTACTCGGCCGTGACGCCGAACCGGCCGGAGGCCACCTGCTTGATGCGCGAGCGCAGCGAATCGCCGGCCTGCAGCGGCACGTCGGCTTCAATGCGTTCGCTGCCCAGCACCGAGGCCAGCGTGTCGCCTTTCTTGATGCCGCTCTTGCCGTTGCGCATCTCGGCGCGGTAGCGCAATTCGTCCTCGCCGCCCTCGCCCGTGTTCGACTTGCCGCCGATGCGGTTCATGGCCACGGCCAGCACCGTGTGGGCCTCGGTGGAAATGGAGCCGAGCGACATGGCGCCCGTGGCGAAGCGCTTGACGATTTCCTTGGCGGGCTCGACATCTTCCAGCGGAATCGCGCGCGAGGGGTCGAAGCGGAACTCGAACAGGCCGCGCAACGTCATGTGGCGGCGGCTCTGGTCGTTGATGATCTGCGCGTACTCCTTGTACGTGCGGTAGTTGTTGGCGCGCGACGCATGCTGCAGCTTGGCGATGGAATCGGGCGTCCACATGTGCTCTTCGCCGCGCACGCGGAAGGCATACTCGCCACCCGCGTCCAGGTCGTTGGCCAGCACCGGGTCGTTGCCGAACGCGGCGCGGTGTTGGCGCAGCGCTTCCTCGGCCACTTGGAAAATGCCGATGCCCTCGATGTTGGAGGCCGTGCCGGTGAAATACTTGTCGACCAGGGCGCGCTGCAGGCCCACGGCCTCGAAGATCTGCGCGCCGGTGTACGACATGTAGGTCGAGATGCCCATCTTGGACATGACCTTGTTCAGGCCCTTGCCGATGGCCTTGATGTAGTTCTTGACCGCCTTGTCGGGGTCGGCCATGCGGCCCAGCGATTCCAGCGCCAGGTACGGATGGATGGCCTCGGCGCCGTAGCCGCCCAGCAGCGCGAAATGGTGCACCTCGCGCGCGGACCCGGTCTCGACCACCAGGCCGGTGTTGGTGCGCAGGCCGGCGCGGATCAGGTGCTGGTGGACCGCCGACGTGGCCAGCAGCGCCGGGATCGCCACGCGTTCGCTGTCGACCAGGCGATCGGAGACGATCAGGATGTTGTAGCCGCTTTGCACCGCGTCGACAGCGCGCGCGCACAGCGCGGCCACGCGGGCCTCGATGCCTTCCGAGCCCCAGGCCGCCGGATAGGTGATGTCCAGCTCATAGCTGCGGAACTTCTTGCCGGTTACCTGCTCGATGTCGCGGATCTGCGCCATGGCGGCGAAATCCAGCACCGGCTGCGAGACTTCCAGGCGCAGCGGCGGGTTGACGTTGTTGATGTCCAGCAGGTTGGGCTTGGGGCCGATGAACGACACCAGCGACATCACCAGTTGTTCGCGGATCGGGTCGATCGGCGGGTTGGTCACCTGCGCGAACAGTTGGCGGAAGTAGTTGTAGAACGGCTTGGCGCGGTTCGACAGCACGGCCAGCGGCGCGTCGTTGCCCATCGAGCCGACGATTTCCTCGCCCGTGGCGGCCATCGGCTCCAGGATGAACTTGTAGTCTTCCTGGGTCCAGCCGAAGGCCTGCTGGCGGTCGAGCAGCGACACCGACGACTGCGTGGCCGGCATGGCCTGGCGGGGCGCGGGCAGCGACTCCAGCTTGATCTGCAGGCGCTCGATCCACTGGCGGTACGGGCGGCTGTTGGACAGCTGCAGCTTGATCTCGGCGTCGTCGATGATGCGGCCCTGCTCCAGGTCGATCAGGAACATCTTGCCGGGCTGCAGGCGCCACTTCTTGACGATGCGGTTCTCGGGAATGGACAGCGTGCCGGCCTCGGACGCCATGATGACCATGTCGTCGTCGGTGATCAGGTAGCGCGCCGGGCGCAGCCCGTTGCGGTCCAGCGTGGCGCCGATCTGGCGGCCGTCGGTGAAGGCCACGGCGGCCGGGCCGTCCCAGGGTTCCATCATGGCCGCATGGTATTCATAGAACGCGCGGCGGCTTTCGTCCATTTGGGTGTGCTGTTCCCAGGCTTCCGGGATCATCATCATCATGGCGTGGGCCAGCGAATAGCCCGAGTTCACTAGCAGTTCGAGGCAGTTGTCGAACGTGGCGGTGTCGGACTGGCCTTCGTAGACGATGGGGTACAGCTTCTTCAGGTCGTCGCCCAGCACGGCCGACTGCATCATGCCTTCGCGGGCGCGCAGCCAGTTGAAGTTGCCCTTCACGGTGTTGATCTCGCCGTTGTGGGCGATCATCCGGTACGGGTGGGCCAGCGGCCAGGCGGGGAAGGTGTTGGTCGAGAAGCGCTGGTGCACCAGGGCCAGGGCCGACACGGTGCGCGGGTCGGCCAGGTCGCGGTAGTAGCGGCCGACCTGGTCGGCCAGCAGCAGGCCCTTGTAGACCACGGTGCGCACCGACGCCGAGGGCACGAAATACTCCTTGCCGTGCGCCAGGCGCATGGCCTGGATGGCGTGGCTGGCGGTCTTGCGGATGACGTACAGCTTGCGCTCCAGCGCGTCGGGCACCATGACGTCGGCGCCGCGGCCGATGAACAGCTGGCGGATGACGGGCTCGACCGACCGCACCGTGGGCGACATGGGCATGTCGACATCCACCGGCACGTCGCGCCAGCCCAGCACGATCTGGCCCTCGGCGCGCACGGCGCGTTCGAGTTCCTGTTCGCAGGCCAGGCGCGAGGCGGTTTCCTTGGGCAGGAACACCATGGCCACGCCGTACTCGCCGGGCGGCGGCAGTGTCACCCCTTGCTGGCTCATCTCGTCGCGGTACAGCGCGTCGGGGATCTGGATCAGGATGCCGGCGCCGTCGCCCATGAGCTTGTCGGCCCCCACCGCGCCGCGGTGGTCCAGGTTTTCCAGGATCTTCAGGCCCTGCTGGATGATGGCGTGGCTCTTGCGGCCCTTGATATGGGCGACGAACCCGACGCCACAGGCGTCATGTTCCTGCTGGGGGTTGTAAAGGCCCTGCGGCGCCGGCAGGCCGATGCGGCTGGCATCGACGGGCGTCGCGGCGGGGCGACAGGAAGCATCGTGGGAAGTAGGTGACATAGCGCGCTCCGCAGTGGCCTGCGTCGGGATGTTGCAGTGCAAGGGAAGGACGATACTGCGGCACGGCAGGCGCCGCAATACAAATAAACAGGGTATGTCCCTATATTTTGTATTTCACCATAATGGTGCAAATATTTGGGGCCGAATCAAAAAACAATAAAAAACAAAGGGTTGTGTTTTCGGTTTGGAAATCCACAGCCCGCGGTTTCGCAGGTAGGGTGCCAAAACGCGTTATGCGTCCCTATATTTTTGTGGCGAAATTGCCGGATTGTGCCCTGTCGGGACCCGGCTGGGAGGCACGGATAGGGCGGGGTGGCGAGGAGGTTCAGGTGCCGGAGGCGCCGTTGCCTTCGGCGGATGTGGCGGCGGTGGTGGGTTCGGCCGGCTTCTTGCGGGGCCGACCGCGCTGCCCCGGAGCCACTCGGCGGCTGGCGGTGTGGGCCAGGCTGGCGATGAAGGCCGGGCCGCCCAGCGCCCATTGGCCGGACACGGCCTGGTCGATGCGCTGGCTTTGCTCGCGCGACAGCCCTTCCTGCAGGCGGCGGCGGTAATTGGCCTGGCGGTCGAAAGGCGTATTGCCGCAGGCCCAGTAATCGGCGTGGTCGGACTGCCACGGCGAAGGCGGCGTGGCCGGCGAGGTATTGCCGGTGTGGCTGCCAGCGGACGACCAGGGCCAGGAATCGGGGTCGTGGGCGCCGCCGCTGCGCACGGGGTGGGTTTCGAGCCAGACCAGGGCCGGCAGCACCCAGACGCCGGGCTCGAGCAGCGCCGAGCGGTAGCGGCCGGCGAAGACGCGCCCACCGCGCAGGCGGGCCGCCAGGTTGCGGCCCAGGGTCTGCATCAGGCGGGGCAGTCCCTCTTCGTCGGCCGGTGTGGCCAGCAGCAGGATGCGGTCGTTGGCCAGCACCCAGCCGTGCACCGCGACACGGTGCCGCTGGGCGGAATCGCCCAGCCACGCTGCCAGCTGGTTCAGGATGTCCTGGGGGGCCGGCTGCGAAGGGGCGGCCAGCGGCTGGACAAAATTGGCCTGCACCAGCTGGGGCAGCCCGGGGGCATACAAACGGGGCAGACGGGCCATAGTAGGGAGGCGTGCGCAGCCAAAAGAACGTTGGGGTCGATCAACTATATATAAATAGTGCCATAACCGTCGAGGGTCAAGCGTTGCGGGTACGCAAATGGCCGCCCGCTGGACTGCCGACGGGCCTTTCGTGGCTTCACGGGCCGGTCGCCCATGCAGGTTAACATCGGGACTGCAAACGCAATAGCCGTGGAAACACCTCAAGGAGAGCCCTGCATGAAGACCAAAGCCGCCATCGCCTGGAAAGCGGGTGCACCGCTGACTGTGGAAGAAGTGGACCTGGAGGGCCCGCGCGCTGGCGAAGTCCTGATCGAGGTCAAGGCTACCGGCATTTGCCATACGGATTACTACACCCTGTCGGGCGCCGACCCGGAAGGCCTGTTTCCGGCGATCCTGGGCCATGAAGGCGCCGGCATCGTGGTCGACGTGGGCCCGGGCGTTGCGTCCCTCAAAAAGGGGGATCATGTCATCCCGCTCTACACGCCGGAGTGCCGGCAATGCAAATTCTGCCTGTCGCGCAAGACCAACCTGTGCCAGGCCATCCGGACGACGCAGGGCAAGGGCCTGATGCCGGATGCCACGTCGCGCTTTTCGCTGGACGGCAAGCCGCTGTTCCACTACATGGGCACCTCCACTTTTTCGAACTACATCGTCGTGCCGGAGATCGCCGTCGCCAAGGTCCGCGAGGACGCGCCGTTCGACAAGATCTGCTACATCGGCTGCGGCGTCACCACTGGCGTGGGCGCGGTGGTGTTCACCGCCAAGGTCGAGGCCGGCGCCAATGTGGTGGTGTTCGGCCTGGGCGGCATCGGCCTGAATGTGATCCAGGGAGCCAAGATGGTGGGCGCCGACAAGATCATCGGCGTGGACCTGAACCCCGAGCGCGAAGCCATGGCCCGCAAGTTCGGCATGACGCACTTCGTCAACCCGAAGGAAGTCGAGAACGTAGTCGACCATATCGTCCAGCTGACGGACGGCGGCGCCGATTATTCCTTCGAGTGCATCGGCAATACGCAGGTCATGCGCCAGGCGCTGGAATGCTGCCATAAAGGCTGGGGCCAGTCCGTGATCATCGGCGTGGCCGAGGCCGGGGCCGAGATCAGCACCCGGCCGTTCCAGCTGGTGACCGGCCGCCAGTGGAAGGGCTCGGCGTTCGGCGGCGCGCGCGGCCGCACCGACGTGCCCAAGATCGTCGACTGGTACATGGACGGCAAGATCAACATCGACGACCTGATCACCCATACCTTGCCGCTGGAGCGGATCAACGAGGGCTTCGACCTGATGAAGCGCGGCGAGTCGATCCGTTCCGTAGTGCTGTATTGACGCGCCGCCGTCTTCAAACGCCAACGGGAAAGCAACGGTCATGGCAACCCTGGAACTGATCTCGCAACATCGCTGCTTCGGCGGCTGGCAGCGCTTCTACCGCCATGCGTCGACCGAGATCGGCCTGCCCATGCGGTTTTCCGTGTTCGTGCCGCCGCAGGCCGAGCAGGGGCGCGTGCCGGTCTTGTTCTACCTGGCCGGGCTGACCTGCACCGAAGAGACCTTCATGATCAAGGGCGGCGCCCAGCGCCTGGCCGCCGAGCGCGGCCTGATGCTGGTGGCGTCCGATACCAGCCCGCGCGGCGCCGGCATTGCGAGCGAGGACGATGACTGGGACTTCGGCACCGGCGCCGGCTTCTACCTGGATGCGACCGCCGAGCCGTGGCGCGCCCACTACCGCATGGAAAGCTATGTCGCCGGCGAGCTCTATGGCATTGCCACGGGCGAGCTGCCCGGCGATCCGGGGCGCGCCGGCATATTCGGCCATTCGATGGGCGGGCATGGCGCGCTGGTCCTGGCGCTGCGCCATCCCGGGCGGTTCCGCTCGGTATCGGCCTTTGCGCCCATAGCGGCGCCCACGCGCTGTCCCTGGGGCCACAAGGCATTCAGCGGCTATCTGGGGGCCGACACGGAAGCCTGGAAAGCCCATGACGCCAGCGAACTCATGGCGCGCGCGCAACGGCCCTTTCCTGCCGGCATCCTGGTGGACCAGGGGCTGGCCGATGGCTTCCTGGCCGAGCAGTTGTACCCGGAGGTGTTCGAACAGGCCTGCCGGCAGGCCGGCCAGCCACTGACACTGCGTCGTCACGAAGGCTACGATCACGGCTACTACTTCATTTCCACGTTCATGCAGGACCACATCCGCTTCCACGCGGACCAATACAACACGTAGTCCTGCGCCGGAACGCGCTGCCCGCATCGCGCCGGCGCGCATGTCCAAGGAGGCCCACGAGTGATATACGGCTTCGCTCCCTTCGTCTGGATGGCCGTGGCGGCCTGCGTCGTGCTGGTCCCGGGCCTGGCCCTGCTGTTCGGCCGCGGCGGCCCGCGCGATGCGTCCGGGCGGCGGGTGTTCCGGCTGCGTCCGGTGCGGCGCCTGTTCGGCGCCCTGCTGGTCGCGCTGGCCGCTGTGTCGGCCATGCTGGCGCTGACGCTTGTGCAGTTCCTGCGCCTGACCACCGACGAGCCGGTGGCCCGCGTGCAGATCCACGAGCAGGCGCCGGGCCAGTTCCAGCTGACCGCCGAGGCGCCCGGCCTGGGCACCCGCATGTATCCGCTGGCTGGCGACCAGTGGCAGATCGACGCCAAGGTGGTGCGCTGGCGGCTGCCCGCGCTGCTGGCCGGCGTGCCGCCGCTGTATGCCTTCGAGCGCCTGTCCGGCCGCCACAGCGACATTGCCCGCGAGCAGGCCGCGCCGCGTTCGGTGCATGCGCTGGCCGACTGGCCGGTGCCCGACCTGGCCGCGCTCAAACGTGTGTTCCCGAACTGGCTGCCTTTCGTCGACGTGCAATATGGCAGCGCCGCCTATATGCCCATGTTCGACGGCGCCCGCTATCGGGTCTACATGGACCCGCGCGGCGCGGTGGTGATACGCCCCGAAGGCGAGGCCACCGAAGAGCGGCTGCGCGAACTGGGATGGTAGGCTGGCGGCTCAGCCGTCATCGAAGTCCCCGGCCCCCAGCTTGATCACGCCGTCCGAAGGTACCCATTGCGTTTTTTTTGCAAGGGCCTGGATTTTTTCCTGCCCATTTTCGAAAGCGCGCAGCAACTCGGCGCCCGTGCCGTCGGCGGCGCCGAAATAGCGCCGCAGGGCGTCCCCGGAAATCTCGAACTGGCGCGTGACCCCGCCCGTCTCGAGTTCGAAGACAATGTCGTCTCCGCGGGCCTGCGCGTGCGTGGCTTTGGCGAATGCGTTCATATGAAGTCCTCGCGTCAAGGGCTGGCTTGGTGCCCCTCTAGCCACCCGGCAAGCGGCGTGCCGCGGGGCAGGCCTGGGCCGGCACGCGCCTTGCCGGACATGGGCATGGCCAGCCCGGAGAGGAAATAAATAGGGACGCATTTGTCCGCCCTTGGCCGGGAACTCTGCCGCGGTGCAGCAGTCGAATTAGCACTCGCATGACGAGAGTGCTAACATCAATCTGATACAGTCGTCCACCCCCATCCTGGAGACCGCAACCATGAAACAACCCAGCAGCTCGTTGGCCCTGTCCGGCAACGCCCTGGCGTTGGCCATTGCCAATCCAGGCTCGCTCGGCACTATCGAAGCCTATATTTCGGCTGTGAACCGCCTGCCGGTGCTCACCGCCGAGCGCGAAACCGAGCTGGCCCGCCGCCTGCGCGACCGCGACGACCTCGACGCCGCCCGTGAACTGGTGCTGTCGCACCTGCGGCTGGTTGTTTCGGTGGCGCGCCAATACCTGGGCTACGGCCTGCCGCACGCCGATCTCATCCAGGAAGGCAATGTCGGCCTCATGAAAGCCGTCAAGCGCTTCGACCCGGAACGCGGCGTGCGCCTGGTGTCGTTCGCCGTGCACTGGATCAAGGCCGAGATCCACGAATTCATCATCCGCAACTGGCGCATGGTCAAGGTGGCCACCACCAAGGCCCAGCGCAAGCTGTTCTTCAACCTGCGCAGCATGCGTCCCGATGGCCATACGCTCGACCCCGAACAGGTCGATCGCATCGCGGAGGAACTGAATGTGCGGCGCGAGGATGTCAGCGAAATGGAAGTGCGCCTGTCTGGCCGCGACCTGTCGCTGGAAAAGCAGGACGACGACGAAGAGCCGTTCGCGCCCATCGCGTACCTGTCCGACGATTGCCGCCAGGAACCCACCCGCGTGCTCGACCGCCGGGCGCACGACGAACTGCAGGGCGCCGGCCTGAACCACGCGCTGGAAGCGCTGGACCCGCGTTCGCGGCGCATCATCGAAGCCCGCTGGCTGCAGGACGACGGCGGCATCACACTGCAGGAACTGGCCCAGGAATTCGGCGTATCGGCCGAACGCATCCGCCAGATCGAAGCCGCCGCCCTCAAGAAAATGCGCGGCACGCTGGCGGCGGCCTGAGGCGCCGCTAGCCAGCCGCGTTGATACATTTTGATTCAAAATCGACGCGGCCCGACCCCTTCGACGCGGAAACTTAATCCTCGTCCAGGCGCCTAACTCCATGTAGACGGCATATACCGGTTCCCGGCATGCAGTCTTGTCATCCGTTTCGGCTTCTCCTCTTTCCCCTCCCCTATGAAACGGATGCTTATGGGGCACCTAGCATATCGGTGCCCCGTTTTTTTTGCGCTGAAGGCGCGCCCCAGGCCTGGCCTGCTGTTGGTTACGCTGCCAGCGCCTCGCGCCACATGACTGTATCCAGCCGCCGCACCCCGGTCGCCAGCGAGCCGTCCCGGTACAGCTTCAGCCAGCGATAGCCCGGCGGGGCCGCGTCGAGTTCGTGCCGGCCATCGCGTATGGAGAACTGGAAGCAGGTCGACGGCGTGGCCAGCATGCGCATGTGGTGGCGCCGGCGGTCGAATGCCTGGTGCACGTGGCCCCATAGCAGCACCCGCGTGCGGGGCAGTTCCGCCAGGCGCCTGAACAACTCCTGGGCGTTGTCGAGCATCATGGTGTCCTGCCAGGCGCTGTCCATTTGCAGCGGATTGTGGTGCAGGGCCACCAGCACATGGCGGTCGCCCGCCAGGGCTGCGGCGCGTTCCAGCATGTCGAACTGGGCCTCGTCGATGTGGCCCGCATCGGCGCCCGGCACGGTGGAGTCCAGCAGCACGATGCGCCAGCCGCCTATGTCGGTGACCGGCTGGGCCCATTGCCCCAGCGCCTCGCGCAAGGCCTGCGGGTCGTCGTGATTGCCGGGCAGGCAGCGCACCGGCCAATCGGTTTGTTCGAGCAGTTCGCGCAGGCGGCGGTACGCGGCCGGCGAGCCGTCGTGCGACAGGTCGCCGGTGGCCAGCAGCAGGTCGGGCCGATGGCCATTGGCGCGCACCAGGTCCAGCACCGCGCGCAGGCTCGCGTCGGTGTTGACGTGGCACAGCACGCCTGCCGGATCGGCCATCAGATGCGTGTCGGTGAGTTGCACCACCAGGATTGGTGCGTCGGCGCGGCCGGCGCTGGAAGTCTTTGCCGGCACGGGCGGCTCCTGCGGATATCGAACCATATAACCTTACCGAAAAAACCGGCCCAGCCGGCCATGACGCGTAACGAAACATGGACGGGCGTCGCGTCTCGAGGCAGCCCGGAGGGAGGGGCCCCACGCTGCGCCTGCGGCTGGCTGCCCCCCATGGGGGCCTTTTTTGCCTTGGGACGGCCCGGCGGAGGAAGGGGCCCCCGCGCTGCGCCTGCGGCTTGCTGCCCCCCATGAGGGCTTTTTCGCCTTGGGACGGCCCGGCGGCAAAAGACGCTATTCTTGTTGCTCCGCGCGATGCGTGCTCCGGAATGCCCGGTTCATGGATATTGGTTTTGTTGTGTTCGGCCTGGCCGGTTTGCTGACGCTGGTGTGCTTCATGCCGCCGCTGGCGGGCCGCTTGAAGTTGCCTTATTCGGTGTTGCTGGCGATCGTCGGCTGCCTGCTCGGCATCGGCCTGCACCTGCATGGCTGGGCGCCGCCGGTGCTGGGCGATTTGTTCGACACGATCGAACATTTCGAGATCTCGTCCGAGACCTTCCTGATGGTGTTCCTGCCGGTGCTGCTGTTCGAGACGGCCCTGGCCATGAATGTGCGCCGCTTGATGGACGATATCGGCCCCATCCTGATGATGGCCATTGTGGCGGTGGTGGTATGCACGGTCGTGGTGGGCTTTGCGGTGAGCGCGGTGTCGTCGTATGGCCTGGTGGCCTGCCTGCTGCTGGGCGCCATCGTGGCCACCACCGACCCGGTGGCGGTGGTCGGCATTTTCCGGGAGGTCGGGGCGCCCAAGCGCCTGACCACGCTGGTCGAGGGCGAGAGCCTGTTCAACGACGCCGCGTCGATCGCCTTGTATTCGGTGCTGCTGGCGGTATTGGGCGGCCGCGGCACGCTGTCGGTGAGCGGCGTCTTCAACGACTTCGTCTTTCATTTCATAGGCGGAGGCATTGCCGGCTATGCCATGGGCCGCGGCGCCTGCTTCCTGTTCGCCTGGCTGCGCGGCTTCCCCACTGCGGAAATCACGCTGACGCTGACCCTGGCGTATCTGTCCTTCTTCATTTCCGAGCACTACCTGGCCGTGTCCGGCGTGGTGGCAACCGTGGTGGCCGGCCTGGTGGTCGGCTCGACCGGCCGCACCCGCATGTCTCCGGTCACGTTCGAACACCTGGCCAGCTCGTGGGAGCAGTTCGGCTTCTGGGCCAATTCGCTGATCTTCCTGTTCGCCGCTATGCTGATCCCCAAGCTGATGGCGGCGGCCGACCTGGAAGAGCTGCTGCTGGTGGCCGTGGTCTTCGTGGTGACCCTGGTGGCGCGCGCCATCGTGGTGTTCGGCCTGCTGCCGCTGTTGGGCCTGACGCCGCTGGGCACCAAGGTCAGCACGCCCTACAAGACCGTAATGTTGTGGGGCGGCTTGCGCGGGGCCGTCTCGCTCGCGCTGGCGCTGGCCGTGACCGAGCAAGCGGCGGTGCCGGAAGCGTCGCGGCAGTTCATCGCGGTGGTGACCACGGGCTTCGTGCTGGCCACGCTGTTCATCAACGGCATCACTCTGCGGCCGCTGATCCGCATGCTGGGCCTGAACCAGTTGTCGCCGGTGGAGCGCACCATCCGCAACCAGGCGCTGGTGGTGGCGCTGGAAGACCTGCAGGACAAGGCCGACGAGGTCGCCAAGACCGATCACATCAGCCCCGAGGCGAGCGAGCGCATCCACGCGGTGTTCGACGCCAGCCTGGCCAGCGTGCACGACGGCCAGGTCAGCCAGATGACCGACGAGCAGCGGGTCGCGGTGGGCCTGGCCATCGTCGCGCAGCGCGAGCAGGAAATGTTCTTCGACATCCTCAAGGCGCAGATCGTCGACTGGCGCATGGCGGAGTCGCTGCTGGCGCGTTCCGAGCGGCTCGAGGATGCCGTGCGCACCGGCGGGCTGGAAGGCTTCGAGCGGGGCGTCGAGGCCGATGTGCGCTATTCCACCGGCTTCCGGCTGGCCCTGCGCATGCACTACATGTTCGGGTTCCAGAGCTGGCTGGCGCGCGAGCTGGGGCAGCGTTTCGCCAACCTGATGACCAAGCGCTCGGTGGCGCAGCGCCTGATCGCGTTTGCGCGCGACCAGATCGCGCCGCTGCTGGGCGACGCCGCGGCCCAGCGCATCGTGACCGCGCACCAGCGCCGCCTGGACCTGATCGATCACGCCCTGCAGGCGCTGAATCTGCAGTACCCGTCTTACGCGCTGTGGCTGCAGGAAAGCTACCTGGGCCGCACCGCGCGCGAACTGGAGCGCATGCGCTATCGCGACATGCTGGAGCAGTTCCTGATCAGCGGCGAGGTCTACGCCGACCTGATGGCGCAGTTGAAAAGCCGCTGGCGCCACATCGACAAGCATCCGCCGCTGGACATGGAGCTCGGCGCCGCCGAGCTGATTACCCGGGTGCCCTTGTTTGAAGGCCTGAGTCCCGATTCGCTGCGCGCCATCAGCAAGCTGCTCAAGCCCCGCCTGGCGCTGCCAGACCAGCCGATACTGACGCAGGGACGGCATGGCCTGGAAATGTGCTTTGTCGCCTCTGGCGCGGTGGCGGTGCACCTGCCTGACGGCACGACGGTCGAATTGGGCAGCGGCGAGTTCTTCGGCGAGCTGGCGCTGCTGGGCGAGCAGCAGATCAACCCCGACGTGCATTCACTGGGCTACAGCAAGTTGCTGATGCTGTCGTTGCGCGACTTCGAAGCGCTGCTGGCGCGCGATCCGGACCTGCGCGAGCGTATCCAGGTGGTGGCCAAGCAGCGGCTGCGGGCCATCGAGGTGTGGAAGCAATTCTCGCAAACCGGCACCACGACCCCGCCCGCCCCGCCCGCCCCGCCCGGCCCGCCACCCGCGGCGCCGCCGGCGCCTATCGATGCGTGAGGCCGGCGCCTGGCGGCAGTTCAGGTCGTCTCGCGCTGCACCAGCGTGAACCCCAGGTCGACATGGCGCTGGCCCGGCGCATCGCCGGCCAGCTGCTGCACCAGCAAGCCGGCTGCTGTGGCGCCGATCTGGTGGCGCGGCGTGGCGATGGTCGACAGCGGCGGGGTGGTCCAGGCGGTGCCGGGAAAGTCGTGGAAACCCACCAGCCCCATGCGGGCCGGCACCGCGATGCCGCGCCGGGCGCATTGGAAGACCGCGCCCTGGGCAAGGTCGTCATTGCAGAAGAACAGGCCGTCGCAATCGGGGTGCCGGTCGAGCATCTGGTCGAGCAGTTCCGCGCCGAGGGCGATGGATGATTTCTGGGGCGTCATGATTTCGAGCGCCGGGTCGTACAGCCCGGCCTCACGCAGCGCGTGGCGGCCGCCTTCGCAGCGGCGCAGCGACCGCGGGTCGAGCTGCGCCCCGATGATGCCGATGCGGCGGTAGCCGCGCTCGACCAGGTGGCGGCAGGCCGCCTGGCCGGAATCGAACTGGGAAAACCCCACGCTGAGGTCGGTGGCGGCCGGAGCCAGCGTTTCGATGGTGTGGACCGTGGGCACGCCGACGCTGGCCAACAGCTGCCACACGCCGGGAGTGTGGTCGATGCCGGTGAGGATCAGGCCGTCGGGCGAATGCTGCAGGTAGGTGCGCAGCAGGGTTTCCTCGGCGTCGAGCGAATAGCCGGTCAGGCCTACCAGCAGGTGGTAGCCATGCGCGTCCAGGGTTTCCTTGATGCCGGCGATGATGTCGACGAACACCACGTTGCTGAGCGAGGGGATCAGCGCCACGATGTTGCGCGACCGCGCCGATGCCAGCGCGCTGGCGGCGTGGTTCGGCACGTAGCCCAGTTCATGGCAGATGCGCAGGATGCGCTCGCGCAGCGCCGGGGCCACCTTCTGCGGCAGGCGCAGGGCGCGGGATACGGTGATGGCGCTGACGCCGGCGCGGCGGGCGACCTGTTGCATGGTGACCCGGCCGTCGCGGGTGCTGCGGGGCTTGCGTGCCGACATGTCGGATTTGTTTTCGGAAAAGTGCGTAGTCTGCCGCAAGGGGTTTACAGCGGCCGAATGTTAGCGCTAACATCGCACAACATTCGAAAAAGATCAATCGGAGACAAGCATGCAGGCTGCTTCCCCGCGTCCGCCCCGGGGCCCCCGGGCCTGGCTGGACCGCGCCGCCGACGGCTGCCGCCGCCTCCAGACCTGGCTCATGGTGGCCTGCCTGGTCGTCATGGTGGTGCTGCTGTTCGGCAACGTCACGCTGCGCTACGTATTCAATTCCGGCATCAATGTGTCCGACGAGATGTCGCGGCTGGCCTTTGTGTGGCTGATTTTCCTGGGCGCGGTGCTGGCGCTGCGCGACCACCAGCACATCGGCGTGACCATGCTGGTGGCGCGCTTCGGCCCCGGCGCGCGCAAGGCCGCCCACATCGGCTGCCAACTGCTGACGTTATGGGTGCTGTGGCTGATGGCCGAAGGCAGCTGGAAGCAGACGATCATCGGGCTGGGCACGCGCCTGCCCGTGACGGGACTGCCCATGGCGGTGTTCGACGCGGCGGTGCTGTATGCGGCCGTCGCCATGGCGCTGCTGACCCTCGTCGACCTGGTGCGGGTGCTGGCCGGCGGCGCGCCGCCGCTGGATGCCAGCCCCGAAGATCCGCTCGTCTGAGCCCCGCGATCCCGCTTCTTCCGCGCACTTTGCCATGACCCTGACTCTGTTCCTGGTGGTATTGCTGGGGCTCATCGCCCTGGGCATGCCGATCGCCTTTGCCTTGCTGCTCAGCGCGGTCGCCCTGATGTTCCAGCTGAATTTCTTCGATCCGCAGATCCTGGCGCAGAACATGCTGTCCGGCGCCAACAGCTTCACGCTGATGGCCGTGCCGCTGTTCATGCTGGCCGGCGAATTGATGAACGCCGGCGGCATCTCGCGCCGCATCGTCAACCTGGCCGGCATGTTCGTCGGCCACATTCGCGGCGGGCTGGGCTACGTGGCGATTTTCGCCAGCGTGCTGCTGGCGGCGCTGTCGGGCTCGGCGGTCGCCGATGCGGCCGCCCTCGGCACGCTGCTCATTCCAATGCTGCGCGAACAGGGCTACAGCGCCGACCAGGCTTCGGGCCTGATCGCCGCCGGCGGCATCGTGGCGCCCATCATCCCGCCTTCGATCTCGTTCATCATCTTCGGCGTGGCCACCAATGTGTCCATTACCAAGCTGTTCTTTGCCGGCATCGCGCCGGGCCTGCTGATGGGGCTGACGCTGGTCGCCGTATGGTCCTGGGTGGCGCGCCGGCAGGGCGCGCTGGCGCCGGCGCCGCGCCAGCCGTGGCGGGCGCGCCTGCGGGCGCTGCGGCAGGCCATCTGGGCGCTGATGCTGCCGGTCATCATCATCGGCGGGCTGCGCGGCGGCATCTTTACGCCCACCGAGGCGGCCGTGGTGGCCGCCGTCTATGCCTTGCTGGTCAGCCTGTTCGTGTACCGCGAGATCACCTGGCGCGACCTGGGGCCGCTGTTCGTCAACGCCGCGCGCACCACCGCGGTAGTGATGTTCCTGGTGGCCGCCGCCATGGTGTCCTCGTACATGATCACCCTGGCCGACATGCCGCAGGACCTGATCGCGCTGCTCGAGCCGGTGCTCGACCAGCCCAGGATGCTGATGTTCGCGCTGCTCGTGCTGCTGACGCTGGTGGGCACCGTCATGGACCTGACGCCCACCATCCTGATCCTGGCGCCGGTGCTGATGCCGGTGGTCACCAAGGCGGGCATCGACCCGATCTATTTCGGCGTCATGTTCGTCATGGTGGGCTGCGTGGGCCTGCTGACCCCGCCCGTGGGCACGGTGCTCAACGTGGTGTGCGGCGTGGCGCGCATCAACATGGAAACCATTTGCCGGGGCGTGTGGCGCTATGTGGCCGCCTACACCGTCCTGCTCGTCATTCTGGTGATCTTTCCGGAACTGATCACCGTACCCGCGCGCTGGCTTTACTAGGGCCCGTCCACTCTAAAAGAGCCCTGGATCTCCCTGCCCCGGCAACCACGGCCCGCGCGCGTCCCAGCAACCAAGGAGGAACATCATGACCAAGACCTGGAAGAAAACCCTGTTGGCGATCACGGCCGCCGTGTCGTGCGCCTGCGCCGGCGTGGCGGCCGCGCAGGACATCAAGCCGCGCCTGATCCGCTTCGGCTACGGCCTGAACGAAGACAGCGTGCAGGGCCGCGCCGCGCGCCACCTGGCCGAGGAGCTGGAGAAGCTCAGCGGCGGCAAGATGAAGATGAAGACGTTCGGCTCGGCCAGCCTGGGCTCGGACGAGCAGATGCAAAGCGCCCTGGTGGGCGGCGTGCAGGAAATGATGGTGGGCTCGACCGCGCCGCTGGCCACCATGGTGAAAGAGTTTGGCGTATTCGACCTGCCGTTCCTGTTCAACTCTGACAAGGAAGCCGATGCCGTGCTGGACGGCCCGTTGGGCGAGCGGCTGCTGAAGAAGCTGGAAGCCAAGGGGCTGGTGGGCCTGGTGTACTGGGAGAACGGCTTTCGCAACCTGACCAATTCCAAGCGCCCGGTCGTCAAGGCCGAGGACCTGGAGGGCATCAAGTTGCGCGTGATGCAGAACCAGGTGGCGCTGGGCGTATTCAACGCGCTGGGGGCCAACGCGGTGCCGATGCCGTTCTCGGAATTGTTCACCGCCCTGGAGACGCGCACCGTCGATGGCCAGGAAAACCCCGTCACGACTATCCAGAGTAGTAAATTCTATGAAGTGCAGCCGTACCTGACCATGACGCGCCACGTCTATACGCCGTGGGTGTTGCTGGCGTCCAAGAAATGGTGGGACACCCTGTCGCCGGACGAACAGAAGCTGATCCGCCAGGCCGCCGTGGCGTCCCGCGATTTCGAGCGCAAGGACAGTCGCGCCGATTCCCAGAAGGCCATGGAGACCCTGAAGTCGCACGGCATGAAGATCAATGTCGTCTCGGACGAGGAAATCGCCCGCATGCGCCAGAAGGTGCAGCCGGTGGTGGACAAATACACCCAGGAACTGGGCCCCGAGCTGGTCAAGGAACTGCAAGACGAAATCCAGAAGGCGCGCGGCTGAGCCGCGTCGCCGCGCCGGGTCCGGGCGGACCCGGCGCCATCGTCCACTGTTGCATCGTAGTGATTCGCCATGTCCCAGACGCCCCGCAAGCTGCGCAGCCAGAAATGGTTCGACGATCCTTCCAACGCCGACATGACCGCCATTTATGTCGAGCGCTACCTGAATTACGGCCTGACGCGCGCCGAGTTGCAGTCGGGCCGCCCCATCATCGGCATTGCCCAGACCGGCAATGACCTGGCGCCCTGCAACCGCCACCATCTGCAGTTGGCCGAGCGCGTGAAGGCGGGCATTCGCGATGCCGGCGGCATTCCCATGGAATTCCCCGTGCACCCGCTGGCCGAACAGGGGCGCCGGCCCACCGCCGCGCTGGACCGCAACCTGGCCTACCTGGGCCTGGTCGAGGTGCTGCACGGCTATCCGCTGGACGGCGTGGTGCTCACGACGGGCTGCGACAAGACCACGCCGGCGTGCCTGATGGCCGCCGCCACGGTGGATATCCCGGCCATCGTGTTGTCCGGCGGTCCCATGCTTGACGGCTGGCACGACGGCAAGCGGGTCGGCTCGGGCACCGTGATCTGGCATGCGCGCAACCTGATGGCCGCCGGCGAGATCGACTACGAGGGCTTCATGACGCTGGCCACCGCCTCCTCGCCCTCGGTGGGGCACTGCAACACCATGGGCACGGCGCTGTCGATGAACTCGCTGGCCGAAGCCCTGGGCATGTCGCTGCCGGGCTGCGCCAGCATTCCCGCGCCCTACCGCGAGCGCGGCCAGATGGCCTACGCCACCGGCATGCGCATTTGCGACATGGTGCGCGAGGACCTGCGGCCCTCGCACATCCTCACCCGCGAGGCGTTCGAGAACGCCATCGTGGTGGCTTCGGCGCTGGGGGCGTCCAGCAATTGCCCGCCGCACCTGATCGCCATGGCGCGCCACGCCGGCATCGACCTGTCGCTGGACGACTGGCAGCGGCTGGGCGAGGACGTGCCCCTGCTGGTCAATTGCGTGCCGGCCGGCGAACACCTGGGCGAAGGGTTCCACCGCGCCGGTGGCGTGCCCGCTGTGCTGCATGAACTGCAGGCCGCCGGCCGCCTGCATGGCGATTGTCGGACCGTATCGGGGCAGACCATCGGCGCCATCGCCGCCGCCGGCGCGACCCGCGACCGCGACGTGATCCGCACCTGCGACGCGCCGCTGCGGCACCGCGCCGGCTTCATCGTGCTGTCGGGCAATTTCTTCGACAGCGCCATCATGAAAATGTCGGTGGTGGGGGAAGATTTTCGCCGCGCCTACCTGGACACCCCGGGCGACGAGAATGCCTTCGAGGCGCGCGCCATCGTGTTCGACGGCCCGGAGGACTACCATGCCCGCATCGAGGACCCGGCGCTCAACATCGACGAGCACTGCATCCTGGTGATTCGCGGCTGCGGCACGGTGGGTTACCCCGGCAGCGCCGAGGTAGTCAACATGCGGCCGCCCGCCCACCTGCTCAAGCGCGGCGTCGACTCGCTGCCCTGCCTGGGCGACGGGCGCCAGAGCGGCACCTCGGCCAGTCCTTCGATTCTCAACATGTCGCCGGAAGCGGCGGCCGGGGGAGGCTTGTCGCTGCTGGAAACTGGCGACCGCCTGCGCGTGGACCTGAACCGGCGCTCGGTCACGCTGCTGGTCGATGCCGACGAGCTGGAGCGGCGCAAGGCGAATGCGCAGCCAGTGGCCATCCCGCCATCGCAGACGCCCTGGCAGGAAATCTACCGGCAGATGGTGGGCCAGTTGTCCACCGGCGGCTGCCTGGAGCCGGCCACGCTGTACCTGCGAGTCGTCGAGACGCGAGGCGACCCGCGCCACTCGCATTGACGGGGGCCGTGGCGGCCCGCCGCGCTACTGCGCGGGGATCTCCCCGCGCGCGCGGCGCTGTGTGATGTCTTCCAGGATCACCAGCGCCGCTTCCACCGTGAATTCGCCGTGGGCGATGCGTCGCACCGCCTCGCCCACGTCGACATGCGCGATCTCCATGACCTCGCCGTCGCGGTTGGCCGGCTGTGTGCCGGCCGGCAGCACGCAGGTGCTGGTCAGCAGGTCCTCGACCTGGTAACCCTCGGGCAACCGCCGGTGCATGCGCAGGATGGTGCGCAGCGGCGAACGGGCGGCGAGCTGGGCCGGCTCCAGCCCGGCTTCTTCGGCGCATTCGCGCAGCAGCGCCTGCTGCAGGTCTTCCCGGCTGCCCGCCAAGCCGCCCACCAGGGTGTCCCACATGCCGGGGTCGGTGGCCTTGCTGAGCGCGCGGCGCGCAATCCACAGCCGGCCGTCGGGCGTCCAGGCGTTCAGGTGCACGGCGCGCGTCAGCAACCCGAGCGGGCGCATTGCGGCGCGCTCGATGGCACCTAGGCACTCGTCCGCCGCCAGGACGTCCAGCAATTCGTCGCGCCAGCCGCGCAGGCAATCGGCCTCGCGCAGCGTCCGCGCCACCTCGGCCAGCAGGGCGTCGAGGTGTTCCCCGGCCTGCAGTCCGCTGCCGATGCGCAACGCGTCCGGGCGCACCTCGATCTGCCCCAACCGGCGCAGTGCATCGCAGGCGGCCTGGGTGGCCCAGCCGCAGCAGCGGTCGGCCACGTACAGCGGCAGGGCCAGTTCGGGCGGATGTTCTTGCACGCGCCCGGCGAGTTGCGCATACAGCGCGGCCAGGCGCGCCGGATCGTCGTGGCGTGAGGGGTTCGGCATGGCGGCGATTGTAGTGCAGGCCCATCGCAGAGCCGTCAAGTGGGGGCAGCAGGGCTCAATGTCAAGAGGCTAAATTACATTGGGTTGCGCGTCCGCTATAATTCTGCGGTTTCTTTGTGATTCGAGTGGGGTAGACCGGGCAGTGCTAGCCCGGCTTCGCACCTGCCGTCTAATAATTGCGTGTATTCCGCTCTCGCCGCCAAGCGGGCGTGGAAACGCCCGCGCCGTGTTTCGAGGTAAGCATGAAGAAGTGGAGAGGGATACTGGGCGCTTGTGCACTGCTGATGGGCAGTGTCGCCAACGCGCAGGTACAAGACATGCCCGGCGGCCCGAAAGTCAACCAGCTCAACCTGCACGAAGGCGTGACCCAGATCGCGCAAGACGTCATGTGGTTGCACTGGCTGCTGCTGATCATCTGTGGCGTGATCTTCATCGGCGTCTTCGGCGTCATGTTCTATTCCATCTGGGCGCACCGGAAGTCGCGCGGGCACAAGGCCGCCACCTTCCATGAGCACCTGGGCGTGGAAGTCGCCTGGACGGTCATCCCCTTCATCATCGTCATCGCGATGGCGCTGCCGGCCACCAAGACCGTGGTCGCCATGAAAGACACTTCCAGCGCCGACCTGACCGTCAAGGTCACCGGCTACCAGTGGAAGTGGGGCTACGAATACGTCGACGGCTCCGCCGCCGGCGTCAAGTTCCTGTCCACCCTGTCCACGCCGCGCGCCCAGATCGAAGGCCGCGAGCCCAAGGGCGAGTTCTACCTGATGGAAGTCGACAACCACCTGGTGGTGCCGGTCGACAAGAAGGTGCGCATCGTGCTGACCGCCGCCGACGTCATCCACTCCTGGATGGTGCCGGACTTCGGCGTCAAGCAGGACGCCATCCCGGGCTTCCTGCGCGACACCTGGTTCCGCGCCGAGAAGACCGGCATCTACCGCGGCCAGTGCGCCGAGCTATGCGGCAAGGACCACGCCTTCATGCCCATCGTGGTCGAGGTCAAGTCGCAGGAAGACTACGACAAGTGGGTCGAGGACCAGAAAAAGAAAATGGCCGCCTCGGCTGACGATCCCAACAAGGAATGGACCAAGGAAGAGCTGGTCGCCCGTGGCGAGAAAGTCTACGCCGCCAACTGTGTGGCCTGTCACCAGGCCAACGGCAAGGGCGTGCCGGGCTCGTTCCCGGCGCTGGACGGCGACAAGACCGTGCTGGGTCCCAAGGATGCGCAGATCCAGACCGTGCTGCACGGCCGGCCCGGCACCGCGATGGCCGCGTTCGGCGGCCAGCTGAACGACGTCGAGATCGCCGCGGTCATCTCGTATACGCGCAACGCATGGAGCAATGCGGGCAAGGGACAGGATCCCGTGGTACAGCCCAAGGATGTCGTGGCCGCGCGCTGAGCGCGCCCCACGTATCCTGTCAGTAGAACCCGTTACGTAGAGACACCTGCCGGCCTCCTGGACAGAGGCCGGCATACAGCAGGAAGGAGTCCATCATGAGCAGCGTCACTGTAGACCACGTGTCGCCTGGCCACAGCCACGGTCACGATCACGATGACCACCACGCCACGCCGACCGGCTGGCGTCGCTGGCTATTCGCCACCAACCACAAAGACATCGGGACGATGTATCTCATCTTCTCGTTCGTCATGCTGCTCGAAGGCGGCACGCTGGCCCTGCTGCTGCGCACCGAGCTGTTCGAGCCCGGCCTGCAGTTCTTCCAGCCCGAACTGTTCAACCAGTTCACCACCATGCACGGCCTGATCATGGTGTTCGGCGCGATCATGCCGTCGTTCGTGGGCTTCGCCAACTGGATGATCCCGATGCAGATCGGCGCCTCCGACATGGCTTTCGCCCGCATGAACAACTTCAGCTTCTGGCTGCTGCCCGTGGCCGCCATCATGCTGACCGCCTCGTTCTTCGTGCCGGGCGGCGCCACCGCGGCCGGCTGGACGCTGTACGCGCCGCTGTCGGCCCAGATGGGCCCCGGCATGGACCTGGCCATCTTCGCCGTGCACATCATGGGCGCCTCGTCCATCATGGGCGCCATCAACGTCATCGTCACCATCCTGAACATGCGCGCGCCCGGCATGACGCTGATGAAGATGCCGATGTTCTGCTGGACCTGGCTGATCACCGCGTTCCTGCTGATCGCCGTGATGCCGGTGCTGGCGGCCGCCATCACCATGGTGCTGACCGACCGCCACTTCGGCACCGGCTTCTTCAATGCCGCCGCCGGCGGCGACCCGGTGCTGTACCAGCACGTGTTCTGGTTCTTCGGGCACCCCGAGGTCTACATCATGATCCTGCCGGCCTTCGGCATCGTGTCGGCCATCGTTCCCGCGTTCGCCCGCAAGAAGCTGTTCGGATATGCCTCGATGGTGTACGCCACCTCGGCCATCGCGGTGCTGTCGTTCATCGTGTGGGCGCACCACATGTTCACCACCGGCATGCCCGTCACCGGCCAGCTGTATTTCATGTACGCCACCATGCTCATCTCCATCCCCACCGGGGTGAAGGTGTTCAACTGGATCGCCACCATGTGGCGCGGCTCCATGACGTTCGAAACTCCCATGCTGTTCGCGGTGGGCTTCATCTTCGTGTTCACCATGGGCGGCTTCACCGGCCTGATCCTGTCGGTGGCCCCGATCGACATCCAGGTGCACGACACGTATTACGTGGTGGCGCACTTCCACTACGTGCTGGTGGCGGGCTCGCTGTTCGCCCTGTTCGCCGGCGCGTACTACTGGGTGCCCAAGTGGACCGGCCGCATGTACAGCGAAAAGCTGGGCAAGCTGCACTTCTGGTCGACGCTGATCTCGTTCAACGTCACGTTCTTCCCCATGCACTTCCTGGGCCTGGCGGGCATGCCGCGCCGCTATGCCGACTACGCCGCGCAGTTCACCACCTTCCACCAGGTGGCCACCATCGGCGCCTTCTGGTTCGGCCTGTCGCAGCTGCTGTTCCTGTGGGCCATCCTGCGCTGCTACCGCGGCAAGGGCGAAGTGGCCGCGGCCAAGCCCTGGGAAGGCGCGGAAGGCCTGGAGTGGACCGTGCCCTCGCCGGCTCCGTTCCACACCTTCACGACCCCGCCGGAAGTGAAATAAGGAAGTGAAGTAAGCTGTCATGACACCTGAGCAACGCCGTCGCAACAAAATTGTCGGGTTGGTCCTGCTGGCGATCGTCCTTGCCCTGTTCGCCTGGACGTTCTTCCGCGGCTCGGCCATCCTGACCGGCACGGCCGTCAAGTAGGGCGACATGACACAGGACATCCGCGAAGCCTCGCAGCGCAAGCTGAACTTCCTGCAGACCCTCAAGGCGGTGCTGTGGGGCATGTTCGGCGTGCGCAAGGGCGCGGGCTACCAGGAAGACGCCGGCAAGCTCAACCCCGTGCACCTGATCGTGGCGGGCCTGCTGGCAGGCGTCATATTCGTCTTGGTGCTGGTCGCCATCGTGCGCTGGGCGGTGGCCAGCCTGACGTAAGCAACGCATTTCAACAAATCAGTACCAGGGAGAAGACCATGAGTGCAAGCCACTCGGTTCAAGGTAAAGAGGCACCGTATTACTACGTGCCGGCGGACTCGGGCCACCCCGTGCGCACCGCCGTGGCCCTGCTGGCCATGGGTCTTGGCGCGGCCGCCTGGGTGAACGACGTCAGCTGGGGCAAGTGGCTGGTGCTGGTGGGCGTGCTCGGCCTGATCACGGTCCTGTATTTCTGGTTCGGCGATGCCATCCAGGAATCGGAAAGCGGCCTGAACAGCAAGCGCATCGACCTCTCGTACCGCTGGGGCATGAGCTGGTTCATCTTTTCCGAGGTCATGTTCTTCGCCGGTTTCTTCGGCGCGCTCTGGTACGTGCGCACGATCACCACGCCGTGGCTGGGCGACCTGGACCACAAACTGCTGCTGTGGCCCGACTTCCAGGCCGTATGGCCCAACTTCGGGCCGGCCGGCGTGGTCGAGCATTTCCAGACGGTCGGCCCGTTCTGGCTGCCCACCATCAACACCGCGCTGCTGCTGTCGTCCGGCGTGACGCTGACCATCGCCCACCATGCGCTGCGCGAGAACCACCGCGGCAAGACGATTTTCTGGCTGTTCGCCACGGTGCTGCTGGGCTTCATCTTCGTGGCCTGTCAAGCGTACGAATATCACCATGCCATCACCGAACTGAACCTGAAGTTCAGCTCGGGCGTGTACGGGTCGCTGTTCTACATGCTGACCGGCTTCCACGGCTTTCACGTCATCATGGGCGCCACCATGCTGACCGTGATCCTGATCCGCCTGATGAAAGGCCACTTCACCGCCGACCATCACTTCGGCTTCGAAGGCGCGGCCTGGTACTGGCACTTCGTCGACGTCGTCTGGCTCGGCCTGTACCTGTTCGTCTACTGGTTCTAGGAATAGTCCCACCCCCGAAGCGCGGCGCGCGCGCTGCCTCGCCGCTGGCAGGCCGCCCCGGATTCGCCGGGCAGGCAGCAGTCCTCCAGGACTGTTTCCTGTCCGGGCTCATCCCCTCAAGGGGGCGACGCTGCGGACCGGCTGGTGCGCTAAATGCCCCCGCGAGGGGGGATCGCATGCTGGCAGGTGCGTCCAGCGGCAAAGGAACCGGATCGGCCGGTTCCTATCTAATGCCTGTGCTTTCTATCCAGCCCAGATGGTGGGCCAGCAGAACGAACAGGAACAGGGCTACCGATAGCCCGATACGCACGGTCAAAGCATTGACCGTGCGGTTGGTAGTGCCCTTGTCCCTCATCAGGTAGACCAGGGCGGATGCCAGGCTGGCCAGAATGCCGATGAAAGCCAGGGCGACGAGTACGCGCATTTTGGCCTCCGGGTAAAACGGAATTATTGCAGACATGGCTCACTCAGTCCGGCGCACTTTCGCGGCATTGCTCCTGCTGGGGGTGGCCGTCGCCGTACTGGCTTCGCTGGGCGCCTGGCAATTGCGCCGGGCCGACGAGCGGCGCGCCGTGCTGGCGGCCATCCAGGCGGGCCGGGCCCAGCCGCCGCTGGCGTTGACCCCGGCCACGCCGGCCGCCCAGCTTACGCCGTGGCGGCCGGCGCGGGCCAGCGGGCAATGGCTCGGCCAATACAGCGTACTGCTGGACAACCGCAACCAGGCAGGGCGGCCAGGCTATTGGCTGGCCACCCCCCTGCTGCTGGATCCGGCCAGCCGCAGCGCCGTGCTGGTGCTGCGCGGCTGGTTGCCGCGCGGCGCGCCGGGCCAGCCGCCGCCGGCGCCGCCGGCCGCGCCGGCCGGCACCGACACGGTGACGGGCGAGCTGGCCGCCCGGGTGCCGCGCCTGTTCGAGCTCTGGTCGCCAGGCGGCTCGTCGCAGGGCCGGTTGCCCGCTACACTGCCGGTGGCCGGCCGCGCCCTGCCGCAGGTGCAGAACCTGGAGTTGCCCGCCTATGCGCAGGCAACCGGGCTGGCCCTGCTGCCCGCCGTGTTGATGCAATCCGGCGGCGGCGACGACCTGGTACGCGACTGGCCGCAGCCCTCGGTGGACTACAACCAGAACCAGGGCTATGCCCTGCAGTGGTTCTCGTTCGCCGCCATCGCGGCGATCGCCTGGCTGGCGGTAGCCTGGCGCGCGCTGCGCCGGTCCCGTCCCGGCGCCCATTGACCCATATCCACAACACGATTCCCAGGAAGAACAAGCTCGTGGCTCGCGCAACCCCTCCCGCTTCCACCCCCGCCAAAAAGCGCTCGCTGACGCCGCTGGTGCTGGTGTTCCTGTGCACGCTGGCGCCCATCGTGGTGGCCTTCGTCCTTTACAGCAACCCGCAGTGGTGGCCGGACGAGTCCAGCAACTATGGCACGCTGCTCGACCCGCAACGCCCCATGCCGGCCGCCGCCGAATTGCAGCTGACCACGCTCGACGGCCAGCCCTTCGACCTGCAGAGCCTCAAGGGCAAATGGCTGCTGGTGAGCGCCGGCGAGGCCGCCTGCCCCGAAACCTGCGCGCGCAAGCTGTTCATTACGCGCAACTCGCACGCCAGCCAGGGCAAGAACGTCGACCGCCTGGCGCGCGTGTGGTTCATCACGGACGACGGCGAAGTGCCGGCCAAGGTGCTCGAAGCCTATCAGGGCACGGTCATGGTGCGCGCCCGCCCCGACCAGCTGGCGCGCTTCCTGCTGGCGCGCGATACCGCGGCCGGCCAGCCGGGCCTGCTCGATCCGATCTGGATCATCGACCCGCTGGGCAACCTGATGATGCAGTTCCCCGCCAACGCCGATGGCGTCAAGGTGCGCAAGGACATCAGCAAACTGGTCTACAACTCGCGCATCGGCTAGGCCGCTCATCATGGAACGCATCAAGCAACGCTACCGGAAGCTGGTCTTCTTTACCTGGTTCCTGACGCTCGACCTGATCATGTTCGGCGCGTTCGTGCGCCTGACCGATTCCGGCCTGGGCTGCCCCGACTGGCCCGGCTGCTATGGCAGCGTGACGCCCCTGGGCGCCATGAGCGACATCCACCAGGCTTCGCAGGCCATGCCGTTCGGCCCGGTCACCTTGTCCAAGGCGTGGATCGAGATGATCCACCGCTACGTCGGCGCCTTGCTGGGCATGCTGATCATCGCCATTGTCTACATGGCCTGGCGCTACCGGCGCGAACTGGGCCGATCACCCAGGCTGGCGGTGGTCACGCTGGTGGCGGTATGCGTGCAGGGCGCCTTCGGCGCCTGGACCGTCACCCACAAGCTGATGCCCGCCGTGGTGACCGCCCATTTGGTGTTCGGGCTGTCGGTGCTGGCGCTGATGACCTGGCTGTCGGCCCGCGAGCGCCCGCACCTGCCCCTGGCGGCACAGGCGGCGCGCTGGCGGCCCTGGCTGGCGGGAGGCTTGCTGCTGCTGCTTGTGCAGATCACCCTGGGCGGCTGGGTCAGCACCAACTATGCGGCCCTGGCCTGCCTGGATTTCCCGACCTGCCACGGCCAGTGGCTGCCCGACATGGATTTCCGCAGCGGCTTCTCGGTCATCCGCGGGCTGGGCGAACTGCCCTCCGGGGAAATGATCTCGCAGAACGCGCTGACCGCGATTCACTGGGTGCACCGCAATTTCGCCTTCATCGTGCTGGCCTACCTGGGCGTGCTGGCCTGGCGGCTGCGGTCCGAGCCCGGCCTGCGCGGGCCGGCCACCCTGGTGCTGGCGCTGCTGGCGGCGCAATTGTTCACCGGCCTGACCACCATTTTCTTCCAGTGGCCGCTGCTGATCGCCGTGCTGCACAACGGCGGCGCGGCCGGCCTGACCCTGGCGTGCGTGGTGATGCTGGTGCGCCTGTCCACCGCCGGGCGCGGCCCGACGCCGGCCGCTGAACCCGCTCGCGTTTAAAATAGCCCCATGACCAGTCTCGCCGCCCCCCAAACCGGACTGCTGCGCCAGTATTTCGTGCTGACCAAGCCGCGCGTGACGCAGCTGGCCGTGTTCTGCGCCATCATCGGCATGTTCCTGGCCGTGCCGGGCCTGCCCGATCCCGGCCGTGTCGTGTTCGGCACCCTGGGCATCTGGCTGCTGGCCGCGGCGGCCTTCGCCATCAATTGCCTGATCGAACAGGAAATCGATGCACGCATGCTGCGCACCGCGCGGCGCGCCACCGCGCGCGGCACGATCTCGGCCACCCAGGTCATTACCCTGTCGGGGCTGCTGGGCGGGGCGGGCATGGCGGTGCTGTATCACCTGGTCAATCCGCTCACCATGTGGCTCACCTTCGCCACCTTCGTGGGCTACGCCATCATCTATACCGTCATCCTCAAGCCGCGCACGCCGCAGAACATCGTCATCGGCGGGCTGTCGGGCGCCATGCCGCCGGCCCTGGGCTGGGCCGCGGTGGCCGATGCCGTGCCGGCCGAAGCCTGGGTGCTGGTGTTGATCATCTTCATCTGGACGCCGCCGCATTTCTGGGCGCTGGCCCTGTACCGCAACCACGACTACGCCAAGGCCGGGCTGCCCATGCTGCCGGTCACGCACGGCCAGCAGTTCACCCGCCTGCACATCCTGCTGTACAGCCTGGCGCTGGTGGCCACCACCACGCTGCCATACGTCATCCGCATGAGCGGCCTGCTGTACCTGGTGTGCGCGCTGGTCCTGGGCGGCATGTTCGTGTCCTACGCCTGGCGCCTGTACCGCGAATACAGCGACGCGCTGGCGCGGCGCCTGTTCCGCTTTTCCATCCTGTACCTGGCGCTGCTGTTCGCCGCCTTGCTGGTGGACCACTGGGCCGGCCTGCTGGCCTGATCTCGGAGACCCTGCTTCATGTCCGTGTTTTCCACCCACCGCCGCAGCGTATTGCGTGGCGCGGCGGCCGCCGCGCTTGCCGGCGTGCTGGCCGGCTGCGGCCAGTCCGCCCCCGCGTTCAAGGGCAACGACATCAGCGGCACCCAGCTCGGCAAGAAGCTGGCGCTGACCGACCACAACGGCCAGGCCCGTACCCTGCAGGACTTCTCCGGCAAGGTCACCGTGGTGTTCTTCGGCTTTACCCAGTGCCCCGACGTCTGCCCGACCTCGCTGGCCGAACTGTCGCAGGTCATGCAGAAGCTGGGCGCGGACGCCGACCGCGTGCAGGTGCTGATGGTCACGGTCGATCCGGAGCGGGATACGCCCCAGATCCTCAAGCAATATGTAACCACGTTCGATCCGCGCTTCCTGGGCCTGACGGGCACGCCCGACCAGATCAAACAGGCGGCCGCCTCGTTCAAGGCCTACTACGCCAAGGTGCCCACCGAGGACGGCAAGAACTACACCATGGACCACACCGCCGCGTTCTACCTGTTCGACGGCCAGGGCGAATCGCGGGTGCTGGCCAACAACACGCTGGGCGCGGACGCCCTGGCCCACGACATCAAGGCACTGCTCGATTCGTAAACGGCCGGGGGCTCAGGCGGCGCCGTGCGCGGCGCGCCAGCCCAGGTAGGCCGCCAGCGCGGCGGGGCTCAGTTCGCGCGGGTCGATTTCCCGCCGATGGCCGATGATCATCAGCGCATAGGGCGTGGCCAGCGCGGAGGCTTCGGCGCACAGCCGCGATTCGTCGCCTTGCGAGGGCAGGCGGCTGCGCCAATAATTGATGGCCTGTTCGAGCTCGGGCAGGGGAATCGGCTTGTCCATGCGGCCATTGTCCCAGAATGCGGGCCGATCGGCCGGCCCGGCCTTGCAAAGGGTCACTATCGCAACACGCCGATACGGCTGCCGGATGCTATACAACGGGCCGTATTGTCGATGGAGAGCCATCATGAACAGTCCTGTTTCCGCCGGCGCGTCGCCGCGCCGCGGCCTGCACCCGCTGGTGGCCACCGCGGCCGTGTCGGTCATCGTCCTGTGCACGGTGGCCGTGGCGGCCCTGGTGGGCTGGTTGCCCACGCCCTGGGCCGAGTCCTCCGGCCAACCCCCGGTCCACGAAGCCCAGGTGCAGGCAACCCAAGAGGCCCAGCAGGCCCGGGAAGGCCAGGAAGGCCAGGCCGCCGGCGCGGCCCCGGCCGAAAGCGCCCCGCCCGCCGCCGCCCAGCCGGCGCCCGCCAAGGTCGCGAGCGCGCCCAAGGCCTCCGCCAAGCCGGCCGCCTGCGCCTCCTGCGGGGTCGTCGAAACCATTCGGCCCATCCAGGTGCCTGTGCAGAACAACAGCCATAACCTGGTGGGCACGGTCGCCGGCGGCGTGGTGGGCGGCGTGGTCGGCCACCAGTTCGGCGGCGGCAGCGGCAAGGACGCGTTGACCGTCCTGGGCGCCGTGGGCGGCGCTTTGGCAGGTCGCGAAATCGAGCGTAATATCAGGCAGCAACAGACCGTGACGCACTACGAGATGACCGTGCGCATGAACGATGGCAGCGCCCGCACGTTCCGCAGTTCGCAGCCATTCGCCTACGCGTCCGGCGATCACGTGCGGGTCGAGAACGGCCAGGTGCTGCCGCGCTAGGCATCGCAGCGCGTTTCTGGAGACTGAATGTCCGAATCCAATAGCAACCCGTTCGTCCTGCCCGGCCTGGGGCAGGGCGGTGATCTTTCCGGCAACCCGCTGCTGGCCAGCATGGAAATGATGCGCAAGGCCTGGAGCGGCTTGGCGGGCCCGGGCGGCCTGGCGCAAAGCCTGCCGATGACGCCGCCCATGAACCTGGAAGACCTCGAACGCCGCATCGCCGACCTGCGCACCATCGAGAGCTGGCTGCGCATGAACCTGTCGATGCTCAGCAGCACGATCCAGGGCCTGGAAGTGCAGCGCGCCACCATCGCGACGCTGCGCTCGTTCGTGAACCCCGCCGCCACGGGCGGCGACGCCTCGCCGCTGGAAGTGGCGCTGGGCTTGAAGCCTGCACCGGCCACGCCGCCGCGGGCAAGCCAGCAGCAGCCCGCCGATGCGCCCCAGCCCGAAGCCGAGGCCGGCCAGGCCACGACGGCCGAACAGGTGAACCAGGCCGCGCAGTCCGCTTCGCAGGCATGGTGGAACCTGCTGCAGCAGCAATTCAACCAGATCGCCGCCGCCACCGCCGCCACCTTGCCCGAATCGGCGGCCGCCCCGCCCGCCGCGCAGGCGGCTCCGGATGCCGGCGGCCCGGGCCGCCCGGGCGACGCCGCGGCACCGCGCAAGCGGGCCCCCCGCAAGGCCGCCGCCAAGCGCGCGCCGGCACCACGCAAGTCATAATTTTCCGCTTCAATCATCATGCGGCAGGCAGCCGCCTGTCGCTTCACGCCATTTCCGAATCCCTATGCTAAATGTCGTCATTCTCGCCGCCGGACTGGGCAAGCGCATGCAGTCCGACCTTCCCAAAGTGCTGCACTCCCTGGCGGGCAAGCCCATGCTGGAGCATGTGGTCGATAGCGCCAGCCAGCTCGAGCCGGGCCGCATCATCGTCGTGGTGGGCCATGGCGCCGACCGTGTGCGCGGCGCCTACGAGGGCCGCGCCGGCCTGAGCTTCGCCTTGCAGCAACCCCAGCATGGCACCGGCCATGCCGTACAGCAGGCCGTGCCGCTGCTGCAGGAAGATGGCAAGGACGACGTGACGCTGGTGCTGTATGGCGATGTGCCGCTGGTGCAGGCCGACACGCTGCGGCGCCTGCTCGAAGCGCGCGGCCAGGGCATGGCCGTGCTGACTGAAATCCTGGACGACGCCACGGGCTATGGCCGCATCGTGCGCGACGAGCAGGGCCAGGTGGTCCGCATCGTCGAACACAAGGACGCCAGCGAAGCCGAACGCGCCATCCGCGAAGTCAATACCGGCATCCTGGTCGCGCCGACCGCCAGGCTGAAAGACTGGCTGGGCCGCATCGACAACAACAATGCGCAGGGCGAGTACTACCTGACCGACGTGGTCGGCCTGGCGGTGGCGGACGGCGTGCCCGTGGGCGCCGCCCAGCCGGCCGCCGGCTGGGAAACGCTGGGCGTGAACAGCCGCGTGCAGCAGGCCGAGCTGGAACGGCGCTGGCAGCGCGAGCAGGCGCGCCGCCTGCTGGAAGCGGGCGTGACGCTGGCCGATCCGGAACGCTTCGACGTGCGTGGCACGCTGGTCTGCGGTCGCGACGTATTCATCGACGTGGGCTGCGTCTTCGAAGGCAAGGTCGAGCTGGCCGACGGCGTGCGCGTCGGCCCGCATTGCGTGCTGCGCGACGTTTCAGTGGGCGCGGGCACGCAGATCGACGCCTTCAGCCACGTGCAGCAGGCCGCCATCGGCCGCGATGCCCGCATCGGCCCGTACGCCCGGCTGCGGCCCGGCGCCCGCCTGGGCGATCGCAGCCATGTCGGCAACTTCGTGGAAATCAAGAACAGCGTGCTCGACGCCGACAGCAAGGCCAACCACCTGGCGTATATCGGCGATGCCGACATCGGCGCCCGGGTGAACGTGGGCGCCGGCACCATCACCTGCAACTACGATGGCGCCAACAAGCATCGCACTGTCATCGAGGACGACGCCTTCATCGGCTCGGACACGCAACTGGTGGCGCCGGTGCGGGTGGGCAAGGGTGCGACGCTGGGGGCGGGCACCACCCTGACGCGCGACGCGCCGGCCGGGCAGCTCACGGTCTCGCGCAGCCGCCAGACCACCGTGGACGGCTGGCAGCGCCCCCAGAAAAAATCGTGAGCGCCGAGCGGCCCAATCCGGCCTCTCCCGGCCGTCCGGCCCTGCCCGACGGCCTGCCCGCCCCCCGGCGCTACTGGGCGGCCGCCACCGTCCTCACCGGCATCAGCATGTCGGTGCTGGATACCACCATCGCCAACGTGGCGCTGCCGACCATCGCCGCCGACTTGAACGCGCAGCCGTCCCAGGCCGTGTGGATCGTCAACGCCTATAACCTGGCGGTCGTGGTGCTGCTGCTGCCCTTGTCGGCGCTGGCCGAGCGCATCGGCTTTCGCCGCATGTTCACCATCGGCCTGGGCCTGTTCGCGACGGCCTCGCTGTGCGGCGCCCTGTCCACCGCGCTGTGGCAGCTGACGCTGGCGCGCGTGGTGCAAGGCGTCGGCGCGGCGTCGCTGATGTGCATGTTCGGCGGGCTGGTGCGCAATATCTACCCGCTGCGTATGCTGGGCCGCGGCATCAGCCTGAATGCCACTACCGTGGCGGTCATGTCGGTGCTGGGGCCCACCCTCGGCTCGATCATTCTCGAGCTCGCGCACTGGCGCTGGATCTTCGCCATCAACCTGCCCGTCTGTGCAGGCGTGATGCTGGGCCTGCGGCACCTGCCCGAAGTGCCGCGCAACAATGTGCGGCTGGACTGGCTGAGCGCCCTGCTGTGCATGCTGACACTGGGCATCTTCATCTCGGGTGTCGACACGCTGGGGCAGAGCGCCTGGCAGGGCGTGGCCATGATCGTCTTCGCCACGGTGGCCGGCTGGCTGCTGGTGCGGCGCGCCGGCAACCAGCCGGCCCCGCTGGTGCCGGTGGATCTGCTGCGCATCCGGCCGCTGGCGTTCGCGGTGGCCGCCTCGGCATGCACCTTCGCGGCGCAGATGGCTTCGTACGTGTCCCTGCCGTTCTATTTCCAGCAGGTGCTGGGGCGTCCTTACCTGGAGGTCGGCATGCTGATGGGCGCCTGGCCGGTGGGCACCGCCATCGTGGCGCCGCTGGCCGGCCGCATGTCCGACCGCTACTCGGCCGCCACGCTCAGCGGCGTCGGCGCTGCGGTCATGGTTGCCGGCCTGGCCGCGCTGGCCCTGCTGCCGCTGAGCGCCAGCAATCCGTGGATCATGGCCGCGATGTTCGTGGTCGGCATGGGCTTCGGCTTTTTCCAGACGCCCAACAACCGCGCCATGTTGTCCTCCGCGCCGCGCCAGCGCAGCGGCGCCGCCGGGGGGTTGCAAGCCACGACGCGGGTGTTCGGCCAAAGCTTCGGCACCGCCCTGGTGGCCATTGCCTTCGCCGTCGGCGGCGCGCGCGGGCCGACGGTCGCGCTGCTGCTGGCCACCTTGTGCGCCGCCCTGGCGGTCGGCGTGAACGCGGTGCGGGTCAACAAGCTGAAGACGCCATAGCGGGAATGCGCGCCGGCCCCGGCGCGGTGTCCCTCTATAATTTGCCTCAACCGACCCCTATAGGCATTGCGCATGAAAATCACGGTAATCGGCACGGGCTACGTTGGGCTGGTCTCGGGCGCCTGCCTGGCCGACATGGGCAACGAGGTCATGTGCCTGGATGTCGACCAAGCCAAGATCCAGACCCTGCAGCAGGGCGGCATTCCCATCTACGAGCCCGGCCTGGAAGAGCTGGTCAAGCGCAATGCCCAGGCCGGCCGCCTGCGATTCACCACCGATGTCGCCGCCAGCGTGGCCTTCGGCGACGTGCAATTCATCGCCGTGGGCACGCCGCCCGGCGAGGACGGTTCGGCCGACCTGCAGCACGTGCTGGCCGCGGCCCGCAATATCGCGCGCCACATGACGACCCGCAAGGTCGTGGTCGACAAATCCACCGTGCCCGTCGGCACCGCCGACAAAGTCCGCCAGGCCATCGCCGAGGTGCTGGCGGGGCGCGGCGTGGACGTCCCCTTCAGTGTGGCCTCCAATCCCGAGTTCCTGAAGGAAGGCGCGGCCATCAAGGACTTCATGAGCCCCGACCGCATCATCGTGGGCGCCGACGACGACTACGCCGTCGATGTGATGCGCCGCATCTACGCGCCCTTCCAGCGCACCCATGAGCGCCTGATGGTCATGGACGTGCGCTCGGCCGAGCTCACCAAATACGCGGCCAACGCCATGCTGGCCACCCGCATCTCGTTCATGAACGAGATGGCCAACCTGGCCGAAGCCCTGGGCGCCGACATCGAACAAGTGCGGCGCGGCATCGGCGCCGACCCGCGCATCGGCTACCACTTCCTGTACCCCGGGGTGGGCTACGGCGGCTCGTGCTTCCCCAAGGACGTGCAGGCGCTGGCGCGCACCGCCGCGGAGCATGGCCTGCCGATGCGCGTGGTCGCGGCCGCCGAGGCCGCCAACGACGCGCAGAAGCTGCGCCTGTCGCAGAAAGTGGTGGCGCGCTACGGCGAGGACTTGTCCGGCCGCACGTTCGCCTTGTGGGGCCTGGCCTTCAAGCCCAATACCGACGATATGCGCGAGGCGCCCAGCCTGGCCGCCATCGCCGAGCTGACCCGGCGCGGCGCGCGGGTGCGCGCCTACGACCCCATCGCGATGCCCCATGCCCGTCAATTGCTGGCGGGCAATGCGGCGGTCGAGTTCGCCGACGACATGTACCAGGCGCTGGATGGCGCGGACGGCCTGCTCATCGCCACCGAATGGAAAGTGTTCCGCGCGCCCGACCTGGAGCGCGTGCGCGCCCTGCTCAAGGCACCGCTGGTGATCGACGGCCGCAATCTTTACGCGCCCGCCGACATGCGCGCCCAGGGCTTCGAGTACCAGGGCATCGGGCGGTCATGAGGATCCTGCAGCTCAACTTCGAGAAAGGCTGGCGCGGCGGCGAGCGCCAGACGCTGTACTGCATGCGCGCCTTCCGCGCGGCGGGGCACGAGGTCGAACTGCTGTGCCGCGCCGGCGGCCCGCTGCAGGCGCGCGCCGGCCAGGAGGGCTTCATCGCCCACGGCGTGCGCAATGTGCCGGCCCAGCTGGCCTTCCTGGCGTGCGCCGGGCGCGGCTACGACATCATCCATGCGCAGACCGCCAACACTGTCACCTGGGCCGTGCTGACCAAGGCGCTGCATCGCCGTCCGGTAGTGTTTTCGCGCCGCACGTCGTTCGTGGTCGAGCCGAACGAGGAATGGAAAACCGGCGCCAAATGGCGCCACGTCGACTGCTTCGTCGCCATCAGCGAGATGGCGGCGGCCGAACCGCGCCGGCTGGGGCTGCAGCCTGTCATCATCCGCAGCGCCGTCGAGCCGCACCTCATCGACCGCGGCAACGTCGACCGCCTGGTCGACGAGCTGGGCCTGTGCGGCCGCAAGGTGCTGGCCACCTCCGCCGCGCTGATCCGCGACAAGGATCCGTTGACGCTGATCCGCGCCGTGGGCGAGCTGGCCCGCACGCGCGACGACTTCGTCTTCGTGCACTTCGGCGCCGGCGGCGACCGCGAAGCCGAATCACGCGCAGAGGTCCAGCGGCTGGGCCTGCAGGACGTCTACCTGTTCGCCGGCTTTCGCAAGGGCGTCGAGGATTTCTACAGCATCTTCGATGTCTTCGTCATGAGCTCCCAGGAAGAGGCCCTGGGCAGCAGCGTGCTGGACGCCTTCCTGCAGCGCGTGCCGGTCGTGTCGACCGACGCCGGCGGTTTGAAGGAAAGCGTGGCCGACGGCCGCGGCGTGCTGTGCCCCACCGGCGACGCGCATGCCCTGGCCCAGGGCATGGCGCGCTGCCTGGACGACGCCGCGTTCCGCGCCGACTGCACGCAGCGCGCCTACGAGTACGTGCGCACCGAGCACGACGTCACCGAAATGGGCCGCCGCTACCTGGCGCAGTTCGAGCAGTTGCTGGCGCGGCGGGGCTAGGCCTGCACCGGCGGGCGCCACAGGGCAGAGCTGTCAGGCGCCTGTGGGGGAGGTGTCAGACACCCCTTGCGATGCCCGTTGCATGGCAGCCGTTGTCTCGGGGGGTGTCTGACACCTGCGACGAACACCTGCGACGAACACCTGCGACGAACACCTGCGACGAACACCTGCGACGAACACCTGCGACGGCGAGCGCCTTGCGGCGCCTACTCCGCCGATACGTCGATGCGCGTCTCGAACTTGGACCGGTGCACCGAGAAAAACGTCCGCACATTGCGCACATTCGCCTGCGCCGTGAAGGCCCGGTGCACCAGCGCATGGTAGGCCGGCATGTCGCGCACCTGCGCCACCACCACGAAATCCGGCCCCGGCGACACGCGATAGCACTGCAGCACGGCCGGCTCGTCCACCAGGCTGCGCTCGAAGGCGTCCAGGCTCTCGGCCGCCTGCACATCCAGGGTGATTTCCACGATCGCGGTCAGCGTGCTGCCGAGTTTTTCCGGCGCCAGGATCGCCACCTGCCGGTCGATCACGCCCGTTTCCACCAGGCGCCGCACCCGCCGCAGGCAGGTCGGGGGCGAGGCGTGCACGCGCGTGGCCAGCTCCTGGTTGGTCAGCGCGCAGTCGCGCTGCAGTTGATCCAGGATGCGGCGGTCCAGGTCGTCCAGTTCGATAGGGTTGGCAGGTGTTTCTTGCATTTATATTTCATTAAACTGATGAGTGAGAAATAATATTTAATCACTTTTCTGTAAGAAAATCAGCTTTCATATAAGAGAAAAGAAAGAAATCAAATTTCAGGCGGGGAAGCGCACAATGCGCCGATACGCAAATTCACGGAGATTCCCCTATGTGCGGCATTGTTGGCGCCGTCGCCCAGCGCGACATCACCCCGATCCTGGTCGAAGGCCTGAAGCGGCTGGAATACCGCGGCTACGACTCGTGCGGCGTGGCGCTGTACATCGACGGCCACCTGCGCCGCACGCGCAGCACGCAGCGCGTGTCCGAGCTGGCCGACCAGGTCGCCCAGGACAAGCTGGCCGGATTCACCGGCATCGCCCATACTCGCTGGGCTACCCACGGCGTGCCGGCCACCCATAACGCCCACCCGCATTTCTCGCACCTGGGCAAGGACGAGCCGCGCATCGCGCTGGTGCACAACGGCATCATCGAGAACCACGACGAGCTGCGTGCCGAGCTGCAGGCCGCCGGCTACGTCTTCGAAAGTCAGACCGACACCGAAGTCATCGCGCACCTGGTCAACCACCTGTACAACGGCGACCTGTTCGAGGCCGTGCAACAGGCAGTGCGCCGCCTGCATGGGGCGTACGCCATCGCCGTGTTCTGCCGTGACGAGCCGCACCGCGTGGTGGGCGCGCGCCAGGGTTCGCCCCTGGTGGTGGGCGTGGGCCAGAACGAGAACTTCCTCGCTTCCGACGCCCTGGCCCTGGCCGGTACCACCGACCAGATCATCTACCTGGAAGACGGCGATGTGGTCGACCTGCAACTGTCGCGCGTGTGGATCACCGACATGGAAGGCAAGCCGGTCGAACGCAAGGTCAACACCGTGCAAGTGCACACCGGCGCGGCTGAACTGGGTCCGTACCGCCACTACATGCAGAAGGAAATCTTCGAGCAGCCGCGCGCGGTCGGCGATACCTTGCAGGACATCGAATCCGTGACGCCCGAGCTGTTCGGCGACGAAGCCTACAAGACCTTCAAGGACATCGACTCGCTGCTGATCCTGGCATGCGGCACCAGCTACTACGCCGGCCTGACCGCCAAGTACTGGATCGAATCCATCGCCAAGATTCCCGTGGCGGTCGAGATCGCCAGCGAATATCGCTATCGCGACAGCGTGCCGAACCCGCGCAGCCTGGTGGTCACCATCTCGCAATCGGGCGAGACCGCCGACACCCTGGCCGCGCTCAAGCACGCGCGTTCGCTCGGCATGGAGCACACGCTGACCATCTGCAACGTGGCCACCAGCGCGATGGTGCGCGAGTGCAAGCTGTCGTATATCACCCGCGCCGGCGTCGAGATCGGCGTGGCCTCGACCAAGGCCTTCACCACCCAGCTGACGGCGCTGTTCCTGTTGACGCTGGCGCTGGCCCAGACGCGCGGCCACCTCAGCGCCGAGCAGGAAGCCCAGCACCTGAAGGACCTGCGCCACCTGCCCGCGGCCATCGGCTCGGTGCTGGCGCTGGAGCCGCAGATCATGGCCTGGGCGGATCGTTTCGCCAGCAAGGAAAACGCCCTGTTCCTGGGGCGCGGCATGCACTATCCCATCGCCCTGGAAGGCGCGCTGAAGCTGAAGGAGATCAGCTACATCCACGCCGAGGCCTATCCCGCCGGCGAGCTCAAGCACGGGCCGCTGGCGCTCGTCACCGAGCAAATGCCCGTGGTCACCATCGCGCCCAACGACGCCCTGCTGGAAAAGCTGAAATCGAACATGCAGGAAGTGCGCGCCCGCGGCGGCGAGCTGTATGTGTTCGCCGACGGCGACAGCCGTATTACGAGCAGCGACGGCATGCACGTGATCCGCATGCCCGAGCACTACGGCGCCTTGTCGCCGATCCTGCATACGGTGCCGCTGCAGCTGCTGTCGTACCACACGGCATGCGCGCGTGGCACGGACGTGGACAAGCCGCGCAACCTCGCCAAGAGCGTGACGGTGGAGTAAGTCGCGGGGCCGCGGGCGGGTTGAGCCGGCCGGAACGGATACGCATGACAACCGGCGAACTGACGATACGCCTGGCCCAGCCAGGCGATCACGAATGGATCATCGCCGCGCATGGAGATGTCTACGCGGCGGAGTTCGGTTTCGACGGGCGCTTTCGCGACAGCATCGCCGACAAAATGCAGGCGTTTCTCCAGCGGTCCGGGCCATTCAATGGTGTCTGGGTCGGGTGGGTGGCAGGCCAGCGCGCGGCGTCGATTGCCGTTTCCGAACGGCCCGGCGGCGTGGCGTTCCTCAATTTTGTCCTGGTCTTGCCGCAGTTCCGGGGCCGGGGTATCGGGCGTGCCATGATGCAGGCCGCCCTCGATCATGCGCGCGCGCATGGGTCGAGGCAAGTGCAGCTTGAAACCTACAGCTGCCTGGTGGATGCCAGGGCGCTGTACCGGCGCCTGGGGTTTCGCGCGATGAAGGTCGTGCCGGGGCAAGAGGCGTTCGGGCAGACATTCGAACAAGAGTTCTGGGCCCTGGGCCCGTAGGCCCAGTACTCGTCGCCGTATCGCGCCGCCATCGCCGTGGGCGGTTCAGCCCGCCCAGCCCGAGTTGCGGATCACGCTGCAGAAGTTGGCGGCAACGAAACCTGGCTCCTTGTCGGCGATGACGTCGGCCTTCACATTGCCAAAGGTGGTGTGCGGCTTGTGCTTGATGCCGTCGTAGAAGGCCTGGATGATGTCCTCCTTGAATTGCGGCCCGCGCGGATGCGCGGCCACCACGGCCTGGCGCTGGGCATCGCTGTATTCGGCATAGCTCAGGCCCAGCACGTCCATTTCCACGCCCGCGGTGACCAGCGCCACGACCGGGTGCATGAATTCCGGGATGCCCGGGGTGGTGTGCAACGCGATCGCCGTCCAGACCAGGTCGATGTCCTGCTGGGAAATTCCCCGGCTTTGCAGAAAATCGCGCGCCGCGTTGGCGCCGTCCACTTCAAAGCGGCAGCAGCCGCTGCAGTGCTGGTGCGTGAGGCCCATGTCGTGAAACATGCAGCCGCAGTACAGCAGTTCGGGGTCGAACTTCAGGCCGCGCCGCTTGCCGGCCAGCGCGCCGAAATAGTAGACGCGGCTGGAATGATGGAACAGCAACGGCGATTCGGTATCGCGCACCAGCTCGGTGATTTCGCGCGCCAGTTGGCTGTCGGGGATCTGGATGCCGTCGATGGAGAAATTCATGGCGTGAGTCCTGTGGGAAACGTGTCTTCATTGTCTGCTCGCGCTAGAATGTCTTCAATAAGCGTATTACGTTATTTTCTGCCAAATCACGCGATTCTCAGCCATGACCAAAACCATTGCCGTGTTGGCCTTGCCGGGTGTGCAGATGCTCGACGTATCGGGTCCGCTGGATGTCTTCGCGCAGGCCAATGCTGAACTGGGGCGGGCGTTCTATTCGCTGCATGTCGTGGCCTGCGAGCCCGGGCCGGTCCGCAGCTCATCCGGGCTGTGCCTGTTGCCGGATTCAACGGTCGCGCAACCGCCGCCCCGGGTGAACACTTTGTTGGTCGCGGGTACGCCGAACGCCGCCCGCACCGTGTTCGGCAGCGCAGTGCTGCAATGGATCCGCGCCACCGCCCGTGGGGCCCGGCGCTACGGCTCCGTCTGCACCGGGGCCTTCGCGCTGGCCGCTGCCGGCCTGCTGGACGGCCGCCGGGCGACCACCCACTGGAACGCCGCCCACGAGTTGTGCCGGGCTTATCCGCGCATCACGGTCGAGGACGACGCGCTGCTGGTGCGCGACGGCAAGGTGCGGACCGCGGCCGGCGTGACGGCCGGGCTGGACCTGGCCCTGTCGCTGGTGGAAGAAGACCTGGGGCGCGAACTGGCGGCCGACGTGGCGTCGCAATTGGTGATGTATTTCAAGCGCCCCGGCGGCCAACTGCAGTTCAGCCGCAAGGGGCAGGCGGGGCCGGTCGGACGGTCGGCGCTGCAGGATGTGCAGCGCTGGGCGGCGGCGCACCCGGAACACGACTTGTCAGTGGAGGCGCTGGCCGGACACGCGGGGTTGAGCGCGCGCCATTTTGCGCGCCTGTTTCATGCCGAGGTTGGCGTGACGCCAGCGGCATGGGTGGAGGCCATGCGCGTCGGCGCCGCGCGCGAATGGCTCGAGTCGGGGGCCATGACGCCCAAGCAGGTGGCGGCGCGCTGCGGCTTTGCCAATGTCGATACGCTGCGCCGCGCGTTCGTGCGGCATGTGAGTGTGTCGCCGGCCGTGTATCGGCGGCATCATGCCGGAAACACCGATGATGCGGAGCGCCGCTAACGAGGTAGGGCGGACGCCGCGCTATTCCGCGTTTGCCGCCCAGGGCTGGTTACTGAAGCGTCCGGCCAAGTAGTCGATGAAGGCCTGCACCCGGGCCGGCCGCCTGCGTCCCGGCGGCGTCAGGATATGCAGGGCGATGGGTTCGACCTGCCAGTCCTCCATCACGGTTTCCAGCCGGCCCGCCTGGATGTCCGGCCAGGCCAGGAATTCCGGCTGCAGCGCCAGCCCCAGCCCGGCCAGCAGGGCGTGGCCGAGCGCCTCGGCGTTGTTGACGCGCAGCGCGGCTTCCATCGACTGCGTGAATTCGCCATGCCGCAAGTGGCGGAACCGCCAGCTCGGGCCGTGGCGGGAATAGGCATATTGCAGGGCGCGATGCTCGGCCAGCTCGCGCGGATGTCGGGGCCGCCCGTGGCGCTCGAAGTAGGCGGGCGCGCCGACCAGCAGGATGCGCACGGTGCACAGGCGCCGGGCCAGCAGGCTGGAGTCGGCCAGGGTGGAAATGCGCAGCGCCAGATCGAAGCGGTTGGCGACCAGGTCGACCAGCTCGTCGCTGAATTCGATATCCAGGCTGATGTCTGGATGAGCATCCATGAAAGGCGGCAGCGCCGGCGCCAGGTGCGACAGCCCGAACGACATGGGCGCGGCGACCCGGACAGGGCCGCGCAGGCTGGCCGACTGCTCCGCCAGGCCCGCCTCGACCGCTTCGCCTTCCTCCAGGATGCGGGTGGCATGCTCCAGGGCGCTCAGCCCGCTTTCGGTCAGCGTCATGCGGCGCGACGTGCGGTGGAACAGCATGGTTTTCATGCGTGCTTCCAGGCGGGAGATGGCCTTGGAGACGGTGGCCTGCGATAGCGAGAACTCCGCGGCGGCGCGGGCAAAGGAGCCGGTTTCGGCCACCTTGGCAAAGATGGCCCAAGCTTCCAGGTCGGGTAGTTTCTTCATGGCTGTCTTGGAATTGGTTTTGCTGAATAGATTCCGATTTTTGCATATTGGAAAACCATGACAGCTATCTCATGAGTTCGTAACAGCAGCCTGAAACAGTCCTGGTTTCTATCTGGAGCCACGGCGGCGCAGTCTTGTCCATCGCAATTATGGAAAGGATGAAATTCTTTTATCGCGATTCTTTTCGGGTGGCAGGGCTCCTACACTGCGTGCATCGGAAAACCGTTGTGGAGGAGGCCTGTCATGATCGAACGTCGCCCCTTCGACCGCCTGGGTGGCGCGCACCACGGCTGGCTGGATGCGAAGCATCACTTTTCCTTTGCGGAATACCACGATCCCGCGCGCATGCACTGGGGCGCGCTGCGGGTCTGGAATGACGACACTGTCCAGCCCGGCGCCGGCTTTCCGCCGCATCCGCACGCGGACATGGAAATCATCACCTATGTGCGCGAGGGCGCCATCACCCACCAGGACAGCCTGGGCAACACGGGGCGCACCGCGGCCGGCGACGTGCAGGTGATGAGCGCCGGCACCGGTATCCGCCATTCTGAATACAACCTGGAACCGGGGGTCACCCGGATCTTCCAGATCTGGATCTTTCCCAATCGCAAGGGCCAGCCGCCGTCCTGGGGCACCAAGCCCTTTCCCAAGAGCGGGCGCGCGGGCCAGTTCGTGGCGCTGGCCAGCGGGCTGGACGGCGATGACGAGGCCCTGCCCATCCGCACGGATGCGCGCGTGCTGGGCGCGACGCTCAAGGCCGGGGAAACCGCCGAATACCGCTTCGCCGGCGGCGGGCGGTACGGCTACCTGGTGCCGGCCAGCGGCAAGGTCGAAGTGGGCGGCGTGACGCTAGAGGCGCGCGACGGCGCGGCGATCCACGACGAGGACGTCATCCGCGTCACCGCGAGCCAGGACGCCGAGTTGATTCTGGTCGATGCCGCAGCCTGAGCAGGGCGGCCGATCGCGCGGGGAGTCCGGCTGCGACATCCCCGCGTTGCCCGTCGCCCCGGCGCCGCGCCGCCGGGGCGGGATCGCGTACCGGGCAGCCGCACGGCACGCCGCAGCACATGCCATCCAAGGATCAATGTAAGGAGTCTTGCCATGTCCAACTATCTTGAAGTACTGACCCCGCAGAACAGCCAGATCATTTTCATCGACCAGCAGCCGCAGATGGCCTTCGGGGTGCAGTCGATCGACCGCCAGGCGCTGAAGAACAATGTCGCCGGCCTGGCCAAGGCGGCCAAGGTGTTCAATATCCCGACCACCATCACTACCGTAGAGACCGACAGCTTCTCGGGCCCTACGTATCCCGAGTTGCTGGCAGTGTTCCCCGGACACAAGATCCTGGAGCGCACGTCGATGAACTCCTGGGATGACCAGAACGTGCGTGACGCGCTGGCTGCCAACGGCCGCAAGAAGGTCGTCGTCTCGGGCCTGTGGACGGAAGTCTGCAACACCACATTCGCGCTGTCCGCGATGCTGGAAGGCGACTATGAAATTTATATGGTCACCGATGCCTCGGGCGGAACGTCGATGGACGCGCACAAGTATGCGATCGATCGCATGGTCCAGGCCGGCGCGGTGCCGGTGACCTGGCAGCAGGTGTTGTTGGAATGGCAGCGCGACTGGGCGCGCCGCGAGACTTACGATGCTGTAATGGAGATCGTCAAGGAGCATTCCGGCGCCTATGGCATGGGCGTGGATTATGCCTACACCATGGTTCATAAGGCTCCCGAGCGCGTGCGGCACGGCGAGCGCATCGGCCCCAATCCGGCCCAATAGCCCCGGACACTCCGGCCCGGGCACGGTGCCGTCGGAAAGCGAGGTGAAGCATGAAACTCTATATTCTGTCTCTCGGCGCCGGCCTGCTGGTCGGAATCGTCTATAGCGTGCTGAATGTACGCTCGCCGGCGCCGCCGCTGGTGGCGCTGGTCGGGCTGCTCGGCATCCTGGTGGGCGAGCAGGTGCTGCCGGTGGGCAAACAGCTGTTGAGCGGCGCCGCCTTCAGCGCCGCATGCGACAAGGCGCAGGCCACCAGCCACGTGCTGGGCCAGCTGCCTGGCCGGCACATGGTGGCCCGGACGGCCGCTCGCGATTCGTCCCGGGAGACCGGCGCATGACATCCCGCCGCAGTATCCTGGGCGCCGCCACCACGCTGGCATCCGCGCTGGCTGTCAGCGGCGCGCTAGGCCGCGCCGCGGCCGCCGAGGCCATCAGAAAAGGAGCATCTACCGTGTCCGATTCGAGTCCCGACATCATCTTCCACAACGGCCAGATCACCACGCTGGATCGCGCCCGGCCGGTGGCCAGCGCGGTGGCGGTCAAGTCCGGCCGCTTTGTCGCCGTTGGCGGCGATGCGGACGTCATGCCCCTGGCGGGCCCGCAGACCCGGATCGTCGACCTCAGGCGGCGGCACGTGCTGCCGGGCTTGTTCGACAACCATACCCACGTGGTGCGCGGCGGCCTTAACTACAACATGGAGCTGCGCTGGGATGGCGTGCGCTTGCTGGCCGACGCGCTGGACATGCTCAAACGCCAGGTCGAGATCACGCCGGCGCCGCAGTGGGTGCGCGTGGTGGGCGGCTTCACCGAACACCAGTTCGCCGAGAAGCGCTTGCCCAGCCTCGACGAGATCAACGCCATCGCGCCCGACACGCCGGTGTTCTTGCTGCATCTGTACGACCGGGCGCTGCTCAATGGCGCGGCCCTGCGCGCGGTGGGATACACCAGGGACACGCCCGAGCCGCCGGGAGGCCAGATCGTGCGCGATGCCAATGGCAACCCCACCGGCCTGCTGCTGGCCAGGCCCAACGCGACCATTCTCTACGCGACGCTGGCCAAGGGGCCGAAGCTGCCGCTGGACTACCAGGTCAACTCCACGCGTCATTTCATGCGCGAACTGAACCGCCTGGGCGTGACGGGCGTGATCGATGCCGGCGGCGGTTTCCAGAACTATCCCGAAGATTACGAGGTGATCCAGAAGCTGGCCGACGATGGCCAGATCACCGTGCGGCTGGCCTACAACCTGTTCACCCAGAAGCCCAAGCAGGAAAAAGAGGACTTTCTCAAGTGGACGTCTTCAGTCAAGTACAAGCAGGGCGACGATTACTTCCGCCACAATGGTGCCGGCGAGATGCTGGTGTATTCGGCGGCCGACTTCGAGGACTTCCGCGTCGAACGCCCGGAGATGCCACCGCAGATGGAACGCGAGCTCGAGGAAGTGGTGCGCGTGCTGGTGCAGAACAAATGGCCCTGGCGCCTGCACGCCACTTACGATGAAACCATCTCGCGCGCGCTCGACGTGTTCGAGAAGGTCCACCAGGACACGCCGCTGGCCGGCATCAACTGGTTCTTCGACCACGCCGAGACGATCTCGGACGAGTCCATCGACCGCATCGCCGCGCTGGGTGGCGGCATCGCCGTGCAGCATCGCATGGCGTACCAGGGCGAATACTTCGTCGAACGCTATGGCGCGCGGGCTGCCGAGGCCACGCCTCCCATCAGGCGCATCCTGGATAAGGGTGTCAAGGTCTCGGCCGGCACCGATGCCACGCGGGTCGCGTCGTACAACCCATGGGTGTCGCTGTCGTGGATGGTTACCGGCAAGACGCTGGGTGGGCTGCAGCTCTATCCCCAGCGCAACCTGCTCGATCGCGAGACAGCGCTGCGCATGTGGACCGAGAACGTGGCCTGGTTCTCCAACGAGGAAGGCAAGCGCGGCCGCATCTCGGTTGGCCACTTCGCCGACCTGATCGTGCCCAGCAAAGACTATTTCAGCGTGCCCGAGGACGAGATCTCGTTCCTGACCTCGCACCTGACCGTGGTGGGCGGGCGCGTGGTTTATGGCGAAGGCGACTTCGCCGCGCTGGACGACAACCCCTTGCCGCCGGCCATGCCGGACTGGTCGCCCACGCGCTTGTTCAAGGGCTATGGGGCGTGGGGCGAACCGGATGGTGCCGGCAGGAATTCACTGTATCCACGCTACCAGGCCATGGCGTCGTGCGGCTGCGCCAGCGCCTGCGGGCTGCATGGCCACGACCATGCGCGTGCCTGGGGCGCGAAGGCTCCGGTGTCGGATCTCCAGGGGTTCTTCGGGGCCCTGGGATGTTCCTGCTGGGCCGTGTGACGGCGGACGGCGGAGGTCGCCATGTCCGGATTCATCCCGTTCGAGCGCCGGCTGGCCGGTTACGCCCGGCCCATCCTGGGCGGCGGCGCGGCGCGCTTCGTCGCATATCTCGGCCTGTGCGCCGCCTACCTGCAGGGCGGCCTGGTCAAGCTCGTGGATTTCTCTGGCGCCGTGGGGGAAATGGCGCACTTCGGCCTGGCGCCGGCGCCGCTGTTCGCGGTGCTGGTCATCGGGCTCGAGCTGGCGGCATCCGCCATGATCCTCACGGGCTGGTGGCGCTGGCTCGGCGCACTGGGGCTGGCGGGCTTCACCCTGCTGGCCACGGGCCTGGCGCTGCGCTTCTGGGAGCTGCCTGCCGGCCCGGCGCGTTTCGGGGCGGCCAATTCGTTCTTCGAGCACATCGGGCTGGCGGGCGGCTTCCTGCTGGTTGCCTGGCTCGACTTGAATAAGGAACACGCAGCATGACGCCCGACACGCCTCCGCCCTCGTCCCCGCCTGCCGCTGCGGGCGGCTTCGCGCCGCTGCGCCAGACGGTCTTCGCCGTCCTGTGGGTGGCCACCATCATCGGCAACACGGGTAGCTTCGTGCGCGATGTGGCCAGCGCCTGGCTCATGACCGACCTGTCGCCTTCGCCGGCCGCTGTCGCCCTGGTGCAGGCGGCCGCGACGCTGCCGGTTTTCCTGCTGGCCATCCCCGCTGGCGTGCTTTCCGATATTCTCGACCGACGCAAGTTCCTGATCGGCATCCAGTTATTGCTGGCCGGCACCAGCATTGCCTTGATGCTGTTGTCGGCGCTCGGCCTGCAATCAGTCACTTCGCTGGTCGCGCTGACGTTCCTGGGCGGCATCGGCGCGGCGCTGATGGGGCCGACCTGGCAGGCGATCGTGCCCGAGCTGGTCGGCAAGCAGGACCTCAAGAGCGCGGTGGCGCTCAATTCGCTGGGCATCAATATCGCGCGCGCCGTCGGCCCCGCGCTGGGCGGGGTGATACTGGCCGGGCTGGGCGCGGCGTTCACGTACGGCGTCGATGTCATCAGCTACGTGTTCGTGGTGGCCGCGCTGTTGTGGTGGCGTCGGCCGGCGGTCGCGCAGGATGAGCTATCCGAGCGTTTCGCGGGCGCCTTTCGCGCCGGCTTGCGCTACGCGCGCGCCAGCCGCGAACTGCATGTGGTGCTGTTGCGGGCTTTCCTGTTCTTTGCGCTGGCCAGTTCGGTCTGGGCCCTGCTGCCGCTGGTTGCGCGCGCTCTGCTGGGTGGCGGCGCCGGTTTCTACGGCATTCTGCTGGGCGCGGTGGGAGCCGGCGCGATCGTCGGCGCCATCGTCATGCCCAAGTTGCGCGACCGCTGCAGCGCCGACGGCCTGTTGCTGGGAGCCGCGCTGGTGACGGCCGCCGTGATGGCTTTCCTGTCCATCGCCCCGCCGCAGTGGGCGGCCGTCGTTGCCCTGCTGGTGCTGGGCGCGGCCTGGATTACCGCGCTGACCACGCTCAACGGCGTGGCGCAGGCCATCCTGCCCAACTGGGTGCGGGGGCGCTCGCTGGCTGTCTACCTGACGGTGTTCAACGGCGCCATGACGGCGGGCAGCCTGGGCTGGGGCGCCATCGCGGAAGGCCTGGGCGTGCCGATGACCCTGGTGGCCGGCGCGGCCGGGTTGGTTGTCGTCGGGCTTGCCGCGCACCGGGTCAAGCTGCCGCGCGGGGATGCCGACCTGGTGCCGTCCAATCACTGGCCCGAGCCCCTGACCGTCGCGCCGATCGAGCATGATCGCGGGCCGGTGATGATCCTGATTGAATACCGCATCGCGCCCGAAGACCGCACCGGCTTCCTGCAGGCATTGACCAGGCTATCGGCCGAGCGGCGGCGTGACGGCGCCTACAACTGGGGCATCACGGAAGACGCGGGCGATCCCCAGGTCATGCTCGAATGGTTCCAGGTCGAATCCTGGGCCGAGCACCTGCGCCAGCACCATCGGGTATCCCGGGCCGATGCGGATATCCAGGCCGAAGTGCTGCGCTTCCATCGCGGCGAGGCGCGGCCGGTGGTCAGGCACTTGCTGGCCGTGGCGCCCGCCAACAAGGCGGGGACCCGCTAGCACCGCTGCCGGATCCGCGCCGGCTCAGCGGTCGGGGCCGCCTTGCGCGGTTCCGCCGTCCTGCCGGTCCCGCGGCAGGCACGCCAGCACCAGCAGCGAGCAGGCCCCCGCGCAGATGAAGGCATAGGTGTATCCGCCGCCGGCCGCCACAAATGCCGCGAAGGCCGTGGGCGCGACCATGTTGGTCAGGTTGACCAGTATGCTGGAGCCGGCCGCCGTTTCGGCGATGAGGTGCGAGGGCGAGCGCCGCGCCACTTCGGCGATTTGCACGCCATTCCAGCTTGCCGCCGAGCAGCCCGCCACAAACGCCAGCGCGACGACGGCCCAGAGCGGCCATTGCGGGCTGGTCAGCCCCAGTAGCGCGGTCGTCGCTGCGGAGAAGACCGCCGCGATCGACAAGGTGGCGGTGGCCGAGCGCAGATAGTCGGATAGCCAGCCCAGCGCGATGCGGCCGATCACGCCGCCCGCCTGCATCACGGCGAACACCGCGCCGGCCAGTCCCAGGGAGAAGCCCAGCCCGTCTATCAGGTAGATGACGGTGAACGTGAACCAGCAGCTTTGCGAGACCGCGAACAGGCTGCCCACGACCGACATCTTCAGCAGGCCGCGGTTGTGCCCCAGGGCCGCCAGCGGCACGCTGAGCGTGCGCAGCGATTGCAGCGTCGGCATATGCAGGGCGCGGCGCTTTTTCGCGGGCGTTTCATCGAGGCCCGCGCTCAGCCGCCAGGTAAGCAGGGTGGGCAGCAGCACTACCAGCGCACAGACCAGCAGCGCCATGCGCCAGCCGGCCAGCGCCACCACCACGGGCACCAGCAGCCCCGCCACGACGCCGCCCACGGGAACCCCGGCCTGCTTGATCGAGAACATCAGGTTGCGCTTGCCCGGCGGCGAGAAGCGTTGCAGCACTTCGCTGCCGGCCGGGTTGGCGGCGCCGTTGCTCAGGCCCATGATGAAGCATGCCGTCAGGGCGATGCCGACGCTCGGGTACAACAGCAGCGCCATGCAGAGGGCGCCCAGGAACAGCGTGAGCTGCAGCGTGCGCATGCCGCCTATCTGCTTGAGCAGGGCCGAGCCCGCCACCAGGATGGCGAGCCCGCCCAGGGAGTTGCTGGCCGTCAGGTAGCCGATGGAACTGCCGCTCCAGCCGAATTCGGCGGACATGGCCGGGGCGACGATGGGAATGAGCCGACTCAGGAACGACGAAGTGGTCTGCAGGGTGAAGATAGCCACGACAGGCATCAGCCAAGCGGGTGCAGCGCGGGTCATTGCGTCTCTTGCGTCGTTCTTGTGGGGATGGGGGAAGCGCCAGGCCGCTCGCCCTGCCAAGCCTGGTCTTTCTATTCATGATACCCCCGCGGCGCGCGGGGCCGCGGCGCCGTACGTCAGAAGGCTTGCCAGATCATGTACATGCTGGTCAGGGTCATCACGATTTTGAAGCCCAGGCGGAAGGTCGCCTCGGGCAGGTTGTCCAGCGTGCGGGTACCCATCCAGGTGCCGGCCACGCCGCTGGCGATCATTGCCGCGATCAGCGGGGCCCACTGCGCGTACGCGAAACCCAGCGTGCCGAAGACCAGGATCTTCATGCCGTGCTGGATCACCATGCAGGCCGCGTGCGTTGCCACCAGCGGCTGCTTGATCAGGCCGGTGCGGGCCAGCAGCGCGGCCACCAACGGCCCGGTGGCACCCACCAGCATGGTGCAAAAACTGGATAGCGCTCCGCCCAGCACGAAATAGGCCTTGCCGTGGCGGCGGGCCGTCGCGCTGGGCTTCTTGCGGTACACCGACCACAGGATGAACAGCGCCAGCGCCACCTTGGCCAGCATGTCGGGGATGCTGATGACCACGGAGGCGCCCAGCGCGATGCCGGCCAGGCTGCCCAGCGCGAACCACAGCAGCACCGGGGCCACCAGGTGGCGGCGCTGGATGATGACGCGCCCGCTGTTCGAACCCATCTGCACTACGCCATGCACCGGCAGCACGCTGGTCACCGGCAAACCCAGGCTCAGCACCGCCAGCATGGCCACGCCCCCGCCCAGGCCCATGGCGGCGGTCAGCCCGGAGGTGAGAAAACTGGCGGCCACCAGAACGGCGGCGAAGACGGGCGTGATCTCGGCGGGAACGAAGGGCATGATGCTCTCGGCAAACGGACGGCAGTGTAGCGTGCTTCGACCGGAGCACTGGTGAATGTCGTTCATAACTGATCTGACTCGGCGCCGATAGATAACCACGCGCATCACTTCTATCATCGATCCGTTAGGACCGGAGGCGGGCGGGCACGCCTGCAGGTTTCAGCAAGGAGCAGCGAAGGTGGACGACCTGGAGACCTGGAAGAGGCTGGCGCGCGAGCATCGCGGCGTGACTCAGGAACTGGCGGCTTTCATCGCGGGGATCAAGCCCGGCGACATTCCCGGCAAAACCCGGGAAATTCTGGGTCATGCCCTGGTGGACGCACTGGGTTGCGGCCTCTACGGGCTGACCACTCCATGGGGCCGCATCATGGCGGAATTCGCCCGCGAGCAGCAAGGCCCGGCCGAGGCCGCCCTCTGGGGTGGCGACGCGCGCGTCAGCGCGGTCAACGCCGTGCTGGCCGGCGGCACCGCCATCCACAGCTTCGACTTCGACGACCATAGCCGTGCCAAGATCCATCCGGGCGCGCTGGTCGTACCCGTCGTGCTGGCGCTGGCCGAACGCCAGAATGCTGGCGGCGACCTGGTGCTGGCGGGCATGGCGGCCGGCTACGAGGCGATGAACCGTGTCAGCCAGGCATGCAATCCGAGCCGGACGCGCATGCGCGGTTGGCACCTGACCGGCACCGCGGGCACCTTCGCGGCGGCGGCCGCCGCATGCGTGATGCTCGGGCTCGACGCCAGCACCACCGCCAGCGCGCTGGGCCTTGCCGGCACGCAGTCTGCCGGCACGTGGGCCTTCACCGCCGACGGCGGAATGAGCAAGCGCATGCACCCCGGCCGATCGGCGCAGGCGGGCTTGATGGCCGCGCTACTGGCGCAGCGCGGTTTCGTCGGCCCGCGCTATATCCTGGAAGCCGAGGACGGCGGACTGTTGTTCGGCATGTCCGACACGCCGCGTCCGGCCATGCTGGTCGAAGGCCTGGGTCGCCGCTGGCATTCCGACGAAACCTGCTTCAAGCCGCACGCCTGCTGCGGCAGCAACCATGCCTGTGTCGACGCGGTGCTGGACCTGATGCGCGACAACAGGCTCGAGCCAGCCGATGTCGAGCGCGTGGTGGCCGGCGTGGCCAGCGTGGTCGACACGCAGACGGGCTTCGAATACCGGGCCGATTCCGTGCTGAACGCCCAGATGAGCCTGCGCTACAACATCGCCGTCGCCATGTTCGACGGCCAGGCCTACCTGGAGCAATTCACCCCCCGGCGCATCGTCGAGCCGCGGGTGGTGGCCTTGTCCCGGCGCGTGGAGATCGAGATCGATCCGGAAATCGACCGCGCCTATCCAGAGATCTACGGCGGCAGGGTCACGCTGGTCACCAGGCAGGGCCAGACGCTGACCCGCCGGGTCGATTATTCGCGCGGCATGCCGGAAAACCCCATGTCGCGTGGCGAGATCGACGGCAAGTTCATGTCGCTGGCGTCGGCCGCCGTGGGCGCCGAAGCGGCCGCCAGCGTGCTGGAAGCCGCGCGCGATTTGTTCCGCGCCGATTCGGCCAGCCGCCTGGCCGGCTTGCTGGCGGGGGCGCGCGTGCATGACACCGCCGGCGCGCCCGTCACGGCATGATCTTGTCCCAGTCGGGATTGCCGGAGATTTCTTCCAGCAGGAAATTCACGAAAGTGCGGACCTTGGGTGAAAGGTTCCGGCTGGGCAGGTACACCACTGACACCGGCGGGCCTTCGCCGACGTAATCGGTCAAGATCGGGCGCAGCCGCCCGGCGCGGATGGCGTCGGCCGCGATGAAATTGCTGATCATGGCGATGCCCAGGCCGGACGACGCTGCCTCGAGCAACGACTCGGCATTGTTGACATTGAGCTGGCCCGACACGGTCTTGGGACACGGCATGCCGTCCTTGCTGAACGGCCAGTCCCGGTAACGGCCGGTGTGCATCAGCACGTATGCCATGCAATGGTGCTGGTCCAGCTCCTCGGGCGTGCGAGGCTCGCCGTGCTGTGCCAGATACTCCGGCGAGGCGCAGGCCATGAATCGCAGGTGGCAAAGCTTGCGGGCAATCAGCCGGGCATCGGCCAGTTCGCCGATTTGCACGGCGACGTCGATGCCTTCGTAGGCCAGGTCCACGTTGCGGTCGCTCAGTTCGGCATCCAGCACGAGGTCGGGGTGCTGCTTCAGGAAGCGGGGCAGCATCGGCATGATGACGCGCCGCCCGAAACCCACCGGCAGGTGCACGCGCAGCCTGCCGTGCGGGCTGGAGGTGGCCTGGCCCAGCAGATTCTCGGCGTCCTCGATCTGTCCGAGGATTTGCAGGCAGTGCTCGAAAAAGCTGGCGCCGTCGTTGGTCAAGCCCACCGAACGGGTCGTGCGGTGCAGCAGCCGTACGTTGAGTTCCTGTTCGAGCCGGGTGATGGCCTTGCTGACGGCCGAGGATGTCAGCCCCAGCCGCTTGGCGGCCTGGGTGAAGCTGCGCGTTTCCGCTACGCGGACGAACACGCGCAGGGCGTTGAGATTTTCCACGCCAAGTCTCCGGATTATGGTCGCGAACCAGTTTAGTGAAACTGATTCACTAGTATTTTGAATTTCGAGTCATTTATCTATTTTTATAGCGTAATTAGACTGCCTGCATCAACTACATAACCAACATGTACCGCAGGCACGGTGCAAATCGGGAGACAACAATGCGCGCATCCGGACCCATGGCTGCTGCCCGCCCGGCCTGGACGAGGCGAACCCTTGCCGCCCTGGCCTCGCTGTTCCTGGCCGGCGCCGCCGCCCAGGCGGCGGGACAGCCCGACGGGTCCTTTCCCGGCCGTCCCGTCAAGCTGATCGTGCCGTTTCCGCCGGGCGGCGGCACCGACATCCTGGCGCGGCCCCTGGCGCAGCGGTTGAGCGAGTACTGGAGCCAGCCGGTGGTGATCGAGAACCGCGGCGGCGCGGGCGGCAACGTCGGTGCCGCGGCCACGGCGAAATCCGCGCCCGACGGCTACACCTTGCTGTTCACCCCGGTCATCACGCTCGCAGCCAACCAGAGCTTGTACAAGTCGGCCGGCTACGACGCGGTGCGCGACTTCGCCGCGGTCACGATGCTGGTCAGTACCCCCAACATCCTGGCGGTGCCGTCGGCCATGCCGGTGAAGACGGTGCAGGAGTTCCTGGACTACGCCCGCGCCAAGCCTGGGCAGTTGAACTTCTCATCATCGGGCAACGGCACGCCGCCGCACCTGGCCATGGAAATCCTCAAGCGCATGACCGATGTGAAGATCACCCACGTGCCCTACAAGGGCACCGGCCCCGCGGTCACGGATCTGATCGCGGGCCGGGTACAGGCAATGATGCTCAACGCGCCGGTGGCGCTGCCATATCTGGAGTCCGGCCAGTTGCGCGGCCTGGCCACCACCAGCGCGAAGCGGCCTTCGTCGGTGCGCGATCTGCCCACCCTGGACGAAAGCGGCCTGAAGGGCTACGAGGCCGACACCTGGTATGGCCTGTTCGTGCCAGCCGGCACGCCCCAGGCCGTGGTCGCCAAGCTCAACGCCGACGTGGCACGGGCGTTGAACTCGCCCGACATCAAGAAACTCTACGCCGGGCAGGGCGCCGAAGTCGTGGGGGACAGCCCCGAGTCGGCGGCCGCGCGGGTGCGTGCCGATGTGATCAAGTGGCGCGATGTCATCAATGACATCGGCCTCAAAATGGATTGACCGTGGACGCGTCCCCCGTGATCTCTTCCAAGGTCGCCGCGCCGCCGCTGGCGGCCAGCCTGGGCCGGTTCGTCGCCGGCGCGCGGGCCGCGCGCCTGCCCGCGGACGTGATACAAGCCGCGACCCTGCGCGTGCTGGATACCCTGGCCGCCGCCGCCAGCGGCGTGCAGCAGGGCCTGCACCAGGGCCTGCTGGCGCTGCTGCCCGGCGATGGCCCTGTCTCCATCTGGGGCACCCCGGCGCGGCGCGGCCTGCGTGACGCGGCCATCATCAACAGCGCGGTATCGCATTCCACATACTTCGAAGACGGCTGCCGCTACACCGGCGGGCATCCTTCGTCGGCGCTGATCCCAGCCGCCTTCGCCCTGGCCTGCGAGCGCCGGGCTGGCGGCGCCGATCTGGTCGCCGCCATTGCCGCGGGATACGAGGTCTTCCTGCGCCTGGGGCGGGCTATCTATCCGTCCACGGTGCGGCGCGGATTCCAGAGCACGGCGATCCTGGCCGCGCCCGCTACGGCGGCGGCAGCCGCAGTGCTGCTGCGCCTGCCGGCCGAGCGTGCCGCGCACGCTATCGCCATCGCCTGCAGCCACGGCGCGGGGCTGAAAGAGGCATTGAAGAATGCCGGCAGCCAGCCCCTGCAAGTGGGTCGCAGCAGCGAAGGCGGCCTGTTGTCGGCGCTGTACGCCGCCCAGGGCGCGGACGGCGTGCCTGACGTGATCGAGCGGGGCTTCTTCAAGGCGTTTGCCGCAGACGCACGGGCCGACGTCGTTACCCACGGACTGGGCCGGCAGTGGGGCATGGCGCGCACTTATCTGAAGATGCACGGCGGCTGCCGCGGCAACCATGCGCCGGTGGATACCGCGGCGGCCCTTGCGCGCGAGCACGGGTTGACGCCCCGGGACATCGCATCCATGGATGTGCGCGTGGACACCGTAACGCTGGCCGCCGAGGTGGCCCAACCAACCAATGCCGACCAGGCCCGGTTCTCCATCGCGTTTTCCATCGCGGTGAAGCTGCTCAAGGGCGACGCCATGCCGGTGCGCTACACAGACGCCGTGCTGGCCGAGCCCGAGGTGCGCGAGCTGATGTCGCGCATCCGGGTGCGTGGCGACACCGCGCTCGACGAAGGCTATCCCGACCGGCGGGGCGCCGTCGTCAATGTGCGCACCCACAGCGGACAGGAATTGGCCTATGCCCTGGACCGCGCCCTGGGCGAACCCGAGCAGCCTTTCACGCAGGCCGACATCGAGCGCAAGTTCGACCTGACCGCGGGCGTGTTGTATGGCGCGCAAGCGGGCCGGATAAAAGCGCTGGCGATGTCGCTGCCGTCGCTGCCGGACGTGAACGTGCTGAACGACTTGCTGCAAGCCACCCCTTCCTGACGAAGAGACAGATGAGCGATACGACACTTCCCAACTACGAGGTTTACGCCATCCGCTACGGCACGCGCGACGCCAGGCGGGCCAATCACTTCATCGGCGGCGATCCGCACGATGCGCCGATGCCGATGGACTACTACGTGTGGCTGGTGCGCGGCGACGGCCGGGAATTCGTGGTCGACACGGGCTTCGGTGCAGAAGTCGCGAAAAAGCGCGGCCGCACGCTGCTGCGCCAGCCCTCCGAGGGCCTGGCCTTGCTGGGCGTGGACGTGAACAAGGTCGAAGACGTGATCATCACCCACCTGCATTACGACCACGTTGGCACGTTCGACTGCTTTCCGGCCGCGTGCTTTCACTTGCAGGACGACGAGATGTCGTACGCCACCGGGCGGCACATGTGCTATCGGCAGTTCAATCACGGCTACGAGGTCGACGAGGTCATCGGCATGGTGCGCCTGGTCTACAAGGACCGGGTGCGTTTCCACAAAGGCAGCGCCGACCTGGCCCCAGGCCTGAGCATCCACCGCATCGGCGGCCACACCCATGGCCTGCAGTGCGTGCGCGTGCACACCAAGCGCGGCTGGGTCGTGCTGGCATCCGACTGCAGCCATTACTACGAGCATTTCGAGAAGAAGCGCGCCTTCACCACCGTGTTCCACGTGGGCGAGCTGATCGACGGATACAACAAGCTAGACATGCTGGCCGACAGCCCGAAGCACATCGTGCCCGGCCATGATCCGTTGGTGATGCAGCGCTATCCGGCGGCATCCGGCCCGCTTGAAGGCATTGCCGTTCGCCTGGACGAAGAACCCCACTACTGACAGCAGAGACATCCCGATGAGCAGTTCACAACCGCCGCTTCTGGAACACGCTACCCGCGACCTCGCCCGCTTCGCCGCGCAATTCCGCTACGAGGACATTCCCGCCGAGGTCGTGGACCGCATGAAGACCAGCCTGCTCGACAGCATCGGATGCTGCCTGTACGGCGCAACGCTGCCCTGGACCCAGCGCGTACAGGACCTGGCCGAGGCCGAACAGGCCGCGCCCGTGGCCAGCCTGTGGGGCAGCGGCCGCAAGACCTCGATCGCCAACGCCGTGATGGTCAATGGCACGGCGGGGCACGCGTTCGAGCTGGATGACATCCATAAAGAATCCATCGTGCACGCGGGCTCGATCGCCGTGCCCGTGGCGCTGGCCTATGCCGAGCGTGACGGCGGCTGGAGCGGGCGCGACCTGGTCGCCGTGCTGGTGGCTGGCTACGAAATCGGCGCGCGCGTGGGCAATGCGGCCACGATGAGCCTGTTTTACCGCGGCTTCCACCCGCAAGGGACGTCCGGCGCATTCGCGGCCGCGGCAACGGCGGGCAAGGCGCTGCGGCTCGATGCGGCTGGCATGCAACACGCTTTGGGCATCGTCGGCTCGCAGGCCGGCGGCCTGATGGCGGCGCAAGAAGGCGCCATGGTCAAGCGTTTCCACGCCGGCCGCGCCGCGCAAAGCGGCGTGTACTCGGCGGAACTGGCCAGGCGCGGATTCACCGGCATCGTCGATGTGCTGGAGGCAGGCTATGGCGGCTATCTGAGTTCGTATTCCGACAAGCCCAACGCGGCGCGCCTGACCGACGGCCTGGGCAAGGACTGGGAAACCGCCAAGGTGGGCTACAAGCCGCACGCCAGCGTGACCAGCATCCATGCCGCGCTCGACGCGCTTACGCACATCATGCGGTCCAACGACTTGAAAGCGGCCGACATTGCCGCCATCCGGGCCGGGGTGAGCCACATGACTCATGTGCATTGCGCCTGGGAATACAAGGCGCAGGGCGTGACCGCCGCGCAAATGAACCTGTACTACGGCCTGGCTGTGATCGCGCACGACGGCGTGGCCTTCGTCGACCAGTACGACGAAGCGCGCCTGGCCGATCCGGCGCTGCTCGACCTGATCAAGCGCACCAAGGCTTACGAAGACGCGGAGATCGAGGCCATGGGCCCGCCGTTTCGCCATGCCGCCACGGTCACAGTGAGGACCCGCGACGGCCGCGAGCTGACGCACCGCATCCTGAACCGGCGCGGCAGCCCCGAAAACCCGATCTCGGCCGAGGATGTGGAATACAAGTTCCGCAACGTGGCCCGCTCCTGCCTGCCGGCGGACAAGCTCGATCGCCTGGTCGAGCTGTGCCGGCAGCTGGACACCCTGCCGAGCCTGGACGAACTGATTTCAATCGTCAGCGCGCCGCGCGCCTGACTTTCTTGCTTCCCGGCACTGCCTTTTCAACGGATTCACGGAACCAACATGGCAAAAACCATCGCCGAACAACTCGCTTCCCACTTCGTCAACTTCACCTACGACGCCCTGACACCGGAGACCCGCAAGGCCGTCAAGCGCCTGTTGCTGGACTATCTGGGCGTGGGCGTCGCCGGCAGCCAGACAGGCAGCGGCAAAGTCGCGCGCGAGTTCGCCACCTCGACCGGCGGCTTTGAGCAAGCTACCCTGATCGGCGACGGCCGGCGCGTGCCGGCGATGCAGGCCGCGCTGGCCAACGCGATTTCTTCCCACAGCGTCGAACTGGACGATATCGATGTGCTGGCGCTGTTCCATTTCAGCCCGCCCGTGTATTCGGCGGCGCTGGCCACGGCCGAACAGCAGGGCAGGGACGGCCGGGCCCTGGTGGCGGCGCTGGCGGCCGGCTGCGAAATGATGGAGCGCCTGAGCAAGGCGGGCAATAACTCGCTGCGCGACCGCGCCTACCACACCACGCCGACCTGCGGGATCTTCGGCGCCGCCATCGCTGCGGGGCTGTTGCTGGGCAACACGGAAGAGCAGGTCGTGTCGTCGCTGGGCCTGGCCGGCGCGCAATCGGGCGGCCTGATGGAAATGTACGGCCCGTCGATGCAGAAGCGATTCAATCCCGGCCCCGCTGCGCGCGGCGGCGTGACCGCCGCCGCCATGGCGAGTCTGGGCTTTACCGGCGCGGCTACGATCTTCGAAGGCAAGCACGGCTGGCTGAAAGCCTTCACCGACCGGAACGACCCCGCCCAGATGACCCTGGACCTGGACAAGCCCTACCAGCTGGACATCGAGTTCAAGCCTTACTCGTGCGCCCGCCCGATTCACAATGCCATCGATTGCGCGCTGGAAGTCCGCCAGAAGCATGCGCCCGAACTGAACCGCATCAGGAGCATGACGATGGCGCGCCATCCGGACTGGGCGTTGTACCACCAGAACGCCCGGCCGCAGACCTACCACGAGGCCCAGGTCAGCCTGCCATACTCGGTGGCGGTGGCTTTTACCGACGGCCAGGCGCTGTTTCCGCAGTACAACAACGCGCGCCTGAAAGAGCCCATGCTGGCCAGGCTCGCGGAAATGCTGAAGATCACGGTGGACGACACCTTGCCGCGCGGCGTGTCGTGCAAGCTGACCGTGGAAATGGACGATGGCGCCAAGTATGTGGCGCAAGTCGACTATCCCAAGGGCTCGATCCAGAACTCGATGTCCGACGACGAGCTGCGCGCCAAGTTCGACAGCCTGACGGTTCCCGTGATCGGCGCGTCGCGCTCGGCCGAGGCCGCCGACATGGTGGCGGATATCGAGCGGTGCAAGGATATCGGCGTGTTGATGCGCCTGCTGTCGCCGGCGGGAAACTGACATGGCGGTGACCCAGACGGCCGGCGAGGTGCCCGCTTACGAGGTGTACGCGCTGAAGTACGCGACGCGGGCAGCCCGGCGTTCCGCCAACTTCGTGGGCGGGGACCCCCATGACGCGCCCATGCCGCTGGATTACTACGTGTGGGTCGTCCGCCACCAGGACCGCCTGGTCCTGGTGGATACGGGCTTCTTCCAGGACATGGCCGACAAGCGCCATCGCACCTTGTTGCGCACGCCGGTGCAGGCCCTGGCGCTGATGGGCATCGAGGCTGCCGACGTGCGCGACATAGTCATCACCCACATGCATAACGATCATGTAGGCACGTTCGACGCCTGGCCCAACGCGCGCTTCCACTTGCAGGATGCCGAGATGGATTACGCGACCGGCCGGCACATGGCCTGCGAGGCGCACAGCCGGCCCTATGAGCCCGACCACGTCGCGGGCCTGATCCGCCTGGCCTACGGCGGCCGCGTGACCTTTCACGACGGCGACGGCGACATCGCGCCCGGCATCAGTGTGCACCGCGTGGGCGGCCACACGGCCGGAATGCAGGTGGTGCGGATCCACACGACGCGCGGCTGGGTGGTCCTGGCGTCCGACGCCACCCACTTCTACGAGCATATCGAGCAGCGCCGCTGCTTCACGCTGGTGTTCCACGTGGGCGACTTGTTCCAGGGGTACGCGCGCATCGAGGCGCTGGCTCAGTCGCCCGACCACATCATCCCCGGCCATGACCCGCTGGTGGTGGAAAAGTACCCGCCTGCCAGCCGGCGGCTCGCGGGAATCGTGGCGCGGCTGGACGCTCCGCCCATCAGGTAGCAGCCGCCGCAGCGGGTGGACGATCAACCATAACAACCAGGAGACATGCAATGAGAAACTTGGCTTTGGCGTTGTGCTGGACATTGATACTGGCTGCGCCTTGGGCAGCCCAGGCGGAGTATCCCGACCGCCCCATCAAGCTCATCGTTCCGTTTCCCGCCGGCAGCGGCACGGATACCGTGGCAAGGGAACTAGCCGAGGAAATGGCGAAAGACCTGCGCCAGCCCATTGTGGTCGACAACAAACCGGGCGCGCAGGGCATCATCGGCGTCAAGGCGGCCGTGGACGCGCCGCCGGACGGCTATACCCTGGTCATGCTGGGCGTGACCACCGGCGCCAGCAACGTCACACTGTTCAAGAAGCTGCCCTATGAGCCGCTGCGCGACCTGACGCCCATCGGCATGATCGCCGAGTCGCCCATCGTGCTGGTGGCCGCTCCGCAATTCGGGCCAAACAACGCGAAAGAGCTGTTCGAGCTAGGCCGCAAAGAGCCCGGCAAACTGACCTACGCCTACGGTTCGGGCAGCGCGCAAGTCGCCGCCGCGAAGCTGGTGGACATGGGCGGCATCGAGACCGTGGGCGTCGCGTACAAGGGCTCGCCGCAGGCGCTGACAGACGTGATGTCCAGGCAGGTGGATTTCATGTTCGTCGACCTGTCCTTGGCAATACCCCAGATCCAGGGCGGCAAGCTGAAAGCCCTGGGCGTCACGACGCCGTCGCGCTTCTCCATCGTGCCCGACATTCCGGCCCTCAATGAGTCCGGCGCGCCGGGTTACCAACTGGTGGTCTGGTTCGCCATGGGCGGCCCGGCGGGCATGCCGCAACCGGTGGTCGACCGTCTTTCGACATCGCTCAAGCATGCCTTGGCGAGCAAGAAACTGCAAGGCAAGTACGCCAGCCACGGCTTGCAGGTCAAGGTGTCCACCCCGGGCGAGTTCGGGGCATTCCTCAAGAGCGAGATCACCAACTGGGGCGCGCTGATCCGCAAGGCCGGGATCACGCCGCAGGGTTGAGATCGTTTTCGCACATCACGCAGACAGGATAAAGGTCATGGAAATCTCTGGAGGCCGGTTCGTCATCACCGGCGGGGTCAGCCTGATAGGCTCCCACATTACCGAAGTATTGTTGTCGCGCGGGGCAGAACAGGTCACGCTGTTCGACAACTATTCGCTTAGCACCCCGGACACGGTGGGCGACCTGCTGAAGCACCCCCGGATCAGGGTGGTGCGAGGCGACATCTTGCGAATCGGCGAGCTCTACGATGCATTCGAAGGCGCGCAGGGTGTGTTTTCCGTCGCCGCCTTTCTTACCCTGCCGCTGTCGCAAAACCCCGCGCTGGGCCTTACCGTGAACGTGCAGGGGCAGAACAACGTACTGGAAGCATGCCGCTACCGGGGCGTGAAGAAGCTGGTCTTTTCATCGTCCACCGCCGTATATGGCGAACCTGCTCCGGGCGTCATGGATGAAGCCACGGCATCCAATCTGGCGCCTTTCCAACCCGCGGCGGCGCTGTATTCGGCGTCCAAGCTCATTGGCGAGCACCTCAACCGCCACTACCACCAGAACCACGGGCTGCAAACCGTTTCGCTGCGCTACGCCACGGTGTACGGCGAACGCCAGCACTACCGCGGCGTCAATGCGCTGTACATCGTCGAGAACTACGACCGGATCAAGCGCGGTGAACGCCCCGTCATTCCGGACGACGGCAAGGAAGTGCACGACTACATCCACGTCGCGGATGTGGCCCGCGCCAATGTCCTCGCCATGGAATCCGAGGTGTCCGGCGAAAGCATGAACGTGTGTACTGGGGTGGCCACCACCTTGAACGACGTGGTGGCCACATTGCTGAAGGTCATGCAGTCCGGGCTGCAGCCTGAATACCGCACCCCCACGGGAGGGGTGCGCGCCTCGGTGGGCACGCACCTGGCGTTCAGTCGGGAAAAGATCGGCCGCCTATTGGGCTGGCAGCCCGAAGTATCGCTGGAAGAAGGCATACGCCGGCTGGTTGCCTGGTGCCAACAACGGGACGCCGCCAGGGGGAACGGCTGATGGGCAAGCCTGCCGTGGCGGTGGTCGGCCTGGGCCAGATGGGCTCGGCTGTGGCGCTCAACCTGCGCGACCAGGGCTTCGATGTCATGGGCTGGGACATCGCGCCGGCCGCGCGCGGGCAAGTTGCCGCGCAAGGCGTCCCGGCCGGGGAAAGCCTAGCCGATGCGCTGAGAGGCCGCGCCTATGTGCTCAGCAGTCTGCCCAACGGCGCCATCGTCAGGCAAAGCTGGCTGGGCCAGGACGGCGTAGTCGAGCAGGCCGACGCGGGCGCGACCCTCATCGACCTGAGCACGATAGAGCCGTCGGCGATGCGCGAAGTCTCGGACTGCGCCGCGGCGCGCGGGCTGCGGGTGCTGGACTGCCCGGTCAGCGGCGGCCCCGTCGAGGCGCGCGCCGGAAAGCTCATCGTCATGGTGGGGGGCGAGGCGACGGTAATGGAACAGGCGCGCCCTTTACTGCAGGCGCTGGGGCCGACCATCCGGCACACGGGCGGCGTGGGCACGGCCAAGGTGGTCAAGATCGTGAACAACACCATGGCGATGGGCAACCTGCTGATCGCCTGCGAAGCCTTTTCGCTGGGCGAGGCCCTCGGCGTCGACGCGACGACCCTGTTCGACGTGCTATCGGAAAGTGGCGGACGATCCATGACTTTCACCAAGCGGTTCCCGCCCGCGCTGAAAGGCGATTTCGAGCCGCGCTTCAAGCTGGAACTGGCGGAAAAGGACCTGGCGCTGGGCTTGTCGATGGCGCGGCAATTGGGAGTGCAGGCGCCGGCAGCCACGCTGGTGTGCGACCTGTTTGGCCAGGCCCTGGCGGAAGGATATGGAAGCAAGGACGCGGTAGCGCTGTTAGCCATGTACCGCAGCAGGGTGCGCGAGCAGGCCGGGAAATGAACATGGGAATCAGGAGATAAAGGCAATGGGCAAGCATGCGGTGGTTACCGGCGCCGCCTCAGGCATCGGGGCGGATTGCTGCCGCGACCTGTTCGGGCGCGGATTTACGGTCTTCGGGCTGGACAGGGACGAGCAGAGGTTGCAGCAAGTCGCGGAAAGCGCCAGCGGCCAGCCGGGCAAGTTCATTCCGATCACCTGCGATGCCTCGGACAGCACTTCGGTTGCCCAGGCCTTCGAGAGCATCCGTGGCACGACCGGCACGCTGGACGCGCTGGTGTGCTCGGCCGGCGTATTTCGCACCGGCGCGCTGATGGAGCTTGCAGAGTCGGACTACGACGCGCTGTTCGACGTCAATACCAAGGGATGCTGGCTGACGGCCAAGGCCGCGTATCCCCTGCTCAAGCAGGCGGCTACGCAGGATTCGCCAACCCGGGTAGTGTTCGTGGCTTCAGCAGCTGCGCTGCGTCCCAAGACGGGCGGCGGCGCCTACGCAGCGTCGAAAGTCGCGTTGACCTATCTCACCCGGGTGCTCGCCGTGGAGCTGGCTAGCCAGTCGATCCTGGTCAATGCGGTGGCTCCCGCCACGGTGGACACCCCGCTGGTGCACAAGCTGATGGCCGATGCCGCCACCAGCGGCTATCGGGTGTCGGGTGTTTCACCGCTGGGCCGAGTGGCGCAGCCATCCGACGTCACGTCGGTGATCCGCTTCTTGCTGGGAGACGAATCGCGCTACGTAACGGGCACGGTCATTCCCATAGACGGAGGTTCGGTCGCGGCGGTTCTATCCAGATAAGAAAAAAGGAGATGGAGACAATGAAGAAGCTGCTATTCATGATGCTTGTCGGTGCGGCAGCGGCTTCCGCGCATGCGCAAGCCCCCCTGAAAATCGGCGTGCTGGCCAGCCTTTCCGGTCCGGGCGCGCCGTGGGGCCAGGCCATTCTGTATGGCACGCAGTTCGCGGCCGACGATGTCAACGCCAAGGGCGGCCTGAAGGTAGGCGACAAGACTTACAAGATCGAGATCGTCGCCTACGACGACAAGTACCAGGCCAGCGAAGCGGTGACCGCGGCCAACCGGCTGATCTTCGAAGACAAGGTCAAGTTCATCATGGGCCCGATGGGCGGCGCAACCGCCCTGGCGATCGGGCCCACGGTCGAGAAGCACGGCGTGCTCACGACCACCATGGCCTTCACGCCACTGGCGCTGGGTCCGGACAAGCCCCTGACTTTCCGGCCGGTGCTCACCACCACGGAAACCGCCGGCGTGCAGGTCGCCTGGGCGGTGAAGAAGTACGGTTTGAAGAAAGTGGGGGGGCTATTCCCCAACGACGAGACCGGTCAGAAGATCGTCGTCGACCTGGAGCACGCCTATGCCAAGGCCGGCGTGCCGCTGGCCGCCAAGGAAATGTTCGAGCGCGACCGACTGGACATGGTCCCGCTGCTGACCCGGCTGATGGCGCAGGGCGTGGACGCGATCGATCTCGATGGCAACGCGCCGGCTACCGCCGGCCTGATCGTCAAGCAGGCCCGCGAGCTCGGGTTCAAGGGCTTGATCATCCGCAGCGGCGGTCCCGCCACGCCCGAGATCGTGAAGGTCGCGGGGATGCAGGCCACCGAGGGCATGGTGGTCTACGCGCCGATCGATCCGGCCAACAAGGCGGTAGCCGAGTACGCGGAACGCTACCGCAAGGCGCACAACAAGCCGATGAACGGCTTCAGTCCGTCGTACTACGACAGCGCCAACATGCTGTTCCAGGCCATTGCCAAGGCGCGAACCATCACCGACACGAAAAAGATCGCCGCCGCCCTGGCCGCCATGCATGACTATCAGGGCATTCTCGGCAGGCTCAACTGGACGGGCAAGCAGGTCTACGGCATAGACAGGCAGGTGAACATGCCCTTCTATGTGGCGGAAGTCCACGCGGGCAAGGAAACAATCGTCGCGCAATGCACGTTGACGGCCTGCAAATAACCAAAAACAAAAAGGGAGACAACCATGGTGAGGAAATCTTTGATGCTGGCGGGCCTGCTCGCCGCGGCCTGGGCGGCCAACGCCCAGGAAACGCTGAAGATCGGCGCCGTGCTGGCCTTGTCCGGCCCCGGCGCTGCCTGGGGGCAGGGCATGCAGTACGCCGCGCAATTCGCGGCAGATGACGTCAACGCCAAGGGCGGACTGGAGGTCGGCGGCAAGAAGTACAAGGTGGAGATCATCACCTATGACGACAAGTACCAGGCAAACGAAGCCGTCACGGCGGTGAACCGTTTGATTTTCGAAGACAAAGTACGGTACGTGATTGGGCCGACCGGCTCCGCCCCGGCACTGGCCATACAGCCGGTCACGGAAAAGAACAAGGTCATCATCATGACCTTGGCCTTCACCGCGAAAGCCATGGGAGCCGACAAGCCTTACACCTTCCGCCCCGTGCTCACCACGGTGGAGACGGCTGGCCCCCAGGTCGCCTGGATTTCCAAGGTGCTCGGCATCAAGAAGGTTGGCGGCCTGTTTGTCAGCGACGAATCGGGGCAGCAGCAGCATGAGTGGCTGTCAAGGGCCTACAGCGGCGCGGGAATTCCGCTGGCCGCCAGCGAATTCTTCGACCGCGACCGTGTCGACATGATGCCGCTGATCACCCGCCTGATGGCCAAGGGCGTCGAGGCGATCGAATTGAACGGCATTTCGCCCACCACGGCCGGCCTGATCGCCAAGCAGGCGCGAGAGCTGGGCTTCAAGGGCAGGTTTATTCGCAGCGGCGGGCCGGCCACGGCGGAAATCGTCAATGTGGCGGGAGCCAAGGCGGTCGAGGGCACGATCGTCTATACCCAGTTCGATCCGGACGATCCCAAGATAAAGGCCTATTCCAAGCGTTACAGCGACAAGTACCACAAGCCGATGAACGGCTTCAGCCCGTCGTTCTATGACGGCACTCATATGCTGTTCCAGGCCATGACGAAGGCCGGCACGGTGAGCGATACCGACAAGGTGCGCGCGGCGCTGGAATCGTTCAGGGATTACCCGGGAATACTGGGCAACACCAACTGGACCGGCCAGCAAATGTACGGAATCAATCACCAGGCCGACACGCCGTTTTATCTTTCCGAGGTCGTCGCGGGCAAGGAAGTCATCCGGGCGCGCTGCACGATGGCCGGGTGCGAATAGGGGAGCGGCGTGGATATCTCGTTTCTGCTGGGCCAGGCGCTGACGAACGGGCTGATCGTCGGATTGCTGTACCTGCTGATGGCCATCGGCTTCACGTTGGTGTTCGGCGTGATGCGCATCGCCAATTTCGCGCACGGTGAGTTCTACATGTTGGGCGCCTTCATTGCGTTCATCTGCGTGACGCAGTGGGGGCTTCCCTATATGTTGTCGGTGCTGGTCGCGTTCGTCTTGACACTGGCGCTCGGATGGGTCCTGGAACTCGCCATTCTGAAGCCTTTCCGGGGCGACGAGCTGAACGGGCTCATTGCCACGCTCGGGCTGGGAATGGTCATACAGAACGTGGCCCTCATGGCCTTCGGACCCGATCCGCAGTCCATGCCGCCCGCCGCCGAAGGCGTCTTCATGCTGGGCAGGATCGTCATGCCGTTGTCCCGTCTGTATGTCGTGGTTTTCTCGGCGGGGGTTCTGGTGGCGCTTTATGTCTTCCTGATGCACAGCAAGGCTGGGCGGGCGCTGCGAGCCGTCGTGCAGGACATGGAGATCGCGTCATCGTATGGCATCCGTTCCAGCGCGGCCTACCCGCTGGGATTCGCGCTGGGCGTCGCCCTGGCGGCGATCGCGGGCGCGTTGATGGCGCCAGTGTTCTCCGTTTCGCCCTTCATCGGCGGCGCGCCGCTGTTCAAGGCTTTCATCGTGGTTGTGCTGGGCGGCCTGGGCAGCATCGGCGGGGCGGTTCTGGCCAGCCTGCTGCTCGGGATCTCCGAAAGCCTGGGCAGCACCTTCTTCGACGGCAGCACGGCCGACATGTTGATATTCGCCCTGGTGATCCTGGTCCTGGTCGTCAGGCCGACTGGCCTGCTCGGGCGTGCGGAGCATTGAGAAATGATGCGCCATTCCATCTTCACGCTCGCCGAGCCGTCGCCTGGCAGCAAGGCGACCCATCACCGCGGCGCTCCTATCCTGGCATGGCTGCTGCTAGCCGCGGTGATGATCATGCCGCTGGGGTTCAGCAGCGCCTTCTATGTGCACCTGGCGATCCTGATCTGCCTCAATATCTTCATTGTCAGCGGCCTGGCGTTGCTGACCCGCACCGGGCAACTATCGCTGTGCCACGCGGCCTTCATCGGCATAGGTGCCTATGTTTCGGTCCTTTCCGAAATGCGCCTGGGCCTGCCCTTTCTGGCTGCGGCGGTCCTGGGAACTGCCGCCGCGGCACTGACGGCGTACCTGCTGGGCTCGGCGATATTGCGACTGCGTGGCGTGTATTTCGTGCTGATCACGTTCGCGTTCGGTGAGCTGTTCCGTCTGCTCATGCTGGACGCCGCAACGGTGACGGGCGGCGCGAACGGAATCGCGAAGATTCCTGCGGCCAACCTGCTGGGCTACGCGCTCGATACCCGCAAGTTGTTCTATTGCCTGGCGGCGCCGCTGGCCATCGCCGCGATAGGCTTCTTGGTCGCCTTCTTCCGTACGCCCAAGGGGCATGCCCTGGATGCAGTGGGTGAAAACCCCGGCCTGGCGGAATCCTCCGGCATCAGCGTGCGCAAGTCCCAGCTGTTCGCGTTCACGGTGGGCAGCGGCATGGCCGGCCTGGGCGGTGTCCTGCTGTCGCGCTACGTGGGATACATCTCGCCCGAGTCGTTTTCCGCGCAAGTATCTATCGCCGCCATCATCATGCTGGTGGTCGGCGGCCGGACATCGGTCGCCGGCCCGCTGATCGGCGCGCTGATCATGACGCCCCTGCCCGAGTTGTTCCGGGGCGCGGTGCAATCCCAGAACATTTTCTATGGGGTGACTCTCATTCTCATCCTGCGGTTCCTGCCCAAGGGAATCGCCAGCCTGGGTCTGGTGCGGCGCCTGACCGGAGAACGGCCATGACGGCGCTGCTACAGGTAAAAGACCTGTCCAAGACGTTCGGAGGCCTGAAGGCCGTGCACGACCTGAGTTTCGACGTCCACGAGGGCGAGATCGTCGGCCTGATAGGCCCGAACGGGGCCGGCAAGAGCACAGCCTTCAACCTCATCACCTGCACCCACCCGGCCACATCGGGAAGCGTGCGCTTCGAAGGCCGGGAACTGCTCGGCCTGACACCCAGCCAGGTGGTCCAGCACGGACTGGCGCGCACCTTTCAATCGGCCTCGGTTTATGGCAACGCGACCGTGCGCGAGAACGTCTTCCGCGGCGCGATCTCCAAGCTCGGCACGTCGCTGCTGGGCCAGCTGTCCGGCACGCAGGCCAGCCGCCGGCGGCTGGGCGAAATCGATGCCGAGATCGACGAGATCCTGGATATCGCGGGCTTGAGCGCCGTGCGCGATCTGCTGGCGGGCGGCCTGGCGTACGGCTACCAGAAGCGGCTCGGCGTTGCTATCGGCCTGGCCACCCGGCCCCGCCTGCTGCTGCTGGATGAGCCCGCCGCCGGCCTGAACCCCGAGGAATGCGCGGAGTTCGGCAGGTTCCTGCAGCGCGTGCGTTCCCACTACCGGCTGACGCTGCTGTTCGTCGAACATCATATGGCGCTCGTCATGGGAACCTGCGAACGCATCGTCGTTCTGGTGCAGGGGCAGAAGATCGCCGAAGGCACGCCGGATGAAATACGCGCCAATCCGGCGGTCATCGAAGCCTACCTGGGAGAAACGGGACATGTCGGCGCTTGAGGCAAAAGATATCGTGGCCCGCTACGGACCGTTGGAGGCCGTGCGCAAGGTGTCGTTTACGGTGGGCAGCGGAGAGATCGTCGCGCTGATCGGCTCGAACGGCGCGGGCAAGAGCACCACCCTGAAGTCGCTGATGGGCCTCGTGCGCCTGGCGTCTGGCGAGCTGACGCTGGACGGCCGGCCGATCTCCCGCAGCAGCGCGGCGCAGCGCGTGCGCATGGGCATCGCATTGTCGCCCGAGGGGCGGCGGCTCTTCCCGCGCATGACGGTATGGGAAAACCTGCTGATCGGCGCCCACACGGTCATCGACGCCGCCCGCCGGCGCGCCGCGGAGGAGCTGGTTTGTTCGCTGTTTCCCATCGTGGCGCAGCGCCGGCGCCAGCTGGCGGGATCGCTGTCCGGCGGAGAACAGCAGATGGTCGCGATCGGCCGCGCGCTGATGGCCTGCCCGGCCATCCTGATGCTGGACGAGCCGTCGCTGGGTATCGCGCCGAAGATCGTGTCGGAAATCGGCGCATCCATCGAACGCCTCAATCGCGAGGCCGGGATTTCCGTCTTGTTGGTCGAGCAGAACGCGGGCCTGGCCTTGCGCCTTGCCCGGCGCGCCTATGTATTCGAGCAAGGCGAGATCATCCGCTCGGGTGCCGGGCAAGAATTATTGAATGATCCGTTTGTACGAAAAGCCTATCTTGGGGTGTAGCGTCATGAGTCAAACATTAGGGTTCATCGGCGTCGGCGTCATGGGCGAGCCCATGTGCCGCCATCTGGTCGAGAAAAGCGGTGCACGGGTCCTGGCCTGCGACCGCGATGCCGAGCCATTGAGCCGGCTTGCGCAAGCCGGTGTGACATCGGCCGGCATCGCGGATATCGCCCGCGATGCGGAAATCATCTTTCTGTCCCTGCCTTCCGGCGAGGTGGTCGAGCAAGTCGTATTCGGGGCGCAGGGCCTGCTGCCAAAGTTGCGGGCCGGACAAACGCTGGTCGACCTGAGCACGTCGCCCCACGAAACCGCCGTCAGGCTTGCCGGAGCGCTGCAGAAGGCCGGCGTGCGGTTTGCCGATGCGCCCGTCATGAGAACCCGCGTGGCAGCTCAGGCGGGCACGCTCGCGGTACCCGTGGGCGCCGACGAGCAGACCTACGCGTTGATAGAACCCCTGATCAAATGCTTTGCCACCGACGTCATGCATGCCGGTCCCGCCGGATGCGGCCAGGTCGTGAAGATCTTGAACAACATGGTGGTCTACGAAACCGTGCTGGCATTGGCGGAAGCGCGGGCGGTGGCGGTGCGGGTCGGCATGGACCCTGAACGGCTTTTCAATGCCTTCGCCACCGGCTCGGCCGACAGTTTCGCGCTGCGAAACCAGGGCTTCAAGGCGATTTTGCCGCAGCAGTTCCCGGAAAAGGCCTTTCCCGTTACGTACGCCCGCAAAGACCTGGCGTATGCCGTCAGGTTGGCTGAGCAGGTGGGCGTGGACGCCACCGGCGCCAAGAACCTGGTCGCCAGCTTCGACGCGGCGATCAAGGCCGGCTATGGAGACATGTACGCGCCGGCTGTCAGTCTGGTGTTCGAGCGTGCAGCAGCAAAAGGAGCCAAGCGGTGAACCTGGAGATCCTGCCTAAGTACGAAATCTATGCGCTGCGATACGCGTCGGTGCACCGGCAGCGTTCGGACAACTTCATTCGCCGCGACAGCCATGACGGCCCCATGCCATTGGATTTCTTTGTCTGGCTGCTCAAGGGGCCAGACCGGAATATCCTGGTCGATACGGGATTCGGTGCCGAATCGGCGCGTGAACGCCCGCGCGACCTGGAGTGTTGTCCGGTCGAAACGCTGAGAGTGCTGGGGGTAAACCCTGCGGATATCGGCGACGTTATTCTGACGCACCTGCATTACGACCATGCCGGTAACCTCGACAAGACACCCAATGCGGTGTTCCATATCCAGGACGACGAAGTGGAATACGCCACGGGTCGCTGCATGTGCCACCAGATGCTGCGCCACCCGTTCCGCGTCGATGATGTGGCCCAACTGATTCGTCATGTCTATGCCGACCGCGTGAAGTTCCATCGCGGCAACGATACGGTGGCGCCGGGCGTCGAACTGCTCTTCATCGGTGGGCACACCAAGGGGTTGCAGGCCGTCAGGGTACATACCGAGCGCGGTTGGGTCGTGCTGGCCTCCGATGCGAGCCACTACTACGCGAACATGCAGGACGCCAACCCCTTTCCCGCCGTGTACGACGTGGCGGCGATGCTGGACGGCCATCGAATATGCCTGCGGCACGCGGATACGCCGGATCACGTGGTTCCGGGACACGATCCGCTGGTCCTGAAACGGTATCCCAGGGTCGATGGCGTGAGGGTCGACGTGGCCTGCCTGCATCAGCCGCCATCAGTACCATGAGCGCCGGCGCGCCGGGCGCCCCCAGCGCGCCGGCCAGGACGCATCCGCCCCAGTCCGTGCAGAGCCGGGGCGCCGATGTGATTACAGCCCAACAACATCATCAACGGAGGCTGGCCATCGACGGTCTGCATGGGCGAACCCGGGCAGACCGACAGACGGCCGATAGACAAACCATGTTCACAACGCATACCCTTATCTCGCGTCGCGGCCTGCTGACGGCCCTGGCCGCCGGCACACTGGCGGTCGCCGCGCTGCCGGCCGTCGCGGCCGGCAGTTATCCATCCCGGCCCATCACCATGGTGGTGGGCTTCCCGCCGGGCGGCTCGAACGACATCGTGGCCCGCATCATTGCGCCCAAGCTGGGGGATGTCCTGGGCGTGCCGGTGGTGGTCGAGAACAAGCCCGGCGCCAACGCCACCATCGGTACCGAGTACGTGGCGCGCGCCAAGCCCGATGGCTACACGGTCACCTTGGGCAGCGTCAGCCCGCTGCTGCTCAGCTACTACGCTTATCCCAACCTGCCCTACGACCCGTACAAGGATCTGTCCGGCATCACCACGGTGGCGTCCACGCCGGAACTCCTGGCGGTCAACCCCGCCGTACCGGCCAAGAACCTGGCGGAACTGATCGCGCTATCGAAGACACAGGACATTACGCTGGCCTCGGCCGGTAGCGGCGGCCTGCCGCACCTGGCGATCGAGCTGCTCAAGGCGGAATCGAAGGGCCGCGTCGTGCACGTACCGTACAAGGGTGCCAGCCCCGGCATGGCGGACGCCGTGGGCGGCCACGTCAACGGCATCATCGTCGACCTGCCGGCGCTGCACAAGCTGGTGATCGACGGGCGGCTGCGCCCGATCGCCGTGACCGACACCAAGCGCTCGCCGATCATGCCGGACGTGCCGACCACGGTCGAGGGCGGACTGCCGTCGGTGATCGCGTTCAACTGGTTCGCCATCATGGGCCCGAGCGGCATGCCGATGGACATCCGCCAAAAGCTGCACGCGGCCCTGGTCGAGACGATGAACGATCCTGACACGCAAGGCAAGCTGGAGAAGCTGGGGATCGGGCCGTTTACGCAGGAATCGCCCGCCGCGTTCGACGCCTTCATGAAGCAAGAGGGTGAACGCTGGGGCAAGCTGATCAAGGACGCGGGTGTCAAGGCGGGCAGTTGATTCGGGAGCAATGAACATGTTGCTGGCACAGCCGGGGCAGGTGGGCAACCTGCGCCTGAAGAACCGCGTCGCGATGGCGCCCATGGGCACCAACTACAGCACGACCGACGGCCTGTCGACGGACCGCGACAAGCGCTACTACGAAGCGCGCGCCAAGGGCGGCGTGGGCATGATCATGACCGAAGCCATGGTCGTGACCGAGCATGCCCGGCCGCACCACAACTCGCTTTGCTGTTATCACGATCGGTTCATCCCGGGCCTGGCCAGCATCGTCGAGGCGATCAAGCGGCATGATTGCCACGTGTTTGGCCAACTCAACCACCGTGGCGGGCTGCTGCGCCGCGCCGTGCTCAACATGGAGCCGGTGGGGCCGTCGCCGTGGGTCAATCCGAACACGGGCGACAAGGTGCGACCCCTGGCGGTGGATGAGATCGTCGAGATCCAGAAGCTGTTCGTGGCCAGCGCGCGCCGCCTGTGGCTGGCCGGCTATGACGGCGTCGAGATCCACGCGGCCAACGGCTACCTGTTCCAGCAGTTCTTCAGCCCGCGCGTGAACCAGCGCACCGACGCCTACGGCGGTTCGCTGGAAAACCGCATGCGGCTGCTGCTGGAGACGATCGCCCGCATGCGCGACGCGCTGCCGGACCTGTGCCTGGTGGTGCGGCTGTCGGCCAGCGAGTTCGCCGAGGGCGGCTACAGCCGCGAGGACATCATTGCACTGGCGCAGGCCGTGGAGCGCGCAGGAGTGGACGCCATCGATCTCTCCGGCGGCAGCAACGAAAGTCCGCAACTGTCGAAGTTCTGCATCCAGCCGCCGTCGTTCCCGCGTGGCTGCCTGGCGCCGCACGCCAAGCCGATCAAGCAGGCAGTAACCATCCCCGTATTCGTGGCCGGCCGCATGGTCGAGCCCCGGGATGCCGAGGACATGCTGGCTTCGGGCAGCGCCGATTTCGTGTCGATCGGCCGGGCGCTGTACGCCGACCCGTACTGGTGCGACAAGGCGTTCGGCAAGATTCCGGCCCCCATCCGCCAGTGCATCGCGTGCAATGTCTGTTTCGAGCGCCTGACGCTGGAGAAGGACGTTTCCTGCGTGCAGAACCCGATGATCGGCACGGAGTTCGAGGCCCTGGAGTACGCCGAACCGCAGTTGTTTGCCGCGCCCAGGGAAGAACGCTTGCGCGTGCTGGTGCTGGGAGCAGGCGTGGCGGGCGTGGAGGCCGCGCGCGTGCTCAAGGGGCGCGGCCATGAGGTGGAAATCTGGGAGAAGCGCGCGCAACCTGGCGGCCAGATGCCGCTGGCGGTGGCCTCGCCCGACAAGGCCGAGGTCGAGCCTGTCTGGACCGGCCGCTGGCAGACGGTGCGGGCGCTGGGCGTGCCGGTGCGCCTGGGCGTGCAGGCCGACGCCGCCCGCATCCGCGCGTTCGCGCCGGACCATGTCATCGTCGCCACCGGTTCGCGCCCGGCCAAGCCGCCGCTGGACCTGTCGGCGCTGGACGCGGGCGTGCGCGTGCTGCACGCCTGGGACGTACTGGCCGACCTGGACGCCGTCCGGCCCGGATTGCGGGTCACCATCGTGGGCGGCGGCATGGTGGGCGCCGAAACGGCCGACGCGCTGCGGGTGCGCGGCGCGGGGGTCACGATACTCGACCGCCTGCCTCTCATCGCCACGGGCATGGCGCGCAATAACCGGCATGAACTGGTCGAGCGCCTGGCGGCCGACGGCGTGGTCATGACCACCAGTTGCCACATCCTGGGCGTGCGGGGCGGCCAGATCGAGATCCAGCGGGCCGACCGAACTGCCGAGACTGTGCCAGTCGGCGACTGGCTGGTCTTCGCCACTGGCCCGCGCCCCGAGCTCGGCGTGCTGGACGCGGTCGAGGCCAGCGGCATTCCCTGCACCCGCATCGGCGACTGCAACGCGCCGGGCGACTTCCTGGCCGCCATCCGCGACGGCTGGATGACGGCGCTACTGATGGACCACATTACCCAGAACGATGGGCGAGGCATCCGCCGCGACCCGTCCATACAAAAGGAGACAACGCCATGAAATGCTTATTCAAGTCGCTGTGCGCCGGCATGCTGGCAGCGGCGTTGCTGGCGCCGGCCGCCCAGGCGGCCGACCAGTATCCCAGCCGGCCGATACGGGTGGTGGTCATGTTCCCGGCCGGCGGCAGCGCCGATATCGTCGGCCGCCTCGTCACGCAGAAGGTCGGCGAAATGTCGGGCTACAACTTCGTCGTGGAAAACCGCCCCGGGGCGGGCGGCAACCTGGCCCTGGAAGCCACCGCCACCGCGCCAGCCGACGGCTATACGGTGGTTTTCGCCACGCCGGGCATTGCCATCAATCCCAGCCTGTACGCCAAGGTTCCGTACAAGCTGTCGGATTTCAAGGCGATCTCGCTGGTCGGCGAGGCTCCTTTGATGCTGCTGGCGCGGCCTTCGCTGGGCGTGGAATCGATCGACGATCTGGTGCGGATGAGCAAGAAGGCGCCGGACGCCATCCGGTTCGGCAGCTCGGGCAATGGCAGCTCGTCGCACTTGGCCGCCGAGGTGCTGCGCACCATGACGGGCCTGCAGTATCTGCACGTGCCTTATAAGGGCGGCGGCCCCGCCATGACGGACGTGGTGGGCGGCCAGACTGACATCACCGTGCAACCGATTGCGGAAAGCCTGCCGCTCATCCGCGACAATCGGCTGCAGGCCATGGGCCAGACCGGTCGCGTGCGCTCGCCCATAGCCCCGGATATCCCCACCATCGAGCAAGGCGGCGTAAAGGGCTATGCTTCCACGACCTGGTACATGCTGGCGGCGCCGGCCAAGGTGCCCCAGGATGTGGTCGATACGCTGGCCGGCAAATTCTCCGAAGCCTTGCGCCAGCCCGACCTGCAGAAAAAACTTGAAAGTATCGGCGTCACCACGATCAACGGCGGTCCCGAACAGGCCGGCGAGTTCCTGGCAAGCGAAGCCGCTCGCTGGGAAAAGCTGATCAGGGCCGCCAATATCCGGCTCGAATGAAGCCGGGTATTCGCATCTTCAAAGGAGACCTTGATGGGGCAGTCAACGAAGCAAGTCCTGCGTGAAAAAGTAGCCCGTCGCAACGGCCTGATCGTCGCCGGGGCTTTCAATGCGATGAGCGCCAGGGTGGTCGCGGACCAGGGATTCGAGGCCGTCTACCTGACGGGCGCCGGGCTGACCAATATGCACTACGGCGCGCCGGATCTGGGCATCATCGGCCTGCGCGACGTGGCCGACGCCGCCATGCGCATCCGCGAGGCGGTGGAAGACCTGCCCCTGATCGTCGATATCGATACGGGGTTCGGCAACGCGGTCAACGCCTGGCATACCGTGCGCGCGCTGGAGCGCGCCGGCGCCGACGCGGTCCAGATCGAGGATCAAGTCTTTCCGAAACGCTGCGGCCATTTCGCCGGCAAGGCAGTGGCGCCGCTGTCGGAAATGCTCGACAAGATCCGCGCGGCCACCGACGCGCGCAAAGATCCGGATTTTCAGATCATCGCGCGCACGGACGCCCGGGCGGTCGAGGGTTTCGAGGGGGCGATCGAGCGGGCGCGGAAGTTCGCCGAGGCTGGCGCCGACATCCTGTTTGTCGAAGCCATGACCAGCCTGGAAGAAATCCGCAAGATTCCAGAGCTGTTGAAAGAGCCCCTGTTGATCAACATCGTGGTCGGCGGCAAGACGCCCACGCTGACGGCCCAGGAACTGGGCAACATGGGCTACAGCCTGGTGCTGTATGCCAATGCGGCGTTGCAGGGCGCGGTGCTGGGCATGCAGCAGGCGTTGTCCGCGCTCAAGCGCGACGGCAAGCTGGATGAAGATCCCGCCTTGCTTGCGCCTTTCAACGAGCGCCAGCGCCTGGTCAACAAGCCGTTGTACGACGAACTGGAACAGCGTTATGCCGAGCGCTGACTGCCAGAGCCAGCCGGATCCGCTGCTGCTGCGCGGGCTGGCCTTGGGCACGGCGCCGGCCCTGCGGGGGAAGGGGGGCGGATAGGCAATCCTGTCCCAGGCACGCCGGATGCTGCGGCGCATTGATAAATCGGGGATAGAAACCTATCCTATATTCATCCCGGGCGGCTTCGGTGCGCCGATGGTTGCCGCAACCCTACGATGAGCGGGCGATTATGGAGTTCAAGGACTACTACAGCGCGCTGGGCGTCGAGCGCGACGCCTCGGAGGACGACATCCGCCGCGCCTACCGCAAGCTGGCTCGCAAATACCATCCAGATGTCAGCAAGGAAAGCGATGCCGAGTCGCGCATGCGCGACATCAACGAAGCCTACGATGTCCTGCGCGACAAGGAAAAACGCCAGGCCTACGACAATCTCGCCGCCGGCGTATCGCCCGGCGGAGGGTTCCAGCCGCCGCCTGGCTGGGACGAGGGCTTCGAGTTCCGCCGGGCCGCCACGCCCGGCGAGGAAGCGCAGTTCAGCGAGTTCTTTTCTTCATTGTTCGGCGGCCGCGCGCGGCGCGCCGCCGGGCAGGATTTCCGGGCCCGCGGCGAAGACCATCACGCCGCCATCGAGATCGACCTCGAGGATGCCCTCAAGGGCGCCACGCGCGACGTCACCCTGCGGTCCATGCACATGGACGACCAGGGGCGCCCGCAAATGCAGTCGCGCACGCTCAGCGTGCGCATTCCGGCGGGGGTGCGCGAAGGCCAGTACATCCGGCTGGTCGGGCAGGGCATGCCGGGTCATGGCGGCGGCGACAATGGCGACCTGTATCTGGAGGTGCGTTTCAAGCCCCATCCGCGCTACCGCGCGGAGGGACGCGACCTGTACATGACGCTGCCGGTGGCGCCCTGGGAGGCGGCCCTAGGCGCCGGGGTCAACGCACCCACCCCGGGCGGCATGGTGGAGGTCTCCGTGCCCGCGGGTTCAGCCAACGGCCGCAAGTTGCGCCTGCGCGGCCGGGGCATTCCCGGCGACCCGCCCGGAGACCTCTATCTGGTGCTGGAACTGGCGCTGCCGCCGGCCGATACCGAGGCTGCCCGCGCCGCCTACCGCAAGATGCAGCAGGACCTGCCCTTCAATCCGCGGCGTCACATGGAGGCCTGAACATGAAAACAGTAGTGATCGCCGCCAGCGGCACCGTCGTGGGCACGGCGCAACCCTTGAGCGCCGACGACCTGGCGCGCGCCTGCGGCGCGGAAGTGGAATGGGTGGCCAGGCTGGTCGAAGTGGGCATCGTCGAGGCTTCGGGTCCGCAGCCGGCCGATTGGTGCTTCTACAGCGCCGACCTGCAGCGCGCGCTGGAAGCGCGCCGGCTCGAGCGCGATTTCGGCGCCGGCCTGGACGCGGCGGCGCTGATCCTGGACCTGAGCCGGGAGGTGCGGCAATTGCGCGCGCAGTTGCGGGCCTTGAGCGCTTCCGGGCAATAGGGCGGCGCTTTTCCCGTCCGCCGGTGGCGGCGGGAGCGGGCATGCCCATTGCCGCGCGGGGCTTCGGCTTAAGATTCTCTTCATCCTGTGGCGTATAGTCACCGGATGCGCATTCTATTGGCCGAAGACGACGTATCCCTGGGGGAGTCGATCGAGTCCTGGCTGGAACTCGACGGCTATGTTGTCGACCGCGTGACGCGCGGCGACCTGGCCGAGACGGCGCTGGCCACCCACGACTATCAATGCCTGCTGATCGACCGCGGCCTGCCCGGCCTGACCGGCGACGCCTTGTTGCGCCGCCTGCGCGCCCGCCGGGCGACGGTGCCGGCGATCTTCATCACGGCGCGCGATGCGGTGCGCGACCGGATTGAAGGGCTGGACCTCGGCGCCGACGATTATCTGGTCAAGCCATTCGATCTCGAAGAGCTTTCGGCGCGGATCCGCGCCGCGATCCGGCGCCACGATGGCCGTCCCAGCGTGGCGTTGAGCCATGGCGGCCTGGTGCTGGACGAAGCCGGCAAGCAGGTGAGCCTGAACGGCGCGGCCATCGCCCTGACGGCACGCGAGTTCGCCGTGCTGCATGCGCTGATCCGGCGGCCGGGCCATGTGGTGTCGCGCGCCCAGCTCGAGGAGGCCCTCTACGGCTGGGGCGACGAAGTGGACAGCAACGCCATCGAAGTGCATATCTACAACCTGCGGCGCAAGCTCGGCCCCGGCTCGATCAAGACCATCCGGCGCCAGGGCTACCGGCTGGCCGACTGACATGAGGCTGCGTCGAAACGCCGACAAGCCGCGTGGCTACTCGCTGCGTCGGCGGCTCATCGCGACGACGGTGGGCTCCAGCGTCCTGGTGGGGTTGGTCAGCACGGTCATCGTGCTGGCAATCGCCTGGAAAGAGGTCAGCGAGGCGTTCGACGACACCCTGGAAGAGGGCGCGCGCATCGTGCTCGCCTTTGGCGAAGGGGCATCCAGCGGGGTTCTTGCGTCGCGCGACCGTGACGACGCCGACCCCGCGCTGCGCCTCGATTACCAGATCGTTTCGCCGCAGGGCGGCGTGGTCCGGCGCGGCGAAGATGCGCCCGAACGGCCCTTCGTCGATCCGCGCCGTCCTGACGAGCGCTTTTACGACGTGCGGGTGGACGGCGAGCGCTGGCGTGTCTATGTGCGCCGCCACGAAACCCTGGGTTTCTCGGTCCAGGTCGGGCAGGAGTGGGACGAGCGCATCGAGCTGATCCGCGATGTGCTGGAATCGCTGGCCTGGCCGCTGGTGGCGCTGTGGGGACTGCTCGGGTTGATCAATTGGTGGGTCATCCGGCGGCTGCTCGCGCCGCTGGAGCGCATGGCGCGCGGCATCGAGGCAAAGTCTCCGGCCGACTTGTCGCCGGTGCCGGACGATGGGCGGGCGCTCGAAGTCCGCTCGGTGGTGGGGGCGTTGAACCGCTTGCTGGAGCGGCTGTCGCGCGCGCTGGAAGGTGAACGACGCTTCACCGCCGACGCCGCGCACGAACTGCGCACGCCGCTGGCGGCGCTGGCCTCGCGCATCCAGGTCATGCAGCGCAGCCACGCGGCCGACGGGTCGCCGGCGCTGACCGCCAGCCTGCAGCGCCTGCGCGACGATGTGGCGCGCAGCACCACCATGGTCGAGAACCTGCTGCAACTGGCGCGGCTGGATCCGCAGTCGGCCGACGCCGTGGCGATGGACAACGTCGATGTGCGGGCCCTGTTCGACGACGTGGTGAAGGTATGCGCGAGCGCGGCGGCGAGGCGGCGCGTCACGCTATCAGTGGACTGCCGTGTCGCGGCGGTCTGCGGCCACCGGGACTGGTTGTCCAGCGCCTTGCGCAACCTGGTGGATAACGCCATCCGCTACGGCCGTGAAGCGGGGCGGGTGCGGCTGTCGGCCGTGGCGCATGGCGAGACGGTCGAGTTGACGGTGCGCGACGACGGCCCCGGAGTGGCTGGCGCAGATCAGGAGCGGCTGACCCAGCGCTTCTTCCGGGTGCTGGGCACGGGCGAACAGGGCAGCGGGCTGGGCTTGTCCATCGTGGCGCGCGTGGCAGAATTGCATGGCGCGGCCCTGCGATTCGGGCCCGGCATCGAAGGCGCCGGCCTTGGCGTGACGCTCGCGCTGCCGCGCACGCGGGCGCGCTGAGACCCCGTCCCGCGCTCAGATTCGCTTCATCTTCGGCTGGTCCAATGGCTATGTGTTCAACACCAACGGCGCCATCGGCGCAAGGAGCCACTACCATGAAGAACGTTTTCTCCCGCTCGAATACCCCCCGCATCCTCCTGGCCAGCGCGGCGCTGGCAGGCATGCTGGCTGTCGCCGGCGTCCAGGCCCAAGGCTACACCGGCCCGCGCTCTGACGCGGCGGCGCAGCAGCAGGGATATGCCGGCCCGAGCTCGATTGCCCCCATGAGCGTGAAGGACCTGGCCGCCAACGGCAAGGACGACCAGAATGCTGTCTTGCGCGGCCGGATCGTCTCGCACGACGGCGGCGACCACTACACCTTCGACGATGGCACGGGCCGGATTCGCGTCGAGATCGACAACGACGACTTTCCGGCGGGCCGGCAGATCGACGACAAGGTCACCGTGGAGCTGATCGGCGAACTGGACCGCGATCGTAATTCGGTCGAGTTCGACGTCGACCAGGTGCGCATCCCCTGATTAGCGGCGTGCCTGGCGGACGGGCTTGCCTGCGCCGTGGTCAAGGTCGGCTGCGTACCCCTTGCCGTACGCCCATCATTGCACGTGACAATCGCGTCGCCGCCGAGAGCAGTGTTTCCTTGTGTTGCTGCAAGGTTTCTTCAGTCAAGCGCGACAAGGGGCCGGAAATACAGATAGCACCTAGCAATGTCCAGTTGACTGTATAGACCGGCGCAGAGATGCTCGACACTTCCGGATCGCGCTCGCCGAGAGACATCATGTACCCGGCGCGGCGAATGGAATCGTAAGGTTCTCCCGGTTCGCCTGAAAACGCCAGAATGACCCGGCCGGGGCTGCCAAGATTCAGCGGCAGGCCTGCGCCGGCGCGCACATGGTGGCGAATGGACTTTGCTCCTTCCACGCGCGCCACGCAAATACGCTGGTTTCCCTCCCTGACGTAGAACGTCGCGCTTTCGCCGGTCACCGCAGACAACTCTCGCAATACCGGTTCCACCACGTCTTGCACGTTGAAGGTGGCCTGATAGCACGCTCCCAGCCATCCGGCTGCGCGCGCCAGGCGCCAAGAGCCGTCGGCGCGCTGCGCCAGGTAGTCCTCCATCGCCAATGTACGCGCCAGGCGTAGCACCGTGGAACGGTGGTACCCCGTGCGCCGGCTGAGCTCGGCCAGCGACAGGCTGGCGTCGTCGATGCCGAAGGCGCCGAGGATGTGCATGGCGCGCCGCACGGCAACCACCCCTTCATCAGCATCCTTGGCTGTTTCGGCCTCTGGATTATGTTTCATATAACAGAACATGTCTTGTAGTACGAAATGCCATTGTAATGGGTGAAACACGGCCGGACAATGCGCATACCAAAAAACATTTCGGAGACATCGCATGAAAGCCTTTATCCGGGTATTCGCCGCGTTTCTGGTGTGCGCCGTCCTGCCTGCCGCGGCACAGGATTACCCTGCCAAGCCCATTCGCCTGATCGTCCCGTTTCCGCCGGGCGGCGGCACGGATGTACTGACCCGCGAAGTGGCGGCCAAAGTGGCTTCGGACACAGGGTGGACCATCGTGACCGAGAACCGCCCCGGATCAGGCGGCAACATTGGCGTGGACGCCGCTGCCAAGGCCGCACCGGACGGCTATACGCTCGTCATGGGGCAAACCAGCAACTTGGCGATTAACCCGACGCTGTATCCCAAGCTGCCGTACGACCCGGAAAAAGACCTGGCCCCGATCGGCCTGGTCGCGGCCGCGCCGCTCGTGCTGGTTGTCTCCGCGAATTCTCCGTACAAGACGCTGGCGGACATCGTTGCTGCGGCAAAAGCCGATCCGGGCGGTTTGAACTGCGCTACTTCGGGCAACGGTACGGTCGCCCACCTGACCAGCGAAAAACTGCAGAAAGCCGCTGGCATCAAATTCACGCATATTCCTTACAAAGGCGCCGCTCAAGGCGCGAATGACCTGATCGGCGGGCAGATCGAGATGTATATCTCTTCCGTGCCCACCCTCATCGGGCATATCCGCAACGGCAAGATGCGAGCCATCGCAGTGACTTCGCTGAGTCGCTCCAAGGATTTGCCAGACGTGCCCACCATTGCGGAATCCGGGTACAAGGATTTCGAGGCGATCACCTGGTTTGGCTTGGCAGGTCCCGCCGGCATGCCCGGAGGCGCCGTGGGAGCCCTGAACAAAGCATTCAACAACGCGCTTCGGACGGCCGAAGTCCAGCAGAAGTATCAAGCCCAGGGCGCTGAAGTGCTGACCAGCACGCCGGAAGAATTCGGCAAGCTGATTCACGACGACCGGGTCCGTTGGGGCGAAATTGTCAAGGAATCCGGCGCGCGCGTGGACTGATCTGCCGGTTTCTATGGACATGTCCAACTACGCCTTCTCGTCGGGATGCGCAGGGCCTCGCGCACGTATTCCGCGGCACGCCTGCGACTGCCATATCCACGTATATGACGGTGTATATCCGGCCGCGCCCGGAGCCCGGCTGTTGCCGCCGGATGCCAGCATTGCTCAGTATCGGGCGTTGCAGCGGCGGCTGGGCCTGACCCGCGCCGTGTTGGTCACCCCATCCACGTATGGCAGCGATAACCGCAGCATGCTGGCCGGCCTGAGGCAACTGGGAACGGCCGGCCGGGGCGTGGCCGTTATCGATGGACAAGAATGCGACAGCGCACTGCAAACGCTGCACGATACCGGCGTGCGCGGCGTGCGGCTGAATCTATCGTTGGGTGTCGTGGGTTCCATAGACATGTTGGAGCCGCTGGCCGCGCGAATTGCCGAACTGGGCTGGCATCTGCAATTGCTGATGTCCGCCGATCAACTGGCCGCCTTGCGCGAGCGGCTGTTGCGGTTGCCGGCGCAACTGGTTCTCGACCATATGGGCCGGTTGGGGCCTGGAGCAGCCAATCGGCATCCCGCCCACGCCCTGGTGTTGCACTTGCTGCGTGAAGGGCGGGCCTGGATCAAGTTGTCCGGCGGGTACTTGCTGAGTCGCAGCGGCAGCGTGAGCGACCCCGCACTGGATGAGCTGGCGCGCAGCTATATCTCGGCCGCACCGAGGCGAGTGATCTGGGGTAGCGACTGGCCGCACGCCACGGCATCCGCCGGCCGCCAGCCTATGCCGGACGACGCCGAGCAACTCGACCGGCTGGCGCATTGGGCCGCCGATGACTCGCTTTTCAAACAAATCCTGGTCGGCAATCCGGAAGACCTGTACGGCTTTGACGGTTTCCCGCCCGAAGACCTACCGGAGACAGTATGAAAGAGACAACGGACTATTGGCGGTTCTCCCGCCGCCGCTTCCTGGCCGCCAGCGCCCTGCTGGCGTGCACGCCGGCGCATGCCGACACCGCATGGCCCGGGGGCAAGACGATAAGCTGGGTCGTTCCCTACCCCGCTGGCGGGAGCACCGATGTATTGGGGCGCGCCATTGCACGGCAGCTGGACGCACTGTTGCAGACGAATGTCGTGGTCGAAAATCGCCCGGGCGCGACGGGCACCATTGGAGCGGCACGGGTGGCGCGCGCGGCGCCGGACGGGTTGACGGTGCTTGGCACGTCCATCGGTCCGCAGGCGATTGCGCCGCACATCATGGCGGAGCTGCCGTATGACCCGGTCGAGGACTTTGCGCCGGTCATTACGATCGGGACCATTCCGCACATTCTGGTTGTCGGCGGCAAACAGCCGTTCAGATCGGTGCAAGACTTGGTCGAGGCCGCCAAAGCAGACCCTGGCCGGCTCGCCTATGCCTCCGGCGGCACGGGAACAGTGCTGCACATGCAAGGCGAATTGCTGCAACAAGAGACCGGCGCCCGCTTTCTGCACATTCCCTACAAGGGCGACACGCCTGCTCTCCAAGACACACTGGGCGAGCAAGTGCAGTTCATGTTTGCGCCCGCGGCGGCTTCGCTGCCGCATATCCGGAACGGTTCGCTCCGCGCCCTGGCCGTGACATCCGGGCAGCGCCTGCAAGCCCTGCCAGACGTCCCGACGATGCGCGAAGCGGGCTTCGACAGTTTCGTCGTGGAGCAGTGGCAGGCAGCGTTTGTTCCGGCCGGCACACCAGCTCCGGTGGTCGCGCATTTGAACACTGCAATCTCCAAAGCGCTCCAGACACCGTCGTTGCAGGAACTGTCCTCCAAGCTGGGGATCACCCTGGTGGGCGGTTCGCCTCGGCAACTTGATGAGATGCGTCGCGCGGACTTTGTCCGCTGGGGCAAGGTCATTCGCGCCGCCGGGATCAAAGCTTGATCCCGCTGGACACCGCATCCGGCCATCCGAAACAAGCTCTCCTTTCTTCTGTACAAGCATCCAAAGGATTCAAGTATGAGTTCCGATATCGTCAAAGACTTTCCCCGTGTGCCTGCGGAGTTGGCCAGGCGCGCCGCGGCATTCCAGCCCGCGATTCTGGCTGACGTCAACAGCCGTCGCGGAGCCCTGCATGGGCGCATACGACCGCTGCATGCCGGCATGAAACTGGCCGGATCGGCGCTGACCGTCGAAGTCCGCCCGGGCGACAACCTCATGATCCATGCCGCCATCTCCCTGGCCAGGCCCGGGGATGTGCTGGTGATCGATGGCAAGGGCGATCTAAGCTCGGCCCTGATGGGCACCATCATGATGAATGCCTGCCGTCAGCTTGGCATCGCCGGTGTCATCATTGACGGCGCGGCACGCGACAGCCTGGACATTATCGAGATGGGCTATCCCGTTTTCGCCGCGGGGACGAATCCCAATGGCCCCACAAAGAACATCGGCGGACGCATCGGACACCCGGTCACGGTGGGCGGCGTCACGGTTTGCCCCGGAGATTTTGTCATCGGGGACAGCGACGGTGTCGTCGCCATCGAGCGGGAGAAGCTCGAGAGCCTCCTGCCGGCCGCAGAGAAGAAGGTCGACGACGAAGCCAAGCGTATCGCCGCCATCAAGGCGGGCGACACTGAGGCGAAATGGCTTGCCGCCGCGCTACGCGCCGCCGGCGTCCTCCGAGAAGGGGAAACGCTGTGACGATTTCACCCAAGCCCGTCCCCTCGCGGGGGACCGTCCTGGTGACCGGCGCAGACCTTGCCGCGGAAGCGCTCGCGCTGTTGCCGGACTATCGGGTGGTGTACGCAGGCAAGAGCCCCAGTGAGCAGGACATCGTGAATATGTGCCGCGCCCACGACCCGGTGGCGATCATCGTGCGGTATGGCAAGGTCGGGGCGGCAGCCATGGATGCCGCGCCTTCCCTGCGCGTCATCTCCAAACATGGCAGCGGCACGGATACCATCGACAAGGACGCTGCCCGGCAACGCAACGTCGAAGTGGTGGCTGCCGTGGGCGCCAACGCCGCTGCCGTGGCCGAGCAAGCGCTCATGCTGCTGTTGGCATGCGCCAAGTCTGTCATACAGCTGGATGCTCGCATGCACGCCGGGCACTGGGACAAGGCCACGCACAAAAGCATGGAACTGGGCGGCAAGACCTTGGGACTGATCGGCCTGGGAGCCATCGGGCTGCGCATGGCCGAAATGGCGGCGGCCTTGCGGATGCGGATCATCGGTCATGATCCCTATGCGAAACAATTGCCGGCCTATGTCGAGCCGGTCGACCTGGATACCCTGTGGCGCGAGGCCGATGCCATTTCGTTGCATTGCCCGCTCACCGAGCAGAATCGCGGACTGGTCAACGCGAGCGCATTGGCGCAGTGCAGGCGCGGCGTCATCCTGGTCAATACGGCGCGCGGGGGGCTGGTGGATGAAAGCGCTCTATTGGCGGCCGTGCAATCAGGCCAGGTCATGGCGGCCGGCCTGGACAGTTTCGCTGTGGAGCCGATGACGCCCGGACACCCGTTTCAGGGCCAGCGGAACATCATCCTCAGTCCACATGTTGGCGGAGTCACCAGCGCGGCGTACGTGAATATGGGCGTGGCCGCCGTGAACAATCTCTTGGCCGTTCTGGCGAACTCCAGGACATCATAGGCCGCAGGGGGAAGAGTCATGCCACAACGCTGGAAGCGCGCGCCGGAAGGGAGTCATTGGGGTGAGTTCGGGCCGGACGACCAGCGCGGCCGCATGAACTTGGTGAACCAATCCAAGGTGCTGCAGGGCATGGCGGAAGTCCGCGAGGGGCTGACTTTCTGCCTGTCGCTGCCCCTGGACTGCCCCGGCGGCGCCGCGTTGAATCCGCGCCGATTACCCACTCGCCGCTACGCCACGTTGCGCGACGGCCCGAGCGCAGGCGCGCAGGGGTTTTGCTGGTCCTACCAGGCCGAGGATCCCGCCTTGACGGACGTGGTCTGCGATGACGTCCTGTTGATGAACACGCAGTATTCGACGCAATGGGACAGCCTGGCACACATGGGCAGTCGTTTCGATGCCGACGGTGACGGCGTGGCGGAGGCCGTGTTCTACAACGGCTTCCGGGCTGGCGAACAAATTGTTGCCGCCCAGGAAGATCCCGCCGCGCCCGCTGGGTGGGCACGCTTTCCGGACCCCCGCGCCGGGGCGCTCGGCATCGAAAACCTGGCCGAGCATGGGGTGCAGGGACGGGCTGTACTGATCGACCTGGAGCATCACGCAGGACGCACGCGCACCGCTGTGGGTTACGACCAATTAATGCGCATCCTCGAACTTGACAAGGTCGTCATCGAACCCGGCGACATGGTCTGCCTGCATACGGGTTTCGCCGATACCCTATTGGCGATGAACCGCCAGCCGGATGTACAGCACCTGCATGCTACCGGGAGCGGGCTGGACGGTCATGATGCCCGCCTGCTCCAGTGGATTGTCGATGTCCGTCTGGCCTGCCTGATCGCCGATAACCCCGCCGTCGAGCTGGTGCAGTCAGTCAGGCTGGATGGGACGCAAGCGGGGTTGCGTGGTCCCAGGCTGCCGCTGCACGAACACTGTTTATTCAAGAACGGCATACACCTGGGCGAGCTGTGGTGGCTGACACCTCTGGCGAGCTGGCTGCGCCTGCATGGGCGCAGCCGCTTTCTCCTGACGGCTCCGCCGCTCAGGCTCCCCGGGGCGGCGGGCTCGCCCGTTACCCCGGTCGCAACCGTATAAGCCGGCTCAGTGACTGGCTCCAAGGAGGGGACACGATGAAGTATCTGCGCATGGTCATTGCAATGGTCATGGCGAGTGCCGGCGCCACGGCGCTGGCGGACTATCCGGACCGCCCCGTCCGGCTGATCGTTCCGTATTCGGCGGGCGGCGCGGCCGACACGCAGGCACGGCTGATAGCTAAGCACCTGGCCGAACGGCTGGGCCAGCAAATCATTGTGGAGAACCGTCCGGGAGCCAGCGGGACGATAGGCGCCGCGGCAGTCGCCCGAGCGCCGGCGGACGGCTATACCCTGCTCTACGATGCGACGGCGCATGCGGTGAATCCCGCGCTGTATCCGTCCCTGAGCTACGACACGAGGAAGGACTTTTACCCGCTGTCGTTGGTCAGCCGGACACCGAATCTGTTGGTTGTGCCCGTGCAGTCGCCATACGAAACGCTGGCAGACCTGACGGCAGCGGCACGCCGCGAGCCCGGCAAGCTGACATATGCCTCTGCCGGCAATGGCACCGCGCAGCATATCGCCGCGGAATTGTACGCGCGCGGCGCCGGAATCAAGCTCACCCATATTCCGTACAAGGGGGGAGCCCCCGCCTTGGCGGATCTGATGGGGCAGCAGACGGACATGATGTTCAGCAACATGACCGCCTCATATCCCCTCGTGCAGAGCCGCAGGCTGCGGGTGCTGGCGGTCAGCTCGCAAGATCGGGTGGCGGCCTTGCCGGATACGCCCGCCGTGGCCGAAAGCGGCATACCAGGCTATCAGGTGTATGAATGGAACGGCATGTTTGCTCCCGCTGGCGTGGCGCCCGCGACCCTGGCACGGCTCGAGGAGGAGATCCGGGCGGTGCTGGCACTGGCGCCGGTGCAGCAGAGATTCAAAGAACTAGGAGCGCAGCCGGTCGGTTCATCCAGCGAGGAATTCCGGGTATTCCTGGGCCGCGAAATGCAGCGCGCGGCCGAGGTGCTCGCGAACGCAGGCATCGAGGCCAGATAGTCCATTAGAGAACATGTGGCCGCCCGTGCAGGCCGCGAAACAGGAGACTTGCATGAAATCAGCAGCCGCGCTCTGCGCATTGACGCTTTCCGTCTACACCGCTGTCGCGACGGCCGCCTATCCAGATCACCCCGTGCGCCTCATCGTGGGCTTTTCCGCGGGCGGGCCGACGGATGTGGTGGCGCGCGCCTTCGCCGAGCATGCCGCGGCATCCCTGGGCCACCCCTTCATCGTGGAAAACAGGCCAGGGGCCAATACGATCCTGGCGGCCGAGGCGGTGGCCAGCGCAAAGCCGGATGGCTACACCTTGCTGCTGGGCGCGACCAACCACACCATGATTCCCGCGCTGTACAAGGACCGCATCAAGTTCGATGCGTTGAATTCTTTCAAGCCGATTTGCACATTGGCCATCAGTCCGACTTTGCTGGTAGTGGGCCCTTCGATGCCGGTGGACAGCCTGGGAGCATTCCTGGACACGGTAAAGAAGGAGCCCGGTGCGCGCACTTATGCCACGCCGGGTACTGGCAGTTCCGGGCATTTTGCCAGCGAGCAATTCTTGCGGCGGACTGGCGCGTCCATGAACCACATACCGTACAAGGGCGCGGCACAGGCCGTCACCGACTTGATGGGCGGGCAAGTGGACAGCTCCCTGGCCACGCTGGGCTCCGTGCTGCCGCAGATACAGGCAGGCAAGCTCACCGCGCTGGCTATTGCCGCCCCGGCACGTTCCGCGCTGCTGCCCGATGTGCCTACGTTTGCCGAGGCGGGCGTCAAGGATTACAGGGCCGACGCCTGGTACGGGTTGCTGGCGCCAGCCGGCACGCCAGACGATGTTGTGCAGGCGTTGATGCGTGCCGCGACGAGTTTTTCCCGGTCGGATTCCGCGAACGCAGCGCTGCGCGCATTGGGCATGGAGCCACAGAACATGTGCAAGGCGGAGTTTGCCGGGCAATTGGCGCGTGAGATCAATGCAAACGGCGAGCTGGCGCGCGAGCTGAATCTTCAAGCCAACTGACAACCGCAAGACCACATTCCATACAGGAGACACTTCATGAGCCGAAATGTACTTAAGCTGAGCCGCGCCACGGTGGCCGGGCTGCTTTCATTGTCCGCGCTTGCCGCTCACGGCGCCGATGCCTGGCCATCACGCCCCGTCCGCATCATCGTTCCCTACGCGCCGGGCGGCGCGGTTGATGTCGCCACCCGCAAGATTGCCCAGAAACTCGGTGAGCAGACCGGTCAGAGCTTTATCGTGGAAAACAAGCCGGGAGCGACCGGGACGATAGGCGTGGGCGAGGCGGCACGGGCAGCGCCTGATGGCTACACCCTGGTCGCCAACGACTCCACCTATTCGCTGTTGCCTTTCATTTTCAAGAGCCTGCCGTTCGACTACAAGGCCGACCTGCAGCCAGTATCCGCTTTCCTGTTTGCTCCCATGGCACTGGCGGTCAATGCGAGCGGGACCTATCAATCCTTGCAGGACCTGATCGGCAAGGCGAAAGCCGCTCCCGATACGGTGACCTATGGTTCCGGAGGGCCCGGCACCACGCCACACTTCGCGGCAGAGGGCCTGGGCTTGGCGGCCGGTGCAAAGTTCATGCATGTACCGTTCAAGGGGGCCGCTGAAGCCACGCAGGCCGTGCTGAGCAATGTCATCGACTTTCAGTTTGCGTCGACATCCGGTGTGATGGGCAGCGTCAAGGGCGGCAAGCTGCGGTTACTCGCCGTCAGTGGAGAAAAACGGCTTTCTGTCTTGCCGGAGACGCCAACGTTCGCGCAGGCTGGCGTCAAGGATTTCGGGGTCGTCAACTGGACCGGGATCTGGGTGCCAAAAGGCACGCCCGAGGACGTATTGGCGCGCCTGCAAAAGGAAATTTCCACGGCGATGACCGCCGCGGATGTGCAGTCCTTTGCGCGGGAGCTTGGCATTGAGGCCAGGGCGGCCGACGCTCGGGAATTCAGCAGAATCCTGGCCGACACGAATGCCATGTGGGGTAACGTAGCCGCCAATATCAACTTCCAGCAACGCTGACGGGGCGCCGCAATGTACCTGATCGCACCGCCACTGGTTGGCGAACTCGAAACCTTCTCTTCCATGCCTGAATCATTCAGGCGGCGCGAGCCAAGCGCCTGGGCTGATGCCAACCGTGGCGGCGCCGTTGCCGATTCCTTTCTGGAAGGGCCTGTCTTTGACGCGGCGGGCAACCTCTACGTATGCGACATACCCTGGGGCCGCGTATTCAAGATCAATCCAAACGGGGAATGGACATTGATCGTCGAGTACGACGGCGAACCCAATGGGATGAAGTTCGTCGCGCCGGGAAAGCTGCTGGTCGCCGATTACAAGAATGGGCTGATGCTTCTCGACATCGACGACGGTTGCGTCACTCCCTACCTGCAACGGCGCAACAGCGAGCGGTTCAAGGGCGTGAACGACCTGGTCTTCGATGCAAAGGGCAACCTGTATTTCACCGACCAGGGGCAAAGCGGCCTGCATGATCCGAGCGGCCGCTTGTATCGCCTGAAACCCGGTGGCGAGCTCGACTTGCTTCTGTCGAATATTCCCAGCCCGAACGGCGTAGCGTTGTCGCCGGACGGTCATGTCCTTTATCTGGCGGTCACGCGTGGCAACTGCGTATGGCGCGTGCCGCTGCTGCCGGATGGCAGCGTGTCGAAGGTGGGCCAGTTCTTCACCTCATACGGTCCCAGCGGTCCCGATGGGCTGGCCGTCGATGAGATGGGCAACCTGGTGGTGGCGAATCCGGGCCTGGGGTACGTATGGCTGCTGAATCCACGCGCGGAGCCGGTGATGGTGTGGCGCAGCCCGCTAGGCACCTCTACCACCAATGTCGCTTTCGCGGGTGAAGACCGGCGGGTGTTGTATTGCACCGAGTCTGTATCGGGCTCGATCCTCCGCACGACGCTTCCGCATGCCGGAGTGCCCCTGCATCGACGGGCCTAGGTCTGTCGATGCAGCAGTTTGGCGGTGTGCTTCCCTGGGGCGCGGGGCGCGGTATGCTTGGACATCTCGTCCCGATTTCCCCACCATGACAGATCCCGTCCCCGCCGGCTTCGTGCCCTGGCACCCCAGCAGCCCCTTCATGACCCACCTGGCCGAGCTCGGCGCGTTCTACCGGCGCGACGCCGACGGCGTGCTCGCCCTGCGGCTCGGCAAACCGCACACCAATATGCACGACATCGCCCATGGCGGGCTGCTGGCCACGCTGGCGGACAGCGCGCTGGGGTTCAACATCGCGCGGCGGGCCAATGTGTCGGTGGTTACAGTGCAGATGTCGGTGGAATACCTGAATCCGGTCAAGCCGGGCGACTGGCTCGAGGCACACGTGCAGATCGACAAGCAGGGCCGGCGCCTGATCTACGCCACCTGCCTGTTGCAGGTGGAAGGGCAGACCATGCTCAAGGCCAATGCGGTGTTCGCGGTGCGCGCCGCGCGCACCGCTGCTTCGGACGGCTGAGGCGCCATGTGGATCCAGAAATCGCTGACACTGGCCGCCCGCAGGCGCGGCTTCCACCTGGTCACGGATGAAATCCTCGGCCAGCTGCCCGAGATCGGCCGGGTCAAGGTGGGCCTGATGCACTTGTTCATCCAGCACACTTCGGCCTCGCTGACGCTCAACGAGAATGCCGACCCCACCGTGCGCGCCGATTTCGAACGCTATTTCAACCACGCGGTGCGCGAGGACGAGCCCTATTACCAGCATACCTACGAAGGCAGCGACGACCTGCCCGCCCACCTGAAGTCGAGCATCCTGGGGGCCAGCCTGAGCATTCCCGTCAGCGACGGCCGCCCGTGCCTGGGCACGTGGCAGGGCATCTACCTGTGCGAGCACCGCAACCATGGCGGCGCCCGTACCGTGGTAGTAACGGTACAAGGGGAGTGAGCCGGCGCCCGAGTTCGTGCACAATCGAGGCTTATTCTAAGCGGAGACACGCATGGAAACTCTCGATTCGATCGTGAACAGCGTCAACGGCCTGGTGTGGGGGCCGCTGATGCTGGTGCTGATCCTCGGCACCGGCCTGTTCCTCATGCTGCGCCTGGGCTTCATGCCGCTGACCAAGATCGCGGCCGGCTTCCGCCTGGCATGGCGCAGCCGCGCCAAGGGCGACGAGTCCACCGGCGAGATCAGCCCGTTCCAGGCGCTGATGACCAGCCTGGCCGCCACCGTGGGTACCGGCAATATCGCCGGGGTGGCCACCGCCATCTTCCTGGGCGGCCCCGGGGCGCTGTTCTGGATGTGGGCGACGGCCCTGGTGGGCATGGCCACCAAGTACAGCGAAGTGCTGCTGGCGGTGCATTTCCGCGAGAAAGACCCGCGCGGCGAGTTCACTGGCGGGCCGATGTACGCCATCCGCAACGGCCTGGGCCCGAAATGGGCCTGGCTGGGCGCATTGTTCGCGCTGTTCGGCGGCCTGGCCGGGTTCGGCATCGGCAACATGGTCCAGGTCAACAGCATGGCCGACGCCCTGGGGGCCTCGTTCGGCGTGCCCGACTGGGCCACCGGCGTGGTCACCATGGTGCTGATCGGGCTGGTGGTGCTGGGCGGCATCCGTCGCATCGGCGCGGTGGCCGAGGCGCTGGTGCCGTTCATGTGCGTGGCCTATATCGTGGCGTCGGTGATCGCGCTGATCTTCATGGCCGAGGCCATCCCGACCGCGCTGGAGCTCATCTTCACGCACGCCTTCACGCCGGTCGCCGCCACGGGCGGCTTCGCCGGGGCGGCGGTGATGGCGGCCATGCGCTACGGCGTGGCGCGCGGCATTTTCTCGAACGAAGCCGGGCTGGGCACCGCGGGCATCGTGCAGGCCGCCGGCACCAGCAACAGCCCGGTGCGTTCGGGCATGATCGGCATGATCGGCACTTTCATCGACACCATCGTCATCTGCACGATGACGGGCCTGGTCATCGTCTGCTCGGGTCTGTGGACCAGCGGCGACAGCGGCGCGGTGCTGTCGGCCGCCGCGTTCGACGCGGCGCTGCCCGGCATCGGCCAGTACGTCATCGCGGTGGCGCTGGCAATCTTCGCCTTCACCACCATCCTGGGCTGGAGCTATCTCAGCGAACGCTGCTGGGAATTCCTGGTGGGGGTGCGCGCGATCCTGCCGTTCCGGATCGTCTGGGTGCTTGCCGTGCCGTTCGGGGCCATCGCGCACCTGGACTTCGCTTGGCTGCTGGCCGACACGCTGAATGGGTTGATGGCAGTGCCCAACCTGATCGCGCTGGTGCTCTTGTCGCCGGTCGTGGTGAAGCTGACGCGCGAGCATTTCGCGGCCAACCGCGAGTAACGCCCAGCCGCGCGCCGGTCGTCTTACCGGCGCGTGCGGGCCGGACGCGCGGCGCCGTTGTCCAGATGGTCGGCCAGCGCGTCCAGTTCGCGCGCCACTTCATGCCAGGCCCAGCGGATGACCTCGACGGATTCCCTTTCCGCCGGGTCGAAGCCGCCGTCGCGCATGGCGTCTTCGATGATCTCGTCCAGACGCTGCAGCGGCGAGCCGGCGCGGCGCGGCGCCGCCGTCGGGCTGTCCTGGCGCACGGCTTGCGCCAGGCCGTCGACCTGCTTCCTGGCCGCCGCGGCGACCTTGTCCAGCGCCGGCCCCAGGCGTTGGCAGATATTGTCGGTCAGCGGCACGTCGCTGGCGCGTTCCATCAGCGACACGGTGCGCCACAGGCGGTCTATGCCGTCATGCAGCCGGTAGGCGGCGCCGTGCCGGTACAGCAGGTCCATGGGGAAGGTGCGGGCCTGGGATGACATGTCGCGCGCGCGCTGGCGCGCTTCTTCCATGGCCGTCCTGCCATGCAGGCGGGGGCGCCGGCTGCCGTCGTTGAGCGCCGTGGCCCACTGGACCAGCAGGTCGCCGAAGGCCTCGATGGACGCGGCCAGGCTGGTGCGCACGCTGCGCCGCGCCGACAGCGGCAGGACCGCCGCGGCGGCCAGGATGCCGGAGGCGGAGCCGATCACGATGGCGACAGTCTTCTGCATGGCCCCGGCCAGGATGTCGCCATCCGGGGTGACTGTCAGGATGGTGACGGTGACCAGGCTATAGCTCAGGGTCGGCCAGCGCATGGAAACGTAGGCGGCAAGGCCGACTCCGATCACGATGCTCCACCAGGCCGCCACCCCGGCGGCCTGGGACAACACCACCAGCGAGACGCCGATCGCCACGCCGATGAAGGCGCCGAGGATGCGGGCCGTGCCTTCTCCGACGGTTCCTTCGACGCTGGCCCGCACAACGAACAGGGCGGAGAAGGTGCCCCACGCGATGGCGGGCAGGTCCAGCCATTTCATGCAGGCATAGGCCAGCAGCACGGCCGCGACCGTCTGCACCGGCAGGCGGATGATGTCCCGCCCCAGCGCGCCGTCGGCGGGTCGGCGTTCCAGCAGGCGGGCGAAGAAAGCAAAGGGAGCGCGGCGGCGCCGCGATGAAGCGGGATTTTTCAAGATATCGGCGAGCGGGCGGGAACCGATACTCGATGAGCAAGCGACATGCCCGGGCGGGCAGCGGCCGCTGGAGGCGTCAGATACCCCGTGGGAAGGAGAGGTGTCAGACACCCTCAGATACCGTCTCGGCAGTCAAGCATTTAAAGCGTAGTCACTGCGGTAGGGGGTGCGGTTTTTGAGCACGCCGAAGCACAAGTGAGTGAGCTTTCGCATGGCCGCGCCCAGCGCGGCCATCTTGCTTTTGCCGGCCTTGAGCAAGCGGGCATAGAGCTGCTGCACGTGCGGATTACGCCGCACGGCCACGATGGCAGCCATGTAGAGAATGGCCCGCACCTGAGCCGGGCCGGCCTTGGACAGCCGCGCTCGGCCGCACAGGCTGGTCCCGGACTGGCGCTGCACCGGCACCACACCCAGGTAAGCGGCCAACGCCCCTGGCGAGTCGATACGCCGGTTGTGCATGATCGACTGGATGGCATTGCCTGTTTGCGGGCCGATGGCCGGGATGCTGGTCAACAGCTCGCGATCTTCTTTCAGGTCCGGATGACGATCGATATGGTCGTCGATCGCACGCTCCAGGCGCTTGAGCTGCTCGCGCAAGAACGCCACGCTCTCGCTGATCGAGCCCGTCACCAGTTGCGGCGAGCGGCCGAACTGGGCCTTCTCCTGGCGGTTGAGTTCTCGCTGCAAATCCTGAACCAGCGCCTCGCGCCGAGCCAGCAGCGCGCGCAACTGCCGCGCGTGCAGCGGCGCAGGCTGCCAGGCCGACGGACGCAGCACCTGGCCATAGCGTGCCAGCACGTAGCTATCGATTCCATCGGTCTTCGAGCGCACCGCCAGCGCACCCGCAAAATCGCGAGCCTGCGCCGGGTTGATCATCGACACCGTCACCCCCGCATCGTGCAGCGCGGTGCCGGCCTGCTCGTGATACGGCCCGGTCGGCTCAAGCACGGCATGCAACTGCTCGGGCTGCGCGCCCTGCTTGGCGCACCAACCCAGCAACAGCCGCACCCCGGCCGCCGTATTGGGCACCACCTTGGTCTTGCGCTTGGTCCCTTCGGCGCTCAACAGCGCGCAATCCAGCTTCGCCTTTGAAACATCAATTCCCAGAAAAAACATAGACTTGGACTCCTATTGACGCTGCCTCCAAGCCCACTGCGCCCACTTGCCTTGTACATCCAGGGTCTCCAAGCCCTTCGCTACCGTCCAGTGTCCAGTCGGCTCTCAGAGGGAGGATCCGGCGCTTAATCTGTAGGACAAAGTCTCAAGCCTTCGGTGTCTGAACAAGCTCACCAGATCCGCTAGTGGGGATAGCTAATCACCACTGCGCCCAAGATACAAGGGTGTCTGACACCTGCCTGTTATGAGCGCATGCCCGGAGGGACGGCGCCTGCGGCCGCTGGAAGTGCCAGACACCCCATGGGAGTCCGACACCTGGGAGGCGCATCCGGAAGAAAGGTGTCAGACACCCCAAGGGGTGTCTGAGACCTGAGGCAGGCAGGCAGGCAGGCGAAAGAGGATGCCTGACTGCCTGCGCCGGGCGGCGTCAGCGCACGGGCTGGGGCGCGGCCCCTACCTCCTCGCGCACTTTCGCCACGTCGGCGGCGCTGACCGCCGGCGCCTGGTTGCCCCAGCTGGATCGCACGAAGCTGACCACGGAGGCCACCTCCCGGTCGGTCAGGCGCCAGTCGAAGCCCGGCATCGCGTACTGCGTGGGTGCGTGCGCCGTGCCCGGCAGCTGCGCGCCCTTGAGCACGATGTGGATCAGCGAGGTCGGGTCCGCCGAATTCACCGTCGAGCTAAGCGCCAGCTGCGGGAAGGTCTGCGCATAGCCCTTGCCGGTGCTGCGATGGCAGGCGGCGCAGTTGTTGAGGAAGGCGATGGCGCCTTCGCTCTGGTCCTTGCCTGTGCGCAGCGCCTGTGCGGCGGACTCGTCGTAGGCCATGGGCTGGGTGGCATCCGGGTTGACCGGCGAGAGCGTCTTCAGATACGCGGCAATCGCGTTCAGGTCGGCATCGGTCAGGTGCTGGGTGCTGTCCGCCACGACTTGCGACATGCCGCCGAAGGTGGCCGAATGGCCGTTCACGCCGGTCTTCAGGAAGGCCACGATGTCTTCCTTGCTCCAGCTGCCCAGGCCGTCGACCGTGTCGCCGCGCAGGTTCTTGGCCAGCCAGCCTTCGACCACGCCACCCGACAGGAAGGCGGTGCCGTCGGCGTCGGTCAGCGCTTTCTCCTGCAAGGCGAAGCCGCGCGGCGTATGGCAGGTGCTGCAGTGGCCCAGGCCCTCGACCAGGTATTTGCCGCGCAGCACCTCGGCATCCCCGGCCTGTCCGGCTGCGTCGGTCGCGGCCGCTTCGACGACATCGGGGGCGAACATCCAGCGCCACACGCCCAGGGGCCAGCGCATCGACAGCGGCCAGATGATGTCGGTGTCCTTGTTGGCCTGCTGCACCGGTTCGACGCCGTGCATGAAATAGGCGTACAAGGCCTTGATGTCATCCGGCGTGACCTTGGCGTAGGCGGTGTAGGGCATGGCCGGGTACAGCGAATGGCCGTCCTTGGCCACGCCGTGGCGCACCGCCCGGTCGAAGTCCTCGAGCGTGTACTCGCCGATGCCGGTTTCCTGGTCCGGCGTGATGTTGGTGGAATAGATCATGCCCAGCGGCGAGTCCAGTCCCAGGCCGCCGGCGAACGGCTTGCCGCCCGGGGCGGTGTGGCAGGCGATACAGTCGCCGGCGCGCGACAGGTATTCCCCCTGCTTGATGAGCTGCGCGTCCGGCTGGCCCGCGCCGCCGTCGGCGGCCGAAGCGGAGCCGGCCAGCAGGGCCAGGGCGGCGGCAACAATGGTGTGCTTGTTCATGTCGCGCGCCTCCTCAAGCCTGGACCAGCGGGCCGGGGTTCTTCAGGTACTGCTCGCGGATCGCCTGCGCAGACCAGTAGGCCAGCGCGCCCACCAGGCCGGTGGGGTTGTAGCCCATGTTCTGCGGGAAGGCGCAGGCGCCCATGACGAACACGTTGGGGACGTCCCAGCTTTGCAGGTACTTGTTCACCACGCTTTCGCGCGGGTTGGTGCCCATGATGGCGCCGCCCGTATTGTGGGTGCTCTGGTAGATGCGGGTGTCGTAGTGCGCGCCTTTCTTGCGCACGCCCACGAAATACTTCTCGGGGTTCATCGCCTTGGCGACTTCTTCCATACGCTTGCCCATGTAGCCCAGCATGTCGAATTCGTTGTCGTGCCAGTCGAACGTCATGCGCAGCAGCGGCTGGCCGTACGTGTCCTTGTAGGTCGGGTCCAGCGACAGGTAGGCGTCGCGGTACGACATCACCGACCCCGAGATGCCGATGGTCATGTAGCGCTGGTAGGCATCCTGCACCGCGGCCTTCCAGGCGGTGCCCCAGGTGGGCGTGCCGGGGGGCGTGGCGGCCTGCTTGATCGGGCGGCCGCCGGTGCGCACGTGGCGGATGCTGGCCCCGCCGATGAAGCCGAGCGGGCCGTGGTCGAACTGGTCGCCGTTGAGGTCGTCCATGCTGACGCCGCCGGCGCCGGTGCCCATGAACGGGTTGAGCTGCGTGCCCTTGGGCAGCAGCACGTTGATGCCGCCGTTCATCTGGTAGGCGTAGTTCTTGCCGACGGTCCCTTCATTGGTGACCGGGTCGTAGGGCTTGCCGATGCCCGACAGTAGCAGCAGCCGCACGTTGTGCATCTGGTAGGCCGACAGGATGACCAGGTCGGCGGGCTGCTCGACCTCGCGGCCCTGTGCGTCGATGTAGGTCACGCCCACGGCCCGCTTGCCGGAGGCGTCCAGGTTCACCTTGATGACATGCGAATGCGTGCGCAGCTCGAAGTTCGGCTTCTTCAGCAGCACCGGCAGGATGGTGGTCTGCGGCGACGCCTTCGAATACATGTAGCAGCCGTAGTTCTCGCAGAAACCGCAGAAGTTGCAAGGGCCCAGGCGCACGCCATAGGGGTTGGTGTAGGGGCCGGACGCGTTCGAGGCGGGCGCCGGGAACGGGTTGAAGCCCACCTCCTTGGCGGCCTTCTCGAACAGCTGCGCGCTATAGGTGGTGGCCAGCGGCGGCAGCGGGTATTCCTTGCTGCGATGGCCCTCGTGCGGGTTGCCGCCCTCGACGATCTGGCCGTTCAGGTTGCCGGCCTTGCCGGACGTGCCGCATACATATTCGAACTGCGTGAAATGAGGCTCGAGCTCGTCATAGGTGACGCCGAAGTCCTGGATGGTCATGCCTTCCGGGATGAAGTCCTTGCCGTAGCGCGTTTCATAGCGCGTGCGCAATTCGAGCTCTTCGGGCAGGATGCGGTAGTGCATGCCGTTCCAGTGAAAGCCCGCGCCGCCCACGCCGTTGCCCAGCAGGAACGAGCCATTCTGGCGGTAGGGCACGGCCACGTCGTTCAGGCCGTGGCGGATGGTGACGGTTTCCTTGGACAGGTCCTGGAACAGCTTGCCGCGCACCGAATACGCCAGTTCGTCCAGCACCTTGGGGTACTCGGCATCCTTCGGCGTGTCCTGCATGGCGCCGCGCTCCAGCGCCAGCACGTGCAGGCCCGCCTCGGTCAGTTCCTGGCCCATGATGGCCCCGGTCCAGCCGAACCCGACCAGCACGGCGTCGACTTTGTCTTTCTTGATAGCCATCGCTTACCCCTTCTCGCCCGAGATCGACACCGGCCCGTAGGGGTACTTGACGTTGGGCTGGTCGGTCCAGTCCATGAAGTCGCCGCGCGCACCCGGAAAGCCCACCATTTTCCAGCCGACCATGTTCTTGTTGCCGCCATACATCGGGTCGGCCAGGAAGCCTTCCTTGGTATTGGCGAGCAGGAAGCTGAAGAACATCGCGGACGGCACCGTGTCGAACTCGATCTTGCCGGCCTGCATGTCCTTGAGGACTTGTTCCTGCACGGGCTTGTCCAGCTCCGCGTAGGTCTTGCCGTGGGTCTTCTGGCACCAGGCGTCGCAGGCGGCGATGCCGTGCCGGTAGGCATCGCGCGGGGTCTGGTTGAGCTGGTATCCCAGCTCGGGCGCCATGTCGGGATGGAACGGGCCCTGCATGTACCAGAGCTTGCCGTGGCCGTACGGGGTTTCCATCTGCCGGTCGATGAATTCGGGCACGCCGGCCTCGATGGCGCCGGGCCCGTATTCGTCGGCAGGGATCAGGTGGTCGACGGCGGCGTTGATGAACGCCCACTCTTCCTGGGTGAAGTAGGTGGGGGTGTAGGCCTGGGCCGCGCCGGCGGCGCGGCCCGCGTCGTTGCTACAGGCCGTCTGTGTCGCCGCCACACCGCCCGCCAGCGTCGTGGCGGGTACCAGCGCCAATGCCTGCTGCAGGAATCGCCTGCGCGGCCGCGTGTCTTCTGTCATGTGACTCTCCGTGGTTTGCTTCATGCTGTCCCGGCAACTGTGAACATGCATCAAAAAAACACGAACGACGAACTCGAGACAGCGTCCAACTATGAAAAATTGGCCTCTTCCATTGGGGAAGACCCGATGATTATGCGCTTGTCACGAAAATGGGTACGGATGCCTGACCATATCAGTAGGGTTTCAGGTCGTGGTCAATTGAGGGGCAATAAACTCGCGCGCGCGTCGTAGCCATCGCGCTGGCGGGGGCGCGTTCGCTGCCAGAAGATGGCAGTGCGCCTGGGCTCTTTTTGAATCAATTTATTTCTAAATAAGCATAGATGTATATAATCGCCGCCGATACTTTTTGCTGAGCCGGCGCTTCCGCGCGGCCGTCCCAGCGTGCCGAAAAGGAGACGAAGCATGTTCAGTACGGTAGCGAAAGCGGGTTTGGTTGTGCTGGCGTCGGTGCTGGCCGCGGGATGCGCGACCGAGCGCTCGCAAGCGGTGGCGGTCCCGACGGTGGCCTCTGCGGGTACGGCGTACCAGGGCGAACGCAGCCCGATTTCGGTCGGCAAGTTCGATAACCGCAGTGATTACTTGCGCGGCGTTTTTTCCGACGGCGCGGACCGCCTGGGCGGCCAGGCCAAGACCATTCTGGTCAGCCACTTGCAGCGCACCGGGCGCTTCCAAGTGATGGACCGCGAGAATCTCACCGAAATCGCGCAAGAAGCGGCATTCAGCAAGCAGGCCAACCGCATCAAGGGCGCCCGCTACGTGGTGACCGGCGATGTGACGGCGTTCGGCCGCAAAGTGACCGGCGACCACCAGCTGTTCGGAATTCTCGGGCGCGGCAAGGAGCAGGTGGCTTACGCCAAGGTGGACCTGAACGTGGTCGATGTGGCCACGTCCGAAGTGGTGTATTCGGTGTCCGGCGCCGGGGAGTACAGCCTCTCCAACCGTGAAGTGATCGGTTTCGGCGGCACCGCTGGCTACGATTCCACGCTCAACGGCAAAGTGCTGGACCTGGCCATCCGCGAGGCAGTCGATCACCTGGTCCAGGGTGTCGAGCAGGGCGCCTGGCAGCCCTCCCGCAACTGAGGGGAGCGGCATGTCGAACACCATGACTGCGCGCCTCCGTGGCGCGTTGCGGGCCGCGCGACTCAACCGGGGCCTGCGCCTGCTGGCGGCCTGCGCCGTGGCTGGCAACCTGGCGGCGTGTGTACAGCAGCCCAAGGCCATGTACAGCTGGCAGGGCTACGAGCCTTCGGTATATGCCTACCTGAAGCACGACGGCGACGATTACGCGGTGCAAGCCCAGGAACTGGAGAAGAATGCCGAGATCGCCCGGTCGGCCAATGCGGCGTTGCCGCCGGGCTTTCGGGCGCATCTTGGCATGCTCTATCTGAAGCTGGGTGAAGACGCCAAGGCCGTGGAGCAACTGCAGGGCGAAAAACTCGCCTTCCCCGAGGCCTCGCCCTTCATGGATTTTCTGTTGCGCAACGCGAAGCCTGCCGACGCCGCCGGAACGCAGGCGTCCGCGACAGCCGTATCGGCCGCCGCGCGGCAATCCAACTAGGAATCGTGATGATGAACCTGTTTTGGCGGGCCGGGATCCTGGCCCTGGCTGCCGCGCTCGCCGGCTGTGCCGCTCCCACGCAGAATGTGGACTACAGCGCGTTCCGCGCCAGCAAGCCGGCATCCATATTGGTCTTGCCTCCGCTGAATACCTCGGTGGACGCCGGAGCCGCGGCCGCCGTATTGTCGCAGGCGACGCTGCCGCTGGCGGAATCCGGCTACTACGTGGTGCCGGTGGCGGTGATGGACGAAACGTTCAGGCAGAACGGCATGTATTCGGCAGATGATATCCATGCCGTTGCCCCCGCCAAGTTGCGCGAGATATTCGGCGCCGATGCCGCCCTGTATATGGAAGTGAAGCAGTACGGCGCGCAATACCAGGTCATTTCCAGCGCCGTGACCGTCGAGCTCGATGCGACCCTTGTCGACCTGCGCACCGGCGCCAAGCTGTGGAGCGGCAACAAGAAAGTCGCGCATGCCGGCGGCGGCAGCGGCGGCGGCCTGATCGGGATGCTGGTCCAGGCGGTCGTCGACCAGATCGTCAATACACTTTCGGACCGCAGCTACAGCGTGGCCGGCATGGCCAACCGGATGCTGCTCAGCGCCGGCCAGCCCGGCGGCATGCTGTACGGGCCGCGATCGCCGCATTACGAGGCGAAATAGGCGTTTGCACGATGGCGGCGGGCGCGTGCGCCCGTCCATCGAACGCCCGGCGTAATATCCTAGTCGGCGCGCATGCCGCGCTCAAGACATACTGGGGGAACCGCCGATGTTTCACAATTCCTTCCTGCGCATCACGCTCGCCTGCGCAGGCCTGGCCTGCGTCGCCGCGACCACGCCCGCGCACGCCCAATCCCAATCCCGCGCGCCCCTGCCCGGCGTGCTCACCATCACGGTTGGCTTCGCGCCGGGCGGCGCTGCCGACACGACGGCGCGCATCTATGCCGAAGCGCTGCGCAGCCAGGGTTTCGAGAAAGTGCTGGTGGACAACCGGCCCGGCGCGTCGGGCCGGATTGCGCTGAACGCGGTCAAGGCCGCCGCGCCCGACGGGCTGACGATGTACCTGGGCGGCTCGCCGCTGTTCACCATTTTTCCGCTCACGTACAAGAACCTCAACTACGACGCCGACAAGGACCTGCGGCCGGTGGCCTTGCTGGTGGAGATCCCCACGGCCGTGGTGGTGGGCGCCGCCGCGCCATACGACAGCATGGCGGACTACGTGAAGTGGGCCCGGCAGCAGGGCAAGCCGACCACGCTGGGCGTGGCGTCGCTGGGCAGTTCCGGCCACCTGGGGGCATTGGCGCTGAACAAGAGCCAGGGGCTGCGGATAGAGCCGGTGGCGTACCGCGGCGCGGCGCCCATGCTGGTGGACGTGGCCAGCGGGCAGGTGTCGGCGGGCTGGGACGCGGTGGCCAGCATGATGCCGCTGTACCAGAGCAAGAAGATCAAGTTCCTGGGCGTCAGCGGCGCCAAGCGGCTCGAGGCGCTGCCGGACGTGCCGACCATCGACGAGCAGGGCTTTCCGGAATACCGCGCGGCCACCAGCTGGTACGGTATTTTCGTGCCGGCCAAGACTCCCGACGATGTCGTAGCGACACTGGAGGCAGCCTTCCTGAAGGCGTCCGAGCGCCCGGAGCTGCGCCAGCGCCTGCTGGACGCGGGGCTGGTGGTGGCGCCCGCGCCGGCGGCCGAGACGGCGCGGCGCATTGTGCAGGAGCGCAAGCAATGGGAGCCCACGGTCGCGGCTTCGGGCATCGAGATGGAATGACGCAGGAGTACGCATGATGGATGATTCGATCAGTTCGTTGACGGCCGCGCAGCTGGCCGGCCTGATCCGGCGGAAGCAGTTGTCGCCGGTCGAAGTGGTGCGCACCGCGCTGGAACGGGCCGAGCGCCTGCAGCCGGAACTCAATTGCTTCATCACCCTTTGCGGCGAGCGGGCCCTTGACGAGGCGCGCCAGGCCGAGCAGGCCGTGGCGGCGGGCGGCCCGCTGGGGCCGTTGCACGGCGTGCCCTTCACGGTGAAAGACCTGGTCAATACGGCCGGCGTGCGCACGACCTTCGGCACGCTGGCCTACCAGGACAACGTGCCGGCGCGCGACGCGGTCTGCGTGGCGCGGCTGCGCGCGGCCGGCGCCATCCTGGTCGGCAAGACCACCACGCCCGAATTCGGCTGCCAGTCGCTGACGCGCAGCCCGCTGTTCGGCCAGACGCGCAACGCCTGGAGCGCCGAGCGCACCAGCGGCGGGTCCAGCGGCGGGGCAGCCGTGGCGACGGCCGCCCTGATCGCGCCGCTGGCGGTCGCCAGCGATGGCGGCGGCTCGACCCGCATTCCGGCCGCGTGCAACGGCGTGGTCGGCTTCAAGCAAAGCAATGGCGTCATCCCGCACAGCCAGGCCCTGGACGTGTACGGCAACCAGACCTACGTGACGCCGACGACGCGCACTGTGGAAGACACCGGGCTGATGCTGCAGGCGATGGCCGGCGAAGACCCGGTCGACCCCTGGTCGATCGGCGTGATCAAGCCGGACTTCGTCGCCGCGGCGCGCCCGCCCGCCGACCTGAAGGGCAAGCGCGTGCTGTACTGCGCGGCGCCGCCGGGTCGGCCGGTCGCGGCCGATGTGCAACGCGCCTTCGAGGCCGGCCTGCAGCGCCTGCGCGCGCTGGGCGCGGAGCTCGAGCCGTTCGATGGGGAAGGCTTCAACGTCGAGCCGATCTGGCGCGCCGTCAACCATACGGTATGGCGCACCCGCTTCGCCGAGATGGTGGCCGAGCGGCCGGAGCTGTTCAGCGACACCTTCCGGCGCCAGATGGAATCGGCGGCCGCATTCAGCAGCGTCGACTACCAGCGCGCCATGTTCGAACGCTCCGCGCTGTTCCACAAGGTACAGGGTATGTTCGAGCGCGCCGATCTGCTGGCGATGCCGACGCTGACCCGCACGGCGCTGCCGATCGACCAGGATCTGTTCCAGCCCATCGAGATCGACGGCCGCCGCCTGGAAGGCCTGCGCGAGCACTGGTACCCCTGGACCATGGTATTCAACATGACCGGCCACCCGGCGGTCAGCATGCCGTGCGGGAAGGGCAGTGACGGCCTGCCCATCGGCATGCAGCTGGTGGGCGGCTTCCGCCGCGATGCGGAGCTGCTGCAGATGGCGGCGGCCTTCGAGGCGGCGGGGCAATGAGCGCGGCGGGCGCGGGTGGCGTGCGTCGCATGCAAGGCACGCCGGATTCCATTGCCATTCGGCGGAATCGCCCTGCGTCGCCGCGGCGTTCGCCCGGCTACGCCAGGCTGGCGGCAGCCGCCTTGCTGGCGCTGCTGGCCGGGTGCGCCACCCGGGCGCCAGAAGAAGCGCCGCCACGCAGCGCCACTGCAATCCGCGCCGACCTGGTCCGCCTGTTGCCGGCGCAGGTCGCGGATCGCGACGGCTGGGCCCGCGACATCGCCGTGGCTTTCACGGCCCAGGGGCTGGATGCCAGCCGCGCCAACCTGTGCGCGGCCGTGGCGGTGACCGAACAAGAGTCGTCATTCCGCGCCGATCCGGTCGTGCCGGGCCTGTCGGAGATCGCGCGGCGCGAGATCGCCAGCCGCACGCGGGCGCTGCATTTGCCCGATTTCCTGGTCAATGCCGCGCTGAACCTGGAATCGCCCACCGGCAAGACGTACAACCAGCGACTGGACGCGGCGCGCACCGAGCGGCAGCTGAGCGAGATCTTCGAGGACTTCATCGGCATGGTGCCCATGGGCCGCCAGTTGTTCAGCGGCCTGAATCCGGTGCGCACCGGCGGGCCGATGCAGGTGAGCATCGCCTTCGCCGAATCGCATGCCGCCGACTACCCCTATGTGGTCGACGGCTCGATCCGCCGCGAAGTGTTCACGCGCCGCGGCGGCATGTATTTTGGCATCGCCCATCTGCTCGGCTATCCGGCGGACTACGACTCGGTGATCTACCGGTTCGCGGACTTCAACGCCGGCTGGTATGCCAGCCGCAATGCCGCGTTCCAGGCCGCGGTCAGCCGGTTGTCCGGTGTTCCGCTGGCGCTGGATGGCGACCTGCTGATCCGCGGCTCGATCGATCCCAGCCGCACCGAGAAGGCAGTGCGCGCCATCCGCCGGCAGCTGGATGTCAACGAAGCGCGGATCCGTCCGGCGCTGCAAAAGGGCGACGGCCCGGACTTCGCGGACACCGAGCTGTACCGGCGCGTGTTCGAGCTGGCCGACCGGGACGCCGGCAAGCCGGTGCCGCGTGCCGTGCTGCCGGGCATCAAGCTGGAAAGCCCCAAGATCACCCGCAACCTGACCACCGCGTGGTTCGCCAACCGGGTGCACGACCGATGGAAGCGCTGCATGGCGCGCTGAGCTTGAATTCTGCCGAACGCAGCGTTCGAAACATTCGACTTCTCGCCGCCGAGGGGCGTTGACATAATTCCGGCGATTGCAGAAACGCTGGAAATCTCATGCTTCACGAGGCGCTGCGCGGCATCAAGGTGCTTGACCTGTCGCGCATTCTTGCCGGCCCATGGTGTACGCAGAATCTCGCGGACCTGGGCGCGCAAGTCATCAAGATCGAACATCCCGAGCGCGGCGACGATACGCGCGGGTGGGGGCCGCCCGACCTGCGCGCGGCCGGCGGCGCGGCGTCCATGTCGGCCTATTTCATGGCCTGCAACCGGGGCAAGCAGTCGGTGGCGCTGGATTTTTCGTCCGAGGCCGGCGCGGCGCGCGTGCGCGAGCTGGCGGCCGACGTCGATATCCTGGTCGAGAACTACAAGGCGGGCGGGCTGCGCAAGTACGGGCTGGATTATGCGGCGCTCGCGGAGGTCAATCCGCGCCTGATCTATCTGTCCATCACCGGCTACGGGCAAACCGGCCCGCTGGCGGAAAAGCCGGGCTATGACTATGTCTTCCAGGGCATGGGCGGCCTGATGAGCTATACCGGACAACCCGACGGCATGCCGGGGGCCGGGCCGCTGCGCACGGGCGTGGCCGTGGTCGACCTGATGACCGGCATGTATGCCACCTCGGCCGTGCTGGCGGCGCTGCGCCAGCGCGATCGTACCGGACGCGGCATGCCGCTCGACATCTGCCTGCTGGATGTGGCGGTGGCGCTCAATGCCAACCAGGGCGCGAACTACCTTGTCTCGGGCGTATCGCCGCGCCGCACCGGCAACGCGCATCCCAACTGCGCGCCGTACGAAGTCTTCGCCTGCGCGGACGGCCACCTGATCCTGGCGATCGGCAACGACGGCCAGTTTGCCCGCTTCTGCGAGGTTGTGGACCATCCCGAATGGTCGCGCGATGCCCGCTATGCCACCAACAGCGCGCGGCTGGTCAACATGGATAGCCTGCGGCCGATGATAGCGGGGGCACTGGGCAGCGCGGCGCAGCGCCGCTGGACGGATGCCTTCGACGCCGCCGGCGTCCCGTGGGGGCCGATCCACACACTCGAAGAGGTTTTCGCGCATCCGCAGGTGCATCACCGTGGCCTGGTACAGACGGCGCGGCATCCGGTGCTGGGCGAGCTGCGCCTGGTGCGCAACCCGCTACTGGCCGGCACGCCGCACGAGGCGCTGGGCGACGCCCCGCCGCTGCTGGGCGAGCACACGCAGGCCGTACTGGCGGGCCGAGATACGAATTGATCGATTCAGGAGGAGACCAACATGAAATCCACGATTTTCCGGCTGGCCGCGTTGCTGGCCTGCTTCGCCCTGCCGGCGGCGGCCAGTGCTGATTATCCCGACCGGCCGATCCGCCTGGTGGTGCCGTACGCAGTAGGCGGCACCACCGACATCATCGCGCGGGTGGTGGGCAATCAGCTTGGCATCGTGCTGGGCCAGTCCGTCATCATCGAGAACCGGCCGGGCGCCGGCGGCAACATCGGCTCGGCCTATGCCGCCAAGCAGCCCGCCGACGGCTACACCCTGGTCATGGCCGTCGATAGTTCCCATGCGGTCAACCCCAACGTGTATGCCAGGCCGCCATACGATCCGGTCAAGGACTTCGCGCCGATCAGCAACCTGGCTGACGTGCCCAATGTGCTGGTGGTCAACCCGGCCTTGCCGCCGCGGGACATTGCCGCGTTTCTGGAACTGCTGAAAGCCGAGCCCGGCAAATACGCGTTCGGCTCGTCCGGCAACGGCGGCCTCAGCCACATGAACGGCGAACTGTTCATGCAGACCACCGGGGCCAGCATGCTGCATGTACCGTACCGCGGCCTGGGGCCCGCGCTGAACGACCTGGTGGCCGGGCAGGTGCAGGTGGTGTTCGACAATATCCCGTCGTCGTACCCGCTCATCCAGGCCCAGCGCATCCGTCCGCTGGCGGTGGCGGCCAAGCAGCGGTTGAAGGTGCTGCCCGATGTGCCGACCTACGCCGAGGCGGGGCTGCCGGCCATGAACAATCCGTCGTGGTTCGGCCTGGCGGCCCCGGCCGGCACGCCCGCGCCGGTGCTGGACAAGCTCAACGAGGCAGTGCGGCGGGCGCTGGCCGACCCCGCTACTATCGAGGCGATCGAACGGCAGGGCGCCACGCCCAGCCCGATGTCGAGGCAAGCGTTCGGCGCCTTGGTCGAACAGTCCTACGCGCACTGGAAGACCGTGGTAGATACCATCCAGTTCAAGAAAATGTAATGACAGGAGCTCTCATGCAAGCGCAGACCTTTACCGTCGACCATGCCAGGGTATGCGTCGAGCCGTCGGGCATTGCCACGCTGACCATCGAGGATGCCGGCGTGCTGAACATCCTGAGCACTCCCGTGATCGATGGCTTGCAGGCGGCCCTGGCGCGCCTGGCCGACGATGCATCGGTGCGCGTGCTGGTGCTGCGCGGCGCGAGCGACCGGGCCTTCGTGGCGGGCGCGGATATTGCCGAGATGGCCGGTCTGGACGAGCAGAAGGCGCGGCGCTTCATTTCCAACTTGCGCGATCTTTGCAACGCCGTGCGCCATTTCCCGGCGCCGGTCATCGCGCGCATTCCCGGCTGGTGCCTGGGGGGCGGGCTGGAGTTCGCGCTGGCGTGCGACCTGCGCATCTGCGCCGACTCCGCGCAGTTCGGCATGCCGGAGGTCAAGGTCGGCATTCCGTCGGTGATCCACGCGGCGCTGATGCCGCGCCTGATCGGCGCCGCCAACAGCGCCTGGCTGCTGCTTACCGGCGAGCTGGTCGACGCCGCGCGGGCGCGCGAATGGGGCCTGGTGAACCAGGCCGTGCCCATGGATCGCCTGGACGAGGCGGTGCGCGGCCTGGCCGAGTCGTTCGCGGCCCTGGGGCCGGCCGTGGTGCGGCAACAGAAGGCTTTGCTGCAGCGCTGGGAAACCTTGCCGGTCGATGCGGCGATCGAGGATAGTGTCGGCGAGTTCGGCGCCGCCTTCAATACCGGCGAACCCCAGAAGTTCATGAACGAATTCCTGGAGCGCAAGCGGCAGCAGAAAAGCTGAATGCCGCCCGGCGGGCCCGCGCCCTATGGCGTGTCGCGGGTGGCCGCGACCACGGGATCGTCGAGCAAGTATCCGGCGACCTGCTCGACGAAGGGCGGCGGCGTGCCGGCCTGCGTGACCAGCGTCAGCTCGCGCCGGGCCCAGGGTTCGCGCAGCGCCACCGCCGCGATGCGCTGCTCCTGCAGCGCTGGCGCCGCGACACTGCGCGGCACCAGCGCCACGCCGACGCCGGCATGCACCATGGACAGCACCGCGTCGAAGGTATGCACGTGGATGCGGATCGTCGGCGCCTTGCCGGCCAGCTTGGCCATGTCGCGCAAGAACACGTAGTTGCTGCTGGCGCGGCTCATGCAGACGAAGTCGAGATCCAGCACGGCGGGAAAACGCACCGTCGGGCTTTCGGCGATGGGATGGCCCGGCGGGGCGGCGATGATCAGTTCGTCGACCGCGAAGCGGGTCGCATTGACCCCCTCGGATTCTGCTTGTCCGGCAAAGATGCCGATATCGGCCTCATGCCCCGCGATCGCCGCCTCGATGGTATTGCTGGGGCGCTCTTCGAGCAGGATGTTGACGTTCGGCCTGGCCGACAGGAAGCGGCTGAGGCTGGGCACGATGAAGCCGTTGAGCGAACTGCTGTTGGCGAACAGCTTGACGCTGCCCTTCAGGCCGCTGGCAAAGCCGCTGACCTCGCCGTGCATGCGCTCGACGCCGGCCAGCAGGTTGCGGACATGCTTGAGGACGAACTCGCCTTCGGCGGTCAATTCCATGCCGCGCGCCTCGCGCTTGAAGAGCGGCACGCCCATCGCCAGCTCCAGGTTCTTGAGACGGTAGCTGGCCGACGAGGCCGTCAGGTGCATGGCTTCGGCGCCGCCCGATAGATTGCGGGCTTCGGCGATGGCAAGGAAGAGGCGTAGGTCGGTCAGTTCATAGCGCATGGCGGCCGCCGCGCCGGACGTAAGGGCAGGCGCGGCATGTTGCTATCTTAGAGCTTGGCCGGGCGGCGTGCCGGCCGGTCATGGTGCCGGGTCGCCGGCCGTGAACGCCAGCACGGCGTCCACGAACTTCTGCCGGTCTGGCGTGGGCTGCAGATGGACATAGTGCGATACGCCGGGAATCACCACCAGTTCGGCCGAGGCGGCATTGGTCAGGTGCGACAGCAGGGTCTGCGCATCGACGGGGCGGGACCAGAAGTCCTCGCCGGAGCGCAGGACCAGCACGCGCGAGCGGATGAACGATGCGTCGAAGATCTGCCGGCCATTGACCATTTTCAGTGTGTCGGCGGTCGGTCCGGAGGGGAAGCGGAAACTGGCAGGATCACGGGTTGCCGCGCTTTCGTCGCCTTCCATGGACAGGGCGATGTAGCGCGCGAGGAAACGCGCGTCGATGCCTTCGTCGCGCCAGCGCCCGACCAGATTGTCGGCCGTGGCCAGGCGATAGGCGCCGTGGCGCGCATAGTCGAGCTCGGCGGGCTGGAGGGGATTGCCGAACTCTTGCTGCAACGGCCAGCCGCCGGCAGGGCCGCCGTACGCGCCGTTGTAGTACACCAGATGGCTGATGCGGTCCGGGTACAGCGATGCATAGTGTCCCAGCCATTGCGAGCCGGTAGCCCAGCCCATGGCCGCCAGCCGCGTCTCGCCGGGATGGCGCCGGCGGATCTCTTCCACCACGGCGGCGATGTCGCGCACGGCCTCGTTGGAGCGCACGGCGACCGGCGCATCGTGGCGGCCGCCGGTCATTTCCCGGGGGAAGCCGGAGCGGCCGAAGCCGCGCACATCCATCAGGTACACCCGGTGCCCGGCCCGGGCGAAGGCCTCGGCGGTGGAGGCGCCGGGCGCGTCGACGTCCCAGCTTGCCAGGACGCCCGAGCGGCCGCCGTTGACCAGCAGCAGCGGGCCATGGTCGGCGCGGGCCGCGGAGTCGTGCAGGGCGCGCACGAACAGGCGCATGCCATCCTCTGTCTCGACGGTAAAGTCGCTGCGTAGCGGCTCGGCCGCCGCTGGCGGGCAGATCGCGCCGGCATAGCCGAACAGGATGGACAACAGGAAGCGGGCAAGGCGCATGGGGCTCTCCGGGAGTTTGTGTGACGGCGAGAAGGTAGCAGCGCGGCAGCGCCGGAACGATGCGCAAGCTGTGGTTTATTGATATCGTGGTGATATGGAACTTCGCCACTTGCGTCATTTCCTCGCAGTTGCCGACGAGCTGCACATGGGCCGCGCCGCCGAGCGGCTGGGCATGGCCCAGCCGCCGCTCAGCCAGTCCATCGCGCGGCTGGAAAAGGACCTGGGCGTGCGCCTGTTCGAGCGCGGCCATCGGCGCCTGACGCTCACCCGGGCCGGCGCGGCATTCCTCGACGAGGCGCGCGCGGCCGTGGCGCACGCCGATTCGGCGCGGCTACTGGCCAGGTCGGCCGATGCCGGCACGGCCGGCGTGATCCGCATCGGCTTCGTGTCGGCCGCGCTGTACGAAAGACTGCCGCGCCTGGTGGCGCGGCTGCGGCGGTCGTATCCGGAAATCCAGCCGCGGCTCGTCGAGTTGTCCACCAACGAACAACTCGAGGCCCTGGCGCGCGGCGCCATCGACATTGGCTTCGCCCACCCGCCCCTGGGCGCCGACGGCGCGTTCGCGGTGGCGGAATTCCCGGCGGAGCCGCTGTTGGCGGTATTGCCGGATGATGGCGGCCAGGGCGCCGTGACGCTGGCCGACATCGCCGCGCTGGGGCTGGTGCTGTTTCCGGCGGCGCAGGGGCCGGTGCTGCATGCCCGCATCATGGATGCGTTTGCGCGGGCCGGTGTCGAGGCCCGCGTCGTCCAGGAAGCCGCGCGCGCACTGACCATGCTGGCGCTGGTGTCGGCGGGCCTCGGCGCCGCGCTGCTGCCGGCTTCGATCCGGCGTGTCGCATACCAGGGCGTGCGTTATGCGGAGCTGGCTGGCGCGGACCTGCCCGCGCTGCCGCTGGCCATGGTGGCGCGGCGCAAGACCCAGCCGGCGGTGGTGCGACGCGCATGGGAGTTGTTCGCCACCATGGATTGAAGCGGGGCTATCCTGCCGGGGCAGGGACGAATTACGATATCAACTATCCTGGGGCGTTGGTTCCGCGATCCGGACCGTAGCAAGCTCGAGGCGGTGCCCTGTTCCGCGGAGCAACTCCTAATGGAGGCGCGCATGCCGACTCTTCCCTATGCGATTCTCGAAGCCCCTTCAACGCTCGGCTTGGCGACCGATGGGGTGGAGCGCTTGCCCGGTCAGCTCTTGGGACTCGGTCTTGCGGAGCGCCTGCATGCGCGTCGAGCCGGGCGGCTGGTGGCGCCTCCAAAGGACCCCGCGCGCGATCCCGCGACCGGCATCCTGAATGCCGGGGCGATCGCGGCATGGTCGCCCAGGCTTGCCGACGCGGTGGAAGCGGTACTTGACGCGGGCGAATTCCCGGTAGTGCTCGGCGGCGATTGCACGATCGTCCTGGGTTCGATGCTCGCATTCCGACGGCGCGGCCGCTACGGTCTGTTCTTCATCGACGGCAACGCCGATTTCTTCCAGCCCGAGGCAGAGCCCAATGGCGAGGGCGCCTCGATGGACCTCGCCCTGGTCACCGGCTACGGCCCGGCGCAACTGACCGACATTGAAGGTCGCGGTCCGCTGGTTCGTCCCGAAGACGCTGTCGCGTTTGCGTATCGCGATCATGAAGACCAGAAGGAGTACGGAAGCCAGCCGCTCCCCAAAGCGCTCAAGGCCATCGACCTGCCCGCCGTGCGGGCAATGGGCGTCGAGGCCGCCGCGCGGGCAGCGGTCGACCACCTGACGCGACAGGAACTGGATGGCTTCTTCATCCATCTCGACGCCGATTGTCTCGACGACGCCATCATGCCGGCGGTCGATTTCCGTGTGCCCGGCGGCCTTTCGTGGGACGAACTAGGGGCCGCGCTCCGGGTTGCGCTGGCGAGCGGCAAGGCGGTGGGCATCGAGATCACGATCTACAATCCGCGCCTTGACGAGGGCAGCCGCGCCGGGCGCGGCCTGACGGGCGTGCTGGCCGTGGCGCTTGGGACAGCAACGCCCTGAACAGGGCGCGGACGGCGGCCAGCAGGGGCTACCTGCCGGTCAGCCCGGATGCGGCCGTTCCCATACCGGGAAGCGCGCGTTGCCGGTCGAACCCATGGCCGCCAACATCGTCATGTGATCAAAACCCGGCAGTTCGACGAGGGCGCGGACCGCATTCTCCGCGCCGACGGCGCTTTGGGGGAAGACGCAGTCGGGCACGCCGCTTGCGTCCTGGTGCAGCTGCCACCAGCAATCGTCGCCGAACGGCCCGCTGTCGTTGGTTTCGATCACCACGGCATGGAGTTCGGCCAGCGCTGCCTGGGCACGGTCGCCCTCGGGCCGCGCGGCGACGATGCGGCCGTCTTCGAGCCACACCTGCCAGCGCCACCGGTTGTGGATGGCGGTCATGCGGCGGCGCAACCAGTCGAGTAGTCGATATGCCATTGCACGATGCGGAGAATCTGACGTATTTTGAAATACCGAACATTATGCGCCCGGCGGGCAGCGCCCCGGCGCATGCAATCGATACGTCCATGCAGAGAGTCACGGGTTCTCCCCCCGCATCGGGCGCCGTACCAGTCGAAGGTTCGCAGGCGCCGCCGGTGCCGCAGCCCGGGCGCGTTGCCCTGTTCCTGGACCTGGACGGCACCCTGGCCGAGATCCGGCCCGATCCAGGCCTGGTGGCGATCCCGCGTGCCACGCTGGATATCCTGGCACGGCTGGACCAGGCGCTGGATGGCGCGCTGGCCATCTTGTCCGGCCGTCCCGGCGTCGACCTGGACCGTCTGCTGCAACCCCTGGCGCTGCCCTATGCGGCCGGCCATGGAGCGGAATGGCGCGGACGCGACGGGCGCGTCATGCGGACGCCGTCGCCTGCGGGCTTGCCGGCCGTGCAGGCGGCGCTGCAGGCGCAGGTGGAGCAGTGGCCCGGCGTCTGGATCGAACCCAAGGGTCACGGCATGGCAGTGCATTTCCGCGCCGCGCCGGAGTACGGCGGGCGCGTCGAAGCGGCCGTGCGCGAGGCCGCCGGCCGGCATCCGCTCGATCTCGACGTGCAGCCCGGCAAGATGGTGTTCGAGTTGCGGCCGCGCGGCGTCGACAAGGGCCAGGCCTTGCGCCGGTTCATGCAGGACGCGCCCTACGCGGGACGCACGCCGGTGGCGGTGGGTGACGACCTGACCGACGAAGCGGCCTTCATCGCGGCGCGCCAGGCGGGCGGCTTCGGCATCAAGATCGGCGCGGGTCCCAGCGCGGCCCCCTGGCGCCTGGATGATCCGCGCGCGCTCGCGCGCTGGCTCGAACGCCTGGGATCGCCAGCCGGGGCAGATGCGCCAGGGACTACCAAGGAGCTGCCATGAGCCGATTGATCGTAGTATCGAACCGCGTGGCCCTGCCCGGCGGGGCCAAGTCCCCGGGCGGGCTGGCAGTGGGCGTGCACGACGCGCTGCGCGATTCGGGCGGCATCTGGCTGGGCTGGAACGGCGAGACCACGGCGGACGCCGACGCAGGCCAGGCATTGTCCACCGTCACGCATGACCACATTACCTACGCCACTTTCCCGCTGGCGGCGCGCGACTACGATCGCTATTACCGCGGGTTCTCCAACGCGGTGCTGTGGCCGGTGTTCCACTACCGGGCCGACCTGAGCCGTTACCGGCGCGCCGACTACGACGGCTACCTGCAGGTCAACCGCGCCTTCGTGCGCCGCCTTGCCCCGCTGCTGCGCCCCGATGATGTCATCTGGGTGCACGATTACCACCTGCTGGCATTGGGCGGGTTCTGCCGCGAGCAGGGCATACGCAATCGCATCGGCTTCTTCCTGCACATTCCCTTCCCGACCGCCGAGGTGTTCAAGGCCATCCCGCCCCACCATGCATTGGCGCAGGCCATGTGCGCATACGATGTGGTCGGTTTCCAGACCGCCTCCGACGCGCGGGCGTTCGGCGATTACTGCGTCCAATACCTGGGCGCGGAGCGCGAGGCATCCGGCGTGCACGTCGCGGACCGCCGGGTGCGGATCGGCACTTACCCGATCGGCATCGACGTGGACGGCGTGGCCGCCATGGCCCGCGCGAAGCGCTCGCGCCAGGTCGCCGCGCTGAAGTCCGGGTTGGAGCACCGCAAGCTGGTCATCAGCGTGGACCGGCTGGACTACAGCAAGGGGCTGCTGGAGCGCTTCGCCGCTTTCGAGCAGTTGCTGGAAAGCGCGCCCGCCCATCGCGGTCGGGTGTCGTTCGTGCAGCTCGCGCCGCCGTCGCGTTCCGACGTGCAGGGCTACCGCGAGATCCGCCGCGAGCTGGACCGCGCCGCCGGCCGCATCAACGGCAAATGGGGTGAGCTGGGCTGGGCGCCGCTGCGCTACATCAACCGCGCCTACGAGCGCGCCACCCTGATGCCCTTGCTGCGCGCCGCGCAGGTGGGCCTGGTCACGCCCCTGCGCGACGGCATGAACCTGGTGGCGAAGGAATACATCGCGGCGCAGCCGCCCGACGATCCAGGCGTGCTGGTGCTGTCGCAGTTCGCCGGCGCGGCCTGCGAAATGGAAGAGGGCGCGCTGATCGTCAACCCCTACGATACGGAAGGCATGGCGGATTCCCTCGACCGCGCGCTGCACATGCCGCTGGCCGAGCGCATCGCCCGCTACGAACGCCTGATGCAGGGCCTGCGCCTGCACGACCTGGCCGCGTGGAAGGACCGCTTCCTGGCTGACCTGCGCGGCAGCGCGAAACCTGCCGTCACCACCAAGTTGCCCACGCTGCCGGCATAGCCTTGCTCAGGCCCGGGCGAGTTGCGGCAACACGCGCGTTGCAAAGGCCTCCAGCGCCTGGCGCTGGTTGGTGCCCACGTTGTGGATGAACACGTAGTCGGCGCCCAGTTCGAAATCCTGCGCCAGCCAGGCCGCATGACGATCCAGGTCCGTGGAGATGCGCACCGCCTGGTCCAGGTCCTCCGGGCGGACCGCGGCGGCGCGGGCGTCGAAGTCGGCCGGCGTGGGCAGGTCGGCGGCGGTGGCGCTGTCGAACAGGTTGGTGCGCCACTGCTGGAAGGCCATGGCGCGTGCGGCCTCGTCGCCCTGGCGCGGGTCCGCATAGGCGATCTTCGCCTGCACATACACCGGCCTGGCGGCGCCGGCCGCCTCGCGGAATGACTCGATGATGGCGCGCATCCGCCCGGCCGGGCCGGATACCATGATGAGCCCGTCGGCCCAGGCGCCGGCCCAGCGCGCGGTCTCCGGCGTAAGGGCGGCCGCGAATACCGGCGGCGGCTGCGGCGGCAGCGTGTACAGGCGCGCGCGGTCGACGCATATGGCGCCATCGTGGCTGACCTCTTCGCCGCGCCACAAGGCGCGCATCACGGCCACCGATTCATGCAGCATGCGGTGGCGCGCCGGCTTGGGCGGCCAGGGCCGGCCGGTAATGTGCTCGTTGAGGGCTTCGCCGCTGCCGGCCGCCAGCCAGAAGCGACCGGGAAACATGGCGGCCAGCGTGGCGCAGGCCTGGGCGACCACGGCCGGATGGTAGCGGCCGTATGGGCAGGTCACTACGCCAGCCGGCAGGGCAGTGGCGGCCAGCGCCGCACCCAGCCAGCACCATGCATGGCCGGCCTGGCCCTGGCGCGCGCTCCATGGATGGAAGTGGTCCGAGCAGCTCAGCGCGGCATAGCCGGCCGCCTCCGCGGCGCAGGCATATTCCAGCAGCGCGGCGGGGTGGAACTGCTCGTGCGAGGCATGGAAGCCGATGCGTCCCATGGTAGGACTCCTGCGCGCCGTGCGTCAGTCGGCCGGGTAGGCGGTGGTGGTCATCAAGGCCAGTTCGGCCTGCCGCGAATCAAGCCGCGTGTGCTGCACGACGATCGGCTGGTCGGACTGGATGACGCTGGCGAAGTCCGTGTCCGCGGGCACGGGCTGCGGCGTGCTCAGGTCGTTGAAGCGCAGGTGCAGCGTGCGGCGCGCCGGCACTGTCACGCGGTATGGCCCCACGGGTTCGCGGTCGGCGAAGTAGAGCGTGATCTCGACCTGCGCGTCGCGGTCGCCGGCATTGAGCATGCAGGCCGTCTCGTGGCTAGACAGTTGCCGCGAGCTGCCCGTGCTGGCGGGCGGGATGTAGCCTTCCGCGATGACCCACAGGCGTCTTCCGATGTCTTTCATGATGGTTCCTCGTTTCGATCAGCCGCCATCGCGCTGCCGCCGCCGCAGCCAGCGGTAGCCGTGGCCGTGCAGGGACAGGCGATGGGGGCGCTGGTCCTGGCGCTCGTACGGGCCGTCGCACAGGATGTCGACCATGCACTCGATCGGCACGTCCGGCAAGGTAATGTGTACCGCTTCGGGCGCCAGGTTGGCCAGCGTGATGATCGTCTCGTCGCGCGCCGGGCCCAGGTGCTCGATCGCCAGCACCGACGGGCAGCCGGTGTCCAGCACGCGGAACCGCCCGCTGCCCATGGCGCGCAGGCCCAGGCGGGCCCTGGCCATCTTGCCGATGCGCGCCAGCAGCGAGTTCTCGTCCAGGGACTGGCGGTACACATTGACCTCCTGGTAGCGGTATGGGCCGGCGTCGATCAGGGGCACTTGCAGGGCCGCGGGGGCGGCGCTGGAGAAGCCCGCGTTGATCTCGTCCGACCACTGCATCACCGTGCGCACGGCGTGCCGTTCCGACAGGGAAAGGTCGTCGCCCATGCCGATCTCGTCGCCGTAGCGCACGATCGGCACCCCCGGCAGGGACATGACGAGGGCATGCGTCAATGCGATCCAGCTCGTATCGCCGTCCAGCATGGGGGGCAGCCGGCGCCGGATGCCGCGGTTGTAAATGCGCATGTTTTCGTCGGGCGCGAAGCGCCGCAGCACTTCTTCGCGCTCCTGGTCCGTCAGGCGTTCCAGGTCCAGTTCGTCATGGTTGCGCACCCATACGGTGTACTGGCCGTTGCCCGGCGCGCGTGGCTGGGCGCGCAGGGCGCGCTGCAGCGGCTCCGCCGCGCCGCGCGCCAATGCCAGGTAGAGATAGTTGTTGAGCCAGAAGCTGGACACCAGGGTCAGGCGATGGCCCTGGCCGAAGTAAGGCGGGTACTGGTCGGGCGGCACGTCCACCTCGCCGAACAGCACGGCATCGGGGCGGCGCGCCTGCACGTACGCACGCATGTCGCTCAACAGCCAATAGCCTTCGTCGCGCGGGTCGGCGGCCTTGGCGCGCTCGATCATGTGCGCGGCCGCGTCCACCCTGAAGCCGGCCACGCCCAGCCGCAGCCAGAACGACATGATGCGGTAGATCTCCTCGCGCACTTCCGGGTTGGCCAGGTTCAGGTCGGGCTCGTGCCGGTAGAAGACGTGCCGGTAGTACTGGCCGGCGGTCTCGTCCCAGGTCCAGACGCTGTCCTCCACGGTGGGGAAGATCGGCTTGACTTCGGTGGGCTCGGGTTCGTCCGCCCATACATAGTAGTCGCGATAGCGCGAGTACCGGTCGCGCCGCGCCGCCTGGAACCAGGGGTGCTGGTCCGAGGTGTGCTGCGCGACCAGGTCCACCATGATGCGGATGCCCAGGTCGTCGGCGGCTTCCAGCAGGGCGACCATGTCGGCCAGCGTCCCCAGGCGCGGATCGACCGTCATATGGTCGGCGACATCGTAGCCGCCGTCGCGAAACGGCGAGGCATAGAAGGGCGTCAGCCACAGGCAGGTGAAGCCCATGCCGCGCAGGTACGGCAAGCGCCGGGCGACGCCCGCCAGGTCGCCCATGCCGTCGCCGTCGCTGTCCTGGAAATGCGTGACGTCGGCCTGGTAGATGAGCGCGTTGCGGAACCAGTCTTGCATGATCAGCTCCCTGCCGGGGCCAGCAGCAGCCCCTGTTCTTCATGGATCACGCCGTCGAAGTCCTGTCCCAGGCGGCCTGGCTGAGTGGCCAGTTCGATGCGCCAGGCGCCGGTCAGCTGGATCGCCTGCGGCCGGTCGGCGAAATTGATGCACACGACGCGCTCGTCCCGGCCTTCGCGCCGCCGGTACGCCAGCACTTCGGCGGGCGAGGGCAGCTCTTCCCAGCTGCCCAGGCGCAGCGCCTCGCTGGCCCGGCGGGCCCGTAGCAGTTGCCGATACCACTGCAGCATCGATTCGGGATCGGCTTGCTGGGCCTGCACCGACAGCGCCGCCGGGTCAGGCGGGAACGGCAGCCACGGGGGCGCGCCATTCCAGCCGTGAGGCGCGTCGCGCAGCCAGGGCAGCGGCGCGCGGCAGCCGTCGCGCCCGCCCGGGTCGACCTGCCGGCCGGGCGCGATGGGCGCGTCTTCCAGGCCCAGTTCCTCGCCCTGGAATATGAACGGCGTGCCGCGCAGCGTCAGCAGCAGCAGGGCGGCGGCGCGGGCGCGCCGCATCGAGCCGCCGTAGCGGGTGCGATGGCGCGGGTTGTCGTGGTTGGACAGTACCCAGGTGGGCCAGGCGTCGGCCGGCTGCATCAAGCTGTTCACCTCGCGGATGCAAGTGCGGAACACGACCGGGTCCCAGGGCGCGTCGAGCGGCGGGAAGTTGAACGACATGTGCAGTTCGTCGCCGGCGCCGTAGTACTGCACCACGCTGGCGGTCGAGCGGATGTTCACTTCCCCGACCAGCACGCGGTCGCCCGGATAGCTGTCCACCACGCGGCGGACGCCGCGCAGCACTTCATGGCTGTAAGGGTTGTCGTTGAAGCTCGCCAGGGGTTCGCCGGCCAGGCAGCGCGGGTGGTCGGCGAAGCTGGGATCCTTGCCGGTGCAGTGGGCCACGTCGATGCGGAAGCCGTCGACGCCGCGTTCCAGCCAGAAGCGCAGCACCCCGTGCATGGCTCGAACGACGTCGGGGTTACGCCAGTTCAGATCGGGCTGCTGGGGCAGGAACAGGTGCAGATAGTACTGCCGGGTAGCCTCGTCCCAGGTCCAGGCGCTGCCCGCGCCCAGTGCCGCGCGCCAGTCGTTCGGTTCGTCGCGCCAGATATACCAGTCGCGCCGGGGATTCTCGCGCGAGGCGCGCGACTCGATGAACCAGGGATGCTGGTCGGAGGTGTGATTCGGCACGAAATCGAACAGAATGCGCAGGTCCCGCTCGTGCGCTTCGCGAATCAGCCGGTCGGCGTCCTCCAGCGTGCCGAACAGGGGGGCGATGCCGCAGTAGTCGCTGATGTCGTAGCCCGCATCGGCCATCGGCGAGCTGAAGATGGGCGAGACCCATATGGCATCCGCGCCGAGGTCGCGGATGTAGTCCAGGCGCTCGCAGATGCCGCGCAGGTCGCCCACGCCATCGCCGTTGGTGTCGGCGAATGAACGGGGATAGACCTGGTACACCGTGGCGTTCTTCCACCAGGAGGCTGACGGGGCGGTGACGGGGGACGCGAGGACAGTCATGTGGGCAGGGCAGGGCGGCCGGCAGGGGAACGCCCCGCCGCTGCAAGCGCCGTGCCCGCGTCATGCGGCGCCGCACCGCCGCGACGCAGTGCAAGTTCTACCTGGCGGCGCATTTTTTCCTCGCGGGCTCCCGGCGGCACGCCCGGCGCGGATGCGGCCGGGCCGCCTTAGCCGGGTATGGCGGTTGCGGGCGCGGCCTGCTCCGTGGCCACACATCCGGGAGTACAACGATGGCTATGCGATACCTGGCACCGCTGGGCTGGAACCGGCCCGGCAATCCGTTGATGGAACTGCACTACGAAATGGACCGCCTGTTCGACAATGTGTTCGGCGCGGGCGACTGGCCGGCCGGGGCCGGCGCGGACGCCATGCCGCGGCTGGAAATGTGCGAAGAAGGCGACGAGCTGTGCGTGTCGGCCGAACTGCCGGGCGTCCAGGCCGCCGACGTGGACGTGCGCCTGGCGGGCGACATACTCACGATCAGCGGCGAGAAGCGCACCGGCAATGGGCCCCGCAAGGATAGCGACGTGCATGTATCGGAACGCACCTACGGCCGGTTCCAGCGGCGCATTGGCCTGCCCTTCACGCCCGATCCGCAACGTACCAGGGCAAACCTGCAGGATGGCGTACTGACGGTGCGGCTGGCCCGCCAGACCGGCACGCCGGCCAGCCACCAGATACAGGTCAGCGCGGGCGGCGCCCAAGCCGGGACCGCGATCGGCCAGGGCGCTGCGCCGGCGCCGCTGGAAGAGCCGGCGGCGCAGGGGCGCGTACCCGGCCCGTAGCGCCGGCGCGGATATCCCGTCCGCCACGCCGCCCGATCCCGTTGCGTCGTCCGACGATTCTGGCTACCGTTGAGGGCGCCGGGTACCGGGGCCTCGCCGTCCGCGCCGCGGCGGGGAGACCATCATGAATACAAGAACAGAAGGCCGCCGCGTGGCGGCCTGGCTGGCATGCCTGGCGTTCGCCGCGAGCGCGGCCAGCCATGCCAACGACGCCGAGGGCGTGAAGATCGGCGTGCTCACCGACATGGCCGGCGTGACCTCCGACGCCACTGGCAAAGGCTCGATCGAGGCCGCGCGCATGGCCATCGAGGAGATGGGCGGCCAGGTGCTGGGCAAGCCCGTCACGCTGGTGTCGGGCGACCACCAGCACAAGCCCGATATCGGCGCCAGCATGGCGCGCCAGTGGTACGACGCCGACGGTGTCGACGTGATCGTCGACGTACCCAATTCCTCGGTGGCGCTGGCCGTGCAGGCGATCGCGCGCGAGAAAAAGAAGCTGGTGATATTTTCCAGCCCCGGCACCACGGCGCTGACCCAGGCCCAGTGCTCGCCCTACGGCGTGCAATGGACCTACACCACTTATGCGCTGTCGCGCGGCACGGCCGACGCGGTGGTGCGCGAAGGGAACCGGCGCTGGTTCATCCTGGCTTCCGATTACGCATTCGGCAAGCAGCTGGCCGCCGACACGGCGACGGTCGTCAAGGCCAACGGCGGCGAGGTGGCGGGCACCGTGTTCCATCCGTTGAATGCCTCGGATTTTGCTTCGTTCCTTCTGCAGGCGCAGGCCTCGGGGGCGCAGATCGTGGCGGTGGCCAACGCCGGCGGCGACACGATCATGGCGATCAAGCAGGCGGCGGAGTTCGGCCTGGGCCAGGGCGGACAGAAGCTGGCGGCCATGCTGCTGCTCTTGACGGACGTACACAGCCTGGGCCTGGCCGCCGCGCAATCCACCTACCTGACCGTGCCGTCCTACTGGGACATGAACGAGGGCACGCGCGCGTTCAGCAAGGCGTTCGCCGAACGAGTGGGGCATCCGCCCACCTTCCTGCAGGCGGGCGTCTATGGCTCGGTGCGGCATTATCTGAAAGCCGTGCAGGCGGCCGGCACGACCGACAGCAAGGCGGTCATGGACAAGATGAAGGAACTGCCCATCGACGACCCCTTCAGCCTGAATGCGCGCATTCGCGCCGATGGCCTGGTGGTGCGCGACATGCTGCTGGCGCAGGTCAAGGCGCCGGACCAGTCCCTGCGGCCGTGGGACTACTACACGGTGGTGCGCACCATACCCGGCCAGGCGCTGGCCTGGCCGCTGGCGGAAAGCCAATGCCCGCAGGCCCGGCCATGACGCTGCCCGTGGAGCTGGCCGATTTCGGCAGTTTCTTCGCTGGCGGCCGGCCGGTGCGCATCGCGGGCGAGCCGGCCCGCACCGTCGCGTTCACCCGCACGGCATCGCTGCCCTACGACCCCAACGGCCACTACCATTTCGAGCAGGCGTATGTGCAGTACTTCATCCCGGCGCGGCGCCGCCAGCCCCTACCGCTGGTGCTGCTGCATGGCGGCGGCATGAGCGGGGCGATGTGGGAAACCACGCCGGACGGGCGGCCGGGCTGGCTGCAGCATTTCCTGGCGCTGGGCCATGCCGTATACGTGGTCGACAACGTGGAGCGCGGGCGGGCCGGCTGGGCGCCGTTCGCGAGCGTCTGGTCCGAGCAGCCCATCATTCGCAACGCGGAAGAGAGCTGGACCTTGTTCCGCTTCGGCGCGGCCGATGCCTTCGCCGCACGGCGCGGCTTCGACGGCCAGCGCTTTCCGATCCAGGCCTTCGACACTTTCATCCAGCATGCCGTGCCCCGTTGGCTGGGCAACAATGACGCCGCCCTGCGCGGCTTGTGCGCGGTGCTGGACCGGGTCGGGCCATGCCTGCTGGTGGCGCACAGCCATGGCGGCGAGGTGGCGTTTCGCGCCCTGCAGCAGCGGCATGCCCTGGTGCGCGGCCTGATCGCCATCGAGCCGTCCGGCTTCACTGAATCGGTCGAGACGCCTGCCGTGGCCGGCAAGCCGGTCCTGTTCGTCTATGGCGATTATCTGGACGCCACGCCCTTGTGGACGCGCCTGGCGGCGGCCGGCCGCGACTACGCCGGCCTCCTGGCGCGCCACGGCGCCGCGGTAGAGTCGTGGCGGCTGGCCGAAATGGGCGTGGCGGGCAATTCCCACATGCTGATGATGGACGACAACAACGACGCCATTGCCCGGCGGATCTCGGATTGGGTGCTGGAACAGGGAGCCGTCGGCTAGCGCCGCGCCCCGTTCAGTCCAGCGGCACCAGGAACGAGCTGTCCAGCTCGTCCAGCCGCGTGATTCCCAGCATGCCCATGTTGCGCGCGATTTCGTCGCGCATGAGTTGCAGGGCATGATGCACGCCGGCCTGGCCGGCCACCGACGCGGCATAGTTGAACGGCCGTCCGACGAAGACGGCGCGGGCGCCCAGCGCCATGGCCTTCATGGCGTCAGTGCCGCGCCGCACGCCGCTGTCGAGCATTACCGTCATGTTGCCGGCCTGTTCCAGGATCTCGGGCAGGACGCGCAGCGGCGCGACCGCGCCGTCGAGCTGGCGGCCGCCGTGGTTGGACACGATGATGCCGTCCATGCCCAGCTCGCGCGCGCGCCGCGCGTCGCCTGAACCGAGGATGCCCTTGACCACCATGGGCCCTTGCCAGCGGCGGCGGATCTGCGCCACGTGGGTCCAGTTCAGGTGTCCGCGGTCGGAGAAGTCGCGCAGCACGCGCTTGGACAGGATGGGCGCCCCGCGCGTGGCGTAATTGTTCTCGAAGTGAGGCATGCCGTGGCGCGCCAGCGTGCGCATGAACGTGCCGAGCAGCCAGCGCGGATGCGTGACGCCCTGGTAGGCCAGCGCCAGGCTTGGCTTGAGCGGGGTGCTGAAGCCGGTGCGCACATTGTTCTCGCGGTTGGCCTGCACCGGGGTGTCCACGGTCAGCACCAGCGTCTCCACGCCGGCCGCCGCGACCCGGTCGATCAGCGCGCCGATTTGCGAGTCGTTGCCCGGCAGGTAGGCCTGGAACCAGGTGCCGGGCGCGGCGTCCATGACTTCTTCGAGCCGGATGAGCGACGAGCCGCTCATGATGCAGGGCACGTTGGCGGCCCGCGCGGCGCGCGCCAGCACGATATCGCCGCGATAGGCGGTCAGCGCGGCGATGCCCATGGGCGCGATGCCCACCGGCGAGGCGTAGCGCCGGCCGAACAATTCGATGTCCTGCCGGCGCGCCGACACGTCGACCAGCACGCGGGTGCGGAAGCCATAGCGGCCGAAGGCGTCGCGGTTGTCCTGCTCGGAGTGGCGGTCTTCCACCGAGCCGGCCACATAGCCGAAGATCGGCCGCGGTAGGCGGCGGCGCGCCGCCGTCTCGAAATCGTGCAGCGACAGGAAGCGCCGCAGGTGCCGCGGCGGCACATAGGCCGAGGCGGGCGGCGCGTCCAGCGGGTTGAGCGTGGCAGGCGTGGACATGAGGTTTTCCGTAGGCAGGCCCGGGCGCCGGGCGGATGGCGGGACTATATCGGCCGGGACGATTAGAATAAAGCGACTTTATTTGTCGGAATTTGTTCGCTTTTTTTCAACAATGACGCTCAAGCAGCTCGAAGCCTTCTACTGGGCGGCCACCTGCCGGAACTTCGCGGTGGCGGCCAGCCGGCTCAATATCTCGGTATCGTCGCTGTCCAAGCGCATTGGCGAGCTGGAGGCGGCGATCGGCGCCGCGCTGTTCAACCGCGACAGCCGCAGCGCCGTCCTGACGCCACTGGGAGACCGGCTGCTGACCCATGCCCGCGATGTCCTGCACAGCGCCGAACATTTCATGCGCCGCGCCAACGATGCGCGCGCCCTGTCGGGGCGCTGCCGTTTTGGCGTGGGCGAGCTCACCTCGCTGACCTGGATGCCGCGCTTGATCGCGCTGATCCAGGGCGCGCACCCCAACCTGGTAGTGGAGCCCCATGCCAGCATGGGGCAAGTCCTGGAGACCCGGCTGGAAAACGGCGAACTGGATTTCGCCATCATTGCCGGGCCGTCGACGCGCACCGCGATCGCTTCGCACGGCCTGGGGCAGGTGCAGTTCGTCTGGGTGGCGGCGCCGGCGCTGTACGGCGATGCCGCGCCGCGCCACGCGCAGCAGGTGGCGGAACGCACGCTCATCACCTTGCCCAACAGCGCCGGCACGGTGCGCATACTGGACGAATGGCTGACCGAGCACCAGGTGTCGGTGGGGCGGCGCATGACTTGCGAGAACCTGGGCGCGGTGGCCGGCATGCTGAAGGAAGGGCTGGGCGTCGGTTTCCTGCCGCGGGCCTGGGCCGCCGCGCTGATCCAGCGAGGCCACCTGGCGGCGCTGCCGGAGCTGCCGCCGTTGCGGCCGCTCGCATACACCTTTCAATGGCGGCGCGACGATACGCGCCCCATGGTGCGCCAACTGCGCGAGCTGGCCGCGCAGGCTGCCGATTTCGACCGCCCGCCCTGCCTGCTGTAGCGCGGCTTCACCACAAGGGATGCGGAGCGGCGAAGTCCACTTCCGCCATGACGCGCTCGCGCATTGCGGCCACCAGCGGACGGATGTCGTCGCGGCGGCACTGGAACGAGTAATGCAGCCGCCGTAGCGGCGGGTCGCTCTCGATGGCCCGGATCGCGTGCTTGTCGTACAGCGTGCGCAGCCATCCCTCGGGGAAGAACCCCACCCCCACTCCGGCCGCCACCATGCCGGCGATGGCGCCCATGTTGTTGCAGGTCAGCTGGCGCGACACGCTGAGATTGTTCTCTTGCAGCCAGGCTTCGAAGATGCGGGTGGAGCCCGCGCCGGGCGGCATGGTGATGACCGTCATGTCCTGCAGGCTGGCGGGCGTGAGCACCCGCAGCCCGTCGAGCTGCGCCGAGGCGCCGGCCCAGGTGTAGCGGACTTCGGCAATGGTGTGCGAGGCGATGGAGGGGCGCGACGACCATCCCGCCACGACCGCGAAATCGAGTTCGCCGGCCTCGACCCGGCGTTCGAGGTTCTGGCCGACATCCACGTGCGGCTCCAGCCGCAGCTGGGGATAGTCGGCCCGGCAGCGGGCCACGAACTTGGGCAGCCAGCTCATCGCCGCGAGTTCGCCCATGCCGAAGCGGCATACGCCCTGCAGGCCGTCATCGGTGCCCACCGCGGCGCGCGCCCGGTTGGCGGCGCTGAGGATCTCGCGCGCCAGCGGCAGCAGGGCTTCGCCTTCGCGGGTCAGCACCGAACGGTGGCCACTGCGGTCGAACAATGTCTTGCCCAGGTCGGCCTCGAGCTCGGTGATGCGCTTGGACAGCGACGACTGGGACAGGTGGATGTGCGCGGCGGCGGCCGCGAAGCTCGATGACAGGGCCGCCGCGTAGAACGCCTCGAGTTGCTTGAAAGTCATGTCCCTATCTCGTGGGTCTGGCACCCGTATGCATTTTTCATGAAGAAAAGCGATGAAAGTCGAGGGAAATTTATCACTTTCTTCTCATGTTCGTTGTTGCTAGAGTGCCTGGATCGATAACGACAAGAGCGCTTCCCCGGAAGCGGAGGAGACCCCATGAGCACAGCCAGCAAATGGCTGGCCGGCGCGCTGCTGGCCGCCGCATCGGCCGGCCCCACGGTCGCGCAGGATTGGACGCCCACCCGGCCCATCGAGATCCTGGTCGGCTTCGCGCCGGGCGGCTCGGCCGACCAGATCGCCCGCCAGCTGTCGGAAGCGGTCAAGGACACCGTGCCGGTGCCGGTGGTGGTGATCAACAAGCCGGGCGCGGCCGGCGCATTGGCCGCGCAGGAAATCGCCGAGGCCAAGCCCGACGGCTACAAGCTTTTCGTGGGCGGCGGCAGTGAAACGACTTCGGTCGGCAATCACCAGAAGATTCCATACGATCCGCGCCGCGATTTCACGCCGGTGCTGAAGGCGGCCCGCCTGCCGTCCGTGCTGGCCGTGAACGTCAAGTCGCCTTACCCCGACATGAAGGCCTTGATTGCCGCCGCGCAGGGCAAGCCGGAGGCGCTGAGTTATGGCTCGACCGGCAACGGCAGCCTGTTCCATTCGACCATGCTGGCGTTCGAGGCCAACAGCGGCCTGCGCTTCCTGCATGTGCCGTACAAGGGCGCGGCCGCGTCGCTGACCGCCCTGGCGGCGGGCGAGGTCGACATGGCGTTCGGGGCGCCCGAAGAAGTGCGAGGGCTGATCGATGCCGGCAAGATCCGGCCGATTGCCGTCTTCTCGCGGTCGCGCGTGGCGTCGCTGCCCGACACGCCCACCATGACCGAGCTGGGCTATCCCATCGCGCTGGACAACATGAAGGGGCTGCTGGCGCCGGCCGGGCTGCCCGAGCCGGTGTACCGCTACCTGAACCGCGTATTCCACGACGCGCTGCAAAGCCCGTCATGGAAGGCGTACACCGCGCGCAGCGGACTCACTACCGATTACGCCGACGGCCCCGCTTTCCAGAAGGAAATCGACGAGAGCTATGCGCTGATCGGCGATTCGCTGGCCGCCACCCGCACCGCGCACAAGTAGGCAGGCCCGCGCGGAGCGGGGCCCGCCCCGCGCGCTGCTGCATTCACGACGTATTCAGAGGAACTCGGCATGACATCGAGCGCGACGCGCGACACCATCGGATTCATCGGACTGGGCGTGATGGGACGGGGCATGGCCGCCTCGCTGCTGCGCGCCGGGCATGACGTGGTCGTGCACAACCGCAGCCGCGCAGCCGAAACGCCGTTGGCGGAGGCGGGCGCGCGCCGGGCGGCCACGCCGGCCGAGCTGGGCGGCATGGCGCGCGTGGTGATGCTGTGCCTGTCGGATACGGCGGCCGTCGAGTCCGTGCTGTTCGGCCCGCAGGGCCTGGCAGCCAGTCTGCCGGCCGGCGCGTTCGTGATCGACACCAGCACCATCTCGGCATCCGCCACGCGCGAGCACGCCCGGCGCCTGGCCGAACGCCAGGTGGCGCTGCTGGATGCGCCCGTCAGCGGCGGCCAGCAGGCGGCCGAGCAGGGCACGCTGAGCTGCATGGTGGGCGCTTCGGAAGCCGCGTTCGCGGCGTGCCTGCCCTATCTGCAAGTGATTGCGTCGCGCGTGCTGCGCGTCGGCGACAACGGCGCGGGACAAGTCGCCAAGGCCTGCAACCAGGTCGCCGTCAGCGCCGTCATGCTGGGCGTGGCGGAAGCGTTCGCGCTGGCGCACAGCAGCGGCGTCGATCCGGCGGTCGTGCGCGAGGCGCTGCTGGGCGGCGCGGCGCGCAGCGCCGTGCTGGAGAAGAACGCCGTGCGCATCCTGCAGCGCGACTTCAAGCCGGGCTTTCGCGCCGGCCTGATGCGCAAAGACCTGCGCCTGGCCCTGGATGCCGCGCGCGACGCCGGCGCCTGCCTGCCGGTCGCATCGACCACGCTGCAGTGGCTGGAAGCCTTGTGCAATACCGGCCACGCCGAAGATGACTGGAGCGCGGTGGGACAGCTGATCGCGGAGATGGCCGCGCCGCCCCGGTAGACGATGAGCCCGGCGAGGGGGGCAGACACACCATGCCGCAAGGTGTCTGACACCCCATGAGACGGCCTTCCCATGCAGCGGGCATTGCGCGGGGTGTCAGACACCTGACGCAGGGAGATACGTGACGCCGATAGGCCGCCAGGGCGCTGGCTCCGTTTCGCCGATAGGCGCACGGCGCCTGTGCAAGGTGTCTGACACCCTATGAGATGGCCTTTCCATGCAGCGGGCATTGCGTGGGGTGTCAGACACCTGACGCAGGGAGATACGTGACGCGGATAGGCCGCCAGGGCGGTGGCTCCGTTTCACCGATAGACGCACGACACCCGTGCAAGGTGTCTGACACCCCATGAGATGGCCCTTCCATGCAGCGGGCATTGCGTGGGGTGTCAGACACCTGACGCGAAGATGACTGGAGCGCGGTGGGACAGCTGATCGCGGAGATGGCCGCGCCGCCCCGGTAGACGATGAGCCCGGCGAGCGGGGCAGACACACCATGCCGCAAGGTGTCTGACACCCCATGAGACGGCCTTCCCATGCAGCGGGCATTGCGTGGGGTGTCAGACACCTGACGCAGGGAGACAGCCGAGGCGGGAGCCCCTGGGCCGGCACTCGCACGGGATACCGGGCGGCCGCGCGCACTGCGCGGCGCTTCAGATCAGGTCCGCGGCCTGGCTGGCGTAGACCGCCAGGGCGGTGACGCCGTTCCACCAATAGACGCGCGCCACCTGGACGCGCCGCGCGATTTCCAGGGCCTGGGCCATGTCGCTTTCGATGAAGTGCGTGTGGCGCCCGGCGATGATGGCCTGCGCCTTGTGCTCGGCCGTCTGCGCGGCGCTGTGGCGGTCGGCGTCGCGCATTACCAGCGGGCCGTGGAAGCCGTGGCGATGCAGCCAGTCCTGGGTGCGGGCGCGGTCCTGTTCCGGCCGCCCGGTGATGATGGGCAGCCGGCTCAAGTCGCGGCCCGGCAGGATCGCGCTGGGCGTCAGCAGGTCGCGCCGCGCCAGCGTGTCGGCCAGGTCGGCCGCATATGCATCGGCGGGCAGGTCGGGCAGCAGGATGCCGTCCAGGTCGATCGCCCACGAGGCATAGGCGCGGGCCGGCTGGTCGGGCAGATTGCCGGTGGCGTCGTACGCGGCGGTGATGGACTCGCGTTCCCAGGGGAACCAGGCGCGGAAGCCGGGCGGGATCTCGACCCCGAAATCCGGCCGCACGCGCGACTCGGCGTCGTAGGCCAGGGTGAAGACGCTGAAGGCGTGGCCGCGCGCGGCCAGGAACTCGAGGCTGTCCGACAGCGTGGTGCCGCGCCCGGCGATGTCCTCGACCACCAGCACGCGCGCGCCGTGTGGCGGCGTCTGGGCGGTGAACCAGGAGACGCGCCGCGCCCGCCGGTCGTACGAGAGCGCATACAGCGGCAGGTCGAGCGCCGCGCTGGCGATCAGGGCTGGCGCCAGGCCGCCCCGCGCAATGGCGACCACGCCGGCGAAACCCATCGGGCGCCAGGTGGGCACGTGCCCGGCGACGACCTGCTCGACCCGGGCATAGTCATAAGGGAAAGCGCTGGGCGATGTAGCCATGGAGCACCTGGCGGGTGGCGGATAGCGCAGGAATTCTGCCACACAGGCGTACACAGAAAGCCGTATACCCCTTGCGCGCGCGCAGGCATCCGGCCCGCGAGCCGGATGCCCGCCGGGCGCGCACCCGCTAGGCCCGCACCTCCTGCCGCTGGAACACCACGTACGTCAGCGCGAACAGCAGGATCACGCCGGCAACCAGGCCGACCGCCTGCGCCCAGACGATCTGCAGGCTCTGCGCCAGCGCCAGCGGCATGCCCATGACCGCGCCCTCGAGCTGGTCCAGGAAGACCGGGCCGATGGCCCGGGTCATGGGGCTGAGGACGGCGATGATGGACTCGTTGAACAGCTGCGCGGGCGACAGCCGTTGCAGCGCCTGCTGCCATTCCAGCGTGGCCAGGCTGGGCTGGCCCAGCAGTTGCGACGCCAGGTCCGGCGACGCGATGGCATTGGCCAGAGCCGAGGCCAGCAACGGCCACAGCAGCGCCAGGAACAGCCACAGGCCCAGCGACACCAGCGCCGAGGTGGCGGCCGAGCGGAACAGCACCGAGAACAGCATCGACAGCGCCAGCCAGACCCCCGCGTACGCCAGGGCCATCGCCAGGAACAGCAGCGAGCGCGCCACTTCCTGGCCGCTGGGAGGCACCCCCAGGGCCAGCAGCCCGACGCCGATGACGATCAGCCACAGGCACAGCAGGCTGATAGCCAGTGTCGCCATGCCGGCCAGGAACTTGCCCAGCAGCAGGGCGTCGCGGTAGATCGGCTGGGACAGAAGCCGGCTCATGGTGCGGCGCGAGTACTCGCCGTTGATGGCATCGAAGCCCAGGCCGATGGCGATCAGCGGGATCAGGAAGCCCAGCAGCGAGGCGAACGACGGCATCGGCGCCTGTGCCGTGGTGAAGACCCGCAAGAACACGAACGGGTCTTCCGCCGTGGTGTCGCGGATCTGCTGCAGGGCGCCGTACAGCGCCGCCGCGGCGGTCAGCACGATCAGCCATTCCAGCACCCGCATGCGTGCGCTGGACAGGTGATCGGCAAACTCCTTGAGCGTGACCGCGCCCAGGCCCTGCCAGGGCGAACCTTCACGTTTGCGCATGATCGGCCTCCTTGGTGTCGGCATCCTGGAAGAAGCGGTTGTAGATGGCGTCCAGGCTGGGCAGGTCCACCGACAGGCGGTGCAGGTCGCCGCCGGCCTGCACCACGGCGCGCGCCGCGTCGGCCCGCACGTCGTCCTCGGCCAGCAGGCGGTAGTGGCCGGGCCCGAGCGTCCGCACCGAGTGCACGCCCCGGACCTGTCCGAGCTGCGCGGACAAGTCGGGGCCCTGCGCCTGCACGTCCACCGCGAAGCCCGTCCCCAGCACCTGGCGCGCCAGTTCCGGCACACTGCCCATCAGCGCGATGCGGCCGCGCCGGAACAGCGCCACGCGGTCGCAGATCCGCTGCATGTGGTCCAGCAGATGAGAGGAAAGCAGCACCGTGACGCCGTCCTCTTTCAGGCTGCGGATCAGGTCGAGGAATTCCTCGGTGGATTGCGGGTCCAGGCCCGATGTCGGCTCGTCCAGGATGGCCACCCGCGCGTCTTTCATGATGATCTCGGCCAGGCCGAGCCGTTGCCGCATGCCGCGCGAATACGTCGCCACGCGCCGCCCGCCCACCTCCGACAGGCGCATGCGCGCCAGCGCGCGGTCGATCCGGCTGGCCCGCTCGCCGGCGTCCAGCCCCAGCAGGCGCGCCGTGTAGGCTAGGTTGGCGCGCGCCGACAGGTAGTCGTAGAAGCCGACGGCGTCCGGCAGGTAGCCGAGCTGGCGCTTGACGCCGAGGGGGTCGCGCTGCGGGTCGCGGCCCAGGACGCGCACGGTGCCCGCGCTGGTGTCGGTAAGCCCGAGCAGCATCAGGATGGTGGTCGTCTTGCCGGCGCCGTTCGGGCCCAGCAGGCCGAAGATCTCGCCGCGCCCGACCTGGAACGAGATGTCGTCGACGGCCAGCGTGCCGCCGTAGCGCTTGGTCAGGCCTTGCGCTTCTATGAGAGTGTCGTTCATCGGCGTCCGAACCTCGCGACGGCGCCCACCAGGATCAGCACCGCGATCGCCAGGATAATGGCGCCCGCGATACCCCACAGGCTGGACGTGGAAACAGTGATGCGGAAGTCGCCGCTGGCCGACTCGCCGGCGGCCGTGGCGGTGAGGTGCGTCATGTAGTCGCCCGCCAGCGAGCGTTCGGAAGGCGTGATGCGGGCCTGTACTTCGGCCTGCTGGCCCGGGGCCAGGTGCTCGATGCTCTTGGGCTCGAATTCGACTGTCCAGCCCGATGGGCCGCTGCCCGACAGCGCGACGTTGTCGGCCGCGGCGCCGCCGTCGTTGCGCACTACCACCGGGATCGACGACAGCTTGCCGGCTTCGGCCTTGCCGCTCATCAGGCCGTCGCGGCCGGCCAGGCGCAGGCGCGGCTGGCCGACGATTTCCAGCTGCAGTTGGCTGGATGCCTCGATGCCGTCGGCGCTGGCGACGACCTGCACCGGATAGCTGCCGGGCTCCGTATTGCCGGGCGGGCGGACGGTCAGCTTGATGTCCTTGGATTCGCCAGCCTTGATGGGCAGCGAGCTGATCTGCTGGCTGCCATAGCCTTCGGTGAAGCTGGTGTCGAAGTACTGCGGGGCCTTGACGGCGAAGCTGACGGTCAGGTCCTTGCCGCTGTCGTTCTTGACCGTCAGCGAGTAGTCGAACGAAGACTGTGCGCCGCCGCGGATGGCCGGCAGTTTCGTATCCAGGCTGAGCTTGGTGGGCAGTTGCTTGGCCAGCATGATGTGCACCGGCAGGGCGATGCGCTGGCCGCCGCCTTCGGCCACCACGTTCAGCGTGCGCGGCTGCGTGCCCGCGTCGGCCGGCACTTTCAGCTGCAGTTGCAGCGAGGTGCTGTCGTCGGTGGCGGGCATGGCCGCCGCCACCGGCTGCCCGCCGCCCAGCAGCGTGGCGCTCCAGCCCTCGGGCACGCCCTCGACTTTCAGGTCCAGCCGTTCGGGCGGCAGGCCGTAGTTGCGCAACTGTAATCGCAAAGTGGAGGTGGTGCCCGGCTGCGCGGTGACTGCCGGATAATCGGTCAGCAGGTACAAGCCCTTGATGTTGCTGCCGTCCTGCGCGAGCAGGGGCGTCGAAAGAAGCATGGCCGCTGCGAAGGCCAGGAAAGAGAGCGCTTTTCGCATGGTGTTGTTGGTCTCCTCGAAATGCCGGGCGCATGCGGCTGCACGCCGTACGGCGCGGCGCATGCGGGCGGCGACAGAACAGGTGGCAAGGCGGCTGCGCTGGCGCAAGGCCACGCGCATGCCAGCGCCCTGCTGCGAGATATGAACAAGGCGCGCCGATTTTGTTCCCGCGAGTGAGGGTTTTCCGGTATTTGCTGAAGCCGGGCTGAATGTCGGCGCCCGCGCAACCTTGCGTGCAGCTGAATGCCGGCGCGTTGCGCCGCAAAAAATAACTGCCCGGAGCGCGGCGCGCCGGTCTAGCCGTGCGCCTGACGGGCCGCCTGCAGGCGGTGCAGGGTGATCTTGCGCACTTCGGCTTTGCTGATCTCGATGTGCGCCTTCAACATCCGCGCGGCCTCGTCGGCGCGGCGCGCCAGGACGGCGCGCAGGATGGCGCCGTGCTCCACGTAAGTGGCATCGACGCGATAGCCCTTGGTGAAATCGAGCTGGCGGATGATGCGGATCTTCTCGGTCACGTCGCGATGAATCTGCGCCATCTCCGGATTGCCGGCCGCCGCGACCAATGCGCAATGGAAATCTTCGTCCAGCTCCGCCACTTCGCGGCCGCTGCGCAGGCGCTCGGCAGGCGTCACGAGCCAGGCGCGCTTGAGCGCCGGCAGGGCCCCGGCGGCGTCCATGTCGTGCAGGGTGCACAGACGCGCGACCGCGGCCTGTTCCAGCACGATGCGCACATCGTAGAGCGCTTCGAACCGCTCGAAATCGAACGGGCGCACGCGCCAGCCGCTGCGCTGGCGCAGCAGCACGAAGCCCTCGCGCTCCAGCCGGTACAAGGCCTGCCGCACCGGCGTGCGGCTCACGCCCAGACGCGCCACCAGTTCGCTTTCGGTGAAATCGTCGCCGGGCAGCATGCGGAACTCGAACAGGTCGCGCTTGATCAGCGCGTAGGCCTGCCCGGCCAGCGTGGCGCCCGGGGCGGCGGCGGGCGGCTGGTCGGGCAGGGCGGCCAGGTTCAGGCGCATGTCAGGCAACCGCGCAATCGGTCTCGGCGTCGATGACCAGCAGCGTGTCGCCGCTATTGACCGGCTTGCCTGGAATACAGCGTATGGCGGTGACCGTGCCGCCAAAAGCCGCCTTGATGGAAAGCTCCATCTTCATTGCCTCGACAATGACCAGCGTGTCGCCGGCTTCGACGCGTTGTCCGACGCCAACCGGGATCTTCCAGACATTGCCGCACAGGTCGGCGCACACTGCGCGCTCGGTCGCCGACAGTTCCAGCGCGGCCTCTTCCGGCGCGGACGATTCGGCGACGGTCGAGGCTTCCGCCTGCCACAGCGCGACTTCGGCTTCGAAGGCGGCTTGCTGCGTCGCCTTGAACGCGTCGATGTCGGCCCCATGTTCCGCCAGGAACCGACGGTGCGCGGCGAAATCGAAATCTTCCTCTTCGATGCGCAGCGTGGCGCGTCCTTCGCGGAAGTCTTCCCGCAGGACCGACAACTCGGCCTCGGACACCGGATAGAAGCGGACCTGGTCGAAGAAGCGCAGCAGCCATGGCTGGCCGTCCCGGAACACCGGGTTCTTCAGGAACTTGTTCCAGATCGGCAGCGTGCGCCCGACCAGTTGGTAGCCGCCGGGCGAATCCATGCCGTAGATGCACATGTACACGCCGCCGATGCCCACCGTGCCTTCGGCAGTATAGGTGCGCGCCGGGTTGTACTTCGATGTCAGCAGGCGGTGGCGCGGGTCGATGGGTACGGCGCAAGGTGCGCCCAGGTATACGTCGCCCAGCCCCAGGACCAGGTAGCTCGCATCGAACACGATGCGGCGCACGTCGTCGCGCGATGCCAACCCGTTGATGCGCTGGATGAAATCCACGTTGTTCGGCAGCCAGGGCGCGCTCGCCCGCACCGTTTCCTGGTAGCGCTGCACGGCGCCCAGCGTGGCGCTGTCTTCGAAGGCCATGGGCAGGTACACCACCCGGGTGGGTACTGTCAGGGTGGCCACGTCGGGCAGGGTTTCCTCGATGCCCAGCAGGCGGGATACCAGCGCATCCTGGCTGATGGCGCGGCTGTCGTACTGGATCTGCAACGAGCGCACGCCCGGCGAGCACTCCAGTACCCCGGCGATGGGCGTCGCCGCCAGGGCCTGCATCAGCAGATGCACCCGCATGCGCAAGGCCAGGTCCAGGACATTTTCGCCGTACTCCAGCAACAGGTAGCTGTCGCCCGCCTGCCGGTACGTCACGATGGGCCGGGCGTCGGTTGCGGGCAGTCGGGCCACGATGGGCGATAGCCCGCCCGGCGCCGGGTGGGGGGGCGTGAGCACGGGCAAGTGGTCGGCGCGCAGCGTTGCGATGGCGGCTTCCTGCCGCGCCTGCAGGTCCAGCGCCTGGTCCGCGGTCAGCGGCGTGAAGCGGATGCGGTCGCCGGGCCGCACCTGGCCGACCTTCCAGAGCTCTGCCTTGGCGATGGTTACCGGGCAGACGAACCCGCCCAGGCTGGGTCCGTCGCGCGTCAGGATGACCGGGCTGTCGCCGGTGAAGTTGATGCTGCCGATGGCATATTCGCAGTCGTGGATATTGGACGGATGCAGGCCGGCTTCGCCGCCATCCTGCCGCGTCCAGGCAGGCTTGGGGCCCAGCAGGCGCACGCCGAGGCGGTTCGAGTTGTAGTGCACTTCCCAGTCGGCGGCGAAGAACTGTTCGATGGACTCGGCGGTGAAGAAGTCGGGCGCGCCGTGCGGGCCGATCAGCACGCCGATCTGCCAGTGGCCGGGATACTCGGGGACCAGGGCCGGGTCGGCCGGGGCAGGCACGGTGGCGGGCGGCGGGGTCAGGCTGGCCGGCAGGCCGGGCTGCGCCACCGGCAGCATGTCGCCGGCGCGCAGGCAGCGTCCCGCATGGCCGCCGAACTGGCCCAGCGCGAAGGTCGACCGGCTACCCAGGTAGCACGGCACGTCCAGGCCGTTGCGCACCGCCAGGTAGCTGCGGCAGCCGGTGATCGCGCGCCCCATGGCCAGCACCTGGCCGCGGCGCACCGCGACCGGCTCCCACATGGGCATCGGCTGGCCATCCAGCAGGGCCTCCATGCGCGCGCCCGTCAGGGCCACCACCGCGTCGTGATGGAACTTCAGGCTCGGCCCCGCCAGCGTGCATTCCAGGCCCGCGGCTTCGGGCGCATTGCCGACAATGCGGTTGGCCAGCCGGAATGCATAGTCGTCCATGGGGCCGGATGGCGGCACGCCGATATTCCAATAGCCGATGCGTCCGGGGTAGTCCTGGACGCTGGTGTAGGTGCCCGCCTCCAGCACTTCGAGCGCCGCGGGGCGGAAGTCGAAGCGCTCCAGGAAGCGCGTGGACAGCTCGCCGGCCTGGAAGCGCGGCTCGGCCGCGACCTGGCGCAGGAACTCCAGGTTGGTGGCGATGCCATGCAGTTGCGTGCGGGCCAACGCATCGCGCAGCTTGCGCATGGCGTCGCCGCGGTCGGTGCCGTGCACGATAAGCTTGGCCAGCATGGGGTCGTAATAGGGCGGTACCTCGGTACCGGTCTCGACCCAGCCATCCACGCGCGCGTCCTCGGGGAACTGCACACCGGTCAAGACCCCGGGCGAGGGCTGGAAGCCGCGCGCCGGGTCTTCCGCGTACAGGCGCACCTCGATGGCCGCGCCGCGCGGCGGACGGTGCAACGCTGCCCAGTCCAGCGCATCGCCGGCCGCCACGCGCAGCATGCACTCGATCAGGTCGAGGCCGGTGACGGCCTCGGTGACGGGATGCTCGACCTGCAGGCGCGTGTTGACTTCCAGGAAGTAGAAGGCGTCGCGCGCCTGGTCGTAGATGAATTCCACCGTGCCCGCCGAACGGTACTGCACGGATTCGCCCAGCATGACCGCGGCGCGCAGCAAGGCCGCCCGCGTGGCCTGGGGCAGCCCCGGCGCCGGCGTTTCCTCGATGATCTTCTGGTTGCGGCGCTGGATGGAGCAGTCGCGCTCTCCCAGGGCGACCACCCGGCCCTGGCCGTCGCCGAAGATCTGCACTTCCACGTGGCGCGCCTGGTCGACATAGCGTTCCAGGAATGCGCCGCCGTCGCTGAAAAACGTCCGGCCCTGGTGCTGCACGGCCGCGTAGGCGGCGATCAGCTCCGCGGGGTCGGCGCAGCGCGACAGGCCGATGCCGCCGCCGCCCGCGGTGCTCTTGAGCATGACGGGGTAGCCAATGCGTTCAGCCTGCGCCAGGGCGTCCTCGGCATCGGCCAGCAGACCGCTGCCAGGCGTCATGGGTACGCCGGCCGCCGCGGCCAGCTCGCGTGCCCGGTGCTTCAGGCCGAATTCGCGCAATTGCCGCGGCGTGGGCCCGATAAACACGATGCCGGCCGCCATGCACGCCTCGGCGAACTCGGCGCTCTCGGACAGAAAGCCATAGCCGGGGAAGATGGCCTGCGCGCCGGTAGAGCGGGCCGCCTCCAGGATGCGATCGATGCGCAGGTAGCTGTCCGCGGCCTTGTCGCCGCCCAGCGCGACAGCGACGTCGGCCTGGCGCACGTGCGCCGCGTTGCGGTCGGCGTCGGAATGCACGGCCACGCTCCTGATGCCCAGGCGCTTGAGCGTGCGAATGGCGCGCACGGCGATTTCGCCGCGGTTGGCGATGAGTACGGTATGGAACATTATGGTTATTCCCCTTGGTGGGCCACGGAATCTTGCTGATGGCGCAGGTAGGCGCGCCAGCCGCCGAACTCGGTGATGTCGCGCGCGCCCGCGATGCCGCACGGCTCGCAAATGAAACCCTTCACCTGGCGCCCGTCGGCGAGTTCGAGCGTGCCGATTCCCAGTGGCGGCGGGATCTCGGCCACGAATTCGCCGAACGCGGCATGCGAGAGCTCCCAGACCTCCACGGCGATCGACGCGCCGCCCACATCGCGCGCCAGGCCGGGCTTGGGCGGCGTGCTGCCGGCCAATGCATACAAGCGGTACGCCGGCGCGCTGTGGGTGGCTTCGAGGAAGCGCGCGCCGCGGGAGGTCAGTTGATGGTTCAGCGGCATGCCGCGCAGGTGGGCTCCCACGACGGCGACCTGCACCGTCTGGGCCGGCGCGGCCGGCCGTGGCGCAAGCGCGGTCGGCCGGGCCCGGCCGGTGGCGCCCAGGGTGCCGCCCTGCGCGGCTTCCCAGCGGCGTCCGAATTCGGCCAGCGCGCGATCATGCCAGGCCGGGCCGATCAAGGTGATGCCGCAGGGCAGCCCGTCGGCGCGCACGCCAGCGGGCAACGCCAGCGCGGACAAGTCGGCCAGGTTGGCGAAGTTGGTGTAGGCGCCCAGCCGCGTGTTCAGCGCGACCGGTTCTTCGCGCAGTTGCGCGATGGTGTAGATGGACGGCGAGGTGGGCACGACCATGGCGTCGTAGCCGGCCAGCGTCTGCTGGATGACGCGCGCCAGCGCGGCGCGGCGGTACTCGGCCTCGAAGGCGTCGACGGCACTGTAGCGGGCCGCCTGCTCGACGATGCCGCGCACGACCGGTTCGATTGCATCGGGCGCCCGCTCGTGCAGGGCGCGCACCGCCGCGTAGCGCTCGGCGACCCATGGCCCCTGGTACAGCAGGTCGGCCAACTGGCGGAACGGCGCGAAGTCGATGGGCTCCAGCGTTGCCCCCAGCGTGCGCAACGCGTCCAGGGAGCGCTCATAGGCCGCCTGCGCCTGCGCGTCGCCGTGGAACTCGGGCTCGGCGGGAATGGCCAGGCGCGGCTGGCGGGCCAGCTGGGTGGGCATGGCCGGCGCGTGGCGCGAGTATGGGTCGTGCGCGTCATAGCCGCCCGCCAGCATGGCGACGGTGTCGGCATCGTCGACTGTCAGTGCGAAGATCGACACGCAATCCAGCGTGCGGCAAGCTGGCACGACACCGCGCGTACTGAGCCAGCCGCGGGTCGGCTTGAGTCCGACGATATTGTTGAAGCCGGCCGGGACGCGGCCGGAGCCGGCGGTATCGGTGCCCAGCGCGAAGGCGGCCAGGCCGCGCGCGACGACGCTGGCCGAGCCCGAGCTCGAGCCGCCGCTGACATACGCGGGATCGAAGGTGTTGGGCACGGCGCCGTGCGGCGAGCGCGTGCCCACCAGGCCGGTGGCGAACTGGTCCAGGTTGGTCTTGCCGATCAGGATGGCGCCCGCCGCGCGCAGGCGCCGCACGACGTCGGCATCTTGCGCCGCCGTGTATGCGAAGGCAGGGCAGGCAGCGGTGGTGGGCCAGCCGGCGGCGTCGATGTTGTCCTTGATGGCGAACGGCACGCCATACAACGGCAGGCGGGCCAGGTCGCCGTCCGCCTGCGCCAACCGGCGCGCCAGCGCGTCGAGTTGCTCCTGCAGGCAGGCTGCGTCGGCGCGGCAGATCCAGGCGGGGTCGTCCGCTTGCAGGCCGGCGCGCAGCCGGCCCAGCAAGTCGGCCGGCTGCGCGCCATGCTCGCGATAGGCCGCGTGCCAGTCGGCCAGGGTCCATCCGCGCGTTGCTTCGATGACGTTGTTGGCATTCATGCCTGGGATCCTCGCTTGTATACAAGTCGTTCCAACCAAAGCAATCGATATGCCAACTTCTGCCGATTACCGGCAGAGCCAATATCCATGCGGGTTTGCGCGAGGCGCTCCGGGCCGCGCAGGAGGCGTGCCGCATCGCGGGCAGGTGCCCGGGCCGCGCGTTCGCGCACCGAAGTCGGGCATGCATGCACTGATGCCGTGCCTCTGCACCAACATCGGGTCCGTGCCCGGCCGTTGTATCGAGAGGTGCTGGCCGGCCGGCACGCCCCGCGCACGCCCGCGCCATCGCGCCGGCCATGTGCCCGGCCAAGCTCCGCAAGCGAGTTGGCATACGAATTGCTTTTGCCCTGATGCACGCGTGGCCGCGGCATTTGCGATGCGGGCGACATGGTTCGATGCACAGGCAGATCACGCCGGCGCTGCCGGCCCATTCAAGAAAAGGATCCAAGCGATGAAGCGCAGACTCGTACTGAAGCAATTGACCGCAGCCAGCCTGCTGGCGCTGGCGGGATGGGCGCCGGCCGTGATGGCCGCCGACACCATCAAGGTCGGCATCCTGCATTCGCTGTCGGGCACCATGGCCATTTCCGAGACCTCGCTCAAGGACGTGGCGCTGATGGCGATCGAGGAGATCAACGCGCAAGGTGGCGTCCTGGGCAAGCAGCTCGAGCCCGTGGTGGTGGATCCGGCCTCGAACTGGCCGCTGTTCGCCGAAAAGGCCCGCCAGTTGCTCGCGCAGGACAAAGTGTCGGTGGTGTTCGGCTGCTGGACCTCGGTGTCGCGCAAGTCGGTGCTGCCGGTATTCAAGGAGCTCAACGGCCTGCTGTTCTATCCCGTGCAGTACGAAGGCGAGGAACTGGAAAAGAATGTGTTCTATACCGGCGCCGCGCCCAACCAGCAGGCCATTCCCGCGGTGGAATACCTCATGAGCGAGGACGGTGGCGGCGCCAAGCGCTTCGTGCTGCTGGGCACCGACTATGTCTACCCGCGCACGACCAACAAGATCCTGCGCGCCTTCCTCCATTCGAAGGGGGTGAAGGACGAGGACATCCAGGAGATCTACACGCCCTTCGGTCATTCGGACTACCAGACCATCGTCGCCGGCATCAAGCGTTTCGCCACCGGCGGCCGTACCGCCGTGGTCTCGACCATCAACGGCGATTCGAACGTGCCCTTCTACAAGGAGCTCGGCAATGCCGGCTTGAAGGCCACCGATGTGCCGGTCGTCGCGTTTTCGGTCGGCGAGGAAGAGCTGCGCGGGGTCGATACCCGGCCGCTGGTCGGCCACCTGGCCGCCTGGAATTACTTCCAGTCGATCAAGAACCCCGTCAACGCAGCCTTTATCGAGAAGTGGCGCGCGTATGCCAAGGCGCGCAACCTGCCCAATGCCACCACGGCGGTTACCAACGACCCGATGGAGGCCACCTATATCGGCATCCACATGTGGAAGCAGGCGGTTGAGAAGGCCGGCACCACGGAGGTCGATCCCGTGATCTCCGCCATGAGCGGCCAAACTTTCGAGGCGCCGGACGGCTTTACCGTGCAGATGGACCAGACCAACCATCACTTGCATAAGCCGGTCTACATCGGCGAGATCAAGGCGGACGGCCAGTTCAACGTGGTGTGGAAGAGCAAGGGGCCGATCCGCGCCCAGCCGTGGAGCCCGTACATTCCTGGCAATGAAGGCAAGCAGGGCCTGTAGGCGCGGAGAAGCGACGATGCGCAGCGCGTTCGTGATGCGGTTCCTGCTACGCCTGGCCCTGGCCTGGCTGGCGGGCGCCTGGGTGCCGTCCGCCGCGGCGGACGGCCTGGATCCGGCGCTGCTGGCGCCCTTGGCGGGCGACGATACCGACGCGCGGCTCGCCGCCATCGCACGCCTGGGCGCACAGCCCGCGCCACAAGCGGTGACAGTGCTCGAGGCGCTGGGTAGCGACCGGCTGTATGTCGCGCCGGACGGCAGGCTGGTGGTGGATACCGGTGCGGGCACGGTCGATGCCGCAACCGGCCAGCCTGCCGACATGCCGGCGTCGGCGGATACGATATCGGTCAACAATCGCCTGCGTCGCGCCATCGCGGCCGCGCTGGCCACGGCACGGTTGCACGCGCCCGATCCGGCCCAGCGGCTCGCGGCGGCGCAGCGCTTGCAGCGCGGCGCCGATCCGGGCGCGCTGCCCATGCTGGAGAAAGCCCTGGCGTCCGAACCGGATGCCAGGGTCAGGGCAGCGCTGGAGATCGCCGCCGCGACGCTGCAACTGCAAAGCGCGGCCCCGACGGTGCGGCGCCACGCCGTTGAGGTCCTGGGTCGCAGCGGCAATGCGGCGTTCCGGCCGGTGCTGGCGGCCTTGCTGCAGCAGGATGCCGAGGGCCGTCACGCCGAGCCCGATGCCGGGGTGCGTGCCGCCGCGGGCACCGCCTTGCATCGCATCGAGCGGCACCTGTCCCTGGTGGAATGGGCGGGCAACTTGTTCTACGGTATCAGCCTGGGCAGCGTGCTGCTGCTGGCCGCGCTGGGCCTGGCAATCACCTTCGGCCTGATGGGCGTGATCAACATGGCCCACGGCGAACTGCTGATGATCGGCGCCTATGTCGCCTATGCGGTGCAGGGCCTGTTCCGGCTCTGGTTCCCGCAATGGCTGGACGCCTACGTCATCGCCGCCCTGCCGGTGGCTTTCGCGGTCACCGGGCTGGTGGGCATGGCGCTGGAGCGCACCGTGATCCGCTGGTTGTACGGGCGGCCGCTTGAAACGCTGCTGGCGACCTGGGGCATCAGCCTGATGCTCATACAGGCCGTGCGCACGGTGTTCGGCGCGCAGAACGTGGAAGTCGGCAACCCATCGTGGATGAGCGGCGGCATCACGGTGCTGGGCAGCCTGGCGCTTTCCTATAACCGCCTTGCCATCATCGTATTCGCCGTGCTGGTGGTGGTGTTCGTATGGCTGTTGCTGAACCACACGCGGTTGGGCCTGTTCGTGCGCGCCATCACGCAGAACCGCCGCATGGCCGATTGCGTGGGCGTGCCCACCGGCCGCGTCGACATGCTGGCTTTCGGGCTGGGCTCGGGCATCGCCGGGCTGGCCGGCGTGGCCCTGTCGCAGCTGGGCAATGTCGGCCCCGACCTGGGGCGCGCGTACATCGTCGATTCGTTCATGGTGGTCGTGCTGGGCGGGGTGGGGCAGTTGGCCGGCACCGTGGTCGCGGCACTGGGCCTGGGCGCCATCACCAAGTTTCTCGAGCCTCATTCCGGAGCCGTCATGGCCAAGATCGCCATCCTGGTGCTGATCGTGTTGTTCGTGCAGAAGCGGCCGCAAGGCTTGTTCGCGCCGCGCGGCAGGAGCGCCGAATGACCGTCGCCACCCTGAACCCCGCGCTCGCGCGCCGCCCGCTGTTCGGCCCGCGGGCGTGGTGCGCGCTGGCCGCGGCCGCCGCGCTGCTGGCGCTGCTGCCCGCCTTGAACCTGGCATTTCCGCCTGGGCATGCGCTGCATGTGTCCGCCTATGCGGTGGCGCTGCTGGGCAAGTTCATGTGTTATGCCCTGGCCGCGCTGGCGCTGGACCTGGTGTGGGGCTACGCGGGCATTCTCTCGCTGGGCCATGGCCTGTTCTTCGCTTTGGGCGGCTACGCGCATGGCATGTATTTGATGCGAGCCATCGGGCGCGATGGCGTCCACCAGAGCGACGTGCCTGATTTCATGGTGTTCTTGAATTGGCAGGAATACCCGTGGTACTGGGCGTTCACCGACCACTTCTGGTACGCCATGCTGCTGGTGGTGCTGGTGCCGGGCGGGCTGGCGTTCGTGTTCGGGTACTTCGCGTTCCGCTCGCGCATCAAGGGGGTGTATTTTTCGATCATCACGCAGGCCCTGACCTTCGCGGCCATGCTGCTGTTCTTCCGCAACGACACCGGCTTCGGCGGCAACAATGGCTTCACCGATTTCAAGCGCATCCTGGGGTTCGACATCACGGCCCCGGGCACGCGCGCGGCGCTGTACTGGATCACGCTGGCCGCGCTGTTCGGGGCCCTGGTGCTGGCGCGCGCGGTCACGCAGTCCAAGCTGGGCCGGGTGCTTACCGCGGTGCGCGACGCCGAGAGCCGCGTGCGCTTCATTGGCTACGAGCCGCTCGGCTTCAAGTTGTTCGTCTGGACCCTCTCGGCCGTGATGTGCGGCGTGGCCGGCGCGCTGTACGTGCCGCAGGTCGGCATCATCAACCCTGGCGAAATGTCCACCGAAAACTCCATCGAGATGGTGATCTGGGTCGCCACGGGCGGGCGCGGCACCCTGATCGGTCCCATTATTGGCGCCGGAGCCGTCAATGGGCTGAAAACCTGGTTCACTAGCGTGTTCCCGGAGTTCTGGCTGTACGCCCTGGGCCTGATCTTCGTGCTGGTGACGCTGTTGCTGCCGCAGGGCATTGTCGGATTGGTGCGGCGCTGGGCGACGCGCCGGCAGGAGCGCACGGCATGACCATCGATTCGCACCAGCCGGCGGCCGCCGGCATCGACGCCGGCGGGCCCGGCGGGCAGGCTTCTTACGGCCGGGTCAAGCCGCAAGGCGTGGACACCACCCATGGCGCCATCCTGTACCTGGACGGCATCACGGTCAGCTTCGACGGCTTCAAGGCGCTGAACGACCTGACGCTAGATATCGGCGTGGGCGAGCTGCGCTGCATCATCGGCCCCAATGGGGCGGGCAAGACCACCATGATGGACGTCATCACGGGCAAGACCCGGCCCAGCGCCGGCACCGCGTTCTTCGGCCAGAACATCGACCTCGCCACGTTGAACGAGGCGCAGATCGCCCGCGCCGGCATCGGCCGCAAATTCCAGCGGCCCACGGTGTTCGAGCAGCACACGGTATTCGAGAACCTGGAAATGGCCATGAAGGCCGACAAGCGCGTGCGGCCGACGCTGTTCGCCCGCCTGACGGGCGAACAGGCCGACCGCATCGCCGAGACCCTGGCGCTGATCCGGTTGACCGATGCGGCATGGCGCGCGGCGGGGCTGCTTTCACACGGCCAGAAGCAGTGGCTGGAGATCGGCATGCTGCTCATGCAGGAGCCCCGGCTGCTGCTGTTGGACGAGCCGGTGGCCGGCATGACCGACGCCGAGACCGAACGCACCGGCGAACTGCTGAACGAATTGCGCGGCCGCCATTCGCTGATGGTGGTCGAGCACGACATGGATTTCGTGGCGCGCATCGCCGATGGCGGCAAAGTGACGGTGCTGCACGAGGGCGCGGTGCTGGCCGAGGGCACGATGGCCCAGGTGCAGGCGGATCCGCGGGTCATCGAAGTCTATCTGGGGCGCTGAGATGCTGGAAGTGCAAGCCATCGACCAATACTATGGCGGCAGCCATACGCTGCGCGGCGTGTCGCTGTCGCTGCGGCAGGGCGAATGCCTCGGGCTGCTGGGACGCAATGGCGTGGGCAAGACCACGCTGCTGAAATGCCTGATGGGCGTGCTGCCCGTGGCGGGCGGCAGGGTGATGTTCGACGGGCACGACATTTCCCGCCTGCCGCCGCACCGCCGCGCGGCGCTGGGCATGGCCTACGTCCCGCAAGGCCGCGACATCTTCGCGCGGCTCACGGTGGAAGAGAACATCATCATGGGCATGGCGCGTTTTCCCGCCGCGCGGGCGCGTCGCGTCAAGGAAGAAGTGTTCGAGCTGTTTCCGGTCCTCAAGGCCATGCTGGGGCGCCGCGGCGGCGACCTGTCCGGCGGCCAGCAGCAGCAGCTGGCCATTGCCCGCGCGCTGGTGGCCGAGCCGCGCCTGATCATCCTCGACGAACCCACCGAAGGCATCCAGCCGTCCATCATCAAGGATATCGGCCGGGTGATCCGGCTGCTGCGCGCGCGCGGGGATATCGGCATCCTGCTGTGCGAACAATATTTCGACTTCGCCCACGAACTGGCCGATCATTTCGTGGTGCTGTCGCGCGGCGAAGTGGTAGCCCGGGGGAGCCACGCGGACATGGGCGCAGAGGACGTGCGCAAGCACCTGTCCGTGTAGAGCCTGATTCAAATGCACAAGCCTGTTACAGCGTTTCTTGTTACCCTTCTGGGCGGAGAAGTACTCCTTTTTTCCGCAAGCCCCTATCGATACGCTGTCAGTGTCCGCCATTCCGACCTTATCCGTTCCGCCCGCGGCGCCGCGCCGCGCCTGGGCCGCATCTGTCTCGCGCCGCGCCGGCGCCGTGCTGTGCGCCAGCCTGCTCATGCTGCTGGCCGCATGCAGTTCCACCAAGGTCGGCCCCGGCTATTACCGGGTGCAGTCCGGCGATACGCTCACGAAGATTGCGCGCCAGCACAACACCAGCGTGTCGGAGCTGATGCGGCTGAACAACCTGTCCAACCCCAACCGCATCAGCAAGGGCCAGTTGCTGCGCGTCAGCACCAAAGGCGGCGCCGCGCCTGCTCCCGCCGCCACGCCCAGCTCCAGCCCGCGTCCCGCGCCCACGCCGGCCGCCTCCGCGGCGGCGCTGCGCAACCTCAAGCTGGTGTGGCCGGCCGCGGGCACCGTCACGCAGCGCTATAACGGCAGTTCGTCCAAGGGCATCACCATCGTCAACAAGGCCGGCACGCCGGTGGTCGCGGCCGCGCCGGGCAGCGTCGTGTATGCCGGCAATCGCCTGCGCGGCTACGGCAACCTGGTGATCGTGCAGCACTCGGGCGATTTCCTCAGCATCTATGCCCACAACAGCAAGATGCTGGTGAAAGAAGGTCAGAAAGTCTCGCAAGGCCAGCAGATCGCCGAAATGGGCGGCACCGATCGCAGCGGCACTGCGCTGTATTTCGAGTTGCGCCATCGCGGCCAGCCGGTCGACCCCTCTGGCGCGCTGCCGCCGCGCTGAGCGCGCCTACGCCGCCTCGAAGCCCGGCAGGGCGGGTATGCGGCTGGCCAGGAAATCGATGAACAGCCGCGCCCGCACGGGCTGGTAGCGGCGCGATGGATACAGCAGGTGGACGACCTGCGGCGACGCATGCCAGCCCGGCAGCACCCGTCGCAGCCGGCCGTCGGCGACCATGTCCTCGACCAGCCAGGCCGGCACCAGGCCCAGGCCGGCGCCCAGCGCGATGCTCTCGCGCACGGCCAGTGCGCTGTTGACGCGATAGTGGCTGGGCACCACGATGCTGCGCGGGCCGGCGCCGTCCGGGCCGTGCAGTTCGATCGTATCGCCCGTACCCAGCCAGGCGAACCGCACCTGGCGGCAGGTGGCCAGGTCGGCGGGCGCGGCGATGGCCGGCCGATCGCGCAGGTAGCCGGGCGCGGCCACCAGGTAGCGCGGCGCGCTGGCGATGCGCCGCGCGACGGCCTGTGGCGGCAGGACCGCGCCCAGGCGCACCGCCACGTCGACCCCTTCCTCGACCAGGTCCGCATAACGGTCGTTCAGGATCAGTTCGACCTCGATGTCGGGGTACTGCGCCATGAACTCGTGCACCAGCGCATTGAGCCGCAGCTCGCCCAGCGCCAGCGCCGAATTGACGCGCAGCAGGCCGCGCGGCTGCTCGGTCAGGCCGCGCGCATCGGCGACGGCTTCGCCGTATTCCTCCAGCACGCGCGTGGCATGACCATAGAAGCGCCGCCCCTGTTCGGTGAGCGCCAGGGTCGTGGTCGAGCGTTCGAACAGGCGCACGCCGAGCTGGCGTTCCAGCGCCGCCACCCATTTGCTGAGCGTGGGCTGGCCGATGCCGGCTTCGCGTGCCGCGGCCGACAAGGTGCCCAGTTCGGTGGCGCGCACGAAGGCGCGCATGGCTTGTAGCGTGTCCATGTCATTCCGAATTGGAATCAATATTAGTCAATTCTATGCTCTACCGGCTGGAAACAGAATGGCCTACCTTGGGGCATCGCGGCGATTCCCGCCGACCTGATCAAGGAACCGACCATGTCTGTCTCATCCCGTCTCATCTGTGCGCGCCGCTGGCTGGCCGTCCTGGCGCTGGCCGCCGGCGCCGCTGTCCGGGCCGCCGCGCCGGCCCCGGCCTGGAGCCCCTCCTGGATGGCCAGCCCGCAGCCGACCTGGGCCGCCGGTTTCGTGCTGCCCACCCAGGTGCCCGACCGCCTGGCGCGCGTGACGGTGCGCGAAGTCGCGCGCGTCAGCATCGGCGGCCCACGCGTGCGCGTTGTGTTGTCCAATGCCTATGGCCGCGAGCCGCTGCGGGTAGGCGCGGCCAGCGTGGCCTTGCCGCGCGGCGACGGGCCGGCGGTGCGGCCCGGTACGCTGCAAGCGCTGACGTTCGGCGGCCAGAGCTCGGTCGTGATTCCGCCCGGCGGGCAGGTGCTGAGCGATCCCGCCGACCTGGCCGTGGAGCCGCTCGGGCATGTCGCCGTCAGCGTGTACCTGCCCGGCGATACGCCGCTGCGCTCGTTCCACTGGGAAGGCCGCCGGCACGCCTGGCTGGCGGCAGGCGACGCAACTCGCCAGACGGCGCTCGACCCTGCGGCCACGCTCACGGCGCACCTGCTGCTGGCCGAAGTCCGCGTACAGACGCCACAGCCGGCGCCAGTGGTGGTGGCGCTGGGCGATTCGATCACCGACGGCGCGGGGTCGACCTTGAACGCCGACCGGCGCTGGCCGGATTTCCTGGCCGCGCGCGTGGCGCCGCGCGGCGTGGCGGTGCTGAATGCCGGAATCTCCGGCGCGCGCCTGCTGCGCGACGGCATGGGCGTCAACGCGCTGGCGCGGCTCGACCGCGACGTGCTGGCGCATCGCAATGTCCAGTCGGTCATCGTGCTGCTGGGCATCAACGACATCAGCTGGCCCGGCAGCGCCTTCGTCCCGGCCGGCGTGCCGCCGTCCGTGGACGAGCTGGTGGCCGGCTACCGGCAGTTGATCGGCCAGTTGCGCGCGCGCGGCGTGCGGGTCATCGGCGCCACGCTGACGCCGTTCCAGGGCGCGCTGCGCGGCTCATCCATCACCGGCTACTACAGTGCCGACAAGGAAGCCCTGCGCCAGGCGCTCAACCAGTGGATACGCGAGAGCGGCGAGTTCGACGCCGTGCTGGACGCCGATGCCGCGTTGCGCGACCCGGCGCTGCCGGCGCAGCTGTTGCCGCGCTTCGATTCGGGCGATCACCTGCATCCCGGGGACGCCGGCTACCGGGCGCTGGCCGGGGCGATCGATGTGCGGACCTTGCTGCCATGACGGCACGCCAGCGCGGGCCGGACGTCCCGCGGCCGCCCGCAGGCTGCCGGCCTGGCCGCGGCCGCTTTACGCTTCACGGCCGGATGTGCGCGATGATGCGATCGAGCATGGCGCCCAATTGGGCGCGCTCCGCCGCATCCAGGCAGCCGAAGATCTCGTCGTTGCGGCGCGCGATCAGGGCCACGATTTTTTCGTAGCGCGCCCGCCCATCGGCCGTCGGCGTCAGCAGCACGCCACGCGCGTCGCTCTCGCGGGTTTCCTTGTGGACCAGGCCGCGTTCCACCAGGGCCTGGGCCGAGCGGCTTGCCTGGCCCTTGTTGAGGTTGGCGGCACGCGCCAGGTCATTGACCGACAGCGGTGCGAAGCGGCCGATGGCGGCCAGGCAGCGGGCCTCGCCCAGCGGCAGCCCGCACGCTTCCAGGTAGGCGCGGTTGGTGTCGCGGTCCGATACTTTGTTGACCACGTGCAGGCGGTAGGTCAGGAAGCGCTCGAGCGCGGGGATGGCGTCGGGTCGGGTGTCGGTGGGCATGCGCGGGCGCGGCGGGCCGGGCCCGCCTTCGAATCAGTTGACGGTGATCTTGCTGTCGCGGATGACCTTGCCCCACTTTTCGCGTTCGGCCTGGGCATAGTCGGCCATTTCCCGCGGGGTGCTGGGAATCGCCTCGAGACCCATGGCCTTGAATTTCTCGCGCACTTCGGGAGCGTCCAGCGCGCCGCGCAGCGCTGTGTTCAGGCGTTCGACGATGGCGCTGGAAGTGCCCTTCGGAACCAGCAGCCCCTGCCAGGCATAGGCCTCGAAATCCTGCAGGCCCAGCTCGATCAGGGTGGGCGTGCCGGGCAGCGACTCCAGCCGCTTGGCGCTGGCCACCGCGATGGCGCGCAGGCGTCCCGCCGCGATGTATTGCTGGCCGGTGGCGGAATCCACGAACATCATCGGCACCTGCCCGCCGATCACGTCCTGCACGGCCGGCGCCGCGCCGCGATAGGGCACGTGCACCAGGTCCAGGCCGGTGCGCAGGCGGAACAGCTCGGTGGCCAGGTGGTGCGGGCTGCCCGAGCCCGGCGTGGCGTAGTCGACGCCGCCGGATTGCGATTTGATCCAGGCCTGCAGTTCATCCAATGTCTTGGCCGGCACCGCGGGATTCACGACCAGGATCATGGCGAAGCGCGCCATCAGCCCGACCGGCTCGAAATCGGTGGCGGGGTCGTACGACAGGGAGGGATACAGGAACGGGTTGGCGGCCAGGGTGGCGGTATCGCCCGACAGCATGGTGTAGCCGTCCGGCTTGGCCCGCGCCACGTAATCCGCCCCGATCGCGGTGGCCGCGCCGGGCTTGTTGGCGATGATCAGGGTCTGGCCGAGGGCCGGCGTCATTTTCTCGGCCAGGGTGCGGGCCACGATGTCGGTGCCGCCGCCTGCCGGGTAGGGGACGACCCATTCGATCGGGCGGGCGGGGTAGGCGTCGGCGCCGACGGCCGGCAGTCCGCAGGCGGCCAGCAGCACGGCGGCCGCGGCCTTGAGGTAGCGCTTCATGGAGTGTCTCCTGTTGTGGTGATGGGTCTTGGTAATGGTCGTGCAAATGAACAAACGGCGCGGCGTTCAGGCGCGCACCGCGCGCTCGGCCTGCTCGATCAGGGCCAGCACGGGCGCCGCCTCCGCCTGCCGGCTGATCAGCGACAGGCAAAGGGCGGACAGGAACAGCGGCGCCTGGGCTTCGCCGACCCGGGTCAGCGCCTGCGCCAGTTGCGTATAGGCTTGGTCGAGGTCGGGATCAGTCACGGCGGGCCTCCTGCGAAACGGGATGATAAGGCGAAAGCGCGCGCCGCACGGCGGCCGCGTCGCATTGCGCCCAGCGGCCGAGTACATAGCCGTCCGGACGTATGGCGTACAGCATGCCGGGCTGCGCGCCGTAGCGCTGGTATGCCTGGCCGTCCGCGTCGTGCAGCGCGGCTTGTGGCGCGCGGCCGATGTGGACGATGCGCAGGGGCGCCACCGGCCGCCGGGTCAGTTCGAGCAGCGGCGCCAGGGCGCCCGGCTCGCAGTCGAATGCCAGCACGGTGAAAGCCTGGCCGAACCATTCGGTCAGGTGGCAGGGGTTGCCGTCGCGCCGCAGCCGCGCTTCCGGCGCCGGTTCGCCGGGCGCGGCCCGGGGCCCGGCCTGCGGCGCGCCATCGGTGCTGTTCAGGGGCGAACCCTCGTACGAGATGGGCGCGGACTGGCGGGGATTGATCAGCGGGCGCACCGTGGCGTCGGCCAGCGACAGGCGCAGTGTGGCTTCCCGCAGCAGGCGGAAGCCGAAATCGGGCGGCGCCATGAATTCCGTGCTCTTGGCGCCGTAGGCCAGGTTCTGGCGCGTGGCGTGCACACGCTCGTGGCTGTAGCTGTCGAGCAGCGCGTCGGCGGCGTGGCCGCGCAGCACCCAGGCCAGCTTCCAGGCGAGGTTGGCGGCGTCGTCCAGGCCGGAGTTCAACCCGCGCACGCCGAAGATGGGCACCAGGTGGCCCGCGTCGCCGGCGAACAGCACGCGGCCGTGCCGGTAGCTGTCCAGCGTCAGGCACTTGGCGTTGTACATGGAGATCCACAGCGGCTTCCACGGTTCCGTCTCGCCGATCATGTCCAGGTGGCTTTGTACCCGCGGCAGGACATTCTCCGGGCGCACGGCCGCCTCGGCGTCTTCGTCATCGCGGATCTGGTAGTCGATGCGCCAGACATTGTCGGGTTGGCGATGCATCAGCAGCGTGGATCCGGGGTTGGAAGGCGGGTCGAACCAGGCCAGCCGCTCGGTGGGGCGGGCCGAGGCCTGCTCGATATCGACGATCACGTACCGGCCTTCGTATTGCATGCCCCGCAGGGCCAGGCCCAGCTGTTCGCGCACCGTGCTGCGGCCGCCATCGCATGCCACCACCCAGTCGGCACGCACGTCGTGCGAGCCTGCCGCGTCGTCGATACGCACCGAGACGCCGGCATCGTCGGGCCGCACCTGGGCCACCCGGCTCGACCACGCCACGCGGGCGGGCGCGCCGCCGCGCTGCAGCGCGCGGTGGGCATATTCCTCGACGTAGAACTGCTGGATATTGACCATCGGCGCGTAGCGCTGCGTGGCGTCGCCCGGCATTTCGAAATGCAGCACTTCTTCGTTGCGGTAGTAGCTGCGTCCGCCGCTCCAGGCCAGGCCTTTGTCCAGCAGGGGGCGGTCGGCGCCGATCCATGACAGGATCTCCAGCGACCGGCGCGACATGCAGATGGCGCGGCTGCCGGCGCAATAGCCGTCGTCCGCCTCGACGGTGAGCGATTCAATGCCATATTCGGCCAGCAGGGCCGCCAGCGTCAGCCCCACCGGGCCGCCTCCCGCGATCAGCACCGGAACGTGGCGGGGCAAGGGAGCGGTTGCTGCCATGCCGGGTCTCCTTGAAATGGTTGTGGGCGCAACTATAGGTCTAATTGGTTGTGCACGCAACTATATTGATGCTGGTCAAAGCAAAGTGAGAATAGATGTGGTCGGGTTCCAGGCAAAAAGGTGTCAGACACCCCCCGGGTGTCTGACACCTGCGGTGCCGGGGCGGGAGAGCAGGCAAAAAAACGCCAGGCACTGGGTGCCTGGCGCCTGGCCATGCCGCCGCAGATGCCGGGCGGGTCCGGCACCTGCATGGGGAAGGTCAGTCTTCTTCGACGAAGGTTTCCTGGCGCTTCTTGCGGATCGACGGCAGGGCCACCAGCACCACCAGGATGGCCGCGGCGGCCAGCAGCGAGGCCGACAGGGGCCGCTCGACGAAGGTGAAGAAGTCGCCGCGCGACAGCAGCAGGGCGCGCCGGAAGTTCTCCTCCATCATGGGGCCGAGCACCAGGCCCAGCAGCAGCGGGGCGCCTTCGCACTTCAACTTGGCCCAGAAGTAGCCCACCACGCCGAAGATGGCGGTGGTGTAGATGTCGAAGGTGTTGTAGTTCAGCGAATAGACCCCGATGGTGCAGAACACCAGGATGGCCGGGAACAGGATGCGGTAGGGCACCTTCAGCAGCTTGACCCACAGGCCGATCAGCGGCAGGTTCAGCACCACCAGCATCAGGTTGCCGATCCACATCGAGGCGATCAGGCCCCAGAACAGGTCCGGGTGGCTGGTCATGACCTGCGGGCCGGGCTGGATGTTGTGGATGGTCATCGCGCCGACCATCAGCGCCATCACGGCGTTACCCGGGATGCCCAGGGTCAGCAGCGGGATGAACGACGCCTGCGCGCCGGAGTTGTTGGCCGATTCCGGGCCCGCCAGGCCGGCCGGGTGGCCCTTGCCGAAGCGCTCCGGTTCTTTCGACAGCTTCTTTTCCAGCGTGTACGACGCAAAGGCCGACAGCACCGAGCCGCCGCCCGGCAGGATGCCCAGCATCGAACCCAGCGCGGTGCCGCGCACGATGGCGGGGGCCGCTTCGCGGATTTCCTGGCGGTTGGGGTACAGCGAGCCGATCTTGTCCTGCAGTTCGACGCGGTTTTCCTTCTGTTCGAGGTTGGACAGGATCTCGGCGAAGCCGAACACGCCCATGGCCACGATGGCGAAGTCGATGCCGTCCTGCAGTTCGGGGATGCCGAAGTCATAGCGGGCCACGCCCGAGTTCACGTCGGTGCCCACCATGCCCAGCAGCAGGCCCAGCAGGATCATGCAGATGGCCTTGGGCAGCGAGCCCGAGGCCAGCACCACGGCGCCGATCAGGCCCAGGGTCATCAGCGAGAAGTACTCGGCCGGGCCGAACTTGAACGCCACTTCGGCCAGCGGGGGCGCGAAGGCGGCGATCAGCATGGTGGTGACGCTGCCGGCGAAGAACGAGCCGACCGCCGCCAGCGACAGCGCGGCGCCGGCACGCCCGTTACGGGCCATCTGGTGGCCGTCGAGCACGGTCACCACCGCGGATGTCTCGCCCGGCAGGTTGACCAGGATGGCGGTGGTCGAGCCGCCGTACTGCGTGCCGTAGTAGATGCCCGCCAGCATGATCAGGCCGGCCACCGGCGGCAGCACGTAGGTGATCGGCAGCAGCATGGCGATGGTCGGCACGGGCCCGAGGCCCGGCAGCACGCCTACCAGCGTGCCCAGGATGCAGCCCAGCAGGGCGTAGAGCAGGTTCTCCGGCGTGAACGCCACCGAGAAGCCTAGCGACAGGTGTTCCAGCAATTCCATGATGGTGTCTTCCCCCAGTGTTTTAGTTCAGGCCCAGAAACGACGGCCACAGCGGGAAGATCAATCCCAGGCCCTTGATGAACGCCAGCCAGCAGAACAACACGAGGAAGATCGCATTGGCCAGCGCGACGCGCCAGCTGAACTCATGGCTGGCGATACTGCTGACCACGACCAGCAGGAACAACGAAACATAAAGACCCATCGGCCGCAGCAGCAGGCCGAACATGACCACGGAACCGATGATGATGAACAGGATCTTGAAGTCGAACTTGTCTATTTTGGTTTCGGTGGCTTTGGGGGAAAGCGCACCCAGCGCGACTGTGGCGCCCAGTATGGCCAGGACGATGCCGAGCCAGAAGGGGAAATAGCCGGGGCCCATGCGGGCTGAAGTGCCCATGTTGTATTGGGTGGCCCCAAACGCAAATCCCAGGCCGAGGAGCGTGAACATCACCCCCGACCAGAAATCCTGTTTGTTCCGTAGCTGCATAGAAGGTCTCCGTATTGTGCCGTGCCGGGCCGCTGGGGCCTGAAAGGCGGAGACGCAGTGCCGGGGGACGCAAGAGGCTTGGACATGAAACGTATAAAAAAAAATATGGCACGGCGGCGCGAGCCATATCAGGGTTCTGCAAGCGTCCGGACACTAAGCGCACCGCCAGCACGCGTAGTCCAAGTCGAATTGATCGTATCACGATGTAGTTTAGAATTCTGTTGGTGAATCCTCTAACTATCCGGGGGGCCGATATCGACAAGCAGGAATTGCAACCGGCCGATTTCGCCACCCTGGCCGAATTCCGCTACGCCCTGCGGCGTTTCACCGTATTCAGCGAAGCCGAGGCCCACGCGCAAGGCTTGTCGCCGCAACAGCACCAGGCTTTGCTCACCATCAAAGGCAGCGGAAACCCGGCTCTCACCGTGGGCGAGCTGGCCGAAAGACTCTGCATCAAGCATCACAGCGCCGTCGAGCTCATCAGCCGGCTGGTGCGCATGGGCATGGTCGAGCGCGCCGTCGACCCCGACGACGCGCGCCGGGTACGAGTGTCCTTGACCGCCGCCGGCGAGGCCAAGCTGCGGGCGCTTTCTGCCGTCCATCTCGAACAATTGCGCCTGATCGGTCCGCTTTTGATCAAGCTGATCGACAAATTCGGACCGCGCAATACCGTGAAAAAACGACCATCAGATGGACGTTGATCAGATTTTGCACAGCGATTTCCTGCCTGGCGGACGCCTGCGCGCCACCGCCGATTCGCCGCTCTATATAGATAGATGAAGAACCGTCGGCGGATGGCGGAGCGGCAGGTGGGCGGCCAAGCCCGCACACAGATCTGAATACACAAACTAGGGAAAATCCCAGGGCATTTTGGGGCCGATCCGTTGCACCTGGACAACAAAACGCCGTGTCAGCCGGCCGCGTTGGCATCCTGGACGCGCTGCTTGATTTCCTCGTGGCGCTTTTCCATGGCCTGGCGCAGCTCGCGCCGCTGGCGCGCGGCTTCGTGGCGCTGTCGCTCCTCCAGCGTGCCCAGCGCCAGCGGCGGCACGGGCGTGGGCTGGCCCTGGTCGTCCACCGCCACCATAGTGAAATAGCAGCTGTTGGCGTGCCGCACGACCTGCCGGCGGATGTCCTCGGTAATGACCTTGATGCCGATTTCCATCGATGTGCGGCCGGTGTAATTCACCGATGCCAGGAAGGTGACCAGCTCGCCGACGTGGATGGGTTGCCGGAAAACCACCTGGTCCACCGACAGCGTGACGACGTACTGGCCGGCATAGCGGCTCGCACAGGCATAGGCAACTTGGTCCAAGTACTTCAGAATAGTTCCGCCGTGAACGTTGCCTGCGAAGTTCGCCATGTCCGGCGTCATCAGGATGGTCATCGACAGTTGGTGGCTGGCAGTATCTTGCATGGCACGGAAGGCGAGTGGAAAACGTCATGGTAATCGCTGCCCGCAGCGGTTCGCTCTTTGCAAAGCTTCACTTTGCGGTTGATGTGATTGCGCTACCCTCATCTGCGTTTCCAACCTGGAGAATTGCATCATGTCTTCTTTACCCAAGCGGTGCACGGCCGAACTCATCGGCACTTTCTGGCTCGTTCTTGGCGGTTGCGGCAGCGCGGTGCTGGCTGCCGGGTTCCCCGAGCTGGGCATCGGTTTCGCCGGCGTCGCGCTGGCGTTTGGCTTGACGGTGCTGACCATGGCGTATGCGGTCGGGCATATCTCTGGCGGCCACTTCAATCCGGCCGTCACGGTGGGGCTGGCGGTGGGAGGACGTTTTCCGGGGCGCGAGATCGTGCCTTATATCGTGGCGCAAGTGATCGGCGCCGTGCTCGCGGCCGCGGTGCTGGCCTGGATCGCCGGCGGCAAGCCCGGCTTCGACCTGGTGGCCAGCGGTTTTGCGGCCAACGGCTACGGCGAGCATTCGCCCGGCCAGTATTCGCTGGCCGCCGCCCTGGTGTGCGAAGTGGTCCTGACTTTCGGCTTCCTGTTCGTCATCCTGGGCGCCACTGACAAGCGCGCGCCGGCAGGCTTCGCGCCCATCCCGATCGGCCTGGCCCTGACCCTGATCCACTTGATCAGCATCCCTGTCACCAACACCTCGGTGAACCCTGCCCGCTCGACCGGCCCGGCGCTGTTCGTGGGCGGCTGGGCCATCGAGCAGCTCTGGCTGTTCTGGGTGGCCCCCATCGTCGGCGCGATCCTGGCCGCGCTGGCATACCGCTGCGTGGGACGCGACGACACTTGATCCGTGGCGCGTTCATGCATTTCGTCGCTGCTCCTGGCCGCCGCCTGCTTGCCCGGCGGCGCGGCCCTGGCTGAAGACCCTTCCACATTGCAGGTCGCGACCTGGGCGGCCTCGTGCGCTTCCTGTCATGGCACGGCCGGCCGGGCCGTGCCGGGCAGCGGCATTGCGGCGCTGGCCGGCCGCGATCCGCAATGGATTGCCGCCAGCCTGCGCGACTATGCCGCGGGCGCGCGGGCTTCGGCCATCATGGGCCAGATCGCCAAGGGCTACGACGCTGCCCAGATCGCCAAGATCGCTGACTGGTTCGCCGCGCAGGCGCCGGAGGCGCCATGAAGCGCCGCCGCTTCCTGGCGGGGCTGTTCGGCGGCGCAGGCATGGCGGCGGCGCCGTGCCTGGCGCGGTCTGCCGGCGCGCCGCGCGGCAAGGTCGTAGTGGTGGGTGGCGGCTACGGCGGCGCTACCGCCGCCAAGTATTTGCGCGTATTCAGCGCGCATGCGCTGGACGTCACCCTGGTGGAACCTGCCCAGGCTTTCGTATCGAGCCCCTTGTCCAACCTGGTGCTGGGCGGCAGCCGCGGCATGGCCGACATCACCGTGCCCTACGACGGGCTGGTGCGCCGCCATGGCGTGCGGCACGTGCGCGATGCGGCGGTCGGGATCGACGCCGAGCGCCGCCGCGTCCGTCTTGCCAACGGCAGCGCGCTACCCTATGACCGCCTCATCCTGTCGCCCGGCATCGGCTTCATGTGGGACCAGTTGCCCGGGATGTCCCGGCCGGGCGCCCGGGACCAGGTCCTGCATGCCTGGCAGGCAGGCCCGCAGACGTCCGCGTTGCGCCGCCAGATCGAAGCCATGCCCGACGGCGGCGTGTACGCGCTGACCATTCCGCTGGCCCCCTACCGGTGTCCGCCGGCGCCCTATGAGCGCGCCTGCCAGGTGGCGTGGTACCTGCGGCGGCACAAGCCGCGCGCCAAAGTGCTGGTTTTCGACGCCAATCCTGATCTCACATCCGAGGCGGACCTGTTCCGCCAGGCCTGGGACGAGCACTATGCCGGCATCATCGAATACCAGTCGCAGTTCAATGCCGTGGACGTCGATGCGGCGCAGCGCACCGCATTCTTCGAGCTGGGCGAGACCATCCGCGCCGACGTGCTGAATATGTTGCCGCCCATGCGCGCAGGCGCGGTGGCGGTCGATGCCGGCCTGGCTACTGCCAACGGGCGCTGGTGCGAGGTCGATTTCCTGACTTTCGAATCGCGGGTTGCGGCGGGCATACACATATTGGGCGATGCCATCCAGATCGCGCCGCAGATGCCCAAGTCGGGCCACATGGCCAACCAGCACGGCAAGGTCTGCGCCGCCGCCGTATGGGCGCTGTTGTCGGGCCAGCCAGTCAACCCGTTGCCGTTGTACGCCAACACCTGCTACAGCTTCACGACCGACCGCGAAGTCATGCACGTGGCCAGCGTGCACCGCTACGACGCGGCGCAGAAGACCATGTTGCCGGTCCCCGGCGCCGGCGGCTTGTCGGCCGCCGCCAGCGCGGAGGAACTGCCGCATGCGCTGGGTTGGGCTGCCAACATCTGGGCGGACATGCTCGGCTGATACGGGAGAACCCGGAGTTGTTGCCGTATTCTTTATATGCCAGAATCATAAGCATATAACTAATTTCGATAAAGAATACGGAGGAGAAGTTGAGCCACGTGCCTCGCACGGGCCGCGTCCGGCGCGCGCCCGAAGGCTTTGTTTCGGCCGAATTAACGCAGGACATTGCCCGCCACGGGCTGGACGAGCGGCGGCGCGGTTTCCTGCGCGACAGCTTCCGGGCCGCGGGCGCCGCGCTCGCGGCCGGGGCCGTGGGGGCGCCGCTGGCGCGCGCCGCGCAAGCCGAGGGGGATCCGATGATCCTGCAGCCGCGGCCCTGGACGACCTCGCTGGGCAAGCCGGTGGCCGCCATGCCCTACGGCATGCCGTCCCGCTACGAGGCCAACCTGCAACGCCGCGAGTCGCCGGGCCTGACGCGCGTGTCGGCGGCATCGGTCGCGTTCGCGCCGTTGCAAGGGCTGTTCGGCATCATCACGCCGAACGGCCTGCACTTCGAGCGGCACCACCAGGGTTGGTTCGATATCGACCCCTCGCAGCATCGGTTCATGGTCAACGGGCTGGTCAAGCAGCCGCGCGTCTACACGATGGACGACCTGATGCGGCTGCCCAGCGTGTCGCGCATCCATTTCATCGAATGCGGCGCCAATACCGGTCCCGAATGGGGCAACGCCGCCGTGCCGACCGTGCAATACACCCACGGCATGCTGTCCTGTTGCGAGTACACGGGCGTGCCGTTGTCGGTGCTGCTCGACGATTGCGGCGCCGACCTGCAAAAGGGCAAGTATGTCCTGGCCGAAGGCGCCGACGGGTCGAGCATGACCCGGACCATCCCGATGGATATGGCGCTGGATGACGTGATGGTCGCATGGGCCATGAACGGCGAAATGCTGCGGCCGGAGAACGGTTATCCGTTGCGCCTGGTCGTGCCCGGCGTGCAGGGCGTGTCGTGGGTGAAGTGGCTGCGGCGTATCGAAGTCGGCGACCAGCCGTGGAATACCAAGGACGAGACCATCCACTACGTGGATCTCATGCCCGATGGCCAGCATCGCCAATACACATCCATCCAGGAGTGCAAGTCGGTCATCACTACACCCTCGGGCGGCCAGGCCTTGCTGGACAAGGGTTACTACAACATCACGGGGCTGGCCTGGTCGGGCCGCGGCAAGATCAAGCAGGTCGATGTGTCGACCGACGGCGGCCGCAACTGGCGCACGGCGCGCCTGGAGACGCCGGTGCTGCCGAAGTGCCTGACGCGCTTCAACATCGACTGGGTCTGGGACGGCTCTCCCGTCATCCTGCAAAGCCGGGCAATGGACGAGACCGGCTACGTGCAGCCGCGCTACGGGCAACTGCGCGCGGTGCGGGGTTCCCGCTCCATCTATCACAACAACGCGATCCAGTCGTGGAAAGTGGCCGAGAGCGGGGAGGTATTCAATGTACACGTCGAATAGCCGGCGCCGCATCGCCATATGCCTGGCCCTGGCAGCCTGTGTCGCGGGCGCCGCGCACGCCCAGGACAAGCATCCGGGCGTCGGACGCGCGGCGACGCTCGCGGAAGTGACGGCGTGGGACATTGACGTGCGGCCCGATTTCAAGGGGCTGCCGCGTGGCCAAGGCACCGTGGACCAGGGGGCCGAGATCTGGGATCGCTCGTGCGCATCCTGCCACGGCGCATTCGGGGAGAGCAACCAGGTCTTCACGCCGATTGCCGGCGGCACTACGGCAGACGATATCGAATCGGGCCACGTGGCCGCGCTGCGCGGCAACAGCCAGCCGCAGCGCACCACTCTGATGAAGGTCAGTACCGTGTCGACGCTGTGGGACTACGTGCATCGCGCCATGCCGTGGGATGCGCCCAAGAGCCTGTCGCCCGACGAAGTCTATGCAGTCGTGGCCTACATCCTGAACCTGGGCGATATCGTGCCGGCCGATTTCACGCTGTCGGACCAGAACATCGCCGAAGTGCAGGCACGGATGCCGAACCGCAAGGGCATGACCACCGATCATGGCATGTGGCGCGTGGACGGCAAAGCGGATACCGCCAACCAGGCTTGCATGAAAGATTGCGTCGCCAAGGTCGAGGTGTCCTCGGAGCTGCCCGACCATGCGCGGGATGCGCACGGCGATATCGCCGCGCAGAACCGCGTCATCGGCCCCGTGCGCGGTGTCAACACGCTCGGCCCGAAGCTCACAGGCACGCCGGCCGGCAATGCGCAGGCCGTGCGCGCGCATGCCTGGGCGACCGTCGTGCCGGCGGCGGCACAGCCCGCCGCCGACGGCAAGGCGAACCAGGGCCAGGCGCCCGAGGGCGGCGCCAGCGTCGACCTGGCCGGCGCCGGGCTGGTGTCGCGCTCGTCCTGCGTCGCATGCCACGCGGTGGACCGCAAGCTGGTTGGTCCCGCGTACCGGGATATCGCGGCGAAATACCAGGGGCAGGCCGAGGCGCGCGCGCTCCTGGCCGAGAAGATCCGCAAAGGAGGCAGCGGCGCCTGGGGACCAGTGCCCATGCCTCCCAATCCTGCCGTCAGCGATGCGGACCTGAAAGTCATGGTCGACTGGATCCTGTCCGGTGCGCCCACGCAGTGAATCGCGCTTTTTTCTTGGAGACAAGCATGAACCAGCAGAGACGTCATGTACTGCGCCTGGGCTCCGCCCTGGGCCTGGCCCTGGCTGCCGGCCTGATCCGTCCGGACCAGGCCTGGGCCACGCAAGCAGAGTGGAACGCCAAGGCGTTCGGCGAGACGAGTGTGGATGGAGTGGTGAAGGCGCTGGGCGGCGCGCAGGCCGCCGACAGCGACCAGGTCGCCCTGATGGCGCCGGACATTGCCGAGAACGGCGCGGTAGTGCCGGTCGGGGCTGCCAGCAAGCTGCCCAAGACCGAGCAGATTTCGATCCTGGTGGCGAAGAATCCCAATACGTTGGCGGCCAGTTTCGACCTGCCCGAAGGGACCGAGCCCGAGGTCGCCACGCGCGTGAAGATGAGCGAAACCTCGGACGTCTATGCGCTGGTCAAGGCCGACGGCAAGTTCTACCTGGCCAAGAAAGAGATCAAGGTCACGCTGGGCGGCTGCGGCGGCTAGGCGGTTCCCGGTCAATTCAATCCAAGGAGCAATTATGGCAACGCGACCGATGCGAATCCGTGCAACGGCCAAGGAAGGCGTCACCGAGATCAAGGTGCTCATGAGCCACATCATGGAAACGGGCCAGCGCAAAGACAGTAATGGGCAGGTGGTGCCGGCCCACTTCATCCAGTCCGTGACCGTCAAGCTTGGCGACAGGACCGTGCTGCAGGCGGAATGGGGGCCCGCGGTGTCGCGCGACCCGTACCTGGCCTTCAAGGTCAAGGGCGGCGAAAAGGGCGAAAAGGTGGCCGTCACGTGGGTCGACAACAAAGGCGAATCGCGCACCGACGAAACCAAGGTGTCATAGGCGGGCGGCGGACTCTCGCCGCCGCGCGCCAGGATGCAGCCATAACGCCGCCGGCCTTGCGGGCCAGGCCGGCATGCCGCAAGAGCAGGAGGAGACAGTCATGAACAAGAAGCGAATCGCCGCCGCGGCCTGTGCGCTGGCGGGGCTGGCGCTGGCCGGCGCGCAGGCCGTGGCGGAGGAATCGACCACGGCCGAAGGCCTGGCCCAGTATCGCGAGATGCTGGCCGACGGCAACCCCGCCGAGCTGATCGAGATGACCGGCGAAGATATCTGGAAGGAAGCGCGCGGCCCCAAGAATGCCTCGCTCGAGCAGTGCGACCTGGGCCTGGGGCCGGGCGTGCTCAAGGGGGCCTATGCCCAGATGCCGCGCTACTTCGCGGACGCGGACAAGGTCATGGATCTGGAGACGCGGCTGGTGCATTGCATGGTGACCCTGCAAGGGCTGGACGCGGCCGAGGCGGCCAAGAAGCCGTTTTCAGGCAGCGGGCAGTATTCCACCGATATCGAGTCGCTGGTGGCCTATGTCGTGGCGCAATCGCGCGGCGCGGAAATCGCCGTGCCGCAACTGCATGCCAAGGAGCGCGAGGCCTACCAGCGGGGGCGCGAGATCTTCTATTACCGCGGCGGGCCATACGACTTCTCGTGCGCGTCATGCCATAGCGCCGACAACCAGCGCATCCGGTTGCAGGACCTGCCCAACCTGACCCGGCAGGAACCGGCGCGCGCGGCATTCTCGACCTGGCCGGCGTACCGCGTTTCGCAAGGCGCGCTGCGCACCATGCAATGGCGCCTGAACGACTGCTTCCGGCAACAGCGCATGCCCGAGCTCATCTACGGGTCGCAGGCCTCGATCGACCTTACGGTCTTTCTCGGGGTCAATGCGGCAGGCGGCGCCATGAACGCGCCCGCGATCAAGCGCTAGCCCGGAGGCCCATCATGTATTCCATGTATATCCGTCTCGTTCAAGTCGTCGGCGCCGCGCTGGCATTGCAGGCCGCCGCGGCGGCGGCCCAGCCGTCCACGGCCGCCAGGCCCGACCCCGCGCAAATCGTGGCCGAGCTGAAAGCATCGTTCAAGGAAAAAGGCATCGCCAAGCTGGACCGGATCGACCAGACTGAGATGCAGCGCGCGTGCTCCCGGGCCGCCGCGGACGGCACGCCATTGCCCGGCGAGGTGGCCGCCCGGATCAGCCAGGAATCGCTGGCCAGCGTCAAGCGACCGGCCGATGGCGTCTACCTGGGCGATTGGAAAGCCGGCGAGAAGGTCGCCCAGAATGGCCGCGGTCTGCAGTTCTCGGACACGGCCAAGACCGTCAACGGGGGCAATTGCTACGCCTGCCATCAAATGACCAAGGCGGAGATCTCGTTCGGCAATATCGGCCCGTCGCTGTATCAGTACGGCAAGTTGCGGGGCGCTTCGAAAGAGATGGTCGAATACACCTGGAACAAGATCTACAACTCGCACGCGTACATGCCATGTTCGAACATGCCCCGCTTCGGGGCGGCGGGCATCCTGACAGAGCAGCAGCTCAAGGACGTCATGGCGCTGTTGCTGGATCCTGCTTCTCCGGTCAATGATGACAATGCTCCCCGCTGAACCTCCCGTGCCGCGCGGCCATGGCCGGCCGGGAACGCGGCCCCTGATGCGCGCGTCGGGGGCGGCCTTGCTGGCCGCCTGCCTGGCAGTATCGTCCGGCGCGCAGGCGCAGCCGAAAAAGGGCGACCGGGTGTCGCTGCCGGCCATCGCGCTGCTCGATGGGCGCGTGCTGCCCGCCGGCCATTTCGAGGGCAAACCCGTAGTGGTGGAGTACTGGGCGTCCTGGTGTCCCTACTGTGCCCGGCAGAACCCGCATATCCAGAAGCTGGCCGACGCCGTGCGTGGCAAGGGCCTGGAAGTGCTGACTGTCAGCATCGACAAGCGCCCCTCGGACGCGGCGGATTATCTGGCCCGCCATGGCTATACCTTCGACGCCGCCATGGAGACCGACGCGCTGCGCGGCGTGTTCGGCAAGGCCGGCGTCATCCCCAAGGTCTACGTCATCCGGGACGACGGCACCGTGGCCGAAGTCATTACCGGCGAAATGTTCGAAGAAGATGTCCTCGACCTGGCCGCGTATGCCAGGCCCGCTGTCCGGTAGCGCGCCGCGCTCCTTCTTTCGCTGAGCCCATGATCAACCGACGTGAATTCCTCCAGGTCCTGGCCGTCGCCGCCGCGGGCGGCCTGTCGCTGTCGCATTCGCCGCGGGCAGCCGCCCAGGCGGCCGAAAAGTTCTACGACCTGCCCGCCTTCGGCAATGTGCACCTGCTGCACTTCACCGATTGCCACGCGCAGCTTCTGCCGATCTATTTCCGCGAGCCCAGCGTCAACCTGGGCGTGGCGGGCGCCAGCGGCCAGCCGCCCCACGTGGTAGGCGAACATCTGCTCAAGGCATTCGGCATCGCCCCGGGCAGCGCGGATGCCTACGCCTTCACCTGCCTGGACTTCGCCAATGCCGCCCGGCAGTACGGCAAGGTGGGCGGGTTCGCGCACCTGGCCACGCTGGTCAAGCGGCTGAAGGCCTCGCGTCCGGGCGCGCTATTGCTCGACGGCGGCGATACTTGGCAAGGGTCGGGCACGGCCCTGTGGACCAAGGGTCAGGACATGGTGGATGCATGCCTGGCGCTCGGCGTGGACATCATGACCGCCCACTGGGAATTCACGCTGGGCGCCGAACGCGTCCAGGAAGTGCTGGAAAAGGACTTCAAGGGCAAGCTGGATTTCATTGCGCAGAATGTCGAGACCAACGATTTCGGCGATCCGGTATTCGCGCCTTATACCCTGCGCGAAATGAATGGCGTGCCGGTGGCGATCATCGGCCAGGCATTTCCGTATACGCCGATCGCCAATCCACGCTACATGGTGCCCGATTGGAGCTTCGGCATCCAGGAAGCGCGCCTGCAGGAAACCATTGACGAGGCCCGTGCCAAGGGCGCCCAGGCCGTGGTGCTGTTGTCGCACAACGGTATGGATGTCGACCTGAAGCTGGCTTCGCGCGTGCGCGGCCTCGATGCGATTCTGGGCGGACATACGCACGACGGCGTGCCGCAGCCGATCGAAGTGTCGAACGCCGGCGGCAAGACGCTGGTGACCAACGCGGGCAGCAACAGCAAGTTCCTGGGCGTGCTGGATTTCGATGTGCGTGGCGGCCGCGTGGCAGGCTACCGCTACAAGCTGCTGCCCGTCTTCGCCGAATACCTGCCCGCCGATCCCGACATGGCCGCGCTCATCGACCGCATCCGCCAGCCTTACGCATCGCGGCTGGCCGAGACGCTGGCGGTGACCGAAGACACCCTGTATCGGCGCGGCAACTTCAACGGCACGTTCGACCAGGTGATCCTGGATGCGCTGATGCACGTGAAGAACGCCGAGATCGCGTTTTCGCCGGGGTTCCGCTGGGGCACCAGCCTTCTGCCGGGGCAGGCCATCACCATGGAGCACTTGCTCGACCAGACCGCCATTACTTATCCGTATACGACGGTGTCGCAGATGAGCGGCGAAACCATCAAGACCATTCTCGAGGATGTGGCGGACAACTTGTTCAACCCGGATCCCTACTACCAGCAGGGCGGCGACATGGTGCGCGTGGGCGGATTGCGCTATAGCATCGATCCGGCGGCGCCGGCCGGCCGGCGCATCAGCGACCTGCGGCTGGGCGATGCGGCGCTCGAAGCGGGCAAGACCTACACCGTCGCCGGATGGGCGCCGGTAGCCGAAGGGGCGACTGGCGAGCCGGTGTGGGATGTGGTGGCGGGATATCTGCGCGACCGCAAGACCATTGGCCAGGTCCGCCTGAACGAACCCGGCTTGAAGGGCATGGCGGGCAATCAGGGCTTGATATAGGCGTAGCCCTGCTGCTGCAGCTTGGCGAGCTCCACGACGCCTGATGGCACGAACTCGGCTTCCAGCATGAATTGGTCTTTCGACAGTTTCCGGTTCTTCAGCGTGATCTCGCAGACATCGAACTTGACGCCGCGCGACGCCAGCGCCGACACCAGCGGCGCCACCTGGTCGGCCTGGGGGTAGTCGTTCATCAGGAAGTCGACCCCTTCGGCGTGCGACACCACTGCGATAGTGGTGTCGGGCGCGGTGTCCAGGTGGTTGCGGATATTGCGCAGCGCCGAAAGCGCCTGGCCCTTGGCGTCGTTGATGTGGTAGACCACCTTGTCGCCGGCGGCGGCGATGGCGGTTGCGGTGAGCAGCAACAGGGCGCACATGCCCTTGAGCAGTCTTGTTGTCATGTGGGTCTCCTCTTTTTGCCGGCATGGACAGCCTGCAGCCATGATACCGATGCGGGCAGTCCCAGTCACCCACATGAATCGATATTCCGCGCGTGGCGGCGCGCCGCCGGCCATGGACGTATCGCCAGGGCGCGCTCACAATGGCCCAGGCCGCGCGGGCGGCCGCTTCCAAGGAGATCCAACATGTCTCGCGACACGCAATTCGACAGCCTGCTGCCGCCGTTGCGGCTCGATCGCCGCGGTTTCGTGGTCACGGCCCTGGCCAGCGGCTTCACGCTGGCCACGGGCCATGTCGCGGCCGCCACGGCCATCGCCACGTCTTCCGAAGGGCTGACGGCCGGACCGGTGCGCATTCCTGCGCAGGGCGGCGATATGCCGGCCTATCGCGCGGCGCCGGCCGGCGCATCCGGTTTGCCCGTGGTGCTGGTCGCCAGCGAGATCTTCGGCGTGCACGAATACATCCAGGACGTGTGCCGCCGACTGGCGCACGCCGGCTACCTGGCGATCGCGCCCGAGCTGTTCGCGCGCCAGGGCGACCCCTCCGGCTATACCGAGATCGGCCGCCTGCGCAGCGAAGTGATCGAGAAAGTCCCCGATGCCCAGGTCATGGCGGATCTCGACGCGGCGGCGGCATGGGCGGCCCAGCATGGCGCCGATCCCAAGCGCCTGATGATCACCGGCTTCTGCTGGGGCGGCCGCATCGTGTGGCTGTACGCGGCGCATAATCGCGACCTGCGCGCCGGCGCGGCCTGGTACGGTCATTTCCGCGGCACTACCAGCGCCATCAAGCCGGTCGACCCGATCGACGTGCTCGACAAATTGGCGGCACCCGTCATCGGCTTGTACGGCGAGGCTGATTCCGGCATTCCCGTTGCGGACGTCGAATTCATGCGCGACGCGCTGGCCGATGGCTCACCGGCCGCCCAGGCGTCGGTGATTCAACTGTATAAAGAGGCGCCGCATGGCTTTCACGCCGACTACCGCCCCAGCTATCGGCAAGACGCGGCGGAAGATGGCTGGCGCCGCATGCTGGACTGGTTCAAGCAGCACGGCGGCTGAGGACATCGCCCGGGGCGGGTCCGGGCACATCGGCGGCGCTTATGGCTTGGCCGGCGCCGTGCGCAGCGGCGCGTATTCCGCGGGCACCCAGGCATAGCCCTTGCCCTCGGCCCGCACGTGGCCCAGCCCGGGGAACGGCAGGTGCGCGCCGGCCACCCAGAGCCGGTCGCGCGCCGCCTCGGCGAAGATCTTCTTGCGCGTCGCCACCGCCTGGACGCTGTCCACGTCGAACTCGATGGCGATCTCCGGGCGCGCGAACTGCACCGCGTGGTTGTGCACGATATCGCCCCATACCAGCAGGCTCTGCTTGCCGGAGCTGAACAGGTACGAGACATGGCCCGGCGTATGGCCCGGGCTCGATACTGCGCGCAGGCCGGGCAGCAGGGTGTCTTCCGGCTGGTAGGTCAGGAACTTGCCGGCGGCCTGGTAGGGCGCCGCGGCCTCGCGCGACATCTTGAAGAACGGCTGGACATCGGCTGGCGCCTGCGCGGCCACGGTCGTGCTGAGCCAGAAGTCGGCCTCGGCGCGCGAGGCGTACACATCGGCATTGGGAAACAGCGGCGTGCCTTCGGCGGTCAGCAGCCCGCAGGCGTGGTCCGGATGCAAGTGGGTCAGCAGGACCGCGTCCACCTGCGCCGGCTCGAAGCCGGCGGCGCGCAGGTTGCCGGCCAGCCCGCCGGCCGTGGGGCCCATGCACGGCCCGGCGCCGGTGTCCACCAGCACGACCTGCTTGCCGTTCTGGACGACGTAGGCATTCACCGCGGTCTGCATGCCCGGTTCGGTCGCCACGAACATGGCGGCCAGCAGGCCCTGGATGTCCTGGGCGGTCGCGCCGCTGAAAATGGCGGGGTCCAGGTCGACATAGCCGTCGTACAAGGCCGTGACGACCAGGTCGCCCACCGCCATGCGATAGAACCCGGGGGCCTGCGCCGTCTGCTTCGGGGCGGTGGCCAGCGCGGGCGCGGCGCCGGCGGCCAGCAGCGCGGCGGACAGGCTCAGCGCGCCCAGCGCGCGGCGCGGCGAAAGACGGGCCGGAAAAGACATGATGCGGTTTCCATGTGAGCGGGAGTGCGTCGAGAATAGCGCGATTCAGGCGGGCGCGTGCGCCGTGGCCCGCGCCTGGCTGGCCAGCCAGCGCGCCACGGTGTCCACCTCCGGCGAACGGGGCCGGGCGGAGCGGATCATCCAGTAAGCGTGGCGCGCTGCCTCGGGCCAGGCATCGCCCACCGCGATCAGGCGCCCCTGCGCCAGTAGCGGCTGGATCAGCGCGAGCCGGCCCAGGGCCACGCCGTGGCCCGCCAGGGCGGCGTGCACGATCTGGTCATACTGGTTGAAGCGCAGCATGCCGCGCGGCTGGGCCCGGTCCAGGCGATGCGCCGCCAGCCAGTCGGACCACTGCAGCCACGGGCGCGTCGGGTCGTCGAATTCCAGCAGGACCTGTCCGGCCAGGCTGGCGGCATCGAGCCGGGCAATGCCCAGCGACGGATGGGCGACCGGCGCCACCGCCTCGCCGAACAGCCACAGCGCGCCTTCGGGGGCGGCCTCGCGCGGGCTGTAGCGGATGGCAATATCCACTTCGTCGCGCTCGATGTCCAGCACCCGGTTGTCGGCCGCCACCCGCACGTCGATGGCGGGATGCGTGGCCTGGAAGTCGCCCAGGCGCGGCAACAGCCACAGCGAGGCCACGCCGATGGTGGTGGTGATGGTGACCGGGGTGCGGCGGTCTGGCGCGCGCCATTGGCCGGCCAGCTCGCCCAGTTGGGTCAGCCAGGGGTCGGCCAGGCGAAACAGCCGTGCGCCTTCCGAGGTGAAGGCGACCGAACGGAAGCCGCGTTCCAGCAAGGTCACGCCGAGGTGCGCCTCCAGGGCGCGTACCTGCCGGCTGACCGCCGATTGCGTCAGGTGCAGGTCAGCCGCCGCCGCGGTGATGCTCATGCGCCGGCCCACCGCCACGAAGCCGCGCACGAGATCCAGGGGCGGCAGTTTGGATAAGGGATATGGCATTCCTCTGGCGCATGTGAATGTGGCGTGGAAATCGCTTGAGCAATAGTACCGCCAAGGCGTCCAATTGGTGCCGATTGATTGGTTTTATGCGCCGCAGCCTGCCTGCCACGTTTGTCCGGGAGTCGTCATGACCGATGCCGCGATCAGCCTGTATTGCATTCCGAGAATGTCATTGGGGCTGCCCGGGCGTGCCGTCGTGCGCTTGAGGCCGGCGCCGGGCATGCGTATCCTGTGCGAGTCCGGCACCCTATGGGTCTCCCAGTACCGCTGCCGCGACGACCACGTCCTGGGCGCCGGCCAGGCCGTGCGGGTGCGCGGCAATCGCGATATTGTCTTGAGCGGCCTGCCCGACGCGCGGGTCGCCCTCATCCTGGAGCCTGCCGAATGAATGCGCCGTCCGTCTCGTCCTGCGAAATGTGGTTCGATTTCGCCAGTCCCTATAGCTACCTGGCTATCGAACGGGTCGAGCCACTGGCGCGCCAGGCTGGCGTGCCGGTCGTGCTGCGCCCTTTCCTCCTGGGGCCGATTTTCCAGGCCCAGGGCTGGAACGACACGCCTTTTCGCCTGTTCCCGGGCAAGGGCGCCTACATGATGCGCGACATCGTGCGCCTGGCGGACAAATACGGCATCGCCTACCGGCGTCCCAGCCAGTTCCCGCGCATGAGCGTGCTGTCGGCCCGAATGGCGCTGCTGGGCCAGGACCAGCCCTGGGGGCGCGACTTCTGCCTGGCGGCGTTCCGCGCCAATTTCGTCGACGACCGGGATATCCAGGACGAAGACGTGGTCGCCAGCCTGCTGGCCGGCCTGGGCCTGGATGGCCCCGCGCTGATCGCGCAGGCGCGCCAGGAATCGACCAAGGAAGCCCTGCGCAGGCAAGTCGACCGCGCCCGCGAGCTGGGCATCTTCGGCGCGCCCAGCCTGATGGTGGGCAACGAGATGTTCTGGGGCAACGATCGCCTCGAAGATGCGCTGGAGTGGGCCGCGCGCGGCCCCGCGGCGCAGGCCTGACCAACCCCCCAAGGAGCTGCGCATGTCTCAAGCGGACAAAGTCATGATCGTCACCGGCGCCAGCCGCGGTATCGGCGCGGCGGTTGCCGTGCTGGCCGCGCGCCGCGGCTACGCCGTCTGCGTGAACTACCGCAATCGCCGCGACGCGGCCGACGAGGTGGTGCGCGCCATCCAGTCCGACGGCGGCCGCGCCATCGCGGTCGGCGCCGACGTGGCCGACGAGGCGCAGATCGTGCAGCTGTTCCGCACGGTCGACCGCGAACTCGGGCAAGTGGATGCGCTGGTCAACAACGCCGGGGTGCTGGAAACCCAGATGCGGGTGGAAGACATGGATGCCGCGCGCGTAGCGCGCATCCTGCAGACCAACGTGGTCGGCGCGCTGGTGTGCTGCCGCGAGGCCGTGCGCCGCATGGCGCCGCGCCATGGCGGACGCGGCGGCGCCATCGTCAATGTGTCGTCGGTGGCCGCGCGACTGGGCTCGCCCGGCGAATATGTCGACTACGCGGCCTCGAAGGGCGCGCTCGATACGCTGACCATCGGTTTGTCGAAGGAAGTGGCTGGCGATGGCATCCGCGTCAACGCGGTGCGCCCGGGCACCATCTATACGGATATGCACGCCAGCGGCGGCGAGCCCGGCCGGGTCGACCGCCTGGCGAACTCGATCCCGCTGCAGCGGGGCGGCACTGTCCAGGAAGTGGCGGGCGCCGTCATGTGGTTCTTCTCGGACGAGGCCGGCTATACCACCGGTTCGTTCATCGAGGTGTCGGGCGGCAAGTAACCCTAGCGCCCGGTGTCGGGGTAGTTGGGCCCGGCGTCATGGAAGCCGCCGGTGCTGTAGGGGTTGACGGCGCCAGGGTGCGGCGGGCCGGGCTGATGATGGCCGCCGGCGCAGCCGGCCAGCGCCATCGCCAGGGTGAACAGGGCCAGTACAGGTTTCATGGCATTTCTCCGGAAAGGCCGGCGCCCTCAGCTCATCAGCCGCGCCAGCTCGACTCCCGGGTCCGGGGCGCGCATGAAGGCCTCGCCCACCAGGAACGCGTGGACCTCGTGGGCGCGCATCAGCTTGACGTCTTCGGGCGCCAGGATGCCGCTTTCGGTGACCACGCGCTTGCCTGCGGGAATGTGGGGCAGCAGGGCCAGCGTGTTCTGCAGGCTCGTCTCGAATGTGCGCAGATTGCGATTGTTGATGCCGAGCAGCGGGGTCTTCAGGCTCAGCGCCACGTCCAGTTCCTTGGTGTCGTGCACTTCGATCAGCACGTCCATGCCTAGCTCCATGGCCAGGGTCTCCAGGTCGCGCAATTGCGCGGGCGCCAGCGCGGCCGCGATCAGCAGCACGCAATCGGCGCCCATGGCGCGCGCCGAGATGACCTGGTAGGGGTCGATGACGAAGTCCTTGCGCAGCACGGGCAGCGGGCAGGCCGCGCGAGCGCGGCGCAGGTTGTCGTGCGACCCCTGGAAGAACTGCACGTCCGTCAGGACTGACAGGCAGGCGGCCCCATGCACCGCATAGGTGGCGGCGATGGCGGCGGGGTCGAAGTCTTCGCGCAGCACGCCCTTGGAGGGCGAGGCCTTCTTGATTTCGGCGATGACGCCGGGCTTGCCCTGGGAAATCTTGTCTTCGATGGCCTGGGCGAAGCCGCGGACGTCTTGCCGGGCCTGCGCTTCGCGCAGCAGCTCCGCTTCGCTGCGCATCTGGCGCGCGGTGGCGACCTCCTCGGCCTTGACGGCGAGGATCTTCGCGAGGATGTCGTTCATTTCAGGAATTTCCGGGTGTATGCGCAGAACTCTTCCAGCTTGGCGCGGGCCGAGCCGTTAGCAATCGTTTCAAAGGCCAGCGCCAGGGCCTGCTCGATGCTGTCGGCCCTGTTGCCAGCGTAGATGGCCAGGCCCGCATTCAGGGCGACGATGTCGCGGGCCACGCCCTCGACATTGTCCAGCGCCTGCATGACGAGTTCACGCGATTCTTCGCGGTTGGCCACCTTGATGCCTCGATTAGACACCATCGAGAGCCCGTAGTCTTCAGGATGGATCTCGTATTCGCGGATTTCGCCGTCTTTCAGCTCCCCCACCATGGTGGCGCCGCCCAGGGAGGCCTCGTCCATGCCGTCCCGGCCGTGCACGATCAGCACGTGGCGCGACCCCAGGCGCTGCAAGACGCGTACCTGGATGCCCACCAGGTCGGGGTGGAACACGCCCATCAGCTGGTTGGCCGCGCCGGCCGGGTTGGTGAGCGGCCCCAGGATGTTGAAAATGGTGCGCACGCCCAGCTCCTTGCGGATCGCCGCCACGTTCTTCATGGCGCTGTGGTGGGCGGGGGCGAACATGAAGCCAATGCCGGTGGCCTGGATGCATTCGGCCACCTGGTCGGGGTCGAGGGCCAGGTTGGCGCCCAGCGCCTCCAGCACGTCGGCGCTGCCCGACGACGACGAGGCGCTGCGCCCGCCATGCTTGGCGATCGGCACGCCGGCGGCGGCGGCCACAAACATGGCGGTGGTCGAGATGTTGAACGTATGGCTGCCGTCGCCGCCGGTGCCGCACATGTCGAGCAGGTCCTGCGGGTCGGGCGTGACGACGGGGGTGGCGAATTCGCGCATGACCTGCGCGGCGGCGGTGATCTCGCCGACCGTTTCCTTCTTGACGCGCAGGCCCATGATCAGCGCGCTGGCGATCTGCGGCGACAGCTCGCCGCGCATCAGCATGCGCATCAGGTGCAGCATTTCGTCGTGGAAGATCTCGCGGTGCTCGATGCAGCGGGTCAGCGCTTCGGTGGCGGTGATGGTCATGATGGATGTCCCCTCTTATCGGATATTCAGGAAATTGCGCAACAGATCGTGGCCGTGCTCGCTCAGTACGGACTCGGGATGGAACTGTACTCCGTACAGCGGCAAGGTCTTGTGACGGATGCCCATGATGTCGCCATCGGGCGCCGTGGCGGTCACTTCCAGGCAGTCGGGCAGGGTGTCCGGCGCGATCGTCAGCGAGTTGTAGCGGATCGCGGTGTAAGGCGAGGGCAGGCCGGCGAAGATGTCCGTGCCGCGGTGAGCGATCTGCACGGTCTTGCCGTGCATGATCTGCCGGGCGCGCACGATGTCGCCGCCATAGGCCGCGCCGATGGCCTGGTGGCCCAGGCACACGCCCAGGATGGGCACCTGCCCGGCGAAGCGCCGGATCAGTTCCACCGAAATGCCCGCCTCGGCCGGCGAGCAGGGGCCGGGGGACACGCAGATGCGGTCGGGCGCCATGCGGGCGATTTCATCGACGCTGATCTGGTCGTTGCGGGCTACCCGCACGTCTTGGCCCAGCTCGCCGAAGTATTGCACCAGGTTGTAGGTAAAGGAATCGTAGTTGTCGAGCATCAATAGCATGAGGCACCTGCGGAGTCGGTTACGCGGTCGCGCGGTTCAGCGCACGGGGTAGGATCAAGCGGCACGTGGCTCAGATCGGATCGTCCAGACCATGTTGCACTTGTTCGGCGGCGCGCAGCACCGCCCGCGCCTTGGCCTCGGTTTCGGCCCATTCCAGTTCCGGGTCGGAGTCGGCCACAATGCCGGCGGCCGCCTGCACGTACAGCATGCCGTTCTTGATCACCCCGGTGCGTATGGCGATGGCCACGTCCATTTCGCCGCCGTAGCTCAGGTAGCCCGCCGCACCGCCGTAGATGCCGCGGCGCACCGGCTCGAGCTCGTCGATGATTTCCATGGCGCGCACCTTGGGCGCGCCGGTCAGCGTGCCGGCCGGGAACGCGGCGCGCAGCACGTCCATGCTGCTCATGCCGGGATCGAGGTTGCCGGCCACGTTCGACACCAGGTGCATGACGTGCGAATAGCGTTCGATAGTCATGGTGTCGGTCACTTTGACCGAGCCGACTTCGGCCACGCGGCCCACATCGTTGCGGGCCAGGTCGATCAGCATCACGTGCTCGGCGATTTCCTTGGGATCCGCGCGCAGTTCCTCGGCCAGCGCCAGGTCCTGCTCGGGCGTGGCGCCGCGCTTGCGCGTGCCGGCCAGGGGACGGATGGTGACTTGTGACTTGGCGGCGCCGTTGTCGTTGATCTGTTCCTGGCGCACCAGGATCTCGGGCGACGAGCCCACCACCTGGAAGTCGCCGAAATTCCAGAAGTACATATAGGGCGACGGGTTCAGCGAGCGCAGCGCGCGGTACAGCGACAGCGGCGCGTCGCGGAACGGCTTGGCGATGACCTGGCCCACCTGCACTTGCATCAGGTCGCCGGCGGCGATGTACTCCTTGGCGCGGCGCACGGCGGCCAGGTAGTCGGCCTTGGCGAAGTCGCGCCGCTCTTCGGTCTGCATGCTGGCGTGGCTGTACGGGATTTCCACCGGCCGGCGCAGGCGGCTGCGCAGCTCCAGCAGGCGGCGCTGCGCGCGGCTATAGGCCTCGGGCTTGGTCGGGTCGGCGTAAACCATGAGGTAGGTGCGGCCGGCCAGGTTGTCGACGATGACCAGCTCGTCCACGTGCATCAGCATGATGTCGGGCGTGCCGCCATCCATGCCGGCCGGGAAGGGCTTGCACGCCGGTCCCAGGCGCGGCTCGATGTGGCGCACCGTGTCGTAGCCGAAATAGCCTGCCAGGCCGCCGCAGAAGCGCGGCATGCCGGGCCGCAGAGCGACCTTGAAGCGGTTCTGGTACTGCTCGATGAAGGCCAGCGGGTCGCCTTCGTGCGTCTCGGCGACCTGGCCGTCATGCAGTACTTCGGTGGTGGTGCCGCTGGCGCGGATCACCGTGCGCGCCGGCAGGCCGATGAAGGAATAGCGGCCGAAGCGCTCGCCGCCCACCACCGATTCCATCAGGCAGCTCATGCGGCCGCTCTGCGGGCCGCTGTGGGCCAGTTTCAGGTAGATGGCCAGCGGCGTGTCCAGGTCGGCATAGGTTTCGGCCACCAGGGGAATGCGGTTGTATCCCTGAGCGGCCAGCGCGTTGAATTCGATCTCGGTCATGTGGGGTCTCGTAGGGTTTTCGGGTCTACGGACCGGGCACGCCATAACGAAAAAGCCCGGTCCAGTCGTTGGTCCGGGCTTTGGCGCTGTGTTTGGTACAGCTTCGGCGCTAGGCGGCAGGTGCGTCCAGGGCCGGGAAGGGAATCATCGCCACCCGGAAGACAAACGCCACCAACGCCACGAGGCGTTGCGCATTTGGTTCGAGGGGCGAGCGTTCATTTGACGGGTGCGGTAAATGGTTGCTTGCGGTCGGCGTTCCAGAGGGCGATCCACTGGGCGGCTTCGGCAATGCTGGCAACTATACCATCGACATCGAGCCCGTGCACGTCCTGGCCTTCGTTGTAACCGTAGGGGACGGCCAGCACGTGCATGCCGGCGGCCCGGCCGGCCTGGGCGTCGTTGATGGAGTCGCCGATCGCCACCGCCTGGGCCGGGACGACACCCAGGCGCTCGCAGGCATGCAGCATCTGGTCGGGATCGGGCTTGCGGCGCGCGCAGGTGTCGCCGCAAACCACTTCCTGGAAAAAGCCCGCCAGTCCGGTGCGCTGCAGCAACGGCAGGGTGAATTCGGTGGGTTTGTTGGTTACGACGGCCAGCTTCAGGCCCTGGTCGCGCATGGCCTTCAGGCCCTCGATCACGCCGTCGAACACGGCGGCCTTGTCGCCGTTGACCAGGTGGTAGTGGCGATAGAAAGAGTCGCGCGCGCGCGCGAATTCCGCCGGTGCGGGGTCGGCAGCCTGCAGCGAGCCGGCCAGCGCCCTGCGCACGAGATTGTCGACGCCCTTGCCCACGAACGTGGCGATCACGTCTTCGCGCAGCGTCGGCATGCCCAGTTCGATGCGCATGGCATTGGCGGCGTGCGCCAGGTCGGGGACGGAGTCCAGCAGGGTGCCGTCCAGGTCCAGCAGTACGGCTTGGAAAGTCGTCATGGCGGGTCTCGGGCGAAGGGTCAGCAGGCCTGGGCGCCAGCCTTGGCGATCTCGCCGCGCAGGGCCTGGATGACCGCCGCGTAGTCGGGCTGCCCGAAAATGGCCGAACCGGCCACGAAGGTATCGGCGCCGGCCGCGCGGATCCGGGCGATGTTGTCGACCTTGACCCCGCCATCGACCTCCAGAAGGATGGGCTGGCCGCCTGCCTGCATCCAGCGGTCGATGCGCGCGCGGGCGTCGCGCAATTTGTGCAGGGTGGCGGGAATGAAGCTCTGGCCCCCGAAGCCCGGGTTGACCGACATCAGCAGCACCACGTCCAGCAGGTCCATGACGTGGTCCATGGCGTCCAGCGGGCTGGCCGGGTTGAACACCAGCCCGGCCTGGCAGCCATGGTCGCGGATCAGCGACAGCGTGCGGTGCACGTGGCGCGAGGCCTCGGGGTGGAACGTGATGATATTGGCGCCCGCCTTGGCGAACTGGGGAACCAGCTCGTCCACGGGCTCGACCATCAGGTGCACGTCGATGGGCACCTGCACATGGGGCCGGATGGCGGCGCACACCATGGGCCCGATGGTCAGGTTGGGCACATAGTGGTTGTCCATGACGTCGAAGTGGATCCAGTCGGCGCCGGCGGCGACGACGTCGCGGACTTCCTCGCCCAGGCGGGCGAAGTCGGCGGACAGGATGCTGGGGGCGATGCGCGTGGCGGCCGGGGACGGGGAGGGCATGATGATCGGGGTTTCCGCGGGCATAATGTGCCATTATTGTAGTTTGCCGCGCCTGGATGCCGCCCTGTGGCGCCCGGATCCCCGCGCGGCGCCGCTCAACCGCCCTCGTGCCCACCGGGAAAGGCCCGTGAAACCGTACGACCTGACCGTCTCCGTGGCTCCGCGCTTCGTGCCGGAGCAGTCCGATCCCGCCGAACAGCAGTACGTGTTCGCCTATACCGTGCGCATCACCAATACCGGCGAGCACCCCGCCCAGGTCATCAGCCGCCACTGGATCATCACCGATGGCAACCAGCGCGTGCAGGAAGTGCGCGGCCTGGGGGTGGTGGGCCAGCAGCCGCTGCTGGCGCCGGGCGAAACCTTCGAATACACCAGCGGCTGTCCGCTCAAGACGCCGGTCGGCACCATGCGCGGCACTTACCATTGCGTAGGCGAGAACGGCATTCCCTTCGAGGTGCCGATCGCCGAATTCCTGCTGGCGATGCCCCGCACCCTGCATTGACGGCCTTGGCGAACCACCGATTCCTTTCCGTTGCCCATGAAGCGTCTTCTCAGTTTGTTGTGCCTGCCGCCGCTGCTGGCGGCCTGTGCCTTGTCGGAAATCCCCCACGAACCCGGCCCGGCCGGCGCGCCGGCCACGCCCTCGGTGAGCGGCCCCCTGGTGGTGCCGCCGCTGTCGGCCCTGCCCGATACGCCGCCGCGCAACCTGGCCGGCCGCTACCAGCGCGCCGCCTGGGCCGAGCTGCCGGGCTGGAGCAGCGATGACCTGTCCCGGTTCTGGCCGCTGTTCCTGCGCAACTGCAAGGGCCTGATGCGTCCGACCACGGGCAATCTGGCCGCGCCGGCCCGCGCCACGCCGCGCGCCTGGCAGCCGGTCTGCGCGGCGGCCGCCGATCCGGCCCAGGCGCCATCCGATGCCGCCGGCGTGCGGCGCTTCCTGCAGGCCCACCTGCAGCCGTGGCGCGTCAACGGGGCGGACAACCGGCCCGCCACCAATACCGTCACCGGCTATTACGAGCCGCTGGTGCGCGGCTCGCGGCGCCAGGGCGGCCCGTACCAGTGGCCGCTGTACGCGGTGCCCGACGACCTGCTCACCATCGACCTGGGCGCGGTGTACCCGGAACTTGCCGGCAAGCGGGTGCGCGGCAAGCTGGTGGGCAAGCGCGTCGTGCCATACGACACGCGCGCCGCCATCGATTCCTCCAGCAAGCGGCCGCCGGTCATCGCCTGGGTGGACGATCCGGTCGACAATTTCTTCCTGCAGGTGCAGGGCTCGGGCCGGGTCCAGCTGGTCGACGGCCCCGACGCCGGCACCACCATCCGCGTCGCCTACGCCGACCACAACGGCCAGCCTTACGCGTCGATCGGGCGCTGGCTGATCGCGCAGGGCGAGCTGCGCGCCGACCAGGCCTCGATGCAGAACATCCGTGCCTGGGCGCAGCGCAATCCCGGGCGCGTGCAGGAAATGCTCAACGCCAATCCCGCGGTGGTGTTCTTCCGCGAAGAGGCCGTGGTCGATCCCGAGCTCGGCCCCAAGGGCGCCTATGGTATTCCGCTGGCTCCGCAGCGCTCCATTGCCGTGGACGCCGGTTTCGTGCCGCTGGGGGCGCCGGTCTACTTGTCCACTACCTGGCCGGCGTCCGAGCGGCCGCTGCAGCGCCTGGTATTCGCCCAGGATACCGGCACGGCCATCAAAGGCGCGGCGCGCGCCGACTTCTACTGGGGTTTCGGCGAAGAGGCCGGCGCGCAGGCCGGGCGCATGAAGCAGCGCGGCCAGATGTGGCTGTTGTGGCCCAAGCAGGCCGGGGAGCCCAGCGCGCGATGAAACACCAGATCGTCGTCTGCGGCGCGGGTATCGTCGGGCTGGCCAGCGCCCTGGCGCTGGCGCGCCGCGGCCAGCGGGTGGCATTGCTGGCGCCGGCGGTCACGGTTCCGGCGGCCGACCCGGACGCCTTTCATCCGCGCGTCTACGCCATTTCTCCGGCCAGTCAGCGCTTCCTGTCCGAGCTGGGCGTCTGGGACGCCATGCCCGCGGCGCGCATCATGCCGGTGCAGGCAATGGAAATCCACGGCGACGCCGACGGCCGGGTCGACCTCAACGCCTGGCAGGCGGCCCAGGCCCAGCTCGCCTGGATCGTCGAGTCGGGCGAGATCGAACGCGTGTTGGTGCAGGCGGTGCGCATGTTCGGCATTCCCTGGCTGGCCGAACGCTGCGTCGGCTGGCGCGATGGCGCGGTCGAGACCAGCTCCGGCGAATGGCTGCAGGCCGAGCTGTTCGTCGGCGCAGACGGCGCCGCTTCGCCGCTGCGCACGGCGGCGGGCATTCCGCATGCCTCGACGCCGTACGACGACACCGGGCTGGTGGCGCACCTGGACGCCGAGCGCCCTCACCAGGGCACCGCGTTCCAGTGGTTCCGCGACGATGGCGTGCTGGCCTTGCTGCCGCTGCCGGATACGTCCGCCGGGCCGCAGGTGTCGATGGTCTGGTCGATGCACAATGCCCATGCCAAGGCCCTGCAGGCGCTTCCGCCCGACGAGCAGGCGGCGCGACTGGAACAATTGCTGGCCCACGCCGCGCATGGCCGCCTGGGCAGGCTGCGCATGCGCGGCAAGCTGCACGGTTTCCCGCTGGCGCTGGAACAGGCCCGCATGACCGGCCCCGGCATCGCGCTGGCCGGCGACGCGGCGCATCGCGTGCATCCGCTGGCGGGCCAGGGCCTCAACCTGGGCCTGGGCGACGTCGAGGCCCTGGCCCGCGTGGTGGCCGGCCGCGAGCCGTATCGCCCGGCGGGCGACGCACGCGTGCTGCGCCGCTACCAGCGGGCGCGCGCCGAGTCGGTGTTCGCCATGCGCCTGGCCACCGACGGCCTGCACCGCCTGTTCGGCGCGCGCGCGGCGCCGCTGGCATGGCTGCGCAATGCAGGCATGCAATGGGTCGACGCTTCGCCTTTCCTGAAGCGCCAACTGATAGACGGGGCTTCGCGCAACTGAGTCGCCCCAAGGAGCATCAATGAGTTTCCGTATTTCCGCCCTGCTGACTGGCCCGCTTTGCGCCGCCAGCCTGGCCTGGGCCTGCAGTGCATGGGCGCAGGCGCCGGCGGGCGGCCAGGGCCAGGTCTATTCCACCTCGCCGGGCAGCCAGGCGCCGGCGGCCAAATCCGTCTCCAGCGACACGGCGGCCGACCCCGCCGCGCAGGCCGTCAAGGAGCGCTTCGAGCAGCGCTTCACCGAACTCAGCGTGACCGCGGTGCGGCGTACGCCCTACGGCTTGTTCGAGGTCCAGATCGGCGGCGACCTGATCTATACCGACGAAAAGGTCACCTGGGTCATGGAAGGCCCGCTCATCGATGCCATGACGCGTCGCGACGTGACCCGTGAACGGCAGGAAAAGCTCGGCTCGGTGTCGTTCGATGAATTGCCGCTGGAGCTGGCCGTCAAGCAAGTGCGCGGCGACGGCTCGCGCAAGATCGCGATCTTCGAAGACCCCAACTGCGGCTATTGCAAGCAACTGCACAAGACCCTGCGCGGGGTCGACAACATCACCATCTATACCTTCCTGTATCCGATCCTGGCGCCCGATTCGCACACCAAGTCGCGCGACGTCTGGTGCGCGGCGAACCCGGCCCAGGCCTGGCAGGACTGGATGCTGGACGGCAAGACGCCGGCCAGCGCCGAATGCGAGACCCCCATCCAGCAAGTGCTGGCGCTGGGCCAGAAGCTGATGGTGCGCGGCACGCCCGCCATTTTCTTCCAGGACGGCACCCGCCTGAACGGCGCCGCGCCGCTCGAGATGATCCAGGCCCGCCTGGGCCAATGACCGGAGACCGCCCGTGAACACCGACACGATCAAGGTTGCGCTGCTGGACGATTACCACGGCGTGGCCGAGCGCTACGCCGACTGGACCACCCTGGGCCCGCGGGCGCGGGTGCAGTCGTTCCGTGATTACCTGCCCGAAGCCGAGCGGGTGCGCGCGCTGCAGCCTTTCGAGGTCATCGTGGCCATGCGCGAGCGCACGCCGTTCCCGGCGCAACTGATCGAGTCGCTGCCCAACCTGCGGCTGCTGGTCACCACCGGCATGCGCAACCTGGCCATCGACATGGATGCCTGCTCGCGCCGCGGGATCGTGGTGTGCGGCGCGCCGGGCAGCGCCGATGCCAACACCGCCACCGCCGAACTAGCCTGGGCGCACATCCTGGCGTTATTCAAGAACCTGACGGCCGAAGACGCCAACATGCGCCGCGGCCTGTGGCAAACCGGCATGCCGCGGCCGCTGGCCGGCAAATGCCTGGGCGTCGTGGGCCTGGGAAAGCTGGGCACGGCGGTGGCGCAGGTGGGCAAGGCGTTCGGCATGGACGTCCTGGCCTGGAGCCCCAACCTGACGCCCGAACGCGCCGCGCAAGCCGGCGTGGCCTATGCCGCCAAGCACGAGCTGTTCGCCAATGCCGATGTTGTCAGCGTGCATTTGATCCTCAGCGAGCGCACCCGCCAAGTGGTGGATGCGGCAGCGCTGGCCGCCATGAAGCCCACGGCTTTCCTGGTGAACACTTCGCGCGCCGGGCTGGTCGACCAGGACGCCCTGCTCGACGCCCTGCGCAAGGGACGCCTGGCGGGCGCCGGCCTGGATGTGTTTTCCGAAGAGCCGCTGCCGCCCACCGACACGGTGCGGGCGCTGGACAACGTCGTGCTGACGCCGCACCTGGGCTATGTCAGCCCCGAGAATTTCACCGCCTTCTACCGCAACGCCCTGGAAGCCGTGAGCGGCTGGATGGCCGGCCAGCCGGTGCGCGTGCTGAACCCGTAGCCGCATCCCGGCCGTGCAGCAGGTGTCAGACACCCTGCGGCTGTCTGACACCATGCAACACCCGCGCCTTCACGGCCAGGTGTCAGACACCTCGCGTGTCTGACACCATCCAAGACGCCCCGCCTTACAACCGCGCGAACACCACCTTCTGTTCCGCCATCCCCGCCGCGCCGTCCGCCGGCCCGTCCCCGCATCCGCCATCCATTTCGCCTTGCGGATCCGCCGGGTCCACCGGGTCGAACGCGGTGTCGCCGTTGGCGTCCGCCACGCCCGTGGGCGTCAGCCCCACGAAATCGAACAGGTCGCGGTCCATCAGGTGCGACGGCACGATGCGCGACAGCGCATTGAACACATTCCACGACCGCCCGGGATGCCGGCGATCCCATTCCTGGATCATGCGCGCCACTTCCTGGCGCTTCAGGTTTTCCTGCGAGCCGCACAGGTTGCACGGGATGATCGGGAACTGCTTGAACTTCGCATAGGCCACCAGGTCGCTTTCCGGGACATAGGCCAGTGGCCGGATCACCGTGTGGCGGCCGTCGTCGGAGACCAGCTTGGGCGGCATGGCCTTGGCCTTGCCGCCATAGAACAGGTTCAGGAAGAAGGTGGCGAGAATGTCGTCGCGGTGATGGCCGAGCGCGATCTTGGTGGCGCCCAGTTCGCCCGCCACGCGATACAGGATGCCGCGCCGCAGCCGCGAACACAGCGAGCACATGGTCTTGCCCTCGGGGATCACCCGCGTCACGATCGAATAGGTGTCCTGGGTCTCGATGTGGAACGGCACGCCCAGCGACGTCAGGTAGTTCGGCAGCACTTCGGGCGGGAAGCCCGGCTGCTTCTGGTCGAGGTTGACCGCCACGATGTCGAACGAAAAGGGGGCGCGCTTGCGCAGCGCCAGCAGGATGTCGAGCAGCGCGTAGGAGTCCTTGCCGCCGGACAGGCACACCATGACGCGGTCGCCGGCCTCGATCATGTTGAAGTCGGCGATGGCGCGCGTGGTTTCGCGCGCCAGGCGCTTGGCCAGTTTGTTGCCCTCGTGGCGGATCTTTTCCTGGGCCGGCGTGCGGGGGGCGGCGGCCGGGGTATCGATGAGGTCTTGCATGATGAGTGGTGCTAGCGGTTGATCTGGATCTCCACGCCGACCGCGGCGCAGTCGGAGAAGGCCATCGGCTTGCTGATGCGCAGCCGCAGCGAGCGTATCTCGGCGAAGTCGCGCAGCAGGCGGGCCGCGACCTGCTCGGTCAGCGTCTCGATGAGGTTCACGTGCGCCTGGGTGCATTCCTCGACGATGGCCTCGCGCAGCCGGCGGTAGTCCAGCACGCTGTGGATGTCGTGGTCGTCCACGCTGCGGGTGATGTCCACGTCGAACTCCGCGTCGATGTGCAGGGGCTGCGTGGCCCGGCGTTCGTGTTCGAGAATGCCGATGCGGGCATCCAGCGCCAGTCCGGAAAGGATGATGCGGCGTGTGGGCATGATGGAGACCTGGAGGAGGGAACCGGAATTGTAAGGCGGGCGGGGGGGCTGGCTACAATTCCGCCGATGCGCCTTGCGGCGCGTCACAGTGCGACACACGGAACAGAACAGATATGCGGCAGCAATACGACGCGGTAATCGTGGGCGGCGGCCCCGCCGGGGCCTCGTGCGCCATCTGGCTGGCCCGCCTGGGCTTGGCGCCGTTGCTGGTCGAGGCCGGCGGCCGCCTGGGCGGGCTGGCGGCCGACAACCCCTTCGCCGATGACTGGATCGCCGTCCTGCCCGGTGTCACCGGCCAGCAGGTTGCCGCCAATATCGCCGCCAGCGTGCAGGCGGCCGGCGTGCCGACCCGCCTGGGGACGCCCGCGCTGCAGGCCCGGCGGGCCGACGGCGGCTTCGAGGTCGACCTGGGCCGCGCGGACGGCGCCATGGAAACCGTGCGCGGCCGCGCCCTGGTCATCGCTTCGGGCGTGCGCGCGCGCGGGCTGCCGGGCCATCCGCCAGAGGCGGCCTGGCCCGGGGTGTTCATTGGCCCGGGTTCGTCCATCATGGCGCAAGACTACGCCGGCCTGTCGGTGGCCGTGCTGGGCGGGGGCGACAATGCTTTCGAGAACTTCGTCTATGTGCGCAACCGCGGCGCCCGTGCCGTGCACTTGTATGCCCGCAGCGTGCGGGCCCAGCAGCAATGGGTGGCGCGCGCCGGGCGGGACGGGGTGCGGGTCGGCCCTTACCAGGTGGATCCGGCGGCCCGCACGGTGGACGGCCGCGCCTACGACTTGATCCTGGTGTTCTACGGCTGGGAACCGCAGGCCGCCTTTGCCGATGCCCTGGGCCTGCAGCGCGACGCGCGCGGCTACATCCGCACCGATGCCGCCACGGCCGAAGCCAGTGCGGCCGATGTCTACGCCATCGGCGAAGTGGCGCACCGCATGCATCCCTGCGTGGTGACCTCGCTGGCCGATGGCGTGGTGGCCGCCAAGGCCATCCAGCGCCGCGGCGAGCGCGGCGCCGGCTAGCCGGGCCAGCCAGCCGGCATCCAGGCCATCCAGGCATATCCCGGGGTATATCCCGGCGTCTGGCACCCCATCGTATCCAGGTGTCTGACACCCCATGAGACGGCCGCCACTGCACGGGACGCCTCCGCGGGGTGTCAGACACCTATTGCCGCGCCCGCCCGCCGCGGCATTCGGCGGGCTAGGCCGTCGCCAGCACGCAGTCCAGCGCCGCCGGCGCCGCCAGGCGCACCGTAAAGGCGCGCAGCTCGTCGCGGCGGAACACGTGCACAGTGACGCGGTCGCCCGGACGGTACTGGGCCAGCAGCAAGTCCAGCCCGGCCGGCGCGTCCACGCGCAGGCCATCCACCGCCACCAGGACATCGCCGGCCGACAGCCCGCCGCGATGGGCCGCGCCGCCCTCGAACACGGTGGCCAGCGCCAGCCCGTCGCCCTGCTTGCGCGTGCGCACGTCCAGCGACGGAATATTGACCGGCGCTTTCCATTGCAGCGCGATGCCGTGCGGCGCCAGCAGCTCCGCCAGCGGTACGTCGGCCGTGCCGTAGGCGTGGCGCGCCACGAACCGCCTCACGTCGACGCCGGTGGCCTCGCGCACCAATTCCGGCAGCGCGTCTTCGGGCAGCCCCTGCGGCTTGCCCCGATAGAAATCCCGGCCATAGCGCTGCCACAACAGTCGCATGACGTCGTCCAGCGAGCGCGCGCCGCCGCTGTCGCGGCGGATGGTCAAGTCCAGCCCCAGCGCCACCAGCGCGCCCTTGGTGTAGTAGCTCACCAGCGCGTTGGGGGAGTTCTCGTCCTGCTTGTAGTAGCGGGTCCAGGCGTCGAATGAGCTCTCGGCCACCGACTGCTTGCGCCGTCCGGGCGCGCGCGCCACGCCGGTGATGGTCTTGCCCAGCAGCCGCAGGTAATCGACCTGGCCGATGACGCCCGAGCGCAGCAGCATCAGGTCGTCGTAGTACGAGGTGAAGCCCTCGAACACCCACAGCAGCCGGGTCAGGTCCGGCTGCTGCAGGTCGTACGGCACGAAGGCGGCGGGTTTGATGCGCTTGACGTTCCACGTGTGGAAGTACTCGTGGCTGACCAGCCCCAGGAACCCGCGATAACCCTCGCCCTGGCCTTGCTGGCCGAGCACCGGCAGGTCCTTGCGCGACGCCATCAGCGCGGTGCTGGCGCGGTGTTCCAGGCCGCCATGGCCGTCGCCCACCACCATGGTCATGAAGACGTAGCGGTCGCTGCTGTCGAGGAAGGGCGCACGCCGGGCGCGCGGCTCGAAGAACGCGATCTGCGCCTCGCAGATGCGGCGCGCATCCGCCGCAATGCGCGCCAGGTCCAGGTTGGGGGCAACGCCGGTGAACACCATCTCGTGTTCGGCGCCGTGCGCCGTGAACCGGACCACCTGCGGCGTGCCCATCTCGACCGGATGGTCGATCAGCGCGTCGTAGTCGGGCGCCCGGTACAGGCCGAAGCCGTGGCGGCGCGCCGCGCCCGCGTGGCCGCGGGCCTCGGGCAGGCTGGTGTACACCTTCCAGCCGGCGATGCCGCGCGGCGGCGCCAGGTCCAGCAGGCAGGGCGCCTGTTCCTGGCCCAGTACGCGCAGGAACACGCTGGTGCCATTGAAAAAACCGTGCGTTTCGTCCAGGTGCGCGCCGCGCACCGACAAGTCCCAGGCATAGACGGTGTAATCCACCTGCAGCGGCCCGTCGCAGGGCGCGGCCTGCCACGTGTGGTTGTCCAGCTTGGCCACGGCGACCGGCCGGCCGCCGGCGCGGGCGCCCAGGGTCTCGATCTGGCGGGAAAAATCGCGGATCAGGTAGCTGCCCGGGATCCAGGCCGGCAAGGCCAGCCGCTGCCCGGCTGGATCGGGTTCCTGCACGGTCAGCGTGACGTGATAGCGGTGGCCGGCGGGGTCGCGCGGTTCCAGGCGGTAAATTACGGGTGTGTTCATTGCGCTATCTTACTTTCCTACGCATTTTTCTCCAGGAGACATCCATGAGCGAGTCGTTTGTGCTGGTCGAAACCCGTGGCCGGGTCGGGCTGCTGACCCTGAACCGTCCCAAGGCGCTCAACGCGCTCAACGACCAGCTCATGAATGAGCTGGGCGCCGCGCTGCTGGCGTTCGAGGCCGACGAAGGCATCGGCGCGGTGGTCATCACCGGCAGTGAAAAAGCCTTTGCGGCGGGCGCGGACATCGGCGCCATGAAAGACTGGTCGTACATGGACGTCTACGGCAGCGAGTACATCACCCGCAACTGGGAAACCCTCAAGCGCATCCGCAAGCCGGTCATCGCGGCGGTCGGCGGCTACGCGCTGGGCGGCGGCTGCGAGCTGGCCATGATGTGCGACATCATCATCGCCGCCGACACCGCCAAGTTCGGCCAGCCCGAGATCAAGCTGGGCGTCATTCCCGGCGCGGGCGGCACGCAGCGCCTGCCACGCGCGGTGGGCAAGGCCAAGGCCATGGACCTGGCCCTGACCGCCCGCATGATGGGGGCCGAAGAGGCCGAGCGCGCCGGCCTGGTGTCGCGCGTGGTGCCGGCCGACAAGCTGCTCGACGAGGCGCTCGAGGCCGCCACCGTCATTGCTTCGATGTCGCTGCCCTCGGTCATGATGGCCAAGGAATGCGTCAACCGGGCTTTCGAGTCTTCCCTCAACGAAGGCCTGCTGTTCGAGCGCCGGGTATTCCATTCGCTGTTTGCCACCGAGGACCAGAAAGAAGGCATGGCCGCCTTCGTGGAAAAGCGCCCGCCCAATTTCCGGCACAAGTAACGCTTCCTCCAGCCGTCCGGGGGGCAGGGCGGCGGCATGGCCCGGCGGCCAGGTAACCGGTTGCCGGTTGTAACGCTTGAATTGCACCTTGTTGCAGCTTCCGCGCCTATCCTGAAATGGCGTGATACCTGAAAAGGTCCTCCCGCCACCCTGGCGGGAGGGTCGGCTCGTTTGCCAACAACGAACAAGGAGCCCCCATGCCTGACCATTCCCACTCTTCGCGCCGCTGGCCCCGCGCGGCCCTGGCCGCTGCGCTCGGCGCCGGCTTTGCCTGCGCGGCCCTGGCACAGTACCCACAGCCCTCTATGCGGCTGGTATCGGAAACCCCGGTGGCAGCGTCGCAATCCGCCCTGTCCGCGGAAGAACTGCAGGACACCGCGGTGGACGCTTATCTGTACGCCTATCCCATGGTGCTCATGGAGGCCACCCGCCGCGCCTCCACCCAGGTCCAGACCTCGCTGGCGGGCAAAGCGCCCATGAACCAGTTCGGCCACCGCACCGTCTTCCCCGACCCGGGCGCCACCGATGTGACCTGGCCCAGCACCGACATGCTGTACTCCAGCCTCTGGTACGACGTTTCGCGCCAGCCGTTGATCATCCGCGTGCCCGATTCGGGCGGGCGCTACTACGCGATGTCGCTGCTGGATATGTGGACCGATGAATACGCCTCGCGCGGGACCCGCACCACCGGCAACGGCGAGCAGGCCTTCGCCATCGTCGGGCCCCATTGGCAGGGCACGGCGCCGCTCGGCGTGGAAGTGGTGCGCAGCCCCACCGCGATGGGGTGGCTGATCGCCCGCATCCAGACCGGCGGACAGGCCGAGTACGCCGCCGTGAACCAGTTCCAGGCCGGCATGACGGCCTCGCCGATGGCGGTGGCACCGTCCGCGCCGACGCTCGTCACGCCGCCGCGGCGCGGCGCGGCCAAGCCGGCCGCCTGGCCGCAAAGCCCGTCCAGCCCCGGCTATACGCCCATAGGCGCGCCGTCGACGCTGGCGGGACCCGCCGCGACGGTCACCTGGAGCGCCCAGGGTTCGCCGGGGCAGCAGGTTGCGGCCATGGACCCCGCGACCTTCTTCACGGTGTTCGCCGAATTGCTGCGCGCCAACCCGCCGCACGCCAATGACAACGCCATGTTGTCGCGGCTGCGCCGCATCGGCCTGGCCGGTCCGCAGCCATTCTCGTACAACCGGCTCGACCCGGCGGTGCAGCAGGCCCTGGCCGACGCGCTGCCGGTGGCGGGCCGCCGCATCGCCGACGCGGTGCCGCGCCTGGGCACGCCCATGAACGGCTGGAATACCGTATTGACAGGCATCGGCACCTACGGCACCGACTACACGCGGCGCGCCGCCATTGCCTACGCCGGGTTGGGCGCCACCACGCCGCACGACGCGCTGTACCCCGTCACCACGGTCGACGACGATGGCGACGCCCTGCGCAGCGATGAAGAATACGTACTGCACTTCGACAAGGGCCAGTTGCCGCCGGCCAATGCCGCGTGGTCGCTGATCCTCTACAACGCCGACCGCAACCTGGCGCCCAACCGTATCGGCCGCTATGCGCTGCGCAGCACGGACCCGCTGCAATACAACGCCGACGGCTCGCTGGACATCTACATCCAGCGCGACGATCCGGGCCCGCGCAAGGCGGCGAACTGGCTGCCCGCGCCCGACCGGGGCAACTTCATGCTGAACATGCGGCTGTACTGGCCGCGCGACATCGCCCTGGACGGCAACTGGGCACCGCCGCCGGTCCGCGAAGACTGACCGCGGGGCTGGCCTGCCCTGCGCCTGGAAAGCGGCGCCGGAGTCATCCGGCGCCGCTTTCTTCATTTGCCGGCGCAAAACGAATCACGCTATACTCTACGGGTTTGACGCTTGCGGGATAAAAACACGTGGTGGCCTACCACGCATGTCGTGTCCGCAAGAGCGGGGAAGCCTGATGCAAAGCCTGGTGGAACAAAATCCGGTGCTTACCGATGCCGATCGCGCGGCACTCGATGCCCAGGCTTGCCGGGGGCTCTTGTGGGCATTGGCGGCGCAGGGTGCCATGGGCCTCGCGGCGGCGGCAATTGCAGGGATCATTGCGGGGGCGGCGGCGGGTTTGTCGGCGTTGGCGGGGGCGGGAGCGTATTTCATACCCAATGCGCTGTTTGCATTGCGTCTGCTCATCAACGTACTCAAATCGGGTCGAGCCAGTCCCGTTACTTTTTTCCTCGGCGAGATGGTCAAGCTGCTCATGACGGCGCTGCTGTTGTGGCTGCTGTCGCGTGTGGCGCAGGGCTGGCTGGTATGGCCGGCGGTGCTGCTGGGCCTGATCTTCACGCTCAAGGGCTATCTCCTGCTGTTGATGTTCCGCAAGTTGTCATAGCTGCTTAGAAATCATGCAACGGCCGGTCCGCAAGGTCCGGCCCCACAGCAAAGAGGGTAGGGTTCCAAATGGCTGCTGCCAGCGACGTATCGCCTCAGTCCGCGTATATCCAGCACCACCTGGTGCATCTGAACAACATCGGCGAAAAGCAGTCCGTCATCGCCCAGTTCGATGTCATCAACTACGACTCGATCTTCTGGTCCGCCCTTACCGGCCTGGCCGTCGTCGTCTTTCTCTGGCTGGCCGCGCGCCGCGCCACGGCCGGCGTGCCGGGCCGCTTCCAGGCTTTCGTCGAAATGATCGTCGACATGGTCGACGAGCAGGCCAAGGGCATCGTCACCAACGCCAAGAGCCGCCTGTTCGTGGCCCCGCTGGCCCTCACCGTGTTCCTCTGGATCGTCCTGATGAACGCGCTCGACCTGATCCCCGTCGACCTGATGCCCTCGGTGTGGCGCTGGACCGGCCTGGGCGAGCACCACGGCGACCCGCTGTACTACCACCGCATCCTGCCCACCGCCGACCTGAACGTGCCCATGGGCATGTCGCTGGGCGTGCTGCTGCTGATGTTCTACTACGGCATCAAGATCAAGCACCCGGGCGGCTTCGTCAAGGAACTCTTCACCGCGCCTTTCCATGCCCACGGCATCGGCGCGCTGCTGCTGGCGCCCGCCAACCTGCTGCTCAACCTGATCGAATACGCCGCCAAGTCGGTGTCGCTCGGCATGCGGTTGTTCGGCAACATGTTCGCCGGCGAACTCGTGTTCATGCTCATCGCCCTGCTGGGCGGCGCCTGGACGGGCCTGAACGCTGCCAGCGTCGGCCTGGGTATCGGCCATGTGCTGGCGGGATCGGTGTGGGCCATCTTCCACATCCTGATCGTGCTGTTGCAGGCTTTCATCTTCATGATGCTGACGCTGGTGTACATCGGCCAGGCTCACGAAGGGCATTGACCCCGTTTTCCTGGCGCGGGCGGTTGCCCACGCCGGGGCGCAAGATTTTCTTGCATACCAAGCAGTACCTGTCTTCTTACAATTTGACTTCAGATTTCTAACCAAGGAGTTGTCATGACCAACGTCGCTTTCGTTGCTCTCGCTTGCGGTCTTATCATCGGTCTGGGCGCCATCGGCGCTTGCATCGGTATCGCACTGATGGGCGGCAAGTACCTGGAAGCCTCGGCTCGTCAGCCCGAACTGATGAATGCGCTGCAAACCAAGATGTTCCTGCTGGCTGGCCTGATCGACGCGGCGTTCCTGATCGGCGTGGGTATCGCCATGCTGTTCGCCTTCGCCAACCCGTTCGTGGGCTGAGCCCGGCGGTTCATGGCAACGCCCGCCGGCATGAAGGCGGGCCTGACGCCGGCGGCAGCGGTATCGCTCCGCTGCCGGTCGGCAAAGTATCGAGAGCTCCGCGACGCCATTGGTGCGGCCGGAGCCGCAAGGTGTTAAAGGAACGACCGTGAATCTGAACGCGACGATCTTTTTCCAGATGCTCGTGTTCTTCGTTCTGGGCTGGTTCACGATGAAATTCGTGTGGCCCCCCCTGACGAAGGCGATGGACGAGCGCCGCCAAAAAATCGCCGACGGCCTGGCCGCCGCCGAGAAGGGCAAGGCCGACCTGGCCCAAGCCCAAGCGCGCGTCAGTCTGATCGAGGCTTCTGCCAAATCCGAAACCCATGCCCGCATCATCGAGGCCGAAAAGCAGGCCGCCTCGCTGATCGAGCAGGCTCGCCGCGAAGCCGAAGCCGAGCGCGCCCGCATCGTCGCCCAGGCGGCCCAGGATGCCGCGCAGGAAGCCCAGCGTGCCCGCGATGCGCTGCGCGACGACGTCGCCGCGCTGGCGGTCAAGGGCGCCGAACAGATCCTCAAGCGCGAGGTCGACGCCCGCGCCCATGCCGAGCTGCTCAACCAGCTCAAGGCGCAGCTTTAATCCGGGAACGCCATGGCTGAACTTTCCACTGTCGCCAGGCCCTACGCCGAGGCGCTTTTCAGCGCGGCGCGCGACGACAAGGCCGGCTTGCCGGCCTGGGCCGCCCTGATCGGCGAACTGGCCCAAGTAGCCGCCCACCCCGACGTGCGCGAAGCGATGTCCGACCCGCGCCTGGACGACGCGCAGCGCGCCCAGCTGTTCATCGGCCTGACCAAGTCCGAGCTGCCCCAGGCGGTGCGCAATTTCGTCGAGCTGCTGGTGGCCAACGACCGCCTGTTGCTGCTGCCGGTCATCGCCAAGCAGTTCGTCGCGCTGAAGAATCGTCACGAAGGCACGGCGCAGGCGGAAATCACCAGCGCGTTCGAGCTCAGCGAAGCCCAGGTCAAGGAACTGGTCGACGCGCTCGAAACCAAATTCGGCCTCAAGCTCAACCCCAGTGTCACCGTCGACGAATCGCTGATCGGCGGCGTGCGCGTGGCGGTCGGCGACCAGGTGCTCGATACTTCCGTACAAGCCCAATTGGCCCGCTTGCGGGATACCCTGGCCGCCTGACGCGCAGACGGCAGGCCAGACAAACAGGATTCCAGGAGTCAATATGCAACTCAATCCCTCCGAGATCAGCGAACTGCTCAAGAGCCGCATCGAGGGCCTGGGCGCTTCGGCTGACATTCGTACCCAGGGCACCGTGGTGTCCGTGACCGACGGTATTACCCGCATCCATGGCCTGTCCGACGTGATGCAGGGCGAAATGCTCGAGTTTCCCAACAACGTCTTCGGCGTGGCGCTCAACCTCGAGCGCGATTCCGTCGGCGCCGTGATTCTGGGCGACTACACCGGCGTGTCCGAGGGCGACCAGGTCAAGACCACCGGCCGCATCCTCGAAGTGCCGGTCGGCCCCGAGCTGAAGGGCCGCGTGGTCAACACGCTGGGCGTGCCCATCGACGGCAAGGGCCCCATCGACACCAAAGAAACCGACATCATCGAGAAAGTGGCCCCCGGCGTGATCGCCCGCCGCTCGGTGTCGCAGCCGCTGCAGACCGGCATCAAGGCCATCGACTCGATGGTGCCGATCGGCCGTGGCCAGCGCGAGCTGATCATCGGCGACCGCCAGACCGGCAAGACCGCCGTCGCGGTCGACACCATCATCAGCCAGAAAGGCAAGGGCGTCACGTGCGTGTACGTCGCCATTGGCCAGAAGGCGTCCACCATCAACAACGTGGTGCGCAAGCTCGAAGAGCACGGCGCCATGGAATACACCATCGTCGTGGCCGCCTCGGCCTCGGATTCGGCCGCCATGCAGTACCTGGCCGCCTACGCCGGCTGCACCATGGGCGAATACTTCCGCGATCGCGGCGAAGACGCCCTGATCATCTACGACGACCTCACCAAGCAAGCCTGGGCCTACCGCCAGGTGTCGCTGCTGCTGCGCCGCCCGCCGGGCCGCGAAGCCTACCCGGGCGACGTGTTCTACCTGCACTCGCGCCTGCTGGAGCGCGCCGCGCGCGTCAACGAGGAATACGTCGAGAAGTTCACCAACGGTGCCATCAAGGGCAAGACCGGCTCGCTGACTGCGCTGCCGATCATCGAAACCCAGGCGGGCGACGTGTCGGCCTTCGTGCCCACCAACGTCATTTCCATTACCGACGGCCAGATCTTCCTGGAAACCGACCTGTTCAACGCCGGCGTGCGTCCCGCCATCAACGCCGGTATCTCGGTGTCGCGCGTGGGTGGCGCCGCCCAGACCAAGGTCATCAAGAAGCTGTCCGGCGGTATCCGTACCGACCTGGCGCAGTACCGTGAACTGGCCGCCTTCGCGCAGTTCGCTTCCGACCTCGACGACGCGACCCGTCGCCAGCTGGAACGCGGCAAGCGCGTGGTGGAACTGCTCAAGCAGCCGCAATACCAGCCGCTGCAGGTGTGGGAACTGGCCGTCACGCTGTACGCGGTGAACAACGGCTACCTGGACGACGTGGACGTGGCGCAGGTCCTGGCCTTCGAAAAATCGCTGAAGGATCAACTCAAGGCCAAGCATGCCGGCCTGATCCAGCGCATCGAAGACACCAAGGAACTGTCCAAGGACGACGAGGCCGAACTGGCTGCCGCCATCCAGGATTTCAAGAAGCACGGTGCTTTTTAAGGCAATGTCTGGCGTAGCGGCGGGCCTGGCGCCCGCCCTACGGTAGGGCGGGGCGAGCCCCGGCCGCATCCCGCCAAGCCGTTACAACAGGAAAGCGCAATGCCCGGAATCAAGGAAATCCGAACCAAGATCAAGAGCGTGCAGAACACGCGCAAGATCACCAAGGCGATGGAAATGGTCGCTGCATCCAAAATGCGCAAGGCGCAGGACCGGATGCGCGCGGGTCGTCCGTACGCCACCAAGGTGCGCGAGATCGCCGCGCACCTGATGCAGGCCAACCCCGAGTACAGCCATCCGTACCTGGTCGAACGCGAGATCAAGGCGGTGGGCGTGGTGCTGGTCACCACCGACAAGGGTCTGTGCGGCGGCCTGAACACCAACATCAGCCGTGTGACGCTGGCCAAGCTGAAAGAGTTCGACCAGCGCGGTATCCGGGTCCAGGCAACGGCGTTCGGCAACAAGGGCCTGGGCCTCCTGACCCGCGTCGGCGCGAACCTGGTGTCGCACGAAGTGCAGCTGGGCGACAAGCCCGACCTCGACCGCCTGCTGGGCGCCATCAAGGTCCAGCTCGACGCCTACCTGAACGGCGAGATCGACGCGCTGTACGTGGCGGCCACCCGCTTCGTCAACACCATGAAGCAAGAACCGGTGTTCCTGCGCCTGCTGCCGCTGGCCAGCGGCCTGGACGATCCCTTCCAGTCGGGCGCGGAAACCCTGTCCAAGACGGCCGAGGTGCAGTCGAACTACAGCTGGGACTACATCTACGAGCCCGATGCCAAGAGCGTGATCGACGACTTGCTGCAGCGTTACGTCGAAGGCCTGCTGTACCAGGCCGTGGCCGAGAACATGGCCTCGGAGCAGTCGGCCCGGATGGTCGCCATGAAGGCGGCGTCGGACAACGCCAAGAAGGTCATCGGCGACCTGCAGCTGGTCTACAACAAGACCCGCCAGGCGGCGATCACCAAGGAAATTTCGGAAATCGTAGGGGGCGCGGCCGCCGTCTGATCGGCCTGCATCCCGTCAAAAAGCTATCAAGCAAGGAATCGACATGAGCAACGGAACCATCGTTCAGTGCATCGGCGCCGTGGTGGATATTCAGTTCCCCCGCGATCAAATGCCCAAGATCTACGAAGCGCTCACCCTGGCCGACGACACGTCGCAGTTCGCCGAGAAGGGCCTGACGCTGGAAGTGCAGCAGCAGCTGGGCGACGGCGTGGTGCGCACCATCGCGCTGGGCTCCAGCGACGGCCTGCGCCGCGGCATGAAAGTCGTGGGCACTGGCGCGCCGATCTCGGTGCCCGTGGGCCACGGCACGCTGGGCCGCATCATGGACGTGCTGGGCCGTCCCATCGACGAAGCCGGCCCCATCGAAGCCGACGAGAAGCGCGCCATCCACCAGACCGCTCCCCGTTTCGACGAACTGTCGCCCTCGGTGGAACTGCTGGAAACCGGCATCAAGGTTATCGACCTGGTCTGCCCGTTCGCCAAGGGCGGCAAGGTGGGCCTGTTCGGCGGTGCCGGCGTGGGCAAGACCGTCAACATGATGGAACTGATCAACAACATCGCCAAGCAGCACAGCGGCCTGTCGGTGTTCGCCGGCGTGGGCGAGCGCACCCGTGAAGGCAACGACTTCTACCACGAAATGGAAGAGTCGAAGGTGCTGGACAAGGTCGCGATGGTGTTCGGGCAGATGAACGAGCCCCCGGGCAACCGCCTGCGCGTGGCCCTGACCGGCCTGACCATGGCCGAGAAGTTCCGCGACGAAGGCCGCGACATCCTGTTCTTCGTCGACAACATCTACCGCTACACCCTGGCCGGCACCGAAGTGTCCGCGCTGCTGGGCCGCATGCCGTCGGCGGTGGGCTACCAGCCGACGCTGGCCGAGGAAATGGGCGTGCTGCAAGAACGCATCACCTCGACCAAGACCGGTTCCATCACGTCGATCCAGGCCGTGTACGTGCCTGCCGACGACTTGACCGACCCGTCGCCCGCCACCACCTTCCAGCACCTGGACTCCACCGTGGTGCTGTCGCGCGACATCGCCGCCCTGGGTATCTACCCGGCCGTGGACCCGCTCGATTCCTCCAGCCGCCAGCTCGACCCGCAGGTCGTGGGCGAGGAGCACTACGCCGTGGCCCGTGGCGTGCAGCAGACGCTGCAGCGCTACAAGGAACTGCGCGACATCATCGCCATTCTGGGCATGGACGAACTGTCGCCCGAGGACAAGCAGGCCGTGGCCCGCGCGCGCAAGATCCAGCGCTTCCTGTCGCAGCCGTTCCACGTGGCCGAAGTGTTCACGGGTTCGCCCGGCAAGTACGTGCCGCTGGCCGAGACCATCCGCGGTTTCAAGATGATCGTCAACGGCGAGTGCGATGCGCTGCCCGAGCAGGCCTTCTACATGGTCGGCACCATCGACGAGGCCTTCGAGAAGGCCAAGAAACTGCAATAAGGATCACATATGGCTACCCTGCATGTGGATGTCGTCAGCGCAGAGGAAGCGATTTTCGCCGGCGAGGCGAAGTTCGTGGCGCTGCCTGGCGAAGCGGGTGAGCTGGGCATCCTGCCCGGCCACACCCCGCTGATTTCGCGCATACGCCCCGGGACGGTCAAGATCGTCCGTACCGATGGAGGCGAGGAAAACATCTTCGTCGCCGGGGGCATCCTGGAAGTGCAGCCGGGCATGGTGACGGTGCTGGCCGACACGGCCATCCGCGCCGCCGACCTTGACGAAGCCCGTGCCGTGGCGGCGCGCGAGAAGGCCGAAGAGGCCCTGCGCAACGCCAAGGACAAGGCCGACATCGCGGTCGTCGAAGCCGAGCTCGCCATGCTGGCGGCCCAGGCCGTCGCGGCCCGCAAGCTGCGCCAGACCCGCAACACGCACTGAAGCAGCACCGGCGCCGGCCCCTCCGGGGCTCTGGCGACGCATCGTTACGCAAGGCGGCCGAGAGGCCGCCTTGTGCTTTTGCAGGCCTGCCCGCGCGGCGCGCCCCTCTCCCTTATACGTATAACCCGCAGTGTGGGGATTGCGAATATCGCTTTTCACCCCTGCAGCGTACGCTTGCCTTTTTTGCATATGTAACCAAGGAGGCTATCTTGCGGGAAACTCTCGACTGCGCGGTGCTGATGACACCGGGCCACGAACGCTGGGTCAGGGAATGGGTCGCGCAGCCTGGCGGGCAGGCGGGGCGGTTGCGGCTGCACGCCCAGGAACTTGCCACACTGGCGCCCGGCGCGCCCGACGCCCAGCTGCTGGGGCGCGCCAGGCTGGCCTTGCGGCGCTTCGACGGCTGCCTGCTGCCGGTGGCGCCCACGTCGCTGTCCTGGATCCGCACCGCGCTGGCCAATGCCGGCTCCGGCCCGCGCACGCCGCTCATCGCGCTGGTGTTCGACATCACCGCGCCCGCCATCCTCGACCTCCTGGCGCTGGGCGCCGCCGATTTCATCCGCGCGCCGGCCTGTCCGGACGAACTGCGCGCGCGCCTGGTGCGCCTGTGCCGGGCGTCCGGCCATAGCGCCGTGCCGGTCGCGCCGCCGGATGCCTCGCCCGCCATGCCCTGCGCCATGCAGGAACCCGCGGCCGCCTATGGCGCCCGGGCAGGCCGCCGGCGGCCGCTGTCGCGCGCCCGCCTCGAACACGCCCTGGCCGCCTTGCACGGCCGCGAAGCCGCGCACGTCGACGAGCCCTTCCGCCAGGCCAAGGCGCGCGTGGTCGAAGGCTTCGAACGCGAGTACCTGCGGCGCTCCCTGGCACGCCATGCCGGCAACGTGGCGCAGGCGGCGCGCGCCGCCAGCAAGCACCGGCGGGCATTCTGGGCCTTGATGCGCAAGCACCGCATCGACGCGGCGCCCTATCGAAACAGCGCTGAATCCGACCTCGGCTCATAGCGCCGACGCGCCCGGCCGGGACCCGGTCCGGCGATACCGCGCGCGCTTGCGCGGCATCGGCGTCGCGGGCAGCGCCGAAGGGTAAAATCACGGCTTCCGATTGCGAAGGATAGTCGTGTCCGCTGCCCCCTTGAAAAACGATGTATTCCTGCGCGCCCTGTTGCGCGAACCCGTGCCGTACACCCCCATCTGGCTGATGCGCCAGGCCGGGCGCTATTTGCCCGAGTACAACGCCACGCGCGCGCGGGCCGGGTCCTTCATGGGGCTGGCCCAGAATCCCGATTACGCGGCCGAGGTCACGCTGCAGCCGCTGGCGCGCTACGACCTGGACGCGGCGATCCTGTTTTCCGACATCCTCACCGTGCCGCATGCCATGGGCCTGGGGCTCGACTTCGCGCCCGGCGAAGGGCCGCGTTTCGCGCATCCGCTGCGCACCGAGGACGACGTGGCGCGGCTGGCCGTGCCCGACATGGAATCGTTGCGCTACGTGTTCGACGCGGTCGCCACCATCCGCCGTGAACTCGATGGCAAGGTGCCGCTCATCGGATTTGCCGGCAGCCCCTGGACCATCGCGTGCTACATGGTGGAAGGCCGCGGCAGCGACGACTACCGCCTGATCAAGACCATGCTCTATGCGCGGCCCGACCTGCTGCATCGCATCCTCGAGATCAACGCCCAGGCCACCCTCCAATACCTGAACGCGCAGATCGCGGCGGGCGCCCAGGCCGTCATGCTGTTCGACAGCTGGGGGGGTGTGCTGGCCGACGGCCTGTTCCAGCAGTTCTCGCTGGCCTATACCCGCAAGGTGGTGGCCGGGCTGACGCGCGAGCACCAGGGCCGTCGCGTGCCCGTCATTGTTTTCACCAAGGGCGGCGGCCACTGGCTGGAGGACATCGCGGGATGCGGTTGCGACGCGGTGGGCCTGGACTGGACGGTCAACCTGGGCCAGGCCCGGGCACGCACCGGCGATGCCGTGGCACTGCAGGGCAGCCTCGACCCCATGACCCTGTTCGGCGGCGCCGCGGCCATCCGCGCCGAGGCGCGCCGCACGCTGGACGCCTTCGGTCCGGTCGGCAGGGGCGGGCATGTGTTCAACCTGGGGCACGGCATTTCCCAGTACACCCCCCCTGAAGCCGTCTCCGAGCTGGTCGACGAAGTGCATGCCTATAGCCGCCCGCTGCACGCATAGTAAGTGAACGCTTCGCCGCGACATGCGGCGGATGCACATTGTCGGGCAGCACTTGTGCACAGCAGCGAAGCAACTCGGGATTACCCCCAATAGTTCGCAGTGTTTCTGGAAAAGGTTTATAAGTATATGAATATAAAAAGAAAAATAGGCAGAAAAGGTATTTGGCGTTGAGCTCGATGGGGATTTTCCTTGACAGCCGGCAAGGTTGTTGGATGTTTTTCCCCAAAGTTATCCACAGGCTGTGAGGGCCGGGATATTTCGATCAGGCGTGACAATCTCTTAGCCGCAAATTCCAGAATTCACTTTAACTATCGACTGCCCCGCCCCATGTTTGTCTGCACCCGCTCCCATGTCTGACGCGCCCGCCGCTGCCGGTTCGGGCGCCTCGGCCTGGGTGCGCGTGGCGCTCGATGTGCCGCTGCCGGGGCCGTTCGACTACCGCAGCCCGGCGCCGCTGCCGGTGGGCGCGCGCGTGATCGTGCCGTTCGGCCGCCGCAAGCTGGTGGGCGTGGTGTTGGACAACCCCGCCGAGCCGTCGATCGAGGCGGCGCAGGTGCGCGACATCGAACAAGTGCTGGAGGACTTGCCGCCACTGCCGGCGGACTGGCTGCGGCTGGCCCGGTTTGCCGCCGAGTACTACCAGCGGCCGCTGGGCGAAGTCATGTTGCCGGCCATGCCGCCGCCGTTGCGCAAGCCGTCCGCCTACCAAGGCAAGCGGTCGGGGCAGGGGCCGGTGGCCCGGCTGGATGCGCGCAAGCCGAAGGCGCCGGCGGCGCCGGTGGCGCCGGACCAGGCGCCCGAATTGAACCCGGACCAGCGCGCCGCCGTGGATGCGGTGATGGCGCTCGACGGTTTCAAGCCGGTGCTGCTGCACGGCGTAACCGGCAGCGGCAAGACCGAGGTCTACCTGCATGTGGCGCAGCAGGTGCTGGCGGCGGGCCGCCAGGTGTTGCTGCTGGTGCCCGAAATCAACCTGACGCCGCAACTGGAGGGCGCTTTGCGGGCGCGTCTCGAATCGGTGCTGGGGCCCGGCGGGCTGGCGGTGCTGCACAGCGGATTGTCCGACGGCGAACGCCTGCAGGCCTGGGCCCGCGCGCAGCGCGGCCAGGCCCGCATGCTGCTGGGCACCCGCATGGCGATCTTTGCGCCCATGTCCGAACTGGGCCTGATCGTGGTGGACGAGGAACACGACGCGTCGTACAAGCAGCAGGAAGGCCTGCGCTATTCCGCGCGCGACCTGGCGGTCTGGCGGGCGCGCGACCTTGGCATCCCCGTGCTGCTCGGCTCGGCCACGCCTTCGCTGGAAAGCTGGCATCACGCCGGGCGCGGGCATTATCTGCGCCTGTCGTTGCCCGGGCGGGCGCGCGCCAGCCACCTGCCGGCCGTGCGCCTGGTCGATACGCGTCGCCTGGCCATGCGCCAGGGGCTGTCGCCGCAACTGACCGAGGCCATCGGCCAGCGGCTCGAGCGCGGCGAGCAGTCGCTGGTGTTCTTGAACCGCCGCGGCTATGCGCCGGTGCTGCATTGCGCGTCGTGCGCGTGGGTCAGCCATTGCCCGCGCTGCACGGCGTTCACGGTGCTGCACCGGACCACCGGGCACGGTCATCGCCTGCACTGCCATCATTGCGGCTACCAGGCGCCCGTGCCGCGCGCCTGCCCGGAGTGCGGCGACCAGGACCTGCAGCCGATGGGGCGCGGCACGCAGCGGGTGGAAGAACACCTGGCCGAACTGTTTCCCGAGGCGCGCATTTCGCGCATCGATGCCGACAGCACCCGGCGCAAGGGCAGCGCGCAGGCCCTGTTCGCCGCGGTGCACGCGGGCGAAGTGGATATCCTGGTGGGCACGCAGATGGTGGCCAAGGGCCACGATTTCGCGCGGCTTGGCCTGGTCGGCGTGCTCAATGCCGATTCCATGCTGTTTGCGCATGACTTCCGCGCGCCGGAACGCCTGTTCGCGCAACTCATGCAGGTGGCGGGCCGCGCCGGCCGCCACGGCGGCGGCGGCGAGGTGCTGATCCAGACGGGCTACCCCGAGCAGCCGGTCTACCAGGCCTTGCTGCGCCACGACTACGCCGGCTTCGCACGCCATGCGCTCGAAGAACGCGAGACCACCGGCCTGCCGCCGTTCGCGTACCAGGCGCTCCTGACCGCCGAGGCCCGCGAACTGGCCCAGGCGCTGGCGTTCCTGCAGCAGGCGCGCGCGCTGGCCGACGAGGGCGGCTTCCCGGGCGCGGCGGCGCTCACGTTGTACGATCCGGTGCCTTTGCGGGTGGTGCGCGTCGCCAACATCGAACGCGCGCAACTGCTGCTCGAAAGCACCAGCCGCCCGGCCCTGCAGGGCTTCCTGGCGGCCTGGGCGGCGCACTTGCCGGGCTTGGCCGCCGAGGCGCGCGTGCGCTGGCAGCTCGAAGTGGACCCCCTCGAAATCTGACCCTCGTCTTGTCTACACACATGTCCGACAGCGCACCGATCGGCCACGGCCTGAACCCTGCCCAGAAAGACGCGGTGCTGTACCTGGACGGCCCTTGCCTGGTGCTGGCCGGCGCGGGCAGCGGCAAGACCCGCGTGATCACGCAGAAAATCGCCTATCTGCTGCGCGAATGCGGCTACATGGGTCGCAACGTGGTGGCGCTGACCTTCACCAACAAGGCGGCGCGCGAAATGGGCGAGCGCGTCAAGACGCTGGTGGACCGCAAGCTGGCCAAGGGCCTGACCATCAGCACCTTCCATTCGCTGGGCGTGCGCCTGCTGCGCGAAGAGGCGCGCCACGCCGGGCTCAAGCCGCAGTTCTCCATCCTGGACGCCGACGATGCCATGGCGATCATCCAGGAACTGCTGGCCACCACGGACCGCGGGCGGCTGCGCGCCGTGCAGTCGATCATTTCGCTGTGGAAGAACGCGCTGCTTGGCCCCGACGATGCCGCGCGCGTCGCGGCCACGCCGGGCGAGGTCGAGGCCGCGAATGTCTACCGCAACTACAGCGCCACGCTGGCGGCCTACCAGGCGGTCGATTTCGATGACCTGATCCGCATTCCCGCCCAGATGCTGGAAAGCAACGAAGAAGTGCGCACCCGCTGGCAGAACCGCGTGCGCTACCTGCTGGTGGACGAATACCAGGACACCAACGTGTGCCAGTACCGCCTGGTGCAGTTGCTGTGCGGCGACCGCGCCATGTTCACGGCCGTGGGCGACGACGACCAGGCGATCTACGCCTGGCGCGGCGCCACCATCGAGAACCTGGCCAAGCTGACCACCGACTATCCGCAGCTCAAGCTGATCAAGCTGGAACAGAATTACCGCTCGGTGCAGCGCATCCTGGCCGCGGCCAACACGGTCATCGAGAAGAACCCCAAACTGTTCGAGAAGAAGCTCTGGTCCGACCTGGGCATGGGCGAGCCGATCATCGTGACGCCGATGGACAGCGACGAGCACGAGGCCCAGTCGACCGCCATGAAGATCTCGGCGGCGCGTTTCGAGCGGCAGGCGCAGTGGAAGGACTTCGCCATCCTGTATCGCGGCAACCACCAGTCGCGCATTCTGGAACAGGCGCTGCGCAACCTGAAGATCCCGTACACCATCGCGGGCGGCCAGAGTTTTTTTGACAAGGCCGAGGTGCGCGACATCCTGGCCTACCTGCGGCTGATCGCCAATGACGACGACGACCCGGCGTTCATCCGGGCCGCCACCACGCCCCGGCGCGGCATTGGCCAGGCCACGCTGCAGGTGCTGGGCCAGTATGCGGCGCAGCGCGAGGTCTCGCTGCTGGCGGCGGTGGCCGAGTCCGGCCTGGACAGCCTGCTGCAGCCGCGCCAGCTCGATTCCCTGCGCACCTTCGCCGAATTCATCCGCCGCATCCAGTGGCGCGCCGGGCGCGGCCGCACCGACGGCCAAGGGTCGGCCGAGCCGGCCGGCGCCATCCTGGACGACATGCTGGGCGCGATCCAGTACGAACGCTACCTGTACGACACGCTGGAAGACAAGCCGGCGCAGACGCGCTGGGAGAACGTGCTGGAACTTACCGGCTGGCTCAAGCGCAAGGCCGAGGAAGACGGCATGTCGCTGTTCGACCTAGTCCAGCACGTGGCGCTCATCACCATGCTCGAGCGCGGCGAGGAAGAAGAGCCCGATGCCGTGAAACTGTCGACGCTGCATGCGTCCAAGGGGCTGGAATATCCGCACGTGTACCTGGTGGGCGTCGAGGAAGGCCTGCTGCCGCACCTGGGCAAGGACGACGAAGAAGGCGACCCGGCGCGCGCGGCCGAGAACCTGGCCACGCGCATCCAGGAAGAGCGCCGCCTGATGTACGTCGGCATCACGCGCGCGCAGCGCAGCCTGAACCTGAGCTGGTGCAAGAAACGCCGCCGCGGCCGCGAGGACGTGGTGCGCGAGCCCTCGCGCTTCATCGAGGAGATGGGCCTGGGCGATGTGCAGATACAGGAAGACGACGCCACCAAGGCGATGAGCCCCAAGGAGCGCCTGGGCATGTTGAAGGCGCTGCTGAAGAAGTAACGCCCGGCGGCGGGTTCCAGGCGGTCCCGGTGTCTGACACCCGCGGGGTGTCAGACACCTTGGTCGGCGCGAAGAAGTAGAGCCCGGCGGTGGGTTCCGGGGGGGAGCAGGTGTCAGACACCTTGGTCGGACACCGGGCTGGCGCCTGCGCATGCTTCAGGTGTCAGACACCCTGCGGGTGTCTGACACCGCGTCCGGCTACGCCAGTTCGCGCAGCAGCAATTGCCAGAACTTGGCGCGGGCCTGCAGGGTCGACACCAGGATGTACTCGTGCAGCGTATGGGCGCCGTCGCCGTCGGCGCCCAGCCCGTCGAGGGTGGGCACGCCCATGGCCGAGGTGAAGTTGGCGTCGCTGCCGCCGCCGGTCATGGGCGCCTCTTCGAGCGCGAAGCCGGCCTCGCGCGCATAGCCCTGGGCCAGTTCGAGCAAGGCGGCGGCCGCCTCGGTGCGCACCATCGGCGGCCGGTTCAGCTCGACGTCGATATCCAGCTCCACGTCCGGCCCCACCGCGCACAGGTTGCGCATGCGGCGCAGCACGTCTTCGGCGGCGCCCATGTCGGGCACCCGGAAGTCGACCACGCAGCGGCACTGGGCCGGCACGGTGTTGGTGACCGTGCCGCCGGCGATGGTGCCGACGCTGACCGTGACGCCGCGCTCGTAGTCGGTCATGGCCTCGAGCGCCAGCACCTGGTGCGCCATTTCGCGAATCGCGCTGCGGCCTTTTTCGTGCTGCATGCCGGCATGCGCCGGCCGGCCCTTGACGCCCAGGCGCAGCATGCCGGTGCCCTTGCGCGCCGTGACGCACTTGCCGCCGTTGGGACGGGCAGGTTCGCACACCAGGCCATACTTGGCGTTGGCGGCGTAGCGTTCGATCGACGCGCGCGAGGCGTGGCTGCCGATCTCTTCATCGGGCACCATCAGGAAATCAACCGGCAGCCGGGTGGCGTCCGACCGAGCCAGCGTGGCCAGCGCCGCCAGCGCCAGGTAGATGCCGCCCTTCATGTCGTAACTGCCCGGGCCGTACAGGCGGTCGCCCTCGATGCGGCAGGGGTTGTCCTGCAGCGTGCCGATGGGATGCACCGTGTCCAGGTGCGCCAGCACCAGGATGCCCGGCCGCGTGTCGCCGGCGGCGCGGTTGGTGGCGTACAGCAGCGGCCCCGTGTCCGGCCCCAGCGAGGAGACCTCGACCGTCAACCCGGCCGCGCGCGCCTGCGCTTCGACCAGCGCCGCCATGGCCGCCACGCCCGCCGGCGAGTTGGATGGCGATTCGCATTGCACCCAGGCTTGAATGCCGGCGACGAGTTCTTCGGTAGTGGGCAGGGAGGACATGGTTGCGTTCCTGGTGTCGGTGCGGAAAAGGGAAATCAGGCTACCTGTTGGCCCGCCAATTGGGCCAGCTCTGCGTCGCCGGGCATCTTGCCCTCGAACCAGAGGCTCGCGCAGACGGCCGACATGGCGCGCCCGTCGTGGCCGATGCCGGGCACGACCTGCAGCTTCCAGCCGAACGGCACGCCGCGCCGCTCCGCTTCGCGCCGGCCGGCTTCGAAATAGTGGTGCGCGCGGGCGAACCGGTGGGGGCCTTGGCGCATGGCCGCCGGCTCGGACGGCAGGTTGGGGTCGTTGGTGGCGATGTCCTGGTCGCCGGCCAGGATGGTCATCGGATAAGCCAGCAGGCGCACCAGATGGTCTTCGGCCAGGCCCACGCCGTCCAGGCCCTCGGGGAACTTGTGGTCGAACGTGGGCAGGGTGTACCAGCCGGGGTTGCCGGCCGTCACCGCGCAGAACGGCGCATGCGACTGGCTGCTCATCAGCCGGTGCACGAACTGGCCGCCGGCCGAATGGCCGAACAGGTAGGCCTGTTCCGCTTCGGTGATGCCGGCGGCGCGCAGGTCGGCGAACACCCGTCCTACCAGCGCGTAGGTCCAGCCGTCGACGTGGCGCGGATTGCCGCCCGGGCTGAAGACGCGGCCGTTGTTGTAGCTCTCGACGCCGGGCCAGATGTCGTTGGAGAACGTCGGCGCGACGATCAGTACCTTGTGCTTGTCGGCGGCCGGGATCCAGAAGTCGCGGTAATCGTCGCCGTTGCGCAGCACGCCGTGCTGCACCATGACCACCGGCCGGTCGGGCGTGTAGCCGTATGGGCGGTAGGTCTGCAGCGTGAAGGGACGGTCGGCGTTGCGGTCTTCGTCGACGTAGGTGATGGCATTGCGGCCGGCATGGCCCAGCTCGCGGGCGATGCGGTCGACGTTGGACAGATCTGCTTTCATGGGGCGGCGTCAGGGGTTGAGGTGGCAGGCCGACCAGTGGCCGGGGGCGATTTCTTTCAGCTCGGGCGCCTGCTCGCGGCAGCGCGCGGTGGCATGCGGGCAGCGCGGATGGAATGTGCAGCCCGGCGGCGGGTTAAGCGGCGAGGGGATTTCGCCCTGGATGGGAGTGAATTGGCGGCGGCGCCGGCCCACGTCCGGCACCTCGGCCAGCAGGGCCTGGGTATACGGGTGGTTGGCCCGCGCGAAGATCTCGGCGGCCGGCGCGCGCTCGACGATCTTGCCCAGGTACATGATGGCCACGCGGTCCGAGATGTGCTTGACCACGCCCAGGTCGTGGCTGATGAACAAATAGGTGAAGCCATGCTGTTCGCGCAGGTCCATGAACAGGTTGATGACCTGCGCCTGGATCGATACGTCCAGCGCGGCCACCGGCTCGTCGCACACCAGGAACTTGGGCGACACCATCAGCGCGCGGGCAATGCCGATGCGCTGGCGCTGGCCGCCGGAGATCTGGTGCGGATAGCGGTCGCGATACTCGCGGTCCAGGCCGACTTCGGACAGGGCGCGGTCGATGCGCGCGGGAATCTCCGCCGGCGGGGCCAGCTTGTGCACCTTGAGCGCCTCGCCCAGGATCTGGCGCAGGCGCTGGCGCGGGTTGAGCGAGGCCTGCGGGTCCTGGAAGATCATCTGCACGCCCAGCGTGTAGGCCAGCCGGTCGGCGCCGCGCAGCGCGTCGGCGGCCCGGCCCTGGTACAGCAGTTCGCCCTCGGTGGGGCGGTGCAGCCCGGCCACGACGCGCCCCAGCGTGGATTTGCCGCAGCCGGATTCGCCGACCAGCCCCAGCACTTCGCCGCGCCGGATGGACAGGTCCACGCCATTGACGGCATGCACCGTGCGGCGGTCGATCGGCTTGCCGGCCAGCGCCAGGATGCGCTGGGCCAGGTCGGGTCGGTGCTCGAAACGCTTATGGACGTTGCGTAGTTCGATGACGGGAGTGTCTTGCGGGGTCATGCGGAAGTGGTCTCGCGGGCGATCGGGGCGTAGCAGCGGAAACTGCGCGAGCCTTCCGACGTCGCGGAAGGGGATTGCTCTGTGCAGCGCGTGATGGCGTTCGGGCAGCGCGGCCGGAATGCACAGCCGGCGGGGCGTCCGGCCAGGCTGGGCGCCATGCCGTCGATCTGGTGCAGGCGGGTGCCGGGCGCGCTGTTGGCCGGCATGGAGTCCAGCAGGCCGCGGGTGTACGGATGGCGCGGCGCGTCCAGCACCTGGTCGACCGGGCCGGCCTCGACGATGCGCCCGGCGTACATCACCGCGACCTGGTCGGCCAGTTCGGCCACCACGCCCAGGTCATGGGTGATCCAGATCAGCGCCGTGTTGTGCTTGCGGCAGATTTCCTGCATGCGGTACAGGATCTGGCCCTGGATGGTCACGTCCAGCGCGGTGGTGGGCTCGTCGCAGATGATCAGGTCGGGCTGGTTGAGCATGGCGATGGCGATCGCCACGCGCTGGCGCATGCCGCCCGAGAATTCATGCGGATAGCTGTCCAGCCGCTTTTCCGGCGCGGGGATGCCGACCATGGCCAGGGCCTCGCGGCAGCGTTCGCGCGCCTGCGCGGCCGGCACGTTGTCGTGCGTGAGGATGGCTTCCATCATCTGCTCGCCGATGCGCAGCACCGGGTTCAGGGTCATCAGCGGATCCTGGAAGATCATGGCGATGCGGTTGCCGCGCAGCCGGCGCATGCCTTCCTCGTCGAGCGCGCGCAGGTCCTGGCCCTTGAACAGGATCTCGCCGGCGACCACTTCGCCGGGCGGGTCGATCAGGCCCAGCAGCGAGAAGCCGGTGACCGACTTGCCCGAGCCCGATTCGCCGACCAGGCCCAGGATCTCGCCGCGCCGCACGGTCAGGTCGACGCCGTCGACCGCCGGCCAGGCGCCGGCTTCGGTATGGAAGGCGGTGCGCAGGCCGCGCACCTGGAGAAGGACTTCGTTCATGCTCGTCGCGGATCCAGGGCTTCGCGCAGGCGGTCGCCCACGATGTTGATGGTCAGGATCAGCACCAGCAGGGCCACGCCCGGGAACATGCTGATCCAGTAATCGCCCGACAGCAGGTACTGGAAGCCGTTGGCGATCAGCAGGCCCAGCGAAGGCTCGGTGATGGGCACGCCCACGCCCAGGAAGGACAGGGTGGCTTCCAGCGCGATGGCGGTGGCGATCTGGATGGTGGCGAACACCATCACCGGCCCGAGGCAGTTGGGCAGCAGGTGGAAGACCATGATGCGCCAGGCGGGAAAACCCAGGTTGGCGGCCGCCTCGACATATTCCTTGCGGCGTTCCTGCAGCGCGCGGCCGCGCATGATGCGCGCGTAATGGGCCCATTGCACCACCACCAGCGCGAGGATCACCTTGTCGACGCCGCGTCCCATCATGGCCAGCAGCACCAGCGCCACCAGGATGGTGGGAAAGCCCAGGATGAAGTCCACCACGCGCATCACTACCGTATCGACCAAGCCGCCGGCGTAGGCGGCCAGCAGGCCGGCCATGCTGCCGATGGCGGTCGCCAGCGCCACCGCGGACAGGCCCACCATCAGGCTGATGCGCAAGCCGTACAGGATGGCGCTGAGCATGTCGCGGCCCTGGTCGTCGGTGCCCAGCAGGTACACCTGGCCGTCCATCGAGGTGGCGCCTGGCGGCAGGCGGCCGTCGAGCAGGTTCAGGCTGGCCAGGTCGTAAGGGTTCTGCGGCGCGAAATAGGGGGCGGCCAGCACCACCACCATGAGCACGGCCAGGGCGATGGCCGAGCCGATCACGGTGGGGCGGCTGTGCAGCTTCTTGAGGATGGCGGCGCGGCGCGGAGTCTCAGCCAGCGGCTGGATGGTGCGGGTGCGGCCGTTGGGTGCGGATTCTGCCATGTCAGTGTGCGGGAGCGACGAGCTGCACGCGCGGGTCGAGCGCGGCGTAGAGAATATCGACGATGAAGTTGATGATGACGAAGATCAGCGTGACAAGCATCACGTAGGCCACCACCACCGGCCGGTCGAGCTGGTAGACGCTGTCGATCAGCAGCTTGCCCATGCCGGGCCAGGCGAACACGGTCTCGGTGATGGTGGAATAGGCGATCAGGCTGCCGAATTCCATGCCCACCACGGTGACCACCGGGATCAGGATGTTGCGCAGGATGTGCCGGCGCACGATGCGCCCGGGCCGTACGCCCTTGGCGCGGGCGAACTTCACGTATTCCTGCGTCTGGGCCTCGGCCACGCCGGTGGCGGTCAGCCGCAGCACCAGCGCGATGTTGGCCAGCGCCAGGTTGATGGCCGGCATGATCACGTGCGACCAGCCGTCGGCGGTGAGGATGGACAGCGGTACGCCCAGCACGCTGACCGTGTCGCCGCGGCCCGAGGCGGGCAGCCAGCCCAGCCACACGGCGAACAGCAGGATCAGCATCATGCCCTGCCAGAAATTGGGCAGCGAAAAGCCCAGCACCGAGGTCGCCATGATGCCGCGGCCCAGCGGGCGGTCGCGGTACAGGCCGGCCACCAGGCCGAGCGGGATGCCGATGATACAGGTCAGCCCGATGGCCACCACCACCAATTCGAAGGTGGCGGGAATGCGCTGCACGATCAGCTCGATGGCCGGGATGCCGTGCACGAACGAGGTGCCGAGATCGCCATGCAGCGCCCGCCACAGGAAGGTGAAGTATTGCTGCCAGATCGGCTGGTCCAGCCCGAGCCGCGCGATGGTGGCGGCGCGCGCCTCCATCGTCGCTTCCGGGCTGACCAGCAGTTCGATGGGGTCGCCCACGGCGTACACCGCGAAAAACACCACCACCGAGACCGCCAACAGCACAAACAAGCTCTGGATGAGCCTGCGCAGGGTGAACAGAACCACGTTATGCGTTCCTTGGGTCTTGCAACAGAAACCGGCCGGCCGGGCCCGGCCTTACCGGGCCGGCTTGACCGACGAGGCGAGAGTGTACTGGTCCGCGCGCCCTTCGTACGTCAGCCCCTTGCGGAACGCCCAGATGCTGCTCTCGAAATGCAGGGGAATGCTGGGCAGGTCGGCCAGGGTGATGGTCAGCGCCTGCTGCAGCATTTTCTCGCGTTTGCCTTCGTCCACGGTGGCGACGGCCTGGCGGAACAGCTGGTCCAGCTCCGGGTTGGAGTAGCGGCCGTAGTTGCTGGTGCCCATGCCCAGTTCGGGGGCGTAGGAAGTCACCCAATACTGCAGGAAAGACGACGCCTCGCCCGTTTCCGACGACCAGCCGCCCATGGCGAAGCTGAACTCGCGCTTGGCGCGCTTGGGGAAGTATACCGAGCGGGTCATCGCGTCGACGCGCGCCTTGATGCCCACGCGCGACAGGTATTGCGCCACCGCCTGGGCGATCTGTCCGTCATTGATGTAGCGGTCATTGGTGGCGGACACGGTGATCTCGAAGCCATCCGGATAGCCGGCCTCGGCCAGCAGCTTCTTGGCGCCTTCCGGGTTGTACTCGAGGACGGGCGGGTTCGGCAGCGTACCGAACATGCCATCGGGCAGGAACTGGTTGGCGGGCGTGGCCATGCCGTCCATGATGCGGTCGACAATGGTCTTGCGGTCGATCGCCATGCTCATGGCGCGCCGCACCCGGACGTCTTGCAGCGGGTTCTTGCCATTGGCCGCCTTGACCATCGGGCTCTGGTCGCGACCCACGTCAAACTGGAAGTAGACCACCCGCACCGAAGGGGTGACGACATAGCCGAAACCCGGCGTGCTCTTGATGCGCTGCACGTCGCGCGCGGCGGGGCTCTCGATGACGTCGAAGTCGCCGGCCAGCAAGCCTGTCAGGCGCGGGCCGGCGTTGGGCACCGGCACGAAGCGCACGTCGCGCCATTCCGGCTTGTCGCCCCAGTAGTTCTCGTTGCGCGTGAGCTCGATGGCGGTGCCCTTGACGTAGGATTTCAGCTTGTACGGGCCGGTGCCGATGGTGTTCTTGCCGTTGTTGAAATCGGCCACGGTCGGCCACGACCCGGTGACGCCGCACTTGCGGTCCAGGTCGAAGGTGATGGGGCCGTGTTCGACGATGCCGCTCCACAGGATGCCGGTGCGCGTCAGGTCGTTGGGCAGCAGCGGGTAGGGCTTGAGCGTCTTGATGCGCAGGGTATGCGCGTCGGGCGTCTCGATGGCGGCGAATTTCTGCACGACGGCGGCGTACGAGCCGGCGATGGCTTCCTCGTTGTTCATCGCGCGGCAGAACGTGAAGATCACATCCTGCGGCGTGAGCGGCTCGCCGTTGGAGAACTTCACGCCCTCGCGCAGCTTGAATTCCCAGGTCGTGTCATCCAGCGCCTTCCATGAGGCGGCCAGGCCCGGGATGAGGCTCATCTTGGCGTCCTGCGCCACCAGGGTCTCGAAGATCTGCGAGGCCATGGCGTTGTTGGGGGTGGCCTGGTGATAGTGCGGGTCCATTGCGGTCGGCTCGGACGCCAGCGCGATGGTCAGCGACTGGGCGTGCGCGCCGGCCGCCAGTCCGAACAGGGCGGCCAGCGCGGCTGCGCGGATACAAGAAGCGTGCATGGGAGTCTCCTGGGCGCAAGGCCTGGTTGGTATGAGTATCGGAATCAGGCAATGGGTTGGGCCAGGCGCAGCACGGTGACGCCGGCGCGCACATTGGCCAGGGAAGGCATGATCAGTACGCAGTCGTCGTAGGGCGTGGCGAACGCCTCGCCGGCGTTCCAGCCGAGCAGCGTGCCCGCGCGCGGCAGCTTTTCCAGGCCGCGCCACGGCTGCGCAAAGCGCACATCGGCGCTCTTGGCGGCGATGGCGTGGGTGACGCGCAACGCCTGTTGGCGCGGCGCATCGGCGGCGAACCAGTCGCGCGGCAGGTCGGCGCGGTCCAGCGTGCCGGCCGCGGCGAGGAAGCGCGCCATCTGGTCGACGGCCACGTCGCGCGCCTGCGGCGCGCCATGGAAGCCGCACTCGATCAATAGCGAGCGCGTGCCGTTGTCGCCGCTGGCGCCGAAGCGTCCATAGTCGCGCATGCGCACGCCGGCCGCGTGGCCGGCGTCGGCGATGATATTGGCCGGGGCGCCCAGTTGCAGCGCCAGTTCGACGTTGCGCGGCTGCAGGCCGCTCAATTGCAGCGGCACCTCGGAATTGCTCATGGAATGGAAGTCCATCAGCCAGTCGGCCTGCGCCACCCACGGCCGCAGCGCGGCGGCGCGGCGCCGTTCCTGGCTGGACGCATCGGCCAGCTTGTCGTCGCTCCAGACCCGGTTCATGTCCTCGTCGACGAAGCGCGACGGCAGGTAGTTGGCCGCGTCGAAGCGATCGAAGGCCGCCAGGTTGCAGAACGCCAGCGTCAGCGTGCCGCGGCGCGGCCGCAGGCCGCTGGCCAGCAGGGTCTTGAGCGCCCAGGCGCCGCACAGCTCGTTGCCGTGGATCAGCGCCGTCAGCATGACGCGCCTGCCCGGCGCGCCGGAATCGAAGTGCCACACGCCCGGCGTGTCGGTATTGCCCTGGCGTTCCGCCGACAGGTCGGGACAGGCGAGTTCGAACGGGCGCAGCGGGGCTGCGGCGTCAGGCGTGGACATGGATGCTCCGCGAAGAAAGGACGAACCGGCGCGGCCGGGATCGGAAGGCGGGCGGCCGCCCCGGGCCGCGTGTCCGGATGCGAGACATGCCCGCCATGGGCCGCGGGCCAGACGCTGCCAGGAACACGTTTCCCCCGGGGAAGCCGCCCGCTCGCGAGCCGGCGCTGCACCGATTCTTGATCTTGAGGCAGATTCTAGGAGTCGCCGACCTTTCTCGACAATTAGAATATTTGCGAAACTATTTGCCTTTTCAGCAAAGGAACGGAGCCTTGTCCGCGGACGGGCGCAGGATACGCATGCACGGAATTGCCCTGAAATACTTCGTGGAGGTAGCCCAGGCCGGCAGCCTGAGCGGCGCTTCCCGGCGGCTGCACGTGGCCGTGTCGGCCATCAGCCGCCAGATCGCCCGGCTCGAGGAAGAGGTCGGCGCGCCCCTGTTCGAGCGGGCGCCGCGCGGCATGGCCCTGAGCGCGGCCGGCCGGCTGCTGCTGGCGCACGCCCGCCGCACCCAGATGGAGTCGGACGAGGTGCTGCGGCAGATCGCCGGGCTGCAAAGCGCGCCGCACGACGAGATCCGGGTCGGCGCGTCGGAAGGGCCGGCGCAGGGTTTCCTGCCAGTGGCCATGGTGGATTTCCGCAAGCAGTATCCGCGCACCCGCTTCACCCTGCACGTGCTGACGCCGCCCGAGGCCATGCGCGGCATCGCCGGCGGCGATATCGACGTGGCGGTGACCTTCAACGTCGAGCCGGCCCAGGGCGTGGCGGTGCGCCATTCCTGGCGCGCGCCGGTCTACGCGGTCATGGCGGCCACCCACCCGCTGGCCAGCCGCAGCCACGTGCACCTGGACGACGTCCTGGCGTACCCGCTGGCACTCACCGACGACAAAAGCACGGCGCGGCGCCTGCTCAATCGCGGCTGCGCGCTGGAGGACGTGGGCTTGCAGGCCGCGCTGGTGGCCAACTATTCACCGGCGCTGCACGGCTTCGTGCGCCATTCGGACGCGGTGATGTTCGCGGGCTATATCTCGGTGGCCTGGCGCCTGGCCCAGGACGGGCTGGTGGCCCGGCCGGTGGTCAGCGCCGAGCTGCAGTCGCGCAACCTGCAGATCCAGACCATGGAAGGAAGGCTGCTGCCGCCGGGGGTGGCGCGGTTCATCGAGCTGCTGAAGGCGCGCATCGATGCAGTGGAGGCGACGCTGGACTAGGGGGCAGCGTGCCAGGCACCTTGTAGCGACATGGAGGTGTCAGACACCCGCAGGGTGTCTGACACCTGGGCAGCCTGCCAGGGAGTTTGCAGCGACACGGAGGCGTCAGACACCTGGGCATGCTCGGGAGCGCGGCGGGCCTGCTTCGCTCCAGGTGCCTGACACCTGGGGTTGGCGGTTTACTTCGGATGCACCGACATGGCCAGGGTGTACTGGTCGCGCCGGCCCTCGTAGGTGATGCCCTTGCGGAAGGCCCAGATGCTGCTCTCGAAATGCAGCGGGATCAACGGCAGGTTGTCCAGTGCGATCTGCGTGGACTGCTGCAGCAGCTCCTTGCGCTTGGCCGGGTCGACCGTGACGATGGCCTGTTCGTACACCTTGTCGAACTCGGCATTCGAGAAGCCGCCGTAGTTGCTGGTGCCCAGGCTGCGGGCCGAATCGAGCGACGCCACCCACAACTGGAACAGCGCCGAGGCCTCGCCCGTCTCGTGCGGCCAGCCGCCCATGGCGAAACTGAACTCGCGCTTGGCGCGCTTGGGGAAGTAGATCGAAGCGGCCATGGCGTCGACATGGGTCTTGATGCCGATGCGCGACAGGTACTGCGCCACCGCCTGCGTCACCTGGGCGTCGTTGACGTAGCGGTTGTTGGTGGACGACAGGGTCAGTTCGAAACCGTCCGGGTAGCCGGCCTCGGCCAGCAGCTTCTTGGCGCCCTCGGGGTCATACTTGATTTCCGGGGCGTTGGGCAGCGCGCCGAACATGCCGTCGGGCATGTACTGGTAGGCGGGCGTGGCCAGGCCGTCCATGATGCGCGCATTGATGGTCTTGCGGTCGATGGCCATGCTGATCGCCTGCCGCACGCGCAGGTCCTGCAGCGGGTTCTTGCCGTCCGCGCTCTTGACGAACGGGCTGGGGTTGCGGCCCACGTCCGGCTGGAAGAACACCAGGCGGGTCGACGGCGTGGCCACGTAGCCGAAATTGCCGTTGTCCTTCAGGCGCGGCAGGTCGCGCGCCGCCGGGTTCTCGATGACGTCGAAATCGCCCGACAACAGGCCGGTCAGGCGCGGGCCGGCATTCGGTACCGGCACGAACTTGACGGTTTTCCAGTGGGGCTTGTTGCCCCAGTAGTTCTCGTTGCGCTCCAGCTCGATGCCGGTGCCCTTGACGTACGACTTCAGGGTGTACGGCCCGGTGCCGATGGCGTCCTTGCCGCTGTTGAAATCGGCCACCGTCGGCCAGGGGCCGGTCACGCCGCAGCCTTCCTTGGGCGCGAACTTGAGCGGTCCGTGCTCGACGATGCCGTTCCAGATGATGGGCAACTGCCGCGCCAGCTCGGCCGGCATCAGGGGGAAGGGTTCGGCGGTCTTCAGGATGACGGTGTGGGCGTCCGGCGTCTGCACGTCGGTCAGCAGCTTGGTGACCGTCATGTAGGACTGCGAGACATTGGTCTCGTTGTTGAGGGTGCGGCACACCGAGAACAGCACGTCCTGCGAGGTGAACGGCTCGCCGTTGGAGAACTTCACCCCTTCGCGCAGTTTCAGTTCCCAGGTCAGGTCGTCCAGGTTCTTCCACGAAGTCGCCAGGCCCGGCACCAGCGTCATGTCGGCGCTGCGGTTGATCAGCGAGTCGTACACGTGCGCCGCGAACGCGTCGTTCTGGGTCTGCTTGTGATAGTGCGGGTCGGCGGAAGTGGGCTCGGACGACAGCGCGATCGTCAGGGACTGGGCGCTTGCGGCGGGCGCGGCGGCCAGGCCGGCGCTGGCCGCCAGCAGGGCCAGGGTGGTACGCAATTTCATGGGGACTCCGAATGGCTAGCACGGCTGAGCGCTGCCGGCAGGGCGCCGGGAGTTGCAATCAATCGTGACAAGGGGCCGATTATCGGAACCCGCTTTACGCATTGTCAATGCGAGGCTTTGCCTATTGCGGCGCAGCATTCCTGGGCCACGCTAGCCCGGAAACAACAAGGCGCCGCGCCCCGCTTCGGGGTGCGGCGCCTTGGCAGGCCTGTGGGCGGACAGCCCAAAGCCCGGCCCTGGTGACAGGGTCAGGCTTCCGGCCGGAGGGCAATTACCACTGCGAACCGGCGTAACGGGCGCTGGCGGCGCGGGCGCGGTTCATGGCGTCGTGCACTTCGGCGACATAGTCGGCGAAGGCGACCACGGCACGGGCGATCGCGGCACCGGCCTGCTTGAGCAGGGCCAGCGGCTGGGCATTCGGTTGGTTTTCCATCGCGCCGCGCAGCAGGTCGCGTTCCAGCGCGTCGGTCAGGCGGGCATTTTGGTTCAGGGTCAGTTCGCTCATGGTTTCTCTCCAGTCCGTTTCGTCATGGGGTAAACCATTATAGGGATAACCCTAAGTGCAATGCAACATGAATCTGTGGATAAGTTGTAACCACCCCTATCCGTGGCCATTTCGCAACTGCCGGGCGGCGTCGGCGAGCTCGCCCGCGGTCAGCCCGATAGGCCCCACTCCGGCGTTCACCAGCGTGTCGGCGGCGGCGCCGTGCAGCCATACCGCGCCCGGCACCGCCTGGTCCAGCGGGATGCCCTGGGCCACGAGGCTGCCCAGCATGCCGGCCAGCACATCGCCTGTGCCGGCGGTCGCCAGGCCGGGGTTGCCAGTGAGATTGCGGCGACAGTGGCCGTCCGGGCGGCACACCAGTGTGCCGGCGCCTTTCAGGACGACCCAGGCTTGGTGGCGCGCCGCCAGCGCACGCGCGGCGGCGGGGCGGTCGGATTGCACTTGGGCGACGCTGCCGCCGAGCAGGCGGGCGGCTTCCGCGGGATGCGGCGTCAAGATGACCGGGCCTGGGCCCCAGGACGGCAAGCGGCCGGCGGCCAGCAGGTTCAGGCCATCGGCGTCCAGCACCAGCGGCGCACCGCCGCGCTGGTCGAACACGGCCGACAGGGCGGCCAGGCCCGCGGTTCCGGTGCCCAGGCCGCAGCCCGCCACCCAGGCATCGACTGGCAGGCCGGCGGAATGCAGGCTGGCGGCGTCGCGCAGCATCAGCTCGGGTTGCAGCGGGTCGCAGGGCAGGGGCGCGGCTTCTTGCGCGAACCCGACCAGGACCTTGCCGGCGCCGGTCTTGAGCGCCGCGCGCGCCGCCAGCAGCACGGCGCCCGCCATGCCGGGACCGCCGCCGACGATTGCCACGGTGCCGAAAGTACCTTTATGGGAGTCCGCCGGGCGGGCGGCGAACAGGGTGGGCAGGTCCTGGCGGAGGATGGGGCTGGGGCGGTCTGGGGCAGGCATGGCGGACCGTGGGCTGTGCGGGAAAGAAGTATCCACTATAGTGCCCGGAAAAACCCCAAGCCCGTTGCCGGAGTAGACAATGTCCGATCCTTCCCTTGATCACTATGCGCGCTATCAAGCCCTGAAGCTGCGCCGCCATCCCCAGGGCATTCTGGAAATCATCATGGGCGCCAAGGGCGGCGCGCCGGGCAAGCTGTCGACCGCGGACGACCGCATGCACCGCGAACTGGCCGACATCTGGCGCGATGTGGACACCGACCCCGACACGCGCGTGGTGGTGATCCGCGGCGAGGGCAAGGGCTTCTCGGGCGGCGGCGACCTGGAACTCGTGCAGCAGATGGCCGACGACTTCCAGGTGCGCGCCCGCGTATGGCGCGAGGCGCGCGACCTGGTCTACAACGTGATCAACTGCAACAAGCCCATTGTCTCGGCCATGCATGGCGCGGCCGTCGGCGCCGGGTTGGTGGCTGGCCTGCTGGCCGATATTTCCATTGCCGCGCGCGATGCGCGCATCATCGACGGCCACACGCGGCTGGGCGTGGCGGCGGGCGACCATGCCGCGATCGTCTGGCCGCTGCTGTGCGGCATGGCCAAGGCCAAGTACTACCTGCTGCTGTGCGAAGCGGTCAGCGGGGCCGAGGCCGAGCGCATCGGCCTGGTATCGCTGTGCGTAGACGAGGCCGAGCTGACCGCCAAGGCCTTCGAAGTGGCGGGCAAGCTGGCCAACGGCTCGCAGACGGCCATCCGCTGGACCAAATACGCGCTGAACAACTGGCTGCGCTTGGCCGGCCCCAGCTTCGATACCTCGCTGGCGCTGGAGTTCATGGGCTTCGCCGGCCCCGATGTGCGCGAGGGCGTCCAGTCGCTGCGCGAACGCCGCCCGCCCAATTTCGCGCCGGACGCGCCGTTCTGAACGGTGCGGGGATCCGGCCTGGCATGGCAGGCGTCTCTGTGGCAGGTGTCTGACACCCCTCGGGACGTCATCTGCCTGCGGCGGTTGCGCCATGGGGTGTCAGACACCTCCCAAGATGGCGTTGCAGGCGTCCAGGTAGCAGGGGTTGCAGGTGTCCAGGTTGCAGGTGTCTGACACCTCCCACCGGCGCCGGTCAGCGCTTGCGCGCCAGGAATTTCGCGAATGCGTCCTGGGCTTCCTGGGTTCGCAGGCGGGCGCGGAACTGGGTCGCTTCGAAATCCAGCGTCGCGTCGATGGCGGCGCGGTCGGCGCGCTTGAGCATGGTCTTGGTCAGGCGCAGCGCCTCGCGCGGCTGTGCGGCCAGGTCGGCGGCCGTGGCGCGGGCCGCGGCTAGCGCCTGGCCCGGCTCGGTGACCGCCGTGACCAGCCCGGCCTGGCACGCCTGCTCGGCATCGAACGGCAGCCCCTGCAGCAGCCATTCGGCCGCCCGGCGCGCGCCGGCCAGGCGCGGCAGCAGCAGGCTGGACGCGCCCTCCGGGCACAGGCCCAGCGCCACGAACGGGATGCGCAGGGTGGCGTCGCGCGCCGCGTAGACGAAATCGCAGTGCTGCAGCAGCGTCACGCCGATGCCTACCGCGTAGCCCTCCACGGCGGCGATCACCGGCACGTCGGTGGCGATCAGGGCGCGCAGGAACGTCATGCCGGCGCTGTCGCCCTCGGGCCGGTCGGCCTGGAAATCGCGCAGGTCGTTGCCGGCGGTGAAGTGCTCGCCGGCGCCGCGCAGGATCACCGCCGACAGGCCGCGGTCTTCGGTCGCCTGGCGCAATTGGGCTGCCAGGGCCGTATAGGTGGCGACGTCCAGCGCATTGCGCCGTTCCGGGCGATTGATGGTCAGCGACAGGATCGCGCCGTCGCGCTCGACCACCAGGCTGTCCGGCGCGGCGCTCATGCGAACTCCTTGCCCGCCAGCCGGGCCTGAGCTTGCGCGTATTCCTGGCGCAGCGTGGCGACGATTTCGGCGGCCGGCCGCACGCTGTCGATGCCGCCCACGCCCTGGCCGGCGCCCCAGATGTCCTTCCAGGGCTTGACCCGGGTGGAGCCGAAATTCGACGCCCCGGCGTCCGGCTGCGGCAGGTTGGCCGGGTCCAGCCCGGCCGCGGCGATGCTGGCCTTCAGGTAGTTGCCCGGGATGCCGGTGAAGAACGGCGTATAGAGGATGTCTGACGCGCTGGCCTCGACGATGGCCTGCTTGTAGCCGTCCGAGGCATTGGCTTCGGTGCTGGCGATGAAGCGCGTGCCCATGTAGGCGAAGTCCGCGCCCATGGCCAGCGCGGCCAGGATGCCCGCGCCCGACGTGATGGCGCCCGACAAGATCACCGGGCCGTCGTAGAAGCGCCGCACCTCGGACAACAGCGCGAACGGGCTGAGCGTGCCCGCATGGCCGCCGGCGCCCGCGCACACCAGGATCAGGCCGTCGACGCCGGCTTCCAGGGCTTTTTCGGCGTGGCGCACGGTGGTCACGTCGTGGAAGACCTTGCCGCCCCAGGCGTGGATGCCGGCCACCAGGTCGCCCGGCGCGCGCAGGCTGGTGATGATGAAGGGCACGCGGTGCTTGCCGCACAGCTGCAGGTCCTGCTCGAGGCGGTCGTTCGACTTATGGATGATCTGGTTCACCGCGAACGGCGCCACCACCGCCGCCGGGTCGGCCTGGCGACGGGCCGCCAGGCCTTCCTGGATTTCGGCCAGCCATTCGTCCAGCAGCGCCTGGGGGCGCGCGTTGAGGGCGGGGAACGAGCCCATCACCCCGCTGGCGCATTGCGCCAGCACCAATTGGGGGTTGGACACGATGAACATGGGCGAGCAGATGACCGGCAGCGTCATTTGCGCGTAGAGCTGGGAAGCCAGGGCGGGGGACTGGGTAGCGTCGCGTGCGTTCATGGGATTGGGCAGACAGGCAAGGTTGAATGTCGTCGTCAAGCGTGCTTATAATTACCTACCGGATGTCCGGTAATTAATTATCTACCATTTAACGGCACGCGCCCGGGGCCTGTCAATGCAGGCCGGCCGCGTGCCGGGACCAGCTTCCATGCCCGACCGCCCGATTCCCGCCAAGCGTCCGCGCGCCGGCCGTCCCCCCACGCTGGCGGCCCCGCGCGAGCGCATCCTGGAAGAGGCCGCCCGGCTGTTCGCCCGCTGCGGCTATGAAAGCAGTTCGGTGGCCGACCTGGCCGCCGCCATCGGCGTGTCCAAGGCCGCCATCTACCATTACTACACCACCAAGCAGGACATCTACGACGCCATCATCCTCGATGTGCTGAGCGGCATGACCGCGTCGGTGTCACAGGCGGTGGCGCAGGCGCCCAGCGCGGTCGAGCGGCTGCGCAGCTTCATGCTGGCCCATGCCCGCTACTTCGAGGACCACCACGCGCAGTTCGTCACCATGCTGGTGGGCTATTCCGGCATGGCCATCACCGAACGCGAAGACGCGGCGCGGCTGCGCGACGGCTACGAGCGCCTGCTGCGCGACATCATCGCCGGCGGCATTGCCAGCGGCGAGTTCCGCGCGCTGGACGTCGCCGCCACCGGGCGTGCCGTGCTGTCGATGCTGAACTGGATGGCCCGCTGGTACCAGCCGGGCGGGCCGCAGACCGCCGAGGCCATCGCGGCCGGCTACTTCGATTTGTTGTCCGGCGGGCTGGCTGCCCGCACCTAGCGCGGCCCGCCATCTCCGATTTCTTCTACAGGCTTTTCATCATGGCTCTCGATACTGAAACCCTGAACCTGCTGCTGGAGGCGGTGCGCCGCTTCGTCGCCGACCGGCTGGTGCCGGCCGAAGAGGCCCTGGCCCATACCGGCGAGATCCCGCCCGACATCGTTGCCGAAATGCGCGAGCTGGGCCTGTTCGGCCTGTCCATTTCGCCCGACTATGGCGGCCTGGGGCTCAACATGGAAGAAGAGGTGCGGGTGGTGTTCGAGCTGGGCCAGACTTCGCCCGCGTTCCGTTCGCTGGCCGGCACCAACATCGGCATCGGCTCGCAGTCCATCGTGCTGGCCGGCACCGACCCGCAGCGCCAGCACTATCTGCCCAAGCTGGCCAGCGGCGAGCTGATCGGCTCGTTCGCCCTGACCGAGCCTGACGCCGGTTCCGACGCGATGTCGTTGCGCACCACCGCCACGCGCGACGGCGACCATTACGTGCTCAATGGCACCAAGCGCTTCATTACCAACGCCCCCATCGCCGGCCTGTTCTCGGTGATGGCGCGCACCGCGCCCGAACGCAAGGCCTCTGCCATTTCGTGCTTCCTGGTCGACGCCGGCACGCCCGGGCTGACGCTGGGCAAGCCCGACAAGAAGATGGGCCAGGCCGGCGCGCTGACCTGCGACGTGGTGTTCGACAACTGCCGCGTACCGGCCACGGCGCTGTTGGGCGGCGAGGAAGGCAATGGCTTTCGCACCGCCATGCGCGTGCTAGACAAGGGGCGCCTGCACATTTCCGCTTTGTGCGTGGGCCTGGCCGAGCGCCTGGTGCGCGATGCCGTGCGCTATGCGACCGAGCGCAAGCAGTTCGGCCAGCCCATCGCCGAGTTCCAGCTGGTGCAGGCCATGATCGCCGACAGCCAGGCCGAACTGTATGCAGCCCGCTCGATGGTGCTGGACGCCGCTCGCAAGCGCGACCGCGGCGAGAACACCACGCTCGAGGCCGCCTGCTGCAAGCTCTACGCCACCGAAATGGTCGGCCGCGTGGCCGACCGCGCGGTGCAGATCCACGGCGGCGCGGGCTACATATCCGAATACGCGGTCGAGCGGTTCTATCGCGACGTGCGGCTGTTCCGCATCTACGAGGGCACGTCGCAGATCCAGCAACTGGTGATCGCGCGCGAGACGATCAAGGCGCTCTCGTAGCCTGCGTTCTTGTGCGCGTCGCGCACAAGAACGTGCGGAAAACGGAATACGCCTTTGCCATGGCAAGGGCTAATATGCAGAGTTCCCTTTCGCTATCGCATTCCCACTATGTCGCAACGACCCGCTCCCCTGACCGGCATTCGCGTGCTGGACCTGACCCGCGTGCTGGCCGGCCCCTGGTGCACCCAGAACCTGGCCGATCTGGGCGCCGAAGTCATCAAGATCGAACGCCCGGGCGCCGGCGACGACACGCGCGCCTGGGGCCCGCCGTACCTGAAGGATGCCGCCGGCAACGACACCACCGAAGCGGCCTACTACCTGAGCGCCAACCGCAACAAGTATTCGGTGGCGCTGGACATCGCCTCGCCGCGCGGCGCCGAGCTGGTGCGCGAGCTGGCGCGCCAGAGCGACATCCTGGTGGAGAACTTCAAGGTCGGGGGGCTGCGCAAGTACGGCCTGGACTACGACAGCCTGAAGGCCGACAACCCCGGGCTGATCTACTGCTCGATCACCGGCTTCGGCCAGACCGGCCCGTACGCCAGCCGGCCGGGCTATGACTTCATGATCCAGGGCATGGGCGGGCTCATGAGCATCACTGGCGAGCGCGACGACCTGCCCGGCGGCGGCCCGCAGAAGGCCGGGGTGGCGGTGGCCGACCTGATGACCGGCATGTATTCCACCGTCGGCATCCTGGCCGCCCTGCACGAGCGCGGCCGCAGCGGCCTGGGCCAGCACATCGACATGGCGCTGCTCGACTGCCAGGTCGCCATGATGGCCAACCAGAACCTCAACTACATGACCTCGGGCCAGGCGCCGCGGCGCGCCGGCAACGCGCACCAGAACCTGGTGCCGTACCAGGTGTTCGCCGCCAGCGACGGCCACCTGATCGTCGCGGTGGGCAACGACAGCCAGTTCCGCAACTATTGCCGCGTCATCGGCCTGCCCGAGCTGGCCGACGACCCGCGCTTCGCCACCAACCCGCAACGCGTGCAGAACCGCGACACGCTGGTGCCGCTGCTGGCCGAGCGCATGGCCACCGGCGAGCGCGACCACTGGCTGGCCGAGCTGGAAGCAGCCGGCGTGCCGGCCGGCCCGATCAACACGCTGGACCAGGTCTACCAGGACCCGCAGGTGCAGGCGCGCGAGATGCGGCGCGAACTGCCGCATCCCACCGGCGGCACCGTGCCGATGGCCGCCAGCCCGCTGAAATTTTCCGGCAGCCCGGTGCAATACCGCCGTCCGCCGCCCCTGCTGGGCGAGCATACCCGGCAGATCCTGGCCGAGCGGCTGGGAATGTCGGAGGAGGAAATCCTGGCGCTGGCGCAGCCGCGCGGGTAGCCCGGGTGCCAGGCCGTCTCGCAGGCGCTCCGGAAAGGTGCCTGGCGCCCATGGGGTGCCAGGCACCTGGGCCCTGGAGCTCGCCCATGGGGGTGTCGGACACCCGGGGCGCTGGCGGACCACGCAGCGGCGGCGCGCATTGCCCAACAGACATGAACAGGAAGGAGCACATTCGATGACAGACATCCAGACCATCGCCGTCGTAGGCGCCGGCGCCATGGGGCGCGGCATTGCACAGATCGCCGCGCAGGCGGGCGTGCAGGTGCGCCTGTACGACACCAACGCCGATGCCGTGGGCGCGGCGCGCGAGTCGCTGTGCCAGCTGTGGGACAAGCTGGCGCAGAAGGGCAAGCTCAGCGCCGCCGACGCGGACGCGGCGCTGGCCCGCGTGCAGCCGGCCGCGTCGCTGGACGCGCTGGCCGACTGCCAGGTGGTCGTCGAGGCCATCGTCGAGCGCCTGGACGTCAAGCGCGAGCTGTTCGCCAAGCTGGAAGACATCGTCGGCCCGGACTGCATCCTGGCCTCCAACACCTCCTCGCTGTCCATTACCGCCATCGCCGCCGCCTGCACGCGTCCGCAGCGCGTGGCCGGTTTCCATTTCTTCAACCCCGTGGCGCTGATGAAGGTGGTGGAGGTCATCGACGGGCTGCGCAGCGACCCCGCCGCCGGCGACGCCCTGGCCGCGCTGGCGCGCCGCATGGGACATACCCCCGTGCGCGCCAAGGACATGCCCGGCTTCATCGTCAACCACGCGGGCCGCGGCATGAATATCGAAGGCCTGCGCGTGGCGCAAGAAGCCGTCGCGCCGTTCGCGCAGATCGACGCGATCATGCGCGAGCAGGCCGGCTTCCGCATGGGGCCGTTCGAGCTCATGGATCTCACCGCGCTGGACGTCTCGCATCCGGTCATGGAATCCATCTACCGGCAGTTCTTCGACGAGCCGCGCTTCCGCCCGTCGCCCATCACCACGGTGCGGCTGGCCGGCGGGCTGATCGGCCGCAAGGCGGGCGAGGGCTTCTATGCCTATCCGGACGGCCAGAAGCAGGCGCCCGCCGAACCGCCCGTGCCGGCCGCGCAAGCCGGCCTGCGGGTCTGGATCAGCCCGGCCCATGAAGAAGGCCAGGCGCGCGCGCAGGCCTTGCTGGAAACGCTGGAGGCCAGCATCGTCGACGCGGCCGAGCCGCCCGAAGACGCCCTGATCCTGGTCACGCCGTATGGCGAGGACGTTTCCACCTGCGCCTACCAGCAGGGCCTGGATGCGGCCCGCACGGTGGGGCTGGACACCCTGCATCGCCTGGAGGCCGGCAAGCGGCGCACGCTGATGCTGTCGCCGGCTACGCAGGCGCGCTGGCGCGACGCCGCCCATGCGCTGCTGGCGGGCGACGGCACGCCGGTCAGCGTCATCCAGGATTCCCCCGGTTTCGTCGCGCAGCGCATCGTGGCCTGCATCGTCAACGTCGCCGCCGAGATCGCCCAGCAGGGCATCGCCACGCCATCGGACATCGACCGCGCCGTCACGCTCGGGTTGGGCTACCCCGCCGGGCCCCTGGCCATGGGCGACGCGCTGGGCGGCGCGCGCATCCTGGAAATCCTGCGCAACCTGCAGCGCGTCACGGGCGACATGCGCTATCGCCCCAGCCTGTGGCTGCAGCGGCGCGTGCAGCTGGGGCTGTCGCTGCTGGCCGAGCCGGCGGCATAATTTCCAGCGGCTTGGCGGCCCGGCGCTACGCTGCCGCGCGGCGCCGGGCCGGCCGCCGCGTGCGCGGGTCCGCGCCCAGGTGCGCCAGCAGGCTCTGCATGGGCGCGGGCAATTCCTCCCATGCACGGAAGCACAGGCATAGCTGCCGGCGCGCCCAGTCGTCGGCCAGCGCCACCACCTGGTACGGGTAGCGGCGCCGGTGGCGGCTGGCGATGCCGCGCGGGATGATGCCCACGCCGACGCCGTGCGCGACCATCTCGCACAAGCCTTCGAAAGTCTTCATGCGGATGCGCGGCACCAGCACGCGGCCGGCCGCGCGGGCATGCTCGTCGATATGGTCCTGCAGCGCATTGCCCGGCGCCAGCCCGACGAACGGCTCGTCCAGGACCGCAGCGAAATCCACCGTGCGGACCGCTGCGAGCCGGTGGCCGGCGGGCACGACCAACGCCAGATGGTCCTTCGCCACTGGTTGCAGCCGCAACCCCTGTGGCTCGACCGCATCGGATACGATCCCGGCCTGCGCCAGCCCCGCCACGATCGTCCGCACGATTTCCGTGCTGGTGCGCTCCTTCAGTTCGACACGCAGGCGCGGCCGCGTGGCCAGCCACGGCGCCAGCTTGCGGGGCAGGAATTCGGTCAGGGCCGCGGTGTTGGCATATAGGTGCAAGGTGCCGCGTTCGCCCGCCGCGAAGTCCTGCAGTTCACCCCGCAGCAGTGCCTGTTGCCGCAGGATGATGCGGGCATGGTGCGCCAGGGCCTCGCCGGCTTCCGTGGTGGCCACGCCGCGGTGGCGGCGTTCCAGCAGCGGCACGCCGGCATCGGCTTCGATGCTGCGCAGCCGTTCGCTGGCCGACGCCAGCGCCAGGTTGGCGCGCGCCGCGCCCTGCGTGATGCTGCCGGCATTCACCACGCACAGGAACAGGCGCAGGTCCGCGAGATCGAGCCGCATGGCGTTGCCTCCTGGTGCCTTCGGCCTAACCGAAGGCAGGAACGGAAAAACCACATTGTGCCAAGGCGCCGGCCCGGCTCCAATACCGGCATGAACGAACTCTCGCCTTTCCTGTTCCTGGTGTTCGCCGCGACCTTCCTGGCCGCCGGCCTGGTCAAGGGCATCACCGGCATGGGCCTGCCCACCGTCGCCATGGGCCTGCTGGGCGCCGCCATGTCGCCGGCCGCCGCGGCCGCCATGCTGGTGATTCCCTCATTTGTGACCAACCTCTGGCAATTGCTGGCCGGGCCCGCCACCGCCCGGCTCATCGTCCGCCTATGGCCCATGATGCTGGGCGTGGTCGCTGGCACCGTCGGCGGCGCCGCGTTGCTGGTGCGGGTCGACCCGTTGTGGTCGGGCCTGGCCCTGGGCGTGGCGCTGATCGTATACGCCGCCTATGCCCTCGCGGCGCCGGCGTTCGCCGTCCCGCCCCGCATCGAGTCCTGGCTGTCGCCCGTCGTCGGGCTGGTCACCGGCGTTATTACCGGCGCCACTGGCGTGTTCGTGATGCCGGCCGTGCCCTACCTGCAGTCGCTGCGCCTGGAGCGGGACGAATTGGTCCAGGCGCTCGGCCTGTCGTTCACCATATCCACCGTGGCGCTGGCCGCCGGCCTGATGGCCCACGGCGCTTTCCGGCTGGAGCAACTGGCGCTATCGGCGCTGGCCATCGTGCCTGCCTTGGCCGGCATGTGGCTGGGGCAGGTGATCCGGGCGCGCATCAGTGCGCGCGCGTTCCGGCGCTGCTTCTTGCTGTTCCTGCTGGTGCTGGGCGTAGAGCTGGCCGCGCGGCCTTTCTTCTGACAGCCCCTGGCAGGCGGCCGCGCGCGCTGTTCATTCATGAAAGAGGAGACCGCCATGACCAATGACCCGCGCAAGCCTGCCCCCGTATCCCGCCATGGCCCGCCCATCGCGGCCCGACTCGGGCCATGGCTCGCGGCATGTGTCCTGTGCCTGGCGGTTGCGTTGTCGTCACAGGCCGCCAAGGCGCCCGATGTCACGCCGGAACAGGCATATCAATTGGCGCTGGAAGCCCGCACCGCGCGCGACTACGCCGCGATGCTGGCATTCCTGCGGCAGGCCGGCGAAGCCGGCGAGTTGGCCGCGCAGGAGATGCTCGGCAGTGTGTTGCTGGCCGGCCCGGCCTTGTATGGCGATGCGGTCCCGGCGGATCCCTGCGAAGCAGCGTTGTGGGTGCGCCGCGCCGCGGCCCAGGGCAGCGCGGTGGGCCGGCATCAGCGCGACATCCTGAACGGGATGCGGGACCTGCCCGGGGGCCGTGCTGCCTGTGCCGCGCCGCCGCCGGCGTGAGTGGCGCCGCCGGCTGGCCGCGTCGCAATGAAAAAACCCGGCACAGCTTGCGCTGGCCGGGTTTTTCACGTGCGGGATACGGCGCGGGCTTACTTGGCCGCGTTCACCATGTACTCGACCGCGGCGCGGATATCGGCCTCGGACGCATTGGCGGCGCCACCCTTGGGCGGCATGGCGCCCTTGCCGGTCATGGCGACCTTCACCATGGCGTCGATGCCGGTCTTGATGTACGGTTCCCAGGCGGCCTTGTCGCCGAACTTGGGCGCGTTGGCCACGCCGGTGCCGTGACAGGCGAAGCAGGTGCTCTTGTACAGTTTTTCGCCGGCCGGGTTGACGGCGGCCTGTTCCTGGGGCGCTGCTTCAGGCTTGGCTTGCGGGGCGGCCTCGGCCTTGGGCGCGGCGGCAGCGGCGGGGGCCGCCGCGGCAGGCGCCGGCGTCGCGGCGGGGGCGGCCGCCTGCTTGGCTTCTTCAGGCTTGGCGCCTTCCTGGGCGGGCGCGGCCGGCTCTTCGAACGAACCGCCGGACTCGTTGGCCATGTAGACCACCGCGCGGGCTACTTCGTAGTCGCTCAGCGCCGGGTTGCCGCCCTTGGCGGGCATGGCGCCCTTGCCGTGCAGCGCCACATTCAGCATGGATTCGAACCCGCTCTTGATGAAAGGCGCCCAGGCGGCCTTGTCGCCGAGCTTGGGGGCGCCCGCCACGCCGGCGGTGTGGCAGGCCGTACAGACGGCCTGGAAAACTTGTTCGCCGGTCTTGAAGACCTTGGGCGCATTGGCGTCGACCAGATCGAAGCCGGCCACCGGGGCGATACGCTGGGCCACGGCTTCTTCGGTCAGGCTGTCGGAGCCGGCGCCGGTCTTGGTGCTCGAAGCCACCATGTTTACCAGCAGAAGAATGATGATGATGGGGATCAGGAAGGCCAGCACGATCGTGACGATCAGTTGCTTGGGCGACTTGATGGGCGAGGCGTGTTCTTCGTTGTGTTCCTGCTCGTTGCTCATAACCAAATCCTGCAAATCGGGTACCGGGGCGCCTGATGGCGGCAACAGAAGAATAACTACAGCGCAAGGCATCGGCCAAGAAATCAGACCCATCCCCGCATGCAAACGATGGATTATATAACGGCCCGCCCGGCCGGCACGCGGGGCGCTACGGGCGCGGGCGCGGGGCGCCCCGGCAGAGACTCAAAACTTCGGTACAATAGCGCCTCTTCGCGCCCGTAGTTCAATGGATAGAATGAGAGTTTCCGAAGCTCTTGATACAGGTTCGATTCCTGTCGGGCGCGCCAGAATATCAATGGGTTACGTGGGGTGTATGCCCACGTTGCGTCCCAAGCACGGTTTTAGATCCCATCTGCCGAGATAAGTACACGCGGCTCCCTTTCAACGTGAGCTGCTCGGCGCGTCCCGCACCCGCGAAGGAAGCGGCGGTGATCCGGAAGATGCGCCACGGCCGACAAGGTACGGGAAAGAGTGGCGGAATCCAGGTTTGATTGGGTGGTGCGCAGGCGCGCCGCTCAGTCCTCGGCGCCTGATGCCGCGTCGGGCGCGGGCTGGCCGCTCCAGAAGTCCGCTTTCGGCGGGCTCATATCCAGATCAGCCAGCACTTTCAATACGATGGCCATGCCCGTATTGCCGGCCGGAACTCCCGCATACACGGCGGTTTGCAGCAGCACTTCGCGCAGGGTGTCCAGGTCCAGCGCGGCGGCGGCCGGATCGTCAGCGGGCGCTTGCAAGCCAGTGCGCACATGCAGCTCGAATTCTTCCCAGCGGCTCATGGAGGCCGTGATGGCCAGCACCATGATGCGGCGCGTGCGGGGATCCAGGCCCGGGCGGCTCCAGATGCTGTCCCAGGCATAGCAGGTGATCATGCGCTGGAATTCGACATTCAAGGCATTGGCATTGCCGACCGAGCGCTCGACCCAGGCCGTACCCAGTACCTGGCGGCGGTTGGCCAGGCCGCGCTCCAGCGCGTCACGGGGAAGCGAGTCAGACATCTTCGGGCTCCTGTTCAGGCGTGGCGGAATCCAGGCCGTCCAATAGTACGGCGCAGTTGTCGGCGGAGGCCTGCACGGCGCGTCGTGGATCGGTCGCCACCGCCAGGGCCTGTTGGGCTATTGGTGTGTATTCGGCGCCGTGGGTGTCGTCCATCCACCGCTGCAGCAAATGCGACAGGGGGAGGCCTTGTGCCAGTGCCTGCGCCGCCAGCCGCTCGACCGCTTGCTGCGCGGCCTCGCGACCGGCCAGCGGGGCCAGGGCATGGGCGCAGGCTTCCGAGTAGACCACCTCTTGCAGGGCGTCGATGTTGGCCTGCATCCGCGCCGTATCGACCTGCAGGCCCTCGGCGGCCAGGCGCAGAGCCGCGGCGGCAGCGTGGGCATGGCGCCAGAAAGGCGCCCAGGCCGACAGCTCGGCCTGCCATTCCCCCAGCGCCCGTTCATGCGCCTGTGCCATCGAGGCCAACAGGGTCGCGGCCAGGCCAGGGATGGGATGGGTCTGCGCAATGGCCTGCATGCAGTGCACCGGGTTGCGTTTGTGCGGCATGGCGCTTGAAGTCCGGCCGCGCGGAGCTTCGGTCAGCTCTGCCACTTCGAACTGGGACATGAGCGACCAGTCGCGCGCCAGCTTGGCCAGGCTACCGGTACAGACGGCCACTTCCATCGCCAGGCGCATCCAGGCGTCGCGCTGCGTATGCCAGCTGTGCCCGCAGGCGGACAAGCCCAGTTCGGCGGCCAGGGCCTGCTCGACCTCGTTGGCCTGCCGGCCCATGGCGGCGCGATTGCCCACCGCGCCGCCCAACTGCACGCAGAGCGCGCGTGGCGCCAGATGGCGCAACTGATCGGTGCTGCGCCGCAGGGCGGCGGCGGATTGGGCACACTTGAGTCCAAAGCTGGTGATCTGCGCCGGCTGCAGCAAACTGCGCGCCATGATGGGAGTGGCTGCATGGGCCCGCGCCATGGTGCGCAGCGCGGCATCCAAGCCATCCAGCTCGCGCAGCAGCGCCGCCAGCGCCGTTTGCGTCAACAACGCGTGCGCGGTGTCGACGGCGTCCTGCGTGGTGGTGCCCCAATGTAGATAGGGCAAGGCCTCGGGGGCCTGGTGCGACAGCCTGTCCTTGATGGGGTCGACCAGCCCGATGCCCAGCGCGCCGGTGTGCCGGGCGCGCTCGACGAACGACGTGCGGTCCAATTGCACGGCGGCGCAAGCGCGCGCAATCGCGGCGGCCGCCGCGGCCGGTATCAGGCCGCTGGCTGCCTGCGCCCGGGCCAGGCCGGCCTCGAAGCGCAGCAGGGCGTCCAGCCACTGCGCGTCCGTGAATAGCGCGACATCGCCGGCCGGGTTCAGGCTGTCGTCGATCAGGGAGGCCTGCATGGCAGCAGCGCCGTCGCTCATACCGAGGCGCCAGATCGCTTGACCACGTCGCCCCATTTATGGCCCTCTTCGTCGATACGGCGGCGGTATTCAGCGGCGTTGCCCAGCAGCGGCTCGGCGCCTTCGACTGCCAGTTTGGCCTGGAATTCGGGCGTCGCGGCGACTTTCAGGATCTTCGATTCCAATTGCTGGATCGTGTCCTGCGCGATGGACTTGGGCGCGAGTATGCCGTAGGTCAGCGTGCTTTCGAAGCTGGCCAGCTCCGGCACGCCCGATTCGATCATGGTGGGGACGTCGGGCAGCAGGCGGGTGCGCTTCGGGCTGGTGACTGCCAGGGCGCGCAGCTTGCCGGACTTGATCAGGGTCATCGCGGCCGGGATCACGCTGAAGCTGAAGTCGACCAGCCCGCCGGCCACATCCGCCAGCGACGGCGCCGTGCCCTTGTAGGGCACATGGACGGCCTGGGCGCCCAGCATTTGCAGGAACATCTCGCCGGTCAGGTGGCCGCCCGTGCCGTTGCCGCTGGACGCGTAGTCCAGGTCGGAACCCTTGCCGCGCAGCGCCTCGGCCAGTTGCGCGACGTTGCGGATGGGCGATTGTGCCGGCACCACCAGCACCAGGGCCGACGACGCGAACATGGCCACCGGCTGCAGGTCGGTCGGCGCATTGAATTTCAGGTTCTTGTACAGCGCCGGGTTGATCGACACCGTGCCGGTGTGGCCCAGCAGATAGGTATTGCTCTGGGCCGCGGCGCGCACCACTTGCTCGGTGCCCAGGTTGCCGCCCGCGCCGGGCTTGTTCTCCACGATCACGTCCTGCTTGAACATCTCGCCCATGCTGTGCGCCAGCTGGCGGGCCAGCACGTCATTGCCGCCGCCCGGTGCGAACGGCACGATGATGCGCATCACGGCCTGGCCTTGTGCCCAGGCTGGCGCCAGGGACAGGGCCGTCAGCCCTAGCGCGGCGGCCAGGGCGTGGCGGCGGGGCAGTGAAAGCGGGGCGGGGCGATGCATCGGGTCTCCTGGTTATAGATAAACGACCCAGGCATTGTCATCTCTGGCGGCTGTTGCAATACAGTACGTATCGCTTTCATCAAATGAAAGAAAATACAGGCAATGGACATTCGTTACCTGAATAACTTCCTGAAGGTCGTGGCCGTCGGCTCGATGTCCGAGGCCGCGCGCCAACTTAGCCTCAGCCCCGCCGCCGTGGCGCAGCAGATGCGGGCGCTGGAGCGAGAACTGAACGTATCCCTGCTGGAGCGCCAGGGGCGCAGCGTGCGCCCCACGGCTGCCGGCCAACGCCTGGTCGAACGGGGCCGCCTGCTGGTGCAGGACACCGAAGCGCTGCGCCACTGGGTCAGTACGGACGACGACGCGGGCGAACTGCGCCTGGGTACGGTCAATACGGCCCTGCATGGCTTTCTGCCCGACATCCTGCAAGCCTTCAACGACCACTACCCCAGCGTGCGGATCGCGCTGCGCATTGGCATCACGCCGGCGCTGTATGGCGCGCTGGTGCAATCCGAACTGGACGCGGCGCTGTGCCTGAAACTGTCGTTCGACCTGCCCAAGACGGTGTGCTGGACGCCGCTGCGCCAGGAGCCGCTGGTGGTGCTGGCGCATGCGCGCGACGCCCAGCGCGATCCGCTGGAGCTGTTGCGCAATGCGCCGCTGGTGCGTTACGACCGGCAGCTAGCGGGAGGCAGCCTGGCCGAGCGCTATCTGCGCGCCCAGGATATCCATCCCATCGATCGCATCGAGCTGAATTCCATCATGGCCATTGCCTTGCTGGTGGAACGCGGCCTGGGCGTGGGGCTGGTACCCGACATCGGGCAGGGCCTGGCCGGTCCGAATCTGTGCAAGCTTGCGGTGCCCGAGGTGGCCGGCGCGAGCGCGCCGCCGCCCCGGGAACTTGGACTGCTGTGGCGCCACCGGTCGCCGCGGGCACGCTGGGTGCGCACGCTATTACAGTGCGCGCAAGAGATCGCGAAGGTTACGTAGCGCTGCCCAGGATTATCAGTCGGTGCGCACGTTGGCCCGCTGCGCCAGCTTGCGCCGGCGCGGCTCCTGGAGGCTGGCGTGGGCAAGCGGCGCTGGACATCGCAGCGCTGGCGCGCTGATCAGCTTGCGGGCGCAGGCCGCGGCCCGACGCCGCGATCGTGCAGGCGCATGGCGGCCTGGCGGCTTGCCATGCGACTACGCCGCGCCGACCCGGCGGCGTTCGCGGCCCAGGCCCACTTGCCGCAGCGCGTCCAGCAGGCTGGCGCCGGCCGGGGACAGGGCGATGTCCGTGCGCCGGATCAAGCCGATGGGTTCATCGGTGCCGCCGGCCGGCATGGGCAGGCGTGCCAGCAGCCCGCTTGCCACTTCGTGCTCGACCAGGCTGGACGGCACGAACCAGATGGCGTCGTTGTGCAGCGTGACGGCCAGGTTCAATGACACCGACAGGCTTTCCAGCGTGCCGGCCGGCGTGACGATGCCCAGTTCGGCGATCATGCTTTCGGCCGACTGCCTGATCAGCGTGCCCGCGGGCGGCATGATCAGCGGATAGCCGCCCAGCGATTCCGCCGTCAGGACGCCCAGGCCCAGCAGGGGATGGCCAGCCTGCACCACGGCCACCATGGGTTCGCGAAACAAGTGCTCGAAGTTCATGCCCGCCATCGCTTCCGGATCACCCAGGCGGGCCAGGGCGAGTTCGATTTCGGCGGACCGCAGTCGTTCGATCAGTTCGATGTTGCGGCCGATCACGACCTGGATATTGGCGCCGGGCCAGGCAGCGCGATGCCTGCGTAATGCTTCGGGCAGCAGCACGCTGGCCACCGTGGGCAGCGCGCCCAGGGCCACTGTGGCGGGGGCCGGCTGGCGGCTGGCCGACAGCTTGCCGATGCCGTCGCGCAGGCTGCCCAGACAGGCGTTGGCATACGGAGCAAAGGCGCGGCCATCTGGCGTCAGTGCCGCGCCACGCCGCCCGCGTTCGAACAGCTTGGCGCCCACCAGCGCTTCCAGTTCGGCCAGGGTCTTGGAAATGGCCGGCTGGGTCAGCGACAGACGTTCGGCGGCGCGTTGCAAGCTGTTCAGCTGGGCAACCGCAATGAAGCACTGTATGTGGCGCAGCTTGAGCGGCAAGCCGATAAACGCATTTTCCATAACTTTTTATACCATCAAAGCGCAAAAAATATCAGTTTCCATAACTTTCCATCTTCCCTATCGTGATGGCTCGCCTCATCTTGACCGGACACCGCGATGGACCGACTTCCTTTGCCCCAGACCGTGCTCAGTCCTCGCGACTGGAACGAACATCCGCCTTATCAATACCCCGCCTATAAGTCGTCCATGTCGCGCAGCCCCACGCTGCTGCCGATTCCGTTGCCGGACGCCATGAAGAACCGCTACGCGCCGGTATACGGCGCCAGCGACCTGGGCGCGCTGGACCATGACCTGACGGCCAACGCGGCGCGCAACGGCACTCCGCTGGGCGAGCGCATCGTAGTGACCGGACGCGTGCTGGACGAGCGCGGCCGGCCGGTGCGCAATACCTTGGTCGAAGTCTGGCAGGCCAATGCCGCGGGGCGCTACGTGCACAAGGGCGACCAGCACGACGCGCCGCTGGATCCCAATTTCCTGGGGGCGGGGCGCTGCATGACGGACGCGCAGGGCTGTTATCGCTTCGTGACTATCAAGCCGGGCGCGTATCCCTGGGGCAACCACAGTAACGCCTGGCGTCCGGGCCATATTCATTTCTCGTTGTTTGGCGAACAGTTTGGTTCGCGGCTGGTAACGCAGATGTATTTCCCCGGTGATCCGTTGCTGGCGCTGGACCCGATATTCCAGGGCACGCCCGTCCATGCGCGCGACCGCCTCGTGTCGCAGTTCACGTTGGACGCGACGCAAGAGGGCCATGCACTGGGGTACCGATTCGACATCGTGCTGCGTGGCCCCCGCGAAACCCCGATGGAGTGATAGATGGCCTTGCTGAAACAGACACCTTCGCAGACCGTGGGCCCGTTCTTTGCCTACGGGTTGTGCCCCGAGCAATATCACTTCGATTTCCGCAGCCTGTTCACGCCGGTGATTGCGCAGCCGCACGTGCCAGGCGTGCACATCACCCTGATAGGCCAGGTCTACGACGGACAGGGGCAAATCGTCAGCGATGCTCTGATCGAAGCCATCCAGGCTGATGCCGACGGCCAGTACGTGACCTCGGTCGAGCAGGCCCGGCACAGTGGCTTCACCGGCTTTGCGCGGGTGGGTACCGGCACGGACGCCCAGTCGCGTTATGTGATCGAGACCATCAAGCCGGGCGCGACCGGCCCTGCATCGGCGCCGCATCTGGATGTGATTGTGCTGATGCGGGGCATGCTGCTGCATGCCTATACGCGCATTTACTTCGACGACGAAGAACTGGCCAACGCGCAGGACGACGTGCTGGCGGCCGTGCCATTCGAACGACGTGCCACCTTGATCGCCAAGCGCCAGGCGGGTGGATCGCGCCTGGTCTATCGCTTCGATATTCATTTGCAAGGGCCGCAGGAAACGGTTTTCTTCGATCTGTGACGGACCGCGCATATGGCCTGCGCGGGCAGGCCAGAGCACCTTCTGTCTGACGCGGCAGATCCGCACGACGCGCCGATCCCGCCCGCGCGTACCGTCATACGCGTCATTGCCCCCCGGCATCCAAGCGTTTGCATGCCGGGGCTTGCGCGCGCCCGTGCATCTCGCGTCGATGCCGCGTGGCCTCAGGGAAAGTCCCCGGTTTATTTGTCCAGACTATCCATTGAGATTTTATTAGACCTCTAATAATATGGTTCATCAACGCTCGCTTGGATCGGGAAAAAAATACGAACCGGTTCAAGCTGCCTCTTGCCAACAACGCGTGGAATAAAACCTGGAGAGACAACATGTTCAACATCGGAACGGTATCGGGCTGTAGATGGAGCATGGCCAAGCGGCTGGCGCTGCTGGCCTGCATCGGAGCGGGTAGCGCCGTCATGGCGAACGCGGGGGCGGCGGAAAGCGCCGACAAGTTTCCCAGCCACGCGATACGCTTCATCGTGCCCTATGCGGCCGGCGGCTTGCCCGACACCGTGGCCCGGGTGGTGGCCCAGCACGTGTCGGGCAGCCTGGGGCAGTCGGTGGTGGTAGAGAACAAGCCGGGTGCCAATGGTGTGATCGCGGCGCAGGCACTGATGAGCAGTCCGCGCGACGGCTATACCTACCTGGTGACCGACGGATCGATGATGTCCATCAATCCGGCCCTGTACAAAGACCTTTCGTACAGTCCCAAGCGCGACTTTGCCCCGGTGTCGCTGATCGCGACGTCGCCGCTGTTCCTGGCGACCGCCACGCAGACCAAGATCGCCTCGCTGCAGGATTTCATCGACAAGGCCAAGGCGCAGCCGGGCAAGCTGACGTATGGATCGTCGGGCATTGGCAGCACCCATCACCTGACTATGGAAGCCATGGCGCTGGCGACAGGTATTCAGGTGGTGCACGTGCCGTTCCGCGGTTCGGGGCAGTCGGTACCGGCCCTGGTGGGCGCACAGGTCGACGTGGTGTTCGCCGCGCTGCCGTCGCTGTCCGGCTTCGCGGAAAAGGGGCAGGTCAAGATCCTGGCCACCAACGCGGGCAAGCGTTCCGCGCTGGCGCCGAACATCCCGGCCATTTCAGAAGTGGTGCCGGACTTCAATTTCGCGGTCACGGTGGGAGCCTGGGCAGCCAGCGGCGTGCCGGATTTTGCCGTGCAGCGCATCAGCGCCGAGATCGCCAAGGCGGTCAAGGCCCCCGCCGTGGTGAAGCAGTTCAACACCCTGGGGATCGAATCGGTGGGCGGATCGCCCGCGCAATACAGCGCCTCGATCGACAGCGAAACGAGCCGCTACGAAACCGCCATCAAGAGCGCGGGCATCAAGACCAATTGAATTCACGCGCCGCGTCGCGATGCGGCGCCGGGCGCCTTGCTTTTCTTTATTATTAGATATCTAATAATTTAAACGTACCAAGCGGGTTAGCCCGCGCTTTTGTTCCAGGAGGGCCTATGTTGACGGCCGAAGAAAACGACCTGCTTTGCCGCATCACCGGCGAAGCCGCGATGGGGCAGTTGATGCGCCGGCACTGGCTGCCTGTTTGCTTGAGTGAAGAAGTCAGCGAACCGGATGGCGATCCGGTGCAGGCGCGCGTGCTGGGCGAAGACCTGGTGGTGTTTCGCGACACCGATGGTCGCGTAGGTGTCATGGATGAATACTGTCCGCATCGCCGCGTCTCGTTGGTCTACGGCCGCAACGAAGAATGCGGCCTGCGCTGCCTGTACCACGGCTGGAAAATGGACGTGGAAGGCAATGTGATCGAGATGGTGTCGGAACCCGCGGCCAGCGCCATGGCCGAAAAAGTGAAGCACAAGGCCTACAAGGTGCAGGAATGGGGCGGCATGGTGTGGGCCTATATGGGCCCGCAGGACGGCATTCCCGACTTCATGCCGCCCGCCTGGGCGCCGCGCGCCGACGTCAAGGTCAGTATCGCCAAGATTCTGGTGCCCTGTAACTGGGCGCAGATCCTGGAAGGGGCGATCGACTCGGCCCATAGCTCCAGCCTGCATTCGTCGGACTTCGTGCCGGCGCGCGTGACCGGCGCGGAAGCCACCGACAAGAACTGGCTGCGTCCTTCCACCGACAAGGCGCCGCGCATGCAGGTGCACCGCACTTCCTATGGGTTCCGCTATGCGGCCATCCGGCGCCCTATTGTGAACGCCGCGCAGACTGACTATGTGCGCTCTACCATCTTCGTGGCGCCCTTCAGCGTGCTGATCCCCCCCAACAACCTGTACAACGTCGCCAATGTGAACGTGCCGATGGACGATACCCATACGGCGTTCTATTTCATTGCCTGGGGCGACAAAGCCATGACGCCGGATACCGAGACCTGGCGCAAGTTCCTGGGTGCCACGGTGGGCAAGGACCTGGACGAACGCTATCGGCCACTGCGCAATACCGAGAACCGGTTCTGGCAAGACCGCCAGGCGATGAAGGCGGGCAACTTCACGGGTATCAAGGGCTTCCCGAATCAGGATATTGCCATGTGGGTCACCATGGGCCCCATCGCCGACCGCTCGGCGGACCGGCTGGGCGCCAGCGACCTGGCCATTGTGGAGTTCCGCCGGCAGATGCTGGATGCCGTGCAGGCGTTCCAGCAAGGCGATGCCGCCATCGGCACGGGTGACAGGCGTATCCCGCCCCAGGTATGCGCGTTCCAGGCGATCGTCCCCAAGACGGTGGACTGGCGCGAGTTCGCCGCCCAGCCGGTGGGCGCCGATACGGCATCGGGGCCCCAGCTTGAAAGCAACTACCAGACCACCGCCTGACGGAGACACGCATGGCCAAACTGCAGCTTTCTATCGCCATGGGCGATTACGACCGCAACCGGGCGCTCTACGATGGCGCCGTGCAGATAGACGGCGTGGATCCCGCCTATATGCTGTTGAATCCGGAGGAAATGTTCTTCCGGGCGTTCCGCTTCCAGGACTTCGACGTCAGCGAATTGTCGTTCTCCAGCTACCTGGTGAAGCATGCGGCGGGCAATTGCCCCTATATTGCGATTCCGGTGTTCCTGTCGCGGGCGTTTCGCCATACGTCCATCTATGTGCGCAAGGACAGGATCAAGGCGCCTGCAGACCTGAAGGGTAAGAGGATCGGCATCCCAGAATACCAACTGACGGCCAACGTGTGGGCCCGCGCCATCCTGCAAGACGACTACGGCATCAGCCCGGCGGACGTGACCTGGGTGCGCGGCGGCATCGACCAGCCGGGGCGCCCCGAGAAAATCAAGCTGCGACTGCCGGACGAGGTACGGATGGTCGACGCGCCGGCGGACACCACGATTTCCGACATGTTGGACCGTGGCGAGATCGACGGCTTCATGGCGCCGCGCGCGCCATTTGGCGCGGCGCGCTCGAATCCGGATATCGGCTGGCTGTTCGACGATCCCGTGGCCGTGGCCAAAGACTATTACCGGCGCACCGGCATCTTCCCCATCATGCATGTGCTGGGCGTGCGCAAGACGCTGGCCGAACAGCATCCCTGGCTGCCGGGCGCCCTGTTCAAGGCTTTCGAGCAGTCGAAGGCGGCCGCGCTGGAGAAGCTTTCGGACACCTCGGCCACCAAGGTCACCCTGCCGTTCGTCGAAGAACAACTGAAAAGCGCGCGCGATACGCTGGGCGACAACTACTGGGCATACGGCGTGCCCGATAGCCTGAGGACGCTGGAAGCCTTTACGCGCCACCACCACCAGCAGGGGCTGTCCAGCCGGCACGTGCCGGTGCAAGAGCTGTTTCATCCCAGCACCTATGAAACCTACAAGATCTAGGCCGGGTGGCACGCGGGTAGGCCAATGCCACGGCCCCCATGAACCGACCGAGACTGCCATGATGGATGCAGACACCGATTCCGGCGCGATGATGCCGCTGCGCATCGCGACGATCGTCCAGGCCGCGCAGGACATTCGCGCCTTTGAACTGGTTCACCCGGACGGCAAGGAACTGCCGCCGTTCACACCCGGGTCGCATGTCAAGGTGCAGGTGCCCAATGGCGAACTGCGCAAGTATTCGCTGTGTAATGCCCCGTCGCAACGGGACCGGTATGTCATCACGGTCAAGCGCGATGCACAGGGCCGCGGCGGCTCGGTCAGCCTGGTCGACCAGGCCCGTCCGGGCGATACCTTGCCCACGTCCGCGCCCGACAACGCCTTTCCGCTGGTCGAGAACCCCGGCAACCTGGTTTTCATCGCGGGGGGCATCGGCATTACCCCGATCCTGTCGATGATCCGGTCGTTGGAAGAAACCCAGGAAACGCCTTGGAAGCTTTACTACCTGAGCCAGGCGGCCGAGACCACCGCGTACTTGGAAGAACTGAGTGCGCCGGAACTGAAGTCACGGGTGCGCATACACCACGACCACGGCAACCCGCTGGATGCGTTCGATCTCTGGCCGGTACTGGAGAAACCCAACAAGGGGCACGTGTACTGTTGCGGTCCGCGCGGCCTGATGGAAGCGGTGCGCGACATGAGCGGTCATTGGTCGCCGGCGCGGATCCACTTCGAAAGCTTCCTGGAAGGCGGTGGCGTACAGCCCGATGATCGCCCGTTCACCGTGGCGTTGGCGCAATCGGGACGCGAGTTCCAGGTGCCGGTCGGCAAGTCGATCCTGAACGTGCTGCGCGATAACGGGGTGAAAGTGGGGTTTTCCTGCGAAAGCGGCACCTGTGGTTCGTGTCGGACCCGGTTGCTGGAAGGCTCGGCGGACCATCGCGACATGGTACTGATGCCTGAAGAGCAGGCCGGCCAGATCATGGTGTGCGTGTCGCGGGCCGAAGGCGACAGGATCGTGCTGGACCTCTAAGCCATGACCCTATCCCCGAATCCCCCTGTCATACGCATTGGCGTCGCGGGGTTGGGCCGTGCGTTCTCCTTGATGCTGCCCACTTTCCTCAACGATCCGCGCGTCAGGCTGGTGGCGGCTAGCGACCCACGGCCCGAGGCGCTGGCGCAGTTCCAGCGCGATTTCCAGGGCCGCGCGCATCCCGATATCGAATCGCTGGCCCGCGATCCCGATGTGCAGGTCGTGTATGTGGCCAGCCCGCACCAGCTCCATGCTCGCCATACACAGGCCGCCGCGGCGCAGGGCAAGCATGTGCTGGTCGAGAAACCCATGGCGCTCAGCCTGCGGGAATGCGACGCGATGATCGAGGCGTGCGGCGCCGCGGCGGTGCACTTGTTGATTGGCCATTGCCACAGTTTTGATACACCGTACTTGGCCACGCGAGAGCTGGTGCAGTCCGGCGAGTTCGGTGCAGTCAAGATGATCCATGCGCTGAACTGCACCGACTACCTGTACCGGCCCCGCCGGCCCGAGGAACTGGATACCCGCGCGGGCGGTGGCGCCATCTACAGCCAGGCAGCGCACCAGGTCGATATCGTGCGCCTGCTGGCCGGCGATCGCCCGGCGCGCTTGCGCAGTGCGCTGGGCAACTGGGACCCGGCCCGGCCCACCGAGGGTGCCTACAGTGCGCTGCTGTGGTTCGAGTCGGGTGCCTATGCCTCGCTGAACTACAACGGCTACGGGCACTTCGATTCCGATGAATGGATGGACTGGGTAGGAGAAATGGGCAACGCCAAGGACCCGCACAGCCACGGATCGGCGCGCCGCAAACTGGCCGCCGCCGCCACGCCGCAAGCGGAGGCCAGGCTGAAGGCCGATGCCACCTACGGCGGCGCGGCCTATGCGCCGCCGGCGCGCGGGGCATCGGCGTCGGCAGGTCTGCTGCACCAGCATTTCGGCACCGTTGTCGTGTCGTGCGAACATGCCGACCTGCGGCCTATGGCCGACCGGATTCTCATCTATGGCAATGAGCGCAAGCAGGCGCGCATGCTGCCGCCGCCCCGCGCGCCGCGGCTGGAAGTGATCGATGAGCTGCACGACGCCATCTACCTGGGCAAGCCCTGCCTGCACGACGGCCGCTGGGCCAAGGCCACCCTGGAGATCTGCCTGGCGTTCCTGGAATCGCACCGCGCGGGGCACGATGTGATCTTGCGGCACCAGGTCTGACAAGCGCAAGGCGTTCGATAGCGGCGCAAGCCTGTCGCCGACCGACTTGGAGTATCATTTTCGGCGATTCACTCAGACTGACTTCAATCGCTGATGACTTCGAAAGAAACCCGCAACGTGCTGGATCACTGGCGCGAGGCCGTTCCCGATGACCGCCTGGCCCACCTGATCAAGGACGCCACCCGTGCGCTGGTGCGGGGTTTGCAGATGCGCTTGTCGGAGCACAATGTCTCGTTCGGCCACTGGGCTTTCCTGCGCATCCTGTGGGAACAGGACGGCCTGACGCAGACCGAGCTCAGCGAGCACGCCGGCGTCATGCAGCCCACCACGTTTGCCGCCATGAAGGCGATGGAATCCCTGGGCTACATCGAACGCCGGCACCTGCCCGGCAACAACAAGAACATCCACGTGTTCCTGACCCGCAATGGGCGGGCGCTGAAGAAAAAGCTGGTGCCGCTGGCTGAAGAAGTGAACGCGATCGGCACGCGCGGCCTGAGCGCGTCGGAAATCAAGGTCGCACGCAAGGTGCTGCTGACCATCATCACCAACCTCGCGGATGACGAAGCCTCGGCCGACAACGCCGAACGGCGCATCCCATCCACCCGCGAGCTGTCGCGGCGCATCAACGACGCCGTGTAGAGGGGCGTTTGTTTACCCCGGGCAGCCGGATCCGGTCCGGGGCTCCGGTAGCGGAGCCTCGCCAGCCACATTCCCCGCGAACTTGCGGATCCGCTCCGCCAGCTCCGGCGTCGGCTTTTCATAACTGTAGCAATACGGCGGCTCCGGCACGCGTTCGGGACGGTAGTCCTCCAGCACCGGCACGGCATCGCCCAGGTACAGGTTGTCTTTCAAGCGCAAGAAGGCCTTGTAGTCGCGCGTGTAGCCATGCCGGGCCTTGCGTTTTTCGTAGGCGCCGCGATCGGACTCGCCGTTCTCCAGCGCGGTCCGCCCGGGCGCAACAGGTATATAGCGGCAGTAGTTCACGTTGATGCCTTCCACCGTGGGGAAGAACTCCGGCTCCACGCATTTGCGCTGCGCGTCGTTGCTGAATATGTTGCCCTCGACCCGGGCCCGGGCTTCCAGGCTGAAGCTCATGCCGTAGAAATCCCAGTTTTCCAGCAGGTTGTTGAACAGGTGGAAGTTGCCGAACTGGGCGCGCGGGTTGCGTTGCACGGTATTGAAGAAGTAGTTGTGGTGCAGCGTCACCCGCGCGATGGAATCGCGGTCGTAGTTCTTGAACAGGTCTTTCGAGGTAATGTTGTTGAGCAGCATGACCTTGTTCGAGTCGTGGAACTTCGTCCACGAGATGGTGACGTCGGTGGAGCCGTTCTTTACGTTGAGCAGGCGGTCGGACATGCGCGAGAGGTCGAGGTGGTTCACCCAGACATCGCGGCTGCCGTTGGCCACATTCACGGCTTGTGTAAGCCTGTTCAGACGTCCGTCGATGGTGAGATGGGTGAGGATGACATTCCTGCTGCCGTACACGCCCAGCCCGTCGTCGATCAAGGTGACTTGCCTGCCGCGTCCGTCGATCGTCGTGTTCGACGGCACGCGCAACTGCGAGTCCAGGACAATGGTCATGTCGGACGCGAAGCGGATCCAGGCCGGCCCTTTCCTGGCTTGCTGCAGGGCGGCGCGCAGCGTTCCGGGGCCGGCATTCCGGTCGGAGGTCACCTCGATGAACTTGCCGCCGAGCCCGCCGGTGGCCCCGGCGCTATAGCCTTCGCGCTGCTGCAGCAGGGAGGAAACGAACGGGCAGCTTTCAACCGGGCTCTGGCACGATTCATTCGCAGCCGCTGCGCAGCCGTACAGCATGGCCGCGGCGAGCAGCCAGCGCAGCAGGGTCATTCCTGGCTTCATCGAGGCTGGCCTCCTCATTGCCGCGCGGACCGGTCCGCGGATGCCACGTGGCGCCAGATGCCACCGCTCAGGCGCAGGTTCTCCGGCGGTCCCGCCAGATGCTCCCTGAGCCGCTCGAAGTAGGCTTGCTGCCATCGCCGCGAGTAGGCCTCGGCATCCTCGCCGGGCTCGACGGCGGGCAGCATCTCCAGGGTGTAAGCCACCTGGCCGTTCTCCCAGCGGGGGGTATAGAACACCGAAGGCACGCCATGCCGGTGGGCAAGGTGAGACGCGAAACTGGAGTATGTCACGCGCTGCCCTTCGAAGTCGGTGCGCGGCGCGGCCGGGTTCGCCGCGCCATCTATCGCCAGGCACAGCACATAGCCTGACCCGAGCGCGCGCATGCAGGCCTTGGCGACTTGCGCCTCGGTCTGGTCGGCGGTGGAAATCAGGGCGGCGGAATAACTGCTCTGCGCAATGCTGGGCGCGGTCGCCAGCCAGCGCGAGGGAATGCCCAGCAGTTCCAGGGCCATGAGTCCCGCGTACATGGGGCCGACGTGCGCGGTGGCGACGACCACGCCGCGGCCGGCCGCCAGCAGCGGCGCGAAGAAGCGCTCGGCCGTATCAAGCTCGCCCAGCAGATGCATGGCCTCTTCGGCGCTGTCCTCGCGACATTCGAGCCAATCGAGCAGCAGGTGATCCACCAGGTGGCCCCAGCGCGCCCGGCGCTCCCATTGCGCGCGGTCGGCGGCGGGGTCGCCGCGCATGGACCAGGCCCAGTCGAGCCGTGGCCGCGGTATGGGCGCCGTATCCAGCCGCGCTTCGAGCTGGGCCATGGCCTCCTGGAAAGTGCCCGGGAGCTGCGCGCCGCGCTGCGCGACGTGCTGCTCGAACAGTGTAGCGGCCGCCTGGTGGCGGCCCGCCTGCGACAGCGCGCCAATGGCGGCGCGCTGCCAGATCGGTTTGCCGGGAGATTGCTCGACCAGTTTCATCAACTGATCGGCAGCTTCGTCATATTGCTGCGTATAGCGCAGCGCGCGGGCATAGAGGCCGCGCGTCTGCTCCAGCTCGGGCGCCAGGTCGACGGCCTGCTTCAGGGGCGCCACGGATTCCTTGTAGCGCCCGGCGCGCAGCAGGGTTTCACCGTAGAGCGACAGCAGCCGCACATCCTCCGGCGACGCCTTCAGTCCGGCTTCGAAATGCGCGAGGGCGTGCACCTTGCGGTCTTCCTCGAGGCCGCGCCGGAGATGAGCCATGCCCAGGGATGCCCGCAAGGCCGGGCAATCGCGCCCCGCGCCCAGCGCGGCATTGCCGAGCTGGATCGCGGCCGTCAACCGGCCGTCCTCGAGCAAGGCGCGCACCGCCGTCGTGGCCGCGCGTTCGTTGGGCAGTTGGTCCGCCGCCAGGTCCGCCGCAATGTCCGCTGCCTCGGCCGCGTCGCCATTGCGCGCGAAGGCCAGCATCCACGAGTATGCCTGGTCGGGATGGCGCTTCGCCATGTCGACAGTCGCGCGGGCTATCCCGGCGGCGTCCGCCAAGCGGCCTGCCTGCACGCGCAATTGGATGCGCGCCGCATGCAGATCCGCTGCATCGGGAGCGATGCGGGCGGCGGCGTCCGCCTCGGCGATGGCGCGTTCCCATTGCTCGGTGCGGCCGAACAGGCTCGCCAGCAGGCGCCGCTCGTCGGCGCGCGAGGGATAGGTCTTGACGAGTATCTCGAGCGCGGCGATTGCCGGGGCGAGCTGGCCAGCCCGCACCAGGGGTGCGACCAGCAAGCGGCGGACGTCGCGCCAGCCGTCGCGTGCCTGCGCCAATACCGGTTCGAGCGCGGTCATCCCGCGCACGGGATCGTCCGCGGCAAGGATCGCCTGGATGGTGTCCCGCAGCCGGGCGGTGGCGTCGGCCGCGGCAGCACGATCCGGAGCAGCCGTATCAACCATGGCGCAGCCCCCTGAACAATGCCATGGCCGCGCGCATGATGAACATGAGCACGAAACCCAGCGCCAATGCCTGCAGCAGCAGGATCCCCGTGCGCGGGCTGCTGGGCTGGTCCGTCGGAACCGGCTGCGCGATGATGGACAGATAGCGCTGCAAGCGCAGGGCGTCGGTCACGGCCTGCTGGTGCGACTGCTGCGCCAGCGTAAGGTTCGAGTCCGCGAAGGCCTGGGCATTGCGAAGAGCCTCGTACGATTTCAGCTGCTTCGCTTCCGTGTTGCCTTCGCCGCTCAGGCGGTGCCGTAGCGCCGCCAGCCGCTTTTTCAGGGCCGCGACCTGCAGTTCCGCGGGCCTCAGCATGAAGTGGTCCTTGTTGCCGAGCGCCCGGATCTTGTCGAGGTTGATCTGCGCGCTGCTCAGTTCGGCCTCAAGCTGGCTGGACAAGTTCAGCAGCATGGCCACCGTGGCGGTCGGATCGATATTGCCGTGCGTGGTGCGCCAGGCTGTCAGGGCCTCCCGGGCAGCGAGCGCCTTCTGCTCGGCCAGCTTGACGGACGCCTCGCTCACCTTCAGCTTGTCGGCCACTCCCTTCTTGTTCATGGAGCTGACGAATTCCTCGGCCAGGCTGATAAGCGCCTTGGAAAGGGTCTCGGCGTCTTCCGGCGAGAACGCGCTGACGCGCAAGACGTCGATCTGCTCCAGCGGGTTGAAGGACACGTGCACCGACGCGCGATAGGCGCGATAGAGCTCATCCTCGCTCGAGTCCTCGGAAAGACGGTTCAGCGGATCAGGGCCCGGCTGGACCAGGAAACGGCGCAGGCCGACTTTTTCATCGAGTTGCCGCATGCAGTCGCGCGACTTGAGGAAGTCGTTGACCGCCCAGCCATCCACGAAACCGCCGAGCATGCCGCCCGAGCTGCCGGTGGTGAGCAGGCTGGCGGCCCCGCCCATGGCGGACTGCTGGCCGGATCCCGACTGCACGAAGAAGCGCGACTCCGCTTCATAGCGTGGCGTGGCGATGAAGAGCGCATAGGCCAGGGCGATCGCGACGGGCGCCACGACGATGAAAGCGTTGATCCAGCGGTGACGGCGGCGCTCGCGCAGGGCCGACCGCCGCTCGCGGCGGCGGCGCTCGATCTCGGAGCCTCCTTCAGAGGCCGAGCTGCCCTTCGTCGAAGCCGCTTCCGAAGACATCGTCGCCCGGGCTGCCGGATTCACTCCTTGGTCGTCTCGGGGGGAACCTGCGGATGCACTGGTCGAGGTCGTCCTCGATGCTGAGCGTGCTTCGTTCATAGATTAAGCCTTTGAAGCAATAGTCCGCCATCTGGTTCTGGCGGTAACTGGAAAAAATGAGTGTCCGGCCGATCAGCCGCTCTTCGAACAGCGCCAGCCAGAGACGCGTGAAACGGCAGGGTTCGAACGGGATGGAACCTTCGATCACGTAGACATCGAAGGCCGGCGCCAGCGCCAGCGCGAACGAGAACTCCTGCCGTACATAGAGCGGCCAATGCTCCATGGGCTTGGCCAGGCTGTGGGGGTCGCTTACCAGGTCCGCGACCAGTTCGTACGTGGCATCGGCGTCGATTTCGTACATCTCGCTCACGAACTCGATCATGCTCCGGCCGGTGGCCTTCCCGCGGATGAAGCCTTGCCGGCCTATCGCCCACGACACGTTGCCGTCATGCTTGACGAAGCCCTGGCGCGGCGGACGCAGGTTGCACAGCACGTCGACGAGCTGGCGGTGCATTTCCGGCGTGTGCGACAGCAAGGCATAGCGCCCGACGGGTATATCGAGATTGACATTCGCGAGCAGCGACTGCCGGTCGCCGAAGGCATAGGGTTCGTCGCTTACGCCATTCAGATGGATCATGCTCGGCCCCTCACATCGGCTGGACATTGGGCCGGGCTAGGCGCTCGGCTGCCAGGGCGACCACCATCAGGAAAACCAGGGAAGTCAGGAAATAGTTCAGGCTCGCGTCGGTGGATGCGTAGGACTCGAAATAAACGGATCGCATCAGCTGCATGCCATGGGCGAAGGGTGACCACAGCATCCAGGGACGCAGCTGTTCCGGCAGTTGCTCCGAGACAAAGAAGACGCCGGAGAAAATCTGCAGAAAGCGTTCGATGATGGGCGCGAGCCGCAGAAAGAACCGCCAGAAAGTCGCTATCGCGCCGAAAAGCACGCCCACCGCGGCGGCGCAGCACCCCATCAGCACGACATAGAGCGCGAGCCCGGCCCAGCTTTGCGGCAGCGTGATCAGGTCCAGCGCATGGCCGGCGCTGATCAGCACTGCGAACACGGCGATATATATCGACACGTAGATGACCGCCTGCACCAATGCACACATCAGCGGCGTCACGCCCTGGAAGTTCAGCAGTCCGCGGGACGAGATGTACGCGGCGCTGCTGCGGAAGATGATCTGCCGGAACATGATCCATGTCGTGGCCCCCAGCAGGGAGAACGTCTGCACATCCATGCCGAGGATGTAATGCGTGCCCATCAGGATGTACAGCGATGAGATCAGCGTCAGCAGCACCACCGGGCCGACCAGCGCCCATACCAGGGCAATCCGGCTTTCGCCGTGCATGACATGGAGCTGATGAACGAACATCGCCATCAGCGTGCGCCCGACCGGCCGGCTTTTGTCGGCGTGGCTCGGATGATGCCCGCCATGGAGGTACTTCAAGCGTTCGCGCAGTATTGCCAGGTCGCCGGCTTCGCCCTTGGACAGTTCGATTTCCAGGGCAATGTCGTTGCGCGAGGCATGCCGGCGCGCCTCGCGCGCCTCGTCCTGCTTGCGTCGCTGCGCGCGCCGCGCATGTGCCGCGGCCAGGCGTTCGTCCTCCGCCACCAGCCTGGCCGGCATGTATCCGGGCGCGAAGACGTCGACGCCCGCGCGGATATCCTGCTCCAGCAGCCGCACGATCAACCGCAGCCGTCGACGGGAAAAATCGGCGAGCGTCTCGTCGACCGCGCTGCGCGCGATCTCCGCATCCAGTTCGGCCTGCACGGCTTCATATACCGCCCGTCGGGCGGCCACGGAGTCATGCGGCTCGCCCTGCAAGCGCGCGACCAGGGGCTTGAGCAAGACGGCAGGCGTGGCCTTGGCCTCGAACAGCGCCGCCGGGTCCAGGCGCCAGGCGGCGACGCCGGATCCCACCGTGTAGTTGCTGTCTTTCCGGCGCGTGCGCCAGTTCCTGATCCTATCCTCGTTGCTCATCGACACGCTAGTCAGTCACCGCGGACGAGCCGCCAGAGTCGGTGTCGATGCCGCGCGTGGCGCTGAAGCCGGCGCTCATGGTGACGCGGAACGCGGACAGGACCTTCTGCACCTGGGTGAACGGAGCATCCGATATATAGATGGCCTGGCCTTCGTGGACGGTGAACTCGCGAGCCAGGGCCACTTGTTCGGGACGCGTGAGATCGAACTGGTAGACCACCGGCAGCATGTCAGGCTTGCCGTCGACGCCGGCCTTGGCCGGCGTGAACAGGAACACGGAGCGCGGGTCCGCCAGCTTGTCGTCCAGCCCCCTGGCGTCGGCCAGCGCGTCCAGCACGCTGTAGTTGCGCTTGCTGATGGCCACGCGGCCCTGGTTGCCGGCCGCGCCCAATACGGTCAGGAACTCGCGCGCGTCATAGGCGGTAATCACGTCGCCCGGCCGCAACAGGATGTCATTGTCCTGGTTGCGGTAGATATCCGACAACCGCACCGACGCCACCTGGTTATTGCGGCGCAGGCTGATGATGAGCTGCTCGGGATTGGTCTGCACCGGCGCGGCCTGCGCCAGCGCGCTGCTCAGGCGCTGCGACGTCTGGGTGATGGGATACATGCCGGGCTTGGTCAGGTTGCCCTGTACGGTCACCATCTGCCCGCGCGCATCCGGGGCGCGGGTCACGCTGACGTCGGCGCCAATGACGAGCTTGCTCAGGCGTGCGACGACGGCATCATGCAACTGCGCCAGCGTCAAGCCCGCGGCGTGGAACTTGCCCAGGATAGGGAAATGCACATTCCCCGTCCGGTCGATTTCCTGGACGCCCAGGTCGCTCACCCCGGAGGGATCCGCCGCGAAAACGCCCAGTCCGTCGCGTTCCCAGACTTTCACGCTGATGCCGTCGCCGGGAACCAGGCGGTCGAAGCCGGCTTGCGTGAGGTCACGGTAGGGCGCGGGAAAATCGGCGACTTCGGGCACCCGGCTTGCCAACGCCAGTTCGCGCGAGACGGGCTTCACCAGGATGTCCTTGGCATCGTGCGCGCCCGTCATCTCGCTCAACATCGGACCGGACCGCGGCAATTGGCAGCCGGTGAGTGACATTGCCGTAAACAGCGCCATGGCAATGGCCGTCTTGCGCCGAGGGCCAAGGGCCGGGGCGTTCATCTGCATCAATCTTATCTCTCCAGGGGTTCGGGAAACCTCAGCCGGCCGTCAGGCCAGCATCCGGCGCATCGGCTGGAAATCGACGCGCTCATCGTTCTGCGACATGGGCATGACGGGCGCGCACAGGGCAAGGAACTTGGCCAGCATCGCATCCAGAGAGAACAGCTTCTGCGCGCGGTGGCGGCTGTGTTCCTTCAGGATCTCGTTATCGCGTACCTGGTCCGCCATCGAGAGGACTTTCTCGCATGCCTCGTGCAGGTCCGGATGCTCTACGTCGCTCAGCAGATGGCCCGTCACGCCCTCCTCGAAGCATTCGCCCGCGCCGCCGGCGGGTGTCGAGACCACCGGTACACCCAGGAGCTGGGCTTCGATGAGTACATTCGGCAAGCCTTCATAGCGCGACAGCAGCACGCTGACGTCCATTCGCGAATACCAGAAACCCACATGGTTCGACAGGCCAACGAGCAATAACCGGTTTGTCACGTGCAGCTCTTCCGCCAGCGCAACGATGTTGTCGTGCAGGCGCCCGTCGCCCACGATGACGAAACGCGCCCGCGGCCGCTGCTTCAGGTAGAGCGCCGCCAGCTTGATCCAGAGCTGTGGCCGCTTGTCCGGTTCCAGGCGGAACACGCCGCCGATCGTCTCGGTGGCGTCGGGCGTGCTTTCCTGGAAGTCGCGCCACTTCTGTTCATCGTCGGCCGAAGCGTCGGTCGCCAGGTCCGGCACGCCGTTGTATAGGACGTGAAAGCGCACGATCGGAATGCCGAGCCATTCCGCGTAGGCCTCGGCGGCCTTGCAGCTGTTGCTGACGAAATGCACGCCGGGCACTTGCGCCAGCGCCTGGTAGAGCTCGGGATACTCTTCGCGGAAGCGGTCCTTGCGGATATTCGGCGGCAGCCCGCGAAACACCAGGTGGATGGTGGGGGCGCCGGCCAGCAGCGCCGCCAGCGCGCCAAAGAGGCACGTGCCATCCTGCCACAGGCTCACCACGTCGAACGCATTGTCTCGCAAGACCGGCGCGAGACGGGTCACGCCATAGTGCACGGGTGGCGGCAATTGTTCCAGCAGGCGGCTCAGGGTGTCGTCGGGCACGGACTGGTGCGCCACCGACACGGCGGGCAGATGATTGATTTCGGTGACCGGAATCTGTGCCTTGGTCAGGACGGGCAGGAAGAAATCGAGGCCCTGTTTCTTGCTGGAGCCGGCGGGTTCAGTGTGCTGCTTCACCAGCACCTCGACTTTCTTCGGCCGCGCGACCACGGGAAGCGTCCACTGCTCGGGCGCATTCACCATGCGAGTCAGCTCGCTGGCAAGCCGCGTGAGCTGTCGTTCCGCGCCGCCCGGCCCGAGGCTGCCCGTCACCAGCGCGACCGAGATCGGCTTGTCCGGCGCCTGCTCGGGGATTCGCCGGTTGCGGAAATGCAGGATCGCATGCTTCATCGACACGATCCTGATGTCCTTGCCGGCCAGGTTGCCCTGCGGTTCAAGCGCCTGGTAGAAGGCGAAGTCGCTGGCCAGCTCATCGGCCAGCTCCGCTGCCTTGCTGCCGGGAACCAGCTGCTGGGCCACCGGCGCGATCGCCTCGAACGCCTCGGCCAGCAGGCCGCGCTTGCGCAGGCGCTTGGCGAACTCGACCCGCGTATTGCGATCCGAGTACTGCGAGATCAGCCGGCGAAACAGCGCGTCCGATTGTTCATGGGCACGAATATCGCTCAGCAGCTTGGCCCGTGCGACCAGCCTGTCGGGGTTCTTCGTCGATTCGGGCAGGTGGCGGTCGACCAGGGCCAGGGCGTCGTCGACGTGCCGCTCTTTCACCAGGCGGGTGGCGCGATAGCGGACGATCTGCAGATCATCCGGGCACTCTTGCAGCAGGGCCGCCCACTGCTCCGACATGCCTTCATTCAAGCCGGCCGCTTCTTTCAGCCGGAGCAGCAGAAAGCGGACCGTCGGGTCCGACAGATGATCACGCGCCAAGGCCTGCGCGCGCGCCAGGTTGGCCTGCGCGACCTGGACCCGGCTCGAGGCCGTGACGATCTCTTCCAGTTGATTGTGAACCCGTTGCAGATCGGACGTGACGCGCTCTTGTTCCGTGATCAGTGCGTCGTTCATGCCGCCTTCCTGCGGTTGAGCTTCTCGATCCACACCAGGCAGCGCTCGATATAGTGATCGAACTGCGCCGGGTTGTCCGAACGTTCCTTGAGCTTGCGCCAGTACGGCAGCGCTTGCTCGAAGCGATGCAGGCGCATGGCGCCGACGGCTGCCAGGCGCAGGCCGACCGGATCGTCGGCCACCAGCTGCAGGATCTTCTCGCCGAGCGCCAGGCGCTCGGTCGTGCTCGACGAATCCAGCGCGCGCGCTTCCGCGTACAGCACGGCCAGGATGCGCCGCTTTTCGTGGCCGACTTCCGTCATCTGCGGCCACGACTGGGCGACGCGATCCAGCAGGGTCCAGGCCGCGTGCGCATCGCCGGCGGACAGGATCTCGCGGGCGCCGCGGATCGCGCGCGGGCCGAGCCTGCCGAGCTGGCGCTCGGCTTCGTCCTTGGCGCTCTGGTCGGCCGCGGCATGGTCGCGCACGGCCTCGTAGGCATCGATTGCTTCGCCAAACCAGCCGCCGTTGAACGCCACCCGCGCAAAGTGCAGGCGCGTGCTCAACGGCGCGGCTTCGGCGGCGGCCGCCTGCTCCAGGTGCCGCATGGCCGTCTGCTTGTCGCCCAGCGCGTCGGCCGCGCGGCCCCGCATGGTATCGAGCTCGGGGAAATCGACCTGGGTATCGATCGCGATGTCCGTGAGGTCGATGACTTCCTGGTAGTTGCCCGCCAGCAGCGCGGCCCGCACGCCGAGGCGCATCGAACGCGCGAAGGCGCGCTGCGCGCGAGCGCCGGCCAGGGCGTCGGGATTCAGGAGGCGGTGGGCGCAGATCCGCTCGGCCGCGTCGCGCAGGCGTCCTTCCTCGAGCGCGCGGTTGCCTTCTTCGGCCCATGCCGCCGACTGCGCCAGCAGCCAGGTGCGGATGTCGTCCTGTTCGCTGTTCGCCAGGTTGCAAGACACCGCCAGCGCGGCCGCCGCCATGATGAAGCCCCGCCAGGAGGCCTCCTTGACGAGCTCGAACGCAACGGCTTCTTCAAGCGCGGGAGACTCCGATGCCAGCGCGCGCAGTCCCGCGCGATCGCCGGCCACCAGCCGGTCGCGCCACAGCACGGCAAAGCCGCGGCCATATGACGGAATGGCCGCGCGGACTTCCTGGACCCAGCGAATGGCGGCATCCATGTCGCCGCCGGACTGCAACTGCGAGAGCACCGTGTCGGCCGCCTCCAGGGCCGCCGCGTCCTGCGCGGAGGAAATGCGGAACAGGCGCTTCCAGTTACCCAGGGCCTCGTCCGCGAAGCCCAGCTGTCCGCCCGAAACCGCCGCGATCCGGACGATTTCCGGGGTTTCGATCTCGTCGCCCAGCAGACCGGACGCGAGCGAATAGGCAATATCGTGGCGCCCGAGCTTGAAATGGTTGCGCATCAGGATCTGCTCGGCCTTGCTGCCGGATGCCAGCGTGCCATCCGCGCTGCTCAGCAGCGCGATCGAGCCCTCGTAGTCGCCCAGTTCTTCCTGGATCCGGGCGAGCAGCAGCACGTGATCGGGCAGGCCGGGGTGGCGGCGCAGCACCTCGCGCACGCGGCGCGCCGCCGCGCGCAGGTCGCCCGCATCCCACGCCTTTTCAATGCTGTCGGCGCCTTCTTCGGCGGCCAGCTTGGGCACGGAAGGCTGCGGCATGGAAGCGCTCATCCTCGGGCGCATGAAGTTCTTGTACCAGTCGGCCGACAGGCGCTCGCCAAAGACCTGCGTGTAGTGGGTCAGGTCCAGCCCGCCGTCCTCCATCGCCTCGGCTTGCCCGATCTTGTTCATTTGCGGCGTCGGGTCGTAGCAGGGCACGCCGATGCGCTCTGCGCTGGCAGTGATGGCGGCGATCAACTGCTCGCGCTGTTCGATCGGCACGTTGTCCGGCGTCAGGGCGTTGACGTGCGTGACGAACACCACCTTGTCCTGGCCCAGCAGATCGACGATCTGGCGCATTTCCTGCTCGATCTCGTCGTCCGTCAGGTCGCGCTTGATGACGCGGGCCAGCAGGTCGCGGTCATCCGGGGACAGGCTCTTGAAGACCGGGTCCTGGTCGAGCAGGGCGCGCCGCTCGTCCAGCCGGTCGGCGTGGGCCATTGACCAGAATGTCCGGGTGCGCGCGCGGTCGGCGAAGAACTCGCTGAAATAGCGCGCGAAGTAGTTCAGCTGGACCGGGTAGCCGTCGATGGCCAGCAGTTTGCGCGAAGACAGTTCGACCATGTACAGGTCGGCCGGCTTGTGCGTCGCGAGGCGCGCCTGGTCGCCATTCGACGGGCGGAAGATCACGCGCTGGATGTTGGCGGGAATGTCGCTTTCGCCGAACATGAAGCGGGCCTGCTGCAGGGCTTCGGTGCTGGTGTGCACAAACCCGTAGTTGCGCCCGAGCTGCAGCTTGATCGGGTAGCGTCCCACCGCATCGCGCAGCGGCGTGTGGATGCGGCAGGTTCCAATGGGGGCGATGGTAAATGCTGGCATTCAGGGTCTCTCCTGTAGCAGTGGATAAGAAGCCTGAACTTAGAGAGTCCAGTACAAGAGGTCGGGCTGAAGCCGCTTGCTGTCGAGCACCGACTTCAGATCGCACACCATGCCGCCGCTCTTGACCAGGTTCGGCATGTCGTCCCAGATGGAATCCATGGTTTCGCGGTGCGGAACCGCGAGGATCAGCACGTCCATATCCCGGAAATCGTCGCGCTCCACGAGCTTGATGCCGTACTCGTGCTCCATCTGGCCTGCATCGACCATCGGGTCGCACGCCAGCGGCGTAATGCCGTAATTGCCGAGAGCGTTGTAGAGATCGACCACCTTCGAATTGCGGATGTCGGGCACGTTTTCCTTGAAGGTCATCCCCAGGATGCCGACGCGGATCGACGCATGGAGGCGGCCATTGCGGGCCAGCGTCTGGACCACGCGCGAGGCGACGTGGTTGGCCATGCCGTCATTGATCCGGCGGCCCGAGAGGATCACTTCCGGGTGATAGCCCAGTTCTTGCGCCTTGGACGTCAGGTAATACGGGTCGACGCCGATGCAGTGGCCACCCACCAGGCCGGGGGTGAACTTGAGGAAGTTCCACTTGGTCCCCGCGGCGTTCAGGACTTCCGAAGTGCGGATGCCGACCAGGTCGCAGATCTTCGACATCTCGTTCATCAGCGCGATGTTGATGTCGCGCTGCGTGTTCTCCAGCACCTTCGCGGCCTCGGCCACCTTGATGGAGGAGGCGCGGTGCACGCCCGCGTCGATGACCTTTTCGTAGACGCCGGCGATGACTTCCAGCGATGCTTCATCCTGGCCGGACACGATCTTGACGATCTTCTCCAGCGGATGCTCGCGATCGCCCGGATTGATCCGTTCCGGGCTGTAGCCAAGCTTGAAGTCGACCCCGCAGCGCAGGCCCGACGCTTTTTCCAGCTCCGGTCCACAGATTTCCTCGGTGGCGCCGGGGTGGACGGTGGACTCGAATACGACAATGCACCCCGGGCGCAGCACCGGCCCTATCGAGCGGCAAGCCTTCACCAGCAGGGAAAAATCGGGATTGTTCCTTTCGTCAACGGGAGTAGGAACGGCAACGACGAAGAAGTCGCAGCCTTCCAGTTCCGCCACCTGGTCGGTGAATGCCATGGGCGAAGCCAGCAGTGCCTCGCGCTCGATCTCGCCGGTCCAGTCATCTCCTTCCTTCAGCCGCGCGATGCGCCGCTTGTCTACATCAAAGCCGATGACATCGAAGCGCCTGGAAAATGCGACGGCTACGGGCAGGCCGACATATCCAAGACCACATACTGCGATTCTCTTTACCACGGGGACCTCACTGTTTTCATCATGTCGCGGGCGGAGGCCGACGCCCCGGGAAGCAGTCCGTACGGAGTCGGAATACGCTCCCGGTGCGCCGGCCAGGATTACAAAGCGATACTTAATCAAGCCTGTTGAACGGCGACCCGGCGAATCGTAGAGGGGGCAGATGGCAAATTTTTTTCTAAAAATTTTTATTGCTTTGGAAGTACGTCAGTCCGGTCGTAATAAACCCCGCGAAATCCCGAAAATAATTACATCCATTACATAAGCCGCAATTCCGGCGTGGTGGAAATGCTATTAATGGATATAGAAAGTTGTGTCCGTTTTTTTGTTTAATCAAACTGAAAAAACAGAAGGCCAAGGCATATGCTGGTTATGGGAAGCGCCGGGGCGCCCAGGGGAATACCCCTGGCTGTTGGCCGCGCGGGCGCCATTGGCCGGATTGCTTGCCGGTCCGTGGAGGGAACGGGTTTAAAAGCGAGCGATATATATCGAGAGGATCTTTAAATAATTCAAATCCGGACGATGGCGGCGCCATCCGCGCAAGGTGGACTAATCGCGCATGCAGGTGGGCCAAGTGCCCTGCGTGGTAAGCGATTTCACCGTATCCACCAGCAGGCGCATGACGCTCATCACGGCCATGGTCTTTGGCGTGCTGGGGTTGGTGCAAAGATAAACCGGGCGTGTGAGCCTGGGGTTTTCTATGTGAAGGACGCGCACATCGGCGGAGGAGCTGTCGCCGACCACGGATGAATAAGAAAGAATTGTCGCGCCGACGCCCGAGGCGGCCAGTCCGATCAGTTGCGGCGTGGTATTGACCTCGGCGGCAATGGCGAGCCGTTGGCCGGCGCGTTGCAGGTAGTCGTCCAGCCGGACCCGCAGGCTGTGCGTGCGCGTGGGGAGAATCATGGGGAAACCGCCCATTTCCGCCAGGCGTATCGTCCTGCGGCGCAGGCCGGCAGGCCCCAGGTGCTGGCGGATCTGCGATGGCGACGTGATGAAAACCAGTTCTTCGTCGATCAGGTGGGTGTATTGCAGGTCCCGCCGCTCATCCTGGCCGAAGGTCATGCCGATGTCGATCTCGCCTTTCTGCAGGTGTTCCGGAATATAGCCCGAGCTCAGTTCGATGACCTGCAGGCGTATCTGTGGCCAGCGCGCCAAGACCTCGGAGACGAGCGGCACGGTAAGAAAACGGGCCATGGATTGCGGCAGGCCGATGGCGACCTGGCCGTTGGGCACGCTGGCCTGCTGGCTGATTTCCTCGTAGGCCAGTTCGGTGCGGCGCAGGATGTCCTTGGCGTGCGCGCGCAGGCGTTCTCCCGCATCGGTCAGCGCCACGCCCTTGGGCAGCCGTTCGAACAGGGGCGTGCCCAATTGTTCCTCGAGCTGGCGGATCAGCACGCTCAGCGCCGGCTGTGTCATGTGCTGCATTTCCGCCGCGCGCGAGATGGAGCCGGCGGCGGCTACCGACAGGAAATTTCTGAGGTCGCGCAGGTCGATCGGCATGTCAGGCGTTCCGGAAGCGGAAGAAAAGGCGGCGTGCTATGCGGAATTTTATATAGCATCCATAAAAACATAGCATTTGACGTATGGGTGACGTGCGCCGATAGTGGCGGCCGAACCGCCATGGCCGCCACACAAGGCCATGCGATACCGACAGGAGACCGCTATGCATGTTCGTGACCGCCGCAAATTCGTACTGGGTTCCGCCGCCGCATTGGCCGCCACCGTCCTCCCTGGCAAGGCCGTGATGGCGCAGTTGACGGGGGATGGGTCGACGATGCGCATCGTGGTGCCGTTCTCGGCGGCCGGCCCGACCGATTTCATCGCCCGCCTGTTCGCCCAGGCGCTTGCCGAGGAATTGAAGGCGACGGTCATTGTCGAGAACAAGCCCGGCGCCTCAGGGAACATCGGCACACAGTTCGTGGTGGACGCCCCGGCGGACGGGACGATGCTGGTCCACACCACGGCCGCCATGCAGGCCGTCAACCCCATCCTTTATCCCGGCCAGCGCTTCGATCCCAACAAGGACCTGATCCCCGTCGGGATCACCGGATCATTGGCCAATGTGCTGGTCGTGCATCCGGAGTCGGGCGTGAAAACCATCGAGGGGCTGGTCGCCAAGGGCAAGCAAGCCGAACTGACCTATGCGACCTTCGGCCCGGGCACGTCGCCGCACATCTACGGCGAGCTGCTGCGCGGCCTGACCGGCATCAAGGCCATTCCCATCGCCTACAAGGGCAGCGGCAACGCCAAGGCGGACATGCTGGCGGGCCGCATCGACTTCATGTTCGACAGCATGACCACCGCCGTGACGACGGTCGAGGCCGGCCAGTTGCTCGGCCTGGCCATTACCTCGCAGGAACGCTCGGCGCTGTTGCCGGACGTGCCGACGCTCAAGGAAAAGGGCTATGGCAGGCTGAACCTGAATTTCTGGTTCGTGCTGCAGGTGTCGTCCAAGACGCGCCCGGAAGTGGTGCAGCGCCTGCGCGTGGCCGTGGCGAAGGCGGCGCAGGACCCCGCTTATCGCAAGGGCGTGGCCGAGCGCGGCGTGGATACCTTCACCGTGCCGGCCGACCAGGTGGAGCGCTTCGTGCGCGAGGACACCGCGGTCTGGCGCGACGCCGTGGTCGAGATGGGCATCAAGGCGGAATGACAGGCAGACGCGTTCAGGCAGGAATGGAATGATGCAACCCTTAGCTGGATTGAAGGTCGTCGATTTTTCCAAGGTGCTGGCGGGGCCGTTGTGCGGCCAGTACCTGGGCGAACTGGGCGCCGAGGTCATCAAGGTGGAACCCGTCGAGCTCGGCGACGACACGCGGGGCTGGACGCCCACCGTGCAGGGCGAGTCGACCATCTTCCTGGCCGTCAATCACAACAAGCGCAGCATCGCGCTGGACCTCAAGTCGGAGCGGGGCCGCGAGATTGCCCGCCGCCTGGTGCGCGATGCCGACATCGTGCTGCAAGGATTCGGCAGCGGTACGGCGCAGCGGCTCGGCATCGACCGGGACACGCTGATGGCCCTCAATCCCATGCTCATCTATTGCGAGATCAGCGGCTACGGCCGCGACGGCCCGATGGGCAACGAGCCGGGCTACGACGTCATGTTGCAGGCCTTCAGCGGCATGATCAGCACCCTGGGGCATCCGGGCGGCGATTATGCGCGCGCCAGTTTTTCGCCGGTGGATATCGGCACGGCGATGTTCGGGTTGAGCGGGGTGCTGGCAGCGGTGATCGAGCGGCAGCGCACCGGCAAGGGCGTGTACGTGGAGCTGGCGCTGCTCGATACGGCCCTCGGGTTCATGAGCTACATGGCGCAAACGTATTGGCATACCGGCCGGGATCCGCAGCGCATGGGCACGGCGCATCCCAGCATGTGCCCGTACCAGGCCTTCCAGGCCAAGGACGGCCCGCTCATGCTGGGCGCCGGCAACGACGCGCAATGGCGGCGCTTTTGCGAGGCGGCGGGCCTGGCGGAATATGCCGACCATCCCGACTTTGCCACCAATGCGCAGCGGCTCGCCAACCTGGCGCGCACGGTGCAGATCGTGCAGGAACGGATCGCCACGCGCACCGTGGCCGAATGGGTGGCATTGCTCAGCCGGATCAAGGTCGCCTGCTCGCCCATCCATACGCTGGGGCAGGCGCTGGGTCATCCGCAGGTCCAGGCGCGGGGCTTGATCGAGCAGACGGAGCATCCGGTGGTGGGCCCGCTCAAGCAGGTCGGCCTGCCGGTGAAGTTCCAGGGCCGCCCGCGCCAGGCCGCGTGCCCGCCGCCGCTGCACGGGCAGCACACCCGCGAGATCCTGCGGGAGCTGGGGTACGAGGATGCCGACGTCGCCGCGCTGCTCGGGGCCGCGGTGGTCCGGCAATGGCAAGGCGATGAAACCGGACAACCAGGAGGTGCATGATGATTCGCTATGAAGTCCGCGGCCAGACCGCGGAGATCCTGTTCGACAATCCACCCGTCAATGCCTTGTCCGAGCAGATGCTGGACGATTACCTGGCCGCCCTGCAGCGCGCGGCGGCGGATCCCGCCGTGCGCGCCGTCATCGTCGGCAGCGCCGTGCCGGGGCGGTTCTGCGCCGGACTGAACCTGATGGCGATCCACGAGGGCGACCATGCCCGGGTCAGGAATCTGCTGGAGCGCCTGTACGTGCGCAACGTGGACACGCAGTTCCACATGGGCAAGCCCACCATCGCGGCGGTGGACGGCACGGCCCGCGGCGGCGGCATGACGCTGGCGGTCTCATGCGACATGATCGTGGCCTCGGAGAGCGCGGATTTCGGCTATCCCGAGATCGACGCGGGCGTGCCGCCGTCGATCCACTTTTCGCACCTGCCGCGCATCGTCGGCCGTCATCGGGCCTTCGAGCTGCTGTTCACGGGGCGCGTGTTCGATGCCCGGGAGGCGGCCGGGATGGGGCTGGTGGTGCGCGTGGCGCCGGCGGGGCAGGCCATGGAGGCGGCCCGCGCGCTGGCCGGCACGCTGTGCGCCAAGTCCCCCGAGGTCGTGCGCCACGGCCGCGAGGCGTTCATGCAGGCCAACGACAATGGCTACCGGGCCGCTGTGCGGGCCGCCGCGGACAGCTTCTGCGCCGCGGCCGCGCGGCCGAGCGCCAAGGAAGGCATTGCGGCGTTTGTCGAAAAGCGCAAGCCCATCTGGCCGGCCGACGATTGATTTCACCAGCGGTAGCTCATGGTCGCGTACAGCGTGCGCGGTTCGCCGTAGCGGCAGCCGGTGGAGCCGGCGCAGGAGAGGTAGCCGCGGTTGAACAGGTTGCGGGCGTTCACCGTCAGGCTCAGCCCGGCCAGGGCGGGGTCGAGCTCGCCGAATTCGTAGGCGGCCATGGCGTCCACCAGCAGGCGGCCAGGCACGTCGGCGCCATAGCCTGGAAGATTGGTGGAGCTGGCATAGCGCAGTCCGGCTCCCAGGGTCAGACCGGGCACGCCCGCGGCCGTCAGGTGGTATTCGGTCCACAGCGAGGCGCTGTGCAGCGGCACCAGGGTCACGCGCTGGTCGACCAAAGTGGGGTCGTTGCTGCGCACCGTGCGGGCATCGGTGTACGCATAGGTGGCCAGCACCCGCAATGCACCCAGGTCCACGCGGGCCTCCAGTTCCAGCCCGCGCGAGCGCGCCTTGCCGTTCTGCACGGAATAGGTCGGGTCGGCCGGGTCGGGGGTCAAGGCGTTGGTCTGGGTCAGGTCGTAGACCGCCGCGCTGAACAACATATTGCTGCCCGGCGGTTCATAGCGCAGGCCCAGTTCATACTGCGTGCCCTTGGTCGGCTTGAAGGCGTTGCCAGCGCGATCGGCGCCGATGGTCGGCGCGAAGGACTGGCTGGCGCTGACGTAGGGCGCCAGGCCATTGTCGGCGACGTAGACCAGGCCGACGCGCCCGGTGGTCGCGGCGTCGTGCAACCGGGTCGCGGCGGCCGGCGTGTAGCTTGCCTGTCGCGTGCGGACCCAGTCCTGGCGTCCGCCCAGCAGCAGCGTCCAGTTGCCGCCGACCTGCATCTGGTCCTGCAAGTACAGGCCCATCGAGTCCGAGCGGGTTTCCAGGCCGGCGTCCAGCGCGCGATTGACGTCGGGGGTGGCGCCGTATACGGGATCGTACATGTCCAGCAAGGGCGCGACGGTGCCGCGGTAGCGGTGCGATTCGTAGCTGCCGCGGTAGTAGTCGAAGCCGCCCAGCAGCGTGTGCCGCAGCGCGCCGGTGTCGAGCTTCACTTCCAGCGAGGTGTCGGTCGCGATGCCGTACGAGTCTTCCTTGCGACTGCTCACTCCGCGGTTGATGGTCTGTCCGTTGACCAGGGAACCGAACGTCAGATAGTCCCAGTGGCCTTGCGCGTTGAAATACCGGGCGCTGTGGCGTAGTTTCACGCGCTCGTTGAAAGCGTGCTCGATGGCGTAGCCTACGGTGTACGTGTCGGTGTCGTAGCGGTCGAAATCGGGCTCGCCGATGAACAGGTCGCGGGGAATCTGGTCGTTCAGCGTGTAGTCGGCCGGCAAGGGGGCCGAGAAACGCGTGCGGATATGCTGGTAGCTTGCCAGCAAGGTGACGGACGTGGCCGCCGACGGGCGCCAGGTCAGTGCTGGCGCCAGATAGATCCGGTCGTCCGGCACGTGGTCGACCCAGTTGTTGCCTTCGCGCGCCAGGCCCGTGAGGCGGTACGACCATTGCCCGTCCTCGGTGAGCTTGCCCGAGAAATCCCCGGATACCTGCCGGCGGTCGTAGCTGCCCACGTCCAGGTTGAGTTCGCGCAGGGGTTCCAGGGCGGGACGCTTGCTGATGGCGTTGACCACGCCGCCCGGGCTCAACTGCCCATATAGCACTGACGAGGCGCCGCGCAGCACTTCCACGCGCTCCAGCCCATATGGTTCCTGGCCGCCGTCGTAGACGTTGGATTGCAGCTTCAGGCCGTCGCGCAGCAGGCCTGAGTTGCCGGTCGCGACATTGAAGCCGCGCAGCATGAAATCATCGACCATGCGGCTGAAGGCGGGCGACTGCGCGGCAAACCCTGGCGTGTAGTCTAGCGCGTCGGCCATCGAATTGGCCTTGACCGCCTGGATCTGGTCGCTGGTCACTACCGACACCGATTGCGGCGTCTCCAGCAGCGCCGTGTCGGTCTTGGTCGCCGACAGGTTGCGGCGCGCCACGTAGCCGGCCACATGCCCCAGCGCGGTCTCGGCGTTGCCGAGCACCTGTATGGGCTCCAGGGTGGCGGCAGGCGCGGCTGGCGCGCGGCGCACGCTGAATGTGCCATTGGCCGTGACCACCAGTTCCAGGGGAGTGCCGGCCAGGGCCCGCCGCATGGCCTGCTCGGCGGTGTAGCGGCCGCGCAGCGGCGCGGACTGCATGCCCCGGACCAGGACCGGGTCCAGCGATACGACGCTGCCGCTCTGCTGGGCGATGCGGGTCAGGGTGTCGCCCAGCGGGCCGGGCGCCAGGTCGTACTGCTGCGCGCCGGCAGCAACTGCCCGGCTCGGCGCGGGCTGGGCATGCAGCGGACTGGCCGGGACGATGAGCAGGCTCGCCAAAAGCGGCCACGCCCGAAGACGGCAAGGCATTGCGGATTCTCCCGTGATGTTGGTTGGCTTGTGCAGGTATGTCCAACGAGACGGGAAAAGCGATCATCAGGCCGGCGCCGCGGCGCGCGGGCCGGCCAGATCTATATTGACCAGCCAGCCGCCGTAGTCGCTGATCGAGATGGGCAGGGTCTGCGCCAGCGCGGCCAGGGCCGTGTCGGTGTCGTCCAGGGGCAGCGTGCCCAGTACCCGGAGCCGGGCGGCGGGGGCGGAAATGCGCAGGTAGCCGCGCCGGTACGGGCGCAGCGCCTCGATCACCGCGCCCAGCGATTCGTCCTGCACCACCAGCATGCCGCGCCGCCAGGCTGCCTGGCTGGCCAGCTGGCGATCCGGCGTGCCGATGCCGTGGCGCCCGAAGCGCGCGCCTTCGCCCTGGCGCACGGCCTGGCGGGCGCCCGCGGCGTCGACCTCGGCCGTGCCCGCGAGCACACTCAGCACGCTGCCGTCCGGATGGCGGGCCACCATGAATTCGGCGGCATCGCCTCGCACATCGCCGTCGGGGGAACTGACGATAAACGGCCGGTCCGGGTCGGCGGCGACGCGCGCATAGACCGCGCCGCTGCGCAATCGCACGCGGCGGACCTGGCCGTCGAAGGCCAGGTCGGCGGCCGAGCGCGCATTGAGCATGATTTCGCTGCCGTCGGCCAGCACGAAGCTGCGTCGCTGCGCCGTGCCGGTGCTGAGGTCCGCCGCCAATTCGGTTACCGGGAACTGGCGGTTGGCCAGCCAGGCTGCGCCGGCGCCGCCCAGCGCCAGGGCCAGGGTCTTGCGCAGCATGCGGCGGCGCGGCGGGGGCTGGCGCAGGATGGCGCTGGCCGTGGATGCCTGGCCGGTTTCGCGGATGGCCGAAAACGGCTGGCGCACGGCTTGCTCGACCGTGCGCCAGGCGGCGGCATGGCGCGCGTCGGCAGCGTGCCAGGCCTCGAAGCGCTGCCGGTCGGCGCCGGAGGCGACGCCGGAATTCAGCAGGCTCATCCATTCGATGGCCTGCCGCAGGCAGGGATCGGTGGCAGCGCGGCTCATGCCTGCAGATCCGCCAACACGCACAGCGTGATGGCCTGCTTCACGTAGCGGCGCACGGTGATCGCCGAGATGCCCATGAGCCGGGCGATTTCAGGGTAGGTCAGGCCGTCGAGCTGGCTGTATAGAAACGCCTGGCGGGCCTTCAGGGGCAGGCCTTGCAGAATGCGGTCTATGGCGGCCAGCGCTTCGACTACCAGGGCGCGGGCTTCCTCGGATGGGGCCGCCGGCGCGGGCAGGGCGGCCAGGCTGTCCAGATAGGCCCGCTCCAGTTCGCGGCGCCGCCAGAAGCTATAGAGCACCCGCCGGGCCAGCGTGGCCAGGAAGGCCCTGGGCTCGCGGATCGACGCGGCCGGCCGCGCCGCCAGGACCCGGGCGAACGTATCGTGGGCCAGGTCGGCGGCGTCATGGCGGCAGCCGAGCCGGCGCCGCAGCCACTCCTGCAGCCAGGCATGGTGCGCCTCGTACAGTTGTGCCACGGCGTGCGGCGGCAGGGGGGATGGCATGGAACAGGCGCATTTAAAAATAAGAATTATTGTTATTTATGGGATGCCTGGCAAGTCCCGCCTTATCAGACTCCGGCCTTATTTCAACAGCGCCGCATGCTTCGCCAGCACCGCCTCGGCGCACTGGGCGTCCAGGTGCCCGCCCGGCGCGCCGGCCACGCCGATGGCGCCGATCACTTCGTCGCCGTGCTTGAGCGGCACGCCGCCGCCCAGCAGCAGGAAGCCCGGAATGTCGGTCAGGTTGGCGGCGCCCGGGTTTTTCTGGGCGTTCTCCATCATGGCCAGCGTGGGCAGCTTGGCCGAGGCCGAGGTGAATGCCTTGGCGCGGCTGGCCTCGATGGTGTGCGGGCCGGCGTTGTCGGCGCGCGCCAGGGCCTGCAGTTGCCCGGCGCGGTCCACCACCGCGGCGCTGACCGCGTAGCCTTGCGCCTGGCAGGCGGCCACTGTTTCCATGGCCAGTTTCTGGGCATCCGCCAGGGCCAGCTTGTGGGTCGTGACGACCGCCGCGCCAGCGGCCTGCGAGAGGGCCAGGAGCGAAAGCAGGGCGAGGGATTTGCGCATCATGTCGAGTCCTTTGCGTATATCGAAAACGGAAAGGACAGCTTAGCGGCGCCGCCGGCCGGCCGGTATGCGCATGGGCACGGCAGGGCCTCCGTAGCGCTACGGAGGCTCAGGAGAGCAGGGCGGCATACTGCCGGATCAATTGGGCCAGGGAATCGGCCTCGAGTTTGGCGAACACGTTGGCGCGATAGGTCTCCACCGTGCGCGGCGACAGCCCCAGGTCGCGCGCGATCTGTTTGTTGCTGACGCCTTCGACGACCCGGCGCAGCACCTCTTCTTCCCGGCCCGACAGCCGGGCCAGGCGCTGGGCGGCTTCGCGGGTGGCGGCCTGCTTCTCGCGGCTGGCGATATGCTGGCGCACGGCGGCCTGCACGGCGTCGAGGAACAGGTCGTCGTCCACCGGCTTCTGCAGGAATTCCACGGCGCCGGTCTTGAAGGCGCGCCGGCACAGGTCGACGTTGGCGTGTCCGGTCAGCATGATCACTGGCAGGTCGGAATGCGCGGCGACCTCTTCCAGCACTTGCAGGCCGCTGGTGCCCGGCATGCGGATGTCCAGCACCAGGCAGCCGATCGCGTAGGCGTGCCGCTGCGCCAGGAAGTCCCGCGGGTCGCCGAAGCCGACGCTGCGCAGGCCGACGCTGGCCAGCAATAATGCCAGGCCGTCGCGCACGGCGTCGTCGTCGTCCACCAGGTAGACCAGGGGGGATTGGTTGGTCGGGTCGGTCATGCGGCTTGGCTGTCGGGAGGGCGAAGCAGGGGCAGCGCCAGTGTCGCGCATACGCCGCCCGCCTCATGGTTGCGGATGTCCAGGCGCGCGTCCATGGCGCCGGCCAGGGTTTCGCACAGCGCCAGCCCCAGGCCCATGCCCTGGCCGCGCGTGGTGTAGAAGGGTTCGAAGATGCGCGGCAGTACGTCGGCCGGGATGCCCGGGCCATTGTCGCGCACCGTGAACTCGTAGTGCGCGCCGCGTACGCGCCCGCCCAGCTCGAGGCGGCGCGGCGCGGGCTGCCCGGCCAGGGCGTCGGCGGCATTCTGCACCAGGTTGTGCAGGACCTGTTCCAGCGCGACCCGGTCGCCGAGCGGGCGCGCCGTGCTGTCGGCGTTGTGCCAGTCCAGGCGGATGCCCTGGCGCGCCAATTCTTCTTCGCGCAGGAAGCGCAGCGACGCGACCAGTTCGTCCGGGTCCAGCGGCGCGCGCCGCACCGGATTGCCGTGCGCCACCAGCGTCCGCAGCCGCCCCAGTATATCGGCGGCGCGCCGCGCCTGTGCCGCGGTCGACTGCAGGGCGCGGCGTACTTCGGCTTGTTCGTGCGGGTCGTCCAGCATGCGCTGGGCCGCGCCGGCGTGCGCCAGGATGGCCGTGAGCGGCTGGTTCAATTCATGCGCGATGCCGGCGGCCATTTCTCCCAGGGTGTTGAGGCGGCCGATGGCCGCCAGGCGCGCCTGTTCGCGCTCGCGCCGGGCATAGGCCCGCGAACGGCGCCACAGCGTCCAGCCGGCCACTATGGCCGCGCTGGCGATTGCCCAGGCCAGCCAGGCGGCCCATGGCCAGGCGCCGGGCGTCAGCCGTCGGGCGCTGTGCAACGCGAAGGGCTGGCTGGCCGCGCCCAGCGGCTTGTCGCGCTGCAGTTGCAGGCCGGGGCCGGCGGCGCCGGACGCCAGCAGGTCGAGCCGCCCGCCGGGCAGGTCCAGGCTCAGCGCGCCAAGCGTGCCGGGTATGTCGGCGGGCGCCAGCAGTTGCCGGCCGTCGACCCGCATGCTCCAGCCGGACGGACCGACCAGCCAGTAGGCTTCTGCCCCGGCGGCCAGCGCCGTAGGGCGGCCCAGGGCGCGCGCCTGGGCGATTGCCCCGGCCAGCCCGGCGGGCGGCGCGGCGCTGCCGCGCCAATGGGCGCCATCGGAATGCCCCACCGCCTGCAGCTGCGGCAGCGCCGGCTGCAGGCTGGGGAACAGGCGCTCGGGGGCCGGCGGGTGGGAAAGCGCCGCCAGGGTGGCGAGCACGGCCTCGTGCTGCACGGCCTTCTGGCTGAGCATGCGGTGCACGATGCTGGTGTCCTGCACGAAGCGATCGCGCTGGGCGGCGTAGTCTTGCAGCCCGATGGCGACGACGCCGGGAATCAGGAGCAGCAGCCAGGCCAGGGCCGCCGGCAGATGGGACCGGAACATGGCGGCAATTATTGCACCGCCCGGCCGGCCGGCGCCTCCGTAGCGCTACGGAGCCGCCGCCAGGTCAGCGCTGGCCTGGCGCTTCGGCGAGCCATTGCCGGATGGCGTCCAGGACGCTGTCGGTTTGCTCCCGGTGCGGGACATGGCCGCAATTTTCCAGGATCGCCTGGCGGCCTTGCGTCAGGCCGGCGATGCGTTGCGGGTGCAGCAGCGATCCGTACTCGTCATGGTCGCCATGCAGCGCCAATACCGGACAGCGCACGCGGCGCAGGTCGCCGTCCAGGTTCCAGGCCGCGAATTCCGGCGACAGCCAGGTGTCGATCCAGGCGCTCAGCACCCATGCCGCCTTGCCGCCGTGGTACTTCTGCAGGCGCTCGAGCTGGCCCGGCTGGGCGAAGTCCTGGCGGGCCTGCCGGATGCCGGCCAGCGTGTGTTCTTCGGCAAACACCTGCGCCGACTCGGTGATCAGGCCCCGGCACGCCGCGCCGTATTCGGCGGCGCAGACGATCGCCATGCCGCCGCCGACGCTGTGGCCGAACAGGACGAATCGTTCCAGGCCGAGCTGCTCGCGCAGCCGGCGGAAGCCGTCATGGGCCTCTTGGTGCACGAAGCGGCTGTCGAGCGTGCCCGGGTGCGGGTCGGATTGCCCGAAGCCGAGGCGGTCGTACGCGATGACGCTGCGCCCGGTCGCCAGCGCCAGGCGCTCGGGGAAGTCGCGCCACAGTGCCACGCATCCCAGCGAGTCGTGCAGCAGCACGATCGGCGCCGGGCCGTCAGGCCGGTCCGGGGCCGGCGTCCAGCGCCGGGCGTAGAGCCTGCCTTGCGCAGTGTCGATATAGGTGTCGTGCGTGATGAGGGCCGTCATGAAGCTGGCATTGCAACAATTAATGCGTCAATATTACATGCCCGCCGGTCGCCGGCGTTTAAGTGTGGACTGCGCGATGACGTAAGCCTGAGTGAAGGCGCCGCGATGGCGCGAGCGTGATTCGGTCCGAACCAGGAGGCTGGTATGAAAGAAGCACGGGCACTATGGGCAGGCGTGGCGATGGCGGCATTGGCCGTGCCGGGAATCGCGGCGGGCGCGGGCGGCAAGATCCACTTCGTGGGCAGCATCGTGGTGCCGGCCAGTTGCGAGGCGCAGGTCAGCCTGCGGCAGGCTGGCCCCAGGGCGAACGCGGCCTGCCACCGCCCTGCGGCGCCCGCGGCCGCGCCGCAAGCGCCGCATGTCAGCATCCAGCCGCTGCCGCGCGTCACCGCCGCGCCGCCGGGGCATCCGCAAGCCTACGTGGTGACGCTGTCCTATCGATAGGCCGGGCGCGGGCAGGCCTCAGGTGGCGACCACCGCCACGGTCTGCCCTTCCTGGACCATTTCGCCTTCGCGCACCAGGATCTCCGCGATGCGGCCGGCATCGTTGGCCACCACGGGGATCTCCATCTTCATCGACTCGACCAGCATGACCACGTCGTCGGGCTGGACGGCGGCGCCCGGTTCAGCCTGGATTTTCCACACGGTGCCGGTCACTTCGGCCACTACGTTTGCGCGTCCCACTTCGGTTCTCCTTGTTTGACGGGGTGCCGGCCGGCCGTCACGGCTTGGCCAGCTTCAGGTCCAGCAGCAGGTCGCGCGTGGAGGCGTATTCGGCGTCCAGCACTTGCCGCATTTCTTCGTGCCGCGCGAAGCGCGGCCGCCACAGCTGGGTTTGCAGGAAGTCGTTCCATTCCTTGCTGGCGGCCACCTTTGCCAGCGCCGATTCCCAGTACGCCAGTTGCGCGGGCGTCATGTCCTTGGGGCCGAGCACGCCCTGTACCGAGGTCGAGACCGCGTCGATGCCCTGTTCCTTCCAGGTCGGCACCGCGGCCAGTTGCCCGGGCAGCCGCTCGGCCGTGGTCGCCGCCAGCAGGCGGATGGTGCCGGCCTTGTACTGCGACAGCACATTGGGCGACGAGGCCGACACCACGTCGACGTGGCCGCCCAGCAGCGCCGTGATGGATTCGCCGGACGATTTGTACGGCACGATGACCAGCTTGGTGATGTCCACGCCGGCCTGCTTCAGCGGCTTGGCGATGGCCAGGTGGATATGGTTGCCCACCGAGGTGGCCACGGCGATCGACAGCGAGTCGGGCTTCTGCTTCAGCTGCGCGACCAGGTCGTGCACGTTCTTGAATGGCGAGTCGGCGCGCACCGCCACCAGCATGGATTCTTCCAGCAGCAGGGCGATGGGCGTCATCTCGGCGTACGACAATGCGTCGGGATGCAGCACGCGGGCGCTGATCATGCCGGTGCTGAAAGTGCCCAGCCAGTGCGCGTCGCCGGGATGGGCGCGCAGGGTCTGCAGGCCCACCGCGCCGCTGCCGCCGGGTTTGTTGGAGATGACCAGCGTCTGGTCCAGCACCTTTTGCTGTTCGAGCAGCCGTTGCAGTTCGCGCGCGGCGGTGTCCAGGGCGGCGCCCGGCCCGGCCGGCACCACGAACTCCACACTGTGCCGCGGCTTCCATGACTGGGCCTGCGCGGGCCAGCCGAAGGTCGCCGCTACGCAGGCCGTCCACACCATCATGCTGCGAAGTAACGCATTCATCATCGTGTCTCCTTGCGATCGGCTCGCCGGCAGGGTGGCCCCGGGCGACGGCCGTCCGTCGTTGTCGAAAACCGCAACCCGCCGCGGATCAGCGGGCCTTCAGCACTTCCCAGGCGTCCTCCACCCAGTCGCACAGCACGTCGCGCGTTTCGCGCGGGTCGATCACATCCAGCATGCCGAATTTCTCGGCGGTGCGGAACGGCGACGCGATGCGGTGGTAGTAGGCTTCCAGCCGCGCCTGCTCGGCCGCCGGGTCGTCGGCGGACGCGATCTCGTTGCGGTGCGCCGCTGCCACCCCGCCCTCGATGGGAATCGAGCCCCAGCGCGCCGAGGGCCAGGCGAAGCGGTGGTTGATCCGGGGGAAGTGCTTGGGGGCGTGCAGGCCGCCGGCCATGCCGAAGGCGCGCCGCATGATGATCGACACCCACGGAATGGTGGCCTTCTCGATCGTGGTCAGCACCCGCACCGCGCCCAACAGCGTGCCGCTGAGCTCGGCTTCCGGACCGGTCGCGTTGCCCGGCTGGTCCACCAAGTGCACCACCGGCAGGTTGAAGGTCTGGCACAGCTTGACGTGCCGCTCGATCTTCCAGGCCGAGGTGGTGGTCATGGCGCCGCCCGAGACGCGCGGGTCGCTGCACAGCACGCCCACCGGGTAGCCGTGCAGACGCGCCAGCGCGGTGATGGTCGAGCCGCCCTGGTGGCGGCCGATCTCGAACAGGCTGTCGCGGTCGAATACGGAGGCGAGGATCTTGCGCGGGTCGTAGACCTTGCGGCGGTCCTTGGGAATGGCATTCTTCAGCCAGTCGTCGGCGCGGCCGGGCGGGTCGTCGGTGGCGACGCGCTCGGCCATCAGCCCGGCATGGCGCGGCAGGTACGACAGGAAGCGCCGCACCTGCTCGAAGGCATCGGCCTCGCTGGCGGCTTCGTTGTGCACCAGCGCGCTGCGGCGGTGCACCTGGTAGCCGCCCAGCTCGTTCTTGTCGATGTCGATGCCGTAGGCCTGCTTGACCACCGGCGGCCCGGCGGCGAAGACCTGCGCCTGGTCGCGCACCATGACCGAGAAATGCGACATCAGCACCTTGATCGCGCCCAGCCCGGCGCAGGCGCCCAGCGCCACGCCTACCACCGGCACGGCGTCCAACAGTGGCACCACCGGCCAGGTGGGGTAGCCGGGGATCTTGCTGCTGCCCTGCTGCTCCAGCAGCTTGACGCTGCCGCCGGCGGTGTCCACCAGGCGCACCAGGGGCATCTTCAAGTCCAGCGCCATGCGTTCGGCGTAGATCCACTTGTCGGAGATGGTGGCTTCGGAGGAGCCGGCGCGCAGCGTGTAGTCGTCGGCCGAGAGCATGGCCTTGCGGCCGTCGATGCGCCCGGAGCCGATGATGGCGTTGACCGGCGACAGCGACTGGAAGAAACCGTCCGCGTCATAGCGGCCCTTGCCGGCGATGCGGCCCAGCTCGCGGAACGTGCCGGCGTCGCACAATAGCGCGATGCGCTCGCGGGCATTCAGGCGGCCGCGCGCCTTGTGCTTGGCCAGCGCTTCCGGGCCGCCCATGGCGGCCGCCTGCTCGCGCCGCGCGGCCAGTTCCCGCAGTTCCGCTTCCCAGTCCTGTCCGGCGGTTGCGTCGTGCCTCTGTTCCATTGCCTGCTCTCCAACAGTGCCCGCCCTGGCGTTGTGGTGTTCATGGGCGGGTCTTGATGATGTGCTGCGCCTGCAGCGCCTGGATCTCGGCGGGGCTCATGCCCAGTTCGCGCAGCACGGCCTCGGTGTCCGCGCCCAGGTCGGGGCCGCTGTGGCGGATGTGGCCCGGCGTGCGCGACAGCTTGGGCACCACGCCGGCCTGCGTGGTGTGGCCCAGCGTGGCATGTGGCACCTGCACCAGCATGTCGCGCTCGGCATAATGCGGGTCGTCGTAGATGTCGGCGATGGTGTAGATGCGCGAGGCCGGGATGGACTCGGCGATCAGCAGTTGTTCGAGCGACGCCGCGTCGTGCTGGCGTGTCCACTCGCCGATGATGGCGTCCAGCGCCGCCATGTTCTGCCGTTCGCCGCGCGCGCGGATGGTGGCGAAGCGCGGGTCGGCGAGCAGTCCGGGCTGGCCCATGGCATGCGCAAGCCGGCTGAAGACGAGGTTGCTGTTGGCGGCGATCAGCACCCAGGCGCCGTCGGCGCTGGGGTACAGGCTGTTGGGCGCCATGGTGGGCAGGTTGGGGCCGACCCGTTTCGGCACGAAGCCCAGTTTCTCGAAGGCCGGGACATACGGTTCCATCTGGCTGAACGCGGTTTCGTACAGGGCCGCGTCCACTACCTGGCCCAGCCCGGTGCGGCTGCGTTCGTGGATGGCCATCAGCGCGCCGAAGGCCGCGTACACGGCGGTCAGGTAGTCGGTGGTGGCCAGCGCCACGCGCGCCGGCGGCCGGTCCGGGTCGCCGGTCATGTGGCGCACGCCGCCGAAGGCCTCGCAGATGGCGCCGTAGCCCGGCCGGCTGGCGTAGGGGCCGTCCTGCCCGTAGCCGCTGATGCGCACCATGACCAGCCCCGGGTTGCCGGCCGACAGGGTTTCGTAGTCCAGGCCCAGGCGCTCCATGACGCCGGGGCGGTTGTTCTCGACCAGGATGTCGGCGCGGTTAACCAGGGCGCGCGTGATGGCGCGGCCCTGCTCGGATTTGAGGTCCAGCGCCACCGAGCGCTTGCCGCGCAGGATGGTGGCCGCGTATAGCGAGACGTCCTCGACATGCTTGCCCATCTGGCGCACGCCGTCGCCTTCCAGGGGTTCGACCTTGGTGACTTCGGCGCCGAAGTCGGCCATCAGGCGGGCGCAGGCCGGCCCGGCAATGGTGGAGCAGATCTCCACGACCTTGAGGCCCGCCAACGGGCCGGGCGGGGCGGCGGTCATGCGCGTCTCCGTGCGGGTTCCTGAGAGCTTTCGGAAAGGCGCCGCACGACCGCGCGGCCGGATTCCTCGACCCGCTGGCGCGAGATGGCGATATAGGTCCTGGTATCGCCGCGCTCCAGCGCGTCGAGGCCCTTGCGCCATAGCGCGGCCGACGCCTGGCGGCGTTCGATGGGCGCCAGGCTGATGTATGAGTAGCGCAGCGTCTGCAGCGACAGGGCGGTCAGCATCTGGGTCAGCCGCTGGTTGTCGCAGTTGCGCACCGACAGGATCGACAGCCGGTAGGAGGTCTCGGCGTACTGGCCGCGATCGTCGGCGACGCGGGCCAGGGTTTCGAGTTTTTCGACCCCGGCGCGCAGGGTGGCCAGGTATTCGGGGCTGTGGTTGGCGGCGATCTTGCGGGCGACGATTTCGAGCAGGCCGACGCGGATCTCGAAGATCTCGCGCACTTCGTCCAGTGTCAGGTCGGTGACCACCGCGCCGCGGCGCGGATAGATGGTGGCCAGGCCTTCGCGTTCGAGGATGCGGATGGCGTCGCGGACCGGGCCGCGGCTGACGTGGAATGAGTCCGCCAGCCGCTGTTCGTTCAGGGCTTCGCCGGGCCGCAGCTTGCCCTTGATGATGGCGTCGCCCACTTGCGCGGCGATCTGCTCCGGCACGGTGAGCGTGGGCGTGTGCTGGCGGCCTTCGAACAGGCGGAAGGCCACGGCGTTTTCCAGGTCGGTGAGCAGCTGGCTGGGTCTGGGCACGGCGGGGGATGCGGGTCAGGTCACTGGGGGGATGTTAGAACACAATTTGATTGTTAACAATCCTACAATCCTTCTGGGATGGTTGAGGCTGCTGGAGTATGGGCGGTTTTGAGTTCTTGAGACGCCCGCGCCTGCCGGCGGGGCCCGGGCGGCCACGTCGCTCGGCTCGGGCGCGCCACCAGGCGCCCTCGGCCCCCTGCGGGGGCTACCCTCGCTCCAACTGGCCGCCCGGGCCCCGCCGGCAGGCGCGGGCTCGCAATATCTCGGGTTCGGGTCTCATATCTTGAGTCGCTCCCAGGTGTCAGACACCCCCTGGGTCAGTGGTGCAGGTAGGCGGGGGTGCCGCAAGGGGTGTCTGACACCTATGCGCAGGGTCGTGTCCGTAGGTTTATGCCGTGCGTCGGCTTTCAGGTGTCAGATACCCCCTGGGTCAGCGGTGCAGGTAGGCGGGGGTGCCGCAAGGGGTGTCTGACACCCACGCGCAGGGTCGCGTCCGTAGGTTTATGCCGTGCGTCGGCTTTCAGGTGTCAGATACCCCCTGGGTCAGCGGTGCAGGTAGGCGGGGGTGCCGCAAGGGGTGTCTGACACCCACGCGCAGGGTCGCGTCCGTAGGTTTATGCCGTGCGTCGGCCTCAGGTGTCAGACACCCCCTGGGTCAGCGGTGCGGGTAGGCGGGAGTGCCGCAAGGGGTGTCTGACACCTACCGCGCAGCATCGCCGTCCACCACCAACGTGCAATGCCTTGCAGCGGACCGGACGCATGCCCCGCCCAGGACGCCCTACGAGCAAGCCCCGTCCATATAAAAGAAGACAACACCAAGAAAACCACCCAAACCCCGGCCAAGAGAAACCCACAACTGATATTGATTATTATTTACTATCATGTGAGAATCCACTTGCTCCAGGATCAGAGCGGCCTGGGCAGAGTCTTGAAGTGATTCGCCCCGGTCCTGGCCGAGGCTTCTTTTTTCCGCCGCCGCACGGCCGTTGTCGCGTCCACGGCGTGGCTGCCTCCGGGTTGAACCGGGGCCGTATCCGGGTCTAAGCTGAAGCCTGGCTATCGACGGCGGCGCGCCCCGGTCCGCATGGCGGCACCTGGAACCGCGCGCCGCAAGGAGAGCAGCATGCGGCATGCAACAGACCTGTCCGGACGCGTGGCCATTGTCACCGGAGCCAACTCGGGTATCGGGCGTGGCATTGCGCTGGAACTGGCGGCGGCGGGGGCGAAGGTGGTGGTGAATCACCGCCCCAACGACGACTCGACGCGGCGCGGCCTGGAAGTAGTGGACGAGATCACGCGCGCGGGCGGCGCCGCGGTGGCGGCGGCGGCCGACATCAGCCGCGAGGATGACGTCGCCCAGTTGTTCCGCGCGGCGCACGACCACTTCCAGGGTGTCGATATCCTGGTCAACAACGCCGGCATCGAGCAGCCGGCGGCCATCCAGGACATGACGCTGGCGCAGTGGCAGAAGGTCATCGACGTCAACCTGACCGGGCAGTTCCTGTGCGCGCGCGCCGCGGCGCGCGCGTTCCTCGACCGCCGGCCCAAGCCGCCGCCCGACGCCGCGGCCGGCAAGATCATTTTCATCAGTTCCGTCCACGAAGTCATTCCGTGGGCATTCCAGGCCAACTATGCGGCCTCCAAGGGCGGCGTGTCGCTGCTGATGCAGTCGCTCGCGCAGGAACTGGCGCCGATGAAGATCCGCGTCAATTCGGTGGCGCCCGGCGCGATCCGCACGCCGATCAACGCGCCGGCCTGGAATACGCCGGACAGCCTGGCGGCGCTGCTCAAGCTGATCCCCTACGGGCGGATCGGCGAGCCGGCGGACGTGGCGCGGGCCGTGGCCTGGCTGGCCAGCGACGATTCGGACTACGTGACTGGTTCGACCTTGTTCGTCGACGGCGGCATGACGCTTTATCCCGCGTTTCGCGGCGCGGGCTGAGCGCGATGTCCAAGCCGCTGGAAGACTACGGACTCATCGGCAACATGCTGTCGGCCGCCCTGGTCGCGCGCGACGGCTCGATCGACTGGCTGTGCCTGCCGCATTTCGATTCGCCCGCCTGCTTCGCGGCGTTGCTGGGCGACGAGCGCCACGGGCGCTGGCGCATTGCGCCCGGGCAGGAAGGCGGCAGGGCGGCGCGGCGCTACCTGCCCGACACCGCCGTGCTGGAGACGCGCCACGAGACCGCCACGGGCGTGGTGCGCGTGTACGACTTCATGCCCTTGAGCGACGAGGAAGAACGCGTCGACGTGGTGCGCATCGTGCGCGGCGAATCGGGCCGGGTCGACATGCACATGGAACTCACCCTGCGCTTCAACAACGGGCAGGCGGTGCCATGGGTGCGGCGGCGCGATTACGGCCTGAGCGCGATCGCCGGCCCCGATGCCGTGGAGCTGCACACTGCCGTCGCGCTGGAAGGGCGCGACATGACCAGCGTGGCCGACTTCACGGTACAGGAAGGCCAGACCGTGCCGTTCACGCTGTCGTATCACCGCTCGCACCGCACGCCGCATTTCGTGCCGGACCGGCTCGAGAGCATGGACCGCACCATCGCCTGGTGGCACGAGTGGGCCAAGCGCTGTCGGTGGGAAAACGGCCCCGGCCCGCATCGCGACGCGGTGGTGCGGTCGCTGATCACGCTGAAGCTGTTGACGTTCCAGCCGACCGGCGGCATCGTCGCGGCGCCCACCACCTCGCTGCCGGAGCAACTGGGCGGCAGCCGCAATTGGGACTACCGCCATTGCTGGCTGCGCGATTCGGCGCTGACCCTGTACGCGCTGCTCAACGCCGGCTATCGCGAAGAGGCCGAGGCCTGGCGGCAATGGCTGCTGCGCGCGGCGGCCGGGCATCCCAACCAGTTGCAGATCATGTACGGCATCGCCGGCGAGCGCTGGCTGCCGGAGCACGAGGTGCCCTGGCTGCCGGGCTATGAGGGCAGCCTGCCGGTGCGGCTCGGCAATGCCGCGGCCGGGCAGATGCAGCTCGACGTCTACGGCGAATTGATCGAGACCCTGCACACGGCGCGCGAGGCCGACCTGGCGCCGCTGGCCGAGGCCTGGCGCATGCAGAAAGTGCTGCTCAAGCCGCTGGAGGACCTGTGGCGCGAACCCGACCATGGCATCTGGGAAATGCGCGGGCCGCGCCGGGCGTTCACGCATTCGCGCCTGATGTGCTGGGTGGCGATGGACCGCATGGTCAAGTCGTGCGAGCGCTTCAAGCTGGAAGGCCCGGTCGAGCGCTGGCGCGGCCTCGCCGCCGAGATCCGCGCGGACATCTGCGCCAACGGCTACGACAGCGCGCGCAACACGTTCGTGCAGTATTACGGCGGCGCCGCGCTGGACGCCAGCCTGTTGCTGATTCCGCAGGTGGGCTTCCTGCCCGCGGACGACCCGCGCGTGGCGGGCACGGTGCAGGCCATCGAGCGCGAATTGCTGCGCGACGGCCTGCTGCTGCGCTATTCGACCGAGCAGAGCGACGACGGCTTGCCGGGCGACGAGGGCGTGTTCCTGGCGTGCAGCTTCTGGCTGGCTGATGCCTACATCATGCAGGGGCGGCTCGACGATGCGAACCGCCTGTTCGATCACTTGCTGTCGCTGCGCAACGACCTCGGCTTGCTGGCCGAGGAGTACGACGTGGTGCGGCGGCGCCTGGTCGGCAATTTCCCGCAGGGGTTTTCGCACATCGGCCTGGTCAATACGGCCTACAACCTCAGCGCCGCCGGCGGGCCGGCGCGCCAGCGCTCGTCGCGCGAAGCGCCGCACGATTGACGGCGGCGCTGCGCGCGCCTATTGCGGCTGGATGCCGGCGGCGGTGACGATCTCGCGCCACTTGCGGCCTTCCGATTCGGTGAAACGGGCGAAGGCCTGCGGGTCGGAGCCCACCGGCTTGGCGCCCAGGCTGGCGTACTGGCGCATCAGGTTGGGCTGCCGCAGCGCGCGCGCCGCGTGTTCGGACAGCTTGGCGACGATGCCGGGCGGCGTGCCGGCAGGAGCCCACAGGCCGTACCAGGTGCTGATGTCGAAGCCGGGATAGCCGGACTCGGCCATGGTGGGCACGTCGGCCAGTTCATCGACCCGCTGTGCGGTCGTGACCGCGACGGCGCGCAACTTGCCGGCCTTGATGAACGGCATGGCCGAGGGCATCGAGTCGAACATCAGTTGGATCTGCCCGCCCACCAGGTCGGTCAGGGCGGGGGCGCTGCCCTTGTAGGGCACGTGCTGCATCGACAGGCCGCTGCGCACCTTGAACGACTCGCCGGCCAGTTGCTGGGCCGATGCCGTGCCCGCCGAGCCGAAGTTCAGCGGCCGCGTCTTGCCCAGCTTTTCCAAGTCCTGCACCGTGCGCACGCCGGACGCCGCGGGCACCACCAGCACCAGCGGCACGTCGGCCAGTTGCGTGATGGGCGCGAAGTCCTTGAACGAGTCGTAGCGCATCGACTTGTACAGATAGGGGTTGATGACGTGCAGCGAGGCGTTGGCCAGGAAGGTATAGCCGTCCGGCTTGGCGCGCGCGACCAGGTCGGCGCCGATCATGCCGCTGGCGCCCGGCTTGTTCTCGACCACGACATTCTGGCCGATGGTCCTGGACATCTCGGCCGCGACCAGCCGCGATACGGTGTCGGTAGGCCCGCCGGGCGGGTAGGGCACCACCATGGTGATGGGGCGGTCGGGGAAGGCGCCGGCGTGCGCCGGCGCGGCGGCCGCCACGCAGGCGACGGCCGCGCAGGCCGCCGCGCGCCGGCCGGCGCGCAGCAAGTGTTGCAGGGCAAGCATGGGGTGTCTCCTAGTTTATTTTGAGAGCCACCTTGCCGATGACGCGTCGGGATTCCAGCGCGTCCAGCGCGGCGGCGAGTTCGGCGGCCGGATACACCGCCGTGACAGCCGGCCGGATCCGCTCGTCGCGGGCCCAGCCGAGCAGGGTGCCCATGGCGCGTTGCAGTGCCGGGGCATGTACGATGCGCTCGTCGGCCGGGGTCCAGCCCAGGTAGCGTCCGAAAAAAAAACCGTGCAGCGCGATGTTCTTGACCAGCAGCAGGTTCAGCGGCGCCGCCGGCACCTGGCCGCTGGCGAAGCCGATCGACAGCATGCGGGCATTGGCGGCGGCCGCGCGCACGCTGTGCTCGAACGCCGCGCCGCCGACCGGGTCGAACACGATGTCGGCGCCGCGCCCGCCGGTCGCGGCCTTCACCTGGGCGGCCAGGCCGGCATCGGCGGCCAATGCAAGCGCGGCGCCGGCCGCCAGCGCCGCCTGGCGCTTCTCCGCGGTGCTGGCGCAGGCGATGACGGCGGCGCCGGCCTGGCGGGCGATCTCGACCGCCGCCAGTCCGACTCCCGATCCGGCGCCCAGGACCAGCACGGTGTCGCCCGGCTGCATCCCGGCGCGCCACAGCAGCGCGGTGTAGGCCGTGCCGTATGAGATCGGCACGGGCAGCGCCGCCAGCGCGGGCAGCCCATCGGGCACCGGGTAGACCGTGTATTCCGGCAGGGTCAGGCGTTGCGCGTAGCAGCCCCAGCGGGCCACGGCGACCACCGTGTCGCCGGGGGCCAGCCGGGTCACGCCGGCGCCGCGCGCGATGATCCGGCCCACGGCCTCCGTGCCGGGCACGAACGGCAGGGGCGGACGGCTCTGGTAGCTGCCTTCGATCAGCAGCCGGGTGGCATGGCTGACGCTCGCGTAGTCGATCTCGACGGTGACTTCGTGCGGGCCGGGCGCGGGCGCGTCGGCGATCTCGCGCAGCGCGACGTCCCCGACCGGGCCGTGCCGTTCGCATACCAGGGCGCGCATCAGGCGGCCTCCCGCGCGGCCTGCCGCACCACGCCGGCCTGCACCAGCGCCTGTATCTCGGCGTTGTCCATGCCCCAGTCGGCCAATATTTGTTCCGAATGCTGGCCGATGGCCGGCGCGGGCGCCAGCGCGCGCGCCTCCGGCAGCCCGGGCACGCGCGCATAGGGCAGCGGCGTGCCGCCCGGCTGCGCGAGCGGCTCCAGCAGGCCCAGGTGCAGGGCCTGCGGATGGGCGGCCAGCTCGTCGTAATCGCGTACCCGCGCGTGCAAGGCTTGCTCGCGCGCCAGGCGCTCGACCCAGTGGCCGGTCGGCCGGCGGCGCAGCTGGGCGGCGATCTCGCGGTGCAGGACCTCGCGGCGGGCCATGCGCGCGGCATTGTCCGCGTAGGCCGGGTCGGCCAACCATTCGGGTCGATCCAGCGCGCGGCACAGGCGGGCGAACTGGTCGTTGTTCAAGGCCAGCAGCGACAGGCGGCCGTCGGCTGTCTCGAAGACGCCGTTGGGGGCGCTGACCGGCCCGGCCACGCGCGTGCCGGCCATGTGGTGAGCCAGGATGTCGTTGGCCTGCAGCGCGGCGCAGGCCTGGAACAGGCTCAGTTCGACATGGGCGCCGCCGCCGCCGCGCGCCTGGCGGTACAGCGCCGCGCTGGTGGCCTGCACGGCGTACAGGGCGGTGGCGATGTCGGCCATCAGCAGGCCGAGGCGGCGCGGCTCGCCGTCCGGCGACCGGTTGGCGAACATCAGGCCGCTGTCGGCCTGCATGACGGAGTCGGATGCGGGCGCGTCGGCGCACGGGCCATCCTGGCCGTAGCCGCTGATGGACACATACACCAGCCCGGGCCGCGCCGCCGCCAGCTCGGCGTAGTCCACGCCGATGCGCGCCGCCACCCCGGGGCGGAAGTTCTGGATCACCACATCGGCCTGGCGCGCCAGCCGGCCCAGCGCCGTCCGGCCCAGGGGCGTGCGGGCATCCAGGCAGAGCCCGCGCTTGCCGGCGTTGTAGGCGATCGAGAGCGCGCTGTGCCCGTCGCGCACGACGCCCACGTGCCGCCCCCAGTCGCCGTCCGGCGGCTCCACCTTGACCACATCGGCGCCCTGCTGCCACAGGATCTGCGCGCAATAGGGCCCGGCGATGCCCTGGCTGATGTCCAGGACGCGCAGGCCGGCGTACGGCAGGGCATGGGAAGCGGGCGGGGCGACAACGGGCATGAGACGGTACCGGCGGCTGTGGAGTGGGTGTATCCACCGATGGTAGGCAGCCCCTCCGGGTTCGACAATCCACCAGTCTGTGCCTGGAATGGTGAACCATGTTTGACAATGAACCCGACTTGAACCTGGTACGGCTGTTCGTGGCGATGGTCGAGTCGCGCAACCTGAGCGAGGCCGCGCAGCGCTGCGGCATGACGCGCTCGAACATGTCGCACCGGCTGAAGCGGCTGGAGCTGGCGCTGGGCGCCCAGCTGCTGCGCCGGACCACGCGCCACGTCGAACTGACCCAGGCCGGCCGGCTGCTGTACCAGCACGGGGTGCGGCTGCTCGACGAGATGCGCGCCGCGCGCTCGTCGATCGACAGCCTGGGCGGCACGGTGCGCGGCGATGTGCGCATCCGCCTGCCCACCGGCCTGGGGCACCTGTACCTGGCGCCGGTGCTGCTGGAGTTCACCCGGCGTTATCCCGATATTGCCTTGCGCGTGCACATCAACGACAACATCGGCGACCTGGTATCGGCCGAAGTCGACCTGGCGCTGAAGATCACCTCGGCGCCGCCGGAAGACCATGTCGCGCGCCGCCTCTGCGCGATCCACTGGTGCCTGTGCGCGGCGCCGGCGTTCCTGCTCGACGGCCGGCCGGTGCGCACGCTGGCGCAACTGGGGCGTTGCTCGATGATCGCGCCGCAGTCGCTGGGGCGCCGCTTCGACCTGCGGCTCAAGCCCGCCCATGGCGATCCGCTCATCCTGCGCGTGGCGCCGCGCCTGCAGTCGGGCGACTACCCCTTCCTGCGCGACGCCGTGCTGGCGGGGCTGGGCGTGGCGCTGCTGCCGCGCTATGCCGTATGGACTCAATTGCGCGACGGGCTGTTGAACGAAATCCTGCCCGAGTTCGAGCCTGAAGGCGTCGGCAATGCGGTGTACCTGCTGACCGCGCCCAACCGCTTTCCGTCAATGGCAACGCAGGCCCTGGCGGGATTCGTGCGGGACCAGATCGAGCGGCACCAGGCGGACTGGCAGCGGCCCGCGCGGCCCGTCGCGCCGTGATCGGCGCGCTCAGCGCTGTGGCGTATATTGCAGTTCGTCCACCGCATACCCTTGGTCGCGGGCCACGTCCAGGGCCTGTTCGAGCAGGTCGGGCGGCAGTTGGGGCGTGCGCGCCAGGATCCACAGCGCCTTGCGGTCGGGGCTACCCACGACCGCCCAGCGGTAGTCGTTGTCCAGGCCGATGATCCAGTAGTCGCCGGCCGGCTGCAGGAAGGGGGCCTGGTACTGTGCGCCGGCCGCGTCTTCGGCCCGGGCGGCCGTGCCGGACACGGCGGCGACGCTGCCGTCCTTGGCGCGGCAGCGGTTGTTGATGTGCAGGCCGCCGTTGGGCGCGGGCGTGTATTCGACCGTGGCGTCGCCCACGCAGGCGCGCTGCAGCGCCGAAGGCAGGCGGGCGATTTCGTACCATTTGCCGGCGTAGCGCTGGATATCCAGTTGGTCGACGGCCCGCGGTGCGGGCGTGGCGGCATGCAGGGCGCCGGCCGCGCAGCAGGCGGCGACCAGGGACAGGGCGAGGGTGCGTAGCATGGGTGCCTCCTGGCAGAGGACGGCGCGTGGCGCCGCCCCGGGGAGCGGCGCCACGCGCGTAAACCTCAACGATACGCCTTTGCGTGGCCCGGCGGGCCGCCGGATCAGGCTGGCCGGGGCGCCTTCAGGGCGGCGTGGTAGCGGGCCACGTAGGTGTCGAAATCGACATCGTCGTTCTGCTCCAGCCGCGCCTGTTCGGCGAGCGACCGGCGCGCCGCGTCGGCGTAGGCCTGCGCCACGTCGGGCGGCAGGGCCTGCGCGCGCAGCGTCGCGGCGTGTTCGCGGCTGCGGCGCAGGGAATAGGCGTGGAACGATTCCCCGTGGTCGCGCAGCTCGGCCAGCAGGCGGGCCGACGGGGTCGTGTCGGGGTGGTCGAGCTTCTCGCGCTGGGCTTGCACGGCGCGCGCATAGGCGTCGCCGCCCAGCGCCTGGTCATAGAGCGCCGCGTAGGGTTCGATCTGGTCGAGCAGCTCGTGGCCCCAGGGCGCCACGCCGATCGCGGCGCCGTCGCGGTCGAGCAGCAGGCCTGGCTTGCGGCCTTCCTTGACGACCACGGAGAAATTGTCGACGCTGCGCTGGCAAAAGCCGTTCTCGGGGAAATACGGGCTGTCCGAGGCGGCACAGAAGAGCAGGAAGGCATCCATGAAGCGCGCGGTCGCGGGCGCGATGCCGGCCGGCTGCTGGGGATCGATATCGAGGCAGCGGACCTCGACGTACTGCACCCCGCGCTCAGCCAGCGCGGTGACGGGGCGCTCGCCGCGCCCGGTGGTGCGCTTGGGCCGGATGCTGGAGTAGTACTCGTTCTCGATCTGCAGCACATTGGTGTTGAGCTGGATCCATTGGCCGTCGCGGTGCGTGCCGATGGCCTGGTAGTCGGGCCACGGCTGGGTGACGGCGCCGTACAGCCGGGCCAGGAAGGTGGCCAGGTCGTTGTAGCAGAGCTTGAGTTGCGACTGGGCCTTGTTCTGGTAGCCCAGGTCGCTCATGCGCAGGCTGGTGGCGTATGGCAGGTACAGGGTGTCGGCGTCGAGCTCCTGCAGCAGGTGCTCGCGCCCGCCCATGAAGCTGCGCGACAGCGCCGGCGCGGCGCCGAACAGGTACATCAGCAGCCACGAGTAGCGCGTGAAGTTGCGGATCAGGCCGATGTAGCCGCGCGAGCGGCGGTCTTGCCCGGTGTCGGCGGCGGGGTCCAGCAGTTGCCAGAGCGCGTCGGGCAGCGAGAAGTTGTAGTGCACGCCGGCGATGCATTGCATGGCCTTGCCGTAGCGTTCCGCCAGGCCGCGGCGGTACACATGCTTGAGCATGCCGGTATTGGAGGTGCCGTACCAGGCGATGGGAATGTCGCGCTCGGGCGGCAGCGCCGCCGGCATGGACTGGTTCCAGATGTATTCGCCGTCCAGCACGCTGTAGACGAACCGGTGGGTATGCTCGAGCTCGGCCAGCAGCGGCTCGACCCGGTCGTGCGTGCCCGTGATGAGTTCCAGCAGCGCTTCGGAGTAGTCGGTCGTGACGTGTTCGTTGGTGAGCGCGGACCCCAGCCCGGCCGGGTGCCCGGTGCGGGCCAGGGCGCCTTGCGCGTCGACCCGTAGGCCCTCTTTTTCGATACCGCGCAGGGTCTGGGCGAGCAGGGCGGGATGGGCTTGTAGACGAGCCAGGCGGTCGGCGGCGGTATCGGTCACGGTCATATGGATATTCTGGGATTGACGCCGGATTTTACGGGTTGCCGGGCATTCCTGCCGAGGGAGCCTGCACCGGCGCCAGGGGCAATTGGTCAAACGAAGAGAATATTCCGATGAGCGACAATGCGCCCTGTCTGATTACCAAGCGGAGGGTTCCCGCCATGATTTCCAGCCTGCTGCGCCGGTTGCGCGCGCAACTGCCATGCCTGGCAGCCGCTCTGCTGCTGCTGGCGGCCTGCACCCCCAGTTACAACTGGCGCGAGATCGAGGTGGCCGATGGCCACGCGCGCGCGGCCTTCCCGGCGCGGGTGCAAAGCGAGACGCGCGACATCGGACTGGGCGGCCAGACACTGCGTTTCACCTTGACGATGGCGGAGGTCGACGGCGCCATGTTCGCGGTCGGCCACGCGCCCCTGCCGCCCGGCGTGGCGGCCGATCCGCAGGCGCGCGAGACGCTGGGCCGCGCGCTGCGCCAGTCGCTCTACGCCAACCTGAAGGCCCGGCCGCCCGAGCCGCTGCCGGACTACGGCGACGAGATCGTCGTGCATGGCCAGGCCGGGCAGCAGCCGGGATGGCTGATGGCGCGGGTATGGCTGACCGACACCATGCTGATCGATGCCGTGGCCGCCGGCACTGAACAAAGCCTGCCGCGCGAGCGCGCGGAAGAATTCGTGCGGTCGGTGAAGCTCAGGAAATGAACGAGGGCAGCAGGCCGTGCTTGAGCGCCTGAGCGACGGCGGCGCGGCGGTTGTAGACCCCCAGCTTGCCGCAGGCGTTGCCGACGTGGAAGTTGACGGTGCGTTCGCTGACGCCCAGGATGATGCCGATTTCCCAACTGGTTTTTCCCATCGCGGCCCAGTGCAGGCACTCGACTTCGCGCTTGGAAAGAGGCTTGGATGGCATGGCGGCGTCTTGTGTAAAAGAGGCGGGCTGAAATGACTCGTGGCGATTCTCCACGCCGTCAAAACGTGTGCAAGCTTTCATGCGCAATCGCATTGAATCGGCAATTTGCGGGGTAATAGAGCGCCAGGTCTCAACCGGCGCTTTGCGCGAACAGGCCGCGCAGGGTGCTGGTGATGGCGAGCTTGCCATGGCGGCGGCGTTCCAGCATGCCCACGCGCCGCATGATGGGCGGCCCGGGCAGGGGCTTGACCGCCAGTTGCTTGCGTGCGCGCCAGTCGGCGTTGGCCAGCAGCGGCACCACGGCCACGCCGTAGTCCTGCCGCACCAGCTCGGCGATCGCCTCGATGGAGTTCAGCTCGAGGATGATCTGGGGCGACGCGCCTTGCCGGGCCAGGGCTTCGGTGATCAGGCGGCCGGTCCAGAGCGAGCGGTCGAACTGCAGGAATGGCTCGCTGGCCAGCAGGCTGGCGACCGATTTGCGGCGCAGGCGCGCGGCGGCGATCAGCACCAGCGGCTCCTGGTACAGCGGCGTCCAGACCAGCGCGGGCTCGACCCCGTGGGGCGGCTCGGTGACCACGGCGGCATCGAGCTCGCCGCTCGCCACGCGCGCCGCGAAATCGGCCGACTGGCCGGCCAGCAGCGTGATGCTCAGGGCGGGATAGTCGCGCTTGATGCGGGCCAGCACCGTGCCGAAAGTTCCCATCAACGAAGAAACCAGCGTGCCGATGCGCAGGCTGCCCCGCAATGCGTCGCCGCTCTGGGCCAGCAATTGCTCGTAGCGGGCCACCAGGTCCTCGAGTTCGGCCAGGATCTGGCGGCCATGCGCGGTAGGCACGGCGGCCTGCGCGCGCCGTTCGAACAGCTGCGTGTCGAGTTCGCTTTCGAGATTCTTGATCTGCAGGCTGACGGCGGCCTGCGTCAGGCCCACCTGGCGGCCGGCGGCCACGAAGCTGCCCAGCCGGGCGGCAGCCAGGGCGGTGCGGAACTGGCGGATCGAGGGCATGGCGGCGCGCCTATATAAGTAAAACTTGGTCTATCAAAAATAATTAATAGTTTTACTTCTGTCAAAGCCCGCGGCACTATGAAAAGCATCGCTTCCTCTGTGTTTTCATGGGCATGCCAGACCACTCTCCAAGCTTGGGCGTATTGCAGGTCAGCGTCTGGCGCGGCGGCGCCGACGGTCAGTTCCAGCAATTCGAAGTGCCGCGCCGCGACAGCCAGACGGTGCTCGACGTCGCCACGCATATCCAGCGTCACCTGGATTCCACGCTGTCGTACCGCTATGCGTGCCGGGTCGGCATGTGCGGCTCGTGCGCCATGACCGTCAACGGCGTGGCCCGCTGGACCTGCCGTACTCACGTGGCGCGCGTGGCGCGCGGCGGCCGCATCGAATTGGCGCCGCTGGCGAACCTGCCAGTGGTCAAGGACCTGGTGACCGACATGGCGCCGTTCTTCGACAAATGGCAGCGCGCGCAGGGCCGCTACGCCGGCGCCACCGGGCGTCACGACCCGGTGGCGCGGGTCGACCCGGCATCGCCCGCGCGCCGCGCCGCCGACGCCGGCATAGAGTGCATCGGTTGCGGCGTGTGTTATGCCTCCTGCGACGTGGTGAGCTGGAAGCCGCAATTCCTGGGGCCGGCCGCCCTCAACCGCGCCTGGACGCTGGTCAACGACGAGCGCGACACCGCCGGCGCGCGGCGCCTGGCGGCGGTGGCCGGCGACGCTGGCTGCCATGCCTGCCATACGCAGGGTTCCTGTACGGTGCGGTGCCCCAAGGGCATCGCGCCCACCGCCGCCATCGCCGGGCTCAAGCGGGTCACCGCGCGCGCGGCGCTGCGCGGCGAACTGGACGATGCCGTGGACGCGATTCAGGACCGCGCCGGCCGCGCGGCCGGCGTGTCGGAGGTCCTGCCATGAGCACGGCGCGCGCCGTCCGGCGCTGGTACTGGCAGCGGCTCAGCGCGATGGCGCTGGCGCTGTTCGTGTTGGTCCACCTGGCCGTCGTCATGCTGGCGGTGCGCGGCGGCCTGAGCGCCGCCGAGATACTTGGCCGCACGCGCGGCAGCCTGGCCTGGATGGCCTTCTACGCGGTGTTCGTCGCGCTGGTGGCGTTGCATGCCGCGATTGGACTGCGCAACGTGCTGGATGAATGGGCGCCCACGCGCCGCCTGGCCGGCGCGCTCGGCGGCGTGGCCGCCGTGCTGCTGCTGGCGCTGGGCTGGCGGGCGGTAGCCGCGGTGACCTGGGGAGGCTGACATGCGCCGCAACGACACGCGCGCCCGTGCGCACCCCAGCTGGCTGGCCTTCGCCGTGCATCGCATTTCCGGCCTGCTGCTGCTGGCGTTCCTGCCGGTGCATTTCTGGACGCTTGGCCTGGCGCTGCAAGGCGAGGCCGCGCTCGACGGCGCGCTGCGCTGGTACGAGGCTCCCGTGTTCAAGTTCGGCGAATGGGCGCTGGTGCTGTGCCTGGCGGTGCACCTGGCCGGCGGCCTGCGCCTGCTGTGGATCGAGTTCGCCCCCTGGCGCGGCCTGCGGCTGCGCTGGATCGCCGCCGGCACGGCCGCGTCGCTGGCGGCCTCGTTGCTGTTCGTGGCCAACATGCTGAGTTGAATCATGCCAGACATCGATTACGCGCAGGTCGAGGAGGCCGCGCGCGAACTGTATATCCGGGCGCTCAAGCGCCTGCCGGACGACATCAAGGAGGGATTCGGGCGCTTGCGGGCGGCCGAGTCGTCGACCCGCGCCCAGGCCATCCTGGACACCATGACCACCAACATCGCGGTCGCCGAGGAGCGCGACAACCTGCTGTGCCAGGATACCGGCATTCCCATCTACAACGTCCTGGTAGGGCGGCGTGTGGCGCTGGACGGCTGGCGGCTGAAACAGGCGATCCGCGCCGGCTGCGAGCGCGCCACGCGTGAACACCCGTTGCGCTCCAGCGTGGTGCATCCCATCAGCCGCAAGAACGACCACACCTCGTGCGGGCCGGGGGTGCCGGTCATCCATGTGGATTTCTGCGCCGAGGACGAGCGGCTGGAAATCGAGATGATCCCCAAGGGCAGCGGCTCCGAGAACAATTCATTCCTGCGCATGGCAATCCCGGCCGAAGGTCTGGACGCGGTCAAGACTTTCGTGGTCGATTGCGTGATGCAGGCCGGCGGCAAGACCTGTCCGCCCACCATCGTGGGCGTGGGCGTGGGCGGCACGTCGGACCTGTGCGTGCATCTGGCCAAGCAGGCAGCGACCCGGCCGCTCGGCTCGCGCTGCGCCGATCCGCTGGGCGCGCAGCTGGAACAGGAACTGTCGGCCGCGGTCAACCAGCTGGGGGTCGGGCCGCAAGGGCTGGGCGGCGATGCCACGGCGTTTGCCGTGCATATCGAGCTGGCCGCCACGCACATCACCATGAACCCGGTGGCCGTCAATATGCAGTGCCATTCGGCGCGCCGCGCGCGTGCCACGTTCACGCCCGGCGGCGTGCACTACGGCTTCTGAGCCCTCGACCCGGGAATTGCAGCCATGACACATCACGATCTCGCCATGCCGGTGACCGAAGACCAGGCGCGCGCGCTGCGCGTGGGCGACACCGTCACCCTGCAGCACACCCTGTTCGGCATCCGCGACGCCAGCTATATCGCCCTGTTCGACCGCGGCCGCGCCACCCGCTTCGACATGCGCGGCCACGCGGTCATCCACACCGCGCCCAATGTGCGCAAAGTGGAGCCCGGGCCCCGGTATCCCGCCGGCTACGCGCCGGTGTGCATCGGCACCACCACCTCGTCGCGCATGGAGCGCTTCACGGCGCAACTGATGCGGCAATGCGGCGTGCGCTTCATCGTGGGCAAGGGCGGCATGCACCAGGGGTCCAGCCAAGCCTTCAAGGAGCAGGGCGGCGCTTATCTGGCCATCGTGGGCGGCACGGCCGCGCTGGAGACCACCTGGATCGAATGCATCGAGGACGTCGACCTGGACGACCTGAACCCGGAATCCCTGTGGAAGTTCCGCATTCGCGACTTCGGGCCGCTGCTGGTGGCCATGGACAGCCATGGCGGCTCGCTGTATGACCAGGTCGCCCAGGACGTGGCGGGGCGCCGCGAGGCCGTGCTGGCCGGCCTGGGAGTGGGGCGATGAGCGCCGCCGTGCAAGTGCGCCAGACCGATGTGCTGATCCTCGGCTCGGGCGGCGCGGGGCTGTTCGCCGCCCTGCATGCCCACGCGGCCGCGCCGGGCCTGGACATCACCGTGGCGGTCAAGGGGCTGCTGGGCAAGTGTGGCTGCACGCGCATGGTGCAGGGCGGCTACAACGTGGCGCTGGCCGAGGGCGACTCGATCGAGCGGCATTTCATGGACACCATCGAGGGCGGCAAGTGGCTGCCCGACCAGGAACTGGCCTGGACGCTGGTGAACGCGGCGGTGGAGCGTATCCACGAACTGGAAAACGAGCTGGGCTGCTTCTTCGACCGCAATCCCGACGGCACGCTGCACCAGAAGGCTTTCGCGGGGCAGACCTTCGACCGCACGGTGCACAAGGGCGACCTGACCGGCATCGAAATCATCAACCGGCTGGCCGAGCAAGTGTGGGCGCGGCACATCCACCGGCTCGAAGAGCATCGCGCCGTGGCGCTGATTCCCGCGCGCGACGGCGGGCGCATCGCCGGCGTGCTGATGATCGACATCCGCACCGGCGCCTTCGTGCTGGTGCGCGCCAAGGCGGTGCTGCTGGCTACCGGCGGCGGCCCGACCATGTACCGCTTCCATACGCCTTCCGGCGACAAGAGCTGCGACGGCTTGTCGATGGCGCTGCGCGCGGGACTGGAGCTGCGCGACATGGAGATGGTCCAGTTCCATCCTACCGGGCTGCTGGCCGGCGCCGATACCCGCATGACCGGCACGGTGCTGGAGGAAGGCCTGCGCGGGGCGGGCGGCTACCTGCTAAACGGCCAGGGCGAGCGCTTCATGCAAGCGGTCGATCCGCGCGCCGAGCGCGCGACCCGCGACATCGTCTCGCGCGGCATCTATGCCGAGATGCGGGCGGGACGCACGACACCCAATGGCGGGGTGTATATCGAAATGGCCCACCTGGGGCCGGAACGGGTGCGCCGGCAGTTCAAGGGCATGGTCGAGCGCTGCGCGGACTGTGGTTTCGACTTGGCGGGGGGGCGGGTCGAGGTGGTGCCGACCGCGCATTACATGATGGGCGGCGTCCTGTTCGAGCCGGATTGCCGCACCGCGCTGGCCGGGTTGTATGCCGCTGGCGAAGATACCGGCGGCGTGCACGGTGCCAATCGCCTGGGCGGCAACGGCGTGGCCAACTCCACGGTGTTCGGCGGTATCGCCGGCGACGCGATGGCGCGCTGGACGCCGGGGCAGTCGTGGGCCGAGCCCGACCCGGCGGCACTGCAGGATGCGCTGGCGCGTGCACAGGCGCCGCTGGGCCGCCGCGGAGGCGATTTGCACGGCTTGCGCGAGCGCTTGTCCAGCATCATGTGGGACGACGCCGGGATCGTGCGCGACGCGGCCGGGCTGAACCGCGCGCTGGCCGGGCTGGCCGGGCTGCGCGAGGAGCTGGACAGCGTGGGCGTGGCCGATACGGGGCGGGCCTTCAATATGACCTGGCACGATTGGCTCAACCTGGATAGCCTGGTCCACGTCAGCGAAGCCATCGTGCGCGCGGCGCTGGCGCGCGAAGATTCGCGCGGCGCGCATTTCCGCGCGGACTTCCCCGAGACCCGCGACCTGGAGCACTCGTGGTTCTCGGTGGTCGCGCAGCGCGGCGACAGCATGACCGTAAGCCGGCGGCCGGTGCGCTTCACACGCGTGCGGCCTGGGCAGACGCTGCTGGCGCAAGCCGCGGCGTGAACGGCCGGGCACGCCGGGTCCGCGGCGCCGCGAGAGGTGTCTGACACCCCGTGGCAGGCCGCAGGCAGGCGCAGGGCGTTTCATGGGGTGTCAGACACCTTGCAGCACCACGAATGGCGACCACGAAAAACAGGGGAGACGGATATGGCGATGCGAGCGACGATGTGGCGGCTGGCGGCCGCCGCAGCATGGCTGGCGGCAAGCCTGGCGCTGGCCGGCGCGGGCGCGGCGCAGCCGTATCCGCAGCGGCCGGTGACGCTGGTGACGCCATTCAGCGTGGGCGGCGATGCCGACCTGGCGGCGCGCAACCTGGCCGCCGTGATCCAGCCGTACCTGGGCCAGCCGCTGGTGGTAATGAACCGGGGCGGTGCCAATGGCGCCATCGGGTCGCAGTACGTGAAGGACGCGGCGCCCGACGGCTACACGCTGTTGCTGGCGAGAGTAGGTTCGCAGGCCATCCTCCCCGCCTTGCAGCCGGACCTGTCGTATCGCTGGGACGACTTTACGGTGCTCGGGCTGCTGGAACTCAATCCCTACGTCTGCGCGGTTCCAAAAGGTTCGCCCTATCGTGGCCTGCCGGACCTGATCGACGCCATCCGCGCCCGGCCCGGCGAGCTCAACTATGCCACTACCGGTCCCGCCACGGTATTGAACCTGGGGCCTCAGCTGCTGTTCGATGTGCTGGGCCTGCCATCCACGGCGGCCATGCCCATTACCTACAAGGGATCGGGCGAGGCCACCCTGGCCGCGCTGTCGGGGCAGGTCGACTTCGTCTGCACCAACTACGCGCCGATCTCCGGCCCGCTCGGCGACGGCCGCCTGCGCGCGCTGGTGACCACCACGCCGCAACGGCTGGAGTCGCTGCCAGGCGTGCCGACCGCGCGCGAGGCCGGCTTCCCGCAACTGGAGGTGATCACCGGCTGGAGCGCGTTGTACGGTCCGCCCGGCATGGACGCGGCCGCGGTCCGCAAGTGGGCCGCGGTACTGGACGGTGTATCGTCGAGCCAGGCTTGGCGCGACGGCACGCGCCGGCTGGGCAGCGTGCCGGATGTGCGCGCCGCCGGGCCGACGCGCGAATTCGTCAAGGCCCAGGTGGAGACGTACCGCAAGCTGGGAAGCTCCGCGGGCATTTCGCTCAAATGACAAGACGGCGGCGCCGCCGCGCCGTTCACTGAGGAGTCCGATCGATGACAGTCTCATCGCGCGGTGCCGATGCGTTGGCCCGCTCTATCCAGGCCGCAGGCATCACACGGCTGTTCACCCTGTCGGGCAATCACATCATGCCCGTGTTCGACGCAGCCCTGTCGGCCGGCATCGAGCTGGTCCACGTGCGCCACGAGGCTGCCGCGGTGCACATGGCCGACGCCTGGGCGCGCCTGACCGGCCAGCCGGGCGTGGCGCTGGTGACGGGCGGGCCGGGGCACGCCAATGCGGTGTCGGCCCTGTACACCGCGCAGATGTCCGAATCGCCGGTGATCCTGTTGTCGGGGCACGCGCCCAATCGCCAGGCGGGCTGGGGCGCGTTCCAGGAAATGGACCAGGCGGCCATGGCCGCGCCGGTGACCAAGGCGGCCTGGGCCGCGGCAATGGCCGACGGCCTGGGCGCGGACTTCGCGCGTGCCTGCCGCATCGCGCGCAGCGGCCGGCCGGGGCCGGTCCACCTGAGCCTGCCCACCGATGTACTGGAAGCCCGGACCGATACCGCGCCGCCGGCGGCGCAGGACTACGCGGCGCCGGCCATGCCGCTGGACGAGCGGCAGGCGGCCGGCCTGGCCGCCCGCCTCGCGCGCGCGCAGCGGCCGCTGGTGCTGGTGGGCCCGACCGGCCTGACCGACGCCGGGCGCGCGGGCGTGGCCGCATTGCAGCGGGCCTGGGGCCTGCCGGTGATCGCCACCGAAAGCCCGCGCGGCGCCAACGATCCGGCGCTGGGCGCGTTCGCGCCGTTGCTGGCCCAGGCCGATTGCGTGCTCTTGCTGGGCAAGCGCCTGGACTTCACCCTGCAGTTCGGCAAGGCTTTTCATGCCGGCTGCGCCTTCCTGCAGATCGACGCGGAGGAGAGCGAGCTGGCGCGCACCCGGCGGGCCGTCGGCGAGCGCCTGCATGAAACCGCGATCGCCGATACGGTCGCCGCGCTGGGCGGGCTGGCGCGGCTGCCCATGCCGGGCGCGCGCGCCGACTGGCTGGCGCAAGCGGCGGCCGCCGTGGCGTATCGGCCGGCCGAATGGCGCGAAGCCGTCGGCGGCGCCGGCCTGCATCCGGCCGAGCTGTGCCGCGCGGTCCAGCGCATCCTGGACTCGCACGCCGATTCGGTGCTGGTGTGCGACGGCGGGGAGTTCGGCCAATGGGCCCAGGCGTGCCTGCGCGCGCCGCATCGCGTCATCAACGGCGCGGCGGGCGCGATCGGCAGCGCGCTGCCCATGGCGCTGGCCGGCCGCCTCGCGCACCGCGACGCGCCGGTCGTGGCCATGATGGGCGACGGCACCTTCGGATTCCATTGCGCCGAGCTGGATACCGCCGTGCGCTACGGGCTGCCGTTCATCTGCGTGGTCGGCAATGATGCGCGCTGGAACGCCGAATACCAGATCCAGCTCAACAGCTACGGCCCCGACCGGCTGGTCGGCTGCGAATTGCTGCCGACCCGCTACGATCGCGTGGCCGAGGGCTTCGGCGCGCGCGGCGCATGGGTGGCCGAGGCCGCCGCGCTGGCGCCCGCGCTCGACGCCGCACTGCGCGCCGATCTGCCGACTTGCGTGAATGTCGCCCTGGCCGGCCTGCCCGCGCCCGTGATCCGGCAAGGCTGACGGCGCCGCGCATGGAAACCTGGCTGCTGCTGGCGGCGGGTGCTTGCGCCGCGGCGTTTGTGCAAGGCCTGGCGGGTTTCGGCTTCGGCCTGGTGGCCATGACCTTCTGGTCGTGGACGCTGGCGCCGTCGCTGGCCGCGCCGGCCGTCGTGTTCGGCTCGCTGGTGGGACAGTTGCTGGCGGCCCGCTCGCTGCGCCACGGCCTGGACTGGCGCCGGCTGGCGCCGTTCCTGCTGGGCGGCTTGCTGGGCGTGCCGCTGGGAGTCGGCTTGCTGCACTATGTCGACCCGGCGGCTTTCCGGCTGGGCGTGGGCCTGGTGCTGCTGGTGTATTGCCCGGCCATGCTGCTGGCTTCCGAGCTGCCCCGGGTGGCGCGCGGCGGCCGTCCGGCCGATGCCGGGGTGGGCTGGCTGTCCGGCATCATGAGCGGCTTCGGCGGGCTGCCGGGGCCGGTGCTGACCCTCTGGTGCGTGCTGCGTGGCTGGCCGCGCGACCAGCAGCGCGTCGTGTTCCAGACATTCAACCTGGTCATGCATGGCGTGACTTTGTCGAGCTACGCCGTGGCCGGCCTGCTGGACGCCCGCATGGTGCCGGTGTTCGCCGTGGTGGGCGGCGCCGTCCTGGTGCCGGCGCTGGCCGGCGTGCGGCTGTACCGGCGCTTCAGCGACGCGACCTTCCGCCGCCTGGTGCTGGGCCTGCTGACGCTTTCCGGCGTGGCGCTGGTGGTCTCGGGCGTGCGCAGCCTGTGGTAGGCCGGCGTTCCCTTTAGCGGGAACAGGCCCTAGCCGGCGCGGCCAGTTCGCGCAGTTGCGCCAGCAGGGCGTCGGGGATCTCGACGCCGCGTTCCTCGGCCTGCCGCCGCAGGGCGGCGCGGCGCCCGCCCGGCAGGCGCACGCCGCTGTCGGCCAGCATCGCGGCGACCAGCGTTTCCACCCGTTCCAGGTAGACCTCGCGGCCGGCCAGCGCACCGGGGTCGATGGCCAGGAAGGCCTGTCCAATGCGCGCCTGGTTGCCTTCGTCGGTGAAGAACGAGTCGGCCTCGAAGCCGAAACGGGCGCCGGTCAGCGCGCAGGCCAGTAACTCCACGATGAGCGCCAGCATGGCGCCCTTCGCCCCGCCCATGGGCAGCATGCTGCCGGCCAGGCCGGCCTTGGGGTCGGTGGTCGGGTTGCCGTCGGCGTCGAGCGCCCAGCCCAGCGGGATCGCGCGCCCTTCGCGGGCCGCCACCATCAGCTTGCCGCGCGCCACTTCCGACAGCGACAGGTCGATCACCAGCGCATCGCCGTCGCGGCGCGGGAACGCGGCGGCAATCGGGTTGGTGCCGAACAGCGCGCGCTTGCCGCCCCACGCGGGCATGGCGGCGGGCGAATTGCCCAGCGCCAGGCCCACCAGGCCCTGCCGCGCCAGGGTGTCCAGATGATAGGCGGCCGCGCCGAAATGATGGCTGTTGGTCACGCCGGCAAAAGCCACGCCGTGCGCGCGCGCCCGTGCGCCCGCTTCCTGCACGGCCAGCGCGCAGGCGGGAAAGGCCAGGCCGGCGCCGGCGTCGACCAGGATCGCGCCATCGCGCTGCCGGACGATGCGCGGTACCGCACTGCCAACGACGCGGCCATTGCGCACCTGCGCGGCGTAGGGCGGAATGCGCGATACGCCGTGCGAGGCCAGGCCCCGGGCATCGGCATAGACCAGCGCGCGCGCCGTGCTGTCGGCCATGTCGGGGCTGGCGCCGGCGCCGCGCAGCGCGGCGCCGGCCAGTTCATGCAGGGACTTCAAGTCCAGGGTTGTCATGGAAAGTTCGTAGTGGAATGGAGGTTTTTCAGGCGCCTTGCAAGGCCTGCGCCACGCGTTGCGCCACCATGCTGGAGACGCGGGCATTGGCTTCTTGGGTCAGGCCGGCGATATGGGGCGTCAGCACCAGGTTGGGCGCGCCGGCCAGCGGGCCGCCGGCGGGCAGGGGCTCGTCCTCGAACACGTCGATGGCGGCGCCGCGCAGGTGGCCGCTGCGCAACGCCTGCGCCAGCGCCGCCTCGTCGACGATGCCGCCGCGCGCGGTGTTGACCAGCACCGCGCCGCGCTTCATGGCGGCCAGGCGGCGCGCGTCGATGAGCTTGCGCGTGGCGTCGGTCAGCGGGATGTGCAGCGTCAGCACGTCGGCGCGCGCCAGCAGGGCGTCCAGCCCCGCCGGCTCGACGCCGGTTTCGCGCCAGGCCGGGTCGTCGTCGCGCAGCAGCGGGTCGTGCGCCGCCACCCGCATGCCCAGGCCCTGCGCCAGGCGCGCCACCAGCCGGCCGATGCCGCCGAAGCCGACGATGCCGAGCGTGCGCGCCTCGGCTTCCAGGCCGTTGGACAACTCGGTGCGCGGCCAGGCGCCGGCCGCCACCCGGTCGCTGTCGTGATAGGCGCCGCGCAGCAGCATCAGCGCCGCCGCGATGACATATTCCGCCACGGCGCGCGCATTGGCGCCGGTGGCCGGCAGCACGGCGATGCCGCGGGCCTGGCAGGCCGGCACGTCGATGTTGTCCAATCCCACGCCCAGGCGGCCCACCGCCTTGAGCCGGGCGCCCGCCGCCAGCAGCGGGCCATCCACGCGCGTGCGGTTGCGCACGATCAGGGCGTCGGCCTCGGGCAGGGCGGCCAGCAGGGCGTCGCGGCGGTCGACCAGGTCCGGCTCGTAGCGCACCTCGAAATCGGCGCGTAGCGCGGCGACCGCCGCTTCATCCATGAATTCGGAAATAACGATGTGCATCGGGTCTCTTCAGTAGGGTGGGCCCGGCCGGCCACAGCCGCCCGGACGGGATAGGCTGGCTAGCCGACTTGGATGTCGGCTTCGCGGATGACCTTGCTCCAACGGTCGATTTCGCTGTCCAGGTATTGCTTGAACGCCACCGGCCCGCGCGGGCGCGGCACGAACCCCAGCCGTTGCAGGGCTTGCTGCATGGCCGGCTGCGCGACCTGTTTCTCGATGGCACCGCCGATGCGCTGTACCAGCGCGTCGGGCATGCCGGCCGGCGCCAGGACGCCGGTGAAGTTCTCGACCACCAGGTCGGGCATGCCGGCCTCGGCCACGGTCGGCACGTCGGGCAAGTCAGGGCTGCGCTCCGCCGTGCTCACCGCCAGCGCGCGCAAGGCGCCGCTCTTGACGTGCGGCAGCGACTCCGGGTAGTTGGAGAAGATCACATCCAGCTGGCCGCCGATCAGGTCGGTCAGCGAGGGGGCGCCGCCCTTGTACGGCACGTGCAGCAGCGAGGTGCCGGTCAGCTTCTGGTACAGCGCCAATGTCAAATGGGGCGGCGTGCCGTTGCCGCTGGAGCCGGCCGAGAGCGACCCGGACTTGGCGGCGCGGGTCAGGTCCGCCAGGCTGCGGATGGGGCTCTTGGCGTTGACCACCACCATCATCGCCGACGACGCCAGGCCGGCCAGCGGGACCAGGTCCTTCTTCAGGTCGTAGCCGGCCCGGCCGGCGAACAGGGTCGCGTTGGCGGCATGCGTCATGGTGATGGCCAGCCAGCTGTAGCCGTCCGCTTCGGCGCGCGCCACCAGCGAGGCGCCGATGTTGGCGCTGCCGCCCGGCTTGTTCTCGACCACTACGTTCCATCCTTCGCCGGTGGCCAGCGCCTGGCCGACCTGGCGCGCCGCCACGTCGGTCAGGCCGCCCGGCGGGAAGGGCACCACATAGCTGATGGGCCGCTGCGGCCAGTCCTGCGGGGCAGCCAGGCCGCGCGACCATGGCGCCAGGGCCAGGGCGCCCGCGCCCAGCAGGCCGAGCGTTTTGCGGCGCCCGGCATCGGGACAGGCGTGGCGATCATTGCGCATTACGGGTTCTCCTTTGGTTCGGGTTGGCGCCGGCGGTGCGGCAGGTCAGTGCTGCATTCCCCACTTGCGGATAGTGTGGATTTCCACGGTCCGGAAGATCACGTTCTCGACCAGCAGGCCGATCAGGATCACGGTGAACAGGCCGGCGAACACGTTCGGGATCTCCAGCAGGTTCTTGTTCTCGTAGATGAACCAGCCCAGGCCGCCGGAGCCGCTGCTGACGCCGAACACCAGCTCGGCGGCGATCAGGGTGCGCCAGGCGAAGGCCCAGCCGATCTTCAGGCCGGTCAGGATGCTGGGAAAAGCGGCCGGGATCAGGATGCGGCGCACATAGCCGAACCCCAACAGGCCGTAGTTGCGCCCCACCATGCGCAACGTCATCGACACCGACAGGAAGCCCGAATGCGTATTGAGCGCCACGGCCCACAGCACGGAATGGATCAGCACGAACACCAGGCTGCCTTCGCCCAGGCCGAACCAGATCAGCGCCAGCGGCAGCAGCGCGATGGCCGGCAGCGGATTGAACATCGAGGTCAGCGTTTCCAGCAGGTCGGTGCCCAGCCGGGTGGTGATGGCCAGTACCGTCAGCAGGGCGGCCAGCCCGATGCCGGCGGCGTAGCCCACCAGCAGCACGCGGATGGAGGTCCAGGCCTTGAGCAGCAGCGCGCCGTGCACCAGCCCGTCGTACAGCGCGGCCACGGTGGCGCCAAAGGTGGGGAACAGCAGCGGGTTGTTGATGCTGCGCGCGTAGATTTCCCAGACCAGCGCCAGCACTGCCAGCAGGAACAGCTTGCGCAGGGCGCCGATGTTGTACAGCCGTTCCCAGGCCGACAGCGGTTTCTGGACCACGCCGAAGGATTCGTCGGCGACCGGCTCCAGGTAGCGCTCGGCGCGGCCGGCCCCGCGGGGCGTCTGCAGTTCAGCCATGATGCTGTTCCTCCTCTTCGACGCGGTCCGAGAACAGCATCGCGTTGATGCGCTCTTCCAGCTCCTGGTGGCGCTCCGCGTCATGGTCGCCGCGCGGCACGCTGTTGAGCTCGGCCTTGACCTGGCCGGGATGCGGCGACAGCAGCAGGATGCGGTTGCCGATCTTGATGGCCTCGGGAATCGAGTGGGTGACGAACAGCACCGTGAAATGCGTGTCGTCCCACAGCTGCAGCAGCTCGTCCTGCATCTTGCGGCGGGTCAGAGCGTCCAGCGCCGCGAACGGCTCGTCCATCAGCAGGATGTCGGGTTCCATGGCCATGCCGCGCGCGATCGCCACGCGCTGCTTCATGCCGCCGGACAGCATGTGCGGATAGCTGTCGGCGAACTTGGCCAGGTTCACTTTCTGGATGTAATGCATGGCGCGCTCGTCCGCCTCGCGCGCGCCCAGCCGGCCGCTGGCCAGCAGCGCGAAGGCGACGTTCTGGCGCACGGTCTTCCAGGGCAGCAACTGGTCGAATTCCTGGAACACCATCATGCGGTCCGGGCCCGGCCGCGTGACCACTTCCGATTTGAGGCGGATCTCGCCTTCGACCGGCGGCAGGTAGCCGCCCACCGCCTTGAGCAGGGTCGACTTGCCGCAACCCGACGGGCCCAGCAGGATGAAGCGGTCGCCCTGCCAGACCTGGAAATCCACCCGGTAGGTGGCGGTGATCAGGTATTCGGGCGTCTTGTACTGCAGGGTCACGCCGCGCACATCGAGCAGCGGCGCGCCGGCTGTTGCATCAGTCATGCCTACCCTCCGGTGGGGCGCCCCGGCCGGGGCCGGGGCGCCGGTTGCGTCGCGTTCAGCTGCCCTGCAGTTGCTGGGCGTTGGGAAAGAACAGGTCCTTCCAGGAGCCGGGCAAGACCTTGATCGAACCCACCTTGTGCATGAAATTCACGTACTTCATGATGTTGTTGGGCGTCAGGGTGTAGGTGATGTCCGGGTTGTTGAGGATCTCGATCACGTCCTCGCGCTTGGTGCGCTTGTCGTTGGCCAGCCGCAGGTAGGCGTCGGCGGCCCAGGTCTTGTCCTTGTTGATCTTGTCGGTGGCTTCCTGCAGCGCCGCCACGAAGGCCGCGTAGACCTTGGGGTTCTCCTTGTAGAACTTCTCGGTGGTCCATACCAGGTTGAAGGTGGCCGGCCCGCCCAGCACCTCGTACGAACTGAGAATGCGGTGGATGCCCGGCTGCTTGAGCTCGAAGTCCTGGAACGGCGGCGAGGTGAAGTGCGCCGTGATCTCGCTGGAGCCCGACAGCAGCGCGGTCATGCCGTCCGGGTGGGCCAGCGACACCGTCAGCTTGTCCAGTCGGTTCTGCTGGCCTTCGCCGAAGGCTTGTTCGGCGGCCATCTGCAGCGTCACCGCCTGGATCGACACGCGCACGGCGGGCAGGGCAATCTTGTCCTTCTCCGTCAGGTCCTTGATGGACTTGACCTGCGGGTTGCGCGAATTCAGGTACAGCGGCATGGCGTTGATGGCCGACACCGCCTTCACATTCAGGTTGCCGCGCGTGCGGGCCCACATGGTCACCAGCGGGCCGACCCCGCCGGAGGCGAAATGCAGGCTGCCCGACAGTACGGCCTCGTTCATGACGTTGCCGCCGGCAAAACGCGACCATTTCACCGACAGGTCCTCGATGCCGGCCTGGCGGGCATGCTTCTCGATCAGTTTCTCGTCCTGCATGACCATCAGCGACAGATAGCTGATGCCCGGCTGCACCGCGACCGTCAGTTCCGACACTTCGGCCCGGGCGGCCGCGCCCAGCAGCATGCCGGCCGACAGACAGGCGGCCGTTGCAATACGCGTGATTCGCTTCATGTCTTCCTCCTTGGGGATGGCGCCTGGGTAGGCGTATTGCGGCGCGCGGGCCCGGCAATCTGTGCGCCGGTGCACCGCGCGTCGCGTCCTGCTTCATGGCCCGGCGGTCAGCCGGGCCGGATGCCTCTTGCCTGCCTGCATCGTGACGGCCGCCCCGGCGCTCAGGCGCTCTCGTACAGGCGCGTCAGGACGAACTCGCGGTGACCCAGCGCCTCGGCCGCGGTCCAGCGCCCGTTGGCGGTGGCCAGCATGCACTCCAGCAGCTTGTCGCCGGCCTGGTCCAGGTCGATCTCGCGCTGCAGCAGGCCGGAAGTGTCGACGTCGACGTGTTCGCGCATGGTGCGCACCGTGCGCGGGTTGGCGCAGATCTTGATGACAGGCAGGATGGGGTTGCCGATGACGTTGCCCTGGCCGGTGGGGAAGAAATGCACCGCGTAGCCGGAGGCCGCGCACAGCGTCACCATCTCGGCCGCCGCCGAGGACGAATCCATGAACCACAGGCCCTTGCCGGTGGGAATTTCGGCCTTGTCCAGCACGCCATCGACGCGGCACTTCTTGCCGATCTTCTGGATATTGCCCATGGCCTTTTCCTCGATTGTGGTCAAGCCCCCGGCGATGTTGCCCTTGGTGGGCTGCGATTCGGAAAGGTCGCTGGTCTTCCAGCGGTCGATCATGTCCTGGTAGCGGTTGAACATGAACATGAAGCGTTCACGCACCGCGTCATTGGCACAACGTTCCGCCACGATGTGCTCGCCGCCGGTCAGCTCGGAGGTTTCGCCGAACACCAGGGTGTTGCCCAGAGCATACAGTTTGTCGAAAGCATTGCCTACCGTGGGGTTGGCGCCACAGCCCGAAGTGGTGTCGGATTCGCCGCACTTGGTGGAGACCCACAGGTCGGAGATAGGGCATTCGGTGCGCTGCAGCGCGGTTGCGTAGTGCACGAATTCCTTGGCCTGCCGCGACGCGCGCATGATGGTGTCGTGGTCGCCGTGCAGCTCGATGCTGAAGCCGGCCACCGGCTTGCCGGTGGCGGCGATGCCGTCCACCACGCGCTTGGTCCAGCCTTCCTCGATGCCGATGACGATCACCGCGGCCACGTTGGGGTTGCAGCCGGTGCCGATCAGGGTGCGGAAATGCAGTTCCAGGTCTTCGCCGAACTGCAGCCGCCCGTAGGGGTGGGGCAGGGCCATGGTGCCCTTGATGTTGTTGGCGACGGCTTCGGCCGCGGCGTTGGAGATATCGTCCACCGGCAGCACGATGACGTGGTTGCGCACGCCGACGCGCCCGTTGTCGCGGCGGTATCCGCGGAAAGTGGTCGAGGCATTGACAATGGCCATGGCGGTTTCCTATGTGTGTAGATCGTTGAGGGGACCGCGGCCGCTTACCAGCGCTTGGTCTTGATGTTGTGGACGTGGGCGTGCTCGCCCGCCCTGATGGGCTCGACCACCTTGCCGATGTCGGTGCCGTACTTGAAGACGGTGTCGCCGACAGCCATGTCCTTGAGCGCCACCTTGTGGCCGATGGGGATGTCCTGCACGGCCTTGAGCTGGATGATCTTGTCTTCGTCCATGATCCAGGCATTCAGGTCGGTGCCTGCCTTGAGGCCTTCCACGACGGCTACGGCCACCGTGTCTTTCGCATCGTGCAATACGGCGTGAATCATTCTGTTCCTCTCTGGTGTGATGGCCCGCCTGGCTGCGCGGCCGCGACGGTCCATGGAATCTTAGGCCCCACTTGCATCCAAGTCAACTAAATCATATATATGAGTTGTATGATTCGAATTGGCGCCGCGTGCGCCGGTACAATTCCGCGACTCCAACCGTCCGCCACGCCATGAGAAACACCGCCACTTCGACCGTTCCGCTCGGCAGTCCCCTGTATGCGCAGGTCAAGCAGGCGATGCTCGCGGCCCTGGCGAGCGGCGAATGGAAGCAGGGCGACGCGGTGCCGCCAGAGAAGACCCTGGCCGAGCGCTTCGGCGTCTCGATCGGCACGCTGCGCAAGGCCATCGACGAGCTGGCGGCGGAAAACATCCTGGTACGCCACCAGGGACGCGGCACGTATGTCGCGGTGCACACGCGCAACCACCATTTCTTCAAGTTCTTCCGCATCGTGCGCCAGGACGGCCATAAGTCGTATCCGGCCACGCAGCTGCTGCGCTTCCGGCGCGTGCGGGCCACGGCCCTGGTGCGCGAGCGGCTGGGCTTGCCGACGGGGGCGCATGTGTTCGAGTTCTCGAACGTGCTGTCGCTCAATGGGGACGTGGTGATGGTCGACGACATCTGCCTGCCCGAGTCGCGCTTTCCCGGCATGGCGGAAAGCCACCTGCGCGAGCGGCCCAGCACCCTGTATGCGCTGTACCAGGATGTCTTCGGGGTGAATGTCATCGCCACTGACGAACGGCTGCGCGTCTGCCTGGCCGATGCCACCCATGCCGAGTGGCTGGGGGTGGCGGAGCACACGCCGCTGCTGGAGATCCGCCGCGTGGCCTATTCGTACAACCGCCAGGCGGTGGAATGGCGGGTGTCGCGGGTCAATACGGCCGCCTATGAGTACCTGGGGCAGGAGCCGGGGGCGGCGCTCACGACCTGAGCGCCGCGCGCCTGGCCCGCCACCCCGCCCGGGTGTTAGAATGCTGGCTTCACATCGGCGCCGATTTGCCTGATCCGCTTGCGGGCGCCTCTATAAATCCAGCTAAAGAGGTCCGTATGACCCCCCACGCCCAGCATCCGGCCGGCGGGCTTGCTCCCAGCGCCGCCGCTCCTGCCGACCCCGGTTCGGTAGGCATCGTCACCCCCCGGCTCATCCGCTTCGACCAACCTCTGCCCCTGGCCAGCGGGCAATCGCTGCAGTCCTACGAACTGGCCGTCGAAACCTATGGCACGCTCAATGCCGAACGCACCAACGCCGTGCTGGTGTGCCACGCGCTCAACGCGTCGCACCACGTGGCCGGCGTGGCCGCCGACGACCCGAAGGACATCGGCTGGTGGGACAACATGGTCGGACCGGGCAAGCCGCTCGACACCGACCGGTTTTTCGTGATCGGCGTCAATAACCTGGGTTCGTGCTTCGGCTCTACCGGCCCGGCCAGCATCAACCCGGCCACCGGCCATCCCTGGGGCGCGGCCTTCCCGGTCCTGACGGTGGAAGACTGGGTGCGAGCCCAGGCGCGGCTGGCCGACCATTTCGGCATCGAGCGCTTCGCCGCCGTGATGGGCGGCTCGCTGGGCGGCATGCAGGCGCTGGGCTGGGCCATCACGTGTCCGGAGCGGGTGGCGCATTGCATCGTCATCGCCAGCACGCCGCGCCTGTCGGCGCAGAATATCGGCTTCAACGAGGTGGCGCGGCGCGCCATCATCACCGACCCGGATTTCCACGGCGGCGACTACTACGCGCACAACACCGTGCCGCGCCGCGGCCTGTCGGTGGCGCGCATGATCGGCCATATCACTTACTTGTCCGATGACGACATGGCCGAGAAGTTCGGCCGCACCCAGCGCGAGCCGGCCGAGGGCGGCGCCTATCGCTACGGTTACGACGTGGAGTTCGAGGTGGAGTCGTACCTGCGCTACCAGGGCGAGAAGTTCAGCCGCTATTTCGACGCCAACACTTATCTGCTGATCACCCGCGCGCTCGATTATTTCGATCCGGCCCGCGACACCGGCGGCGACCTGGCACGCGCCTTGGCGCCCGCCCAGGCGGATTTCCTGCTGGTGTCGTTTTCCACTGATTGGCGCTTTCCGCCGGAACGCTCGCGCGAGATCGTGCGCGCCCTGCTCAAGAATGGCAGCCCGGTCACCTATGCGGAGATCGACGCGCCGCACGGGCACGATGCGTTTCTGCTCGACGATGCCCGCTACCATGCGGTGGTGCGCGGCTACTATGACCGCATCGCGCGCGAGCTGGGGCTGCAGGCGGCGCCCGCCGGCGCGCGGGCGGCGTCCGTTCCCGCCGCGCCGCCGCAATCCGAGGCGGCTGTGCCGGTGCCTTCGGAAGGATATCCCGCATGAATCCCGTTTCGGCCCGCCCGGCAAGCACGGCCGGCATGCGCCCCGATCTGGTACGGATCGCCAGCTGGATCGAGCCCGGCAGCCGCGTGCTCGACCTGGGCTGCGGCGACGGCGCGCTGCTGGCCTATCTGCGCGACCAGCGCCAGGTGCGCGGCGCGGGCGTCGAGATCGACGACAACCATGTCATTGCCTGCGTGCGCCGTGGCGTGGAGGTGATCCAGCAGAACCTGGAAGACGGGCTGGCGCTGTTCGACGACAAGCAGTTCGATACGGTGGTGCTGTCGCAGACGCTGCAGTCCATGCACCGCACCGAGCACATCCTGCGCGAGATGGCCCGGGTGGCGCGCTACGGGGTCGTGTCGTTTCCCAACTTCGGCTACTGGCCGCACGGCTGGTCGATCCTGCGCGGCCGCATGCCGGTGACGGGGCAGATGCCTTACCAGTGGTACAACACGCCCAACATCCACTTGTGCACGCTGCGCGATTTCGAGCAGTTGGCGGCGGACCTCGGCCTGCGGATTCTCGAGCGGGCCACCTTCCACGAAGACCGCGAAGTCACGGTGCTGCCCGGGTGGCGGAGTACGTTGGCGGTGTATCGGTATGCGGCTGAATAGCGATTTGAGGTTCGGCGCGTGACGGGTTGCTCGTGGGGTGCCTGTTGTTGAGTTCTTGAGGCGCCCGGTCGGCCACGTCGCTCGGCTCGGGCGCGCCACCAGGCGCCCTCGGCCCCCTGCGGGGGCTTCCCTCGCTCCAACTGGCCGCCCAGGCCCCACCGGCACGCCCGGGCTCGCAGGATCTCGGGTAGGTCGGCGTCGGATACCTCTGTGCCGATCTAACAGGTGTCAGACACCCCTTGCCACGGTTGTGTTTGAAGAGACGATGTGCACGGGGGTGTCTGACACCGACAGCGCCACACCACGCCCCCCAATGACCAACGGTTCCGCCACCCCCACGCATGCCGCCGCTGTGAGTCCTGGGCGGGGCTGAGGGAGGCGGGCCGGCCAGTTGGAGCGAGGGCAGTCCCCGCAGGGGACCGAGGGCGCCTGGTGGCGCGCCCGAGCCGAGCGACGTGGCCGGCCCGCCTCCCTCAGCCCCGCCCAGGACGCCCAACGACCGCCACCGTCCCGTTCAAGCCGATCAGCCGCCCCAAGCGCATTGGTTAATATGCCGGGTGTCGCGCGACGCGCCGCCGCCATTGCCAGGAGAGCTCCATTACCGCCGCATCCCATGTCTATTTCAGCCGCCGCGTAATGCCCCTGTTGGTGCTGGGCTTCGCCAGCGGACTGCCGCTGGCCCTGACCGGCGGCACCTTGCAGGCATGGGCCACGGTCGATGGCGTGTCGCTGGAAGAAATTGGCTTCCTCACCCTGGTGGGGTCCGCCTATACGCTGAAATTCCTGTGGGCCCCGCTGGTGGACCGCTATGTGCCGCCGCTGCTGGGGCGCCGGCGCGGCTGGATGCTGGTGACCCAGTGGCTGCTGGCGGCCGCCATCATGGCCATGGGAGCGCTCTCGCCGGCCACCGCCTTGCTGCCGCTGGCCCTGCTGGCGGTCGCCGTGGCGTTCTTCTCGGCCACCCAGGACATCGCCTTCGACGCCTACTGCACCGACGTGCTGCGCCGCGAAGAGCGCGGCGCCGGCGCGGCCATCAAGGTGCTGGGATACCGGCTGGCCATGGTCGTCTCCGGCGGGCTGGCCCTGATCCTGGCCGACCAATGGCTGGGATGGGGCCCCACCTACGTCCTGATGGGCGCCCTGATGCTCGCGTGCTCGCTCGCCACGCTCTGGGCCCCCGAGCCCGAGCGGCCCGCCACCGCCCCCCGCAACCTGGGCCAGGCGGTGGTCGAGCCGTTCCGCGAGTTCTTCAGCCGGCGCGGTGCCTATACGGTGCTGGCGCTGATCGTCCTGTACAAGCTCGGCGACGCGTTCGCCGGGGCCCTCTCCACCACCTTCCTGATCCGCGGCGCCGGCTTCGATCCCACCGAAGTCGGCACCGTCAACAAAGTGCTGGGCCTGGCCGCCACCATCGTCGGGGCGCTCGCCGGCGGCTCGCTGATGGCGCGCTGGGGGCTGTTCCGCTCGCTGATGGCGTTCGGCATCTTGCAGGCCATTTCCAACCTGGGCTACTGGGTCATCGCCGTCGCGCCCAAGAGCATCTGGCTGATGGGCGCCGCGGTCGGCATCGAGAACCTGTGCGGCGGGCTGGGCACGGCGTCCTTCGTGGCCCTGCTGATGGCCTTGTGCCAGCATCGTTTTTCGGCCACCCAGTTCGCGCTGCTGTCGGCGCTGTCGGCGGTCGGCCGCATCTACCTGGCCGGGCCGCTGACGCCGCCGCTGGTGCATTGGCTGGGCTGGCCCGGATTCTTCCTGCTCACGGTCGCGATCGCGCTGCCGGGGCTGTTGTTGCTGTGGCGACAGCGCCGTACCATCGACGCACTGGAGCCGCCGGCCTGATCGTCCGGGCCGCGCCGCGGCCGACCCTGGGGTGCCCATGTCGATTGAAACGTCCACCGTGCTGCTGCACGTCCTTTACCTGGTGGCCATCGTGGCCGAAGCCATGACGGCGGCCCTGGCGGCCGGCCGGCGCGACATGGACTGGATGGGCGTGTGCATCATCGCCTGCGTCACCGCCCTGGGCGGCGGCTCGTTGCGCGATGTGCTGCTGGGGCATTATCCGCTGACCTGGGTGGTGCACCCGGAATACCTCGGCATGACCGCGGGCGCCGCCATGCTGACCGCGCTGGCGGCGCCGCTCATGCGGCGCCTGCGCAGCCTGTTCCTGCTGCTCGATGCGCTGGGCCTGGTGGCGTTCACTGTCATCGGTTGCCAGGTGGCGCAGCACATGGGCTTGTCGCCCGGCATCGCGTTGATCAGCGGCATGATCACCGGCTGCGCCGGCGGCGTGCTGCGCGACGTCCTGTGCAACGATGTACCCCTGCTGTTCCGCAAGGAGCTGTACGCCAGCGTATCGATCGTCACCGGCGGCTTGTACCTGGGCCTGTCGGCCATGGGGCTGGTGGCCAATGTGGCCGTGCCGGTCGCGCTGGCGGTGGGGCTGGCCCTGCGCCTGCTGGCGCTGCGCTACAACTGGCAGATGCCGCGTTTCGTGTATCGCGACGACTGGCATTGAGGGGCGCGCGCGGCCAGCGGCAGGCCGGGGAGGGCAGGTGTGCAAGACAGGTGTCAGACACCAGAGGTGTCTGACACCTTTAGCACCTGGAGGCCACGACCGGGACGGCGCCTGAAGCAGATGTCAGGCACCTCCAGTGCCTGACACCTTGGGCGCGCTCCGGGCAGGGTTCAATACAGCCCTTGCTGGCGCATGGCGTCGGCCACCTTGACGAAGCCGGCGATGTTGGCGCCGTCGAGGTAGTTGACCGCCGTGCCGCGCCCCTGGCCGTGGCGCACGCAGTTCTCGTGGATGTCGCGCATGATGGCGTGCAGGCGCTGGTCGACTTCGTCGCGGTTCCAGGCCAGGCGGATGGCGTTCTGGCTCATTTCCAGGCCCGACACGGCCACGCCGCCGGCATTGCTGGCCTTGCCCGGCGCGTACAGCACGCCGGCCTCGATGAAGTGCTTGGCGGCTTCCAGGGTGGCGGGCATGTTGGCGCCCTCGGCCACGCATTTCACGCCGTTGGCGATCAGGGTGCGGGCGTCGTCCAGTTCCAGCTCGTTCTGGGTCGCGCAGGGCAGCGCCACGTCGACCGGCACGTGCCATGGCCGCTTGCCGGGCGCGTAGCCCAGCTTGAATTGCCCGGCGTACTCGGCCAGCCGGCCGCGCAGGTCGTTCTTCAGGTGCATCAGGGCGGCCAGTTTCTCGTGCGTGAAGCCGGCCTCGTCGATGACCGTGCCGTCGGAGTCCGACACGGTGACCACGCGCGCGCCCAGCGACATGGCTTTTTCGATGGCGTACTGGGCCACGTTGCCCGAGCCCGACACCGATACGCGCAGGCCGTCGAACGACATGCCGGCGCGCTTGAGCATTTCCTCGGCGAAGTAGACGGTGCCGTAGCCGGTGGCCTCGGGGCGGATCAGGCTGCCGCCGAAGGTCAGGCCCTTGCCAGTGAAGACGCTGGCCGCCGAGTTCGACAGCTTTTTCATCATGCCGGCCATGAAGCCGACTTCACGCGCGCCCACGCCGATGTCGCCGGCCGGCACGTCGGTGTCCGGCCCCAGGTGGCGGTACAGCTCGACCATCAGCGCCTGGCAGAAGCGCATCACTTCACCGTCGGACTTGCCCTTGGGGTCGAAGTCCGAGCCGCCCTTGCCGCCGCCCATGGGCAGGGTGGTCAAGGCGTTTTTCAGGGTCTGCTCGAAGGCCAGGAACTTCAGCACCGACAGGTTGACCGACGGGTGGAAGCGCATGCCGCCCTTGAACGGCCCGATGGCCGAGTTGTGCTGGATGCGGAAGGCGCGGTTCACGCGCGCCTGGCCCCGGTCGTCGGTCCAGCAGACGCGGAACTGGATCACGCGTTCAGGTTCGACCAGCCGCTCGAGCAGCGCGTGGTCGGCGTAGTGGGGATGTTGCTCGAGGAAAGGCCACAAGCTTGCCATGACTTCGTGCACGGCTTGCATGAATTCGGGTTGCTGCGGGTCGCGCGCGGCGACCTGGCGCAGGAAGTCGTCAAGACTCTGCAGTTTCACACCGGTCTCCTGGGGGAACGCAACAGATCGGTGCAAACTTGCGTCGATGTGGTGCGCATTCGGTCCAACCCAGTGCGTCATCGCACTGGTTCGGTGCGGGATTGTAAGGCGATTCCGGCTCCCCCGGCAAAACGCCATCGGCTGGAAACCCGCATGGATGCTGGCGTTGCGGCCGATCGTTATTAGGGACGCTTTGTTTCTGGCAGTGTCGGGCCGGGCGCGCGCGCGATGCGGCGCAGCCCGCTGATGCCCGTGTTTGCTGGTGGATGGAAAGTGTCCCTGTTTTATTCCTCGCCATGAGCCTGGCCATGCGCGGTATTGCCGTACGTGCCGGTACACACTGAAAATCGGACTCAACGATTTTGCGACAGTGTCCGGGGGTTAATGTGGCCCCAATTAAGTGGGGCCGGCGGGCGGTTTCAGAGCGTGGCTTCGTAGTCAATGGTCAGCGGTGCGTGATCGCTGAAGCGTTCGTCCTTGTAGATGGACACGGCCCGGGCGCGCGCCGCGAGCCCGGGCGTGGCGATCTGGTAGTCGATGCGCCACCCGACGTTCTTGGCCCAGGCCTGGCCCCGGTTGCTCCACCAGGTGTATTGCTCGGGCCGCTCGTCCAGCGTGCGGAAGACGTCGATGAAGCCGCGCTTGTCGAATACCTCGGTCAGCCAGGCGCGCTCCTCGGGCAGGAAGCCGGAGTTCTTCTGGTTGCTCTTCCAGTTCTTCAAGTCGATTTCCTTGTGCGCGATATTCCAGTCGCCGCAGATCACGAACTCGCGGCCGGTTTTCTTGTGTTCGCGCATCAAGTCGTCCAGCCACGGGCCGAACAGGTCCAGGAAGCGGTACTTGGCCTGCTGCCGTTCGTCGCCGCTGGAACCGGAGGGCAGGTAGGCGCTGATTACCGACAGGTCCTTCCAGTCGGCGCGGATGATGCGGCCTTCGGCGTCGAATTCTTCGCAATTCATGCCGGTGGTGACGCGTTCGGCCGCATTGCGCAGATACATGCCCACGCCGCTGTAGCCTTTCTTGATGGCGTGGCAGAAATGACCGGTGTAGCCGGGCGGATGGCGCATGTCATCGGTCAGGTCGCTGTCGGAGATCTTGATTTCCTGCAGGCAGAGCACATCGGCCGCGTGGGCCTGCATCCAGGGTTGCAGGCCTTTGCGGAATGCCGAACGAATGCCGTTGAGGTTGATCGAGGTAATGCGCAGCACGACGGGACTCCTGAAAAAACGGCCGGCCGGCGCCGGTCCAAGGGCTGAATTTAACCGACTCGCGGCCGCCGGCGGCGGACGGCCCCGACCATGGGTGCTGGCCCGGGCGGCTAAAATGCCGGTCTGTCTTGTTTCCCGGAACCTCCCGCATGGCCGCCGCCTCCGCCACTTCTACCGATTTTGTCCGTTTCGCCCTGGATGAGGGTGTGTTGCGCTTCGGCAGCTTCAAGGTCAAGTCGGGCCGCATCAGCCCGTACTTTTTCAATGCCGGCCTGTTCAACAGCGGCGCCTCGGTGGGGCGGCTGGCGCAGTTCTATGCCCAGGCACTGCTGGATTCCGGCCTTGCCTTCGACATGCTGTTCGGCCCGGCCTACAAGGGCATTCCCCTGGCCACCGCCACCGCCGTGGCGCTGGCCGGCCACCCCGCCATGGGCGGGCGCGATGTACCGTTCGCCTTCAACCGCAAGGAAGCCAAGGACCACGGCGAGGGCGGCACCCTGGTGGGCGCGCCGCTGCAGGGCAAGGTCGTCATCATCGACGATGTGATCACCGCCGGCACCTCGGTGCGCGAATCGGTGGAGATCATCCGCGCCGCCGGCGCCGAGCCCGCCGCCGTGCTGATCGCCCTGGACCGCCAGGAACGCGCCGGTCCCGATGACGCCCTGTCGCCGCACTCGGCCGTCCAGGACGTCGCCCGCACCTACGGCATGCCCGTGGTCAGCATCGCCTCGCTGGCCGACATCCTGACCCTGCTGCAGCACGACGCCCAGTTCGCCAGCAACCGCGAGGCGGTGCTGGCGTACCGGGCCAAGTACGGCATTCTCTGAGGCATCGGGTGTCTGACACCCGTCCGGACCCGGCTCCCCCAGATACCGTCTCGGCAGTCAAGCATTTAAAGCGTAGTCACTGCGGTAGGGGGTGCGGTTTTTGAGCACGCCGAAGCACAAGTGAGTGAGCTTTCGCATGGCCGCGCCCAGCGCGGCCATCTTGCTTTTGCCGGCCTTGAGCAAGCGGGCATAGAGCTGCTGCACGTGCGGATTACGCCGCACGGCCACGATGGCAGCCATGTAGAGAATGGCCCGCACCTGAGCCGGGCCGGCCTTGGACAGCCGCGCTCGGCCGCACAGGCTGGTCCCGGACTGGCGCTGCACCGGCACCACACCCAGGTAAGCGGCCAACGCCCCTGGCGAGTCGATACGCCGGTTGTGCATGATCGACAGGATGGCATTGCCTGTTTGCGGGCCGATGGCCGGGATGCTGGTCAACAGCTCGCGATCTTCTTTCAGGTCCGGATGACGATCGATATGGTCGTCGATCGCACGCTCCAGGCGCTTGAGCTGCTCGCGCAAGAACGCCACGCTCTCGCTGATCGAGCCCGTCACCAGTTGCGGCGAGCGGCCGAACTGGGCCTTCTCCTGGCGGTTGAGTTCTCGCTGCAAATCCTGAACCAGCGCCTCGCGCCGAGCCAGCAGCGCGCGCAACTGCCGCGCGTGCAGCGGCGCAGGCTGCCAGGCCGACGGACGCAGCACCTGGCCATAGCGTGCCAGCACGTAGCTATCGATTCCATCGGTCTTCGAGCGCACCGCCAGCGCACCCGCAAAATCGCGAGCCTGCGCCGGGTTGATCATCGACACCGTCACCCCCGCATCGTGCAGCGCGGTGCCGGCCTGCTCGTGATACGGCCCGGTCGGCTCAAGCACGGCATGCAACTGCTCGGGCTGCGCGCCCTGCTTGGCGCACCAACCCAGCAACAGCCGCACCCCGGCCGCCGTATTGGGCACCACCTTGGTCTTGCGCTTGGTCCCTTCGGCGCTCAACAGCGCGCAATCCAGCTTCGCCTTTGAAACATCAATTCCCAGAAAAAACATAGACTTGGACTCCTATTGACGCTGCCTCCAAGCCCACTGCGCCCACTTGCCTTGTACATCCAGGGTCTCCAAGCCCTTCGCTACCGTCCAGTGTCCAGTCGGCTCTCAGAGGGAGGATCCGGCGCTTAATCTGTAGGAGAAAGTCTCAAGCCTTCGGTGTCTGAACAAGCTCACCAGATCCGCTAGTGGGGATAGCTAATCACCACTGCGCCCAAGATACAAGGTGTCTGACACCCCATGAAACGCCCACCGCCGGCCGGCGGTTTCGCGCGGGGTGTCAGACACCCATCGAGGTCCACCCGCCCGATCAGCCCGCCCGCGCCGTCAGCCACTGGCCGGGCGGCAGCGGCTTGGCGACGATGCGGATCTCGCCCAGCGCGCCCAGGAAGCCGCTGCCCGGGGGCCCGCCATCCCAGAAGCCGGCTCCCACCGCCCACGGCAGGCCCAGCGTGGCCAGCCCCACCGTGTCGATGGCGTTGCGCAGCACCGGCGCGCCTTCCACATACATGGTCGTTTCGCGCGTGGCGGGGTCGTTCACTACCGCGATGTGCAGCCAGGTATCCACCATGATCTCGCCCGACCAGTTGGTGCGCGACGAGCGCTGCCCGGAGGCGGTGGTTTCCGGGATGACTTCCCACTGCACTTCGCGCAGGTTGGAGATGGCGAATTGCAGCGGCGGCGATTCCGGCAGGCCGCCGGCAAAGCCGGGCAGGTTGCCGCGCCGCCCGGCGCGCGCCATGATGTTCATCCAGGCATTGGTCTGGGCGCTCCAGTTCTTGTCCAGCTTGATGAACGCCTCGACCGTGTAGCCATTGGCGAACGTCTCGTTGTTGATCGCGGCGGCGGCGTCGGTCATGAAATAGCTCAGCCGGTTGCCGCCGGCATTGCGGAACTGGATGCTGCCGGGCGCGGCCGACAGGTGGTGGCGGTCCGCGCTCCATTGCAGGTCGTCCAGCTGCGCCGGGTTGCCGGCTGGCTGGTCGAGCGGCGCGCGCGTCATGCCGTTGTTGTTGCCGGACTTGTCGGCGATGACCGCGCCTTCGGCCACCGCCGTGCCGGCTGCGCCGCCCACGAAGCGCCAGTGGGCCACGGTCTCGGCCACGTGCGGGTAGTCCTCGTCGTTGGCGGCCGGCGTCTTGGGCGGCGCGGGCCGGTCCTCGAAGCCTTCCATGATCAGGGCGGTGGCCGCCGCGGCCAGCGATTCATTGGCCGGCGCGGCGGCCTTGAAGCCAGGGTTGAAGCCGGCGAACCGCTTGGCAAAGTCGATCTCGATGCTGAACTGGTTGTTGGGGTCGGCCAGCATCGCCTGGTCGAATTCGTTGAGCGTGTCGGCGGGCTTTTCGGGCACCCAGGGCGAGAAGGACAGGGCGTGGATGCGGTTGTTGGTCAGGTCGAACTCGAAGAAGCGCAGCAGGCCGTTGCCGCCCTGGTAGGCCATCTGGTAGTCGACCACGATCTCTTCGACCGGATTGCCGAAATCGTTGGTCTTGGTGATGCGCGCCGCGCCATGGTAGTGGCCGTTGAGCGTCAGGAAGATCTGGTCGTGGCCGCGGATCAGCTTGTCCCACAGCATCAGGCCGTAGTCCACTTCGAGCGGGCTGGTGCCGTCGTTGTCGATCGCCAGCAACTGGTGGTTGACCAGGATGGCCGGCAGGCTGGAGTGCGTCTGCAGCACCTGCGAGGCCCAGTTCAGGGCGTCGTCGGAGGCGCGCCAGGACAGCGACAGCACCAGGAACTGCTGCCCCTCGGCCTCGAAGATGTGATATTCGTGAAAACCGCTGGCATGGCGTCCGCCGAAGGTCGGCTGCTTGCTGGCCCGCTCGGTGCCGAACCATTGCAGGTAGGGTTCCTGGGACAGGTCGCGATCGGCGTCCGTGCCGCCGACCGGGTCGCTTTCGTAGCCGATGTCGCGTAGTACGTCGTGGTTGCCGGCCAGGATCGAGTACGGGATGCCGCCGTCTTCCAGCACCTTCATGGCGGTGTCGGCCACTTCCCATTGCTGCGGCTTGCCGACCTGGTCGACCACGTCGCCCAGGTGGATCACGAACGGCACCTTGAGCGTCGCCGCGCTGCGCACGATCCATTGCGTCTGCGCCAGATATGGCTCGCTGCCGTAGAGCTTGCGGAACTGGTTGCCGGTTTCCTCGGTGGCGTAGCGGGAATAGAACTGCGTGTCGGGCAACACGACCAGGCCGAAGCTGGACACCTTGGCCGGCGCGGGCGGGGGCGTCGTGCCGCCGTCATCGCCGCCGCCGCTGTCGTCATCGTCGTCGTCGCTGCCGCTGCCGCAGGCGGTCAGCAGCGAGGTCGCGCCCAGCGCGGGCAGCAGCCAGCCGCCCAGGCCGGCCTGCACGAGCACGCGGCGGCGGGTGTCGATCCTGGGCAGGGCCGGCGGTTCATCGCGGTCGACGGGTGTGGGGTCTTCAGAAGACAAGGTGTGCTCCTACTGTTGGTCAGGCAAAGGCGCAACAGTAGAGGGGGAGTGCAACAGGGGCGTTAAGGGGCGGTTACCGGCGTGTGACGGTACATGGGGGTGATTGACGGCGGAGGTGGTTCTATTGCCGTCGCGGGGTGGCGGGCGGTGGCCGGGCTTCACGGAGCCGGCCGCGTGCGCAGGCGTCAGGCACCTGCATGAGCGTTCGACTGTTGACGCGGGCGTCTGCATATGTAAGGTGTCAGACACCCCGTGTACGTCGTCGCGTCAAGCACCGCAGTGCATAGGGGTGTCTGACACCTGGCACCCGCATGAGCGGGCCGGCTTCCCCTCGATGCCGGCGGAACGCGGAACGGCGGCCCCAAAAGGCGCCCGCCCGCTCCTGCTAGCTATCCAGCTTCTGCTTCAACAGCTCGTTGACCTGTTGCGGGTTCGCCTTCCCTTTCGCGGCCTTCATGATCTGGCCCACCAGGGAATTGAAGGCTTTCTGCTTGCCTGCCCGGTATTCGGCCACGATGGCGGGGTTGGCGGCCAGGACTTCGTCGATCATGGCGCCGATGGCGCCGGTGTCGCTGATCTGCTTCAGGCCGCGCGCCTCGATGATGGCGTCGGGCTGGCCGCCGTGCTCGCCGGCCCACATGGCCGCGAACACGTCGCGCGCGATCTTGTTGGAGATGGTGCCGTCGATGATGCGGCCGATCAGGGCGGCCAGGGCCGGCGCCTGCACCGGCGAGTCGGCGATGTCCTTTTCCTCGCGGTTCAGCGTGGCCGCGACTTCGCCCATGATCCAGTTGGCGGCCTGCTTGGCCTGGCCCGCCGGCAGGGCGCGCGCCACGTCCTCGAAATAGGCGGCCAGGCCGCGGCTGGCCGACAACTGCGCGGCGTCGTAGGCGGACAGGCCGTAGTCGCGCTCGAAGCGGGCGCGCAGGGCGGCCGGCAGCTCGGGCATGCCGGCCCGCACCTGCTCGATCCATTCGGGCGAAATCACCAGCGGCGGCAGGTCCGGGTCCGGGAAGTAGCGGTAGTCGTGCGCGTCTTCCTTGCTGCGCATGCTGCGCGTTTCGTCGCGGTCGGCATCGTACAGGCGGGTTTCCTGCACGACGGTGCCGCCGTCCTCGATCAGCTCGATCTGGCGGCGCGCCTCGAACAGGATGGCGCGTTCCAGGAAGCGGAACGAGTTGACGTTCTTGATTTCCGTGCGGGTGCCGAATTCCTCCTGCCCGACCGGGCGCACCGATACGTTGGCGTCGCAGCGGAACGATCCTTCCTGCATGTTGCCGTCGCAGATGCCCAGCCATACCACCAGGCTGTGCAGCGCGCGCGCGTAGGCGACCGCCTCGGCGGCCGAGCGCATTTCCGGCTCGGTGACGATTTCCAGCAGCGGCGTGCCGGCGCGGTTCAGGTCGATGCCGCTGGCGGGGGCGCCGTTGGGCAGGGTGAATTCATCGTGCAGCGACTTGCCCGCGTCTTCTTCCAGGTGGGCGCGCGTCAGGTTGACGGTTTTTTCTTCCTGGCCCACGAAGAACGAAATCGACCCGCCTTGCACCACCGGCAGCTCGTACTGGCTGATCTGGTAGCCCTTGGGCAAATCGGGGTAGAAGTAGTTCTTGCGCGCGAACACCGAACGCGGCGCCACGGTGCCGCCCACCGCCAGGCCGAACCGGATGGCGCGCTCGGCCGCGCCGCGGTTCATCACGGGCAGGCTGCCGGGCAGCGCCAGGTCGACCAGGTTGGCCTGCGTGTTGGGCGCGGCGCCGAAGCGGGTGCTGCTGCCCGAAAAGATCTTGGCGTCGGTGGAAAGCTGGGTGTGCGTTTCCAGGCCGATGACGATTTCCCAGTTCATTGCGCGGTGCCTTGCTGCCCCGGCACGCGGCGGTGCCAGTCGGTGACTTGTTGATAACGGTCGGCGATGGCCAGCAGGCGGCCTTCGTCGAAATAATTGCCGATGATCTGCAGGCCGACGGGGCGCGCCTTGGCGCCGCCAGCTCCCTCGGGGCTGAAGCCGCAGGGAATCGACATGGCCGGCAGGCCGGCCAGGCTGACGCCCAGGGTGTAGACGTCGGCCAGCCAGTCGGCGGTGGGGTCGTCGCGGTTGTCGCCGATATTCTTGGCCACGGTGGGGGCCACCGGACCCATGATCACGTCGCACTGGCCGGCGAAGGCGCGCTGGAAGTCCTGCGCGATCAGGCGGCGCACGCGCTGGGCCTGCAGGTAATAGGCGTCGTAGTAGCCGTGCGACAGCACGTAGGTGCCGATCAGGATGCGGCGCTTGACCTCGTCGCCGAAGCCCTCGGCGCGCGAGCGCGCGATCATCTGGTTCAGGTCGGCGTATTCCGCGGCGCGGTGGCCGTAGCGCACGCCGTCGTAGCGGGCCAGGTTGCTGGAGGCCTCGGCCGGGGCGATGACGTAGTAGGCGGGGATGGCCAGTTCGGTGCGCGGCAGCGACACGGCCACGCGCCGCGCGCCCAGCGCCTCGAATTGCGCCAGGGCGGCCTCGACCGCATCGGCCACGTCCTTGGCCAGGCCGGCGCCGAAATACTCCTGCGGCACGCCGATGCGCAGCCCCTTGAGCGGCTGGCTGCCGGCCGCATCGCAGGCCGCCTGGACCCGGTCGTGGGCGGCGCGCACGCGGCCCGGGGCGTTGGGAACGCCGTCGCAGGCTTCCAGGCTGGTGGCGTCCTGCGGGTCGAAGCCGCTCATGGGGTCGAGCAGTTCGAGCAGGTCGCGGCTGCTGGGAGCCAGCGGGCCGGCCTGGTCCAGGCTGGAGCCGAACGCCACGATGCCGAAGCGCGACACGGTGCCGTAGGTGGGCTTGATGCCGCTGACGCCGCACAGGGCGGCGGGCTGGCGCACCGAGCCGCCCGTATCGGTGCCGGTGGCCGCGGCCACCAGGCGGGCCGCGACCGCCGCGGCCGAGCCGCCCGACGAGCCGCCGGGCACCGCGTCGGCGTCCCAGGGGTTGCGCACCGGGCCGTAGGCCGAGTTCTCGTTGGCCGACCCCATGGCGAACTCGTCGCAATTGAGTTTGCCGATGGAGACGGCGCCGGCCTCCTGCAGGCGCTGCACCACGGTGGCATCGAACGGGCTGGCATAGCCCTCGAGCATCTTGCTGCCGGCGGTGGTACGCCAGCCGCGGGTCACGAAGGCATCCTTGTGGGCGATGGGGACGCCGGCCAGCGGGCCGGCCGTGCCGGCCGCCAGGGCGGCGTCGGCCGCGTCGGCCTGGGCCAGGGTCCGCGCCTCGTCGATGTGCAGGAAGACGTTCAGGGGGGCGGCTGCCTGGGCCGCCGCCAGGGCGCTTTGCGCCAGCTCGCGGGCGCTGACCTGGCGCTGCGCCAGGGCGGCGCGCAGCTCGGCGATGCCGCCGAATTGGGTATGCAGGGCGGAAGTCGTCATGGCTTACTCGATGACCTTGGGAACCAGGAACAGGCCGTCGCGGGCCGCCGGCGCATTGGCCAGCAGCTCGGCCCGGCGGGCTTCCGTGGCCGTCTCGGTAACGGCGTCGGGGCGCAGGCGCAGGGCGATATCCTGGTGGGCCGACAGGGGGTGCGCCAGGGGCTCGACGCCCTGGGTGTCGGCCGCCTGCAGCCGTTCGATCAGGTGGAGAATGCCGTTGAGCTCGTCCTGGGCGCGGGTGCGCTGGTCGGGGGTCAATTCAATTCTGGCCAGCCGGGCAATGCGGGCCACGTCTTGTTCGTTGAGCGCCATGAGGGAAAACTGAGAAAAATCGAAGGGGACGGGGCCGGCCGGCGCAGCACCGCAGCGTACACCGCCCGGCGCTGTGACAAAGCATGAATAGCCCGCATTTATGCGCTATTTCCTGGGAAATTATAAGTTATCATTCACGGTTTAATCGCTGCTCTGGATTGGCAGGGCCCGTTCGTGGCCCGCCGCAGGCAGTTTGACCCTAATTCCTTCTCGCTGAGCTCCCATGTTCGGATTCCTGCGCAGTTATTTCTCCAGCGATATGGCGATCGACCTTGGTACCGCCAATACGCTGATCTATGTCCGGGGCAAGGGCATCGTGCTCGACGAGCCCTCGGTGGTCGCGATCCGGCATGAAGGCGGCCCCAACGGCAAGAAAATCATCCAGGCCGTCGGCCACGAGGCCAAGCAGATGCTCGGCCGCGTACCCGGCAACATCGAGGCCATCCGGCCCATGAAAGACGGCGTCATCGCCGATTTCACGGTCACCGAGCAGATGCTCAAGCAGTTCATCCGCATGGTCCATCCCCGCAACATGCTGGCGCCCAGCCCGCGCATCATCGTGTGCGTGCCCTGCGGCTCCACCCAGGTCGAGCGCCGCGCCATCCGCGAATCGGCCCTGGGCGCGGGCGCCTCGCACGTGTACCTCATCGAGGAACCCATGGCCGCGGCCATCGGCGCCGGCCTGGCCGTGTCCGACGCCAGCGGCTCCATGGTGGTGGACATCGGCGGCGGCACCACCGAGGTCGCCGTCATCTCGCTGGGCGGCATGGTCTACAAGGGGTCGGTGCGGGTCGGCGGCGACAAGTTCGACGAGGCCATCGTCAACTACATCCGCCGCAACTACGGCATGCTGATCGGCGAGCCCACCGCCGAACTGATCAAGAAGGAAATCGGCTCGGCCTTCCCCGGCTCCGAGGTGCGCGAGATCGAGGTCAAGGGCCGCAACCTGGCCGAGGGCGTGCCGCGCAGCTTCACGGTATCCTCCAACGAGATCCTCGAATCGCTCACCGACCCGCTCAACCAGATCGTTTCCGCGGTCAAGATCGCCCTCGAGCAGACCCCGCCCGAGCTGGGCGCGGACATCACCGACAAGGGCATTGCCCTGACCGGCGGCGGCGCGCTGCTGCGCGACCTCGACCGCCTGCTCCAGGAAGAAACCGGCCTGCCCGTGGTGGTGGCCGAGGACCCCCTGACTTGCGTGGTGCGCGGCTGCGGCGAGGCGCTCGAGCACCTTGAGAAACTGGGCGCCATTTTCATCAACGACTAAGTCCGTCCGGCCGGCGGGCGCCGCCTCGCCGGCGCCGCCCGGCGCAGTGGCAGCGGGCTGAGGTCCGGGCTGGGTATTCATGCAACGACAAGGGACTCCACCGCTGTTCAGGCGCGGCCCGCCGGCAGAAATCCGGTTGGCCGTCATGGTCGCCCTGTGCGTGGTCCTGCTCGTCCTCGATTCCCAGCTGCACGTGCTCGAACCCATGCGGCGCGCCGTGGCGGTCGCCCTGTACCCGTTCCAGCGCGCCGTCATGGCGCCGCGCGACGTGGCCCAGCAGGTCAACGAATGGGTCAACGCCGCCAATCTCATCCGTAGCGAGAACGAGGCCCTGCAACGCCAGCGCATCGAGCTTTCGCAGGTCGCCACGCACGCCGCCCAGCTGGCCGCCGAAAACGCCCAGCTGCGGCGCCTGCTCGGCGTCACCGACACCGTCGAGCAGGCCGCGGTGGTGGTCGAGGTCCTGTACGAGCCGGCCAACGGCTTCCAGCAGCGGCTGGTCTTCAACAAGGGCAGCCGCGACGGCCTGGCGCCGGGCATGCCGGTCATCGACGAAGGCGGCGTGGTCGGCCAGATCGTGCGCGTCACGCCCATGGCCGCCGAGGCGGCGCTGGTCACCGACGAGCGCGTCTCGGTGCCGGTGCAGGTGTTGCGCAACGGCCTGCGCCTGATCGCCTTCGGCTCCAATTCGCCGGGGCGCATCGAAGTGCGCTACCTGGCCGCCAATGCCGACATCAAGGAAGGCGATATCATCGTCACCAGCGGCGTCGGCGGGCTGTTTCCCGCCGGCCTGCCGGTAGCCAAGGTGCTGGAAGTCGAGCGCGACACCGCGTCCGGCTTCGCGCGCGCCGTGTGCGAACCCCTGGCGCACCCCGAGCGCTACCGCCATTTCCTGGTATTGCAAGTGGACGTGGAGCGCGCCCAGTCCGATCTTCAAGAGGCCGATACCGGTGGATCGCAATAATCAGCCGGCCCCGCCGCCACGCCGCCTGGGCATGCCCAGCAACGTGCACCCCGAGCACCTGGCGCGGCCGGCGCACGGGGCCTTCGTGTGGGGCTCCCTGCTGCTGGTGTGGCTGTTGTCGCTGCTGCCGTGGCGCGTCTGGTCTGGCGCGCCCGACATCCTGGCGCTGGTGCTGGCGTTCTGGTGCGTGCACGAGCCGCGCCGCGTCGGCATGGTGGCGGCGTTCGTGTTCGGCGTGCTGATGGACGTGCACGACGCCAGCGTGCTGGGCGGCCATGCGCTTGCCTACACGCTGGTGGCCTACGGCGCGGTGGCGCTGCACCGGCGCCTGCAGCGCTTCGACCTCTGGAGCCAGGCGATGCACATGCTGCCGGTGTTCTTCCTGGCCCGGCTGGTGCAGCAGATGGTCTTTGCCTGGCTGGCCGGCAAATGGCCGGGCTGGGACTGGACCATCTCCGTCCTGCTTACCGCGGCTATCTGGCCGCTGGTCGGCTGGGTGCTCTACTTGCCGCAACGGGGCACGGACGACGTCGAATCGTCATCCGTCTGAGCCTCGCCATGTTCGAGTTCAAGCAGACCGGCCAACAGCAGCGGCAGCGCTTCAAGTTGCGCGCCTGGGTGGGCGGCCTGTTCGCGCTGGTCTGCTTCGGGGTGCTGGCCGGCCGCTTCTGGTATTTGCAGGTCGACCGCTATGAAGGCCTGTCCGAGCGCGCCGACCGCAATCGCATCGCAGTGGTGCCGATCGCGCCGCGCCGCGGCGAGATCCTCGACCGCAACGGCACGGTCATGGCGCGCAACTACCGCACCTATACGCTCGAAGTCGTGCCGGCGCAGGCCGGCGACATCGACGCGATGCTGGCCCGCCTGACGCCGATCGTCTACATCAGCCCCGGCGACCTGCGCCGCTTCAAGCGGCGCGTGGGCGAGTCGAGCCGCTATGCCAGCCTGGTGCTGCGCAACAACCTGAACGAAACCGAGGCGGCCTGGTTCGCCGCCCACTCCTACGAGTTCCCCGGCGTCGAGCTGCGCGCGCGCTGGGTGCGCGAGTATCCCCATGGCGCCACCGCCGGCCATGTGGTGGGCTATATCGGTCGCATTTCCGACGCCGATATCGAGAGCCTGGAAGAGGCGGGACAGCTCGGCAACTACCGCGGCACGGACGTCATCGGCAAGAAGGGCATCGAGAAAAGCTGGGAGCAGCAGTTGCACGGCCTGACCGGCGTCGAGGAAGTCGAGGTGACCGCCAGCGGGCGGCCGGTGCGCACTCTGCGGCGCACCGACCCGGTGCCGGGCGCCGACATCATGCTGTCCATCGACCTGGACCTGCAGCGTGTCGCCGAGGAAGCCTTTGGCGACCAGCGCGGCGCCCTGGTCGCGATCGATCCCGCCACCGGCGAAGTGCTGGCCTTCGTATCGCAGCCTTCGTTCGACCCCAACCTGTTCATCGACGGCATCGACGTCGAGAACTGGCGCCTGCTCAACGAGTCGCCGGACCATCCGCTGATCAACCGGCCGCTCTACGGCACCTACCCGATCGGCTCGACCTACAAGCCGTTCGTGGCCCTGGCCGCGCTGGAGCTGGGGGTGCGCAGCGCCACGGCCCGCATCGCCGACCCCGGCTACTACGAATTCGGCGGCCAGCGCTTCCGCAACGCCGGCGGCGCCGCCTATGGCATGACCGACATGCACCGCGCCATCGTGGTCTCGTCGGATACCTACTTCTATTCCCTGGGGCCGGAAATCGGCGTCAATGCCTTGCACGATTTCTCCAAGCAGTTCGGCTTCGGGCAGATCACCGGCATCGACCTGGACGGCGAGCGGACCGGCGTGCTGCCGTCCACCGAATGGAAGCGCAAAGCCTACAAGCAGCGCGAGCGGCAGCGCTGGTACGCCGGCGAGACCATTTCCGTGGCGGTGGGGCAGGGCTATAACTCGTTTACGCTGCTGCAACTGGCGCAGGCCACCTCCACGCTCGCCAGCAACGGCGCGTACCGCACGCCGCACCTGGTCCATGCGACGCGCGACACGCGCACGGGCCAGATCACCAGGACGCCATCCACGCCGGAATACCGCATTCCGCTCAAGCAGCAGAACGTCGACATCATCAAGGCGGCCATGGCCGATGTGGTGCGCGTGGGCACGGCGCGGCGCGCGTTCGCCGACACGCCATACCAGGCGGCCGGCAAGACCGGCACCGCCCAGGTGTTCAGCCTGCGCGGCGCGCAGTACCGCGCCAGCGAGCTCGACGAACGGCTGCGCGACCACGCCCTGTTCATGGGCTTCGCGCCGTTCGACCGGCCGCGCATCGCCGTGGCCCTGCTGGTCGAGAACGCGGGCTGGGGCGCCAGCGTGGCGGCGCCGATCGCCCGCAAGGTGTTCGATTTCTGGCTGGCCAAGACGGCCCCGGCCGCGCCGCTGCCGCCCGCCGCGGGATCGGCGCCCGATGCCTCGGCGCCGGCCGCCGCACCGCCGTCGCCGCCGGCCCGGACGCCCGAGCCGGCGCCGGCACCGCGCCCCGCGCCGCGGCCGCGCGCCCTGCCCAAGCTGCCCGAGGAAGGCGAGCGGCGCCCGCCGCCGCGCGCCTCGTCGCCGGTGCCGGCCGCGCCCGCGCTGTCCGATTTCAACGACCTGTTCGAATCGCCGCCGCCGGCGCAGGGAGACCGACCATGAAACGCCTGGGCGCCCTGCTGGCTCGCGTGTTCCTCGCCTTCGACTGGCCGCTGCTGCTTATCCTGGTGCTGTTCGCGTGCCTCGGCCTGACCGTCATGCATTCGGCGGTGGGCAGCACTGACTGGCGCTTCGCCGAGCAGTCGCGCAATTTCCTGATCGCCTTCGGCGCCATGTGGCTGGTAGCCCTGGTGCCGCCCCGCACCCTGATGCAAATGGCCCTGCCGTTCTATGTAGTGGGGGTGGCCTTGCTGCTGGGGGTGGAGTTCTTCGGCGAGACCAGCAAAGGCGCGACGCGCTGGCTGGATCTCGGCATTACCCGCATCCAGCCGTCCGAGATGATGAAGATCGCCGTGCCGCTGATGCTGGCCTGGTATTTCCAACGCCACGAGGGCGACGTGCGCATCCGCGACTTCCTCGCGGCGGCCGTCATGCTGGCCGCGCCGTTCGGCCTGATCGTGCTGCAGCCCGACCTGGGCACGGCGCTGCTGGTGTTTGGCGCCGGTTTCTGCGTGATCTACTTTGCCGGCCTGTCGTTCAAGCTGCTGGTACCGCTGGTCGTCGTGGGGGTGCTGAGCATCGGCACGCTGATCTACTACGAAGATACGCTGTGCCAGCCCGAGGTCGACTGGGTGGTGCTGCACGACTACCAGAAGCAGCGCGTCTGCACGCTGCTCAATCCCAGTTCCGACCCGCTCGGCAAGGGGTTCCACACCATCCAGTCGATGATCGCGGTCGGTTCCGGCGGGCTCTACGGCAAGGGCTACATGCAGGGCACGCAGACGCACCTGGACTTCATCCCGGAGCGCACCACCGACTTCATTTTCGCGGTGTACGCCGAGGAGTTCGGCCTGTACGGCGGGGTGGCCATGCTGGTGCTGTACGGGCTGCTGATTGCGCGCGGGCTGGCCATATCGGTGCGCGCCTCGTCGCAATTCGGCCGGCTGCTGGCCGGCGCGCTGACGATGATGGTGTTCATCTATGTGTTCGTCAATGTCGGCATGGTGACGGGCGTCCTGCCGGTGGTGGGGGTGCCGCTGCCGTTCATGAGCTACGGCGGCACCGCGCTGTTCACCATGGGCATCGCCTGCGGCATCCTGATGAGCATTTCGCGGCACCGCAGCCCGCAGTCGTAGCGGCGCTACAGCACGGCCTTGAGGTGCTCGTCCAGGTACAGGGTGGGGGCCACGCGCCAGCCGCTTTGCGCATAGCGCAGCCAGCGCCCCAGCACCAGGTGCGTGAGCAGGCTGGCGTGCGCGGCGATGTTGGCGTCGGCCGCCAGGTCGCCGTCGCCGACCGCCACGCGCAACGACTGCTTCAGCGACGCCTCGATGCGGTCGTTGATGTGGTTGATACGTTCCTGCAGGCGGTTGTCTTCCGTGACCAGCGCGTCGCCGGTCAGCACGCGGGTCATGCCCTTGTTGCGTTCAGAGAAGGCCAGCAGCATGGACACGGTCTTGCGTGCCTGGCCCAGCCCGCGGGGCTCGGCCGCGATGATCTGGTTGACCAGGGTGAACAGGCTGACCTCGATGAACTCGATCAGCCCTTCGAACATCTGCGCCTTGCTGGCGAAATGGCGGTACAGCGCGGCCTCGGACACCTGCATCCGGGCGGCCAGGGCCGCGGTGGTGATGCGGGCGGCGTGCGGCTGTTCCAGCATTTCCGCCAGGGTCTGCAGAATCTGGGTTTTGCGCTCGCCGGGTTTGCTGGCCATGGGCTGACAACGGGGAAGGGTGGTGGAGGGCGCGCCGCTATCCGCGCAGCGGACGCCGGCGCAGCAGCAGGTCACTGACCGAGTTTACCCGCAAGTCGACGTATGCCGGCCGATGGTTGCCGCCGCGCGCGAACGGGGTGCCCGGATGGTAGACATGCACGGTGCGCAGGCCGGCGCGGCGCGCCCCGCGCAGGTTCGAGAGGGTGTCCTCGACCAGCACGGCGCGCGCGGCCGGCACCCCTTCGCGCGCCAGCACGTAGCGCAGCAGCGCCGCCGACGGCTTGGGCCGGTACTCGCCGTGCAGGCGCATGTGTTCGATGGCCCACAGGCTGTCGAAGTGGCGCAGGATGCCCAGCCGCCGCAGCACCGCGCGCGCGTAGTGGAAGGGCGCATTGGTCAGCAGCACCTTGCGCCCCGGCAACTGGCGCAGCTTGGCCGCCAGGCCGGTTTCGGCGCGCACCAGCGGCGCCACGTCGAAATCGTGGCTCAGGCGCAGGAAGGAGTCGGCGTCGATGCCATGGTGGCGCACCATGCCGATCACGGTGGCGCCGTAGCGCCGCCAGTATTTGGCGCGCAGCTGGTTGGCGGTGTCGATGTCCACGCCCAGCGATTCGGCCACCGCCCGCGTCATGCCCTGGTCGATGCGCGGGAAGATGGCGTGCGACGTGTCGTGCAGGGTGTTGTCGAGGTCGAACAGCCACAGGCGGTCGGGCACGCCCGTGGCGATGCGGCGCGAGCGGCGCTGGCGCGCCGCCGGCCGCAGCAGGTGGCGGCGCACCTGCATCAGTGCGAGCTGATCATGGTGCCGACGCCCTGGTCGGTCAGGATCTCCAGCAGCAGGCAGTGCGGCACCCGGCCGTCGACGATGTGCACCGAGTTCACGCCGTTCTTGGCGGCATCCAGCGACGACGCGATCTTGGGCAGCATGCCGCCCGAGATGGTGCCGTCGGCGAACAGTTCGTCGATGGTCTGGGCCGACAGGCTGCGCAGCAGCTTGCCGCCCTTGTCGAGCACGCCCGGGGTGTTGGTCATCATCAGCAGCTTCTCGGCGCCCAGCACCTCGGCCATCTTGCCGGCGACCACGTCGGCATTGATGTTGTAGGCTTGGCCGTCCTCGCCGTAGCCGATGGGCGAGATCACCGGGATGAACTGGTCGTCCTGCAGGGCCTTGACCACGGCGGGCTCGACCTGGGTGATGTCGCCCACGAAACCGATGTCGATCGGTTCGCCGGGGTTGTCCTTGTTGGCCATCAGCTTCTTGCGGGCCTGGATCAGCATGCCGTCCTTGCCGGTCAGGCCCACGGCCTTGCCGCCGACCTCGTTGATCATCATGACGATGTCCTGCTGGACCTGGCCGCCCAACACCCATTCGACCACTTCCATGGTCTCGGCGTCGGTGACGCGCATGCCTTGCACGAAGGTGCCCTGCTTGCCGATGCGGCGCAGCGCGTCGTCGATCTGCGGGCCGCCGCCGTGCACCACCACCGGGTTCAGGCCGACCAGCTTGAGCAGCACCACGTCATGGGCGAAGCTGCGCTGCAGGCGCTCTTCCGTCATGGCGTTGCCGCCGTACTTCACCACGATGGTCTTGCCGTGGAATCGTCGGATGTAAGGCAGCGCTTCGGAAAGAACGGCCGCCTTGACAGCGGGAGACGAAACGGCGGCAGGGTCGGGGGTGTCAGTCATGTCGGAATGCGCTCTGGTAGTGATTGAAAAAGGAAAAACGCCTGCGCCGGCGCGGGTTCGGCGCAACTGGGAATTGTAGTACCCATAGCCGGCTTATACCCGGTTCCCATGATGTTATGCCCGACAAATGACCGTCATTCAGGTAAATTTGGGGGCGTTTTTGCAACGGCTGCCGCCCCGTGGGGCGCGGCTGGCCGCCGTCATCCCACTCTACGAGGTCGCCCATGCGCTTTGCTTTCGTCCGGACCGCCCTGCTGGCGTCCGCCTTCATCCTGGCTGGCGCCGCCCACGCCGAAAAACTGACCGTCGGGGCCACTCAGGTGCCCCACGCCGAGATCCTCGAAGTGGTCAAGCCGGCCCTGGCCAAGGAAGGCGTCGAGCTCGACATCAAGGTCTTCAGCGACTACGTGCAGCCCAACCTGCAACTGGCCGACAAGGAGCTGGACGCCAACTTCTTCCAGCACAAACCGTACCTCGACACCTTCAACAAGGACCGCGGCACCAAGCTGGTGTCGGTGGGGCTGGTGCACGTCGAGCCGTTCGGCGGCTATTCCCGCAAGGTCAAGTCGCTGGATGCGCTGCCCGAGGGCGCCACCGTGGCCATTCCCAACGATCCTTCCAACAGCGGCCGCGCCTTGCTGCTGCTGCAGAAGCAGGGTCTCATCAAGCTGAAGGACCCGGACAACATCGTGGCCACGCCGCTGGACGTGGTCGAGAATCCCAAGAAGCTGCAGTTCCGCGAGCTCGAGGCCGCCATGCTGCCGCGCGCCCTGGGCGACGTGGCTCTGGCGCTCATCAATACCAACTACGCGCTGGAAGCCGGCCTGGTGCCCACCAAGGACGCCCTGTTTATCGAGGGCGCCGATTCGCCCTACGCCAACCTGGTGGCCGCCCGCGAAGACAACAAGGACGCGCCGGCCATCAAGAAGCTGGTTGACGCGCTGCATTCTCCCGCAGTGAAGCAGTTCATCCAGGACAAATACAAGGGCGCCGTCGTGCCGGCATTCTGAGCCGGCGCCGCCCGGCTCAGGCCGGGCGGTCGCCCTTGAGGGTGATCCGGTGCATCACGCGGCGAAAGCCGTGGTAGTCGTTGACCGGGTTGTGCTGGGCGCAGCGGTTGTCCCAGAAGGCGATGGTGTCGGGCTCCCAGGCGAACCGGCAGGTGAACTCCGGCCTGACCTGGTGCTGGAACAGGAATTGCAGCAGCGGCGCCGCTTCCTCCTTGCTCATGCCCTTGATGCCCACGGTGTGGGCCACATTCACGTACAAGGCGCGGCGCCCGGTCTCGGGGTGGGTGCGCACCACCGGGTGCTCGGCCACGTATTCCACCGGCGCCGCCTCGCGCCCGTCGCTGCGGATGCGGTCCTCGCGCGTCTTCGATACATCCGCCTGGGCCGAGCTGTTGATGCCCACCAGTCCTTCCAGCAGCCCGCGCATCGTCTCCGACAGGCTCTCGTAGGCCAGGTACTGGTTGGCGAACAGGGTATCGCCGCCATAGGGCGGGATTTCTCGCGACAGCAGCATGGAGCCCATCGGCGGCTCTTGCAGGTAGGCGGTGTCCGAGTGCCAGATGCCGCCGAAGTTCGAAGTTTCGTGCTCCAGCTTCTTGACCTCGATAATGGTCGGATAGCCTTCCAGGCCGCGCACGAAGGGGTATTCGATCGGCTCGCCCATGGCCCGCGCGAACGCCAGGTATTGGGCCGAGTCCAGTTTCTGGCCCTTGATGAAAATGACCTGGTGGTCCAGCAGCGCCTGCCGCACTTCGGCGGCCTGGCCGGCCGACAGCCCGCCGGCCAGGTCGATGCCAGACAGTTCGGCGCCCAGTGCGCCGGCGATTTTCCTGATCTTCATGAACGCTCTTCCAGTGGCGGGCGGACCCGGTTGTGTACTGGAAGGCATCGTATGCCGCCCGCCGTGTGCAGACAAATCAAATAATATGAGCGATTGTTCAGTAAATTTTAATACCGGACCCGGGCCAGCCTTACAACCCTTGCTGCAGCATGTCGACCAGCCGCGACGCCGGGGGCGACAGGCGGTGGCCGCGGATCGTCACGACGGCGATGGTGCGCTGCAGGGCCGGGCGGGCGATGCGCACGGTCTTCAGGGCCGTGCCGCGCGGAATGGCGATGCGAGGCAGGATGCCGGCGCCCAGCCCGGCCTCGACCATGGCGATCAAGGTGCTTACGTGAGTGAACTCGTAGCTCAGGTCCGCCTCGATGCCATTGGCGTGCAAGGCGGCTTCCAGGTGCCCGCGGAACAATGAATTGGGCGCCAGGGTAAGCAGCCGCAGGCGCGTCAGCTCGCGCAGCGAAATGGTCTTGCGGCCGTTGTCCCGGTAGCCGCGTGGCAGCAGCGCGCAATACTCGTCGTCGAAGATCGGCCGGAATTCCAGTTCCGGGCGCTTTTCCTCCATTGGACTGATGCCGAAGTCGACCTCGCGCCGCCGCACGGCCTCGAGCAGGTCATGGTGCGAGAGTTCGCGCACGCGTACGGCTATCCCCGGGTACTGGCGGGCGTATTCGGTCAGCAGGGCGGGCAGGCGCGCGCCGGCCACGGTAGGCACGCAGGCGAATGCCAGGTTGCCGTGCTGGGCATTGGCGGCCTGCTGGATCAGGCTCAGGCCGCTGTCGAGCTCGGCCATGGCCTTGCGCGTGCTGATGAGCAACTGCTCGCCTTCGGGCGTGAGCTCGACGCGGCGGGTGGTGCGCTGGAACAGGGCCACGCCGACCTGTGCCTCCAGCTGCTTGATCTGCATGCTGATGGCGGGCAGCGAGACGAAGTTCTGCTCGGCGGCCTTGCGGAAACTGGCGTGCTCGGCCACCGAGATGAAGGCCGACAACAGCTTGAAGTTGATCTTCTGGGGCATGGACGGCCGGACCGTGGCGGGCGAGGGCGGCCCCGCGCTTCTTTTACAGGGAACAGGCCCTAGCCGGCGGCCAGCGCCTTCTCGACGGCGGCGTGGAACTCGGCCCGGTCGTACTCGCCCAGGTAGCGCTTGATGATCCGGCCGTGCTTGTCGATGAGGAAGGCGGTGGGCGTGAGCCGCACGTCGCCGAAAGCGCGCGCGATGTCGCCCTTGGTGTCGAGCGCTACCGGGAACGGCAGCTTGCGCGTCTCGGCGAAATTCAGCACATAGTTGGGCGGGTCGTAGCTCATGGCGACCGCGATGGCCTCGTAGCCCTCGGGGGCGTACTGCTGGTAGGCCTGGATGGTGTCGGGCATCTGCTTGACACAGGTCACGCAACTGGTGGCCCAGAACTTGACCAGCACGACCTTGCCGCGCAGGTCCTGCATGCTGAACGTCTTGCCCTCGATGGTGGTGAAGGCCACATTGGGCGCCATCGGCGCCGGGCGCCAGACGAACCAGGCGCCGATGCCGGCCGCCACCAGGACGGCCAGGGAAAGGATGAGCTTTTTCATTTACTTGATGGGTATCGCCTGGACACCGTCGACCGTGCCGCCGCCGCCCGACTCGATGGGCGCCGGGCTTTGCTGCGGCGCGCTGCCGGACTGCGCCCCCTGCTGCTGGGCCGACGAGCCCGACAGGCGCAGGGCCTCTTCGCGGCTGATGACTTCGAACAGTTTAACCACTTTGGACACGCCACCCACTTCCGAGGCGGCGGTGGCGGCATAGTTGCCCTCGGCCTCGGTGACCAGGCCCATCAGATAGACCACGCCGCGGTCGGTGGTGAGGTCGATGGTGCCCGAAGGGACGTACTTGGTGTTGATCAGGGTGGTCCGGACCTTGGAGCTCAGCCAGGTGTCGTTGGAGCGCGTGCTGAACGAGGCGGCCGGTCCGACGTTCAACTGGTTGACCACCTTTTTCACGTGCTGGACGTTCTGCGCCAGGGCCGCGGCCTGGGTCTTGGCGGCTTCCGACGGCACGTCGCCGGTCAGCAGCACGACGCCGTTGTATGCCATGGCATTGACCCGGGCGCTCGTGCCCAGCTTGGTGGCGGTATCGCGTTCGACCTTGTAGGCGATGTTCTTGTCTTCGAGCTGGGCGCCCGAAGTGCGGCGGTCCGAGACGACCACGGCGGTGGTGGCGGCGGCGCCCCCCACGACCAGCGGCGCGCATGCCGACAGGGACAGCGCGGCGGTGCTGAGCAGGGCGGCGAGCAGCAGGGGACGGGCGGCGGTTTTGGCGTCGGGCATCATTCGGTGTCTCCTAGAAGAAGGGCGTCTATACCGTCGCAGAGCGCGTGCAGCAGCAGGCCGTGGATTTCCTGGATGCGCATGGTGCGGTCGCTGGGCACACAGAGATGGACGTCGTGCGCGCCCAGGAGTTCATTTATTACCCCGCCGCCCTTGCCGGTGAGCGCGATGACCGTCATTTCGCGGTCGTGGGCGGCCTGCACGGCGCGGGCCACATTGGCCGAATTGCCGCTGGTGGAAATGGCCACCAGGACGTCGCCCGGCTGGCCCAGCGCGTTGACCTGGCGCTCGTAGATTTCCTCGAAACCGTAGTCGTTGCCGACCGCGGTGAGGATGGCCGTGTCGGTGTTCAGAGCCACCCCGGCCAGCGGCAGGCGTTCGCGTTCGAAGCGGCCTACCAGCTCGGCGATGAAATGCTGCGCGTCGGCGGCCGAGCCGCCGTTGCCGCAGGCCAGAATCTTGCCGTTGTTGGCCAGGGCCGCGAACAGCAGGTCCACGGCGCCCGCCAGCGGGCCGGACAAGGCTTGCATGCTCTGTTCACAGGTGGCCATGGCGTCGCGGAAGTGCGACGTCATCCGAGAAGTCATATCCATGGCCGCCATTATCTCACGGCGCCGCCGCGCTACAGGCTGAACGCGGCCTTGAGCCAGTGCGGCCCGTCGGGCTCGAAGGCGACCACATCGAAGCGCGTCGCGGGGATGCGGCCGCCCCAGTGCCGGTCGGCCAGCGCGGGCAGCAGCAGGGCGGCGCTGCGCAACAGGCGCGCCTGCTTGGCGCGGCCGACGCTCGCGGCGGCGCCGCCATAGCGGCCGCTGGCGCGGGCGCGCACCTCGACGAACACCAGCACATCGCCATCGCGCATGACCAGGTCGATCTCGCCCGCCCCGCCGGGCAGGTTGCGCGCCAGCGGGACCAGGCCGGCCGCCGCCAGGAGCCGCGCGGCCTGGGTCTCGCGCGCGGCGCCGGCGCGCTGGGTGGGCGACAGGCGCGGCGCGTCGTCGGGCCTGCGGCGCGCCGCCGCGCGCCCGGCGGCGGCCCGGCGGCGCTTGAGCAGGCGCTCTTGCGCCTGGCGGGCGCGTTCAAAGGCGATATCCAGGGCGGGGTCGTCCATGCGAATGCCGTTCAGGAGAATGGAAGGCTACACTGGCACAGTTTCACCTGTAGCCGCCAATCGTCGATGAATCAGAATGTCCCGCTTGCACCCGCCGGCGACGCCTGGGCCCGCATGGCCGAGCGCGTGGCCGGCCAGCATTGGCCCGAGGCCGCGCTGTATGTCGTGGCCACGCCCATCGGCAACCTGGGCGACCTGGGCCTGCGCGCCTGGCAGGCCCTGGCCCGCGCCGACGTGATCGCGGCCGAGGACACCCGCTCCAGCCGCAGCCTGCTCGATGCCTGGGGCATCGCCACGCCCCTGATGGCGGCGCATCGCCATAACGAGGCCGCTGCCGCCCAGCAGATCTGCCAGCGGCTGGCGCAGGGCCAGCGGGTGGCGCTGGTGTCCGACGCCGGCGCGCCGGCGGTCAGCGACCCCGGCGCCCGGGTGGTGCGCGCCGTGCGCGAGGCGGGCTATGCGGTGGTGCCGGTGCCGGGGCCCAGCGCCGTGATCACGGCCTTGATGGGCAGCGGCGTCACGTCCGACGAGAACCCCGCCTATGCCTTCGCCGGCTTCGCGCCCTCCAAGGCGGCGGCGCGCCAGCGCTGGCTGCGTTCCTGGTGCGCGCTGGCGGCGCCGGTGGTGATGTTCGAGTCGCCGCACCGCCTGGCCGCGACCCTGGCCGATTTGCTCGAGGTCTGCGGCCCGCGGCGCCGCCTGACCGTGGCGCGCGAGCTTACCAAGCGCTTCGAGCAGATCGCCACCATGCCGCTGGCGCAGGCCGCGCAATGGCTGGCCGACGACCCGCACCGCGAGCAAGGGGAATTCGTATTGATCGTCCATGCCGCCGAGGCCGCGGCCGCCGATGCGGCGCAAGCCGAGGATCCGGCCACCGGCGCGTTGCTGGACGCGCTGCTCGAGTCCCTGTCGGTGCGCGATGCGGCGCGAGTGGCCGCGAAAGTCACCGGGCAGCCCCGCGATGTCCTCTATGCCCTGGCGCTGGCGCGGCGCCCAGCGCCATGAAGCCGCCGTCCGCCACCGAGGCCGTGGCCTATCTCGATACCGATACGCCGCTGGGGCCGCTGCGGCTGGCCGCCAGCGAAACCGGCCTGCGCGGCGCATGGTTCCTGGACCAGGACGACTTGCCCGCGCCGTCGCCGGCGTGGGGCCTGGCACCTTCGCATGCGGTGCTGTGCCAGGCGCGCGCCGAACTGGCCGAATGGTTCGCCGGCCGGCGACGCGAGTTCGAGGTGGCGCTGGAGCCGCTGGGCACGCCGTTCCAGCAGGCGGTGTGGCAGGCGCTGCTGGCCCTGCCGTTCGGCGCCACCTGCAGCTATGGCGAACTGGCCCGGGCCATCGGCAGGCCCAAGGCCGTGCGGGCGGCGGCGCAGGCGATCGGCCGCAATCCCATTTCCATCATCATTCCTTGTCACCGGGTGATCGGCCGCGACACGTCGCTGACCGGCTTCGGCGGGGGGCTGCCGCGCAAGCAGGCCTTGCTGGCGCATGAGGGGCACCGCTACCTGGGCCGTCACGCGCGCACGCGGCGGGTGGATAGCGGCCAGGCCGAACTGCCCTGGTAGGTCAGGGTCCGACGACGTTGGGCAGGATGCCAATGCGGTCGACCACCTGGCCGACAGCGTCCAGCGCGCTGGCGCGGTCGGCATAGGGCCCGATCTTGACGCGGTACAGGCTGCCGGTCTGCTGCACGGTGGCAGGCGGGTCGCCGGCGGCCGGGCCGAGTTGCTGGTTGACCCGGCTCATGAGCGATTGGGCATTGGCCGGCTCGCTGAAGGCGCCGACCTGCAAGTACACCTGGCCCGGCGCGGACGCCGCGGCGGGGGCCGGGGTCGCGCGTCCCAGTTCGGTCATAGCCAGCCCCGCCGGCTCGGGCTGGCCGGACGGGCTCGCCGAGGCGAGCATCGTGGGGGACGGCGCCGCGTCCGTCATGGTCTGGCGGTCGGCTTGCGCCAGGCGGATCTCCTCCGGCAGGATGCGTTCGACCACCACCTCGCCCTTGCCGGGCTTGATGATGCCCAGCTTGCGCGCCGCCGCATACGACAGGTCCATGATGCGGTTGCTGTGGAACGGGCCGCGGTCGTTCACCCGCACGATCACGGTCTTGCCGTTGATCGTGCTGGTGACTCGCGCATAGCTCGGCAGCGGCATGGTCGGGTGCGCCGCCGTCATTTCGTACATGTCGTAGACCTCGCCGATGGCGGTGCGCTTGCCATGAAACTTCTTGCCGTACCAGGAGGCGATGCCGCGTTCCTTGTAGGGTTGTTCGCCGTCATCCGGCACATAGCGCTTGCCGAACACCGTGTATGGCCGGTTGGCGCCGCTGGCCAGGGGCTCGAGGCGCGGGATGGCGTCCGGAACGCTCTCCAGGCCGGACGGTGGATTGGCTTCGGGGCCGTCGTCCTGGTAGTAGCCGCCGCCAGTGGCGGCCTGGTGAGTCTTGGGGGAAGAGGAGCAGCCGGCGATCGCCATGGCCAGGCCGATCAGCAGGAATGTGAATAGTTGTCGTGATCTCGTCATGCGGGTTCGTCGGGCAATTGCGTGCGATGCCGCACCAGCAGCGGGGTGTGGTCGGAGAAGCGGCGCGCCAGCTGCTCCACCACGTACACCGAGCGGTGCTGGCCGCCGGTACAGCCAATGGCAACGGTCAGGTAATTGCGCGTATCTTGCGTGTATTGCGGGAGCCAGCGGCTCAGGTAGCCGGCAATATCGTCGATCATCTGGCCGACGATATCGAAGCTGGCCAGCCAGTTCGCCACCGGTTCGTCACGGCCGGTCAAGGGCCGCAGATTGCGATCATAGTAGGGATTGGGCAGGCAGCGCACGTCGAACACCAGGTCGGCGTCGCTGGGAACGCCGCGCTTGTAGGCGAACGACTCGAAAGTCAGCACCAGGGGCGGCCGGTCGGCCTGGATCAGGCCGCGGATCCAGGCGCGCAACTGGCCCGGCGTCAGGTCGGAGGTGTCGATGACGTGTTCCTGCTCGCGCAGGGGGGCCAGCAGGTCGCGCTCCAGCGCAATGCAGTCCAGCAGCGACGGCGACGTGCTGCCGCGCGCCAGGCGGTCGGTGAGGGGGTGGCGGCGGCGCGATTCGGAATAGCGCTGGACCAGCGTATTCGTGTTGGCGTCCAGGAACACGACGCGCAGCGAGGTGCCCATGGCGCGCAGCGCCGTGATCACGCCCGGCAGCTCGGCCAGTTCGCCCGGCGAACGCACGTCGATGGCGATGGCTATCCGTTCCAGCCCGTCGTCACGCGCGCCGGCGATGACTTCGCTGAGAAAACGGACCGGCAGGTTGTCGATGCAAGTGTAGCTGGCGTCTTCCAGCATGCGCAGCGCCACCGACTTGCCCGAGCCGGATATCCCGGTGATGAGGACGACTTTCAACATGGCCTTGATTGTTGCACGATTTTGCCGTCGTGATACCCGCCTGATACGGCCCGATATAGCATTACAGCGCCATTGGCCTGTAACATGGGCGGGCTCCTCTTCCCGCTCCCGACCGGGCGCGGCCTTCTTTTGCATCGATGTTGTCCAGGAATGTCAGCATTTTCACTTTTCTCCCGTATTGCGGGCCCGGCCGCGCTGGCCGCCGCAGCGGGAATGGCGGCGCTGGCCGCCGGGCCCGCCGGGGCGCAAGAGGGCGCGTCCCTGCGCCCGGACACCATGCAGGCGCGCGTGGCGGCCTGTACCGCCTGCCACGGCGACCAGGGTAAAGCAGGGACGGATGGGTACTATCCGCGCCTGGCCGGCAAGCCGCGCGATTACCTGTATCACCAGTTGCTGAATTTCCGGGACGGGCGGCGCCAGTACCGTCCCATGGCCCATTTGCTGGACGGCCTGCCCGACGATTACCTGCGCGAGATCGCAGCCTACTTCGCCGACCAGCATGTCCCGTATCCGCCGCCGACCGCGCCCGCCGTCTCGGCCGCCGTCCTGGAGCAGGGCCGGCTGCTGGCCACCCAGGGGGACCCGCAGCGCGGGCTGCCGGCCTGTGCCGCCTGTCACGGGGCTGCGTTCAGCGGCCTGGCCCCCGCCATACCCGGCCTGCTGGGCCTGCCGCGCGACTACATCGCCGCGCAGATCGGCGGCTGGAAGAACGGCCTGCGCCGGGCGGCCGAGCCGGATTGCATGGCCGCCATCGCCGACAAGCTGACCCCCCAGGACATCGGCGCCCTCTCGGCGTGGCTGGCGTCGCGCCCCATCGTCGAGCCCTACGTGCCCGATCCCGCCGGGTCGACGGACCTGCCGGTCGAGTGCGGCAGCCAGGCCCGGCACTAAGGGGGACGACATGAAACTCATCAAGCAAATCCTCCTGATCCTGGTGCTCGCCGTGGCGGCGGGCGTTTCCATCCTGTACTGGGTAGGCACCCGCGAAGACGACGCCGAGGCCGCCGCCGCGGTCCAGGCCGATGCCGGCCAGCTCGTCGAACGCGGCCGCTACCTGGCCCGGCTGGGCAATTGCGCGGCCTGCCATACGGCCCGCGGCGGCCAGGCCTATGCCGGCGGCACGCCCATCCCGACCCCGTTCGGCACCTTGTACGGCCCGAACATCACGCCAGACCGGCAGACCGGCATCGGCGCCTGGAGCGCCGACGATTTCTGGCGCGCGCTGCACAACGGCAAATCGCGCGACGGCAGCCTGCTGTATCCCGCGTTTCCATATACCGAGTACACGCGCATTACCCGTGCGGATGCCGATGCCCTCTATGCCTTCCTGCGCACCGTCGAGCCGGTCGAGCGGGCCAATCGTCCGCATGACCTGGCGTTTCCCTACGACCAGCGCTGGTTGCTGGCAGTCTGGCGGGCGCTCTATTTCCGCCCCGGCGTCCAGCAGGACCAGCCCGACCAGCCGGCGCAGTGGAACCGCGGCCGCTATCTGGTGCAGGGCCTGGGCCACTGCGCGGCCTGCCACGCGCCGCGCAACCGCCTGGGCGCCAGCGTCGGGGCCGAGCGCCTGGGCGGCGCTCTGATCGCCGGGCTGGACTGGTACGCCCCGCCGCTGGACGGCGATCCCCTGACCGGGCTGGGGCGCTGGAGCGCACAGGACATCGCGACCCTGCTGCAGACCGGCATGGCGCGTCATTCGAGCGCCGCCGGGCCGATGGCCGAGGTGGTGCTGGGCAGCTCGCAATACCTGACCGACGCCGACGCCCTGGCGATCGGCGCCTACCTGAAGTCCTTGCCCGCCGCCGAGACCAGGCCGGCGCCGGGGCGCCCGGCCGGCGCCGCCCTGATGCAGCGCGGCGGCCAGTTGTACGAGCAGCATTGCGTGCAATGCCACCAGGCCGACGGCTCGGGCAGCGGCCGGGCGTGGCCCGCGCTGGCGGGCAACCCGACCGTCACCGCGCCGTCGCCCGTCAACACGATCCGCGTGGTGCTGGACGGCGGCTATGCCCCCGCCACGGCGGCCAACCCGCGTCCGCATGGCATGCCGCCGTTCGGCCCGCTGCTGGGCGATGCCGACGTGGCGGCGCTGGTGTCGTACGTGCGGTCCAGCTGGGGCAATGGCGCCGGCTCGGTCACCGCATTCGACATCAAGCGCGTGCGCAGCGCCGCGACGCTCGATTAGGGCTTGCTTACGCCGACAGAAGGCCCCGCCCGCTGGGCGGGGCAGGCTACTTGCTGCTCTGCAGGATCGCCATGGCCTGGCGTTCCATGAATTCGCCCAGGGTGTCGATGCCGCGCAGCTTCAGGATGGTATTGCGCACCGCCGCCTCGACCAGCACGGCGAGATTGCGGCCGGCCGCGACCTGCAGCATCACCTTGCGCACCGGCAGGCCGAGCATGTCCTGGGTGATGTCCTGCAGGGGCAGGCGCTCGAACTTGTCCTGCGCGGTGGCGCGCACCAGGTGGACGATCAGTTTCAGGCGCATCTTGCGGCGCACCGAGGTCTCGCCGAAGATGGTGCGTATGTCCAGCAACCCCAGTCCGCGCACTTCGAGCATGTTCTGCAACAGTGGCGGGCAGTGCCCTTCGATCATGCTGGGCGCGGTGCGCGAGAACTCCACCGCATCGTCGGCCACCAGGCCGTGGCCGCGCGAGATCAGCTCCAGCGCCAGTTCGCTCTTGCCCAGCCCCGATTCACCGGTGATCAGCACCCCCAGGCCGAGCACGTCCATGAACACGCCGTGCACCGTGGTGGTGGGAGCCAGCTTCTTGCCCAGGTAGATGCGCAGCAGGTCGATGAGCTGGGCCGCCGCCACCGGGGTGGACAGCAGCGGCACCTGGTGCTGTTCGCATTGGTCGATCAGGTCCTGCGGCGGGGAGAGGCCGTCGGCCAGCAAAATGGCCGGCACGCCGCCGATCAGCAACTCGTCCATGTGGTGCGTGCGGCGGCGCAGGTCGAAGCGGCTGTAATACGCCAGTTCTTCCTGGCCGAACACCTGGATGCGCGACGGGTGGATGAGGTTCAGGTGGCCGACCAGGTCGGCGGCCGCCATGCCGTCGTCGCGGATCGCCCGGTCGGCGGCGCCGTGGCCGGCGATCCAGTTGAAGGGGATTTTGTCGGCGTTGTCGTCGACCAGTTCCTGCACGGTAAGCATGGCAGCGACTCCGCGGCGGTCAGCGTTGACCCGTGGTGAGCATCCGGTGGACTTCGGCCGGATCCGCTTCGGTGGCCAGGCCTTCGCGCAACGCCTTGTTGGACATGAGCTGCGCCAGTTCGGCCAGGATGTCCAGGTGCTGCTGGGTGGCGGTCTCGGGCACCAGCAGGCACATCAGCATCGTGACCGGCTGGCCGTCGGGGGCGTCGAATGCCACGGGCTGCGCCAGCCGGATGAACGCGGCCAGGGGCTGTTCCAGCCCCTTGACGCGGCCGTGCGGCACCGCCACGCCCTGCCCGAGCGCGGTCGAGCCGAGGCGCTCACGGGCGAACAGGCTGTCGAACACGACGGTCCGGGCCAGGCCATGATGATTTTCGAAAAGTAGCCCGGCCTGCTCGAACGCCCGCTTCTTGCTGGTGGCGTTCATGTCGAGCACGATGTTGCCGGCGGGGAGGATGCGCGACAAATGATTCATGCGGGTCATTATATGGTTATATGCCGCAGTGCAAAAACGCACGGCGGCGGCGTGCCTTGTGAACGCGACAGCATAGTCGGTTCCGGACGCTAATGGGAGGGGGAGGGTGACTAGCCGATGCCCCGGCGGGATGGGTACTGCATCCTGCGGGACACCGGGGTCGGATGATCCACCGGGGGGATCATGGGTTCAAGCTCGGGCGCATGCTCGGCGCGAGCGTGAGGTGAGGCGCGGGACTACGGGTTCTGCTGCGCGATGGCAGCGGCTTGTCGCTTCACCGACTCGGCTGAATGGCTTTGCACCTTGTCTTTGTGCTTGAGGACCTGGCGATCGATCTTGTCGGCCAGCAGGTCGATGGCTGCGTAGAGGTTTTCGTCCACCGCTTCGCAGTGGATGTCCTTGCCGCGCAGTCTCATGGTGATTTCGGCTTTGTGCCGCAGGGGCTCTACTGAGAGCATGACCTGGGTATCGATCACGTGATCGAAATGCCGCAGCACTCGCGCCAGTTTATTCATGACATATTCCCGGATGGCCGGGGTGACGTCGAGGTGACGACCGCAGATGCTCAGGTTCATAGTGCGCTCTCCTTCCTTGAAAAAGAGAAATGGGTGCGCGAATCGCGCGAGGGATTTTGTAAAAGGGCCTCCTGTAGAAGGGTGAAAAGAGGTTTCGCGCTGCCGCGGAAAGCGGCGGCGTTCAGTACTAGTGTATAGACTCTGGCGGGTAAAACAAGTTGCGCCGGGACAAGCGCAGGCGCCCTCCCCAGGGTGGCCGTGGGCAGGGGTTTTCCCGGGGCGGGAGGGGGCTTGCCGCGCGGGCGCGGCTGGGTTACATGCGGAAGTGTTCGCCCAGGTAGACGCGCCGGACGGCGGGGTCGCCGACGATTTCGTCGGGCTGGCCGTCCGTCAGCACCTTGCCTTCGCTGATGATGTAGGCGCGGTCGCAGATGCCGAGGGTTTCACGCACGTTGTGGTCGGTGATCAGCACGCCGATGCCGCGTCCCTTGAGGAAGCGCACGATGCGCTGGATTTCGATCACGGCGATCGGGTCCACCCCGGCGAACGGCTCGTCCAGCAGGATGAAGCGCGGCCGCGTGGCCAGCGCGCGGGCGATTTCCACGCGGCGGCGCTCGCCGCCGGACAGCGAGATGGCGGCATTGCCGCGGATATGGCCGATCTGCAGTTCGTCCAGCAGCGCTTCGAGCTGTTCCTTGATCTGGGATTCCGACAAGGTCTTGCCGTGTGCGTCGATCTGCAGTTCGAGCACGGCGCGGATGTTCTGCTCGACCGTCAGGCGCCGGAACACCGAGGCGTCCTGTGGCAGGTACGACAGGCCCATGCGCGCCCGCTTGTGGATGGGCATGGAGGTGATCGGGGCGTCGTCGATCTCGATGCGTCCCGCATCGGCGGGCACGAGGCCGACGATCATGTAGAAGCTGGTGGTCTTGCCGGCCCCGTTGGGGCCCAGCAGCCCCACGACCTCGCCGCTGACGACCGACAGCGAGACATCCTGCACGACGGTGCGGCCGTTGTAGATCTTGCGCAGGCCGGTGGCGCGCAGGCTGCCCTGCTTGACGCCCGGGGCGGGGGAGGAAGGGTTGGAGGTCTGGGTCATCGTGGATGCGGTCGGATGAGGCGAAGGGGGCGTCAGCTGCCTTGCTTGGCGCCCTTGCCGCCCTTGGCGCGGCACTCGGCGATGGCCGCGTCGGCCTTGGCGCGCGGCTCGGCCAGCGAGCGCACGCGTCCGCCCGGCGCCGACGAATTGGGGCCGCCCTGGGCCTGGTAGATTCCGGTTTTTTCGTTGTAGCGCACGCGTTCGCCCCGGATGGTGTCGAACGGCTTGCCGCAGATGTAGCGGGTGACGACCGCCTGTCCGATCAGGTCGAACTGGCTCTTGGTGCCGTCGTATTCGGCGCGCAGGCCCTTGCCTTCGATGACTTCGTACGTCTCGGGGCGTTCCTGGCGAATGGTGACGATCTTGCCCTTGTCGGCGGTGGCGGTGCCGTACTGGTTGCCGCCGGCGTCTTCATGGACTTCCAGCCGGTCGGCGGTCAGTTTCATGAGGCCGCGCGTCAGCACGACATTGCCGGTGAAGATGCTTTGCCGCTTCACGTCGTCGTAGTGCAGCGTGTCGGACAGGATCAGCGTGCTCGGCTCCTCGGCGGGTGCATTCTGTTGCTGCGCCTGCGCGCACATGGCCGCGCCCAGCAGCAGGGCGCCGAGCAGCCGCGTCGAAGCAAGAAGAGGACGGGAATGGGTCATGGTCGGTTCTGGGTTGATTTGCGCGACTGGCGCTGGCGTGTTTCGGCGCCGTCGATCTTGACGTCGGTGGAGGCCGACACCTGGAGTTGCCGGGTCTTGTTGTTGTAGTGCATGCCGGTGCCGCTCATGCGCGAACGGCCCTTCACGACCACGGCCGGCAGGTCGGTGTAGACCACGTCCTCGTCGGGCAGGATGATGAGCTGCTCGCTGCGCACGTCGAGCGCGTCGTTGTTGGCGTCGGGCTGGCGGTGCACATGCGCCTCGCCGTTCATGACGATGCGCTTGCCGTCGCGCTCCATGATGGCGGTCTTCGAAGTGCCGACCGTGATGGGGTTCTCGGCTTGCTGGCCGATCGCGCGCGGCGCCGTCACGTGGTAGGAGTCGTCGTCGGGAAAATGCTGCACATAGTCGCCTTCGAGCCGATTGATCGGCTTGCCCGCCGGGTCGGTGCGCAGCATGACGAAATCGCGCCCCCAGGAATCCATTTCGTGGGTCAGCCGGCGCGGCGGGTCGACCGGTATGGCGCGCTGCGCGTAGTCGGCGGCCCACCAGGTGCCGGCGACGAGCGCGATCAGCAGGAATAGCGCGATCAGGGCGGGGAGACGTTCTTTCATGCCGTGGCGGCGGTTACTGGATGGCACCGGGGCCCAGCAGGCCGGGCGCCATCATGAAGGCGCCCAGCCGGCCTTGCGCGGCCAGGAGCAGGTCGCAGCACTCGCGTACCGCGCCGCTGCCGCCCGGCTGCGACGCGACCCAGTGCGCGGCCTGGGCGATGTAGCCCGGCGCATTGGCGACGCTGGCGGCGAAGCCGGCGCGCTGCATGGCGGGCAGGTCGATGATGTCGTCGCCCATGTAGCCGGTCTGTGTCAGTTCGACGCCATTGCGCTGGGCGAGTTCCGCCAGCGCGGCGGCCTTGTCGCGTACGCCCTGGTGGACCTCGGCGATGCCCAGCTCGGCGGCGCGGCGGTCGACGATGGGCCCCGAGCGGCCGGTGACGAGGGCCACTTTCAGGCCGCCCTCGATCAGCAGGCGCAGGCCGTGGCCGTCCAGCGCATGGAAGCGCTTGAACAGTTCGCCGTTCTCGCCGTAGTACAGGCTGCCGTCGGTGAGCACGCCGTCGACGTCGAAGACCATCAGCCGCACGGCGGCGGCGCGCTCGCGCACGGCCGGCGCGATGCGGGCCAGCACCAGGGCCTCGGCGGGATGGGTGGAGGAGGGGGAAGTCGTCATGGTCATACCACCTTGGCGGCCATCAGGTCGTGCATGTGCAGGGCGCCCAGCAGCGAACCGTCGGCATCCAGCACCAGCATCTGGTTGAGCCGTTGTTCGTCCATCTGGCGGGCGGCCTCGACGGCCAGGGCGTCCGGGCCGATGCTGCGCGGCATGCGCGTCATGCCCTGGGCCACCGTCAGGTTGCGGATGTCGCCATGGCGCTCGATGAGGCGGCGCAGGTCGCCATCGGTGAAGATGCCCGCCGGCTTGCCGGCGGCGTCGAGCACGATGGTCATGCCCATGCCCTTGGCCGACATTTCTTCCAGCGCCGGGAACAGCGGGGAATCCTGGCCTACTGTGGGCAGCGCCGCGCCCTTGCGCATGACGTCGCGCACATGGGTCAGCAGCCGGCGCCCCAGCGTGCCGCCCGGGTGCGAGCGGGCGAAGTCCTCGGGGCCGAAGCCGCGCGCCTCCAGGCAAGCCACGGCCAGCGCGTCGCCCAGCGCCAGCGCGGCGGTGGTGCTGGCCGTCGGCGCCAGGTTGAGCGGGCAGGCCTCCTGCGCCACGCTGGTGTCCAGGTGCAGGTCGGCCAGGCGCGCCAGCTCGGAAGACGGGTTGCCGGTCATGGCGATGAGGCCGGCCCCCATGCGGCGGGCCACCGGCAGGATCGTCAGCAATTCCTGGCCCGAGCCGGAATGCGAGATCGCGATCAATACGTCATCGCGGGTGATCATGCCCAGGTCGCCATGGATGGCTTCGGCGGCGTGCACGAAGAAGGCCGGCGTGCCGGTCGAGGCGAAGGTGGCGGCGACCTTGCGGGCGATGTGGCCGGTCTTGCCGATGCCGCTGACCACCACGCGGCCACGGCAGGCCAGCAGCATGTCGACCACGCGCGAGAAGCCGTCGTCCAGCCGGGCCGACAGGTCGTGGATGGCTTGCGCCTCGACCTGCAGGGTGCGGCGCGCCGAGTCGAGGGCGGCTTCGGACGAAGAATGGGGATGCTCAGTCATGGCGGGATTTTAATCGTAGTATGGCAGGTTGCTGGCGCCGGGGGTGCTATGGCATGCTGGCGCCGCAATTTCCGGTTTCAACTCTTTTTCCAGGCCCGTCACATCATGTCTTCGTTTCCCGCGCCCGTGCTGGGCACGCCCCTGTCCGCCTCGGCCACCCGCGTCATGCTGCTGGGCGCCGGCGAACTCGGCAAGGAGGTCATCATCGCCTTGCAGCGGCTGGGGGCCGAAGTCGTGGCGGTCGACCGCTACGCCGATGCGCCGGGCCACCAGGTGGCGCATCGCGCGCACGTCATTCCCATGACCGACGCGCAGGCGCTGCGCCGCATCATCGAGCAGGAGCGCCCCGCCGTGGTCGTGCCCGAGATCGAGGCCATCGCCACGGACGTCCTGGTCGAGCTCGAGGCGGCCGGCGCTGTGCGCGTCACTCCGACCGCGCGCGCCGCCCAGCTGACCATGAATCGCGAAGGCATCCGCCGCTTGGCCGCCGAGACCCTGCACCTGCCGGTCTCGCCGTACCGCTTCGTCGACAGCGAGGCCGAGCTGCGCCAGGCCATCGACGGCGGCATTGGCTACCCGTGCGTGGTCAAGCCGGTCATGTCGTCCTCCGGCAAGGGGCAGTCGGTCATCCAGGGGCCCGACGACATCGCCGGCGCGTGGCGCTATTCCCAGGAAGGCGGCCGGGTGGGCGCGGGCCGCATCATCGTCGAAGGCTTCATCCGCTTCGACTATGAAATCACCCTGCTCACGGTGCGCGCACGCGGCGCCGTGCATACGCATTTCTGCGACCCGATCGGCCACCGCCAGGTCGACGGCGACTACGTCGAGAGCTGGCAACCGCACCCGATGCGCCCCGCGGCGCTCGAGCGCGCCCAGGAAATTGCCCGCGCCATCACCACCGAACTCGGCGGGCTGGGCGTATTCGGGGTGGAACTGTTCGTGGCGGGCGACCAGGTCTGGTTCTCGGAGGTCAGCCCGCGTCCGCACGATACCGGCATGGTCACCATGATCAGCCAGGTCCAGAGCGAATTCGAGCTGCACGCGCGAGCCCTGCTGGGCCTGCCGGTCGACACCTCGCTGCGCCAGCCGGGCGCCAGCAGTGTCATCTATGGCGGCGTGGACGCGCGCGGGGTGTCCTTCCACCACGTGGCCGAGGCCCTGGCCGAACCCGGCACGGACATCCGGCTGTTCGGCAAACCGGAATCCTACGTGAAGCGCCGCATGGGCGTAGCCCTGGCGGTGGCGGCCGACGTGGACGCAGCCCGCGAAAAAGCCGGGCGGGTCGCAGCGACGGTGGCCGTGCGCGCATAGACTTCGGCGGGCACGCCGTGTTCGCCTGTTTTCCTGCCTAGGCGCGACTTTGCCAATTCGCAACGAGCTTGCGTTCTTTTTCTGTTAGTTCGATAATTTCAGGAATTTCTGAAATCTACGTAACAGAATTTTCATGACGCTCAGCCCCCAGACCGAACGCTTCGTCCTGCATTTTGGCGAAATGGGCAGCCGGTGGGGGGTCAACCGCACCGTGGGGCAGATCTACGCCCTGCTGTTCCTGTCGCCGCAGCCGCTGCACGCGGACGACATCGCCGAAGCTCTGGGTTTCTCCCGTTCCAATGTCAGCATGGGGCTCAAGGAGCTGCAGTCGTGGCGCCTGGTCAAGCTGGTGCACCAGGTGGGCGACCGGCGCGACTATTTCGAGTCGCCCAAGGATGTCTGGGAAATCTTCCGCATCCTCATGGAAGAAAAGCGCAAGCGCGAGATCGATCCCACACTCACCCTGTTGCGCGACACGCTGCTCGCGCCGCCCACCGGCGCCTCCGAGGCCTATGCCCAGCAGCGCATGCGCGAAATGCTCGAACTCATCGAATTGTCCACGGGCTGGTTCGACGAAGTGCATCGCCTGCCGCCCGAGACGCTGCAAAGCTTGATGAAACTGGGCACCAAGGTACAGAAAGTGTTGGATTTTGCCGGCAAGCTGCGGGGCCGGGAATGACACCGCGGCACAAATCGAGGAGTATTCCTATGAACTTGCCGTGGCGACCCCTATCATGGGCCAGCTGTCGTATCGATCTCGGCATGTGCGTGCTTTCGTGGTTTGCTGTCTGCTAGGGAGCTGTCCATGATCGATCTCGACGTTGTCAATCTGTCGCGCTTCCAGTTCGCCGCGACGGCCATGTACCACTTCATCTTCGTGCCGCTCACGCTGGGCCTGTCCTTCATACTGGCCATCATGGAAAGCGTGTACGTCATGACCGGCCGCGACATCTGGCGGCGCATGACCATGTTCTGGGGCACGCTGTTCGGCATCAACTTCGCGCTCGGCGTGGCCACCGGGGTGGTGATGGAATTCCAGTTCGGCATGAACTGGTCTTACTACAGCCACTACGTCGGCGACGTATTCGGCGCGCCCCTGGCGCTGGAAGGCCTGATGGCCTTCTTCCTGGAAGCCACCTTCGTCGGCCTGTTCTTCTTCGGCTGGAACCGCCTGTCCAAGGTCGGCCACCTCATCGTGACCTGGCTGGTGGCGTTCGGCACCAACTTCTCGGCCCTGTGGATCCTGATCGCCAACGGCTGGATGCAGAACCCCGTCGGGGCGGTGTTCAACCCGGACACCATGCGCATGGAAATGACCGATTTCGCCGCGGTCATCTTCAACCCAGTGGCGCAGGCCAAGTTCGTGCATACGGTCAGCGCGGGCTATGTGGCCGGCGCCATGTTCGTCATGTCGATCAGCGCCTGGTATCTGCTCAGGCGGCGCCACGTCGACCTGGCCAAGCGCTCCATGGCGGTGGCCGCCAGTTTCGGCCTGGCCTCGGCGCTGTCCGTGGTGGTGCTGGGCGACGAAAGCGGCTACCTGACCACCGAGCACCAGAAGATGAAAATCGCGGCCATGGAGGCCATGTGGCATACCGAACCCGCGCCGGCCAGCTTCAACCTGTTCGCCATTCCCAACCAGGCCGAGCGCAAGAACGACTTCGCGATCGAGATTCCCTACGTCATGGGCATCATCGGCACGCGCTCGCTCACCACGCCGCTGCTGGGCATCGACGACCTGGTCAAGCGCGCCGAGTTCCGCATCCGCGAGGGCCTGCAGGCCTACGAGGCGATGCAGCGCATCCGCGCCAATCCCAACGACACCGAAGCCCGCATGACGCTCGACAAGCTGTGGCCCGACCTGGGCTACGCGCTGCTGGTCAAGCGCCACCAGCCGGATCTTTCCAAGGTCACCGACGCCGACATCCAGCAGGCGGCGCTCGACACCATTCCAAATGTGGCGCCGCTGTTCTGGGCCTTCCGCATCATGGTCGCGGTGGGGCTGTACCTGATCCTGTTCTTCGGCGTGGCGTTCTGGCTGGCCTCGCGCGGCAGGCTCGACAGCCGGCCGGCCCTGCTCAAGGTGGCCCTCTGGAGCCTGCCGCTGCCATGGGTCGCCATCGAATCCGGCTGGTTCGTGGCGGAATACGGCCGCCAGCCGTGGGTGATCGAGGGCGTGCTGCCCACCTACTACGCTGCCTCGGGGCTCACCATGAGCGACCTGTTGATCAGCCTGACGATCTTCCTGGTGCTCTATACGGTGCTGCTGGTCATCGGCGTGAAGGTCATGCTGCATGCCATCAAGGCCGGCCCGAAGCCGGACAAGCCGGCGCCTTCGGGAGCGCCGGCCGACCCCGCCATCGCGGCCGTCGACGCCGCCTGACCACGGAGATCGCAAATGGACAGTCTCATTCCTTTCGACTACGCGACCTTGCGGGTGATCTGGTGGGTATTGCTGGGCCTGCTGCTGATCGGCTTCGCCATCATGGATGGCTTCGACCTGGGCGTCGCGGCGCTGCTGCCCGTGGTGGCGCGCACCGACATCGAGCGGCGCGTGGTGATCAACGTCGTGGGTCCCGTCTGGGAGGGCAACCAGGTCTGGCTCATCACCGCGGGGGGCGCCATTTTCGCGGCCTGGCCGCTGCTGTACGCGGCCTCGTTCTCCGGTTTCTACCTGGCCATGATGCTCGCCCTGGTGGCGCTGATCGTGCGGCCGGTGGGCTTCAAGTACCGCAGCAAGATGGAAGGCACCCGCTGGCGCCAGACCTGGGACAACGTCCTGTGCGCATCGGGCGTGGTGACTTCGCTGGTGTTCGGCGTGGCGATGGGCAACCTGATCGTCGGCGTGCCGTTCGGCTTCGACAGCGACATGCTGCGGCCGGTCTACCACGGCCATTTCTACCAACTGTTCAGCCCCTTCGCGCTACTGGCCGGCCTGCTCAGCGTGGCCATGCTGGTCATGCACGGCGCCATCGTGCTGGCCTGGCGCACCGACGGCGCCGTGGCCGAGCGCGCGCGGCAGGCCGGCCGTATCGCCGCCATCCTGACCGCGGCGCTGTTCGTGACCGGCGGAGTCTGGGTGGCGGGCGGCATCGACGGCCATGTCCTGAGCGGCCCGGCCAACGCCATGGCCGCCTCCGACCCGCTGCTCAAGGCCGTGACGGTGCAGCCGGGCGGCTGGATGGCCAACTTCGAAAAATGGCCGCTGGCCTGGGTCGCGCCCGCGCTCGGCGTGGGCGGCGCGCTGCTGGTCGCGCTGTTGCTGACGCTGCGCGCCAACTGGCTGGCTTTCATCGTGTCGTCGCTGGCCATCGCCGGCGTGATCCTCACGGTCGGGCTCGCCCTGTTCCCATTCCTCATGCCGTCGTCGACCGACCCGCGCTTCGGGCTGACCGTATGGGACGCCTCGTCCAGCCGGCTGACGCTGTGGATCATGCTGCTGGCCGTGCTGTTCTTCCTGCCCATCATCACCGTGTACACCGCCTGGGTCTATCGCGTGATGCGCGGCAAGGTCACGCACGAATCGGTGGGCGGCACGCCCAATTCCTACTAGGAGCCCGCTCATGTGGTATTTCTCGTGGATTCTCGGCTTGAGCCTGGCTTGCGCGTTTGCCATTCTCAACGCCATGTGGTTCGAACTGCGCGAAGGCGCTGAGCACGATCCGGCCAAGACCTCCGGCGACGCGTGAGCGGTATTGCCGGCCTGGAGCGCGACTCCGCCGCGTCGCGCGCGTCGCCGCCCGAGCACGCGCGCTGGCTCGCGGCGCAGGCGCGCGCCGTGCGCGGGCCGCTTGGCCTGGCCGCGGCTGCGCCCCTGGTCGGCGGCATCCTGCTGCTGTTGCAGGCCTGGTGGCTGGCGCGCCTGCTCGACGCCGCCATCGCGGGGCAGGCGCCGCGCGCCGAACTGGCCGGCGGCATCGGCGTGATCGCCGGGCTGATGCTGGCCCGTGCCGGGTTGGCCTGGCTGGCCGAGCGCGCCAGCGCGCGCACCGCCGAGCGCGTCAAGCAGTCGGTGCGCCTGGCCCTGTTCGAACGTCTCCTCGCCCAAGGCCCCGCCTGGTCCCGCACCCGTGTTTCGGGTGAACTGGCCAGCGCCGTAGTGGACCAGGTCGATGCGCTCGACGGCTTTTTTTCCCGCTACCTGCCGGCGGTGATCGCGGCGGCGGTGTTGCCGCCGGCATTTGCCGTGGCGTTGCTGCCGTTCGACCTGGTGGCGGGGCTGCTGCTGTTCGTTACCGCGCCGCTGATCCCGTTGTTCATGGCGCTGGTGGGGTGGGGCGCCGAGGCGGCCAGCCGCCGTCACTTGCGCGCTTTCGCCAGGTTGTCGGGCTTTTTCGCCGACCGGCTGCGCGGCCTGGTCACCTTGAAGCTGTACGGCCGCGCCGCGGCCGAGGGGCAGGCCGTGGCGGCGGCCAGCGAAGCCCTGCGTCGCCGCACGATGGCCGTGCTGCGCATCGCCTTCTTGTCATCGGCCGTACTGGAGTTCTTCGCGGCGCTGGGCGTGGCGGGCATTGCCGTGTATTTCGGCCTCACGTACCTGGGTTTTCTCGACCTGCGCGCCACGCCGTTGACCTTGCAAACCGGTTTTTTCTGCCTGCTGATGGCGCCGGAAGTCTATGCGCCGCTGCGCCAGTTCGCGGCCCACTACCACGACCGGGCCGCCGCCCGCGCGGCGGTGGCGCAGATCGCCCAGGTCTTCGACGGACTGCCCGGGCCGGTCGCGCCAGGCCACCCGCCCCGGGCGGCCGTGCCGGCCGGTTCCGGGGCGGCCGCCCTGCAGGCGCGTGGCCTGACGGCGCTGGCCGCCGGACGGCCAGCGCCGGTGCTCGACGCGGCGCATCTCGACCTGCCGGCCGGCGCCCACTTGGCGCTGATGGGAGCCAGCGGCGCGGGCAAGACCACGCTGCTCGAAGCCTTGTGCCGGCTGCGTCCGTGCGCGGGCGAGATCCGTATCGACGGCCGGCTGCTGGCGGACTGGGACGAGTCCGCGTTGCGCGCGCGCGTGGCCCTGATCGGGCAGCGGCCGTACCTGTTTGCCGGCAGCATCGCCGCCAACATCCGCCTGGGCCGGCCGGACGCCACCGACGAGCAAGTGCGCGAGGCTGCCCGCCGCGCCCGCGTACTGGCCTTCACGCACGCCATGCCGGCCGGCCTGCAGACGCGCCTGGGCGAGGGCGGGCACGGCCTGTCCGGCGGGCAGATGCAGCGGGTGGCGCTGGCGCGGCTGTTCCTGCGCGACCCGGGGTTGATCCTGCTGGACGAGCCCACGGCGCACCTGGACGATGCCACCCAGGCCGAGGTGCTGGACGAAATCCTGTCCTTCGCCCGCGGCCGCACCCTGCTGCTGGCCACCCATGCGCCGGCCGTGGCGGCGCGCCTGCCGCGCGTCGTGCGCCTGGCGCGCGGCGCCCTGGAGCCCGCATGAGGCCGCTGCGCTTGCTGCTGCCGCTGTATCGCCGCCGCTGGCGCGGCCTGCTGGCGGCCCTCGCGCTGGCCTTGCTTACCATTGCGGCCGGGGTCGGCCTGCTGGGCGTGTCGGGATGGTTCCTCAGCGCGGCCGCGCTGGCCGGCGCCGGCACGGCATTCAACCTGTTCGTGCCATCGGCCCTGGTGCGCCTGCTGTCATTCGTGCGCATTGCCTCGCGCTATGCCGAGCGCCTGGTCGGGCATGCCGCCACGCTGCGACTGCTGACCGACCTGCGCGCGCGCGTGTTCGACGCGCTGGTGCGCCTGGCGCCGCGACAATTGGCGCGCTATCGCGCCGGCGACCTGGTCGCCCGGCTGACTGGCGATGTCGATGCGCTGGACACGGTCTTCCTGCATGTGCTGGCGCCTGTCGCGACCGCCGCCGCCGCTGGCGCCCTGTTGGCCGGCGTGCTCGGATACTGGCTGCCCATGGCCGGCGCGATCCTCGCGCTGGCCATGGGCATCGTCACCCTGGCGATCCCGGCGTGGCTGGCCCGGGCCGCGCGCCAGCCGGGCCGCGCCGTCCAGCAAAGCCTGGCCGCGCTGCGGGCCGCTACCCTGGAAGCGGTGGAAGGCCATGCCGACCTGGTCGCCCTGCACGCCGCCGGCCCGGCCCGCGCGCGTTTCGCCGGCTATTGCGCCGCGGTGGCCCGGGCGCGCGACGCGCAGGCCCGCACGGCCGCCGCCGGCCTGTGGCTGTTGCAGCTTGTCGCCGGCGTCTGCGTGGTCGCGGTGCTGTGGTTCGGGCTTGGCGCGCTGGCGCGGGGCCAGCTTGGCGGGCCGCTCCTGGCGGGCCTGCTGCTGGCGGTGCTTGGCCTGTTCGAGGTGGCCGGCCCGCTGATGCGCGGCGCCTCACGGCTAGGCGGCGCGGTGGCCGCGGCTCGGCGCATCGGGGCCGTCGTGGAGCAGCCGGCCGACCAGCGCGATCCCGCCACGCCGCAAGCCTTGCCGGCCAACGGGGCGGTCGAGTTCCAGGAGGTCCATTTTGCTTATCCGGCCGCCGACGGGCAGGCCGGGCCGGCGGTGCTCGACGGGATCGATCTGCGCATCGCTCCGGGGGAACGCGTCGCGATCATGGGCCCCAGCGGGGCCGGCAAGTCCACGTTGTTGCAACTCCTGTTGCGGCTCGAAGATCCCCAATCCGGTTGCGTGAGCTTCGGCGGCGTGGACGTGCGCGACGCGGCCCAGGCCGAACTGCATCGGCGCGTGGCGTGGCTGAGCCAGGATGCGCCGGTATTCCTCGGCACCCTGCGCACCAATCTGCTGATCGGCGCGCCCGGGGCCGCCGATGCCGCCCTGTGGTCGGCGCTGGACGCGGCGCGGCTGGGCGAGTTCGTCCGCGGCCTGCCGGACGGACTGGATACCTGGGTCGGCGAGACGGGCGCCAGCCTGTCGGCCGGCCAGGCGCGCCGGCTGTGCCTGGCGCGTGCCCTGTTATCGCCGGCCCCGGTTCTCGCCCTGGACGAGCCGACCACGGGCCTGGACATGGCCACCCAGGATGCCTTCTTCCGCGACCTGGCCGGAGCGGCGCGCGGCCGCACCGTGATCCTGGTCACGCACGCCGGACTGCCACCCGGTACGGTGGACCGCTGCCTGCAATTGCGGGGCGGCCGCCTGGCGGCCGCCGATCTGGCCTAACATCGGCCACACGGTTATAGTTCGCCTTGCTTTATTTTTCCGGGGCGTTCCCATGCAGACCGACACCGCCGAACTCATCCGGCGCACCATCCGCAGCGTCCCCGATTGGCCCCGGCCCGGCGTGATCTTCCGCGACATCACCCCGCTGCTGCAGGATCCGCGCACCTTCCGCGTACTGATCGACCTGTTCGTCTACCGCTACATGCGCCAGCGCCTCGACCTGGTCGCGGGCGTGGACGCGCGCGGCTTCATCATCGGCAGCGTGCTGGCCTACGAACTGAACCTCGGTTTCGTGCCGGTGCGCAAGCAGGGCAAGTTGCCGTTCCGCACCGTGGCCGAGGAATACACCCTCGAGTACGGCAACTCTTCCGTCGAAATGCACACCGACTCGGTGCGCACCGGCCAGCGCGTGCTGCTGGTCGACGACCTGATCGCCACCGGCGGCACCATGCTGGCCGCCATCAAGTTGCTGCAGCGCCTGGGCGCCAATGTGGTGGAGGCCGCCGCCATCATCGACCTGCCCGAGCTGGGTGGCTCCGGCAAGGTGGCCGCCACTGGCACGCCGCTCTTCACGGTGTGCAGCTACGACAACGCGGAATAGGCCGGCCGTTCAGGCGGCTTCGGCCATTGCCCAGGACGCGGGCTTGCTGAGCCGCGGCTGGATGAAGTCCAGGAAAGCGCGCGTCTTGGCGGGAATGGTGCGCGACGGCAGCAGGGCGAACAGGGGCACCGGCGTAAGCGTCCAGTCGGGCAGCACCGGCACCAGGCCCTTGTTGCGGATGGGCTGGCCGATGGTGTCGAATACCAGCAGCGGCGCGATGCCCAGCCCCTGGCTGGCCAGGCGCGACAGCATGCCGATATTGTTGGCCGCCAGCCGGCCCGACACCGCGACCCGCTCGACCTTTTCGCCCGAATGCAGCACCCAGTACGAAAACGCTTCGCTCATGGCGGGCCGCAGGCATTCGTGATGGCCCAGGTCGGCGGGCGCGCGCGGTTCGCCGTGCAAGGCCAGGTACTGCGGCGAGGCGTATAACCGGTGCTGCATCAGCACGATCTGGCGGGCCACCAGGCTGGAGTCCGGCTGCTTGCCGAACCGCAGCACCAGGTCGTACGGGTTGCTGATAGGGTCGATGTGCTGCATGTTCAGGTCGAAATCGCATTCGATGTCGGGGTGCAGCGTGCGGAATTCGCGGATGACCGCCGGCAGGAACAGCTGGGCCAGGCTCGACGGCATGGAGATGCGCAGCCGGCCCTTGGGCTGCGCCGCCATGTCCAGCAACTGGTCGTGCGCTACGCGGGCTTCTTCGACGATGGGGCGGCAGCGCTCGAAGTACACCAGCCCGGCCTCGGTCAGCTCGATGCGCCGCGTGCTGCGGTTCAGCAGTTTCATGCCGATGCCCTGTTCCAGTTCGCTGACCCGGCGCGACAGCGTCGACGCGGGAATGTTCAGGGCTTCAGCGGCGTGGCTGAAATTCTTGCGCTTGGCGACTTCGACGAACAGCGCGATGTCGTTGAGCTGGATATCCATGGTGTTCTTCAGGTTCGATGCCTGGCGTAAACATATCCCATCACGATGGATAATGCGTTTGCCGAAAATGGAACAATCGGGTCCGTCACGGCAGGCAAACCGCCCGGCATGACCTCGCGCAAGGGGCGAGCCAGGCCGCGGCACCGTAACGAACCAACACTGCGGGGCCGGTCCGTGACGCAGGGGTATCATGAAGCCGTCGCCGCTTCGTCGGCGCGACCATCACGGTGACCCGCATGTCCGCCAAAGCCCCCGGCAAGACCCGCGCGCAGGTGCGCGCCGAACTGGCCGCCGCCCGCGCGGCCGGCCAGGTCTCGTCCGGCGACCTGGATTACCCGCCGCCCGCGCCCATCGCCGCACACAAGACCCGCGCCCAGGTGCGCGCGGAACTCGCCCAGGCCCGCGCCGCCGGCGAGATGAGCTCGGGCGACCTGGACTACCCGCCCGAGCGGCCGCCCGCCACCCGCAAGACCCGCGCCCAGGTCCGAGCTGAACTGGAGGCCGCCAAGGCCGCCGGCGAAGTGAGCTTCGGCGACCTGGACTACCCGCCCCAAGCGCGCTGACTTCCTTCGCCCCGTCGCGGCTCGCGCCGGGCGGCGGCATGTGTTGTCAAAATGCAACGCGTGGCGGGGGCGCGAGCCTGCCTGTTTGACATGAATCCGGCCCTTCAACTGACACGCCCGGCACGGGGTTCCCCTGGGGCGGAAGGCGGTATCCGCCAGATGTAGGACGCATTAACGGCGCTTTTGGTGATCAGCTCGCCAAATTCGCCGTTAATCCTTCTTGCAGTTGGAAAGATACTTTTACGCAACATGCGGCGCGTGGCTCTCGCGAGCCGGCCCCGCATGGCCTTCCTGTCACCTTGCTTTAGGGAATCATCATGAAGAAAACGCTACTGGCCGTCGCCCTGGCCGCGGGCTTCGCGGGCGCGGCCCAGGCGGAGACCTCCGTTACCCTGTACGGCCTGATCGACGCGGGTCTGGGCTACAACCGCATCAAGCTGCACGATGCCAAGCAAAGCCGCTTTGGCGCCGTCGACGGCGTGAACAGCGGCTCGCGCTTCGGCCTGCGCGGCACCGAAGACCTGGGTGACGGCCTGAAGGCGGTCTTCCAACTGGAAGGCGGCTTCTCACCGAATACCGGCAACCACGCCCAGAACAACCGCATGTTCGGACGCCAGGCCACCATCGGCCTGGAAAGCGATTCCTGGGGCCGCCTCGACTTCGGCCGCCAGACCAACCTGGCCTCGAAGTACTTCACCCCCATCGATCCGTTCGGCCTGAGCTATGAAACGGCCAACCTGGGCACGACCTTCGGTTCGGCCAACACCATGCGCCTGGACAACATGGTCATGTACCAGACCCCGTCGTTCTCGGGCCTGCAGCTGGGCGTCGGCTATTCGTTCAACGCCAGCGGCGAGGGCAATTCCCGCACCAGCGACAACAACCGCGTCATCACCGTCGGCGCGCAGTACGCCAACGGCCCGCTGACCGTGGCCCTGTCCTACGACCGCATGAACCCGCAAAGCAGCATCGATACCGATGCCAAGATCCAGCAGTACAACATCGGCGCGGCCTACGACTTCGAGGTCGTCAAGGTCTCGGCCGCCTTCGGCCAGACGCGCGACGGCTGGTTCGTCAGCACCGACGCGCGCGGCTTGCCGGTGCCCGACTTCGTCCTGGCGGACGGCTCGCGGGTCAATTCGTACATGCTGGGCGCCACCGTGCCCCTGGGCGCGCACAAGGTATTCGCTTCCTGGCAGCGCGCCGATCCCAAGGACGACCGCCTGGGCGACGACGTCTCCACGGACGTCTACAGCCTGGGCTACACGTATGACCTGAGCAAGCGCACCAACCTGTACGCGTATGTCTCGTACGCGGACGACTACCTGTTTACGGAAGACCTGCGCAGCACTGCCGTTGCGTTCGGTCTGCGTCACCGGTTCTAAGCGCATGCCGCGTCCGGCGCGGGTTGCCGAATGCACGGGTTTTCCGCTGCCCGTCGAGTGACAACTGACCCCGCGAAGGTTTGCGCCGGACGTGTCTGTGCCTAGAAAGGAAGGGCCTCTTCGAGGCCCTTCCGCTTTTTTGGGCGGCCGCCATGGCAGCCGCTTGGCGGCTACAGGAACAGCCGGTATGCGGGGTTGTCGGTTTCGTTCCAGTGCGGGTAGCCCAGCTCGGCCAGGAAGGTCTTGAACAGCTTCTTGTCCGAGGGCGGCACCTGGATGCCGACCAGGATGCGGCCATAGTCGGCGCCCTGGTTGCGGTAGTGGAACAGGCTGATGTTCCAGTCCGGGTTCATGGCGTTCAAGAAGCGCATCAGCGCGCCGGGGCGCTCGGGGAACTCGAAGCGGTACAGCAGCTCGTGGCTGGCCAGCGCCGACCGCCCGCCCACCATGTGGCGCAGGTGGGTCTTGGCCATTTCGTCGTGGGTCAGGTCGAGCGTATCGAAGCCGTGGCGACGGAAATTTGCCGCGATCTTGTCGGATTCGGCCGGCGAGTTGACCTGCACGCCGACGAACACATGGGCCCGTTCGGCGTCGGATATGCGGTAATTGAACTCCGTGACGCTGCGGTGGCCGACCAGTTCGCAGAAGCGGCGGAAGCTGCCGCGCTGCTCTGGCATGGTGACGGCGAACACGGCTTCCCGCATTTCGCCGACCTCGGCGCGTTCGGCCACGAAGCGCAGGCGGTCGAAATTCATGTTGGCGCCGCATGCGATGGCCACCAGGGTTTTGCCCTTGAGCTTGTGTTCGGCCGCGTATTGCTTGGCGGCCGCCACCGCCATGGCGCCGGCCGGTTCCAGCACGCTGCGCGTATCGGTGAAGACGTCCTTGATGGCGGCGCAGATGGCGTCGGTGTCGACCACCACGAAATCGTCCACGTATTGCCGCGTCAGCCGGAAGGTCTCGGCGCCCACCATCTTGACCGCGGTGCCGTCGGAGAACAGGCCCACGTCGCTGAGCTGGACCCGGCGTCCGGCCCGCACGCTGCGCAGCATGGCGTCGGAATCTTCGGTCTGCACGCCGATGATCTTGATTTCGGGCCGCAGTTGCTTGACATAGGCGGCCACCCCGGCGATCAGGCCGCCGCCGCCGATGGCCACGAAAATGGCATCGATGGGGCCGGGATGCTGGCGCAGGATTTCCATGCCCACGGTGCCCTGGCCGGCGATCACATCGGGGTCGTCGAACGGGTGGACGAAGGTCAGTTTCTCTTTCTTTTCAAGCTTCTGGGCATGCGCATAGGCGTCCGAGAAGCTTTCGCCGGCCAGCACCACCTCGCCGCCCAGGCGGCGCACGGCGTCGATCTTGACCTGTGGGCTGGTGGTGGGCATGACGATGACGGCGCGGCAGCCCAGCCGGCTGGCCGCCAGGGCCACGCCCTGGGCGTGGTTGCCCGCCGAAGCGGCAATGACCCCGCGCGCTCGGGCCGCCGGCGCCAGGTTGGCCATTTTGTTGTATGCGCCGCGCAGCTTGAAGCTGAACACCGCCTGGGTATCTTCACGCTTGAGCAGCACCGTGTTCGAAATTCGCTGCGACAGCAGGGGAGCGGCTTCGAGCGGGGATTCGACGGCGACGTCGTAGACCTTGGAGGTCAGGATGCGTTTCAGATAGTCGGCGGACATGATGGCGGAAAACAGCCGGGATGAGGGAAAAAAGGCGTGGGGCAGAATATCACACGGGTCTGCCGGGCCGCTTGGGCATTTCCGGGTTTCCGGGCAGGCGAGCGGCAAGGCGTCCGACTTCCTTGCCAGTGAGGTGTCTGACACCCTTTGGGTGCCAGACACCTTCGGGGCCCCCCAGGGTGCCGGACACCTGCTCTGCCACTTGCCCTGCCGCAGGCGCTACACTGCCGCCCATCATGGAACAAAGCCTGCTGAACGCCGTCCACTGGGTGCTGGCGCTGGTGGCCCTGCCCGAGGTGGGGCTGCCGGCCATTTTCGTCGTCAGCCTGGTGTCGGCCACCTTGTTGCCGCTTGGCTCCGAGCCGGCGGTGTTCGGCTTCGTCAAGCTGGCGCCGGAAATGTTCTGGCCGGCGGTGCTGGTGGCCACCGTGGGCAATACGGTGGGCGGGGCGATCAGCTATGCGATGGGCCTGGGCGCCCATCGGGCGTTCGAGCGCTGGCGCGAGAAACACCCCCATCCGGCCCCGGCGGGCGCGCCGCACGGCCACCCCGGCGGCTTCGGCGACCGCATGCGCGGCCGCTGGCACCTGCGGGCGCACGACTGGCTGCATCGCCTGGGCCCGCCGGCGCTGCTGCTGTCGTGGCTGCCCGCCGTGGGCGACCCGCTGTGCGCGGTGGCCGGCTGGCTGCGGCTGGCTTTCTGGCCCTGCGTCCTGTACATGGCCATTGGCAAATTCGCCCGCTACACCGTCATGACGGCCGGGCTGCTTTGGTTCTTCCCGCAGCCGGTCTGAGGCCGCGTTCGGCGGGGCGGACAGGCCCGGTCGCACAATGTCTTAAAATGATTCTTTAAGGGCCCACTTCCGCTTGTCCATGAACGCCCCCCTCGCCAGCCAAATCCTGTCCGCGGCGATCCCGCCCGCAGCCACCGCGCGTCTGCGCGAAATCCCGTACAACTACACCTCGTTTTCCGACCGGGAAATCGTCGGCCGCCTGTTGGGCGCGGATGCCTGGCAGTGGCTCAGCGACCTGCGCGGCGAGCGCCGCACCGGCCGTTCGGCGCGCATGTTGTACGAAGTGCTGGGCGACATCTGGGTGGTGCGCCGCAACCCCTACCTGCAGGATGACCTGCTCGACAACCCGAAGCGCCGCAAGCTGCTGGTCGAGGCCCTGCACCACCGCCTGGGCGAGATCGACAGTCGTCGCGAGCCCGGCCTGCCCGCCCCCGAGGGGCATGACCCGCAGCGCGACGCCAAGGTGGTCGAGCTGCTGGCGCGCGCACGTTCCGCCGTGGCCGCCTTCGAAAGCGAATTCGACCAGACCGCGCACCTGCGCAAGCAGGCCCAGAAGGTGCTGGGCCGCATCACGGCGCGCGACAACATCAAGTTCGACGGCCTGTCTCGCGTGTCGCACGTGACCGACGCCACCGACTGGCGGGTGGAATACCCGTTCGTGGTGCTGACGCCCGACAACGAGGGCGAGACCGCCGCGCTGGTGCGCGCCTGCATCGAGCTGGGCCTGACCATCGTGCCGCGCGGCGGCGGCACCGGCTACACCGGGGGGGCCATTCCGCTGACCTGGAAGTCGGCGGTCATCAATACCGAGAAATTCGACGCCCTGGGGCCGGTGGAGTCCTGTATCCTGCCCGGCCTGACCGAGCCCGCGGCGGTCATCCATGCCGGCGCCGGCGTGGTCACCAAGCGGGTGGCTGAGGCCGCCGAGCAGGCCGGCTTCGTCTTCGCGGTCGACCCCACCTCGGCCGAGGCCTCGTGCGTGGGCGGCAACATCGCCATGAACGCCGGCGGCAAGAAGGCCGTGCTGTGGGGCACCGCGCTGGACAACCTGGCCTGGTGGCGCATGGTCGACCCGGACGGCAACTGGCTGGAAGTCACCCGCCTGGAGCACAACCTCGGCAAGATCCACGACGTCGAGGTGGCGCGCTTCGAACTCAAGTGGTTCGACGGCGCCGGCAAGCCCGGCGAGCGCCTGCTCAAGACCGAACAACTGGAAATCGCCGGCCGCGTGTTCCGCAAGGAAGGGCTGGGCAAGGACGTCACCGACAAATTCCTGGCCGGCCTGCCCGGCGTGCAGAAGGAAGGCTGCGACGGCCTGATCACCTCGGCCCGCTGGGTGCTGCACCGCATGCCGCGCCACACCCGCACGGTCTGCATGGAGTTCTTCGGGCAGGCGCGCGACGCCATCCCGTCGATCGTCGAGGTCAAGGGCTACCTGGACGGCGAGGGCCGCGCGCGCGGCGCCATCCTGGCCGGCCTGGAACACCTGGACGAGCGCTACCTGCGCGCCGTCGGCTATGCCACCAAGAGCAAGCGCGACACGCTGCCCAAGATGGTCCTGATCGGCGATATCGTCGGCGATGACGAAGACGCCGTGGCCACCGCCGCCAGCGAAGTGGTGCGGCTGGCCAACACGCGGCACGGCGAGGGGTTCGTGGCCGTGAGCGCCGAGGCCCGCAAGAAATTCTGGCTCGACCGCTCGCGCACCGCCGCCATCGCGCGCCACACCAACGCCTTCAAGATCAACGAAGACGTGGTGATCCCGCTGTCGCGCATGGGCGAATACACCGACCACATCGAGCGCATCAACATCGAGCTGTCCACTCGCAACAAGCTCAAGCTGCTGGACGCCCTGGATGCGTTCCTGGCGGCGCCGCTGCCGGTGGGCAAGGCCGAGGACGCCGAAGACGAGGCGACGCGCGCCGAAGCGCTGGCCGAGAGCACCCGCCAGGCCATCGACGTGCTGGCCGCCGTGCGGCGGCGCTGGCAGTGGCTGCTCGACAACCTCGACCTGCCGGTGCAGCAGGCGCTGCCCGACCTGTCCGGGCTGGGCATGACGCCGTTGCAGGGGGCGCTGGCCGATCGCGTGGCCGCGCAGCCGCAGGCGCGCATGTTCGACGTGCTGCAAGACCGCACGGTGCGCGTCTCGTGGAAGACCGAGGTGCTGGCGCCCATGCGCGGCATTTTCTCGGGCGGCACCGGCAAGCACATCCTCGACGAGTTCCAGGCCATCCACGCGCGCGTGCTCAAGAGCCGCGTGTTCGTGGCGCTGCACATGCACGCCGGCGACGGCAACGTGCACACCAACATCCCGGTCAATTCCGACGACTACGAGATGCTGGCCGAGGCCCACCAGGCGGTGGCGCGCATCATGCAGATCGCGCGCGACCTGGACGGCGTCATTTCGGGCGAGCACGGCATCGGCCTGACCAAATACGAGTTCCTGACCGAGGCCGAGCTGGCGCCGTTCCAGGAATACAAGCGCCGCGTCGATCCGCGCGGGCATTTCAACGCCGGCAAGCTGATGCCGGGGGCCGACCTGCGCCATGCCTGGACGCCCAGTTTCAACCTGATGGGCCACGAATCGCTCATCATGCAGCAGAGCGACATTGGCGCGATTTCCGAATCCATCAAGGACTGCCTGCGCTGCGGCAAGTGCAAGCCGGTGTGCGCCACCCACGTGCCGCGCGCCAACCTGCTGTATTCGCCGCGCAACAAGATCCTGGCCACCTCGCTGCTGGTCGAGGCCTTCCTGTACGAAGAGCAGACCCGCCGCGGCGTCAGCCTGAAGCACTGGGAAGAATTCGAGGATGTGGCCGACCACTGCACGGTCTGCCACAAGTGCTACAACCCGTGCCCGGTGGATATCGATTTCGGCGACGTCTCCATGAACATGCGCGCGCTGCTGCGCCGCATGGGCCGCAAGTCGTTCAATCCCGGCACCACCGCGGCCATGTTCTTCCTGAACGCCAAGGATCCGGCCACCATCAACGCCACCCGCAAGGCCATGGTGGGCGTGGGCTACAAGGCCCAGCGCCTGGCCAACGACCTGCTGTCCCGCTTCGCGCGCAAGCAGACGGCGCACCCGCCGGCCACGGTGGGCAAGCCGCCGCTGCGCGAGCAGGTGGTGCACTTCGTCAACAAGAAGATGCCGGGCGGCCTGCCCAAGCAGAGCGCGCGCAAGCTGCTGGACATCGAAGACGCCAACTACGTGCCGATCATCCGCGACCCCAAGGCCACCACGGCCGACACGGAAGCGGTGTTCTATTTCCCCGGGTGCGGCTCGGAGCGCCTGTTCTCGCAGGTGGGGCTGGCGACCCAGGCCATGCTGTGGCATGCCGGCGTGCAGACGGTGCTGCCGCCGGGCTACCTGTGCTGCGGCTATCCGCAGCGCGGCAACGGCATGAACGACAAGGCCGAGCAGATCATCACCGACAACCGCGTGCTGTTCCACCGGGTGGCCAATACGCTCAACTACCTGGATATCAAGACCGTGGTGGTCAGCTGCGGCACCTGCTACGACCAGTTGGCGGGCTACGAGTTCGACAAGATCTTCCCCGGTTGCCGCCTGATCGACATCCACGAGTACCTGCTCGAAAAAGGCATCAAGCTGGAAGGGGCCAAGGGCGTGCGCTACATGTACCACGATCCCTGCCACACGCCCATGAAGCTGCAGGACCCGATGAAGACGGTGCGCTCCCTGGTGGGCGACGGCGCCGTCAAGACCGACCGCTGCTGCGGCGAATCGGGTACCTTGGCGGTGAGCCGGCCGGACGTCTCCACCCAGGTGCGCTTCCGCAAACAGGAGGAACTGCAGAAGGGCCAGGCCGCGCTGCGCCAGGACGGCTACGCCGGCGAGGTCAAGGTGCTGACGTCCTGCCCGTCGTGCCTGCAAGGCCTGTCGCGCTACCAGGGCGATACCGCCATGGACGCCGACTACATCGTGGTCGAGATGGCGCGCCACATCCTGGGCGAGCAGTGGATGGAAGACTACGTGCGGCGCGCCAACGGGGGCGGCATCGAGCGGGTGCTGGTCTAGGCCCCTGCTAGCCCAGCGCCTGCGACACCAGCGCATAGGCGCGCCGGCGGGAATCGCGCGCCGGCATCGGCCCGCGCGACATGATGGCGCCGAAGTCGACGCGCGGCAGGCCGTGGCGCGCCAGCCACGGCCCCAGTCCCGAATCGGCGGCGGTATCCAGCCGCACGAACTCGCCCGGATGTCCGGCCAGCCAGTGCCGGACCATGGCCTGCGCGCCGTCCAGGTCCGGCGCGACCAGCGGGCCGACGACCCAGCCGTGCCCGGCGCGGCGCAATAGCGAGAAGCCGGCCGGCTGGCCGGCGCGCATCAAGACCACCCCCTGCGCCGTGTCGCACAGCGTGCCGATCAGCGCCTCGCGCCGCATGCCGGTGGCCGCCATGTCCAATGCCATGGCCCAGGCGCGGTCGTCCGGACCTAGCGGGCGCAGCGCGGCGTCGGCGGGCGACGGGCCGGCCGGCGGCAAGTGCGCCGGCACGACGCCCTGGTGCTGGCTCACCTGGCCCACGACGCCGAAACCCTGCCCGGCATAGACGCCGGCGCCCGCCGGCGTGGCGTGCAGCAGCGCGGCCGGCGCCGTCGCGCGCTGCAGGGCGCGCGCCACCAGCGTGCCGCCGATGCCCTGGCCCTGGTGGGCGGGCGCGACGATGATATGGCCGAGCGTCAGGCAAGTGCCGTAATCCCAGTGCAACGCCACCCCCGCCAGTTCGGTGCCGCGCCACGCCGCTTCGCCGGCGCCCAGGCGCCAGCCGAAGCGCCAGTCTTCCAGCCGGTGCGGCCATTGCAGCGCGGCCGACAGGGCATGGGCCTGGGGCAGGTCGGCTTCCTGCAGGGGGCGGTATTGGATGGCGGAGGTTGGGGAGGGTGGCACTTCGTAGTCCTCATATAGCGTCAACGTTGCCGCGCCATGGTAACGCCGGCCGGACGGCCGCTGGGCGCAGAACCAAATCCAGGGCTGCCGCCGCGTGGCCGAGGGGGGCATAAAAAACTTGCAGGCCGGTCAATAAAAACCCGTTCGACAGGCGGCAACCGGGCTCGCATACTGCTGCCATCCCATCACGAGGCCATAGCGATGCCTGTAAACATCATTCCTTTCGAACGAGGTTTCGGCGCCCAGGTCGCCGGGGTGCCGGCCAGCCTGGAGGTCGGCGAGGCCGATTTCCAGAAGATCAGGCAGGCCTGGATCGATCATTCCATACTGTTGTTCCGCGACCTGGATTTGTCGCCCGAGCAGCACATTGCGTTCACCCGGCGGTTTGGCGAGCTGCACATCATGAAGCCGCTCAAATTCAATTTGCCGGACTATCCCGAGGTGTTCGTCGTGTCGAACGCCAGCAAGGAGGACCCCTCCAAGCCCGTATCCAGGGAGGGCGGGGCGGGCGAGGCTGGCCTGAAGCGGGCGGGAGAGGGGTTTCACACCGACGGCGAGGACAAGCGTATTCCCAATGCCGGCTCCCTGCTGTATGCGCGGCGCGTGCCGCCCGAAAGGGGCGATACCTTGTTCGTGGACATGTATTCGGTCTATGAAGCGCTGCCGCAACCGGTCCGCCACGCCATCGCCGGCCGACGCGCGCGGTATAGCCGCATCGACTTGCACGCGACCCATTACCCCCTGATGGACCCGCTGACCGAAGAGGAGAAGCGGGATCGTCCCGATGTCTTCCACCCCCTGGCGCGCCGGCATCCGGACAGCGGCCGGACCTCTCTCTACATTGGCCGCTGGGCTTGCGATGTAGAAGGCGTGGACCCGCAAGAAGGGCGCGCGCTGATTCGTTATCTGCAGGAGTTCGCCCAGCAGCCCCGCTTCATCTTCACGCAGAAGTGGCGGCCGGGCGACGCCGTCCTGTGGGACAACCGCTGCACGCAGCATTGCGCAACCGGCTTCGACGATGCCGCCTATGTGAGGACAATGTATCGGACGACGCTGGAGGGCGATGTCCCCATCATGGCTACTGTGCGCGCCGGGATCGAGACACGGGACTGGTCGGCATGAATATCCGGTTCCTTGAGACAGTCCTGTGGCTGGCGCGCCTGCGCAGCATCAAGGCCACGGCGGAAAAGCTGTGCATTACCCACACGGCCATTTCCAACCGGATCGCGTCCATCGAGCAGGACCTGGGAGTGTGCCTGTTCACACGTTCGGAACAGGGGGTCGAACCCACGCCGGACGGCCTCCGGTTCATCGACCAGGCCCAGCAGATCATCGATGCGTACCACAAACTGAGGCGCAGCATGCTGGATCCGGCCCGCTTGAAGGGCCACGTGCGGCTGGGTACGGTCAGCACCATGATCCCGACCGTTTTCCCAACGCTGGTGCGCACGATCCGGGAGGAATATCCCCAGGTGTCGCTGAGCGTCACGACCGAGTTGTCCGAGCGGTTGATCAAGGAGCTCGAGGCCGGCCGGCTCGACGTCGCCATCATCTCGAGCGCCCCGCCGGACAGGCTGGACATCGAAGTGACGCCGCTGTGCTCGTTCGCCATGCACTTCGTCGCCAGTCCGGCATTCAACATCGACCGCGGCGCGCCGCTGTCTCCACGCGAACTGGCCGGCTATCCCATCATCGGCTACCCCCCTGGCACTCCTTCCCAGGCGCGGATCGAAGAGTATTTCGCGGGCGAGGTGCAGCAGACCGTGATCATCCATGCGTCCGCCGCCCTGCCCACCAATGTGCAAATGGCGACCTCCGGGATCGGCATCACAGCGGTCCCCCTGGCCGCGGTGAGCAAGGAGATCGAACAGGGCTTGCTGGTCGCGCTGCCCACGACCAAGCCATTTGCCCAGGTGCATTACGTAGCGGCGTTCATCCGCGAAGGCCGCAGCGAGCTGCCGCGCGCCGTGGCGACGCTGGCCCGGCAGGCGGCCTCCAGGTATTGCGAGGCCTGCGATTCCGCCCTGGCGTGGGAGACCGCGATGCCCGAAATTCCTCAGGAGAAATCGTGAAAATCAGTCTGATTCAAATGAATTCCGTGCCGGACAAGCGCAAGAATGTCGACGACGCGGACCGCCTCGCGCGGGCCGCCATCGCGGCGGAGCAGCCGCAATTCATATCTTTTCCGGAGCATTTCGACTGGGCGGGAGGCAGCGCGGCCGACAAGGTGGCGGCTGGCGAAGGCGAACGGGACGGCCCGGCCTGGTCCATGTGCCGCCAGCTCGCGGCGGACCACCAGATCCACGTGCATACGGGCAGCTTCTACGAGCGCACCCCGGATGGCAAGAAAGTATTCAACACCTCGGTCGTGTTCGACCCCGCCGGCCGGGAAATCGCCCGCTATCGCAAGATCCACCTGTTCGATATCGTCACGCCTGACGGCCTGCGCTATGGCGAATCGGACGCGGTGCGGGCCGGGTCCGAGGTGGTCGTCGCGGATGTGGATGGCATCAAATTCGGCCTGGCGATCTGCTATGACATTCGCTTTCCGGAGCTCTTCCAGCAGCTCGTGAAGCAGGGCGCGCAGGTGCTCATGCTGCCCGCGTCGTTCACCCTGCAGACAGGAAAGGACCACTGGGACGTCTTGTGCCGCGCCCGGGCTATCGAAACGCAATGTTATCTGCTCGCGCCGGCGCAGCACGGCGCGTTCCAGCAGGGAACCGAGACGCGCCATACCTACGGGCATTCGCTGGTCTGCGACCCGTGGGGCCATATCGTCGCCAAGGCCTCCGATGGCGTGGGCGCCGTGTCCACCAGGCTGGACCCCGCCTACGTCTCCCAGGTTCGCGCGCAGATTCCGTTGGCTTCCCACAAGGTGCTGTAGATGCAGAAATATGAAATCGGCCCGCCGCCGCCGCCCCTGGGCGCGGAGGTGTACACGCTGCTGGCCGACATCGAGACCGCGACGATCGGCCATTTCCGCCACTGGGGTTTCATGGACCCTCGGATAAAGCCATTGGGCCATGGCAAGAAAATCGTCGGGCGGGCGATCACCCTGGCGTTGCCCGCGCAGGACTCGACCATGCTGCATCATGCGCTGAGCTCCTTGCAGCCAGGCGATATCGTCGTGATAGATCGCCTGGGCGACCTCAAGCACGCATGCTGGGGCGGAGGCGTGACGCAGGGTGCGGTGGCGGCGCAGGCCGCGGGAGCAATCGTCGACGGCATGTGTACCGATCCTTCGGAAATCGCCCACTACGGCCTGCCGGTCTGGTGCCGCGGCATTTCTCCCATTACCACGCGCATCTATGACTTGGCCGGAAGAATGAATGTGCCGGTGTCATGCGGCGGGGTGGTGGTGGCGCCCGGCGACGTCATCCTGGCGGACGAGAACGGGGTGCTCGTGCTGCCGCCGGACGAGGTCCGGGAAGTCGCCGCAATGGCGGCGGCCAAGCAGGCCCGGCAGGCCAGCAACACGCAGCGCATTGCCAAGGGTGAACGGCTGGGGGACCTGTCCGGCGCCAGCGGCCACGTGGCGCGTGCCGGCTGACGCGTCTACGCCCGGCCGACACGCAATCCATAAAGAACTTCAAGGGGAAAACCATGAACGCCTTTTTCTTGCAGGCAAGCCTGCATCGGTTGATGTCCTGCGTCATGCTGTCATGGTGCCTGGCCGGGAGTGCCATGGCCGCCTGGCCGGAGCGTCCTGTCCGGATCATCGTCCCGTTCCCGCCGGGCAACTCATCGGATGTTTCCATGCGGCTGATCGCGGAGAAGCTCAGTGCGGCGTTGCACCAGTCGGTCATCGTCGAGAACCGCACCGGAGCGGGCGGTGTGATCGGCACGGATTACGCGGCCAGCCAGCCGGCGGATGGCTACACCCTGGCGATGGGGTCGACCGGGCCCATGACCATTGCCCAATGGCTGCGGCCAGGCACCCTGGGCTACGATGCCGCGCGCGACTTCGTACCCGTCGGGGCGGTGGCCTGGGCGCCGCAGGTGCTGGTTGTACGCAAGGATTATCCGGCGTCCACCTACCAGGAGCTGCTTGCCTACGCAAAACGGCCCGGCGTCCGCCTGACGTATGGCTCGTCGGGCAACGGGACGACGCCGCATCTGGTCATTTCCTCCATGCTGGAGCAGTCCGGCCTGCAGGCCACGCATGTTCCCTACCGCGGCGGGGTGCAGACCGCCGCCGACCTGGTCGGCGGGCAGATTGATTTCATTTCCGACAACGTGCCCGTCGTCAATTCGCTGCTGCAAGCAGGCAAGGTCAAGGCGCTGGGGGTGACTTCCGCTTCCCGGATTCCGTCATTGCCGGATATCCCCACGCTGCAGGAGCAGGGGCTGAAGGGCTTTGACCTGCAGGGATGGATCCTGCTCCTGGCCCCGGCGGGAACGCCCGAGGCGGTCGTCGCCAGGCTGCGCGCGGAAATGGCGAAGCTGATGGCAATGCCCGAAGTCAGGGACAAACTCAATACGATGGGCCTGGTTCCGATGGAGATGTCCACGCAGCAGCTGGCCGGTTTCCTGCAGTCCGAGGCCGCAAAATGGAAGGACATCGTCCGCATCTCCGGCGCGGCGCAAAACTGATGACCATGGCCTAATGCGGCAGCACCAGCAGCCGGCCCGGCAGGGTGGGATGCGGCAGCACGTCGGCTTCGATGTCGTATACCGCGCGCAGGTGGGCCGGCGTCAGCACGGCCTGCGGCGTGCCGTCGGCCACGACGGCGCCCGCGCCCAGCAGCACCAGGCGGTCGCACCAGCGCGCCGCCAGGTTGACGTCGTGCACGATGACCAGCACGCCGACGCCCTGGGTGTGCGCCAGTTGCGCGGTGGTGCGCAACAGCGCCATCTGGTGCTTGGGGTCCAGGCTGGAAATCGGTTCGTCCAGCAGCAGGTAGCGGGGCGTGCCGGGTTCGCGCAGCGCCTGGCACTGGGCCAATATGCGCGCGAACTGCACGCGTTGCTGCTCGCCGCCGGACAGCTCAGGGTAGCGGCGCGCCGCCAGGTGCGGCACGCCGGCCAGCGTCAGGGCGGAGCCCACCAGCTTGTCGACTTCCACCGGGTCCAGCTCGGGGAAAGGGTAGGCGCCCATGGCGACTACTTCATGTACGCCCAGGTCGAAGCTCAGCGATGGCTTCTGCGGCAGCACGGCACGGTGGCGCGCCTGGCGGCGCAGCGGCAGGCCGGCCAGCGGCGTGCCGTTCAACCAGATGCCGCCGCTGTCCGCGCGCAGTTCGCCGGCCAGCGCGGCCAGCAGGGTGGACTTGCCCGCGCCGTTGGCGCCCAGCAGCCCCAGCACGCGGCCCGGTTCGATCTCGAGCGATACGTTCGAAAGAATGCGGCTGCCGCCGCGCGACAGGATCAGGTCATGGGCTCGCAAGCTCATCAGAATCTGCGCCCCCGCGCCAATAGCCACAAGAAGAACGGCCCGCCCACCAGGCTGGTGACCAGCCCGATCGGCAGCTCGGCCGGTATCACCACGATGCGGGCCAGCCAGTCGGCCAGCGTCAGCGCCAGCGCGCCCGCCAGCATCGACGCCGGCAACAGCCAGCGATGGTCCGCGCCGAGCGTCATGCGCACCAGGTGCGGTACCACCAGCCCGACGAAGCCGATGCCGCCGGTGGCCGCCACCAGCGGGCCGACGATCAGGGCCGTGGCCAGCACCAGCTTGTAGCGCACCGTGACCAGCGCGAAGCCCAGGTGCTGCGCTTCGCGCTCGCCCAGCAGCAGCGCGTTCATGGCGCGCCATTGGCGCATCAGCCAGGCCGACCACAGCAAGATCCAGGGAGCCAGGAAGGCCAGCAGCGGCCAGCTCGCGCCCGCCAGGCTGCCCATGCTCCAGAAGGTCAGGTCGCGCAGTTGCGCGTCGGTGGCCATGTAGGTCAACAGGCCGATCAGGCTGCCGGCCACGGTATTGATGGCGATGCCCGCCAGCAGCAGGCCCGCCACGCCGGGCACGCGGCGGCCCACCGAATACGCGGCGGCGGTGGCCAGCAGGCTGCCGGCGAAGGCGGCCGGCGCGGTCACGGCGAAACCGCCGGCGGTCATCACGATGGCGCTCACCGCGCCCAGCGCGCCGCCGGCCGAGATGCCCACCAGGCCGGGCTCCGCGAGCGGGTTGCGAAACAGCGCCTGCATGGCCGCGCCGGCGATGGCCAGCGCCGCGCCGGCCAGCATGGCGAACGCCACGCGCGGCAGGCGGATGTCGAGCAGGACGTTGCGCCATAGCGTATCGTCCGGCTGGGTGCCGGCGCCGGCCAGCACGCGCAATGCGTCGGCCAGGGGGATCTGCACGGCGCCACTGAGGGCCGCCAGCAGCGCCACCAGCAGCGCCGCCGCACCCAGGCCGGCCAGCACGGCGGGCCTGGATCGCCTAGCGGGCCGTATGGCGCTGGCGGCCCTGGCGAGCGACACAATCGGTCTCCTTCAAGGTGCGGATGGCTTGCGGCAGGCGCGGCCCGGTGCCCAGCGCCAGCAGGTCGTCCATGACGACGATGCAGCCGTTGGCCGCCGCGGGCGTGTTGGCCACGCCCGGCATGGCGCGCAGCTTGTCCATGCCGCCGGCCGCTTCGAGCGACATGCGCGGCACCACGATCACCTGCGGCGCCAGGGCGCTCAGGGCTTCGGCCGACAAGGGCTTGTAGCCTTGCTGGCCGGCCAGCACGTTGACCAGCCCCGACAATTCCAGCACCAGCGACGCGGCCGTATCGCTGCCGGCGCCCAGCGGCGTGCCGGTGCGGTTCATGATCAGCACCGCGCGCGCCTGCGAGGCCGGCAGGACGCGCGCCTCGGCCAGGGCGGCGGCCACCGACGCGGCCAGTTGCTCGCCGCGTTCCGGCACGTCCAGCGCGTGCGCGATCTGGCGGATGCGCTCGTCGAGCGATTGCACCGAAGGCTGGTCGGACACCACGGCCACGCGCACGCCCACTTCGCGCAGGCGCGCCAGCGCGGCGGGCGGGCCGGCCTGGTCCGAGGCCAGCACCAGGTCGGGGCGCAGGGCCAGCACGCCCTCGACCGGCACCGCCCGGTAATAGCCCACGCGCGGCAGCCGGGTGGCCGCTTCCGGGTACAGGCTGGACAGGTCGCTGCCCGCCAGGCGGTCCCCCTGGCCGAGCGCATAGACGATCTCGGTGACCGTGCCGCCCAGCGCCACCACGCGCGCGGCGGGCTCCGCCCGCGCCGGCCAGGCCGCGCAGGCGGCCGCCAGCAGGGCCAGCAGTCCTTGCAGCAATCGTGCCGCCATGGTGCTCCTTTGCATCGTCATGCGGCCAGCGGCTGCGCGCACAGGCTGGCCAGCAGGCGGCGCCAGCCGGCCAGCTCGGGCTTGCCGGGCTTGCGCTCGCCGAAGAATTGCGCGATCAGGTCGCCGCTGGCGGCGTACAGTTCCAGCGAGGTGATCCAGCCATCGCTGGTCGGCTTGCTGACGACCCATGCCGACACGATGGCCTGGGTATTCAGGTGCAGGTTGAATTTCGGATCCAGCACATTGAACCATGGCCCGGTGCGGCGCAGGTTCATGACCGGCCCGGTGTGGATCTGGATCATGCCGCGGTTGCCCACGAAGCACATGATGGACAGTTCCGAGTCCGCGGCCGCCAGCAGCATGCGCTCGGCCGCGTCGGCCTCGACGCGCTGCGCCAGGTCGATGCCGGCGGCTTCCAGCGCCGCCAGCCGCGACACCTTGAACTTGCGCAGCATGGGAAAGAACTCGTGCGTGTCCTGCATTGCCAGCCAGGCGTCGCGCAGGGCTTGGGGGTCGGCCACCGTGCCGGCTTCGTCGCCGGGTGGGTAGGGACGCGTCTCGGGCCAGGCGGGCTCGCCCGCGTAGCGCGCCACCAGCGCTTCGTAGGCGGCCGCGTCGGTCGCATCGGTGCGGTACACCTTGTGCACCGCCACGCCGGCGCGGTCGAAGAACTGCAGGCTGTGGCGGCCGTCCTGCTCGACCGCCCAGGCCGTGTCCCAGCCGCCGAAGAACACGCGCAAGTCGATGTCCGGGCCCAGCACCAGGCCCACCGGGCCTTCGGCCTGGATCGATTCATAACGGCCGTGGCGCTCGTGCACACACCAGTCGTTGCGGGTCAGCGCCATGACTTCGCCGAGCGTGCCCAGTTCGCGGAAGACCTGCTGCGGCGAGTCCGCGCGCGTGAGCGCCGTGGCGCGCAGCCCGCCGCATTGCGCGGCCACCCATTGCGCCTCGGATACGCCCAGCGCCTGGGCCAGGTTGCGGGCCCGCTGGCCGGGCTGGGCGGCGGCCAGGGCATCGTTGCGCGCCCGCAGTTGCGCGGCCAGTTCGTCGTAGCTTGCATTGCTCATGAGGTTGCTCTCCTGTGTCCGGGCGCGGCGGACGGTGCTGGCACCGGGCCGCGGCGTGCCGGCCCGTGGGTCAGTATTGATAGATTAATGAAATGCGCACGCTGCGGCCAGGCTCGGTGTACCAGTCTACCGGACGTGGCAGCGCCACCGCGCCGGCGGTGGGCACGTTGATGGCTTCCCAGTACTTCTTGTCGAACAGGTTGAAGACGCCGGCGCGCACTTGCAGCCCCCGCACCGCGGCGGGCTTCCAGTACGCCATCAGGTCCATCACGCCGTAGCCGGGAGCGCGGAAATCCGGGTTGGGCGCTTCCGCTGCGGCATCCGGATACTCGACCTTGTTGCGGCGCGCCGCTGCGGTCAACACGGCGTCCACGCCCCACTGCTCGCGTTCGTAGCCCAGGCCCAGGATGGCCTTGAACGGCGGCACCGAGTTCAGGTATTGGTCCGTGTCCTGGTCCCGGCCCACCGTCCACGCCAGCGAACCCCAGGCGCGCCAGCCCGGCGCGAAGCGCCAGTGGGCCGAGGCCTCCGCGCCGTAGATGCGCACGCGCGCGCGGTTGACCGCGCCGGTGACGCCCAGCGGATACTGGCCGGTCCAGCTGTCCTGCCACTGCGGCGAGCCGGGCGCCAGCGGCACCTGCTTGTCGATGAAGTCCTGGTAGCGGGTATCGAACAGCGACAGCGCACCGCCCAACTGCTCGTCGCCCAGGCGCGCGCCCAGTTCCCAGCCGCGGCTCGTCTCCGGCTTCAGGTCCGGGTTGCCCACGCGCAGGTAAGTGCCCGGGCCGCCGTAGTTGGTGTATAGCTCGGTGGCGGTGGGCGCCTTGTAGCCGTAGGCATACTGCGCGTACAGGGTCACTTGGTCGCGCGCCTTCCAGGCGCCCAGCAGGCGCGGCGAAAAACGCCCGCCGCTCGATGACGGCGGCAGCCCGTCGGCATTGGGATTGCTGGCATAGCCGGCGGTGGACTGCGGCTTCTGCTCGTAGTGGTCGTAGCGCAGCGCGGGTGTCAGCGTGTAGCGTCCGTCGGCAAAGCCGATCTCGTTCTGCACCCACGCGGCCCACTGGCTGCCCTTGACGCGCGGCATGTCGGCCTGGTTGCTGTGCAGCATGTCGCAAGCGCGCGGGCCGAACCGCGCGGGCAGGCCGGGCGGCAGTGCGGGGCAGTTGTCATAGCCGTCCGAATATTGCTCCGTGCGGTTGCCCACCCATTCCGCGCCCAGCGTCCACAGTTGCGACACCGCTCCGTCGATGCGCCGGGTGGCCTCGCCGTTCACACCGAACAGTGTCTCCTGGATGGAGTTGTCGCGGCCATAGGGACCGTTGGGGTAGCCGTAGCGCATCGGATCGCCCGGAATGATGAAGGCGCGCGAGTCCACCCGGCGCACGCCATCGAGCCCCTTGTCCAGCCGCAGGCGCTGCCAGTACAGCACCGCGCGGGCGCTGTCGACCGGCGCGCCGGCATGCGGCGCGCGGTACTCGTAGTCGAGCGACACTCGCTCGCGGCGGATTTTCTCGCTGGCCGTGTTCTCTCCCTCCAGGTAGCTGGTGCCCGGGCCTTGCTCGTATTTGCTGTCGCTGTCGGAATCGAAATCGAAGTACTCGCCCGTCAGGCCGACGCGGTGCCCGCCGTCCAGGCGCTGCTGCAGCTTCAGCAGCACGTTGCGCTGGGTATAGTGCTCCGGGTCGGGGCGGTCGCGTTGCGGACCATAGCCGCCATGATCGCCCCGGTTGTCCAGCGCGTGGCCCTTGCGCACGCCGGCCTGCAGCAGCCAGGCGGTATCGGACGGCAGCCGTCCGGCCAGTGCGGCGTTGGCGGCGCGGCTGGTATCGGCGGAATCGTAATCGCCCTTGACCAGCGCGCCGAAGTCGCGCCCGTCGCGCAGCAGGTCGTCCGGATCGAGGGTGTGCAGCTCGGCCGCCCCGCCCAGCGCGCCGGACCCGGCCGAAGCGGAGTCGGCGCCCCGGACGATGTCCAGGCGCGACAGGGCATTGAAGTCCACCGCATTCAAGCCGCCCTTCACGCCGCGCGCGCCGTCGTCCAGCCACGGCAGCCGGATGCCGTCGATGCGCGTGGCCACCCGGTCGCCGTCCAGCCCGCGGATATTGATGCTGTTGTTCCGCCGGTTGAAGCCCACGCCCGCATCCAGGCGCTTGCCCAGGTCGCTCCAGTCGCGCACCTGCATCGCATCCAGGTCCTGCCGCGTCGTGGCGCGCGCCCAGGCGGGTTCAAGGCGCGGCGCATCGGCCTGGACGGTGACCGGCGCTAGCTGGGTCACGGCAGCTTCCTGCGGCAGCAGCACGAATGCATTGGCGCCGCGCTCGCGGGCCACCAGGCCGGTGCCGTCCAGCAGGCGCCGCAACGCCTCATCCACCGCATAAGCGCCTTGCAGGCCGGCGCTGCGGCGTCCGCGCACCGCTTCAGGCTGGAACAGCACCGTCACTCCCGCCTGGTCGGCAAAGCGCGCCAGGGCTTCGCCCAGGTCGCCCGCCGGCACCTGGTAGCCGCGCTGCGGCGTCTCCGCCGCCGCCTGCGCCCGGGCCTGGCCGGCTGCCGTTGCCAGGCCGCCGGCCAGGCCCAGGGCGAGCAGGGCGCCAGCCAGCGCGGTGCGGCGCGGGCGCGGCGGCATGTGGAAGAACGAGGAAGCATGCAAAGGGGCCATGAGATACCTTGGAGAGCAGGTTCAACGGCAACCGGCAATGGGTTGCCTCTACCCTCCATGACCCGCATCGCGGCCGGACCGGACACGCCGGCGTGCATTTTTTGTTTATTTTCTTGACGGCCGTCTGCATCGGTTCATGCCTCGTCCGCGGGCCCCAGCGCGACCCAGTATGGAGTCACGTAGCGCACCCGCACCGGCAGCAGGGCGGGCAGCGCCTGCAACACGCCATCGGTGTTGTCCAGCTGGAACGTGCCTGAAATGCGCAGCGCCGCCACTGCCGGGTCGCAGCGCACCACGCCGGGACGATAGCGGTCCAGCTCGGCGGCGAAGGCGTCCAGCCGCATGGCGTCGGCGTGCAGCAGGCCGCGCAGCCAGGCGGGGCCGCGCGGATCGGCGCTGCGCCATGGATAGACCGTGCTGGCGTCGAATTCCGCCTGTTGGGCGGCGCGCAGCGATACGGGGCGCGTGTCGGCCCGCGCCGGCCGCAGCTCCACCTGGCCCGTCGTCACTTCCACCTGGCAGCGGTGCGCCTGCAGCCGCAATGCGAAGCGGGCAGCATGCGCGGATACCGAGCCGAGGCGGGTGAGCACCTGCAGCGGCAGGTCCGGCCCGGCGGCTTCGACGTAGATCTCGCCTTCGCGCAGCCACACGGCATGCGCGGTCGCGCTGAAATCCACGTCCACCGCGGTGGCGGTGTTCAACACCAGCCGCGAGCCGTCGGCCAGCGGCAAGTCGCGCCTTTGTCCGGCCGCGCTGCGATGATCGGCGCGCCAGGACGCCGGCGCCGCTTGCCAGGCGCTCCAGGCCGCCGGCGCCATCATCAAGGCCACCAGTGTCTTCAGCGTGGCGCGCCGCCCCTTGGCGGGGGGCCGGCCCAGCGTCGCCATGCCCAAGGCCGGCGGAATGAGCCTCAGCGCGCGGCTGACCGCCTGCGCGCGCTGCCAGGCCCGCTCGTTCTCGGCGCTGCGGGCGCGCCAGCAATCGCAGGCGCGCACATCGGCCGCGCTGGCCTGGCCCGACTCCAGCCGCATCAGCCAGCGCGCCGCTTCGCGCGCGACCTCGCGGTCCAGCGGCGGCTCGCCGCCGGATTCTATGGCGCCGCCAGTATGCACTGCTCGTAGCCTTGCACGATGTAGCGCTGCACGGTGCGCACCGATACGCCCAGCCGCCGCGCGATCTCGTCGTACGCCAGCCGCTCCAGTTGCGCCAGCAGGAAGGCCTGGCGCACGCGCGGCGACAAGGCGTGCAACAGCGCGTCGATCTGGTGCAGGGCTTCCAGGATCAGCAGCCGCTGCTCCGGCGACGGCACCTGCGGCTCGGGCAGGGCCGCCAGCGCTTCCAGGTAGGCGCGTTCCAGCGAGCGGCGCCGATAGTGGTTCGACAGCAGGCGCTTGGCGATGGTGGTCAGGTAGGCGCGGGGTTCGCGCACCGTGGCCAGTTCCGCCCGATGACGCAGTACCCGCACGAAGGTATCGTGCATCAGGTCGGCGGCATCGCAGGCATTGCCCAGCTTGTGCCTCAGCCAGCCGTCCAGCCAGCCATGGTGATCACGATAGAGGCCGTGGACGGCGTCATGCGGCGCGGGCAGGGAGGTCGACATGGCACAGGTCACGCAATGAAAATGAAAACCACTCTCATTCTAAATAATCCGCGCGCAGATGCAAACTCCGGTTACGCGCGTGCCCCTGCGCTACTATGGCCGCCATCCCCGCACAACGCCGAATGCCATGGGCCAGTCCCAAGAACTGCAGTTGCTGGTCGAACTCGTGCGCGCCGGCAGCTTTTCGGCGGCCGCGCGCGAAATGGGCGTGACCACCGCGGCGGTCAGCAAGCGCCTGGCGCAGATCGAGGACCGCCTGGGCGTGCGCCTGCTCAATCGCAATACGCGCCGCATCAGCCTGACCGCCGAGGGCGAGCTGTACCTGGACAACGCCCGCCGCATACTCAGCGACATCGAGCACCTGGACCAGCTCATCGCCAGCCGCCAGGGGCAGCCGCGCGGGCTGCTCAAGGTCAACGCGCCGCTCGGGTTCGGCCGCAGCTATATTGCCCCGGCGGTGGCCTTGTTCGCGCGCCGCTATCCGGATGTCGGGGTGCAACTGGAACTCACCGACGCGCCGGTCGACGTCGTGCAGGACGCGTTCGACGTGGCGATCCGCTTCGGCGACATTCCCGGCTCGCGCCTGATCGCCCGGCAGATCGCGCCGAACCGCCGCCTGGTGTGCGCGTCGCCCGACTACCTGAAGGTCCATGGCCGTCCGCGGACGCCGCAGGACCTGGCGCGCCACCAGTGCATCGTGCTGCGGCAGAACGAGGACACCTACGGGCTATGGCGCTTCATGAAGGACGGCCACAGCGAGACCATCAAGGTGCGCGGCCATCTCAGCAGCAACGACGGCGAGGTCACGCTGACCTGGGGGCTGGCCGGGCTGGGCATCCTGCAGCGCGCCGAGTGGGACCTGGCGCGCTACCTGCGCTCCGGCCGCCTGGAACTGCTGCTGGAGGACTACGCCTTGCCGCCCGCCGATATCCACGCCGTGTTTCCCGAGCGCAATCATCTCTCGGCCAAGGTGCGCGTGTTCATCGATTTCCTGGTCGACTATTTCCGCGACCGGCGGCAGGGCGGCGAGACCGCCGCCTGGTAGCCGCCGGCGCGCGGCCGTTCAGTTGACCGCCACGTTGGCCTGTTTGACCAGCCGGGCATAGCGCTCGGTGTCCTCCTGGATCTGCTGCGCCATGTGCGCGCTGCTGTCGCCGATCGGCACGGCGCCGATCTCGGCCATGCGCTGGCCGAACCCGGGCGACTTGATGATCTTCACCATCTCCGCGTTCAGGTGCGCCACCACGTCCGGCGGCGTGGCGGCGGGCGCCAGCACGCCGAACCAGGTGCCCATGTTGAAGCCCTGCAGGCCGGCCTCCTGCAGCGTGGGCACGTCGGGCAGCGCCGCCGAACGCTGGTCGGTGGTCACCGCCAAGGCGCGCAGCTTGCCGGATTTCACGTGCGCCAGCACCGGCGTGATGGTGTCGAACGACATGTCGATCTGCCCGCCCAGCAGGTCGGTGGTCAGCGGCCCGCTGCCCTTGTACGGCACATGCAGCAGTTTCACGCCGCCCATGTCCTGGAATTGCGCGCCGATCAGGTGCTGGCCGGTGCCCATGCCATTCGAGCCGAAGGTCAGCTTGCCCGGTTCCTGGCGCGCCAGCGCCAGCAGTTCCTGTACATTCTGCGCCGGCACGCGTGGGTTCACCACCAGGATATTGGGCACCAGCGCCACGGTGGTGACGGGCGTGAAATCCTTCTGGAAGTCATACTGCAGGCCGCGGTACACGCTGGTGGCAATGGTGTGGTGCACCGCGCCCATCAGCAGTACGTAGCCATCCGCGGGCGCCTTGGCCACGTAGTCCGCACCCAGCGTGGCGCCGGCCCCGGGCTTGTTCTCGACCACCACGGGTTGCCCCAGGCTCCTGGCCAGTTCCTGTCCCAGTGCGCGCGCCAGCACGTCGGTCGTTCCGCCGGCCGGGAACGGCACCACCAGGTTGATGGGCCGGCTCGGATATGTCTGCGCGCCCGCGCCGGCCGCCAGGGCCAGCCCCGCCGCGCACAGCGCGCCGGCCAGCAGGCGGCGCATGCCGCTCGGTTGTTTCTTCTGCATGATGTCTCCTCTTTCTTGTCGGGTAGTCTTGCTGCGGTTGGACGGTTTCCGACTCCCCGCGGCAGGTGTCTGACACCCACGGGGTGTCAGACACCTTGATTAACTCCTCCGGTGTCGGATACCGCCGTCAACTCCTCCGGTGTCAGGCACGGGAGGGAGTATCTGCACTACGCCGCCACGGGCGCGCTCTCGCGCAGGTAGCGGCAGACCGCGTCCGTCACCTGCGCCGTCGTCGCCCGGCCGCCCAGGTCGCCGGTATGCAGCGCGGGGTCGGCGGTGGCGCGTTCCACGGCCTGCATCATGCGGGCGGCGGCCGCCGCTTCGCCCAGGTGCTCCAGCAGCATCACCACCGACCAGAAGGTGCCGATCGGGTTGGCCAGCCCCTTGCCCATGATGTCGAACGCGGAACCGTGGATGGGCTCGAACATCGACGGGAAGCGGCGCTCCGGGTCGATGTTGCCGGTGGGCGCGATGCCGAGGCTGCCGGCCAGCGCGGCCGCCAGGTCGCTCAGGATGTCGGCGTGCAGGTTGGTGGCCACGATGGTGTCCAGCGAGGCCGGCCGGTTGACCATGCGCGCCGTGGCCGCGTCGACCAATTCCTTGTCCCACACCACATCGGGGAACTCGCGGCTGATTTCCAGCGCGATCTCGTCCCACATCACCATGGCGTGACGCTGCGCGTTCGACTTCGTCACCACCGTGAGGCGCCTGCGCGGCCGCGACTGCGCCAGCCGGAAGGCGAAACGCAGTATGCGCTCGACCCCGGCGCGGGTCATCATCGACACATCGGTGGCGGCCTCGATCGGCAGCCCCTGGTGCACGCGGCCGCCCACGCCGGAATACTCGCCCTCAGAGTTCTCGCGCACGATCACCCAGTCCAGGTCGCCAGGTCCGCAGCGCTTGAGCGGCGCGTCGATGCCGGGCAGGATGCGCGTCGGCCGCACATTGGCGTACTGGTCCAGGCCCTGGCAGATTTTCAGCCGCAGCCCCCACAGCGTGACGTGGTCGGGAATTTCCGGATCGCCCGCCGAGCCGAACAGGATCGCATCCTGGCCGCGCAGCAGGTCCAGCCCGTCGGCGGGCATCATTACGCCATGGCGGCGGTAGTAGTCGCCGCCCCAGTCGAAATCGCGGAACTCGAACGCGAAGGAGCCGTCGGCCTCGGCCAGCGCCTGCATGGCCTGGCGGCCCGCCGGGATGACTTCCTTGCCGATGCCGTCGCCCGGGATGGTCGCGATGCGGTATGTCTTCATGTGCCTGACTCCCGCCGGCGCCAGCCGCCGGCTCATTGTCGGGCACTGTACCCAGCGCGGCGCCGCGCCGGGCGCCGCGCGATTCAAAGCTTTTTCAACTTCAGGTTAACGGTGGCGGGCCGCTCCGCGCCGCCTTGCTGGACTCGCTGCACCAGCCACACGCTGCCGATCACGATGGCCATGCCGGCGATCTGCCATCCATTCAGGCGTTCGCCCAGCACGCCCCAGCCCAGCATCACCGCGGTCAGCGGGCTCAGGAAACCCAGCGACGCCACCACCGTGGGCCCGAGCCGGGCCAGTCCGCGGAACCACAGCGCGTACGTGAATGCGCCGCCGATCACCGCCAGGTACGCAAAGCCGCTCAGGTGCGCCATCGTCAACGCCGGCAGCGCGGGCTCCAGCCACCAGGCAAACGGCGCCAGCACCAGCCCGCCCGCCACCAATTGCCAGGCCGCGAACGCCAGCGGCGGCACTGGCGGCTGCCAGCGGCGGCTCAGCACCGTGCCCAGCGCCATCGCCACCGCGCCCACCAGGCCGGCGGCAATGCCGATGGGGTCCAGCGCCGCCTCGGGCGTCAGCACCAGCAGCGCCACGCCGCCCATGCCGGCCAGGGCCGCGGCGACCGACAGCGCGCGTATCGGCGTGCCCAGCAGCGCCCTGGCCAGCACGATGACGATGAGCGTCTGGATCGATCCCAGCGTGGCGGCCACGCCGCCCGGCAGGCGGTACGCGGTGACGAACAGCATGGCCCAGAAGATCGAGAAGTTGAGCGTTCCCAGCAGGGTCGCCCGCAGCCACCATGCTCCCCGCGGCAGCCGGCGCGCCCACAGCAACAGCAGCAGGCCGGCGGGCAGGGCGCGCAGCATGGCGACAGTCAATGGATAGCCCGCCGGCAGGAGCCCCGTGGTGATGACGTAGGTGCTGCCCCAGATGGCGGGCGCGAGGGCGGTGGCCAGGATATCGGCGCTGCGGCTCATTATCTTCCCTTATCAGGCAATTTGCAGAACTTGGGCGAGCGGCCGGCGGGGTTTCTGTGGCCAGTTGCCGGCAGAGGGGCGGCCCACGGCCACCAGCATTATCGGCAGTTCGTTGGGGGCAAGGTCGAACTCCTTGGCCACGCCGGCGGAGTCGAAGCCGCTCATCGGGCACGATGCCAGGTCCAGCGCCTGGACCGCCAGCATCAGCGTCGCCGCGCCCAACGTAGCGCTGCGCACGGCTTCGTCGCGCTGCTGTTGGGGCGAGCCTTCATAGAGTTCGCGGGCCGCCTGCATCCAGGCGCGGGCCATTCGGGTTGGCATCAGCCCGGCATCGATGGAAGGCTGCAGTCGTTCCGCGAGTACGTCGTGTCGTGCCAAGGCGCCTACGACAATGAAGGTGGCGGCGGCATCGCGCACTTTTTGCTGACCCCAGGCCAGCGCGCAGAGGCGCGCTTTAGCCGCGGCTGAATGTACGGCGATGAAGCGCCAATTTTGCAGGTTGAAGGCCGAGGGAGCGCGGGTGGCCAGCCCGACAAGCTGTTCGATCAGTGACACCGGAATTTGGTATGCGGAATCGAAGAAATTGGCCGACATCCTTTGTTCGATGGCGGTGATAAGGGGATTGTCCATCAGCCTTGTACTCCTTCAAGTGGCAAGAACGTCCCGGCCGGCCCGCAACAATGTGCAGAGTGCTTCCGGCAATGCAACAAAAAGGATTGAGTCCTTTTTCTGGACGCCCTCATACAAGGCTAATTGACCTACCTATAATTGATAATTGGCTATTTCGTTCATACACCATTCACTAATGGTGAATAATATATGGATCATCTCACTGCACTGCGAGTCTTTCGCCGGGTAGTCGAACTGGCCAGCTTTGCCCAGGCTGCGCGGCAATTAGGGCTGTCACCGGCGGCCGTCAGCAAGAATGTCGGCGAACTCGAGGCCCATCTGCAGGTGCGGCTGCTCAATCGAACTACCCGCCGCATGAGCCTCACCGAGGCCGGCGCCCTGTATTACGACCAGATCGTCCGTATCCTCGACGACCTCGATGAAGCCGGCCGCTCGCTGGGGCCCATGCAGACCCGGCCCAGTGGCGTGCTGCGTGTCAGCGCGCCCATGTCGTTGACCCTCATCGGGCTGTCCGAGGCCATTCCGCGCTTCTTGCAGGCCTATCCTGATTTATCACTGGATCTGCATCTGGACGATCGTCGCGTCGATATTGTCCGGGAAGGCTTTGACCTGGCAATTCGCGGCAGCGACCGCCTGGAGGACTCCAGCCTGGTTGCGCGCCGGCTCACGTTGTTGTCCCACGTGCTGTGCGGCGCTCCATCGTATTTCGAACAGCATGGCGTGCCTGCTGCTCCAGAAGAGCTGCAGACACACAACTGCATCCGCTTCAGCCTCTCCGGCCATGCGGACGAATGGGTGTTCGAGCGTGCCGGGCAAAGCGTACGGATCGCCATCAGGGGCCGTTATCGCGTCAATTCCAGCCTTGCCGTGCGCGATGCGCTGCGGGCCGGCTTTGGCGTCAGCCTGATCCCTCTCACTTATGTGCGGCAAGACCTGGCCGAGGGCCGGCTGCGGACCGTGCTCGACGATTGGTCCATGGTCGGCACCTACATTTACGCGGTATATCCCTCGCGCCGGCATGTGGCTGCCAAGGTGCGCGCCTTCGTCGATTTCATCGTCGAGGAACTCGCGCAACATCCCGCTATATGCTGAGCCGGCCCATCGTTGTACGCTACTCTCATCCGCGCCCATACGACGCTTTGGGAGGCTTGACGATGGCCAGCCCAGCCCAGGCCGCCTGGACGGTCATACTCGCGTTGTTCGTTCCCATCGCGCTGGCCACCGTGCTGGCGCTGCTGCTCGATCGCTCGAAACGGCGCCGTGAACATGCCGCGCTGCAGACCCACGCTTTCGAAATCCAGCATGCTATCGACAGCATTACCCAGGCCATGCCAGTGGCGCTATTCCATTTGCGGCGGGATGCCCAGGGCCGCCAGTTTTTTCCCTATGTCACCGGTCGCACAGAAGCGTTCATAGGCCCCCGCGCCGAGGAGATCATGGCCAATGGCGCGCGCTGGCACGAGCGCGTCTTCGGCGACGACCGGCCCGCGATCGACCAGGCTATCGAACGATCCACCGCCAATTCCAGTCCTATCCTGATCGATGTACGCATCCGCCGCGACGAAGGGGCCGGCTGGGTCCGCCTGGGTACGGGGCGACCCGAGCAAAATGCCGATGGCTCGGTCGGCTGGAAAGGTTATTGGGTCGATGTCACTGCCGAGCACGAACAGGCGCGGGCGCTGGCCCAGGCCAAATCCGAGGCCGAAGCCAGCGCCGCGGCCAAGGCACGTTTCCTCGCGGCCATGAGCCACGAAATCCGTACCCCGCTGGCCACGCTGATCGGCGCGCTGGATCTCTTGCGTGATACCGCGCTGGCGCCATTCCAGCGCAGCCAATTTGAGCAGGCGGACAACGCTGCCCGCCTGCTGATGGAAATCATCGGCGATATCCTCGATTTTTCCCGGCTGGAAGCGGGCAACGCCAAGCCGGAATCCGTGCCGTTTCAACTGTCTGTCCTGCTTGAAGAGGTGCTGCGGGTATTCGACGCCCAGGTGCGCCGCAAACAGCTCGAACTTTCCCTTGATATCGATAGTCGGGTCGCGCCCTGGCTGCTTGGCGATCCCGTCCGGATCAAACAGATTGCCCTCAATCTGGTCGGCAATGCGGTCAAGTTCACGGCCCGGGGCAGTATCGAGGTTTCCGTCAGGCCGGGTTCGCCCGCCAATGGCGGCCAGCAATGGATCGTCCTGTCAGTGAGCGATACCGGTGTCGGTATCGCCGAATCGGCCCAGAGCCAGTTGTTCCAGCCCTTTACGCAGGCCGACGTGTCGATTGCCCGGCAATACGGGGGTAGCGGGCTGGGCTTGGCAGTCTGCCGGCAACTGGCTGAATTGCTGGGGGGCACCATACGGTTCAACAGCACGCTTGGTAGAGGCAGTACATTCGAAGTGCGCCTGCCGTTCACGGTGGCCGCGATGCCGGCCGGCAAGGCGGCTCGACCACCGGGGCCCATTACCGCCACGATGCTGCCGGAACCTCCGGGCCAGGCTGCCGCCGCCCGCAGGCGTATCCTGATGGTTGACGATCACGAGCCCTATCGCATCATCCTGCGCCAACTGGCGGCCAAGGCGGGGTTCGAATGCGATGCCGCTGCCGGCGGCGCCCAGGCACTGGCCGCGTTGGCCGACCAGTCCTACGCCATGTTGTTCACCGACCTGCACATGGCCGGCATGGATGGCTGCGAGCTCGCCCATCGTGTGCGTGCCCGGGAGGCCAACAGCGGGCGTCGCTTGCCCATCATCATGTTGACCGCCCACCTTGGCGCCGACGAGATGCAGCGTTGCCGCGATGCAGATATCGACGACTACCTGACCAAGCCCGTCACCGCCGCGGCCTTGCGGCGGTGCATCGAAAAATGGATAAACTGATTTCGTGACCACCATACTCATCGTCGACGACCATCCTTCCCTGCGGCTGGTGCTGAGGCAGCACCTGTCGCAGATACTCGGCGTGACTGGCATCCTCGAGGCCGGCAATGGCCAGGATGCCATTCAGGCGGTGCGTCAGCATGCCCCTGGCTTGGTCATTCTCGACATCGACCTGCCGAGGATGAACGGCCTGGACGCCATCCCGCGCATGAAATCGCTGCAGCCCGATGTTCGCATCCTGGTCATTTCAGGGCAGGATCCCAGCGTCTTCGCGCCGCGTGTCAAGGCGGCAGGCGGGCAGGGTTACATCAGCAAGGCCCAGGAGATGCCCGAAATCGTCCGCGCCGTAGAGGCGGTCATGGCGGGCTACACCATTTTTCCCGATATCGGCAGATCGCAGCGCGGCGCGGGAAAGGCCGCCGGGGCTGGTACGCTTGACGGGTTGTCCAACAAGGAACTGATCGTCATGCAGATGCTCGTGCGCGGAATGTCCAACAAAGAGATAGCAGACGCGCTCTACATCAGCAACAAGACTGTCAGCACCTACAAGACCCGACTCATGGACAAGCTCGGCGTCAGGTCGCTCGTGGAACTGGTTGACTTTGCCCGAAAGCGGGATGCCGCCCGCTGAATCCCCGTGGCGCTATTCGCCGATCGCTGGAGTCGAATCCCCCGCCCGATATTCAACTACTTATGCATAATGCCCTGGTTATTTCGCGAATCACCGGCTGGGCCGCTGACAGCGGCCTGGCTGATGCGCTTTCCTGGCTGAGCCTTGCCGTGCGCCAAGCCGCCAGCCTCGACGATGTGCCGAAAGACCCGCTGGCATATGCCGTCGCTATTGTCCGCCTGGCGCCGGGGGATCCGCCTCCCACGGCGGCTCAATGGGGAAACGCCGGGTTGTCCGATGCAATTCAATTTGTTGTCGGCAGTGCCCCGGACAATCTTGCGTACATCGGAGGGACCCTGCGCGAACCCATCACTGAGCGTGCCATTGCCGCCGCGCTGGCCAATTCGGGTTACTTGCTGCCGTTGCCCGGCGAATGCCCGGCCATCGGCCGGCACATCAGCGGGTTGGTAGAGGGCGACACCGCGATCATCTCCCAGCTCGTCGCTAGCCTCATGGACACCACCTCGGCCGACCTGCTTGGTTTCCAGCAAGCTTGTGCCGACCAGCATTGGGAAGAAGCTCGCGCGCGTGCCCATCGCATCAAGGGCACCGCGCATATGGCGGGAACGGCCTCGCTGGCGCGGCTTAGCCAACGCATCGAGGCCCTGGCGGCACAGGGGCAGGGGGAAACCCTGCGAGCCCTGCATGCCATTTACGTGCCAGCGGTCGAGCGCGTGCTGGCAGCGCTGGCGGCGTTGAAATGACCTGGGCGTGTGCCTAGCGCCGGTCGGGCCCGGGGCGCGGCAAATGGGCATGCAGCGCCGCCTGCAGGTCGGCCATGCTGACTGGCTTGATCAGCACGGCATTCATGCCGGCCGCCAACGCTCGCTGTACGTCCGCTTCCTGTGCGCCAGCCGTGTATGCCAGCACCGGAATGGCGGCATTGGCGCCAGGCTGGGCGCGCAGGGCCCGGGTGAACGCAAAGCCATCCATTTCCGGCATGGCGCAATCGCAGATCACCAACTGAAAGGGCTGTTTCGCGACGACGGCCAGCGCCTGCAGGCCATCCTCGGCGCACACGACCTTGTATCCGAGCTTGCGTAACTGGAACTGGATCAGCAGGCGATTGGACGGCTGGTCGTCCACCACCAAGATGGGCAGGTCATCCTGGCCGGTATCCCGGTCCGGTCCGTCGTGCGCCGATGGCCCGGCTGCGTGAGGGACGGTATCCGGAACCACCCGCAAGGGAAGCCGCGTCACGACCCGCGTGCCGTGTCCAAACTTGCTTTCGATGCGTATGACGCCTTCCATCTTGTCGACCAGGCGCTTGCAGATCGACAGTCCCAGCCCCACGCCGTGATCGCCGATCTCGGGGTGTTCCTGGACGAAGGGTTCGAACAAGGCTGGCATGGTCTTGCGCGAGATGCCGATGCCTGTATCGCTGACCGTGAACTCGACCCACTGGTGCCCCTTTTTCTCCGGCGTGGCTTTCACCTCGAGCCGGATATGGCCCTGCCTGGTGAAGCGCACGGCATTCGAAACGACGTTGTTGAGCACCTGCTTGAGGCGCAGGGGGTCAACCAGATGCGACGGTGCCACGGATGGCGCGACCATGGCCTCCAGTACGACCCCATTGCTGTGCGCCACCGGGGCAAACACGCCCGCGACTTCATGCACGACCTCGTGCAGCGATGTAGGGCACGGCTGCAGCTGGAACTTGCCTGCCTCCATCTTGGACAGGTCGAGCAGGTCGCCGATCAACGACAGCAGGGAGCGGGCCGACTGCAGCGCCATTTCGAGCTGCTGGCGCGCATGCGCGGGCAGGCCGGTTTGCAGCAGGGTCAGCTCCAGCATGCCCATGATGGCATTCATGGGCGTGCGGATATCGTGGCTGACCGATGCAAGGAAGGTGGATTTGGCACGGTTGGCGGCTTCCGCCCGGTCGCGCGCCTCGGCCAGGTCGGCCAGCGCGCGGTGGCGATCGGTGACGTCGATCCATCCTCCGACGATGCCCGCCACGCCGGCCGACGCGTCATGCAATGGAGCGATCCAGTGCCGCAAGACTGTTTTCTCCTCCTGGGTAGTGAGAGTGCGATCCTGGATGAGCGGTTCGTCGGATTCCATGACCCGAAGATAGTCGCGGTGGAGGGCTGCGATATCCGAGGGGCTGGCCCCAAGGGCTCTGGCGCTGATGTCGAGCGACGTATTCCGCAGCGCGGTGCGCGGCCTTCCGCACGCCGACATGTATTTGCTGTTGCATACGGTGAGATTCAGGCGCCGATCGCGCAGATAGACCGGCATGGGTATGGCGTCCAGCACGGCGAGTTGCATCTTCATCAGCACTTTCAACGACCGCACCGAACGCCGTTCCCGGCGCAGGGCGCCGGACATCAGGATCAGGACGCATATCAGGACTGCCAGCAACGCCAGGAGGAGCACCGGGACGGGCGGGGACAGCCACCAGGGTTGGCTCTCCATTGCCGGTAACACTGGTGGCGCCTCCGCCGTCGGCATGGGCGGAAAAATAACGGCGGCGGCCGCGAAGCAGCGGTTCTGCCCGATATGCGCGTGCAGGGATCGTTGGGCCGAGATCGATGCGGGATACGGAATGGTCACTACCTATGGCTCGCTTCATGGCACGGCGGCTCTGGTTTCCTGGCGGCGCCGCAGTGCCTGGGACATTACGCATTGCAGATGCCATGGAAAAGAAAAGGGTCAAAGAATAGGACGGAAGCATCCCTAGTCTGCCCTCCCGGCTGGCAACCGCGCTTTGGTTGCATTCAATACATGCACCGACGTCCTGTTCCCGGGGCGCAAGGCATCCAGGGAAACTACGCATGACCATTGTGTCGAGGAAGCCAGAAGGGTCCCATGGGGATGTAGGAAATTTCCTATTGATCCACGCCATTGAGCAAGTCCAAAAGGCGAGTAGTTTGAACTTGTTGGGCCGAGGGGCCTGCTGTTTACTACCGCCACTTGCTCTCATTTGCCGGCGTCGGCCGATGGCATGCAAGCCGTGTCTTGTGCGGATAAACCTTACTGGGCTAATTGATGGGAAAACTGGGGGTGTGGGTCGATTACGACCAGAAGATCGTGTGCAGCGAGTTGCGCCGTCAGAACCTGATTTCATTCGAAGACTGGATCATCGACGCGAGTCATTGCGCGCAAACCTTTTCACCGATCACCTACCTGGGCTACCGCCTGTGGGCTAACCCATGTTCCCGGCTGATGCTCAGGTATCCATCGCTGGCACGAAGTTTGGCCCGCGTGGTTCGCTGGATGGCGGCAGACCTCAAATACCGGAAGGGCGTCAGCCACCATCGCCACTGGCGAGGCTGGTTGATACGGTGCTGCGTTTTCTGGCCAGGCAACTGGCTGCTCGGCTCCGGAGTCTTCCTGTCGCTATCCGTGGCTCGCCGATGGTCCGGCAAGTCGGGTAGCCCGGTCTTCAGTCGCCAGCGGCCGCGCATTTCTTCTACAACGTTCTACTTGGGTTCGAAACCATGAAAAAGAAGGTCCTCAGTATCCTGGTCGCCGGATGTCTCGGCACGATGGCGGGAGCAGCTGTCGCCGATAGCGGCAATATCTCGTTCGTCGGCGAGATCACCACGTCGGCTTGCTCCATCGGAGGCGGCCAGCTCGGCGCCAACATGGTCGTGCCGATGGGCAGCATCTCGAACAATGTCTTTACCGGCGTGGGCTCCAAGGGGCCCGAGACCGAATTCGAGATCAGCCTGCTCGGCTGCGACACGACGGTGTCCAGCGCCGCCGCATTCACCTTCCGGCCCGGCGCCGGCAGCATCGTTGACGGCCGGCTGCTGAGCCTGGAAAACGGCGCGGGCGCCCAGGGCGTGGCCGTGGGCCTGGCCGACAGCGCCGGGCCGATCACCATCGGCACGGCGACGAGCCCGTACAACCTCGTCGACGGCACGAACGTCCTGCGCTTCAAGGCGTACTACGAAGCGATCAACAGCACCGTCACCGCCGGTCCGGCCAACGCCCGGGCGGTGTTCGAGGTGACGTACTCGTAGTTCCACTGGCGTTGCCCCAAGGGGCCGGACGAGTCCGTCCGGCCCGTCCCCTTCTGTCTACTCACAACGGCATATCGGCAGGCCATCGTGCCGACCGTGTGATTGCCACCATGAAACATCTCATCGGACATCTGCTGCTGGCCACCTCCGCGATCACCGGGATGGCAGGCGGTACTGCGCAAGCCGCCATCCAGCTTTCGAGCACCCGCGTAATCATGAATGAGGGTGAGCGGCATGCCTCCGTCTTCGCCAAGAACCTGTCGGGCGATTCCTATGTCGTCCAGGCCTGGATCGACGGCGAGGCCGAGGAAATGGATACGCCATTCTTCATCACCCCGCCGCTGAGCCGTTTCGATGGCGGCGTGGAACGCAGGCTGGACATCACCCGCGTGGCCGAAAAAGGCTTGCCGGGGGACCGCGAATCCTATTACTGGGTCAATGTCCTGGAAATCCCCCAGAAAAAGGAGGCCGGGCCGAACAACCTGGTCTTGACCACTCGCACCCGGATCAAGCTGTTCTACCGTCCCGCCGCCATTCAAAAAATGCCGCGCGGAGAAGCGCAACTCAAATGGGCCTGGAGTCGCAACGGCCAGGCGTGCGCGTTGTCGATCGACAATACATCTGCCTACACGGTCAATTTCGCTCGCATCGACATCCCGGGGGAGGCGCCGGGATTCGGCAGCACGCTCATCGCCAAGCCGCTGGATATCACCCGCATTCCGCTGGGCAAGTGTCCGGCGGCACAGACCTTCAGCCTGACGCCGAGTGTCGTCAATGATTACGGCGTGCTCGAGGTCTGGCCACAGGTGGCCGTGCCACCGCAGGGTGGCTCCGACACCACCGCGGGGGCGCATGCGCGATGACCCCGGTTCGTGTCCTGGGCGGGCCTGCGGGGGCAGGCATCGCCACCGCGCTCTGCCTGGCGCTGCCCGTCATGAGCCATGGGCAATCGCAGGCAGACGCCATGATCTTCGATGAAACCTTCCTGCATCGCAACCGTGATCAGCAGGGAGCGGATTTATCCGTCTTTGCCTTTTCCAACCGGGTGCTGCCTGGCCTGCGGTCGGTCGTCCTGCAGCTCAACGGCCAGACGCTCGGCATGCGCGAGATCGAATTCGTCGAGGGATCCGCGCACGAAGACGCACAGCCGTGCCTGTCCGTACCGGCGTTGCGCGAACTGGGCGTCAAGGTCCAGGCTTTTCCAGGTCTGGAACAACTGCAGGACGCCGACTGCGCGCGCACTCTAGGGCATATTCCCGCCGCCAGGGCGACGTACGACCACGACAAGAACTTGCTGAACCTGTCCATTCCCCAAGCGGCCCTGGATCGCAAGGCGCGAGGGGTGGTGCCAGCCCACTTGTGGGACCCGGGAACGACGGCGTTGTGGTCGTCCTATCGGCTGTCATATAACAGGTCCAGCTTTTCCAGCACGCTGGGGCGGCATACCAACGACACGTACTACGCCAGCTTCCGGAACGGGCTGAACCTGGGCGCCTGGCGACTGCGCGGCAACGGAACCTATTACGACAACGGCTATGATTCCGGTTGGGACTGGACCGACCTCTACATGGAGCGCGACATTGCCGCATGGCGCGGGCGGTTGCGCATGGGGGACAGCACCACGCCGGGGAATGTCTTCACGTCGGTCCGCTTCCGGGGGGCGCAGATCCAGTCCGACGACGGTATGCTCCCCGACAGCCAGCGCGGCTACGCGCCGGTGGTCCGCGGCGTGGCGGCGGGCAATGCCAAGGTCACGGTACGCCAGCAAGGGCATGCCATTTACACGACCTTCGTGCCTGCCGGACCGTTCGAGATAGACGACCTGTATTCCACGCCAGGTGGCGGCGACCTCGAGGTCGAAATCGAGGAGCTGGGCGGCCGGACCACCCGCTATTTCCAGCCGTTTTCGGCGCTGCCCGCCATGTTGCGGGAAGGCATCTGGAACTACAGCGCCATGGTGGGCGAGCACCGCCACAACTACGATACCCGCCGTCCGCTGATGGGCCAGGTGAACTTGGCCTATGGGTTGCCCTATGGCTTGACCGGCTATGGCGGCTGGACCAGCGCCCAAGGCGGCTATCATGCGGGCGCCTTGGGGGTGGCCGCGAACCTGCGGGCGCTGGGCGCGTTGTCGGTCGATGTCACGAGCTCCCGCTCCCGGGGCCCGGACGGCAATACCCTGACTGGCAGCGCAGCGCGGGTGCAGTATTCCAAGTTCTTTCCCGGCACCGGCACGGACTTCACCCTGGCCAGCTATCGCTACCACTCGGGCGGCTATCGCAGCCTGGACGACGCGATCCGCGAACGCGCCGGCAAGCGGGAACACCACGGCTTCGACCGGCAGCACGAATACCAGCTGTCACTGTCGCAGCGGCTGGACCGCTACGGATCAATATCCCTCAGCTATTACGGCATTGCCTATCGGAACCCATCGGGGAACGCAACCTATGCGCAGCTCGGCTATTCGAGTTCAATCGGCCGGGTCGGCTATTCGCTGAACTATGCAATCAGCCGCAGTCCCTGGCAGTCGCGCGAGTCTACCGTGATGCTGAGCCTCAACATCCCGCTCGGCGGCAGCCACAACGCCAGCTATACGATGAACCGGACCCGCAGCGACGGGATCAGCCATGGCGTCAGCCTCAACGGCGCCATGCTCGACGACTACTCCCTTACCTACGCCTTGCAGGCCGGTTCGAGCCGCGGGGACAACGGCCATAGCGGCGCCACGGGATACGGGGCGATCGGATACGCGTCGTCGGTGGGGACGGCCAACCTCAGCCATGCCTATTCGCGCGACACTTCCAACACGTATGCCGATTTCAGCGGCGCCATACTGCTGGATGGTAAAGGCGTGCTGCTCGGCCAGTCGCTTGGCGAAACCGCCATCATCGTCGAGGCGCCCGGTGCTGCCGGGGTGGGGGTCGACGCGCGGCCCGGCGTACGCACCAATGCCGCGGGGCGTGCGCTCATCCCCTACGCCAATCCGTACCGGGAAAACCGCATTTCGCTGGCATCCGACTACCAGGCCGACGATGCGTACCTGAAGCAGACCGTGCAGACCGTCGTGCCGACCCGCGGCGCCATCGTCGTGGCCAAGTTCGACACCGAAATCGGCCGCACGGTGCTGGTCGTGCTGCGCGATGCGGCCGGTGTCGAATTGCCGTTCGGTGCCATCGTCTATGCGGACGACGGCGAGCAGCGCGGCATCGTCGGCCCGGTGGGCAGGGTCTGGCTGACCGGCCTGGAAGGGACCCGCCGCTTTTCCGTGAGATGGGGGGCATCCGGCGCCGGGCAATGCAGTTTCGAGATCGATGCGTCGACGCTCGGCGACGCGGCCGGCCGGACCGGCAAGGAGGTGAAATGCATCGGATCATGACGAGGCACGGCTACGGTCTGCCGGACCGGTTTCGCCAGGGCTGGCGGTATGCCTGGCGCATATGCGCGCTGCTCGCAGGTTTTGCCTGGAGTTCGTCAGGCCAGGCGGCGTGCCAGCAGAATCCTGGCGGCACGGCGCCCAGCGGGCAGGCTTACGACCGATACAACAGCACGCTCTTCCAGGTGGCCGCCCGGCCGCAGCAAACGACCATTGCCCTGCCGCCGCGCGTGACGGCCGGCGAGCTGTTGTTTTCGACGCAGGAGACGCCGCTTCCGTTTCTTGGTGACACCCGGTCTCAGGGACAAGCGGCGCCGGTGTATGGTTGCCCGGCTGGAACGATCGAACGATTCGACGGCAACGGCGCGCTGATAGGCAATAATCTGTACGCGACCGGCGTACCCGGCATCGGCTACCGCGTCTATTACTACATCAGCGATACGGACAGCCGGCCCGCGCCGGTGGAGTACGCCAACCCGTACCAGGCTGGCGCGATGGTGTTTCCGTTCAACGGTGCTCATCAACTGGGCACCAACTTGCGTACGCGCATCGATTTCATCGCGACTGGCGATACGATCGTTCCCGGAACAATCAGTGCTGGCTCCATCTTCGGCCGAGCTTCGCTGGCCGGCGGCGGGGCCATTTCCACCCCACCGCTGTACCGCGTATTCCTGGCGGAAAGCATCCGGATTACGCCGCCCACCTGCAGCGTCAGCAATACCGCCGCCTTGACTGTCCAGCTTCCAGGCCTTCCGGTACACATGCTGCAACGCGGTGAAGGAGCGGGTATTACGACCGCCAACCTGGAGCTCGCCTGCAGCTCGCCCAGCGATGTGTCGCCGAGTATCAAGATCACGCCGGCCAACCCCGTGGCCGGCTATCCAGCCACGCTGGGCAACCAGGAAACGGGCTCCGAGGGCGCGCGCGGCGTCGGCATCCAGGTTTGGCTGGCAGACCCGGTTACCGCCCAGTATCGCCACGCGCGTTTCGGGGAAGTGGAAAACGGCATGGGCGCTTCGCTCGAAGGGCTGCCTTCCAGCCGCTGGTTGTTCCGCGTCGGCGCCAGCTATCTCCAGGTCGAGCCGACCGTGACCGCCGGCAAAGTGCGTGCCGGCGCCGTCCTGACCTTCACCTATAACTGACATGTCAAGCATATCAACCAAGCTCCCGCCGCTTCCTCCCATATCCCTTCCGGAGTCCGGGCTACTACGAGAAAAGCTGGCCGCCATCATCGCGGCGACGTGCCGCTGCGAGCCAGCTCCCTTGCTGGAGGACCAGGAGTTCGGGGCCGTCGTGGCGCAGTTCGACTCCATGGCCGTGCTCGAGATCCTGCTGGAGATCGAAACCGAGTTCGGGCTGACCACCGACGAGATGCTGCCTACCGACCACAATCTCGGCGCGCAGGAAATCACCAGCGTGTTTCCCAAGAACTTGAGCGGCTTGATGGCCTATATGCAGGAAGTGGCGGCGCGTCGCGCCACGCTGCAGGCCGACGCCACGGATCCACGCGCCGCCTGGGCCGCCCGGCGTGCCTCCACGGACGAGCAGCCATCCGGATGTACAGAGCCTGACAAATGATGCGTCGACGTGTATTGATCACCGCCATCGGCATGGCCTCGCCCTTGGGCGGCTCGACCCGGGAGACTTTCGAGGCACTCATCGCCGGCAGGTGCGGCATTGGCAGGCATCCCGATCCTGGCATCGACAAGAGTGTCGGCTATGTGCGCGAGGACGTGTCCGGGGCCGCGCCGCCCAGCCAGGCCCGCATGATGGACCGCGTGACGCTGCTGGCCCAGTACGCCACCGGCCAGGCCGTTGCGGAAGCGGCCCTGGACGCTTCCCGCCTGTCCGAGTGCGGCGTCTTCGTGGGGACGGGCATCGGCGGCGTGTCGACACTGTGCGAAGCGGTCGAGGCCTACCATGGCATCCGGCCCCGTCGCCCGGTGCTGGTGGTGCCCGCCGTCATGCCCCATGCCCCGGCGGCGCTGATCGCGCAGAAGCTGGAGTCGGTCGCCGAGGCGCAAACCTACGCCACTGCGTGTTCGGCCGGCGCCGTCGCCATTGGAGAAGCCTTTCGCCGCGTGCGCGATGGCTATCTGGATATCGCCATCGCGGGAGGGGCGGAATCAATGTTCACCCCCGCGCTCATGGCGGCGTGGAAGCAGTTGTACGTCCTGTGCGCCGAGCCCGCGGACGCGCGCGGTGGCTATTGCCGGCCGTTCAGTCACAAGCGCACCGGGTTTGCCTTGAGCGAGGGTGCCGCGATGCTGGTGCTGGAATCCGCCGAACACGCACGGGCGCGCAATGCCACCGCGATCGCCGAACTCTGCGGTTATGGGGTCAGTAACGACGGAACCCACCCGGTGCACCCCGACGCCCGTGGCCAGGCGCTGGCGATGTTGCGCTGCCTGGTCGATGGAGGCCTGGCGCCGAGCGACGTCGGCTATGTCAACGCCCATGCCACCGGCACGCTGGTGGGTGACCGTATCGAAACCGCCGCCATCAAGCAGGTATTCGGCGAACATGCCTGCCATCTGCCCATCAGCAGCATCAAGGGCGCCATCGGGCACGCCATCGGGGCGGCCGGCGCCATCGAAGCCGCTGTCACGGCGCTGTCGGTGCAGCGCGGCGTCGTCCCGCCCACCTTGTTCTGGGAAGGCGGCGATCCGGAATGCGATCTCGACTACGTGCCCGGCACGGCCCGCCGATTGCCTGAGCTGCGCCTGGCGATCAGCAACTCCTTCGGCATGGGCGGCAATAACGCCGTCCTTGCGTTCGGGCGGGCGCCATGACCGTGCCGCACAGCGTGGCGCTTGCTCGTCTTACGTCATCAACCATCCCCCCGCCACGTCCAGCACCTGGCCCGTGACAAACCGGGCCTGGTCCGACGCGAAGAACAGGCAGGCATCGGCCACTTCCTCGGGCGTGCCGAGGCGGCCCAGCGGGGTGACGCGCAGCACGGCGTCGTTGACGGCCTGCGGCACGGAGCGCAGCAGCGGCGTGCCGATGCGCCCGGGCGCCAGGGCGTTGACAGTGACGTCGTATTCCCCCAGTTCGGCCGCCCAGTGGCGGGTCAGGCCGACCAGCGCGGCCTTGGTGGCGGCGTAGTGGGCGCCGACAATGTCACAGTAGGCCTTGCCGGCCACCGACGACATGTTGATGACGCGGCCGGCGCGCTGGCTGACCATGTGCGGCGCGACCAGGTGCGTCATGTAGAAGGCGCTGTTCAGGTTGACGGCCACTACGCTGTCCCATTCACCAGGCGGCATTTCCCATACCTTCAGCGCGCGGCCAGCCGTCTTGGGCGAGATGCCGACGTTGTTGACCAGGATGTCGGCCGGCCCCAGGACCTGGATGATGGCTTCATGGGCCGACTGGCACGCCTCGTAGCGCGCGACGTCCGCCGCGGCGAAGCAGACGGGGTGGCCGTCGGCCGCCAGCGCGTCGGCCCGTGCCTGGCCGGCGGCGGCGTCGGCGTCGACCAGGCCGACGCGCGCGCCTTCGGCCAGCAGTCCGGCGACGATGGCCGAGCCGATGCCGCCGGCCGCGCCGGTGACGATGGCGGTTTTTCCTGCCAGGCGCATGGTCATTCCTTTACCTTCAGCATGATCTTGCCGATGTGGCGGCTGCTTTCCATCAGCTCGTGCGCCTGCGCCGCCTGCGCCAGGGGGAACACTTCATGGATGCGCGGCCGGCAGCGGCCGGCCTCCAGCAGCGGCACCACCTTGTCGATCAGGGCCTGCGCGATGGCGCCCTTGTCTTCGTCGCTGCGCGGGCGCAGGGTGGAGCCGGTGAAGGACAGGCGCTTGAGCATGATGGGCATGGCGTCGATGTCGGCCTTGCTGCCCTCCAGGAAGGCGATCTGCACCAGCCGGCCGTTGAGCGCCAGGGCGCGCAGGTTCTTGTTCATGTAGCGGCCGCCCACCATGTCGAGGATGACGTCCACGCCCTTGCCGCCGGTGCCGGCGCGGACCTGTTCCTCGAAATCCTGCTCGCGGTACAGCACGGTGTGGATGGCGCCGGCCTGTCGGCAGGCCTCGGCTTTTTCAGCCGTGCCGACGGTGGTCCAGACTTCCGCGCCGAAGGCCTGGGCGAGCTGGATGGCCGTCAGGCCGATGCCGCTGGAGCCGCCGTGCACCAGGAACGTCTCGCCGGCCCGCAGACGGGCCCGGTCGAAGACATTGGTCCAGACCGTGAAATAGTTCTCGGGCAGCGCGGCCGCTTCCAGCAGGCTCAGCCCGCGCGGCACGGGCAGGCAGTGGCGTTCGTCGGTCAGGCAGTATTCGGCGTAGCCGCCGCCGGGCGTCAGGGCGCAGACCTCGTCGCCCACCCTGCGGTCGCGGGCGTCGGGGCCGACGGCCACGATGCGGCCGGATACTTCCAGGCCCAGGTATGGCGAGGCGCCCGGCGGCGGCGGATACGCGCCCGCGCGCTGCAGCACGTCGGGCCGGTTCACGCCGGCGTAGGCCACTTCGATCAGGACCTGCCGCCCGGTGGGCCGGTCGACCGGGCGGGTCGCCGGCACCAGGCACCCGGGCGCGCCGCCCTGGCCATGGTCGATATAAGTGCAGGTGTCGGTCATGCGGAAATCCTCGGTCAGTGGCCCAGGTAGGCTTTTTTCACGTGGGGGTCGTTGAGCAGTTCCTGGCCGGTGCCGCGCCGCACGATGGCGCCGTTCTCCAGCACGTAGCCGCGGTCGGCCAGGCGCAGCGTGCGGAATACGTTCTGTTCCACCAGCAGCACGGTGACGCCGTGCCGGGTGACGTTGCGGATCGTGTCGAACATCTGCTGCACCAGCAGCGGCGACAGGCCTAGCGAAGGCTCGTCGAACACCAGCAGCTTCGGGTCGGCCATCAGGCCGCGGGCGATCGCCACCATCTGCTGCTCGCCGCCGGACAGCGAGCCCGCGTACTGGCGCAGCCGTTCGCGCACGCGCGGGAACAGGTCCAGCACCTCGTCCAGCTTGCGCTGCACGATGGGCCGCGCGGCGCGCTTGTAGGAGCCCATCAGCAGGTTGTCGTGCACGGTGAAGTGCGGAAACAGCTGGCGGCCTTCCGGGATCATGGTGATGCCGGCGTCGACGATGTCGTACGGCGTATGGTTGGTGAGGTCGCGGCCTTCGAATTCCACCGTGCCGCCCATCGCGGGGATGACGCCGCACAGGGTCTTCAGGGTGGTGGTCTTGCCGGCACCGTTGGCGCCGATCAGGGTGACGATCTCGCCCGGGTGGACTTCGAAGTCCAGCCCGTTGAGCACCTGGCTCTTGCCGTATCCGGAACTCAGATTCGATACCTTAAGCATCCTGGTACTCCTTGCCCAAGTACGCCTCGATGACGGCCGGGTTTTCCACCACTTCCTGCGGCTTGCCGCTGACCAGCACCGCGCCTTCGTTGATGACGATGATGCGGTCGGACAGCGCCATGGTGGCCCGCATCATGTGCTCGATCAGCAGCACCGACACGCCGCTGTCGCGGATGCGCCGGATCATGGCGATGGCCTTTTCGATGTCGGTCGGGTTCAGGCCCGCCATCACTTCGTCCAGCAGCAGTATCTTCGGCTGGATGGCCAGCGCGCGTGCCACTTCGAGCCGCTTCATGCCGCCCACGGTCAGGCTGCGCGCCTCGATGCCGAGCGCGGCGGTCAGGTCGGTCTGCTCGGCCACGCGTCGGGCGATCTGTTCCGCCTCGTCGCGGTTGGCGGTGCGGATGAACGCGCCCAGCATGATGTTCTCCAGCACGCTCAGGCCGGTGAACGGCTTGGCGATCTGGAAGGTGCGGCCCAGGCCATGGTGCGCGAAGGTGTCGGGCGACTTGCACGAGACCCAGCGGCCGTGGTGGTCCAGCAGGGTCACGCTGCCCTGGTCGGCCGCCAGGAAGCCCGACAGCAGGTTGAAGACCGTGGTCTTGCCCGCGCCGTTGGGCCCGATGATGCCGAGGATCTCGCCCTGGTGCAGGATCAGCGACACGTCGTTGGTGGCGCGCAGGCCGCCGAAGCGCTTGTGCAGGTTCTCGGCCTTGAGCACAGGCTGGCCGTCGCGCGACGGGTCGTGCGCGATGCCATGGTCGGCGTATTCGCGCCGGGCGCGCGGCGTGCCCAGGTAGGGCAGGCGCCCCAGCAGGCGCTCGATGGCCGGGCCGAAGGCGCCGGCCAGACCGCGCGGGATGGTCAGCACCACCACCACCAGGATCAGGCCATAGACCAGGCCATGCATGCCGTTGCCGACCGCGCTGAGCCAGCCGCGCGCCATTTCGGCAATGGGCAGCACCAGGAAAGTGCCGGCGACCGGGCCAGCCACCGTGCCCAGGCCGCCGATCAGGGCGAACATGGCGATCTGGATGGACAGTTCCAGCGAGAAGGCCGAGCTGGGATCGACGAAGGTCAGGTAGGTGATGTGGAAGGTGCCGATGACGCTGGTGAGCATGGCCGACACCACCGCGGCCAGGATCTTCACCCGCACGGTGTGGATGCCCACCGCCAGCGCCGCGTCTTCGCGTTCGCGGATGGCGATCAGGTAATGGCCGACGCGCGACTTGCGCATGAACCACGACACCCACAGCACCAGCAGCAATAGCGCGAAGGCGATGATGACGTAGTTCATCTTCTCGCGGAAGACGATCCAGGTCCAGCCAATGTTCAGCGGCAGGCTGATGCCGCTGGAACCGCCGGTCCAGCTTTCTTCATGGATGACCAGCAGGCGCACTACTTCCAGGATGGCGATGGTGGCCAGCGCGAAGAACGGGCCGCGCAGGCGCAGGGTCGGGTAGCTGATCACTATCGCCACCGCGCCGGAGATCAGCGCGCCGACGAGCATGCCCAGCCAGGGCGTGATGCCGAAGTTCTGGGTCAGCAGGGTGGCCGTATAGCCGCCGATGCCGTAGAACACGGCATGGCCTAGCGAGAGCTGGCCGGCGTAGCCGCCGACGATGTTCCACGCCACCGACAAGGCGGCGAACACGAACAGCAGGACGAACAGGTTGGTCCAGAAGGGCGTGCCCATGATGGCGGGCACCAGGAACATGGCGACCAGCAGCAGCAGGCTGACGTAGGCTTTGGGACTGCGGAAGTCGGGAAACACGGCGCGCTCCTTATTCTGTGCCGATGCCGAACAGGCCGGTGGGACGCAGGACAAGGATCAGCAGGAAGATCCCGAAATACACCACTTCCTTCAGGTCGGGCGCGATGTAGTAGCCGGCCAGCGTATCGACGATGCCGAGGATCATCGACCCGGCCACCGCGCCGTACAGGCTGCCCAGGCCGCCCAGCACCACGATCACGAAGGCGGTCAGCACGAAGTACGTGCCCACGGTGGGGAACACGGGATACTGGGGCGCCAGCAGGCCGGCGGCGATGCCCACGAACGCGGTGCCCAGGCCGAACGCGATGGCGTACACACTATGCACGTTGACGCCCATCAGCATGGCCGCGTAGCGGTGCTGGGCCACGGCGCGCAGCGCCCGGCCCAGGTAGGTGCGATGCATGAACTGGTGCAGCAGCACGGCCAGGGTGATGCCGACCACGAAGGTGATGAGCTGTCCCGTCACCATGGAATAGGGCCCCACGCTGAACGAATGCGTGCCCAGCTCGACCGGCGGCCGCAGCACGTTGGCGCCGAAGATGACCAGCGCCAGGTTCAACAGGATGGTCGATACGCCGACTGTCGCGAAGATCTGGATATGCTCGTCGGCGTTGAGCAGCGGCTGGATGATGGCCCGCTGCGTCAGCACGCCTAGCGCGAACAGGATCACCGCCACCGGGATCAGCCCGGCATAGGGGTGCAGGCCGAACTGCACCGCGATCAGGTAGACCAGGTACATGCCCACCATCAGGAACTCGCCATGCGCGAAGTTCACTACGCGCACCACGCCGAAGATCAGCGTCAGGCCCAGGCTGATGATGGTGTAGGCACCCCCCAGCAACAGGCCATTGATGACCAGTTGAACGAATATATCCATTGTGCAACCTCGTCAGATGTGGAAATCCGGGCTCCCGCGCGGGCCCGGATTTCCCGGCTGGCAATACGCCCTACTTGTTGAAGACCGGTTTGCCGAGCGCGAGGTTGGACGGCGCGATGGTGACCAGCTTGCCGTCCTGCCACTGCATCACATAGAACGTCGAGGCCGTGTTCTGGCCTTCCTCGTTGAAGGCGAAGCCCCAGCCGTTGGCGCTCTGGCCAGCCGGCTTTTTGTAGGCCAGCACGGCTTCGCGGATCTTGTCGGCCTCGGTGGACTTGGCGTTGGCGATCGCTTCGAAGAAGGCCTTGGCGCCCACGTAGTTGGTCAGGCTGTGGCCCGACTGCGGGTCGCTCTTGTAAGTGCTCTTGTAGGCCTCGAGGAACTTGTCCAGCCCGGGCGCGCCGGCCGGGTTGATGGACGCCTGGGGGAAGTCCAGGTCGAACACGCCGTTCATGTCGGCGCCCACCGCCTTGGCGGTATCGGCCAGCGAGTAGCCGCCACCGGCGCCGATCACCACCTTGGGCTTGAAGTTGGCGGCGCGCGCCTGGCGGAAATACAGGATGGCGTCGTTCTGGTAGGCCGTCTGCAGCACCACGTCGACGTCGGCGCCCTTCAGGCGCAGGATCAGCGAGGACAGGTCGACCGTCTTGGCGGAATAGGGCAGCACTTCGGCCACGGTGTAGCCGAGTTCCTGCGCGCGCTGTTTCTCGGTGGCGGCCACGTCGGTGCCGTAGGGGCCGTCTTCATGGATGATGCCGATCTTGATCTGCTTCGGGTCCAGGCCCATGCCGGGGCCGATGATCTCGTGCAGCGCGTCGACCACCGCCACCCCGTACAGCGCGGTGTTGGGATTGCTGCGGAACAGGTACTTGTAGCCGCGCGTGGTGATCTTGTGGGCGGTGGCGCCCAGCTCAAAGTAGGGCACGCCGGCCAGCTCGGCTACCGGCGATGCCGCGTACGAGATGCCGGACGCGTAGCTGCCGAACACCGCCACGACTTCGGAGGAGATCAGGCGCTTGGTTTCCGACACCGCCTGGGTGGGATCGACCGCGTCGGCCTTGAGGATTTCGATCTTCTCGCCGTTGATGCCGCCGGCGGCGTTGATTTCGTTGACTGCCAGTTCCAGCCCGCGGTAGCTTTCCTGGCCCAGCAGCGCCAGCGCGCCGCTGAAGGGGAACAGCGCGCCGATTTTCATGTCGGCCACGGCGCTGCCGCTGGCGATGGCGCCGCAGATGCCCAGCGCCAGGGCGAACTTCCGGATTTTGAACATTGCCTGTCTCCTGTTGTTGGTATGGATGGGGCGATCAAGCCCGCAGCCGGCCTATAAAAGAATATATGATATATGTGATCCCAGTTCGAAAAACCTCGACCTGATTCTAGTTGGCATGGCAGAGCGGGAAATCAGGGATTTCCCTAAGTCCGCGTCAGATAAGTGTTTTTTTGCGGTGGTGCGGCGTTGTTGAGGTCGGCGAGCCAATTTTTGTCATATATCTTATATCTCTGTCGCATGCCGGGAAGGGTGGAAATTGTGGGCCTGAGCGCGGCTCTCGAATCGTCCGGAGGTGTCGTAGTGCCCTAGGTGCCGTAGGTGTCTGACACCCCGTGAGGCGGTCCTGGCATGCCGGCGGTTTCGCCTGGGGTGTCAGACACCTGCATGCACTGCCCTGCACCGACCTTCACTGGGCTGCGCCGGCTGGCTGAGGGGGCGTCAGAAGTGGCGCAGCAGGGCCTCGGCCAATTCCCGCTGCGTCAGCGGGCGCGCGAAATGGGCGGCATGGCGGGCCTTCAGGGTCAGGGCGGCGGCTTCGTCGATGGCCTGGCGGTCCGGCGTGGTGGCGCCGAGCTCCCGCAGGGTAGTGGGCAGGCCGACCTTGCCGTACCACTGTCGCAAGCGGGCCGGCATATCGTCGCCGCGCTGTTCGAGGTCCAGCTGCACCAGCAGGCCGACCGCCACTTGCAGGCCGTGCAGCGCGGTGGCCACGCCCGCGATGCGAGGCAGGCCGCGGGTCAGCGCATGGGCGATCGACAGCCCGCCGCTTTCGAAGCCCAGGCCGCTCATCAGGATCATGGCCTCGACCGCGCGCTCGAAGGCGGGCGTGGGCTTGCCGGTGCCCGCCGCCGCCAGGGCGGCCTCGCCGTCGGCCAGCAGCGTGTGCAGGCAGCCCTCGGCGATGTATTGCGCGGTCAAGGTCGACGCGCCATCGTACAAGTTGCGTCCGTCGGCGCCCAGGCATTGCGCGGCCTCGAACTTCTTGGAAATCGCGTCGCCCAGGCCGGCGCGGAAGAAGAGCGGCGGGGCGGCGGCGATGACCGCGGTGTCGACGATGACGGCCGTGGGGTTGAAGGCCATGTGCTCGACCGCCAGCAACTGATGGTGCGCGTCGTACAGCACGTAGTTCTTGCTGGTGGGCGCGTCGTTCGAGGCGACGGTGGGCACGGTGACCAGGTGGCAATGGGCCGCGTGCGCCACCGCCTTGCCGGCGTCCAGCGACTTGCCGCCGCCGGCCGCGATGACCAGCTCGAACGGCCGGGCGGCCGCCTGCGCGCGCAGGCGCTCGACCAGGTCGGGCGTAAGGTCGCTGTCGACGGTGAGCGGCCGCAGCGCGACGCCGTGGCCGGCGCACAGGCCGGCCAGCCGTCCGCCCAGCACGTCGTGCACGTAGCTGTCGGCCACCAGCACCGCGCGCTTGCCGAACCAGGCGGCCACTTCGCCCAGGCGCTCCAGCGCGCCGGCGCCCTGCATATAGCGGCTGGGGCCGCCGAAGATCTTCAGCATGGAAAGGTCCCTTATCGACGCGCCCGGCTCGCGGCCTGGCGCCGCCCCTGCTCGCGTTCCTGTTCGGCCTGCTCTTTTTCGCGCTGGACCAGCCAGTCGATCATGATTTCGCCGCCCCAGACCAGGTCGGCCTGGATGGCCTTGGCGGCTGCTTCCGGGTCGCGCGCCTTGAGCGCGGCCAGCACCGCCTCGTGGCGGTGCTCGTCGGTGGAGTAGTCCAGCCCGGCGGTCTTGATGTGGAATACCTTCAGGATCGGGCCGGTGATGACCCAGAACGATTCCACCGTGTTGCGCAGGATGGGCTTGTTGCTGGCTTCGAGGATAGAGAAGTGGAACTTGCGGTTCAGGTAGCTGGCCCGCTTGGGGTCGGTGGCCGTGTAGGACAGGAATTCCCTTTGCAGCGCCACCAGGTTGTCGAGCTGCTTCGGCGTGATGTTGCGCGCGGCCTCGGCCGCGCCCATGCCTTCCAGGTGGAAGCGGATCTGCTGGATTTCGCGCAGTTTCTCGGAATTGACATAGGGCACGTACACCGCGGTGGCGGCCTGCATTTCGAGCCCTTGTTCGCTGATGAGCCGGAAGATGGCCTCGCGCACCGGCGTAATGGACACGCCCATCTGGCGCGCCAGTTCGCCGATGATCAAGCGTTCGCCCGGCTCGTATTGGCCGTTGATCAGGGCGTTGCGAATCTCGTTGTAGACCCGGACGGAGAGGTTTTCTTTTTTTACCGGTTTCAGGCTGGACATGACAGTGAACGGCGGGAGAGGGGACGCATGAATTCTAGCTTGCCATAGCCATTTCTGAGTGCATGGGCTATATTATATATCATATATTCAATAACACGGCAGCGAGGAGACGCGATGCAAGCGCCGCACGCCCCCACCGATGCGCAGTTGAGCCTGCTGCGCGAGAAAGCCCGTTTTATCCGGCTCGAAACTATCCGGCTGATCGAAATCGCCAAGGTCGGCCATTACAGCTCGGTGTTTTCCTGCGCGGAAATCTTTGCCGCGCTGTACTACCACGTCATGAGCCTGCGGCGCGGCGAGCCGCGCTGGGAAGCGCGCGACCGTTTCCTGATGGGCAAGGGCCATGCGGCCGTCGGCCTGTTCCCCGTACTGGCCGATCTCGGCTTTTTCCCGCCGGAGCTGCTGGATGGCTACACCCGCCTGGGCAGCCCGCTGGGCGATCACCCCGACATGAGCAAGGTGCCTGGCGTCGATTTCAGCTCCGGCTCCATCGGCCATGCCTTGTCGAATGGCGCCGGCATGGCGCTGGGCGGGCGCATGCAGGACCTGCCGTTCAGCGTGTTCGTCATGCTGGGCGACGGCGAAATGCAGGAAGGCCAGGTCTGGGAGGCCGCCCAGTTCGCCGCCCACCACCGGCTGGGCCGGCTGGTCGCCATCGTGGACCGCAACGGCTACCAGCTCGACGGCAAGGTCGACGAGGTCATCGGCGTGGAGCCGCTCAAGGATAAATGGACGGCGTTCGGCTGGGAGACGCACGAAGTCGACGGCCACGACCTGCGCGCGCTGACCGGGCTGCTGGCGCGCCTGAAAGCCGATACCGCGCGCGCCCGCCCGGCCTGCGTCATCGCCCGCACCGTCAAGGGCAAGGGCGTGTCGTTCATGGAAACCGAGCCCGGCTGGCACCTGGGCTACCTGGCGACGGCCGATGCGCAGGCCGCGATCGCCGAAATCCAGTCACGCGACATCTGAGGCTGCACGACATGGCACAGACCCTTTCCCCCGATTCCTGGCAGTACCGCGCGCTGAACGCGGTGACGCCGGGCCTGTCCTACCTGGCCGACGCCCTGATCGACCTGACCCGCGCCGGCCATCCGGTGGTGGCCGGCGCGGCCGACCTGCAGTATTCCAATGGCCTGAACCGCTATGCCGAGGCCTACCCGGACCGCTATGTGCAGTTCGGCATCGCCGAGCAGAACATGGTGTCCGCCGCAGCGGGCCTGGCCACCACGGGCATGATGCCGTTCGTCGCCACCTTCGCGTCGTTCCTGGGCCTGCTGTGCTGCGAGCAGATCCGCATGGACGTGGCCTACGCGCGCCTGCCGGTGCGCCTGGTCGGCCACCATACCGGCATCAGCCTGGGGTTCTACGGCACTTCCCACCATGCCACCGAGGACATCTCCGCCATGCGCGCCATCGCCGGGCTGACCGTCGTGTCGCCGGCCGACGGCGCGCAGCTCGCGGCGGCGGTCAAGGCGTCGGTGGACTGGCCCGAGCCCATCTACTTCCGCATCGGCCGCGGGCGCGACCCGCAGGTCTATGCCGACGGCTGCCCGTTCACGTTCGGCCGCGCGGTGCAGCATTCGCAGGGCAGCGACTTGAACCTGGTCGCCTGCGGCATCACGGTCAGCGCCGCGCTGGAGGCCGCCGAGCGGCTGCGTGCGCGCGGCTATTCGGTGGGGGTGATCGACATGCCCACCATCAAGCCGCTCGACCGCGAGGCGGTGCTCGAAGCGGCCCGCCGGGCGCCGCTGCTGATGACCGTGGAAGAGCACAATGTGCTGGGCGGGCTGGGCTCGGCCGTGGCCGAGGTGCTGGCCGAATCCGGCGCCGGTGCGCGCCTGCGCCGCCACGGCATCTACGATGAATACAGCCTGATCGCCCCGCCCACCACGCTGTACGCACACTACAAGCTGGACGGCGCCGGCGTCGAGCAGGTGGCGCTGGAGCTGCTGACCGCATGAACCGAAACCATGGAGTCCAACCGATGAACGATACCGAACCGAAGACCATTACCGGCAATACCCGGCTGTACGGCATCCTGGCCGATCCCATCTATCACGTGAAGACGCCGCAGCGCCTGAATGTCTATTTCGCGCAGATCGGCCACGACGGCGTCTGCGTGCCCATCCACGTCAAGCCCGCCGGCCTGGCGGCCACCGTGGCGGGCTTGCGCCAGATGGAAAACCTGGGCGGGGTGATCGTCACCATGCCGCACAAGGCCGAGGTGCTGGCGCTGTGCGACGAGGCTTCGGAAGTCACGCGGCAGATCGGCGCGGCCAATGTGCTGTCGCGCGGCCCCGATGGACGCCTGACCGCGCACATGCTGGACGGCGAAGGGTTCGTGCGCGGGCTGCTGGAGGCCGGCCGCGAGGTGCGCGGCAAGTCCGCCTACATGGCCGGGGCCGGCGGCGCGGCCAATGCCATCGCTTTTGCCCTGGTGGCGGCCGGCGCGGCGCGCCTGACACTGGCCAACCGCACCCGCGCCAAGGCCGAGGACCTTCGCCAGCGCATCCTGTCGGTGTATCCGCAGGCCCGTATCGATATCGGCACGCCGGACCCGTCCGGGCACGACCTGGTGGTCAACGCGACCTCGCTGGGCATGGCGCCCGAGCATCCGCTGCCGCTCGATGCCGAGCGCCTGCAGCCGGCGCAGTTGGTGTGCGAAGTCATCATGCAGCCCAAGGACACGCCCTTGCTGCTGGCGGCGCAGGCGCGCGGCTGCCCGGTGCATTACGGCGCGCCCATGCTGGCCTGCCAGATTCCGCTGATGGCGCGCGCCCTGGGCGTGCCGGGCGCCTGAACGGAAGGGCATGATGTCGATGGACCATAGGGGCGAATACGATTTCGTCATTGCCGGCGGCGGCACGGCCGGCTGCATCCTGGCCAACCGCCTGAGCGCCAGCGGCCGCTACCGGGTGTTGCTGCTGGAGGCCGGGGGCGCGGGCAACAGCATGTGGATTCCGATTCCGGCGGGCTTCAGCAAGCTGCTGGTGGACCCGCATTTCAACTGGCGTTTCCAGACCGAGCCCGAGGACAACGTGCAGGGCCGCGTGATCGCCGTGCCGCGCGGCAAGGGCCTGGGCGGCTCCACGCTGATCAACGGCATGATCTACGTGCGCGGCCAGCCGCAGGACTACGATGCCTGGTCGGCCGATGGCGCGCAGGGCTGGGGATGGGCGGAGGTCGAGCCGTATTTCCGCAAGATCGAAAATTACGCGCAGGGCGACACGCGGCGCGGCAAAGAGGGGCCCATGGCGCTGGAGCAGGTGCGCGAGCGTTACCCGGTTTCCGATGCTTTCCTGCGGGCGGCGGCGGAGGATGGCCAGCCGCTCAATCCCGACTATAACGGCCCGGACCAGGAGGGTTTCGGCCATTACCAGGTGCTGCAGCGGCGCGGCCGGCGCTGGAGTGTCGTGGACGGCTACCTGAAGCCGGCGCTGCGGCGCCCCAACCTGACGGTGTTGGACGGCGCCCATGTGCTGCGCCTGTTGTTCGAGGGCCGCCGCTGCGCGGGCGTGGTCTATCGGCGCGATGGCCGCGAGGTGGAGGTGCGGGCGGCGCGCGAGACGCTGGTGTGCCTGGGGGCGGTGCAGTCGCCGCAGTTGCTGGAGTTGTCGGGCGTGGGCGACCCGGCGCGGCTGCAGGGGCTGGGGATCCCGGTGCGGGCGCCGGCCAGCCAGGTGGGTGAACATTACATCGACCACTATGCCACGCGCATGAATTGGCGGGTGCGCAATGCGGTCACGCTCAACGAGATGTCGCGCGGGTGGCGGCTGGCGGCACAGGTGGCGCGGTATTACGCGGCGCGGCGGGGCATCTTGACGCTGGGCACGGGCCTGGTGCATGGTTTCGTCAAGACGCGGCCCGACCTGGCGACGCCGGATGTGCAATATTTCTTTGTGCACGCCAGCTATGCCAATGCGGCGGACCGGATACTGGACCGCCATCCCGGCATGACCATCGGCGTGGCGCAGTTGCGGCCCGAGTCGGTGGGGTCCATTCATATCAAGTCCGCCGATCCGCTGGCCCCGCCGGCGATCCGCCCCAATTTCCTGAGCGCGCAGGTCGACCGCGACAGCCTGGTGCGGGGAATGCAGATCGCCCGGCGCATTGTCGGGCAGCCGGCCATGCGGCGCTATGTGGAGAAGGAGCTCAGCCCGGGGCCCGAGGTGGATAGCGATGAGGAATGGCTGGATTTCGCGCGCCGCAATGGGCAGACGATCTACCACCCGATCGGCACGTGCCGGATGGGCAGCGACGAGGCCGCCGTGACTGACTCGCGGTTGCGGGTGCGCGGGGTGCCGGGCTTGCGGGTGGTGGATGCTTCGGTCATGCCGCGGATGGTGTCGGGGAATACGCAGGGGGCGGTGATGATGGTGGCGGAGAAGGGGGCGGATTTGATTCTGGAGGATGCTGCGGGCGATGGAGTTTAGGTGGTGGGGGCATGCATGCGGGGCGTGGGTGGCCACAGTGGTGTGCTGGGGGGTGTCGGCGGCGTGGGCGTGTGCTCGGGGCGTCGGCGGCCGAGGAATGCGTTCTTGAGGCGTCCTGGGCGGGGCTGGGGAGTGCGGGCCGGCCACGTCGCTCGGCTCGGGCGCGCCACCAGGCGCCCTCGGCCCCCTGCGGGGGCTGCCCTCGCTCCAACTGGCCGTCCCGCACTCCCCAGCCCCGCCCAGGACTCACAGCAGCGGCATGCGTTGGTCCGCTGAACCTTTGGGGACTGGGAGATTCGCGATTCGTCGGTAGGTGTCAGACACCCCTTGCGACAGTCCCGCCTACCCACCCCCACCCGGGCAGGGGTGTCTGACACCTGCATGCTGACATATACACAACATGCGACGCCGGAGTGTCGACCAGAGAAACTGCGAGCCCGCGCGTGCCGGCGGAGCCTGGGCGGCCAGTTGGAGGGAGGGCAGCCCCCGCAGGGGGCCGAGGGCGCCTGGTGGCGCGCCCGAGCCGAGCGACGTGGCCGCCCAGGCTCCGCCGGCACGTGCGGGCGTCTCAAGAACTCAAGATCCGCCCGGTTCCAGCTGTGAACCCATCATCGGCATCACAGCCCTTCATCCCCCGCAACCCGCGCCGCCGCCACCGGCGTGGCCGGCGCCCCGCGGAACAACACCCGGTACAGCAGGCACAGCAACGCCAGGAACGGCAGGCCGAATACCAGCGTCATCTTGAACACGTCCGTGAAATACGTGGTGACCAGGATCGCCAGCATCAGCACGAAGCCCGCCAGCGTCAGCACCGGGAACCCCGGCATGCGGAACGACAGGGCATGCCCGCCTTCGCGGCGCCAGCGGCGCCGGAAGAAATAGTGCGTCAGGAAAATCATCATCCAGGTGAACAGGGCGCCGAACATCGAAATCGCCATCATCAGCGTGAACGACTGGTCCGGGTATAGAACATTCAGCACCGTGGCCAGCGCAATGCCCACCGTGGACAACAACAGCGCATTCAGCGGAATGCCATGGCGCGTCAGCCGGCCCATGGCCGCTGGCGCATGGCCCGCGCGCGACAGGCTGAACATCATGCGCGTGGTGATGTACAGCTGGCTGTTCATGGCCGACAGCGCCGCCACCAGCACGATGAAATTGATCACGCCCGCCGCGCCGGGAATGGCCAGCGCCTGCATCACCTTGACGAACGGGCTGCCCGCCTGGCCGGCCTGGTCCCACGGCACAATGGCCAGGATCAGCGCCAGCGACAGCAGATAGAACACCAGCAAGCGCACAATCGTGGCCCGGAACGCCTGCTTCACCGCGCGCTCGGGGTGCTCGGCCTCGCCGGCCGCCACCGCGATCATCTCCACGCTCAAATAGCTGAAGATCGAGATCACTACGGCAATCCACGTACCTTGCCAGCCATTCGGGAAAAACCCGCCATGGGCCGTATACAGCGCGGCGCCATAGTCGGGACTGCCCCACACCACATAGGCGCCCAGCAGGATGAACGCCACGATCGCGCCCACCTTGATGGCCGAGAACCCATACTCGATGGTGCCGAAGGCCTTCACGCTGAGCGCGTTGATCAGGATCAGCACCGCCGAGAACAGGCACACCCATACCCAGGCCGGGACGGCCGGGAACCAGAACTTCATATAGACCGCGACCGCGGTCACCTCGGTGCCGACCGCCAGCACGATGCACGACCAATAGGCATAGCGCACCAGGAACCCGGCCAGCGGCCCGATGTAGTGTTCGGCGTACGCGCCGAACGAGCCGGAAGTGGAATGGGCCACCGTCATCTCGGCCAAGCAGCCCATCAGCAGCAGCGTGATCAGGCCGCCGATGGCATAGCTGACCAGCACGCTGGGGCCGGCGAAGCCGATGGCGAAACTGCTGCCCAGGAACAGGCCGGTGCCGATGGCCCCGCCGATGGCGATCATGCCCATCTGGCCGGAGGTCAGGCGGCGCCTGAGCCCTTGTTCACGCGCGGCGATATGCTCAAAGCCAGGAGTGTCTGGCATGGGTGTCTCCTCGTTGGTCTTTTATGCTTTTATGCGCAGGGGGCGCCGCGCCGCAGGTCAGGTCACGGCGGTGCGGCGCGAATATTCCGGTTGCTTCCACGCCTCGCTATCGAGCACGTCCTTCAGGACCTCGACCGCATCCCAGACATCGGCATACCCCAGGTACAGCGGCGTAAGCCCGAAACGCAGCACTTCGGGCTCGCGGTAGTCGCCGATGACGCCGCGCGCGATCAGCGCCTGCATGACGGCGTAGCCGTCCGGATGGCGGATGCTGACGTGGCTGCCGCGCAGCGCGTGTTCGCGCGGCGTCACCAGCGTCAGCGGATGGCCGGCGCAGCGTTCTTCGACCAGGCGGATGAACAGATCGCCCAGGGCGAGCGACTTCTTGCGGACCTCCGCCATGTCCGCCGCCAGGCTGATGTCCAGGCCGCACTCCACCAGCGCCAGCGACACAATGGGCTGCGTGCCGCACAGGTAGCGGCGGATGCCGCCGGCCGGCTCGTAGGCCACCGCCATGTCGAAGGGACGCTGGTGCCCCCACCAGCCCGACAGCGGCTGCCAGAAGTCCTGGCTGTGGCGCGGGGCCACCCAGATATAGGCAGGGGAGCCTGGCCCGCCGTTCAGGTACTTATAGGTGCAGCCCACCGCGAAATCGGCGTCGGCGCCGGTCACGTCCACCGGCACCGCCCCGGCGGCGTGCGCCAGGTCCCAGATGGCCAGCGCGCCGCGCGCGTGCGCGCGGGCGGTGACGGCCGCCATGTCGTGCATGTGACCGGTGCGGTAATTCACGTGCGACAGCAGCAGCACCGCCACCGAATCGTCCAGCGCCTGCTCGAGCGGCAGCGTCTCGTCGACCAGGCGCATTTCGTAGCCCTGCTGCAGCAGGTCGATCATGCCCTGGATCATGTAGAGGTCGGTAGGAAAGTTGTCGCGCTCGGACACGATGACCCGGCGTTGCGGCGCGGCGTGCTGCTGGATGCGCAGCGCAGCCGCCAGCGCCTTGAAGAGGTTCAGCGAGGTGGTGTCGGTGACCACCACCTCGCCCGGGCCGGCGCCGATCAGCCGCGCCAGCTTGTCGCCCAGGCGCGCGGGCAGCTCGAACCAGCCGGCCGTGTTCCAGCTGCGGATCAGGCCCGTGCCCCATTCCTGGCCGATGACTGCGGCGCTGCGCGCCGCCGCCGCGCGCGGCAGCACCCCCAGCGAATTGCCGTCCATGTAGATGATGCCGGCGGGCAGTTCGAACTGCTGTTTCAGCGGGGCCAGGGGGTCGTGCAGGTCGGCCTGCAGGCAGTCTTCGCGGGTGCGCATGGGGGCTCCTTGGTTACCGGGAAATACTAGCAGGGCGGTGGCGGCGCAAGATTGCGATTGCGGCCGTGCCGGTGGCCCGTAATCGCAGTAAATTGCAGGAATTCGGAAATTTCACAATTGGATTGCGCCATGCAGCTCGATACGATTGATCGCCGCATTCTCTGCCGCCTGCAGGACGACGCCCACCTCAGCAACCAGGACCTGGCCGAGCAGGTCGCGCTGTCGCCGTCGGCCTGCCTGCGGCGGGTGCGCGCCCTGCAGGAGCACGGGCTCATCAAGGGCTACCGCGCCGTGCTCGACGCCGAGAAACTGGGGTTCGAGCTGGAGGCCATCGTGCACGTCACGCTGGACCAGTCGCGCGCCGGCTGGCACGAGGCTTTCCTGGCCAGCATCGCGCTGCACGACGAGATCACCGAAGCCAGTATCGTCACGGGAGCATCGAACTACATCCTGGCGGTGCGCACCCGCAACCTGGCTGCCTTCTCGGCTTTCGTGGAAGACAAGCTCAGCAAGATGCCCGGCGTGCGCGACCTCTGTTCGCACATTGTCATGCGCAAGATCAAGAGCCGCGAAGGGATGTTGCCGCTGGAGGAATGGCGGTAGGCCCGGCTGCCCGACGGGTCAGCCGTAGATGCCCACCGCCAGCCCGGCCGCGATGATGGCCAGCACCGTCAACGCCAGCACGCTGTAGAGGTAGTCGCGTTCGTACAGGAAGATGCCCAGCATCAGCGCCACGCGCAGGACGGGCAGGGCGATGAACAGGCCGATGCCCGCCTGCACGACGAGGGCGCTCCATGGAGCGCCGGCCAGCCAAGTGGCCAGCATGCCGATGGCGACCAGCGCGGATGCCAGCCAGGTGCCATGATGCAGCAAGCCGGCGATGCGGCGTTCGCGCCATTGCGTGGTGTCGGGCTGGCTCATGCCGGCGCCCCCGCCAGGTGCAGGCCGAACGCGCTGGCCAGCATCTGGACCGCCAGCGCCGCCAGCACCACCACGAAGAACAGGCGCAGCTTGTCTGCCGGCAGGCCCATCAGCAGCCGGGCGCCCAGCAGCGCGCCGGCCACCGAGCCAAGCGCCACCGGCCCGGCGATCGCCGCGTCGATGTCGCCGCGCACGAAATATGCGCCGGCGCTGGCGGCCGCCGTCACGCCGATCATGAAATTGGACGTGGCCGACGAGACCTTGATCGGCAGCCGCAGCGCCGTGTCCATGGCGGGAATTTTCAGCACGCCGCTGCCAATGCCCAGCAACGCCGAGATCAGCCCCGCGCCGTACATCAGCGACAGTCCCATGGGCACGCGGCTGACCTGGTAGTGCACTTCGCGGCCGGCTGCCCGGTCGGGGTAGCTGGCGTGCAGGCGCAGCGTGGTCGCCAGGCCGCCGGCCGGCATGCCCGGCACGGCCGGATCGGCGCGGCGCGCCAGCATCTGGCGCGCGGAGACCGCCAGCACCACGGCGAACAGGCCGTACAGATAGGCGACCGGCACCAGGCCGATGAGGAAGACGCCGGTCAGCGCGCCCAGGGTGGTGGCCACTTCCAGCACCAGCGCCAGGCGGATATTGGTCAGCCGGTTGCTCAGGAAGGGCGCGGCGCTGCCGCAGGAACAGGCGATCACCGACACGATGCTGGCGCCGATGGCGACGCGGATGTCGACCCCCGCCCAGAGGGTCAGCGCCGGCACGATGAAGATGCCGCTGGCCATGCCCAGCACGCCGCCCAGCGCGCTGGCGCCGAAGGCGGCCGCCAGCAGGCCCAGGGAATACCAGGGATCCATGGCCATCACGCGCCCGCGCCCGGGTCGCGGCGCGCGTCCTTGGGCCGGCGGGCCAGGCGCGTCACGAAGCGGATCAGGTCGCCGCGGTAGTACAGGCGCTCGTAATCGACCGGCCTGCCGTGCAGCGAAAACGACGTGCGTTCGATCAGGAATACCGGGCTGCCGGGTGCTACGGCCAGCGCTTCGGCGATGTGGCCATCGCAGGCGGCTGCTTCGAGCTGGTATTCGGCCTCGACCAGCGGCACGCCGTGTTTTTCCTCGAGCAGGGAGAAAATCGGCTCGGCCTCGAGGTCGTGCTGGACCACCTCGCGGCCGATTTCGAACGGCAGGTAGGTTTCGTCGAACGACACGGGCACGCCGTCGGCCAGCCGCACCCGCTCGATGCGATACACCTGCGCGCCGGCGGCCAGCCCCAGCTTGCCGGCCACGACCTTGTCGGCCGCGACCACCTGCTGGCCCACCAGGCGCGCCGAGGGTTCGCGCCCCAGCGCCTGCATGTCTTCCACGAAACCGCTCAGCTCGGTCAATTCCTGGCGGATCCTGGGTTCGGCGACATAAGTGCCCTTGCCGCGGCGGATTTCCAGCAGCCCGCGGGCCACCAGCCCTTCGATGGCCTTGCGGATGGTAATGCGGCTGACGCCGAAGCGGCCGGCGAGTTCGTCCTCGGCGGGCAGGCGGTCGCCCGGGGCGCGCCCGCCTGCGGCGATCTCGCGGGCGAGCGCCTGTTCGACCTGGGAATAGAGCGGCTGGGGAAGGGTGGGATCGAGCGACATAGCGTCATTATGACATCATGATGTCATAATGACCAGGGCCGTACAAAGGCCCGCCACCCTCCTCAGTTCAGTACATCGAATTGCCGGAAGATCCAGGTCGCCTGGTACACCACGCCCACGGTCACGAACGCGGCCTGGAAGCGTTGGCTGGGCGTGAACACGGCAACCAGGGAAAACAGCGCGAATACCGCCTGGCGGATGGGGTATTCCAGGCCCAGCGCGCGGAAATGCTCCGGGCCCTTGATCCAGGTATCGATCACGTCCAGCACGAAGATCAATGCCAGAAAGGAATAAAACCAGCGCCGGCGCGACTGGAAATAATCTTCGTAGCCCTTGTATTCGTCGATCTGGTCGGGAAACAGCAGGATCGACAGCATGGCGAACACGATCGTGTACAGGATCAGGAACAGGTAGATTTCGAAGGTCCAGTGGCGCAGGGACGACAGCCCGAACTCGAACCACCAGAAGTGCACCAGGGACAGCAGCAGGAACGCGACCCAGCCGATATGGACCAGATAGATCTGGCCGCGCCTGGGGTGCTGCACGAACCGCGCCAGGCCGTTGACCAGGCGGGCCATGCTCAAGCCCAGCACCATGCCCAGGATGGTGCGTATATGCACGAATACGTCGCGATTGATGGGTGACGCTACCTCTACGTCCATGGAGCCTCGCGATAAGTGGATGGATCCCGACAGGGATTGTAGGGGCCTGGCGGGCGCGCCGGAATCAATCGGTAGCACTCTTCCTCATTGACTTTTCGCCGCGCCGGTTTAAACATGATTACGTAGTCATGCACTGATTGAAAGCCATAGAGCCATAACACGAGGAGACATCATGGCACTCTCGATCAAGCAGATTCACCCCTGTTTCGTCGGCGAGGTAGCGGGCGTGGACCTGCGCCGCGCCGATGACGGCGAGCTGGCGCAATTGCGCGCGGGCATGGATCGCTACGGCGTGCTGGTATTTCACGACCAGCCCTTGAGCAACGAGGAACAGCTCGAATTTTCCCAGCGCTTCGACGGCGTGCTGCACACCAAGACCTCCCTCTCGGTGCTGGAGAAGAACCGCTTCGGCAGCGACGCGCTGACGGATATTTCCAATGTGAACGACAAGGGCGAGCTGCTGCAGGACAACGACCGGCGCCGCGTCAGTTCGCTGAGCAACCGGCTCTGGCATACCGATGCCTCGTTCCAGGATCCGGCCGGGCGCTATTCGATGCTGTCGTGCAAGGTTGTCCCGCCGGTGCGGGCCGATACCGAATACGCCGACATGTACACCGCGTACGACACGCTGGACGACGAGACCAAGGCGCTCATCGAGCCGCTGCGCGCCTTTCATTCCATCGTGTACTCGCGCCACGTGCTCGGCTTCGAATTTTCGGCAGAAGAGCAGGGCAAGCTGCCGGGCGCCGTGCATCCCCTGGTGCGCACCAACCCGAACACCGGCCGCCGATCGCTGTACCTGGCCTCGCACGCCTCGCATATCGTCGACTGGCCGGTGCCGGAAGGCCGCGCGCTGCTGCGCGACCTGACCGAGCACGCTACCCGGCCGGAACTGGTCTACAGCCATGAATGGCGCCCGGGCGACTTCGTCATCTGGGACAACCGGGCCACCATGCACCGCGGCCGCCGCTTCGACGACAAGAAGTACCGGCGCGAACTGCGTCGCACCACCACGCTGGACCTGGAACTGGCCACGGCCTGACACGCCGCGCCGGGACCGCGCGGGGCCGTCCCGCGCCGCCATGGCATGCCCGCATGCGGCCCCGCCGGTGCGCGGGCCCTGGCGCTGCACCGCATCATAACGACATGGGGAGAGACAATCATGAGTGCAGATCCGTCGGCGGTGCATCAGCCCGCCTTGCCCGTCCGGGGCGCCGGCGTTGCCGCGCCCGCCATGGGCGCGCCGATTCCGACCTCGTTCTGGGGCTATGTGAAATCGTTCGGCCCCGGCATCGTGCTGGTGCTGACCTGGCTGGGGGCGGGGGACCTGGTCGACAACGCCATGGCCGGCGCGCACTATGGCTACGCGCTCATGTGGGGCCTGGCCCTGGCGCTGCTGGTGCGCTATTTCCTGGTCAGCATCATTGCCCACTACCAGTTGATGAACGCGCGGGGGCACACCATCTTCGAGGGCTACGCGCTGGTCTGGAAGTACTATCCCATCCTGCTGGGCGTGGGGGGCATCGTGCTGGGCCACTTCTACGAGTCCTACACGATCCGGGGCTCGGGCGAAGCGCTGTACCACCTGACGGGGGAGAGCGGCTCGGTCCTGCTGTGGAGCGTGTTCGCCGTGATCGCGGCGGTCGCCATCACCGGCAAGGCGGTCTACCGCTACCTGGAGACGGTCGAGAAAGTGATCCTGGTGGTGCTGGCCGCCAGCCTGGTCGGCGGGGCCATCATGGCACGGCCCGATGTGGGCGCCATCGTGACGGGCACCTTCGCCTTCGAGACCCCCAAGCAGGTCGGCGCGTTCGGGGCCATCGTCATCGTGGTGTCGCTGATCGGCGCGGTGGGCGGCTCGCTGGCCAACCTGCTGTATCCCACCTTCATGAAGGAAAAGGGCTACATCCGGCCGGAGCACCGGCGCGTGCAGCGCTATGACCTGCTGTTCGGCATCTTCGTGATCATCGTGCTGGACCTGGCCGTCTGGGTCATGGGCGCCGAGGTGCTGCATCCGCGCGGCATCACCATCGAGGACTTCAACGACCTGGCGCAGCTGCTGGGCCAGGTGGCGGGCCGGGCCGGGGAAATCATCATCTACCTGGGAGTGCTGTGCGCCTGCTTCAGTTCCGTCATTGGCTACGCTCACGGGTTCCCGAGGATGGCGATGGAGTGCCTGTACTGCGTCGCGCCGGCCCGCAAGGAGAAATACCGCGACGCGCCCAGCAAGGATCCGGCTTTCCGCATTGCCTATTTCCTGGTCGCCATCCTGCCGCTGGTGTGGGCCATTCCGGGCATGCCGGGCTTCATCTGGCTGACGGTATTCGTCAACGCCGCGCAGATCGTGCTGATGCCGCTGGTATCGATCGGCCTGATCGTGCTGATCAACCGCAAGGACCTGATGGGCGACCTGGCGGGCAACAAGCTGCACACCATCGTGCTGGTGCTGTTGACGCTGCTGGCGGTCTGGGGGTCCTACGTCACGTTCAAGGCCATGCTGGGTGGCTGAGGCGCGGACGCCGGACCGGCCGCCTGGCGGGTCGAGTGGCGCACTACCAGCTCGTTGGGCAGCTTGACCGTGCGCGGCGGCAGGTCGGGCTGGGCCATGCGCTGGCACAGCCGCTCGACCGCCCGCGCGGTCATGGACTGTAGCGGCTGGCGCACCGTGGTCAGGCCGATGGCGTCCCAGCCGGCCATGGGAATATCGTCATAGCCGACCACCCACAAGTCGTCCGGGATGGCGCGGCCCGCGGCGCGGGCCCCGTCCAGCGCGCCGATCGCCAGGATGTCATTGCTGCAGAACAGCGCGTCGATGTCCGGATGGCGCGCCAGCAGGTCGCGCGCGGCGCGGTAGCCGTTTTCGTAGTTGAACGCATCGAAGCGCAGGGTCGAGGCGTGGCACTGCCGGACCTTGCCGTGCCTGGATAGCTCGCGCATGAAGCCGCGCTCGCGTTCCTGGATGGTGCTGGCCGGCGACTGCCCCGATATCAGGCCGATATTGCGCCGGCCCGCCTCGATGAAATACCGCGCCACCAGCATGCCGCCCGCCAGGTTGTCGCTGATGACGGCATCGAAGAGCTTGGCCGAGAGGCTGCGGTTCATGAGAATGACCGGCTTGGATTGGGCAATGGCTTCGTGCTGCAGTCGCGCCGCGTCCACCGCCGTGGTGAAGATCACGCCGTCCGCCGCGCTTTCGGCGATGGCGCGCGCCGTGGCGGCGTCCAGGTCGTTGGCGGGCTCCCATACGGTCGTGCGCAGGCCGCGCCGGGCCAGCTGCTCTACCAGGTGGTGCAGCAGCGCCGGGTACAGCGGGTTGTCCAGGTTGGCCACCACTACCGCCACGTTGCCGCTGCGGTTGGTCTTCATGGAGCGCGCCGCCGCGCTCGGCGCATAGCGGTGCTTGCGGATGACCTGCAGCACGTGCTCGCGCGTCCGCTCGTCCACGTTGGGCAACTGGCGGACGACGCGCGATACCGTGCTCTGCGATACGCCAGCCAGCCGCGCGATATCCAGGCTGGTGAGTTTTCGGGTCATGGCGGGACACCAGGGATGAGGCCGACAAGAACAACGCCTGTGGCGCAGGGACCTGCTGATATTAATGCAGCTCCGGCCTGCCGGCCCCGGCCCCGGCCGCGCGCCGCCCTATTGCGGCGCCGGCAGCGCCTTGTCGGCCTTGCAGCGCGCCAGCGGCAGGATCTCGCCGGCCAGGATACGGGTGATCCGCCGCGCCTTCGGGTCGGTCTCCGCGGTCAGGCATGCGCAGCCGTAGCCGTGGCCCGAGCCGGGCACATTGGTCTCGACGAATTGCTTGGCGTCGAAGGGGGGCGCGTGATCCAGGCCGCGCGCGTCGGGCCCGGCGCCGCTCTGGGTAATCCACCAGTCGCCGCGCCGGTCGGTGATCAGCAGGTTGCCCGGCGTGGGGTTGGCGTACCAGCCGCAGATCCGTTCCGCCGCCGTGGCGGGCAGGCCGCAGGCCATGGCGGCGAGGGTGCAAGCGACCAGCAGGCGCGGCATGCTGTGCCCGAGGGGATAGGTGTCAGGGGGTGACGGGCAACTGGCCGTCGCCGTCGGTGTCCGAGGTAGTGAAATCGGTCATGACCTGATTCATGAATTCGGCCTGGTCCACGCTGCCATCGCGGCTGGTGTCCATCGCCACGATCTGTTCGTGGGCCACCACGCTGGACAGCTCGTCCTGGCTCAGGCGCTTGTCGCTATTGACATCCAGCTTGGCGAAGGCCTGCCCCATGAAGGTCTGGTACTCGCCCTTGCTGACGGCGCCGCTCTTGTCGACGTCCAGCGGCTCCAGCTGGGCGTGATGGATGCGGGGCACGGACGATTGCTGCGCGTGCGCGGCGCCGATGCCGGCGAAGGCCAGGCACAGGGTGGTGGCGAGGGCTTTCTTCATGGCGACATTCCTATCGATCGAGTGCCGGCCGGACGATGGCTCGCATCGCCGCCCGGCGTATGGAGAACTGAATCGAGGATATCACTCGTACCCCAATAAACATCGGGCAAGAAGTGTTTCTCAACGAACGGTAACTTTTGCTTGTTGTTGTGATTTGCGTGCCGGCAACCGCCCACGTCGGTATCGCGTGCTTCCAGGGGGAATGCACAAGGCCGGCGGACCCGCCGCCGGCCTTGCCGGGCTCAGTCCTGGCGGTCGGTCACTTCGACCAGGTGATAGCCGAACTGGGTCTTGACCGGGCCTTGCACGACGTTGACCGGCGCGCTGAAGACCACGGTGTCGAATTCCTTGACCATCTGGCCGGGGCCGAAGGTGCCCAGGTTGCCGCCGTCGCGGCTGGAGGGGCAGGTGGAGTGTTCGCGCGCCACTTGCGCGAAATCGGCGCCGTTTTCGATGTCGGCCTTGAGTTTGTTGCACTCGGCTTCGGTGGAAACCAGGATGTGGCGGGCGCTCGCTTGGGCCATGGATGTACTCCTTCAGATGAAATGCCGGGCAGTACCGAAGCAGCTTGCCGCGGGCTGGATAGGTGGGCGCTCTGTGCATTCGTGCTTTCGAGCCGGAAAGCCAAGGAGCGCCGCGGAGGAAGCATCCATATTGCCCGAGTCTGGCGGCGCAGTAAAACGCCCCGCGCCGGGCCAAGCAGCGCGTGACGGGGAAAACCCCAATTCCAGCGGGGGGCGGAAACCAAACAGAATACGTATTCACGCATAGGTGATTCATGCTGTCCAGCTCGTTCCAGATTTTGTTGTAAAGCGTTCCTAGCACATGCTTATCGCATGGTGGATTTCATCCGCCTTTTTTTGAACTTGATGTGAATACGTATTCATGACTAGCGCCCTACTGAAGCAGACCCTGGACCAGCAACCGCCCCGGGCGGTGCGCGCCCAGGGCGTGTACATCTACGATGACGCGGGCCGGCAGTATCTCGACGGCTCGGGCGGCGCCATGACGGTTTCGATCGGGCACGGCGTGCCGGAAGTCCTGCAGGCCATGGCCAGCCAGGCAAGCCGGATCTGCTATACCTACCGGTCGCATTTCACCAGCGAGGCCGCCGAGGCGCTGGCCGCCGAGCTGGTCGAACTGGCGCCGGGCGACCTCAATCACGCCTTCTTCGTCAACAGCGGCTCCGAGGCGACCGAGCTCGCCATGCGGGCCGCCCTGCAGTACTGGCGCGAGCAGGGCCAGCCCGGCAAGACGGACATCCTCGGCCGGCAGATCAGCTATCACGGCATGACGATGGGCGCGCTGTCGATGTCCGGGCACTCGGCGCGCCGCGCCGATTACGGCACGCTGTTGCACACCTTCGCGGTAGCGCCGCCGCCGTATCCCTACCGCTTCCCCCTCGAGGGCAAGGATGCCGGGCAGCACGGCGCCGCCGCATGGGAGCGCGTGCTGCGCGAGCACGGCCCGGAACGGGTGGCCGCCATTATTGTCGAGCCGGTGGTGGGCGCGGCCGGCGGCGCGCTGACGCCCGAGGTGGGCTACCTGCGCGCATTGCGCGAAATATGCGACCGCCACGACGTGCTGCTGATCGCCGATGAGGTCATCACCGGCATGGGGCGCACGGGCGAGTGGTTCGGCTGCCAGCACGATGGCATCGTGCCGGACATGATCGCCACCGGCAAGGGCATGACATCCGGCTACACCCCGATGGGCGCGGTGCTGTTCCGCGACAAGCTGGTGGACGCCTCGCGCGCCGGCAGCAAGGCGGCTCCGTTCGGCCACACGTTCAGCAACAACCCGCTCAGCGCGGCGGCCTGCCTGGCGGTGGTGCGCTACATGAAGGCGCGCCGGGTGCTGGACAACGTGGCGGCACAGGGGCGCCGCCTCGAAGCGGGGCTGCGCGCCCTGTCGGCGCGCTATCCCTGGATGGCCGACGTGCGCGGCCGCGGCCTGCTGTGGGGCTTCGAGTTCGTCCAGGACCCGGCCACGCGCGAGCCGCTGCCCGCCGCCCGGCAAGCCAACAGCCGGTTCGTATCCCATTGTTTTGATGCCGGGTTGATCGTCTATGGGGCCGGCATCGCGCCCTACAACAATGCGGCGCTGGTGGCGCCGCCGTTGACGATCACCGAAACCGAATTGCAGGACCTGCTCGACCGGCTGGAATCCGGACTGCGGTCGTTCGCGCAGGAAATGCAACTGCCGTTGTAACTGGCACTTTGCCTCCATCACCGAAGAAAACCCAGGGGAACGCATATGGACTTCCAACCCGATTTCTCGCGTCGCGCCTTGCTCAAGGCGGGATTGGCGGCGGCCGGCTCGTCGCTGGCCGGCCTGTCGTGGGCGCAGGACGGCGCCGGCACATTGACGATGGGCGTCATTTCGCAGAACACCGGCACGTTCGCGTACACCGGGCCGCTGGTGCTCAAGGGGGCGCAGATGGCGGTCGAAGAGCGCGGCGGCACGATACTGGGCCACAAGATCAACCTGATATCGCGCGACGACGAGGGCAAGCCGGCGGTGGGCGTGCGACGCCTGACCGAGGCGGTCGCCTCCGACAAGCTGCGCTACTTCGGGGGCAATTTTTCCAGCGCGGTGGGCCTGGCCGAACTCGAGGTCGCCCGCCAGGAAAAGGTGCTGCAGTACGCGGCGGGCGGTTCCGAGGACTTCACCGGGGCCCGTTGCAGCCCGTATACCTTCCAGTGGTCGTGCCACGCGTATACGGCCCTGCGGGCCACGCTGGAATACGTCAAGCAGCACATGCCCGACAAGAAGAAGATCTACACCATTACCGCCGACTATGTTTTCGGCCAGTCGTTGCTGCACTACACCGAGGTCGCCGCCAAGGAGCTGGGCCTGGAACTGGTCGGCAACGCCAACCATCCGTCCGGCGAGCGACAGTTCACGCAATACTTCACCAAGGCATTCTCGACCCGCCCCGACATCATCCTGCTGCTTACCTCCGGCGCCGATGCCGTCTCGGCGGTGCGCCAGTTCCACAGCTTCGGGGTCAAGCAGGTGCAGTTGGTGGGGCCGTGGACGCTGGAGGTCGAGCAGATGAAGGAACTGTCGGCCAGCATGCGCGCCGGCATGATCCTGGGCCTGAACTACTACCACACGATCGACACGCCGGTGAACAAGGCGTTCGTGGCGCGCTACATGAAGGCCCACCGCTCGGCGCCGTCGTATGCGTCGGCCTACGGCTACGATTCGTTCCGTACCCTGCTGCTGGCCATGGAGCGGGCCAATAGCGTGGAGGTGGACGCCGTGGCCAAGACGCTGGAGGGGATGGCTTTCGACAGCATCTTCGGCGCGACTTCGATCGATGCGCGCACGCACCAGACCGTCCGGCCGTACTACGTGATCCAGTGCAAGGCCGAGCAGGACATGGCGGATGAGTTCGACCTGGCCACCATCGTGGCTACCGGCGAGAAGCCCCAGCCGGCCGAACTCAACGAGTGCAAGCGTGCCGCCTGAGCGCTGCCCATCCCGGACCGCCTCATGACGACTCTACTCGCGGCGCAGTTGATCAACGGCCTGGCCATCGGGCTGCTATACGCATTGACGGCTTTCGGGCTGTCCATCATCAAGGGGCTGCTCAACGTCCCGAACTTCGCGCACGGCGCCTTCTACGCACTGGGGGCCTATGTCTGCTATGCGGCGCACCAGGCCGGCGCGCCGTTCGCGCTGGCGCTGGCCTGCGCCTTCGTGGCGCCCGGCCTGCTGGGCGCCCTGGTCGAGAAGCTGGGGGTCGCGCGGCTGATGGCCTCGTCGTACCTGTACCAGTTGTTGTTCCTGTTCGGCATCGCGCTGATTCTCGAACAGCTCATCATCATCGCCTGGGGCACGGTGGGCCTGAGCATGAGTCCGCCCGCGATCCTGCAGGGCGCGTTCGACCTGGGATTCACCTACCTGCCGCGGTATCTGGTGTTCAACGCGGTGATGGCGGGGCTGGTGATCGCGGCAGTCTACCTGCTGATCGAGCGCACGCGCATCGGCTCGCAGATCCGCGCGGGCATCGACAAGCGCGAGATGGCCCAGTGCCTGGGTGTCGACGTGGGCCGGCTGTTGACGGCCGGGTTCGCGCTCGGGTCCGCCCTGGCCGGCCTGGCGGGCGGGCTGGTGCTGCCGCTGCTGGGCGCCAACGCCACGATGGGGCAGGACATGCTAGCGATCGCCTTCGTGGTGCTGGTGATCGGCGGGTTGGGGTCCATCTACGGTGCCATCGCCGCCGGTCTCATCGTCGGCGTGATCCAGAGCGTTTCATCGGTCTTCGTGCCGGAAGCCAGCACGGTGTTGATCTACGTGGCGATGGTCGCCACCATCATGATCCGGCCGCAAGGCCTGTTTGGAGAACGCTGATGCGCGACACGCAAAAACGGGCGCTCGCGCAGGGGACGAGCGTGGTGGCCATCGCGGTGGCCGCGCCGCTGCTGCTGCCGGTGAACATCGCCACCGAGATCCTCATCTTCAGTATTTTCGCCCTCGCGACCAACCTGCTGGTGGGCCGGGCGGGGCTCTATTCGTTCGGCCAGGCGGCGTTCTTCGGGGCGGGCGGGTATGCGGCGGGATTCCTGTTCGTGCATACCGACGCGCCGCTGCTGGCGGGGCTGGCGCTGGCAATGGCGACCGGCGCGGCGCTGGCAGCGGCAATCGGATCCATGAGCATTCGCCGCACCGGTATCTATTTCATGATGCTCACGTTCGCCTTCAACCAGATGATCTACTACCTGGCCTACAGTTGGCGGGCGGTGACCGGCGGCGAGGACGGCCTGGGCGGCATCGGTCGTCCGGCACTGTGGCTGCCAGGCCTGGGCCGCCTCGATCTGGGCGACCATCACGCGTTCTATGTGTTGACCGCCGTGTGTTTCCTGCTGGTGTTCCTGCTGCTTTACCGGCTCACGCACAGTCCGCTCGGGCTGGTGCTGGAAGCGGCCCGCCAGAATGCCCGGCGCACTGCCTCGCTGGGGTACTCGGTCTATCGCGCCCAGCTGCTGGCGTTCGTGGTCGCGGGCGGGCTGTCCGGCCTGGCGGGAGCGCTGTTCGCCATGCTCTACCGCATCATGCCCATCGACGCGGTGTCCTGGGCCAATTCGGGCAATGCCGTGTTCATGGTGGTCATCGGCGGCATTTCGTCGATGCTGGGGCCGGTTTTTGGCGCCGCCATTTTCATCTGGCTGCAAGGTTTCTTCAGCCTGATCTGGGCGCGCTGGCCCTTGCTGTTCGGGGTGTTCGTGATCCTGGTCGTGCTGTTCCTGAAGGGCGGCGTGGTGGAACTGTTCGAACGCCTTTGCGCACGGCTGGGCGGCAAGGCCGCGCGGGCCGGGGAGGCTGGCAAATGAGCGACTACGTGCTGCATGCCGACAGCGTCAGCAAGCGGTTCGGCGCCAACACCGTCATCGACCGCCTGTCGCTCGGCTTCGAGGCCGGCCGCCTGCATAGCATCCTGGGCCCCAACGGCGCGGGCAAGACCACGCTGTTCAACCTGCTGACGCGCGACCTGCCGATCTCCGGCGGCCGCATCCTGCTCAAGGGCGAGGATATCAGCCATCTCAAGCCGCACCAGATCGCGCGGCGCGGCGTCGGGCGCTCGTACCAGATTTCCAGTGTCTACCTGGACCTGAGCTTTCTCGAGAACGTCTGGCTGGCGGTCTACCGGGCCGCCCGCATGGGCCGGACCGGCTTCTGGAAACCCGTGCACGCCTATGGCGACCTGCGCGAGCAGGCCGCGCGCATCCTCGATGACCTGGGGCTGTCAGGTTATCGCGACCTGCCGGCCAAGCAGACCTCATATGGCGACCAGCGCCTGCTGGAGATCGCCGTGACGCTGGCCACCCGGCCGGAGATCCTGCTGCTGGACGAGCCCACCGCCGGCCTGTCGCAGCGCGAGACCGAGCGCGTCAAGCGCTTCATCCAGGGCATCAAGGCGCAGTACACCATCATCATGATCGAGCACAAGATGAACGTGGTGATGGAGATTTCCGATCGCATCCATGTGATGAACAGGGGGGCGCTGATCGCCAGCGGCACGGCCGCCGAGATCGCCGCCAATGAAGATGTGCACCGGGCTTACTTCGGGCGATGAGCATGCTATTGAGCGTACAGGACATCGACACCTACTATGGCCAGAGCCAGGCCGTCCATGGCGTTTCTTTCGAGGTGGGCGAGCGCGAGGTGGTGGCGCTGCTGGGCCGCAACGGCGCCGGCAAATCCACCACGCTGCGCTCCATCATGGGCCTGACCCCGCCGGCGCGCGGGCGCGTGCTGTTCGCCGGGCAGGACATCGCCGCGCTGCCGCCGCACCATATTGCGCGCCTGGGCCTGACCCTGGTGCCCGAGACCCGCGACCCGTTCGCGCTGCTGACCGTGCGCGAGAACATCATGCTGGGGTGGCGCAAAGGCTCCGCTTATCCGTTGGACAGGCTGGTGGCGCTTTTCCCCTTGCTCGAGGAATTGCTGGACAAGAAAGGCAGCGAGCTCTCCGGCGGCCAGCAGCAGATGATGGTGATGGCGCGCGGGCTGGCCATGGGGCCGCGCCTGATCCTGCTCGACGAGCCATCGCAGGGTCTTGCGCCGATCATGGTCAAGGCCGTCAGCGAGGCGCTCGGCGCGCTCAAGGGCGACGACCTGACCATCGTCCTGGTCGAGCAGAACCTGCAGATGGCGGTCGAGCTGGCGGACCGCATCGTGGTCCTCGAGAACGGCAGCGTGGCGGATCGTTTCGACGCCGGCGTCGCGCGCGCCGATCCCGCCCGGCTGGAACAATACCTGGCCGTGCACTGAGCGCCGCCGCCTGTCGCCAATTTGAGGAATCATGATGGAGTATGTGCCTTCGATCGTGGGTTATGTCACGCCGCTGAGCGGCCGGCCGGGGGATACGCTGGAATTCAAGATCAGCTCGCGGGCCGGCTTGTCCTTTGAGGCGCGCGTGGTGCGCATCGACTGCTGCGACCCGAACCCCGCGGGGCCGGGCATGAAGCTGGCGCCGGTCGCCATGGGCGTGGAAGGCCGGTACCCGGGCAAGGAGCAGCCCGTGTACCCCGGTTCCTGCGCATGGGGCAGCGTGCCATCTTTGCGCGGCGCGACGGCGCTACGGGTGCGCCTGGCGGTGCAGCCCACCCTGGACAGCGACGCGACGCAAGTGCTGTGGTGCCTGCAGGATGCCGCCGGCCGGCAAGGGATATGGCTGGGCCTGCGGCACGGCCGGCTGGCGTGCGGCGTGCTGGCCGATGGCCGGGCCGTGGGCGGCGAGGCCCCGGATGGGCCGCGCTTGCCCGGCCGCCGCTATACCGTGGTGACGGCCACCTGGGACGTGGCCGCCGGCCGGGTACGCGTCCACCTCGCCGATACCCGCCGCGGCGCGCGCGCGGCGGACCGGGACACCACCTTCGAGGTGCCCGAGGCTCCGCTCGCGGCGGCGCTGGACACCTTGTGCGTGGCGGCGACCTGGCACGGCCATCCGGCGCATTGCTGCAACGGCCTGTTCGAAGGTCCGGAGCTGGCGCTGGCGCGCGGCGACGGGCCTTTGGAAGTCGCCGCGCACTGGCATTTCGGCGACGCCATGACCGAACAACACGTGCCCGACCGGTTCAATCCCGGGCATAGCCTGGCGCTGGTCAACGTGCCCGTGCGGGCCGTGCGTTCTTCGGCCTGGACCGGCCTGGTCATGGACTGGAAGGCCGCGCCCGAACAATATGCCGCGATCCATTTCCACGATGACGACCTGTCTGACTGCGGGTGGCAGACCAGCGTGTCGCTGCGCATTCCCGCTGACGCCGAGTCGGCCGTCTATGGGCTGGAGGTGCGCAGCGCCGAAGGCGCCGACACTATCCCGTTCTTCGTGCAGCCCGGCCGGGCCGCGCCGCGCCGGAAGATCCTGTACCTGGCTTCCACGCTGACATACCTGGCATATGCCAACCATGCGCGCGGCAACTTCGAGGGAGCATTGGCCGAGCGCGTGGCGGCCTGGGGAGCGTATCCCCATAATCCCGACCGCGTCACGCTGTACGGCAAGTCGACCTACAACCGGCATTCGGACGGCTCGGGCATCAGCCTGTCGTCGCGCCTGCGGCCCATCCTGACGATGCGCCCGGGCTATCTGACGTTCGCCGATCCGCGCGGCTCGGGCCTGCGTCATTTCGTGGCGGACTCGCACCTGACGGACTGGCTGCGCGTCCATGGGCATGCCTTCGACGTCATTACCGACGAGGACCTGGACGAGCAGGGCGTCGAGGCGCTGCGCGGCTATGACCTGGTCATCACGGGCTCGCATCCCGAGTACCATACCCGGCGCATGCTGGACGCCATACTGGCCTACCGCGAGGGCGGCGGCAATTTCATGTACATGGGAGCCAATGGCTTCTACTGGAAAATCGCCCGCCACGCGGCGTTGCCGCACGTCATGGAAATACGGCGCGCCGAGGGCGGGATCCGCGCCTGGGCCAGCGAGCCCGGCGAATACTACAACCAGCTCGACGGCGAGTACGGCGGCATGTGGCGCCGCAACGGCCGGGCGCCCCAGGTGGTGGGCGGCGTCGGCTTCGCGGTGCAAGGCAACTTCGAGGGCAGCTACTATGTGCGCACCGAGGAGGCGGCGCACCCCGACGTGGCCTGGGTGCTGGACGGGGTAGACGAGGCGCACATCGGCGACTACGGCCTGTCGGGCGGCGGCGCGGCGGGTTTCGAGCTGGACCAGCGGGCCTTCGACCTGGGCAGCGACGAGAACCTGCGGGTGATCGCCGTGTCGCAGGGGCACGGCCCGTCCTTCAAGACCGTGCCCGAGGAGATCCTGACCTGGACCATGGCTGCCGGGCTGCCCCGCCCCCATGAGGGCATTTGCGCGCACATGGTGTGCGGCACGACGGCCGGCGGCGGCGGGCTGTTTGCCTCGGGATCGATTACATTCCTGGGTAGCCTGTTCCATAACCAATACGAGAACGGGGTATCCCGCATCTTGCAGAACTGCGTGCGGCGCTACACCCGTTGCGCTGTCTCGTCGTGAAGAAAAAACCTCCTACCCAGAAAGACGTCGCCCGGTTCGCGGGTGTTTCGCAGGCCGCAGTATCACGCTTCATCTCCGGCCATGGCAGTTTGTCGCAAGAGGTCCGGGAGCGCATCATCAAAGCCGTGGAGATGGTGAACTACCGGCCCGACCCGCTCGCGCGCGGCCTGAGCAGCGGGCGGTTCGACATCGTGGCCATCGTCATGGCCAACATCACCAACCCCTGGTACCCGGTCGTGCTCGAGCAGATCACCCGCGAATTGCATACGCGCGGCCTGCAGGCGCTGCTGTTCAATGCCACGCCGCCTCATACCGTGGACGACATGATGGCGCTGGTGCTGCAGTACCGGGTGCGCGGCGTCATCATTACCACAGCCACGCTGTCCTCCCATGGCGCCGAGCTCTGCGCGCGCCGTGGCGTGCCGGTGGTGCAGTTCAATCGCTATTCCAGCGTCGGCGGCGCGCATTCCGTGTCATGCGACAACGTGCGGGGCGGGCGCATGGCCGCCGACGTCCTGCTGGCCAACGGCGCCAGCGAGATCGGCTTCATTGGCGGCATCCCGGAAGTCTCGACCAACCGCGACCGCAAGCGTGGCTTCGTCGAGGCGCTGGCCGAGCGCGGCACCGCGCCGATCGCCCTGGTGGAGCGCGAGTACACCTACGACTGGGGGCGCGAGGCGGCGCTCGCCATGCTGAAGCGGCACCCCGGCGTCGACGCGCTGTTCTGCGCCGATGACGAGATTGCCGCTGGCGCGATGGACGCGCTGCGTTTCGGGCTGGGACGGCGCGTTCCCGACGACGTGCTGGTGCTGGGGTTCGACGACCACCCCGTGGCGTCGCGCGAGGCGTACCGGCTGACCACGATCCGCCAGCCGGTGGAGATCATGATCGAGAACGCGCTGGAGCTGCTGCTGGGTTCGGCCAGCGAGCCGGAGATGCGCGTGTTTCCCGGCGAATTCGTCTACCGGGATTCGGTGCCGGGGCCCGGGGCCGCCACTGCCTGACCATCCAGCATGCTTGCCAGGCGCTGCAGGCCGCCATGGTCGATCAGCACGTGGGCGCGCTGGCGCACCACCGGCTTGGCGCGATAACCCACCGCCACGCCCGCCAGTGCCATCATCCCGAGATCGTTCGAACCGTCGCCCACCGCAATGGCGTCGGTGGTGGGGCAGTTCAGTTCGTTGCACAGCGCCCGCAGCGCGTTGGCTTTCTCGCGCGCGTTGATCAATGTGCCCACCAGTTCGCCGGTGAGCAGGCCGTCGGCTGCCTGCAAGCGGTTGCAGACCATATAGTCGATACCGAGGGCCTGGCGGACGGGCTCGGCGAATTCGGCGAACCCGCCGCTCACCAGCGCGGTGCGCAGGCCCAGGCCGCGCGCATGCGCGACCAGCTCGCGTGCGCCGGGGTTGAATGCCACGCGCCGTTCATAAGCGCGATGCACGTCCGCCAGCGCCAGCCCGCGCAGGCAGCGCACGCGCGCGCGCAGGCTGTCGTCGTACGGAATGGACGGGTCGCGCATGGCCGCGTCGGTCAGGGCGGCCACTTCGGCCGCGCGGCCCACGCAGGCCGCCAGTTCGTCGATGCATTCGACATTGATGAGGGTGGAGTCCATGTCGAACACGATCAGCCGATAGTCGGCCAGGCTGCGCCGCCGCGGCAGCATGGCCACGTCGGCGCGTTGCGCCTGGCACAGCGCCAGCAGGGCGTCGCGCCATCCGGCCGAGGCGGACCGCAGGTGCACCTGGCCCTCGTCCACCCGCGTGTAGGACGGCGCGCCGACGCATGCCGCGGCGCGTTGGGCGAAGCTGTCCGACAGCGGGGCGTCGGCCTGCAGTATGACTTCCATGGGTTTCTCGCTACCGGCGCTGCCGGATGCTGCAAAGAGCCCAAGCATAGCGCTTCTTCGCGCGGCACCGGCTTGGCGCCATGATGCCGCGGGGCCGGGCGTACGAGATGCAGGCGGCCTACCAGCGATAAGACGTGGTGAGCGTCACCAGCCGCCCCGTGCCGTATGCGCACGTACCCCATTCCGAGCAGCGGCTGTAGTATTCCTTGTCGGCGATGTTGCTGGCGTTGAGCGCGACGCGCCAATGGCGGTTCTCCCAGGCCACCATGGCGTCGAACAGGGTGGCCGACGGCGTCCGGGGCACGTCCAGGCCTTCGCTGGAATCGTCGACGAACCCGCTGGCATAGCGCACCCCCGCCCCGACCGTGAAGCCGTCCAGGCTGCCCAGCGCGAACCGGTAAGTGCTCCACAGGGCAGCCTGGCGCTCGGGCACGCCAGCCAGCTGGCTGTCGACATCCACATAAGTGAAGCTGGCGTTGATATCCAGCTGCGGCGTGATGGAGCCGATCCATTCCAGCTCCAGGCCGGTGTTCTTGGTCTTGCCGCGCTGCGAGACTTCCGTCTCGGAGATCTCCACCGTGCGGTTCACTTCCCGCAGGTCGAATACGGCGGCGGACGCGCGCCAGTTCTGCGCCGGCGGTTCGTACTTGATGCCGGCCTCCCATTGCTTGCCGCGCAGCGGCCGCAGCCGCTGGCCATTGCTGGTATTGGCCTGGGGCAAGAACGACTCGGCGTAGCTGATGTACGGCAGCAGGCCGGGCACGATCTCGTACATAAGGCCGAACCGCAGCGAATCGGCGCGGTCATTGCGGTCCGCGGCGCCGTCTTCCCAGGTCTTGACTTCGTCGTGGCGCCAGCCGGCCAGCAGGATCCAGTCGCGCCAGCGCATCTCGTCTTGTATGTAGACGCCCAGCTGCTTGATCCCGTTGGTCGCGATCGGCTCGCGCGGCGGCGGCTCGTAGTTGCCTTGGTAGACCGGGTTGTAGACGTCGATCGGCGCCAGCCCGGTGTAGTCGTCCACGCCCGAGCCGGAATCCCGGTAGCGCAGGAAGTCCACGCCCACCAGCAGCTGGTGCGCGACGGCTCCGGTCGAGAACTTGCCCTGCAGGTTCTGGTCGGCCGCCAGGACTTGCGTGCGGTGTTTCCAGAAATAGCCGGCCCGGCTCAGGACGCGCTGCTCGGCGTCCAGGTACGGCGCGTATACGTCGAAGGCGGCGTAGTCGGTCCGGTTGTCGGTCCAGCGAGTGCTTTGCCGGAAGGTCCACTGGTCGTTCAGGTCGTGCCGGAACGACCAGCCGGCCTGCAGGCTGTCGGCATCGAAATGGTCCAGGCCGGGTTCGCCCACGAACGTGTGGCGCGAGATCCGGCCGTTCGGATTCGGCAGGATGGTGCCTTCCCAGGGCAGGGTGCTGCCGGAATCGCCGCTGGCCCGGTCTTTCTGCCATTTCAGCCGCAGGGTCAGTTCGGTGGCGGCGCTGGGCGCCCAAGTCAATGAGGGAGCCACCACCTGGCGGTCGTCCTGGCCGTAGTCCATCTGGGTGCCGCTTTCGCGGCCGAGCGCCACCAGGCGGTACAGCCAGGTGCCGTCTTCGGTCAGCGGGCCGGTCAGGTCGGCCTGCAGCTGGCGCCTGTCGTGGTTGCCCACCTGCACGCCGATCTCGCGCTGCGCCTCCGCCTGGGGCTGCTTGCTGACGTTGTTGATCAGCCCGCCCGTGCCGCCCTGGCCGTACAGCATGGACGCCGGCCCGCGCAGCACTTCCATGCGCTCCATCAGGTAGGGTTCCACGCGCGGCGTGCTGGTCCAGAAATTCACGCGGTCCTTCAGGCCGTCCAGGAAGATGTCTTCGATTTCCACGCCGCGCGCCTCGGCGGCGTCCATGCGCGTGCTGGCGCCGTAGATCGAGGTGCGCACGCCGGCGGCGTAGCTCAGCGCCTGGTCCAGCGAACTCGCGCCCGTGTCGCGGATCTGCTCGGCGGTCACGACGGAAATGGACTGCGGTGTTTCCACGATCGACGTATCGGTCTTGGTCGCCGTGGCGCTGCGCTGCGCCATGTAACCGATGACCGGGCCGGTGGCGCTTTCCCCCTGGCCGGTGACCGTGACGATCGGCAGTTCGCTCACGCCCGCTACGGGCAGGGGCCGCAGCACATAGCGCCGGTCCGCGTCGGGCACCGCCTGCAGGCCGGTGCCCGCCAGCACGCTGGCCAGGCCCTGCGCGACGGTGTAGGCGCCGCGCAGGCCCGGGCTGGTCTTGCCGTCAGCGAGTTCGATCGAGCCGGCCAGGTAGATGCCCGCTTCGCTGGCAAAGCGCGTCAACACCGTCCTGAGCGGGCCGGCGGGGATGTCGTAGCGGCGCTGCCCGGCGGCGGCCGCGGCGGTATCCGGCGCGGTTGTCTCGGCCGCGCCGGCCGGGCGCGCCGGCAGGCAGGCGCCGGCCAGGATGAGCGTGCAGACCGCCAGGCGCATCCCGTAGCGGGCTGGATGCGGGGCATGCTCTGGACAGCGGGACATGAAGGTTTCCTCTCGAACGATGGCTGATGATGTGGCCGGCCCGCGTCGCCACGGTCCGCTCGCGCGGGCCGCCGGTACCGGCCTCTTTATCTGTAAATCAATCGAGAAGGCAAAAAGCGGAACCTGGCCTGGCAGGAAATGGGCCGCCCGCCCATGCGCGCCCGGCGTGCGGCCTCATGAGCGCCGATCGGAAGGCGCCTGCGGCGGGCGGTCCTCGATCGAGATCCACCACGGCAGCGGCCGGCGGATCCGCACCGTGGCCGCCTCGGCCAGCATGGCCAGCGCGCCGTCCACGTCATGCAAGGGGAAGGTGCCGAACACGCGCCGTTGCGCGACCTCCGGCGCCAGGCTGATGTATCCGGCCTGATGGCGGTCCAGCTCTGCGACGATCTGCGCCAGGGACAGGTCCCAGGCTATCAGTTCGCCGCGGCTCCAGGCTTCGCGCGCGGGGTCGGCCGGCGCGTCGGCCAGGATCGCGTCGTGGCTGAAGCGGGCTTGCCGCCCGGCCGGGATGACGTGCGATGCGGCATCGGCGACGGTACGGATTTCTACCGAGCCGGCGTAGACCGCCAGGAAGGTGTGGCCGGGTTCGCGCCGCACCGTGAAGCGCGTGCCCAGCGCGCGCATCCGGCCTTGCGGCGTATCGACGATGAAAGGGCGCGGGTCGCCGGACTGGGTGGACACCAGCATCTCGCCAGCCGCCAGGTACAGCCGGCGCATGCCGGCGCCCATATCGGCGTCGACCGCGCTGGCCGCGTTGAGCCAGATACGCGAGCCGTCGTCCAGGGTGAAGGCGCGGATCTCGCCTGTGCCCGTGCGGTAGCCGGCGGTCCAGGCCGCGTACGCGTCCTCCAGTGCCGGCCAGGGGCGGCCCACCCAGCCCAGGATGCCGGCCGCGGCCAGGGCGCCGAGCGCGGCCAGGGTGCGCCGGCGGGCCCGCACCCGCGCATGGGCGGTGTACACCTGGTTCGCCATCAGGCGCGGATCGGGCGCGCCTTGCAGCGGCGCCAGCACGCGCTGGCTGACGGATTCCACATACTGCCAGGCCTGACGATGCTGGCCGTGCGCCGCGAGCCAGGCGCGCCATTGCGCCTGGTCGGCCGCGTTGGCTTCGCCCGAGACCAACAACGCGTACCAGTGCGCCGCCTGCTCCATGATGTGGTGCGGCGGCGCGGCCTCGTTGCCGCCGGCCTGCCCGCGCGCGGCGCCGGTCGCGGGGATGTCCGGCATGGCGCGCGACCTGCTCAAGGCGCGGCCGCCTGGCGCAGGGCGGCGGCCGTCTGCGCTGCATCCGCCTGCATGCAGCGCAGCATGGCCTGGGCGACGTATTTGCGCACCATGCGCGACGATACGCCGAGTTCCGCGCCGACTTCGGCCGCGCTCATGCCGCACACCGCGGACATCAGGAAAGCCCGCGCCGCCTTGGGCGGCAGGTCGAGCAAGAGCGCGGCGATCTCCTGCAGAGCCTCCAGGACCATGGCCTGCCGTTCCGCCGACGGCGCATAGGCCTGCGGCTGGGCCGCCAGCGTGTCGAGCCAGGCTTGCTCGATTTCGCGGCGGCGCCACAGATTGACGCACATGCCCTGGGCCATGGCGCGCAAATAGGCGCGCGCTTCCCCCTGGCTGCCGAAGCCGCGCGGCGCCGGCTTGAGGATCAGCCGCAGGAACGCCTCGTGCGCCAGGTCCGCGGCGTCGGCGGCGTTGCCCAGGCGGCGCTGCAGCCAGGCCCGCAGCCAGGCATGATGATCCGTATAAAGCACGTCCAGCGAAGGCGGGGTGGGGTAGGGAAAGGGCGCGGCGCTCACGATCAACCCTCTGGGTTTTTTCGGAAGAGGGAAATGAATAGTAATGGAAATGGTTCTTATTCGTTGGCCTCTGTTGCGGTGGGCGGACGCGCGCCATATGGGGATTTACCCCAATCCGCGGCCGTCCTGTGCGCCAGGAATGTGCGGGGCAGCCCTGTGGCGCAGGCATGGGCGCGGCCCAGTCGTGCGCCGGCAAGCTCTTGTTTTACATAAATAATCGGCCCCGCCGCGCGCCGTGGGCGCCAGCCTGCCGGACAGTTTTCATTCCCTCAAGGAATAAAAGCTTAAGCTTTAAATTCCCTTTAGGATTCAAGAGGTTTTTTGCATGATCGCTACTCCTGGAGTACGGACCCATGCAGAATCCTTCATTCACCCTCAATCCCGCCCCGCCAGTGCTGGGCGCCGACCTGGCCGCCGCGCTGCGGCCGATCGTCACCCCGCACCTGAGCGACAACTTGCACCGCCAGCGCGGCGTCGTCGGCCTGACCCGCTACAACCGCAAGGGCAAGCTGGTGGGCAGCGCGCTTACCGTCAAGACGCGCCCGGGCGACAACCTGTTCATCTACCGCGCCATGACCCTGGTCCAGCCGGGCCACGTGCTGGTGGTCGATGCGGGCGGCGACCTCACCAATGCCTGCGTCGGCGAAATCATGAAACGCTACCTGCAGCAGCGCGGCTGCGCCGGGCTGATCGTCGATGGCGCGATTCGCGATGTGGCGGCGTTCGAGAATGACGAGTTTCCCTGCTACGCGCGCGGCCATGTGCATCGCGGCCCCTACAAGGACGGCCCGGGCGAGGTCAACGTGCCGGTCAACATCGGCGGCCAGGTGATCCAGCCCGGCGACGTGATCGTGGCCGACGAGGACGGCATCGTGTCGTTTCCGCCGGGCCAGGCCGAGGCCCTGGTGCAGAAGGCGCGCGAGCATGCCGCCAAGGAAGAACGAATCATGGCGGAGATCGCCAGCGGCGCCGAGCGCCAGAGCTGGCTGCATCCCGTCCTCGAAGCCAAGAACCTGCTGTAGGCCGCGACATGACCGCAACACCGAATCAACAAGACCAGGCCGCCGCATTCCTGGCCCGGCGCATGGGCGCCATCAAGCCGTCGCCCAGCATGGCGGCCAAGCGCAAGGTCGACATGCTGCGCGCCGAGGGCAAGACGATCGTCGATTTCACGATCGGCGAGCCGGATGTCGGCACGCCCCGCCACATTGCCCAGGCCGGCATCGCCGCCATCGAGAGCGGCGCGGTGAAGTACACCTCGTCGTCCGGCATCCGCGAGCTGCTGGTCGCCGTGCAGCAGAAGTTCAAGCGCGAGAACGGGCTGTCGTTCGGGCTGGACCAACTGGTGGCGGGCACCGGCGCCAAGCAGCTGATCTTCTCGGCCCTGCAGGCCACCCTCGACGCCGGCGACGAGGTCATCGTCCCGACGCCCTACTGGGTGTCGTATCCCGACATGGTGCTGCTCAACGACGGCAAGCCGGTGATCCTGCCGACCACCGAGGCGCAGGACTTCAAGGTGACGCCGGCGGCGCTGGAAGCGGCGATCACGCCGCGCACCAAATGGCTGCTGCTCAACGCGCCGAATAATCCGTCCGGCGCCATCTACACCGATGCGGAGCTGGCCGCGCTCCTGGCCGTGCTGGAAAAGCATCCCCAGGTGCTGCTGATGGTGGACGAGATCTACGAGCATTTTTGCTACGATGGCCGCTACGTTTCGCCGCTGGCCGTGGCGCCGGCGCTGGCGCCGCGCACCTTGCTGGTCAATGGCGTGTCCAAGGCCTATGCCATGACGGGCTGGCGTGTCGGCTATGCCGCGGGGCCGGCCTGGCTGGTCAAGGCGATTTCGACGCTGATTTCGCAGTCCACCTCGTGCGCCAGCCAGATCTGCCAGGTGGCAGCGGCCACCGCGCTGTCGGCCGACCAGCAGTGCGTGGCCGACATCATCGCCTTGTACAAGGAACGCCGCGACCTGATCGTCGAATTGCTTGACGGCATCGAGGGCATGTCGTGCCCGCGGCCGGCGGGCGCGTTCTATGTATTCCCCAATATCCAGGGCTTCATCGGCAAGCGCACGCCCGCGGGCAAGCTCATCGAGAACGACCTGGATTTCGTGCATTACCTGCTCGACGCCGCGGGTGTCGCCGTCCTGGACGGCACCGCCTACGGCAACCCCGGCCACATGCGCATGAGTTTCGCCACCGACCTGGATACGATCCGCACGGGTTGCGAAAAGCTGGCGTGGGCATGTGGCCAACTTAAATAACTATTCACGGGAGAAAACCATGCGACTGAAGAACCTGTTGAAGTGCGTGCCGCTGCTGGCGGCCCTGGGTGTGGCGGGCGTGGCGCAGGCCGACGCGCTGGCCGACGTCAAGGCGCGCGGCACGCTGGTGTGCGGCACGCTGGGCACGTCCGAGCCGTTCAGCTTCCAGGACCCGAAGACCCGCCAGGTGGTGGGCTACGAGGTCGACCTGTGCCAGGAGATCGCCGACCGCCTGGGCGTGAAGCTGGAGATCAAGATGATCTCGGTGGCGGCCCGTATTCCCGAGCTGGCCGGCGGGCGGGTCGACCTGGTGGCGGCCAACCTGGGCTGGTCGGCCGATCGCGCCAAGCAGATCGACTACAGCTACCAGCACTACGTCAGCCCGCAGAAGATCCTGATCCGCCGCGACGACGCCGGCACCCTGAAGACGCCCGCCGACCTGGCCGGCAAGCGCGTCAGCGCGGTCTCGGGGTCGTCGTCGGAAGCCGGCGCCAAGCGCCTGATCCCCGACGTGACCACGGTGACCTTCAAGGATCCCCCGACCGCCTTCATGGCCCTGCAGCAGAGGAAAGTGTCCGGCTTCGTCGGCTCCGAGCTGATGCTGCTGAAGTTCAAGCAGGACGCCGAGAAGTCGCCGGTCAAGCTCGACATCATCGAAGAGCCGCTGTTCGTCGAGCCCTGGGGCATCGGCCTGCGCAAGGGTGAGGACGGCCTGCGCAACGAGGTCAACAAGACGTTGGCCGACCTGGAAGCCTCGGGCAAGCTGCAGACCATCTTCGACCGCTGGTTCGGCCCGGACACCAAGTTCCCGACCAAGCGCGTGTTCAAGGTCGAGGAAATCAAGGGCTGATGGCCTGCGTGGCGGGTAGCTGGTTATGAAATACACATTGGATTTTGGTGCGTTACTGAGTAACGGCTACCCGACCCTGATACTGGGTGGCCTGGCCACCACCCTGAAGATGACCCTGCTGGCCTGGCTGATGGCGTTCACGCTGGGCAGCCTGCTGGCCGTGCTGCGCATGCTCAACTTGCGGCCGCTCAACTGGCTGATCGCCGTGTACGTGGCCTTCCACCGCAATGTGCCGATGCTGGTGCACATTCTGCTGTGGTACTTCGGGGTGGCGTCCATCGTGCCGCCGGCCCTGAACGACGCCATCAACATCATCGGCGGCGAGTTCTTCTACGCCACCATCGCCATCGGGCTGGTCACGGCCGCTTATGTGGGCGAAGACCTGCGCAGCGCCATCCGCGCCATTCCGCGCGGCCAGATGGAAGCCGCGCGCAGCCTGGGCCTGGGCTATCTGCAGGCGATGCGCAAGGTGATCCTGCCGCAGGCTTTCAAGATCTCGATCCCGCCGCTCACCAACCAGACCCTGCTGCTGTTCAAGAACACCAGCCTGGCCATGGCCATCGGCCTGATCGAGCTGACCGGCGCGGGCCGCGAGATCGAGTCCGCCACCTTCAAGACCTTCGAGATCTATTTCGTGGTCACGGTGCTGTACCTCGCTATCTCGCTGCTGCTGATGCTGGCCGGCGCCTATTTGTCCAAACGGGCCGCCTACGTGGCCAAGGCCCGGTAAATCGTCATGCTGGAAATCCTCTCCGACAACTGGTTGCTGCTGCTGGTGGGCCAGTGGCCCAATGGCCCCATGGGCGGGCTGGTGGCCACCGTGGGGCTGGCGCTGGTCAGCCTGGCGCTGGCGTTTCCCATTGGCGTGCTGCTGGCGCTGGGCCGCATCAGCTCGCACCGGGTGTTCTACTGGCCGGCGACGGCCGTGGTGTATGTGGTGCGCGGGCTGCCGCTCATCATGTTCATCTTCTGGGCCTACTTCTTCCTGCCGCTGGTGATCGGCGCCTCGGTCAGCGGCGTGGTCACCATGGCCGCCGCGCTGATCATCTATGAAGGCGCGTACCTGTCCGAGATCATCCGCAGCGGCATCCAGGCCTTGCCCAAGGGGCAGATGGAAGCCGGACGCTCGCTGGGCCTGAGCCATATGCAGACCATGCGCAAGATCGTGCTGCCGCAGGCCCTGTACAACACCATCCCGAGCATGCTCAGCCAGTTCATCTCCACGGTGAAGGAGACCTCGCTGGGCTTCGTCATCAGCGTGCACGAGCTGACCTTCGCCGCCGCCCAGGTCAATAACATCCTGCTGACCAAGCCGTTCGAGGTGTTCACGCTGCTGGCGCTGACCTACTTCGCCCTGAACCTGATTCTTACCGGCGTCGTCAAGCTCGTCGAGACCCGCATGCGCGGCACGCGCATCGTGACGGTCTAGCGGCGGCGCCCCTGGGTACTCTCATGATCGAATTCAAGAACGTCAGTAAATGGTATGGCGAGTATCTCGCCCTCGACGATATCAACGCCAGCGTGCGGCAGGGCGAGGTGCTGGTGGTGTGCGGGCCGTCCGGCTCGGGCAAATCGACGCTGATCCGCACCATCAACCGCCTGGAGCCCATCCAGAAGGGCAGCATCCTGGTCGACGGCGTGGACGTCTACCAGTGCCAGTCGCTGGACGAGATGCGCAGCCACATCGGCTTCGTGTTCCAGCAGTTCAATCTGTTTCCGCACATGAGCGTGCGGGACAACCTGATGATGGCGCCGGTGATGCTCAAGCGCATGAGCAAGGGCGAGGCGCGCGCGAACGCGCACGCGTTGCTGGAGCGGGTCGGGCTGGCGCACAAGGCCGACGCCTATCCGGGCGAGCTATCGGGTGGCCAGCAGCAGCGCGTGGCGATCGCCCGCGCGCTGGCCATGAAGCCGCGCATCATGCTGTTCGACGAACCCACCAGCGCGCTCGATCCGGAAATGGTCAACGAGGTGCTGCTGGTGATGAAATCGCTGGCCGCCGAAGGCATGACGATGGTGTGCGTCACCCACGAAATGAACTTCGCGCGCGACGTGGCCGACACCGTCTGGTTCATGGACGCCGGCCGCATCGTCGAGCAGGCGCCGCCCGAGCAGTTCTTCGCGCAGGCCCGCACCGAGCGGGCCCGCAAGTTCCTGGCCGATATCCGGCACTGAGGCGCGGGGCGCCGCTGGCGCGCGGCGCTGGCCCGCTATGCCAGGCGCAGGCCGGTCATGCCGGCGGTGATGACGATAGTGACCAGGCTGCCTACGCCGATAACACCCCACGCCGCCGCGGCCGACCGTGATTCGGATGCGCCATGGCCTCGCATGACAACCCGTAGGCCGCAGGCGAGATGGACAATGAGCAGCCAGACGGCGATCGAATAGTGCGGCAGCAACCGGATGTTCCATGCGTCGCCGACCAGCCCGACGGGCTCGCCGATCGCCCATGCATAGTTGGTCTCGGTGCCGAAGTAGCGTGCCAGGATGAATACCGAGTTGATGTGTGACGCAATGAAGAACGCCAGGTAAATGCCCGACGCGGTCTGCAGGGCATCCAGCATGTCGGCGCGCCGCGCGGTCCCGGGCTTGAGCAGTACCAGCCCGCTGAGAATCTGCAGGAAGAACAGCGTGATCAGGACGGGCTCGACGGCGCCGTGGCGGTAGACGATCCGCAGCACGTCCATGACGGCCATATGCACGTCGTTGCCAAAGACGCCCAGCATGTGATTGAACAGGTGCGGCGCAAGAAAGGCGAGTAGAAGCGCCAGCGAGGCGATGCCATGCGCCATTCCAGCGAAATTCTTCCCAGCTGACATGCAGATTCGATGCTGAAGAGAGTTGGAGGGCCGGCGGCGCCAGCGGCTTTATAACTTCTTGGCAATCGACCGGTCAATGGTGGACAAACGGCATGCCCCCGGCGGGTTCAAACACCCAGGCCGCCGCCATAAGGCCGGGAAAAATCGCACACATCGCGCGCGATGCGCGCGATTTCCTGGTAGAACATGGTGTTCGATTGCTTGGCGTACATGGCGCAGTACATCGAGGTGGGCATCGGCTTGGTGGTGCGCGCCAGCACCAGCTTGCGGCTCTTGAACAGGTCCGAGAAATACCCGGTGGCGATGCAGGCCACGCCAAACCCCGCCACGGTCAGGCCCACCATGGCCTGCAGGCTGTTGATGGTGAACAGGTTCGACTGCGAGGTATAGGGCGCCAGCCATTCATCGTAAATGGCGTTCAGGGCCGAATCCGGATCCTGCCGGATGATGTTCATGCGCGAGATGTCTTCGGGCGTGTAGACCTTGGCCGGCGAAATCACCGACGGGCTGCCCGCCCAGCCGAAATCCACCTGGGCAATCGGCTCGATTTCCAGGTGCGGATGGCGGATTTCCCAATGCAGGATCGCCATGTCGAGCTGGCCGTTCAGCAGGCTTTGCTGCAGCTGCCATGCCATGCCGATCTTGGGCTGCACGATCAGCTCGGGAAAGGTGGTGCGCAAGGCCTGCATCAGCTGGGGCAGCCAGGTCATGGCCGTGATCTCGGTGATGCCCAACCGCAGCGAACCCGAAAACGGCTTGAAGCCCTTCATCTTCAGCAGCATCTGGTCGCGCCGGCCGAGCAGGTCGGCCGCCATTTCCAGCAGTTCCTCGCCGGTGCGCGTCAAGGTGGCCTTCTGCCCGCTGCGGTTGAAGATCTGGATGTCGAAGCTGGTTTCCAGTTCCTGGATGCGCTTGGTAATGGCTGACTGAGTCGTGTTGAGCCGTTCGGCGGCATTGGCGAAGCCGCCGAGCTGCACCACCCAGTAAAGTGCTTCGATCTGCTTGAAAGTCAGCATGGCGGGCGGCGGCTCGGCGGCGTGCGCGGACGATCAGTCCACCGAGGCGCCCGACCGTTTCACGGCCTTGCCCCATTTTTCCACTTCGTTGACCACGAAGCGCCGGCCTTCCTCGGGGGCGTAGACCAGCGGCTGGCCGCCACGATCCGCCAGGGCCCGGGCCATCTCGGGCGATTCGAGAATGGCGTTGACCTTCTGGTTCAGGAAGGCGACCACGTCGTCAGGCGTTTGCGCGGGCGCGAAGATCATGGCCCAGCCGACCGCCTCGAAGCCCGCCAGGCCCGATTCGGCCACGGTCGGCACATCCGGCAATTGCGGCACGCGCTGGCTGGTAGTCACTGCCAGCGGCACGGCCGCCTTCGACTGCACGTGGGGCAGCGCGGCGGTCACCGAATCGACCATCAGCGGCACATGGTTGCCCAGGAAATCGGCCTGGGCGGGGCCGCTGCCCTTGTAGGGAATGTGGCGCAGGTCGATGTCGGCGTCGGCCTTGAACATCTCGGCCGACAGGTGCTGCGTGCCGCCGATGCCGGCGCTGGCGTATGCCAGTTCGCCCGGCCTGGCCTTGGCCTGTTCGATCAGTTGCGCCAGTGAAGTGATGCCGCTTTGCGGCGTGGCCAGGAAGATCAGCGGCACGGTGAAGATACCGCCCACCGGCCTGAAATCGTCCTGCAACGAATAGCCCGGGTTGCTGTACAGCGTCTGGTTGACGGCGGCCGCGCTGCCGCCCACCACCAGGGTGTAGCCGTCGGGCGCGGAGCGGGCCACATGCTGCATGCCGATGTTGCTGCCGGCGCCGGCCTTGTTTTCCACCACGACGGGCTGCCCCACTTCCTTGGCCAATTGCTCGGCCACCATGCGGGCAAAGATATCGGTGGCCTGGCCGGGCGGGAAGGGCACCACCAGGTTGATCGGCCGTTCGGGATACGCGGCATGGGCGACGCCCGCGGCGCTGACGAGGATACTGGCGGCAAGGCCGGCAAGGCGCTTGAGTCGCTGCGACATGAAAATACCTTTCTTCGTGGTTCTCAATGAATCGGTCGGGAAATCATCAGAACGACATCGCAGCGCGGGGTAGGGCCGGGTCGATCAGGGGATGCCGTCCGCGCGTAGGCGGGCCGGCATCCCTACGGGCTCGCCGCCGGATTGGAGGGCGGGCCCGGATATGCGTGCCGGGCGGGGGCATGGCCGCCCGCCTGCATGGGCAGGATTGTAATGACTGTGTGGAGGTTCCCGGCGCGACCAGTCCGGGCAGCGGACACGAACGGGCTTGCCCGGGGCGGCGCTTCGAATACAATTGGATTCCGTTGGGATCCCACATGTATACAAATGGCGTATTCATCCAAGCCCCTGGAAAGCGTGTCCGAACGCACCTACCAGGCGGTCCTCGACAGCATCGTTTCGCGGCGCATCGGTCCGGGCGAAGTCCTGGAAGAAAGACGGCTGGCCGATGAGCTGGACGTATCCCGCACGCCCATGCGGGCCGCCCTGAACCGCCTGCTGGGCGAAGGCATCCTGGCCCGCCTGTCGAACGGCTCGGTCATCGTGAAGGCGTTCGGCGCCACCGAGCTGCTGGAATTCCTGCAGGTGCGCACGCTGCTCGAAGGCGAGGCGGCCGCGCTGGCCGCCGGCAGGATCCCGCCCGCGCGGCTGGAAGAAGTGCGCGAGCGGCTGCAGGCCATACTGGAACAGACCATGCTGACGGAGCAGCAGGACTGGTCATACGACAACGAAGTGCATAACCTCGTGGCCGAGCATTGCGGCAACCGCACCATGGCGGCCATGATCGCCGACGTGCGGCTGCGCGCCCGGCTGTGCAACGTAGAGCGGATCGCCGACCGCTGGCTGCTGGCGCGCCAGGAGCACCTCGCGATCCTCGACGCACTCGGGCGCGCCGATGCGGAAGCGGCGCGCGCCGCCATGGTGGCGCACCTGGCCAACGTGCGCCAGGCCTATCTCAAGACGCTCGGCTACCTGGGGCAATGATGCAGATGTCTTCCCCGCCCGGCGCCGTGCGCGCGACCCCGCTGACGCAGGAAGCGTTCGCGCCCTATGGCGATGTGCTCGAACACGCCGGGCCGGCGCGGCGCCGCTATGTCTCCACGCCCTATTCGGTGGCGGCCGACGGCCTGCAGCACAAGATGTGGATCTCGCGCGTCGAGCAGGCCCTCGCCAGCCCGGTCGGCGTGACCGCCCTCGAGCGCCACCTCCGTTCTGCCCAGACCTTCATTCCGCTGACGCACAGCCCGTACCTGGTCATCGTGGCGCCTTCGCTGCCCGACGGCTTGCCGGACCTGGCCCGGCTGCAGGCCTTCGTGGCGTCTGGCCGGCAAGGGGTGAGCTATGCCCCGGGCGTCTGGCACCACGGCCTGTCGGCCATGCGGGGCGGGGCCGAATTCGTGGTGGCCATGGCGGTGGCCGGCGACGGCGGCGACGACGAGTTCTGGTCGTTGCCCGCGCCGGTGCATGTGACGATTCCCGCAACCCTGCCCGAAGGAGCCTGACATGAGCCTGGCCGATGCGCTCGCGCGCGATTTCGTCGGATACGGCGCCAAGCCGCCCGATCCCAAGTGGCCGGGGCGGGCGCGCCTGGCATTGAATTTCTGCATCAACTACGAGGAGGGCGGCGAGCCGTCCGTGCCCGATGGCGATCCGGTGTCGGAAACCGGCCTGACGGAAGGCGGCGCGGGCGGTTTCGCTGGCCGCGACCTGGCGGCCGAATCGATGTTCGAGTATGGCAGCCGCGTGGGCTTCTGGCGCATCGCGCGGCTGCTGCGCGAGCGGCAGTTTCCCGCCACCCTGTTCGCCTGCGGGCTGGCCCTGGAACGCAACCCCGAGGTCTGTCGCGCCATCCGGGCAAGTGACTGGGACATCTGCGCGCATGGCTGGCGCTGGGAACGCCACCAGAACCTGGGCCTGGACGAGGAGCGCGAGCGCATCGCCCGCACCGTCCGCTCGATCCAGGCCAGCGTCGGCCAGCGCCCGCAAGGCTGGTACTGCCGCTACGGGCCCAGCCTCAATACGCGCCGGCTGGTGGTGGAGGAGGGCGGGTTCCTGTATGACTCCGACGCCTACAACGACGAGCTGCCCTATTACGTGCGGGTCGAGCAGCGCGCGCACCTGGTTGTGCCATATGGGCTGGTCCACAACGACGCCAAGTTCATCCGTGGCGCGCTGGCCACCGCCAACGATTTCTACGAATCCCTGCGGGACGCCTTCGACATGCTGTATCGCGAAGGCGCCGCGCAGCCGAAGATGATGTCGGTCGGGCTGCACCTGCGGCTGGCCGGGCATCCGGGCCGGGCGGCCGGGCTGGAACGTTTCCTGGATCACGTGGCCGCTCACCGGGACGTCTGGGTCTGCCGGCGCGCCGACCTGGCGCGCCACTGGCTCGCCACGCACCCGCCCACTGCTTGACGCGGGGCATTTCCACAACACACAAGAGCACCTGAGGAGAACACCATGATCACGTCATTTCGCGCCACCCGGAGGCGCTTGTTGGCCACTGCCGTCCTGCCGGCGTTGCTGGCCCTGGGGCCGGTCGCCGCGCATGGCGCCGCGTATCCGGAAAAACCGATACGGCTGGTCGTTCCCTTCGCGCCCGGCGGCGCGGCCGATACCCTGGCGCGCGCGCTGGCCAAGAACCTCGGCACACAGATTGCACAGCCCGTGGTCGTGGAAAACCGAGCCGGCGCGGGCGGCACCATCGGCACCGCGAGCGTGGCGCGCGCCGAAGCCGATGGCTATACGCTGCTGCTGGGCAACGTGTCCACGCTGGCGACCGCGTCCAGCCTGTACTCCAAACTGCCGTACGACCCGCGCCGCGATTTCACGCCCTTGACCCTGGTGGGGCGCAGCCCGCTGGTGTTCGCCGCCAGCACCAAGCTGCAAGCCGCGCGGCTGACCGACCTGATCGCCACCGCCAGCGCGAACCGAGGGGCGCTGAACTATGGCTCGTCCGGCGCCGGCAGCATCACCCACCTGACCGGCGAACTGCTCAATGCCCAGATGGGCAACGCGATGGTGCATGTGCCCTACAAGGGCAGCGCGCCGGTGCTGATGGCCATCATGTCCGGCGAGCTGGACCTGGGCGTGACCCAGGTGTCGGAAATGCTGCAGCAATATCGCGGCGGCCAAGTCAAGGCGCTGGCCATCACCGGCAGCCAGCGGTTATCCGTGATTCCCGACGTCCCCACCGCCAGTGAGCTGGGCGTCAAGGGGCTCGACGCCACGACCTGGTATGCGGTCGTGGGGCCGAAGGGCATCCCGCAGGAGGTGGTCGACGTGCTGCAGCCCATGCTGGCCAAGGCGCTCGACGATCCGCAGTTCCGCCAGCGCTATGCCGAAGAAGGCCTGCTGCTGGAGTCCTCCAGTCCCGCCGACCTGCAGGCCCTGATCGAGCGCGAAGTGCCCTTGTGGGCCGAGGTGGTCGGCCGGGCCGGCGTGAAGCTCGACTGAACCGCGGCCGGGGGGCGCGGCGCCAGCACGGGACACCGGCATGCATCTGCTTTTATGATGCCAGAGGTCTTTCTTCCATTGGTGGCACTGATGATCCGATTGATCCGCGCGCCCGACTTGTTGCTCGGCCAGCATTGGGCCAACCTGCTGCAGCAGGCGGGCATCGCCTGCCACGTGAGCGGCCGCTACCTGCAGGGAGCGGCGGGGGAGATCCCGGTCGACCAGTGCGGCCCCGACCTGTGGATCGAGAACGAGGACGAGCGCGCCGCCGCCATGCGCCTCATCGAGGGATATGCCGACGCGGCGCGCAACCTGCCGCACTGGCATTGCGATGCCTGCGGCGAATGGCTGGAGCCGCAATTCTCGACCTGCTGGCAATGCGGCGCTCCTTTTAGGGGGAACAGGCCCTAGCCGCCGTGGCGCGGCGCGTCGATGCCGGGGACGCCGCCGATGTGTTCCACCAGGAAATCGATCAGCAGCCGCACGCGGGCGATGCCGGCCCGTTCGGGAACGATCAGCATGTTCAGGGGCACTGGCGGCAGGCCGTAGCCCGGCAGCACCGGCTTGACCGCGCCGCTGGCCAGCAGGTCGCTCACCAGCCACTGGTGGGCGGCCGCGATGCCGCGCCCGGCTGCGATGGCTGCGCGCGCGGCCAGCCCGTGGTCGACCCGCAGCCGGCCGCCGATGGGCACCCGGTGTTCCTTGCCGTCCCGCCCCTGCAGCACCAGGCTGTCGCTGCCGGACACGTTCGACATGCGTATCCATTCGTGGCCGGCCAGGTCGGCCAGGCGCGTCGGCGTGCCGCGCGCCGCCAGATAGGCGGGCGCCGCCACCAGCAGGCGCCGCGATAGTCCCAGCGGCCGCAGCTTCAGCGAGCTGTCGCCGAGCGGGCCGAGACGCAGGGCGATGTCGACGCCTTCGCGCAGCAGGTCGATGCGTTCGTCGGTCAGGCCGAGGTCGACGCGTATGTCGGGGAAGCGGTCCTGGAACGCGAAGACTAGGCCGCTGACGTGCCGCACCCCGAAGGCCGCGGTGCATGACACGCGTACCGTCCCGGCGGGCGCGCCGCGTTCGCCCAGCGCTTCCTCGCCCGCCTGTTCGACCAGGCGCAGGATCTGCACGCAATGGGCGTAGTAGCGCGCGCCTTCGTCGGTCACCGTGACGCGGCGCGTGGTGCGGCTCAACAGCGCGACGCCGAGCGCTTGTTCCAGTTCTTTCAACTGGCGGGAGACGGTCGATTGCCCCACGGCCAGCTCGCGCGCCACGGCGGACAGGCTGCCGCGTTCAGCCACACGGACAAAGGCGCGCATGCGGTCCAGCGTGATGTCGGATTTATCCATAATTCAGCAAAATCATATCCATTGCGGATATCTACCGGATTGATGGCGGGCTGTCTACGCTTGAGGCCTGAATGTTTACCCCGGAGGATTGCCGATCATGAAAGTATTGCTGGTCTTTGCCCACCCCGAGCGCCGGTCGCTGAACGGCGCCCTGCGCGACGCCGCCGTCGATGAACTCGTGTCGCACGGCCACGAAGTGCGCGTGTCCGACCTGTACGCGGACGGCTGGAAAGCCCAGGTCGACCGTCTCGACTTCCCGCAACTGGGCGCGGCCGAGCGCCTGCAGCCCAGCCGCGCATCCAAGCAGGCCTACGCCGCCGACACCCTGACCGCCGACGTCAAGGCAGAACACGACAAACTGCGCTGGGCCGATACCCTGCTGCTGCAATTCCCGCTCTGGTGGTTCACCATGCCGGCGATCCTGAAAGGCTGGGTGGACCGCGTCTACTCGTACGGCTTTGCCTATGGCGTGGGCGAGCACAACGACACTCGCTGGGGCGACCGGTACGGCGAAGGCGTCTTCGCCGGCAAGCGCGCCATGCTGATCGTGACCACCGGCGGCTGGCAGGAACATTATTCGCCGCGCGGCATCAACGGCCCGATCGAGGACCTGCTGTTCCCCATCAATCACGGCATCCTGCACTACCCTGGCTATGACGTGCTGCCGCCGTTCGTGGCCTACAAGGTCGATCGCATGGACGAGGCCGCGTTCGCCGCGACGGCGCAGGCGCTGCGCGAACGGATGCGCGCCCTGGCAACCACGCCGCCGATTCCCTACCGGAAACAGAATGGCGGCGACTATTTCATTCCCAGCATGGAGCTGCGCCCGGAATTCGGCGGGCGCAGCGCGGGCGGCTTCGCGCTGCACGTGCGCGAGTGACACCGGCGATGGTCCAGCGAGCAATGGCGCCGCGCCCCGCCCGGGCGCGCCGTTTCAGCCGGCCCGCGCCAGCACCTGCTCGAGCTTGTCCAGGAACTGCGGCCAGCCCGCCCGGGCGCCGCCGTAGGCCTGTTTCTGGTCTGGCCCGAAGCCGGACTGCTCGACGCGCAGCCGCGTGCCGGCGGTCGTCGGCGCCAGGGTGAAGGTCACCACGCTGCGCAGGTTGTAGGCCGGGTCCTCGTTCGGGAAATTCCAGGTATAGGACAGCGTCGTGGGCGGCTCGACGGCGAGCACTTCGCAGTCCAGGGTGCCGCCCCAATCGCCGTTCAGATTGAAGCGGTGGCCCACCACCGGCTGGAAATCGTTCTTCATCAGCCATTCCGCGATCAGGTGCGGCTGCGTCAAGGCGCGCCAGATTTTTTCCGGCGGATGCGGAATCTCGCGCTCGACCACCACGGAACGCGCTTCGGTATTGGCATTGCTCATTGGTCCATCCTTTTCAACAGGTCTTCGAGAGCATCGAACCGGTTCTCCCAGAACGCGGTCATCTGGCTGGCCCAGTCCACCAGCGGGGCCAGTGCGCCCGGCCGGGCGCTGTAGTGCGTCGACCGGCCGGCGCGGCGATCCCGCACCAGGCCGGCCCGCTTCAGCACGGCCAGGTGCTTGGAGACCGCCGGCTGGGATATCCCGGACGGCGCGGTGAGGGCGACCACCGTCTGCTCGCCTTCGCGGCAGAGGCGTTCGAAAATCGCCCGCCGGGTCGGGTCGGCCAGGGTGCGGAACAGGAGGTCGGGCGGTTGGGGCATGTAATTAATAACCAGAAAGTTATGGGTTAACCATAACTCATGAGTTATCAATTGGTCAAGAGAAGGGGGCCCGGCGCACCGGCGGGCCCGGCGCGAAGTCACGCAGCGAGGACTCTTCAGGGCGTGTCGCGCGCGCCCGGGTAGCGGGCCAGCAATTGTCCGACCAGCGCGGGGTCGCTGTCGCGCGCGGTGGGCAGTCGCCGTCGGGCGGCCACGCCGTCGGCGGCGAGGATGTCGGCCATGATGAGGTCCGGCCCGCTGCCGGCGCGCGCCAGCTCGCGGCCGCAGGCATCCAGGATGCGGGAGCCGCCCCAGAAATCGGCGTCGCCGCGCTGGCCGCAGTGGTTGGCGAAAACGGTCGGCAATCCGTAGGTCAGCGCGGTATGCAGCAGGTTGATCTCCCAGCCGCGCGGGTTGTCGAAGCCGTCGCCGACCGCGCCGCGCGCCGACGCCGCTGGTACCAGCATGAGGTTGGCGCCGCCCAGCGCCGCCAGCCACGGCAAGGCCGGATTCCAGTGATCGGCGCAGATCAGCGTCGCCGCCTGCCAATCGTCGCCAAGCGCCTGGATGCGCAGCTGCTCTCCCTTGGCATAGACGCGGTCTTCGCGCAGCGTGCCGTAGCCGGGCAGGTAGAGCTTGCGATGCACGGCCTGCAGGCGGCCGTGCGCGAGGAAAGCCTGCGCGTTGTAGTAGCGTCCGTCGTTGCCCCGTTCGATGAAACCGGCCGAAATTGCCATGCCGCCGCCTGTCCGGGCCAACTGGTCGAGAACCGGGGCGTCGCGCCCCAGCGCCAGCGCGGCGCAATCAGGCGCTGGCAGATAATCGGTCAGCGACAGTTCCGGGAACACCAGCAGGTCGGCTCCCGCGTGGCGGGCCTGTTCGGCCATGCGCAGGTGAATGAGCAGGTTGGCTTGCAAGTCGCCCGGGATGCAGGCGATCTGTCCGACGGCGACTTTCAGGCGGGCGGCCATGGGTTGCTCCCGAGCTACCAAGATTGCGCCTTGATGAACCCGGCCGCGACGTCTTCGACGCTCTTCTTGTCCACATCGACCGCGGCGTTGAGACGGGCCATGACCGTGTCGTCGAGTTTCGCCGACAGCTTGTTCAGCGATTCCGCCAGCCCCGGGTGCTGGTCGATAGCCGCCTGCCGCACGACTGGCGTCAGCGCATAGTTCGGGAAATGGCCTTTGTCGTCCGCCAGCGTGACGAAATCGAAGGCCTGCACGCGACCGTCCGTTGCGAAGACCAGCCCGACGTCGATCTGTCCATCGCGCAGCGCCTGGTACACCAGGCCGCTGTCCATGCGCACGATGTTCGCCCGGCCGAATTCGAATCCATACGTGGCCTGCAGCGGCCGCAGCCCGTCGGAGCGAGCGTAGAACTCGGCATTGCTGCCGAACTTGAGAGGCTCACCGCTGCTGACCTTGGCGGCCAAGTCGGACAGCGACTTGATGCCCTTTGCCTGCGCATCGGCGCGGCGCATGGCAAACGCATAGGTATTGTTGGCCTTGGACGGGCTGAGCCACACCAGTCCTTTCGTGGCATCGAGCTGCTTGACCTTTTCGTAGGTCGCCCTGGCATCAAGCCGCTCCTTGATCTTGTTGAAGGTGACGAGGGAAGTGCCGGTGTATTCCCAGTAGACGTCGATCTGGCCGGCTTCCTGCGCCTGGCGCAGTGCCGCCGACCCCAGGCCGACTCGCTTGTCCACGGTAAAGCCATTGCCGGCCAGGTACTGCGTGGTCATCTCCGCCAAGATCTGTTGTTCTGTGAAATTCTTGCCGCCAACGACGACCGCCTGGGCTTGCGCGGACAGCGACAGCGCCGCGCCGGCAAGCGTGGCCGCGATGCGAAGGGCACGTTTGAGCATGGTCTTGATCCCCCTGTTGTTGATGCAGGCCGCGCGGTCAGCGCAGCGGATTGACCCCTTTCGGGATGAGCCAGAACTGGACCTGGCCGATGAGAAAATCGACGGCAACGGCCAGCAGGGCGGTCGGAATGGCGCCCGCCAGGAGCATGCCGGGTTCCATGAGGTCGATCCCCGTGAAAATCAGCTCGCCCAGGCCGCCGCCGCCGATCAGGAACGCCAGCGGCGCCGTTCCCACATTGATCGCCAGCGCGGTACGGATGCCGGCGAACATCACATACAGGGCATTCGGCAACTCGACGCGCCAGAGGATCTGCGCGCGGGTCATGCCCATGGCCTCGGCTGCCTCGACGAGATGGGCGGGCACGGCCCGCAGGCCTTCGAAGGTGTTGACGGCGACCGGCAGCAGGGTGGCCACCCACAGCCCGAAGATCGCCGAGGGCGCGCCCAGCCCGACGAAACTCATCGCCAGCGCCAGCAGCGCAAGCTTGGGAATCGCCTGCCCGATATTCAGCAGCTGCAGTATCGGCTGCGTGAACCGGTACATGGCGGGGCGGCTCATCCAGATGCCCAGCGGAATCGCCACGACCAACGCCAGGCTGCTCGAGATCGCGACGAGCTGCATATGCTGGATAGACAGGTAGACGACGTCTTCGCGATAGGCTCCCATGGCGGTCCACACGCCTGCATGGGCCGAATACGCCACGGATATCAGCAGCGCGGCGCAAGCGAGGATCAGGCCCTTGCGTGTCATGCCTGCCTCGCGGTCGCCTGGTGTTCCGTCAGCCTGGCCAGGATGTCAGACTGCAGCACGACGCCGAGGCAGCGCCGGTCGTCATCGACGCACGCCGCCCAGGTGGTGCGGCTCGCCAACTGGGCCGACAGCACGTGCCGCAGGTCATCCGCGGGGCGCACCCGCAGAGGCACCGCGCCGATGATCCGGCCATCGCGATCCGTCTCCAGCGGCACGCCGGCCGCCCCGGCATCGCGGCGCACGATACTGTGCGCCTGCATCAGCCGCAGCCGCTTCAGGATGCGGTCGCTGCCCATGAAATCCGCGACGAAGTCCGTGGCGGGACGGGCCAGCAGGTCGTCTGGCGATCCGAATTGTTCGATCCGGCCAGCCCGGAACAGGGCGACGCAGTCGGCCATCTTGACTGCCTCGTCGATATCGTGGCTGACGAACAGCACCGTCTTGCGGACCTGCCGCTGGATGCGCATGAACTCGTCCTGGATGGCATCGCGGTTGATCGGGTCGATCGCGCCGAAGGGTTCGTCCATCAGCATGACAGGCGGGTCGGCGGCCAGCGCCCGGGCCACGCCGACGCGCTGCTGCTGGCCGCCCGACAGTTCGCGCGGATAGCGCTTCAGGAACATGGCCGGGTCGAGCGCGACGATCTCCAGCAGTTCGGCGGCGCGCCGGCGGCTTTTCTGCTTGTCCCATCCCAGCAGGTTGGGGACGACGCAGATGTTGTCTTCGACCGTCATGTTCGGGAACAGGCCGACTTGCTGGATGACATAGCCGATGGAGCGTCGCAGCGTGACCGAGTCCAGCTCGGCCGTGTCGCGGCCGGCGATCCGCACCCGGCCCGACGTGGGCTCGATCAGACGGTTGATCATTTTCAGCGTCGTCGTCTTGCCGCAGCCTGAAGGGCCGAGCAGCACGCAGACTTGGCCTTCTTCGACTTCGAACGAGACGTCCTCGACCGCCGTGATGGCGCCGTATCGCTTGCAGAGGTTCTGGATCTGGATCATGCAATGGCTTCCTTGCGGCTGGCGCGCGCCGGCTGACGCAGGCCCTCGGGCGTCAGCGCGCCTTGAAGCCAGTGCAGCAGGTAGTCCGCGGCCACCGCGATGATGCTGATGAGCAGGGCGCCGGCCAGCAGCTGGCGCGAATCGGATTGCGAAATGCCGCGGCTGATCAGGGCGCCCAATCCGCCGGCGCCGATGTAGGTGGCGATGGCCGCGATGCCGATATTGATGACCACGGCCACGCGTACACCGGCCATGATGAGCGGAACGGCGATGGGCAGTTCAACCTTCCAGAGGCGTTGCCATGACGACATGCCCATGCCGTACGCGGCTTCGCGCAGGGCCGGATCGACGTTGGAAATCGCCGTGGTGGTGTTGCGGATGATCGGCAACTGCGAATACAGGAACAGCGCGATGATCGCCGGGACCATGCCGATACCCTGCCCGATGAGCGAAAGCGGGGGAATCATCAGGCCGAACAGCGCGACCGACGGTATGGTCATCACGATCGCGGCGACGGCCAGCACTACGCGCGCGCCGCGTTCGTGCTGGGATATTGCGATTCCGATCGGCACGCCGGTAAGCACGGCGAGCCCGACGGCCACCGATACGATGCCCAGGTGCTGCAGCGTCAGCGAGCCGATCAACGGCAAGTTCTCGCCGATGAAGCGAAGCGTCTCCATTTGCGTCTCCTCCCCTCGGGTGGGGTTTGGGGGGGATGATGCTATAAGAGGCGCCCCGGGGTGAACCGATGGCCCGACAGACTATATCAAGAATCCGACATCATGCGCCGGGCGCCGGCCTGCCCAGCCCCTTGCCGCGTAGTCTGGAGCGCCGGGCGGTTGTTCAGCGATTGTCGGATTTCCGACGTTCGTCGCCGGGCGTATGGCCGTGGGCGTTGCGGTAGGCGCTGCCCAGGTGCGAAGCCGAGACGAACCCGCAGCGCAGCGCGATCGACGAGATCGATTCCGTGCTTTCCTTGAGCAGCCGGCGCGCCTCGTTCAACCGCACGGCCAGGTAAAAGCGCTGGGGCGTCATGCCGAAGTGATGGTGCCACAGGCGTTCGAGCTGTCGCAGGGACAGGTTGCAGCGCTTGGCGATATCCTCGATGGCGACTAGATGCTCAAGGTTTTCCTCCATGCAGGCGATTGCCGCGGTGATGCGGGAATCGTTCACGCCATAGCGCCATTGGATCGCCATGCGCTGGTGCTCGTGCGGGCCGCGGATGCGGCTGTGCAGGAACTGCTCGGCCACGTCGGCCGCCAGCTGGCCCCCGTAGTCGCTGGATATCTGGTCGAGCATCAGGTCTATCGCCGCGGTGCCGCCGGCGCAGGTCCAGCGGGTGCGGTCGCGCACGTACAGTTCACGGCAGACTTGTATGGTAGGGAACTCTTCGGCGAACTGCCGCAGCGATTCCCAATGCAGCGTGCATTGGTGGCCGGAAAGCAGGCCGGCACGCGCCAGCACGAAGGTGCCGGTGCTCAGGGCCCCGAGCGTGGTCCCGGTTGCGGCAAGCCTTTGCAGGAAGCGATTGACGCGCGCATCGTGCAGCTTCTCGATTCTCAGGCTGGCCACGATGAACAGGCGATCTATTGGCGGCGCATCGTCGATTGACGTGGTCTGCAGTTCGAATCCGCTGCTGGAAGATACGCCGCCTTGCTCGGGCGACAGCAGATGCCAGGTGTAGAGCTGGCGGTCGGCGAGCCGGTTGGCCGCGCGCAGGGGCTCGATGGCGGATGCGAGCGCCATCAGGGAGAACTCGGGAAAGATCAGCAGGCCGATGCGCCGTGGCGTGGCAGAGGCCGGGGCTGCGCTGTCCGCGATTCCGGTCGTCGTCGCTGACGAATTTCCCATAGTGCTCCTTTCTGCATTGCCAGTGCCGGTGGCCCGTGTCGAAGTTGGTGTATAGCAGAAAGGCGGCGCGTCCGGCCACTGCCGCGGCGGCGCCGGCGGGCGCCGCCGCGCTTGCGCGCCTCAGGCGCAGTGCGCGCGGATTCCCTGGTCGATCTGACCGATCATGTAGCGGAACACGGGATGCCCGGATGCCATCTGCTGGCCGTGCTCCATATCCTCGATCAGCAGCGGCCGGTCCTGCTTCTGGCCGGGATAGGCATGGTGCAGCCGGATCGACTCGCCCGGCATGTGCAGGGTATTGCGCGCGCCGTGAATGATCAGCGCGGGCGGGAAGCGGCCGGCGGCGGCGCCCAGCCCGGCTTCCGGGTCGAAGCCGATGCCTTCCTTGTAGGATCTCGCGCTCACGTAGGCGCAACCGGGCCAGCGTTCGACGCCTTCGGCATCCGTGTACCCCCCCAGTTGGCGGTCGACATAAGCCTGCGTGGCGGGATCGAGCGGGTAGTAGCCGAGCCGCGTCGCCTCCGTGCCGGTATCGAACGGCGGAATGCCGTCGTCATCGGCCAACCGCATGAGCGCCGCGTGGGCGGCGGCCTTGTCGGCGCGCAGGTCCTGCAGCGCCGCGATGCGCGTGTAGTTCATCGGCACATAGAAGGGCACTTGTTCGGCGCCCGAGCGGGCCAGTTCGGCGACCGCCGCCAGGCTGGCCACCGATCCCATCGCCCAGGAAGCGACGACCGGCATGCGTCCAAAGCGCTGTTGTGTCCAGGATACCGCGGCCAGGACTTCGATCTTCTGGTCCTCGAGGTCGACATCGGTAATCGTGCGGCCGTCGCGCCGGAAGGTATTGCGCACATCCTTGTTCTTGAAGAAGCCCGCCACGTCGTACGTCATGACGCGGTAGCCATGCTCGGCCAGCGCCTTGCCGACCAATTGCCCGTACATGCTGGCGCCGCCGGTAAAGCCGGAGTTGAACACGACCGGTGGCAGTTCGGGTTGCGCGCCGCCGGAATCGGCGGGACGCAGCACGCGTCCGCGCAGTTGCAGGACGCCATCGCGGTACGGAACGGGAAAGGCAATGTCTTCTTCGATGATGTTCATCATGGTTTTGCTCGCAGTGTTTCAACGAGAGGAGGGAAAGAGGTCGGGGCACGCCCCGCGCAGCAGGGTCTCCGCGGCGAGGCCTGTCCGCGTGGCGGCGGCCGCGGCGAGCCGCGCCGAGAAATCGAGCGCGGCCAGGGCAGTGAAGCGGTCCGCATAGGCGCTGCCCCGTGCCGCGCGGCCCACGTGGGGGGCATCGCTGGCCTCCAGGAGCAATCTGCCAGGGCCGACCCGTTCGATGATGCGTGTCGCGAACGGCGCGACTACTGCCGGATCGGTCGCGGTGCGGTAGCCTGGGCCCTTGAAATAGACATTGCCGCGCCGGCGAGCTTCGTCGAGCAATTCGGCATAGGCCGGTTCGTCGGCGCCGCGCTCGGCGTGGCAGGTGCCCAGGTGGTCTATCAGCACGCGCGCGAGCGGCGGCAACTGGCGCAGGACTTTCAGGTTGGTTTGCGCATGCTGCGCATAGATATGCACGTGCTGGTCGCCACGCAATCGGTGGAACAGGGTTTGCCAGTCCGGCCCTGTGTATGCATCGTCGCGAATGGCATCGGCAGGGGTATCGTGCAGGACGATGCGCACGCCCTGTACTTGCGGGTGGGCGAGGCGCTGCGCCGTGGCGTAGGCCGGGTCGGCCAGAATGGTGCCTACCAGCCGGATACCGCCGTAGCGGCCCGGATCGCGCCGCTGCAATTGCGCCAGTTCGGCGAACGACGCGAATACGTGGCTGGAATCCGGCAAGATGCTCAGGTGCACATTGTTGAGCAGCGCCATGCGCACTCCGGCGCCGATCAGCCGGTCGAGATAGCCGCCCAGCGAGTGCGGCGCGGGCAGCGCATAGGGAAGCCGGGTTCCGGCGCGTTGCAAGTCCCGCAGGGTAAAGAAATGCACGTGGGCATCGATTCGTGGCGTGGAGGTCGTCATGGCCGACAGCTCATCAGAACGACACGAAGATATACGTTTCCCTTTCTTGCTCCCTCCGACCAAAGCGACAACTCATATCAAGCAGTCGCCATGCCGATGATGGGGGGCTGGCCGCCCCCTAGCGGCGGGGTCGCCGCGCCTCGCCGGGCCGCGCGCCGGCGTCGATCGCTTCCTGCAGGCATTCCATGAACACGCCGGCCAGCGCCGGTTCCGCCTGCGACTGCGCGTGCAGCACATGGCTCTCGAAGAACGTGGCCGGTTCGAAGGGCAGGCTCTTGACGGTGGGCAACTGCAGGCTGGAAACGACCAGTGGGTTGACGACACTGACGCCCAGGCCCATGCCGACCATCGTGCAGATGGTGACCGCGTAGGGAGTTTCCAGCGTCAGGCGGCGGCGGTCCGGCACGAAGGCGGCGTCGACGATGGCGCGGGTGCCGTCGCCATGGTTGAGCGAAATGAACTCTTCGCCGTCCAGGTCGCGGCTGGTGATGCGGCGCTTGCGCGCCAGCCGGTGGCCGGCGGATACGATGCACACGCCTTGCTCGCGATGCCACAGGCGGGCTTGCACGCCCGGCACGTCGGAAAGGTAAGACACCAGGCCCACATCGCAGAAGCGCGTGGCCGTCCACTTGGCGACGGTGGGCGAATCGCTGGTATGCACGGCGATGGGAACTTGTGGATGCCGCTGGCGGAACAGCCGGATGCCCAGCGGGATGACGCTCATCGCCAGCGAGGGCACCACGCCGATGCGCAGCGTGCCCGCGCCTTGCTGGCGGATGGCGCGCACCGCGTCGCGCAGGCTGTCCAGGCCGACGAACGAGCGCTCCACCTCGCGCAACAGGAATTCCGCCTCGGCGGTCGGTTCGATGCGGCCGGATTGCCGCGTGAACAGGCGCAGGCCGGTAGCGGCCTCGAGCTGCGCGATCACGCGGCTGACATTGGGCTGCGACGTATGCAGCTGTGCCGCGGCCACCGTCATGGAACGCGTCAGCATGACGGCGCGGAAAGTCTCGATCTGCTTGAAGTTCATGGCGGCGGAGGCGCTTGGTGGCGGGCGTGGCGGCGCGGCGAAAAAGGCCATATCAAAACCGTATTGATTCTACAAAACAAATGATTTGACCGTATATAGGGGGCTTTCCATACTGCCTGCAGTCGACGCCGGCAAACGGCGCGCATGAGGATGAAGGACACCTGCATCATGGAATCGAAAGTCAGCCGGCGGCTGCGACAGGCCACCGCGCCGGAAATCTGCGAGTACATCTACGAGCCGCGCCTGGCGCGCGAGTTCGCCAGCGGTTTCGCGTATCTCACCCAGATCAACCAGGCCCACTTGCTGATGCTGCGCCAGGCCGGCTTGCTGGCGCCGCAAGCCGCCACGCAACTGGCGCGCGTGCTGCGGCAAATGGAGCGCGAAGGGCCCGCCGCGGTGCCGCTGGATCCGCAGCGCGAAGACGCCTACTTCAACTACGAGGCGCGCCTGATCGAGCTGGCCGGCGTGGAGGCGGGCGGCCGTCTGCACATTGCGCGCAGCCGCAACGATATCCTGGCCACCCACGACCGCCTGCGGGCGCGCGATGCCAGCCTGGCATTGATGGACGCCGTCTGCGACGCCTGGCAATGCGCGCTCGACGGCGCCCGCGAGCACGCCGGGGTGGTCATGCCGGGCTATACGCACTTGCAAGCCGCCCAGCCCATTACCTATGGCTACTACCTGGCGGCGGTCGCGGAGACCCTGGGGCGCGACCTGGCCCGGCTGGAAACCGCCTTGGCGGGGCTGGAGGCCTGCCCGCTGGGCGCCGGCGCCCTGGCCGGCACGGCCTTCCCGATCCAGCGCGAAGAAACGGCGCGCCTGCTCGGCTTCGCCGCCTGCACGGGCAATGCGCTGGATTCGGTCGCCTCGCGCGACTTCGCCTGGGAGCTGCTGGCGGCGATGACGGTCGCGGCCGTGACCTGGAGCCGGGTGGCGCAGGACTTCTATGTCTGGTCGACGCCCGAGTTCGGCCTGGTCGAGTTTCCCGACAGCGTGGCCGGCACTTCGAGCATCATGCCGCAGAAGAAAAACCCCGTCGTGCTGGAATACCTGAAGGGCAAGGCCGGGCACATGATCGGCCTGCAGGCCGCGGCGCTCAGCAGCGTGAAAGAGTCCAACTTCACGCATACCGGCCATGGCAATCGCGAGAGCATGCGCAGCTTCTGGGAGGCGGCGCAGGAATGCGAGCGCGGCGCCCGGCTGTTCGGCCTGGTGCTGGGCGCCGCGCGGCCGCTGCGCGCGCGCATGGAGGCGCGGGCGCGGCAGGATTTCTCCATGGCCACCGACCTGGCCGACGCGTTGGTCCGCCAGGCCGATGTGTCGTTCCGGCAGGCCCACCATATCGTCGGCGCGGTGGTGCGCCAGGCGCTGGACCAGGGCCTGCCGGCCGACGCGATCACGGCGCAGATGATCGATGCCGCCGGTCGCGAGCAGCTTGGCCGGCCCATGGGCCTGGACCCGCAAACCGTCGCGCGCTGCCTCGATCCGGTGGCCGGCGTGGCGGCCCGGGCGGTCGCCGGCGGGCCGGCGCCGGAGCGGGTCGCGGCGCGGGCGCGCGAGCAGGACGAAGCGCTGCGGGCGGCGCGCCAACGGCTGGCGGCGCGCCGCGCGGCCCTGGCGCAGGCCGCCCAATCCCGCGAGCAGGCATTGGAGGCCCTGGCCGCCGGCTGAAGGCGGCCGTTCAACCACGCAACATCAAACAAGGGGAATCATCATGAAAGCCATCATCCGCATGTTGTCGATTGCCGTACTGTCCGTCGCCGCCGCCGGCGCGCAGGCAGGCGCGTACCCGGACCGCCCCATCCGCCTGGTCGTGCCGTTCCCGCCGGGCGGCACCACCGACCTGCTCGGCCGCGTATTCGCGGAGCGCCTGGCCGATAGCCTGGGACGGCAGGTGGTGGTCGAGAACCGGCCGGGCGCGGGCGGCGTCATCGGCTCGGACGTGGTGGCCAAGGCGCCGGCCGACGGTTATACCTTGCTGTTCGGCACGGTCGGTACCCAATCCATCAACGGCTCGCTGTACAAGCAGCTGCCTTTCGATATCGACAAGGACTTCACGCCCCTGGGCCTGTTCGCCGGCGTGCCCAACATCCTGGTGGTGAACCCGGCCGTGCCGGCCAACAACGTGCAGGAACTGATCGCCTATGCCCGACAGAATCCGGGCAAGCTGAACATGGGGTCGGCCGGCAACGGCACCACCAACCACCTGTCGGGCGAGCTGTTCAAGTCGATGGCCCAGGTCGACATCATGCACGTGCCCTACAAGGGCAGCGGCCCGGCCATGGCCGACCTGCTGTCCAACCAGCTGCAGCTGATGTTCGACAACTTCCCCGGGTCTCTGCCGTACGTGAAGGCCGGTAAATTGCGCGCCCTGGCCGTCACCAGCCAGACCCGCGCCCCGCAACTGCCCGACGTGCCCACCATGGACGAAGCCGGCGTCAAGGGCTATGTGGCCGACGTCTGGTTCGGCGTGGTGGGCCCGCGCGGCATGCCGCAGGACATCGTCGACCGCCTGTCGGCCGAGATGATGCGCATGGGCAAGGATGCGACACTGCAGGCCAGGCTGGTGCAGTTGGGCGCCGCGTCGCTATCGGGCACGCCCGAGGAGTTCGCCGGCCGCATCCGCGCGGATGCCGAAAAGTGGGCGGTGCTGGTGCGCGCCTCCGGGGCCACGGTCGATTGAGCCGCGCGCGACAGGCAGTGTTTTTATTGGTGGGCTATTGTGCCTTGGCAATCTCGCCGCTGACTTGTTGCAATACGCTTACGAACCGTAGCGCCGCCGCCGACAAAGAGCGCCGCTTCTTCATCAAGATGCCGATCTCGCGGGTGGCGACCGGCGCATGCAGGGCCACGCTGCGCAGGCGCGCCGTGTCCATCAGGCGCAGCGCCAGTTGCGGCACCGCCGCCACGCCTACCCCGGCGGCCACCATCGCTCCCACGACCGAAATATTGTCGGCCACGTAGTTCGCTTCCGCGACGCGGCCCGAGGCAGCCAGTATCCGGTCCGTCACCACCCGGATGCTGCTGGCCGGCCCGCTGGCCACGAACGGCCGGCTCGCGAACACGCTCCAGTCCACTTTCTTCTTGCGCGCCAGCGGGTCGTCGATGGGGCAGATCAGGACGAACTTCTCCTTCAGCAGCAGGGCGAACTCGACATCCGCGGGCTGGCCGGCGATCTCGACGGAAATGCCCAGGTCCGCCTTGCCTTCGGCCACGGCCTGGGTCACCTGGCGTGCCGAGGCCGCCTGGATCACCAGACGGATGTGCGGATGCGATCGTTGCAGCGCCTGGGCGACCGGGGGCAGCACGGCGGCCGCCACCGACGGCAGGGCCCAGATGTTGACGCTGCCGCGCCGGCCGGCGATGAATTCGGACAGGTCGCTGAGCGAATCGCGGAACTCGGACAGCATGCGCTGGGCGATCGGCACCAGTTCCGCGCCGGCATCGGTAAGCGCCACACCGTGCTTGTCGCGGTCGAACAGCCGGGCATTGAGCTTCTGCTCGGCCGCCTGGATGCGCCGGCTGAGGGCCGGCTGCGAGACGTGCGCCTGCTCGGCCGCCATGCGGAAATTGCGCGTCTCCGCCACCAGCAGCACGGCTTCCAGTTCGGAGATGGTGAGGGTTAGCCGCGGGCTTGCCATGGTAATGCACAAAAGTTATCACCGAGATATGAATATATCATTTTGAACATTAGGCATCCTTGCGCATACTGCCTGCAAGCGCTGCGTCGCCAGTGGGGCGGGCGCGGCCGTACGGAGACAAGCATGAACGAGCCGCACAGGCGCCTGCGCGTCGGAGTCGGGGCCGGCATGGCCGACGACCGCATCGGCCCGGCGCTGCAGTTGCTGGAACAGTGCGACCTGGACTATCTGGTGTGCGAATGCCTGGCCGAGCGCACCATCGCCAGGGAAACCCTGTCGCGCCGCCACGATGGCGCGCGCGGCTACAACCCGATGCTGGAAGAACGCATGCGCGCCTTCCTGCCGCTGTGCCGGCGCAAGGGGGTGCGGCTGGTGTCCAACATGGGCGCGGCCAATCCGGCCGGCGCCGCGCAGGCGGCCCTGGAGATCGGCCGCGAACAGGGCTGGCGCGACCTGCAATGCGCGGCGGTGGTGGGCGACGACGTGATCGACCGCGTGCGCACGCATCCGGAACTGCAGTTGATGGACCGTGGCCTGCCGCTGGAGCACATCCTGCCCCGGCTGGCCTCGGCCAATGCCTACCTGGGCGCCGACGTCGTGCGCGACGCCCTGGCCACCGGCGCCCACGTGGTGATGACCGGCCGCGTGGCCGACCCCTCGCTGTTCCTGGGCGTGGCGCTGCACCACCACCAATGGGCCTATGACGACCTGCCGCGCGTGGCGGCCGGCACGATCATGGGTCACTTGCTGGAATGCTCGGCCCAGGTCACCGGCGGCTATTTCGCCGACCCGGGCAAGAAAGACGTGCCGCGCCTGGCCGAGCTGCCTTACCCCTATGCCGACCTGTACCCCGACGGCGAACTGTTCATCGGCAAGCCGGACGGCTCCGGCGGCCGGCTGGACCGCATGACCTGCACCGAGCAGGCGCTGTACGAGATCCACGATCCCGACGCCTACATCACGCCGGATTGCGTGCTGAGCCTGGACGGCCTGCATTTCGAGGCGCTGTCGCCGGACCGCGTGGCCGTGCGGGGCATCCATGCCCGGCCGCGCACCGACAGCTACAAAGTGGTGGTGGGCTACTTCGACGGCTGGATCGGCACCGGCGAAGTGGCCTACGCCGGTGTCAACGCGGTGGCGCGCGCGCAGCTGGCGGCCGAGACGGTGAAAGAGCGCTTCCGGCTCGATGGCGGCGTCGCCAGCGAAATCCAGGTCGACCTGATCGGCGTCACCAGCCTGCACGGCAGCCATCCGGCGGCGCTGGCCGGCCAACCCTATGAAGTGCGGCTGCGCGTGGCGGCGCGCTGCCCCGACAAGAAGAGCGCCCACCTGCTGGGCGATCATGTGCGGCAACTGAACATGCAGGGGCCTTACGGCGCGGGCGGCCCGGTCAACCTGGGCGCCAAGGAAATCATCGCCGTGGACGCGGTGCTGATCCCGCGCAACTGGGTCGTCCCGCAAGTGATCATGGCGGGGGCATAGCGATGGGCATCCTGGTCTACGAACTGGCGCATGCGCGCGCCGGCGACAAGGGCAATACTTCCAGCATCGCCGTCATTGCCTACGACGATGCCGGCTGGCAGGTGCTGCGCCAGCAACTGACCGCCGCGCGCGTCGAGCAGGCCTTCGCCCACCTGGGGGCGGGGGCGGTCAGGCGCTACGAGGTGGCCAGCCTGAAGGCGCTGAATTTCGTCATTCCCAATGTGCTGGCCGGCGGCGTGACGCGTTCCTTGCGGCTCGACCCGCATGGCAAGTCGCTGAGCGCGCTGATGCTGGGCATCGAACTGCCCGGCGGCGCCGCGCAATCCTGAGAGGCCGATATGTATCCTCCCGCAGAACCCTTGCCCACCGAGATATTCGCCCGCCTGCCGGAATCGCTGTACCTGACGGACCAGCCGTCCACCTGGCTGGCCGCGCGCCATGTGAAGATGCACTCGTTCCTGGAGGGGCCGGCCTTCGACCGCGCCGGCAACCTCTGGTGCGTGGACCTGGCGCACGGCCGCATCCTGCGGGTGGACCCGGCCGGCAACTTCGAGGTGGTGGTGCGCTACGAGGGCGAACCCAACGGCCTGAAGATCCACCAGGACGGGCGCATCTTCGTGGCCGATCATCTGCACGGCCTGATGCTGGTCGACCCCGCGGCCCGCACCATCCGGCCCTACCTGCAGCACGTGCAGCGCGAAGGGCTGCGCGGCCTGAACGACTTGTTCTTCGCCGCCAACGGCGACCTGTACTTCACCGACCAGGGCGAGAGCGCGCTGGAAAACCCCACCGGCCGCGTGTTCCGCCTGCGCGCCGACGGCAAGACCGTGGACCTGCTGATGGACGGCCTGGCCGGCCCCAACGGGCTGGTGCTGAACCGGGCGGAGAACGTGCTGTACGTCGCCATCACGCACGACAACGCCATCTACGCCCTGCGCCTGGAGCCCGGCGGCGCCATGAAGAAGGCCAGCCGCTTCATCCAGTTGTCGGGCAGCACCGCCGGCCCCGACGGCCTGGCGCTGGACGAGGCCGGCAACCTCGCCATCGTGCATGCCCAGGCCGGCACGGTGTGGCTGTTCAGCCCACTGGGCGAGCCGCTGTACCGCATCCGTTCCTGCGCCGGCCTGCGGACCACCAACGTCGCGTTCGGCGGCGACGACGGGCGCAGCCTGTACATCACCGAAGCGGAGCAGGGCGTCATCCTGCGCGCGCGCCTGCCGCATCCCGGCAAGCCGATGTATTCCCACATGCCAAGCACAGCACATCCTCAGGAGACAACATCATGAAGCTGCACCGCTTGATCGCCGGCCTGGCCCTCGGCCTGGCCACGGCGGCCGCCGTCCAGGCGGCCACCACCTGGCCCGCGCGCCCCATCCGCCTGATCGCCACCTATGGCCCCGGCAGCTCCATCGACATCATCGCCCGCCTGGTGGCCAAGCCGCTGTCCGAGCAACTGGGCCAGCCCGTGATCGTCGAGAACAAGCCGGGCGCCGGCGGCGACCTGGGCACCGACATCGTCGCCAAGGCCGACAAGGACGGCTACACCATCGGCTTCGCCTCCGCCGGACCCATTACCGTCAACCCGAACGCGCGGTCCCGGATGCCCTACGACTCCATGAAGGACCTGGCGCCGGTCGCCCTGATCGCCACCGGCCCCAACGTCATCCTGGTCAATCCGTCGCTGCCGGTACAGAACCTGCAGGAACTGATCGCCTACATCAAGGCCAACCCCGACAAGGTCAGCTTCGCGTCGGCCGGCGTCGGCACCAGCGGCCACATCGCCGGCGAGCTGTTCCAGCACCTGTCGAAGACCCGCATCCTGCACGTGCCCTACAAGGGCAACAGCGAGGCCATCACCGACACGCTGGGCGGCCGCACCCAGATCGTCATCAGCGGCGTGCCGCCGATCCTGTCGTTCGTGAAATCCGGCCAGCTGCGCGCCATCGCGGTCGCCGACGCGAAGCGCTCGCCGCTGCTGCCCGACGTGCCCACGGTGGCCGAGGCCGGTCTGCCGGGCGCCGAGAGCGTGGCCTGGTATGGCATCGTGGCGCCGGCCGGCACGCCCACCGAGATCCTGGACCGCCTGCACCACGAAATCGCCAAGGCGGTGGCCAGCCCCGACGTGCAGGCGAAGTTCGCCAGCCTGGGCATCGTGGCGGCCTCGGACAGCCGCGCCGCGTTCGGCCAGCGCATACGCGACGAGTTCGAGCGCTTCAAGGCGCTGTTCAAGCAGATCAACCTGGTCATGGATTGACGCGGCCATGTCTCGCACCGTACTGATTACCGGCGCCAGCGGCCTGGTGGGCACCGCGGCGGTCGATTCGTTCCTGAACGCGGGCTGGGATGTGGTCGCGGTTTCGCGGCGCCGTCCCGAAGTCTTCAGCGAGCGGCCGTTCACGCACTTGCCCGTCGACCTGCAGGACGCCGCCGCCTGCCAGGCCGCCTTCGGGCGCTTGCCGCAAGTGAGCCACGTGGTCTACGCCGCGGTCTACGAAAAGCCGACCCTGATCGCCGGCTGGCGGGACCCGGAACAAATGGCCACCAACCTGGCCATGATCAAGAACGTGATCGAGCCGCTGGCCCGCGCGGCGCACCTGCGGCATGTCACGCTGCTGCAGGGCACCAAGGCGTACGGCGTCCACCTGCATCCCATCCGCATCCCCGCGCGCGAGCGCGAGCCGCGCGACGACCATCCGAATTCATACTGGTTCCAGGAAGACTACATCCGCGAGCAGGCCGGCCAACACGGCTTCGGCTGGACCATTTTCCGTCCCGCCATCGTGCTGGGGCCCAACGTGGGCGTGGCCATGAACACCATCCCGGTCATCGGCGTGTATGCCGCGCTGTGCCGGGAAGAGGGCAGGGCGTTCAGCTATCCCGGCCACATCCCGTACCCGCGCGAAGCGGTGGACGCGCGCCTGATCGGCGACGCCGCCGTCTGGGCGGCCGGCAACCCGCGCGCCTGGGGTGAGCACTACAACCTGACCAACGGCGAAGTCTTCAGCTGGCGCGATCTGTGGCCTGGCCTGGCCGCCTTGCTGCAAGTCGAGCCGGGCCCGGACCAGCCCCTGTGCCTGGCCGAGTACCTGCCCAGCCGCGCGGCGCTGTGGGCGCAGATCGTCAAGAAGCACGGGCTGCGGCCGCTCGGCATGGAGGAACTGCTGGGCCAGTCGCATTACTCGGCCGACGCGCGATTCGGCTATGGCCTGCGCGCCGCGCCCGCGCCCGCCTTCGTCAGCACCGTGAAGATCAAGCAGGCGGGCTTCACGCAGGTCTACGACACCGAAGAATGCGTACACCATTGGCTGCGGGTGCTGGCCGACCGCAAGATCATCCCGGCGCCGGGCGCCTGAGCATGGCCTCCTGCCGGCCCTGGGCCTGGCGCGCGCCGCCCTGGATATGGGCGTCGCCCCACGCCTTCAGCGCATGGATGACCGGGGCCAGCGTCTGGCCGTACTTGCTCAGGCGGTACTCCACCTTGGGCGGCACCTCGGGATAGACCTTGCGGGTGATCAGGCCGTCGCCTTCCAGCTCGCGCAGCTGGTTGGTGAGCATGCGCTGGGTGATGCTGGGCAGCAGGCGGCGCAGTTCGTTGAAGCGCAGTACCTGTTCGGTGAGCAGGCGGTACAGGATGACGCCTTTCCACTTGCCGCCGATCAGGTTGAGCGTGGCCTCGACCGTGCAACCGGCGGCGCAGGTGAAGGATTGATGCGGGGTGCGGGCCATGACAGTACCTTTTTCGACACTATATGCAAAATATGTGCGTTCTTACCAAAACCGGCAATAACGGCAAAAATGGCATCCATTATTCACTGAATGGAGCACGCCATGAAAGCCGTCGGTTTCAACCAACCGCTACCGATTGCCGATCCCCGCGCCCTGGTCGACCTCGACCTGCCCGACCCTGACTACGGCGAACACGACCTGCTGGTCGAAGTGCAGGCTATCGCCGTCAATCCCGTCGATACCAAGGTGCGCGCGTCCGCGCAGCCCGCCGCCGGCGCCTGGCGCGTTCCGGGCTGGGATGCCGTGGGCCGCGTACGCGCGGTCGGTGCCCGCGTGACGGGATTCAAGCCCGGCGACCGGGTGTTCTATGCGGGCGCGATCGACCGGCAGGGCTCTTGCGCCGAGCTGCAGGCGGTGGACGCGCGCATCGCCGCCCATGCGCCGGCCACGCTCGGCGACGAACAGGCCGCGGCGCTGCCGCTCACCGCGCTGACCGCCTGGGAGACCTTGTTCGACCGCTTGCGGGTCGGGCAGCCCGTGGCGGGCGCGGCCGATGCCATCGTGGTGATCGGCGGGGCCGGCGGCGTCGGCTCCATCACCATCCAGCTGGCGCGCGCCCTGACCGGCCTGACCGTCATCGCGACCGCCTCGCGGCCGGAGAGCGTCGCATGGGTCACCAGGCTGGGCGCCCATCACGTCATCGACCACCGCCAGCCGCTGGCCCCGCAGGTCGAAGCCCTGGGCCTGGGCGCGCCGGCCTTCGTCTTTTCCACTACGCATACCGACCGCTACCTCGGCGACATCGCGGCGCTGATCGCCCCGCAGGGGCGCATCGCGCTCATCGACGACCCGAAGTCGCTCGACATCTTGCCGCTCAAGCGCAAGAGCCTGTCGATCCATTGGGAATTCATGTTCACCCGGCCGCTGCTGGGAACCGCCGACATCGCCCGCCAGCAGGAGATCCTGCGCGAGGTGGCCGGGCTGGCCGACCAGGGCAAGATCGCCTCGACCCATGCCCAGTCGCTGGGGACGATCAACGCGCACAACCTGCGCCAGGCCCATGCGCTGCTGGAGAGCGGCCAGGCTATCGGCAAGATCACGCTGGCCGGGTTCGCGCCGCAATAGCCGGGCACAAGGCCGAAGCCCGCGCCCTGTTGCCGGGTTCGCAACAGGGCGCGGGCCGCGAACGACCACGGGACATCCTCCCGCGGCCGGTAGCGCCTGGCGGCCGGCTCAGTCCTCGAGGAAATCCAGCAGGTCCTGATTGAAGCGCGCCTTGTGGGTGTCGGTCAGGCCATGCGGCGCGCCGGGGTAGACGATCAGCTTCGCCCCCTTGATCTGCGCGGCCGACGCCTTGCCGGAAATGTCGAGCGGCACGATCTGGTCGTCATCGCCGTGGATCACCAAGGTGGGCACGTCGAACTTCTTCAGGTCCGCGCGGAAATCCGTGGCCGAGAAGGCGGCGATGGAGTCGTAGGTGTTCTTGTGGCCGGCCTGCATGCCCTGCGCCCACCAGCTGTTGACCAGGCCTTGCGAGACCTTGGCGCCGGGACGGTTGAAGCCGTAGAACGGGCCGGACGCGAGGTCCAGGTACAGCTGCGAGCGGTTCTCCAGCGAGGCCTTGCGGATGCCGTCGAAGACTTCCAGCGGCAGCCCGTTCGGATTGTCCGCCGTGCGCAGCATCAACGGCGGCACGGCGCTGACCAGCACGGCCTTCTTGATCCGGCTGGTGCCGTGGCGGCCGATATAGCGCGCCACTTCGCCGCCGCCGGTGGAAAACCCCACCGCGGTGACATCCTTCACGTCGAGGGCGGTGATCACGGCGGCGAGATCGTCGGCGTAGTGGTCCATGTCGTTGCCGTCCCAGGGCTGGCTGGACCGTCCATGACCGCGCCGGTCGTGGGCGATCACCCGGTAGCCATGGTCGGCCAGGAAGATCATCTGCGATTCCCAGCTATCCGAACTGAGCGGCCATCCGTGGCTGAGGGTGACGACCGGGCCATCCTTCGGGCCCCAGTCCTTGTAGTACAGGCGCACGCCGTCGGCCGTGACGATGTAGTTGCCGTCTACCGTGGCGCGCGCGGCGATTTGCGCGGGCGAGGCGGGTTGCGAGGCGTGCTCGGCGGCGCCGGCTTGCAGGGAAGCCGCCAGCAGGCCGGCGGCGATGGTGCGGGTGGTGGTTTTCATGGCAGTAACTCCTGAGTTGCGTAGAGGACGGGGAAGGGTTTCCGAATCAGTGGGCTGGCCGGGCGGGTGGACCCGGTAAGACGCATTCTGCGCGCCCAGGCGAAACTCCGGGTGACGTAAAATACGGAAAACTTGATCAGGAGTACTGCCATGGCTGACCGGCTCGCGGCATTGATGGCGCATTTCCCGGTGAACGCCCAGGTGTTCAACACGGGCGCGCTGTGCGGCCTCAACACGGTGCACAGCGATGGCGCGCACGGACAGCTGCACCTGGTGCGCAGCGGCTCGGTTGAGGTGCGCTACGGCACGGGCTTGCTGCAGGTCGAGCGTCCCAGCCTGCTGTTGTTCCCGCGGCCCCTGACGCATCACTTCGTCACCGACCCGGCGCGCGGCGCGGACATGGTGTGCGCGAACCTGTCATTCGAGGGCGGCGCGGGCAATCCGATCGCCGCGGCGCTGCCGGACGTGGTCTGCCTGCCGCTCGAAGACATCGCAGGCGCCGAGCCGGTGCTGGCGCTGCTGTTCGAGGAAGCCTTCGAACAGCGCTGCGGCCGCGTCGCGCTGATCGAGCGGCTGTTCGAAGTGGTGATGATCCAGGTCCTGCGCCAGTTGATGGAAAGCGGCGCGGTGCATGGCGGCCTGCTGTCCGGCCTGTCGCATCCGCGCCTGCGCAACGCGCTGGTGGCGATGCACGAAGTGCCGGCGCGGGACTGGACCCTGGACGAACTGGCGAATGCCGCCGGCATGTCGCGCAGCGTGTTCGCCACTACCTTCCGCGACAAGGTCGGCCTGACGCCAGGACAGTATCTGCAAGGCTGGCGGGTGCGGCTGGCGCAGAAGGCGTTGCGCCGCGGCCGCCCCTTGAAGATCATCGCCGCCGAGGTGGGATACGGCAGCGAAGCCGCGCTGTCCCGCGCGTTCAAGGCGCAGTCGGGACAGTCGCCGCGGGAGTGGCGAGCCAGTTATTCATAGCGGCGCCCGCGCGGGGAATTGCGGGCGCGCCGCGGCAGGCCGGCGACATAAATGGTCCACATGGTGAGCAAAGTTCGCTGAGTTCCGCCAGGTGCTGGCGAAATCGCCAGTAGGATTTCACATAGTGGACGTTTCGCCATTGCCTGCCAAGGGGGGACTGCATACGATGCGGCCTGGCCGTCGGCCCCCCAGAACAGCCCAGGAGACAACATGCAGACCCCAAGATTCATACGCCAAGTCTTTCTCGCGTCCACGCTGGCGCTTGCCGGCGGCGGCGCCAGCGTCGCCGCCGGCTTTCCCTCGGAGCCCATGAAGCTGGTGGTGCCCTATGCCGCGGGCGCCAGCACCGACACGCTGGCGCGCATGGTCGGCCAGTCGGTGGCCGAAGACCTGAAGCAGCCCGTCATTGTCGAGAACCGGGCCGGCGCGGGCGGCACCATCGCGTCCGACCACGTGAAGCGCCAGAAGCCCGACGGCTACACCTGGATGCTGACCACGGACGGCATGCTGTCCGTCAATCCGTCCATCTACAAGACCCTGAACTACGACTCATTGAAGGACTTTTCGCCGCTGTCGATCGCGGTGGCCGCGCCGCTGGTGCTGGCCGTTACGCAGAACTCGCCGTTCAAGTCGATGGAAGACCTGATCGCGTACGCCAAGTCGCACCCCAATGAGCTTTCCTATGGTTCCGCGGGCGTGGGCAGTTCGCAGCACATGGCCGGCGAGCTGATGAAGGACATGGCGGGCGTCGAGATCACCCATGTGCCGTATCGCGGCGGCGCCCCGGCGATGGCGGACCTGCTGGGCGGGCACATCGACCTGATGTTCGTGCAAAGCGCCTCGGCCAAGGACCTGGCCGACCAGGGCAAGCTGCGCCTGCTGGGCATCGGCAGCCTGGCGCGCAGCCCGGCGCTGCCCGACGTGCGCACCTTCGACGAAATCGGCCTGAAGGGCTACGACTCGGACACCTGGTACGGCTTCAACATGCCGGCCAACGCCGATCCGGCCATCGTCCGCACCCTCAACGCCGCCATCGTGAAAGCCCTGCAGGGCCATCGCCAGGAACTGGAGCGGCAAGGCTACGCCGTCATCGCCAGCACTCCGCAAGAGATGCAGGAGAGCGTCGAGAAGAACCTCGTCAAATGGCGCGACCTGGCCAAGAAGGCCGGCATCTACCAGATGCAATAACCCGCCTCGCCCCGCCAGCCCCGCTTCACGCCACCCCAGACAGCCGTATCCCCGATGCAGAAATCAACCGCCACCCCTCCGCGCGCGCTGGAGGGGATCACCGTTCTCGACCTCGCCGGGCCGCTCGGCAATTACTGCGGCAAGCTCTACGCCGACCTGGGCGCCGACGTCATCCTGGTGGAGCCGCCGGGCGGCGCGCCCACGCGGCATGTCGGCCCGTACGTGCACGGCGACAGCACGCCCGATGCCAGCCTGAAGTACCAGTACGAGAACACCAACAAGCGCAGCGTCGTGCTGGACCTGGACCAGTCCGGGGATCGCGCGACCTTCCTGCAGCTCGTGCAGCGGGCCGACGTCGTCATCGAAAGCGAGATGCCGGGCGTCATGCGCCGGCGCGGCCTCGGCTACGCGGAACTGCGCGCCGCCAATCCCGCGATCGTCCTGACCAGCATTACTCCGTTCGGCCAGGAAGGCCCCTATGCCGAATGGCTGGCCACCGACCTGACGGCGATGGCGATGGGCGGCATGATGTACCTGGCCGGCTATGTGGACAGTGCGCCCATGGTCGCCTGCGGGGAGCAGGCCGTCGGCGCGGCCAACCTGTTCGCGGCGGTGGCGTCCCTGGCGGCCGTGTACGACGCCGAAACCAGCGGGCAGGGGCAGCACGTGGACGTATCGATGCAGGAATGCGTCGTGATGGGCCTCGAGAACGCCGTGCAGTTCTACGACCTGGAAGGCACCATACGCAAGCGCAATGCGGGCACCCAGCGGCTGGCGGGGACCGGCGCCTTCCGCTGCAAGGACGGCTATGTGTACCTGATGGCCGGCGGCATCGGCAGCAACCGCTTTTGGGGCATCACCACCGAATGGCTGATCAGCGAAGGCCTGCAAGGCGCCACGCGCTTTCGCGACGCATGCTGGAGCGACCAGGCCTACCTGGCGACCGATGCCGCCAAGCAGCTGTTCCAGGAGGTGTTCGCGCCGTTCGCGCTGGCGCATACCAAGGCCGAGCTGCAAGCCAAGGGCCGCGCCCAGCGTATACCGATCGCGCCGATCTGCGACGCCAGCGATATCGCGCGCGACCCGCAGCGCGAGTACCGCAACTACTTCGTCGAGACGGTCGGCCGGCAGGGCAAGCGCCTGCGCATGCCCGGCGCGCCGTACCAACTGGGCGCCACCCCATGGCGCCTGGAGCGCGCGGCGCCCGGGCTGGGCCAGCACAACGCGGAAATCCGGGCCTGGCTCGCGGCCGGCGAGCGCGCGCCCGCGCGGGCGGACGGCGCGGGCGCGGCAACGCAGCGGCGCCTCCTGGCGGGCCTGCGGGTCATCGACTTTTCCTGGATCGGGGCCGGCTCGTACACCACCAAGATCCTGGCCGACCTGGGCGCGGACGTCATCAAGATCGAGAGCTCCCAGCGCCTGGACACCCTGCGCATCACCAAGCCGTTCAAGGACGGCATCGCGGGCGTCAACCGCAGCGGCTACTTCGCCGACCGGAACTCCAGCAAGCGCAGCGTCACCGTCAACGTCAAGGAAGACCGCGGCCTGCAACTGGTGAAGCAACTGATCGCCGACGCGCAACTGGTGTCCAACAACTTCACGCCGGGCGTCATGGACAAGCTCGGCTTGGGCTATGAGAGCCTGCGCGCCGTGCGCCCGGACCTGGTGTTCGCTTCCATGTCGATGCAGGGCGCCAGCGGGCCGGCGGCCAAGGACCTGGGATACGGCCTGACCATCGCCGCGCTGACCGGGTTCATGCACCTGACCGGCTTGCCCGACCGCGAGCCCGCCGGCACCGGCACCAACTACCCGGACCACATCCCCAACCCCGGCCATGCCGCGTTTGCGATTCTCGCGGCCCTGCGCCACCAGCGGCGCGCCGGCGCGGGGCAGATGATAGACCTGGCCCAGATGGAGCCCACCCTGGCCATGCTGGGGCCGTCCCTGATGAACTACTTCGTCAACGGCGTGGTCGAGCAGCGGGCCGGCAACACGCACCCCGAACGGGCGCCGCACGGCGTGTACCCCTGCGCCGGCGCGGACCGCTGGATCGCCATCGCCGTGTGCACGGACGCCCAATGGCTGGCGCTGGCCGGCCTGCTGGGCCTGCCGGCCCGGTCGCAGTGGGCGACCATGGCCGGGCGGCTGGCCGACCAAGCGTCGATCGACGCGGCCATCGGCCGCGCCACGGCGCAGCGCGACGCCCTGGAACTGGCCCGCGCGCTGCAGGCCGCCCAGGTGCCATGCGGCCCGGTCCAGGACGCGCGCGACGTACTGGAACACGACCCCCAACTGGCCGCGCGGCGCCATTGGGTCACCCTGGACCATCCGGAGGTGGGCGCCAGCACCTACAACAGCGCGCCCTATCGCTATTCGCACGCGCAATCCGCGCCGTCGTCGCCGGCGCCCTTGCTGGGCCAGCACACGCGGCAGATCTGCCGCGAGCTGCTGCGCCTGGGCGACGACCAGATCGACCAGCTGGAGCAGGACGGCGTCCTGTCGTGACGCGCCCTCCACCCTGCCAGGAGCCCATCATGCCCATTCTGTTCGAAGTACAAGACCACATCGCCACCATCACGCTGAACCGTCCCGAGGCGATGAACAGCATCGATCCCGCAACGCGCGGCGAACTGCACGAGGCCTGGAAGCGCATCAAGCACGATGACGCCATCCGCGTGGCCATCCTGACCGGCGCCGGCGACAAGGCCTTCTGCACGGGTTCAGACCTGAAAAAAACCATGCCGCCGCAGGAGAGCTTCGCGGAACTGACCTTCGGGCGTGCGGAATCCGACCACCTGCTGGCCGGCCTGGATACCGACAAGCCCTTGATCTGCGCGGTGAACGGCTATGCCATGGGCGGCGGCATGGAGCTCGCGCTGGCTTGCGACATACGCATCGCCGCCGAGAACGCCGTCTTCGCCTTGTCCGAGGTCCGTATCGGCAGCATCCCGGGGGCGGGCGGCACGCAGCGCCTGCCTCGCGCCATCGGCGCGTCCAATGCGCTGCTGATGCTGCTGACCGGCGACCGGGTCGATGCCCGCGAAGCCCTGCGCATGGGCCTGGTCAGCCAGGTGGTCAGCGCCGATGCCTTGCCGGGGGCGGCCCGCCAGATCGCCGAGCGCATCGCCGGCAACGCGCCGCTGTCGGTGCGCGCCATCAAGCGGCTGGTGCACAGCGGCCTGGACATGCCGCTGCCCGCGGCCATCGACACCGAGCGCTACGTGTTCGGCCTGCTGCGCGACACCGAAGACCGCATCGAGGGCCGCAAGGCATTCCAGGAAAAACGCAGCCCGGTCTATCGCGGCCGCTGAGCCATCCCATTCATCGCAACTTCCCGCGCGCCGGCGCGGGCCGTACAGGAAGTCAAATGGATTTCGAACTCCCCGAATCGTCGCGGATGGTGCGCGACACCGTCGCGCGCTTTGTCCAGGAAGAACTCATCGCGCTCGAGCCGCTCATCATCCGGCGCGAGGCCGAGCGGGGCTACGAAGATACGCCGCTCATCCCGCCCGACGTCGAGGCCCGCCTGCAGCAGAAGGCCCGCGACATCGGGTTGTGGGGCATCGATGTGCCGGAAGAATTCGGCGGCCAGGACCTCGGCCTGCTGAACAAGTGCCTGGTCATCGAGCAGCTCAAGCACAGCATCGTGCCGTTCGTGCTGCCGCCGGAAAGCCCCAACCTGTTCCTGTTGAAGGAGCTCTGCAAGGGCAGCCAGGTCGACCGCTACTTGCTGCCTTATTCGCGCGGCGAGAAGAAAAGCTGCCTGGCGCTGTCGGAGCCCGGCGCCGGTTCAGACGCCGCCGCGATCAAGACGCGCGCCGAGCGCAAGAACGGCAAGTGGGTGCTCAACGGCACCAAGCTCTGGATCAGCAACGCGCGCCGTTCGGATTTCATGATCGTGATGGCGGTCACCGACCCGTCCGCCGACAAGCGGTCGGCCTATACCGCCTTCCTGGTGGACAAGGGCACGCCGGGCCTGAGCATCCCGACCTCGTTCCCCATGATCGGCGAATACCACCCCTATGAAGTGGTGCTCGACAACGTCGAACTGGACGACGAGCAAGTCCTGGGCGAGGTGGGCGGCGGATTCGCGCCCATTTCCAAGCGGCTGGGCGTGCGCCGGCTGGAGATCGCCTCGCGCTGCCTGGGCCTGGCCACCCGCTGCCTGACCATGATGATCGAGCAGGCCAACACCCGCAAGACCTTCGGGGCGCCGCTGGCCGACCGCCAGGCCGTGCAATGGTGGATCGCCGACAGCTACCAGGAAATCGAGATGCTGCGCTGGGTGGTCTACCAGATGGCCTGGAAAATGGACAACGGCCGCGGCGACGTGCGCCTGGACGGCTCGATGGTCAAGCTGCAGGGCACCGAGATGATCGCCCGCGTGGCCGACCGCGCCATCCAGTTGTTCGGCGGCATGGGCGTATCGAAAGAAATGCCGCTGGAATACATCTCCCGCATGTGCCGCGTCATGCGCATCGTCGAAGGCCCGAGCGAGATCCATCGCTGGGTCATCGCGCGCGACCTGCTCAAGAACGGCCTGCCGGCCGCCTGACGCGCGCCGCCGCCAGCATGGACACCTTCAGCTCCATCACGCCGGCAGTGCGCATCCATGCCGGGACGGGCGCATTGGAACGGTTGCCCCGCGAACTGGAACGCCTGGGCGTGCGCCGCGCCTTCGCGCTATGCGGCCGCAGCGTGGCCACCCGCACGCCGCTGCTCGACCGGGTCGCGGCCCTGGCCGGGGCGCGCCATGCCGGCGCCTACACGGCCCTGGGCAAGGACGCGCCGCTCGACGACGTGGTCGCGGCCACCGAGCAGGCGCGCGCCGCCGGCGCCGACTGCCTGGTCGCCATCGGCGCCGGCAGCGTGCTGAAGGCCGGGCGCGTGGTCGCCATCCTGCTGGCCGAGTCCGGCAGCCCGGCCAGCCTGGCCACCCAATACCCGCCCGGCCAGCCGCCCGTCAGCCCCAGGCTGCGCGCGCCCAAGGTGCCGATCATCAACATCCTGACCGCCGCCACCTCCGCGCAGCACCGGGGCGGGGCGGCGCTGAAGGACACGGCGGGCGGGCCGCGCCTGGAGTTCTTCGACCCCAAGACCCGGCCGGCGGCGATATTCTGGGACGCCGATGCGCTGCTGACGGCGCCGCCCGCGCTGGCCCGGTCCACCGGGCTGGGGGTCTTCTGGCGCGCCTTGATGAACGCCGGGGCGGTGCGCGAGGCCAACCCGCTGGTGCAGGCCTCGCGCCTGCACGCGCTGTCGCTGGCGCGCGCGGCCCTGCCCAGGATGGCCGACGCGCGGGACGCCCGGGCGCGCATCGACATGTGCGCCGCGGCGCTGCTGCAGAACCGCGACGAGGACGACGGCGGACGCCCGATGGACGCGCACTGGATCGCGCGCGTCGTGTACGCGCTGGGCGCCGCCTTGTTCAACCAGGCCGGCCAGCTCGACCAGGGCACCACCCATGCCTTGCTGACCGGACCGGCCGTGCGGCACTTCGGCGGCCTCTGCCCGCAGGCCGTCACGGACATCGCCCAGGCGCTCTCGATCGGCGTCGAAGACGCGCCGGACGGCATGGACCGCATCGGCGAGGCAGTCGGGCAGTGGTTCACCCGCCTCGGCATCCCCATGCGCCTGCGCGACTTCGGCGTATCGCCGGACCTGTTCCCCGCCGTCGTCGACCATGCGCTGCAGAACTTCAACGCCGACCGCCATCGCGAACTGTCGCGGCACCGGCCGCGCCTTGTCGCCGTACTGAACGACGCTTACTGACACGGGGCGCCATCACCTACCGGGCAAATCATGACCACTCAATCGGCACCTGCTTGCGACACGGCTTCGATGCAGATCGCGCGCTTCAGCGCCGCGTTCGATTCCGCGCAACTGTCCACGGCCGCCCAGCGCAGCGTCGGGCGCGCCATCATCGACACCGTCGGCATCGCGTTGGCCGCGGCGGGCGACCCCACCAGCGCCACGGCATGGCGCTACGTGCGGGCCGAGGCCGCCGCGCCCGCGGCCCGGGCCTGGACCCACCCGGAATCGGCGTCGCTGGCCGGCGCGGCCTTCTACAACGGCGTGGCGGCGCACGTGCTCGACTTCGACGACGTGAGTTCGCCGCTGCGCGGCCATCCCAGCGTCGTCATGCTGCCGGCCCTGCTCGCCCTGGGCCAGGCCCGCGACCTGCCCGGGCGGCGGCTGGTGGCCGCCTATGCGGTCGGCCTGGAAGTCATGGTGAAAATCGCCCGCGCCATGGTGTCCGACCATTACGCGCGAGGCTGGCACGCCACCACCACCATCGGCGTGCTGGGCGCCGCCGCCGCCTGCAGCCACCTGCTGGGGCTGTCGGCCGCCCAGACCGCGCATGCCATCGGCCTGGCCTTCGCGCAGAGCTCGGGCAGCCGCGCCAGCTTCGGCACCATGGCCAAGTCGTTCCAGACCGGCCATTGCAACGCCTCGGCCCTGCGCGCCGCCCTGCTGGCCGAGGCCGGCATGGACGCCGCGCCGGACGCCCTCGACGGCCCGCAGGGCTTCACCACGCTGTACGGCAACGGCGAATCGCTGGCTGGCGAACTCGCCACGCTGGGCCAGGAACCCCTGGAACTGCTGGCCAGCGGCCTCGAGATCAAGAAATACCCGATGTGCTACGCCGCACACCGGGCCATCGACGGCATGCTCGACCTGCGCCGCGAACATGCGCTGCAGCCCGGCCAGATCGAAGCCATCCACGTCGAATCGAACTATCGCGCCATGGTGCCGCTGATCCACCCCCGGCCGCAGACCGGCCTGGAAGCCAAGTTCAGCATGCCGTACGCCATGGCCGCCGCCGCCCTGGACGGCCAGGTGCGGCTCGCCAGCTTCACCGACGCGGCCGTGCAGCGCCCGGCAGTGCGCGCCCTGATGGAACACGTCACCACGCACGAAGCGCAGGGCCCGGCCGCGCCGCGCTGGAACATCGTCCGGGTCGCGCTGCGCGACGGCACGACGGTGCAGAAGGAGGTGCGCGTGCTGCGCGGCTCGCACCAGAGCCCGCTATCCGATACCGAACTGGCCGACAAATGGGCCGACTGCCTGGATTTCGGCGGCTATCGCGACCCGCAGAACCAGTTCTTCGACAGCGCCATGCAAGTCGCGTCCGGTTCCACGGCGGCATTGATGGCGCTGCTACCGCGCCGGGCCGCCGGCGGGATCGATTAACTACCGTGCCCGACGCCAGGCCGCGCGACCGTTGAACCTCCAGGGGCGACCATCATGCACGCACAATCCGGCATTCCCTTTCATCTGTGGCGCGGCGGCACCAGCAAAGGCGTATTCTTCGACCGCGCCGTCGTGCCGGCGGATCGCGACGAACTGGCTGCCTTCCTGCTCAACGTGTTCGGCAGCCCCGACCCGCGCCAGATCGACGGGCTGGGCGGCGGCGACAAACTGACCAGCAAGGCCGCCATTCTGGGCCCATCCTCAAGCCCCGACGCCGACGTCGACTATCTGTTCGCCCAGGTCGGCATCAACCATGCCGAAGTCGATTTCAAACTCAACTGCGGCAACCTGTCGGCGGCCGTGGCCACCCACGCGATCGAACAGGGCTACGTGCCGATCACGGACGGCCACACGACGGTACGCATCAACAACCTGAACACCGGCCGCATCATCCACGCGCGCGTGCCCGTCAGCCACGGCCGGGTGGTCTACACGGGGGACCTGGCGATCGACGGCGTGCCCGGCGCCGGTGCGCCGATCGAACTCGATTTCAGGGAAGCCACGGGCTCGCTGACGGGGGCCCTGCTGCCGCTGGGCGAGGCCCGCACCCGGCTGGACGTGGCCGGGCTGGGCCCGACCCACGTGAGCGTGATCGACGGCGCCAACCTCGTGGTACTGGTCGCGGCCGAAGACCTGGGCATGCAGGGCAGCGAATCGCCCCGCGAGATCGACGGCCACGCGCCCCTGGTGGCCAGAATACAGGCCATCCGCGGCGAGGTGGCGCACCGCCTGGGCATGGGCGAATACTGGCAAAGCCGCGCCGCGCCTTCCAACCCCATGCTGGTCGCCGTGCAGTCGCCGCGGTCCTACCTGGCCTTGAACGGCCGCGACACCATCCAGACGGACTCCATCGACCTGCTTTGCCGCCAATACTCCACCGGCGCCACCAGCAAGGCGCTGGCCGCCACCGTCACCGCGACCATCGGCATGGCCTGCCGGATCCCCGGTTCCGTCGCGGCCCGCTTCCTGCGCCCCGGCGGCGCGGCGGCGGACCCGATACGCATCGGCCACCCCGCCGGCCGCATCATGGTGCGCGCCAGCGTGCGCACCGACGCCGGGACGACAATCGAACAAGCGGCCATACAGCGCACCGCCCGGATCATCGCGCGGGGGGAAGTGTTCATGCGCCCCGCTTGCTAGCGCCACGGCACGCGCCGGCACGCGGCCAGGTTGCTGCGCTAGTCCTCGGCGACATGCTCGCGCAGCTTGGCCTCGATCGCCCGCACCGCCCGCTGCAGCTCGCCCACCTTGTCGGCCAGCGCCTGGCCCCGCAGGCGGCTGCTGAGCGCGGAAATACTGACCGCGCCCAAGGGGCGCCCATGCGGGTCGAGAATCGGGACGGCGATCGAGCGCACCGACTCCACTTCCAGCACCTCGTTCTCCAGGTAGCCCTGCTCACGGGCGCGGGTAATGCGGCGCTGCAGCTCGTCCCAGTCGTAGCGCGGATAGTCGCGCTCGGTCCGTTCCTTGTTCGCCAGGCAGATGCGCCGGATCTCGTCGTCCGGCAGCGCCGACAGGATCGCAGTGGCCCCGCCGCCGATATTCAACGGACGCCGCCTGCCCACATCCAGCACGAACACCTTGATCGGGAACGCGCCTTCGGCGCGGGCGATACACACGCCATCCAGGCCGGACCGCACCGTCAGGAAGACCGTATCGCCAGTCGCATCCGCCACCTGCCGAAGATACGGGACACAGGTATCGCGCAGATCGTACGTATACGGCGCCGCGGCGGCCACGCCCATCTCGTACGTGAGCGACCCCAGGAAATAGCGCTTGCTGCGGTCGTCCTGCCGCACAAACCCCTCGGCGACCAAGGCCTGCAACAGCCGGTGCGCCGTCGGCCGGGTCAGCCCGGCATTCGAATAGAGATCCACCAGGCGCATGCCATTGCGATTGAACGTGGTGATCAGCCGCAGCAACGCGGCACAGCGCTGGATCGCCTGGGTTCCGGTCCTGTCCTTGCGGGTATCGGGTGTAGCCATGAATATCACAATGTGGTCGTTTGATGGCTATTCTAGCGGTTTCCGCCCACTAAAATACCGCATACCAGGAAAATGAGTCCACTATGAGGGAGCTTGAAGTGAGCGGATCTACAGGAGAGCGCTACCGGCGCACGGCGGGGATCTCCGCCGTAACGGGAATCGGCCACACCGATTGGGCCGAAGACTACCGCCGCGTGCGCAACGGCGAAAAACCGTTCGACTCCTACGGCTACGGGGCGCTGGCCTTCAGCCGCGCGCTCGAAGACGCCGGCATCCACCGTTCCGAAGTCGACGGCCTGATCGTCGGCCCCACCACAGCCTACGAGCGCATGGGCGAAATCCTCAACATCGACCCGCGCTGGGGCGGCCAGGCCGACGCGGTGCAGGCCGTATTCCAGGCTGTGATGGCCATCCATTCCGGCATGGCCGAAGTGGTGGCGCTGGTCTACGGCAACGACCAGCGCTCCGCCGCCGTGCAATACGGCGGCCCCGAAGCCATGGGCGGCGGCGCCTTCCTGTCGTACGTCTATCACAGCCCCTGGGGGCTGACATCGCAGGGCGCGCTCTACGCCCTGATGTTCCAGCGCTACAAGGAACTATGGGGCGTCACCGACGCCGACCTCGGCCAGGTCGCCGTCGGCCAGCGCCAGTGGGCCAGCCTGAACCCGCAAGCGATCATGCGCAAACCGTTGTCGATCGACGACTACCTGGCGGCCAACTACATCGCCGAGCCGCTGCGCCTGAACGACTACTGCCTGATCAATGACGGCGGCGTCGCGCTGATCATCATGGAAGCCGAGCGCGCCCGCAAAACCTGCCGCAACCCGGTGTACATCAAAGGCCTGGGCAGGTCCGACCTCAACCGCCACGCCACCAGCCTGGGCCCGCGCCTGATCGACTTCTACCGCCCGGCGCAACTGCGCGCGGCGGAACAGGTATATGCCGCCGCCGGCATCGGCCCCAAGGACGTGGACGCGCTGCTGGTCTACGACAGCTTCAGCCCGCACATTTTCTTCGCGCTGGAAGGCTTCGGCTTCTGCGGCCAGGGCGAAGGCGCACGCTTCATCGCCGAAAACGGCATCGGCGTCGGCGGCCGCCTGCCCGTCAATACACACGGCGGGCATTTGTCCGAGTCCTACATGCAAGGCTGGAACCACCAGCTCGAAGCCGTGCGCCAATTGCGCGGCGGGCAGGGCGAGCGGCAGGTACCCGGCTGCCGCCACGTGCAGTACGTATCCGACGTGGCGGGCAAAGCCATGTCGATCATCTACGGACAATGACCCGGGGAACGGACTTCATCATGAGCAAGACACCACGCCATTATTCGCCCTACGACGTGCCCATGTGGCAAAGCATCGAAGAGGGCCAGATGAAACTCCAGCGGTGCCGCCAGACCGGCACCTTCTACTACCCGCCCGGGCCCGCCTGCCCCGAATCGCTCAGCTTCGACGTGGAATGGGCGCCGATATCGGGCAAGGGAAAAATCCTGTCCTGGACGGTTTTCCACCGCCAATACTTGCCGGCCTATCCCGCCCCACACCTGGTCGTGGCCGTCGCGCTAGAAGAAGGGCCCATCATGATCGGGTATATGGATCATGACAGCCTGCCTGGGTTGAAGCTGGATAGGGGGGTTGCGATGCGGTATGTGGAGCATCCTGATGGGTATCGGGTGCCGAAGTTTGTGTTGGAGTGAGGTGGTAGCTGCTGGGGGGGCGGGGCTTGGCGGGTAATGCGGTGTTTGGGTGCCGATTCTGGTTAGGGGTAAGACGGCGTCGAGGGGGCGTTCCGAGTGGCACGTGTCTGGTTCGCGTTGTGGCGACTTTTTTTATTGCTGCGGGCCGGTGATTCGGGCGTATTTTTGCGCTGGGTGGCCAGGAACGAAAATCGATTGGCGTTTGGTCGCCAGCCTCGAACTGGTACGTCTTGCGGTGGGGGATTTTGAGTCGGTGATTTACAGTATCTGTATAGAGAAACCGAGCGAACGTTGGCGCAGGTTGAAATGAGAGAAAGTAATTTCAGTTCAGTAGCTTAGCGCAGTTAACATGAGTGGGCAGAAACTAAGGAGCGTACCGGTACTGTACCGAAACTTCGGTACAGTACCATGCCCGTCATGGTCGAAGGGCGCGCCTATCCGACGCGGGAGTATGGGTAGGCATTTTTGATCTGATAGGCCAAAAACTGCCCCTTTGACCCCGCTTGCATCAGTTGCTCAAAAAGCGCTTGCGTTACGTTGTAGTACTGGTAAACGGCGCCCGTCTTAAATTCCACTTCCAATGTCTGCGATGGCTCGTCGTAGCCGATGGCAATGATGGTGGATGATGCTACAGGATCTCGATCCATTATTCCCCTCCCTGTGGTTGTGGTATGTCTTCGACTGGGCGTCGGACGATGTCAAGGTTGCGGGTCACGGCGAACGTTCTCTGTGCTCGCCAAGAAACCACAACCCGATCGTATCCCTCTGCGATTCGTTTAACTCCCCAGGCCTCGGACACCTTTGGATCAGAACTCTTGGGGCGCTGTTCAGGATTGGGCAGCGTAACTCGGCATCTCACTGGCAAGCTGGCCCCTTCTCCTGCCACGATTGCTTCTCCTGTTCTGAGGACAGGTAGTAAATCCACTAGGCCGCCCAAATTATCGGGAAGGGCCCCTTTCACACGGGCACGGTCCTCGGGATTAGTCAGTCGCAAGGCAAAGATCGTGCCGCATTGCGACAGGATTGTTTCATCGACTTCGGCAGGGCGTTGGGAGACTACCATCGCGCCGATGCCGTACTTTCGTCCTTCTTTGGCGATTCTTTTCACTATGTCGGCAGCCGGGTTGTCAGCCTTGGTGCCGGATAGGTAGCGATGAGCTTCTTCCATGACGACCAGGAGCGGACGGTGAATCCCCCCTTCGGTTTTTTCGCGGCTCCAATAGAGCGCCTCGTAAACGATTCGCAATATGGAACCGACAAGAGTTGTCAACACTGAGCTCGGCACGCCCGATAGGTCCAGAATGGTGACAGGGTGTTCGTGTCCCAACCAGTCTTCCAAGAGCCTGTCTAGGTCTGACTGAACGGTTCCGTCCAGTGCCGGTTCCCACGGGCCAGGATGCAAGATGAAGTCAAATCTATGGTCTAGCAATCGTGATCGCATAAGATTCAACTGCCGACGAATGCCCTTTGCCTGCTGATTCAGAAACGGCCCCGCCGCACCCATTGCCGCAGGCGTATATCGTGGGGGTATCAGAGTCGCCGCGTCACCCGCCCGTTCGAGGGCAGGTTGATCCCGCTGTGGTCCGTTGAACGTCCGCGTCTCAAAGTCGATGAGGTCGTACCAGCATTGCTTAAGACTGAAGGGTATCGGACTATCGACCGTAAGTGACTCAGGGCTCAATCCCGGAAAGTCGGCAGCCGCCAGTACCGCAGCCTTCATGTCCTGGATCTTGTCCGAGAATGCGATTTCTTGATTCTCGGTCAAACTTCCAGCAATGAACTCTAAAAGGTCTTTTGCTTGAAGTGCCCAGTAGGGCACGAACAGCGGTCGTTCGCCCGGCTGAGGTGTGGCACTGTACACGCGGGAGAAGTCCGCCAGCGCATGGGTATATTCGCCGTGCAGGTCCAGGAGGAGGATTCGAGATGCTGGTGCTCCGCTTTCTTGATCTGGCCTGACGATGGAACGCAATAAGCTCGCTATGGTTGTCGATTTGCCCGAGCCAGTTGAGCCGAGAACAGCAGAATGCCTAGTGACCAGCGCATCCAGCGAGAGCTTGACGGCAATGCTGTCGGAACTGGAAAGAGTTCCTATTTTTATCTGATTACTGCCTTCACTTCCGTATATGCGTTTGAGGTCCGTTTCAGTAACGATGTGCACGGCGTCGTTGATAGATGGCAACTGACTGAGCCCGCGCTCGAAACTGCGCCCGAGAGCCTCTCCGGCAAGTTCCACTCTCATCCAACGGCCCCCGCTGCCCGTGGTCAAATCAGCCGACGCTCCTACTTCACTCACGATCCCAAACAGGTCTTGGTATCCCTGGGGAATTCTTACGAAACTTCCGACCTGAGCAACGCGGTACATGTGTCCTTCAATTATGGCAATGCCTGATGCTAGGGATTCAGCAAGCGACACGGTGACCGTTGGGCCGGAAATGGATGTGACCAGTCCTAGGAAGGTTGGATCTTTAGCGCTCACGCTGTCGTCTCCCCGGCATTCACTACGGCGACCGCAACGGCCGATGCAGCGCCTTCGTTCAACGCTGTGGCAGCGATCTCAGGTGTTGCTTGGGTGCTCATGTCAGTTGCCTGGGCCAGCGCGCAGAAACGGGTGAGAAAAGCAAAGTCACCAAGCAGAAAGCGGCTTTGTTCTCCAGGCCACCTTGGCCCCCAAAAGGTCGCTCGGATGTCTTCCCAGTTCTTGGGGGGATCTCCAGGGCGCCACATGCCCTTGACGCCTCCAATTACAGCGCCGTCGGACGCATACACCGAAAGGTTGGGACGTTCGTAGGCCAACTTGCACGCGGGCTCCTCTGACGCTAGTGGCATGTACTGGAAAGCCATCACTGAAGCATTCGCGTTCATAGCAAGTGCTTCGTCCAGTACGGCGCAAATATGTGCGTCACGGAATGAGAACCCAGTGGTGAGCAGGATACTGTCCGGCGTGAGAAGAAACTGGCGCAGGCGTTCGAATAAGGCGGAATAAGGTTGCTTCTGGGTCAACTCGTACTTCAAGTGGTCCGGATAAACGAGTTGGGAGGCTGCCCGCCCTCGTCCGCGTACGACTGAATCGCCTTCCAAAGCCCAGCCCAAAGAACCATGCAACTTCCAGAGTCGCGACCACCGTGGGGGGAGATCGTCGCCGGCAACACTAACGGGATCAAAGAAGGGTAGGTGCCCCCCGGTGAACCCATCGAAATAGGAAGCCCTGGATCGTTCGAAAGCCTCTTCGAACAAGAGGTCGTAGTTAGTTGTGAAGATCTCGACGGCATGCGTCCGAAGCGTCCCACTGACCCAAGAGACGAGCTCAGTGTATGGGTTTCGCTCCTGGGGCAACGGGGCTCCGACTACTTCGCCTATCTTCTTGCACACTTCCGCTCCCAGCGCCTTGTAGCCTTCGGAGTTAAGTCCATGAACCTGTGCAGGGCCAAGTGCTTGTTGCAGAAGTCGGATACGGGTGAGGATCGACTCAATGTTCGCCACCGGCCCCAGTTCCGCACGAATCGCTTCAGCAGCAACTTTTTGCTGTCCGCTCAGTGCTTCGATTGCTTGGGCCGTCAATGCTTCAACACCAGGCATTAGTGAGCGTCCCCCATCGGAGACCAACTTGCCAGCCCCGTCCACTCGAATCGACATTGGTGCTCCAGCGCCAACTAGAAAACCGATGCGCTTTCGCCCTTGAGACAGAATCTGTCGAAGGTCCGACATGAACCGATCAGGATTGTGAAGAGTGTTCAAGCGGATCTCCCTCTGTGTTTATTAGCAATTCGGTTCTTGAGTGAGGTGGGTGGCTAGCGCGTTAAGTCCACCGACCGTTGAGGACCTACCGTTAGGGTGAAAACTGTCCGGCGCCACTAGTGAGCCATTTTCGTGGAACAGCTGCGGATGTAATACAAGACCCGGCGACAGCCTATCCTGCACTAGTCCCCAAATCCTAAATTCCTTCGTCATGACGAAGACTTTGGGAGCGTTAACGCATCAGCGCGCGGCTGCACAAACTCTTGCAGGCTGATCTGACCATCTATGAAACGCTGGGCGTGGGCCTCATCTGCTTCACTGAGCGAGAAACCTTCTAGACCGACGGAGGCCCGCGCGTAGTTAACAGCCGATTGGCGTCGACCGCGTTCGGCATCTGATATGGTTTTGTGGGGCTGTAACCCGCATTTATCTTCGCCAGCCATGGTGTCCCCTTGCTGTAGGTAACTCGATTTTACAAGAGGTACGAGTATTTTGGTTTAGGTACACGCAACCTCCAGAGTGGTGCGCTGAAATTGTCTTGTTTTACTTGCTATGGATCGCCTGTATTGGCCGCGTACTAGCCTGCACCGTAGTTCCAAAGAGGCGTTGCCTCTCTGGACTCTCCACCCTCGCCGGCGGGAGCCTCGGGACCAGGGGTTGCGGGCCTTTGGCCCGGAACTCCTGCCCCCGGGCATAGCGTGGGGCGCTCCTGCCGCGTCAAGGGGCCGTGTCCTCGCCCTGTGGGCTGCGGGCCGCACCAACCCCTTGACCCGTCATCCGCTCTTGACAGCACCGCTACTGACGCCGTTTGGCCGGAAGAGGCGTCAAGGGCGGGACCGGAGGCCGCAGCCCGAAGCGGAGCGTAGGGAACGGGTGAGGATACCGGGCGTAGCCTTTACCCTTGACCCATCTGGAGGCCATGCAGCCTGCGGCAAGGGGTAGGAACAAGGCGAAGCCGCCGGGCCTGCCCTCGCAGCCAGTCCGGCAAGATCGGACGCGGGATGCAACCGAAGAGGTTGCCCAAGCGAAGCGCGGAGATTTGCCGCTAGAAATGAAAAGGCCTCGCCAAAAGCGAGGCCAATGCAGGGGCAGATGGCAGGCTATTCGCCTTTGACGGAGCCGCCTGTAGCCGGACCCCAGTTTTCGCCCATGTTCTGCAAGACGTGTTGCCGGTACGCTGGGTTCCACATTGCGTTGCCTGCTGCGAGATGATTGAGCCGGCCCCCCGTGACCATCATGCCGCTTTGCATGTCGCGGCGAGTTGTTTGACGGTTGAGAACCTGAGTTACGGGGGATGCGGCGGCCTGGCTGACTTGCCTAAGCGTGATACCCGCCGAGGACACGCCTCCGGCCAGGTGCGATGCTGCCTCATATGCGCGTTGCAGCAAGAACAGGGTGACGCCCGTGACGATCAGGATTTCAAGCATTGTGGCAATAGGATGGTCAGTGGTGACGGCCAATACTTTGGCCGTAAGCGCACTGAAAAACTTCATGCCCATGCCGAGAACCGTTGTCACCAAGGCGATTTGCATGATGTAGGTCATCACTTGGCCAAACCAGCTATCAAACCATTTCGCGGTGACGGGGAACATCAGCATGGTTAGGTTCCCGACAGAAAAGACATTATTCACCCTCCTTGCGCGCACCTTTCACAACGTTTCTCATTTCCTGTTCGAGCTTTGTGGCATCAAGAAGAGGTGTGCAGATGCTCGAGCGTGACGCAAGTTGCTTCTTGATCGATGCCAACTCATCTACGATCTTCAGCAGAGGAGGTTTGTTCATCAAACCCGGTAGCCCCGAGTACGCAGCCACATCTAGCTGGTACGTCGCTGAGAAGGGCGTAGTGTCCGCGGCGCGCCAATTAACTTTGACCACGAAAGGCTTGAGTCGCTTGCTGATACTGGGATCGTTAGGTTTAAAAAGTTGGTAACCGACCGCGAACAGAAAGCTAACCTTTCCCCCTTGTTCTACCATAGTCATGGGAGGGCGTTCCTGAGCGTAGTTGACGACAATACTGTAGTTTTTGAAATCTCTGTCATCTTTTTCGAATGAAAATGACACATCGAATGCTGGACCAGTACCAACATTAGAGAGCGCTAAATTTAATCCACCATTTCCATCAGGGTGGAACTCGAAATGAGCGACAACTCGCGGTGAGTTTCCAGCCTTGCGAAGCAGTTTATTTTCCCTAACCAATGTAAAGGTCAGGAATGCGACTACTAGCGTAGATAGTCCACCTATCATGGCGCCTGTAGCCGCCCAGTCGATAGCGTAAAACCATGAGCCAAGTTGGCTTAGCAGTGCGTTCCCTAAGCCAGGTTCAAATTGAGACGCCATTGTTATGCTCCTAGTTCCTTATTCCGCTCGCTGGTTTGATTCGATACGCCGCGCGAAGTGTTTAAGGTATTACCATGTGCCGAGGGAAAATAGATGTAGCGGCTTACTGTTCATTATCTGAGCCTTCTCGAAATGGCGGGCAGAATGCTCGCTGCGGATGTGATTCCCTGTATGTTCACCGTACGCTTACTATCTCCTCAAGCGACAGCTCGTTCCGTACAGGGTCGGGCGCGGGATTAAGTGGCCTGGTGTTAATCGTGGGGCAGCGGTTACCGCGAAGTTGATTTGGATTATGTGTTGTAGTTCGAGCAAGGTTGCCAAGCTACGTTCGAAGCGTCGCTAAACGCAGGAAATGTTATGCCGAATTTTGAACAGCAGCTCTGAGGATACTCATCATGCCCCCCCATATCGTCTTTCTCCATGTCGACTCAGTCCCTGCGGAGTACTTCCAAGATTTTATTGACACAGTACGTGCTGACAATCTGGATCTTCAAGTGGTTGCGCGACCGTCTGCTCCCATGGCTGGGGTTGAATGGCTCATGCCAACTGTAATCCTCGCGTACTTGGCCAAACCGTACTTCGAGTCCTTTCTGACCGAGATGGGAAAGGATCATTACGAGCTGGTGAAAGCGGGTCTCAAGAAACTCTACAAGCGCGTGGCCGGCCCAGAATCTCCCGAGGTTACCCTCATAGCTACTGGGGGGAAGGTAAACAAATACCAGCCTTACTCATTATTTTTTTCCGTAGTTGTCGAAGGACTCGACGGGGAGCGAATTAAGCTTCTCATTCCCCGCCCTATCGATGAAGTCGAGTATAGAGCTGCCATTGACGCATTCCTTGATTTTGCAGAGGGTCTACATGTAAGCAGTCTAGATGGTGACGATCTATCGTCGATTGAAGCCCCGCATAGAGTGGGCTCAACTGTTCTGGTTGCTTACGACAGCAATACAAAAAAAATCCGCTCAGTGGATCCCTTGGCGTCTCGTCGTGATTAGGCCATCCTCGCCACTGTACCGAAACTGCTCTCGCGCCATGCGTTTGAGTTCAGAAATTTTGAGAATTACCGGATGAGAGTCTTGGCTCAGTGCGGTAGGAACGGTGTGATTAACCGGGTCTGATGCTGCCCATCCTCCGTTTATGGGGTAGAGCCATGGGGTAGAGCCTAGGGCCCTAAACAAAAAGCCGCTCTGCATTGCAGTAGCGGCTTTTCAAATTCTGGTGCCCGGGGCCGGAATCGAACCGGCACGCCTTGCGGCGGGGGATTTTGAGTCCCCTGCGTCTACCAATTTCACCACCCGGGCACGGGGGGCGCGCAACCTTGACAAACAGGTTGGCGTGGAGAGGAACTCGCGATTATATGCGGTCTTTGGACTTCGCGCTCGGGGTGTCCTCGCCTTGCGCGGTGACGCTGCCGTCGGCCAGCACGAACCAGGCCCGCAGCCCCATCTGGCGCACCAATGGCGCCGTGGCGTCCAGCGGCATGTGCGAGAACGCGGTGGACAGGGCGTCGGCGGTGGTGGCGCTGGGGGCGGCCACCGAGACGCTGCGGTAGCGCGGCTGGGCGCGGCCGGTGCGGGGGTCGAACAGGTGGCTGTGGCGGCCGGCCGGGTCCAGCGGGGTGCCGTAGCCGCCCGAGGTGGCCACGGCCTGGTTGCGGATTTCCACGGTGGTGTGGATGCGCTCGGCGTCCTGGGGCTGGGCCAGGCCGACGCGCCATGGGGCGGCCTGGCCGGGGGCGGACCGGTCCAGGCCGCGGATTTCGCCCAGGTCCACCAGGGCGCGGTCCAGGCCGCCGGCGCGCAGCAGTTCGGTGACGCGGTCGGTGATGTAGCCCTGGGCGATGCCGTTCAGGGTCAGGGCCATGCCGGGACGCAGCAAGGCGATGCGCGCGGGGCCGGCCTGGATGGCGCGGTGGTCGACGCGGGCCAGCGCGGCTTGCAGGGTGGCGGCGTCGGGGCCGTCCGGGGCGGCGCCCGCGCGCGCGAAGTGGTCGGCATAGGCTTGCCATAGGGCTTGCACGCTGGGGTCGAAGGCGCCGTCGGTCAGGTGGCTGTAGTGCGCGCTTTCGCTCAAGAGGCGCAGCAGGTCGGCGGGCGGCTGGTCCAGATGGCCCTGGCGGTTCAGGGCGACCAGCGCGCTGTCTGGGCGATACAGGCTGAAGAGCTTTTCCAGGCGCTGGACTTCGGCCAGGGCCTGGTCGAGCAGGCGCCGGGCGGCGCGCGGGTCGGGGTGGTAGAGCCGCAGTTCAGCGTCGGCGCCGAGCGCGACGCCGCGCCATTGCGCGGTGGGCGTGGCGCTGGCGGCGCGGGCCGGGCGCAGGCTGGCGGGGACCAGGGCCCAGGCGGAGACGGCGGCGGTGATGCCGAGGAAGCGGCGGCGGGCGCGGACGGGTGGGTTCATGGCGTGGATCCGGACGAGTCAGGGGCCGGCGCGGGCGGCGGCGCGTCGTAAGAGAAGATGTAGCTTTCGGGCATGTCGTGGAAAGCGACGACGCGCCCGCCATGGGCCTGGGCGAAGGCCTCGGCTTGGTCGCGCCGGCCGAAGGGCAGGGCGTCTTCGGCGCCCATGCCGCCGATGTAGCCGCCTTCGATGACGTAGTAGGCGCGGCGCGCGTCGATCCAGGCGGCGGGGTCGGGCGCGACGCCGCGTTCGGCGCCGGCCATGTCGTTGACGTAGATGGCGCGGATGGTCTTGGGTTCCTCGGGCAGCACGGTGTAGGCGAAGACCTGTTTCACGGTCGAGAACCACACCGGGGTGTCGCGGCCGTCGAGGAAGATCTGGCCTTTGGGGCCGACGTGTTCATTGAGGGCCATGCCGCAGTAGTGGCCGACGGCGTCCACGGTGATGGCCGCCGGCGGCGGGGCCGAGGCGGCTTGCCGGTCGTCGCCGCCGCACGCGGCCAGCAGGGCCAGCAGGACGGCGCAGGCGGCCGGCCGGAGGCGGGCGAGCAGGTTGCGCGGCGCGCTCATAGGGATTTTCTCTGGAAGGCGATGGCGGCCAGCAGGAACGGGATGGCGATCCACAGCAGTTGCGCGATGGCCAGGGTGGCGGTGCCCAGGCTGGCCTGGCCGCTGACGCCGGCCATGCCGGCGTACATGGAGATGTTCTCGAAGCCGGTCAAGTTCATCAGGCGGTAGACGTCGGAGGGGTTGAGCAGCAGCAGCACGTTGAGCAGGTCGGCGGTGACGGTGCGGCCCTGGTCGGCGGCCAGCAGGCCGAGCAGGGCCATGTCGTAGATGACCACGAAGAACAGCCATACGCCGATGGCGATGCCGGCGGCGGTGGCGCGCTCGCGCACCAGGGTGCTGACCAGGTAGCCCATGGCCAGGAAGCTGGCGCCCAGCAGCACGCTGGCGGCGATCAGGAAGGCGAAGGGGCGCCAGGCGGCGGCATCGGCGCCGCCATGGGCAAGCTGCAGGGCCAGGCCGGCAAAGCCGTAGCCGGCGGTGGTGGCCAGCGCCAGGATGGCCAGGTGCCCGACGAATTTGCCGACGATGACCTGCCAGCGCGACACGGGGTAGCTGAGCAGCAGGGCCAGGGTGCCGCGGTCGGCTTCGCCGACGATGGCGTCGTAGGCCAGCAGCATGGCAATGAGCGGCACCAGGAAGATCGACAGGCTGGACAGGCTGACCACGGTGACGGTAAGCGGGTCGACCTTGACCGCGCCGGTGGGCGAGCTGCCCAGGAAGCCCAGCGACAGGGCCAGCGCGGCCAGCAGCAGCGCGGTGGCGAGCACCCAGCGGTTGCGCAGGCCGTCGCGGATTTCCTTGCCGACGATGGTGAATACGGCGTTCATACGGGGTTCCGTTCGAGCAGGTGGGCGTAGACCTCGTCCAGGCTGGGGATGTGCACGTGGAGGTCGGCGATGGGCAGGTCGATGGCGCCGAGCGCACGGATGGCCTCGACCTTGTCGTGCTCGGCGCAGGTCCGTTCGAAGCTGGCGGGGCCGGTCTGGCGCCATGGCGGCGGCAGCGCGCCGGCCGCGGCGTCGACCGCCAGGGTGATGCCGATGCGCACCGGCACGTCGATGGCGCGGCGCAGCTGCGACAGGCTGCCGTCGGCGATCTTGTGGCCGCTCTTCATGACGACGACCCGGTCGACGTGGTCGGCGATCTCGGCCAGCGCGTGGGTGCTGACCAGCACGGCGGCGCCCTGGTCGCGCAGTTCGCACACGATGTCGTAGAACATCAGGCGCGAGGCCGGGTCCAGCCCGGTGGTGGGTTCGTCCAGCAGCAGAATGCGGGGCTGGCCCAGCAAGGCCTGGGCCAGCGCCAGCCGCTGCCGCATGCCCTTGGAATAGCCGCCGACGCGCCGGCGCGCGGCGTCGGCGATGCCGACCTTGTCGAGCAGCGCCGCGTTGCGCGCCAGCGGCTGGCGCTTCAGGCGCGCGTAGAAGTCCAGGGTTTCGGCGCCGGTCATGGCGGGGTGCAGGGCGACGGTTTCGGGCAGGTAGCCGATGTCGTGCCGCAGCCGGGCGGCCGGCCGGCTGGCGGCGTCGTGGCCCAGCAGGCGCACGCGGCCGTGGGTGGGCCGGATCAGGCCCAGCACCAGCTTGATCAGCGTGCTCTTGCCCGCGCCGTTGTGGCCGGCCAGCGCCACGCACTCGCCGGCGTTGAGTTGCAGGTCGACGCGGTCGAGCGCGCGATGGGCGCCGTAGTGCTTGCTGGCGCCTTCCAGCGCGATTTGCACGGCGTTCATCGGGCGGCCCTCATGGCGCCGGCGGCGGGCAGGGCGGGCGGCTGCATCAGCGGGGCGCTGTCGATGACGCCGCCCGGCAGCAGCGCCGGGAATTGCGACTGCGCCCAGCGCACGATGGAAACGGCGGGGCTGTTGAGCAGGATGCGCGCGGCCGGGGCGCGCCAGAGGATCTGGTCGACCACGTCGTTGGGACGGTAGGCGGTGTCGGCGATGCCGTCGCCGTCCAGGTCGAAGGCGGTGTTGTCGCTCCAGTAGTTGCCGCGGCCGTGGCGCGACCATTCGATGACGCGCGTGCCCACGTACTTGACCTGGTTCTTGTTGTTGATGAAGGCATTGCCGGAAATTTCGTTGCCGTCGGAGCCGGCGGTGAAATGGATGCCGATGTCGCAGTCCTGGAAGTGGTTGGCGTCGAACCGGTTGTTGTTGGCGTTGTACAGGAACGCGCATTTCGGCGCGCCGCGTACCGCGTTGCCGGTGATGACCGCGCCGTTGGCATAGTTGAACATCAGGCCCTGGTCGCGGCTGCGCACGGCGGTGTTGCCGCGCACCACCAGGCGATGGGAATACATGATGGCGTAGCCGATGTCGTTGTCTTCAGAGAAGTTGTCGCTGACTTCGCTGTCGTTGGTGTACATGTAGTGGACTGCGTAGCGCAGCTGGTGGAAATGGTTGCCGCGGAAGATGTTGTTGCGGCTGGTATTGGAGAAGATGCCGTCGCGCCCGGCGGATATGTCGTTGTCCAGCACCCGGCTGCCGGGGCTGTTCCACAGCGATACGCCGTTGCCGCGCTCGGCCACGCGCAGTTCGGTGTTGCCGACGATGCGGTTGGCGCGCACCAGCGCTTCGTTCGGGCCCCATACGTAGACGCCCATGAGGTTGTCGAGGATGTCGTTGTGCTCGACCACGGCATGGTGGGCGGTGCGGTCCAGGAACACGCCCGCGTCCATGGCGGGCAGGCTCAGGCCGGATTGGCGGATGGTGAGCTGGCGCAGCGTGACGCGCTCGGCGTGCACCCAGATGGTGCGGCCGGCGCGCTCGCCGAGGATGACGGCCGAGCGGTCGGCCGGGCCTTCGAGCGTGAGCGGTTTGTCGATGACGAGGTTGCCGGGGTATTCGCCCGGCGCCAGGCGCAGCACGTCGCCGGGCGCGGCGGCGGCGATGGCCTGCTGCAGGTCGGCGCCGGCCGGCAGCGCGACGACGGCCGCCGCGGCGCCGCCGGCCAGGGCCAGCCCGGCCAGCAGCACGCCGGCCGGGACCACGCCGCGCAACGGCGGGAGACAGGCATGGCCCATGCGTACCCGCTACGACTTCTTGGGCAGGACGACCATCTGGCCGGACATTTCCATGTGCAGCGCGTGGCAGAACCACTGGCAGTAGTACCAGAAGACGCCCGGCCGGTCGGCCTTGAAGGTGACCGAGGACGTGGCCTGCGGGCCGATTTCCATGGCGATGCCGTGGCCTTCGAGCGTGAAGCCGTGGGTCAGGTCTTCGATGACTTCCATGTTGGTGACCACCACGGTGACCTCGTCGCCCTGGTTGACCTCGAAGCGCTTGACGCTGAACATCGGCGCCACGGCGATCATGTAGACCCGCACCTTGTTGCCGTCGCGCACCACCTTGGCGGCGTCCTCGAGCACCACGCCGTCCTTCTTGGCCAGCTGGCGGGCGTCTTCCCACATGGGGTCGTCGCGCTTCCAGACATTGAGCGGATGCACCTTGGACCGGTGCACCAGCAGCATGTCGTGCGGCTCGGCGAAGCTGGGGCCGTCGTGCACCAGCTTCATTTCGTCGCCCGAGATGTCGATGAGCTGGTCGTTTTCCGGCTTGAGCGGGCCGACGTTCAGGAAGCGGTCCTTGGAGAACTTGTTGAGCGACACCAGCCATTTGCCGTCGGCTTCGCGCGTTTCGCCCATGGTGCTGTGGTTGTGGCCGGGCTGGTAGTGCACGTCGAGCTTCTGGATGATGGGGTCGACCTTCTCGCCGGCATAGGCGCGGCGGGCCTTGTCGAGGTTCCACTTGACCATCTGGCTGTCGATGAACAGCGTGGTGTAGGCGTTGCCGCGGCCGTCGAAGGCGGTGTGCAGCGGGCCCAGGCCGAGCTGGGGTTCGGCCACCACGCAGTCGCGCGGCTTGATCTTGTCGTCGAACAGGTCGTCCAGCTTGCGTACGTCGATGACGGTGACGGTGGGCGAGAGCTTGCCGTTGAGCACCACGTGGATGCCGTCGGGCGCGGCGTTGCAGCCGTGCGGCGAGTTGGGCACGGGGATGTAGCGGGTGTACTTGGAGCCGGCCCGGCCGTCGAGCACCGGCACGCCGTTCAGCGTCTTGAAGTCGCCCGCCTTGACGCCTTCCTCGATGCGCTTGATGTTGAAGACCACGACCCAGTCCTGTTCATTGGCCGAGGCTTCTTCGACGGTGACGCCTTTTTCGGAGTTGTAGCAGGTGGCGAAGGAATACTTGCCCTGGTAGTCGGCGTCGCCGTTGTCGAGGTTGCCGTCGACCATGACCTGCCAGGCGATCTTCATGGTGTCGCCGTCGATCCCGGTGTAGATGGCGAAGAAGTTCTTCTTGGGGTCGTCGGTGACGGTGCCGTCGTTGGGCAGCGGCACGATGTGCTCGCCGTTGGCGAACACGTAGCCGGTGCGCGGGTAGCGCTGCGGGCGCAGGCCGTGGATGCCCGAGGCGTTGGGGATCTCGGTGACCTTGTCGGTTTTCATGACGTCGCAGCGGATGCGCGCGACGCGGTTGTTGGCCTTGTCGTTGATGAAGATGTAGCGCCCGTCGTAGGTGCCGTCGGTGAACGACATGTGCGGATGGTGCGCGTCGCCGTTCAGGTAGACGCCGCCCTTGTCCTTCAGGTAGGCGCGGGTTTCTTCCGTCAGGCCCTCGGTGAGGACCTTGCGGCTTTCGTTGGTGACGCCCCAACCCGTGGCGCTGCAGTGGTTGAAGACCGGGATGCGCATCAGCTCGCGCATGGAAGGCAGGCCCAGGATGCGGACTTCGCCCGACTGGCCGCCGGAGTTGAAGGCATAGTATTCGTCGAGCTCGCCCGGGGCCACATGGCCGGACTGGCCATTCGGCTTGCCGTCTTTGGCGTAGGCGCCGGATAGGTGCGCACCGCCGACGAGGCCTGCGGCACCCGACAATGCGGCGGTGCCCAGGAAGCCCCGGCGGCTGAGTCCGGTGCGGTCGGTTTTCTGATCGGACATGGCTAACTCCTTGGATGTAATGGCGTGGGGCCGTGGTGTGGGGTCAGAAATTGGCGGACGGCGATGCCGGCGTGTCGGCCTTGGCGCGCGGCACGTGGTGCAGCACGGCTTCCTGTGGCGGCGCGCGGCGGCGTTCGCGTTTGGCTTTCTTCTGGATCAGGGGCGGGCATTTGCCGTCGTGGTGGTAGAGCATCTGGCAATGCAGGCACTGGATGCATTCGTTGGGGTTGATGGCGCCGGTGGGGTCGATGGCCTGCACCGGGCATTCCTGGTTGCAGCGCTGGCAGGGGTTGCCGCATTCGTGGTAGCGGCGCAGCCAGTTGAAGATGCGCAGGCGCGCGGGGATGGCCAGCGCCGCGCCGAGCGGGCAGAGGTAGCGGCAGAAGAAGCGTTCGATGAACAGCCCGGCGACCACCAGCGCCACCGCGAACACGACGAAGGGCCAGTCGCGCATGAAGCGCAGGATGATGGCCGTCTTGAAGGGTTCGACTTCGGCGAGCTTCTCGGCCAGGGCCAGGTCGTACAGGGAGTAGCCGAACAGCACCAGGAAGATGACGTACTTGAGGGTGGACAGGCGCTGGTTGACGCCGTGGCGCACGGTGACCTGCTTGATGCCGAGGCGCCTGGCCAGGCGGTTGGTCAGTTCCTGCAGGGCGCCGAAGGGGCACAGCCAGCCGCAGAACGCGCCGCGGTTCCAGAAGACCATGGAGATGGCGGTGGCGCACCACAGGATGAACACCAGCGGGTCCATGAGGAAGTCGTCCCAGCGGAATTCGGTGCGCAGCGCGGTGGTGAAGGTCAGCACGTTGACCACCGACAGCTGGGCCTGGGCGTACCAGCCGATCCAGAAAAGCGCGAAGGCCAGGAAGGCCAGCCGCACGCGGTCGTGCAGCAGGGGGCGGCGGGTGAGCTGGTCCTGGAAGAAGAAGATACCCACCAGCACGGCCAGCCCGACGGCCAGGATGACGACCTGCCCGCGCTTGGCGTGCCAGATCTGCTTCCAGAGCGCGGGCGCGGTGTCGTCGAAGGCGGGTTCGGCCGCGGCGGGCCGCGCGGCAACCGCGGCGGCCGGCGCCGCGCCGGGGGCCGGACGAGTGTAGGCTTGTGGCAGCTCGTACGGCAGGTCGAAGGTGACGAAGGCCTTGTCCGTGACGCTGAGCACGCGCTGCACCATGAGTTGCAGCCGCCAGGGGGCGACCGGGTCCAGCGTGGCGTCTGGCGGGACGACGAACAGGGCGACCTCGGGGAACGAGGGAGCGCCGGGGGCGGCGACGTCGGCCAGGCGCTGGTGGTCGCGGTCGCGGAAGCGGAAGCTGCTTTCGCCCTGGATGATCTCGATGCGGTCGAAGATGCCGCCGCGCACGTAGCCCGAGCCCTTGAACGAGTAGGCGCCGCTGCCCGCCACCAGGACGGCCTGCTGGCCCGGCGCCAGACGGGCGGACAGGTGCTGCCAGGTGGCGTCGCCCAGCAGGCTGCGGCCGATGGTGGGCACGCTGACCAGCGCCGCGTAGAGGTCGATGAAGGTGGCGGCGGGGTCGGTGGCTTCCGGCTTGACGGCGGCGTCGTGACGGCCGGTGCGCTCGAACGCCTGGTTGACGTCGGCCACCGACAGGCGCAGGCGCTGCACCGCGCCGTTGTCGAGCAGGGCCTGCCACGGCTGGACCGGGCCGAGGGTGTCGTCCACTACCCGCGCCGGGGCGGCGGGGGCGCTGGCAGGGGCGGCGGCGGGCGCGCCGATGCCGCGGCTGCGCGCCACCGCGATGGCGGAACGGGTGATGCTGTCGCCGATGACCATCAGCGTGACGGTGGCCCCGCTGATGATGTCAACCGGCGGCGGCGCGCCGTGGCGGGGCGGGGATTCGATGAAATTGAGGCCCACGTAGCCGTCGATGAAGGCCTCGACCCGGGATTGGGGGATGCCGATCAGCACGATGGGTTCGTGGTGTTCGACCAGCCGGGCGCCTTCGATGCGGCCGTTGTCGGCCAGGGCCACCACGACGTCGATGGGCTTGCTGGAATAGCCGCGGGTGTTGACCACGTCGGTGGTCAGGTAGACATGGCCCAGGGGGCGGTCGCCGGCGTAGGCGCGGGCGGCGAGCGGCTGGCCTTCGGGCGGGCCGAGGCGGTCGGCGCCGGGGTAGAGTTCGCCGGGCGGGAAGGCGGCCAGGAAATGCGGCAGCCGCTGGGCGTGCGCGGTGCTGATGAGGACGGCGGTACAGGCCAGGAGGAGGAAGGCGACGACGCGAAATAGCCCTGAGAATTTCGCCGGTACTGCGGGCCCTGGCATGCGATTACTCTTTGAAATGTTGTTGCACGCCATGCTACGCAGGCGCGCCGGGGCGCGCGTTGCGCTAGGTCAACCGGGTCGGGGACGTATGAAACGAAACGGGCGCCCCGTGGGGCGCCCGTCGATGGAAGCGAGGCGGATCAGCCGCCGAACTTCAGCGCGCCTTTCATGATGGCCCAGTGGCCGGGGAAGGAGCAGAAGAAGGCGTATTTGTCGCCGGCAGCGAGCTTGGAGGTGTCGAAGGTGACGGAGTCGGATTCGCCGCCGCCGATGAGCTTGGTGTGGGCGATGACGCGGGTGTCGTCGGGCTTGACGTAGTCTTCGTCGAGGCCGGCGGTCATGCCGTCGGTGGCGACGGCCTGCATGTCGGCTTCCTTGGTGAGGACCCAGTTGTGGCCCATGGCGGCCTTGGCCATCTTGCCGACGTGCTTGAGGTGGACGGTGAATTCCTTGCAGCTTTGGTCGACGACGATTTCCTTGGTGTTGAACTGCATGGCATCGTTGCTTTCGACGGTGGTTTCGCACTGCGCTGCCAGCACGGGCAGGCTGGCGGCGGACAGCAGGACGGCAAGGGTGGCTTTGACCAGCATGGGGATCTCCAGTAACACGGCGACGGGAAGTGCCGGCACGCGCCGGTGCGAGTGTCGCCAAAACCAAAAGTTTATCCAGGCCCGCTTGCGGCGGCTTTGACTCCACACAATGACACACCAACGGCACTATGTTAAGTGCCCAGCCGGGCTGCTCGGCCCGCGACTTGAAATTCCCCGGGGTCGCCCATATAACTTGCGGTTTCCGGACCCGGCCGGCCGAATTCGCGGCCTCGGGCCGTTATTTTGTTCAATTTTTGATCATATCGTTCGAATCATGAGCCAAACCGCCACGTCCGCCACGCCTGAAACCCTGGGGTTCCAGGCCGAGGTGAAGCAGTTGCTGCACCTGATGATCCATTCGCTGTACAGCAATAAGGAAATCTTCCTGCGCGAACTGGTCTCGAACGCCTCCGACGCCTGCGACAAGCTGCGCTTCCAGGCCATCGACGACCCGGCGCTGCTGGAAGGCGACGGCGAGCTCGCCATCCGCGTTGACTACGACAAGGCCGCGCGCACCATCACCATTTCCGACAACGGCATCGGGCTGTCGCGCGACGAGGCCGTGGCCAACCTGGGCACCATTGCCCGTTCGGGCACGCGCGAGTTCTTCGCGCAGCTGACCGGCGACAAGCAGAAAGACGCGCAGCTGATCGGCCAGTTCGGGGTGGGTTTTTATTCGTCGTTCATCGTGGCCGACAAGGTCACGGTGCTGAGCCGCCGGGCCGGCGCCGCCGCCGGCGAGGCGATCCGCTGGGAGTCGGACGGCCAGGGCGAATTCAGCATCGCCGCGGCCGAGAAAGACACGCGCGGCACCGATGTGACGCTGCACCTGCGCGAAGACCAGGACGAACTGCTCAATGGCTGGAAACTGCGCGAGATCCTGCGCCGCTATTCCGACCATATTTCGCTGCCGATCCGCATGGCCAAGGAAGAGTGGGACAGCGACAAGGGCGAGCAGGTCAAGAAGGACGAACTGGAGACGGTCAACCAGGCCAATGCGCTGTGGACGCGCAGCAAGAACGACGTGACCGACGAGCAGTACCGCGAGTTCTACAAGACGGTGTCGCACGACTACGACGACCCGCTGGCCTGGACCCACAACCGGGTCGAGGGGCGCAGCGAATATACGCAGCTGCTGTACGTGCCCAAGCACGCGCCGTTCGACCTGTGGGACCGCGAAGGGCGGCGCGGCGTGAAGCTGTACGTCAAGCGCGTGTTCATCATGGACGACGCCGAGCAGCTGCTGCCGTCGTACCTGCGCTTCGTGCGCGGAGTGATCGATTCGGCCGACCTGCCGCTGAACGTGTCGCGCGAGATCCTGCAGGAAAGCCGCGACGTGCGCGCCATCCGCGAGGGCTCGGCCAAGCGCGTGCTGTCGCTGCTGGAGGACCTGGCCGAGAACAAGCCGGAGGATTACGCCGCCTTCTGGACGGAATTCGGCCAGGTGCTGAAGGAAGGCACGGGCGAGGATGCCGGCAATCTTGAACGCATCGCCAAGCTGATGCGCTTTGCCTCGACCCATGCCAACGAGGCGGCCCAGACCGTGTCGTTCGCCGACTACGTGTCGCGCATGAAGGAAGGCCAGGACAAGATCTACTACGTGACGGCCGACAGCTTCACGGCGGCCAGCAATAGCCCGCACCTGGAGATCTTCCGCAAGAAGGGCATCGAAGTGCTGCTGCTGTCGGACCGCGTCGACGAATGGATGCTGTCCTACCTGCGTGAATTCGACGGCAAGCCGCTGGTGTCGGTGGCCAAGGGCGGCCTGGACCTGGCCGAGCTGGCCGACGAGGACGAGAAGAAGCGCCAGGCCGAAGTGGCCGAGACCTTCAAGCCGCTGGTCGAGCGCCTGCAGAAGGCGCTGGAAGAGCAGGTCAAGGAAGTGCGGGTGACGCTGCGGCTGGTCGATTCGCCGGCCTGCGTGGTGGTGGGCCAGAACGAGCTGAGCCCCCACCTGCTGCGCATGCTGAAGGCCGCCGGCCAGGACGCGCCCAATGTGAAGCCGGTGCTGGAGATCAACCCGGAGCACGCGCTGATCGCCCGGGTGCGCGACGCCGGCGACGACGAGTTCGGCGAGTGGGCCCGGCTGCTGCTGGACCAGGCGCTGCTGGCCGAAGGCGCGCAGATCGCCGACCCGGCCGCCTTCGTCAAGCGCATGAATGCCTTGTTGCTGAAGGCTTGAGGTGGGCAATGGGTGTCAGACACCGAAGGTGCCTGACACCTGCAGACCTGGGTATGGATGTCGCCGCTGGAGGTGCCAGACATCCCAGGGGTGTCTGACACCTGGAACGACACTTGCCGTCGCTGAGTTGATGCAGGACGCGGCGTCGATTCGTCAGTTGGCCTTGAAGCCGGTAGCCTTGACGATGTCCGACCAGCGGCGGGCTTCGGATGCCAGCAAGGCCTGCAGGGCCTGGCGGTCGGAGCCGACGATGGTGAAGCCGGCATCGCCCAGGATGCGTCGGGCTTCTGGTACTTGCAATGCGGCGGCGCTTTCGGTTTGCAGGCGGTCCAGCACCGCTGCCGGCGTGCCGGCCGGGGCGAACAGGGCGAACCAGGCGCCGAAATCGACCTTGCCATAGCCGGCCTGCGCGAAGGTGGGCACGCCGGGCAGCGCGGAGGACGGCTGCGCGCCGGTGATGGCCAGCGCGCGCATCTTGCCGCCCTTGACCTGCGGCGCGGCCATCGCCGTGGTGACGAAGGCGGCCTGCACGCCGCCCGATATCAAGGCCGAGACCGCGTCGCCGGTGGATCGATAGTGTACTGGCTCGATCTTCATGCCGGCCTCCCGCGCGAACAGCTCGGCGCCGAAATGGCCCGGCGTGCCGGCGCCGAACGTGCCGAAGTTCACGCGGTCGCCGGCGTTCTTGCCGGCGGCGATGAACGCCGCCAGGTCCCGGTGCGGTGAGCTGGCCGGCACCACCAGGACGAAGTCGGCGCGCACGACTTCGGAGACCGGCGCAAAGTCGCGCGCCGGGTCGTAGTTGAGGTTGCTGTACGTGGCGGGCGAGATGCTGATGGAGCCGACTTCGCCCAGCAGCAGGGTGTAGCCGTCGGCCGGGCTGCGCGCGACCGCCTGGGCGGCGATCTGGCCGCCCGCGCCGGCGCGATTTTCGACCACCACGCTTTGCCCGAGCCGTGCGCCCAGTTGTTGCGACAGGGTGCGCGCGACGATGTCGGGGCCGGTGCCGGGTGGGAAGCCGACGTTCAGGCGGATAGGCGCGTCGGGGTATTGCGCCACGGCGGCCAGCGGCAGGCACAATAGGGCCGCGGTGAACAGGCGGCGGGAAAGCGTAGGCATGGGTCGTCTCCTTGGGATGGCCGCCGGTGCATGGCCGGCGTTTGTCGATGTGCGGGCTCAGCCGATGCGGTAGAAGCGCAGTTCCACGCGGTCCGAATAGCGGGCGCCGGTACCGATGAACAGGCAGTCGTGCAGCCAGGCCAGCTCGGGCGCCGCGGTTTCGAAGCGCGGGTAGCTGCGGAAATAGATGCGGGTGGGGTCGACCGGTTCGCCGCGCGCCAGCCGCGCGATGTCGTCGGCGCTGCCGGTGCGGATGCCGGTGTTCTCGACATAGACCCGCTGGCCGGTGGGCGTCTCGATGACGTAGCGCGCGTGGATGTCGGTGTAGGTGGCCGACCGGATCGACTGGAAGTCGGCGCCGCCCGGCAGGATGGCGCCATTGAGCAGCGGGCCTTCGACCCGCCCGCCGAGGATCGGGATGACGCGCCGGCGTCCCTGCGGGGTGTCGCCGACTTCCTGGGGCGGGCCTACCTGGACGTGCAGCGTGGCCACGTATTCGAGCGGGGGCGGCGCGGCATGCGCGGCGGCGGTGGTCATGGCGTCTCTCCGGCGGGGCGGCGCAGCGCGGCCGGGTCGAAGCCGGCTAGCTGCTTGTAGCGCAACGCTACGGCCTGCAGCTCTTGTTCGTCGATTACATCGGCAATGTCGGCGAAGCCCTGCGGGGCGCGTTCTTCGGCCATCTGCATGACCTGCTCGGGGCCGTTGAGCCGGTTGCGCAGCACGATGCCGGCCGTGCGCGGCAAGCGTTCGGCTTCGTACTCCAGCAGCGCGGTTTCCAGGGCGCGCACCTTGCCCTGGCGCGCCTGCGCCAGCCAGTCGGCCAGGCAGCGCGCGTCCAAGATTGCCTGCGCCGAGCCGTTCGAGCCGATGGGGTACATGGGATGGGCCGCGTCGCCCAGCAAGGTGAGGCGGCCGCGGGTCCAGCGCGGCAGCGGGTCGCGGTCGACCAGGGGGAATTCGTAGATGGCCTGCGCGCCGTCGATGATGGCGGGGATGTCGATCCAGTCCCAGCGCCAGTCGGCGAAGCGTCCGGCGAATACCGCCGCGTCGACGCGGCGATTCCAGTCGGTGGCCGGCAGCGCGGCGCCGGGGACCGCCAGTTCGGCGATCCAGTTGATCAGCGAGCGGCCCGCCTGGCGCAGCGGCTCGGAAATCGGATAGCAGACGAACTTCTGGTCCTGGTGGCCGGCCATGAACATGGTGCAGCCGTCCAGATATGGCGGGGCCTCGGTGACCGCGCGCCACAGCATCCGGCCGGAGAAGCGCGGCTCGTCGCCGCTGGGATGAAGCTGGCGGCGCAAGGCGGAATGGATGCCGTCGGCGCCCACCACCGCGTCGCCCGTGACCGTATGGAGCGTACCGTCCGCGCGGCGCCGCAGGTGCGCGCGCGCCTGGCCGCCTTCCTGGTCGGCCGACTCGAGCGCCATGCCGGTCACGATGGCGTCCGGGCCCAGCCGCGCGCGCACGGTATCGGCCAGCAGCATCTGGAATTCGCCGCGATGGATGGAGAACTGCGGCAGCGGGTAGCCGGCCGCCAGGCCGCGCGGCTCGCGCCAGATGGGCTGGCCGAATTTGTTGTAGTAGTGCAGCGCCGAAGTCGGGATGGCGCGCCGCGCCAGCGCGTCGAGCAGGCCGAGCTGCTCCAGCTCGTTGACCGCGTGCGGCAGCAGGTTGATGCCGACCCCCAGCGGCCGCAGTTCCTGGGCGCTTTCGTAGACGCGGCAGCTAATGCCGCGCTGGTGCAGCAACAATGCCAGGGCGAGGCCGCCAATGCCCGCGCCGGCGATCACGATGTCCATGGTCCCTCTCCAGCTTTATCGATTTTGTTATGCAACATAACAAAATCGCCGGACCGGCCACACTGGGACTAACCCGGGGCGGGTGGCGCGGCGGGCGGGTCTGGGGTAGTGTGTAGTCCCCTTGAATTGCAGTCGTTGCCATGCCCCAAGCCCGATCGTCCCGGCCGCGCCGCCCGCAGGCGCGCGGCGAGCGTTTCGACCCGCACGTCGCCGGGGTCGAGTACGGCGCGCTCGACGAGCTGGTGGGCTATGCGATCCGGCGCGCGCAGATCCTGATCTACGAGGATTTCCTGGCCGCGCTGGAGCCTTGGGACATCACGCCGCAGCGCTTCTCGGCCTTGACGCTGATCGCCGCCAATGCCGACCTGAAGCTGACCGACCTGGCGCGCATCCTGGGGATCGCCCGGTCGGGCGCGGTGCAACTGGTGAACCAGTTGCAGGACCTGGGCTATGTGGCCCGCCATGAGGCGGTGGCCGACAAGCGTGCCTATGCGCTGGTGCTGACGCCGGCGGGCCGGCGCGCCCACGCGGCCATCACCGAGGCCGTGCTGGCGCACGACCGGCGCATCAGCGCCGGCCTGGGCGCGGCCGAGCGCCGCCAGCTGATGGCTTTGCTGGGGCGGCTCGGCTAGCCGGCGGCCGTTGCCGTTCAGGCCTCGATGCGCTCGACCTTGCCCACCAGCAGGATGTACGACAGCGCGCCCAGCAGGGCCAGCGACGATACGTAGATGATGGCGGGCGCGAAGCTGTCCTGGGTGACCAGGAAGCCGATCACGATCGGCGTGCAGATCGACGACAGATTGCCCACGAAGTTGAACACCCCGCCGGTCAGGCCGAGCAGGCGCACCGGCGCCAGGGTGGACACCAGTGACCAGGTGATGGACGCCAGGCCGTTGCCGAAGAACGCCACGGCCAGGAAGAAGATGACCCAGGCGGTCGAGTCGGTGAAGTTGGCGCCGATCATCGCGGTGGAGATCAGCAGGCCCAGGATGATGGGCAGCTTGCGCGCCATGCCGACGGTGGCGCCGCGGCGGATCAGGAAGTCGGACAGCACGCCCGAGCACAGCACGCCGATGAAGGCGGCCAGGAACGGCACCGAGGCCAGGAAGCCGGACTTGATGAAGTCCATGCCGCGGTATTTCACCAGGTAGGTGGGGAACCAGGTCAGGAAGAACCACAGCGTCGAGGTCAGGCAGAACTGGCCCAGGTACACGCCCCACAGCTTGCGGCGCGACATCACCAGGCCCAGGTCGCTCCAGCGGAACGGCGCTTTTTTCTCGGTGACGCGGCGCTCCAGGTCGACCACGCCGCCGCCCTGGCGGATGAGCTCGATCTCGGCCTCGTTGGCGCCCTTGAACTCGCGCGGCTCGCGGTACACCATGAACCACAGCACGCCCCATACGATGCCCAGCAGGCCGGTGCTGACGAACACCATGTGCCAGCCGTAGTGGTGCTGCAGCCAGGCCAGCACCGGCGTCAGGAAGGCCAGCCCCACGAACTGGCCGGAGGTATAGAAGCCGATGGCGGTGGCGCGCTCGCGTTCCGGGAACCAGGTGGTGACCACGCGGTTGTTGATCGGGTAGGCCGGCGCCTCGAGCGCGCCGACGGCCAGGCGCAGCACGAACAGCAGCACGAAGCTGCCGGCGAAGCCCATGAAGAAGGTCGCGGCCGACCACAGGATCAGGGCCAGCGCGTACAGCACGCGCGGCGACACGCGGTCGACCAGCCAGCCGCCGGGGATCTGCATGGCGGCGTAGGTCCAGCCGAAGGCCGACAGGATCAGCCCTTCGTGGACGGTGTCCAGGCCGAACTCGTCCTTGAGCGCCGGCGCGGCGATCGACAGGTTGCTGCGGTCCAGGTAATTGATGACGACGGTGATGAACAGCATCACCATGATCAGGTAGCGGCTGCGCGTCGGCTGCGCGGCGCCCAGGGTGGCGGTGTTGGCGGTCGGCACGAAAGTCTCCTCAGGCTCTTGGCGGCGCGCGCGGCCTGGCGTCGGCCGGCGCGGACGGGGATTGTTGGTCTAGGGGCGGTCCGGCGGGCCTACCATTCGGCGAAGCTGCCGTCGGCGTGGCGCCAGATCGGGTTGCGCCAGCGGTGGCCCACCGCGGCGCGCTCGCGCACGTAGTCTTCATTGACTTCGATGCCCAGGCCGGGACCCTGCGGAATAGCCACCATGCCGTCCTGGTAGGCGAACGCCTCGCGGTTGCTGACGTAGTCGAGCAGGTCGTTGTCGGCGTTGTAGTGGATGCCCAGGCTCTGTTCCTGGATGAAGGCGTTGTAGCAGCCGGCGTCGATCTGCAGGCAGGTGGCCAGCGCGATCGGGCCGAGCGGGCAGTGCAGCGCCAGGGCGACGTCGTAGGCCTCGGCCATGGCGGCGATCTTGCGGGTCTCGGTGATGCCGCCGGCGTGCGAAGGATCGGGCTGGATGATGTCCACATAGCCGTCGGCCAGCACGCGCTTGAAGTCCCAGCGCGAGAACAGCCGCTCGCCCAGCGCGATCGGCGTGGACGACAGCGGCGCCAGTTCCTTGAGGGCCTCGTAGTGTTCGCTGAGCACGGGTTCCTCGATGAACATCAGCCGGTAGGGCGCCAGTTCCTTGATCAGCACCTTGGCCATGGGCTTGTGCACGCGGCCGTGGAAGTCCACGCCGATGCCCACGTTGGGGCCGACCGCGTCGCGCACCGCCGCCACGTTCTCAAGGCATTTCTCGACCTTGTCGAACGAGTCGATGAATTGCAGCTCTTCGGTGCCGTTCATCTTGACGGCGGTGAAGCCGCGTTCGACCGCCGCCTTGGCCGCGGCGGCGGTGTCGGCCGGCCGGTCGCCGCCGATCCACGAGTACACGCGGATGCGGTCGCGCACATTGCCGCCCAGCAGCTGCGACACGGGCACGCCGAGGTCCTTGCCCTTGATGTCCCACAGCGCCTGGTCGATGCCGGCCAGCGCGCTCATGTGGATGGCGCCGCCGCGGTAGAAGCCGCCGCGGTACAGCACGGTCCAGTGGTCCTCGATGTTGCGCGGGTCCTTGCCGACCAGGTAGTCCGACAGCTCCTCGACGGCGGCCGCCACGGAATGGGCGCGGCCTTCCACCACGGGCTCGCCCCAGCCGACCACGCCGGCGTCGGTTTCGATTTTCAGGAACAGCCAGCGCGGCGGCACGACGTAGGTAGTGAGCTTGGTGATCTTCATGCTTGGTTTTCCTTTGCGGGATAGGCGGCTCGCCAGGCGGCGATGAAGGATTGGGCGCGGGCGGCGACGCTGGCGGCGGCGTCGCCCGGCTGGTACAGGGCCGAGCCCAGGCCGAAGCCGCTGGCGCCGGCCTGAGCGTAGGCGGCGATGCTGTCGGGCACGATGCCGCCCACCGGCACCAGCCCCACGGGCGGGCGCAACACCGCCCGCCATGCCTTGAGCACCGCCGGGCCCAGTTGTTCGGCCGGGAACATCTTCAGCACGTCGGCGCCGGCCGCCAGCGCGGCGTAGGCCTCGGTGGGCGTGGCCACGCCCGGGCAGCAGGCCAGGCCGGCGGCCTTGGCCGCGCGGATCACGGCGGCATCGCTGTGCGGCATGACGACGAGCTGCCCGCCGGCGGCCGCGATGCGGGCGCAGTCGGCGGGGGCGGTCACGGTGCCGGCGCCGACCAGGCAGTCGTCCGGCAGCGCCTGGCGCAGCGCGGCGATGCTGTCCAGCGGCTCGGGCGAGTTCAGCGGCACTTCGATGAGCCGGAAACCCGCCTGGTACAGGGCCTGGCCGACGGCGACCGCTTCGGCGGGACGGATGCCGCGCAGGATGGCGATCAGGCCGCAGCGGGCCATGGCGGTTTGCAGGGCGGAAGCGTTCATGAGGGTTCCTTGGCGGGTTGTGCGGGTGCGGCGGCCACCAGGCCGGCATCGCGGGCCAGGTGATAGAGGCCGCGCTCCGTGGCGTGGCGGGCCAGCGCCGGTGCGTCGAGCCCGTAGTGGCGCAGCGCGGCGTCGTAGCGCTGGCACAGTTCGGCGTCGCCGCACAGCACGATGCGTGGCTGGCCGCCGCTGTGGCGCAGCAGCTCGGCCAGGGCGGCGATTTCGTGGCCGATCAGCAGGCCCGACAGGTAGTCGGGCTGGGCCGCCGGGGCCAGTTCGCCGGCCAGGCCGAGCGCGCGCGCGCTGAAGATGGTGGACAGCACGCCGGCGCGGCCGGCCGGCGAGCCGGCCACGCGCAGCCCGCGCGCGAAGGCGGCCGGGTCGGACGGCGCGTCGGCGGCCATGGTGCGGCCCAGGATGGTGTGGCTGCGCAGGGCGGCGTAGACCTCGCCGGTCATGAAGGTGTCGAAATGCGTGACGCGGCCGCGCCGCACGGCCACCCATTTGGAGTGCGTGCCGGGCAGGCCGATCAGCACGTCATCGGCCAGGTCGGGCTGTTGCGCCAGCACGCCGTACACCTGGGTCTCTTCGCCGCGGATCACGTTGGCCAGGCCGTGGCGCTGGATCAGGCCCGGCACGATGTGGACCGGCGTGGCGCCGGGCCGCTCGACCAGCGTGAGCCGGGTGGCGATGCGCGGCAGTTCGGTGGGCACTTCCAGGTAGGCGGCCTCGCGCCAGCCCTGGGCGCTGCCGACCATGCCGCAGGCAATGACGGGCAGGTCCGGCGCGGCGCGCAGCCAGTCGCCGCAGGCCTGCTCGAACGCCAGCTCGAAGCCGCGCGCCGCCGGCGCGGCCGGGTCATGCGGCGCGGGCTGGGGCAGGTGCATGATGCCCCATGGCAGGCGGCGGGTTTCCAGCGTCTGGCCGCACTGGTCCAGCAGGTAGGCGCGCAGCGAGGAGGTGCCCCAATCCAGCGCGATCAGGGCCGCGCGGCCGGGCGGATGGATAGGCATGAAGCTGTCTCGTCGTGTGGCGGCCGCACGCGGCGGCTGCCTTGTCGTCATCGGGTGGCCGCGGCTGGCGGCCGGCGGCATGGCGGAAATTCTAGAAGAATCGCGAAAAAATCTCAAAATATAGAACTTTATCCCATATATAGGGATAAACTCAGCGCAATCCGGCACGGTCCGGTATCCTTGCGGGCTTGCCTTCCTGGCGGCCACGCTCGTCCGTTTTGCAGATTTCCGCGATGCCCACTCCTACTGCTTCCGACTCGACCGCTTCCGCCGTTCCCACCGGCACCCAGACCTTGATGCGCGGACTGGCGATCGTGCAGGCGGTGGCCGACGGCGCGCGCGACCTGCGCGAGATCTGCGCCCGCATCGGCGTGGCGCGCAGCACCACGCACCGGCTGGCTAGCAGCCTGGTGCAGGAGCGCTATCTGCGCGTGGTGGCGGGCGTGGGCTATGCGCTGGGGCCGAAGCTGATCGAGCTGGGCTTCCAGGCGCGCGAGGCGTTCCCCCTGGCCGCGCTGGCGCGGCCGCACCTGCATGGCCTGGCGGAACTGACGGGCGACACCATCCACCTGGCCGTGCGCGACGGCGACGAAGTGCTGTATCTGGAGAAAATCCCCGGCAAGAAGGGGCTGGAGATGCGCTCGCGCGTGGGGCATCGCATGCCGCTTGCCGCCACGGGCGTCGGCAAGGCGCTGCTGCTGGACCTGGATGAATCCGACTGGCGCCGCCTGCAGCGCGTGGGGGCGCCGGTGTCGCCGCGCGCGGCGGGGGCGGGCCAAGGCTGGGAGGCGTTCCGCGACCGCATGCGTGACTACGCCGCGCACGGCTATGCCTACGACCTGGAAGACAATGAACCGTCGATCCGCTGCGTGGCCGCGCCGATCCGCGATGCGGGCGGCGCCATCGTGGCGGCGTTGAGCGTGTCCAGCACGGTGCCGTACCTGTCGCTGGAACGCATGGGCGAACTGACGCCCACCGTCAAGCAGGTGGCCGCGGCGATCTCGGCGGAACTGGGCTGGCGCCCGGCGGCGCGCGCCTGAGTGGCGCCGGCCGGGCCGCGTGTCAGGACAACGGCAGCGTCAGCACGCCCTGGGTGGCCGGGCGCATCATCAGCCGGCGGTACCAGGCCGACAAGGCCGGGGTGGCGGGGCGTTCGATGGGCGTGCCCAGCCAGCGGTGCGCCACGCAGCCCAGCACCACGTCGCCCATGGTCAAGTGGGCGCCGGCGATGAATTCGCGCTGCTGCAGCGCGTCTTCCAGCATGAGGGCCAGCGCATTGGCCTTGTGCGCCGAGGCCTCGATGGCGGCCGCGTCGCGCTGCGCCTCGGGCGTGCGGACCAGGCCCAGGAAGGCAGGTGCGACGGCCGGCTGCCATTCGGTGGCGGTCCAGTCCATCCAGCGGTCGGCATGGGCGCGCAGCGCCACATCGGTGGGCCACAGCGATCCTTCGCCGTAGCGCGCGGCCAGATAGCGCACGATGGCGTTCGATTCCCACAGCACCAGGCCGCCGTCGTCGATGACGGGCACCTTGCGGTTGGGATTCATCTTGCCGTATTCGGGCGTGTCCAGGCCGCCGTACTGGCCGCCGACCTGCGTCAGCGTGTGCGGCAGCGCCAGTTCGCGCACCGCCCAGACAACTTTCTGCACGTTCACCGAACTCAGGCGTCCCCAGATCTTCAGCATGATGGTTCCTTGGTCAGCAGGGCGCGAGCATGCGCCGGGGGAATCCGGCGGCGCGGCCGAATCGCGCCCAATTGAAAGCCGGGCCCGGGTCCGTCTTGCGGCCGGGCGCGATGTGCTCGTGGCCCCACGCGGCGCGCAGCGGATAGCGCGCCCGCAGCACGCGGGCCAGCTTGGCCAGAGCAGTGTACTGCGCGTCGGTGTAGGGCAGCGTATCGGTGCCTTCCAGTTCGATGCCCAGCGAAAAATCATTGCAGCGTTCGCGCGCGCCGAAACGCGATACGCCGGCATGCCAGGCGCGCGCCTCGGTGGATACGAACTGCACGATGGCGCCGTCGCGGCGCACGAAGAAATGCGCCGACACGCGCAGCCCGCGCAGGCGGTCCAGCCAGGGATGGGCGCCGTAGTCGAGCCGGTTGAGGAACAGGCCGGCCACGTGCGGTCCGCCGAATTCGCCCGGAGGCAGGCTGATGTTGTGGATCACCAGGAGGGAAACCGGCATGCCGGCGGGGCGGGTATCGCAATTGGGCGAAGGGAGGAGGCGCACACCCGGCGCGGGCGCCAGCCACCCGTGTCGATCAAGCTGTAGGAACATGGATGCGGCTCATCGAATGGGGAAGCACAGCCCCCATTATGCCCGCCTTGCCGGCGGCCCCCATCCGGGCCCGGCCGCGCCGGGCACGCGCCGCGTCAGCGCTCGCCCAGGCGGGCGTGGTCGCGGCTGCACCACACCTTGCCCTCGAGCATGATCGCTTCGGAGCGCGGCAGGTGGATGCCGCAATGGGCGCAGCGCACCATCGATTCGGCCGGCTGGCCGCCCGGCTGGCGCGCGGGCGGGCGCGGCGGGGGAGCATTGCGCTTGGTGGCGGCCCGCGCGGCGACGATGCGCAGCACCAGCATGGCCACCAGGATGATGACGACCCAGATCAGCAGCTTGCCCACTTCAGCTCCGATGAAGAATGACTTCCAGCACGAACCGGCTGCCGGTGTAGGCCAGGATCAGGAAGGCGAACCCGGTGAGCGTCCAGCGCAGCGCCACGCGGCCGCGCCAGCCGCGGATATGGCGGCCGAGCAGCAGCACGCCGAAGGTCAGCCATGACAAAAGGGTGAATACGGTCTTGTGGTCGAACGGCAGCACCTTGCCGGTCAGCTGCATGGAAGCGATCGAGCCCGAGGCCACGGCGGCGGTCAGCACCACGAAGCCGATCCAGATGACGCGGAACAGCAGCCGTTCCTGGACCAGCAGCGGCGGCTGGGCGTCGAGCACGCGGCTGACGATGCTGCGCTCGGCCGGCGCGTCGAGCGGGCGGTGCAGGTGGCGGTCGAGCAGCGCCATCAGCAGGGCATGCAGGGCCGCCACGGTGATGAGCGCATAGGCCGCCAGGGCGATCAGCAGGTGCAGGCGCAGCCAGGTGTTGTCGGCGTGCGGCACCAGCTGGCCGTCGGGAAACAGCGCGGCCATGGCGCAGACCAGCGTGGCGGCCGGCACTAGCAGCAGTTGCAGGCCGTCGATACGCACCAGCAGGCTTTCCAGCCAGAACACCACCATGCCCAGCCAGACCGCGGCCGACAGGGCCAGCGCCCAGCCGATGAACAGGTTGCCGCCGCCGAGCATGGATTGCTGCAGGCCGATGCCGTGCAGCACCAGCGCCCCCAGCAGGCAGGCCCGGGCAATACGGCCCGTTTTTTCGACGCTGCCCGCGCCCCGCAGGCGCCGCCACAGCGCCGCCGCGAGCACGGCGTAGGCCAGGGCGGCCACGGCGTGAAATACAATGCCTAATGACATAAAAACCGTTGTCTGGATGGGGCCGCAGGGCGCTATTCGCCGGCAGGCACAAAAAGCCGCCTGCCCGGGCCACCGTTCAATCAACTAGTGTAAGCGGAAACGCCTCTCATGCTCGATAACCTGACTCAACGTTTGTCGCGCGTCGTGAAGACGCTGCGCGGCGAAGCCCGCCTGACCGAGGCCAACACGCAGGAAATGCTGCGCGAAGTGCGCATGGCGCTGCTCGAGGCCGACGTGGCGCTGCCGGTGGTGCGCGATTTCGTGGCGCGCGTCAAGGAAAAGGCGCTGGGCGAGGAAGTGGCCGGCAGCCTCAGCCCCGGCCAGGCGCTGGTCGGCGTGGTCCACAAGGAACTGACCGCCCTGATGGGCGGCGACCTGGGGCAGGGCGCCGGGGAACTGTCGCTGGCCGTGCAGCCGCCCGCCGTGATCCTGATGGCCGGCCTGCAGGGCGCCGGCAAGACCACCACCACCGGCAAGCTGGGCCGCTGGCTGGCCCAGGGCCAGCACGTGCAGAACGGCCGCAACACCGGCAAGAAGAAGGTGCTGACCGTCAGCGCCGACGTCTACCGCCCGGCCGCCATCGAGCAGCTCAAGACCGTGGCGGCGCAGGCCGGCATCGATTTCCTGCCGTCCGATCCCAGCCAGAAGCCGGAAGACATCGCCCGCAACGCGGTCGACCACGCGCGCCGCCATCACTACGACGTGCTCATCCTGGACACGGCCGGCCGCCTGGGCGTGGACGAGGCCATGATGCGCGAGATCCGGGCCCTGTACGACCTGGTCCACCCGGTCGAGACGCTGTTCGTGGTCGACGCCATGCAGGGCCAGGACGCGGTCAACACCGCGCGCGCCTTCGCCGACGCGCTGCCGCTGACCGGGGTGGTGCTGACCAAGCTGGACGGCGACGCGCGCGGCGGCGCGGCGCTGTCGGTGCGCCACGTGACCGGCAAGCCGCTGAAGTTCGTCGGCGTCTCCGAAAAGCTCGATGGGCTGGAGCCGTTCCACCCCGACCGCATGGCGCAGCGGGTGCTGGGCATGGGCGACATCGTGTCGCTGGTCGAGCAGGCGCAGAAGAACATCGACATCGCCGAAGCGCAGAAGCTGGCCACCAAGCTCAAGTCGGGCAGCAAGTTCGACCTGAACGACTTCCGCGAGCAACTGGGCCAGGTCAAGAAGCTGGGCGACATGGGCTCGCTGCTGGAAAAACTGCCCGCGCAGTTCCAGCAGGCGGCCGGCCAGCTGCAGGGCGGCCAGGCGGAAAAGCAATTGCGCCGCACCGAAGGCATCCTGAATGCCATGACGCCGGCCGAGCGCGCCAAGCCCGAACTGATCAAGGCCTCGCGCAAGCGCCGCATCGCGGCCGGCTCGGGCGTGCCCGTGCAGGAAGTCAACCGCCTGCTGGCCCAGTTCGAGCAGATGCAGGGCATGATGAAGCAAATGAAAAAGGGCGGCATGTCTAAGATGATGCGCGCCATGGGCGGCATGAAGGGCCTGGGGCGCTTCGGCGGCCTGCGCTGATCCTGGCGGGCGCCGAGGTGTCCAGGTGTCTGACTCCCTGCTGGTGTCAGACACCTCCGCGTTCCCTTTGCGGCGGCCGCGCAGCGGGTGGTGAAGCACTGACCCCGTACGACTGAGAGAGTCCAGGCGCACAGGGGTGTCAGGCACCTTCGGAGCCTGACACCTGGGCCTTCGTCGACGGCGGCCGGCCAAAAAAACGGCCAGGCGCCTGATTGGCCTGGCCGAGTCGGTCGGGGCGGGCGGGGAGGGCCCGCCCCGAGGCAAACCGGCAAATACTGCGGGGCTTGCCGGTTTGTGCGGTTCAGTTCAGTGGCGGGATGCGCAGCACCTGACCCGGGTAGATCTTGTCCGGATGCGTCAGCATGGGCTTGTTGGCCTCGAAAATGACGGTGTGCTTGGCGCCCTGGCCCTTGCCGTAGTGCGCCTCGGCGATCTTCCACAGGTTGTCGCCCTTCTGCACCGTGTACATCTGCGCTTCCGGCGCGGCCTGTTTGGCCGTGAGCTGGTTGTCCACCTGCGCCACGCCGACCGTGTTGCCCAGCGCCAGCGCGATTTTCTCGGCCTCTTCGGTGGAGGCAGCCTGGCCCGACACGGTGACTTTGTCGCCGTCAACCTTGATGTCCAGGCCTTCGGCATTCAGGCCATGCTTGTCGAGTTCTTTTTTCAGTTCATCAACGGATGCCGCCTGGGCTTCGCTGGCACCAAACAGTTTTTCGCCGACGTCTTTGATAAAGCTGAGCAGACCCATGGTATTTCCTTTGGCTGTTAAGAAACGTTAAGCACGAGAACGCAGAAGATGCCGCGTATACGCATACTGCAGGCTGATTATGGGCCGAATATGCGTCACGCGCCGCCGCGCGCGGCGGGCAAGGTGTAACAACCTATTATGGGCGGGTGTGCAGGGTGCCCGCCGCGCTGCGCCGCGTCAGCTTCCACACGTGGGCGGGCGGCACATTGGCCAGCACCGTTTCGGTGCGCCGGGCGCGCAGGCCGAGGCGGTCGAGCACGCGACGCGGCACCGGGCAGCGCGGGCCATAGGTGAACAGGTACACCGCGCCGTCGGGGCACAACTGCGAGAAGGTGCCGCGCAGGATGCCGATCTGTTGCTTGACCGGCATGTTCAGCAAGGGCAGGCCGCATACCGCGCCGCCCGCCAGGCCGCCGTCGAACAGCGGCAGCCCGGCCAGCCGCGCGGCGTCGATCTGGTGCACTTGCGCTGCCGGGAAATCGCGCCGCAATTGCTGGGCGAACTGGGAGTCCATTTCCACCAGGGCCAGTTGCGCGGGGTCGAGCCCGCGCGCCACCAGGGCGCGGGTGAAGGCGCCGGTGCCGGCGCCCAGTTCCAGGCAGGGGCCGGCCTCCGGCTCGATGCCGCGGGTGATGGCGGCCGCCAGGCGCGGGCTGGATGGCCAGATGGCGCCGATGCCCCTGGGGTTGGCGTGCCAGGCGCGCAGGAAGCGGATGCGCTCGGCCACCCAGGAATGGCTGGCGATGCGTTCGGCGACCGCGCTGGTGGCCCGGCCGGTGAACCAGACGATACGCAGCAACAGCGAGCCGAAGGACAGGCCGGAAGTGTCTCCGGTCAGGACTTTGAGCGGCATGCAGGACTCCGGTGGGTGAAACCGGCCTGCGGCGTGAGTTGCGACGCGGGCCGGCGACAAACCAGGCGTCAGGGTACTACGCGCAACGGCTTATACAAGCGCGCGGGGCGCATGGGTAGCGCACCGTTGATAAATTTCACAATGTGTTGTGGCGCGGCGGTTCAGCCGCCGCCGACCGCCACCACGATCTCGACCTGGTCGCCGTCGCGCAGCACGGTCGCGCCGTGCTGGCTCTTGGGCACGATTTCGCCGTTGCGCTCGACCGCGATGCGCTTGCCGGCGTAGCCCAGGGTATCGAGCAGTTCGGCGATGGTGGTGTCCAGCGGAAACTCCCGCGCGTCTCCGTTCAGGGTGATGTGCATGATGGTTCTCTGTCTGATCTATTGCGTCGCATAGCCGTCGGTGGCCTCGATGAGGCGGGCCAGCGTGCCGGGCTCGTCGAAGGCGTGGCCGGCGTCCGGCACCAGGTGGAACTGCGCCTGCGGCCAGGCCCGGTGCAGGTCCCAGGCGGTGCGCACCGGCGTGCAGACATCATAGCGGCCTTGCACGATGGTGCCGGGAATGCCGTGCAGTTTATGGGCGTCGCGGATCAGCTGGCCCTCTTCCATGAAGCCGCCATGGACGAAGTAGTGATTCTCGATGCGGGCGAACGCCAGCGCGGCGCGGTCGGCCGCATGGCTCTGCTGGTGGCGCGGGCTGGGCAGCAGCGTGATGGTGCTGTCTTCCCATTTGCTCCAGGCCTTGGCCGCGCGCAGCTGCTCGGCCGGGTCCGGGCCGGTCAGGCGCCGGTGGTAGGCGGCGATCATGTCGCCGCGCTCTTCCGGCGGAATGGGCGCCAGGTAGGCTTCCCAGTGGTCGGGGAACAGCCACGACGCGCCGTCCTGGTAGAACCACTGCAGTTCGGCGCGGCGCAGGCCGAAGATGCCCCGCAGCACCAGCTCGCTGACGTGGCCGGGGTGCGCCTGCGCATAGGCCAGCGCGAGCGTCGAGCCCCACGAACCGCCGAACACCAGCCACCGTTGCGCGCCCATGACTTCGGCGCGCAGCCGTTCGATGTCCGCCACCAGGTGCCAGGTCGTGTTGTTGTCCAGGCTGGCGTGCGGGGTGGAGCGGCCGCAGCCGCGCTGGTCGAACAGCAGCACGTTATAGCGCTGCGGGTTGAACAGCTGGCGATGCACCGGCGAGCAGCCGCTGCCCGGCCCGCCATGCAGGAACACCGCCGGCTTGCCGTCCGGGTTGCCGCACAGTTCCCAATAGACCTGATGGCCGTCGCCGGTATCCAGCATGCCGTGGCGGTAAGGCTCGATGGCGGGGTACAGCATGGCTACGCGATCCTCTTGAAGATGAGGTCCCACACGCCGTGGCCCAGGCGCAGGCCACGCGTCTCGAACTTGGTTTGCGGACGGTAATCGGGGCGCGGCGCGTAGTCAGCCACGGTATTGCGCAGCAGCGGCTCGGCGCTGAGGACCTCGAGCATCTGCGCCGCGTATTCCTGCCAGTCGGTGGCGCAGTGCAGGTAGCCGCCCGGGGCGATGCGGCTGGCCAGCAGCGCCACGAAGGGCGGCTGGATCAGGCGCCGCTTGTGGTGCCGTTTCTTGGGCCAGGGGTCCGGGAAATACACGTGCACGCCCGCCAGGGAGTCGGGCGCGATCATGTCGCGCACCACTTCGACCGCGTCGTGCTGGACGATGCGCACGTTCTCGAGGCCGTTGTCTTCGATCCGGCGCAGCATGGCGCCGACCCCGGCATTGAAGACCTCGACCCCCAGGAAATTGTCGCCCGGCCGCGCCTGCGCGATCTGCTGGGTGGTCTCGCCCATGCCGAAGCCGATTTCCAGCACGGTGGGGGCCGCGCGGCCGAAGGCGGCGGCCAGGTCGAGGCGGCGGTCGGCGTAGGGAATCGACCATTTGCCCAACAACTGTTCCAGCGCCTCGCGCTGGCCCTGGGTAATGTGGCCGCGGCGGTGGACGAAACTGCGGATGTGCGTGGCGCCGGGGCTGTGCGGCGCCTGCCCGGCCGGAGCCAGGGCAGCGCGGGTCGCGTCCGACAGGGAGGCGGGCGCCTGGGCGCCGCCCGGGGATTCGGGGGTGTTCGTATTCATAAGGCGGATTGTAGTGGGCTGGGCGGGCGCCGCGTATCCCCGGGGGGCGACGGCGGCCGCCCGCGGTGCCGGCGTTTTTCGCGCTGCCCCGCCGCCCGGTTGTGGGGTAGCATCTGCCGCATGAATTTCGCCCGCATCGACCTGACCACCCTGGCGCTGTTCGTCGCGGTTGCCCGGGCCGGCAGCATTTCGGCTGGCGCGCGCCAGTCGCACCTGGCCGTCGGCGCGGCCAGCAAGCGCATTTCCGACCTGGAGGCCGCGCTGGGCACGCCGCTGCTGTACCGCAACAGCGCCGGCGTCGAACTGACCGACGCCGGCCAGGCCTGCCTGGCCCATGCCCAGCGCGTGCTGCAGGAAGTGGAACTGATGGCGGGCACGCTGTCCGACTTCGCCCAGGGCGTGCGCGGCCAGGTGCGCATCGCCGCCAACACCTCGTCGCTGACCCAGTTCCTGCCCGAGGACCTGGCCGCCTTCATGGACGAGCACCCGGCGGTGCGCATCGACCTGGAAGAGCAGAACAGCACCGACATCGTCACCGCCGTGCTGGAGAACCGCGCCGACATCGGCGTATTCGCCGACCGCACCCCGGCGTCCGGCCTGCAGACCGTGCCGTACCGCCTGGACGAGCTGGTGGTGATCGCGCCGCAGCGCCATCCGCTGGCCAACTTGTCCCGGGTCGCCTTCGCCGACACCCTGGATTACGCCTACGTAAGCCTGCCGCCGTCCACCTCGCTGGCCTCGCGGCTCAACGAAGAAAGCGCGCGGCTGGGCAAGCAGATGCGCCTGCGCATCCAGGTGCGCAGCTTCGACGCCATCTGCCGCATGGCGGTCGCCACCGGTGGCGTGGGCATCCTGCCGCGCATCGCCGCCGAGCCGCACGCGCGCTCGATGCCGATCCGCCTGATCCCGCTGGCCGACGACTGGGCGCGCCGCTGGCTGCTGCTGGGCGTGCGCGACGCCGACACCCTGACCGTGGCCGCGCGCCTGCTGCTGGCCCACCTGCGCGATGCCCGGCCGGGCAACGAATAGACGGGGCTTTCGCGTTTGGGAAACCCCCGTTTCCCATAAATGCCATTCCCGCGCGCGGCGGATGCGCGCACACTGCCAGGCCTTGGAACTCTATGGATGTCTGGAGGAGGCATGGCAGGGCAGATTCTCGCCGGCATACGCGTGCTGGAACTCGGCCAGCTGATCGCCGGCCCGTTCGCCGCCAAGACCCTGGCGGACTTCGGCGCGCAAGTCGTCAAGATCGAGCCGCCCGGCTTGGGCGACCCCTTGCGCAAATGGCGCCTGCTGCACGAAGGCACCTCCGTCTGGTGGGAAGCGCAATCGCGCAACAAGCAGTCGGTGTGCGTGGACCTGCGCCAGGAAGAGGGGCAGGACATCATCCGCGCCTTGGCCGCGCAGGCCGACGTGCTGATCGAGAACTTCCGCCCCGGCACCATGGAGAAATGGGGCTTGTCCTGGGAAACCTTGCACGCCCTCAACCCGCGCCTGATCATGCTGCGCGTCTCCGGCTACGGCCAGACCGGGCCCAAGGCGCGCGAGCCGGGCTTCGCCGCCATCGGCGAAGCCATGGCCGGGCTGCGCTACCTGAACGGCGAGCCCGGCCGCGCCCCGGTGCGCGCCGGCCTGTCGCTGGGCGACACCATCGCCGGCCTGCACGGGGCGCTGGGCGTGCTGCTGGCCCTGTACCAGCGCGACGCGCGCGGCGGCGTGGGGCAGGTGATCGACGCCGCCCTGTATGAAAGCCTGTTCAACCTGACCGAAAGCCTGCTGCCGGAATACACCGCGTTCGGCGCCGTGCGCGAGCCGGCCGGCGCCTCGCTGCCCGGCATCGCCCCGTCCAATGCCTACCCCTGCCAGGACGGCTATGTGCTCATCGCCGGCAACGGCGACGCCATCTACCAGCGCCTGATGTCCCGCATCGGCCGCGACGACCTGGGCCGCGATCCCGCCCTGGCCCACAACGACGGCCGCGCCGCGCGCGTGGCCGAGATCGACGCCGCCATCGGCGCCTGGACTTCGCAGCGTTCCATCGACGCGGTGCTGGACGCCATGCGCGAAGCCGGCGTGCCCAGCGGCCGCATCTACAGCGTGGCCGACATCGCCCGCGACCCGCACTACCGCGCTCGCAACGCCATCGCCGAAATCCAGGGCGCCAGCGGCGTGCGCGTCGAGATGCCGGCCGTGTTCCCGCTGCTGTCCGACAACCCCGGCGCCATCCGCGAGCGCGCGCCCACGCTGGGCGAACACACCGACGCCGTGCTGGCCGAGGCCGGCCTGACAGAAGCCCAACGCGCGCAGCTGCGCGCCCGTGGAGTCATCGCATGAACACCGGACCCGCCCGCATCGAGATCAACGAAGTCGGCCCGCGCGACGGCCTGCAGATCGAAAGAGCCCAAGTCCCCACCGACGACAAAGTCGCCTTCGTCGACGCCTTGTCCGACTGCGGCTTCGCCCGCATCGAGGTCACCAGCTTCACTTCGCCCAAGGCCATTCCGGCGCTGGCCGACGCCCAGGAAGTGATGCGCCGCATCCGCCGCCGCGACGGCGTTGTCTACACCGCCCTGGTGCCCAACATCCGCGGCCTGGAACGCGCCCTGGAAGTAGGGGTCGACGAGCTGAACCTGGTCATGTCCAGCAGCGAGACCCACAACCGCGCCAACCTGCGCATGACGCGCGAACAGTCGCTGGCCGAACTCGGCGCCGTGCTGCAGGCCGCCCGGGCCGCCGGCGTGCCCAGCAATGTTTCGCTGTCCACCGCGTTCGGCTGCCCCTTCGACGGCGACGTGCCGGGCGACCAGGTGCTGAGCCTGGCCCACCGCCTGGCCGAAGCCGGCGCCGCCGGCATCACTTTGTGCGACACCACCGGCATGGCCTACCCCACCCAGGTCGCCGCACTGTGCGAGCGCATGGCGCGCGAATTGCCCGCCATGCCTCTGACCGTGCACCTGCACAACACCCGCGGCATGGCCCTGGCCAACGCCGTGGCCGCCTGGCAGACCGGCGTCACCCGCTACGATGCCGCCGCCGGCGGCCTGGGCGGCTGTCCCTATGCGCCCGGCGCCAGCGGCAACGTCAACACCGAAGAGCTGGTGCACATGTTCGAGTGCATGGGCGTGCAGACCGGCGTCGCGCTGCAGCCGCTGCTGGCCATCGTGCGCGGCCTGCCCGGCCTGGTCCGGCGCGAATTGACCAACCCCCTGCTGGCCGCCGGCCATCGCCTGGCCACCCACGCGCCGCCCGCGTGGCTGGCCGAACGCTTCGGGCCCGCCTGACCCGCGCCGTACCCAGGCATTTGCTACCCATAACAATCCACCAGGAGACCTGTCCCATGAGCATCCCGTTCCTGACCAAGCCGCTGCGCGCCTGCCTGGCCGCCGCCACCCTGGCGGTCGCCGCCGGCCCCGCCGTCGCGCTGGCCGACTACCCCGACCGCCCCATCACCCTGCTGGTGCCGGCCGCGCCCGGCGGCACCACCGACCTGGCCGCGCGCCTGATCGCCCAGCCGCTGGGCCAGGCCCTGGGCCAGACCGTGGTGGTGGACAACAAGCCGGGGGCGTCGGGCAGCATCGCCACCTCCGCCGTGGCCAAGGCCGCGCCCGATGGCTACACGCTGCTGCTGCAGTATTCCGGCTACAACGCTATCTCGCCGCACGTGCAGCCGCCGCAGGACTGGGACCCGATCAAGGACTTCGCGCCGGTCGCCAACATCCTGTCGGCCCCGCAAGTGATCGTGGTGCGGCCCGACCTGCCGGTCAAATCCCTGAAGGAACTGGTCGCCTACGCCAAGGCCAACCCGGACAAGCTCAACTACGCCTCGTCTGGCAACGGCGCGCTGCAGCACGTGGCCACGGAACTGCTGAAGCAGATGGCCGACGTCAAAATCGAGCACATTCCCTACAAGGGCACCGGCCCGGCGCTGAACGACCTGCTGGGCGGGGCGGTGGACATGACCATCACCACGCCGCCGCCGCTGCTGGGCCACATCGCCGCCGGCAAGCTGCGCGCCCTGGCGGTCACCGGGCCGAAGCGCCTGGATTCGCTGCCCGACGTGCCGACCGCCGCCGAGGCCGGCTACCCCGACCTGCTGGTGTCGTCGTGGTTCGCCATGTACGCGCCGGCCGGCACGCCCAAGGCGGTGGTGGACAAGCTGGCGGGCACCATCGAGGAAATCATGAAGACCGAGGAGTTCCGCAAGAAGGCCGCCGAGCAGGGCGCCGAGGCGGAATTCATGGGGCCGGCCAAACTGGCCGAGTACACCCAGGCGGAATACGACCGCTGGGGCAAGGTGGTCAAGGCCGCCGGGATCAAGGGCAACTGAGCGCCGGCCCAGGGCCGGGGAAAAACCTGGCTATAATTTCATTCTCTGCCGCGCCCTCCGGGGTGCGGTACGACACCCAGGCGGGTGTAGTTCAATGGTAGAACGGCGGCTTCCCAAGCCTCAAGCGTGGGTTCGATTCCCATCACCCGCTCCAATTCGCGCTTCACACTCGTCTCGTCACTTTGGGAGGTCATCCCAAGTGGTTGAAATGCAGTGATGTTTTTATTCCTGATGCCGTTTGGATCGGGAAAATCCACGCCTGGCACCTCAAGTTCGGCACATTTTTCGGCCCATCAACATGGTGTGCCGCATGACCGCCGGTGTTATTCAAGTACCCTTTAGCCTACTTCCGTGCCAGTACGACAAGTATGCAAGACGATCTTTTCGGAGATGTGCCTCTCCAGCCCCTGCCCGATTCCTCGAACAATGCGGCCGCTCATGAGAATCCGGATTTTTCCGTTCTTCGAAGCATGGCCAAGGTGCTTCCCGCGCCTGCGGCGCAGGAGTGGAGCGCGCTCGCGCGGCAGCTTCCGGCGCCGCTGCGCTTCGGCGTTTCTACTTGGTCATACCCGGGCTGGGAAGGGCTGGTCTGGGATGGCGAGTACGATTCGAGCACGCTGTCCAAGCATGGCCTTGGCGCCTACCATCAGCATCCGCTGTTGCGCACGGTTTGTGTGGACCGCACGTTCTGGCGCCCATTGACGGCAAGCCAGTATGCCGTTTATGCGGGGCAGGTCGATGACGACTTCCGTTTCGTCGTGAAATGTCCGGCCAGCATTACCGACGCCCAGGTGCGGGGCGAAGAAGGCAGGTCGCGCGAGGCCAACCCGGTTTTCCTCGATCCGTCGCTGGCCATCCAGGAATTCGTGCGGCCGGCGCTCGAAGGCCTGGGCGCCAAGCTTGGCGTTCTGGTGTTCCAGTTGAGCCCTCTGCCCTGGGGGTGGCTGAGTCGCCCCGCAACGCTGTTCGAGAAGCTGGGCCGCATGCTGGCGGCTGTCCGGGAGGCTTTGCCCGGGCATGGCGCCGTGATCGTCGCGGTGGAAGTGCGGGACCCTGAACTACTGGTCCAGGCGCTGGTCGACACACTCAAGGCGCATGGGGCCACGTTCTGCCTGGGCCTGCATGGCAAGATGCCGCCGATCGAAGCGCAACTGCCGATGCTGCGCGCGCTATGGCCGGGGCCGCTGGTCTGCCGCTGGAACCTGAACCGCATTTTCGGCGCGTATGGTTATGCCGACGCGCAGAAAAAGCACGATCCTTTCAATGCCATTCTCAGCGAGGATCTTCCTACCCGCACGGTGCTGGCGCGTACGATCCGCGGGATCACGGGCGCGGGCCAGCCGGCCTACGTGACAGTCAGCAACGATGCCGAGGGCTGCGCGCCGCTGTCCATCCAGAAGCTGGCTCAGGCCATTGCGGTGTAGGGCTGCCGCCAAGTCATTCAAGCGTCGTCCTCAGCCGCCGATGAATACGGTCTCCGAGCCTTCCGCGATCTGGCCGCCGCATGAAATCGGATCGCCCATCCTGCCGGCAGGCTTGCCGTTGATGAACACCGAGCTCGAGCCTGCCGCCAGGCTGCGCGCGTGATCGGATTCGTCCGGGCGGGCGTGCGACGCGAAGGGGTCTCCTTCACGTACGGCGCCGCGCCCGTCGATGCTGACATCGGGCGAGGCACCGGTGCACGGTGTCGGCGGCGCACCGTCATGGTCAGAGGCCTGGTCGTTGAGTCTGGCTGCGGCTGGCATGGTCGTGTCTATATTCCGAAACAGGCTGGGCCATACGGGTAGGTTCGGCGCTCAACGCCTGGCGTCCGTCTGGGCGAACTTGATTTCTCGATGGGACAGGAACTGCTGAAAGTCCTTGGGCAGGGCATGTAGCGCTGCCGGCGAGCAATCCATCGATACCTGCTCGCAACGTGCCGCCAGCGATACGCACACCTTCATCTTGTCCGCCAACAGATGGGGTACGAAAGACGACAGGGCCTGGCCTTCGAACAGGAACGCGGGGTTCATCGACCTGGCCGCGATGAAGAACGCATCCCCGGGGAGGGCGGCCGATGGCGTGGCCTCGGTCCATGCCTGCCATACCTGTGCCTCGGTGGCGCCTTCGCACCAGGACAGCGATGCCGCGCCGACATGCGTCCAGCCGGCCGCCGCGCACAGGCTTAACCAGGACGCCGCGGGAATGGATTGCAATTCCCGCCGGATGGCTGTCTCTCCTTCGCCAATCAGCGCCGCGATGCTTGCCGCGCGTCGAGGCTGCCCCGTTCTGACAAAGCGGGCGAACAGGTTCGCGTTCGAGTGCTGAATGCGCCACAGGTCCGGCAAGCTCTGGCCGCCCTTGGACAGTCTGGCGCCAGCCAATGCCGGCTTGCTGGATTCGATTGCGCTTTGCGTACTCATTGGGTTACGGGACCGGTTGTTGCAGGAGGCGGGCAGGATTGAAGTTGGTTTCTTCCATCGAGCAGCCCGCCGGAGGCAGGCCCTGCAGATACGGATGAAGGTTGGGAATTTGCCGATAGGGCTGATCGTAGCTCGGTGAGCTGTTCTCCACGACACAGCGCGCGCGCGCGCTCGCGCCCAGCTCCCAATAGAGATTGCGGGGGCCCTCGACGCTCCAGACCCCCGCGGATATTCCCACGCCACCTGCTATCAACCCCGTCCCAGCGTTGGCGACCGTGGCCCTGAAGAAAAAATCGCTCGTCAAGCCTCCCGCTATGCCGTCGTAGCCTTCGATCCGGTATATGCCCGCGGCACCGACGGCCTCGATCTCGGCGCCGGCGATGCCGCCAGGCATGCCCGCAAGGTCGTCGAACGAAAAAGGCTTGTTCGCGTAGATCAATTGGGGGATCGCTTTCTTCATGCGCTGGTACAGCGCCATGCCGCTGTTGGCCTCGCTTTGTTCCCGCTCCATGGTGACGGCATCGTCGATCTTCTTGGCGTTCCCGACGAGATCGTTGGCTTTCTCGAACGCCAGGGCGTCCCTGGCGGCGCCGCCCACGGCCTTGAATATCTTGCCGATGGGGGCGCTCGCGGTGAGACCGCAGTTCAGGATGTTCACCACGCTGATGGCCATGCTGTCCAGGCCAAGAAAAATGAAGCTGTGGTAGCCGCATACGACGGCCAGGCTGCCGTCATAGGAAATGAGCCAGCGCTTGGATTTCGCGCCCATGGTGCCCACCCAATCCTCGGGCTTCATCAGGTCATTGCCAAATGGAAATTCCGTGTCGTCCATGTCACTGATCCGAGGGCGTCAGGAAGCAGTACTGTTTTTCTTTGAATTGCATTGCCAGATACTGACAACCACTCCAATTCTCGGTCAGGCAGGCCTGCTCTGGCTCCGCCATCTCGTTCATGGTGCATTTTTCGCCTTGACACACCTTGGTATACACCTTCCCCGTTTTCAGGTGACCAGCGGAGATGATGGTCTTGTCCCTTGGCAGGGTGAGCGCTCCGAAAGCGTCGACCATGGCTTGCTGCTGCTGGCGCGTACCCGACGGCGGCTGCCTGCCGATCGTCAATTCTCCGGCCAGCACCATGTTCTTGTTGTATTCGGAATACTGCTCGCTGCCGCAAGAAAGTTTCCCTTGTGCCGAAGCCAGGGGCGGTTGGCCTTGCTCGCCAAAAAAATGCGATGCAATCAATACACCGGCGATCACGAGCAATAATGTCACGCCCGCGATAAAGAACTGTCGCTTGTTGTGGATCATGAGGATTGATGTGCTTAATGCGATTGGGTGAATCTTGATATTGGGGCGATCAATTCAGATTGATTTTCCTGGAAGAAAGCGCAATCTCGTTCGTGGCTTGCATTTCGATGCCGTTCTCGAAATTCAGGAAGAGCGTGTCTCCGCTCAACCGAATGAACCCATCGGCGGTCAAGCGCAGCTCCGATTTTCCGACCTGAACGTGGAATTCGCCATTCGAGGTCATGGAAACCGTGTTGGCAGCGTCCACCGAGATGTTGGAACCCGACGTCAGTTGTATCGAATGACCGGCGCTTTCGACGATCGTGCCGCCCACCGTCACGGTCTTGGTCAGGCCCACGAACTCGGTCTTGACGCCGGCGGTGGCCTCGTTGATGGCCTGGTCCGCGAACAGGGAATAAACGCCGCGCCCCAGCTGGTTGATGCCCGGGATCGGCAACGCCTTGGCCACGTCGGCAATACCCTCCACCAACTTGCGGAACGAATCGGACAACACGCGTCCCACGCCGCTGGGGCCCACGTGCAGCGTCATGTTGCCGTGCACCGACTCACTGTGATTGCCATCGACCTCGATGGCCTTGTGGTTTCCCACCGACTGCACCCAGTTATTGTCGATCCGCTCGGTATGGTTGTTCTTGGTCTTCTCGTTGCGGTCCTTCTGCGCCAGGACGTAGATTTCTTCCTGGCCGGTCTTGTCCTCGAATCTCAGGGCATTGGCGGTGTGGTAGTTGCCGCCAGGGCTGGAGCGCGTATAGATGCCCATCTGAGTCTCGTTGTCGGGCAGCTTCCAGGGCGGCATCTTCGCCGCGTTGTATACCCGTCCCGTGATGATCGGATAATCCGGATCCCCGTTCAGAAAATCCACGATTACCTCGTCGCCAATACGTGGCACCTGGATCGCGCCGAAATTGCCGCTGGCCCAGCTGCTGGATACACGGATCCAGCAGGAGCTGTTCTCGTCGCGCTTGTCGTAGCGGTCCCAGTGGAAATGCACCTTGACCCGGCCGTACTCGTCGGTCCAGATCTCCTTGCCCTGCGGTCCTACCACCACCGCGGTCTGCGGGCCTCTGGATCGCGGCTTTTCGGTGATGCGGGGCGGCCGGAACGGCAGCTTCGCATCCTGCACCGTCAGGTTGAACAGGCACCTGTGGCTCTGCGAGGCATCGTCGCCCACGGAGCTGTAGTTGTTCTCCTTCAGGTCGTAGCGCGTGGCCAGCACTAGATATTCGCGGTTTTCTTCCGTGCGCGGGCAGCCGGTCAGATTGAACCGCGAGCCGGTGGCCACGCCCCGGGCCGTGCTGCGCAATGTGCGGGTGTTGCGCACGTGATGCTGTTCCTCCATGCGCTGGCGTGCGTAGCGCTCGCCCAGGGGCGCGTCTCCGTAGTTGCCGGGCCAGTCGTATACCTCGGCCTGGCTGTGCTCATGGGGTAGCTGGATTCGCTGGCGGGCCATCAGGTCGGCATTGGGCGTGACGAAGTTGTAGTCGTTGGTCGTGTACCGGCCGGGCCGCAGGCCCTGGTATACCGCCAGCCGGGTCATGTAGTCCTGCCGCGGCAGCGTCAGCTTGTCTTCGGGGAAGTACCGGACCTGCTCATAGCCAGCCACGGTCTTGTGGCTTTGCACTTCGTCGCTCATCACCAGGGTGTGTTCGTCCTGGGCGTGCCGGAAGTAGTAGTGGATGCCTTCGGCTTCCAGCAGCCGGCTGACGAACTGGAAATCGCTTTCGTCGTACTGCACGCAATAGACGCGCGGCTCGTAGTTTTCGGCCAGCTCGAATTCGAACGGGTAACCGTAAGGCGCCAGCACCTGCTTGATGGTGTCCGGCACGGTCTGGTTCTGATAGATGCGGAAGTCCCGCTTGTGCGTGGCCAGCCACAGCCACGGTACCGCTACGGCCTCGTAGACGAAATAGCGATCCGTGTCGTCGGCCTGGCCAAGCAGCGCAAAGCTGGCGATCACGCCGCCGAGATACCTGGGCGTGGCCGTGGTTTCTATCGTCAGGGTAAGGGGCTGCCCCAGCAGGCTTCCGACGTCGACGTGCATCGAACGATGCAGCAGGCGCACCCGGTACTCTGACAAGGTAGACAAGCCGTCCGTGCCTTGCATGGCGTCGAACAGAAATCCGGAGGACTCGGTGCCGACTGAAACCCGGATTACCCGGTCCGTATTCAGTATGTTTGATGGATCTGCAATCGAAGGCATCTCCCGTGAATGAGCGGTACTTATCATTCTGGACTTGTGTATGGCCATGAAGCGTTGGTGCGCCGCGTATACTAAATGAACCCCAGCAGGTATATTTCTTAAATTTGTTTGCAAATAGACATGTGTGATTCCATGTGTAACTGCAAAAAAGTAAGCTGACTACGGGGTTTTTTGCGCGGTTCATCCAGCCCTTGGAGCCGAATCCAAGGGACCGGACGTCAGAACGGTGGTTGTAGCTACATTCTGTTTCAATGGCTTGGCCAGCGATGCTTGGAGGGGGCGTCGCCTGTCAGCCAGGGCGATATCGCTACCGAGCTTCGCCAAAGCATGCTCGACCCAAGCGTCCGAATCCCTAGCGGGCCAGGTAGGAATCCATGGGGATCAGCTCGACGGCCCATCCACCTGCTTCGCCCAGCGTGGCGGCCGGGTGCATGGATGCGATGCGCAGCGCCTCGTCATGGCTGTCCGCCTCAATAATGAACAAGCCGCCCACCACTTCCTTCGACTCGGTGTAGGGTCCGTCCGTGACGCGCGTCTTGCCGTTGCGCGGGCGCAGCGTCTTCCAGCTGTCGGGATCGCCAAGCGACGCGGAAACCAGGACCTTGCCGGTGGCGCGCATTTTCTCGTCCAAGCCGGGACATTGGCTCACCAAATCCTTGACGTCATCTGGCGCCATCGCTGCGAACTTTTCTGGGGTGAAATAGGCCAAGCCGAGATATTTCATGGGAAGTCCTTTGGGTGGTAATGCGCCAACGATGAACCCGATGCTTGCCTCGTCAACCGCAGGCAACCGTGTCAAGCAGAGATGACTCCGCGCACCAGGAGCGCTCCGCCGGTGCCCAGCAAAACCAGATAAAGAGCGCGCAGAAAACGTGTCCGGTCCAGTTTGTGCGCGATCCTGTTGCCGATGAAGACGCCAAGCACCATTGCCGGCAGCAGGACCAGCGAAAGCCCGACCACTTGCCAGTCGGAATACTTGCCTGCCACGGCAAAGAGCACGACCCGGACGACCGCGCTGATGGCGATCAGGCTGGTCTGGCTTGCCCGTATCACGGTGGGGTCGTCGATCCGGCGCGTCAGGTAGATCGCATACAGCCATGCGCCCGCGCCAAACATGGCGCTTAAGATGCCGCCCGCAAAGCCATACCACCACGCCCATCCGGGGCGCAGCGGCCGCCGCCGGGGCCGTGTCAACATGCCGCGCAAGGCATAGAGGACGACGAATGCGCCGAGCAGCACCATCAGCGCCGCCAAGGGAACGATGATGAGCAGGTAGGCGCCCGCAGTCAGGCCTAGCATCATCGCCGGAAGCAGGCGCAAGACTTCCGCTTTCGCCACTTTTGAGCCTAGTCTCAAGCCGTTGCCGGCCGAGGCGGCGAGGTCGAGGAGGGATTGGGCGGGGATCAGCGTGGGCAGCGGCACTACTTGCGCCACGATGGGAGCCGAGATGAGCGTCGTGCCGAATCCGACCATGGCGAAGACCGTGTACGCGACGACGAATGTCGGCGCTGCGACGAGGACCGTTTCGAGGTCGGGCATCTGGCGGCTCGGGTAATCGGGGCAAGCGCGAAGTGTACTGCTTCGTCCTGGGCCGACCTGAAGTTAATGGGGGCGGATTAGGGCCGAGACGCGGGCGTTGCGCCCGGGCAATCCCGGCGCAAGTCGCGCTTTCTGCGCTTGACCTTCCCACCGTGGCAAGCTTTAAGCTCCCCTCATGTCGAATGTCACTATGGGAAGCAAGCCATGAACATGCCGAGCAGCAGCAATGCCGGCGCCGCGGCGGCGACGATCAGCCTGCCTATCGAAGGCATGACCTGCGCCAGCTGCGTGGGCCGGGTCGAGGCCGCGCTGGCCAGGGTCGAAGGCGTGGGCAGCGTGTCGGTCAACCTGGCCACCGAGCGCGCCGATATCCGCCCGGCCGGGCCGGTGGACCGGCAGGCGCTGATCCAGGCGATCGAGAAGGTGGGTTACGACGTGCCCGCCAGCACCGTCGAGCTGGCGGTCGGGGGCATGACCTGCGCATCCTGCGTGGGCCGCGTCGAGAAGGCGCTCAAGGCGGTGCCGGGTGTCGCGCAGGCCACGGTGAACCTGGCCACCGAACGCGCCACCGTGCGCGGCGTGGCGGCCGTGCAAGACCTGGTGGCGGCCATCGAGAAGGTCGGCTACGAGGCCCGTCCGGCCGATACCGGCGCGCAGGCCGGGGAGCAGGCCGCGGAAAAGAAGGACGCCGAGCGGGCCGGGTTGAAGCGGGACCTGATCCTGGCCACCGTGCTGGCATTGCCGGTGTTCGTGCTCGAAATGGGTTCGCACGTGATTCCCGGCATGCACGAGTGGGTCATGGATACCATCGGCATGCGGCAGAGCTGGTACCTGCAGTTCGCGCTGACCTTGCTGGTGCTGGCCATTCCCGGCCGGCGCTTCTACCTGAAGGGCTTTCCCGCGCTGGCGCGCCTGGCCCCGGACATGAACTCGCTGGTCGCGGTCGGCACGGCCGCGGCGTTCGGCTATTCGCTGGTGGCTACGTTCGCGCCCGGCCTGCTGCCGGCAGGCACGGTGAATGTCTACTACGAGGCGGCCGCCGTCATCGTGGCGCTGATCCTGCTGGGGCGCTATCTGGAGGCGCGCGCCAAGGGACGCACCTCCGAGGCCATCAAGCGCCTGGTCGGCTTGCAGGCGAAGGTGGCGCACGTCTCGCGCGGCGGGCGCATCGTGGATATTCCGGTCAATGACGTGGCGCTGGGCGACATCGTGGAAGTCCGCCCTGGCGAGCGCGTGCCGGTCGACGGCGAAGTGACCGACGGCAGCAGCTTCGTGGACGAGTCGATGATCACGGGCGAGCCGATTCCCGTCGAGAAGACGGCCGGCAGCGCGGTGGTGGGCGGCACGGTCAACCAGAAGGGGGCGCTGACGCTGCGCGCCACCGCCGTGGGCGGGCAGACCATGCTGGCGCAGATCATCCGCCTGGTCGAGCAGGCGCAGGGTTCCAAGCTGCCGATCCAGGCGGTGGTGGACAAGGTGACGCTGTGGTTCGTGCCGGCGGTGATGCTGGCCGCCGCGCTGACTTTCCTGGCCTGGCTGGTGTTCGGGCCGTCGCCGGCCCTGACTTTTGCGCTGGTCAATGCCGTGGCGGTGCTGATCATCGCCTGCCCCTGCGCCATGGGCCTGGCCACGCCGACCTCCATCATGGTGGGCACGGGGCGCGGCGCCGAGATGGGCGTATTGTTCCGCAAGGGCGAGGCGCTGCAGTTGCTGAAGGACGCGCGGGTGGTGGCGGTGGACAAGACCGGCACGCTGACGGAAGGCCGCCCGGCGATGACCGACCTGGAGATCGCCCCGGGCTTCGAGCGCGGCGAGGTGCTGGCGAAGGTGGCTGCCGTGGAATCGCGCTCGGAGCATCCGATTGCCCGCGCCATCGTCGCGGCGGCGGAGCAAGGCGGCATTGCGCCGCCGGCGATGAGCGGTTTCGAGTCGGTCACGGGCATGGGCGTGCGTGCCACGGTGGGCGGCGCGCGCGTGGAAGTGGGCGCGGACCGCTATATGCGCCAGTTGGGCCTGGACGTGGGCGATTTCGGCGGCACGGCCGAGCGGCTGGCCAACGAGGGCAAGTCGCCGCTGTACGCCGCCATCGACGGCCGGCTGGCGGCGATCATCGCGGTAGCCGATCCGGTCAAGCCGAGCACGCCCGCCGCCATCGCGGCGCTGCACGAGCTTGGCCTGAAGGTGGCCATGATCACCGGCGACAACGCCCGCACCGCGCAGGCCATCGCCAGGCAGCTGGGCATCGACGAGGTGGTGGCCGAGGTCCTGCCGGCAGGCAAGGTGGAGGCGGTGCGCCGGCTCAAGGCGGCGCATGGCCAGGTCGCGTTCGTGGGCGACGGCATCAATGACGCGCCGGCGCTGGCCGAGGCCGACGTGGGCCTGGCCATCGGCACCGGCACCGATGTGGCGGTGGAGTCCGCCGACGTGGTGCTGGTGTCGGGCAACCTGCAGGGCGTGCCGAATGCCATCGCGCTGTCCAAGGCCACCCTCGGCAATATTCGCCAGAACCTGTTCTGGGCCTTTGCCTACAACACGGCGCTGATTCCAGTGGCCGCCGGCGCCTTGTACCCGGGCTGGGGCGTGTTGCTGTCGCCGGTGTTCGCGGCTGGCGCGATGGCCATGTCGAGCGTGTTCGTGCTGGGCAATGCATTGCGCCTGCGCCGCTTCCAGGCGCCGCTGTAAATACCGCTGGATCTTCCCACCGCGGCAGGCATCTCGCTGCCGCGCCATTTCACAAGCAAGGAGTTTTCCATGCAGTTCCATCTCGACGACATGACCTGCGGCGGCTGCGCCCGTACCGTGACCAAGGCGATCCAGCTGCTCGATCCCGACGCCAGCGTGGTCACGGATCCGCCGGCTCGCCTGGTCAAGGTGCAAACCTCGGCGTCCGAGGCGGAGGTCGTCGCGGCGCTGCGCGAGGCCGGCTTCCCCCCGCGCGCGCAATAACAGGTCATTGCGGCCGGCCCCGACGCGGGCCCGCCGCTGCCGGCGGGCGCGTCGGCATGGGCCGCTAGGCTACCTGCGCGGCATCCGCGTCGTAGGTGAACAGCCACTCGTACCGTTCACGCACCCGCTCTTCGCTCCATTCCCGCTCGACATAGGCCGCCGCGCCGGCCGCGTGGGCCAGTTCCGGGTTGTGGAAGCGCTTGGCATTCTCCGCCGAGCCGCGCACGACTCGCGCCGTGCGCTCGGTACGCAGTTCCTGGTAGCGCACCAGCGCCCGCTCCGCCGCGCCGGGCAGCTCGGCGAGGCAGCGCGCCAGCACATAGCCGTCCTCGATCGCCATGGCCGCGCCCGAGGCCAGCATGGGCAGGGTTGGGTGGCAGGCGTCGCCCAGCAGGGTGATGCGCCCCCGCGTCCATTGCGCCAGCGGTTCGCGCAGCATCAGCGCCCACTTGAATGGCGTGTCCAGCGCGTGGATCAGCGTCTGCACATCGTCGTGCCAGCCGGCGAAATCGCCGGCGCATTCGGCGATGGAGCCCTGCTGCGTCCAGGATTCCACTTGCCAGTCGTCCCGTTCCAGGATGCCGACGAAGTTCACCAGTTCGCCGCGACGCAGCGGGTAGTGGATGACATGGGCGCCGGGGCCGACCCAGTTCACCGCGTACGGCTCGCGCAGGTGCGGCGGCAGTTTTTCGGCCGGGATCACGCCGCGCCAGGCCAGCGCGCCCGAGAAGCGGGCCTGGTCCTGGCCGTGCAGGGCGGCGCGCACGCGCGAATGCACGCCGTCGGCGCCCACCAGGATGTCGGCCCGGCGGGTGCTGCCGTCGGCCAGGGTGGCGGTGGCCCCGTCGGGGTCCTGCGCCACGGCTTCGACCCGGGCGTTCAGCTCGATGGCTTGCGGGTCGCGCGCCAGCACCGCCTCGGCCAGCACGCGGTGCAGGTCGGCGCGGTAGATGGTCAGGTACGGGTAGCCGTAGCGTTCGACGGATTGCCCGCCCAGGTCGAACAGCGGCCAGGTCTGGCCGGTGTTCCACAGGCGGATGCGCTTGCCGGCCGCCGGGCTGGCGACACGCTCCAGGGCCTCGCCCAACCCCAGCCGGTACAGCACCCGGTTGGCATTGGCGCTGAGCTGGATGCCGGCGCCCAGCTCCCGCAGCTGCTCGGCCTGTTCCAGCACGCGGACCCGAAAGCCGCGCGCCTGCAGGGCCAGCGCGGCGGTCAGGCCGCCCAGGCCGGCGCCGGCGATCAGGATCTGGGGTTTGGCGGTGTCATCGGGCATTGTGCTTGTCCTTCTGGTGTTGCGGATGTGGTCATTGCGGTTTCACGCCGGCGCTGCGGACCACGCTGGTCCATTTGTCGAGGTCGGCGCGGATGGTGCGGGCGAAGTCTTGCGGCGTCCCGCCCACGGGTTCCAGACCCTGGGCGCTCAGTTGCTTGATGACCTCGGGGTCCTTGGCCGCGGCGGCCAGGGCGTCGGTGAGCGCCTGCACGGCAGGGGCCGGGGTGCCGGCGGGCGCCAGCAGGCCGAACCAGGAATAGGCTTCGAAGGGCTTGCCGATTGCTTCCGAGACGGTCGGCACATCGGGCAGGCCGCTGTAGCGCTGGCTGCCGGTGACAGCATAGGCGCGCAGCTTGCCGGCGCGGATCTGCGGCGTCAGCAGCGTGACCGTGTCGAACAGCAGGTCGACCTGGCCGCCCATGACGTCGGTAAGCGCCGGCGCGCCGCCGCGGTAGGGCACGTGCAGCAGCTTGGCGCCGGCCTGGTCCTTGAACATTTCGGCGGTCAGGTGGCCGATCGAGCCGGTGCCGGCCGAGGCGACGCTCAGGTCGTGGCTGTTGGCGTGGGTCAGCAGCTGGCGCAGGTCCTTGGCCGGCAGCTCGGGACGGCTGACCAGGATCAGCGGGCCGCGCACGGCCATGCCGATGGGAGTGAACGACTTGACCGGGTCGTATTGCAGGTTGGTGTACAGCGCGGGCGCCACCACGATGCTGCTGGTGCCGCCCCACAGCAGGGTGTAGCCGTCGGCCGGGTCGCGCGTGACCGCGGCGGTGCCGACGCTGCCGCCGGCGCCGGCGCGGTTCTCGACGATGACCGGCTGGCCCAGGCGTTCGGCCATGACGGTGCTGAACAGGCGCGCGCTGGTGTCGGTGGGGCCGCCCGGCGGGAACGGCACCACCAGGGTGATGGGCTTGGTCGGGAAATCCGCGGCGGCCGCGGGGGCGGCCAGGCCCAGGGCCAGCACGGCGCTGGCAGTGAACGCCAGGATGGCGCGGCGCGCCAGGGCGAATGCGGGCAAGTGAGTCATGCCTCGTCTCCTGTTTCTCTCTTGGTAATGACGGCCTCGGATGAGCCGATGGGTTATTTCAACGCAGCGTGTTAAATAAGTAAAAGAACAATATTGAATCAATTGACAAGCATTGCTTGTTAATATGGGCTGCTGGTTTCCCGATCTTCTCTTCCGCCGACCATGAATTTTTCTTTCCGCCAGATGCGCGCGTTCCTTGCGGTGGCGCGGCACGCCAGTTTCACGAAGGCGGCCGAACAGCTGCATATTTCGCAAGCCGGCTTGAGCGCCATGGTGCGCGACCTGGAGACCCAGCTCGATTGCCGGCTGTTCGAACGCACCACCCGCGCGGTGCGGCTGACGCCGGCGGGCCAGGCCCTGCTGCCGGTGGCGCAGCGCACGGTGCACGACTTGGGCGCGGCGGTGGCGCAACTGGGCGCGCTGGGAGCGAGCGGACGGGACCGCCTGCGGGTCGGCGTCACGCCCTTGATTGCCTGCAGCGTGATCCCGGAAGTGTTGAAGCGATTCCACAAGCTGGCGCCGCAGTTGCGGGTAGAGGTGATGGACCTGGACCGCAGCCTGATCGCCGCGCGGGTGGAGAGCGGCGACCTGGATGCCGGGTTCGGCGCGTTTTTCACGCGCGTGTCGGGGATCCGCCGGCGCACGGTGTTTCCGGCGCGCCTGGCGCTGGCGGTGCAGCGGCTGGACAGCGACCGGCGCCGTTCGGTGCGCTGGCAGCAGATCGACCGCGACAGCCTGGTTGCCCTGCCGGACGAGAATCCGATCCAGCGGCTGGTGAACCAGCACCTGGGGGTGCAGGGCGACGCGCCGGCGCGCGTGGTGACGCACCTGGAGACCGTGCTGGCCATGGTCGAGGCCGGCCTGGGGCAGGCGGTGGTGCCGTCGTTCGCGGCGGTGGCCAGCAACCGCTGGCACGTCCGGCTGGTGCCGGTGGTGCCCGCCGTGGCGGTGGACTATTACTGCATCACGCGCGCGGGGCAGGGGGATTCGGAGCGGATCGATGCATTTGCGCGGTGCTTCGGAGAAGTGGTCGGGGCGCACATGCATTGACATCCCGCGGGTCGTTCCGGCCGGCGCTGTTGCACGCTCGCCGGTATGAGAGGTGGCCTGCCTGCTGGGCCCTTTGCATTAGAAAAAGTTGCGGGCAATGAATCCTCTTTCGAAGCGGCTGCTTATGTCCTTGGCAAAGACAGTATGCAGGCCTTCAAAGAGCTCGGCATCGATCTTGAACATGTCCTGCTCGCTGTTACTGAGCTGCAGGTAGTGCTGGATGATTGGTTCGCCGAGTTCGTTGACCTTCTGTGCTGCCAGGGTTTTTTGCTCTTGATTCTCGAAATTGAATTGCAGGAAATCCCGTAGCATGCCCATCAAGCTGTTGATGTCGTAGCCCCGCAGTGTCTGGTCGGCCAAGGCCTTGCGCTTCGCGTACAAGTCATTGAGGCGGGTTGCTCGATCCCGCGAAAGTCCCTTGAATTGATCGTAGGTTCCGGTCACGAGGGCCAGTTCTTCATATTGGCGGAATAACTTGGCTCGGCAGGCCTCGAGTTCGACTTCCAGGCGTTTCGTATCCGAAGTAGTTGTCGCATGCGTCGATAGCATCGACTCCAGAAGGATTTCATAATCCCGAGTCATCCTGGACATATCCAGTGTTGTCAGATGCTTGAATTCGTCCAGCATCAGCCGGTACGAGCCGGCCAGCTTCGCATATCCGAGGAACAGGTTGTTGTGAGTCTTCTGGCAGCCCGACTGTGTTTCACGCATGGGCCGGTAGAAGTCATTCATTATCTCCTTGCGGGCGGAAGCGTCGTTTTTGTATGACTCGAGAATGCCCGCGAACAACAACGACCCGAAAAAAAGCGGGACGATGGAAATGACGAGGCTTCTCCACAGCGGTTCTCTGGAGCTTTGGCTCATATGGGCTCACCAACAGGGTAATTAGTATTTTCCGGAATTCTCCCGCCCTTGATTATCGAGCGGCGATATGCGCACCGCGAGCGACTGCTCGTCGACGAGGCTTGCGCCCCGCTCACGCGCCAATTCCGCCATCAGGTCGACCAACAGCCCATACATCGATTCGGCCGCCGGCGACAGGCTCTGCCCTGGCCGGGTTACCAACCCCACCGTCCGGGCGATGACCGGCCGGTGCAGGCGCACAAACGCCAATCCGTGCGCGCGCGCCGGCCGCGCGAGGACGGGCAGGATGGTGACGCCCAGCCCGGAGCGCACACTGGCGATCAGCGAGGCGCGGTTGGTGACGACCATGCCGGGGTCGGTGATCCATGGCGGGATGTCGGGATGCCGCAGCGCCTCGAAGGTGGCATTGCCGATCAGGCGCTCGCCTTGCAGCGCTTGCCAGGCCAGCGGCTGCGGCTGCTTGGCCAGCCGGTGCGAGGCGGGGCAGATGAGGCCGAATTCGTCGTGCACCAGCGGCCGGAAGCTCAGCCGCGGGTCGTCGGCCAGCAGGCCGGCGACGCCGATGTCGGCCTCGCCGCTCAGCACCATCTGGCGCACGGCCTGCGAGGGAATGTCGACCGCGCGCAGGCGCACGCGCGGCCACTCGCGCGCGTAGCGGTCGAGGATGGCGGGCAGCCATTCGTCGGCCAGCGACGGCATGACCGCCAGGGCGACCGCGCCCTGGCGGGCCTGGGCGAGTTCGCCGGCTTCCAGGCGCACGCGGTCGTGCACGGCCAGCAGCTCGCGGAATAGCGGCAGCAGGCTCTGGCCCAGCGGCGTGGGCAGGGCGCGCTTGCCGGGTTCGAACAGCGGTGCGCCGACTTGGCGTTCGAGGTCGTCCATGGCCGCCGAGACGGCGCCTTGGGATCGGAACGTAGCACGGGCTGCCGCCAGGAAGCTGCCGTTGTCGACGGCGGCCACGAACTGGCGCAGGTGCTGGATCTTGAAAGGCTCCACGACGACGCGTCACCAATGAATTTGGGTTTTCTGAATTTTATTTCGATTAATTTGGTTTGCCAAAAATTGCGGCCCGCCCGACCATTGCCTCTGTCAATCAAGGAGGCCACATGACGTTGGAGGTACGCAAAGTCGTTTCCTATATAGAGGAAACGCGCATCGAGGGCGGCAAGGCGGCGGCCCGGCCATTGCTGATGATCCTGTGCGCCGCCGTGGTCAGGAACCCCTGGGCGGGCGTGCCCTTCACGGAGGACCTGCGGCCCGGCATCCTGCGCATCGCGCCGCCGCTGGGCGACCTGCTGGTGCGGGAAGTCCTGCGTCACGCCGGCTCGGGCGAGCGGGTGGAGGGATACGGCAAGGCCGCGGTCGTGGGGGCCGATGGCGAAGTGGAGCATGCCTCGGCGCTGATCCACACGCTGCGCTTCGGCAACAAGTATCGAGATGCCGTGGCAGGCACCAGCTACCTGAGTTTTACCAATTCACGCGGGCCCATGGGCTGCCCGATCGTGGTGCCGATGATGCACAAGAACGATGAGGGCATGCGTTCGCACTACCTCACTGTCCAGACCACTATCCCCGATGCCCCGGCCGCCGGCGAGATCGTGGTGGCGCTGGGCGCCAGCGTGGGCGGACGGCCGCATCATCGCATTGGCGACCGCTACCAGGACATGCGGGAACTGGGCACGCAGCCTGGCGGGCAGGCATGACGCAGGCGACGCGCGTGGTGCGCGGCGGGTCGGGTGTTCCGCTGGTGTTGATCCACGGAGTGGGGCTGGACCTGGGCATGTGGGACGAACTGGCCCAGGCCCTGACGGGCACTTGCGAAGTGGTGCGCTACGACATGCTGGGGCACGGCGCGACACCGCTGGCGGGTGGCCGGCCCGACCTGGATGCCTACGTCAGGCAATTGGCCGCCGTGATCGACAGCCAGGGGCTGCAGCGGCCTTGCGTGGTGGGTTATTCGATGGGCGGGCTGGTGGCCGGGCGCTTTGCGGCGCAGTATCCCGGCAAGTTGAGCCGGCTGGTATTGATGAGTACGGTGTTCCGGCGAGACGGGGCGGAACGCCAGGCGGTGCAGGCACGTCTGCGCCAGGCCGAAGCAGGCGAGCGCGCGGCGACGGCGCAGATTTCCATTGACCGCTGGTTCTCGCCGGCATTCCGGCGCGCGTGCCCCGAACGCGTGACCGCCTTCCGGCGGCGGCTGCTGGCCAATCGGCAGGCGGATTTTCTGGCCGCCTATCGCCTGTTCGCGGCAGGCGATGAAGCATTGCCGGAGTCCGCGCCGCGCATCGAATGCCCCACCTTGGTGATGACGGGCGCGCTCGACCCCGGTTCGACGCCGCGCATGGCGGCCGAACTGGCGGCGGCGGTCCCGCATGCGGTGCTGGATGTGGTGGCGGAGCAGAGGCACATGCTGCCGGTGGAGGCAGCGCCCCGGGTGGCCGCGGCGCTGCGGGCATTCCTGGGCGGAGACGCTGGTGCGCCAATGGCGTGACCCGTCCCGCGACAAGACGAGAGGAGACCAATCATGGGGCGTAGACAAATACTCGCGGCGCTGCTGGCGCTGGGTTCGTCGGCCGGCCTGGGCGTGGGGCGGGCGGCGCCGGGAAGGCCTTTGCATGTCATCGTGCCATTTCCGCCGGGCGGAGGCACCGATGTGCTGGGGCGCGCGCTGGGCTTCCGCCTGGAGCAGCAGCTTGGGCGCTCAGTGGTCGTGGAAAACAAGCCGGGCGCCAGCGGCATCGTGGGCGCGGAGTACGTCGCCAAGTCGGCTCGGGACGGCAACACCCTGTTGTTCTCCGGGCTGGTGCCGTCGGTGCGCTACTACAGCCAGCCGTTGTCGCGTATCGATGACGAACTGGCGCCGGTTTGCATGATCGCGCGTTCTCCATACCTGGTAGCGGTCAACCCCGGCGTGCCCGCCGGCACGTTGCGGGAACTGGTGCGGCTGGCCGGGCGATCGCCCGGGGACTTGGCGTTCGGGTCGCCGGGCAACGCCACGCCGCAGCACCTGGCGACCGAACGGTTCCGCATCCAGGCAGGCATTGACATGCTGCATGTGCCGTATCGCGGCACGGGACCAATGATGACCGATCTGCTGGGCGGGCAAATCCAGGTGGTGTTTGCCACCGTCGCGGCGGCGGAGCAGCATGTGAAATCCGGGCGCCTGCGGGCGCTGGCGGTGACCAGCGACCAGCGGCTGGAACGCCTGCCGGATGTGCCCACCATGGCCGAGGCAGGCTTCGCGGGCTTCGAGGCCGAGATCGCTTTCGGCACGTACGTCGCTGCAGGCACGTCCGGCGAGGCGGTGGCAGGCTTGAATCGCGCCATCAACCAGGCGCTGACCGATGCAGGCGTGCGCGACAAGCTGGTGGAGCAAGGGTTCGTGCCCGTTGGCGGCACGCCGGACGACCTGCGGCGCAGCCTGGTTGCCGAGGTGGCGGCGGTATCCGAGTTGGTGCGATCGGGCCGGCTCAGGATCGAGGCGGCCTGAGGGGAGGCCGTGGCAGGCCCGCTCCGCTTGCGCGACTCGCCATTGTTTTGAGGCGTTCTCGCGCCGGCGCCGCGCCGCATGGCGCCGCTTGCTAATTAAATAAGTGTCTGCTAATGTGTCGGCATGCTCGAGAACGACATCTTCAAGGCATTGTCCGACCCGACCCGCCGCGCGATCTTCGACAAGCTGGCGGCCGGCGGCATGAACGCCACCGCCCTGCGCGAGGGGATGACGATCAGCCAGTCCGCCATGTCGCAGCATCTTGCCGTGCTGCGCAAGGCCGGGCTGGTGCGCGAGGAACGGCAGGGCCGCTTCGTCAACTACCAGGTGGATCCCGCCGGCGTGCTGCTGATTGCCCGCTGGCTGTCCAAGTACCGCGCCTACTGGCCGGCGCGGGTGGACAAGCTGAAGGCGCTGCTGAAGGACATGGACCAATGAACGAACAAGCAACCGAGGCGCCGGCCGAGCTGGTGTTCGAATACACGCTGGATGCACCGCCCGGGCAGGTCTGGCGCGCCATCAGCATCCCCGAATTCCGCGAACAATGGCTGCCGGCGGGCGACCTGGCGCAGGCCGAGCCGGTATCGTCGGTACGAGAAGAGGAAATCCGCTACCGGCTGCGGGATGTCGAGCCGCCGCACTTGCAAAGCGTGGTGACGTTCCAGGTCAGGCCGGACCAGGCGGGCGGTACCGTGCTGCGCATCATCCACGCCCTGGCGGATGCGCGCCTGCCGGCGCGTCCGGCCGCGAACGACAGCGGTCCGTACATGCTGGCCGCCTGAAGCCCGTCGCACACTCGTCAACGCAGGAAAGGGAGTTCGCCCATGCGCGAATCGATGCAGTTCGTCCCCATGGTGGTGGAGCAGTCCGGCCGCGGGGAAAGGTCATTCGACATTTACTCGCGGCTGCTGCGCGAGCGCATCGTCTTCTTGAACGGCGAAGTCAATGACGCGGTGGCGGCGCTGGTGTGCGCACAGTTGCTGTTCCTGGAGGCGGAGCATCCGGGCAAGCCGATCCACCTCTACATCAATTCGCCCGGCGGCGTGATCACCAGCGGCCTGGCCATCTACGACACGATGCGCTTCATCCAGTCGCCGGTGCATACGCTGTGCATGGGCACGGCGCGCTCGATGGGGTCGTTCCTGCTGATGGCGGGCGAGCCGGGGCACCGCATGGCGCTGCCCAATGCCAGCCTGCATGTGCACCAGCCGCTGGGCGGCGTGCAGGGGCAGGCGTCGGATATCCTCATCCAGGCCGAGGAAATGCAGCGCACCAAGCAGCGCGTCATCCGCTTGTATGCCGAGCACTGCGGGCGCACGCTCGAAGAGGTCGAGCGTACGCTGGACCGCGATCGGTTCATGAGCGCGGAAGAAGCGCTGGCGTGGGGGCTGATCGACCGCATCCTCGACAAGCGGGTGGCCGGCGGCTGAAGCCCGGGGCTACTTGGCGTCGGGCAAGATCAGTTTTTCCAGGTAGGCTAGGTCCTCGCGAACCAGGCGCAGCGATTCCCGCACGTCGGGCGCCTGCGGCCGGCGGGCCGCGTCGCGCAGCAGGGAATTGACGGCCATGTCGGCCATGATCCCGGCGACCTCGGCGCGGCTGAGCCGGCCATTGGGCTTGTACCACCAGGCCGACCAGTTGCACATGCCGATCAGGCTGAAGGCCGCGACGTGCGGGTCGACCATGCGGAACTGGCCTTCCCGGATGCCGCGTTCGATGACGCTGCTGAAGTTGTCCAGCACATTGCGGCGCGCGCTTTGCACCGAGGCGCGCTGCTTGGGCGTCATGTCGGCCTCGGTGCGGTCGGCCACCCGGAATTCGGCCGGGCGCGACAGGATCAGCTCGGCGTGCTGGGTGACCAGGGCGCGCAGCGCCGTCACCGGATCCAGGTCGTCGCGGGCGACGGTGTCGCCGGCCAGCTTGCGGGCGGCGCTGAGCACCTCTTCGGTCAGCGAGCGCTGGATGGCTTCCTTGTTCTTGAAGTAGTAGTAGACCGCGGTGCGGCTCAGCCCCAGCGCTTCGGCGATGTCCTGCATGCTGGTGCCGCCGGTGCCCCGCTCGATGAAAAGGGTGGCCGCCACATCCAGTATGGCGCTGCGCAGCGCCTCTCCTTTCAGGGTGGCCTTGGTCGAAACGTCGTTCACGGTTGCGGTGTCCTCGGGTTGCCCCATTATTTTCCGCGAATTGACGGATTCGTCAATTAATTAACTTTAATTGACGTAAGAGTCAAAAATTTGTCTAATTCGACAAAACACACTGCGATGCAGCGCAGGAAAGGAGAGAAATGTGGCAACGGGCAATTCTTCAGGCCTGGTTACCGCGGGGTTCCTGAACACCGACTGGAACCCCCGTGACCTGCCGGCGGGCACCTCGACCCGCAACGTGGTGCTGCGCACCGCCGATGACGCCGCGACTTCCGGCTCGCTGTACTTGCCGGCCGGCAAGCGGCCGGACACGGTGGTGTGCGTGATGCACCCGCGCGAGTTCATGGCGTGCCATTACCTGATTCCGGACATCGTGGCGGCCGGCTGCGCAGCCTGGTCGCAGGGCGCCCGCTCGGTCGGCAACGACCTGCGCCTGGAACACGAGATCGCGCTGCACGACGTCACGGCGGGCATGGCGTTCCTGCGCGAGCAGGGGTTCGGCAATATCGTCCTGCTGGGCAACTCGGGCGGAGCGGGACTGTACGGGCTGTACGCGCAGCAGGCGGCGCTGCCCGGCGCGCGGCGCATCGCGCGCACGCCGGGCGGCAAGCGTACCGGGCTGGGCGAGCTGGACATGCCGCAGGTCCAGGGCGTCGTGCTGGTGGGGCCGCATCCGGGGCAGGGCGCGCTGCTGATGAATTGCATCGACCCGTCCGTCGCGGACGAGGGCGACGCCTTGTCGGTGATCCCGGAACTCGACCCGCTGGATGCCGCCAACGGCTATCGGCCGGGCGGACAGGCGCGCTACGCGCCGGACTTCGTGACGCGCTATCGCGCCGGCCAGCAGGCGCGCGTGGCGCGGCTGGACGCGCGGGCGCGCGAGCTGATCGCAGCCCGGCTGGGCGCGCGCGAGCAGGTCAAGAGCGGCGCCGACACCTCGGCGGCGCGGCGCCGCCAGGCCGCGCATACCCCGGTGCTCACCATCTGGCGCACCGATGCGGACCTGCGCTGCCTGGACCTGAGCCTGGACCCGTCCGACCGCCATCCCGGGTCGCTGTGGGGCCGGGATCCGTACGCCTCGAACTACGGCGCGGTGGGGTTCGCGCGCTTCTGCACGCCGGAGAGCTGGCTGTCGACCTGGTCCGGCTTGGCGTCGAACGCCAGCCTGGCGCGCACCGCGCCGGCCATCGTCCAGCCGGCGCTGGTCATCGAGTACACCGGCGACCAGGCCTGCTTCCCCGCCGATGTGCGCGCCATCTACGACGCCATCGCGGCGCGCGACAAGCAGCACCTGCGCATCCGCGGCGACCATCACGGCCGCGCGCTGCAGGAAGGCGAAGAGCCCGGGCGCTACCGCGCCGGGCGCGAACTGGCCGCCTGGCTGCGCCAGCGCTTCCTTTGATTCACGGCTGACGGAGATTCCGCATGACGACGCTACACAACGCCCCGGGCGCGCTCCGGCTGCACGGGGTCGACCACACCGCGCGGCCGACCTGGCGCCTGCGCGAAACGGTGAGCTTCTACCGCGATGTGCTGGGGCTGCCCCTGGTGCACGTTATTTCGGCGCGCGGCTGGGGTCCGGAAACACATCCCGATTTCCTGCATTTCTTTTTTGACAGCGGTAACGGCAGCACCATCGCCTTCTTCTACTACCTGGGTTCGGAAGAGCCCACGGCCATGCAGGGGCGCAGCCGCATGCGGCCCTTGCCCGAGGACCATGTTGCCGACGCGACGCATACCGCCTGGCTGGTGCGCGACGAGGACGAACTGAAGGCCTGGAAGAAGCGGCTGGAGGACGCGGGGCTGGACGTGTCGGTGGAGACGCGCCACGAGGTGATCGAGTCGATCTATGTGCGCGATCCCAATGGCTATTTCGTGGAGTTCACGCGCAAGCTGCGGCCGCTGGGCGAAATCGATGCGCTGGATGCGGACCTGACCCTGCGGGCCGCCATCCAGGCGGAAGACGAGGCGCTCGCCGCGGGCGGCCGCATCCGGCAGATCGACGAGATCTGGTCGCGCAAGGCGGCGTTGCTGGAGACGCGGCTGCCGCGTCCGGACGGGACGGCCGCGGGCGTGCGCATCTTCGTGCCGCGCGTGGCGGAGTTCGCGCCGCTGGTCCGCGACGCGGCGCAGCGCGGCGACTGCGCGGTGGTGGCGGGCGAGCATTTCGATTGCATCCAGGCCGACGGCCCGCTGGAGTTCCGCCGCAAGGCCCTGGGGCTCAAGCCCGCCGTCTGGTATGGGCTGTTCACCGGCGGCGTCCGCGGCGCCATCGATGTGCTGGATCGCGACCGCGTGCGCATCGTGCCCGCGGCCGGCTGAGTCCGGGGCATGGAGGAGAGAGACATGCGGGACATACGCAACCCCATAGAGGGCGTGGTCTACCACCCGGAACAGCGCGCGCGGGGCTATTTCGCCAGCGGCGCGTGGCAGCGCCTGACGGTGGGGGAGGCCTTGCGCGCCACGGCGCGGCGCTGCGGCGCGCGGCAGGCCATCATCACCGACGAAGGCAGCGCCAGCTTCGCGGAACTGGACGAGCAGACCGAGCGGCTGGCGGCCGCCCTGCTGGAGATGGGCCTGGCCCCGGGCGACCGGGCGATCTTCCAGATGGGCACCACGCTGGAGACGGCCGTCGCGCTGCTGGCGTGCTACAAGGCGGGCATCGTGCCGGTGTGTTCGCTGCCACAGCACCGCGAACTGGAAATCGGCCAGCTGGCGCGCCAGTCGGGCGCGCGCGGCTATTTCGTGCAGGCCGATTTCAACGCCTTCGACCTGGTAGGCTTCGCGGCCCGCATGATGGCCGGGCACGAGCGGCTGGCGCACCTGGTGGTGGCGCGCGGCGGGGCGCCAGCCGGCCGCGCCATGCAGGCGCTCATCGACGCGATGCCGCTGGACCGGGCGCGCCAGCGGCTCGCCCAGGCGGGGCCGGGCTGCGAAGACGTGCTGGCGTTCCAGTTGTCCGGCGGCACCACCGGCGTGCCCAAGATCATCCCCCGGTTTCACGCCGAATACCTGGCGCATGCCAGGGCGTGCGCCGACCGCTACGAGCTGCGCGAGGATGACCGCATCATCTGGGCGCTGCCGCTGCTGCACAACGCCGCGCAAGTCTACGTGCTGATGCCGGTCGTCCTGATGGGGCTGTCCGCGGTGTTCATGCCCAAGGTCGACGTCCCGCGCATGCTGGAGCTGATCGAGCAGCAGCGGGTGACCCGGGCGATCTCGATCGGCCCCATCGCGCCGCAGCTGATGGCGTATTCCGACCTGGCGCGCCATGATTTGTCCTCGCTGCGGCTGTTCACCACCATGAGCGCGGCCGACCGGCTGGAAGCGCATCTGCGGGTGCCGTGCTCCAACCTGTTCGGCATCACGGAAGGCTTGCTGCTGGGGTCGCCGGCCGAGGCGCCGGCGTACGTGCGGCACCGCACCCAGGGCCGTTCGGGGTGCGCCCAGGACGAGATCCGCCTGCTGGCGCCCGGCACCGAAGAGCCGGTGGCGCCGGGGCAGATGGGCGAGCTGTGTTTTCGCGGGCCGGCGACCCTGCCGGGATTCTTCGACGCGCCGGCCGCCAACGCCGAGGCCTATACCTCGGACGGCTTCTACCGCACCGGCGACATGATGACCGCCCACGAATACCAGGGCGAGGTCTATTACACCTTCGAAGGCCGGCTGCGCGACAACATCAACCGCGGCGGCGAGAAGATCGGCTGTGAAGAGGTGGAGGCGCTGGTCAGCGCGCATCCGGCAATCGCCGAGGCGCGGCTGGTGGCGATGCCCGACCCGTTCTATGGCGAGAAGGGCTGTGTGTTCGTCATCCCGCGGCCGGGCCGCGCGGCGCCGTCCGTGCAGGAGTTGCTGGCGTTCCTGGTGGGCCAGGGGCTGGCCAAGTACAAGTGCCCGGAGCGCGTGGAGGTCATCGAGGCGTTCCCGGTCACCAAGGTCGGCAAGCTCGACAAGGCGGCGCTGCGCGCCATGATCGCCGAGATGCTCAACCAGGAGGCCCGGGCGGCCGCGGGAGCCGATCATGATCAGCACTGAGCATGTCATCAGCGAAACGCCGTTCGTGATCCGGCGCCGGGTCAAGTGGGGCGATTGCGATCCGGCCGGCGTGGTCTACACGGTGATGTTCGGCGAGTACGTCATATCGGCCGCGGAGCTCTTCTATGGCCGGCTGCTGGGCGGCACGCCGCAGCGGCTGAAGGACGAGCACGGCTTCGGCACGCCGACGCGGGCGCTGGCGTTCGATTTCCGCGCCTCGCTGTGGCCCGACGAGGAGTTCGACATGAGCGTCGCGGTCGAGCACATCGGCCAGCGGACGTACACGCTGCATATCGCCGGCAGCGTGCGCGGCGAGCCGGCGTTCGACGCGCGGCTGACGCCCATCTGCGTGGCGCGCGGCGAACGCCGGGCGATCCCGGTGCCGCCTGTCATGCGCGACGCGCTGCTTGCCTACCAGGCCGCCTGCGGGCAGGCGGCATTGTCCAGGAGTTCGATGCAATGAATATCGCCGTCATCGGGGCCGGCCCGGCCGGCCTGTACTTCGCGTTGCTGGCCAAGAAGCACAACCCGCGCCACGACATTCAGGTCTACGAGCAGAACCCGCGCGGGGCCACTTACGGCTGGGGCGTGGTGTTCTCGGATATCGGGCTGGCGTTCCTGCGCGAGGCGGACCCGGAGTTTTTCCAGACATTCGTGGCCCATCACGAGCGCTGCGACTATATGGAAATCGTCCACCGGGGCACGCGGGTGCAGGTGCAGGGCAACCATTTCTCGCGCACCGCCCGCCTGGACATGCTGGAAGTGCTGGAGCAGGCGTGCCTGCGCGCGGGCGTGCGCATCGCCCACGATCGCCGCATCGAGGACGTAGAGCGGCTGGCCGGCGAAGTGGACATGGTGGTCGCCGCCGACGGCAGCAACAGCGCGGTGCGCAAGCAGTTCGCCGACCACTTCCGCCCGAGCTTCGAGCGGCGCCGCAACAAGTTCGCCTGGTACGGCACGCGTCAGCGCTTCCATCCGGTGTCGCTGATCTTCCGCGAAACGCCGCACGGCATCTTCATCGCGCACAGCTATCAGTACAGCCCCGAGTTGAGCACCTTCCTGGTGGAGGTGGACCCGGATACCTGGCGCCGCGCCGGCCTGGACGAGGCCGACGAGGAGGCCAGTCGCCGCTACTGTGCCGATGTGTTCCGGGCCGACCTGGGCGCCCATGAGCTGCTGACGAACCGGTCGTTGTGGTTCGAGGCGAACATCGTGCGCAACGAGGTCTGGTCGCACCGCAACATCGTCCTGCTGGGCGACGCCCTGCGCACCGTGCACTTTTCGCTCGGCTCGGGCACGCGCATGGCCATGCAGGATGCGATTGCCCTGCATCAGGGACTGGCGCGGCACCCCGACGACGTGGCGGCCGCCTTCGCGCTGTTCGAGGCGGGGCGCCGCCCGGCGTCGGCCAGCTTCCAGGCCGCGGCGGCGCGCAGCCTGGATTGGTATGAGAACGTCGCCGACAAGATGCACCTGGACCCGGTGTCGTTCGCCTACGACTACATGCGGCGCACCGGCCAGGTCAGCCACGACGACCTGCGCCAGCGCGATCCGGGCTTCACCGCGGCCTACGAGGCGCGGCACCCGGAGCGGTCCGGCGAGGCCGTTGCACAAGCAGACGCACACAGCGTCCGATAACCAGCCATGAGGCATGGAGGAGACATGAAAAAGACCCTGATCCTGGCGACGCTCGCCCTGGGCGTCCTGGCCGGCGCGGCGCACGCGCAGGCGAGCGACTTCCCGGCCCGCAGCGTGCGCGCCGTGCTGCCGTACTCGGTGGGCAGCGGCCCCGACGCCGTCACCCGCATGATCGGCGAGCAATTGGCGGCGGCGTGGCGCCAGCCCTTTATTGTCGAGAACAAGCCGGGCGCCAACGGCTGGCTGGCCATCGGCGAGGTCAAGCGGTCGGCGCCCGACGGCTATTCGGTGGCGGTGGTGGACAACACGCACATGACGCTGCAGCCGCACCTGTACAGCAAGATGCCGTTCGACCCCTCGCGCGACTTCATCGCGGTGGCGCCCATCTATACCACCCATTTCTTCATTGTGGTGGCCGCCGATTCGCCGTGGCGCGATGTCGGCGACCTGGTCGAGGCCGCGCGCCGCGACCCCGGGCGGCAGACCTACGGCACTTGGGGCATGGGCAGCGTGGCCCATGTGGGCGCCACCATGTTCCAGCGGGATACCGGGACTTCCATGACCCACGTGCCTTTCAAGGAGCTGCCGCAGCTGTATACCGCCGTCGCCAGCGGCGAGGTCGACTGGGCGTTCGGCACAGCCGCCACGGTGCAGAACCTGTATCAGGCGGGGCGGGTGAAGCTGCTGGCGCTGGCGGCCCCCGGGCGCCTGGCGCTGTACCCCGATGTGCCCACGGTCGCGCAGGCGGGCGGGCCGGCCGGCTTCGAGCTGAAGACCTGGGTGGCCGCTTTCGCGCCGAAGGGCACGCCGCCGGAAGTGGTCAAGCGCCTGAACGCCGACATCACGGCCGCGCTGGCGGCGCCGTCCGTGCGGCAGCGTTTCGAGACCTTCGGCTTCGACGCCTGGGCCGCCGACGCCGCCGCCGTGGCGCGCGCGCAGGAGGAGGATTCGGCGCGCTTCGCCGGAATCGTCAAGCAGGCCAGTATTTCCCTGGAATGAACCGCAAAGGAACCGCCATGAGCCGCGTCTATCGCATCGGCCAGATCGTGCCCAGTTCGAACATCACCATGGAGACGGAGATTCCGGCCATGCTGCGCGCCCGCGAGGCGATTCGGCCGGAGCGCTTCACCTTCCACAGCAGTCGCATGCGCATGCACAAAGTGACGCGCGCCGAGCTGGAGGCGATGAACCGGGAGGGACTGCGCTGCGCCGCCGAACTGGCGGACGCGCGCATGGACGTGATCAGCACCGCCTGCCTGGTGGCCATCATGGCCATGGGGCCGGGATACCACCGCCAGACGGAGCGCGAGCTGAGCGAGGTGGCGCGCGCCAACCTTTGCCAGGCGCCCGTCATGACGTCGGCGGGCGCGCTCATCGACGGCCTGCGCCGCCTCGGCGCGCGCCGGATCTCGCTGATGGCGCCCTATATGCGGCCGCTGACCGACCAGGTGGTGGCCTACATCGAGCACGAAGGCATCGAGGTGGCGGACGCCAAGTGCTTCGAGATTGCCGACAACCTGGAGGTCGGCCGGCGCGACCCGATGCAACTGGTGGAGGATGTGAAGTCCCTTGATACCCGCGGCGTCGATGCCGTGGTGCTGTCGGCCTGCGTGCAAATGCCGTCGCTGCCCGCCATCCAGGCGGTGCAGGACCGGATGGACGTGCCGGTCGTGTCGACCGCGGTCTGCACGGTGTGGCGCATGCTGGACCACCTGGGGCTGGAGCCGGTCGTGCCGGGCGCGGGGGCGCTGCTGGCCCCGCGCGCCGTGCCGGCCTGAGCGCGGGCGGAGGGGCGGTCAGCCGCCCGCGGCGGCGCGCCGCTGCTGGAACAGTTGCGCCAGTGCCTGCGACGCCGCGATGGCGCGGGGGAATCCCACCGGCACCGTGATCAGGTAGATGGCCTCCTTCAACTCGTCCTCGGACACGCCGATGTTCAGCGCGTAGCCGGCGTGTACCCGCATCATGGCGGTCTCGCCAAGCGCGGCCATCACCGCCACCGCGGCAAGCTGGCGGGTGCGATTGTCCAGCCCCGGACGGCTCCACACGTCGCCCAGCGCATAGGCTTCGGTGGCCTCCGCCAGGAACGGGAACTCGCGCCGCATGGTTTCCAGTGTCGGCTGTGCCTTGCCGTTGTTGAGTTCGCGGATAACTTCGGCGCCGCGCTGGATGCGCGCTTCGGTGCTGGAGGCATGTGACGGGGACGGGATGGCGGCGGCCAGCAGCAGGCAGGCCAGGGCGGAATGCAGGCGGTTCATCGCAGCTCCTTGTGGATGGCGGAAAGTCATTACTGGCTGGCGGTCGGGCGCACGACGATCTCGCTCGTGTCCACATCGGCGGGCTGGGCGATGACGTGCGCGATGGCCGTGGCGATAGCCTCGGGCTTCAGGGCGATCTGCCGGTAGGTTTCCATGGCGCGGGCGGCGGCCGGATCGGTGATGGTGTCCGCCAGCTCCGATTCGACCACCCCGGGGTAGACGCAGGTCACGCGCAGCTTGTCGTTTTCCTGGCGCAGCCCGTCGGAAATGGCGCGTACCGCGTATTTGGTGGCGCAGTACACGGCCGCCGTCGGCACCACGTAGAGGCCGCCGATCGAGGAAATATTGATGATCTGTCCGCCGCCCTGGCGCTGCATGGCGGGCAGCACGGCGGCCACGCCATGCAGCACGCCACGGATGTTGACGTCTATCATGCGGTCCCATTCGTCGACTTTCAGCGAGGCCATGGGCGACAGCGGCATGACCCCGGCGTTGTTGATGATCACGTCGATGCGGCCGTGGAGCTGCAGCGCGAAATCGGCGAAGGCCTGCACGTCGGCGCGCTGCGTGACGTCGAGGGCACGGTACTCGACCTGGCCGCCCGCCGCGCGCAGCGTTTCGGCCAGCGCCGCCAGCCGCTCGGTGCGGCGCGCGCCGATCACCAGTCGATGGCCCTGGCGGGCCAGCAGCTTGACGGTGGCTTCGCCGATGCCGCTGCTGGCGCCGGTGACGAGGATGACTTTTGCTTCGGTGGCTTGGGACATTGCGGGTTCTCCTGGTGGGACGGTTGCCGGGGCGGCATGCCAGCGGCCTTGCGTCATGGCAGTCATGCTAAGGAGAGGCGCCACCGCCGTTAAGGCCTGTTCTTATTGGATGCTTGCCCAAAACTATTGGCCGCCTCCCAAAACGGCGGCCGGATTGCTATGCTCCTGGCCTATAGCTACTGATCCCGGGAATGCCGCCCATGGCCCATGCCGCTCCAGTCCACTCGCCGCGCCAGGCGCGAATGATCGCGCTGCTGGGGGATCTTGCGCCCGCCGAGGGCTACACCCAGTCGCTGCTGGACGGCGTGACCTTCATGCGCTCGAACCACCCGCTCTCATGCACCCAGGCGCTTTACGAACCCAGCATCGTCATCGTGGTGCAGGGCCGCAAGCGCGGCTTTCATGGCGGCGCCATGTATGTCTACGACGCGCAGCATTACCTGGTGCTGTCGGTGCCGCTGCCTTTCAGCATCGAGACCGAAGCCAGCCCGGCCGAGCCCTTGCTGGGACTGGCGCTGCGCATCGACCCCGCCATGACGGCCGAGTTGGTGATGGAGGTGGACGAGGCGGCATCCGGCACGAAAGCCAGGCCCGTGACCATGTATGCGACGCGGATGGACGACAAGCTGGAGGACGCGGCGCTGCGCATGCTGGAGGCGCTGCGCTCGCCCGTCGAGGCGCGCCTGCTGGGGCCGTCGATCTACCGGGAGATCACCTACCGGGTGCTGACGGGCGACCAGGGCGGCGGCCTGCGCGCGGCGCTGCAGCAGGGCGGCAGCTTCGGCCGCATTGCCAAGGTGTTGCGGCGCATTCACACGCAATACGACCGTGGGCTGGACGTGGCCACGCTGGCCAGCGAGGCGAACCTGAGCGTGCCGGCGTTCCATGTGCATTTCAAGGCGGTGACGGCGACGTCGCCCATCCAGTACATCAAGGCGATCCGCCTGCACCAGGCGCGGCTGATGATGATCCGCCAGGGGATGAACGCGGCCAGCGCCTGTGAACAGGTAGGCTACGAGAGCCCTTCGCAGTTCAGCCGCGAATTCAAGCGCCTGTTCGGGCGCAGCCCGACCGACGAGGCGCGGCACCTGAAGGCATTGTTGTCGCTGGCGTCGCCGGTGGTGGCGGCCGGGGTGCATGCGCGCGGGCTGCCAGGCGAGGCCGCGCGCATGTGACGGTCGCCGCGACTAGGGCGCGGAAACGCCCGACAGCTTCACGGCATCCTGCATTTTCTCGAGCTCGGCCGCAAAATGCGCTTCGGCCTGGGACGGGCTATCCGCGATGATCTGCAGCCCCATTTCGTCAAATGTCCGTGCGACCTTGGGTTCGGCCAGCGTGGCATTGATGGCCGCATTGATTTTCTGGCTGATGGCCGCGGGAGTGCCGCGCTTGACGGCGATGGCGTACCAGGCGGTCGATACGAGTTTCGGCAGCCCGCTTTCCTGCGCCGTGGGGGTATCGGGCAGGAGCGGCGAGCGTTGTTCGTCGAACACCACGATGGCTTTCAGCTTGCCGGCATCGACCATGGGCTTGCCGAGGTAGACCGTGTCGACGGCCATCATGACGTGGTTGCCGGCCGCTGCGTTGACGGACGGCGCGGACCCCTGGAACGGCACGTGCAGCAGTTCGACACCCGCCAGGTGTTCCATCAAGGTCATGGTGAGGTGGCCGGTGGAGCCGGTGCCCGCCGTGCCGTAGGAGATCTCCCGGGGCGCCTTGCGGGCGGCCGCGACGATGTCGTCCACCGTGCCGTAGCGGCTGCCCGCGGACGCGAAAATCGCCATGGGCAGTTGGGCGACGGTGGAGATGTGCTCGATGTCGCGCCGGGTGTCGTACGGCAGGTCGGTGCGCAGGGCGGCGTTGATGGCCACGCCCGGGCTGGTCAGCAGCACGGTATAGCCGTCCGGCGCGCTCTTGGCGAGATGGTCGGCGCCGATGACCGTACCGGATCCGGGGCGGTTTTCGACGATGACGCTCTGGCCCAGCCGCCTGGCCATGCCGTCGGCGACCACCCGGCCCAAGGTGTCGGAGGTGCCGCCGGGCGGGTAGGGAATGACGAACTTGATCGGCTTGGCCGGAAAGGCATCGGCGGCCATGGCGGGGGCGGGCGCGCACAGGGCCAGGGCGTACAGCAGTACTGCGGCAAAGGGGGGCGCTTTCATGCTGTCTCCTTCATTTCCAGGTTGCCAGGGCCTGCTCGAGCGGCACCGTATGGGAGGGGGGCGAGAGGGCGGCCGGCAGGTCGCCGGTGCGCGGCGCGGGAGCCGGCGTGGGCGCGCCCTGCCAGGAAGCGAACAGGCCGCGCGCGCGATTGTGGGGATGATCGGGGGCCTCGCGCAGCGAGAGCACAGGCGTCACGCAGGCATCGCTGTCGGCGAAGTAACCGGCCCATTCGTCGCGGGTGCGGCTGGCGAAAGCCTGCGCCAAGGCCGCGCGGATGGCGGGCCAATGCGCGGCATCGGAGCGGTCGGGCAGGTGCGCAAGCGCGAGTTTCTCGAGCAGTTCCTGGTAGAACTGCGGTTCGACGGCGCCCACCGCCACGTGCTTGCCGTCGCGCGTTTCGTACACGGCGTACCAGGGTGCGCCGCCGTCCAGGGCATTGGCGGCGCGCCGGTCCTGCCACGTGCCGTTCGCCAGGCGGCCGTACGCGGCGGTCATGAGGCTGGCCACCCCGTCGATCATCGCGATGTCCAGCACGCGGCCTTGGCCGGATTGCCGAGCCTGCAGCACCGATGCCAGGATGCCCATCACCAGGAAGGCGCCGCCGCCGCCATAGTCGGCCACCAGGTTGAGCGGCACGACTGGCGACTGCGCGGTGCCGATCGCATGCAGGGCGCCGGTGGCGGCGATGTAGTTGATATCGTGGCCGGCGCGCAGCGCCAGGGGGCCGGCCTGGCCCCAGCCGGTCATGCGGGCATAGACCAGGCGCGGATTGGCCTGCAGGCACGGGCCGGGCCCGATGCCCAGCCTTTCCATGACGCCGGGCCGCATGCCCTCCATGAGCACGTCGGCGCGCGCGGCGAGCGCCAGGAAACCCGCCTGTCCCTGCGGCGACTTGAGGTCCAGGCACACGGCGCGGCGGCCGCGCCGCACCGGATCACGCTTGGTATCGTCCGGATCGCTGCCGGGGCGGTCCACGCGTATCAGCGACGCGCCCATGTCTGCCAACAGCATGCCGCTCCAGGGAACGGGTCCCAGCGAGGCGACTTCCAGCACTTTGAGTCCATCGAGTATGCGCATGGTCTTCCCTCAGATCACGGCGCGCTCTTGCAGGGCGGCCAGGGCGGCGTCATCCAGCCCGAGCAGCCCGCCATAGACTTCGGCGTTGTGCTGGCCCAGCGACGGCGCGGCGCAGGCTATCTCGCCCGGCGTACCGGACAGGCGCGGCACGATGCCCTGCATGGTGACCGGGCCCATGCGCGGGTGCTGGGTGGTGACCAGGTTGCCACGCGCCGCGTAGTGGGGGTCGCGGAAAATGTCTTCCACCGACAGCACCAGCGAGAACGGGATGCCATGGCGGTCGAGCGCCTGGCCGACCGCGTCGACCGGCCGCGCAGCGATCCAGTCTTCCACTACCTGGTTCAGTTCTTCGATGCGGCGCCAGCGCTGTTCATGCGTGGCCAGGCCGGGATCCTCGCCCAGGTCGGGGCGGTCGATGGCCTGCATCAGGCGCCGGAACAGCGTATCGCCCGAGATCGTCAGGATGATGTAGCGGCCGTCGCGGGTGGGGAAGGTCTTGCCCGGGGCGGCGGCCTGGTGCACATTGCCGGTGCGCTTGCGCACCATGCCGAGTCGGTCGTAGGCGGCGCACATTGAGTCGGTGAAGCGGAACATCGACTCATACAGGGCCAGGTCGATGTGCTGGCCACGGCCGCCTCCGGTGTCGCGGTGGTACAGCGCCATCATCACGGCGAAGGCGCCCATGGTGGCGGTGCTGTAGTCGGCCACCGAGACGCCCACGCGCACCGGCGGGCGGTCGGGAAAACCGGTCATGTCCATCACGCCGCTGAAGGCCAGGGCGATGCGGTCGTAGCCCGCGCGTTGCGCGTTCGGGCCGGTCTGGCCGAAGCCCGAAACGCTCAGCATCACCAGCCCCGGATTCACCCGGGCCAGCGCGTCGTAGTCCAGGCCCCAGCGCTCCAGCGTGCCGGGACGGAAGTTCTCCACCAGCACGTCGGCGCCCGCCACCAGGCGCTTGAGCAGGTCCTGCCCGGCTGCCTGGCGCAGGTCGAGAGTGATGGAGCGCTTGTTGCGGCCTTCCACCGTCCACCACAGGCCTTCCTCGTTCACGAACGGCCCCAGCCCGCGGATGGTGTCGCCCACGCCGGGCTGCTCGATCTTGATCACGTCGGCGCCGAAGTCGCCCATCAGCGTGGCAGCCACCGGCCCGGCCACCATGGTGCCCAGGTCGAGCACGCGCAGGGCGGTCAGCGGCCCGCTTTTCGCCGGCCCTTGTGCATCAGACATGCTGTTTCCCCTCTTCAGTTGATGGTCGCGCCGGAATCGCGCACGGCCTGGCCCCAGCGCTCGACTTCCGCGCGCAGGTGTGTCCTGGCGCGCTCCGGGCTGCCGCCGGCGATGACAAGCCCCTGTTCCTCGAGCGAGCGGCGCACGGCGTCGTCTTGCAGCACCTCGTTCGCGGTCGCGTTGAGCCGCGACACGATGGCTTCCGGCGTGCCGGCCGGCGCCGCCAGCGACAGCCATGAACTGGCCTCGTAGTCGCTCAGGCCGGCCTCCCGCATCGTCGGCACATCGGGCAGCAGCGGGGAGCGCGCGGCCCCGGTCTGCGCCAGCGCGCGCGCCTTGCCGGCCTCGATCTGCGGACGGGTGAGAAACAGCGTGTCGATGACGAAGTCGGTCTGGCCGGCGACCAGGTCCATGACCGCCGGGGCGCTGCCCTTGTAGGGAATGTGGTTCAGTTGCAGGCCGGCCTTGCTGGCGAACATGGCGGTGGCCAGGTGCGGGGACCCGCCAGGCCCGGAAGACCCGTAGGCCACCTTGCCGGGCGCCTTCTTCGCCATGGCGATCAGGTCCTGGAGGGTCTTGGCCGGCGAGTTCGACGGCACGATCAGCACCAGCGGCACCGAGATGACATCGACAACTGGAACGAAGTCCTTGAACGTGTCGTAGGGCCGCTTGGCGAACAGCGTGTGATTGATGGCGAACGGCGTCGTCATCCAGAGCAACGTGTATCCGTCGGCCGCGCTGCGGGCCACGGCCTCGGTGCCGATGATGGTGCCGCCGCCGCCCTGGTTGTAGACGATGACGGACTGTCCGAGGCGTTCGCCCATGCCCTTGGCGAGCACGCGCGCCACGGTATCGGAAGTGCCGCCCGGCGGGAACGGCACCACCAGCTTGATCGGACGGGACGGATAAGTGTCGGCCAGCGCGGCCGGCGATGGTACGGCGAGCAACAGCAGGCAGGCGGACAGCAGCTGCTTGAGCAGGTGAGCCATGGCTCTCTCCTCCAGGAAGCGGATTGGATGGGGCGGTGTCGCGGGCGGCCGCGCGGGGCGGTCAACGGCCGTGGAAGACCGGCGCGCGTTTTTCCTGGTGGGCCGCGAAGCCTTCAGCGCAATCGGCGCTGCCAGCCACGGCTTCCATCGCGTACTTGGCGCGGCCGAAGTGCTCGGTGGGGCCGACCGGCAGGATCGCCGTGGTGACGACGCGCTTGAGGGTCTTGAGCACCAGCGGCGCCATCTGCGCCATCTCGCGCGCCATGGCGAGCGCCGCCTCGACGTGCTGGCCGTTGGGCACGACGGCGTTGACCAGCCCTGCCTCGGCGGCGCGCCGCGCATCGAAGACCCGGGCCAGCAGCATCATCTCCATGGCGAGCTTGTGGGGGATCCGGCCCGCCAGGCCGGCGATCATGCCTTGGGTGAGGCCCAGCCTGGCCTCGGGGTAGGAGAACTTGGCGTTTTCGGCCGCCACGGCCAGGTCGGCCATCATGGCTAGCGTCAGCCCGCCGCCCACGCACCAGCCGGAGACGGCCACGATGATCGGCTTTTCGGTGGTGACGCCGACGGTGGGGACGCAGCGCCAGAGTTCCGGTACGTCGGCGACATCGGCGCCGGCGCTGAAGGCCTGGTCGCCGGCCCCGGTAAGCACCGCCACCCGTTGCCCGGAGGCATCGAAGGCCTGGAAGGCCTGCTGCAGTTCAATGGCCGTTCGCGAACAGATGGCGTTGCGCCGTTCGGGCCGGTTGATGGTGATGAGGGTGGTGCGGTCGGGGAAGTTCTGTACAGCAATCCTTTCCATGTCTCTCTCCATTTGGCCATGGCCTGGGGCGCGCGGCCTGGTTTTCAAAGCGGATCACTTGCTGCCTGGAACTGCGGGCTATTTATTATTTTCTATATAGTAGAAAATGAAATCTAGAATGTGGAAATAATAGGAGCGTTGGACAAGGCCGTCAACCCTGTATGAAAGACGCGGCGCCGTGGGGCCGAACCGATTTGGCGATAATTCGTCTTGCTCAATCGATTCTTCAGACTTCGGGGACGCTATCGGCATGAACAACACGCTCGTCAAGGGCATGCAATTGCTCGAATACCTGGCCAGGCACGGCGGCACGGCCGGCATCACCGAGCTGGGCGAGGCGCTGTCCATGGTGCCCAGCATGGTCCACCGGCTGTTGCAGACGTGGGTCGCGCTGGGCTACGTCAGGAAGGAGGGCAATGCCTACCGGGCCACCTTGAAGCTATGGCAGGTTGGCGTGCCGCTGGTCGAGCGGCTCGACGTGCGGTCGCTGTCCATGCCCGCCATGACGCGGTTGCAGCAACTGACGCACGAGTCGATCCTGCTGTCCGTGCTGGAGGGCGACGATATTGTCTTCATTGCCAAGCTCGACAGCCTGGAGAAAGTGCGGTCGCATACCGAGGTGGGCGGCCGGGCGCCGAGCGTGCGCACTGCGTCGGGCAAGATGCTGATCGCGACCCTGCCCGAGCACGCCCAGGCGCGCTACCGCGAACTGGCCGCCGCTGGCCATGCCGATGGCGGGGCGGCGGTGCGCAAGTTCGACGAGGACATCCGGCGCACGCGCGTGCGCGGCTGGGCCAGCAACCGGGGCGAATGGCACGACGATGTCTGTGGACTGGCGGCGCCGGTCATCGATCCCACCGGCCGCACCGTCGCGGCGATCGGCTTGTCGGGGCCGGCGTCGCGCCTGACGCTGGCCAGGGTGAAAGAGATCGTGCCGCTGGTGGTCGAGGCCGGCCGGCAGGCCAGCCTGGCCATGGCGGGCGAATCCGCGGACTGACCGGGCGTGGGCCATAATGCGATGTGGCGGCGCGGACCCGTCGGCGCCACCGCCACCTTCACTTGAGGCAATGAACACGCTGCGCGCCGTTTTCATTCTGGCCATGCTGGCCGCCGCGGCCCGCCCCGCCGCGGCACAGGCCTACGACCGCCATGGCCATGCCCTGGTCAGGGATGCCCATGGCTGGGTGTATGTCGACCGGGACCGGCGCCCCATCCTGCGGCCGTACATTTACGACAACGGGCCGGACTATTTCGAAGAGGGCCTGGCGCGGTTCGTGCAAGACGGCAAGATGGGCTTTCATGATGAAACCCTGGCCGTGGTCATCCCGGCCCGCTATGACTTCGCGTTTCCATTCGAAAATGGCGTGGCCAGGGTAGGCATGCGCTGCAAGTCGCGGCAGCACGGGGAGCATTCTTCCGTGCAGTGCGAACAATGGCAGGCCCTGGCGCGGCCTCCCTCCCGGTGAAGGCGGCGATTCAACGCGGGCAGGGGTAGGCGTGGCCCAGCGCTTCGACCACGATGCCGGCCGCCGGCTCGGCGCGGCGCGCCTCGGGCAGGTCGGCCAGGTAGTCGAGCACAGGTGCCGGCATGGCCTCGATGTCCAGGCCGGACGCCGGGCACCACTGCTTGCCCGTGGCGCTGTCGGCGATGCCCAGGATGTACGAGGTGGCCATCAGGGTCGACAGCATGGTGCGCTGCGCCGGATCCTCGATCCACGACGCGAGGCCGCCCTGCATGATGCCGTCGTAGAGTTCCTGGGCGGTGATGGGGCGATAGGGAGCGGGCTGCCGGTCGGCGCCGGCGGCTGGTGCCGCCGGGGCGGCGGCCGCTAATGCGGTAGCGAGCGCCAGGGCGGCCAGGCGCAAGCTGGCGCGACGTTCATGCTGGATCATGGCAGGGGTGTCGAAGCGGGATCACAGCTCCCATGTTATCAGCGCGGCCGGGCCGCGCTCCGCTGCGCCCCTTTCAAAAGACGCATGCCGCGAACCGGCGCCACGGCATCATTCGATGCGTATGCCGTGTTCGTCGGCTATCTTGCCCCAGCGGTCGATCTCGCCCAGCCAGAAGGCCTGGAATTCGGCTTGCGACATAGGCTGGGGCTGCACGCCGGCCGACTGCCAGGTCTGCACGATGTCCGGCATGGCCAGCGCCTGTTCGATGGCCTGGTGCATCCGTTCCAGGATGGGGCGTGGCGTGGCGGCGGGCGCCATCACGCCGTACCAGCTCGACACCGCGAAGCCGGGGGCGACGGTTTCGTTGAAGGTAGGCAGGTCGGGCAGGGCGGGCGAGCGCTCCTGGCTGGTGACGGCGATGGCGCGAACCGCGTTGGCGCGCGTCTGGGCCAGGGCCAGCGGCATGGTCTCGAACATCAGGTCGACCTGCCCGCCCAGCAAGTCGCTCATGGCCGGCGAACTGCCGCGATAGTGAACGGTCATGGCCTGCACGCCGGTCAGCGACTTGAACCATTCCATGCTCAGGTGCTGCAAGGTGCCAGGCCCGCCGGTGGCGTAGTTGGCCTTGTCGCCCCGCTGTTTCAGCCATGCCACCAATTCCTGGGGCGTGCGCACCGGCAGGCGGTTGTTGACGATGGCCACGTTGGGCGTGGTGCCGATGTTGGCCACGCCGACCAGTTCGCGGGCGGGGTCGAACACCAGGTTGCGGTTGACGGTGGCGCCGATGGCATGGTGGATGGCTCCCATCAGGAAGGTATAGCCGTCCGGCGCCGCCTTGGAGACATAGTCGGCCCCCACCATGCCGCCCGCGCCGCCCCGGTTCTCGACCACTACGGTCTGGCCCAGGATGTCGGCCAGTTTGGCGGCAAGCGGGCGGGACAGGATGTCCAGCGAGCCGCCCGCGGGAGCCGGCACCACCAGCCGGATCGGCTGCTGCGCCGGCCAGTCGGCGGCCCGGGCCGGCGCACCGGCGAGCAGGCCGGCCAGCGGCGCACAGCCGGCCAGCGCGAGGGCGGCGACCAGGCGGCGACGTCGGGAAGTTCCTGGGGGGCGGGTATGGTGCATGCTTGTCTCCTGCCGCGTCATGGCGCGGGTTGTTGGTAAACGCCTGGCTTGCGGCCCTAATGCTTGCCGTGCCCACGCGACAGCGGGCGCCTGGCGATCTCGGCGATGGCGCTCCAGTCCGGCGCGAAACCCAGGCCTGGCGCCTCGGGCAGCGGCAGCCATCCGGCATCCGGCACCGGCAAGCCGGTGTAGATCTGCTCGCAGACTTGCACCGCGACGGTGTGATATTCGATGAAACCGCCGTGCGCCAGGCCGGCGTGCAAGTGCATGTTGTGGAACGGCCAGGCGCCGCCATTGGCGATGGCGACGTTGCAGGCCTGCGCCATGCCGGCGATGCGCAGGCATTGGGTGTAGCCGCCGGTGATGGCGACGTTGGGCTGGACGATGTCGAGCGACTGCGCGTGGAAGAAATCGGCAAAGCGCGCGGCCTGTCCTTCGTTCTGCCCGCCCGCCAGCGGCATGGGCGCGCGCCGGCGCAGGTCGGCCAGGGCGCGCGCGTCGTTCTGCGTGACCGGTTCCTCGAAGAAGGCGATGTCGCAGTCGGCCAGGCGCATGGCCAGGATGCGCGCATGGTAGGGGTCGAGGCTGCAATTGGCATCGATGCACAGTTCGACCTGCGGGCCGACGCGCTGGCGCACGGCGCGCACACGCGCCTCGTCTTCCCGGATCAGGTCGGACAGCGGACGCGGCTCGTCGCGGCGCTGCAGGCCGTGGTTGCCGACTGTCATCTTCAGGCGCGAGAAACCGCGCGCGACCCATTGTGCGGCGGCTTCGGCAAGTTGTTCGCGATCCAGGAAATTGAAGCCGAAGGTGGCGTAGACCGGCACGGCGGGCCGCGCGCCGCCCAGCAGCCGCCACAAGGGCAGGCCGAGCCGTTGCGCCTTCAGGTCCCACAGCGCGATATCCACGGCCGCCATCGCATGCGCGGCATAGCCGCTCTGACCGCGCGGCGCCAGCAGCCAGTACAGGCGTTCCCATAGCTTCTCGGTGTCCAGCGCCGACGCGCCGACCAGCGCGTCGGCCGCGACGTGGTCGATGGCGGCGGCCACCACTTCTTCCTCGGTGATCGCCGTGAAGCCGCAGCCGGTGAGCCCGCATGCGGTATCGACGCGCACCAGCACGCACGACAGCGCGCTGCGCTTCTGGCCGCCCGGCACTTGCATGGCCACTTCGATATGCAGGGGGATGGCCTGGACCCGCTGGATGGTCAGGTCGTGCGCGAGGGCCCCGGGTGCTGCGTGCTGCATGATTGTCTCCGTGTCTGGATCGGCGCTCACCGCCTGGTTGCGGTTATAGGTTTGGCGACGCCGGACGGGCAATCGAGTTTTTTTCAAGCAGCTTTCGAGAAACCCGAAAGCATCAGCCCGCCGCCGCATCCAGCAGATGGGCGATCAGGCCCTGGGTCCCGGGCGACGGCTCGCGCTGCTGTGGCCAGCCGAGCATGAGCTGCCGCGTGGCCCAGGCGTCGCGCAGCGGCGCCTGGTGCAAGCGCCCCAAGGCGACATAGGGTTGGGCCACGCGGTCGGGCACGATGCCGACGCCGATGCCGCTTTCGGCCATGCGGCAGACGGCGTCGAAGCTGGTGACCTGGATGCGCAGGCGCAGCGCGCGGCCGGCCTCGGTGGCGGCGCGCTCCATCTGGGTCAGGATGGCGGTGCCGCGGTACAGGCCGACCTGGTCGTGCTGCAGCGTCTGTTCGAAGCGCAGCGCGCGCCGGTGGCGCGCCAGGCTGTGCCGCGGGTGCATGACGCAGACCAGGGTGTCGGTGCGGTAGGGGCGGCAGTGCACGTTGCCCGCCGCGTAGCCGCCGTCGAACAGGCCCAGGTCGGCGCGGTCGGTCTGCAGCATTTCGACGGCCGAGCGGCTGGTGTGTTCTTCGAGGTCGATGCGCACGCGCGGGTTGCCCTGCATGAAGCCGTTGAGGTCCTCGGGCAGGAACTGCACAATGCTGGCCGAATTGGCGACGACGCGGACGCGGTCTTCCACGCCATGCGCGTAATCGCGCAGGTCCTCTTCCATGGCGCCGGCCAGGCCCGCCATGCGGCGCGCGTGGGCGATGAAGATGTCGCCCGCCGGGGTGGGCTTGACGCCGCGCCGGTGCCGCAGCAGCAGGGCCACGCCGACCCGCGCTTCCAGGTCGCTGATGCGCTTGCTGGCGGCGGCCACCGATACGTGGCTGCGCGCCGCGCCCGCGCTGATGCTGCCGCTGTCGGCCACGGCGATCAGCAGACGCAGCGCGGCGATGTCGAGTTGGGACAGGGTGCTCACGATGGTCAGAGGTCCTGCAAGGCCAGCACGACTTGACCGGCGAACCATTGCACCGCGGGCTGGGCGGCATGGTAGGCATGCGTGTGCACGCACACCTCGAATTCCGGGATGGCCACCGGCAGCGGCAGCGATTGCAGATTCCCGTAGGATTCGAACACGCGCGCGACCCGCGACGGCAGGATCGCCATCAGGTCGCTTTGCGCGATCAGGCCGGGCAGGATGGTGAAGTGCGGGATGCGCAGCGCGATCTTGCGGTGCACGCCCTGGGCACGCAGGGTTTCTTCCATGCGCTGGTGCGCGAAGAAGGGCGACGATACCAGCACGTGCGGCGTGGCCAGGAAAGCGGCCAGCGACAGCTTGCCGCTGGCCGCCGCCGGATGCCCGCGCGCCATCAGGCAGACGTAGTGTTCGCGAAACAGCGGCTGGTTGCGCAGTTTGTCGTGCAGCATCGGCAGGTTGCCGACGGCGGCGTCGGCCTTGCCCGAGGCCAGTTGCTCGATCAGGGTGTCCACCGGCACTTGCAGCACCTCCAGGCTGGCCTGGGGCGCCACGCGCCGCAGGCGGGCCATCAGCGGCGGCAGGAAGCACAAGCCGCCGATGTCCGACATCGCGACCCGGAAGCGCCGCGTCGTGCTGGCCGGCACGAAGGGGCCGGCCAGCTCCTGGGTGCTGTCGATGCAGGCGAGCGCCTCCTGGAACGCCGCGTAGATCTGCTCGGCGCGCGGAGTGGGCGCCATGCCGCGGCCGTCGCGCACGAACAGGGCGTCGCCGTATGACTGGCGCAGCTTGGCGAGCCCGTAGCTGACCGTGGGCTGGGTCAGCGCCAGCCGCTCGGCCGCCAGGCTGACGCTGCCCGTCTCGAATACCGCCACCATCAGGCGCACCAGGTTCAGGTCGAGCCGGTGCGCCTCGCCGGCGTCAGGGGCGGAGGCCGCCATGCGTGTTGTCTCCCCGGCGCCGTGCGCCTGTGTGTTGTGGGTGTTTTATCGATGGATTCGATATGAAACATACTTGGCATCGATTGTATGGATTGTATGCCCGCTCCTACTATCGCCCAATACCCATTACATCGGCGCCCGCGCGGCAGCATGGCGCGGCGCCGTCAGGAGGCAGGCATGGAACGTTCTTTCGCGCGCGAGGTCGACAGTCTCTCGCTGGGCGCGGGCCAGGTTTTCCACGGCGAGGGTATCCTCGCCGTCACCAAGGCGCTGCTGCAGTCCGGCGTGAGCTATATCGGCGGCTACCAGGGCGCGCCGGTGTCGCACCTGATCGACGTGCTGGGCGACGCGCGGGGCTTGCTGCGGGAACTGGGCATCTACTTCGAGAACAGCGCTTCCGAGGCCGGCGCGGCCGCGATGCTGGGCGCCTCGATCCATTACCCGGTGCGCGGGGCGGTCACGTGGAAGTCCACGGTGGGCACCAATGTCGCGTCGGACGCGTTGTCGAACCTGGCATCGGCCGGCGTGAAGGGCGGGGCGCTGATCATCCTGGGCGAAGACTACGGCGACGGCTCCAGCATCATCCAGGAGCGCACCCACGCCTTCGCCATGAAGTCGCAGATCTGGCTGATGGACCCGCGCCCCAACCTGGCGTCGATCGTCAACGCGGTGGAGCAGGCATTCGAACTGTCGGAAGCCAGCCAGACGCCGGTGATGCTGCAACTGCGCATCCGCGCCTGCCACGTGCACGGCAGCTTCGCGTGCAAGGACAACGTGGCGCCGCGGGTATCGACGCGCCTGGGGCTGCGCGATGGCACGTTCGACTACGCCAAGATCAACCTGCCGCCCTCGACCTACGAGCACGAACGCCAGAAAGTGCAGGTGCGCTGGCCCGCGGCGCTGGAGCACATACGCCACGCGCGGCTGAACGAGCATTTTCCCGGGGCGCGCGCGAAGCTCGGGCTGGTCGTGCCGGGCGGGCTGTACAACGGCGTCATCCGGGCCCTGCAGCAGTTGGGGCTGGCCGACGCCTTCGGCGCCAGCCAAGTACCCATCTACGTGCTCAACGTGGTGTACCCGCTGGTCCCCGAGGAACTGCAGGCCTTCTGCCAGGGCAAGGACGCGGTGCTGGTGGTGGAGGAAGGCCAGCCCAATTACATCGAGGAAGCCTTGAATGCGCTGTTGCGCAAGGCGGGCGTGGCCACGCGGGTGCACGGCAAGGACGTGTTCCCGCTGGCGGGCGAATACACGGGCGAGATCATGCTGCGCGGCCTGGCGGACTACCTGCGGCAGGCCGAGCCGGCGGGTGACGGCGAAGCGCTGCACCAGGCCGCCCGGGCGCTGACCGGGTACAAGCAGGCGGCGCTCGAGGCGCTGGGCGAGCCGGTGCCGAACCGGCCGCCGGGATTCTGCGTCGGCTGTCCGGAGCGGCCGGTGTTTTCCGCGATCAAGCTGGCGCAGCAGAAGCTGGGGCCATTGCACGTGAGCGCCGACATCGGCTGCCACACGTTCGGCACGCTGGCGCCGTTCAACATCGGCAGCACCGTGCTGGGGTACGGCCTGGGGCTGGCCAGTTCGTCCGGCATCGCGCCGCTGATGCAAAAGCGGGTGGTCAGCGTGATGGGCGACGGCGGGTTCTGGCACAACGGTTTCACCAGCGGCGTCGTCAATGCCATGTACAACGGGCAGGACTCCGTGCTGGTGATCCTCAAGAACGGCTATACCTCGGCGACCGGCACGCAGGCGATTCCTTCCTCGCCTTCGCAGCCGGCGGCCAAGCCGCTGACGCTGGATATCGAAGCGGCGCTGCGCGGCGTGGGCGTGAAGTGGTTGCGCACGGTTCCCAGCTACCAGGTGGCCGACATGCGGCGTACCTTGGACGAGGCGATGAGCACGCCCGAAGGCGGGTTGAAGGTGATCATCGCCGACGGCGAATGCCAGCTGGAGCGGCAGCGCCGCCTCAAGCCGCTGACCGCGCGCAAGCTCAAGAACGGCGAACGCGTGGTGCGCACCCGGTTCGGCATCGACGAGGACGTGTGCACCGGCGACCATTCCTGTATCCGGCTGTCGGGCTGCCCGTCGCTGTCGATCAAGCCCAACCCCAGCGCGTTGCGCACCGACCCCGTGGCTACCGTCAACCAAGGCTGTGTGGGCTGCGGGCTGTGCGGTGAAGTGGCGCATGCGGCGCAGCTGTGCCCATCGTTCTTCAAGGCCGAGGTGGTGCAGAACCCGACCGCCTGGGAGCGGCGCGCCGACCGCTGGCGCCGACGCATCATCGGCGCGCTGGCCGGCCGCGCCCGCCGCCTCGAAGGAGCGTTGCAATGAGCATTCCCGCGCCGATCACCGTGCTGGTCGCCGCGCTGGGGGGCGAAGGCGGCGGCGTGCTGGCCGACTGGATCATCGCCGCGGCGCGCGCGCACGACTTCCCGGTCCAGAGCACCTCCGTGCCCGGGGTGGCGCAGCGCACCGGGGCCACCAACTATTACCTGGAAATCCTGCCGGCGCCGCGCGCGGCGCTGCAGGGGCGCGATCCGGTGTTTTCCCTGGTGCCGTATCCGGGGGACGTGGCGATCGTGGCGGCCTCCGAGCTGGTCGAGGCCGGCCGCATGCTGCAAGGCGGCTATGTCAGCCCGCACAAGACGGTGCTGGTGGCTTCCACGCACCGCGAGTTTGCCGTGTCCGAGAAGGCGGCGATGGGCGACGGACGCTATCGCGCCGAGCGCGTGCTGCGCGCGACCGAGGCGCTGGCCAGGCAGGCCGTGCTGTTCGACATGGCGGCCCTGGCGGCGCGCCATCGCACCGTCATCAATACCGTGCTGTTCGGCGCGATGGCCGGCAGCGGCGCCTTGCCGTTCAGCCGCGCGGCGTGCGAAGACGCCATTCGCCAGGCCGGCAAGGCGGTCGATGCCAGCCTGGCCGGCTTCGCGGCCGGCTACGAGCAGGCCCGGGCGGCTGGCGCCGGCATGCCGGATGCGCCCGCTGGCGCCGGGCCGGAACTTCCCGCCGCGGACGGTCAGCCCCATGCCGCGCCGGTGGCGCCGATGCCGGCGCGCGTCGCGGCCCTGCCTGTCCAGGTCAGGCCACTGGCCGACGCGGGCGTCGCCCAGCTTGTCGACTACCAGGGCCCGGCCTATGCGGACCTGTACTTGGACCGCATCGAGTCGATCCTGCAAAGCGAGCAGGCGCATGGCGGCGGGGGCCTGGACGTGACCCGCGAAACTGCGCGCTTCCTGGCCTTGTGGATGAGCTACGAAGATGTGATCCGCGTCGCCGACTTGAAGACGCGGCGCGAGCGGCTGGAGCGCGTCCGGCGTGAAGTGGGCGCGGCGCCGGACGAGCCGGTGCGCATGACCGAATTCCTGAAGCCGGGCCTGGACGAGTTGTGTTCGGTGTTGCCGCCCGCCCTGGCAGGATGGCTGCGCCGCCGCCTGGCCAGGCACGCCGGCCGCCTGGCCATGGGCTTGCGCGTGCGCACCAGCAGTGTGGGCGGTTTCGCGCTGCTGTGCCTCTTGCGCGGCTTGCGCCGCTGGCGCCCGCGCACCGAACGTTATGCGGTCGAGCAGCGGATGATGGGGCGCTGGCTGGCGGCCGTGCGCGGTTTGCTGGCGCACGATCCACGCGCCGCCCTCGAGCTGGCATTGTGCGGCAACGTGGTCAAGGGCTACGGGGAGACCAGCGAGCGCGGCCATCGCAGCCTGAGCGCCATCCTGGACGACGTGCAGGCGTGGCTGGATGCGGCCCCGGCCGGCGATAGCCCCAGGGAGCCGCTGGCCGGACGCATTGCCCGCGCGCGCGAGGCGGCGTTGGCCGACCCGCAGGGCCAGGCGCTGGCGCGCGCCCTGGACCTGCCGGCGCCGGAGCTGGTCGCGCATCCGCTGCGGTTCGTGCGCAAGCCCGCGTCGTCTTGAGGCGAGGCGGCCATGCAATTGAATGTCGCCGACTACCGCGAGCTGGCGCGTCGCGCGCTGCCGCGCTTCGTGTTCGATTATGTCGAGGGTGGCGCGGAGGATGAACGCTGCCTGCGCCGCAACGCGCACAGCCTGGACCGGCTGGGCTTGCTGCCCGGTGGCTTGCGCGACACGACCCGCGTCAATACCGGCGTGCGGGTGTACGGGCAGCACTGGGCCGCGCCGTTCGGCGTGGCGCCTGTCGGGCTCAACGGCCTGTTGCGCCCGGATGGCGATGTGCTGGCCGCGCGGGCGGCGGGCGCCGAAGGCCTGCCGTTCATCCTGTCGACCGCGTCCAACAGCCCGCTGGAGGCCGTGCGCGCCGCCACCGCCGGCCCTTGCTGGATGCAGCTGTATGTCATGCAGGCGCGCGACCTGGCCGCGCAGATCGTGCGGCGCGCGCGGCAGGCCGGGTTCGACGCGCTGGTGCTGACCATCGATGTGCCGGTCAGCGGCTACCGCGAGCGCGATGTGCGCAATGGCTTCGCGCTGCCCTTCAGGCCGGGGCCGGCCATGCTGTGGGACATGCTGGCCCACCCCCGCTGGCTGGCCCGCATGGCGCGCGCGGGCGCGCCGCAGTTCGTCAACCTGGCGCCGGCCGACGGCGCCGCGTCGGCCCAGGCGCAGGCCGCGCTGCTGTCGCGCGCCATGGACCGGTCATTGGTATGGGAGGACCTGGCCTGGCTCAGGTCCTTGTGGGACGGGCCGCTGCTGGTCAAGGGCGTGCTGCATCCGGACGATGCGCGTCGCGCCGTGGCGCTGGGCCTGGACGGGCTCATCGTATCCAACCACGGCGGCCGGCAGCTGGATGCGGCGCCCGCGGCCATGGACATGTTGCCGCGCGTGCGGGATGCCGTGGATGGCAAGGCGCTGGTATTCGTCGACGGCGGTTTCCGGCGCGGTTCGGATATCGCCAAGGCATTGGCCTGCGGCGCGCAAGGGGTAATGATGGGCCGGCCGATGGCATACGGGCTGGCCGCCGGCGGCGAACGGGGCGTGCGTGGCGTGCTGTCCTTGCTGCGCGCCGAACTGGAGCGCACCATGATCCTGATGGGGGTGCCGCATGCGGCGGGCTTTAACGCCGCGCATTTGTGCGTCCATGGCGCCGGCCCCTGACGGCGCCTGGTTCAGCGGATCTCCGGATAGCCGCGTGCCAGCGCCGCCTGCTCCATGTCTATCAGCGCCGCGTAGCGCGCGGGGTCGGGCGGCACGAAGCGCGCCACGTGCGCGTTGCGCAGCAGCGGCGCATCGCGCGGATCTGCATGCAGGATCAGCAGCGCGCGCGACAGGCGGGCGGCGACGGCCGCATCCACGTCGGGCCCGGCCACCAGCAACGGGTTGGGGGTCCAGGGCGTATAGGCCAGGGTACGCAGCCCGGCCAATGTGTCCGGGTCGTGCGCGCGCAGCAAGTCCAGGTACCAGCCGTCCACGGCGGTGAGATCGATTTGCTTGTCTGCCAGGGCGCGCAGCAGGCCGCGCGGGTTGCCGTATGGCCCTTTGGATTCGGCGAACCGCGAGCCGCCCGGCGGCATGTGCCGGGCCAGCGTGGCGCGCGGCGCGTTCCAGCCGGATTGCGAGTCGCGCACCATCCAGCCATAGCGGCTGCCGGCCGCGTCGGCCAGCGTGCGCCAGGGACTGTCGGCGCGCACCAGGAACTCGCTGCGATAGCGCGGCAACCCCCGATAGGCTGGCCAGGCCGGGACCACGCCGGCGATGGCAGTGTAGGCGCGCCCCGCCCGCAAGGCGGTGGCGTAGGGCCAGCCGCACATGAAGGCGCCGCACAGGCCGGGCCGGTCCCATAGTTCGCCGATGGGCGTCGGCCAGCCGTGTTCGACGAACCGGATCTCCAGGCCGGCGCGCGCGTGCGCGGCCTGGAGCAGCGCGTGCCAGGCCGCGCGCGCCGCGGGGGCCGCGTCGTACATGCGTGTGGAAGCGATCAGCTCCATGGCGCCGCGCCTAGGCGAACTTGAGTGTCTGGCCCAGGCCCATCTGGCGGGCCTTCTCCAGCATGGCATGGCCCAGCGCGATATCGGTGGTCGACAGGCCGCGGTGCCAGAACAGAATGGTCTCGTCGTCACGCTCGCGGCCCGGCTTCAGTCCGGCGACGACCTGGCCGATCTCGGCATGCAGGTTTTCCTCGGTGATGCGGTCGCTGTCGACATGGGCGCGCAGCGCGCCGTAGGGAAGTCCCTTGCGGCATTGGCCCCAGTCGTCGACGACCACTTTGCTCATGATGTCAGTCAGGCTCAATTCCACCGCGCTCATGGTGCCGTAGGGCATGACCAGCGCGCCGGGCTTGATCCAGGCAGTCTTGAGCAGCGGCGTGGGCTCGGGCAGGCGCGAGGCCTCGACGACGATGTCGGCGTCGCGCACGCAGGATTCCCAGTCGTCCACCACCTTGACCGGCTTGCCCAGGTCGCGCGACAAGCGCTCGCCGAATGCCTGGCGGCTTTCGGGACGGCGGGAATGCACGCGGATCTCGTCGAAATCGTAGAGGCTGTCGAGCAGGCGGACATTCCAATACGAGGTGCCGCGCGAGCCGATGTGGCCCAGCACCTTGCTTTGTTTGCGCGCCAGGTACTTGGCGCCCAGGGCGGTGACCGCGCCGGTACGCATGTCGGTGATGGCGGTGGCGTCGACGACCGCCAGCGGCTTGCCGTTGGCGGGGTCGAACAGGTTCAGCAGCGCCATCTCGGACGGCAGGTCGATCTTGTAGTTGTCGACAAAGTCGCTCACTACCTTCACGCCGGCCACGTGCAGCGGTTCGATATAGCCGCGCAGCACATTGAAATGGCCCTTGGCCGAGGATTCCGGCACCAGGTGCACGCGCGGTTCGATGACGGTCTTGCCGCGACCCTGGGCGTCCAGCGCGCTTTCGACGGCGGCGAGAATCTCGGCGTCGGTGAGCGCCAGCGCGCGCACGTCGGGGCCGTTCAGGTAGGTAATGTCGATGGACTGCATGAGGTCTCCTCGGTCATTGGATAGGCTGGATGCCGGCTTTCTTGACGATGGCCGACCACTTGCGGCTCTCGTCCTGGATGGTGCGGGCGAAGTCGACGCGGCTCGAGCCGGCCGGCTCGACGCCCAGGCCGGCGAACTTCTGGCGCACGGCCTCCTGGTGGACGGCGGCAGCGATATCGGCTTGCAGCTGGTCGAGGATTTCGGCCGGGACCGCGGCGGGCGCCACGATGCCGTACCAGGAGGTCACGTCGAAGCCGGGGTAGCCGCTTTCGGCCACGGTGGGAACGTCCGCCAGCTGGGGCAGGCGCGCGGGGCCGGCCACGGCCAGCGCACGCAGCTTGCCGGCCTGTATCTGCGGTAGCACCGTGGAGACCCCCGCGAACATCATGTCGACATTGCCGGCGACCACATCGTTGACCGCCGCAGCCATTGCGTTGTACGGGATGTGCCGCACGACAATGCCGGCCGACTGGTTGAGGAGTTCGCCGGCCAGGTGGGCGCCGCTGCCAGGCCCCGGCGACGCGTAATTGAGTTTGTCGGGATGCTGGCGGGCGTAGTCCACCAGCTCCTTGAAAGTGCGGGCGGGCACGCGCTCATTGACTACCAGCACATTGGGCGACGTGGCCAGCATGGTGACCGGCGCGAAATCCCTGGCGGTGTCGAAGGGCAGCTTGGTGTAGAGCAAGGGGTTGACGGTCAGGTTGCCCGCCGGCGCGAGGGCCAGCGTATAGCCGTCGGGCTTGGCGCGGGCCACGTAATCCATGCCGATGTTGCCGGACGCGCCGACCTTGTTCTCGATGATGACGGGCACGCCCCATTTGTCGCCGAGCTCCTGCCCGACGATGCGGGGCAGGGCGTCGGCAATGCCGCCGGCGCCGAATGGCACGACGATGGTGACGGGCCGCTCGGGATACTTGCCGCCGGCGGCGCATGCGACCGACGTGGACAGCGCGCCGGCCAGGATGGCGGCGCTCATGCGGATGACGAGAGAAGTATTCATGGTTTCCCCTGTGCAGGTCTCGCTGCTGTATCGGGCCGGCGCCTACTGTCCGGCGTCGCGGTCCCGTTCAAGAAAGCGGTCGGCGCGCGCGATGTCGGTGGCCAGCCGCCGGTCTTCCGACAGAAACGGCACTTGGTCGCGGAATGCCGCGAGCAGCGCGCCGGTGCCCTTGCCCAGCGCGCGCCGTGGATCGGCGCGCCTGCGCAGGTCCACGGCTTGCGCCGCATGAATCAGTTCGATGCCCAGCAGCGTGCGCAGCCGCTGCACTTGCCGTTGAACGCGTTGCGCGGCCAGGGGCGCGTTGGTGCCCACGTCTTCGATGTGGCCGGCCACCACCAGGGCATCCGACGAGACGGGCTGCGACAGCGCGCGGATTTCCGTGGCCAGCGTCGACACGGGTTTCTGGATGGTGGTGTAGGCCAGCGTCTTGCTGTCGGGCGACAGGAAGCGCGAGAGCTTCGAGAATGCGGGGTCGCCCAGGCGCAGCACGCGTTGCGCCGACGACTGGGCGATATGCGACAGCGCCACGCCGACCGACTGCAGCGGCAGCACCCATGCCGTGGGGTCGAAGCCGGCGCTGGGCAGCACCGCGCCGCGCACCGCGCCCTCGGTGACGTAGTAGCGCGCTTGCTGCGGATGAGCGCCCGGTGGCGGCGCGACGTCCAGCGCCACGGTGGGATTGTCGTCGGAACTGTTGATCTGGATGGCCAGCTGGGCCTCCAGCGCCCGCAGCGCGTCCCGGGCGGCGCCGTGGACCTGGCTGGCGGTACGGAAGCTCAAGGGATCCTGCGCGCGCTGCTCGTCGATTTGCCAGAGCGCACTGCCTTCCAGCATGCCGAGAATATGCCGGGCGGATTGGCGCTGTCCTGCATAAGGGCGTTGCGACTGCGTAGCCGGCAGCAACGGCGCGACGTTGCCGTTCAGGCCTTCCAGCGACAGCGCGGCGATCTCGTCGGCGCGGTCGACGAGCCGCCCGGCATCATGCGCGGCCAGGATGGCCAGGGCGGCGCCGTAGGCGTTCGAGCTGAGCAGGGACAGCGAATCCTTGGCGTAGGGCCTGACCGGTTCGATGCCCGCCTGGCGCAGCGCATCGGCCGCCGGCATGAGCTTGCCGCCGAGCTCCACTTGGCCTTCGCCCATCATGGCCAGGCCGATCTGGGGCAGGATGCCGATATCGGCTTCGCCGACCGAGCCCTGGCCGAGCACCACCGGCGTCAGCCCATGGTTGAGAAATGCCACATACTGGCGCACCAGCGCCGGGCTCATGCCGGTGCCGCCGAACAGCGCCGTATTCAGGCGCACCAGCATCGCGGCGCGGACGGCGTCGGCCGGCGCGGGTTCGCCATAGGCGACCGTATGCGAGAGCAGCATGCGGTGGTTGAAGGCCTCGGAGAGCGCGCGCGCCTCGTCCGACAGCGTGTCGCCGGAGAAAATCGTCTGGTCTTTGTTCTGGCCGACGCCGCGATTCAGGCCATAGACGGGCTGGCCCAGTCGCGCGTATTCGAGCAGCAGCTGGTGCGAACGGTCCACCCGCTGCCAGGCGTCATCGGTGGGAGCCACGGGCCGATGGCCGCGCGCCACGTCGAGCACCTGTGCCGTCGTCAGCGACCGGCCATCCAGCGCCAACGGCGCCAGCCGGGCAGTTGGGGCCGCAGCCGTCGCGGGCTGCGCGGTCGCCACGGCGGTGTTGCCCGCCTGTGCGCGGGGACCGTGCAGCACGCAGGCCGCGACGGCCACGGCCATGAGGACCTGGCCCGCCCTGCGGCGCCATGCCAGCGGCAGGGCCCTCAAGGCGCGGCTTGCAGTCGGTAGGGGATCATGCATCACGGCTCCTTGGGGGCAGAAGGCAGGGCTACGGTTGCAGCATGGGTAAATCGAGGCCGGCCGACCGGGCGCATTCGATGGCGATGTCGTAGCCGGCGTCGGCGTGGCGCATCACGCCGGTAGCCGGATCGTTGTGCAGTACACGGGCCAGGCGCCGGTCGGCCTCGGCCGTGCCATCGCACACGATGACCACGCCGGCATGTTGCGAGAAGCCCATGCCCACGCCGCCGCCATGGTGCAGCGACACCCAGGTGGCGCCGCTGGCGGTGTTGAGCAGCGCGTTCAGCAGCGGCCAGTCGGATACGGCATCGGAGCCGTCGCGCATCGATTCGGTTTCGCGATTGGGGCTGGCCACCGAGCCGGAGTCGAGGTGGTCGCGGCCGATCACAATGGGCGCGCTCAGCTCGCCGCTGCGCACCATTTCATTGAAGGCCAGCGCCAGCCGCGCGCGGTCGCGCACGCCGACCCAGCAGATGCGCGCCGGCAGGCCCTGGAAGGCGATGCGTTCGCGCGCCATGTCGAGCCAGTTGTGCAGGTGCTTGTCGTCGGGGATGAGTTCCTTGACCTTCGCGTCGGTCTTGTAGATGTCCTCCGGGTCGCCCGACAGCGCCGCCCAGCGGAACGGCCCGATGCCCTCGCAGAACAGCGGCCGGATGTAGGCCGGCACGAAACCGGGAAAGTCGAAGGCGTCGGCCACGCCTTCTTCCAGCGCGACCTGCCGGATATTGTTGCCGTAGTCCAGCGTGGCCGCGCCGCGTTGCTTCAGTTCCAGCATGGCGCGCACGTGCGCGGCCATCGACTGCCTCGCCGCCGCCACCACGGCGGCGGGATCGCCCTGGCGCTTGTCGCGCCAGACGTCCATGGACCACCCCTGCGGCAGGTAGCCGTTCAACGGGTCGTGGGCCGAGGTCTGGTCCGTCAGGCAGTCGGGCGTGATGTTGCGGCGAACCATTTCCTGGACGACGTCGGCGGCGTTGCCCAGCAGGCCCACCGAGACCGCGCGACCGTCGGCGCGGGCCTGTTCGATGATCGCCAGCGCCTGGTCGAGCGAGGTGGCCTTGACGTCGATATAGCGGGTGCGCAGCCGGAAGTCGATGCGCGATTCGTCGCATTCCACCGCGATCATGCTGAACCCCGCCATGGTCGCCGCCAGCGGCTGCGCCCCGCCCATGCCGCCCAGCCCGGCGGTGAGGATCCAGCGGCCCTTGGGGTCGCCGCCGAAATGCTGGTTGGCGACGGCGTAGAACGTCTCGTAGGTGCCCTGGACGATGCCCTGGGAGCCGATGTAGATCCAGCTGCCGGCGGTCATCTGCCCGAACATCATGAGGCCCTTGCGGTCGAGTTCGTGGAAATGTTCCCAGGTGGCCCAGTGCGGCACCAGGTTGGAATTGGCCAGCAGCACGCGCGGCGCATCGGCGTGGGTCTTGAAGACGCCGACCGGCTTGCCGGACTGGATCAACAGGGTTTCGTCGGCCTCGAGCCGGCGCAGTACCTCCAGGATCTTGTCGTAGGCCTGCCAGTTGCGGGCGGCGCGGCCGATGCCGCCGTACACCACCAGTTCGTGCGGGTGTTCGGCGACCTCGGGATCCAGGTTGTTCTGGATCATCCGGTAGGCGGCCTCGATCAGCCAGTTCTTGCAGCTCAGGGTGTTGCCGCGAGGGGCGCGGATGCTGCGCGAGGCGTCGTGGCGGGTGGGCGTGGGGGCGCTCATGGCGTGTCTCCGTCGGGTTTCTATTTGGACGCCGCAGTCCGGGCGGCCGGCGCGGACACCGTGGCATAGCCGCTGAGGCGATACGAGTTGCCCGGATGGATCAGGCGGGCGAAGGTCGCGACATGGGGCGCGGTCCAGGTGCGCCGCAGCACCTGCAGGCAGGCTTGCGGGCCTGCCAGGCCAAGCCAGCCGGCGACTTCGGCGTTGGGCAGGATGGCTTCGATGGTGTGTTCGACCGCCGAGAGGGGCGCGACGCGGCTCAGGTAGGCATTGGGGGTTTCCTGGCTGAAGTCCTGCTCGAGATATCCCGGGGCGGCCTGCGGATTGACGTAGCGGTCTTCCAGTTGCACCGCCACGCCGTTGTCCAGGTGCAGCAGGACTGAATGGAACACCGGGCTGCCGGGCGCGATGCCCAGCGCGATGGCGATACCGTCGGTGGCCGCGTCCTGTTCGAGCGTGATCACGCGGTTGCTGTAGTGGTGGCCGCGCTCGGCGATCTCGTCGGCGATGTTGCGCACTTCCAGCACCGGCAGTACGGGCCGGCGTTCGGCCACGAAGGTGCCCACGCCCTGGCTGCGCACCAGCATGCCGTCCTGCGTGAGTTCCAGGATGGCGCGGCGCGCGGTCATGCGGGATACGTCGAATTGCGCGGCCAACTGGTTCTCGGAGGGCACTTGTTCATTGACTGCCCACTGGCCCGATTCGATGTTCTCGATGATGTGCTGCTTGATGCGGGCATAGGGGGCCAGGGGCTGGTCGCGTAGCGTGGCGTTCATGGACAGGATTCCGAAAAGCGATGTCGACAGGAGGATTTAACTTGGATATACAAGTATAGTCAAGTAAACTTTGGTGCTATGCATATCCCGAAAGGAGCCGTTCCATGGAGCATCAGGGAATACCCCAGGCCTGGGATACCTTGGTCGTCAATGCCCGGCTGGCCACTTTCGCGCCCGGGCGCGCGGGTGATTACGGGGTGGCCGACGACGCGGACGCGCTGGCGATCGCCGGCGGCCGCATCGCCTGGATCGGCCGCGCGGCCGAACGGCCGGCCCGGACGCGGGTGGCGGCCACTGTCGACGCTGGCGGCCAGTGGGTCACGCCCGGCCTGGTCGACTGCCACGCGCACCTTGTGTACGCGGGTTCGCGGGCGCGCGAATTCGCATTGCGGCTGAAGGGCGCCAGCTACGAAGAGATCTCCCGCGCGGGCGGCGGCATCGCCTCGACTGTGCGCGCCACGCGCGAGGCCGGCGAGGCCGCCCTGTTCGAGCAAGCCCGGCCGCGGCTCAAGGCGCTGATGCGCGAAGGTGTCACCACCGTGGAGATCAAGTCGGGCTATGGGCTCGATCGCGACACCGAGCTCGCCATGTTGCGCGCGGCGCGGCGCCTGGGCGAAATGGAAGCCGTCACGGTGCGCACGACCTTCCTGGGCGCGCACGCACTGCCGCCGGAATATGCCGGCCGGGCCGATGCCTATATCGACCATGTCTGCGACGAGATGCTGCCCGCAGTGGCGGCCGCCGGGCTGGCCGATGCCGTGGACGCCTTCTGCGAGAACATCGGCTTCGATGCCGGACAGGTCGAACGGGTGTTCAAGGCCGCCGCGGCGCTGGGCCTGCCCGTGAAATTGCATGCCGAACAGCTGAGCAACCTGGGCGGCAGCAAACTGGCGGCGCGCTTCGGCGCGTTGTCAGCGGACCATCTCGAGCACCTGGACGAGGCGGGCGCGCGCGCGCTGGCCGCGGCCGGTACGGTGGCGGTGTTGTTGCCCGGCGCCTATTACTTCCTGCGCGACACGCACACGCCGCCCATTGCCTTGCTGCGTCAGCACGGGGTGCCGATGGCGGTGGCGACCGATTGCAATCCCGGCACGTCGCCGTTCGCGTCGCTGCTGCTGATGTTGAACATGGCCTGCACGCTGTTCCGCATGACGCCGGCGGAAGCCTTGAACGGCGTGACATACGCCGCGGCGCGCGCGCTGGGCATGGCCGACCGGGTCGGTAGCCTGGAGGTGGGCAAGCAGGCCGACCTGGCATTCTGGCCGGCAACCGACCTGGCCGAGCTCTGCTACAGCTATGGCACCCATGCGCCGGCCCGGGTCCTGCATGCCGGCATCGAACGGGCCTCGTGAGGCCAAATGATATGATGACCGGGCCGGCAGCCTTGCCGGGGGAGATACAGATTGACCACGCCCCCACCCGTTCCCGCCAGGAAAAAAACCCTGTCGGCCCAAGTCGCCGATGAGTTGCGCGCCCGCATCGAGAGCGGCATGTACGCGCCGGGCGACAAATTGCCCACCGAGCCGGTGCTGGTAGAGAAGTTCGGCTTCAGCCGCACGGTCATCCGCGAAGCCATCGCCACCCTGCGCGCCGACGGCCTGCTGGAATCGCGCCAGGGCGCCGGGGTGTTCGTGCTGGGGCCGCGCCAGTCGCCCGAGACCCTGCTGCTGTTCACCCACGCAACCGACAAGATCTCGGACATCATCGAGGAACTCGAGCTGCGCATCGGCATCGAGGTCGAGGCCGCCGGCCTGGCCGCCGCCCGCAGCTCGCCAGCCCAGGAGGCGGCCATCCAGGCGGAGCTGGACCGGTTCGGCGAGCTGATGGCGGCCGGGCAGTCCACCGACGACTCCGACTTCCGCTTCCACATGGCGATCGCCGCGGCCACCAACAATGGCCGCTTCAAGGCGTTCCTGGAGCACATCGGGCGGCGCATGATCCCGCGCGTGAAGTTCCGCACGGTGATGGGCGGGATCGACCCGCTGCCGAACCGCGACCACATCATCCTGGCCGAGCACACCGAGATCGCCGAGGCCATCTTCGCCAACGACGTGGACCGCGCGCGCGACGCCATGCGGCGCCATCTGCTGTCGGGCATCCAGCGCTATCGCGCCGTCACGCGCCGCAAGGCGGCCAGTGCTTCCGAGGATTGACACTGCCTGAATACTGATAATATGATTTTTCAAAATTCATATTATCAGTTGAGAGGTAAGTATGACTCCGCAGGAGATCAAGGCTCGCGTGGCCTCCGGGTTGCTGTCCTTTCCGGTGACGCATTTCCATGACGACTACAGCCTGAACCTGGACAGCTACCGCGCCCACGTGGAATGGCTGTCCGGCTTTGGCGCGGCGGCGTTGTTCGCCGCCGGCGGCACGGGCGAGATGTTCTCGCTGGCGCCGGACGAGATCGGCGCGGTCACCCGCGCCGCCAAGGAGGCCGCCGGCGACGTGCCCATCATCGCGGGCTGCGGCTATGGCACCGCGCTGGCCAAGGATATTGCGCGCCGCGCCGAGGACGCGGGCGCCGACGGCCTGCTGCTGCTGCCGCACTACCTGATGGAAGTGCCGCAGGAAGGCATCTACCAGCACGTCAAGGCGGTCTGCGACGCCACCGGCCTGGGCGTCATCGTCTACAACCGCTCGAATTCGATCGCCAGCGCCGACACCGTGGCGCGCCTGGCCGACGCCTGCCCGAACCTGATCGGCTTCAAGGATGGCACGGGCAAGACCGAACTGGTGCGCCGCATCACCGCCAAGCTGGGCGACCGGCTGTCGTATATCGGCGGCATGCCCACGCACGAGCTGTATGCCCAGGGTTTCAACGGCCTGGGGCTGAGCACGTATTCGTCGGCGGTCTTCAACTTCGTGCCCAAGCTGGCCGTGCGTTTCTACAACGCGCTGCGCGCCGATGACCAGGCGACGATGACCGCGATCCTGGACAGCTTCTTCTTTCCCTTCGCCGACATCCGTGACCGCGAGAAGGGCTATGCGGTGTCGATCATCAAGGCGGGCGTGGAGCTCATCGGCCGCACGCCCGGGCCGGTGCGCCCGCCGCTGACCAACCTGAAGCCGCAGGAGAAGGACATGCTCAAGGCATTGATCGAGCGCGCCGGCGACTGAGCCGGGCGGCTCCGGCCGCGAACGGCCCGTCCGACGGCGGGCCGGCGACGAGCAAGCACGCGGGCAGAACTGTGCAAGACCGTCGCGCAAGACCAACCCAAGGAGGAAGACATGAATCGAGCAGGTATCGTTTCCCTGGCCTCGGCGGCCCTGCTGGCCGCCCTGGCCGGGCCGGCCGCCGCGCAGGATGGCAACCGGGAAGTGCGCATCGTGCTGCCGGAGCAGCCGGCCAACCTGGAGCCCTGCGGCACCATCGTGACCAACATCGGGCAGATCCTGAACCAGAACGTCACCGAGTCGCTGTCGGTCATCAATCCCAAGACCGGCAAGGCCGAGCCCAAGCTGGCCGCCGGCTGGGAACAACTGGACCCGAACACCTGGCGCATCAAGCTGCGGCAGGGGGTGAAGTTCCACGACGGCGCGCCTTTCAATGCCAAGGCGGTGGCCTACTCGATCGAGCGCATGATCGGCGGCAAGGTGACGTGCAGCAACATGGCCAAGTTCGGCAACGCCAAACTCACGGTCACCCCGGTCGACGAGTACACCGTCGAGATCAAGTCCGACCGGCCCGCGCCCATCCTGCCGACGCTGCTGAGCGTGGTCATGGCGGTGTCGCCCAATACGCCCGCCGACAAGGCGGTCAACGACCCGATCGGCACCGGGCCGTACAAACTGGCGACCTTCACGCCGCAGACGGTCGTGCTGGAGCGGTTCGACGGCTATTGGGGCAAGCAGCCGGAGGTCTCGAAGGCCACTTATGTGTGGCGCCAGGAATCGTCGATCCGCGCCGCCATGGTGGAAACCGGCGAGGCGGACCTGACCCCCTCCATCGCCATCCAGGACGCGACCAACCCCAAGACCGATTTCGCGTACCTGAATTCGGAAACCACGGCGATCCGCATCGACGTGGCGCAGCCGCCGCTCGATGACGTGCGCGTCCGCAAGGCGCTGAACCTGGCGATCGACTGGGATGGCCTGGGCCAGCTGTTCGGCGACGACATCGAGCGCGCCGCGCAGATGGTGGTGCCGGGCATCGTCGGCCACGACGACAGGCTCGAGCCCTGGAAGTACGACGCCGCCGAGGCCAAGAAGCTGGTCGACGCGGCGCGCGCCGACGGCGTCAAGGTGGATGCCGAGATCAAGCTGATCGGCCGCAACGGCATCTACCCGAACGGCGCCGAAGCCATGGAGGCCATGATGACCATGTGGCAGGCGGCGGGCCTGAACGTCAAGCTGGTGATGCTGGACGTGGCCGACTGGCTGCGCTACCTGCAGAAGCCGTACCCGGCCGAGCGCGGCGCCAACCTGCTGCAGATGATGCACGACAACAACAAGGGCGACGCGGCCTTCACCATTCCCATCTTCTACCGTTCCAGCGGCCAGTACTCGATGATGAACGACCCGGCCGTCGACAAGGAGATCGACGCCGCCATGGCCGCCACCGGACAGGCGCGCGAAGATGCCTTCAAGCAGATTTTCGACCAGATGCGCAAGGAAGTGGTGCCGGACATTCCCATGTTCCACATGATCGGCTACACCCGCGTGGGCGAGCGCCTGGACTGGAAACCGGACATCACGACCAACAGCGAGATCCCGCTGGCCAACCTGCATTTCAAGAACTGATCGCGGCCGGGCGCATCACGGCAGTCGGGGAGTTTCATGCTGAATTATCTTGGCCGGCGGGCCTCGCACAGTGTCATTTCCATACTGGGCCTGCTGATACTGGTTTTTTTCCTGGTCCGGCTGACCGGCGACCCCTCCGCGCTCTACTTGCCGCTGGATTCCACGCCCGAGGCGCGCGCCGCGTTCGCCAAGCTGAACGGGCTGGACCAGCCGGTCTACGTTCAGTTCTGGCATTACCTGTCCGATCTGGCGCGGCTCGACTTCGGCGAATCCATGCGCCAGCACCGCTCGGCCATGGCCGTGGCGCTGCAGGCGTTCCCGCAGACGCTCAAGCTGGCCTGCGTGGCCATGCTGCTGTCGGTCTCGCTGGCCATCCTGGTGGGCTCGCTGGCGGCGGCGCGTCCGCGCGGCGTATTCGACCGGCTGGCTAGCGTGGCCTCGCTGGCCGGCGCCAGCGCGCCGGACTTCTGGGTGGCCATCGTGGCCATCCTGGTGTTCGCCGTGGGGCTGGATGTGTTGCCCACTTCGGGCACCGGCGGCTGGCAGTACTGGATCATGCCGATCTTCGTGCTGATGCTGCGGCCGTTCGGCCTGCTGGTGCAGGTGGTGCGCGGCACCATGCTGTCGTCGCTCGCCTCGCCGTACATCAAGACGGCGCGCGCCAAGGGGCTGGGCCGCCACGCCATCGTGTTCGGCCACGCGCTGCGCAATTCGCTGCTGCCGGTCATCACGGTGGCCGGCGACCTGGCGACCGGCCTGATCAACGGCGCGGTGGTGGTGGAGTCGATCTTCGGCTGGCCGGGCATCGGCAAGCTGATGATCGATTCGATCATCCAGCGCGACTTCGCCGTAGTGCAGTCGACCATCCTGGTCACCGCCACCGCGATCTTCATCCTCAACATCGTGATCGACGTGCTGTACGCGGTGCTCGATCCCCGCGTCCGGTACTGACATGACCGCCATGCTATCCGCCCGCCCAGCCGCCGCGCCGCCCGGCCGCAGCCGCGCCCGCCTGCTGTTCGATTATCTCAAGCGCGACCGGCTGGCCCTGGCGGCCGCTGTGTTCCTGCTCCTGCTGGTGCTGGCGGCGCTGTTCGGCCCGTGGCTGGTGGGCGACACGGCGACCCGGCTGGGCCTGCGCCACCGCAACCTGGCGCCGTTCAGCCTGGACGCCGGCTGGCTGTATGTGCTGGGCGCCGACACCCTGGGCCGGCCGATCCTGCCGCGCCTGGTGCTGGGCGCGCGCAACACGCTGGGCATCGCCGCTGCAGCGGTGTTCACCTCGATGATCGTGGGCGGCCTGCTGGGGCTGGTGGCAGGCTATTCGGAACGCTGGTACAGCCACCTCATCCTGCGCGCGGCCGACATCATCATGAGTTTTCCGTCGCTGCTGCTGGCGCTGATCGTGCTGTACACACTGGGCCCCAGCGTCACCAACCTGGTGATCGTGCTGGCCATCACCCGCATGCCGGTCTACCTGCGCACCGCGCGCGCCGAGGTGCTGGAACTGCGCGAGCGCATGTTCGTGACGGCGGCGCGCGCCATGGGCGCCAGTTCGCTGCGCATACTGCTGCGCCATATCGCGCCGCTGGTGGCGCCCACCCTGGTCACCATCCTGGCGATCGACTTCGCCACCGTGATCCTGGCCGAATCGGCGCTGAGCTTCCTGGGCCTGGGCGTCCAGCCGCCCGATTTCACCTGGGGCGCGATGGTGGCCAATGGGCGCGGCTACCTGGCCAGCGCCTGGTGGATCGCCTTCTGGCCCGGCATGGCCATCATGCTGGCCACGCTGTCGCTGAATATCCTGTCGAGTTGGGCGCGCACGGCGGCGGACCCGCAGCAGCGCTGGCGCCTGCAACAACTGAAGAGGGCCGCCCGATGAGCGACGCCGACCTGTCGCAGCCCATCCTGCGCATCGACGGGCTGACCGTCGATTTCCTGTCCGACGACGAGCCGGTGCGCGCGGTGGATAACGTGTCGTTCCATGTGTGCCCGGGCGAGACGCTGGTCATACTGGGCGAGAGCGGCTCGGGCAAGAGCGTCAGCACCAGCACGGTGATGGGCCTGGTCGATTGCCCGCCCGGCGACATCGTCGCGGGGGCGATCCACTTCCAGGGCATGGAGCTCGCGCGCCTGGGCGACGAGGCCCGGCGCGCCGTCAACGGGCGCCGCATCGCCATGATCTTCCAGGATCCGCTGGCCTATCTGAATCCGGTCTATACGGTGGGCCGCCAGATCGCCGAGGTATACACCAGCCACGGCGTCGCGGCGGGCGCCCAGGCGCGGGCGAGGGCCATCGACCTGCTGCGGCGGGTGGGCATCCGCGAGCCGGAGACCCGGGTCGATTTCTACCCGCACCAGTTCTCGGGCGGCCAGCGCCAGCGCGTGATGATCGCCATGGCCATCGCGCTCGAACCGGACATCCTGATCGCCGACGAACCGACCACGGCGCTGGACGTCAGCGTGCAGGCGCAGATCCTCGACCTGCTGCGCGACCTGCAGCGCGAGCGCCGCATGGCGCTGATCCTGATCACCCACGACCTGGAAGTGGCGGCGGCGATGGCCGACCGCGTGATCGTCATGAATGCCGGCCAGATCGTCGAAGCGGGGCCGGCGCGCGAGGTCTTCACGCAGCCGCGGCATGCGTACACGCGCAAGCTGACCACCGCGCTGCCGCACGGCGCGGCGATGGAGCAGCGGCATCGGCGCGCGCCGGCGGGCCGGCGCGAGGTGTTGCTGCGCGTCGAGCACCTGGTGAAGGAGTACCCGCTGTCGGCCGGCCTGTTTGGCAGCAAGCGGATGCTGCGCGCGGTGGACGACGTCAGCTTCGAATTGTGCAAGGGCGAGACGGTGGGCATTGTGGGCGAATCGGGCTCCGGCAAGTCCAGCATGGCGCGCCTGCTGTTGCGGCTGTTCGACGCGACCGCCGGCGCGGCGTACTACCAGGGCCAGGACATCTTCCGCATGAGCGACGCGCAGATGCGGGTGTTCCGCCGCAAGGTGCAGATGGTGTTCCAGGACCCCTTCGGTTCGATGAACCCACGCATGAACGTGCACGACATCATCTCGGAGCCGTGGGCCATCCACGGCGACATCCTGCCCCGGCGGCGCTGGGCCGGCCGGGTGGCCGAACTGCTGGAGCTGGTGGGCATGAAGCCCGAGCACGCGCAGCGCTACCCGCACCAGTTCTCGGGCGGTCAGCGCCAACGCATCGCCATCGCCCGCGCGCTGGCCAGCGAGCCGGAGCTGGTGGTCTGCGACGAGGCCGTGTCGGCGCTGGACGTGTCGATCCAGGCGCAGGTCATCGACCTGCTGGCCGACCTGCGGCAGCGGCTCGGCCTGTCGTACCTGTTCATCACCCATGACCTGCCGATCGCGCGCCACTTCGCCGACCGCATCCTGGTGATGCAGCAGGGCAAGGTGGTGGAGCAGGGCGAGACCCAGGCCATTTTCGAACGGCCGCGCCACGAGTACACACGCAGCCTGCTGGCGGCTACGCCGCGGCCCAAGTGGCTGGCGGCGGATTTGCCGGGGGGCGCATGATCGATATTGTGTTCCATGGCCGCACCGCCGCCGCCTACCTCGACGACTTCCGCGCGGCCCTGCGCTGCGAGGCGCATATCCGGACCGTGCCCGAGGCCGTTTGCGAGCCGGACGATATTCAGGCGCTGCGGCAGGCCGACGTGGTGATCGGCAATCGCCTCGACGCTTCCATGCCAGTGCCCGAGGGCGCGCGGCTGTACCAGGTGTGCGCGACGGGCTACGACCGCATCGACCTGGACTTGCTGCCCGCCGGCGTCACGGTGTGCAATTGCTATGGCCACGAGCAGGCGATCGCCGAGTACGTGATGGCGGCCATCCTGGCGCGCCGCATCCCGCTGGCGGACGCGGATGCCCGCCTGCGCCAAGGACAGTGGCCGTATCGGGCGGGCACGCCGGACGGCCTGCACGGCGAGATTGGCGCGGCGACGCTGGGCCTGCTCGGCTACGGCCAGATCGGCCGGGCGATTGCCCGCTGCGCCAAGGCCTTCGGCATGCGGGTGCTGGCGGCCAACCGCAGCCCGGTGCCATTGTCGGACACGGTCGATGCCTGGCACGGGCTGCAGGACCTGGACCGTTTCTACGCGGACGCCGATTTCATCGTGGTGTCCCTGCCTCTGCTGGACGGGACGCACGGCCTGGTCGGCGCGGCGGCCTTCGCGCGGATGGCGCGGCACGCAGTGCTCGTCAATGTGGGGCGTGGCCCGGTGGTGGACGAACAGGCGCTGTACGACGCCTTGTCGCGGCGGCGCATCGGCGGGGCGGTAATCGATACCTGGTACCAGTATCCCGCGGCGGCGGGACAGGCGGCGGCACCGTCGCGGCTGCCTTTTGCCGAACTGGACAACGTTCTCATGACACCGCACATGTCGGCCTGGACCGATGGCACCATCCGCCGCCGGGCGCGCGCCATGGCGGCGAATGTGGATGCGTGCTTCAGTGGCGGGCAACCCGGCTGCGTGATCCGCGCGCCGTCGGGGCCGGGCTAGCCGCCGATGGCGCGCCGGCGATTCCTGCGGGGCGACGCCTTGGCCAGCGGGTTGTACGCCAGCGCGGCGGACACCCATTGCTCCCATTGCGCGCGGGTGGCATAACCGGCCGGCTCGATCCAGAAGTACCCGCGCATGCCGCCGCGCGGGTCGAGCTCGCGCACGGCCGGCGATTCGGCGACCGCTTCATGGGTGTCCGGCGGCAGGCGCACCAGCAGGTCGTCAGCGCGCACGCCGAAGCAGATCTTGCCGTTGAGCAGGATGCAATGGCAGCCGAACATGAGGCGCTCGTCCACTTCGCCATGCGGTTCTGCCGCGGCGCGCAGGGCGCTGATCAGGGCCTGGGAGTGTTCGATGGGCATCAGGACGGGCAGTGGCTGTCTTCAGCGCTGATCATATAGCCGAAACCCCGCACCGTGCGCACCAGCGGCGCCTCGCCGTCGTGCTCCAGCTTGCGCCGCAGGTAGCGTATGTAGACATCCACCACCTTGGTTCCCGGGTCGAAGTCCATGCCCCAGACCGCGCGCAACAGCTGCGCGCGGTTGACCACCGTGCCGGCATGTTCCATCAGGTGGGCGAGCAGGGCGAATTCGCGCGCGGTCAGGTCGATGCGGCGCTCGCCGCGGTGGGCCGTGCGGGCGGCGAAGTCCAGCCGCAGGTCGCCCACGCTCAATGCCGCTGCCGCGCCCCGGCTTTCCTGCCGGCGGCGCAGCAGCGCCTGCAGTCGCGCCACCAGTTCGTCGAATGCGAAAGGCTTGCTCAGGTAATCGTCCGCGCCCTGTTTCAGCCCGACGATGCGGTCCTGCAGTTCGGCCTTGGCGGTGAGCATCAGGATCAGGCTGCGGCATCCGTCGGCGCGCAGCCGGGCGCACACCTCGACGCCTTCGAGCCGGGGCAGCATGCGGTCCAGGATGATGAGGTCGAAATCGCCGTCGCGGGCCGTCTCGTAGCCGTGCTGGCCGTCGCGCGACACGTCCACGCTGTAGCCTTCGGCCTGCAGGCCGCGCTGCAGGAAGGAAATGATGCGCGGATCGTCCTCGACCAGCAGTACCTTGGCGTTATACATGGCCATTCCTCAGGGGCAGCCGGATGGTGAACGTCGAGCCCTGTCCCTCCGTGCTGTCGAAGCTCACCGTGCCGTCGTGCTTGTCGACGATCCAGCGGGCAATGGACAGGCCCAGGCCGCTGCCGGCGGCCCAGCGCTCGCGCGCCTGCGCGCCCCGGTAGAAGCGGGTGAATATATGTGGCAGGTCGTCGGCGGCGCAGCCGGCGCCCTGGTCGCGGATGGACAGCTCGCCCTCGTTGTCCAGGCGGCGCACCGATATTTCGACCGCCGTGCCGGGCGCTGAATACTTGATGGCATTGTCCAGCGCGATCATGGCCGCCTGCTTCAGGCGTACCTTGTCACCGTAGATGGGCACGGCGCGAGCCGGTTCGTCGCTGTGCATGGCCAGCCGGATGTCCCGCCGGCGCGCCAGCACGTCGGTGTCGTGGAGGGCCGCGCGGGCGACGTCCTTCAGGTCGAGCAGGCCCTTGTCGAAATCGATGTCGTCGCTTTCCGAGCGGGCGATGAATAGCAGGTCTTCGATCAGGTGGCTCATTTCCGCCGCGCGCGCCACCACTTCCGACAGCGCCTGGCGGTAGTTGGATTCCTGCGGCGTCTTGCCGCGCAGCGCGATCTCGGCCTCGCCGCGCAGCGCCGTCAGCGGGGTGCGCAATTCGTGGCTGATGTCCGCCAGGAATCGCACGCGCTGCTGGTCGACCTCGGTCAGCCGCTGGTTCGCCTGCGCCAAGTCGCGCGTGCGCTGCGCGACCTCGTGTTCGAGCTGGCTCTTGGCGGCCAGCAGCATGGTGTGCTGTTCGTGCAGGCGGGCGGCCATCGTATCGAAGCTGCGCGACAGCGCGCCCAGTTCGTCCTGCGCCCGGCTGCCGATGCGGTATTCCAGCGACCCTTGCTCGATGGCGCGCGTGCCGGCCGCGAGCGCGCGGATCGGCCGGCCGAGGGAGCGCGCCAGCAGGTAGCCCGACAGCGAGGTCAGCGCCAGCAGCGTCGCCAGCAACGCCAGCATGGAAGCAGTCACCGTGCGCCGCAGCCGCTCGGCCGCCGACTCCAGCTTGGCGACTTCGCGCCGCTTGGCCTTGACGTTCTCGGCGACCAGTTGCTCGAATTCGGCATCCAGGCGGTTTTCGATCTCGACGCGGAACAGGGCAACGGCGTCGTCGCGGCGGCCGGCCGAATACAGCGCCAGCAGGCGCTCTACCGAACGGTTGATGCCGTCCATCAAGAGGCGCATGCGCTCGTAGCGCGACGGCGCGAATTTTTCGTCGCGATCCGCCGCGTCGGCATGCCGCAGGTCCATCTGCTGCAGCCGCGCGAACGATTGGTGGACGTCGGCGCGCGCGCTTTCGAAGTCGGGCAGCTCCGACGGCCCCAGCAACATCAGTTCGGCAATCTGCTCGGAATACCGGTTGGCGTCGATGGCCAGGTGCGAGGTCATGGCCAGTTCCCGGCGCGCATGGGTCACCCGGTCGAAATAGCCCTTGGTCGCGCGCGTGGCGAGTACGGTCGTGACCGCCATGACAATGACCGAGAAGGCGACAATGGATTGGAAGACCCAGATGCGAGTCTTGATGCTCAAAATATCCTCATACACTAGGAAAGCGCGGGCGGGCCGCGCACGATGCCTGTGCGGAAGCGCCCAGGATGCGCGCTTTTTATCGATTTAGCACCGCACATTCATTTCCTGATGAATGCAGATGTTTCGTCTGTTTAACCACGTGGATGCGGCCGGCCTCCAGGCGCCAGACCAGGTCGGCCGCCGCCAGCCAGCGCGGATCGCTGGTCACCAGCAGGATGGTCGCCGCGCGCCGGCGCAGCACTTGCGCCAGCGCGTCGTTGCGCACGCTATCCAGCATGGCGTCGGCATCGTCGACCAGCACAACGCGCGGGCTGCCCATGATGGCCCGGGCAATGACCAGGCGCTGGCGCAGCGTGGCCGGCAGGTCGGCGCCACGCTCGGCGATCCGGGTGTCCAGGCCGCGCGGCAGCGCGGCGATGGTTTCCTGCAGGCCGCACAGCCGCAGGGTATCGGCGATCTCGGCCGCGCTGGCCGCGCGCGCCCGATAGGTCAGGTTGCGGCGGATGGAGCCACGCAGCAGGGGCAGGTCGGGTGAAATCATGCCTACCGCCTGGCGGATCGATGTCAGGTCGTGCTCGGCCAGGGCCTGGCCGTCCAGGCGCACGGCGCCCTGGTCGGGATCGAACATGCGGGCCGCCAGCGCCAGCAAAGTGGACTTGCCCGCGCCGCCGCCGCCCGTGACGGCGACCAGCGAACCCGGCGGCGCCTCGGCGCTGGCCCGGGCCAGCGCACGGGCGACCGTCACGTTCTCCAGCGCCAGATGACCGGGCCCCGTCGCGAGCGGCGGCAAAGGCCCCGCGGCCGCCAGCGTCGGCAGTTGCAGGAACCCGCCCAGCACATCCCGGGCCGCGCGGAAGTTCTGCCAGAAGACGAAGATGCGTCCCAGGTCGCGCAGGGGCGAATCCAGCAGGTTGACTACCAGGATGGCGGCAAGCAGCGTGCCCCAGCCGGCGCGTTGCGCCTGCAGCAGGCCGGCCGCCAGCACCAGCGCGGTGAGCAGCGTGGAGACCGCGTCCGGCACCGCCCGCAGCAGGGCCGCCAGCCGTGCCTGGGACACGGCGGCCTCGGCCAGCCGCCGGCTTTGCTTCTTCAGCCGCGAGCGTTCGCCGCGCGTGCGGCCGAACACGCGCACCGGCGAGTAGGCGTTGAGCTTCTCGCCCAAGTTGGCGGCCAGCCGGCCCCGGGCGCGCCGCAGTTCGCGCACGCGTCGGTACAGGGGGCCGCCGGCCGTCGCCAGCAACGCCAGCGCGGCGGCGACCACGCCGGCTACGCAGGCGGCAATGAGCGGATCCAGCCAGGCCAACACCGCCACCGCGGACATGATGGTGATCGTGGCGACCGCCAGCCGCGCCAGGCCGCGCCCGACCCAGTCATTGAGCGCGTTCAGGTCCGCGACGAAGCGCACCATCATGACGCCCTGGGTGCGCTTCTGCAGAACGCGGCTGGACAGGCTGTTGAGATGGTCGAACAGCCGCAGGCGAGTGGCCGTCAGGTAGCTCTGGCCGAGCCGTTCCGCGGTGGTCCGCTCGATGGTGCGCAGGCCCATCAGGGCGAGGCCCAGCAGGGCCACGGCCGCCGCATGGGCCAGCACCCATTGTGGCGCCGCATCGGGCTGGTGCAGACTGTCGAAGCCGTGCCGGGTGGCCACGGCGATGCCGGCCATGGCGCCGGCCTGGGCGACGCCGTTGGCCAGCAGGCGGGCCATCAGGCCGCGCCGGCTGCCCGCCAGGATGGGCGGAAGCGGCGCACGCGGGCTCACAGGGCGGCCCGCGCCGGTTCCATGGCGGTCAATTCCTCCAGCGCGACCGGATCCGCCAATTCGTCGGGCCCCAGTACCGGCAGTCCCACGGCCTCGGTGGCTTCCTGGATGGCCAGCGGCGCGATGGTGATGATGCCGCTGAGCGCGATGGTCTTCAGCCGGTGGCGGGCGAGCCACTCCACTCCCGCCTTGGCACCCAGCGCATCGCGCGCCGCGAAGAAGACGCCGTCGACCAGCCGCTGGAACTCGGGCGCCTGCAGCAGCAGCGCTGTTTCGCGTTGATACAGTCCGTCGGCCACTTCGATCACCAGGACGTCGATGCCGGTGTTCATCGCGTGCGAGGCAAGCGTCAGGAAAATGCGCAGCAGTTCGGCGCGTTCCACCTTGTAGGTGGACACCACGCCCGCCGAGGTGAAGTCGAGGGCGGGGCGCGCGCCGGCATCCATCATGCGCCACAAGTCCCCGCCGGCTCCCGTGCCGGTAACCTTGGCTGAGCCGACCCGGTGGCCCGCCGCCAGGAAGCCGCGGATGAGGCTGACCGCGGTGGTGGTCTTGCCGGCGTTCATGGAGGCGCCGATGACGGCATAGACGCGCGCGGTCTTGGGCGCGCGCAGCGGCGGCAGGGTGGCATCGGCCACATTGAGCACCCGGCCGCCGCGGTCGGCCAGCAGGCCGATCGGCGTGATGCGGGTGGCGGGGGCGGTCTTCGCGCTGCGCGACAGGACGCTGGAGGCGATGCCGCCGGCGGCCACCAGGTCGCAGGCCTGCAGGTCGCCGCGGATTTCCGCTTCGAACTGGTCGGGCGCGTAGCGGTGGCCATAGGCCACCACGATCTCGTCGCCGACAAACAGGTTGGCGCGCCGGCCGTCACGCAGTTCCAGCGCCTTGTGGTGGCCGATCTTGGCGACTTCGGCCAGCACCAGGTCGCCGGGGCGCGGGCTGGCGGTCGTGACCAAGTTGGCCGCTTCTGACAGATCGACGTGGCGGGTGGCATAGGCCGTCTTGCAATGCTGCAGCCGCTGGTGAAGGTCGAGGTCGTGCATGAAAATCTCCAGGTCGAAAGCGGGATGAACCCAAGATATCAAGGCAGCGAGCCACGCAATTGAGAAATAGAGAAGCGCCAGATTAAAAACCGGTGAGAACGCCGCTCGCGCCCGGCCGGCGTGCTACAACGGCCGGGTACTTTGGGCCGGCGCAGTGTCGCGCCGGTCCGCGCGACGGGAGGCGGATCCGGGTCGATGAGCCTGCAACGTGTTTCGGACGCCGGGCATGCGCGCCGCCTGTGGCTGCGCGAAGGTTCGGCCTGTGTCTATATCAGCGACAGTTCGCTGGACGAGGTCCAGCCGGAGATGCGCCGCGCGGTGCTGGTGGTGCACGGTACCGAGCGCGACGGCCACCGCTACTGGCGGGCCCTGGCGCGGGCGGCGCGCCGGGCGGGGCGGGACGTGCGCGGCCGGACCTTCCTGGCGGCGCCGCAGTTTTTCACGCGCCGCGAGATCCGCGCGCGCGGCCTGGGTGCCGATACGCTGGCCTGGGCGCCGCAGGCCTGGAAGCAGGGCGATGATTCGCGCAATGGGGGCGGCGTCAGCGCGTTTTCGGTGGTCGATGCCATGGTCGAGCGCCTGTTGCGGCGCGACCGCTTTCCCGACCTGCGGCAGATCGTCATCGTCGGCCATTCGGCCGGCGCGCAATTCGCACAGCGCCATGCGGTGGCCAGCTCCTGCCATGCGCGGGCGCGGGACCGCGGCGTGGCGCTGCGGTATATCGTGGTCGCGCCATCTTCGTATCTCTACCTGGACGAGACCCGCCGCGGCGCCGGACCGGCCGGCGCCCATGGCCGGCCCTCCAGCGAGGCGCTGCTGCGCTGTCCGCGCTACAACCATTACAAGTATGGCCTGCGCCAGGCCAATGCCTATGTGGGCGCGCGCGATCCCGTGGAGCTGCGCCGCGCCTATGCGGCCAAGGAAGTGGTGTACCTGGTCGGCGAGCATGACGACGACCCGGACGACCGGCACCTGGACCGCAGCGCCGCGGCCATGCTGCAGGGACGCGACCGGCGCGACCGCTGCCTGGCCTATCGCGGCCACCTGGCGTATTTGTACGGCGGGCTGCCGCCCGGGCATGTGTTCGAGGTGGTGCCGGGGCTGGGGCACGAGGGCGCGCGCATTCTGCGTTCGCCGGTGGGGCTGCGCTGGTTGTTCGACACCGAGCGGGTCGCCAGCGAGTAGGGAAATCCGTGCGATGTGGCCACCATGGCGGCGGCGTCGCCCCGCGGCGGTTGCGAGTGGGCCTCCCTTGCGGGGAGGCCCGACCCTTCGGAACGCCGGAAGGCGCAGCCGGGCCGGGGAGATCGTCACTCGCGGACAACGGAGGGAAAGCCGCGTGATCAGAGGGGACACCCGTGCTGCGCCAGGCGAGGCCGCCCCGTCCCGGAAGGACGGCCCCGCCTTTCCGGTCGGTCAGAACCGGTGGCGAATACCCACGGCGAACGCCGTGTTCTTCACGTCTTCCTGGAAAGCGAAGTTGTCGCCGTACGCGCCATAGGCGTACAGGTTGGTGCGCTTGCTCAGGTCGTAGGTGGCGCCCAGGGCGAAGATGTTGAACGCTTCGTCGTCGCCGGTGAGCTTGCTGTTCTTCGGGTCGGCGCGCTGCCAGCCGCCGAAGATCTTGGTCGCGCCCAGGGGCACGGTCAGGCCCAGCATCATCGAGTTCACGCGCGCGCCGTCGACCACGCGCAGGCTGCCCAGCGAATTGAAGTCATCGGGGCTGGTGCCCATGCTGATGCCGGAGAACCAGCCGTCGTACGTCTGGCCCCAGGCCGCGTGCAGCGCGACCACTTCGAAGTCGTACTCGGCGCCGATGATGTATTCCTGCAGGCTGGTGTCCTGCTCGTCCGACACGGCGTTGGTCGGGTTCAGGCGATCGTAGGCGGCGGCCAGCGTCAGCGGGCCGTTGCTGTACTTCGCGCCCACCGTGATGACGCGGTTGTTGTCGCCGGTGGCGAAGTTGCCGTCCTTCTCGTCGTCGGCGTTGAACGAATAGCCGACGCCGAAGCTGAAGCCCGACAGGTTGGGCGACTGGTACATCACCATGTTGTCCAGGCGCAGCGACTTGGCCGAACCGAAGGCGCTGCCGATGCCGGCGATGCCGTAGTCGGTGCCGAACGGGCTGATGCCGCCGATGTACTTGGAGGCCATGTTGGTCTGGCGGCCGAACTCGAGCTTGCCCCACGAATCGCCGGCCAGGCCCACCGTGGCCTGGCGGCCGAACAGGCGGCCGCCCTGCGACGAGGTGCCGTTCTGGCTGTCGAAGCCGGATTCGAGCGTGAAGATGGCCTTCAGGCCGTCGCCCAGGTCCTCGGTGCCCTTCAGGCCCCAGCGCGAGCCGCCGCTGACGCCGCTGACGCCGCCGACGCGGCTTTCCTTGAAGCCGTTGGGCCCCTTGACCTGTTCATAGCCGATACCGGTGTCGATCAGGCCGTACAGCGTGACGCTGGTATCGGCCGCGTGCGCTGCGCCGGCGAATCCCGTTGCCAGAGCGGCAGCGAGCAAGGTTTTCTTCATGTAATGCTCCTGTGTTTGCCATATGACGGCCGGCATCGAAGTCCGGAAATCCGTGCCCCGACATCGGCATGGCCCGCAGTCTAGAAGACGGAGAGCTTTGGAAATATTTCGGCGCAGTTCAAAAAGAGTTTTCCGCGCAACGGAACAGTCCGTGCGCGTTGCTGTAATAAAGGCATGGCATCGCGCGTGCGCGCTGCTCGCGCGATACCGCAAAATCCGCGGCCCGGTTCGCGCCGGCAACGCGGCGATAGCCCGCTATTTCGCCGTCCGGCGCATGCCTGGCGGCCCGGCGCGGTGTGGCGCGGATCAGACAGCAGGCCTGATCCGGGCACGCCCGGGGGGCCGTTGTCGCGCCGGCCGCCGCTGCGGTATATATGTCGTCACCCGCGTGTCATGGACGATGGCGGGTCGATCAACGGAGACAAGCATGCGGGACCACCATCTGGCGTTGTTGGCATTCACGGAATCGCCTGCTCCGCAGGTCGTCTGCCGTTCCCGCAAGATATCCGAGTGCAACCATGCGTTCGCGCACCTGTTCGGCTACAAGCGCGAAGAGCTGGTGGGCGAATCGATCCTCAAGCTGTACCCGTCGCTGGCCGACTACCACGAGATCGGCCAGCGCTGCCTGAAGCACTTGCAGAGCAATTGCTACTACGAGGACGAGCGCTTCATGCAGCATCGCAACCGCGAGATCTTCTGGGCCCGCGCGCGCGGCATCACGCTGACTTCCGACGATCCCTTCGACCTGATGATCTGGAGCTTCGAGCGGATCGCCGACAATCCGGTCAAGACCGCCAACCTGACCCGCCGCGAGCGTGAGATTTCCGGCTACGTCGTCAATGGCCTGAGCTGCAAGGAAATCGCCGCGCGCCTGAAGATCTCGCATCGCACGGTCGAGGTGCACCGCGGCCGCATCATGCGCAAGCTCGAGGTCAAGAACACCGCCGAGCTGGTCTCGCGCATCATCATGGTCGACCGCAAGGCCTGAGGCGGCCGGCGGATGGGCGTCAGCGCGACAGGCTGCCGGTGCGGTTCACTCCGGCGGCCAGGTAGCCGCCGTCGACCGCCAGGATGTGGCCGTTGATGTAGCCGGCGCCCGGCGAAGCCAGGAAGACGATGGCCTCGGCGATCTCTTCCGGGGTGCCCAGGCGGCCGGCCGGCAGCATGGCCTCGAAGGCCGCGCGGGTTTCCGGCGTGTAGGCGCCGGCCGTCATGGCCGTGACCACCGGCCCGGGCGCGACCGCGTTGGCGGTGATGCCGAGCGGGCCCAGTTCCATGGCCAGCTGGCGGGTCAGGCCGATGACCGCGGCCTTGGAGGTGCCATAAGCCGCGCGGCCGATACCGGCGCGCACGCCGCTGATCGAGGCGAGGTTGACGATGCGGCCGTAGCCGCGCGCGGCCATGCCGATGCCGGCGCGGCGGGCGCAGCGGAAGGTGCCGGTGACGTTGACGGCGAGAATCCGCTCCCAGTCCGCGATGGGGTAGTCGAGCAGCGGCGCCACGCCCATGATGCCGGCGCTGTTGACCAGGATGTCGACCGGGCCGAGCGCGGCCTCGGCTTCCTGGAAGGCCTGCTCCACCGAGGCATCGTCGGTCACGTCGATGGCCAGCGCGGCGGCCTGGCCGCCGGCCTGGGCGATCTCCCGCGCGCACGCCAGCGCGCCGTCGCGCCGCAGGTCGGCCACCGCCACTTTGTCGCCGCGCGCGGCCAGCGCCAGCGCGGCGGCCCGGCCCAGGCCCGAGGCGCCGCCCGTGACCAGCGCGACGCGGGTTCGTTCTTGTTGCATGGAAGCTCCCTTGCCGGCTGCCCGGCGTCATTTGCCCAGCATCATCTCGGGCAGGATGGTGACGATGATGGGGAAGGCGAACAGGATGGCGGTGGCGACGAATTCCATGATGACGAACCACCAGGCGCCCTGGAAAATCTTGGTCAGCGGCGTGGAACGGTCGATGCCGGCAATGACGAAGACGTTCAGGCCGACCGGCGGCGTGATCAGCCCGATTTCGCACATCTTGACCGCCAGGATGCCGAACCAGATCGGGTCGAAGCCCAGCGACACGACGGTGGGAAACATGATCGGCAAGGTGATCACCAGCATCGAGAACGCATCCAGGAACATGCCCATCGGCACGTAGGCCAGCAGCAGCAGGATGACGATCAGGGTGGGCGGCACCTCGGAGGCGACGATCAGCTCGGCGATCTGCTGCGGCACTTGCACCAGGCTGAGGAAGAAGCTGAAGATGCCCGCGCCGAGCATGGTGAAGAGGATCATCACGGTGGTGGTGATGGCGTTGCGGAAGCTCTCGTACAGCTTGCCGCGCAGCGTGCCGCGCGCCTGCGCCGCGCACAGCAGCATGACCAGCGCGGCCAGGGCGCCCACGGCGGCGGCTTCGGTGGCGGTGACGATGCCCAGGTAGATGCCGCCCAGCACGATCACGAACAGCATCACCACTTGCCAGCCATCCTTGAGCGACGCCAGGCGCTCGCCCCAGCCGTGGCGCGGCAAGGGGGCGGCGCCGACCCGGCCGCTGGCCGCGACGGCCCAGATGCCCGCCACGAACACCAGCGTCGACAGCAGGCCCGGCAGCACGCCAGCCACCAGCATCTTGCCGGCAGAGACTTCGGTCAGGGCCGCGTAGAAGATCAGCAGCACGCTGGGCGGGATCAGCACGCCCAGCACGCCGCCGGCGGCCACGGCGCCGGCCGACAGGCGCGGATCGTAGCCCGCGCGCTTCATCTCCGGGATGGCCACCGCGCCGACCGTGGCGGCGGTGGCCACGCTGGAACCGGAAGTGGCGGCGAAGCCGGCGCAGGTCAGCACCGATGACATCGCCAGGCCGCCGGGAAAGTGCCCCACCCATTTGCGCGCCACATTGAACAGCCGCGCGCCGACGCCCGCATGATGCGCGAAGGCGCCCATCAGGATGAACAGCGGGATGACCGTCAGCAGGTAGGAGGCCGACTGCGCATAGGAGAACGATTTCAGGCGGTTGAGGACGAAGCCGAAGTCCTCGACCATGACGATGCCGGCGACGCCGGCCAGGCCCAGCGCGGCGAACACCGGCGTGCCCAGTAGCATCAGGACGAAGATCAGGCCGGTGGCGATCAGCGTGGCGGTGGTGGTGTCCATGCCGGCTCCTCAGTGCGACGCGGCGGCGGCCGTGCGGCGGGGCGCGCGGCCGCCCAGCGCCCGGGCGGCGCAGAACAGCATCTGCAGCGCGCCGAACCACAGGCCGATGGCGACGGCCACCTTGGTCCACCAGATCGGCACTTCCACATAGCCCCAGCGGAATTCGCGGATCGCCACCGACTCGATCGCCTCGCCGGTGGCCGGGTAGGCCAGCACGGCCAGCATGGCGGCCGCCAGCAGCCAGGCCAGGCAGTCGAGCGCGCGGCCGGCCGCTTCCGGCAGCCATTTCCGGGCCATGGTCACGCGGATGTGCGCGTCGTCGAACTGCGTCCAGCCCAGGCCCATGAAGACGATCATCACCATGCTGAGCTCGGACATCTCGAACAGTCCCGGCAGGGGGCTGCCGGCGATGGTGCGGAACACCGCGTCGATGGTGGTGCCCAGCATCATGAACAACAGGAAGGCGAGGGCGAGCGCGCCCATGATGTTGGAGAGGGCAAGCAGCAGCCTGCCGAGCGGAGTTTCTTCTTTCATGTGGAGGCCGTTCGAAGAATGGCGCGCCGCGGCGGGGGCCCGCCGCGGCCGCCGTGGGTCATGCCTGGGCGGCCAGCTCGTCGAAGCGCTTGAGCGTGCCCTGCGGGTCGTACTTGGCGATGGCGGCGTCGATCAGCGATTGCATGCGCGGGCCGTCGATGCCGGCGGGCTTGGCGACGTTGTCGAGCCAGGCCTGGACTTCGGCGGGCTGCACCAGCGCCTTGGCCTTGCGCTTTTCCTCGTCGGACAGCGAGGAAAACTTGGCGCCTTCGGCCAGGGCCGTCTTGACGTATTGCCGCGCGGCGGCGTCGAAGATCTCGGTGTACTTGCCGCCGTAGATCTCGCCGACGATGTCGTTGCACAGCGCCTTGACCGGCTCCGGGAAGGCTTCCCAGGTGCGCATGTTGATGATGGTGGCGGACGGCCCGTGCGGGCCGTCGCCGATGTCGGTGAAGTAGGGCGCGATCTCGTGCAGCTTGTAGCCGACCGCCGTGATGAAGTCGAAGCCGTACACGCCGTCCAGCACGCCGCGCTCGAGCGCGGTGTAGACCTCGGGCGCGGCCATCGGCACGGCGGTGCCGCCCAGCCGCTGGATCACGTCGTTGGCCACCCCGTAGCCGCGGATGCGCTTGCCGCGGATGTCCTCGACCGACTTGATCGGTTCGCGCGTGACCAGCGGCGCGTAATACCAGTTGGTCCAGTACATGACCTTGGCGCGGTAGCGCTTTTCCCATTCGTCGCGCAGCGGCTGGAACTGCTCGTAGACGTCGCGGCACACCAGGTGCAGCGCGTCGGCGCGGTTCATGCGGTAATACCATTCCAGGCCGCGCGTGACGGGCAGCTGCGCCTGGTAATAGCCCGGCGAGATCAACGACATTTCGGACGTGCCGTCGCGCACCGCCGACAGGTGCTCGCCCACTTTGTTGAGCGACTGCGCCCAGTAGCGGCGCACTTTGACCGCGCCGTTGCTGCGCGTTTCCAGCTGCTTGAGGAACCAGTCGTCCAGGCGCGACGGCCCGGCCGTCTCGGCGATGTAGCTGTCGAACTTGATGGACACGGGCTTGTCCGCCGCCAGCAGCCGGGACGGCCAGACCGCCGGGGCCGAGACGCCGGCCAGCAGGCCGGCGGTCTTGATGAAATCGCGTCTTTTCATTGTTGTCTCCTCGTGGTGGGTTGGGCCGGCCTGTGCTTCAGGCCGTGCCGGGGCGCGCTGCCGTTTCGGCCTGCAGCGCTTCGCGCAACTGCGTCTTGGGAATCTTGCCGTAGCTGTTCTTGGGCAGCTCGGCGCGGAAGCAATAGCGCTTGGGGGTCTTGAACGCGGCGATCTCGGCGCGGCACCAGCGGTCCAGCTCGTCCGCGGGCGCCGTCGCGCCCGGCCGCAGCACCACGAAGGCGACTACTTCCTCGCCCCACTGGGCGCTGGGCGCGCCGACCACGGCCACTTCGTGCACGGCTGGATGGCGGGCCAGCACTTCTTCGACTTCGCGCGGGTAGATGTTCGACCCGCCCGAGATGATCACGTCCTTGCAGCGGTCGGTCAGCGTCAGGAAGCCGTCCTGGTCCAGGCGGCCGATGTCGCCGGTGCGCAACCAGCCGTCGACCAGGGTCGCGCGCGTGGCCGCCTCGTTGTTCCAGTAGCCCGCCATGACGGCGTCGCCGCGTACGATCACTTCCCCTTCCGCGCCGGCCGGCACGTCGGCCATGGCGGGATCGACCACGCGCACTTCCATGCAGCTCTGGGCTACGCCGACCGAGGCCAGGCGCGCCTGCCAGCGCGGATGCCCGCTGTCGGCGATGATCTCGCGCGGCAGCGCGGTGATGGTCATGGGGCTTTCGCCCTGGCCGTAGATCTGGGCGAAGCACGGCCCCAGCACCCGCAGGGCCTCGAGCATGTCGGCCTGGTACATGGGGCCGCCGCCGTAGATGATGGTGTGCAGGCCGCGGCCGTCGTGCCCGTCGCGGCGCGCCTGCTCGACCAGCCGCTTGACCATGGTGGGGGCGGCGAACAGCGACAGCGAACCGCATGCTTCGGCGGTGTCGAGGATCTCGGCCGGGTCGAAGCCGCGGCTGGCGGGCACGATGTGGCGCGCGGCGCGGCGCACGTATACGAAGTGGTACAGTCCGGCGCCGTGCGACATGGGCGCGGCGTACAGCATGCTGTCGCCGGCCGTCACGGTCTCGACGTCGGCGGCATAGCACAGCGCCATGGCCGCCAGGTTGCGGTGGCTGAGCATCACCCCCTTGGGGCGGCCGGTGGTGCCGGAGGTATAGAACAGCCATGCCAGGGCCTGGGGCGCCAGGGCGAGCGGGGCGCGCAGATCGTCCGCCAGGCCGGCGCGGGCCGCCTGGTCGTAGGCGGGGCTGTCGACCGCCAGGTGCAGGCACGCCGCCGGGACGCAGTCGCCGGGCAGATCCAGCGGAGAGTCGGTCAGCACGGTCCGGGCCTGCGAATCGCCCAGGATCCACGCCACTTCCTTGGGATGCAGTTTCGGGTTGACCGGCACGACCATGGCGCCGATCCACCAGCAGGCGTAGAACAGCTCCAGGTATTCGACCCGGTTCTTCATGAAGAGGGCGACGCGGTCGCCCTGGGCCACGCCGTGTCCGGCCAGCCAGCGCGCCAGGCCGCCGGCGCGCAGCGCGAAGGACCGGTAATCGGCGTGCAGGCGGTCGCCGCGGAACAGGGCGGGGTTGTCGGGATGCAGCAGGGCCGCGGCATGCAGCCAGTTCGCGATATTCATGATGCGGGAATTGGCGGCTCAGGCGCGGGTCGCCTGCAGGATCGAGGCATAGTTGGCCACCGCCGCTCCGCCCATGTTGAAGACCAGGCCCAGTTCCGCGCCGGGGCGCTGGATGCCGCCGGCGCGGCCGGTGAGCTGGCGGAACGCCAGGGCATGCATGGACACGCCGGTGGCCCCCACCGGGTGCCCCTTGGCCTTGAGGCCGCCGGACAGGTTCACCGGCAGGCTGCCGTCGCGCAGCACGGTGCCGTCGTCGAGGGCGCGCCGGCCCTGTCCTGCCGGGGCCAGTCCCATGGCCTCGTAGATCAGCAGTTCGGCGATGGTGAAGCAGTCGTGCACCTCGGCGAAATCCAGGTCGCCCACGCTGATCCCCGCGTCGGCATAGGCCTGCGAGATCGCCCGGCGCGGGCCTTCGAAGGCCAGCAGGTCGCGGCCGCGCAGCGGCAGGAAATCGTTGACCTGGCAGGCGGCGCGAAAGCGTACTTCGCGGGCGAACGGCGCCGCGTGCTCGGCGGCGGTCAGGACCACCGCCGCCGCGCCGTCGGTAACCAGCGAGCAGTCCGTCAGGCGCAGGGGCGGCGCGATGAGCGGGTTCTTGTCGGACACGGTATTGCAGAAATCCGCGTCCATCGGCCGGTGCATCTGCGCCAGTGGGTTGTCCATGGCGTTGCCATGGTTCTTGGCGGCGATCCGGGCCATGGCGGGCAGCGGATCGTCGTAGCGCTCGGCGTACTGGCCGGCAGCCAGGGCGAACAATTGGGGAAAGCTCAGGCCGGCCTCGGCGGCATCATTCTTGTAGCCCGCGCCCGCCAGCGCCTCGGTGACTTCGGCGGTGCTGCGCGCGGTCATTTTCTCGGCGCCCACCACCAGCACGGTGCGCGCGGCCCCCGCCTGGATGGCCCGCATGCCGGCGTGCAGCGCCGCCGCGCCGGACGCGCAGGCGTTTTCGCAGCGGGTGGCCGGCTTGAAGCGCAGCGCGGGCGACGCCTGCAGGACCAGCGACGCGGCGAAGGCGTCCGGCACCAGGCCGGCGTTGAAATTGCCCAGGAACACCGCGTCGATCCGGGCCGGGTCCACGCCGGCATCCTCGATCGCCTCCGTAGCGGCCATGACGATGAGCTGTTCGAGATTCAGGGCGTCCAGGCGGCCGAAGGGCGTATGGCCGCTGCCCACGATGGATACCGGTATGCCGGGCATCGTCGTCTCCGTTGATTTTTCTGGTTTTTTTAGTATGGGTGGAGGTACCCCGTATATCCATACGTGCAGCTACGTACAAAAATACGTACGGGCAGGGCCGGCCCCCGCCGCGCCGCCGACCCGTGCGGCATAGTGACTTGCCGCGGCGCCCGCGCTAGTATGATCTGCCCCCTCTTTCTTTGCCAAGGAGCCTTCATGGCCAGTCTGACGATCAATGGCAAGACCCAAGACATAGACGCTCCGGACGACATGCCCCTGTTGTGGGTGATCCGCGACCGGCTCGGCATGACCGGCACCAAGTTCGGCTGCGGCATGGCCATGTGCGGCGCCTGTACGGTGCACATGGACGGGCAGCCGATCCGTTCGTGTGTCACGCCGATTTCCGCGGCGGCCGGCAAGCAGATCACCACCATCGAGGCGGTCGGCGACGACGATGTCGGGCGCGCCGTGCAGGAAGCCTGGGCCGACATCGGCGTGCCGCAATGCGGCTACTGCCAGTCCGGCCAGATCATGTCGGCCACCGCGCTCATCAAGAGCAATCCCAAGCCGACCGACGCGGATATCGACGCGGCCATGAGCGGCAATATCTGCCGCTGCGGCACCTATCCGCGCATCCGCGCCGCCATCAAGCAAGTCGCCAGCAAGGGAGCCGCCAAATGAGCGAATTTTCGCGTCTGATCCCGCAATTGTCCGCCGGCCTGACCGGCCCCGCGCCTGCCTCGATGGCGCGCCGCGACTGGCTGAAGACGGCCGGCGCGCTGACCGGCCTGGTGCTCGCGGTGGGCGCCGCCGGCATCGTGCGCGCAGCCGACGCCAAGGAAGAAAAGAAATACGGCGCCGACGGCATGCCGCACGGCACGGTCGACGATCCCCAGATCTTCGTCTCGATCGGGGCCGACGGCATCGTGACCATCATCGCCCACCGCGCCGAGATGGGCACCGGCGTGCGCACCGGCCTGCCCATGGTGGTGGCCGACGAACTCGAGGCCGACTGGACCAAGGTGCGCGTCATCCAGGCGCCCGGCGACGAACCGCGCTACGGCAACCAGGACACCGACGGTTCGCGCAGCACGCGCCACTTCTTCCAGCCGATGCGCCGGGTCGGCGCGGCGGCGCGCGGCATGCTGGAAGCGGCCGCCGCCAAGCAGTGGGGCGTGCCGGTCGAGGAAGTCGCCGCGCGCAACCACGAGGTGGTGCACGAGAAGTCCGGACGCAAGCTCGGCTATGGCGAGCTGGCCGAGGCCGCCGCCGCGCTGCCGGTGCCGGCCGGCGACGCGCTGCGCCTGAAGACGCCGGAGCAGTTCCGCTATATCGGCAAGCAGAGCACGCGCAGCGTCGACATCCAGGACATCGTCACCGGCAAGACCCATTTCGGCATCGACACGCGCCTGGACGACATGTTGTACGCATCCATCGCGCGGCCGGCCGTGCTGGGCGGCAAGGTCAAGCGCTACCAGGCCGACGCCGCGCTCAAGGTGCCCGGCGTGGTGAAGGTGGTCGAGCTGCCGGCCGGGCCGACCCCGCCGGTGTTCACGCCGCTGGGCGGGGTGGCGGTGATCGCCCGCGACACTTGGGCGGCGCTCAAGGGGCGCCAGGCCCTGGAAATCGAATGGGACGACGGGCCCCACGCCAGCTACGACTCCGAGGCCTTCCGCAAGACGCTGAGCGAAGGGGCGAACAAGCCGGCCAAGGCCGTGCGCAACGACGGCGACGCCATGCAGGCGCTGGCCGGCGCGGCCAAGCGCATCGAGGCCGAGTACTACCTGCCGCACCTGGCCCATGCTTCCATGGAGCCGCCCGCCGCGACCGCCCGCGTGGCCGACGGCAAGTGCGAAGTCTGGGCCTGTGTGCAGTCGCCGTACGGCACGCGCGAGAACGTCGCCAAGCACCTGGGCATGGACATGGCGGCGGTCACGGTGCACCAGACCCTGCTGGGCGGCGCCTTCGGCCGCAAGTCCAAGTCCGACTTCGCGGTCGAGGCGGCGCTGCTGTCGCGCGAGATGGGCGGCAAGCCGGTCAAGGTGACCTGGTCGCGCGAAGACGACATCGCCAACGACTATTTCCATACGGTCTCGGTCGAGCGCCTGGAGGCCGGCGTCGATGCGCAGGGCAAGGCGGTGGCCTGGCTGCACCGCACGGCGGCTCCCACCATCGGTTCCACTTTCGTGGCCGATGCGCAGGGCCAGCAGCCGTTCGAGCTGGGCATGTCGGCGGTCAACATCCCGTTCGACATTCCCAACTTCCGTGTCGAATCGGTGCCGGTGCCGGCCCATACCCGCATCGGCTGGTTCCGCTCGGTGTCCAACATTCCGCACGTCTTCGCGGTGCAGAGCTTCGTGGCCGAGATGGCTCACGCGCTCGGGCGCGATCCGCGCGATTACCTGCTGGAGCTCATCGGCCCGGCGCGCAAGATCGCCCCGGCGGATATGTCGGACGGCTGGAACTATGGCGAATCGCCCTCGGTGTATCCGCTGGATACCGGCCGCATGCGCAAGGTCGTCGAGTTGGCCACCGAGCAGGCGGGCTGGGGGCGCAAGCTGGAGCCAGGCAAGGGGCTCGGGGTAGCGGTCAGCTACAGCTTCGTCACCTACGTCGCCACGGTGGTCGAGGTTGAGGTCGGCAAGGACGGCAGCCTGGCGGTGCCGCAGGTGCACGTGGCGGTCGACTGCGGCCCGCAGGTGCATCCGGACCGGGTCCGGGCCCAGGTCGAGGGCGCCTGCATCATGGGCCTGAGCCTGGCCACGCGCAGCGAGATCTCGTTCTCCAAGGGGCGCACCAACCAGACCAATTTCCACCAGTATGAAGTCACGCGCATGTCGGAGGCGCCGCGCGACATCAAGGTGCACCTGGTGGAACACGGCTTCGACGTGCCGCTGGGCGGGGTGGGCGAGCCCGCGGTGCCGCCCTTCGCGCCGGCGTTGTGCAACGCGATCTTCGCCGCCACCGGCAAGCGCATCCGCAGCCTGCCGGTCCGCGACCAGCTCAAGGCCTGAGCGGCGCCATAAAAAACCCGCCGGCGCGTGCGCGCCGGCGGGTTTTGTTTTGTCCGGAGGCGGATCAGTTGACGTTCATGCCCTCGGCCTTGAGGACCGGTGTCCACTTGTCGATCTCGGACTTGACCCACTTCTTGAGCGATTCGGGCGTCTGGCGGTCTTCCGAGACGATCTCGGCGCCCAGGTCGGCCATCTTGCTGGTGAAGGCGGGCGACTTCAGCGCCGTCTTGAGCGCCTTGTTGAAGACGGCGATGTCCTGGGCGGGCGTGCCGGCGGGCGCGTAGATGCCGTGCCATACCTTGACTTCGAACCCCTTCAGGCCCTGTTCGTCCAGGGTGGGCGCGTCGGGCAGCTTGGAGATGCGCTGCAGGGTCGTGACGCCGTAGAACTTCACGTTGCCGGCCTGGATATGTGGAATCGTCTGGGTCGTCTGATCGCACAGCACATCGACCTGCTCGCCCAGCAGGGCCGACATGGCCGGGCCGGTGCCCTGGTACGGAATGGTGGTGAATTTCACGCCGAGCGCCTGCTGCAACAGCGAGCCGCACAATTGCGATACGGCGCCAGGGCCGGCGTTGGCGAGGTTGATCTTGTCGGCGTTGGCCTTGGCGTACTGGATGAATTCCGCCATGTTGCCGGGCGGGAAGTTCTTGCGCGCCAGCAGCGTCATGGGCACGTCGACCACTTCGCCGACGTATTCGAAGCTCTTGAGGGGATCGAACTTCAGCGCCGGGTACAGGGCCGTGGCGGTGGCCATGCCATTGTGGTGGATGAAATAGGTGTAGCCGTCGGGCTCGGCATTGGCGACATACGTGGCGGCGACCGTGCCGCCCGCGCCCGTGCGGTTCTCCACCACGACAGGCTGGCCCAGTTCCTTGCTGAGCTCGGCGCCCAATGTGCGCGCCACGACATCGGTCGGGCCGCCCGCCGCGAACGGCACGACGAGGGTGATGGCGCGCGACGGGTAGTCGGCCGCTTGCGCCCCCGGTGCCAGGGAAAGCGCGAGCAGGGAAAGGGCAATGGTGAATGGCGGACGGAAGGCCATGCGATCTCCTGTGTTCTCGGTATTGCGGGCGGACCCGGCGTAGCCGCGATAGGTACGCCGGCGTCGGCCGCCCAGCCCGCTATTGTTGGACAGTGCGCCGCGGGCCGGCAATTCGAGTTTGTGAAACGCGCGCTTAACGGCACGCGAAGCGGGGAAAACCCTGAGAAGCCGCGCGGGCTGCGGCTTACAGCCCCACGCCGTCGCGCTGGCGCGTGACCCGGTAGAAGCGCCAGAACAATAGGGCGGCCGTGGCGCGATAGGGCGACCACTCGGCCGCCATGGCAATGAGGCGCGGGCGGTCGGGCGTCTGGCCGGGCGTCAGGGCGTCGCCCACGGCCTTCTGCAGGGCGATGTCGCCGGCCGGGAAGATGTCGGGATGGCCGGCGCAGAACATCAGGTAGATCTCGGCCGTCCAGGGGCCCACGCCCTTGTAGCGGGTCAGCGCGGCGATGGCGGCATCGGTCGGCATGGCCTCGATGGCGGGCAGGTCCAGCTCGCCCGCCACCAGCGCGTTGGCCAGCACGGTCAGCCCCTGGAACTTGCTGCGCGACAGGCCCACGCCCTGCAGGCCGCGCTCGCCCAGCGCCAGGAAGCCGTCCGGCGTCGTGGCGCCGGGTCGCGCGGCGAGCCGCCCCCAGATCGCATCGGCCGAGGCCACCGACACCTGCTGGCCGCAGATGACGCGGGCCAGGCCGGCAAAGCCCGCCGGCCGCGCGCGCAGGGGAACGTCGCCCACCGCTTCGCGCACCGGCCGCAGGCGCGGATCCAGTTCGATGAGCTGGCGCAGCTGCTGGTCGACGGCACCCTGGGTGGTCAGGCGGGCGGGGGCGGAGGCGGGGCGCGGAGCGGGCATGCGTGGGTCGGTAGGGAGTGGGCGGGCCGGGTTGTCTTGCCGCATATACTAGCCTGCCTGGGGCCTGCTCATGCGCGGCTCCTTTTCGTCCGAACAGGCCCCGAGGTACAGCCGTCTTCCGGATACAGAACCATGGACAGCGCAAGCAAGATCCCGCCCGATCCCGCCCCGCGGGACGCCGCCCGGCCGGCGCGGCAGGCGAAGAAAACCTCATGGGCCGCGGTCGTGGCGGGTGGCGCGTTCGGCCTGGCCGGCGCCATGGCGCCGGGACTGACCGCGCGCCTGGCGCGGCGCCTGATGTTCCGGCCCCGGCGCCTGCCGGCATCGGAGCCGGGCCGCAGCATCCTGGCCACCGCGCGGATCGAGCCGCTGCAGGTGGATGGGCAGACGATGTACAGCTACAGTTGGGGCGGGCCAGGCCCGGGCGTGTTGCTGGTGCATGGCTGGGGCGGCGACGCCGCCCAGATGACGGGCTTCGTCGAGCCGCTGCGCCAGGCCGGCCATCGGGTCGTGGCCATCGACATGGTGGCGCACGGCCGGTCGAGCGGCCGGCAGGCCTCGGTGCGGCATTTCGAGGCGTGCATCGCCAGCGCCGCGCGCGCGCATGGCCCATTCCACGGCGTCGTGGCGCATTCGATGGGCGCCGCGGCGGTGACCTTCGCCCTGTCGCGCGGGCTGCAGGCGCGCCGCGCGGTCTTCCTGGGGCCCGTCAGCCGCTACGACAGCGTCTGGGAATATTCCCGCCGCATGATGAACCTGCCGCCGCAGGTCATGCCGCGCATCGCGCGCCACGCCGAGCGCTGGCTGGGCGTCACCTTCGCCGAAATGGAGCCGGCGCGGCTCGCGCCGTCCATGTCGATCCCGCTGCTGGTCGTCCATGACCGCGGCGACCGCGAGAGTCCCTATGAAGACGGCGCGCTGCTGGCGGCGGGCTGGCCGCGCGCCGAGCTGCTGCCGACCGAGAAAATGGGCCACACGCGGGCGCTGCGCGACCCGGACATCCTGCGGCGGGCGGCGGCCTTCGTGTCCGGCGGGCAGGGCGGCGCTTCTTCTTGAGGGACCAGGCCCTAGCGTTTCTTGCGCCGGCCCTGCGGCACTTCGTCCAGGTCGGTGCAGACGGCCAGCACCTGCGCGGGCGTCTTGCTGAGAGTAAGGTAGACGTGTCCCATGCTGCTGTCGAAATAGGCCGACTCGAAGCGTTGCAGGACCACGCTTTCGCCGTTCTCGAACTGGATGCGCACCTTGCCCGACAGCACCACCACGAATTCCTGGCCGGGATGGCGGATGTAGTCGTCGAATTCGTCGACGCTGCGCGAATCGATGATGCCCAGCATGGGCGTCATCTTCTTGCCCGGGTACTCGCCCAGCAGCAGCCGGTAATGGTAGTTCTCGGTGACGTAGTCGCGCGCCTCGTCCAGGGTGGCCTTGACGTAGGTGGGCGGCACTTCGGCCTGCGGGCTGTCGCCCAGCATGAACAGCCGGGTCATGTCGATGTCCAGCCCGCGCGCCAGCGAGGCGAACTTTTCGTAGCTGAGGGCGATCTGGCCGAGTTCCGCCTTGGAGATGGTGGAGACGGCGATGCCCGATGCGCGGGACAGGTCGTGCAAGGTCATCTTGCGGGCCTTGCGCTCGGCGCGCAGCCGGGCGCCCATTTCTTTCTTGCCGACGATTTCGGGAGGAACGCGCGGGGCGGCAGGGGCCATGGAAAGCTTGGTATTGTTGTGGCTGGGCGGCGGCGCCCGCGGGCCCGCCGCAATGCAAGGGCAATTGTAAAGCCTGCGGTTCAGGACGGGGCGGACCCCAGCGGCGCGCCCGCGCCAGTGCGCTCGACGATCGGCCGGTAGTGCTCGGGCCGGCGGTGCGCGGCGAAATTGAATATATTGGCGCGGTAATGCCCGGACACCGACAGGTCGCACATGTAGTTGATGACCTCGTCGTCTTCCGAGAACGCGCGCACCATGATCTCGCCGGTGGGCGCGACGATGCACGAGCCGCCGATCATGGGACTGCCTTCCTCCACGCCGGCCTTGGCCGCCGCGGCGATCCAGCAGGCATTCTGGTAGGCGGCCGACTGCAGCGACAGCAAGTGATGGTGCATGCGCAGGTGGATGGGTTCGTTCCACTGCACGTAGCCCGACGGCGTGTTGTAGCCGACCATCACCACGTCCACGCCCTGCAGCCCCATGACGCGGAAGGTCTCGGGCCAGCGCCGGTCGTTGCAGATGCACATGCCGATGGCCGCGTCGGGGGTGTCCCAGACCGGGAAGCCCAGGTCGCCCACGGCGAAGTACTTCTTTTCCAGGTGCTGCAGGGCCGCGCCCTCGCGGCTGCTGGCGTCGCCGGGGATGTGGATCTTGCGGTACTTGCCGATGATGCGGCCGTCCGGCCCCACCAGGATGCTGGTGTTGTACTGGGTCTCGCCGTCCAGTTCGGCGTAGCCCAGGTAGAAGCCGATGCCCTTGGCGCGCGCCGCGTCGAACAGCGGCCGGGTCGCCGGGCCGGGCATCTCGGTCTCGAAGAAGCTGCGCACCTCGGCGGGGTCTTCCAGCGACCAGCGCGGGAAGAAGGTGGTCAGCGCCAGTTCCGGAAAGGTGACCCAGCGCGCGCCGCGGCCGTGGGCTTCGTGCAGCAGCTCGACCAGGCGGCGCACCACCTGGGCGCGCGTATCGGCGCGCTGCACCGGCCCGAGCTGCGCCACCGCCAGGTGCAGTTTCCTGGCGGCGCTCATTGCGCATTCCTTTCCAGCACGCGGCCGGCATGGTTGCCGGTGAAGGCCTGCGCTTCCCAGACCGGCGCGCCATTCACGTATACCGAATGGATGCCGGCGGCGCGTTCCATCGGGCGCTCGAAGGTGGCGGTATCGGCCACGGTGTCCGGGTCGAACACCACCAGGTCGGCGAAGTAGCCCGGCTGCACCTGCCCGCGCCCGGACAGGCCGAACTTGGCGGCGGTCAGGCCGGACATTTTCCATACCGCGGTCTCGAGCGGGAACAGCGCCACGTCGCGCGCATAGTGTCCCAGCACGCGCGGGAACGTGCCCCACAGGCGCGGATGCGGGCGTTCGTCGTGCGGCAGGCCGTCCGAGCCGATCATGGTGGGCGGGAACGCCAGGATGCGCCGCACGTCGGGTTCGTCCATCATGAAGTAGATGGCGCCGGCGGGCTGCAGTTCCTCCACCACGTCGTATTTGCTCTTGCCGCGCTCGGCCGCCACCTCGTCCAGGTCGCGGCCGGCCAGTTCGGGATAGGGCTTGCACCAGGTCACGATGGTGCGGCCGGCCAGCAGCACGCGGTCCTTCTTCAGCATGGTGGAGCCGGCCACGTAGGGGTAGGCGTCCAGCGAGACGTCCTGCCGGGCCATGGCGGCCTCGATGATGGCCAGCGTCTCGCGCGAGCGGCCGAAGTTCGGCTGGCCCATCACCTTGTGATGCGAGATGACGACTGGCACCGCCAGTTCGCGGCCGATGCGGAAGGTTTCCTCCAGGGCCTCGACGATGCGGTCGCCTTCGTCGCGCATGTGGGTGGCATAGATGCCGCGGCGCGGGCTCAGCGGGCGGCAGACCTCGATGATCTCCTCGGTGCTGGCGTGCGCGGCCGGCGGGTAGAACGTGCCGGTCGAGATGCCGATGGCGCCGCCGGCCATGGCGTCCTCCGCCAGCGCCTGCATGGCGTCGATCTCGGCGGAGGTGGCGGGACGGTCCAGGTCGGCCATGATGGCGGCGCGCAAGGTCGAATGGCCGACCATGCAGGCCGCGTTGACGGCCGCCGGCTGCGCGCGCAGCGCGTCGAGGTAGTCCGAGAAGCGCGCGTAGCGGTACGACCCGCCGGCGTCCAGCAAGTCCAGCGGCGCCGGCGGCGAATCGTGCCGCAGCGGCGCCAGGCTGATGCCGCAGTTGCCCGTCACCACGGTGGTGACGCCCTGCGAGATCTTCGGCGCCATGTCGCGGTGTTCGAGCAGGTAGTTGTCATCGTGCGTGTGCGAATCGATGAAGCCGGGCGCCACCACCTTGCCGGCCACGTCGATGCGGCGGCGCGCCGGCTGGCCCGCCAGGTCGCCCACGGCGGCCACGCGGTCGCCGCGCACGCCCACGTCCGCGACGCGGCGCGGCGCGTTGCTGCCGTCGATCAGCGTGCCGCCGGCCAGGATGAAGTCGTAGGGTTCATGAGCGGGTTGGGACATGCGGGACTCCGTTGATTCAAGCGAAATGGCAGGCGACCTGCTGGCCGGCGCCGGCCGGGCGAGGCGCCGGCGCTTCGCTGGCGCAGCGTGCCTGCGCCAGCGGGCAGCGGGTGCGGAACGCGCAGCCGGACGGCGGGTTCAGCGGACTGGGGATCTCGCCCTTGAGCGTCTGCGCGGGCCGCCGCTCGCCCTGGCGGGCCGAGGGCACGGAAGCCAGCAGGGCGCGGGTGTACGGATGCGCGGGGTGATTGAAGATGGCGTCGCGCGTGCCGGTCTCGACGATCTTGCCCAGGTACATGACGGCGACGTGGTGGCTGATGTGCCGCACCACGCTCAGGTCGTGCGAAATGAAGACATAGGTCAGGCCCATGTCGCGCTGCAAGTCCATCAGCAGGTTGATGACCTGGGCCTGCACCGACACGTCCAGCGCCGATACCGGCTCGTCGCAGACGATCAGGGCGGGCTGCAGGGCCAGCGCGCGGGCGATCACGATGCGCTGGCGCTGGCCGCCGGAAAACTCGTGCGGATAGCGGTCGGCCGCCTCGGGCCGCAGGCTGACGCGCTGCAGCAGCTCGGCCACGCGGCCGCGGATGGCCGCGCGGTCGTGGCCGAAATTGCGCAACGGCTCGCCCACGATGTCGCGCACCCGCATGCGCGGGTTCATCGACGAGAACGGATCCTGGAAGATGAACTGCATGCGCTGGCGCATGGCGCGCAGTTCGCGCGCGTCCATCTCGGCCAGATCGCGGCCCTCCAGCTGGATGCGGCCCTCGGTCGGATCGGTCAGGCGCACCAGGCATTTGCCGGTGGTCGATTTGCCGCAGCCGGACTCGCCGACCAGGCTGAGCGTCTGGCCGCGCGGCACCGCCAGCGAGATGCCGTCGACGGCGCGCAGCATGGCGGGGCCGTCCGGCCCCTGGACCGTGAAGTGCTTCTTCAGCCCGGCGACCTCCAGCAGGGCCGGGGCGGAGCGGGTGGCGGGGGTATCCATGGCGGGTCTCATGCGGGAACGGCGTTCGGGACGGGAGCTGCGGCGCGCGCCCAGCACCATGCGCGATGGCGGGCGCCGGCCTCGACCGCCGGCGGCGCCTCGGCGCCGCAGCGCGGCTGCGCTTCGGGGCAGCGGGCGGCAAAAGCGCAGCCGCGCGCCGCCGGGGTCATGACCGGCACGATGCCGGGCAGCTCCGCCAGGCGGGCAGTGTGGTCCTGGCCGTCCACGAAGGCGGGCAGCGAGCGGATCAGCGCGCGCGTGTACGGGTGCTGGGGCCGGTCGAGCACGTCGTCCACCGTGCCTTCCTCGACCTTGCGGCCGGCGTACATGACGATGACGCGCTGGCACATTTGCGCCACCACCCCCAGGTCGTGGGTGATGAGCACGATGGCGGTGCCCAGCCGCGCCTGGATGTCGCGCAGCAAGTCCAGTATCTGCGCCTGGATCGTCACGTCCAGGGCCGTGGTCGGCTCGTCGGCGATCAGCACCTTGGGCTGGCAGGCCAGCGCCATGGCGATCATGGCGCGCTGGCGCATGCCACCGGACATCTGGTACGGATACTCGCGCACGCGCCGGGCCGGGTCGGCGATCTGCACCATTTCCAGCAGTTCGGCCGCCTGCTCATAGGCGGCACGGCGCGATTTTCCCTGGTGCAGCATGATCGATTCGGCGATTTGCCGGCCGACCGTGAACACGGGGTTGAGCGAGGTCATCGGCTCCTGGAAGATCATCGAGACCTGGTTGCCCCGGATGGCGCGCATGGCCTTCTCGGGCAGGGCCAGCAGGTCGCGGCCGTCCAGTTCGACCCGGCCGGCGGCAACCCGGCCGGGCGCGCGCAGCAACCGCATGATCGACAGCGAGGTCACGCTCTTGCCGCAGCCGGATTCGCCGACCAGGCCCAGGGTCTCGCCGGGCGCGACCTCGAAAGACAGGTCGTCGACGGCCACCACGGTGGTGTCGTCGCCGTCGAAGCAGGTGGTAAGTCCCTGCACGCGCAGGGCGGGGTTCGCGGGGGTAGGCATGGCTGCTTCTCTCCGTTCAGAGCTTGCGCGCCAGGCGCGGGTCCAGCATGTCGCGCAGGCCGTCGCCCACCAGGTTGACCGCCAGCACGGCCAGGCCCAGGAACAGGCCGGGATAGAGGATGATATGGAACGCCACCGCCACGAAGTTGCGGCCCTCGGCCATGATGTTGCCCCAGCTCGGCGTGTGGGGCGGGATGCCGACCCCCAGGAAGCTGAGCACCGCCTCGGTCAGGATGGCGGACGCGGCGATGAAGGTGGCCTGTACCATCAGCGGGGCGAACAGGTTGGGCAGCACGTGGCGGACCAGGATGGCCGGCACGCGCGTGCCGCAGCACACCGCGGCCTCGATGTACGGCTGCTCGCGGATGCTGAGGACCAGGGCGCGCACCAGGCGCACCACGCGCGGCACTTCCGGCACGACGATGGCGATGATGACCGTCATCAGGCCACCTTTCAGGGTGGCCATCAGGGCGATGGCGAGCAGCACGCCGGGAATGGCCATCAGGCCGTCCATGATGCGCATGATCAGCGCGTCAATGCGGCGGAAATAGCCCGCGGCCATGCCCAGCGCCACGCCGATGAGGGTGGCGGCGGCGGCCACCGCCAGCCCCACCAGCAGCGAGATGCGCGCGCCCCAGACGGTGCGCGAATAGACGTCGCGGCCCAGGGCATCGGTGCCGAACCAGTGTTCGGCCGAGGGCGGCTTCATGCGCGCCAGCGGATTGATGTCCTGCGGGTCGACGGTGGCCAGCCAGGGGGCGGCAAGCGCCGCACAGGCCAGCAGCGCGAGAATGGCCGCGCCCAGGTAAAGAGTGGGCTGGCGCCGCAGGGCGCGCAGCGCGCGCTGATGCGCGGGACGGCGGGCCGGCAGGGGCAGGGCGATGGTCGACATGGCGATGCCTCAGAAGCGGATGCGCGGGTCGAACAGCCTGTAGCTCAGGTCGACCAGCAGGTTGATCAGCACGTAGATGCCCGAGGCCACCAGCAGCACGCCTTGGATGACGGGATAGTCGTGCCGCAGCACGGCGTCGATGGTCAGCCGTCCCAGCCCCGGAATGGCGAATACCGTCTCGGTGACCACCACGCCGCCGATCAGCAGCGCGATGCCCACGCCGATGGTGGTGACGATGGGATTGGCGGCGTTCTTCAGGGCGTGCCAGATCACCGGCCAGGTGCCCAGGCCCTTGGCGCGCGCGGTGCGGATATAGTCTTCCGACAGGGCTTCCAGCATGGTGGCGCGCGTCATGCGCGTCAGCAGCGCCATGTAGACCAGCCCCAGCGACAGGCAGGGCAGCACCAGGTGCCGCAGGTATTGCCCCAGGCCCTGCGCGAGCGGCCGGTAGCCCTGCACCGGCAGCCAGCCCAGCTTGATGGAAAAGCCGTAGACCAGGCTGTAGCCGATCAGGAACACCGGCACGGAAAACGCGCAGACCGAGCCGATCATCACCAGCCGGTCCGGCCAGCGGCCGGCGTGCCAGGCCGCCAGCACGCCCAGCGGGATGGCGGCGAGCACCGCAAACAGGATGGTGAACGCCGCGATCGACAGGGTCGGGCCCATGCGCTGCGCGATCAGCGTGGACACGGGCATTTGCGTGCCGATCGAGGTGCCCAGGTTGCCGGTGGCGATGTTGCCGACCCAGATGCCGAACTGTTGCAGCAGCGGCTTGTCCAGCCCCAGGTTCTGGCGGATTTTCTCCACGTCGGCGGCGGTGGCGTTGTCGCCCGCGATCACCGCCGCCGGGTCGCCCGGCGACAGGTGGATCAACAGGAACACGACCACGGCCACCACCGCCATGACGGGGATGACGGCCGCGATGCGGCGCAGCAGGTATTTCACGCTGGCTACTCCCGGGCCCTAGGGCTTCTCGATATTCCACATGACGGGGATGCCGGTCTTGATCAGCTCGACGTGCTGCAGCCCGCGCACCGCGAAGACCGGCTTGAATTCGCCCCACATGACATAGGGCACGCTCTCGTAGGCGCGGGCCTGCATGCGGGCCGCCAACTCCTTGCGCTTGGCGGGGTCCGATTCGCGGATCCAGCTGGTGCGCAGCGTGTCGAGTTCCTCGTCGCACGGCCAGCCCGGCAGGCTGTTGCCGCACGCCGCCGACAGCCACGGGTTGGTGACCGGCGTGCTGGCGTCGAAGTAGCCGCCCCAGGTCAGGAAGATGTTCCAGCCGCCTTGCGCGGGCGGATCTTTCTTCAGGCGCCGGGCCGCCAGCGAGGCCCAGTCCATGGACTGCAGGTCGACGTTGATGCCGGCCTTTTTCATGTTCTGCGCCAGCACCATCACCGCCGGGGCGCTGAGGTGGTCGGTGGGGTACAGCACCACCACCTTCTCGCCCTTGTAGCCGGCTTCCTGCAGCAGTTGGCGGGCCTTGTCGGCGTCCGGCTTGGCATAGCGCGCCGCGCCGGCGTCGGTGGCCAGCGGCGATCCGCAGATATACAGCGTGGGGCAGTAATCGACGCGATACTTCTCCGGGTAGCCCATGGCGGCCAGCATCTCGGCCTGGTTGACCAGGTAGTACAGCGCCTGGCGGGCGCGCGCGTCGTTGAACGGCGGATGCAGCGCGTTCACCACCACCATGCCCTGCGAGGCGACCGAGGTGCTCAGTTGAATGTCGCTGCTGCTTTCCAGCACGGGCAGGAAATCCGGCGTGACCTGCTCGATCATGTCGACTTCGCCGTTCATCAGCGCCGCCGTCGAGGTGTTGCCGTCGGGGATGTAGACCCATTCGACGCGATCCACCTTGACCCGCTTGCCGCCGGCCAGGCCGTCGGCCGGCTCGTCGCGCGGCACGTAGGCGGGGTTCTTCACGTACACCACCTTGTTGCCGGGCACCCACTCGTCGCGCTTGAACAGGAACGGGCCCGAGCCCACCATTTCGGTCACCGGCGAGTTGGGATCGGTGGCGGCCAGGCGCTTGGGCATGATGAACGGCGGCAGCCCGGACGGCTTGGACAGTGCGTCGAGCACCAGGCCGAACGGCTCCTTCAGCGTCAGCGTGAAGGAGTCGGCGCTGTCCGCGGTGAAGCTGGCGCCGGCCGCGAACATGGCCTGCCCCAGGGTGTCCTTCTTGGCCCAGCGCTCGATCGACGCGATGCAATCCTCGGCCGTGACCGGCGTGCCGTCGCTGAACTTCAGGCCCGGACGCAGCTTGAAGGTCCAGGTCTTGCCGTCGTCCGAGCGCGTCCAGGTATCCACCATCTGCGGCCGCACCTCGTCCTTGCTGTCGCGCGCGAACAGCATGTCGAACACCATGTAGCCATGGTTGCGCGTGATGTACGCGGTGTTGAACAGCGGGTCCAGCGTCTTCAGGTCGGCGTGCGGCACCAGCCGCAAGGTCTTGGGCTCTGCGGCCGCCCCGGTGGCCGCGGCCATGGCCACCAGGGCTGCGGCGCCCAGCAGGCTCAGTCGTTTCATCATTGTTGTTCCCCCTTGCACGGCGGCCGCGCGGGCCGCGGAAAAATGGTTCAGGCGGTCAGGGGCCACTTGGGGCGCGCGACCTTGGTGTAGGGCAGGGCGTTGTAGTCCTGCGTGATGGCGCCCGGCGTCTCGACGTAGATGACGCGCCTGGCGATCTGCGAATACGCCGCGTAGAAGTGCTGCGAGGACTTCACGACGACCAGCTTGCGGCTGGCCAGGTCGACGCCGAACTGGGTGAACAGGTCGGTGCCCATGGCCTGGTTGCGGTACGAGGTGAGCACCAGCAGCGTGCCGCCGCAGTCGAGCGCGACCGAGTCGCCGAGCTGGGCGGGCGTGCCCGCCAGGCCGGTCATGACGGCATCGCGCCTGAGGGCGAGCACCGTGCATTCCAGGTCGAGCGGCCGGCCGGACACGGGCGCCACCTTGCCGCCCAGGCGCAACTGCATGCGCGCCCCTTCACCTGCCTCGAAGCACAACTGCACGGCAACCGGATCCCAGAACGGCCCGAGCGCCGCGCCGTCGATGCCGCGATCGAGTATGCGCTCCAGGATGAAGGTGGAGTCGCTGGGCGCGCCGCCGCCGGCGTTGTCGGCCGAGTCGGCCAGCACCACCGGGAACTCGCCATGGGCCAGCGCCTGGTCCAGGGCCTCGTCGACGCCGGGATAGGGCGGCGCCAGCTGGTCGCGAAAGCCGATGATCTCTTCGCCCAGGCGGCGCGCCAGGGCGTCGGCCTGGGCCTGGTCGCCATCGGTGTAGACCAGCACTTTCGAGCCCATGTCGGGCGTGTCGCCCCAGGGAAAGCCGTGGGCGATCGACACCGACAGCACGCCGTCCTTGCCTTCCATGGCCAGCAGGCGGTCGACGAACCCGCGCATCGGTTCGCGGCTGGTGTGCATGATGGAGATCATCTGGCAGTCGTACACCGCACAGGCCGGCTTGATACCGCCCTGTGCCTTGGCCACGCACAGGTCGACCAGGTCGTAGGCGCGCTCGAGGATGTCGGTATGCGGGTACTCCTTGAAGCACACCAGGAAATCGGCGGCCTGCGTCATGGCCTGCGTCAGGTGGCAGTGCGGGTCCAGCTCGGCGCCGATGACCGTGTCCGGGCCGACGATCTCGCGCGCGCGGCGCAGCAGGTCGCCTTCGCAGTCGTCATAGCCGTCGGCCACCATGGCGCCATGCAGGCCGAACAGCGCGATGTCGACCGGGCCCGCGCGGCGCAGGTCTTCCAGCAACTCGTCGCGCAGCGTCTCGTAGGCGTGGCGCGTGGTGACTCCCGCCGGCATGGCGCCGGCCACCATGCCTTCGATCAGCGTCCAGTCCTTGCCCTGGGCGCGCTGGCGCGCCGCCCACAACGGCCCTGAGAACATCTGCATGCGATCGGGGTGCTGCCCGGCAGGAAAGTAGCCGCGCGCGCGATAGGCCGACAGGCCGGTGGGAATGGGCGAGAACGTGTTCGTTTCGGTGGCCAGCGATCCGGAGAAGATCTTCATGCGGTGGCTCCACGGTTGGAATGGCGGACCGGCGCGCGGGCGCCGGGCGAGCGGCTGCGGTCAGGCTTCCGAGACCGGCCCGGGCCGGCGGTCGGGCACCAGCGCCTGCATCTCGATCTCCACATCCACGTCCAGCGCCAGCCGCGCCTGCACCGTGGAGCGGGCCGGCAGGGCCTTGCCGAAGCGGGCCGCGTAGACTTCGTTGAAATCGGCGAACAGCGCCAGGTCCGACAGCCACACCGTGACGCGCACTACATCGTGCAGGGTGCAGCGGGCCAGGGCCAGCGTTTCGGTGATGCGGTCGAACACGGCCTCGGTCTGTACGCGGATGTCGCCGCGCACGACCTGCCCGGCGGCGTCCATCGGCACCTGGCCGGACAGGAACAGGAAGCCGCCTGCCTGCGTGGCGCGCGAGAACGGCATGGGCAGCGGGCTGGGATGGCGGATGATGCGTCGTGACATGGCAGTACCTCGATCGGTTTCCAGGGGCTTTCAGTGTGAGGCGATTCAGCGCAGGCGTCCGGGTCGCACGGCCTCGGCGTCCACCCCATGCTCGCGCAGGTGCCCGGGCACCGGGCGGCGCGCCAGCAGCGCGGCGGCCAGCTCCGAGGCGGCGGCCGCGGTCTGTATGCCGTAGCCGCCCTGGGCGGCCAGCCAGAAAAATCCCGGCGTCTGCTCGTCCCAGCCGATCGCGAAATCGCCATCGGCGACGAACGAGCGCAAGCCCGCCCAGGTGTGGCGCGGCCGCCGGATGCTCAGCGAGGTCGCCGATTCGATCCGGTGGATGCCGGTGGCCACGTCGAGTTCCTCGGGCACCACATCGTGCGGGGCTACCGGGTCGGCGTTGGCCGGCGAGCCCAGCAACTGGCCGGCGTCCGGCTTGAAATAGAAGCTCTCGTCCACGCCGACCACCGCCGGCCAGTCGGCGAAGTCCATGCCCTCGGGGCCGGCGAAGGTGAACGCGGTGCGGCGGCGCGGCTGCAGGCCGATGGGCGCGGCGCCGCACAGCCCGGCCACTTGGTCGGCCCAGGCCCCGGCCGCGTTGACCAGCGCGCGGGCACGCAGCGTCTGGCCGTCGGTGAGTTGCAGCGTCCAGCCGTCCGCGTCATGGCGCGCGCCGGCCAGCTCCGCGTTGGCGCGCAGCGTCGCGCCGCGTTGGCGCATGCCGCGCAGGAACCCCTGGTGCAGCGCGTGCACGTCGATGTCGCGCGCCTCGGGTTCGGCGATGGCGCCGCACAGCAGCTCACCGCGCAGGCAGGGCACGCGGGCCGCCGCCTCGGCGGCGCTCACCAGCGCGACCTGGCCCGACTGGTCGCGGAACTCGGCGTAGGTCTGTTGCAGCAGGTCCTCCTGGCCGAGTGTGGCGATGTACAGGACGCCGCGCGGGCCCAGCAGGGGATGATCGGCGAACCCGGCCGGCGGATGCTCGTAGAACTCCCGGCTGGCGCGCGTCAGCGCGCGGATGTGCGGCGTGCCGTAGGTTTCCATGAACATCGCGGCCGAGCGGCCGGTGGAGTGGTAGCCGGGCTGGGGCTCGCGCTCCAGCACCACCACCGAGGCGGTCTCGGCCATGCGGTAAGCGACCGAGGCGCCGGCAATGCCGGCGCCCACGATGGCGTAATCGTACGTTTGCTGCTCAGCCATTGTCGTATTCGATAATTCTCTGATTAGATAATTCGCGGATACGATAAGTTTGTTTGGCTGGCCGTGTAATAGGGGTTTTACCTAGCGGCGCGGAAAGCCGGCGGCCGCGTCGGGCGTTGCGCCCGCGCCTGCGCCGGCGTGGGGTCGGCGGATCGCCGCGTCAGGAATCGCGCTTGTGTTCCGGCTTGCCGCGGGTGGAACCGGACGCCATTTTTTCCAGCTCCTTCTTGTCCATGGATTCATACATGGACTTGGCGGCGCCCTTCAGTTCGCTCTTCTTCTGTTCGCCGCGCTTGGCGGACAGCGCGGCGCCGGCCGCGCGCTGCTGTGCTTGGGATTTGGCTGGCATGGTCACCTCCGTCGATAAATCAGGATGAGCCGCCGGGCACGCAAGCCGCGTGCCCGGCGGGGCGGGTTTCTCCCTATGCCGGCGGTCTTGTTGCCCCGCCGGCGCGGGTGTAGGATTTGCGCAAATGTGACCATGTGGTCACATCGATGATTTCTGCACCGGCGCACCGCGCCGGCAGAGCAACGGGAACGGCAGGCATGACCATAGGAATCGCCGCCAGCGGGCCACGGGCCGGCGCGGCCGTGCACGCGGCGGTATTGGGCGCCGAACTACTGGGCCGGGGCGCCATCGGCGGCTTCGCGGTGTTCGCGGTGCTGGACGAACAAGGCCGCTATCAGCATTGCGAGACGCAGCGTGGCGGCATCGGCGCGCTGGACATCCCGCCCGCCTGGCTGGAAGCGCGCGCGGCGGCCGTGATTTCCAGCGGCCCCGATCGTCCCGAACCGCTGGTGCAGTTCCTGCCGGGCGCCTCCGGTGTCGGGCTGGTCGCCGGACATCGCCTGCCGAACCGCCCCGGCGCCGACGGCGTGCCGCTGAACCAGGCCGTGTTGGCGCGGCTCGCCCAGGGGCAGGATCCGCAGCAAGCCATCGATACGGTGCTGGCGGGCTGCGCGCAGGCCGACGCCGGGCTGGTCGCGCTGGCCGCCGACGGCAGGCTCGGCTGGGGCAACAGCGCGCGCGTGGCTGGGCGCACGGATCTCGGCCAGGCGCAGCGCGCCGCGGGCGCCGGCCGCCTGGCCTTGTTGCACAACTCCATTTACGCGGACCTGCACGGCGCGACGCTGGCCGATGCGCTGGCCGGCCTGGCATGGGCCGAACTTGCCGGCTGCCCGGCCCCATGGCGCTTCCTGACGCTGGCGGCGCCGGTGCCCGTGCGGCCCGCGGCGCGCGACTGCGTGCATATCGACGCGGCCGGCACCATCGTGGCGCTGGAATCGGCCGACCCGCACCTGCCGACGCTCGAGCGCCGCGGCACCGCCATCTACCTGGGCGCCGAGGTCCGCCAGGACGGCGCGCCGGCGGGGCGGGTCGCCACCGAGCTCTATGCCGATGTGGCGGCCGGCGTGGCGCGGCCCATCGAGGGGTTGGCGCGGCGCACCCTGTTGATGAGGAGCCACGATGTCGCGGCGTGAACAGACTGAACGGCAGATCCTGGCCGCGCTGGAGGCGCAGATCTGCGAAACCGGCATGGCCGGCGTGGGCATCAACGTGATCGCCAAGCGCGCCGGGGTCAGCAAGGAGCTCATCTACCGCTATTTCGACGGCATGCCGGGCCTGATGCTGGCCTGGATGAAAGAGCAGGACTTCTGGACCGGCCGTTCGGACTTGCTGAAGAACGGCGAGTCCAGCCAGCGCACGCCGGCCGACCTGATCTTGTCCATGCTGCGCGCGCAGATCGAGGCGCTGGCGGGCAACGAGTCGCTGCGCGAAGTGCGCCGCTGGGAGCTGATCGAGCGCAACGATGTCACGGCCCAACTGGCCGACCGGCGCGAGCAGGCCGCCCGCCAGTTCATCGACCGCGTCGATGGCCTGACCGGCGAGGCGGATGTGCCCGCCATGGTCAGCATCATGCTGGCCGGCGTGCTGTACCTGATGCTGCGCTCGAAGACGGAAAGCCATTTCCTGGGCGTGCCCCTGCGCACCAACGCAGGCTGGGCGCGCCTGTATGCCGCGCTCGAGACGTTGACGCAAAGCCTGCCCGACGATCTCAAGCACCGCTCGCTGAGCGCGCTGGAGGCCGCCGCGCGGCCCGGCGCCGAGACACCCAAGGAGGATTGACCCATGAGACGCGCGGCCGACCTGCTCATCGATACCCTGGCGGCGCATGGCGTGGACCGCGTGTTCTGCGTGCCGGGCGAAAGCTACCTCAGCGTGCTGGACGGCCTGGCCGGCCGCGCCGATGTCGCCGCCGTGACCGCGCGCCATGAAAGCGGCGCGGGCTTCATGGCGCTGGCCGATGCCCGCCTGACGGGCCGTGCCGGCGTGGCCCTGGTCAGCCGCGGCCCCGGCGCCATGAACGCCGCCATCGCGGTGCACTCGGCGCAGCAGGACGCCGTGCCGCTGGTGCTGTTTGTCGGCCAGGTCGAGCGCGCGCACCGTCACATGGGCGCCTTCCAGGAGATCGACTACGAGCGGGTATTCGGCGCCATGGCCAAGTGGGTGGTGGAAGTGCGCGACGCCGCCCGGCTGGCCGATACGGTGGCGACCGCGCTGCATGCCGCGCAGAGCGGCACGCCCGGGCCGGTGGTGGTGGCGCTGCCCGAGGACATGCTGGAGGATGGGGTCGGCGGCGTGGCGGCGCAACCGCTGGCGCGGCCGCGCGCCGGCGCCAGCCAGGAAGACCTGCGCCGCGTGGCCGGGTTGATCGCCGCGGCGCGGCGTCCGCTGGTCATCGCCGGCGGGCTGCTCAAGCACGAGGCCGGCCGCGCGGCGCTGCAGGCCGTGGCGGAAGCGTTCGGCCTGCCGGTGGCGGCCGCGGTGCGCCACGCCGACCTGCTGCCCAATGACCATCCGCAGTATGCGGGCCACCTGGCCTACGGCGCGCCGGCCGAGCTGGCCGATGCCGTGCGCGAGGCCGACCTGGTGCTGGGCATCGGCACCCGGCTGGGCGACGTCACGACCCAGGGCTACGCCTTCCCGGCGGCGCCGCGGCCGGCGCAGGACGTCGTGCACGTATGGCCGGACGCCGCGGCGGTCGGGCACATCCGCCAGCTGGCGCTGGGGCTGGTGGCCGACCCGGCCGCTTTCCTGGCCGACCTGCGCGCCTTCGCGCCGGCGCGGCCGGCGGCCGCGCACCTGGCCTGGAGCGAGCGCCTGCACCAGGTCGCCGCCGGCCTGCGGCGCTGGGACGGACCGCGCGACGCCGAGGACGGCACGGTGTTCGGGGCGGTGGCGCAGGCGGCCGACCGCCTGCTCGACGACGATGCCATCATCACCATCGATTCCGGCAACTTCGGCGGCTGGGTGCAGCGCCTGATGCGCTTCGGCGGCGGGCGCGCCATGCTGGCGCCGTCCTCGGGCGCGATGGGCTATGGCGTGCCGGCCGCGGTCGCGGCCAGCCTGCGCTGCCCCGAGCGCCAGGTGGTGTGTTTCGTCGGCGACGGCGGCTTCCTGATGACGGGCAACGAGCTGGCCACCGCCATGCAGTGCGGCGCCCGGCCGGTACTGATCGTGGCCGACAACGCTTCCTACGGCACCATCCGCATGCACCAGGAAAAGCACTTCCCCGAGCGGGTCAGCGCCACGGCGCTGCACAACCCCGATTTCGCGGCGCTGGCGCGCAGCTACGGCGCGCTGGGCTATGCGGTGCGGCACAGCGGCGAGATCGATGCCGCGCTGGAGGCGGCGCTGGCGGCGCGGCGGCCGGCGATCGTCGCCGTGCGCACCAGCCTGCAGCACATCTCGGCCGCGGCCACCATCGGGCAGCTGCGGGCCCGCCCAGCCGGCGCGCGGGGTTGAGCATGCACATCGTCGTGATCGGCGCCGGCATCATCGGCATGATGAGCGCCTACTTCCTGCGTGAGGACGGCCATTCCGTCAGCGTGGTCGAGGCCGGGCCGCGCCCCGGGCTGGCCACCAGCCAGGCCAATGGCGCGCAACTGAGCTACAGCTTCGTCGCGCCGCTGGCCGATCCGGCCGTGCTGCCCAAGCTGCCATCCTGGCTGACCGACCGCGACGGCCCGTTGCGGCTGCGCCTGCGGGCCGACCCGGAGCTGTGGCGCTGGGGGCTGGGTTTCCTGCGGGCCTGCCGGCACGCCACGGTCCGCCGCAGCACCGCCGAACTGCTGCAGCTCGGCCTGCTCAGCCGCACCTTGATGCACCGGCTGGTGGCGCGCGAACGGCTGGACTTCGATTTCGCCTCGTCCGGCAAGCTGCTGGTGTACCAGGACGCGGCGGCCTACCGCGGCGCGCTGGCGCAGATGCGCTACCAGGCTTCGCTGGGCTGCGAGCAGCGCGCGCTGGACGCGCGCGAGTGCCTGGCGCTGGAGCCGGCGCTGGCCGATATCGCGACGCGGGTGGTGGGCGGTATTTTCACGCCGACCGAAGATGCCGGCGATTGCCTGAAGCTGTGCGGGGAATTGCAGCGCGCGCTGGCCGGCGGGGCGGATCCCGTGCGCTTTCATTTCAATACCGAGGCGCGCCGGCTGCGCGTGCGCCATGGCCGCGTGCAGGCCCTGGAGACCGGCGCCGGCGCCATCGAGGCGGACGGCTATGTCATCGCCAACGGCGTGGGCGCGCAGGCGCTGGCCCGGCAGGTCGGCATCAACCCGCTGATCTATCCGCTCAAGGGCTATAGCCTGACCTACCAGCTCAGCGAACGCAGCCGCGCGCCCATGACCAGCTTGAGCGACGTGCACAACAAAGTCGTGTACGCGCGCCTGGGCGACCGGCTGCGGGTGGCCGGCATGATGGATATCGGCGACCGTTCGACCGCGCTCGACGAGCGGCGCATCGCCAGCCTCAGGCACCAGGTGGCCCGCTACCTGCCGCGCCTGGAGGCCGCCGGCGAGCCACAGGCCTGGGCCGGCCTGCGACCGGCCCGGCCCGACAGCAAGCCGGTGATCGGCGCCACCCCGTATCGCAACCTGTGGATCAACGCCGGCCACGGCGCGCTCGGCTTCACGCTGGCGGCCGGCAGCGCCGGCCTGCTGGCCGACCGCATCGCCGGGCGCGCCGTGACGCTGGCGCGCAGTTTCACCTTGTAGCACCGGGCCGCCGGCACCGCGCCCGGGCCGGCGGCGAGCATGCATCGACAACTGAACCAGGGGGTAAGCAACATGAAGACGAAGACGTATCTGCCGCAAGCCATCCGCCTGCTGTGCGGCGCCGCGCTGGCCGGCGCCCTGCTGGCGGCGGCGCCCGCCGGCGCGCAGACCGTGACGGCCGTCATGCAGTCCGGACTGCGGGTCATGGACCCGGTGCTCAGCACGGCGTTCCTGACGCGCGACCACGGCTACATGATCTACGACACGCTGCTGGGCGTGGACGCGAATTTCAAGATCCAGCCGCAGATGGCCAGCTGGCAGGCCTCGGACGACGGCAAGACCTACACGTTCACCCTGCGCGACGGCCTCAAGTGGCACGACGGCGCGCCGGTCAAGGCCGAGGATTGCGTGGCCTCGCTGCAGCGCTGGGCGCAGCTCGATTCCACCGGCCAGGTGCTGATGCCGATGGTGCAGCACATCAAGGCGCTCGACGACAAGCGCTTCGAGGTGCAGTTGAAAGAGCCCACCACGCTGCTGCTGGAAGGGCTGTCCAAGCTCAGTTCACGGCCGGCCTTCATGATGCCCAAGCGCATCGCCGAGACGCCGGCTTCCACGCCGATCAAGGAATATATCGGCTCCGGGCCGTTCAAGTTCGTGGCCTCGGAATTCAAGCCGGGCCTGAAGGTGGTCTACGAGAAGAACGCCGACTACGTGCCGCGCGCCGAGCCGGCGAGCTGGACGGCGGGCGGCAAGGTGGTCAACGTCGAGCGCGTCGAATGGGTCAGCATGCCGGACCAGATGACCGCGCTGAACGCGCTGCAGAACGGCGAGGTGGATTTCATCCAGCAAGTGCCGTTCGACCTGCTGCCCATCGTGCAGAACCGCGACGATATCAAGGTGCAGGTGCTGGACAAGCTGGGTGCCTGGACCTACTACCGCTTCAACCACCTGTACCCGCCGTTCGACAACAAGCTGGTGCGCCAGGCCGCCATGGCGGCGGTCGGGCAGGAAGACGTGCTCAAGGCGCTGGTGGGCAATCCCGAGTACTACCAGACCTGCGCGGCGGTGATGGGCTGCGGCAACCCCTATGGCAATACTTATGGCGAGGACTGGGTGGTGCCCTCGAACATCGAGAAGGCCCGCGCCCTGCTCAAGGAGGCCAACTACGACGGCACGCCGGTGGTGATCCTGCAGCCTACCGATATCGCCATGCTGGCGGCCCAGCCGATCGTGATCGGCGCGGCGCTGCGCAAGGCCGGCTTCAAGGTGGACATGAAGACCATGGACTGGCAGACGGTGGTAACCCAGCAGGGCAACCAGAAACCGCCCGCCGAAGGCGGCTGGAACATCTTTTCCACCTACAGCATCCTGGCTACCAGCGGCGACCCGTTCGGCAATACCACGCTGGCCTCGGCCGGACGCAAGTCTTGGGCGGGCTGGCCCGACGTGCCCGAGATCGAGGCCCTGCGCCTGAAATTCGCGCGCGCCACCGACCCGGCCGAGCGCAAGGAGATCACCGCGCAGATCCAGAAGCTCGCCATCGACGAAGGCGTGGTGGCGCCGCTGGGGCAGTTTCGCATTCCCGCAGCCTACAGCAGCCGGTTGAGCGGCGTGATGGAGTCGCCGGTCACCGTGTTCTGGAACCTCAAAAAATCGGCTGAGTGAGGACCCCCATGCTTGCCTACATTGCCCGCCGGCTGCTTGCTACGGTGCCCGTCATGGTCATGGTGGCGGTGGTGGTGTTCGCCATGCTGCGCCTGACCCCGGGGGACCCGGCGGCCATCCTGGCCGGCGATGACGCCACCGGGGCGCAACTCGAAGCGATCCGCCAGAGCATGGGGCTGGACCAGCCCATCCTGACGCAGTTCGGGGTCTGGATGGGGCAGCTGGCGCGCGGCGATCTCGGGGTATCGCTGCTGTCCGGCAAGCCGGTGCTGGACCTGATCGGCAACCGGGTCGGCCCCACTTTGGCGCTGGCGCTGGCGACCATCGTCGTGACGGTGATCGTGGCGGTGCCGATGGGCATCGTCGCGGCGCGCAAGCGCGGCAAGCTGCTCGACCGCCTGGTGATGACGCTGTCGGTATTCGGCTTTTCCGTGCCGACTTTCGTGATCGGCTACCTGCTCATCTACCTGCTGGCGCTGAAGCTGGGCTGGTTTCCCGTGCAGGGATACAAGCCGGCGGCCGGGGGTTTCTGGCCGTTCGCCCATCGCCTGGTGCTGCCGACGCTGGCGCTCAGTGGCATCTACATCGCCCTGGTGGCGCGCATCACGCGCAGCAGCATCATCGAGGTGATGGGCGAGGACTTCATCCGCACCGCACGGGCCAAGGGCGCGCGGGAACGGGCCATCTTGCTGCGCCACGCGCTGCGCAACGCGGCCGTGCCCATCGTCACCATCATCGGCATCGGCGTCGCTTCGCTGATCACCGGGGTGGTGGTGACCGAGTCGGTCTTCAACCTGCCCGGCCTGGGCCGGCTGGTCGTCGAGGCGGTGCTGGCGCGCGATTACCCGGTCATCCAGGGGCTGATCCTGCTGTTCTCGTTCACCTACATCCTGATCAACCTGGTGGTGGACGTGCTGTACACCGTGTTCGATCCCCGCATCCGATATTGAGGCAACCATGAACATCGACCCCGTCCGCCCCGCGCTGCAGGCCGGCGACCCGGCCGCGCTGTCCATGCCGGCCGCACAGACCCTGGCGGCGCAGCTCGGACAGGCGCTCAAGAGTCCGCCGGTACTGGCGGCCTTCGTGATCTTCAGCGTCGTCGTGGTGCTGTCGGCGTTGGCGCCGGTGCTGGGCACCATGGACCCGATCGCCATCGACCCGGCCCGGCGCTTCGCCGGCGTGTCGGCCGAACACTGGCTGGGCACCGATGCCTTCGGCCGCGATACCTACTCGCGCGTGCTGTACGGCGCGCGCGTGTCGCTCATCGTCGGCCTGGGCGCCATGCTCGCCAGCATCCTGCTGGGCCTGGTGATCGGCGTGATCGCCGGCTATTTCCGCGCCGCCGACGCCATCATCATGCGGGTGATGGACGGCATCATGGCGATTCCCAGCATCCTGCTGGCCATCGCGCTGGTGTCGCTGACCGGCGGCACGCTGGCCACGGTGCTGGTGGCGATCATCGTGCCGGAGGTGCCGCGGGTGGTGCGCCTGGTGCGCGGCGTGATCCTCAACGTGCGGGCCGAGCCCTACGTCGAGGCCGCCGTGTCGCTGGGCTCGCCGCTGCATCGCCTGCTGCTGCGCCACATGGTGCCCAATACCGTGGCCCCGCTGATCGTGCAAGGCACGTTCATTTTCGCGTCGGCCATCCTGACCGAGGCCACGCTCAGCTTCCTGGGCGCCGGGCTGCCCACCGAGATCCCGTCGTGGGGCAACATGATGGCCGATGGCCGCATGTACTTCCAGCTGCAGCCCGGGCTGGTGCTGTATCCCGGCGTGGTGCTGGCCCTGACGCTGCTCAGCGTCAATGTGCTGGGCGACGTGCTGCGCGACGTGCTCGACCCCAAGATGGCGAGGAAATCATGAGCGGAACATCCATGCAAGCCGGCGCCGCGCAGGAACCGGTCCTGCGCATCGAGGACTTGTCGGTCGGCCTGGCCGAGCAGCCGGCCTGCAGCGTGGTGCGCGGCGTCAGCTTCGACGTGCGGCCCGGCGAAACCGTCTGCGTGGTGGGCGAATCGGGATCGGGCAAGTCGGTCACGGCTTTCTCGGTGATGGGGCTGCTGCCGCCGGACAGCCTGCGCTGCACCGGCGGGCGCGTCCTGCTCGATGGCGAAGACGTGCTGCGCGCCAGCCCGGAACGCCTGCGCGAGCTGCGCGCCACCCGGATGGCGATGATCTTCCAGGAGCCCATGACCGCCCTCAACCCGGTCGAGACGGTGGGCCGGCAGATCGACGAGGTGCTGTGCATCCATCGCGACTACGACAAGCGCGAACGCCGGCGCCGCGTGCTGGAGATGCTGGCCGCCGTGCACCTGCCCGAGCCAGAGCGCATCTACGATTGCTATCCACACCAGTTGTCGGGCGGCCAGCGCCAGCGGGTGGTGATCTGCATCGCGCTCATCCTGGAGCCCCGGCTGCTGATCGCCGACGAGCCGACCACCGCCCTGGACGTGACCACCCAGAAGCAGATCCTGGCCCTGATCCGCGAACTGCAGGACAAGCACAATACCGCCGTGCTGTTCATTACCCACGATTTCGGCGTGGTGGCCGAGATCGCCGATCGCGTCGTGGTGATGAACCGCGGGCACGTGGTGGAAGTGGGAGCCTGCCGGCAGGTCCTGGCGGCCCCGGCGCAGGACTATACCCGCATGCTGGTGTCGTCCGTGCCCAGCCTGGTGCCCGAGCCGCGCGCGCCGAACCGGGACACGGTGGTGCTCGAGGTGGCGGGGCTGCACAAGACCTATGCCGAGCGGCGGCTGTTCGGCCGCTCGCGCGTGGTGCAGGCCGCCGTGGATATCGGACTGACGCTGCGGCGCGGCGAGATCCTCGGCATCGTGGGCGAATCGGGCTCCGGCAAATCCACCGTGGCGCGTTGCATCGTCCGCTTGCAAGAACCCAGTTCGGGCAGCATCCGGGTGCACGGCGACGAGATCGCCGGCGTCGCCGGGCGGCGCCTGCGGCCATTGCGCCAGCGGGTGCAGATCGTCTTCCAGGATCCCTACCGGTCGCTCAATCCGCGCGTCAAAATCGGCGAGTCGATCATCGAGGGCCTGGTCAACTACGGCATGCCGCGCGCGCAGGCGCTGGACCGCGCCCGCACGCTGATGGAACTGGTGGGGCTGGATGCGGGCGTGCTGCAGCGCTATCCGCACCAATTCTCCGGCGGCCAGCGCCAGCGCATCTGCATCGCGCGGGCGCTGGCGCTGGAGCCCGACATCCTGGTGGCGGACGAGGCGGTCTCGGCGCTCGACGTTTCGGTGCAGGCGCAAGTGCTGGCATTGCTGGACGAGATCCGCGCGCGCACCGGCGTGGCGGTGCTGTTCATCACGCACGACCTGCGCGTGGCGGCGCAGGTCTGCGATTCCATCATGGTCATGCAGCATGGCCGCATGGTGGAGAGCGGGCCGGCCGCGCAGGTGTTGACCGCCCCGCGACAGCCGTACACTCGGGCCTTGCTCGATGCCGCGCCGGGGCGCGGCTGGGATTTCCGCCATTTCCGCCCGACGCCCGGCGCCGCCATCCAGGCGGCCGCCGCCGGCGTCTGATTCCATTGACGAGGTTTCACCATGCAAGCCACTTATGAAGTATTGATCCGCCATGCCGAGATCGTCGATGGCACGGGCGCGGCGCGCTTTGATGGCGACATCGGCATCGAGGGCGATCGCATCGCCCGCGTCGGCGACCTGAGCGGCGCGCGCGGCCGCCTCGAAATCGATGCGCGCGGCCTGGTGGCCGCGCCCGGCTTCATCGACGCGCATACTCACGACGACCGCGTCATGCTGTCGGCCGGCGACATGGCGGCCAAGGTGAGCCAGGGGGTCACCACGGTGATCGGCGGCAACTGCGGCATTTCACTGGCGCCGATGCCGCAGCCCGCGCCTGCCACCCTCACGCCGCCGCTGGATCTGCTCGACAATACCGGCCAGTGGTACCGGTACGCGCGCTTCGGCGACTATCTGGACGCCTTGCGGGCCCAGCCCGCCGCCACCAATTGCGCCATGCTGGTGGGCCATTCGACCCTGCGCGTGATCACCATGGACGACCTGGCGCGGCCCGCCAGCGCCGGCGAGATCGCCGCCATGCGCGGCCACGTGACCGAGGCCCTGGAGTCCGGCGCCATCGGCGTGTCGACCGGCCTGGCCTATGCTCCCGCCATGGCAGCGCCAACCGAAGAGGTGATCGAGGTCTGCCGCCCGCTGGCCGAATACGGCGGGCTGTACTGCACCCACATGCGCGACGAGGGCGATGAAATCATGGCGTCGCTGGACGAGACCTTCCGCATTGGCCGCGAGCTGGGCGTGCCGGTGGTCATCTCGCACCACAAGCTGGCCGGCGTGAACAACCATGGCCGCTCGGTACAGACCCTGCAGCGCATCCGCGAGGCGATGGCGCGCCAGCCGGTGTGCCTGGATTGCTACCCTTACCCGGCCTCGTCGACGATCCTGACCTACGCGCATGCGGCGGGGTCGTCGCGCACCATCGTGACCTGGTCGCGCAGCCTGCCGCAGTACGCCGGCCGCGACCTGGCCGAGGTCGTGCGCGAAATGGGCTGCTCGCTGGAAGAGGCGGTCCAGCGGCTGTTGCCGGCCGGGGCGATTTATTTCCGCATGGACGACGCCGACGTGCAGCGCATCCTGCAGTTCGACGAAACCATGATCGGTTCGGACGGGCTGCCGCACGACGAACAGCCGCATCCGCGCCTGTGGGGCACCTTCCCGCGCGTGCTTGGGCACTATGGGCGCGGACTGGGCTTGTTCCCGCTTGAAAAGGCGGTGCACAAGATGAGCGGCCTGACCGCCGCGCGCTTCGGCCTGGCCGATCGCGGCGTGGTGCGCGAGGGCGCCTACGCCGACCTGGCGATCTTCGACGCCGGCACGGTCGACGAGCGCGCCACGTTCGACAAGCCGATCGCGCCGTCGCAAGGCATTGACACGGTACTGGTCAACGGCGCGGTGGTATGGCGCGACGGCAAGCCGGGCGGTGCCCGGCCCGGCCGGGTGCTGCGCCGGCAGGCCGGGGCATAGCGGCGCCGGCCGGCTGCGCCGGGGGGCCGGCACGCTAATTGCGAGGCACATGCAAGTTGACTTCCGCACTGGGGGCAGACCATGCGCTATCGCCACAATACCCCGCCGGACGAACCGGCGGACCGGCCCAACCGCGACCGCCATTCCAATTCCGGTTATCCGGGCGGCGGCGAATCGTATACCCAGGAGCACGATCCCTATGGCCGCCGCTACGACGACCCGGCCGGCGGCGCCCACGCGCGCCGCGAAACGCGCGAGCGCTATGCGCGCCGCGACAGCTGGGCGGACGATCCGCAATGGCGCGGCCAGGGCGCCGGCCAGGGCGATTTCCCGGGCCGGTCGGGCCTGAGCTTCCCGTACCAGAGCCAGCCGCGTACGCCGGTGTACCCCAAGGGCTACGTGCGTTCGGATGAATACATCCACGACGACTTGTGCGAGCGGCTCAGCCGCAGCGGCCTGGAGGTGGCCGAGGTCGAGGTGGCGGTGTCCGCCGGCAAGGCGGTGCTGACCGGCAATGTCCCGGCCCGCTGGATCAAGCACGCGGTCGAGGATGCCGCGGTGGAGACGCGCGGCGTGATCGAGGTCGAGAACCGCATCCGCGTCGCGGCCAGGCCCTAGGGCCGACGCGCGAAGCGCGTGAGCGCCAGGCCGATGCCGAAGGCCGCGTAGACGATCGCCAGTGAGGAGCCGGACAAGCGGCGCTCGAAGCCTGGCGTCAGGCGGCGCGGCGTGGCCTTCAGGTCGACCAGGCAGGCGGTCGCGGCGACGCCGAGCCCGGCCGCATAGGGGCGCCAGCGCGGGCTGTCGTCGCGCTCGCTGTAGATCAGGGCTTCGTAGGCAGCGCCCCACAGGATGGACATGGCATGATGAATGACGTACCCGGTCAAGGTGTAGCGCAGCGAGGGCTGCTGCTGCCGCAAGGCGCGGTCGCGCCACAGCCAGTGGCTGACCGCATTGACGGGCGCGAACACGCTGCTGCAGTCGCGCGCGCCGCAGCCCGCCAGGGCCAAGGTGGACAATGCGCTGGCCGTCGTGCCCGACACCAGCGCGCGCGCAGTTGCTTCGACAATGAGGCTCATGTCGTCTCCCGGTCGATTCGTCTGCTTCCAGCATGCCCGGCCGGCGGCCGGGCGGCTGTAACGGTTGGTGCGCGAGTGCTTCCTCTAGCGCTGCCTGGCGGCACGCCATGAAGATCCTGGTGATCGGCGCCAACGGGTTCCTGGGGCGGCATATCGTGCGCGCCCTGGCCGATGCCGGCCATGCGGTGGTGGCCGGCGTGCGCCGCGCGCCAGCGCGGGGCACGCCGGGCATCGAGTACCGTGCCGTGGATTTCAACCAGGCCGGCGATCCACCGGCCTGGCGCGACCTGCTGGCCGGCATCGATGTCGTGGTCAACGCGGTCGGGATTTTCCGCGAGTCGGCGCACGCCACGTTCCAGCAGATGCACGTGCGCGCGCCGCAGGCGCTGTTCGCGGCGTGCGTGGGCGCCGGCGTGCGGCGGGTCATCCAGATATCCGCGCTGGGCGCGGACGCGCAGGCCGGCACCGCTTACCATCGCAGCAAGCGCGCCGCCGACGAATACCTGTTGTCGCTGCCGCTGGACGCGGTGGTGCTGCAGCCTTCGCTGGTCTACGGCAAGGATGGCGCCAGCGCCGCGCTGTTCGGCGCGCTGGCGACGCTGCCCTGGATTCCCGCCCCCGACCTGGGCAGCGCGCGCCTGCAGCCGGTGCATGTGGACGACGTCGCGGCGGCGGTCGTGGCGCTGGCCGACCCGGCCTGCCCGCACCCGGCGCGCATCGCGCTGGTGGGGCCGCGGGCTCTTTCGTGGCGCGCTTTCCTGGCAGGCCTGCGGGCAGCCCTGGGCGCGCCGGGCCGCGCGCGATTCCTGCCCATTCCCGCCGGCCTGGCCGGCGCCGCCGCGCGCCTGGGCGCCTGGTGGCCCGGCATGCTGTTCGACGCGGATGCGTGGCGCATGCTGCGGCGGGGCAACAGCGCCGATGCCGGCGCGATCACGCGGCTGCTGGGCCGGCCGCCGCGCGGCGTGCCCGCCTTTATCGCGCCGGAGGACGCGGCCGCCCAGCGTACCCAGGCCGCGCTGCGCTGGCTGCTGCCGATCTTGCACCTGAGCCTGGCCTGTCTGTGGATCGTCACTGGCGTGCTGTCGCTGGGCGTTTATCCGGTGGCGTCCAGCTACGAACTGCTGGCGCGCGCCGGGGTGCCGGCGGCGCTGCAGCCGCTGGCCCTGCATGGCGCGGCGCTGCTGGACATCGCGCTGGGCCTGCTGGCGCTGCTGCCGCGCCGCACGCGCATCTTGTGGGCCGCGCAGGCGGGGCTGGTGCTGGGCTATACCGCCATCATTTCGTGGCGGCTGCCTGAATTCTGGCTGCATCCGTATGGGCCGGTGCTGAAGAACGTGCCGCTCCTTGCCATGCTGTGGCTGCTATACGAACTGGAGCGCCCATGGAATACGCGATAGCGAAATGGCTGCATGTGTTGTCGTCGACCGTGTTGTTCGGCACCGGCATCGGCAGCGCCTATTACTTCCTGGCCGCGGCGCTCAGCCGCGACGCGCGCACGGCGGCCAGCGTCGCCGGCTACGTGGTGGCGGCGGACTGGCTGTTCACCGCCACCACGGCCATCGCGCAGCCGCTGACTGGCTACTGGATGGTGCGCGTGGCCGGCATGGGGTGGGATGCCGCCTGGCTGCGCTGGTCGGTCGGCCTGTATGTCCTGGCGATCGCCTGCTGGCTGCCGGTCGTGTGGCTGCAGCTGCGCTTGCGCGACCTGGCGCGCGCCGCCGCCGCGCGCGGCGCCGCGCTGCCTCCTGCCTACTGGCGGTATTTCCGCTTCTGGTTCGCGCTTGGCGTGGTGGCGTTCGCCGCCTTCGTGGTCATTTTCTACCTGATGACGATCAAGCCGGCCTGAGCGCGCGGCATCAGCCCGCCATGCGTTCGCAGGCGTCGGCACAGCGCCGGCACATGGCGGCGCATTCGTCCATGCCGTCCAGCGGGTCGCAGCTGTCGGCGCACTGCCGGCAGATCGCGGCGCAATCGGCGCAAATGTGCTGGTGATGCGGCACGCCGGTGAGCATGAAGTGCGCGGCGGTGCGGCAGAGTTCCGAGCACGCGGTCATCAGGCGGAAATGAGCGGGATCGACGTGCGGGCCGCCGCGTTCCAGGCAATGGCCCATGGCCATGCCCAGGCACGACTGATAGCACTTCAGGCATTCGTCGATGCAGATCTGCAATTGAGGGGAACGGGATTCCATGTGATGTACTCCTTGCTGGCGCAAAGCGGCGCCGCGCCGCATGCGGCAAGGACCGCAGCAAGCGGCATGCCCCGGCCGGCGGCCGCGCGTTTATTCGCCCGCCAGCTCGGCCGCCCCGATGCCGGGCACGCCGCGCCGGATGCGGCGCGAGAAGGGCTCGCCGCTGGTTTCGTCGCGCGCCCGCCCGGTGTAGCGGCCGCGTTCGCGGTAGGCCTGCAGTGAATCCGCGCCGCGCAGCGCGCCCAGGTCGTACAGGTACTCGGGCAGGTAGCCCGAGGCCAGCAGCCGGTAGTCCAGCGGCAGGCCGGTGACGATGCGGTTGACCATGCGGAACACCAGCGTGGTGCAGTTGGCTGTCAAGGTGTTGTAGAAGCGCGGCCGCCGGGCCAGCCGGTTGGCCTGGCTGACATACTCGGCGAAGAGGGCGCGCATATCGTCGGGCGCCATGTGGACCCGGTACAAATAGCCTTCCTCGCCGCGGACATTGGTGCGCACCTGCAGGATGTCGCGTTCGTCGGCGGCCACGATGCTCAGTTCGTACTGGCGGAAGAAGCCGCCGATCTCCGAGAAGCGGTCGTTCTTCTTGCGGCGGATCTCCACCGAGAACACCAGGTAGTCGCCGCCGGCGAAGCCGAACGAGACCAGCGTATGCGCGATGGCGGCATGCGACCAGTACGACAGCGCCAGGTCCACCGAGCGGATCGCCGACAGCGCATAGCGGCGCGTTTCCCAGCGTATGTCGTAGTCCGTGGGGCTGCGCCAGTGGAAATTGCGCACGTTGTCCAGCGTGACCGTGTCGTCCGCGATCGCCCCGCGCAGCGGACGCGCCACGCTCGGCTCCCAGTCGCGCTGGTTGGAGGGCCGCAGGGTCAGCCACCACGTGGCCAGCGCCGCGGCGGGCGCCAGGTAGAGCGCCGCGCCCGCCCAGCGGCCCAGGCCCACCAGCACGCCGGCCGCCAGCGCGGCCGCCAGCCATGCGCCGATCAGCAGGCGCGTCGGCCGCGGCCCGGCGGGCGCCTGCACATGCAGGGCCAGCGCGCCCCATGCGGCGGTCGCCGCAACGAAGAGGATGAAGACGGCCTGGCCCAGCACGCGCGCCCCTTGCTGAGAGTCGAAGTCAGGCGCATCCTAGCAAAACGGCTGTCGCCGGGTCTACATACTTATATATAAGAGTGGGGCAGCGCGGCGCGGGGCCCGACCCTGTTGCGCTGCATTAATGCCCTCATCACAGCACGAGAATGTTTCAAATCCTCAATTTACCTGTGGATTAATTGTTCGATTCTTTTCATATTTGTAAATGAAAAGTAAGAAAAAACAGTAGCTGTTAGGCGTCACCGGGTTTACTGCCCGGTGTGCCTAGAATTCGGACTTCTGCGGGAGATAACCGGAGATAGCCCTTTTTAGGCTCCGGGTATTCCCCAATCTGACCGATCGCTATGGAATTTGCCGATATCCTGACCGCTCTCGATCCGCGTCTGCCGTGTGGAGAAGACCTGGAGTACGACGCCGAGTTCCTGCAATTGCAGCAGGCGGCCGTCGAGCGCAGCGAACAGCAGTTCGGATCGACCATCATCCCGGCGCAGCCGCCCGATTGGCGTGAAGTCGAGAAACTGGCCCGCGGGCTGCTCGAGCGCACGCGCGACGTGCGCATCATTGCCTACCTGACGCAGGCCTGGACCGAGGTGCGCGGCTTGCCCGGCTATGCCGACGGCCTGGCGCTGGCGGCCGATACGCTGGAGCGCTACTGGGACGCGGTGCATCCGCGCCTGGACAGCGTCGGCGAGGACGATCCCATGCCGCGCATCAATGCACTGGTCGCGCTGGGCGAGGTCAGCGGCTGCGCGCGCAGCGCCCGATCCAGCCGGTTGGTGAACGGCGTGCATGGGCAGTTGTCGCTGCGCGATGCGGAATCCTTGCTGGACGGCAGCCGTTCCGATCCCGATTTTTATCCTGGCGGCCGCGCGCGCCTGGTCGAGCATCTGCGCCAGGCCTGGCTGCAGCAGGACGCCGACCTGGTGGCCCTGATGAACGCGGCACAGACCCTGCGCCGCATCCAGGAACTGGTCGCCGACAGGCTGGGCCAGGAATGGGTGCCGGATTACGCCGGCATCCTGCGCACCTTCGAGATGGTGGGCCAGGTGTTGGGCGAGGGCGGCACCGTTGCAAGCGTCGAGCCCCAAGTCGGGGACGAATCACCCGCGGCCCCCGCGGCGCCGGCCCAGGCAGCCCCTGGCGCCCCCGTGCCGGTGCTGCGCTGGCAGGATGCGCAGATCCAGTCGCGCGAAGACGCCTCGGCCATGCTGGCCAAGGTGTGCGCATATTTCGAGGTGCACGAGCCCAGCCACCCCGCGCCGTACCTGATCCGCCGGGCGCAGCAGCTCATTTCCCTCAGTTTCCACGACATCATGAAGAATCTGGCGCCGCAGGGTCTCGAACAGTTCGAGACGTGGCTGCCCAGGGACGCCGACGGCGGACCTGGCGCCTGACACGGCCCGATCGAGCACCAATTTCAGGACAGGAGAGCAAAATGGCAACGACACTGAAAGGCAGCGGACAGAAGTTCATCGCGCGCAACCGCGCCCCGCGCGTGCAGATCGAGTACGACGTGGAAATCTATGGCGCGGAGCGCAAGATCCAGCTGCCGTTCGTCATGGGCGTCATGGCTGACCTGGCCGGCAAGTCCGTCGAGCCGCAGCCCGACGTGGCCGACCGCAAGTTCCTGGACATCGATATCGACAACTTCGACGAGCGCATGAAGTCGATCCAGCCCCGGGCCGCCTTCCAGGTGCCCAATACGCTGACCGGCGAAGGCAACCTGAACGTCGACATCACCTTCGAAAGCATCGACGACTTCTCGCCCGCCACGGTGGCGCGCAAGGTCGGGGCGCTGAACGAACTGCTCGACGCCCGCACCCAGCTCGCCAACCTGCTGACCTACATGGACGGCAAGACCGGCGCGGAAGAGCTGATCGGCAAGGTGTTGAAGAACCCGGCGCTGATGAACGCGCTGGCCGCCGCACCCAATCCGGATGCCGCCCCGCCCAAGGCGGATGCGCCCGAAGCCGATCCGGCCGAGAAGTGAACGATAAACGGAGAACGCGATGACTGCTGTGGCTAAACGCGCGGATGCCCGCACTACCGAAACGCTGGAAGCGGACGGCCTGTCCGCCCTGCTGAAGAAAGAATTCAAGCCCAAGACCGAACAGGCGCGCGAGGCGGTGGAACACGCCGTGCGCACGCTGGCGCACCAGGCGCTGGAAAACAGCGGCGTCGCCGTGTCGTCGGATGCCTACCGGACCATCCAGGCGATCATCGCCGAGATCGATCGCAAGCTGTCGGACCAGATCAACCTGGTCATGCACCACCCCGAGTTCCAGCAACTGGAAGGCGCGTGGCGCGGCCTGCACTACCTGGTCACCAACACCGAGACCGACGAGCTGCTGAAGATCCGCGTGATGTGCATCTCGAAGAAGGAGCTGGGCCGCACCCTCAAGCGCCACAAGGGCGTGGGCTGGGACCAGAGCCCCATCTTCAAGCGCGTCTACGAGGAAGAATACGGCCAGTTCGGCGGCGAGCCGATCGGCTGCCTGGTGGGCGACTACCACTTCGACCACAGCCCCCCCGATGTCGAGCTGCTGGCGGAGATGGCGCGCATCTCGGCGGCGGCGCACTGCCCGTTCATCGCCGGCGCCTCGCCCAACGTGATGCAGATGGACTCCTGGCAGGAGCTGGCCAATCCGCGCGACCTGACCAAGATCTTCACCAACACCGAGTACGCCGCGTGGCGCAGCCTGCGCGAGTCCGAGGATTCGCGCTATATCGGCCTGGCCATGCCGCGCTTCCTGGCGCGCCTGCCCTACGGCGCGCGCACCAATCCGGTCGACGAGTTCGATTTCGAGGAAGACACGGACGGCGCCAACCACGACCGCTATGCCTGGGCCAATTCGGCCTACGCCATGGCGGCCAACATCAACCGCTCGTTCAAGCTGTATGGCTGGTGCACCTCGATCCGCGGCGTGGAATCGGGCGGCGCGGTAGAGAACCTGCCGTGCCATACGTTCCCCACCGACGATGGCGGCGTGGACATGAAGTGCCCCACCGAGATCGCCATCAGCGACCGGCGCGAGGCCGAACTTGCCAAGAACGGCTTCATGCCGCTGGTGCATCGCAAGAACTCGGATTTCGCCGCCTTCATCGGCGCCCAGTCGTTGCAGAAGCCCCACGAATACTACGATGCCGACGCCTCGGCCAATGCCAAGCTGTCGGCGCGCCTGCCGTACCTGTTCGCATGCTGCCGCTTCGCCCACTACCTGAAGTGCATCGTGCGCGACAAGATCGGCTCGTTCCGCGAGCGCGACGACATGGAGCGCTGGCTCAACGACTGGATCATGAATTACGTCGACGGGGATCCCGTCAATTCGTCGCAGGAGACCAAGGCCCGCAAGCCGCTGGCCGCCGCCGAGGTGCAGGTCCAGGAGATCGAGGACAACCCCGGTTATTACTCCGCCAAGTTTTTCTTGCGGCCGCACTATCAGCTCGAAGGGTTGACGGTGTCGCTGCGCCTCGTGTCCAAGCTGCCTTCGTTGAAGAAGAACGATGGCTGATGGACATTTTTTCCAGGGCACGTCGTGCCGTGACTGCAACTTAGGAGAGAGAAGTGGCTGTTGACATGTTCATGAAGATCGACGGGGCCAATGGCGAGTCGAAAGATGCCAACCACAAGAATTGGAGCGACATCATTTCGTTCTCATGGGGCGCCACCCAGCCGGGCAACATGGCAAGCGGCGGTGGCCTGGGCGCCGGCAAGGCCAGCTTCAACGACCTGCATGTCGTTGCGCGCATCGACAAGGCGGCCCCGGCCGTCATGAAGCACTGCGCCAGCGGCAAGCACTTGAGCAAGATCGAGTTGTCGGTCTGCAAGGCCGGTGGCCAGCAGGTCGAATACACGAAGATCACGCTGGAAGATGTGCTGGTCTCGTCGGTGCAGTTGTCGGCCGAGCCCAAGTCGGAAGCGGTGGTGGTCAACTACGCCTTCCAGGCCGCCAAGGTCAAGCAGCAATACTGGGAGCAAACCGAGCAGGGCGGCAAGGGCGCGGAAAGCCTGGTCGCCTGGGATATCAAGCAGAACAAGGAAGTGGGCTGACGCGCTAGCGCGCCCTCTCTCCGGCCGGCGCGCGGCTTTCTGGCCGCGCGCCGGCTTCCCGTCTATTTGCGCGGTGCCTAGTCCATGACCAAACCCGCTGTCGCGCTGCGCGAAAGCAGCTTGTCCGAACACCTGGACGCCATCCAGGCGCAGATCCGCCGCCAGCCGGCCGACGCCGACCTGCGCGCGCAACTGTTCCAGCTGATGGCCGTGCAGGGTGATTGGGCGCGCGCGTCCGAGCAGCTCGCGCTCTGCGCTCAATTGAATTCCCAGGCACAGCCCATGGCGGTGCTGTACGAGCAGGCCATCGTTGCCGAACGGCAGCGCGAGGGCGTATTGGCCGGGCAGGGAGAGCCCGCCTATTTTGGCGCCCCGCCCGAGTGGTTCGGCGATTTGCTGCAGGCCCTGCGCCGCGACGCCGACGCGCCGCAAGAGGCCGCCGCCCTGCGCGAGCGCGCCTATGAAGCCGCGCAGGCGCGCGCCGGGCGGCTGGAATGCGCCGGGCAGGACACGCCCGCGCCGTTCGACTGGATCAGCGACGGCGACAGCCGCCTCGGGCCGGTATTCGAAGTGATCGCGGGCGGCCGCTACGGCTGGCTGCCCTTCAGCGGCTTGCGCAGCGTGCGCCTGCTGGCGCCGGAGGGCCTGAGCGACATGGTGTGGGCGCAGGCCGAGATCGCGCTGGAGGACGGCCGAACCCTGCATGGCCTGGTGCCGGCGCGCTATCCGGCGCCGCCCGGGCAGCGCATGGCTGACCTGGCCGACAGTGCCAAGCTGGGCCGCATGACCGACTGGCTGCCGCTGGCTGGCGACGCCTACGCCGGGGTGGGCCAGAAAATGTGGATGACCGATCGGGGCGAGCACGCGCTGCTGGATGTGCGCGCGCTGGAGATGGCCTGATGGGGCAGTTCGACGCGGCCCTTCGTCCCTGGGAGCAGTTGCCGCGCAGCGAGCGCGTGGCCCGCGACCGGCTGCAGCCGTCGCTGCTCGACCGGTTGATGGACGACGATCCCGCCAAGCGCCAGGAGCCGCGCGAGGCCGCCATGCTGACGCATGCCGAGTTGCGCACCGCGGTGCTGCGCGACCTGCGCTGGCTGCTCAACACGGTCAATCTGCAAACCACCGACGACTTGTCGCCGTATCGCTACGTGCCCGATTCCACGCTGAATTTCGGCGTGCAGGCCATGGCCGGCAAGCGCATGTCGGAAATCGACTGGGTCGACGTCGAGGACTCGATCCGCAACGCCATTGCCTCGTTCGAGCCGCGCATCCTGGATTCGTCGGTGGAGGTCCGCTGCGTGACCGATACCGGCACGCTGGAACACCACAACGTGCTGAGCCTGGAGATCAAGGGCATGCTGTGGTGCGTGCCGCATCCGATGGAATTCCTGTTCCGCACCGATATCGACCTGGAAAGCGGCCACATGGACCTGCGCGACCTCGGAGGAGCGGGCTGATGGACGCGCGCCTGCTCGACTATTACAACCGCGAGCTGGTGTACATGCGCGAGATGGGCGCGGAATTCGCCCAGATGTACCCCAAGGTGGCCGGGCGCCTCGGCATGCACGGCACCGAGGTGGCCGACCCGTATGTCGAACGCCTGCTCGAGGGCTTCAGCTTCCTGACCGCGCGCATCCACTTGAAGATGGACGCGGAATTCCCGCGCTTCTCGCAGCGGCTGCTGGAAGTGGTGTACCCGAACTACCTGGCGCCCACGCCGGCCATGGCGGTGGTGCAGCTGTCGCCCAGCATGAACGAGGGCACGCTGGCGCGCGGGTTCGATCTGCCGCGCGGCACGCTGCTGCGCGGCCGGCTGCCGCGCGGCGAGCAGACGCCGTGCGAATTCATGACCGGGCATACCGTGCGCCTGTGGCCGCTGCGCGTGACTGAAGCCGAGTTCACCGGCACGCCGCCCGACCTGCCGCTGACCCGCCTGGGCTTCGGTGGGCGCAACGGCCGGGTGCTGAGCGCCCTGCGCATCCGCATCGAGGTGTGCGGCGGCGTGCGCTTGGAGGACATGGACCTGGACCAGCTGGTATTCCACCTGGCCGGGCAGGACCTGCAGATGCAGCGCCTGCTGGAAGTGATCATGGGGCACACGGTGGCCGTGCTGGGCCACGACACCGCCCGCCCCGTCAGCTGGATCAACAAACTGCCCGCCGGCGCGGTGCGCCATGAAGGCTTCGATGACGACCAGGCGCTCCTGCCGGCCGATTCGCGGGTGTTCCAGGGCTACCGGCTGCTGCAGGAGTATTTCGCCTTTCCGCGCCGCTTCCTGTTCTTCAGCCTGAACGGCCTGAAACAGGGGCTGCGCACGCCGCCCCTGCCCGGGGCCGCGCGGCGCGAGACGCGCAGCTTCGACCTGACGCTGCTGTTCTCGACCGCCGCGCCCGAGCTGGAAGGCGCCATCGCCGCCGAGCACCTGGCGCTGCATTGCGCGCCGGTGATCAATCTGTTCCCGAAGCGCGCCGACCGCATTGCCGTGACGCCGCGCACCAACGAATACCACCTGGTGGTGGACCGCACCCGCCCGCTGGACTATGAAGTCTTCGGCGTGACGCGCGTGCTGGGGCACGCCTCGGCGGAGCGGCCGGAGCAGGAGTTCCGGCCGTTCTACGGCACGCTGGGCACCGACCCGGACGACTACGGCGCGTACTATTCGCTGCGCCGCGAACCCCGCCTGCTGTCGGACCAGGCCCAGCGCAACGGCACGCGCACCGGCTATACGGGCAGCGAGGTGTTCGTGTCGCTGGTCGATCGCCATGAGGCGCCGTTTTCCGGCCAGTTGCGCCACTTGACGCTCGAGACCCTGTGCACCAACCGCGACCTGGCGATGCTGCTGCCCCTGGGCACCGACACCGACCTGACGCTGCGGGTATCGGCGCCGGTGGGCGCCATCAAGGTGCTGCACGGGCCGACGCGGCCGCACACAGCCCTGGCCGAGAACGCCGCCACGTGGCACCTGATCAGCCACCTGGGGCTCAATTACCTGAGCCTGATCGACCTGGACGCCGAACAGGGGGCGCAGACGCTGCGCGAGATGCTGCATGTGTACGGCAACCTCGCCGATCCGGTCGTGCGCAAGCATATTTCGGGCGTGCGCCATGTGCTGGCCGAACCCATGCACCACCGCCTGCCGGTGCCGGGACCGATCGTCTACGGCCGTGGCGTGCGCATCGGCCTGCAGGTCGACGAGGCGGCATTCTCGGGTATCAGCCCGTACTTGTTCGGCGCCGTCCTCGAGCAGTTCTTCGCGCGCCATGTGTCCATCAACATGATGTCGGAACTGGTGTTGTCCACTTTGCAGCGCGGCGAGATCGCCCGCTGGAAGCCCCGCATGGGAGCCCGGCCCGCCGTCTAGGCGACGGGCCCACTAGATCGAAAGGAATGCGCCATGAAAACCGCCGCGGCGAAGCGCCAATACCCCGTTTATGACCCGGTCCACCTGATCGGCACTGTCACCCACCGCGACGAGGACGGCATTTTCACGGTCGATTGCGACGGCCGCACCTGGCATGCCCGCCAGGCCGCCAGCTGCCTGCTGGCCCCCCGGCAGGGCGACGAAGTGCTGATCAGCGGCCCCGACGCCTCGCGCGTGTACCTGATCGCCGTGACCCAGCAAGCCGACCCGCGCCAGGCCAGCCTGGAGACCGCCGGCGATGTGGTGCTGCGCTCGCGTAATGGCAGCGTGGCGCTGGAGGGCGCGCAGGCGGTGCGCCTGGCGGGGCAGCAGGCGGTCCGCATCGATGCCGGTTCGTTCGAACTGCAGGCCAAGGATGCGCGCTTCGTCGCCGAACAGGCCAGCTACGCGGCCGCCGAAGTGAGCGCCACGATCGGCGCCACGCGCCTGATCGGCAAGACCTACGAGGCGGTCATGGACCGCCTGTCGTTCCTGTCGCGGGTGACGTTCCGCGCCGCCGAGGAGATCGAGCACGTGCGCGCCGGCGCGCTGGACTACCGGGCCGACAAGAGCGCGCGCCTGCACGCCTCGTACACCATGGTCACCGGCGACAAGCTGGTCAAAGTGGACGCCAAGCAGATCCACATGGGGTAGACGTGGCCAGCGTCCTGACCGAAGCGGCCGATTCCGCGCCCGAGGCGGCCGCGGCGTCCGGGGACGCGCCGCGGCCGGCGGCGAGCACGCTGCCGCCGCAATTCTGGCGCGACCTGGAGCGCGAGCCCTACGCCTACGACCTGTTCAATGTGCTGCGCTGGATCGACGCGCGGGCCGGCGCGCGCGCGCCGCTGGGGCGCGACACGGTGGCGCGCAACGAACCGGTGCGGCTGCGCCAGGAACCCTCGATGGCGTTCGCGCCCTCGACCCTGGCGGCGGCGCGCGCCGCGCGCGACGGCCGGCCGCCCGAGCTGTCCATCTACAGCTTCGGCCTGTTCGGCCCCAATGGCCCGTTGCCGCTGCACTTGACCGAATATGCGCGCGAGCGCATGCACCACTACGGCGACCACACCTTGTCCGGGTTTGCCGATATCTTCCACCACCGGCTCATCCTGCTGTTCTACCGCGCCTGGGCGGACGCGCAGAGCACGGTGAGCCTGGACCGCAAGGAAGAGCGCTTCACCCGCTACGTCGCCAGCCTGCTGCACATGGGCGTACCGTCCATGCTGCGCCGCGATACGGTGATGGACCATGCCAAATTCTTCATGGCCGGCCACCTGCTGCGCCAGACCCGCAATCCGGAAGGCTTGAAGCAGATCCTGCAGACTTTCTTCGCGCTGCCGGTGCGCATCTGCGAATTCGTGCCCCAGTGGATCCGCCTGCCGCCGTCGCAGCGCCTGGGGCTGGGCGGCAGCCAGGCGCTCGGCCGCGACACCATACTGGGCGCCGCGGTGCGCGACGCGCAGCACAAGTTCCGCATCGAAGTGGGGCCGCTGGCCGGCGACGACTACGCCAGCTTCCTGCCGGGCGGCAAGCGCGCGCGGCAGCTGACGCATTGGGTGCGCGACTACATTGGCGTCGAGCTGGCCTGGGATGTGCGGCCGGTGCTCAAGCGCCAGGACGTGCGCGGCGTGAAGCTGGGCGGGCGCCAGCCGCTGGGCCTGTCTTCGTGGCTGGGCAAGCGCCGGCCGGAGCAGGGCGACGCCCGCGACCTGCTGCTCGACTACGAGGGCCGCGAGCGGGCGGCGCGGCGCAAGCTTTTATCGAATCCGCAACCACAGGGAGGGTACCCGTGAAGCACGACATGATCTATGACGGCCAGCGACTGAACTGGGCCGGCCATGGCAGTTTCCGCGCCACCAGCGGCCTGCTCGGTTTCCAGGCGCCCGCCGAATTCTGCACGCCGGAAAGCGGCCCCGTGCCGCCCGGGTACTACAAGGTGTTCCTGGCGGACCAGGGCGTGGCCCAGGACGACGGCCGCGACGCCTGCAACCTGAAGCCGGCCTGGGGCATCCAGTCGATTCCGCGCGGCGCGGACGCCGGCGAATGCGAGGAATTCTGGGTCCATTGGGGCAACAACCGGGCGCGCATGGAGCCGGCCGACGCGGCGACGCGCAACCGCTGCGCGCCGATCCGCGGCGGGTTCTACCTGCATGATTCGACCAAGGGCTACAGCCACGGCTGCATTGAAGTCGAAGGCCGCATCTTCCCGCTGCTGCGCACCTATGCGCGCGGCAACGGGCGCGCGACGATGATCCTCAAGGTCGACTATGTGGGCGACCGTGCCACCAACGGAGGCACGCTTGTCGAATAATTCCCTGCGCCTGGCGGCCCTGCTGGCGGCCGCGCTGTGTGTCCCGGCGGCGCAGGCGGCCGGGCCGGTCAAGGTCGAGAATGCGCTGGCGGCCTGCGTGGATGTCCGGCCAGGCCTGCGCAGCACGGCCGACGGCCAGTTGCTGTTGCGCGCCGACCTCGAAGTCAAGCAGTCGATCGGCCGCTGCGGCTGCAAGTCCGCCATTGCCACGTATAGCTCGGAAGTGGTGATGGAGGGCGGATATCGGAGCTTCCTGCAACGCGGCAACCTGCGCGTGCGCGAGTCCGGCGCGCGCACGCTGACGCTGGCCAGCGACGCCGGCCTGGCGGGCGAGCGCGGCGTCGTGCTGTCGCTGGGCTGCGCCGCGCCCGACTGATTCCATTTTCCACACGCTCAAACACAACAACTATATGTCCGACATCGGCCGCATCGATCTCTTCGGCAAGCTCGACCCGCTGCTCTACCAGGCGCTGGAAGGAGCCACTTCGTTCTGCAAGCTGCGGGGCAATCCCTATGTCGAGCTGGTGCACTGGATCCACCAGGTCGTCCACACGCAGGACAGCGACCTGCATCGTATCGCCCGCCGCTTCGACCTGGACATGGGCCGCCTGCAGGCCGACCTGACCGGCGCACTGGACCAGCTGCCGCGTGGGGCCGGCTCGGTGTCCGACCTGTCCGAGCATATCGACCACGCGGTCGAGCGGGCCTGGGTGCTGGGCTCGCTGCGCTATGGCGCGTCGCGCATCCGCGGCGGGCACCTGATGGCCGGGTTGGTCAAGACCTACGCCCTGCGCAATGTGCTGCTGGGCATGTCGGACCAGTTTTCGCGCATCGTGCCGGACGTGCTGCTCGAGCAGCTCGAAGATATCGTCCACGGCTCGCCCGAGGACGCCACGGCGCAGCCGGCCGAGCCGGCCATGGCCGGCGGGGCGGGGCCGGGCGAGGGCGGGCCGGCCCTGGCCAAGTACGCGGTGGACTTGACCGCGCGGGCGCGGGCCGGCGAGATCGACCCGGTGTCCGGCCGCGATGAGGAAATCCGCCAGATCGTCGACATTCTCATGCGGCGGCGCCAGAACAACCCGCTGCTGGCCGGCGAGGCCGGGGTGGGCAAGACCGCCGTGGTCGAAGGGCTGGCCCTGCGCCTGGCCAGCGGCGACGTGCCGCCGCCGTTGCGCGACGTGTCGCTGTACCTGCTGGACATCGGCCTGCTGCAGGCCGGCGCGGGCGTGAAAGGCGAGTTCGAGCAGCGGCTGCGCGGCGTCATCGACGAAGTGCAGGCCAGCCCCAGCCCCATTGTGCTGTTCATCGACGAGATCCATACACTGGTGGGGGCGGGCGGCGCGGCCGGCACCGGCGATGCGGCCAACCTGCTCAAGCCCGCGCTGGCGCGCGGCCAGCTACGCACCATCGGCGCCACGACCTGGTCCGAATACAAGAAGTACATCGAGAAAGACCCGGCGCTGACGCGGCGCTTCCAGGTCGTGCAGATCCATGAGCCGGCCGAGCCGCGCGCCCTGGGCATGCTGCGCGGCCTGGCGGCCACGCTGGAAAGCCACCATCAGGTGTTGCTGCTGGACGAAGCCATCGCGGCCGCCGTGTCGCTGTCGCATCGCTACATCCCGGCCCGCCAACTGCCCGACAAGGCCGTGGCGCTGCTGGATACGGCCTGCGCCCGGGTGGCCGTCAGCCAGCACGCCGTGCCGGCGGCGCTCGAAGACGCGCGCCGGCGCATCGAGGCGCTGGAGACGGAACAGCGCATCGCCGCGCGCGAAGCCCGCCTGGGCGCGGCCGACGAAGCCCGCGTCGCGCGGATCGACGAGGACCTGGCGCAGGCGCGCGCGCAGGAGCATGAGCTGGCCGGCCGCTGGGAGGCCGAGCGCGCCCTGGCGGCGCGTGTGTTCGAATTGCGCCGGGCGCTCGACCAGGACGCGGCTGCGGCGCCGGCCGCGACCGATGCGTCCGACGCCGGCGCGCCCGACGTGGCCGCCGCGCCGCCCGACCCCGCGCAGTTGCGCGCCGAGCTGGCCCAGGCGCAGGCCGAACTGGCGCAGCGGCAGGGCGAATTTCCGCTTATCTACCCGGCCGTGGACGCCGCCGCCGTGGCATCGGTGGTGGCCGACTGGACCGGCATTCCGGTGGGTCGCATGGTGCGCGACGAAGCCCAGTCCGTGCTGCGGCTGGCCGACACGCTGGAGCAGCGCGTCATCGGCCAGCGGCATGGCCTGGAGGCCATCGCGCGGCGCATCCAGACCTCCCGGGCGCGCCTGACCGATCCCAACAAGCCGGTCGGCGTGTTCCTGCTGTGCGGCCCGAGCGGCGTCGGCAAGACCGAGACGGCGCTGGCGCTGGCCGAGGCCCTGTACGGCGGCGAGCAGAATCTCATCTCCATCAACATGAGCGAGTTCCAGGAGTCGCACACCGTATCGACCTTGAAGGGCGCGCCGCCCGGCTACGTCGGCTACGGCGAGGGCGGGGTCCTGACCGAAGCAGTGCGGCGGCGCCCGTACAGCGTGGTGCTGCTCGACGAAGTCGAGAAGGCCCATGCCGACGTGCACGAGATCTTTTTCCAAGTGTTCGACAAGGGCTGGATGGAGGACGGCGAGGGGCGCTATATCGATTTCCGCAATACGGTCATCATCCTCACATCCAACGTGGGCACGGACCTGATCGCCAGCCTGTGCCGCGACCCGCAGCTGATGCCCGATGCCGACGGCCTGGCCGCGGCCTTGCGCGAACCGCTGCTCAAGGCCTTCCCCGCCGCGCTGCTGGGCCGCCTGGTGGCGGTGCCGTACCTGCCGCTATCGGACGAGATGCTGGCCCGCATCGTCGATCTGCAGTTCGACCGCGTGCGCCGGCGCCTGCTCGACAACCACGGCATCGTCCTGACGGTGAGTCCGGAAGCGACGGCGCTGGTGGTGGCCCGCTGCACCGAAGTGGAGTCGGGCGGGCGCATGGTGGACGCGATCCTCACCAACACGGTGCTGCCGCAGATCAGCCGCGAATTGCTGACCGCGTCCATGGAAGGGCGCGCGGTGGGCGCCGTGACGCTGGCGGCGGACGGCGGCGAGTTCCAGTACCGCTATCAGTAGGGCGGCTCGCGCCGCCCCCTATTTGCGGCGTGGCGGGTCCGGAAGGCGCTCCGGTTCGTCATGCGGCTTGACGCGCGCCGGCCGCAGGTAGCCGCCGTACTCGCGCAGGTGGTCGCGCGCCGCCCGGCCGTCGCCGGCCTCGTCGCGCGGCCGGTTCAGCGTCTCGCTGACCGGGTCCGAACGGTGCGGGGCCAGCGGGTCATGCGCGGGCAGGGTGGAAGGGGTCTGGTCCGAGAACACGCTGTGCGCGTCGTCGCTGTCGGGCGAGGCCAGCGCGTCGAGCGGGTCGCGCAGCGGGCCCGCCACGTTGGCGTCGCCGCGCGGCAACTGGCGCAGCGGGTCTTCCGGATTGCGCGACTGGGCCGAGTCCAGGTCGAAGGGGTGCGCCGAGACATCCGGCACGCTGCCGACCGGCAGGGTGCCGGGGCCGAACAGGTCGCTGAAGACGTCCGAAGGGTCGGATTGCCGGGCGTCGGGTTCCGCGGCCAATGGTTCCATGTCGCCGAACGGGGCATCGAGCGGGCCCGGGGCGGCGGGCTCGGCCGGTGCCGCCGCCAGGGCGCCTGGCGAGGCCGGCGGCCGCTCCGCGGCGCGGGGCGTGGCCGGCGGCGCGTCCTCGTCGGACTCCAGGTCCAGGGACGGCAGGTCGACCGGCAGCCGCGCCGCGGGCGGCTGGCGCTCGGCAGCGGCGTTTGCGCCCGCCTGCGCGGGCGGCGGCATCGCGGTGTCCGGGCCGCCTGGCGCGGCCTCGGCCGCGCGCGGCGCGTCGTGGCGCTCCGGCTGCAGGTCCACTGGCGGCAGGTCGGCGGCCGGCAGGTGCGCGGCGGGCACGTCGACAGGCGGCAGGCCGGCCGTGTCGGCGACCGGCGGTTCCGGCGCGGGGGCGGCCATGGCGGCCGGCGCCGCTTCGGGTGGCGCCGCGCGGGTGGAAGGCGGCGTCAGGTCGACGTCGTCCAGCAGCGGGCTCTCCAGCAGCGGGTCGGGCTCGGCCGGTACGTCGGGTTGCGCGGCCACGGCGGCCGCCGCGCCAGCGGCGGCAACGGCCCGGGCCGGCGCCGCGGGGTCGTCGGCCCGCAGGCGGTAGGGCCCGATGGCGAGTTCGTCGCCCGGCGACAAGGGCACTTCCTGGTCGCGCGACACGGTGCGGCCATTGATGCTGACGTGGCTCATGCCGCTCAGGTTGACCAGGTAGCAGGCATCGCCGCTGATGCGCACGGCGGCCTGGACGCGGCAGATGGCGCGCTCGGCGTCCGGCAGCGTCAGGTGGTTGTCGGCCGAGCGGCCCAGCGTGCCGCCGGGCGCGTGGAATATTGCCGATATCGGGGAAAAACCCGGATCGTCGTGGCGTTGAAGAACGGTTAGCTTCATGCGGAGAATCTCCGGAGCGCTGGCGCGCAATCGACAGGCGTGGACATCTCGATGATAGCCAGCCGTCATGACCGAACAGATGTCGGAGCGTTATGAAAATATATCGAAGCGCCGAAATCTTCCACAAGTTCCGTAACAGTGGTAACTATTTCTGTATTTACACGACAGCTACTTGTTTTTCCCTTGTCATACACGCTTTCTCCATCATCCCAGGGGGCTGACCGCGCATATGGTGTTCCGCAAGACTGCTACCGTTGGCCTGAGGGCGTTGTGCGCGGGATTCGCCGCGCTGGTGGTGCTGGCCGGCTGTTCGTCCACGGCGCGGCGGGTGCCGGTGCCCTATGCGATCGAACTGGCTGTCGACCCGAAGGTGAATCCCGACGCGAACGGGCGGCCATCGCCGATCCAGGTCACCATCTACGAGCTCAGTTCGTCCAGCGCGTTCGAATCACGCGACTTCTTCTCGCTGCAGTCCGATCCGCAGGCCGCGCTGGGCAAGGAACTGCTCAATACCGACCAGGCCATCCTGCGGCCGGGGGAAACCAAGATCCTGCAGTACACGGGCAGCGCCGAGGCGCGCATGGTGGGCATCGTGGCCGCCTATCGCGAGCTCGAGAAAAGCCATTGGCGCCTGGTCGTGCCGCTGCCCGAGGCGCAGAACACCAATATCTACAAGATCTGGCAGTTCTCGCCGAACGAAGAGACCATCAAGGTGTCGGTGAAGGACAACGGACTGGCGGTGACCGACCGGGAGCGTTCCTGGTGGCCGTTCTAGGCCTCGACTGGGCAAAGGAACCACGCATCCCGACAAGCGCCCGCATGTGTCCGCAGTCCCCGTCCGCAACTTCATCGCAAGCATAGCCATGGCACAGAAGAGCAAGGTCATATGGTCAGAGGGGATGTTCCTGCGTCCCCAGCATTTTCAGCAGTTCGAACGCTATCTGGAAGGTGCCCTGCAACAGCGCGCCGGGGCTTTGCACGGGTTCTACTGGGGCTTCAGCCACCTGGCCATCGACCGCGACGCGCTGGCGGTGGGCAAGCTGGTGCTGACCGAGGCCCGCGGCGTGCTGCCGGACGGCACGCCGTTCGATTTCTCGCATCCCGACGACGCGCCGGCCGCGCTGGACGTGCCCGAGCAGGCGCAGGATGTGCGCGTCATGCTGGCCCTGCCGCGGGTGCGGCCGGGCGCCACCGACGTGCAGTATGAAGACGAGCCCGATTCGCTGGCGCGCTACCTGGTGCAGGAAGCCGAGGTCGGGGATTCCGGCTCGATGGGCCTGGAACCGGCCCTGCTGCAGCTGGGCCGGCTGCGCCTGCGCCTGATGCTGGAAACCGACCTGGGCGAGGAGTGGCTGGGCCTGGGCGTCGTCCGGGTGGTCGAGCGCCGCGCCGACAACCGCGTGGTGCTCGACGACCGCTATATCGCGCCGTGGCTGGCGGCCGGCAGCCACCCGCTGCTGCTCGGCTTCACCCAGGAGCTCTACGGCCTGCTCAACGCCCGCAGCGAAGCGCTCGCCGCGCGCCTGTCCCAGCCCGGGCGCGGCGGCGTGTCCGAGGTCTCTGATTTCATGCTGCTCGAGACGGTCAACCGCTACATCGGCGCGCTCTGGCATGCCCGCCAGGCCGAGTGGCTGCATCCCGAGCGCCTGTTCCACGACTGGCTGATGCTGGCCTGCGACCTGTCCACGTACACGGCGGCGTCACGCCGCCCCGAGGTGTTGCCGGAATACCAACACGATGACCTGCAGGCCACCTTTGGCGCGCTGATGGATGAACTGCGCCGCTCGCTGTCGGCGGTGCTGGAGCAGCACGCCCTGCAGATCCCGCTGCAGGACCGCGGCCAGGGCGTGCGCGTGGCGCAGATCCCCGACCTGGAGCTGCTGCGCACCGCCGGCTTCGTGCTGGCCGTGCACGCCGACATGCCGTCGGATACGGTGCGTTCGCGCTTCCCCGCCCAGGTCAAGATCGGGCCGGTGGAGCGCATCCGCGACCTGGTGCACCTGCAGCTGCCGGGCGTGACCGTGCGCGCGCTGCCGGTGGCGCCGCGGCAGATTCCCTACAGCGCCGGACACGTTTATTTCGAACTCGACAAGGGCGGCGATTTCTGGAAACAGCTGGAGCGCACCGGCGCCCTGGCGCTGCACCTGGCCGGCGAGTTTCCCGGATTGTCCATGGAGTTCTGGGCTTTGCGCGATTGAGGGCCTGTCGACACTGAAACGGCCCGGAGAGACTCATGCATGCTTCCGATACCGCCTTGCCCGGACCGCTGGGCGGGGGCATTCCCGAAGGCGCCGCGTCGGCCTCGAGCCGGCTGAGGCCGCACGAATACGTCATCAGCGGCTCCAACCCGCTGGTGGCGGCGGCCAACCCGCTGCTCGATCTCATCCCGCAGATCCGCGCGACGGCTTCGCACCCTTCGCCCGCCATGCTGCGCGAGCACCTGCTCGACGAGATCCGCCAGTTCGAACTGCGCGCGCAGCAGGCCGGCATTCCCAACGAAACCATCCTGGGGGCGCGCTACTGCCTGTGCACGGCCCTGGACGAGGCGGCCGCCCTGACCCCCTGGGGCGGCAACGGCGTGTGGTCGGCGCACAGCCTGCTGGTGACTTTCCACAACGAAACCTGGGGCGGCGAGAAGTTCTTCCAGTTGCTGGCCAAGCTGTCGCAGAACCCCAGCCAGCACCTGGATCTGCTCGAACTGCTGTACTACTGCCTGGTGCTGGGCTTCGAGGGGCGCTACCGGGTGGCCGACAATGGCCGGTCGCAACTCGAGACCCTGCGCCAGCGGCTGCTGCGCATCCTGCGTGGCGCCCGCGGCGATTACCCGCGCGCGCTTTCGCCGCACTGGCAGGACGTGCCGGCCCAGACCCAGCTGCGCCGGCTGCCGGTGCCGCTGTGGGTGTTCGGCGTGCTGGCCGGCGTGTTGGCGCTGGCGATCTACTGGGCGCTGGCGTGGCGCCTGAGCGGCCAGTCCGATGAGGTGTTCTCGGCGGTCAGCGCCCTGAAGCCGCCGACCGTGCAGATCGCGCCGGTGCGCAGGCCGGCGCCATCGCCGCGCCTGGCGGTGTTCCTGGCGCCCGAGATCCGCGACGACCTGGTCACCGTGCGCGACGAGGTCGACCGCAGCGTGGTGGTGCTGCGCGGCGACGGCCTGTTCGAATCCGGCTCGGCCGACGTGCGCGAGCAGTACCTGCCGGTGCTGTCGCGGGTGGCCGATGCGCTGCGCGAGACCGAGGGCAATATCCTGGTGCGCGGCTACACCGACAACATTCCCATGCGCGGCGCGCGCTATCCGTCCAACTGGCACTTGTCGCAGGCGCGCGCCGACGCGGTCAAGGAACTGCTCGAGGGCCGCCTGGACAACCCGAGCCGGGTGCGCGCGGAAGGCCGCGGCGACGCCGATCCGGTGGCGCCCAACGACACGGCGGCCGGCCGGTCGCGCAACCGCCGCGTCGAAATCACGCTGATGGTGCCGCCGGTGCCCAGGGCAGAGACGGTCGAGGGTGCGCAGCAATGATCCACAACGTATTTGGTTTTCTCTTCAGCCGCGGGTTGTGGAATTTCCTGGGCCTGGTCGCGCTGGCGCTGCTGATCTGGATCGCCGGGCCGCTGCTGGCCATTGGCGCCACGCGGCCGCTGGAAAGCGAGACCACGCGCATCATCGTCATCGTCGTGCTGTTCTCGCTGTGGCTGCTGCGCATCATCTGGCGCAAGTGGCGCGAGGGCCGGCTCAACGCGCAGCTGCTGGGGCAGCTGCGCAAGCCGGCAACCAAGAAAAAAGTCGAGCCCGAGCCCGGCAATCCGGAGATCCGCCAGCTCGAGGAACGTTTCAACGAAGCGGTCGAGCTACTGCGCAAGACCCGTTTCGAAGGCAGCAAGCGGCGCCTGTCGCTGGACCGCTTCTCCAAGCAGTACCTGTACCAGCTGCCGTGGTACGTGATCATCGGCGCGCCGGGCGCGGGCAAGACCACGGCGCTGGTGAACTCCGGCCTGAACTTCCCGCTGGCCGACCGCTTCGGCAAGGTGGCGCTGCGCGGCGTCGGCGGCACGCGCAATTGCGACTGGTGGTTCACCGATGACGCGGTGCTGCTGGACACGGCCGGCCGCTATACCACGCATGAAAGCGACGCCACCGGCGACGAGGAGGAATGGAAGGGCTTCCTGCGCCTGCTCTCGAAATACCGCGGACGCCAGCCCATCAACGGCGCCATGCTGACCATCAGCGTGGAGGACCTGCTGGCGGCCTCGGATGCCGAGCGCGTGCAGCATGCCGCCGTGCTGCGCCGGCGCCTGCAGGAACTGCGCGAGCAGCTGGGCATCCAGTTCCCGGTCTATGTGCTGGTGACCAAGGCCGACCTGCTGTCCGGCTTCGAGGAATACTTCGCCTCGTTCAATCGCGAAGACCTGTCGCAGGTGTGGGGCTTCACACTGCCGTATACCCGCACGCAGGAAGCCGATTTCGACCTGTACGAGGCCTTCCACGCCGAGTACCGGCTGCTGCAGCGCCGCCTGGACGACGCGCTGCCGGAAGTGCTGGCGGCCGAGACCGACCCGTCGCGGCGCGCCCTGGCCTACATGTTGCCGCAGCAGTTCGCCGGCCTGCAGGCCGTGCTGGGCCATTTCCTGAGCGACGTGTTCGCCACCTCGAAATTCGAGGCGCGCCTGGTGCCGCGCGGGGTGTATTTCACCAGCGGCACCCAGGGCGGCGAGACCTTCGACCAGGTGACCGGCCACCTCAAGCGCTATCTGCGCATCGATGGCGGGCCCGCGCCGGCGCCCACCGTGCCGGGCGAAGGCGAGGGACGCAGCTATTTCCTCAAGGGCCTGCTGCAAGACGTTATCTTCCGCGAAGCAGGCCTGGCCGGACGCAACCTGCGCTGGGAGCGCCGCTATCGCCGCCTGCACTGGGCCGGCTACGGCCTGATCACGGTGCTGTTCGTGGCGCTGCTGGTCGGCTGGGCCATCAGTTACCGCAACAATGCCGCCTATGTCGACGAAGTGGCCCGGCGCGTGCCGACGGTCGAGAAGCTCGGCCGCGATATCAAGATCACGCGCGCCGGCGACGTGCTGGGCCTGATGCCGTTCCTGGACAGCCTGTGGTACCTGCCGCGCCACGCCAATTTCGAGCTGGACGAGCCGCCGCTGACGTACCAGCTGGGCTTGTACCAGGGCCGCAAGATGCAGTCGGCGGCCCAGGGCGTATACCGCGACACCCTCGAGGACGTGCTGCTGCCCCAGGTGGCGCGGCGCATCGAGACGGCCTTGCGGCAGTCCGCGCCCAACGACCTGGAGTTTTCCTACGAGGCGCTGCGGGCCTACCTGATGCTGTATGAAGCCGACCACTACGACGCCGAGTTCATGCACGCCTGGCTGCTGTCGGACATGCAGAAGACCTTGCCAGAAGGCTACACGCGCAGCCAGTACGAGCATATGTCGCTGCACCTGCGCAACCTGGTCCAGGGGCGCGTGCTGGCGTCGCCATTCCCTCGCGACGACGAGCTGGTGACCGAGGCGCGCGACCGGCTGGCGCGCTTCACGCTGGCGCAGCGCGCCTACAGCCGCCTGCGCCGCATGCTGTCCAATACCGAGCAGGGGCCGGAGCAGACCGCCATCACGCTGGGCGGGCCGCAGGCCAGCGCGGTATTCGTGCGCAAGAGCGGCAAGCCGCTGACGCAGGGCATCCCCTCGCTGTACAGCTATAACGGCTACTGGAATGTCTTCAACAAGCGCGTGACCAGGGTGGCCGAGCTGCTGCGGCAGGACGATGCCTGGGTGCTGGATATCGAAGCCCCGGGCGTGCTCGACCAGCGCGCGCAGCAGCAGCTGATCGTCGATATCAAGCGGCTGTACATGAACGACTACGTCGAGCAGTGGGACGCCTACCTCAACGACCTGGAGCTGGCCCCCACCACGTCGCTGCTGCAGAACATCCAGATGGCGCGCACGCTGTCGGCGCCGGAATCGCCGCTGGTGCAACTGGTGCAGGGCGTGGCGCGCGAGACCACGCTGCTGCGCGACACGGGCGACGCGCGGTCCCTGATGGACCAGGCGCGCGACCGCGTCAGCAGCACGCGCGAGGCGCTCGAGCAGATGTTCGGGCCCACCGGGCCCAGCGCGGCCGTGCGTGCCGACGCCTCGGACGAAAAACTCGAGCGCATCGTCGACCTGCATTTCGAGCCGTACCGGCGCCTGGCGCACAGCGAGGCGCAGGGCTCGCCGCCCGCCATCGCGGCGACGACCGGGCTGATCAACGAGCTCTATACCTACCTGACGGCCGCCGACGCGGCCCTGCGCAGCGCCAGCCCGGCTCCCGGCTCGGATGTGGTGACCAAGCTGCGCGCCGAGGCGGGGCGCCTGCCGGAGCCTTTGCGCGACCTGCTCAACACGCTGTCGGTCAAGGCGTCGGGCGAGATTTCCGACGCCACGCGGGCGCGCATGGGCGAGACCGTGTCGGCCACCATCGGGCTGTTCTGCCGGCAGTCCATCGCCGGGCGCTATCCGTTCGCCTCCGGTTCCTCGCGCGACGTGGCGCCCAACGACATGGCGCGGCTGTTCGGGCCCAATGGCATGATGGACGACTTCTTCCAGAAGCATCTGGCCACCCAGATCGACGTATCCGGTTCGCGCTGGCGTTTCAAGCCGGGCATCGACGGCAAGCAGGGCGACAAGGCCGGCTACCTGGATTCGTTCCAGCGCGCCGGCGTCATCCGCGACGTGTACTTCACGGCGGGCAATCCGTTGCCGTCGTACCGCGTGGCGATCCGCCCCATCGAGATGGATGCGCAGATCACCCAGTTCCTCATGGACGTGGATGGCCAGACGGTGCGCTACGCGCACGGCCCGCAAGTGGCCACCACGGTCCAGTGGCCGGGGCCGCGCGGCAGCAACCAGGCGCGCATCGAGCTGACGCCGCAGAGCGGTGCGGCCGGCCTGTCGGCCTCGGGGCCGTGGGCCTTGAATCGCCTGCTGGACAAGGCGCAGTTGCGGCGAGGCCCGTCGCCGGAGGTGACGATCGCCACGTTCGATATCAATGGCCGTAAAGTCGTGCTGGAGATCACGGCCAGCAGCGTGAAAAGTCCTTTCCATCTTGCCGAGATGCAGGGGTTCTCCTGCCCCGGCCGCTAGGATTTGCAGCCATGGGACCAGACGACTCGAGGGGGCAACTGGGGTGGTACGGCAAGATTCCCGCCGCGGGCGACTTCATGCACCGGCGCCTGCCGCGCGACCTGATCGCCTGGTGGGACCGCTGGCTGCAGTATGGGCTCGCCGCGCTCAAGCAGGCGCCTGACGACAGCGCGGCGCGCAGCTTCGCGGCCGCGCCGATCTGGAATTTCGCCATTCCGTCCGGCCCGAGCGGCAGCGTGGCGCAGATGGGCTGCATCGCCCCCAGCCGCGACCGTGTCGGGCGCGGCTATCCATTGTGCGTCATCATGGCCATCCCGGAAGGCAAGTATCACAGCAGCATGCTCGATGGCGCTTCCGACTACTACCGGCAGATCGGCACCAGCATGCTGTCGGCCGTGCGGCACGGCTGCGCGGCCGAGCAGTTCGACCGCGAGCTGATGGAGATCCGCGCGCCCGGCCCCGTGCAGCCGGTCGAGCGTTCCAGCGGCAGCGACATCATGGACATCCTCAATGCGGGCCTCGAGGGCGACGCCGAGCCGGTGGCCAAGCGCACGCTGGCGGCCTGGCCCGATCTGCCGTTCTGCTTCAACCCCAGCTCGCACACCAGCTACTGGTGGACCAACCAGGTCGACGGGGCGGCATTGCAAACCTATGTGCACGGCGGTTCGCTGAACGCCGCCCTGTTCACCCGACTGTTCGCTTCACTGCCCGCCTGGAGCTAGTGGCGACGCAAGAGCCCCGGAGTCCCGTATGAGTGCTTCTCCCGCAACCTCGTCGAATCGAGCCGCCTCCAGCGCGGGCTGGTCCGGCCATCGGCCGCTGAGCGCGATCGCCGCCGCCGCCGGCGGCGGCGTGCCGCAGGCGCGCATCCGCCGCGTGCTGCAGGACCTGGCCGAGCCGCTGGCGCAACTGCACGGGCAGGGCCAGGTGCATGGGGCGATCGCCATGAGCACGATCGGCCTGGACGCGGCGGGCAGGGCGCATCTGCTGGTGCCGCCCCTGGAGCCGGCACCCGATGCCGAGGGCACCCTGCGCATCGACGGCTATTCCGCCTTCGAACAATACACGGACGACCCGGAACGCCCGTGCGGACCATGGACGGACGTTTACGCCCTGAGCGCCGTGGCGCACACCATGGTGGTGGGCGCGGCGCCGCCGGCCGCGCTGGCCCGCTGCGTCAAGGATACCTATGTGCCGCTGGCCGGGCGCGACCTGGGCGCCTATGACGCCGATTTCCTGCGCGCGGTGGACCAGGGGCTGTCGATGAACCCGCAGGCGCGTCCGCAGACCGTGGCAGCGCTGGCCACGGCGTTCGGGCTGGCGGTCGCCCGGCCGGAAGCGCCCGCGGCTCCGCCCGCCGCGGGCGCCGCGGCCGAGCCGACGGCGCCGTCCGTGCCGCCGCCACCCCGTAGCGAACCGGGCCCGCGCCTGCCCTTGCTGGTCATGCTGGGAGTATTGGCCGCCGTCGCCCTGGCGGTTTATCTGTGGCTGCGCCCCGGCATGCAGCCGCCCGCGCAGCAGGCCGCGCGCGATACCGCCGCGCCGCCGCCCGCCGAGGCGCCCGTGCCCACGCCGCCCGCCTTGTCGGACCTGAATACCCGGCCGGCGCCGTCCGACAATACGGGGCCGGTTCCTGGCCCGGGAACCGGCCCCGGCGGGCCGGCTGCGCCCGAGGCAGTTCCGGCGCCCCAGCAGCCGCCGGCCGCGGCCGTTCCGGCGCCGGCCGTGCCTCCCGCAGCGACGGCTCCAACGCCCGATGCCGCGCCGGCCATCCCGCCAGGCGAGCCGCCGGGTACGGCCGCGCAGCCGCCGGTCGTACCCGGCCAGCCGCCGACGGCCACCGCGCCGCCGGACGCCGCGCCCGATCCAGCGGCTGGCGCCCCGGCGGGCGCGCTGCCTGGGGCGGCCCCCGGCCAGCCCGGCACGGCGGACCCGGCCGATTCCGCAGACCCGGCCGGCCCGGCCGCCGCGGACGAGCCCAAACCCCCCGAGCCGGCGCCGCCGGCGTCCGCCGAAATCCGTATTCATGTGCAGCCGTGGGGCGAGGTGCTGGTTGACGGCCGTTCGCGCGGCATCAGCCCGCCGCTGAACCGCCTGAGCCTGTCGCCTGGGCGGCACCAGATCACGATCCGCAATCCGGCCGCGTCCGATTACCACACCACGGTGAATGTATCGCCGGGCGGCTCGGCGTCGGTGTCCCACGTATTCGAATGACTCCAGGGGCCCGTTCTCTCCAAAAGGCCCTGGGCCGCGCCGGACCGGCGCGGCCTATTCCTCCGACGAGCCCGCTTCTTCCACGACGTCGGCCGTGAACATGTAGCCCCAGCCGTGCACGGCTTTGATCGGCAGGCGCATATGGTTGGCGGCCGCCTTGCGGCGCATGCGGCTGATCATGACATCGACGAAGCGTCCGCGGCGTTCGCCCTCGGCTGCTTCGCCGGACTGCACGCCATCGGCGATGAGCGTGTCGCGGCTGACTTTCTTGTCGGGCGCCCGCACCAGCCGCAGCAGGAAGCCGCGCTCGGCGGTGGTCAATGCCAGCTCCTGCCCGGCCGGGCCGATCAGGGTCCAGCCCTTGCTGACCAGGCGCCAGCCCGGCGAGGCGGGCTCCCCGGGTTCGACCAGGCCGGCCGCTTCCAGCGGTACGTTCTTGGGCGCCGCCGCGGGCTCCGCGACGGCGGCGGGCGCCACGTCGGCGACGCGCCGCAGCAGCGACTGGAATACCGCCGCCAGTTCCAGCCCGCTGGCGCTGGTGTCCAGGCAGGCATCGGCGCCGCACAGCAGCGTGCGGATGCGCGCTTCGCTGTCGGCGAAGGTCGACAGGGCGATGATGCCCAGGGTCTGCCGCATGGCGCGCAACTGGGCCGCGGCAATATGGATCTTCGGCAGGGAACCGGTCAGGACGATCAGGGATACGGCATGCCGCGCGACGTGCGTATAGAGGTCGGCCAGCTCGGCATACCGATGGACCTGAAAACCGAGGTGGGATAGATCGGCGATCTGCTGCGGGTGTGCGGTGTCATCTCCAGCAAGAAAGAGGACATCCAACGTTCTATTCATGATTCCCTTCCGATGGAGGATCCAGAGTCGGCCTGGCCGCCGCGTCTGAAACTCCGCGGCGTGCGATGTGCTTATTGGTTGGATAAGGGTGACGGCGCGGGATAGGCCGTAGCAAGGCACGGCCGGGCGCCTGATTCGCGGGGATCAAGAATAAATCGGGGTTATCGGCAGGGGCGAGGTCTGGCTGCTGTTGTTGTGTGACGCTGTGTGTCATTTAACCTCAAATGTGTATATATGTGAATATGACTCTCGGATTGATACAATTGAGCCCATCGGCGCGCATTGTCCGCGCCAATTGCTCATAAATACCCGGCCCGCGCCGCGTTACAGTAGAAGATTCGTACTGTATTGCGGAGCATTGTCATGCCGATTTCTACGCTCGCCCGGGGCCTGCTGCTGACCAGCCTGGCATTCGGGCTGGCCGGCTGCGCCGAAACCACCGGCCACGCCACCGCCCAGGGAGCCGCCGCGGCCAATGCGGCCACCAGCGCCGATTCATTGGCCCAGACCAGCTGGGAGCTGACGCGCTGGGTCGCCGCCGATGGCGCCGCCCGGCCCATTCCGCACGGCGACAACGGCGAGCCGATCCGCCTGACCTTCCTGGCCCACAACAACCAATACCGGGTGAGCGGATTCTCCGGTTGCAACCAATACATGGGCAGTTACAGGCTGCAAGGCGGGAAATTGTCGATTTCCGCTCCCGCCAGCACCCGCATGGCCTGCCCGTCCCCTGAACGCGCGCAGCTCGAGGCTGCCTATCTGAAAGCGTTGGCTGATATCCGTTCTTTTACCCTGGACAGCGGCGGCGCGCCGCGTCACCTGACCTTCAACGTGCATAACGGCGATGTGCTCGAATTCGCACGCCGCCAGGACCCCCCCACACCGCAATGACGCCGGTGGCGGCGCCCGCCCCTCTGCTCTGGTTGTTTACTACTATTATGCGCTTCATCCCGTTGCCGCCATGCTGCCTTCCATGTCACCCGTCGTCAATATTGCCGCCTACAAGTTCGTGTTCCTGGACGGCCTGCCCGAGTTGCGGGCCCATGCCCTGGCACGCGCCGAGGCCGCGGCGCTGAAAGGCACGATCCTGCTGGCCGAAGAAGGCATCAACCTGTTCCTGGCTGGCACGGCGGCCGGCATCGAGGAATTCCTCGATTGGCTGCGCGCCGACACGCGCCTCGCCGATCTCGAGGTCAAGCGCAGTCATTCGGCAATCGTACCGTTTCGCCGGCTGCGAGCAAAGATCAAGCGCGAGATCATCCGCATGGACCATCCGGCCATCCGTCCGCAGGCCGGACGTGCGCCGGCCGTGGTCCCCGCCACCCTGGCGCGCTGGCTGGAGCAGGGCGCCGATGACGCCGGGCGGCCGGTGGTCATGCTGGACACCCGCAATGCCTTCGAGGTCGATGCCGGCACCTTTGCCGGCGCCATCAACTGGCGCATCGAGCGCTTCACCCAGTTTCCCGCCGCGTTGCAGGCCAACCGGGACAGCCTGCGCGGCAAGACCGTGGTCAGCTTCTGCACCGGCGGCATCCGCTGCGAAAAAGCCGCGCTCTACATGGCCGAGGCGGGCGTCGAGCACGTCTACCAGCTCGACGGCGGGATCCTCAAGTATTTCGAGGAAACCGACGGGCGGGGCTTCGACGGCCATTGTTTCGTATTCGACGAACGGATCGCGCTCGACCGGGACCTGGCTCCCAGCGGGGTTGGTCCCCAATGTTCCTGAACCCGTTGCACGCCCGCAGGCGCGGGGCGCGCCGGCGGGGCCTGGCGCTGCTGGCGCTGTGCGCGGGCTTGCTCGGAGGATGCAGTTTGCCGCCACTCGAGAACCGTCCCGCCTCGAGCGCGCTCGCGCCGGAGCAGGCCAGGGACACCGCGCTGGGCCGGGCCATCGCGCCCATGGCGGACGCCCATCCAGGCCTGTCCGGCATCCATCCCCTGGATGACGCGCGCGACGCCTTCGCCGCGCGCGCGTTGCTGGCCCATGCCGCCCAGAAGACGCTCGACGTGCAGTACTACATCTGGCGCAACGACATGACCGGCACGCTGTTGCTGGAGGCCCTGTTCGATGCGGCCGAGCGGGGCGTGCGGGTGCGCCTGCTGCTGGACGACAACGGCACCGCGGGCCTGGACCAGGTGCTTGCCGCGCTGGACCTGCACCCCAACATCGAAGTGCGGCTGTTCAATCCATTCGTACTGCGCAAGCCCAAGATGCTGGGCTACCTGACCGACTTCGCGCGCCTGAACCGGCGCATGCACAACAAATCGTTCACGGCGGACAATTCGGCCACCATCATCGGCGGCCGCAATGTCGGCGACGAATACTTCGGCGCCACCGACGGCGTATTGTTCGCCGACCTGGACGTGCTGGCCGCGGGGCACGTGGTGCGCGATGTCTCGGCCGATTTCGACCGCTACTGGGCCAGCGATTCGGCCTATCCGGTGGCATCGGTCGTGCGGCGCCCGGACACCGCCCGGCTCGACGCGCTGCACCGGTCGGCCTCGCGGGTGGAAAGCGATCCGGCCGCCCGCGCGTATGTGCAGGCGCTGGGCGAACTGCCGTTCATCCGCCAATTGCTGGCGCAGGAGCTTCCCCTGGAATGGGCGCCGACCCGCATGGTCAGCGACGATCCCGCCAAGGCACTGGGCCGCACGGGCGACGGCGCCACCCTGGCGCGGCAGTTGCAGGCCGCCATCGGCCAGCCGGCCCGCCACCTGGAACTGGTGTCTCCCTATTTCGTGCCTACCGCCGCCGGTACGGAGGCCTTCGCCCAGATGGTCCGGCGCGGCGTCAAGGTGCGCGTGCTGACCAACGCCTTCGAGGCCACCGACGTGGCGGTGGTGCATTCCGGCTATGCCAAATGGCGCAGGCAGTTGTTGCGGGCGGGCGTGGAACTGTACGAAATGCGCAGCCAGTCCGGCGAGCGCGCGCCCGGGCTGGGGCCGTTCGGCAGCTCGGGCTCGAGCCTGCATGCCAAGACCTTCGCGGTGGACGGCCTGCGCGTATTCGTCGGCTCGTTCAATTTCGACCCGCGCTCGCTGGAACTGAATACCGAACTGGGTTTCGTCATCGACAGCCCGGCCCTGGCCGGGCAAGTCGGGGCCGTGTTCGACCGGCAGCTTGCCCGGCAGGCCTACCAGGTCCGCCTGGCGGAGGACGGCCGGCTGTATTGGCTGGCGCAGGAGGCGGACGGGCAGCGGCGCTACGACACCGAGCCGGGCACCCGCTGGTGGCAGCGCGCCCTGATGTGGCTGCTGTCGCTATTGCCGATCGACTGGCTGCTCTAAAGCCTGCCCGCCCTCCGGGCTGGCGGGCGGCAGGCGCCGCCGGTTCAGCGCACGCGCATGCCGGGCTGGGCGCCGGGCCAGGGCTCCAGCACGTAGATGCCGGCATCGACCGCCTCGTCGGCATGGCTGGCGGCCAGCACCATGCCTTCGGATACGCCGAACTTCATTTTGCGCGGCGCCAGGTTGGCGACCATGACGGTGAGCTTGCCCACCAGGTCTTCGGGCCGGTAGGCCGACTTGATGCCCGAGAACACGTTGCGGTGGCGGCCCTCGCCGACATCGAGCGTGAGCTGCAGCAGCTTGGTCGAGCCCTCGACGTGCTGGCAGTCGACGATCTTGGCGATGCGCAGGTCGATCTTGGCGAAATCGTCGATGGTGATGGTGTTGGCCAGCGCCTCGCCACCCGGCATGGGAGCCGCCGGCGCGGGCTCCGCGGGCGGTTCGAACAACTGGTCGAGCAGGGCCGGGTCGACCCGTTGCATCAGGTGCTTGAACGGCGCCACACGTTGCGGCAGCACGGCGGCATCGGTCCAGTCGAACGGCCGGTCGGCGCCGAACAGCTCGCGCGCCACGCGGTCGGACAGCGCCGGCAGCACCGGGGCCAGCATCACCGACAAGGCCTTGAAGCCGGCCAGCGAGCGCGAGCAGATATCCTGCAGGCGGGCTTTCTGGGCCGCGTCGGCGTTGCCGATGCCCTTGGCCAGCACCCACGGCTGGGCGGTGTCGAAGGCCTGGTTGATCCCGTCGGCATAGGCCATGATTTCGCGGATGGCGCGGTTGTATTCGCGCGCCTCGAAGGCCGCGCGGATCGATTCGGCCTGGGCCGCGAAGCCGGCCGACAGGGCCGCGGTGTCGCCCTCGTAGGCCAGCGCGCCATCGAAGTGCTTGGTGATGAAATTGGCGGCGCGGCTGGCGATGTTCACGTACTTGCCGACTAGGTCGCTGTTGACGCGCGCGACGAAATCGTCGGGATTGAAATCGATGTCCTCGACCCGCGCGTTCAACTTGGCGGCGATGTAATAGCGCAGCCATTCGGCATTCATGCCGAGCTCCAGGTAGCGCAGCGGCGAGATGCCGGTGCCGCGGCTCTTGGACATTTTCTCGCCGCTGACCGTGATGAAGCCGTGCACATTGAGCGCGTCCGGCGTCTTGCGGCCGGCGAATTTCAGCATGGCGGGCCAGAACAGGGCATGGAAGTAGATGATGTCCTTGCCGATGAAGTGCACTTGCTCGGTGTCGCCGTGCGGGTCGAGCAGGGCGTCGAAATCCAGCCCTTCCTTGGCGCAGTACGACTTCAGCGAGGCCAGGTATCCCACCGGGGCGTCCAGCCAGACATAGAAGTACTTGCCCGGCGCGTCGGGGATCTCGATGCCGAAATACGGCGCATCGCGCGAGATGTCCCAGTCGCCCAGCTTGGCCTGGCCGTCGTCGCCGCCCAGCCATTCGCGCGTCTTGGCCTGGACTTCGGGCTGCAGGTGCTTGTTGCCGGCGGCGTTGGCGCCGGTGGTCCAGCCTTGCAGGAATTCCACGCAGCGCGGGTCGGACAGCTTGAAGAAGAAGTGCTCGGACGACTTCAGCACCGGCGTGGCGCCGGTCAGGGCGGAATAGGGATTGATCAGTTCGGTGGGGGCGTATACCGCCCCGCAGACCTCGCAGGAGTCGCCGTATTGGTCCTTGGCGTGGCACTTGGGGCATTCGCCCTTGATGTAGCGGTCGGCCAGGAACATGCCCTTGACCGGGTCGTAGAACTGTTCGATCGAGCGCGTTTCGATCAGGCCGGCGGCTTTCAGCGCGCGGTAGATGTCCTGCGACAGCGCGACGTTCTCGGCCGAGTCGGTCGAGTGCCAGTGATCGAAGCGGATATGGAAGCCGTCCAGGTAGCGCGGGCGCTCGGCGGCATAGCGGGCCACCAGTTCCCGCGGCGAAATGCCTTCTTTTTCGGCCTTCAGCATGATGGGCGCGCCGTGCGCGTCGTCAGCCCCGACGAAATGCACCGTGTGGCCCGCCATGCGCATGGAGCGGACCCAGATGTCGGCCTGGATGTATTCCATGATGTGGCCGATATGGAAAGATCCGTTGGCGTAGGGCAGCGCGGTGGTGACGAACAGGGTACGGGACATATCGTGAACGGGTAGAAGGGGGAGGGGTGAGCCCGCTATTTTAGCGGCCTGGCCGGGGCGGCGCGCCGGGCGGCGGCAACAACAAGCCCCTGCGCCGGGCGGGGCCGGCGCAGGGGCGCGAGGGGGGCGGGCCGGGAAAGGCCTAGCGGACTTCGCGGGCCTCGACGTCGATCACGTCGCCGCGCGGCGGCGTGAACGGCGCCGCGCCGGAGCCGAACGGGCCGGGACGCGAGGTCTGGCGCTGGCTCCAGTAGGCGCGCACGCCGAACGGCTTGCCGCGCACCTTGGCGACGATGTACAGGATGCCCACCGCGATCGCGGTCGAGATCATGAATACCAGCGCCATCAGCATGCCGGCCAGGGCCAGGACGGCGAACGCGACGGCGCGGAGAAGTCGGGAAATAGTGTCGATCATGATGGTCGGATGCAAAACAGGACAAAAGGTTCCCGCGTATCCGCTATCCTTGGGGGTAGCGGCCGGCGAAAAGCCGTCCTGCCTAGGGAATCTGAGTAATGAGTATAACGACAGCGCAAATCCGTGCAGCGTTGCGGGCAGTAACAGATGCGTTTTCCGGTCAGGATCTGGCCTCGTTTGTAAGGGACAGTGACATCCACCTGGGCGGCGACACGCCGTCGGTCACAATTACAGCGGGGTATCCGGCGGGGGTCGCGGCCGCCGGGATCGAGCGCACGGCTCGCCAGGCCCTGGCCGCCGCGGGCGCGCCCCAGGCCCGCATCACGGTCGACTGGGCCGTGGCCGCGCATGCCGTGCAACGTGGCCTCAAGCCGCTGCCCAACGTGCGCAATATCGTCGCCGTGGCGTCGGGCAAGGGCGGCGTGGGCAAGAGCACCACGGCCGTCAACCTGGCGCTGGCCCTGGCGGCCGAGGGCGCCGCGGCCGGCATCCTGGATGCCGACATCTACGGGCCCAGCGTGCCGACCATGCTGGGCATCACGGGGCGCCCCGCCAGCCACGACAACAAGACCATGGAGCCCCTCGAGGCCCATGGCCTGCAGGCCAATTCCATCGGTTTCCTCATCGACGCGGATGCCCCGGCGATCTGGCGCGGCCCCATGGCGACCCGGGCGTTCGAGCAGTTGCTGCGCCAGACCAACTGGCGCGACCTCGACTATCTCGTCATCGACATGCCCCCCGGCACGGGCGACCTGGCGCTGACCCTGGCGCAGAAGGTGCCGGTGGTCGGCGCGGTGATCGTCACCACGCCCCAGGACCTGGCGCTGCAGGACGCCCGCAAGGGCCTGCGCATGTTCCAGAAGGTCGACGTGCCGATCCTCGGCATCGTCGAGAACATGGCGGTGCACGTCTGCTCGCAGTGCGGCCATGCCGAGCACATCTTCGGCGCGGGCGGCGGGCAGCGCATGGCCGAGCAGTACCAGGCGCCCTGGCTGGGCAGCCTGCCCCTGGCGCTGGACATCCGGGCCCAGACCGATTCGGGCCGGCCCACGGTGGTGGCCGATCCCGCCGGCGAGGCCGCGCGCCGCTACCGCGATATCGCCCGCAAACTGGCCGCCGGCATTGCCGCGTTGCCGCGCGACATGGCCGGCAAGCTGCCGCCCGTGGTCGTCCAGCCGCCCGCGTGACATGCGGGTCCGGGCTGCTCTGCTCCTGGTCGGCCTGCTGGCGGCGGCGGGCGGCGCGCGCGCGCAGGGGCCCGAGGTCATCATCGACCCGGGCGGCGTGCCGCCGGAAGCCCTGCAGTCCATCACCGAGGCCGTGGCCGCCATCACGCGCCTGGCCGAAGACCAGGACGGCGGCGAAATCAACCGCCTGCGGCGGCGCGCGCGCGACGCCACGGTGGCCGCGCTGGCCACGCAAGGCTATTTCGCGCCCGTCGTCACGCTCGATGCCGGCACCGCCCTGGGACGGGAAACCTGGGACATCGCCATCCAGCCCGGCGAGCGGGCGGTGGTGGCCTCGGTAGACCTGAAGTTCACCGGGCGCGTGACGCGTCCCGAATACGCCGAGCGCGTCGCGGCGCTGCGCAAGGGCTGGTCGCTGCCGGCGGGCCGGCCGTTCGTCAACAGCGAATGGAACCGGGCCAAGGCGGCCTTGCTCGACGCCGTGGCCTCGCGCGACTTCATGCTTGCCTATATGTCCGACTCGGATGCGGTGGTCCATGCCGACACCGCGGAGGTGCGCCTGTCGGTGACCATCGACAGCGGGCCGCTGGTGCGCATGGGGCCGCTCAACACGCAGGGCTTCCGGCGCGTGCCCGATTCCTTCGCGCGCCGCTACGTGCGCTACCGGGAAGGCGACACCTACAACCAGGAAAAGCTCGACGACTGGCAGCAGAAGCTGCAGGCCACCTCGTTTTTCCGCGGCGCCTTCGTGACGCTGGGCAGCCCGGCGGCATCGACCGCCCAGCCAGCCGCCACGCATACCGATGAAGCCCGCGCCCCGGGGTCCACCGGCCTGGCCGCCGCGACGCCCGGCGGCGATCCTGCGGTGGCGGGCGGTCCGGCCAGTACGGCGCGGGCGCCCCGCGATTCGGATGGCGTGGTCACGCTGCCGGTCGATGTGCGGGTGGTCGAGGCTCCGGCGCGCCGGGTGGCCACCTCGCTGGGCGTGGACGACGAGGCCGGCGTGCGGGCCGAGGTCACCTACCGGCAGAACGTGGTGTTCGGCCATCCCGTGACGCTCGAGAGCGGCGTCAGTGTCGACCGTCTGCGCCAGCGCGCCTACGCCGACCTGTATCTGCCGCCGGACGAAAAGGGCCAGAAGGATTCGATCGGCGTGCTGGCCGACCATTCCGACATCCAGGGGCTGGATGTGCGGCGCTTCGCGCTGGGCGCCACGCGGCTGCGCGAGCGCAAGGGCGCAGGCGACAGCCGGGTCGAATACGAGAATCGCTGGGGCGTGCTGCTGGCGCACGATCACGTCAAGATCGACGGCGGCGAAGAGTACGACCTGCCCACCGCCACGCTGACCTCGGAATGGCTGCGTCGCGACGTCAACAACAAATACGATCCCCGCGAAGGCAACCTGATCGCGGTCGGGGGCGGCGTGGGCGTCGTGCTCGACACCGGCAAGCCCTATTTCCGCGCGCGCCTGCGCGGCCAGCAGTGGTGGCCGGTGGGCGAGCGCGACGTGCTGACGATCCGCGGCGAAGTCGGACGCGTGTGGTCCGACTCCAAGACCCGCGTGCCGGATGATTTCGGCTTCCGCACCGGGGGCGCGCGTTCCATTCGCGGTTATCGCTACCAGAGCATCGGCCTGGACAAGGACGACGCCGTCGTCGGCGCGCCCACGCTGGCCGTGGCCAGCATCGAGTACGACCATTACTTCAACGAAACCTGGGGCATGGCCGCCTTCGTCGATGCCGGCGACGCGGCCGAGTCGTTCGGCGAGATGCGCATGAACGTCGGCTACGGCGTCGGCGCGCGCGTGCGCACGCCGGCCGGTCCCCTGTTCCTGGACCTGGCGTATGGGCAGCGCGAGCGCGACCTGCGCCTGCATTTTTCGCTGGGGATCGCATTTTGACCCGCCTGCGCGCCATCTTGCGCCACTTGCTGGTGTGGTGGCTGCCACTGCCCATCGCGCTGGTGGTGCTGCTGTGCGCGTTCGCCCTGTGGCTGACCGGCACGCAGCCGGGCACGCGCATGCTGCTGGGCGCGGTCGCGCAGCAATTCGACGGCCGGGCCGAACAGGTGCACGGCAGCATTCTCGGCGGCCTGCAGGTCGGCCGGTTGCAACTGGCCCTGCCCGGGACCGAGCTCGATATCGCCGACCTGCGCCTCGACGTGCACTGGCGCGCGCTGGGCCGGCGGCAGCTGCATGTGCGCGAATTGTCGGCCGGCGCGGTGCGGGTGGCGCTGATGCCCACGGACGATTCGTCGCCGCCGGCAGAGCCATTCGTCGCGCCGGCCTTGCCGGTGGAGGTAGTGGTCGATCGCCTGGCCCTCGGGACGCTGGACCTGGCCATCGACGGCGCGCCCCTGCCGGTGGCGGTGGGCGGGCTGGCGGCGTCGCTGGCGGCCGGCCCGCAAAGCGCCCGCCTGCAACTGGCCAGCCTCCACCTCGGACACGCCCAGGCCGAAGCCGACCTGCAGGGGCAGGTCGAACTGCTGCAGATGGCCGAGCCCTGGCCGTTGCGCGGCCGGCTCGATATCGCCGCGCGCGGGGTCGGCGCCGACTCTCCACTGTGCGCCAGCCGCATGCTGGCCGCGCGCGATGCGTCGTCCGGCAAGCCGGCCCGCCCGGCCAAGACGAAGCGGGCCAAGCCGGTCCCCCCCGCCGAGCCGGCGCGATCCGCGGCGCCGCAGGCCGGCGCCGCGTGCGCGGCCACCTTGCGCGCCGAGGCCGAAGGTTCGCTGGCGCAGCTGGATGTCTACCTGGACGGCGCGACCGCCGACGGCGCCTTGACGCTGCTGGCGCAGGCCGGCCTGGCATTCGGCCAGCCGTTCCCGCTGCGCACCGCCAACCTGAACCTGCGCCTGGCCGACAAGTCCGGCGTGATGGCCACGCTCGACCGCCAGCCGCTGCCGCTGCAGCCCGGCGTCGACCGCATGGTGGCGACGCTGGATGCCGATCGCCTGGATCTCGGACGCTTCCTGGGCGACGCGATTCCGCCCGCGCTGCTCAGCGCGCGCATGGCGGTGGACGCCCAGGTGACCGGGGCGCTGGATTTGCGGCAGGCCTATGTCGAGGCGACCCTGGCCAAGGGCAGCCGCTGGAACCGGCAGGCCCTGTCCGGCACCTTGAAGGGACGCATCGAGGCGGCGCCCGCGCGCGGGACGGCGCCCGCCGCCGCCCCGGCCACCGCGCCGGCCGATCCGCTGGCCGGTTTCGCGCTGCACGACCTGCGACTGGACCTGGCCCTGGGGCGCAACCGCGTGCGGGCACAGGGCGAGTTCAGCCAGGGCGACGCCGACCTGGCCCTGGATGCCGATGCGCCGGCGCTGGACGCATTCTGGCCGGGCCTGCCGGGCGGCGCGGCGCTCAAGGGCGAGCTGCAAGGGCGCATGGAGCAGCATCGGGGCAGTCTGTCGGCGCGCTATACCCCCGAGGACGCGCGCGCCGATACGCTCGGCCGCGCCCCGATGCGCGCCGAAATCCGCTTCGCGGGCGGCTGGGGGACCGGCCAGCCCGGCCAACCCGATGCCGGACTGGCCGGCTGGCGCGGCACCGTCGAGCAGCTCACGGCAGACTCGATGGGCTTCGCCGCGGCCTTGCGGCCGGTCGCCGTGTCATTCCTGCCGCAGGCCGCGGCGCCGCAGTGGCAATGGCAGGCGGGCGCCACCGAACTCACGCTCACCCTGCCCGACAAGCAGCGCGCGCTGATCTCGCACCAGGGCTCGCGGGGCGGCGCGGGGCGCTGGGAAAGCGCCGGCCGCGCCGACAACCTGGTCATTACCGCGTCGATGCTGCGGCAAATCATGCGCGCGCTCGATCCGCAAGCTGCCGCGCGCGCCGCCCGGGCCGGACAGCGGAGCGTCAATGCCCGCCCGTCCGACGGCGAGCGCCGCATTGCCCTGGACGCCTCCTGGGACCTGCGCTTTGCCGGCGCGCTGGCGGGCAAGGCGCGCATCGTGCGCCGCGACGGTGACCTGCGCATCCCCGGCGACCCGCCCATCCCGTTGGGGCTGACGAACCTGGTGCTGGACCTGTCGGCCACGCCCACCAGCGCCGGCGCCAGCCGGCTCGACGCGACACTGGATGTGCGCACCGCGAAGATGGGCACGATCTCCGGTTCAGCCTCGGGCGCCCTGGCCGGGCTCGGCCTGGACATGCGGCGGCCCGTGCGCGTCGACCTCGACGCCGATATCGCCGACCTCACCTGGGTCGACCTGTTCGTGGGCGACACCATGGAGGTGCGCGGCAAGCTGCAGGCCAGGGTCAGCGCCCAGGGCACGCCGGGCGGCAAATGGAATGCCTCGGGCACCATCAACGGGCAGGCGCTGCGCGTGGTCCGCATCGACGACGGCGTGCGCCTGATCGACGGCACGCTGGCGGCGCGCCTGGACGGCACCCGCCTGGTACTGGATTCGCTGCGCTTCCCGGCGTCGCTGCGCGTCATGCCCGACGAATGGCGCACCCGCGAATGGGTCACCGAAAACCCCGATGCGAAGAACGGCTATGTCGAGGCCACGGGCCATTGGGACTTGCTGGCCTCCCAGGGCCTCGTCAACGTGAAGCTGCATCGCTTCCCCGCGCTGCAGCGTTCCGACCGCTACGCGATGGTGTCCGGCACTGTCGCCATCGATGCCCAGCTGCCGCGGATCTCGATCACCGGCGACTTGAAGGCTGATGCCGGCTGGTTCAGCCTGGAAATCCTGCAAGGCGTGCCCGCGCTGGACGACGACGTCCGCGTCATCCGTGCCGGCGAGGACGAGCAGGCGCGCGAGTCCCCCATCCAGATGCACATGAACCTCAAGTTCGACATGGGCCCGCGCTTCTATATCACCGGCATGGGGCTGGACGCCGGCCTGCTGGGCGCCATCGAGATCCAGATGGCCGACGGCAGGCTGACCGGCATGGGGGCGCTGCGCACGCGCGGCGGCGGCATCGAGGCATACGGGCAGAAGCTGCGCCTGCGCCGCGGCACGCTGACCTTCCAGGGGCGGCTGGACAACCCGCTGCTGGACATTGAGGCGTTGCGCACCGGCGAGCAGGTCGAGGCCGGCGTCAAGGTCACGGGCACGGCGCAGCGCCCGCGCATCGACCTGGTGTCCTATCCCGACGTCAGCGACGTGGAAAAGCTGTCGTGGCTGGTCCTGGGCCGCGGGCCCGACGAAAGCGGCAGCGACGCGGCGCTGCTGCTGTCGGTGGGCACCGCGCTGCTGGGCGGCGGCCAGCCGTTCTACCGGCAGTTCGGACTGGACGACGTCAGCATCCGCTCGGGCGCCATCGGCAGCTCGGGCAGCCTGCTGCCCGACCGGACCGTCGCCAGCCAGGTCAACCTGGACAGCGACAGCGACCTGGCGACCCAGTTCCTGGTGGCCAGCAAGCATTTCTCCAATGGCATCACGCTCAGCGTCGAGCAGGCCATGGCCGGTTCCGAGACCGTCGGCCGCGCCAGCTACCGGCTGGCGCGCGGCCTGTCGCTGGACATCAAGGGCGGCGCGGTCAACGGCATCGCCCTGGTGTACCGCACCTTCTTTGCCGACTGAACCGGGCCTGGCGGGCCGTCCTTGATCCGGCCCCGCCGGGCCCGGCCCGCCGAAACGATAAAATAGCGGACAATCAACCTGGGCACCCCACCATGAGCATCAAAAGCGACCGCTGGATCCGACGCGCGGCCGAGGCCGGCATGATCGAACCGTACGAGCCCGGGCAGGTGCGCACCGCCAACGGCGACCGCATCGTCAGCTATGGCACCAGCAGCTACGGCTACGACGTGCGCTGCGCCGACGAGTTCAAGATCTTCACCAACATCAATTCCACCATCGTCGACCCCAAGCAGTTCGACGAAAAATCGTTCGTCGACTTCAAGGGCGACGTCTGCATCATCCCGCCCAACTCGTTCGCGCTGGCGCGCACGGTCGAATATTTCCGCATTCCGCGCAGCGTGCTTACCATCTGCCTGGGCAAGAGCACCTATGCGCGCTGCGGCATCATCGTCAACGTGACGCCGCTCGAACCCGAATGGGAAGGCCACGTCACGCTCGAGTTCTCCAACACCACGCCGCTGCCCGCCAAGATCTACGCCGGCGAAGGCTGCGCGCAGATGCTGTTCCTGGAAAGCGACGAGGTCTGCGAAACCTCCTATCGCGATCGCGGCGGCAAGTACCAGGGCCAGCGCGGCGTCACCCTGCCGCGCACCTGATCACCCGGCCGCGGCCGGCCGCAGGTAGTCGATATCCCATTCGGTTTCGCCTACCTGCACGAAGCCGTGGCGGCGATAGAACCGGTTCGAATCGCTGCCGCGCAGGGCGCCCACCCGCAGCGCCAGGCCCGCCGCGTCGGCCTGCGCGATGATATGCCGCATCACCTGGCCGCCCAGGCCCTGGCCGCATTCCGCGGGCAGCAAGTACAGGTGGTCGAGCCGTAGCGCGCCGTCCACGGGACGCGCCGCATAGAAGCCGATGCGGCTTCCGTCGCGTTCGATGCCGTATGTCCAGGCAGGGTGGAAATTTTCCCGCAGCCGTTGCCGCGAACGCTGCGGGTCATAACGGCCCAACTGCTCCAGGCTGGCCCGCATCGCGGCGGCGCGCAGCTCGGCCAGGGCGTCGAAGTCCGATTCGGCGACGGGCCGGTAGACCAGGCTGCGGACCGTCACGGCGGGCTGTTTTCCACGGTCGAGATCGCGTCATAGCCTTGTCCCAGGAACTGCAGGATGCACAGGCCATGGCCGAACGGGTCGCACAAGTGGGCGATGCGCCCCCATGCATGGGTTTGCGGCGGATCTTCCAGCACCGCGCCGGCCGCCACCGCCGTGTCCACCGCGGCGTCGACGTCTTCCACCACGAAATCCAGGTGCACCGGCGTCCAGTGGCGCGCATAGTCGCGGCCGCCCGCCACCGTGCCGGCCGGGCGGGTGCCCTGCGCCTTGCGCAGCAGGTAGATGGGCGCGCCCGCGCCGGTCAACTCGGCGCCATCGGCGCCAAACCGGCGCGTGACTTCGAACCCGAAAGCGTCGCGATAGAACTGGATGGCGCGGTCCAGGTCATCGACGTCGATGTTGATGAGGACTTGCATGCGGCCTCCAAACCCGTGTGGCGTTGCGTACGCGCAACAAAAAGGCGTGTCGCTTGGTGTCAGTATCGCGCGGCGGCTTGGCCGCTTCAAGGCGATTTGCACCCTGCCACGCCGCTATCGTGGCGCCGGGCGAGGGCGTGACATGGCGTTGGGGTTCGTAACGAGGCTCGAACAGGGGGCGCGCACGCGCTGTTGCCCGCTAAACCCGCCAAATATAATGGACTTACCTGATCGCCGGTTGCCGGCGCGGGAGGCAACGATGCTAGGTTTTCTGAAAAAGACGCAGGAAGTCGACGAAGAGGTGCAGGACGAGTTCATCGAGCGCGTCAACGGCGCGGCCCAGGCCTTCCTGGCCGCGGTGCCGGACACCTCGTCATTCGATTACTCGGTCGCCAGCGTGACCGCCCTGGACGGCGTGCTCGAACAGGCGCACCAAGGCGCCCTGGCCCTGACACCGATCCAGTCCGTGGGCGCGGCTGCTTACCTGTACGAAGTCGCGCGGCGTCATTATGGCGGCCTCTACGAGGTCTGCGACGACGAAGATCCGGTCGTGCTGGTCACCGGCGAGCCCGACTTCGACGTCTGCCTGTGCGCCATCTCCAAGGTAGAGCGCCGCATCCGCCACGGCGCGGCCGAGTCGCTGCCGGAATTCTTCCAACACTACGTGCGCGCGGTCATGGACCGCGCCTCCGTCACTATCCGCTGACGATTCGCCGGCGTCCCCCGCCAGCGTGCGCCACGCCATGCCAGCAGCCTGCGCTGCCGCGCCGCGCCGCGCCGGGCCGCGCCAGGCATGCCGCGTGCTGCGCCGGCCTGCGGCCGGGGGCAAAGCGTCCTACAATTCCCCTCCGTGTAAAACCGCCGTCCGCGCCGGTTCGCCCCTCTGTCACCCTGCCGTCCCCGACTGGCAGTACACTCGCCTCCGTTTTGCCTCGCCCCCAGGAGCGCCCGCATGAAATTCCGCTTCCCCATTTTCATCATCGACGAAGACTATCGTTCCGAGAACGCCTCGGGCCTGGGGATTCGCGCGCTGGCCTCCGCGATCGAGGCCGAGGGCGTCGAGGTGATCGGCGTCACCAGCTATGGCGACCTCAGTTCGTTCGCCCAGCAGCAAAGTCGGGCCAGCGCCTTCATCCTGTCGATCGACGATGAGGAATTCGACGTCGACTCGCCGGAGGACGTGGCCAGCGCCATCAAGAACCTGCGCGCCTTCATCGGCGAACTGCGCTTCCGCAACGCCGACATTCCCATCTACCTGTACGGCGAGACGCGCACCTCGGAACATATTCCCAACGACATCCTGCGCGAGCTGCATGGGTTCATCCACATGTTCGAGGACACTCCCGAATTCGTGGCGCGCCACATCATCCGCGAGGCCCGCAGCTATGTCGACGGCCTGCCGCCGCCGTTCTTCCGCGAACTGGTCAACTACGCACAGGACGGCTCATATTCGTGGCACTGCCCCGGCCACTCCGGCGGCGTGGCATTCCTGAAGAGCCCGGTGGGGCAGATGTTCCACCAGTTCTTCGGCGAGAACATGCTGCGCGCCGACGTCTGCAACGCCGTGGACGAGCTGGGCCAGTTGCTGGACCACACCGGCCCGGTGGCCGAGTCCGAGCTGAACGCCGCGCGCATCTTCCATGCCGACCACTGCTTCTTCGTGACCAACGGCACGTCCACGTCCAACAAGGTCGTCTGGCATGCCAACGTGGCCGCCGGCGACGTGGTGGTGGTGGACCGCAACTGCCACAAGTCGATCCTGCACGCCATCACCATGACGGGCGCGATCCCGGTGTTCCTGCGGCCCACCCGCAACCACCTGGGCATCATCGGGCCGATCCCGCTGGAGGAATTCGACCCCGAGAACATCAAGAAGAAGATCGAGGCCAACCCGTTCGCGCGCGAAGCCGCCAACAAGAAGCCGCGCATCCTGACGCTCACCCAGAGCACCTACGATGGAGTCATCTACAACGTCGAGATGATCAAGAAGCAGCTGGGCGACTACGTCGACACGCTGCACTTCGACGAAGCGTGGCTGCCGCACGCGGCCTTCCACGAGTACTACCAGGACATGCACGCCATCGGCCAGGGCCGCCCGCGCCCGCAAGAGCCCATGGTGTTCGCCACGCACTCGACCCACAAGCTGCTGGCGGGCATTTCGCAGGCGTCGCAGATCATCGTGCAGGAGTCCGAGTCGCGCAAGCTCGACCGCAACGTGTTCAATGAAGCCTACCTGATGCACACCTCCACGTCGCCGCAGTACGCGATCATCGCCTCGTGCGACGTGGCCGCCGCCATGATGGAGCCGCCCGGCGGCACCGCGCTGGTGGAAGAGAGCATCCGCGAGGCCATGGATTTCCGCCGCGCCATGCGCAAGGTCGAGTCGGAATTCGGCAAGAACGACTGGTGGTTCAAGGTCTGGGGCCCCAACCGGCTGGTTTCGGAAGGCATCGGCAACCGCGACGACTGGGTGCTGGAAGCCAACGATCACTGGCACGGCTTCGGCGAGCTGGCCGACGGCTTCAACATGCTCGACCCGATCAAGGCCACCATCATCACCCCGGGCCTGGACATGTCGGGCAGCTTCGGCGAAACCGGCATCCCCGCCGCGCTGGTCTCGAAGTACCTGGCCGAGCACGGCGTGGTGGTCGAGAAGACGGGCCTGTACTCGTTCTTCATCCTGTTCACCATCGGCATCACCAAGGGACGCTGGAATACGCTCTTGACCGCCTTGCAGCAGTTCAAGGACGACTACGACCGCAACCAGCCGCTGTGGCGCATCCTGCCGGAGTTCTGCCGCGGCCACCGCCGCTACGAGCGCATGGGCCTGCGCGACCTGTGCCAGCAGATCCACGAAGCCTACCGCGAGCGCAACGTGGCGCGCCTGACCACCGAGATGTACCTGAGCGACATGGTTCCGGCGCTCAAGCCGTCGGACGCCTTCGCCCGCATGGCGCACCGCGAGGTCGAGCGGGTCGAGATCGACCAGCTCGAAGGCCGGGTCACCGGCGTGCTGCTCACGCCGTATCCTCCCGGCATCCCGCTGCTGATTCCGGGCGAACGCTTCAACCGCACCATCGTGCAGTACCTGCAGTTCGCCCGCGAGTTCAACGAGCGCTTTCCCGGTTTCGAGACGTACATACACGGCCTGGCCGAGGACACCGGCCCGGACGGCACCAAGCGCTATTACGTGGATTGCCTCATCGAAGACTGAGGCCGAGACACGTAAGCAGAGGCCGCGCCCCCGGGCGCGGTTTTTTTTTCAGCCGCCGACGCGGAACTGCGGCAGCGCCATGCCGTCCGCCAGCGCTTCGAACACCACTTCGACGCGCGCGCCGATCGCCACCGCCTGCGGTGGGGAATCGACGATGTTGGCGATCATGCGGGCGCCTTCGTCCAGGTCGATGGCGGCCACGACATAAGGCAGGCGTTCCTTCATGTGGGCGTTGGGGGCGCGGTGGTTGACGGTGTAGGTGTAGATGGTGCCCTTGCCGCTGCACGCCAGCCAGTGCAGCTCGTCCGACAGGCAGGCGATGCAGAAGCCGCGCGGGTAGAACTGGCGCGCGCCGCAGGCCCGGCATTCCTGGATGACCAGCCGGCCGGCGGCGGCGGCTTCCCAGTAGGGGCGGGTGACGTCGGTGGGTTGCGGGACGGGACGCTGTGCGGTGTTCATGGTCAGACTCCCAGGATCATGGTGGTATTGGCGGAGAACACCAGCCCCGGCGCGTGCACCAGCGCCAGCCTGGCGTCGGGCAATTGCCGCTCGCCGCATTCGCCTCGCAGTTGCTTGACGGCCTCGATCACCAGCAGCATGCCGAACATGCCGGGGTGGTTATAGGACAGCCCGCCGCCCGAGGTATTGATGGGAAACGCGCCGCCGGGCGCCAGGCGCCCGCCTGCCACGAAGTCCTTGCCTTCGCCGCGCTTGCAGAACCCCAGTTCTTCGAGCGACTGGATCACGCCGATGGTGAAGTGGTCATAGATCTGCGCGACATCGATGTCGTCGCGCGACACGCCGGCCATCGCCAGGGCCTGTTCCGCCGTTTCGGCCACGCGCGTGTCGAGCCAGTCGCTGGTGTTGAACGGCGTGTAGTGGTGCGAGAATGCCTCCGCGATGCCGCGCACGTACACCGGCGGCCGCGCCAGGTCGCGGGCGCGCTCGGCGGCGGTGACGACCAGCGCGCCGCCCGCGTCGGTGACCAGGCAGCAGTCGCGCTGCCGCAGCGGCTCGGCGATATAGGCCGACGCGAGCACGTCGTCGATGGTCAGCGGATCGCGCTTGTAGGCCTTGGGGTTGAGCATGGCCCACTGGCGCGCGGCCACCGCCACCTCCGCGAAGGCCTGCGGCGTGGTGCCGTAGCGGTGCATGTGCAGGCGGGCCACCATGGCGTAGTAGCCGATAGGGCTGAGCTGCCCATAGGGGGTGATGAACTGGCCGCGCGGGCTGCGCGCGTCCTCGGCCGTCACGCCCAGCTTGCGCGAGCCGTCCGACAGCTGGGTGCTGCCGTAGGTGATCAGCGCTACGTCGCACATGCCGGCCTGGATGGCGGCCATGGCGTGGCGGATGTGCAGCACGTTGGACATGCCGCCCACGTTGGTGGAGTCGACGTAGCGGGGGCGGATGCCGAGGTATTCCGCCACCTGCAGGCCCGAGAACCTGTCGTCGGTATGGGCGAACACGCCGTCGACGTCGCGCAGGGCCAGTCCGGCGTCGCGCAGTGCCCGCTGGGCGGCCTGGCCTTGCAGTTCCAGCGCGCTCAGTCCGGGCACCTTGCCCAGGTCCGATTCGGCCGCGCCGACGATGGCGACGGATCCCGATAAGTGTTTGGTCATGGATAATTCCCGTCCTTGGTTGTGCTGGCAGGCGCCTACAGGGATCGCGCGATCAGTTCGCGCATGATCTCCGAGGAGCCGCCGTAGATGCGGTTGGGGCGCACGTCGGTATAGGCCCGCCCGATGGGGTATTCGCGCATGTAGCCGTAGCCGCCGTAGAACTGCATCAGGTCGTCGATGGCGCGCGTGGCTTCGGTGGCCCAGAGCTTCGCCATGGCCGCGCCGGCGGCATCCAGTTCGCCGGCCATGTAGCGCCCGATGCAGTCGTCCACGAAGGCGCGGGTGGCGGCGGCCAGGGCCTTGATGTCGGCCAGCTTGAAGCGGATATGCTGGTTGTCGATCAGCGCCTTGTCGAAGGCGCGCCGCTCCTTGGTATAGTCGATGGTCCAGTCCAGCGCGGCCTCCAGCGCGGCGGCGCAGCGCACGGCGATCATCAGGCGTTCCCGGACCAGTTCTTTCATCAGGTAGCCGAAACCCTGGCCGGGCTCGCCCAGCAGCGTGTCGGCCGGCACTTCCATGTCCTGGAAGAACAGTTCGCAGGTGTCCTGCGCCTTTTGCCCGACCTTGTCCAGCAGGCGGCCACGCTTGAATCCGGGCGTGGTCGTGTCGACCCAGAACAGGCTGATGCCGCGCGCGCCCGCGGCCGGGTCGGTCTTGGCCACTACCATCACGCGATCGGCATGCAGGCCGTTGGTAATGAAGGTCTTCTGGCCGTTGAGCAGGTAGCCGTGGGCGGTTTTCTGCGCCGTGGTGCGGATGGCTTTCAGGTCGCTGCCGGCGCCCGGTTCGGTCATGGCGACGGCGCCGACGATGTCGCCTTGTGCCATGCCCGGCAGGAAGGCGTGCTTCTGGGCCTCGGTGCCGAAGTTCAGCAGGTATGGGGCGACGATGTCCGAGTGCGTGGTGAAGCCGGTGATGCCGCTGGACAGGGAGCGGGCGATTTCCTCCAGCACCACCACGGTATAGAGAAAGTCGCCGCCGGCGCCGCCGTATTCATCGGGGATGTTGGTGAGCAGCATGCCGACCCGGCCCGCCTTGCGCCACAGGTCGCGGGGGACGTGCCCGTCGGCTTCCCATTGCGCGTGGAAGGGGCTCACCTCGTCCTGGATGAAGCGCGCGATGGTCCTGCGGAACTCGTCGTGTTCCGCGCTGAAACCTTGCCGCCGGCGCGGGCCGGCCTGGATATTCGCCATGGGGGTTCCTCAGGGTTGCGTTGATGGGTGTCGTTGTTTTCTCAGGGGCGTTGGGTGGTTGGGTTCTTGAGGCGCCCGTGCCTGCCGGCGGGGCCGGGGCGGCCACGTCGCTCGGCTCGGGCGCGCCACCAGGCGCCCTCGGCCCCCTGCGGGGGCTGCCCTCCCTCCAACTGGCCGCCCCGGCCCCGCCGGCAGGCACGGGCTCGCAGTATCTCCAGTGGGAGTTCCCAATGCCTTGCACCGGGGCGATGCATATGTCGATGTATAGGTGTCAGACACCCACCGCACATGACCTGCACAAGCAAGACGGTGCGCCAGGGGTGTCTGACACCGTCGTGCCACGGTCCCGCCGCCACGTTCATCGACGGCGTTGTCGGACCGGCGCATGTCGCTGTCGCGAGCCCCGCCCAGGACGCCCCAGGCACCCACGCCCCGGCACCTCACAACGCCCCCCATCCCAGCCTCCTTCTTGCCCACGGACAAAACCCTCCCCCTGGCACTAATGGGCAATCCCCATGTTGTCCGGCCAGTAGCGCTGCTTGACCAGGCGCTTGAGCAGCTTGCCCGATTCCGTGCGCGGCATGTCGGTCACGAAGTCGACGCTGCGCGGGCACTTGACGTGCGAGATCTGCTCCCGGCAGAAAGCGATCAACTCGGCGGCCAGCGCATCGCTGGCCGCGTCGGGATCGACCAGCTGCACCACCGCCTTGACCTCCTCGCCGAACTCCTGGTTGGGCACGCCGATCACGGCCACGTCGCGCACGGCCGGATGCAGGGACAGGCGGTTCTCCGCCTCCTGGGGATAGATGTTCACGCCGCCGGACACAATCGTGTTGGACAGCCGGTCCGTCAGGTACAAATAGCCGTCCTCGTCCACGTATCCCACATCCCCGTAGGTCGCCCAGCCGCGCTCGTTGTAGGCGTTGCGCGTCTTCTCCGGGTCGTTGTGGTACTGGAAGCTGCCGCCGCCGGAAAAATAGATCACCCCCGGCTGGCGCGGCCCCAGCTCGTTGCCGTCGTCGCCGACGATATGCACGCGGCCGAACTCCGGTGTGCCCACCGAACCCTTGTGCCGCAGCCATTCCTGCGAGCTGAGCGAAGTGCGGCCCACCAGTTCGGTGCCGCTGTAGTATTCGTACAGGATCGGCCCCCACCAGGCGATCATGGCTTCCTTGACTTCGACCGGGCACGGCGCCGCGGCGTGCACCGCGTAGCGCAGGCTCGACAGGTCGTAGCGGGCGCGCTGCGCTTCGGGCAGGCGCAGCATGCGGATGAACATCGTCGGCACCCATTGCGAATGCGTGACGCGGTAGTCCTGGATGGCGCGCAGGGCCTGCTCGGGATCGAACTTTTCCATCATGACGCAGCGCCCGCCGCCGCGCAGCACGGCCATGTTCCAGCGCACCGGCGCGGTGTGGTAGAACGGCGCGGTCGACAAGTACACCGTGTCGCGGTCGAACGCCTTCCAGGCGCTGCGCTCCGATTCGTCGGCGCGGAAGAACCGGTTGGCGGTCTCCAGCGGCCGCTTGATGCCCTTGGGCACGCCCGTGGTGCCCGACGAATAGCAGAAATCCGTGCCTTCGGGCGTGTCGGGCAGGCGGACGTCGTCGGCGTGCCCGCCGGTCCAGTCATCGTAGGACTCGAAACCCTCCAGGACATCGTCCATGATGACGCAGGTGGTGCCGCGCGCGTGGCAAGCCTCCACCGACACTTCCTGCAGGGTGTGGCGCGAGCAGAACAGTACTTTCGCGTCGGAGTCGTCCACGATGTACTGCACTTCCTCGCGCTTCAGGTGCCGGCTGACGGTCACGTAGTACAGGCCGATGCGGTGCGCGGCGCAGAGGATCTCGAAGTAGTAGGGATGGTTCTCCAGGAATACGGCGATTGAATCGCCCGTCTTCAGGCCGGCCGCCAGCAGCGCGGCCGCGCACTTGCGGCTGCGCCGTTCCAGGTCGGCCCAGCTCACCGCATAGCCGGACGGCATCATGCAATAGGCGATGCGGTCGGGCGTGTCGAGCGCATGGCGTTCTATGGGTTTCATGCAGAAGCTCCTCGCGGGTTCAATCGATGCCGGCCACGCCGTTGCTCAGGACCGCCACATTGCGCTCGTGCGCCCAGGCGCGGAACTGCACCTTGCCGCCGTCGCGCCAGGCTTCGACGCGCAGGGTTTCGCCGGGATACATGGGCGCGGAAAAGCGCACGGCGAACTGGCGCAGCCGGGCCGGCTCGCCGGGGCAATAGGTGCGCAGCAGGGCGCGCGCCGCCATGCCGAAGGTGCACAACCCATGCAGGATGGGGCGCTCGAAACCCGCCTGGGCCGCCATGGCGGGCAGCGCGTGGATCGGGTTCAGGTCGCCGTTCAGGCGGTACAGCAGGGCCGCCTGCGGCAGGCTGGGAATCAGCACCGTGTCGTGCGCGGGCGTGGCGGGCGTCGGCGGCAAGGGCTCGGGCGGCGCGTCGCCCCGGCCGAAGCCGCCGTCGGCGCGGCAGAACGACACATGTTCGATAGTGGCCAGCGGGGCGCCGCTATCGGCGTCGCAAACCTCGCGCGCGGTGACCACCAGCGCGCCTTTCTGCGCGCCCTTGTCCACCACGTGGGTGACGCGCGTGCGGCTGGTCACGGCGGCCTCCGCCGGCACCGGGGCGTGAAACGTCATGCGGTGCTCGCCATGCAACAGGCGCAGCCAGTCGATGCCGGTCCCCGGGTCGGCGGTCCATGAGCCGGGCGCGCCCACCACCGCCAGCAGGGTTGGCACCGCCAGCGTGTCCTGCTCGTATACATAGCGCAGGTCGTGTGCATCGTCCGGCTGCTGTCCGTAGCCCAGGGTCAGGGCATAGAGCATGCTGTCGCGGGTGGTGTAGCGGTCGGTGCGGTCGGCGAAATGCCAGTTCCGCAAACGTTCATACTGGATAGCCATGGGGTCGAGATCCTCCTTGGGGGTGCGCGCCGCCGGCCGGCGCAAGGGCCGGCCGGACGAGGCTTATTCCACTTTGATGCCGGCCGCCTGGATGACCTTGCGCCAGCGTTCGGTTTCCGCGCGCACGAACTGGTCGAATTCGGCGCTGCTGCCGCCGACCGGGTTGCCGCCCTGCTTGACCAGGGCGTCGCGCACGCCCGGGTCGGCCAGCACCTTGTTGAGCGCCGCGTTCAGCCGCTCGACGCGGTCCGGCGGCGTCTTAGCCGACACGAACAGCCCCAGCCAGGTGCCGCCCGTCAACTGCGGATAGCCGAGCTCGGTCACCGTGGGCACGTCGGGCATGAGGGGGCTGCGCTCGGCGCTGAATACGGCGATGGCGCGCAGCCGGCCGGCCTCGATCATCGGCTTGGCGGTGATCATGTTGTCGACCATGAAATCCACCTGCCCGCCGACCAGGTCGGTAATGGCGGGCGCCGCGCCCTTGTAGACGACGTTGATGGCCGATATGCCCAGCTCGCCTTTCAGGACTTCGCCGATCAGGTGGCTGGAGGCGCCCATCGTGGAGATGGCCATCGCGATATCGCCATTCTTCGACTTGGCGTAAGACTGCAGCGACGCCAGGTCCTTGACCGGCAGCTTGGGGTTCACTACCAGCACGCTTGGCATCGAGATGACGCCGATGACGGGCGCGAAATCCGACATCTGGTACGGCAGCTTGGAATACAGCGAGTAGTTCGCGGCATTCGGGCCCAGGCTGCCCATCACCAGCGTATGGCCGTCCGGGGCGGCATTCAGCATGCCCTGCATGCCGATGATGCCGCCGCCGCCGGCCATGTTCTCTACCACCACCGGCGAACCGAGTTGCTGGGATAGCTTTTCCCCCACTAGGCGGCTGGTCAGGTCCAGGATGCCGCCCGCCGAACTGGGCGCGATGATGCGCACCGGCTTGGACGGGAAGGGGGAGGCGGCCGGCGCCGGCGCCGCCAGCATCGCCGCCAGGCTGGCGGCTGCGGCCAGGATGGCTGTCTTGGCTTGTCTCATGGTTGTCTCCTTGGGCGCGGGCGGCTCAGTCCAGCTTGAGGGCGTTCTCCGCCACCAGCTTGTTCCATTTTTCGTATTCCGAGCGCAGGAAAGCCTTGGCCTCGGCCGGGCCGCCTTGCATCGGCGTGGCGTACAAGCGTTCGGTGTAGGCGGGGGCCTCGGCGCCGGCGTTGATCTCGGCGACCGCCTGGCTGAGCCGGCGGACGATATCGTCGGGCACCTGGGCGGGCGCCACCAGCATGTAGGACGCGCCGACGTTGAAGCCCTTCAGGCCCGCTTCGTCCAGCGTGGGCGTGTCGGGGAACACCTTCATGCGTTCCAGGCCGGTGACGGCCAGGATCTTCAGCTTGCCGGCCTGCACCAGGGGCACTTCGGTGGAGACGCTGCCGAACATCATGTCGATGTCGCCGGCCATCAGGGCCACTTCGGCGGGCGATACGCCCTTGTACGGCACATGCGTGAGCTTGGCGCCCGTCATGGCCTTGAAGAGCTCGCCCGACAGGTGGATGGAGGACCCCACGCCGGCCGAACCGAACGTCAGGAACGAATCGGACCGGGTGCCGGCCCGGATGATGTCGTCCACGCTGTTGAACGGCGAATTGGGCGGCACCACCAGCATGTTGGGCGTGGACGCTATCAGGGCGATGGGCGTGAGGTCCTTGTCCCAATCATATGAATTGCGCTTGAGGGCTGCATTGGACGCGATGTAATTGGCCCCCATGGCGATGGTGTAGCCGTCCGGCTTGGTCTGGGCCAGCGACTGGATCGCCACATTGCCGCCCGCGCCCGGCCGGTTCTCGACGATGAAGGGCTGCCCCAGCTTGCGGGACAACTGTTCGGCGTAGAAGCGCGCCAGCAGGTCGGTGGCCCCGCCAGGGGCGAAGCCGACATACACCTTGACGGGCTTGTCGGGGTAGTCGGCGCGCGCCGGCAGCGCGCCGGCGGTCGCCACGCCCAGGACCGCCGCGCACAGCAACTTCACAACAGACATTTGTCACCTCCGGATTTGTTATAGGTCTCATGCCGTATTTAATACGACATATCGAAGAGTATAACGATGTACCGGAATTAATTGCAATGAAATCCGGGTATCCGTATACTTCTCCCGTATGTCGTAGAAAATGTCCAGGTTGGCACGGGCCGTCAGGCTCCGCCGCCGCAGCTCAGCCTCCAAGGGGAAACAATGGATTTGCAACTCACGGGAAAAGTCGCGCTGGTCACCGGGTCGGGCCGGGGCATCGGTTTCGCGTCCGCGCTCGCCATGGCGCGCGAGGGCGCGCGCATTGTCATTACCGATATCAATCCGCAAGCGGTCGACGCGGCCACGCGCCAACTGGCGGACGCCGGCCACCAGGCCATCGGGGTGGTCGCCGATGTCTGCGATGCGCAGCAGGTCCAGGCCTTGGCCGAGCGCGCCGTCGGCGAGTTCGGCTCGATCGATATCCTGGTCAACAACGCCGGCTTCACCCGCGACAAGTACCTGACCAAAATGCCCGAAGCCGATTGGGACGCGGTGGTGGACACCATCCTGAAGGGCGCGTACTACTGCACCAAGGCGGCGCTGCCGTCCATGATGGAAAAGCGCTGGGGCCGGGTCATCAACATTGCCTCGCGCGCCCACCTGGGCAACCCCGGGCAGACCAATTATTCGGCGGCCAAGGCGGGGCTGATCGGCTTCACCCGCTCGCTGGCCTACGAGCAGGGCAAGTTCAACATCACGGCCAATGCCATCGCGCCCGGCTTTGTCGAGACCGACCTGATCCGCGCGCTGTCCACCTATGAAACGCTGCGCGCCAACGCGCTGGCCCGCCAGCCGGTGCAGCGGCTCGGCGCGGTGGAAGACATCGCCGACGCCGTCGCGTTCCTGGCGTCCGAGCGGGCCGGCTTCATCACCGGCGAAACCCTGCACGTCACCGGGGGCCGCTACTCGAGCTGACCCGCCGTCCACAAGAAGAGGAGACACCACAACATGCACACCCCTGACAGCCCGGCGGGCCGGCAAGCCGCGCTCCCGGACGTGGGCTATACGTTCGAATCGGCCGGCCGCACCATTTCGGAAGCCGACATAGTGCAGTTCGCCTGCCTGTCGGGCGATTTCAACCGGCTGCACGTCGACGCCGAATACGCCAAATCGACCCGCTTCGGGCAGCGCATCGCCCACGGTCTGCTGGTCCTGTCGGTGCTGTCCGGGCTGACCACCCAGACGGTCGCCTACCGCGGCCTCGAGCCCAGCGTGCTGGCCCTGATCGACCTGAACTGCCGTTTCCCCAAGCCCACGTTCATCGGCGATACCGTCCATGCGCGCGTCACTGTCACGAAATGCGTGCCCGATGCCCGGCCCGGCCGCGTCAAGGTCGTGTTCCGGCGCGAGGCGGTCAACCAGCGCGGCGAGGTCGTGGTGCAGGCGGATTTCGCCATGCTGATGCGCGCGCCGGAGGCCGCCGCATGAAGCCCTTCGCCGATCTCGCGCGCTTCATCAACCCGGTCAATGTCGTGGTGGTGGGGGCCTCGCCTCGGCCCGCCAGCCAGGGCGGGCGCCTGTATGCGAACCTGGTGCGCCACTCGCGCCTGCCTGGCCAGGTGTACGCGGTCAACCCGGCGTACAACGAGATCGACGGCGCGCCATGCTGGCCGTCGATCCGCGAATTGCCCGATGCGCCCATCGACGTGGCGCTGGTCATCGTCAACGCCGGCCGCGTGCTGGATGCCTTGCGCCAGTGCGTCGAGCGCAAGATTCCCTACGCCATCGTCATGTCCTCCGGGTTTTCCGAGGCGGGCGAGGCCGGCCAGGAACTGGAGCGGTCCATCGCCCGCCTGTGCCAGGACACCGGCCTGCACGTGTATGGTCCCAACTGCCCCGGTTTCGTCAATGTGCGCGATCGCATCGGCATGACGTTCTCGCCCGCGTTCCAGCACGACCTGAATGGCGGCGGGATCGGGCTGGCCACCCAGGGCGGCGGGCTGGGCCGCAACCTGCTGCAGGGCCTCAGCCACGGCGAAGGGGTCGGGCTGTGGTTCTCCGCGGGCAACGAAGTCGACCTGGAAATTCCCGATTTCATCGCGTGGATGGCGCAGGACCCCGCCATCAAGGTCATCGGCCTGCTGATGGAAGGCATCAAGGACGGGCGGCGCCTGACGGCGGCGCTGGACCTCGCGCGCCAGCGCGGCAAGCCCGTCGTGGTGCTCAAGGTCGGGCACTCCGAAGCCGGCGCGCGGGCGGCGCAGTCGCATACGGCCTCCATCGCCGGCAGCGCGGCGGTCAACAGCGCGGTATTCCGCCAATTCGGCGCCATCGAGGTCGAGGACCTGGACCAGTTGCTGGCCGTTACTCGGCTGCTGGCGGTGGCGGCGCCCCGGCACGGCAGCGGCTTGTGCATCTATACCTTCTCGGGCGGCACCGCCGCCCTGGCCACCGATATCGCCGGCACCGCCGGGCTGCCCATGGCCGTCTTCACCGAGCAGACGAATACGCGGCTGCGCAGCCTGCTGCCGGCGTTCGCCAATATCGCCAACCCGGTCGATACCACCGCCGACATCCTGCGCGATCCCGAAGCCGCCAACACCTGCCTGCGCGTGGTGTGCGACGACCCCAATGTCGGCGCCGTGCTGTTCCCCATCCCGATGGACTACGGCGAGGTCACCGATGGCATTGCGCGGTCGATCATCGAGGTCTCCCAATCTACCGCCACGCCCATCATCCCCGTATGGATGAGCCGACGCATGGGCGGTGGGTTCCAGTTGCTGGAGCAGCATGGGTTGCAGCCCTTCTTGTCGATATCGGGCGCCATCGGCGCGCTGTCGCGCGTCTGGCCCCGCGAGGGCTCGGCGCCGCTCGCCGCGCCGGCGGTGCCTGGCCATTCCGTCGGCGCCGCCGCGCCGCGCCAATTCAGCGAGGCGCAGGCCAAGGCTGTGCTGCGCCGCGCCGGTTTTCCGCTGCCCCGCAACGAAGTGGCCGGCACGGCGCGCCAGGCCGCCGAGATCGCCGCGCGTATCGGCTTCCCGGTGGTGATGAAGGTCGCCAGTCCCGATATTGCCCACAAGACCGAATGCGGCGGCGTGCGGCTGAACATCGATTCCGCGGCCGCCGCCGCGCAGGCCTATGACAGCATTCTCGCCGCCGTCGCCCAGGCCGCGCCTGGGGCGCGCATCGAAGGCGTGCTGGTGGAAGCCATGCTGCCGGCCGGCGGCCGCGAGATCCTGATCGGCGTGCATCGCGATGCCGCCTATGGCCAGGTGCTGACGTTCGGCCTGGGCGGCATCTTGGTGGAAACCCTGCGCGACACCACGCACCGCATGATCCCGCTGACGCACGCCGATGCGCATGCCATGGTCCGGGAGATCCGCAACGTCGCGATCCTGGACGGCGTGCGCGGGCAGCCGCCCGCCGACCTCGACGCGCTGACCGCGCTGATACTGCAAGTCTCGGAATTCGCGTCCCGCCACGCCGGCCGGCTGGTCGAGCTGGAGCTCAACCCGGTATGGGTGGGGGCGCCGGGGCAGGGAGCCATCGCGCTGGACGCGCTCATCATCGCGTCCGGCGAACTCGAGCAGGACGCCATCGAACCGGAGCAGACCGCATGACCCTACGCACCAGCATCGGCTATGCCACCACCGAAGACATCTTCGTGCGGGGCAAGAACCTGTCCACCGACATCATCCCGAATGCCGATTTCGTCGACATGGCGTGCCTGTGCATTCTGGGCCATTATCCAGAGCCCAGGTTCAAGCGCATGATGAACGTCATCCTGGTGACGTCCTGCGACCATGGCTTCACGCCTATCTCCATGGCGGCCCGCCTGACGTACCTGGGCGCGCCCGAATCGCTCCAGGGCGCGGTGGCCGCGGGGCTGCTGGGCGCGGGCGACCGCTACCTGGGCGTGACCCAGAACGTGGCCCAGATGCTCACGGAAGAAACCCACGGCCTGGCGGCCGACAGCCCGGCCGGCCAGTTCCGGGACCGCGCGCGCGACCTGCTGACGCGCTACACCGCGCAGAAGAGAAAGATCGCCGGCGTCGGGCATCCCATCCACGTCAACGGCGATCCGCGCGTCGGCGCGCTGCGCACGGTGTCGCAAGAGAACGGCTACTACGGCAAATGCTGGCGCCTGCTGGACGCCATCGCCGACGTCCACCAGGCCGAATTCGGCAAGTTCCTGCCCATCAACGGCGCCGGCGCCATGGGCGCCATCGCCGCGGACATGGGGCTGGACCCGAAGGCGGCGCGCGGCCTGGCGCTGGTGGGCCGCACCGCCGGCCTGATCGCGCACATCATCGAGGAAGCGGGCGCGCCCACGGCGCCGCAGATGTGGAAGCTGGTACTGCAGGCGGAGCAGCGCGAGCCATGAACGCCATGCCGGATCTGCCCATGAATTTCCAGTTGTCCGCGGACCAGGTGGAACTGCAGGATGCCCTGCGGCGCTACCTGCAGAGCGAGGTCGCGCCCATCGTCGACGAATATGAGGCCCAATCGCGCATGGTGCCCGCGGAAATCGTGCGCGCCATGCACGGCTTCGGCCTGCTGGGCGGCCTGTTGCCCGAAGCGAGCGGCGGCTTTGCATTGCCCATGACCACCTACGGCATGTTGATCGCCGAAGTCGCGCGTGTGTGGCCATCGTTGCGCAGCATCGTCAGCACCAGCAACCTGGCGGCTTCGGTGCTGGCCGATGGCGGCTCGCCGGAGCTGAAGGAAAAGTACCTGCCGCGCATACTCAGCGGCGAGGCGATCGCCAGCTTCGCGCTGAGCGAACCCAACATCGGCTCGGACGCCGCCAATATCGAAACGCGCGCGGTGGCCACCGCGCAGGGCTGGAAGGTCAGCGGCCGCAAGCTCTACATCAGCCTGGGCCCGGTGTGCGAACTTGGCGTGGTGTTCGTCCGGACCGGCGAGGCGGGCCGCCGCCAAGTGTCCTGCCTGTTGTTCGAGAGCACGATGCCGGGGTTCTCGGTCAGCGCGATTCCCAAGATGGGCATGCACAGCTGCCCGCTGGGCGAACTGCTGTTCGACGATGTCGAGATCCCGCGCGAGCATCTTGTCGGCGCGGAAGGCGCCGGTTTCGCGCTCGCCAAGAAGTACCTGAATATCGGCCGCTGTGTGGTGGCGTTCTCGGCGCTCGGCATTGCCGAGGCCGCCTGCGAGGCCGCGGTGCGCTATGCCGGCGAGCGAGTCCAGTTCGGCCGGCCGATTGCCGGGTTCCAGTTGGTCCAGCATATGATTGCAGACATGTTGACGCTGGTGGAGACCTCGCGCCTGCTGTGCTACAGGGCCGCCGACGCACTCGATCGCGACGCGCCCGACAGCCACATGCTGTGCTCGATGGCCAAGCGCCATGCCACCGACGCCGTGCTGCGCGTGGCCGAGCAGGCGTTGCAGGTGCACGGCGGCGCGGGCTATACGGCCTTGTTTCCCGTCGAGCGTTATTATCGCGACGCACGGCACCTGAGCATTGCCGAGGGAACCAACCAGATCCAGTCGCTGCTGATCGCGCAGAGCGTCTTGGGCGTTTCGGCCTTGAAGTGATCGGCAGCGCAATGGACGGCCCGTCATCCTCATAGCGACCTTCACCGCAACCATCGAAGCCCATGCCCCAGATTCTCCCGACCGCACAACGTGTACTTCAAGTGTTCGAGGTCTACGCCAGAGAGCGCCGGCCGCTGAGCAACTCGGAAATGGCCCGCCTGCTCGGCCTGGCGGACAGCAGCTGTTCCGACCTGTTGTACACCCTGCGGCAGGCGGGCTATCTGCTGCGCGCGCCCAAGACCCGCTTCTTCCATCCGACCGCGCGCCTGCTGGACGTGGCGAAGGGCATCGCGGCCGCCGACCCCATGCAGATCTTCGCGGCGGAAGCGCTGGAGATCCTCAGCCGGCAGTCGGGCGAGTCGTCCATGTGCGCGCACCTGGACGGCAACCGCGTGCAGATATTCGCCTGCCAGGAAAGCCCGCGGGCGCTGCGGTACGTGCTCAAGCCCGGCACGATGGTGGACCTGCACACCTCCGCACTGGGCAAGGCCCTGCTGGGCACCATGGACGCCAAGGCCCGCGATGCGCTGATCGAAACCCTGCCCATGGCCGCCGTCACCAGCAAGAGCATCGTGGACAAGGAGGCGTTCCGCAAGCAGATCATCGAAGGCCGCGAGAAAAAATACTATTTCACCAAGGACGAGGGCAACGAAGGCGTGTTCGCCATCGGCATCGCGGGATACGTCGGCGGCCAGCTGACCGCCATGTCGGTGGTGGGGCCTACTTCGCGCATGGAGAAGAACTTCGACGCCAATGTGGCGATCATGCTCAAGGCGCGCGCCGAGTTTTTCGAATCATAGGCAATGCAGGGGGAGACATGCCAGGACCATTGAACGGGCTGCGGATACTGGAACTGGCCGGGATCGGGCCGGGGCCGTTCTGCGCCATGATGCTCGCCGACCTGGGGGCCGAGGTCATCAGGATCGACCGCAAGGCCCCGGGTTTCCTGGGCGGGGGCGGCACCATCGTGGACCGGGGGCGGCGTTCCCTGGCGCTGGATATCAAGCAGCCCGGCGCGGCCGCCATCGTGCTGGATCTGGTGGAGTCGGCCGATGCGTTGATAGAAGGGTTTCGTCCCGGCGTCATGGAGCGCCTGGGGCTGGGGCCGGATATCTGCCTGGCGCGCAATCCCCGGCTGGTGTATGGCCGCATGACCGGTTGGGGGCAGACCGGCCCGCTGGCCCAGGCCGCGGGGCACGACCTGAACTACATCGCCATCACCGGCGCGCTGTGCGCCATGGGCCATGCCGACCGGCCGCCCACCCCGCCTCTGCACCTGCTGGGCGATATCGGCGGTGGCGGCATGATGCTGGCCCTGGGCATTGTCAGCGCGGTGTTCGAGGCGCGCCAGAGCGGCCAGGGCCAGGTGGTGGATGCCGCGATCTGCGATGGCGTGTCCACCCTGGCCACGGCCTACCATGGCATGCTGGCCAGCGGCAAATGGACGCTGGACCGGCAGGCGAACATGCTGGATGGCGGCGCGCCATTCTACGGGTGCTATGCCTGCGCCGACGGCAAGTTCATTTCCGTCGGGGCGATCGAGCCACAGTTCTACGCGTTGCTGCTGGAACGCTGCGGCCTGGATGACCCCGAGTTCCAGGCGCAATGGGACCGGGCCGCGTGGCCGGCGTTGCGCCAAAAGCTGGAACGACTGTTCGCGACCCGCACGCGCCAGCAATGGTGCGAACTGCTCGAAGGCACCGATGCCTGCTTCGCCCCGGTGCTGGATTTCGAAGAAGCGCGCGCCCACCCGCATCACCGGGCGCGCAACAGCTTCCAGGAAACCGACGGCATCGTCCATCCGGCGCCGGCGCCGCGCTTCAGCCGCACCCAGGGCGCGCCCGGGCCGGTCACCCGGGCGGGGCAGCACACCGATGCGCTGCTGGCCGAGCTGGGGCATTCGGCCGACGATATCGCCCGGCTCAGGCAGCAGGGCATCATCGCCTGATGGCGCCGCAACCGACGTTGCATTCAAGGAGACATCATGCAGGAACCCCGCCGGACATACCAGGCGATCCAGTTCGCGGTCGCCGATCACGTCGCTACGCTGACGCTGAACCGGCCCGAGCGGCGCAACGCGCTGGACCAGACCATGCGCGCCGAACTGGGCGAGGCCGTGGCCGCCGTGCGCCGCGACCGCGCGATCAAGGTGCTGATCCTGCAGGGGGCGGGCGGCGCCTTCTGCGCGGGTGGCGACATCAGCACCATGACCGCCGACACCGCCGCCGACGAGGCGCGCGACCGGATGCTGAACCTGCAGATCGTCATCGCCGACCTGCTCAACCTGGACCGGCCCATTATCGCCGTGGTGGACGGGCCGGCCTATGGCGCCGGCGTGGGGCTGGCACTGACCGCCGACCTGGTCCTGGCTTCGCCCCGTGCCCGCTTCTGCCTGTCGTTCCTGCGGCTGGGCGCCGTGCCGGACTGCGGCGTGTTCTATACGCTGCCCCGCATCGTCGGCCTGCAGCGGGCCAAGGAGCTGGCGTTTTCCACCCGCGAGTTCGGCGCCGAGGAGGCCCGCGACATGGGAGTGGTGTTCGAGGTCGTTCCCGAATCGCAGGTGCACTCGCGCGCCCAGGCGCTGGCCGCCAGCATGAGCAAACTGCCGCTGACCGCCCTGAGCCTGACCAAGCGGCTGTTCAACGCCTCGCTGAACAGCGACCTGAACACCATGCTGGACCTGGAGGCCGCCGGCCAGGGCATTGCACGTTCCACGGCCTTCCACCGGGAGGCCGCCGCCCGCTTCATCGACAAGCGCCCGCCGGTCTATCGCTGGGGCGCGGACGAAGAACAGGCCTAGGGTTCGATCGCCTGGCTGGCGTCCCGCATGCGCCGGCGCCCGGCGGGGCCGCCCGCGCAATGGCCGGCGATCTGGTCAAATAGCGGGCTATGTCCTTGCCGCCCCGCCCCCATTGCCCCATCGCCGGCCTGCGCCGGATCGCCGTGCGCGCCGCCGTCGCCGTGCGTGGCCAGCCCGGCTGCCGGACCACCGCGCCATGAGCGCCTACGACGTTGCCGTCATCGGCGCCGGCGCGGCCGGCATGATGTGCGCCGCCGTGGCCGGCCAGCGCGGCCTGCAGGTCGTGCTGGTCGACCACGCCGAGCGGCTGGCCGAGAAAATCCGCATTTCCGGCGGCGGCCGCTGCAATTTCACCAACATCGGCGCCGGGCCGGCCAACTTCCTGTCCGACAACCCGCATTTCTGCCGCTCGGCGCTGGCGGGCTATACGCCGCAGGATTTCCTGGCGCTGGTGCGGCGCCACCGCATCGCCTGGCACGAGAAGCATCGCGGCCAGCTGTTCTGCGACGACAGCAGCGAAGCCATCATCGAGATGCTGCGCGCCGAATGCCAGGCCGGCGGCGTACATTGGCGCATGCCGTGCCGCGTGGCGGAGATCGGCCGCGAGGAGGCGGGCTACGTGCTGCGCACCAGCCAGGGCGAGATTCGCGCCGCCAAGCTGGTCATGGCCACCGGCGGCATGGCGATCCCGCAACTGGGCGCCACCGATTTCGCCCTGAAGGTCGCGCGCCAGTTCGGCCTGAAGGTGATCGAGCCCCGGCCCGCCCTGGTTCCGCTGACGTTCGACCCGGCGCATTGGCGGCCCTACGCCGAACTCTCGGGCGTGGCGCTGGAAGTCTCGCTCAGCACCGGCGCCGGACGCGCGCGCGGCGAGTTCCTGGAAGACTTGCTGTTCACGCATCGCGGGCTGTCCGGGCCGGCCATCCTGCAGATATCCAGTTACTGGCAGCCCGGCGAACCCATCGTGCTGGACCTGGCGCCCGGCCGCGACCTGGCGGCCGAGCTGATCGCCGCCAAGCCCGGCAGCCGCCAGCAATTGCACACGGTGCTGGCCGGGCTCTGGCCGCGGCGGCTGGCCGACCAATGGCTGCAGGCAGAGCAGGGCGGCAGCAGCAAGCTGGCCGCCGCCCGGCTGGCCGACACGCCCGACAAGGTCTTGCGCGCGCTGGCCGCCGATATCCACCAGTGGCGCCTGGTGCCCAGCGGCACGGCGGGCTACAAGAAGGCCGAGGTCATGCGGGGCGGGGTCGATACCCGCGGCCTGGACCAGAAATCCATGCAGGCGCGCGGCGTGCCCGGGCTTTACTTCATCGGCGAGGCGGTGGACGTTACCGGCTGGCTGGGCGGCTACAACTTCCAGTGGGCCTGGGCCTCGGGCGTGGCCTGCGGGCGCGCGCTGTGAACCGGCGCTAGCCGGCCCGCACGCGGTTCGACAGGCGGCCGACGCCCGCCACCTCGACTTCGACCACGTCGCCGTCCTGCATGAACAGGGGCGGGGTGCGTTTGAAGCCCACGCCGCCGGGTGTGCCCGTGACGATCACGTCGCCCGGTTCCAGCGTGGCGAAGCGCGAGATGTAGTGGATCAGCCGGGGAATGCCGAAGATCAGCTGCGCGGTGCTGGCATGTTGCATCACTTCGCCGTTCAGCCGCGTGGTCAGCGACAGGTCGGCGCCGTCCGGGACTTCGTCGCGGGTGGCCATCCACGGGCCGAACGCGCCGGTGGCGTCGAAGTTCTTGCCCGGCGTCCACTGGGTCGTATGCTGCTGCCAGTCGCGCACCGAGGCGTCGTTGTAGGGCGCGTAGCCGGCGATGTGCCCGTAGGCGCTGGCTTCGCTGATGCGGCGTCCCCGCTTGCCGATCACCACGGCGATTTCGCCTTCGTAGTCGAGCTTGTGCGATTCAGCGGGGCACAGGATGGCCTGCCCGTGCCCCACTTGCGAGCTTGCCACACGCAGGAACAGCGTCGGCTCGCCGGTGGGCGCGCGCCGGGTCTCGCGGCGATGCTCCTCGTAGTTCAAGCCTACGCACAGGATCTTGCCCGGGTCCGGGATCACGGGAAGCAGCTGTACGTCGTCCAGGCCGAAGTCGGCGGCGCGGCCCTGCGCGGTGCGCGCGATATCGGGCAATGCCTGGGCCTGCAGCGCGGCGCGCAGCGACGGGTAGCGGCCCTGTGTCAGCGACGGGCCGTCGATCACGCGGCCGTCTTCCGAAAGCAGGCCCCAGGATGCTTGGCCTTGCCGGTGGTAACTGAGCAGTTTCATGTCGATCTCCTTCGTTCTATCGTTAACAAGCGGGGGGGCCTTAGAATGGCGAACCGATGTTTGAACCGCTACGCCCATGAACATCACCATCAAGCAACTGCGCGCGTTCGTGAACGTGGCCAATGCGGGCAGCTTCACCGAGGCCGCCAAGCACATGCACGTGACGCAGTCGGCGCTGAGCCTGTTGCTGCGCGAGCTGGAAAGCGAACTGGGCTTCCGGCTGCTGGATCGCAACAGCCGCAATACCCACCTGTCGGTCACGGGCGCCGAGTTCTATCCGCTGGCCGTGAAGGTGCTCGACGACCTCGACAACGCCGTGCACAGCACGCTGCAGCTGCACGAGCGCCAGCGCGGCAGCGTGCGCGTGGCCTGTACGCTGCTCTACAGCCAGGCGCTCATGCCGGAAATCCTGGCCGCGTTCGGCCAGCGCTATCCCGGCATCAACGTGCGCATGCTGGACATGCCCAACGAGCAGGTCCTGGTGCGCGTGCTCAACGACGAGGCCGATTTCGGCATTGCGCCGCAGCGCCCCACGCCCGCCGGCATGCGGCAGGAACGGCTGTTCCAGGACCGCATCCAGCTCATCTGCCCGCGCACGCATCCGTTGGTGCGCAAGAAGAAGGTCACCTGGAAGCAGGTGCTCGAGTATCCGTTCATCAGCCTGCCGCTGGACTTCACCGTGCGTCTGCAGGCCGACCTGCGCGCCTGGTCCGATTCCCTGGTGCTCGAGCCGGCGCATTCGGTGTCTTACCTGACTACCGCCATCGGCATGGTGAAGTGGGGCCATGGGCTGACCGCGCTGCCGTCGTACTCGACGCCGTTGCTGTCGTCGTACGGCGTGACCGGCATCCCAGTTCAGGATCCGGTGATTCATCGCCAGGTGTCCGTCTTCACCAAGAAGGGCCGCAGCCTGTCGCCGGCCGCGCAAAGCCTGAAGGCGTTCCTGTCCCAGTTCATGGCCGACCGGGGGTAGGGTGGGTGGCCGCTTGCGGCGCACGCAAGCGCCGGCACACCGCCTCGCCGACTTCGGCCGTGCCGGCGGTGCCCCCCAGGTCGCGGGTGCGCGGGCCATCGGCCAGCACGGCCTCGACGGCCGACTGCACCGCCCGGGCCGCTTCGCGATGGCCCAGGTGGGACAGCATCATGGCACCCGACCAGATCTGGGCGATGGGGTTGGCCACGCCCTTGCCGTAGATGTCCGGCGCCGATCCGTGCACCGGCTCGAACAGCGACGGGAAGCGGCCTTGCGGGTCGAGGTTGGCCGACGGCGCGATGCCGATCGTCCCCGCCGTGGCGGGCCCCAGGTCCGACAGGATGTCGCCGAACAGGTTCGACGCCACGATCACGTCGAAGCGGCCCGGGTCCAGCACCATCTTGATGGTGAGCGCGTCGATATGGAATTGTTCCGCCCGGATGTCGGGGTATTCCTGGGCGATGCGCTGGAAGCACTCGTCCCAGAACGGCATGGTGATGTTGATGCCGTTGGACTTGGTAGCCGAGGTCACGCTGGCGCGGCCCTGCGCGCGGGCGAACTCGAACGCGTGGCGCAGCACCCGGTCGACCCCCACGCGGGTGAAGGTGGCCTGCTGGCAGGCGATTTCCCGGTCGGTGCCGACGAACATGCGCCCGCCCACGCTGGAATACTCTCCCTCGGTGTTTTCGCGCACGACCCAATAGTCGATGTCGCCCGCGCCGCGGCCGGCCAGCGGGCAGGGCACTCCGGGCATCAGGCGCACCGGCCGCAGGTTCACGTACTGGTCGAACTCGCGGCGGAACTTCAGAACGGAATCCCAGAGCGAGATATGGTCGGGCACCGTGGCCGGCCAGCCGCAGGCGCCAAAGAACAGTGCGTCCACGCCGGCCAGGCGGTCTTTCCAGTCATCGGGCATCCAGGCGTTCCAGCGGGCATATTGATGGCAGCCCCAGTCGTGGTGCTCGAAGGCCAGCTCCAGCCCGAAGCGCTCGGCGGCCACCTGCAATACCCGCACGCCCTGCGGCATGACTTCCTGGCCGATGCCGTCGCCGGCGATGACCGCGATACGTTGACGTTTCACTACATGACTCCGAAGGCAGGATAAAGCAGTATTCAAGCCGCTACAGGTCGAGCACCAGGTTGTCGTCCAGGCTGCCCGAGCAGCAGATCATCATGCTGCGCCCGGCGGCCCGTTCGTCCGCGCTGAGCACCTGGTCGCGATGGTCGGGGCGGCCGGCCAGCACGGAGGTCTCGCAACTGCCGCATACTCCCTGGCCGCAGGAAAACACCGGATCCAGCCCGGCTTCCTGCAGCACCTGCAGGATCGTCTGGCCCGCCCGCACCGGCAGGCTGCGGCCGCTGCGGGCCAGCGTGACGGTGTAACCACCCGCCTGCGCGGGCGCCTGCCCGGCGGCGAAGCGCTCGTAGTGCACGCGTTCGGCCGGCAGCCGCGACGTGGCGGCCAGGAAGGCGTCCAGCATCGAGGCCGGCCCGCAGCAATAGACATGCGCATGCGACGGCAGGCCGGCGACCAGGCTGCCGATATCCAGCCGGTCGGCCGGCTCGGCCTGGTCGAAGTAGAAGCGCACCCGCTCGTCGCCGGCCAACTCGGTCGTGAAGGCCGCCGCGGCGGAAGCCCGGGCGCAGTAGTGCAGCGTCCAGTCCTTTCCCAGGTCGTTCAGGCGCCGGATCATGGCGCGTATCGGGGTGATCCCGATGCCGCCGGCAATGAATACCGACTGCCGCGCCTGCTCGACCAGCGCGAAGGCGTTCTGCGGCGCGCCGGCCTGCAGCACGTCGCCGACGCGGACGCGCTCGTGCAGGTAGCGCGAGCCGCCGCGGCTGCGCGGGTCGAGGTTCACCGCCACCACGTAGCGATGGCGCTCGCGTTGCGAATTCGTCAGCGAGTAGCTGCGCCGCATGCCGCCCGGCAGTGCCAGCGAGATATGCGCGCCGGCCGTGAACGGGGGCAGGGGGCGGTCATCGCTCGAGACGAATTCGTAAGCATGGATGCCACGTGCCTCTTCGGAAATGGAGCGAACCCGTAAGGAAAGCAGGGACTCGTTGCTCATGATGCGCGGGGAAATCGGGCGGTGGCGGGCGGGTCACTGGGCCTTGATGCCGGCCATGTGGGCGACCTTGCCCCACTTGTCGTACTGGGCGCGGAAGAAGCGCGCGAACGATTCCGGCGTGCCGCTGGCCACTTCGGCGCCCTGCGCGATCATGGCCTGCTGGAACCCGGGGGTCTGCATCGTTTCATCCAGCGCCTGGGACAGGCGCGCCACCACGTCGTCCGGCAGGCCCTTGGGGCCCAGCACCGCGAACCAGGTGCCCGCCTCGAAGCCGTCCACGCCGGCCTCCTGCATGGTCGGTACTGCCGGCATCAGGCGCGAACGATTGCCCAGCGTGATGGCCAGCGGTACCAGTGAACCGCTCTGCACGTGTGGCAAGGCCGACACCAATACGTCGAACATGACGTCGACCTGGCCGCTGATGACATCCACCAGGCCCGGCGCGCTGCCCTTGTACGGCACATGCACCATGTCGACTTTCGCGATCGACTTGAACAGTTCGCCCGCCAGGTGGGCCGCGCTGCCGTTGCCGAACGAGGCATAGGTCACCGTGCCCGGCTTGGCGCGCGCCGCCTCGATCAGGTCGTGCACGGTCTTGAAGCCGGTCTTGGGGTTGGCCACCAGCACCAGCGGCGATTCGGCCACCAGCTTGATCGGCGTGAACGAATCGATGGCGTCGTAAGGCAGCTTGGGATAGGCGTGGGGGGTGACGGTCAGCGGGCCGGCGGCGCTGAACAGCAGCATGTAGCCGTCGGCGGGCGCCTTGGCCACCACGTCCTGCCCGATCATGCCGCCCGCCCCGGCGCGGTTCTCGACCACGAATGGCTGGCCCAGCCGTTGCGCCAGCGCCTTGGCGACCAGGCGCGCGGTGCTATCGGTCGAGCCGCCCGCCGCGTACGGCACGATCAGTCGCACCGGCTTGGTCGGGTAGTCGGCCGCGGCCGCGCCACAGGCAAAGAACAGCAGCGAGGTCGCCGCGCACAGTTTGCGTAGGGATAGGGTCATGCTCTCTCCTTTGGTTGGTGGGCCCGCCTGTCTCGGCGGGTCTTGCCCACCGGGTATCAGGCCTTGGCAGCCTGGACCCGGCCTACTGGATCGCCGAAGCGTTCCTTCATGATGTCTTCGAAGGGCGTGCCCTCGCTGGCCACCCAGCTGCCCGAGCGCAGCCGGTAGCTGTCGTGGCGCCATGGCGCCTGCGGCGGGTTGCCATTGGCCAGCGCCTTGGCGCCGGCCAACACGGTGCGCCGGAAGCGCACGATCGCGGCATCGGTGGCGGTCAGGTGCTCGCGCGTGCGGTCGGCGATCGCGCCCTGGCTTTCCTGGATCATCGCGTCCTGCTCGGCCACCCCATGCACGCCCGTGAAGGTCTTGTGCTTCTGGTCCATGCGATTGAGCAGGTATTCGTTGGACTTGTTGCGCAGGGGCAGGTAGTCGGGCCCGACTTCGGCCACCACGCCGTGCCCGCCTTGCAGCTGCGCCCGTTCCTGTTCGGTCAGCGGGCGGTCGGGGTTCCACACATAGGTGTATATCCAGCATGCCGTATCGGTGATGGGCACGAAGGTGTAGCCGAAATAGTTCTCGCCGGGCAACGTCGACGGGGTCGTGCTGTGCGAGGGCAGGGCGAACTGCGCCATGCGCCAATATATGTTCTGGCCGCCCGCCTGCCGCGCGCCGCCCACCACGAAGCCCACGTCGTGGGCCTGGATCGAGAAGCGCGGCATGGGGTCGCGGCGTATCCACGCCAGGCGCTGTTCGTCGGCGGGCGCGTCGGGATTTTCGTTGGACGGCACCGACGGCGCCGGCATGTGCAGGAACGAGAAATGGGACGTGTCCAGCGCGCCTTCGATCGCCTGGGCCCAATTGCATTCCTGGCGCTTCTTGGTCACGAAGCGATGAGTGTCGGGCAGCTCGCCGAACTCCAGCCGGGGCACTTCCGGCAGTTCGCCGTCCCCGTCCTGCGGGCCCAGATGGGCCCACACGATGCCGCCATACTCGCGCGTGGGGTAGGCCTTGATAGCCATGTCGCGGTGATAATTGGAGTCGGGCGCCACATTCGGCAAGTCCATGGCCTTGCCGTCCACGCCGAACTTCCAGCCATGGAACACGCAGCGCAACCCGCAGTCTTCGTTGCGGCCGTAATACAGATCGGCGCCGCGATGCGGGCAGACCGGGTCGACCAGCCCCACGCGCCCTTGCGTATCGCGAAAAGCCAGCAGCTTCTCGCCCAGCACCTGCACGCGCAGCGGCGTACAGTCGGGTTCGGGCAACTCGGCCGACAGTGCCACCGGCTGCCAGAAGCACCGGAAATATTGCCCCATGGGCTGGTCCGCGTCGGTGCGGGTCAACAGTTCGTTATCAGCAGCGCTCAGCATGCTTGCATCCTTGCAGTAGCTTCTTGTGTCCCGGCGTGCGTCTCAGCGCGACCCGCCGATGCCATAGGGGGCGCCCCATTGCAGGGTGTCCGTGGTCGGCCCCGAGGGTTCGTACTCGCAGCCGACCCAGCGATCCCACCCCAATGCCTCCAGCTGTGCGAAGAACCAGGGGAAATGGATTTCTCCCGTGCCCGGTTCGTGCCGGCCCGGCACATTGCCGATCTGCACATGCCCCACGTGGGGGTAGGCGCGGCGCAGCGTATCAGTGAGATTGCCTTCTTCCATCTGCACGTGATAAGTGTCGAAGCACAGCTTCACATTGGGCTTGCCGATGGCCTCGATGCAGGCCAGGCCTTCGTCGATGCGGCTGTAGAAATAATCGGGAAAGCGCGCCCGGCAACAGGGTTCCAGGATCAAGGTCAGGCCCTCGCGGCCGGTGGCGTCGGCTGCGTAGGCGATGTTCTCCAGGAAAACGTCGCGGCATCGGGCCCGGTCGATGCCCGCGGGAATGTTCCCCGCCATGGCGTGCACCATGGGGCCGCCCACCTGCACGGCGTATTCCACCGCGTGGTCCACGCTGCGCCGGAAGTCGGCCTCGCGCCCCGGCAGCGCCGCGATGCCGCGCTCGCCGGCGGCCCAATCGCAGGGGGTAAGCACCTGCACCAGGGTCAAGCCATGCTCGCCCAGCAGCTCGGCGATCTGGCCGGCGGGGTACTCGTAGGGGAACGCCACCTCCACGCCCTTGAAGCCGGCACGCGCGGCGGCGCCGTAGCGCTGCGGCATGGGCAGTTCGGTGAACATCCAGCGCAGGTTGGGATCGAAACGCAACATGCAGTCTCCTTGGTGATATCTCGCGTCTGGTGCAGGGCCTGTCGCCCTGTCGTACGGCCGACAATCTACGGCCTGCATGGCGCGGGAACAATGCAAGTGACCCTATGGATGGATTAGGAAAGCTTATGGACGCGCCAGGCCGGCCCCGGCAGAATTGGCGCGGCGACCGACGGACGGCGCTCGCATGTGGCCGCCGTGCTGCTGGTGGCTCGGCGTACGATTGTTATATTGAATAAAAATGACTATCATTTGAATTATCTTTGCATGACTGAATCGAGCGCCTTCATGGTCCAGGCCCAACCTAGGTCCGCCGCCGTCTCGCCCCCTGCCACCGAACCCTGCCTGGGTGCGTGGCAGCGGGCCACGCTACGGGGCAATCGCGCGCTGGACCGCGCCGACATGGCCACGGCGCTGATGCAATATCGCGCCGCGCTGAGCTTGGCCGATATCTTGCCGGGCCGCGCCAGTGATGCGGATACCGCGATCGCCGCGCTGCTCGTGTCGCATCACAACCGGGCCGAATTGCACCAGCGCGCGGGCCTCGCCGGCGCGCACGTCTGCCGGGCACACGGGTTGCTGCATGAAATGGCTGTCGATACGGCGTTGGATGCTTGCTGGCGCGCGGCAGCGTGGCGCCACGGCCGTGTTACGTATGCCGAGTTGTTGCAGTTCTTGCGGCGGCATCCTGGCCACGACCGCGCCTGCCGCGCCGCCGCGCTGCCCTGGCGCGACGGCGCCGAACCCCGGCATTGAGCGCGCCGGCCTGCCGGCGCGATGAACCGCTTCCGCCACGGAAGCCCGAGAAGGAGTTTTGCATGGCCTATACCTTGCCCGATTTGCCATACGCCTACGATGCGCTGGAGCCGCACATCGATGCGCTGACGATGGAAATCCACTACACCAAGCATCACCAGACCTATATCAACAACCTCAACGCCGCGCTCGAAGGAGCGGGGCTGCCGGCCGACCAGCCCGTGGAACAGCTGGTGGGGCGCATCGACACCCTGCCCGAATCGGTGCGCACGGCCGTGCGCAACAACGGCGGCGGCCACGCCAACCACAGCCTGTTCTGGACCGTGATGTCGCCGCAGGGCGGCGGCCAGCCGCAAGGCCGGCTGGCCGCGGCCATCGATGCCGAGCTGGGCGGCATGGAGGCGTTTCGCGACGCCTTCACCAAAGCCGCGTTGACGCGCTTCGGCAGCGGCTGGGCCTGGCTCAGCGTCACGCCGGAAGGCAAGCTGACGGTCGAGAGTTCGGCCAATCAGGACAGTCCGCTGATGCACGGCAATACGCCTGTGCTGGGTCTGGACGTGTGGGAACACGCGTACTACCTGAAGTACCAGAATCGCCGCCCGGAATACATCGGCGCCTTTTTCAACGTGATCGACTGGAACGAAGTGGCGCGCCGCTACGAAGCCGCCAAGGCCTGAGGCCGCCCGCTCGCCGCCGTCCGCGAAGGCCCTGCATGAATACCTTCAGCCGTCACCGGGTCCGCCCGCAGGCCACCAGCATCAGCGTCTGGACGCTGGCCGTGCTGGTGGCCTGCCTGGGCGCGCATTCGCTCTGGCAGTACCTGGCCCCGCGCGCGCCGCATGTGGCGGACGCGCTGGCTGGCGGCCTGCTGGCCGCCGGCGCGACCGCGCTGGGGACGGTGCCGGTCATGTTCTCGCAGTCGCTGTCCGAGAAGGTGCAGGACACGATGTTCGGGTTCGGCGCAGGCGTGATGCTGGCGGCATGCGCTTTTTCCCTGGTCGCTCCCGGCATCGATGCCGCCGGCCAATTGGGCCATGGCCCATGGGGCGCCGGGCTGATCGTCGGCGGCGCCGTGCTGCTTGGCGCGGCGGTGCTGCTGGCCATGGACCGGCTGCTGCCTCATGAGCACTTCATCAAGGGCAAGGAAGGCATCGAGGTGCACCGCTTGCGGCGCACCTGGCTGTTCGTGTTCGCCATCGCGCTGCACAACCTGCCTGAAGGTCTGGCGATCGGCGTGGGCTACGTCGGCAATGACCCGGTGCGCGGCAGCGCCCTGGCAACCGGCATCGCCATCCAGGACGTGCCGGAAGGGCTGGTGGTGGCGCTGGCCTTGTTGTCGGCCGGCTATCGCCGCAGTTTCGCCGTGGCGCTCGGCATGCTGTCCGGGCTGGTCGAGCCGGCCGGCGCGGTGCTGGGCGCCGTGGTGGTGGGGTGGTCGGCCGCGCTGCTGCCCTGGGGCCTGGGGTTCGCCGCGGGCGCGATGTTGTTCGTCATCAGCCACGAGATCATCCCCGAGTCGCACCGCAAGGGGCATGAGGTCTATGCCACCTGCGGCTTGATGCTCGGCTTCGTGTTGATGATGCTGCTGGATACCGCGCTGGCGTAGCGGCGCTCGCGCTCAATCGGGATGCAGCAGGCTGGCCGGGAGGCCGTCGGGCTTGGGCTGCCCAATGGACTGCTCGATGGCCGGCAGGCTGTGGGCGATGCCCTTGTGGCAATCGATGCAGGTCTGGCCTTCGTCGAACCCCTGCTGGTGCATGCGCGCCGACCGGGGGCTCTGCCCGGCATAGTCGAAGTAGCTGTAGTCGTGGCAGTTGCGGCATTCCTGTGAGTTGTTGGCCTTCATGCGGCGCCATTCGTTCTGGGCCAGCTGCGCGCGCTTGGCCTCGAATTTCTCGCGCGTATCGATGGTGCCCAGGAAATGGTGCAGCAGCTCGTTGGACGCGTATATCTTGCGCACCATCTTCGGGCCCCATTCCTTGGGGACGTGGCAATCCGAGCACACCGCGCGCACCCCGGTGGGATTCGAGTAGTGGACGGTATTGCGGTATTCCTGGTAGACGTTATCGTTCATTTCATGGCACGAGATGCAGAAGCTCTCGGTGTTGGTCCATTCCATGACCGTGTTGAAGCCGCCCCAGAATACGATGCCCAGCACGAACGCCAGGCCCATCGAGCTGAACACGATGCCCCACGCCCGTCGCGGCAGGCCCTTTATCCAGTTGATCGGTTTCATGCTGCACGCTCTCTAGTTCAGGCTGGGGACGCGTTGGAAAATATTCTCCACCAGTGGCTTGGCATCGCTCTGGGTGACATGGCATTGCATGCAGAAATAGCGGCTGGGGCTGACCGACGACAGTTCGCGTCCGGCGGCGTCGCGAAAGTGCGTGATGGAGATCTTCGGCGAGTTGGTGGCCTGCGCGCGCCCCCAGGCGTGGCAGTCCAGGCACTTGTTGAACTTGAGCGTCACGGGGTAGTTGCTGCTGGCGTGCGGCACCAGGGGCGGCTGCTGGACGAAGTCGCGGGGCAGGGTGGCGCCCACGTCGAGCTCCTGCCGGTAGGTATTCGCATGATGCTCGGACTCCGCCACCGAGTTCTGGCGCAGGCTCTTGACCGTGGCCGCATCGTCGGCGGAAACCGGCGGGATGCCGATCAGCAGGCCCGCGAGCAGGCCGAGGGCGATCCTGTGGATGGCGCTTTTCATTGTTGACTCCTGTGGGAGAACCGGTGGCTCATGTGGAATACATCCTTGCTGCAGACGTCGACGCAGCGGCCGCACGTGGTGCAGTCGGGGGCGAGGATGACGGGGTGGTCCTGGCCGGCGGACTTGAGCGCCGGACGGATGACCTGGGGTTCGGGGCAGACGTTGTAGCAGTCCATGCAGTCGTCGCAGGCCGCGCGCCCGGCGGCATTGACCCGCAGCAGGGCGGTTTTCCCCAGCAGCCCGTAGAAGGCGCCGACCGGGCAGACATGCCCGCACCAGCCGCGCGGGGCGACCAGCAAGTCGTACAGGAACACGCCCAGCACCAGCGCCCAGACCGCTCCGAAGCCGAACACCAGCGCGCGATGGAACATCGACACCGGATTGACCCATTCCCAGGCGATGGTGCCGGTGGCCGTCGAGGCGACCAGGGTCGCCGCCAGCAACCACATGCGCAGGTGCTTGGGCGGCGTGCGGCCGCTGGCGCGGATCTTCAGCTTGCGGCGCAGCCACGCGGCCGTATCGGTGACGGCGTTCATGGGGCACACCCACGAACAGTACAGGCGCCCGCCGAACAGCAGGTAGAACCCCAGCACGATGGCGGCGCCGATGATGGCCGTGCGCCGCGGCAGATGCAGGGCGGCCAGGCTTTGCGCCAGTTGGTAGGGATCGGTCAGGGGCAGGAGGTCGAGCGTAAGGCTCGACGACAGGTTGCCTTTCACCGGCCACCATGGCTGGTCCAGGATGCCATGCTGCGCCAGCCATGCGGTCGCCGGCCCGATCAGGAACAGGGCCAGCAGCCCGGCCTGCGTGGCGCGCCGCAGCAGCAGCCAGCGGTTGGCGCGCAGCCAGCCCTTGCTGGCGGTGGCGGCCGCCGTGGGATTGCGTCCGGCGACGTTGGGACGCCTGGGCTTGGGAGGCACGTGGTTCATGGCTGGCTTCCGGAAGTAGCGGGCGCGGGATCATCCAGGCCGCGCACCGGCAATTGGACCTGTTCGCCGATCAGCGAGCCGCCGGCTTTTTCGGCCTCTTCCCAGCCCTTGCGATAGTGGCCCGCGGCCGAGCCCTGGGCGATCGCGTGCGGCAAGACCTTGATGGCCGCCGCGCCGGGCAGCACGCAGCTTTGCTCGCACTTGCCGCAGCCGGTGCACCGGTCGGAATGGACGGTGGGCAGCAGCATGGCATGGCGGTCGGAGCGCGGATTGTGATGCAGTTCCAGGGTGATGGCCTCGTCGATCAGCGGGCAGACGCGATAGCACACGTCGCAGCGCAGGCCGAGATAGTTCAGACAGGTTTCCTGGTCGATCAGCACCGCCAGCCCCATGCGGGCGTCCTCGATGTCGGTCAGGCCGTGGTCCAGGGCGCCGGTGGGGCAGGCGGGCACGCACGGGATGTCCTCGCACATTTCGCACGGCACCGCGCGCGCGTCGAAGTAAGGCGTGCCGGTGGGGACGGCGCGCCCCAGCGTCGCTAGCTTCAGGGTGTCATAGGGGCAGGCGCGCACGCACAGCCCGCAGCGTACGCAGGCCGCCAGGAAGTCGGCTTCCGGCAGAGCGCCGGGCGGGCGCAGGGCGGTGGCCGGCAGCGAGCCGGCTTGCCGTGCGTACAGGCCCAGGCCCAGGGTCACGGCGCAGGCGCCGCCGATGGCGGCAGCCGACTGCTGCAGGAACTGGCGGCGGCTGGCCGGGGAAGCGGAGGCTTGATCCGTCATGGCATGGTTCGCGGTGGCGTGGACCGGCTGCGCCGCGTCAGGCCTTGAGCACCTTGACCGCGCATTTCTTGAAGTCCGTTTCCTTCGAGAGCGGGCAGGTGGCGTCCAGCGTCAGCTTGTTGGTCAGGCGTCCTTCGTCGAAGAACGGCATGAACACCAGGCCTCGCGGCGGCTTGTTGCGCCCGCGCGTCTCGACGCTGGCCAGCACCTCGCCGCGCCGCGAGACGATCTTGCATTGCATGCCGCGTTGCAGGCCGCGGCTCTTGGCGTCGTCCGGGTGCATGAACAGCACCGCCTCGGGTGCGGCGCGGTGCAGCTCGGGCACGCGGCGGGTCATGGACCCGGTATGCCAGTGCTCGAGCACGCGCCCGGTACACAGCCAGAGGTTGTAATCCTGGTCGGGGCTCTCGGCCGGCGGCTGGTAGGGCAACGCGAAAATGTTGGCGCGGCCGTCCTTGTTGCCGTAGAACTTGATGTCCTCGCCGGCCTTGACGTACGGGTCGTAGCCTTCGCGGAAGCGCCACAGGGTTTCCTTGCCGTCGACCACGGGCCAGCGCAGGCCGCGCGCCCGGTGGTACAGGTCGAAGTCGGCCAGGTCGTGGGCGTGGCCGCGGCCGAACTTGGCGTATTCCTCGAAGAGGCCTTTCTGCACGTAGAACCCGAAGTGTTCGGACTCGTCGTTCATGTAGCCGTCGATGGCATGGGCGTTGACGCGCGGCACGTCATCCACGGGGTACCGGTCGGCCACGCCGTTGGCGAACAATACGTCGTAGAGCGTCTTGCCGCGGTACTCGGGCTTCTTGTCGAGCAGTTCGGCGGGCCAGACTTCTTCCATGGCGAAGCGCTTGGCGAATTCCAGGTATTGCCAGAGGTCGGAACGCGACTCGCCGGGCGCCTTGACCTGCTGGCGCCAGAACTGGGTGCGGCGCTCGGCATTGCCGTAGGCGCCTTCCTTCTCGACCCACATGGCGGTGGGCAGGATCAGGTCGGCCGACAGGGCGGATACGGTCGGATAGGGGTCGGATACCACGACGAAGGCGGCGGGATTGCGCCAGCCGGGGTAGATTTCGTCGTTGATGTTGGGCCCCGCCTGCATGTTGTTGGTGGTGGAGGTCCAGTAGCACTTGAGCTTGCCGTCCTTCAGGGCGCGGCTCTGCGCCACGGCGTGCAGGCCGACCTTGGGCGGGATGGTGCCTTCCGGCAGTTGCCACAGGTCCTCGGCCACCTTGCGATGCGCCGGGTTGCCGACCACCATGTCGGCCGGCAGGCGATGCGCGAAGGTGCCGACCTCGCGGGCGGTGCCGCAGGCCGAGGGCTGGCCGGTCAGCGAGAATGGGCCGCAGCCCGGCTGCGAGATCTTGCCGGTCAGCAGGTGCACGTTGTAGATCATGTTGTTGACCCACGTGCCGCGCGTGTGCTGGTTGAAGCCCATGGTCCAGAACGAGACCACCTTCTTGTCGGGGTCGGCATACAGTTCGGCCATGCGCTGCAGGTGCGCGGCCGGAACGCCGGAGAGCCTGGCCGTGTACTCGAGCGTGTAGGTCGAGACGAATGCCGCGAATTCCTCGAAGCTGCTGGCGGAGGCGCCGCCGGGGTCGCCCTTCGGCGCGCCGTCGGCGCCGGGATAGCCGTTGGCGCTGGCGCCCTGTTCGCGCGGATCGTTGGGGCGCAGGCCATAGCCGATGTCGGTGACGCCGGTCTTGAAGTTGACGTGCTGCTCGACGAACTGCTGGTTGACCTTGCCGTTCTGGATCAGGTAATTGCACAGGTAGTTCAGGATGGCCAGGTCGGTCTGCGGCGTGAAGATCATGCCGTTGTCGGCCAGCTCGAAGCTGCGGTGCTCGAAGGTGGACAGGGCGTGCACTTCGCAGCCGGGGTGCGTCAGGCGGCGGTCGGTGATGCGGCTCCACAGGATGGGATGCATTTCGGCCATGTTCGAGCCCCACAGCACGAAGGCATCGGCGTGTTCGATGTCGTCGTAGCAGCCCATCGGCTCGTCGATGCCGAAGGTGCGCATGAAGCCGACCACGGCGCTGGCCATGCAGTGGCGCGCGTTGGGGTCCAGGTTGTTGCTGCGGAAGCCCGCCTTGTACAGCTTGGAGGCGGCATAGCCTTCCCAGATGGTCCATTGGCCGGAGCCGAACATGGCGATGGATTCCGGGCCGCTGGTCCTGAGGGCCTCTTTCCATTTGCTGGCCATGATGTCGAAGGCCTCGTCCCAGCTGACCGGCGTGAATTCGCCGTCCTTGTCGTAGACCCCGCCTTTCTTGCGCAGCATGGGGCGGGTGAGACGGTCGGCGCCGTACATGATCTTCGACAGGAAGTAGCCCTTGATGCAGTTCAGGCCGCGATTCACCGGGGCTTCCGGATCGCCCTGGGTGGCCACCACGCGTCCGCCCTGGACGCCGACCAGGACCGAACAGCCCGTGCCGCAGAAGCGGCAGGGAGCCTTGTCCCAGCGCACCTGCAGCGGCGCGCCGCCGGCCTGCGCCATGGCCGCGCCAGGCAGGGCAATGCCTGCGGTGGCCGCTGCTGCGGCAACCGCGTTGGACTTGATGAATTCGCGTCTGTTCAATGACATGATGGAGCTCCCAGGGCCGGGGGTCGGTGGGGGGATGGAGGTTCGCCGGCGGGCGGCGCATCGTCTTCGCTGTATTCGTAGGCGAGCGTCGCCGACACGACGTGCGGAACCTTGTGGGCGGCGAGGATGGAGTCGGCGGTGCTGTAGCCGGGGCCGTCTTCCACGGTGATGATCAGCTTGCCGGTGGCGGGGTCGCGCGCGTGGACCTGCACGCCCGGGATGGCGCCCAGCGCGCTGGCGGCCGCATCCAGGTGGCGGGGTGGTACCCGCATGACGAGACTGGCGATTCTCATGCCGCCTCCAGTTCGATGGCGGCGGCCGGGCAACTGGCCAGGCATAGTCCGCACCCGGTGCACGCGGCTGGCTCGACGCGCGGGCGGGCCGGGCTGCCGGCTGGCCGGGCGAAGCGGATGGCGCCGGCCGCGCAGGCCTCGCCGCATACCCGGCATTCGACTGCGCGATGCGCCAGGCAGGCCGTGCCGGGCCGGGCGCGCCAGGCGAAGGCTTCGGAGGCCGCCCGGCCGGGCCGCAGCGCGCCGGGCCGGCAGCGTGCGGCGCACTCGCCGCAGAAGTCGCAGCCGCCGCGGGCCAGGTCGATGATGGGATAGCGTCCGCCGCCATGGCGCAGCAGGCCGCGCGGGCAGGCCCGGATGCAGTCGCCGCAGGCAGTGCAGTGATCCAGGAACTGGGCCTCGGGCATGGCCCACGGGGGGCGTGCCGGGGGCTTCGAGCCTGTCAGCAAGCGGCGCCGGGAGAAGTCCATGTAAGCAATTCCATAAAACCTGTAGGGGATTATGGTTATGGGCCCGCCAGCCTCTCCTTGACGACGGTCAAGGGGCCAACCCCGCCGTTGACGCGGGTCAAGCTGCTGGCCGGCGCAGCACCCTGATAGCGCGAGCTTTTCCGCGGCCGGCTTTCGATGTATGCTTCACGCCGCTGTCATGCATGTCGCGGGAGAGAGTGGCCATTTGTTACATGGCCGCCGCCGAAGGCGCAATTCGCCCGGAATCGCTCAGGTAACCCATACCGCGCTGCATCAGCCATTCCGCCCGGCCGTGCCGGGCCTGCGTGGCTGAAACAGCACTCTGGAGAGACCTGGCGCCGCGGCCCTGAGTACCCGCGCAGCCCAGGCGCCGAAGGTGCAAACCCGCTGGTGCGGGGCAACTCTCAGGCAAAAGGACAGAGGGGCGGAAAATCCAGCCGGTTCCGGGCGTTTTCCGCTTCCGGGCCGGCATTCCGTAACCCTGGCGATGCCGCCGCACCGGAGCCCGTCCATGTCCGCCCCCCTCAAACGCACTCCCCTGGCTGCTGCGCACATCGCCGCCGGCGCCCGCATGGTCGATTTCGGCGGCTGGGACATGCCGCTGGCCTACGGTTCGCAGCTCGAGGAGCATCATTCTGTGCGCCGCGATGCGGGCATGTTCGACGTCTCCCACATGCTCAATGCCGATGTCACCGGCCCGGATGCCCGCGCCTTCCTGCGCCGCCTGGTGGCCAACGACGTCGCCAAGCTCGCCGCCCCCGGCAAGGCGCTGTATACCTGCATGCTGAATCCCGAGGGCGGCATCATCGACGACCTGATCATCTATTTCTTCGCCGACGAGGAATGGCGCGTAGTGGTCAACGCCGCCACGGCCGACAAGGACATCGCCTGGATGCAGCGCGTCGCCGCGGCCGGCCGTTTCGACGTGACCATCGCGCCGCGCCGCGACCTGGCCATGATCGCCGTGCAAGGGCCGAATGCCCGCGCCAAGGCCTGGGCCGCGCGGCCGGGCTGGCAGGGCGCGACCGAGCCGCTCACGCCGTTCGTCGCGGCCCAGGTCGACGACGACACGCTGGTGGCCCGCACCGGCTACACGGGCGAGGACGGTTTCGAGATCGTCTTGCCGGCCGCGCAGGCGGAGGCGCTGTGGAACGACCTGGCAGCGCAGGGCGTGCGGCCTTGCGGGCTGGGTGCGCGCGACACGCTGCGCCTCGAGGCCGGCATGAATCTGTATGGCCAGGACATGGACGAACTGACCCAGCCGGACCAGGCCGGGCTGTCCTGGACGGTTTCGCTCAAGGACCCCGCGCGGCGCTTCGTCGGCCGCGAGGCGCTCGAACAGTTCGCCGCGCCCTGCGGTTTCGTCGGCCTGAAATTGCAGGAACGCGGCGTCATGCGCGCCCACATGGCGGTGCGCACGCCCTCCGGTACCGGGGAAATCACCAGCGGCACGATGTCGCCGACGCTGGGCGTATCGATTGGCCTGGCCCGTGTTCCCGGCGATGTCCGGCCCGGCCAGACGGTCGAGGTCGATATCCGTGGCAAGTGGGTTCCGGCCCTGGTATGCAAATTGCCGTTCGTGCGCCATGGCAAGGCGGTCGAACACCCGTAAACTGCCAGCATGCGCCGGCAGGGGTGCCGGCGCGTGCGCGCATCCCCCAATATCCAGGAGTTTTCATCCATGAGTCTGCCCACTGATCGCAAGTACACCAAATCCCACGAATGGGTCAAAGCCGACGGCGACGTTTTCGTCGTCGGCATCACTGACAACGCCCAGGACCAGCTCGGCGACCTCGTCTTTGTCGGCGACGTGAACGTCGGCGCCAAGCTGAAGGCAGGCGAGACCGCCGGCGTGGTCGAGTCGGTCAAGGCCGCGTCCGACATCTACGCGCCGGTCAACGGCGAGATCGTGGCTTTCAACGACGAGCTCGAAAACACCCCGAACCTGATCAACGAATCGGCCTATACCGCCTGGATCTTCAAAATCAAGCCGGACAACGCGGCCGACCTCGACACATTGCTGGACGCCGCCGGCTACGAAGCCGAGGCCAACGGCTGATACGGCACGCCGCGCGGCTGCCCCGAGGCCGTGCGGCATTCTTACCGCCACCCCGAGATATCCCATGTCGCGCGCCCTAGACACCCATACCGATTTCATTCCCCGCCATATCGGCCCGACCTCGGACGACCAGCAGAAGATGCTGGCCGCCGTGGGCTGCGCCAGCCTGGACGAACTGCTCCAGGAAGTCGTGCCGCCGGCGATCCGCAGCCAGGCGCCGCTGGCGCTGCCCGCCTCGCGCAGCGAGCCGGACGTGCTGGCCGAGCTCAAGGCGATCGCCGGCCGCAATCGCGTCTACCGCAATTACATCGGCCAGGGCTACTACGGCACGCACACTCCCAATGTGGTGCTGCGCAATGTGCTCGAGAACCCGGCCTGGTACACGGCCTATACGCCGTACCAGCCCGAGATCTCGCAAGGCCGCCTGGAAGCCCTGCTGAATTACCAGACCATGGTGGCGGACCTGACCGGGCTCGACATCTCCAACGCCTCGCTGCTGGACGAAGGCACGGCCGCCGCCGAAGCCATGACGCTGGCGCGGCGAGGCTCGAAGTCCCCCAGCCAGGTGTTCTTCGTGTCGGTGCACTGCCATCCGCAGACCATCGAAGTGGTGCGCACGCGCGCCGAAGGCCTGGGTATCGAGGTCGTCGTCGGCGACGAGGCCTTGGGCCTGCCGGATTGCTTCGGCGTGCTGCTGCAGTACCCTCATAGCCTGGGCGCCGTGGCCGACTATCGGGCGCTGGCCGAGGCGGCCCACGCACAGGGGGCGGTGGTCACATGCGCGACCGACCTGCTGGCCCTGGCCCTGTTGACGCCGCCGGGCGAGTGGGGCGCCGACATCGCGGTAGGGTCGTCGCAGCGCTTCGGCGTGCCGTTCGGATTCGGCGGCCCGCATGCCGGCTTCATGGCCTGCAAGGACGCCTACAAGCGCAACATGCCGGGCCGCCTGGTCGGCGTGTCCAAGGACGCGCAAGGCAACGCGGCCCTGCGCCTGGCCCTGCAGACGCGCGAACAGCACATCCGCCGCGAGAAGGCCACCTCGAACATCTGCACCGCCCAGGTGCTGCTGGCCATCATGGCGGGCCTGTATGCCGTGTGGCATGGCCCGGAAGGCATCCGCCGCATCGCCACGCGCGTGCAGCGCTACACCGCCATCCTGCGCGGCGCGCTGCTCGAGCTGGGCGTCAAGGTGGTCAACGACACGTTCTTCGACACCTTGCTGCTGGAAACCGGCACGGCCACGCCGGCCATTGCCGTGGCCGCCGAATGCGAGCGCATCAACCTGCGCCGGGTGGATGGTGCGCGCCTGGCCGTCTCGCTGGACGAGACCGTCACCGCCGCCGACCTGCAGGCGCTCGTCAATGTGTTCGCGGCGGGCCTGCAGAAGGATGACGTGGCGCTCGACATCGCGGCGCGCGACGCCGCCGCCGGCGGCGGCATCCCCGCGGCGCTGCAGCGCCAGGGCGCCATCCTCGCCCACCCGGTGTTCTCCAGCGTGCAGTCCGAGACCGACATGCTGCGCTACCTGCGTAAGCTGTCCGACAAGGATCTGGCGCTGGACCGCAGCATGATCCCGCTGGGTTCGTGCACCATGAAATTGAATGCCACGGCCGAGATGATTCCGATCACCTGGCCGGAGTTCGCCCTGATCCACCCGTACGCGCCGGCCGACCAGAGCGCCGGCTACCGCGAACTGATCGAGCGCCTGTCGGCGGCGCTGTGCGAGATCACCGGCTACGACGACATCAGCCTGCAGCCCAATTCGGGCGCCCAGGGCGAATATGCCGGCCTGCTCGCCATCCGCGGCTATCACCGCGCCAACGGCCAGGCCCAGCGCAACGTCTGCCTGATTCCCGCCTCGGCGCACGGCACCAATCCGGCCTCGGCCCAGTTGGCCGGCATGGATGTGGTGGTGGTCGCGTCCGACGCCCAGGGCAACGTCGACATCGACGACCTGCGCGCCAAGCTGGAACAGGTGGGCGACCGCCTGGCCGCCCTGATGATCACCTATCCGTCGACCCACGGCGTGTTCGAGGAAGCGATCACGCAGATCTGCGACCTGGTGCACCAGGCAGGCGGCCAGGTCTACCTGGACGGCGCCAACATGAACGCCATGGTGGGAGTGGCCAAGCCGGGACACTTCGGCTCGGACGTGTCGCACCTGAACCTGCACAAGACTTTCTGCATTCCCCATGGCGGCGGCGGGCCGGGCGTCGGGCCGGTGGCGGTGCGCTCGCACCTGGCGCCGTACCTGCCTGGCGTACTGAACGCGCAAGGCCGGCTGGGGGCGGAAGCCGGCGTGGGGCCGGTCGCGGCCGCGCCGTTCGGCTCGGCCGGCATCCTGCCCATTTCGTTCGCGTATATCGCCCTGATGGGGGCCGACGGCTTGCGCCGCGCCACCGAGGTCGCCATCCTGAACGCCAACTATGTGGCGGCCCGCCTGCGCGACCACTATCCGGTACTGTATGCCGGCCGCAATGGCCGGGTCGCGCACGAGTGCATCCTGGATGTGCGGCCGTTGAAGGACAGCAGCGGCGTCAGCGCCGAAGACATCGCCAAGCGCTTGATGGACTACGGGTTCCATGCGCCCACCATGAGCTTCCCGGTGGCCGGCACGCTGATGGTCGAGCCCACCGAATCCGAAGGCCTGGCCGAGCTGGATCGCTTCATCGAGGCGATGATCGCCATTCGCGAAGAGATCGCGCAGATCGAGCGCGGTGAACGTGACCGTGACGACAACGTGCTGAAGAACGCCCCGCATACTGCGCAGATGCTGCTGGCCGAAGAGTGGCACCACGATTACCCGCGCCAGCAGGCCGCATATCCCGTGGCCTCGCTGCGCGAGGCCAAGTACTGGCCGCCGGTGGCGCGGGTCGACAACGCCTACGGCGATCGCAACCTGGTCTGCGCCTGCCTGCCGGTCGAAGCTTACGCCTGAAGCCGTCCGGGCCGGCCGGGCCGGTTTCGATAGGCTCGGGCAGCGGCGCCGGGCAAGTTTGCCCGGCGCGCAGTGTCATGGCGCCGGCGGGGCTGTCGCCTTTCGCGCCTGGTCCAGTTCGCGCGCGCGGGCAATGCCGTCGGCGATGGCGGCGCGGCTTGGGTCCTCTTCGGGCAGGGCAGCCGCCAGGCGTTCCCAGTACGCGGCGGCTTCGGCGTAGCGCTCCGCCTGGAACGCGGCCATGCCGGCCAGCCCCAGGCTGGCCGCTTCCTGCGGGTCGCCGGCCAGCGCTTCGTCGGTCAGCGCCTGCAACTGCGCCGTCCATTGCTGGTCCCCGGCGAAATACAAGGCCTGGGCCCAATGGCCCAGCAGTTCCGGCGGCCTTCCCGCCAGCGCGGCGGCGCGCTCGAAGGCGCGCGCCGCGTCCGCTATGCGGTCTTGCGCCATGTACGTGCGGCCCAGGAAGAACCAGCCTTCTGCCGAATCGGGCGCGGCTGCCAGCGACGCCTCCAGGCGCGCCGTCATTTCCTCGATGCCCTGCGCGGGGTGGCCGGCGTATTGTCGCGCCAGCATGACGCGGTCGAGCGAGCCCCAGTGCAGGTACAGGGTTAGCCCCAGCAGCGGCGCCAATACGGCCATCGCCAGGGGAACGGCCCGGCCCAGCAGCGCATCGGCGTCGCGGCCGGGGCTGCCTTGCGCAGCGTCGAGCAGCTCGCGGGCCGCCTCCATCCGGGCGGCTTCGAGCTGCGCCGCGGTGAGGGCGCCGGCGCCATGCTGCATTTCCAGTTCGCGCACCCGTTCCCGGTAAAGGCCGACGTTCAGGCCGGCGCGGTCGGCATCGGCGCGCGCGCGCGGCGCCCGCAACTGCGGCACCAGGATGAAGGCCAGGGCCGCCAGGAGCAACAACGCCGCGTAGAGCCAGAAAGCAGTCATGAGTCTTGCCCGGGGGGAGAGCCGGAGGCGTCCAGCAGGCTGGCCAGGCGCCGCCGCTCGATGTCGGACAAGGCGGGCGCGGCCGCCGCCGATGCGCGGCGCCTCCTGGCGACGATCGCCGCCAGCGCGCTGCCTCCCGCCAGCAGCAGCGCGACGGGGCCGAACCACAGCAGTGCGGTACGGGTCGTCAATGGCGGGTCGTACAACACGAAATCGCCGTAACGCGACACCATGAAGTCGATGATCTGGTCATCGCTCCGGCCTTCGCCCAGCATGCGATGGATCTCGCCGCGCAAGTCGTTGGCGATAGGCGAGTTCGATTCGGCGATATTCTGGTTCTGGCACTTGGGGCAGCGCAGCACCGCGGCCAGGTCGCGATAGCGCTGGCGCTGGCCGTCGTCGGCGAACTCATGGGTGTCGATGGCCGCCAGGCTTTGCCCGTGCAGGCCTGCGCCCAGCACGACGGCGGCGATCAGGCGTTTCATGGCGTGGCCTCCTGGAGCAGCGCGTTGTAGACAGGGGCGAGTTTCTCCCGCCAGACGCGCTCGTCGATGACGCCGACATACTTCTCGCGAATGATGCCGCGGGCGTCGATGAAGAATGTCTCGGGCGCGCCGTACACGCCGAGGTCCAGGCCCAGCGTGCCGGCGGCGTCTTCGATATTCAGCCGGTAGGGGTTGTGCAGCGTGCGCAGCCAGCGCTGCGCCGCGTCGCGGTCGTCCTTGTAGTTGACACCGTAGATGACCACGCCTTGCTTGGCCAGCTGATTCAGTACGGGGTGCTCCTGTCGGCACGACGGGCACCAGGTCGCCCAGACATTCACCAGCGCCGGCCGGCCCTGGATGTGGTCGCGCGTCAGCGTGCGGGCCGGATCGTCGAGAGATGGCAGCGCAAAGGCGGGAAACGGCTTGCCGATCAGGGCGGAGGGCAGTCTGGACGGGTCGAGGAACAAGCCGCGGTACAGCAGTATCGCAATGACCAGGAACAATGCCAGCGGCAGCAGCAACAAGGCGCGTTTCATGATTGCATCCCGGCGATCGGGGCGGCCTGCGCGGGCCGGACAGCCGGCCGCAGGCGATAGCGCCGGTCGGCCGCCGCCAGGAAGCCGCCCAGGGCCATCAGCAGCGCGCCCAGCCAGATCCAGCGCACGAATGGCTTGATTTGCACGCGCACCGCCCAGGCGCTGTCGGCCAGCGGCTCGCCCAGGGCCACGAACAGGTCGCGCGTGAAGCCGCCCTGGATGCCGGCTTCTGTCATGGTTGCCTGCTGGACCTGGTAGACGCGCTTTTCCGGGTGCAGCCGGGCGACTTCGCGGTTATTGCGCATGACCTGTACGCTGGCTCGGTCGGCGTGGTAATTGGGCCCTTGGATGCGCGTCGTGCCCTCGAATACGAAGCGATAACCGCCCAGTTCGACGGTATCCCCGGGTGCCATGCGCAGGTCCCGTTCGAGATTGCCGGTGCTGGTCAGCACGGCGCCCAGCGCGCACATGGCGAAGCCCAGGTGGGCGAGGTGCATCCCCCAGTAGCTGCGTCCCAGCAATGACAGGCCCTTGGCCAGGCCCCGGTGGCGCGTCTTGTCGTAGACGTCGCACAGACCCGCCAGCACGATCCAGGCCGCCAGCAGGCAGACGGCTGCCACCGCCCAATCGAACCGGCCTTGCAGCATGGCGCTGGCCAGCGCGACCACCACGCAGCCCGCCAGCGCCGGAGCGAGCCGGCGCGCCAGCCAGTCGGCCGGCGTGTCTTTCCAGCGGGCCAGCACGCCGATGGCGGTTGCCACCATCAGCAACGCCATCAGCGGCACGAACAGGGCGTTGAAGTAGGGCGGTCCGACCGACAGCTTGGCGTCGGTCAGCGCGTCGAGGATGAGCGGATAGAGCGTGCCGAGCAGGATCATCGCCGCCGCCACTGACAAAAGCAGGTTGTTGACCAGCAGCAGTGTCTCGCGCGACCAGATGCCGAACCCGACCTGGCTCTTGACGACCGGCGCCCGCAGCGCGAACAGCGCAAGGGAGCCGCCCACCACCACCAGCAGGAATACCAGGATGAACACCCCGCGCGCCGGGTCGGTGGCGAAGGCATGCACCGAGGTCAGCACGCCCGAGCGGACCAGGAACGTGCCCAGCAGGCTGAGCGAGAACGCCGCGATGGCGAGCAGCACGGTCCAGCTCTTGAACACGCCGCGTTTCTCCGTCGCCGCCAGCGAGTGCATCAGCGCCGTGCCCACCAGCCACGGCATGAACGAGGCATTTTCGACCGGGTCCCAGAACCACCAGCTGCCCCAGCCCAGCTCGTAGTAGGCCCACCACGATCCCAGAGCGATGCCCAGGCCGAGGAACGCCCAGGCTACGGTTGTCCAGGGGCGCGACCAGCGCGCCCAGGCGGCGTCCAGCTTGCCGTCCAGCAGCGCCGCGATGGCGAAGGCGAATGCCACCGAGAAGCCGACATAGCCCATGTACAGCATGGGCGGGTGGAGGATCAGGCCGAAATCCTGCAGCAGCGGATTGAGGTCGCGGCCGTCGGCGGGCGCGTCGGGCAACAGGCGCTCGAACGGGTTCGAGGTGGCGATCAGGAACAGCAGGAAGCCGATGCTGATCATGCCCATCACGGCCAGCACGCGCGCCAGCATGGCTGCGGGCAGTTGGCGCGCGCCGAGGGAAACGGCGAAGGTCCAGCCGGCCAGCATCAAGGCCCACAGCAGCAGGGAACCCTCGTGCGCGCCCCATATCGCGCTGACCTTGTAGTACCAGGGCAGCATGCTGTTGGAGTTGTGCGCGACGTAGGCGACCGAGAAATCGTTGCTCAGGAAGGCATGCGCGAGACAGCCGAAAGAAAACAACAGGAATGCGAACTGCCCCCAGGCGGCCGGCGCCGCCAGCCCCATCCAGCGGCGGTCGCCGCGCCAGGCGCCGGCCAGCGGCACGCTCGCCTGCACCGCGGCGAGGCAGAGCGCCAGGATCAGGGCCAGCAGGCCGAGCTCGGGAATCATCGGGCCGGCTCCCGTCCGTCCTGCTCACCAGGCTCGACCGCGCCGCCTTGTTCCAGCGCGTGCATGGCCTCGGGTGGCATATAGTTTTGGTCGTGCTTGGCCAGCACCTCGTCGGCGTGCAGCACGCCGTCCTGGTCGAGCCTGCCCAGCGCGACAATGCCCTGGCCCTCGCGGAACAGGTCGGGCAGGATCCCCTGGTAGCGCACCAGGATGCTGCTCGTTCCGTCGGTCACGCCGAAGCGCAGCGCCAGCGAATCCGGCGAGCGTTGCAGCGAACCGGTTTCGACCAGGCCGCCGGCCCGGATGCGCGTGTCGCGGGGCGCTGCGCCAGCGACAATCTGGCTGGGCGTATAGAACAGGTTGATGTTCTCCTGCAGGGCGGCCAGGGCCAGCGCCACGGCGGCGCCGGCGCCGCAGACCAGGGCCGCAATCCAGTACAGGCGCTTCTTGCGGGCAGGGGTCATTGCGAGGCCTCCCGACGCCGGCGGCGCGCCAGTTCGTCCAGGTAGCGGCGTCGCGCCACGATCGGTAGCGCAACGTTCCATGCCATCAGCGCCGCGCACAAGCCATAGGCGCTCCAGACGTAAGCGCCATGGCCGTCCATGGCGAAGAATTCGGCAAACGATGCGAATACGCTCATGTCCGCTTTCCGAGCAGCCGGGCGATTTCGCTGCCGGCCCAGCGGCTGTCGGCCTCGCGCCGCAGCACTTCCAGGCGCATGCGCGCGAACAGCACCGCGCCAAAAAAACAATAGAACCCCGCCACTGCCAGCAACAGCGGCAACCACATCTGCGCCGGCATGGCCGGTTTCTGCGCGAGCGAGAAGCTGGCGGGCTGGTGGAGCGTGTTCCACCATTCGACCGAATACTTGATGATGGGAATGTTGACCACGCCGACCAAGGCCAGCACCGCGCACGCCCGGGCCGCGCTGTCGCGGTTGGTGATTGCCTGGCCCAGCGCGATCACGCCCAGGTACAGGAACAGCAGGATCAGCATCGACGTGAGCCGCGCATCCCAGACCCAGTAGGCGCCCCAGGTGGGCTTGCCCCAGATAGCGCCCGAGGCCAGCGCGATGACGGTCATCCAGGCTCCGATGGGTGCCGCCTGCCGCAGTGCGACATCGGCCAGCTTCAGTTTCCAGACCAGGCCCGCGATACCTGCCGCGGCCAGTACGAGGTAGATGGACTGGGCCAGCAGGGCGGCCGGCACATGAATGTAGATGATGCGGAAGCTGTTGCCTTGCTGGTAATCGGGCGGCGCGAATGCCAGACCCCATCCCAGGCCGACGGCGATCAGCAGCGCGCTGGCCGCGGCCAGCCAGGGCAGGCATTTGCCGCTCATGTCGTAGAACCATTTGGGCGAGCCCCACTTGTGCAGCCAGGTCCAGTTCATGCGAGTCGCTCGTCAGAGGGCGCCGGGGCGGCGGGGTATCGTGCCGGGCAGGTGCCGACAGCCGACGGGCTGGTGCGGGCGCCGCGCGTCATTCGGCGACGCTGATGGACAGCCCCGCCGCAACGGCAAAGGGGGCCAGGGTGATCGCCAGCGCCGCCAGGCTGGCCAGCCACAGCAGGTGCCCCGTCGCGGGCAGGTCTTGCAGGGCGGCCTGCAGGGCGCCACTGCCCAGGATGAGTACCGGGATGTACAGCGGCAGGATCAGTAGCGCCAGTAACAGCCCGCCGCGCCGCAGGCCAACGGTCAGCGCCGCCCCGACCGCGCCCAGCAGGCTGAGCACAGGCGTGCCCAGCAGCAGCGACAACAGCAGCACCGGAAGACAATGTGACGGAAGGCCGAGCATCAGTGCCAGCAGCGGCGCCAGGACCACCAGCGCGAGGCCGCTGCACAGCCAATGCGCCGCCACCTTGGCCAGCACCAGCGCTACCAAAGAATGCGACGCGAGCACCCATTGTTCCAGCGAGCCGTCCTCGAAGTCGGCGCGAAACAGGCCATCGAGCGAAAGCAGCACCGCCAGCAGCGCCGCCACCCACAGCAGCCCCGGCGCGGCATCTTGCAGAAACTGCGATTGCGGTCCGAGTGCCAGGGGAAACAAGGCGACGACAACGGAGAAAAACACCAGAGGATTGGCAAGTTCCGCGGGACGGCGGCATAGCAGACGTAGCTCACTAGTGAATAGGAGAATAATGGCCTTGCTCATGCGGCGTGCTGTCCAAGATCAAGGTCGCGATAGGCCTGCGTCCGTCGCGCCAGCTCGTGATGTGTCGTCAGCACGACTGTGCCGCCGCGGGTGCAATGCGCGGCCAGGCGTTGTTCCAGTTGCGCCGTGCCCTGGGCGTCCAGCGCCGTGAATGGCTCGTCCAGGATCCACAGTGGCGGCGTATCCGGCAGGTACAGGCGGGCCAGCGCGACGCGGCGCTGCTGGCCCGCCGACAGCGCATGGCAAGGGGTTTCCTCGAAACCGCGCAGGCCCACCGCCGCCAGCGCCGTGCCGCTGGCCGGCTCGACGACTGTCGCGTGCAAGGCGTCCAACCAGGCCAGGTTTTCCTCGCTGGTCAACAGTGCCTTGACGCCGGCGGCATGGCCGATCCACAGCAGCCTGGCCGCCAGCGCGCCGCGCTGCTTGGCGGGATCTTGGCCGTACACCTGCACGCGGCCTGCCGCCGGCCGGGCCAGGCCGCATAGCAGGCGCAGCAGACTGCTCTTGCCGCAACCGTTGGGGCCGCGCACGCGCAGCATGTCGCCGGGCCACAGCCGGAAGCTCACCCCCATGAAGAGGCGGCGCTGATCCCGCACGCAGGCGAGGTCCGTCGCATCGAGCACGGGGGCGGCATTCGCTGGCGCGGGGCTTTCGTGCATGGCATGTCGCTCAGTGGGAAGTGCCTTCGGCGAACTCGATCTTGTTGCCCACGTTGTACTTGCCGGACGGCTTGTTCATGGGAATGCGCTTGAGTTCCTGCAAGGTCTGGCTGTCGTAGACGATCAGGGCGCCCTCGGTGTCCCAGACGCTCAGGAGCAAATGGCGGCCATCGCGGGTGAACTCGACGTGCGCGGCGTTCTTGCCGGGCATGGGCCGCAGCGTATGGGCGATTTCGAGGGTTTGCTTGTCGATGAGATGTACTGCGTCGTTGTTGGGGCCGAAGAAGACGTCGGTCCAGGCGTACTTCGAGTTCCGGTGGCTGCGCATGAAGAAGCCGGGGCCTTCGGTGGGAATCTCCTTCACCAGTTCCCAGGTTGCCAGGTCGAGCACCGATATCAGCCCCTGGCTGATGTTGGGCGTGGCGAATACCCAGCCCTGCTTGCGCTGCCAGTAGATGCCGGACCCCAGGTGCGGCATGCCGGGCAGGGGGATGTCCGTGACCGCGGCGCCGCTGTCCAGGTCGATGACCTGGCCGCCTTTTGCCTTGCGCGACGTGGCCAGCAGATAGCGATATCCGGGCGTGAAGGAGAAGTCATCGAGGAAGTCCTGGGCCGGGATACGGCGCGGCAGGAAATCGGGCTGGCCCGCATACGAGAGTTCCCAGACTTCCTGGGCGTCTTTCAGGGCGACCACGAAGCTCTGCCGCGGCGGCGCGGTGTACACCGCGCTGACCCGCGACGGCACGCCCTGGACGGCGGGCGTGTCCAGGTGCCCTATCAGCGACAGGTCGTGCGCGTTCAGCACGACCAGGCCGCCGGGCAGGTAGTTGCCTACCAGCACCCACTTGCCGTCGCCGCTTACGGCAAGATTGCGCGTGTTGAGCCCGGCGCGGATCTCGGCGACCATCGTCAGGTTGTGCAGGTCGTAGAGGTTGATCCAGCCGTCCCGCGACGCGAAGTACACGTACCGGCCGTCCGGCGAGAACTTCGGCCCGCCATGCAGCGCGAAATGCGACGGGAAGCGCGCCAGTGGTTCGAAGCGGTCGCCGTCCAGGACGACCACATGATGGTTGCCGGCCTCGACCACCACGAACAGGTTGAGCGGGTCCGCGCCGTGCTGCGGCGTGGCGGGCAGCGTGGTCGGGTCGACGAGCAGCCGGTGGCTGGCCTGCATGTCCGTTTCCGTCCAGGTGGGCGCCTGGAGAGGCGGCTGGTATAGGTAGTCGATCAGGCCGTCGATCTGGAGGTCGTCCAGCACACCGGAGAATGCGGCCATCTGGCTGGCTGGACGTCCGTCGCGTATGGCCTGGCGGACTTCCTCGCGCTTGATGCGCATGAGGCTTTCCGGCAGCAATGCGGGACCGGTCCCGCCCAGGCGACCCACGCCGTGGCAGGTCTCGCAATGCTGCTGGTAAAGCGCGGCGGCAACCCCGGAGGCCAGGGCCGGGCCTTGCCCAAGCACGGCCGCCGTCAATGCAATGCCGACGCTCAACCGCATAGGCGCTCCGGCGCCGGGCGCATCGGCATGGGGTTGGCGCGCAGCCTGCCGGGATGCTCGGCTTCTCGCTCGGCCAGGAGGCCGACCACCCGGCCGATCACGGTCAATGTCGGCGTGCCCAGTCGGTGGCTGCGTGCCAGTTCGGGCAGGCTGGCGAGCGTGCCGCGCACGATTTGCTGGTCTTGCCGCGTGCCGTTGCCGACCAGCATGGCGGGTGTGCCGGGCGACAGGCCGGCGGCGGTCAGCTGGCGTGATATTTCATCGAGGCTGGCCAACCCCATGTAGAACACCAGCGTACAGGCAGGGTCCGTCATGGTGTGCCAGGGCAGCGCCAGCTCGCCGTCCTGCTGTAGGTGGCCGGTGATGAACTGGCACGAATGCGCCAGGTCGCGATGCGTCAGCGGGATGCCGGCATAGGCCATGCACCCGGACGCCGCGGTGATGCCCGGCACCAGTTGGCAGTCGACCCCGTGGCGAAGCAGGAATTCGAGCTCTTCGCCGCCACGGCCAAAAATGAACGGGTCGCCGCCCTTCAGGCGCACTACGCGCATGCCCTGCCGTGCCAGCCGCAGCAGCAGTTGATTGATTTCGCCCTGTGGCAGGCTGTGGCGCCCGCTGGCCTTGCCGACATAGTAGGGGCGACAGGTGTCCGGCAGCAGGTCGAGCAGCGTCTGGCTGACCAGCCGGTCGTAGACCAGCGCGTCGGCCTGCACCAGCAGGCTCCAGGCGGCGAGGGTCAGCAGGCCGGGGTCGCCCGGGCCGGCGCCGACCAGGGCCACTTCGCCCGGCCGGAAGGCCCGCTGCAGAGCGACGGGAAGCGTGAGGGAGCTCATGGAGACGTGGGGCATGTTCATGCGGGCCGGGACATTGGTATTGCGGCATCGGGATGCGACCGTGCCGTTTCGGCTGCGATGACGGTCGCTTGACGGCCGATTTCTGTGTCGCTGAGATAGCAGCCGGGATCTTCGCCCCATAGGTCGCCGGCGGCCCAGGCACGGGTACGGGTGTTGCCGTTGCAGATGGACAGCCAGCGGCACTCGGCGCAGCGGCCGCCCACTGGCCGCGGATGCTGGCGCAACTGCAGCAGGAGCGGATCGGGCTGGTCGGTCCAGAGCTGGCGGAAAGACTGGCGGCGCACGTTGCCGACCTGTTGTTGCCACCAGTAGGTGTCGGGGTGCACATCGCCGGTGTTGTCGATGTTGGCAATGCCGCAGCCGGAGGCGTTGCCGCCCCAGTCGCGCAGCATGTGCTCCAGTTGCTGGCGATGTTGTGGCAGGCGCCGTTCCGCCCATTGCAGCAACAGTATGGCGTCCGCGTCGTTGTTGCCCGTGACGAAATCGCTGTCCCGGCCGGCGCGTATGTCTTCCCAGGCGCGCTCGAACAACAGGTGCATGGCATCCCGCGTCATCTGGTGGTGGGCGTCGAACTTGCTGCTGCGCCTGCCGCGGCCGCTGTAGTTCAGGTGCGAAAGGTAGAACTTGTGCACGTCATGTTCGCGCATGAGATCCAGGATGGCGGGCAGCTGGAGATGGTTGTCGCGTGTCAGCGTGGTGCGCAGGCCCACGCGGATGCCATGCCGCCGGCACAGCGCGACGGCATGCATCGCCGCGGCGAAGCTGCCGGGCATCTGGCGCCAGGCGTCGTGCACCTGCTGAAGGCCGTCGATGCTGATGCCGACATAGTCGAACCGGGCCGCCGCGATGCGTCCGATGTTGGTTTCGTCGATCAGCGTGCCGTTGCTGGACAACGCCACGAAGAAGCCCTGTTCCCGCGCATAGGCGGCAAGCTGGAAGAGATCGTGGCGCAGCAGCGGCTCGCCGCCGGAGAGAATCAACACGCGCACGCCGGCGTCGCGCAGATCGTCGATGACTCGTAGCGCTTCGGTGGTGTCGAGTTCGTTGCGGAATGGGCTGTCGGCCGACGTGGCATAGCAGTGCTTGCAAGCGAGGTTGCAGCGCCGCAGCAGGTTCCAGATCACGACGGGGGCGCGCTGGCCGGGCGTGCCGCGGGCGCCGGCCACCGGCCCGCGGCCCGGACGGGTAAGGGCGCGCAGGTAATGACTGATTCTCAACATTGGGGGCATTCTCTAGATATGGCGGACTTGCGCGGCGGCCGGCTCCAGCCACGTTGGCAGCATGGCTGAGGCAAGCAATGGATGCCTTGACCGGGAACAATAAGACTCACGGAAGTCGTGCTACCCCGGCTGCGGCATGCGCAGGCCGGTTTTCTTCAGGATGCGGGTACTGACCAGCATGTCGTCGGCCAGGCTGGCGCGTCCGAGCAGCGTCCGGATGCGACCTCGGTAATCCTCGATTTCGCTGGGGCTGCGGCCATGCACCATGGCGAACAGGTTGTAGCGCCACCCGTGGCGTCGCGGGCGTCGATAACAATGACTGACGAACGGCAGCGCGCCGACGAGCCCGCCCAGGCGGTCGATCTTTTCGTCGTCGACGTCCCAGACTGTCATGCCATTGTGGCGATAGCCCAGGCGGTAGTGGTTGGGCACGGCGGCGATGCGACGGATGACGCCGTCGTCCTGCAGACGCTGCAACAGGGCGAGCATGGCCTCGGGCGCCAGGCCCAGGCGAACGCCCAACCAAGCCCATGGATCGCCCACCAGGGGCAGGCCGGCCTGGGTGAGCTGGATCAGGCGCTTGGCCAGCGAGGCGTCAGACGGGGAAATGCAGGCCGACATGGTAAGTCTGTTCTTTGGGCAAATTGAGGACTCTCAGGCCGGTGCTTCGTTCGATGCGTTCGATCGTGGCCGCCACATCGCGCGGCGAGGCGCACGCCAGCACGAACCACATGTTCCAGACATGCTCGCGCTGGTAGTTGTGCGCCACCTCCGGCATGGCGAACAACATGGCAGCCACTTCGTCGACGCGCGACGGAGGCACGCACAGGGCCGCCAGGGTGAATGCGCCGTCCAGGCGTTCGATATCGAACATGGGGCCGAACCGCGTCAGGGTGCCGTCTGCGAGCCACGCCTCGACGCGCGCCCGCAGCTCGGCCGGACTGCCGCCGAGTTCCGCCGCCAGCGCCTCCCATGGACGGCGGACCAGCGGCATGCCATGCTGCAGGCGGTCGAGCAGACGCCGGCCGAAGTCATCCATGACGATGCTCGCCGGCGGGCGCGTAGCGGCCGCCGCACTGCTTGTACGCCCGCGTGCTGAACAACAGCTCGTGCGGCAGGTCAGCCAGGTCCAGGTCGTGCAGCAGGCGGTCGATGTGCCGCCGCACCTCGGCCTGCTGGCGGCCATGCACCATGCAGAACAGGTTGTAGCGCCAGCGAGGCGGGCGGCGCGGCCGTTGATAGCAGAGATTCACGCCCGCTGCCTGGCCCAGCAGCCGGCCGGCCGCGTCGACCCGGTCGTCTGGCACGTCGAGCACCAGCATGGCATTGGCCAGAAAGCCCAGTGCGCGATGGTTGACCACCAGGCCCACGCGCCGGAACAGGCCCGCGTCGTTCCACCGGCGCATCTGGGCGAGCACGGCGCGTTCGGTCGTGCCCAGCTGTTCCGCCAACTGGTGGTAGGGGCGTTCCGTCAGCGGCAGGCCGGGCTCGATCAGGCGCCGCAGTCGCTGCTTCTGTTCGGCAGTCAGGAGGACATTCATGCTGGTATGCCAAGGGAGAAGCCGAGGTCGATGCGGTAGGCGCGGCGCATGGGCAGGTCGAGGGGTTCCAGGCCGGTATCGGCCGCGATCTCGGCCAGGATGTTGTCGATCCGGGCGCGGTTCGGAGCGGTCAGCACGAACCACAAGTTGTAGTGATGATCGCGTACGTAGTTGTGGTTGACTTCCGGATAGCGGCTGATCGCGGCGGCCACGCTGTCGAGCTGGCCGTCGTCGACAGCCAGCGCCGCCAAGGTGCTCGCGCCGGCGCGGCGGTGTTCGAAAACCGGCCCGGCGCGGTTCAGTACGCCTTGCTGCCGCAGGCTGCGCAGGCAGTCCAGCAGTCGTGCCTCGCTACATCCCAAGGCTTCGGCCATGGCCCGGTACGGGCGTTCGGACAACGGCATGCCGTGCTGGTACCGGTTGAGCAGGCGCAGGTCGAATTCGTCGATCGCCACGCTACAGGCCCGTTGCATGTGCGCGGCTGCTGAAGAAGATGCCGCTTGGGCTGGGCGCCGGCAGGCGGTCGATGCGTTCCAGGCGGTAGGGATCCCAAACCTGGACCTCATCGCCGTCGCGCACCGATAGCCAGAGCTGGTCGCCGCGGGCGGTGAACTCCATGTGCAGCACCGCGGGCCCTGGTTCGAGCGTTGCCACGATTGCCAGGCTTTCCGTGTCGATGACTTGCACCAGATGGTTGTCCGGGTAGGCGAAATTCACCCACACTTGGCGCGCGTCGGGGCGTGCCATGACGAATACGGGTTGCCCCGCGACCTCGATGGCGGCGGCCTGCCGCCAACTGCGCGAGTCCATGACCAGCACCTGGTGCCGCCCCACGGCCGGGACGAAGGTGCGTTCGCCGGCCACCGTCCAGCCTTCCAGATGGGGCATCTTGTACACCGGCAGTTTGCGGTTGCCGCGTCCGTAGTGGGCGAGGACGCGCTTGACGCCGCGTTCGGGGTGCCAGAGGTCGAGCTGGGCCATGCCGTCCTCGCCGAACAGGCCCGCCATGTAGTACCGGCCGTCCGGCGTGAGCAGGGCATCGTAGGGCTGGTTGCCGATGCTGGTGTAGCGGCTGATGGCGGGTTGCCGCCGCCGGCTGAAATCCGCCACCCAGATCTCGCCCGTGTCGAACAGGCTGTACACGAACCGCTGTCCTGGTGCGTCCACCACACCCACTACCCGCGAGCGACGCTCGCCGTCGGCCAGCGGAGTGGCGGGAATATCGGCTACCGGCTCCAGCGTATGTGCGTCGAACACCCTGACACCGCCGGGCTCGTAGTTGCCGACGGCGATCAGGCTGCCGTCCTGGCTGATGGCGCCGCCTATGCTGTTGCCTGCCTGGACGACGCGCTTGTCGATATGCCGGGCCAGCAGGTCGACTTTGGTCAGGCCGCCGTCGCGGCCAAAGACATAGGCGTAGCGCTGGTCGCGCGAGAACACTACCGAGGCGTGCGATAGGTCGCCCAGGCCTTGCACGCGGGCCAGGCTCGATCGCGTCGTGCTGTCGATGATCTGCAGGCTGCCGCTGGCGCGTTCGATGACCACTCCCAGGTCGCCGCTGCCACGCAACGGCGGCTGCTGCGCACAACCTGTCAGCAGGGCAGTACACAGCAAGAGCAACAATGGGCGAATCATGGTGGAGGGTATCCTTGCAGAAGCCTGTCCGCGAGCCAGGCGATGTCTTGTTCGTCGAGCAGGGCGCCCCAGTTGGGCATGGCGGTACCGGGGCGGCCCAGGGCGATCGTGGCGATCAACAGTTCGCGTGGCTTACCAGCCAGCGCCTGGCGCGTCAGGGGCGGACCCAGGCCGCCCGTCATGCGCAGCCCATGGCATGAACCGCAGTCCTGCCGCAGCAGGTGTTCGAGCTGCTCCTGGCGCAGCCTGCCGGGGTCCGCCTGGGTGTCTGCAAACGGCATGCAGCATGCCAGGACGCCGGACAGCATCCATGCGACGCCAGGGAGCCGTGCCAAGCCGCCACCAGACACCGATGGCCCCGCTACTGTTTCGCGGCGGTGATATCCGCCACTGCATCGATACCCAGGTGGTAGCCGAGCGAGACGTGATGGAAGCGGCCGATGCTGCTGTCGTCGTGGATGGCTACGCCGAAGTTGTATGTCTTGCCGGGTTCGAGCGTGACATCGCCTTCGCCGCCCGTGAACTTGCGGGTGAACTCTACCGTCCAGGTGTCGCCGTCGCGCGTGCCGACTGCGTTGACCAAGGCCTGGCCGCCTTCCATGACGCGTTCGCTAGCGATATAGCCGTCGTAGGCCTTGTTCTCGCCGCTGCGCCATTGATTCAAGTCGTAGTAGACGCCATCGGCCAGCGACGCGCCTTTCACGTACTTGGTCTTGCTGTCGTTTGCGCCTGGCATGGTGCGGGCGTCGCCATGGCAGGCGCCCCAGCAGCCGCCGAGTCCGGCGAGCTCGACTTTGGAGTCCGCTTCGAGCAGGTAAGTGATCTTGACGGGGTTGTCGGCATCCATCGCAGGCGCGCCGGAAGATTTGGGTTGCATCCAGCTGAAGCGCAGATAGAGTTGTTCACCGTCGTGAGCCGCCTGCACTTTTGCATTGATGAAAGGCGCCTTGCCGGGAATGGGAGCAGGTTCGATTTTCTCGCCGCTGACCAGCAATTGGCCCATCTTGGTAACTTCCTCCGAGTGGCAGTCGAGGCAGGTCTCGCCCTTCTTGAGCGCCCGGGCACCACCATGCTCGGTGCCCTTGGTGATCCATTCGACCGGCGAGACACCGGGGTAGAACAATATGATCTCGGTCGCCTTGATGGCGTTCCAGTCGGACGGTGCGGCGGCCAGCGCGGCACCGCTGGAAAGGCTGAGCGCGGCGGCGAGAGTGCCGAGCAGAGCGGTCTTTGTCATGTCGAGGTCCTTTTCGGTCATACGGGCGGCGCAACGCCGCCGCGCTATTCTTCGTCTTCTTCGGTCATGCCTTGCGGCTTGTGATGCGCAATACCCTTGTGGCAGTCGATGCAGGTCATGTCGTCCTCGATGGCCATTTCGTGCTGCTTGCGCGCCCGTTGTTGCTGCGCCTCGCTCTTCATGCTCTCGAGGCTGTGGCAATTGCGGCATTCGCGCGAATCTGAGGCTTTCATGCGCTTCCATTCGCTGCGCGCCAGCGTCAGCCGCTTGGCCTCGAATTTCTCGCGGGTATCGATGGAGCCGACCAGCTTGCCCCACAGTTCCCGCGACGCCTGGACCTTGCGTATCATCTTGTAGGTCCAGTCCTTGGGAACGTGGCAGTCGGGGCAGGTGGCTCGCACGCCTGTCCGGTTCTTGTAGTGGATGGTCTCCTGGTATTCCGGATAGACGTTGTCGCGCATTTCGTGGCACGACAGGCAGAATGCCTCGGTATTGGTGGCTTCGAGGGCGGTATTGAACCCGCCCCAGAGCAGGACGCCGAGCAGTATGCCCGCCAGGAGAAGGGCGCCCAACGAATATCTTGCGCTTGGGCGCCGGAGGGTGGCGATGAAGCCATTCTTGCCGTCTTGGTGTGTCATGGTTTGATTGGCGGTTCCCGCGCGATGCACGGGAACCGCCGGGTGGTGAAGAACGGCAGGGGCTAGTAGACGTCGTTCATGGTGTTGAAGACGTTGAACTTGCCGGTGGGGGTAACCACGGCAGGGTCGGTGATGACGCGCTTGAGCTTCAGGGTCTTGTCGTCATAGATGACGATGGCGGACTGGTCGGCCTTGCCGCCCCACAGCGAGATCCAGACCTCGTCGCCGGCCTGGTTGTACTCGGGCTGGACGGCGCGGCGGATCGCCTTGCTTTCCGGCAGGCCGGAATCCTTGGCGACATCCAGGCGGGTGGGCGGCTTGGACAGGTCATCGAGGTTGAACACATAGACGGATTCGGCGACCTCGCGTTCCGGGTTCATGGGAGCGTCGGCCCAGAAGTGCCTGGACTTGGGATGGGTCTTGACGAACAGATTGCCCGCGCCCGGCATCTTCAGCTCTTGCACGACCTTCCAGTTGTGTTCCTTGAATTTGGCGTGCTCGGGCTTGCTGGACGCCGTGGAGATCAGCGACACCACGTCGTCGCCCAGGTGGCCGGTGGCCCAGACCGGACCGAACTGCTTGTGGACGAAGTTGGCGCCGCGGCCGGGATGGGGGATCTTGGCGGTATCGACCAGCGCTGCCAGCTTGCCGGTCTTGGTGTCGGCCACGGCGACCTTGTTCGACGCATTGGCGGCCACCATGAAGTAGCGCCCGGATGCGTCCCAGCCGCCGTCGTGCAGGAACTTGGCCGACTCGATCGCGGTGGTCTTCAGGTTTTTCAGGTCGGTGTAGTCCACCAGCAGGATCTGGCCGGTTTCCTTCACGTTGACCACCCATTCGGGTTTTTGCAGCGAGGCGACGATGGAGGCCACGCGCGGCTCGGGATGGTAGTCGCCGTCGACGGTCTGCCCGCGGGTGGAGACGATCTTGATGGGCTCGAGCGTTTCGCCGTCCATGATGGAGTACTGGGGCGGCCAGTACGTGCCGCCGATCAGGTATTTGTCTTCGTAGCCCTTGAACTTGGAGACGTCCACCGAGCGGGCGTCCGAGCCCAGGCGCACGGTGGCCACCGTGGTGGGTTCCTCGAACCACATGTCGATGATGGTGGTCAGGCCGTCGCGACCTACGGTGTAAACGTAGCGGCCGGAGGCGGACAGGCGCGAGATGTGCACCGCGTAGCCGGTGTCGAGGATCTTCCAGATCTTGTGGTTGTCGCCGTCGACCAGGGCCAGCTTGCCGGCGTCGCGCAGCGTGATGGCGAACACGTTCTTCAGGTTGACCTTGTTCATCTGCTTCTTCGGACGCTCGGCAACCGGAACCAGCAGCTTCCAGCTGTCCTTCATGTCCTGCAGGGAGAATTCGGGCGGCACGTCGGGCGTCTGCTGGATGTAGCGCGCCATCAGGTTGATTTCCTGTTCGGTCAGGATGTCGTCGTAGTTGACCATCCCGCCTTCGGTGCCATAGGCGATGATGTTTTCCAGCCGCTTGGTGCCGAGTTGCAGCGTGCCGCCCTCGAGCTTGGAGCCGTCGGCCTGGGTCTGAGTCCAGTGGGGTTCGAGGTTCTTGCCGGTGGCTCCCTTGCGCAGGACGCCGTGACAGCCCGCGCAGCGCTCGAAGTAGATCTGCTTGGCGACCTCCTTTTCGTCGCCCGTCATGGACGGGGCGCTATTGGCATAGGCACCCGTGATGCCTAGCAGCGAGAGACTGGCGATGGCTCCGGCCAGCAGGTTTTTTCGAGGGATTCTCATCGGTACTTCTCCTAAAGGAGCGGTTTCTGGACGCCCCGGGTCACGGCGCTGTGGATGGTCTTGGGTTGCGCATCTCTGGCCGGATCGTACTGAAAGGCCCTCCCCGTTGTGATTGACGACAGTCAAGCTGCATCGCGTGGTGTTGACTGCAGTCAATGGGCTTCGATGGACGGCTTGAGCCTTCCGCTTCGTTGCGGGTAATGTCCGCTGACCATCAGCTTGAACAAGGACTAGGCATGAATTCGCCTGCGGCCCCCCTGGGCGCGCCGGATGCTCCGGACGCACCCTTCTACCAACCGCTGGGCAACGAGGCAGCGCTGTTCGAGCAAGCTTGGCGGCACGGCATGCCGGTACTGGTAAAAGGGCCGACCGGGTGCGGCAAGACCCGTTTCGTGCAGTACATGGCGCATGTCCTGGGGGTGCCGCTATACACGGTGGCCTGCCATGACGATCTGAGCGCCACCGACCTGGTGGGCCGGCACCTGATCGGCGCCGCCGGCACCTGGTGGCAGGACGGGCCGCTGACGCGCGCCGTGCGGGAAGGCGGCGTCTGCTACCTGGACGAAGTCGTGGAAGCCCGCCAGGATACCGCCGTGGTGCTGCATCCGCTGGCTGACGATCGCCGCGAACTGTATATCGAGCGCACTGGGGAAACCCTGCGCGCGCCGCCGGGGTTCATGCTGGTGGTGTCCTACAACCCCGGCTACCAGAACCTGCTCAAGGGCATGAAGCCCAGCACTCGCCAGCGCTTCGTGGCGTTGCGGTTCGGCTATCCGCCGCCCGTTGAGGAATGCCGCATTGTCGCTGCCGAGGCGCAGGTCGATGCCGAGCTGGCGGCCCGCGTGGTCGGGCTGGGCCAGGCGTTGCGCCGGCTCGAGAGCCATGACCTCGAAGAGGTCGCCTCGACACGGCTGCTGATCTTCACCGCGCGCATGATCCGCAGCGGCATGGCGCCGCGCGACGCCTGCCTGGCCTGCCTGGCCGAACCCCTGACCGACGATCCGCAGACCGTCGCCGCCCTGATGGAAGTGGTGGATGTCCATTTCGGCTGAAGGCGCGGGCGCGGCCAGCCGGCGTCTGGCCGGCGACCTGGCGATGTGGTTCTTCATCCTGGCCGAACTGACGGTGTTCGGCATCCTGATCTGCGCCTTCGCCGTTGCCCAGGCCCTGCAGCCGGCGCTGTTCCAGGCCGGACGCGCGGCACTGGACGCCTCAACGGGGCTGGCCCTGACGCTCAGCTTGCTGACCGGCGGGCTGTTCGCCGCCATGGGCCTGGCGCGGGTGCGGCAAGGCAAGCGCGGCGGGGCGTGCCTGTTGGCGGCCGCCCTGGTGTCGGCGTGCGTGTACGTGGGCTTGAAGCTGGCCGAATACCGCCACTTGGCGGGGCTGGGCCTGGGCCTGGAGCACGACACCTTCTTCACGCTGTATTGGGTGCTTACCGGCTTCCACTTTCTGCACGTGCTGCTGGGCATGGTGATCCTGGCCTGGATGGCCTTGCGCTGCCGCGCGCGTCGCTATGGGCCGGGCCAGTGCGCGGGCCTGGAATCGGGAGTGCTCTACTGGCACATGGTCGATCTGGTCTGGGTGCTGTTGTTCCCCGTGGTTTATTTGCTGGGTTGACGCATGTCTGAAATCAAAGGGCTCCTGTGTTTCTGGCTGGGCCTGGCGGTATTGTCCGTGGCCACGGTGCGGGTGGCGGGGATGGGCTGGGCGGCGGGCGCCGGCGCCGTGCTGGTCGCACTGGCCGTCGCCAAGGCATGGCTGATCATCGACGGTTTCATGGAACTGCACCACGCGCCGCGCGCATGGCGGTGGCTGATGCTGGCGTGGCCTATCGTCATGGCTGCCGGCCTGCTGCTGGTCAATATCGTAGCCGGCCGCTGAGGCCGTCCGGCGGGGCGCGCGGCGACAACTTTTCTTTCTTGATTGCAGTCAAGCGGCCCCCGTGGGCCGGCTTTCTAGAATGATGCCCACCTTAAGCCAAGAGGGGCGATCATGCCGGAAACCTTCACCAAAGGCATGGCCAGGAACATCTATTTCGGGGGAAGCGTATTCTTCATCCTGATATTCCTGGCCCTGACCTTCCATACCGAAAAACAAATACCCCAGCTCACCAACCAGTCCGAGATGACCGAGGCCGTCGTGCGCGGCAAGGCGGTCTGGGAGCAGAACAACTGCGTCGGCTGCCACACGCTGCTCGGCGAAGGCGCGTACTTCGCGCCGGAACTCGGCAATGTGTTCGAGCGCCGCGGCGGCGAGGCGGAGTTCAATTCGTTCCTGCACGCCTGGATGGGCGCGCAGCCGCTGGGCATTCCCGGCCGCCGCGCCATGCCGCAGTTCAACCTCACCAAGCAGGAAGTGGACGACGTGGCCGAATTCCTCGAATGGACTTCGAAGATCAACAACTTCAACTGGCCTCCGAACCGCGAGGGCTGAGCCATGACCACTGTGAATCCGCATCTCAAATTCGCCTCCCAGGCCGTGGCGAAACCCTATTTCATATTCGCCCTGATCCTGTTCGTGGGACAGATCCTGTTCGGCCTGATCATGGGCGTCCAGTACCTGGTGGGCGACTTCCTGTTCCCGCTGATCCCGTTCAACGTCGCCCGGATGGTGCATACCAACCTGCTCATCGTCTGGCTGCTGTTCGGCTTCATGGGCGCGGCCTACTACCTGATTCCCGAAGAAGCAGACCGCGAGCTGCACAGCCCCAGGCTGGCGCTGGCACTGTTCTGGATCTTCGCCATAGCCGGCGTGCTGACCATTCTCGGCTACCTGCTGGTGCCCTACGCGGGCCTGGCCAAGATGACGGGCAACGACCTGCTTCCCACCATGGGACGTGAGTTCCTCGAGCAACCCACCATCACCAAGGCGGGCATCGTGGTAGTGGCGCTCGGCTTCCTGTACAACATCGGCATGACCCTGCTGAAGGGACGCAAGACCGCCATCAGCATGGTCATGATGACCGGCCTGATCGGCCTGGCGGTGCTGTTCCTGTTCTCGTTCTACAACCCCGAGAACCTGTCGCGCGACAAGTTCTACTGGTGGTGGGTGGTGCACCTGTGGGTCGAAGGCGTATGGGAACTCATCATGGGCTCCATGCTGGCCTTCGTGCTCATCAAGATCACCGGGGTCGACCGCGAGGTGATCGAGAAATGGCTCTATGTCATCATCGGCATGGCGCTGATCACCGGCATCCTGGGCACCGGCCACCACTACTTCTGGATCGGCGCGCCCGGCATCTGGCTATGGCTGGGTTCGGTGTTCTCGGCACTGGAGCCGCTGCCCTTCCTGGCCATGGTGCTGTTCGCCTGGAACATGGTGAACCGGCGCCGGCGCCAGCATCCGAACCGCGCCGCGTCGTACTGGGCCATCGGTACCACCGTCACGGCGTTCCTGGGGGCTGGCGTATGGGGTTTCATCCATACCCTGGCGCCGGTCAACTACTACACCCACGGCACCCAGCTCACGGCGGCGCACGGCCACCTGGCTTTCTACGGCGCCTACGCCATGATCGTCATGACCATGATCTCGTATGCCATGCCGCGCTTGCGCGGCCTGGGAGAGGCGCCCAGCCCCGCAGCGCAGCGGGTGGAGATCTGGGGATTCTGGCTGATGACCCTGTCGATGTTCGCGATCACCCTGCTGCTGACCGCGGCCGGAATCGTCCAGGTATGGCTGCAGCGCCTGCCTGGCGACGCGGCCGCGATGTCCTTCATGAACACCATGGAGCAGTTGTCCCTGTTCTTCTGGCTGCGGCTGGGGGCCGGCGTGTTCTTCCTGGTCGGCCTGGTCTGCTACCTGCTCAGCTTCCGCCAGCGGGGCGTGGCAGGCCAGTCTGCCCTGGGCGCCCAGGCCTGACGCCGGCCCACCCGCGCCCGGACGGCCCGCCGCATCGAGGCGGGCCGTCTCGCATTCGCCGACGTCGCCGCGAGGGCGTTTCCCAATGTGCTTGACGAGGCTGCCTTGGCTTTCGAACCAGAAGAATGGGTGGGCGGCATCTGGCATCGGTTCATTACCCGCCAGGCCAGCCATGATTTTCCCGATGCACGGGTCGCGCTTGACGACCTGCGGCATACCCTGGGACTGCTGTTTCGCGCCATGGGCGGCAGAGGGGGAATCGGCGTGGAGGCTGCCGCGACGCGCAATCTGCCGCTGCGTCGCAGCGTGCTGCAACGGGTGGCGGGGGCCGGTCACGGCATGTCGGTGGCCTGGTGCAATGCCGACAGTCTGCGGCTACCGCCGCAACTGGCGGCATATCCCGAGGCTGGCTTGAATGCGGAGTTGTACCGCTGGCTGGCACTGCTCGCTGCCCAGTCGGGCGGCATGCGCCATTGGGGGCGGGACAACCAACGCTGGACGGTGGCCTTGCTGCGGCAGTATCCAGCATTGCGACCGCGCTACCAGCGCTTGGTCGAGGCCCACCTGCACCAGCGTCCGGACCCTGCCAGGCTACGGCGCGACGAAGCCGCGCTGGAGCGGGCGTTGCGCCAGGCGCTGGCGATGCCCGGCAGCGTCCAGCATTTTCCGCACAGCGAGCGGGCGCCATGGCCGCTGCCCCTCTGGTTGTACCCTCCGGAGCACCTTGGCGCGCCGCAGAAGGCGCAATTCGCCGATGAGGAGGAGGCGGCGCAGTCCGGCGTTCCGGAAGGCACGGCCGCGCGCAAGCGGGCCGGCCGCGTCGAGGAGCGCACCGGCAAGGGGGGGCTGTTGCTGTTCCGCCTCGAAAGCCTGTTCAGCTGGTCCGAGCACGTCGACCTGGACCGTTGCGGTGACGATGCGGACAATCCGGATGCGGGCAGGGTGGCGCAAGACCTGGATGAACTCGCCTTGTCGCGCCAACGGATGCGCCGGGGGGGCGGGCTCAAGCTCGATCTGGACCTGCCGCCGGCCGAATCCGACGACCTGCCGCTGGGCGCGGCGGCCGCCCTGCCGGAATGGGACTACCGCCGCCAGTGCCTGCAGCCGAACTTCGTGCAGCTGTACATGATGCGGCCGCGACGCTGCGAGCCGCAGCCGCTGCCGTCGCGCCTGGCGCCGCTGGCGCGCCGCTTGCGGCGCCAGTTCGAGCACCTGCGCAGCGACCGCCATTGGCTGCGGCAGCAGCAGTCCGGCACCGAACTCGACATGCAGGCCTGGCTCGATTTCCTGGTCGAGCGCCAGCATGGACGCTGTGCCGAACGAGGCTGGTATATGGAGCGTCGCCAGGCTCGACGCGACCTGGCCTGCCTGCTGCTGGCGGATCTCTCCATGTCTACCGACGCACACCTGGATGACTCGCATCGGGTCATCGATGTCATTGCCGACAGCTTGCTGCTGTTCGGCGAAGCGCTGTCCGCCGTGGGCGACCAGTTCGCCCTGTATGGGTTCTCGTCCTTGCGCCGGGAGCAGGTACGCATGCTGGAGCTGAAGACGTTCCAGCAGCGTTACGACGATGGCACGCGCGGGCGCATCCAGGCGCTTCGGCCCGGTTATTACACGCGCATGGGGGCGGCGGTCCGCCAGGCCACGCGGCTGCTCGTCGCCAGCAAGCGCCGGCGCCGGCTGTTGCTGCTGGTGACGGACGGCAAGCCCAATGACCTGGACCGCTACGAAGGACGATACGGAGTGGAGGACACGCGCCAGGCGGTCGTCGAGGCGCGTCGCGAAGGGTTGCTGCCGTTCTGCATCACCATCGACCGGGAAGCCGGGGATTATCTGCCCTATATGTTCGGCGCGAACGGCTTCACCTTGATACGCCAGCCTGAGCAATTGCCGTTCCGGCTGCCGCAGCTCTATCGCCAGCTGACCCGTTCGTGACGCCGCCGCGCGCATGGCGCCGGCTGGCTATTCGATCGTGCGCGGCAGCCAGTAGACCATCAGCGCGCAGAACAGGGTGAGGCCCACGCAGAACCACTGGAAGCGCCGCAGGCGCCGGCGGCGGGCGCGCTCGGCCTGGGTCGGTAGCGGCATGCCGCAGTGATGGCATGCGGTTGCGCCGGCGGGCGCTTGCTGTTGGCAGTACAGGCAATGTGACATGGGTGCGAGGTGGCGGCCGGCTTATTCGAACTGTTCCAGCCGCTGGCTGTTGAGGACCGAGATGCGATTGCCCTGCTGGGCAATGATGCCTTCGTCGATCAGGTGGCGGATGATGCGAGAGAAGGTCTCGGGCTGGATGGAGAGGTGCCCCGCCACCAGCCGCTTGGCCATGGGCAGCTCGAAACTGGTGGCGCCCGGACGGCGCGCCAGCTGTGTCAGCAGATACCGAACCACGCGGTGCGTGGCATTCTTGAGCGATAGCGTTTCGATTTCGTTGATGCGCTGATGCAGGCGGATGCACAGCTTGGCCAGCAGCGCGAAGGTGAGTTTGCCGTTGTTGTGCAGCAGCTCCATATAGGTGTTGTTGGAGAACCGGTAGAGCTGCGACGGCGCGATAGCCTGGGCGGAAGCCACGTAGTCTGGCGTGTCCATGAGCATCATGGCTTCGGCGAACGTCTGGCGGCTGCCTATGACTTCGAAGACTTTTTCCTGGCCGTCCGGCGTCAGGCGGTAGATCTTCACCGTGCCGGAAATCACGAAATAGAACGCGTGGGCCGGCTCGCCCTGGTGGAACAGCTTGGCGCCCTTGTCGACGTTGATCAGCCGCGCGGTTTGCAGAAGGGTATCGAGCTGCGCTTCGCTGAGCGGCTCGAACAGATGATGGCTGCGGAGAATCTGGTGATGTACACGATGGAGCTGCATGGTGGAAGCCTGCGATTCAGACGCGGATGGGCGAAATCAGGCCCGCGCCGGGCTGGTTGCCGGCGTGGCTTCGATACCAGGCACCATCTGGAACGGCACGTTCACGGCGGCAAGTGCATCGAGCGCTTCGTTGCGGCGGGCGGGCGGGGTATTGCCGGCGGCCAGGCGCAGGACCCGCTTGCCTTGCCGGGCCAGCTCGGCCAGCTGGCCGGCCGGCGGCGGGGCGGCCTGCGGGTCGATGGCGATGCGGTCTGCGTCGCGGCGGCACAAGTCGACGATGGCCGGCGGCACCGCGCGGTCGTGCATGACCAGGTCGGCCTGCTGCATCAGGCGCAGCGCGCGGAAAGTGAGGAGGTCCGGGTCGCCCGGGCCGGCATCGACCCAATACACTTCGCCCGGCGCCGGCGGCGCGGCGTCGGCCAGCCGGGCTTCGATCAGCCTGCCAGCCTGTTCGGGACGGCCGGCGAAGACCGCTTCCGCCGCCGGCCCCTGGAAGGCTTCTTCCCAGAAAATGCGCCGTTGCTGCACGTTGGGCAGGCGCAGCTTGGCCTGGGCCCGGAAACGCCGGGCGAGCTGGGCGAGCTGCCCGTAACGGGCCGGCAGCCAGGTTTCGATCCTGGCGCGGACCAGGCGCGCCAGGACAGGCGCATGGCCGCCGCTGCCAATGGCCACGACCAGGGGAGAGCGGTCGACAATGGCGGGGAATACCACGCTGCACAGGGCGGGCGCGTCGACCACATTGACGGGTACGGCGTGCGCCTGGGCCTGGGCCGATACCACTGCGTTGAGCGCCGCGTCGTCGGTGGCGGCGACTGCCAGGACTGCCTGGCGCAGGTCGGATTCGGCGTAGGCGCGTTCGTGCAGTTCGGCGGCCAGCGTGCGCAGTTCCGGGTGCACGCGCGGCGCCACGGCACGAACGCGCGCGCCCGCGGCATGCAGCAGGCGCGCCTTGCGCAGCGCGACAAGTCCGCCACCGACGATCAGTACGGTACGGCCCTCGAGATGGTGGAACAGGGGGAGGAAATCCATGGTGGCGGCACTGCGTCGCTGTGCGGGTGCGCCGGGCCGGTGCAATCGACCGCGACAGACAATGCCGGGCAGTGTAAGTCCGGGTTGCCGGCTGCGCGCAAGACGCCACGCGGACGCCTTGCGGGAAATCATCCTTGGGGCTGGTGCCGCGGCTGGCGGTATTGCTTGATGGTCAGGGCTTGGTAGATATCCAGGTGCAAGCGGCAGGCATCGTCGATGCTGAACTCCCGTTCGGCCAGCGCGCGGCCCGCGGCGCCGAGCCGTTGTCGGAACGTGCTGTCGGTGGCCAACTGCTCGATCGCCGCCGCCAGCGCCTGGGCGTTGCGTGGCGGCACCAGCAGGCCGGTGCGGCCGGGTTTGATGGCGTCGCGGCAACCCGGCACGTCGGTGGTGACCACCGCGCGACCGCAGGCCGCCGCCTCGATGAGCGAGCGCGGCAGGCCTTCGCGATATGACGGCAGCACGGCGATATGCGAGGCCGCGTACAGCGCGGCCACGTCGTTGCGTTCACCCAGCGTTTCGATACAGCCCTCTTGCTGCCAGGCGTCTACGTCGGCCTGGGCGACCGAGGCCGGGTTGCCGGGATCGATGCCGCCGGCCAGCATCATCCGCACCGGCGCATGGCGGCTGCGCAGCAGGCGCGCGGCCTCGACGAATTCCAGTACGCCCTTGTGCCGCAGCAGGCGGGCGGCCATCAGGACGGTGACTGGCGGGCAGGCCGGCTCGGCCACCGCTGCGTAGACGGACAAGTCCACGCCCGAGCCGCGAGTCATCACGGCCTGTCCTTCGCGTAGCGCGCCGAGACCGTGCAGCAGGTCGCGGTCGTTGGCGTTCTGGAATACCACCCGGCTGTTGCGGTGCTTGAGCGCCGGCCGGTACAGGCCCGCCACGACCTGGCGCAGCAGCGCCGCCTTGATGCCGCGCTCGATGAAGGCGAACCCCAGGCCCGAGATGGCGAATACCGCGCCCGGAACCCCGGCCAGGCGGGCTGCGATGCCGCCGTACAGCACCGGCTTGATGGTCACCAGATGGACCACCGCCGGCCGCAAGCGGCGGAACAGGCGCCAGAGCGACCAGAGTGTGCGCAATTCTTGCAGGGGGCGCCGGCCGCTGCGGGTCATGGGCAGCACATGGTGCTCCAGGCCATGTGCCTTGATCTGCGCGACGCCGTCGCCGGCCATGGTGGCCACGCGCACGTCATAGCCGGCACCTCGTGCGGCCATTGCCAGCGGCAGGCGGTGCGACAGGAAGTAGGCCGGATTGTTGACGACGAATAGCAGGCGGGGAGCGCCAATGGGGGATTCCGGGCCAGGCAGTTCCGCATGGCGGTCCTTGCCATGCGGGGCCTGCGCGCCCGCGCCGGCCGGTGTGGCCTGGCGCCTGCGGAACAGGGACGAGAAGCGGGTGAAGATGGCCATGCGCGGTGCGGAAGTGCGGCTGACCTGCATGGCCTGCCGCGGATGGTGCGCAAGTGTAATAGTCGGCCAAAGCAAAACGCCCGCTTGCCATGCGGGCGTTTTGAGAAACATCATCCCATCAGAGAATGGGGCGGCGTGGTTGTTACTTGGCGGTCATGACTTCGGCGAATGCCGGCAGCGTGGTCAGGAACGTGCCGACCAGGTAGCTGGCGCTGTCGCCGCCGATCCCGCCGTAGGCGTTCACGTCCATTTCCAGCACGGCGTTCTTGTTGTCTTCCAGATAAGCGCGCGTCCAGCGGTTGCGGGTGTTCCAGTCGTTGATCCGGGCCAGCGGGATGGGACGGGCGGACGCGACGACGGCACGCAGCATCAGGTCGGAGCAACTGGATGAGGCTTCGTCGCAATCGTTGAAGTCCACCCGCACGCTGCTGGCGCCAGTGTCCGTCGGGTCGATCTTGATGAAGGGTATGCCGCTTTCCGATACCTCGGTTTCGTAGCTGACTCCGGTTTCGTCCAGGATGCCGCCGATGATGGCGGGATCCACGGCGCCCAGCATCTGGCCCGCGGCGCCGTCGGCCTCGCTGGCTTCGTCGGTTGCCAGCCCGCCCAGCAGGTTCTCGAACAACTCGTCGGCCGGGATGGCCTGGCCGTTCAGGTTGGCGGTGCCGTCCGCGTAGTGGAAGGTGCCGACGATGTTGTCGCCGTCATTCTTGCCGATGTTCAGCATTTCCGCCATGCCGGCCAGGGAGCCAACCTGGTCGCTGGCTTCGGTGGCCGCTTCCTGGGCTTCCAGGCCTTGTCCCTGCATGTACTGCGCGATGAGGTCCTGCAGCATGGGCTTGGACAGCGTGACTTTGAGGTCGATAGCCTTGATCGCTTCCCGCACCGCATCGGGCAGCTCGGCGGCCGCGGCGTCGCCTTCGGCTGGCTTGGCCAGGTCGACTGCCAGCGTCACGCGGCTTTCGCCCTTGCCGGTTTGCCACACGAACGGATCCAGGCGCAACGACGGATTGCCGGCCAGCAGTTGCTTGACCTGTTGCAGCGCTTGCTGGCGCTGTTCGTCGGTCAACGGTACATCTTCGCCATCTTCGCTCATGTTGGCGACCAGCTCGCGGTACAGCTTGGAGAGTTCGGCGGCGGCCTTGCCGTCGAGCCGCTCCATCTTCAGGGTCGCCTGGCCCTTGCCGAAATCGTTGCCATTGACGTTGATCTGGCCGATCTGGTAGCCCGCCTCGAGATTGATGTTGGCCCCGTTCTCGGTCAGCGCGGCCGTGTAGGCCAGCCCTTGCAAGGCAATCTTGGCGCCGGTATCGATGTCTTCGAAGCCAAAGCGGTCGATCTTGGCGTTGGAGCTGCCGATGCCGAATCCGAACTGGCCCATGCGGGTGTCGAAGTCGAAGTTCAAGCCCGACATGTCCAGCTTGATCGGCGCCTCGGCCTTGCTGGCGTCGAGGGTCACCTGGCCGATCGTAATATGGCCGATGGAGTTCTTGGAGGCGCGCACGAAGCGGCCTTCGGCGTGCGCGCCGCTGAATTTCAGGCTGCCGTCTTCGCGGCTGACTTCGATGGGCGCAATGCCGGCGGTGCCGACGCTGTCGCCGTTGTATGACACCACGGTATCGCTCCAGAGCGGCGTGGTGCCCTTGGTAAGCTCGAACAACGGTTTCAGGTTTTCGGTCGCGGCCAGCTCGGCGTGTACGAACGCCAGCTTGGGCAGCAGGTGCCCGCCGGCAATGGCGCGCTTGGGGAAGGGGCCGTGCTCGATATCGGAGACGACTTCGACCGCGCCCTCGGGCAGGTCCTCGGGGCCGCCGGGCGCCTTGGCCAGCGCGATGCTGTAGCGCGCCCGGCTGGTGAAAAAGCCGCGCTCGTGGTCCAGCTGCTGGATGGTCAGGGTGAAGCCCATGCCAGCCAGGGCATCGGCCAGTTCCTTGTTGACGGTCGCCAGCTGGGCCGGCGCCTCGCTTTCGATACGCTTGCCGGTGTACCAGGTGGCGCCCAGCCAGCCTGCCGCCAGAACGATGACCACGCCCGCGGTGATCCCTACAGCCTTCTTCATTGTTATTCGTCCAACTCGATTTATGGATAATGATCCGGACCGCCACCGGGCGATGTCCGGAGGGCACCGATTGCCCGCGGCGAGTATAACGAGGCGCCCGTGCGGCGCCTCTCATAGACGTTACGTTGCGTATCAGGGTGCGACGAAATGCCAGTCCATCAGAGCGGATCCAGGGGATAGATCGGGCGGCGCACGCGCTTGAATTCGACTTGGCTGTAGTCCGAGGTGGTAACGCCGACACCCGTGCAGGGAATGATCGCGGTGGCCATGTCGGCGAAGCCGGCGCGCCAGTGCACGCGGCTCTTGAGCGCCACGTAGCGCTTTTGCAGCGGGTCGATGCCGGCCGATAGCAGGCAATTGAGGTCGAAGGGTTCCTGGTGGCGCGAGACGATGACGATCTGCACCTTGCCCGTGTCGAACACCACGGTCAGCCCGGTGTCGTTGCGCACTCCGCGGTACATGGGCCCGCGGTTCAGGTATACGCCGTCGAACACCAGCTTGACCCGGCCGGCGACGGACAGCGGTTCGCTGTTCTGTTTGAGCGCCGGCATGGGCACCTTGCCGCCCAGCGACAGGGTGAGTTCGGCGCCCACGCCCGCCGTGGCGGCCTGCTGCGCCGCCTGCGGATCGCACAAGGCATAGAAGGCGACGTTCTCCAGGCCCTGGCGCAGGATCTCGGCCAGCACGGCGGTGGTGTCCATGGTGCCGCCGGAGCCGGTGTTGTCGAAGTGGTCGAGCAGGATGACGGGGCCCTGCTCGATGGCCTTGGCGCGCGCGATGGCCGGCGCCAGGGGTTCGCAATGGAACACCCATTGTTCGCGGCCGTTCCAGGCGGTCTCCAGCAGCTCGTCGCGCCAGCGCTGCGCGGCAAGCAGGTCGCCGTCGGTGCAGATCACCGCGCTCAGGCCCGCTTCGCGGATATCGGCGTGCGGGAACCCGACAAACACCGACGCGGCCAGCACCCCCTGGGATTCCAGCGCGCGGCAGCGGTCCTGCAGCGATTTGTTGGGGTCGGCGTGGGTGCCCTGGCACATGATGTGCGGCAGCATGGGTTTGTTGGCCCAGGCCATGACCGGCCGGATCTCGCCCTTGAGGGTGCGGGCGATGACATCGGCGGCGCGTACGCCGGCCGCGCGGATGTCGACATGGGGGTAGGTGTGGAAGCCGGACACCACCGTGGCGTGGCGCACGATGTCGTCGTAGATATTGGCGTGCATGTCGAGCGTCACGCCCACCGGGGTGGCGGGGTCGATCTCGCGCAGGCGGCGCAGCAGGTAGCCTTCGGCGTCTTCCACGCCCTCGGCGACCATCGCGCCGTGCAGGTCGAGCAGGATGGCGTCGTAGCCGCCGCGCCGCACTTCGTCGAGCACCAGCCCGCACAGGCGCTCATAGGTACCCGCGTCGGTGGGCGCGCTGGGCCAGGATTCGGCCGCCACCGGCACGACGATTTCCGCGCCTTCGCGGCGCGCGACTTCGATATAGCCGCCCAGGCCGCTGTCAGTGTGCTCGTAGGCGCGGATGGCCCGCTCGCCGGCGAGTATCTCGGGACTGCCGCGAAAGAAGCGCTCGAGCGGCGTCGGCACCGGGGAAAAGGTGTTGGTTTCGTGCTTGATCATTGCCAGCAGCCAGCGCATGGTGTCGTGCTCCAGGTGGGTTTACGGTGTAGCCAGGCAGCGGGGAACGGCGCGGGGCGGTCGACGCCATCACTTTACGCCGCCAGCGGCCGGAAGTTGCGGAAGTCCCAGCCGCGCCCTGGCGCAGCGTCGATCAGGGCGCGGGTGTAGTCGTGCGACGGACGGGTCAGCACGAGTTCGGCGGCGCCCGTTTCGACGACGCGACCGTGCTGCATGACCATGATGGTGTCGCAGATCTGCGCGGCCACGCGCAGGTCGTGCGTGATGAACAGCACGCCCACGCCGGTGCGGCCGCGGATCTGCTCGAGCAGTTCCAGTACCTGGGCCTGGACGGAGACGTCGAGCGCCGAGACGGCTTCGTCGGCCACCAGGACTTCCGGTTCCATGACCAGCGCGCGGGCAATGCAGATGCGCTGCCGCTGGCCACCCGAAAACTGGTGCGGATAGCGTTCCATGGCATTGCCGTCCAGCCCGACCACCTTGAGAGTGGCCGCGGCGCGCTCGAGTGCCTGCTGGCGCGGTTCGCCGAAATTCAACAGCCCTTCGATGATGGATTCGCCCACTTTGCGGCGCGGGTTGAGCGAGCGGTAAGGGTCCTGGAACACGATCTGGATGCGCCGGCGCACGGGGCGCAGCGCCGCGCCGGCGAGCGCCGAGATGTCGTCGCCGCCGATGCGCATGCTGCCGGCCGTGGGTTCGATCAGGCGCAGGATGCAGCGCGCCACAGTGGATTTGCCGGAGCCGGATTCGCCGACGATGCCGAGTATCTCGCCTTTGCGCAGCGTCAGGTTGACGTCGTCGGCGGCCAGCACGGCGCGCTTGCCGCCGCTCCAGAAGGGTCGCTTGTCGGTGTAGACGCGGCCCAGCCCCTGCACGCTCAGCACCGTGTCGCCACCCGGCGCGTCGCGGCGCAGCGGCACCAGGCTCGGTACCGACGCGACCAGGCGGCGGGTGTAGCGCTGTTGCGGCCGCGCCAGGATCTCGTCGCGCGTGCCGGTTTCGACCAGGTCGCCCTGGTTCATGACCACGATGCGGTCGGCGATCTCGGCCACCACGCCGAAGTCGTGCGTGATGAACAGCACGGCGGTGCGGTGCTTGACCTGCAGTTCCTTGATGAGGGCGAGGATCTGCTTCTGGGTGGTGACGTCCAGCGCCGTGGTGGGCTCGTCGGCGATCAGCAGGCGCGGCTCGAGAATGAGCGCCATGGCGATGACGATACGCTGTCGCTGGCCGCCGGACAGCTGGTGCGGATAGGATTCATAGATGCGCTGCGGGTCGGGCAGGTGCACCGAGCGGAACATGTCGAGCACCTTGGCGCGCCGCTGGGCGCGCGTCATGCGGCGGTGCAGGCGCAGCACTTCGTCGACCTGGCGACCCACCGTATGCACCGGGTTCAGCGCGGTCATGGGCTCCTGGAACACCATGGCCATGCGCGTGGCGCGCAGTTCGCGCAGGCGCCGCGGCGTGGCGCTGAGAACGTCCTCGCCCTCGACCCGGATGGCGCCGCTGGGCTCGAGCACGCCGGGGGGCAGCAGGCCCATGACCGCCAGCGAGCTGACCGATTTGCCGGAGCCGGATTCGCCCACCACGCAGACGGTTTCGCCGGCATGTACGTCCAGGCTGAGATTGCGCACCACGCGGTTGCCGGCGCCCGCCACCGCGACGGACAGGTTGCGGATGGCCAGTACCGCGGAAGTGGTGTCGCCGGCGGGCGGATTGGGGGAATAGGACATGGTTCAGATCCTGCGCGCCATCTTGGGGTCGAGCGCGTCGCGCAGCGCATCGCCCAGGATGTTCACGCTGAGCACGGTCAGCGACAAGAACAGGCCGGGGAACAGGATTAGGCCGGGCAGCATGCGGAAGTACATGCGGCCCTCGGACATGATGTTGCCCCACGAGGCGATTTCGGGCGGGATGCCGGCGCCCAGGAAGCTGAGGATGGCTTCGGTGAGCATGGCGGAGGCAAACACGTACGTGCCCTGCACCGTCAGCGGCGCCACCGTGCTGGGAACCAGGTGCCGCCACAGCAGCAAGTGCAGCGGCGTGCCCAGCGCCAGGGCGGCCTCGACGTAGGGCTCGCCGCGCACGCTGAGTATCTGGCCGCGCACCAGGCGCACCACCCGCGGGATCTCGGGAATGGTGATGGCCACCAGGACGGTGGTCAGGCTGGCCCCGGTGACCGACACCAGGGCGATGGCCAGGAGAATGCCGGGAATGGCCATGACCGCGTCCATGACGCGCATGATGAAGCCGTCCAGCGAGCGGAACCAGCCCGCCACCAGGCCGATCGCCAGGCCGGCGGCGACGCTGATGACGGCGGCGCCCAGGCCGGCGACCAGCGAGACGCGCGCCCCGTAGACCACGCGCGACCAGATGTCGCGGCCGAACGCGTCGGTGCCGAGCAGGTAGCCGCCGAATGGCGGCTTGAGCCGGTTGCCAGGGTCGATGGCGGTGGGACTGACCGTGCCCAGCCACGGCGCCAGCAGCGCCGCCAGGACGACCAGCGACAGCGCCGCCAGCGCCAGCAGCACCGGCCAGGTCTTCAGGGTATGGCGCACGCGCCGCCAGGCGGAGGCGCGCGGATCGGCGCCAGGCAGGCCGGCGGCGTGGGGCAGGGCGTCGGATTGCGTGGCCATGGTCAATACCTGATGCGCGGGTCGAACAGCGTATAGGCGCAATCGACGACCAGATTGATGAAGACGTAGACGAAGGCGAAGAACAGCGTCAGGCCCTGGATGACGGGGTAGTCGCGCGCCAGCACGGCCTCGACCACCAGCCGCCCCAGCCCTGGGATGTTGAACACCGATTCAGTGACCACCACGCCGCTGATCAGCAGCGCGATGCCGACGCCCACCACGGTGGCGATCGGGACGGCGGCGTTGCGCAGCGCGTGCCCCAGCAGCACGCCGGTTTCGCCGAGCCCCTTGGCGCGCGCGGTGCGGATGAAGTCCTCGCCCATGACTTCGATGACGCTGGTGCGGGTGATGCGGGCGATCAGCGCCACGTAGATGGTGGACAGCGCCAGGGCCGGCAGGATCAGGCGGTGCAGGAACGGCCAGAAACCGCCCGACAGCGGCGCGTAGCCCTGCACCTTGAACCAGTCCAGCTCGATGGCGAAGGCCCAGATCAGCACGTAGGCGGTGACGAAGACCGGCACCGAGAAACCCAGCACCGAGAAGCCCATGACCAGGCGGTCCAGCAGGCGGCCCTGGCGCCAGGCGGCCAGGATGCCGAGCGGAATGGCGACGACCAGGGTGAGTAGCAGCGTCAGCGCCGCCAGGCTGAGCGAGGGCTCGAGGCGCTGGCTGATCAGCTGGCGCACCGGCACCCCGGACATGAGCGAGGTGCCGATGTCGCCTTGCAGCAGCCGGCCGGCCCACAGGAAGAACTGCTTGACCAGTGGCTGGTCCAGGCCCATGACCTGGCGGATCTGGGCGATGCGTTCCGGCGTGGCGCCGTCGCCGGCCATGATGACGGCGGGATCGCCAGGACTGAGCCGCAGGATCGCGAAGACGACCACGGCCACCAGCACCAGCACGGGGATGGTGGCCAGCAGCCGCCGCAGGATGAATGCCAGCATCTAGGCCTCCCGCCAGGATCAGGGCGCTTTCTTGACGTTCCAGAACGCCATGATGGGCGCGTGCACCAGGCCGCTGAGCTTGACCGAATAGGCAGTAGGCACCGACATCTGGCCGAGCGGCACGTACAGGCCCTCTTCGATGCCGATGCGCTGCACTTCGTCGGCGATCTTCTTCTGCTCGGCCGGGTCGGAGGTCAGGGCGAACTTGGTGCGCAGCGCTTCGACCTGCGGGAAGTCGGGCCAGCCGAACCAGGCCTTGTCGCCGTTGGCCGAGGCGGGCGCGGAGCGGACCGGGTCCATGATGTCGGTGGCGTACCAGTTGGTGTTGTGGATGTTCCAGCCGCCGGCATCGGGGGCGGCCTTGGAGGCGCGGCGCGCCACCACGCTCTGCCAGTCCATGGCGGCCAGGTTGACGTTGAAGCCGGCCTTGCGCAGCGCCTGCGCCATGACGACCGGCTGCGGGCTGAGCGTGCCGACATCGGTGGCATGCATGACCAGGATGGGCGTGTTGTCGTAGCCGGCTTCTTTCAGCAGCGCGCGGGCCTTATCGATGTTGGACGGCACCACGACATCCTTGCCGATATCGCTCTGGAAGGGCGTGCCGCAACCCCACAGCGAGGCGCAGGTCTGGTAGTACTTGGGATTGCCCACCAGCGCCTTCATGACGTCTTCCTGGCCGATGGCGTACATGGCGGCCTGGCGGATCTTCTTGTTGTCGAAGGGCGGGTACTTGAAGTTGAAGCGGTACATCGTGAAGTAGCCGACCGGGCTGAGCGACTCGACCTTGAAGTCGGCGTTGCCGTCCAGCATGGGCAGCAGGTCGTACGGGAACTGCTCGACGTAGTCGATCTCGCCGCCCATCAGCGCGTTGGCGGTGGTGAGGGCGTCGGGCATGACGTTCCAGACGACCTTGTCGACGTTGACCACCTTGCCGCCGGCCAGGCCGCTGGCGGGCTCCTGGCGCGGCACGTATTCGGTGTTCTTGACATACACCGTGGTGACGCCGGGCTTGAATTCGGCCACCTTGAACGGACCCGAGCCGGTCATGTCGGTGATGGGCGTGCCGATGGGGATCTCGGCGATGCGCTTGGGCATCATGAAGGCCGCCGTGCCGGTCGGCTTGGACAGGGCGCGCAGCGCCAGGTCGGTGGGCTCGGTCATGACGATGCGGAAGGTCCGGTCGTCGACCACGTCGATGCTGGACGTGAACTTCAGCAGCGTGCGGCCCATGCCGTCGCCCGCCGCCCAGCGCTTGATGGAGGCGACGCAGTCCTCGGACTTGACCGGTTGGCCGTCATGCCACTTGAGGCCGGCGCGCAGGGTCATGGTGTAGGTCTTGCCGTCGGGGGAGACTTCCCATTTTTCGAGCATTTGCGGCTGCACCTTGTTGTCGGCGTCGGTGGCCAGCAGCGTGTCGTAGATCATGTAGCCATGCCACGTGGTGATGTAGGCCGTGGTGGCATGCGGGTCGGTGAGCCGCAGCGGCGAGTGCATGACCGCCCGGATGACGGATTCTGCGTGCGCGCCGCTCCCCGCGAGGAGCGTTGCGCCGGCCAGGATGGCCGTACGGACAAACTTCAGCATGGAGATTCCCCTTAGAGTCGATTGCGGCGGCGGGTAGCCGCCGCGATATCCGCGTGCCGCTGGCGTGGCGCGCCGGGTCAGGCGCTTGCGGCGCTGGCCGAGAAGGCCGGGCCGCAAGGTGCCATTCTGATGCCGTGGCGCAGCCGTGTCCATGGCTGGCGGCTGGCGTCCATCAGCATCGAGCCCGGCGCCGCGCAGACCAGGATGGACTGCGCGATGTCGGTGAAGTCGGCGCGGAAGTGCGCCGAGCTCTTGACCACCAGGATGGCTTGGCGCGTGGGCTCGATGCCGGCGAAGCGGAACATTTCCTGGTCGGCCATCTGGACCTTGTTGGAGGCCACGACGATGCGCACGCCGTCCAGCCGCAGGCAGGCGCTGGGGCCGAGATCCATGTGGAAGCCGCGGTAGAACGCCCCGTGGGTGTCGAAGCGCCCGTCGGAGAGCGTTTCCACCAGGTATTCGGCCTCGAGGGGCTCGTCATCGGGAATACCCGAATGCCCGCCCAGCGCGATCTTGATGGTGTTGCCTGCACCAGCCTGGTGCGCGGCCAGCGCGGCGCGCGGATCGACGATCAGGCCGATGGCCGCGTTGGCCGCCCGGTGGCGCAGCAGCGCGCGCAGGATACCGGTGGTGTCGGAACTGCCGCCGGCGCCGGGGTTGTCCTGCACGTCGGCGATGATGACCGGCTTGGCGGCGTCCCGCGCCATGGCCATGGCCGTCTGCACGGCCTCGTCCGGGGCGTGGATCTTGCCGCCGAAATCGGCTTCGGCATTGAGCACCGCGCGCGCCATGGCGTCGGCCGCGGCGTCGGCGTCGTCCTGGGTGTCGCCGTAGGCCCATACCGCGGGCGCGCATTCGGGGAAGTCGGCCGCCGGGAAGCCGGTGGCGAACGACAGGCTGATGGTGGGGTCGCGCGATTCGAGGTCCTCGAGCAGCTTGTAGAGGCTGCGCGACGGCTCGATGTCGGTGGATTGCCAGCACAGCGAGATCAGGTAGGGAATGCTGCGCAGCGCCACGTAGGGGCGCGGCATGCCGTGCAGGCGGCGGTCCAGCAACTGCGCCGCGCGCCGGCCGGTTTCGGCCATGTCGATGTGCGGATAGGTGCGATAGCAGACCAGGCTGTCGGCATGCGCCACCATGGCGCGGGTGACGTTGGCGTGCAGGTCGAGGCTGGCCACGATGGGCACGGCGGGGCCGACCAGGCCGCGCACCCGGCGCAGCAGTTCGCCTTCGCCGTCGTCGAGGTGTTCGGCCACCATGGCGCCGTGCAGGTCCAGGTAGACCGCATCGAGCGGCAGCGCCTCGCGCAGGCCGTCGAGGATCATGCCGGCGATGCGCTCGTAGGCATCGCGCGTGACGTGGCCCGAGGGGCTGGCCGCGGCCCAGGTGGCAGGCAGGAGGGTGTGTTCGCGCATGGCGTCGATGAAGCCCGCCACCGGGATATTGGCGCCGGCGACCGCCTCGAACATGGGCGGCCCGGATACGAGCCTGGGCCAGCCGCCGCCCTTGTCGGCGAATTCTTCCCAGGTGGCGCGCGACGGCGCGAACGTGTTGGTTTCGTGCTGGAACCCGCCTATTCCGATGCGCATCGGAGTGATCCTCCCAAGGGCCGTGCGTTCGCTTGAAGAAACCGGATAGGAGGATTCTGCTGAAGAAATGCGCGTTGGGCAATACGGCGATGCCCGTGGATGAGGCGGCTGTGAAAAGGAGGGGCGTGGAAGGACTGTCGGAGAGGGTGTCAGGCACCGCTGTGCGGAGCCTGACACCCGGGAAGCCCAACGGTGTTTTACTTGGCCACCGGCATGGTGAACTCGGCGCCCTTGGCGATGCTGTCGGGCCAGCGCTGCATGACACTCTTGTAGCGCGTGTAGAAGCGCACGCCTTCCTCGCCGTAGGCATGGTGGTCGCCGAACAGCGAGCGCTTCCAGCCGCCGAAGGAATGCCAGGCCATGGGCACCGGGATGGGCACGTTGATGCCCACCATGCCGACCTTGATCTGGCGCGCGAAGGCGCGCGCCACGCCGCCGTCGGACGTGAAGCAGGCCACGCCGTTGCCGAATTCGTGGGCGTTGATGAGCTCGACCGCCGCGGCGAAGTCGGGCACGCGCACCACGCACAGCACCGGGCCGAAGATTTCCTCGCGGTAGATGTTCATTTGCGGCGTGACCTGGTCGAACAGCGTGCCGCCCAGGAAGAAGCCCTGGCCGGCCACCTTCTGGTCGCGGCCGTCGACCACGACGCGGGCGCCCGCCGCGATGCCGTCCTCGATGTAGCCGATCACCTTGGCGCGGTGCTGGGCCGTGACCAGCGGGCCCATCTCCGCGTCCGCTTCCATGCCGTTCTTGATGACCAGCGCCCGCACGCGGGGCTCCAGGCGTTCGATCAGCTTGTCGGCCACGTCGCCCACCGCCACGGCTACCGAGATCGCCATGCAGCGCTCGCCGGCCGATCCGTAGGCCGCGCCGATCAGGGCGTCGGTGGCTTGCTCCAGGTTGGCGTCGGGCATGACCACCATGTGGTTCTTGGCGCCGCCCAGGGCCTGCACGCGCTTGCCGCGGCGCGTGCCTTCGGCATAGATGTATTCGGCGATGGGCGTGGAGCCCACGAACGACAGGGCTTCGACGTCGGGATGGGCGATCAGCGCGTCCACGGCCTGCTTGTCGCCATGCACTACGTTGAAGACGCCATCGGGCAAGCCGGCTTCCTTGAGCAGCTCGGCCAGGCGCAGCGAAACCGACGGGTCCCGCTCGGACGGCTTGAGCACGAAGGTATTGCCGCAGGCCAGCGCCACCGGGAACATCCAGCACGGCACCATCATGGGGAAGTTGAACGGCGTGATGCCGGCCACGACGCCCAGGGGCTGGCGCATGCTCCAGTTGTCGATGCCGCCGCCGATCTGGTCGGTGTACTGCCCTTTCAGCAGTTGCGGCGCGCCGCAGGCGAACTCCACCACCTCGATGCCGCGCGCGACTTCGCCCTTGGCGTCGGAGAACACCTTGCCGTGCTCGCGCGTGATGAGCTCGGCCAGCTCGTCCTGGTGGCGGTCGAGCAGGGCCTTGAAATTGAACAGGATGCGCGCGCGCTTGAGCGCGGGCGTTTCGGACCACGCGGGAAAGGCCGCGCGGGCGGCGGCGACCGCGGCGTCGACCTCGTCCGGCGACGCCAGCGGGATCGACGTGGCGACCTCGCCGGTGGCCGGGTTGAAGCCCTCGGCGTAGCGGCCGCTGCGGCCTTCTTGCGGACGGCCGTCGATGTAGTGGGTAAGCGTTTTCATGGAATCAGGCAACTTCCTTCAGGACTTTTCCGATCGAGTCGAACATTTCGGCGATTTGCGCCTCTTCGATGATGAGGGGCGGCGAGACGGCCAGCGTGTCGCCGGTGTAGCGGACCATCAGGCCGCTGTCGAAGCACTTCTGGAAGGCTTCGGCGGCGCGCGCGCCCGGGGCGCCGTCGCGCGGCGCCAGCTCGATGCCGGCCACCAGGCCGATATTGCGGATATCGATCACATTGGGCGCGTCCTTGAGCCCGTGCGCGGCGGCCTCGAACGCCGGCGCCAGCTTGCGCGCGCGGGCGAACAGGTCGTCGCGCCGGTACAGGTCCAGCGTGGCCAGGATCGCGGCGGTGGCCAGCGGGTGGGCCGAATACGTATAGCCATGGAAGAATTCGATGCCGCCCTGGGCGCCATTGACGATGGCGTCATGCACGTCGCGCTTGACCGCCACGGCGCCGGCCGGCACGGCCGCATTGCTGATGCCCTTGGCCATGGTGATGAGGTCGGGCGTCACGCCGAAGTATTCGCTGGCCGTGGCGGTGCCGAGCCGGCCATAGCCGGTAATGACTTCGTCGAAGATCAGCAGGATGCCGTATTTCGCGGTGATCTCGCGCAGCCGTTCCAGGTAGCCTTGCGGGGGGACCAGCACGCCGGTGGACCCGGCCATGGGTTCGACGATGACGGCCGCGATGGTGGACGGGTCGTGCAGCGCGACGATGCGCTCGAGGTCGTCGGCCAGGTGGGCGCCCCAGGCCGGCTGGCCTTTCGAGAACGCATTGTGCTCCAGGCTGTGCGTGTGCGGCAGGTGGTCCACCGCGGGCAGCAGGGCGCCGGAGAAGGTCTTGCGGTTGGGCGAGATGCCGCCCACCGAGATGCCGCCGAAGCCCACGCCGTGATAGCCGCGTTCGCGGCCGATCAGGCGGGTGCGCTGTGCCTCGCCGCGGGCGCGATGGTAGGCCAGCGCGATCTTCAGCGCGGTGTCGACCGATTCCGAACCGGAGTTGGTGAAGAACACCCGGTCCATGCCCTGCGGCATCAGGCCGGCCACGGCGGAGGCTGCCTCGAAGGCGAGCGGATGGCCCAGCTGGAACCCCGGGGCGTAGTCCAGCGTGGCTGCCTGCCGCCCGATCGCCTGGGCGATTTCTTCGCGGCAGTGGCCGGCGTTGACGCACCACAGGCCGGACGTGCCGTCGAGGATCTGGCGGCCGTCCGTCGAGGTGTAGTACATGCCCTTGGCGCCGGCCAGCATGCGCGGCTGGGATTTGAATTGCCGGTTGGCGGTGAACGGCATCCACAGATGGGACAGGTCGGGCAGGCCGGTGGGGGCGTTCATGGTGCGGTCTCCAGGAAGAACCTGCGTGGCGGGCCGGCGGCCTGTACGGCGTGCGCGGCGCGTGAATGCAGGATTGCAGCCCATTCTGAGCGCGCTTGCCACGGATGAAAATATACAATCGGCGTAAACGGTGCTAACTGTATAGTTAGATTCGCGAAAACTGTATTGATATCCGTCTCCACCCCGAGCCATGCTTGATTTCCAGCCGGTCCGTTCGCGCAGGCAGGCGCCCTCGCTGGTCGACCAGGTGGTCGACGCCTTCGTGCGCGCCATCGAGTCGCAAGCGCTGCGGCCGGGCATGGCGGTCCCGTCCGTGCGTGAATTCGCGCGCAGCCACGAGATCAGCACCTTCACCGTGGCCGGCGCCTATAGCCGCCTGGTGGCGCAAGGGTGGCTGACGGCCCGGCCGGGTGCCGGGTACCGCGTGGCGGCCCGCGCCCGTCCGGCGCTCGGGCCGGCCCTGGCGCCCTGGCAGCCGCCGCGCCTGAACGCGGGTTGGCTGCTGGCCGACATCTATGCCGATCACTCCATTCCCATCAAGTCGGGCTGCGGCTGGCTGCCCGGCGAATGGCTGAACGAAGAAGGGCTGCACCAGGCGCTGCGCCACCTGGGCCGGGTGCCGGCGCTGCGCATCGCCGGTTATGGGCATCCCTATGGGTATGCGCCCCTGCGCGAAAGCGTGGCGGCCGGCCTGGCCGCCCACGGGCTGGAAGTCGCGCCCGACCAGGTGGTGCTGACCCAGGGCGTGACGCATGGCCTGGACCTGGTGATCCGCACCTTGCTGCGTCCCGGCGACACGGTGGCGGTGGAGCAGCCCTGCTATGCCAACCTGCTGCCGCTGCTGCGCCTGGCCGGCATGCGCGCGGTCACGGTGCCGCGCACCCCGGACGGCCTGGATTGCGATGCGCTGCGGCGCGTGGCGGCCGAGCACCGGCCGCGCGCACTGTTCGTCAATACCGTGCTGCAGAATCCGTCCGGCGCGGTAATGAGCATGGCCAACGCGTTCCGCGTGCTGCAGGCCGCCCAGCAGCACGATTTCTGGGTCATCGAAGACGATATCTCGCGCGAGTTGATGCCCGGCGTCGCGCCGCTGCTGGCGGCCCTGGACGGCGCCCAGCGGGTGGTGTACCTGGGCGGGTATTCGAAAGTGATCAGCCCCTCGGTCCGGGTCGGCTACGTGGTGGCGCATCGCGACCTGATGCGCGATATCGCGCGCACCAAGATGGCGGTGGGGCTGACCTCGCCGGAGATCATGGAACGGGTGGTGCACCAGGTCATACGCGAAGGGCGCTACCGGGCCCACATCGTGCGCACCCGCGAGCGCCTGGCCCAGGCCCATGCCATGGCCGGGCAGCGCATGGACGAACTGGGCATGCAGGTGTGGGCGCGGCCGCAGGCCGGCCTGTTCCTGTGGGCGCGCTTGCCCGGCGCCGATGCGCAGGGTGCCAATGGCCTGGCCGAGCAGGCCTTGAAGGACGGCATCTGGCTGGCGCCGGGTTCGTACTTCGACCCGGGCGAAGCAGATATCCCGTGGATACGCTTCAATGTCGCCTATTCGCAGGCGCCCGAATTGTGGCGATTCCTGGCAGGCGCCGGCGGGCCGGCGCGTCAGGCGGCGCGCTCGTAGACGACGAAGTCGTAGGCGTAGCCGTTTTCCGGCGGCTGGGGCTGGCGGGACGTCTCGCGCCAGGCGAACGACGGCAGCAGGGGAAAGAAGGCGTCGCCCTCGACTTGCGCGTGCACTTCGGTGGCGATGACGCGCTGGGCCAGCGGCAGCGCCTGCGCGTAGATTTGCGCGCCGCCGATCACGTAAGCGTCGTCGACTGCTCCGCAGGCGGCCAGGGCGGCCTGCAGCGTGGGCACGACCTGGGCGCCCGGCGCGCTGTACTGCAGGTTGCGGCTGATCACGATGTTGGCGCGGCCCGGCAGCGGACGGCCCAGCGATTCCCAGGTCTTGCGTCCCATGATGATGGGGCTGCCCAGGGTGGTGCGCTTGAAGTGCGCCAGGTCGCCGGGCAGTTTCCAGGGCAGTGCGTTGTCGCGCCCGATGACGCGGTTGTCGGAATAGGCGACCACGAGGGCCAGGCGAGGCGGCATGGACATGGCGTCTTTCCTACACGGCCATGGGCGCGGTCAACGCCGGATGGTGCTGGTAGTCCTGCAAGGTGAAATCGGACGGCTCGACCTGTTCGAGCCATTCCGGCTGGTAGCGGCCGGTCGCGGCGTAGTCCGGGATGCGGTCCGACAGCGCCAGCCGCGGCGCGGGATAAGGCTCGCGGGTGAGCTGTTCGCGCAGCATCGGCAGGTGGTTTTCGTAGATGTGCGCGTCGCCGATGAAGTACGAGAACCAGCGCGGCGTGTAGCCGGTCAGGCGGCCCACCAGGTGCAGCAGCGCCGCGCCCTCGGTCAGGTTGAACGGCGTGCCCAGCCCCACGTCGTTGGAGCGGATGTACAGGCACAGCGAGATTTCGCGCGTGGTGGCGTTGGGCAGGAACTGGTATAGCAAGTGGCAGGGCGGCAGGGCCATTTCCTCGATTTGCGCCCAGTTCCAGCCATGGAAGAGAATGCGGCGGTCTTGCGGCGTGTGGTGGATGGCGTCCAGGCATTGCCGCAGCTGGTCCACCGCCTTGTAGAGCAGCACGTGCGGCACGCCGCCTTCGTCGAGCTCGGCCACCTGGGCGTAGCCGCGGCCCAGGGCATCCTGGACCTGGGCCGTGTTGGCGCGCGGCACCAGCTTGTAGGCGGGCCAGCGGCGCCACTGCACCCCGTACACCGGCCCGAGATCGTCCGGGCCTTCGCGGTACGGATTGGCCAGCCAGGCGGCGTTCTCGTTGGCGTTCTGGTCCCACACCTTGCAGCCCAGCGCGCGGAAATCGGCCGCGCTGCGCGCGCCGCGCAAGAAGCCCACCAGCTCGCCGACGGCGGACTTGAAGGCCAGTTTCTTGGTGGTGACCGCCGGGAAGCCCTGTTGCAGGTCGAAGCGCAGGGACGCGCCGGGCAGCGACAGCGTGCGTATCCCGGTGCGGTTCTCCTGCCACGAGCCGTGGTCGAGAATGGATTGGATCAGCGAGAGGTATTGTTTCATGTCAGTTCGGGCAGGCCGGCCGGCGGCGCGGCGGCATCAGGCGGGCGTGGCCTGCGTGTCGACGATGTCCACCGAGAAGCTCAGTTCCGCGGTCTTTTCGAGCATGGCCGAGGCCGAGCAGTATTTTTCGTGTGACAGCTGCACGGCGCGCTCGACCGCGGCGCGCGGCAGGTTCTGGCCGGTGACGGTGAAGGCGAAATGGATGCGCGTGAAGACTTTGGGATCGGTTTCGGCGCGGTCGGCCGACAGCTTCACGCTGCAGCCGCTGACCGCGTGGCGGCCGCGCTTGAGGATGAGCACGACGTCGTAGGCGGTGCAACCGCCCGTGCCGGCCAGCAGCAGCTCCATGGGACGCGGCGCCAGGTTGTGGCCGCCGCCGTCCACCGCGCCGTCCATCGTGGCGACGTGGCCGCTGCCGGTGGTGGCCACGAAGAGCATGCCGTCGGGCCCGCCCCAGTTGATCGTGCAGTCCATGAGAGGGTTCCTTGTACGTGAAGCGCGAACAAAAACCGATGATACCCGTTGCGTACAATTCCCGAATGAGTGCCCCGCCTGCCGACAGGGTGGGGCCGTTACAGGAGTCCCGCCATGTCCGTCGCTTCCTCACCCGCCGGCCCGGCGCCGTTTGCACGCCGGCGCGGCCCGCTCGATCCGCTGTTCGCCGAAGTGGACCGCGCGTTGCGCGTGTTGTCGGGCGCGGCCGCGTCGTCGCGGCCTTATCCGGCGCGGGCCGCCGACCCGGCCCAGCCCTTGACCGACCAGCAGAAGCGCCATGCCGCCGGGCTGATGCGCGTCAACCATGTGGGCGAGGTATGCGCCCAGGCCCTGTATCGCGGCCAGGCGGCGGCCTGCCGCGAAGCGCCCACGCGCGACCTGCTGCGCCGCGCCGCAGCCGAAGAGGTGGACCACCTGGCCTGGTGCGCGCAGCGCCTGGAGGAACTGGGCAGCCGTCCGAGCCTGCTCAATCCATTGTGGTATGCCGGCTCGTTCGCGCTGGGGGTGCTGGCCAGCCGCGCCGGCACGCCGCGCAATCTGGGCTTCATGGCGGAGACCGAACGCCAGGTCGAGGCGCACCTGGACGGCCACCTGCGCAGCCTGCCTGATGCAGACGAGCGTTCGCGCCAGATCGTGCGCCAGATGAAAGAGGACGAGGCCCAGCACCGCGCCAGCGCCGAAGATGCCGGCGGCGTGCCGCTGCCGGCCCCGGTGCGCGGCGCGATGCGGGCCATGTCGCGGGTGATGACCTCGACGGCTTATTGGATCTGAACCGCCGCGCCAGCATGGTGCACACGATGGTGCATTGCACCATCGTGGCCCGCGCAAGGCCTGGATCACGTCCACGCAGCCGAGCTAAGTGGTTGAAAAATATAGGGTAAGCCCGCAAGGGTTTACCCTTTCGGAGAAAACCCTCTGCCGCGCGATGGCCAGTATTCGCGCCACTTCCATCGAGGCGTTGCGGCAAAACCGCAACATCCGCCAGTCGCCTGGATCCGCCGCAAAAAAATCTTGCATCGCACAAATGAATGGGCTATGATTCGTTCATGGATGTTGAAACGCAGTCGGCGCGGTGCCTAACCCCGGTTGCGTAGCGGTAGAACCCGGTAGCGATATCGCAGTGTTCACCCCAACATGCCCCGGTTGTCTCCTCCACCCTCCTCCTTTGGTGGATTTAGCCCGAGATCGCAAGATCTCGGGCTTTTTTTTGGGTCGGGCCAATGCGTCCCTTAATTTTTCCGCCAAGGGTCGGCCGTGCCGTTGCGGGGCGTCTATCCCTCCGTGTTTACCCTTAATTTCGGGCCTTGCAACGGGATGGAAAGAATTACAATGGTTTTCGATGGTCCCTCCCGCGTGGGGGGCGCTTGACGGGGCGTTACGTTCTGTGCGGCGGGCTTGCACTTGTTTAGGTCTCACATATATGACCGTTACACGCGCTCTCGATAATGTTGTGCTCTATTTCTTCAATACTCGACCCGACTAAGGTGTTTCCGTGACCTGGCTGTACATCTGCGTGGTGGCGTTCATGGTGGGGGGCCTCATCGTGGCGTCGGAGCGCTGGCATGGCGCCTTCACCGGCGACAGCGATCTGAGCAAGCCGCAGGCGTCGCATTCGCGCGCCACGCCGCGCGTGGGCGGGCTGGCCGTGCTGGCCGGGTCGCTGGCCGGGCTGCTGGTGCTGGGGCCGAGCAACATGACGCTCACCTGGCTGTGGCCCGCGCTGTTCGTCGCCGTGCTGCCGGTGTTCGTGGCCGGGCTGCTCGAAGACATCACCAAGGACATCGGCGCCAGCAAGCGCTTGCTGGCGGCATTCCTGTCGGCCGCCATCGCGTGGTGGCTGCTGGGCGGGGTCAGCCGCGTGGGCATCGCCCCGGTCGATTGGGTGCTGGCGTTCTGGCCGGTTTCCCTGGTGTTCACCATGTTCGCGGTGGGCGGCTGTACCCACGCGTTGAACATCGTCGACGGCATGAACGGGCTGGCCGGCATGGTGGCCACCCTGATGGCGGTGTCGATCGCGCTGGTGGCGCTGCAGGTCGGCGACATGCCCATTTCCATGATCGCCGCGGCGCTGGCCTCGGCGACGCTCGGCTTCCTGGTCTGGAATTTCCCGTTCGGCCGCGTGTTCCTGGGCGATGGCGGCGCCTACTTCCTGGGTTTCATGCTGGCCGAGCTGGCCGTGCTGCTGGTGGTGCGCAACCCGTCGGTCTCGCCGTTCTACGCGCTGGCGGTGCTGTTCTATCCTGTGTTCGAAACCGGTTTCTCCATCTGGCGACGCCGCTTCAAGCGCGGCGTGCCGGTCGACCAGCCCGATGCCCTGCACCTGCACCAGCTGGTGTTCCGCCGGCTGGTGCGCGTGACCTTCAGCAAGAACCGCCGCCACGCGGTGCCGGCGCTGTGCAACGCGCTGGCCTCGCCCTACATGTGGGTGCTGGCGCTGATCGGCCTGGTGCCGGCCACGATCTGGTGGGACAACGCCTGGATCCTCGGCTTGAGCCTGCTGGTGTTCGCGGCGGCCTATATCTGGCTGTACGTGCGGCTGGTGTCGTGGCGCCGGCCGGGCTGGCTGCTGCTGCCGCGTGCGCATTGACGGATGCCGCATGGCCCGTGCCGGCTAATGGCCGTTGTTACAATTTACCGTTCCTATTTGAAATGCCGTGCATTCAACACGGCAAGGGAGAGCTATCTTGCGTATCGATGAGGTGAAACTTGCCGTGGTCGGCCTGGGCTATGTCGGACTGCCCCTGGCCGTTGAATTCGGCAAGAAGCGTCCGGTGATCGGCTTCGACATCAATGCCAAGCGCATCGAGGCCCTCAAGGCGGGCCATGACCATACGCTCGAAGTCGATGACGCCGAACTGGCCGAGGCCCGGCACCTGACCTACACCGCCGAGCGCGCCGACCTGGCCGCGGCCAACGTGTACATCGTCACGGTGCCCACGCCCATCGACGCCTACAAGCAGCCCGACCTGACGCCGCTGGTCAAGGCCAGCGAGACGATCGGGGCGGTGCTCAAGCGCGGCGATATCGTCATCTACGAATCCACGGTCTATCCGGGCGCCACCGAGGAAGACTGCGTGCCGGTGCTCGAGCGCGTCTCGGGCCTGAAGTTCAACCAGGACTTCTATGCGGGCTACAGCCCCGAGCGCATCAACCCGGGCGACAAGGCGCATCGCGTCAACACCATCAAGAAGGTCACCTCCGGCTCGACGCCCGAAGTGGCCGACCTGGTCGACACGCTCTACAACGAGATCATCACGGCCGGCACCCACAAGGCATCCAGCATCCGCGTGGCCGAGGCCGCCAAGGTCATCGAGAACACCCAGCGCGACGTCAACATCGCGTTGATCAACGAGCTGGCCCTGATCTTCAACAAGATGGGCATCGATACCGAAGCGGTGCTGCAAGCGGCGGGCACCAAGTGGAACTTCCTGCCGTTCCGGCCCGGCCTGGTGGGCGGCCATTGCATCGGCGTCGATCCGTACTACCTGACGCACAAGGCGCAGGCCATCGGCTACCACCCCGAGATCATCCTGGCCGGCCGCCGCCTGAACGACTCGATGGGCAGCTACGTGGTGTCGCAGCTGGTCAAATGCATGACCAAGCAGCGCATCCACGTGCAGGGCGCGCGGGTGCTGGTGATGGGCCTGACCTTCAAGGAAAACTGTCCGGACCTGCGCAACACCCGGGTGGTCGACATCGTGAACGAGCTGGGCGAATACAACGTCGACGTGGATGTCTACGATCCGTGGGTCGACCCCCAGGAAGCGGTGCACGAATACGGCATTACGCCGGTGGCCGAGCCGGAGGCGGGCAAGTACGACGCGATCATCCTGGCGGTGTCGCATCGCCAGTTCATCGAGATGGGCGCGGCGGAAATCCGCAAGCTGGGCAAGGCCAAGCACGTGCTGTACGACCTGAAGTACGTGCTGGCCCCCAACGAATCCGATCTGCGCCTGTAAGGAACACGAATGAGCAACCGCTACGAAAACCTCAAAGACGAACTGCGCCGCGCGCCGCGCAAATGGCTGGTGACCGGCTGCGCCGGGTTCATCGGCTCGAACCTGGTGGAAACCCTGCTGAAACTGGACCAGACCGTGGTGGGGCTGGACAACTTCGCCACCGGCCATCGCCACAACCTGGACGAGGTGCGCGATTCGGTCGAACCGGCCCAGTGGGCGCGCTTCACTTTCCTGGAAGGGGACATCCGCGACCTGCCGGCGTGCCGCCAGGCCGTCGAGGGCGTGGACCACGTCCTGCACCAGGCCGCGCTCGGTTCGGTGCCGCGCTCGCTGAACGACCCCATCACCACCAACGACGTCAATATCGGCGGCTTCCTGAACATGCTGGTGGCGGCGCGCGACGCCAACACCAAGACCTTCGTCTACGCGGCATCCAGCTCCACCTATGGCGACCATCCCGGCCTGCCCAAGGTCGAGGACACCATCGGCAAGCCGCTGTCGCCGTATGCCGTGACCAAGTACGTCAACGAGCTCTATGCCGACGTGTTCGCGCGCTCTTATGGTTTTGCCAGCGTGGGGTTGCGGTATTTCAACGTATTCGGCAAGCGCCAGGATCCGGAAGGCGCCTATGCGGCGGTGATCCCCAAGTGGACGGCCGCCATGATCCGCGGCGACGACGTGGTGATCAACGGCGACGGCGAGACCAGCCGCGATTTCTGCTTCGTGGACAATGCCGTGCAGGCCAACCTGCTGGCCGCGCTGGCCCCCGAAGAAGGCATCAACCAGGTCTACAACGTCGCCTATAGCGGCCGCACCACGCTGAACGACTTGTTCCGCTTCCTGGCCCAGGCGCTGGCGGGCGAGGGCGTGCGCTACGACAAGCAGCCGGTCTACGCCGACTTCCGCGCCGGCGACGTGCGCCATTCCCAGGCCGACATCGGCAAGGCGGGCAAGCTGCTGGGCTACCAGCCGGCCTACGACATCCTCAAGGGTCTCGAGGTGGCCATGCCCTGGTACAAGCACTTCCTGCGCTGAACGTTTTTTGAAAACGCTACTACGCAAGTTCAACGCCATCCACCCTGACCACCTGCGCATCTTCAGGGGTGCTTTCCGGGTGGCGGTCTTCCTGGTGCTGGGCAAGGCGGCGGGCGCCGTCAAGGAAATGGCGGTCGCGTACCGCTATGGCGTCAGCGACGCCGTGGACGCCTACCAGTTCACCATGACCATGGCCACCTGGCTGCCGGTCACCATCGTGGGCGTGCTGGGGGTCGTGCTGATCCCGGTGCTGGTGCGCCTGCGCCGCACCGGCGGGGCCGAGCGCGACCTGTTCGTGCGCGAACTGCAGGGCATGGTGCTGGCGGGCGGCCTGCTGCTGGCCGCCCTGACCGCGCTGGCCTGGCCATGGGTGCTGCAATGGCTGGGGAGCGGCCTGTCCGCCCAAGTGGCGGCCATGAGCCGCCAGCTGCTGTACGCCTTCGTGCCGGTCACCGTGCTGGTGCTGATGGCGGGCGTCAGCGGCGCGCGGCTGCGGTCGCATGAACGCCACGTCAACACCCTGCTCGACAGCATGCCGGCGGTCGCCACGCTGGCGTGGGTAATGCTGGCGGCGGTGTCGGCCGACGACGTCGGGCCGCTGCTGTGGGGCACGCTGGTGGGCTACCTGATCCAGGCCGTGTGGCTGGCGTGGCTGGCCGCGCGCGCCGATGGCGGGCTGTGGGGCGCGCCGCGGCTGTCGCTGCGCTCGCCGCACTGGCCCGAGCTGATGAGCGCCGCCGGCATCATGCTGGTGGGGCAGGTCGCCATGAGTTTCGTGGGACCGCTGGACCAATACACCGCCGCCAACCTCGGCGACAACGCCAACGCCACGCTGGGCTATGCCAGCCGCCTGTTGTCGCTGCTGCTGGGCATCGGCGCGGTGTCGGTGGGGCGGGCGGCGCTGCCGGTGCTGGCCGACATACAAAGCCGCGGCGACGCGGCGCGGGCCCGCGCCATGGCGCTGAAGTGGTCGGTGCTGATGGTGGGCGCCGGTATCGCGGCGGTGGCGCTGGCGTGGGCCCTTGCCCCCTGGGGCGTGGCGCTGCTGTTCGAGCGCGGCGCCTTCACCGCCGAGAACACCGCCGCGGTGGCCCGGGTGCTGCGCTGGGGGCTCTTGCAACTGCCGTTCTATTTCGGGGTGCTGATCCTGGTGCAGTTGCTGGCCAGCCAGAATCGCTATCGCGTCATGGCCTTGATCGCGGTGGGCAATTTCCTGTTGAAGATCATCCTGAACGCCATGCTGGCGCCGCGCATGGGCACGGCCGGCATCATGCTGGCCACCAGCCTGATGTACGCCTTGTCGTTCGCTTGCTACGCGCTGGTGGCCGCGCGGCCCCACGAGCCGCCCGCATCCCGGGAGGCAGCCTGATGGCCGGACCCTCCGCACCGCGCGTGCTGATCTTCATCCATTCGCTGCATGGCGGCGGCGCCGAGCGTGTCGCGGCCGACTTGAGCGAGCACTGGGCCGAGGCCGGCCGGCAGGTCATGGTGGTGACGCAGGCCGATGCGCGTGACGACGCCTACACGCTGCATCCGGCGGTGCAACGCGAAATACTGCACACGGCGGGCGAGGGCGGCGGCCTGCGCGGCGCGCTTGCCAACGTGCGGCGCGTGCGCGCGCTGCGCCGCGTGCTGCGGCAGTTCCAGCCCGATATCGTGCTGGGCATGATGACCACCGCCTCGGTGTTGGCGGTGCTGGCCGCCCGCGGCCTGCCGTGCCAGGTCATTGCCACCGAGCATACGCACCCGCCGTCGCAGGCATTGTCGGGCCTCTGGCAGCGCTTGCGGCGCCTGACGTATCCGCGTGCCGCGCGCGTGGTGGCGCTGACGCGCGGCACGGCCGACTGGCTGGCGCGACATGTGCCGGGGTCGCGGCTGGCGGTGATTCCCAATCCGGTGCACTGGCCATTGCCGCGCACCGAGCCGGTGCAGGCGCCGCCGGCCCGCGACGGACGCCGGCGCCTGCTGGCGGTGGGCCGGCTGCATCCCGACAAGGGCTTCGACCTGCTGGTCCAGGCCTATGCGCGCATTGCCGGCGAGCATCCCGACTGGGACCTGGTCATCCTCGGCGAGGGCGCCGAGCGGGCGCGGCTGCAGGCCCAGGTCGCCGAGGCCGGGCTGGACGGCCGCGTCGCGCTGCCGGGACGGGTGGGCAATGTGGGCGACTGGTACGCCAGCGCCGACCTCTACGTCCTGAGCTCGCGTTTCGAGGGATTGTCCAATACATTGCTGGAATCGCTGGCGAGCGGCCTGGCGGCCGTGTGCTTCGATTGCGACACCGGACCGCGCGAAGTAGTGCGCGACGGTGTCGACGGCGTGCTGGTGCGGCCCAACGGCGACGTGGCGGCGCTCGCCGCGGCGCTGTCGGCGCTGATGGGCGACGAGGCCGCGCGCCAGGCCATGGCGCGGCGCGCCGTCGAGGCGCGCGAGCGGTTTTCGGCCGGGCGCGTGCTGGGTTTGTGGCAGCAACTTTTCGACGACGTGCGCGGACCGGGGCGTTAGCCCCGGCAGCCTGTCGTCCTGACCATCGCGGAAATCACCATCATGTGTGGAATCGCTGGAATCTGGGGGCCTTTGCAGGGCAAGGCCGACGTGCTGGCCGATAGCTGCCGGCGCATCCGTCATCGCGGGCCCGACAGCCATGGCTTGTGGGAAGATCCCGGCGCCGACCTGGCGCTGGCCCATGTGCGGCTGGCCATCCTGGACCTGACCGAGGCGGGACACCAGCCGATGGTCTCGGCCAGCGGCCGCCATGTGCTGGTGCTCAACGGCGAGATCTACAACCACCTGGAATTGCGCGCCCGCCTGGAGCAGGCCGGCCTGGCACCGGACTGGCGCGGCCATTCGGACACCGAGACCATCCTGGCCTGCTTCGCCGGGCTGGGCGTGGAGGCGACCCTGCAGGCCGCGGTGGGGATGTACGCCATCGCCCTGTGGGACCGCGAGCGGCGCACGCTGACCCTGGCGCGCGACCGGATGGGCGAAAAACCCCTGTACTACGGCTACACGGGGGCGAACTTCGTGTTCGCGTCGGAGCTCAAGGGGCTGATGCCCATTCCGGGGTTCGGGCGCGAGCTGGACCGCGCCGCCCTGGCGTCGCTGATGCGCCATAACTACATTCCGGCGCCGCAATCGATCTACCAGGGAATCTACAAGCTGCCGCCGGGCACCTGGCTCGAGCTCGTCGAGGCCGAGCTGCGCGGCGCGCGCATGCCGGCGCCGCGCACGTACTGGTCGGCGCTGGACATGGCCGACCAGGGGCTGGCCGCGCCGCTGTCGTTCGGCTCCGACGGGCAGGCCGCCGAGGCCCTGGAGGCCGTGCTCTCGCAGGCCGTGGGCGGCCAGATGATTTCCGACGTGAGCCTGGGCGCATTCCTGTCGGGCGGCATCGACTCCTCGACCATCGTGGCGCTGATGCAGAAGCAGAGCGCCCAGCCGGTGCGCACTTTCGCCATCGGCTTTCACGAAAAGGGCTACAACGAAGCCGAGCACGCCAAGGCCGTGGCGCGGCACCTGGGCACCGAGCACACGGAACTGTACGTGACCGCCGACGATGCGCTGGCGGTGGTGCCCACGCTGGCCGACATGTACGACGAACCGTTCGCCGATTCGTCGCAGATCCCCACTTCGCTGGTGACGCGCATGGCGCGCCAGCACGTGACAGTGGCCTTGTCGGGCGACGGCGGCGACGAGCTGTTCGGCGGCTATTCGCGCTATTTCCGCGTGCGCGACTGGTGGCGCCAGTGCGAACGGGTGCCGGGACCGCTGCGCCACGCCATGGGCGCGCTGATGGGGGCTTCCACCGCGCTGCCCGGGCGCGGCGCCTGGCGCGGCAAGGTAGGCAAGCTGGGCGAGCTGCTGCGCGCCGACACGCGGGGCGATTTCTATCGCCTGTTCGTGTCCTACTGGGCCGACCCGGGCCGGGTGGTCAAGGGCGGCGTCGAGCCGCCTTCGCTGTTCGAGCAGCCGATGGACGGCAGCGCGTTCGACGTGATGATGAAGCTGGACACGGTCACCTACCTGCCCGACGACATCCTGGTCAAGGTCGACCGGGCCGCCATGGCGGTCAGCCTCGAGACGCGCGTGCCGCTGCTCGACCATCGCGTCTACGAATTCGCCTGGCGCCTGCCGTTCGAATACAAGGTGCGCGGCAATACCGGCAAATGGCTGCTGCGCCAGGTGCTGTACCGCCACGTGCCGCAGGCGCTGGTCGATCGCCCCAAGCGCGGCTTCGCCGTGCCGCTGGCCAGCTGGCTGCGCGGCCCGCTGCGCGACTGGGCCGAGGCGCTGCTGGATCCGGCCCGCCTGCGCCAGGAAGGCTGGTTCGAGCCCGAGCCGATCCTGCACAAGTGGCGCGAGCATGTTTCCGGGCATCGCAACTGGGACAGCCGCTTGTGGGGCGTGCTGATGATGCAGGCCTGGCTGGACCGCTATCACGCCGGCATGGCCGGCGAACAGGATTCCAATACATGAAAATACTGCTGCTGGTCAGTTCCATGCACGCGGGCGGCGCCGAACGGGTGGCCGCGACGTTGGTCAATGCCTGGACCGATCGCGGCGATGCCGTGACCCTGGTGCCCACCTATTCCGCCAAGGGCACTTGTTTTTATCCGTTGTCCGACGCGGTGGACCTGGTGTGGCTGGCCGATCGCGTCGGCACGCGCGACGGCGGGGCGCTGGCCGCCTGGCGCCGGTTGCGGGCGCTGCGCGCGCTGATCCGCGAGAAGGCGCCGGACGTGGTCATTTCGTTCCTGACCAACGTCAACGTGGCCGCCATCCTGGCCACGCGCGGACTCGACGTGCCGCTGATCGTCTGCGAACGCACCAACCCGGTCGTGGAGCAGTCCACCGGGCGCGTGTGGCGGGCGCTGCGGCGCCTGTTCTACCCGCGCGCCGACATGGTCACCGTGCAGGCCGAGGATACGGTCGAGCCGTTCGCCTGCCAGGTGCCTGGCATCAAGCAATTGAAGGTCATTCCCAACCCCCTGCCGCCCGAGTTGCTGGAGGCGCCGCGAGTCGACCCGGCCGCGGCCGCGCCGCGCAAGCGCCTGCTGGCGATGGGCCGGCTGGCGCCGGCCAAGCGGTTCGACCTGCTGATCGATGTGTATGCCACGCTGGCGGCGGATTTCCCCGACTGGGACCTGTGGATCTGGGGCGAAGGCCCCGACCGCGATGCGCTGCAGGCGCGCCTCGCCCAGGCCGGCCTGGACGGCCGCGTGCAGCTGCCGGGCCGCACCACCGAGCCGTGGGAAGAGCTGGCCAAAGGGCAGGCCTTCGTGCTGAGTTCGGCGGTGGAGGGCTTTCCCAATGTGCTGCTGGAGGCCATGGCGCTGGGCCTGCCCAGCGTGGCCTTCGATTGCCCGAGCGGCCCGCGCGAGATGACGCGCGACGGCCAGGATGCCCTGCTGGTGCCGGCCGGCGACCGCGCGCAACTGGCCGAGGCCCTGCGGCGCGTGATGAGCGACCCGGCGGCGCGGCGCGAGCTGGGCGCGCGGGCGGCCGAGTCGGTGCGACGCCGCTATGCGCTGCCCGCCGTGCTGGCTGAATGGGACGCCCTGTTCGACGCGGTGCGGAGCAAGCAATGAGCGGCCCCGCCATCCTGCGGGTCATCCATGTCATTACCGGCCTGGGGCAGGGCGGCGCCGAATCGGTGCTGTTCCGGCTGGCCACCTACCCGGACCAGCGGGTGCGCCACAGCGTGGTGTCGCTGACCGACGAGGGCGTGTACGGCGCGCGCCTGCGCACTGCCGGCGTGCCCGTGCATGCGCTCGGCATGCCGCGCGGCCGGCTGACCCTGGATGGCTTCCTGGCGCTGCGCCGGCTGCTGGCCGGCGAGCGGCCCGATGCCGTGCAGACCTGGATGTACCACGCCGACCTGATCGGCGGCCTGGCCGCGCGGCTGGCCGGCATACGCGCGGTGGCCTGGGGCATACGCAATTCCGGCGCGCACCTGCAGCGCAGCAGCCGCTCGGCCCGGCTGGTGCTGAAGCTGTGCGCGCTGCTGTCGGGGCGCGTGCCCGCCACCATCGTCTGCGCGGCGCGCGATGCGGCCGTGCGGCACGAACAGTATGGCTACCGCGCCGACCGGCTGGAAGTGATCGCCAACGGCTACGACCTGTCGCGCTACCAGCCCGACGAGCCGGCGCGCGAACGGATGCGCCAATTGTGGCAGGTGGCGCCGCAGACACCCCTGATCGGCTGCGTGGCCCGCTGGGACCCGCTCAAGGACCATGCCAACCTGCTGGCCGCGGTGGCCGCGCTGGTGCGCGACGGACGCGACCGCGGCCTGCAGTGCGTGCTGGTGGGACGCGGCATGTCGCCCGGCAATGCCGAACTGGCGGCCCTGATCGACCACCACCAACTGCGCGGCCGGATCCTCTTGACCGGTCCGAGCGACGACGTGCCGGCCGTGATGAATGCGCTCGACCTGCATGTGCTGTCCAGCTGCGCGGAAGGGTTTCCGAACGTGGTGGCCGAGGCGATGGCCTGCGGCACCCCCTGCGTCGTGACCGACGTGGGCGACGCCGCCCATATCGTCGGCGCTACCGCGCCCGTGGTGCCGCCCGAACAGCCCGAGGCGCTGGCGGGCGGCGTGGCAGCGGCGCTGGACGATATCGCCGTGCGCGGCCGCGCCGCCGTCGGTGCGGCCGGCCGCGAGCGGGTGCTGGCCGAATTCGACCTGGCGCACATGGTGGCCGCCTACGAGGCCGCCTGGCGCCGCATAGCCGGAGCCCGCCCATGACCGCATCCCCGCGCCTGCTGTTCGTGGTGAACAACCCGGCGTTCTTCCTGTCGCACCGGCTGCCGCTCGCGCTGGCCGCGCGGCGCGCCGGCTACGAGGTGCACGTGGCCACCATGCCGGGCGACAGTGTCGCGCAGATCGAGGCTCATGGCCTGACTCACCATGCGGTGCCGATGACCCGTAGCGGCCAGCAGCCGCTGCAGGAACTGGCCACTCTCTGGGCGCTTTGGCGCCTGTTCCGCCGCCTGCGGCCCGACCTGGTCCACCTGGTGACCATCAAGCCGGTGCTGTACGGCGGCATTGCCGCCCGGCTGGCCGGCGTGCCGGCCATGGTCTCGGCGATCTCCGGACTGGGTTTCGTCTTCGTGGCGCGTGGCGCCAAGGCGGCCGCGGTGCGTGCCATCGTGACAGTCCTGTACCGCCTGGCGCTCGGGCACCGCAACAGTCGCGTGGTGTTCCAGAACGCCAACGACCGCGACCTGCTGCGTGGCGTGGGCGCGGTGCGCGCGGACCAGGTGGTGATGATCCGCGGCTCGGGCGTGGACTTGTCGGCGTACGCGGCGGTGGCCGAGCCGCCGCCGCCGGTGGCGGCGCTGATGGTGGCCCGCCTGCTGCGCGACAAGGGCGTGCTGGAATTCGTCGAGGCGGCACGCTTGCTGCGCAGCCGCGGCGTGCCGGTGCGCATGGTGCTGGCGGGCGGGGTCGATCCGGGCAATCCGGCCTCGGTCACGCAAGCCGATGTCGACGCCTGGCAGCGCGAGGGCAGCATTGAAGCCCTGGGCGAGCGCAGTGATGTGGCCGAGCTGTATGCGGGCTCGCACATCGCGGTGCTGCCGTCGTATCGCGAAGGCCTGCCGCGCTCGCTGATCGAGGCGGCGGCTTGCGGACGCGCCGTCGTGACCACCGACGTGCCGGGTTGCCGCGACGCGATCGAACCGGATCAAACCGGCTTGCTGGTGCCGCCGCGCGACGCCATGGCGCTGGCCGCCGCGATCGGACGGCTGGCGACCGACGATGGACTGCGGCAGCGGCTGGGAGCCGCCGGCCGCGAGCTGGCCGAACGGGAGTTCGATATCGAGGACGTCTGCCGCAAACACCTGGACATCTACCGGGCGCTCGGGCAGTAGCGCCGCGGCGCGGCGACGTTCAGCCGCGCCGCGACAGGATGTCGATCCAGTGGCGCGTGGACGGGTCCTGGTCGGAGGATTCGGTGGACGGGGCGTCCAGTTCGCGGATGATGTTCTTGGCGAGCAGCTTGCCGAATTCCACGCCCCATTGGTCGAACGGGTTGATGCCCCACAGCGCGCCTTGCGCGAACACTTTATGTTCGTACAGCGCCAGCAGGGCGCCCAGGGAATAGGCATCCAGGCGCGGCAACACGATGAGATTGGACGGGCGGCCGCCCGGATGCACGCGGTGGCGGGCCAGCAATTCGGCGCGCTGCGCGTCGGGTTCGTGCTGGCGCGTCTCGTGCAGGGCTTCTTCGTAGGACTTGCCGCGCAGCAGCGCCGAGCGCTGCGCCAGGCAGTTGGCGATCAGCAGCTTGTGGTGGCGCGCATAGGGATGGTCCGGCTGTTCGCAGACGATGAAGTCCACCGGCGCGCCGGTGGTGTCCTGGTGCAGCCACTGGAAGAACGTGTGCTGGCAATCGGTGCCGGGCATGCCCCATACCACCGGGCCGGTGGGCACCCCCACGGGAGTGCCGTCGCGCGTGGCGACCTTGCCCAGCGATTCCATGTCGAGCTGCTGCGCCCAGGGCACCAGGTGCAGCAGGCGCGAGTCGTAGGGGGTGATCGCCAGCGTGGCGTAGCCCAGCACGCTGCGGTTGGCGATGCCCGCCAGCGCCATCTGCAGCGGCGCGTTGCGCAGCGGCGGCGCCTGCAGGAAGTGCTGGTCCATTGCCGCGGCGCCGGCCAACAGTTGGTCGAGCGCCTCGCAGCCCAGCGCCAGCGCGACCGGCAGGCCGATCGCCGACCAGAGCGAGTAGCGCCCGCCGACCCAGTCCCAGAAGCGGAAGATCCGCTCGGGCGAGATGCCGAAATCGAGCGCCGCGTCGACATTGGCGGTGATCGCCACCACGTGCTTGATGGGATCGGCCACGCCGGCGTCGCGCAGCCAGTTCATGGCCACTTCGGCGTTGGCCAGCGGCTCGGTGGTGGTGAACGACTTGGACGCGACGATCACCAGCGTGTCGTGGGGATCGAGCTGGCCGATGGCGTCGGCCACCGCGTGCGAATCGACATTGGAAGCGAACTGGATGTTGCGGCGCAGACCGCAGTGGCGCAGCGCGCGGGTGACCATGCGCGGCCCCCAGTCGCTGCCGCCGATGCCCAGGTGGAGAATGCCGCCATAGGCGTCGGCGCCGTCCAGTTCGCGCACGAAGCGCCGCACCCGCTCGCGCTCGGACAGCACGGCCTGGGCCACCGCCGGCGGCGGGTTGTCGGCCCGCAGCGCGGTGTGCCAGGCGGGCCGGCGTTCGGTCCAGTTGGCTTGCCCGCCGTCGTACAGGTGGGCGCGCGCGGCGTCGAAGTTCTGCTGCACGAGCAGGGCCTGGGCGGCCTGGTCGAGCTGCTCGGACTGGGCCTGCGCGGTCAGGTCGATGCGCAGGCCGGCGGCTTCGATGATGCGCAACTGGTCGCCCCGGCGGGAGGCATTCTGGGCCGCCTGGGCAAAGGCCAGCCATGCGGGGCTGAACGGCAGGGAAGTGGGCATGGGCGGGGCGGCTCGTTCTAGAAGGGCAGGGCGGCGTCGGGCGCGAGCCGCTGCAGCTGCCGGCGGAAGTCGTCCTGGATGCGCGCCAGCGCCTCGGGGGTGTCGGCCTCGAAACGCAGCACCACCACCGGCGTGGTATTGGACGCGCGCGCCAGGCCGAAGCCGTCGGGGTATTCGGCGCGCACCCCGTCGATGGTGATGACTTGCAGGGCGCCGTGGAACTTGCCCTGTTCGCGCAGGGCCTGCACCAGGGCGAACGGTTCGCCCTCGGCCATTTCGAGCTTCAGTTCGGGGGTCGACAGGGCTTGAGGCAGCGCCTCGAGCGGTTCGGAAGGGTTGGCGTGGCGCGACACGATCTCGAGCAGGCGCGCGCCGGTGTACAGGCCGTCGTCGAAGCCGTACCAGCGTTCCTTGAAGAAGATGTGCCCGCTCATCTCGCCGGCCAGCGGCGCGCCGGTCTCGGCCAGCTTGGCCTTCACCAGCGAATGGCCGGTCTGCCACATCAGCGGCTGGCCGCCGGCCTGCTCGACCGCCAGGCCGACGTGGCGGCTGCACTTGACGTCGTAGATGATGGTGGCGCCCGGGCAGCGCTGCAGCACGTCGCGCGCGAACAGGATGAGCTGGCGGTCGGGCCAGATGATCTGGCCCGACTTGGTGACCACCCCCAGGCGGTCGCCGTCGCCGTCGAAGGCCAGGCCGATTTCGCAGTCGGTGCGGGCCAGGCAGTCGACCAGGTCCTGCAGGTTGCGCGGGTCGGCCGGATCGGGGTGGTGGTTGGGGAAGGTGCCGTCGACCTCGCAGTACAGTTCGGTGACTTCGCAGCCCAGCGCGCGGAACAGCCGCGGCGCCACCGCGCCGGCCACGCCGTTGCCGCAGTCGATGGCGACCTTGAGCGGGCGCGCCAGCTTGACGTCGCCGACGATGCGGTCGATGTATTCGTCCACCAGGTCGAGCGCGCGCCGCGTGCCGCGCGCCGCGGCCGCCGGGGCGCCGCCTTGCGCGGCCGCGGCGTTCATGGCGTCGCGCAGGGCCAGCACGGCCGGCCCGTAGAGGGCCTTGCCGGCCATCATCATCTTGAAGCCGTTGTACTGGGGCGGGTTGTGGCTGCCGGTGATGGCCACGCCCGACCCGGTGCCCTGCGTATGGGCCGCGTAGTACACCAGCGGCGTGGGCACCTGGCCGATGTCGATGGTGTCGACGCCGCCGTCCTGGATGCCGTCCTGCAGGGCCTGCGCCAGCCCGGGGCTGCTGAGCCGGCCGTCGCGGCCGACCACCAGCGCGCCGACGCCCTGCGCGCGCGCCTGGTCGGCCAGGATGCGGCCGAGCGCGCGGGCGAAGCCGGCATCGAGGGTGTCGGGGACGGTGCCGCGGATATCGTAGGCCTTGAAGACGGAATCTGGATAGCGGGGGGCGTCGTTCAAATGGGTTCCTTTGCGTAAGCCGGGTTGCCAGGCCGGGCCGCCTGCGGCGGCCGCTTTGGGTGAATTATCCCCGATTCGCCGGCCGGACGGGGGGCGACCACGCCCGGCGGGCTCGTCCTACAATAACCCTCGTTCCTTCTCCTGTCGCCCGGCGTGGCCGGGCGCCCCGACCGCCGATCCCGCCCATGTCCCTACTGAATGAACTGCAGTCACTCCTGGGCCCCGCCCATGTCCTGACCGGCGCCGACGCCGAACCCTACCTGCAGGATTGGCGGCGCCGCTACCGCGGCACGGCGCAGGCCGTCATCCGGCCGGGCAGCGCCACCGAGGTCGCGCAGGCGGTGCGCCTGTGCGCGCAGCATGGCGCGCCGGTGGTGCCGCAGGGCGGCAATACCGGGCTGTGCGGCGGCGCCACGCCGGACGACTCCGGCCAGGCGGTGCTGCTGTCGACGGCGCGCTTGAACCGCATCCGCAACATCGATACCGACAACGACACGATCACGGTCGAGGCCGGCTGCATCCTGCAGGCGGTGCAGCAGGCCGCCGCCGATGCCGGCCGGCTGTTCCCGCTGAGCCTGGCCGCCGAGGGCAGCTGCACCATAGGCGGCAACCTGGCCACCAATGCCGGCGGCACCCAGGTGCTGCGCTACGGCAATGCGCGCGAGCTGGCGCTGGGCCTGGAAGTGGTCACCGCCGAAGGGGAGCTCTGGGACGGCCTGCGCGGCCTGCGCAAGGACAATACTGGTTACGATTTGCGCGACTTGTACATCGGCAGCGAGGGCACGCTGGGCATCATCACCGCCGCCACGCTCAAGCTGTTCCCGCGCCCGGTGGCGTCCTGCACGGCGCTCCTGGCGCTGGGGTCGATCGATGACGCGGTCGAGCTGCTGTCGCGCGCGCGCCGGCTTCGGCGCCGCGCTCACCGGCTTCGAGCTGATGGCCGGCGACTGCCTGCAACTGGTGGTGCGCCTGTTCCCGCAGCAGCGCCTGCCGTTCGAGGGCGGGTCGGCCGCGGCGCCCTGGTTCGCGCTGCTGGAGCTGTCCGACAGCGAGAGCGAGGCACATGCGCGCGAGCGCTTCGAGACGGTGCTGGGCGCCGCCATCGAGGCCGGGCTGGTGCAGGACGCCGCCATCGCGGCCAACGTGGCGCAGAGCCGCGCGCTCTGGCACTTGCGCGAAAGCATTCCGCTGGCCGAGGCCGAGCAGGGCAAGGGCATCAAGCACGATGTCTCGATTCCCATCTCGTCCATCGCCGGTTTCGTGCACAAGACCAACGCGCTGCTGCAGCAGCGGTTCCCCAATGTGCGCAACGTGGTGTTCGGCCACCTGGGCGACGGCAACCTGCATTACAACGTGGCGCGCGCGCCCGGCCAGACCGAGGCGGACCTGCTGGCCCTGCAGCAGGACATCTACGACGTGGTGCATCGCAGCGTGCAGGCGCACGCCGGCTCGATCAGCGCCGAGCACGGGGTGGGCCAGCTCAAGCGCGACGAGCTGCCGCACTATAAGGGCGCCGTCGAACTGGCGCTGATGAAGCGCATCAAGCAGGCCCTTGACCCGCGCGGCCTGATGAACCCGGGCAAGGTGCTGCAGGCCTGACGGCGGCGGGGCCGCCCGGCCGCGCCTTATTTAAACAACAGGTCGGGCAGCCAGGACGAGAACGCCGGCACGTAGGTCACCAGCGCCAGCGCCGCCAGCAGGGCGCCGTAGAACGGCCAGATGGTGCGCATGACGGTGCCCACCGCGACCTTGCCGATGGCGCAGCCGACAAACTGCACCGTGCCCACTGGCGGCGTGTTCAGCCCCAGCGCGCAATTGATCAGCATCACCACGCCGAATTGCACCGGGCTCATGCCGTACTGCATGCAGATCGGCAGGAAGATCGGCGTGCAGATCAGGATGGTGGCCGCCATGTCCAGGAAGGTGCCCAGCACGAACAGGGCGATGTTCACCATCAGGAAGATGGCCCAAGGGCTGTCCGAGATGGTGGCCATGAGTTCGCCGGTTTTCTCGGCCACGCCGTAGAAGCCGATCAGGTAGCCGAACGTGGCCGAGATGCCGATCAGCAGCAGCACGACGCCGGTGGTCTTGACCGCCTTGGCGGCCGCCCGCAGGAACTGGTCCCAGGTCAGCGACCGGTAGACCAGCGCGGTGAGCGCCAGCGCGTACAGCACCGCCACGGCGGCCGATTCGGTCGCGGTGAACACGCCGCTCAGGATGCCGGCGATGATCAGCACGATGACGAACAGCCCGGGCGTGGCCGCCGCCAGCGAACGCGCCACGATGCCCCAGCCCGGGAAGGCGCCGGCCGGATAGCCGCGCTTGCGCGCGACCAGGTAGGCCGCCGCCAGGTTGCAGAGGGTCAGGATCAGCGCCGGCACCACGCAAGCGGCGATGAGGGCCGCGATGGACGCCTTGCCGCCGGCGGCCAGGGTGTAGATGATGATGTTGTGGCTGGTGGGCATCAGGGCGCCCACCAGGGCCGCGTGGGTGGTCACGTTGACGGCGTAGTCGGCGTGGTAGCCGTCGCGCTTCATCATCGGGATCATGACCGAGCCCATGGCCGAGACATCGGCCACCGGCGAGCCGGACACGCCGCCGAACAGGGTGCACGCCAGCACATTCGACATGCCGAGGCCGCCGCGCACGTGCCCCACCACGGATTTGGCGAAGGCGACGATGCGGTCGGCGATGCCGCCGTAGAGCATCAGCTCGCCGGTGAAGATGAAGAACGGGATGGCCAGGAACGAGAACGCGTTCATGCCCGACGTCATCTGCTGGAAGGCCACCGCGATGGGCAGGTCTTCATACAGGATGGCCGTAATCGAGGCCAGGCCGATGGCGAAGGCCACCGGCACGCCGATCGCCAGGAAGCCCATGAACGTCATGGAAAGCAGCGTCAGTGCCATGCGGGGACCACCTTCTGGTTGCGCAGGAGCGCGATGATGTGCTCGAGCGAGAACAGCACGATCAGCCCGCCGGACAGCGTGGCGGGCGCGTACTTCCAGCCCTCCGACAACCCCAGGTTGGGGATCTTGTAGCTGTGCACCGATTCGGCCAGCACGCCGCACTGCCAGGCCATCAGCGCGCCGAACAGCAGCACCAGCGCATGGACGAACAGCTGCAGGCGCCGCTGGCCGCGCGGCGGCAGCAGCTGGGCCAGCGATTCGAAACCGATGTGGCCGGCATCGCGCACCGCCACCGCGGCGCCCATCATGGTGACGTACAGCACCAGCAGCAGCGACAGGCTTTCGGCCCAGGTGGGGGTGCTGTTGAGCACGTGGCGGCCGAAGATCTGGTAGGAGACCGCCGCGATCAGGCAGACCAGCCCCGCGACGCTGAGCACCATGCACAGGCGGGCCAGGGCGGCGCAGCCGCGCGCGTAGCAATCCAGCGCGCGCGCGAACGCGCCGCCAGCCGCGCGCTGTTCAGCCGTTGGAATCACTTGGACGGACATGGCGGACTCTACTTGACCGCCTGGATGCGGGACACCAGGTCCTTCATCGCGTCGGTCGTGACATAGCGGTCGTACACCGGCTTCATGACCGCCTGGAACGAGGCCTTGTCGGGCTCGACGACCTGCGCCCCGGCCTGCTCGACCAGCGCGCGCGACTTGTCCTCGCGCTCGCTCCACAGCTTGCGCATGTACGGCACGGACTCGCGGGCCGCGTCGCGGATGATCTTGCGGTCGGCCTCGGGCAGCTTGTCCCACTGGCGCTTGGAGAACAGCAGGATCTCCGGCGTCATGGTGTGCTGCGTCATCGAGTAGTACTTGGCCACTTCGTAGTGGTGGGCGCTTTCGTAGCTGGGGAAGTTGTTTTCGGCGGCGTCGACCAGGCCGGTCTTGAGCGCGGTGTAGACCTCGCCCATGGACATGGGCGTGGCATTGGCGCCGAGCGCCTCGACCATCGCCACCGACAGGTCCGACTGCTGCACGCGGATCTTCAGGCCGCGCACATCCTCAACCGTCTTGATCGGCTTGTCGCGGGTGTACATCGAGCGCGCGCCGCTGTCGTACCAGGCCAGGCCGACGAAGCCGGCGTCTTCGCAGGAACGCAGGATCTGCTCGCCGATGTCGCTGTCGAGCACTTTGTGCAGGTGTTCCTTGGAGCGGAACAGGAAGGGCAGCGACGGCACGCGCGTCACTTCGCAGATGTTGTGCATGGCCGCGCTGCTGACCCGCGTCATGCTGAGCGCGCCCAGCTTCACTTGCTCGATCGAGTCTTCCTCGCGCCCCAGCTTGCTGCCGGCATAGACCTTGATCTCGAGGCGGCCGTTGGTGCGCTGCTTGACCAGTTCGCCCATGTGGCGCACCGCCAGCACGGTGGGGTAGTCGTCGGGGTGAATGTCGGCCGAGCGCAGTGTCTCGGCATGGGCGGACCAGGCGGCCGCGGACAACAGCAGGACGGACGCGGCCAGGGTGGCGCGTTGGGGGATGAAGCGCAGCATTGTCTACCTCCGGGGTGGGAGTGGTGGCGTGTCGTGAGGTGCTCTTGTGGAAATCTCAGCCTGACTGCGGTGCGGGTCTAATCGAGGTAAGCGGGTTCCTCCAGGCCGCGCGTGCCGGGGCGCAAGGCGAGGACAGCGCCGTCCAGGGCCTCGTCCGGGACCGCGGACGGCCGGATCGTAGTGATGAAGAGGGTGTCCAGGCCGGGGCCGCCGAAGGCGCACATGGCCGGCTTGGCGACCGGCAGCGGCAGGCTGCGGTCGAGGCGGCCGTCGGGGGTGTAGCGGTACACCGCGCCGGCATCATTGCCGCAGATCCAGTAGCAGCCGTCCTGGTCCACCGCCGCGCCGTCCGGGCGGCCGGCCGGCAGGCGGTCGATGAAGACGCGGCGGCGGTGCGGCAGCCCGGCGTCGATGTCGTAGTCGAAAGCCCATACCGTCTGGCGGCCGGGATGCGAGTCGGACAGGTACATGGTGCGGCCGTCGGGGCTGAAGGCCATGCCATTGGGCACGATCAGCGCCAGGGGCAGCGGCGCGTCCAGCCGGCCGCCGCCATAGCGGTACAGGCGCCCGCTGTCGCGGCCGCGCGCCATGTCCAGCGCCATGGTGCCGGCCCAGAAGCGGCCCTGGCGGTCGCAGCGTCCGTCGTTGAAGCGCATGGCCGGTTCGGCATGGGCGACGCGCGCCAGCAGGGTGGCCGCGGGCGCGGGCTGGCCGGGCGCGAGGGCGGGCAGGGCGTACAGGCCGCTTTCCATGGCGGCCAGCCAGCCGTCGCCGCGCATGGCGATGCAGCCCGCCATCTCGGGCAGCGCCCATTGGCGGGCCCGGCCGCTGGACGGCTCGTAGCGCCACAGGCGGCGCGCGGGGATGTCGGTCCAGTAGAGCGCCTGTTCGGCGGGGCGCCATACCGGGCTTTCCCCGACTTCGCACAGCATGTCGCCCAGCCGTTCGGCTTGCGGAGCGTCCATGATCAGAAAGGCCCCGCTTTCACGAACGCCCCGCCCTGGTATTGCGTGGCGGGGTCGTCCGGGTCCGGCTCGGGCTGCGCCTCGACCGCGGCGCGGAAGCGCTCGGAGGAGTCCTTGGGCTCGAAGCCCAGGTGGCGCGCGGCGTGGTTGTCCCACCAGCGGTCACGGTTGGCCGAGGCGCCGTACACGATGGTGTGGCCGACCTTGGGCGTGAAGAGGGAGCGCACCACCAACTGGGTGAGATCGTCGTAGCTGAGCCAGGTGACCAGCATGCGGCGGTCGCGCGCTTCCGGGAACGACGAGCCGATGCGCAGGCAGACGGTCTCGATGCCGTAGCGGTCGAAATAGAAGCGCGACAGGTTCTCGCCGAAGGCCTTGCTGATGCCGTAATAGCCGTCGGGCCGCGGCGGCGTGTCGGCGTCCAGGATCTCGCCCTGCCGATAGAAGCCGGTGACGTGGTTCGAGCTGGCGAACACGATGCGTCGCACGCCATGCACGCGGGCGGCTTCGTAGATGTCGTAGGTGCCCTGGATGTTGGCGGGCAGGACTTCGTCGAACGGCCGCTCGACCGATATGCCGCCCAGGTGCACGATGGCGTCGCAGCCGCGCACCAGTTCCATGACGGCCTGCGGATCCGACAGGTCGCAGGGGACGACCTCTTCGTCCGGGCCGGACGGGGCCATGGCGGCGATGTCGGACAAGCGCAGGATATCGGCGTGGGGCCGCAGGCGTTCGCGCAGTACTTGGCCCAGGCCGCCGGCGGCGCCGGTGATGAGCAGGCGGCGGCATCGGGACGCGGGGGGCGGCAAATCGGCGGGTACGGTCATGCGTGGTCCAGCAAGTTGGGGAAAATGCTGCGCCTGGTCTTCGCCAGATCAGTTATCGTACAACCTGTGGGCAGTATAATTAGGCCAAAAATTCGCCGTCAAGCGCGGCGCCACCCGGGATATCCCTTGATGACCGATACCCCAGAATCGCCGGTCTCTACGCCGCGCCGTCCGCGCAACCTGGCGCAAGGGCTGGTCGAGGATTTTTCCGAGCGCATTCGCGGCGGGCAGATCCGGCCCGGCGAAAAGCTGCCCACCGAATCGGCGCTCATGCGGCAATTCGGCGTCAGCCGCACCGTGGTGCGCGAAGCCCTGTCGCGCCTGCAGGCCGCCGGCCTGGTCGAGACCCACCACGGCGTGGGCACCTATGCGCTCGAGCCCAGCGGCAGCGCCGACTTCCGCGTCGACCCGGCCGATATCGCCACGGTGCGCGACGTGCTGGTATTGCTGGAACTGCGTATCTGCCTGGAAAGCGAGGCCGCCGGCCTGGCGGCGCAGCGCCGCACCGATGCCCAGCTGGCCGACATGCGCCGCGCGCTGGACGAATTCCGCGCCTGCCTGGCGGCGGGCGGCGACACCATCACGCCCGACTTCCGCTTCCACCTGCTGGTGGCGCAGGCCACCGACAACCGCTACTTCGCGGACCTGATGTCGCACCTGGGCTCGGCCATCATCCCGCGCACGCGCATCAACTCGGCGCGCATCGCCCACGAAGACCGCGAACAATACCTGGCGCGCGTCAACCTCGAGCACGAGGACATCTACGACGCCATCGTGCGGCAGGAGGCCGAGGCGGCGCGGGCGGCCATGCGCACCCACCTGAGCAACAGCCGCGAGCGGCTGCGCCGCGCCCAGGTGCGCTAGGATAATCGCCAAAATTCATATGATGTCATACAACAATTCGCCCGCAGTATGCTGGCGGATCCGCCGGGCGCGCCGCCACGCCGCGCCATGCCCGGCCCGGTATTGCGGAGTTCTTCTTGCGTAGTCTCACCTTGCGGTTCATTGTCGCCGTCCTGGCGCTCCTGACCCTGAGCCGGCTGGCTCTTTGCTTCTGGCTATGGCCGCGCGTGCAGGACGCGGGCGGGCTGTGGCCGGTCATGGCGGGCGGTCTGCGCATCGACCTGTGCCTGCTCGCCATGGTGGCGGCCCTGCCGGCGGCGCTGTCGCCATGGCTGGGCCACCGGCCGCTGGCGGCACGCCTGACGGCGTGGTGGTTCCGCCTGTGGTGGATGCTTTACGTATTGCTGGAAGTCTCCACGCCGCAGTTCATCGCCGAATACGACACGCGGCCGAACCGCCTGTATTTCGAATACCTGGTGCATCCCCGCGAGGTCGCCGCCATGCTGTGGCAGGGCTACAAGGGCGTGCTGGTGGCGGCGTTCGTGGTGCTGGCGCTGGCGGCGTGGCTGGCCACCCGGCTGTTCCCGACCCAGGCGCGCGACGCCCGGCTGGCCTGGTGGAAGCGCCCGCTGGCTTCGCTGGCCATCATCGCGGTCACGGTGCTGGCCGCGCGGGGCACGCTCGGCCACCGGCCCATCAACCCGTCGATGGTGGCGTTTTCCGGCGACGCCATGGTCAATACGCTGGCGCTCAACTCGCTGTACAACGTGTTCGACGCGGCCTATCGCCTGCGCGACGAGCGTTCGTCGGCGGCGCTGTACCCGGCCATGGACGCGGCCACAATGAACCGCATCGTGCGCGAGGCGGCCGGCCTGCAAGGGCCGCCCGCCGACCCGCACCTGCCCACGCTGCACGCCCAGCAGGCGAGCGCGCGGCGCGACAAGCCGCTGAACCTGGTGATCATCCTGGAAGAAAGCCTGGGCGCGCAGTATGTCGGCAGCCTGGGCGGCCGCGACCTGACGCCCAACCTGGACCAGTTGGGGCAGCAGGGCTGGATGTTCCATCACGCCTACGCCACCGGCACGCGCTCCGTGCGCGGCCTGGAGGCGGTGGCGGCGGGGTTCCCGCCTTCGGTGGCCGAGGCCGTGCTGAAGCTGCCGCGCGCGCAGACCGGCTTTTTCACCCTGGCCCAGTTGCTGGGGCAGCACGGCTATCACGCGCGCTTCGTCTACGGCGGCGAGGCGCATTTCGACAACATGCGCGGCTTCTTCCTGGGCAATGGCTTCAAGGAAGTGGTGGACCGCAAGTCTTTCGTGGCGCCGGCCTTCGTCGGCTCGTGGGGCGCCTCGGACGAGGACATGTTCAACCAGCTCGACCGCCTGCTGCGCGCCGACGGCGACCGGCCGGCGTTCACGCTGGCGTTTTCCGTCAGCAATCATTCACCCTGGGAATACCCGGCCGGCCGTATCCAGCCGGTGGGCGAGCCGGCCACGGTGGAGAATACCGTGCGCTACGCCGACTGGGCGCTCGGCCAGTTCTTCGAGAAAGCGCGCCGCGCCCCGTACTGGGATAACACCGTGTTCCTGGTGATCGCCGACCACGATTCGCGCGTGTTCGGCGCCAACCTCGTGCCGGTGCGCCACTTCCGCGTCCCGGCGCTGATCCTGGGCGGCACGGTCGCGCCGCGCCAGGACCAGCGCCTAGTCAGCCAGATCGACATGGGCCCGACGCTGTTGTCGCTGATCGGGCTGGACAGCACGCACCCCATGCCCGGGGCCGACTTGACCCGCCGCGATCCGGGCCGGGCGCTCATGCAGTATGGCGACAATTTCGGCTACTTGAAGGGCGATACGCTGGTGGTGCTGGAGCCGCGCAAGGCGGCGCGCGCCTACCGCTACAGCCGCGCGCCGCTCGAGCGCGAGGACGGTTATGCGGAAACCGCGGCGCCGCCGGGGCTGGTGGACGAGGCGCTGGCCCACGCCCTGTGGGCCAGCTGGGCCTACCGGGAAGAGCGCTACCGGCTGCCCGCCCAGTAGCGCCGGCACGGGCCCGCGTGGGCCCGGCCGTTCAGCGCGCCGCCAGCACCGTGCCGGCGGATTCGCCGAAGCCGATGCGCGGGTAGCCCGGCTTGCGGCATTCGGCGCGGATGATGACCTGGTCGCCGTCTTGCAGAAAGACGCGCTGTTCGCCCCAGGGCAGTTCGATGGGGGCCTTGCCGCCCTGGGTCAGTTCGAGCAGCGAGCCCGCTTCCTCGGGCCGCGGGCCGGACAGCGTGCCGGTGCCCAGCAGGTCGCCGGGCTGCAGGTTGCAACCGTTGACCGTGTGGTGCGCGAGCAGTTGCGCGATGTTCCAGTAGGCGTCGCGGAAGTTGCTGGACGACAGCCGGGCCGGGGGGTGGCCCGCGGCGCGCGAGGCCTCGGTGGTCAGCAGCACTTCCATCTGCACGTCGTAGGCGCCCTGCGCGCGGTTGCGTTCCGAGGCCAGGTAGGGCAGCGGCTGCGGCTCGCCGGCCGCGCGGGTCCAGGCTGCGCGGAACGGCTCCAGCGCTTCCATGGTGACGATCCACGGCGAGATGGTGGAAGCGAAGTTCTTGGCCAGGAACGGCCCCAGCGGCTGGTATTCCCACGCCTGGATGTCGCGCGCCGACCAGTCGTTGAGGATGCACAGGCCGAACACGTGGTCATCGGCCTGGTCCAGGGCGATGCGCTCGCCCTGCGCGTTGCCGGTGCCGACGAACACCCCCAGTTCCAGTTCGTAGTCGAGCCGCTGGCACGGGCCGAACTGCGGCGGCCCACCCTCGGCGGCGGGACGGGTCTGGCCGACCGGGCGCGGAAAGCGCTGCTCGACGCCGATGCTGGAGGCGCGGCCGTGGTAGCCAATGGGCACCCATTTGTAGTTGGGCAGCAGCGGGTTGTCCGGACGGAACTGCTTGCCGACCGCGGTGGCGTGGTGCAGCGAGATATAGAAATCGGTGTAGTCGCCGATGCGCGCGGGCGTGGTGTATTCGGCCTCGGCCTGGGCCACCAGCAGCGGCTCGAGGCGGGCCTGCAGCGCCGCGCCGCTGCGCAGCGCGCGTGACAGCGCCAGGCGCAGCGCGCTCCAGTGGGCGCGGCCCAGCGCCATCAGCGGGTTCAGGCTGTCCGCCGTGCAGGCGGCCAGGGCTGCGCCGGCCTGGCCCTCGAATACCTGCAGTTCCGCCAGGGCCGCCAGGTCGAGGATGCGGTCGCCGATGGCGACGCCCGGGCGGAACGCTTCCTGGCTGCCGCGCCGGCGGAACACGGCGTAGGGCAGGTTCTGCACCGGGAAGCCGGCGCCTTCGGCGTTGGCGCTGGCCACCCAGCTGGTCAGGTTGGCGTCGTGGGTTTCGTTCAGAGTGGTCATGGGCTGTCGGTCAGTTGGGCTTGGCGGGGTCGAAGTGCTTCTTCAGCCCCTGCCAGCATTCGTAATAGTCGCGCTGCAGCTGCGGGCTCGCCAGCGCCTGCGCGGTGGGGCGGATGACGCGGCGCGTCTCGAACATGAACGCCATCGTATCGCGGATGTAGTGCGCCTGCCGGGTATCGGCGGCCGTGGCTTTCTCGAAGGTGCCGGCGTCCGGTCCGTGGCCGCTCATGCAGTTGTGCAGGCTGGCGCCGCCCGGCGCGAAGCCGTCGGCCTTGGCGTCGTAGACGCCGTGAATCAGGCCCATGAACTCGCTGGCCACGTTGCGGTGGAACCAGGGCGGGCGGAAGGTGTCTTCCATGGCCAGCACGCGCGGGGGGAAAATGGCGAAATCCATGTTGGCCGTGCCCGGCGTGTCCGAGGGGGCGGTCAGCACGGTGAAGATGGACGGGTCGGGATGGTCGAAGCTGATCGAGCCGATGGGGTTGAAGTGGCGCAGGTCGTACTTGTACGGCGCGTGGGTACCGTGCCAGGCCACCACATCCAGCGGCGAGTGGTCGATGGGCGCGCGCCAGAACCCGCCGGTGAACTTGCCGATCAGTTCGAAGTCGCCCTCGACGTCTTCGTACCAGGCCACCGGCGTCTGGAAGTCGCGCGCATTGGCCAGGCAGTTCGAGCCGATCGGGCCCAGTTCGGGCAGCCGCAGCGCGGCGCCGAAGTTTTCCAGCATGTAGCCGCGCGCCTGGCCGTCGGGCAGTTCGATGCGCACGCGCACGCCGCGCGGAATGACGGCGATCTCGAGCGGCTCGACGTCGATCAGGCCCAGCTCGGTGGCCAGGCGCAGCCGGCCTTGCTGCGGCACGATCAGCAGCTCGCCGTCGGCGTTGTAGAAGAAGCGGCCCTGCATCGAGCGGTTGGCGGCATACAAGTGGATGCCCACGCCGCTGTGCTCGCCGGGCGCGCCGTTGCCGCCCCAGGTCTGCACGCCTTCGATGAAATCGGTGGGCGCGTCGGGCATGGGCGGCGGGCTCCAGCGCAGCTGGTTGGGAGTGACCGGGCCGGCGCCGAAGTCGCTCAGCCAGCGCGCGGCGCCGGTGAACGGTTCGAAGGGCCGGTGCTGGACCGCCGGGCGGATGCGGTACAGCCAGGACCGGCGGTTCTCGGCGCGCGGCGCCGTGAACGCGGTGCCGGACAACTGTTCGGCATACAGCCCGTACGGGCAGCGCTGGGGCGAGTTGCGGCCCACCGGCAGCGCGCCGGGCAGGGCTTCGGTGGCCCAATCGTTGCCGAAGCCGGATTGGTATTGCAAGGACATGGCGGGGTCTCCTGTGACGCGCGCGATCAGGCCGCGCGGCGTACGTGCAGCGGTCATTTTCCGCAAAACCGCCATCCCTGGCTATGGGAATACAAAAATATCGACTATAACTTTCATGAATATAGGAGCAGCCATGGCCGAATTGCGCAATCTCGATCTGAACCTGCTGGTGGTGTTCCAGCACCTGCTCGAAGAGCGCAATATCTCGGCCGTGGCACGGCGGCTCGACCTGTCCCAGCCGGCCGTCAGCAACGCCTTGCGGCGCCTGCGCGCCGCGCTGGGCGACGACTTGTTCGTGCGTACGCCGCAGGGCATGCAGCCCACACCGCAGGCCGAACGCCTGGGCGGCCCGGTGGGCGAGGCGCTGGCGCTGCTGTCGCATACGCTGGACGCCACCCATGACTTCCGTCCCGCCGCCAGCCAGCGGCGCTTCCGCATCGCCATGTCGGACGTGGGCGAGATCCACTTCATGCCACAGCTGATGGAGCAGTGCGCGCGCCGCGCGCCAGGCGTGCGCATCGATTCATTGCGCCTGCTGGGCGCCGACTTGCGCCGCGAGATGGATGCCGGCCGCGTCGATCTCGCGATCGGCGCGTTCGAGGACCTGGGCAGCGGCATCATGCAGCGCATGCTGTTCCGCCAGGGCTACGCCACGCTGTTCCGGCGCGGCCACCCGACCGCGCACGAGGGCATGGGGCTGAAGGCGTTCCGGGCCGAGCGCCACCTGGTGGTGTCGCGCGCGGCGCCCTACGGGCAGGTCAACCAGTCGCTGGAGAAGGCCGGCGTGGCGCTGGATGCGCATTTCAGCGTGCCGCATTTCGCGGCCGTGCCGTACATCGTCGGCAGCACCGACCTGCTGGCCACCGTGCCGCGCAAGCTGGCGGCCAGCGCGGCGCCGCACTTCCAGCTAGGCATGCTGACCCCGCCGGTGCGCGTGCCGGCCCTGCAGACCAACCTGTACTGGCATCGCCGCTTTCACCGCGACAGCGGCAACCAATGGCTGCGCGGGGTGGTGATCGAGACTTTCGCCGACGCCGCCTGAGCGCGGCCGGCGGGCGCTCAGGCCAGCGCCACGGCCTCGATTTCCACCTTGCAACCATGATGCAGCGGCCCGGTCGGCACTACGGCGCGCGCCGGCCGCGCCGCGCCCGCCCATTCGGCATACACGGCGTTGAAGGCCGGCCAATTCTCGACGCTATCCACGTATACCCGCACTTGCACCAGCCGCCCGATGCCGCTGCCGGCGGCCGCCAGCGCGGCCGTCACATTGGCGAGCGCCTGGCGCGCCTGGGTGTCGAACGGCGCGTCGGCCAGCAGCGCGCCGTCGGGCCGGATCGGCAACTGGCCCGAGACGTAGACCATGCCATTGGCCACGCAGGCATGGCTGTAGTGGCCGCCGGGCAGGGCCAGCGCGGCGGGCGACAGGTAGCGGGGGGCGGAATCGCGGTCGGTCATGGTGGTCGGGTCTCCGGCAAGTTGGTCAGTAACGGCGCGGCTACCAGCCGTGCGCGCGGTCCCAGGCCCGCAGGCCGCCGTCGGGCGACAGGGCGTGGTATTGCGGGAATTGCGCGCCGGTGGCGCAGGCATGGTTGGGCAGGATGCGCAGGCGCGTGCCGATCGGGAAGCGCGCCGCCACGTCCTCGCCGGCCGGCGCGGCGGCGGCAGCCAGGATGCCGTGTTCCTGGTTGGCGCCGATCAGGGTATAGCCCGGCAACAGGGCGCCATCCAGCGTGCAGGCCTGGCCGTAGCCGAAGTCCTGCTTCTGCTTGCGCGTGCCCTGGTCGCGGCTCATCGCCATCCAGCCGGCATCGACGATCACCCAGCCTTTCTCGGCCTGGTGGCCGATCACCGTGGTCAGCACGCTCAGCGCCAGCTCGTCGGTGCGGCAAACGCCGATGTTGTGCATGACCAGGTCGAAGAAGACATAGACCCCGGCGCGCACTTCGGTTACTCCTCGCAACTGCGCGGCCGACAGCGCGGTCGGCGTCGAGCCCACGCTGACCACCGGGCATGGCAGGCCGGCGGCGCGCAGGCGTTCGGCGGCGCGCACGCAGCCGGCGCGTTCCTGTTCGGCCATGGCCGCCAGCGCCTCGGGAGTGTCCAGGTCGTAGCTCGAGCCGGCGTGCGTCATGACGCCGCCCAGCTGCATGCCGCCCGCGTGCAGGACGGCGCCCACGTCCAGCAGCGCGGCCTCCTCGGGCTTGATGCCGGAGCGGTGGCCGTCGGTGTCGATCTCGATCCACACTTCGAAGCGCTCGCCATGCTCGCGCCCGAAAGCGGCGATGGCGCGTGCGGCGGCGCTGTTGTCGGTGATGATCTTCAGGTCGCAGCCGCGCCGGCGCAGCGCCAGGGCCGCCGGCAGGCGGTGTTCGGCCATGCCGACGGCGTACAGGATGTCGCCGATGCCGGCCTCGAAGAACTGCTCGGCCTCTTTCAGCGTCGACACCGTCACGCCCCGCGCGCCGGCGGCCAGCTGGGCCTGCGCCACGGGCGTGCACTTGCTGGTCTTCACGTGTGGCCGCAGGGCGACGCCGAGCGTATCCATGCGCTGTTGCATGCGGGCGATGTTGGCCTGCATGCGCGCCACATCGATGATGGCGGCCGGGGTGTCCAGGGTTTCCAGGGGGTGGGTGGGCATGGTCATGGTGCGATGAATGGCGCGGGGCGCCTCAGTTCAGGAATTCCTGCCGGGCCTTGAGGGCCGGCACGTCGTCGCGCAGGCCGCGCTCGATCAGGGTCGTCACCGCCTGCGGCTGCGCCGCCGGGCCGTGCGGCAGGTCCACGCCGACGGCCCGCATCTGCGCGCCGAAGCCGGGATCGGCGGCGGCGTCCTGCAAGGCCTGGCGCAGCCGCGCCATGATCGGCTCGGGCGTGCCGCGCGGCGCGAAGATGGCGTTCCAGGAGCGCAGGTCGAGCGCGTGGCCCGCTTCCGCCGCGGTGGCGACGCCGGGCAATTGCGGCAGGCGCGTGTCCGAGAGTACCGCAATGGCCTTGAGCTTGCCGCCGGCGATCTGCGGCAGCGAGGTGGTGGTCTGGTCGCACATGAAATCGGTCTGTCCGCCCATCAGGTCGCTGATGGCCGGCGCCACGCCGCGATACGGGACGTGCGTGGCGGGCTGCCCGAGCGCCGCCAGCAGCAGCACGCAGCCGTAATGCGAGATCGAGCCGACGCCGGCGCTGCCGTAGGTGGCCTGGCCGTCCCGGGCCGCCAGCCAGGCGGCGAACTGCGGCAGGTCCTGCGCGGCAAAGTCGGCGCGCGCCAGCAGCAGCATGGGCGCCGAGCCGGCCAGGCCGACCGGCAGGAAGTCGGCCAGCGGATCGTAGGGCAGCCTGGGATAGACAGCCGCATTGGCCACATGGGTGCCCAGCGTGCCGAACGCCAGGGTATAGCCGTCGGGCGCCGCGCGGGCCGCGCGCTGCAGGCCGATGGTGCCGCCGGCGCCGCCGACGTTTTCCACCACGATCGGCTGGCCGAGCCGGTTGCCCATCTGCTGCGCGAAACCGCGCGCCAGCGCGTCGCTCGGCCCGCCGGGCGGGAACGGCACCACCAGCGTGACGGGGCGTCGCGGGTAGTCGGCCTGCTGCGCGTGGGCCGGCGCGGCGAGCCCGCACAGCAGGGCCAGGGCGGCCAGCGCCGCGATGTGGCAGGGAAGGCGGATCATGGCTTGCTCCGGGGATCAGGACGCGCGGCGGAAGGCCTGCAGCCAGGGCAGCGCGGCGTCCAGGGTGGGCGATTGCAGTTCGGGCGCGGGCGCGCCTTGCGGCAGGGCCAGGCCGACCCGGTTGTGCCAGTAAGTGCGCAAGCCGACGCGCGCGGTGCCGAACAGGTCATAGCCCGAACCGGCCACGAAGGCCGCATCGGCCGGCGCCACCTGCAGCGTATCCAGCGCCATCTGGTAGGGGCGCGGATCGGGCTTGTAATAGCCGGCCTGCTCCGATGTCACGACGACGTCCCAATCGATGCCCAGCAGCGCCGCGGCCTGATGGCCCAGCCGCTGTGAACAGTTGGTCACCACCGCCAGCTTGCAGTGCGGGCGCAGGGCCTGCAGCAGGGCGCGCGCGCCGTCCCAGGGCGGCAGCCCGTGCCAGCCGGCCTCCAGCGCGGCCGGCGCGCTGTCGGGCAGGTCGACCGCGCGCGCCGCCTGGCGCACCAGTTCTTCATAAGGCACGTAGCGGCCGCAGCCGTAGGTCAGGCGCAGGTACTCGGCGCGCCAGGCCCGGCCGGCCGCTTCCGAGCCTGCCGCCGTGTTCCAGACGGTCCAGGAATCGAGCAGCGCCGTGAGCAGGTCGAACAGCACGGCGCGCGGGTAAGATGCAGGCACAGCGGACATGAAAACGCTCCAGGTTGGGATCAGGCAATGGCGGGACTATAGGGCGGATAACTACGGTCGTGATTTAATGGTTCTTCATCAATCGTTAAGCATCGCTGAATGATCAGGATCGAAGACCTGGAGCTGGCGGCGGCATTGGCGCAGGCGCCGTCGTTGAGCGCAGCGGCCCGCGCGTTGAATGTGACACCGCCCGCGCTGTCGATGCGGTTGCGCAAGCTGGAGGCCGGGCTGGGGCTGGCCCTGGCGGTGCGCACCGCGCGCCGCCTGAGCCTGACGCCCGAGGGCGAGCGCTTCGCGCGCGAGGCGGCGGCGCTGCTGGCGCAATTGCGCGCGCTGCCCGAGTCGCTGCAGCGCGACGACAGCCGGCTGACCGGCACGCTGCACATCGCCGCGCCATTTGGCTACGGCCGGCGCCATATCGCGCCCGTGCTGGCGCGCCTGGCGCTGCGCCATCCCGACTTGCGCGTGCAACTGGATCTGCGCGAGACGCCGTGGCCCGACCATCACGACGCCGACGCGGTGGTGCACATCGGCGCGGTGCGCGATTCGTCCTGGGTGACGCGCCGGCTGGCCGCCAATGCGCGCTGGCTGTGCGCCAGCCCGCAGTACCTGCAGGACCACGGCACGCCGCGCGAGCCGCGCGACCTGCTGCGGCACCGCTGCATCTGCATCCGCGAAAACGATGAAGATGCCACGCTGTGGCGCTTCCGGCGGCCCGGCAGGCGCGCGGCGGGGCAGAAGGCTTTCGAGACGGTGCGCGTGACGCCCGCCTATGTCTCCAACGACGGCAACGTGGCGCGGGCCTGGGCCGAGCAAGGCCTGGGCCTGGTGGTGCGGTCGCAATGGGACGCCGAGGCCGCGGTGACGCGCGGCACGCTGGTGCGGGTGCTGCCGGCCTGGCAGCTCGACGCCGCGCCGGTCATGCTTTTGGTGCCGGGCCGCAAGGGCCGCAGCGCGCGGGTCAAGGCCTTGCTGGAATGCCTGGACGAGCGAGTCGGATGACAGCGCCGGGGATGATGTCCTCGCCCAGCACGAACGCCATCATGAGGCGGTTCATCGCGGCGGCCTGATCCAGCAGGTTTTCGGATGCTGCCGACGCCTCCTCGACCAGCGCCGCGTTCTGCTGAGTAATATCGTCCATCTGCGAGACAGCATGGTTGACCTGCTCGAGGCCCTGGGTCTGTTCTTCCACGGCGATGCCGATTTTCGCGACGATGGCGGCCACCTCGCGGATTTCCGCCACCAGGTCGTCGATGGCCACGCCGGCCCGCGCGGCTTTGCCCGCTCCCTCGTCGATCTGCTTCACCGAGTGCTGGATCAGCGTCTTGATTTCCCGTGCCGCCATCGCGGATTTCTGCGCCAGGCTGCGCACTTCATTGGCGACCACGGCAAAGCCTTTGCCTTGCTCGCCGGCCCTGGCCGCCTCGACTGACGCGTTCAGCGCAAGAATGTTCGTCTGGAAGGCAATGCCTTCGATGACGGCGATGATCTCGCCGATCCTGCCCGCGCTTTCCTGCACCGCGTTGATGGCGGCGGTGGCTTCGCGCGTGACGGCGCCGCCATGATCGGCCAGTTCCGCCGCGCTGGCGGAGCGATCACGCGCTGCCAGCGCGTTGGCCGCGTTCTGCCGCGCAGTGGCGGTGAACTGTTCCATCGAGGCCGCCGTCTGCTCCAGGCTGCAGGCTTGTTCCTCGGTGCGTCGCGACAAATCCTGGTTGCCGGCGGCGATCTCGCGCGCCGCGACTTCGATGGCCCCCGCACTGGACTTCACGCCGCGCACGGTGGCGCTCAATCCCGCGCTCATGTCGTTCAGTGCCTCCAGCAAGCGTGCGACCTCGTCCCGGCCTTGCGGCACAGCGCGCGTGCTCAGGTCCGCCGCCGCTACGCGCCCGGCCAAAGCCGCCGCCTGCGACAGAGGCTGCGTGATGGAGCGCGTGATCATCACGGCCAGGACGCAGGCCAGTGCGCCCAGGGCCGCCAGCACTGCCCACAGCAGCGCCTGCTCGTTCTGGATCGCGCTGACCTGCCGCAGCAGCAGCCCGGCGGTCAATGCCGTGACCTGGTCTATGACCTGGTAAAGGGTTTCCAGATGGACGGTGGCTTGCCTGAAAAAACTGCGCCGTTCATCGGCGGACAGCGTGGCGATGCGCGTCAGCATGGTGCGTGTCAGGGCGATCGAAGCATCCAGCGCGGTTTCGATCCGAGCGCCGGCGGAGTCGATGTCGTCGGCCAGCATGGGATTCGCGGCGCGCGCGCGGGCCAGGTCGCGCGCGATAGTGACCTTGGCGTCATTGACGCGCGCCAGGCTCGTGTCCAACAGCAGGCGGTCGGTTGCCGAGATGGCGTCGTTCAGCAGGGCGGCCGATGCGCGCGCCCGTACGAGTCCCAGCTCTTCGGCGACAGCGGGCAGGGTACGGTAGGCCGTCGCGATCAGCGCGGTCTCGGCCAGGTCGCTGGCCACGCTCAAGCGGAAGCGGTCCAGCAATTCGTCTTTCAACTGCAGCAGCCGCGTCACCAGTTCCGTGTGCCGCGCAAAGCTGGCTTGTGCGTCGATGTTTCCGGCGGCGACGCGCGCATGCAAGTCCCGCCACGCCTGCTGCAGCTCGGCCAGGCCCGCCGGCGCGGCCTCGTCGGCATGGGTCTGGCGCAACTGGGCGGCCAGTTCTTCAAAGCCGGCGTCGACCGACGGCGCCAGCGCCTGCCGCTCGGCGCCGGCCTGCTGGCCGCCGTTCAGGTACACATTCGACAATCCCCGATGCGCCTGCATGGCGCGCGTCAGGTTCAGCAGTCTGCCGATCGGCGATGTGCCTGCCGCTTCCAGCCGTTTCTGCGACGCGGCCTGCCACGACGCGTGTCCATACAAGAACAATGGGGCGGCGAACAATGCCAGGCTCAGGCCGCCCAGCAACATGAATTTCCGCCGCAGCGACAACATGCCCAATAACCGTTTCATATCCCGTCTGCCTAGCGTCCTGCCGGCGCGCCGCCATGACTAGCGGCGCGCCGGCGTTTCTCCTTCGGCTGTCTTACGGCAGTTGGCGAGGCGGCTGTAGGGATGTTGTGCGAGCTCGGTTGATCGGCATCAATGGAAACAACGGGGCTTGCGGCGCCCGTGCCAGGTTCAAGCAGCCGCGTCCGGCAGCACCGAGCGGCGCGCGCGCGCCAGCGCGTCGCGCAGCACTTCCATGTCGCCGATATGGTTGGCCAGCAACAGGATCAGCGCGGCATTCAGTTCGGCGCTCTGCACGTCGTCCAGGTCGCGGTGGGTGTCGATCAGGGCCTCGTAGAAGGCGTCCGGGGCCGGCAGGTTGGTGTCGATGTTCAGGGGCATGTCGGTGGGCTCCTTCAGGCCTGGCCCAGCGCGCGCGTCACGGCGGCGGCCAGCGCGGCCGGGTCGAACGCGCGGCGGCGCGCCGCGACGTGCTGGTCGGGCCGCAGCAGGTAGCAGGTGCCGGGCCGCGCATCGTAGCGCTGCGCCAGGCAGCCCTGGTGATCGTAGACCACGGCGCAGTCGGCCGGCGCATCGAGCGGCGCGCTGCCGTCGCCCACCAGCACGATGCGCAGCGGCACCGCGCCGTCGGCCAGTTTGCGCAGGGCAGCCAGGGTGGCCGCGGCGGGCGCGCGCGCGCCGCAGAACAGCGCCAGCACGAAACTGCCGTCCAGGCAGGACAGCCACCAGCCGTCGCGGCCGGCGGCATCGCGCACCGGCGCGTCCAGCGCCACCGCGCCCGGCACCATGCGGCCGTCGAACGCATCGACGTCCGGCGTATTGAGCGGCGAATCCGCGTAGGTGGTGGGCACCGACAGGCGCCCGCTGTTGACCAGCGCGCGCGCGAACGGGTGTTCGCGCGCCAGGTTCAGCACCGCGTTGCGGAAATGACGGCTGGCCGTGCTCTTGGGCGTGATGAAGTCGGTGGAGCGGGTGGAGTTCAGCAGGTTCTCGTCGGCCGCCTGTTCGCGCTCGGCCGCGTAGGAATCGATCAGGCGCTCGGGCGCCGCGCCGGCCAGCACGAGCTGCAGCTTCCAGGCCAGGTTCTCGGCGTCCTGCACGCCGCTGTTGGCGCCGCGCGCGCCGAACGGCGAAACGCGATGCGCGGCATCGCCCGCGAACACCACCCGGCCGTGCCGGAAGGCGTCCATGCGTTCGCAGGCGAAGGTATAGACGCTGACCCATTCCAGTTCGAACTGGGTATCGGGCCCCAGCAGCGCGCGGATGCGCGGCAGCACATTGGCCGGCTTGACCGCCTCGACCGGGTCGGCGTTCCAGCCCAGCTGGAAATCGATGCGCCAGACATTGTCGGGTTGCATGTGCAGCAGCACGGATTGATTGGGGTGGAATGGCGGGTCGAACCAGAACCAGCGTTCGGCGGGGAAGTCCGCCGTCATCTTGACGTCGGCGATCAGGAAGCGGTCCTTGAATACGCGGCCGTGGCTTTCCTGGCCCAGCAGCTTGCGCACCGGCGAGCGCGCGCCGTCGCAGGCGACCAGCCACTCGGCCTGCAGGGCATAGGTGCCATCGGGCGTCTCGACCGCCAGGTCGACGCCGTCGCCGCGCTGCGTCACGCCGACCACCTTGCTTTTCCAGCGCAGGTCGATCAGCGGGTGGGCGCAGGCGGCTTCGTGCAGGAAGCCTTCTACATAATATTGCTGCAGGTTGACGAAGGCGGGGCGGCGATGGCCGGGCTCGGGCAGCAGGTCGAAGCGCCACACTTCCTGGTCGCGGAAGAACACCTTGCCCACGTGCCAGGACACGCCCTTGTCGGCCATGCGCTGGCCCACGCCCAGGCGGTCCCAGATTTCCAGTGTGCGCTTGGCGAAGCAGATGGCGCGCGAACCGGTCGACAGCCGGTAATCGTCGTCCAGCACCACCACGGGCACGCCGCGCTGCGCCAGGTCCAGCGCGGTGGTCAGGCCGACCGGCCCGGCGCCCACTACCACTACGCGGTGGCTGGCGGGGGCGGGGCAATCCTGGTCGGCGTGCTTTTGATAGGCGAACTCCAGCGCCTGGTAATCGATGTCGCTCACGCGTTGTCTCCTGTAGGCGGGTGCGCCGCTGCGCCCGCCATGCGCGCCGCTGCGCCCTCTGCGGGGCGCTGGCGCGGCCTCATGCGGGAATCAGCCTTCGAGCTGCTGCCACATTTCCCGGTCGCGCTTGTCGGTCCAGATGCGCGGATGGTCGTGGCCGGTGGCCTCGTCATAGGCGCGCGACACGTCGAACGGCATGCAGTGGTCGAAGATGACCCAGTCGCTGTAGCGCGGCTGCATGAAGTCGTAGACCTCGCGGTAGATGGACTTCAAGTCCTTGCCCTGCGCCACGCCGCGGTTGACCGCGCCGTACAGGTCGGTCAGGAAGGCGCGCGTGCCCGCCAGGCCCTGGCGCACTTCGGCGGCGTTCTTCAGCGCCGGGCCGCGGCCGGGCACCATCTTTTCGGCGCCGAAGCGGGCCAGCGCGTCCAGGGTGGTGGGCCAGTCGCGGAAATAGGCGTCGCCGCAATAGGGCGTGGACTGGTACTCGACCAGGTCGCCGGCGAACAGGATCTTCTGCTCGGGCAGCCAGGCGATGGTGTCGCCCTTGGTGTGGCCGCGCCCCACCTGCAGCAGGTGGACTTCCAGGTTGCCCAGGTTGACCGTCATGGCGCCCTGGAAGGTCATGGTGGGCCAGACCAGCCCGGGCGGGATCGACTCGGCGTTGCGGAACAGGCGCGGGAAGCGGCCGATCTCGCTGGCCTTGTCCTGTTCGCCGCGCTCGGCGATGAGGTCGTAGGTGTCGCGGCTGGCCAGGATTTCCTGGGCGTTGTAGGCCGAAGCGCCGAACACGCGCACCGCGTGGTAGTGCGACAGCAGGATGTACTTGATGGGCTTGTCGGTGACTTCGCGGATGCGACGGATGACGTCCTGGGCCATGACGGGGGTGGCCTGGGTGTCCACCACCATGACGGCCTCGTCGCCGATGATGACGCCGGTGTTCGGGTCGCCTTCGGCGGTGTAGGCGTAGGCGTTGTCGGATAGTTTCTCGAACGACACGACCTTGTCGGCCAGGTCGGCGTGGGAGGCGAATTGCTTGCTCACGGCGTCTCCTGATATGTGGGCTTCTGATGCGGGCCAATATAGCCTGGCATTTGTTTTTGTGCAATACATTCGCTATAGACGAATTCAGCCGGCGCGACAAGGCGGCGGGCGGGCCCCCGATCGCCGGCCAGTGCGGGGCTTTATTAGAGGGAACAGGCCCTAGCGGCGCTGGCAGGCGGGGCAGTAGTAAGTGGCGCGCTGGCCCTGCACCAGGCGCCGGATGGGCGTGGCGCACACCCTGCAGGGCAGGCCGGCGCGTTCGTAGACCGCCGCGTGGATCTCGAAATAGCTGCCGGGCTGGCCGCTGGCGCCGACGTAGTCGCGCAGGGTGCTGCCGCCCGAGGCCAGGGCGTCGGCCAGGGTGGCGCGCACCATGTCGGCCAGCCGCTGGCAGCGCGCCGCCGAAACGCGGCGCGCCGGCGTGCGCGGGTCGATGCCGGCGCGGAACAGGCTTTCGGAGGCGTAGATATTGCCCACGCCCACTACCGCGTCGCCGGCCAGCAATGCCTGCTTGACCGCGACGCTGCGGCCGCGGAACTGGCTGTGCAGCCAGGCGCCGTCGAAGCGCGGGTCGAAGGGCTCGATGCCCAGCCGCGCCAGCAGCGGGTGCGCGGCCACCGGGCCGGCGCTGTCCGGATGCCACAGCACGGCGCCGAAGCGGCGCGGGTCGTGCAGCCGCAGCGTGGCGTGGTCGAACACCCAGTCGACGTGGTCGTGCTTGCGCGGCGCTTCGCCGGCCGGCACGCTGCGCAGCGACCCCGACATGCCCAGGTGGACGATCTGCGTGCCGTGTTCGAAGCGCAGCAGCAGGTACTTGCCGCGCCGCGCGCATTCGAGCACGGTGCGGTCCGACAGCAGGGCGGGAAGTTCGGCCGGAATGGGCCAGCGCATGCGCGCTTCGCGCACCACCAGCCGGCGCAGTGTCTGGCCCGTGATGACGGCGTCGATTCCGCGGCGGGTGGTTTCGACTTCGGGAAGTTCCGGCATGAGCCAGTGTAAGATGATCAATTGCTTGACCAGAGATTGTGCCATCAACCGGACGGGCCGCGTGAAGTCCTCGCTCAAACAAGTTCATTCCGTAATCACCGTGCTGGCGCTCGCGCTGGCGGGCCTGCAGTCGGTGCCGGCGCTGGCGGCCGATGGGCCGGGCCGCGATGCCACCGGGCCGCGCCTGGTGCCCCAGTCGCGCACGCCGGAAACCCAGGTCATCCGCCTGCGGCCGGGGCAGATCCCATACGTCTCGCTGACCGCCGACATCTTCTATCGCGTGCTGGCCTCGGAGATCGCCGCGCAGCGCGGCATGTACAGCACGGCGGCCTCCACGCTGGCGAACCTGGCCCGCGAGACCGGCGACCCGCGCCTGGCCCGGCGCGCGCTGGAATTCCAGCTGGCGGGCGGCAACCTGCCGGGGGCGCTTGACGCGGCGCGCGAATGGGCCCGCCTGGCGCCCAGCGACATCGAGGCCAGCTCCACCGAATTGGCGCTGGCCGCCGCCAATGGCCAGACGTCCGGCCTGGCGGCGGCGCTGCGCCAGCGCATCGACGCGGCGGACGACAAGCCCGCCGCGATTTCCCAGGCGCTGGGCGTGCTGGCGCGCCTGAACGACCGCCGCCTGGCCCTGCGCATCCTCGACGAGTCGCTCAGCCCGCCGGTGCGCAAGCTGCCCGCGGCGCACCTGGCCCTGGCCGATGTGGCGCAGGCCGCGGGCGACTACGGTCGCGCCGCCGACGAGGCCCGCGCCGCGCTGGCGGCCGACCCGCACTCCGAGGCGGCCGCCCAGCGCGTGCTCGAATACGGCGCCCGCGTCGACCCGCGCCGCGCCGAGACCGAGGCGCGCGCCTTCCTGGCCAAGCATCCGGATGCCCGCAAGCTGCACCTGGCGCTGGCCGGCCAGATGGCCGAGCGCGGCGACTACGACAGCGCGCTGGCGGAACTGCAGGCCATGTCGCGCCGCTCGCCCGAGGACTTCGACCTGCTGTTCATGCAGGCGCAGCTGGCCTACAAGGCCGGCCGCAAGGACCAGGCCCGCAGCCTGCTGCAGCAATACCTGGACGTGCAGAACCAGCGCCAGGAATCGATCGTGGCCGGCGCCTCCGATGCGCCCGCCGCCGAGGCCGACGCGCGGGTGCTGCTGTCGCGCATCGCCGAGGACCAGGGCCGCTACGACGAAGCCATCGCCCAGCTCGGCCAGATCGACGATCCGGCGCTGCGCTATTCCGCGCAGATGCGCCAGGCCGCGCTGCGCGCCAAGCAGGGGCGCATCGACGACGCGCTGGCCATGATCGACGCCGCACAGCCGCACGACGAGGACGACCAGGTGCAGGGGGTGCTGACCAAGGCGCAGATCCTGCGCGACGCCGATCGCCTCGACCAGGCGGTGGCCACGCTCGAGGCCGCCAACCAGGCGCAGCCCGATACGGTCGAGATCAAGTACGAACTGGCCATGCTGTACGAGCGCCAGGGCCGCTACGACGAACTCGAAACGCAGCTGCGGCAGGTGATCGCCCTCGACCCCGACCATGCCCACGCCTACAACGCCCTGGGCTACACGCTGGCCGACCGCAACCAGCGCCTGCCGGAGGCGCTCGACCTGATCACCCAGGCCCTGGAACTGCTGCCCGACGACCCGTTCATCCTCGACAGCATGGGCTGGGTCAAATTCCGCATGGGCGACCGCCAGGCCGCCGCCGAGTACCTGTCGCGCGCCTATGCGCAGCGCCCCGAGGCCGACATCGCGGCGCACCTGGCCGAGGTGTTCTGGTCCGAGGGCAAGCGCCAGCAGGCCGAAGAGCTGCTGCGCGCCGGCTTCCAGAAGGATCCCAAGAACCGCACGCTGCTGGATACCGCCAAGCGTCTGGGGGTCTCGCTGTGAGCGCGGCCGCGGGCATGGCGCCGCGCCGCGCCTGGCTGCGCGGCTGGCTGGCCGGCGGGCTGTGCGCGTTGCTGGCGGCTTGCGCCAGCGTGCCGGACGCGCCTTCCGGCACGGCCGACGGCGCCTTCTCGCGCAGCGGCCGTTTCGCCATCACGGTCACCGAGGCCGGCGGCCAGCAGCAGGCGGTGCAGGGCGGTTTCACCTGGCGCGACGACGGCCGCCGCTACGTGCTGGACCTCACCAATCCGCTCGGCTCCACCGAGGCCCGCGTCGAAGGCGGCCCGGGGCGCGCCACGCTGACCAAGGCCGACGGCACCCGGCTCGAAGCCGATACCCCCGACGCGCTGGCCGAAGAGGCGCTGGGCGGCCCCGTGCCGGTGGCCAGCCTGCGCGACTGGCTGCGCGGCCGGGTGGCGGACGATACCCCGGTGGCCGGCATGCAGCGCGACGAGCAGGGCCGCCCGGCGGCTTTCCAGCAGGACGGCTGGCATGCGCGGCTGTCGCGCTACGACAATCTCGGCCCCGGGCTGCTGGTGCTCCAGCGCAGCGAGCCGGGGCGGCGCATCATGGTCCGGCTGGCCGTCAGCCAGCCCTGACCGCCGGCCATGCTGTACGACGTACCCGCGCCGGCCAAGCTGAACCTGTTCCTGCACGTGGTGGGCCGCCGTCCCGACGGCTACCACCTGTTGCAGACCGTCTTCCGCTTCATCGACCTGTGCGACACGCTGCACTTCGAGGCGCGCGCCGACGGCCGCATCGAACGCGCCGCCGAACTGCCCGGCGTGCCGGCCGACCAGGACCTGACCGTGCGCGCGGCGCGCGCCCTGCAACAAGCCACCGGCGTCCGGCAGGGCGTCACCATCGGGCTGGAAAAGCGCATTCCGCAGGGCGGCGGCTTGGGCGGCGGCTCCAGCGATGCCGCCTCCACCCTGATCGCGCTCAACCGCCTGTGGAACACCGGCCTGTCGCGCCGCGACCTGATGGCGCTGGCCTTGCCGCTGGGCGCCGACGTGCCGGTGTTCGTGTTCGGCCAATCGGCCTTCGCCGAGGGCGTGGGCGAGATCCTCACCGCCCTGCAGCTGCCGCCGGCCGCCTACCTGGTGGCCCAGCCCGACGCCAGCGTGCCCACGGCCGGCATTTTTTCCGACCCCGATTTGACAAGGAACACACCTTCAGTCACAATAGCGGACTTTCTTGCTTCGCAAGAGTCCGGCACAAAACCGAGCCACGGCTCGAGCCAGGGCTTTTTTGGCAAGAACGACCTGGAACCGGTGGTTTACCGGCGCTATCCTGAGGTTTCACGGGCGGCGCGGTGGCTGTCGGGGCGTGGTGCCCACGTCCGCATGTCGGGGTCTGGCGCGTGTTTGTTCGCCCAGTACGCCACACCGCAACAGGCCGTTTTGGCGCAGCAGGAAATTACCGCTACAATGCGCGTCGCTGGTGAATCAACCAGCCAAGCGCAAGCAGGGTTCCGGTTGGTGCGGGTATGTCCCGGGTTGGCCGAGCATCCGTTGCGGAACTGGATTGCAAGATAGTTGGGGAGTCGCCAAGCTGGTTAAGGCACCGGATTTTGATTCCGGCATGCGAAGGTTCGAATCCTTCCTCCCCAGCCACCAAATATCAATAAAAAAGCTGTTGAACACGCCTGTCAGACACTGGCCACGGTTCAGCAGCTTTTTTATTTGCCGGTTTTGCCGGCCGCAGCAAACGTTCGCGTCCTAATCGACCATCGCAGCTTCCATCATGGCAAACGACAGCTTCATGATCTTCACGGGCACGGCCAACACCCGCCTGGCCGTGGACGTAGTCAACCATCTCGACATGTCCCTGGGCAAGATGACGGTTGGCCGCTTCTCCGATGGCGAAGTCATGGTCGAGATCAACGAGAACGTGCGCGGCAAGGACGTCTTCGTGCTGCAGCCCACCTGTGCGCCGACCAACGACAACCTGATGGAAATCATGGTCATGGTCGATGCGCTGCGCCGTGCCTCGGCCGGCCGCATCACCGCCGCCATCCCGTATTTCGGCTATGCCCGCCAGGACCGCCGCCCGCGTTCGGCGCGCGTGGCCATCTCGGCCAAGGTGGTGGCCAACATGCTGCAGGTCGCCGGTGTCGACCGCGTGCTGACCATGGACCTGCACGCCGACCAGATCCAGGGCTTCTTCGATATCCCGGTCGACAACATCTACGCCGGGCCGATCCTGCTGGGCGACATCTGGCGCCGCAATTTCGCCAACCTGGTGGTGGTGTCGCCCGACATCGGCGGCGTGGTGCGCGCCCGGGCGCTGGCCAAGCAGCTCGAGGCCGACCTGGCCATCATCGACAAGCGGCGCCCGCGCGCCAATGTGTCGGAAGTCATGAACATCATCGGCGAAGTCGACGGCCGCACCTGCATCATCATGGATGATATGGTCGATACCGCCGGCACGCTGTGCAAGGCCGCGCAGGCCCTGAAAGACCGCGGCGCCGGCGCCGTCTACGCCTACTGCACGCACCCCGTGCTGTCGGGCGGCGCCATCGACCGCATCGAGGCGTCGGAACTGGACGAACTGGTCGTCACCGACACCATCCCGCTGTCCGAACAAGGCCAGGCCAGCAGCAAGATCCGCCAGCTTTCGTGCGCGGCGCTGCTGGGCGAAACCATCCTGCGTATTTCCAACGCGGAATCGGTCAGCTCGCTGTTCGTCGACTGAGCCGGCGCAGCCCGTATTTTCGAATTTGCCCGCCTGCTGGTCGCGGCAGGCAGGCAAACAACACGGTACGCATGTCGCGTGCCGTGCAACTTAGCCGGCAGCTTCACCGCTGCCAGATTGTCTGGAGTCATCCATGAAATTCACTGCCACTGCGCGTAGCGTCCAGGGTTCGAGTGCGAGCCGCCGCCTGCGCCGCGCGGGCCGCGTTCCCGCCATTGTCTATGGTGGTACGGCTGCCCCCCTGAACATCGAACTCGACCACAACGAGATCTACCACGCCCTGCGCAAGGAAGAATTCCACGCCTCGATCCTGCAGATGCAGTTCGACGGCAAGGAAGAGCCCGTGCTGCTGCGTGCGGTTCAATGGCACGCCTACAAGCCGCAAGTCCTGCACGTCGACTTCCAGCGCGTCGACGCCAACCAGGCCCTGCACACCAAGGTGCCGCTGCACTTCATCAACGGCGAGACCTCGCCGGCGGTCAAGCTCAGCAACGCCATCATCAGCCACGTGATGACCGAACTGGAAATCACCTGCCTGCCTTCGGCGCTGCCGCAGTTCATCGAAGTCGACCTGGGCAACCTGCTGGGCGGCGCCTCGATCCACCTGGCCGACGTCAAGCTGCCCAAGGGCGTGACCTACGTCGCGCACGGCGGCGACGCCAACCCGGTGCTGGCCTCGGCGCTGGTCAAGGGCGGCGGCGCTGCGTCCGCTGAAGAAGAAGGCGACGCGCCCGCTGGCGAAACCCCCGCCGCCTAAGCCGCGGCGCCGGTCCGCGCCGGACGCCAGAACGGAAACCCTGCGCATGCGAGTTGCATGCGCGGGGTTTTTTATGTTTTAAAGATGCCCATCATGTCTACCGCCATCCGCCTGATCGTCGGCCTGGGCAACCCGGGGCCCGACTACGAAACCACCCGCCACAACGCCGGCTTCTGGCTGGCCGACCACCTGGCCGACGACCTGCGCGCCAGCTTCGCGCTGGAAAAGGGCTTCCACGGCTTGGTGGCCAAGGCACGGCGCGGCGGCGACAGCGTGCTGCTGCTCAAGCCCATCACCTACATGAACCGCTCCGGCCAGGCCGTGGGCGCGCTGGCGCGCTTCTACAAGCTGGCGCCCGAGCAGGTGCTGGTGCTGCACGACGAGCTCGACCTGCTGCCCGGCCAGGTCAAGCTCAAGCAGGGCGGCGGGCATGCCGGGCACAACGGCCTGAAGGATATCCAGGCCGCCCTGGGCAGCCCCGCTTTCTGGCGCCTGCGCATCGGCATCGGCCATCCGCGCACGCTGGGGCTGGCGCAGCAGGTGGCCGACTTCGTGCTGCACCCGCCGCGCCGCGACGAGCAGGGCGCCATCGACGACGTCATCCAGCGTTGCCGCGCCGTGGTGCCGGCCATGCTGGACGGCGATTTCGCGCTGGCCACGCGCCAACTGCACAGCGGCAACGGGGCCTGAGCGGCATGGCTGCGACATCGGCGGCCGCGCCCCGCAAACCGCGCTTCCGCGACGAACTGGCCGATTTCTGGCGTTTCCTGTTCGCCCCCGACCTGCGCCGCCTGCCCGGCCGGCGTTCGTCCAACCAGTTGCGCAACGATTGGCTGCCCGACGTCTCGCCGCGCCGGCTGCTGGGCTGGGCGGCGGTGCTGTGGGGCCTGAATTTCTTCGCCCTGGGGCCGATCGCGGTCACCGCCGCCGGCGCCGGCGGCGCGGTGCATCGCCTGGACCCGTCCGCCATCCCCTGGCTGACCGCGGTGCTGTGGGCGCCGCTGATCGAAGAAATGCTGTTCCGCTACGGCTTGCGGCGCCCCGTGCAGGCCTTGTGGGTCTGCCCCACCATCCTGCCGCCGCTGCTGTGGGGCGTGCACGGCTGGACGCTGGCCTGGGCGGCCGCGGTGGTGCTGCTGGCCTGCCTGCCGCTGCGGCGCGGCAGGGCGGCGCGCACGCGCCCGCGGATGGCCTGGCGCCGCCATTACCGGATGCACTTCGGCCGGGTGTTCCACCTGTCCGGCCTGGCGTTCGCGCTGGTGCACCTGAACAATTTCGTGCTGGCCGATGTCGCGTACTGGATGCTGCCGCTGCTGGTGCTGCCGCAGTGGGCCACCGGCCTGGTGCTGGGCTGGATCCGCGTGCGGCGCGGCATCGGGGCGTCGGTGGCGCTGCACGGCCTGTTCAACGCCGGGCCCATGCTGCTGATCTGGCTGATGGTGGGGCTGCCAAAGTAGGGCGGGGGCGCCCGGCGGGCCGGGCGGCTACAATCCCCGTCTTGATCATCGAGGAATTTCCATGGCTCTGCAATGCGGCATCGTCGGCCTGCCCAACGTGGGCAAATCGACGCTTTTCAACGCCCTGACCCGCGCGGGCATCGCGGCGGAAAACTACCCCTTCTGCACCATCGAGCCGAACGTCGGCGTGGTCGAGGTGCCCGACCCGCGCCTGCAGCAGCTGGCCGACATCGTCTCGCCCGAGCGCATCCTGCCGGCCACGGTGGAATTCGTGGACATCGCCGGCCTGGTGGCCGGCGCCAGCCAGGGCGAAGGGCTGGGCAACCAGTTCCTGTCGCACATCCGCGAGACGGACGCCATCGTCAACGTGGTGCGCTGCTTCGAAGACCCCAACGTGGTGCACGTGGCCGGCAAGGTCGACCCCATCGCCGACATCGAGGTCATCGAGACCGAACTGGCGCTGGCCGACCTGCAGACGGCCGAGAAAGCCCTGCATCGCCATTCCAAGACGGCGCGTTCGGGCGACAAGGAAGCGCAGCGCCTGGTGGCCGCGCTCGAGAAATGCATCGCCGCGCTGAACGAGGCCAAGCCGGTGCGCTCGGTCGACCTCAGCGACGAAGAAGCCGCGCTGGTCAAGCCGCTGTGCTTCATCACGGCCAAGCCGGCCATGTACGTGGGCAACGTCAGCGACGACGGCTTCACCGACAACCCGCTGCTGGACCGCCTGACCGCCTTCGCGGCCTCGCGCAATGCGCCGGTGGTGGCCATCTGCGCCGCCATCGAGTCGGAAATCGTCGACCTGCCCGAAGAAGACCGTCAGGCCTTCCTGGCCGACATGGGCATGGACGAGCCGGGCCTGAACCGCCTGATCCGCGCGGCCTTCAAGCTGCTGGGCCTGCAGACCTACTTCACCGCCGGCGTGAAGGAAGTGCGCGCCTGGACCATCCCCATCGGCGCCACCGCGCCGCAGGCCGCCGGCGTCATCCACACCGACTTCGAGCGCGGCTTCATCCGCGCGCAGACCATCGCCTTCGACGACTTCATCGCCTGCAAGGGCGAGCAGGGCGCCAAGGAAGCCGGCAAGATGCGGGCGGAAGGCAAGGAATACGTCGTGCAGGATGGCGACGTGATGAATTTCCTGTTCAACGTGTGACGTTCAATCGTGGGGGGGCCGCAGTGGGGTCCAACGATGCCCGAGAGTCTACTCACTGACGCCAAGGTCAGGGCGGCCAAACCGACTGATCGAGATTGGAAGCTTTCAGGCGGGGCTTGTTCCTGCTGGTCAACAAGCCCACCGGGGACAAGCTTTGGCGGTGGAAGTACCGCTTGCACGGCAAGGAGAACCTCTCTGCTATTGGCAGCTTTCCCCAAGTAAGCCTTGCGGGGGCTCGCGCGGCTCGAGAGAAGACCCGTGCCTTGGTCAAGCAGGGTATCCATCCTGCTCATGAGTGGCAGCAGATCAAGCAGCGCAACCTGGAAGCGCTGGAGGAACGCAAGCGCGCAAGGGAATGCTCGTTCGCCAAGGTGGTGCAGGGCTTACTTCGCGGAGATCGAGCCTGTCTTTGCGCTCAGTTCCTATCGGACGAAAGAGTCCGCATCAGAAAGTACCTGTTCCCGTGTTATTGCCGAAGGATGGGTGCAGGGAATGGGGTAGTCACTGTGGGATATTGAGGTAATTTTTTTGAATTACCCCATTTTGTGTCGCCGCATCAAGGTTTCTCTGGTCGTTCGTCAATATTATCAGAGACTGATATTATTGTAAGCTAACGTGTCTTCGGGCTCATGCACATGAAACGCTGCATCGTCGGTGTTCGACAGCCGGATCGCTCGTATCCACAGGGCGACGAGATTCCCAGCATCTGGTTCCCGTCTTTGGCTTCGCTGGCAGCCGTGCTGTCGGATGACAACCGCCGTCTGCTGCACCTGATCCATAACAAGCAGCCTAAGTCTTTGACGGAGCTGGCTGAACTCAGCGGCCGCAAGGTGCCAAATCTGTCTCGCACTCTGAAGACGATGGCCGATTACGGGCTGGTTTCACTGCAACGCAATGTTCGCGATGTTCAGCCGACTGCGTTAGCAACCGAATTTCTGGTTGTGTTGGATTGAGTGTCATGGACGAAGAGGATGACGTCGTTACACGGCTACAAGATCGCGCGTCGAGCACTGAACGACAGGCAGGAACAATGGGGCAAGGCAGCATGGAAGGAACTACATCCTATGAATAAGCAGACGCTCAGCGAACGCGACATCTGCACCAAGTTCATCACGCCAGCGCTAGAAAAGGCAGGATGGGACGTTCTGACCCAAGTGCGCGAAGAGTTCCTGCTGACTAAGGGGCGCATCATCGTGCGCGGCAAACTGCACACACGTGGTCAGCATAAGCGCGCCGACTATGTGCTGTTCCACAAGCCCAACCTGCCCATTGCCGTCATCGAAGCTAAAGACAACAAGCATGCCATCGGCTCGGGCATGCAACAGGCCCTCGGCTATGCAGAAATGCTGCAAGTGCCTTTCGTGTTCAGCAGCAATGGAGATGGCTTCCTGTTCCACAACAAGATCGCCAAGGATGGTGTTATCGAGCGCGAACTGAGCCTGGGCGAGTTCCCCAGTGCCGATACGCTGTGGCAATGGTGGGCAGAGCATCAGGACCTGAGCACGCAGCAACAGGCCTTGGTAGCCCAGGACTACTACAGCGACGGCAGCAACAAGACGCCTCGCTACTACCAATTGCTTGCCATCAACAAGACCATTGAGGCGATTGCCAAAGATCAGAAGCGCATTCTGCTGGTGATGGCCACGGGCACAGGCAAGACCTATACCGCCTTCCAGATCATCTGGCGGTTGTGGAAGTCGCGTGCCAAGAAACGCATCCTTTTCCTGGCGGACCGCAACATCCTGGTCGATCAGACCATGACCAACGACTTCAAGCCGTTCGGTGCGGCGATGACCAAGATCCAGAGGAGGCAGGCCAACAAGTCGTATGAGATCTACCTGTCGCTTTATCAGGCCGTCACCGGTAACGAAGAAGAACGGAACATCTATAAGCAGTTCAGCCCGGAATTCTTCGATCTGATCGTGATCGACGAATGCCACCGGGGCAGCGCTGCCGAAGATTCGGCTTGGCGTGAGATCCTGACGTATTTCCATGCCGCCGCCCAGATCGGCCTGACCGCTACGCCCAAGGAAACCAAGGACGTTTCCAACATCGACTACTTCGGCGAGCCCATCTACACCTACTCGCTACGCCAGGGCATCGACGATGGCTTTCTCGCGCCCTACAAGGTGGTGCGTATCGACCTGGATAGAGACCTGACCGGTTGGCGTCCCGACAAGGGCATGCTTGACAAGCATGGCAACGAGATCGAAGACCGTATCTACAACCAGCGTGATTTTGACAAGACGCTGGTGCTGGAGCAGCGCACGCAAGTCGTGGCACGTAAGATCAGCGAATACCTGAAGGCTAGCAACCGCTTCGACAAGACCATCGTATTTTGCGACAACATCGACCATGCCGAACGCATGCGCCAGGCGCTGGTTAACGAAAACGCCGACCTGGTGGCGCAGAATCATCGCTATGTCGTACGCATCACCGGCGACAATGAAGAAGGCAAGATGGAGCTGGATAACTTCATCTTCCCGGAAAGCAAATACCCCGTCATCGCGACCACTTCCAAGCTGATGACCACGGGCGTCGATGCCCAGACCTGCAAGCTCATCGTGCTGGATCAGCGCATCCAGTCCATGACCGAATTCAAGCAGATCATCGGTCGCGGAACGCGCATCAACGAAGACTTCGACAAGTACTGGTTCACCATTCTCGATTTCAAGAAAGCGACCGAGCTTTTTGCTGACCCAGCTTTCGACGGCGACCCAGTGCAAATTTATGAGCCAGGCCCCGACGAGCCATCGCTTCCTCCAGATGGAGAGGCCGGAGAGGGGTTGTCGCCTGACGATGGCTTCACCTATCCCATGCCGGATGACAACCCCTTGTCTCCCGGTGGCATAGCGGAACCGCTGCCAGGCGAGGAAGGTAGCAGCGTACGCCGTTATATTGTCGCTAATGTTGAGGTCAAGGTGGCGGCCGAACGGGTGCAGTACTTTGATGCCAACGGCAAACTGATCACCGAGTCCCTGAAGGACTACACCCGCAACACACTGGCCAAGGAGTTTGCCTCGCTCGACGATTTCCTGCGCCATTGGAGCAAGGCCGAGAAGAAACAGGCCATCATCGACGAGTTGGCCCATCAAGGCATCTTCTTCGAGGCCTTGGCCGACGAGGTGGACAAGCAATCCGGCAAGGATTTCGATCCCTTCGATCTGCTGTGCCACGTGGCCTGGGATCAACCCCCACTCACGCGCAAGGAGCGGGCCGAGCAGGTCAAGAAGCGCCATTACTTCGCCAAGTACGGCGAGCAGGCGCAGAAGGTGCTCGAAGCCCTGCTCGACAAGTATGCCGACGAAGGCGTGGCCGCTATCGAGGAAACGCAAATCCTCGCCATCGCCCCCTTCAATCGCCTGGGCACACCGATCGAACTGGTGCGTGCCTTTGGTGGAAAAACCCAATACCAACAGGCCGTCAACGAGCTCGAGCGAGAGCTCTACAGTGCCTGATCAGAACTAGATCCAGGAAGTATTCATGTCACTTGCAACTCTCATCAAAGCCATCCAGGACATCATGCGCAAGGATGTCGGCGTCGATGGCGACGCCCAGCGCATCAGCCAGATCTGCTGGCTATTGTTTCTGAAGATCTTTGACGATAAGGAAGATGAATGGGATCTCGGGCTCAATTATCGCTCCCCGCTGCAAAGCCGTTTTCGTTGGCGCAACTGGGCTAAGGACCCGGAAGGCATGACAGGTGAAGAGCTGATCGACTTCGTGAACAACGATCTTTTTCCTTCCTTGAAACAGCTTGCCACCAAGGCGGGTGTCTCCGCGCAGGGCCGAGTGATCGGCTCGGTGTTCGAGGATGCCTACAACTACATGAAGTCGGGCACGTTGTTGCGCCAGGTGATCAACACCATCGAAGAAGATGTTGATTTTAACAAGTCCAGCGACCGTCACCTGTTCAATGATATCTACGAGAAGATCCTTGCCGACTTGCAGTCGGCTGGTAATGCGGGTGAATACTACACCCCGCGTGCGGTCACGCAGTTCATGGTCGATATCCTCGACCCGAAACTTGGCGAGAGCATTCTCGACCCGGCCTGCGGCACGGCTGGCTTCCTGATTTGCGCTGTTGAGCATTTGAAGAAGCAAGAAGCAACCACTGACGACCGCAAGTTTTTGGCTGAACACATTCGTGGCGTTGAAAAGAAGCCCCTACCGCACATGCTGGCCATGACCAACATGATGCTGCATGACATCGACGTTCCCAAAATCAAACACGGAAACACGCTGGCACGCCCCCTTCAGGACTACAGCCCAAGTGAACGGGTAGACATCATCATCACCAACCCACCGTTCGGTGGCATGGAAGAGGATGGCATCGAAAAGAATTTTCTCGCTAAATATCGAACTCGCGAGACCGCTGATTTGTTCATGGCGCTGATCATGCACCTTCTCAAGCACGACACGGGCCGTGCAGCCGTAGTGCTGCCAGATGGTTTCCTATTCGGCGAGGGGGTGAAGACAACGCTCAAGCGTGAACTGCTGGAAGAGTTCAACCTGCATACCATTGTGCGCCTGCCCAAAGGCGTGTTCGCCCCCTATACCAGCATCGCCACCAACATCCTGTTTTTCGAGAAGGGCGACCCCACCAAGGACGTATGGTTCTTCGAGCATCCCTACCCGGAAGGCTACAAGAACTATTCCCGTTCCAAGCCATTGACCATTGAGGAATTCGATCGCGAGAAGACCTGGTGGGGCGGCCCACAACGCAAGGGACGCAAGACCACTGAGCATGCCTGGAAGGTCTCTGCCAAGGAGCTTGCCGCCCGCAACTACAACCTGGACTGCAAGAACCCGCACCAGGTTGCCGTTGAATTCGGTGATCCGGACGAATTGATGGCCGAATACCAGGACATCACCCGCCAGTTGCAGGCCGCCCAACAGGCTCTGAAAGCCGAGCTGCTGGCCGCACTCAAGACCACCAGTGGGGGAGCGGAATGAGCGACAAGCCCGTCTCCCTCGTTCCAGCTCCGAAAGGCTACGCCAACTGGTTGGGCGAGCTGAAGAACCGCATCCATAGTGCCCAGCAGCGGGCCGCACTGGCCGCCAACCGTGAGTTGGTGCAGCTCTACTGGCAGATTGGCCGTGACATCCTGCAGTGGCAGACAGAGCAAGGCTGGGGGGCCAAGGTCATCGAGCGGCTGGCGCACGATCTCAGGACGGCCTTTCCCGAGATGAAGGGTTTTTCCCGCGCCAACCTCATGTATATGCGCTCCTTCGCCGACGCCTGGCCGGACGCGGCAATTGTCCAACAGGCTGTTGGACAATTGCCCTGGGGCCACAACCTGGTGTTACTGACCAGATTGAAGCAGCCAGAACAACGCCTGGCCTATGCTCAGCGCGCCGTGGAACACGGCTGGTCACGCGCCACACTGGAAGTCCATATCGAATCCCGCCTGCTCGAGCGGGAAGGCCAGGCGGTCACCAACTTCGCCGACCGTCTCCCTGCGTCGGGGACCGATCTGGCCCGGCAAGTCCTCAAAGATCCCTACCTGTTCGACTTCCTGAATGTTGGCCAGGAAGCGAACGAGCGGGAAATCGAGATGGCACTGGTCAAGCACATCACCCAGTTCTTGTTGGAACTGGGTGCGGGCTTTGCCTTTGTCGGCCGCCAGGTTCATCTGGAAGTGGGCGGTGACGACTTCTACATTGATCTGTTGTTCTATCACCTGAAGCTGCGCTGTTACGTGGTTATCGAGCTGAAAGCCGAGAAGTTCAAACCGGAACACCTCGGCCAGTTGAGCTTCTACCTCACCGCTGTGGATATGCAGGTCAAGGTCGAACAGGACAACCCAACCATCGGCCTGTTGCTGTGCAAGAGCAAGAACACTGTGGTGGCCGAATACGCATTGCGCGACAAGACCCAGCCCATCGGCGTGGCGGAATACCAGTTGATCGAATCCCTGCCTGAAGAACTACAAACCAGCCTGCCCAGCATCGAACAGATCGAGCGTGAACTGGGGGGCGAGCATGAATAAGTACAACGTCGAACTGCTGGAAAAGCACTTCGACACCGCTTTCGCTGCACCCGACGGCATCAAGAAACTGCGTGAGCTTATTCTGACACTGGCCATGCAGGGCAAGCTAGTGCCGCAAGACCCGAACGATCAGTCTGCCAGTGAGCTGCTGCAAGAGATCGAAGCCGAGAAACAGCGGTTGGTGAAGGAAGGCAAGATAAAAAAGCTCCAATTCTTGCCGCCGATGATGGAAGAAGAGAGGCCTTATTCGCTGCCTCAGGGGTGGGAGTGGGTGCGACTCGGAGCTGTAGTTGAAATCCTTGATCACCTTCGAAAGCCTGTAACCAAAAAGGACCGTCAGCCAGGCCCATATCCCTACTATGGTGCATCGGGCATTGTTGACTATGTCTCAGAATATATATTTGATGAGCCTCTTGTTCTTGTGGGTGAAGATGGGGCCAAATGGGGAAGTGGTGATAAAACCGCATTTTCCATATCTGGGAAAACGTGGGTAAACAATCATGCTCATGTAATTAAACCAAATAGATCGGCGCTGATAGATAGTTTCTTGGTGTATCGCTTGGTGGGTATGGACTTGCGCCAATACATCACTGGCATGACTGTTCCAAAGCTGAATCAGGCTAGATTGATATCGATATCCATTCCACTAGCCCCCCTTGCAGAACAACACCGCATCGTCGCCAAAGTGGACGAACTGATGGCACATTGCGATGAGCTGGAAAAGCTGCGTACCGCGCAACAGAGCGCACGACTAACTGTTCATGCCGCAGCCATCAAGCAACTGCTGAACATTGCCGCACTCAAACAGCACCAGAGGGCCCAGGCCTTTCTCGCCGAACACTTCGGCGAGCTCTACACCGTCAAGGAAAACGTCGCCGAATTGCGCAAAGCCATCCTGCAATTGGCGGTGATGGGCAAACTCGTCCCTCGGAACCCAGACGACCAACCCGCGAGCGAGTTGCTGAAAGAGATCGAAACCGAGAAGCAGCGGCTGGTGAAGGAAGGCAAGCTCAAAGTACCCAAGCCCTTGCCACCGGTAACGGAAGAGGAAAAGCCCTATCTGTTGCCGCAGGGCTGGATATGGGTAAGGTTTGATGAAGTTGTGGACATTGGTAGCGGAGTAACAAAGGGTAGAAACTTGGTTGGCAGAGAAATCGCCAACATTCCTTATCTGCGGGTTGCTAACGTACAGCGCAGCTACCTCGACTTGTCTGCTGTCAAAGAGATAGACGTTCCGAGGGAAGAATTAGGAAAATATTCCCTGGTCACGGGTGATTTGCTGATTACTGAGGGAGGGGACTGGGACAAAGTGGGGCGTACTTGTATTTGGCGAGGCGAAATTTCTGTTTGTGTGCATCAGAACCATGTTTTCCGTGCAAGGCGCTATATCACATCCCAATCTGAGGCTTGGCTTGAGAAATATTTGAACTCTGGACCTGCACGTGCGTACTTCGCTACTGCATCGAAGCAGACGACAAATCTTGCATCCATTAACAAGGCTCAGCTTCAAAGATGCCCGATCCCCTTGCCACCAGTTTCTGAGCAAGGCCGAATCGTTGCAAAAATCGACGAACTAATGATCTTGTGCGAATCTCTGGATCAACAGATCGATACTGCAACCAGCAAGCAGGCCGAATTACTGAATGCTCTGATTGATGCGCAATCGCAAAGCAATACAGCGGTACAGTTACAACCTGCACCGCTTCCACCAGCCCAAGTTATTGATCTGGCTGCCTACCGCGCCAGCATCGGCTGCTATGCGCTCAGTAAACTCGCCAATGCCCAATACTTCGGCCGAACTGCTGCCGCCAAGGTGATGTACCTGGCGCAAGTGCATGTAGGTCTGGAGCTGAATCTGAAGCCCGAACGTAAAGCTGCCGGGCCACTGGATCCTTGGATTTATGACTTCGAGAGGCAAGGCCAAGGCAAGAGCTGGTTCGAAGTTAATGAAAAGACTTTGGCCAACGGTAGGAAAAAGACGGAATACCGCTGCTTGTCGGCATTGTCGGGGCCTGCGGCGACAGCCGAGGCCCTGATGACGCCCGGCCAGAAGACTGAATTTAACCGTCTGATCTACGCCCTGGCAGATAAGAAGACCGAACAAGTCGAGATCATCGCCACCCTTTTTGCGGTCTGGAACGATTTTCTGATCGACGGTGCTCAACCAACGGATGCGCAGATCATTTCTGATGTTCGCGAGAACTGGCATGAATGCAAAGCACGCTTCACCCCTGCCGAACTCGGTCGGTGGCTTGATTGGTTACGCAGAGAGAACATCATTCCTCAAGGATTGCCACCGAGGACCGTACAACAATCAAAATTAAGTCTCGATTAACGACAATTTTTGAATCGCATCGAGGGCGGGTAAAGATTCATATCATGCATGCCATTGTGAGCATTCACTGATGGCCTCGTGACAGGGAAAATGGAGCAATGACGTGACGCTGAATCTCTCGAAAGCAGTAGTGGGCTACCTACAGGCTCGGCCTGAGAAAAAGTTTACTGCTAGGCAGATCGCCGAATGGGTGTTCGCTACTTTTCCTGAGGAATGCCAAGAGAAGCGGGCGAATAGCCGGGGCGATTATCTCCAGTCGGACGCAGATCTGGTACAGCAGCTTGTTGCGGAATCAGCTCGCAGCGGCCCCGCATGCAGACGAAGCATCCAGCGCTGAAAACCACCGAAGGGGGGCGCGTAAGTACTACTACTCGGAGAAGTCGGACAGTGCCGAAGCGGCTGCCGCCGAGAGCGAGAGTTCTGTAAAAGCAGATGCCGGCACTTCAATAGCTGAGCATGCATTGTACCCGCTGCTTTCACATTATCTCCGAAAAGAGTTCGGGGTTTTTCCAAAACGCATTGATGAAGCGCTCATCGAACAAGCGCAGGCCGAATTGAAACCGATGGTTGTACCCGGACATGGTCGGCATGGAGGACCTAGGTGCAGACTGGCACCGGGAGGTCCGAGATTGCGTGGAACAGTATTCCGACAAGCGAACAAAGCTCTGGTCGTTCGAGGTCAAGTTACTGGTCAACCGCTCGAATGTGCCCGAGTGTTTTTTCCAAGCGGTATCGAATTCGTCGTGGGGAAATTTTGGGTACTTGGTTGCAGCAGAAATCAGTGGGCAGGACACACTGAAAGAGTTGCAAATGCTCTTTGCTGCCCATGGCATTGGCTTCATCAAGCTGGATGCGGATAACCCTGTTGACAGCCAAGTACTGAGCCCCGCGCGTGAATGTGACGAAATTGATTGGAACATGGCCAATCGATTGCCCACGACAATCGGGATTTTCTCAACTACGTCAAGCTGGTCAAGCAGTTTTATCAAACTGGAGAAGCACGGCCAAAGGATTGGGATGCGCCGGAAGAAGAATACTCGAGCCGGTAATGAGATGACCACATGATCAACCCACAATACATGGACCTGCAAAGCGAAAGTTGATCTCTACTACTCGTCCCCCATGCTTCTTGGGATGCGATTGCAAGCTATGAAGAAAATTTGCATTCCGATCATTCTGGTTGTTTACGCTCCTTTGCCGATCGATCAACGTCTGATCCCCGCCCCCACCGCGCGGCGCAGCCCCTTGCTGCGCCGCCCGTCTCCCCGCTCCCCTCAATACCGCAGTCCCGCGTCCCGCCCGGCCGCGGCGGCCTGGGCGAGCGCGCGGGTGATGATGCTGGTGGACACGTTGGCGAAGTAGCGCGCGCCCAGGGCGCCGTATTTCTGTTCGTCCTCGGGTGTCAGCGCGATGATGCCGGGGCATTTGCCGGCCTGGGCGATGGCGCGCAGGCCCTGTTCGATGGCCTGCTGTACCGGGGCCGCGTTCCAGTCGCTGCCGTGGCCCATGGCGTGCGCCAGGTCGTTGGGGCCGATGAAGACCGCGTCCACCCCGTCCACTTGCGCGATGTCCGCCGCCGCCGCGATGCCGCGCGGCGATTCGATCATGGCGATCAGGCAGATGCCGTCGTTGCTGCGCTGGGTGTGGCCGGTGCCGCCGAAGGCGCCGTAGCCGGCCGCGCGCGTGCTGAAGGCGCTGCCGCGCTGGCCCAGCGGCGGATAGCGGACCAGGCCGGCCAGGCGGCGCGCCTGGTCGGCGCTTTCCACCATCGGTATCTGCACGGCGCTGGCGCCCATGTCGAGGATGCGCGGCAGGTCGTGCTCGAAGCAGCGCACCACCGGCACGATTCCGGCCGCGCGCGCGGCGCGCAGCATGTGCTCGGTGGTGCCCAGGCCGGCGCTGCCATGCTCGTTGTCCAGGATGATGAAGTCGAAGCCGGCGTAGGCGCACATCTCGACGATGGCCGGGCTGGGCAGGCCGTTGAACAGGCCCCGCACCGGTTTGCCGCCGCGCAGCATGGCCGGCAGGCGGCCGTCCAGGGGAAAGCGGGAGTCGCTCATTCAGGTCTCCAATAAACAGTGGCGAAGGTCAGTCGGCCTGGATGCCGGCGTCTTCGATCACCTTGCGCCACTTTTCGATTTCGCTGCGCTGGAACTGCGCGAATTCGGCGGGGCCGCGGCCGTCCGGCGCGACGCCCAGCGTCAGCAGCTTGTCGCGCACTTCCGGCGTCTGGACGATGGCGGCGATTTCGCGCGCCAGGCGTTCGACAATGGGCGCCGGGGTGCCGGCCGGCACGAAGATGCCCTGCCAGGACTGCATCTCGAAGCCCGGCAGGCCCAGCTCGGCCAGCGGGCGGGCCTGTGGCAGGTCGGCCAGCGGCTTGGCCGAGGTAACGCCCAGCACCTTGACGCGCTTGGCGTCGATCATGGGACGGGCGGCGGCGACGGTGTCGAACACCATGTCGATCTGGCCGCCGATCAGGTCCACCATCGACTGCGAACCGCCTTTGTACGCGATCTGCCGCAGGCGCGTGTGCGAGATGGACTGGAACAGCTGGCCGGAGAGGTGCTGCGAGGTGCCGGCGCCGGCGGTGCCGTAGGTGAGTTCGTCGGGGCGGGCGCGGGCGGCGTCGATGACTTGCTGGACGCTGTCGAACGGGCTGTCGGCGCGCACTACCAGCGCGTTGCTGACCATGCCCACCAGCGCGACGGGCGTGAAGTCCTTGACCGGGTCGTAGCCCAGCGACTTGATGAAGAACGGGTTGACCGCGTGGGTGGTGATGGTGCCGCCCGCGATGGTATAGCCGTCCGGCTTGGCGCGCGCGGCCAGTTGCGTGCCGACGATGCCGGACACGCCCGGCTTGTTTTCGATGATGACGGACTGGCCCAGCCGGGCGCTGAGTTGCTCGGCCAGCAGGCGGGCCACGCCGTCGCTGACACCGCCCGGCGAGAACGGCACGATGTACTGGATGTTCTTGGCCGGCCAGGCCTGGGCATCCTGGGCCGCGGCGGGGGCAGAGAACCCGAGGGCCGCCACGGCGGCCAGGGTGCCTAGGAAAAAGCTGCGCATTGATGTGTCTCCTATGGATGAATGGCAGGCGGGATGCGGGCCCCGCCTTGGATGTCTGGGGTTGGTCGCTGGCTTGGATCCGGTTCAATGCGCCGGCCTGACGGTGGCGCGCTCGACCAGGTCGCAGGGCACGACGATGTCGCGCGGGCGCAGTTCGGCCTGCATCTGTTCGCGCAGCAGTGTCACGGTGGCATCGACCATGGGCTCGACGCGCTGGCGCACCGTGGTGAGGCGGTAGGCGCCCCAGGCGGCCTGCGGCACGTCGTCGAAGCCGACCACCGCCACGTCCTGCGGCACGCGCGCGCCGAGTTCCTGGCGCAGCACGTCCAGCGCCGCGATGGCCATGTGGTCGTTGGCGGCGAACAGGGCATCCGGCGCGTCGCCGCTGAACAGGCGGCGCACCGCCGCCTGCGCCTGGTCGAAGTCGTAGTGCCCGACTTCGCGCCGGTGCAGTTCGTGGCCGGCCTCGCGCAATGCCGCGCGGTAGCCGCGTTCGCGCTCGATGCTGGTGGAGGAGTCCTCCAGCCCCGCCAGGTAGGCGAAGCGGCGGTAGCCGCGTTCGACCAGCAGGCGGGCCGCCAGCTGGCCGCCGGCGTAGTTGTCGGAGGTGACCGAACTGCTTGAGTGGCGCGCCAGGCCGCCCAGGATGGATACACGGTTGAACTGCACCACCGGCACGCCCACCGCGGCGCAACTGCGCGCCACGTTGGAGGACAGCATGGCGGAGGCCATGACGATGCCGTCCACCTGGTATTGCAGGATTTCCGCCAGCACGCCGTCGGCCGCCTCGTCGACTTCGGCGATGAACATCAGCACGTGATAGCCCTCTTTCTGCAGCTTCTGCGACAACTGCTCGATCACCAGCGGGTAGAACTGGTTTTCCAGGTAGCTCATCACCAGCGCGACGATGCGGCTGCGCCGCGTGATCAGGCTGCGGGCCAGCGCATTGGGGCGGTAACCGAGTTTCTGCGCGGCGGCCAGCACCTTGCGCCGCGTGGCTTCGGACACGCTGGCGCCGGGCGTGAAGGTGCGGCTGACGGCCGATTGCGAGACTTGCGCCAGGTCCGCCACGTCCTGCGCGCGCGGTGCGGTCTTCATGCGGCTGTCCATCCTCCGTCCAGCATCAGCGCGCTGCCGGTCACCAGGCTGGAGGCCGGGCCGGCCAGGAACACGATGGCGCCCATCACTTCGTCCAGCCGCCCGACCCGGCCCAGGGCATTGCGCGCGCAGACCCAGTCGCGAAAACCCGGCTCGGCCAGCATCGGCTCGGTCATGGGGGTTTCGATGAAGGTGGGGCACACGGTGTTGACACGGATGCCGGACGGGCCCAGTTCCCACGCCAGCGCGCGGGTCATGCCTTCGAGCGCGTGCTTGCTGGCGCAATACAGGGCGCGCCGCGGGCTGCCGACGTGCCCCATTTGCGAGGACACGTTGATCATCGAGCCCGGCAGGCCGGCCTGCAGCAAGCGGCGCGCCACTGCGCGACTGGTGTAGAAGGCCGCCTTGACGTTCAGGTCGAGCACCGCGTCGATGTCGTCGTCGGACTGGTCCACCAGCAATTTGGGGCGGTTCAGGCCGGCGTTGTTCACCAGGATGTCGAACGGCGCCGCGCCGCCGACGAAGGCGTCCACGGCGGCGGCGTCGGTGACGTCCAGCACGGCGTAGGCGCAGTCCATGCCTTCGGCCCGCATGGCCGCGCACACTTGCTCCAGTTCCGGCCGGCGGCGCGCCGCCACCGTGACGTGGGCGCCGGCCCGGCCCAGCGCGGCGGCCGCGGCCAGTCCGATGCCGCCGCTGCCGCCGGTGACCAGGGCGCGGCGCCCGTCGAGCCGGAAATCGGGCCCCTGGGGCAAGGCGATCATGCCTGCGCCTCGACCGGCTGGTACCAGGGCAGGTCGGGCCGGCCGCCATAGCGGCGCACGCGGATATTGGCCTGTTCGCCATGGCCCGCGAAGTTCTCCATGTGGCACAGGCGCGAGCAGTATTCGCCCATGGCGGCGCTGGCGGCATCGGTCAGGACGCGCTGGTAGGTGCAGGTCTTGAGGAACTTGCCGACCCACAGCCCGCCGGTGTAGCGGGCATTGCGGTTGGTGGGCAGCGTATGGTTGGTGCCGATCACCTTGTCGCCGAAGCTGACGTTGGTGCGCGGCCCCAGGAACAGCGCCCCGTAGTTGGTCATGTTGGCCAGGAAGTAGTCCGGGTCGCGCGTCATGACCTGCACGTGTTCGAAAGCCAGTTCGTCGGCCACTTGCAGCATTTCCTCGCGGCTGTCGCACACGATGACCTCGCCGCAGTCGGCCCAGCTCTGCGCGGCGATGGCGGCGGTCGGCAGGATCGCCAGTTGGCGCTCCACTTCGGCCAGCGTGTCGCGCGCCAGTTGTTCGCTGTCGGTCAGCAGCACCGCGGGCGAGGTCGGCCCGTGCTCGGCCTGGCCCAGCAGGTCGACCGCGCACAGTTCGCCATCGACGCTGTCGTCGGCGATCACCAGTGTTTCGGTGGGGCCGGCGAACAAATCGATGCCGACCCGGCCGTACAGCTGGCGCTTGGCTTCGGCCACGAACATGTTGCCCGGGCCCACCAGCATGTCGACCGGCGCCACGCTGGGGGTGCCGACCGCCATGGCGACCACCGCCTGCACGCCGCCCAGCACCAGGATCTCGTCAGCCCCGGCCATGTCCATGGCGGTCACGATGGCGGGATGCGGCTTGCCCTGGTAGGGCGGCGCGGTCGACACGACTCGCTTGACGCCTGCCACCTTGGCCGTCAGCACGCTCATGTGGGCCGAGGCCAGCAGCGGATACTTGCCGCCGGGGATATAGCAGCCCACCGCGTTGACGGGCACGTGCTTGTGGCCCAGCACCACGCCCGGGTAGGTTTCCACCTCGACCTCGCGCAGGGAGTCGCGCTGGATCTGCGCGAAGTTGCGCACCTGCGCCTGGGCGAAGGCGATGTCTTCGATCTCGCGGGCCGACAGTTGCTTGCGGGCCGCTTCGATCTCGGCGCGCGACAGGCGGAAGTCGGCCGGGTCCCAATTGTCGAACCGGCGGCTGTAGTCGCGCACGGCTTCGTCGCCGCGGGTTTCGATGTCGCGGATGATGGCCTCGACGGTCGCGCGCACCTTGGCGTCATCGTCGGTCTTTACGGCGGCGGTGCGGCCGCGCTTCAGGTAACGGATCATGGTTTGTTGGCTATGTAGGCATGGGGTCGATGAATCGGCGCCCACTTTCAGGGCCTTGCATACGTATGCAAATAGGGAGAAACCCTAGTCTGCGGCGTGGCGCGCCGGCGGCGCGTCAGGACCGGTTGGCGGCGTCCTGGGTAATCAGCGGGGTGGGTCGCAGCCGCAGGAACAAGCGCTGGCCGGGAGAAATGACGATTTCCAGCGTTTCGCGCGTGCCGTCCCGGTGGTAGCGCACATCGTCGACGCTGAGGCTGCTCATGGGGTGGCTCCTGGTGTGCGGCCGCTACCCGCGCCGTCGTCGTCGACGATCCATGCCGTCGGGTCGCGCGGCGCTTCGAAGCCGGCCAGGTAGGCGTCGAGCCGCGCGTCGTCGATCGCGAAGGCGGCGTTGGCGTCGCGGCGCTGGTTGCGTTGCGCCAGGCGGCGCCGCAGTTCCTCGCGCGGCACGCGGAAATAGACGAGCTGGCAGCGATGCTGGTGGCGCTCGATCAGCGCGCGGTAGTCGGCGCGGTCGCTGGCTTTCCAGAAACTGAAGTCCAGCACGGCGCAGGCGCCGCCGGCCAGCAGGCGTTCCAGGCGCGCGCGCAGGCGCTGCTGCGCCGCGGCGCCCAGGCGGGGGTAGTCGGCGGCGGGATAGTCGATATCGTAGGCGCCATGCGTGGCCCAGATTTCCTCGTCGATCGACAGGCGTTCGCAGCCGTGGGCGGCCAGGGCCTGCGCGAAGGTGGTCTTGCCCGCGCCCGCCACGCCGCACATCATGAAGACGATCCGGCCGGTCGGGGCGATGAGCCGCAGCGCCTGGTCGAGGGCCTGCTGGCGGGTCATCACGTGGCGCATGGCGGCGGGCAGGCGCGACCGGGCAGCGTCTCGGCCAGGTAGTCGAGCACCGCCCGCACCGACGGCAACTGGCCGCGCCGGTGCGGCACCAGCAACGTGGTGGTGGCGCCGCCGGCGTCCCACGCGGGCAGCAGGCGCACCAGGCGGCCCGTCGCGATGGCGGGGCCGCACAGGCCGTGCGGCAGGTTGGCGATGGCCAGCCCGGCCAGCGCGGCCTGCACCATGGCATGCGGGTCGTCGGCGTAGAGCCGCGCGGCGGGATGCGCGGTGAACGGCGCCGCGCCGTCCTGGTGCAGGCGCCAGCCCGCTTCCGCCGCCAGCGGGTCGATGAAGATGCCGTCGTGCGCCGCCAGGTCGGCGGGCTGGCGCGGATGGCCGCGCTCCGCCAGGTACTGCGGCGCGGCCACCAGGTAGTTCGGCGCGTAGCCCAGGCGCCGCTGCACCAGTTCCGAGTCGGGCAGGGGGCGCCGGTGCGCGCGTATCGCGATGTCGACGCCTTCCTGGACCAGGTCGACATAGCGGTGGGTCGCCGTGAGGGCGATGCGGATTTTGGGATAGCGCCTGGCGAGCCCGTGCAGGATGTCGGCCAGCCCCATCTGCACGGTGGCCGGCGAGGCGCTGATGCGCACCAGCCCGCGCGGCTCGGCCAGCCGGCTGGTGACGGCCTCCTGGGCGGCCTGGGCTTCCAGCAGCGCGGCCGCGGCGTGGCGGTGGAAGGCCTGCCCGGCTTCGGTCAGGGCGAGGCGCCGCGTGGTGCGCTGGATCAGCCGCGCGCCCAGGTCTTGCTCCAGCACCGCGATGCGCTTGCTGAGACTCGACTTCGGCAGGCCGAGCGCGCGCGCGGCGGCGGAAAAGCCGCCGTGGTCGACGACCTGGACGAAGTAGTAGAGATCGTTGAGCTTCATGGCGCAGGATTGTTCATGTGAGTGGACAGTGCGTCGATTGGTGCCGGTCTGGTCACGGATTGATGTTCCAGGGAGGATAAGACCCGGCCATCCGGCACGCAAGCAGACAGGAAAGGAGCAAGGCAATGCCAACGACACGCGCGGACCTCGACGCGGCGCGCGCGCTCATGCGGGATTTCGAACACGCATGGCACGCGCGCGACTTCGAACGCTGGGGCGAACTGTTTACCGCCGATGCGGATTTCATTACCTGGCGGGGCGTGTGGTGGAAGACGCGCGCCGAGAACGTGGCCGGGCACCGCGCCGCGCCGGCCGCCGTCGCCGCGCAGATGCCGAACTACCGGCTGCGGCTGGAGGAGCTGGACTGCCTGTCCGGCGAAGTGGCGCTGGCGCACGCCACTTGGCGATGGGCTGGCTTTGCCGAAGCAGGGCAGGCGCCCGAGGACCGGCGCGGCCTGCTGACGCTGGTGCTGGTCCGGGCTGCCGGCGGTTGGCGTATCCGTGCGTTGCACAACACGCGGATCACGCGTGATCGCTATCCATAAATCGAATGCCGTGCATTCAGATATTTAACTTGTGAATGCATCGCCGGTTCGTTATCTTGGCCGCATAGGAGATCGGACCATGATTGAACGCCTGTTCACCAATGCCGTCGCGGCCGGCGGCGAACCCCTGCATATTGCCGTGGCCGAGGGCCGCATCGTCGCCATCGGGCCGGACCTGCCGGCGGCGGATGGCGCCGAGGTCGTGGACCTGGACGGGCAACTGGTGCTGCCCGGCTTCGTCGACGGCCACATCCACCTGGACAAGAGTTTCGTGGGCGACCGCTGGCACCCGCACCAGCCTGCCGGCAGCCTGCGCGAGCGCCTGGCGATCGAGAAGCAGGCGCTGGCCGGCGCGCGTCCCATCGCCGAACGCGCCGACGCGCTGATCCGCCAGGCGGCCGCCTTCGGCACGGTCGCCATGCGCAGCCATGTCGATGTCGACGCCACCACCGGGCTGGCGAACCTGCATGCGGTCATGCAGGCGCGCGAGCGGTGGCGCGGCATCGTCGACATCGAGCTGGTGGCGTTCCCGCAAGCCGGGGTCATGTCCTGTCCGGGCACCGCCGCGATCCTCGAAGCGGCGGTGCGCGACGGTGCGGAGGTGGTCGGCGGCATCGACCCCACCACGCTGGACGGCGACGCCGACGGGCAACTGGATGTGGTGTTCGGCATTGCCGAGCGGCACGGCGTGAAGATCGACATCCATTTGCACGAGCCGGGCGAGCAGGGCGCGGCGCAGCTGCGTCGCATCGCCGCGCGCACGCGCGCGGCCGGGCTGGGCGGCCGGGTGGCGGTCAGCCATGCGTACAGCCTGGGCGACGTGGCGCCGGACGCGCTGGATGGCGTGGCGGCGGCGCTGGCCGACGCGGGCGTGGCCATCATGACCAACGCGCCCGGCAGCCGGGCTTTCCCGCCGGTGCTGCGGCTGCGCGAGGCGGGCGTCAATGTGTTCGCCGGCAATGACAATATCCAGGACGCCTGGTGGCCGTACGGCTCGGGCGACATGCTCCAGCGCGCCATGCTGATCGGCTACCGTTCGGGGTTTTATACCGACGCGGCCCTGCGGTTCGCGCTGCACATGGCGACCGAGGCGGGCGCCGCCGTGCTGGGCCGGCCGGGCCATGGGCTGCAAGTCGGCCACGCGGCGACTTTCGTCGCGCTGCGCGCGCCCAATGCGGCGGCGGCGGTGGCCGCCGCGCCGGCCGGCCGCATGGTGGTGCACAACGGCCAGCCCTGGGAGGGCGGGCCGGCCGGGGCATGACGGCGAGGACGGCTCAGCCTTCGCGGTCGATCATGCGCAGCAGCGCGTCGGCCAGTTCCTTGACCAGGGCGTCGGCCGCCGGCCGGTATAGCAGGCCGATCTCGAAGCCGTCGATGGCGGGTAGCCCGTGCTTTTTCTTCAGGACGGCGTGGTCCCGGGTGACCGCGCGCAGCGGCAGCAGGCTGATGCCCATGCCATTGGCGACCGCGCCCTGGATGCCGCCCAGGCTGGAGCTGGTGAAGCTGATGCGCCAGCGGCGCCCCAGCGCTTCGAGCGCCTGGATCATGTCGTCGCGGTACAGCCCGCGGACCGGGAACGTGACGAGCGGCACCGGGTCCTGTTGGAAGGCGGGATGCGCGGCGCTGTCGACCCATACCATTTGCTCGGGCCGGCAGGCGACGGCGGCGCGGCTGTGGCGGCGCTGCTTCACCAGCACCAGGTCCAGTTCGCCATGGTCGTAGCCGCTGGCCAGGTCGCGGCTGAGGCCGCTGGTGACTTCCAGCTTGGCTTGCGGGTGGCGCCGGCTGAAGGCCGACAGCGCCCGGGTGGTCTTGTCGGTGGCGAAGTCTTCCGGCAGGCCGAGCCGGATGGTCACCGCCACCGTCGCGCCCGCCAACGCCTCGGCCAGTTGCTCATTGGTGGCCAGCATCTGGCGCGCATGGCGCAGCAGCAAGTGGCCGGCCTCGGTCGGGCGCACCTCGCGGTTGCCGCGGTCCAGCAGCGCATGGCCGGCCAACTGTTCCAGCCGGCGCACTTTCTGGCTGACGGTGGATTGAGTGGAGTGCAGCCGCGTGGCGGCGGTGGTGAAGCTGCCGCAATCGGCCACCGCGACGATGGCCTTGAGCAGGTCCAGCTCGAAGAGCACGTTATTCGGTTTCAAACTGGCCGCCATTCATGTATTCGGTTTCTGAATGGCCGATTTTTATCATGGCCCGCCCCGGCGGGCAACGCCGCGCGTGGGTCGTTCCGTCGCGCCGGCACTGTGGAGAGCGAGCATGTTGTTCAAGTATTTTTCTTTTTGCCTGGCCGTCGCGACCACCGCGCTGGCGTGCGCCGCTGCCGGCGCCGCCGGCGATTCGCCGGAGAGCCGTTTGCGGCAGGCGGCGGCCTCGGGCGATGCGGCGCAGGTCCGCGCGCTGCTGGCGCAGGGCGCCGACATCGAGGCGCGCGATGCGCGCGGCCGCACGCCGCTGCTGATCGCCACGCATCACGGCCACGCGGCCGCCGCGCGGGCGCTGATCGAAGCCGGCGCCGACGTGAACGCCAAGGATGCCATCCAGGACAGTCCGTACCTGTACGCGGGCGCCCGCGGACTCGACGAGATCCTGGCGCTGACGCTGGCGCATGGCGCCGATCTCGAGAGCGTGAACCGCTACGGCGGGACGGCGCTCATTCCGGCCGCCGAGCGCGGCCATGTGGCGACCGTGCGCACACTGATCGAGGTCGGTGTCGCGGTCGACCACGTCAACAACCTGGGCTGGACGGCCCTGCTGGAGGCCATCATCCTGGGCGACGGCGGCCCGCGCCACGCGCGCATCGTGCAGTTGCTGGTCGATGCCGGCGCGGACCCGGGCCTGGCCGACGGCCAGGGGGTGACGCCACTGGCGCACGCGCGCCAGCGCGGCTACGCGGATATCGGGCAGATTCTGCTGCGGGCGGGCGCGCGGCCGTAGCGCGAGCGCCGCGCCGCAATGGCATTTTCCAGCCATCGATTGGCATTCCAGCGCGAGCCGGCGCAAGGCTGGCGGCGTAAGCTGTCGCCAAGTTGTCCGACCGCGATGCCGCCATGCTCGATACCGATCAATTCATCATCCACGATATCTCGCGTTTTCCGCTCTGCGTGTTCCGCAACGACGCGGCGGCGCCCGGCTACGCCGCCCAATGGGCGACGGAGATGGCCGCCCTGATCGCGCACGCGGCGCCGTTCGTCGTGGCGTTCGCCGGCACGCCCGACGGCGAGGCGCACGAAGACCGCCGTGATCGCGCCATGTGGCTCAAGCAGAACAAGGCGGCCCTGGCGCAGGTGTGCCGGGCCCTGGTCACGGTGGATGCGGATCCGGCGCGCCGCGCCGAAGCGATCGAGCAGGGCCGCATGGCCACCAAGGCGTTCGGCATCGCCCACGAGGCGGTGGCCACGCTGGACGATGCCGCCGCGCTGGCGCGCCGCCTGGCGCAGGCGCCGAACTAGGGCCTGCCCACGCTAGACGGGGCTGCGCAATGGCCGGGTCGCGGCGCCTTCCAGGACTACCGCGGTCAGTGCCTGCCCCAGGGCCGGGTCGGCGCGCCGCGACATGAACAGGCTGAACTCGGCGTCGGGCAGGGCGGGCAACCCGCGCTCGGCGGGCACGGCGACGATGCCCGGGACGAGTTGGCTGGCCGCCATGGGGGCGACGGCGAAGCCCGCCAGTACGGCGGCCGCCAGGCTGGCGTTGCTGCTGCAGGCCATGGCGATGCGGGCGGCGATGCCGGCCTGCGCCAGTCTGGCGAGCGCCGCCTCGCGGTAAGGGCAGGGCTCGGGGAACAGCGCCAGCGGCAACGGGCGCGGCAGCGTCACGCCGGCCTGCGCGGAACAGGCCCACACCAGCGGCTCGCGCCACAGCATGCGGCCGCTTTCGTGCGTCTCGCAGTGCGCGCCGATGACCATCTCCAGTTCGCCGCGCTTCATCATGGGCAGCAGGGCGCCGGGGATGCCGACCTGGATCTCGATTTCGACCGTTTCGTGGCGCGCCGCGAAACGGTGCAGCACGCCCAGCATGGCGACGTTGGCGAAGTCTTCGGACAGGCCGATGCGCACGCGGCCGCGAAAAGGCGTGCGGGTGAATTCGGCCAACGCGTCGCGCCCGAGCGCCAGGATGGCGCGGGCATAGGTGATCAGGCGTTCGCCGTCAGGCGTCAGTTCCAGCGAGCGCGTGGTGCGGGCCAGCAGGGGCTTGCCCAGTTGCGTTTCCAGCCGGCGCAGGTGGCCGCTGATGGCCGATTGCGTCAGGTGCAGGCGGGACGCGGCCTTGCCGAATCCGCCTTCGTCGACGATGGCGACAAAACTGCGCAGCAGGAGGGGATCCAGCATATATATCGATTCAAGATGAATAGAGGAAAAATAATCGATTTATATTCTGAACCGAGATGTGCTGCAATCCATGGCGTCATGTTCTCGAAGGAGCCGCCATGCCCCGCCTGCTGCACCTCGTTGCCTCTCCGCGCTCGCAGCGCTCCGCCTCGACGGAAGTCGCGGTCCATTTCATCGAGCGCTGGCGCGCCCGCCAGCCCGATGCCGAGGTGCGGACACTGGACTTGTGGCAATGCCGTCTGCCGGAGTTCGGCCAGGAGGCGATGGATGCCAAGTACGCCGGCCTGAGCGGCACGCCGCTGACGCCGGCGCAGGAGCAGGCCTGGACCACCTTGCGGGAACTGGCGGCATGCCTGCACCAGGCCGATATGCTGGTGTTGTCGGTGCCGCTGTGGAATTTCGGCATTCCCTACAAGCTCAAGCATTTCATCGACCTGGTGTCGCAAAAGGACATCCTGTTCTCGTTCGATCCGCAGCGCGGCTTTGCGGGGCTGCTGCGCGGCAAGCGCGCGCTGGCCGTCTACGCGCGCGGGCTGGACTACAGCGCCGCGTCGTTCACGCCGGCCGGACGCTTCGACCTGCAGAAGCCCTATGTCGAGGCATGGCTGCGCTTCGTGGGCGTGGAAGACATTCATTCGGTGATCGTCGAGAAGACCATCTACGGCCCCGACGAGGACCGCCAGTCGCGCGAGCGCGCCAAGGCGCAGGCGGAGGCGCTGCTGGACGCGATGGCGCCCGCGCCGTAGCGCGGCCGCTACGGCAGGTTTTCCCGGAAGATCACGTCGGTGCGGGTCGCTTCGACGCCGGACAGCACGCTGCGGTGTTCGCGCAGGTTGGTGAAGATGCGGATGCTGTTCAGGATGGTGGTCAGCGGGCTCTGGTTGATGACCGCGTCCATGCTGCCGTCGATCAGCAGGCCGCGGGTGTCGGGCGTCAGGCCATGGCCGATGAAGATGACGTCGTGCTGGCGACCGCACTCTTTCAAGGCCTGGCCGATGCCTTCGGCGCCGCCGCCGATGTTGTAGATGGCGGCCAGGTCGGGGTGTTCTTTCAGTAGCGCGATGGTCTGGCGGTAGTTGGTCTGCGCGTCGTCGTAGCCTTCGCGCAGCCCGACTACGCGGATGTGCGGATACTGTTCGGCGAACAGGTGCAGGAAGCCGGCCTCGCGCTCTTCGTGCGCGCGGTAGCTGAGCGAGCCGGCGATCATCGCCACCTTGGCGCGCCGCGCCCGGCCCAGGAAGCGGCCGATCAGGTGGGCGGCAGTGCGCCCGGCGGCGCGGTTGTCCAGGCCGACATAGGCGCTGCGACGCGAATGGGAGAGGTCCGACACCAGCGTCACGCTGGGGATGCCGCGGTCGGCCAGTTCCGCCACCGCCTCGCGCACCTGGGGGTGCTCCAGCGCCATGAAGGCCACGCCGTCGCTCTGCCTGCCCCGCCGCAGCAGGATGCGCGTGAGCGCGTCGGGATCGAAGCTCTCCACCGGCGCCACGCGGCAACTGACGTTGAAGGGCGCCCAATGTTCCTGCGAGTGGCGCACCCATTCGCCCAGCATCCACAGGAAGCGGCTGCTGCGGTCCGGCAGGATGAACAGCAGCCGCATGGGCGGAGGCGCCATGGCGGCGTACAGCTCGGCCTGGGGCAAGTACTGCAATTCCGCGGCGGCCTTGAGCACGCGCTGCAGCGTGGCCTGGCGCACGCCGGGGCGGCGATGCAGCGCGCGGTCGACGGTGGCCGGCGAGACGCCCGCCAGTCGCGCAATATCAATCACCGTGGGTAAGGCTTGAGGCACGGAAAGTCTCCCTTCATGCGGAAACGTGTGGGCTATACATTACACGCACTGCCGAGGTGGACCTCAAAAGCCATCAAAAAACCGGCTTGGGGTTTGCGCCCGCCGCCCCTATCCTACGCAACTATCCGCAGCAGCGCCGCGGGCGCACACAAGGAAAAACATGGAGACAACAGGCAGGCTGGCCGGCCGGGTGGCATTGGTATTCGGCGCCGGCTCGGTGGGCGAGGGCTGGGGCAACGGCAAGGCCGCGGCGGCCGCGTATGCCCGCCAGGGCGCCCGCGTGGTGGCAGTGGACCGGGTGCGCGAAGCCGCGCTGGCGACCGAGGCTGCCATCCGCGCCGAGGGCCACGAGGCCGAGGGCGTGCAGGCCGATGTCACCAGCTTCGCCGACATCCAACGCGTGGTCGACCAGGCCCTGTCGCGCTACGGCCAGATCGACGTGCTGCACAACAACGTAGGCATCACCTCGCAGGGCGGGCCGGTCGAGACCGGCGAAGACGTCTGGGACCGCGTCATGACGGTCAATGTCAAGAGCATGTTCCTGACCTGCAAGGCCGTGCTGCCCCACATGGAGGCGCGCCAGCGCGGCGCCATCGTCAATATCGGCGCGCTCGGCGGGGTGCGCTGGACCGGCTATGCCTATTGCGCCTACGCGGCCTCCAAGGGCGCGGTGAATTCCTTTACCCAGAGCGTGGCGCTGCAGTACGCGGCCAAGGGCATCCGGGCCAACTGCATCCTGCCGGGCGTGATGGACACGCCCCACATCTACCAGCAGATCTCCGGGTTCTACCAGGACACGCGGGAAATGGTCGAAGCGCGCAACAGGCTGTCGCCCACCGGCCGCATGGGCGATGGCTGGGACGTGGCCCATGCGGCGGTGTTCCTGGCCTCGGACGAGGCGCGCTACATCAACGGCGTGGAGCTGTTCGTCGACGGGGGCATGCACGCCCGCTGCAACTGAAACGACCCGGGCCGGTCCGGCGGCCCGGATACTTCCAACATCGCCGGCGACAGCCGGAAAGCCCGAGCACAGGAGACAGTGCCATGAACCAGAACAAGACCTTTACGCGCCGCAGCGCATTGCGCACCCTGGCCGGCCTGCCGCTGGCCGCCATGATCGGCGCGCCGCGGCTGGCCAGCGCCGCCGCGCCCGAATACGTGTTCAAGTACGGCAATAACCTGCCGACCAGCCATCCGCTGAACGTGCGCGCGCAGGAGGCGGCCGCGCGCATCGCCAAGGAGAGCAGCGGCCGCATGGAAGTGCGGGTGTTTCCCAACAACCAGCTGGGCGGCGACACCGACATGCTGGCGCAAGTGCGCAGCGGCGGCATCGACATGTTCAACGCCGGCACGATGGTGATCGCCACGCTGGCGCCCATCAGCGCGATCACCGCCATGGGGTTCGCGTTCTCGGACGACCAGGAGGTCTGGAACGCGGTCGACGGCAAGCTGGGCAGCAGCATCCGCGCCGCGTTCGCCAAGGTCGGCCTGTATACGCTGGAGAAAATGTGGAACAACGGCTTCCGCCAGATCACCAGCAGCTCCCGCCCGGTGGCCACGGCCGCCGACCTGGACGGCATGAAGATCCGCGTGCCGGTCAGCCCGATGGGCATTTCGCTGTTCAAGTCGCTGTCGGCCGCGCCCACCAGCCTGCAATTCAGCGAGGTGTATTCCGCGTTGCAGACCAAGGTGGTGGACGCGCAGGAGAACCCGCTGGCCATCGTGCAGACCGCCAAGCTGTACGAAGTGCAGAAGTACTGCTCGCTCACCAACCACAGCTGGGACGGCTATCACCTGGTGGTCAATGGCCGCGCCTGGCGCGGCCTGCCCGACGACCTGAAGACCATCTACGCGCGCGCCTTCAATGAGGCCGGCCTGCAGCAGCGCGAAGACCTGGTCAAGCTCAATACGACCCTGCAGGACGATCTGTCCTCCAAGGGCATGCAGTTCAATGCCGCGGAGGCGCAGAGCTTCCGCGAGCAGTTGCGCAAGGCCGGCTTCTACGCCGAGTGGAAGGAAAAATTCGGCGCCGAGGCCTGGGCGCTGCTGGAAGAATCCGTCGGCAAGGTGTCCTGATGGCGGCCGGCCACGAGACCAAGGCCGTCTGGGCGGCCGGGACGCCGCCGGCCGCGCCGGCGCGGCCGCGCGCGGACACGGGGCTGCTGGCCGGGCTGGACCGCGCGCTGGGCGCGCTGTCCGAATGGCCGGCCGCGGTGCTGGTGCTGGTGGAAGTGGCCGTGCTGCTGTCGGGCGTGGTGGCGCGCTATGTGTTCCATGAGCCCATCGTCTGGTCCGACGAGCTGGCCTCGATCCTGTTCCTGTGGCTGTCGATGCTGGGCGCGGTGATCGCATTGCGGCGCGGCGCGCACATGCGCATGACGGCGGTGGTGACCAAGTGCAGTCCGCGCGCGCGGGCCTTCCTGGAAACTTTCGCCCTGGCCGCGGCCCTGGTGTTCCTGGTGCTGCTGATCCACCCGGCCTGGGAGTACGCCTATGAAGAGCGGATCATCGTCACGCCCGCCATGGAGATCAGCAATGCCTGGCGCGCCGCCGCGCTGCCGGTGGGCACGCTGCTGATGCTGCTGGTGTGCGTGGTGCGGCTGCTGCGCACCGAGCACGCCCAGCACGTGGCGCCGGCCGTGCTGAGCGCGATGGCGATCGCGCTGCTGTTCTGGCTGGCCGGGCCCTGGCTGATGACGCTGGGCAAGCTGAACCTGTTGATCTTCTTTGCCGGCGTGGTGGGGGCCTGCGTGTTCGCCGGGGTGCCGATCGCGTTCTCGTTCGCGCTGGCGACGTTCGGCTTCCTGGCGCTGACCACCCGCACGCCCATGCTGGTGATGGTGGGGCGGCTGGACGAGGGCATGTCGCACCTGATCCTGCTGGCGGTGCCGCTGTTCGTGCTGCTGGGCATGCTGATCGAGATGACCGGCATGGCGCGAGCCATGGTGCAGTTCCTGTCCAGCCTGCTGGGCCACGTGCGCGGCGGGCTGAACTATGTGCTGATCGGCGGCATGTACCTGGTGTCGGGCATTTCCGGTTCCAAGACGGCCGACATGGCGGCCATCGCGCCGGTGCTGCTGCCGGAAATGAAGCAGCGCGGCGCCAAGCCGGGCGACCTGATCGCGCTGCTGTCGACCACCGGCGCGCAGACCGAGACCATTCCGCCGTCCATCGTGCTGATCACCATCGGCTCGGTGACGGGCGTATCGATCTCGGCGCTGTTCACCGGCGGCATGCTGCCCGGCCTGGTGCTGGGGCTGGCGCTGTGCGTGATCGTGTGGTGGCGCTACCGCCACGAAGACCTGAGCGCCGTGCCGCGGCCCTCGCGCAAGCTGATCGGCAAGACCTTCGTCGTGGCGCTGCCCGCGCTGGCGCTGCCGTTCGTGATCCGCGCGGCGGTGGTGGAAGGGGTGGCGACCGCCACCGAGGTCTCGACCATCGGCATCGCCTATTCGGTGGTTGCCGGGCTGCTGTTGTACCGCAAGTTCGATTTCGCGCGGCTGCCCGGCATCCTGGTCGAGACCGCCACCCTGTCCGGCGCCATCCTGTTCATCATCGGCTGCGCCACGGCCATGGCCTGGGCCCTGACCCAGTCCGGCTTCGCGCACGACCTGGCCGAAGCCATGGCCGGCCTGCCCGGCGGCAAGTTCACCTTCATGGCGGTGTCGCTGGTGGCGTTCATCGTGCTGGGCAGCGTGCTGGAAGGCATTCCGGCCATCGTGCTGTTCGGCCCGCTGATGTTCCCCATCGCGCGCGAGCTGGGCATCCACGAGGTGCAGTACGCCATGGTGGTGATCCTGGCGATGGGGGTGGGCCTGTTCGCGCCGCCGTTCGGCGTGGGCTATTACGGCGCCTGCGCGGTCGGCAAGGTCGACCCGGACGAAGGCATCCGCCCGATCTGGGGCTACATGGCGGCGCTGCTGGTCGGCCTGGTCCTGGTGGCGGCGATTCCCTGGATTTCCATCGGTTTCCTCGACAACTGAGCTTTTTTTCGCACTGGAGCATTTCATGAGCCGATTCCTCGGCCAGATCCGCCAGTTGGGCTATGTGGTGCCCGACATCGAGGCCGCCATGGCCTACTGGAGCAAGACCCTGGGCGTCGGCCCCTGGTTCTACAACCCGCGCGTGCCGATCGTGAATTATCGCTACGACGGCCAGCCGTACGAGCCGCACAATTCGGTGGCGCTGGCCAACTCCGGCTATGTGCAGGTCGAGCTGATCCAGACGCGCAACGACGTGCCGTCGATGTACCGCGACTTCCAGCAGGCGGGCCGCACCGGCCTGCAGCACGTGGCCTACTGGACCGAGGATTACGATGCCGACCTGCGGCGCCTGCTGGCCCAGGGCTTCAAGCCCAAGATGAGCGGCGAGGTCGGCGAGCGCGGCCGCTTCATCTATTTCGATACCGAATACCATCCCGGCACGGTGATCGAGCTGTCGGAGGTCTCGGGCCCCAAGGGCCGCATGTTCCGGCAGATCCGCGAAGCGGCGGAAAGCTGGGACGGCAGCGAGCCGGTGCGGCCGTTCCCGAACCTGGGGGCGCAATGAGCGCCGCCGGCCAGCCGGCCGTGCCGCGGGAGGCCGTGGCATGAGCGGCGAGCGCATCCTGGCGAGCTACCTGATCGAGACGCCGCTGGACCCGGCCGCCGTGGCCGAGGTAATGGCTGGCGAGCAATCGTGCGGCACCTTTACCCGCGTGGCGGGCGAGACCGATGCGCTGCGCGCCCGCGCGCGCGCCACCGTGGAGTCGGTGCGGCTGCTGGACGAGGCGGCGCAGCCCAGCCTGCCCAATGCGCTGCTGGAACGGCGGCGCCAGGCCGGGCCGTGGCGCCGCGCCCGCGTCGATATCGCATTCCCGCCGGCCAATATCGGCGCCAACTTGCCAACCCTGGCCAGCACGGTGGCGGGCAACCTGTACGACCTGGGCGAAGTGACCGGCCTGCGCCTGGATACGCTGCGCGTGCCGGCCGAGTACCGGGCCCGCTTCGACTTCCCGCGCGCCGGCATCGCCGGCACGCGCCGCGCCGCCGGGGTGCCGGCGGGAGCGCTGGTGGGCACCATCATCAAGCCCAATGTGGGCTTTTCGGCCGCCGAGACCGCGGAGCTGGTGGGCCGCCTGTGCGCCGCCGGCGTGGACTTCATCAAGGACGACGAAGTGTGCGCCGACCCCGCGCATGCGCCGCTGGCGCAGCGCGTGCCGGCCGTGATGCGGGTGGTGCGGGAGCACGCCGAGCGCACCGGCAAGCAGGTGATGGTGGCGTTCAACATCACCGACGAGACCGACGCGATGCGGCGCCACGCCGACCTAGTCGAGCGCGAGGGCGGCGCCTGTGTCATGGCCAGCCTGAATGCCTGCGGCTATTCCGCCATACAAAGCCTGCGCCGCCACACGCCGCTGGTCCTGCATGGGCACCGCAACGGTTTCGGCGCGCTGTCGCGCCATCCGCTATTGGGCATCGGTTTCCAGGCGTACCAGACGCTGTGGCGCCTGGCGGGCGTGGACCACATGCACGTGCACGGCCTGCAGGGCAAGTTCTCGCAGTCCGACGAGGAGGTGGTCGCCGCCGCGCGCGATTGCTATGCGCCGCTGGCGGCCGGGCAGGCGCGCGATGACACCGTGATGCCGGCGTTTTCCTCGGGCCAGTGGGCCGGCACGGTGCCGGCCACCTGGGCCGCGATCGGCCGCGACGACCTGTTGTTCATGGCCGGCGGCGGCATCCTGGCGCATCCCGACGGCGTGGCGGCGGGCGTGGCCAGCATCCGCCAGGCCTGGCAGGCGGCGCGCGGCGGCGTGGCGCTGGCCGACTACGCCCGCCAGGCGCCCGAGCTGGCGCGCGCGCTGGACTTCTTCGGCGCGCGATGAGCGGCGGCGCGCCCCGCCTGGCGTATTACGGCGACGATTTCACCGGCGCGACCGACGCCCTGGCCACGGCCGCGCGCGCCGGCCTGCGCAGCCTGCTGTTCTTCGGCGTGCCGTCGGCCGCCCAGCTGCGGCGCGCCGGGCCACTGGATTGCCTGGGCATCGCCGGCGCCACGCGCGCCATGGCGCCGGATGAAATGCGTGCCGCGCTGCGGCCGGTGGCGCGGTTCTTCGCGGCGCTGGGCCCGCGCGTGGTTCATTACAAGGTGTGCTCCACTTTCGACAGCGCGCCGCAGGTCGGCAATATTGCCGTGGCGATGGAATGTCTGGGCGCGGCGGCGCGGCAACCCTGGCGCGCCATCGTCGGCGGCCAGCCCAGCCTGGGCCGCTATTGCCTGTTCGCGCAGCTCTATGCCGCGGCCGATGGCGAAGTGCACCGCATCGACCGGCATCCCACCATGAGCCGGCATCCCGTCACGCCCATGCACGAGGCCGACTTGCGCCGGCACTTCGCCGCGCTGGGGGCCGGCCGGGTCGGCCTGGTGGACTACCGCAGCATCGCGCAAGGGCCGGATGCCGTGCGCGCGCGCATTGGCGAGCTGCTCGATGGCGGCATGGACAGCGCATTGTTCGATGTCGCCCGGCCCGCCGACCTGGCGGCCATCGGCGCGGTGCTGGCCGGGGCGGCCGCGGCACAGCCGCTGCTGGCCGTGGGCGCCAGCAGCGTGATCGAGGCGCTTGGTACGCAGTGGGGGAACATGGCCGCCGCGCCGCCCGCCGCCCTGGCGCCGGCGCGCGGGCCCGTGCTGGTGCTGGCCGGCAGCCTGTCGCCCATGACGGCGCGCCAGATCGACGCCGCCGCGTCCTATCGCCGGCTGCGCTTCGATCCCGCGCGGCTGGCGGACGGCGACCCGGTCTACCAGGCGCAGGCCGTGGCCGCCATCGCGCAGGCCCTGCAGACCGGGCAGCATGTGCTGGCCTGCATCGACAACGCGCAGGGCCGGCCCACCACCGGCGTGCACAGCCAGGCCCTGGCCCGGGCCGGCGGCAGCCTGCTCGACCTGGTGCTGCGACGCGCCCCGGTCGCGCGCCTGGGGGTGGCCGGGGGCGACAGTTCCAGCCTGGCCATGCAGGCGCTGGATGCCTGGGGGCTGTCGTACCTGACGCGCCTGGAGCCGGGTGTGGCGCTATGCCGGCTGCATAGCGACGTGGCGACGCTGGACGGCATGGAAGTCATGCTCAAGGGCGGCCAGATGGGCTCGGCGGATCTGTTCGAGCGGTTCGCGCGGGGCCGGGCGCAGGGCTGACCATCGCGTCCGCCGCCTGCCAGCCGCCGCCCAGGCTCCGGAATACCGCCACGCGTTCGGCGCCGGCCCGCCGCTCGGCATCGGCCAATTGTGCGCGCGCGTCGATGAAGTCGCCCTGCGCCACCAGCACGTCCAGGTAGGTGATGGCGCCGGCCCGGTAGCGCTGCTCGGCCAGTTCCAGGGCCCGGCCGGCGCGCTCGCGCGCCTGCGCCAGTTCGTCGCGCTGCGCCAGCGCCGCGTCATAGGCGGCCAGCGCCTGCTCGGTTTCCTTCAGCGCGCGCAGGACCACCGCATCGAACGCCGCCAGCGAGGCGTCGGCCTGGGCGCGCGCCTGGCGCACGCGGCTGCGCGCCGCGGCGATATTGGGGAACTCCCACGAGACCAGCGGACCCAGCGCGAACGACCAGGTGCGGTTGCCGCGCAGCTGGTCGTTGCGCAGGTAGTCGGCCGACGCGCCCAGGGTGATGCGCGGATACAGGTCGGCGACCGCTACGCCGATGCGGGCGGTGTCGGCGGCCAGCGTGCGCTCGGCCTGGCGCAGGTCGGGCCGGCGCCGCAGCAGGGCGGCGCCGTCGCCCACCGGCAGCGCCGCCGCGGGCGCGGGCGCGCGGCGGCATTGCGCGGCCTCGGCCGGCACCCCGGCCGGCGGACGGCCGGTCAGGGCGGCCAGTTCGTACAGCGCCGCCTGCCGCTGCCCATGCAGGGGCGGCACCGCCGCGCGGGCGCGCGCGGCACTGGCGGCGGCGCGCTCGACATCCAGGCGCGCCGCCGCGCCGGCCTGCAGGCGCTGCTCGACCAGGCGCAGGTTGCGCGCCGCCAGCGCCGCCGACGCCTGCGCCACATCGATGGCGTCGCCCAGCGCGCAGGCGTCGACATAAGCGCGGGTCGTTTCGGCGGCCACGGCGACGCGCACCGCATCACGCGCGGCCGCCATGCTTTCGGCATCGTAATGGGCCGCCTCGATGTCGCGCCGCACGCGGCCATACAGGTCGACCTCGTACGCGATCTGCAGGCCGCCGCTGTACGACCACTGCGTGGGAGCCTGGCCGCTGCCCGACCAGGCGGTCTGGTCGCGCCCGTACTGCGCGCCGCCGCCGGCCTGGGTGGCCGGCCACTGGCCGGTGCGCGCTTCGGCGTAGACAGCGCGCGCGCGGGCCAGGTTGGCCTGCGCCTGGCGCAGGTCGGCGTTGGCGGCGAAGGCCCGGCCGATCAGGGCCGTGAGCGCCGGGTCATCGTACAGGCGCCACCAGTCGTCCGGCAGCGGCGCCTCCTGGATGCGGGCGGACTGCGTGACGAAGCTGCCCGACGCCGCGGCCGGGGTGGCGGGCGTGCGGTAATCCGGGCCGCTGGCGCAGCCGGCCAGCAGCAGCATCAGGGGCGCGCCCAGGCGCGCCAGGGAGTCAGCCATGTTGCACCTCCGCATCGGCCAGTTCACGGGCGCGCGGGCTGGCGCTGGCGGCGCGGTGGTCGCGCGCCACCAGGGTATACAGCACCGGCAGCACGAACAGGGTGAACAGCGTGCCTACCAGCATGCCCATCACCACCACGATGCCGATGGCGTGGCGGCTGGCGGCGCCGGCGCCGTTGGCGAACAGCAGCGGCACCAGCCCGGCCACCATGGCGGCGGTGGTCATCAGCACCGGCCGCATGCGTACGACGGCGGCGCGGCGCATGGCCTGGACGCGGTCCAGGCCATCGCGCACCTGGATGTCGTTGGCGAAGGCCACCATCAGGATGCCGTGCTTCGAAATCAGCCCGATCAGCGTCACCAGGCCGATCTGGGTATAGATGTTGAGCGTGGCGTAGCCGAGGAACAACGGCGCCAGCGCGCCGCAGATCGCCAGCGGCACGGTCACCAGGATCACCAGCGGGTCGCGGAACGATTCGAACTGCGCCGCCAGCACCAGGAAGATGACGATCAGCGCGAACAGGAAGGAAACCGTCAGCCGGTCGCCTTCGGTGACGTACTGGCGGCTGTCGGACAGCCAGTCGATGGTGAAGCCGGCCGGCAGCGGCTGGGCGCGCAGGAACTCGACCGCGCGACCCATGGTGACGCCGGGCGCCAGCACCGCCGATACGGTGGCCGAGTTCATCTGGTTGAACTGCGGCAGCCGGTTGGCGGCCGGGCGCAGGTCGAAGCGCACCACCGTGTCCAGCGGCACCAGCTGGCCGGACGCCGCGCGCACGTGGAAGCCGGCCAGGTTGCCTGGCGCCAGGCGCTGGCCGCGCGGCACCTGGGCGATGACGTCGTACGAGCGGTCGTGCCAGTTGAAGCGGTTGACGTAGTTCTCGCCCACCAGCACCGCCAGGGTATCGGCGATGGCCTGCATGCTCACGCCCAGTTCGCCCGCCTTGTCGCGGTCCACCACGATGCGCGCCTCCGGGCTGTCGAAGGCCAGGTCGCTGTCGACGAAGGCGAACAGGCCGCTGCGCCACGCCGCTGCCTTGACTTGCTCCGCCGCGGCGTAAAGCGCCGGGAAGCCCTCCGGCGCGCGCAGCACCATCTGCACCGGCAGGCCGCCGCTGCCGGCCGGCAGCGCGGGCGGCTGGAAGGCCGCGGCATAGACGCCGGTCACCTTGGCGCCTTCCGCGCTCAAGAGGGCCTGGATCTCGGCCGTGCCGCGCTCGCGCTGGTCCCACTCTTTCAGCACCACGCCGCCGAAGCCATTGTTGGCGCCGTCGGTGCCATTGGTGAACCAGCTGCTTTCGTATTCGGGCAGCGTATGGAAGATGGCGTCGATCTGCTGCGCATAGCGTCCGGTGTAATCGACGTTGGCGTACTGCGGCGCCTTGGTCTGCACGAACACGTAGCCCTGGTCCTCGGTGGGCGCCAGTTCGCGCTGGGCGCCCAGGAACAGCACCACGATGGTCGCCAGCACCGCCGCGCCCACCATCAGCACCGCCGGCCGCGCCGCCAGGGCGCGTCCCAGCAGGCGGTCGTAGCGCTCGCCCAGGCTGTGCATGCGGCGCTCGATGGCCCGCGACAGGCGGCCTTCGGCCAGCCGGCTGTCGAGCAGCCAGGAGCTCATCATGGGCGACAGGGTCAGCGCCACCACGCCCGACACGATCACCGAGCCCGCCAGGGTGAAGGCGAATTCGCGGAACAGCGCGCCGGTCAGCCCGCCCATCAGGCCGATCGGCGCATAGACCGCGGCCAGCGTGATGGTCATGGCGATCACCGGCCCGACGATCTCGCGCGCGCCCACCAGCGCGGCGCGGACCGGCGACAGGCCTGCCTCGATATGCCGGTGGATGTTCTCGACCACCACGATGGCGTCGTCCACCACCAGCCCGATGGCCAGCACCATGGCCAGCAGGGTCAGCAGGTTGAGCGAAAAACCGAAGGCCAGCATCAGGGCCGCCGTGCCGATCAGCGACAGCGGAATCGTGACCACCGGGATGATCACCGCCCGCAGCGAGCCCAGGAACAGGAAGATGACCGCGACCACGATCACCACCGCCTCGACCAGCGTGCGGGTGACCTCGTCGATCGAGGCATTGACGAAGTGCGCCACGTCGAACTGGCTGGTTACTGTCACGCCGGGCGGCGCGACCCGCTGGATGTCGGGCAGCAGCGCCTTGACCGCCTTGACGATCTCCAGCGGGTTGCCGTCCGGCGTGGGCGAGATGCCCAGCATCACGGCGCGGCCGCCGCTGCTGGTGGCGCTGCTGTCGTAGTTCTGGCCGCCGATCTCGACGGTGGCGATGTCGCCCAGCCGCACCAGCCCGCCGTCGCTGCCGCGCTTGACCACCATGGCGCGAAAGCCGTCCAGGCTGGTCAGGTCGGTGCTGGCCGTGATGTTGATGGCGGTGTCGGCGCCCTTGAGCTGGCCGGGCGCGGCCTGCACGTTGTTGGCGCGCAGCGCGGCCGCCACGTCGCTGGCCGTGAGCCCGCGCGCGGCCATCTTGTCGGCGTCCACCCAGATGCGCATGGCGAGGGTCTGGCCGCCGTACACGTCGACCGACGCCACGCCCGGCACCGACGTGATGAGCGGCTGCGCCACGCGCGTCACGAAATCGGTCAGGCGCGACAACGGCACCGACTCGCTGACGAAGGACACGTACTGCACCGCCGAGGCGCCGTCGGTGATCTTGGTGATGACGGGGTCGTACGCGTCGGCCGGCAAGCGGTACTTGACCTGCTGCACCTTGGCCAGGATCTCGGTCATGGCGCGGTCGGCATCGGCGTTGAGCACCAGCTTGGCCTTGATCTGGCTCTTGCCCTGGGTGGAAGTGGAGCTCAGGTATTCGATGCCGTTGGCGGTGGCGATCGATTGCGCGATGGGCGTGGTGATGAAGCCCTGCATGACGGCCTGCGTGGCGCCAGGGTATTGGGTGTCGACCACGATGGTGGCGCTTTCCATGCTGGGATACTCGCGCACCGGCAGGGCGAACAGGGCGCTGCCGCCGACCAGCAGGATCAGCAGGCTGACCACGGCCGACAGGATCGGACGGCGGATGAACAAGTCGGTGAAGCGCATGTCAGTCCTCCTGCCGCGCGGCGACTTGCACGGCGGCGCCGGGCGGCACGCGCAACTGGCCTTCGGTGATGACCACGTCGCCGGCCTGCAGGCCGTGGGCGATGACGACGCGGTCGCCGATGCGCCGGTCCACCGTCACGGCCACGGTTTCGGCCGTGCCGGCGCGCTCCGCGTCGGGGCCGCGGATCACCAGCACGCTGTCGCCGGTGGGCGATACCTGCACGGCGGTGGCCGGCACGATCAGCGCGCCGCGCTGCGGCGGCAGTTGCAGCGCCGCCTCGACGTGCATGCCGGGACGCAGCGCGCCGTCCGGGTTGTCCAGCACTGCCTGCACGCGGATGTTGCGGGTGCCGGCGTCGACCTGCGGCTCGATGGCATGGACGCGCGCCTCGAACACGCGGCCGGGATAGACGTCGGTGGCCAGCTGGACCGCGCCGCCGCTCCGCAGCTGCGGCAGGTGCTGCTGCGGCACGCTGAAATCCACATACAGGCGTCGCAGGTCGGCCAGGTTGGCGATGGTGTCGCCGGCATCCAGGTACTGGCCCGGGTCGATCTGGCGGATGCCCAGCGTGCCGGCGAATGGCGCGCGGATCTGTTTCTGCGCGATGCGGGCATCCAGTTGCGCGACCGCCGCCAGCGCCTGGTCGCGCTCGGCGCGGCGCTGCTCCAGTATTTCGCGGGATTCGGCGCCGGTCGCCGCCAGCGTGCGGGCGCGGGCGTACTGGGCGCGCGCCAGTCCGGCGCGTGCCAAGGCGGCCTGGCGATCGGCCTGTTCCGGCGCGTCGTACAGTTGCACCAGCAGGTCGCCCTGGCGCACTTGCGTGCCGGCTTCGAACGGGATGGCCACCACGCGCCCGGCGATTTCGGGGGCCAGGCGCACTTCGCGCACCGCGCGCAGCGAGCCCACGGCCCGCAGCGCGGCCGGCGCATCGGCGGGTTGGATCCGGGCGGCGGCCACCACCACCGGCGGCGGCGAGGCGTATTCCGGCGCGGCGGTTTTCCAGGCGCGCCAGAAGAACAGCGCACCGCACAGCAGGGCGATGGCCACGGCGGCAATCAACAGGGCGCGCGCAGAGCGCTGCGCCCGGGGCGAGGGCGGAAGGGAGGTACCGGGAGTCATGCGGGTTTCCAGTCATCGGGTTGGCCCGCACTCTAAGACCTCAAGATAACTTGAGGTAAAGTATTTCCCGACATCATGCCCGGGAATCGGGCCCCAGGAACCGCCATGCCTACCCGTCCGCCGCCCGGGCCGCCGCCGGCCATGACCCACGAAGAATGGGCCCGCGAACTGACCGTGGGCGAGGTGGCGCGCCGCAGCGGCGTGGCCGTCTCGGCGCTGCACTTCTATGAAGCCCAGGGCTTGATCCGCAGCCGCCGCAATGCGGCCAACCAGCGCCGCTACCCGCGCGCGGTGCTGCGCCTGATCGCGGTCATCAAGGTGGCGCAGCGCACGGGTATTCCGCTGGCCGAGATCCGCGCGCGGCTCGCGCACCTGCCGCACGACCGGCCGGTCAGCGCGGCCGACTGGCGCGCGCTGTCGGCGCAATGGCGCGCCGAGCTCGACGACCGGATCGACCGGCTGGTGCGGCTGCGCGACCAGCTCAGTTCCTGCATCGGCTGCGGCTGCCTGTCGCTGGAGGATTGCCCGCTGCGCAATCCGGCGGATGTGTGGGCCGGCGAGGGCCCCGGGCCGCGGCTGCTGGATCCCGATTGAGGCGTGCCGCTCAGGCCTGCGCCCCGGCCAGCCGGGCGGCTTGGCGCGCCACCTCGGCCACGCCGAAGCTCAGCGCCAGTTGCTGCGACTCCAGTTCGTCGAGAGCAAACCAGCGGGCTTCCAGCGCATCGTCGGCGGCCACCGGCTCGCCGCCGGCCCAGCGGCACAGCACCGCGATCAGGATGTAATGCCGGCGCAGCGCGCCGTGCTCGTCGCGTTCGTAGACGTCGCGCGCGTCGAACACATGCAGGGCCTCGCCGCGCACGCCGGTTTCTTCGCGCAGTTCGCGCACGGCGGCGGCATGGACGGTCTCGCCCGGCTCGATCTTGCCGCCGGGGAAGGCCCAGCGGCCGGCGTCGGGCGGATGGGCGCGCCGCACCAGCAGCACGCGGCCGTCGCGCACCACGGCGGCGATGGTCGCGGCGATGGGCCCGCGCGGGTCGCGCGGCGGCAAGGGCGGGGCAGGCTCGGCCATGGCGTGGCCCGCTAGTCGCCGAACACTTCGTGGGCGCCGGCATCGCCGCGGCGCCAGTAGCTGGCCGCGCGGATGCGCGACTTGTCGATGCCGCGCTCGTGCACCAGGTGCTGGCGGATGCCGCGGATGACGGCGGATTCGCCCGCGGCCCAGACGTAGCCTTCGCCGTCGGGCAATTGCAGGCGGCGCACCACGCGTTCCAGCACCGGCGGGCCGTCGTCCGGTTCGGCCGCGCCGTGGACCCATTGCAGGGTCAGGTCGGCGCGGGTCGGCAGGGCGATGCGGGTGCTCGGGTGGCGCGTTTCGATGACGGCCAGCACGCGCTTGCCGCGCGGCAGTTCTTCGAGCCGCCGCGCGATCGCCGGCAGGGCGGTCTCGTCGCCGATCAGCAGGTGCCAGTCGAACGCGTGCGGGATGACGAACGAGCCGCGCGGGCCCGCCACGCCCAGGTACTGTCCCGGCGCGGCCTGGGCCGCCCAGCTGGCGGCCGGGCCATGGCCGTGCAGCACGAAGTCGATATCGAGTTCGCCGGCCGCGGCATCGTAGCGTCGCGGCGTGTAGTCGCGCGCGACCGGGCGCGGCGCGCCTTCGGGGTAGCTCGGGCCGTCTGGCCCGATGACGGGCAGCACCGGCATGGCGCCGGCCTCTGGCAGGAACACCTTGACGTGGTCGTCGAACGAGGCCGAGACGAACCCGGCCAGTTGTTCGCCCGCCAGCGTCACGCGCACCAGGTGCGGGCCGATACGCTGGACACGGCGCACTTGCAGCAGGCGCGCCCTGAGCGGGTGCCGTACTTTCTGCACGGCATAGGGATCGAGAGTGGATGAGGCTTGCATGAATATCCTTGTCGCTTGCGGCGTAGATGGGTCAACAGGCCTTGTCGCCGCCCAGTATCTCGGCCGCGGCGCGCCGCAGGATGGCGGCGATGCGCCGCTGTTCGCCGGCATCGGCCTGCGAGCGGCGCAGCAGCGCTTCGCGCAGGGCGCGGCGCGCCTCGACGAACTCGCGCAGCCAGCCGCTCGCTTCGGCCGCTTCCTGCTCGCCGGCCTCGCCCTGCCAGGCCTGCTTCATCCAGGCCATCTTGCGCGCCGCGTGCTGCAGGCCGGCGAACAGCAGTTCCACCCGCTCGCGCTGGGCATCCAGGTGGGCGCGGCCGGCCGGCGCCAGGTGATAGCGCTTGCGGTTGCCGTGCGCTTCCACGGTAGCGTAGTCCAGCTCTTCCAGGTAGGTCAGGGCGGGATAGATGACCCCGGGGCTGGGGCTGTAGTAGCCATTGGAGCGCGTCTCCAGTTCCTTGATCAGCTCGTAGCCGTGGCGCGCCTGTTCTTCCAGCAGGGCCAGCAGCATCAGCTGCAGCTCATCGGCGCCGAACTTGCGGCCGCGCAGCATGCCCGGGCCGTCGCCGCCCATGCCGTGGCCGTCGCCAAACCAGCCGTGCCCGCCGTGGCGGCCGCGCTGGCCGGCCGGGCCCAGCCACAGGCGGGGGTGGGCGGGCCGCGCCGGCTCCAGCCCGTGGAATAAACGATGCCATCCGTGCATGGTGTTTCCTATTTATCTTACGATGTATCGTACGATAGTTTCCCGCGTAGGGCGATGTCAAGCCCCGGATGCTCAGAACTGGTAGGTGGCGCCAAGGCCGGCCGCCCAGGTGCGGCCCGGCGCCGGCTCGTAATAGCGGTCTTGGCCGGCATTGACGATGACCGAGCCGGCATAGTGGCGGTCGAACAGGTTGTCGACGCGGGCGAAGGCGTCGATCCGCCAGTCCCGCCACGACCAGACGTAGCCCGCGTGCACGGCCGCCGTGAAATAGCCCGGCGCGCGGTGCTGGTTGCGGTCGTCGGCGTACATGGCGCTCAGGTAGCGGCCTTCCACGCCGGCGCGCCAGCCTTGCGGCGGCGCCCACGACAGCGCGGCATAGGCGGCGTGGCGCGCCGTGCCGGGAATGCGGTTGCCGGCCGGCACACGGTTGGCGGCGCTGGGTTCGCCACTGGAGAAGCTGTCGCGGTAGCGCGCGTCCAGCCAGGTATAGGCCAGCGTGGCCTGCCAGTGGCGCGCCAGCGCGCCGGTCCAGCTCAGCTCGGCACCGTGGCGGCGCGTGCGGCCGGCGTTCTGGTAAGTGGTGCGGCCGTCCAGGCTGGTATCGACCACGATCTCGTCGGCGGTGCGCGTCTGGAACAGCGCGGCGGTCAGGGTGCCCTGCCCGACGCGCGCCTTGGCGCCCGCTTCGATGCTAGTGTTGACCGAGGGCTGCAGGCCGAAGTTCAGCCCCGGCAGGCCATCGGGCCGATACGAGATTTCGTTGAAGGTCGGCGTTTCGAAGCCCCGTCCGGCGGTCAGGTACAGGTTCAAGTCGGGCGTGGGCTGGTAGCGCAGCGCCGCCATCGGCAGGGCCTTGCGGTAGCGGGCCCGGCCGCTGTCGTCGCCGTTGCCGGGCGCGATGTATTGGTCGTGCGAATCGAAGCGCACGGTGCTGTAGCGCAGGCCCGCCTCCAGCGCCCAGGCCGGCGCGACCTGCCAGGCAGCCTGCAGGTACGGGTCGAGGTTCCACACCTCGTTGCGCTCTTTGCGGCGCAGCGCGCCCTGCACGCCCAGTTGCGGCCCCTGCGCCGTGAGCACGTAGTTCTCGTAGCCGCGGCGGTCTTCGGTCATGGTGTCGTACGCGATGCCCGCCGCTACCGTGAGCGGGCGCGCCGCCAATTGCAGGCGCGAGGTCCAGCGCAGGTCGGCGCCGCCGTAGTCGCGCCGCAGGTCGATCACGCCGCCGGCCTGGCCGGGCGCGGCTTGCACGGCCACGGGTATGGACAGGAACTGGCGCGTGTGGCGCTGCCCGTAGTAGAACGCCAGCCGCAGGTCGTTGTCGCCGTCGAGGCGCTGCTCGTAGATGGCGCCGCCCTGGGCCTGGCGCACCGACTTGCGGGTGTTGAAGCGCAGCGCGCTGGGCGCCGCGCTGCGCGGGTCGTCCTCGAATTCCTCGCGCGTCAGTCCCTGCGGGTCATCGGCGGTCAGGTCCACGCTGTTGAGCACCAGGGTGAGCGTGCGGTCGGCGTCCAGCCCGATGTCCAGCTTGGCGTTGGCCAGGGTCTTGCGGGCGGCGCTGTGCGCGCGGTAGCCATCGGTCAGGAAGCGGCTGGTGCTGAGCACATAGCCCAGTTCGTGCGGCGCGGCGCCGGCGGCGCCGCTGGCTTGCAGGCCATAGCGGCGCTGGCCGTCGCTGCCGGCGGCGAAGCTGGCGCTGGCGCGCGGCGGGTCGCTGCCATCCTCTGTATAGACCTGCACCACGCCGCCCGACGAGTTGCCGTACAGCGCGGAGAACGGCCCGCGCAGGATTTCCACGCGGTCGATCGAGGCGATGTCGATGTTCGACGTCTGGCCCTGGCCGTCGGGCATGGTGGCCGGAATGCCGTCCACGTACAGCCGCACGCCGCGCACGCCGAAGGTCGAGCGGGCGCCGAAGCCGCGCACCGAAAGCTGCAGGTCCTGCGCGTAATTCTGGCGGTTCTGGATGAGCAGGCCAGGCACGCGGGCGAGGCTTTCCGACAGGTTGACCTGCATCTGGCTGTCGCGCATGGTGCTGCCGTCGATCACGTCCACCGAGGCCGGCGTGGTGAAGGCGGGCTGGACGATCCCGGTGCTGGTCACGGTGACCGGCTCCAGCGTGGTGACGTCCTCGGCGGCGTGGCTAGCGGCGCCGGCCAGCGCCAGCGCGGCGCAGCGGTTGGCGTGCCGCAGCAGCGCGGCAAAGCCGGGCCGGCCCGCGCGCGCGCCCCGCATGTCAGCCGCCCGGTTCGGCGCGCGGCGCGGCGGCCTGCGCGAAGTTGCGTTCCAGCACGCCCAGCACGCGATTCAGCGCCGCGATGTCCTGGGCCGAGAGGCCTTGCAGCGCCTCCTCGAAGAATGCCGCGCGGCGCGGCAAGGCCTGGTCCACCACGGCTTGGCCGGCCGGGGTCAGGACGGCGTTGGTGACGCGGTTGTCGTGGGGGTCGGCGCTGCGCGTGACCCAGCCCTGCTGCTGCATGGCCTGCAGCAGGCGGGTCAGGGATGCCGGATCCAGGCGGCAGCGCTCGGCCAGCAGCTTTTGCGAGCACTGGCCGCATTCGTGCAGCGTCAGCAGGATGCGCCAGCGCGGCAGCGCATGGCCCACGCGGCTGCTGAAAGCGGCCTGCATGGCGCGATAGGCCTGCCCCAGGTGCTGCACGATCTGCAGGCCTTCTGGTTGGTCGGACAAGGGTAGGGTCTCCTGCGGAATATCTGGAAGCGCGGCGCCTGGCGCCGCCCCATCCGGGGCATTGTGCCAGGAATGGCGGCGCGGTTCGCTCAGGCGCGGCCCAGCCGCGCCACGGTACGCGCCAGGTCGTCGCGCCAGCGCGCTTTCCAGTCGTCGGGCACGAAGCTGGCGGCGAAGCTGTTCTCGGCCAGCCGCACGGCCTGGCGGGCATCCAGGCGGGGCAGGGCGCGGAAGGCCTCCAGGAAGTTCTGGTTCAGGTAGCCGCCGAAATAGGCCGGATCGTCGGAATTGATGGTGACGCACAGGCCGGCATCGAGCAGGTCGGCCAGGTTGTGGCCGGCCATGCTGTCGAATACGCGCAGCTTGATGTTGGACAGCGGACAGACGGTCAGCGGTATCTGTTCGCGCGCCAGGCGCGCCACCAGGCCGGGGTCCTCGACGCAGCGCACGCCGTGGTCGATACGCTCGGCGCCCAGCAGGTCGAGCGCGTCGCGGATATATTGCGCCGGGCCTTCCTCGCCGGCATGCGCGACGATGCGCAGCCCCAGTTCGCGGCAGCGCGCGAATACGCGGGCGAATTTTTCCGGCGGGTTGCCGCGCTCGCCGCTGTCCAGCCCGATGCCGATGAAGTGCTGGCGGTAGGGCAGCGCCTGTTCGAGCGTGGCGAAGGCGTCCGCTTCGCTCAGGTGGCGCAGGAAACAGAGGATCAGCGCGCTGCTGACGCCCAGCTCGGCCCGCGCGGCGGCGCAGGCCCGCGCCAGGCCGGCGATCACCGTGCCCATGGGCATGCCGCGCGCGGTATGGGTCTGCGGGTCGAAGAACAGTTCGGCGTGCACCACGCGCTCGGCCGCGGCGCGCCGGAAGTACGCCATCGCCATGTCGAAGAAGTCCTGTTCATGCAGCAGCACGCCGGCGCCGGCGTAGTAGATGTCGAGAAAGCTCTGCAGGTCCGTGAAGGCATATGCCGCGCGCAGCGCCTCGACGCTGGCGTAGGGCAGGCGCACGCCGTTGCGCTGTGCCAGCGCGAAGATCAGCTCGGGCTCGAGCGTGCCCTCGATGTGGACGTGCAGCTCGGCCTTGGGCATGGCCCGCAGCAGTTCGGGGAGTTTTTCGCGGGGAAAATCGGTCATTGTGTTCATGGCGGGGCGTAGGGTGCCGGCCGGCGCGCCGCAAGGCCGCGGCCCTGGTTTGTTACCATATTGCCACGCCGTCGGTTCGAAACGGCGGGAATCGTCCCATACCTTACCGGATGGCGGGCGGTTATTCCCAAATTTTCCCAGTCGAGGTACCCCGCGGGGCGGCAATGAAGACGTGGTTCAAGCGCATATTGATAGGCCTGGTGGTGTTGGTTGTCGTGGCCGTCGTCGGCCTGGCCATCTTTTTGCTCACGTTCGACCCCAACGCCTATAAATACAAGCTGGAAGAGCTGGTCCAGGAACGGTACAACCGCACCCTGGCGATCGACGGCGAAATCGAATTGTCGCTGTTCCCGCGCATCGGCCTGTCGGTGCAGGGCGTGTCGCTGTCCGAGGCCGGCCGTCCCGACACCTTCGCCTCCATCGAGAGCATGCGCCTGGCCGTGGCGGTGTGGCCGCTGCTGTCCAGCAACCTGGTGGTCGACCATGTGGCCATCAACGGCTTCAAGGCGCGCATGGTGCGCGACAAGAACGGCCATTTCAATTTCGAGGATCTCGTCGGCGGCGGCGCGGGCAACACGGCCGCGCCGGCCGGCCCGGCCGGCGCGGCGGTCGGCGCCATGGCGGGCGCGGCCCAGGCCCTCGCCACCGGCGGCGCCGCGGCGCCGGCCACCATGCAGATCGACATCGCCGGGCTCGACCTGCAGTCCGGCGAACTGCAGTTGCAGGACGAAATCTCCGGCATGGCCGTGGCGGTCACCAATCTCACCGCCAACACGGGCCGCGTCACCTACAACCAGCCGTTCGACGTGAGCCTGTCGGCCCGCGTCGAAGGCGGCAATCCCCGCGTGGACGCCAACCTGACCGGCCAGGGGCTGCTGACGCTCGATCCGCTGGCCAAGCGCTTCGCCGCGCAGAAACTCGATGTGCGCATGGACGGCAATGTGCTGGGCGCGGAAGCCAAGAGCCTGGCCGCGCGCGGCAACCTGGCCTTCAACGGCCGCACTTCCTCGCTGGACGTGGCGGGGCTGGAAATCGTCTTCCAGGGCAACGTGCCCGATCCGGCCACGCCCATGCAGAATGTCGAGGCCAGCGTCGCCATTCCCAAACTGGCGGTCGACCCGCACAAGCTGCAACTGCAGATCGAGAAGCTGGCGGTGCGCGCCAAGGGGGCGCTGCCCGGCGGTCCGTTCGAACTGGCCGCCGACGCGCCGGCCTTGAATATTTCGCCGTCCTCGGCCACCGGCCAGGCGCTCACCGGCCGGGTGCGCCTGCAGGGGCTGGACGCCAGCTTCGGCCTGAACGGCATCAGCGGCAATGCCAGCGAGCTGGACATCAAGGAAATCAAGCTCGACAGCACGCTCACGCAGGGCGAGCGCGTGGTCAAGGCGGTGTTCACCTCGCCCGCCACGTTCAATCTGTGGCAGCGCGCCATCGGCCTGTCGGCCATGAAGGGCGACGTCAGCATCACCGACCCGGGCCTGCCCAAGGGCAGCCTGCAGATCCCGGTCATCGGCAGCATGAACGCCAACCTGCAGAAAGACCAGGCCGGCGCCAAGATCAACGCGGTGCTCGAAGGCGGCAAGTTCGACCTCACCGCCGACGTCAAGAATCTGTCCGAAGTGCCGGACATCACCTTCGCGCTGGCGGTCGACACGCTCGACCTGGACAAGCTGGCGCCGCCGGTGGCCGCCGCGCCCGCCAAGCCGCAGGAAGGCGACGGCAAACAGGACGACCCCGCCAAGCCGCCCGCCAAGCCGGCGCCCGCCGCCACGCCCGCCTCGGACGGTTCGATCGACCTGTCGGCGCTGGTGGGCCCGACGGCCAACGGCACGATCAAGGTCGGCGAGCTCGTGGTGCGCGGCCTGAAGGCCAGCGAGCTCAGCGCCAAGCTCAAGCTCGAGAAGGGCAAGCTCGACGTCTCCACGCTGGCGGCCTCGTTGTACGGCGGCAAGCTGGGCGGCGCCTTGTCGGTCGACGCGGCGGAAGGCAACCAGGTCGCCGCCAAGATGACCCTGGCCGGCATCGACATCGGGCCGCTGCTGGCCGACCTGGTGCAGCGGCAGGCGCTGACCGGCAAGGGCAGCCTGGCGCTCGACTTGAAGACCGCCGGCTCGAACTCCTACGCGCTGACCACCGGCCTGAACGGCAGCATGCAACTGCGCCTGCGCGACGGCGCGGTGCGGGGCATCAATGTGGCGCAGACCCTGCGCGAGCTGAAGGCTGCTTTCAGCGGCCAGCTGGACAACCCCACAGTGGCCGCCGACCAGGCCCGCCAGACCGACTTCACCTCGCTCGAAGCCGACCTGGTGTTCGTCAAGGGGGTGGCCAATGCCAAGCGGCTGGACATGGCCTCGCCGTTGCTGCGCGTGTCGCAGGGCGATCCGGCGGCCATCGATTTCGTCCAGAACACCCTCAATTTCGTCGCCAAGGTGCGCGTGGTCAATACCACTACCGGCCAGGACGGCAAGGACCTCGAAGAGCTCAAGGGCATCACCATCCCGGTGCTGATCAGCGGTCCGTTCGACAAGCCGGTCTATACGGTGCAGTGGCGCGACGTGGCCGGCAGCGCGCTCAAGCGCGCCCTGGAGAACCGGCTCAAGGAAGCCGTCGGCGGCCAGGCCGACGGGGCCAAGCTGCCCGGACAACTCGACAAAGCCCTGAAGGGGCTCCTGAACAAATGAGCGCACCCGCTTTCCAGCCCGTCGCCGAGTGCGGCGAGACCACCCAGGCGCAGGCCGGGGCCTATCACCGGCGCTGGCTGGTCAGCAACGATGCCGGTACCTGGCTGAACCGCGCGCTGTGCCCGCGCCTGGCCGAGGTGACGGTGGAACTGCGCATGGGCTACCTGGTCATGAAGGCGCCGGGCATGCTGCGCATGGACATCCCGCTCGACGTGATCGAGGACGACGATAGCGTGCGCTACCAGATCCGCATCGGCGAGCAGACGGTCGACGTGGTCGACGAAGGCGACCTGGCGGCCGCCTGGCTGTCCAACTTCCTGCAATTGCCCTGCCGCCTGCTGAAAGTGCACCCTGACATGGCCGAGGTGCGCTGGCCGGCCTGAGCGGCTCAGGCCCGCTTGTATGCCAGCACCGCGTGGGCCGCCAGCCCGGCGGCCAGCCCCCAGAACGCCGAGCCGATGCCCCAGGCGCTGAAGCCCGACGCGGTGGCCAGGAGCGTGATCAGGGCGGCTTCGCGGCGCTGCGCGTTGGCCATGGCGCCGGTCATGCCGCCCAGGATGGCGCCCAGCAGGGCCAGGCCGGCCAGGGCGGCGATCAGGGCCGGCGGCAAGGCCTGGAAGAACACCGCCACCGCGCCGGCCACCACGCTGAGCAGCACGTAGGCCAACCCGTAAGTCGCGGCGGCGATGTAGCGCCGCGTCGGCTCGGGATGCGCCTCCGGGCCGGTGCAGATGGCCGCGACGATGGCGCCCAGCGTCACGCTGTGCGCGCCGAACGGCGCGGCCAGCAGGCCCAGCAGGCCGGTGGCCGCCACCAGCCGCGAGGCCGGCGGGCGGTAGCCGGAAGCCTGCAGGATGGCCAGGCCGGGCAGGTTCTGCGACGCCAGCGCCACCACGAAAATGGGCACGCCGATGCTGATGGTGGCCTGCCAGGTGAAGACGGGCGTGGTCCAGACGAATTCGGTAAGGCGCCAGTCGACCTCGCCCAGCCGCAGCTGGCCCGTCGCGCCCGCCACCGCCAGGCCCGCCGCCATCACCGCCAGGACGGCATAGCGCGGCGCCCAGCGCTTGCCGAGCAGGTAGGCCGCGCACATGGCCAGCACCAGCGTCGGCTGGTCGCCCAGGCGGGTGAAGATCTTCAGGCCGAAGTCGAGCAGCACGCCGGCCAGCATGGCGCTGGCGATCTCGGGCGGCACGCGCCGCATGATCGGGTCGATCCAGCCGAACAGGCCGCAGGCCAGGGTCACGGCCGAGGCCAGCAGGAAGGCGCCGACCGCCTGGTCGAACGGCACGCCCGCCAGGGCGGTGACCAGCAGGGCCGCGCCGGGCGTGGACCACGCCAGTACTACCGGCATGCGGCTGCGCAGGCTGATGGCCAGGCCGCCCAGGCCCAGCGCCAGGCAGATGGAGCCCAGCCAGGAGCCGATGCGGGCGGCGTCCAGGCCGGCCGCGTGGCCCGCCTGCACCATCAGCACGGCGGTGCCGCCGAAGCTGACCAGCACGGCGACCAGCCCCGCCACCACGGCCGAGACGGACAGGTCGCGCGCCGGCGAGGCGCGCAGCGGCACGGCAAGACTGTCGGGAGGATTCACGCGGTACCCGTCAGGCGTCGGTACTTGGCCATGAGCGCGTCCTGGCCTTCCTGCCACTGCGGATGCAGCTCGATGCACTCGACCGGGCACACCACCTTGCACTGGGGCTCGTCGTGGTGCCCCACGCACTCGGTGCAGCGGTCGGGATCGATGACGTAGTATTCGGGCCCCATGGAGATGGCCTCGTTGGGGCACTGCGGCTCACAGACGTCGCAATTGATGCATTCTTCGGTGATCTTCAGAGCCATGGCGGAGAAAACAGGGCGGGGCGGGTACAGGCCATTGTAGCGCCGCCGCCGCGCGGCCTCAGGCGCTCGGCCAGGACTGCTCGCGGTGTTCCTTGGCCTTGGCCTGCAGCCAGCGCTCGACCGAGGGGAACACGAACTTGCTGACGTCGCCGCCCAGCTGGGCGATTTCGCGCACGATGGTGCCGGAGATGAACTGGTACTGGTCGGACGGCGTCATGAACATGGTCTCGACCTCGGGCAGCAGGTGGCGGTTCATGCCGGCCATCTGGAATTCGTATTCGAAGTCCGACACGGCGCGCAGGCCGCGCACGATGACGCGGCCGTTCTGCTCGCGCACGAAGTCCTTGAGCAGGCCGGCGAAGCTCTGCACCTCGACGTTGGGGTAGTGGCCCAGGACCTCCCGGGCGATCTCGACGCGCTCGTCGATGCTGAAGAACGGCTTCTTGTTGCGGCTGTGCGCGATGCCCACCACCACCTTGTCGAACAGGGCGGCGGCGCGGCGCACCAGGTCTTCATGGCCGCGGGTGAGCGGGTCGAACGTACCGGGGTAGACGGCGGTAATCATGCTGGCTCCGTATCCTTGTGGCTGGCGTACACCTTCCTCCGAATTCCGGATTATTGACCTAATTGCGCATTGCAGCAAATTGCAGCAGCCCGTAGTGGACGGCGCCCGCCCGGTCGTGTCGCAGCACCTCGAAGCCAGCAGGCGGGTCCAGGGGCGCTTCCGACTCGGCATAGACCAGGCCGTGGCTGGCCAGGATGCCGGGCAGCAGGGGCCACAGGCGCGGCAGCCAGCCCTGGCCGAAGGGCGGGTCGAGCAGGACCAGGTCGAACCGGGAAGCGTCCATGCGCTCGACAACCTGCATGGCGTCGCCGGCATGGATGCGCACCGCCTGGGCCTGCAGCTTGTCGCGCAAGCCGCGCAGGGCGGCCAGGGCGGTGCGGTCGGCTTCCACCATCTGGACGTGCGATACGCCGCGCGAGGCGGCCTCGAAGCCGAGCGCGCCGCTGCCGGCGAACAGGTCCAGCACCTGCTTGCCGGCGAATTCGCCGCCCCACAAGTGGGCCAGCCAGTTGAACAGGGTTTCGCGCACGCGGTCGGGCGTGGGCCGCAGGCCCGGCACGTCGGGCACGGCGATGGGCGTGCGCCGGTACTGGCCGGCGACGATGCGGATGGGCTTGCCGCCCGTGCTGGATTTCTTCAAGAAAACGACCTCCTCGGGCGAATAGTAGCCGGCCCGGCGGCACCCGGCCGCCCGGCGGAATATACTTTCGTCCATGTTTCGCTTCTTCAAGAAAAAATCCCCGCCGCCCGCCCCCGCGCAGCCCGATGCCGCGCCGCCGGCGGACGCGCCCGCGGCGCCGCCAGCCGTAGAATCGCCGCCCGAGGGCCCCGCGCCGGCCCCGGCGCCCGAGCCTGACACGGGCCGTCCCGCGCCCGCGGTCGAGCCGGCGTCCCCGCAGCCGCCGGCGTCCGCGCCGGTTGCTGCCCCGCCGGCCGCGCCGGCGCCGGCCCAGTCAGCCGAGCCCGCGCCGGCCCGGCCCGCCGAGGCCGTGCCGGAGCCGCGACCCGAACCGGTCGTTCCGCCGGAGCCCGCCACCACCGCGCCCGCCGCCGCCGAACCGGCCAGGAAGACTTCCTGGCTGGGCCGGCTCAAGCAGGGCCTGTCGCGCACCGGCCAGAGCCTGGGCGGCCTGTTCGTGGGCGTCAAGGTCGACGAAACCCTGTTCGAAGAGCTCGAATCGGCGCTGATCATGGCCGACGCCGGCCTCGAGGCCACCGAGCAGCTGCTGACCGCCTTGCGCGCGCGCGTGCGCAAGGAACGCATCGAAGACCCCGCCAAGGTCAAGGCCGCGCTGCGCCAGGTGCTGGCCGACCATCTGCGGCCGCTCGAGCGGCCGTTCGACTTGCGGCGCGCCAGTCCGCTGGTGGTGATGATCGCCGGCGTCAACGGCGCCGGCAAGACCACTTCCATCGGCAAGCTGGCCCATGCTTTCCAGCGGCAGGGCGCCAGCGTGCTGCTGGCCGCCGGCGACACCTTCCGCGCGGCGGCCCGCGAGCAACTGATCGAATGGGGCAGCCGCAACAATGTCAGCGTCATTGCCCAGGAAGGCGGCGACCCCGCCGCGGTGGCGTTCGACGCGGTCAATGCCGGCCGCGCGCGCGGCGCGGGCGTGGTCATGGTGGACACGGCCGGCCGCCTGCCGACCCAGCTGCACCTGATGGAAGAGCTGAAGAAAATCCGCCGCGTCATCGGCAAGGCCGACGGCGCGGCGCCGCACGAGGTACTGCTGGTGGTCGACGGCAATACCGGCCAGAACGCCCTGGCGCAGATCCGCGCCTTCGACGCGGCCATCCAGCTGACCGGCCTGGTGGTCACCAAGCTGGACGGAACCGCCAAGGGCGGCACGCTGGCGGCCGTGGCCTCCGGCAGCCAGGGAGTGCGGCCGGTGCCGGTGTACTGGATCGGCGTGGGCGAGGGCATGGAAGACCTGCAGCCGTTCGTGGCCGACGAGTTCGCGGCCGCGCTGCTGGCCGATTGAACGCGGGCGGTCCGGGCCGCCGCCGCCCGGCCGCTATTTCCAGAAGGGCTTGGCGTCGGCCAGCCGGTCGAAGGCCTGCTGCGCCTCGGCGGTCAGCTTGTCGAGCCGGGCGCTGATCCAGCCCAGCGCGAACCAGGCTTGCGGATGCGCGTCCGTGCACGCCTGGTAGTAGTCCTTGGCCATGGCCAGGTCGTTGATCTCGCCCAGCAGGTCCTGTACTTCGGCCAATTGCTTGCGGTAGCCGCGCAGCCGCGCCTGCGGCAGCAGCGATTCGGCGAACGACAGGCCGTAGCGCAGGCGCTTGCCGCGCTTGCGCAGTTCGTGCCGCGCCGGGATGTCGAGCGTGCGGAACCGCTTGCCCTGCGCGGCCACCTTGCTGTGCCAGCGATGCAGGCGGTTCGCCAGCAGCTTGCGCAAGGGCTGCGGCCCGGGCTCGGCGGCCAGCGGGATGATCGTGGGCGTGACGGGCGAAGGGGCGGCCGTGCCGTCCAGCCGCATGGCCGGTTCCGGAGCCTGGTCGGACATGGCCGCCGCTTCGGGCGCGCTGGCCGGCGCGGGCGGCTGCACGGCCAGGCTCCATTCCAGCGCATCGAGCAGCCAGCCCTGGAAGCCGGCGCTGGCCGCGATGGCCTGCGAATCGATGTCCGGCGGCGGCGTGTCGAAGCTCAGCACCGGCATGCCGGCGCGCAGCAGCGCGGGGGTGACGGATTCGTTCAGCACGTCCTGGTCGCGGTTCTGGCCGAATGCGCCGAAGTGCGTGCGCGCGCCCTGCAGTACCGGGTCTGGCGGCGGCGCGGTCCAGCCGTCGAACAGCCGCCAGGCCGAGCGCAGGCGGCGCATGCCGACACGCAACTGGTGCACGTGCTCCGAGTTGCCGGCGGGATAGACGCCCAGGGTGTCCACCTCGGCCAGCACGGCGGCATTGCGCGCGATCTGGTCCAGGCATTCGGCGGCGACGCGGCCCATGGCGCCGGGCGCATCCAGGGAGTCGTCCAGCACCACCGGCGCGGCGCCGCGCGGCGCCCAGAAGCGCGCGATGATCGTGGCGCGGCGCGCCTCGGTGTCGGGCGCGGCCGGGTCCAGCGTCGCCAGCTCGCGGGCCAGGCTGGCCAGCGCGTCGCCGCGTTCGGACTTGCTGCGCGCGTCCAGCACCAGCCAGTGACGCTGCTGCCAGCGGCGCGCCACCGCGAAGATCGCCGCCGGCCGGCCGGACACCAGCTCGAATTCGAGTTCGGAAATGGGCAGTTCCAGCGCGCCGGCGCGCAGGATGCCGGTGTCGTAGGCCAGTTCGACCGTGCCCTGGCGGCTGCGCACCTTGCGCACCAGCCGCTGCACGTCGGTCTCGTAGCGCAGCCCCAGTTCGCCCTTGATGGCGGCCAACGGCGCCTCGACTTCGGTGCCGGCGTATACGGACAGGTCCAGGACCGGGCCGGGGCGGGGGTGGTTGATCTCGACGCGGGTGATGGCGTCGGCGCCGGGCATCTTCAGCGTCTGCACCCATTCGCGGCCTTCCTGGCGCAGACGCAGCGCAATGCGGGCGCGCGCCAGTTCGCGCGCGGGCGTGTCGAAATAGAGGGCATGGAGGCGGATGCGTGTGGCATCGCGCTGGCGGATTTCATCCTGGACCGGCCGGCGCGCCGCGGCCGGGACGTGCAATTTCAATTCTTGTTCTGACATGGCCCGCGACCAGTGCTGGTAAACAGCCAATGGTACTCAATCGGGCGCGCCGATTTGATGACTAGTCATGAAAAGTTCATCGAAGCGGGCGGGGAGAGGGAAAGGTGTCTGACACCTGCCAGCATCTTGCGGGGAACGCCAGGCGCGCCCTACAGGATCCGCTTGCGCGCCTGCGTGATGAGGATTTCCGCGACGATCACCACGGCGAAGATAGCGGCCAGCACCAGGGCCACGCGATCCCACTGGAACAGGTTCAGCGCGGTATCGAGCGCCATGCCGATGCCGCCCGCGCCCACCAGGCCCAGCACGGCCGACTCGCGCACGTTGATGTCCCAGCGCAGCAGGACGATGGACCAGAACGCCGGGCGGATCTGCGGCCAGTAGCCGTACCAGAGGATCGCGCCCTTGCTGGCGCCGGTGGCGGTCAGGGCCTCGACCGGGCCGCGCTGCGCTTCTTCGATGGCCTCGCCCACCAGCTTGCCGACGAAGCCGATGGAGCGGAACGCGATGGCGAGGGTCCCGGCCAGCGCGCCAGGCCCGAATATGGCGATGAACAGCAGCGCCCACACCAGCGAATTGACCGAGCGGCTGGACACCAGGATGAGGCGCGCCAGTTGGTTGACCAGGCGGCTGGGGGTCAGATTGTTGGCCGCCAGCAGCCCCACCGGCACGGCCAGCAGCACCGACAGGATGGTGCCCAGCGTGGCGATGTGCAGGGTTTCGAGCAGCGGCCCGTGCACGCCCTCCGGGTAGTACGACCAGTCGATCGGCCACATGCGCCGCAACAGGTCGGCCATTTGCTCGGGCGCGTCGTAGAGGAACTCGGGGATGATCTCGACGCTGCGCAGCGCCTGCACGATGGCCGCGACCACCAGCAGGTACAGCGCGAAGCGCAGCAGCCGCTGGCCCATGGTGTAGCGCTGCCAGGTGCGCGGATAGCCGGCGCCGGCCAGCGGGGTGGCGGTGCTGTTCATTCGTCCGCCTCCGGCCGCGCCGGCGGCTTGCCGCCCAGGCCGCGCGCCGCGTCGAAGCGGCGCTGCAGGATGGTGTCGAAGCCGAGGTTGTCGAGGAACACCGCGCGCACGAAGCGCGCCAGCAACTCGCCGACCATGATGATGGCGATCAGGGTGATGAGGATGGCCGCCACGAAATCGTAGTCGAAGCGCTGGAAGGCCGAGAACAGCGTGCCGCCGATGCCGCCCGCGCCGACGATGCCGACCATGGTGGAGTTGCGCAGGTTGGAGTCGAACTGGTAGGTGGCGAAGCCGATGAAGCGCGCGAATACCTGCGGCAGCACGCCGAACAGGATCACGTTGGCGAACGAGGCGCCGGTGGCGCGCACCGCCTCGACCTGCTTGAGCGAGATTTCCTCGATGGACTCGGTGAACAGCTTGCCGATGAAGCCGACTGATGCCACCGCCAGCGCCAGGATGCCGGCCAGGGCGCCGAAGCCGACCGCCTTGACGAACAGGATGGCGACGATCACCGGGTGCAGCGAGCGGCACAGCGCCACGATGGCCCGGGCTGGCCAGGAGGCCCAGGACGGCATCAGGTTGCGCGCGCCCAGCAAGCCGATGGGCAGGGCCACCACGATGCCCAGCACCGAGGCCAGCACGGCGATCTCCAGGCTTTCGGCCAGGCCTTGCCACAGCGTGTCCGGCTGCTGGATGCGCGGGGGGAACATGCGGCCCAGCAGCGTGGCGGCGTGCCCCAGGCCGTCCTGGAAGCGCGCCAGGCTGAAGTCCAGTTGCCCGGCCGCATACAGCGCGTAGACAAATACCAGCACGGCGCTGAGCCTGGCCTGCCAGGACAGCGCGAACGGGCGGCGCTTCACTGCAGCCACGACTCGCCTCCGTAGATGGTCTTGAGCGTGGCGGTGTCCAGGCCGCGGCCGTCGCCGTCGTAGACGATGTGGCCGCCCGACATGCCGACGATGCGGCTGGCATAACGGCGCGCCAGCTCCACGTCGTGGATGTTGACCAGCACCGGGATGCCATTGGCGTTGCCCTGCGCGGCCAGCAGTTCCATGATCTCGACCGAGGTCTTGGGGTCGAGCGAGGAAGTGGGTTCGTCGGCCAGCAGCAGTTGCGGACGCTGCATCAGGGCGCGCGCGATGCCCACGCGCTGGCGTTGCCCGCCCGACAGGGCGTCGGCGCGCTGGTCGCCGAAGCCGCCCAGGCCGACCACGTCCAGCAACTGGTAGGCGCGCTCGATGTCGTCGGGCTCGAAGCGCCGCATCCAGGCGTTGAGGGCGCTGCTGTAGCCCAGCCGGCCGGTCAGCAGGTTTTCCATCACGGTCAGGCGCTCGACCAGGTTGTATTCCTGGAACACCATGCCGATGCGGCGCCGCGCCTGGCGCAGCGCCGTGCCGCGGATGGCGGCCAGGTCGACCACCGCGCCGGCCTCGGTCCGCAGCACGATCTCACCGCGGGTGGGGTCGATCAGCCGGTTGATACAGCGCAACAGCGTGCTCTTGCCGGTGCCGGACGGGCCGATGATGGCGGTCAGGCCCTGGCCTTCGACCTGCAGGTCGATGCCCTTGAGCACCGGCCTGCCGGCCCGGTATTCCTTGACCAGGCCGGCAATACGTAAAGATGTGGTCATGCTTACTGCTTGCCTTTGCTCTTGCTCTTGGCGGTTTCGCGGTCATAGGCGTCGCGGTTGAAGCGCTCGCCGCCCGATTCCGCCACCTGGCGCACGATGGCCCAGTCCTTCTGGTAGGTCACCGGGTAGAAGCGGTCGGCGCCGTCGAAGGCTTCCTTCATTTCATCCGGGAAGCGGAAGTCGTAGAAGCACTTGAGCATCTTGTCGCGGAACTTGGGCTCGAGGTCGTGCGCATACGAGAACGACGAGGTCGGGAATTTCTCGCTGGTGTAGATGATGCGGAAATCTTCTTCCTTGACCTGGCCGCGCTCGGCCATGCGGTGGAATACGTCCGACGCTACCGCGGCGGCATCGTAGTCGCCCGAGTTGACGCCCATGACGGACTGGTCGTGCTTGCCCGAGAAGATGATCTTGTAGTCCTTGTCCGGCACCAGGCCTTCCTTGGGGAACAGCGCCACCGGCGCCATGTGGCCGGAGTTCGACGACGGCGAGGTATGGGCCAGTTTCTTGCCCTTGAGGTCGCTGAGCTTCTGGTAGGGGCTGTCTTTCTTGACGATGACGATCAGGTTGTAGCCCTGGAAGCCGTCCGCGTAGCCCTTGACGGCGAACGGCACGGCGCCGGCGATATTGACCGCGTAGGCGGTCGGGCCGGTGGAAAAGCCGCCCACGTGCAGGCGGCCCGAGCGCATGGCTTCGATCTCGGCGGCGTTGCTCTGCACCTGGTAGAACACCACGCGCTTGCCGGTGCATTCGCCCAGGTATTCGGTGAACGGCTTGAAGATGTTGGCGTATACGGCCGGGTCTTCGACCGGGGTGTAGGTGAACACCAGGGTCGACGGCGTCTTGAGTTTGTCGGCGTCGGTGGGCGTATCGGCGACCAGGTCCTTGTTGGCATCGCAGTACATCTGGTCGAGATCGCCGCGGTTGGGGCAGGCGTCGGCGGCATGGGCCGCCTGGAAACCGCACGCCATGGCGATGGCGGCGGCGGCCTGCAACAGGCGCAGGGCTGGCATGGTGCGTCTCCTCTTGAGTGTTCGAATATGACTAGACACATTTATTCAAACACAAAAAAACGAACTCGCCCAGCCGGGTAAATACCTGCCTTTGTTTTCGTGTTGCTTTCGTGTCGCTTTCGTTTTTTTCGATTTGCTTTCGTTTTGCGGTCACCGCCGGGTTTTATGCGCGATATCCCAGTTTGCGCGAGATTTCCTTCGCGCAGGCCAGCAGCGGGCGGGCGATGGCGCCGTCCCAGGCGATGTCGAACAGGCCGGACGGCCCCAGGCTGGTCAGGGCCAGCACCACGTTGCCGGTGCTGTCGAATACCGGCACCGAGAGGGCGTCCACGCCGGGCAGCGGGTTGCCGATGGCCCGTGCCATGCCGTGCACGCGGATGTCGGCCAACCGGGCCTCGATCTCGGCATAGGCCACCTTGCGGGGCGGCTGCCGGCCGGCGATGACGGCGGTGTCGCCTTCCTCGCGGGCGATGTAGTGCTCGGCGACCTTGGGCGGCAGCCAGGCCGCGAAGACCAGGCCGGTGGCGGTATGCAGCATCGACATGACAGTGCCCTTGCGCATGTTCACGTGCACCGGGTAGCTGGCCTCGGTCATGTGGATCATGGTGGGGCCGTGCGAGCCCAGCACCGCGATGCCCAGCGTGTGGCCGATCTCGGACTGCAGCTTGGCGATCTCCGGCATGGCCACCCGCACCGGGTCCAGCCGCTGCAGGCTGACCAGGCCCATCTGCAGCGCGAAGGGACCGAGCTCGTACTGGCCGGTGACCGCGTCCTGCTGCACCAGGCCGACGCGGATGAAGCTGACCAGGTAGGGATGCGCCTTGGCCGAGGTCATGCCGGCCGCGCCGGCCAGGTCGCGCAGGGTGAGCGGCTTGCCGGCATCGACCAGCGCCGCCAGCAGCGGGAAGCCGACTTCGACCGACTGGATGCTGCGGCGGCCGTCGCCGGCCGGCTTGGCGGAGGGGGTGGCAGCGCTGCTCATGGACGGATGGCCTCCTCAGGCGGCGGACGACAGCGCGCCGCGCGCCGCCAGCAGGCGCTCGGCCATCTCGACGAAGCCGCCTCCGCCATGGCGCGCGGCCACATAGGCGGGGCGGTGCTCCAGCCGGTGCAACTGGGCCTGGATATTGGCCACGCCCACCGACACGGGGAAGAACGCGAACATGGGTTCGTCGTTGGGCGAGTCGCCGATGAACAGGCAGGTGGGCAGGGCCTGGCGGATGTCCAGCCCCAGTTCGCGCTCGAACAGCGTGCGGGTCATGGCGAGCTTGTCGTAGTCGCCGAACCAGCCGTTGACGTGGATCGAGCTGACCTTGGCCTGCGCGCCGGCCTCGCGGAAGATCTCGACGATGCGGTTGATGGCGGCGTCGGGCAGGGCCGGCACGTCTTCGCAGAAATCGATGGCCAGGTCGGCCACCCGGTAGTCCTGGTCGCTGGCCACGGCGGCGCCGGGCACCTCGCGCAGCACGCGCTCGCGGATGGCGTCCAGCCGGGCGCGGTTCTGCGCGCGTGCGCGGGCGTCGGCCCAGTAGTGGGTTTTCATGCGGCGCGCCGCGCGGTCGTAGGCGTAATAGAAGGCGCCGTTCTCGCCCACCACGGCGCGCACCGGCCACATGCGGGCGATGTGGTCGCACCAGCCGGCCGGGCGCCCGGTGATGGGCACCACCTGGATGCCGGCCGCTTCCAGCCGCTCCAGCGCGGCGTAGGCATCGGCGGGCAGGCGCCCGTCGGTGGTCAGGGTGTCGTCGATGTCGGTGAGCACGATGCGTACCGCGGCGGCGACGGTGGCAGGCATGGCGGCGAGCGCTTGCATGAGGGTCCTTGGGATGCGGCGGGTTTTGTCCTGGGCGGAGTTTACCGTTCGCCCGGCGGCTGCGAGGCGGATGTGGAAGAGAGGGATATACCAATTAGTGAACCAATTAAAAAATATTGGTAATTTGGACTCTAACTGGTACTCTTTGCTGTCATGATGACACGCGGCGCGGACGCCCCGACGCTGCCAACCAAGGAGGAGACACCTTGAACGAAAAACGCCTGATTTCCTGGCTTATGATGGCGAGCGCCGTGTTCGCCGCGGCGCCTGCGGGAGCCGCGGGGGCCGCGGGGGCGGCCGGGGACTATCCCCGCCGGCCTATAACCATAGTTGTACCATTTGGTGCAGGTGGCTCCGCCGATGTCTATGCCCGTTACCTGGGCGACCGGCTCCAGAAGCAGTTCGGCCAGTCCGTCGTGGTGGAGAACAAGCCGGGCGGCGGCGGGGTCATCGGCACGGCCTACGTGGCGCGCGCGCAGCCCGACGGCTACACGCTGCTGGTCATGTCCAATACGCAGACCGTGAACGAGACCTTGCTGAAGGACCGGCCCTACGACCTGATGAAGGACTTCGAGCCGGTCGCCCCCATCAACGAGGCAAGCCTGGTGCTGGTGGCGAAGAAAGGGCTGGATGTCGCCAGCGTCGGGGACCTGGTGGCGCTCGAAAAGCAGAAGCCGGGCGAGCTCAATTACGCCAGTTCCGGCATCGGCACGCCGTACCACATTGCCGGCGAGCTCTTCAGTTCCATGGCCGGGACCAAGGTGCAGCACGTGCCCTACAAGAGCAGCGGCCAGGCGCGCACCGGCGTGGCCGCCGGCGAAGTCGACTACATGTTCGATGCGATCGCCACCATGCAGGCATTCGTCGACGATGGCCGCGTCAAGGCGCTGGCCACCACGGGCAAGGAACGATCGCCGGTGTTCCCCGACTTGCCCACCGTGAGCGAGGCCGGGCTGCCCGGCTACGAGGCCAACATCTGGCTGGGCCTGCTGGCGCCCAAGGGCACCGCGCCGGAGATCGTCGCCAAGCTCAACCGCGCCATCGGCGAGATCGCCGGGGATCCACAGGTCGAGCAGCAATGGCGCAAGGATGGCGTCTCGCCCATGGTCATGGACCCGCCGGCCTTCAGGAAATACTTGCAGCAGGACATCGAGCGCCTGCGCAAGATCGCCCTGGACGCCGGCATGGTGCAGCAGTGAGCCGGCCATGACGCAAGACGAACAGATGACAACGGTCATGAACCTGAATGGCGCGCGCCGCGAGGTCGAGGCGCACGAGCAGCGCTTCCTGCTCGATATCCTGCGCAACGAGCTGGGCCTCAAGGGCTCGCATTACGGCTGCGGCGAGGGCAATTGCGGCGCCTGCATGGTGCTGGTCGACGAGGTGCCTGTCTATGCCTGTAACACGCCGCTGTGGTCGGTGGCCGGCAAGCAGGTGGTGACCGTGGAGGGCCTGGCCAGCCTGCCCGCCGGCGCCCGGCTGCAGCGCGCCTTTGTCGAGCATGGCGCGGCGCAATGCGGCTACTGCACGTCCGGCATGCTGGTGGCGGGCGCCGGGCTGCTGGCCCGGCAGCCCTCGCCCGACGGCAAGGAGATCCGCGCGCACATGGCCCGCAACCTGTGCCGCTGCGGCAGCCACCTGCGGGTGATCCGCGCCATCAGCGCCGCGGCGGCCGATACCGATGCGGGAGGCGCGCGATGAAACCGGCATTCGCGCCGCTCGCATCGGACGACGGCATGCCCGTCAGCCTGAAGGGCAATCCCAGGCTGTCGACCTGGCTCGAGGTGCGCGACGAGGAGGGCGGGACCATCTCGATCCGCTCGGGCAAGGTCGAGCTGGGGCAGAACATCCTGACCGCGCTGGCGCGCATCGCCGCGCGGGCGCTGGGCGTGCCGATGGCGCGCATCCGGATGGCGCCCGCCCGCACCGGCCTGAGCCCCGATGAATCGGTGACCTCGGGCAGCCTGTCGGTCCAGCATTCCGGCATGTCGCTCCGGATGGCGTGCGGCCACGCGCGGCGGCTGTTCGCCGCGCATGCCGCCGCCGTGGCCGGCGTCGACGTGGCGGCGGTCCGCGTGCGCGATGGCGTGTTCCTGGCCGGCGACCGGGCGCTGGGCAGCTACTGGACCCTGGCCGGGCAGGTGGACCTGGACGTGCCGGTCGAGCCGGCCCCGCCCGACGCGGCCGGGGCGCGGCTCGCCGCCGTGCAAGAGGCGGCAGGCCCCGCGCTCGGTCTGGCCGACAAGGCGCACGGCCGGTTCGGTTTCATCCACGACATGGCGGCGCCCGCCATGCTGCATGGGCGCATGCTGCGTCCGCCGTCCATCGGGGCGCGGCTAGAGCACCTGGATGCGGGCGCCGCACAGGGCCTGGCCTGCCCCGTGCAGGTCGTGCGGGATGGCTCGCTGGTCGGCGTGCTGGCCGAACAAGAGCATGTTGCCGTCATGGCGGTGGAGCGCCTGGCGGCATCGGCGCGGTGGCGCGAGCAGGCCTGCCTGCCGGCGCAGGAGGAATTGCCGGCATGGCTGCGGCGCCAGACCTGCGACACCACGGTCTACCGGCAGGACATTCCCGCCGCGACGCCTGGCGCGGCGGTCGCGGCCACCTATACCGCCGATTACTTCAAGCCCTTCATCAAGCATGCCTCCATCGGGCCGTCCTGCGCGCATGCCTGCGCGCGCGAGGACGGCGCGCTGCATGTATGGACGCACGCGCAGGGCATCTACAACCTCAGGGACGATCTCGCCGTCGCGCTGGACCTGGCGCACGACCGCATCGTCGTGGAGCATGTGCCGGGGGCGGGATGCTACGGGCACAATGGCGCCGACGATGTCGCCTTCGACGCGGCCTGGCTGGCGCGGCATGCGCCGGGGCGCCATGTGCGCGTGCAGTGGTCCCGCGCGGACGAGCTGTGCTGGGCGCCGCAAGGCCCGCCGATGTCGGTGCGGCTGCAAGTGGATGTGGACGCCCGGGGCCGCATACTGGACTGGCGCGCCGATGTGTGGAGCCCCGGCCACAGCCTGCGGCCCGGTCGGGCGCCGACGCCGACCCTGCTGGGCAGCTGGCACCGGGAGCACCCCAGCCCGTGGCTGTCCGCCATCAACGCGCCGATCGCCGCGGGCGGCGGCGCCGAGCGCAATATCATCCCCTGCTATGACATCCCGTGCAGCGCGCTGTCCTCGCACCGGGTGGTGCGCATGCCGGTGCGCACGTCTTCGCTGCGCTCGCTGGGGGCCTTCGCCAATGTGTTCGCCATTGAAGCGATGATCGACGACATCGCGCGCGCCCACGCGATCGACCCGGCCGACTACCGGCTCGGCATGCTGTCCGATGCGCGCGCCGTTGCCGTCATCGAGGCCGTGCGCGACATGAGCGGCTGGGACGGCCGGCACGGCCGCGACGGCGATAGCGGCTGGGGGATGGGGTTCGCGCGCTACAAGAACAAGGGCGCCTATTGCGCCGTCGTCGCGCGCGTGTCGGTGGCGGAAAAGGTCAGCGTGCATGACTTGTTCATCGCCGTGGACGTCGGCGAGGTCATCGATGCGGACGGCGTGACGCAGCAGATCGAGGGCGGCGCGATCCAGGCCTGTTCCTGGGCCCTGATGGAGCAAGTGCGCTTCAACGACCGGCGGCTGACCGACGACCAGTGGGAACAGTATCCGATCATCCGGTTCCCCGACATTCCCGACGTGCGGGTGCGGATCCTGTCCAGGCCCGACCAGCCGGCGGCGGGCGCGGGCGAGCCGTCGCTCGGTCCCACCGCCGGCGCCATCGGCAACGCGGTGCGCGACGCGCTGGGGCTGCGCGTGGCGGTGCTGCCGCTGGATTTCGACAACATCGCGCGCGCCATCGAGGCGCAGGCATGATGCGCGTACAACTGAAGGAGCATGAATGAAGCTGTCCATCTTGAGCGGAGGCGCCGCCCTGGGCCTGGTCGAGCACGTCCGCGCCCGGTTCGAGGCCGAGGCTGGCTGCCGGATCGAGGGCGAGTTCGGCGCCGTGGGCGCCATGAAGGAAAAGCTGCTGGCGGGCGCCGAGTGCGATATCGTGATCCTGTCGCGCAAGCTGGTCGACAGCCTGGCCGGCGAGGGCAAGGTCCGGCCCGCCAGCATTCGCGACCTGGGAGTGGTGAGCACCGGGGTGGGCGTCAAGGCGGGCAGCCCGCCCGTGGCGGTGGATACGCCGGAGGCCTTCGGGCGCGCCCTGCTGGATGCCGACGCGGTGTATGTGCCGGACATGCAGCGCTCCACCGCCGGCCAGCACATGCAGCAGGTCTTCCGGCAACTGGGCGTGCTGGACGCCGTCGCGGCGAAGGTCAGGGAGTTTCCCAACGGCGCCACGGCCATGAAGGCCATGGCCGAGGCGTCCGGCCGGCCGGTGGGCTGCACCCAGATCACCGAGATTCTGTACAGCCCCGGGGTGCAGGCCGTCGGCCTGCTGCCCGCGGGCTGCGAGCTGGACACGGTGTACACCGCGGCCGTGACCACGGACGCGCGCGAGACGGCCCTGGCGGGCCGGCTGATCGACCTGCTGGCCGGCCGCGACCTGGACGCCTACAAGAATGCGCATGGGTTCAGGGTCTGAACCCGGCCGCCGGCGTTGCTTGGCGCGACGGCAATTGTCAACCAGAGAGGAAACGAAGTGAGGCTAGCTGCATATGAAGAGCGGGGCGTTCCCCGCATCGGCATTGTGTCGGAGGATGGCGGATCCATCCGTCCCCTGGACCTGGACGGCGTGGATCCCGGGGCCGGCATCCTGCCCTTGATCACCGCGCAGATCCCCCTGGCCGAGCTCGCCGGCCGGGCGGGCCCCGCGCAGCCGCTGGGCGGGCTGCGCCTGCGCGCGCCGGTGCCGCGTCCGCCGCGCAATGTCTTCTGCGTGGGGCGCAATTACCATGAGCACGCCAACGAGTTGTCCGGCTCCATCTTCAAGGACAGCAAGGACGGCGAGGCATGGCCCATCATTTTCTCGAAGGTGCCCGAGTCGGTCGTGGGGCCCGCCGACGATGTGCGCCTGCCCGAGGGAATTTCCTCGGAGATCGACTACGAGGCCGAGCTGTGCGTGGTGATCGGCAAGCAGGGCAAGAACATTGCCGCGGCTGACGCGGCCGGCTACATCTACGGCTACACCATCGTCAACGACGTGACCGCCCGCGATGTGCAGCAGCGCCACCGCCAATGGCACCTGGGCAAGTCGTTCGACACGTTCTGCCCCATGGGTCCCTGGATCGTCACGGCCGACGAGCTGGACGCCGGCAATCTCGATATCCGCTGCCTGGTCAACGGCGAGGTCCGGCAGTCGGCCAATACGCGCGACCTGATTTTCGACCTCGGCGCCATCATCGAGAACTGCTCGCGCGGCATCACGCTGTATCCCGGCGACGTCATCGCGACGGGCACGCCGGCCGGCGTCGGGATGGGCATGGATCCGCCGCGCTTCCTGAAGCACGGCGACGTGGTGCGGGTCGAGATCGAGGGCATTGGCTACATCGAGAACGTGTTCAAGGTATAGTGTATGGACGCCGCCCGTGGGCGGCGTCCATCCCAGGAATACCAGCCATCCCGTGTGAAATGCCATGAGCAGCCAGGTGCTCTCGTCCGCGCTCGAGCAACCCTGCACGCAGGGCACCCCGGCAGCAGATCCGGCGCGCCCGGAGGGCTCCGCGACAGCCTTCGCGCCCGCCGGCTCGCAGGCCGCCAGGCGGTTCCTGCAGGCCCTTGGCGAACAACTCTCGAGCGGCGCGCTGCCGCCCGGGGCCCGGCTGCCGGCCGAGCGCGCGCTGGCCGAGCAATTCGGCATCTCGCGCGGCACCGTGCGCAGGGCGCTCAAGCAACTGGAAACCGAAGGCCGGGTCGTCAGCGTGCGCGGCAGCGGCACGTTCGTGCAGCCGATGTCCGACGGCCTGGCGGCGCCGGCCGGCCTGCCCAGGCTCGCCAGCCCGGCCGAGCTGCTGGAGGCGCGCCTGTACATCGAGCCCCTGCTGCCGGAACTGATCGTGCGCAACGCGCGCGCCGATGACTTCCTGGCCATGGAGCAGTGCCTGCGCCGGGCCGAGCAGGCCGGCACCATGGCCGAATTCGAGCAGCTGGACCACGAATTGCACCGGCTGTTTGCCGTGGCCACGCACAACTCCTTCTTCATCCATATCCTGGACCTGGTCGGCAAGGCCCGCACGGACGGCGGCTGGGGGGTCCTGAAAGAGCGCAGCTACACGCCCGAGCGGCATCGCCAGTACATGGCGCAGCACCGCGCCATCGTCGAGGCGCTCAAGAACCGCGACCTGGACCAGTCGCGCAGGCTGATCACCGAGCACCTGGTGCTGATCCGCAAGAACCTGTTCGGCGACTGACCCGGCCGCGCCGCCGTTCCGGCCCGCCCCAGGGGCGGTAAAATCAAGGTTTTCCCGCCTGTCTGCAGATCCCATGTCCGCCCCGCTCGCCTCCATCGCCCCCGGCTCCGCCCCGGAATCCTTCGGCATCGCCTCGGTGGCCGAGATCATCGCCGAATTGCGCGCCGGCCGCATCGTCATCCTGGTCGACGAAGAAGACCGCGAAAACGAGGGCGACCTGGTCATGGCCGCCGAATTCGTCACGCCCGAAGCCATCAATTTCATGGTCACCCACGGCCGCGGCCTGGTGTGCCTGACCCTTACCGAAGAACGCTGCCGCCAGCTCGACCTGCCGCTCATGGCCAGCCGCAACGGCACCCGCTACGGCACCAACTTCACCCAGTCGATCGAGGCCGCCGAAGGCGTCGAGACCGGCATCTCGGCGGCCGACCGCGCCCACACCATCCGCGTGGCGGTGACGCGCGACGCCAAGCCCAGCGACCTGGTCCAGCCCGGCCACATCTTCCCGGTGCGGGCGGTGCCCGGCGGCGTGCTGGTGCGCGCCGGCCACACCGAGGCCGGCTGCGACCTCACCGCCATGGCGGGCCTGACGCCGGCCGCCGTCATCTGCGAGATCCTCAACCCTGACGGCACCATGGCGCGCCTGCCCGACCTGGTCCGGTTCGCGCGCCAGCACGACCTGAAGATCGGCACCATCGCCGACCTCATCCAGTACCGCAGCGAGCACGAATCGGTCGTGCAGCGCGTGGGCGAGCGCCCCATGCACACCGCCTGGGGCGAGTTCCGCGCCGTGGCCTACAAGGACACCGCCAGCGGCTCGGCGCACCTGGCGCTGGTGCACGGCGCCATCGACCCGCAGGCCGAGACCCTGGTGCGCGTGCACGAGCCGGCCTCCATCCTCGACGCGCTCGACACCGGCGCCACCGCCCACAGCTGGGGCGTGGGCCGCGCGCTGCGCGCCATCGCCGAGTCGCCCGCGGGGGTGGTGGTGCTGATGAACTGCCAATCGTCCACCGAGCACCTGTTCCAGCAGATCGCCGGCTGGGCCGAGCCCGACCCGCGCCAGGCCAGCCGCGACGGCGACCGCTACGGGCTGCGCACCTACGGCATCGGCGCGCAGATCCTGCGCGACCTGAACGTCGGCCGCATGCGGCTGCTGGCGCGCCCGCGCAAAATGCCCAGCATGGCCGGCTTCTCGCTCACCATTACGGGTTACGATTGCGACCCCTCCACCCCCGCCACCCAGACCAAGGCCGACACATGAATCCTTACATCCTTACCCCCGACCTGAACGGCGAAGGGCTGCACATCGGCATCGTGCGTGCCCGCTTCAACGAGGAAATCGGCCAGGCCGAGCTGGACGCCTGCCTGCAACAGCTGGGCGAGATGGGCGTGGACGAGCGCGACATCATGGTCGTCTCGGTGCCCGGCGCGCTCGAACTGGGCGTGGCGCTGTCGCACATGGCCGAGACCTTCGAATTCGACGCGCTCATCGCCCTGGGGGCGGTCATCCGTGGCGAGACCTATCATTTCGAGGTGGTCAGCAACGAGATGGCGCGGGCGATTTCCCGCATTTCCCTGGAAACCGGCATTCCGGTGGCCAACGGCGTCCTGACCGTCGATACTGACGAGCAGGCGCAGGCCCGCGCCGCGGGCAAGGGCCGCGACTGCGCCCAGACGGCCGTCGAGATGGCCAACCTGGTGGCGGCGCTCGAGCCCGAAGAAGACGACGAAGACGAGGACGAAGATTTTGACGACGAAGAAGACGACCGCCGCTGATAGCGCGGCGCAGGCGCGCGCCAGCGCCCGCAGCGCGCGCCGCCGCGCCCGCGAGTTCGCGCTGCAGGGGGTGTACGCCTGGCTGCTGCGCGGCGGCGAGGGCACGCAGGACGCCGGCGAAATCGACGCGCACCTGCGCGATGCCGACGATTTCTCCGAAGCCGACGCGCAGTGGTTCAAGACGCTGCTGCACGGCGTGCTGCGCGAGGCGCCCGGCCTGCGCGAACGCTTCACGCCCTATATCGACCGCCCGCTCGACGAGCTCTCGCCGGTCGAGCACGGCATCCTGCTGATCGGCAGCTACGAGCTGGCGCACCACCTCGAAGTGCCCTACAAGGTCGCCATCAACGAGGCGGTCGAGCTGGCCAAGTCGTTCGGCGGCACCGACGGCTTCAAGTTCGTCAACGGGGTGCTCGACAAGCTGGCCGCCGATGTCCGCGCGGACGAGGTGCGGGCCGCGGCGGCGCAACGGCGCCAGAGTTGACCCGCCGGGGCGGGCCGGCCGGCGTCCGCCCGCGCGCTGGCATGGAGACCATCGTGGCGTCCGAATTCGACCTGATCGCGCGTTACTTCACCCGGCCCGCGCCGGCCGGCATGCTGGGCGTGGGCGACGATTGCGCGCTGTTCCCGGTACCGGCCGGCATGCAGATCGCCACCAGCACCGACCTGCTCATCCAGGGCCGCCACTTCTTTCCCGACGTCGATCCGGCGGCGCTGGGACACAAGGCGCTGGCCGTCAACCTGTCGGACCTGGCCGCCATGGGCGCCCGCCCGATCGGCTGCGTGCTGGGGCTGGCCCTGCCGCAGGCCAGCGAGCCCTGGCTGGCCGGCTTCGCCCAGGGCTTCCACGGCCTGGCCGACCGGCACGGCTGCCCGCTGATGGGCGGCGACACCACCCGCAGCCCGCATGACCTGGCCATCAGCGTCACCGTGTTCGGCGCGGTCGCGCCCGAACGCGCGCTGCGCCGCGACGCCGCGCGCGCCGGCGACGACATCTGGGTGTCGGGCGCGCTGGGCGCCGCCGACATCGCCTACCGCCTGCTCGATGGCCAGTTGCCGGCCGACCCGCAACGGCTCGCCGCCACGCGCCGCGCGCTCGAATGGCCCGAGCCGCGCGTGGCCCTGGGGCAGGCGCTGGGCGGGCTGGCCCACGCCGCCATCGATATTTCCGACGGCCTGCTGCAGGACCTGGGGCATGTGCTCGAGGCCAGCGGGGTCGGCGCCCGCCTGGCGTATGCGGCCCTGCCGGTCGCGTCCTCGCTGCACGGCCTGGCGCCGGCGACGGTGTCGCGCGCGGTGCTGGGCGGTGGCGACGCCTACGAGCTGTGTTTCACGGCCGCGCCCGGCGATCGCGATCGCGTCCAGGCCGCCGCGGCCGCGGCCGGCGTGCCGGTGACCACCATCGGCCGCATCGACCCGCGCCCCGGCATCGTGGTGGCCGATGCCGATGGCCAGCCCCTTGCCGACCTGCCGCGCGGCTTCGACCATTTCCTTGCTTCCTGATCCATGTCCTCAGCTTCCGGCGATTCGTCCTCTCCCTCCATGAGCGCCCGGGCGCGCGTGACCTTTCCCCCGGCGCGCTGGGTGGCGCGCGACCCCGGCCGCCTGATTGCCTTCGGCTTCGGCAGCGGCCTGCTGCGGCCCGCCTCGGGCACCTGGGGCACGCTGCTGGCCTGGCTGATCTGGGCCGCCGCCGCGCCAGCCGCCTCGGACCTGGCCCTGGCGATCTTCCTGGCGGTGGCGTTCGCCCACGGCTGCTGGGCATGCCAGCGCGTGGCCCGCGAACTGCAGGTGCACGACCACGTCGGCATTGTGTGGGACGAGATGGTGGCCTTCTGGCTGGTGCTGTGGCTCACGCCCGACACCTTCGCCGCGCAGTTGCTGGCGTTCGCGCTGTTCCGCCTGTTCGATATTGCCAAGCCGCCGCCCATCAAATACTTTGATGCCAAGGTCAAGGGCGGCTTCGGCGTCATGTGGGACGACATCGTGGCGGCCGCCTATGCCTTGCTGGTCATGGCGATCATCGTGCGCCTGGGAGTCTTCGCATGAGTACGCAGCACAAGCCCGTGCCGGGGCTGGCGCCGGCCTCGCTGTCGCAGGCCCAGGCGCTGGGCCTGGCCGAACGCCTGGGGGCGGCCCTGCAACGCCGCGGCTGGGTGATGGGCACCGCCGAATCCTGCACCGGCGGCCTGCTGGCCGGGGCCGTCACCGCCGTGGCGGGTTCCAGCGCATGGTTCGAGCGCGGCTTCGTCACCTACAGCAATGCCGCCAAGGTGGCGGAACTCGGCGTGTCGGCCGACACCCTGGATCGCCACGGCGCCGTCAGCGAGGCGGTCGCGCTGGAGATGGCCAACGGGGTGCTGCTGGCCGGCTCCGGCATGCAGATCGCCGCCTCCACCACCGGCATCGCCGGCCCCGGCGGCGCCACGCCGGGCAAGCCGGTGGGCATGGTGTGCTTCGGCTTCGCCATGCGCGGCGCCGACGGCATTACCTCGCGCGCCTTCACGCAGGTGTTTCCGGGCGACCGCGCCCAGGTCCGCCAGGGGTCGGTGGTCTATGCGCTGCGCGGCTTGCTGGAGCTGATCGGCGAGCCGGTCAACCGCAGCCGGCCCTAGCGCCTGTTCCCTCCAGAAGCCCCAGCGGCCGCGCCTACCTGACCGCGTTGATCGCGTCGCGCAGCCCGCGCGCGGCGTCGGCCGCGGCCTGGCGCCAGTCGTCGGCGCCGCTGGCGTACAGGATGGCGCGCGAGGAATTGATCATCATGCCGGTGCCGGCCGCGCTGCGGCCGGCGTTCACGGTGGCGGTGATGTCGCCGCCCTGCGCGCCGATGCCCGGCACCAGCAGCGGCACGGCGTCGCCGATGCGCTGCCGCACCGCGGCCAGTTCGTTGGGGAAGGTGGCGCCGACCACCAGGCCGCATTGGCCGTCGGCATTCCATTTGTCGGCCACCAGGCCGGCCACCCGCAGGTACAGCGGCTCGCCGTCGTCCAGCTTCAGGAACTGCAGGTCCGAGCCGCCCGGGTTCGAGGTGCGGCACAGCACGATCACGCCGCGGTCTTTCCAGCCCAGGTACGGTTCGATGGAGTCCAGCCCCATGTAGGGGCTGACCGTCAGCGCATGCGCGCCGTAGCGTTCATAGGCTTCGCGCGCGTAGTGCTCGGCGGTCGAGCCGATATCGCCGCGCTTGGCGTCCAGCACGATGGGCAGGCCGGGGTGGCGCGCGCGGATGTGCTCGCACAGCGCCTCGAGCTGGTCTTCGGCGCGATGGGCGGCGAAATAGGCGATCTGCGGCTTGAAGCTGCAGGCGTAGGGCGCGGTGGCGTCGACGATTTCGCGGCAGAACTGGAAGATGGCGTCGGGCTTGCCGTCCAGCTCGCGCGGAAAGCGCTGCGGATCCGGGTCCAGCCCGACTTGCAGCAGGGTGTTGCCGGCCGCCCAGGCCTGTTCGAGTTTTTGAATGAAAGTCATGGATTCAGTGCAGTTTGACCCGCGGGTGCGTGCGCCGCATGAGCAGGCGCGCCAGCGCCAGCGTGGCGGTGCGCCAGGTGCCCAGCACGGCGTGGTGGTGCATCAGGTGCAGGCTCATGTACATCAAGCGCGCCAGTGTACCGCTGACGAACAGGCCGCGGCCGGCCAGCTTGCCCATCAGGCTGCCCACCCCGGCGTCCTGCCCCAGCGAAACCAGCGAGCCATGGTCGCGGTACACATACGCGGCCTGCGGTTCGGCCTGGCCGCGGATGCGCGCGCCGATCTTGCGGCGCAGGTAGCTGGCCTGCTGGTGCGCGGCCTGGGCCCGGGCCGGCACGCTGCGGCCTTCGCCCATCGGCGCCGCGCAGCAGTCGCCCAGCGCCAGGATGTGCGGGTCGGGCGATTCCAGCCGTTCGTTCACCACCAGCTGGCCCAGCCGGTTCAGCGGCATGTCCAGCGAGGCCATCAGCGGCAGGCCCTGGATGCCGGCCGCCCACATGCACAGCGCCGCGTCGAATTCGCGCCCGTCGGCGGTCTTGACGCTGTGCGCGGTTACTTCGGCGACCCGGCAGTCGGTCTCGACCCGGATGCCCAGCTCGGTCAGGCGCGTGTGCGCGGCGCGCGAGATTTTCTCGGGCAGGGCGGCCAGGATGCGCGGCGCGCCTTCCACCAGGGTGATGACCAGGTCGCGGTCGGCCCGGAAATTCGGCAGGCCGTAGGCGGCCACGACGCCGCCGGCTTCGTGCAGCTCGACCGCCAGTTCGACGCCGGTGGCGCCGCCGCCCACGATCACGATATCCAGCCGGGCCGACGGATCGCGCACCTTGGCCTGGTCCACTTGCACCATGGCCTTGAGCATGGTCAGGCGGAATTCCTCGGCGTTCTCGGTGGTGTCGAGCGTCACCGCGTGCTGCGCGGCGCCCGGCGTATTGAAGAAGTTCGAGACGCTGCCCAGCGCCAGCACCAGGGTGTCATAGGGCAGCTCGCGCTGCGGCAGCACCATGTCGCCCTGCGCGTCGAGCACCTGCGCGATACTGACGGCGCGGCGCTCGCGGTCCACCGCCTGCAGCTCGCCCAGCGCGAACGTGAAGCCGCACAGGTTGGCCAGCATGAGGTACGACAGGCCTTCCTGGTAGATATCCAGGGTGCCGGCCGCCGCTTCGTGCAGCGAGGGCTTCCAGATGTGGATGGGGCGGCTGTCGACCAGGGTGACGCACTGCGGGCCATATGCGCGCCCCAGCTTGGCGGCCAGCTCCAGGCCGCCGGCGCCGCCGCCGACGATGACTACGCGATGCGCGGGGCCGGACGCCGGCCGGGATGTGTCGTTAGCCATGCGTCGAGTATAGAGGGATAGCCGCGGCGCGGGCTCATAAAAAGAAGCGGCTGATCGCCACGCCGGCCCAGACCGCCACGGTGAACAGCAGCATCAGCATGACCGCCGCGCTGCCGAGGTCCTTGGCCCGGCCCAGCAGGGTGTGGGTTTCCACCGACAGGGCGTCGGCCACGGCCTCGATGGCCGAATTGAGCAGTTCCACGACCAGCACCAGGATCACCGAGGCGATCAGGATGAACACCTCGTCGGTGGTGCGCCCCAGGAAGAACGCGGCCGGGATCAGCAGGATCGCCAGCGCCAGTTCCTGGCGGAACGCGGCCTCGTATTTGATGGCGGCGCGCAGCCCCTGCAGCGAATAGCGCAGCGCGTTGAGGATGCGGCGCAGGCCGCCGGAGCTCTTGTAGGGGGAGGGGTGCGGATGGTGGGACATGAAGGCGTCAGGTGGGCGATTCGTTCGGCGCGTCGTTTTTAACAGATTCGCATTGCCGACGTGGCGGCGCGGGCGCGCCGGCGGGCCTACGCGCAAACCCTAATTGTGACGGAAGCAGGCTTGGGCGCAAGATGCGGGAAATTGGTAAGGCCACTTTACCTTCTTGCCGCTTATATGCCCTTTCAGCCCATTGAGCCGCGCCGCCTGTACCGCCAGATCGCCGACCAGTTGCGGCTGCTGATCCAGGGCGGCGAATTCCCGGTCGGGGCGCGCCTGCCGCCGGAGCGCGACCTGGCGCTCAAGCTGGGCGTCTCGCGCCCGTCGGTGCGCGAGGCGCTGATCGCGCTGGAAGTCGAGGGCCTGGTCGAGGTGCGCATGGGGTCGGGCATCTACGTGCGCAGCCGGGTGGCGGCCGACAGCGTGGTGGCGGAAAGCCCGCTCGAGACCATCCGGGCGCGCCGCCTCATCGAGAGCGAGCTGGCGGCACAGGCGGCCGAACTGGCGCGGCCCGCCCAGGTGGCCGGGCTGCGCGAGGCGCTGCAGGCCATGCAAGAAGAGGCCGCCGCGGGGCAGGTGCCGATCCAGGGCGACCGCCTGTTCCACTTGCGCATCGCCGAGATATCCGGCAATTCCGTGCTGCTGCGGGTGGTGGGCGAGCTGTTCGACGAACGCCACAACCCGCTGTCGGTCAAGCTGGGCGATTACTTCGAGAACCCGGCCAGCTGGGAGGCCGCCATCGCCGAGCATCAGCGCGTCGTCGAGGCGATCGCCGCCGGCGACGCCGCGCGCGCGCGCGAGGCCATGCACCACCACCTGTCGCGTTCGCACGACCGCCTCACCGCCAACTGGGCGCCCGCCGCCGACAAGGTGAAACCATGACGCTGGCCTGCAAGATACACGGCGCGCGCGACCTGCGCCTGGAACCCGACGAGCCGCCGCCGCTGGCGCCGCACGACGTCGAGCTGCGGCTGGGCGCGGCCGGCATCTGCGGGTCGGACCTGCACTATTACCTGCACGGGCGCGTCGGCGCGTTCGTCATCCGAGAGCCGCTCATTCCCGGCCACGAGGCGTCGGGCGTGGTGCTGCGCGCGGGCAGCGCGGTCACGCGCGTGCGCGCCGGCATGAAGGTCGCCATCAACCCTTCGCATCCGTGCGGCCAGTGCGACTACTGCCGCGCCGGGCGCGACAACCTGTGCCGCAACATGCGTTTCCTGGGCAGCGCCAGCGTCTATCCGCATGTGCAAGGCATGTTCCGCGAGCGCTTCGTGATGGGCGAGCGCCAGCTCACCCCCGTCGACGAAGACATCTCGCTGGGCGAACTGGCCTGTGCCGAGCCGCTGTCCATCGGCCTGCACGGCGTGAACCGCGCCGGGCCGCTGCTGGGCAAGACCGTGCTGGTCACCGGCGGCGGCACCATCGGCTGCATGACCGTCATCGCCGCGCGCCTGGCGGGCGCCGCGCGCATCGTGGTGGCCGACATCGCCGAGCGGCCGCTGCAGATGGCGCGCCAGGTGGGCGCCGACGATACCGTGCGCGTCGACGCCGCGGCAGCGGACGGCCTGGCCGGCCTGGCCGACGTGGCGATCGAGGCGGCCGGCAGTCCCGCCGCGCTGGGCACCTGCCTGGCGGCCGTGCGCCGCGGCGGGCGCATCGTCCAGGTCGGCACCTTGCCGGCCGGGGGCATGCCGTTCCCCGCCAACGACATCATGGCGCGCGAACTGGACTATGTCGGCGCGTTCCGCGCCGGCATCGAATTCGACTGGGCCGTCACGTTCCTGCGCACGCGCAGGGTCGATGTGCGGCCGTTGATGAGCGCGCAGTTGCCGCTCGAACGCGCGGCCGAGGCCTTCGAACTGGCCGCCGACCGCGCGCGCAGTACCAAGGTGCAGCTCGTATGTGAATCCTGACCACCACCAAAGGCAGCGGCAACCGATAACAACACGCCGCCACCTGCTCAACCTCACGAGAGGAGACAACGATGAAGCAAGGCAATGCCGTCAAGGCGCTACTGGCCGCCGTCGCGCTGGCCGCAACGGGTAGCGCGCTGGCCCAGACCAAGCTGAAGTGGGCGCACGTGTACGAGACTTCCGAGCCCTTCCATACCAGTTCGGTGTGGGCGGCCAAGGAAATCGAGAAGCGCACCAATGGCCGCTACCACATCGACGTTTACCCGGCCTCGCAGCTCGGCAAGGAAAACGACATCAACCAGGGCCTGACGCTGGGCACGGTGGACATGATCATTTCCGGCTCCAGCTTCGCCGCCAAGAGCTTCCCGCGCATCGGCGTCACCTACTATCCCTACACCTTCCGCGATCCCGAGCACCTGCTGGCCTACACCAAGAGCGATATCTACAAGACGCTGACTCAGGGCTACCAGGAGAAAAGCGGCAACCACATCGTCGCCACCACGTATTACGGCACGCGCCACACCACTTCCAACCGCCCCTTCACCACCTGCCCGGAAATGCAGGGCCTGAAGATGCGCGTGCCCGACGTGCCGGCCTACCTGGCGATGCCGCGCGCCTGCGGTGCCAATACCTCGCCGATCGCCTTCGCCGAAGTCTACCTGGCGCTGCAGAACGGCACCGTCGAGGCGCAGGAGAACCCGCTCACCACCATCGAGGCCAAGAAGTTCTACGAGGTGCAGAAGAATATCGTGCTGACCGGCCACATCGTCGACCATCTCAACACGGTCATCTCCGGCAAGCTCTGGAAGAGCCTGTCCGAGGAGGACCGCAAGATCTTCGCCGAAGTGGCCCAGCAAGCCGCCGCCACCGCGTCGGTGGAAGTCGCCAAGCGCGAGAAGGAGCTGGTGGAGGTGTTCCGCCAGAAGGGCCTGAACGTGGCGGAAGTCGACACGGCGGGCTTTCGCGACACCGTGCTGAAGAAAGTGCCGTTCGAGCAGTACGGCTACGAGAAGGCCGACTGGGACCAGATCCAGGCCGTCAAGTAAGCGTAAGCGCGCCGCCGGGCTGGCGTCGCGCCGGCCTGGCCGGCCAGCAACCGACAGGGGAATGCCATGCACATCGACAGCGGGGCCGCGCCGCCGGCCATGGCCCAGTACCGGGGCGAGGACGGGCGCGCCGCGGCTGAATCGCACCAGACCACGGTCGAGTCCATCGTCCACAGTTTCGAAGAGGCCGACGAACAGCAGCAGCATGTCAGCCTGTCCGGCTACGCGTTCGAGGACTGGTTCTGCCTGGCCCTGTTCTGGGTCATGGGGGCGCTGGTCTTCCTGCAGTTCTTCACGCGCTACGTGCTCAACGATTCGTTCGCCTGGACCGAGGAACTGGCCGTCTACGCGCTGATCGGCGTGGTGTTCATGGGCTCGGCCATGTGCGTGCGGATGTGCCGCCACATCCAGGTGGATTTCCTGTACCGCTACCTGCCCAAGGGCCTGGCGCGCGTGCTGGCCACCCTGATCGATGGCCTGCGCACGGTGTTCTTCGGCTATGCCGTCTGGCTGGTGTACCGCTACATCGACCTGGTGGGCGTGGAGCCCATGACCACCATCTTCTGGAACAAGGCGTATGTGTACTGGCTGGCCCTGGCCGGCTTCGTGATGATGTTCGTGCGCTCGGTGCAGGTCAGCGTGCAGAACTGGCGCCAGGGGTATTCCGCGCTGGAGAACCCCGCCGCCTACCAGAGCCAGGACTGACGCGCCGCGCGCGACGAGGAGCCAGTATGGGAATCTTGATCGGAACCTTCTTGTTGTTGATGATCTTCGGCGTGCCGGTGGCTGTCTCGATGGCCGGCGCCTCGCTGTTTTTCGTGCTGTGGTCGGGCAGCGTGCCCGACGTGGTGGTGGCCCAGCGCATGATCGCCGGCGTGGAGTCGTTCCCGCTGCTGGCGGTGCCGTTCTTCATCCTGGCCGGCAACCTGATGAACATCGCCGGCATCACCGGCCGCATCTACAACTTCGCGGTCGCCCTGGTGGGCTGGATGCGCGGCGGGCTGGGCCAGGTGAATATCGTCGGGTCGGTGGTGTTCGCCGGCATGTCGGGCACCGCCATCGCCGACGCGGCCGGCCTGGGCACCATCGAGATCAAGGCCATGAAGGACCATGGCTACCAGACCGAGTTCGCGGTGGGCGTCACCGCGGCCTCGGCCACGCTGGGCCCCATCCTGCCGCCGTCGCTGCCGTTCGTCATCTACGGCATGATGGCCAATGTGTCGATCGGCTCGCTGTTCCTGGCCGGCGTGGTGCCCGGCGCGGTGCTGACGCTGCTGATGATGTTCACCGTGGCCTATTTCGCCCGCAAGAACAACTGGGGCGGCGACGTGCCGTTCAACTGGAAGCGCCTGGGCGGCGCCTCGGTGGAAGTGCTGGTGGTGCTGGCCTTCCCGTTCACCATCTGGCTGATGACGCGCTATGGCATGTCGGCCAATGTCGCCACCCTGGTCGCATTCGCGGCGCTGCTGGCGGCCGACTGGTACTTCGATTTTTCGGCCGTCATGGCGCTGATGGCGCCGGTGATCCTGATCGGCGGCATGACGATGGGCTGGTTCACGCCCACCGAGGCTGCGGTGGCGGCGGTGATCTGGGCGCTGTTCCTGGGCCTGGTGCGCTACCGCTCCATGACCCTGCGCACGCTGGCCAAGGCCACCTTCGACACCATCGAGACCACCGCGTCGGTATTGTTCATCGTGACCGCCGCCTCGGTGTTCGCCTGGCTGCTCACCACCACCCAGGCCGCCCAGGCCCTGACCGACGCCATCCTGGCCGTGACCGACAACAAATGGGTGTTCCTGCTGCTGGCCAACGTGCTGATCCTGGTAGTGGGCTGCTTCATCGACACCATCGCGGCCATCACCATCCTGGTACCGATCCTGCTGCCCCTGGTGCTGAAGCTGGGCATCGACCCGATCCACTTCGGCCTGGTGATGACGCTGAACCTGATGATCGGCTTGCTGCATCCGCCGCTGGGCATGGTGCTGTTCGTGCTGGCGCGGGTCTCGAAGCTGTCGGTGGAGCGCACCACCATGGCGATCCTGCCGTGGCTGGTGCCGCTGTTTCTCGCGCTGATCGTCATCACCTACCTGCCCGGCGTCAGCATGTGGCTGCCCGATCTGGTGGGCGGACGCTGATGGCGGGATTCGTCGCCGGCGCGGCCGCCGGCTGTTGACCTGTATCGAGGAGTTCCTGGCATGGCTGGCAGATTGGAAGGAAAAGCCGCGTTCGTGACCGCGGCCGGACAAGGCATCGGCCGCGCCACCGCCCTGGCGTTCGCCCGCGAGGGCGCGCGGGTTGTCGCGACCGACCTGAACCCGCAGTCGCTGCACGACCTGGCCGGCTGCGCGACGCAGGTGCTCGACGTGACCGATGCGCAGGCGGTGGCCCGCGCGGCGGCCGAGGCCGGTCCGGTGGACGTGCTGTTCAACGGCGCCGGCTTCGTGCATGCCGGCACCATCCTCGACTGCGATGAAGCGGCCTGGGATTTTTCCTTCGACCTGAATGTGCGCGCCATGTACCGGCTGATCCGCGCCTTCCTGCCCGGCATGGTCGCGCGCGGCGGCGGTTCCATCGTCAACATGGCCTCGGTGGCCTCCAGCGTGAAGGGCGCGCCCAACCGCTTCGTGTACGGCACCACCAAGGCGGCCGTCATCGGCCTGACCAAATCCGTGGCGGCGGATTTCGTGGGGCAGGGCGTGCGCTGCAATGCCATCTGCCCCGGCACGGTCGAGTCGCCTTCGCTGCGCCAGCGCATTGCCGCGCAGGCGCGCGCCAGCGGCCAGAGCGACGCCGCCGTGGAAGCCGCCTTCGTGGCCCGCCAGCCCATGGGCCGCATCGGCCGCGCCGAGGAGATCGCCGCCCTGGCGGTCTACCTGGCCAGCGATGAATCGGCGTTCACCACCGGCACGGCCCAGGTCATCGACGGGGGCTGGTCCAATTGAGGTCCGCGCACACGCAATTACCTGTATCACCACGAGGAAACCACTGATGAAACTGATGCGATATGGCGCCAAGGGCGCCGAGAAGCCCGGCCTGGTCGACGCGCAGGGCCGCGTGCGGGACCTGTCCGGCACGATCGCCGACATCACGGCCGACACGCTCACCGAAGCCGGCCTGGCGCCGCTGCGCGCCCTGCAGGCGGAAGCGCTGCCGGTGGTCGAGCGGCCCGGCCGCATCGCGCCGCCGTGGCGCGGCATGGGCAAGTTCGTCTGCATCGGGCTGAACTACGCCGACCACGCGGCCGAGTCCGGCTTGCCGGTGCCGCAGGAGCCGGTCATTTTCATGAAGACGACCAGCGCGGTGATCGGCTGCAACGATGCGGTCGTGCTGCCGCGCGACTCGCGCAAGAGCGACTGGGAGGTCGAGCTGGGCGTGGTCATCGGACGCCAGGCGCGCTATGTGGCAGAAGCCGATGCGCTGGCCCACGTGGCCGGCTACTGCGTCGTCAACGACCTGTCCGAGCGCGAATACCAGATCGAGCGCGGCGGCACCTGGGACAAGGGCAAGGGCTGCGACACTTTCGGCCCGGTGGGGCCCTGGCTGGTCACGGCCGACGAAGTGGCCGACCCGCAGGCGCTGGACCTGTGGCTGGAAGTCAACGGCAAGCGCATGCAGAACGGCAACACGCGCACCATGGTGTTCGGCGTGGCCCAACTGGTCAGCTACGTCAGCCGCTTCATGACGCTGTATCCGGGCGATTTGATCAGCACCGGCACGCCGCCGGGCGTGGGCATGGGCCAGAAACCCGCCGCCGTGTATCTGCAGCCGGGCGACGTGATGCGCCTGGGTATCGCCGGCCTGGGCGAACAGCAGCAGCGCGTGCACGCGTGGGATCCGGAACTGATCGACGGCTAGGTCGATCCACCTGAACAGGAGCCCACGCCATGGACGCGCCCGGCGACAATCCCGTCATCCGCATTCACCCCGCCGACAACGTCGTCATCGCGCGGCGCCAGCTGGTGGGCGGCACGCCGCTGCCCGCCGAAGGCATCAGCGTGGCCGGCCTGGTGCCGCCAGGCCACAAGGTGGCCGTGCGCGCCATCGCCGCCGGCGAGCCGGTGCGGCGCTACAACCAGGTCATCGGCGTGGCGCGCCAGGACATCGCGCCCGGCCAGCACGTGCACACGCACAACCTGGCGTTCTCCGATTTCGAGCGCGACTATGCGGTGGGGCGGGACGCGCATCCCACCCGCTACGTCGCCGAGCCGGCCGGCTTCCAGGGCATCGTGCGTCCCGATGGCCGCGTCGCCACGCGCAACTATATCGGCGTGCTGACCTCGGTGAATTGCTCGGCCACGGTGGCGCGCGCCATCGCCGACCATTTCCGGCGCGATATCCGGCCCGAGGCGCTGGCGGCCTATCCGCATGTCGACGGCGTGGTGGCGCTCACGCACGGCGCCGGCTGCGCCACCGGCAGCGACGGCGAGCCGCTGCGGGTGTTGCGCCGCACCCTGGGAGGCTACGCGCGCCATCCCAATTTCGCCGCGCTGATGGTGGTGGGGCTGGGCTGCGAAACCAACCAGATCGGCGGCCTGATGGAACAGGAGGGCTTGCAGCAAAGCGGCCGCCTGCAGACCTTCAGCATCCAGGGCACGGGCGGCACGCGCCGCGCCGTGGCGCGCGGCATCGAACTGGTCGAGCGCATGCTGGAGGACGCCAACCGCGCGCAGCGCGTGCCGGTGCCCGCCAGCCACCTGACGGTCGGCCTGCAATGCGGCGGCTCGGACGGCTACTCGGGTATCAGCGCCAACCCTGCGCTGGGCGCGGCGGTGGACCTGCTGGTGCGCCACGGCGGCGCCGCCATCCTGTCGGAGACGCCGGAAATCTACGGCGGCGAGCACCTGCTGACGCGCCGCGCGGCGTCGCCGGCGGTTGCCGACAAGCTGCTGGCGCGGCTGCGCTGGTGGGAAGACTATTGCGCCCGCAACGATGCCGAGATGGACAACAACCCGTCGGCCGGCAACAAGGCGGGCGGCCTGACCACCATCCTGGAGAAATCCCTGGGCGCCATCGCCAAGAGCGGCACCTCCAACCTGGTCGATGTGTATGAATACGCGCAGCCCGTCACGGCGCGCGGCCTGGTGTTCATGGACACGCCCGGCTACGACCCGGTCTCGGCCACCGGCCAGGTGGCGGGCGGCGCCAACCTGATCTGTTTCACCACCGGGCGCGGTTCGGCCTATGGCTGCGCGCCGGCGCCCTCGTTGAAGCTGGCCACCAATACCGAGTTGTGGCGGCGCCAGGAGGACGACATCGACATCAATTGCGGCGAAGTGGTGGACGGCAGCAGCGATGTGCAGGCCATGGGCGAGCGCATTTTCCGCCTGATGCTGGATACCGCGTCCGGGCGCCGCAGCAAGAGCGAGATCCACGGCTACGGGCAGAACGAATTCGTGCCCTGGCAGCTGGGGGCGGTGATGTAGCGTCATTTCCGGCGCGCGGCGCGGGGCCGCGCGCCCAGTTCACGCAAACGGGTTCTTCATGAAGATCAGCAATGCACGCGTCATCGTCTGCAGTCCAGGCCGCAACTTCGTCACGCTCAAGATCGAGACCGACGAGGGCCTGACCGGCATCGGCGATGCCACGCTGAACGGCCGCGAGCTGGCCGTGGCCAGCTACCTGGCCGACCACGTGGCGCCCTGCCTGATCGGGCGCGACGCGCACCAGATCGAGGACATCTGGCAGTTCCTCTATCGCGGCGCCTACTGGCGGCGCGGGCCGGTCACCATGTCCGCCATCGCGGCGGTCGACACGGCGCTGTGGGACATCAAGGCCAAGGCGGCCGGCATGCCGCTGTACCAGTTGCTGGGCGGGCGCAGCCGCACCGGCGTGATGGTCTACGGCCACGCCAACGGCCGCGACATCGACGAGACCGTCGACGAGGTGCTGCGCTACCGCGACATGGGCTATCGCGCCATCCGCGCGCAGAGCGGCGTGCCCGGGCTGAATGCCGTGTACGGCGTGGGCCGCGGCCGCATGTTCTACGAGCCGGCCGACGCCGACCTGCCCTCCGAGCACGACTGGAGCACCGAGAAATACCTGGACCACGTGCCGCGGCTGTTCGAGCGCGTGCGCGACGCGGTGGGGTGGGACACTCACCTGCTGCACGACGTGCACCATCGCCTCACGCCGATCGAGGCCGGCCGGCTGGGCAAGTCGCTCGAGCCCTACCGGCTGTTCTGGCTGGAGGACGCCACCCCGGCCGAGAACCAGGAGGCGTTCCGGCTGATCCGCCAGCACACCGTCACGCCACTGGCGGTCGGCGAGATCTTCAATACCCTGTGGGATTGCAAGGACCTGATCCAGAACCAGCTGATCGACTATATCCGCGCCACCGTGGTGCATGCCGGCGGCATCACGCACCTGCGCCGCATCGCCGACCTGGCGGCGCTGTACCAGGTGCGCACCGGCTGCCACGGCGCCACCGACCTGTCGCCGGTGTGCATGGGCGCGGCGCTGCATTTCGACTTGTGGGTGCCCAATTTCGGCATCCAGGAGTACATGCGCCATACCGACGAAACCGACGCGGTGTTTCCGCACGCCTATACCTTCGCCGACGGCATGCTGCACCCGGGCGAGGCGCCGGGCCACGGCGTGGAGATCGACGAGAAACTGGCCGCCAGGTATCCGTACCAGCGCGCCTACCTGCCGGTCAACCGGCAGGCCCACGACGGCACGCTGTGGCACTGGTAGCGCCATGGCCGGCCGACTGAACGCCGCCAGCCTGGCCGGCCTGCCGGCCGACGTGGCGCGCCCCGCCTACGACCGGCGGCGGCTGCGCGCCGGCATCGTGCACCTGGGCATGGGCGCCTTCCACCGCGCTCACCAGGCGCCCGTGACCGACCTGGCCCTGGCCGCCAGCGGCGACCGGCGCTGGGGCATTGTCGGCGTATCGTTGCGCAGTCCGGCGACGCGCGACGCGCTGGCGCCGCAGGATGGCTTGTACACGCTGTCGCTGCGCGACGTCGACGCGGCGGGCCGGCCGCGCGAGGCGCTGGCGGTGATCGGCGCGGTGCGGCGCGTGCTGGTGGCGGCCGAGGACCCCGCCGCGGTGCTGGCGCAGATCGCCCATCCCGACACGCGCATCGTCAGCCTGACCGTGACCGAGAAGGGCTATTGCCACGAGCCGGCCACGGGAAGGCTGCGCGGCGATGACCCCGACATCATCCATGACCTGGTCCGCCCCGACGCGCCGCGCAGCGCCATCGGCATGCTGGTGCATGGCCTGCGGGTGCGCCATGCGGCCGGCCGCGGGCCGGTCACGCTGCTGTCGTGTGACAACCTGCCCGCCAACGGCGACACGCTGCGCGGCCTGGTGCTGGAGTTCGCGGCCGCCGTCGCACCGCGCCTGCGCGACTGGATCGCGCGCCACTGCACGTTTCCCAATTCCATGGTTGACCGCATCGTGCCGCGCAGCTCCGACGACGACCGGCGGCGCATTGCCGCGCGCCTGGGCGTGGCCGACGCCTGGCCAGTGGTCGGCGAGCCGTTCCTGGAATGGATCATCGAGGACCGCTTCGCCGCCGGGCGGCCCGCCTGGGACCAGCCCGGCGGCGCGCGTTTCGTGGCCGACGCCGCGCCCTTCGAGCGCTTGAAGCTGCGCATGGTGAACGGGCCGCATTCGGCGCTGGCGTACCTGGGCGTCTCGGCCGGCTTCGCCACGGTCAGCGAGGCCGTCGCCGAGCCCGCGCTGCGTGGCTACCTGGACGCCTTGATGCGCGACGAGATCGCGCCCACGCTGCCGGCCACGCCGGGCCTCGCGCCCGACGCGCTGCGCGCCCGCCTGCTGGCGCGCTTCGCCAATCCGGCGCTGCCGCACCGCTTGCAGCAGATCGCCATGGATGGCTCGCAGAAGCTGCCGCAGCGCCTGCTGGACACCTTGCGCGACCGCCTGCGCGCCGGCGCGGGCTTCGAGCGGCTGGCGCTCGCCGTGGCCGCCTGGCTGCAATACCTGGGCGGCCACGACGAACGCGGCGCGTCCTACCAGATCGAGGACCCGCTCGCCGCCGAACTGCGCGCCCGCGTGGCGGCGGCGGGCGAGGGCGCCGCCGCCGATGCGGCGCGCGCACGCGCCCTGGTCAGCTATGCGCCGGTATTCGGCGACCTGGCCGGCCATGCGGCATTCGTCGATGCCGTGGCGCGCCACGCATCCATCATGCGGCGGCATGGCGCGCGCGCCGCCGCCCGGGAGGCCCTGTGAACGAGACTTCTGCCGCCGCGGCGCCGCATTGCAGCGCCGCGCCCGCGCTGCGCGAGTGGGCGCGGCGCTGCCTGCACGCGCTCGACGTGCCGTCCGACGACGCGGCCTGCCTGGCCGACAGCCTGGTGCAGACCAGCCTGTGGGGCATCGACTCGCATGGCATCGCGCGCCTGCCGCATTATCTCAACCGCCTGGCGCACGGTTCGATCTTGCCACGCCCCGCCGTGCGCATCGTGCGCAGCGGCCCCGCCACCGCGCAGGTGCATGGCGGACAGGGGCTGGGCATCGTGGTGGCGCACCGCGCCAACCGCCTGGCCATGGAGATCGCGCGCGAGACAGGGGTGGCGGCCGTGGGCGTCAGCGACTCCTCGCATTGCGGCGCGGTCGGCCTGTACAGCCGCGCGGCCGCGGAGGCCGGGCTGGTCGGCCTGGCGTTCACGCATGCGGATTCCATTGCCGCGCCGTTCGGCGGCCACGCGCCGTTCCTGGGCACCAACCCCATCTCCATCGCGGTCCCGCGCCAGGACGGGCCGCCGGTGTGCCTGGACATGGCCTCCACCGCCATTCCGTGGAATCGGGTCATGAACGCGCGCCGCGAGGGCCATGCGCTGCCGCCCGGCGTGGCACTGGACGCGGACGGCCGCGAGGCCACCGATCCGCGCGCGGCGCGGGCGCTGCGGCCGCTGGGCGGCGCGCAGCAAGGCTACAAGGGCTACGGGCTGGCGCTGATGATCGAGCTGCTGTGCGGGCCGCTGCATGGCAACCCGTATGGCCCGCATATCACGCCCATGTACGAGCAACTGGACGAGCCGCGCCGGCTGGGCGCCTTTTTCATCGTGCTGGATCCGCAGCGTTTTGCCGGCGGCGCGCAATTGGCGGCCGTGGTGGCGCTGATGGCCGCCGAACTGGCCGCGCAGCCCGGCCAGCCACGCATGCCGGGTGACCCGGAACAGGCGGCGGAGGCGGCGCGCCGACGCGGCGGCATCCCGGTCGAGCCGGGTTTGTGGCGGGAATTTCTGCACTGGAGTGAACGGCTGGGCACGGCGCCGCCCGCTTGCGCCTGAGCGGCCGGGCAGGCATGCTGCTTGCTGTAGCGCCTGCCGCATTCCCGCCACACGCAGCCAGGAGCCTCCCCATGTCTTATCCCTCCGGCGACGCGCCGCACGCCCACGGCCCGGGCGGCGGCGCCATTTCCACCACCCTGCGCGTCAACGGGGTAGAGCACGCGCTGCGGCTGGACCCGCGCGCCACCCTGTTGGACACCCTGCGCGAAACCCTGCACCTGACCGGCACCAAGAAGGGCTGCGACCACGGCCAGTGCGGCGCCTGTACGGTGCACCTCGACGGGCGGCGCGTCAACGCCTGCCTGGTGCTGGCGGCCGCCGCGGGCGGCCGCGCCGTGACCACCATCGAAGGCCTGGGCGATGCCCGCGCGCCGCACCCGCTGCAGGCCGCCTTCGTGGCGCGCGACGGCTACCAGTGCGGCTATTGCACCGCCGGGCAGATCATGTCGGCGGCGGCGCTGTTGAACGAACCCTGCGGCGACAGCGACGACGAGGTGCGCGAGCTGATGAGCGGCAACCTGTGCCGCTGCGGCGCGTATGCCAACATCATCGACGCCATCCAGGACGTGCGCGGGAACCGGTGACGCCATGCATGCCTTCCACTACCTGCGCGCCGCCGACATCGACGAAGCCGTGCGGCTGGCGGCCGCGCCCGACCGCCCCGAGACCCGCGTGCGCTTCCTGGCCGGCGGCACCACCCTGGTCGACCTGATGAAGCTCGATGTCGAGATGCCCGCGTATGTGGTCGACATCAACGGGCTGGGCCTGGACCAGGTCGAGGTCCTGGCCGACGGCCGGGCGCGCATCGGCGCCCTGGTGCGCAATGCCGACCTGGCGCGCCATCCGCATATTGCCCGGCATTACCCGGCGCTGTCGCAGGCGCTGCTGGCGGGTGCCTCGGCACAGCTGCGCAACATGGCCACCACCGGCGGCAACCTGCTGCAGCGCACCCGTTGCGTCTATTTCCGCGACCGCGCGGCGCGCTGCAACAAGCGCGAGCCCGGCAGCGGCTGCGATGCCATCGCGGGGCACAACCGCAACCTGGCGGTGCTGGGCGCCAGCCCGCACTGCATCGCCACCAACCCGTCCGACATGAATGTGGCCCTGATGGCGCTCGACGCCACCGTGCACGTGCATGGCGCGCGCGGGCCGCGCGACATCGCGCTGCGCGATTTCTTCCTGCTGCCCGGCGACACGCCCGAGCGCGAGACGGCGCTGCGCGACGGCGAGCTGATTACCCACGTGACGCTGCCGGCGCCCCGCCCGGGCACGCATTCGACCTACCTGAAGCTGCGCGACCGGGCTTCCTACGAATTCGCCCTGGCCTCGGCCGCGGTGGTGCTGCAGTCCGACGCGGAGTGCATTGTGGCGGCCGGCATCGCGCTGGGCGGCGTGGGCACGCGCCCGTGGCGCTGTCCGGCCGCCGAGCAGTTGCTGGTCGGCCAGGCGCCGGACGTGGGCCGTTATGCGCAGGCAGCCCACGCCGCGCTGCGCGACGCCGTGCCGCAAAGCCAGAACGGCTTCAAGATTGAGCTGGCCAGGCGCTGCCTGGCGCACGCGCTATCCATGGCCCTGCCGCCGCACTGAGCAAGGACCCGACATGGAATCTCCCCGCATCGCTCATCCCGAGGCCATCGGCCAGCCCCTGCCGCGCATCGACGGCCCCTTGAAAGTCAGCGGCGCGGCGCGCTACACCGCCGATTTCATGCTGCCCGGCATGCTCTACGCCGTGCCGGTATGCAGCACCGTCGCCAACGGCCGCATCCTGGCCCTGGAGGCCGAAGCGGCGCTGGCCATGCCCGGGGTGCGGACCGTCCTGCATCACGGCAACCGGCCGCCGCTGTACCGCGCCGCCAGCGGTTCCATCGACGAGGCCCGGCCGCCACTGGATGACGACATCATCCGCTATTACGGCCAGTACGTGGCGCTGGTGGTGGCCGATACGCTGGAACAGGCCCAGGCGGCCGCGCGCGCCGTGCGCGTGGCCTACGACAGCCAGCCGCCCGACGTCGCGCCGCCCGCCGACGAGGACACCTCCGAGGTGGAAAGCCGGCGCGGCGACGCGCCGGCCGCCTACGCCAACGCCGCCGTGCGCATCGACGCCACCTACTGCACGCCGGTGGAAACCCACAACTCGCTGGAACTGCACGCCTGCGTCGCCGAGTACGACGGGCAAGCCTACACGCTGTATGAGACGACCCAGGGCGTGGTCAACCATCGCGACGTGGCGGCGCAGATGCTGGGCACCGGCAAGGAGAACGTGCGAGTCGTCTCGCACTACCTGGGCACCGGTTTCGGCGGCAAGCTGTGGGCCTGGAACCACTCGCTGCTGGCGCCAGTCGCCGCGCGCCTGCTGGGCCGGCCGGTCAAGCTGGTGGTCAGCCGCGCCATGACCTTCCACAGCACCGGCCACCGCCCGTATACCCGCCAGCGCCTGCGCCTGGGTGCCACGCCGGAGGGCCGGCTGGTGGCCCTGCAGCACCACTATCTGAGCCAGGCCTCGATACTGGATGACTACCGCGAGAACTGCGGCGAAGCGACGCCGCGCATGTACAGCACGCCCAACCTGCTGGTATGTTCCGGCCTGGCGCGTCGCCATGTCGGCGCGCCCACGTCGATGCGCGGGCCCGGCGCGGTGCCGGGCATGTACGCGCTCGAATCGGCCATGGATGAGCTCGCCATCGCGCTCGGCATGGATCCGGTCGAGCTGCGCCTGCGCAACGAGCCCGGCCACGACGAAGGCAACGGCCTGCCGTTCTCATCGCGCCATCTGCGCGAATGCCTGCAGCAGGGCGCGGCGACGTTCGGCTGGCGCGACCGCTCGCCCGCGGTCGGTTCGATGCGCGACGGCGAGCTGGTGCTGGGCTGGGGCGTGGCATCGTGTTCGTGGCTGGGGCTGCGCATGCCGACCGACGCCAGCGTCAGCCTGCATGCCGACGGCTCGGCCCGCGTGGTGTGCGCCACCCAGGACATCGGCACCGGTACCTATACCGTGCTGGCGCAACTGGTCAGCGCCGAGACCGGCATCGCGCCCGATCGCATCCAGGTGCAGCTAGGCGATACGCGCTTGCCGCGCGGCCCGATTTCGGGCGGCTCGGCGGCCACCGCCTCGGTAGTGCCGGCGGTATTGGCCGCCGCGCGCAAGGCGGTGCAGGGCGCCTGCAAGCTGGCAGTGGGCGACAGAGGGCCGTTCGCCGGCAGCCAGCCCGACGAACTGAGGCTGCGGCATGGCCGCCTGCAGTTGCACGACGACAGCGTCGGCCCGGGCGTGCCGCTGGCCGAGGTGCTGGCCGCCGCCGGCGTGGCCGCGGTTTCCGGCGATGGCCACGGCGGCTCGGGCCGGGAGCAGAAGAAGCAGTATTCGATCAACTCGTACGGCGCGCATTTCGCCGAAGTGGCCTGGCACCCGGCCACCGCGCGCCTGCGGGTCGCCCGCGTGGTGACGGTGATCGACGGCGGCCGCATGATCAACCCGCGCATGGCGCGCAATCAGATCGAAGGCGCGATCGTCATGGGCGTGGGCATGGCACTGCTGGAACAGACCCATTACGACGACCGCTCCGGGGCGCCCGTCAACAGCAACCTGGCCGACTACATCATGGCCACCCACGCCGACGCGCCGCGCATGGACGTGAGGTTCCTCGATTACCCCGACTACGCCTGGAACGACGCGGGCGCGCGCGGCATCGGCGAGATCGGCCTGGCCGGCATCGCCGCCGCCATCGCCAATGCCGTCCACCATGCCACCGGCGTGCGCGTGCGGCAATTGCCGGTGCGCATCGAGGACCTGCTGCCCGCGGCGGGCTGAACTACCACTTCACGCCGACCCCGGTGCTGTAGATCGATTCATTCAGGCTCTCGCGCGAGCTGCTGACCTGGTTGCGCGCGTATTTCAGGTACAGCGACATCCAGCTGTTGAGGTTGTAGCGCAGGCCGGCCTCGCCGGTAATCGCCATCTCGGCCTCGCTGTCGAACGGGCGCAGCAGTTCGCCCTTGGTGAACAGCTCGAACTGCTTGCCGCTGAAGTAGCGCACGTAGTCCCAGCGCAGGCTGCCGGCGTAGGCATTGTCGCTGCCGCCGTCGCGATAGCCGTAGTGCACCCGTCCGACCAGGGCCGACAGCGAGAAGGCGCCCAGCTCGTTATCCCAGAACTGGTAGCCGGGCCCGGTGCCGTAGGCGGTCTGGCGGTCCAGGTCTTCCACCCAGTCGCGCCGGTGCATGGCCCGTACCTGCCAGAAGGCTTTTTCCGTCAGGAAGCGGTCCAGCGTGTAGTCCAGCCCGTAGTTGTGATTGCTGACGCTGTGGTCGTCCTTGCTGCGCAGGTACGAGCCGGTGAAGCGGTGGCGCCACAGCGCACGGCGCACGGTCGTGTCCAGCGCCATGGAGTAGTCCTGGGTCTGCGTCGAGGCGTTCTTGCGGGTGGCGGCCAGGTCCACGCGGCCGGTCACGGCGGTTTCGTTCAGGAACGGGTGCGGCCGCACGATGCTCTCCACCGCTGCCAGGGGCACGTCGGCCCGCACCGGCTGGGCGCCCGCCGGGCCGCGCTCCACGCCTTCGAGCACCACCGTGCCGGGTGGCCCGCCCGCCAGCCTGGCGCGATAGTCGTGCGCCAGGGATTCATCGCGTATCACCAGCGGCGTATCGCTTTGCAGGGTCTTGACGTGCTCGAAGGCGATGCGCACGTCGCCGCCGTAATCGGTGTGGATCAGCAGCTTGCCGCCGTCCAGCGACTTGATGGTGCCGGTCAGGCGGTCGCCGTTATTCAGCCAGACCGTGTCGGCGCAGGCCGGCGCCACCGCCAGCGCCAGTATGAGCGCGGCGAGGCGCCAGCGGCGCGCGAGGGAGGCAAGGGGCAGGGAAATGAGTCGCGGCATGGCGGGCAATCGATGGAGCAACAAGCCTCCATCCTAGCCTCCGCGCGCCGCGCCGCGCTACTGCAGCCCGAAGAACGCCAGGGTGTTGTCGCACTGGATTTTCCGCACTGCGCTGTCCTCCAGGCCGGCCGTCGCGACCAGCCGGCCCACTTCCTGTTCGCCCAGCGGGTAGGGGTAGTCGGACCCGAGCAACACGCGGTCCTCGCCCATCACGTCGACCAGCAGGCGCAGCGAGCGCGCGTCGAACACCGCGCTGTCGACGTAGAAGCGGTCGGTATACGACGACGGCAATCGAGGGCAGTCCTGGCGGATGATGTCGCGGTGCCGCCAGGCATTGTCGACCCGTCCCAGCAGGAACGCGAAGCTGCCGCCGCCATGGGCGAAGCACAGCTTCAGGCTGCGCGGGATGCGCTCGAAGGCGCCAGACAGGATCAGCGACAGGATGCCCAACTGAGTCTCGGCCGGCATGGCGACCAGCCACGGCAGCATCCAGCGTTTCATGCGGCCATCGGTCATCATGTCCCAGGGATGCACCAGCACCGGGATATGTTCGTTGGCGCAGTGGATCAGGAACTGCACCAGGGCGTCGTCGTCCAGGTCGCGCGCGCCTACGTGGTTGCCGATCTGCACGCCCAGATGGCCGGCCGCGCGGGCGCGCGAGGCTTCGCGGCATGCCAGTTCCAGATCCTGCAGCGGCACCTGCGCCAGCGCCTTGAGGCGGTCCGGCGCGTGGGCGCAATGCGCCAGGGCCAGGTCGTTCATGCGCGCCGCCCATTGCGCCGCCGGCTGGGCGGGGTAGCGATAGCCGAACATCACCGGCGTGGCGCACAGGATCTGCATGTCCACGCCGTGCCGGTCCATCTGCGCCAGGCGCAGGGCCGGGTCCCACAGCGTGGCGTCGACCGGGCGGAACGGCCGCTCGCCGGCCATGATCTGCCCGCTGCCGTCGCCGTCCAGGCGCAGCCAGGGCGCATCCAGCGGGTCCAGCGCGGCCGCTTCCTGCCGCGTTATGGGCGGGAAGAAGTGCGCGTGCATATCGATTTTGCGGATCATGATGCGGGACGCTCCTTGCCGGGATGCAGCCGACCGCAATGCGGGCAGGTGCGCCTGGCTTCACTGGTATAGAAGGCTTCGAACAGCGGCGGCAGGTCGGTCACAATGCTCTTGAGCTGCACCTCGACCCGGTGTACCAGGCCGCCGCAATCCAGGCAGTACCATTCGAAGCCGTCACGCAGGCCGGGCGGGCGTTGCCGTTCGATGACCAGGCAGGCGCTGCCCGCCTCCGGGCGCTGAGGGGAATGGCGCACGTGCGGGGGCAGCAGGAAGATGTCGCCTTCCTTCAGGTCGACGCGTTCCTCCCTGCCGTCGATCCACAGGCTCAGCCAGGCATTGCCGCGCAGCTGATAGAAGAATTCCTCCAGCGGATCGTCGTGGTAGTCGGTGCGGTGGTTCGGCCCGCCCACCACGGTGACGATGAAATCGCTGTCCTGCCAGATCTGCTGGTTGCCCACGGGCGGCTTCAACAGGTGGGCGTGATCGTCTATCCAGCGGCCAAAATTCAGGGGTGTACCGTAGGCGAGCATCGGCGTCTCCGTGTGGCCGTGGCCGGCGCCACGGCTCGAAATATGGCATCAGGCGGCGGGCTTGTAGGCCACCGCCTTGATTTCGATGAGCAGGTGAGGGTGGGGCAGCTGGTGCACCGCCACTGTGGTGCGGGCCGGGCCGCCGGCGTCGAAGTACTCGCCGTAGACCTCGTTGTATCCGCCGAAGTCGTTCATGTTGACCAGGAAGGCGCTGATCTCCACCAGGTCCGCCAGCGTCGCGCCGGCGCTGGCCAGGATGTCGCGGATATTCTCGATGACCGCGCGGGTCTGCGCGCGGATATCGAGGCTGGTGGTGCCCATGGCGTCGACCGTGGCCCCGGCGATGCGGTTGTCCGGCAGGCGCGCGCTGGTGCCGGAGACGAACAGCAGGTCGCCGGCGCGCTTGAGGTGCGGATACTTGCCGCGCGGCGTGGCCTTGCCGGCGACAACGGTGGCGTGGGTGGAATCGCGGCTCATCGGGTCTTCCTTGTCGGCAATCCGTCGACCGGCCGGGCGCGGGGCGCGCCTCAAGTGTCTGCGCCGGACTGCGGGGTGGGCGAAAAGAGTTCCGGCGGCAGGTGCGCCACCGCTTCGTAGGTGAGGCGGATGTGGCTGGCCAGCAGGGCGCAGGCGGCTTGCGCGTCGCGCGCCAGCGTGGCGTCCACGATGCTCCGGTGTTCGTCGTGCAGGTCGCGCGCGATGGGACGCCGGGTGATCGTCAGGCGCCGGTAGCGTTCGGCCTGCTGGTACAGGATGCCCAGGAAGTGGTGCATCCAGCGCGACGGACAGGCGCTGATCAGTTCGCGGTGGAATTCGCGATTGCGGCGCTCCCATTCCTCGAATCCGGCGGTGGGGTCGCCGGCCAGGCGCTGCTCGGCCTTGCCGAGCCGGTGGAACGCCGCGAGGACGCGGCTTTCCCAGTCGTCGTCGCCCAGTTCGATGGACTGGCGCAGCGCTTCGGTTTCGAGCAGCACGCGGTTTTCGGTGATGTCGCGGAAATCGTGCAGCGAAATCGGCGTGACGTGAAAGCCGCGCTGCCCGTGCGAGGTGACCAGGGCGTCCGACACCAGCAGTGCCAGCGCCTCGCGCAAGGTGCCGGCGCCCACGCCATAGTCGTCCTTCAGGTGCTCGACGCGCAGGCGCGAGCCGGGCGGGTGCCTGCCTTCGATGATGTCGCGCCGCAGGTTGACGTAAGCCGTCCCCACCAGCGTGTTGGGCGCGGCGGCATGCGCGAGCGACGGAAGCGAGACGTTATCGGCCATGGGCGTACTGTAGCACCGCTTGGAAAAAATCTCGATAAAATTTATTGACTCCGAGATTTTTGCTGCTTATCGTAGAAAAAAGCGTCGCCCTTGCTTTCCCTTCCAATGGCCAGGCGCTCCAGGAGACAAGCAGTGATACGGCTACATGACATCCGGTATGTCCGGCTGGGTACTCGCGATCTGGCGGCCGCGGCGCGCTACGCGACCGAGGTGCTGGGCCTGGAAGTCGCCCGCAAGGAAGGCAAGTCGGTCTATTTCCGCTCCGACGGACGCGACCACACGCTGTGCTATTTCGAAGGCGATCCGCGCGACCATACGGCGGCCTTTGAAGTGGATTCGCTCGACGAACTGGAGCGGGCCGGCGCCGTGCTGGAGCGCAGCGGCTACCAGGTCGCGCGCGGCACGCGCCAGGCGGCCGAGCAGCGCCACGTGCAGGATTTGCTGCAGTTCACCGACCCGTCCGGCAATCGCATCGAGCTGGTCTATGCGCCGCACCATAGCGGCCGCCGCTATTTCCCGTCGCGCGACGCCGGCATCACCGGCTTCAGCCACATCGGCCTGCGCACGCTCGACGCGCGCCGCGACGAGGCCTTCTGGACCGGCCTGTTGTCCGCGCGCGTCAGCGACCGCATCGGCGATGCCCCTTTGCTGCGCATCGACGAAGTCCATCACAAGATCGCGCTGTTCCCGTCCGCCCATCCCGGCGTGCAGCACATCAACCACCAGGTCGAGAGCATCGACGACATCATGCGCGCCTGGTACCTGTTGCAGGAACGCAAGATCCCGATCAAATTCGGCCCCGGCCGCCACCCCACCTCGGGAGCCATGTTCCTGTACTTCGAGGGACCCGACGGCATGATCTACGAGTACTCGTGCGGCGTGCGACTGATCACCGCCGAGGACGAGAAGACCTACCGGCCGCGGCAGTTCCCGGCGGTGCCCGCGTCATTCTGCATGTGGGGCGCGCGTCCCGACATCCCGGAATTCAAGTCATGAGCGCGGCGGCCGCGATTCCGACCGCTGGCGAGCAGGCGCGCGTGCGCGTGGCGGCGCGCGCCCTGGCGCGGGCCGGGCTGGCGCACGCCTATGGCCATTGCAGCCTGCGCCTGGACGCCGGTCATTTCCTGGTGTGCGCCGCCCGTCCCATGGGCCTGATCGCGCCGGACGAACCCGGGGCGGTGGTGCCGGTGCATGGCGAGCTGCCGGCCGGCGTGCTGGGCGAGGTGCGCATCCACCAGCAGATCTACCGTGCCCGCCCTGAGGTCGGCGGCGTGGCGCGCACCATGCCGCCCACGGTGATGGCGCTGTCGGCCGCCCGCGTCACCCCCGCGCCGCGCCATGGCATGGGTTCGTACTTCTGGCCCGCGGTGCCGCTGTGGGACGACCCGCTGCTGGTGCGCAGCGACGCGCAGGCGCTGGGCGTGGCGCGCGCGCTGGGCGAGGCCGCGGCCGTGGTCATGCGAGGCAACGGCGCGGTGGTGGTGGCGCCGACGCTGCCGCAGGCAGTGGTGCTGACCTGGTACCTGGAGGATGCCGCGCGCATCGAATGGCAGTTGCGCGCCGCCGGGCTGGCCGACGGCGCGCCGCGGCTGGACGAGGCGCAGGCGCGCGAGCGGGCGGTGGGCACCGGCCGCATCTACGAGCGCATGTGGGAATACCTGGCCGACGGCGACCCGGAATACGCCGGCGCCGGCGGCGCCGACTGAGGACGACATGACCGAGTTCCGCAACTTCATCAATGGCCAGTGGGTGGCCACCGGCAAGACTTTCGACAACCGGGATCCCGTCGACAACCGTCTGATCGGACAGGTGCATGAAGCCGGCGCGGCCGAGGTGGACGCCGCGGTGGCGGCGGCGCGCGCCGCGCTGTCCGGCCCGTGGGCCGGCCTGAAGGCGCAGCAGCGCGCCGAACTGCTGCACGCGGTGGCCGACGGCATCGACAAGCGCTTCGACGATTTCGTCGATGCCGAGATCGCCGACACCGGCAAGCCCTACGGGCTGGCCAGCCATCTCGATATTCCGCGCGGCGCGGCCAATTTCAAGATATTCGCCGACCTGATCCGCAACGTGCCCAACGAGAGCTTCGAGATGGACACGCCCGACCATGGCCATGCGCTGAACTACGCCGTGCGGGTGCCGCGTGGCGTGATCGGCGTGATCTGCCCATGGAACCTGCCGCTATTGCTCATGACCTGGAAAGTCGGGCCGGCCCTGGCCTGCGGCAACACCGTCGTGGTCAAGCCGTCGGAAGACACGCCGGGCACCGCCACGCTGCTGGGCGAGGTCATGAACGAGGCCGGCGTGCCGCACGGCGTCTACAACGTCGTCCACGGCTTCGGGCCGGACTCGGCCGGCGAACTGCTGACGCGCCATCCGGAGGTGGACGGCATCACCTTCACCGGCGAGACCCGCACCGGCGAGGCCATCATGCAGGCCGCCGCGCGCGGCGTGCGGCCGGTGTCGTTTGAGCTGGGCGGCAAGAACCCCGGCATCGTGTTCGCCGACGCCGACTTCGACAAGGCAGTGGCCGGCATCGCGCGCGCCGCCTTCGACAATACCGGGCAGGTGTGCCTGGGCACCGAGCGCGTGTATGTGCAGCGGCCGATCTTCGAACGCTTCGTCGCCGCGCTGGGCGAACGGGCGCGCGCCTACCGCCTGGGCCGGCCGCGCGATCCGGGCGTCGACCTGGGGCCGCTGATCTCGTTGCGCCATCGCGAAAAAGTGCTGCGCTACTACCAGTACGCCCGCGACGACGGCGCCACGGTGGTGGCCGGCGGCGGCGTGCCCGACATGCCGGGCGCGCTGGCCGAGGGAGCCTGGGTGCAGCCGACCGTCTGGACCGGCTTGCCGGAGTCCTCGCGCGTGATCCGCGAGGAGATCTTCGGGCCGTGCTGCCACATTGCCCCGTTCGACACCGAAGAAGAAGCCGTTGCCCTGGCCAATGCCACGCCCTACGGCCTGGCCGCCACGGTCTGGACCAGCAATGTCGGCACTGCCCATCGCCTGGGCAAGGCCCTCAACGTGGGCATCTGCTGGGTCAATTCGTGGTTCCTGCGCGACCTGCGCACCGCGTTCGGCGGCGCCAGGCAGTCGGGCATCGGGCGCGAGGGCGGCGTGCATTCGCTGGAGTTCTACACCGAGCTGCGCAACGTCTGCGTCAAGCTCTGACAGGGCCGACATCGGGGCCGGCCCGCGCAGAACGGGTCGCCCCGCCTACAAGGAGACAGGCATGCAAGTATTCGCAAGAGGGCTGGCCGCCCTGGCCGCGGCCGCGACGCTGGCCGGCGCGGGCGCCGCGCGGGCCGACATTACCATTGGCTTTTCGGGCGTGTTGTCCGGCCCGCAGGCCGCGCTGGGGCAGGACCAGTACGACGGCCTGATGCTGGGCATCGAGCAACTGGGCGGCAGCCTGGGCGGGCAGAAGGCCGTGGTGCTGCGCGAGGACGATCAGCTCAAGCCGGACGTGGGCGCGCAGATCGTGCAGAAGTTCATCGAGCGCGACAAGGTCGACGCGGTGGTCGGCCTGGGCTTTTCCAACGTGCTGATGGCGGAACTGCGGCGTATCAAGGATTCCGGCGTGGTGGCGATTTCCACCAATGCCGGGCCGGCGCCCATCGCCGGCCGCATGTGCCTGCCGAACCTGTTCGTGCTGGGCTGGCAGAACGACAGCATGTCCGAGGCGATGGGGCAGTACGTCAAGGACCAGGGCTACCGGCGCGCCTACCTCATGTCGTCGAACTACCAGGCCGGCAAGGACAAGCTGGCCGGCTTCAAGCGCTTCTACGGCGCCGAGCCGGCCGACGAGATCTACACCCAATTGGGTCAGCTCGATTATTCGGCGGAGATCTCGCGCATGAGCGCCGCCAGCCCCGATGCGCTGTTCGTGTTCTACACCGGCGGCGTAGGCGTGAACTTCGTGCGGCAGCTGCGCCAGGCCGGCCTGATGGAGAAGCTGCCGTTCTTCTCGGAAAGCCTGATCGATTCCAATACCCTGGCCGCGCTGAAGGAACAGGCCGTGGGCGCCATCTATGGCACGCCATGGGCCACCACGCTGGACAACCCCAAGAACCGCAAGTTCGTCGAGACCTTCCAGGCCAAGTACGGCCGCCTGCCGTCCGAATACGCGGCGGCCGGCTACGACGCCGCGTTCCTGCTGGACGAGGCGGTGCGCAAGCTGGATGGCAAGCTGGGCGACAGCAAGGCGCTGGCCGCCGCGGTCAAGGCCGCCGGCGCGACCTTCCCGTCGGTGCGTGGCAAGTTCGCCTTCAACACCAACAACATGCCGGTCCAGAACTTCTACGCCTACCAGGTAGTGAAAGAAGCGGGCGGCGTCGGCGTGAAGCAGCTGGCCACCGTCTTCACGGATCACAAGGATGCCTACGCCGCCGATTGCAAGATGAAATAGGCGCCGCCCGCCCTCGGAGTTTCCTCATGAACGGATCGCTGCTGCTGTCGCAATTCCTCAATGGCCTGCAACTGGGCGCGCTGCTATTCCTGCTGGCCTCGGGCTTGACGTTGATCTTCGGCATCATGAACTTCATCAACCTGGCCCATGGCTCGCTGTACATGATCGGCGCGTTCCTGGGCGCCAGCGCGTACAACGCCAGCGGCTCGTTCGGCTTCGCCATCCTGGCCGCCGTGTGCGGCAGCGGACTGGTGGGCGTGGCCCTCGAGCGCGTCGTGGCGCGACCGCTATACCGTCACGACCATCTCTACCAGGTGCTCGCTACATTCGGGCTGATGATGTTCTTCAACGAGCTGGCCTCGGTGATCTGGGGCAGCCGTCCGTACTATGCCGCCATTCCGCCGGCGCTGCGCGGCTCGGTGGCGGTGTTCGGCACCGACTACCCGGTCTACCGCCTGCTCATCGTGGGCGTGGGCGCGCTGGTCGCCGCCGGGGCGTGGTTCCTGATCCAGCGCACCCGCTTCGGCATGCTGATCCGGGCCGGCGCCAGCAATGCGCCGATGGCCAGCGTGCTGGGCGCCAACGTGGACCTGCTCAAGACGCTGCTGTTCCTGCTGGGCGCGGCGCTGGCGGGCCTGGCCGGCGCGCTGGCCGGGCCGATCCTGTCGGTGCAGTCGGGCATGGGCGAGCCGGTGCTGATCCTGGCCCTGGTGGTCATCGTGGTGGGCGGCATCGGTTCCGTGCGCGGCACCCTGGTGGCGGCGCTGCTCATCGCCATGATCGACACGCTGGGCCGCGCCTTCCTGCCGGACCTGCTGCGCAGCGCGTTCGACAGTTCAGTCGCCAACGCGGTCGGGCCGGCGCTGGCATCGATGCTGATCTACATCCTGATGGCCGTGGTGCTGGCGTTCCGCCCGCACGGCCTGATCTTTGCCGCGCGGCGCTGAGCTCGCCGGGGAGTCCACCATGCCATCACACCGCACCGCGCCATGGTTCCTGCCGCTGCTGTTCCTGGTCTTGGCGGCCGTGCCGCTGGCCGCGCAGTGGCTCGATGAACCCTTCTACGTCACCTTCGGCGCCCGCGTGCTGATCTACGCGCTGGCGGCCGTGGCCCTGAACCTGGTGCTGGGATTCGCCGGGCTGGTCAGCTTCGGCCATGCCATGTTCCTGGGCCTGGGCTGCTATGCGGTGGGCATCCTGTCGTACTACGGCATCGCCAGCGGCTGGATGCAGCTGGCGGTCTGCGTGGCTGTCTGCGCGCTGGTCGCCCTGGCGGTCGGAGCCGTGTGCCTGCGCACTTCCGGCATCGGTTTCATCATGATCACGCTGGCGTTCGCCCAGATGTTCTACTTCCTGGCGGTCAGCCTGCGCGAGTATGGCGGCGACGACGGCCTGAACATCTACGAAGGCAGCGACTTCGGCCTGTTCGACCTGGGCGGTAGCCTGCCGGTCTATTGGGCCGCCTGGGCGTTGCTGCTGGCCGCGTGCCTGGGCATGCTGCGGCTGCGGCGCTCGCCCTTCGGCATGATCCTGCGCGCCACCCAGGTCAATACGCGCCGTGTCGATGCCCTGGGCTATTCCGTGTTCCGCGTGCGCCTGACCGCCTACGTCGCTTCCGGCGTGCTGACCGGGGTGGCCGGCCTGCTGCTGGCCAACCTCACGGCCTTCGCCTCGCCCAGCTACATGTCCTGGCCGGTCTCGGGCGAGCTGATCGTCATGGTGGTGATCGGCGGATTGGGCAACGTGCTGGGTCCGGTGGTCGGGGCGATCGGCTACCTGCTGCTGGAGGAGCTGTTCAAGGGCATGACCCAGCACTGGATGCTGCTGATGGGGCCGGTCGTGGTGGCGATCGCCATGCTGGCGCGCAACGGCTATGTGGCGCTGCCGCGCCGCCGGCCGCCGGCCGCGGCCGGCGATCCCCCGCCACGCGCCGACCCGCTGCGCAAGGAGGCCTCGGCATGACGGCGGCCATCCTGCCGGCGCCGCGCGCGCGCCATCTCGCCACCCAGGGCCTGTCGCGCAGCTTCGGCGGCCTCAAGGCTACCGACGGCGTATCGCTGGAGGTCCGCCCGGGCGAGCTGCATGCGCTGATCGGCCCCAACGGCGCGGGCAAGACCACGCTGATCAACCTGCTGTCGGGCGAGTTGCGCGCCGACGCCGGCGCGGTGCGGCTCGACGGGGTCGACATCTCGGCCGCGACGGTGCAGCAGCGGGTGGCGCTCGGCTTGCTGCGCTCGTACCAGGTGACCTCGGTGTTCGATGGCTATACCGTGCTGGAGAACGCCTGCCTGGCCGCGCTGCGCAAGCGCCGCCGGCGCCTGTCGCCGTGGCGGCCGCTGGCCGCCTGCCAGGACGTGGTCGACGCGGCGCGGCAGGCCTTGGCGGCCTGCCGGCTGCAGGACGTGGCCGACAGCGAAGTGGGCAGCCTGGCCTACGGCCAGCGCCGCCAGCTCGAGATCGCCATGGCCCTGGCCGGGGAGCCGGGCATCTTGCTGCTGGACGAGCCCATGGCCGGCATGAGCGCCGCCGAGAGCGCCGCCGTCATCGACCTGTTGCGCAGCTTGAAAGGCCGCTACACCATCGTGCTGGTCGAGCACGACATGAACGCCGTGTTCGCCCTGGCCGACCGCATCAGCGTGCTGGTCTACGGCAGGCTGATCGCCACCGGCGACGCCGAGGCCATCCGCAACCACCCCGACGTGCGCCGCGCCTACCTGGGCGACGACGCCGACGCCTGATCCGGAGGACCCGCCATGTTGAACATCCGCGGCCTGACCGCCGGCTACGGCCACTGCCAGGCGCTGTTCGGCGTCGACCTGGAGGTGCGCGAAGGCCAGGTCCTGGGCCTGATCGGCCGCAACGGCATGGGCCGCAGCACGGTCATCAAATGCCTGTTCGGCCTGTTGCCTGTCCAGGCCGGCAGCATCCACTACCGCGACCAGGCCCTGCGCGGCATGGCGCCGTACCGCATCGGCCGCCTGGGGCTGTCGCTGGTGCCGGAAGGCCGGCAGATCTTCCCCACCCTGACAGTCGAAGAAAACCTGGTCGCCACCGCCGTGGCGCGCGGCGGCGCCCGGGTCTGGACCCTGGAACGCGTCTACGCGCTGTTCCCGCGGCTGCGCGAGCGGCGCGCCAACCTCGGCACCCAGCTGTCGGGCGGCGAACAGCAGATGCTGGCGCTGGGCCGCGCCCTGATGACCAACCCCAGCCTGCTGGTGCTCGACGAAGCCACCGAGGGGCTGGCCCCGGTCGTGCGGGCCGAGATCTGGCGCGTGCTGGCCCAACTGAAAGCCGACGGACTGTCGATGATCGTGGTGGACAAGAACACCACCGCCTTGCTGCGCCTGTCCGATCGCAACGTCATCCTCGACAAGGGGGTCTCGGTATGGGACGGCAGCTCCGCCGAGCTGGCCGCGCGCCCCGACCTCGTCGCCACCTACGTGGGAGTCTGAAATGAAGCTGCAAGACAAGGTCGCCCTGGTCACCGGCGCCGCCCGCGGCATCGGCCTGGCCATTGCCCGCCGCTACCTGGACGAGGGTGCGCGCGTCCTGCTGGTCGACCGCGACCAGGCCACCCTGCAGGCCGCCATGGCAGGCCTGCCCGACCAGGCGCGCAGCTTCTGCGCCGACGTGGCCGCCGCGCCGTCCGCCGCCGCCATGGTGGCCGAATGCGAGCGCCTGTGGGGCGGGCTGGACATCTGCGTATGCAATGCCGGCATGATACGCGCCGCCGACTTCCTGGACCTGACGCTGGACGACTTCAAGGCCGTTATGGACGTCAACGTGTGCGGCACTTTTCTGGTGGCCCAGGCGGCCGCGCGCGCCATGGTGCGCGGCGGCAGGCAGGGCGCCATCGTGCTGATGTCGTCCATGACCGCCGAACTGGCCATGGCCGACCAGCTCGCCTACGGCGCCAGCAAGGGCGCGGTCCGCCAGATGACCAAGTCGATGGCGCTGTCGCTGGTGGCGCGCGGCATCCGCGTCAACGCCATTGGCCCGGGCAGTATCGAGACCGACATCATGCGGACCATCGCCACCGACCCGCAGGCCCTGCGCACGGTGCTGTCGCGCATACCCATGGGCCGCCTGGGCGAGCCGGAGGAAGTGGCCAAGGTGGCGGTGTTCCTGGCCAGCGACGACGCCAGCTACATCACCGGCCAGACCATCTACGCCGACGGCGGCCGCCTGGCCTTGAACTACACCGTGTCCGTGCCGGACGCCTGAGCCTGGCGGCTGCCGAAGCGTTCGGCGAACTGGCGGGTGAACACCGCGCCGAAGAAGAAGATCTGCGCGGAGTAATAGATCCACAGCAGCAGCGCGATCAGCGAGCCCGCCGCGCCGTAGGCCGACACCGTGCCGCCGCGGCCCAGGTACAGGCCGATGCCCCACTTGCCCACCAGGAACAGCGCGGCGGTTACGATCGCGCCCGGGATGACGTCGCGCCAGGGTATGTCGATGCTGGGCAGCAGCTTGTACACCACCGCGAACAGGGCCGTGACCACCGCGAACGAGAACAGGTTGGACAGCCAGCCGGCTACCACCGCGAAAGCCGAATGGGTCCACAAATCGCCGTAGTAGGCCTTGGCCGCGCCCAATGCGGCGTTCATCATCAGCGACACCAGCAGGAACATCGCCAGCACCAGCACCAGGCCGAACGACACCATGCGGCTGCGCACCAGCCCCTGCAGGCCGGCCTTGCGCTGGCTGGTGGCGTCCCAGAGCTCGTCCAGGCTGGCCTGCAGCTCGGCGAACGCGGTGGTGGCGCTGAAGACCAGCACGGTAATCGACAGCAGCGCCGCGATCCAGCCGCCGCCGGACTCGTGCGCGCTGGCCAGCACCGTCTGGATGACTTCGGCGCCGCGCGCCCCGGTCAGCTCGCGCACCTGCGCGAACAGCTCCGAGCGCACCGCCTCTTCGCCGAAGAAAACGCCGGCCACCGCGATCACCAGGATCAGCATGGGCGCCAGCGAGAACACCATGTACAGCGACAGCGCGGCGCCCTTGCTGGAAGCCCGGTGGTTCGACCACTGCTTGGCCGACTCGACCAGCAGGCCGGCGATTTCCGAAGGGCGCAGCATCTTCAGCAAGCGGGGCGGGATAGTCATGGCGCTCATTGTGAGGACAGGGACCCTCGCATTGTAGGGGGGCCTCTCGGGTCGCCACAATCCGCAAGCGGCGTGCCCGTCCGCTGGCTCCGGTCCATTGGAAGGTGTCTGACACCCTTCGGGTGTCAGACACCTTGGGCTGATACCGAAGCCGCCACGGGGCAGTCGGCCGGGGCGCCGCAAAAGAAAACGCCCCCAAGGGCGTACCCTTGGGGGCGTCGGTCTGGCGCGCCCCGGCGTACCGGGGCTGCAGCGGCGTAGGCCTGGACTTAGAAGTCCATGCCGCCCATGCCGCCCATGCCGCCGGGCATGGGGGGAGCAGCGGGCTTGTCTTCCACCAGCTCGACCACCGCGGCTTCAGCCGTCAGCAGCAGGCTGGCCACCGAGGCGGCGTTCTGCAGGGCGGTGCGGGTCACCTTGGTGGGATCCAGCACGCCTTGCTCGACCAGGTCGGTGTACTCGCCGGTCGCGGCGTTGTAGCCGTAGTTGCCCTTGCCGTTGAGCACATTGTTCACCACCACGCTGGCTTCTTCGCCGGCGTTGGTCACGATGGTGCGCAGGGGCTCTTCGACAGCGCGCAGGATCAGCTTGATGCCGGCGTTCTGGTCAGCCGTGTCGCCCTTCAGGTCGGCAATGGCTTGCTTGGCGCGCAGCAGCGCCACGCCGCCGCCGGCCACCACGCCTTCTTCCACCGCCGCACGGGTCGCGTGCAGGGCGTCTTCGACGCGGGCCTTCTTTTCCTTCATTTCGACTTCGGTGGCGGCACCGACGCGGATCACGGCAACACCGCCGGCCAGCTTGGCCACGCGCTCTTGCAGTTTTTCACGGTCGTAGTCCGAGGTGGCTTCCTCGATCTGGACGCGGATCTGCTTGACGCGGGCTTCGATCGACTTGCTGTCGCCAGCGCCGTCGATGATGGTGGTGTTTTCCTTGGCCACTTCGATGCGCTTGGCCTGGCCCAGGTCCTGCAGGGTGGCCTTTTCCAGCGACATGCCGGTTTCTTCCGAGATGACCACGCCGCCCGTCAGGATGGCGATGTCTTCCAGCATGGCCTTGCGGCGGTCGCCGAAGCCGGGCGCCTTGACGGCGGTGGTCTTCAGGATGCCGCGGATGTTGTTCACCACCAGGGTGGCCAGCGCTTCGCCCTCGACGTCCTCGGCGATGATCAGCAGCGGACGGCTCGACTTGGCGACTTGTTCCAGCACGGGCAGCAGGTCGCGGATGTTGCTGATCTTCTTGTCGAAGATCAGGATGTACGGATCATCCAGCGCGGCGACTTGCTTGTCGGGGTTGTTGATGAAGTAGGGCGACAGGTAGCCGCGGTCGAACTGCATGCCTTCGACCACGTCCAGTTCGTTGTCCAGCGACTTGCCGTCTTCGACGGTGATGACGCCTTCCTTGCCGACCTTGTCCATCGCGTCGGCGATGATCTTGCCGATCGATTCGTCGCTGTTGGCGGAGATCGAGCCGACCTGGGCGATTTCCTTGCTGGTGGTGACCGGCTTGGATTGCTTGGCCAGTTCAGCCACGGCGGCGGTGACGGCCTTGTCGATGCCGCGCTTGAGGTCGATGGGGTTGAAGCCGGCGGCAACGTACTTCAGGCCTTCCTGGACGATGGCCTGGGCCAGCACGGTGGCGGTGGTGGTGCCGTCGCCGGCGTTGTCCGAGGTCTTCGAGGCGACGTCCTTGACCAGCTGGGCGCCGATGTTCTCGAACTTGTCCTTCAGTTCGATTTCCTTGGCAACCGACACGCCGTCCTTGGTGACGGTGGGGGCGCCGAACGAACGCTCGAGCACGACGTTGCGGCCCTTGGGGCCGAGGGTGGTTTTGACGGCATTGGCGAGGACGTTCACGCCGCGGACGATGCGGACGCGGGCGTCATCGCTGAACAGGACTTGCTTGGCAGCCATTGTGAGCTTCCTTCGAAAATTCGTTCAGAAATTACTGGATCACGGCGAGGATTTCTTCCTCGCGGATGACGAGCAGCTCTTCGCCATCGACTTTCACCGACTGGCCGGCATACTTGCCGAACAGCACCTTGTCGCCAGCCTTCAGGTCGACCGGCAGCACTTTGCCGTCTTCGGTCTTCTTGCCTGGGCCAACGGCCACGACTTCGCCTTGATCCGGCTTTTCGGCGGCGCTGTCGGGGATGACGATGCCCGAGGCAGTCTTGCGCTCGTTGTCCAGGCGTTTGACGATCACGCGATCGTGCAGGGGACGCAGGGCCATGAGGAACTCCTGTTTCTATATAGAAAGGGTGAAAATGATCGGTTTTCAGGCCGGGATGGGCTGTTAGCACTCACCGGCGGCGAGTGCTAATTATAGGGATGATGCCCACGGGTTCAAGGGGGGATGGGCCGGTTGTTACATTTTCGTGCGGGGGCGGCAGGGCTCACTGGATTTGAGCTGTCCCCGTTTCACTGCCCGCCAAGCCGGAACCCTTCGCTTTCCAACGCCGCCGCCACGCGCGCCAGCACGCTTTTCCGGTCATTGCCTTCGGTCGCCAGGACGTGTAGCTCGAGCGGGCCGAGCGCGGCGAACTGCTGGTGCAGCGCCGTGATGGGCGCGGGGTCGGCCAGCGTGTCGCCGCCGCGGTTGCGGCAGCGCTCGATCGCGGCCTGCAGGGGCGGGCGAAGCACGATGTAGTGGACCGGCAGGCTGAGCGCCGCAAACGCCCCGAGGAACCAGGGCCCGACAATGCCGTCGACGATGACGAAGTAACCGCCCCGGGCGTAGCGGGAGGCGGCATTTGCCAGGACATCGAGCACGACCTCGTTCTGCGCATGCGCTTCAGGAAGGTACGGTTGAATGGCCCCGTGCTTTATGAAACGCCAGAAATCGTCTGCATGGAGATGCACCTTCGACGATCCGCCCGAGGCTGCCAGGGCGGATGCCGTGGTTGTCTTGCCCGCGCCCGGCGGGCCGGTGAGGATGAGGATTTCACCGCTGCGATCGATGTTCACCAATGACTCCCACCTGAGTACGATCAGTCCAATTCATGCGCGGCTTCCGGGCGGCTCCGTGCCCCGATGCCCGGCGTCGGGCGCTACGCGGCCGATAGGTGCTCATACAGGATGGTCGCGCCTATCCCGATCAGGGCCAGGCCACCGAGCACTTCGGCACGCTTGCCGGCGACGGCGCCAATGAGGCGGCCCACCATGACGCCGATCGTGACCATCAGCAAGGTCGCAAGGCCGATGGCGACCGCGGTGATGAATATATTGTTGTCGATGAATGCCAGGCTCACGCCTACGGCCATTGCATCGATGCTGGTGGCAAAGCCGGTCGCCGCGAGCAGCCAGAATGAGTGGCGGGCTACGGGAGAAGCCGCCTCTTCATCTTCCTTGAAGGCATTGCGGATCATCATCAAGCCGAGCACGCAGAGCATGCCAAAGGCGATCCAGTGGTCCCAGGCCTCGACATGCCTGGCGGCCGCCGAGCCCAACGCCCAGCCCGCGACTGGCGTCAATGCTTCGATCACGCCGAAGATCAAGCCAGTACGAAGCGCCTCCGCAAAACGAGGCTTGTGCAAGGACGCGCCCTTGCTGACGGCCGCCGCGAAGGCGTCCGTCGACATGGCGAAAGCAAGGATGATCGTGGAAAGCGCATTCATCGGGAGTATCCGGCCGGGCGAGATCGCATAGGTACGTCCATATCGCCCGGCGAAACTATGGAGCACCGATGGTCTCGCCAAGCCCAGCGGGCCGCCTGCGCCATGGCCAAGGCGGCCAAGAGTGTTGACGCAGGCCCTTTGTCATGGACAAAAGGAGGCTACTCCCCAAGGAAGAAGCGCATTTTACATTACTGCATGCGCCGCGCTCGCGCCGCCGGGTTGTCCAGGCGCGACGGACAGCCGAGTCCTGCGGCGCATTATCATGGCGCACTCAAGAAAACGGACCACACCACCATGGAAGAACTACGCCGCGCCCGGATGGTGCCGGAATTGCTGGTCAGCGACCTGTCGCGCAGCCTGGCGTTCTGGATGGACCTCTGCGGTTTCGAGATCGCTTATCGCCGCGAGGCCGAGGGCTTTGTGTACCTGGACCTGGATGGCGCGCAATTCATGCTGGAAGAGCGGCGCGGCGATGCTTACTGGATCACCGGGCCGCTCGAGGCGCCGCTGGGCCGGGGAATCAACTTCGAGATCAAGGTCGCGTCGATCGAGCCGCTGCTGCAAAGGCTCGCGGCCGCTGGCTGGCCGTTGTACCGGCAGCAAGAGGAGCGCTGGTACCGCAGTGATGCGATCGAGGTGGGCGTGCGCCAGTTCCTGGTGCAAGACCCGGACGGATATCTGTTGCGCTTCTCGGCCAGGATAGGCGAGCGGGCGGCCTGACCGGTTTCGCGGGCGGCGGTTTGCCGCGCCGGCGCGCAGGCGGGCATGACCGGCGGGAGTACGTCCGTATCTGCTGGCCGTCAGGCCTGGGGCCTGACTGGAATCTCCAGCTCCGCGGCCAGGCCGCCTCCGGCGCGCGGCCGCAAGTGCAGGCTGCCGCCGAAGCGTTCCATGATGGCGCGCACGATGGATATCCCCAGCCCCGCGCCGTCCTTGCGCTGCCGGCCCTGGTCGCCGCGCCAGAAGCGCCTGCCGATCCGGGCGGCCTGCGCCATGTCCAGGCCGGGGCCGCGGTCCGCCACGGCCAGGCGGCAGCGCTGCGCTGCGTGGTCAAAGGTCACGCTGATGTCGACCATGGCGTCTTTCGGCGAGTAGCGCAGCGCGTTGTCCACCAGGTTGCGCAGCGCGGCTTCGAGCATCGACCTGGGGACCGGGGTGGCGGCGTCGCGGCCATCGAGCGTCAGGGCCAGGCGCTTGCGGTCGTCGGCGCGCGCCTGCGCCAGCACGTGCTCGACTGCCGCGCACACCGACGGGCAGCCGTCGACGCCTTCGGTGGATGCCTCGGCCCACGCCAGCGCCATCATCTGGTCGAGGGTGCGCCGCAACCGGCGTACGCCTTCCTCGGCGCTGCGCAGAGAGGCTTCCGATTCTTCGCCTTCGGTCAGGCGGACGACCTGCAGGTGCGTGTCGATGACGGTCAGCGGGGTGCGCAGTTCGTGCGCGGCGGCGTCGGTAAAGGCGCGCTGGCTGGCCAGTGTCTGCGCCAGCCGCGCCAGCAGGCCGTTCATGGCGTCCAGGACCGGGCGCAATTCGGCCGGCGCGGGGTCAACCGCGATGGGCGTGGTGTCGTGCGTGTCCTTGGCGCGCAGCTGCCGGCGCAGGGCATCCAGCGGGGCCAGCCCGCGCCCGATGCCGATCCACAGCGCTGCCAGGCCGCCGAACAGGGCGATCAAGAACGGCACGCCGGCCGCGCACAGCAGCTCATTGACCAGGGTGTCGCGCTGGTCGACCCGGTCGGCCGTCGTGATCTGGTAGCCATTGGCGCGCAGCACATAGATGCGCCACAGGTTGCCCCGCACTTCGCGGGTGCTGTAGCCCGACGGCAGGGTTTCGAAGTCGGAATGCGGGCCGCTGGTGGTGCGGGCCAGGACCTCGCCGCGCAGCGAGCGGATTTCGCAGGCGATACCGGAGCCGCCGCTGACGCGCACGGCTTCGGCCAGGCCGGCGTTGCCCGCATCGGGCTGCAGCGCGGCGCGTTCGAGCAAGCCCGATACCATGCGGGCCGACATCGCGAGCCGGCCATCGAGCGTGCGGTCGAGGTTGGCGTGCACGCCGCGCATCATCCAGGCGGCGGCGCCAGCCCACAGGACCGCCAGGGCAATCCCCGCGATCAGCACTGCACGCAGGCGCAGGCTCATGGCGCGGGCCTCCAGCCCAGGCGGTAGCCGAGACCGCGCGCAGTCTCGATGGATTCGGCGCCGAGCTTGCGGCGGATGTTGTGGATGTGCACGTTGAGCGCGTTGCTGCCGACTTCGGCGCCCAGCCCGTAGAGACGTTCGTTGAGCACCTCGGTGGGCACCCATCTGCCATCGACGCTGGCCAGGTGCGCCAGCAGGTCGACTTCGCGGCGGGAGAGGGCGACCGGTTCGCCGTCGAGCCAGGCCAGGCCGCTGTCCGGCTCCAGGCGCAGCGGCCCGGCGGCGACGACCTGGGCGGCGCGGCCCTGGGTGCGGCGCACCAGCGCATGGATGCGCGCCGCCAGCTCGCGCAGGTCGAACGGCTTGACCATGTAGTCGTCCGCGCCGCCATGCAGCCCCGCCAGCCGGTGTTCGACCGCGTCGCGCGCCGAAAGGATCAACACCGGCAAGCCGGGTTCGAAGGCCCGCGCCACCGCGAGGAATTCCATGCCGTCGCGATCGGGCAGGCCGAGATCGAGCACCAGGGCGTGGAATATGCCTTCCTTCTGGGCGGTTTCCGCCTCGGCGGCCGTGCGTACATGGCGCACGCCGATGCCGTGGTTGCGCAGGCCGGTCACGATGCCCTGGCCGATCAGTTCGTCGTCTTCCACCAGCAGCACCCGCATTCCGGCCTCGCCCCGCGCAACACAAAAGGGAAATGTTAGGGCAGAAAACCCGCGGCGTCAGGGCGGCGCGGCGCGCGAGAGGGGAATTTAGTCTGGCTTAATCGAACGAGTTCATCATGCGGGCATTGTTGGTTGGGAGGATCGCGATTTGTCCTGGTACCGGAGCGCGCTGGCGCTGGTATTGGTGTTTTGTAGCGCTGTCGGCAACGCGTGGGCGGTCGGCGACCTGTTCTCCTGGGACAGGGAACCCGAGTTCCTCGATGCCGCGGATGTGTTCAGGCTGGAGCAAGTGCGACGCCAGGACGACCAGTTCGTGGTCGGCGGGCGCATCGCGGATGGCTACTACGTCTACCGGCATTCGTTGCAGCTGGTCGATGCGCAAGGCCGCGCCGTCACCCTGGAGCTGCCGGCCGGAACGCCCAAGCGCGACGAGTTCTTCGGCGATACCGAGGTCTATATGGGCGATGCCTTGCGGCTCGCCTTCCCGCTCGACGCAGCGGGGCCGCTCACGCTGCATTGGCAGGGCTGCGCGCAAGCGGGGGTGTGCTATCCCCCGCAGACCATGACGGTGAGTTTGTCGGCCGCCTCGTCGCCCGGCGGCGCCACGGCGCAGCCGCCCCGGGCCGCCGGCGATTCGGCCGCGGCACTGGGCGTCGCCGAGGACCAGGCGGCGGCGCGCCAGCTCGCAACGCTGGGGCCGGTGGCCGGCGCGCTGCTGTTCTTCGGCTTCGGCGTGCTGCTGGCGTTCACGCCCTGCACCCTGCCGATGATCCCCATTGTTTCCACCATGGTGGTGGGCAGCCAGGCGCGGCCGCGGCGCGCGTTCCTGCTGTCGCTTGCCTATGTCCTGGCCATGGCCGCCACGTATGCGGCGGTGGGGGTGGCGGCCGGGCTGGCGGGCGCCAATCTCCAGGCCACGCTGCAGTCGCCCTGGCTGCTGGGCGCCTTTGCCGCGCTGTTCCTGGCGCTGGCCGGTTCGCTGTTCGGCCTCTTCGAACTGCGCCTGCCGGCCGCCCTGGCGGACCGGGTCGCGTCCGCGGGGCGGGGGCGTCCTGGGGGCAGCGTCGCCGGCGCCGCGGGCTTGGGCTTCTTGTCGGCGCTGTTGGTGGGGCCGTGCATGACCGCGCCCCTGGCCGGCGCGCTGCTTTACATCGGGCAGGCCGGCAGCGCGTTGCACGGCGGGCTGGTCCTGTTCGCGCTGGGCCTGGGAATGGGGCTGCCGCTATTGGCGATCGCAGTGTTCGGTGCCCGCGTCCTGCCGCGTCCGGGCGCGTGGATGGAGCGGGTCCGCGTGGTTTTCGGGTATGTGATGGCAGGCATGGCCGTGCTGATGCTGGCGCGCTTCCTGCCCGGCGCGCTGGGCCTGGGCCTGTGGGGCGCCTGGATGCTGTCCGTGGCAATCGGCCTGGTGGCCTGGGCGCAGGCGCTGGCGGCGCGGCGCCGGCTGGCCTGGGCCTTGCGCTCGGGCGCCGCGCTCGGCGGCTTGTGGTCGGCGTTGATGCTGGTCGGCGCCGCCTCCGGCGGCGACTCGGCGTGGCAGCCGCTGGCGCATCTGCGCGTTGCCCAGGCGGCCGCCACGAGCCCCGGCATTGCCTATGTCGCCGCCAAATCGGCGCAGGACGTCGATGCGCGCCTGGCGCAGGCGGCCGCACGTGGCCAGTGGACCTTGATCGATTTCTACGCGGACTGGTGCGTCAGCTGCCATGTGATCGAGCGCACGGTGTTCGGCGACCCGGCCGTCGCGGCCCGGCTGGCGCGCATGCAGGTGCTGCGGCCGGACGTCACGCGCAATGACGCGGTGGACCAGGCGCTGCTCAAGCGCTGGGGCGTCATGGGGCCGCCTACTCTCATCCTGGTGGGCCCGGATGGCGAGGAACGCCGGGCCCTGCGTGTCGTGGGCGAGATCGGCGCGCGCGGCTTCCTCGACCGGCTCGATGCGGCAGGCGCGCCATGACAGGCGTAGGGCCGTTCTCGATCCATGTGCTGACGGTCGCCGGCGCCGTGCTGCTGGCCTGGTTCACGGCGCGCGCGCTGGCTCGGCGTGTGCCGGATGCGCCGTACCGGGCGGCCGGCTCGATGGCGATCGATGCCGCGTTCTGGGGGCTGGCGGCGGCCCGCCTGGGCTACATCGCGCAGTGGTGGGAGGAGTACCGCGCCGCGCCCATGTCCATGATCGCCATCGGCGACGGTGGGTTTTCCTGGTGGGTCGGCGTGCCGGCCGCGCTGGCGTACGCCTGGTGGCGCACCCGCGCGGCGCGCGCCTTGAGGTGGCCGCTGCTGGCCGGTGTCGTGGCCGGCGTGGCGGCCTGGGTCTGCGCGGGCGCCGTGCTCGACCTGGCGCAGCGGTCGGCCCCGCCTTTGCCCGACTTGCAGTTGGCGACGCTGGACCAGCGTCCGATATCGCTGGGCGCCTACGCGGGCCGTCCGGTGGTGCTCAATCTGTGGGCCAGTTGGTGCCCGCCATGCCGCCGCGAGATGCCGGCATTTGAACAGGCCGAGGCGGAATTCCCGCATGTCGCCTTCGTGCTGGTCAACCAGGGGGAAAGCGCGCAACAAGCGCGCGCCTTCCTCGCCGACGAAGGCCTGGCGCTGCGCAACGTGCTGCTGGACCCGGCCTCCCAGGCCATGCAGGCGCTGCGGTCGCGCGGCCTGCCCACCACCCTGTTTTTCGATGCACAGGGGCGCCTGGTCGACACGCACTTGGGCGAGCTTTCGATGGCCAGCCTGAAAGACACGCTATCGCGCCGCTTTCCGCCGTCGCCCGAGCCCCGCACAGATAAGGAATAAGGAGTAAGTATGTTTCGACAGCGTTCGCGCCTGATTGCCGGCGTTGCCCTCAGCGTGATGCTGATGGCCGGGGCCGGCCCGGCCGAAGGCGCCGAAAGGCCGGCGGCGGTCCGGGCGCTGGAGGCCCAGGGGCTCACCGTCATGCAGGAGTTCGAGGTGGGTGGCGGCCTGCGCGCATTTGCCGGGGTGGTGGGCGACCGGCCCATCGCCGTCTATGTGCTGCAAGACGGCCAGGCCATCGTGGGCACGCGGCTGGATGCCGACGGCGAGCCGCTCGACGAGGCGGCGCTGCAGAACCTGGTCGCCCGGCCGCTTGGCGACCAGGCCTGGGCGCAACTGGAATCGGCCACCTGGGTGCTGGACGGGCAGGCCGACGCGCCGCGCGTCGTCTACACCTTCAGCGACGCGAATTGCCCGTATTGCCATCGCTTCTGGGAAGCCGCGCGGCCCTGGGTGGCGGCGGGGAAAGTCCAGTTGCGGCACCTGCTGGTGGGCATCATCAAGGAGGACAGCCCGGCCAAGGCGGCCGCGATACTCGGCGCGCCCGACCGTTCGGCGGCGCTGCGGGACAACGAGGCCAGGTTCGACCAGGGAGGCATTGCGCCGGCGGCCGGCGTGCCCGCCGATATCCAGGCCATCCTCGACCAGAACCAGACGCTGATGTTGTCCATGGGGTTCCGTGGCACGCCGGGCATCGTGGTGCGCGACGGCAATGGCGCGCTCAGGAAGTACAACGGCATGCCGCGGCCAGGCGCCCTGGAAGAGGTGCTGGGGCCGCGATGACCGCCTTCCCAGGGCGCGCCGGCCCGGCTCCGAGACAGGCGCGCCGATCGGGTGGACAATACGCACTGATCCGTCGCCCCGCCCCGGGGCGCCCTTTTTTTGTCGAGGTAGCCTTGTCGAACGCTGCATCCGCAACATTGTCGAGCGATTCCATTCCCGAACTGACGCGGCGCGAACAGCGTGGCAACATCGCGCGCCTGACGGTCGCGCAGGCGCTGGCCGGCGCGAACTCGGTGGTGGTCTACGCCACCGGGGCGATCGTCGGCGATATGCTGGCGCCCAGCAAGACGCTGGCCACGCTGCCGATTTCCATCTTCGTGGTTGGCATGGCCGCGTGCATCCTGCCCGCCGGCGCCATCGCCCGGCGCCATGGCCGGCGTGCCGCCTTCCTGGCCGGCACCGGCTGCGGCGTGCTGGTCGGCCTGCTGGCCGCGGCTGCCGTGGTGCTGGGCTCGTTCTGGCTGTTCTGCCTGGCCACTTTCTTCGGCGGCGCGTATGCCGCGGTAGTGCTGTCGTTCCGGTTCGCCGCCGCCGATGGCGTGGCGCCGTCGCTGCGGGCCCGCGCGCTGTCGTTCGTGATGGGCGGCGGGGTCGTGGCCGGCGTGATCGGGCCGCAACTGGTGACGCACACCATGTATCTCTGGCCGCCGCACATGTTCGCCGCCACCTTCCTGGTGCAGGCCGCCGTCGCCGCGGTATCGGCCGTGGTGCTGCTCGGCGTGCGGCTGCCCATGCCGACGCAGGCCGAGGTGGCGAGCGGCCGGCCGCTCGGGGTCATCGTGCGGCAGCCGCTCTTCATCACCGCGGTGATCTGCGGCGCCGTGTCGTACATGCTGATGAACTTCCTCATGACGGCGGCCCCGCTGGCCATGCACATCTGCGGCCATTCCCAGGAAAACGCCAACCTCGGCCTGCAGTGGCACGTCATCGCCATGTATGCGCCGAGCTTTTTCACGGGGCGGCTGATCACCCGCTTCGGCGCGGGGCGCATCGTCAGCGCCGGCTTGCTGCTTACCGGGCTGTCCGCCGCGGTGGGGCTGACCGGCATCGATGTCGCCCATTTCTGGCTGACGCTGGTGCTGCTGGGGATCGGTTGGAATTTCGGGTTCGTGGGCGCGTCCGCGCTGGTGCTCGAATGCCATCGTCCCGAAGAGAAAACCCGCGTGCAGTCGCTCAACGATTTCATCGTGTTCGGCACCATGGCGGTCGGCTCGTTCGCGTCCGGCGGCTTGCTGGCGGCCTACGATTGGGACACCGTGCTCTGGGTGTCGTTCGCGCCGCTGGCCCTGGCGGTGGGCGCACTGGGCTTTGCGTCCCTGGCCCTGAGGCGCGCGGCATGAGGCGCGCGGCGGCGGCCGAGGCACGCGAAGGCGTCGCAGGCGGCCTAGCGCCGGCTGGAACACCGCCATACGCCAGGGGGTATGGTTGATAAGATAAATTCATTTGAGCGGGTATGGCGGCGTCCACATAATGGCTCCACACCAATAATCAATACTGGAGACAACCGCCATGACCGCAATCCCGCTATTGCGGCGGATGCCGCGCGCCCTGTTGCTGGGCCTGGCGCTGGGCACGGCCGCCGCGCATGCCGCCGAGCCGTATCCCGACCGCCCCATCACTCTCGTCGTGCCGTTTGCCGCCGGCGGCGGCGCCGATGTGGTCGCCCGGCTGCTCGCCTCGAAACTGCCTGCGCAACTGGGCGGGCAGTCGGTGATCGTCGACAACAAACCGGGCGCTTCCGGCAACATCGGCGCCATGCAGGTCGCCCGCGCCCCGGCTGACGGCTACACCTTCCTGTTGACCAACAGCACGCTCACCATCAACGCCAGCCTCGACATGCGTGGCACGCCCGATGTGCGCCAGGCGCTGGCGCCGGTGTCCCTGCTGGTGACGGCCCCGGTGGCGCTGGGCGTCAATTCTGCCTTGCCGGCTCGCACGGTGGCCGAGCTGGCCGGCTATGTCCGCCAGAATGCCGGCAAGCTCAGTTATTCGTCCTGCGGCAACGGCACGCCGCAGCATTTCACCGGCGAATCGTTCAAGCAGGCCGGCCAGCTCGACATGGTGCACGTGCCGTACAAGGGCTGCGCGCCGGCCGTCAACGATGGCCTGGGCAACCAGGTGCCGATTCTCTTCAGCACGATTCCCAACCTCGCGCCGCACGCCCAGGCCGGCAAGCTGCGCATGCTGGCGGTGGCGTCCGCCAAGCGCGCCTCGTTCATGCCCGATGTGCCGGCCATCGCCGAGACCGCGCCGTTCAGCGGGTTGGATGTTTCTGTCTGGTTCGGCGTGTTCGCGCCGCAGGGCCTGCCCGCCGGCGTGCGCGAGCAGTTCGAGGGCGCCGTCAGCGCGGCCATGGCCGATCCCGCGGTGCAGAAGGAGTTCCGCGACCGCTACTACGAGATCGGGCAAACCGGCGCAGCCGCCATGACCGCGCAGATTGACAGGGACCTGGACGTGTATCGCAAGCTGGCCCGCGAGTCCGGCATCACGCTGGAATGACGCGGCCGCGTTTTTCAGACTTCATTCCAAGGAGGAGCTCATGAGTACCGCCCCTGACCTGGCAGCCTGCATCGACGACCTGGTGGTCGCCAACCGCGTGCTCGCGCGCTTCGGCGTGCTGGACGGCTTCGGCCACGTCAGCGTCCGCCATCCGCGCGACGCGCAGCGCTTCCTGTTGTCGCGCTCGCTGGCGCCGGAGCTGGTCACGGCCGATGACATCATGGAATTCGGCATGGATTCCGAGCCGGCCGCCGGCGACGATCGCAAGCCCTACCTGGAGCGCTATATCCACGGCGAGATCTACCGCGCGCGGCCCGACGTGCACGCCGTGGTGCACAGCCATTCGCCCTCGGTGATTCCGTTCGCCGGTTCCTCGGTGCGGCTGCGGCCCATCTATCATATGGCGGGTTTCCTGGGCGGCGGCGCGCCGGTGTTCGACATCCGCTGCTGCTTCGGCGATACCGACATGCTGGTACGCAATCACGACCATGGCCGCGAACTGGCCAGCACGCTGGGAGACCGGCCGGTCTCGCTGATGCGCGGACACGGCTTCGTGGCGGTGGGGCCGTCCATCCCGGTGGCGGTGTATCGCGCCATGTACACCGAAATGAACGCGGCGCTGCAGCACAAGGCCATCGGCCTGAACGGCGAGATCACCTATTTGTCCGAGCAGGAGGCCGTGCTGGCCGACGAGATGATGGCCGGGGTGATGAACCGGCCATGGGAGCTGTGGAAGAAGAAGGCCGCGCAGGCCGCCTGAGGCGGGTTGCCGGCGGCGGCGGCCCGCCTCAGGCGGGCCATTATGGAACCGCCGGTCGAGTTGATATAGTTCGCTGGTTGATGGATCCGCGCGCGCGGATCCGCGTCCCGCAGACTGAATCGCCACGAACTTGTCCACTCCCGGCAGTACCTCGTTCCGTTCCACCCCATTGGCCGGCATCGCCTGCGTGTCGGGCGGCATCCTGCTGCTTACCCTGAGCGATGCGCTGGCCAAGTGGGTAGGGCAGTTCTACAGCCCGCTGCAATTGCTGTTCCTGCGCGCCGCCATCGCCCTGCCGTTCGTGCTGGTGCTGGTTGCCGCGCTGGGCGGCCGCCGCGCGCTGCGCACGCGGCACCTGGGGCTGCATCTGCTGCGGGGCGCCATCAACGTGGTCGCCGCCACCTGTTTCTATCTTGGCCTGCAGGCGCTGCCGCTGGCCGAGACCACTGCCATCGGTTTCGCCGCGCCGCTGTTCGTCACCGCGCTGTCGGTGCTGGTGCTGAAGGAGCGCGTGGACGGCGCCCGCTGGCTGGCCGTGGTGGCAGGCTTCGCCGGCGTGCTGGTCATTGTGCAGCCGGGCGCGGCCAGTTTCCAGCCGGCCGCCTTGTACCCGCTCGCTACCGCCGTGCTGTATGCGTTGATGATGCTGACCGCGCGCGCCATCGGGCAGGCCGAGAGCGTGTTCACCACCATGTTCTACATCGTGGTCGGCCAGCTTGTCAGCAGCGCGGTGGCCGTGCCCATGTTCTGGACGCCGCCGCAGTTGGAGCACTGGCCGCACTTCGCGGGAATCGCGTTGTTCAGCACGCTGGGGTTGACGCTCATTACCCAGGGTTTTCGCATCGGCCCGGCGTCGGTGGTGGCGCCGTTCGATTATGCCGGCCTGCTGTGGGCGTCGCTGCTGGGCTGGCTGGTGTGGCGCGACGCGCCCGGGCTGAACGACTGCATCGGCGCGTTGTTCATCGTCGGCAGCGGCTTGTACATTGCCTGGCGCGAAGCGCGTTCGTCGGCGGCGCGCCGCGCCAGGGCCTGAATAGCCGACCGGCGCGGCCGCCGCGGCGCTTGCCTCAGGCGGCCACCAGTTGCAGCACGGTGATCTCCGATGGCGCGCCAAGCCGCTTGGGCGGCCCCCAGTAGCCCGTGCCGCGGCTGGTATAGACCCACATGTCCTGGAAGCGGTGCAGGCCGGCCGTGAAGGGCTGCTGGAACCGCACGAAGAAGTTCCAGGGCAGGAACTGGCCGCCGTGCGTGTGGCCGGACAACTGCAGCGCGTAGCCGAGCGGCGCGGCCGCGGCGGCGCTGCGCGGCTGGTGCGCCAGCAGCAGGCTGACGGCGCCGGCCGGCGCGCCGGCGAGCGCGGCCGCCGGGTTGCTGGCCTGCGCGGGGTCGAATGCGCCGGCGCTGTAGTCGGTGACCCCGGCCACCACCAGCGCGGCGCCCTGGTGCTCCAGCGCCACGTGCTCGTTCATCAATACCCGCAGCCCCAGGCGTCGGAACTCCGCCACCCACTGGGCGGCGCCGGAATAGTACTCGTGGTTGCCCGTCACCAGATAGACGCCATGGCGCGCGGCCAGCCGGCCCAGCGGCCGGGTGTGCGGCGCCAGCTGCGCCACCGGGCCGTCGACCACATCGCCGGTAATGGCGACCAGGTCGGGCCGCAGGCCGTTGACCGCCTGGACGATGTGCTCGACATAGCCGCGCTTGATGGTCGGGCCCACGTGGATATCGCTGATCTGGACGATGGTGAATCCGCGCAGCCCGGCGGGCAGGCCGGCGATGGGCACGTCGACCCGCCGCACGCGCGCCAGCCGCCTGGCGTTGACCGCGCCCCACAGCGTGGCGCCCAGCGCCAGTGCCAGCACCGCCAGGGCGCTGTCGGCCTTGAGCGCGGCCATCGGCAGCGCCGCGCCGGCCAGCGTGGCGGCCGTGAGCGTGATGGCCAGGGCCGCGTCGCGCAACATGGTGAATACGAACACCGACGAGAACAACCCCATGATCACCAGCCCGGCGCCCGCCACCCAGTCGGCCCAGGCGCGCGCGGCGAATGGACGGATCACCAGCGACAGCGGCATCAGGATGCAGGAGACCGTCAAGGCCGCCACGCCGGCCCAGCGCTGGCCGGGCGCCAGGGCAAGGTCGGGAATCAGCCGTAGGCCGACGTAGGCGTGGGCCGCGGCGACGATGGCGAACAGGCGCAGGAGGAAAGAGAGTCTGGACATCGGGGAGCTTGCCGCCATGGCGCCCCGGCGGCGGCGCGCGTCCTGCGGCTGGTGGAACCAGGGTGGAATATTACGCGCTTGCCGGGCGGCGCGGCCATGCCGGCCAAGGCGGGTTCAGCGCGTGCCGCGCAGTGCGATCAGCATGCCGGCGGTCACCATCGCCACGCCCGCCAAGGTGGCGATGGTGGGCACTTCGGCCAGCAGGAAGAATGCGGCGACGACCGTGATGACGGGTACGGTCGCGGTGAAGACCGACACCTCGCTGGCGCCCAGCAGGGCGACCGCGCGCGTGTAGACGAAAACGGAAAGCGCACCGATGAGCACGCCCTGGAACGCGCCCTGCAGCAGGATGTCCTGCCACCGGGCCGCCCACAACATCTTGCCGGGCATCAGCGCGTAGGCCGGCAGGAAGATCAGCGCCGATATCGCGGCGACCGGCGCGGCGGCGTGGACGGCCGGCAGGCCGAGGCGCCGCACATACAGCCCGTAGCCCGACCAGCACAGCGAGGCGAGCAGCAGGCAGGCATCGCCCGCCAGCAAGGACACGGACGCGCCCGAGAAACCATCCCATGCCATGGCGCCAATGCCGATGACAATGATCGCCAGGCCTGCCCGGCGCGCCGGGCCCGGCGGACCGCCGCCGCCCGCCCATATCAGGAACGCGGTGGTCAGCGCCAGGGTGCCGTGGATCAGCACCGCCCCGTGCGCGGCGGGCGCCAGGGAGAATCCGACGTACGCGCAAAGCGCGAAGCCCAGCCCGCCCAGGATGGCCAGGCCAATCGCCTGGCCAATGCGCAGGCCGCCCATGCCGCGCCTGGCGAGAATCGGCGCCAGCAGCAGCCCGCTGATGCCGAAGCGCAATGCGGCGATGTCGGGCAAGGCGAGGGCGGTCGAGAACCCCGCCCGCGAGACGACCACGAAACTGGCGAACAGCATCGCGGCGCAGCACGCATAGGCGATGCCATGTGTCCGTCCCGGAACCGATGACCGCGTGGTGCAAGCGTCGGCCAAGCCTGTCTCCTCGAAGCGCCGTCAACGGATCATATCCGCCCGCGGCACGTTCGGGGCGGCGGCATGGCGCGCCGCAGGAAGGGCTGGCGCGGGCCGGCCGGGTACCTACTGCGGCTCCAGCCGCGCCGCCTTGACGATCGCGGCATACTTCGCCATCTCGTTGCGGAAGTACGCGGCGGTGTCGGCCGGACTCTTCATGACGATGGCGTTGCCCTGCACGTCCATGGCTTTCCGGACTTCCGGATCCGCGTACGCCTTGCCGAACGCCTGGTAGCCGCGCGTGATCGCCGCTTGCGACAGGCCCTTCGGCCCCACCAGGGCGAACCAGCCTTCCACGTGATAGTCGGGCAGCCCCTGTTCGGCAATGGTGGGAATGTCCGGGATCGCGGCGCTGCGGCTGGCGCCGCCCACGCCGATGGCTTTCAGCGCGCCGCTTTGCAGGTGCGGCAGGATGGAAGGCAGCGACAGCACGCCCAGGTCCACCTGGCCGCTGATCAGGTCGGTCACCATGGGACCCACGCCCTTGTAGGGAATATGCCGGATGCGCAGGCCGGCCTGCTGCAGGAACATCTCGGCCGCCAGGTGCAGGATGGTGCCGTTGCCCGACGACGCATAGTTGTAGGCGTCCGGCCTGGCGCGCAGCGCGGCCACCAGGTCCTGGACATTGCCCTGCGGCAGCTTGGCCGGGTTGACGACCACCAGCAGCGGGGTGGTGCCGATGACCGATATGGGCGTGATATCGGCGATGGGGTCGAAGGGCACCGATTTGTACACGCTGGGAAAGATCACATGGTTGTTCGATACCACGCCCAGGTTCGAGCCGTCCGCGGTGCTGCGCACCAGCGCCGCGGTGCCGACGATGCCGCCGGCTCCCGGCTGGTTCTCGATCACCACGGAGGTGCCGAAGGCGGCATTCAGCGCCGGCCCGGCGCTGCGCACGATGGTGTCGACGCCGGATCCCACGCCCACGGGCAGGATCAGGCGCACCGGCCGCGCCGCTGCCTCGGCCCGCAGCAGCCAGGGCGCGCCCAGCGCCGCCAGCCCCAGGGCGCCCAGCAGGGCGCGGCGCGCGCCGGAGGGTCGGGATTCGTTCATGTTGTCTGTCTCCTAGGTATTGTTGTGATGGGTAGTCAAAGGCGCGGGTCAGGCAATGGCCCCCTGCTGCCGCAGCGCGTCGATCTCCGGCGGCCGGTAGCCGACCGATTCCAGCAGCGGCCCGGTATCCCTGCCGAGCGGCGGCGGCTGCAGGCGCACGCCCAGGCGCCGGCCGCCCAGGGTGACGGGGAAGAGGGTGGTCTGCGCCACCTGGCCGGCCCGCTCGCCATCGGGCAGGACGATGTCGGCCAGCCCGCCGGTGGCGCGCAGGTGCGGGTCGTCGAACAATTCCTCGGGCTTGACGATGGGCGCGAAGGGCAGGCCGTGCCGCTCGAAGATGCTGGCGAGTTCGGTGGCGCAATAGCCGCGCAGCCGTTCGCGCAAGTCGGCCAGCAGCGTCGGGCGCGCGCGCACGCGGTCGTTGTTGGTGGCCAGGTGGGGCGCGCGCTTCAGGTCGTCGAAGCCGAACGCGTCGCAGAAAGTGGCCCATTGGGCGTCGCTGACCGCGGCCAGGAAGATCTGCTCGCCGTCCTTGACGGTGAAGACGTCGTACAGCGCCCAGGCCGAGATGCGGTCGGGCATGGGCGCGGCCGCCTCGCCGGTGATGGCGTATTGCAGCATGTGCTGGCCCACCAGGAAGACGTTGTTCTCGAACAGCGCCGACTGCACTTCCTGCCCGCGCCCGGTGACGCGGCGCTCGATCAGGGCGGCCAGCGCGCCGATGGCGCCGAACATGCCGCCCATGATGTCGTTGACGCTGGAGCCGGCGCGCACGGGGTCGCCGCGCCTGCCGGTCATGTAGGCCAGGCCGCCCATCATCTGCACCACTTCGTCGAGCGCCGTGCGGTGCTCGTAGGGGCCCGGCAGGAAGCCCTTGTGGCTGACGTAGATGACGCGCGGATTGCGCGCGCTGATCGAGGCGTAGTCCAGGCCGTACTTGGCCATGGTGCCGGGCCGGAAATTCTCCAGCACGATGTCGGCGCTGTCGGCCAGGCGCCGTGCCGCCTGCGCGCCCGCGGCGCTGCGCAGGTCGAGCCCGATGCTCTTCTTGTTGCGGTTGAACATCGGGAAGAAGCCCGCGCCGGCGCCCAGCAGGTGGCGCGTGCGGTCGCCCTCGACCGGCTCGATCTTGATGACCTCGGCGCCCAGGTCGGCCAGCACCATGCCGCAGGTGGGCCCCATGACCATGTGCGTGAATTCGACCACGCGGATGCCGGCCAGCGGCAGGCCGGGCCGCGCGGCCGCTGCAGGCGCGGCGGCGGCCGGCGCGGCGTCGCCGGCGGGGGCCGCCGCATGGCCGGCCGCATCCCGGCCGGGATAAGTCTTCGGCAGCCCCGCGCGCGCCAGCGCGCCGTGCAGGGACTCGCCGTCCAGCCATTGCGCGGCGCGCTGGCGCAGCGCCAGCAACCGGCCGATATCCAGTCCGGTGTCGATGCCCATGCTGCCCAGCAGATACGCCAGGTCTTCGGTGGCGACGTTGCCGCTGGCCCCGGGGGCGTGCGGACAGCCGCCGATGCCGGCCAGGCAGGCATCGTAGCGCTCGACGCCGGTGTCGAGCGCCGCCATGACATTGGCCAGGCCCAGTCCGCGGGTATCGTGGAAGTGCGCGCAGCTCAGGCGCTCGCCCACCGCGCGCCGGACCGCCTCGAACAGCCGGCGCACCATCAGCGGGTCGGCGTATCCCACGGTATCGGCCAGGCTGATGCGGTCGGCGCCGGCGTCGAGCAAGGCCAGCGCCAGGCGCAGCACCTCGGCCGGGTCGACCCGGCCCTGGATGGTGCAGCCGAACGCCGTACCCACGCCGCCTTCGATCAGGGCGCGCGACCCGGCCGCATCGCGCGCGGCGCGCATGCGTGCGACCTCGCGCACTACTTCATCGGGCGTCTTGCGCAGGTTGGCCAGGCTGTGCGCGTGGCTGGCGGACAGCGGCACCACCATCAAGTCGGCGCCGCTGGCGAGCGCCAGCTCGGCGCCCTTCAGGTTGGGCACCAGTACCGACACGAACAGGCCGGGCAGGGCTTTCGCGTGCGCCACCAGCTCCGCGGTATCGGCCAGTTGCGGCAGCAGGCGGGCCGGCACGAACGAGCCGACTTCGATCTCGCGCTGGCCGGCGGCGTGCGCCGCGTCGATCCACTGGCGCTTCAGGTCGGTCGGCAGGATGCGCGCGATGCTCTGCAGGCCGTCGCGCAGCCCCACCTCGCGGAGGACCACCCGGCGCGGCCAGGCGGCGGGGAGTGCGGAGAGGGAAGCAGCGGCGGACAGGTCGGGCATGAGGGCGGATCCGTGGAGATGCGTCGTGGAGCCCTCAGTTTAGGATTGACAATATGATCAAGAATATCAATATTGGAAGCCTAGAAATTCCGTATCGGAAAATCTCAACCTTGGCGGCGGGCATGCCGTCCACCGCCCCGGCAGACTCATGCGCGACTTGGACTTCACTTCCCTGCGGCTCTTTGCCATCGTTTGCGAAACCCGCAATATCGCCCGCGCGAGCGAGCGCGCCAACATCGCCGGCTCCGCCATCAGCAAGCGGCTGGCGCAGCTGGAGCACACGGTGGGCGCCAAGCTGCTGGTGCGCCGGAGGCACGGCGTCGAACCCTCCGCGGCCGGCGAGACCCTGCTCGAACACGCGCGCTCCATCATGGACAGCGCCGCGCGCATCGAGCGCGACATGCTTTCCTACACCAAGGGGGTGACAGGGCTGGTGCGCATCCTGGCATCGTCGTCGGCCATGGCAGAATCGTTGCCCGACGACGTGGCGCGCTTCCTGAAGGCGCCGGCGCATGCCGACATCCGCGTCGACCTCGAAGAGGGCCTGAGCCACCAGGTCATCCGCGGCGTACGCGAGGGCATGGCGTCCATCGGCATCTGCTGGGACGCGGCGGATTTCAAGGGCTTGCAGGCGCGCCCGTATCGCGAGGACCGCCTGGCCATCGCGGTGCCGGCCAGGCACCCGCTGGCGGCGCGCAAGCGGGTGAGCTTCGCGCAGACGCTGGATTACGAACACGCCGGCATGCCTACCGCGAGCGCGGTGCAGGTGTTGCTGCATCGTGCCGCCGCGCGGGCCGGCAAGCCGTTGATTCACCGCGTCATCGTGGCCAATTTCGATTCGGCCTTGCGCGTGGTCCAGGCGGGGCTGGCCATCACCATCGTGCCGGTCGAGGTGGCCCGCCCGTATACGCGCGGCGCCGGCCTGCGCATCATTCCGCTCGAAGACGCCTGGGCCCGGCGCCGCTTCATGCTGTGCTTCCGCGACGCGGACAGCCTGACGCCGGCGGCACGCCTGTTGCTGGAGCATCTGGCTGGCGCGGCCGCCGCGCCCGCGCCAGCCGGTTTATAAAGGAGGCAGGCGGCCGGCGCCGACGGCGCCGCGCCGTGTCGGGAGCCCCCATGCCTGATCTGGTGCAACTCCGTCCGGAAGGCCTGTACTGTCCGGCCGGGCAGTTCTACATCGACCCCTGGCGGCCCGTGGCCGCCGCGGTGCTGACGCACGGCCACGGCGACCATGCGCGCGCCGGCATGGGCTGCTATCACACCAGCGCGGAAGGCCTGCCGATCCTGCAATGGCGCCTGGGGGAGCAGGATTACCGCGCCCACACCTACGGCGAGCCGTTCGTGCTGGGCCGTGCGCGCGTGTCGCTGCATCCGGCCGGCCATGTGCTGGGCTCGGCCCAGGTCCGCATCGAAGCCGACGGCCAGGTGTGGGTGGTCTCGGGCGACTACAAGCGCCAGCCCGATCCCACTTGCAGCCCGTTCGAAGTGGTCGCCTGCGACACCTTCATCACCGAGGCGACGTTCGGCCTGCCGATCTACCGCTGGCCCAGCGCCGCCGACGTCGCACGCGATATCGTGCGCTGGCGCGACCACTGCGCGGCGCGCGGCGAGGCCGCCATTCTCTACTGCTATGCGCTGGGCAAGGCGCAGCGCCTGCTGGCCGAGCTCAAGCCCTGCATCGACCGGCCGGTCTACCTGCATGGCGCGATTGCCGCGGGCGTGGACGTGTACCGGCGCGCCGGCATCGACATGGCCGACACGCGCCCGGTGATCGAGACGGACGGCGCCGCGCCCCCGCCGGGTACGGGTTTTGCTGGAGAACTGATCATGGCGCCGCCTTCGGCGGCCGGCAGCGCCTGGTTGCGGCGCTTCCGCCGGGCACAGCAGGGCTTTGCCTCGGGGTGGATGCGGCTGCGCGGCAACCGGCGTCGCCGCAACATGGATCGCGGCTTCGTCGTGTCCGACCATGCCGACTGGCCGGCCCTGTTGCGCACCATCCGCGAGACCGGCGCGCGGCGCGTGATTGCCACGCATGGCGACACCCATGCGCTGGTGCGCACCCTGAACGAGGCCGGCGTGGCCGCCGAGACGCTGGCGACGCAGTACGGCGACGATGACTGAGGCCGGCGCACGCCGGAAGGAGGAGCCGCGCATGAGCAGATGCCGTCCGATCCCCGGTCCGCGCGCGGCTGCCTGCAGCGCCGGCAGGCTTGGCGCGGAAATAGGGACCGCGGCATGAAGCGATTCGCGGCGCTGTACCAGGAACTGGATCGTTCCACCGCCATCCTGGACAGGCGCGCGGCGCTGGTGGCCTATTTCCGCGATGCGCTGCCGCGCGACGCGGCCTGGGCGCTGTACCTGCTGGCGGGTGGCAAGATCACCAGCGCGCGCCGCAAGATCGCCGCCGTGGGCGAGTTGCGCGCCTGGGTCGCGGCGGCGTCCGGCACGCCGCCCTGGCTGGTCGATGCCAGCTACGACCAGGTCGGCGACCTGGCCGAGACCCTGGCGCTGCTGGTGCCCGACCCGGAGCGGCCCGCGCCCGAACGCGGGCTGGCGGACTGGATCGAGGAAGTGCTGTTGCCGGTTGCCAATCGCGACGAAGCCGAGCGCCGCGCGGTGATCGTGCCGGCCTGGCTGGGCTTGCCGTTCGACGAACGGCTGGTCTTCAACAAGATGCTGACGGGCGCGCTGCGCGTGGGCGTCTCGCAGCGCATGGTGCAGCAGGCCCTGGCGCAAATGTCGGGCGTGCCGATCGCGCGCATCGCCCAACGCATGCTGGGCGCGTGGACACCCAGCCCGGCTTTTTTGCGCGACCTGCTCAGCGCGGAAGAGCTGCCTGGCGACCGCCAGCAGCCGTATCCCTTTTTCCTGGCCGCGTCGCTGGAGGGCGATCCGGCCGGCCTGGGCCCGATCGATGAGTGGCTGGTCGAGTGGAAGTGGGACGGCATCCGCGCGCAGTTGATCCGCCGCCATGGCGAGGTGGCGCTGTGGTCGCGCGGCGAGGAGCGCCTGGACGGGCGCTTTCCCGAAGTGGAGGCGGCGGCCGCCGCGCTCGATGTCGACTGCGTGCTGGACGGCGAGCTGCTGGCGTGGCAGGACGACGCGGCCGCGCCGATGCCGTTCGCCGCCCTGCAGACGCGCATCCAGCGGCTCAAGCCCGGGCCCCGCTGGCTGGCCGAGGCGCCGGTGCGCCTGCTGGCGTACGACCTGCTGGAGCTGCAAGGGACCGACTTGCGCGAGCTGCCGCAAGCCGAACGCCGGCGCCGTCTGGCCGCGCTGCTGCGGCGCCATCCCGACCCGCGTCTGGCGCTGTCGCCGCTGGTGGCGCCGGCCAGTTGGGAGCAGGCCGCCGCGCTGCGCGCGGAATCGCGCGAGCGCGGCGTGGAAGGCTTCATGCTCAAGCGCGCCAGCGCGCCTTACCAGAGCGGGCGGCGGCGCGGCGACTGGTGGAAATGGAAGGTCGACCCGCTGACCATCGATGCCGTGCTGCTGTACGCGCAAGCGGGCCACGGCCGCCGCAGCACGCTTTATACCGACTACACCTTCGGCCTGTGGCAGGGCGATGCGCTGGTGCCGGTGGCCAAGGCGTATTCCGGCCTGGACGACCAGGAGATCCTGGAGCTGGACCGCTGGCTGCGCGCGCATACGCGCGAACGCTACGGCCCGGTGCGCGCGGTCGATCCCGCGCAGGTATTCGAGCTGGGCTTCGAAGGCGTCAGCCTGTCGAAGCGCCACAAATCGGGCGTGGCGGTGCGCTTCCCGCGTATCTTGCGCTGGCGGCGCGACAAGCCGGCCGCCGAGGCGGACCGGCTCGAGACGCTCAAGGCACTGGCGCGATGAAGGGCCCGTCGCGCGCCCGGGATGCGCCGCTGGCGGCCTGGTTCCAGGCGCGCGGCTGGCGGCCCGCGGCTTTCCAGCGCGCGACCTGGCGCCGCTATCTGGCGGGCCAGTCGGGCCTGCTGCATACGCCCACCGGCAGCGGCAAGACACTGGCGGCGTTCGGCGGGCCGCTGCTGGAGGCGCTGGGCGAGCCGGATACGGCGCGGGCCGCGGGCCAGGGGCCGCGCGTGCTGTGGGTGACGCCGCTGCGCGCGCTGGCGGCCGACACCACGCGCGCGCTGGCGCGGATCGCTGCGGACCTGGCCCTGCCCTGGGCCGTCGCGATGCGCACCGGCGACGCCAGCGCGCGCGACAAGCGCCTGGCCCGCCAGGGCAAGGCTGACGTGCTGGTGATCACGCCCGAATCGCTGGCGCTGCTGCTGTCCTACCCGGACACGGCGCCGCGCTTGCGCGCCCTGCGCTGCGTGGTGGTGGATGAGTGGCACGAGCTGCTCGGCAACAAGCGCGGCGTGCTGCTGCAGTTGTGCCTGGCGCGCCTGCGCTGCCTGTCGCCGCCGCTGCGCACCTGGGGCCTGTCGGCCACGCTGGGCAACCTGGACGAGGCGCGCGCGGTGCTGCTGCCGCATGCGCCGGACGGCGCGCTGGTGGCGGGCGCGCGGCCCCGCAAGATCGTCATCTCGACCTTGCTGCCGGAGCCCGGCCGCGCCTTGCCATGGGCCGGGCACCTGGGCCTGGTGCAACTGCCGCGCGTGTTCGAGCGGCTGTTCGCGGTGCGTTCCAGCCTCTTGTTCACCAACACGCGCGCCCAGGCGGAGCTGTGGCACCGCGCGCTGGAATCGATCTGGCCCGAAGACCGGGCGACGCTGGCGCTGCACCACGGTTCGCTGGACCCCGCGCTGCGCGCCACCGCCGAGCAGGGCTTGCGCGACGGCACGGTGCGCTGTGTGGTGGCGACCTCCAGCCTGGACCTGGGCGTGGATTTTCCCGCGGTGGACCAGGTGCTGCAGATCGGCAGCCCCAAGGGCGTGGCCCGCCTGCTGCAGCGGGCCGGCCGCGCACGGCACCGTCCGGGCGCAGCTGGCCACGTCATCTGCGTGCCCGCGCAGGCGCTGGAGCTGATCGAATACGCCGCCGCCCGCCAGGCCATCGCGCGCGGCGCCATCGAGTCGCGGCCGCCGCCGCGCGGCAGCCTGGATGTGCTGGCCCAGCACGCCGTGACACTGGCCCTGGGCGGCGGCTTCGAGGCCGCCGCCTTGTACCGGGAAATCACCGGCACGCACGCCTATGCCGGCCTGGACGCCGCCACCTGGCAAGCCGTGTTGGACTTCATCGTGCAGGGCGGCCGCGCGTTGGAGAACTATCCGGAGTTCCGGCGCGTCGAGCGCGAAGAGGACGGCTGGTACCGCGTGCACGACCGCCGCGTCGCCCTGCGCCATCGCCTGTCCATCGGCACCATTGCCGCCGACGGCGCGGTGGCGGTGCGCTATTTGCGGGGCGGGACGCTGGGCTCGGTGGAAGAGGGTTTCCTGGCGCGCTTGCGCCCCGGCGCGGTTTTCCAGTTTGCCGGCCGTGCGCTGCAATTGGTGCGGCTGGAGGGCATGACCGCCTATGTGCGGCGCGCCAAGGGGGGCGACGGCGCGGTCGCGACCTGGCAGGGCGGACGCATGCCCTTGTCGACTCAACTGGCGCGCGAAGTGGAAGACCTCTATGCGCAACCCGGCGCGCACCGCGAAATGCGCGCAGTGGCGCCGCTGTTGCGCATCCAGCAGGGCGCCAGTGCGCTGCCGCGCCGCGACCGCCTGGTGGCGGAGCGCATCGGCACGCGGCGCGGCATGCACCTGTTCCTGTTCCCGTTCGCGGGGCGTGCCGTGCACGAAGGCATGGCGGCGATGCTGGCGCTGCGCTGGGGCCGCCGCCATGCGAACACGTTTTCCTATGCGGTCAACGACTATGGCCTGATGCTGACGCTGGCCGCGCCGGCCGCCCTGGACGAGGCGCTGCTGCGCCAATTGCTCAGCCCGGCCGGCATGGCCGAGGACTTGCGCGACGGCGTCAACCTGGGCGAGCTGGCGCGCCGGCAATTCCGCGAGATTGCCCGCGTGGCGGGCCTGCTGACGCCGTCGCTGCCGGGCCGCGCGGCTCGCTCGCTGCGCCAGGTGCAGGCCTCCAGCGGCCTGCTGTATGACGTGCTGCGCCGCTACGATCCCGAACATCTGTTGCTGGCGCAGGCCGAGCGCGAGGTCTTCGAGTTGCAACTGGAGGCGCCGCGGCTGCTGGCGGCTTTGCAGGATTGCGAGCGGCGCGTCCTGGCGCTGCGCGAGCCGCGCGCGCTTACGCCGCTGTCGTTTCCGCTCTGGACCGAGAGCCTGCGCGGCCAGCTCAGCACCGAGACCTGGCAGGCGCGCGTGCGACGCGCCGCGGCGCAACTGGAGCAGCGCTATGCCGACATCGCCTGACCAGGCGCTGGCCTTGCGGCTGGCCGGCGAACCGATGGTGCTGATGGGCGAGCGCGCCCTGTACTGGCCCGCGCGCGGCCGGCTGGTGATTGCCGACCTGCACCTGGGCAAGAGCCATGTATTCCGCCGCGCCGGCATTGCCGTCCCCGGCGGCGCCACGCAGGACGACTTGCGGCGCCTGGCGCGCCTGCTGGCCGCGACGGCCGCGCGCGAGCTCTGGATCGTCGGCGATGTGCTGCACGGGCCGGCCTCTCAGGCTGGCTGGCGCGACCGCTGGGCGTGCTGGCGCCAGGCGCATGCCGGACTCGACGTGGCGGTGCTGAACGGCAACCACGACCGCGCGCTGCAGGGCGCGTCGCTGGGCGTGCGCCAGTTGGGCGAGGCCTGGGACGACGGGCCGTTCCTGTTCCGCCATCTGCCGCATGCCGATCCGCGCGGCCGCCATGTGATCGCCGGCCACGTGCATCCCAAGGTGCGCCTGCCGGGCGTGCCGCGCAGTTGGCCGGCGTTCTGGCTGCGGCCCGGGGTGACCGTGCTGCCGGCGTTTGCCGATTTCTCGGGCGGACACCTGGTCGGCCCCGGGCCCGACGAGGCGGCGGTGGCCTGCGTGGAGGGCGCCGCCGTGCCCATCGGGGTAGGGCGCTGATCGGCGCCGGGCCGCCGCCGGCTCAGGCACGGACCGCCCTGCTACCCGATTGCCGCCGCCCCGCCGCCCAGTGCAAGGCCAGCGCCACCGCGAGCATGAGCGCCATCACCAGGCCCCAGATGATCCAGCCCACCACCGCGATCACGGTTCCCAGCCCGCCGAACGCCGGCAGGATCTGGTTCACGCCGTTCAGCAGCCACGCCGCGGCCGCCTGCAGCGATTCCAGCAGCCTGGCATCGGCCCAGGGCTCCGCCCAAGCGGGCGGCGTCCATGGCGCGGGTTCTGCCAGCGTGCCGGGCAGGCGCGACGAGGCCACGGTGTTCAGCAGCCAATCGGACAGCTGCAGGGTGAGGGCGACCAGCCCGGTCCAGAGCACGGACAGGACGGCAAAAGCGAGCCAGATTATCTTTTTCATTGAAATCGGGTTTCCGGGAAAAAACGCAAACCCTACGATACCCGGCTTTTGCATGACAGGCGCAGCCGCTTGCCGGGGCGGGCCGTCGAGCGGCGCCCTGCTATTCTTCTTGCAAGACTCTTCTTTTACAGTAGCGGTTCCGAATGTGAGGTTCTCATCAAGGAGGCGTGCATGAATATCCGATTCAAGAAGGCCAGTCTTGCCGTGGCGACCGCGTTGGCGCTGGGAATGCCGCTGATGCACGGATGCGCAGCCAGCAGCAGCGATCCGCGCGTCGTGGCCGCGGTGGAGGACAAGCCCTTCTATGACTGGTTCAACAAACTGACGAGCCAGGTCGAGGCGGATCCGAAATACAAGCGCATTCCTATCGACACCGAGGCGCAGCAAAACGAATTCCTGGTCTGGCTGCACGACGCCTACCGGCACAGGATCTCCAAGCAGGAATTCGCCAGCCGTGTCAATGCACAGTACCCCAACCACGATTACGAAACTTCTTTCATTGTGTCGCGGCTGCCGTAACATCGGGCGCACGTGGCGCGGCGACGCCGCCGCGCCGGCATGACTGGAGGGCGAGATGAATCATCGGATGGCGCGCCGCGTCGGCGGCGCCGCGTTGCTTGGCGTCGCGATGGCGGCATGGGCCGGGGCCGGCCATGCGGATCCTTGCGACGGGTTGACGGTTGCCATGAATGCGGACAACCACAAGACGTATGCCACGGCGGCCGCGCGCGGGCTTACCGTGCCGGTCCGGCCGGCCTCGGTCAAGATGGAGAAACTCTATCGCGATGGCGCGTGGAGCGCGGCGTGGCTCGACATACCCGGCCAGGAGCCGGGCGTGTTCTTCTTCCAGGACCGGGACGGCGCGCCGCGCTTCAAGGAAGTCTGGGGCGGCATGGCCGATGCTTCCGACCAGCCGGACCTGGTCAAGTGGGCCAGGCAACTCGGCGCGCCCGAAGGCCTGGCGCGCTGCTTCGCGCAGGCGGTCACGACGGACTGACCCACGCGGTCGCAGGAGGACCAAACCCATGGCAAGCAAGACACCCGTCAAGGCATCCAAGGCCGCCAGCCGCGGCCCGGCCCGGCAGGCGGACGCCGGCCCGGTCCTGCTCTCGGGCGGCAATCCGCAGATCGCCAAGGCCGACGGCGATGCGCCGGTGCAGGCCTACATCGCCGCCATGCCGGGCTGGAAGCGGGACATCGGGCGCCGCCTCGATGCGCTGATCGTGCGCACCGTGCCCGGCGTGCGCAAGGCGGTGCGGTGGAACTCGCCGTTCTACGGCGTCGAGGGCCGCGGCTGGTTCCTCAGCTTCCACTGCTTCACCAAGTACATCAAGGTGACCTTCTTTCGCGGCGTGGCGCTGCAGCCCATGCCGCCCGGCCCGTCCAAGGATCCGGACACGCGCTACCTCGACATCCATGAAGATGCCGGGCTGGACGAGCCCGCCGTGGCGGAATGGATACGGCAGGCCTCGCAGCTGCCGGGCTGGGAATTCGGCGCCAAATGAGGACCGGTGCCGGTCAGTCGGGGATTTCCGGCTCGACCAGCTTGGCCAGCTGCAGCAGCGATTCCTGCCAGCCCAGGTAGCACATTTCCGTGGGGATGACCTCGGGTATGCCTTCCTGCACGGCGGTGAGTTCGGTGCCGCAGGCGACCGGGCGCAGCGAGATGGTGACGTGCATGGCGCCGGGCAGGCTCGGGTCGTCGAACTGGTCCGTATAGCGGATCTTCTCGAACGGGACCAGTTCCAGGTATTCGCCGCCGAACGAATGGCCGTGGCCGGTGCCGAAGTTGCGGAAGGACATCTTGAAGCTGCCGCCGACCTTGGCTTCCATGTGGTGGACCTGGCAGGTGAAGCCATAGGGCGGCAGCCACTTGGCGAGCGCGTCGGGTTCCAGGAAGGCGCGGTAGACGCGCTCCGGGGTGGCGCGCAGGACGCGGTGCAGTTGGACGGTTCCGGTAGTCATGGTGGTTCGCCTCTCACAGTGGGGGATGTATTCCTACGACGATCCGGCCGCGCCGATATCGACACGCACTCGACTAGGGAAAACCCTTGGTACGGTGGGCCGGGCCGCTCAGGTACGCGCACAACATATCCGCCATGGCGTCCGCGTAGGCCGCGATCTGCCCCGGCGTGCGCGGGCTTTCGGAGAACTGCTTGCCGGCCGCGGCGAGCGTCGTCATCACCAGGTCGCCGGCCAGGGTCCGGCCAGCTTCCGTCGCGTCGGGCAAGAGTTCCCGCATGAAGGCCTGCACGGCGCGCGCGCCCGATGCCCTGGCCGCCCGCGCTTCCGGGGCATCGCGATACAGGGGCGCGGCATCGTTCAGCGCCACCCGCATGGCGGCCTCGTCGCATTCGGAACGAATGAAAGCGTGCACCAGTCGGCGCAGCCTGTCGAGCGGCGGCTGCCGGACGTCTTCCAGGATGCCGCACAACAGTTCGGTGGTCTGCCGCCATTCGTCGCTCTGCAGCCGGAACAGAATGGCGGCCTTGTTGGGGAAGTACTGGTACAGCGAGCCGATGCTGACGCCCGCCTTCTCGGCCACCCGCGCCGTGGTGAAGCGCTGCGCGCCTTCCCGGGCCAAAACCTGAGTAGCAGCCTGCAGGATCGTCGCGACCAGTTCCGTCGAGCGGGCCTGCTTGGGTTGTTTGCGCGGGGAAATCCGGGTGCTGCGGCGTTCGGTCATGAGGGGCGCGGAATGCGAATAGTAAAACGCGAATAATTAGTCGTATTCTAGTCCGGCACATGAATGCGCTCAAATCCCCATTGGAGAAATGCATGACCACCCTGACCACTGCCCCTGTCGCCCCGCTGCTGGAACGCCTGTTCGCCCAGGCGGACGCGGCATTGCCGGCCATCCGCGCGGCGTTCGCCGACCTGTCCGAGGCTGAGCAGGCACGCCTGATGCGCAGCAAGGCGGACTACGTCGACCTCTACCGGCGCCTGAAGGACGTGCCGCTGCCTGTCTCGCGCGAAACGGGCCGGTTGCTGTACCTGCTGGCGCGCGGCTGCCGCGCGCGCAGTATCGTCGAGTTCGGCGCCTCGTTCGGCGTTTCCACCCTTCACCTGGCCGCCGCGCTGCGGGACAACGGCGGCGGCCGCCTCATCACCACCGAGTTCGAGCCGGCCAAGGCGGCGCGGGCGCGCGAGCACCTGGCGGCCGGCGGCCTGTCCGACCTGGTGGAGCTGCGCGAAGGCGACGCGCTGGAGACGCTGCGCGAGGACCTGCCGCAGGCCATCGACCTGCTGCTGCTGGACGGCGCCAAGGCGCTGTATCCGGACGTGCTGGAGCGGGTCGAGAGCCGCTTGCGGCCCGGCGCGCTCATCGTGGCCGACAATGCCGACCATAGTCCCGACTATCTGACGCGGGTGCGGTCGCCGGCGCGCGGCTATTTATCCGTGCCGTTCGCGCAGGACGTCGAATTGTCGATGCGGCTGGGCTGACGCCGGCGGGGCGCCGGTCCATGGCGGCCTAGCCGCGAGCCGATAAAATCGGCTATTCCCCTGTACGCCGCGCGCCGCCGAGGAGCCGCCCATGGCCCGTACCGACCCCCACAATCTCTCGCGCTACTGGTGGGATCGGCGCACCCCGGGCCTGAGCCTGATGTGCGCCGATTTCACCACCCAGGAATATCCCCCGCATACCCATGACGGCTTCGTGATCGCCGTCACCGAGGCGGGCGGGTCGGTGATCAAGAGCCGCGGCGTGGTGGAAGAAGCGCGTTCCTCCACATTGTTCGTCTTCAACCCGGCCGAGGCCCACGCGGGCTGGATGGGGCGCAGCGAGCGCTGGCGCTACCGCTCGTTCTACCTGACACAGTCGGCGATCGACGCGGTGGCGCGCGGCCTGGGCATTGCCGATGTGCCGTATTTCACCCGCAACATGTTCGGCGACGCCGACCTGATCGACGGCTTCCTGGCGCTGCATCGCGCCCTGGAAGACGGGCGCGACCTGTTCCGCGAACGGGAATTGCTGGTGTCCACTTTCGGGCGCTTGTACCGCCGCCATGGCAGCGGCGGCGGGCGCATCGAGGCGCCGCCGCGCGACCAGGCCGTGCTGCGCCGGGTCATCGACCTGATCCACGAGCGCCATGCCCACGACTTGCGGCTGGAGGACCTGAGCGCGGCCGCCGGGCTGACGCCGTTCCAGCTTATCGGCCTGTTCAAGCGCGGCGTCGGCATGACGCCGCACGCCTACCTGGTGCAGGTGCGCCTGAAGCGCGCGTGCCATGACTTGCGGCGCGGCATGCCCATCGCGCAGGTCGCCGCCGCCACGGGTTTCTATGACCAGAGCGCGCTGACGCGGCATTTCAAGCGCTGCTACGGGATCACTCCGCTGCAGTTCGCGCGGGCCGCGCTGGACGGCGGCCGGCCTGCCTGACGGGCTCGCGCCGCAATTTTCGCCAATACGCGGGGCGCGCGCCGGACCATACTGGCGCAAGCCACCCCATGGAAACCATCATGCCCGCACGCGCTTTCTATCACGAGAACCCCGCCACCCTGGCGCTCGAATCCCGCGTCGTCGATGCCCGGCCCGGCCGGGTCCTGCTGGCCGAGTCGCCGTTCTACCCCGGCGGCGGCGGCCAGCTGGCCGACCGCGGCCTGTTGCGCTGGCACGGCGGCGAGACGGCCGTCGCCGGCTTCGAGATCATCGACGGGCAGGCCTGGATCCTGCTGGCCGACGCCGGCGCCGAGCCGGACGGCGCGGTGCAGGCCGAGGTCGATCCCGGCTTTCGCCAGATGATGCGCGAACTGCACACCGGCACGCACATCCTCAATGCTTTCGTGTTCCAGGCCTTCAATGGCGCCCTGGTGACCGGCGTGCAGATGGGCGACGACGGCACCGCGCGGATGGATTTCGACGTGCCCGGCGCGGACAACGAGCGCATCCGCGCCATCGAAGGCGCCATCAATGATGCAATCAGGCAGAACCTGCCGGTGCGCGACGTCTATGTGCCGCTGGACGAGGCCCGCGCCGAACACGGCCTGATCCGCTCCAAGTCGGTCGCGCCGCCGCCTTCGGCCGATGGCCGTATCCGCATCGTCGACATCGTCGGGCTGGACCGCCAGGCCTGCGGCGGCACGCACCTGAGCGAGACCGGCGCATCGCGGCCGATCCGGATCCTGAAGATCGACAACAAGGGGCGCCACAACCGCCGGGTGCGCATCGGGCTGGTGAACCCATGAGCCAGGGCCATATGCAGCCGGGGCTCGCCGCCGCGCCGCGCGCCCGGCTGCGCCGCACGCTGGGGCTGCGCAGCGCGGTGGCGCTGGGCGTGGGCGGCACGATAGGCGGCGGCATCTTCGTGCTGGTGGGGCACACCGCCGCGGTGGCCGGGCCGGCGGCGCTGCTGGCGTTCGCGCTGGCCTTCGTCGCCGCCCTACTGATCGCCTTGCCCTACGCCGAACTGGCGTGCCGCTATCCGGAGGCGGGCGGCGGCTACGTGTTCGTGCGCGAAGTGCTGGGCCGCGGCTGGGGCTTCATGATGGGCTGGGTCTTCTGGGGCGCCTATTTGTTCGTCAGCGGCTACGTCACGCTGGGCTTCGGCGGTTATTTGCAGGCGCTCACCGGCATCCCGACGCTGTGGGGCGCGGTCGGCCTGGTGATCGCCTGTGCGCTGGTCAATGTCGCCGGCGTCAGGCTGTCGGGCCAGGTGCAAGTGGCCGTGATGCTGCTGGCGCTGGGCGGCCTGCTGGGCTTTTCCCTGGCCGGCCTGCCGTCGGTCGAGGCGGCGCGGTTCGAGCCGTGGCTGCCGAACGGGACGGGCGGCCTGCTGGCGGCCGCGCTGACGGCGTTCCTGGCCTTCGGCGGCTTCGATATGGTGGCGGCGGCGGGCGAAGAAGTCGAACGGCCGGAACGCAACTTGCCGCGGGCCATCCTGGCGACGCTGGCGCTGGTGCTGTTCGTTTATCTGCTGGTGGTGCTGGTCGCGCTCGGCACCCTGGGCTGGCGCGAACTGGGGGCGTCGGCCGCGCCCCTGAGCGCCGCCGCCACGCAGTTTCTCGGGCCGGCGGGCGGCAAGCTGATCGCCGCGGTGGCGGTGTGCACGACCGCCGCGACCGCCAATGCCGTGCTGGTGGTGACCTCGCGCATCAGCTTCGCCATGGCGCGCGACGGCCTGCTGCCCGCCGCGCTGGCGCGCGTCAGCGCCGCGACCGGCGCGCCGTGGGCGGCGGTGCTGGTGTGCGCGGCCATATTGGCCCTGGTCGCGGCGCTTGGCAGCCTGCGCCTGGCGACGGCCGTGGGCGGGTTCCTGTACGTGGCGCATTTCCTGCCGCCGCTGCTGGTGCTGCTCAAGCTGCGCCAGCGCGGCGGGCCGCCGCCGGCTTTCCGCATGCCGTGCCCGGCGCTGCTGCTGCCGCTGGCCTTCGCCATGTCGCTGGTGATGCTGGTGTCCAGCGGGTGGATCGGGCTGCTGGGCGGCCTGGCGTGGATGGCGCTGGGCGGAGTGTTGCAGCACCTGGGCTCGACGGGGCGCGCGGGCTCGAAGCCGCTTTGAGTGGCGGCGGGGAGGGGCACGCGCCGTCAATCCTCCGGCACGTAGATCATGCGTCCATCTTCCAGCCGGTAGGTGATGCCCGCGCGCGCGCCTTGCCCCTGTCCCATTTCGCCGCTGGCTTCGTAGCGGGTCAGTTCCTGGCCGTCCTTGATGGTGATGCGCATGTCGGACTCGCCGGGGTTCTCCACCACCACGACCTTGTCCCGCGAGAACGGGTTGAGCGGGTTCTGCGCGATGGCCACCATCAGCATGCCGATGATGACCAGGAACAGGTCGATCAGGTTGACCACCGACAGCATCGGATCGTGGCCGTCTTCGTCGTCCAGGAAGCGCATCAGGCCGGCCCTCCCGCCTGGCGCTGCCGCTCCAGTTCGCGCAGGTCCTGCAGCAGCCAGCGCCGGCGGATGGTCAGGATGAAAAAGCAGATGCTGGCCGCCAGCAGCGCCAGGATCACCGACGAGAACGCCGCCACCATGTTCTTGCCGACGGCGGCGGCGTCGTTCTCGCCCAGCGCCAGCAGGGCCGGGCCCATGGGAATCATGGTGGCGATCAGGCCCAGCATGGGCGCCGAGCGCGACACGATGCGCAGCCATTCGAGCTGCTTCATGATCCACAGTTCGAGGTCGTCGCTGGCGACTGGCGGCGCGGCGGGCCGTTGGCCCTCCGCCGCGCGCGGCGCGCCGTGGCCGGCGAAGCGGAACAGCGCGCGCGCATGCGATGGCCGACGGCGCTGCCACGCCTCCACGGCGAAGGCGCCCAGCATGGCCAGGGCGTAGGCCAGGGCCGCGGCGATCAGCAGCATGACCGGCAAGAGGAAAACGCGGGACAAGGTGTAGAGCAGGATTTCGATATCAGCAAGGGCAGTCATGAGCGGGCGGTTCCATGCGTGGTGGCCGGATAGGGTGGGAAGCGTTGGCGCATGGCCTGCCGCAAGGCCCCGCCGCAGAACAGCAGCAGCATGAGCCCCAGCAGCCAGGGCAGCGCCGGGTCGTCGCGCGGCCGGACGGCCTCGACGCGTTCCAGCACCTGGCCCCGCACCGGCTCGGCGGCCGGCGGGGCGGCGGCCGCATCCGGCGGCGTGTCCGCGCCGGCCGCGCCGGCATCGGCGGCGGGCGCCGGCGCCTGCGCCAGGCCGAAGCCCTGCGCCATGTCGGCGATGTATTGCCGCGTCAGCGCCGCCCCGCTGTCCACCCCGAACTGTTGTGCGAGCTCCTGCCAGCGCTGCGCCAGGGCCTGCCGGGTGGCCGCCGGCGCGTCCCAGTAGCCCTTGCGGATGGCTTCGGCCATGCGCTCCAGCACTTGCGCCTGGGCGGTGGGGTTGTGCGCTTCGAACCAGGCGCGCGTGCCCAGCCCGCGGGTGTCGGCCACGTAGGTGTCGAACAGGGCCTGCCACTGGTCGTCGCGCACGGTGGAGGGGTCCATCGCCTGCCAGCCGAACAGGTTGTTGGTGGCGTTGAGCACCTGCAGGGTGCCCGCGTAGCCCTCCTGCTGCATGGCGGCGATCCATTGCGGATTGAGATAGCGGGTGCGCAGTTCGTCGGCCAGGAAGTGGGCGAGCCCGGTGGTGGCGATCCGGCTGGTGCGCAGGTCCGACACCAGCAGCTGCGGCGCCTGGCCGTCGACATGCCGGATGGCCGCCGACAGGCCGCCCAGGAATTCGAACGGATGGTCGGTGGACAGCACGCCGTGCAGGTTGGAGGAGCGCGACATGATCACCGCCTGGGCGCCGCGCAATTGTTCGGCCAGCAAATTGGCGCCGGCCGGGTCGGCGCCCCAACCGTGGCGTCCGTATGCATGCCGGCTGCTGGCCAGGAACTGCCGCGCCAGCTCGGCATCGTCGTTCCATTCGGTGGAGCGCAGCGCCAGGCCGGGCACGCCGGTGCCGTACTGGCCCGGGGCATTGCCGAAGATGCGGTAGCGGGCCGCCGCGGCGGCTTGCGCGCCGGACATGCCCTGTTGCCGCAGCGCGCCGGCGATGCGCGCATTGTTCGCGGCGATCGGGTTGCCCGGCTCGTCCAGTTCCGCCAGCTTGGCCAGCGCGTCGTCGAGCAGGCGCATGAAACTGTCGAACTGGTCGCGGTAGACGCCGGTTACCTGCACCACCACGTCGACGCGCGGCCGGCCCAGTTCGGCGGCGGGAATGATTTCCAGCGCCGTGACGCGCCCGCCGGCATCCCAGACCGGGCGCAGCCCGAGCGCGTGCAGGATCTGCGCTTCGGTCACGCCCAGGTGCCGGATCGCTTCCGAGGCCCACAGGCTGAAGGCCAGCTTGCGCGGCCAGGCGCCGTCGTGGCCGGCGCGAAAGGCCTGCACGGCCTGCGTGTAGGCGGTGGCGGCCGATTCGTAGGCCGCCCGGGCCGGAATCTTGTCGGCTTCGAATGCGTACAAGTTGCGGCCGCTGCGCGCTTCCGGGTTGCGGACTGGATCGCCGCCGGCGCCGGGCGCCACGAAGCGGCCCGCCAGGCCTGCCAGCAAGGCTTCGTGTTCCTGCGTGTCCTGCAGGCGCTGGTCGAGCTCGCGCGCCCGCGCGGCGAATGCCGACCAATCGGGCGGCAGCGCCTGCGCCGCGCCGGGGTCCAGCATCCGCGAGACGGCCCGATACGGTGCGCTGTCGCGCAGGGCGGCCGGGTCGGCGGCGTATAGTTCTGCCTGCTCGACGCCCAGCGCCTGGTAAAAGGCCGGGCCCAACTGCTGCATGATTGTGCTGGCGCGGTGCGCCGGCTCGGCCGCCATGCCGAACGTATGCAGGCCCAGCGGCATGGCGGTGCGCGCCAGTTCGTGCAGATGATCGTGCAATGCCTGCAGGAAGCCGTCGAAGTCCTGCTCGGCTTGCGCTGCGGTCCAGCCGAGGTCCCGGTGCAGTTGCGCGGCGACCGCCAGGGCGCGGATCTGCGCGCCGGCGCGCGCGCGCACCATGCCGTCGTCGAGCTGCTGGTATTCATGGATCAACTGGTGCAGGTCGCGCAACTGGTCGTACAGGCCCGCGGGGGCGAAAGGCGGCGTCTGGTGGCTGATGGTCACCGCGCGGCCGCGCCGCTTGGCCTGGATGGCCTCGCCGACGTTGTCCTGGATATACGGATAGAAGACCGGCATGGCGCCGGCCGCCAGCCAGGGATAGTCGTCGGCGGCCAGGCCGCGGTCCTTGCCGGGCAGCCATTCCTGCGTGCCATGGGTGCCCAGGTGGATCAGGGCGTGGGCGGCGTACTGCCGTTGCAGGTACAGATAGGCCGCCATGTAGAGATGGTCGGGCGCGCTGGTGGTATCGTGGTAGTGGCCGGCCGCATCGGCGCCGCGCGGCATCTGCGGCATGACCAGCAGGCGCCCGAGCTGCCAGCGCGGGATGATGAAATACCGCCGGCCGTCGATCTCGCGGACGGCCCGGTGCCGCGCCGGGTCGCCGGCCTGCCGTAGTTCGGCCTGGCGCCGCGGCGGCAGGCCGGCCAGCCACTGTTCGTAGTCGGCCAGCGGATAGCGCGCGGCCAGGCCCTCGGCCAGCAGCGCGTCCAGCGGGACGCTGCCATACAGCGCGCCGAGCATGCGCTGCGCCCGCTCGATCACCTGCTGTTCGGCGACCGGCGCGCCCACCTGGTAGCCGGCGGCCGCCAGCGCGGCCTGGATGGATACGATGCTGCGCGGGATGTTCAGGTGCGAGGCGCCCAGGTTCTTTTCGCCGGCCGGGTAGTTCCAGAACATCAGGGCCAGGTTCTTGTCGGGCGGCGGCGTGTGGCGCAGCGCGGCCAGCCGCTGCAGTTTGGCGATCAGCGCGTCGGCCTGGCCGGGCAGCAGGTGGTGCAGGCCGGCGGTGCTGGCCGACAGCACCAGCGGATCGCTGATGCCCCAGCCCTCGGGCCCGGCCAGGAACAGCGCGGCGGTGCGCGCGGCGACGCCGCTCGGCGCGGCGGGCCAGTCGGCGGCTTCGCCGTCGCGAAAGCGCAGCGTCTGGATGACGGGCACGTCCAGCGCCAGGAAATCGCGGCTGCGCGCCGCGCCGTCCTGCATGTGGGTGAGGTTGACCAGCGCGTCGATGCGGCCCGCGCCCAGCACGCCGGGCAGGCCCCCCGGCGCGGCGGCATCGAACCAGAACACCACCGGCTGCAGGCCCGCCGCTTCGCTGCGCGCGATCAGCTCGTCGACTTCGCCGGTCAGCATGTCGGCCACTACGCCGCGATGCACCAGGAAGGCCACGCGGCCGCGCGGCGGCGCCGCCGCAGGGGCGGCCTGCGCGCGGGCCGCGTGCCATTGCAGGTAGGTGTCGAGGTCCTCGAACAGGCGCGGCGCGGCGGGGTGGTAGAAGCCGCTGGGCGGCAGCGCGGCGGGCGGGGCGAGCAGGCTCGGCGCCGGTTCGGCGCCTTGCCGCACGGCCTTGGCGAGCGCGAAGAAGCGGCCGAAATTGCCGGCGCCGCCGGCGGCGTACAGCGCCGCCAGCGTGGCGGCGGGGCGCGGCGGCAGCCGCTCCCAGGCGGGGCGGCCGCCGCCCACGACCAGCCAGGGCGGCCCGTCGTGCCCCGGGACTTGCCGCAGATGCTGTTGCACCATGGCGCGATCGCCCGGCCGCGGCGTATCCAGCACCAGTAGCGCCGCGTCGGCGACCGCCTGCCGCAGGGCGGCGGGCGTGGCGCGCTCGACGTCGGTGTGCGCCAGCGCCACGCCCTCGCGGGCGGCAAGCTGCTCCAGGCGCTGGAATTTCTCGGCGGAGACGAAACCATTGTGCAGCACTTGCACGACCGGCCGCGCCTGCGCGGCGCCCGCCAGGCCGAGCAGGGCCGCCAGCAGCGCCGGCGCGCCGCGGCGCCACAGACGGGCGAGATGCAGGACGGCCATCAGAACCTCGCGGTCAGCCCGGCGAAGTAGCGGCGCCCCTCGTCGGCGCGGCCGTAGACATCGGCATCGTCATTGGCCAGCCGCTTGTCGGTCAGGTTCTCGATGCCGGCATGCAGGCTGAGGTTGCTGTTGACGTCGTAATCGACATACCAGTGCAGCAGGGTGTAGCCGGGCCGCTCGCTCTCGGTGGCGGAACGGTATTGCGAGCCGATGTACTCGACCCGCAGGCGGGTGCTCAATTGCTGCAGCGCCGCCCAGGTCAGCGTGGCATTGGCGCGGTGGCGCGAGCGATCCGGCAGGCGCTCGCCGGTCGCGCGATCGCGGGCATCCAGGTAGGTGTAGTTGGCATCCACGCGCCAGTCGGGCAGCAGGCTCGCGCCGGCCGTCAGTTCCACGCCCTTGAGGCGCGCGCGTGCGACGTTCTCGTACTCCAGGCAGACACGGCGGGGCTCGTAGCAGGTCGGCTGCCGCACCGTCTCGATCAGGTTGCGGACATCGTTGTGGAACAGCGTGGCGCCGGCCGACCAGCGGCGCTGCTGGTATTCCACGCCCAGTTCATAGGACTGGTTGGTCTCGGGCCGCAGGTCGGGATTGCCGCGGATGATGCCGCGCCCGCCCATGGCGGCGCGCGACTCGTATTCGGGCGACAACTGCTTGAGCGTCGGCGCCTTGAAGCCGCGGCCCGCGCCCGCCTTGAAGGTCAGCGCCTGCGTGGGATGGAACAGCAGATACGCGCGCGGGCTGGTCTGCCAGCCGAATTCCTCGTGGCGGTCGAAGCGGCTGCCCAGCACCAGTTCCCACTGCTCGCCCAGCCGGATCTCGTCCTGCGCGAATAGCGCGTAATGCGTCAGCGACTGCTTGCCGGCCTGGTTGACGGTGGGATCCTCGAGCGTTTCGCGGCGCGTCTCGGCGCCCAGCGTGAGCTGGTGCGCCCGGCCCGCGGCGAAGCCCACGCGGCCGTCCAGCACGGTGTCGGTGAAGCGGTTGGGGCCGGTCGCGTCGCCGCCGTCGCTGCGGCGCGCATGGCGGTCCAGCGTGGCCCGGTACAGCCGCACCTGGCTCTGGCCCCACTGCCAGTCGCCGCTGTGCGAGATGGCATAGCGGCGGCGCCGCACGTCGTTTTCCGCTTCATAGAGCGTGGCGTCGCTGTTGTCGCGGTAGCCCTGCTGGTCTTCATTGCCCGCGTCCACCGACAGGTCGATGCGCTGGCGCACGTCGGGCGTCCAGGTCAGGCCGACGTGGCCGGTGGTGGCGCGCCGTTCGTCGAGCGCCGTCAGCGCGGTATTGCCGGCGTCGCGCAGCGGCGCGCGCCGGTTGAACTCGCCCCATGCATTCAGGCCCAGGCGGCCTGGCACGATCGGCCCGCCGATATAGAAGCCGCTCTTGTACTGGTTGCCGTCCAGGCCGTGGTCGTTGACCAGTGCGTAGCCGCTGAACGACCCTTGCCATTCATCGGTGGCCTTGCGCGTGATGACGTTGACCACGCCGCCCAGCGCCTCCGATCCATAGAGCGACGACATGGGGCCGCGCACCACTTCCACGCGCTCGATGGCTTCGGTGGGCACCCAGCCGAGTTCAAAGTCGGAATGGGCGATGGCGGACGCGGAAGCGTTGACCCGCTGCCCGTCGACCAGCATGAGGGTGTGCGCGGCGCTCATGCCGCGGATCGAGATGCCGCGCCGCCCCAGGCCGGCATCTTCCAGGCCGACGCCCACGGTGTCCCGCACGGCGTCCGCCAGGTCGAGCACCGGCTGGCGGCGCAGCGCCGCCCCATCGATTACGGTGACGCTGGCCGGGGCGTTGGCGGCCTCGCGTTCGGCGGCGGTGGCGGTCACGACCACTGCCGGCAGGGTGCCGGCATGGTGCGGCGCGGGTGTCGCGCGGGCACGCCGCTGCGCTTCCGGTTCTTCGGCCCAGGCCGCCCCGCTCAATGCCGTGAGCGCCAGCAGGCAGCTTGCGGCGACATCCCGCCGGATGGAGTGGTCGTGGGCTGGTCTGGCTTTCATGGGGCGCATCGGTGCCGGTGGTCTTCTTGCAAAATATAGAACGTTATAACATTTCTAATCTTGCATCAAGACGCAGGCTGCCGGGGCCGCCGGGCGCCGATAAAATCGCCAGACCGTCAAAAAGGAAGAAGAGGAGACCATGAGACCTATCCTTACCCCCGTGTGCCTGGCCGTCGCGCTTGCGCTGGGCGGCGCCCCGGCCCACGCGCAGTCCGGCAAGGCGGCGGCGCCGGCTGGCCAGCAGGCCGCCGAGGCGCCGTCCCGCGACGAATTTTTCTGGCTGGGCGAGATCAACAAGGCCACCACCGTCATCAACACCGAGCAAGGCCTGCTGGACCGGGCCCTGGCGCCGCGCCTGGCGGCTGCGGTGGCGCAGGTCATCCGGGACGGCAACCAGCCCGGCGCCAAGCGTCCCGCCACGGTCATCACTTTCGAGCCGCTGCTGATCAAGGCCGGCGGCATGGACGTGACGCTGCTGCACGCCGGCCGTTCCAGCCAGGACATGCACGCCACCTATCGCGCCGCCATCCTGCGCGACAAGCTGCTGCAACTGGCGGATCGCCTGAACGCGACGTCGGCCACGCTGGTGGAGCTGGCCGCGCGGCATGCCGGCACCGTGGTGCCCAACTACACCAACGGCGTGGCGGCGCAGCCCAACAGCTACGGCCACTACCTGCTGGGCCATGCCGCCGGGCTGGAGCGCGACGCCCAGCGCATCCGCGAAGCCTATGCCCGCATCGACCGCTCGCCCATGGGCACCACGGTCCTGAACGGCACCAGCTGGCCGCTGGACCGCCAGCGCATGGCGGATTACCTGGGCTTTGCCGGCCTGGTCGACAACGCCTACGACGCTTCGCAGATTTCCTCCATGGACCAGCCGGTGGAGGTCGGCGCCATTGTCGCCAGCATCGCCCTGCATGCGGGCAATTTCATCGAGGACCTGATGACGCAGTACGCGCAGTCGCGTCCGTGGATCCTGTTGCAGGAGGGCGGCGGCAATACCTACGTGTCGAGCGCCATGCCGCAGAAGCGCAACCCTGGCTTGCTCAACTCGACCCGCAGCGACGCGTCGACCGCCGTCACCCTGGCGCTGGGGCCGGTGATCCAGACCCACAACATCACGCCGGGCATGAGCGACCCGAAGGACGTGGAGCAGAACTCCGCCATGGTCGACAGCGCGATCACCGTGCTGGCCAAGTGGAACCGGGTCCTGAAGGCCCTGGTGATCAGCCCCGAGCGGGCGCTGGAGGAACTCAACAGCGACTGGACCGCTTCCCAGGAGCTGGCCGACGTGCTGATGCGCAAGTACCGGCTGCCGTTCCGCGAGGGCCATCACTTCGCTTCCGAAATAGTCAGCCATGCGCGCGCCCAGGGCATCAAGCCGCTCGATTTTCCCTATGCCGAGGCGCAGCGCATCTACGCCGAGACCGTCAAGGGCACCAAGTATCCGCAGGTGCTGCCGATGGACGAGGCGGAGTTCCGCGCCACGCTGGATCCAGTGGCCATCGTGAAGAACCGCGCGACGGTCGGCGGTCCGCAGCCGGCCGAGATGGACCGCATGCTGGCCCAGGCGCGCGCCAGGCTGGCCGAGCAGGATGCGTGGATCCAGGCGCGGCGCAAGCATATCGACGATGCGCTGGCCCGGCTGGACGGCGACTTCGCCAAGCTGGCCGGCGGCGCCAGGCCGGCCGAATGACCTTGCCGCGGCGGCGCCGGCCTCGCGGCCCGCGCCGCTGCGCGCCTGCGGGCTGCATGTGCGTTGCGTAGAATGAACCGGCGCGAGGAGCGCGCCGCGCCGGTTTCCTGACGAAAATGTCAGCGCACGGTCAGCGCTTCGACCGATACGGCGGCGTAGACTGGCCTCGCGTTGCATCCCGAGCCACTCATTCTTGCGCAAGAGAGCGCCATGCGTGTACTGGTCATCGAAGACGAAGACAAGACGTCTTCCTACATTCTGCGCGGCTTGACGGAGCAGGGCTATACCGTCGACGTCGCCGACACGGGCACCGACGGCCTGCACTTGGCCCTGGAGTTCGACTACGACGCCATCGTGCTGGACCTGATGCTGCCGGGGCTGGACGGGTACGGCGTGCTGACCCAGTTGCGCCGCCGCAAGGCCACGCCGGTCATCATGCTGTCGGCGCGGGGCGCGGTGGACGACCGCGTGACCGGCCTGCGCAAGGGCGCCGACGACTACCTGCCCAAGCCGTTCTCGTTCATCGAGCTGGTAGCCCGGCTGCAGGCGCTGACGCGCCGGTCCGCGGAAGGCAAGGAGCCGACGGTCCTGCAGCTCGACGACCTAGTCATCGACCTCCTGGCCCGCAAGGTGGTGCGCGCCGGCCAGCGCCTCGACCTGACCGCCAAGGAGTTCGCCTTGCTGAGCCTGCTGGCGCGCCACCAGGGCGAAGTGCTGTCCAAGCTGATGATCGCCGAGCAGATCTGGGACATGAATTTCGACAGCGACATCAACGTGGTCGAAGTGGCGGTCAAGCGCCTGCGCGCGAAGGTGGACGCGCCGTATGCCCGCAAGCTGCTGCACACGGTGCGCGGCATGGGCTACGTGCTCGAGGACCGGCGCGTCGACCGCGCCGCTCCCGCCGCATGAGCCGCGGCCTGCCCATCGCATGGCGGCTGGTGGCCATGTTCGCCGCGACCGCCGCCGTGGTGTTCTCCGGCGTGGCGTTCTTCCTGTACTGCTATTTGTCCGACTCCGTCCGCGAACAGGTGCGCGGCGAGCTGGAGGTCCATCACACGCTGCTCGATCCGGTCATCGAGGCGCGCCGGTCCGACCGCGAATGGGACCTGGTGCGCCGCAAGCTCGACGGCATGGCCCAGGAAGGCGCGCGCATCCGCTACTGGATCCGCTCGCCGGACGAGCGGTTTTCCTACGGCGGGCCGTTCCTGCTGAAAGAAGGCTCGCGCATGCCCGACACCCCGTTCGGGTTCGTCAAGGTGCGCGAGCCGGCCAAGGTATGGGCGGTGCTGAGCCGCACGATTCCCGCCTACGGCGAACGCCCGCCGATCGAGTTCGTGGTGGCGCTGGACGCCACCGCCTATATCGACACGAAGGAAAAGTTCACGCGCGTCATGGGCATCGCCTCAGCGCTGGGCATCCTGCTGGTGGCGGTGCTGGGCTACTGGATCGCCAAGCTCGGGCTGGCGCCGGTGCGCCGCCTCGGCCAGCAGGCCAACCGCCTGCCGCCCGGCAACCCGCGCCAGCGGCTCGACGTGGCCGGACTGCCGCCGGAGATCCGCGAGCTGGCCGTATCGTTCAATAACGCGCTGGAGCGCCGCGAGGCCGCCTGGCTGCAACTGGAAGGCTTCAACGCCGACGTCGCGCACGAGCTGCGCACGCCCCTGACCAACCTGATCGGCCAGACGCAGGTGGCGCTGGCCCGCGAGCGCGACCTGGGCGCCTTGCAGGACCTGCTCGAATCCAACCTGGAGGAGCTCGAGCGCATGAGCAGCATCGTCAACGACATGCTGTTCCTGTCCTGCGCCGAGAACGGGCATCGCGCGGCCGAGTTGAGCGAGGTGTCGCTGCACGACGAGGCGTGCAAGACGGTCGAGTACGTCGAGGACGCCTTCGCGGAGCGGGGCGTGGCGCTGCGCGTGCAGGGCGAGACCACCGCCCGGGTGGACAAGCGGCTGTTCCACCGCGCGCTGGCCAACCTGCTGTCCAACAGCGCGCGCTATGCGCGCGGCGGCACCGCCGTGGTCGTGTCGATCGAGCCGCAGGGCGACCAGGTCTGGGTCTCCGTGTCGAACCAGGGCGACCCGATCCCGCCCGAACAGCAAGCCCGCCTGTTCGAGCGCTTTTATCGCGGCGACGCGGCGCGCACGCGCAGCGGCGTGCATCACGGGCTGGGCCTGTCGATCGTGCGCGCGATCGCCTCCATGCATGGCGGCCGTGTATTCGTGCGCAGCGCCGATGGCGTCAATACCTTCGGTTTTTCCCTGTCCCGATCCAGCTGAACCGGTGAGCCCATGAACCAGCGTCCCCATGGCAAGCAGCAGTCCTTGATCATCCAGGCAGACGGCGCGCTGGCCGGCGCGGCGGGGCCCCTGCGCGCGCCCGCGGCTGGCGCGGCCAAGCCCGATGGCGTGCTGTCGGTCTTCGACGCCGTCACCATCATGGTGGGGCTGGTGGTCGGGGTAGGCATCTTCAAGACGCCGTCGATCGTGGCGGCCAATGTCGGCTCGGAATGGTCGTTCATCCTGGTCTGGATCGCCGGCGGCCTGGTCACGCTGGTGGGCGCGCTCTGCTATGCGGAATTGTCCGCCGCCCATCCGCATGCGGGCGGCGAATACCATTTCCTGTCGCGCGCCTATGGCCGGCCGGTCGCCATGCTGTTCGGCTGGGCCCGCTGCACCGTGATCCAGACCGGCGCCATCGCCGGGGTCGCCTTCATGCTGGGCGACTACGTGGCTCAACTGTTCCCGCTGGGGCCCTACGGCGCGGCCATCTACGCCGCGCTGGCGGTCTGCATCTTCACCGGCATCAACGTCGTGGGGACGGCCGAGGGCAAGGCCTTGCAAGTGGCGGTGACCTTGATCGAGATCGCCGCGCTGGCCGCGGTGATCCTGTTCGGCCTGTTCGGCGCGCCGGACGGCGGCGCGGCGCCCGTCCCGGCGGCGGCGCCGGAGGCCACGGCGCTCGGGGTGGCGATGATCTTCGTGCTGCTGACCTACGGCGGCTGGAACGAGGCGGCCTACCTGACCGGCGAGCTGCGGGACGCGCCGCGCAATATCGCGCGCGTGCTGACCCTGGGCACGCTCATCCTGGTGACGCTCTACACCCTCGCCAACCTGGCGCTGCTGTCGATCCTGGGGCTGGACGGCCTGCGCGGCTCCGAGGCGGTCGCCGCCGACATGATGCGACGGGTGGCGGGGCCGGCCGGCGAAGTCATCGTCACGCTGGCGGTGGTGGTGGCGGCGGTCTCGACGCTGAACGCCACTATCTTCACTGGCGCCCGGGTGTTCTACGCCATGGCCCAGGACTTGTCGGTAATGCGCTGGATGGCGATCTGGAACGGCCGCGGCAACAACCCGGCCAACGGGCAGATCGCCCAGGCGGCGATTGCGCTGGCGCTGATCGCCATGGGCGCGGTGACGCGCGACGGCTTCAAGGCGATGGTCGACTACACCGCGCCGGTGTTCTGGGGCTTCCTGTTGCTGGTGGGCGTGGCGCTGTTCGTGCTGCGCTGGCGTTATCCGCGGCGCGAGCTGCCGTATCGCGTGCCGCTGTATCCCCTCACCCCCGTGGTGTTCTGCCTGACATGTTCCTACATGCTGTATGCCAGCATCGCCCACACCGGCGTGGCGGCGCTGGCCGGGCTGGCGGTGCTGGCCCTTGGTACGCCGATCCTGCTGTTCGCGAGGAAGGCGGGAGACAACGCCGCGGCCGCGGCGGCGCACAGCGGTATTGCCCGTGGCAATGACTACCCCCGATAGGAGAGCATGATGCAGATGTTGCAAAAATCCATTGTTTCTGCCGTGATCTGCGCGCTGGCCTGGCATGGCGGCGCGGCGGCCCAGGCCAGCGCAGGCGCGGCCGCCACCTACGAGCCGACGGTCGGCCAGTCGGGCAAGGACGTGGTGTGGGTGCCCACGCCCCAGGCGCTGGTCGACCGCATGCTGGACATGGCGAAACTCACCCCCGAGGACCGCCTGGTCGACCTGGGCTCGGGCGACGGCCGCACGGTGATCACCGCCGCCAAGCGCGGCGCCACGGCGCGCGGCATCGAGTTCAACCCCGACATGGTGGCGCTGGCCCGCCGCGCGGCCGAGGCCGAAGGCGTGGCCCAGCGCGCCCGCTTCGAACAGGCGGACATTTTCGAATCGGATTTCTCCGAGGCGACGGTCATCACCCTGTTCCTGCTGCCTTCCCTCAACGTCAAGCTGCGCCCGACGCTGCTGGACATGAAGCCGGGCACCCGCATCGTCTCCAACTCGTTCACGATGGGGGACTGGCAGCCCGACGAATCGGTGCAGGCCGCCGCCGACTGCTCGGCGTACTGCAGCGCCTACAAATGGGTGGTGCCGGCCAAGGTCGCCGGCACCTGGAGGCTGGACGGCAAGGAACTGGTGCTGGACCAGACCTACCAGGTACTGTCCGGATCGCTGCGCGAAGGGGGGCAGGCCACGCCCATCAGCGATGCGCGCATGGACGGCAGCACGATCCGCTTCACCGTGGGTTCGCAGCGCTACACGGGGCAGGTGTCGGGCGACGCGATGCAGGGCACTACCGACGGCAAGGCGTCCTGGAAGGCCACGCTGGCGTCTCGCTGAACCGGCGGCGGCGCGCCGGCGGCCGGCCGGCGCGTCAGCGCGCGAACTTCTTCGCGCCCGCCACGCACAGGATCACGCCCATGGTCACGGCCAGCATGGCCGGGCTGACGCGCTCGCGCAGCAGCGAGGCCGCCAGCGCCAGGCCGAAGAACGGCTGCAGCAACTGCAACTGCCCGACCGCCGCGATGCCGCCCTGCGCCAGGCCGCGGTACCAGAACACGAATCCGAGGAACATGCTGAACAGCGCCACGTAGGCCAGGCTGATCCAGGCGGGCGCCCCGACATGGGCGAACGAGGCGGGCGCCAGCAGCAGGGTCAGGGGCGCGGTCAGCGGCAGGGACAGGACCAGGGCCCAGGAGATCACCTGCCAGCCGCCCAGCGCGCGCGACAGCCTGGCGCCTTCGGCGTAGCCCAGGCCGCAGACCAGGATGGCGGCGAGCATCAGCAGGTCGCCCAGCGGGTCTGCGGCCAGGCCCTGCGCCACCGCGAAGCCGGCCACCATCAGGCTGCCCAGCGCCGAGAAGAACCAGAACGCCGGCCGCGGCCGCTCGCCGCCGCGGACCACGCCGAACACGGCGGTGGCCAGTGGCAGCAGCCCCAGGAATACGATGGAGTGGGCCGAGGTGACGCGCTGCAGGGCCAGGGCGGTCAGCAGCGGGAAGCCGATGACCACGCCGCTCGCGACCACGAGCAGGGGCGCGAGGTCCCGGCGGGCCGGGCGCGCCGGGCTGAACAACAGCAGCACGCAGATGGCGAGCAGGCCCGCCAGGCTGGCGCGCGCCGCGGTCAGGAAGAGCGGCTCGAAGTCGAGCACCGCGACCCGGGTGGCGGGCAGCGAGCCGCTGAAAATCACCACGCCGATGAATCCGTTGATCCACCCGCTCGCCGCGCTCGTGGCCGGCTGGTCCCGCAAGGTTGCTGCCTGTTGCATTGTCGTTCGTGCCCGGAATATCGCCCGGCGCGGCCGGGCCTGTTTGCGCCGGCCTAGCGGCGTTGGCAATGCTATGCTCGTGGATCAATACAATCAAATAATTGTCATGGATACATCCGCCCATGCCGCGCGCTCGATATAAGCAGCTGGTCGACGCGTACGCGGCCGATATCCGGGCGGGGCGCCTGGCGCCGGGCACGCGCCTGCCGACCCATCGCGAGCTGGCCGCCCGCGAAGGGCTGGCGCTGGTGACCGCCACGCGCGTGTACGCCGAACTGGAGGCCATGGGCCTGGTCAGCGGGGAAACGGGGCGGGGCACCTTCGTGCGCGAGGCCGGGCTGCCGGCCGGGCTGGGCATGGACCAGCAGGCCACCGCGGAAGGCACGGTGGATCTTAGCTTCAACTATCCCGTGCTGCCGGGGCAGGCGGACCTGCTGCGCGGCGCCATGCGCCAATTGGCATTGTCGGGCGACCTGGATGCGCTGCTGCGCTATCAGCCGCACGGCAACCGCCCGCACGAGCGGGCCAGTATCGCCCGGCACCTGCGCGCGCGCGGGTTGCGGCTGCCGGCGGACCGGGTGCTGATGGTCAGCGGCGCGCAGCACGGCCTGGCCGTCGCGGCGATGGCCCTGCTGCGGCCCGGCGATGTGGTGGCGGTGGATGCGCTGACCTATTCCGGCTTCAAGGCGGTGGCGGAATCGCAGCGGCTGGAGCTGGCGCCCATCGCGGCGACGGCGCAGGGGCCCGACCTGCAAGCCTTGCAGCATCTGTGCCGGACGCGCCGCGTGCGCGCCCTTTACGCCATGCCGACGCTGCAGAATCCGCTGGGGTGGGTGCTGGACGACACACAGCGCGCGCAACTGGCGGCCATTGCGCGCCGGCACGACCTGCTGGTGATCGAGGACGGCGCCTATGCCTTCCTGGCCGACGATGCGCCGCCGCCGCTGGCCGCGCTGGCGCCCGAGCGCACGGTGTATGTGTCGGGGCTGTCCAAGAGCGTGGCCACCGGCCTGCGGGTCGGCTTCATGGCGGCGCCCGGGCCATGGATGGCGGCGCTGCAGCGGGCGATCCGCGCCACTACCTGGAACACGCCGGGCGTCATGGCGGCCATTGCCTGCGCCTGGATGGATGATGGCACGGTCGACCGGCTGGAGCGCGACAAGCGCCGCGACGCCCGCGCGCGCCAGGCGCTGGCCGGCCGCGTGCTGGCGGGGTGCGCGAGCATAGGCCACCCGGCGTCGTATTTCCTGTGGCTGCCGCTGGGCGAGGACGTGCGGGCCGACCAGGTCGCGATGGCCCTCATGCAGCAGCAAGTGGCCGTGTCCACCGCCGAGCCCTTCGCGGTGACGCAGCACGTGCCGCATGCGATCAGGCTGGCGCTCGGCTCGGTCGACATGGACACGCTGCGCGCCGCCCTGGAAAAAGTCCGCGCGGCGCTCGCGCCGCGCTAGGGCCTCAGTTGTTCGGAATCGCGCAATCCAGCGAGCCTTCCTCGCATTTCATGTGCGCCTGCAGGGCGGCCGTGCGCTGCTCGGTGAGCGTGGCCTGGCACTGGGCCAGCAGCATGGGATAGGCCGAGCCGCCCTCGGCCAGGCCGGTCTTGAACGCGCATTCGGCGTCGCGGAAGGCAAGCCACGCGCGCTGCGCGGCGACCAGGCGCTGGCGCTGGTCCTTGTCATCCTTCAGGCGGGCGGTCGCCTGCTTGTAGGCGGCGTTGAGCGCGGCATCGGCCTGCTTGTACTCCGCGGCCGCGCATGCGGTCATGCCGGCTTGATCGCTGGCATTGGCGCAATCGGGCGTGGCGGCGTGCGCGGCGGGAACGAACATCGCAAGGCCGAGAGACAGCAGGAGTGTACGCATGGCAGTCCTTTGAGGCGTCTGGAGAAGGCTTGATTATTTCGCTGTTCCGTTAAAGAATCATACCCGGTACGTGGTTACCATCCGCACGACAACACAACCGGGAGAGGGATCTTATGCTTCGCCATGGCCAACGTGGACGTTTCTTCGTGCTGGGCGCCATCGTCGCGACCGCCGCGCTGTCGGGCTGCGATACGCTGGACCGCATGGAGGTGGAGAACTACCAGCGGGAGTGCGACAAGCTGGGCATTGCCCGCGGTACGCCGAGCTACGACAACTGCATGCTGCAGCAGCAGAAACTGCAGGAAGAAGAGGTCGAGCACGCCATGGACCGCGACGCCATGCGGCACCACAAGTAGCGCGCCGCGCCGGGGCGCGGCTTCAGGAGACCCGGGTGGTCAGTATCTTGATCCCGGCCGCCGCGAAGGCCACGGCGAACACCGCTTCGAAGGCTCGGCGCAGGCGCAGGTAGCAGGCTGTCATGCGGCGGCTGGAGAACAGCAGCGCGTAGCCGTGGAAGACGATCGCGCCCTGCACGCCCACCGCGGCCATGATGCACATCAGGTCGGTGGCCGTGGCGTCCCTGGGTATGCCGATCGAATATAGCGAGCCGAAGAACAGGACCGCCTTGGGGTTGGTCAGGTGCAGCGCCAGGCCGCGCCGGAAGGCCCGCCTGCCCGAAGGGGCGCCGGCGGCCGTGATGGTCGCCGGCCTGGCCGGCGCCAGCGCGTGCCGGGCCGATTTCCAGGCCAGGTAGAGCAGGTAGCCGGCGCCGAGGTAGCGCGCCGCCTCGAACAACCAGGCGTGCGCCAGCATCACCGCACCCAGCCCGAAGGCCGCCATCGCCGACCAGCACAGCGAGCCCGCCGTGACGCCCGATGCCAGCGCCAGGCCCGCGCGCCGGCCGTGCGACATGGACGTGCCGGCGATGGCGAGCGTGGCCGGGCCCGGGCTGGCCGAGGCGACCAGCGCCGCGAGCAGGATCAGGTAGAGGTTGATGCCGCTGGACATGGCGTAGTTCCGTTCGAGGATGAGATCAGCCGTCGAGCGCCTGTTGTACCCGCTGCGCGACGTCGGCGGGCAGCCATTCGCGCCAGATCTGCGGATGCTGCCGCAGGAAGTATAGCGAGGCTTCCTCGATCTCGAGCTGCTCGCGCTGCATGTGGCCGAGCGTCGCGGTCAGCACCGCTTCGGGCACGTTGACCTTGGCCAGGAAGGCCGTCAGTTGCGGCGCGCGTTGCGCGAATGCGCTGTTGACCGCCGTGACCACCGGATACGCCGCCAGCCCGGTGGGCCGGGGATGCTCGCATTGCGGATCGGTGATGCAGGCCAGCGCTTGCGGGTCGACCGGCGGCAATTCCAGCTTGACCAGGTCCAGCGAGCCGACCAGCGAGGTGGGCGTCCAGTAGTAGAAGACGATGTCTTTCTTGCGCTTGTAGGCCGAGGCGATGGCGGCGCGCTGCGCGGCCGCGTTGCCCGGCGAGTACACCAGGTATTCATCCTGCAGCCCGAAGGCGCGCAGCAGGTTGGCGTTGATGGTGCCGCAGGTCCAGCCCACGGCGCAGCCGTAGATGCGGCCCTTGCCGGGATCTTCGTCGTCGATGAAGGCTTCGCGCAGGCCCTTCAGGTCTGCGGCGCCGCGCAGCTGCGGGAATTTTTCGGCCGTATAGCGCGGCACGTACCAGCCATCAGTGCCGGTGAAGACGCTGCCCACCTGCTTGACCTTGCCGGCGGCGATGGCCTCGTCCCAGGCCTGCTGCATCTGCGTGATCCAGATCTCGCTGTTGACGTCCACGTCGCCGCGCTGCAGCGCGGCGAACATCGGCAGCGTGTCGCCTTGTTCTACCTGCGTATCGCAGCCGTAGCCATGTTCGACAATGTAGCGCTCCACGCCGACCAGCATCAGGTTCGATTCCCAGTTCATGCCACCGAATTTCATGGGCCGGTCCAGTTCGCAGGTCGGGGATTGCGCGTGGGCGTCGAGGCTCAACGTGGCGCCCAGTACGAGGCTGGCGGCGGTCAGAATGCGATTGATGCGCATGCGATGGGTCATTGATCGATGTTTCCTGTCTTCCGTGGCAAAAAAGCATCGATGATAACAAGCGCCCGCGCGCCGCCCGCGCGGCCAGGGCTCAGCCGGCCGCCGGTGCGCGCGGCGGCTGGTGCAGCGCCACCGCCTCGACCGTGCCGTCGCCGGCGCGCGGATAGCGCCGCATGACCTCCGGATCGTGGCCGGGCACGATATGGTCGGGCGACTCGGCGAACTTCAGCAGGGTGCCGTAGCCGGCCAGCATGTCGGCTACGTTGTAGACGATGGGGAACGGCGCCTCGGCCTGCATGTTGTCGTAGAAGTGGCTGGCGTCCGAGGCCAGCACCACCCAGCCGCGCGCGGTGTGGACCCGCACCGCCTGCAGCCCCTGCGTGTGGCCGCCGATGTGCAGCAGCTGCAGGCCGGCGGCGAGCTCGTCGTGGCCGTGGTAGAAGCTCACGCGCGCGTCGTACACGCCGCGCACCACATCGACCACGTCCTCGACCGCATAGGCATGGCGCAGCATGTCGAAGCGCATGTTGCAGCCGCAGGCGTAGTGCAGCTCGCTTTCCTGCAGGTGCAGGCGGGCGCGCGGCAGCAGGCGGATGTTGCCCGCGTGGTCGTAGTGCAAGTGGGTGACGATCACGTCCTGCACGGCGTCCGGGGCAATGCCGAGCTGGCGCAGCGCTTCGATGGGGCAGCGCAGGAAGCGGCGGCCGCGGGCGCGCGCGGCTGCTTCGTTGAACCCGGTGTCGACCAGGTAGACGCGCGCGTCGCGGCGGATCACCCAGACGTAGTAATCCATCGGCATCGGGCCGTCGTGCGGGTCGGGCGGGGTGATGAAGTTCTCGGCGCGGCGGCGCGCCACGGTGGCATAGCGCAGGGCGTAGATCTCGTAGCGGGGCAGCGTCATGGCCGGGCCTCGGGCGATGGATGCAGGCGCGCCAGTTCGGGGCGCAGATAGTGCAGCAGGCGCTGCGGGTCCTCGACCATGGGAAAGTGGCCCAGGTCGGGCATGAGGGTGAAGCGGGCGCCGGGGATCAACGCGGCGACGCGCCGCGAATCTTCCGGGCTGGCCGAATAGTCGTAGGCGCCGGTCAGCAGCGATATGCCGAACGAGGTGGCGTCCAGGCCGGCCAGGTGCACCGGCGCGTCGAAGTCCTCGCTGTAGAAGTGCAGGTCGTCCGCGTACACGCCGAAGCCGCCCTGGGCGTAGATCCAGGCCGCTTCGCGGCGCGCCGCCAGCGCGGTGTGCGGCGCCATCAGGCCGCGCACGTAGGCGGGGTTGTGGGCGGCCTGGTTGACTTCCGGATGGCACAGCAGCGGCGTGCGCCGTCCGGCGGCTTTCCAGGGCGCTTCCAGCGCGACCACGCCGGCCACGTCGCGCGGGCTGCGCGCGGCGATGTACAGAGCCATGGCGGCTCCCATGGAACAGCCCAGCAGCACGACCGGCTGCCGCGCCGCCTGGCGGATCACCGCCAGGCAGGTGGCCAGGTAGGTGTCGCGGGTGAGCCCGCCGGCCGTCCAGGCCCGGCCCGGCCAGGGCATGCTGCGGCCATGGCCGGGCATGTCGAAGGCCAGCATGCGCCACTGCGCCCGCAGCGCCGCGTCGGCCATCAGGCCATGGAACTGGCGCGAATCGGCGCCGGCGGTGTGCAGCATCAGCAGGGTCGGCCCGGCCGCCAGGCCGCTGCTTTCCACATAGACCGAGCCGGCCGCGCCATCCAGCGTGATCGCGGCATAGCGGCCGTGGATGGCGCCGCGGTCGAGCGCGGCCGCGTCGGCCTCGACCTGGCCGCGCAGGATCTCGAACAGGCGTTCCAGCAGGTGCAGGGACTGGGCCAGCGCCAGCGGCTCCGCCTTCACGGTGAAGTCCTGGGCCTGGCGCAGGGCGGCGGAGAAGGACTGGTAGCCCGGCGGCGGCAGGGGATTGAGCAGCTTGTCCCAGGTGGGCGGGGATGCCCGGACGACGACGGTCTGCGACGGCGTGGCAGGCTGGCCGTTCCAGGCCGCCAGGCGCTCGCCGGACGCGCCGGCCTGCAGCCAGACGGCGCAGGACAGGCCGCGCGCGGCGGCGATGAATTCGCTATCTTGCCGGGCCCGGGCGATCCCGGCCTGCAGGCGCTGCTGGATCTCGTTCACTGGCGGATGTCTCCGGTTGTTGGCGCCGCAGCACTTCGAGAGCGGTGCGTTCGGCGTTGACGATATGCGCGCGCGCGGCGGCCTGCGCGCCGTCCGGGTCGCGCGCCTGGATGCGGTCGAACAGGCGGTCGATCTCGGCCAGGCTCTGGGGCAGGCGCTCGGGGCTGGCGAACGAGGTGGCGCGCAGCAGGTTGATGCGCGACAGCAGGCCGGGCAGCAGGTCCTTGATGAGATCGTTGTCGCAGCCGGACAGCAGCACGTCGTAGAAATCGCGCTTGGCGGCCAGCAGGGCGGTGCGGTCCTGGCCGCCGGCCTGGCCGTGCAGCGCGCGCACCGAGGCGCGCAGCCGCTCGACCGCGGCGTCGCTGGCGAGCCGGGCGAACTCGTGCGCGGCGTAGCCTTCCAGCAGCGCGCGCAGGGCATAGAGGTCGCGCGCGGCTTTCTCCGTGATGCGCACGACCGTCGGGCCGCGATGCGGTTCGATGGAGATCAGGCGCTCGGCCTCCAGGGTGCGCAGCGCCTCGCGCAGCGTCGGGCGGCTGATGCCCAGCTGCTCGCACAATTCCTGTTCGCGCAGCCGGTCGCCGCCCTTGTACCGCCCGTCCATGATGGCCGCGCGCAGGAATTCTTCCACGCGCGTGCGCAGGGTGGTGGGTTTCTCGAACACGGCACCGGACGGGTTGGCCATAAGATCCTCGACTTAACGTGATGGCGCCGCCGGCGGCGGAATACGGGCTGTTCCGCCGCCAGGCGGCCGCGCCTGAAGGTAAAGCCGAAATATATCCCGTCGGCGCGCCATGGCTCTTTCCGTCCTAGATTCCCAGGTAGGCCGCGCGCACCCGGCTGTCGTCGAGCAGCTCGGCGCTGGGGCCGGACAGCACCACGCGGCCCGATTGCAGCACGTAGGCATCGCGCGCCACCGACAGGGCCAGGCGGGTGTTCTGCTCGACCAGCAGGATGGCCAGCCCGCCGGAATGGATGTCCAGCATGGCCTGGTGCAGCTCCTCCACGACCTTGGGCGCCAGGCCATGGCTGGGCTCGTCCAGCAGCAGCAGGCGCGGCTCGAGCATGAGCGCGCGGCCGAACGCCACCATCTGCTGTTCGCCGCCGGACAAGGTGCCGGCGGCCTGGCGGCGGCGCTCGCGCAGGCGCGGGAACAGCGTGTAGACGCGCTCGCAACTGGCCCGCAGCGCCCCTGCCTGGCGGCGCCGCACGTAGCCGCCCAGGTACAGGTTTTCTTCCACCGTCATTTCCGGGAACACGTGGCGCCCTTCGGGCACGTGGGCGATGCCGAGTTCCGGCACCTGGTGCGGCGCGCGCCGGAGCAGGTCCTGGCCGTCGAAGCGGATGCGCCCCTCGACCTTGTCCAGCAGCCCGGATATGCAGCGCAGCAGCGTGCTCTTGCCGGCCGTGTTGGCGCCGACCACCGCGACGAAACCGCCGGCCGGCACGCTCAGGTCCACCCCATGCAGCACCGGGCTGCGATCATAGCGGGCGGTCAGGCCTTCGATCTGCAGCAGGTTCATGCCGGTACCTCCAGGTGGTCGAGCGATTTGCCCAGGTAGGCCTCGACGACGGCCGGGTCGGCGGCGATCGCGGCCGGGCTGCCCTCGGCGATCTTCTGGCCGAAGGACAGCACCAGGATGCGGTTGCACAAGCGCATGATGGCGCGCATGTGATGCTCGACCACCACGAAGGTGATGCCGGATTCGTCGCGCAGCGCGCGGATCAGGTCCAGCAGGGCATCCATTTCGGTGTCGTTGAGCGCGGCCATGACTTCGTCCAGCAGCAGCACCTTGGGCGCGGTGCAGAGCGCCCGCGCCAGCTCCACGCGCGCCTGCTCGGGAAACGACAATTCGCCGGCGGGCTTGGCGGCGATGGCCGACAGGCCCACGCGCGCCAGGTTGTCGGCGGCCAGGCGGCGCGCTTGCGGCACGCCATGGCGCAGGATGCCGCCCACCAGCACGTTGTCCAGCACGGTCATCTCGGGAAACAGCGCGACGTTCTGGAAGGTCTTGGTCATGCCGCAGGCCGCGATGCGGTTCGGCCGCCAGCCGGTGATGTCCTGCCCGGCCAGCATGATGCGGCCCGCGTGGGGCTTGTACAGGCCGACCAGCAGATTGAAGAGCGTGGTTTTGCCCGCGCCGTTGGGACCGATCAGGCCCAGGATGTCGCCCCGGGCCACGCGGAACGACACCGCGTCGACCGCCTTCAATCCGCCGAAGCGCCGGCTGGCGCCTTCGACTGCGAGTATGTCAGGCATGGCGGCCTCCGCCCAGTTGCCGCACGCGCTGCCACAGCGCCATCAGCCCGCGCGGCTCGAGCAGGATGATGGCCACCAGGATGAGGCCGTAGGCCAGTTGCGAGACCCCGGCGCTCTGGCCGGACAGCCAGTCGTTGAACAGTTCTTCCAGCGGGATGATGAGCAGGGCGCCGACCAGCGGGCCGGCCACGGTGCCGATGCCGCCGACGATGCAGATGAGCGCCACCCGCACGGAGATGCCGGCCAGCGAGAACACCGTATCCGGATCGAAGAAGAAAATGAACTGCGCGTACAGCGTGCCGCACGCGCCCATCAGGGCCGCCGAGATCACGGCCGCCAGGATGCGGGTGCGCACCGTATCGACGCCGATGACTTCGGCCGCCTGCGGATTGGCCTTGACCGCGCGCAGCCGGTAGCCCAGGCGCGAGCGGCTGATGGCGGCGAACACCAGCGTGGCGACCGTCACCGCGCCCAGCATCAGGTAGTAATAGGGAATGCTGGACTTGAATTGCATCAGCACGAAGCTGCCGTCCGAATAGGGCACCGAGATGCCTACCGGGCCGCCGGTGAGCGAAGCCCAGGTGTTGGCGATGGCGCGCATCACCTCGCCGAACGCCAGGGTGGCCAGGGCGAAGTAGTGGCCGCGCAGCCGCATGGTGGGCAGGCTGAGCAGCGCGCCGGCGACGGCCGCCACTGCCATGGCGGCCAGCATGCCCAGCCAGGGCGAGATGCCCAGGCGCATCAGCAGCAGGGTGGAGGTGTACGCGCCCAGGCCGAAGAACGCGGCGTGGCCCAGCGAGATCTGGTTGGCCAGGCCGCCGACGATGTTCCAGGCCTGCGCCATCGCGGCGAACAGCAGCACCAGGGTCAGCACGCGGATGCCATAGCCCTGATCTTCGAAGCACCAGGGCGCGGCCAGGGCCAGCGCCAGCAGCGCCAGCCAGGGCAGGGAGCGTCGGGTCCGGTTCGCGCGCATCAGCTTGCCCTCTTCAACAGGCCTTCGGGCTTGATGGCCAGCACCAGGATGAACACCGCGAACAGCACCAGGTTCTGCAACTGCACGGGCAGCGCCAGCGCGGACAGCGACTGGATCACGCCCACCGCAATGCCGCCGACCACGGCGCCCAGCACGCTGCCGAGGCCGCCCAGCACCACCGCCGTGAACATCAGCACGCTGAACTGCGCGCCGATGGTGGTGGAGGCCGTCAAGTACGGCAGGATGATGCCGCCGCCCAGCGCGGTCAGCCCCACGCCCAGCCCGAACGCGAGCTGGTGCACGCGGCGCGTGGAGACGCCCGACAGGCGGGCCGCCATCGGGTCCTGCGCCGTGGCGCGCACGGCCATGCCCCACCACGTATGCTTGAGCACCCACCAGAGCGCCAGCGCCGCCACCGCGGCCACCACGAAGGCGAACAGGTACGGCGCGCTGAACAGCAGCGGTCCGAGCTTCAGGGCGGTCATCTGGTAGGGCGTCTGCACCGAGCGGAACTCGGAGCCGAACAGGATCAGGGCCAGGTTTTCCATGACGATCAGCAGGCCGACCGTCAGGAAGATCTGCGCCACCGCCGGCGCCTGCAGCACCCGTTCGATCAGCCAGCGCTGTACGCCGACGCCCAGCACGAAGGCCGTCGCGAAGGACAGCAGCGAGCCGGCCAGCGGGTCCAGGCCGAGCAGCTTCCAGGCGAAGTACGCGACGAACATGCCCAGCATCAGGAATTCTCCCTGGGCGAAGTTGACGATCGAGACCACGCCGAAGACCAGCGTGAGGCCGATCGATATGACCGCGTACACGCCGCCCAGCAGGATGCCGTCCACCAGGGCTTGCAGGAATTGCATGGTCGCCTCCTAGGCGGAGATCAGCTTGCCTTTGGCGAGCGCTTCGGGCCATACCGATACCAGCTCGTTGTCCTGCCACTGCACCATGACGGGCCGGGCCAGCGTGTTCAGGCCCTTGGCGTCGAATTTCACGCCGCCGCCCGACATGACGCCCGCCCAGCCCTGGTCGAAGGTGTGCGAGCGCAGCGCCTGCGACAGGGCGTCCTGCTTGGCCGAGCCGGCTGCTTCCAGCGCGCCGGCCAGCACGCCCAGGCAGACGGCGTGCTCCAGCGCCTCGTGCGGCATGAAGGTGCCGAAGCGCTTGCGGTAGCGTTCGGTGTATTCCGGCTTCTGGTCGTAGTTGGCCGGGGCGATCGACAGCACCGCCTGCGCGTATTGGCCGAGCGCCTTGGCGAAATCCGGGATCACGTAGCCGGCGGCGCCGCCCACCACCGGCAGCGTGATCTGCTGCTGGCGCATCACGCGGATGATGAGCAGGCTGTCGTTCAGGTACGAGACCGGGAACACGATCTGCGCGTCGGAAGCCCGCAGCTTGTTGATGAGCGGGGTGACGTCGGTGATGCCCAGCGGGTAGGCCTCGTCCAGCACCACTTCGGCCCCGGCCGCGCGCGCCGCGTCGCGGATGCCGACCGCTTGCGAGGTGCCGTAGGCGGTGTCTTCGTACAGGATGGCGATTTTCTTGATCCGGTCGGCGCCGGCCACCACGGCCGCGGCATAGTCGTACTGGGCCTTGCCGAGCACCGATCCTTTGGACACCACCTGGTAGATGTGCTTGAAACCGCGCTCGGTCAGCATGTCGGAGAACGACATGGTCAGCAGCGGGATGCCGCGCCGTTCGGTGACCTCGGATACCGCCAGCGTGAGCGAGGAGGCGTAGGCGCCGATGAGCGCGACGCAGCGGTTTTGGGTGATGAGGCGCTGCGCCACCGTGGCCGCGCTGGTGGGCTGCGAGGTGGAATCGGCGACGATCAGCTTCAGCCGGGCGCCGCCCAGCGCCTTGATGCCGCCGGCGGCGTTGATCTCGTCGGCGGCCAGTTCCAGGCCCTGGCGCGAGTTGATGCCGAACTGCGCATTGGCGCCCGACAGGGGCAGGACCACGCCGACCGCGATTTCCTCTGCCGCGCCGGCCCGCCCGGGCAGCGCCGCGCCGAGCGCGGCGGCGCCCATGGCCATGACGAATTCCCTGCGCCCCGGGCGCAGGCCTGCTGGGGAAGATTTCTGCATGGTTTGTCTCCGTGTTTTGTTCGCGGGCGCCCGGCTGTTGCGCGCCGGTGCTGGGGACAGATTATTCTGATCGTATTATTGACTGTCAAGATGATTGTATGACAATCTAGCGAAATGGAGATTCACCACGCCGCTGCGACGGGCGGCATTCATCTATCCAACCGGGAGGAAACCATGGCAGATGTGCAATCCGAAACCCAGGCCCTGTTCGACCAGGGCCTGTCCTTGCGCCGCGAAGTGCTGGGCGCCGAGTATGTGGACGGCTCGCTGGCGCGCGCCAACGACTTCATGATGGCGTTCCAGCGCATCACCACCGAATGGTGCTGGGGCTACGCCTGGGGCCGGCCGGGCCTGGAAAAGAAGACCCGCAGCATGCTCAACCTGGCCATGCTCACCGCGCTCAACCGTCCGGCCGAAGTCCGCCTGCACGTCAAGGGCGCGCTCAATAACGGCGTCACGGTCGAGGAGATCAAGGAAATTCTGCTGCAGGCCACGGTCTACTGCGGCATCCCGGCCGGCCTCGACGCGTTCAAGGTGGCCAACCAGGTGCTGGAAGAAGAGGGCGCGTTCAAGGAGGCGGCCAAATGAGCGCCGGCCCGGTTTCCCTGCGCGTCGGCGTGGTCGGCGTCGGCAGCATGGGCTGGCCCATGGCGGCGCGCCTGGTGCAGGCTGGCCACGCGGTGCAGGTCCATGACGCGGCCCCGGGCCAGGCGGCGCGCTTCGCCGCCGAGGTTGGCGGCACGGCGGCCGCCAGTTGCCGGGCCCTGGCCGAAAGCTGCGAGCTGATCATCACCATGCTGCCGACCAGCGCCATCGTCGAACAGGTGCTGCAGGGCCAGGACGGCGTGCTGGCCGGGCTGCGTCCGGGCAGCGTGGTCATCGAGATGAGTTCGGGCGTGCCGGCGCATACCCAGCGCCTGGCGGCGGCGGTCGCCGCGGCCGGCGGCGAGCTGGCCGATGCGCCGGTGTCGGGCGGCGTGCCGCGCGCGCGCACCGGCGAGCTGGCCATCATGTTCGGCGGCCCGGCCGCCACCCTGGAACGGGTGCGGCCGGTGCTGGCGGCCATGGGCACGTCGATCCTGCACACCGGCGCGGTCGGCAGCGCCCACGCCATGAAGGCGCTCAACAACCTGGTGTCGGCCGGCGGGTTCCTGATCGGCGTGGAGGCGATGCTGATCGGCCAGCAGTTCGGCCTGGATCCGGCGGTGATCGTCGATGTGCTCAACGCGTCCACCGGCATGAACAACTCGACGCAGAAGAAGTTCAAGCAGTTCGTGTTGTCGCGCCAGTTCAATTCGGGCTTCGGCCTGGATCTCATGGTCAAGGACCTGGGCATCGCGCTGGGCATCGCCGCCGACACCGGCACGCCGACGCCGTTTGCCGCGCTGTGCCACGAGCTGTGGGCAGCCGCGGGCAAGAGCCTGGGCAAGGGGCAGGACCACACCGCCGTGGCGCGCCTGTGCGAGCAGCTGGCGGGGGTCGAACTGGCCGCCGCGCGCGACCACTGACGCGGCGGGCCGCCGCCCGGCGCGGCGGTCCCGCCTCCACCACCATCATCATCCGCCGCCCGCAGCGGCGCGGCGGGCGGGCTGTCGCCCGGACCAAACGAGGAGCAGACATGAACAAGATTATCGTGGCGGCGCTGGCCGCCTGCCTGGGCCTGGCCGCCACCGGCGCACGGGCCGACACTTTCCCGTCGCGGCCGATTTCCATGGTGGTGCCGTACGCGGCAGGCGGCTCTACCGACGGCCTGGCGCGCATCGTCGCGCAGGCCATGGGCAAGGACCTGGGGCAGACCGTGGTGGTAGAGAACCTGGGCGGCGGCGGCACCATGATCGGCAACCAGCGCGTGCTCCGCGCCGCGGCGGACGGCTACACGCTGACCTTCGGCAACATGGGCTCGCTGGCCATCGCGCCCTCGCTCTATCCGAAGGCCAATTTCGACCCGCGCCGCGACATGATCGGCATCGGCCTGGTGGCCACGGTGCCCATGGTGCTGTCGGCCAGCAAGGCCAGCGGCATCTCGACGCTGGAGGACTTCGTGCAGCGCCTGCGGCAGGAAGGCGACGCGGTCAACTTCGGCAATGCCGGATCGGGCTCGACCAGCCATATCGCCGCGGTGTACTTCGAGCATGTCACCAAGACGAAGGCCACGCAGGTACCTTATCGCGGCGCGGGGCCGGCCATCGCGGACCTGATGGCCGGCACGGTCGACGCCGTCATCGACCAGACCGTCACCATGATTCCCCTGCACCAGGCCGGCCGGGTGATCGCGCTGGCGGTGGCCAGCCCGGCCCGCCTGCCTCAACTGCCCGATGTGCCCACATTCGCGGAAGGCGGCGTGCCCGACTTCGACCTGAATGTCTGGAACGCGATCGCGGCGCCGGCCGGCACGCCGGCGCCCGCGGTGCGGCGCCTGGAGCAGGCGCTGGCGGCGGCGCTGCGCGATCCCGACGTGCAGGCGTCGCTGGAAAAACTGGCCGCCCAGGCGCCGGCGCCGCGCGACCAGGGTTCGGCCGCCCTGCAGGCCCTGCTGGAGCGCGACGTGCCGCGCTTCGCCGCGCTGATCGAACAGGCCGGCGTGCCAGTCAATTGATTCAATCGAGCGGCTGGATCTTTGCCAGCAGGAACTCGACGAACACGCGCACCCGGGCCGGCAGCAGGCGCGTCGCGGTCAGGACATACAGCGCCCGCGGCTGCAGTTCCCAATCGGGCAGCACGCGCACGATCTTGCCGGCGTCCGCCAGCGCGGCGGCAAAGGTGCGGCTGAGCTGCCCGATGCCGACGCCGTCCACCACCAGTTGCTTGAGCACCGGCTGGCTGTTGGCGCTGAGCAGGGGGCGCGGCTGGATGCGCGCGGTCTCGGCGCCGTTGCGCAGGGTCCAGGCTTCGCCGGGATCTGCGCCCGGCATCAGCAGGCACTGGTGGTCGGCCAGCTGGCTGGGCGTGGCGGGCGCAGGGTGCCGCTCGAGATAGGCCGGCGAAGCGTAGAGGTTCTGGCGCACCGTGCCGAGCCGCCGGGCGATCAAGCGCGATTCCGCCGGCGGATCGCCCAGCAGGATGCTGGCGTCGTATGGCTCGACCATCAGGTCGGGCAGCACCGAGGTCATGAAGAACTCGAAGCGGATATCCGGATACGCGGAGTGGAATTCCCGGAAATGCGCATCGGCGAAATAGGCGCCGAAGTCGGCCGGCATGCTGACCCGCAGCGGGCCGGCCGGACTCGACATTTCGCTGTCGAGTTCTTCGTTGATGGCATGGGCCTGCTGGATGATCTCGTCGATCTGCTGCAGATAACGGGCGCCGACTTCCGTGAGGGTGATGCGCCGGGTGGTCCGGTGCAGCAGCCGCACCCCGATGCTGTCCTCGAAATCGGAAATGCGGCGCGACAGCGTGGAAGTGGGCATGCCGAGGATTTCCGCGGCCTTGGTGAAGGTGCCGGCCTTGGCGATTTCGGCGAACAGGGCCATGTCCCGTAGCCTGTCTACGTCCTTGTTCACTGCGTGGTCCTTGCGGTGCGGGTTCGGTCGTGGCGCAGCCATGGAGGCGGCGCGCCGGCGGATCGCGGTCCGCCAGCGCGCCGATCGACTGCTTGTCGCGATTATCGTCGATTACCCGCGCCGAGCCTGGCCGGCGCAGCCAGCTTGCACCGCGAGCCGTCAGTGGTCGCGTCCGCCGCCCCGGCCGTGGCCACCCCCGTCCTGGCGCGGCCCCTGGGGACCGCGCTCCGTGCGCTGGGCATGCTGCTGGCGCTGGCGCTCCATGGACTGCCGCTGCTGCGCCTGCTGCTGGCGCTGGCGTTCCATGGATTGTCGCTGCTGTGCTTGTTGCTGCTGGCGCTGGCGTTCCATGGATTGTCGCTGCTGTGCTTGTTGCTGCTGGCGCTGGCGTTCCATGGATTGTCGCTGCTGTGCTTGTTGCTGCTGGCGCTGGCGTTCCATCGATTGCCGCTGTTGCGCTTGCTGCTGCTGGCGCTGGCGTTCCATGGCTTGCCGCTGTTGCGCCTGCTCCTGCCGACGCTGCCCCGCCTGCTGCTGCGCCCGCTGTTGCTGCCGTTGCGAGGCTTCTTGCTGGCTTCGCAACTGTTGCTGTTGTTCGCGCTGCTGCCGGTCGGCCGCTTGTTGGCGCCGTTCAGCGTCCTGGCGCTGGTCGCGCGCCCGTTCCTGTTGCCGGCGCTCGGCCTGCTGGCGCTGCTCGCGCGTGGCGGCATCGCGCCGGTCGGCCTCGGCGCGCTGCTGCCGTTCGTGGCGCTGCGCCTGGTCATGGCGGCGCTCGTCGTCGACCGTCATGCGCGGCGGCCGGCCCTGGTTGCGATCGGCGAACTGGTCGCGGTCCCGCGCGGCCTCGCGGCGATGGTCCTGCTGCACGCGGGTCGGCGGAGTGTGGCGATGGCGCATCGCCTCCTGTTCTTCGCGCGTGGGGCGGTGCCGGATGCCGTCGCGGCCGCCGTTGTAGCTGATGCGGCGGTTGTCGACGTGGTTGACCACCACCTTGCGGCTGTAGACGTTGGTGACCCGGGTGACGTTGATGTGGTTGACTTCGCGGTTGTAGTAGAAGCGGTCGCGGTCCCAGTAGCCGCCCGCGTAGCCGATGCCTATATAGCCGTAGCCGTAGTTGATGCCGCCGTAGTAGCCGACGCGGCGGCTCCAGTAGCCGGGATGCCAGCGATAGACATTGCCGGCGTAAGCCCAGTATCCCGGGGTCCACAGGGCGCCGACGTAAGGCGGCATGACCCAGGCGCCCGGCACCCAGTAATAGCCCGACGGGTTGATGGCCCAGTAGCCGGGCGTCCAGATATAGCCGGGACCCGGGATCATCGGTTGCCCATACTCCGGCAGCGGCGGCGGGGGCGAATTCCAGGCGTTGATGCCGATGCGGATGGCGACATCCGCGCTGGCCGGCAGCGGCGCGATCGTGGCCGCCGCCAGGGCGCCGGCGATCAGCATGCCGGCGGACAGATTCTTGAGCAGGTTCATGATGGTCTCCCGGATGGGAAGTCAGTATCCGTAGTAGTACGGCGCCGGGTAGTAATAGACCGGCGGCGCGGGCCGCACATACACGTCCCCGCCGCGATGGTGGTAATGGGCCGGGCGGGCGGGGACGACCACGCACCCGGCGAGGGTGGCGGCGACAGCCAGCAGCGCGACGAAGGTTCTCATGATGGCGACTCCCATCGGTGGCGCGGCGAAGGCCGCGCGCTCATGCCAATTTAGGCACAGAGCTTAGCGGCGAGTTCGGTCTTGTAATCGTTTCGAAATGGCTTATTCGTGACCAAAGCGCTTATTCGTGACCGACTGTGGCAGGTCTGTATTTGTCTAGACGTATATATCAAGAAATGCGCGCGTCATGCTGGCCGCCTATAGTGCACGGCTTGTTCTTGTCCAGGCCACACGACCATGCCGGATTCCCCGCCGACCCCGAAGATTGCCGACACCGTCATCAGCCCGGCCGCCAGGCTGCGCGAAGCCGCCATAGGGCGGCGCTGCGAGATCCTGCACGACACCGTCGTGGAATACGCGACGCTGGGAGACTATTCCTACGTGGGCGAGCGCTGCATGATCGCCGATGCCGAGATCGGGCGGTTTTGCGCCATTGCAGCGCACGTGCGCATCGGCGCGCCCAACCATCCCATGGGCCGGGCGTCCCAGCATCGGTTTACGTATTGTCCGGAATATTACTTTGCCGATGCACGCCGCGATGCCGGGTTTTTCGGCGATCGGCGCGGCGACCGGATCGTCATCGGCAACGATGTCTGGATCGGCCACGGCGCCATCGTGTTGCCCGGCGTGGAGATCGGCGACGGCGCGGTGCTGGCCGCCGGCGCAGTGGTCAGCCGCGATGTGGCGCCGTACACCATCGTCGCCGGCGTGCCGGCGCGCAAGATCCGCGACCGCTTCGACCAGGACACGGCCCGGCGCCTGCAGGCCATCGCCTGGTGGAACTGGCCGGAGGATCTCATCGCCGCGCGGCTGGCCGATTTCCAGCAGGCGGATGCGCGGGCCTTTTGCGCCAAATGGGGCTGAGCGCGGGCGCGCCTCAGGCTGGAATGGCGGCTTGCGCCAGCAGGTAAAGACCGGCGCCGATGGCCGCAATGCCAAGGACACGCGCCGCGCGCAGGGGATCCGGCGCCAGCCGTTCGAGCATGACGGCGGCGGTGACCGCCGCCATGGCGGCGGGGTCCATCATGTCGAAGGCGAGCAGGGCCGCCATCGGTCCGGCGCAACTGCCGGCGCAATGCCGGCCGAGGCGCAGGCCGTGGCGCCAACCGGCGTCGCGGCCATGGCGCGGCGCCTGGCGGCAGCCCGCCAGGTGGCGGGCCTTCCAGGCGCTGAACTGCAGCGCGCCGGCCGCCAGCATGGCCAGCGCGCCCAGCAGCGGCGTGGCCTGCGCCAGCGCCGGCCGCGCCAGTTGCGCCGTCGCCCAGGCCGCGCCGAGCGGATAGACGGCGAGGCCGACCAGCGCCCACACGGACAGGTAGGCCAGCCCTGCCTGCCCCATCCACCAGGCCTGCCGCGCCGGCCCGCCGGCCAGGCGATGGCGCCATAACGCGGGCAGCAGGACCGGCAGCATCATGGCCGCCATCATGGCGAGCCACATGGCCGCGAACGACAGGGCGGCGCCCGGCCAGGACTGGCCGGGCAGCGGCAGCCACATGGCCCAGGCCAGGCGGTCGCCGCAGGCCGGCAGCGCGTCGAACATGGCGATCGTCCGCGGCGCCGGCTACTCGGGGCGCGCGTATTCGTCGTGGCGGCGCCACCAGATGCCGGTCTCGTTGCGTCCTTTCGGCGCGCGGTCCAGCCACTGGTACATGCCCCACAGTCCGTCGAGCCCGCGCGCGTAGGTCGAATAGGTGTGGTAGACGGCGCCGTCTTCCAGCACGAAAGCGCTCATGCCGGGCCGGTCGCGGTGATAAGTGGCTCGGTCGGTGCCGCACATGGCAGCCATCTGGTTCTCCGCCTGGACGCCGCCGCCTTCCTGTCCGGGGCGCCATTCGAAGCGCGTTTCGCGCTGGTAGTTGTATTCGATGTCGCCGGCGCGCTGCTGCGCTTCGGTGAACCAGATGTTGAAATCGGCATTGAAATCGCTGCCGGCCGACGAGGCCCAGGGGAAGCTCCAGCCCATGCGCTGCTTGTATGCCTGCAACTTGGCCAGCGGCGCGCGCGATACCGCCATCAGAGTCACGTCGTGGTTGGCCAGGTGCGCGACGCAGCCGTCGAAGCCGTCGGCGATGGCCGAGCACGAGGGGCAGCCCGCCCGGTAGTCCGGCCCGAACATGAAGTGATAGACCAGCAGTTGCGAGCGGCCCTGGAACAGATCGGCCAGTGTGGCCTGGCCGGCATCCGTCTCGAATTGGTACGGCTTGTCGATGCGGACCCAGGGCAGCGCCTGGCGGCGCCGTGCCAGCTCGTCGCTGCGCCGCGTCAGTTCCTTTTCCGCCTCGAGCAGTTCGAGCCGCGCCGCGAGCCAGTCCTGCCGGGTGCCGGTGGTGTGGGTTGCCTGCATGGTGTCCTCCGTTGGATGTCGCGCCGCGCCGGCCGGGATGGCCGCGCTGGCGCGCTGGTTGGTCCTGATGCGATAGGTTAGGATCGCCACATCGAACGGGGGGAGTGACAAGTGTGGCGGGATTCCGATGGACGTGCTCATCCAGGCCGCGGCGCGCGCGCTGGCGGCCGGTGATCCGCTCGCCGCGCTGAACCGCGTCGCGCTGCGCGACGACGCGCCGGCGCTGGCGTTGCGCGGCATCGCGATGGCCCAGCTGGGCGAATTCGCGCGCGCCCGCGCGCTGGTGCGCAGCGCGGCGCGCGCGTTCGGCGCCGGCAGCGCGGTCGCCCGCGCCCGCTGCGTCATCGCCGAAGCCGAGATCGCGCTGGCTGCGCGCGAACTCAACTGGCCGTCCAAGTCGCTCGAGGCCGCGCGGGCGACGCTAGAAGCGCACGGCGACCAGGTGAACGCCGCCCATGCGCGCTACCTGGAACTGCGCCGCCTGCTGCTGATCGGCCGGCTGGACGAGGCCGAGCGCTTGCTGGCCGGCCTGGATCCGGCCCGCCTGCCCATGGCGTTCAAGGCCACTCACGAACTGGCGCTGGCGGGCATCGCCATGCGGCGCCTGCGCGCCCGGTCGGCCCGCCAGGCGCTGGCCCGGGCGGCGCGCGTGGCCGGCCAGGCGGGCATTCCGGCGCTCGCCGCCGAGGTCGACGGCATGGCGCGCCTGCTGGATGCGCCCGCGGCGCGGCGGGTCGGGCCACACGGCGAACAGCTCCTGTCGCTCGACCAGCTCGAAGCGCTGCTCGGCTCGCCCGCGCTGGTGGTTGACGCGTGCCGCCATGTGGTGCGCGACGCGCACGCCACGGTGGCGTTGGCGCGGCGTCCGGTGCTGTTCGCGCTGGCGCGCCTGCTGGCCGAGGCATGGCCGCGCGACGTGCCCAGGGACGAGCTGATCGCCCGCGTGTTCCGCGCGCGCCGCCCCGACGATTCGCACCGCGTGCGCCTGCGCGTCGAGATCGGGCGCCTGCGCCGCGCGCTGCACGCCCTGGCGGGCGTCGCGGCGACGCCCGGCGGCTATGCGCTGCGGCCGCATTGGCCAGCCGCGCCTATCGTCCTGGCCCAGCCCGTCGATGAGCCGCACGCGGCGGTGCTGGCGCTGCTGGCCGATGGCGAAGCCTGGTCCAGCTCGGCCCTGGCGCTGGCGCTGGACGCCAGCCAGCGCACGGTGCAGCGCGCGCTGGAGGCGCTGGCCGCGGCCGGCAAGGCCCAGGCGCTCGGGCATGGCCGGGCGCGCCGCTGGGTCGCGCCGCCGATGCCCGGATTCACGCCAAGCTTGTTACTCCCCATGGCGCTGCCGGACGGCTAGCATGGAAGCCATGAACCACATGCAGCCACCGGCGAGGAGAAAGCCATGAACCGATCAGCAGCCGAAATCATTCGCGAATACGGGCCCTTCCCGGGGGTCGACGATGTGCATGGAGTCAGCTTTGACGGCCGGCATGTATGGGTCGCCACCGGGCGGCAGCTCAACGCCATGGACCCCGACAGCGGCAGCCTGGCGCGCGCCATAGACGTGCCGGCCGACGCGGGCACCGCCTTCGATGGCAAGTACCTGTACCAGATCTCGGGCGAGCGCATCCAGAAGATCGACCCGGGCACGGGGGAGGTGGTCGGCACCATCCCGGCCCCCGCGGGCGCGGGCAACTCCGGACTGGCGTGGGCCGAGGGCTCGCTGTGGGTCGGCCGCTATCCGGAACGCAAGATCGTGCAGGTCGATCCCGCCACGGGCGCCATCCTGCGCACCATCGAATCGAACCGCTACGTGACCGGCGTGACCTGGGTCGACGGCGAACTCTGGCACGGCACCTGGGAAGCAGACGCCAGCGACCTGCGGCGCCTCGACCCGCGCAGCGGCGAAGTGCTGGACGTGCTGGAGATGCCGGCCGGTACCGGCGTGTCGGGACTGGAATCGGATGGCGCCGAACGCTTCTTCTGCGGCGGCGGCGCCAGCGGCAAGGTCAGGGTGGTGCGCCGGCCCGCGCGCCGGCCCGCCGGCCGGCCGGGCGCGGCGTAGGGCCGGCTGGTGCGGGGCGTCCTTCACTGTGTGAGCCGATCCGGGCGATACACTGCGGGCAGCGCGGCCGATGCCGGCCGCTTCTTCCTGGAGATGCCCGTGGATGCTACGAAAGACGCCGCCGCCTTCGAGGCGCTGGCTGGCGTGACGACCGCCACCCTGACCACCATCCTGCTCAAGAAGGGCCTGCGCAATGTCTGGATCCGCGGCGCCGTTCCGCTGGCGCCGGGGTTGCCGCGCATTGTCGGCCGCGCCTTTACGGCGCGCTTCATCCCGGCGCGCGAGGACCTGGCGACGCCGGAGTCGTGGAGTTCGCCCAAATCGACCCGCGCCGCCATCGAGCAGATGCCGGCCGGCTGCGTCGCCGTGGTCGATGCGCAAGGCGTCACGGACGCCGGCTTCTGGGGCGACATCCTGTGCGCGCGCATGGCGCGCCGCGGCGTGGCGGCGCTGGTCAGCGACGGCGCCGTGCGCGACCTGGCCGGCGTGCTGTCCACCGGCTTGCCGGTGTGGGCGCGCGGCGCGGCCGCGCCGCCCTCGGTGGCCGCGCTGACCTTCGTGGACTGGCAGCAGCCGGTCGGCTGCGGCGGCGTGGCGGTGTTTCCCGACGATGTCATCGTGGCCGACCAGGATGGCGCGGTGGTCATCCCGGCGGCGCTGCTGGACGAGGTGGTGGCGCTGGCGGTCGAACAGGAACGCCTGGAAGGCTGGATCATGGACGAGGTGCAGGCCGGCGCGGCCCTGCCAGGGCTGTATCCGCCCAATGCCGAACAGCGGGCCCGCTACGAGGCCGCCACGAGAGCGCGCTAGCTACTGAGCGCGTCCGCGGCCGCCGGCCTTGCGCGGCCGCGCCGCGGCGGGGGCGGCGGGCGCCGACGTCGCGGCCTGCAGCTGGTCCAGCCAGGCCAGGGCATCCAGGTATGCCAGGAATTGGCGCACGTAGGCCGGCGACAGTTCGTGCATCAGTGACAGCGCGCGGTGCACCAGGTGGTTCGAATTGAGCGGGCCGGCATTCTGGGGCACCTGCGCTTCCGATTGGCGCAGTTGCCGGTCGGTGCTGAGCCTGGCCCAGGTTGCGCGGAAATAATCGAGCGCCGCCAGTTCCGGATAACCGCCTTCCGGGGCTGGGCCGTCCGCCTGGCCGTCGCGGGCGAATTGGCGCAGCAGTCCGGCGAACGGTCCCGCCGGCGCGGCGGGAGCTTGCGCGCGATCGGCGGCCTCCGCGCGGCACGCCTGTTCCACGGCTTCGCCATATGCTTGCAGCAGCCCGGCCAGCCGCTCGTCCAGGATGCGGCGCGCCTCGCCCTCATGGCCCGCGGCGCGGCGCGCCAGCGCCGCGATGAAATGGAAGCGGGCGGGGTCCAGGCGATCGGCGCCGCGCTCGCGCCACGCGTCGAGCGTCGCCTGGGCGTCGCGCGGGCCGGCGTTATCCACGCGCGGCCACCGTGGCGGTGGAGGGCCGGGGCACCGGCGCGATCTCGACGCGGCGGTTCTTCGCGCGGCCGGCGTCATCGACATTCGGGGCCACCGGCTGCTGCGCGCCGAATGCGGCCGCGAAGACCGAGGAGGGCGCGATGCCGGCGTCGATCAGGGCGCGCGTCACGGTCAGGGCCCGTTGCGCGGACAGGTCCCAGTTGTCGGCGAAGCGGCGATTGGTGCCATGCACCGGCAGGTCGTCGGTGAAGCCGCTGACCATCAGGATTTCGTCGTGCGCCTGCAAATAGGCGGTCAGCGGCGTCACCAGGCTCTTCAGGATGTCCAGGCCCTCGGGCTGCAGCTGGTCGGAGTTCAGCGCGAACAGCACGCTGCCGCTGATGCCGATGCGTCCGTCCACGAAGGTGACCCGGCCTTCGGCCAGTGGGCCCGCCAGGGCCTGTTCCAGCGCCTCGCGCCGCTCGGTTTCGTGCTGGCGCTGCTTGACTTCGTCTTCCAGCCTGGCGGACAGCTCCAGTTGCACGCCGATGACGCTCACCAGCACCAGCACGAAGGCGCCCAGCAATACGGACATCAGGTCGCCGAACACGGTCCATGCCGGGGCGGTCGATTCCACGCCGGCGTCGATTTCCTCGTTCATGCGGTTTCGCTGCCGGCCGGGGCCCGCTGGGCGGCGAGCTGTTGCAGGTCTTCGACGATCTGCTTCTGCGACATCAGGCTCAGGTCGACGACTTCGCGCGCCTGCGCGACGTAATAGGCAAGCTGCTCGTCGCTGCGCGTCATGGATTTATCCAGGGCGGTCTCGATGCGCTGCAGGTGATCGACCAGCTTGTCATTGGACTGGCTGAACAGCTGCACGGCCGCGCCGAATGCCTCGCCCAGGCTGGCGACTTCGGCCGCGCTGCCGGTCACCTGCGCGGCGACGCTGCCGAGCTTGCCGGTTTCGTCCTCGACCTTGGCGACGAACTGGCTGCCGACCCGGTCCAGCAGCTCGGCGGAGCTCGAGACCAGCGCGTCGACCGCCGTGCGCTGCTCGGTGGCGGCATGGTTGACGGCGTCGAGCAGCGTGCCGAGCGTTTCCAGCAGGCGGCTGCGCTCTTCCAGCATGGCGTTGTCGCGTTCCATGCCTTCGGAGAGCTTCTGGCGCAGTTCGCCGATGACCTCGGCGGCCGCCTTGGGAGCCTCCGACGCGGCCTGCACCAGCCGGGCGATCTCGGCGATGGTGTCGCGCGCCTGTGCCCCGGTCTGCGACGAGATATCGTGCGCCGCGCGGGCCAGTGCATCGCAGATTTCCTGCTGGCGGCTGCTGGCGTGCGCGCCGGCTTGCTCCCACTCCTGGCGCAGCGTGGCGGCGATGGCGCCCAGGCTGTCGTTCCAGGCCGCCAGCCGCTGCTGGTCCTGGGACACCAATTGCGCCTGCAATTCGGCGTGCGACTGGCCCAGCGCGCGCAGCAAGCCGGCCGAATGCTGCTCGAATGCGGCCGCCGCCGCCGTCAGGGCGCGCTGGCTGTCGTCGGCCAGCTTGCCGTTGACGCGTTGCTGCTCGGCCAGGGCCGAAGTCCAGGCGCCGGCGGCCTGGCCGGCGGCGGCATCGAGGCGCGCGGATACGCCGTCGATCAGGCTGGCCGAGCGTTGCTCGAACGTGTCGGTGAAGCACTGCAGGGAATCGGCCAGCTTTTCGCTGGCGCGCTCTTGTTCGGCCAAGGCCGAAGTCCAGGCGCCGGCGGCCTGGCCGGCGGCGGCATCGAGGCGCGCGGATACGCCGTCGAGCAGGCCAGCCGAGCGCTGCTCGAACGTATCGGCATAGTGCTGCAGCGATGCGGCCAGTTTGTCGTTGACGCGCTCCTGGCCCGCCAGGGCGCCGCTCCAGGCGCTGGCGGCATTGGCGGCCGCGGCGTCCAGGCGTTCGGCCATGCCATCGAGCAGGCCGGCCGAGCGCTGCTCGAAGGCGTCCGCATGGCGCTGCAGGGCGGCGTCCAGCTTGGCATTGACGCGTTCCTGCTCGGCCAGGGCGGCGCTCCAGGCGCCGGCGGCCTGGCTGGCCGCCGTGTCCAGGCGTCCGGCCACGCCGTCGAGCAGGCTGGCCGAACGCTGTTCGAAAGTCGCGGCGAAGCGCTGCAGCGCCGCGTCCAGCTTGGTGTTGAGGGTGGCGTTGGCCTGTTGCTGCCCATCCAGTGCGCGGCTCCAGATGTCGCCCACGGTGGCGGTGGTGGCCTCGAACCGGCCGGCCAGGCCGTCGAGATGCCGCTGCACCGCATTGGCCACCTGGTCCTGCAGCGCGGCGGATTGGCTCGCCAGGCCCGCCAGCGCCGCCTCCACGGCCGGCTGGATCGCCGCGCCGGCGGCGCGCGCGCTGTCGGCGGCGCTCTGCTTGAGCGATTGCTCGACCGATGCGGCCAGGCGCGTGTAGGCGGCTTCCGTCTTGCCGTGGAAGTCGTCCTGGCCGGCGGCCAGCCGCTCGTTCATGGCCTGGGTCTGCCGTTCCAGCGCTGCCATCATGGCCTGCAGCCGGTCGACCAGGGCCGGCATGGCCTCGGCCTGCCGCTGCAGCAGCTTGAAGCTCTCCTCGCGCTGGTGGCTCTGCGAATAGATCCGCAGCGTGGTCGCGATGCTCGCGTCGAGCGCCTGCGCCGCCTCGAGGCGCTCGCGCCGGCACAGTGCGGCCAGCAGCCCCAGGGCGGCCGAACTGGCCACGCCCGCTACCGAGGTGCCGAAGGCGAATCCCAGGCCCTTGACCGGCGCCGCCAGCGAGGCGCGGATGGCTTGCAGGTCGACCGCGCTTTCCAGCGCCAGGCCGGTGCCGCGCAGCGTGGCCACCATGCCCAGGAAGGTGCCCAGCATGCCCAGCAGCACCAGCAGGCCGGCCAGGTACGGCGCCAGCGCCGGCCCCGGCAAGGCCGCGCGTTCGCCCTCGATGCGCAGGCGCGCGGCGTTGCGCAGGCCGGGATGCAGTTGGCCGAGCCATTGGCCGAGGCTGGCCGGCGCTTCGGACAGGCCTGCCAGGGCGCGCGTGAGGGTGGCGGTGCCCTGGCGGTAGCGCAGCAGTTCCAGCGCGCCGGCCAGGTAGAACAGGGCAATCAGGCCGGTCACGGCCAGGGCCAGGGGGTTGGAGCCGAGGTAGCCGGCGCCGATCCAGCACACGACGGCCAGGCCGGCCAGGAAAACAACGGAATGAACGAGATGTCGGGTCATGGTGTCCTAGGGGCGGTCGCGCAGGGCGGCCAGCAGCCCCTCGACCGGTTGCAGGCGAATGTCCAGTTCGGCCAGCAGGACGCTGCGCATGTCCTGCCGGAAAGTGGCCAGCCACGGGGCCGGCGCGGCCGCCGCCGGTTCGTCCGGCGCGTCCTGTGCTGCCTGGCGCAAGCGCGCGAAATGGCTTTCCAGCAGGGTGGGCACGGCGGCCAGCAGGCGCCGTTCGTGCGCGCCGAGCGAGCGGTCCATGACCGCGTCCATCATGGCCAGCCGGGCCATGCCCGGCATGCCGGCCAGGATCGCCCGTAGCCGGCTGCGCAACTGGCCGATGCGGGTCTCCATGGTCTGCTGCAGGGCCAGGTAGCGTTGCCGATGCGGCGCGTAATCGGTGCCGGCGTCGGGCGGCGTCTCGCGCACGACGGGCTGGCCGCGCCGCAGGATCGGCGCGCGCGCGCGCGTGCCGTCGTCGTCGATGGCATCTGCCAGCGCGGCCCGCAGGCGGGCGCATTCGTGTTCCTCGGCGCCGTCGGATGCCGGCGCGCCGGCCGGGGCCGCCTGGGCACCGCTGTCCAGCACGGCCGACAGGGCAATCGCGTCCGTCCAGCCGAGCCACAGGCTCAGCCGGTCCGCAAGCGATTGCCCGGATTCGGAGATATCGGCGTGTGCCAGGCGGGTCAGCAAGCGGACCAGGGCCGGTCCGCTGACGCCTGTACGCCGGGGTACTTGAACCATACCGCCAGAGTCGAAAATCCGGCAGTTTACAGGGTGCGCGGCAGGGACGCGCACAATCGCAACAAAATGTGAAAACAAGTGCCCGTCGTGGCGGCGCTAGGCGGCTTCCTGCTGTTCGAAGTGGGCCTTGAGCATTTCGTAGATGGCGAGGGTCAGCGGGCTGATGGTGTCGCCGCGCGTCCACAGCATGTAGGTCATGGGCGGCAGCGGCGGCAGGCCGTCGGCCTCGCCCAGCACGCGCATGTCGGCGCCCAGCAGCTCCACGCTGCGTGCGGTCACGCCCAGTCCCGCCCGCACCGCCGCCTTGATGCCCACCAGCGTGGGCGCCAGGTAGTTGATGTGCCAGGTCAGGCGGGTCTGCGCCAGCGCCTCGAGCGCCAGCCGGCGGAAGATGCTCGGTTCGTCGGCCAGGATCAGGGGCAGGGGAGCGCGCCGGTTGTAGACGTAGTCGGCGGCGCATATCCAGGCCGTGGGCGAGGTCCGCAGGGCAAAGCCGACCAGGTCGGGGCTGGTGCGGGTCGAGATGGTCAGGTCGATGTCGCCCGATTCCAGGGCTTCCATCAGGAACGGGCTGCGGTCCACGCGGATCTCCATGCGCACCTTGGGCGCGTGGCGCGCGATGTGCGTCAGCACCGGCGGCAGGATGGTGTCGGCCACGTCGAGCGGCGCGCCCAGCTTGATCTGGCCTTCCATCTGGTTGCGCCCGATGCTGCGCAAGGCCTCGTCATTGATGGCGAGCAGCCGCCGGCCGTAGTCGGCCAGCTGCTGGCCCTGCGCGGTCAGGATGCGGCGCCGCCCCTTCTTCTGGAACAGCGGGCAGCCCATCTGGCTTTCCAGCCGCTGCATCTGCTGCGTGACGGCCGACTGCGTCTTGTACAGGGCCTGGGCAGCGCCCGAGAATGTATTAGCCTTTTCTACGGTTACCAGTGTGCGCAGCAGGTCGAGGTCGAGATTTTTCATGGGGATTACCCTTAAACGCGCGATCTCGCCGAGCGGCGATTTCATAGATAAAGGATTAGGGGTGCTTATATGTTTCTTATAACAATTAATTTGTGGGCAGGGGACCCCGCTCCTATAGTCGTCTTCGCTACAGGAGACGACCCATGACCCAAGCCCACGACAAGCAGGCGGCCATCGCCCGCTTCATCGACACCGCAAAACAGCAGACCGGCGGCCACGTCACGCGCGAGAACCTCGCCGTCGTGCTGGACGCGCTGGTGGAGATCGCCGCGCGCCCGCAGTGGTGGTCCGAGGCGGACTATCCCGCGCCGGAAGGCGATGAACTGCAGGCCCGCTACCTGATCCACGAAGAGCCGGACAGCACTTACGCGCTGTACCTGAACGTGATGAGGCCGGGCAAGAAGATCGTGCCCCACAACCACACGACCTGGGCCTGCATCGCGGCCGTGGAAGGCACCGAGAGCAATTACCTGTACGAGCGCACCGACGACGGCAGCCGGCCCGGCCACGCCACGCTGCGCGAGACGGGCGTGCAGATGGTCTCGCCCGGCCAGGGCATCGCCCTGCTGGCGGACGACATCCACGCGGTGCGCATCGAGGATGCCAGCATCCGCCACCTGCACATGTACGGGCTGGCGCTCGAAAAACTCGACCAGCGCCTGGCCTACGACACCGAGAACCACACCTGCAAGGTCATGTCGGTGGGCGTGCAGACGCGCCGGAGCGCGTGATGCGCGCCCGCTCGACGCGGCTGGCGCACATGGGCCGGCCGGCCTCCGGCTGGGCCAACACGCCCATCGTGAAAGGCAGCACTTACCTGTTCGACAGCCTCGAGCAATGGCGCGACGCGCGCCAGCAGCGCGAGACGCAACGGGTGCTGTCCTACGGCGCGCGCGGCAACGAAACGGTATACGCGCTGGAAGACGCCATCACCGAACTGGAAGGCGGGCATCGCAGCAAGCTGTTCCCGACCGGGCTGGCCGCCATCGCCGCCACCCTGCTGGCCTGCCTGAAGACGGGCGATCACGTGCTGATCTCCGAGGGCGTGTACGAGCCGGTCAGGCGCCTGTGCGCGACGCAACTGGTGCATTACGGCATCAGCCACAGCTTCTTCAGCGCCCGCGACGCCGGCTGGCAGCGCCACCTGCGGCCCGAGACGCGCATGGTCTATGCCGAGTCGCCCAGTTCGCTGCTTTACGACATGCTGGACCTGCCGGCCATCGCCCAGGCCTGCCGGGCCCGCGGCATCGTGCTGTGCGCCGACAACACCTGGGGCTCGGGCCTGGCCTGCCAACCCCTGGCGCTGGGCTGCGATATCTCGGTGGTGGCGGCCACCAAATACCTGGGCGGCCACTCGGACGTCATGATGGGCTCGGTGACCACCACCGGCGCGCATTTCGACGCGATCGAGAACGTCAGCGTCAACCTCGGCCAGACGGTGTCGGCCGAGGACGCCTTCCTGGTGCTGCGCGGGCTGCGCACGCTCGATCTGCGGATGCGGCGGCATGCGCAAAGCGCGCTCGAGATCGCGGCCTGGCTGGCCGGCCAGCCGGCCATCAGGACGGTCTTCCACCCCGCGCTGCCCGGCGACCCGAACCATGCGCTGTGGCGCCGCGACGCGCAAGGCAGCAACGGCCTGCTGACCATCGAGTTCGATCCGGCGCTGCCGGCCGCCGCCGTGGAGGCGGCCATCGGCCGGCTGCAGTTGTTCGGCATCGGCTCGTCGTGGGGCGGCTATGAAAGCCTGGTACTGCCGGTGGACATCGCGCGCACGCGCCTGGCCGGCCAGGTCCCGGCGCCCGGCTACCTGCTGCGCCTGCACGTCGGCCTGGAAGATCCGGCCGACCTGCGGCAGGACCTGGGCGCGCTGCTGGATGCGCTGCCCGGTTTATCACAACAACAAGCGATTGCATGATGAACGACTCAACCCCGCGGTACATCGAGGCCCGCGACCTGAAAACGTGGATTCACGACGAGGCCGAGCTGGCCCTGCTGGACGTGCGCGAGCATGGCCAGTTTGGCGAGAACCACTTGTTCTTCGCCGTGCCGCTGCCCTACAGCGAACTGGAACTGCACATCGCGCGGCTGGTGCCGCGCACCGGCACGCGCATGGTGATCTATGGCGATAACCGCACCGAGTCCGCGGTGCTGGCGGCCGCGCGCGTGCTGCAAGGCCTGGGCTACGGCCAGGTGCACGTGCTGCGGGGCGGCATCGAGGCCTGGGCCGAGGCCGGCTATGCCACCTTCGCGGGCGTCAACCTGCCCAGCAAGACATTCGGCGAGATCGCCGAGCATGTCTATCACACGCCCAGCGTGTCGGCCGGCAAGCTGCACGAGATGCTCAACGATGCGTCGGAGAATCTCATCGTGCTGGACGGCCGGCCGGTGGCCGAGTACCGGAAGATGAACATCCCGGGCGCCATCTGCTGCCCCAACGGCGAACTGGCGCTGCGCATCGGCGAACTGGCGCCCGACCCGCGCACCAAGATCGTGATCAACTGCGCCGGCCGCACGCGCAGCATCATCGGCGCGCAGACGCTGATCAACCTGGGCATCCCCAACGAAGTCTACGCGCTCGAAAACGGCACCCAGGGCTGGTACCTGGCCGACCTGCCGCTCGAACACCAGTCCGGCCGGGTGTATCCCGAGCACGTCCCGGCGCAAGGCCTGGACGCGCTGCGCGAGCGCGCCGGCCGGTTGCGCGACAAGTTCGCGCTGCCCGTCGTGGACGCGGCGCAAGTGCGCGCCTGGCTGGCCGACGCGAGCCGCAATGTCTTCCTGTGCGACGTGCGCACCGAGGAGGAACACCGGCAGGGCGACCTGCCGGCGCTGGCGCAGCATACGCCGGGCGGGCAGTTGATCCAGGCCACCGACCAGTACATCGGCGTGCGCAAGGCGCGCATCGTGCTGTGCGACACCGACGGCATCCGGGCGCCGGTGGTGGCGAGCTGGCTCAAGCAGCTCGGCTGGGACGTCAGCCTGCTCGCCTGCCCGCAAGACCTGGGCGAGCTGCCGGCGGGCGCCGCGCCTGCCCCGGCGCTGGCGCATACCCGCGAGGTGCCGGCGGAGCAATTGGCCGCGTTCGTCGCGGCCCATCCCGACGCGGCCATCCTGGACGCCCGGCCCAGCGCCCGGTTCCGCCAGGCCAGCCTGCGGGGCGCGGCGTGGACGATCCGCCCGATGCTGCCGCAGCAGCTCGCCGGACGGCCGGCGGGGCCGCTGCTGCTGCTGGGCGACAGCCGCGCCAGGCTCGGCCTGCTGGCCCACGACCTGGAACAGGCCGGCCGGCGCGATATTCATCTGTGCGTGATCGACGACGCGGCCCTGCGCGCGTCGGGCCTGCCGCTGGCCGACAACGCCGACCTGCCGGACGAGGTCTGCATCGATTACCTGTTCTTCGTGCACGACCGCCACGACGGCAACAAGGAGGCGGCGCGCAAGTACCTGGAATGGGAAACCAACCTGGTATCGCAGATCGACGAACAGGAACGCAGGACGTTCTCAGTGGGCGCCTAGCCCTGACACAGGAGGAGAGAAGACATGCACCACCCGATCAACAAATACTTGGCCCTGGGGGCCGTCATCGCCGCGGCGGCCTGGGCCGGCCCGGCGGCGGCCAGCCAGCTGGACGACATCAAGGCGCGCGGCACCATCGTGTGCGGCACGCAGAACGCCAGCGCGCCCTATGGCTACCAGGACCCGGCCACCCGCGAGTACGTCGGCTACGACGTCGACATGTGCAAGGCCGTGGCCGGCGAGATGGGGCTGAAGGTCCAGCACAAGCCGGTCTCGACCGAGGCGCGCATCCCGGAGGTGAAGATGGGCCGGGTCGACATGATGGCCGGCGCGGTGGCGTGGCTGCCCAAGCGCGCCGAGCAGGTCGATTTCAGCGACCAGTACCTGCAGGGCTACATCAAGGTGCTGGTCAAGGAGGATTCCGGCATCAAGACGCTGGCCGACCTGAAGGACAAGAAGGTCTGCGCCTCGTCGGGCTCGAGTTCGGCCGCGATCGCGCAGAAAGTGCTGCAGGATGCCCAGGTGCTGACCTTCCAGAACATCTCGCAATGCTATGTGGGGCTGCAGAGCGGCAAGGTGGCCGCCATGACCGCGGGCGAGCTGGTGCTGCGCCGGTTCCTGAACGACTCGCGCGAGGAAGGCAAGCCCACCGCCTTGCTGGAGCAGCCCACCCATACCGAGCACATCGGCATCATCGTCAAGCAGGGCGAGCCCGAGCTGCTGGCGGCCATCAACCAGGCGATCGCCGCGCTGGACAAGTCGGGCGAGCTGACCCGCATCTACGACAAGTGGATGGGCGCGGGTTCCATCTACAAGATGAAGCGCGACTTCAAGGTGGAGTCGGTGGCGACGGCTTCCCAGGCCGACGCGGCCAAGTAGCCAGGCAACCGGAGCAGGGAGGCGCCGCGGCGCCTCCGCCATTCCCATGGATTTTTCTTTCTCTATGCTGTCCGACCCGGAGATCATGGGCATGCTCATGACCGGCGTCGGCATTACGCTGCGCCTGTTCGCCGGCGCGCTGGCGGGCGGCTTCCTGGTGGCGCTGGCGCTGACCGGCGTCAACCTGGTGCCGTCGCGCATCGTGCGGGCGCTGGTGGCGCTTTATGTGGAATATCACCGCAATGTGCCCACGGTAGTGCAGATCCTGGTCTGGTACTTCGGCATGCCGGAGATCCTGCCCGCGGCGATCCGCGACTGGATCAACCAGGGCAATACCGAATTCTCGTTCGCCCTGATCGCGCTGTCGCTGAACGTCAGCGCCTATTACTACGAGGACATCCGCTCCGGCATACGGGCGATCGCGGCGACGCAGATCGAGGCCGCGCGCTCGGTCGGCCTGAGCGCCGTGCAGGCGCTGTGCTATGTGGTGCTGCCGCAGGCGGTGCGCTACGCGGTGCCGCCCATCATCAACCGGTCCATCATCCTTTTCAAGGACACCAGCCTGGCCATGGTGATCGGCGTCACGGACCTGACCTACCAGACCAAGCGGATCGAGAACGCGACCTTCCAGACGTTCCAGGTCTTCATGATCTCCACGCTGATTTATTTGTGCATGGCGTTGCTGATCTCGGCGCTGGGCGCCCACCTCGCGCGCAAGTATCCGGCCAGTTTCAGGAGTCGAACATGATCGAGTTCCTGCACACCTACGGCATGATGTTCCTGGTGGGGTCGTGGCCCAACGGCCCCATCGGCGGGTTCGCCGGCACGCTGATCCTGGCCGCCCTCGGGCTGGCGGGGGCGTTTCCGTTCGCCCTGCTGATCGGCGTGGCGCGCACCAGCGACAACCGCGCCGTGCAATGGGCGTCGATGGCCTGGGTCTACACCTTCCGGTCCATCCCGCTGATCATGATCGTGTTCTGGGCGTATTTCCTGCTGCCGGCGCTGACCGGCATGGAGGTGCCGCCGTTTTCCACTGCCCTGGCGGCGATCATCGTCTACGAATCGGCCTTCCTCGCCGAGATCGTGCGGGCCGGCATCCAGTCGCTGCCGGCCGGCCAGGTGGAAGCCGCGCGGGCGGTGGGGCTGGGCTATTTCCAGACCATGTGGTCGGTGCAGCTGCCGCAGGCGCTGAGCAACATGATCCCGTCGCTGCTGAACCAGTTCGTCTCGACCATCAAGGCGACCTCCATCGTCTACATCATCGGCGTCCAGGAAGCGGCGTTCTCGGCCCAGCAGATCAACAGTATCGAGTTGACGGGCGCGCTGCGCACCTACCTGGTGCTGGCGCTGTTTTATTTCTTGTTGTGCGCGCTGCTGTCGCGGCTGGCCAAGCGGCTGGAGCAGCACCTGCAGAACCGGCGCCTGGGGCTGGCGATATAGCCAGGCGCGCATGGAGAGACAAATGATCCAGTTCGAAAGCGTGAACAAGTGGTACCGCAAGTACCACGCCCTCAACAACATCTGCGGCGAAGTCCGCACCGGCGAGGTGCTGGTGGTGTGCGGCCCGTCGGGGTCGGGCAAGTCGACCATGATCCGCACCATCAACAAGCTGGAGGAGATCCAGAGCGGCACCATCCGTGTGCAGGGCCAGAGCATCAGCGGCGACAAGATCGACATCAACCACCTGCGCGCCCGCATCGGTTTCGTGTTCCAGCAGTTCAACCTGTTCCCGCACCTGTCGGTGAAGGACAATATCGCGCTGTCGCCCATCAAGGTCGGCGGCATGGCCCGCAAGGAAGCCTACGAACTGGCCGGCGAGCTGCTGCGGAAGGTCGGCCTGGCCGACAAGCTCGACGCCATGCCGGCCAACCTGTCGGGCGGCCAGCAGCAGCGCGTGGCGATCGCGCGGGCACTGGCACAGAAGCCGCCGCTGATCCTGTTCGACGAGCCCACCAGCGCGCTGGATCCGGAGATGGTCGGCGAGGTGCTGGGCGTCATGAAGAACCTGGCCGCCGAAGGCATGACCATGGTGTGCGTGACGCACGAAATGAACTTCGCGCGCGAAGTGGCCGACCGCGTCTGGTTCATGGACCGGGGCGAAATCCTGGAGGACGCCCCGCCGGCCGAATTCTTCTCGCGCCCGCGCCATGAGCGGGCCCGCAAGTTCCTGGCCGACATCATTCACTGAGCCCCGGCGGGGGGCGCTACTGCAGCCGGATGCCCAGCTCCTTGATGAGCGGCTCCATGTCGGCGCGGTCGGATTCGATGGTGGCGGCCAGGTCGTCCGGACTGCCGCCGACCGGGATCATGCCCAGCGTCTGCATCTGCGCCCGCATGGCGGGTTCCCGCAGGATGGCCGCCACCGATTCGTGGATGAACGCCACGCGCTCGGCCGGCATGCCGGCCGGTCCCATCAGGCCGATCCAGGGCTGCGGCGCGTAGTCTTGCAGCCCCGATTCTGCCAGCGTCGGAGTGCCGGGCAAGCCGGCGAAGCGCTGCGGGCTGGTGATCGCCAGCGCGCGCACCCGGCCGCTGTCGATCAGGCCCTTGGCGCTGGACGGCGCATCCAGCGCGACATCGAGTTGTCCGCCGATCAGGTCGCTTTGCGTCTTGCCGGAGGACGACGACGGCACGTAGAGCGCCGTGATGCCGGCGCGGCGCGCGGTCTGTTCCCATACCAGGTGAAACGCCGTGCCGATGGAGAACGAGCCGACCGTCAGGTTGCGCGCCTTGCTGGCGCGCACGAAATCCTGCCAGGTCTTGATCGGGCCGTCGGCCGGCGCGATGAAAATGAACGGCGTGCGCGCGACCAGCGAAATGGGCTGCAGGTCGCGGCGCGTGTCGTAGGGCAGTTTGTCGACCGCGAACGGCACGATGGTGACGGCGGAGGCCACCACCATGCCCAGCGTGTAGCCGTCCGGCTCGGCCTTGACCAGCGCGCCCGTGCTGATGATGCCCGATGCGCCGGGGCGATTTTCCACCACCACCGGCTGGCCCCAGGTCTCGCCCAGCCGCTTGGCCAACACGCGCAGCATGACGTCCACCGGGCCGCCCGGCGGGTTGGAGACAATGATCGTGACCGGCCGGTCCGGATACGCCGCCGCGGCGGCAGCCGGGATCAGCAGGGCGAGTGCGGCGGCAATGAGCTTGATGCGCATGGATGTTCCCCTTGGAGTTTGTTTTGTCGGTATGGCGGCGCGCGTCCCGGGTGCGCAGCTCTAGGCCAGCAGTTGCTGATGGGGCGCAGGCTCCCAGCCGGGCGACTCGCCCCGGATGAAGCCGATCCAGGCCCGCTGCACGGCCTGGCTCAGTTGCCCGGCATGCCGCGGGTCCAGGCCGCGTAGCATGGGCGCCGCGGCGAAGGCGGGCAGGGTGCCGAACACGAAGGGCAGTTCGATGCAGTGGCAGGCGCCGTAGCGCGGCGCGGGCGCGACATCGAAGCGTGCCAGCCACGCTTGCCGGCCGCGCGCGGCGGCCTGTTCGGCCCATTGCCGCGACGGGCGGCCGAATATCCGCTCGCCCAGCTCGCGGTCGGCCGCGGCGACGCCGTGGCCGGGAAAAGCCGCCATCTCGTCGCGCGTGACGCTGACCAGCACGTCGGCGCGGCCCGTCGCTTGCTCCAGCGCGGGGGCGATGTCGTGGGGCAGGATCGCGCCGTCGAGCACGGGGCAGAACAGGCTGCGCTGCGTGCCTTCGGCGCGCAGCGCCTCGGCGACCGCGGGAGCGCGTTGCGCGTCGAGCAGCGCCTCCACCGGCAGGGCGCGCGCCGCCGCCAGGTCGGACGCGCCGGCGGCCCGCAGGAACGCCTGGCTCAGCAGCCAGGCCTGTTCCGCGCTGCGGAAGCCGCGGCCCAGCGCGGCGCTTTGCAAGATCGCCCGCGAGAAGCGCGGCCGGCGGGCCAGCATGGCGCAGATCGACGAGGCGCCGGCCGACTGGCCCATCACGGTCAGGCGGGCCGGGTCGCCGCCGAAGGCGGCAATGTGGTCCAGCACCCAGTCGATGGCCAGCTCCTGGTCCAGCAAGCCGGCGTTGGCCGCCTCGCCCGGCACGTACAGCCAGCCCAGTGCCGCCAGGCGGTAGTTGACCGCGACCACCACCACGTCGCCCCGCGCCGCCAGGCGGGCGCCGTCGTACCAATCCAGCGCGCCGCCGCCGCTTTGCCAGGCGCCGCCGTGCAGCCAGACCACCACCGGCCGTCGCGAGGCATCCGGGTTGGGAGTCCAGACGGTCAGGTGCAGGCAGTCTTCCGATTGCGGGACGTCGAAGTCGCCCATGGCATCGCGCAGGCGCGACGGCAACTGCGGCGCGACGGGGCCGGGCCGGGTGGCATCGCGCGGACCGCGCCACGCCGCCGGCCGCGGCGCCGCGAACCGCAGCGCGCCGATCGGCGCCTCGGCGTACGGGATGGCGCTGAAACGGCATACGCCGTGTTGGCGCATGCCCGTCAGCGGGCCCTGCTCCAGTTCAACCCGAACGGTCGTGCTCATGTTCCTCCCCGGGCGTGTCGTCATGGCCGCGTCATGGGGCGGCCTTGCCGTTATGGTAGGAAGGAACCCGCGCGCGCGGGCATGCGGATTTCGAACCAAGCCATGCGGACTGCGCATGGCCCGGTTGCGTCCTACGCTTCCAGGTCGAGCTGCTCGGCCTGGATGACCTGGGCCAGCATGCTGGCGAAAGCCCGCGCCTGGCGGGTGCTGGGCCGGTCGCGCCGCCAGATCGCGGCCAGCGGCGAGCGCTTCAGCGCCGGCCGGCACGGCAGTACGTGGAAATCGCCGCGCGTCCGGCCAACCGCCGCCACGCTGCCGGGCAGCATCCACAGGTAATCGCCGGCCAACAGCATCTCGCGCCCGAATTCCGGCGACAGCGCGCCGATCATGTCCGGAATGGCCAGGCCGGCCTGGCGCAGCGAGTTCTCCAACTCGCCGCGGATGCGGCTGCCCGGCAGCGCGGTAATCCACGGGTAGCGCACGTAGTCGGCCAGAGTGGCGCCGGTCTGCGCCGCCAGCGGGTGGGCGTGGGCGCAGGCCAGCACCACCGGGTCGTTGAGCAGCGGGGCCGAGCGATACACCTGCGGATTGACCGTCGCCGAAAACCGGCTGATCAGCACGTCGAGCGCGCCGGCGTCGAGGTCCTCGATCAGCTTTTCGTGCGTGCCGATCTCCAGCGTGAGCATGATGCGCGGATAGGCCTCGCGGAACAGGCGCGCACCCTCGGCCACCGGCCAGCCGGCGAACATCGAGAAACAGCCGACCGTCAGGCTGCCTTCCTCGCCGCGCAGCACGGCCGCCAGGTCGATCTCGGCCGTGCGGAAGCCGGACAGCAGCAGACGCGCATGCCGGCACATGGCCGCGCCCAGCGGCGTGCAGGAAGTGCCGCGCGCCGTGCGCTCGAACAGGCGGGCACCGACCAGTTCCTCGATTTCCGCGATGGCGCGCGACAGGCCGGACTGGGTGCTGTGCAATTGCGCCGCGGCCTTGGACAGGTTGCCCAGCTCGGCCACGGCCAGCACGATCTCCAGGTGGCGGATGCGGAGCTTGCCGCGAAAGGGCGTCATGGCTGCGGTGCGCTGTCGGGTGAACAGTCCCTAGGTCGTCGGCAGCGCGATTCCCAGCGCCGCGAAGGCGCCGCCGCAGACCTTGTTGAAGCGCTTGCCGGCGCGCTCCAGCCACGGCCGGATGCGATGCGCGGTGCGCGCCAAGCCATATTCGACGATGAATTCCATGGCCGCGAAGGTGGCCGCCATGACCGCGAACTGGGCCGCCAGGCTGCGCGCCGGATCGATGAACTGCGGCAGGAAGGCGCCGAAGAACAACAGCGCCTTGGGGTTCGACACCGCCGACAGCAGGCCCTGGCCGAACAGCCGCGCCGGCCGCGCCGCCGGCGCGCTGGGTTCGGCCTGCAGCCGCACCGCGGGCGCGCGCCACAGCTGGATGCCGAGGTAGACCAGGTAGGTGCCGCCCACCCATTTCAGCAGGATCAGCGCGGGCGACCAGGCCTTGAGCAGGGCGCTGATGCCCAGCATGGAGAGCGCGATCACCAGGATGAAGCCCAGCGTGCCGCCGGCGATGGTGCATACCGCCTTGCGGTGGCCATGCAGGGCGCCGTGCGTCAGCGCCAGCAGCGTGTTGGGACCGGGAGTGAGCGACAAGCCGGTCACGGCGACGAGATACAGCAGCCAGGTGTGCAGCGTCATGGTATTTCTAGCCCAGGGCATGAGAATGCCGCGGCGGCGGATGCGGCGCGGCAAGGGCATTGTACGGAGATCCCATGAGATTCGACGTGTACGGACGCTACCGGCTGGAGATCCTGAGAAGCGCCGGCGGCTGGCAGGTGTATCGGGAAACGGCCGGCAAGCGGGTGCCGGTCGACGACCTGGTGCTGCCGCCGGACCTGGACGCCGCCGATATCCCGGCATACCTGGACGACCTGCTGCACGAGCTGTCGCCGCCGGGCGGGCGCATCGTGCCGTTGTAGCGCGCGGACGCCGTCAGTTGGGCGGAGCGGGCAGCGGCGCGGCGCGCCGCAATTCGCCCGGCGGGTGGCCCAGCACGCGCTTGAAGGCCCGGCTGAAGGCCGCCAATGAACCGTAGCCGAGCCGGTAGGCCACGGTCTCGATGGCCTCGCGGTCGCGGCTGATCCATTGCATGGCCAGGCGCATGCGCAATTCGGTCAGGTAGCGCACCGGCGTCATGCCGGTCACGGCCAGGAAGCGCTCGGCGAACACCGAGCGCGAGCTGCCCATTTCCGCCGCCAACTCGGCCACGGTCCAGTTGCGGCCCGGGTCGCGGTGCAGGGCCAGGAACACCTTGCCCAGGCGCGGGTCGCGCAGGGCCTGGACCCAGCCGGTGGCGTCGCCGCAGCCGCATTCCACCCAGGCCCGCACGATGAAGGCGGACACCACGTCCGCCAGGCGCGCCAGGATGCCGGCGAAGCCGGCGCGCCGGGCCAGCGATTCGCGTTCCATGGCTTCCAGCATGGGCCGCAGCTCCGGATTGCGTTCCAGCAGCGTGCCGACGAACATCACCTCGGGCATGGACGCCACCAGCAGTTGCATGCCGCCCAGGTCGAACTCCATGCAGCCGCTGAAGATCAGCACGCCGCTGACGGGACAGGCCGCGCCGTCGGGCGGCGTCACGGCGCACACGGTGGCGCAGAGATTGGTGGAGGCGAACACGTCGATGTCCCGGCTGGCGACGTCCGGCGCCGACAGCAGCTCATGCTGGCCGCCCTGCGGCAGCAGCAGCGCGTCGCCGGTAGCGAGCGGGAATTCCTGGCCGCTGGCCGTGCGCAGCAGCACCGGCCCACGGCCGATGAAATGAAACTGCGCGCGCCCGGGGGCGTTGCCGAACGCCAGCCCGAAGGGCGCGTCCATTTCGATGCGCCGGTATTTCACCCCCACCAGGCGCATGCCCATCAGCAGTTCGCTGGCCAGATCGTGGCCGGGCGTCGGGGCCGGGATTTTCGGTGCCATCAGGATCGGACGATCAGTCAATAATATCGGATTTTATATCATAGACCGTCCGGGCTCGCGCGCTTACGCTGCCATATCGCTTGAATTACCTAAGGAAGCACTCGATGGAAGCACGTATGCAAGCCGCCACGGGCCCCGTTCCCGCGCCGGACAAACCCGCCTGGAACGCGGTGTTCTCGCTGGCCCTGGGCGTATTCGGGCTGGTGACAGCCGAATTCCTGCCCGCCAGCCTGCTGACGCCCATGGCCGCCAGCCTGGACGTGAGCGAAGGGCTGGCGGGGCAGGCCGTCACGGTCACGGCCGTCATCGCCTTGATGGCGGGCCTGCTGATCCCGACCATGACCCGCGGCATCGACCGGCGCTACGTGTTGCTGGCGTTCTCGGCCCTGCTGATGGTGTCCAACCTGCTGGTGGCGTTCGCGCCGAATCTGCAGATACTGCTGGGGGCCCGCGTGCTGCTGGGCGTGGCGATCGGCGGCTTCTGGACCATGTCGGCCGCCACCGCCATGCGCCTGGTGCCGGCCGACCTGGTGCCGCGCGCCTTGTCGATGATCTTCGCCGGCGTGTCGGCCGCCACCATTGCCGCGGCGCCCTTGGGCAGCTATTTTGGCGACCTGATCGGCTGGCGCAACGTCTTCCTGCTGGCTACTGTGCTGGGCCTGCTGGCATTCGCCTGGCAATGGCTGGCCCTGCCGCGCATGGCGCCGGCCGGCGCGACGCGGCTCGGCACCATGGTGGAAGTCCTGCGCCGCCCGGGCGTGGCGGTCGGCATGTTCGCCTGCCTGCTGGTGTTCGCCGGCCATTTCGCGTTCTTCACCTACCTGCGGCCGTTCCTGGAAAACGTGACCGGCGTGGGCGTGGTCGGCGTGTCCGGCATCTTGCTCGGCTTCGGCGTGGCCAATTTCCTCGGCACGTCGCTGGCCGGCTTTTTGCTGGAGCGCAACCTGCGGGCGACACTGATGCTGATGCCGCTGCTGATGGGCACGATCGGCCTGATCCTGGCCGGCCTGGGCGGCGCGCCGCTGGCCGACGCGGGGCTGGTGGCGCTGTGGGGCATGGCCTTCGGCGCGGTGCCGGTGGCGTGGAGCACCTGGCTGACCCGCGTGGTGCCGGACGAGGCCGAGAGCGGCGGCGGCCTGATCGTGGCGGCCGTGCAGTTCGCGATCGCCGCCGGGGCGGCCGCCGGCGGCGTGGTGTTCGACGCCAGCGGCGCGCGCGGCGTATTCCTGGGCAGCGGGCTGGTGCTGCTCACGGCGACGCTGTGCGTGTTTGCCGTGTTCCGCGCGCGGACCTTGCCGGTGGCCCAGTAGCGGCCGGGGGCTAGCGGGCTGGCAGCGTCGCGCCGGTATCCGCCACGATGGCCCGGACGCAGGCCAGCAGGCGCGGCGCCACCTCGCTGGCCAGGGTCTCGGCGGGCAGCTTGAAGGCCGGGCCGCCGCAATTCACGGAATAGATTTCGCCGTCGGGCATGACGAGCGGCGCGGCGATGGCGTTCACATCCGGATGCCATTCGCCGTGCGATGCCACATAGCCGGTCTCGCGATATTGGGCGATGGCCTGCTCCAGTTGCGGCGCCACGGCGGGCCAGCGGTTTTCCATGCTGATGCGCAGCGTTTCGATCAGGCGTTCGCGGTCGGGGGCCGGCAGCGCCGCCAGGTAGGCGCGTCCCGAGGCCGAGGTGGCCAGGCCCAGCCGGTCGCCCACGCCGATGCGCATGACCAGCGCGGCGGACAGCGGCCGCACTGTCTCAAGCAAGACCATTTCCAGCCGGTCGCGGGTGCCCAGGTGTACGGTCACGCCGGACGCTTCGGCGAAGGCGCGCATGTGCACGCGCGCCTCGGCGCGCATGTCCAGCTTGCCCAGGTAGGCATTGCTGAGCGCCATGACGCCCGGCCCCAGGGCATAGCGTTCGGTTCCCGGCATGCGGCGCAGCAGCCCGGCCGCCAGCAGGGTGCCGACCAGGCGCGACGCAGTGGGCTTGGGAATGGCCGTGCCTTCCGAGATTTCCTTGAGCGTGGCGGCTTCGTCGCCGGCGGCGACACAGCGCAGCACCGCCAGCCCGCGCGCCAGGGCGCTGACTTCGCCTTCGATGGGCTCCCCGTGCGGGACGTCATGCATGTGAAAGGTCTCCTGTAGCGGATCGGTCGCGCAATTCTGAAACGCAGGGCCGCAGGCGGATTGTAATGGCCCGCTGGAGTGCTTGTTTATTGATCAAACTCAAATATAATAAAATTAAATTTCATTATTAGGAGGAGATCATGCCCTTGGTATTGACGCCGATCCAACCCGGCTTCGCCGCCGAAGCGAGCGGCCTGGACCTTGCAGCGCCGCTGGGTGAAACGGATATCCAGGCCATCGAGGCGGCCATGGACCGGCACGCGGTGCTGGTGTTCCGGGGGCAGGCGCTGGCGCCGGAGGCGCAGCTGCAATTCGCCGAAAATTTCGGAAAACTGGACCTTGGTTTCAAAAAAGCGTCAAAGGCGCCCAATCGGCTGGCCCGCGAGGAACTGCTCGACATATCCAACGTGGACGAAACCGGGCGGGTGGCCGATCGCAACCACCGCAAGATTGTCGGCAACCTGGCGAACCAGCTCTGGCACAGCGACAGTTCGTTCCAGGACCCGCCCGCGCGCTATTCCATGCTGCACGCGGTGGTCCTGCCGGAACAGGGCGGCGAAACCGAGTTCGCCGATATGCGGGCCGCCTACGATGCCTTGCCGCAAGCGCAGAAGCAGCGGCTCGCGGGGCTGCATGCCCAGCACTACGCGCTGCATTCGCGTTTCCTGCTGGGCGATACCGACTATTCCGAAGAGCAGCGCGAGGCGATTCCGCCCGTGCTGTGGCCGCTGGTGCGCCGTCACCCCGGCAGCGGGCGGGATCTGCTGTTCATCGGGGCGCACGCCAGCCATGTGGCGGAACTGTCGGTGGCCGAAGGCAGGCTGCTGCTGATGGACTTGCTCGAGCATGCCACCCAGCCTCGCTTCGTCTATCGCCACGTCTGGCAGCCGGCGGACCTGGTGATGTGGGACAACCGCAGCACCCTGCACCGCGGCCGCGCCTTCGACCTGTCGGCCCGGCGCGAATTGCGCCGCACCACGACCGTGGACGCGGCCTGAGGCGCCCCGCCTCGCACAACCACGACAAGATCCGCGTCACGCGGAGGAGGAGACAAGCATGAAACAAGCGCTCATCGCCGCGGCCGCCTGCGTGGCCGCGCTGGCCGGCGCCGCGCCGGCGCCGGCGGCGCCCGCCTATCCCGCCGGACCGGTGCACCTGGTGGTGCCGTTCCCCGCCGGCGGCCCGACCGATACCCTGGCCCGCCTGCTGGCCGAGGGGCTGCAGGCGCAGTGGCGCCAGCCGGTCATTGTCGAGAACAAGCCGGGCGCCGGCACATTGATCGGCGCGGACTACGTGGCCAAGGCCGCGCCGGACGGGCAGACCGTGGGCATGGTGATCAGCGCATACACCATCAATCCCTCGGTGCGCCCTTCGATGCCCTACGACACGCTGCGCGACCTGCAGGGTGTCACGCAGTTGGCCGAATCCAAGCTTGCGCTGGTTGCGCGGGCCGATGCGCCATTCGACACGGTGCCCGAGCTGATCGACCTGGCGCGCCGGCGGCCCGGCAAGCTGACCTATGCCTCGCCGGGCGCGGGGACTTCCACGCATCTGGCGGGGGAACTGTTCAAGCTCGCCGCCGGCGTCGATATCGTCCACGTGCCCTACAAAGGCAGCAGCCCGGCCCAGACGGACCTGATAGGCGGCCAGGTGGACTTGATGTTCGACCTGCTGCAATCGGCATTGCCGATGGTGCGCAGCGGCCGCTTGAAAGTCATCGCCCTGGCTTCGCCGCGGCGTGACCCGGCCTTTCCCGACTACCCGACGGTGGACGAGACGCTCGACGGCTTCGAGGTCGGCAGCATGTTCGGACTGGTGGCCCCGGCCGGGACGCCGGCGGGCAGCCTGCAGGCCATCCGGGACGCGGCCGCGCAGGTCATCCATTCACCCAAAGTGGCGCAAGCCATGGCCGAGCTGGGCATGACGCCGGTGGCCTCCACGCCAGCCGCCTTCGACCGCTTCCTGCGCGACGAGATCGACAAGTGGCGCAAGGTGGCGCAACAGAGCAACGTCCGCATCGAGTAAGCCCGGCGCGGGCGCCGGCTCAGACAGCGGCCCGCTGATTGACGCGCCGGGACAGTTCTTCGGCGCTTTCCTTGCGTTCGCTGTAGCGGTCCACCAGGTACGGCGCCGCCTCGCGCGTCAGCAGCGTGAACTTCACCAGTTCTTCCATGACGTCGACGATGCGGTCGTAATAGGGCGACGGCTTCATGCGGCCCGCGTCGTCGAATTCCTGCCAGGCCTTGGCCACCGACGACTGGTTCGGGATGGTGATCATGCGCATCCAGCGGCCCAGCACGCGCATCTGATTGACGGCATTGAACGATTGCGAACCGCCGCTGACCTGCATCACGGCCAGCGTCTTGCCCTGGGTGGGCCGCACCGCGCCGATCGACAACGGGATCCAGTCGATCTGTGTCTTCATCAGCCCCGTCATGGCGCCGTGGCGCTCGGGCGAACTCCACACCATGCCTTCGGCCCACTGCACCCATTCGCGCAGTTGCGCCACCTTCGGGTGGTCGTCGGGCGCGCCGTCGGCCAGCGGCAGGCCGCGCGGGTCGTACAGCCGCGTTTCCGCGCCCATGGCGCGCAGCAGGCGGGCGGCCTCTTCGGCGGCGAAGCGGCTGAACGAGCGTTCGCGCAGGGACCCGTAAAGCAGCAGGATGCGCGGCGGGTGGGTCATGCGGCCGCCGGCCAGGCGCGTGTCGACGGAAGAGTCGAAGCAGCCGGGCTGCACATTGGGCAAGTCTTTCAGCATGGTGATTCCAGGGGGTTCAGGATGCGGCCGATTCGTACCAGCCGCGCGTGCGGTTGACCACGCGCACGACCAGCAGCATGACGGGGACTTCGATCAGGACGCCGACCACGGTGGCCAGGGCGGCGCCCGACTGGAAGCCGAACAGGCTGATGGCCGCGGCTACCGACAGCTCGAAGAAATTCGACGCGCCGATCAGCGCAGATGGACAGGCGACACTGTGCTGTTCGCCGGCCCGCCGGTTCAGCCAATACGCCAGGCCGGCATTGAACAGCACCTGGATCAGGATCGGCACCGCCAGCATGGCGATCACCAGCGGTTGTTGCAGAATGGCCCGGCCCTGGAAGGCGAACAGCAGCACCAGGGTCAGCAGCAGCGCGGCCATCGAGGCCGGGCCGACGCGCGCCATGGCCTGTTCGAAAGCGGCCGGGCCGCGGCGCAGCAGGGCGCGCCGCCACGCCTGTGCCAGGGCGACCGGGATCACGATGTACAGCGCCACGGAGGCAAACAGGGTGTCCCATGGGACGGCGATGGCGGAGATGCCCAGCAGCAGGCCCACGATGGGGGCAAAGGCGAACACCATGATGGCGTCGTTGAGGGCCACCTGGGACAGCGTGAAGGCGGGGTCGCCGCCGGTCAGGCGGCTCCAGACGAAGACCATGGCGGTGCACGGCGCGGCGGCGAGCAGGATCAGCCCGGCGATGTAGCTGTCGAGCTGGGCGGCCGGCAGCCAGGGCGCGAAGACGTGGCGAATGAACAGCCAGCCCAGCAGCGCCATGGAGAACGGCTTGACGGCCCAGTTGACGAACAGGGTCACGCCGATGCCGCGCCAATGGCGGCGCACCTGGCCAAGCGCGCCGAAGTCCACCTTCATCAGCATCGGGATGATCATGACCCAGATCAGCAAACCCACCGGCACATTGACGCGCGCGATTTCCAGCCGCGCGATGGACTGGAACAACGCCGGCGCGGCCTGCCCGAGCAGCACGCCGGCGACGATGCACAGCAGCACCCACAAGCTCAGGTAGCGCTCGAACAGGCTCATGGCGCCCGCCGGGCGCGCCATGGCGCAGCTGCCGTCGGCCATGGCGCGCCTCAGGCCTTGCCGATGTCGCGCAACTGCTGCTGCAGCGACATGCCGTCGAGCCGTTCCAGCGGCAGGGCGAGGAACAGTTCGATGCGGCGCTTGAGCGCCAGGGCGGCATCCTGGAAGGCCTTCAGGCGCTCTTCTTGCGTGCCCGCGGCGGCGGCCGGGTCGGGCACGCCCCAGTGCGCCGTCATGGGCTTGCCCGGCCAGATGGGGCACGCCTCGCCGGCGGCGTTGTCGCACACGGTAAAGATGAAGTCGAATTGCGGGCCGTCCGGCGTGGCGAACTCGTCCCAGCTCTTGCTGCGGTAGCCATCGGCCGGCAGGCCCAGCCGCTGCAGCGTGGCCAGCGCCAGCGGGTGGACTTCGCCCTTGGGCTGGCTGCCGGCCGACCAGGCGCGGAACCGCCCCTGGCCCAGCCCGTTGAGCAGGCCTTCGGCCAGGATCGAACGGGCCGAATTGCCCGTGCAGATGAACAGTGCGTGGTAGATCTTGTCCGGCATGGTTGCCTCAGCAGCGTGGGTTGCCTGGAAGGAAGCCGGGCGTGACTTCGCAGGCGCCGCCCTGGCAGCAATGCTCGGTCAAGTAGCCCAGCAGGGCGTTCATCCGGCCGAAGTCGGCGCGGTAGATGAGATTGCGGCCTTGTTGTTCGACGCTGACCAGGCCGGCGTGCGCCAGTTCCTTCAAGTGGAACGACAGCGCACTGCGGGCCACCTCCAATTGGTCGGCCAGCACGCTGGGGGTCAGGCCGGCGAGGCCGGCGACCACCAGGGCGCGGAACAGCCGCAGGCGGTGCGGATGCGCCAGCGCGGACAGCGCGGCGACGGCGTGGTCTTCGGTCATGATTCAATAATTCAACGTTTATTGAATAGTAGCCTGCGGCCGGCATAATCGCAAGCCGCGGCGAGCGTCCTCAACGCAGGTGCGCGGTGGCTTCCTCTTCCACCATGGCCTTGATGTCGCGCGCCATGGGCTGGCGCCATTCCTCCAGCACGTGCGCCACCAGGCCGATGGCCCGCGACATGACGCCGATGCCGCGCACGATGCGCCAGGGCAGGCGCAGTTCGCTGGCGACCGCGGCGATCGCGCCGGTGGCATTGACCGGCAGGCTCTTGCCCAGGCGCCGCTGCGCTTCGGCCGCGACGGCCTGCATCAGCGCCACGTAGGGGCCGTCGAAACCGTTCTCGCGGGCAATCTCGAACAGGCGCGGGGCGCGCGGATCGACCGGCTTGTGCATGTGGTGGCCGATGCCTGGGATGGCGCCGCCGCGTTGCGTGCACTGGTCCACGATGCGCGCGGCCAGCGCCGGGATGTCGGCCGGCGCGGCCGGGTCGGGCAACGCTTCCTGCAGCAGCCGCGCGGCGTTCTCCATGCTGCCGACGAACACGCTGCCCAGGCCGTTCAGGCCGGCCGCCACTGCCGCCTGCATGGCCTCCGGCGCGCCGGCGATGGTCAGGCGCGCCGCGATGGCGCTGGGCGTCATGCCGTGCTCGACCAGGATCACCGCCAGCGCGTTGAATACCCGCGACTCGCGTTCATTGGGCAGGCGGTCGGCCAGTTCCAGGAACGCCATGTCGCCCAGCGAGACCTTGCCCATGATGTCGCGGCATAGGTCCAGCCCTTTGATGGTGATCTTGTCCTCGGTACTCCAGCAAATGTCTGTCCTCAATTGCTTGCGCTTGGCCATGGCGGCGGGTCTCCTTCGTTGGGCAATGTGCGGCTGGCAGGGAATCGGCGCGAGGCCGCGGGCGCGGCGTCAGGCCTGCAGGTCGACGGCGCGCGCCCTGACGCGGGGGTCGTCGCGCAGCGCGTGCTTGGCGATCTTGTGCGTGGGCGTGTGGGGCAGTTCGGGCAGCATCGCCACATAGCGCGGCACCTTGATGGCCGCCAGCCGCGCCTGGCACCAGGCGGCGATGTCGGCCTCGCTCAGGCGCGCGCCATCGCGCGGCGCCACCACGACCAGGATGTCGTCCTCGCCCAGTTCGGAAGGAACGGCCAATGCCGCCGCCTCGAATACTTGGGGATGCTCGTTGATGACCATTTCGAGTTCGGCCGCCGCGATGTTCTCGCCGCGGCGGCGGATGATGTCCTTCTTGCGCGACACATGAAAGAAATAGCCGTCCGCGTCGCGCCGCACGAGGTCGCCGGTCTTGAGCCAGCGGCCGCTGAAAGCCTGGCGCGTCTGCTCGGGATCGCGGAAATAGCCCTGCATGACGATCGGCGTGTCGACCCATAGCTCGCCGACCTGGTCCACGCCCACGTCGCGGCCAGCGTCGTCCACCACGCGGCATTGCGCCCACGGGCGCGACGGGTCGGGGTGGCTGGCCACCAGGCCCATGCTGCCCGGCTTGCCGGCTTCGCCGTAGGGGTTGCAGGTGACGCCCGGGATCTCGGTCATGCCGAAGCCGGCCAGCAGGTGCGGGATGCCGAATTCTTCGTGGAAGGTCCGCGCGAACTTGCGGCGCACGCCGTAGACAGCGCGCAGGCGATGATCCGGCCGGTATTCGCGCCGGTCGCGCGCGGCCAGGATGGTGCCGATGGCCTCGATGATATTGACCACGGTGGCGCCGCTGTCGGCCGCCTCGCGCCAGAACGCCGAGGCCGAGAAGCGCGGCACCAGCACCACGCTGGCGCCGGCGGCCAGCGCCCCGCCGATCGAATAGAAGAGCGCGTTCATGTGGAAGAACGGCAGGACGATCATGATGCGGTCGTCGGGCTGCAAGTGCACCCGCGCCACGTTCGCCTCGCCGGCGGCGATCAGGTTCCGCTGGCTGTGCATCACGCCTTTCGGGAAGCCGGTGGTGCCCGAAGTGAAGATGATGACGCATGTATCGGCGGGCGCGGCGGGGGGCGGCAGCGCGGTATCCGGGGCGCCGGCCATGGCGGCCTCCAGCGAGTCCGGATCCCGCGCGGCGCCGTCGAGCGCCAGCAGCCAGGGGCGCGCGGCGAAGCCGTCCAGGATGGGGGCGACCGCCGCCCGCAGGCGGGTCTCGGCGATGACTCCGTGCACGTCGGCGTGCTGCAGGGCATAGCGCAGTTCACGCGGACCGAAATCGGGATTGACCGGCACCATGACGGCCCCCAGCCTGGCCAGCGCGAACAGCGCCAGCAAGTGCGCCTTGTCGTTGCGGCCGACCACCGCCACGCGCATGCCATGACCGATTCCCCGCGCCGCCAGGGCGCGCGCCAGGCGCTCGTACCGGGCGCCGAATTCCGCCCAGGTCCAGCGCAGTTCGCCCTGGACCAGGAACAGTTCGGCAGCCCGCCTGGCCAGCCGGCTCTGGAAGGCGCCATGCAAGGTGCAGTCGTGGACGGGATAGGTGTTCAGGACTTCAAGCGGTGCTTTCATGCGAATACGACCGGCGAGCAGGGAACGCCGCCAGTTTAGCGTTGGAATACTATTGTGTACATAGGAACACAATGGAATAATGGCCGCCAGAGCCGAAGTCATGGCCTTGCTTCAACCGGCGCGCGATCCCGCCGCGCCATCGGAGGAGACATGAAACACGCATTCGCGGCGGCCTGCCTGGCCGTGCTGGCCTTGCAGGCGCAGCCCGCGCGGGCCGACGACTATCCGTCCCGGCCGGTGCGCATCGTGGTTCCCTTCGCGGCCGGCGGCGGCGGCGATTTCATCGCGCGCGCCTGGTCCGACAAGCTCGCGGCAACCCTGAAGCAGCCCGTCATCATCGAGAACCGCGGGGGCGGCAACACCGTGACCGGCACGGAGGCCGTGGCGCACGCGCCGCCCGACGGCTATACCTTGCTGCTGACCAGCCCCAGCTTCGCCACCAATCCGACCTTGTTGCCCGACTTGCCCTACCGCACGCCCGACGACTTCGCGCCGGTCGGCCAGGTCATCACGTATGCGATGGGATTGGCGGCGCGCTCGGCGCTCCCGGCCGACGACATCCCGGCCTTGATCGCGCTGGCCAGGAAGCATCCCGGCAAGATCACCATCGCCACGTCGGGCGAAGGTTCGGCCTCCCACCTTGCCGCGGCCCTGTTCAAGGCCGCCACGCAGGCGGACATCATGGAAGTGCCGTACCGGGGCGCGGGCCCCGCGCTGCTCGCGGTCGCCAGCGGGCAGGTGGATCTCGCCTTCACCGGCATGTCGCAGATTCGTCCCCACCTGGACAGCAAGCGCGTCAAGCTGCTGGCGACTTCAGGCCGCGAGCGGCTGCAGTCGGCGCCTGGCGTCAAGACGATCGCCGAACAGGGCGTGCCGGGTTTCGAGGCGGAAGTGTGGTGGGGGGTGTTCGCGCCCGCGGGCACGCCCGGGCCGGTCGTCGACAAGATCAACCAGGCGCTGCGCGCCAGCCTGGCGGACCCGGAGGTTGCCCGGCGGCTGCGAGTCATCGACGGCGAGGTGCGCGTGTCCTCGCCGGCACAGTTCGAACAGTTCGTGCGCGCCGAGATCGGGCGCTGGCATGCGCTGCTCAAGCCGGCCCGGTGAGCGCGCCGGCCGGGCGGGGCGCCGGCGCCCAGGCCCGCGGGCGTGGCCGGCCGGGTTGGGTATCATGGCCGCTCTTCAACCCGCTACGTCGACGGACCATGGCAAGACAAAAAACCCGGACCAGCGCCGATGCCGGCGGCCTCGGCAAGCCGGCATGCAAGCGCGGCGACCAGGTCTACCAGTACATCCGCGCCGCCATCCGCCGCGGCGAATGGGAGCCAGGCACCCGGCTGCGCGAGATCGAATTGGCCGAGCTGCTGGGCCTGAGCCGCACGCCGGTGCGCGAAGCCCTGAGCCGGCTGGAAAGCGAAGGGCTGGTTACCAACGACCTGGGCCGTGGGCTGATCGTGACGCAGCTGGACCACAACATGGTCAACGAGCTCTACTTCATGCGCGAAGTCATGGAAGGCACGGCTGCCCGGCTGGCGGCGCACCATGCGTCGGAGATCGAGATCGCCGCGATGCGCGATATCGTCGACCGCGATGCGCTGTTGATCGACAACCCCGAGCAGCTCGCCGAGAACAACCGGTTGTTCCACGAGATGCTGTACCGCTGCGCGCACAACCGCTATTTGCTGAAGACGCTGAGCCTGCTGCAGGAATCGATGGGCCTGCTCGGTCCGACCACCTTGCTGGATCCGCAGCGCGCGCACGATAGCGCGCGCGAACACCAGAACCTGATGGCCGCGCTCGAGCAGCGCGATCTCGACCTGGCCGAGCGCATCACCCGCGACCACATCCGGGGCGCCTACAAGGCGCGCCTGAGCCGGATGCTGCGCAGCATGTAGCGCGCCCCGCCGTCACGGGCGCGACGCGGGCGCGGCGCCGCGCATGAAGAACTCGACCACGCGGGCCAGTTCGTCGCCCAGCGGCAGGTCCGCGTCGCCCAGCCAGGCCATCAGCGCGCCCAGGTAAAGATAATGCAGGTAGTGCGCCAGCCGGGCGGGCGCCTGGCGCGGGTCCAGTTCGCCGCGTTCCTGTGCCTGCGCGATCAGGCCGGCATAGACGGGCACCATGTCGGACGCCCCGTCCTGGGGATGGCCGGCGCGCGCCTGCTGGAAACGATAGCGAATGTACGGCATCGCGTAATGGCGATGCGCTTCCCACCAGCCGGCCGATGCCGCCAGCAAGGTGGCTAGGCGTTCGGCCACGGAGTCGCGGGCCAGCACCGCCCGCATCAGCGGTTCCAGGTCGCGCGCCAGTTGTGCGTGCAGGCCATGCGCCAGCACGGCCTCCTTGACCGGGAAATGGTTGTACAAGGTGCCGCGCGCCACGTCGGCGGCGGCGGCGATCTGTTCCATGGTCACGGCGTCATAGCCATGCGCGTCGAATAGCGCGAAGGCGGCCGCGGCGATGTGGTCGCGGGTCTGCAGGCGCTTGCGCGTCCTGCGGCTGGCATCGGTGGCGAGATCCGGCAAGAGTCTGGTCCGTAAAGAGTGGGTGGCGGGTCAGGCCGGCTCGTGGCGCAGCAAGGCGTCGGCCGCATGGATGCCCGACCATACCGCCGTCGGCGCGCCGTAGCCCGGGAAGGTGCTCTGGCCGGCCAGGTACAGGCCGCGCAGTCCGGTCCGGTGCGGGAACAGCCGGTCGGGAGCGGTGCCGGGCGCGACGCCATACAGGGCGCCTTCGTACAGGTGGCGCTGCCGGGCGAAGTCGTTGGGGTCGAGCACGCGCGCGGTTTCGACCTGCAGGCCGGGCAGGCGGCGCCGCAACGCTTCCATGTGGAAGTCCACGGCCTGGCGGGTCATGGCCGGCGTCCATTCGGACGCATGGCCGATGCCCGAGACCGGGGCATAGAGCTCGATGATCGACTTGCCGGCCGGCGCCAGGTCCGGTTGTACCTGGGTGAGCACGGTGTAGGCCAGCCATTGCGGCACGTCCGGCTGGGCCTGGTGCAGCAGGCCCTGGTGCGCCATGTCCGGGACATGGTTGACCACAAACGACGACGGCATGGCGGCACCGGAGCATCCCAGCTGGATCGACACCGCCCGGTGCGACAGCGGCGCGCGCCGCGCCGCCCGGGCGACCCGGCTCGGCACGGCGGCGGCCGGTAGCAGCCGGCGCGCCAGCTCGAAGCCGGAGCAGGTCGCCAGGACCCGGTCCGCCGCCAGGCGTTCGCCGCCGGCCAGCACTACGCCGCGCACGGCGCCGCCGGCCGTTTCGATGCGCTCGACCTGCGCGCCCAGGCGCGGCGTGACGCCGGCCTGGCCGAGACGGCGCGCCAGCGCCGCGCTGACCGCCCCCATGCCGCCGCGCGGCAGGTGGAAGCCTTCTTCCAGCAAGGCGATCAGTCCGATGATCTGCGTGGCGGGCAGGCGGTCGGGCGGCAGGCCGGTGTACAGCAGCGTGGAGGCCACTGCCGCCTGCAAGCCGGTGTCCGGGAAGAAGCGCGCGATCAGGGCGGCGGCATGCCCGCCCATGCGCGGCAGGTAGCGTCCCAGGTGCCACAGCGCGCGCCATGGCGAAGGCTGGTGCGGCAGCACTTCGGTGGTGAGTATGCGGTAGACCGGTCCCCAGTGGCGCTGCAGCGCCGCCAGCCCGTCGCGCAGCATGGCCGTGCGCTCGGCGCCGCGCGGCCCGTCGACCCGCGATGTCCGGGCGTCGGCCAGGTGCACGACGGCACCGTCCTGCAGGTGGGTCTGGTGCGGACGCTGGATGGGCAGCAAAGTCAGTTCGCGCTCGAGCTCGAGCCCCAGGCGCTGAAATGCGGCGCCCAGCAACGACGGCGCCGCCATGTACACCGCGCCGGTATTGAAACGGAAGCCGTCGACCTCGACGCTGGCGCAGCAGCCGCCCGGCGCCCCGCCGGCTTCCAGCAGGGTTACCGGATGGCCCTCGCAGGCCAGGCGCAGGCTGGCGGCCAGCCCGGCCAGGCCGGCGCCGATGACAACGACAGGAGAAGGGGCAGGGGTCGGCATGGAGGCAGCCATATTTTTAGACAATGTAGAAAATTATACATTGTCTAAAAATATCCGGGCTGGCCCGCACTCCCCATGCCTGGCTGGCGGCTAGCCGCCGTCCTGCACCCACTGCCGCAGGTAGTCCAGGAATATCTGCCGCACCCGCGCCGTATTGCCGTCCGAGAAGGCGGCGCTGTGCGGCGAGATGATCACATTGTCGAGGTCCCAGAGCGGCGAGGCGGCGGGCAGGGGTTCGTGGTGGAACACGTCCAGGAACGCGCCGCCCAGCGTGCCCGTCTGCAGTGCGCGGACCAGCGCCGGCTCGTCCACCACGTGCCCGCGCGCCAGGTTGACCAGGCAGGCATGGCGCGGCAGGGCCGCCAGCACGGCGGCATTGACCAGGCCGCGTGTCGCGTCGGTGAGCGGGCAGGCCAGCACCAGCCATGACGCGCCGGGCAGAATGCCGCGCAGTTCGCCGTAGCGCACGGTCGGGATGCCGGCCCCGGCTGGCTCGCCGCCGTGGCGCGCCACCGAGATCTTCAGCCCCAGCGCTTGCAGCAGCAGTCCGATGCGCTGGCCGATGCCGCCCCAGCCGACGATGACAGCCCGTTGTCCTTCCAGGTCGCGTGGCAGTTGCTCGTCGAGCAGCGGTTCCCAGGCGTGCCGGCGCTGCGCCCGCATCAGGTGCGGGAAGTGGCGGGCCAGCGCCAGCACGCCGGCGACGGCGGTCTGGGCCACGACCGCATCGGAGGCGCCGTGCGAGGCGGTCACGCGCACCCCGCGCCGTTGCAACTCCTGATAGATGTCGCGGTCCAGGCCCGCCGAATGCACGTGCAGCCAGCGCAAGTGGCGCGCCGCCCGCAGCGCGCTGTAGAAGCGCTCGGTGTCGGGCAGGATTTCGAACTTGGTGGAGCGGCCGGTGATGTCGCGGGAGATGAATCCGATTTCAGCCCGCGCGGCATCCGGGTCGCCTGGGTGGCACAGCCGGATTTCCCGCCCGCCGGGCCGCAACCGCGGCGCCAGCGCGCGGGCTTCCAGCTCGGAACAAAGAATGCGCAGCGGCCCGGCGGCGCTCATTGCGGTTTGGCGCCGAGTTGCTGGACGATGGCTTTCCATTTCTCGTATTCAATATGGGTGAAGCGGTCGAACTGCTCGGGCGTGCCGCCCACCGCGATCGCACCTTCGCGCAGCATCTCGTCCTTGAGCTTGGGCAGGGCGTCGTTGACGCCCTTGTTGATGGCGGCGATGACCTCCGGCGGCGTGTCCTTGGGCGCGAAGTAGCCGAACCACGAGCCGGCGTCGAAGTCCTTGAACCCCGACTCGGCGACGGTGGGTACGTCGGGCAGCGAGGCCAGCCGCTTGTCGGTGCTGACCGCGATGGCGCGCAGCTTGCCGGCGCGGATCTGGCCCATGACGGACGGCGCCGTGGCAAACATGAAGTCCAGCCGGCCCGCCAGCAGGTCGTTGACGGCGTCGGCTCCCTTGTAGGGCACATGGGTCGCGTCGCGGGCGCCGAGCGCCTGCATCAGCATGAAGCTGGACAGGTGCGACGACGTGCCGACGCCGGTGGAACCATAGTTGAGGCTCTTCTTGGACTTGGCGTACTTGAGGAAGTCGTCGATGTTCTTGATCGGCAGCGAGGGCGGCACCACCAGCACGTTGGGCACAGTGGCGATCTGCACGATGGGCGCCAGGTCGGTCAAGGGATCGTAGTCCAGCTTGTGCAACGACGGGTTGACCGCGATGGGGCCGACCGAATCGACGATCAGCGTGTAGCCGTCCGGATCGGCGCGCACCACGTACTCGGTGCCGATATTGCCGCCGGCGCCGGGCCGGTTCTCGACCACGAAGGGCTGCGCCAGTTGCTGCGCCAAGTGTTCGCTGACGCTGCGCGTGAGCTTGTCGGTGGTGCCGCCGGCGGTGAACGCCACCACGACCTTGACCGGGCGTTCCGGGTACCCGGCCTGCGCCGGCAGGGCCGCGGCCAGGCCCAGGGCGCCGGCCGCGATGAGGGATTTCCAACTTGCCTTCATGTGACTCTCCTCGTCGTTATCGTTATTGCAGAAGGGAAAACGCGGCCCACGCCGGCACCGCGCGCGGCGTCGGCTGGCGGCCCGCAGGGAGGGAAGCGGCGGTTCTTTGAGAGGGAACCGGCCCTAGTCGCGGTAGCTGCTGTCGAGCCGGTCCAGTTTGCGCAGCAGCGCCGGCCATTCCATGACGCCGTAGGGGCGGCGCGTGCCGGGCTGGTAGTTGTTCCAGGTCTCTTCCAGGATGTGCCGCGGCACGGGCTGCAGCGGCTGCTGCGTGGCCTGGGCGGCCAGCTGCGAGCGGCAGGCCAGCTCCAGCCGGTGCATCCAGTTGAACGCTTCGCCCACGGTGCGTCCCACGGTCAGGGCGCCGTGGTTGCGCAAGATCAGCGCCTCGCCCTGGCCCAGGTCGTCGATCAGCGAGGCTTTTTCCTGGTTGTCCAGCACCACGCCCTGGTAGTCGTGATAGCCGATCTTCAGGAAGCGCATCGCCGTCTGCGTCAGGGGCAGCAGGCCGCAGGCCAGCGACGAAATGGCCATCGAGGCCCAGCTATGGGTATGGATGACGCAGTCGACGTCGTGGCGGGCTTCGTGCACCGCGCTGTGGATGACATAGCCGGCCTTGTTGATGCCGTAGTCAAGGGCGCCGAAGTCCGGCTTGGCCAGGATGTTGCCGGCCAGGTCGACCTTGATCAGGCAGGATGCCGTGATCTCTTCGTACATCATGCCGTAGGGATTGATGAGGAATGCGTTGTCTTCGCCCGGCACCCGCACGGAAATGTGGTTGGCCATCATGTCGGCCATGCCGTAGAGCTCTACCAGGCGATAACAGGCGGCCAGGTCGACGCGCGCCTGCCATTCCGCGTCGGAGCAGCGGTCGCGCATGGAAGGAATCCGCAAAACGCCATTGTCGGTCATGCCTCGCCCCTGAATTCGATGAGTTGTATGAGGCCTGCAGCCGGCCTCATCGGGAATCATCTACTGTAAGAGCGATCGCGGCGCGCCGGTTATCGGCATTCGTAAAGGGGGCTTCACGCTTCGTGAAGCACCCGGGGCTGCTGCAAGCTCCGCCCGATAGCGGTACGCTGTAGCGTCGCGCCCGCGCGAGCCGCTTCTTTCCATCACCCGACTAGGACTACCGCCATGAAATACCGCCGCCTCGGCGCCAGCAACCTGCGCGTTTCCCCGTTGTGCCTGGGTACCATGATGTTCGGCGAGCAGACGCCGTTCGACGAAGCCGAGCGCATCGTCGCGTCCGCGCGCGAGGCGGGCGTCAATTTCATCGACACCGCCGACGTATACAACCAGGGACGCTCGGAAGAGGTGGTCGGCAAGCTGCTGGCCGGCCAGCGCCACGACTGGATCCTGGCCACCAAGATCGGCAATGCCGTCGCCAAGGCGCCCAACCGTTCGCACTATTCGCGCCAATGGATCATGCAGGGCGTGGACACCAGCCTGGCCCGGCTGGCCACGGACTACATCGACATCCTGTACCTGCATCGCGATTTTCATGAAGAAAACCTCGAAGAGCCGGTGCGCGCCATGGGCGACCTGATCCGCGCCGGCAAGCTGCGCAGCTTCGGCCTGTCGAACTTCCGCGGCTGGCGCATCGCCGAAGTGATCCGCCTGTGCCGCGAGCTGGGCGTGCCCCAGCCCGTGGTGTGCCAGCCGTACTACAACATGCTCAACCGCGGGCCGGAGGTCGAGATCCTGCCCGCGTGCGCGCATTACGGCCTGGGCGTGGTGCCCTATAGCCCGATTGCCCGCGGCGTGCTCACCGGCAAGTATGCGCCGGGCCAGCCGCCCGCGGCCGATACCCGCGCCGGACGCGGCGACAAGCGCATCCTGGACACCGAGTTTCGCGAGGAATCGCTGCGCATCGCCGCCGAACTTGCCGCCTACGCCGAAGGGCGCGGCATCCGGCCCGGCCACTTCGCCACCGCGTGGGTGCTGGCCAACCCGCTGGTAAGCGCGGTGATCGCCGGGCCGCGCACGCTGGCGCAGATGCAGGACTACTACGCCGCGCTGGACGTGCAGATCACGCCCGAGGAAGAAACCATGGTGAACGCCTGGGTAACGCCGGGCCACGCCTCCACGCCCGGCTACAACGATCCCAATTACCCGTTCCATGGCCGGCCGGTGACGGCGGCGTAAGCCCCGCGGCCCGCTGCCCGCGCGCACCGATGTTCCGGCCCCTATAGTTGGGGCGGTTGCGCCGGGCGCCGACAGCGCGCATCATGACAGGACCGGGCCTGCCGGGTTCGCGCCCGCGCCGGCAGGGCGGCCAGCCGGCGCCGCGCACGCGCCGCCGGCGGCCTGCGGCGGGGCCGCAGCGCCGCCGGTGGCTTGAAATCCGCCGACTTGCCGCCAGATACCAGCCATGGCCAAGAGGGCAAGTTCATGAGATCGCGCGATTTTTCATCCTGGATCTGGGGCGACGCGCTGTCGCTGCTGGAACACGCCGAGCGCCTGCATCGCCAGTTGCTGCGGGCCGGCCCGGCCGACGCGCCTCACTGGGAACCGCCGGTCGACGTCATCGAGACCGCCACCGCCGTCATGGTCTACGTGGCGCTGCCGGGCGTGCCGTCCGACGCGCTGGTGGTGGCGTTCGACCCGGGCGGCATCACGGTGTCGGGCGTGCGCCCGATGCCCGTGGCGGCCAATGCCCGCATCCACCGTTTCGAAATTCCCTACGGCCGTTTTCGCCGGCGCATCGCGCTGCCGCTGCACGCGCTCGAGCCGGAATCGTCCACGCTGGCCGACGGCTGCCTGGTCTTGACCCTGACTAAACTGAGGGAGGCCCCATGACCGACACGCGCACCTTGCCCGAAGACGCGCGCATCATCATTCCGCTGCGCGACGCGGTGCTGTTCCCCGGCGTGCTGTCGCCCGTGACGGTGCGGCGCGAATCGTCCGTCGCGGCGGCGCAGGACGCCGTCAAGAACGAGCGTCCGGTGGGCTTCCTGCTGCAGCGCGACCCTACCAAGAACACGGTCGGGCCCGACGACCTGTACTGGGTCGGCACCGAAGGCCCGATCGCCCGCTACATCACCGGGCAGGAGGGCGCGCATCACCTGCTGGTGCAGGGCCAATCGCGCTTTCGCGTGCTGGAGTTCCTGACCGGCTGGCCGTACATGGTGGCGCGCGTGGCTGAAGTGCCGGCCGCCGAGGCCCAGGACAGCCAGACCGAGGCCCGCTTCCTGCAGCTCAAGGAACAGGCCATCGATGCCATCACCCTGTTGCCCAATGTGCCCGACGAACTGATCGGCGTGGTGCGCGGCATCGAATCGCCCGGCTTGCTGGCCGACATGGTCACGCACATGATCGACATCAAGCCCGAGCAGAAGCAGGACATCCTGGAAACCTTCGACCTGGCGCGGCGCCTGGACAAGGCCATCGAGCTGCTGGCCGGCCGCGTGGAAGTGCTGCGGCTGTCCAAGGAAATCGGCGACCGCACCCGCGCCCAGTTCGACGAGCGCCAGCGCGAGACCGTGCTGCGCGAGCAATTGCGCCAGATCCAGAAAGAACTGGGCGAGATCGACGACAGCGCGGCTGAGGTGGCCCGCCTGAAGGACGCCATCGAGGCGGCCGGCATGCCCGACGAGGTGTTGTGCCACGCCCGCAAGGAACTGGGCCGCCTGCAGCGCATGGGCGAGGGCAGCGGTGAATCGGCCATGCTGCGCACCTATCTGGAATGGCTGACCGAACTGCCCTGGAAGCAGGAGCCCCAGCCGCCTATCGACCTGGCCGAAGCGCGCAAGGTGCTGGACGAAGACCACTTCGGGCTGGACAAGATCAAGCGGCGCATCCTGGAGTACCTGGCGGTGCGCAAGCTGAACCCGCAGGGCCGCAGCCCGATCCTGTGCTTTGCCGGTCCGCCCGGGGTGGGCAAGACCTCGCTGGGCCAGTCGATCGCGCGCGCCACGGGCCGGGCGTTCCAGCGCGTGGCGCTGGGCGGCGTGCACGACGAGGCCGAGATCCGCGGCCACCGGCGCACCTACCTGGGCGCGCTGCCGGGCAATATCATCCAGGCCATGCGGCGCGCCGGCACCAGCAATGCGGTGCTGATGCTCGACGAGATCGACAAGCTCGGCGCCGGCGGCTTCCACGGCGACCCCGGCAGCGCGCTGCTCGAGGTGCTGGACCCGGAGCAGAACAGCAAGTTCCGCGACAACTACCTGGGCGTGGATTTCGACCTGTCGCGCGTGATGTTCATCTGCACGGCCAACATGCTGGATACCATTCCGGGGCCGCTGCGCGACCGCATGGAGATCATCCAGCTGCCGGGCTATACCGAAGAGGAAAAGATCCAGATCGCGCGCCGCTACCTGGTGCGGCGCCAGCTCGAGGCCAACGGCCTGAGCGCCGAGCAGGCGGAACTGACCGATGCCGCGCTGTCGTCCATCGTGGCCGACTACACCCGCGAGGCCGGCGTGCGGCAGCTCGAGCGCGAAATCGGCGCGGCGCTGCGCCATGCCGCCATGCAAGTGGCCGAAGGCAAGGCGGCCCACGTGGCCATCGATGCGCCGGACCTGCCGCCCATCCTGGGGGCGCGGCGCTTCGAGAACGAGGTCGCGCTGCGCACCAGCGTGCCGGGCGTGGCCACTGGCCTGGCGTGGACGCCCGTGGGCGGCGACATCCTGTTCATCGAGGCCAGCAAGACGCCGGGCAGCGGGCGCCTGATCCTGACCGGGCAATTGGGCGACGTCATGAAGGAATCGGCCCAGACCGCATTGACGCTGGCCAAGATCTGGAGCGGCGATTCGCTGGAAAAGACCGACGTGCATATCCACGTGCCGGCCGGCGCCACGCCCAAGGACGGCCCCAGCGCCGGCGTCGCCATGTTCCTGGCGCTGGCCTCGCTGCTGTCGGGGCGCCCGGTGCGTTCCGACGTGGCCATGACAGGCGAGGTGAGCCTGCGCGGCCTGGTGCTGCCGATCGGCGGCGTCAAGGAAAAGACGCTGGCGGCCTTGCGCGCCGGCATCACCACGGTGATGATCCCCCGCCGCAACGGGAAGGACCTCGACGACGTGCCCGCCGAGGCGCGCCGCAAGCTGAAGTTCGTGCTGCTGGAGCGCACCGAGGATGCGATCCGGTGCGCGATCGACGGCGAGGAGGCGCCGCTGGCCGCCACCGAGCCCGCCGTGCAGGCCTGAGCCGCGGGCGAGCGGCCGGGCGCCGGCGGCGGGCGCCGCCGGTGTCTTGCCGGACGGCCGGCGGCGGGCTTACTTCGGAATGACGCCGCAGGCGATGCGGCCGCCGCCGCCGCCCAGCGGCTTGGGATGGTCGCTGTGATTGTCGCCGCCGGCGTGCACCATCAGGCCGCGCCCTTGCACCTCGGCCAGTTTGAGACGCGGCGCCAGCACCGGGGTGGTGGCCGTGCCGTCGGCATTCACGTAGAGCGCGGGCAGGTCGCCGCGATGCGCGCCGTCGTCCCAGGGAGCGCCATGGCTCTTGGTGCCGTCGGGATCGTAGTGCCCGCCGGCTGCGCCGGCAGGCACCATCTTGCCGTCCTGCTGCTTGGCGTCGCAATTGCCGTTCTCGTGCACGTGAAAGCCGTGCACGCCGGGCGGCAGGCCTTTCAGGTTGGGGGTCAGCACCAGCCCGTACTTGCTTTCAGACAGGCTCACCGTGCCGGCGTCGGCGCCGGGGCCCTTGTCGGTGGCCAACTGCACGGGCACGCTGACGTCGGCCTGGGCGATGCCCGCCAGGCTCAGCGCGCCGGCCAGCAAGGTGATCTTGAGATGACGCTTCATGGCTACCTCCTTGGAAGAAAACCAGCGCGGCCGCGCACGGCCGCCGTTCTCGCGAACGCAACACCATACAGGGTACACAGCCTGGCCGGCGAACGCCAGGGCCCGTCCGCCATGAAACGCGCCGCGCATGCGCAGGCCCTAGATCATCGACTTGCCGCTCGCCCTGGCGGCGCGCAAGTCGCGCCACAGGGCTGCCACCAGGATGGCGAGAATGGCGGCGGAGATCGCCGGCCAGATCAGTACATAAAGCGTCAACCACATATCAGTCTCCGTTGCATGAATCGTCTGGGGTTCAAGTGCGTGCCGGCTGGGCCGGCGTGGCCGTCGCGGCCGCCCGCAAGGCTGCCTGTTCGCGATGGAACGAGGTGACGCGGTCGGCCAGCAGGCTGAAATCGAAACGTTCGCGGTTGCGCAGGCTCAGCGCGACGCACACCACCGTGCTGACGCCATAGGCGGTCAGCGAGCCCATCAGCACGATGTGCTCGCGCAGCGTGCCGGCGAACGCGAACATCATGACCGCCGCCGCGACCACGCCCACCACCAGCGCGGCCGGACGCCCGAAAAAGCCGAAGGTCATCAGGCCCAGCACGACGCCGCCGCCGATGGCCGCGCAGATCTCGAAGAACACGGCGACCGCGCCCTGGATGGGCACCAGTTCGAAGCGCACGATGGTGAACAGCGCCACGGCCGACAGCACCGACCAGACGAAGGCGCGGTTGTCGACCCGGTCCCAGTAGAAGCTGGCGATGACCGGGAAGACGATGGCGCCCCACAGCGCGCCGACGAACACCAGCATGACCAGGATGTCGAGCCGCAGGCTGGCGAAGATCACGCCTATCATGGTGGCGATGATCATGGTGGCGCGGCCCCACCACAGCATACGGCGCGGATCGGGCCGCCCGGCCGCGACGTTTTTCGCGTAGACGTCGGTCATGACGATGGCCGACAGCGCGGCCAGGTCGGAGTCGGCCGTCGACGACAGCGAGCCGATGACGAGGATGAAGAACAGCGCGATCCCGATGGGCGGCAGGTAGGTCGAGGCCATCTGGGGGATGATGTTGTTCATGTCGCCGTTGGCCGGCTCCAGGCCGGTGAACAGCGCCAGCAGGCCCAGCATGCCCAGCCCGATCACCACGGCGCCGTAGCCGATGGTGGCGGTCAGGAAGGTCGGCTTGATCAGGTCCTCGCGCACCGCGAAGAGGCGCTGCGCGATGGTCTGGTTGCCGATGGCGTAGGCCAGCACGGCGACGAAGTACGGCGCGCCCTGTTCGAGAATGGCCTTGGTGGAATAGAAGTCGGCCTGCTCGGCGTTCAGGCGCCACATGTTCGCGTCCAGCAGGTCAGGTCCGCCGGCATTGACGAACACCAGCGGGATGATCACCACAGCGGCCAGGATCATCGCCACCAGTTGGGCGAAGTCCGTCATCACCGAGGCGCGGAAGCCCGACCAGAGTGTGTACGACAGCACGCCCAGGCCAGCGATCAGCACGCCCTGGATGAACGTCAGGGGGCTCAGGATGGAGACCAGCGCGCCGGCCGCGGTGAAGTTCACCATCAGGCTGATGCAACTGCCGACGATATTCGACACCGCCATGATCATCTGGCTGGATGCGCCGTGGCGGGCGTGGATGACTTCCGCCAGCGTATGGGCCTGCGGGGCGAGCTTGCGGAACCGCTTGCCGAAAGGGTAGATGAACAGGATCATCAGGGCGCCCCAGAAACCGTAATGGATCGGTCCCGACAGTCCGTACTTGAAGCCGGAGGTCGCGCTGGCATAGAAAGAGGCGGCCCAGATCCAGGTGGCGATCATGCTGGCCGCCGACAGGCCGAATCCCACGGCGCTGTTGGCCACCATGTAGCCGTCGACGTTCTCGTTCTTCTCGCTGATCAACAGCGACATCAGAAAGGTGGCGCCGTAGAAACCGACCAGCAGCAGAATGGCGGTCGTCCCCGAGAGCTGAAAAAAGTCTGCCTCTTGCATCTTGGTAATCCTTGCTCCTTCGCAGCGCGACGCGCGTGGCATCGTGCATGCCCCCAATGCCGTTTCCGCGGTATGCGATGGGCGGCAACTTATCCCATGGCGCACCGAAACACCCGTCGATCGAAGAAACGCGCGATCGCAAGCCTGCGCGGGCCAGGCCGGGATCTTCCGGGCGCCTGGCCGAGCAGCGTCGAGACACAGCACAAAGGTGCCGCGTTGCCACAACGGGTTGGAGTCAGGTCGTAACGGCCCGCCGTGGTTTGGCGATGAACCGGCCTGGTGAGCCGGCTATGTTGTTCCGCGGCCAAAGCGGCCGGGTGTAGGTGTTTCGGCAAGATGCCGGGTCGCTGTGCGCAACCTTGTGACAGGCGGCCGGATCGGCTGTGTGGGCCGTTGACCGCCTGGTAAAGATGTCGAAGTATAGAGACATGGACACATCGTGTCCAGCCGCGCGGCGCATCAGCGCGCTTCTGCCGCCTCGCGCCGCCGCGGCTTGCACAGCCATTCCCGGCCTTTGAGCATGGCGCGCCAATAGATGGCAGGCAGGGCCTCGGATTTGAGATGCCAGGCCAGCCGCGACGGGCGACGGCCATCGATGAGCCAGCGCGGGAAGGTCGGCAGCAGCTTGCCGCCGTAGCCGAACTCGGCCAGCACGATCTTGCCGCGTTCGACAGTGAGCGGGCAGGAACCGTAGCCGTCGTAAGCGGCGGGCAGCGCCTTGCCCTCCAGCGCGGCAATGACGTTCTCGGCCGCCACCGGCGCTTGCTTGCGCGCGGCCGCCGCAGTCTTCGCGTTGGATGCGCTGATCGCGTCGCCCAGGGCGAACACGTTCTCGTAGCGCACATGCCGCAGCGAATACGGGTCGACCTCGATCCAGCCGCTGGCCGCCGCCAACGGGCTGGCGCGCACGCAGTCGGGCGCCACCTGGGGCGGGCAGACATGCAGCAGGTCGAATTCGCGCTGTTCCTCATGGCGCGCGCCGTCCGCGCCGGCGCGCTCGAAGGTGGCGACGCGCGCAGCGCCGTCGACCGCCACCAGGCGCGAGCCGAACTCGAGGTGCGCGCCGTACTTGCGGACGTACGCCATCAGGGCCGGCACATAGGCGTCGACGCCGAACAACGCCGCGCCCGCGTTGTGGAACTCGATGCGGATGTCGCCCAGGCAGCCCGCGCGCAGCCAGTGGTCGGCCGACAGGTACATGGCCTTCTGCGGCGCGCCGGCGCATTTGATGGGCATGGGCGGTTGCGTGAACAGCGCGCGGCCGCGGCGCAATCCGCTGACCAGCTGCCACGTGTAGGGCGCCAGGCCTGGCTGATAGTTCGACGTGACGCCGTTGCGGCCGAGCGTGTCGCGCAGGCCCGCGACGGCATTCCAGTCCAGCTTCAATCCCGGCGCCGCCACCAGGGTCCGGTAGTGGACGGCCGCGCCGTTGCCCAGCACGACACGGTTGTCGTCCGGCTCGAATGCCGCGGCCGCGGCGCGTTCCCAGGTCACGCAGTCCGGCACCAGGCTGGCCATCGGCCGTACAGTGCGGTGCTGCGCGAACACGCCGGCGCCGACCAGCGTCCAGCCGGGCTGGTAGCAGTGTTCCGTCGCGGGTTCGATCAGGCAGATGCGCAGCGCGGGACGGCGCCGCAGCAGGCTGGCGATGGCCGCCAGGCCGGCCGAGCCGCCGCCGACCACGGCCACGTCGTAGACTGGCGGCGCCAGGCCGTTGGCAGGTCTGTGCATGGTCTCTCCTTGGGTCTTGTCAATGCATCCGGCCGTGCGCGTCACAGCGCATTCAGTGGAATCTTCAGGTAGCGGATGCCGTTGTCCTCGGGCTCGGGCCAGTGGCCGCCGCGCATGTTCACCTGGATCGACGGCAGGATCAGGCGCGGCATGGCCAGGGTGGCATCGCGCGCCTGGCGCATGGCGACGAACTCGGCCTCGCCGATGCCCTCGCGCACGTGGATGTTGCCGTTGCGCTGGGCCGCGACGCTGGTTTCCCAGGCATAGTGGTCGCGTCCCGGCGCCTTGTAGTCGTGGCACAGGAACATGCGCGTGTTGCCGGGCAGGCGCAGCAGGCGCCGGATGGACCGGTACAGCGTGGCCGCGTCGCCGCCCGGGAAGTCGCAGCGCGCCGTGCCGTAGTCGGGCATGAACAGCGTGTCGCCCGCGAAGACCGCATCGCCGATGACGTATGCGATGCAAGCCGGCGTATGGCCGGGCACCTGCAGGACCGCCGCATCGAGCGAGCCGATGCGGAACCGGTCGCCGTCGGCGAACAGCCGGTCGAACTGGCTGCCGTCGCGCGCGTACTGCGTGCCCGCGTTGAAAAGCTTGCCGAAAGTATGCTGCACGACGGTGATTCGCTCGCCGATCGCGAGCTGGCCGCCCAGCCGTTCCTGCAGCCACGGCGCGGCGGAAAAATGGTCGGCGTGGGCGTGCGTTTCCAGCACCCACTGCACTTGCAGGTCCTGGTCGCGGATGAACCGGAGCAGGGCGTCGGCGCTGGCGTGCCGCGTGCGGCCGCTGGCCGGGTCGAAATCCAGGACGCTATCGATGATCGCGCAGGCGCTGCTGCCGGGATCGCGCACGATGTGGCTGACCGTGTTGGTGGCGGGATCGAAGAACGAGGCGACATCGGGCCGCAGCGCGGCGCCCCGGCTCGCATCCCGTACCATGTCGATGGCCTGGGCGAGCGCCGCGTCAGCGTGGGATTCGGACATGAGGACTCCTGTCTGATCGATAATAAACTAAAATAATTAGTTTATTTCCAATAGAAATATAGCAGCTTGGCGGGCGCATCCCGCGACCGCGCCGGCGTTGTCGATGCTTCCTGGATCAATACGACATGACACCCGACACGATATCCGACAGCAACCTGAAAATCCTGCTTCATGCGCCTACCGCCGCCGCGCTGGAGCGCGCGCGCAGCAACGCCGCCAATGTGCGGCGCGAGGCGCCGCGGGCCGAGGTGCGCATCCTGCTCAATGCCGCCGCCGTGGCGGCCGCGCTGGACGCGCCGGCCCACGAACTGGACGAGGCGACCTGGCTGTGTCCGAACACGCTGCGCAAGATCGACCGCGAGGGCCGGGCGCCGCTCAATGTGCTGCCGGGTTCTTCGATCCTGGAAATGGCGCGCCTGCAGCGCGCGGGCTGGCTGTATATCCGCGCCTAGCGCCGGTTCGCTCCGGCGGGCCGCGGCGTCACGCTTGCCGGTGGCAGACGGCCTCGATGTTGTAGCCGTCCGGGTCGTACACGAAGGCGCCGTAGTAGTGTTCGTGGTATTGCGGGCGCAGGCCGGGCGCGCCGTTGTCGCGCCCGCCGGCCGCCAGGGCGGCCCGGTGGAAGGCCTGCACCTGCTCGACGCTTTGCGCGCGGAACGCGATGTGGATGCGCGGTGTCGACGGCTCGCCCTGCATCAGCCAGAAATCGCCGCCCGGATCGCCGCCGTCGCGCGGATTGCCGGCCCCGAAGCCGGCCGCGCCGGGATGTTCCTTGCGGATGGCGTAGCCCAGGGGGGCCAGGGCGGTCAGGTAGAACTTCTTGCTGGTCTCGAAATCCGAGACGGTGATGCCGGTGTGGTCGAGCATGGGAGGGTCTCCTCGGGCTTGGGGTTGCGGCCGGCCGCGGCAAGCATCGTGCCCGGCCGTGCCGGCACATAGCTGATATGCGGTGTCCGGCATATCCCGCGCGGCCCATGCTGGCTACCATACGCCAAGTCCTCACGGGAGTCCCCATGAAACTGCATTGGTCGCCGCGCTCGCCTTTCGTGCGCAAAGTCATGATCGTCCTGTACGAAGCCGACATGGCGGAAGCCGTGGAGTTGGTGCGCACGCCTGTCGCGATGGACAAGCCCAACCTGGACCTGCTGCCCGACAATCCCCTGATCAAGCTGCCGACCCTGGTCCTCGACGACGGCACGTCCGTGTACGACTCGCGGGTGATCTGCGCCTACCTCGATACGCTGGGCGGTTGCGGCTTGCTGCCGGCCGAGCCGCGCGCGCGCCTGCTGGCCGAGCGGCGCCAGGCGCTTGGCGACGGCTTGCTTGATGTGCTGCTGCTTTACCGCCAGGAGCGCGCCAAGCCGCCGCAGCGGCAGACGGAGGCTTGGCTGGACGCTTTTTCCCTGAAGGTCGAGGCGGTGCTGGCGGCACTGGAGGCCGAGGCGCACGAACTGCAGGCGGGCCCCTTCGACCTCGGCCATATCGCCATCGGCTGCGCGCTGTCGTACCTGGATTACCGCTTTCCTGATATTGCCTGGCGCGACGGGCATCCCAAGCTCGCGGTCTGGCATGAGCGATTCGCGCAGCGGCCTTCCGTGCTGCGCAGCGCGCCCACTGAAACCCCTTGAACGAGCCTCGTCCATGAGCCGAATTCCCTTGCCCAGCCCGGACGCGATGAGCGCCGACCAAAAACGCGTCTACGAGCAGATCGTCTCCGGGCCGCGTGGCCGGCTGGTCGGCCCGCTGCGCGCGGCGCTGCACAATCCGGACCTGGCCGAGCGCTGGCAGGCGCTCGGGGCCCTGCTGCGCTATGGCACGAGCCTGCCGCCGCGCGTCAGCGAGTTGGCCATCCTGGTCACGGCGCGGCGCTGGAACAGCCAGATCGAATGGCATATTCATGCGCAAGCGGCGGCCGCCGCCGGCGTGCCGTCCGCCGTGATCGAGGCGATCCGCACCCGGCGCGAGCCGGTCTTCGAACAAGCCGGCGACGCGATCGCCTATGAGTTCAGCCGTCAATTGCAGGAAACCGGCCAGGTCGACCAAGAGCTGTACGGGCGCGCGCTGGCAGCCTGGCATGTGGTGGGCGTCGTGGAGCTGACTGCCGTGGTGGGCTACTACACCATGGTATCGATGACCCTGAACGCGCACGAAATTCCGATGCCGGACAATGCGCCCGCGCCCCTGGATACGCCGCTGCGGGACGGCCGCGCCGCGCTGAGCCGATTGCCGGCGGCGCCTGGGCGGGAGCGCTGACGATGCCTGTCGATGCCGCCAAGCCGTACGTTCCGGCCAGCACCGAGGCCCCGCGCATGCCGGGACGCCCGTGTCACCGGTTGCCGCCGCTGGCCTGCGACGCTCACTGTCACGTGTTCGGCCCGTATGACCGCTTTCCACTGCAGCATCCTTCGTCGTATGCCGCGCCCGACGCGCCGGTCGGACGCTACCTGCACATGCTCGATACGCTAGGCGCGCAACGCGGCGTGCTGGTCCAGCCCGCGCCCTATGGCACCGAGGCCGCGGCGCTGCTGGATGCACTGGCCGCAGGCGGGGAACGCCTGCGCGGCATCGCCGTGGCCGATCCGGATATCAGTGACGCGCAACTGCAGAATCTGTATGACGGCGGCGTGCGTGGGCTGCGCTTCGTCGAGGCGCGCGATCCGGCCGGCCGCCTGTTCCCGGGCAGCGTCGGCTTTGACCAAGTGGCTGCGCTGGCGCCGCGCATGCGCCAGTTCGGCTTGCATGCGCAGCTATGGGCGCCATCCGAGGCTTATCTGCGGCACCTGCCCGCGCTCGCCAGGCTGCAGGTGCCCCTGGTGATCGATCACCTGGGCAGTCTGGCGTCGGCGCGCGGCCCCGGCGATGCGGCGTTCGCACTGCTGCGCGGGCTGCTGGCCGACGGCCTGGTGTGGATCAAGCTGACCGTGTGCCGCGTCGGCGGCGCGCCGGGCTACGAGGATGCCCGGCGACTGCACGATGCCTTCGTGGCCGCGAATGCGGACCAGGTATTGTGGGGGTCGGATTGGCCGTTCGTGCGGATGGGGCAGGCTGCGCCTTATGCCGACGCGCTGGCCGACCTCGAGCACGAATGGCTGGGCGACGACACGCTGCGGCGCAAAGTATGGGTGGACAACCCGGCGCGGCTCTACGGATTCCGCTGACCGCGCCCGCTATTCCGTCGCTTTTTCCAGGCGCGTCCGCCACACGCCTTCGTCGCCCATTTCGCGCACCAGGTCTTCGATCTGCGCGGCCACTTCCATGACCGTGCGGCCCGGCCCCTTGGTGCGCGACAGGGCCATCGAGATGATGCGGCCCATCGATGGGTCGCGCAGCAGGGCGACGCTCAGCCGGCCTTCCTGCACTTCCTGCCAGACGGCGTGCAGCGGCAGCACGGTGTACATCCGTTCCTGGGCGACGATGGATTTCATCAATGGCAGGGAATCCGCCTCGATGAGCGGCGCGATGGTGATCTTGCGCGCGCGCGCCAGGCCGTCGAGGGCATTGCGCACGCCATTGGGTGCGCCCGGCAGGATGAAGGGCAGGCCGTCCAGTTCGGCGAACGGGATATCGTCGGCCCGCGTGCGGGGATCGTCGGCGGCGCCGACCAGGTAGGAGTCCACGTAAGCCAGCGCCTGTTCGCCAGGAGGGCATTTTTCACCGTAGCGATACAGGATGGCGATGTCGACCCGGTTGTCGGTGAGCCATTCCTCGATCTGTCCGCTCGAACCCTCCAGGATCTTCAGGTGCACCTTGGGAAAGGCCTTGCGCAGGCGGGAGAACAGCCGGCGGATGAGCGGATGCGCGGTGGACGGCAGCAGCCCGAGCGTCACTTCGCCGGCGGGCTCGCGGGCCTGGCCGTTGAGCTCGAGCTCCAGACGCTCGGCATCGCCCAGCAGCGTGCGCACCAGCGGGAACAGGCGCGTTCCCACTTCCGACAACTGCACGCCGCGGCCGGTGCGGTTGAACAAGCGGGCATTGCATTCGCGTTCCAGCGCATTGATGCGCCGGCTCAGCACCGACTGGTCCTGGTCCAGGTACAAGGCGGCGCGAGTGATGCTGCCCAGTTCGGCGATGGCCAGGAAGGCGCGCCACTTGTGCAGATCAGCGGTAATGTCCAGGCTCAGGCCTGTGGCTTTGGCGGAAGGCATGGCAGGAGGTCGTGAAGAAGCGCAGACACTATAAATCACCGGCCGGGCGGCAGCCTAGTGCAGGCCCAGCTTGCCCTTGCGTATGACCTCGCCCCACTTGCGCGACTCGTCCTCCATCAGCTGCCGATATGCTTGCGGCGTGGTGGCCTGCGGGACAGCCCCCTGGGCGACGATCTGCCGATGCAGCGCCGGCTCGGCCAGCGCCGCGGCAACCGCCTCGGCCATTTGCCCGACGATGGCGGGCGGCGTGCCGGTAGGGGCGATGATCCCGTAGTTGGATTCGACGATGACGCCAGGATAGCCGAGTTCCCCGGTGGTGGGGACATCCAGCAGACCTTCAAAGCGCTCGGGGCTGCTGACCGCCAGCGGCCGCACCTTGCCTGACCTGATGAAGCCCAGCGCAGCCGACACGTCGCCGGCAAACATCTGCACTTCATTGGCCATCAAGGCGGTCAGCGCGGGCGATGCGCCCTTGTAGGGCACGTGGACCAGGTCGATGCCGGTCTGCTGCTTGAGCAGTTCGCCGCCCAGGTGGGGGGTGGTGACGTTGCCAGCCGAGCCGTAGTTGTACCGGCCGGGCGCCGCCTTGGCCGCGGCCACGAAATCCGGCAGGGTCCGCGCCGGATTGGATGGATTGACCATGATCGCCTGGGGCACCCGCGCCACCAGCGAGACGTACTGGATTTTCGCCACGTCATAGGGGACTTTCATGACATGCGGCAGGCCGCTGATGGCGCCCGGCACGCCGAACCCGAACGTATAGCCGTCCGGCGCCGCGCGGATCGTCGCGTCTACCCCGATGGTGCCGCTGGCGCCGGCCCGATTCTCGATCACGATGCTCTGGCCCAGCTGCTTGCCCAGCACCGGCGCCAGCAGGCGGGCCAGATTGTCCACCGAGCCGCCGGGCGGGTAGGGCACGATGAGGCGGATCGGCTGGCTGGGCCAGGACTCGCCGGCCCGCGCGGCCGGCATTAGACTGGCGGCCAGCAGCAGCGCCGCCGCGATGGACGCGCATGTCTTTTTCATTGTCTCTCTCCAAAATGGTGGGGCCCGCGGTCCGGGTGGCCCGTTTTCTCAAGCGCCTTGCAGGCCCAGGACCTGCTTGGCGTAGATGTTTCTCTGGATTTCGTTGGTGCCGCTGAAGATGGTGGCTGCCAGCGCGTTGGTGTACGGCGCCAGTACGTGGACGCCGCTATTGGGGTAGGTGTCCGTCATGGCGGCGCCGCCGTATTCCTCCGCGATCTGGATCAACAGGGCGCCGAGGCGCTCGTGCGTTTCGGTCGCCCAGATCTTCAATAGCGAGAGCTCGGGAGGCAGCGGGCGGCCGGCCCTGGCCATGTCGGCGAATACGCGGTACATGGCGGTCAGGTCGGCGGTATCCAGGCGCAATTCCGCCAGCCGGTCGCCGAACGCAGGGTCGGCCAGCAGGCCGCGCTGCCGGGCGATCTGCAGGATCTGCTGCAGCGCGTGGTTGGCGTGCTTGGGGCTGCCGCTGAACAGCCGCTCGAAGCCCAACAGCGCCTTGGCGATGCCCCAGCCCGCATTGAGCTCGCCGACCAGGTTCGCGCGCGGCACGCGGACCTGGTCGAAGAAAACTTCGCAGAACTCCTCGTGGCCGGATACGGTTCTGATGGGCCGCCGGCTGACGCCCGGGCTGGCCAGGTCGACCAGCAGGAAGCTGATGCCGGCCTGCTTCTTGACGGTCTTGTCGGTACGCACCAGCATGAACATGTGAGTGGCATCCTGCGCCAGCGTCGACCAGGTCTTCTGGCCCGTGACCACGAAGTGGTCGCCATCGGGCACCGCTTCGCAGCGCAGCGCCGCGAGGTCCGAGCCGGCGTTGGGCTCCGAGTAGCCCTGGGCCCAGACGTCCCGGCCGGACAGGATGCCCGGCAGGAAGCGGGCCCGTTGTTCGGGCGTGCCATAGCGGATCAGGATCGGGCCCAGCATCACCAGCCCCTGGTCGGGAGCGCGCGCCACCCCGTAGCGTTCGGCTTCCTCGATGAAGGCGATCTGCCGCGCCGGCGACAGCTCCATGCCGCCATGTTCGCGCGGCCAGGACGGTGCGATCCAACCTTGGCGCGACAGGGTGAAATACCATTCCTTGATGTCGTCCCAGTGCAGGCGCCATGCGGCATGACGCAGGCGGTCGGGATAATGCCGGCGGAAGAACTCCCGCAGCATGGCGCGGAATTCGGCCTCCGGCATGGCATTCCAGTCGGCCTGGCGCGGGAACTCGGTCCATTCCTGGCGCGGGCGCGCGGCGTCTTCGGCCGGGACATCGGCGGCCAGGGCCGCATAGCGCTGGCGATGGGCGGCGGCATTGCCGAGCCAGGCGGCCTGGTGCAAGGTGGCGCGGAAATACAGGCTGATGTCGCATTCGTCGGTGTAGCCGATGGCGCCATGCAATTGGATGGCCAGCCGGCACGCCTGCAGGCTGGCATGCGCCGCGCGGGCCTTCACCCGGCTGGCGAGGCTCTTGAGCGCATTGGCGCCAGCCTCGGGCGCGTCCGCCAGTGTGTCGAGCGCGTCCGTCAGGCTGTTCTGGGCCAGCTCCACTTGCATGGCGGCGTCCACCAGGCGATGCTGCAAGGCCTGGAATGACGCCAGCGGCCGGCCGAACTGCTGGCGGGTGTTCAGGTACGCCACCGAGTCGGCCAGGGCCTGGCGCGCCATGCCGATGAGTTCGGCCGCCTGCATCAGGCGGCCATGGTCGAGCGCCGCATCGACAGTATCCGCGATGGCGTGCGCCGATAGCAGCGCGTCCGGCGGCAGGCGGACGGAGTCGAAGGACAGGTGGCAGGCGGGCGTGCCGTCCGTGCGTTCATGCGCATGTATCCCAACCCCGGCCGTGCCGACGGGGACCAGGAGCAGCGCGGTGCCATCCGGGCCGTCCGCGGTGACGAGCCAGGCGTCGACGTGCGCGCCGGGCACTACGTGGCGCTTCTCGCCGTTCAGCACATAACCGCCGTCGCGCGGCGCAAAGCTGACGCCGAACGCGCCCGAGGTTTCGCCCGCTTCGAGCTGTCCCTCGCTTTCCTGCCAGGCCAGGCAGACCACGCGCCCGCCTTCGCATACGTCCGCCAGCAGGCGCTCGCACCGGTCCGGATCGGCCTGCCGATGCAGGCGCGCCAGCAACGCTGCCGGAATGATGCCGGCGGCCACCAATGGATCGGGCAGCGCGGCCCGGCCGGCTTCCTGCACGACCGTCGCCATGGCGTGCCATCCCATGCCCAGTCCGCCCTGTGCCTCCGGCACCGTCATCGCCAGCCATCCCATGGCGGCAATCTCCCGCCAGTAGCCGGCATCCCGGGCGGGCTGAGCACGCCTGCGCCGCCGCTGGTCGCGCCGCTGCAGGAAGTCGCGCGCGCTGTCGCGCACCGCCTCGATCAGTTGGTGGTCGGTGGCCGTCATACGATGCCCTCCGCGCGCAGGCGGCCGATGTCCAGCTCGTCCATGCCGAGCTCCGACGCCAGCACCGCGGCGGTGTGTTCGCCCAGCATGGGCGGCGGCACGCCGACCTGCACGGGCGTCTGCGAGAAGTGAATGGGGTTGCCTATGACCGGCAGCCGGCCGAGTTGCGGATGCGCCACCTCGCCCAGCAGCCCGCGATGCCGGACTTGCGGGTCCTGGAAGACCTGCTCCATGGTGTAGATGGGGCCGCAGGGAACATTCGCCGCCGCCAGCGCATCGTTCCACTGCCGCACCGTGCGCGTGCGCATGGCCGGTTCGATCAGTGCCGCCAATTCCGCGCGCTGCGCGGCCCGCTGGGGATTGGTCCCGAAACGCGGATCCGATGCCAGTTCCGGCCTGTCGATGGCATGGCAGAAGCTGCGGAACTGCGCGTCGTTGCCGACCGCGATCATGATGTGTCCGTCCCGGCAGGGGAAAGCCTGGAATGGGGCGGTGATCTGCGAAGCACTGCCCACGCGCTCCGGCTGGCGTCCGGTAGCGAGATAATTCATGCCCATGTGCGAGATGGCGGCGATCTGTGCGTCCAGCAACGCCAGGTCGATATGCTGCCCCGCGCCGGATACCTGGTCGCGGTGCCGCAGCGCCGCGAGAATGGCCGCCACTGCATAGAACCCGGCCGTGAGGTCGGACACGGAATACCCCGCCTTGACCGGTCCCGCCCCCGGTTCGCCGTCGGGCATGCCGGTCAGGCTCATCAGCCCGCTCATGGACTGGAAGATGGGGTCGTAGCCGGGCAGGTGGCTGTAGGGACCGTCCTGGCCGAAGCCGGTGATGGAGCAATAGACCAGCCGCGAGTTGAGCCCGGACAGGGCCGCATAGTCCAGGCCGTAGCGGCGCAGGTCGCCCGCCTTGAAATTCTCGATCAGCACATCCGACTGCCGCGCCAGCCGCCGTACCAGTTCCTGGCCGGCCGGACGGGAGATGTCGATGGTCACGGAACGCTTGCCGCGGTTCATGGCGACAAACGAGGACGTCGGGCCGCTGGGCCGCCCGTCGCGGTCCGGCATGGGATAGCCCTGGTGCCGCACGTCGTCGCCCCTGCCGGGCCGTTCGACCTTGATGACGTCGGCGCCGAAGTCCGCCAGCATCTGGGCCGCCCACGGCCCGGAGAACACACGGCTCAGGTCCAGCACCTTCAAGCCGCTCAGAGCACCTGCCATATCGCCTCCTGATTGTTGGAAGGCAGTGTAGGCAGGCGTTCCGGGCGAACCTACGGCTGCGCGGTAATAGCTGTTATGCGCGCCGCCGCGATTCGGCGCGCGGCCGCTAGCGGCCCTGGAATACCGGCGCGCGCTTTTCCAGGAACGCGCGCCGCGCCTCGGCCGCGTCCTCCGTCTTGGCGATGGCCGCAGTCATGTCCTGTTCATAGCGGTAGCCGTCGCGCAGGCTCATGTCCTCGATCGCATTGAGGGTCTGCTTGGCCAATACGGTGGCCAGCGGGCTCTTGGAGGCAAGCTCGCGCGCCAGCTCCATGGCGTGGTCCATCAGCGCTTCGGCCGGCACGGAGGCTTCCACCACGCCGAGGCGGTAGAGTTCGTCGCCGTCGATGCGCAGTCCGGTGAGCATCATGCGGCGCAGGCGCGAATGGCCGAACAGGCGCATGCCGTGCCGGCCGCCGCCCAGCAGGCCGACATTGATCTCCGGCAGGCCCACCACCGCCGAAGAGGCCGCCAGCAGGATGTCGCAGGACGCGACGATGGCCAGGCCGGCGCCGAGCGCCGCGCCGTTGATCGCGCCGACCACGGGTTTGGCGCATTCGCGGATGGCATGGAAGCACTCGCGCGTGCGCCGCGAGTGTTGTGGCAGGTCGCCGGGACCGCGTATGGTGGTGGCGCGGTTCTTCAGGTCGGCGCCGGCGCAGAAGGTCTTGCCCTGGCCGGACAGCACGACCGCTCGCACGTCGGAGACCTCCGAAATACGATCCAGTAGAAGCGTGAGCTCATTCATCATCTCCGTGCTCAGCGCGTTGACGGGCGGATTGGCGAGCAGCACGACGGCGATGCCGTCCTCGATCCTGACATCCAGGGCGGTGTACGGGCCGGCGAGGTCGGTCGGGGTGGTCATGGGGTATCTCCGGTTCAGATGATGTTGCGGTTGCGATAGTCCTGGATCTGTTCGGCGCCCAGGCCGAGTTCCGCCAGGATCTCTTCGGTGTGTTGCCCCAGCAGGGGCGGCGCCAAGTCGGCCCGCAGGCCGGAGGCGCCGAATTTCAACGGGTTCATGACCTGCGGGACGCTGCCGGCAACCGGATGCGGCAGGTGGCGCAGCATGTCGCGATGCCGCACTTGCGGATCGGCGAAGACCTCCGGCACCGTGTTGATCGACCCGGCGGGCACGCCCGCCTGCTTGAGCGCATCGAGCCAGTAGGCGCGCGGCCGGGCGGCGAACGCGGCGTCCAGGAGGGGATCGAGCGCGGACTGGTTGCGCACGCGCTGGCCGTTGGTTGCGTAGCGCTCGTCGCCGGCCAGCTCGGGCCGTCCGATGGTGTGGCACAGCGCGGCGAACTGCTGGTCGTTGCCGACGACCAGCACAATGTCGCCATCCGCGCAGGCGAACGTGCGTTGCGGCTGGATGTTGGGATGGGCGTTGCCGGTGCGGCGCGGCACCCGGTTGCCGAGCAGGAAGTTCATCGCCTGGTTTGCCAGCAGCCCGACCTGTACGTCGAGCATGGCCACGTCGATGTACTCGCCGGCGCCGACCTGGGCCCGGCGCAGCAGCGCCGCCAAGATGCCGAGGGCGGCATACACGCCGGTGGTCAGGTCGACGATAGGCACCCCGACTTTCTGCGGACCGCCGCCGGGCTTGTCGTCGCGTTCGCCGGTGAAGCTCATCAGGCCGCCGATGGCCTGGATGAGGAAGTCGTAGGCCGGCTCCGGCGCGCGCGGGCCGCTCTGGCCGAAGCCGGTGACCGAGCAATACACCAGCCGGGGATTGATCCGCGAGAGCGTGGCGTAGTCCAGGCCCAGGCGCGCCAGCGTGCCGACCTTGTAGTTCTCCAGCACGACATCGGCGTCGCGGCACAGCTGGCGGACCAGATCCTGCCCCTCGGGCGTCTGCAGGTCGATCGTGATGGAGCGCTTGCCGCGATTGGTGGCGACGAAGTAGCCGCCATCGGTGGTGTCGGCGCCGTCGCGATCCTTGAGGAAAGGCGGACCCCAGGCGCGCGTATCGTCGCCGCGCCCCGGGCGCTCGACCTTGATGACGTCGGCGCCCAGGTCGGCCAGTATCTGGCTGGCCCACGGGCCGGCCAGCACCCGGCTCAGGTCCAGCACCTTGATGTTCGATAACAGCGGCTGCAAAGCCATTCTCCTTGACGACTGTGTGATGCGACAAGTCTAGGCGGATAGCGTCATGGCAGGATGCCGCGATCGGCAAGGCTGTTATGCGGCCGCGTGCAATCCGCGCCCATTGCAATTCCGTCAATTCTGGTTTGCCGGCGGCGTGCGCCCGCTGTGGCGGTTTGCTCCTAGACTCGCCGGGAGATGCAACCCGAGGGATGGAGGACTGATGCAGGAAGGTCGAGTGATGGGCAGTGGCGCGGATGCCGAAGTGATACGCGCGTTCCACGACAGCGCCAGGGATCTGCTCCGGCAGGAAAGTCCGTTATCGCGGTTGCGGGCCCTGCGCGGCACGCTGCCAGGCTTCGAACGTTCGACCTGGTCCAAGCTCGCGCAGGCTGGCTGGCCAGGACTGCTGGTTGCCGAGCGGCATGGCGGGCTGGGGCTGGGCCTGCGGGAATTTGCCGCCATCGCGTGCGAGATCGGCCGGCATCCGCTGCCTGAGCCCGTCATTGCCGTGGGCGTGCAGGCGGTAGCGACGTTGAACGCCTTGCCGTCCGGCGGGCCTCGCGACGCGCTGCTGGCCGATATCGCCGCCGGCCGCCGCGTTGTGGGGCTGGCCTGGCAGGAAAGCGCCCGGCAGTTGGAGTTCGAGCCGCCGGCGGTCGCCCTGGCGGCGCGGCCGGACGGCGATGTGTTGAGCGGCCGCAAGCAATGGGTCTATCCCGCCGGGGCGGACGGCTGGCTGGTGGTATGCCGTCGCGGCCAGGAGCCGGCGCTGTGCTGGCTGGCCGCGGATGCGCAGGGGCTGGAGGTCAGCGTGCACGAGCGCGTCGACGGGACGCCGGCGGCGACGTTGTCGTTCCACGACGTTGCCCTCGACGGCGATGCGCTGCTGGCGCATGGCGCGGCAGTCGAGATGGCGGTGGCGGCGGCCAACTGCCAGACGCGCGTGGCGCAGGCGGCCGAGTTGCTGGGCATCGCGCTGCAGGCGCATGACCTGACGCTGGACTATCTGAAGACCCGTGTCCAGTTCAACCGCCCGATTGGCGCGAACCAGGCCTTGCAGCACCGGATGGTGGACGCCCACCTCCAGGTGCGGCTGGCGCAGGCGGTGCTGCAGGATGCGGCCGGCGCTGCCGAGGTGGCAGGCGCGGACTTCCAGGCCTGGGCAGCGCGCCTGAAGAGCCGCTGCGCGCACGCCGCGCTGCACATGACGCGCGAAGCGATCCAGATGCATGGCGCCATCGGATATACCGACGAGTGCGATGTCGGCCTGTATCTCAAGCGTGCGCTGCATTTGTGCAGCTGGCTGGGCGGGGTCCAGGAAAACCGCGGGCTGGCCCTGCACTACTGGCAGGACGACGGCGACCGCCATGCGGGCGCGCCGGACCTGCCGCCTGAACCGCCGGAATCGGACGCCGGCATCGACTGGAATGCGATCCCCGAGGAAGAGTTCCGGGCGCGCGTGCGATCATTCATCCGGCAATACTACCCCGCGCATCTGCGCCATCCGCCGCAGCGGCTGCACTGGAATGAAATGCGTCCCTGGTACCTGGCGCTCGCCCGCAAGGGCTGGCTGGCGCCTGCCTGGCCCAGGGAGCACGGCGGCATGGCGCTCGGGCCGGAGCGCATCATCGCCATGGTCGAGGAAATGGAAGCCCATGGGGTAGCCCGCATGCCCGACCAGGGCATTATCAACATCGGCCCCATCCTGATCCGCTACGGGACCGAGGCGCAGCGCCGCAAGTACCTGCCGCGCATCATCGCCGGCGATCACGTCTGGTGCCAGGGCTATTCCGAACCCAATGCCGGCTCCGACCTGGTTTCGCTGCGCACCGAGGCCGTGCCGGACGGCGACGACTTCATCGTGACGGGGCAGAAGATCTGGACCACGCTGGCGCAGGATGCGACGCATATTTTCATGCTGGTGCGCACTGACAAGACCGCCAAGAAGCAGGCCGGGATCAGCTTCCTGCTGGCCGACATCAAAACGCCGGGCATCACGGTGCGTCCCATCCGAAATATCGGCGGCGAAGAAGAGTTCTGCGAAGTGTTCTTCGACGCGGTGCGAGTACCGCAGAGCAACCTGGTGGGCGAACTCAACCAGGGCTGGACCATCGCCAAGGCGCTTCTCGAATTCGAACGCATCTTTGTCGGCAGCCCGGCACAGGCCCGCTACGCCCTGAACCAGTTGCGGCGTGTTGGCGAGGCCGCGGGGCTGTTCGCCAGCGAGCGCTTCAAGGCCATGTACGCGGCGTCGCTGCTGGATGTGGCTGACTTGCAGTCGCTGTACGCGGAATACGCCGACATGGTCAAGCGCGGCGAGAAGCTGCCGCCCAGCGTATCCCTGCTGAAGGTATGGGCGACCGAGGTGTACTCGCGCATCGCCATGCAGGTGGTTGAGGCCACCGCCGAGCATGGCGGCGATGCCGGTTCGCATGTGGCGGGCGACACGCGCGTCACGCCGGCCGGGCGCCTGTACAACTCGGCAATTACCACGATCTACGGCGGCACCAATGAAATACAGCGCAATATCCTCGCCAAGCACGTGCTTGGGTTGCCGGCCTGAAGCGCCGTTGTGCCCAGTATCTTGAACAGAACCTACAAACAGGAGACAACATCATGCTGCGCAGTCTTTTGCACGCTATTGCATTATTCGCCGCATTGGTTCCCATGGCGCCGGCTCAGGCAGGGGATTATCCGGACCATCCCCTGCGCCTGATCGTGCCATTCGCGCCCGGCGGCGGCGCCGACCTGACGGCACGTCTGGTGGCTGAACCGCTCGGCAAGGTCCTCGGCCAACCTGTGGTGGTGGAAAACAAGCCGGGCGCAGGCGGCACCATTGGGGCCACCCAGGTGGCACGCGCGGCGCCGGACGGCTATACCCTGCTGTACACGACACCGGGCCCGCAAATCACCAATCCCTATCTTATGAAAAGCCTGCCGTACGATCCGCAGAAGGACCTGGTGCCTGTGTCCAAGCTGGCGGTCGTGCCCAGCGTGCTGGTGGCGGGCAAGAGGCTGCCCGTCGCCTCGGTGCGAGAATTGGTGGCCTACGCCAAGGCCCACCCGCATGAGGTGCGCTTTGCCAGCGCCGGGATCGGCGCATCGAGCCACCTGGCCGGCGAACTGTTCAAGGCCATGGCCAGCATCGAGATCGACCACGTGCCTTATCCGGGCACGGGCGCCGCGCTGCGCGACGTGCTGGGCGGCACGGTCGAGATCGCCATCGACAGTGTCGCCGTCTACCTGCCGCACATCCAGTCCGGCGCAGTCAAGGCGCTGGGTGTGACGACGCCCCAATCGCTGCCCATGCTGCCCGGCGTGCCGCCCATCGCGGACGATCTGGCCGGTTTCGACGCGTCGCCCGTGAATTACCTGACGGTGCCGGCCGGCACGCCCGCCGCCGTGATCGACAAGCTGAACGCCGCGGTGGCGCAGGTGCTTGCCCAGCCCGACCTGCAGCGGCGCATGATCGATGTGGGCCTGCTGCCGGAGAGCAGCACGCCGCAGGAAATGGCCGCCATCGTGCAGCGCGAGGCCGCCAAATGGAGGCAAGTGATCGAAGTCTCGGGCGCCCGCCTGGAATAGGCCCTAGTCCAGGAACTTGCGCATCACTCTCTCGGAGCCGAAGTGCTGGCGCAGCAGCGCCACTACCGAGCGCACGGCCAGCGAGGCCGGACGGGCCCGCGTCACGGCCAGGACCAGGCCGCGGCGCAACTGCGGCTCGACGATGCGCACCGCCTGCATCTTGCCGGCCGCGATCTCGTCGCGCACCACGTGCATCGGAAGCACCGTGTAGCCGCCGCCGCCCGCGGCCAGCGCTTTTTGCAGCTGGGTGGAGTCGGCTTCGAACACCACGTTGATCGAGATGCCGGCGCGCCGGGCGATCTGGTCCAGCAGCAGCCTGACCGCGCTGGGACGCCCCGGCAGTACGAGCGGCACGCCGTCGAGATCGGCGAAGGCGATATGGTCGCGTCCCAGCAGCGGCGCGCCGGGCCTGCCGACCAGATAGGAAGCCAGGTCGAACAGCAGATCCGCATCGTTGGCGGCCGAGGGCCCGTATCGATAGGGCAGGCCGATATCCACCTCGCCATTGCCGAGCCATTGGTCGATCTGGCCGCCCGAACCTTCGAGAATGCGCAGCTTGATGCCGGGGTGCTGGTCGCGCAGCGCGAAGAACAGCGGCACGATGGCGGACAGGTACAACGACGGCAGGGCGCCGACCGTCACCTCGCCGAAGGGCTGGGCAGCGCTTTCCGCCACGACGCCGGACAGCTCGTCGGCCTGGTCCAGCAGGCGATCGATCTGCGGCATCAGGCGTTCGCCCAGCTCGGTCAGCACCATCCCCCGGCCGGTACGGCTGAACAGGCGGCCATTGCATTGGCTTTCGAGGCGCGTGATCTGCCTGCTGATCGCGGATTGGGGCAAGCCCAGCGCATTCGCCGCGCCCTTGAGGCTGCCGGCCGAGGCCACGCTCATGAAGATCGATAGTCGTTGCAGATCCCATTGGGGCGTACGCGTAGCCATGTCATTTGTCGCAATTCTGGTTTGCAGGTGCGGCGCTCGTATGCGGGCAGGGACGCCAATAGACTGCCAACAGCGCCGTATGCAACGGCCATACGCCACGACTACGAGGAGACCCCCATGCGCCGCTTTCTATTTCTGCTGGCCAGTTTAACGGCATTCGCCGCGCCCGCCGCCGCGGCGGATTTTCCCGCCAGGCCCGTGACCATCGTCGTGCCGTATTCGCCCGGCGGCCTGACCGACAACATTGCGCGCCTGTATGCCGATGCGCTGGGCCGGCGCTGGGGCCAGCCCGTGGTGGTGGAAAACAGGCCGGGTGGCGGCGCCTCCATCGGCGCGGCCGCCGTGGCCCGCGCGCCGGCCGACGGCTATACCCTGTTGGTGGGCAGCGTTGGCATGGTGACCAACCCGTACATGCTGAAGCAGATGCCTTACGAGCCGGCCAGCCTGGCGCCGCTGGGGCGCGTGGCGCTGGCGCCGAACGTGCTGTATGTGCATCCCTCGGTGCCGGCCCGCAATGTCGGCGAACTGATCGATTTCGCCCGCGCGCATCCGGGCAAGCTCAGCTTTGCCTCGTCCGGCGTGGGGTCCAGCCCGCACCTGGCGGCGGAATTGTTCGCCGCCAGGGCGGGCATAGAAGTCATCCAGGTGCCCTACAAGGGGACGGGGGCCGCCATGAAAGATTTTCTGGGCGGCCAGGTCAACGCCTATTTCGACACCATGCAGTCGATGCCCTACGCGCGCGAGGGCAAGATCCGCGCGCTGGCGGTGGCGACCGCGCAGCGGCTGGACGACCTGCCGGACCTGCCCACGGTAAATGAGAGCGGTCGTGTCGCCGATGTCGTATCCAGCAGCTGGTTCGGGTTCTACCTGCCGGCCTCGACGCCGGGCGATCTGCGGGCGCAACTGGCCAAGGCTATCCTGGCGGTGAGCGAAACCGCCTCGGTAAAGGACAGGATCAAGGGGCTGGGGCTGATTGGCGCGCCGCAGGGGCCGGCGGCCTTCGCGCAGTTCAACCGCGAAGAAGCAGCCCGCTGGCGCGAGATCATCGAACGACAGCATATCGGCGCCGACTGAGTCATTCCTTCCATACTTCCAGCCAACGGTAGCGGCAGCCGGGCTGTGTACAATCCGGCCTTCACTCCGCATTCCCTGCCCGCGCCTACCCATGTGACATCAGCCGAATCTTCCTCCTGAACTCCTCGGACGAAGATTCGCGGACGGGCGCGCTGCCGCGCGCCGCGCTGTCATGCGGTGGCGGGCGCCGGTCGACCGGCCGCTCCCGCATTGCGCGCGACTCTTCTGCCGATGGCCTGCGCTGCCTTGCAGCACCATTCCTGCTTGAATATTCCATGACGTTTTCCACATTGCGCCGGGACTGGCTCGGCAATGTCCGCGGCGACCTGCTGGCCGGCATCGTCGTCGCGCTCGCCCTCATTCCCGAGGCCCTGGCTTTTTCCATCATCGCCGGCGTCGATCCCCAGGTGGGCTTGTACGCCGCGTTCAGTATCGCGGTCGTCTGCGCCATCGCCGGGGGGCGGCCAGGCATGATCTCGGCCGCCACCGGCGCCGTGGCGCTGGTGATCGCCTCGCTGGTGCGCGACCATGGCGTGCAGTATGTGTTCGCCACCGCCGTGCTGGCCGGCCTGCTGCAGATCGGCGCCGGCCTGCTGCGGCTGGGCGCGCTGATGCGCTTCGTGTCGCGCTCGGTCATCACCGGCTTCGTCAATGCGCTGGCGATCCTGATCTTCCTGGCCCAGCTGCCCGAGCTGACCGGCGTGCACTGGACGGTCTACGCCATGACGGCGGGTGGACTGGCCATCATCTATCTGTTCCCGCGCCTGAGCCGGGCCATTCCGTCGCCGCTGGTGTGCATCGTGGTGCTGACTGCGATCGCCATGTGGCTGGAGCTGCCGATCCGCACCGTGGGCGACATGGGCGCATTCCCCGAGCAGCTGCCCACGTTCGCGCTGCCCGGCGTGCCGCTGGACTGGCGGACCTTGTCGATCATCTTCCCCTATGCCGTGACCGTGGCCGCGGTAGGCCTGCTGGAATCGCTGATGACCGCTTCCATCATCGACGATTTCACCGACACGCCCAGCGACAAGAACCGCGAATGCAAGGGCCAGGGCCTGGCCAACATCGCGGCCGGCCTGCTCGGCGGCATGCCGGGCTGCGCCATGATCGGCCAGTCCGTCATCAACGTGAAGTCTGGCGGGCGCGGCCGCCTGTCCACTTTCACGGCGGGCGCCGTGCTGCTGGTGCTGGTGGTGTTCCTGGGCCCCTGGGCCCGGCAGATTCCCATGGCCGCCCTGGTGGCGGTGATGATCATGGTGTCGATCAGCACCTTCAACTGGACCTCGCTGCGCAACCTGGCGACTCATCCCAAGACTTCGTCGGCGGTGATGCTGGCGACCGTGGCGGTCGTGGTGGCGACCCACAACCTGGCGCTCGGCGTGCTGGTGGGGGTGCTGTTGAGCGCGGTGTTTTTTGCCTCCAAGGTGCACGGCGTGCTGCGCGTCGAGTCGGCGCTGGACGAGGGCGGGGCGCTGCGGCGCTACTCGGTGCATGGCCAGGTTTTCTTCGCGTCGTCCGAGGCGATGGTGGCGGCGTTCGATTTCCACGAGGAGGTGCCGGCGGTGTGCATCGACCTGTCGCACGCGCATTTCTGGGACATCACGGCGGTCGACGCGCTGGACCGGGTGGTGCACAAGTTCCGCCGCCATGGCGTGGCGGTCGATGTGGCCGGTCTGAACCGCGCCAGCCGCACCATGATCGAACGCTACGGCACCCATGACAAGCCGGGTCGCGCGGCGGCGGCGTCCCACTGACGGGGCGGCGGCCGCGCGCCGTCAGGCGTCGCCGGTGGGCACGATACCGGCGCCTTCGACCATCAGCATCACGGTCTGGCCGGGCGCGCGCGGGCGGTGGCGGGTGCCCTTGGGCACGACGACGGCCTGGCCGGGCTGCAGGTCGACCGTGCGGTCTTCCAGGTCGATCAGCAGATTGCCGCTGACCACATAGAAGAACTCGTCTTCGGTATCGTGCTTGTGCCAGTGATATTCGCCCTGTACCACGCCCAGGCGGACCACTGAATCGTTGACGCGGCAGAGCGTCTGGTTGTACCAGGGGTGGGTATTGGCGGCGACCAGCGCGGGCACGTCGATGCGCTCGCCGGCGCCGTGCAGCACGTCGAGTCGCGTCAGATAGGGAAACGGGGCGGTGTTCATGGGAGCTCTCCTGGGCGCCGGCGGAATGCGGCGATGCAGGCAGACTCTATGCCGGCGCGGCGCGCCGGTCTTGAACGCCGGCGTCAATTCCTGGAACGGCAGCGATGCGGCGCGAGCTGGGCGCGATAGGCCGCCGGCGTCGCGCCCATGGCGCGGCGGAACACGCGCGTGAAATGGCTCTGGTCGGCGAAGCCTGCGGCCTGCGCGATGCGCGCCAGCGGTTCGCCCCCGACCGCCAATTGCCGGCAGGCGAACTCCAGCCGCAGCTGGCGCACGTATTCGCCCACGCTGCAGCCGAAGCGCTTGCGGAATTCGCGCGCCAGGTGGTCGGCGGAGACATGGCTGGCGGCGGCGATCTCGTCCAGCGCCAGGTTTTCATGGAAGCGTTCGCGCAACATCGCTTCGACGCGATCCAGCCATGCGCGGCGCCGGCCGGCGGCGGTGCGGGCGGCAGTCGAGCGCGCGCACGCGGCCACCAACTCGAGCACCAGGCCTTCGACGGCCAGGGGCGTGGCCGTATCGGGCTCGCGGCATTCGGCCACCAGCCGGCGCATCAATGAGACCGGCGCGCCGGCGGCGAAGTCGCTGGGCGTGCGCAGTACGCCTGCATGGCCGCCCAGCCGTTCCAGCCAGAGGGGCGAGAATTCCACGTGCAATGCCTCGCCGCCGCCGCCGTACCAGCGGTTGGCGTGCGGCATGCCGGCCGGGAACAGGGTCAACGCCATGGGCCGGTCGGCGCCGGCGCGCGCTGGCCATGAACGCGTGCCGTGTCCGTTCAGCACGAAGCAGAAGAACGGATTCAGGTGCTCGTGCTGCGGAATGACGAGATCGGCGGCGAAGCGCGTTTCGGCGATGGCGATGCCGTCGTCGTGGTAGCGCGGCAGGGTGGCGCCGAAATAATCGCCAGGTTCGAGGATTCTGGGCATGAGCGGCTCCGGCGCGCGGCACGCGAGGTTGGGCGGGCCTGTCGATGCTACTTGCCTGCGGGCGTACGCCCATAGGCCCGCAGGAAGGTGCCGACCGCCAGCGTGGCCCATTGGTCGAGCTGCGCTTCGGTGGGGCGGGCGTCGGGATGGGTCAGGTATTCGACGTGCGGTTCGCCGCGCACCATGCTGACGAACAGGCTGGCGGCGGCGTCGCGTCCCGGCTCGGCGAGATCGATTTCGCCCGCCTGCGCGGCGCGCGCCAGATGTTCGGCGACCATCGCGGTCATGACGTGCGGCCCGGCCAGGTACAAGGTGCGCGCCAGTTGCGGGAAGCGCGGGGCGTCCGCCACGGTGACGCGGAACAGCGCCAGCGCGGCGGGCGACAGCACCACTTCGAGGTAGCGCACGGCCAGCGCCTTGAGTGTGTCGGACAGGGCGCCAGGGCGGAAATCGATGCGCCGCACGGTGTCCATGAACGAGGCGCACTCGGCTTCGATGACCGCGATGAACAGGGCTTCCTTGGTGGGAAAGTGGGCGTAGACCGTGGACTTCGATACGCCGGCCGCGCGCTGGATCATGTCGGTCGACGCGGCGCTGAAGCCGTGCTCCAGGAAGACCCGGCGCGCGCCCGCCAGGACGGCCCGGGCCTTCTCGCCGAGCGGCGCGGCAGGGGGGGCATTCATATCTGTACCTATCGGTTCGATTTTTCTTGACATTACCACAAGCTGCTCATAATGTATCGAACCGAACCGTTCGGTATAGTTCAAATGAGCCCACTAGAACCTCCCTGGATGAACAGCTTGCCGCGGCGCCTGGCCGGCGTCGCGCTGGCGGCGCTGCTGGGCGGCTGCGCCGTCGGGCCGGATTTCGCGCCGCCGCCGGACGCCCTGACGCATGCCGTGCTGGCGCCGCGCCAGCCGGCGGCCGGCGCGGCGCTGCACGCTGGGGAGGTGCCAGAACAATGGTGGCGACTATTCGGTGACCCGGTGCTGGATCAGTTGCAGGCACGCGTGGCGGCCGGCAATCTGGACCTGCAGGCGGCCGCCAGCCGTGTCGCGCAGAGCCGGGCGCGCGCCGGCATCGCCGCGGCCGCGGCTTGGCCGCGGCTGGCAATAGGCGGCAGCGTATCGCGCGAAGCCGTCAGCGAGCATGGCAAGTTCGTGGCCATGGGCGCCAGCACCGATCCGTTCGATTACTGGCGAGTCGGGTTCGATGCAAGCTGGGAGCTGGATCTGTGGGGCCGCGCGCGCCGCCTGCGCGAGGGCGCCGGCGCGGCGGCGCGCGCCAGCGCGTACGAGCGCGAAGCGCTGCGCGTGGCGCTGGCGGCGGAAACGGCGGCCGCCTATTTCCGGCTGCGCGGCGCCCAGTCCGCGCTGGCCACCGCGCTCGAGCTGCGCGTCGCGGCCGTGCGCCATTGGACCTTGCTGCGCAGCCGCCGCGACCATGGCGCGGCGACTTTGCAGGAAATCGCCGCGGCGCGGGCGCAACTGGATGGCCTGCAGGCACGCATCGCCGAATTCGAGCAGCGCCGCGACGCGCTGCTCAATGCGCTGGCCCTGCTGGTCGGCGCGCCGCCGCGCGCGCTGGACGCCGAGCTGGCGGGTGCGGCGCCGCGGCCGCCGGCGCCGCCCGTCCTGCCGGTCGGCCTGCCGTCGGAGCTGGCGCGGCGGCGTCCCGACATCCGCCAGGCCGAGGCCCGCCTGCATGCGGCGACCGCCGCCATCGGCGTGGCCAAGGCCGATTTCTATCCGCGCATCGACTTGATCGGCCGCTTCGGCAGCGAGGCTTTCGACAGCGAGGACCTGGGCGACTGGGCGTCGCGGCAGTTCTTGCTGGGGCCGGCGATTTACTTGCCGATCTTCGAGGGCGGGCGGCTCAAGGCCCGGCTGGCGCTCACCGAGGCGCGCCAGCAGGAAGCCGCCATCGCCTATCGCGCCGCCGTGCTGCGGGCCTGGCACGAGATCGACGACGCGCTCGACGCCTGGTCCGCGCAGCAGCGCCGCCAGCGCGCGCTGCAAGACGCCCATGCGCAGCAGCGGCAGGCGCTGCGGCATGTCGCGGATGCCTACCGCGCCGGCGCCGCCGACCGGCTGGCCGTGAACCGGGCCGAGCAGGCGCTGCTGGGAGCGCGCCTGGCCCTGGACGCGGGCCAGACCGACGCGGCCCTGGCGGTGGTGGCCTTGTACAAGGCGCTGGGCGGCGGCTGGCAGCCGCCCGCGCAGGCCGACGCGGACCGTCCGGCCGCGCCGCGCCTGGCGCGCGGAGAGCGCTAGTGGACGCCGCCGGTTCGCCCGTACGCCCGGTTTGCGGGCTGCTGGGCATTTTCGTGGCCGCCACCACGGCCAGCCTGGCCGGCCGCATGGGCGCGCTGGCGTTGGCCGACCTGCGCGGCGCCCTGGGGTTCGGCTTCGATGCCGCGTCCTGGCTGGGCACCGCGCACGCGGCCGCCGAGCTGATCGCCATGCCGTTCGCCGCCTGGTTCGCCATCACCTTGTCGGTGCGGCGCTTCGTGTTGTGGGCCATCGGCCTGTCCGGCCTGGCCGCGCTGGCGCTGCCGCTGGCGCGCAGCCTGGAGCTGATGCTGGCGCTGCGCGCGCTGCAGGGCCTGGCGGGCGGGGCGCTGATTCCCCTGCTGATGATGGCGGCGCTGAAGTTCCTGCCGCCGCGCGTCAAGTTGTACGGGCTGGCGTTGTATTCCCTGACCGCCACATTCGCTTCCACCATCGCGGTCTGGCTGGTCGGCGTGTGGACGGACGGCTTCGCCGACTGGCGGCTGGTGTATTGGCAATGTGTGCCGTTGCTGGCCCTGGCGGCGGCGCTGGCCGGCTGGGGCCTGCCGCGCGAACCGGCGCGCGCCGCCCGCTGGCGCCAGTGCAACTGGGCCGGGCTGGCGTGCGGCGCGGCTGCCCTGGGCCTGCTGGCGGTGGCGCTGGACCAGGCGGTCCGCCTGGATACGATCCACTCGCGCCTGGTGGTGTTCTGCGCCTATGCGGGGCTGGTGCTGCTGGCGGCCTACTTGGCTACCGAATGGCGCCACCCGGATCCGTTCCTGCGGCTGCGCATGCTGTCGCGGCGCAATCTGGGGCTGGGCTTCACCATTTTCTTCTGCATGCTGACGCTGGTGCTGTGCGCTTCGCTGCTGCCGCTCGGCTACCTGGGGCGAGCGTGGGGCTACCGCGCGCAGCAGAGCGCGCCTGTCGGCCTGATCATCGCGCTGGCCCAGCTGGTGCTGGCGCCGGCCGTCGCGGCGCTGTTGTATCGCCGCTGGGTCGATGCGCGGCTGGTCTTCAGCCTGGGCCTGGCGCTGATCGCCTGCGCCTGCTGGCAGAGCGCGCGGCTCGACTCGAGCTGGGTCTGGCAGCAGTTCGCCTGGGTGCAACTGTTGCACGCGGCGGGGCAGCCGATGGCGGTGGTGTCGATGCTGTTCCTGGCGACCAGCGTGGTGCAGCCGCCGGAAGGCCCCTATGTGACAGGCACCATCAACACGCTGCGCGCGCTCGGCACGCTGCTGGGCGGCACGGTCATCGGCCAGGTGCTGGTGGTGCGCGAGCGCTGGCATGCCGACGCCTTGCTGGACCGCCTGGGCCGGGTGCAGGACACCCTGCCGGATGCGGACGGGCTGGCCGCGCTGGCCGGGCCAGTCCGCGAGCAGGCCTTCGTGCTGGCCACGGCCGATGCGTATCGCGCCGCCGGCCTGCTGGCGCTGCTGCTGATCCCCCTGGTGCTGAGCCTGCATCGCCAGGCGCCGCCGGGTTCTTCTCAATGACGACACGGATAGATCGCATCATGGCTTTTTCCAGGAACGCCCGTGCCGGCGTGCTGTTGGCGGCTGCGGCCCTGCTGGGCGGCGCCTTGTGGCTCGACCGGCCGGAGAGCGCCGCCGCGCGCCAGGCCACCGACTACGCCTACGTGCACGCCGACTTCACCGTGGTGGCGCCGCGCGTGGCCGGCACGATCAGCCAGGTACTGGTCGAGGATCACCAGCAAGTCGCGCCGGGCGATCTGCTGGCCACGCTGGATGACCGCGATTTCGCCACCGCGCTGGCCGGCGCCCGCGCCCGGGTGGACGGTGCGCGGGCCGCCATTGACGCCCTGCAGGCGCAGCAGGCGCGCCAGCAGGCCGCCATCCGCCAGGCCGCCGCCGCCATCGACGCCGACGACGCCTCGCTGTCGCTGGCGCGCGCCGAGCTGGCGCGCTATCGCAGTCTGGCGGCCGAAGGGTCGGGCACGGTGCAGCAGCGGCAGCAGGCGCAATCGCGGCTGGATGTGCTGCAGGCAGGGCGCGCGCAGCACTTGGCCGCGCTCGAGGCGGCGCACCGCCAGGCCGATGTGCTCGAGGCGCAACTGCGCAGCGCCCGCGCCAGCCTGGCCCAGGCCGAGGCGGCGCGCACGGCCGCGCAACTGCAGCTTTCCTATACGCGTATTAAGGCGCCGGTGGGCGGCATGGTGGGCCACCGGACACTGCGGGTCGGCGCGCAGGTCCAGGCCGGCAAGCCGCTGCTGGCCATCGTGCCGCTGGAACACGCGTATGTGGAAGCGAATTTCCGCGAGACGCAACTGGCGCGGGTGCGGCCCGGGCAGCGCGTGCGGATGGCGGTCGACGCCTTGCCCGGTATCGAACTGACGGGCCGGGTCGCCAGCCTGGGACCGGCCAGCGGCGTCAGCTACGCGCCCATCGCGCCGCATAACGCCACTGGCAATTTCACCAAGATCGTGCAGCGCATTCCGGTGCGCATCGAGTTCGATGCCGGCCAGCCGGCGCTCGCGCGCCTGCGCATGGGCATGTCGGTGCGGCCCGAGATCGAGACCGGTCCTGGCCCGGATTCCCCATAGCGTGGGGCCAGGGCCGGTTCCTCCCGGGGGGCAACCCCCTTGGCCGCCTGCGGGCGGCTTTTTTTTCACGGCGCCGCCCTGGGCCGGCAGCCGCTGCGCGGCGGCAGGCCCAGGGCGGCGCGCCATTCACGCAGGGGCGGCGGCTCGCGCGGGGTGTGAAGTCCGGTTGCAATACTCGATCAGGAGCTCGGTGAGAACGCGCACCTGGCGTGCGGGGTGCTGGCCTGGCGGGCGCACGACATAAGCGCCCGCGGCGGGCGGCGGATGACGCGTCATGACCGGCACGAGCGCCCCAGCGGCCACATGCTCGTGGGTGAGCCAATCGGGCAGGTAGGCGATCCCGAGCCCCGCCACGGCGGCGGCGACCAGCGCCGTGCCGTTGTCGGCCTTGAAGCGGCCGCGCGGACGCACCGTGACGACCTTGTCGCCGTCCGTGAGCTGCCAGGCTTCCGTGCCCTGCATGAGCGCCTGATGGGCGGCGAGTTCGTCCGGCGTTTCGGGCGCGCCGTGCGCCTTGACGTAGTCCGGACTCGCCACCAGCTTGCCGTGGATCGGGCCGATGCGCCTGGCGACCAGGTTCGAGTCCGGCAGATAGCCCACCCGTATCGCGCAGTCGTAGCCCTCGGCGATGAGATCGACGAAGCGGTCGCTGTAGCAGGCCTGGATATGCAGCCGGGGATGGCGCCGCGCCATTTCCGCGAGCACGGGAGCGAAGTGGGTCAGGCCGACCGAAAGCGGCGCGGCGACCCGCAGGCGGCCACGCAGTTCGCCGGCGGGCGCGATGGTTTCGCGGGCCGCGTCGATCTCGGCGCAGACCCTGGCGGCATGGTCCCGGAACGTGGCCCCGGCTTCCGTCAGGGCAGCGCCGCGGGTGGACCGCGCCAGCAGCTGGGCGCCCAGCTCCGCTTCGAGCCGCAACAGCCGGCGGCTGACGATCGACTTCGACACCCCGAGCCGCAGCGCGGCGGGCGAGATTCCTCCGGCATCGGCGACTTCCACGAATGTCCGTAGTTCTTCGATATTCATGCTGCGTTCCCTGTTCCGCGACACTGCCCGCCACGGCATGGTACCGCCGTATCCGATACGGGAATAGCACGGCGGGCGTTCCCGGTTGCGCGACACAGCTGCTCGCGCAATGGCACTACCGTCGCGGGCATGGGCAACTCAGAATGCCGTTCCAGACAGCGTTGCCGGGCTCCCGGCGGATGCCGTCCGGAACACCAATCCCCGCAAACGGCAACAAAGGATGCTCCATGACTTTCCGTAACGGCCTTGCTTCCCTGCTTCGCCCCGAAGACTCGGTACTCGTCCTGATCGACCACCAGCCTTACCAGCTCACCAACCTCAACAGCCACGATCCGCAGGCGGTGGTCAACAATTCGGCCGCGCTGGCGAAGGTCGCCAAGGCCTTCGGCGTGCCCACCATCCTGACCAGCGTGATCGCCGATCGCGGCGGGCTCATCTTCCCCCAGATCACCGACGTCTTTCCCGGCCAGGAGGTGATCGACCGGACCACCATCAATACCTGGGAAGACCAGAAGGTGGTGGATGCGGTCAAGGCGACGGGCCGCAAGCAACTGGTCATTGCCGGGCTGTGGACCGAGGTCTGCGTGGCCCTGCCGGTGATCCATGCCCTGGGCGAAGGCTGGGACGTGACGGTGATCACCGATGCGTCGGGCGGCGTGTCGCTCGAAGCCCACCAGGTCGCCATCCAGCGCATGATGGCGGCGGGCGCGAACATGATGACCTGGCTGGCGCTGGCAGCCGAATGGCAGCGCGACTGGGCCCGCACCGAGCACGTCGCGGAGCTGACGGACGTGCTCAAGCACCATGCCGCCGGCAGCGGCATCGCGTACCTTTGGGAGCAGCAATTGCTCAACACGCCGGTGCCCGGCAACGCCAGGTAATCCGGGCGGGGGAAGGCCGCGCGCACAGCCTGCCGAAACGGCGGATCGCGCGCGGAATCTTCCCCGCGGGGCCGCGCTATTGCATGCCCGAGGTCGCCAGGATGGTTCCCAGCGTCGTGCCCATGGCCTTCACCATGGGCGCCTTCTCGACGTCGATCCATTCGTCCAGCGCATGCGCGCGGCCGAACTTGCCGGGCGCCATCCGGCCGACCGTCAGGGCGGGCACGCCCAGGCTCATGGGCAGGTTCGAATCGGTGGAGCTGCGGTTCAGCTCGGGCTCGTACCCGCCCGCCTTGATGGCGGAAATCGCGTACTGCACGATGTCGGCATCGACCGGCGTGGTGCCGGCCGGCCGGTCGCCGATGGGATCGAGCTTGAGCTTGATCTCGCCTTCCTTGGTCGAGCGCGCGAAGTTCTCGGTGGCGACCGCTTCCTTGACGATGGCGAGGAAGCGCTGCTCGATGCGCTTGAGCGCCTCGACGTCTTCCGAGCGCATGTCGACCTCCATCCAGGCCTCGACCGGAATGGAGTTGACCGAGGTGCCGCCGCCCAGCCGGCCGATGCTGTAGGTGGTCTTGGGCTGCGCCGGCACCGCCATCGTGGAGAAGGCCGTGGCGGCCTGGCCCAGCGCATACATGGGGTTGACCAGCCCGAAGGCGCCGAAGCTGTGCCCGCCCGGCCCCTGGAAGGTGGCGCGGTAGCGCTTGGAGCCCACGCCGCCGTGCGTGACGCGCGCCACCGAGCCCGACTCGACCGAGAAGAACGCCTTGATCCTGCCCTGGTACTTGCCCTTGGTGAACAGGTGGCGCACGCCGCGCAGGTCGCCGGGGCCTTCCTCGCCGACGGTGCCCACGAACAGGATGTTGTCGCGCGTCCGGATGCCGGCGGCGTCCATGGCCCGCACGTAGCCGGCCAGGACCGCCAGGCTCATGGTGTCGTCGCCGATGCCGGGCGCCGCCAGGCGCGTGCCCTGGCGCTTGACCTTGACGTCGGTGCCTTCCGGGAAGACCGTGTCCATGTGGGCCGACACCACCACGACCTTGTCGTCGCCGGCCGTGCCCGGGCGCAGGCCCAGCACATTGCCTTCCTCGTCGATCGTCACGTCATCCAGGCCGCTGTCGCGCAGCAACTGCGCGAACGCCTCGGCCCGCTTGGCTTCCTTGAAGGGCGGGGCGGGGATTTCCGTCAAGGCGATGCCGTCGTCGACGATGCGCCCGTGCTGTTCGTCCAGCAGCGCCAGGGCCTTCTTGTAGGCGCCGGAGTCCAGCACCTTCTGCACGGCCTGGGCGTGCGCCGCGCTGGACTCGATTGCTTCCTTGCCGATGACGGGCGCCGCCGCGCACGCCATGGATACCGCCAACACAACTGCCACACGCCGAGCGTCCTGCAACATCGTTGTCTCTCCTCATGGGTTGAAGGCGAGCGCTAACACTGAGTCAGTTCGTTTGACTTGTCAATAACCTGGGGCGGCCCGGCATGCCGCTTGCTGTGACGGCGGCAGGCCGGCGCGGCGCCCGCCTGCCGGCCCGGCATTTTGTAATTTTGGGAGTCGCCATGCCTGTCACCGCAGACTTGCCCGTGATCCTGATCACGGGCGCGTCCGGCAACCTGGGGAGATCGCTGGCCCGTTACCTGGAGGCCGACTATCGCATCGTCGGCCTGGACCGCAAGGGCGCGGACCCGGGCTTCCCCATGTTCGAAGTGGACCTGGCGTCGGACGACTCGGTGCGCCGGGCGCTGCAGGCGGTACGCCAGGAATGCGGCGGCCGGCTGGCCGCGGTGATCCACCTGGTGGCGTACTTCGATTCCACCGGCGCCGACAACCCCTTGTACCGCACGGTCAATGTCGACGGCACGGCCCGCCTGCTGCGGGCGCTGCGCGATGGCTTCGAGGTGGAGCGCTTCGTGTACGCCAGCACCATGCTGGTCCACGCGCCGGGCAAGCCGGGCGAACTGATCGACGAAAACCAGCCGTTCGGCCCGGAGTATGTATACCCGCAATCGAAACTGCAGGCCGAGGAAGTGCTGCGGCGCGAGCACGGCGACATGCCGTACGCCATCCTGCGGCTGGCCGGCGTCTACGACGAGCAGTCGGTAGTGCCGACGCTGGCGCAGCAGATCGCCCGCATCTACGAGCGCGATTTCGAAAGCTACTTCTATTCGGCCTCGAACCAGGTGGGCCAGTCCATGCTGCACCGGGACGACCTGCACGAGGCCGTGCGGCTGACGCTGGCGCGCCGCGCCGAACTGCCGGCGCAGACCGAACTGCTGATCGGCGAGACCGAGGCGCTGGGCTACGACGCGCTGCAGGACGAGATCGGCTACCTGATCCATGGCGCCGAGGACTGGCCCACGCTGCGCGTGCCCAAGGCAGTGGCCGCCACCGGCACCTGGATGCGCGAGAAGCTCGAGCCGCTGGTGCCCGACGCGCTGGACCAGGGCGAGAAGCCGTTCATCAAGCCCTATATGGTGGCCATGTCCGACGCGCACTACGCGCTGGATACCGCGCGCGCCGAGGACCTGCTGGGCTGGCGGCCGCGCCACCGCCTCAAGCGCACCCTGCCCGCCATCATCGCCAACCTGAAGCGCGATCCGCTGGGCTGGTACCGCGCGCAAGGCATGACGCCGCCGCAATTCCTGCGCGAAAGCGCCGGGCAGGTGGACGACCCCGAGCAGTTCCGCGCCCGTCACGTCGCGCTGTATCGCGCCGAGCACGCGCAGCACCGTTGGGCGCATTTCGTCAACATCGCCCTGGGCACCTGGCTGCTTTGCCAGCCACCGCTGGTGGGAGTGACCGAGCCGCTGCTGCGCGGCGCGGAGATCGTGCTGGGCGCGCTGCTGGTGGTGTTCGCCTTCCTGTCGCTGGGCTGGCAGATGGCCTTCGCGCGCTGGGTGTGCGCCGCGCTCGGCGCGCTGATCATGGCCGCGCCGTTCGTGCTGTGGACCGGCAACGCGGCGGCCTACCTGTCGGACACGCTGGTGGGGGGGCTGGCATTCGGGTTCGCGGTGGGCCTGAAACCCGAGCCCGGGCCGGTGCCGCTGGCCCGCCTGACCGGCCCCGAGACGCCGCCCGGCTGGACCTACAACCCGTCGGCCTGGACCCAGCGCGTGCCCATCATCGCGCTGGCGCTGGTGGGCCTGTATGTGTCGCGCTACCTGGCCGCCTACCAGATGGAGCAGATCGGCCATGTGTGGGAGCCGTTCTTCGCCGGCAGCCCGGCCGACCCGCGCAACGGTACGGAAGAGATCATCACCTCGAGCGTGTCGCGCGCCTGGCCCGTGCCGGACGCGGCGGTGGGCGCCTACACCTATATGCTGGAGATACTCACCGGCGTGGTCGGCTCGCGCGCGCGCTGGCGCACCATGCCCTGGCTGGTGGTGATCTTCGGCCTGATGATCGCGCCCCTGGGCATCGTCTCCATCACGTTCGTCATCATCCAGCCGATCGTGATCGGCACCTGGAGCACGCTGGCGCTGATCGGCGCGGCGGCGATGCTGGTGCAGATTCCGTATTCGCTGGACGAGCTGCTGGCCACCTGCCAGTTCCTGCAGCGCCGCCGCAAGGCCGGCAAGAGCCTGTTGCGGGTGTTCCTGTTCGGCGATACCGACGAGGGGCCGCGCGCCGAGCCGCGCGACGAGTTCGACCGGCGCCCTGGCGCCATCGTGCGCGACATCGTGGCGGGCGGGGTATCGATGCCGCCGTCGCTGTGGCTGGCGGCGGCCATCGGCGCCTGGCTGATGTGCACGCGCCTGGCCCTGGGCACCGAGGGCACCATGGCCAATATCGATCACCTGGTGGGCGCGCTGGTGCTGACCGTGATCGCGGTCGCGGCCGCGGAGGTCGCGCGGCTGGCGCGCCTGCTGCTGGTGCCGCTGGGCGTGGGGCTGCTGGTGGCGGCCCCGGTGTACGGCGCCGGCATGCTGCAGATCGGCCTGGACGTGGCGGCCGGCCTGGCGCTGATCGCCCTGGCGATCCCGCGCGGCCGGATCGAGGGCCGCTACGGGCCGTGGGACCGGCTGGTCGTGTGAGCGGAGCCGCTTGCGCTACGGCGCGGCGGCCGGCGCCAGGTCGGGGATCAGCCGCTTGCCCAGGCTGATCACCTCGTCCTGCGTGAAGGCCAGCTTGCGGTAGAACGCCACGACCGCCTCGTTGCCGCCGCGCACCAGCAGGTTGATCTTGGGGCAGCCCATCGCCAGCAGTTGCCGTTCCACTGCCCGCATCAGCGCGCTGGCGTAGCCGCGCCGCTGGCAGCCCGGCGCCACCGCCAGGTAGTTGACCCAGCCGCGATGACCGTCGTAGCCCGCCATGACCGCCGCGACAATGGCGGCGCCAGTCGTGCCCACCAGGAACAGTTCCGGCTGGACGGTGAGCTTGCGGGCGATGTCTTTATAGGGGTCGTTCCAGGGGCGCGTCAGGCCGCAGTCGTGCCACAACTGCACGACAGCGTCGGCGTCGTCGGGGTGGAATTGCCGGATGGTAAGCGCGGGTGGATTCATGCTTCGTTCCTTCAGGTGGGGGATACGAAGGCGGCGGGTGCCTCGGGCGGGGAAGGGGCGCAACAGCAAAAAGGCCACGAGGTACCGTGGCCTTCGGGATAAGCACCGCGGAGGCGGCGCTTGGACAACGCAAAGCCACTCAACGTCGGCGTCGAGTGGTTCGTCGCGCGGGGGCGCGATGGGTGAGGAGTGCGTCGTCCATGGCGGTAAGCATACCCGAAGCTTGCGTGGCGTCAAAGGAGCACGGCAACGACGGCAGTATCTTGACATCTACTGTTGTCAACGGCAGCCTTCCATGGCAAAGAAATTCCCCCTGCATCCGCAGCATCCCGAGCGCATTTGCTGGGGCTGCGACAAGTACTGTTCCACTGGCGCGCTGGCCTGCGGCAACGGCTCCAGCCGCACCATGCATCCCGCCGAATTGCTGGGGGACGACTGGTACACGGTGGGCGACTGGGGGCTGGACGCCCCGCCCGCCACCGCCGGCGAGTCGCCCGCCAAGCCGTAGCGGCGCCGCTTGGCACGCGTCGTGCTGACGCGGGGCCATGGCCGCCACCCATCGTTCCCCGTCCGCCATTCCCATGCCGCGGCCGCGCGCTTTCGACAGCACGCGGGAATTTCTTGCGGATCCCTACCGGTATATCGGCGGCCAGTGCCGCGCCCTGAATACGGACGTGTTCCAGTCGCGGCTGCTGCTGGCGCCGACGATCTTCCTGTCGGGGCCGCGCGCCGCCGAGCTGTTCTATGACGGCGAGCGCTTCCAGCGCCGCGGCGCGGCACCGGAGCCCCTGCAGGCCACGCTGTTCGGCAAGCGCGCGGTGCAGTCGCTGGATGGGCCGGACCATTGGCGCCGCAAGGCGCTGTTCCTGGACACCCTGGACCGGCCGGCGGTAGCGGCGCTGGCGGGCCATGTCGGGCGCCACTGGGAGACTGCGCTGGCGCGCTGGCCGCGCGATGGCGTGGCGCTCTATGGGGCGGCGCAGGATGTCCTGGCGCGCGCGGTGTGCGAGTGGGCGGGTGTTTCCCTGCCGGAGGCGGAGGCGTCGGCGCGCACCCGGCAGTTGGTGGCGCTGTTCGACGACGCGGCGCGCGGGCTGCTGGCGCATGGACGGGCGCGCTGGTCGCGCCTGCGCCTGCAGGCATGGCTGGCGGGCCAGGTCGAGCGGGCGCGACGCCAGGGCGGGGCGGCCGCCGGCGATTCTCCGTTGCAGCAGGTGGCGGCGTTCCGCGATGCGGCGGGCGGCCGGCTGGATGCGCGGCTGGCCGCCACGGAGTTGTTGAATGTGCTGCGGCCGGTGGTGGCGGTGTCGGTGTATATCGTGTTCGGCCTGCATGCGGCGCAGGCGCACCCGGAGGTCCTGCGGTCGCGGCGCGACGAGCCGGCGGGCGTGGGGATGGATTTCCTGAACGAGGTGCGCCGCTATTACCCGTTCTTCCCGGCGGTCGCGGCGCGGGTGCGCGAGGATTTCGAATGGAACGGCTACTGGTTTCCGAAGGGGCGGCGCGCCGTGCTGGACCTGTACGGCACCAACCATGACTCGCGCGCCTGGAACGACCCCGACCGGTTCGACCCGGGCCGCTTCCGCGCGCGCGTGCCGACGGCTTTCGAGTTCATTCCGCAGGGCGGGGCGGATGCGGCGCGTGGGCATCGCTGTCCCGGCGAGGACGCCGCGCTGGCCATCATGAAGGTGTCGCTGGATTTCCTGCTGGCGCGCACGCAGTGCGTGACTGCCGGGGGAGATATGGCGCTGGATTATGCGCGGTTGCCGGCGTTGCCGCGGAGTGAGTTGGTGGTGCGGGCGGCGGTGTTGTAGGTCTTGGCGGGGTGGGTTCGCTTCGTAGGGCGTCCTGGGCGGGGCTGGGGAGTGCGGGCCGGCCACGTCGCTCGGCTCGGGCGCGCCACCAGGCGCCCTCGGCCGCCTGCGGGGGCTGCCCTCGCTCCAACTGGCCGTCCCGCACGCCCCAGCCCCGCCCTGGACTCACATCAACGGCACGCGCCGGTCCAGCAACCACGTGTGGGGATATGGAGGTGTCCGACACCGATGTGAGGGCACCGTGGTCTCGACGCAAGCAAGAGTCACCCAGGTGTCAGACACCCTTGTGCGCTGTCTTGCGTGGCGAGACGGGGGCATGGGGTGTCTGACACCAACACGAGACCCCATGGCCTGACACCGACATGCCGACATGAGGCGTCGGGTGCCTCGACCCGAGACGCTGTGAGCCCGCGCCTGCCGGTGGGGCCTGGGCGGCCAGTTGGAGGGAGGGCAGCCCCCGCAGGGGGCCGAGGGCGCCTGGTGGCGCGCCCGAGCCGAGCGACGTGGCCGACCAGGCCCCACCGGCAGGCGTGGGCGGCCCACGAAGCCAGGCCGTTCAACCGCACCGGCAGGCGCGGCGAGCGCTCCCAACCAAGAGCCTCGATCACCACCCCCCGTCGCAATAGCTCACCACTGAAATCCCCCAATTACGCACCCACGACACAACCATCGAGTATCGTGATACTGCCGCGCACAGGCGCGGCGCGACCCTGGAGATCCGTCATGCCAGCCACCGTCCCGCCGACGGGCGCGTTGCCCGCCGTCACTCCGTTCCTGATGTTCGAAGGCCAGGCCGAAGAGGCCGTCAATTGGTACATGTCGCTGTTCCCCGGCTCCGCCATGCGGCACATCCAGCGTTACGGGCCGGAAGGGCCGGGCCGCGAGGGCTCGATCGTGCAGGCCCGCTTCGAGTTGAACGGCCGCGAATTCATGTGCATCGACAGTCCAGCCAAGCACGCCTTCGGCTTCACGCCCGCCATCTCCCTGTTCGTGGACTGCGAATCGGCCGCCGAAGTGGACCGCCTCTATGCCGCGTTCTCCGACGGCGGCACCGTGCTGATGCCGCTCGACGCCTACCCGTTCAGCCCGCGCTTTGCCTGGGTGCAGGACAAGTATGGCGTGTCCTGGCAACTGCACCAGCCCCCCGGCGCATAACGCGGGCCGTCTGTCTCTATACTGGGCCTTTCCAAGCGCCCCGAGGCCCGCCATGACATCGTCCGCTTCCCACTCGCCTTCCGACATCGTGTCCCTGGACGCCGTGGCGCTGTCCGCCGCCATCCACGGCCGGCAGGTGTCGTGCGTAGAAGTGCTGGAAGCGTACCTGGGCCAGATCGACCGGTGCAATCCCACGGTCAACGCCATCGTCGCGCCGCAGGACCGCGATGCGCTGCGCGTGCAGGCCGCCGAGCTCGACGCGCTGCTGGCGCGCGGCACCAGCCTGGGGCCCCTGCATGGCTTTCCGCAGGCGCCCAAGGACATCATGCCGGTGCGCGGCATGGTCACCACCAAGGGGTCGCCCATCTATGCCGGGCAGGTGACGGACGCCGACGCCATCGTGTATGAACGCATGCGCGCCGGGGGCGCCTTGTTCGTGGGCCGTACCAACAGCCCGGAGTTCGGGCTGGGCGGACACACCTACAACCCGGTGTACGGCATTACCCGCAACGCCTTCGATCCGGCCCGCTCGGCCGGCGGCAGCAGCGGCGGCGCGGGCGTGGCGGTGGCGCTGCGCATGCTGCCGGTGGCCGACGGCTCGGACATGATGGGTTCGCTGCGCACGCCGGCGGCATTCAATAACGTATATGGCCTGCGCACCACCCCGGGCGTGGTGCCGCACGGCCCCACCGAAGAAGTGCATTTCCAGCAGTTCAGCGTGAGCGGCCCCATGGCGCGCAACGTGCCGGACCTGGCGCTGCTGTTGTCGGTGCAGGCCGGGTTCGACGCGCGGCTGCCGCTGACGCACCGCCGCGCCGACCCGCGCGCCTATGCCACGGCGCTGGAGCGCGATTGCGTCGGCCTGCGCGTGGGCTGGCTGGGCGACCTGGGCGGCTACTTGCCGACCGAGCCCGGCGTGCTGCAGGTGTGCGAAAACGCCCTGCGGCACTTCGAGACCATCGGCTGCCAGGTCGAGCCCGTCGTGCCCGCATTCGACCTGGCGCGGCTGTGGCAGGCCTGGCTCGACTTGCGCAGCTTCACGTTCGCCGGAACCAACGCGCCGCTCTACCACGACGCGGCCAGGCGGGCGCTGCTCAAGCCGGAGGCCGTCTGGGAGATCGAGCGCGGGCTGCGGCTGTCCGGGCAGGACATCTACCAGGCCGCGCTGGTGCGCTCGTCCTGGTATGCGGCGCTGCGCGGCTTGTTCGAGCAGTTCGACTTCCTGGTGCTGCCGGCCGCCCAGGTGTTCCCGTTCGCGGCCGAACTGGACTGGCCGGCCGAGGTGGGCGGGCGCGCCATGGATACTTATCACCGCTGGATGGAAGCCGTGGTGCCCGCCACCATGGCGGGCATGCCGGCGCTGGCCGCGCCGGCCGGTTTCGGCCCGGAGGGCTTGCCGGCCGGCATCCAGATCATCGGGCCGGCGCAGCACGACCTGGAAGTCCTGCAGGTCGGCCTGGCCTACGACCGCGCCAGCGGATTCAGCCGGCTGCGCAGTCCGCTGCTGGGCTGACGCGCCACGGCGCTCAGCCCAGGCGCCGGCGCAGGGCCTCGAAGAACAGGGTCGACTGCAGCCGTTCGGACTGCACCTGCGCCGCCACCTTGGCGGCCATGTCGGCCGAGGACGGCGCCAGCGGCCGGCCGCTGGACTGCGCCAGCACCTGCGCCGCACAGGCGCGCTCCAGGAAATACAGATCGTCGTAGGCGTAGTCGATGCGCTCGGCGCACACCACCACGCCGTGGTTGCCCAGGAACGCGATGTCGGCCGTCCCCATGGCGTGCGCGATGCGCTCGCCTTCGCTGCTGTCCAGCGCCAGGCCGTTGTAGCGCTCGTCGATGGCCAGCCGGCCATGGAAGCGCATGGCGTTCTGCGACAGCGTGGTGTCGAGCGCGCGGGCGTCGGTCAGCGTGAGGGCGGTGGCATAGGGCATGTGGGTATGCAGCACGCAATGCTTGCCGGCGATGCGGTGGATGGCCGCGTGGATGAACATGGCCGTGGGCTCGACCTCGTGGCGGCCGGCCAGCTTGTTGCCCTGGGCATCCACCAGCACGACGTCGTCGGGGCCGACCTCGTCCCACATCAGGCCGCGCGGATTGAGCAGGAACAGGCCATCCTGCCCGGGCAGGGCGACGCTGAAATGGTTGCAGACGCCTTCGCCCAGGCCGTGCAGGGCGGCCGCGCGCAGCGCCAGCGATAGATCGGCGCGCAGGGCGGCCACGGCGGGCGAATGAAAGATTTCGTTCATGGCGAGGAACAGGGCAGGGACCGGGAGCAGCAAGTCTAGCAAGTTCCCGCCGGCGCCCGGCGCCCCGCGGCGCGCGGCCGCGTTTTTATATCTTCTTTACACCCGCCCGGCGAAGCTTTACCCCGTTTTTATCCGCCTCTCCTTAATCTGCCTGGCATGCGCTGCCGCGGCTCCGGGTTGCCGCGCGCGGCGGTCATTCCAGGAGAGAAAAGTGGATGTCGTCTACCTCGCCGCGTTCGCGGCCATGGCTGCCCTGGTGGCGGCCCTGCTGCAGTTCTGCGGTTCGCTGAAACAAGGAGAGCGCGCATGACCGGCTTTTATTGGCTGGCCGGCGCGCTGGCTGCCTTCCTGTTCGCGTACCTGCTGGTCGCGCTGTTCAAGCCGGAGAAATTCTGATGGACGCGCAATTCGCAGGCCTGCTGGCGCTTTACCTGGCCATCCTGCTGGCCGTCGCGCCGCTGCTGGGCCGCTATATCCGCCTCGCCATGCAGGGCGGCAGCCGCGCCACCGCCTGGGGACGGCCCATCGAGCGGGGCATCTACCGGCTGGCCGGCGTCGAGCCGGCGGCCGAGATGGACTGGAAGCAGTACGCCTGGGCCGTGTTGCTGTTCAACGTGCTGGGCGTGCTGGCGGTCTATGCGCTGCAGCGCGCACAGGGAGCGCTGCCCCTGAATCCGGCCGGCCTGGGACCGGTGGCGGCCGACTCGGCGCTCAATACCGCCATCAGCTTCGTCACCAATACCAACTGGCAGGGCTATGCGGGCGAGAGCACCATGAGCCTGCTGACGCAGATGCTGGCGCTGACCGTGCAGAATTTCGTGTCGGCGGCCACCGGCATCGCGGTGCTGTTCGCGCTCATCCGCGGCCTGGCGCGCCACGGCAGCGCCACGGTGGGCAACTTCTGGGTCGATATGGTGCGCAGCACGCTCTATGTGCTGCTGCCCCTGGCATTCGTGCTGGCCCTGGCGCTGGTCAGCCAGGGCGTGGTCCAGAACTTCGATGCCTATCGCGACGTGGCCACGCTCGATCCTGCGGTCCTGGCGCAGCCGCAGGCAGGCGCGGCGGGCGGCGTGCAGCGCATCGCAATGGGCCCGGTGGCGTCCCAGGAAGCGATCAAGCTGTTGGGCACCAACGGCGGCGGCTTCTTCAACGCCAATTCCGCCCATCCCTACGAGAATCCGACCGCGCTCAGCAACCTGCTGGAGATGCTGGCCATCTTCGCCATTCCCGCCGCCCTGTGTTTCAGCTTCGGCGAGATGGTGGGCGGGCGGCGCCAGGGCGCGGCCATCCTGGCGGCCATGACGCTGTTGTTCGTGCTGTTCGCCGGCACCGCCGCCTATTTCGAACAGCAGCCCAATCCCATGCTGGCCCAGCCCGGCGTGGACACGGCCGCGACCGCGCTGGCGCCGGGCGGCAACATGGAAGGCAAGGAGACCCGCTTCGGCGTCGCCGCGACCGCGCTGTTCGCCGCCATCACCACGGCTGCCTCGTGCGGGGCGGTCAACGGCATGCACGATTCATTCAACGCCATGGGCGGCTTCGCGCCGCTGCTGCTGATGCAGCTGGGCGAGGTGGTGTTCGGCGGCGTGGGGTCGGGGCTGTACGGCATGCTGGCGTTCGCCATGCTGGCCGTGTTCATCGCCGGCCTGATGATCGGGCGCACGCCGGAATACCTGGGCAAGAAGATCGAGGCCCACGAAATGAAGATGGTGTCGATCGTCATCCTGGCCACGCCATTGCTGGTGCTGCTGGGCACCGCCCTGGCCGTGTCGGTGCCGGCCGGGCAGGGCGGCGTGCTCAATCCGGGCCCGCACGGTTATTCCGAGATCCTCTACGCGCTGTCCTCGGCCGCCAACAACAACGGCAGCGCCTTCGCCGGGCTGTCGGCCAATACGCCGTTCTACAACGTGCTGACCGGCCTGGCCATGTGGTTCGGCCGCTTCTGGGTGATTGTCGCGATCCTGTCGCTGGCCGGCTCCCTGGCCGCCAAGCGCCGCCTGCCTGCCGGTCCGGGCGCCATGCCGACGAACGGACCGCTGTTCGCCGCGCTGCTCATGGGCGCGGTGCTGATGGTGGGCGCCCTGACCTATGTGCCGGCGCTGGCGCTGGGCCCCGTGGCCGAGCATCTGCAACCCTGAAATGAACGAGAAAGTGAAAACCATGTCCAAGCGTCAGATCCGGGGCGCGGTCCGCGTCGCCCTGGCCGACAGCCTGCGCAAGCTCGCGCCGGCCGCACAGTTCAAGAACCCCGTCATGTTCGTGGTGTACCTGGGCAGCATCCTGACCACCCTGCTGGCAGTGGCCGCCTGGCGCGAGCCCGGCGGGCAGGCGGGCTTCATCCTGGCCATTGCCGCCTGGCTGTGGTTCACGGTGCTGTTCGCCAATTTCGCGGAAGCCATCGCCGAGGGGCGCGGCAAGCAGCAGGCGGCGGCCTTGCGCGGGCTGCGCACCACCGTGGCGGCCCGCGTGGTCACCGGCTGGCGCGAGGCCGACGCGGCGGCCGCGACCCCGGAAGCCCATCGCGCCGCCAGCGTCGAGCGCGAATCGAGCCAGTTGCGCAAGAACGACGTCGTGCTGGTCGAGGCGGGCGACATCATTCCGGGCGACGGCCAGGTGGTGGCCGGCATCGCGGCGGTGGACGAAAGCGCCATCACGGGCGAATCGGCGCCCGTGATCCGCGAATCCGGCGGCGACTTCTCGTCGGTCACGGGCGGCACGCGCGTGCTGTCGGACTGGCTGTTCGTGCGCATCGGCGCCGACCCGGGCGAGAGCTTCCTGGACCGCATGATCGCCATGGTGGAAGGCGCGCGGCGCCAGAAGACGCCCAACGAGGTGGCCTTGACCATCCTGCTGGTGGGGCTCACCCTGGTATTCCTGCTGGTGGTCGTCACGCTGCTGCCGTTTTCGGTCTATGCGGTCGAGGCGGCCGGCGGCGGGGCGGTGGTCAGCCTGACGGTGCTGGTGGCGCTGCTGGTCTGCCTGATCCCGACCACCATCGGCGGCCTGTTGTCGGCCATCGGCGTGGCGGGCATGAGCCGCATGATGCGGGCCAACGTGGTGGCGACCTCCGGCCGGGCGGTCGAGGCGGCCGGCGACGTGGACGTGCTGTTGCTCGACAAGACCGGCACCATCACCTTCGGCAATCGGCAGGCCGCGGCCTTCCTGCCGGCGCCCGGGGTGGCGGCCGGGCAGCTCGCCGACATCGCCCGCCACGCCTCGCTGGCCGACGAAACCCCGGAGGGGCGCAGCATCGTGGCGCTGGCGCAGCGCGCCGCGCCCGCCCAGGGCGACCCGCTGGCGGACGCGCAGTTCGTGCCGTTCTCGGCGCAGTCGCGCATGAGCGGGGTCGATGCCGGCACGCGCCGCATCCGCAAGGGGGCGGTCGACGCAGTGGCGGCATGGCTGCGCGAGCAGGGGGCGGAGCTGCCGGCGGCCGTCGCCCGCGCCGCCGAGGATGTGGCGCGCCGCGGCAGCACCCCGCTGGTGGTGGCCGACGGCGACCGCGCCCTGGGCGTGGTGGAGCTCAAGGATATCGTCAAGCCGGACATGCGCGAGCGGTTCAGCGAATTGCGCCGCATGGGCATCAAGACGGTGATGATCACCGGCGACAACAAACTCACCGCCGCCTCCATCGCGGCCGAGGCGGGCGTGGACGATTTCCTGGCCGAGGCCACGCCGGAGGCCAAGCTGGCCCTGATCCGCCAGTACCAGGAGCAGGGCCGGCTGGTCGCCATGACCGGCGACGGCACCAACGACGCGCCGGCGCTGGCGCAGGCCGACGTGGCCGTGGCCATGAACTCGGGCACGCAGGCCGCGAAAGAGGCCGGCAATATGGTGGACCTGGATTCGAACCCCACCAAGCTGATCGAGATCGTCGAGGTCGGCAAGCAGATGCTGATGACGCGCGGCGCCCTGACGACCTTCAGCGTGGCCAATGATGTCGCCAAGTATTTCGCCATCATTCCGGCCGCGTTCGCGGCGGTATACCCCCAGCTGGGCGCGCTGAACATCATGGGCCTGGCCACGCCAGACTCCGCCATCCTGTCGGCCGTGATATTCAATGCGCTCATCATCGTCGCATTGATCCCGCTCGCGCTGCGCGGCGTGCGCTATCGCCCGCTGGGCGCGGCGGTACTGCTGCGGCGCAATCTGCTCGTGTACGGCGTGGGGGGCCTGCTGGCCCCGTTCGCCGGCATCAAGCTCATCGACATGGCGCTGGCCGCCACGGGCTGGGCCTGACCTCATCATCCAGGAGCACCATCATGCACACCCAATCCCCCGCCGCGCAGCGCGCCGGCCTCTGGCGGCCCGCGCTGGTCGTGTTCGTCCTGCTGTCGGCGCTGACCGGCCTGCTGTACCCCCTGGCCACCACCGGCGTGGCCCGGCTGCTGCTGCCGCACCAGGCGGCGGGCTCCCTGATAGCGCGCGATGGCCGGGTGGTCGGTTCCGAACTGATCGGCCAGGCGTTCACCTCGCCGCAGTATTTCTGGGGCCGGCCGTCGGCCACCGCGCCGACGCCCTACAACGCGGCCGCCTCGGGCGGATCCAACCTGGGGCCGCGCAATCCGGCGCTGGCCGAAGCCGTGCGCGAGCGCGTCGCGGCGCTGCGGGCGGCCGACCCGGGCAATACCGCGCCCATTCCCGCCGACCTGGTGTCCGCCTCGGGCAGCGGCCTCGATCCGCATATCAGCCCGGCCGCCGCCCTGTACCAGGCGCCGCGCGTGGCGCGCCTGCGCGGCCTGCCCCTCGCGCAGGTGGAACAACTGGTGGCCGCGCACACCAGCCGGCCCATCGTCGGACTGCTGGGCAAGCCGGCCGTCAATGTGCTGGCCCTCAACCTGGACCTGGACCGGCTGGCGCCGCCGCGCTGAGGCTGGGCGTATAGTAGCGATGCTGTTTCCGCCCACGCCGACACATGGCCGACCCTGACAATCGCCGCCCCGATCCCGACAGCCTGCTCCGCACGCTGGACGAGGCTGCCCGCCAGGCCACGCGCGGCAAGCTGCGCATCTACTTCGGCGCATCGGCCGGGGTGGGCAAGACCTACGCCATGCTGGCCGCCGCGCGCGCCCAGCAGGCCGGCGGCGCGGACGTGGTGGCCGGCATCGTCGAGACCCACGGCCGCAAGGAAACCGCCGCCCTGCTCGACGGGCTGGAGCAACTGCCGCTGCGCGCGCTGTCCCATCGCGGCCGCGTCCTGCAGGAATTCGATCTGGACGGCGCGCTGGCGCGCCGCCCGGCGCTGATCCTGGTCGACGAGCTGGCGCACTCGAACGCGCCCGGGGCGCGCCACGCCAAGCGCTGGCAGGACGTGCACGAACTGATGGCCGCCGGCATCGATGTCTGGACCACGCTGAACGTGCAGCACCTGGACAGCCTGAACGAGGCGGTCGGCGGCATTACCGGCGTGCGGGTCTGGGAGACCGTGCCGGAAGAAGTGTTCGACGCGGCCGACGAAGTCATCCTGGTGGATACCTCGGCCGACGAGCTGCTGCGCCGCCTGCGCGAAGGCAAGGTCTACCTGGGCGAACAGGCCAGCCACGCGGGCCGGCATTTCTTCCGCAAGGGCAATCTGATCGCGCTGCGCGAACTGGCCTTGCGGCGCACCGCCGATCACGTCGACGACGACGTGCAGAGCTACCGGCAGGACCGCGCCATCCAGACGGTATGGCGCACCCGCGAAGCCCTGGTCGCATGCATCGGCGCCGGCGCGGACGCCGAGCATGTGGTGCGCAGCGCGCACCGGCTGGCGCAGGAGCTGGACTGCGACTGGCACGTCATCACCCTGGACGCCCCGCGCGTGACGTCCGGCTCGCAAGCCGCGCGCGAACGCCTGGAGCGCGCGCTGGCGGTGGCCGGCGAGATGGGCGCGCGCATCGAGACCCTGCCCGGCGGCGACCGGGTGCTGGCCGTGGCGCATTATGCGCGCCGCCACAACATCACCAAGATCGTGCTGGGCCGCGGCCGCGCCGACGCGGCCGCGCGCGCCCGGCTGTCGTGGTCGGCCGCGCTGGGCGCCGCGCTCGAGCCCGGCTGGATCTGGCATCGCCACAGTTTTGCCGACGCGCTGGCGGCGGCGTGTCCCGACCTCGACGTGATCCGCCTGGGCGCGCCGCCGCATGCGTCGCCGCCGCCAGTGCGCCAGGCGGCGGGCGCCGCGCCGGCTGGCGCGGGCCGGCGCCTGCATGCCGGCTATCTGTGGGCGCTGTTGTACTGCGGGGCCGCCACGGCGCTGTCGGCCCTGGCGTTTCCGTTGCTGCACCAGACCAATATCGTCATGCTGTTCCTGCTGGCCGTGGTGGCGGTGGCGCTGCGCCACGGGCGCGGGCCGGCGGCGCTGGCGTCGGTGCTGAGCGTGGGGCTGTTCGATTTCTTCTTCGTGCAGCCGCTCGCCTCGTTCGCCGTCTCGGATGTGCAGTATTTGTTGACCTTCCTGGTATTGCTGGGCGTGGGGCTGCTGATCGGCCAGCTGACCGCCGGGCTGCGGCTGCAGGCGCGCACCTCGATCCGGCGCGAGGCCGAGGCGCGCGGCCTGTACGAGTTCGCGCGCGAGCTGTCGTCGGCGCTGCAGCCGCAGCAGATCGTGGCCGCCGCGGACGCGTTCATCCAGGCGGCGTTCGGCGCGCGCTGCGCGCTGTATATCCTGGGCCTGGACGAGCGCCTGGCGCAGGCCGCGGCGCCCGGGCAGGAGCCTGCCGGACTCGATCCGGCCGTGGCGCAGTGGGTGTACGACCATGGCCAGCCCGCCGGCGCCGGCACCGCCACGCTGGCGACCAGCGCCTTGCTGTATTTGCCGCTGAAGGCCCCGCTGCGCACGCGCGGCGTGCTGGCGGTGGAGAACCCGGCGCGCGCGGCGTTCAACGGGCCGGACGCGCGCCGGCTGATCGAGACATACGCAACGTTGGTCGCCATCGCCCTGGAACGGCTGCACTATGTGGAAGTGGCCCAGCAGGCGCTGGTCAGCATGGAATCCGAGAAACTGCGGCATTCGCTGCTGGCGGCCGTGTCGCACGATCTGCGCACGCCGCTGACCAGCCTGGTGGGCATGGCCGATACGCTGGCCCGCGACCAAGACGCCTTGCCGGCGGCCGCGCGCGATACCGTGCTGGCCATGCGCGAGCAGGCGCGCCGCATGCACGCGCTGGTGGTCAACTTGCTGGACATGGCGCGCCTGCAGAGCCGCGATGCGCCGCTGCGGGTCGAATGGCAGTCGCTGGAAGAGCTGGCGGGCGCGGCGCTGGCCGCCATGCGCGAGGCGCTGTCCGGCCACGCGGTGAGCGTGGCGCCGCTGTCGCACCTGCCGCTGGTGGAGTGCGACGGCGTGCTGATCGAGCGGGTGCTGTGCAATCTGCTGGAGAACGCCGCCAAGTACACGCCGGCCGGCGGCGCGATCCGGCTCGAGGCGGCAGTGCAGGGCGCCGACCTGCAGGTCGGCGTGAGCGACGACGGGCCCGGCGTGCCGGACGGCGATGCACGCCGCATTTTCGAGAAGTTCACGCGCGGCGCGCGCGAGTCGGCCACGCCGGGGGTCGGTCTCGGCCTGGCCGTTTGCGAAGCCATCGTGCGCGCGCACCGCGGCCGCATCTGGGTAGAGCCGGCCCCCGGACAGGCGCATGGCGCGCGCTTCGCATTTACCCTGCCGCTGGGCGAGCCGCCGGCCGTCCAGCCCGATTCCGCCTGAGACACCCATGTTCGATTACTCGCCCCGGATCCTGCTCATCGAAGACGACCCGCACATCCGCCGCTTCGTGCGCGCGGCCCTGGAAGGCGAGGGCTGCGAAGTGTTCGAGGCCGAGACCGTGGCGCGCGGGCTGATCGAAGCCGGCACGCGCCAGCCCGATGCCGTCATTCTGGACCTGGGCTTGCCCGACGCCGACGGCATGGTGCTGATCCGCGACCTGCGCGTCTGGACCGAAGTGCCGGTGCTGGTGTTGTCGGCGCGCACGGCCGAGACCGACAAGATCGCCGCGCTGGACGCCGGCGCCGACGACTATCTGGCCAAGCCGTTCGGCGTGGGCGAGCTGCTGGCGCGCCTGCGCGTGCTGCTGCGGCGGCATGCCCGCGGCGGCGCCGGCAATCCGGCGGAGATCGCCTTCGGCGATGTGCGGGTGGACCTGGCGCGCCGCGAGGTGACGCGCGGCGGCGCGCATGTGCACCTGACCGCCATCGAATACCGGCTGCTGACCGCGCTGCTGGCGCGCCGCGGCAAGGTCATGACGCACCGCGAGCTGCTGCGCGAAGTGTGGGGGCCGTCGCACGTGGAGCATTCGCACTATCTGCGCATCTACATGGGCCACCTGCGGCACAAGCTCGAGGCCGATCCGGCGCAGCCGCGCTTCCTGCTGACGGAAGTCGGGGTGGGATACCGCTGCGCGGGCTGAGCGGACGGGTCCGCCGCGGGCCTCAGGCTCGCGCGGCGCCGGCCGCGCGAGCCTGAAAGCGCACGTCCAGCGCCCGCGCGGATTTCACGATCACCACATGGGGGCGCGGGCACGCCAGGCGGCTGGCGACGGCTTGCAGGGCGCCGTCGGCCAGCGCCGGCAGCGCGAGCCACCAGGGCACGAACCCGACGGTCACTTCGTCGAACAACAAGGGCCGCTTGTCATGCACCCGGCAGGCCAGGCCCTGGGCCCCGAGCGTGCGCGCCAACTGGGCCGCGGCAGCATCCACGTCGGCCACGTCTTCCAGGAAGAAGGAGGCGCGCCGCGCGATGAGCTGGCCGAGCGCCGCGGCATCGAGGCGCGGCTGGAAGTAAGTGCGTTTCACATCCATGCGGCGGTCCATGTCAGGTAGGTGCGTGGCCACGGCCGGCTTGCCGCCCGGCGGCACGCTTGCTTTATGCTTACATTGAACTGAACGGCGCCGCGCCGGTCCATCCCGGGGCGCGCACGTATTGTGGCATGCGCCAGCCACGCTATTACTGGAGTCCTGCATGAGAATCGCCCTTGCGTTGTTGTCGGCCGCCGGCTTTATCACGGCGTCCGCCGCGAATGCGGCGCCCGTCACCTACGACATCGATCCGTCGCACACCTATCCCAGCTTCGAGGCCGACCACATGGACGGGCTGTCCACCTGGCGCGGCAAGTTCAACCAGTCGGCGGGCGTCATCGTGTTGGATCGCGAGGCGCGCGCCGGCACCATCGACGTGACCGTGCAGATCGATTCGGTCGATTTCGGCCACGACGAGATGAACCGGCACGCCGTGGCGCCCGACATCTTCGACGCGGCGCGCTATCCCACCGCCACCTTCAAGGGGCGCTTTACCAAGTTCGACGGCGACCGTCCCGAAGAGGCCGTGGGCGAATTCACGCTGCGCGGCGTCACGCGCACGCTCACGCTGGACATCGACGACTTCAAGTGCATGCAGCACCCGATGGAAAAGCGCGAAGTCTGCGGGGCCGACGTGTCGGCCTCGTTCAACCGCGGCGACTACGGGCTGGATTTCGCGCTCGACATGGGCTTCGATCCCAAGGTCGAGCTCGAGATCCAGGTCGAGGCGCTGCGCCGCCGGTAGCGGCGGCCGTCCGCCGGCGGGTACGCCATTTGCTGCGCGGCCGTCTTCATCTCAAGGGAGCCAGCCATGATTTCGGAACGGTTGCGGCGCTTGCGCCACATCGCGGAGTTCGCGGCCAATCGCATGGGCGATTACGTGGAATTGGTGGGCATCGAGCTGTCGCTGTACCGTTCCGCGCTGGTCACGACCCTGCTCAGTTGCGTGGCCTTGCTGTTCTGCGCGCTGGGCACCCTGGCGTTCGTTTCGGTGGCTGTCGTGGTGAGTTTCTGGGACACGCCGCAGCGCGGCCTGGCTGCCTGGCTGGTGGCCGGCGCCTGGCTGCTGATCACGCTCATCGCCCTGTGTGTCGCCGTCCGCAATGCTCCCAGGTCATCGCCGTTCAGCGAGCTGAGCCGGCAGGTGCGCCTGGATACCGATGCCGCGAGGAGCCATTATGCCGAAGACCACCACGCAGGCTGACAAGGAAGCCTTGCTCGCCAAGATGGCGCGCGAGCGCCGCGAACTGGCCGATGCGGTCAGGCGCGCCACGCCTGCCGGGCCGCCCGGGCGCGGCTGGGCCGCCACCACCGCCCTGGCGGCCGGCGCCGCGGTTGGCTGGCCGCCGTTTCTGAAGCAGCCGCTGCGCGCGATGGCGGCGGTGGCGGTGCGCGACCGCCTCGCGTCGCTGTGGCGGCGCCGCCAGGTGCGGCGCGCCAGCGGCCCGCTGCCCGATGCCGAGGTCGCGCGCCTGGCGCAGTTGGTGGCCGAGCTGCGCGCTGCGGCCGAGAAGGCCGGCGACCCGCGCGAAATCGAGCAACTGCGGCTGCAGCTGGATGAACAGGTGCGGCGCCTGCGGACCGCGCGCGAGGCGCCGGCCGCGGCGCCGCCAACGCCTACAACCTGAAATGCTGCCGTAGCGCTTCCTCGAGCACGTCAAGGGCTGCCTGGCCGCCGGCCGAGCCGTCACGCAGCAGCACCACCTCGTGCGGCGCCAGCTTGGGCATGCGCTCCAGCACGTGCATGCGCGCCGTCACGCGGCTGCGATCCACGATGCTGACGCCCAGCCCGGCTTCCACGCAGGCCTCGACCGCGCGGCTCGACGGGCTGGCCAGCACCGTGCGCCAGGTCCGGCCGGCCCGTTCCAGCGCCTCGATCATGGCGGCCCGGTATGGGCAATCGGCGGCATGCAATGCCAGCGGCACCGGATCGGGCAGCGGGCCGGCCGCGGCGCCGGCCACCCACAATGGCGTCGTCAGGGCCAGCGGCCGGCTCGCGCGGCGGCCGGCCGCCGCCGGCTGCACCATGACCGCCAGGTGCAGCCGGCGGCGGGCGACCTGCTCGCGCAGCGCCAGGCTGGGCGCGGTGGCGAGTTCCAGCGTGATGCCGGGCCAGGCTTGCGCGAATGCCGGCAGGATGTCGCGTATGACATGTTCCGCGTACTCGTCGGGGATGCCCAGGCGGACCCGGCCGGCGGGCGGCGCGCCGCGCAGGTCGGCCAGTACGCGGTCATGGGCGTCGAGCAGTTCGGCGGTGCGGGCCAGGAAGCGCTGGCCTAGCGGCGTGAGCGTCACGGACTGGTTGTCGCGTTCCAGCAGGCGCGCGCCGACCAGGGCCTCGAGCCGCTGGATGTGCACGCTGACGGCGGCCGCGCTCTTGTGCACGTGCGCGGCCGCCGCGCGGAAGCGGCCCAGGCGCGCGACCGCGTGGAAAGTGCGCAGCAGTTCGATGTCGAGCGTGGCGGGCATTATTTAAAAAAACAGAATATGGCGTCACGAAGGTTTTGATTTATTGAATACGATGGCCAGGCTAAGGTCAAGGATCCCTATCCGGATCATTCGCCCATGCCGCATCGTCTTCGCCCGTCCCCGCCCATGTCTGGCCGTTCCGCCCGATGCCGGCAGGGCGTCCCGCTCTGGCTGGCCGAAGCCGCGCTGGTGGTGGCGTGGAGTTCCGGTTTCGTGGGCGCGCGCTATGCCGTCGACCACGCGCCGGCTTTCCTGGTGGTGTTCTGGCGCTGCGTATGTGTCTCGGCGCTGCTATTGCCCTGGGCGCTGGCCGGCCTGCGGCGCGCCACGGCGCGGACCCTGGCGGCGCAGGCGGGCATCGGGCTGCTGGCCATGGCCGGCTATCTGGCCGGCGTCGTCAAGGGGGTAGAGCTGGGCGTGCCGGCCGCCCTGGCGGCGCTGGTCGCCGACCTGCTGCCGCTGGGCACGGCGCTGCTGGGGGCGCTGTTCCTGCGCCGGCGGATCGGGCGGCGCGTCTGGGCCGGCCTGTTGGTCGGCCTGGCCGGTGTGTTGCTGGTGACTCAGGGCGTGCTGGCGTGGGGCGATGCGCCCGCCGTCGCCTACGCCTTGCCGGTGCTGGGCATGCTGTCGCTGGCGGTGGCCACGCTATGGCGGCAGGAACAGGCGGACCAGGGCGCGCCCGGCCTGGCCGCGGGCCTGTGGCTGCAATGTGCCGCCACCGGCGCCGCCTTCGCGGTACTGGCCGGCATGGAAGGCAGCCTGGCGCCGCCCCTGAGCGGCGGCTTCGCGCTCAGCGTGGCATGGACGGCGCTGCTGTCCACGCTGGGCGGCTACGGCCTTTACTGGACGTGCCTGCGCCGTTCGTCTGCGACGCGCGTGGCCAGCGTGCTGTACCTGAGCCCGGGCGTGACGGCGGTGTGGGCCTGGGCCATGTTCGGCGAACCGCTGACATGGTCCATGGCGGCGGGATTCGCCATTTCGGCGGCGGGCATCCTGCTGGTGGCGCGCGGCGAGCCGGCGCCGGGGCCGCCGGGCCGGCCGGCCCGCCAGGGCGTGGCGCGGCCGCCGCGCGGATGCGGGGCTTCCTTTAGAGCGGGCCGGCCCTAGTTCGCCAGGCTTTGCGCGTGATAGTGGCGGCGCGCCTTGGCGCGGTTGCCGCAGGTGGCCATCGAGCACCAGCGCCGCCGGCCGCCGCGCGAGGTATCCAGGAACAGCCAGCTGCAGGCCTCGCATTGGCGCAGGCGCGGCAGCAGGCCGTCGGCGATCAGCGCTTGCGCCGCCAGGGCCAGGCGATGGCGCGGCAGGTCGAGCCCGGCGGCGGCCGCGTCGACGCGCCAGGCGCCCGGACCCGGCCCGGCCAGGCGCAGCGTCGCGTGCCGCAGCGCCGCGCGCAGGTCGTTTTCCAGGCGCGCCACGCCGGCGGGCGGCGGGGGCAGGCCGTGCGCGACTGCCGCCAGTACCTCGTAGGCGTTCTCGCGGTGCGTGACCAGCCGGTCCAGCGCCGCGCGCGCCGGCCGGCCCGCCGCCAGGCGCTGCAGGCCGGCGCGCTCGCCCGGCTCGAGCAGGCCGGCCGCGGCGAGCCAGTCCAGCAGCGCCGGCCAGTCGTCAAAGCCGCGCACGTCGCGCGCCTTGTTCTTGCCGCCGCCGGTATTGAGGAAGTCCAGGTAGGGATGCCCGCCTACGAAGGAATGGGGCCCCTGCTGGTGTCCGGTGGAGTTTTCCATATAACCGCCTTGACCTTGTTGAACGGTTATTTTAAGGTATCGAAAGACTAACCGTATTAAAGGCTTTAAAGGGTTATCATGGATTCCGTTGACCACGATTTTCTCCCCCCGCTGCCGCAGTGTTTCACTTTCGAAGGGCAGGCGGTGCGCTATGCCGTCCGGGGCCGGGGCCGGCCCCTGGTGCTGCTGCATGGCACGCCGTTTTCCTCCGCTGTGTGGCGCAAGCTTGCACCCTTGCTGGCGCGCGGCCGGCAGGTGTACGTGTACGACCTGCTGGGCTACGGCCAGTCCGAGCAGCGCGCCGGGCAGGACGTCTCGCTGGCCACGCAGGGCCGCCTGTTCGCGGCGTTGCTGCGCCACTGGAACCTGTCGCGTCCCGACGTGGTGGCGCACGACTTCGGCGGCGCCACGGCCCTGCGCGCGGCCTTGCTGGAAGGCTGCGCCTACGGCAGCCTCACCCTGATCGACGCGGTGGCATTCGCGCGCCACGCCAAGGTGCACGAGGCCGCGTTCGCCGGCATGCCGCCGTACATCCATGCCGCCATCCTGAAGGCCTATATCCAGGGCGGCGCGCACCGTCCCCTGCCGGACGATGTCATGGCGCTGTATACCCGGCCATGGACCGGCGACGTCGGCCAGGCCGCCTTTTATCGGCAGGTCGCGCAGGCGGACCAACGCTATACGGACGAGATCGAGCACCGCTATGGCGAGATCGATTGCCCGGTCATGATCCTGTGGGGCACCGAGGACGCCTGGTTGCCGCTGGAGCGCGGCCGCGAGCTGGCGAGCCGCTTCCGCCGGGCCGATTTCCGGCCCGTGCCGCAGGCCGGCCACCTGATGCAGGAAGATGCCCCGGAGGCCGTGGCCGCGCACCTGGCCGATTTCCTGGCCGCGGTCGCCGCCCCGCGGCCGGGCCCCGCGGACCCCGCCGGCTCTCTACAATAAGGCTCGGACTTGTAGAGACGGGCAAAAGGCTGATTGCATGGACGCGGATTTCTGGCTGGAACGTTGGCGCGACGGACGCACGCATTTTCATCAGACGCGGGTGACGCCGCTGTTGGCCAAGTACTGGCCGTCGCTCGGGCTGCCGGCCGGCAGCCGGGTACTGGTGCCGCTGTGCGGCAAGTCGCTCGACATGGTGTGGCTGGCGCAACAGGGATACCGCGTGCTGGGCGTCGAGTTGTCGCCGCTGGCGGTCGAGCAGTTCTACGCCGAGAACGGCCTGCGGCCCAGCGTGCGCGAGGCGGGCCAGGGCAGCTACTACACGGCGGGCGACATCGAGATCTACTGCGGCGACATCTTCGCGCTGGGCCCGGACGTGCTGGGCGCGTGCGCCGGCGCCTACGACCGCGCCGCCCTGGTGGCGCTGCCGGCCGACATGCGCGCCCGCTACGCGCGCCATGTCTATGGCCAGCTGGCCGGTTCCTATCGCGGCCTGCTCATCACGCTCGACTATGACCAGGACCAGATGGAAGGGCCGCCGTTCTCGGTGCGCGACGACGAAGTGCAGGCGCTTTACGCAGGGCATTCCGACGCCTTGCTGATCGACCGGCGCGACATCCTCGCCAAGGAGCCCAAGTTCGCCGAACGCGGCCTGGACCGGCTCGACACGCTGGTCTACCGGCTGCAGCGCGCGCAAGGCTAGCGCGCCATGCGCAGCCGGCGCGGGGCCATCATATTCGCCGCGCTGGCGGCCGGGGTGGCATTGTTCGCGGTCAACAGCAGCAGCCTGGCGCCCGCGCCCGGCACGGCGCCCACGCTGCTGGCGCACCGCGGCATCGCGCAGCGCTTCGACACCGCCGGGCTGCGGGGCGACACCTGTACGGCGGCGCGCATGCTGCCACCGCGCCACGCCTACCTGGAAAACACCCTGGCCTCGATGCGCGCGAGTTTCGCGGCCGGCGCCGATGTGGTCGAGATCGACGTGCATCCCACCACTGACGGGCGCTTCGCGGTGTTCCACGACTGGACGCTCGACTGCCGCACCAATGGCGCCGGGGTGACGCGCGAACATTCCATGGCGCAACTCAAGGCGCTGGATATCGGCTATGGCTACACGGCCGACGGCGGGCGCACGTTTCCCTTCCGTGGCAAGGGCGTCGGCCTGATGCCGGCGCTGGACGAGGTGCTGGAGGCTTTCCCCGGGCGCCGCTTCCTGGTCAACGTCAAGAGCAATGACGCGGACGAAGGCGAGCGCCTGGCGGCGTTCCTTTCCACCTTGCCCGAGCCGTCGCGGGCCCGCGTCATGGTATACGGCGGCGACGCGCCGATAGCCCGGCTGCGCGAGCGCCTGCCGCGGGTCGCGGCCATGTCGCGGGCGTCGCTGCAGTCGTGCCTGCTGCGCTACGCGGCGTACGGCTGGAGCGGCATCGTGCCGGCGGCCTGCGCCAATATGCCGGTGTTCGTGCCGATCAATATCGCGCCGTGGCTGTGGGGCTGGCCCAATCGCTTCCTGGCGCGCATGCGCGCCGCGGGCAGCGAGGTGTACGCGCTGGGGCCCTACCACGGCGGCTTCTCGGCGGGCCTCGACTCCCCGCACGACCTGGCCCGCCTGCCGCGCGGCTACGGCGGCGGCATCTACACCGACGAGATCGTGGCCGCGGCGCGCTGGCTGCGCGAAGAGCGGGCACCCAAGGCGCCGCGCGGCGATTGACGCACGTCAGACGAATCCCATCCGCGTGGCGCTGGCGCGAATCAGCCGGCATGGCTGGGCTAGAATCGCGCCATGTCCGCACCGGCCTTCCGTGGTTCCATCACCGGCGTGCGCGCCCGCACGATGCTGTGCCTGCTGGCGCTGGCCACGCTGTTCCGCGCGCTGGTGCCGGTGGGCTACATGCCGGATGCCTCGGCCCTGCGCCAGGGGCGGCTGGAGATCAGCTTCTGCTCGGCCGCCGGCGGCGCGCCCACCGTCCTGCAGGCCCTCATCGACAGCGCGCCGCACGACGCGCACCAGGATGACGCCACCGCGCAGGAATGCCCGTTCTGGATGGTCGCGCACCAGGCGCTGGACCTTCCCCCCGCGCCCTGCGTGGCGCCATTGGCCGCCATCTCCGGCGTGCAGCCCGACCTGCCGGCCGCGCGCGCGTTGCCGCCGCTGCCGCCGGCCGGTCCGCCGCTGGGGCCGCGCGCCCCGCCGATCCTGTCCGCCTGACCGTCCTTCCCCGACAGCCCGCCCGCTTGAGCGCCCGCCATCCGACCGGCGCGCCGCGGCTGTCGATTCGCATCCACTGCATGCGGCTGGCGCGTTGCCGGCGGCGTTCCTGCGCCGCGGCGGCGCCGCCGCGGCATTCGTACGTCACGCATCATGGACAGAAACTTCCGCTTCCCGCAGGCGCTCGGCCTGTGCGCCGCCGCGGCGGCCGTCTCCGCCGCCTGGGCCGGCCAGGGGCCGGCCACGCCTCATGAATTCGATCCCATTGTCATCACCGGCGTCGCGCCCGAGGCGCCGCTGACATTCAGCACCGACCCCAAGATTCCCCGCCAGCCAGTGCCGGCCAGCGACGGCACCGACTACCTGAAGACGATCCCGGGGTTTTCCGCCATCCGCAACGGCGGCAGCAATGGCGACCCGGTGCTGCGCGGCATGTTCGGCTCGCGCTTGAACATCCTGGCCAACGGCACGTCGATGCCAGGCGCCTGCCCGTCGCGCATGGACGCGCCCAGCTCGTACATCTCGCCGGAGAACTTCGACCGGCTTACTGTCATCAAGGGCCCGCAGACGGTGCTGTGGGGCCCCGGCGCATCGGCGGGCACCGTGAAGTTCGACCGCGACACGCCGCGCTTCGATGGCGCGGGGGTACGCTTCGACGGCAGCCTGCTGGGCGGCTCGTGGGGCCGCAACGACCAGGCGGCCGACCTGACGGTGGGCAATGCGCGCAGCTATGCGCGCATCACGGCCAACCACTCGCATTCGCAGGACTATCGCGACGGCGATGGCAACTGGGTACCGTCGCGCTGGGACAAGTGGAATGCCGACGTGGCGCTGGGCTTCACGCCCGACGCCGACACTCTGGTCGAGCTGAGCGCCGGCACGGGCGACGGCGAGGCGCGCTATGCGGGCCGCGGCATGGACGGGGTGCAGTTCAAGCGCGAAAGCTTCGGCCTGCGCGTCGAGCGCCGCAACCTGGGAACCGTGCTGCGCGAACTGGAGGCGCAGCTCTACTACAACAACGCCGATCACGTCATGGACAACTACACGCTGCGCTCGCCCGACCCGCACAGCGCCATGCCCATGGGCATGGCCTCCGCGGTGGACCGCGCCACCTGGGGCGGGCGCGTGGCGGGCAAGTTGCAGCTGGCCGAGCGGCTTGGCCTGGAGGGCGGGCTGGATTTCCAGCGCAGCCGCCATCGCGCGCGCAGCGGCACCGAGAGGGATTCCTACCGCAACCACGCGTGGGCCAAGGACGCCGAATTCGACAACGCCGGCCTGTTCGGCGAATTGACGTGGACGCTGGATGAACAGGCGCGCGTGATCGGCGGGGCGCGCGTCGACCGCGCGTCGGCCAAGGACTTCCGCAAGACCGTGGGGCGCATGATGGCCATGCCCAACCCCACGGCCGGCGAGCGCCGCGCCGATACGCTGCCGAGCGGGTTCCTGCGCTATGAGCGCGACCTGCGGGACATGCCCGCGACCTGGTACGCGGGCATCGGCCACGTGCAGCGCTTTCCCGATTACTGGGAGCTGTTCTCGCCCAGCCAGGGGCCCGCGGGCTCGGCCAACGCGTTCGAAGGCGTGCGGCCGGAGAAGACCACCCAGATCGATATCGGCGCCCAGTACCGCACCGATACGCTGGATGCGTGGGTTTCGGCTTACGCGGGCCGGGTCGACGACTTCATCCTGTTCAACTACCACGCCGGCGCGATGATGGGCGCGACCTCGCAGGCACGCAACGTCGATGCGCGCATCGCCGGCGGCGAACTGGGCCTGTCATACCGCGCGGCGCCAGCCTGGACGGTGGGCGCCACGCTGGCCTACGCCTGGGGCGAGAACCGCGACGACGGCCGGCCGTTGCCGCAGATGCCGCCGCTGGAGGCGAAGCTGAGCGCCGCCTATGACGATGGCAAATGGTCGGCCGGCGCGCTGTGGCGGCTGGTGGCGGCGCAGCACCGCCATGCCGCCGGCACGGGCAACGTGGTCGGCCAGGACTTCGGCCCGAGCGCCGGCTTCGGCGTGGTTTCGCTCAATGCCGGGTACGCCTTCAACCGGCGCGTCAAGCTGGCGGTCGGCGTGGACAACCTGTTCGACAAGACCTACAGCGAGCACCTGAACCTGGCGGGCGACAGCGGCTTCGGTTTCCCGGCGGCCACGCGCTTCAACGAGCCCGGCCGCACGGTGTGGGCGCGCCTCGGCATCAAGTACTAGGACCTGCTCAGGCGGGGCTCCTTTTAGGGGGAACAGGCCCTGGCGCCCGGGAACGGCGCTTGCGCGCGTGCGGGAAGAGGGCGGCGAACGCCGCCTTCCCAGCCAGACAGGAGACTGCCATGACACGACCCGACCCGCCGGACCGCAACCCGCGCGCCGGCCAGCGCCTGCCCCAGCCCGATCCCAACCGCGGCGCGCCGCGGCCGCGCCATGTCTCCGACGAGGAGGAGCGCCGGCCGGACATGGATCATCCGCCGCCGGCGCGCGGCGGCGACCGGCCCCTGTTCGACCGCGGCACCGCCGCGGCCGACCAGGCGGCCCGCACCGGCGGCATTACCGACGAGGGCAATTTCACCCCGCCGGACACGGGCCGCGAGGAGCCCGGCGCCAAGGGCGGCCGCCGCCCGCCGCGCGGCGAGGACTGAGCCGCGCCGCGGCATGGGGCTTGCTGCCCCCGTCGTCCTGATCCACGCAACCGACGGAGGAAACCATGACGCAGCTATCGCAAGTCATGACGCCCGGCGCGACCATACTGCGCACCCATGAAACGGTGCGCCATGCCGCCGAGATGATGGCCGACCTGGATATCGGCGAACTGCCCGTGTGCGACGGCCGGCGCCTGGTCGGCGTCATCACCGACCGCGACATTACAGTGCGCTGCACGGCCCGCGGCGTATCGCCCGACAATGCGCGCGTGGGCGACGCCATGACCGAGCGCGTGCTGTGGTGCTACCAGGACGACTCGGTCGAGAACGCCAAGGCCAAGATGGCCGACGAGCAGGTGCGCCGGCTGATGGTGCTGGACCGCGACAAGCAACTGGTGGGAGTCGTGTCGCTGGGCGACCTGGCCGTCAAGGCGGGCGATACCGGGTCCACGCTGGCAAGCGTTTCGTCGCCGGCCCAGCCAGCCCGCTGACGCGTCGCAGGGCCCGCAGCGGCGGGCCAATTCCGCTGGCCGGTGGAGCGCGGCGGCAGCGCTTGCGTGTTTTTCGTATTTGAGAGAATATCTCTTATATGGAAAACAACGCCACGTCCGCCGCCGACCCGATCGATCGCCAGATCGCGCAGCGCCTGCGCGCGCTGCGCGCCGAGCGCGGCTGGTCGCTCGACGACCTGGCCGGCCGCTGCCAGGTCAGCCGCGCCACGCTGTCGCGGCTGGAAAATGCCGCCGTCAGCCCCACCGCCAGCGTGCTGGGCAAGCTCAGCGCCGCCTATGGCCTGACCCTGTCGCGCCTGATGCGCCTGGTCGAGGACGACTACGCGCCGCTGCTGGCGCGCGCCGACCAGCCGGTATGGATGGACGCGAGCATCGGCTTCGAGCGGCGCTCCGTCTCGCCGCCCGCCCAGCGGCTGGCCGGCGAGGTGCTCGAATGCACGCTGGCGCCCGGCGCGCACATCGCCTACAGCGCGCCGCCCCGTCCCGGCCTGGAACACCATCTCCTGCTGCTGGAAGGCCGGCTGCAGGTCACTATCGAAGGCCGCACGCACGCGCTGCGGCCTGGCGACTGCCTGCGCTACCAGTTGTCCGGCGCCAGCGCCTTCGACACGCCGGCGCGCAGCGGCGCGCGCTATCTGCTGTTCATCGTTTGAGGTCAAGCTTGGATACGTTCTCGTTTTCGGCGCTGTCGGCGGATGACACCGCCGGCTGCCTGCCCGAACTGGGCGCGCTGCTGCATGCGTGCGTGCACGACGGCGCCAGCGTCGGCTTCATCCTGCCCTACGAGCCGCGCCAGGCCGAGGCCTTCTGGGCCGGCCAGGTGCTGCCCGCGGTGCGCGACGGCACCCGCACGTTGCTGGCGGCCCGCACGGGCGGACGCATCGTCGGCACGGTGCAGCTCGATTGCGACACGCCGCCGAACCAGCCGCACCGGGCCGAGGTGCGCAAGCTGCTGGTGCATCCGCATTGGCGCCGCCGCGGCATCGGCCGCGCCCTGATGGTGGAACTGGAACAGCGCGCGCGCGCCGCGCGGCGCCGCCTGCTGACGCTCGATACCCGCACCGGCGACCTGGCCGAGCCGCTGTACGCCGCGCTGGGCTACCAGCGCGCCGGCGTCATCCCGGAATTCTGCCTGGACATCACCGGGCGGCGCACCGACCCGACCACCATCATGTACAAGCTGCTGTGACCGGCTACTGGCCGGCCGGCGCCGATGCGCCGCCGCCGCCCGCGGCACTGGCGTAGTAGCTGGCCAGCGCCTCGATTTCCTGCCGCGTGAGGCGCTGCGCAAAGGCGCGCATCACGCCGACGTCGTCGTTGCGCCGCTGGCCGTTGCGGAACGCGTTCATCTGCTCGATGAAATAGCGTTCCGGCTGGCCGGCCAGGCGCGGCAGCAGCGCGCCTTCGCCGCGGCCGCCCAGTCCGTGGCAGTTGGCGCAGGCCGGCAGGGCGCGGGCATTGTCGCCTTCCACATCCAGCGCGCGGGCCGCCTCCGGACCCTCGGGCCGCGCCAGGGCAGGCGGCCGCAGGCCGGCGTAGTACTGCGCCAGGTGCGCGGCTTCTTCGGGGCTGAGCCCCTTGGCGATGGCGTTCATCAAGGGTTGCGTGCGCGTGCCGTCGCGATAGTCGCTAAGCTGTTTGGCCAGGTAGTCGGCCGACAGGCCGGCCAAGCTGGGGAAATTGCCGGCGGCCGTGGCAATGCCCTGCTGGCCGTGGCATGCGACGCACGCCTGCACGCCCGCGTCCGGCTTGCCGGACTGGGCCAACTGGCGGCCCTGTTCCGGGTCGGCCCGCGCCAGCGCCGCTTCCCATGCGGGACGGTACGGCGTGAAGTCCTGCGCGCTGCGGCCCGGCACCGGTTCAGGCGGCTTGGGCGGCGCGGCGGGCGCCGGGGCAGGCGCTGGCGCCGCCGCGCCCGCAGGGCCCCCGGCTTGCTGCGCGGGCCCGGCCGCGCCCGGCGCCGGCGCGGTGACGGCGGCCGGCCGGATCAGGCCATCGCCGCCGGTCGCCATCATCTGGTAGGCCGTCGCCACCAACGTCAGCACGGGCGCGGCCAGGACCAGGCCGAGGACGACGGGAATTCCCGCTCTGGACTCGTTCATGTCGACACCAGCGGTCCCGGCGAACGCAAGTAGTCCGCCTTGATTTTCTCGACGATCCAGTACGCGGTGGCGCCCACCGTGCCGGTCGGGTTGAAGCAGGAGTTCTGCGGGAACAGCGAGGCGCCCGTCACGAACACGTTGGGCACGTCCCACACCTGCCCGTAGCGGTTGACCACGCTGGTGGCCGGGTCGTCGCCCATGGCGGCGCCGCCGGTCAGGTGGGTGGACTGGTAGGCGGTAGCGGAGAAGGGACGCTGGCGCGGCCCCGGCTCGGTCTGCCGCACACCCTTCATGGCCTTGCCGATCTCGTCGCCCTTGGCCGTCAGGAAGGCCGACATGCGGATGTCGTTGTCGGGCAGGTCGTAAGTGATGCGCAGCAGCGGCTGGCCCCAGGCGTCCTTGTAGGTCGGGTCCAGGCTCAGGTAGGCGCCGCGCGTGGGCTGGGCCGAGCCGGTGATGGTGATGGAGGCGGAGTGGTTGTAGTAGCGCCGCACCGCCCGCTTCCATTCGGGGCCCCAGGCGGGCGTGCCCTTGGGCGTGGGGTGGTAGCCGATCGGCGCGCCGCTGACCACCTGGATCTGCAGGTAGCCGCCGCCCACGAAGCCGTGCGGGCCGTGGTCGAAATTGTCGGCGCAGAAATCGTCCATGGTGACCGCCACCGCGCCCGCGCCCATGAAGGGATTGATGTGGACTGATTCGTCGAAGAACAGGTTCACGCCCGAGGTGGTCTGGTGGGTGTAGTTGCGTCCCACCACGCCGGTGTCGGCGACCGGGTCGTAGGGTTGGCCGATGCCGGACAGCAGCAGCAGGCGCACGTTGTTGATGCTGAACGCGCACAGCACCACGGTCTCGGCCGGCTGGAAGCGCTCGGCGCCGGCCGCGTCCACGTAGGTCACGCCGGTGGCGCGCTGCTTGTCGGCGCTGAGCTCCACGCGCAGCACGTGCGCGCCGGTACGGATCTCGAAGTTGTCCATTTTCATGGCCACCGGCAGGATGCAGACTTGCGGCGAGGCCTTGGCGAAATGTTCGCAGCCGAAGTTGGAGCAGAACCCGCAGTACACGCAGGCGCTCATGTGCAGGCCTTCCGAGTTCACATAGGGCCGCGTGGCCAGCGCCGAGGGCTGCACGTAGGGGTGGTAGCCCAGGCTGCGCGCGGCTTCGCCGAACAACGCCGACGCATAGGGCACCTTCATGGGCGGGTTGGGATAGGGCCGCGAGCGCCACGGCTCGAACGGGTTGCCGCCTTCCTGCTTCTGGCCCTTCAGGTTGCCGGCCTGGCCCGACGCGCCGATCAGGTAGTCGAAGCGGTCGTAGTAGGGCTCCAGCTCGTCGTACGAGAGCGGCCAGTCCTGGCAGGTGAGGTCGGCGTCGAAGATGTCCGCGCCGTAGCGTTCGGCATGATGGCTGCGCAGGTTGAAGTCGGTGGGGTGGAAGCGGTAATAGGCGCCCGACCAGTGGTTGCCCGCGCCGCCCAGGTGCGTGCCCGGGTAGGCGAACTGCCAGCGGCGCATCGGCAGGGCCCGCTGGTCGGTATTGTTGCGGAACGTATACGTCTCGGTGGCGGCGTTCTGGTGCAGGGCGTGCCGCCGCGTGTACTTCAGTTCGTCATGCACGTTCGGCCCCTGGAAATCGGGCGATGGCCAGCGCGGCTCGCCGCGCTCCAGGATCACCACGCGCTGGCCGGCGGCGGCCAGCTCCTTGCCGATGATGGAACCAGTCCAGCCGCCGCCGATGATGGCCACGTCCACGGGGGGGAGTTTCTCAGCCATGCTCTTCCTCCTGGTGGGCGGCGTGGGGCTTGGCCATGGCGATGGAGACCGGCTGGCCGGCCCATTGCACGCCGTGGCGCTCGATATCGTTGGAGAAGCTGGCGTAGGCGCCGGGAAAACCCACCAGCTTCCAGCCCACCATGTCGCGGTTGCCGCCGTACAGCGGGTCCGAGAAAAAGCCTTCGATGGTGGCCTGCAGCAGGGCCTGGAAGAACACGGCCGACGGCAGCGGCGAGAAGTCGGCTTCGCCTTCCTGCATGGCGCGCAGCCAGGCGTCCTGCCGCTCGGCGCTCAACTCGGCGTACGGCTTGCCGTCGCGCTGGCGGCAGGCCTCGTCCAGCGCCGCCAGCCCGCGCCGCATCATCTCGGCCGGCGTGAACGAGAGCTGGTAGCCCTGTTCCGGCGTGCCCTCGTGGAAGGGGCCCTGGCGGTAGAACTGGTCGCCCGCGCCCCAGGCGCCGGCCAGTTGCCCGTCCAGGAAATAGGTGGCGCCGGCCTCCCTGGCGCCCGGGCCCAGTTCGTCGGCGGGGATCAGCCGCGCGGCGATGGCGTCCATGGCGGCGGCCTCGCGCGGATTGAAGAAGCGCAGGGTGCGGCCGGCGCCGGCCGGGTCGGGCGGAGGGCTGGGCTGCGGCGCGCCGTGGGCGCGTCCGGCCCAGGCGGCGCCCGGCAGCCCGACGGTGAGCGCCTTGAGGACACTGCGCCGCCCGCGGGCGGGATGGTCTTGCATGTGCGGCTCCGGTAACCGGACGCCGACGGCGTCCGTAGCGACAACGGCAGCCCTGCAGCAATTCACTTGCCCGGCACGCCGCTTGCCGGCATTCGCCGGCCTGAAGGCCGCAACCGGGAGTGCATATGCGAAACCGTTCTATCCGCGCATCGGGCCCCTGCCTGCTGTGCGCGCTGCTGGCGGCCGGGCCTGTCCAGGCGCGCGGCGACGGCGAACGCCGCCAGGCGCCCGACCCGACCTCGACCCGCCAGACGCCTTCCTTACAAGACGGGAAGCAAAAAATGCAGGAACGCGGGCGCGACCCGCGGCAGCCCGGCGCGCAGGAGCCGTCCGGCGCGCGGCGTCCGCCGGCGTCCGGCGACCATGACGCGGCCGGCGGCACCGACACGCGCGATTCGCAGGGCCAGCCGGGCAGCACCACCGGCTCGACCGGCCACGGCGGCATGCCGGGCTCGGGCGCCTCGTCGGGCTCGGGCGGGACGCCCGACCTGCGCTAGGGCCGGTTCACTCTCCTGGGCCGGCAGGCCTCAGGACCATTGCAGGATGCGGGTGACGGTTTCCAGCAGGGCCGTCATCGGCACGGGCTTGCTGAGGTGGGTGGAAAAACCCGCCCGCATGGCCCGCTCGACGTCGTCCTTGCTGCTGTGGCCGGTCAGGGCGATGGCGGGCGTGTCGGGCAGCCGCTCGCGCACGGCGCGCAGCAGTTGGTAGCCGTCGATGCCGGGCATGGCGATGTCGCTGATGATGAGGTCGAACTCGGCGTCGTCCAGCGCCGCCAGGGCGGCGGCGCCATTGTTGTAGGCCTGGACCACGGCGCCCTCCATTTCCAGCAGGGCCTGGAAGGTCTCGAGCACTTCGTCGGAGTCATCCACCACCAGGATGCGCACCTTGGCCAGTTGCCCCGGGCCGGCGGACGCGCCGCCCGTCTCGGCGTCCGGCGGCGCCGCGGCGCCGGCCAGCCACACCGTGAACAGCGCGCCGCGGCCCGCGCCTTCGGAGGCGGCCTCGATGCGGCCGCCATGGGCCAGCACCAGTTGGTGCACGATCGCCAGGCCGATGCCCAGCCCGTCGCGGCGCTGGCCATGCAAGCGCGGCTGGCCCTGCGTGAACATATCGAAGATTTTCGGCAGGAAGTCGGGGTCGATGCCGTCGCCGGTGTCGCGGACGTCGAGCCGCGCCATCGCGCCGTCGCGGCACAGGCCGACCGCGACCGTGCCGCCGGAGGGCGTGAACTTGATGCCGTTGTTGACCAGGTTCCAGACGATCTGTTCGATGCGCACCGGGTCGGCATCGATGTTCAGCGGCTGCGACGCATCGTACAGCGGCCGCAGCGTCACGCCGACATCGGCGGCCAGGGGCGCCAGCACGTCGACGATGCTCTGCACCGTGGCCGTGAGGTTGATCACGCTGCGGTTGAGCTTGAGCTTGCCGGTGCGCACGCGCGACAGGTCGAGCAAGTCCTCGATGATGCGCGCCTGGCTCTTGACCGAGCGCTGGATCGCCTCGGCCGCCCGCCGCGCCGGCCGGCTGGCGCTGACTTCCGGGATGCGCAACAGCAGTTCCGTGTTGAGCTGCACCAGGTTCAGCGGGTGCTTCAGCTCGTGCGACATGACGGCGAAGAACGCGTCTTTCTGGACATTGTCGGCGCGCGTGCGCTCCAGCGTGGTTTCCCGTTCATGTTCGCGCCGCTTCTGCTCGGTGATGTCGCGCGTGATCTTGGCGTAGCCGCGGAAGGTGGAGTCTTCCATGGGGCTGACGCCACCGGTGCAGAAGATGCGCGTGCCGTCCTTGCGGCGATGCCAGCGCTCGTCGGGCGCGTAGCCGCTGCGGCGCGCGCGTTCCATTTCCTGCGCGGGGGCGCCCGCCTCGATGTCTTCCTGCGTGAAGATGATGGCGATCGACTGGCCGATGGCCTCGGCCTCGGTATAGCCGAACATCAGTTCGGCGCCGTAGCTCCAGGTCACGATGGTGCCGTCGGGGCCGATCGTCATGATGGCGAAGTCCTTGGCGCTTTCGGCCACCAGCTTCATGTGCGCTTCGCCCAGGCGCATGAGCTCCTCGGCCTTGCGGCGGTCGGTGATGTCGATGAAGGTCAGCACCGCGCCCTCGATGCGGTGTTCCGAGCTGCGGTAAGGCAGCAGGCGCGCCAGGTACCAGCGGCCGTCGGCGCTGCAGACCTCGCGCTCGATGGGGCGCAACGACTCGAACACGCCGGCCGCGTCGCGCGCCAGGTCGGCGTAATCGAGCCGGTGGGTGATATCCAGCAGCGAACGGCCGGCATCGCTGGCGATGACGCTGAAGATGTCGGCCGCGCGCGGCGTGAACCATTTGATCCGCATGCTGCGGTCGACGAACACGGTGGCAATGTCGGTCGAGGCGATCAGGTTCTGCAGGTCGTCGTTGATCTTGGCGGTTTCCTCGACCTTGGATTTCAGTTCCGCATTGACCGTGATCAGTTCTTCATTGACCGACTGCAGCTCTTCCTTGCCGGTCTCGAGTTCCTCGGTAGCGGAGCGCAGCTCTTCGTTGATCGCCTGCAACTCTTCGTTCGAGGCTTTCAGTTCCTCGGTGGAGGTCTCGGACTGCTCCATGGTGAGCTGTAGCTGTTCCTTGGTCTGGCGCAGTTCGGCTTCGATCTGGGCCAGCACGCTCTGTTCCAGGTGCGAGCCCCGTATCGCGCTGTTTTCGTCCAGCACGTCCTCGACTTCGTCGAAGATCACCAGCACGAAGTCGCCGCCGGTTTCCGCGTCGCTGAATGGCCGCACCACGATGTTCACGTAGACGCGCCGCTCGCCCATGGTGAGCGCGACGCGCCGCGCCTCGATGCTCTTGCGGGAATGCAGCGCCTGGAACAGCGCGGTGCGCAGCTCCATGCGCAACTCGGGATGCACCAGCGAGGCCAGGCTGCGCGAGGGCTCGCCGCCCACATGGCGCAGGTAGCGGCCGGCGCGTTCGGACATGTGGACGATGTTGCCTTCGAGGTCGACGACGACGCTGGGCGGCGCGTATTGCTCCAGCGCGCGCCGATGCAGGTCGGCGAACGAGGGTTTGCCGCGCCGGCCGGTTTCGGCGTCGGCCGGCGCCGGCTGGGCCTTGTCGAACGGCGCGGCCGCGTGCATGCGGATGGCGCGCGGGATCGAGGCGGCGTCCCTGGCCTGGTACAGGCAATTGCGCTTGTCCACCACCTTGAACAGGTTCTCGCAGGCATCAGCCGATTCGGAGCTGCCCAGGAACAGGTAGCCGCCCGGGTTCAGCGCGAAATGGAACATGCGCAGCACGTCGGCCTGCACTTCGCGGTCGAGATAGATGAGCAGGTTGCGGCAGGTGACCAGGTCGAGCTTGGAGAAAGGCGGATCGTGCAGGATGTTGTGCGGCGCGAACAAGACCTTTTCGCGTATCTCTTTCTTGACCCGGTAACTGGCGTCTTCCCTGGTGAAGTAGCTATGCAGCCGCGCGGCGGATACGTCGGTCTCGATGGCCTGCGGATACAGCCCCGCGCGGCCGGCGGCCAGGGCGTGGGCGTCGATATCGGTGGCGAATACCTGGATCTTGGCCGGGGCGGCCAGCCGCTCGGCCTCGTCGCTGAGCAGCATCGCCAGCGAGTAGGCTTCTTCGCCGGTGGAGCAGCCGGCCACCCAGGCCCGTACCGTGGCGGCGCGTTCGCCGCGCGGCCCGCGGTTGAACAGGGCGGGCACGACCAGGTGCTCGAGCGCCTGGAAAGCGTCGCGGTCGCGGAAGAACTGCGTCACGCCGATCAGCATGTCGCTCAGTAGTTTGGGCGTTTCGTCGACGGTTTCGCGCAACATGGCCGCATACGCCGCCATGTCGGGCACCCCGGTGACCTGCATGCGCCGCTCGATGCGGCGCAGCACCGTGGCCCGCTTGTAATGCCGGAAGTCGTGGCCGGTGCGGGCGCGCAGCAGGCCCAGGATATCGTGCAGGGCGTTGCGGTCGGCCGGCGTTTCGTCGACCGGGGCGTCGGCGCGCGGATGGACTTCCTGGTCGATGGGGGCGGGAATGTGGATGCGCGCCAGGTTTTCCGCGAATTCCAGCAGGCGGGCCGGGATATCGGCCACCGGCAGGACGATGTCGACCATGCCGGTGGCGATGGCGCTGCGCGGCATGGTGTCGTGCGCCGCGTCCTCGGGCTGCTGGGCGAAGGTGACCCCGCCCTGTTCCTTGATGCGGGCAATGCCGATCGATCCGTCGGCGCCGCCGCCGGTGAGCACGATGCCGATGGCGCGCGACTGGTGCACATCGGCCAGGGTGCGGAAGAATACGTCGATGGCGATGTGCTGGCCGGGCGGGCGGGGGGTGCGGGTCAGCCGCAGGTAGCCGTCGTTCATCGACAGGCTGACGCCCGGCGGGATCACATAGACATGGTTGCGCTGCACCGGCACGCTGCGCGTGACCGCCACCACCGGCATCGAGGTGGCCGACTGCAGGATGCGGTCGAGCATGCTTTCGTGGTGCGGCGACAGGTGCAGCACCACCACGAATGCCATGCCCGGCTCGGCCGGCATGTGCTGGAAGAAGGTCTTCAGCGCCTCGATGCCGCCCGCCGAGGCGCCGATACCGACCACCGGGAAGGGCAGGTCGCTGCGCAGCAGGTGCTTCTTGTTGACGGGTTTGGACGGCGTATCGGGCATGGAGGAGGCGGCGGTGCGCCGCTGCAGGGGTTTTCGCGATGATAGCGCGCTGGCGAGGGCGCGGCCGGCGCCTGATTCAGGCCATGCCGCTGCCGCGCATGATGGCCTCGAGCAACTGCGCTACGGCAAACAGCGCGGCGACGCCGCCGGCCCACAGGATGACCAGCCAGCCGAGCCGCCGGACCCAGAGCGGAGCGTGGCGCTTCATGTCAGTGATATCCCTCGCCGCGCCGCACCTTGCCGCGGAATACCCAGTAGGCCCAGCCGGTGTAGGTCAGCACCAGCGGGATGATGAGCAGCGCGCCGACCAGGGCGAAGCCCAGGCTTTGCGGCGGGCCGGCCGCCTGCCAGATGGTGATCGAAGGCGGTATGACGTACGGCCACAAGCTGATGCCCAGCCCGCTGTAGCCCAGGAAAACGAGCGCCAGGGTCAGCAGGAACGGCGCGGTCTGGGCGTGGGCGCGCAGCGCGGCCAGCAGCCGCCAGGCAACGGCGGCCACCAGCAGCGGCACCGGGGCGAACCAGAACAGGTTGGGCAGGCTGAACCAGCGTGCGGCGATGGCCGGATGCGCCAGCGGCGTCCAGATGCTGATGAGCGTGATGACCGCGAGCAGCGCCCAGACCAGGCGGCCGGCCATGCTGCGCAGTTGCTGCTGCAAGGCGCCCTCGGTCTTCATCACCAGCCAGGTGGCGCCCAGCAGCGCGTAGGCGACCGCCAGCCCCAGGCCGGTGAATACCGGGAAGGGCGCCAGCCAGGCGAACGGCGCGCCGACATAGCGTTCATTGATGACCGGCAGTCCGTTCAGGAAAGCGCCCAGGGTGATGCCCTGGAACAGGGTGGCCACCAGCGAGCCCCCGGCGAAGGCGTGGTCCCACAGACGCAAGCGGCCAGGCCGCGCCTTGAAGCGGAATTCGAAGGCCACGCCGCGAAAGATCAGGCCCACCAGCATCAGCGTCAGCGGCAGGTACAACGCGCTGAGCACCACGGAATACGCCAGCGGGAAGGCCGCGAGCAGGCCCGCGCCGCCCAGCACCAGCCAGGTCTCGTTGCCGTCCCACACCGGCGCGACGGTGTTCATCATGACATCGCGGTCGGCCTTGTCCGGAAAGAGCGGAAAGAGCAGGCCGATGCCGAGGTCGAAGCCGTCCATGACCACGTACATCATCACGCCGAACAGGATGATGATGGCCCACAGGAGCGGCAGGTCAATGCCCATGGGGCGCCTCCCCGTCGGCGGCCGAGAGCGGCCGCATCGGCTGGCGCGGCTCGCCGGCGCCGCCCGGCCCGGGATCGCCGCCGGCCTGTTGCGGGCCCGCGGCCAGCAGCCGCAGTCCGTAGGCGGTGCCCGCGCCGAATACGGCCAGGTAGACCAGCACGAACAGCGCCAGCGTGAAGCCGACCTCGCCCGCGTCGTGCGGCGAGACCGCATCGGCGGTGCGCTGCAGTCCATAGACAACCCAGGGCTGGCGGCCGATCTCGGTGGTGTACCAGCCCGCCAGGATGGCGGCCAGCCCGGCCGGCGCCATGGCTGCCGCGCAGCGCAGGAAGGCCCGCGCGCGGTACAGCCGCGAGCCGCGCCGCAGCCAGGCGCCCCACAGCGCCAGGGCGATCATCAGCAGGCCCAGGCCCACCATGATGCGGAAGGTCCAGAACACGATGGTCGAATTGGGGCGGTCCTCGGGCGGGAACGATTTCAGCGCCGGGATCTGGCCGTCCCAACTGTGCGTCAGGATCAGGCTGCCCAGGCGCGGGACCTCGACTTTGTAGCGGGTCGTCTCGGCCTGCATATCGGGCCAGCCGAACAGGATCAGCGGCACGCCGGAGCCGGGCGGCGTCGGTTCCCAATGGCCTTCCATGGCCGCCAGCTTGGCCGGCTGGTGCCGCAGGGTATTGAGACCGTGCAGGTCGCCCAGCAGCGCCTGCAGCGGCGCGCTGGCCAGCAGCATCCACATGGCCATCGACAGCATGGTGCGCACCGCCGGCGCATCGCGGCCCTTGAGCAGGTGCCAGGCGGCGGTGCCGCCCACCATCAGGGCGGTGGCCAGGTAGGCCGCCACGACCATGTGGCTGAGGCGATAGGGGAACGAAGGATTGAAGATGACCGCCAGCCAGTCCACCGGCACGACGCGGCCGTCGATGATCTCGTGGCCCTGCGGCGTCTGCATCCAGCTGTTCGAGGCGAGGATCCAGGTGGCCGAGATCAGGGTGCCCAGCGCCACCACGCAGGTCGACAGGAAATGCAGGCCGGGCCCGACCCGCTTCAACCCGAACAGCATCACGCCCAGGAAGCCGGCCTCCAGGAAGAAGGCGGTCAGCACTTCGTAGGCCAGCAGGGGGCCGGTGATGCTGCCGGCAAAGCGCGAGAAGCCGCTCCAGTTGGTGCCGAACTGGTAGGCCATGACGATGCCGGAGACCACGCCCATGGCGAAGGCCACCGCGAACGGCTTGAGCCAGAATTGGTAGAGCGTCAGGTAGACCGGGCGCCCGCTGCGCAGCCACAGCGCTTCCAGCACGACGAGATAGCTCGCCAGGCCGATCGTCAGCGCCGGAAAGATGATGTGGAAGGAAATCGTGAACCCGAACTGGATCCGGGCAAGCAGCAGCGCGTCCATGTCCCTCCGGGGCCGGGCGGCCGTGCGGACGTTGTCGATGGCGCGTCGGTCAGCAATTCTTGTGCCGGCTTCGGTCGGGCCGGGCCGCGCGGCTCATGATGCCGACCGCCGCCAGCACGCATGCCGTACCGGCCAACTGGCCGGGCGCGATCGTCTCGCCCAGCACGGCCGCGGCCAGCAGCAGCGCCGCGACGGGCGCCACCGCGGTGAACAGCGAAGCCTCGGCTCCGCTGACGCGCTCGGCGCCGGCGTACCACAGCAGGAAGCCCGCCACGGTCGGCACCACGGCGTAATAGGCCACCGCCGCCAGCGCGCCGGGCGCCGGCGCGGCCGGCGTCTCGAACAGGGCCGCCGCCGCGGCCACCGCCAGCCCGAGGGCTGTCATCAAGGTCGATTGCGCCAGCGGCCGCACCGGCTGGCGCAAGCGCTTGTTCAGCAGGATGAACAGGCTTTCGCAGACGATGGCGCCGAAGATCAGCGCATTGCCCAGCAGCGACTGCCGGCCGGTTCCGGCGCCGCCGTGCGCGGCGATGAAGAACACGCCGGCCGCGGCCAGGGCGATGGCGGCCAGCATGGCCGGCCGCGGCCGTTCGCCCAGCACCAGGATGGCGATGGCGGTCGACACGACCGGCAGGGTGCCGATGATGACGCCGGCATCGGCCGCCGAAGTGTGGCGCAAGCCCAGTATGAGCAGCGCCGTGTAGCCGACGCTGCCGGCGCCGGCCTGGATGGCCAGGATCGTCCAGTCGCGCGCGCCTGGCCGCGGCCAGGCGGTGCCGGTGGCGCGCATCAGGACCAGGAACAGCGGCAGCGCCAGGGCGAACCGCAGCGCTGTCGCGGTGAACGGCGGCAGGCCGGCGGCGATGAGCTTGCTGGCCACCACCGTGCTGCCCACCGTGATCATGGCCAGCGTCAGATAAAGATAGCCCCGCGTGCGCCTGGTCATGCCCGCATCCCTTCAATGATGGAAGGCGCAGCTTAGGGCGCGCGCGGCCCGTGCGTCTTGAACGCGATTGCAGGGCGTCAGCGGTCGCGCGCGTAGCTGCCCGGCGTGATGCCGTACTGGCGCACGAAGACGCGGGTCATGTGGCTCTGGTCGGCGAAACCGCTGGCCGCCGCGGCCTCGGACAGGGCCGCGCCGCCGGCGATCAGGCGCCGCGCCAGGCCGATGCGGCGCTGCAGCTGGTAGGCGTGCGGCGTCAGGCCGGTGCTGCGCGCGAAGGCGCGCAGCACCTGGAAGCGGCTCAGGCCGCTGGCGTGGGCCAGGTCGGCCAGCGACAGCGCGGCGGCGGGGTCGTCGTCGATCAGCGCGCGGGCCTGCGCTATGGCGGCGGACGGCGTGCCGCGCTGGCTTGCCGGGCGCAGTTCCAGCGTGCGCGCCAGCAGCGCCAGCAACAGCGATTCGGCCGCCGGGGTGCGCGCGCCCTGGCAGGGCGCGGTGGCGGCGGCATACAGGCGCCGGAAGTCGTCGGCCACGGCCCGGCTGCGTATCACGGGTTGGCCGAATTCACGCCAGCCGGCCGGGCCGGCGTCGATGTCCGCGACCGCCCCGGCCACCACGCCGGGGTCGAGGTACAGGATCGCCCAGCGCCGGCCCGCATCGCCGATCGGCGCGCCGTCGTGCACTTCGCCGGGATTGACCGTGATGATATCGCCCGGGCCGGCCTCTACCGGCCCGCGTCCGCTGTGCGATTTCTGCGCGCCGCGCGCGATCAGGCCGATGCCGAAATGTTCGTGGGCGTGGCGCGCGAAGGCGTGCCGCGTGTCGGCCTCGATGGCCTCGACGCCCGCGAGGGCGCAGGGCCGCCGCGCGAACTCGCCGCGTGCCATGCGCCTACCCGCGCGCGCCGCCGTACGCGCCCAGGCGATCCACGGTGGCGGCCAGCTCGGCCTGCAGCTCGCGCATCAGCTCGGCCGCCGGCAGCCCGCGCGACAGCGCCGCGGCCTGGCCGGCCCACTGCGCGGCGAAATCGGCGCTGCCGCGCGCCTTGGCGGCCGCATGCAGGGCCTTGCCGGCGTCGTAGGTATAGGGGTAGCCCGGCGTGGCGGGGCAGTCCGGCGCTTCGCCCAGGGCCGTCAGCCGGTTGGCGATGCCGCGCGCCAGCCGGCCTGAAATGGCGCGGGTCTGTACTGTCGAGATGGCGCCCGGGGCGAGCAGGGCCTCCCGGTAGCGCGCATCGGCCGACGATTCCGGGCAGGCCACGAAGGCGGTGCCCAGTTGCGCGGCCTGCGCGCCCAGTGCCAGCACGGCGGCGATGCCGGCGCCGTCCATGATGCCGCCGGCGGCGATCACCGGCAGCTCCTGGCGCGCCGCCAGCAGGCGCGTCAGGGCCAGCGTGCCCAGGTGCTCGTCGTGGCCGTCCGGCTGGAAAATGCCGCGGTGGCCGCCGGCCTCGTCGCCCTGGGCGATGACGGCATCCAGCCCGGCGGCGGCGATCCGGGCCGCCTCGTCCAGGCTGGTGGCGCTGGCCATCAGGTAGATGCCCGCCTCGCGCAGCGCCGCGATGCGGTCGGCGCCGGGCAGGCCGAAATGGAAGCTGACCACCGCGGGCCGTTCGGCCAGCAGCACCTCCAGCATGGCGTCGTCGGCCACGAAACTGGTGTAGATCTCGCGCAGGCTGGCCGGCGGCTGCGCACCGAATTCGGCAAAACTGGGCGCCAGGTATTCCAGCCAGCGCGCCTGCAAGGCCGGATCGGCGGGATCGGGCGCATGGCAGAACAGGTTCACGCCGAATGGACGGTCGGTAAGCGCGCGCGTCTGGGCGATGGCCTGCCGCGCGCCGGCCGCGTCGGTGGCGCCCAGCCCGAGCGAGCCCAGCCCGCCGGCATTCGAGACGGCCGCGGCCAGCGCGGGTGTGCTGACGCCCGCCATGGGCGCCTGGACGATGGGAGTGGACAGGCCCAGGCGCTGGACAAAACCGGGCACGGCGGCGGAAGAAACGGACGGCATGAGGATTCCTGTTCGGGCAAGGGATTTGCAAGCAACGGTACTTGAATGTGTACCGGATGCAAAGTGCGCCCCGGGGAGGACGTACGTATCGAAACAATCCTGCAATTTACGCCGTCGGCCGGCCCGGCTACCATGCCGGGCTGTCCAGCATCCCCCAACCCAGGCGTGTGGATACGGGAGCGCAGATGCGCAACGCATTCGGCAAACTCAGGACCCGGCTTGCGACCGGCATTGGATCGACGGTGGCGGTTTGTACGGCGGCGCTCTATACCTTGCTGAGCGGCGGCCCGCCGCCGGCTGTCGCGCAATACCAGGCTGGCAGCCCGATCGAGGCGGGGCAGTGGCAGGTGGTGCCGCAGCGCGCCTGGATCAGCCGGGAGCAGAAAATCCATGGCGTGCGGCTGCGCGACGGCGAGCAGGCGCTGGTGCTCGAAGCCGATCTCAACAACCGCACCAGTGCCTCGACCCGCGACTATGGCGAGCTGCTGCGCCTGCATCCGCTGCCCGGCGTAACGCTGGAAAAACCCGAGGTGGCGCTGGTGCGCGACGCGAGGGTGCTGCCGCTGCTGCATCCGGGCCTGGGCGAGCGGGTCGTCTACGTCTGGAAGCTGCCGGGCTCGGCCGCGCCGCCGGCCAGGCTGGAACTGGACGTGATCGCCAAGACTTTCAAGCCGGTCGACAACCTGTACGGCACGCCGGGCTGGTTCAATCCGAAGGTGGTCGGCCAGGTGTCGCTGCCGCTGCAAGCGCCGGCCGACGCCGGCGGCGCGGGGCAGGCCTCGTGACGCGCCGCCTGGCCACGCTGGCCCTGGTCCTTGCCGCCGCCGCGGTGCTGTTCGCCATGCAGCACAGCACGCCGCGCTACGAGGACCTGACCGGGCCCATCCCCGTCGCCGGCGGCATGCGCGAGACCGTGCGTGCGCGCACTTTCGACATCGAGGTCGAGCGCGTCGAATTCGCGCGCAGACTGCAGTACCACAACAGCCTGGGGGGCGCGACGCTGCGCGAGACCTCCGGCCTCTGGGCAGTCGTGACAGCCCGGCTGGCCGCCCGCGCGGAGTCGGTCAGCGTCACGCGCGCCTTCTGGCAGGGCCCGACGGGGATCCGCTATGAACTGTCCGACCGCGTCAGCCTGGTGCCGGACCTGCCCCCCGTCGATGTCGATCCCGGCCTGCCGCGGCGCGGCCGCTTCGTCTTCGAGATCCGCCCCGACCAGGTCGGCGACGCCACGCTGCTGGTGTCGCAGGGCCCGTTCCCGCTGCTGGACTCCCAGGCGCGGATCGCGCTGGACAGCCTGCCGCTGGGCGCCGATGGCGCGCTGGCGATCCAGGATCTGCTCGACATGAACCCGCCCCGCGGAGCCAAGCCATGAGCGATATCCCGGCCGGACCCGACGTCCCGGTAGCCGGCCCGGCGGCCGGGCTGGCTACCGAACGGCGCTGGCGGCGGCGTTGCATGGTGCTGTTGGTGGTCCTGTTGCCGCTGACGGCCGGCGTGGTGGCGTATGGCTCGATCCAGCAGTGGTGGAAGGGGCGCGACCTGTTTGCCCGCGAGGTCGCCGATGGCGAGGCGGTCGAGTACGGCGGCGCCCGTTGGCAATTGCATGCCCTGCGCATGGCGCCGCTGCCCGGCGACGGCCGCATCCCGGACAACGCCATGGGCGTGGTCGCGGACTTCAAAGTGGAGGTCCTGGACGCCGACCTGCCGCACAAGTGGCGTGGTTGCGGCATCTTGCTGCAGGACGGCGCGGGGCGCCGATGGGATGGCTCCGACGTGCTGCGCCTGCGCCTGCCACGCTCGGAGGCGCGCAACTGTGTCGGCACCATGTACGCGGGGGCCAAGGTCGGCGACACGGTGCGGGTGCGCGAGGCGTTCCTGGTGCCGCGCGAGGCCGCCGCCGGGGTGCGCGTGGTCGTGACGCTGGACCCGCAGCGGCCGTATTACCTGCGCTTTGCCCGGCCGCCCCAGCAGGTGGCGCCCTAAGGCCGGTTCACGCCAAAAGGACCAGCCCCGCGCACTCGCCTCAGGCCGGCTGCCGCGGGGATGGCGCCGGCCCGGGCGGCGGGGCAGCGGACGCCGTGCGCCGCGTGGGCATCGAGAATGCGGTCTCCAGGATCGCGGCCAGGAAACAGATGCGCAGCGGCTCGATCAGCAGGCCGGTGGACGAATCGCGGAACGGGCTGCCCAGCAGCAGGGTCAGTCCTTGCGCCAGGACCTGCCAGCTGTCCAGGTCGTGCGCGCCGATCAGGCGGGTGGCGCCGATCCATAGCCAGGCGCTGCCCCAGTCGATCAGCCGGTAGCCGATGATGAGCGTCACCAGCAGCAGCACGCCGGAGTTCAGGGTCAGCCGGATGCCGTTGGCCACAGGCAGGTAGCGCGAACGGTAGCCGCCGACGAAATGCATCACGAAGTCGCGCAGGAATTTCGGAATCGCCTGGTAGCGCTGGCCGAAGCGCTCGATGCGGTGGTGGATGCGCAGCAGCTCGCTGTCGTCGCGCACATCGTAGCCGTACACCAGCGCGGCCATGACCAGCCACACCACCGGCAGCAGCGCGTAGAAGAACAGCTTGACCAGCAGCGTGCCGGGCGCGTCCGGCAGCGCATCGACCGGCACCATGGCCGCGGCCGCGGCATGGGCGTCGGCCAGCGGCGTGGCCAGCGCATTCAGCATCGAGCGCAGCACGTGCCAGATTTGCAGGTTAGAGAACCAGGTCCACAGGTCGCCCTTCCAGCGGCTGATGACATACAGGCCGATCAGGATCCAGTTCGTCTCGCAGATGACCACCACCACCTGCCAGGCCGGGCGGCCGGTGGCCTCGCGCATCCGCTTGGCCACCTTGCGCACCAGCCAGGAGATGCCCACGGAAACCAGCAGCCAGCGCGAATCCAGCACGTCGAGAATCATGCCGTGCGTGCCCAGCGGGTCCAGGCTGTACGCCAGGCGCGAGTACTGCCGCACGGTATCGCCCAGGAAGCCCCAGGCGGCGTAATAGGCGAAGAAGGGCAGCAGCGCGATCGTGACCGCCGAGACCAGGCGGTTGGAGGGCTGCTCGGCATCCGTTTTGCCCCTCGCCGCCGCCTGGGCGGCGGCGAGGGCCGGCATGCCGGGCAACAGGACCTGGAACATCAGCACCGTGACGATCAGGTGGGCCAGCGCCACCAGGGTCAGCACCGCCAGCCCGGCCAGGTGGTTGGCGAAGCCGGCATGCACCGCCGCCCACAGCAGGATGTCATTGGCCAGGACGCCGGCCAGCACCAGGCACATCAACTGCGGCCAGAAGCGCAGCCACAGGCGAAACGTCAATGCGAACGGCGCGGCGATCGACCCTGCTGGCATCCCGGTTCCCCTCCGTTGGAACCGGGCGATCTTAGCAAGCGCGGCGCGTGCGGCGTTGTATCTTTTTCCTTCGGGATGTCAGCGCGCGGGGCGCGGTCGGCCCGCGCGGGCGTACATCCAGAAGTCGCGCGGTTCGCCGCGCACCAGGCGATAGCCGGCCAGCAGGCCTTCGGCGCGGAAGCCCGCGCGCTCGAGGACGCGCCGCGACGCGAGATTGGTGTCCAGCACCGTGGCCTGCACGCGCTGCAGGCCCAGCGAATCCAGGGCCCACGCTGTCACGGCGGCGCAGGCGCGCGAAGCGATGCCGCGGTTCCACAGTTCGGGCGCCAGGTCGTAGGCTATCTCGGCGCGCCGGTGCGGGACCGATATTTCATTGAAGCCGATCGTGCCGCGCAATCGGTCGGACGCCGTGTCGGCGATCGCCAGCCGCACCGGCCCGGTTTCCCGGCCCGCCAGGCAGGCGGCGATCAGCTGTTCCAGGTCGGCCAGGCCGTCCAGGCGCCAACTGGTATGGCGCGTAACCGCGGCGTCGCGCAGGTAGGCGTACCAGTCGGACGCATCCTGTGGGCGCAGGGCGCGCAATGCCAGGCCGTCGGTGCCGATGGGGGGCAGGGCGCCGGCGCCCAGGAAGGGTCGCAGTTGCATGGCGGGCTCAGCGATGCACCAGGATGTTCACCAGCTTGCCGAACGGGTCCCGCACATAGAAGCGCCGCACGCCCCAGGGCTCGTCGACCGGGCCGTATTCGATGGGAAAGCCGCCGGCGCGCAGGCGCCGCAGCGCCTCGTCCAGGTCGTCCACCTCGATCGACAGGTCGGGCACCGGCGTGTCCGAGCCGCCCTGCGTGGCGACGCTGAGCTGCACGGTCGCCTGGCGGTCCGTGCCGTAGGTGGCGAGCCAGCCGTGGTCCATCAGGACTTCCAAGCCCAGGGCCTCCTGGTAGAAGCGCCGGGCCGCGGCGATGTCGAGGGCCGGGATATTGGCGACGATGCGCTTGACTTGCATGGCGGCTCCGGATGGCGCCCGCCCGGACTGGGCCGGCGCGCTGTCATGGCGGTGAATGAATCTACCTGGATTATTGCCAATATTGACGACTTTTGACGCAGGTTGTACGTTAAGTGCACTTTGCAGTCCGGCGATCGTCATGAAGGAATCCCTTTTATGGCATTCATCCCGCGCAAGCCTCCCAGGCCTCCTCCAGGGCGCACGAGCGTGCCGTAGCACCGCTTAACGCCTCCAGGAGCTGCTCGTGAGCTATTTCGTCGATCGCCTCAAATATTTCAGCCGCGTCCGCGAACCTTTCGCCGATGGCCACGGCAGCACGGTCAAGGAAGACCGCCAGTGGGAGCAGGCCTATCGCGACCGCTGGCAGCACGACAAGATCGTGCGCTCGACCCACGGCGTCAACTGCACGGGCTCCTGTTCGTGGAAGATCTACGTCAAGGGCGGCATCGTCACCTGGGAAACCCAGCAGACCGACTACCCGCGCACGCGCGCCGGCATGCCCAACCACGAGCCGCGCGGCTGTTCGCGCGGCGCGTCGTATTCCTGGTACTTGTACAGCGCCAACCGGATCAAGTATCCGATGCTGCGCGGCCGGCTGGCGCGCCTGTGGCGCGAGGCGCGCAAGACCATGGCGCCATTGGCGGCCTGGGAACACATCTGCGCCACGCCGGAGCTGGCCGACAGCTACAAGCGCGTGCGCGGCATGGGCGGCTTCGTGCGCGCCACCTGGGACGAAGTCAATGAGCTGGTGGCCGCCGCCAACGTGTACACCATCAAGCGCTACGGCCCGGACCGCGTGGTCGGGTTCTCGCCGATCCCGGCCATGTCGATGGTGTCGTTCTCGGCCGGCAGCCGCTACTTGTCGCTGCTGGGCGGCACCATCCTGAGCTTCTATGACTGGTACTGCGACCTGCCGCCTTCCAGCCCGCAGACCTGGGGCGAGCAGACCGACGTGGCGGAGTCGGCCGACTGGTACAACTCCAGCTTCATCATCATGTGGGGCTCGAACGTGCCGCAGACGCGCACGCCCGATGCGCACTTCATGGTGGAGGCGCGCTACCGCGGCGCCAAGATCGTGTCGATCTTCCCGGACTACGCCGAGGGCGCGAAATTCGGCGATGTGTGGCTGCATCCCAAGCAGGGCACCGACGCCGCGCTGGCGCTGGCGATGGGCCATGTGATCCTCAAGGAATTCCATCTCGAAGGCCGCAGCGAGTATTTCCGCGAGTACTGCCGGCAGTATTCCGACATGCCGTTCCTGGTGCGCCTGGTGCGCCAGGGCGACCGCTATGTGCCGGAGCGCATGCTGCGCGCCGCCGATTTCCCCGGGGCCCTGGGGCAAAGCAACAACCCGGAATGGAAGCCCGTCGCCTGTCATGACGCCACCGGCGAGGTGACGGTGCCGGCCGGCTCGATCGGGTTCCGCTGGGGCCAGCAGGAAGGCGGCGACCTGGGCAAGTGGAATCTCGACGCCAGGGACGCCGACGGCAACCCGCTGACCCTGCGCCTGTCGCTGGTGGGGGCGCACGATGCCGTCGTGCCCGTGGCGTTCCCGTATTTCGGCGAACGCCAGCATGATTATTTCCAGGGCACCGACCACCCCGAGGTGCTCGAGCGCAACATGGCGGCGCGCCGCCTGCAGACGACCGAGGGCGAGGTGCTGGCGGTCACCGTGTACGACCTGCTGATGGCCAACTACGGGCTGGACCGCGGGCTCGGCGGCGCCAACGTGGCGGCCTCGTACGACGACGACGTGCCCTACACCCCGGCCTGGCAGGAGCGCATTACCGGGGTCAAGCGCGACGACGTCATCACCGTGGCGCGGCAGTTCGCGCAGAATGCCGACAAGACGCGCGGCAAGTCGATGGTGATCCTGGGCGCCGGGTTGAACCACTGGTATCACATGGACATGGCCTACCGGGGCATCATCAACCTGGTGGTCATGTGCGGCTGTGTGGGGCAGTCGGGCGGCGGCTGGTGCCACTACGTGGGCCAGGAAAAGCTGCGGCCCCAGACGGGCTGGACCACGCTGGCGTTCGGGCTGGACTGGTGCCGTCCGCCACGCCACATGAACGGCACGTCGTTCTTCTATGCGCACACCGACCAATGGCGCTACGAGAAACTGAAGGTGTCCGAGATCCTTTCGCCGCTGGCCGACCCCGCGGCGTTCCAGGGCTCGCTGATCGATTTCAATGTGCGCGCCGAGCGCATGGGCTGGCTGCCGTCGGCGCCGCAATTGCAGACCAACCCGTTGCAGGTGGTGCGCGACGCCCGCCAGGCCGGACAGGAGCCGGCCGCCTACGCCGTGCAGGCCTTGCGCGACGGCCGGCTGAAGCTGGCCTGCGAAGACCCGGATCATCCCGACAACTACCCGCGCAACATGTTCGTGTGGCGCTCCAACCTGCTGGGCTCGTCGGGCAAGGGCCATGAATATTTCCTGAAGCACCTGCTGGGCACCGAACACGGCGTGCAGGGCAAGGACCTGGGCCAGGACGGCCAGGAAAAGCCCCACGAGGTCGCCTGGCGCGACGAGGCGCCGCGCGGCAAGCTCGACCTGCTGGTGACGCTGGATTTCCGCATGTCCACCACTGGCATTTATTCCGACGTGGTGCTGCCCACCGCCACCTGGTACGAGAAGAACGACCTGAACACCTCGGACATGCACCCGTTCATCCACCCGCTGTCGGCGGCGGTGGACCCGGTATGGGAATCGCGCAGCGACTGGGAAATCTACAAGGGCATCGCCCGGGCCTTCTCGGCCATCGCCGAGACCGAACTGCCCGCCGCGCAGGACCTGGTGCTGACGCCCCTGCAGCACGACAGCCCGGCCGAACTGGGCGATCCGTTCGGGGTGCGCGACTGGAAGCGCGGCGAGGCGGAGATGATCCCCGGCAAGACCATGCCGTCGCTGGCGGTGGTCGAACGCAATTATCCCGGCCTCTACAAGCAGTTCACCTCGCTGGGCCCGCTGACCCGCAAGCTGGGCGTGGGCGGCAAGGGCATCAATTGGCCCGCGGGCGAGGAGTGCGACCTGCTGGGCCAGCTCAATTACCAGGTGGCCGAGGAGGGCGTCAGCCAGGGGCTGCCGCGCCTGGACACCGATATCGACGCCGCCGAGACCATCCTGGCCCTGGCGCCCGAGACCAACGGCGAGGTGGCGGTCAAGGCCTGGCAGGCGTTGTCGGCCTTCACGGGGCGCGACCACACGCACCTGGCCATCCCGCGCGAGCACGAGAAGATCCGCTACCGCGACCTGCAGGCCCAGCCGCGCAAGATCATCTCGTCGCCGACCTGGTCGGGGCTGGAGTCCGACCATGTCAGCTACAACGCCGGCTATACCAATGTGCACGAGCTGATCCCGTGGCGCACGCTGACCGGCCGCCAGCAGCTCTACCAGGACCACGCCTGGATGCGCGCGTTCGGCGAGGCGCTGTGCGTGTACCGGCCGCCGGTCGACACCAAGTCGATCGGTCCCATGCTGGAGGAGCGTTTCGGCAACGGCAACCCGCATGTGGTGCTGAACTTCATCACGCCGCACCAGAAGTGGGGCATCCACTCCACCTACACCGACAACCTGATCATGCTGACCCTGTCGCGCGGCGGGCCGATCTTGTGGATCTCTGAGAAGGACGCGGCCAAGGCGGGCATCGTCGACAACGACTGGATCGAGGCCTACAACGTCAACGGCGCGCTGGTGGCGCGCGTGGTGGTGAGCCAGCGCGTGCCGGAAGGCATGACGCTGATGTACCACGCGCAGGAAAAGATCGTGAACGTGCCGGGCTCCGAGATCACAGGCGCGCGCGGCGGCATCCACAATTCCGTGACGCGCGCCGTGCTCAAGCCCACCCACATGATCGGCGGCTATGCCCAGCTGTCGTACGGGTTGAATTACTACGGCACGGTGGGCTCGAATCGCGACGAGTTCGTGATCGTGCGCAAGATGAACCGGATCGACTGGCTGGAACAGCCGCGCAGCGCGCAGTCCAACCAGGCCCATGCCTGAGCAGCGGAGACGACAATGAAAGTACGCGCGCAAATCGCCATGGTGCTGAACCTGGACAAGTGCATTGGCTGCCATACCTGTTCGGTCACCTGCAAGAACGTCTGGACCTCGCGCGGCGGCATGGAATACGCCTGGTTCAACAACGTCGAGACCAAGCCGGGCATCGGCTATCCCAAGGACTGGGAGAACCAGAAGCGCTGGAACGGCGGCTGGAAGCGCACCGCCGCCGGCCGCATCGAGCCGCGCCAGGGCGGCAAGCTGCGGCTGCTGGCCAACATCTTCGCCAACCCCAACCTGCCCGAGATCGACGACTACTACGAGCCATTCACTTTCGATTACGAGCACCTGCACAATGCGCCCGAGCTGCAGGCCGCGCCCACCGCTCGGCCGCGCTCGCTGATCACCGGCCGGCGCATGGAGAAGATCGAGTGGGGCCCCAACTGGGAGGAGATCCTGGGCGGCGAGTTCGCCAAGCGTTCGCAGGACTACAACTTCGAGGACGTGCAGAAGGACATCTACGGACAGTTCGAGAATACCTTCATGATGTACCTGCCGCGCCTGTGCGAGCACTGCCTGAACCCGAGCTGCGTGGCGAGCTGTCCGTCCGGCTCGGTCTACAAGCGCGAGGAAGACGGCATCGTGCTGATCGACCAGGACAAGTGCCGCGGCTGGCGCATGTGCGTGTCGGGCTGTCCCTACAAGAAGATCTACTACAACTGGCAGAGCGGCAAGGCCGAGAAATGCATTTTCTGTTATCCACGCATCGAGGCCGGGCAGCCGACCGTCTGTTCGGAAACCTGCGTGGGGCGCATCCGCTACCTGGGCGTGCTGCTGTATGACGCCGACCGCATCGAGCGCGCCGCCTCGGTCGAGGACGAGAAGGCGCTGTACGAGGCGCAGCTGGAGGTCTTCCTGGACCCTGAAGACCCCGCGGTGATCGCGCAGGCGCTGGCCGACGGCGTGCCGCAGGCCTGGCTGGACGCGGCGCGCTACTCGCCCACCTACAAGATGGCGGTGGAATGGCGCATCGCCTTTCCCCTGCATCCGGAATACCGGACGCTGCCGATGGTGTGGTATGTGCCGCCGCTGTCGCCGATCCAGGCGGCGGCCAACAGCGGCCATATCGGCGCGTTCGGCGAGATTCCCGACGTGAAGTCGCTGCGCATTCCGCTGCGCTACCTGGCCAACATGCTGACCGCCGGCGACGAGGCGCCGGTGGCGCTGGCGCTGGAGCGCCTGCTGGCCATGCGCGCCTTCATGCGGGCCCGCACGGTGGATGGCGAGGAGCGCGCCGATATCCTGCGCCAGGTGGGATTGAGCACCGCGCAGGTCGAGGACATGTACCGCTACCTGGCGATCGCCAACTACGAAGACCGCTTCGTGATTCCCACCTCGCACCGCGAGTACGCCGAGAATGCCTTCGACATGCGCGGCGGCTGCGGTTTCTCGTTCGGCAACGGCTGTTCGGGCGGGGTGTCGCAGGGCAGCCTGTTCGGCAGCAAGCCGCGCGGCGATGCCCAGCAGGTGGTGTTCATGGAAGTGCAGCGCGACAAGGTGGCGGGGTAGCACGGCCATGACCATGCCCGCGACCCCCGTCTATGCAGTGCTGTCGGCACTGCTGGCATACCCGGACGCCGAGCTGTTGGCGGCGCTGCCCGAGTTGCGCGCCGCGCTGGATCCGGCGCGGCGCGCCGAATTGGAGCCGGTCTTCGCCCTGCTGGAAGGCGGGGGCGACCTGATCGACCTGCAGGAGCAATACGTCGCCACGTTCGACCGGCGGCCGGCCCATTCTCTGCACCTGTTCGAGCACATCCACGGCGAGTCGCGCGACCGCGGCCAGGCCATGGTGGACCTGCGCGAGGAATACCTGCGCCACGGGCTGGTGCTGGACAGCACCGAACTGCCCGACTACGTGCCGCTGTTCCTGGAGTTCCTGGCCCAGATTCCGCCGCCGGCGGCGGCCGCGCTGCTGGGCGACGCGATCCACGTGCTGGCCCGCCTCGGCGGCAAGCTCGCCGAGGCGGGCAGCCCGTACGCGGCGGTGTTCACGGTGCTGCGCGGCCTGACGGATACGGTGCCGCAGCCGCTGCCCGAGCCGCCGGAGGGCGAGATGGAAGAAACCATGGTGACGTTCGGCCCCGAGGCCGACGGCACCGAACCGGCGCTGCGGGCCCGTACCCAGACCGCCCAACCCGTGCATTTCTACGAAACCGCCCCCCGGCGGGCGCATGCCGCGCTCGGGCCCGCACAAGGAGATCGACATGGCTGATCATGTGCACTACTTCTTCTTTGGCCTGTATCCGTACATTGCCCTGGCGGTGTTCCTGTTCGGCAGCCTGGCACGCTTCGAGCGCGAGCAATACACCTGGAAAAGCGACTCCAGCCAACTGCTCAAGCGTGGCATGCTGCGCTGGGGCAGCAATCTGTTCCACCTGGGCATCATCTCGCTGTTCTTTACGCACCTGGTCGGCCTGTTGACGCCGCCGGCGGTGTATCACGCCCTGGGCCTGTCCACGCACGCCAAACAGGCCATGGCGGTGATCGTCGGCGCCATACTGGGCATCGTGTGCCTGGCGGGCCTGCTGATCCTGATCTATCGCCGCCTCTCCGAGCCGCGCCTGGTCGCGACTTCGCGGTTTTCCGACTGGCTGACGCTGCTGTGGATCCTGGTCGTGCTGTCGCTGGGCCTGCTGTCGATCCTGACCTCGGCCAAGCACGAAGACGGTGCGCTGATGGTATTGCTGGGCGAATGGGCGCAGCGCATTGTCACCTTCCGGTCTGGCGCGGCCGACATCATGCAGGGCGTGCCATGGGTGTACCAGTGGCACATGGTGCTGGGCATGACGCTGTTCCTGATCTTCCCGTTCACGCGGCTGGTGCATGTATGGAGCGGTTTCGCGTCGCTGGGCTACCTGGGCCGGGCCTGGCAACTGGTGCGTTCGCGTTGAGGGCGCGCGCATGATCTCCGTCAACGGCGTCACCATCGACGATGCGCGGCTGCAGGCCGAACTGCCGCGCCACCAGGACGAGGCCGATCCCCTGCAGAGCGCCGGCCGCGAACTGGTCCTGCGCGAACTGCTGTTGCAGCGCGCCCGCGCGCTCGGCCTGGCCGGGCACGGCGAGGAAGCCGCGGTGCAAGCCGTGCTGGCGGCGGAGGTGCGCACCCCCGAGGCCGACGAGGCCGCCTGCCGGCGCTACTACGAGCAGCACCCGGCGCAGTTCCTGAGCGGCGCGCTGGTGGAGGTATGGCACATCCTGTTCCAGCTGACGCCGCGGGTGAATCCGCAACAGCTGCGCGCGCGGGCCGGCGAGATCCTGCAGCAGGTGCATGGCGCCGCGCCCGGGGCGTTCGCCGATTTCGCGCGGCAGTATTCCAACTGTCCCTCGGCGCAGGAGGGCGGCCGGCTGGGCGACATCAGCCGCGGCGCCACCGTGCCCGAGTTCGAGCAGGCGGTGTTCGCCATGCCGGCGCATACGCTGCTGGACCGGCTGGTGCAGACCCGCCACGGCTTCCATATCGTGCGCAGCGGGCGCAAGGTCGAAGGCACGCCGATGGCCTTCGAGGACGTGCACGCGCGCATCGCCGGCTGGTTGAAGCAGGCCTCCGACCGGCGCGCCACGCACCAGTACCTGCAGTGGCTGGTGGGCCAGGCGCGCATCGAGGGCCTGGACATGCCCGGCGCCGATTCGCCCTTGCTGCAGTAACCCGGTTCGGCTTTTTTATTCACCAGGGAGAGCGCGATGAGCAACCGTCCCAGGGCTTATGCGGTCTTGTACAGCAGTACGTTCGCATTCATGGTGTGCTTCGTGGTGTGGATGATGTTCGGCGTGCTGGGCATCCGCATTCGCCAGGAGCTGGGCTTGAATGCGTTCCAGTTCGGCCTGCTGACCTCGACGCCGGTGCTGACCGGCGCGATTTTCCGCCTGCCGCTCGGCCTCTGGACCGACCGCTACGGCGGCCGCATCGTGATGACGGTGCTGCTGGTGGGCTGCGCGATACCCGTGTACTTGGTCAGCTACGCGCAGGCGCTGTGGCAGTTCCTGCTGATCGGCCTGTTCCTGGGCCTGGTGGGTGCGTCGTTCGCGGTCGGCACGCCGTATGTGTCGCGCTTTTTCTCGCCGGAGCGCAAGGGCTTCGCCATGGGTTTCTTCGGCGCCGGCACGGTGGGGGCGGCGGTCAACTTGTTCATCACGCCGATCCTGCTGGAAACCTACGGCTGGCGCATGGTGCCGAAGATCTACGCGGTGTCCCTGCTGGTAACGGCCGCGATCTTCTGGCTGGCCGCCGCGCCCGATCCCGGCGCCGGGCAGAGCGGCGGCAGGCTGGCGGACCAGTTCAAGGTATTGAAGAACCCGCGGGTGTGGCGCTATTGCCAGTACTACTCGATCACCTTCGGCGGCTTCACGGCGCTGTCGCTGTGGATCCCCCAGTACTTCCAGGCCGAGTACAACCTGACGCTGGTGGCCGCCTCGGCGCTGGCGGCCGGCTTCTCGCTGCCGGGGGCGGTGCTGCGCGCCGTGGGCGGCGGCCTGGCGGACCGCTTTGGCGCCCACAAGATGACTTGGTGGTGCTTGTGGGTCGCCTGGGTGTGCCTGTTCCTGCTGTCCTATCCCAACACCACCTTGACCGTGCAGACGCTGCACGGACCGGAGGCATTCCACATTTACCTGCCGATCTGGCTGTTCACGCTGCTGCTGTTCGTGCTGGGTGCGATGTTCGCCTTCGGCATGGCGTCCACCTTCAAGTACGTGGCCGACGATTTTCCCGAGAACATGGGGGTGGTGACCGGGATCGTGGGCCTGGCCGGCGGCGTGGGCGGGTTCCTCTTGCCGCTGATGTTCGGCGCGATGGCGGACCTGCTGCAGATCCGCTCCAGCTGCTTCATGCTGCTTTATGGCGTCGTATGGGTGTCGCTGATCGTGATGTACGTCGGCGAGGTCAGGAAGGTGGAGATCTCCGGCGAAGTGGCGCGGGAATCCTGAGCCCGGGCAGCCCTTGGCAGGTGTCTGACACCGCAAGGGTGTCAGACACCTCATCAAGCAAGAGATGCGGCGGCCTGGGGGGGGCCCAGGTGTCTGACACCGTGGGGGGGCGGACACCTCATCAAGCAAGAGATGCGGCAGCCTGGGGGGCCCAGGTGTCTGACATCGTGGGGGGGCGGACACCTCGTCAAGCAAGAGATGCGGCGGCCTGGAGCCCAGGTGTCTGACACCGCAAGGGTGTCAGACACCTCGGTAAGCAAGCGGCGCGGCAGCCCGGGGCCCGGTGTTGCGTGACAACCGGGCGCCGCGTCAGCCGCGCGCCGCCACTGCCCGCAGGTACTGCACCGGCCATTGCGTCGGCGCATCCAGTTCCGCCGCCGCCCGCAGGGGCCAATAGGGGTCCCGCAGCAGTTCGCGCGCCAGCAGCACCATATCCGCGCTGCCGTCGCGCAGGATCTGCTCGGCCTGCGCCGCCTGGGTGATCAGCCCCACCGCGGCGGTGGCCACCCCGGCTTCGCGCCGGATCCGCTCGGCCAGGGGCACCTGGTAGCCGGGCGCGGCCTCGCCCTGCGAGCCCGGCACGATCGACCCGCTGGAGCAATCCACCAGATCCACCCCCAGCGCCTTCATGCGGCGCGCCAGCTCTATCGACTGCGGCACATCCCAGCCGCCTTCGAGCCAGTCGGTGGCCGACAGCCGCACGAACAGCGGCAAATCTTGCGGCCATGCTTCGCGCACCGCGGCCGCCACGCGCAGCGGCGCCCGCACGCGCGCGTCGAACGAGCCGCCGTAGGCGTCCGTGCGGCGGTTGCTCAAGGGCGACAGGAACTGGTGCATCAGGTAGCCGTGGCCCATGTGCAGTTCGACCACCCGCATGCCGGCGGCGCGGCTGCGCTGCGCGGCCGCCGCGAAATCGTCGACCACCTGCGTGATGTCGGCCTCGGTCATTTCGGCCGGCAGGGGATAAACGTCATTGAAAGGCACGGGACTGGGCGCGCGCACCGGCCAGCCGCCGTGTTCCGGCGCCGCGGCCTGGCGGCCCTGCCAGGGCACTTGCGTGGAACCCTTGCGACCGGCGTGGGCCAGCTGGATGGCGGGCGCCGCGCCCTGTTCGGCGATGAACTGCGCGATGGGCGCCAGCGCGGCCGCGTGTGCGTCGCTCCAGATGCCTAGGTCGGCGGGGCTGATGCGCCCTTCGGGCGACACGGCCGAGGCTTCCACCATGACCATGCCGGCGCCGCCCACCGCCCGGCTGCCCAGGTGCACCAGGTGCCAGTTGCTGGCCAGGCCGTCGCGGCAGGAGTACTGGCACATCGGCGCCACGCCGATGCGGTTCTTGAACGTCACGCTGCGCAGTTGCAGCGGGGTAAACAACAGGCTGGACATGCTCAGTTCACTGTAACGTGGGCGTTGCGCACGACTTCGCGCCATTTGGCGGTTTCGCTGGCCAGGTATGCGCCGAAGTCGGCGGCCGTGCCGCCGCGCGGCTCCAGCCCCATGTCGGCAAAGCGCTTGCCAAGCGCGGCGCTGCGCAGCGCGCGATTGATTGCGTCGTTCATGGTGTCGACCACGGCGGCCGGCGTATTGCGCGGCGCCACCATGCCATACCATGGCGTCACATCGTACCCGGGGGCGCCGGCCTCCGCCAGCGTGGGCACGTCCGGCAATACCGGCACGCGCTGCGGGCTGGTGACGCCCAGCGCGCGCACCTGGCCCGATTGGATGCGCGGCAGGGCGGCGCCGACCCCGTCGACCATGACCGCCACCCGGCCGGGGATCAGGTCGCTGTAGGCTGGCGCGGTGCCCTTGTACGGCACGTGCGCCATGTTCATGCCCGTCATGTAGCGCAGCACCTCGGTCGCCAGGTGCGCCGAGCTGCCGGCGCCGGCCGAGGCATACGACAGTTCGCCGGGATGCGCCTTGGCATAGTCGATCAGTTGGCCCAGGGTCTTGAAGGGCGACTGCGCGCTGGCCAGCAGCACGTGCGGCGCCGCCGCCACCAGGGCCACCGGCGCGAAGTCGCGCAGGTTGTCGTAAGGCAGGTTCTGGTGCAGGCTGGCGTTGACCGCCAGCACGCTGAACGGCGCCATCATGTAGGTGTAGCCGTCGGGCGCGGCCTTGGCCGTGGCGTCGGCGCCGATGATGCCGCTGGCGCCGGGGCGGTTTTCCACGATGACCTGCTGGCCCAGTTCGCCGGCCAGTTGCTCGGCGACCGCGCGCGTCATCAGGTCCAGCGTCGCGCCGGCCGAGAACGGCACGATGATACGTATCGGGTGGTCGGGATAGGCGGCGCGGGCGGCGGGCAGCATCGCGCCGATGGCCAGCAGGCAGGCGCAGGCATGCAGCAGGCGCCTCCATGGGCGCATCGCGGGCAGGTTCATGTTGGCTCCTCTCGGTCGGGCGCAGGCGGAATGCCTGGCCGCGCGCCTGTGGCCGGCGCTGTTTACCGGCGGCAGTATAGGAACGCATCCGGCCCCGGCATAGGACCTGATCAAGAACTTGTCGTTTCCGGTGTGGAAACTATACCGGCGCGATGCCAGTCCAGTCGGGCCGCTTGAACCATTCCTTCAGGAAGTCCAGGAAAGTGCGCACGCGCAGCGGCAGGTTGCGCCGGCTGGGGAACACGGCATAGATGTCCAGCCCGGTGGGGCGGTACGCCGGCAGCACGATCTCGAGCCGCCCCTGCCGGATGTCGTCGGCCACCATGTAGGTGGGGTGCATCGAGATGCCGTGGCCCAGCAGCGCCGCGTGGCGCAGGGGCTCGCCGAAATTGGCGCGGATGGTGCCGCCCACCCGCACCGAGCAGGGCTTGCCCTGCGGGTCCTGGAACGTCCAGGTATTGGTGGGCGCCTTCAGCGCGTGCACCATGCAATCGTGCTCGGCCAGGTCGGCCACGCCGGGCGGGCGGCCGCGCCGCTCGAGATAGCCGCGCGTGGCCACCAGCACCTGCGGGGCTACTGCCAGCCGGTGCGCCATCTGGCTGGTGTCCTTGAGCGCCGGGGCAATGCGCACTGACATGTCCAGGCCTTCGGCCACCAGGTCGGTGCGGCCGTCATCCAGGTACAGCACTACCTGGATATCCGGGTGCGCGGCCGCGAACGCGGTGATCACCGGGACCAGGTGGAACGCGCCGAACGACGGCGGCGTGCCCACTCGCAGCATGCCCTTGGGCTCCTTGACGGACCGGCGCGCGGCGGCTTCGACGTTTTCCACCCGCTCGAGCAGGTCGCGGCCGTTCTCGAGCAGGGCCAGCCCGGATTCGGTGAGGCTGACGCTCTTGGTGGTGCGCATCAACAGCTGCGCGCCCAGGTGGTGCTCGAGCCAGTTCACGTGCTTGGTCACGTTGCCCTTGGCCATGCCCAGGCGCTGCGCGGCGCCCGAGAAACTCAACCCCTGGGCCACTTCGATGAACACTTCGATGCAGCGGAGTTTGTCCATGGCGGTCTCCATTTGTTTTCGTTTTGGAAACGATAAATTCCCGTCCCGATTCTATCCCGGCTGGCGGGGCGCCGATACACTGCCCGTCGTTCATGCGTGCCGGCCGCCAGGCCGATGCGCCACGCCGTTGCCGACCATGCCGACAGAATCCACCCGCTACGTTCACCAGGCCCTGCGCACCCGCCTCGTATTCGGGCCCGGCGTGCTGGCCGAGGCGGGACGCGAAGTCGCCGCGCTCGGCTGCCGCCGGCCGCTGCTGCTGGCAAGCCGCCGGTCGCGCGCCATGCCGGCCTACGCCGGACTGCAGGCGTCGCTGGCCGGCGCGGAGATTGCCGAAAGCGTCGATGTGCCCGCCCATTCTTCGCCGCAGACGGTCGCCGCGGTGGCGCGGGCCCTGGCCGGGCATGGCGCCGACTGCCTGGTGGCGTTCGGCGGCGGCAGCGTGGTCGACACCGCCAAGGGGGCCGCGCTGCTGGCGGCCGAAGGCGGCGGCCTGGCGACGCACGCCACCCGCTTCGAGCCGCCGGCCACGTTGCATGCGCCGCCGCTGCTGCGCGCCAAGTTGCCGATCGTGGCGGTGCCGTTGACTGCATCCGGCGCCGAAGTCACGCCGTCGTGCGGCGTGCGCGCCGCCGACGGCGAAAAGCTGTTGTTTTGGGATCCCCGGCTGGCCAGCCGGGTGGTGTTGCTGGATCCGGCGCTGAACCTGGCCGTGCCGGCCTCCATCATGCTGGAGACCGGCATGAACGCGCTGGCGCATTGCATAGAGGGACTGTATTCCACGCAGGGCTCGCCGATCGCCGCGACCTTGGCCCTGGAGGGCGCGCGCCGCTTGCGCCAGGCGCTGCCGCGCGTCGCCGACGACCCGCGCGACGCCGGCGCGCGCGGCGCGCTGCTCGAAGCGGCCCACATGGCCGGCATGGTGCTGGCCACCGCCCGCAGCTGCCTGCACCACGCGCTGTGCCATGTGCTGGGCGCCACCTGCGGCGCGGCCCACGGCGCGCTCAACGCGGTGATGCTGCCGCACGCGCTGCGCTACAACCTGCCCGCCGCGCGCGAGCCGCTGGCCGCGCTGGCGCGGGCCTGGGACGCCGGCCAGGCGCCGCAGGCCGCCATCGACCAGGTCGTGGCGCTGCAAGCCGCGCTGGGCGTGCCGCGCCGCCTGCGCGAACTGGGCGTGGCGCGCGCCGTCCTACCCGCCGTTGCCGAGCGCACCCTGCGCGAGCGCGGCCTGGCGTGCAATCCACGCCGCGTGCGCGGGGCCGCCGAACTGGAAGCTTTGCTGGATGCCGCGTGGTAGCGGTGTCCGCCTGATACGGAGAGACATATGGAAGTCGTCGAAAGCGGATACAGCCTGGGCGCCCGGGTCGAGGGGCTGGACTTGTCGCAGCCGCTGCCGCCCGCCACGTTCCGCGCGGTGGAGCAATTGCTGGGGCGCTACGGGGTGCTGAGCTTCCCGCGCCAGGACCTGACGCCGGCGCAACTGAAGGCTTACGCGCAGCAGTTCGGCACGCTGGAGGTCAACGTCGCCAACAACTACCAGGAGCCGGGCCTGCCCGAGGTGATGATCCTGTCGAACAAGCTGCAGGACGGCAAGCCGATCGGCCTGGCCGATGCCGGGCAGGACTGGCACACCGACATGTCCTACAGCAACATGATCGCGTTCGCGAACATCCTGTACGGCATCGAGATCCCGTTCCGCGATGGCGAGCCGTTGGGCTGCACGGAGTTCTGCAATATGCACGCGGCGTACGACGAGCTGCCCGGCGATCTGAAGGCGCGGCTGGACGGCATGACCGTGCTGCACGACTTCAACAAGTTCTGGGAGCGCATGCGCCGGGAAAAGGGCAGCACCCGCCCGCCGCTGACCGAGGCGCAGCGCCGCGCCAAGCCGCCCGTCTCGCATCCCGTCTTCCTGACGCACCCCATCACCGGGCGCAAGGTCTTGTATGCGAACCCGGGCTATTCCATGCGCATCAACGAGCTGCCGCCAGACGAGAGCGAACGCACCCTGGAGTTCCTGTTCCAGCATCAATTGCAGGAAAAGTTCCGCTATCGGCACCGCTGGAGCGTGGGCGACGTGCTGATGTGGGACAACATGGGCACCATCCACAACGCCGTGGCCGACTACGCGCCGCACGAGCACCGGCTGATCAAGCGCTGCCAGGTCATGGCCGACCGCTACTTCGGCGAGGCGGCGCCATGAAACTGGTCAGCTATCGCGCCGGCGGCCGGCTGGCGGTGGGCGCCGTGCGCGACGGGCGCGTGCTGGACCTGACCAGTTGGGTGGCGGCCCTGCAGCCCGACGCGGCGGCGCGCGACTGCCTGGCGCAGGCCGGCGTCGAGCCCGCCTCCCACGGCATGCTGCGCCTGTTGCAGGCCGGCCCGGCCGCCTTGCAGGCATTGCGGCGCCATGTGGCGGACCAGGCGGCCGCCGCCGGCCCCGGCCTGGCCGACGTGGAGCTGCTGGCGCCGGTGCCGCGCCCCGGCAAGATCGTGGCGGTAGGGCGCAACTATGCCGACCACGCCAAGGAAACCGGCGTCGATCCGTTCGAGCAGCCGCGCATCGTCAGCAAGCTGCCATCCTGCGTCTGCGCGCCCGGGCGGGCGGTGGTGCGGCCCGCCGGCGTGGCCAAGCTCGATTTCGAAGCGGAGCTGGCGGTGATCATCGGCCGGCCTGCCCGCGCCGTGGCCGTGGCCGACGCGTTGGCGCATGTGGCGGGGTACACCGTGCTGGACGACCTCAGCGCGCGCGAATTCCAGTTCGACGTCGCGCCGGCGCAGACCACCTTCGCCAAGAGCATGGACGGCTTCGCGCCCATGGGGCCGTGGCTCGTCACCGCCGACGAGGTGGGCGACCCGCAGGCGCTCACCGTGCGCAGCTGGCTCAACGGCGAGTTGATGCAGGACGCCAGCACGGCGGACATGCTGTTTCCGGTGGCGACGCTGATTGCCTATGTGTCGCGCTATATGACGCTGGAGCCGGGCGACGTGCTGGCCACCGGCACGCCGGCCGGCATCGGCGCGTTCCGCGATCCGCCGCGCTACCTGCGGCCAGGCGACCGCCTGCGCATGGAGGTTTCGCGCGTCGGGGTGCTGGAGCACGCCATCGCTTAGGGCCTGCCCGCCTCGAGAGGAGCCCCGCATGGACAGGCCCTGGGCAAGTACTACGACAACACAAGGAGAGAACCATGAGGAGACTGCTGTTGCGCGCCGCCTGTGCGGCCGCGTTGATGGCCGCGGCGCCGCTGGTGCGCGCCGCGGGCGATTATCCGGCCCAGCCGGTGCGCATGATCGTCGGCTTCGCCGCGGGCGGCCCCACCGATGTGATCGCGCGTCTGCTGGCCGAGGACATGGGCCGCACGCTGGGGCAATCGGTGGTGGTCGAGAACAAGACCGGCGCCAATTCATTGATCGCCACCCGCGAGGTCGCGGCCGCCCAGCCGGACGGCTATACGGTGCTGTTCGCTTCGCTGTCGCACAATGTCAACCGCCTGCTGCTCGGCGACAAGGCCGGCTACGATCCGCTGGCGGACTTCGCGCCGATCTCCAACGCCGCGTCGCTGCCCATGGTGGCGGTCACGGCCTACGATTCGCCGATCCGCTCGATGAAGCAGCTGGTGGAGCAGGCCCGCGCCAAGCCGGACAGCATCAGCTACGGCTCGGCGGGCAACGGCGGTTCGGCCCACCTGGCGGCGGCCATGATGGGCACCATGGCGGGATTGAAAATGATCCACGTGCCGTTCCGCGGCAATGGTCCCGCCTTGACCGAGGTGATGGCCGGCCGCGTGTCCTTCATGTTCTATCCCATCATCGGCGTGGCCGACAACGTGCAGGCCCGGCGCTTGCGGGTGCTGGCGCTGGGCAGCCCGCAGGCGAGCGCCGATTTTCCCGGCGTGCCCACCATGGCCGATGTCGGCTTCGCTGATTTCCAGGACACCGCGCCCTGGGTCGGGCTGCTGGCGCCGGCCGGCGTGCCGGACGAGGTGGTGCAGAAACTGAACCAGGCCATGGTGCATGCGCTTGGCCAGCCGCAGGTGCAGGCGCGCCTGAAGGACCTGGGCGCGCTGCCGATCGGCGACTCGCCGCAGCACTTCCGCGCGTTCCTGCTCGAAGACCAGAAACGCTGGGCGGCGGTGATCAAGGCCGCCGGCATTTCGGCGCAATAGGCCGGGCCATGACCGCAGCCATCCGCGCCCAGAGCATCGAGGACCTGCGCCGCGCCGCGCGCGGGCGCCTGCCGCGCGCCATCTTCGATTTTTTCGACGGCGGCGCCGAAGACGAACTGACGCTGGCCGCCAACCGCGCGGCCTACGCTCAGGTGCGGCTGGTGCCGCGCGCCCTGGTGAATGTCGCGCAGGTCAGCACCCAGACCGAAGTGGCGGGCGGCCCCGCGGCGATGCCGCTGGCGGTGGCGCCCACCGGCGCCGTCGGCTACGGGCGGCCCGGCGGCGACATCGCCATCGCGCGCGCCGCCGCGGCGGCCGGCGTGCCCTATACCCTGTCGACCTCGGCCACCGCCTCGATCGAGCAGATTGCCCGCGCCGCGCCGGGACGGCTGTGGTTCCAGGCTTACATCCTGCGCAACCGCGAACTGCTGGATGCGCTGATCGCCCGCGCGCGCGCCGCCGACTACGAGGCGCTGATGATCACGGTGGACCTGCCCGTGGGCGGCAAGCGCGAGCGCGACGCGCGCAACCACTTGTCCTTTCCGTTTCGCTACACGGCGCGCAACCTGCTGGATTTCGCCAGCCGGCCGGCCTGGGCCGTGGCGGTGCTGCGGCACGGCCTGCCCGTGATGGAGAACCTCAAGGAGCTGGAAGCGCCGGCCGCCAGCGCGACCCGGCTGGCCTCTTCAGTGGGGCGCAGCTACGATCCGTCGTTCGACTGGGACCGCTTGCGCGCCATCCGCGATGCCTGGCCGCGCAAGTTGATCGTCAAGGGCATCCTGCGCCCGGACGATGCCGAACGGCTGGCCGCGCTGGGCTGCGATGCCGTGGTGGTGTCGAACCATGGCGGCCGCCAGTTGGACGGCGCGGCGGCGACGCTCGCCGCGCTGCCGGGCGTGGCGCGCGCCGTCGGCGGGCGCCTGCCCGTGCTGGTCGACGGCGGCGTGCGGCGCGGCGCCGACCTGCTCAAGGCGCGCGCCCTCGGCGCGCAGGCGGTGCTGGTGGGGCGCGCCACGCTGTGGGGCGCGGTGGCCGGCGGCGAGCCGGGCGCGGCGCGCGCGCTGGCCATCCTGCGCGACGAGCTGCAGCGCACGATGCAACTGTGCGGCGTGTGCGAGGTGGCCGGCATCGGCCCGGACCTCTTGTTCCGCGAGCCGCCGCCGCAAACGGTCCTGTAGAATCGTCCGACCACATCCGCATGGCTTACCGCAGTGCGCGGCGACGCGCGGGGCTCGCGCCGCGCCGGGTTCCCGTACTGCCCACGGAGGAGCGCAATGGCAAAGGTCGAAGTCCTGTTTTTCGATGTCCTGGGAACCGTGGTCGACTGGCGCGGCAGCATCGCGGCCGACGCGCAGGCGTTCCTGCAGCGCCACGACGCCGCGCGCATCGATGCGCGCGCGCTCGCCGATGCCTGGATCGGCCGCTACAGCGCATCGTCCGCGGCGGTGCGCAGCGGCCAGCGGCCGTTCGTGCCGCTCGACCAGCTCAACCTGGAAAACCTGCATGCCAGCCTGGACCAATTCGGGCTGGCGCCGGCCTCGTTTCCCGCTGCCGAGCTGGAGGCCCTCAACCAGGCCTGGCATCGGCTGCGCCCGTGGCCGGATTCGGTGCCAGGCATTGCGCGGTTGAAAGAACGCTACATCGTGGCGCCGCTGTCCGACTGCAACACGCGCCTGCTGGCGGACATGGCCAAGCATGGCGGGCTGCCCTGGGATGCGGTCCTGGGCGCCGACATCACCGGCGCCTACAAACCCGCGCCGCAGGTGTACCTGCGCGCTTGCGAACTGCTGGGCGTGACGCCGGACCGGGCAATGCTGGTCGCCGCCCACGACTACGACCTGGACGCGGCGCGCGGCTGCGGCCTGCATACCGCCTATGTCCACCGCCCGCATGCCGGCGACCCGTCCAAAGCCGGCGCGGCCGCGCGCCCCGCCGGCTGGGACTACGCCGCCGACGACCTGGTCGAACTGGCCGCCAAGCTGCCCTGAGCACAGTGCCCGGCATCAGGCGCGGGCATCTGCAAGGTGTCCGACACCCCACGCCGGCACGCCGTGCAGATGGAGGCCATCTCATCGGGGTGTCAGACACCTGGAAGAGATACAAGGGGCTCCCTAAATGTGGAAGTGCCCGACACTTGGACGATCCTGCGAGCCCGCGCCTGCCGGTGGGGACTGGGCGGCCAGTTGGAGCGAGGGCAGCCCCCGCAGGGGGCCGAGGGCGCCTGGTGGCGCGCCCGAGCCGAGCGACGTGGCCGCCCAGTCCCCACCGGCAGGCGCGGGCGTCTAAAGAACCAAGCACCCGCCCATCCATCCCCCCGCACAACTCCACGACCGTCTCCAAGAGCCTCCGACCGCCGATCATCCCCCCCGGCAGCCAGTCAGCCCACCACCCCCCATTCCCGCACGAATGCATCCCGAAAGTCCCGCAGCCACGCCAGCCGCTGGTCGGCCAGCGCGCGCGCGGCCGCCGTGTGCATGGCGGCGGGCAGCGTCGCCAGCTTGACCTCGATGTGGTCCAGCGCATAAGCGCGGTCGTCCAGCGCCCGGCGCCGGCCCAGCGGATCATCCGGGTGCGCGAACGCCGAGCCCATGCGGCCGGCCGTATAGAACAGCCGCGCCAGGCCCACCGCGCCCAGCGCATCGAGGCGGTCGGCGTCCTGCACGATCATCGCCTCCAGTGTCGCCGGGGCGATCCCGGCCGAGAAACTGTGCGCCTCGATGGCATGCGCCACCGCGTCCAGCTTGTCGGCCGGAAAGCCGGCCTCGGCCAGGCGGCTGCGCGCCAGGCTGGCCGCCATGCGCGAGGCCTGCGCGCGCTCCGGGTGGTTCTTGGGCAGGTTCACCAGGTCGTGCAGGTAGCAGGCGGCCAGCACCACCAGCGCGTCGGCCTCCGGATGGCTGGCCAACAGCGTGCGGGCCGCCTGCCAGACGCGGTGCAGGTGGTTCAGATCGTGCGCGCCGTCGTCCTGGTGATCCGCCGTGGCAATGGCGGTCAGGCGGGGGAGCCAGGCGGCAAGAGTATGGGGCATGCGGATTCCAGAAATAGGGACGAATTGAATGGAAGCGGATCGCTTCCCTCAAGCATACGCTTTGCCCCCCGGGCGCCGCCGTCCTCCTTGACCCCAATCTACTAGTAGATAACAATCACGGCATGACTACCGCCACCACCCGCGACCAACTCCTGGACCATGCCCAGGCGCTCATCATGCAGCGAGGCTACAACGGCTTCAGCTACCGTGATCTGGCCGAGCGCGTGGGGGTGAAGACGGCCAGCATCCATTACTACTTCCCCTGCAAGGACGACCTGCTGATCGAGGCCATCGAGGCCTACGCGGCCCACGCGTCCGCCAAGGTCCAGGCCATCGACGCCGCGCTGCCCGCGCGCGAACGGCTGGACCGCTATGCCGCGCTGTTCCGCGACACGCCGTGCGACCGGGTCTGCCTGTGCGGCATGCTGGCCGCCGACTTCGCCTCGCTGTCCGAGCGCGCGCGCCAGTCGCTGCAGGCCTTCTTCCGCATGCACGAAACCTGGCTGGCCAAGGTCATGGCCGACGGCGCCCGCGAGGGCACGCTGAGATCCTCGGGCGACCCGCAGGCCGACGGCCGCTGGCTGTTCGCGACCTTCCAGGGCGCGCTGATGGGGTCGCGCCTGTTCCAGGACCCGGCGCGCCTGCGCGACGTGGTGGCCGCCGTACAGCGCGAGCCCGACCCTAGCCCGGCCTGATGGCGATGCGGCGGTGCGCGCATCCGCCTTGCGCATCCACCGCCACGGTGACCGGCATGTCGCGCACCTCGAATTCGTAGATCGCTTCCATGCCGAGATCGGCGAAGGCCACCACGCGGGCCGAACGCACCGCCCGTGCCACCAGGTAGGCCGCGCCGCCCACCGCGCTCAGGTACGCGGCGCCCGCCCGGCGGATCGCCTCGATGGCCTGCGGGCCGCGCTCGGCCTTGCCGATAGTCACCAGCAGCCCGGTCCGTTCCAGCAGGGCCGGCATGAACTTGTCCATGCGCGTGGCGGTGGTCGGCCCGGCCGGCCCGACCGCTTCGTCGCCCACCGCGTCGACCGGACCCACGTAGTACAGCGCGCGACCGCGCAGCTCCACCGGCAGCGGCGCGCTCTGGCGCAGTAGATCGGCCAGGCGCTTGTGCGCCGCATCGCGCGCCGTCAGCAGCCGCCCCGACAGCAACAACTGCTGGCCGGCGCGCCAGCCGGCTACCTGGCGCGGCGTCAGGGCGTCCAGGTCGACCGGCGTGCCGGTCGGGGGCAGGGCGTCCGGCACATCGTCCCACAGCGAGGCGTCGGGCGGCGTGAACAAGGCCGGTCCGTTTTCAGGCTGCTCGAACGATACGTAGCGGGTGGCCGCGCAGTTCGGCACCATCGCCACGGGCAGCAGCGCGGCATGCGAGGGCAGGGCCGCCACCTTGACGTCGAGCACGGTAGTGTCGCCGCCCAGGCCCTGCGCGCCGATGCCGGTCGCATTGATGCGCTCGTACAGTTCCAACCGCAGCCGTTCCTGCGCGTCGCGCGGGCCGCGCGCGCGCAACGGGTCGATATCGATCGGCGCGAACAGCGCGCGCTTGGCGGCCAGCATGGCCTGCTCCGGCGTGCCGCCGACGCCCACGCCCAGTACCGCGGGCGGACACCAGCCGGCCCCCATGCCCGGCAGTTGCGCCGTCACCCAGTCGGCCACCGAGTCGCTGGGCGTGAGCATGGCGTAGCGGGTCTTGGCGTCGCCGCCGCCGCCCTTGGCGACCACGGTGATGCGCAGCCCGTCGCCCTCGACCAGCTCGGTGTGCACGATGGCGGGCGTGTTGTCGCGGGTATTGACGCGCCGGCCCAATGGGTCGCGCACCATCGACGCGCGCAGCGGGTTGGCGCGGTCGGTATAGGCGCGCGCCACCGCGCGGTCGGCCAGCGCCTGCGGGGTCGGCGTCGCGCCGCGGCCGGCGCCACCGATGCGCGCGTCCATGCCGAGCTCGAAGTACACGTGGGCGACGCCGGTGTCCTGGCAGACGGGCCGCGCGGCCCGCGCCGCCAGCTTGCTGTTCACCAGCAGTTGCAGCAGCGCATCGCGCGCCGCCGGCTGGCTTTCGGCGCGATAGGCGCGCTGCAGCGCCGCGACGAAATCGGGCGGATGGTGGTGGCTGGCGAACTGCAGCGCGTCGGCGATGCTGGCGACGATATGTTCTGCCGCATAGGTGCGCATGTGTGGGGCTCCCTGGCCGCGCTGCCTATTGCAGGCTGATGCCGGCCTGCTTGATGACTTGGGCCCAGCGCTTGCCCTCGGCCTCGGTGTGGCGTTGCAGGGCTTGCGGGGCATAATCTTCGGCCGCCAGCAGCAGGATGCCCTGGTCGCCCATCTGGCGCGTGAAGCCGGTATTCTGCAGGGCCCGCTGGTATGCCGAGTACAGCGTCTGGATGACTGCCGCCGGCGTGCCCTTGGGCGCGTACAGCCCGTACCAGGTGGATACCTGGAAGCCGGGAATGGCTTGCGCGCCGATGGCCGCCACGCCGGGGAACTGCGGCATCGGCGCGGCCGAGGTCAGCCCCAGCGCCCGCACCTTGCCGCCGCGCGTCTGCGGCAGGGCCGTGTTGGTCTGGTCGAACATGGCGTCCACTTGCCCGCCCATCAGGTCGTTCAATGCCGGGCCCGCGCCCTTGTAGGCGATCGGGGTGATCTCGATGCCCGCCTGGCTGGTGAACAGCGAGGCGACCAGGTGCGAAGTCGAGCCCACGCCCGCATTGCTGAAATTGAGCTTGCCCGGGTTGGCCTTGCCATAGGCGATCAGGTCCTGGACGCTGCGATAGGGCGACTGCGCGCCGACCAGCAGCACCAGCGGCGTGTCGGGAAAGCGGAATACCGCGTCGAAATCACGCACCGGGTCATAGGCCAGGCGCGGATACAGCGTCGGGGCGGCCGCCATGTAGCCGATGTGGCCCACCAGGAAGGTATAGCCGTCGGGCGCGGCGCGCGCGGCGCGGGTGGCGCCGATGGTGCCGCCCGCGCCCGGCACGTTCTCGATCAGGATGGTCTGGTCGAGCTGCTTCGACACTTCGTTGGCGATGTTGCGCGCCATGGCGTCGGTCGGGCCGCCGGCGGCGAACGGCACGATCCACGTAATGGCGCGCTCGGGATAGCCGTCGCGGGCCACGGCCGCGCCGGGCGGGGTGAGGATCAGCGCGGCCGACACGGCCGCAAGCCACTTCTTCATGCTTGTCTCCTGGTTCTTGTGGAAAAATCCGCCGGCGTTCAGCCGGCGCTGCGCATCCGGTCCACCATGGCGGGGGCCTGCCCCAGGTAGCGGGACGGATCGCACAGGCGGTCGATGGCCGCGCCATCCAGGCGCGCGGCGACGCGGGCGTCGGCGCGCAGGATGTCGGCCAGCGGGCGCTGCCGGGCGTGCGCCTGGCGGCATGCTTCGTACACCACGTCGTGCGCGACCTGGCGGCCGATGTGCGGGGCCAGTCCCATCATCACCGCCTCGGCGACGATCAGGCCGTTGGTCAGGTCCAGGTTGCGCGCCATGCGCGCGGTGTCGACTTCCAGGCCGCCGAGCATGAAGCAGGCCTGGTGCAGCGACCCGGCCGTCAGCACGAAGGCCTCGGGGATGGCGCTCCATTCGACGTGCCACGGGCCGGTTGCGCGCTCGAAGTCGTGCAGCATGGCGTCGAGCGCCAGGCCGGCGTGCTGGCGCACCGTCCGGGATGCGCTCCACATCAGCTCGCACGAAATGGGATTGCGCTTCTGCGGCATGGTGCTGGACGCGCCACGTCCCTTGACGAAAGGCTCGAAGGCCTCGGCCAGTTCGTTGGTCATCATCAGCATGATGTCGAGCGCGATCTTGCCGAGGCTGCCCGCCACCAGGGCCAGGAACTGGACCGTTTCGGCCAGGCCGTCGCGCGCCACGTGCCAGGTGATGGGCGCCGCCGCCAGGCCGAGCTCCTGCATCAGCGCCGCTTGCACTTCCAGGCCGCGGTCGCCCAGCGAGGCCAGCGTGCCGGCCGCGCCGCCGAACTGGCCGATCAGTACGCGCGGCCGCAGTTGCGCCAGGCGCTCGCGGTGGCGGCGGATCATCAGCAGCCATACCGCGGCCTTGTACCCGAAGGTGACCGGCAGCGCGTGCTGCAGGTGAGTGCGGCCGGCCATGGGCGTGTCGCGGTAGCGCGCCGCCAGTTGGTCGAGCAGCGCATCCAGGCGCGCCAGGTCGCTGTCGATCAGCTCCAGCGCGGCGCGGATCTGCAGCACCGTGGCGGTGTCCATGATGTCCTGGGTGGTGGCGCCCCAGTGCACGTACTGGCCCGCCGGCCCGCACAGCGCGGCCAGCTGGTGGACCAGCGGCAGGATCGGATAGCCGACGATTTCGGTCTCGGCCTTCAGCGCGGCGAGGTCGACCCGGCCCGCCACGCCGGCTTCGGCGATGCGGTCGGCGGCGTCGGCGGGGATGATGCCCAGGCGCCCCTGCACGCGCGCCAGCGCGACCTCGACCTCGACATAGCGCGCCACCGTGGCGCGGTCGTCGAACACGGCGCGCATCGCGGCGGTGCCGAACATGTCCTTGAATATGGCGGATTCGAGCACGGAAATGGGCATCTAAAAGTACGCTCTAAAGTAAATGTACGTACATCTTAGGGGCGCTTTTCCGACCCGTCAACAGGCGCCGCCGGCGCTGGCCGGGCGGACGATAGAATGGCGTACCGTCCATCGACCGCCGTCCCATGCCGATTTCGCTATACACCCAGATATCCGAAGAGCTCGCGCGCCGTATCGCCAGCCAGGAATATCCCGTGGGCACCGCCATTCCACCGGAGAACGCGCTGGCCGAGGAGTTCGGCGCCAGCCGCCACACGGTGCGCGCGGCCTTGCGACAATTGCAGGACCTGGGGCTGATCGCGCGCCGGCGCGGCAGCGGCACCACGGTCGAGGCGGTGCGCCCGAAGGCCGGCTTCAGCCAGTCCTTGTCGTCGCTGGAAGACCTGGTGCAACTGGCCGCCCGCACGCCGCGCGACATTCAGAAGATGCAGGAGATCGTCGCCGACATCGACCTCGCCGGGCAGCTAGGCGTCGCGGCGGGCACGCGCTGGCTGCGCATCAGTTCCAAGCGCGGCGAGCCGGGCCGGCCGCCTATGGTATGGACCGACCTCTACGTCGACGCGCACTACCGCGGCATACGCAAGCTGGCGCAGCAACATCCCGACCGGCTGGTTTCCGAGCTGATCGAGGCGCACTACGGCAGGCGCATCGCGACGGTCGAGCAGATGATCACGGCGCGCGCCATTCCCGCCGCGATCGCGCGGGAACTGGATGTCGAGCCGGACTCCGCCGGCCTGTTCATATTGCGGCAGTACCGCGACCAGGCCGGCAACGTGGTCGAGGCGTCCACCTCATATCATCCGGCGGGCCGCTATCAGTTCTCGCTCACGCTGATTCGGGAACGCTGAGCGCCACGGGCAGCAGGTCCTGTACCCGGTCGTCATTCTGGAACAGCCGGGCGCCGACCACGCTGCCCTGCAAGGCGGCATACAGCGCGCGCGCCGCGGGACGCGGGTCGCCGGGTACACGCAGGCTGCCTTCGCGCGCGCCCTGTTCCAGCAGCGCGACCAGCCAGTCTTCGTTGGCGCGGTAAAAGTCCTGCAGCGATTGCCGCACGCAGTCCGGCAGGCTGGCGACTTCGGCCGCCAGCGCCGCGCCCAGGCAGATGCGCTCGGTGCCGCAAAACGCGCGCCGGTGCGCATCGACATAGGCGCGCAGCTTGGCGTCGGCGGTCAGGGCGGGGTCGATGTCGCGCATCGCGGCATGCCAGCGGGCCTGGTATTCCTGGACGACAGCCAGCAGCAGGTTTTCTTTCGACGGGAAGTAATAGTGAATGCTGGAGGTCTTGATGCCGATCAGCGCGGCCAGGTCGCGATAGCTGAAGCCGTTGTAGCCGCGCTCCTGGATCAGGCGCTGGGCATGCTGCATGATCTGTGTGCGGATGGTTTCAGTATTCATGGTGGGTCACCGTCTGGCGGCGGGGCGTCCAGGCTCCTGTTGAAAAAGGGCGCGGGCGGGCCGCCGTGCCGAAGCATCGGCGGCGCCGCCGCGGCGCGGCGCATGCGCCGCGCTCAACTGCGTTGGCCGGCCACGTCGTAGCTGGCCTGGTAGTCCAGTTCGCCGAACGCGTCGGCGCCGCTGGCGTGCGCGGCCCGGGCTTCGGCACGGACTTCCGCGCGAGTGGGGACGGGGCCGGCGGCGTAGGCCGCGGGCTGCTCTTCTTCGCCGAAGGTGACCTGGCCGGCCACCTTGGCGGCTTGCAACTGGGCCTGGATCTCGGCGCGGGTGACGGTGCCATACGAGTCATGCGCGGGCGGGTAGTCCAGCTCGCCGGAGGGCTCGGCGGCGTAGGCGGCGCCCATCATGGTCATCGACATCAGCACGGCGGAAACGAGGGTCTTCATGGCAATTCTCCGTAAGGAATCAATCGTTGAGCTATCTATTTGCGGGTAGGAGTGCAATCAAATGAAAAGAGGCTCAGGCGCCGGTGTTCGGATAGCCTTCGCCGCCAAACGCATAGGCGCCGTGGGCGCGCGCCTCGGCGGCTTCGGCCTGGACCTGGGCGCGGGTCAGCGTGCTGGAGGCGGCGGGGACAGCGGCTTGTTCGGTTTCGCCGAAGGTGACCTGGCCGGCGGCGCGGGCGGCTTGCAGTTCGGCCACGACCTGGGCGCGGGTCAGAGAAGAGGTCTGCTCGACGGCGGGCGGGTAGTCCAGTTCGCCCGAGGGCTCGGCGGCGTAGGCGGCGCCCATCATGGTCATCGAAATCAACGCGGCGGAAACAAGGGTCTTCATGGTGATGCTCCGTTAAGGTAGGAATCGCGGAATAAAGCTATCTATTTGTAGATAGGTGAGCAGGGAAAATAAAAGAGGCTCAGGCGCCGGTGTCCGGATAGCCTTCGCCGCCAAACGCATAGGCGCCGTGGGCGCGCGCCTCGGCGGCTTCGGCCTGGACCTGGGCGCGGGTCAGCGTGCTGGAGGCGGCGGGGGCGGCGGCCTGTTCGGTTTCGCCGAAGGTGACCTGGCCGGCGGCGCGCGCGGCTTGCAGCTCGGCCACGACCTGGGCGCGGGTCAGTGACGAGGTCTGCGCCACGGCGGGCGGATAGTCCAGCTCGCCCGAGGGTTCCTGGGCATAGGCGGCGGTACCGGCCAGGCCGGCGGAGATCAGCAGGATCGAAGCAGCGGTTTTCATGATGGTTCCAGTTCCAGAGTGTCTGCAGCAGTTGTATTAATTTACCTATATGTAGATAGATAAACGGGGAAATAAAAATGCGCCGGAAGCGCTGGCTGGAGGGCGGCACCGCTTGCATTCCAACCATGAGACGCATGTTATCTACTAGTAGATAGGCAAGTCAAGCGCTTTTTGGATTTTTTTTCAGGCGGGTGTGGCGCGGGCGCCTCGGCTGGTCCTCAGGCGGCCGCCGCCTGGGCCTGCGCGCCCATGTAGATTTGCGCGTAGCCTTCGCGGATCGCCGAGGTGATCTGGTCGAGCCGGCGGCCGATGTGCTTTTCGAGCAGGGCGACGCAACCTGCCTCGTCGCGCGCCAGCAGCGCTTCGAGGATCTGGCGGTGCTCGAGCTGCGAGTTGCGGCGGTCGCCGCGCCGCATGTCGATCCAGCGCACGAAGCGGATGCGCGCGTTGACGTTGTGCAGCACGCGCAGCATCTCGGTATTGCCCGACATGGCCAGCAGGCGCTCGTGGAATGTTTCGTCCAGGTCGACCAGCTCGGCCACGTCGCGGTCGCCCGGTTCGGGACCGGTGGCGTCCAGAAAGGCCAGCAGTTCGCGGATATCTGCGTCCTGCGCACGTTCGATCGACAGCCGCGCGCCGGCCACTTCCACGACCTTGCGCAGTTCGTACAGGTGGAAGATCTCGTGCACGTCGAGGTCGCGGCAGAAGAAGCCCTTGCCGGGCTGGAAGCGCAGCAGGCCTTCGATGCCGAGGCGGTTCAGCGCCTCGCGCAGCGGCGTGCGGCTGACTTCCAGCCGCTTGGCCAGCGCGACTTCATTGAGTTTCTCGCCGGGCTTGAATTCGTAGCCGATGGCCATGGATCGCAGCTGGCTGTAGACACGGTCGACGGTACTGTCGGGGACGGCGCTCACGGGATCTCCGGTGAAAGGACGGCCGCCGGCGGATGCGGCGGCGGACGGCCGGGCGATGCCGTTCCGGGGTAGCGGAGGGCAGGCCCTAGCCGAATGCCCGCGGCCGCAGTCCGGCGTGGAACCAGGTGATCATCGAATAGATGTCGTAGACGGGGAGCCCGGTGGCGGCCTGCAGGGCGGCGGCATAAGGTGGCATATTAGTACATTCGAGCACGATGGCGCCCACCTCGGGATGGCGCCGCACGAGGTCGCGGCCGGCATCGAGGATGTCCTGTTCGGCCAGGCCGATGTCCATGTCGTGTTTCTCGGCCTTGATGAGCACGCGGAAGAATTCCCGGCCGTTCTCGGTGCCGGCCAGCGGGATATCCGCCGGCACGTTGACCGCCGCCAGGTGCGCCGGCGACAGGGTCGCGCCGCTGACCGTGACCAGGCCGACGCGCTTGCCGGGCGGCAGCGTGGCCTGCACCCACGGCACCTGCATCAGCGACGAGGTGGCCACCGGCACGCCCAGCGCCTGCGCCAGCTCCTGCTGGAACAGGGCCAGGAAGCCGCAGTTGGTGGTGACGGCTTCCGCGCCCAGGTCGACCAGTTCGCGGCCGGCCTCGATGAAGGCGTCGAGCGTGCCTTCGGCGCCATGCAGCACCACTTTTTCCGGGCTGGCGCCGCGCACCACGCGGTACAGCACCGGGAACGGCCAGGTCTGGCCGTTGCCCATGTCGCCGGGAATGCGCGGGAAGCGCGCGTCCAGCATGAGGATGCCGAGCGGCGCGCCGTACAGGGACTTGCCGCCGCGCGCGATGCGGCCGGAAGAGGAAGCGGATGACATGGACGGGATCCTTGCGCAATGAGAGTTGAGGTTCACGCGAAGCGGCGCGGGTCGAACGGCGCCAGCGCGATGGCGGGCGGGCGGCCCTGCAGCAACTGCACGGCCAGCTCGGCCGTGCGGGCCGAGCCCACCAGTCCGGTATGGCCGTGCCCGTAGGCGTGCACGATGTCGGCGCTGGCCGAGGCCGCGCCGATGCAGGGCAGGCCGTCGGGCATGCTGGGGCGCGCGCCTTGCCAGTATTCGACCCGCTCTTCGGGCAGCGGGTCGGGCAGCGACGGATAGATCGACAGCAGCAGGTCGCGCACGATGTGCGCGCGGCGCCAGTCCGGCGCGGCGTCGATGTCGGCGATTTCGACCTGGCCGGCTACGCGCAGCCCGGGCTCCATTGCGTTGACCACCACTTTGCAGTCGGCAAACATTGTCGAGGTGCGCGGCCCGGCCTCGGGCTGCCGGACCACCGCGTGGTAGCCCCGCTCGGCGCCCAGCGGCACGCGGTCGCCGGCCTGGCGGGCCAGCTCGCGCGAGTGTCCGCCGGCGGCGATCACGGCCTTGTCGCAGGCAATGTCGCCATCGGCGGTGCGCACCGCGCGCAGCCGGCCGTTGTCGATGGCGAAGCCGGTGGCGCGCGTGCGCCGCAGGTCGGCGCCCAGCGATCGGGCCAGGCGCGCCAGCGCCGCCACGTAGGCGCCCGGGTCGCGGCAATGGCCCGTCTCGGGCACCAGCACGCCGAAGGTGTAGCGCGGATGCAGGTCCGGTTCGCGCGCGCGCAGCGCGGCGGCGTCCAGTTCTTGCCACTGGATGCCTTCGCGGCGGCGGATCTCCCAGGCGCGCGCGTCGGCGCGGAACTGCTGTTCCGACAAATACGCATGCAGCAGGCCGCGCTGTTCGATCAGGTGCGGCACGCCGGCCTGGGCGGCCAGCGCCTGGTGCAGCGCCGGCGCGTCGGCCAGCAGCGTGCGCAGGGCATGGGCGGTGCGCTCGACGCGCGGCCAGGTCCAGGCCGCGGCCAGGTAGCGCGCCAGCCAGGGCAGGGCGCGCGGCAAGTAGCCGGCGCGCACGGCCAGCGGCCCGAGCGGGTCGCGCACCCATTTGGGCACCTGTTTCCACACCCCCGGCGCGGCCGGCGGCAGGATCGAGTGCGACGACAGCCAGCCGGCATTGCCGTAGCTGGCGGCCTGGCGCCCGCCCGGTTCGCCGGATTCCACCAGGGTGACGCGCAGCCCGGCGTTGAGGGCCTGGACGGCGGTCGCGGCTCCCACCGCGCCGGCGCCGATCACGACGACGTGCGAGGCGGCGCTCATGAGGCGGACGGGGCGAAGTCGCGCGCGTGCGACTGGGCGCGCGGATCCAGCATGCAGTGCAGGATGGCGGGCTTGCCGCATGCCAGGGCGCGCTCGAACGCGGGCGCGAAATCTTCAGTGCGCTCGACGCGCTCGCCATGTCCGCCGAAGGCCACCGCCATGGCGGCGAAATCCGGGTTGCGCAATTGCGTGCCCACCACCCGGCCGGGGTAGTCGCGTTCCTGGTGCATGCGGATGGTGCCGTATTGGCTGTTGTCCAGCACGATGACGATGATGGCGGCATCGTACTGCACCGCGGTGGCGAACTCCTGGCCGTTCATCAGGAAGCAGCCGTCGCCCGCGAAGGCCAGCACGGTGCGCTGCGGGAACTGCAGCTTGGCCAGCACCGCGGCTGGCACGCCATAGCCCATCGAGCCGCTGGTGGGCGCCAACTGGGTGCCGAAGGCGTGGAAGCGGTGATGGCGGTGCAGCCAGCCCGCATAGTTGCCCGCGCCGTTGCAGACCATGGTGTCGCGCGGCAGGCGCTCGCGCAGCCAGGCCAGCGCCTGGCCATATTGGAAGTCGCCCGGCAGGGTGCGCGGCGTTTCGGTCCAGTCCAGGTAGTCGGCGTGCGCCTGCTCGGCGCTGCCTTGCCAGGCCGGCGCGGCCGGCACGGCCAGTTCCGCCAGCGCGGCGCTGAAGGCGCGCGGCCCGGCCTGGATGGCCAGCGCCGGCTGGTAGACGCGGCCCAGTTCCTCGGCGCCGGGGTGCACGTGCACCAGTTGCTGGCGCGGCACGGGCACGTCCAGCAGGGTGTACGAGGAAGACGGCATTTCCGACAGCCGCCCGCCCACCAGCAGGATCAGGTCGGCCTCGGCCACGCGCGCCTTCAGGCGGACGTCCGGACCGATGCCCAGGTCGCCGGCATAGCAGGGGTGGTCGGCCGGGAACAGCGAGGCGCGCCGGAACGAGGTGGCCACCGGCAAGCCCGCGCGCTGCGCGAAATCGGCGAACTGGCGGCAGGCGGTTTCGTCCCAGCCAGAGCCGCCGAGCATGGCGATGGGGCGGCGGGCCTGCGCCAGCATGGTTTCCAGCGCGCGCAGGTCGTGCGGCGCGGGCCAGGCCTGGGCCGGCTCGACGCGCGGCGCGTCGGCCACGGCGCAAGTGTCCACCAGCATGTCTTCGGGCAGCGCGATCACCACCGGACCGGGGCGGCCCTGCATGGCCACGCGGTAGGCGCGCGCCACCAGTTCCGGAATGCGCTCGGCGCGGTCGATTTCCACCACCCACTTGGCCATGGCGCCGAACATGGCGCGGTAGTCCACTTCCTGGAAGGCCTCGCGCTCGCGCATGGAGCGGTCGACCTGGCCGATGAACAACAGCATGGGCGTGGAGTCCTGCATGGCGATGTGCACGCCGTGGCTGGCATTGGTGGCGCCCGGGCCGCGCGTGACGAAGCACACGCCGGGTCGCCCGGTGAGCTTGCCGTAGGCCTCGGCCATCATCGCGGCCCCGCCTTCATTGCGGCAGATGACGACATCGACGCCGCTGTCATACAGCGCGTCGAGGGCCGCCAGGTAGCTTTCGCCGGGCACGCAGGTGACCCGCTCGACGCCCTGGCGGCGCAATTGATCGATCAGGATTTGTCCGCCGGTGCGGACGGGAAGGCCGGTGGTCATGTGCGGTCTCTCGCCGTATGGGAAGGAGGGCGCGCAGACGATGGCGCCCGACACGGCGGAGCATAACACTTGACTGTATACAAAACAATATTCATCATATGTCTACACATTCGTGTGCAATCTGCCAGGCGAGCCTGGCCGGCAAGGCAGCTGGGAATCGTTTATTTCAACTGAAAATTCAAGGGGTTATATATGAAGCGCCGAGAGATGTTGAGTCATGCCGCCCTGCTGGGTGCCATCACGGCCGCCACCGCCGGGCTGCCCGCGCGCGCCTCCGCCCAGGCGGCGCCCGCCGCGCCCGCCGCCGGCTCCACCATGGAGCGGGTGCGCAAGGCGGGGGCCCTGCGCATGGGCGTGATCGTCGGGCAGGCGCCGTACTTCACCAAGAACCTGGCCGATGGCACTTGGTCCGGCGCCTGCCTGAGCATGGCCGCCGATATCGCCCGCATCCTCAACGTCAAGGTCGAGACGGTGGAAACCACCTGGGGCAACCAGATCCTCGATCTGCAATCGAACAAGATCGACCTGGCCTTCGCCGTGAATCCCACGCCGGAGCGGGCGCTGATGGTGGATTTCGCCACGCCCATCCTGGTGCATTCGTTCACCGCCGTCACGCGCAAGGGCTTTGCCAAGCCCGCCACCTGGCAGGACCTGAACAAGCCCGAGGTGCGCATTTCGGTGGACATGGGCTCGGCGCACGAACTGATCGCGCGCCGCTATGCGCCGCGCGCCAACATCCTGGCATTCAAGACGCGCGACGAGGCGGTGCTGGCGGTGGCCACCGGGCGCGCCGACTGCAATGTGGTGCTGGCTATCCTGGCGCTGCCCATGTTGAAGAAAAACCCGGCGCTGGGCGAGATCGGCATCCCGCGCCCGATCCTGACGCTGCCGACCAACATCGCCGTGCGCCGCGAGGCCGACCCGAGCTGGCGCGACTTCCTGAGCGTTTGGGCCGACTACAACCGCTCGATGGCGCAGACTCGCGAATGGTTCCTGCAGAGCCTGGCCGAGCTAGACGTGCAGGAAGACGACATCCCGCCCGAAGTGCAGTTCTGAGCGGGCCGCGCCATGGAGTACGCATGGAGTTTCGAGGCCCTGGCGCCCTATACCGGCCTGCTCTGGAAGGGGCTGTGGATCACCATCGTGTTCACCGTCACCACGGCGCTGGCCGGGCTCGTCATCGGGCTGGTCGCGGGCGTCTTGCGCACCAATGCGCCGCGCTGGGTCAACGTGCCGGTGGTGGCCTACATCGAGGTGTTCCGCTGCACCCCGCTGCTGGTGCAACTGGTCTGGATGTACTACGCGCTGCCGGTGCTGATCCAGGTGGAGATGTCGCCCGGCATGGCGTGCTTCCTGACGCTGTCGCTGTATGGCGGGGCCTTCTACGCCGAGATCTTCCGCGGCGGCATCGAGGCGGTCGAGCGCGGCCAGTGGGAGGCCGGCCGCGCGCTGGGCATGCGGCGCGGCCGCATTTTCCGGCGCCTGATCCTGCCGCAGGCGGTGCGGGTGATGATCCCGTCCTTCATCAACCAGACGGTGCTGCAGCTGAAGAACACCTCGCTGGTATCCACCGTGGCGGTGGGCGACCTGCTGTACCAGGGTTCGGTCATCACCGCCGCCATCTACCGGCCGCTGGAAACCTATACGGTGGTGGCGGTCGTGTATTTCGTGGTGCTGTTCCCGCTGACCCTGGGGGCGCAGCGCCTGGAAGCCCGCATGGGAGCGCATCGATGAACCCGGACACCCCCATCCTGCAGGCGGCCGCCATCCACAAGTCATTCGGCAGCCACCATGTCCTCAAGGGCGTGTCGCTGGACGTCGCCAAGGGCGAAGTGGTGACGCTGATCGGCGCCAGCGGCTCGGGCAAGTCGACCTTCCTGCGCTGCATGAACCTGCTGGAAATGCCCCAGTCGGGGCGCCTGGCGGTGGGCGCGCACGCCTTCGACTTCGACGCCGGCCACCGGCCGCCCGGCGACGCCAGCCTGGCGGCGCTGCGGCGCGACATCGGCATGGTGTTCCAGCACTTCAACCTGTTCCCGCACATGACAGTGCTGCAGAACGTCATCGAGGCGCCCATGCAGGTCAAGGGCATGAGCCGCGCCGAAGCGGGCGAGCTGGCGCGCGAATTGCTGGCCAAGGTGGGCCTGGCCGACAAGGTCGACGCCTATCCCAGCCGGCTGTCCGGCGGCCAGAAGCAGCGGGTCGCCATTGCCCGGGCGCTGGCCATGCGGCCCGCTGTCATGCTGTTCGACGAAGTGACCTCGGCGCTCGATCCCGAACTGGTGTCCGAGGTGCTGGGCGTCATCAAGGAACTGGCGGCCGACGGGATGACCATGGTATTGGTAACGCATGAGATGGCATTCGCGGCGGACGTGTCGGATCGGGTCGGCTTCATGCTGGACGGCGTCATGGCCGAGATCGGCACGCCGGCGGAGATCTTCCGCCAGCCGCGCAACGACCGCCTCAAGTCCTTCCTGCAGCGGTTCCACCATGGCCAGGCGGTCCATGCCGCCGGGCCCGCCTGAGGCCGCTTTCTGGTGCTTGCCATGACTTCCGCCCCGCCCGCCTCCCCGGCCCTGGTATACGACCGCATCAAGGCCATGGCCACCACCTTCCGGCTGCGGCCCGGCGAGCGCGTCAACGAACTCGAGCTGGCGCGCCAGCTCGGGGTCAGCCGCACGCCGGTGCGCGAGGCGCTGAACCGCATCGCGGCCGAGGGTTTCCTGGTGGCCACGCCCAACCGGGGCTACACGGTGCGGCCGCTCGACGCCAGGCAGCTGATGGCCTTGTACGAGTATCGCGCCACCGTCGAGCTGGGCGTGGTCCGGCTGGTCTGCGCGCGCGCCTCGGACCAGGCGCTGGCCGACCTGGCCGCGTCGGTGGCCGGCAGCCGCGACGAGGTCGACACCGACGCGCAGGCGCTCGACCTGCTGTGGCGCGACGAGGCGTTCCACGAACGCCTGGCGGCCTTGGCCGACAACCCCGAGTTCGTGCGGTCGGTGCGCTCCATCAATGAGCGGATCCGCTTCCCCCGCTGGATCGACCTGAAGGCGCGCCGCAGCCAGACCCGCAACGACCATCCCGATATCGTGCGCGCCCTGCAGGCGCGCGACGTGGCCGCGGTGCAGGCGCTGATGAGCCAGCACATCGACAAGCACCTCGACCACGTGGTCGAACTGACCCGCGCCGGCTACGCCGAGATCTACATGGGCAATGCCCTGGCGGACTATGCGGAATCGCGCCTGCTCGAGCCGGCCGCCGCGTCCGCTTCTTCCTGAGCTCTTTTGTTCCGAACCCTCACCCAGGATCCCTTCCACATGAAAGCTATCTTTGTCGATGCCAACCCCACTTTGTCGGCCGTGGCCGAGCGCCTGCACCGCGCCGACGACCTGCCGCTGACCATCAACCGCCAGCCCGACATCACGTCCGACCAGCTGCCGGGCGTGCTGGGCGACGCCGAGATCGCCATCATCGACCATACCCACCTGCCGACCGACATCGCGCGCCAGTGCGCCGGCCTGAAGCACGTGGTGTTCCTCGGCACCGGGCCGCGTTCGTACATGAATCCCGAGGAACTGGCCGAGGCCGGCATCCAGGTGCACATCATCAAGGGCTATGGCGACACCGCCGTGGCCGAATGCGCGTTCGCCCTGATGTGGGCCTCGGCCAAGGGCTTCGGCCGCATGGACCGCGGCATGCGCGCCGGCAACTGGCTGCGCTCGGACGGCGTGCAACTGACCGGCAAGACGCTCGGGCTGGTGGGCTTCGGCGGCATCGCGGCCGAGGTGGCGCGACTGGCTGGCGGCGCCGGCATGCAAGTGATCGCCTGGAACCGCAGCCCCAAGACGCATCCCGGCGTGCGCTTCGTCGAGCTGGACGAACTGCTGGCGCAGAGCCATGTGGTGTCCCTGCACCTGCTGCTGACCGACGAGACGCGCGGCATCATCTCGCGCGAGCGCATCGCCCGCATGCGCGACGGCGCCATCCTGGTCAACACGGCGCGCGGCGCGCTGGTCGACGAGGCGGCCATGATCGCGGCGCTGGAATCGGGCAAGCTGGGCCACGCCGGCCTGGACGTGTACGTCACCGAGCCCATGCCGAAGGACCACCCGCTGACGCGCCTGGACAACGTGACGCTGTCGGCGCATTCGGCTTTCCGCACGCCGGAGGCCAGCGACAACCTGATCCAGGCGGCGCTGAACCACTGCCGCCGCATCTCCGGCCAGGGGGTTCAGCAATGAGCGCCATCACCCGGCTGGACCAGAATGCCCGCCGCGCGCGCGCGGTGATCCACAACGGCACCGTGTACCTGGCGGGCCATACCGCCGACGACCGCGGCGCCGACGCGGCCGGCCAGACCCGCCAGGTGCTGGCCAAGGTGGACGAGATGCTGGCGGCCGCCGGCACCGACAAGTCCAAGGTGCTGAACGTGACGATCTGGCTCAAGAGCATGGCCGACTTCCAGGCCATGAATTCGGTCTACGATGCCTGGATCGTGCCCGGCCAGGCGCCGGCGCGCTGCTGCGGTGCCATCGAGCTGGCCGCGCCCGACATCCTGGTCGAGATCATGGTCACGGCCGCGCTGTAGGCGGCGCCGGCTTCTTTCACTGAACAAGGATCAACAGCAAGCATGTCTACCGATCAATCCCCGGCGCCCGCATTCCGGCGCGCCGGCCGCATCGCCCGCATCGCGGTGTCCGAGATCCTGCGCATCGGCGCGCAGGCCGCCCAGCTCAAGCGCGAAGGGCGCGATGTCATCGTGCTGGGGGCGGGCGAGCCCGACTTCGACACGCCGGACAACGTCAAGGAAGCCGCCATGCGCGCCATCCGCGCCGGCGAGACCAAGTACACCCTGCTCGACGGCACACTGGCCCTGAAGGCGGCCATCGCGCGCAAGTTCGAGCGCGACAATGGCCTGTCGTACCGCCTGGACGAGATCACGGTGGGCGCCGGCGCCAAGCAGGTCATCCACAACGCCCTGATGGCCACGCTGGACGAGGGCGACGAAGTGGTGGTGGGCGTGCCGTACTGGACCTCCTATGCCGACATGATCGCCATCGCCGGCGGCAAGACGGTGGAAGTGGCCTGCCGCGAAGACAACGGCTTCCGCATGGACCCGGCCGACCTGGAGCGCGCCATCACCCCGCGCACGCGCTGGGTCATGCTGAACTCGCCGTCCAACCCCACGGGGGCGGCCTATGGCGAGGCCGACTTGCGCGCGCTGGCCGACGTGCTGCTGCGCCACCCGCATGTCTGGCTGATCTGCGACGACATCTACGAGCACCTGGTCTACGGCGACTTCGCGTTCCGCACCATGGCGCAGGTGGAGCCGCGCCTGAAGGCGCGCACGCTGACCATCAACGGCCTGTCCAAGGCCTATGCCATGACCGGCTGGCGGATCGGCTACGCCGGCGGGCCGAAAGAGCTCATCGGCGCCATCGCGGTGGTGCAGAGCCAGAGCACTTCCAACCCGTGCTCGGTCAGCCAGGCGGCCGCCATCGAGGCGCTGGACGGCCCACAAGACGTGCTGGCCGAGCGCCGGCGGTCGTTCCAGGCGCGGCGCGACCTGGTGGTCGACGGGCTCAACGCCATCGACGGCCTGAGCTGCCGCCGGCCCGAAGGGGCGTTCTACACCTACGCCAGCTGCGCCGGCGTGCTGGGCCGCGCCACGCCCGGCGGCCGCAAACTGGAGACCGACGCCGACTTCTGCCAATATCTGCTGCACGAGCACGACGTTGCCGTCGTGCCGGGCACGGTATTCGGGCTGGCGCCGTACTTCCGCATCAGCTATGCCACCTCGCAGGCGCAGCTGCAGGCCGCCCTGGAACGGATCGGCCGGGCGGTGGCGCAACTGCGCTGATTTTCACAAACCGCCGCCCGCCACGGCGGGCGGCATATCGCAGCACCAACTTCACACAAGGGGAATAAACCATGTTGCGTATCCTGAGCATCGCCACCCTGGCCGCGGCCAGCCTGGCGGCCGCCGTGCCGGCCGCCGCGCAGGACAAATGGCCGTCGCGGCCCATCACGATCGTCGGCGGCTTCCCGAACGGATCCGGGGTCGACCTGTACGCCCGCAAGCTGGGCCAGGGCCTGACCGAAACGCTGGGGGTGCCCGTGGTCGTCGAAGCCCGCACCGGGGCGGGCGGCAATGTGGCGTCGGACGTGGTGTCGCGCGCGGCGCCCGACGGCTATACGTTCCTGTTCGGCACGGCCGGCACGCATGCCATCAACGCCGCGCTGTACAAGAGCCTGAGCTTCGACGTATGGGACGACTTCAGCCATATCGCGCTGCTGGGCGACGTGCCCAACGTGCTGCTGGTCAACCCGAAGAAGCACCCGGATATCAAGACTTGCAAGGACCTGATCGCGCTGGCGCGCAAGAATCCCGGCAAGATGAATTACTCGTCCACCGGCAACGGCACCTCCGGCCACCTGGCCGGCGCGCAATTCACCAACCAGGCCAAGGTGCAGATCATGCACGTGCCTTATCGCGGGCAGGGCCCGGCCATGACGGCGCTGCTGTCGGGCGAGGTCGATTTCTTCTTCAACCAGAGCGCGCCCAGCATCGCCGCCGTGCAGTCCGGCCAGGTGATCGCCCTGGGCGTCACCACCTCGAAGCCGCTCGAAGCCCTGTCCGGCGTGCCCACGGTGGCCGAGGGCTGCGGCCTGCCGGGCTATGAAAGCAGCACCTGGTATGGCCTGTTCGGCCCCGCCAAGCTGCCGGCCGATATCCAGAAGCGATTCAGCGACGCCGTCATCAAGGAAATGTCCAAGCCCGAGTTCCAGCGCTGGCTGATCGACTCGCAGGGCATCACCCCGCCGGCCGATCCCAGCCCCGCGGCCTTCGAGCGCGTGCACAAGGCCGACATCAAGCGCTGGGCGGAAGTGGTCAAGCAGTCGGGCGCGCGGGTGGACTGACCGCCGCGGCCGGCTAAGAAAAGGTGTCTGACACCCCCGGGGCGAGACCGCGTGCTGGCGCACAGTGCCGGATGGGGTGTCAGATACCTGTGGCAGTGTCGCAGGCAAGGTGTCTGACACCCCCTGGCGAGACCGCGTGCTGGCGCACAGTGCCGCATGGGGTGTCAGACACCTGTGGCAGTGTCGCAGGGAGGGTGTCTGACACCCCCTGGCGAGACCGCGTGCTGGCGCACAGTGCCGCATGGGGTGTCAGACACCTGTGGCAGTGTCGCAGGGAAGGTGTCTGACACCCCCTGGCGAGACCGCGTGCTGGCGCACAGTGCCGCATGGGGTGTCAGACACCTTGTATCTTGGGCGCAGTGGTGATTAGCTATCCCCACTAGCGGATCTGGTGAGCTTGTTCAGACACCGAAGGCTTGAGACTTTCTCCTACAGATTAAGCGCCGGATCCTCCCTCTGAGAGCCGACTGGACACTGGACGGTAGCGAAGGGCTTGGAGACCCTGGATGTACAAGGCAAGTGGGCGCAGTGGGCTTGGAGGCAGCGTCAATAGGAGTCCAAGTCTATGTTTTTTCTGGGAATTGATGTTTCAAAGGCGAAGCTGGATTGCGCGCTGTTGAGCGCCGAAGGGACCAAGCGCAAGACCAAGGTGGTGCCCAATACGGCGGCCGGGGTGCGGCTGTTGCTGGGTTGGTGCGCCAAGCAGGGCGCGCAGCCCGAGCAGTTGCATGCCGTGCTTGAGCCGACCGGGCCGTATCACGAGCAGGCCGGCACCGCGCTGCACGATGCGGGGGTGACGGTGTCGATGATCAACCCGGCGCAGGCTCGCGATTTTGCGGGTGCGCTGGCGGTGCGCTCGAAGACCGATGGAATCGATAGCTACGTGCTGGCACGCTATGGCCAGGTGCTGCGTCCGTCGGCCTGGCAGCCTGCGCCGCTGCACGCGCGGCAGTTGCGCGCGCTGCTGGCTCGGCGCGAGGCGCTGGTTCAGGATTTGCAGCGAGAACTCAACCGCCAGGAGAAGGCCCAGTTCGGCCGCTCGCCGCAACTGGTGACGGGCTCGATCAGCGAGAGCGTGGCGTTCTTGCGCGAGCAGCTCAAGCGCCTGGAGCGTGCGATCGACGACCATATCGATCGTCATCCGGACCTGAAAGAAGATCGCGAGCTGTTGACCAGCATCCCGGCCATCGGCCCGCAAACAGGCAATGCCATCCTGTCGATCATGCACAACCGGCGTATCGACTCGCCAGGGGCGTTGGCCGCTTACCTGGGTGTGGTGCCGGTGCAGCGCCAGTCCGGGACCAGCCTGTGCGGCCGAGCGCGGCTGTCCAAGGCCGGCCCGGCTCAGGTGCGGGCCATTCTCTACATGGCTGCCATCGTGGCCGTGCGGCGTAATCCGCACGTGCAGCAGCTCTATGCCCGCTTGCTCAAGGCCGGCAAAAGCAAGATGGCCGCGCTGGGCGCGGCCATGCGAAAGCTCACTCACTTGTGCTTCGGCGTGCTCAAAAACCGCACCCCCTACCGCAGTGACTACGCTTTAAATGCTTGACTGCCGAGACGGTATCTGCAGAGACGCCTGCGGGCCTGCCGGCCCACGGCCGGCTGCGGCGGTCAGCCGAGCATGACCACCGCCACGGTGAGCAGGCCCAGCGCCAGGTTGATGCCCACCCAGGTCTTGATGGCGCCCATCGCGGCGCCGGCGGCGGGCCATTGCCCGGCCTGGGCCGCGCGCGCCAGGCGCGGGTACAGGATGTAGCGGACGTGGCCGAAGATGGCGGTCATGAGCAGGCCCAGCACCGCCATCGCCATCCAGGACGGCGGCATGTGGAAATTGCCGCCCGACTCGGCCGCCTGGCGCGCCGAGCGGCCGACCATCCAGGCCCCGCTGGCCAGGGCCGCCACCACCGCCCACAAGACGGCGTTCAGGAAGCGGCCCAGCACGTCCTGCATCAGGCGCAGCCGCTGCGGCGGTTCCAGCGCCGCGACCGCCGGCCGCAGGAAACAGTACGCGAAGATCATGCCGCCGACCCAGACGATGATGGCCAGCAGGTGCGCGAACTTCAGGACGTTGTAGAACATGGCGATTCCCGGAAGCGGCGGCGCCGGGAGCGCGCCGCCCAGCCCCGATGATATCGCCGCGGCCCCGAAATCGACATAAACTGGAGCATGCGCCGGCGGCAGGAGGGCCGCCGTTGATTGACTTTTTTCATAGGTTGCAGGCCATGCCCAGTTTCGACGTGGTTTCCGAAGTGGACAAACACGAACTCAGCAACGCGGTCGACCAGGCCAATCGCGAACTGGCCACCCGCTTCGATTTCAAGGGTACCGACGCCAGGTTCGAGCTCGAGGGCTTCGTGGTCACCCAGACCGCCCCCAGCGCTTTCCAGCTCAAGCAGATGCTCGACATCCTGCGCGGCCGCCTGTCGGCGCGCGGCATCGACGTGCGCTGCCTGGAAGTCGCCGATCCGCTCGAGAACCTGGGCGGGGCGCGCCAGAAGATCACCGTGCGCCAGGGCATCGAGCAGCCGGTGGCCAAGAAGCTGATCGCCGCCGTCAAGGCCGCCAAGCTCAAGGTGGAAACCCAGATCAACGGCGACAAGCTGCGCGTCAGCGGCAAAAAGCGCGACGACCTGCAAGAGGTCATCGCCCTGCTGCGCAAGACCGACGTGGACCTGCCCCTGCAGTACCAGAACTTCCGCGACTGAGCCGGCCGGATGGAATAAGTCGGGCAGGGCGGACGTCTGTAGCAGTGCCGTATCCCTTTTTCAGGAGCCCACCATGACCATCCGTATCGCCACCGCACGCCACGCCGCCGTCCTGGCGGCCTGCGCCCTGTTCGCCGCCGCCGCCCATGCCCAGGCGCCCGTCAAGACCCAGGACGGCATGCTGGTCGACCCGTCCGGCATGACCCTCTATACCTTCGACAAGGACAGCGCCGGCAAGAGCGTGTGCAACGACCAGTGCGCCAAGGCCTGGCCGCCGCTGGCCGCCTCGGCCGACGCCAAGGCGCAAGGCGACTACAGCATCGTCACGCGCGACGACGGCTCGAAGCAGTGGGCCTACCGGGGCAAGCCGCTGTACCTGTTCGTCAAGGACGCCAAGCCCGGCGACAAGCAGGGCGACAACGTCAAGGAAGTCTGGCATATCGTCAAGCCCTGAGCCCGGGCGGCCGCCCGCATGCGCGCCGACGACGAGGCGCTGATCGTCGCCTGCATCCCCAGCCTGCGGCGCTACGCCCGCGGGCTGACGGGCGACCGCGAGCGCGCCGACGACTTGGTGCAGGACACGCTCGAACGCGCCTGGAGCCGCTTCTCGCGCTGGCAGCGGCGCGGCGAGCTGCGGGCCTGGATGTTCGGCATCATGCACAACCAGTTCATCGACGGCTTGCGCGCGCAGCGCCGCCAGGCCGACTGGCAGGCCGACGCCGACCTGGACGGGATCCCCGTGCGGGCCACCCAGGCCGACGGCCTGGAAGTGCGCGACCTGGATCGCTGCCTGCAGCAATTGCCGCCCGACCTGCGCGCCGTGATCCTGCTGGTGAGCGTCGAGGAGTTCAGCTATCGCGAGGCGGCGCTGGCGCTCGACGTGCCGATCGGCACGGTCATGTCGCGCCTGTCGCGGGCACGCGAGCGGCTGGCCGCGCTGTTGGCGGGACGGCCGGCGGCCGCGCTCATCCACCGGGTCAAATGACATGAACGACAAGACGCTGCACGCCATGTCCGGCCCGGGCGCGCCGATCACCGAGGCCGACCTGCATGCCTATGCCGACGGCCAGTTGCCCGCCGAACGCGTGGCGGAAGTGGCGGCCTGGCTGGAGCAGCACGCCGAGGCGCGGGCCCGCGTGCAGGCCTGGCGCGAACAGAACCGGCGCCTTCGCGAATGGCTCGGCCCGGTGGCCGACGAGCCCTTGCCGCTGCGGTTGCCGCTGGCCCCGCCCAGGGGACGGCGCCGCTGGCCGGCGCTGGCGGCGAGCGTGGCGCTGGCCCTGTGCAGCGCCGCCGCGGCATGGCTGGCGCGCGGCGAGCTGGACCGCCGGGCCGCGCTGGCCGCCTCGCCGCCAGCGGCCGTGGCGGCCGCCGGCGCGGGCTTCGCGCACCGTGCCGCCGTGGCCCATGCGGTGTACGCCGCCGACGCGCGGCGGCCGGTGGAGATCGGCGCCGACCAGGAACAGGCGCTGGTCACCTGGCTGACCAAGCGGCTGGGCGCCCCGGTCCGGGCGCCGGCGCTGGCGCGGGCCGGGTATGCGCTGGTGGGCGGCCGCCTGCTGCCTGGCGGGCAGGGGCCGGTGGCGCAATTCATGTACGCCTCGGCCGACGGGCGCCGCCTGACCCTGTATGTCACCCGTGAAGCCGCCGGCGCCCAGACCGCCTTCCAGTTTGCCCAGGACGGGCCGGTGCGGGTGTTCTATTGGGTCGACGGCCAGTTCGGCTACGCGCTGTCGGGCGAGGTGGAGCGCGGCGAGCTGATGCGTGTGTCCACCGAGGTCTACCGGCAGCTGGATGGCCGCCCGGCGGGCTGAGCCGCGCGGCTCAGGGCCGCCAGGCCAGCAGCGTGTCGACCAGCGCGCGCAGCACGCCGATCAGCGGTTCGGCGCGCTGCGGGTCCCAATGGTAGGGCTCGGCCTCGGTCATGTAGGCCTCGAGCGCCATTTCCAGTTGCAGCGCGTGATAGCCGTCTTGCGGCCGGCCGTAATGGCGGGTGATCCAGCCGCCCTTGAAACGGCCGTTGACCACCTGGGTGAACGCCGGCGCGGCCGCCAGCACGCGCGCCGCCGCGTCCTGCAGCGAGGCGGCGCAGCTCGCGCCGTCGGCCGTGCCCAGGTTCAGGTCGGGCAGGCGACCCTCGAAGAAGCGCGCGCAGCGCGAGATGATCGAATGGCCGTCCAGCAGCACCACGTAGCCGTGCCGCGCGTGCACGCGGTCCAGTTCGGCCCGCAGCTGCGCATGGTAGGGGTCGAAGTAGGCACGCCGGCGGGCCGCCACGTCGAGCAGCGGGTCGGCCGCCGCGCCGTCGCGCCAGACCGGGCCGCCGTCGAAGCGGCCGGTGGGGCACAGTTCGGTGTTCGAGGCGCCCGGATACAGCGCGGCGCCTTCGGGATCGCGGTTCAGGTCGACCACATAGCGCGAATGGGTGGCGGCCATCAGCGTCACGCCGCGGGCGCGCGCGAAATCGTACAGGCGGTCCACATGCCAGTCGGTATCCGGCACGCCCAGTGCCTGCGCGGTCATGAGCGGGCGCAATTCGGTGGGCACCCAGGTGCCGACGTGCGGGATGTTGATGACGAGCGGCGCGTCGCCGCGGGCGAGGGTATAAAGCGTGGTCATGCTTGCAGGTGTTGCGGTGAAAGGAAGCGGGATGGCGGGCAGCCCTGGACTGGCCGGCGCGCCTTTTAGAAGGCACAGGCCCTAGACCGAGCGGGTGATGCCCCCGTCGATGCGGATGTTCTGCCCGGTGATGTAGCTGGACCGGTCCGAGGCCAGGAAGGCGATCAGCTCGGCGACCTCGTCGGCGCGGCCGTAGCGGCCCATGGGAATGCGCCGGCGACGGTCGTCTTTCTCGGGCAGGCTGTCGATGAAGCCGGGCAGCACGTTGTTCATGCGGATATTGTCGGCGGCGTAGTCGTCGGCATAGACCTTGGCAAAGGCCGCCAGGCCGGCGCGGAACACTCCCGAGGTGGGGAACAGCGCTTCCGGCTCGAAGGTGGCGTAGGTGGAGATATTCACGATCGCGCCGGCGCGCTGCCGCTGCATGATGGGCGTGACCAGTCGCGCGATGCGCACTACGTTCAGCAGGTAGTACTCCATGCCGAGCTGCCAGTCGGTGTCGGGGATGTCCAGCAGCTTGCCCTTCGGGCCGTGGCCGGCGCTGTTGACCACCGCGTCGATGCGGCCCCACCGCTGCATGGCGCCGTCGACCAGCCGGGCGATGTCGTCCGGCACCAGGTTCGAGCCGGTCACGCCCAATCCGCCCAGTTCGGCGGCCAGCGCCTCGCCCTTGCCCGACGACGACAGGATGGCGACCTGGAAGCCGTCCTCGGCCAGCTTGCGCGCCGCCGCGGCGCCCATGCCGCTGCCACCGGCGGTGATCAGCGCGACTTTCTGATTGGACATGTCAGCTCCTGTAGAGAAAATGGGGAAGCAGGCCGGGACGCGGCCGGCCGGTGGGTGCCATCATAAACCCGCGTCAATCCGGCTGGCGGGGCGGCGTGGGCCGGCTGCCCGCCGTGATGCCGGCCGAGGCCGCCACGATGGCCGCCACGGCCGCCCACTGCATGAGCGTCAGCGCCTCGCCCAGGAACACCAGCCCCGACAGCGCGGCGAACACCGGCTCCAGGCTGAGCAGCGTGCCGAAGGTGCGCACCGGCATGCGGGCCAGCACGGTGATCTCCAGCGCGTAGGGCAGCGAGCTGGACAGGATCGCCACGCCGATGGCCAGCGGCAGGATAGCGGGCGCGAACATGCCCGGCCCGGCGTGCGCCAGGCCGAACGGCAGCACCGCCACGGCCGCCACGCAGGCCGCCAGCGCCACGCTGTGCGTGCCGTGGCGCAGCGCGGCGCGCCGGCCGAACACGATGTACAGCGCCCAACACAGGCCGGCGGCCAGCGCATAGGCCATGCCGGCCGGGTCGAGCGTGCGGATGTCGGCGCCGTGCGGGACCAGCAGCAACAGGCCGGCCGCCGCCAGCGCGATCCAGCCGAAGTCGGCCAGCCGCCGCGAGGCAAGCAGTGCCACGGCCAGCGGGCCGGTGAACTCCAGCGCCACCGCGATGCCCAGCGGGATGGTGCGCAGCGACAGGTAGAACAGCAGGTTCATGGCGCCGAGCGCCAGCCCGTAGGCCACGATCAGGCGCCATCCCGAGGGCGCCAGGCGGATGCGCCACGGCCGGAAATAGGCCAGCAGCATCAACGCCGAAAACAGCAGGCGCAGTGCCGCGGTGCCGGGCGCGCCGACCGCCGGGAACAGGCTCTTGGCCAGCGCCGCACCGCCCTGCATGGAGACCATGGCGATCATCAGCAGGACGACGGGGTAGAGCGGCGAGGAAAGGCGGGAGGCGGAGGTGGGCATGCTGCGCGGGCGGCCGCAGAAGGCGGCTGGCCTGCCATTCTACGGCAGGCGCGCCGGGCGATTGCGATCCGGCGCGCGCAGGAGTAGGCTTTGGCCCCTGTCAACAGCCGCCCATCATGAACGCCTCGCCTCCCGCCGGCCCCGACGCCGCCGCTCTCGCTTCCCCGCCCACTTCCTGGGCGCTCTTCAAGGGTTTCTTCTGGCTCGGGCTGAGCGCCTTCGGCGGCGCCCTGCCGCTGGCCCGCCACATGGTGGTCGAGAAGAACCGCTGGCTGTCGCCAGAGGACTTCACCGAGCTGCTGGGGCTGTGCCAGTTCCTGCCGGGCGGCAACATCATCAACATGTCGGTGGCGCTCGGCATGAAGTTCCGCGGCCCCAAGGGGGCGTTCGCGGCGCTGATGGGGCTGATCGCCGCGCCTTCGCTCATCGTGATTTCGCTGGGCATGGTGTACCAGCGCTATGCCGACGACCCGCGCATCCAGCATTTGTTCGCCGGCCTGGCCGCCGCGGCCGCCGGCTTGCTGATTTCGATGGCGGTGAAGATCGCGCGGCCGCTGCGCGGCAAATGGGCCGGCATCGCGGTGGCGCTGGCGTGCTTCGTCGCCATCGCCGTGCTGCGCCTGCCGCTCTTGCCGACCATGCTGGTGCTGACGCCGCTCAGCATCTTCCTGACCTGGAGGACGACGCGATGACGCCGGTGCTGATTTCGCTGCTGGCGATCTTCACCCAGTTGTCGGTCCTGGCCTTCGGCGGCGGCAACACCATCCTGCCCGAAATGCAGCGGCAGGTGGTCGAAGTGCACCAATGGATGTCGGCCGCCGACTTCAGCGCGCTGTTCGCGCTGAGCCAGGCCGCGCCGGGCCCCAACCTGATGATCGTGACGCTGGTGGGCTGGCACGTGGCCGGCTGGCAAGGCGCGCTGGTCACTTCCATCGCCAAGTTCGGCCCGTCCTCGGTGCTGGCCGTCATCGCGCTGGGGCTGTGGGAGCGCTTCAAGGACAAGCCCTGGCGCCGCGTGGTGCAGGCCGGCATCTTTCCCATGACCGCCGGGCTGATGGCCGCCAGCGCGGCGCTCATCACCGAGGCCTCGGTGCACACCTGGGTGCTGGGCGGCATCACGGCGCTGGTGGCGCTGGCCACGCTGTACACCCGCGTGCATCCGCTGTGGATGCTGCTGGTGGGCGCGCTGATCGGCCTCACCGGCATCGGCCAGCCCTGAACGGCGCCTGCCCCGCCGCCAACCACTCAAAGGCCCGTCCATGTCGGATTCCTTCACCCCTCCCAGCTATGGCAACGCGCCGGACGTCACCTGGTCCACTGCCGATCTATGCGACGCGGCCTTGCGCGACCCCGCCTGCGGGCTGCGCGTGCTGCCGCCCGTGTACCGCTCCTATGGCGGCCGCGAGTGGTACTTCGGGCAGGTGCAGGTCGTCGCGGCGCCCGGTCCCGACGGGGCGCTGTCGCTGGCCGGCGTGCTGGCCGGCCCCGGGGCGGGGCGCGTACTGGTGGTGGATGCGCTGGGCAACGCGGCGCATGCCGTCTTCGGCGACCGCATGGCCTGCATGGCGGTGCAGAATGGCTGGAGCGGCGTGCTGGTCCACGGCTACGTGCGCGACACCGCCACGCTGGCGCGGTTGCCGCTCGGCGTGCATGCCCTGGGCGCCATGCCGAACCGGCCGGCCGCCATGGCGCCCGCGCTGCCGCGCGACGCCGTCACCTTGCATGGGCTGGACGTGCGCGACGGCGACTGGGCCTACGTCGACACCGACGGCATCGTGCTGATGGCGCGGCGCCACACCGCGCAGGCGCCCGCGTCCTGAGGCGTCAGGGCGCGTGGCGGGCGCGCAGTTCGGCGTACGACAGCAGTTCGCCGGCCAGCGCGCTGGCCATCACGGTGGGCGGGCTGGCCAGCCATACACTGCCCGGGCCCGAGCGGCCGGGGAAATTGCGGTTGATGGCGCTCACGGTTATCTGCTCGGGCGCGGTCGAGGAGCCCGGCCCGCAATTGGCGCAGGCGCCGCACGACGGCTGGAGGATGCGCGCGCCGATGGCGGCGAAGGTGCGGTGATAGCCGCGCGCCACGCAGTAATCGCGCACGGCCGTGGTGCCGTATTGCAGGTACAGTGTCACGCCCGGCGGCAGGCGCAGGCCGCGCGCCAGCGCCCAGGCCAGCACCTCGTGGTAGTGGTCGAAGTCCTCGCGCTTGCCGGCCGTGCAGGAGCCGCCATACGCGATGTCGACCCGGGGCCGGTCCCGCAGCTGCGCCAGCGGCACGCCGTTGCCGGGGTCGCCCGGCGCCGCGACCATGGGCGACAGCGCGGCGCAATCGACGCGCAGCCGCGCCGCGTAGGCGGCGTCCGGATCGCTGCGCATCCAGGGTTCGAGCGTCATCGCCACGCCGCGCCGCTCGCGCAGGAAGCGCAGGGTCTGCTGGTCCGGCGCCACGATGCCGGTCAGGCCGCCCAGCTCGGCCGTCATGTTGGTCAGGGTGGCCCGTTCGTCGATGGACATCGCTTCGACGGCCTCGCCGACGAACTCGAAGACTTTGCCGACGCCCGCGCCGGCGCGGATCTCGGGCAGGGCCAGCAGGTGCAGCACCACGTCCTTGGCCGTCACGCCGGGCGGCAGCGTGCCGGCGAGCTCCACGCGCAGCGAGGCGGGCAGGGCCAGCCGGACCGCGCCGGTGACGAAGGCGTTGGCCATGTCGGTCGTGCCCACGCCGAACGCCACGCAGCCCAGGGCGCCGCTGTGCGGCGTGTGCGAGTCGGTGCCCACCACGATCTGGCCCGGCAGCGCATAGTGCTCGGTCATCATGGCGTGCGAAATGCCCGCGGCATTGCCGCCGGCGTCGCGCGCGGCCTCGGCCTCGGTCAGCGTGCGGTGCTGCCGCAGGCTGTGGGCCCGGACGAAGTCCCTCTGCGCCTGGCACATGGCACGCACCTGCGGGACGATGCCCATGCGGACGTGATTGGGGCTTTCTTCCACGTACGAGGTGTGGTCCTCGAACACGACGATGCGGGCCGGATCCGCCAGGCGCGGCTGCCGGCCGAAGCGCCCGCGCAGCAGGTGCGCCGCCATGCCGGTGTAGTACTCGTGGATGAAGCGCCAGTCGGCCTGGATGAACACGCCGTCGCCCTGGCCGGGATCGGCCGGCGTGACCGGGGTCGCCAGCAGGTGGCGCCGCACGATTTTCTCGAACAGGGTGCGCGGCGGCTCTGCCGCCGCTGACGCGCGCGGCGCCAGCGCGGGCTGTCCGCCATGCAGCTCGGCCTGGCCGAAGGCCAGCAGGCCGCCGGCGCGCACGATGGTGGCCGCCAGCGCGTCGCGTCCGGCGACCAGTTCGTCCACGGCGATGGCCTCGCCGCGCCGCAGGCGCTCGACCAGCCCCAGGTCGGTGCTGGTGTACAGCCCGATGTTGTCGGCGTTCTGCCGGTAGATGCGCTCGAAGCTCTCGGCGATCACCAGCCGCACGCCGGCCGATTTTTCCGCCATGGGGCTGTGCTCGCGCGATGAGCCCTTGCCATAGCGCTTGCCCGCCACGATCACGTTGATGCCCGCCTGCCGGATGGCGTCCACCCCGATGGGGCGTGCGCCGCCGACCAGCAGGCCGGTATAGGGATAGCGGCCCAGCTGCTCGTCGAAATGCGTCATGATCGGCAGCGGCGTGATCTCGTCGGTCGAGATATCGTCGCGCAGCGGCGCGGCGTCGCACAGGGCCAGCGCCTGGCCGGCCAGCTGCGCCGCGATGCGGGCGGGGTCGCGCGACAGCAACAGCAGCCGCGCCGGTTCGTCTACGGAAAAAATCTCGCTCATGGGGTGCCGTGGTTATTCGGGGGCGATGCCCGCGGCGCTCACCAGGGTCCTGGTCCTGGCGATCTCCGCGGCCAGCGTGTCGTCGGCCTGGCGGGTGCTGCTGCCCAGCGAAACAAAGCCCTGCGGTCCGAGCGTGCCGGTCACCTGGGGCGCGCGCATGGTTTGCTGCGTCGCCGCCTGCAATTGGCGCACGATATCGGCCGGCAGGCGGGCTGGGCCGATCAGGGCGATCCAGGCATCGTAGGAATAATCCCGCACGCCGGACTCGTCCAGCGTCGGCACGCCGGGCAGGACCGGCACGCGCTGCGGCGTGCTGACGGCCAGGGCGCGCAGCTGGCCGGCCTGGATCTGCGCCACCGCCGAAGGCACCGCCAGGAACGCCGTCTGGACTTGTCCCGACATGACATCGGTGATGAGCGCATTGCCGCCCCGGTAGGGGATGTGCATCATGTCGATGCCCGCCTTGGCCTTCAGCAGCTCGCCCGCCAGGTGCAGCACGCTGCCGGTGCCCGACGAACCGTAATTGATCTTGCCGGGCTGCGCCCGCGCGGCTTGCAGCAGGTCGCCGATGCTGCGATACGGCGAGTCCTGCGCCACTACCAGCACCAGCGGCGTCGTGCCGATGATGGAGATCGGGGTGACGTCGCGCACCGCGTCGTAGGGCATGCTGCGATACAGGCTCGGGTTGATGGCGTGGTTGGACGACACCATGCCCAGCGTGTAGCCGTCCGGCCGGGCCGACACCAGCTGGCGCGTGCCCGGGATGCCAGCGGCTCCGGACAGGTTCTCGACGATCAGCGCCTGGCCCAGTTCCTTGCCCAGGCTCTCGGCGACGACCCGCGCCACCACATCGGCGGTCGAGCCGGGCGAGGTCGGCACGATCAAGCGGATGGCGCGCTCGGGGTAGCCGGCGGCCAGCGCCGGCAGTGCCTGGCCCAGGGCGCCGAGGGCGAGCATGCAGCCCGCCAGGAATCTGGCTGTGGTCATTGCGTTGTCTCCATTGCTCTCGTGGCGGGGTCTGCGCGCCCACGCCTGGGTTGGCAATATAGAGAGTCGCCGCGGTGCGCCGAAGTACCGTTTCGGCACACCGGCCGCCGCGAAACGCGGCATCAGGGCTGCTGGGTCAGGAAGCGCACCAGCGCCCCGGCCGTGGCCGACAGCTGGGCCGCGCCGGAATGCACGATGCAGATCTCGCGCTGCGCCCAGGCATCGGCCAGCGGCCGCACCGCGACATCGAGCGCCTGCAAATAGAGTTCGGCCACTTGTTGCGGCATGATCGCGATGCCCAGCCCCGCATGCGCCATGCGGCACAAGGCGTCCAGGCTCGCCACGCGGATCTTCACGGCCAGCGTGGTGTCCAGCGCCTGCGCCTGGGCGGCCAGCAACTGCGTCAGCGCGCTGTTCTCGCGCAGGCCGACGAACGTCTCCTGGGCGATATCGCGCAGGCTGAGCTGGCGTGCCGCCGCCTTGGGATGGCCGGCCGGCAGCATGACGGCCAGCCGGTCGCGGCGATACGGCAGCAGCTCCAGCCCCTGCGCGCCGGCGATCCGGTTGCAGATGCCGAAGTCGGCGGCCCGTTCGCGCACCAGGCGTAGCACGTCGGGGCTGTGCTGCTCTTCGAGGTCGATGTCGACTTCGGGGAACAGGCGCTGGAAGGCGGCCAGGTCTTCGGGCAGGAACTGCACGATGGCCGACAGGTTGGCTACCACGCGCACGTGGCCTTTCACGCCGGCGTACAGCCGCGACAGCTCGGCACCCATGGCCTCGACGTCGCCGATGATCCGGCGGGCGTGGCGCAACACCGTCTGGCCGGCCGGCGTGATGGCGACCCCGCGCGTGTGCCGCGTAATCAACGGCAGCCCCACCAGCGATTCCATGTCGGCGATGCGGCGGCTGACGGCGGAATGCGCGATGAACTCGCGCTCCGCTGCGCGCGCGATGCTGTTCTCCTGGCAGACGGTGACGAACAGGCGCAGCGTGGTGAAGTCGAGTTTGCGGAGGATGTTTTCCATGGCGGGCCCCTGCCGGCGACCGGTAGCGGGCCATCGTACTACAGGGCGGCGCGCCGGCCGGATGCCAAGGCGCGCCGCCCGCGCGGCCTCAGGCCGCCAGGCTGGCCGGCGGCTCGCCGCGATAGCGCCGCAGCAGCGCGGCCCGGCGCGCCTGCGCCCGGCCGATGCTGCGTTCCTTTACATGCCCGTAGCCGCGTATGGTGTCGGGCAACGTCGCCAGCTCGCGCGCCACGTCGCGGTTGTCCGCGCGCAGCGTGCCGGCGAACTCCGCCGCCAGCTCCAGGTAGTCCTCCATCAGCCGGCGTTCCAGGCGCCGCTCGGCGGTCTGTCCGAACAGGTCGAGCCGGGTGCCCCGCAGGCGCTTGAGCGGCGCGAGCGCGCGGAACGCATACTCGATCCATGGCCCGAACGCGCGCTTGCGCGGCTTGCCCTGGGCGTCGCGCCGCGCCAGCAACGGCGGCGCCAGATAGTAGGTCAGGCGGTAGTCGCGGCCCGGTTCGCCCTCGAACTGCTCGCGCAGGCCGTTCTTGAACGCGGGGTCGGCATGCAGGCGCGCGACTTCGTACTCGTCCTTGTAGCTCATCAGCCGGGCCAGGTTGCGGGCCACCGCCAGCGTGACCTCCAGCCGGCCCGCGCCGGGCAACTGCGCCTCGCGCGCGCGCACCGCCTCGACGGCGGCGCGGTAGCGCGCCGCATGGGCCTCGTCCTGGTAGGCGCGCAGGTGGGCCGACAGGCGCCGCACCAGCGCGTCGAGCGATTCCGGCATGGCCACCACGCGCGCCGGCGCCGCCGGCAGCAGCGACGCCGCGCCCCAATGCGCCGCCTGGCGGCCGATCTCGAACGCCGCCAGGTTCTTTTCCACCGCGACCCCGTTCAGGACGATGGCGCGGCGCAGGCTGTCGCAGGCCAGCGGCAGGCCGCCCTGCTGCCAGGCGTAGCCGAGCAGCAGCGGGTTGGCGTAGATGGCGTCGCCCAGCAGGGTCTCGGCCAGCCGGCCGGCGTCGATGAAGTCGCAATGGCCGCCGGTGCTTCGGCGCAGCGCCTGCTCCGCCTGCGCGCCGGGAAAGCGCCAGGCCGGCTGCGCCAGGAAGCTCGCCGTGGGCGCGGCGGTGCTGTTGACCACCGCCCTGCCATGCTCGGGCCGCAGCCGCGACAGCACTTCGGGCGATGCCGCGGTCAAGGCGTCGCAGCCGATCACCAGGTCGGCCTCGCCCACCGCGACGCGCGTGGCGTACAGGTCTTCGGGACGGTTGGCGAGCTGCACGTGGCTGTGTACCGCCCCGCCTTTCTGGGCCAGGCCCGCCATGTCCAGCACCGTGACGCCCTTGCCCTCGATGTGCGCGGCGGCGCCCAGCAGCGCGCCGATGGTGACCACGCCGGTGCCGCCCACGCCGGCCACCACCAGCCGGTAGGCGCCGCCCGCCTCGATGGCGGCGGGCGGCGGCAGCGGCGTCGCGGCCGGCTCGGCCGTGCCGGAGACCCCGCGCGCCTTGCGCACGACCGCGCCCTCGGCCGTGACGAAGCTCGGGCAGAAGCCGTCCACGCAGGCATAGTCGCTGTTGCAGGAGGATTGGTTGATGCGCCGCTTGGTGCCCATCGGCGTATCGAGCGGCTCAACCGACAGGCAGTTGGACTGCACCGAGCAGTCGCCGCAGCCCTCGCACACCGCCGGGTTGATGTAGGCGCGGCGCGGCGCCGCCGGATACGTTCCACGCTTGCGGCGACGGCGCTTCTCGGTGGCACAGGTCTGGTCGTAGATGAGCACGGTGGTGGCCGCGATCTCGCGCAGTTCGCGCTGCACCGCGTCGAGCGCGCTGCGGTGATGGACCGCCACGCCGGCGGGCAGGGCCGGCCCGCGCGCGTACTTGTCCGGCTCGTCGGTCACCACGACGACCCGCGCCACGCCTTCGGCCCGCACCTGCGCGGCGATCTGCGGCACGGTCAGCACCCCGTCCACCGGCTGGCCGCCCGTCATGGCCACCGCGTCGTTGTAGAGGATCTTGTAGGTGATGGGCGCGCGCGCCGCCACTGCCGCGCGGATCGCCAGCAGGCCCGAATGGAAGTAGGTGCCGTCGCCCAGGTTGGCGAAGATGTGGCGTTCCGTGGTGAAGTCCTTCTGGCCCAGCCAGGCCACGCCTTCGCCGCCCATCTGGCTGAAGGTGTCGGTATTGCGGTCCATCCACATCGCCATGTAGTGGCAGCCGATGCCCGCCACCGCGCGCGAGCCTTCCGGCACCCGCGTGGAAGTGTTGTGCGGGCATCCGGAGCAGAACCACGGCTGGCGCTCCTCGGCCAGGACCGGCCGCGCCGCCTCGCGTTCTTTCGCGTCGATCACCGCCAGGCGCGCCGCGATGCGGGCGCGCAGCGCCGCCGGCAGGCCGGCCTTGTCGAGCCGCGCCGCGATGGCGCGCGCGATCAGCGCGGGCGACAGTTCATGGCGCGCCGGCAGCAGCCAGCCGCCGCGCGGGGTGGACCATTCGCCGCCGCCGTTGTCGCGCTCGTCGAATTTGCCGTACACGCGCGGCCGCACATCGTCGCGCCAGTTGTAGAGCTCTTCCTTGAGGGCATATTCGAGGATCTGGCGTTTTTCCTCGACGACCAGGATCTCCTTCAGGCCGGTGGCGAAGGCGCGCGCGTCCTGCGCGTCAAGCGGCCAGATGCAGCCCACCTTCATGAGCCGGATACCCGCCGCCCGGCAGGCCGCCTCGTCCAGGCCCAGGTCGTTGAGCGCCTGGCGCACGTCCAGGTAGGCCTTGCCCGCCGTCATGATGCCGAAATGCGCCGTCGGGCTGTCCAGCACCACCCGGTTCAGCCGGTTGGCGCGCACGTAGGCCAGCGCCGCATACCACTTGTGGTCCAGCAGCCGCGCTTCCTGGGCCAGCGGCGTATCCGGCCAGCGGATGTTCAGGCCGCCATCGGGCAGCAGCTCGTCTGGCAGGACCACGCGCACGCGCGCGGGGTCGACTTCCACCGAGGCGCTCGATTCGACCACGTCGGTCACGCACTTCATGGCCACCCACAAGCCGGTGTAGCGGCTCATGGCCCAGCCGTGCAGCCCGTAGTCCAGGTATTCCTGGACGTTCGAGGGATACAGCACCGGAATGCCGCTGGCGATCAGCACGTGCTCCGACTGGTGCGCCACCGACGAGGATTTGGCCGCATGGTCGTCGCCGGCCAGCAGCAGCACGCCGCCGTGGGGCGCGGTGCCGGCCGAATTGGCGTGCTTGAGCACGTCGATGGAGCGGTCCACGCCGGGCCCCTTGCCGTACCACATGCCGAATACGCCGTCGCGCGTGGCGCCGGGGAACAGGTTGAGCTGCTGGGTGCCCCAGACCGCGGTGGCGGCCAGGTCCTCGTTCAGGCCCGGCTGGAACACCACGTCGTGTGCCTGCAAGTGGTGCTTGGCTTTCCACAGCGCCAGGTCCAGCCCGCCCAGGGGCGAACCCCGGTAGCCTGATATGTAGCCGGCGGTATTGAGTCCGGCCAGGCGGTCGCGCGACCGCTGCAGCAGCGGCAGTTTGACCAGCGCCTGGGTGCCGCTCAGGTAGATGCGGCCGGTGTCCAGGGTGTATTTGTCGTCCAGGGCGGGGGCGGGCAGGCCGGCCGCGCCGGCGGGGAAGGGGGCGTTCACGCGTGTCTCCTCGTGGCCGGATGAGTGTTTTTTCCGGCAGTGTAGAGAGCCGCCTGGTTATCGTATATTCATATATTCAGCTAGCAGGTATGTGAAAAATATATGACCAAGGATGTCACGCTGCGCCAGTTGCGCTACTTCGTCGCGGCGGCCCGCACAGGCCGCCTGTCGATGGCCGCCACCGACGAGCACGTGTCCCAGTCGGCGGTCACCAACGCCATCCTGGCGCTGGAAGGGCAATTGGGCGTGCGGCTGTTCGACCGCCATCCGCACGGCGTCACCCTGACGCCGGAGGGCCACAATTTCCACCAGCGCGCCCGCGAAGTGCTGGACACGCTCGACGACGCCCTGCGCGAGCCCGGCTTCCAGCGCTACGCGCTGCGCGGCTCGGTGCGCATCGCGGCGTCGTATACGGTGCTGGGCTATTTCCTGCCCGAACTGCTGGCGCGTTTCCGCAAGCGCTATCCGGACGTGGTGCTGGACCTGGTCGACATGGACCGCCCGGCCATCGAAGCCGCCGTGGCCAGCGGCGAGGTGGAGCTGGGCGTGGCCCTGGTGTCCAACATGGACAGGCGTGCCCGCTTCGGCCACCACGTGCTGGTGCGCTCGCGGCGCCAGTTATGGGCGGCGGCCGGGCACCCGCTGCTGGCGCGGCCGGCGCCCACCCTGGCGGACATCGCGGCATGCCCGTACATCCTGCTGGAGATGGACGAGGGCGAGCGCTCCACGCTGGCGTATTGGCAACGGCACGGCCTGCGGCCCGACATCGCTTTCCGCACTCGTTCGATGGAAGCCTTGCGCGGCCTGGTAGCGCACGGCTTCGGGGTGACCGTGCTATCGGACATGGTGTACCGGCCGTGGTCGCTGGAGGGCAAGAAGATCGAGGCAGTGCCGATCGCCGATGCTGTGCCGCCCATGGAAGCAGGCTTGATCTGGCATCCGCGCGCGGCGCTGGCCAGGCCGGCCGAAGCGGTGCGGCAATTCATGATCCATGCGTGTGGGTGGCAGTGACTTTGGGCCTTGGAGGGTGGGTTTTCTAATGGCGTCGTGGTGGGAGGCGGAGAGCCGGCGGGGCTTCCGGGGCCGTCCGGGCGCCCTGCGCGCCCGGCGCCGCTTCGTCAACCTCGTCGCTACGCTCCTTCGGTTTCCCTCGCTCGGCCCCGAGGCGCCCCGCCGGCTCTCCGCCTCCCGCCACGACTCGCACCGGTTGCAAACCGCCACGCCGCCGGGGTCGACCGCGTGCTGGCCCTTCGTCGCTGCGTCGGGGGACAAGAAGAACGTCTCGTGGGGCCGCGTCTGCAAGCCGCCCTGCGCGGCTTGCAGACGCATTCGTGCGGTGGCGCGGGGAGAGGGCTGAGTGCGTGTGTGGATCTTGACCCAACTGTTCCGATGCGCCGCGTATTGCGGAGGCCACCGATAAGGCTCGCAGACAATATCGGAGGGAGCGCCGATACTCCGCCACAACAACAACACAAAATCCGATCCGCCCCCGCCATTCCGAGCCTGAATGCGAATCCGGGCCGCGCAGGGCGGCCCGGATTCGCGGCACTGCACGATTTTTCTTCCCTCCCCAGCGCCACCCACGAAGCTCAAGAACCCCAACCGTCCCGCCGATGGTGGAATCGGCATTGGCGCGAGTCGGGGCCTGGTCCGGGGAGCGGCCGGGCGCCTCGGGGCCGAGCGAGGGAAACCGAAGGAAGCCGCAGGCTGACGAGGTTGACGTAGCGGTGCCGGGCGCGCAGGGCGCCCGGACGGCCCCGGAAGCCCGGCCGCTCCCCGGACCAGGCCCCGACGCCAGAAGAACCCGCCTCCGCCGCAGCGCGCCCCCCGCAACTTACTCGATATAGCTCTTGGTGCTATACAACTCCACCGGCAGTTTCCGCAGCACCGGCAAGCCGCTTCCCGCATCCTTGGCCTGCATGTCGATGTACGTCTGCAGCACGTCGGCGTCGAGCACGCCGATATCCTGGCGGCGTTCGGCGGGCACGTTGGCCAGGGTCTTGTAGCCGTCGCCGCCGGTGGCGTTGAAGCTCAGCACGAACAGCTTGTAGGTGCGGGCCGGGTCCAGCGGCTGCCACGCGCCGGTGGCGGCGTCGCGCACCTCCACGTTGGACACGCGGTTGCCTTGCGCCTGCAGGCTGTTCACGTCGAAGCGCAGGCCGCCGGTGTACGGGTACGGGCCGGTGCTGCCGCCCGGGCCATAGACCGCCTGCAGGCCGTCTTCCAGCATGCTCTTGACCTCGGCGCCGGTCACGTCCAGGCGCCACAGCATATTGCCGAACGGCACCACTTCGATCACCCTGGCCGCGGTTACCTCGCCTTCCAGCGGGATGCGCACACCGCCGCCGCTCTGCAGCGAAATGTCGGCGCCGCCGTACAGGGCGTTGGCCACTTCCACATAGGCTTGCGCCACCAGTTGCTGGATATCGCCGCCGCGCACGCTGACGCTGCCCAGCGCGTTGCAGGCCGCGCTGGAGCGGCCGTAATCCACCGAGCCGGGGCCGCCGGGCACGCGGCGCGAGCACAGTTCCTCGGGCACCGAGGCGACCACGCTCTGGCTGTAGGCGTCGACCTTCTCCTTGTAGGGCTGCAGCACCGCGGTGGCCTCGGGGTCCGGGGCCTGCACGCGCAGGAAGCCGCTGGCGGCGATGTCGGCCCGCATGGCCGCCTCGTCCGCCGGGTTGGGGGTGGTGCCGCCGACGGCGAGCGCGTCGCCGATCAGCACATGCGGCGTGCCCGCGCAGGTGGTGACGTCGCCGTTGGCGTCGAAGCTGACCTTCAGCTCGCCCACGACCTGCGAGTATTCCCGCGCCTGCACCAGGCAGACGCGCTTGCCGTCCTTGTCGGTCAGTTCGGTCGGATAGGCGCCGGCCGGCGAGCCCACGCCGTAGGCGGACATCGCGTCGGGGCCGAGCAGGGTATGCGAATCGCCGCCCACCACCACGTCCACGCCGCTCAAGCCGGCGATCACCTGCTTGTCGTAGCCATAGCCAATGTGGCTCATGACGATGATCTTGTTCACGCCCTGGGCGCGCAGCGCGTCGATCTGCTCCTGGGCGGCAGCGGTCTCGTCCGAGAACACGGTGCCGGGGTCGGGGCTGGACGACTGCTGCGTCTTGTTGGCTATGGTCAGGCCGACCAGGCCGATCGGCTGGCCGTCGCGCTGCACGATGGTCGACGGCTGCACCAGTCCCGGCGCGCGCGAGGGGTTCAGCGGCGAGTCGGCGCCAAAGCTGACGTTGGCGCTCAAGAGCGGTGTCTGGCAGGCGCCGGCATGCAGCAGTTCGATGAAGCGGCGCAGGCCGCTGTCGCCCTTGTCGAACTCGTGGTTGCCCAGTGTCATCGCGTCGAAGCACACCGTATTCATCAGGGCCGCGTCGGCCTCGCCCGGTTCGCCGGCGCGGTTGAAATACAGCGTGCCGGTCATGGCGTCGCCGGCGTGCAGCTTGAGCACGTTGGCCGATTGCGCCGCCAGTTCCTCGATGGCGGCCGTCACGCGCGGGAAACCCCCGGCGTCCACGCTCACCGCCGTGGCGGCGCCGGCGGCGTTCTTGAGCTGCAAGGTCCGGGACTTGGAATCCAGGTTGGAGTGATGGTCGTTGATGTGCAGGATGGTCAACTCCATCGGCCGGTTCGCCGCCGGCGGGGGCGGCGCCGGGGGAGCGTCGTCGTCGTCATCGCTGCCGCTGCCGCAGCCGGCCAGCAGGGCCAGGGTGCTGAACAGGAATGCGCTCGTGTTTCTTTGCCAGGGTTTCATCATTCCGCGTGCCATGGGAAAAGGAAGCGGAATGATTGACGACGCAGATGACGTCGCGATGAATGCAACAGGACATGACTGTGACGGCGCGCCGGGCCGCGCGACATGACAGCGAGGTTGCAGCCGCGGCGGTTCAGGCGGCGGCCAGCCGCCACAGCGACGTGACCTCGGCCGCGCGCGCCGCGTGCAGCGGGTCGTCCGGGTCGGAGGCGCGCGGGTGCGTCGGGCGCGCATCGAGCCGGTCGAGCACGCGCAGGCCGTGCCGGGCGATCAGGGCCGGCACTTCGTCGGCCTGGCGCAGGCCCAGGTGCACGGCCAGGTCCGACAGGATCAGCCAGCCTTCGCCCCGCGGCGCCAGGTGCGGCGCCAGCCCTTGCAGGAAGCCGCGCAGCATGCGGCTGTCGGGGTCGTAGACCGCGTGCTCCACCGGCGAGCTGGGCCGGGCCGGCAGCCAGGGCGGATTGCAGACGACCAGGGGCGCCTGGCCGGACGGGAAGAGATCCGCCTGCACGACCTCGACGCGCGCGCCCAGGCCCAGCCGGTCGAGGTTGTCGCGCGCGCAGGCGAGGGCGCGCGGGTCCTGGTCGATGGCGACCACGCGCTCGACGCCGCGGCGCGCCAGCACCGCGGCCAGTACGCCGGTGCCGGTGCCGATGTCGTAGGCCAGCGCGGCCTGGCCGCCCGGCAGCGGCGCGCGCGCCGCCAGGTCCAGGTATTCGCCGCGCACCGGCGAGAAGACGCCGTAGTGCGGATGGATGCGCGCGCCGCCCAGCGCCGGGATGGGCACGCCTTTCTTGCGCCATTCGTGCGCCCCGATGACGCCCTGCAGTTCGCGCAGCGATGCCAGGTACGGACCGACGGCCGGGCCGTAGGCCTGCAGGCAGGCTTGCCGCACGTCCGGCGCGCGCCGCAGGTCCAGTCCGTGGTCGGCGTCGAACGACAGCAGCAGGCTGCCCAACAGGCGCGCGCGCTGCGACTGCGCCTGGCGGTGGCGGTTGAATGCATCCAGGGCATTGTCGGCCGGCTTGCGGGGCTTCTTGTCGATGCGCCGTGCCAGGGCCTGCATTAACTGGCGGGCGTTGTGGTAGTCGCCGCGCCACAGTAGCGCGGTGCCTTCGCAGATCAGCCGGTAGGCCGCGTCGGCGCGCAGCCGGTCGTCGGCGACCTGGATGCGGGCTGGCGGCGGCGCGGCGCTTTCCGAGCGCCAGAGCGCGGAACGGGGTTGGCCGGATTCGATCCAGTGGACGGTGGGCGAGGTGGACATGCGGGCGGCATTGGGGCGGCTGGCCCGCCAATGTAGCAGTTCCCGTGCCGCGCGGGTCTGGTGCAGGCCGTGGCGCGGCTCCGCCCGCCCGGGGCCATTTGACGCCGCGCAGGCGCGGCGGCCGGCATCCGCCCTCAGGCGGCGCGGGGCGCGAGCCGCGCGCGGTGGCGGGTGACGGCTTCCAGCACCAGCCCGGACAGGCGCACCTCGCCCGCCTGCCCGTCGGCGTGCTGGCTGAGGAAATCCAGCAGCGCGCTGCGCATGCGGGGCTCCCAGAACTTGTGGATGTGGCCGGCCACGCCTTCGATTGCTTCTTCGCGGTCGGGCAGGGCGTCGAAGAAATCGCCGATGCGATTGGCCATGCGGATCAGGTTGGCGATGTCCATGGGCGTTCAGGATAGGATGCGTTCGGCATGCGAATATAGGGTGGCGTCGGCGTTGCGCACGAAGCCCAGCAAGGCGACGTTGGTGTTCTGCGCCACGCGGATGGCCAGCGCGGTGGGCGCGGATACCGCCGCCAGGATGCCGATGCCGGCGGCGGCGCATTTCTGCACCATCTCGTAGCTGGCGCGGCTGGATACCAGGACCAGGCCGGCGCGCGCGTCGACGTCCTGGCGGGCCAGCGCGCCGATCAGCTTGTCCAGCGCATTGTGGCGGCCTACGTCCTCGCGCACCAGGCGCACCTGGCCGCCGGCGTCGGCCCAGGCCGCGGCGTGAGTCGCGCCGGTGATATCGTGCAGCGCCTGGCTGCCGCGCATGGCGCGCATGGCGCCGAGCACCGCGGCCAGGGCCACGGCGGGGCCGTCCGGCACGGGCGGGAGCTGGCGCAGCGCTTCCGGTAGCGTCTCGACGCCGCACAGGCCGCAGCCCGTGCGACCGGCCATGGCGCGGCGGCGCGCCTTGAGACGCGCGGCGCAGGCGCTGGAGATCTCCACTTGCACCACGATGCCGTTGAACTGCGGCGCCACCTCGATGCCGCGCACGTCGGCCGGCCGGTCGACGATGCCTTCGGTCAACGAAAACCCCAGCGCGAAATCTTCCAGGTCGGCCGGCGAGGCCAGCATGGTGGCGTGGCTGATGCCGTTGTATTCCAGCGCCACCGGGGTTTCTTCGGCGACGCGGTCGGTCTGCGTGGCGGCATCGGGCGCGCCGCCGCGCACGCGCAGCACCGTCGCGTCGGCGCAATCGGCGCGCGCGGCGGGCAGGCGGCGGTACAAGCGGTCGTCCATGGGGCGCGCCCGGCTCACTTGCCGCTCAGCGCGGCCTCGCTCTCGCGGGCCCGTTCGCGCAGCAGCTTGTGCTGGATATCCGAAAAGCGCGACCACTGGCGCTGCCATTCCGAGGGCTGCGTCACGCGCATCACCTGCACCGCCGTCACCTTGTATTCCGGGCAGTTGGTGGCCCAGTCGGAGCTGTCGGTGGTGACCACGTTGGCGCCCGACTCGGGGAAATGGAAGGTGGTGTAGACCACGCCCGGCTGCACCCGGTCGGTCAGCGTGGCGCGCAGCACCGTCTGGCCCGCCCGGCTGTGCACGCCGACCCAATCGCCTTCGGCGATGCCGCGGTCCTCGGCGTCCTGCGGATGGATCTCGAGCACGTCCTCGCTGTGCCAGGCCACGTTGGCGGTGCGGCGCGTCTGCGCGCCGACGTTGTACTGCGACAGGATGCGGCCGGTGGTCAGCAGCAGCGGGAATTCGCGGGTGCTGCGTTCGTCCGAGGGCACGTATTTGGTGATCATGAACTTGCCCTTGCCGCGCACGAATTCGTCGATGTGCATGATGGGCGTGCCGTCCGGCGCGGCGTCGTTGCACGGCCACTGCAGGCTGCCGAGGCGGTCCAGTTTTTCGTAGGTGACGCCGGCGAAGGTCGGCGTCAGGCGGGCGATCTCGTCCATGATCTCGCTGGGGTGGCGGTAGTCCATGGGATAGCCCAGCGCGTTCGACAGTGCCGCGGTCACCTGCCAGTCCGACAGGCCGTTCCTGGGTTCCATGACCTTGCGCACGCGCGAGATGCGGCGCTCAGCGTTGGTGAAGGTGCCGTCTTTTTCCAGGAACGACGAGCCCGGCAGGAACACATGCGCGTACTTGGCGGTCTCGTTCAGGAACAGGTCCTGGACCACGATGCATTCCATGGCCGCCAGCGCGGCCGCCACGTGCTGCGTATTGGGATCGGACTGCACGATGTCCTCGCCCTGGCAGTACAGGCCCTTGAAGCTGCCGGCCAGCGCCGCCTCGAACATGTTGGGGATGCGCAGCCCGGGCTCGGGCTGCAGGGTCACGCCCCAGTCGGCCTCGAAGGCGCCGCGCACGGCGTCGTCCGAGATATGCCGGTAGCCCGGCAGCTCGTGCGGGAACGAGCCCATGTCGCACGAGCCCTGCACGTTGTTCTGGCCGCGCAGCGGGTTGACGCCCACGCCTTCGCGGCCGATGTTGCCGGTGGCCATGGCCAGGTTGGCGATGGCCATCACCGCGGTGGATCCCTGGCTGTGCTCGGTGACGCCCAGGCCGTAGTAGATCGAGCCGTTGCCGCCAGTGGCGTACAGGCGCGCCGCGCCGCGCACGTCGGCGGCCGGCACGCCGGTGACCGCCTCGGTGGCCTCGGGCGCGTGCTCGGGCCGCGCGACGAACTCGCGCCACTGTTCAAAGGCCTTGGCTTCGCAGCGGCGGGCCACGAAGTCCTCGTCGACCAGCCCTTCCGTCACGATCACGTGCGCCATGGCGGTCAGCAGCGCCACGTTGGTGCCGGGGCGCACCGGCAGGTGGAACGCGGCCTTGATGTGCGGCGAGTTGACCAGCTCGGTGCGGCGCGGATCGATGACGATCAGCCGCGCGCCCTGGCGCAGCCTGCGCTTCAGGCGCGAGGCGAACACCGGATGCGCGCTGCTGGGGTTGGCGCCCATCAGGATCACCACGTCGGTATGCATGACCGAATCGAAGGTCTGCGTGCCGGCCGATTCGCCCAGCGTCTGCTTCAGGCCATAGCCGGTGGGCGAATGGCAGACGCGCGCGCAGGTGTCGACGTTATTGGTGCCGAAGGCGGCGCGCACCAGTTTCTGCACCAGCCAGGTTTCCTCGTTGGTGCAGCGCGACGACGTGATGCCGCCAACCGCGTCGCGGCCGTGCCTGGCCTGGATGCGGCGGAATTCGGCGGCCGCGTAGTCGATCGCTTCCTGCCACGAGACTTCGCGCCACGGGTCGGTGATGCGCGCGCGGATCATCGGCTTGAGCACGCGTTCCTTGTGGGTGGCGTAGCCCCAGGCGAAGCGGCCCTTCACGCAGGCGTGCCCGCGGTTGGCCTGGCCGTCTTTCCAGGGCACCATGCGCACCACTTCCTGGCCCTTCATTTCGGCCTTGAAGCCGCAGCCGACGCCGCAGTACGCGCACGTGGTGATCACCGAATGCTCGGCCTGGCCCATCATGATGACGGTCTTTTCCTGCAGGGTCGAGGTCGGGCAGGCCTGCACGCAGGCGCCGCAGGACACGCACTCGCTGTCCAGGAACGGCTGGTCCTGCCCGGCCGCCACGCGCGAGGCGAAGCCCTTGCCGGAGATGGTCAGGGCGAAGGTGCCCTGGGTTTCCTCGCAGGCCCGCACGCAGCGGTTGCAGACGATGCACTTGGACGGGTCGTACGAGAAATACGGGTTCGAGTCGTCGGTGCGATCGTGCCGGTGGTTGGCGCCGTCGTGGCCGTAGCGCACCGCGCGCAGCCCCACCACGCCGGCCATGTCCTGCAGCTCGCAATCGCCATTGGCCGGACAGGTCAGGCAGTCGAGCGGGTGGTCGGAGATATACAGCTCCATGACGCCGCGCCGCAGCTCGTGCAGCTTGGGGGTCTCGGTGTAGACCACCATGCCGTCCTCGGCCGGCGTGGTGCACGACGCGGGATAGCCGCGCCGCCCGTCGATCTGCACCAGGCACAGGCGGCACGAGCCGAACGGCTCGAGGCTGTCGGTGGCGCACAGCTTGGGGATGTTGATGCCGGCTTCGGCCGCGGCGCGCATCACGGAGGTGCCTGCCGGCACCGTGACCGGCTGGCCGTCGATGGTCAGGGTGACGAGCGTGTCGGCCACGCGGGCGGGGGTGCCCAGGTCGCGGTCGCGCTTGATGACGGTTTCGAGCATGGCTGGCCTCGTGGTGGTCAGGCCGGGTGTGCGGCCGCGCGCGCGGCCACCCCGAAGTCTTCTGGGAAATGGTCCAGTGCCGACAGCACCGGGTAGGGCGTCATGCCGCCCAGCGCGCACAGCGATCCGCCCAGCATGGTGTCGCACAGGTCGCGCAGCAGGTGCACCTGCTGCTCGTGCTGCGGGCCGCGCGCCGCGATCTTGTCGAGCGTCTCGACCCCGCGCACCGCGCCGATGCGGCACGGGGTGCACTTGCCGCACGATTCGACCGCGCAGAACTCCATGGCGTAGCGCGCCATGCGCGCCATGTCGACCGTGTCGTCGAACGCCACGATGCCGCCGTGGCCGATCATGGCCGAGATGGCGGCGTAGCCTTCGTAGTCCAGCGGCACGTCCCATTGCGATTCGGGCAGGTAGGCGCCCAGCGGGCCGCCCACCTGCACCGCGCGCAGCGGCCGCCCGGAGGCGCTGCCGCCGCCGTAGTCGTACAGCAGTTCGCGCAGGGTCACGCCGAAGGCCGCCTCCACCAGGCCGCCGCGCTTGAGGTTGCCGGCCAGCTGGAACGGCAGGGTGCCGTGCGAGCGCCCCATGCCGTAGTCGCGGTAGTAGGCCGCGCCGCGCGCCAGGATGATGGGCACCGAAGCCAGCGAGATGACGTTGTTGATGACGGTGGGCTGCCCGAACAGGCCGGCGATGGCCGGCAGCGGCGGCTTGGCGCGCACCACGCCGCGCTTGCCTTCCAGGCTTTCGAGCAGCGAGGTTTCTTCGCCGCAGATATAGGCCCCGGCGCCCTTGCGCACTTCCAGGTCGAAGCGCCGGCCGCTGCCCTGGATGTCGTCGCCCAGCCAGCCGGCGCGGCGCGCCCGCTCGATGGCCTGGTCCAGCGCGGCGATGGCGTGCGGGTATTCCGAGCGTACATAGATGTAGCCGTAGGTGGCGCCCACGGCCAGGCCGGCGATCGCCATGCCCTCGATCAGCACGTAGGGGTCGCCTTCCATCAGCAGGCGGTCGGAGAACGTGCCGGAATCGCCTTCGTCGGCATTGCAGACAATGTATTTGCGGGGCGCCGGCGTGGTCAGCACGGTCTTCCACTTGATGCCGGTGGGAAAGGCCGCGCCGCCGCGCCCGCGCAGGCCCGATTCGATGACCTCGTCGACGATCTGCCGCGGCGTCATCGCCAGCGCGCGCCGCAGGCCCTGCAGGCCGCCATGCGCTAGGTAGTCGTCGGGGCAGAGCGGGTCGGTGACGCCCACCCGCGCGAAGGTCAGGCGCTGCTGCCGCTTCAGGTAGGGGATGTCCTCGGTCGGCCCGTGGCGCAAGCGGTGCGCGCCGCCCTGCAGCCAGCCGGCCTCGAACAGGCCGGCCACGTCCTCGGGCTGCACCGGCCCGTAGGCGATGCGGCCGGCCGGGGTAGTGACTTCGGCCAGCGGTTCCAGCCACAGCAGGCCGCGCGAGCCGTTGCGCACGAGGCGCACTGCCTGGCCGCGGCGGGCGGCCTCGTGTTCGATGGCGCGCGCCACCGCGTCGGCGTCCATGGCCAGCGCGGCGGCGTCGCGCGGCAGGTAGACGGTGACCGGCGCGTTCATGGCCGGGTCTCCGCGTCGCCTTGCGCGGCGCGCGCCAGCAGCCGGCCCAGCTTGTCCGGCGTGACGCGCGCATGCGGATGGCCGTCGATCATTACCGCCGGCGACTGGGCGCACAGGCCCAGGCAATAGACCGGCTCGAGCGTGAACGCGCCGTCGGCGGTGGTGCCGTGGAAATCACAGCCGAGCGCCTGGCGCGCATGGTCGGCCAGGCCGTCGCCGCCCATCGCCTGGCAGGATTCGGCGCGGCAGACTTCCAGCACGTGCCGGCCGGCCGGCTTGCCGCGGAAATGCGGGTAGAAGGTGATCACGCCATGGACTTCGGCGCGCGACAGGTTCAGGGCCTCGGCGATGGCGGGCACCGCGTCGGCCGGGATACAGCCCAGTTCATCCTGCACGGCATGCAGGACGGGCAGCAGGGCGCCGGGCTGGTCGCGCAGGCGCGCCGCGGCGCGCGCGGCCACGGCGGCCGGGCCGGACTGGCGCGCCGGCACGGCCGGCGGCCCGCCGCGGGCGCTGCCCGGTGGGTTTTGTTCGGCCGGGGAAATCGGCATGGCGGTCTCCTGGTGGCGGCCCTGCCGTGGGCAGGGCGCATGGCGTTCTTGTGGCGCCCCGGCGGGCTTTATAATATGTTTTATAAAACATATAAATACGCCGGGCTTCGCTGGATCAGCGTACTCTAAACGCCAATCTGACCAGGTTCAATAAGAAATTAATGACATATAAATTCCGCATTGGGCTGCGGCCGCAATGGCTCCTGGAAGGCGCCGCCGGCGAGCCCGGCCAGCCGCTGCAGGACATGCTCTCGCTGCTGTCGGCCATCGACGCCACCGGCAATATCGCGGGCGCCTGCCGTGCCTGCGGCCTGTCGTACCGCCATGCCTGGGGAATACTGCGCCGCTTCGAAGACCTGTTCGGCACGCAGTTGCTGATCACCCGGCGGCGCCAGGGCACCGAGCTGTCGCCGTTCGCCCAGCGCCTGCTGTGGGCCAACCGCCGCATCGAGGCGCGCCTGATGCCTACCCTGGAAAGCCTCGCTTCCGAATTGCAGGAAGAGCTGGAACAGCTGTTGCCCGAGGCGCTTCCGCACTTGCGCCTGCATGCCAGCCACGGCTTCGCGGTGGAGGCTCTGATGCAGCACATGAGCGGCCGTCAACCAGGGCTGGAACTGCGCTACCGCACCGCCATCGAGGCGCTCGCCTCGCTGGAGCGCCGCGAGTGCGACCTGGCCGGCTTCCAGGTGCCCAGCGGGCCGTTCGAGGCGCCCATCATGGCGCGCTACGCGCAATGGCTGTCGCCCGACGACTACCTGCTGATCCATCTCGCGGTGCGCAATACCGGCTTGTTCGTGGTGGCGGGCAATCCCAAGCGCATCCAGGGCATGGCCGACCTGGCGCGCCCCGACGTGCGGTTCGTGAACCGCCAGATCGGTTCCAGCACCCGCTATCTGGTGGGGCTCATGCTGGAGCAGGCGGGCGTGTCGACCGGCGCCGTGCAGGGCTACGAGACCAATGAATTCACCCACATGGCCATCGCCGCCCACATCGCCAGCGGCATGGCCGACACCGGAGTGGGCGTCGAGACGGCCGCCTCGCGCTTCGGCCTGGACTTCATCCCGCTGGTGCGCGAGCGCTATTTCTTCGCCATCCGCCGTGCGTCGCTGGATGCGCCGGCCATGCAGGATTTGCTCGGCATCATGCGTGGCCGGGAGTACCTGTCCTATGTCAGCCAGCTGGCGGGCTACGATGCCACCGACACTGGCCGGCTCCAGACGCTGCAAGAGGCGTTTGGCCGAACCACATGGCAGTGATTTGCGCGATATGATGTCTGCATGAGCAAAGTCATCTTCCTGGCCGATCGCACCGTCCCGCGCGTGCCGCAGGCGCCTTTGCCGCCCGCCGGGCAGCCCGCGCTGGACGCGCGGGCGCGCCCCATGCGCGACCTGCGCATCTCGGTCACCGACCGCTGCAACTTCCGCTGCACGTATTGCATGCCGCGCGAAGTGTTCGACGGCAACTATGTCTTCATGCCGCAGTCGGCGCTGCTGTCGTTCGAGGAAATCACCCGGCTGGCGCGCCAGTTCGCGCAGCTGGGGGTCGAGAAAATCCGCCTGACCGGCGGCGAGCCGCTGCTGCGCAAGAACATCGAGGCCCTGGTCGGCATGCTGGCCGAGCTGCGCACCCCGGCGGGCCGGCCGCTGGAACTGACCCTCACCACCAACGGCACGCTGCTGCGCCGCAAGGCGGCCGCCCTCAAGCAGGCCGGCCTGACGCGCGTCACCGTCAGCCTGGACGCCCTCGACGCCGACATGTTCGCGCGCCTGAGCGACAGCACTTTCACGCCCGACGACGTGCTGCGCGGCATCGACGCCGCGGCCGAGGCCGGGCTGGCGCCCGTGAAGGTCAACATGGTGGTGCGGCGCGGCCTGAACGACGACCAGATCCTGCCGATGGCGCGGCGCTTCCGCCATACCGGCCATGTGCTGCGCTTCATCGAGTACATGGACGTGGGCACCACCAACGGCTGGAACCTGACCGAAGTCGTCCCCAGCGACGAGGTGCTGCGCGTGATCGGCGCGGCGCATGCGCTGCGCCCGCTCGAAAGCGAGATCATGGGCCGCGTGGCGGAACGCTGGGCCTATGCCGACGGCGGCGGCGAGATCGGCGTCATCTCCAGCGTCACCCACGCGTTCTGCGGGGGCTGTACGCGCGCGCGCCTGTCGCCGGAGGGCAAGGTGTTCCTGTGCCTGTTCGCCTCGCAGGGGCACGACCTGCGCGGGTTGCTGCGCGGCGGCGCCAGCGATGCGCAACTGGCCGAGGCCATTGCCGGCATCTGGGCGCAGCGCGACGACCGCTACTCCGAGCTGCGCGGCCGCGGCACCGCGCCAGCGGCCGGCGAGCGCCGGGTCGAGATGAGCTACATCGGCGGCTGACCGGCGCCTCAGGCCGGCGCGGCGAGCGCGCGCGCCAGCGCCTTGCGGTCGACCTTGCCCACGGAATTCTCGGGCAGGGCCTCCACGAACACCACGTCCTCGAGCTGGTGGATGCGCGACAGCCGGTTCGCCACCAGCGCCTTGAGATCGGCCGCGCCGGGGCGGGCCCCGGGCGCCGGCACCACGAACGCCACGGGCACTTCGCCCAGGTCGGCATCGGGCTTGCCCACCACGCAGCAACTGTGGACCGCCGGGCTGGTGCACAGCGCCTGCTCGATCAGCATGGGGGAAATGTTCTCGCCGCCGCGGATGATCACGTCTTTCAGCCGGCCGGTGATGTAGAAGTAGCCGTCGGCGTCGCGGCGCCCCAGGTCGCCGGTGCGCAGCACGGCGGGCGCCGGTTCCAGCACGCCGTCGGCGGCGGCGCCGACGTAGCCCAGCATCAGGCTGCCGCCGGCGATGCAGATTTCCCCATCCACGTCGGGACGGGTGATTTCCTGTCCGCCGGCATCGCGCAGGAAGACCCGCTGGCCTGGCAGGGGCCGGCCGATGGAGCCGATCCTGCGCTGTCCGGGCGGGTTGATGGTGGAAGTGCAGGTGGCTTCGGACAAGCCGTACGAGACGATCAGCGGGCAGCCCAGCATGGCTTCGATGCGGGCATGCAGCTCGCGCGTGATGGGCGCCGAGCCGCAGCGCGCGAAGCGCAGGGCAGCCAGGCTGGCCGGGGTGCAGGGATGGTCCAGCATGCGCGAGTACATGGTGGGCACGCCGGTGATGAGGGTGGGGCGGTGCAGGTCCATCAGCACGGGCATGTCCTGGGCGCGGAACCGGTCGCCGAGCACGACGGATGCGCCGGCCAGCAGGGGGCTGAAGAGCTGGTTGTTCAGGCCGTTGGTGTGATACAGCGGCATGACGTGCAGCAGTTTGTCGGCCTCGGTGAGGCCGGTGGCCGGGACGATGCCGCGCGCGTTGTTGAGCAGGCCGCGATGGCTCTGCAGCACGCCCTTGGGGCGGCCGGTGCTGCCGGAGGTAAACAGCAGCAGGCCGGGGTCGTTGGCGGCGATGTCGGGGTTCCAGAAGGGCGCGGCCGGTTCCAGCGCGTCGGCGTCGAGCAGCTGGATGCCGGGCATGCCGGCATAGGCGGCGCGATTGGAGCGGTCGGCCAGCACGACGCCGATGCCGGCCGTGGCGAGCCGGGCCAGGATTTCGTCGCGTGTCAGGCGCGGCTCCAGCGGGCAGGGGCAGGCGCCGGCGGCCATGGCGCCGAGTATGGCGGTCACGCCGGTGAGCGTGCGCTCCATGGCGATAGCCACGCGCTGGCGCGGCGCCACCCCCGCCTGCCGCAGCCGGCCCGCCATCGCGGCCACCGCGTCATGCAACTGCCCATACGAAAGCGTCGTCTCGCCGCGCGCGTCGATCAGCGCGGGGCGGTTCGCCCAGGCTTGGCTGCGCCACAGTTCCAGGTAGGCGGCGCACAGGGTGGGGGGGAGGGGCATGGCGGGTTCCTCTCTTTGTTTATCTAGGCGGCAGCGGGTGCGGGGGGATTGTTTCGTGTCTGGGGGGTGGTGGTTCGTTTCGTGCGGAGGGCGGTGTTCATCGGGCGTCCTGGCCGGGGCTGGGCGGTGCGGGCCGGCCACGTCGCCATGCGTGGGCGCCTGAAGAACCCAACCCCGCTCCCTCCTCCATCCAACCCCCCCGGGGGCCCACCCCCCTTTACCGTAGCGTCACTGCGGCATCGCGCTCGAACGTGCCGTCCGGGTCCAGTTCGGCCAGGGCGCGGGCTTCGCGCTCGGTGGGCGGTTCGGTCGGCGCGGCGCCGGTGTGATCGAAGCTGAAACCGGTGCGTTCCTGGACTTCCTGCAGGCTCGATTCCGGATGCCACGATTGCAGGGCCAGCCGGCCGTCGCGCTTGACGAACACCGCGATCGGCGTGGCCACGCCGTGGAAGCCGCCCCACGAGGTGCGGAAATGCAGCTGTTCCACGAACGTGCGGCGCGAGTGCTCGGTGCGCCAGGTGCAGGCCCGCTTGGCGGTGGGCAGCATCACCGCGCCGCCGCCGCCGCCCGGCAGCCGCACTTTCGGCTGGTGCCAGTCGCCGATGCAGGAATTGTTGGCGTTGCCCGCGCCATCGATCTGCGCGGCGCCCAGGAACGTCAGGTCCATGCGGCCGCGGCAGCACAGGTCGTAGAAATCCTCGTTGTCGAAAATCGACGCACTGTGCTCCGCCAGCACCGGGTCCGAACTGGACAGCGGCACCTTGGATGGCCGCGGGTCCACCCCGCCCGCGACGTTGATGTAGATGAAATCCCAGTCATAGGCCCGCTTGGCCAGCAGGCAGGCCAGCATCGGCAGGGTCGAGTTCACGCCGCTGAAGGTGATCTCGTCCGGGCGGATGAAGCGGGCCAGGTTGGTGACGATGTACGAGAAAGGCGACCAGCGAGTGCTCATGCGTGCTCCTGCGAGACTTCGGGCGCGGCGTCCAGGTGCGCCTGCAGCGCGGCGGGATCCAGGTAACGCTCTACCGCCGCATAATCGATTTCGTATTCCGGCCAGCACGAGCCCGGCCACGCTCCCTGCGGCACCACCGCGTAGGCTTGCACCATGAAATAAGGAACCAGCGTGACCTCGGGCTGGCGCTCGAACACCTCGCTGTCGACCACGCGCTCGGCCACCACCAGCACGCTGCGCGCGGCGCGGCTCATGATGCGGTCCCAGTGCGACGTGCCCAGCACGCGCACGTTGCCGCGGCGGTCCACTTCATTGGCGTGGATCACGGCAAAATCCGGCTGCACGGCCGGGATCACCCACGCCGACTTGCCCGTGCCGTAAGGGTCCTCCAGGCGTTGCCAGCCGTTGATGTCGATCAGCTGGCTGCCCTCGACCCCGGCGCAGGGCTGGAACGGCACCCCGTAGGCGGCGGCCCGCAGGCCGGCGGTCAGCGTGGCGCAGGCGTGTTCCTCCAGTTCCAGTTTGCCCGTCTCGACCGCCTTCCGGTAGTAGGGCGCCAGGCCGAAATTGCCTTCCATGGCGACGATGCCGGTGCGCGCGCGCGCCGCGACGCCGGCGCGGCACAGCAGGTCGATGTCGTAGCCGGGCGATTGCTTGATGATTTCCAGGCGCGCCTTGTTCTGCCGCACCAGTTCGCGCACGAAGGCGAACGGTCCGCGGTGCAGGAAGCTGCCGCCCAGCGCGACCGAGGCGCCGTCGGGTATCAGCGCGGCCAGGTCGGCCAGCGGCACCTGCTTGTCTTGCTGGTTGAATCCGGATGACATGAATATTCCTCCTCCGTGGCCGGGCGGGCTGGGTTCAGCCGTCCAGGTATTGCCGTATGCGCGCCTTGAATCCCGGCCGCGATGCCGACCGGACCAGCGCCGCCAGGTCGGCGTCGGGCGCATTGGTGTCGAGTGCTTCGTACAGGCTGGCGCGCGTCGGCGCGTCGAGCGCCGTGGCGGTGTCGGCCGCTTGCTGCATATGGGCCGGCCAGTCGGCATCGGCCGCGAGCCGTTGCACGAAGCCGATGCGGGCGGCTTCCTCGGCGTCGAAGCTGCGCGCGCTGCCCAGGATGGACCGCGCATTGTCGGCGCCCACCATATTGCGGAAGCGCCGGGTGCCCAGCACCAGCCCGAATTTAAGGCCGGGCATGCGGAAGCTGGCGTCCGGTGTGCACAGGCGCAGCTTGCAGGCGGCGATCAGGTCGACCCCCGCGCCGAAATTGCGGCCATGGGCCAGCGCCAGGGTCAGGCTGGGCGAGCCGGCCACGCGCTGCAGCAAGGTCTCGATGCGCACCATGCGCAGCAGCAGGTCGCCCTCGCTTTGCGCTTCATAGCCGGTGAAGTCGAACCCGGCGCTGAAATTCTTGCCGGCCCCGCGGAACACCAGCAGCGGGACTTGATCCGCATGGGCGGCATCCACGCCTTCGATCAGCGCCTCGACCAGTTCGGCCGACAGCGCGTTGCGCTTGTCGGGCCGGTTGAGCGTGTAGGTCCAGGCCCGCGGGGACTTGTCGATGGTGAGCACGGTGTCGGTCATGGCCATTATTGCTCCGTGCGGGCGCGCAGTTCGGCCAGCACTTCCGCGTTGTGCTCGCCCAGTCCGGGCGGACGCCGCGCCACGCCGGCGGTGCGCGCGTCGAAGCGGATGGGCGACACGAAAGTCCTGGTCTGCGCGCCATTGGGCAGCGTCAGGTCCTGCACCCATTGCATATGCTCGACCTGCGGGTCGCCCAGCACGTCGGAATAGCGGTTGATCGGCGCGCACGGCACGCCGGCCTCGCGAAAGCGCGCCAGCCAGGTGTCGGCATCCGCGCCGGCGAAGATCTCTTCCAGGATGTCGCGCAGGCTTTCCTGGTGGGTGGCGCGCGCGGTGGTGCTGGCATAGCGTTCATCGTCGAACAATTCCGGGCGGCCGACCACCTGGCACACGGCTTTCCAGAGCGAATCGTTGCCGGCCGCCATGCCGAAATAGCCGCCACGGCAGCGGAACACCTGGTAGGGCGCATTGCGCGGGTGCGCCGAGCCCAGCTTGACCGGATCCACTCCCATGCCGAAATACTGGGAAGTCTGCAGCGCGGCGATGCCCAGCGTGGCGCCCAGCATGGAGACATCGATGTGCGTGCCCGGCTGGCCCGCCTGCACGGCGCGCAGCGCGGCCGCCACCGAGAAGGCGCCGTACAGGCCGGCGGTGAAATCGCAGACCGGCACGCCGCACTTGACCGGGGCGCCGTCCGGTTCGCCGGTGACGCTCATGAGGCCGCTCATGGCCTGCAGGGTCAGGTCGAAGCCGCCTTCCTGGCTGCGCGGGCCGCTTTGCCCATAGGCCGAGATGGAGCAGTAGACCAGCCCGGGATTGCGCGCCGACATGGCCTGGTAGCCCAGGCCGAGGCGTTCCATGACGCCGGGCCGGTTGTTCTCGATCAGCACGTCGGCATGCGCGATGAGGTCGGCCGCCACCTGGCGGTCGGCCTCGTCCTTCAGGTTCAGGGCCACCGAGCGCTTGTTGCGGTTCAACGAGGCGAAATTCTCGCTGTAGCCATCGGTGATGGGCGCCCAGCTGCGCAGGGTGTCGCCCGTGCCGGGGGGTTCGATCTTGATGACGTCGGCCCCCATGTCGGCCAGCAGCAGGCCGCAGAAAGGCCCGGCCGCCACATTGCAGATTTCGATGACCCGTACACCCGCCAGGGTGGATTCCTGCTTCATTTGTGCTCCTGTGGGCCGTCCCCGGCCGAATGCGATTGACGCCTGGAATGTTATATGGGAGCCTATAAAAAATCAAATAATAGAATTTAAATCCCAAAAAATGGGACTTCATCAAAGGAGACTGTCATGACCGCATTCCTTTCCCGCCTGGGCGGCGTCCTGCTGCTCGCCGCCGCCACGACCGCGCTGGCCGGTTCCTGGCCCGCTGCTCCCATCCGCATGGTGGTGCCGTACCCGCCCGGCGGCGCCACCGATTTCTCGGCGCGTGTCTATGCCGAGGAGCTGGCCCGCATCCTGGGCCAGCCGGTCGTGGTCGAGAACAAGGCCGGCGCGGCCGGCGAAATCGGCGCGCAGGCGGTGGTCAATGCCAAACCGGACGGATACACCGTGCTGCTGGGCGCGGTAGGCAGCCTGGCGATCAATTCCCTGCTGCCCTCAAAGCAGCAGCAATATGCGTTCCCCGAGTCGCTGCGCGGCGTCTCCATGGCCACTACCACGCCGCTGGCGGTGGTGGTGCGGGCCGACCTGCCGGTGCGCGACATCCAGGAACTGGTCGCGCTGGCCAAGCGCCGGCCCGGCGAACTGTCGTACGGCTCGGCCGGCTACGGCTCGTCGCAGCACATGGTGGCCGAGAAGTTCCAGCTCGCCACCGGCACGCGCCTGCTGCACGTGCCCTACAAGGGCAGCGGCCCGGCCCTGGCCGACCTGATGGGCGGGCAGGTCGACATGGTGTTCGACACCATGCCCACGCTGATGTCGCAGGTCGCCAACCCGAAGCTGCGCTTCATCGGCGTCACCACGGCAGCGCGCGCGCCGGCGCTGCCGGACGTGCCGACCCTGCAGGAACAGGGCGTGGCGGGCTACGACCTCAGCACGCGCTATGCGATGCTGGCGCCGCGCGACACGCCGGACCAGGTGGTGCAGCGCCTGTCGGCCGCCATGCGGCAGGCGGCCGCGCAGCCGTCGGTGCGCCAGGCCATGGCGGGGCAGGGCGCCACGGCCGTGCCGACCTCGCCGCAGCAGACCGACCAGGCGCTGCGCGACGAGATCGCCATCTGGGCCGACGTGGTCAAGAACGCCGACCTCAAATGACCGCGGACGGCCCGGATGCCAAGGGGCCAGCGCATACAATGGCGTGCGTGGCAATCTGGTAACCGTACATGGACAAGACTCTACTGAAGGGATTGATGGTGCTCGAGACCGTCAGCAAGCTCGACGGCCGGGCGCACACGCTGGACGAGATCGCCAAGGTGTGCGGGCTGTCGCGCAGCAACACCCACCGGACCCTGCAGACGCTGGCCCATGCCGGATACGTGGTGCGCGACCAGGACACCGGCAGCTATCGCAGCACGCTGAAGATGTTCGAGCTGGGCGCGCGGCAACTGTCGAACATGGATGTCCGCTCCTATGCGCCGCCCTTCATGCGCGCCCTGGCCATCCAGACCGGCGAGACCGTGCACCTGTCGGTGCTCGACGGGCTGGACGTGGTCTACATCGACAAGATCGACAGCCCGCAGCCCATCCGCGCCTATTCCGTGATCGGCGGCCGCGCGCCGGCCTATGCCGTGGCTACCGGCAAGGCCTTGCTGGCGTTCCAGCAGCTCGACTACATCTCGCACTACAAGAGCCAGCTGCATTCGCACACCCAGACCACGCGCGCCACCGAAGACGTGCTCAAGCAGGAACTGGCCGAGGTCGCGCGCGCCGGCTACGCCATCAACCGGGGCGAGTGGCGCGACGGCATCGGCGGCGTGGCGGCGCCCATCTTCAGCGGCCTGGAGCGGCCGGTGGCGGCGCTCGGCATCTCCGGCCCGCTGGACCGCCTGACCTCGGTGAAAATGGCCCAGTATGTCCCGCTGATCCTCGACGCCGCCGAGGCCATCTCGCGGCAGCTCGGCTACTCCGGCCCCTACGCCAGGCCGGCCGGCACGGCCTGACGCCGGCCGCCGCGCCAGCCGCGCGCGGCCTTCTGTTTCTCTTGTCCCGCCATGCGCGCGCATGGCGCCTCTCCTCTTCGCGCAGGTGCCAGACACCCACCGGGTGTCTGACACCTTGCACCTCCCTGACTTCTCCTCGCGCCGGTGTCAGGCACCCATAGTCCGGCACCCACCATGCAAGCACTTTTTAATCCCAAATAACAGGACGCAATATCCAAAAGGTTGAACGCCACGGTTTTTGCGCGTAGTATGAATTTAAGTCCTGAATAAAAAGATATAAGTCCTAATAATTGGGAAATAAGGAGACTGCGTGAAGATCGTCAATGTCGAAACCCTCGCGTGCGACGCGGGCTGGCGCAACTATCACTTCCTGAAGGTTGAGACCGACGCGGGCATCGTCGGCTGGAGCGAATACGACGAAGGGTTCGGCTCGCCGGGCGTGACTGCCGTCATCGCGCAATTGGCACAGGGCCTGGTCGGCCAGCCGGTGCCCGGCCCGCAGCGCTTCTATGCCGAGGCCTACAGCAGGACCCGGCCGGCGGCCGGCGGGGTGGTGGGCGAGGGCATCGGCGCACTCGAGAACGCCTTGCTCGATGTACGCGCCAAGGCGCTCGGCGTGCCGTGCTACGAACTGCTGGGGGGCAAGCTGCGCGACCGGCTGCGGGTGTACTGGTCGCACTGCCCGGCGTGGCGGATCAACCATCCCAAGTACTTCGGCCCGCCTGTCACCGACCTGGACGGCGTCAAGGCCATGGGCGCCGAGGCGCGCGAGCGCGGCTTTACCGCGCTCAAGACCAACCTGTTCCTGTTCGATGACGGCCCCGCGCATGCCTGGCGGCCCGGCTTCGCCGCGCCATTCCATCCGGAGCTGAACGTCGAGCGGCGGCTGGTCCGCAATCTGCGCGACAACCTCGAGGCCTTGCGCGATGGCGCCGGTCCCGACATGGATATCCTGCTGGACCTGAATTTCAACGCCAAGACCGAGGGCTATCTCAAGCTGCTGCGGGCCATCGCCGACCACGACCTGTTCTGGGTCGAGATCGACAGCTACAGCCCCGACGCCCTGGCCTATATCCGCCAGCACAGCCCCCATCCGGTGAGCTCCTGCGAGACGCTGTTCGGCACCCGCGAGTTCCTGCCGTTCCTGCGCGGCAACGCGGTCGACGTGGCCATCGTGGACGCGGTATGGAACGGCGTGTGGCAGTCGGTGAAGATCGCCGACCTGGCCGAGACGCACGAGGTCAACGTGGCGCCGCACAATTTCTATGGCCATTTGTGCACCTTCATGAACGCGCATTTCGCCTGCGCCGTGCCCAACTTCCGCATCATGGAAACCGACATCGACCGGCTGGCCTGGGACGATGAACTGTTCACGCATGCGCCTGAATACCGCGATGGCCACCTGCTGGTGCCGGACCGGCCCGGCTGGGGCACCGACCCGATCGAAGAGGCGCTGCGCGCCCATCCGCCCAAGGCCGGCGGCGGCCTGATCCAGCCGCGCCCGCGCCATTGAATCCACGGCGGGCCGCGGCCCGCCACCATCCCCGTAGCCAAGGAGACAAGCATCATGATGAATAACTGGACCGACACGCTGACCAACCTGCGCAAGGCCGCCGGCGCGTTCGCCGAGGCCAATCCGCCGGTGGTCGGCGCGTATCGCGGCCTGAACGAGGCGCTCGGCAAGGGCCAGGCGCTCGACGCCAAGACCCGCGAACTGATCGCGCTGGCCGTGGCGGTGACCACGCGCTGCGACGGCTGCATTTCCTCGCATGCGGCGGCGGCGCAGCAGGCCGGCGCCACCGCCGAGGAAGTCGCCGAGGCGCTGGGTACCGCGGTGGCGCTCAATGCCGGCGCCGCGTATGTGTATTCGGTGCGCGCCCTGGAGGCCTTCGGCCAGTTCCAGCGCTGAGCGGGCGCCGCCCGCGTTCCTGACAACCACACGCCTGCGCATGGACGCCGGCGGAGGAGACACCCATGAATATCGTCGCGCACCGCTGCCGCGGCCTGTTGTCATCGCTCTTGCTGCTGGGACTGGCGCCGCTCGCCGCGCAGGCTGCCTGGCCCGAGGACAAGCCGATCCGCATGATCGTGCCGTACACCGCCGGCGGGGCTTCCGACACGCTCGGGCGCATGATCGCCGCGCGCCTGACCGAAAGCCTGAAGCAGACGGTGGTGGTGGAGAACAAGCCCGGCGCCGGCAGCATGCTGGGCTCGCAATTCGTCGCCCGCGCCGAGCCCGACGGCTACACCTTCCTGCTCGGCAGCATCTCGAATGTGCTCAACAACTTCTTCTATAAAGAGCCGTTGTATGACCTGCGCAAGGACCTGGCGCCGGTCGCGCAGGTGACCTCGGTGCCCAACTACCTGGCGGTGGGCCCCAAGGTGCCGGCGCGCAGCCTCGGCGAACTGATCGCGCTGGCCAAGCGCGAACCGGAATCGCTGAGCTGCTCCACTTCGGGCGTGGGCTCCTCGCCGTATCTGTCGTGCGAGCTGTTCAAGGTGCTGTCCGGGGCGCAGATCGTCAACGTACCGTTCAAGGGCGGCACCCAGGCGATCCAGTCGGTGATCGGCGGGCAGTCCACCATGTTCTTCGCCAACGAGGCATTGCCGTACATCGCGGCGGGCCAGGTGCGCGTGCTGGGCGTGACCACGCCCAAGCGGTCCAGCTACCTGCCCGACGTGCCGGCCATCGGCGAGAGCCTGCCGGGCTACGACGTGACCGCCTGGTACGGCGTATGGGCGCCGGCCGGCACGCCCCAGCCGATTCTCGAGCGGGTCAGCGCCGACATCAACGCCATGCTGCAGACCGAAGGGGTGCGCAAGACGCTCACGACGCTGGGCGCCGAAGCGGCCGGCTCGACCCCGCAGGCCTTCGGCGCGTATGTGGAGGCGGAAATGCAGCGCTGGCAGAAGCTGACCCGCGAAATGAAGGTGGAGCCCCAATGAGCGCGCCCGCGCCGCGCCGGCTGGCCGATTGCCTGGCCGATTGGGCGCGCCGCGCGCCGCGGCAGCCGGCGTTGTCCGATGCGCATGTCGACTGGACGTACGCGGAGCTGGCGCAGCGCGTGAGCGAGGCCGAGGCGTTCCTGCGCGGGCTCGGGCTGGCGCCCGGCGAGCGCGTCATGCTGGTGGGCGAGAACGGCGCGACGCTGGCCGCCCTCATCCTGGCGGCGGGCCGGCTCGACTTGTGGGCGGTGCTCGAGAACGCCCGCCGCGCGCCGCTGGAGGTCGACACGGTGGCGCGCCTGGCGCAACCGCGCCGCCTGCTGTACGCGCTGGACACCTCGCCGGACGCGGCGGCCCACGCGCGCCGCCATGGCGCTGCCGCGCATGCGACGCCGTTCGGCGCGGTGGCGGTGGGCGCGGCCGACGCCGCCAGCACCGCCGAGCCCGTGCAGGCCGACGCCGCCCGGCAGGTGGCGACGCTGATCTACACCACCGGCAGCACTGGCGTGCCCAAGGGGGTGATGCTGAGCCACGCCAATTTGCTGCACATCGGCGGCCTGATGCGCACACTGCGCCAGGTCACGCCCGCGGACCGGGTATACGGCGTGCTGCCCATCACGCACGTAATGGGACTGTCCTCCGGCCTGCTCGGCACGCTGTCGTCGGGCGCGCACATCCGGCTGGTGGCGCGCTTCGAGCCACGCCACTGCCTGGACGCGCTGGCGCGCGACCGCATCAGCATCCTGCAGGGCGCGCCCGCCATGTTCGCGCGCCTGGTGCAGGCCGCGCCGGACGGGGCGGCCGCGCCGGCGCTGCGCTTCATCGCCGCCGGCGGCGCGCCGCTCGACCCGACGCTGCGCGCGCAGGCGCGCGCCCTGTTCGGGCTGCCGCTGCACAACGGCTACGGCCTGACCGAAGCCTCCGGCACGTGCTGGACCCGCCTCGAGGATCCCGATCCCGGCACCACGGTGGGGCCGCCGACCCCCGGCATGAGCCTGCGCATTTGCGACGCCGAGGGGCGCGAGGTGGTCGACGGCGCGCAAGGCGAACTGTGGCTGCGCGGGCCGAATGTGATGCTGGGCTATTTCCGCGCGCCCGGACAGACCGCCGCGGCCCTAAGGCCCGACGGCTGGTTCAACAGCCAGGACCTGGCGCGCCGCCTGCCGGACGGGCGCATCGAGATCGTCGGCCGCGCCAAGGACCTGATCATCCGCTCCGGCTTCAACGTCTCGCCGCTGGAGGTGGAGCAGGCCCTCAACAGCCATGCCGACGTGCAGTTATCGGCCGTGTTCGGCCATGCGGTGGCCGGCAATGAAGAGATCGTCGCGGTGGTCGAGCCGGCGCCCGGCCGGCAGCCGCAGGAAGCCGCGCTGCGGGCCCACCTGGCCGAGCGGCTGTCGCCCTACAAGCGGCCCGGACGCATCCTGTTCGTGCCGGCGCTGCCGGTGGCGCCCAACGGCAAAGTCCTGAAACCCCAATTGTTGCAACAGATAGGAGACCTGCTATGAGCGACGCGGTGACGTACGAATCGCGGGACGGCATCGCCGTCATCACCATCAACCGCCCCGAGCGGCTCAATGCCATCGGCCCCGAGGTCGAGGCCGGCCTGGCGGCGGCGTGGATGCGCCTGAACGACAGTCCCGACGACCGCGTCGGCATCCTGACCGCGGCCGGCAGCCGGGCCTTTTCCTCGGGCCGCGACCGGGACGCCCAGAGCCCGCCCGACTACCGCAGCTTCACGCCGAATGTCGGCGTGGCGCTGGACAAGCCGCTCATCGCCGCGGTCAGCGGCTGGTGCGTGGGCGGCGCGCTGGTGCTGGTGGCCATGTGCGACTTGTGCGTCGCCACCCGCGACGCGCGCTTTACCTATCCGGAACCCAAGCTAGGCTTCGCCGGCGGCATGATCGCCTCGCTGGCCGCGCGCATCCCGCACAAAGTGGCGATGGAGCTCATGCTGCTGGGCGAGGTGGTGGACGCGCAGCGCGCCTACGAGGTCGGCCTGGTCAACCGCTTGGCCGAGCCCGGCGCGCACCTGGAAGAGGCCATGAAGCTGGCGCGCCGGCTGGCCACCAACGCGCCGCTGGTGATGGCCATGCTCAAGCGTTTCGCCGCCGCGACCGTGCCGCAGAGCCCGGTGGAGACGGCCGGCCTGGCCTGGCGCGAGACCGAGCGCGTGTTCCGCAGCGCCGACTTCCAGGAAGGGCTGGCCAGCTTCCGCGACAAGCGCGATCCGCGTTTCGCCGGCCGTTGAGGGCTATGCTTGTATTAAAGCGGCCATCTTGAATCGATCCCGCCGGCGGCCGGGCATCCGCGATGCCCGCCGCCGCGCGCGGCAACACATGAGGAGCTAGCAATGAGCTTTGCGGCGCTGATGCTGACGCAGCAAGACAAGACCACGCATGCGGCACTGGCCCGCGTCGAACCCGGCCAGTTGCCGGAGGGTGCGGTGACCGTGCGCGTGCAGTATTCCACGCTGAACTACAAGGACGCCCTGGCGATCACGGGCAAGGCGCCGGTGGTGCGGCAGTTCCCGATGGTGCCGGGCATCGACTTCGCCGGCGTGGTGGAGCAGTCCGACGCCCCGGGCTTCGCGCCGGGCGACGCGGTGCTGCTCAACGGCTGGGGCCTGGGCGAGACGCGCTGGGGCGGGCTGGCCGGCTATGCGCGGGTGCCGGCCGAATGGCTGCAGCATGTGCCACAGGGCCTGACGCCGCGGCGCTGCATGATGCTGGGCACGGCCGGCTACACCGCCATGCTGTGCGTGCGCCGGCTCGAGGCCCTGGGCATCCGTCCGGACAGCGGGCCGGTGCTGGTCACCGGCGCCAACGGCGGCGTGGGCAGCACCGCCATCGCGCTGCTGGCGCGGCGCGGCTACGAAGTGGTGGCCAGCACCGGGCGCGCCGACGCGCACCAGCGGCTCAAGGGCCTGGGCGCGCAGCGCATCATCGAGCGCGCGCAGTTGTCCGAGCTTGGCAAGCCGCTGCAGAAAGAAACCTGGGCGGCCGTGGTCGACAGCGTGGGCAGCCACACGCTGGCCAACGCCTGCGCCGCCACGCGGTATGGCGGCGTGGTGGCGGCCTGCGGCCTGGCGCAGGGCATGGACCTGCCGGCCACGGTCGCGCCGTTCATCCTGCGCGGCGTGACGCTGGCCGGCATCGACAGCGTCTATGCGCCCATGGCGCAGCGCCAGGCCGCCTGGGACGACCTGGCCGCCAGCCTGCCGGGCAAACGCATCGACGCCATGGCCGAGGAAGTCCCGCTGGCGCAAGCCATCGACTACGCCGCGCCGCTGCTGGCCGGCAAGCTGCCGCACGGTCGCGTGCTGGTGCGGGTGGGGGAATCCTGATGGCGACCGGTCCGGAACGCTTGCGCGATTTCATTGTCGGCGCCACCCGCCAGGCCGACCGGCACGGCGCCGCCGGCATGGCCGGGCCGGCCCTGCAAGCCCAACTGGCGGCACTCGTGGCGCACGACGACTGGCTGCCCGAGGCCTGCGCCGTGCCGCATCCCGAGCACTACCAGCAGTACCTGCTGCATTGCGATCCGCTGGAGCGCTTCAGCCTGGTGAGCTTCGTGTGGGGGCCGGGGCAAGCCACGCCGGTGCACGACCACACCGTATGGGGCTACGTGGCGATGCTGCGCGGCAGCGAGTGGAGCCAGCGCTACCGGGCCGCCGCGCCCGGCTATGCGCCGGACGGCCCGCCGGTGGCGCTGCAGCCGGGCCAGATCGAAGTGCTGTCGCCCGCCGAAGGCGACATCCACCGGGTGTGGAATGCCCATGCCGACGCGGTGTCGATCAGCGTGCACCTGTACGGCGGCAACATCGGCGCCATCGCGCGGCATGTCTATGACCCGGACACTGGGCAGGCCAAGCCGTTCGTGTCGGGCTATTCGAGCGCTTCCCTGCCGAATGTATGGGATCGTTCGGCCGAGGTGCGCCGGGGGCTGGCCGGCCAGGGCCGGTAGGCCGCCCGCGCGCGCCGCCTTCAGGCGAGCCAGTGCGCCACGTCGTAATAGGCCACCACGTCGCCGTCGCGCACTTCCTGTCCCGCCGGCATGCGCGCCAGCCCGGTGGCCCAGGGCATGGAGCTGATCACGGACGAATCCTGGTTGGGATAGGGCACCAGTTCGGGCGCGCCGCCCGGTTCCTGGCGCCATTGCACGCGCAGGAATTCCTCGCGGCTGTCCTGGCGCGGACGCTCGGTGCGCAGCGCGGCCGCGCCCACTGGCGGAAACAGCGCCGCGCGGCCCTGCATGCGGCGCACCAGGGGCGACACCAGCATGGCATACACGGCATACACCGACACGGGGTTGCCGGGCAGGCACACCACCGGCTTGCCATCGATATGCGCCAGCGCCACCGGCTTGCCGGGCTTCATGCGCACCTTCCAGAGCGCCAGCTTGCCGCCCAGCGATTCCAGCACCGGCTTGACCAGGTCTTTCTCGCCCACCGACACGCCGCCGATGCTGAGCACCAGGTCGCAGTCGGCCAGCATGGTCGTCAGGGCGGCGCGCAGGTCGGCTTCGTTGTCGCGCGCGTGCAGCACGTGCACGGTGTGCGCGCCGGTCTTTTGCACCAGCGCGGCCAGCATCGGGCCGTTGCAGTTGTAGATCTGCTGCGCGGCGCGCTCGGCGCCGGGCGCGACCAGTTCGTCACCGGTGGTCAGGATGCCGACCCGCAGGCGGTCATAGACCTGCACATGGGTCAGGCCCTGCGATGCCAGCAGCGCGATGTGCGCGGCTTCGAGCAGGGTGCCGGCCGCCAGCAGCGGCTGGCCGGCGGTGGTGTCCATGCCGCGCTTGCGCACGAACTGGCCGGGCGCGGGCGCTTCGAGGATCTGCACGTGGCCGTCCGATTCGCGGGTGTTTTCCTGGATGACCACCGTGTCGGCGCCTTCCGGGATCAGGCTGCCGGTGAACAGGCGCGTGGCCTGGCCCGGCAGCAGCGGCTGCGGCATCTCGCCCGCGTAGCTGCGCTGCTGCACGGGCAGGCTGGCGCCCGGCTGGTAGTCGGCGTGGCGGATCGCGTAGCCGTCCATGGCGCTGTTGTCGGCCGGCGGAAGGTCGAGCGTGGCCGACAGGCCGTTGGCCAGCACGCGCCCGGCCGCGTCGGCCAGGGCCACCAGCTGGCGGCGGTCGAGGGGGGCGGCGGCCTGCGCCAGCAGCGCCTGGGCGCGGTCGAAGTCGAGCAGATCGTTGTTCATGCGGTATCGGATGGCGGGTGGTCAGTCGCGCGGCGTGGCGCCGGCGTCCCAGGAACGGGTGCGCGCGTCGTCGGCTTCGCGCTGCTCGACCCAGAAGCTGCGGCCGCCGGCGAGGGTTTCGCGTTTCCAGAAGGGCGCGCGGGTCTTGAGGGCGTCGATCATGTATTCGCAGCCGCGGAAGGCGTCGCCGCGGTGTGCGCTGGCGGCCGCCACGAAGACGATCTGCGCGCCGCGCGGCAGGGCGCCCACGCGGTGGGCGATGACGGTGCCGGCCAGGGTCCAGCGCTGGCGCGCCGTGTCGGCGATTTCATGCAGCTCGCGCTCGCACATGCCCGGGTAGTGTTCGAGAAACAGCGTGTCGGTGGCCTGGTCCGGAGCGAAGTCGCGCACGTAGCCGGTGAAGGACACGATGGCGCCGGCTTCGGCGCCGGCCTGTTCGCGCAGCGCGGCCAGCAGGGCCGCGCCGTCGAAGTCGGCTTCCTGGACGGTGATCATGGCTCAGCCTCCGGTGACCGGCTCGAAGATGGCCACTTCGTCGCCCGGCCGGATCGGCGCCGACGGCTTGGCATGGGTCTGGTTGATGGCCAGCTTCAGGCGCGCGGCGGGCTCGAGCTGCGGGTAGCGCGCCTGCAGCGCGGCGAGCAGTTCGGCGCCGGTGGCCTGTTCGGGCAGCGGCCAGGCTTCGGCGCGCTTGCCGACCAGTTCGGCGACGCGCGCGAAGTACAGCAGGTTAATCGTTGCGCCACTCACCGCTTTTACCTCCTGCCTTGTATTCAAGGCGTACCTGTTCGATCACGATGCCCTTGTCGGCGGCCTTGCACATGTCGTAGATGGTCAGGGCCGCCACGCTGCAGGCCGTCATGGCTTCCATTTCGACGCCGGTCTTGTAGCGCGTGCGGCAGGTCGCGCGCACCTCGACGGTGTGGGCGGCGTCGTGCAGGTTGAACTCCACGCCCACGAAGGCCAGCGGCAGGCTGTGGCACAGCGGGATGAGCTCGGCGCAGCGCTTGGCCGCCAGCACGGCCGCCACGCGCGCGGTGTTGAGCACTTCGCCCTTGCCCTGGCCCGGCTGCGTGAGCAGGGCATAGGCCTGGGCATTCATGCGCACGCTGCCGCGCGCGATGGCGACGCGGTCGGTGTCGGCCTTGGCGCCGACATCGACCATGCGGATCTGGCCGGACTCGTCCAGGTGGCTGAGCGTGGGGGAAGGGGAAGACATGGGCAGAAAAAGTGTTAACGATTGAAAATGCGGGACGGTTTCGGGCGAGGACCATCGCGTCCACGCCCTATGATAGACGAGCTCTGCCGGGGGCGCGATAATCCCCGTGCCCGTACCAGGAGATCACGCATGCCCCTCAGGATGCCCAGGTTGAGGTTTACCCGGCGAATCGGAAAAATCCTACTGGCTACGCTGGCCGTCATCCTGATCCTCTGCGGCATCGCCGCCTGGCAAGTTCCCAAGGTGCTGCGCAGCGCGCTCACCGAAGACGTGGCCGGCCTGCTGGGCCGCCAGGTGCAGGTGGGCGACATCAGCTTCAATCCCTTCACGCTCACGGTGCGGGCCCATGATCTCTCCGTGGCGCAGCCCGGCGGGGCCGCGCCGCTGCTGGACATCGGCCAGCTCGATGTCAGCGCTTCCTGGATGTCGCTGTTCTGGTTCGCGCCGGTGGTCGACTCGCTGCGCGTGCAGCGTCCGCGCATCGCGCTGGTGCGCGAAGACGTGACCCGCTTCAACTTCTCCGACATCCAGCAGAAGCTGGCGGACATGGCGGCCGCGCGGCCCGCCACGCCGCCCGAGGCGGGCGAAGACGAAGGCCTGCCGCGCTTCTCGCTCAACAACCTGGTGCTCGAGGAAGGCTCCATCAGCTTGGACGACCAGGTCACCGGCCGCAAGCAGCAGGTCGACGAGATCGCGCTGGGCGTGCCCTTCATCTCGACCTTCGGCTATGCCACCGACATCGACGTGCAGCCGCGCGTGCACATGCGCATCAACGGCAGCCCGTTCGACCTCACCGGGGTGGCGCGGCCATTCGACGTGGTGCCGGCCTCGACCCTGAACGTGGCGTTCCAGGGCCTGGAGCTGGAAAAATGGGCCGACGCCTGGCCCGCGCCGCTGCCCGTGAAGGTCGAGCGGGCGCTGCTCGATTCCGACCTGCAGGTCGTGTTCGAGCAGCCGCGCGACGCCGCGCCGCGCGTCAAGGTGGTGGGCGACCTGGGCCTGCGGCAGCTGGACGTGCGCGAAACCTCCGGCGAGCCCCTGCTCGCCTGGAGCACGCTGGACGTGCGCCGCATCGCCTTCGACCTGGTCGAGCGCCGCCTGGCGGTGGGGCAGGTCGAGCTCTGGTCGCCGCAGGCGCACACGCGGCGCGACGCCAGCCAGCGGGTGAACTGGCTGGAGATCATCAACAAGCTGCAGGCCCTGGGCGGCGGCCAGCCGGCCTCCAAGCCCGCGCCGGCGCCCAAGCCCACGCCGGTGGCCGCGCCGGCGCCCGCCGCCAAACCCGATCCCGTCGCGCCGGAGGCGCACACCGATGCGGCCAAGCCGGCTGCCCCGGCCGCGCCCCAGCCGGCCGACGCCGGCCAGCCCGCGCCCGCCCCGGACGGCTGGCGTATTTCCGTCGACGCCATCAACATCAACGATTTCGGCCTGCGCCTGCGCGACGCCGCGACCCAGCTCGACTACGCCCTGGCGGGCATGGCGGTCACGGTCGAGAACGTGCAGTTCCCCCAACCGCCGGACCGGCCGATCCACCTGTGGCTGACCATGGACAACCCGGCCGATGGCGGTTGGATCCGCGCCAAGGGCCCGTTGATGCTCAGCCCGCTGGCGCTCGACCTGGACGTGCGGGCCGGCCACCTCGGGCTGGCGCCGTTCGCGCAGGCGGTGCGCAGTCAGGCGCCCATCCGGCTGCTCGACGGCTTCCTGAGCCTGCAGGCGCGCGTCAACGTGGCCGAAAAAGGCGGCGCGACCCAGGTATCGGCGACCGGGGTCAAGGCCGACCTGTCAAAGTTGTCAGTGCGCGACGAATCGGTCGAGCCCGCCGTCCCGCTGGCCCTGGACCAGCTCACCCTGGCCGCCGACCGCCTCGCGCTCGACGCGACGCCGACGCCGTTCACGCTGGAGGCCTCCGGCATCCAGGGCAATGGCCGGCTCGCCCTGAAGGGCTCGCTCACCCCCCAGCCGCTGGCGCTGCAGACCGAGGTCGACCTGGCCGGGCTGGACCTGGCCTCGCTGGCGCCGTATGTGGCCTCCAGCCTGAACGCCACCGTGCGCGCGGTCACGGTGGGCGCGCGCGGCCAGGCCTCGTTCGCCGCCGCCGCCGGCGGCGCGCCCATGAAGGCCGGCTGGCAGGGCGCGGTGGACGTCACCGGGCTGGACCTCGCCGACCGCGTCAACCGCGACGACTTCCTCAAATGGAAGCGCCTTGGCCTGGAAGGCATGCAGGTGTCGATGGACGGCGCGAAGTTCGCCGCCAACCTGGGCGACATCACCCTGGACGATTTCTACGGCCGCATCCTGCTCAGCGCCGAGGGCCGGCTGAACGTGATGGATCTGGTGGCCGAACCGGGCCAGGCCGGCGGGTCGATCACGCAGGACACCCAGACGCGCGGCCGCGCCCCGCGCCAGCCAGGCAAGTCGGGCGAACTGCCCGACATCTCCATCGCCAGCGTCACGCTCAAGAGCGGCCGCATGACCTTCACTGACCGCTTCGTCAAGCCGAACTACACGGCCGAGCTCTCGCGCATCGAAGGCGGCCTGTCCGCGGTGTCGTCGCGCAGCCCCAAGCCCGCCAACGTCAAGGTCACCGGGCGGGTCTACGGCACCGCGCCGTTGTCCATCAGCGGCAGCGTGCAGCCGTTCGCCGAATACCTGTCGCTGGACCTGAAGGCCTCGGCCAAGGGCGTCGACCTGCCGCGCTTCACCACCTATTCGGCCAAGTACGTCGGCTATCCGATCAAGCGCGGCAAGCTGTCGCTGGACCTCGAATACAAGCTGAAGGACCGCGCCCTGCAGGCCAGCAACCACGTGGTGCTCAACCAGCTCACCTTCGGCGACAAGACCAACAGCCCCGACGCCACCGACCTGCCGGTCATGCTGGCGGTGGCGCTGCTCAAGGACAGCCGCGGCAATATCGATATCAACCTGCCCATCTCCGGGTCGCTGGACGACCCGCAATTCTCGGTGGGCGGCATCATCGTGCGGGTGCTGGTCAACCTGGTCGTGAAGGCGGTCACCTCGCCGTTCTCGTTGCTGGCCTCGGCCTTCGGCGGGGGCGAGGAACTGTCCTATATCAACTTCGAGCCGGGCAGCGCGGTCCTCGCCGCCGAGGCCGACGAGCGCATCGCCACCCTGGCCAAGGCCCTGAACGACCGGCCGGGCCTCAAGCTGGACATCATCGGCCGCGCCGATCCAGCCACCGACACGGAAGGCCTGCGGCAGGCCTGGGTCGACCTGCAGATCCGCAAGGCCAAGGCCGCCGACAGCGGCGGCCGCGGCAAGCGGCCCGACCCGGCCGGCGTCACGCTGACCGACGCCGAGCGGGCCGAATACCTCGAAGAGGTCTACGACGACACCGACATCGAGAACAAACCGCGCAATTTCATCGGCTTCGCCAAGTCGATCCCGCCCGAGCAGATGGAAGCGCTGCTGCGCGAGGCCGCGCCGGTGGGCGACGACGACCTGCGGCAGCTGGCCGAGGCGCGCGCCCAGGCGGTGTATGAAAAGCTGCAGGAAAGCGGCCCGGCCGACCGCATCTTCATCGTGGCGCCGGAACTCGACGGCGCGGCGGGCGAGGGCGATGCCGCGCCGTCGCGGGTGGATTTCGCGCTGCAGTGACGCGCGCCGGGCCGGCCGGCGGCGCTTGCCGCGGCGCCGGCCTATTTCCGGGGCTCGGGCAGGCCGTCGGTGACTTCGGCGATGGCGCGCTTCATTTCGTCGTAGCCGATGTCGCGCTCGTGCTGGAAACTGCCCAGCATGCCGGCGCAGCCGTCCACGCCGGACTCGCGCATGTCGGTCATCATTTTCTTGCCTTCGCCGCGCCCCTTCTGGAACAGCGGGTCGAACTGCGCCGCGGAATAGCCGAACTCGGCCGCGTAGCGCTGCAGGTTGGCGCGCGCCGTGGCCTGGTGCCGCGCCAGGTCGGGCGCGGCGGCGCCGCAGGCCTGTGCGGCGCCGTTGGTGGCGCCGGCCGTGGTCACGAGTTGATCGAATTCCGCCTGGCTCTGCGCCAGGGCGGGCTGGGCGGCCCAGCCCAGGGCCAGCCCGACGACGGTGGTCAGCAGGGTGCGCATGGCTCCATTATGGCAAGGCGCCGCCGCGCCGGCATCCCCGCCGCGGTGTGGAGTCGTATCAGACTGTGCATGTTTCTTTCCCGCCACCCTCCGGCCGGACGGTCAGCCCCGCAACGGTCCGACTGGCACTATGATGAGGGTTTGCCGGGCGATTCCCGCCCGTTTTCTGCTTGTACATGGAGAGGTACATGACCATCAAAGTGGGCGACCGCGTGCCCGACGGCACCCTGACAGAATTCTTCGACACCGAGGCCGACGGCTGCGCGCTCGGCCCCAATGCCTTCCAGGTCGCCGACCTGGTCAAGGGCAAGACCATCGCCCTGTTCGCCCTGCCCGGCGCCTTCACGCCCACCTGCTCGGCCAAGCACCTGCCCGGCTACATCGAGCAGGCCCAGGCCCTGAAGGACAAGGGCGTGGACGAGATCTGGTGCGTGGCCGTCAACGACGCGTTCGTGATGGGGGCCTGGGGCCGCGAGCAGAAGGCCGCCGGCAAGGTGCGCATGCTGGCCGACGGCTCGGCGCACTGGACTCGCGCGCTGGGCCTCGAGCTGGACCTCGACGCGCGCGGCATGGGCGTGCGCTCGCAACGCTATTCGGCCCTGCTCGAAGACGGCGTGGTCAAGAAACTGAACATCGAGGCGCCCGGCAAGTTCGAAGTCAGCGACGCCGCCACCATGCTGTCGCAGATCTAGTCTATTGTTGTTGTCGTACGCCGCGGGCGCGCGCAGCGCCCGCGGCGCCGCCCAAGCGAGCGGCGTTCCCCGCACCCATGCTATCCACCATTTCCTCGTTTTCGTCGCTGTACCTGGCGACGTTGCTGATGCTGATAGGCACCGGCCTGTTCAATACCTACATGGGGCTGCGGCTGACCGCCGAATCGGTCAGCGAAATCTGGATCGGCGCGCTGATCGCCGGCTATTACCTGGGCCTGGTGTGCGGCGCGCGCCTGGGCCACAAGCTGATCATCCGCGTCGGCCACATCCGCGCCTTCGTCGCATGCGCCGCCATTTCCACCAGCATGATCCTGGCGCAGATGCTGGTCGACTACATGCCGGTCTGGCTGCTGTTCCGCCTGGTGTCGGGCATCGTCATGGTGACCGAGCTGATGGTGATCGAAAGCTGGCTCAATGAACAGACCGAGAACCACCAGCGCGGCCGCGTATTTTCGGTCTACATGGTCGTGTCGGGCCTGGGCACGGTGCTGGGACAGCTCGTGCTGACCGCCTACGCTTCGCTCGACCAGGGGCCGCTGACCCTGGTGGCGGCCTGCCTGGTGTTGTGCCTGGTGCCGATCGCCGTGACGGCGCGTTCGCACCCGCCCACCCCGCTGCCGGCGCCGCTGGACCTGCACTTCTTCCGCCAGCGCGTGCCGCTGTCGCTGACCGTGCTGTTCGTGGCCGGCAACCTGTCCGGCGCTTTCTACGGCCTGGCTCCCGTCTACGCCGCCAAGTACGGCATGACGACGTCGCAATCGGCCATCTTCGTGGCGGCGGGCGTCACCGCCGGCCTGTTGTCGCAATGGCCGATGGGCTGGCTGTCGGACCGCATCAACCGCGCCGGCCTGATCCGCTTCAATGCCTTGCTGCTGGCGCTGCTGCCGGTGGCCATGTGGGGCTGGTTCACCTTGCCATATTGGCTGCTGGTGCTGCTGTCATGCGTATTCGGCGTGCTGCAGTTCACGCTCTATCCCCTCGGCGCCGCCTTCGCCAATGACCACGTCGAGCCCGAACGCCGCGTCGGCCTGAGCGCCATCCTGCTGATGACCTACGGGGTGGGGGCGTGCCTGGGGCCCATGGTGGCCGGCCTGTTGATGTCGACGGCGGGGCCGAGCATGTACTACGTGTTCGTATCGGTGTGCGCGCTGGTCCTGGTATGGCAGGTGCGGCCGGCCCGCGTGACAGGCGCGCACCAGGTGGACGAGGCGCCGGTGCATTTCGTGCCGCTGCCCGACAACCTGCAGAGTTCGCCCGCCGCGGCGGCGCTCGACCCGCGCGTGGATCCGGAGATCGATGTCACCATGGAGATGGCTTCGCCCGAGCCGGGCGTGGTGCAGGGGCCGGAGGCGGCGGCCGATGCCGCCAGCACCGGGGAGGAGCCGGAGGCGGGCGAGGTGCGGACGGGCACCTGATCGGCGCGGGCTGCCTGGAGGGTGTCGTTCTCTGTTCTTTCTATTGGCGTCGGGCCGTGGCGCCGGGGGCGGCGGGGCTTCCGTGGCCGTCCGGGCGCCCCCAGCGCCCGGCACCGCTTCGTCAACCTCGTCGCTACGCTCCTTCGGTTTCCCTCGCTCGGCCCCGAGGCGCCCCGCCACCCCCGGCGCCACGGCCCGACTCGCACCTGACCAACCTCGATACGCCGCCGGCACGATATGGGCTCGTAGGCTTCGTCGGTCGCGGCGAGGAGAAGAAAAACATCTTGCAGGGCCGCGTGTTCCAGCCGCCCTGCGCGGCTGGAACACGCTTTCGGCCGGTGGCGGGCGAAAGGCTGGTGTCGAAGGACTGGTGTCGAAGGACGGGGTCGTGATTCGTATGTTGCACGATGAGCGTTAGAAGCTTCCGGACGCCCGATAACGACAACGCGCGCCAACATCTGCACATCGCACCATTACCGGCCTGGCTGGTAGGGCTTGGCAACGTCCATGAAAAACCACCCACCCCGCATCCCGCCCGAATGCGTTTTCAAGCCGCGCAGGGCGGCTGGAACACGCGGCCCTGCAAGATGTTTTTCTTCCCCCCAGGCGCGGCCGACGAAGCGCAAGAACGGTATTGGCGGCAGCGGCGTGGCGGTTTGGCGTTGTCGCGAGTCGGGGCGGATGGGCGGAGCCGGCGGGGCGCCTCGGGGCCGAGCGAGCGGATGCCGTAGGGAGGCCCGAAGGGGCCGGACGAGGCGAGCGACGCGGTGCCGGGCGCGCTGGGCGCCCGGACGGCCACGGAAGCCCCGCCGGCTCCGCCCATCCGCCCCGACGCCAATAGAACAACAACCTCTAACGCCGAACTCTACCCCTTAGCCATCAACACCCGCGCATCATCCCCTTCACGGCATCATCATCAAGATGGCCGCCCCCGCCAACACCAGTCCCAGCAGGTTCAAGCCGCTGAGCCTCTCCCGGAACACCAGCGCGCCCACCACCGTGCCCACGGCAATCACCCCCATGTTCATGGTCGAGAACACCAGCGCGGGATTGTTGGGCAGCGCCTGGTGGGCACGGATGTAGGTCACGATGTTGCCGAAATTGGCCACGCCCAGCGCCATGCCGGCCAACAGGTGGCGCGCCTGCCACTCGGTGCGTCGCAGCAGCAGGTAGCCGGCCATGACGATGCCGGACAGGGCGAAGGCGATCAGCAGCGCGCCCGAGAACGCCGCGCCGGTCTTGGCGACCTGCTTGAACAGCACATCCACTACCCCGTACGCCAGCCAGACGCCCAGCGGCCACAGCCAGGCGCGGCCGTCGGCCGAGGCGGCCGCCGCCGGCGTGCGCCGCCGCAGTACGCAGAACAATGCGGTGAAAGCCAGGAGCACGGCGGCGGCCTTGCGCAGCGTGAGCGGCTCGCCGAACAGCGCGAAAGCCGCCAGCAGCGGCAGGAACAGCGACAGGCGCTGCGCGGCGTCGCTGCGCACGATGCCGGCATGGCGCACCGATTGCGCCATCGCCATGAAGCCGCTGGGCAGCAGCAGCCCCAGCGCCAACAACAGGCCCCACGCCTGCCCGGCCGATGCGAGCTGTTTGGCCGAAGGGTTCAGCATGAGCCAGGTCAGCGCCGCCGTGACCGCATAGTTGGCGGCGATGGCCTGCCGGACGTCGATGTCGTGGCGGCGCGCCAGCTTCAGCAGCACCGCCACGGTGACGCTGAACGCCACGCTGGCCAGCAGGTATAGCAGCCCGGGCGTCACGAACATGCGGCGGCGCTCCCGGGCGATGGCGGCGGCAGGCCTTCGGCATGCATGCCCAGGCGCGCCAGCAGCCGCTGGTCGGCTGCCACCTGCGGGTTGGCGGTGGTAAGCAGCATGTCGCCGCAGAACAGCGAATTGGCACCCGCCAGGAAACACAGGGCCTGCAGGCTGTCGCTCATGGCTTCGCGGCCGGCCGACAGCCTTACCCGCGCGCGCGGCATGGTGATGCGGGCGACTGCGATGGTGCGCACGAACTCGAACGGGTCCAGCGGTTCGGTGCCGGCCAGCGGCGTGCCTTCCACCTGCACCAGGTTGTTGATCGGCACCGACTCGGGATAAGGATCCAGGCTGGCCAGTTGCGCGATCAGGCCGGCGCGTTCGCGGCGCGACTCGCCCATGCCCACGATGCCGCCGCAGCACACGCTCAGGCCGGCATCGCGCACGCGTTCCAGCGTGTCCAGGCGGTCCTGGTAAGTGCGGGTGGAAATGATCTGTCCATAGAACTCGGGCGAGGTATCCAGGTTGTGGTTGTAGTAGTCCAGGCCGGCCGCTTTCAGTTGCTCGGCCTGGCCTTCGCGCAGCATGCCCAGCGTGACGCAGGTTTCCATGCCCAGCGCCTTGACCGCGCTGATCATCTCGGCCACTTGCTCCAGGTGGTGCGGCTTGGGGCTGCGCCAGGCCGCGCCCATGCAGAATCGCTGCGCGCCGCCGGCCTGCGCGGCGCGGGCCGCCTGCAGCACCTCGTCCAGCGGCATCAGCTTGTCGGCCGCCAGGCCGGTGTCGTAGTGCGCCGACTGCGGGCAGTAGGCGCAGTCTTCCGGGCAGCCGCCGGTCTTGATCGACAGCAGGCTGGACAACTGGATCGCGTTGGCGTCGAAATGCTGCCGGTGCGTCTGCTGGGCCCGGTACAGCAGGTCCATGAACGGCAGTTCGTACAGGGCCAGGATGTCGTCGGCACGCCAGGCCTGCGGCGCGGGAGCGGCCGGCCTGGCGATATCGGACACGGGAATGGTCGAGGTGTGCATGGCGTTCTCCGGTGGATCGTCATGGCGCCGCGGCGAAACCGGGGCAGGCCAATGGGCCGGATCGTAAGAACGCCGGCCGCACCGATGCAACGGCGCGGGAAGCTGGCTGAATGACTGTGTGTTGAGACGGTTTAGGCGGAAATGGCCGCGTATTGTCATGTGTCTGTCGGTAACGCGATGCCATCTTCGCCGAGCGGAAAGCGGCGATTTTTTGTATCTTTTTGTGAAACAAGGCCGGGCCAAGCTCCCCGGCGGTGATTAGAGCATGGTGATTAGTTATGAGAATAACAATTAATTATAATTAATATGGGTGGCCTGCAAGCCGCGGCGCCTGGACGGGGGGCATGCCGGCATCATTGCCGAACCTCGTTTGATTGCGGCGACGGTGTAATGCCGGCGTCCCCACGCGCCGCCGCATACCCGACCCGTGCCGGCGCAAGTTGTCGTAATGGGCAGTGCCGCGGCTCTTGTGGCCAGGCCACGCTGCTATGGAGCGGCACATGGCCCCGGGGCAAGATGGCGTTCCGTTGGCCAGTATCGCGAGGCCTGCAGGCGCCTCGCTTACGGGCCCGGCCTCGCGCCGGTCAAGGGGCGAGCGTCGTGAGCCGCTTTTCCAGGGCCCGCATTTCTTCGTAGCCCATCAGCTCCATGATGTCCTCGATTCCCACCAGCAGGTCGGGGCGGTGGGCCGGCACGCCGGTGGCGACGACGGTCTTCATTTCTTCCAGCGCGCTGCGCATGCCGTGGATGGCGGCCGCGGGCAGCATGCGCGGCAGGCTGATGCGCTTGACGCCGAGTCTCTTGAGCTCCGGGATCGGGATGAGAGGTGTGGTCGGGCGTTGGCGGATACCGAAGCCCATGTTGATGCTGACCGGGATGCCTGCCGCCTCTACGATGCGGCCGATGTCTTCCGGCGTCTTGACCGCGTCGGGAAAGATCACGTCGGCGCCCGCTGCGGCGTAGGCCTGGGCGCGGCGCGCGGCGCCTTCGATGCCTTCAACGGCCAACGCATCCGTGCGCGCGATGATGACGAAGCTGTCGTCGCGCCGCGCCAGGCAGGCCGCCTCGATCTTCTTCACCATTTCTTCCAGCGGGATCACATCCTTGCCTGGCATGTGGCCGCAGCGCTTGGGGCTGACCTGGTCCTCGATGTTGACGCCGGCGACGCCGGCTTCCTCGAACATGCGTACGGTATGGAACACATTCACCGGATTGCCGTAGCCCGTATCGGCGTCGGCGGTCAGCGGGATATCTACCGAACGCGCCAGCATGCGGCAATGATTGACGTTTTCGGTCAGGCCCATTACGCCGATGTCGGCAATGCCGAGCAGGGCGTTGGACAGGGCGGCCCCGCTAGTGCACGCCGTCTTGAACCCCGCGGCCTGCACCAGCCGCAAGCTGTAGCCGTCATAGACGCCTGGCGAGACAATGAATTCAGCGGTGTTGAGCAGATCCCGGAATTTCTGGGCGGCGGATGTCATGGGCGTGGATTTCCTCTGTACGGCTCGTGGTCATGGCGCAGCAGCGCCGGCGTGGGCGAATTATCAATTTCCACTGCCAAAAGTGTCAACTCTTTTTGGGGTAACAAGGCGTCGCCTCCTTTGAGGCTTGCGCTATAGCCGCAAATTCCCGTGGCCATTCGGACATAGTGTTGACAGTTAAGCTGGGATAGCTCTATGCTCCCTAGGGTACAAAGAAGGGCTTCTACATGACGGCGTCGTTGGTATTGAACGGGGTGCCGGCCGCTTATATCGACGTGGCGCATGTCGCCGGCCGGTATGGGGTCGACATCGACACGCTTCCCTATGTCATCCGCATCCTGCTCGAGAACCTGGAGCGGCATCGGCATTTCGGGCGGCCGGTGCAGGATGCCGAAATCGGGGCGGTTGCCCAGTGGCAGAGCAATATCTCCGCCCAGATTTCCCTGCACGTCGAACGGGTGATCCTGCCCGATTCAAGCGGCCTGCCCGTGCTGCAGGACCTTGCCGCATTGCGCGATGCCGTCGCCGCGGCCGGCGGCGATCCGGCCGCCGTGGACGCACGGGTGCCCGTCGACCTGATCGTCGACCATTCTCTGCAGGTCGACGCCTGGGGCGAAGACGGCGCGCTACGGCGCAACCTCGATGCCGAGTTCGGCCGCAACGCCGAGCGCTATCGCTTCCTCAAGTGGGCCCAGCAGGCTTTCGGTGGGTTGCGCGTCTTTCCGCCCGGAACCGGGATCATCCATCAGGTGAACCTCGAGAAGCTGGCCACGGTCGTCACCCTGCGCGAGCATGCCGGCCGGCAGTGGGCCTATCCTGATTTCGTCATCGGGGGCGATTCGCATACCCCCATGATCAATGGCCTGGGCGTGCTGGGGTGGGGCGTCGGCGGTATCGATGCGGAATCCGCCTTGCTGGGCCGCGCATACACATTCCCCATCCCCGAAGTGGTCGGCGTCGAGCTCAAGGGGGCGTTCCGCGGCCCGGCGACCACCACGGACGCCGCGCTGCTGGTCACCCAGTGCCTGCGCCGCGAAGGCGTTACCGGCTGCATGGTCGAATTCTTCGGCGAGGCCGTGCCGCGGCTGTCGGTGGCCGACCGCGCAACCCTCGCCAACATGGCACCGGAGTACGGCGCTACTTGCGGTTTTTTCCCCGTCGACGAGCAGACGCTGCGCTATCTACGCATGACGGGCCGCGACGACGCCCATATCGAGTCGGTCGCGGCATATTGCAAGGCGAACCGCCTGTGGCGGGCGGATCCGCTCTCATCCTCCATACGGTACGCACGGACCGTGACCATCGACCTGGACCGGGCCGAACCCTGCATGAGCGGCCCGCGCCGTCCGCAAGACCGCCTGCCCATCAGTGAGCTGGGCGGCGATTTCGTGCAGCGGCTGTCGCGGCCGCCGGCCGACGGCGGCTTCGGCGTCGCTCCGGGCGCATTGGCCCGGCCGGCGGGCGGCGCCGGGCTGCGCCATGGCAGCATCGTGCTGGCCGCCATCACTTCCTGCACCAATACTTCCAACCCCTCGGTAATGCTGGCCGCCGGCCTGCTGGCCCGCCGCGCCCGGCAGCGGGGCCTCGTTCCCCCGCAATGGGTGAAGCGGTCATTGGCGCCGGGCTCGCGCACCGTTACCGACTACCTGCGCAATACCGGCTTGCTGGACGATCTGGCCGCCATCGGCTTTGCCGTAGTCGGCTATGGTTGCACCACCTGTGGCGGGAAATCCGGCCCATTGTCTCCGGATGTGGTCCGCGATCTCGTCGAGCATGAATGGGTGGCGTGCGCGGTGCTTTCCGGCAACCGCAATTTCGAGGGGCGCATCCACAAGCTGGTGCGCGCCAACTACATCGGCTCGCCGCCGCTGGTGGTGGCGTATGCGCTGGCTGGACGCATCGACATCGATTTCGCCAGGGATCCCATCGGGCACGACTCCCAGGGACAGCCGGTGTGGCTGCACGAGCTGTGGCCGGACGAGGCGGAGCTGGGCGCATTGATGCGGACGGCGCTGTCGGCCGACGGGTTTCGCAGGGTCTGGGACTTGGAGCCGGAAGGCGCGCCGCAGTGGAGCCAACTGGTGGCCGGGACGGGGCGGCATTGGCAATGGGACCCGGATTCCACCTACCTGGTCGAACCGCCGTTCTTCCAGCCTCCCGCGCCCTCGGCGCAGCAGTCGGGGCAACGGCTGCGGGCCGCCCGAGTGCTGGGGCTCTATGGTGATTCGCTGACCACCGACCATATCTCGCCCAGCGGCGAAATTCCCGTCGAGGCGCCGGCCGGCCAGTATCTTCTGAGCCGCGGCGTCGCCCAGCCGGACTTCAACACGTACGTGGCTCGCCGCTGCAATTTCGAAGTCATGACGCGGGCGACGTTCGGCAACATTCGTATCCGGAACCTGCTGGCGCCGGATACCGAGGGCGGCTACACGCGCCATTTCCCCAGCGGCGAGGTCATGAGCATCTACGACGCCAGCCGGCGCTACATCGCGCAGGGCACGGCCACTGTCGTCCTCGCCGGCAAAGAGTACGGCACCGGCAGCAGTCGCGACTGGGCCGCCAAGGGAACCGCGCTGCTGGGCGTGCGTGCCGTGCTGGCCAAGTCCTTCGAGCGGATCCATCGTGCCAATCTGGTCGGCATGGGGGTGCTTCCCCTCCAGTTCGAGGCCGGCCAGGGGTGGCAGGAGCTCGGCCTGAACGGCAGCGAGGAATTCGACTTTCATGACGTGGTCGACGCCGTGCAGCAAGGGCGTGCCTTGCGGGTCACCGCCACCCGGGCGGACGCCCGCATCGAATTTGTCGTGCAACCGCAAGTATTGACCCGGTCCGAGCGTGAGCTGCTGCTTCAGGGCGGTATCCCGGCCAGCGTACTGGCGGACTATCTGCGCAATTGAAACGTGCTTCCAAGGAAATAAATCAACATGACAAGGCCTCTCGATACCGCTCTGGTCAATACGCTCGTCTTTCTGGAGGGCCAGGGGCTGGTGCCCGGGCAGATCGGCATCGCCGACGGCCGGATCGCCATGATCGTGGCCCACGGGCAAGCGCTGCCCCCCGCGCGCGAGGTCATCGATTGCCAGGGGCTATGGACGCTGCCCGGCGTCATCGATCCGCATGTGCATTTCGGCTTCGGCTCGCCGGAGACGGATTTCGAGACCGAATCGCGCTCCGCCGCGCTGGGCGGGACCACCAGTGTCATCTCCTTTCATCGCTCGGCTGACATCCGGGACAGCTTCGATGCCGTGAAAGCGCGCGCGGAGAGCCAGAGCTGCATCGATTTCGGCTTTCACTTCGGCATCACGAGCCGCTTGCACGTCGACACGCTGGACGAGATTTCGCGCCGCTTCGGGGTCAACTCATACAAGCTGTACATGATGTACAAGGGGGCGGCCGGCTTGTCGAAAGGCTTTACCGACATCGACGACGGCCTGCTGTGGGGCGCATTGATGGCCACCCGGGAAATTCCCGGCGCGGTCCTGGGCGTGCACTGCGAAAACGTCGAGGTCATCCCCTGGCTGCGCGACCCGTTGCGCGCCGCCGGCCGCGACGACCTGGCGGCCTGGAACGAGCAAAGCCCCGACTTCCTGGAAGCCGAGAACGTGCACCGCGTGTGCTACTTCGCCGGCAAGACGGGCACCGCGGTGAACATCGTGCACCTGAGCAGCCGCGAGGCCCTGCAAGAGGTGCGTCGCCATCGCGGCGACGGCCGCACGGCGCCCATTCATGTCGAGACCTGCCCGCACTATCTGTTCCTGGACGACCGCAGCCCGGCGGGCGCTTATGCCAAGGTGAACCCGCCAGTGCGCTCGGCCGCCGACATCGACGCCATGTGGGAAGGAGTATGCGACGGGGCGGTGACCACCATCGGATCCGATCACGTGCCGCGCAAGCGCGCCACCAAGGACAAGGACATCTGGGCGGCCAGCAATGGCTTTCCTGGCACGGGCATGATCCTCCCGATCTTGCTGCACGAGGGCTATCACCGTCGTCAGGTGCCGCTGGAGACGCTCATGAAGGTGGCCAGCAGCGCATCGGCGCGCATCTATGGCATGTCCGGCAAGGGGCGCATCGCGGTAGGCAACGATGCGGACCTGGTGATCGTCGATCCCGACCTCGAGCGCGCCGTCGACCCCGCTGCCTCGGAATCGCATGCCGATTACTCGCCATATGAGGGCATGACCTTCAAGGGATGGCCGGTGCGCACCCTGGTGCGCGGCCGCACCGTGGCGCGCGACGGCAAGATCGCCGATGCCGCGCGGCACACTCCCGGCGGCCGCTATCTGAGCCGACTTTGAACATCAATCAACAGGAGCAAAACCAATGTCCGAACCCAAACGCATCTGGGACGATTTCCTGACCGACCGGGACAAGGCGGTATTCAAGGCGGCGGGCTACGGCAAGCGCGGCGGCTTTGGCAAGCGTCCGGCCTTGTTCATCATCGATGTGCAGTACAACTTCTGCGGCGACACGCCGCAAGACATCCTGGAAGGTCTCAAGCAGTACCGCACTCATTGCGGGGCCGAAGCCTGGGAAGCGGTCAAGCACATCGTGCCGTTGCTGGAGCTGGCGCGCGAGAAGAACCTGCCCGTTTTCTACACAGAAAGCGGCCGTCGCAACGACTTGCTCGACAGCGGAGTGCAGGTGGGCAAGAACCACCGCGGCACCGAGAAAACCGTGCTCGCCAATACCCACGCGACCCGGACGGTGGAGGAGCTGGCGCCGCGCCCGCAGGACATCCGCATCGTCAAGCAGAAGCCATCGTGCTTTTTCGGGACGATCTTCATGAGCCACCTCAACTTTTTCGACGTGGACACGCTCATCCTGGTCGGCTGCACCACCTCCGGCTGCCTGCGCGCCACAACTGTCGACGCCTATTCGTACAACTTCAAGGTGATCATCCCCGAAGAAGCTTCGTTCGACCGTTTCCAGTCCAGCCACGCGATGAGCCTGTTCGACCTGAACTGCAAGTATGCCGATGTCATCCCCACGGCCGAAGTGGCCGATTATCTGAGGGCGCTGCCGGTTCGCGCCGTGGAATGAGCCCGCAGGCATGAGCGCCACCACTCCCATCCCTCTTACCCTGTTGACCGGGTTCCTGGGCAGCGGCAAGACCAGCCTGTTGCGGCGGCTGATCCACCAGCCCGGGTTCGCGCGTTGCGCGGTGATCGTCAACGAATTCGGGGAAGTAGGGCTGGACCAGGCGCTGGTGACCGACCAATCCGACGACCGGGATATTCAACTGCTGGATTCAGGCTGCCTGTGTTGCCTGGCCAGCAGCGCTATCCAGGACACGCTGGCCTCGCTCTACTACCGGCGGCTGCGCGGCGACATTCCCTGGTTCGACCGTGTATTGATCGAAACCTCGGGCCTGGCCGAGCCCGGGCCGATCATCAATGCGGTCTACGGCGACGGTTCGCTTTGCCGCCAGTTCCGGTTCGATGGCGTCATCAGCACCTTCGATGCGGGGTTCGGGCAGGCCGACGTGGACACGTACCACGAAGCCAAGACCCAATTGCTGATGTCGGACACCATCGTGCTGACCAAGGGCGATATGTACCCCGACACCGGCCGGCTGGCGGCGTGGCTCGCCGTCTTGCATCCGGCCGCGCGCATCCTGGACAACCGCATGGCCGATGACGCACTGGCCCGCGACCTGCTGGATCCCACCGCCGCGCCCGTCCGCCCGGCCGGCCCGTCCGCCGCTGACAGTCCGCCAACCGCGTTGCGCCACCTGCTGGCCTACGGCATTCATAGCGTCACGGTAGATGTGCCGGGTCCGGTTGGCTGGCCGGCTTGGGCGGCATTCGTGCGCGGCGTGCAGCACGGCTACGCCGACCGGCTGCTGCGGCTGAAAGGCGTGTTGCCGTTCGCCGAAGCGGGGCCGATGGCCGTGCATGCCGTACACCACGTGTTCTCGACGCCGGCAGCGGCCGCGGGCACCCCTTCACGCCTCATCGGCAAGCTGGTGTTCATCGTCCGCGACCTGGATCGTGCCGAGGTCGAGCAGATGGTCCGATTGCTGGCAACGCCCGCCGATGAAATCGGCTAGGTGTTAACACCGATCCTAATCTGTTAACACTTTGTGTAGATTTCCACATATAGCGCGCTTGAATGGCGATTTTCTCGCTTTGCATGCTGATAAATGCAAAATCTGTCAACACTAAAGGATCAACAATGAATCAACCCGCATTCGGCCCCCGTTCGCCGCAGCGCCGGCGCGTCGCGCTGGCTGCGCTGGCCTTGACGGCGCTGGCGGCCTGGCCGGCGTCGCAGGCGGTCGCGGCGCAGTGGCCTGAGCGCCCGGTGACCCTGGTCGTGCCTTTCGCGCCTGGCGGCCCCACCGATGTCACGGCGCGCGTGCTTGGCGAGGCGCTGAGCAAACAGTGGAAGCAGACCGTGGTGATCGAGAACCGCGCCGGCGCGGGTGGGACGATCGGCGCCGGCTATACCGCCAAGGCGGCGCCCGACGGCTATACCCTGGTCCTCGGCGTCACGGGCTCGCACGGCATTGCCGGCTCGCTGTATCCCAAGCTGCCCTACGATCCGGAGAAGGACTTCGAGGCGGTGGCGAAAGTCGTGATCTATCCGAATGCGATACTCGCCAATCCAGGCATCCCCGCCAATAATCTCCAGGAACTGATCGCGCTGGCCAAGAAGGACCCGAAGTTCCAGGTATACGGCACGGACGGCAATGGCACTGCCTCGCACCTGACCATGGAGTTGCTGCGCGAGCGCGGCCAGTTCCCGATGGAGGCGGTCCAGTACAAAGGGGCCAGCCCGCTGATCAACGACATCGTCGCCGGCTTCGTGCCCGTGGGCATCACGGGGCTGCCGTCGGCCGAGGCGCAGATCAAGGCGGGCAAGCTCAAGCTGATCGCCATCACGACCGACAAGGACTACAGCGGCAGTGGTTACGCCACCATTGCCGAGCAGGGTTTCCCGGGATTCGCGGCCGCGCCCTGGTCGGGCATCTTCGCGCCCAAGGGCACGCCTGCGCCGGTCGTGCAGAAGATCGCGGCGGACATCAAGACCGCCATGGCATCGCCCGATGTCGTTGAGAAACTCCAGACGCTCGGGCTGACGCCGATGCCTGTGACGCTGGCCGATTTCGACGCGGAACTCGAACGCGAGCGCGCCTCGTGGGCGCAGGCCGTGGAGATTTCCGGCGCGAAAGTGCAGTAGCGCCCGCGGATCGCCATGTCATTCGATACCGAGTTCGATGTTCTCATCGTGGGAGCCGGCGGGTGCGGCCTGGCGGCCGCCATCGCCATCCATGACCAATGCCCCCGCGCCGGCATCGCGGTCCTGGACAAGGCCGACCGAGCTTGCGGCAATACGGTATTGTCCAGCGGCTCGATCCCGGCTGCGGGCACGCGTTTTCAACAAGCTGCCGGCATCCACGACACGCCGGCGTTGTTCGAGGAAGATCTGCTTTCGGTGGCGGGCGAGCACGAGGCCATGCACCTGACGCGGGCGCTCACCGCAACCTCGGCCGAACTGGTCGAATGGCTGGTGGACCGGGCCCATGTGCGGCTGACGCTGGTGGAGTCCTACAAGCATATCGGCCATCGCGTGCACCGGCTCCACGCCCCGCCATCGCGCCGCGGCGCCGACCTGGTCGACGATTTGCTGCGCGAATGCGAACGGCGCGATATTCCGGTGGCGTGGTCGAATGCGGTGACCGGCCTGGCCGTCGATGAAGGCCGGCTGTGCGGCGTCGCCTGCGTCACGCCGGATGGCGCGGCCACGCGGATCGGCGCGCGTCACGTGGTGCTGGCCAGCAATGGCTATGCCGCCAACAAGGAACTGTTGCGGCGCTTCGTCCCGGAGGTCGCCGACGCTCCTTATGGCGGCGGCACCGGCAGCGCGGGCGAGGCCATTCTGTGGGGCGAGCCGCTCGGCGCCGCGCTGGCCAATATGCGGGCATATCAGGGCCACGCCAGCCTGGCCGACCCGCATGGGTCCCTGGTGACGTGGACCGTGGTGGAGAAGGGCGGCATCATCGTCGACCGCGCCGGCCGGCGGTTCGGCGACGAGAGCATCGGCTATTCTGCCTTCGCCGCGCTGGAACTGGAGCGCGAGGGGCCATTCTGGCTGATTGCCGATACCCGGGTACGCGATCTGACCGCTGCCGGCCAGGAAGAATATGCCGAGCTGGCCGCACATGGCGGGGTGCTCGAAGGCGAGCTGCCGCAAATCTGCGCGCGCACCGGGATCGACGCGGGCGGCCTGGCGGCGACGCTGGACGCGGCGCGCTTATGCGCGGCCGGCGCTGCGCGCGACAGCTTCGGCCGCGCCCAGTGGGGGCTGGGCGCGTTGGGCGAGCGCCTGACGGCCACGCGCATTGGGCCCGCCATTTTTCACACGCAGGGTGGTTTGCGGGTCGACTCCGATGGCCGCGTGCAGGCCGCGAGTGGCGTCGCCATCGCGGGCCTCTGGGCCGGCGGCGGCGCGGCCTGCGGCATCAGCGGTAATCGCGGCAGCCTTGGCTATATGTCGGGTAACGGCCTGTTGTCCGCCCTGGGACTGGGAATGCGCATCGGCCGGGCGATCGCGGCAGAGCTCGACGGCGCCGGAGGCTGAGCCTGCGCCGAAGAGCGCTGCGCGCGGGCCCATGGCGCCGGGGTCAGTGCTGCGCCGGCGTGCCGAGCTGGCTGGCCACGTGGTTGGCCGCGCGCTCGATGTGCGATCGCATCAGTGATTCGGCGAGCCGGGCATCGCGGCTGCGGATCGCGCGTACGATCTGCCAGTGTTCGTCGTAGGCATCGTCCTTGCGTTCGAGCACCGAGCCAGAGTGGCGACGGTAAATGCGCAGCAAGTGATAGAGATCTTCGCATAGCGCGGCGATGATGCGCCGGTTGCCACTGGCCCTGACGATGCGCTCGTGCAGGTCGAAATGGCGCTCGCTGCCGTCCGGCGCCGAGCCGCGCCGGGTCCAGCTTTCGTGGTGGGCATCCATGTCGCGCAGCAACTGTTCGATCTCGGCGTCGCTCATGCGCTGCGTGGCCAGGAGGCAGGCCACGCCTTCCAGGCCCATGCGCATCTGGAACAGCTCCAGTGCCGACTCTGCCGACAGCGTGACGACGCGCGCTTTGATATAGGGCTCGCGCGTGACGATCTGGATGCCCTGCAGGCGCCTGACCGCCTCGCGGACAGGTCCGCGGCTCACGCCGAATTCGCGAGCCAGCTCGACTTCATTGATGACGCTGCCGGGCGCCAGCCGCCCGGCGTAGATGCCGTCGAGCATGCGCTGATACACGACGTCGGTGAGCGGCGCGTCGATGTCCTTCTTGTCGATAGCGGTGATGGGCGTTTCCTTCATCCTGTAAAGGTAGAAGTAGCGGTTGAAAGTGTCAACTCTTTCCCTGCTCAAATCCCGAACGCCTCGCCCTTCGCCACTACCCGCTGCGCCTGCTTGACTACCGGAGCGTCCACCATCCGGCCTTCGAATGTGCAGGCCGAGCGGCCCCTGGCTTCTTCTTCCTTGAAAGCGGCGATCAGCGCGCGCGCCCGCGCGACGGCGGCCGCGCTGGGCGCGAAGGCGGCGTTGGCGATGGGCACCTGGGCCGGGTGGATGCAGAATGCCCCTTCGAATCCCAGCGCCGCGCCGCGCTCGACCGTCCGCCGGAACGCCTCGCGGTCGGCGAAATCGGCCACCGAGCCCACGAAGCCGATGGGCGCGATGCCGGCGCGCCGGCATGCGGCCACCGCCATGACGTTGGGCACATACAGCGTATCGGCGGTGACCGCCATCTGCATGGACACCGCCAGGTCCTCGGCGCCGACGATCATGCCGCAGACGCGCGCATGCGCGGCCGCGATGTCATGCATGTGATGCAGGCCTTCCGCGTCCTCGACCATGACGATCAGGCGTGTGGCGCCCGGCGCCATGCCGCGCTCGCGCTCCAGCTCGTCGACGATCTCGGCCACCGATTGCACGAAGGCGGCATTTGGCACTTTGGGCAGGGTCAGCGCCTGGACGTGCGGGCCGACGCTGGCCTCGATATCGCGCAGCAGGTGCCGCCAGGGACGGTTGACGCGCACGATCACGTCCTTGCCGTGCCCGGCGCACAGGCCGGCGACCTCCGCCACGCGCTCGCGCGCCAGGGCTTTCTGGTCCAGCGCCACGCTGTCTTCCAGGTCCAGCTGGATGGCGTCGGCGGGCTGCTTCAACGCGCTCTGGATGAAGCGGTCATTGACGATCGGCACGAACAGCATCGATCGCCACGCGAAGACTTGGCTCATGGGAAAGTCCTTCAGTTCAGCGAGACGCGCTCGAGTTCGGCCAGGATGTCGGCGGTATGTTCCCCCAGCGCGGGAGCCGGGCGGCGGAAGCCGCCCGGGCTGGACGACAGGCGCGGAATGATGTTGTGCATGGGCACGCTGCCCATGTCGGCGTCGGCCAGCTCGACGATGGCCTCGCGGCCGGCCACGTAGGGGTGGCCGATGAGGTCGGCCACCGAATATACCGGCCCGGCGGTAACGCCGGCCCGCTCGAACAGCGCCAGGTTCTCTTCCTGGCTGCGCTGCGCGACGAAGTCCTGGATGATGCCGTCCAGCAGGTCCTTGTTCTGCACGCGCGCGTCGTTGTTCTCGAAGCGCGGATCGGTCTTCAGCTCGGGCCGGCCGATGGTGTCGAAGATGCGCATGGCCATCGACTGCATGGAGCCCGACATGGCGATGTGCTTGCCGTCCCGGCACACGTACACATTGCGCGGCGCGGTGTGGGCCGACTGGTTGCCCGAGCGCAGGGTGGGCGTGCCGGTGGCCTGGAACTTGGCGGCCTCGGACGAGATCAGCGAGAAGATCGGCTCGAACAGCGACAGGTCCACCACCTGGCCCGCGCCGGTCCGCTCGGCCGAGCGCAGCGCCGTCAGCACGCCGGCCGCGCCGTAGATGCCGGCGATCATGTCGGCCATCGCCAGCGGCGGCAGGGCCGGCGGCTTGTCGGGAAAGCCGTTCAAATAGGCGTAGCCGGACATGGCCTCGACCAGCGTGCCGAAGCCCGGCTTGCCGCTGTAGGGGCCGGTCTGGCCCCAGCCCGACACGCGCGCGATCACCAGCGCGGGGTTGAGGGCGTGCAGCACCTCTGGCGCCAGGCCCATCTTCTCCAGTCCGCCGGGCACGAAATTCTCGATCAGCACCTGCGAGGTCCTGATCAGCTTCTTGAGCTGGACCAGGCCTTGCTCGGACTTGATGTCCAGTTCCAGCGAGCGCTTGTTGCGGCCATAGACCTTCCAGTAGACGGGCTGGCCGCCCTCGCGCCAGTGGCGCAGGTCGTCGCCTTTGCCAGGCCGTTCCACCTTGATGACGTCGGCGCCGAAATCGGCCAGGTACAGCGACAGCATGTTGCCGGCGACCAGGCGCGACAGGTCCACCACTCGTACATCTTTGAGCGGGCCCTGCAGCCCGGGATCGAATGCTTTCATATCAGTTGATCTGCGCGCCGGAGGTCTTGACGATCTTCGCCCACAGGGCGAGGTCTTCTTCCAGGCGGCGCGCGAGCTGCTCCGGATCGTCGTTGAGGGCCTGCACGCCCAGCTCGGCGAATTTCTGCTTGAGGTCGTCGCTGGCCAGGGCCTTGCGGGTGGCCTGGTAGAGCGCGTCGATGGTGGCCTTGGGCGTGTCCTTGGGCACATACATGGCGATCCACAGCTCGCCGCCGTAGCCGGAAATCTGCTCGCCGATGGCCGGCACGTCGGGCAGGGCGGGGTTGCGTTCCCGCGTGCTCACGCCCAGCGCGCGCAGCTTGCCGGACTGGATGTTGGCCATGGCCGAAGGCAGGCTGGCGAAGATGATCGGCACCTGGCCGCCCAGCACGTCGGTCATGCCCGGGGCCACGCCGCGGTAGGGAATGTGCTGCAGCTTCAGGCCGCCTTTCTCGTCGAGCATGGCGCCCAGCAGGTGGTTCAGCGTGCCGTTGCCGGCCGAGGCATATTGGTACTTGCCGGGGTTGGCCCTGACCAGCTCGATGAACTCCTTGAGCGTGCCGGCCGGAAACGACGGATGCACGCACAGCACGTTGGGCACCGAGCCGACCGCCGCCACCGGCGCGAAGTCCTGCACCGGATCGAAGCCGGGGTCCCTGTAGATGGCCGGGTTGATCGCCTGGGCGCTGCTGATGGTGAACAGCACCGTATAGCCGTCGGCCGCCTCGCGCGCCACCTGGGCGGTGCCGATATTGCCGCCGGCGCCCGGCTTGTTCTGCACCACGAAAGGCTGGCCGAGCTGCTGCGCCAGCTTCTCGGCAACGATGCGCGCGACGATGTCGTTGGTGCCGCCTGGGGCTTGCGGCACCACCACGGTGACGGGTTTGTCGGGATAGGCGGCGTGCGCGCCCGCAGGTGCCAGGCCGAAGCTCGCGGCGGCGGCCAGGCCGGCCGCCAGTTTCTTGAATGACATGGGGTGTCTCCTTGGAATGGTTTGGGCTTATTCTTCACTCAAAGAAGACATAGGTAAAATAGTATAAAAATATAGTCTACATACATATTCATGTATGTTTGTGCGCGGCGCCACGCCGGGCAGCCATGCAATGTCATGACGCTTACCCAACTACGGTATTTCCTGGCCATCATCCGCTGCGGCAGCATTTCCGGCGCGGCCGCGCAGATCCACGTGGCGCAGCCGGCCATCTCGCAGCGCCTGCGGCAGCTCGAGGAAGAGCTGGGCCAGGTGCTGTTCAAGCGGCTGCCGCGCGGCATCGAGCTCACGCCCGCCGGGCATTACCTCAAGGAACACGCGCTGGAAATCCTGCGGCGGGTGGATTCGGTCCACGATGATCTCAAGTCGTCGGACACCAATCCCTTCGGCAATGTCACGCTGGGCATGTCCACCGCGGTCAACACCAAGTTCTGCGTATCGGTGCTGGAGCAAGTCACCCAGGCCTACCCGAACATCCGGCTGGCCCTGACCGAACACATGAGCGGCACCCTGCTCGAATGGACCCAGGCCGGCCGCATCGACCTGGCGGTGGTCTACGACGTGCCTACCGGCACGCCGCTGGCCGTGCACAGCCTGGGCCGCGAGGACCTCTACCTGGTCTCCGATCCGGCGTTCAGGCGGCGCCTGGCCCCGACCGTCTCGCTGGCGGACATCATCGACCTGGAGCTGATCCTGCCCGCGTTCCCGCAGACGCTGCGGTTGATGATAGAAAAGACCTTCGCCGACCACCTGGGCAGGGCGCCGAAAGTCCTGCTCGACGTGGACTCCACCTATGCGATCAAGAAGCTGGTGTCGGCCGGCAAGGGCCAGAGCATCCTGTCCGTGCATTCGGTCGGCGACGAGATCCGGCGCGGCGAGCTGGCGCTCACCCCGATCGCCGATCCGCCCATCACACGCACCATCAACCTGGTGACGCACCCCAACCGCGCCGCCGACGCGGCCGTGCGCGCCGTGCACCGGGTGGTGGACGCGGTGCTGGCGGCCGGCTGAGCGAGGCCGCCGGCATGTGCCCATTACCTAATCTCTATCGCGCATCAGTAATCCGGCCGGGTCCGTTCACCGCGTCAATATCCGGCTTGGATGTGGCCGTTCTTGAATGGCAATTGCGACAAGTCCAGGCAGGCGGGGCCGGGGGCATCGCAATCGATGATCTCGGCACAGCGCTGCGCGAACGCGGCGCGGAAGTGGTTCTTGGCTTTTACGCACAGCAGCCGCAGCGTTGCCGGGTCGATACCATGCAGGGCATAGAAAGCCGGGTCGTCTGCGGCCACCACGCGTTCGGTGACGATGACGCGCAGCGCTGGCAGGCCGTGGATGCGCAGCACCGCGCTGGGCCCGCAGCGTCGCTCCACGCCGGTCTGCATCGGACCGCTATTCAGGAACACGCCGTCGGTGAGGCGTTCCACCGTGGCGCGCACCGGCACGCCAGGGCCGAAATGCGGACCGTTGCGGCCGCCCAGTGTCGCTTCGATCTGCTGGCCCAAGCCGGCCTGCCGCGCGGCCTGCACGGTAGCCGGGTCGGCGAAGCTGGCGAACAGCGTGGCCACTTGCGGCCGCGCGTCCATGATGGCGCGAAACAGGCCGGGCGTGTCGCCGCCGCCGCCCGACAGCGGATTGTCGCCCGAGTCGGTGACGGCGATCAGGCCCGGCTTGGCGCTGGCCAGGGCGCTGGCCAGCGCCGCGGCGGGCGACGGCAGGCGCATGCGGAAGTCGCCGGCCCGCTGCCGGATCGCGGCCATGACTTGCTCGGCCGCGGCGCGCGCCGCCTGGCCGTCGGGGTCGCCGGCGGCATCGCTGACCACGAATACCGCCGCACCGGTCGCGGCGGTATCCGCATAGGGAAAGCCGCCGAACACGGACACATCCCGCACCGGCCCCGTCGTGGCGTCGCGGGCGGCCTGTTCCAGCGCGTGCATCGGGCCCCCGGGCGCGGTGCGCATGTTGATGCTGGGCAGGACAATGCCTTCGTTGAGCAGCACCCGCCGCGTACGCAGCCCGTCATTGGCCATGCGCAGCAGGCCCTGCAGCACGCGGTCGGCGGTCTCGTCCATATCCACGTGGGGATGGGTGCGGTACACCGAGGCGATATCCAGGACTTCGGCCCAGGCCGGGGGCATATTGCCATGCAGGTCGAAGCTGGCGCCCAGCGGCGCTCCGGGGCATGTCTGGCGCACCATGCGGGCCACTTCCAGCTCCGGAGTTTCGCAGGTGGGGGTGATGGCCGCGCCATGCAGCGAAAGGTAGATGGCGTCCCAGCCGCCTTGCGCCATGCCGGCCTGCAGGCCTTCCTGCACGTCGCGCATATAGCGCTGCATGACGGCGTCGTCGATGGGGCCGGCCGGCAGGGCCGCGGCGCAGCGCAGCACCGTCACCTCCCAATCCGGGTGAGTGTCGGCAAAGCGCGCCACCGCGCCCAGCTCGGTGGCGGTGCCGCGCATGGCCTCCAGCACGGCGGGCCCGGATTGCCATTCATATTGCTCGAACTGGGTCATGCCCGCCGGCACCGGGCCGAAGGCATTGCCTTCGAACCAGAGCCGCGCCACCGCCAGGCGTTTGCGCTTCATTGGGCATTCCCCGGCATGTTCTTCAAGACTTCGCCGTAGCGCGCCTGCTCGGCTTTCAAATGCTCGGCCAGGCGTGCGGCAGGTCCGCCTACCGGGACCGCGCCCAGGGCGCGGAATTTCTCGATGGTGGCGGGCTCTTGCTTGTAAGCGTCGATCACCGCGGCGATTTTATCGACGATGGGCTGCGGCGTGCCGGCCGGCGCCACGATCACGAACCAGGACGGCAGCAGGTAGCCGGGCACGGCTTCGCGCACCGGACGCACGCCGGGCAGGACTTCCAGCGGCTCGTTGCTGGCCACGCCCAGCGCCACCAGCTTGCCGGCCCGGATGTTCTCCAGGGCGGTGGGTACGTTGTCGCCCGCCAGCTGGATATGGCCGGCAATCAGGTCGGCCGAGGCCTGCGACGCGCCCTTGTAGGGCACGTGCGCGATGTCCACGCCCGACAATTGCTTCAGCAGTTCCAGCTGGATGTGGCCAGTGCTGCCCACGCCCGGCGAACCCCAATTGAGCTGGCCGGGCTTGGCCTTGGCCCGCGCCAGCAGGTCGGGAATGTTTTTCAGGCCGGTGGCCGGATTGGCCAGGATGACGTTGGGCACGTCGGCCACGTAGGACACGGCGGCGAAGTCCTTGGCCGGGTCGAACGGCATCTTGGGATACACGTACGGGTTGATGGCCAGCGGGCCGGGCGTGCCCATCAGCAGCGTATAGCCGTCCGGTGCGGCGCGCGCCACTTCGGCGGCGCCGATATTGGCGCCGGCGCCCGGCTTGTTTTCGACAATGACATTCTGCTGCAGGCCCTTGGACAGGCCGTCGGCCACCAGGCGGGCCAGCAGGTCGGTGGTGCCGCCCGCGGCGAACGGCACGATCAGCTGGATGGGCTTGGCCGGCCAGTCGCCGGCCGCGGCGGCTGGCAACGCGGACAGCGCCAGCGTGCCCGCCAGCAGCGGCAGGACGACGTGCTTGGAAAACCGGCGGGCCGCCGGCGGTGTGTGCTTGCGCATGATGGACTGCCCCTTGTGTCGGTGTCTTGCGTAATGGAAAAGATGGCTATAGCGTGGCGTCGACTTCGCGCGCCAGGCTGCTGTACAGGTCCGGACGCCGGTCGCGTCGCGACGGATAGGCAATGCGCGCCTGTTCGACTTGCGCCGGGTCGATGTCGGCCACCAGCACGGCGTCGCTGGCGGTGTCGGCGCTTTGCAGCACTGTGCCGTCCGGGGCCACGATGAGGCTGCCGCCGCCCATGTGCCAATCGCCTTCGCGGCCCACTTTATTGGCCGCCGCCAGGAAGCAGCCGTTCTCGAAGGCGCGTGTGCGCAGCACCTCCTGGAACATATTCACGCGCGAGGTGGCATAGGGCGCGAGCAGCAGCTCGGCGCCATTGACCGCCAGGCAGCGCGCGGTTTCCGGGAACCCCATGTCATAGCAGATGCCGATGCCGACGCGCCAGTCGGCCAGCTGATAGGTATCGAAGCGCGTGCCGTAACGGAAATAGATCTTCTCCAGGCTGTGCACCGCCGCCGGGTGCACCTTGCGGTACTTGAAGACGATCTCGCCCGCCGGGTCGATCTGCATGGCCGTATCGAAGTACAGGCCGGCCGCTACTTTTTCGTAAATGGTGGCGACCACCGCGGTGCGGTGGCGTTGCGCCGCCTCGCGCATGGCGCTGATGCTGGGGCCCGCGTCGGTTTCGGCCAGCGCATGGTATTTGCTGTCCTGGTACTGAGCGAAGAAGATGGTGTTGAAGAACTCGGGCAGCACCACCAGTTCGGCGCCTTGGCCGGCGGCTTGCTCGATATAGGCCGTGGCCTGGGCCAGATTGCCTTGCAGGTCTTCAGTGCTGCGCATCTGCACGCACGCGATTCTCATGGCCATGCTCCTGTGCGGGATCGGTTGGCTGCCTTGGCCCCGTCGGTGGCCGGGGGACGACAGGGTGAACATATGATCTATTTTCTGATAGTATGAATCATATGATCCACTTTTCGATCGCCTGAGTCAACCGTTCCCCGCTTCATTTCCATGACCCACATTTTTCATCGCACCCCTCGTAAACCGCCGGCGCTGGCCGTGCGCGGCGAGGGCAGTTTCCTGTTCGACGACGCCGGGCAGCGCTACTACGACGGTTCCGGCGGCGCGGCGGTGTCGTGCCTGGGGCATGCTCATCCCGAGGTCGTGGAAGCCGTCATCGCGCAGATCCGCCAGCTGGAATACGCGCATACCAGTTTCTTCACGTCCGAGCCGGCCGAACGCCTGGCTGACGCGCTGGTGCAGCGTTCGCCGGCCGGGCTGGCCCATGTGTATTTCCTGTCCAGCGGTTCGGAGGCGGTGGAGACCGCCTTGAAGATGGCGCGCCAATACCATGTGGAGCGCGGCCAGCCGGAGCGCCGCCACAATATTGCGCGCCTGCAGAGCTACCACGGCAATACGCTGGGCGCGCTGGCCATTGGCGGGCATCGCGGCCGCAAGGCCCTGTACCAGCCGCTGCTGCCGGACAGCCACCATGTATCGCCGTGCTTCGCCCGCCATTACCGCTTGCCGGGCGAATCGGACGATGCCTATGGCACCCGTCTGGCCGACGAGCTGGAGCAGACGATCCTCGCGCTCGGGCCTGACACGGTCAGCGCCTTTATCGCCGAAACGGTGGTGGGCGCGACGGCAGGCGCGGTCTGCGCCGTGCCGGGCTACTTCCGCAAGATCCGCGCCGTGTGCGATCGCCATGGCGTGCTGCTGATCCTGGACGAAGTCATGTCGGGCCTGGGGCGCACCGGTTCGTACCATGCGTTCGAGCGCGAAGCGGTGGTGCCCGACCTGTTGTGCCTGGCCAAGGGCCTGGGCGGCGGCTATCAGCCGATTGCCGCGGTGATGGCGCATGACAAGGTGGTTGAGGCCATCGTCGGCGGTTCGGGAACCTTCCAGCACGGCCATACCTATGTGGGACACCCCGTGGCCTGCGCGGGGGCGCTGGCGGTGCAGCAGATCGTGGCGCGCGATGGGCTGGTCCGGCAGTCGGCGCAATTGGGCGAGTATCTGCAGGCGCAGTTGCGCGCGCGCTTCGCCGAGCATCCGCATGTCGGCGATATCCGGGGGCGCGGCCTGTTCCAGGCGATCGAGCTGGTGGCGCGGCGCGATGCCGATACCGCCTTCGACCCGGCCTTGCAGTTGCATGCGCGCATCAAGCAGCAGGCCCTGGTGCGCGGCCTGCTGTGCTACCCCGGCGGCGGCACGATCGATGGCGAGCGCGGCGACCACGTGCTGCTGGCGCCGCCGTACCTGACGACGCGCGCCGAACTGGATGCGGCGGTCGAGACGCTGGGCGAGGCCGTGGACGCCGCGATCGCCACCGTAAAATAGCTGTCTCACCGGCAACACAGGAACCCCGATGGACAAGCGCGCGGTCGACAAACTCATCGAGGAGCAGTACCCGAGCCTGCCTCCCACTTTGCAGCGCGCCGCGCGCTACGCCATCGACAATCCCAAGGCCATCGCGCTGCATTCCATGCGCGCCGTCGCCGCCGAGGCGGGGCTGCAGTCCAGCGCCATGCACCGCCTGGCGCGCCAGCTGGGGTTCGACGGCTACGAGGCCATGCGCGCCGTCTACCGCGATTGGCTGGCGCAAGACGCCGGGTCGTTCGCGCAGCGCGCCACCGCGTTGCAGCGGCGCGGCGCGCGCGACAAGACCGAAAGCCTGGTGCGCGAACTGGTGCAGGCCGACAGCGGCAACCTGATGTCCATGCTGCAGCCCGCCACGCTCGATGCCGTCCGCGCCGCCACCGATGTCTTGGCCGCCGCGCGCCACATCTACGTGGCGGGCCTGCGCAGCCTGTTCCCCGCGGCCTTCTATTTCCATTACGCCTGCGGCATGTTCCGGCACAACACCACGCTGTTGTCGGGCATTGCCGGCACCTTCGCCGACGACCTGCGCCGCGCCGGGCCGGACGACGCCTTGCTGGTGTTCAGCTATGAACCCTATGCGCGCGATGCGGTGTCGGCGGTGAGCTTTGCCCGTGCGCGCGGCCTGCGCATCGTCAGCGTTACCGACAGCGCCGTGTCGCCCATCGCCGCGCAGGCCGCCGCGCTGATCGTGGCCGGCAACGCCACGCCTTCGCTGTTTCCGTCCGTGGTGCCGGCCTTGTCGATTGCCCAGACCCTGGTGGCTTTGCTGGTGGCCAGCGGCGGCAATGCCAGCCTGGAAGAAATCGAGAAAAGCGAAGGGCAGTTGCGCGAGTTCGCGGTGTACCTGAAGGATCGCCCCAGGTCATAACGCGACCGGCGCGGCGCCGGATTTGCGCGAGAACGATTGACTGGCGGTGGGTCTCGGATGGGCCCATGGACCGTAGCGCCACGGGCAGCTATGTGCAGTGGCGCATGCGCGTGCCGTGCGCGCGGACCTTCGCCGTGCCGCGCGCAAGCGCCTATTACCTCTCGCTATCGCGCATCAGAAAAACTGATTAGGCACCCGCGCGCCGCGCCGGTACCATCGTCCGCGAACATCTCATTCCGACAATTGATGGACATCTCCGCGGGGCGCGTGCAGGCGCCCGGCGTGGACAAGGGGAAAGAAAGATGACGTCTGTCGCAGTAGTGGGGGCGGGCATTATTGGCTTGAGCACGGCGGCCAATTTGCAGCGCATGGGGCTGGCAACGACCGTCTTCGACGCGCTTCCACCGGGCAACTGCACCAGCTACGGCAATGCCGGCATGGTCAGCGTCGCGGCGGCCATGCCGATGGCCATGCCTGGCATGCTGCGCAATGTGCCGCGGTGGCTGCGCGACCCGGAGGGACCGTTGTTCATAAATCCCCGCTACCTGCCCGCGGCGCTGCCCTGGCTGCTGCGCTGGGTGCGCGCGGGCGCCGCCGGGCAGGTGAAACGTTCGTCCCAGGGACTGTGGCAATTGCACCGCCATGCGCTGGACGAGTACCGCCGGTTGCTTGGGGCGGCCCACTTCAGCAGCCTCATTCAGACAATCGGGCAGATCCATGTGTGGGACAGTCCCACGCCATCCGCGTCCGAGCGGATCGGCGCGGCCATACGCGAAGAGCTGGGCATTCCCGCCGAAACCCTGTCGCAGGCGCGGCTGCGCGAGATGGTGCCTGAATTGACGCCCGACATCAGCCGCGCCCTGTACCTTCCGCAGAACGGCAATACCATCAACCCGCTGCGCCTGGCGGAGACCGTCGCCGGCATATTTGCCGAAGCGGGCGGGAGGATCGTGCACGAGAAGGCGGCGCGCATCGTGCCCGAGGGCAGCCGCTACCGCCTGCTGACCAACCGCGGCGACCATTGCTTCGACAAACTCGTGGTGGCCGCGGGGGCCTGGTCGCTGGAATTGCTGGGGCCCCTGGGCCTGGGCTTTCCGCTGGAAACCGAGCGCGGCTATCACGTACAGATTGCGTCAGCCAATATCCAGGTGCCGTATCCCGTGCTGCACAAGGGGCGCGGCTTTGGCGCCTGCGCCATGGAAACAGGCCTGCGCATTGCCGGCACGGTCGAAATCGCCGGCCTGCACAATCCGCCCGAGCCGCGCCGCGCCGAAGCGCTGATCAAGAATGCCAGGCGGCTGCTGCCGCGCCTGGAGGTCGGCGAGTACAAGATGTGGATGGGATACCGCCCTTCCACGCCCGACACCTTGCCGGTGCTGGGCGCCTCCGCCCGCCATCCGGGGGTGTACATCGCTTGCGGCCACGGCCATACCGGCGTCACCGCGGGCGCCGTTAGCGGCCGCCTGGTCGCCGAATTGGTCGCCGGCGTCCAGCCGTTCATCGACCCAGCACCCTATCGCCTGGAACGCTTCTCCTGAACCGAGGTCCGCCATGACATCTATTCCCGACAAGCAGGTCGTCTCCCGTCGCCGCGTGTTGCAACTGGCTGGCGCGTCATTGGTCATGCCGCATATCTGGATTCCCCGCGCCGACGCGGCCGGGCGCGTGATCATCCGCTCGCCCGGCGGCGTCTACGACGACATCCGCCGCGAAACCATATATGAGCCGTTCCGCAAGGAGACCGGCATCGAAGTGGTGCCCGTGGCCACCACCGGCGCCAAACTGATGACCATGCTGAAGTCCGGCAACATGGAGCTCGACATCGTGGACATCACCGTGCCGCAGCTCATGGCTTTCCAGCGCGCCGGCGCGCTGCTGCCCATGCCATACCGCGAATTCAAGTACACCGACCCCGATGACATCGACGAAGACTATAAGTACGAGTACATCGTCGGGAACTTCATTTATGGCGTGGTCATGGGCTACAACACCGAGGCCTACGACGCCGGCAAGGAGCCGCAGAGCTGGGCCGAGTTCTGGGATGCCCGGGCTTTCCCCGGTCCCCGCATGCTGGCCGACATGAGCGTGGGGACCCCCGACCTCGAGTTTGCGTTGCTGGCCGACGGCGTGGCGCTGGACAAGCTCTATCCGCTCGATATCGAGCGCGCCTTTGAGTCGCTGTCGCGCGTGCGGCCCGCGATTCCGAAGTTCTGGGATACCGGCTCGCTATCGGCCCAGATGCTGAGCAGCAAGCAGGCGGTGCTGGGGTCGATCTGGAGTCCGCGCCTGATAGCCGCGGCCGAGGCCGGCGCGCCGGTGGCGGCCAGCTGGAACCAGCATTGCGTGCACGTGCAGGCCTACTCGATTCTCAAGGATGGCCCGAACGTGGAGGGCGCCAAGAAGCTGGTGGACTATTGCCTCAGCAAGGATGTGCAGCAACGATATTTCGAGCGCTACAAGGGCGGCCCGGTTACCAAGACGGCCTACAAGAACCTCAGCGCCGAGCGCCGGGCCCAGATTCCGGGCGGCGAGCGCACCGCCAGGAACGGCTTCATCCTCGATGCCCAATGGTGGGAAGACAATCGCGGCAAGGTCAGCGCGGCCTGGTCCAAGTGGGTGCTGAGCCGATGAAGGGCGCTGGCATCGTCCTCGAGGGGCTGACCAAGAGATACGCCGGGCAGGCCGTGGTCGACCGGATATCGGCCGTCATCCCGGCCGGCAGCTTCTTTTCGCTGCTGGGCCCGAGCGGCTCCGGCAAGACCACGACGCTCATGATGATCGCGGGCTTCGCCGCGCCCGACGACGGGCGACTGCTGCTGGACGGGCGGGATATCACCGGCCAGACTCCGCAGCAACGGGGCCTGGGCATGGTGTTCCAGAACTACGCCTTGTTTCCGCACCTCAGCGTGGAACAGAACGTGGCGTTCCCGCTGCAGGTGCGCCGGCGCAAGCCCGCCGAGATCCGCGACAAAGTCCGTTGGGCTCTGGACGTGGTGCAACTGTCGGCCCTGGCGTCGCGCCGGCCCCGGCAATTGTCGGGCGGCCAGCAGCAGCGGGTGGCCCTGGCGCGGGCCATCGCCTTCGAACCCGGCGTAGTGCTCATGGACGAGCCGCTTGGCGCGCTCGACAAGAACCTGCGCTATCGCATGCAGGTCGAGATCAAGGAAATCCAGCAGCGCCTGGGCATGACCGTTGTCTACGTGACGCACGACCAGGAGGAGGCGATGAACATGTCCGACTGCATCGCGATCATGGACCGGGGTCGCATCGCCCAGATGGGCAGCGCGCGCCAGGTCTATGAAGACCCCAATAGTTGCTTCGTGGCCAAGTTCCTGGGCGAGGCAAACCTGTTGCCGGCGCAGGCGGTTCCAGGGTACGAGCATCACCGCGACACCGCAGTGTTCGTGCGGCCCGAGCGCGTCCGCCTGCAAGCGGCCCGCGGCCCGGCCAGCGCTGGCATGATCAGTGTCCCGGGCCTGGTGACGCGCGCCTCGTTCCTGGGGCATATCGTGCGCTACAGCGTCGAGACCCGGTCCGGCCATCGCCTGACCGTGGACGCGCCCAACTCGGGCGATGCCCGGCCGTTCGACATGGGGGCGGAGGTCGCGGCGCAATGGCGCCCCGCCGATACGAGGATATTGGCAAATGGCTGACGCTCTCTCGCTCGCCAGCCCCCGGCCCGTGGCGCGTCCGCGCCTGGATGGAACCAGCGGCATGCTCATGCCGCTGCTGCTGATGTTGCTGCTCGTGCATATCGGTCCCATGCTCTGGTTCTTTTTCCAGACCTTTGCGGATGTCGAGCAGGGCTTTATCCAGCAGGTGAGCGCCCTGGTGCTGTCTCCCGTCATGCTGCAGGTCATCTGGATCACGGTATGGATATCGGCGGTGGTCACGCTGCTGGCGCTGCTGTGCGCCTATCCCATTGCCTACAGCCTGTGCCACGTTTCGCGCGGCGCGGCGGCGCTCATCTTTATCTGCGTGATCGTGCCGTACTTCACCTCGGTGGTGGTGCGGACCTATTCCTGGATGGTCATCCTCGGGCGCAACGGCCTCGTCAACCAGCTATTGATGAGCTCGGGCCTGGCGGACGCGCCCGTCGGCCTCATGTACAACCGCACCGGCGTCCTGATCGGCATGGTCTACGTCCTGCTTCCCTACCTGGTGCTGACCCTGTACGCGGCCATGAAAAGCATCGACGCCAACCTGCTGCGCGCCGCCAGCGGCATGGGCGCGTCCGGCCTGTTCACGTTCTGGCGCGTATTCCTGCCGCTGAGCATGCCGGGCGTCATCTCGGGCTGCCTGATCGTCTACATCCTGGCCGTCGGGTTCTTCATCACCCCGGCATTGATGGGCGGCGCGCAGGACATGATGATCGCCATGCTGATCCAGCGCGAGATCGAGACGAACCTGAACTGGGGCCTGGCGGCCGTGCTTTCGCTGGTGCTGCTGGTGATCACCATGCTGTTGTATGTGATCTATTGCCGCTACACCCAGATCGACCGCATGATGGGCAAGCACTGAGGCGCCGCATGAAAGCACTCACCTGGGTCAATTCGTTTACGGCGCTGTTGTGCATCGTCCTGATTTCGCCCATCTTCATCGTGATGGTGCTGTCATTCAGCGGCGATGCGCTGCTGCAGTTCCCGCCGCGGTCGTTCTCGCTGCGCTGGTACGAGAACTTCTTCGGCGACAGCCGCTGGCGCGATGCCTTGTACAACAGCCTGGTCATCGGGCTGGGCGCCTGCCTGATCGCCACCAGCGTCGGCTTCCTGGCGGCCTATGCGCTGGTGCGCGGCAAGTTCAAGGCAAAGAAGCTGGCGCTCTCGTTCATCCTGCTGCCGCTGATCATCCCCCATGTCATCAGCGCCATCGCGCTGTACTTCCTGTCGAGCAAGCTCGGGTTGATCGGGGCGCGGCCATGGATCAGCGTCGCCCATGCCGTCATCGGCCTGCCTATCGTGGTGCTGATCCTGATATCGGCGCTGCAAAGCGTGGATGAAAACGTCGAGCGGGCCGCCTACAGCATGGGCGCGAGCCGCTGGACCACGTTCCGTCGCGTCGTGATCCCCCTGGCGCTGCCGGGCGTGGTCTCGGCCGTGCTGTTCAGCTTTCTCACGTCGTTCGACGAGCTGATCATAGCCATGTTTCTGGCGGGACTGTCGGCCGAGACGCTGCAAGTACGCATCTGGAACAGCCTGCTGATGGACGCCGAACCCATCATCGCCGCTGTCAGCGCGCTGCTCATCATGGCAACGGTCCTGTTCCTTGCCCTGGACGCCAGCCTGCGAAGAATGCGCGCGCGCCGGCTGTGACCGGGGCGCGCCGCGAGCGTGCGCGGGACGCTTTTTTCCCCACTGTACCTGGAGTTCTCATGATCGAAGTCGTCGATACCGGTATCGCTAAATCCAAGGGCCCGATCTCGGGCGCGGTCGTGGCTGCCGGCAGCCGCATCCTCTATACGGCGCAGGTGCCCAAGAATCCCGCCACGGGGGAAATCGTGGCGGGCGATATCGAAGCGCAGGCCCGCCAGGCGTTGTCCAACTTGAAGCAGACCGTGGAAGCGGCAGGCGGTTCGATGGCGAATGTGGCGCAGGTGCTGATCTACCTGGTCGACGGCGCCGACGCGCCCGTCATGAACCGCGTCTACGCCGAATTTTTCACCCCGCCTTATCCCAATCGCGCCACGGTGGTGGTGAAAGAACTACTGGCCCCGGGCATGCGCATTGAAATGGTGGCGCACGCGATGCTCGGCTAACGGCTGGCGCGGCCTGGCTCGGATCGGCCATTTGCGGCTTGCATGCGCCGGTGAAAATCCACATCGATGGCGCGTGATTCCTCGCGCGCCAGCTCGACCAGGTAGTCGAGCTCCGCGGCCGGATACTGGCTGCAATCGGCCCGGTAGGCGCAAATGCCAAGGTAGGTCTCGGGCGAGAAGGCAAGCGCGCGCAGTGCGGCATGCCGGAACAGGTGCAGCACCAGGGAATGCGACAGCGCAAAGCCGACGCCGCTTTCGACCAGGGCGCAGACTGTGATGGATGTCGCGCAGTCGACAATCGATTCGGGTGGCGAGGGGGCCCGGTCGAACAGACACGATATCTGGTCTTCCGTGCCTTCACTCAAGTGCGAGAAACTGACCATGTCATAGCGGTGCAGGTCGAGCGCATCGACCCGGTCGCGGCCGGCCAACGGATGGTCGTGCGCCACGATGCAGTGCAGGGGCGTGCGCAGGATGCCTTCTTGCCGTACTCCCGGGATGGCGGGAACTTCCAACCCGAAACCGATATCCGCCTTCTGCGATACGACCATGGATTGCACCAAGTTCGATGCCCGCGAAGACAGCGACATGCGCACGTTGGGATACCGTGCGCGGAACTGCTGGATGACGCGCGGCAATACCGCGGCTCCAAAAGAGGGGGTGGTAACGATGTGCAGCCGCCGGTTTTCGTTGTGGCCGAGCAGCGCCGCCACTTCATTGATGGTGTCCAGGCCGGTGAACGCGCGTTCGATTTCGGCGACCAGCAGCTTTGCTTTTTCCGTAGGGATGAGGCGCCCGCCGGCCCGTTCGAACAGGACGAAACCCAGGCGTTCCTCGGCGTCTTTCAGCACATTGCTGACGGCGGGCTGCGTAACGTGCAGTTGCGCCGCGGCGCCGGTGGCCGTGCCGGTGAGCACAACTGCGCGGATGACCTCCACATGCCGGAAGCTCAGGCCTCGACTCAAGCGATTCTCCCCTGGGATGACAGACCCCGTGCGGATGGTTGTCGCTTTGGTGGGTTACCGCGGGGGCATGGCATTCTAGGCAGCACCCCGCGAGCGGCGCAATTGGGGTTGCCTCCCGCTGTCGCGTCATCCGAGCGGCCCCGCGCGTGGCTGCCGCATCATGAAGATGCCGCTTCCGGAAAAGGGAAAGGGCCAGCGGCGTGAAGCGCGCTGGCCCTTTGAATTGGTGGCGGAGCGGACGGGGCTCGAACCCGCGACCCCCGGCGTGACAGGCCGGTATTCTAACCAACTGAACTACCGCTCCGCAGCGGTGTACTACATGCCAGGTAGACTGGCGTCCCCTAGGGGATTCGAACCCCTGTACTCACCGTGAAAGGGTGATGTCCTAGGCCTCTAGACGAAGGGGACTTGGACTTGCCGTACTGCTTTACTACCACTTCGCTTTCGACTGGTGGAGGTAAGCGGGATCGAACCGCTGACCTCTTGCATGCCATGCAAGCGCTCTCCCAGCTGAGCTATACCCCCGTTTCCTAAAACCGCCTGCAAACTTCAGTTTTTACGCTGTCGCTGCAGGTTTTATTTAGTGCCGTTGGCGAAGAAACGAGATTATGCACGAGTTTTTTTTGGTGTGCAAGTTGGGGGAAGAAAAATCAGCAAATTCCAAAAAAATGTACTCCTGGCCGGCCGAACCTTCAACGGCCGGGCTTGCGGCGGCCCAGCGCGGCGGCGGCGACCAGGGCCATGGCGACCAGTGCCAGCACGGGCGTATCGCCAAAGCGGGCATAGGGCGTCAGGCCGGTCATGCCTTGCACCGAGACCGGCAGGATGCCGGCCTCGTGCGGCGGCAGCTGCGCGGCGACGCGGCCGCGCGCGTCGATGGCGGCGGTGATGCCGGTGTTGGTGGCGGCCAGCATGGGGCGCGCCGTTTCCAGGGTGCGCAGCCGGGCAATCTGCAAATGCTGGCGCAGCGCCCAGGTATTGCCGAACCAGCCCAGGTTGCTGACATTGGCCAGAATGGTCGCGCCCGGTTCGCCGTGGGGGCCGGGGTGCAGCGCGGGCAGCAGTTCGATGCCGAACAGGTCTTCGTAGCAGATGTTGAAGGCCACGTGCTGGCCGGCCACCTGGAAGGGCGGCTGGCGGCGTGCGCCGGCGTCGAAGTCGCCCAGCGGGATGTTCAGCATGTCGACGAACCAGCGGAAGCCGGGCGGGACGTATTCGCCCCAGGGCACCAGATGGTGCTTGTCATAGCGCAGCGGGGTGGCGCCGCTGCGCAGTTGCGCCAGCGGCGTGGCGGCGTCGAAGCCGATGACGCTGTTGGTGTAGCGGATCTGCCCATCCGGGGCGCGGTCGCGCAGCGGCACGCCCATGGCGATGGTGGATTGGTTGCGCGCGGCGACTTCGCGCCAGGCTTCCCAGACGCGCGGGTCGAGCTGGTCCTGGAAGACCGGCAGCACGGTCTCGGGCAGGATGATCAGGTCGGCCGGCGGCGCCGGCAGCGAGGCCAGTTCCAGGTGGCGCCGCACGCCCAGCTCCAGCAGCGCCGGGTCGAATTTTTGCGACTGTTCGACATTGCCCTGCACCAGCCGCACTTGCAGCGGCTCGCCGGCCGGGCGCGACCACGCGATGCCGCGCAACGGCCAGCCGGCAGCCACCAGCAGCAGCGCCAGGGCGCACGCCAGCGCGCGTCGCGCGTCGGTGCGCGCGCCGGCGCCGCGCGCCGCCTGCCACAGGCCGGCCAGGGCGGCCGCGGCGAACGCCGCCAGCAGGGCCATGCCGTGCACGCCCAGCACGGGCGCCCAGCCCGCCAGGGGGCTGTCGGCATGGGCGTAGCCGATGTTCAGCCAGGGAAAACCGGTCAGCACGGTGGCGCGCAGCCATTCCAGCAGCGCCCAGGCGGCCGCCCAGGCGAGCGCCGCCACCACCATGCGGCGCACCGGGGCCGGGTCCGGCTCGCCCGTCGCCGGCGGCGGGCAGAGCCAGCGGGCCAGCGCGCAGGCCGCGGCCGGGAACAGCGCCAGGAAGGCGGACAAGGCCAGCACCCCGGCCACCGACAGCGGGGCGACCAGGCCGCCGTAGCGGTGCAGGCTGATGAAGATCCAGTACAGGCCCAGCGAGTAGCTGGCGAAGCTGAACCACCAGCCGCGCAGCAGTGCCCGGCCGACGCCAGGAGCGTGCAGCGTGGCATGGGCGGCGTAGGCCAGCGCCAGTACTTGCACCAGGGCCAGCGCCCAGGGGGGCAGCGGGCCGGGCGCGAAGGTCAGGGCATGGATGGCGCCCGCGGCCGGCAGGCCAATGGCGGCCCAGCGCGGGGCGCGGCTCGGACGCGCGCTCATGGGCCGGGCGTGGCCGGGTCGGAGGGGGGCAGGGCCGAGGCGGGCAGGCGCTTGGCGCGCAGCCACAGCGCGCGGCGCGCATCGGCGCGCAGCACTTCGATCTGCAGGTCGCCATGGCGGGCGCTGTCGCCGCGCCGCGGAATGCGCCCCAGCTGGCCGCCGAGCCAGCCTCCGACGCTGTCGTACTCGTCGTCGGGGAGGTCGGTGGCGAAGGTCTCGTTGAAATGGCTGATTTCAGTGGTGGCCATCAGGCGCCACTGGTTCTCGCCTTCGGGGAAGATGCTCTCTTCGTCGTCATCGTCGAACTCGTCCTCGATGTCGCCGACGATCTGCTCCAGCACGTCTTCCATGGTGACCAGCCCGGAGATGCCGCCGTGCTCGTCGATCACGATGGCCAGGTGATTGTGGCTGGCGCGGAAGTCGCGCAGCAGCACGTTCAGGCGCTTGGCTTCGGGGATGAACACCGCCGGCCGGATCAGCGAACGCAGTTCGATGCCGGGTTCGAGCATGCAGCGCAGCAGGTCCTTGGCGAGCAGGATGCCGATGATGTTGTCGCGGTCGTCTTCGTAGACCGGGAAACGCGAATGCGCGGCTTCGATGATGAAGGCCAGCTGCTGGGGCAGGGGCTGCGCCACGTCGAGGAGGTCCATGCGCGAGCGCGGCACCATGATGTCGGCCACGGTGCGGTCGGACATGGCCAGCGCGCCCTTGATCATGCCGTAGGATTCCACGTCGAGCAGGTCGCGGTCGTGGGCGGCATCGAGCACGGCCTTGATGCCTTCGCGGTCTTCGGGTTCGCGGCGCACCAGGGCAAGCAGGCGGTCTAGCAGGGATTTGGTCGAGGTTTTTGCGGGTCGCGCGGCTTGCGCGTCGTTGGCAGGGTAAGGGTCGGACATCGTCCAAAGCGGACAAGTTAGGGAAAGGTCAGCATAACCGAATATCGGCTGCGAATTGTTACGGCGCGGCGTCCGGCCGGTTCAGGCGTATGGGTCGGCGATGCGCATGTCCGCCAGGATGGCGGTTTCCAGCGCTTCCATGCGTCGCGCGTCGCGCGCCTTGATGTGGTCGTAGCCCAGCGCGTGCAGCACGCCGTGCACCGTCAGGTGGGCGGCGTGATCCAGCAGCGGCTTGCGCTGTTCGCGCGCTTCGCGCGCCAGCACCGGCACGCAGATGACGATATCGCCGCGCGCGGTGCCCAGCGGGTCGGTGCCGTACTCGAAGGTGAGCACGTTGGTGGCGTAGTCGCGCGCGCGGTAGTCGCGATTCAGGCGGCGCCCTTCGGCCTGGCCGACCAGGCGCAGGCTGAGCTCGGCGCGCGCGAAAGGCGCCAGGCCGTCGCGCGCCGCGCCGTCGAGCGCGCGGCGCGCCCAGCGGCGCAGGCGCCAGCGCGGCAGGCGCGGCTCGGCCACGCCGTACTGAACCGACAGCGAGAGTTCAGGACTCATCTTCGGCCGCGCGGTCGTAGGCGTCGACGATGCGCGCCACCAGCGGATGGCGCACCACGTCGCGGCTGGTGAAGCGGGTGGTGGCAATGCCCTGCACGTCCTCGAGCACGCGCACGGCATGGGCCAGCCCGCTTTGCTGGCCGCGCGGCAGGTCGACCTGGGACGGGTCGCCGGTGATCACTGCCTTGCTGCCGAAGCCGATGCGGGTCAGGAACATCTTCATCTGCTCGGGGGTGGTGTTCTGCGCCTCGTCCAGGATGACAAAGGCATGGTTGAGCGTGCGGCCGCGCATGTAGGCCAGCGGGGCGATCTCGATGGTCTGCTTCTCGAACAGGCGCTGCACCTTGTCGAAGCCCATCAGGTCGTACAGGGCGTCGTACAGCGGCCGCAGGTACGGGTCGACCTTCTGCGCCAGGTCGCCGGGCAGGAAGCCCAGGCGCTCGCCCGCTTCGACCGCCGGGCGGGTCAGCACCAGGCGCTGCACGGAATCGCGCTCCATGGCGTCGATCGCGCAGGCCACCGCCAGCCAGGTCTTGCCGGTGCCGGCCGGGCCGATGCCGAAGGTGATGTCGTGCTTGAGGATGTTGTTCAGGTAGTCGCGCTGGCGCGGGGTGCGCGGCCGCAGGTCGCTGCGCCGGGTGCGCAGCACGATGCCCTCGCCGTCGTCGCCGTCGCCGGTCGGCAGGGCGGCCGGATCGACGCCGCGCGCGTCGTCGCCGGCCTGCTGTTCGCCGGCGCGGCCGACGCCCATCTCGACCAGCCCGAGCTGGATGTCGTCGACCGACAGCGCGCGGTGCACCGCCTGTTCGTGGAAGCGCCGCAGCGCGCGGCCGGCCAGTTCGGCGCGCTCGCCCTCGAGCGTGACGCGGCTGCCGCGCCGGGCCAGGGTGACGCCCATGCCGTCGGCCAACTGCCGCAGGTTTTCGTCGAGCGGGCCGCACAGGTTGGCCAGGTGCGTGTTGTCGCCCTCGAGGTTGACCACGGTGGGCATGCTGCGGCGGGTACGGCTGCGGGTTGGCGTCATGCGGTGCCTTGTGCGGTGCCGTCGACGTCCGCCACCCGGGCGCGCAGCGAGTTCGGATAGGCTTCGGTGATGATCACGTCGACCATCTGCCCGATCAGGCGCGGCGGGGCGGGGAAATTGACGATGCGGTTGTTTTCGGTGCGGCCCATCAGTTCGTTCGGGTCGCGGCGCGACGGGCCTTCGACCAGCAGGCGCTGGCGCGTGCCCACCATGGCCTGGGCGATCGCCGCGGCCTGGCGGTTGATGAGGGCCTGCAACTGCTGCAGGCGGCGCAGCTTGACGTCCTGCGGGGTGTCGTCGGACAGGTCGGCGGCGGGCGTGCCGGGGCGGCGCGAATAGACGAACGAGAACGAAGTGTCGAAACCCACGTCTTCGATCAGCTTGAGGGTTTTCTGGAAGTCTTCCTCGGTTTCGCCGGGAAAGCCCACGATGAAGTCGGACGACAGGGTCAGCCCCGGGCGCGCGGCGCGCAGGCGCCGCACCACCGACTTGAATTCCAGCGTCGTGTAGCCGCGCTTCATGGCGGCCAGCACGCGGTCGCTGCCGGCCTGCACGGGCAGGTGCAGGAACGACACCAGCTTGGGCAGGCGCGCATAGGCCTCGACCATGCGCTGGGTCATTTCCTTGGGATGCGAGGTGGTGTAGCGGATGCGCTCGATGCCGGGGATTTCATGCACGTATTCCAGCAGCATGGCGAAATCGGCGATCTCGCCGCTGTCGCCCATGGCGCCGCGGTAGGCGTTGACGTTCTGTCCGAGCAGGGTCACTTCCTTGACGCCCTGGTCGGCCAGGTCGGCCACTTCGACCAGCACGTCGTCGAACGGGCGCGAGACTTCGGCGCCGCGGGTGTAGGGCACCACGCAGAAACTGCAATACTTGCTGCAGCCTTCCATGATGGACACGAAGGCCGTGGCGCCCTCGACGCGCGGCGGCGGCAGGGCGTCGAATTTCTCGATCTCGGGAAAGCTGATGTCGACCTGCGAGGCGCCGGAGGCGCGGCGCCGCGCGATCAGCTCGGGCAGGCGGTGCAGTGTCTGCGGGCCGAACACCACGTCGACGTAGGGCGCGCGCTTGACGATGGCTTCGCCTTCCTGGCTGGCCACGCAGCCGCCCACGCCGATGACCAGATCGGGGTTGAGCTTCTTCAGGTGCTGCACCCGGCCGAGGTCAGAGAACACTTTTTCCTGCGCTTTTTCGCGCACCGAACAGGTGTTGAACAGGATGACGTCGGCGTCTTCCGGGTTGTCGGTCAGTTCCAGGCCCTGGTCGCCGCGCAGCACGTCGGCCATCTTGTCCGAATCGTACTCGTTCATCTGGCAGCCGAAGGTGCGGATGTACAGCTTGCGGGCGGAAGCGGCGGAGGAGGGGGACGCGGCGGCGGGCGCGCCGGCGCGCTTGACGGAGGTTTCTTGCATGGCGTGCGCCGTGACGGGTGTAGATCCCGGGGGCGGAAATGGACGGAAAACGCGGATTTTAACGCGTGGATGCAATCGCGGTCTTGGTGCCGGGGCAATTGGCGTATACGATGTCAGCCGCGCGACTGTGCCCAGGCGCATCGCGGGATATATCGTCCCCCTTTTTTGACGCCCATGACCCTCGATCGCGGCCTTTCCCCCACGCAACTGCCCGTTTCCGCCCCGCTGCCCATGGCACCCCTTCCTCACCGGCCGTTCCGCGGCGTGGCGCTCACCGCCTGCTTCGCCGTGCTGTTGCTGCTGATGAGCCGCTGGATCGACGTGCCGCTCACCCATGCCATCGAACGCCATGTGCCGCCGCTGGTCAACGATGTCTTCGACCAGATCGGGGACCTCGGCGACAGCGAGGGCTACATCCTGGCCGGGCTGCTGCTGTACGTGGTGTCGCTGGTCGGCATGCGGCGCGGCTGGACCTGCCCGCTGCGGGCCGGCTTCGAGCGCCTGGCGCGCTACAGCATGCTGCTGCTGGCCACCATGAGCATCGGCGGGCTCATCACCCTGGTGCTGAAGAAGGTGGTGTCGCGGGCGCGGCCGGAAGTCCTGCTGGAGCAGGGCTGGCACGGACTGGGCGTGCCGTTCGCCGGCGATCCGTACGATTCCTTTCCGTCCAGCCACACGCTGACCGCCTTCGCGGTGGCCGCCGTCATTGGCGAGATCGCGCCGCGCTGGCGCCTGCCGCTGCTGCTGGTGGCCGCCGTGGTGGCGGCCAGCCGGGTGGTCAACCGCGACCACTTCCTGTCGGACGTCACCGCGGCGGCATTCATCGGCATCATGGTGGCGCATTACCTGGCGCCGTACATCCTGGGCGAACGCTATCGCTGGATGCTGCGCGCGCCGTGGCGCTGGCGGCAGGGCGAGGCGCCGGACCGCTAGGCCGGCCGGCCCCGCGCCGGGGGCGGGGCCGCTTTGGGCGTGAACCGGCCTAGGCCGCGGGCGGCGCCACCGCCGCGCCCTGGATGCCGTGGCGCTGCAGGGCCCGCGCCACGAAACCGCCGGCCTTCATTTCTTCGACGAATGCACTGAGCGCCGCCGCGGCGGCCGCGCCGCGGCCCTTGGGCGCGCCCATCGCCTGGCGGATGGTCATGAAGCTGCCGGGCAGCATGCGCAGGCCGGGCAGGCGCTGCATGTCGGCCTCCAGTTGCTGCCTGACCCCGGCCGCCACGTCGGCGCCCTCGGCCAGGAAGGTATCGACCACCGCCGGCGAGGTGGGCGCGCGCAGGATCCGCGCGTGCTTGAGTTCGCGCGTCAGGTACAGGTCGTACGCGCTGCCCTTGCCGACCATGACGCTGAGCCCCTCGCGGTCCACCGCCCCGCGCTCGCGCAGCGGCGAGGCATCGCGCACCAGGTATGCGCCTTCGATCAGCACATAGGCGTCCGTGAAGGCAATGCCCGCGCCGCGCACCGGGTCGATGGCGAAGAAGCCGATGTCGGCCTGTTCGCTGGTCACGGCGTCGACCGATTTGCCGGCGCTGTCCCATATCACCAGTTCCAGTCCGACGCCCAGCCGCTCGGCGAAGGCGCGCGCCAGGTCGACCGATACGCCGGCGGGCTCGCCGCTGGCCGGGTCGCGTCCGGCCAGGATGGGGTTGCCCAGGTTGATGGAGGCGCGCAGCTTGCCGGTGGGGGTGAAGGCTTGGATGATCGTGGGGTCGAGCGTCATGGTCGGGTCCAGGTCGGGAGGCAAGGTGCCTGACTCCCCTGGGGTGTCAGGCACCTGGGCCGCGCGGCCAGGCCGGGACGGCCCAGGCTTGTGAGCGCGGTTTTCAAGAGTATCGCCGAACCGGATCTTGCGCCCGGGCGGCGTGGCTCTCCAGCAGCGCCAGCACGGCCGGGTCGAGGGCGACGCCGTCGCGCTGCTGGCGCGCCATGTTGGCCAGCTCGATTTCGCCCGGCACGATGACGGGCCGGGCGGGATCCGCGGGCGGGCTGCCATGCAGGATGGCGGCGAAATCGGCCATGCGCTCGGCCAGCCACGCCGTCGTGCCCAGCCGGGCGGTATCGATCAGGATGAAGAAATGGCCCAGGTTCTGCGGTTGGTCCGGGGCGTCCACCCATGATTTCACGTGGGTCAGGTAGGCCGCGTTCGACAGCAGGCCGGAGAACAAATCGACCACCAGCGCCAGGCCGTAGCCCTTGTGCCCGCCGATGGGCAGCAGGAAGCCGTCGAGCGCGGCGGCGGCATCGGTGGTGGGGCGGCCGCCGCGATCGGTTGCCCAGGTATCCGGGACGGCGGCGCCGCGCTTGAGGGCGTTGCGGATCTTGGCGCGCGCCACCACGCTCATGGCCATGTCCAGCAGGAACGGCGGGCCGTCCGGATTGGGTACGCTGAAGCCCAGCGGACTGTTGCCCAGCCGCGCGTCGCTGCCGCCCCACGGCGCGATCGTGGTCGTGGCATTGCTGCCGATGATGCTGGCGAAGCCGGCTTGCGCGGCCATCAGCCCATAGGGCGAGATGGGCCCGAAGTGATTGCTCTGGCGCGCCAGGGCGACGCCCACGCCGCATGCGCGGGCCGCCTCCATGGCGGCCCGCAGGGCATGCATGCCGACCAGCGGACCGACGCCATTGTCGCCGTCCACCAGGCGCAGCGCCGGGGCGGGGCTTTGCACGGTAATGCGGGCGCGGGCCCGGATGCCGCCCACCTGCAGGCGTTCGCCGTACGATTCGATGCGGCCCAGCCCATGGGTGCTCAGGCCGAACAGGTCGGCCTGCACCAGTACGCGCGCCACGTCGGCGGCGTCGTCGCGGGGCAGGCCCAGGCCGACGAAGGCGCGCGTGCCCAGGTCCAGCAGCTCGGTTGGGGAAAACAGGCGCGGTTCGTTCATAGGTGCATTCATGCGGGCGGTATCCTGTCGAAGAAAGAAGAAGGGCTCACTGGGTGCGCAGGTTGGCGCGGCGCACGACTTCGCCCCAGCGCTGGCCTTCGGCCTGGATGAAGGCGGTGAATTCTTGCGGACCGAGCCCGGCGGGCTCGCTGGAATCGTGGGCCAGGCGTTCACTGACTGATTGGGAGCGCAAGGCGGCCAGCGCATCTTTCTGGAGCCGTGCGACGACCGGCGCGGGCGTGCCGGCCGGCGCCAGCAGGCCGAACCATTGCGAGCTCTCGAAGCCCGGATAGCCTTGCTCGGCCACGGTCGGCACGTCCGGCAGCACGGCCAGGCGATGCGCCGACCCCACCGCGATGATCCGCACCTTGCCGGCCTGGGCGTGGGGCAGCAGGCCCGGCGTGCCGGCCGAGGCGGCATCGATATTGCCGGCGAGCAGGTCGGTGGTCTGCGCCCCGGTGCCCTTATAGGGCACGTGCACCACGTCGATGCCGGCGGCGGTCTTGAGCATCTCGAACGCCAGGTGGCCGGCGCTGCCATTGCCGGCCGATCCGTAGTTCAGGACGCCCGGCTTGGATTTGGCCAGCGCCACGAACGAGGCAAGGTCGGTGGCGGGCACCTGCTGGCCCACGGCGAAGATCATCGGCACCTTGGCCAGCAGGGCGACGGGGGCGAAGTCGCGCTGCGGATCGTACGGCAGGTCCGGCATCATGGCCGGATTGACCGCCAGGGTACCCACGTGGCCCAGCAGCAGCGTATAGCCGTCCGGGGCGGCGCGCGCCGCCTCCATGGTGGCGATGACGCCCTGGCCGCCGCCCTTGTTCTCGACGATGACTTGCTGTCCCAGCGTGCGCGACATTTCGGCCGCCATGGCGCGCGCGATCACGTCGGAACTGCCGCCCGGGCCGTAGGGCACCAGCAGGCGCACGGGGCGCTGGGGAGACCAGTCGGCCGCCGCAGCCGGAGCCGAACCCGGCGCCAGCGCCGCCAGGCTTGCCAGCGCCAGGGCCGGGGCGGCGCCGCGCCGCAGGAGTCGTGAAATGGGGTTCATGGGGTCTGCCTCCGTGGTTGGGCGCCGCTGGCGCGGCTTCGTGAGGGCAGATGATGCGCAAGCCGGAATATCCAGTAAAGTGCAAATATTCGATTGATTATTGATGAAAACGCATGAAATTCGATCTGGCCGATTTGCGCGCCTTCCTGGCGGTCGCCGACCTGGGGAGTTTCCGCGCCGCTTCGGAGGCGCTGCACTTGTCGCAGTCCGCCCTGTCGCGGCGCGCCGACAAGCTCGAGCAGGCGCTCGGCGTGCAATTGTTCACCCGCACCACCCGCAAGGTGGAGCTGACCACCATCGGCCGCGGCTTCGTGCCGCGCGCCCGCAATGTGCTCAACGAACTGGAGAGCGCCCTGGTAGGCATCCAGGACGTGGCCGAGCGCATGTCGGGGCAGGTGACCGTGGCTTGCGTGCCGTCGGCGGTGGCGTATTTCCTGCCGGCGGTCATCCGCGAATACCACCGGCAGTATCCGCGCATCCGCATCCGGCTGATCGACGAGTCATCGTCGGTGGCGTTGACCGCGGTGGCGGGCGGAGACGCCGATTTCGGCCTGACCTACATTGGCACGCAGGATGCCGATATCGAATTCCAGCCGCTGCTCGAAGAGCCGTTCGTGGTGGCGGTCCGCGCCGACCATCCGCTGGCCGGGCGGGACGCGCTGGCCTGGCGGGACCTGTCGGCATGCGAATACATCAGCCTGGCCCAGGGCAGCGGCAACCGCTTCCTGATCGACCAGGCCCTGGCGCACAGCCCGGACCGGCCGCGCTGGTTCTGCGAGGTGCAGCACGTGCCGGCGCTGGTCAGCATGGTGGAGGCGGGGCTGGGGGTGGGCGTGGTGCCGCAACTGGCGATGCCGCCGGCGGGGCATGGCGCACTGGCCAGCGTGCCCTTGGAGGATCCGGTGGTGAGCCGCACCATCGGGTTGATCCACCGCCGCGGCCGGGAGCTGAGCCCGGTGGCGCGGCTGCTCTACGACATGGTGGTGAAGATGCGGGGCGGGGGTGGGGGCCTGCGTATGCAAGGTGCCTGACATCCGCGGGGTGTCAGGCACCTTGGATGCCTCTCAGGCGACCTCCGGATCCCCTTCCTTCTTGACCGGCTTGACCAGGTCTTCCCGCTTGACTCCCATCCACATGGCCAGCGCGGCGGCGACGAACACCGACGAGTAGATGCCGAACCAGATGCCGATGGTCAGCGCCAGGGCGAAGTAATGCAGCGACGGGCCGCCGAAGAACAGCATGGCCAGCACCATCATCTGGGTCGAGCCGTGGGTGATGATGGTGCGCGAGATGGTCTGCGTGATGGCGCTGTTGATGACTTCGTGCACGGTGGCCTTGCGGTACTTGCGGAAGTTCTCGCGGATCCGGTCCATGATGACCACGGATTCGTTCACCGAGTAGCCCAGTACCGCCAGCACGCCGGCCAGCACCGACAGCGAGAATTCCCACTGGAAGAACGCGAAGAAGCCCAGGATGATGACCACGTCGTGCAAGTTGGCGATGACGCCGGCCACCGCGAACTTCCATTCGAAGCGGATGCCCAGGTACACCATGATGCCGATCACCACGAACAGCAGCGCCATGAGGCCGTTGTGCAGCAGTTCCTGGCCGACCTGCGGGCCGACGAATTCGACCCGGCGCAGTTCGACGGACGGGTCGGCGGCCTTCAGCGCGCCCATGACGGCCTCGCTCTGGGTGGCCGAGGTCTGGCCCTCGGTCAGCGGCAACCGGATCATGACGTCGTGCGAGGTGCCGAAGTTCTGCACCTGGAAGTCGCTGTAGCCCAGCTTGGACACGGCGCTGCGGACGCTGTCGAGCTGCGCCGTCTGCGCGTAGTTGACTTCCATGACCGTGCCGCCGGTGAATTCGATCGACAGGTGAAAGCCTCGCGTCGCGATGAAGAACACGGCCGCCAGGAACGTGACCAGGCTGATGATGTTCAGCACCAGCGCGTGGCGCATGAACGGGATAGTGCGATGGATACGGAAAAATTCCATGTTTCGCCTTGAGTCCTATCGACGGCGGGCGGACGGGCCGCCCGCCAGGGTCAGTTTTCCTTGGGTTTCCAGACGGTGCCGATGGAAATGCTCGCAAGCTTCTTCTTGCGGCCGTACCACAGGTTGGCCAGCGCCCGCACCCCCACCACCGAGCTGAACATCGACGTGACGATGCCCAGGCAGTGCACCACGGCGAAGCCGCGGATCGGGCCGGAACCGAAAGCCAGCAGCGCGAGGCCGACGATGAGCGTGGTCAGGTTGGAGTCGAGAATGGTGCCCCAGGCGCGCTCGAAGCCATGGTGAATGGCCTGCTGCGGCGCGGCGCCGTTGCGCAGTTCCTCGCGGATGCGCTCGTTGATGAGCACGTTCGAGTCGATCGCCATGCCCAGCGTCAGCGCGATGGCCGCGATGCCCGGCAGCGTGAGCGTGGCCTGCAGCATGGACAGCAGGGCCAGCAGCAGCAGCACGTTCATCGTCAGGCCCAGCGTCGAGAACACGCCGAACAAGTGGTAGTACAGGATGATGAACACCGCGATGGCCAGGAAGCCGTACAGCGTGGAGTGGAAGCCCTTGGCGATGTTGTCAGCGCCCAGGCTCGGGCCGATGGTGCGTTCCTCGATGATGGACATGGGCGCGGCCAGCGCGCCGGCGCGCAGCAGCAGGGCGGTATCGGCGGCTTCCTCGGCGGTCATGCTGCCGGAAATCTGCACCTGGCCGCCGGCGATCTCGCTGCGGATGACCGGCGCGGTGACGACTTCGCCCTTGCCGTTCTCGAACAGCAGGATGGCCATGCGCTTGCCCACGTTGTCGCGCGTGACGTCGCGGAAGATGCGCGCGCCCTTGCTGTCGAGCGTCAGGTGCACGGCGGCCTGCTGGGTCTGCGAGTCGCGGCCCGGCTGGGCGTCCTGCAGGTTCTCGCCGGTCAGGATGACCTGGCGGCGCACCAGGATCGGGCGGCCGTCGCGGTCGGTGTAGCGCTCCAGGCCGAAGGGCACCGAGCCGCCCGCCAGGGCCGACTGGGCAGCCGGGGAGTCGTCCACCATGCGGATTTCCAGGGTGGCGGTGCGGCCCAGCAGTTCCTTGGCCTTGGCCACGTCCTGCACGCCGGGCAGCTGCACGATGATGCGGTCGGCGCCCTGCTGCTGGATGACCGGCTCGGCCACGCCCAGTTCGTTGATGCGGTTGTGCAGGGTGTTGATGTTCTGCTTGAGCGCCGAGTCCTGCACCCGGGTGACCGCGGTGGGGCTCAGCATGCCGACCAGGGTGGGGCGGCCGGATTCGTCGCCTTCGGTGAACTGCAGGTCGGGCAGGCGGCCGCGCAGCACGCTGTGCGCCCGGTCGCGCTCGTCGGCGTTGGCGAAGCTGGCCACCACCGAGGTGCCGGCGCGCTCCACGCCGCCGACGGGGATCTTTTCGTCGCGCAGGACGGTGCGCACGTCGGCCGCCAGCGAGTCGTAGCGGGCGGTCAGGGCGCCCTGCATGTCGACCTGCAGCAGGAAGTGCACGCCGCCGCGCAGGTCCAGGCCCAGGTACATGGGCTTGGGCTCGAACCAGCCCAGCGCGCGCATCCACGGGGGCGAGGCGGGCAGCAGGTTCAGGGCCACGGTGTATTGCGGGTCGTCCGGCGTGGTGTTGAGCGCCTTGTCGAGCAGGTCGCGGGCCTGCAGCTGCACGTCGGTGGACGGGAAGCGCGCCCGCACGGTGCCGAGCGTGCCATTCTGTTCATAGTAGACGTTGGTGGCCGGCACGTTGGCCGAGGCCAGGATCTGTTCGACCCGGGCCAGCGTGGCGTTGTCCACCTTGATGGTGGCTTTCGCGCTGGACACCTGGACGGCAGGGGATTCGCCGTAGAAATTGGGCAGGGTATAGAGCAGGCCGATGACGACCGCGACCAGCACCGTGATGTACTTCCAGAGGGGATAGCGGTTCATTGGCGGCTAGTTCATGCGAGATGGAGCGAGAAAAGGCCCCCGCGAAAGGGGGGCCGGATAAGACGCCTACAGGGCCTTGATGGTTCCCTTGGGCAGCACGGTCGACACGGAAGTCTTCTGCATCAGCACCTCGACCGGCTTGTCGGCCAGCTCGGCGACCTCGACGGTGATGTAGGTGTCGGTGACCTTGGAGACCTTGCCCAGCAGGCCGCCGGCCGTCAGGACTTCATCGCCCTTGGCCAGGTTGGCGACCAGGTTGCGATGTTCCTTCTGGCGCTTCATCTGCGGACGGATCATCAGGAAATAGAGGATCACGAACATCAGCACGATGGGCAGCATCCCCATCAGCGCGCTGCCCTCCGGGGCAGCCTGGGCCAGGACGAGGCTGGCGGTATCGATAACGGACATGAAAATCTCCTGAATTTTGGATGGTTGGGAGCAGGTTCTGGCAATTTGTTTTCTGCGCCCGTCCCCGCGCGAGCCTTGGACAGGGCAAGCCGACTATTGTAGCTAGGTTATGGGTGGAGGGCGTCTTGTCGGCGGACGGGTTCGGGCGCCAGCGTCCGCGGGGGCGCCCGAGGGGGCAGGTGTCAGACACCCTCGCGGCGCTGCAGGCCTGCCCGGAGCGTCTCGAGGGGTGTCTGACACTTTTCGCAGAGAGCCCGGCCTGCCGAGAAAAACTACTCCACTCCCCGCCGCCGATCCGCCGCAAACTGCTCCCGCCAGGCGTCGAACGTGCCGCCGGCGATGGCCTCGCGCATTTCGGCCATGATCGTCAGGTAGAAATGCAGGTTGTGCAGGGTGTTGAGCCGCGCGCCGGTGATTTCGTTGGCGCGCTGCAAGTGGTGCAGGTAGGCGCGCGAGAAATGGGCGCAGGTGTGGCAGGCGCAGCTCGGGTCCAACGGCCGGGTGTCGTCGCGGTACTTGGCGTTGCGGATCTTGAGGTCGCCGTAGCGGGTGAACAGCCAGCCGTTGCGGGCATTGCGGGTGGGCATGACGCAATCGAACATGTCCACGCCGCGCGCCACGCCCTCGACCAGGTCTTCGGGCGTGCCCACGCCCATCAGGTAGCGCGGCGCCTGCGCCGGCAGGCGCGGCGCGACGTGCGTCAGGATGCGCATCATGTCTTCCTTGGGCTCGCCCACCGACAGGCCGCCGATGGCATAGCCATGGAAGCCGATGTCGGTCAGGCCGGCCAGGGATTCGTCGCGCAGGTGCTCGTACATGCCGCCCTGCACGATGCCGAACAGGGCATTGGGGTTGCCCAGCCGGTCGAATTCCTCGCGCGAGCGGCGCGCCCAGCGCAGCGACATGCGCATCGAGCGGGCCGCTTCCTCGGCCGTGGCCGGCCGCCCGTCGACCTGGTAGGGCGTGCACTCGTCGAACACCATGACGATGTCGGAGTTCAGCGAGCGCTGGATGCGCATGGATTCCTCCGGCGTCAGGAACAGGCGCGCGCCGTCGATGGGCGAGGCGAACTTGACGCCTTCCTCGGTGATCTTGCGCATGCCCTGCAGGCTGAAGACCTGGAAGCCGCCCGAATCAGTGAGGATGGGCTTGTCCCACTGCATGAAGCCGTGCAGACCGCCGTGCTTGTCGAGGATATCCGTGCCCGGGCGCAGCCACAGGTGGAAGGTGTTGCCCAGCACGATCTGGGCGCCGATGTCCTCGAGTTCGTGTGGCAGCATCGCCTTGACGCTGCCGTAGGTGCCCACCGGCATGAAAATGGGCGTCTCGACCACGCCGTGGTTCAGCGTGACGCGGCCGCGGCGGGCCTGGCCGTCGGTGGCCAGCAGTTCGAAATTGAGTCCGGTCATGGTCAGGAGGCGGGCGATTCGATGAACATGGCGTCGCCGTAGCTGAAGAAGCGATACCGCTGGGCGACCGCATGCGCGTAGGCGCGGCGGATCGGCTCGATGCCGGCCAGGGCCGACACCAGCATCAGCAGGGTGGATTGCGGCAGGTGGAAATTGGTGACCAGCGCGTCGATCACCCGGTAGCGGTAGCCCGGCGTGATGAACAGGCGGGTGTCGCCCTGGACCGGCGCCAGCGGCGCATCGGGCCCGGCCGGGTTGTGCGCCGCGGCCGATTCCAGGGCGCGCACGCTGGTGGTGCCGACCGCCACCACGCGGCCGCCGCGGGCGCGGGCGCGGGCGACCGCCTCGACCACCGCCGGGCCCACTGTGTACCACTCGGCGTGCATGACGTGGTCGTCGAGCTTGTCGACGCGCACCGGCTGGAAGGTGCCCGCGCCCACGTGCAGGGTGACGAACGCGCGTTCGACGCCCAGGCCGGCCAGGCGTTCCAGCATGGCCTCGTCGAAGTGCAGGCCGGCCGTCGGGGCGGCCACCGCGCCGGGTTCGCGCGCGTAGACCGTCTGGTAGCGGGCTTCGTCGGTGGCGTCGGCGGCGTGCGAGATATAGGGGGGCAACGGCGTGGCGCCGTGCGTGTCGAGCAGGTCCAGCACCGGCGCGGGAAAGCGCAGGTCGTAGAGCTCCCCGGCGCGGCCCAGCACGGTGGCGTCGAAGGCGCCGGCCAGCCGCAGCGTCGTGCCCGCGCCCGGCGACTTGCTGGCGCGCACGTGCGCCAGGGCCCGGTCGGGTTCGACGATGCGCTCGACCAGCACCTCGACCTTGCCGCCGCTGGCCTTCTGGCCGGCCAGGCGCGCCTTGATCACGCGTGTGTCATTGAACACCAGCAGGTCGCCCGGCCGCAGCAGCGCGGCCAGGTCGGGGAACTGGCGGTCGTGCAGCGCGCCGGCGGCATCCAGGTGCAGCAGCCGGCTGCCGCCGCGTTGCGCCGCCGGCGTCTGGGCGATCAGTTCGGGCGGCAGGAAATAGTCGAAATCGGAAACGGTAAGGGAGGAAGACACGCGGCTGGCAACTCGAAGGAGGCCCGCCAGGGCGGGCTCGGACAACCCGCTATTGTATGCGGACCCGGGTGCGTGGCCCGCTTTCATCCACGGGCCGGCCGGGTTCGGTATGCTTGCGTCTTTATCGGAACAATGCGTGGCGGACGCGGCATGGCGGTACCCAGGAACACACGAGGCGGGCGATGGAAACAGTGGCTGGCGGCGGGCGCGTTGCTGGCGGGCGCGCTGGCGGCGCAGGCGCAGGGCCTGCTGCCGGACGAACTGACGCGCGCCTGGAAGGCCTCCGGCCTGCCCGGATCGTCGCTGTCGCTGGTGGTCCAGGAACTGGGCGGCCAGCGCATGGTGTCCATCAACGCCAACGAACCGCGCAACCCCGCCTCGGTCATGAAACTGGTCACCACCTGGGCCGCGCTGTCCGAGCTGGGGCCCAATTATGTGTGGCGCACCGAATTCCTGACTGAACCCGGCGTGCGGCCCGACCAGCATGGCGCCCTGTCCGGGCCGCTTTACCTGCGCGCCGCGGGCGATCCGCACCTGATGGTGCAGGATCTCTGGACCATGCTGCGCGAACTGCGGCTGCGCGGCGTGAAGAAAATCGGCGACCTGGTGGTCGACCGCAGCATTTTCGGCCAGGTCGCCACCGACCCGGGCGCTTTCGACGGGGCGCCGGACCGCGCCTACAACGCCAGCCCCGACGCCCTGATGGTGGGCTTCGGCGCGCTGCGCCTGCTGTTCAGCCCCGACCCGGCGGCGCAGAAATGGATCCCCATCATCGATCCCCCGCTGCCGGGGCTGCGCCTGGAGGGGCAGGTGGAATGGAGCAGCGCCCGCTGTCCCGGCCCGCCGGTCGTCACCACCGACCCGGTGCTGACCCAGCAGGGCGTGTCGATCCGGCTGGGCGGCACGGTGGCGGGCTCGTGCGGCGAGTTCAGCCTGTACCGCCTGGCGGTGTCGCAGCCTGAATTCTCCGAGGCCCTGTTGCGGCTGCTGTGGCGCGAACTGGGCGGCAGCTTCTCCGGCAAGATCCGCGCCGGCATGGTGCCGCCTGACGCCGTGCTGCTGGCCTCGCATGAATCGCCGCCGCTGGGCGAGGCGATCCGGCAGATCAACAAGCGCAGCAACAATGTCATGGCCCGCACGGTGCTGCTGACGCTGGGCGCCGAGCGCGGCCGCCGGCCGGCCACCACCGAGAGCAGCGAGGCCGTCGCCAAGGCGGTGCTGGCGGGGCAGGGCCTGCACATGCCCGAACTCGTCATGGACAATGGGGCCGGCTTGTCGCGCGCGGCGCGCGTGTCGGCCGAGAGCCTGGCGTCGATGCTGACGCTGGCCTGGCATTCGCCCCTGATGCCGGAATTCCTCTCTTCGCTGTCGATCGCCGGGGTGGATGGCACCATGCGGCGGCGCCTCAAGGGCGAGGAGACCGCCGGCATGGCGCACCTGAAAACCGGGTCGCTGCGCGACGTCCGGGCGGTGGCTGGCTATGTGCTGGGTGCCAGCGGCAAGCGCTATGTGGTGGTCAGCATCGTCAACGACCCCAACGCGGCGGCGGTGCGCGCTTTCGACGACGCCCTGATCGCCTGGCTGGCCACCCAGTAAGCCGCGCCGCGCCCAAACGGTTTACGATTGCGCTGTCGGCGCCCGCGCGCCGCCGTTCCTCGCATCCTGGAGATTGCCGCACATGCCCGTGCATGAAATCCGCCATCCGCTGATCCGCCACAAGCTCGGCATCATGCGCCGCGCCGACCTCAGCACCAAGAGTTTCCGCGAATTGTCCCAGGAAGTGGGCGCGCTGCTGACCTACGAGGCTTCCAAGGACCTGCCGCTGGCCCAGTCGACGGTCGAGGGCTGGTGCGGCACGGTGCAGGTCGAGAAGATCGCCGGCAAGAAAGTGACCGTGGTGCCCATCCTGCGCGCCGGCATCGGCATGCTCGACGGCGTGCTCAGCCTGATCCCCGGCGCCAAGGTCAGCGTGGTGGGCGTGGCCCGCAACGAGGAAACCCTGCAGGCCCATACCTACCTGGAACGCCTGGTCGGCGAACTGGACCAGCGCCTGGCGCTGATCGTCGACCCGATGCTGGCCACCGGCGGCTCGATGCTGGCCACCATCGACATGCTCAAGCGGGCCGGCTGCCGCGAGATCCGCGCGCTGGTGCTGGTGGCCGCGCCGACCGGCATCGAGGCGGTGCTCGACCGCCATCCCGACGTGCACATCTATACCGCTTCCATCGACCAGGGGCTCAACGAGCACGGCTATATCATGCCGGGCCTGGGCGACGCCGGCGACCGCATTTTCGGCACCAAGCAAAAGGCCGAATGACGGTCCGATGACGGCGGCACGGGCGCGGCGCCGCGGCGCGCGCCCGGTTCAGGCGGCCAGCGGCTCGCGCCGGCCTTCCTGGTACGAGCCGAACCAGTGCAGCTGGCGCGCCAGCCCGGCCACTTCGCCGACGATCAGCAGCGCGGGCGCGCGCACTTCGTGGCTGCGCGCCACGGCGGCCAGGTCGGCCAGCCGGCCGGTCACCACGCGCTGCTCGGGCCGGCTGCCGTTCTCGACCAGCGCGAACGGCGTGGCGCCCGGGCGACCGTGGCCGATCAGGCGGGCCGACAGCGTCTCCAATTGCCCGACGCCCATGTAGAACGCCAGTGTCTGGTGCTCGCGCGCCAGGCCGGGCCAGTCGAGCGCATCCTCGTCGTCGCGGCAGTGCGCCGTCACCAGGCGCACCGATTGCGCGTGGTCGCGATGGGTGAGGGGAATGCCGGCGTAGGCGGCACAGGCCAGCGCCGCCGTGATGCCCGGCACCACTTCATAGCGCACGCCCTGGGCGCGCAGATATTCCAGTTCCTCGCCACCGCGTCCGAAAATAAAGGCGTCGCCGCCCTTCAGGCGCACCACGCGCCGGCCCGCGCGGGCATGTTCTGCCAGCAGCGCGTGGATGCGCGCCTGCGTGGCATCGTGGTCCTCGCCGGGGCGCTTGCCCACGGCCACGCGCTCGGCATCGCGGCGTGCCAGCGCCAGCACGGCCGGGCTGACCAGGCGGTCGTACAGGATGACGTCGGCTTCGTTGAGGGCGCGCAGCGCCTTCAAGGTCAGCAGCCCGGGGTCGCCGGGGCCGGCGCCCACCAGCACCACGCTGCCCTGGCTCGCGTCCTCGGGAGCGTCCAGGGCGGCGTTCAGCACCCGTTCGGCCTCGGCCGGCTGCTGCTGGCGCAGCAGCCCGGCCACCGGGCCATCCAGCAGCCAGTCATAGAAGCGGCGACGCTGCTTCAGGTCGGGGCGGCGCTCGCGGATGCGCGGGCGGTAGCGGGCCGCCAGCCCGGCCAGCGCGCCCAGCGAATGGTCGAACAGCGACTCCACCCGCTCGCGCAGGCGCCGCGCCAGCACCGGCGCCACGCCCGACGACGAGATGGCCACGATCAGCGGCGAACGGTCGACGATGGACGGCACCTGGAACGAGGACAGCGCGGCGTCGTCGACCACGTTGCTGAATACGCGCCGCTGCGCCGCGGCGCGCGAGACGGCGGCGTTGACGGTGCGGTCATCGGTGGCGGCCACGGCCAGCCAGGCCTCGTCCAGCCATTCGGGCCGGAATTCGCCGGCCAGGTGGCGGATGCGGCCCTGCGCCGCCAGCCCGGCCAGCTCGGGCGTCAGCGCGGGTGCGCCTACTTGCACCTGGGCGCCGGCTTCCAGCAGCACCTGCACCTTGCGGGCGGCGACCTCGCCGCCGCCCACCACCACGACGCGGCGGCCCTGCAGATCGGCGAATAAGGGGAAAAGCGTCATCAAGATCAGCCTGGCGGGACTAGCCCGCGATATGTCAATCGATCATAGGGACAGCCTTTCATCCCTACAACTTTTGATTAATTGGATTGATATAGCGATAAGTGATTAGGCCCTAGCCGGCGCCTCCCGGCCTGCCCCCTATCCACTGCGCCATTTCGATCACTTCGCGCGCCACGTCGCCCAGGCGGCGCTGGCGCTGCATGGCGCGTTCGCGCAACAGGCGATGCGCCTCGTCCTCGGAAACTCCGCGCAACTGCATCAGCAAGCCCTTGGCCTTTTCCACGGCCTGCCGGTCGGCCAGCCGCTGGCGCGCCTCGGCCAGCTCTTCGCGGCGCGCTCGCTCGACCGCGCCGCGCTCGATGGCCACCGTCAAGAGCGGCTGGATGCGTTCCGGCGGCACCTCGCCCACGACGTAGGCGGCCACGCCGGCGCGCAAGGCCGCGCGGATGGTCGCGCGATTGCCGTCGTCGGTGAACATCACCACGGGCCGCGCGCTGTGTTCGCTGGCCACGCAGATGTCTTCGAGGGTGTCGCGGGCCGGGGCGTCGGCGTCGATCAGCACCACGTCGGGCGCCAGCCGGGTGATGGCCTCGGCCAAGTCCATGCCCGCGGCGCGTTCGGCCACGACTTGCACGCCCGCCGCCGCCAGCGTTTGCCGCAGCGCGGCCGCGCGTCCGTCTCCGTCGTTCAGAAGCATGACCTTCAGCATGTTGGCTCCCATTCATCGTGGAAAAAGCAACATCCATGCCATCGGCCGGCGCTGGAGGCCGCGCGGGCTTCCCGATGCGGACGGCGCGACGGCGGGGCGCGCGGCACAGCGATGGTGCGCTGCGGCATGCGGGCCTGCACCATTTCTGTGCCAGGCGGCTGCCGCTACCCCCGTTCCCCGGGGGCGAACGAAGTTGGCATGGGCTTTGCTTCTGTGGGAGAGGGCGGCCAACGCTGGTCGCCACGGCCGCCGCTGCGGCCGCGCACAGGACAACGGCGTTCTGCGATCCGCCAGGCCGGCACGGCCCGGCGGCGCGCGGAACGCTTTTCTTTTTATGGAGCCGCGATGTCCGCGATGCACCGCAAGTCCGGACCGGCCGCCGCGCCGGCCATCGAGCCGGCCGAGGCCGCCAACGCCCAGCGTCGCAAGTGGCTGGGCGCGACAGCCAAAGCCGTGGCCGGGGCCGGGCTGCTCGGCCTGGTCGATCCGCTGGTGCGCGCCGGCGCCTGGGCGGCCGGCAGCGATGCGCCCGAGCAACCCGAGGTGCGCATCGGCTTCATTCCGCTGACCGATTGCGCCTCGGTGGTGATGGCCTCGGTGCTGGGCCTCGACCGGAAGCACGGGGTGCGGATCGTGCCATCCAAGGAAGCGTCGTGGGCCGGCGTGCGCGACAAGCTGATCAACGGCGAGCTGGATTTCGCCCATGTGCTGTACGGCCTGGTCTATGGCGTGCACCTGGGCATCGGCGGGCCGCAGAAGGACATGGCGGTGCTGATGGGCATCAACCAGAACGGCCAGGGCATCACCTTGTCGTCCAAGCTGCGCGAGGCGGGCGTGGCCGACGGCGATTCGCTGCGCAAACATATGCAGGCCGAGCAGCGCGCCTATACCTACGCGCAGACCTTTCCCACCGGCACGCACGCCATGTGGCTGTACTACTGGCTGGCCGCGCACGGCATCGATCCGATGCGCGACGCGCGCGTGATCACCGTGCCGCCGCCGCAGATGGTGGCCAACATGCGGGTCGGCAACATGGACGGCTTCTGCGTGGGCGAACCCTGGGGCGCGCGCGCCATCATGGACCGCATCGGCTTTACCGCCGCGACCACCCAGCAGATCTGGGCCGACCATCCCGAGAAAGTGCTGGGCGCCACGGCCGACTTCGTGGCGGCGCATCCCAACACGGCGCGCGCCGTCACCGCGGCGGTGATCGAAGCCGGCAAATGGATCGACGCGTCGGCCGCGAACCGCCGCCAGGCCGCCGAGACGATTGCCGCCAAGGCGTATGTGAACACCGCCGCCGACGCCATCGTCGACCGCATGCAGGGCCGCTATGCCGACGGCCTGGGCAAGACCTGGGACGACGCGCACCCCATGCGCTTCTACGCCGATGGCGCTGCCTGCTTCCCGTACCTGAGCGACGGCATGTGGTTCCTGACCCAGCACAAGCGCTGGGGCCTGCTGAAGTCGCATCCCGATTACCTGGGCGTGGCGCGCGCCATCAATCGCATCGACGTCTACCGGCAAGCCGCCGCCGCGGCGGGCGCGCCGTTGCCGCAGGGCGAAATGCGCGCCTCCACGCTGCTGGACGGCGTGCGCTGGGACGGCAGCGACCCGGCCGCCTACGCCGACGGCTTCAAGATCAAGGCCTGACAGGAGCGCGCCATGCCGACGACCACACTCTTCGCCACCTCCTTGCGCGGCGCCGCCTGGCGCGGGGCCCTCGAAGGCGCGGCGCGCGCCGCGGTCGGGCCGGCGGCCGGCTTCGCGCTGTTCGTGCTGGTGTGGCAGGCCATCGCCATGGCTGTCCCGGACATCCCCACTCCCGGGGCTACCTGGGACGCCGCGCGCCTGCTGTTTGCCGATCCGTTTTACGACAACGGTCCCAACGACCAGGGCATAGGCTGGAACGTGCTGGCTTCGCTGCGGCGGGTCGGCATCGGGTTCGGGCTGGCGGCCGTGGTGGGCATCCCGGCCGGCTTCGTGATGGGCCGCTACGCCGCCGCCAGCGCCATGTTCGCGCCCATCGTCAGCCTGCTGCGGCCGGTGTCGCCGCTGGCCTGGCTGCCGCTGGGCCTGCTGCTGTTCCGCGGCGCCGACCCGGCCGCCATCTGGGCGATTTTCATCTGCTCGATCTGGCCCATGGTGATCAACACCGCCGCCGGCGTGGCGCGCGTGCCGCAGGACTACCTGAACGTGGCCCGGGTGCTGAACCTGTCGGAATGGCAAGTGATCACCAAAGTGTTGCTGCCCGCCGTGCTGCCGCACATCCTGACCGGCGTGCGCCTGTCGATCGGCACGGCCTGGCTGGTGATCGTGGCGGCCGAAATGCTGACCGGCGGCACGGGCATCGGGTTCTGGCTGTGGGACGAGTGGAACAACCTGAAGGTCGAGCACATTGTCGTCGCCATTTTCGTGATCGGCATCGTCGGCCTGGCGCTGGAGACCGCGCTGGTGCGCCTGGCCCGCCGCTTCGCCTATACCGAGGAGTAAGCCATGGAAAAGTTCGTGCGCATCGAGAATGTCGGCCAGACCTTCGTCACCGCCCGGGGCAGTTTCGTCGCCTTGCGCGACATCGACCTGACCGTCGCGCAGGGGGAATTCATTTCGCTGATCGGTCATTCGGGCTGCGGCAAGTCCACGCTGCTGAACCTGGTGGCGGGCCTGGCGCGGCCCACCGCGGGCGTGCTGCTGTGCGCCGAGCGCGAGATCGCCGGGCCCGGGCCGGACCGCGCGGTGGTGTTCCAGAACCATTCGCTGCTGCCCTGGCTGACCTGTTTCCAGAATGTCCATTTGGCGGTGCAGCGCGTATTCGGCGCCCGGGAAACCAAGGCGCAGCTGGCCGACCGCACGCGCGCCGCGCTGGAACTGGTGGGGCTGGCGCATGCGCAGGGCAAGCTGCCCGGCGAGATCTCCGGCGGCATGAAGCAGCGCGTGGGCATCGCGCGGGCGCTGGCGATCGAGCCCAAGGTGCTGCTGCTGGACGAACCGTTCGGCGCCCTGGACGCGCTGACCCGTGCGCACCTGCAGGACGAACTGCTGAAGATCGTGGCCGCGACCCGCAGCACCGCCATCATGGTCACGCACGATGTGGACGAGGCCGTCCTGCTGTCGGATCGCATTGTCATGCTGACCAACGGCCCGGCGGCCACCATCGGCCAGATCCTGCCGGTGCCCCTGGCCCGGCCGCGCGACCGCGTCGCGCTGGCCGGGGATCGCGATTACCTGGCCTGCCGCGCCGCGGTGGTCGATTTCCTGCACCGGCGCCACGGCAATCCGGCGCCGGGCCAGGCGGCGGCGCGGCCCGAGCCCGCCGCCGTCATCGAAACGGCCGACGCCTGAGGGCCGGCCCGCAAGCAACACGAGAGACATCATGGACAAGAAACTGAAGCTGGTAATGGTGGGCAACGGCATGGCCGGCGTGCGCACGCTGGAAGAACTGCTCAAGCTGGCCCCTGACCTGTACGACATCACCGTGTTCGGGTCGGAGCCTTATCCCAACTACAACCGGATCCTGCTGTCGCCCGTCCTGACCGGCGAGCAGACCCTGCAGGACATCGTGCTCAATGACGTGGACTGGTACCGGTCCAATGGCATCGACCTGCGCATGAACTGCAAGGTCGAGCGCATCAATCGGGCGCGCCGCGTCGTCATCGGCGCGGACGGCAGCGAAGTCCCGTACGACCGGCTGCTGCTGGCCACCGGGTCCAATCCGTTCATCCTGCCGGTTCCCGGCAAGGACCTGGACGGCGTGGTGACCTTCCGCGATATCCGCGACGTCAACCTGATGATCGAGGCGGCGCGCGCGCACCGGCGCGCCGTGGTGATCGGCGGCGGCCTGCTCGGACTGGAGGCGGCCAGCGGCCTGGCGGCGCGCGGCATGGACGTGTCGGTGGTGCACCTGGGGTCCGGCCTGCTCGACCGCCAGCTCGATCCGCAGGCCGCGCTGCTGCTGCAGCGCAGCCTGGAGGCGCGCGGCCTGAAATTCCTGATGCCGCGCCAGACCGAGGCCTTGCTGGGCAACGACGACGGCCGCGTGCGCGCCGTGCGCTTCGCCGATGGCGAAGAGGCCGAAGCCGACCTGGTCGTGATGGCGGTCGGCATCCGGCCCAACACCGAGCTGGCCGAGAGCTGCGGCCTGTACGTCAACCGCGGCGTGGTGGTGAGCGATACGCTGCAGACCTATGACCCGCTCATTTACGCGGTGGGCGAATGCGTCAGCCATCGCGGCACGGCCTATGGCCTGGTGGCGCCGCTGTTCGAACAGGCCAAGGTGGCGGCCAATCACCTGGCCATGCACGGCATCGGCCGCTACGAGGGCAGCGTCACTTCGACCAAGCTGAAAGTCACCGGCATCGACGTGTTCTCGGCCGGCGATTTCATGGGCGGGCAGGGCACCGAGGAAATCACCCTGGCCGATCCGGTGGGCGGCGTCTACAAGAAACTGGTGCTCAAGGACGACAAGCTGGTGGGCGCCTGCCTGTATGGCGACACGGCCGACGGCGCCTGGTACTTCCGGCTCATCCGCGAGGGCAAGCGGGTGGACGAATTGCGCGACCAGCTCATGTTCGGCGAGAGCGCCATCGGCGGCGATACCGGCCACGCCGGCGAGAACCGCGCCATCGGCATGCCCGACAGCGCCGAGGTGTGCGGCTGCAACGGCGTGTGCAAGGGCACCATCGTCAAGGCGATTCGCGAGCAGGGCCTGTTCACCGTCGACGAGGTCAAGAAGCACACCAAGGCCGCCAGCTCGTGCGGGTCCTGCGCCGGGCTGGTGGAACAGATCCTGATCAATTGCGTGGGCGGCGCCGCCGACGTCAAGCCCAAATCGGAGAAGCCGCTCTGCGGTTGCACCGACCTGACCCACGGCGAGGTGCGCAAGGCCATCCGCCAGCACCACCTGGTGACGATTGCCGATGCCATGCATTTCATGGAATGGCGCACGCCCGACGGCTGCGCCACCTGCCGGCCGGCGCTGAACTACTACCTGCTGTCGACCTGGCCGGGCGAGGCGCGCGACGACAGCCAGTCGCGCCTGGCCAACGAACGCATGCACGCCAACATCCAGAAGGACGGCACCTATTCGGTGGTGCCGCGCATGTGGGGCGGGGTCACCAACCCGTCCGAGCTGCGCCGCATCGCCGATGTGGCCGACAAGTACGCCATCCCGCTGGTGAAGGTGACGGGCGGGCAGCGCATCGACCTGCTGGGCGTCAAGAAAGAGGACTTGCCCAAGGTGTGGGCCGATCTCGACATGCCCTCCGGGCATGCCTACGGCAAGAGCCTGCGCACCGTGAAGACCTGCGTGGGCAGCGAGTTCTGCCGCTTCGGCACGCAGGATTCCACCGCCATGGGCATCGCCCTGGAGAAGGACCTGGTGGGCATGTGGAGCCCGCACAAGGTCAAGCTGGCCGTCTCCGGCTGCCCGCGCAACTGCGCCGAATCGGGCATCAAGGATGTCGGCATCATCGCGGTCGAATCGGGCTGGGAGCTCTACGTGGGCGGCAATGGCGGCATCAAGACCGAAGTGGCGCAATTCTTCGCCAAGGTGAAGACGGCCGAGGAGGTGCTGGAGTACAGCGGCGCGTTCCTGCAGCTGTACCGCGAGGAAGCGTTCTACCTCGAGCGCACCGTCCACTACCTGGCGCGCGTCGGCCTGGAGTACGTCAAGGCGCGCGTGGTCGAGGACGCCGCCAACCGGGCCGAGCTCTATGCGCGCCTGAAGTTCGCCCTGTCGTTCGAAACCGACCCATGGCAAGCGCGCCGCGCCGCCGCGCCGGCTTCCCGCGAATTCCAATCCTTGACCGTATGAGACCCACCATGCCGCAAACCGCTACCTGCCAATGGCGCAACGTCTGCCATATCGACGACATTCCCCCCCAGGGCGCCCGCGTGGTGCGGCGGCCCGGCCAGGACGACGTGGCGGTATTCCGCACCGGCGACGGCCAGCTCTACGCGGTGGTGGACCGCTGCCCGCACAAGGGCGGCCCGCTGTCGGCCGGGCTGGTGCATGGCCGCTCGGTGGCATGCCCGCTGCATGGCTGGGTGCTGGACCTGGAAAGCGGCCAGGCCCAGGCCCCGGACCAGGGTTGCGTGCGCACCTTGCCGGTCAAGCTGGAGGGCGGCGCGGTGTACCTGGACCTGGAAGGCGAGGGCTGATTCTGATGGATACCGCGGCCCTGCCTGTCGATTCGCACGCCGGCGCCGCCGCGCGCACTGTCGCGTCGGTCTGCTGTTATTGCGGCACCGGCTGCGGCGTGCGCGTGACGGCGCACGGCGAGCGCGTGGTGGCGGTGGCGGGCGACCCGGCGCATCCGTCCAGCCGCGGCAGGCTGTGCAGCAAGGGCCTGGCGCTGGCCGACACGGTACGGCGCGACGCGGCGCGCGTGCTGCGCGCCGAATGGCGCGCCGAGCGGGGCCGCGAGCGCGTCGCGGTGCCGCTGTCCGACGCGCTCGACCTGGCCGCCGCCAGGCTTGCCGCCGCCATCGGCTTGCACGGCCCGGACGCGGTCGGCTTCTACCTGTCGGGCCAGTTGCTTACCGAGGACTATGCCGTATTCAACAAGCTGGCGCGCGCGCTGGTCGGCACCAACAATATCGATACGAATTCCCGCTTGTGCATGTCCAGCGCGGTGTCCGGCTACAAGCTGACGCTGGGCGCCGATGCTCCGCCGGCCTGCTACGACGACCTGGAGCTGGCCGATACGGTGCTGATCGCCGGCGCCAACATGGCGTATGCGCATCCGGTGCTGTTTCGCCGGCTGGAGGACGCCAAGGCGGCGCGCCCCGGGCTGAAGATCGTGGTGGTCGACCCGCGCCGCACCGACACGGCGGCGCTGGCCGACCTGCACCTGCCCATCCTGCCCGGCACCGACGTGGCGCTGTTCCATGCCATGCTCAATGTCATGATCTGGGAAGGGCTGGTGGACCAGCGCTACCTGGCAGCTCACACGGCGGGCTTCGCGGCCCTGAAGGCGCGCGTGCATGAGTTCACGCCGCGCGCCGCGCAGGACGTGTGCGGCGTGCCGGCGGCCGACATCGTCCAGGCGGCACGCTGGTTCGGCCAGGCCGGCGCCGCCCTGTCGCTGTATACGATGGGCCTGAACCAGTCCAGCAGCGGCACCGCGAAGAACGGCGCGCTGATCAACCTGCACCTGGCCACGGGGCAGATCGGCCGGCCCGGCGCCGGGCCGTTTTCGCTGACCGGCCAGCCCAACGCCATGGGCGGGCGCGAGGCCGGCGGCATGGCGACCCTGCTGCCGGGCCATCGCGATCCCGCCGATCCGCAGCACCGGCGCGAGGTGGCGGCGCTGTGGGGCGTGGACAGCCTGCCGGCCAGCCCGGGCAAGCCGGCGCTCGAGATGTTCGACGCGGTGCTGGAAGGGCGCATCAAGGTGCTGTGGATCGCCGCCACCAATCCGGCCCAGTCGCTGCCCGACCAGGCGCGCGTGCGCGCCGCGCTGCAGCAGGCCGAGTTCGTCATCGTGCAGGAAGCCTATGCCGGCACCGAGACGCTGGCCTACGCCGACCTGGTGCTGCCGGCCGCCACCTGGCCCGAGAAGTCGGGCACTGTCACCAACTCGGAACGCCGCATCAGCCGCGTGCGCGCGGCTGTCGCGCCGCCCGGCGAGGCGCGGCCGGACTGGCGCCTGGCGGCCGCGGTGGCGCGTCGGCTGGCGGGGCTGATCGCGCCGGACAAGGCGGCCCTGTTCGATTACGCGGACGAGGCCGCCGTGTTCGCGGAGCATGCACGCATGACCGCCGGCCGCGACCTGGACTACAGCGCGGTCGACTACGCCTTGCTGGAGCGCCAGGGGCCGCTGCAATGGCCATACCAGGCCGGCGCCGCCGTGGCGCGCCTGTACGCCGACGGGCGCTTCGCCACCGACGACGGCCGGGCCCGCTTCTTCGATACCGGCTATACGCCGGTCGCCGAGGCGGTCTCGGCGCAATATCCGCTGCGCCTGACCACCGGTCGCCTGCGCGACCATTGGCACACCCTGGCGCGCACCAGCCTGGCCCCGGCGCTGACGCGCCATGTCGAGGAACCCGGGCTGTCGCTGCATCCGCTCGACCTGGAGCGCCTGAAGCTGGCGCCCGGCGCGCTGGCGCGCATCCGCTCCCGGCGCGGCGCCATCGTGCTGCCCGTGCGCCCGGACGATGGCCTGAAGCCCGGACATGCCTTCCTGCCCATGCACTGGGGCAGCGCCTTCATGGCGGGGCTGGGGATCAACGCCCTGACCAATCCGGCGCGCGATCCGGTGTCGCGCCAGCCCGAGCTCAAGCACGCGGCCGTGGCCGTGGCGCCGGCCCGCCTACCGTGGCAGGCCATGGGCTGGGCGGCCGGCGACGCCGCGCGCCTGCGCGCCGCGCTGGCGCCGTGGCTGCGGCGCTTCGACTATGCGGTGGTGGCGCCCTGCGCGGCCGGGCCGGGCGTCCGGCTGCGGCTGGCCGCCGAGTCGGCGCCGCCCGCGCATGTGCTGGACGCCCTGGCCCGGGACCTGGACGTCGGGCAGCCCGATGCCGCCTTCGACGACCCGGCCCGCGGGGTCTTGCGGCGCGTGCGGTTGTCGGCCGGCACGCCCGCGGCCTTCCTGCTGGCCGGCGATGTGCGCGCCAACGACGGCCTGCTGGCCTGGGCCGACGGCGGCCAGGCGCCGGCCAGCCTGGCCCTGCTGCTGATGGGGCGTACCCAGGCGCCGCCGCGTTCGCGCACGGTATGCGCCTGCGCCGGCGTGACCGAACAGGCCATCCAGGCCGGCGTCGACGCGGGCCTGGGCGCCGAGGAACTGAAGGTGCGCCTGGGCTGCGGTTCCGGCTGCGGCTCGTGCATGCCGGAAGTGCGCCGCCTGGCCGCGCCGCATGCGGCAAGCGCAGCGGACTCCTGACGCGCGCTACGCTTCAGGGGCGGGTTTTCACTGCGCGCTTGGCTGCTTGATGGCCGCCAGGAAGGCGGGATCTTTCACCAGCTCTTCGATGTTCAGGCGGATCGTGTCGTTGAGCGCGCCGAAGAAATTGGCGAACTTGGTGGTACGGCGCTTGATTTCCTTGGTCGCCTGGTACACCGGCTTGTCGCCGGCCTTGTCGACCACCAGGTAGGCAATGCGCAAGGTCCAGTCTACCGAATAGCCCAGGTCGTCGATCAGGAACTCCAGGATGTCGCCGGTCAGGCGGACGGGTTGCGCGGTGCCGTTGACCTGCACGCCCATGAAGCGCAATTCGGCGAAGGTGGCGTCGCGCACCAGGTCCTTGACGTCTTTTTCCAGCAGGATGCTGCCCATGGCCGTGTTGCGGATCTGGTTCGGCTCGATCCTGGCTGGCCGGTAGCTGCCGGGCGAGCCGCCGCTGGCCTGTTGCGACGAAGACAGGCCAGCGTTGGCGTAGCGGTCGTTCTTGGGGGGCGGCGCATTGTCGTCGGCCTTGTTCGGGTCGTAGGTGAAGGCGCCCACCTCGACCGCGCCCTCGGCGCTGAGCACCGACGACGGCGAATAGGTAACCGGGAGCGTGTTGGGCACATTCGCGCAGCCGGCCAGGGTTGCCGCGCCGGCCAGGGCGGCCCAGCAAAAGGTCCGGCGCAGCGGCGCGGAAAAACGGCGTGACAGGAACGACATGGGGATTCGCAGGAGGGGGAGGGGGGGCACAATTCTATACAAAATCGGACAAAAAATTTACCGATGTGTGGACTCCACGCGTCGGCATGCCCGTCGGTATCCATTGTTTCCAAGGTTCCAGGCGCGTTGGCCGCCCGCTGGCCAACCGGTGTAGTATCGAAAAGCCATGCCCGAGCGCATGGCTTTTTTGAGTTTCCAGGAGCACCCGGTGGCGGCACGCTTTTTTTCTTATCTCTTCCTGGCGGGGGCGGCAAGCCTGTCGGCCCCGGCCCTGGCCGGCGTATGCGATGCGCAGTTCATGCGCAATGGCGGCGCGGTCCAGTTGACCGGCTCCGGCAACCTGAGCCTGGGCGCCGACCTGACCTTCGCCGAAGTCGCCAAGACGGACGCGGCCAATTGCCGCGCGCGCGTGCAGGGCACCGCCAGTTTCAGCTACGCCGGCCTGCCGGCCGGCAAGTCCAAGCTTGATTACCTGATGACCATCAAGGGCGGCAAGGCAGAGTTCGTGCGTTATGCCAAGGCGGGCGAAAAACCGCAGGACGGCGGCCAGTTCGACCTGCGCATGCTGGGGCTGTTCGCCTACGACGGCAAGGTCGCCGAAGGGCAGCGGCTGCCCGGCGCCACCTACCGGCTGAACATCGGCAAGGACGCCCCGGTGGGCGGCCAGCCCACCACCGTCGTGCGCATCGGCGAGAAGTCCATCGGCGCCAGGCAGACCCTCGACACGGCGCTGGGCCGCCAGGCGTGCTGGCCGATCCGCTACGCGCGCAATACCGATCCCACCATGGCGACGTTCCAGGGCATCACGCTGCCCATCCCGGGCATGAACACCACCGTGACCGATTGGTATTGCCCGGCGGTGAACCTGGTCATGCGCCAGGACATCGACCAGAACGGCGTGAAATCGGCCGTTGAGATTACGCAGATCAAGTAGCAGCCGGTAGCAAGCGGGGCTGCGATTGTATTGCCCGGCTGGTATGATGATCTCGTCTTCGACACATCAACAGGAGCCTTTATGACCACCCGACGATCCGAGGAAGTCGCCAAAGAAAAACTCATCGACAGCGTCAAAAGCAGCCTGAACGATGCGGAAAACCTGCTGCGCGAAGCAGCCTCCAGTTCGGGCGAGAAAGCCTCCGAACTGCGCGACCGCGCCATGGCCTCGCTCAAGCGCACCCGCGAAGCGCTCTACGACGCCCAGGATGCCGTGCTCGAACGCGGCCGCAAGGCGGCGCGCGCCACCGACGACTACGTGCACGACAATCCCTGGCAAGCCATCGGCATCGCGGGCGTGACCGGCCTGCTGCTCGGCCTGCTGATCGCCCGCCGCTGAAGCGCGGGGCCGGCCCCTGGCGGCCGGCCCGCTCCTGCCCATGGGCCTGCGCAGATCCGTATTCGGCGTGGCCGGCAGCCTGGTCGGGCTGCTGCGCACGCGCCTCGAATTGTTCGCCTTGGAAGCCGCCGAGGAAAAGGCGCGCCTGGTCAAGCTGCTGGGCATGGCATTCGCCGCCTTGCTGTTCCTGACGCTGGCGGTGCTGGTGTTCAGCGTCACCGTCGCGGTGGCGTTCTGGCCCACCGAGGACCGCTACCTGGCGCTGGGCCTGCTGGCGGCGCTGTATGCTGTCATCGGCCTGGGTCTGCTGCTGGCCGTGCGCCGCGAACTGGTGTCCGGCCCGGTGCCGTTTTCCGCCACGTTCGAAGAGCTCGGCCGCGATGCCGACCTGCTCGACAGCGTGCGCGTCGCGCAGGCCGAACAGGACGCCCAGCACGACTCCCGGGAGCCGCGCTGACATGGCCAAGCCCACTCCCGCCGTCGACCGCGCCGTGCGCATCGAGCTGCTGCGCGCCCGCGCCGCGCTGGAACGCGAATCCCTCGCCCATGACATCGCCGCGGCTGGCCGCTCGCTCGAGCCGGCCAACCTGCTCAAGCGCTGGCTGCCCGGCCTGGCCAAGGGCAATGTGTCGCGGCTGCTGTGGCAGGGCGTCACGCTGGCGCGCCGCTACCCGTTCATCAGTTCCACGCTGTCGGCGCTCATCATGGGGCGCGGCAAGCGCTCGCGCCTGCTGCGGCTGGCCGGCGGCGCGCTGCTGGGCTGGCAGGTATTCAAGGGCTGGCGCGACTCGCGCCAGCCGCGCGATGCCGGCGCGCCGCCGCCGGCGCCCTGATCACAGCCCCAGGTCGCCCCACATCTGGTCCACCCGCTGCTTGACCGCCGCGTCCATCACGATGGGGCGGCCCCATTCGCGGTCGGTCTCGCCAGGCCACTTGTTGGTGGCATCCATTCCCATCTTGCCGCCCAGCCCCGACACCGGCGACGCGAAGTCCAGATAGTCGATCGGCGTGCGTTCCACCAGCACGCTGTCGCGCACCGGATCCATGCGGGTGGTAATGGCCCACACCACTTCGGTCCAGTTGCGCGGATCGATGTCCTCGTCCACCACCACGATGAACTTGGTGTACATGAACTGGCGCAGCACGCTCCATAAACCGAACATCACGCGCTTGGCATGCCCGGCGTACTGCTTGCGGATCGACACCACCGCCAGCCGGTAGCTGCAGCCTTCCGGCGGCAAATAGAAGTCGACGATCTCGGGCAACTGCCGGCGCAGCAGCGGCACGAATACTTCGTTCAGGGCCACGCCCAGCACCGCCGGCTCGTCGGGCGGCTTGCCGGTGTAGGTGGAGTGATAGATGGGGTCGCGCCGCATGGTGATGCGGTCGACCGTGAAGACGGGGAACCAGTCCTGTTCGTTGTAGTAGCCGGTGTGGTCGCCGTAGGGGCCTTCGAGCGCCATTTCGTAGCCCGTGTCGGGCGGCGGCGGAGCGCCGTCCGGCACGCTGGGCGCGACGGCGCGCGGATCGCCCGCCGGCAGCAGGTGGCCTTCGAGCACGATCTCCGCGCGCGCCGGCACCGATAACTCGCTGCCCACCGCCTGCGCGACCTCGGTGCGCGAGCCGCGCAGCAGGCCGGCGAACTGGTATTCGGACAGGCTGTCCGGCACCGGCGTCACGGCGCCCAGGATGGTGGCGGGATCGGCGCCCAGCGCCACCGCCACGGGGAAGGGCGTGCCGGGGTGTGCGCGCGCGTGGTCGCGGAAATCCAGCGCGCCGCCGCGATGCGAGAGCCAGCGCATGATCAGTTTATTGGGCGCGATGGGCTGCTGCCGGTAGATGCCGAGGTTCTGGCGGCGCGCATTGGGCCCGCGCGTGACCACCAGGCCCCAGGTCAGGAGCGGCGCCACGTCGCCCGGCCAGCATGTCTGGATGGGCAGGCGGGACAAATCCACGTCGGCGCCTTCCCAGACGATTTCCTGGCAGGCGGGGCCGCGCACGCGCTTCGGCGCCATGTCCCACAGCGCCGACTTCAGCATGGCCACCTTGCCCAGCGCGTCGCGCAGGCCGCGCGGCGCCTCGGGCTCGCGCAGGGCGGCCAGCAGCTCGCCGGTCTCGCGCAGCGCGCCGACGTCGTCGGCGCCCATGCCCCAGGCCACGCGGCGCGGCGTGCCGAACAAATTGGCCAGCACCGGCATGGCGGCCCGCGCGCCATCGTGCATGGCGTGCTCGAACAGCAGGGCGGGGCCTTCCGTACGCAGCACCCGGTCGGCAATCTCGGTCATTTCGAGGCGGGTCGAGACTGGCGCGGCGATGCGCTTGAGATCGCCGCGCAGTTCCAATTGCTGCAAAAAGTCTCTAAGGTCGCGGTATTTCACTACAGATCCCGGTCAATTCGTTACATTTTTACGGTGGAACAGAGGTTAACATCCAGTCCTCTCTTAACGCAGGAGGTCCCCATGCCCGATGCGTCAGTGGCCGGCCTGTTCCGCCAGACCGCCCAAGGAGTGCACCACCATCTTGCCGAGTGGTTGCGTATCTGCTGTACCTATCTGGGCATCGCAGTGATCGTTACGGTAAGCATGGGCTTCGCCTTGCCTGGTTTGCGCGACCAGGCCTTGCAGGTGCACAAAGCCTTGTTGACCGCCCTAGCGCCTACATCCGTGCCGCCCGGTTCATCCGCCGAATCCGGGTACGACCCCGCCTATGACACCCCTTCAGCGGTAGCCATGGCGATTCCGGCTGCGCCCGTCAGCAATGCCACAGGTTTCCTGGGGCCGCTGAGAAGCGACCTGCCGCCCGCCCCGCCCAAGAAGCGGGCGCGCAGCACCGTGTCCGGACCGCAAGTCGAGGCACTGCGCAACTATATCTCGCGCAAGTATCGCGTCGCCTATGACGCGACGTCCGTGCTCGTCAATACCGTATACAAGGTCGCGCGCGAAAAAGAGCTCGACCCCTTGCTGCTGCTGGCCGTGATCGCCATTGAATCGCGCTACAACCCGTTCGCCGAGAGCTCGGTGGGCGCGCAGGGCCTGATGCAGGTCATGACGCGCGTGCACCAGGACAAGTTCGACAGGCTGGGCGACGGCATGAACAACCCGCTCGACCCGATCGCCAACATCCGCGTCGGCACGACGATCCTGAAGGACTGCATCGAACGGCGCGGCTCGATCGACGGCGGCCTGGCCTGCTACGTGGGCGCCACCGGCCCCAGCGACGGCGGCTACGGCGCCAAGGTCCAGGCCGAACGCCGCCGCCTGGCGCTGGCCGCCGGCATCGCGCTGGCGCGCGAGTAAGCGGCGCGGCGCCAGGCGCGCCGCTTCCTAGAGTACCTTCCCCATGCGCCGGACCGCTTCCTCGAGGCGGTCCAGCCCCGTGGCGTACGAGAACCGCAGCGTGTGGCCGCCGTGCGCCGGGCCGAAATCCAGGCCCGGCACTACCGCCACGCCCGCCTCGTGCAGCAGCCGCTGCGACAGCGCGGCGCTGTCGGCGCCGAGCGCGGCGATGTCGGCGTAAATATAGAAGGCGCCGTCGGGCCGCACCGGCACATGCAGGCCGAGCCGCTCGAATTCGGGCAGCAGGTAGTCGCGCCGCTGCCGGAAGGCGTCGCGGCGATGCTCGTAGATCTTCAGCGTATCGGGCGCGAAGCAGGCCAGCGCCGCGTGCTGCGCCAGCGTCGGCGCGCAGATCGCCAGGCTGGCCGCCATTTTCTCGATGGGCGCGGCGAGCCGCTCGGGCACGATCATCCAGCCCAGCCGCCAGCCCGTCATGTGGAAGTATTTCGAGAAGCTGTTGATGACGATGATGTCGTCGTCCAGGGTCAGCGCCGAGCGTGGCCGGCCCTCGTAGCTCAGGCCCAGGTAGATCTCGTCCACGATGGCGAAGCCCTGCCGTTCGCGCACCGCGTGCAGCAGTGCCGCCAGTTCGTCGCGCGCGATGCTGGTGCCGGTGGGATTGCTGGGCGACGCCACCAGCACGCCGCGCGTGGCGGGCGTCCAGTGGTCGCGCACGTCCTGCGCCGACAGCTGGAAGCGCTGCCCGGCGTGGCTGGGAACCAGGCGCGGCCGGCCGCCGGCGGCCAGGATGAAATTGCTGTTGGCCGGATAGGAGGGGTCGGGCATCAGCACCTCGGCGCCGGGCTCGACGATGGCCGAGCAGGCCAGCGACAGGGCGCCCGAGGCGCCGGCCGTGACGATGACGCGGGCGGGATCGACGGCGGCGCCGAACTCGCTTGCGTAGAATTGGGCAATGGCCTCGCGCAGCCCGGCCAGCCCGGCCGGCGCGCTGTAGCCGCTCAGGCCGGCCTGGGCGGCGCGCTCGAGCGCTTCCACGACCTGGGGCGGCGCGGTAAAGTCCGGTTCGCCGATACCCAGGCTGATGATGTCCCGGCCCGCCGCCTGCAGCGCCTGCGCCTGCTTGAAGAGTTCGACGACGTGAAAGGTCAGGAAGTCGTGGGCGCGTGATGCGAGGCGCAGCATGATGGTTCTCAAAACGAAAAAGGGATTGTAGATGCAGTCATCGCGGCGCGCATTCCTGTTCGGCCGGCGGCTGCCGCGCACGCCGTGGGACATGTTCCGCCAGCGCCTGGCTCGCGCGGCGCATGGCCCGCTGGAGGAGCTCGACGCGGCGCCGCCGGGCCGCGCCAGGCTGCGGCCGGCGCGCCCCGAGGACGTGCGCCACGCGCGCGCCCTGTGCGTGGAGTACGGCGTGGCGCTGGTGCTGGCGGGCACGGCCGCGGCCGGCATGCCGGCCGGCCGCGCGGTGCTGGAAGTGGATCCCTCGGCGCTCACGGAATTGGCGCCGGGGCCGCTGCCAGGACAGTGGCGCGCGCAGCCGGGCTGCCGGGCCGCGGACCTGGCCGCCGCCGGGCTGCCGCAATTCGCGCAGGCGCCGCCAGCCCAGACGCTGGCCGGCTGGCTGGCGGGGGCCGGCGCCTGGCCGCCGGGCGGCACGGCCGCCAGCGGTCTCGTCGGCATCGACCTGCTGCTGTCGGACGGCACCGCCGAGACGCTCGGGCCGTTCGGCCAGGACGACGTCCAGCCATTGCGCTCGGCCGCGGTGCAGCGGCTGGTGCCCGCCTTGTTCCAGTTGGCCGGCTCGGCCGATGCCGCGGCCTGCCGCGCGCATCCGTCCTGGCCGTGCCGCTACCGCCTGGACGCGCTGGCGCCCGAGCCGCCGGCCGGCGTGAACCTGGCGCAATTGCTGCTGGGACATGGCGGCACGCTGGCCTGGGTGGAGGGCGCGTTGCTGGCGCCCGGCCAGGCGGCCGGCGCCGCGGCGGACGCGCCGCCGCCCGCGGTCGCCGCCGCCGCCCACCGGCTCGCCATGCGCGTGCAGGATGCCTTCGATCCGCCGGGTCTGTACGCGCCCTGACGGCATCCGCCGCCGCGCCGGCGCCCGGCCGGGCGGTGACACGGCACGGCATGGAAGTAAGCGAGGAGTAAGATAGCTGCCGCCCTGAGCTAGAATCCTTCACTTTCCGTGCACCCACCCGAGTAGCCCGCCTTATGGACGCCAACTTTCGCAAAGCCGCGCTTGAATACCACGAGTCCGGCCGCCCCGGCAAAATTTCCGTCACCCCGACGAAGCAATTGTCCAACCAGCGCGACCTGGCGCTGGCTTACTCGCCGGGCGTGGCCGCGGCTTGCGAAGAGATCGTCAGCGATCCGGTCAACGCGGTGCGCTACACCGCGCGCGGCAACCTGGTGGGCGTGATCACCAACGGCACCGCGGTGCTGGGGCTGGGCAACATCGGCGCGCTGGCCTCCAAGCCGGTCATGGAAGGCAAGGCGGTGCTGTTCAAGAAATTCGCCGGCCTGGATGTCTTCGACATCGAGATCAACGAGACAGACCCCGACAAGCTGGTCGAGATCATCGCCGGCCTGGAGCCTACCTTCGGCGGCATCAACCTCGAGGACATCAAGGCCCCGGAATGCTTCACGGTCGAGCGCAAGCTGCGCGAGCGCATGAAGATCCCGGTATTCCACGACGACCAGCATGGCACGGCCATCTGTGTGTCGGCCGCCTTCATCAACGGCCTGAAAGTGGTGGGCAAGGACATCGACAAGGTCAAGGTGGTGACCTCCGGCGCGGGCGCCGCGGCGCTGGCCTGCCTGGACCTGATGGTGGACCTCGGCGTGCCGATCGAGAACATCTGGGTCACCGACATCGAAGGCGTGGTGTACCAGGGCCGCACGGCGCTGATGGATCCCGACAAGGAACGCTTCGCCCAGAAGACCGACCACCGCAAGCTCGCCGACGTGATCCAGGACGCCGACGTGTTCCTGGGCCTGTCGGCCGGCGGCGTGCTCAAGCCCGAGATGGTGGCGGCCATGGCGGCCCGCCCGGTCATCCTGGCGCTGGCCAACCCCAACCCGGAGATCCTGCCCGAAGACGCGCGCGCGGTGCGCGACGACGTGGTCATGGCGACCGGCCGTTCCGACTACCCGAACCAGGTCAACAACGTCCTGTGCTTCCCGTACATCTTCCGCGGCGCGCTGGACGTCGGCGCCACCACCATCACGCGCGAAATGGAAATGGCGGCGGTGTACGCCATCGCCAAGCTGGCCCAGGAAGAGCAGAACGAGGTGGTCGCGGCGGCCTACGGCACGTATGACATCAGCTTCGGCCCCGAGTACCTGATTCCCAAGCCGTTCGATCCGCGCCTGATCACCCGCATCGCGCCGGCGGTGGCCAAGGCGGCGATGGACGGCGGCGTGGCGACGCGCCCGCTGGCCGACCTGGAAGCCTACGTCGAACAGCTGCAGCAGTTCGTGTACCACTCCGGCGCCTTCATGAAGCCGCTGTACTCGGCCGCCAAGAGCTTCGTGCGCGAGGGCGGCAAGGCCCGCGTGGTGTTCACCGAAGGCGAGGACGAGCGCGTCTTGCGTGCCGTGCAGGTGGTGGTCGACGAAGGCCTGGCCAAGCCCATCCTGGTGGGCCGCCCGGCGGTGCTGGCGGCCCGCATCGAGAAATACGGCCTGCGCCTGCGGCTGGGCGAGGACGTCGAGGTCACCAACCCCGAGTACGACGAGCGCTTCCACCGCTACTGGACCACCTACTGGGAAATGATGTGCCGACGCGGCATCACCAAGGAAATGGCGCGCGTCGAGATGCGCCGCCGCCTGACCCTGATCGGCGCCATGATGGTGCACCTGGGCGACGCCGACGGCATGATCTGCGGCACCGTCAGCTCGTATGCCGAGCACCTGCGTTTCGTCGACCAGGTCATCGGCATGCGGCCCGGCGCCAAGGTCTATGCGGCGATGAACGTGCTGCTGCTCAACGAGCGCACCGTGGCGCTGGTCGACACCCACGTCAATGACGATCCCACCGCCGAGCAGATCGCCGAGTTCACTATCGCCGCGGCCGAAGAAATGGCGCGCCTGAACCTGGCGCCCAAGGTGGCGCTGCTGTCGCGCTCGAACTTCGGCACCGGCAGCTCGGCCTCGGGCGCCAAGATGCGCGAGGCCCTGGCGCTGATCCGAGCCGCCGCCCCGGACCTGGAAGTGGACGGCGAAATGCACGGCGACTGCGCGCTGGACGAGGCGCAGCGCCTGCGCATCCTGCCGTCCTCGACGCTCAAGGGCGAAGCCAACCTGCTGGTGTGCCCCAATGTCGATTCCGGCAACATCGCCTACAACCTGCTGAAGACGGCAGCCGGCGGCAATGTCGCCATCGGCCCGTTCCTGCTGGGCGCCAACGCGCCGGTCCACATCCTGACGTCCAGCTCCACTGTCCGCCGCATCGTCAACATGACCGCCCTGGTCGTCGTCGATGCCAACGTCCCCCGGTAACACGACAGCCGGCGCCGCCCCGTCCCAGCCGGTGACGGGGCTGGTGCTGACCGGCGGCGGCGCCCGCGCGGCCTACCAGGTCGGCGTGCTGGGCGCCATTTTCGAGATCCTCGACCCGGCGTCGCGGCCCGGGTTCCGTAATCCTTTTGCCATCATCAGCGGCACTTCGGCCGGCGCCATCAATGCCGCCGCGCTGGCGTGCCGGGCCGACCGCCCGCACTTGGCGGCGCGGCGCATCCGCCGGCTCTGGGAGTCCCTCGACACCGGCATGGTGTACCGGGCCGACGCGCCCGGCCTGATCAAGACCGGCGTGCGCTGGCTGGGGCTGCTGGCGCTGGGCTGGATGTTCTCCGGGCTGTCCGGCAAGCGGCCCCAGTCGCTGCTGGACAACCGGCCGCTGGCCGACCTGCTGGCGCGCGTGCTGGATTTCGACCGCCTGGGCGTCAATCTCGAGCGCAACGCGTTGTCGTCGCTGGCCATCACCGCCTCGGGCTTCACCAGCGGCGAGCACCTGACTTTCTACCAGTCCCACCGCGTGATCGAGCCGTGGCATCGCTCGCTGCGGCGCGCCGTGCCCGCGCGCATCGGCATCGAGCACTTGATGGCCTCGTCGTCCATTCCGTTCGTGTTCCCGGCGCAGGCGGTGGATGTGCAGGGACAGACTGAATGGTGCGGCGACGGCTCGATGCGGCAGCTGGCGCCCATCAGCCCGGTCATCCACCTGGGCGCCGAGCGGGTGCTGGTGATCGGCACCGGCTACCGGGACGACACGCACCCCGAGAAGCGCGAGAAGGCGCCGCCGTATCCGTCGCTGGCGCAGGTGGGCGGGCACGTGCTGTCGAGCATTTTCCTGGACGGCCTGTCGGCCGACATCGAGCGCCTGGAACGCATCAACGAACTGGTCGACCACACCTCGCGCGACCCGGCCACGGGCCTGAGTGTCCGGCGCGTGAACGTGCTGACGCTGACGCCCAGCCAATCGCTGGATTTGCTCGCGCTCGATTACCTGAAAGAAATGCCACTCGAGGCACGTACCCTTTTTCGCGTACTCGGTGTATCGTCCGACCCAGGCCGGTCGGGCGGCGGTGCGCTGATGTCCTATTTGCTGTTTGAAAGCGCCTACACGCGACGATTGATCGAACTGGGTTATGCCGATACGATGCGGCGTATCGAAGAGGTGGTTGGCTTTTTCAAGGAGGGCCAGGCATGACGCGGAATGGCCAGTCTGCTCTGCAGCGCCAATTGGGCCGCGGGGGCGCGATCGATCATGACGGTTTGCAGAAGGAAGCCGTGGTTGAAGCCGCGCATCAGCTCGGACTGGCCCTCATGGTGGCCGACTGCGACCGGGCGCGCAGCCGTTCCGCGGTGCTGCGCGCCATTGCCAAGGCGGTCGACTTCCCCGAGTACTTCGGCGGCAACCTGGACGCCCTGTACGACTGCCTGTGCGACACCGTGCTGGACCAGAAAACCGGCGTGGTGCTGTGGCTCTACAAGCTTCATTCAGGCGATCCAGCCCTGGAAGCCGACGCCGCCCAGATCGAAGCCGTGTGCGCCGATGCCGCCGAATTCGCGCGCGACAACGGCCGGGTCTTCACCTACGTCATCGAGCACGCCGGCAAGCATCCCGACCCGGAACCCGGCGTCGCCGCGGCGCCTTACGGGGAAGGGTAACCCCATCCCCCGGGTGTCAGGCACCTGCAGGCCTGTAGACGCGGCCTACTGCCACCCCAGCAGGGCGGTGGCGGCGGCGATCAACGCCAGCCCCGCGGTCTCGGTGCGCAGCACGCGCTGCCCGTAGCGCACGGCTTGCACGCCGTGCGCGGCCGCCAGCTCCAGCTCGGCGTCCGACCAGCCTCCCTCCGGCCCCACCAGCAGGCTCAAGGCCTGCAGGTCCGGCTGCGCGCGCAGCGCGTCGGCCAGGCCGGGCCCGGCTTCCGGGTGGCACAGCAGGCGCACGCCCTCGGCCGGCTGCTCCAGCCATGCGCGCAGGCCGACCGGAGCATCGACCGCCATCAGGCGGTTGCGCCCGCATTGTTCGGATGCCGCCTGGGCAATGCGGGACCAGTGCGCCACCCGTTTTGCCAGCCGCGCCCCGTCCAGTTGCAGCAGGCTGCGCTGCGCGGCGATCGGGCAGACCCGGCTGGCGCCCAGTTCGACCGCCTTTTCCACCACCCAGTCCATCTTGTCGCCGGACGGCAGGCCTTGCACCAATATGATGCGGCCGGCCAGCTCGGCTTCGCGCGGGTCGTGCGCGCCCAGCACGGCATGGGCGGCCTTGCCGTCGATTTCGAGCGTGGCGGGGTATTCGCCGCCGGCGCCGTCGAACAGCACGATGGGCGAGCCGGCGCGCAGGCGCAGCACCCGCACGGCGTGGTGCGCCAGGGCGTCGGGCAGCGCCATGCGGGCGCCGGCGGACAGGGGAGCGTCGCAGAAGAAGCGCGGCAGGGGCATGGGTCGATCAGGGGGCCGCGGCGGGCGGCAAGGTCCGGTCAAGCGCGTAGCCTACCATCCCCCGCGCGGCCCGGGCGGCGCCCGCCGGGACGCCAGGTCCCGGGTTATCCCCGGATGCTAAAATCATGAGCTTCACAACCTCTCTACCTGGCCCCATTTTCCCGGGCGCCGGGCACCCCGGCGCGGCAATGCGCGCCCACGGGCGGGCGCGGGCTCGCCAGGGTGTCTGGCACCAGCCGGAACATGTTGCCGGAGCCTACGAGCCTTTTCCGCATGAGCCAATCCACCGCCCATCAACTTGCCCTGGCGGATGCCATCCGCGTCCTCGCGATGGACGCCGTCCAACAAGCGAACTCCGGCCACCCCGGGGCCCCCATGGGCATGGCGGAAATCGCCCAGGCGCTGTGGCTCGGCCACCTGCGCCACAACCCGGCCGATCCGGCCTGGGCCAACCGCGACCGCTTCGTGCTGTCCAACGGCCACGGCTCGATGCTCATCTACGCGCTGCTGCACCTGTCCGGCTACGACCTGCCCATTGACGAGCTCAAGCAGTTCCGCCAGTTGCACTCGCGCACCCCCGGCCACCCGGAGGTCGGCATCACCCCCGGGGTCGAGACCACCACCGGCCCGCTCGGGCAAGGCCTGGCCAATGCCGTGGGCATGGCGCTGGCCGAGGCGCTGCTGGCCGCCGAGTTCAACAAGCCCGGCCTGCCCATCGTCGACCACTACACCTATGCGTTCACCGGCGACGGCTGCCTGATGGAAGGCATCTCGCACGAGGCTTGCTCGCTGGCCGGCACGCTCAAGCTGTCCAAGCTGGTGGTGCTGTACGACGACAACGGCATTTCCATCGACGGCCATGTCGAGCACTGGTTCGGCGACGACACCGCTACCCGCTTCGAGGGTTACGGCTGGAACGTCATTCGCGGCGTGGACGGCCACGACGTGGCCGCCGTCGACGCCGCCATCCGCCAGGCGCGCGCGCAGTCGGAAAAGCCCACCCTGATCGTGTGCCGCACCATCATCGGCAAGGGCTCGCCCGCCATGGCCGGCACCCATAACGTGCACGGCGCGCCGCTGGGCGCCGAGGAAGTCGCCGCCACGCGCGCCGCGCTCGGCTGGACCGCCGCGCCGTTCGAGATCCCCCAGGTCGTGCGCGAAGGTTGGGACGCCCGCAAGCAGGGCGCCGAGGCCCAGGCCGCCTGGCAGGCCGGCTTCGACGCCTACGCGGCCAAGTACCCCGCCGAGGCCGCCGAGTTCACGCGCCGCATGAAGGGCGAGCTGCCGGCCGACTTCGCCGCCCGGCTGCAGGCCTTCGTGCAGGCCACCGACCAGAAAGCCGAGACCGTCGCCACCCGCAAGGCCTCGCAGTTCGCCATCGCGGCGCTGGCTGAAGTCCTGCCCGAGCTGCTGGGCGGCTCGGCCGACCTGACTGGTTCCAACTACACCGACTGGAAGGGCGTGGCGCCGGTGCGCGCCGGCGCGCAGGGCATCCAGTTCGGCCGCCACATCAACTACGGCGTGCGCGAATTCGGCATGGCCGCCATCATGAACGGCATCGCGCTGCACGGCGGCTACCTGCCGTTCGGCGGCACCTTCCTGACCTTCTCCGACTACTCCCGCAACGCCATCCGCATGGCCGCGCTGATGAAGCAGCGCGTGGTGCACGTGTTCACGCACGACTCCATCGGCCTGGGCGAGGACGGGCCCACCCACCAGTCCATCGAGCACGCCGCCAGCCTGCGGCTGATCCCCAATCTGTCGGTCTGGCGTCCGTGCGACACCACCGAGACCGCGGTCGCCTGGGGCGCCGCCGTGGCGCGCCCGGCCAGCATCGGCATGGACGTCCATGACGGCGGCCCGACCGCCTTGCTGCTGTCGCGCCAGAACCTGCCGTTCGTGGCGCGCGACGCCGACACGCTGAAAGCGATTGTCCGCGGCGGTTACGTTCTGCGAGACGCAGAAGGCGCGCGTGCCGTTATCATCGCCACGGGCTCGGAAGTCGCCATCGCGCTGGCCGCGCAGGAACAGCTGGCCGGGCAGGGCATCGCGGTGCGCGTGGTGTCCATGCCCAGCACCGACGTGTTCGACCGCCAGGACGCCGACTGGAAGCGCGCCGTGCTGCCCCCGGGCCTGCCGCGCGTTGCCGTCGAGGCCGGCACGACCGGCCTGTGGCACAAATACGTGGGCCTGGAAGGCGCCGTGGTCGGCATCGACCGCTACGGCGAATCCGCGCCCGCAGGGGCCTTGTTCAAGTTCTTCGGTCTGACCGCCGACAAGGTGGCCGAGGCCGTCAAGCAAGTTTTGTAAAAGGAGCTCTAGTCATGACCATCCGCGTCGCCATCAACGGGTACGGCCGCATCGGCCGCAACATCCTGCGTGCCCACTACGAAGCCGGCAAGAAGCACGACATCGAAATCGTCGCCATCAACGACCTGGGCGATCCCAAGACCAACGCGCACCTGACGCGCTACGACACGGCCCACGGCAAGTTTCCCGGCACCGTCGAAGTCGACGGCGACTACATGGTCGTCAACGGCGACAAGATCCGCGTGCTGGCCAACCGCAACCCGGCCGAGCTGCCCTGGGGCGAGCTGAAGGTCGACGTGGTGCTCGAGTGCACCGGCTTCTTCACCTCCAAGGAAAAGGCCAGCGCGCACCTGAAGGGCGGCGCCAAGAAGGTCATCATCTCGGCTCCCGGCGGCAAGGACGTCGACGCCACCATCGTGTACGGCGTCAACCACGGCGTGCTGAAGGCTTCCGACACGGTCATCTCGAACGCCTCGTGCACCACCAACTGCCTGGCCCCGCTGGTCAAGCCCCTGCACGACAAGCTGGGCCTGGAAAGCGGCCTGATGACCACCGTGCACGCCTACACCAACGACCAGGTCCTGACCGACGTCTATCACGAAGACCTGCGCCGCGCCCGTTCGGCCACCATGAGCATGATCCCCACCAAGACCGGCGCGGCTGCCGCGGTCGGCCTGGTGCTGCCCGAACTGAACGGCAAGCTCGACGGCTTCGCCATCCGCGTGCCCACCATCAACGTGTCGATCGTCGACCTGTCGTTCGTGGCCAAGCGCGAAACCACGGTCGAGGAAGTCAACAGTATCCTGAAGGCCGCCTCCGAAGGCGAGCTCAAGGGCATCCTGGACTACAACACCGAACCCCTGGTGTCGGTCGACTTCAACCACAACCCCGCGTCCAGCACCTACGACTCCACCCTGACCAAGGTGTCGGGCAAGCTGGTCAAGGTGTCGTCCTGGTATGACAACGAGTGGGGCTTCTCCAACCGCATGCTCGACACCACCGTCGCGCTGATGTCGGCCAAGTAAGCGGCATGGCCAAGGTCAACACCCTGTCCGCGCTGGCCAAGGCCGGCGCGCTGCACGGCAAGCGCGTGTTCATTCGCGCCGACCTCAACGTGCCGTTCGACGACGCCGGCCAGATCAGCGAAGACACCCGCATCCGCGCCTCGGTGCCCGGCATCCGCCTGGCGCTCGACGGTGGCGCGGCGGTCATGGTCACGTCCCACCTGGGCCGTCCCACCGAGGGCGTGCTGACCGAGGCCGACTCGCTCGACCGCGTCGGCCGGCGCCTGTCGCAACTGCTGGGCATGCCCGTGCAGCTCGTCAAGGACTGGGTCGACGGCGTCAACGTCGACCCGGGCCAGGTGGTGCTGCTGGAGAACTGCCGCGTCAATCCTGGCGAGAAGAAGAACGACGAGGCGCTGTCGCGCAAGATGGCGGCGCTTTGCGACGTGTACGTCAACGACGCGTTCGGCACGGCGCACCGCGCCGAAGCCACCACCCACGGCATGGCGCGCTTCGCCCCGGTGGCCTGCGCTGGCCCGCTGCTCGAGGCCGAGCTCACGGCCCTGGGCCGCGCGCTGCACGAGCCCAAGCGGCCGCTGGTGGCCATCGTGGGCGGTTCGAAGGTCTCGACCAAGCTGTCGATCCTGCAGTCGCTGGCCGACAAGGTCGACCAGCTGGTGGTGGGCGGCGGCATCGCCAACACCTTCATGCTGGCGGCCGGGCTGTCCATCGGCAAGTCGCTGGCCGAGCCCGACCAGGTCGAAGAGGCCCGCGCCGTGATCGAGATCATGAAGCAGCGCGGCGCCGAGGTGCCCATCCCCACCGACGTGGTGTGCGCCAAGTCGTTCGCGGCGGATGCCGAAGCCACCGTCAAGGCGGCCGACGCAGTCGCCGAGGACGACATGATCCTCGACATCGGCCCGCAGACGGCGCAGCGCCTGGCCGGCATCCTGCAGCAGGCCGGCACCATCGTCTGGAACGGCCCGGTGGGCGTGTTCGAGTTCGACGCCTTCGCGCACGGCACCGAGGTGCTGGCGCAGGCCATCGCCACGTCGCCGGCCTTTTCGATCGCCGGCGGCGGCGACACCCTGGCGGCCATCGCCAAGTACGGGATCGCCGACAAGGTGGGCTACATCTCCACCGGCGGCGGGGCGTTCCTGGAGTTCCTCGAAGGCAAGTCGCTGCCTGCGGTGGCCATCCTGGAGGAGCGCGCGGACTGAGCGCAGCCCGGCCGTTTCCGGCCATGGCAAGAAAAACGGGCGCCTTGTGCGCCCGTTTTTCTTGCGTTACGCGTCCTCGCGGCCGGGGCGCCGGCTACCGGCAGCCTTGCTTGCCGCGGCACGGCGCCGCGGGGTGGCCTTGCGAGCGGCGGCCGGCTTGCCTGCCTGCGGTTTCTTCTCGCGCGCCAGCGCGCGTTGAGCCGCCGCGCGGAAGATCTGCTCCATTTCGAGCAGGCACTCGCGCGCCCGCTCGTTGAGCGGCCCGGTGGCTTCGAGCACGTGGCGCATGGTGCCGAACGCGTTGCGTATTTCCTCGGCCGAGGCCTGCTCCAGCAGGCGCGGCATGGCATCCAGCGCGGCCGCGCCGTCCAGCCGCATCATCAAGGCCTGGTCGCGCGCCACGTTCTTGAATTCCTGCAGCGCCAGGCCGGAGTCGGCATCGGCGCGCATCTTGCGCAGCATGGCGAAGCTGCGTTCGTCGATGCTGCCTTCGGCGCCGGCGACATACAGCAGCATGCGCATGCCCGCTTCGCGCACGCCGCCCTGGTCCATCAGCGCGCGCAGCTCGCCGGCACGCTCTTCCATGAAGCGGCGGTGCTCGGGCGATACGCCGGGATGCTTGCGCGGCGCATCGGTCTTGGCGCCGAGGCCGGCCCAGTCCTGCACCAGCGGGGAACCATAGACGGCCATGAACAGTTGCTCGCCCGCCGCGTCGCGCAGCTCCTGCCAGATGTCGAGGCTGGCCTCGATCGTGTTGGAAACCATGCGTTCCATGACCGCGAACGGGTTGGCCGGCGCGGCCGGCTGGCGATGCTGGCGCACTTGCGCGGCCGCCTGCGCGACCGGGGCGATCCAGGGGTTGCGGTCGGAGATCAGTTCGTAGGGCAGGCGCAGCGGGTGCAGGCGCTGCATCCAGTCGGCGGTCTGCGGCGTGACGGCGGCGCGCACCCAGGGCTGCACGAAGCTGCGGTACAGGCCCAGGTTGATGTCGGAGATGCGCGCCACGGCGGCGAAGCGCCGGTCGTCTTCTTCCTTGCGCTCGACGATGGCGCGGATGTCGTCGACTTTGCGGCGCGCGAACGACAGCACATAATCGCCGGGCGCCAGGTCGGCGTTGAGCGTGTCCGGGGTCTTGTCGGCGATCTCGGCCTGGTAGATGCCGGCCGGCAGCACGTCGATCAGGTCGATGTTGGCGGTGAATTCCTGGTGCTCTTTGCGGGCTACGCTGCCGGACACGAAAATGCCCAGGTGGCCGATGCTTTCGTGCACGGCGTAGACGATGGTCTGGTCGTGCGCCACGACTTCGGTGTCGTCCTGGTACAGGTCGGGGATCCAGCCCAGCGCCTGGGGGGGCGGGGTGATGTTGTCGCCCTTGGAGCAGAACACGATGATGGGCGAACGGATGTTGCGCAGGTCGATGCGGATGCCATCGGAAGTGACCAGCCCGGCGGTGGCCAGGCGGTTGCCGATGAACAGGTTGTCGACGATGTACTGGATCTCGGGGCCGTTCAGGTAGACGTGCCCGCCCCACCATTTTTCGAAGCCCAGGTAGCGGGAGGCTTCGGTGTCGACTTTGGAGTACAGGTTGTACTGTTTGCTCCAGAGGGTGTTGGCGGGGTTCAGGTTCTCGAAGTTCTGTACCAGCCAGGCGCCGTCGAATTTGCCGTCGCCGAGGTCGCTGGCCAGGGCGGTGAGCCAGCTGCCGCCGGTCAGGCCGCCGCTGTAGCGCATCGGGTTCCTGCCGCGCCAGCCGGCCCAGTACGACAGCGGCGCGCCGGCGACGATGATGGGGCCGAACAGTTCGGGCCGCATCGCGGCCGTCATCATGATCTGCCAGCCGGCCTGGCAGTTGCCGACGACGACGGGCTTGCCTTCGGATTCGGGATGGCGGGCGATAATTTCCTCGAGGAAGCGGGCCTCGGCGCGCATCACGTCCTCGACGGTCTGGGTGGCGGTGGGCTGCGGCAGGAAGGAGGCGAAGTAGCAGGGATGGCCGGCGCGCACGGCCACGCCGATTTCGCTTTCCGGCTTGAATCCGCCGATGCCGGGGCCGTGGCCGGCGCGGGGGTCCACTACCAGGAAGGGGCGCTTTTGCGGGTCCACTTGGACGTCGGCGGGCGGCAGGATGCGCAGCAGCCCGTAGTTGACCGGGCGGTCGAATTCGCGGCCGTCCAGGATCAGCTCGGACTTCATGCTGAGCACATTGGGGGCGCGCTTGGCCATGTGGCTGTGGTATTGGTTGCCGCGCTGGCGCATGACGTCGGTGTACAGGACGCTGCGCTGCAGGGTGTCGACGGCGTATTCGTAGGCAGCCAGCCAGGGGTTGGCGGACGAGGCGGGAGGGGCGCTGCGATCGTTGGCGGTTGCGGCCACGGCGATCTCCGTAGAAAGGGGAAGGTTCTGCCGCGCGTTGTGTACGGGCGGGGGAACAGAACGAAAAAACAGGACTCAATTACAGCGCAATCAATGTTGCAATGCAACATCGGGGTGTTTCTGTGGGGGGTCTTGAGGGTGCTGTGGGGGGTATAGAGGGATTGGCTCGTGGATGAACGAGGGCTTGAGTTCTTGAGACGCCCGCGCCTGCCGGCGAGGCCCAGGCGGCCACGTCGCTCGGCTCGGGCGCGCCACCAGGCGCCCTCGGCCCCCTGCGGGGGCTGCCCTCGCTCCAACTGGCTGCCCGGGCCTCGCCGGCAGGCGCGGGCTCGCAATATCTCGGGTTCGGGTCTTGGGTCTTGCGTCGAGGTTGCGCAGTCGCGACGACGGCGATGGGGTACAGGTGTCGCCCAGGTGTCAGACACCCCCTGCGTCAGCGGCGCAGATAGGCGGGAGTGCCGCAAGGGGTGTCTGACACCGACGTGCAACGCCGACGTCCAACACCAACGCGCAATGCATTACAGCGGACCGTGGCCGGCTCGCCCTGCCAGCCCCGTCCAGGACGCCCTACGAGCAAGCCCTTTTCCATAAGAGGAGACAGCGCCAAGAAGACAACAGCCACGCGCCATCCATGGAATCAACGAGCGACTGAAGCAACTGGACTAAGGCAGGTGACAGACCGCCTCGAGCCGGTTGCCGGCCGGGTCGGTGACAAAGGCGGCGTAATAGTGCGGATGGTAATCGGGCCGCAGCCCGGGGGCGCCTTCGTCGCGTCCGCCGTGGCGCAGGGCGGCCTGGTGGAAGGCATCGACCGCGGCGCGGCTGGGGGCCTTGAAGCACCAGTGGCGGCGCGGCTCGCTGTTGGGCGCGGCCGAGCGCAGCACCGACAGGTAAGTATGGCCGGGCGCCGCCGCGCTGCAGCGCTCGCCGTAGCCCAGGCCGTCGGGGCGGTCGTAGGCCTTGGCGGCGCCCAGGATGGCCATCACGGCGTCGTAGAAGGGCCGGGCGGTGTCCAGGTCGGGCACCGCGATGGAGACATGATCGAGCAGCCGCACTAGGCGCGCGCGTCCTGGTTGAATTGCAGCCAGGTCTGCACCGGCGGGCGTCGCCATTGGGCGTCGGCGTAGGCGCGCAGGGCCTCGGGCAGGTCGTCGCCGGGGCCCGCCAGGCGGCGCAGCATCAGCGCCAGCTCGGTGTCGGCGATGCACCAGGCTTCGAACAGTTGCGACTGCCCTTCCGCGGGCAGCAGGGCCTGGGCCACGCGCACCAGCTTGGCGGCGTCGGCTTGCGCGGCGTTGCCCAGCGGGGCGCTCGCGGCCTCGTGAAATACGACCTCGGTCGGGCGCTCCTGGCGCAGCGCCGCCAGGTCGCTGCGCAGCCAGGCCTGGATCTGCCGTGCGCGGGCGCGCTGCTGCGCGGCGGCCGGATACAGCGCGGGATACTCCGGGGCTGGAAAGACGTCTTCCAGGTATTCGATGATGGCGCTGGACTCGGTCAGGTGGAAGGCATCGTGCGCCAGCGCCGGCACCCGACAGGTGGGCGCGCGGCTGGTATAGGGCTGCATGCGCTGTTCGCCGGCATGCAGGTCCACCAGCCGCAGTTCGACCGGCAGGCCCTTTTCGGCGAGCGCCACGTAGGCGGCCATGGCATAAGGACTGAGCAGCTGGGAATCGACGTACAGCGTAAGCGGCGAGGCAAGCGGCGCAGGCAAGGCGGTCTCCGGTGCGGCGTGAGGGCGCGGCCGGCGGGCCGGCCATCGTGCCCTACAGCGTAACGCAATCGGCCGGCCGCCGGCCACTCGGCAGTGACGCGCGTGTCGCGTTCAGTCGACGATGAACAGGCGGGCGCCCGTCGTGGTGGACGAGCGGTGCGCTTCGGCCTGGTCGGCCACTTGGTAGCTCATCCCGGGCGTCAGCACGAAATGGCGGCCGTCCTCCAGTTCCGTGTGCAGTTCGCCTTCCAGGCAGAACAGGATATGGCCCTTGCTGCACCAGTGGTCGGCCAGGTAGCCGGGCGAGTAGTCCACCACGCGCACCCGGATGTCGCCGAATTGCCGCGTGCGCCAGTAGGCGGTGCCGGTCTCGCCGGGATGTTCCGTGCGTTCGATGGATTGCCAGTCGGTCGTGCCGAACGGGATGTCGTGCATCTTCATGGTTGGGTCTCGGTGGGGGAGGGCGGCGCGTCGGCCAGGGCGTCGGGAACCCGCAACAGCAGGTCGGTGGGGCCCATGTCGATGCCGGCCTGGCTGAGCAGGGTGGTGGCCTGCCCGCGATGGTGGGTCTGGTGGTTGAAGAAATGCATGACCACGCTGCCGAACGGGCGGCGCGACGGCACGCCGCGCGAGCTGGTATAGGCCAGTTCGCGGTCCAGGTCGGCCGGCCGGACTTGCGCCGACCAGCCCACGATGGCCTCGTCGAGCTGGCGGCGCAGCGCCGCCAGGCCGACCAGGTCGGGACGCAGCAGTTGGTCCAGCCCGGCCGGCATGGGCAGGGCGCGTACCGGGTCCAGCGCGGAATAGCTGGCCGAGTGCTGCGCGAAGCGCTTGAGCCACAGGATGTCGCCCACCGCGATATGGTTGAGCGTGCCCAGCAGCGAACCGAAGAAGGCGCCGCGCGGCGCGGCCGCGTCGGCGGCGGGCAGGCTGGCGGCCTGGTAGATGCGCGCGTTCATCCAGGCGTTGTAGTCCGCCAGCAGGCGCAGGTCGGCGACCGTGGGCATGGGTCAGGCCGCCAGCTTCTTTTGCCAGAACATGGCCTGGCCGGCGTCGCCCGCCAGTTCATAGCCCTGGTAGCCGATCTTGCGGTACAGCGCCTTGGCCGGCTCGTTGCCTTGCAGCACTTCCAGCGTGATCTTGCAGCAGCCGCGCCGCGCGGCGCGCTCGTCGAGCGCCGCCAGCAACCTCCGGGCGATGCCCCGGCCGCGGAAGCGCTCGGACACCATCAGGTCGTGCAGGTTCAGCAGCGGCTTGCACGCGAAGGTGGAAAAGCCCTCGAAGTAGATCGCCAGCCCGGCCGGGACGCCGTCCTGCAGCGCCACCAGCGCGCCCGCGGCGGGGCGGCGCGCCAGTTCGGCCGCCAGGTTGGCGCGCGCGTAGTCGGACAGCGGCTGGCCGCCGCCCATGGGGCCGCGGGCGTATTCGTCGAGCAGCGCCACGACCATGTCGCCGTGGGCGGGATTGGTGAAATCGGCGTCGATGATGTCCAGCACGATGGGGATTCCGTTCCTGGCGCCGCCGGGCGGCGCCGCGTATTGACGACCAGGGGTTGAATGAAGCCGGTTGCTATTATGACGCCCCGCGCGCGTTTCGCCATCCGCGGCCGCGCGCAGCGCGGGCCGCGGGCCGGCGCGGGTAAACTGCCTGCACCATTGCCGCCCATGAACCGCCCATGAACCGCCCATCCACTTCCGCGCCGCACCTGGCCCTGCCGGCCGGCGCCGGCCTGGGCGGCCTGAAGGCCTGCGTGCCCGTGATGATCGGGTACTTTCCCGTCGCGGTCACATTCGGCATCGCCGGGCTGGCCACCGGCCTGTCGCCCATGCAAGTGGTGCTGATCTCGGCGCTGGTGTATGCCGGCGCCAGCCAGTTCCTGCTGCTCGCCTCGATCAAGGCCGGCACGCCCTGGCTCTGGGTGGTGGCGCTGTGCTCCCTGCTGAATGCCCGCCACTTGCTGTACGGGCCGCTGCTGGCGCGCTTCCTGCCCGAGCGGCTGCGCGCCCGCCTGAAGATCGCCTTCCTGCTGACCGACGAGGTGTTCGCCACCGCGCTCAACCGCATCGAGCATGTCGCCCCGGCGCACCGCAACCGCTGGATGACGCTGCTGGGCGTGGGCGCCTGGCTGACCTGGATCGCCGGCACGGCGGTGGGGGTCTATGCGGGCGACGGGCTGGAGCGCCATTTCCCGATGCTGTCGCAGGTCATGCGCTTCGCGCTGCCGGCGCTGTTCCTGGCCCTGGTGTGCCAGAGCGCCAGCCGCGCGCTGCGCTGGCCGATCCTGGCGGCGCTGGCGGTCGGCGCCGCCTTCGCCGCGGCGGGCCACGCCACGCTGGCCATCCTGGCCGGCGCGGTGGCCGGCTGCGTGTGCCACCGCCCGCGGAGCGCGCCATGAGCGGCGCCGGGCTGGACTTCTGGGCCGCGGTCATCGCCATGGCCGTCATCACCTATCTGACGCGCGCCTTGCCGTTCCTGCTGTCGGCGCGCAGCCGGCTGCAGCGGCGGCTGGCCGAGGGGTCGTCGTTGGCGGCGCTGGGGCCGGCGCTGCTGGCCGGCATCGCCGCGGCGGTCATCGTGCCGGATCTGATGGCGCTGCGCGGGGCGGCCGAGGTGGCGCCCTATGCCGGTGGGCTGCTCGCCACCGCCCTGGCCGCGCGCGGGCTGGGCAACGCGGGGGCGGCGGTGATCGTCGGGGTGGCGGTATATGGGGTATTGATGGCGGCGGCCGGCTAGGCCGGCCACGGCCGTTCAGCCGGCGATGGTCACGCCCAGCCAGAACAGCCCGGCCGCCAGCAGCATGGACGCCGGCAGGGTCAGGACCCAGGCCAGCAGGATGGTGCGTATGGTGCCGTGGTGCAGGCCGCTCTTGTTGGCGATCATGGTGCCCGCCACCCCCGACGACAGCACATGGGTGGTCGAGACCGGCAGGCTGAACACGTTGGCCATGCCGATCGCCGCCACCGCGGTGAGCTGGGCCGCCATGCCCTGGGCGTAGGTCATGCCCTGCTTGCCGATTTTCTCGCCCACCGTCAGCACCACGCGGCGCCAGCCGACCATGGTGCCGATGCCCAGCGCCAGGGCCACTGCCACGATCACCCACAGCGGCGCATATTCGGTGGTGGCGGTCAGGTCGGCGCGCAGCCGGTGCAGGTCGGCGCGGTCGCGGTCCTGCAGGCCGTCCAGGTTGGCTACCTTCTTGGCGGTGTCGTCCAGGCACAGCAGGTAGCGGCGGATGTCCACCCGCTTGGCGGGCGGCAGCTCGGCATAATGGGTGACGCCGCGCAGGTCTTCCAGCAGGGCGTCGATGGTGGCCAGCGTGAGCTGCGGATGGCAGCGGAACTGCTCGGGCAGGTCGGTGGTGCCGTTGCGGCCCTTGGACAGGGCCAGGTAGTCGCCCAGGGCTGCCTCGTTGCGATGGTAGAACGCCGCCAGGTGGGTGGCGGCGTCGCGGGTACGGTCGATCTGGTAGGTGGTGCTGTTCTCGTTGAGCACGAATTGCGCGGGCACGATGCCGATCAGCACCAGCATGATCAGTCCGATGCCTTTCTGGCCGTCGTTGGAGCCATGCACGAAGCTCACGCCCATGGCCGACAGCACCAGCACCAGGCGGTTCCAGAAGGGCGGATGCTTCTTCGAGTCGAGCTCGCGCCGCTGTTCGGGCGTCTTGTGCATCTTCGACACCGGCCACCAGTGCTTGAACAGCAGCAGCAGGCAGCCGGCGGCCAGGCAGCCCGCCGCCGGCGAGACCACCAGCGACAGGCCGATGTCGATTGCCTTGTTCCAGTTGACCCCGTCGGCCACCGACAGGTCGGTCAGCAGCGCATTGGCCAGGCCCACCCCGAGGATGGAGCCGATCAAGGTGTGCGAACTGGAAGCCGGGATGCCGAAATACCAGGTGCCGAGGTTCCAGGCGATGGCCGCGGTCAGCATGGCGAACACCATGGCCAGGCCCTGCCCGGTATCGACATTGATCAGCAGCTCGACCGGCAGCAGGTGGACGATGGCGTAGGCCACCCCCACGCCGCCCAGCAGCACGCCGAGGAAATTGAATATGCCGGACAGCATGACCGCCAGGTGGGGCGGCATCGCCTTGGTGTAGATGACGGTGGCGACCGCGTTGGCGGTGTCGTGGAAGCCGTTGATGAATTCGAACGCCAGGACGAACGCCAGCGCCAGGACCAGGCTGACGCCGATCCAGAAATCCAGGCCGGAGAAGAGATGAAACATGGGAAGGGGGAGAGGGAAGGGGGCGGTTGGCAGGCAACAGGCTCGATTATTGCAGATTTGTGACGCCGGCCGGGCTGGCCGGGCCGGCGCGCGACAGGCGCCGCCGCGTGCGATAGCATCGGGTTTTTTCCTCGCCCGCTCACTGCCATGTCCGTCTCCGCGCAACCCGTTGCCCGCCGCCATCCCGACGAACTGATCGTCGGCTTGGTGTCCATTTCCGACCGCGCCTCGTCCGGCGTCTACCAAGACCAGGGCCTGCCGGCCCTGCGTGAATGGCTGGGCACGGCGCTGGCCTCGCCGTGGCAGGCGGTCGAGCGGCTGGTGCCCGACGAGGCGCCGGCCATTTCCGCCGCGCTGGCCGAACTGGTCGACGCCTGCCACTGCGACCTGGTGCTGACCACCGGCGGCACCGGCCCGGCGCGGCGCGACGTCACCCCCGAGGCCACGCTGGCGGTGGCCACCAAGGAAATGCCCGGTTTCGGCGAGCAGATGCGCCAGGTCAGCCTGAAGTTCGTGCCCACCGCCATCCTGTCGCGCCAGGTCGCGGTCATCCGCGAGACTGCCGGGCACGCCGCGCTCATCATCAATCTGCCCGGCCAGCCCAAGGCCATCCGCGAAACCCTCGAGGGCCTGCGCGACGAGGCCGGCGCGGTGAGCGTGCCCGGCGTGTTCGCCGCCGTGCCGTACTGCATCGACCTGATCGGCGGCCCCTATGCGGAAACGCACGAGGCCGTGGTCAAGGCGTTCCGGCCGAAGTCCGCGCTGCGCAAGCCGGCCGCCTGACGATACGCTGCGTTATAGTTGGCCGGCCTGATTTTTTTCTGGATGAACCATTCATGAATCTGCGTATTCTTGCGCCGCTGGCGCTGGCCGGCGCGCTGGCCGGCTGCGCCAGCGTAAAAGACATCCGCGACCGCGATCCCGTGTTCTTCGGCTCCACCGCGCGTCCGGCCGAGCAATACACCGAATGCGTGGCCACTGCCTGGAAAGGCATCGGCACGGCCTCCGAGCGCCAGCCCATCCACAATGGCTACGAGCTCATCGTGCAAGGCTCGATGGGGGTCGAGGCGGTGCTGAGCGCCACCACCTGGGAGGGCAAGACCGACGTGCGCCTGTCCACCCGCATCCAGCGCCGCAGCACGTCGCTGTCCGAGGCCGCCAACCTGTGCCTGTAGGTCGCATCCGCAAGCCGGCGGGCGCCGGCCCGCTGGCCCGCCTGGCCGCCCGCGTGGTGCTGGCGGCGGTGGCGGCCTGCGGCGCCCTGGCGGCTCATGCGCAGGGCTACATCAGCCGCAAGCTCGATGTGCCGGTGCCGGGCGGCGTGGCCGTGGTGGGGCTGGGCGCGGGCGAGCAGGCGCCGCAGGCCAGCTACGGCGGCCGCCGCGTGATGGTGATCCGCGACAGCGACGCCCAGTGGATCGCCGTGGTCGGCATCCCGCTCGGCACCCAGCCGGGCCGCCAGACGCTGCAAGTGCAGGGCGGCGCGCCGGTGGCCTTCCAGGTGCGTGCCAAGGAATACGCCGCGCAACACATCAAGCTGAAGAACCGCCGGCAGGTCACGCCGAATCCCGATGACCTCAAGCGCATCGAGCGCGAGCTGGACGAGCAGCTCGCCGCCTATCGCAGCTTCCGCGCCGGCGTCATTCCCAGCAACGTCATGCTCGACCGCCCGGTGGACGGGCGGCTGTCCAGCCCGTTCGGGCTGCGGCGCTTTTTCAACGGGCAGGAGCGCAACCCGCATTCCGGGCTGGACTTCGCCGTGCCGGCCGGCACCCCGATCAAGGCGCCGGCCGCCGGCCGGGTCGTGCTGGTGGGGAATTACTTCTTCAATGGCAACACGGTGTTCGTCGACCATGGGCAGGGCTTCATCAGCATGTTCTGCCATCTGTCGGCGATCGACGTGAAGGTGGGCGACGAGGTCGCGCGCGGCGCCGTGGTGGGCAAGGTCGGATCCACCGGCCGCGCGACCGGGCCGCACCTGCACTGGAACGTCAGCCTGAATGATGCGCGGGTCGATCCCGCGATCTTCATCGGGGCCGTGACCGGGCCGTGAGCCCGTGGGAAGCCGGGCGCGGCGTCAGGCCTCGGCGTCAGATGCCGCCTGGCGCTGCTGGCGCCGTTCGGCGTATTGCAGTTCGTGAATGGCCGCCTGGTGCAGGCGAAGCTGTTCATCCAGGCAATTGTCGTACTTGATGCAAGCCTGCGCGTAGCTCAGGCCGGTGGCCCGCAGGCTTTGGATGAAGGCGGGGCGCGACAGGCGCAGCAGGCGCAGGCCTTCCTCGCCCTGTGCGACGATGCGGCGCGCCCGGGCCACGCGTTCGGCGGCGGCCTGCGGCGATTCGACGGTGTCCATGACAGGCATGGCGCGCCATGCGCGGCAGCGACGTGGCGCGGGCCTCAGCGGCGCCGCTGCGGCGGACGCGCGGTGCTGGGGGCACGCTCGTCCTTGTGGCGGAAGTTGATGCGGCCCTTGGTCAGGTCGTAGGGCGATATTTCCAGGGTGACGCGGTCGCCCGCCAGGATGCGGATGCGGTGCTTGCGGATGCGGCCCGACGCATAGGCGCCGACTTCGATGCCGTTGTCCAGGGTGACGCGGTAGCGGCTGTCGGGCAGCACTTCGTCGACGATGCCGTCCAGTTCGATCAATTCTTCTTTGGCCATGTATTACTCTCCTTGGTCGATGCGCCCGTGCGCCGGCAGGCCGGCGCACGCGCCGCCCGGAGGCGGCATGCGCGGGACCCAAGCGGACTTGGGCCAGCGGTGGAACGTGAACGTCCCGGCTGGTACGGGTACGGGCCGTGGCGGTCTGGGACAGACGCTGGGCGGGTACTCACGCCGCTGGGGCGGTGTGCGCGCGGGGCGCGGCTTGGTCGCGTTGGCGAGCCTGGGGCGCGCCAACGGAAGAAGCGGGTTGGAACCGGGCCGTGAGGTTTCCGCCCCTTGCGCCCCCTTGCGTTGCAGGGCCGGCGCTTCCCGCCTGGAACGACAGGCCGCGGCAGCCTGGAAGGCGGCGGGGCCGGACGGAGCGGGTATGGGGACGGATCTGGAGCAAGGGGTGCTTTATGCAGGCTAGGCCATTCACGGAACAACTAGACATAATACTCCTGTCACACGCATTTGACCAGGGTTTTCCCGTGGTCGGCGGCGGGGGCGTGGTGTTTTTGCCTGCCGCGCGCGCGTCGCTGTCGATTGCGCCGCTGCCCGTTCGTCGTGTAGACAGGAGGCCGGATCCGGCCTTCCCGGACACTGAGGAGAGACGACATGCGTGTAATGGTTCTAGTCAAGGCGACCCCGGACAGCGAGGCGGGCATCCTGCCCTCCAGCGAATTGCTGGAAGCCATGGGCAAGTTCAACGAGCAGTTGGCGGCGGCCGGCATCATCAAGGCGGGCGACGGGCTCAAGCCTTCGTCGCACGGCAAGCGGGTGGCGTTCGACGGCGCGCGCCGCACCGTCATCGACGGCCCCTTTGCGGAAACCCGCGAACTGGTGGCCGGATTCTGGGTATGGGAAGTCAAGGACCTGGCCGAGGCGGTCGAATGGGTCAAGCGCTGCCCCAACCCGATGCCCGGACCGAGCGAGATCGAGATCCGGCCGTTCTATGAAATGGCCGATTTCGAGGCGGCGCTGACACCGGAGATCACGGCGCAGTTCGATCGTTTGCGCGAAAAGCTGGAGGGCCAGTAAGACGGGCAGGACGCGGCCTCCCCCGGGGGAGGCCGGCCGCAGCGCCGGACGGCCGGGCGGCCTGGCTCAGTCGGCGAGGCCGGGCCCGCCCTCCGGATACTGCGGCAGGTCGTCAGTGATGTCGTACCAGGGCGCCTTGCTGGCGACGTGCACGTGGCAGGCCGGCTTGATGCCCGGGTTGTCGTCCAGCGCGCCCAAGGGCAGGCCGTAGACCTCGGGCGTCTGGTCGAAGCGCGACAGCAGCGGCGTGCCGCAGGCGCCGCAGAAGCCCCGGTAATTGCCGGGCGACGAGCTGTACCAGGTGACGTGGTTGGCGCCGCGGGTCCAGGCGAAGTCCTTGGACCGCACCGTCGCCCGGGTACGGAAGGCGGCGCCATGGGCCTTGCGGCACATGACGCAATGGCAATTCACGGCCTGCGTCAACGGACCCGTTATCTCGTAGGCTACGCGGCCACACAGGCAGGAACCTTTCAGCATCTCGCGCTCCTGTAAAACCCGAATATATACCGGCGCGCGTCCGCGCCGCTTCATGACCGTTTGATTGCAGGATATGCGTCCCCCCGCCCGGCATGGCGGCAGGCATGGCGGCGCCGGTCATCACCCTGTCACCCCCTGTCCACAGAATGCCATCCATGGTTCGACAAGGGGATCCCACATGACCTATGCGATCGAGGTGCGCGGCCTCAGCAAGTCCTTCCGCGCCGGCAGCAAGGCGCTCGACGAGGTGAGCCTGGCGGTGGCGCCGGGCGAGATGGTGGCCTTGCTGGGCGCCTCGGGCTCGGGCAAGTCCACGCTGTTGCGCCACCTGGCCGGTTTCGTCGCCGCCGATCCCGGCAGCAGCAGCGTCACGGTCAATGGCCAGGAAATCCAGCGCGACGGCCGCATCAGCCCGCGCGTGCGCGCGGCGCGCGCCGGCATCGGCTTCGTGTTCCAGCAGTTCAACCTGGTGGGGCGCCTGCCGGTGATCACCAACGTGCTGACCGGCATGCTGCCGCGCGTGCCGCTGTGGCGCAGCCTGCTGCGCTACTTCCGCCGCGCCGAAGTGCAGGTCGGCCTCGACGCCTTGGCCCAGGTTGGTATAGACGACTACGCGTTTCAACGCGCCTCGACGCTGTCGGGCGGCCAGCAGCAGCGCGCCGCGATCGCGCGCACGCTGGTGCAGAACGCGCGGGTGATCCTGGCCGACGAGCCGATCGCCTCGCTCGATCCCGAGTCCTCGCGGCGCGTGATGGACACGCTGGCGCACATCAACCGCAGCCGCCAGGTGGCGGTGGTGGTGTCGCTGCACCAGGTCGACGTGGCGCTGCGCTATTGCGCGCGCGTGGTGGCGCTGCGCCATGGCCGCGTGGTGTACGACGGCCCGGCCGCGGCGCTGACCGAAGCCATGCTGCGCGACCTGTACGGCGCCGATGTCGCCGAGCTGCTGCAGCCGGACGCCGCGGCGCCCGTGTCCCAGCCTCCCCTGATTGCTCCGCGGCCGCTGGCCGCCGCGGCCTGAAGCTCCAAGCCCTATTACCCGACGGAGTCCCGACTCATGCTACGCAGAACCTTTTGTGCCCTGGCGGCCGCCGCGGCGCTGTCGTCCCCCGCTTTCGCGCAGGACGGCAAGCCGCTGAACTTCGGCATTATCTCGACCGAATCGTCCACCAACCTGAAACAGGCCTGGCAGCCCCTGATCGACGATCTGAGCAAGGCCGTGGGCGTGCCCATCAAGCCGTTCTTCGCCTCGGACTACGCCGGCATCATCGAAGGCATGCGCTTCAACAAGGTGCAGCTTGGCTGGTTCGGCAACAAGTCCGCCATGGAAGCAGTGGACCGCGCCAACGGGGAAGTGTTCGCCTCGGTGATCGACAAGGACGGCAACCCGGGCTATTGGTCGGTGCTGCTGGTCAACAAGGACAGCAACCTGCAGACCCTGGACGACGTGCTGAAGAACGGCAAGCAGCTCAGCTACGGGGCGGGCGATCCCAACTCGACTTCGGGCACGCTGGTGCCGGGCTACTTCCTGTGGGGCGCCCACAAGATCGATCCCAAGTCTTTCTTCAAGACGGTGCGTGCCGCCAATCACGAGACCAACCTGCTGTCGGTCATCAACAAGCAGGTGGACGTGGCCATCAACAATACCGAGATGCTGGAGCGGTATCGCGTGAATACCGGCAAGGACGCCACCGAGTCGGTGCGCGTGCTGTGGAAGTCGCCGCTGATTCCGGCCGACCCGATGGTCGTGCGCAGCGACGTGCCGGCCGACGTGAAAAAGCGCATCCAGGAATTCTTCGTCAACTATGGCAAGGGGACGGACGCCGAGCGCGAGCAGAAGGTCCTGGCCGGGCTGACCTACAAGGGCTTCCGCGCCTCGAGCAACGCGCAGCTCGTGCCGATCCGCCAGATGGAGCTGGCCAAGCAGAAGATCCACGTCGAGACCGACACCACGCTGAGCGCGGCCGACAAGAAAGCCAAGCTGGCCGAACTGGACCGCAAGCTGGACGAACTGGACAAGCTGGCCGCCAAGCCGCAATAAACCGCCGCGCCGGCCCCATCCGCGCCGGGGCCGGCGCCATTCTTTGCCTTAGTACGGATTCCCATTCATGAGCGCTGCTCTTTCTCCTGCCCGTCATCCCGCCGCGGCGCGGTCGTCCCTGCCGGGCCTGCTGGTCTGGGCGGTGGTCCTGGCGCTGCTGATGCTGTCCTGGCGCGGCGCCGATATGCGTCCGCTGGACTTGCTGAGCGAGTCCAGCAACATGGCCGCCTATGCGGCCGATTTTTTCCCGCCCAATTTCCGTGACTGGCGCATGTACATGAGCGAAATGCTCGTGACGGTGCAGATCGCCATCTGGGGCACCTTCCTGGCCATCGTGGTGGCGGTGCCGTGCGGGCTGCTGTGCTCGGCCAATATCGTGCCGGCCTGGGTCTACCAGCCCATGCGGCGCCTGATGGACGCGTGCCGCGCCATCAATGAAATGGTCTTCGCCATGCTGTTCATCGTGGCGGTCGGCCTGGGGCCCTTTGCCGGCGTGCTGGCATTGTGGGTGCACACCACCGGCGTGCTGGCCAAGCTGTTCGCCGAGGCGGTCGAGGCCATCGACCCGCGTCCCGTCGAAGGGGTGCGCGCCACCGGCGCCAATGCGGTCGAAGAGGTGGTGTACGGGGTGATTCCGCAGGTATTGCCGCTGTGGATCTCGTTCTCGCTGTACCGGTTCGAATCCAATGTGCGTTCGGCGTCCGTGGTCGGCATCGTCGGCGCGGGCGGCATCGGCACCGTGCTGTGGGAAATCATCCGCAGCTTCCAGTATGCCGAGACCTGCGCCGTGATGATCATCGTGGTCGCGTTCGTGGTGGTGATCGACCTGTTGTCGGCGCGGATCCGGAAGGCGCTGATCTAGGCGTCGCGGCGCCGCCGGCGCGCCGCTCCAGGCCGGCGATGAGCGTCTCGATGCCGAACTCGAACGCGGCATCCGGCCCGGCCCGGTCGTAGTCGCGCAGCAGGCCGCCGCCCGCCTCGCGGCCGGCCTCTTCGGCCATCTGCTGTTCCAGCGCCGCGCCGACCGTGTAATGGCTGATCGCGGCCAGCGCGAGCACCGCGTCGCGCGGCGTGAAGCCCGCTTCGCACAGCAGGCGGACCTGGGCCTGCGCCGCGGCGGATGGCTCGCCGCCCGGGCGGGTTCCCGCATGAATGCGGGCGCCGTCGCGGTGCGCCAGCAGGGCGCGCCGGAAGCTGCGCGCATTGGCCGCCAGGAACTTGTGCCAATCCTCGCCCGCGCGTGGCAGCGAATGCGAATGGTTTTCCGCCAGCATGGCTTCGGCCAGGGCGTCGAGCAGTTCCCGCTTGCTCTTGAAATGCCAGTACAGCGCCGGTTGCTGGACGTGCAGCCGTTCAGCCAGCTTGCGGGTCGTCAGGCCCTCGGCGCCCACCTCGTCGAGCAAGGCGAGCGCGGCCCGGATCACGTTTTCCCGCTGAAGTTTCGCCATGGCGTTCTCCCCATTCTGCTTGACAAATTATCGCTGATAAATTTCTAATCCGAATTATTTATCATTGATAAATTTTGACAGAATGAATATAGCGACCCGGAGACCGTTCGTGCTGGCACTGGCCGCCGTCACGCTGGACGCACTTGGCATGGGCCTGGTGATGCCGGTGCTGCCTGGCCTGCTGCGCGCGCTGGTGCCCGCCGGACAGGTCGCCGGCCACTACGGTGTCCTGCTGGCGCTCTATGCCTTGATGCAGGTCTGCTGCGCGCCCATGCTGGGCGCGTTGTCGGACCGCCACGGCCGCCGGCCGGTCCTGCTGGCGTCGCTGGCGGGCGCGGCGACCGACTACGCGATCATGGCGGCGGCCCCCGGCCTCTGGGTGTTGTATGTGGGGCGCGTGGTGTCCGGCATCAGCGGCGCGACGGGCGCGGTGGCGGCATCGTGCATCGCCGATACAACCGCCGACCAGGCGCGCACCCGCCGCTTCGGGTTGATGGGCGCCTGCTATGGCGGCGGCCTGATGGCGGGCCCGGCAATCGGCGGGCTGCTCGGCAGCGTCTCGCTCCACGCGCCGTTCGCGGCCGCCGCGGCCCTGCACGCCCTGGCGTTCTTGCTGGCATGGCTGTTCCTGCCGGAAACCAGGCGCCCGCACGGCGCGGCAGCGCCGCGGGCACCGGCGCGGTTTGTCGCCGCGCTGCGCCCGCGCGCGCTGCCCGCGGCGCTGCGCCCCTTGCTGGGCGCCTACTTCATGATCCAGCTGATCGGCCAGATTCCCGCCGTGCTGTGGGTCGTCTTCATGCAGGACCGCCTGCACTGGGGCGCGCCCGCGCTCGGCCTGTCGCTGGCGGGCTTCGGCACCTTGCACGCGCTCGCGCTGGGATGCCTGGCCGGCCCGCTGGCGACGCGACTCGGCGCGCGGCGCACCCTGCTGGCGGGCATGCTGGCCGACGCGGCCGGTTTGGTGCTGATGGCATTTGTCGGGGCGGACTGGCTGGTGGCGCCGATCCTGGTGCTGCTGGCCGTGGGCGGGGTCGGCATGCCGGCGTTGCAGGGCATGCTGTCCACGGCGGCGGGCGAGCATGGACAGGGGGCCTTGCAGGGCGTCCTGGCAAGCCTGGCCGGTTTGAGCGGGATCGTCGGGCCGTTGCTGTTCAGCGCCGTCTATGCGCGCCTGCCGGCGGAGTGGAATGGCGCGGTCTGGCTGATCGGCGCGATGCTCTACGCGCTGTGCCTGCCCGCGCTGCGCCGGCGGCCCGCGCCGGGGCGCGGCCTGGCGCCTCGCTAGGTCACCCCGCCAGCCGCTCGCGCACCAGCGCCAGCAGCCGGTCGGCGGCTTCCGCGGGCGCGCCGTCGTTGGACAGCCGCGTCACCGCGCAATCGGCCGGCGCCTCGACCGCGCGGCTGGCGCGGCGCAGGCGCTCGGCGATCTGCGCGCGCGTTTCGCGGCCGCGCTGCGCCAGGCGTTGCGCCAGCACATGCGGGTCGGCCACCACTTCGACGGCGGCAAGCTCGGGATAGCGGGCCCAGGCCTGCGCCAGATGGACGCGTGAACCATTGACCACGACCACCGCGCCGCCGGCCAGCCAGCTGTCGACCTCGATGCCGATGCCATAGCGCAGGCCGTGGCTGTCCCAGTGCAGCGCAAAACAGCCCAGCGCCACGCGGCGGGCGAATTCGGCCGGGCTGAGGCTGACCGAGGCTTCGTCGGCGCCGCTGGGGCGCGTGATGTAGCGGTGCGCGACCAGCACCGGCTCGTCCGGCCGCAGCGTCGCGCGCAAGCCGCGCAGCAGGGTGTCCTTGCCGCTGCCCGAGGCGCCCATCAGGTACACCAGGCGGCTGCCGCGCAATAGCATGGCCGGCGCGGCCGGGCCGGTCGCGAGCGCCGGCTTCATGGCGCGCGGTCCTCCAGGAAGCGCGCGCCCGCGCCGTCGCGCGTGGCGCCGTCGAAATCGTAGTGGCGCGCCACCACGAAATCGGCGCCTGGCCCGGGCTCGACGTAGACGCTGAGCGCGCGCACCGGCATGGGAGCCTGCAGGGCGGGCCCGCCGAGCGCCTCGATCTGCGCATCGGCCTCGGCCAGTTCGGCGGCGTCGAGCAGGCCGGTCAGGGTGATGTGGAAGGTGAAGGTATCGAACACGTACGGGTAGCCCCAGCGCTCCAGCATCGTGCGCTGGGCCGGGCTCAATGATTGCGGCCGGCGGCGCGCCAGCTCGGCGGCCGAGGGCGGGGCGCGCAGCGCGTCGAGCCCGGCCACCGCCGTGGCGGCCAGGGCATTCATGCGGCCGCGCGCGCGTTCGTCGTCGATGCACCAGGCCAGGAAGCCGCGCAGGCGTTCGCGCCGCAGCGGAATGCCGAACGCCTGGCGACCGCTGGCGAGCGCGCGCATGGCCCGGTCCAGGTCGGCCGGCCGCATGCCGTCGCGCAGCCGGAACGGCGGCTTCAAGGTAGCGTGCAGCCCGTAGCGGCGCGGCGCCTCGGTCCAGGTCGCCTGGCGTGGATCGGCGCCGGCCGGCCGCGCCAGCGGGGCGCCGGTTTCTTCGCAGCGGCCCAGCCAGCGCCGGCCGAGATCGCGCCACGGGCCTACCGGCGCCAGGTAGATGGCATAGCGATGCGCTTGCGGCATGGCGGCGTCCCGGTCAGGCGGCGATGCGCTGGGCGCGCGCGGGCTCGAAGCTGCGCGTGGCATGGCGCAGCACGCCGCCGACGATGGCGGCGCAAACGCGCGGCAGGCCGGGCAGGCTGTCGTCGACCACGATGGCGTCGGCCGCCTGGCCCGCCGCCAGCGTGCCGCGATCGGCCAGCCCGGCGGCGCGCGCCGGATTGGCCGACACCAGCCGCCAGGCTTGCGGCAGCGGCAGGATGCCCTGTTCGGCCAGGCGCAGCGCGGCGGCCAGCGGCGCGGGATAGTAGTAGTCGGAGGTCAGGATGTCGCACAGCCCCGCGCGCACCATTTCGGCGGCGTTGGGGGCATTGGTGTGGCTGCGGCCGCGCACGACGTTGGGCGCGCCGAACACAATGGCGTCGCCCAGGTCGCGTGCCACGCGGGCCGCCTCGGCGGTGAGCGGGAACTCGGCCACCCGGCAACCCAGTTGATGGTAATAGCGGCGCGTGGCCGCATCGGGATCGTCATGCGAGGCGACGCTCAGGCCGGCTTCGCGCGCGCTGCGGGCCAGTTCGCGCATGGCGTCGCCCACGTCGTCGGCCGCCGCCATGGCTTGCCGGATGCGCGCCTGGAAGGTGTCCAGGTCGCATTCGGCGCGGTCGGCATATTGCAGCAGCTTGCGGTCGTCGCCGAGGCGGCGGGCCATGCCGGGCAAGTGATCGTTCAGGGCCAGGAATTGCACCCGGCCGGCCCGTATCCATTGCTGCGCGATGCCCACGCCGTCGACGTGGTGCGTCTCGAAGCGCAAGTGCACGTGATGCCGCGCGCCCAGCGCGCCGCGCATGCGTTCCAGGCATTCGAACATGCGCTCGGCATAAGGCTCGCCGCGCAGCCCGCCTTCCCAGGACAGCGTGACGCCGTGGAATTCGGTGGTGATGCCATTGGCCAGCAACTGGCGGTCGACGTCATGCAGGGCCGCGTCGTACGGAAAGGTCACGCCGGGGCGCGGCATGACGGCGCGCTCGAAGGCGTCGCCGTGCAGGTCGACGATGCCGGGCAGCACCAGCAGGTCGCCGGCGTCCAGCCAGGCGCCGCCGGCGGCGGGGGCCATGCCGGGGTCGGCGATGCGGCCGTCGCGAAAGGCCAGGTGGCTGCCGCCCAGGCCGGCGGGCGTCAACACGCGATCGCCGGAAATGCCGGCCAGTGCGGGGGAGGGGGAGTCGGGGTTCATGCGGGCAATTTATCGAGGTTCTATGACAGCCGGATGTCTAGATGAATATCGGCGGGCGGGCGCCCCCGCTCAGGCAGCCTCGTCGGACACCATCAACTGGACCCAGTCGCCCACGAAGCGCGTCACGCTGTACTGCAGGGGCGCGCCGTCGCCGTCGACATTGAGCGACTCCACTTGCAGGATGGGACGGGTCTTGGGCTGGCCCAGCAGGCGCGCCACTTCGGGCGTGGGCATGGCCGCCGTGATGCGCGACCACTTGCGCGTGTAGTCCGACACGCCATAGTGCGCATAGGCGCGCGAGATGGAGCGCAGCTTGCGCAGGGTGTCGGCGAAATCCGGGAAGCGCTTTTCATCCAGGTAGTGTTCCGAGACATCGATGCAGCGGTTCTCGGCCTTGCCCAGCGACTGCACGCGCAGCAGCGGCGCGGTGCGGGCCAGGCCCAGGTGGCGCGCGACCTCGGCGGCGCGCACGCCCTGGCTGCCCATCACCTCGATGTAGCCCAGCATGCCCTGGCTGCGCAGGTTCTCGGAAAAGCGCGTGCGCCGTCCGATGGCGTAATCGATGGCGTGCTCCTGCACGAAAGTGCCGCGGCCCTGCTCGATGCGCACCAGGCCGCTTTGCTCGAGTTCGCCCATGGCGCGCCGGATGGTGTGGCGGTTGACCGAGAACTTGGCCGCCAGCTCGGGCTCGGGCGGCAGGCGTTCGCCGGGCGCGTAGAGTTTGTTGCGGATCTCGTCCGCCAGCAGTTCACCGATTTGTCGCCATACCGCGACACCGGAGCCTCGTTCGACCATGGTGGTAATCCATTCCGTAATGGCAGCTTCATGCTGGACGGCCATGATTGTGCATCAGCCGCGCGCCTTCGTGGCGACGCTGTGACAGCTTGCCACGGTGTCATCAAAAATTCACGCGCCGATGGTGTACTGGCCGCAATTCCTTCCGTATCATAGCGCATCTAGTCGTCTAGACGTTTAGAGGAAATCAGAGAATGCAAGCCACCTCGACACTCTCCGCGGACAGGGCGGCCCGCGCCGCCTGGATGCGGGTCCTGGCGCTGGCCGAGCCGGCCGCGCTGGAGCGGGCCGTGCAGGGCCTGGGGCCCCTGCCGCCGCACAGCACGCTGCGCCCAGCCGAAAACGGCATGGCCATGGTGCGTGCCCGCAGCGGCGGCACCGGCGCCCAGTTCAACCTGGGCGAAATGAGCGTGACCCGCTGCGCCGTCACGCTGGACGGCGGCATCATGGGCGTGGGCTATGTGCCCGGGCGCGGCCGCCGCCATGCCGAGCAGGCGGCGCTGCTGGACGCGCTGCTGCAGCGCGACGACTGGCGCGCCAGGGTGCAGGCCGAGGTCATCGAGCCGCTGGCGCGCGACCTGGCCGAGCGCGCCGAGCGGCGCTCGCGCGTAGCGGCCCGGACGCAAGTTGAATTCTTCACCATGGTGCGAGGCGAGGACTGACATGCAAACCCTGTCGAATGCCATCGAAGCTGCGCCGCTGCCCGGTTTCCAGGACGCGGTGGCGCAGTCCCAGGAAACCTTCCGCGCCGCGCTGCATGCGCTGGCGCATCCCGGCGAAATCCAGGAGCTCGCTATCGAGTGCGGCGTGCCGCCCGGCCTGTCGCCGGGCATGACGGCCATGCTGCTGGCCTTGGCCGACGTCGATGCGCCTGTCTGGCTGCCGGCCGGCGTGGATGAGGCGGTGCGGCGTTTCCTGCGCTTTCATTGCGGCTGCCCGCTGGTCGACGAGCCGGCGCAGGCGCGTTTTGTCGTGGTGCCCGCCGGCGCGGCGGCGCCCGGACTGGAGCGCTGCCATCCGGGCGAGCCGGCCTATCCCGACTTGTCGGGCACCATGCTGCTGGAAGTGGAGTCGCTGGCCGAGGGCGCGGCGGTGACGCTCGCCGGCCCGGGCATCGCCACGCGGCGCACCTTGCGCGTGGCCGGCCTGCCGGCCGGTTTCTGGCCGCAGTGGCGCGCCAACCATCAGCTGTTTCCGCTGGGCGTGGACGTGTTCCTGATCCAGGGCAACCGGCTGTGCGGGCTGCCCCGCACGGTCATCGTGGAGGACTGACACATGTACGTCGCTGTCAAAGGGGGCGAGCGCGCCATCCTGAATTCCTACCGCATGCTGGACGCCTACCGGCGCGGCGATACCGGCGTGCCCGAGCTGACGCTGGCGCAGATCCGCCAGCAGATGCCGCTGGCGGTATCGCGCGTCATGGCCGAGGGCGCGCTGTACGATCCGCAACTGGCCGCGCTGGCCATCAAGCAGGCCGCCGGCGATGTGATCGAGGCAGTGTTCCTGCTGCGCGCCTATCGCACCACGCTGCCGCGCTTCGGCTATACGCAGCCGGTCGACACGGCGCGCATGCGCCTGGCGCGCCGTATTTCCTCCACTTTCAAGGATGTGCCGGGCGGCCAGATCCTCGGCCCCACCTACGACTACACGCAGCGGCTGCTGGATTTCGCGCTGGAACAAGAGGGCGCGGCCGCCGAGCCGCTGGCGCCGGCCGCCCAGCCCCTGCCCGAATCCATGCCGCGCGTCACCGACTTGCTGCAGCACGACGACCTGATCGACCAGGAGCCGGTGCCGCCGGACGACCCCGCGCCGTTCGACCTGACGCGCCAGCCGCTCGCCTTTCCCGCCGGGCGCGATGCGCGCCTGCAGAACCTGGCGCGCGCCGACGAGGGCTTTCTGCTGTCGATGGGCTATTCCACGCAGCGCGGCTACGGCAATACCCACCCGTTCGCCGCGGAGATCCGCTACGGCACGCTCGAGGTGGAGATGTTCATCGAAGAGCTGGGCTTCGCCGTCACCGTGGGCGAGATCGAGCTGACCGAATGCCAGATGGTGAGCCAGTTCGCCGGCAATGCCCACGAACCGCCGAAGTTCACGCGCGGCTACGGGCTGACGTTCGGCTACGGCGAGCGCAAGGCCATGTCCATGGCGCTGGTCGACCGCGCGCTCAAGGCGGCGGAACTGGGCGAGGCCGCCGATGCGCCCGCCAATGACCACGAGTTCGTGCTGTATCACAGCGACAACGTCGAGGCCTCCGGCTTCGTGCAGCACTTGAAGCTGCCGCATTACGTGGACTTCCAGGCCAACCTGGAACTGCTGCGCCGCCTGCGCCAGGAACAGGCCGCCGCCGCGCCGCCCGCGCCCTCCGCCGCCGCGCCCGCCGCGGCCCCCGCCACCCTCGCCGACGAGGCCCTGTCGTCATGAATTCCGCTACACAGACGGTCGCGCGCGACGACCACTACAACTTCGCGTACCTGGACGAGTCCACCAAGCGCATGCTGCGCCGCGCCCTGCTCAAGGCGGTGGCCATCCCCGGCTACCAGGTGCCGTTCGGCAGCCGCGAAATGCCGTTGCCCTATGGCTGGGGCACCGGCGGCATCCAGGTCACGGCGGCCATCATCGGCCCGGCCGACGTGCTCAAGGTGATCGACCAGGGCTCCGACGACACCACCAACGCCATCAACATCCGCCGCTTCTTCGGCCGGGTTACCGGCGTGCGCACCACCGAGTCCACCCGCGAAGCGACCATCGTGCAGACCCGCCACCGCATCCCCGAGACGCCGCTGCGCGAAGGGCAGATCATGGTGTACCAGGTGCCGATTCCCGAGCCGCTGCGCTGGCTGGAGCCGAGCGAGACGGAGACCCGCACCATGCATGCGCTGGCCGAGTATGGCGGCATGCACGTCAAGCTGTACGAGGACATCGCGCAGCACGGCCACATCGCCACCACTTACGATTATCCGGTCATCGTCAACGGCCGCTACATGATGCGACCTTCGCCGATCCCCAAGTTCGATAATCCGAAGCTGGACCGCAGCCCGGCGCTGATGCTGTTCGGCGCCGGCCGCGAGAAGCGCGTGTACGCGGTGCCGCCGTATACGCGCGTCAAGAGCCTGGACTTCGACGACCACCCGTTCCGCGTCGAGCGGTGGGACCAGTGCTGCGACCTGTGCGGCTCGCGCGAAAGCTACCTCGACGAGATCATCCTGGACGACCAGGGCACGCGGCGTTTCGTCTGCTCGGACACCGAGTACTGCGCCGACCGCCGCGCCCGCGGCCACCTCGGCGCCGCCGCGCCGGCCGCACCGGGGGCCGCAGCATGAACAGCCAACCCCTGCTTTCCGTGCGCGACATGACCTGCACCTGGGACGGCGTGCACGGCTGCCGCGACATCAGTTTCGACCTGCACCCCGGCGAAGTGCTGTGCGTGGTGGGCGAGTCCGGCTCGGGCAAGAGCACCTTGCTGCAGGCGGTGTCGTGGCAGGCCCGGCCCGAGTCCGGCAGCGTCTGGTACGACACCCGCGACCGCGGCTTCGTCGACTTGGCGTCACTGTCGGCCGCGCACCTGCGCGTGCTGGCCCGGACCGACTGGGGCTTCGTGCGGCAGAACGCGCGCGACGGCCTGCGCATGCAGGTCAGCGCCGGCGCCAATATCGCCGAGCGCCTGATGGCCGTGGGTGGGCGCCACTACGGCGAATTGCGGCGCGTGGCCGGCAACTGGCTGCACAAGATGGAGATCGACACCGGCCGCCTGGACGATGCGCCGGCGGCGTTCTCCGGCGGCATGCAGCAGCGCCTGCAGATTGCCCGCAACCTGGTCACGCACCCGCGCATGGTTTTCATGGATGAGCCCACGGCGTCGCTGGACGTCTCGGTGCAGGCGCGCCTGCTCGACCTGCTGCGCCAACTGGTGGCCGACCTGAAGCTGGCGGCCATCGTCGTCACCCACGACCTGGCCGTGGCGCGGCTGCTGGCCCACCGGACGCTGGTGATGCGCGGCGGCCGCGTGGTCGAAAGCGGCCTGACCGACCAGATCCTCGACGACCCCCAGCATCCGTACACCCAGTTGCTGGTGTCCTCCATTTTGCAGAGTTGATTCGATGAATGCCTCTACTTCCCTGATCGAGGTGCGCGGCCTGGGCAAGATGTTCACGCTGCACAACCAGGGCGGCATCCGGCTGCCCGTGTTGCAAGGCGTGGACTTCGAGGCCGGCCCGGGCGACTGCCTGGTGCTGGCGGGCCCGTCCGGCACCGGCAAGAGCACGCTGCTGCGCTGCCTGTACGGCAACTACCTGGCCACCGAAGGCAGCATCCGCGTGCGCGACGGCGCCGACTGGATCGAGCTGACCGGCGCGCCGGAGCAGCGCATCCTGCGCCTGCGGCGCGATGTGATCGGCTATGTCAGCCAGTTCCTGCGGGTAATCCCGCGGGTCGGCACGCTGGACGTGGTGGCCGAGCCCCTGCGCGAGCGCGGCGTCGACGCCGGCCAGGCGCGCGAGCGGGCGGCCGCGCTGCTGGCGCGCCTGAACGTGCCGCAACGCTTGTGGAACCTGCCGCCGGCGACGTTCTCCGGCGGCGAACAGCAGCGCGTCAACATCGCGCGCGGCTTCATTGGCGGCCATCCGGTGCTGCTGCTGGACGAACCCACCGCTTCGCTGGACGCCGACAACCGCGCGGTGGTGGTGGCCCTGATCCGCGAGGCGGTGGCCGCCGGCCGCTGCCTGGTCGGCATTTTCCATGACGAGGCCGTGCGCGACCAGGTCGCCACGCGTATCCTGCCCATTCGTCCGGCCGTCCCGGCCGACGCCCTGGAGTAACCATGTCCGCCCTGTACCTGACCCATGCCCGCGTCGTCCTGCCCGACGCGGTACTGTCCGATGCCGCGCTGCTGATCGAGAATGGCGTGATCGCCGCCATCGAACCGGACGGCGCGCACGGCGCCGCCGAGATCGACCTGGAAGGCCAGACCTTGCTGCCCGGCCTGATCGACGTGCACTGCGATGCCATCGAGAAGGAAGCCGAGCCGCGTTCGCGCGTGCTGTTCCCGCTGGATTTCGCCGTGGCCCAGGTGGACCGCCGCAATGCCGCGGCCGGCATCACTACGCCGTTCCATGCGCTGTCGTTCGCCAACAACGAATGGGGCGTGCGCAACAACCAGACCGCGGCCCAGGTGGCGCGTACCCTGCATGCGTTCCGCGCCCACAGCCTGGTGGACAACCGCGTGCACTGCCGCTATGAAATCACCGACGAGACAGCCATGCCGGTGCTGCAGGCGCTGCTCGACGAGGGCGTGGTCGACTTGCTGTCGGTCATGGATCACTCGCCGGGGCAGGGCCAGTTCAAGACCCTGGAAGCCTACCTGCAATACATGATGGGCAACCACGCCATGAGCCGCGACGAGGCCGAGGAAGCCGCCCGCGCCAAGCTGCGCGCGCGCGACGGCGCCGCCCTGCGGGTCGAGACCCTGCTGGCGGATGCGCGCCGCCTGGGCGTGCCGACCGCCAGCCATGACGACGATTCCGTGCAGCGCATCGCCACCATGCGCAACCTGGGCGTGTCGATGAGTGAGTTCCCGATCAACCTGGATACCGCTACCGCCGCCGTATCGTGCGGTCTGCCGACCATCCTGGGCGCTCCCAACGTGTTGCGCGGCCAGAGCCAGAGCGGCTCGATGCGGGCCATTGACGCGGTGCGCGCCGGCGTGGCGAGCTGCCTGTGCTCGGACTACCAGCCCTCGACCCTGATCGCCGCGGCCTTCGCCGTGGCGGCGCAGAGCGACCTGACGCTGGCGCAGGCGGTGGCCCTGGTCACCGCCAACCCGGCCGACGCCTGCGGCCTGGGGGACCGCGGCCGCATCGCCGTGGGACTGCGCGCCGACCTGGTGGCGGTCGCGCTAGTGGGCCAGCTGCCGCTGGTCAGCCGCGCCTGGTCGGCCGGCCGGCTGGTGTTCGCCGCGCATTACCTCCCGGCTTCGCGCGCCGCCGCGCGCGAGGCGGTGGCCGCCTGAACGGCCGCCTGGCGCGGGCGCGGCGGCCAGCTGCGCCCGCGCGCCAATTCCTTACAGACGGTCAAGCTCTGACAAGCGCGGCCCGCGTCCCCCGTCCTTTTGATGAAGTTGGTTACGTCCTGGCCGGCCCCGCGCCGGGAAGCGGCCGGAATCCCGGCTAAAATCCCGCTGTTCAGCAAGGCTCCAACCAATCATTCCATTGCCTATCAGGAGGACCACCATGGCCCTAGTTTCCATGCGCCAGTTGCTCGACCACGCCGCCGAGCACGGTTACGGCATTCCCGCGTTCAACGTCAACAACCTGGAACAGGTCCAGGCCATCATGGAAGCCGCCGCTGAAACCGACAGCCCGGTGATCATGCAGGCCTCGGCCGGCGCGCGCAAATATGCGGGCGAGGGCTTCCTGAAGTACCTGATCCAGGCGGCGGTCGAATCCTATCCGCACATTCCCGTGGTCATGCACCAGGACCACGGCCAGTCGCCCAAGGTCTGCCAGGGCGCCATCGACCTGGGCTTCTCCAGCGTCATGATGGACGGCTCCCTGGAAGAAGACGGCAAGACCATCGCCGACTACGACTACAACGTCGAAGTCACCAAGAAGGTCGTCGACATGGCCCACAAAGTGGGCGTCACGGTTGAGGGCGAGCTCGGCTGCCTCGGCTCGCTGGAAACCATGAAGGGCGACAAGGAAGACGGTCACGGCGCCGAGGGCACCATGACCCGCGAGCAGCTGCTCACCGATCCGGAGCAGGCCGCCGACTTCGTGCGCAAGACCCAGCTCGACGCGCTGGCCATCGCCATCGGCACCAGCCACGGCGCCTACAAGTTCACCCGCAAGCCCACCGGCGACATCCTGTCGATCTCGCGCATCAAGGAGATCCATGCGCGCCTGCCCAACACCCACCTGGTGATGCACGGCAGCTCGAGCGTGCCGCAGGACCTGCTGGCCGAGATCCGCGAATTCGGCGGCGACATGAAGGAAACCTACGGCGTGCCCGTCGAGGAAATCCAGGAAGCCATCAAGTTCGGCGTGCGCAAGGTCAACATCGACACCGACATCCGCCTGGCCATGACCGGCGCCATCCGCCGCTTCTTCGCCGAGAACCCCAGCAAGTTCGACCCGCGTGAATACCTGAAGCCGGCCCGCGCGGCCGCCAAGGCCATTTGCGTGCAGCGCTACACCCAGTTCGGCACGGCGGGCAACGCCAGCAAGATCAAGCCCCTGCCGCTGACCGACATGGCCCAGCAATACGCCGCCGGCAAGCTCGCCCAGGTGGTGCAGTAAGCCGTCGCCCGGGGGCCGCCCGGCCCCCGGACGCCAGGCGGGCGTCTCAGCCCGCCGCCTTGCCGCCGTGGCAGGGCACCGACGTATCCACGTGATGCCATGGCGGGGCCGAATCGGCCCATAGTGTCATGCGCGAGCGGAACGCCGCGGGGTCGTCCAGCGACCCCGCTTTCACGATGACGTAGTCCTGTCCTTCCGTATGCCCGAACAGCGGCGTGCCGCAGTCGGGACAGAAGCTGCGCACCACCGTATTGCCGGAATCGCCCAGGTAGCGGTGTTCGCGCGCCTGGCCGCGCCGCACCGCCAGGGCCTGCGGCGCCAGCAGCAGGGCATGCGCCGGGGCGCCGCCGCTGGCGTACTGGCAGTCGCGGCAGTGGCAGGTGGCGGTGGTCAGCGGTTCGGCGCTGATCTCGTAGCGCACGGCGCCACACTGGCAGCCGCCGGTCAGCGGCGAAAAGGACGGGCTTGCGGTCATGGCCGGACTCCTCTGTTGCGCGGTAGGGCGTGTTCCTTTTAGAGGGAACCGGCCCTAGGCTAACTGATCTGCGGGGCGGCGGCATTTGCAGTAATCTATCCTCATTTTTGCCATAGGCCGATTCGTGACTTCCGCCCTGCACCAATCCAGCATCAAGTCCCTGCCGCTCCTGGGTCGCGGCAAGGTGCGCGACATGTACGCCGTCGGCGACGACAAACTGCTGATCGTCGCCACCGACCGCATTTCCGCCTTCGACGTGATCCTCGACGACCCCATTCCCGGCAAGGGGCAGGTGCTCACCGAGCTGACCGAATTCTGGCTGCGCAAGCTGGCGCACATCCTGCCCAACCACTCCACTGGCGTGCGCCCCGAAGACGTCGTGGCGGCCGACGAGCTCGACCAGGTGCGCGGCCGGGCGGTGGTGGTCAAGCGCCTCAAGCCGATCCTCGTCGAGGCCGTGGCGCGCGGCTACCTGATCGGCTCCGGCTGGAAGGACTATCAGGCCACCGGCTCGCTGTGCGGCATCCAGCTGCCGGCCGGCCTGCAGCAGGCCAGCAAGCTGCCCGAACCGCTCTTCACGCCGGCGGCCAAGGCCGAATTCGGCATGCACGACGAAAACGTCGACTTCGCCCATGTCGTCAACGAGGTCGGCCAGGAAATGGCCGAACGCATCCGCGACGTGACGCTGCGCCTGTATACCGAGGCCGCGCAGTTCGCCGCCACCAAGGGCATCATCATCGCGGACACCAAGTTCGAATTCGGCCTGGACGACGATGGCCGGCTCTACCTGATGGACGAAGTGCTGACGCCGGATTCCTCGCGTTTCTGGCCGGCCGACGGCTATCGCGTCGGCATCAGCCCGCCGTCGTTCGACAAGCAGTTCGTGCGCGACTGGCTGGAAACCCAGGACTGGGACAAGACCCCGCCGGCCCCGCGCCTGCCGCAGGACGTGCTGCAAAAAACCGCGGCCAAGTACCGCGAGGCGCTCGACCGCCTGATGGCCTGACCCCGCCGCCGGCCGGCGCGCGGCGCCGGCCAATTGGCGGAAATAGGGCGCTTTGCCCCGCTTGTTTGCCGGCCAGGGCAAAAAAATATTTCGTATCGTAACGATCGACCTCCGGAGGATCGATCGCGATGATCATGATGTTGCCCTTTCTGACCAGCGCGCTGGCGGTGCTGTACGGCATGCTCGGCAAGCGCCGGCCGTGCTTCACGCTGTGGCTGGCGACCCTGCTGGTGTTCGCCGCCGGGGCGCGGCTGCATCTGGCCCAGCCGCTCATGCCGGCTTTGTAGATGAGCGTCATTTTTTCGCTCAACCCGGCGCGCGGATCGCGCATCGTCAATACGCTGGCGCTGCTGGGAATCAGCGCCGCGCTGTATGCCGCCTTCGCCTGGCAACTGCTGTCCGGCGCGGGGCCGTGCCCGCTCTGCCTGCTGCAGCGCGCGGCTTTCATCATGGCCGGCGTGGGCCTGCTGCTGAATATCCGGCTGGGGCCGTCGCCGCTGCATTACGCCATGGTGATCGCGGCGGCGCTGGGCGGCCTGGTCGCGGCCGGCAACCAATTGCTGGCGCCGGCCGCGTCTGCCGCGCCGCCATTGTTCGGCATGCATGTGTATTCCTGGGCATTCCTGCTGTTCTGCGGGCTGCTGGTGTTCTGCGTGCTGATGCTGGCGGCCGACCGCAAATGGGGCGACAACGCCCTCAAAAAGCCCGTGTCGCTGCCCGCGCTGATCGTCATGGGGCTGTTCCTGCTGGCCATTCTGCTCAACGTCGGCGCCGCCTCGCTGGAGTGCGGCCTGGGCGAATGCCGCGCCGCCCCGGCGGGGCAAGGGCAGGGCGGCGCCTAGCCGGCCGGCCAGCCAGGCGCGGGGCCGGGTAAAATACCGGGTTTTCCGTCGCCCGCGCCGTGTGCGCCGGCGCCTTCTCCCGCCTTGCCGACTTCCGCCATGACGACTTCTTCTTCCGCAAACGCGCCGGCCACTCCCGTGGTGGGCGTGATCATGGGTTCATCCAGCGACTGGGACATCATGAAGCATGCCGTGGCCATGCTGGAAGAGTTCGGCGTGCCGCACGAAGCCCGCGTGATCTCCGCCCACCGCATGCCGCAGGACATGGCCGACTACGGCGCCGCGGCGCGCGCGCGCGGCCTGCGCGGCATCATCGCGGGCGCCGGCGGCGCCGCGCACCTGCCCGGCATGATGGCCGCCCTGACCGAAGTGCCGGTCTTCGGCGTGCCGGTGCCGTCGCGCTACCTGCGCGGCGAGGATTCGCTCTTGTCCATCGTGCAGATGCCCAAGGGCGTGCCGGTAGCCACATTCGCCATCGGCGAGGCCGGGGCGGCCAATGCAGCCCTGCATGTCATCGCCACCCTGGCCGCCACCGACGACGCCCTGCATGCCAGGCTGGTGGCGTTCCGCGCCCGCCAGACCGAAGCGGCCCGCAACATGGCCGTGCCTCCCCAGCCCTGAACCTGCCGCGCACCCGTCGCGGGCGCGCCATCGACGAATGACTTCATCCTCTGCTTCCTTCACGATCGCGCCGGGCGACTGGCTGGGCCTGCTCGGCGGCGGCCAGCTCGGCCGCATGTTCTGCCACGCGGCGCAAAGCCTGGGCTACCGGGTCGCCGTGCTCGACCCGGCCGCCGATGGCCCGGCCGCCATGGTGGCCGACCGCCACATTCAGGCCGCCTACGACGATCCCGCCGGCCTGGCGGAGCTGGCGCGCTCCTGTCGCGCGGTGACCACCGAGTTCGAGAACGTGCCGGCCGAAAGCCTGCGCGCCCTGGCGGCGCGGCAGTGCCGGGTCAGCCCGGCGGCCGACGCGGTGGCCATCGTGCAGGACCGCATCGCCGAAAAGACGTTCATCGCCGCGCAGGGCATCCCGGTGGCGCCGCATGCCGCCATCTGCGCGCCGCAGGACCTGCACGACGCCTCCGATGCGCTGTTTCCCGGCATTCTCAAGGTGGCCCGGCTGGGCTATGACGGCAAGGGCCAGGCGCGCGTGGCCTCGCGCGACGAGGCGCTGGCCGCCTACGCCGAATTCGGCGGCGTGCCGTGCGTGCTGGAAGCCCTGATGCCGCTGGACTACGAAATCTCGGTGGTGCTGGCGCGCGGTTTCGACGGCGCCGATGTCGTGTTCCCGGTGGCGCGCAACCTGCACCGCGACGGCATCCTGGCGGTGTCCACCGTGGCCGCCACCGACGCCGACGCCGCCCATGCGCGCCGCCAGGCCCAGGCCACCGACGCCGCGCGCGCGATTGCGCAGGGGCTGGGCTACCACGGCGTGCTGTGCGTCGAGTTCTTCGTGCTGACAGACGGCAGCCTGGTGGTCAACGAGATCGCGCCGCGCCCGCACAACAGCGGCCACTACACGATCGATGCCTGCCTGACCAGCCAGTTCGAGCAGCAGGCGCGCGTCATGGCGGGCCTGCCGCTGGGCAGCACGGCCTTGCTGGCGCCGGCCGTCATGCTGAACATCCTGGGCGATATCTGGTTCGCGCCGGGCGCGGACGCGCCGCGCGAGCCGGACTGGGCGGCGGCCCTGGCCGTGTCCTCGGCCAAGCTGCATCTGTATGGCAAGCACGAGGCGCGCCGCGGTCGCAAGATGGGTCACGTGACCGTGGTGGCCGCCACGCTCGACCAGGCGCGTGCCGACGCGGCGCGAGTGGCGGCGGCGCTGGGCATGGCCGCGCCCGCGTAAGCGTCCGCCATGTCCAGCCATCCGACCTCCGCCGGCGATCCGGCCATCGCGCATGCCGCGGCGCGGCTGCTGGCCGGCCAACTGGTGGCCTTTCCCACCGAAACGGTATACGGCCTGGGCGCCGATGCCGAGAACCCGCAGGCCGTGGCGCGCATCTACGCGGCCAAGGGCCGGCCCGCCAATCACCCGGTGATCGTGCACCTGGCCCCCGGGGCCGACCTGGGCTATTGGGCCGCCGACGTGCCCGCCCAGGCGCGGCGCCTGATCGACGCCTTCTGGCCCGGCCCGCTGACCCTGATCCTGCCGCGCGCGCCGGGCATCGGCGCGGCCGTCAGCGGCGGACAGGACAGCATCGGCCTGCGCTGTCCCTCGCACCCGGTGGCGCAGGCGCTGCTGCGCGCCTTTGCTACCGGCAGGCCGGGCGGCCATGGCGGCGTGGCCGCGCCCTCGGCCAACAAGTTCGGCCAGGTCTCGCCCACCCGCGCCGAGCACGTGCGCGGCGAATTCCCCCTCGAAGTGGCGCAGGGCATGCCGGTGCTGGACGGCGGGCCGGCCGAGGTCGGCATCGAGTCCACCATCCTCGATCTGTCGCGGCTGGCGCGCGGCGTGGGGCCGGTGCTGCTGCGTCCGGGCCACGTCACGGCGGCCCAGATCGAGGCCGTGCTGGGCGAGCCGGTAGGCCTGCCCGATGCCGCCGCGCCGCGCGCCTCGGGCACCTTGAAGGCGCACTACGCCCCGCACACGCCGCTGGAGCTGGTCGCCGCCGCGCGGCTGGCCGAGGCGGCGCGCGGCAGCGGGCTGCCGGCCGGCAGCGTGGCGGTGGTCGCCTTCGCGCCGCCGCCGGCCGGCCTGGACCGGCGCATCGCCTGGCGCCAGGTGGCGGCCGACCCGCGCCGCTATGCTCACGACCTGTACGCGCTGCTGCGCGAGCTCGACGGCGCCGGCCATGCCCGCATCCTGGTGCAGGCGCCGCCGGCCGACTCCGCGTGGAGCGCCGTCAACGACCGCATCGGCCGCGCCGCGGCAGCCTTCTCCCTCGATACTACCGGCCTGCCGGGCACCTGACGCTGCGGCTCTGTTCTTGCCGACCGACTTGGCGTACATTTGCTGACCGCCCGGCACGCCCGGGCCGGACAACCATGCGTCCTGCGCCGCCCACAAGGCGGTCCGGGCCGCGCTCGAACTTTAAGAGAGGAGTAGCGACCATGAAGCGGCAAATTGCCTCGATCGCCGGCGCCATCGCGCTGGCATGCGTATCCCAGGCGGCCCTGGCCGGCCCCACGCTGGATGCGGTCAAGAACAAGGGCTTCGTGCAGTGCGGCCTGACCGACGGCGTGTCGGGATTCAGCGCCACCAACAGCAAGGGCGAATGGGAAGGGATGGACGTCGACATCTGCCGCGCGGTCGCCGCCGCGGTGTTCGGCGACGCCGGCAAGTTCAAGGGCACGGCCCTGTCCACCCAGCAGCGCTTCACCGCGCTGCAATCGGGCGAGGTGGATGTATTGCTGCGCACGGTCACGCTGACGCAGACGCGCGACACTTCGCTGGGCCTGGCCGCGGTCGCGCCCAGCTTCTACGACGGCCAGGGCGTGCTGGTGCGCACGGCGCTGGGCGTCAAGAGCGCCAAGGAACTGGACGGCGCCACCATCTGCGTGCAGCCCGGCACCACCACCGAGCTGAACCTGGCCGACTGGTTCCGCGCGCACGGCATCAAGTTCACGCCGGTGGTCATCGACAAAGTCACCGAAGTGGTGCGCGCCTTCGAATCGGGCCGCTGCGACGCCTTCACCGACGACGCCTCGCAGCTGGCCGCGGTGCGCGCCACCCAGGTGGCCAACCCGGCCGACTACCAGATCCTGCCCGAGCGCTTCTCGAAAGAGCCGCTCGGCCCGATGGTGCGCCAGGGCGACGAGAACTGGCTGGGCATCGTGCGCTGGACGCTGTTCGCGCTGATGGAGGCCGAGGAATACGGCATTACCCAGAAGAACGTCGACGAGATGACCAAGAGCGCCAATCCGAACGTGCTGCGCATCCTGGGCGTGACGCCGGGCGCGGGCAAGAACATGGGCCTGGACGAGAAGTGGGCCTATAACGCCATCAAGGCGGTGGGCAACTACGGCGAGATCTTCGAGCGCAACGTCGGCAAGGGCAGCAAGCTGGGCCTGGAGCGCGGCACCAACGCGCTGTGGAACCAGGGCGGCGCCATGTACCCCTGGCCGATCCGCTGATCGGCCGGCGCGGGCCGGCCGGCCCGCGCTACAGCACCAGGAACTGGCCGAGCCGGTCGGCGGCGGCCTGCATGGGCGCCAGGAACTCGCCGGTCAGCCGCGCCAGCGGCACGCGCGACGACTTCACGCTCACGTTCAGGCCGCCGCAGGCCTTGCCGCTGGCGGCGCGCACCGGCACGGCGATGGCGCGCACATTCAGGTCGATTTCCTGGTCCACCACCGCGTAGCCCTGTTCGCGCACCCGCGCGATGATCTCGCGCAGGCGCGCCGGCGAGGTCTCGGTGAATTCGGTGTAGGGCGCCAGCTCCACCGTGTCGAAATAGCGGTCCAGCGCGGCCGGCGGCAATTGCGCCAGCATGACGCGGCCGATGGTGGTGCAGTAGGCCGGCAGGCGGCTGCCCAGCCCCAGCGTGGTGGCCAGGATGCGATGCACTTCGGAGCGCGCCAGGTAGAGGACTTCGTTGCCTTCCAGGATGGCCAGCGCGCAGGTTTCGTTGACGGTGGCGCTGAGTTCCTCCAGGACCGGCTGGGCCAGCGACACGAACGGGGTGGACGAGAAATACGCATGCCCGAGGCTGAGGATCAGCGGCGTCAGCACGTAGTGGCGGCCGTGCCGTTCGGCGAAGCCGAGGCGGATCAGGGTGTGCAGGCAGCGTTGCGTGACGGCGCGCGGCAGCCCGGCGCGGCGGCTCAGGTCGGCGGCGGTCTGCGGATAGCGGCGTTCGCCGAAGGCGCGGATCACGCGCAGCCCGCGCGACAGCGTGAGCATGAAGTCCGGGTCGCCGCGGAAACGGTCCGGGTGTTCGTCGGCGGGCAGCGGCGCGGCGTAGTCGGGCGGGGGCGGCGGGTTGCGCATCAGGCGGCGCGCAGCGGCGCGCCGGTGCGCGACTGCAGCGTTTCCAGGGTCAGGCCGTCGATCATATCGTGAACCACCAGGCCCTCGGGCGTGACGTCGATGACGGCCAGGTCGGTGTACACGCGGCTGACCACGCCGGCGCCGGTCAGCGGCAGGGTGCAGCGTTCGACGATCTTGGGCGAGCCGTCTTTCGAGTTGTGCTCCATCATGATGTAGACGCGCCGCGCGCCCACCGCCAGGTCCATGGCGCCGCCCACCGCGGGCGGTTCGCCGGCGCGGCCCAGCGACCAGTTGGCCAGGTCGCCGCGCGCCGAGACCTGCATGCCGCCCATCACGCAGATGTCCAGGTGGCCGCCGCGCATCATCGCGAACGAATCGGCATGATGGAAGAACGCGCCGCCCGGCAGCAGGGTGACGGGCTGCTTGCCGGCGTTGATGAGGTCGCGGTCGGCCGCCTGCGGCGCCGGCGGCGGCCCCATGCCCAGGATGCCGTTCTCGCTGTGCAGGATGATCTCGCGGCCGGGCGGCAGGCAGGCGGCGATCAGCACCGGCATGCCGATGCCCAGGTTGACGTAGCTGCCTTCGGGAATGTCGCGGGCCACGCGCTGCGCCAGCTCGGCGCGGGTCAGGGGCCGGAATGTCGGGGTTGCGGTCATGGCGCTGTTCAGCTCGAGAAGCTCGGGTTGGGCACCACTGCCACCCGGTGCACGAAGATGCCCGGGGTGACGATGGCTTCGGGCGGCAGGTCGCCCAGTTCGGCGCGTTCGCGCACCTGCACGATGGTGGTGGCCGCCGCCATGCACATCACCGGCCCGAAGTTGCGGGCGCTCATGCGGTAGGTGAGGTTGCCCCAGCGGTCGGCGCGGTCGGCCTGCACGAGCGCGAAGTCGCCGTGCAGGGGTTTCTCGAAGACATAGTGGCGGCCGTCTATCTCGCGCGTTTCCTTGCCGGCGGCCAGTTCGGTGCCATAGGCCGTGGGCGTGTAGAAGCCGCCCAGGCCGGCGCCGGCGGCGCGCAGGCGCTCGGCGATGGTGCCTTGCGGCACGCATTCCAGCTCGATCTGGCCGCGCCGGTACAGGTCGTTGAAGACCCACGAATGCGAGGCCTTGGGGAACGAGCAGATCATCTTGCGCACGCGCCCCGCCTTGATCAGCGCGGCCAGCCCGGTTTCATGGTTGCCGGCATTGTTGTTGACCACCGTCAGGTCGCGCGCACCCTGGTCGATCAGGGCGTCGATCAGGTCGGTGGGCATGCCGGCCCCGCCGAAACCGCCGATCAGCAGGGTGGCGCCATCGGGGATGTCCGCCACCGCCTCGGCGGTCGATGCCATGAATTTGTCGATCATGATGCGCGCCCCTCCGGGTCAGTTGGCGGTGATGTTGGCTTCCTTGATGATCTGGGCGTAGCGCTGGGAGTCCTTGCGCATCAGTTCGCCGAACTCGGCCGGCGTGCTGCCAGTGGGCAGGAAGCCTGCGGCCAGGAATTTCTCGGTGACGTCCGGCTCGTGCACGATGTCGCTGATTTCCTTGGCCATGCGCTCGATGATCGGCTTGGGCGTGCCGGCGGGCGCCAGCAGGCCCGCCCAGGAGCCCGTCACGAAGCCCGGGAAGCCGGCTTCTTCCATGGTGGGGACCTCGGGCTCGGTGGGCCAGCGCTGCTTGCCGGTGAACGCCAGCACTTTCAGGCGGCCTTCCTTGACGTATTGCATCGGCACCAGCACCGGGTCGAACACCATGGACACGCGCCCGGCCAGCAGGTCGGCGAGGATCGGCGCGCTGCCCTTGTAGGCCACGTGCGTCATCTTCAGCTTGGCCTGCAGGGCGAAATCGGCGCCGGTCAGGTGGGCGCTGGAGCCGGTGCCGCTGGAGGCGTAGGTGAGGGTGTCGGGGTGCTTGTGGCCGTAGTCGACCAGTTCTTTCACGCTGTCGACCGGCAAGTCCTTGCTGACGAACAGGAACAGCGGCAGGTCGGCCATGTGCACCACCGGCTCGAGCTGCGATGGCGAATAGCTCAGCTTGTACAGGTGGGTGTTGATCACATAGGCCGGCAGCATGGCCAGGAAGGTATAGCCGTCGGGATCCGCCTTGGCCGCGATGGCCGAGCCCACGGTGCTGTTGGCGCCCGGCCGGTTCTCCACGATGATGGTCTGGCCGAGCCGCTGCGCCAGCTTGTCCATGACGATGCGCGTGGTGGTGTCGGTGGCGCCGCCCGGGGTGTACGGGACGATGACCTTGATCGGCTTGTTCGGCCAGGCATCGGCCGCCAGCGCCGGGCCGGCCAGGGTGGCGCCGGCAAGCGCGGCCGAGGCCGACAGCAGCGCGGCCAGCGCGGCGCGGCGCAACCGGGCCGCGCGGGGGAAGGTATTGGGCATGGATGTGTCTCCGCCTGTAGGGCATGAGCCGGGACGATGGCCAGCGGCCGGCGGCCCGGCGTCTGCCGGTTTATGTTGTTGAGCGAACGATGTCGCGGGAAAAGTATGCGCGACTTGCTCACGGCGCGCATAGCGGCCCGGTTTTTTCTGTTCGATGACCGAACTTAGGCCTTCCATGCCTGCAAGGATGGGCCCGATGGACGCACCTGTTCAACGGGACCGGCGATGCGATCAGGTGTCAGACACCCCTTGAGAGAGCCTGGCAACCTGCCGGCCATCTCCCGGGGTGTCTGACACCTAAGGACACTCAAGGAGAGGGGCGGCCACCATCTGGAGCGCATTGAACCGACCGGCAGTTTGGCGCGTGCGCGCCAATGGTTCTATCCTTGGGGCCCGGAATGGACCTACCCCGGCGGGTATTCCCTTCCTATGATGCCTTACCGTCCGCGGCCGCCGGCCGCATCCCTCCCACCAATTGCTTTACGGAACTACCTATGAACGGCGCCGACAGCCTTTGCGATACCCTGCTTGCCAACGATGTGGACGTCTGCTTCGCCAATCCGGGCACGTCGGAAATGCATTTCGTCGCCGCGCTCGATCGCAAGCCGCGCATGCGCTGCGTGCTGGGATTGTTCGAGGGCGTGGTCACCGGCGCGGCCGACGGCTACGCGCGCATGGCCGACAAGCCGGCGGCCACGCTGCTGCACCTGGGGCCCGGCCTGGGCAACGGCCTGGCCAACCTGCACAACGCCAAGCGCGCCCGCACGCCCATGGTCAACGTGGTGGGCGACCACGCCACCTACCACGTGCAATACGACGCGCCGCTGACCAGCGACGTCGAAGGGGTGGCGCGCCCCATGTCGCACTGGGTGCGGCGCACGCTGACCGCCGGGGAGCTGGCCGCCGACGCCGCCGAGGCGGTGCGCGTGGCGCGCCAGGCGCCGGGCAACATCGCTACCCTGATCCTGCCGGCCGACGCCGCCTGGGGCGAACTGCCCGCCGATACGCCGGCGCCGCCGGTCGCATCGCCGGCTGCCGCGCCGAGCACCAGCCGGGACGCCGTGCGCGCCGCCGCGCAGGCCATTCGCGCGGGCCAGGGGGCGGCGCTGATGCTGGGCGGCATGGCTCTGCGCGAGCCGGCGCTGACGGTGGCTGGCCGCATCGCCCGCGCCACTGGCGTGCGGCTGCTGTCGCCCACCTCCAACCGCCGCACCGAGCGCGGCGTCAACCGCACGCCGGTCACCCGCGTGCCGTATCCGGTGGACCAGGCCGTTGCCCTGCTGAAGGATGTGCGGCAGCTGATCCTGGTGGGCGCCAGCGCTCCGGTGGCGTTCTTCGCCTATCCCGGCAAGCCCAGCCTGCTGGCGCCGCAAGACCAGGCGCCCATCGTGCTGGCCACGCCGGAGCAAGACCTGCTGCAGGCGCTGGAGTGGCTTGCCGACGAGCTGGGCATCGCCGCGACCGCGCCGGTCCTGCTGCCGTCGGCCGCGCCGGCCGACATGCCGCGCGCCGGCGCGCTGACCGGCACCGCCGTCAACATCATCACCGCGCGCCTGTTGCCCGAGAACGCCATCGTGTGCGACGAGTCGGTCACCCAGGGCCGCGAGTTCCCCGCCATCAGCGCGACTTCGGCGCCGCACGACTGGCTGCAGCTCACCGGCGGCGCGATCGGCATCGGCCTGCCGCTGGCCACCGGCGCCGCGGTGGCGTGCCCGGACCGCAAGGTCATCACCTTGCAGGCCGACGGCAGCGGCATGTACACGGTACAGGCGCTCTGGACCCAGGCGCGCGAGAACCTGGACTGCCTCACCATCGTGCTGGCCAACCGTTCCTATGCCACGCTGCACGGCGAAATGAAGAACGTCGGCGTCCAGGAACCGGGCCGCAACGCCAAGCGCATGCTGGACCTGCAGGAGCCCAGCCTGGACTGGGTCAGCCTGGCCGCCGGCATGGGCGTCGAAGCCGTGCGCGTCGATACCATCGAAGCCTTCACCAAGGCCGTCCAGGCCGGGCTGGCGCGCAAGGGGCCGTTCCTGATCGAGGCGCTGATCTGACGCCTGCGCGGCGCGGCGGCGCCTGGCAATCGGGCTGCGATACGGTTGGTTCATGATGCAGTACGCTATCGGCTTTGCCGACTAGCGTGCTCGCCATGACCGCCACCGCACCCGAAGATTCGCCGTTGTTCGTCGCCGCGCTGGCGCGCGGTATTTCGCTGCTGACCGCTTTCACCGAGGGGCGGCCGGCCATGACGCTGCCCGAGCTGGCCGAGGCCACCGGCCTGACCAAGAGCGCGGTGCAGCGTTTCGCGCACACGCTCTGGACGCTGGGCTACTTGCGCAAGGATCCGCTGTCCAAGAAATTCTCGCTGGCGCCGTGGTCGCTCGAGCTGGGCATGAAATACGCCCGCACCAGCGCGCTGGTGCTGGGCGGCAGCCCGTTCCTGCATGCGCTGAACCGCACCAGCCAGGAGACCTGCAGCCTGGCGGAGCCGGAAGGCGGCGACATGGTCTACGTGGCGCGCTTTGCCACCCACAAGGAAATGTACGTCAACATGCCGGTGGGCATGCGGCTGCCCCTGTATTGCACGGCGGCGGGGCGGGCCGTGTTGTCGCGCCTGGACGAGCCGCGTGCGCGCGAGTTGCTGGAGCGCCGCGAGCGCATCGCCTATACGCCCGGCACGCTTACCGACATGGATGCCCTGCTGGCCGAGCTCGATTTCGCGCGGCGCCATGGCTACGCGCGTTCCAACGGCGAGTACTATCCCGGCGACATCACGATCAGCGCGCCGGTGCTCGACGCCGGCGGCACGCCCGTGGGGGCGGTCAATGTCTCGGTGCCTTCCAGCCGCTGGTCGTTCGAGCAGGCCCAGGCCGTGTTCGGGCCGCAGGTCCTGGAAACCGCGCACGCCATCGGCGCGTCGCGCACCGTGGGCCGCAGCCGCCCGTTCTTCGAGCTCGAGCCGCCTGGCGGCAGCCTGCTCGGCGGTCGCCGGGGCGGGGCTGTCCCGGCGCCGGGCCTGGACGATATTCCAGACTAAATTGATGGGGTATTTATTCGTCGCCTGACGGGATTTCCCTAATAGGCGGGTATTTGCTCGCCTTGATAATCTATATTTCAACATGATCGTATCGGCTAACGATACGATTGAAATGAAAGTCGTCCAGAATTTCCGAAGGAGCAGGCCTTGCAGGCGAACGGCAATCCCTTTCATCCCGTGCCCGGATTCATGGGCCTGCCCGGCAGCCGCGGCGCGGACGCGGCGCCGCGCGCGTGCGTCGTGGGCATCCCTTTCGATTGCGGCACGCATCCGTTTCGCGTGGGGGCGCGCCAGGGGCCGGATGCCATCCGCGAACAGTCGCGGCTGCTGCGCCCGTTCGATCCGTTCGAGCGCGGCGGCGTCGCCAACCCGGTGGATTTCCTGCGGGCCGTCGACCTGGGCAACGTCGCTTGCCATCCCGGCGATCCGGATGCCGCGTTTCCCCTGATCGAGGCCGCCATCGACACGGTGCTGGAGGCCGGCGCCATTCCCGTGACCATGGGCGGCGACGGCGCCGTGACGCTGCCGCAACTGCGCGCCGTGGCGCGCCGCCATCCGGACCTAGTGGTGGTGCACTTCGATTCGCACACCGACACCTACCCGATCCCGGGCTACAACACGGCTACCACATTCACCCGCGCGGCCGAAGAAGGGGTGCTCGACGTGGCGGCCAGTTTCCACGTGGGCACGCGCGGCAATTCGTTCATGGGCGGCATCATCGAATACGGGCGCGAGGTCGGCTACACGGTCGTGCCGTTCGACGAGTTCGACCGCGATCCGCAGGCCACGCTGGCCGAAATCCGTCGCCGCACCGGCAGCCGCCCCGTCTACTTGTGCTTCGACATGGACATCTTCGACCCGTCTTGCGCGCCCGGCGTCTGCACGCCGGAATGGGGCGGCTTGTCGGCCAAGGAAGGGCTGGCGCTGCTGCGCCAGCTGCAGGGCATGAATTTCGTCGCTTTCGATGTGAATACGGTGTCGCCGCCGCACGATGTGCAGGGCGCCACCGCGTTCCTGGCGGCGACGGTGATGCAGGAATTCTGCGCGCTGGCCGCTGTCGCGGTACAGGCGTATCCCGAGGGCCGGCCGGCCTGAGCGCCGCTCCTCGCCACATACGACAAGGGGAACCACATGAATATCAAGACACTGCTGGCCGGCCTCGCCGCCGTGGGGGTGGCCATGTCGGCGACGGGCGCGGCCGCGCGCACGCTGGCCGAGATCCAGGCGGACGGCAGCCTGGCCATCGTCACCACCGCGTCGGCGCCGCCGCACGGCTTCAAGAACCCCGCCAGCAATCGGCTGGAAGGCATCATGGTGGATGTGGCCGATGCCGTGGCCAAGCACTTGAAGCTCCGGCATGAGCTGACCGACGTGCCGTTCTCGGGCCTCATCCCGACGCTGACGTCGGGGCGCGCCGACGTCATGTCGGCGCCGCTCTTCATCACCGAGGAGCGCGCCAAGGCCATCGATTTCTCGGCGCCGGTATATGAATGGGGCGAAGGCATCGTGGTCGGCGCCAAGGCCAAGAAGTCGTACACGCGCTTCGAGGACTTGCAGGGCCAGCGGGTCGGCGTGCTGATCGATTCGGTGCAGTTCAACATGATCAAGGACATGCCCGACACCAAGGTATCGACCTACCAGGACTACTCCACCCTGCTGGCCGATGTGCGGGCTGGCCGCATCGACCTGGGCGTGATCGATCCGCCCAGCATCATCTACCAGATCAAGACCAAGAACATCCCGGGGGTCAAGCTGGACACCGCGTACCGGCCGCAAAAGACCTGGCAGGTCGGCATGGCGGTGCAGAAGGGCAATCGCGAGCTGCTCGACGCGGTCAATGCCGCGCTGGCCGAAATGAAGCGCACCGGCGAGCTCGCCGCGATCGGCCAGAAATGGGGCGTAGCCGACCTGATCAGCAAATAGCCACGCAACCACCTGGGAGTTCGCCATGGATTTCGACACGCTGCGCATCTATCTGGCGCCATTGGCGGAAGGCTCGCTATGGACGCTGGCCCTGTTCTTCTGTTCGGCGTTCCTGGCCGTCGCGCTGGGCCTGCTGGTGTGCCTGTGCCGGCTGTCGCGCTCGCCGCTGCTGAGCCGCGCCGCGCGCTGCTACATCGAGGTGATCCGCGGCACGCCGCTGTTGCTGCAGCTGTTCTATATCTACTATGGCCTGCCGGAGCTGGGGGTGGTGATCAACGCCTTCGTGGCTGGCGTGCTGGGGTTGACGCTGAACTTCGGCGCGTACCTGGCCGAGCTGTTCCGCAGCGGCATCCAGTCGGTCGACGCGGGCCAGTACGAGGCGGCGCGCGCGCTGGGCCTGGGCAAGGTCCAGCGCCTGCGCAACATCGTGCTGCCGCAGGCGCTGCGCACCATCTTCCCGGCGTTGGGCAACTATGCGCTGGTGCTGGTGAAAGAGACCTCGCTGGTGGCGGTGATCAGCGTGTACGAACTGATGCGCGCCGGCGAGATGCTGGCGGGCGCCACATTCCAGGCGCTCACGGTATACACCCTGGTCGGCATCATCTACTTCTGCATGTGCGCCGTGCTGTCGTACCTGTTCCGCCGCTCCGAGAAGCGCCTCACGGTGCCGGGCTACTGGAGCGGCGGCGGCGAGAGCCACGATATTTCCAAGGCCTGAATCATGGATCGAGCGAACGGCGCGGCGCCCATCATCATGATGCGCGACGTGGGCAAATGGTATGGCGATTTCCAGGTGCTCGACGGCCTCGAGCTGGACGTGCATGCGGGCGAAAAGGTGATCCTGTGCGGCCCGTCGGGGTCGGGCAAGTCGACCACCATACGGCTGCTGAACCGGCTGGAAGAGCACCAGAAAGGGCGCATCGTGGTCGACGGCGTGGAGCTGACCGACGACCTGAAAAACATCGAGCGCATCCGCGCCGAAGTGGGCATGGTGTTCCAGCACTTCAACCTGTTCCCGCACCTGACCGTGCTGGAGAACTGCACGCTGGCGCCCCGACTGGTGAAAGGGGTCGACGCGGCCTGCGCAGCCGAGTGCGCCATGCACTACCTGGAGCGGGTCCGCATTCCCGAGCATGCCTCGAAGTATCCCGGGCAGCTGTCGGGCGGCCAGAAGCAGCGCGTGGCCATTGCGCGCGCCTTGTGCATGCAGCCCAAGATCATGTTGTTCGACGAGCCGACCTCGGCGCTCGATCCCGAGATGGTGAAAGAAGTGCTGGACACGATGGTGGAGCTCGCGCGCGAGGGCATGACCATGGTGTGCGTCACGCACGAAATGGGCTTCGCGCGCGAGGTGGGCGACCGCGTGGTGTTCATGGACGGCGGCCGCATCGTCGAGACCGGCGCGCCCGAGCGCTTCTTCAGCGCTCCCAGCAGCGAGCGGGCGCGCGCCTTCCTGGGGCAGATCCTGTCCTGACCGCCGCCGGCGCGTTCAGACGCCCAGGTAGCGCGCCAGCTGCTGCGGCTGCGCCGCCAGCGCCGGACTGGCGCCCTGGTGCACGATGCGGCCTTTTTCCATTACCAGGCAGCGGTCGGTGTGGGCCAGCACCGCGCGGTAGTTGCGGTCCACGATCAAGGTCGACATGCCGGTGGCGCGGATGGCCGCGACGATCTTCCAGATTTCCGCCACGATCAGCGGCGCCAGCCCCTCGGTGGCTTCGTCCAGGATCAGCAGGTCGGGGTTGGTCATGAGCGCGCGGCCGATCGCCAGCATCTGCTGCTCGCCGCCCGACAGCTGCTGGCCACCATGGCCCAGGCGTTCCGCCAGGCGCGGGAAGGTCGCCAGCACGCGCGGGCAGGTCCAGTCGGCCTGGCCGCGCGCGCCCGGGCGGGCGGCCACCAGCAGGTTCTCGCGCACGCTCAGGTTGGGAAAGATGCCGCGGCCCTCCGGCACATAGGCCACGCCCAGGCGCGCGATGGCGTGCGGCGCGGCGCGCGTGCAATCGCGGCCGGCCACCGACAGGCGGCCCTGGCGGCTGCGCACGTGGCCCATCAGGGTGCGGATCAGGGTGGTCTTGCCCATGCCGTTGCGGCCCACCAGGCCCACCGATTCGCCTGCCGCGATGCGCACGTCCACGCCGCGCAGCACGTGGCTGGCGCCGTAATAGCTGTGCAGCCCGCTGGCGTCGATCAATGCGTGCATGCGTCGTCTCCCAGGTAGGCGTTCTGCACTTCGGCATTGGCGCGGATCTGCGCCGGCGTGCCGCAGGCGATGGCCGCGCCGTTGACCATTACGGTGATGATGTCGGCATTGCCGAACACCGCATCCATGTCGTGTTCGACCAGCAGGATGGCGTGCTCCGCCTTCAAGTCCTGCAGCAACCCCAGGATGCGCTCGGTTTCCTCCGGACCCATCCCGGCCAGCGGCTCGTCCAGCAGCAGCACGCGTGGGCGGCCGGCCAGGCACATGGCGATCTCGAGCTGGCGCTTGTGGCCATGCGGCAGCAGGCCCGCCGGGAGCGCCGCGCTGCCGGCCAGGCCGGTGCGCTCCAGCGCGTGGCGCGCGCGTTCGGCGCTGTGCGGGCAGTCCGCGGCGCGCCGCCACCAGCGCCAGAACTGCTGGCGGCCGGCCTGCGCCGCCAGGCGGCAGTTCTCGTAGACGCTCAGGGCTGGGAAAATGGTCGAGCGCTGGTAGCTGCGGCCCAGGCCGCCGCGGGCGCGCTGCGGCTGCGGCCAGGTGGTGATGTCGCGTCCTTCGAACAGCACCTCGCCCGCGCTGGCGGCCAACTCTCCCGACAGGATGTTGATCAGCGTCGATTTGCCGGCGCCGTTGGTGCCGATTACCGCGTGGACGGTGCCGCGGTGCAGTTCCAGCGAGACATTGTCGACCGCGACCAGGCCGCCGAAGCGGCGCGTGATGCCGCGCGCGGCAAGCATGGCTTCAGGCATGGGGGCCTCCGGACAAGGGGAGCGGCGGCGCGCCAGGCACGCCGGGTTCGGCCGGCGGCGCGGCCGGCTGGCGCGCCGCGCGGCGGGCGCGCCATTGCGCCGGCAGGCCGGCCAGGCCGTCGGGCAGCAGCGCCACCAGCGCGATGATGGCCAGCCCCAGCGGCAGGTGCCAGTGCTTGGCGTAGTCGCCCAGCAAGGCCTGCGACTGGAACAATTCCTGCAAGAGAATCAGCGCGGCCGCGCCCAGCACCGCTCCGCCCAATCGCCCCATGCCGCCCAGGATCACCATCAGCAGCACCAGGCCGGACTGCTCCCAGGCCAGCAGCTCGGGCGTCACGAAGCCGTCTTTCAGCGCATACAGGAACCCCGCCAGGCCCGCCAGCGCGCCGCCGATGACATAGGCCGCCAGCTTGTACGGAAAAGTCGAGTAGCCGGCCGCGCGCATGCGCTGCTCGTTGATGCGGATGCCGGCCAGCGCGGCGCCGAACGGCGAACGGTCCAGCATGGCCAGGAAGCCCCACACCAGCGCCAGGCAGCCCAGCACGAAGAAATAGTAGGCGCCGGGGCTGTCCAGGTCGAACGGCATCCAGCCCGCCAGCGTCAACTGCGGGCGGAAGTACAGGTAGATGCCGTCGCTGCCCCCGCCGACCTCGGTATCGTGGAAGATGTAGTACGCCATCTGCGAGAACGCCAGCGTCACCATGATGAAGTACACGCCGCGCGTGCGCAGCGCCAGCGCGCCGGTCACCAGCGCATAGAGCGCCGCGCCGCCGAGCGCGGCCGCCAGCAGGCCGGGCAGCGCGGCGGCTTCCGATTCGGGCGACAGCAGCGCCGCGGCGTACGCGCCGATGCCGAAGAAGGCCGCGTGTCCCAGGCTGATCAGGCCGGCGCCGCCCACCAGCAATTGCAGGCTGAGCGCGAAGATTGCGTAGATCATGATCTTCACGGCCAGCCCGGTGTAGTAGTCGGCGCCCGTCCAGTAGAAGGCGGCCAGCGCCAGCAGGATCGCCATGGGAATCAGTTTGCTTGCATGACTCATGGCGCCTAGCCCTGTTTGAACAGCCCTTCGGGCTTGCACAGCAGAATGACGGCCATCAGCAGGTACACGAGTACGCCGGCCGCGGCCGGGAACAGCACCTGGCCGAAAGTCTCGACCGCGCCTACCAGCATGGCGGCGAGGAACGCGCCGCGGATCGAGCCAATGCCGCCGATGACCACGACCACGAAGCACACGATCAGCACGCCGTGGCCCATGCCGGGATACACCGACGACACCGGCGCCGCGATGGTGCCGGCCAGCGCGGCCAGCGCCACGCCGGCGGCGAACACGATGCGGTACAGGCGGTTGATGTCGATGCCCAGCGAGCCGATCATCTCGCGGTTGCTGGCGCCCGCGCGCACCATCATGCCGAGGCGGGTGCGGGTGATGACCCAATACAGCAGCAGCGCGACCGCGACGCCGACGGCCGAGATGAACAGCCGGTACACCGGGTAGGTCATCACCCCGCCCAGCGACACCGTGCCCGACAGCCACGCCGGCACGGGCACGCCGTGCACATCGTTGCCCACCAGCAGGCTGCGCACTTCCTCGAAGACCAGGATCAGCCCGTAGGTCATCAGTACCTGTTGCAGATGGTCGCGCCGGTACAGGAAGCTGAAGAACGCCGCTTCGAGCAGGTAGCCGAGCAGGGCCGCCAGCAGCACGCACAGGACCAGCGTGGCCGCGAAACCGCCGCCCAGCCAGCGTTCCACCAGCGGGCCCAGCGCGAAGGCCATGTAGGCGCCGATCATGTAGAAGCTGCCATGGGCCAGGTTGATGATGCCCATGATGCCGAAGATCAGCGTCAGGCCGCTGGCCACCAGGAACAACAGCAGCCCGTGCTGCAAGGCGTTCAGGCATTGGATGAGGAAGATGCTCGCGTCCATGTCGCGGTCCGCCCGGGGTGCGTCAGAGCTTGCAGCCGCGCGCCGGGTCGGCCAGCTGCCGGACCGCGACGTCGACCACCTTGTTCTCCTGGCCGGCCACCTGGCGCAGGTAGAGGTCCTGCACCGGATTGCCGGAGGGCGACAGCGTGAACTTGCCGCGCGGGCTGTCGATGGTGGCGCCGCGCATGGCGTCGCGGAAGGCCGTCTTGTTGGCGATATCGCCCTGCACCGCCTGCAGGCCCACCTGCATCAATTGCGCCGCGTCGTAGCCTTGCACGGCGTACACGTCGGGCTGCATGTTGTAGGCCTTGCGATAGTCGGCGCGGAAAGCATTGTCGCGCGGCGTGTCCAGCCCGTCGGCATAGTGCAGCGTGGTCAGCAGGCCCTGCGCCGCCGCGCCCTGGGCCGGCAGGGTGCCGTCGGTGAGAAAGCCGGTGCCGTACAGGGGAATGCTCTTCTGCAGGCCCGAGGCATGGTAGTCCTGCACGAACTTGACGGCGCCGCCGCCGGCGAAGAAGGCGAACACCATGTCGGGCTTGAGCGCCGCGATTTCCGTCAACAGCGATTGGAATTCCACGTTGGGAAAGGGCAGCGTCAGTTCCTTGACGACCTTGCCGCCGGCTTTCTCGAAGCCTTCCCGGAAGCCGCCGATCTGCTCCTCGCCCGCCGCGTACTTCCAGGTGATGGTCACCGCGGTCTTGTGCCCCTTGGCCGCCGCCACCGGGCCCATGGCGTAGCCGGGCTGCCAGTTGGAGAACGAGGTGCGGAAGATGCCCGGCCCGCACATCGGCCCGGTGATCGCGTCGGCGCCGGCATTGGTGACGATCAGCGTCGTGTCGCTGCCCTTGGCGGCCTTGGCCAGCGCCATCGCCACGCCCGAATGTACGGTGCCGATCAACACGTCGACCTGGTCGCGCTTGATCAGCCGGTTGGCGTTCTCGGAGGCCTTGGCCGGGTTGGACTCGTCGTCTACCTTGAAGTATTCGATCTCGCGGCCGCCCAGTTTGCCGCCCTGTTCGGCGACATATAGCTTGAAGCCGTTCTCGATGGCGGCGCCCAGCGCGGCATAGGTGCCGCTGTAGGGCAGCATGAAGCCGACCTTGATCTTGTCGGCGGCCGAGGCGCCGCCGGCGGCCAGTGCGAGCATACCGGCGGCGAGCGCGAGGGTCAGGGCGTGGTGCATGGTTTGTCTCCTGGTTATTGTCGGCCGGCCGCGCGGGCTCAGCCGGTCTTGCTCAGGCCGCCGACGAAATCGGCGACGGCCGCGATGACCGTGTCGGGTTGATCCTTGTGCGGCGCATGGCCGCAATCGGGAATCTCGAGCAGGCGCGCCTGCGGCGCCAGCCGGCGGATGCCGCGGATCTGCTCGAGCGTCCCGTATTCGTCGTCCACGCCTTGCAGCGCCAGCAGCGGGCAGCCGATGCGCGGCAGGTAGTCGCGGATATCCCAGGCGCGGAACGCCGGATCCAGCCAGATATCGTTCCAGCCCCAGAACGCCGAGCCGGGGTCGGCGTGATAGCGCGCCAGCCGGGCCGGCAGGTCGGTTTCCAGGTAGGCGCGGCGCGCCTGCCGGATGCTGGCGATGGCGACGTCCTCCACCATGATGTGCGGCGCCGCCGCCACCACGCCGGCTACCGCCTCGGGGTGCATGGCGGCGTACAGCAGCGCGATCGAGGCGCCGTCGCTGTGGCCGTACAGCACCGGGCGGTCGCGCGCGGCGTCGATGCCCAGCGCCTGGAACAGCGCTGGCAGCACCTCGCGCGCCTGGTGGTGCATGAAGTGCACCGGCCATTGCTCGTCCGGCGGGCGCGGCGTCGACTGTCCGTAGCCATAGCGCGAATACACCAGGCCGCGGCAGCCGGCCGCGTCGCAGGCGCGCTCCGGCCAGTCCTTCCACATGCTGGCCGAGCCCAGGCCTTCATGCAGGAAGACCAGCAATGGGGCGTCGCGCCGCGCCGGCGCGATCCAGCGATACTCCAGGCGCAGGTCGCGGCCCAGGGCGCGCAGTCCGGCCCAGGCCGTGGCGTCGGCGGTCGCGACGCTGCTCACAGCGCCGCCTCTTCCAGCTGCCGCAGGCGGAACCGCTGGATCTTGCCGGTGGCGGTCTTGGGCAGCTCTTCGGTGAAGTCGATCTGGCGCGGGTACTTGAAGGGCGCCAGGTGCTGCTTCACGTATTGCTGCAGCGCCGCGCCGGTGTCGGCATCGGGCCGGAAGCCGGGGCGCAGCACCACGTAGGCCTTGGTCTTGACCAGTCCCTCGTGGTCGGCCACGCCGATGACGGCGGCCTCCAGCACGGCCTCGTGCTGGATCAGCACGTTCTCGACCTCCACCGGCGACACGTACTGGCCGCTCACCTTGATCATGTCGTCGCTGCGGCCCGCATAGGTGTAGTAGCCGTCCGCATCGCACAGGTACTTGTCGCCGCTCTTGAGCCATTCGCCCTGGAAGCATTGGCGGGTCTTGTCGCGGTTGTTCCAGTACATCAGCGCGGTGCTGGGGCCCTTGATGTAGAGATCGCCGATCACGTTGGGCGGCACCGGGCGGCCGTCCTCGTCGCGCAACTGGACCTCGTAGCCGGGCACCGGCTTGCCGGTGGTCCCGTAGCGCAGCTGACCCGGCTGGTTCGAGATGAAGATGTGCAGCATCTCGGTCGAGCCGATGCCGTCCAGGATCTCGCAGCCGAACTGGCGCGTGAAGCGTTCGCCGATGTCGCGCGGCAGGGCCTCGCCGGCCGACGTGCAGACGCGCAGCGCGACCTGCCCGCGCGCCGGCAGCTCGGGGCTGGCCAGCATGCTGGCATACAGGGTGGGCACGCCGTAGAACACGGTCGGCTGGTGCTCGACCAGCCGCTTGAATACCGCCTGGGGGGTGGGGCGCTCGCTCATCACCACCACCGTCGCGCCCACCGACAACGGGAAGCTCAGCCCGTTGCCCAAGCCGTAGGCGAAGAACAGCTTGGCCGCCGAGAACACCACGTCGTCTTCGCGGATGCCCAGCACCGGCTTGGCGTACAGCTCCACCGTGTGCCACAGGTTGCCGTGGGTGTGCACCACGCCCTTGGGCTTGCCGGTGGAGCCGGACGAATAGAGCCAGAAGGCGATCTCGTCGGCCAGCGTGCGCACCGCCGGCATCAGCGGCGCCGCCGCCAGCAGGGCCTCGAATTCGCGCGCCTGGGGCGGCAGCGGGCCGGCCGGCTGCGAGACCAGCAAATGTTCGATTTCGTGCGGAGCCTTGGCCAGCGCGGTCTGCAGCGTGCCCAGCAGCGCGCCGGACACGAGCGCGGCGCGCGCGCGGCAATGGCCGGCGATATAGGCGTAGTCGTCCGGGGTCAGCAGGGTATTGACGGCGACCGGCACCACGCCGGCATGCAGCGCGCCCAGGAACGCCACCGGCCAGTCGACGCTGTCGTGCATTAGCAGCAGCACGCGTTCTTCGCGGCGCAGCCCCAGCGCGCGCAACGCCCCGGCGCAGCGCGCGACCCGCTCGGCCAGTTCGCCGTAGGTGATGCGCCGGGTGTCGTCGATATAGGCCGTCTTGGCGGCGCGCGGCGCATTCAGCGCGGCCAGGTGGCTGGCGAAGTTCAGCTCGGTGGGGCAGGGGTTCATGGTCTCTCTCCGATGTTCGGCTGTCGTCGCTGTGCGTTCACGCCAGCGCCTGCAGGCGCTGTGGCGCGCCCTGGATGGCGGCGCGGCGGTGGTACAAGCCCAGCGCGCGCAGGCCGCCCAGTTCTTCGCCGCCGCCGGCCCGGCCCGGGCCGCCATGCAGCGCCTGCGGCATCACATTGCCGTGGCCGGTGTGCGTCCGGGCGGCCTCGGGGCTGACCAAGTGCACGCGGCCGTGGCTGTCGGCCAGTTCCAGCGCGCTGCGCGCCAGGAATGCCGTGTCGTCGCTATATACCGAGGTCACCAGGGAACCCTGCCCGCGCCGCGCCAGCTCGTAGGCATGGCCGGCGTCGCGATAGGGCATCAGGGTGGCGAGCGGGCCGAATACCTCGCGGTCGTGCGCCAGCGGATGCGCATCGGGATCGGGCGCGCCCAGCAGCCAGGGCGCCACGCAGGCGGCGACCGCCGGGTCGGCGTCCAGCAACTGCACGCGGCCGCCGTCGAACAACACCTCGCTGCCCGCGCGCAGGGCCCGGATGCCCGCCTGCACATCGTCGTGCTGGGCGCGGCTGACCAGCGAGCCCATGCGCACCGCGGGGTTGCGCGGGTCGCCGACCGCGATGTCCGCCAGCGCCGCCGCGATGGCCTCGGCCGTGCGCGCGTAGGCCGCGCGCGGCACCAGGATGCGGCGGATGGCCGTGCATTTCTGGCCCGATTTCACGGTGATCTCGCGCACCGCTTCGCGCACCAGCGCGTCGAACGCCGCGCCGCCGGCGGCCGCGTCCGGGCCCAGCAGCGCGCAGTTCAGGCTGTCGGTCTCGGCGTTCATGCGCACGCCATCGCGCGCCACGCGTGGATGGGCGCGCAGCAGGGCGGCCGTGTCCGAGGAGCCGGTGAAGGACAGCACGTCGCCCGGGGCCAGCGCGTCCAGCAACCCGGCCGAGCTGCCGCATACCAGCGTCAGCGCGCCGGCCGGCAGGACGCCGGCGGCCAGTACGTCGGCCACCATCGCATGGGCCAGCCAGGCGGTCGCGGTGGCCGGCTTGACCACGATGGGCACGCCCGACAGCAGCGCCGGGCCGGCTTTCTCCCACAGGCCCCAGGACGGAAAATTGAAGGCGTTGATCAGCAGCGCCAGGCCGCGCACCGGCACCGCGATGTGCTGCACCTGGTAGGCGCCGTCGCGCGCCAGCGCGTCGGCCGGGCCGTCGGCGCGAAAACCCCGGTCGGCCAGGCCGGCGCCCAGCCTGGCGTAGTACGACAGGGTATAGATGCCGCCCTCGATGTCGACCGCGGAATCCTGTTTCACGGTGCCCGAATTGCGCAGGGCAATGTCGTAGTACTTGTCGCGGTTGGCCTGCAGCACTTCGGCCATCTGCCCCAGCAGCGCGGCGCGCTCGGCGTACGTCAGGGCGCGCAGCGCCGCGCCGCCGGTGCGGCGGGCCCAGCCGCAGGCGGCCGGCAGGTCGAGGCCGGTATTGTCGACCGCGGCCAGCGGCGCGCCCGACAGCGGGTCGCGCAACACCATGCCATCGCCCCGGCCCGCCTGCCATTGCCCCGCCACGTAATTGTGCAGTCGCTCCATATCGCTATGCCCGCGTGAATTCGATGGCGCCGCCGGGCAGCAGGTACAGCACCAGCGCGCGGCCGCCGCTGACGGTGGGGTGGTGCGCGCTGCCGGGGCCGTAGACCAGCCAGCCGGCGGGATGGCCGTCGAAGCGCGCAGCCTCGTCCAGCGGCATGATCAGGTCGATCTCGCCGTGCGGATGGGCATGGTGCGGGCCGGCAAGGCTCGGCATCTCCACCACGTCGACCGAAAAGCCCGCCAGTTCGTCGTCGGCGGGGAAGACGCGGCCATAGCGGATGCCGCCGCCTTCGCGGCCGCACAGCCAGCCCTCGGCCACGCCCTGTCGACAGGCGGCGAATACTTCGCGGTACGGCTGGCTGGCGGCGCCCATGTCGCGGTTGAGCCGTTCCTGCAGCGCCTGGTCCAGCGGCAGGCCGGCTAGCGGGGCGGTGATGCTGCGCATCAATTGATGGAATGACGCCGGGGGTTTCATGCTTGTCTCGTCCTTTACACTGTCGGCGCACTGGTCGCGGCGCATGCAATGAATTGCTTTTTTATGGTTTTTTTGCGCCCACCAGCGGTTGGTTTGAAGAAAAATAGTGCTTCACACCATCACAGTCAAGCACTATAGTGCATAAAACGCTGAAAATGAGGGTTTCCTCGGAGTCGATCGCATGATCCAAGCGCTAGACAAGGAATCATCGGAGCCGCGCCGCGAACCATTCCTGGTGGCGCTGGGCGAGCGCGTGCGGCGCCTGCGCGCCATACGCGGCATGACGCGCAAGAGCCTGTCCCAGGCAACCGGCGTGTCCGAGCGCCATTTGGCGAACCTGGAGCACGGCGTCGGCAACGCCTCCATCCTGGTGTTGCTGCAAATTGCCAAGGCCTTCAATTGCGCCCTGGCGGAACTGGTCGGCGACGTCACCACCGAATCGCCCGACTGGCTCTTGATCCGGGAGCTGCTCAGCGGCCGCACCGAATCCGACCTGCAGCGCGCCCGCGAGGCACTGGCACAGCTGTTCGGCGTCGGCGGCGGAGCGCAGCGCCCCAACCGTTTCCAGCGCGTGGCGCTCATCGGCCTGCGCGGCGCCGGCAAATCCACGCTGGGGCAGATGCTGGCCGACGACCTGGGCTATCCGTTCGTCGAACTCAACCGCGAGATCGAACGGGTGGCCGGCTGCAGCATCCTCGAAATCCACAACCTGTACGGGCCCAATGCCTATCGGCGCTACGAGCGCCGCGCTCTCGAGGAGGCGGTGCAGATCTACCCCGAGATGGTGCTGGCCACGCCGGGCGGGCTGGTGTCGGAGCCGGCCACGCTCAACCTGCTGCTGAGCCATTGCTACACGGTATGGCTGCGCGCCACGCCCGACGAACATATGGCGCGGGTCATGGCGCAGGGAGATTTCCGTCCCATGTCCGGCAACAACGAAGCCATGGCCGACCTCAAGCGCATCCTGGCCGGGCGCGAGGCGTTCTATGCCAAGGCCGACCTGACCTGGGTGACCAGCGACTTGAGCCTGCAGGAGAGCTTCGGGGGGCTGCGGGCGCAGGTGCGCAAGGCTTGCGGGTTGCCGTTGTAGCAGCCGTGCTTGTCTGTCGGGCTGGTTGGCTGGTTGGCTGGTTGGCTGGGTGTTGGTGTTCTATTGGCGTCGCCGGCGGGCGGCGGGGCGGGCGGGGCTTCACGGCGCCGTCCGGGCGCCCCGCGCGCCCGGAATCGCTACGCTCGCCTCGTCCGGCCCGTCCGGGCCTCCCTACGGCGTCCGCTCGCTCGGCCCCGAGGCGCCCCGCCCGCCCCGCCGCCCGCCGGCGACTTGCAATGGACGCATGGCCAGCGGCGCGGGGCAGGTAGGGGTTCTTGCGCTTCGTTGCTACGGGGGGGGGGGGAAAGAGGAGCGTCTTGCGGGGCCGCGTCTGCAGTCCGCCCTGCGCGGCCTGCAGGCGCATTTGTAACGGGGGCGGGCACGGCAGGCGGGTGTGGCGAGCCCGGGTGTCGCGGAAGGGCGGGCAGGGGAAACTGCATTTTTGTGCATCTGGTGCTTGACGGGCTTTTTTTTCTGCACTAATCTGCACTTTAATTCATCTAATGCAGTATTGTTCATACTCCAGGAGACGCATCATGAGCAGCCCCGCCACCCGCGTGGACTTCCAGACGGAGCCGGCCCGGTATCGGCACTGGAAATTGAAATTCGACGGCGCCATCGCCACGCTGGCGATGGATGTAGCCGAGGACGGGGGCTTGCGGCCCGGGTACAAGCTGAAGCTGAACTCGTATGACCTGGGGGTGGATATCGAGCTGCACGACGCCCTGCAGCGCATCCGCTTCGAGCATCCCGAGGTGCGCACGGTCGTCGTCACCAGCATGAAGGACCGCATCTTCTGCTCGGGCGCGAATATCTTCATGCTGGGCTTGTCGTCGCACGCCTGGAAGGTGAATTTCTGCAAGTTCACCAACGAGACTCGCAATGGCATCGAGGATTCCAGCCGGTACGGCGGGCTGAAGTTCATCGCGGCGCTCAATGGCGCGTGCGCCGGCGGCGGCTATGAGCTGGCGCTGGCCTGCGACGAGATCGTGCTGGTCGACGACCGCTCGTCGGCCGTGGCCCTGCCGGAAGTCCCGCTGCTGGGCGTGCTGCCGGGCACCGGCGGGCTCACGCGCGTCACCGACAAGCGCAAGGTGCGGCACGACCATGCCGATATTTTCTGCACCCTGGTGGAAGGGGTGCGCGGGCAGCGCGCCAAGGACTGGCGGCTGGTGGACCAGGTGGTCAAGCCGGCCCAGTTCGAGGCGGCGGTGCGCGCGCGCGCCGAGGAGCTGGCCGCCGGCAGCGACCGGCCGGCGCAGGCGCGCGGCGTGGCCCTGACCCCGCTGGAGCGCCGTGTCGAGGAAGACCGCCTGTCTTATCGCTACGTAGAGGTGGCGTTCGATCGCGACAAGCGGCTGGCCACCTGGACAGTGCGGGCGCCGCAAGCGCCGGTGGAGCAGGAGGTGGACGCCATCGTCGCGGCCGGCGCGGCCTGGTGGCCGCTGCAGATGGCACGCGAGCTGGATGACGCGATCCTGAGCCTGCGTACCAACGAGCCCGACCTGGGCACCTGGGTCTTCAAGACCGAAGGCGACATCCAGGCCGTGCTGGCGGCCGACGCGGCCTTGCAGCAGCACGGCGACCACTGGTTCGTGCGCGAGACAGCCGGCATGCTGCGCCGCACGCTGGCGCGGCTGGACGTCACGTCGCGTTCGATCTTCGCGCTGATCGAGCCCGGTTCCTGCTTTGCCGGCACCCTGTTCGAGCTGGCCCTGGCGGCCGACCGCATCTACATGCTCGACGACGAGGATGCCGACAGCCCGGCGCAGATCGTGGTGGGCGAACGCAATTTCGGCGCTTACCCGCTGGTCAGCGGGCAGAGCCGCCTGCAGCGGCGCTTTTACGAGGAAACGCTGCCGCTGGAGGCCGTCCGGGCCGCCGCCGGGCAATTGCTGCCCGCCGCGCGCGCGCTCGAACTGGGCCTGGTTACTTTCGCGCCCGACAGCATCGACTGGGACGATGAAGTGCGCCTGGCGCTCGAAGAGCGGCGCGCCCTGTCGCCGGACGCACTGACCGGCCTGGAAGCCAACTTGCGCTTCGGCGGGCGCGAAACCATGGAGACGCGCATTTTCGGCCGCCTGACCGCCTGGCAGAACTGGATCTTCAACCGTCCCAACGCCGCCGGCGAAAAGGGCGCGCTGAAACTCTACGGCAAGGGCGAGCAGGCCGCCTTCGACTGGAACCGTGTGTAGGTGTCAGGCGCCCGAGGTGCCTGACACCTGGCAGAAAGTCCGGCATTGAGCAGGCGCCAGGCTCCAAAGATGCCTGGCACCCCCCAGACGAATCGGCATTGAGCAGGTGTCAGGCTCCGAAGGTGCCTGACACCTCCCCAGGAAAAACGGTATTCCCCCAATTCACCCGGCGACGGCCCGCATGCCGTCCACCAAGGAGAGAGCAGACATGTCCGGCATCAACTACACCGAGAAGATCCCCAACAACGTCAACCTGTCCGGCGACCGCGCGCTGCAGCGCGCGCTCGAGCACTGGCAGCCCAATTACCTGCAATGGTGGCAGGACATGGGCCCCGACGGCTCGCACGGCTTCGACGTCTACCTGCGCACGGCGGTCAGCGTGGAGCCCGACGGCTGGGCCCATTTCGACCACGTGAAGATGCCCGACTACCGCTGGGGCATCTTCCTGGCGCCGCAGGACGGCCAGCGCAAGATCCATTTCGGCGAGAACCTGGGGCGCGACGTCTGGCAGGACGTGCCGGGCGAGCATCGCGCCAACCTGCGGCGCATCATCGTCACCCAGGGCGATACCGAGCCGGCCTCGATCGAGCAGCAGCGCCACCTGGGCATGACCGCGCCGTCGCAGTACGACCTGCGCAACCTGTTCCAGATCAACGTCGAGGAAGGCCGCCACCTGTGGGCCATGGTGTACCTGCTGCACCGCTATTTCGGCCGCGACGGCCGCGAAGAGGCCGACGCGCTGCTCGAGCGCAGTTCGGGCGACGCGGACAATCCGCGCATTCTGGGCGCCTTCAACGAGAAGACGCCCGACTGGCTGGCCTTCTACATGTTCACGTATTTCACCGACCGCGACGGCAAGTTCCAGTTGTGTGCGCTGGCCGAATCCGGCTTCGATCCGCTGGCCCGCACCACCAAGTTCATGCTCACCGAGGAAGCGCATCACATGTTCGTGGGCGAATCGGGCGTGTCGCGCATCATCCAGCGCACCTGCGAGGTCATGAAGCAGCTCAAGACCGACGACCCGGCCACGGTGCGCGCCGCCGGCGTGATCGACCTGCCGACCATCCAGCGCTACCTGAACTTCCACTACAGCGTCACCATCGACCTGTTCGGCGCCGACCAGTCGTCCAATGCCGCCATCTTCTACAGCTCCGGCCTGAAAGGGCGCTACGAGGAAGGCAAGCGCAACGACGACCACCAGCTCAAGAACGACACCTACCGCGTGCTGACCGTCGAGGGTGGCAAGCTGCGCGAGATCGAGGTGCCGATGCTCAATGCCCTGAACGAAGTGCTGCGCGACGACTTCATCCGCGACTCCATGGCGGGCGTCGGGCGCTGGAACAAGGTCATCGAGAAAAGCGGCCTGCCGTTCCGCCTGTCGGTGCCGCACAAGGCGTTCAACCGCCAGATCGGCACCCTGGCCGGCATTCGCGTGGCGCCCGAGGGCGAAGTGCTGAGCGAGTCGCAATGGCTGGCCAACCGCGACAAATGGCTGCCCACCGAAGAAGACCGCGCTTTCGTCGCTTCGCTGATGGGCCGCGTGGCCGAGCCGGGCAAGTTCGCCAACTGGATCGCGCCGCCGGTCATGGGGGTCAACCGCCAGCCGGTGAACTTCGAGTACGTGCGCTTCAACTAGGAACAGGAGCCCGGCAATGAACGCGCCCTTGCCGCCCGAAGTGCTCAAGCAGCATTTGATCGACCCGGAAATCTGCATCCGCTGCAATACCTGCGAGGAAACCTGCCCGGTCGATGCCATCACGCACGACGGCACCAACTACGTAGTCGATCCGGGCATCTGCAACGGCTGCATGGCCTGCGTGCCGCCGTGTCCGACCGGATCGATCGACAACTGGCGGCTGGTGCTGCGGTCCGAGGCCTATAGCCTGCAGGAGCAATTCGGCTGGGACGAGTTGCCGGGCGAGAAGCCGCTGCCGGAGAACCTGGCGGATGGCGCGCCGGCGGACGACGCGGCCGCGGCGCCCTCGACCGCCGCCGTCGAGGCGCCGGTCGCGTCCGCGCCATCGCTGCCCGGCGCCAGCGTGCCGCCGTGGTCGGCCGCGCATCCGTATGTGAACCTGTACACCCACAAGGCGCCGGCCACCGCCACCGTGGTGGGCAACTACCGGGTCACCGACGAGGACACCGGCAGCGATATCCACCACATCGTGCTGGATTTCGGCAATGTGCCGTTTCCCGTGCTGGAAGGACAGTCCATCGGCATCCTGCCGCCCGGCACCGACGCCCAGGGCCGGCCGCACCACGCGCGCCAGTATTCGCTGGCCAGCCCGCGCGATGGCGAGCGGGCCGGCTATAACAACCTGTCGCTGACGGTGAAGCGCGTCACCGAGGACCACCAGGGCCGGCCGGCGCGCGGCGTGTGCTCCAACTACCTGTGCGACCTGGCCAAGAACGACACCGTCCAGGTGATCGGCCCGTTCGGCAATACCTTCCTGATGCCCAACCACGCCGGCGCCAACCTGGTGATGATCTGCACCGGCACCGGCTCGGCGCCGATGCGGGCCATGACCGAGCGCTACCGGCGCCGCATCGCGCGCGGCACCAATGGCCGGCTGATGCTGTTCTTCGGCGCGCGCACCCAGCGCGAGCTGCCTTATTTCGGGCCGCTGATGAAACTGCCGCGCGATTTCATCGACATCAACCTGGCGCTGTCGCGCGAAGCGTCGCAGCCCAGGCGCTATGTGCAGGACATGATCCGCGAACGCGCCGCCGATGTGCTGGCGCTGCTGGCCGACGCCAACACCTGCATTTATGTGTGCGGCCTGAAGGGAATGGAAGCCGGGGTGCTGGAAGCGCTGCGCGATGTCGTCGTGCAAGCCGGGCAGGATTGGTCTATCCTGCATGATGCGCTGCGCCGCGAGGGGCGGCTGCACTTCGAAACCTACTAGCCGGCGCCCCTGCGCGCGCGGCGCCAGCCGACACCACGAGAACCGGCGTGCCAGGCACGCCGGTTGTCATTCGAGAAGCCGAAATGAAGTTCGCCGAATTCAAGGAAGGCATGCTGATCAAGGCCGGGCCGGTTACCGTGACCGAGGCCGAGATCCTGCATTTCGCCCGCCAGTACGACCCGCAGTGGTTCCACACCGATGTCGAGCGCGCCGCCCAAGGGCGCTGGGGCGGCCTGATCGCCAGCGGCTGGCATACCTGCGCGCTGGCCATGCGCATGGCGGTCGAGGCCGCGCTGCACGATTCCGAGTCGTTCGGTTCGCCGGGGCTGGGGGAAGTGCGCTGGCGCGTGCCGGTCAGGCCGGGCGACGCATTGCGCCTGGAGGCGCGCGTGCAGGCGGTGCGCCGCTCCACCTCGCGGGCGGACCTCGGCATCATCTCCTGGAACTGGATCGTCCTGAACCAGCACGACGAAGCCGTGCTGGAACTGGACGCCACCAGCCTGTTCGACCTGGGCGGCGGCAACTGACGGGCTGCCCGGTCGCTTACAGGTGTCAGGCTCCGCAGGTGCCTGACACCCTTGTGTGCCCAGACTGTCTCAGCCGTACGGTGTCAGGCACCCTGGCGGGAGCCTGACACCTGGCTCGGCCTGGGCAGCGCGCCGCGGCTTAGCAGAACGCCTGGATGCCCGTCTGCGCGCGGCCCAGGATCAACGCGTGCACGTCGTGCGTGCCTTCGTAGGTGTTGACCACTTCCAGGTTCACCAGGTGGCGCGCCACGCCGAACTCGTCGGAGATGCCGTTGCCGCCCAGCATGTCGCGGGCCAGGCGGGCGATGTCCAGCGCCTTGCCGCACGAATTGCGCTTCATGATGGAAGTGATTTCCACCGCGGCCGTGCCTTCGTCCTTCATGCGGCCCAGGCGCAGGCAGCCCTGCAGGCCCAGCGTGATCTCGGTCTGCATGTCGGCCAGCTTCTTCTGGATGAGCTGGTTGGCAGCCAGCGGGCGGCCGAATTGCTTGCGGTCCAGCGTGTACTGGCGGGCAGTGTGCCAGCAGGCCTCGGCCGCGCCCAGGGCGCCCCAGGCGATGCCATAGCGCGCCGAGTTCAGGCAGGTGAAGGGGCCGCGCAGGCCGGACACTTCCGGCAGCATCTGCTCGGCCGACACTTCGACCTCGTCCATGACGATCTCGCCCGTGATCGAGGCGCGCAGGCCCACCTTGCCGTGGATGGCCGGGGCCGACAGGCCCTTCATGCCTTTTTCCAGGATGAAGCCGCGGATCTTGCCGTCGTAGTCGCCGCCCACGCATTTGGCCCACACCACGAACACGTCGGCGATAGGCGAATTGGTGATCCACATCTTGTTGCCCGACAGCTTGTAGCCGCTGCCGGTCTGCACGGCGCGGGTTTCCATGCCGTTGGGGTCGGAGCCGTGGTTGGGCTCGGTCAGGCCGAAGCAGCCGATCCACTCGCCGCTGGCCAGCTTGGGCAGGTATTTCTGCTTCTGGGCTTCGCTTCCGAATTCATTGATGGGAACCATCACCAGCGAGGACTGCACGCTCATCATCGAGCGATAGCCGGAATCGATGCGCTCGACTTCGCGGGCGATCAGGCCGTAGCTGACGTAGTTCAGCCCGGCGCCGCCGTATTCGGTGGGAATGGTGGCGCCCAGCAGGCCCAGCTCGCCCATCTCGGCGAAGATCTTCGGGTCGGTCTGCTCGTTGCGGAAGGCATTGAGCACCCGCGGCGCCAGCTTGTCCTGCGCGTAGGCGGCGGCGGCGTCGCGCACCATGCGCTCTTCGTCGGTGAGTTGCTGGTCGAGCAGCAGCGGGTCTTGCCAATGGAAGGAGGGGTTCGAGGACATGTGGATCTCCGTGCGTATGTCTTGGATGCGGGTGCGATGCGGCGCCGGGCCCGGGCTTATTGCCCGGCCTGGAGCGCCGCGGCGCGGATTTTTTCCAGCGTGGTCGACGGGGTGATGGTCTCCGGGTCGATCAGGCAGTGCAGGATGGCCGGCTTGCCGCTGGCCAGGGCACGCTCGAACGCCGGCGCGAACTGTTCGGTGCGCTCGACGCGCTCGCCATGGCCGCCGAAGGCCTGCGCATAGGCGGCGAAATCCGGATTCTGCAGCGACGTGGCCGAGACGCGGCCGGGGTAGTGTTTTTCCTGGTGCATGCGGATGGTGCCGTACATGCCGTTGTCGACCAGTACCACGATGATGGGCAGGCCGTACTGCACGGCGGTGGCGAATTCCTGGCCGTGCATCATGAAGCAGCCGTCGCCGGCGAAGCACACCACGGTCTTGTCGGGCTGCACGCGCTTGGCCCCCACGGCGGCGGGCAGGCCGTAGCCCATCGAGCCCGAGGTGGGCGCCAATTGCGTGCCGTAGCGGGTGAAGCGGTGGAAGCGGTGCAGCCAGGTGGCGTAGTTGCCCGCGCCGTTGGTCATGATGGAGTCGGGCGGCAGGGTTTTTTCCAGGTACGCCATGATCTCGCCCATCTGCAGCGCGCCGGGAGTGCGCACCGGCGCCGGGTCGCTCCAGGCCAGGTACGACTGGCGCATGGCCGCGGTGCCTTCGGCCCAGGCCGGCTGCGCCGGCCCCTGCACTCCCGCCAGCGCCTGCGCGAACGCGGCCGGCGAGGTGTTGATGGCCAGGCTGGCGCGGTAGACCCGGCCCAGTTCGGCGCTGTCGGGGTGCACGTGCACCAGCTTCTGGCGCGGCACCGGAATGTCCAGCAGCGTATAGGCCTGGCTCGGGCTTTCCGACATGCGGCCGCCCACCAGCAGGATCAGGTCCGCATCGGCCACGCGCTTGGCCAGCGCGGGGTTCAGCCCCAGGCCCACGTCGCCGATGAAGCAGGGATGGTCGGCCGGGAACAGCATCTGGCGCCGGAACGACACGGCGGTGGGCAGCGCCAGGCGCTGCGCGAAATCGGCGAACTGCGCGACGGCCTCGGCGCTCCAGCGCGACCCGCCCAGGATCGCCATGGGCGCGCGCGCCTGGGCCAGCATGGCCTGCAACTGGTCGAGCTGCGCGGCGGCGGGCGCGGCGTCGATCACTTCATAGCGCGGCGCGTCGGCCACGCTGGCGGTCTCGGTCAGCATGTCCTCGGGCAGCGCGATCACCACCGGGCCGGGCCGGCCCGAGGTGGCCACGTGGAAGGCGCGCGACACCAGCTCGGGAATGCGTTCGACCTGGTCGATCTCGGTGACCCACTTGGCCTGCGTGCCGAACACCGCGCGGTAGTCCATTTCCTGGAAGGCCTCGCGTTCGCGCATGCCGCGCTCGATCTGGCCGACGAACAGGATCAGCGGGGTGGAGTCCTGCTTGGCGATGTGCACGCCCGCCATGGCATTGGCGGCGCCCGGGCCGCGCGTGACCATGCAGATGCCCGGCTCGCCCGTGAGCTTGCCGTGCGCGTCGGCCATCATGGCGGCGCCGCCTTCCTGGCGGCAGACGGTGACGTCGATGCGGGCGTCGTGCAGGCCGTCCAGCACGGCCAGGTAGCTTTCGCCGGGCACGCAGAACACGTGCTTGACGCCATGGGCGGCCAGTTGGTCGACCAGGATGTGGCCGCCCAGGCGGGGTACGGGGGAAGAAGTAGGTGTCGTCATAATCAACCGGAATCCAAGCCGTCGAGCATAATGTTCCTGGGTTGCACAAGGCAATTGATAAAATTGCACAATATATTGACCTGCCGGCACGTCGCCCCTCACAGGGCCGTGAGCCAGGCGTCAGGCACCCAGTTGGTGCCTGACGCCTTGACAGGAGGGCCGACTCGGCCCAGGTGTCTGGCACCTGTCCGGTGGACGCCTTTGAAGGCGCGCCATGTCGGCTCAATACTAACGGTGCCCGGCAACCAGGCGGAAGCCCGGCACCTGAATGACAGGTTTCCCCATGAGAAACGGCATACCCAATCTGAGCGCCCTGCAGGCTTTCGAGGCGTCGGCCCGGCTGGGCAGCTTTTCGCGCGCGGCCGAGGAACTGGCGCTGACGCACAGCGCGGTCTACCGGCAGGTCGCCAGCCTGGAGGCGCGCCTGGGCGTGCAGTTGTTCACGCGCGTGCGGCGCCGCATCGTGCTGACCGACCATGGGGCGGAATACGCCGGCCGCATCCGCCATCACCTGGACCAGATCGAGAAAGACACCTTCGGCCTGGTCAGCCGCACCGGCATGGGCCGCAGCATCCACATCGCCGTGGTGCCCACCCTGGCGACGACCTGGCTGATCCCGCGCCTGGCCGGCTTCCAGCAGCGCCACCCGGACATCACCGTCAGCCTGTCGGTGCGGACCCTGCCGTTCCAGTTCAAAGACCAGCCGTTCGACGGCGCGCTGTACCACGCCAGCGGCATCTGGCCCGGCACGCAGGGGGTGTTGCTGTTTCCCGAAAAAGAGCTGGTGCCGGTGTGCGCGCCGCACCTGCCGCGCCGCGCCGGCGACGGCCTGGCCGGCCTGACCCACCTGCACCTGAGCTCGCGCCCCGACGCGTGGCGCCAGTGGTATGCGGCCAACCGCCAGCCCTACGGTCCGCAGGCCGCCGGGGGCCCGCGCTACGAGCTGTTCACCATGATGCTGGCGGCGGCGCAGGCCGGCCTGGGGGTGGGCCTGGTACCGCATTTCCTGGCGCAGCCGGCGCTGCAGGCGGGCACGCTGGTGCAGCCGGTGCCGCAAGCGCTGGCGGTGGGGCAGGGCTATTACTTCGGCTACCCGCAGCGCGACGAGCGCTCCGATGCGCTCAAGGCCTTCGAGGGCTGGCTGACGGCGGCGGCCTGACGCCGGCGCGCGGCCGTGCCGGGATTGTCATGCCGGGATTGTTTCCGCAGGCGCCCCGTCCCGTAGAATGAGCGCGCATCCGCCCATGGTTTTCTCCCGCATGCCTTCCGCTGCCGATCCGCTGGCCTCGCAGGCCGATATCGACGCTTTCATCGACGCCGTCTGGCTCGAGGACGGCCTGGCGGCCAACACCCTGGCCGCCTACCGGCGCGACCTGACCGCTTTCGCACACTGGCTCGAAAACCCCGGCGAGCGCGGCGGCGCGGCCTCGGCGGGGCAGCTGCGCGAGGCCGGCACGGCCGATATCGAGGCCTGGTTCGCCGCGCGCCACGCCGACAGCCGCGCCACCACCGCCAACCGGCGCCTGGCGGCGCTGCGCCGCTTCTACGCCTGGGCGCTGCGCGAGCATCGCGCCCAGCGCGATCCCTGCCTGACGCTCAGCGCGGCCAAGCAGCCGCCGCGCATGCCCAAGACCCTTTCGGAAGCGCAGGTCGAGGCCCTGCTGGCCACGCCCGACTTGAATACGGCACGCGGCCTGCGCGACCGCGCCATGCTGGAGACCCTCTACGCCACCGGCCTGCGCGTGTCGGAGCTGGTCAACATCAAGGTGCTGGAAGTCAGCCTCAACGAAGGCGTGGTGCGCGTGGTCATGGGCAAGGGCGGCAAGGACCGCCTGGTGCCGCTGGGCGCCGAGGCTGCTCACTGGATCGACCGCTATCTGCAGGGCGCGCGGCCCGACCTGGCTGGCGCGCGCGTCAGCGACGCGCTATTCCTGACCGCGCGCGCCCAGCCCATGACGCGCCAGGCGTTCTGGCAGCTCATCAAGAAGTACGCCGTCATCGCCGGCATCCGCGCGCCGTTGTCGCCTCACGTGCTGCGCCATGCCTTCGCCACGCACCTGCTGAACCACGGCGCCGACCTGCGGGTGGTGCAGATGCTGCTGGGCCACGCCGATATTTCCACCACGCAGATCTACACCCACGTGGCGCGCGAGCGCCTGAAGGCGCTGCACGCCGCGCATCATCCGCGCGCCTGAAGCGCGGTCCCGGCGCCGCCGGGCTCGCTGCCGGCGGGAACAGTCCTAAACTAGCGCCTTTGCCGTTCATTCTGTCCGGCCCGCATGCAGCCATGAGCAAAGCCCGCCACGTTTCCGAAACGCCCGCCACGCAGATGCTGAAGCGGCACCACATCGCCTATACCGAGCATACGTACGACTATGTCGACCACGGCGGCGCCGGCGAGGCCGCCCGCCAGTTGGGCCTGGACCCGCACGCCGTGGTCAAGACGCTCATCATGGAAGACGAGGCCGCGCGTCCGCTGGTGGTGGTCATGCATGGCGACCGCGAAGTGTCCACCAAGAACCTGGCGCGGCAGGCCGGCCTGAAGAAAGTGGCGCCCTGCCATCCCGAGGTGGCCCAGCGGCACTCCGGGTACCAAGTGGGCGGCACATCGCCGTTCGGCACGCGCAAGCGCATGCCCGTGTGGGTCGAGGCGCAGGTGCTCGACTACCCCGTGGTCTACATCAATGGCGGGCGGCGCGGCTACCTGATCGGCATCGACCCCCAGGTGCTGGTCAGCCTGCTCGATGCCCGCCCGGTGTCGGTGGCGCTGGAATAGGCGCGGGCGGTATTCCTGTACCACCTGCCGCGCCCGGCCCTGCCGCACAATCGGTGGGTCACTACCCGGAGATGTCGGGCGCCCGCGCCCGGGCATGGCGCTTGCCGGCCCGCACGCATCCGATCGTGCCGACCTCCCCGAACCCCAAGGAGACCGCTGTGGGCAAGAAACTGCTGATGCTGGTGGGCGACTACGCCGAAGATTACGAAACCATGGTGCCGTTCCAGGCGCTGCAGGCGGTGGGACACACCGTGCACGCCGTCTGCCCGGGCAAGAAGTCGGGCGATCGCGTGGCCACCGCCATCCACGACTTCGAGGGCGCGCAGACCTACAGCGAAAAGCGCGGCCACGATTTCACCCTGAACCAGGACTTCGAGCAGGCCGACGCCGATGCCTACGACGGCCTGGTGATCCCGGGCGGCCGCGCGCCCGAGTACCTGCGCCTGAATGAACAGGTGCTGGAACTGGTGCGGCAGTTCGACCGCGCCGGCAAGCCAATTGCGGCGGTGTGCCACGGCGCCCAGCTGCTGGCGGCCGCCGGCATCCTGGAAGGGCGCACCTGCTCGGCCTATCCCGCCTGCGCGCCGGAAGTCCGGCTGGCCGGCGGCACGTATGCCGAGATCGCCATCGACCAGGCGCATACCGACGGCAACCTGGTCACCGCCCCGGCCTGGCCGGCGCATCCCGCCTGGCTGGCGCAGTTCCTGGCGGTGCTGGGCACGCGCATCACGCACTGAGCCGGCAAGCGCGGCGCGCAGGCGCCCGCCTGCGCGCGCGACGCCGCGCCCGGCCGTCGCGCCGGCCGCGGGCGGCGCTTGCCGCGCGCCGGGCGCCGATCGTACAGTGGGACATCCCACCAGGAGCCACTGCCATGTGCGAAATCTTCATCCGCGCCAACCCGGACTCATACACGCCCGAAAGCCGTTCGCTGCGCCTGCACGGCGTCGCCACCAGCGTGCGGCTCGAACGCCTGTTCTGGTCCGTGCTGGAGGAAATCGCCGCGCGCGACGGCATGCGCGTCAATCAGCTGATCGAGCGCCTGTACGACGAACTGGTGGATTATCGCGGCGAGGCCGCCAATTTCGCGTCGTTTTTACGCGTATGCTGCCTGCGCTACGAGCTGCTGCAGGTCGACGGGCGCATTCCGGCCGATGTCGCCGTGCCGATCCGGTCGCTGGACGCGCAGGCGGTGCTGGCGGGGCTGCCGGACGCCTGGCATGACGGCGCCGCGCCGCGCCGGGTCGCCGCCTGAGGGGCGGCGCCACGCTACAGCATGGCCACGTCGCTTTGCAGGATGCGCCGCAGGCGCACCGCGTCGCCGATGCGCGACAGCTTGCCCTGGGAGTCGAGCAGCACGATGGCCACGTCGCGGCCGTTGATGCGCGCCAGCATCACCAGGCATTCGCCCGCCTCGTTGATGAAGCCGGTCTTGGACACCTTGATGTCCCAATCGGCCTTGCGCACCAGCAGGTTGGTGTTGCGGAACACCTGGGTGCGGTCGGCCACGTCCACTTCGTATTCGTCGTCGGTGGAATAGCGGTGGATCAGCGGGCGCTGCGCGGCGGCGCGCAGCAGGCGCGCCAGGTCGCGCGGCGACGAAACATTCTGGCTGGACAAGCCCGTGGGCTCGACGAAGCGGGTGTTGCTCATGCCCAGCGCTCGCGCTTTCTGGTTCATGGCCGCGACGAACGCCGGCAGCCCGCCCGGGTAGTTGCGCCCGAGGGCATGCGCGGCGCGGTTTTCCGACGACATCAGCGCCAGGTGCAGCATGTCGCCGCGGCTGAGCCGGGTGCCCACGCGCAGGCGCGACGTGGTGTGCTTCAGCGTGTCGACGTCGTCCTCGGTGATCTCCAGCATTTCATCCATGGGCTGGTTGGCGTCCACCACCACCAGCGCCGTCATCAGCTTGGAGATCGAGGCGATCGGCCGCACCACGTTGTCGTTCTTGGCGAACAGCACGGTCGAGGTTTCGAGATCTTGCGCGTAAGCCGTATTGGAGCGCAGGGCGTTGATTTCCGCGCGCACGGAGGCGGCCGGCGGCGGCAGCGCCGCCTCGGCGCGGGCCTGGGCCGTCCTGGCCTTGGCGCGGGTATTCTGGCGGTAGACGATGGTGCTCTTGCGGGCCTTGTGCTTGGACGCCACCGCCGTGTTCTTGGCGGTGCGCTTGGTCGATGCCGTTTTCTTGGCAGTCTTTTTCGATGCCGTGGCGCTCTTGCCGCCGGCCTTGGCCGCCGCCGCCTTCTTGGAGGCGCTTTGCCTGGAGACGGTCTTGGCGCTGGTGGTCTTGGTGGCCGGTTTCTTGGCGTCGGCTTTCTTGCTGGCGGTGGCGGCGGTCGATTTCTTGGTCGTCTTGGCTGCCTTGGCCTTGGCGGCCTTGCAGGCCGCCGATTTGGCGTTGGTCTTGCAGGGGTCGGTCGTCTTGGCCGCATCCGCGGCGAACGGCAGCATGCCCAATGCCAGCGCCAGGGGCGCCAGGGTGGTCGCGAGGGCACGTTTCCAGGAAAAGACCATAATTAAAGCAGGGTAAAAAGAGATGCGTGACCGAACGACCGAGGTGGCTGGAGCGGAGCCGGAAAAAGCGAAATGAATTATAGGCTTACGCGCAGAATTTAAACAGCTTTTTCAACAGCTGGGCAAGCGCGTGCGCGGAAGGGATGCCCAGGGGGCGGGAAGATGGCCTCGCCGGGTGGAATCGAACCACCAATTGACCCTTAGGAGGGGCCGGTTATATCCATTTAACTACGGCGAGCCGTGCGGGATTTGCAAGTTGCTGAAAACAAAGCCCATTATGGGCGGCGCGAGGGCCTTGCAAGGGGGCAATTCTAGCATCCGGCCTCAGGGCTGCACGGCGTAGTCGATCGAGCCCAGCACCACGGCGGCCAGCCCCGGCGCCTGGGTCAGCCGTTGCAGGGCATAGCATTGCGCGGTGGCGATCTTGGCTTGGTGGAAGGCCGGATCCTCGTGCTGCGCGTCCAGGCTGGCGAGCAGCGCCCGCGCCATCTGCCAGCCGGCCAGCACCGTGCCGGCCAGCATCAGGTACGGCACCGCCGCGCCGTGGATGGCATTGGGATGCCCGGCCGCATGGGCCAGCACGAAATCGACCGCCGCGCCCAGGGCCTCGCGGCCCTGGCGCAGCGGGCCCAGCATGCGCTGGGCGGCCGGTTCGGCGCGCGTCTCGAGCAGGGCCTCGGTCTGGCGGATTTCGGCCATGAGCCCGCGCGCCACCGCGCCGCCGTCGCGCAGGGTCTTGCGGCCCACCAGGTCGTTGGCCTGGATGGCGGTGGTGCCCTCGTAGATGGTCAGGATGCGCGCGTCGCGGTAGTACTGGGCCGCGCCGGTTTCCTCGATGTAGCCCATGCCGCCATGCACCTGGATGCCCAGGCTGGCGACCTCGATGGACATTTCGGTGCACCAGCCCTTGACGATGGGCACCAGGAACGCGTGTATTGCCTGGTGGCGCGCGCGCTCGGCCGGGTCGGGGGCGGCGTGGGCGTGGTCCGCGTGGGCGGCGGCGCAGTACGCCAGCGCGCGGCCGGCCTCGCCGAGCGCCCGCATGATGCCCAGCATGCGCCGGACGTCGGGATGTTCGAGGATGGGCACGGCCTGGCGCGATGAACCATCCACCGGCCGGCTCTGCACGCGCTCGGCTGCGTACGCCCGTGCGCGCTGGTAGGCGCGCTCGGCGATGGCCACGCCCTGCAGCCCGACGGCGAAGCGGGCCGCGTTCATCATGACGAACATGGCGTCCAGGCCGTGGTTTTCCTGGCCCACCAGGTAGCCGACGGCGCCGCCGGCGTCGCCGAACTGCATGGTCGCGGTCGGGCTGGCCCTGATGCCGAGCTTGTGCTCGATGGACACGCAGTGCACGTCGTTGCGCGGGCCTGGCGCGCCCGCGGCGTCAGGCAGGAACTTGGGCACCAGGAACAGCGACAGCCCGCGGATGCCGTCCGGCGCGCCGGGCAGCCGCGCCAGCACCAGGTGCACGATGTTCTCGGCCAGGTCGTGCTCGCCGTAGGTGATGAAGATCTTGGTGCCGCGGATGCGATAGCTGCCGTCGCCGGCCGGCTCGGCGCGCGCGCGCAGCAGGGCCAGGTCGGAGCCGGCCTGCGGCTCGGTGAGGTTCATGGTGCCGGTCCAGCGGCCGGCGATCAGGGGCTCGAGGTAGCGGCTGCGCAGTTCGGGCGAGCCGGCCGCCAGCAGGGCCTCGATGGCGCCGTTGGTCAGCAGCGGGCACAGCGCGAACGACAGGTTGGCGGCATTGAGCATTTCGGCGCAGGGCGCCGCGATGAGGCCGGGCAGGCCCTGGCCGCCGTAGGCTACGGGGTGGGTCATGCCTTGCCAGCCGGCATCGGCGTACTGGCGCAAGGCTTCGCGGAAGCCGGCGGCGGCGTGGACCTGGCCATCGTGCCAGGCGCCCGGCTCGCGGTCGGCGGGCTGGTTCAGCGGCGCCACCACCGCGCCGGCGAACTGGGCCGCCTGTTCGAGCACCGCCTGGGCCGTGTCGGGGCTGGCGTCCTCGAAGCCGGGCAGGGCGGCCACCTGGGCCAGGCCCGCCAGCCGGTGCATCACGAACAGCATGTCTTTCACGGGGGCGACGTAAGGCATGGCGGGTACTCGGGAAGAGGGGGATTCAGGCGGGGTTGTCGGGGTTGGCCAGGTCGATGGCGCGCGTGGCGCCGACCGCCGCGCGCAGTTCGAATTTCTGGATCTTGCCGGTGGATGTCTTGGGTAATTCGCCGAAGCGCACCGTCCTGGGCACCTTGAAGCCGGGCAGCAGCAGGCGGCAGTGCGCGATGATTTCCTCGGCGGTGACGCCGGCGCCGGGCTTGAGCTCGATGAAGGCGCACGGCGTCTCGCCCCATTTCGGGTCGGGCATGGCCACCACCGCCGCCGCCGCGACCGCGGGATGGCCGTAGAGCGCGTCCTCGACCTCGATGCTGGAGATGTTCTCGCCGCCGGAGATGATGATGTCCTTGCTGCGATCCTTGATGCGTACGTAGCCGTCGGCGGTCAGCACGCCGAGGTCGCCCGTATGGAACCAGCCGCCGCGGAACGCCGCCTCGGTGGCGCGTTCGTTCTTCAGGTAGCCCTTCATGCAGAGGTTGCCGCGGAACATGATCTCGCCGACCGTCTGTTCGTCGGCCGGCACCGGCTGCATGGTGTCCGGGTCGCGCACCGATATGCCCGCCTGCAGGTGGTAGCGCACGCCCTGGCGGGCCATGAGCAGCGCCCGGCGCTCTTCGTCGAGCGCGCCCCAGCTGTCTTGCGGCGCGCAGACCGCGGCCGGTCCGTAGACTTCCGTCAGGCCGTAGACGTGGGTGAGGTCGAAGCCGATCTCGCGCATGCGGGCGATGACCGAGGGCGCCGGCGCGGCGCCGGCCACCATGGTGCGCACCGAGTGAGAGATGCCGGCCCGCATCTCGGCCGGCGCGTTGGCGAGCGCGCTCTGCACCACGGGCGCGCCGCAGTAGTGGGTGACGCGCTCGGCGCGGATCAGGTCGAAGACGGTTTGCGGGTCGAACTTGCGCAGGCAGACATTCACGCCCGCGCGCGCCGCCAGGGTCCAGGCGAAGCACCAGCCGTTGCAGTGGAACAGCGGCAAGGTCCACAGGTAGACCGGATGCTTGGGCAGGTCCCACTCGAGGATGTTGCTGATGGCGTTCAGGTAGGCGCCGCGGTGGTGGTAGACGACGCCCTTCGGGTTGCCGGTGGTGCCCGACGTGTAGTTCAGGGCGATGGCGTCCCATTCGTCCGCCGGCGGCTGCCAGTCGAAGCGGGCCGGCGCGGCGGCCAGGAAGGCTTCGTAGTCGGTGGCGCCCGGCAGCGTGGCGGGGGCCTCGGGGAGATCGTGCACCGAGATGACGAGCAGGTGCGGAAACTCGGCGCGGGCGCGCCGCGCGATCTCGGCGTATTCGGTGTCGACGATGAGCGCGCGGGCTTCGCCGTGGCCCAGCATGAACAGCACGCTGGGCAGGTCCAGGCGCGTATTGAGCGTGTTGAGCACGGCGCCCAGCATGGGCACGCCGAAATGGGCTTCGATCATGGCGGGGATGTTCGGCAGCATGACGGCGACCGTATCGCCGCGGCCCACGCCTGCCCGGGCCAGCGCGCCGGCCAGCCGCTGGGCGCGCTCGTAGGTCTGGCTCCAGGTGCGGCGTACCGCGCCGTGCACCATGGCGAGGCGGTGGCCGTAGACTTCGGCGGCGCGGGCGATGAAATCGACCGGGGTAAGGGGCTCGTGGTTGGCGGAACGGCGTTCAAGGCCGCGGCTGAACATGCTGGACATGCGTTTGTCTCCTGGGCGGGCCGTGTGGCGGTCGCGGGGCGGACCACCGGCCCGGGTTTGATCTGGCTCGTTGCCCTAGGATAGGAGGGGCGTGAAAATGGCGTCTGTCGCCAGCACGACAGAGGCGCCGTCCGCTGGCGGCGCTCAAATGAAGCGTGTTTCCATGTCCGATGCCGCCCGCAGTGTTTCTTCCGCCGAGCTTGCCGAGCTGTTCCAGGGCTGCGCATGGTTCGCCGGCCTGAGCGCCGCGCACCGTGACCTGGTGCTGGCCACCTCGCGGGCCGAGCACGTCGCCGGCGGCGCCTGGGTGGCGCGCCGCAATGCGCCCTCCGATTACTGGCTGGGGGTGCACAGCGGCCTGCTCAAGCTGTCGGTCTACAACGAGTCGGGGCGCAGCTGCACGTTCTCGGGCGTGCCGCCGGACTGCTGGTTCGGCGAGGGCAGCGTCATCAAGCGCGAGCTGCGCAAGTACGACGTGGTCGCCTTGCGGCCGTCACTCGTCATGCAGGTGCCGGCGGCCACGTTCCTGGCCCTGCTGGCCGCCAGCCTGCCATTTGCGCATTTCGTCATCGCGCAGATGAACGACCGCATGGGCGAGTTCATCGCCTCCATCCAGAACCACCGCCTGCTCGATCCGGACGCGCGCGTGGCGCAGGCGCTGGCGCGGCTGCTGCGGCCGCAGCCGCGCGCGCCGGCCGGCGCCAGCCTCGCCATCTCCCAGGAAGAGCTCGGCTTTCTCACCGGGCTGTCGCGCCAGCGCGTCAACCAGGCGCTGCAGATGCTGGCCGACCAGCGCATACTGGCCCTGGCCTACAACCAGATCACCGCGCTCGACCCGGACCGGCTGCGACACTACGGGCTGGACCAGATCTGAACCTGCCGCCGCACCGACGTTGCGGGCGGCGGCGCGTCGGCCGGCAGGGGGCGCCGCTGGGTATACTGGCGTGCGTGTTCCGCTGCGCGCCAACCGCCCCACGGAGAACGGGGCGCCAACAACGATACAACCGCCAGGCAGGCAAGCCAGATGTCCAATCCGCAATCCATTTCGTTGCGTACCGTGTTGCTGGGTACGCTGGTCGTGCTGCTCGCGATGGGCGTGCGCGCCACGTTCGGGCTGTTCATGCAGCCCATGGGCCTGGCGCACGGCTGGGGCCGCGACGTCTTTTCCATGGCGTTCGCGCTGCAGAACCTGGTGTGGGGCGCGGCCAGCATCCTGATGGGCATGCTGGCCGACCGCTATGGCTCGGGCCGCACCGTCGCGCTGGGGGCGCTGCTGTATGTGGCCGGCATGATCGGCACGCGCTTTGCCACCGATGAGCTGAGCCTGTATCTCAGCGCCGGGCTGCTGGTGGGGCTGGGCCAGGCGGGCACCACGTTCCCGGTGATCCTGCCGGTAGTGGCGCGCTCGGTGCCGCCGGCCTACCGCAGCACCGCGATGGGCATCGCCAGCGCGGGCGGGTCGCTGGGGCAGTTCCTGGTGGTGCCGGCCGGCCAGTTGCTGATCACCGGCCTGGACTGGCCCGGCGCGTTGTGGGCGCTGTCGCTGCTGGTGGCCGCGGGCGCGCCGCTGGCGTATTTCCTGCGCGGCAAGCCCGGCGCGCACGCCGGCGGGCAATCGCTGTCGGCGGCAGTGCGCCAGGCCATGCGCCATCCTTCCTTCCATTTCCTGTACGGCAGCTACTTCGTCTGCGGTTTCCACACCGCCTTCATCACGCTGCACTTGCCGGCCTATGTCGTCGACGGCGGCCTCAATGCCAGCCACGGCGCGACCGCCATCGCCCTGATCGGCCTGTTCAACGTGCTGGGCTCTTTCTATGCCGGCAAGCTGGGCGGCCGGCACAGCAAGAAGCTGTTGCTGGCCGGCGTCTACGGCCTGCGCGCCTTCGGCATGCTGTTGTTGCTGGCGCTGCCGCTGTCGCCGTGGGTGCTGTATGCCTTCGCCGCCTGGATGGGACTGTTCTGGCTCGGCACGGTGCCGCTCACCCAGGGCCTGATCGGCCAGATCTACGGCCTGCGCTATGCCGCCACCTTGTCGGGCATCGCTTTCCTGGGGCACCAGGTGGGCAGCTTCATCGGCGTGTGGCTGGGCGGCTACGTCTATGCCAGCACGGGCAACTACGACCTGATGTGGTGGATCGGCGTGATCCTGGCCGTGGTCGCGGCGGCGCTGTGCCTGCCGGTGCGCGAGCAACCGTTGCAGCAGCCCGCGCTGCAGGGGCAGGGGGCCTGAAGTGGCGCGCCGCCGCATCTGGCGCGTGTTGGGCGGCGTCGTGCTGGCCGGCGTGCTGGTGCTCGGCTTCGTGGGCTATACCATGCCCGAGCTGCGCCTGAACTGGGAAACGCTGGCCGCGATGTGCGGCTTCTGAGGCGCATCGCGGGCGGGCAGCGTTATCCTACGGCCTGTGTTGCCCCAACTGAATGAACGACCGATGCGCCGGCCCAGGCGGCGCTGACCACGGCATGCCCCACGAACCGGATTCGCGCACCCTCATTACCCTCGAACAAGCCGGGCAGTTGCCGGCCGCGGGGACGCTGGTGCTGACCGTCAACAACCGGCTGGCGCGCCGCTTGACGCTCGACCTGGCCGGCCAGTTGCGGCGCGAGCGCCAGGTCAGCGAGTTGCCGCGGGTGCTGCCGCTGGCGGCCTGGCTGGCCGAAGCGGCCGGCGAACTGGCCTTCGCGCCGCAGGCCGACCTGCCGGCCTACAGGCTCGACAGCTTTGCCGCCCAGATGGTCTGGGCCGATGCGATCGGCGCGGAAGAAGCCGGCCGCGTATTGCTCGATACCCGGCAGGCGGCGTCGCTGGCCAGCGACGCCGACACGCTGATGGACGAATGGCGCCTGGCGGTGCCGGCGGGCGCCGATACCGACGAATACCGGGGTTTCTCGCGCTGGCGCCGGCGCTATCGCGAGCGCCTGCGCGAGATCGATGCCGAAGATGCCAACCAGGGCTACGAACGGGTGCTGCGCGCCTTGCAACAGGGCGCGGTGTCCGCGCCCCGGCACCTGGTGCTGGCCGGGTTCACGGATGTGTCGCCGCGCTTCGCTGCCTTGCTGGATGCGTTCGAGGCAGCCGGGGCGCGGCTCGCGTGGCTGCGCGATGTGCTCACCGACGCGGCGCTGCCGGTGCGTTATTGCGCCGCCGACGCCGGCGCCGAATGGCGCGCCGCGGCAGCCTGGGCCGCACAGCGGCTGGCCGAGCAGCCGGCCGGGCGTTTTGCCATCGTTTCGGCGCAGTTGCAGGCCGAGTCGCCGTTCGCGCGTCGCGTGATCGGCCAGGCGCTGGCCCCGGGCGGGCATGCCTTCAACGTGGCGGTCGGCCGGCCGCTGGACGAGTGGCCCGCCGTGCGCGCGGCGCTGGCCTGGCTGCGCGCGCTGGCGGAAATGGCCCAGGCCGGCGAAGCCGAGGCGCCCGTGCTGGGCGCCGCGCTGCTGGCCGGACATTGTGCCGGAGACCGCCGCGACCTCGGGCGCCATGCCGCCATCGACGCGCGCTGGCGCCGCCAGGCCCGGGTGCGCATCGATGCCGCGCGCTGGCGCAAGGACCTGGCCGATTGCGCGGCGTTGTCGGGGGCCTGGCAGGCGGCGCTGGACGCGTGGCTGGCCGTCGGCCGGCACGCCACCTGCGACCTCTGGATGCCGGCGATCCGCGCGGCGCTGGTGGCGCTGGGCTTCCCGGGCGAGCGGCCACTGGACAGCGTCGGCTACCAGGTCATGGGAGCTTTCGGAGAATTGCTGGGCCGGTATGCCGCGCTGGCGCCGGCCGCCGGCCCGCTCGACGGCCGCGCCGCCGTCCGGCTGCTGGCCAGCGCCGCCGCGGCGGCCTCGTTCCAGCCGCAGCGCGATCCGTCGGCCCGGCTGGATGTGCTGGGCCTGCTGGAAGCGGAGGGCGGCCATTGGGATGGCGTGTGGATGCTCGGGCTCACCGACGATGTGCTGCCGGCCACGCCGCAGCCCAATCCGCTGCTGCCGCTGACCGTGCTGCGCCAGGCCGGCGCGCCGCGCGCCACGCCCGAACGCGAGCGGCAGTGGGCCGAGGCGCTGTTCGCCGCGCTGTGCCGCTGCGCGCCCGATATCGTCGTCAGTCATCCCCATCTCGATGGCGAGCGCGAACTGCGGCCCTCGCCGTTGATTGCCGATCTGCCGCCGGCCGCGTGGCAGATGCCGGCGGCCGCGCCGGCCGAGGTCCTGCCGCAGCAAGTGCTGGACGACGAGCGCGGCCCGGCGCTGGCGCCGCCTACTGGCGACGGCGCGTCCGCGGGCGCCTCGGGCGGGCTCGACGTGCTGGACACGCAGGCGCGCAATCCCCTGTGGGCGTTCGTGCGCCACCGGCTGGGGGGCAGGGCGCTGGCCGACTACGCGGACGTCGCCGCCCAGAATGTGCGCGGACAGTTCCTGCACCGCGCGCTGGAGCTCGTCTGGCGCATGCTGTCCGGCCAGGAACAATTGCATGAAGCAATGGCCGAGGGGCGCCTCGAGGGCTTGGTCGGCACGGCGGTCGAACAGGCGGCGGATGAAGAATTGCACGCCTATCCACCGGCCCTGCGCGAGCTGGAATGCGCGCGGGCCCGCGGCGTGCTGGCCGACTGGCTGGACCTGGAGGCGCGCCGGCTGCCATTCGAGGTGGCGCAGGTCGAGGAAACGCACCGCTGGTCGCGCGGCCCGCTGGCCCTGACCGTGCGGCTGGACCGCCTGGACCGGCTGGCCGATGGCCGCGCCGCCATCGTCGACTACAAGACCGGCATGGCGCCAGGCAATCCCGAATCCGACTGGGCGCGCGCCCGGCCCGTGAACCTGCAGTTGCCGTTCTATGCCGCCGTGCTGGCCGGCGAGGTGCCGGATGCCGGCGTAGCCGCGCTGGTGCTGGCCCAGGTACACGCGCGCCAGGTGGCCGCCAGCGGCTTGGCCGATGCCGAGCTGGGCCTCGAGGGCGTGACCGAAGCGGGCGCCAGCAAGGCGTTCGAAGGCCAGGCCTGGGGCGACATCCTGCGGCGCTGGCGCGCGGCGGTCGAAGTGCTGGCCGACGAGTACGCCAGCGGCCATGCCGCCAACCTGGCCTACCGGCGCGATGACCTGAAGTACTGCGATGCCATGCCGTTCCTGCGGCTGCACCTGGAAGACGAGGACGACGCGGCATGAGCGGATCCGCCCGCCAACCCTCCGACCACGCGGCGCGCGCCCGCGCGCTGGACCCGGCCGCCTCGTTCCTGGTGCAGGCGCCGGCCGGTTCGGGCAAGACGGAACTGCTCACCGACCGCATCCTGGCGCTGCTGGCCACCGTGAACCGGCCCGAGGAAATCGTGGCCATCACATTCACCCGCAAGGCGGCATCGGAAATGCACGCACGCGTGCTGAGCAAGCTGCGCGACGGCAACGGCCCCATGCCCGGCACTGACCATGGCCGGCGCAGCTGGGAGCTGGCGCGCGCCGCGCTGGCGCGCAACGACGCGCTGGGATGGAAGCTGCTGCAGCACCCGGCGCGCCTGTCCATCCGTACCATCGATTCATTCTGCGCCGGGCTGGTGCGCGGCATGCCGTGGCTGTCCGAGCTGGGCGGCATGCCCGGCATCGCCGACGACGCGCAGGCGCACTACGATGCCGCCGCGCGCGCCACCCTGGCGCTGGCTGATGATTTCGAAGCCGTGCGCATACTGCTGGCGCACCTGGACGTGGACACGCAGGCGGCTGCCGAAGCCATCGCCGCGATGCTGGGCCAGCGCGACCAGTGGCTGCCGCTGCTGTCGCGCGGCAGCGATCGCCTGGCCCTGCAGGACGCCCTGGCCGAAGCCATCGGCGAAGACCTGCAGGCGCTGGCGCGGGCCATGCCGCCCGGCTGGGGCGACGCGCTGCGCTGGCCGGCGCGCATGGCGGCGGCCGCGCTCGACGCGGACGGCCTGCCGCATGCCCTGGCGCCGCTGCGCGACTGGGATGCGCCGCTCGAGCCCGACGCGGCCTGGCTGGACCAATGGAAAGCAGTGCGTCACCTGTTGCTGACCGCTTCCGGCGGCTTGCGCAGCGCGCGCGGCATCAACAAGAAGCTGGGCTTTCCGCCCAAGTGCGACCACAAGGACGTATTCACCCAGTGGCTCGACGCGGCCGATCCGAAGGCCGCCTGGGTCTGGATGCTGGACGCGGTGGACAAGGTGCCGCCGGCCGAGTTCACCGATGCGCAGTGGCGCGTGCTGGGCGCGCAGCTCATGACCCTGAAGCTGGCGGTCGCGCAATTGCAGTTGCGCTTCGCCGAAACCGGCGAAGTCGATTTCATCGAGATCGCGCAGCGCGCCACGCACGCGCTGGGCAGCGCCGACGACCCCGGCGAGCTGCTGCTGAAGCTGGACGCCTCAATACGCCACTTGCTGGTGGACGAGTTCCAGGACACCAGCCTGACGCAGATCCACCTGCTGGCCACGCTCACCGCCGGCTGGCAGCCGGGCGATGGCCGCACGCTGTTCCTGGTGGGCGATCCCATGCAGTCCATCTACCGCTTCCGCAAGGCCGAAGTGGGGCTGTTCCTGCAGGCGGCCGAGCGCGGCGTAGGCGAAATCGCGCCCGACTTCCTGCAACTGACCGACAATTTCCGTTCGCAGGCCGGCGTGGTCGAATGGGTCAACGCCACCTTCCGGGGCCTGCTGCCCGCGCGCAACGACGCGGCGGCGGGCGCCATCGCCTACACCGATTCGGCCGCCTTCAATCCGGCCCTGCCGGGCGAGCCGGTGCGCTTCCATGCCGCATTCAGCGCGGAGGGCGCGGCGGCGGCCGATGCCGCTGCCGAAGCCTTGACGGTGCAACTGGTGCGCCAGGCGCTCGACCAACGCGATCCGGACAGCCGGCATCCCGTGGCCATCCTGGTGCGCGCGCGGGGCCACCTGGGCCAACTGGTGCGGCGGCTGACGGAGGCGGGCATACGCTGCCGCGCGGTCGACCTGGTGCCGCTGGCGCAGCGCCCGGTCGTGTCCGACCTGGTGCAACTGATGCGCGCGCTGTCGCACCCCGCTGACCGGCTGGCCTGGCTGTCGGTCCTGCGCGCGCCCTGGTGCGGGCTCACGCTCGATACCCTGCATGCCCTGTTCGGCCACGACCTGGCCACGCCGGTGCCGGTGCTGCTGGCCGAGGCGTTGCGCGCGCCGCGCGCCGAGCCGGAGCCGGCCGCCGGGCAGACCCTGCCGCTATGGGGCTCGCCCGCCGCGGCCCCGTGCCCCGCGGAGCGCCTGCTGCCGGCCGGCGAATTCGCGCGCCTGCGCCACGCGGCCGCCGTCCTGCTCGACGCGGCCAATGCCAGCGGCGCCATGCCGCTGGCAGCCTGGCTGGAGGCGCTGTGGCGACGCCTGGGCGGCGCGGCCCTGTATGCCAGCCCGAGCGCCGCAGAAGACGCGGAAAGCCTGTTCCTGCTGATCGAGCGCCTGGCGCCGCATGGCGGACTCGACCCGGCGCGGCTGGATGCCGCGCTGGCCCGCCTGTTCGCCGCGCCCGAGGGCGGCGCGGGCGATGGCAGCGTGGTCGAGATCATGACCATGCACAAGTCCAAGGGCCTGCAGTTCGACACGGTCATCCTGTACGGACTGCATCGCGCGCCGCGCGCCGACCGTGCGCCGCTGGTCAGCTTCGAGCAGAGCGGCGAGCGCGTGCTGTTCGGGCCGGTCAAGCCGCGCGCCGACAAAGAGCCGGATCCCGTCTCGCGCTACCTGGGGCTGCGCGAGAAGCGCCGCGCCGCGTTCGAGACCGACCGCCTGCTGTACGTGGCCGCCACCCGCGCGCGTCACCGGCTGCACCTGGTGGGCAATGTGGCCGTCGACCGTGCCACCGGGCAGCCCAAGCCGCCGCCCGCCGCCAGCCTGCTGGGCCGCCTGTGGGATTGGCTGCCCGCCGACCAGAAGGTCCCGCCGGCCGATTGGCAGGGCGAAGCGCCGGCTGACGACGAGGCCGCCGCCCAGGTGCGCGGCGAGCCGCTGCGCCGCCTGGCCGACGCCGCCATCGCAACCCTCGGCGCGGCGCTTCCCGCGTCCGGCGCCGGCTTCGCGCCGGCGGGCGACGCCGCCGAGCATCCCGCCTGGCAACTGGAAACCGCCTACGACGCCGCCATCGGCACGCTGGCGCACGCCTGGCTGGCGCGCATCGGCCAGGATGGCCTGCCGGCCTGGCCGGCCGAGATCCTGCGCGCCCATTTGCCCGCGATGCAAAGGCAGTTGACGCGCGCTGGCCTGCCCGCCGCGCAAGCGCCCGAGGCAGCCCGGGCGGTGCTGGACACGCTGCTGGCCACGCTGGAGCACGAACGCGGCCGCTGGCTGCTGTCGCAATCCGGCGCGCGCCGCGAGTGGCCGCTCATCGACGCGGCCGGCCGGGTATCTGTTATCGACCTGGCCCTCAGCACCGAGGACGGCTGGCTGGTGGTCGATTACAAGACAGCCCGCCCGCATCCCGGCGAGTCCGCCGCCCACTTCGCCACCCGCATGCGCCAGCGCCACGCCGAGCAACTGGCCCGCTATTGCGCCCAGGTCACCGCCCTGGACACCCGGCCGGCCCGCGCGGCGCTGTATTTCCCGCGCGCCCAGCTCTGGATCGACCTATAGCAGCCGCACGCGGCGCGGGTCCAGGCTGTCAGCGCCTGTACCAGTATGGGCGCTTGCCTGCCCGGCCGCGACATTCACGCGTAGGCTGTCGACCTCTGTCGAAAAGGAGGACGATATGGTCACGGCCACCCGCAAGCGCGAACCCTACGCGGTCTCGATCACCAACGGGCGTCATCAGTTGCTTGCCGATACCCGCAAGGCCGGCAGGGGAGGCGACGCCGGCATGCGCCCCCATGAACTGCTGGAAAGCGCGCTCGCCGCATGCCTGTGCATGTCCATCGAGATGGCCGCCGAACGCCACGGCATCGCGCTTGCCGAACACACCGTCGAGGTCGACATCGAGCGCCTGGATCACCAGACCGCCTTCAATGTCGCCATCCGCTTCCAGGCGCCGCTCTCGCCCGAACACCAGGACCTCGTCCGCCAAGCCGCGCAAAACTCCCCCGTCGCCCACACCCTCTCAAAGCCCGTACGCATCCACATGCCCACGATAACCATGACACCCACGTAGTCCGCCCGGCGCATCACTCGCCGCCGCCAGCCCCCTCCCCCCGGGGGGAGGGCGGGGGGAGGGAGCCCCCATACAGCCCCCCTGGGGCCCGCCACCTCGAATTCCAACAGGCGGCCTCCCGGCCGCTCTGTTAGAATTCGAGGTGGCGGGCCCCTTCGCATGGTTCGGCGGTGAACCTGGTCAGGTCGGGAACGAAGCAGCCATAGTCGTTTAGGATCAGTGCCGGAGTAAGGCTCGCCCCACCGGTTTCCCCAAAGGGGCGCCGTAATCGGAACGGATTGTCATGCAGTCCGCGCCCTGGTTGCGGCGCCCCTTTGCATTTCCGGCGCGCCGGCCGCGCGCAACTGGCTCTACAATCCGCCCATGACTTATCTGGTACTGGCCCGCAAGTGGCGGCCGCGCTCGTTCGATACCCTGGTTGGGCAGGACCACGTGGTGCGCGCGCTGACACACGCGCTCGACTCCCAGCGCCTGCACCACGCCTGGCTGTTCACCGGCACGCGCGGCGTGGGCAAGACGACGCTTTCACGCATCCTGGCCAAGTCGCTCAACTGCGAGCAGGGCATTACCTCGAGCCCGTGCGGCCAGTGCCGCGCCTGCACCGAGATCGACGCCGGCCGTTTCGTCGACTACCTCGAGCTCGATGCCGCCTCGAACCGCGGCGTCGAGGAAATGACCCAGTTGCTCGAACAGGCCGTATACGCGCCTGGCGCGGGCCGCTTCAAGGTCTACATGATCGACGAAGTCCACATGCTGACCGGGCATGCGTTCAACGCCATGCTCAAGACGCTCGAAGAGCCGCCGCCGCATGTGAAGTTCATCCTGGCGACCACCGACCCGCAGAAAATCCCGGTCACAGTGCTGTCGCGCTGCCTGCAATTCAACCTGAAGCAGATGCCGCCCGACGCCATCGTCGGCCACCTGCAGGCGGTGCTGGGCGAGGAATCCGTGGGCTTCGAGCTGCCGGCCCTGCGCCTGGTCGCCCAGGCGGCCAGCGGCTCCATGCGCGATGCCCTGTCCCTGACCGACCAGGCCATCGCCTACAGCGCCGGCAACCTGACCGAGGAAGCCGTGCGCGGCATGCTCGGCACCATCGACCAGCGCCACCTGGTGCGCCTGCTCGACGCCCTCGCCGCCGGCGACGCCACCGGCGTGCTGGCGGTCGCCGACGAGCTGGCCACCCGCGGGCTGTCCTATGCCGGCGCGCTGGCCGACCTGGCGGTGCTGTTGTCGCGCGTGGCCATCGAGCAGCGCGTGCCGGGCGCCACGCCGGCCGATGACCCGCTGGCCGGCGACATCGCGCGGCTGGGCGGCATGCTGCACCCCGATGCGGTGCAATTGTTCTATTCCGTGGCCGTGCACAGCCGCGGCGAGCTGTCGCTGGCGCCCGACGAGTACGCCGGCTTCATCATGGCCTGCCTGCGCATGCTGGCCCTGAACGGCCAGGCCGGCCCGGCCGCGGCGCTGCAGGCGCCCGCGCCGGCCACGCAGCCTATGCCGGCAGTCCAGCCGGCGCCGGTGGCCCGGGCCCCGGCGGCGCAGGCCGCCGCCACCGCCGCGCCGCCGCCTGCCGCCGTGCCCCCCGCCGCGGCAACGGCCAAGCCTGTCGCCGCCCCGCCCGCCGCGGCGGGCGGGGCCGCGCCCCAGCCGTCCGCCAAGGCGGCGCCGGCGGCCGCCGACATTCCGCCCTGGGAAGACTCCCCGCCCGCCGAGCCCGCGCCGCCCGCCAAGGCTGCGCCCGCCGCCGCGCTGGCGGTCACGCCGCCGGCCGCCCAGGCCAAGGCGCCGGCGCCCGCCACCGACGAGCCGCCTGCCTGGGTGGACGAAGACATTCCCGATGAGGCCGAGGGGGGCTACCTGCCCGCCGCCGAGTTCACGGCCGACCCGGAAGACGAGTTCGAAACCCTGGCCACGGCCGCGCCGGCCGAGGCCAGGGTGCCCGCGCCCCGCGTGCAGCCGGTGCCGCGCCGCGCCAGGCAATCGGGCCCGCGCCTGGACGCCATGTCCGCCACCGAATGGCCCGGCCTGGCCGCGCGCCTGCCGGTCACCGGGCTGGCCGCCGAGCTGGCGCGCCAGAGCGAATGGGCCGGCGTGCAGGGCGACGCGGTCGTGCTGCGCGTCGCCGTCAAGACCCTGGCGGAAAGCGAAAGCCGCGTCCGGCTGCAGACCGTCCTGTGTGAACATTTCGGACAAGGCCTGCGCCTGGAAATCGAAGTCGGCGCCACCGGCGACGGCACGGCGCACGCCGTCGCGCAGATCGAACGCGCGGCCCGCCAGCAGGCCGCCGAGGACGCCGTCGCCGTCGACCCCTTCGTGCAGGCGCTGGTGGCCGATTTCGGCGGCCGCGTCCTGCCCGGCTCGGTCCGGGCCGTCGATCCGTCCGCGTGAATGGCCCCTGATACCGGGGCGACCCGCGCATTCCACTCTCATTCAAGGAAGCTTCCATCATGATGAAAGGACAACTGGCCGGCCTGATGCGCCAGGCCCAGCAGATGCAGGAAAACATGAAGAAGGCCCAGGACGCGCTGGCCGAGATCGTCGTCGAAGGCGAATCCGGCGGCGGCCTGGTCAAGGTAACCATGACCTGCCGCCACGACGTCAAGCGCGTGGCCATCGATCCCAGCCTGCTGGCCGACGACAAGGACATGCTCGAGGACCTGGTCGCCGCGGCGTTCAACGACGCGCTGCGCAAGGCGGAAAGCACGGCCCAGGAGAAAATGGCCAGCGTCACGGCCGGCATGCCGCTGCCGCCGGGCATGAAGCTGCCGTTCTAAGCCCGCATTGCCCGGCGCGATGGATCCCCAGCTCCCCGAACCCGAGCCGCTGGTCTCGCTGATCGAGGCATTGCGCCGCCTGCCGGGCGTAGGCGTGCGCTCGGCCCGCCGCATGGCCTATCACCTGCTGCAGCACGACTTGCAGGGGGCCGACCTGCTCGGCCGGGCGCTGGCCGGCGCGGTGCAGAACCTGCGCCATTGCGCGCGCTGCAACAGCTTTACCGAAGACGAGATCTGCGCCACCTGCGCCAATCCCAAGCGCGACCCGTCGCTGCTGTGCATCGTCGAGACGCCGGCCGACCAGAACATGATCGAGGCCAGCCACGGCTACCGCGGCCTGTACTACGTGCTGATGGGCCGGGTGGCGCCGCTCGAGGGCATCGGCCCGCGCGAACTGGATTTCCAGCGGCTGCTCGAGCGCGCCTCCGACGGCGTGGTACAGGAGGTCATCCTGGCCACCAATTTCACTGCCGAGGGCGAGACCACCGCGCACTTCCTGGGCGAAGTGCTGGCCGGCAAGGGCCTGAAGGTAACGCGGCTGGCGCGCGGCGTGCCGGCCGGCAGCGAGCTCGAATATGTCGACGCCGGCACCATCGCCTGGGCCCTGATGGAGCGCAAGTCCGCATAGCAATACGGCTGGCGCGCCGAGGCGCCGCCGGCCGCAACGAAGGAGACACCCCATGTCCGCGCTGAAGGGCGTCAAGGTCCTCGAACTGGGCACGCTGATCGCCGGCCCGTTCGCCGCCCGCATGCTGGGAGAATTCGGCGCCAGCGTCATCAAGGTCGAGACCCCGCACGGGCCCGACGGCACCGGCGGCGGCGATCCCATCCGCAGTTGGCGGCACCTGCACGAAGGCAATTCGCTGTGGTGGACGGTGCAGGCCCGCAACAAGCAGTCGATCGCCCTCAATCTCAAGGACCCGCGCGGCCGCGACATCGCCCGCCGCCTGGCGCTGGATGCCGACATCGTGGTGGAAAACTACCGCCCCGGCGTGCTCGAGAAATGGGGGCTGGGCTACGAGCAGCTGCGCGCCGTGAACCCTGCGCTGGTCATGGTGCGGCTGTCCGGCTATGGCCAGACCGGGCCGATGCGCGATGCGCCCGGCTTCGGCGCCATCGCCGAATCGATGGGCGGCCTGCGCTACGTGTCCGGCCACCCCGACCGCCCGCCCGTGCGCGTGGGGATTTCAGTGGGCGATTCGATCGCCGCGCTGCACGCGGTGATAGGCGCGCTGATGGCGCTGCGCCATCGCGACGCCACCGGCGGCCGCTGGAACGGCAAGGAAGGAGCCGATTGCGTGGCGGGGCAGGGGCAGATGGTCGACGTCGCCCTGTACGAATCCGTCTTCAACCTGATGGAAAGCCTGGTGCCCGAGTACGACGTCGCCGGCGTGGTGCGCGAGCGCACTGGCGGCGCCCTGCCGGGCATCGTGCCGTCCAATACGTATACGACCCGCGACGGCCAGAACGTGGTGATCGCGGGCAACGGCGACGCCATCTTCAACCGGCTGATGCACGCCATCGGCCGCGATGACCTGGCCGAGGACCCGCAGCTGGCCCGCAACGACGGGCGCGCCCGCCGCGCCGATGAAATCGACGGCGCCATCCAGCGCTGGTGCGACACGCGCACCATCGACCAGGCGCTGGAGATCCTGCGCGGCGCCGACGTGCCCGTGGGCAAGATCTACAGCGTGGCCGACATGTTCGCCGATCCGCAGTTCATCGCGCGCGGCATGATCGAACAGCACCGCTTCCCCGACGGCAGCCCCGTCAAGCTGCCGGCCGTGGTGCCGCGCCTGTCCGAGACGCCGGGCGGCACGCGCTGGCTCGGCCCGCGCCTAGGGGAACATACCGAAGATGTCCTGAAATCGCTGGGGTATGATGCTGCGGCGATCGCCGAACTGGCCGCCAGCGGCGCAGTCGGCCTGCCGCCGCGCGCCATGTAACATGCCCGCCCGGCGCTTCCGGAATGCCAAGACGACGGCCGTCCAGGCCGCAACGCAGACACAGGCCGCCCAGCGGCAAAGGAGACCCTAATGTCAATCACTCGTCGTGATGTGCTCAAGCTGGCCGGCGCGGCCGGCGCCGTGGGCATGGCGCCAGCCATCGTGCGCGCGCAGAAGCTCGAAAAGCAGAGCGTGCAGATCGCGGTCGGCGGCAAGGCGCTCATTTATTACCTGCCGCTGACCATCGCCGAGGTCAAGGGCTACTTCAAGGACGAGGGCCTGGATGTCAATATCGCCGACTTCGCCGGCGGTTCCAAGGCCCTGCAGGCCGTGGTCGGCGGCAGCGCCGACGTGGTGTCGGGCGCCTTCGAGCACACCCTGCACATGCAGTCCAAGGGGCAGTTCTACCGCGCCTTCGTGCAGCAAGGCCGCGCGCCCATGATCGGGGTCGGCGTGTCCAAGAAGAACATGCCCGACTACAAAGGCCCGGCCGACCTCAAGGGCAAGAAGATCGGCGTGACCGCGCCCGGCTCGTCCACCAACATGGTGGTGAGCTTCTTCCTGTCCAAGCATGGCCTGCGCGACAGCGACGTCTCCATCATCGGCGTGGGCGCCGGCGCCGGCGCGGTGACCGCGCTGCGCAGTGGCCAGATCGACGCCATTTCCAACACCGACCCGGTGGTGTCGATGCTGGCCATGCCCGGCGACATCGAGATCATCGTCGATACCCGCACCCTCAAGGATACGCAGGAAATCTTCGGCGGCAACATGCCCGCCGGCAGCCTGTACGCGCCGCAGGCCTTCATCGACGCCAACCCCAATACGGTGCAGGCGCTCACCAACGCCATCGTGCGTGCCGACAAGTGGATCCAGAAGGCCGGCGCAGAGGAAATCGCCAAGACCGTGCCGACCCAGTACTTGCTGGGCGACCCGGCCGTCTACAAGGCCGCCATCGAGAAAAGCATGGAGGGCCTGTCGCCCGACGGCGTCATTCCCGAGGACGGCGCAGCCACTGCCACCAAGGCCCTGGCCGCCTACGTGAAGGGGTTCGACGCGGCCAAGATCGATCCCGCCAAGGCCTGGACCAACGAGTTCACCCGCCGTGCCAACGAGAAGTATCCCAATGGCTGATGCAGCACTTTCGCTCGAGCACATCACCTGCACCTTCGTGTCGCGCGACGGCGGGGGCAAGCGCTATACCGCCGTGCAGGACACCAGCCTGGCCATCGCCCCGGGCGAGTTCGTCTCGGTCGTGGGCCCCACGGGCTGCGGCAAGTCCACCTTGCTGAATGTCGGCGCGGGCCTGCTGGCGCCCTCGTCGGGACAGGTGAAGGTATTCGGCCAGCCCCTGCAGGGCATCAACCGGCGGGCCGGCTACATGTTCCAGGGCGAGGCGCTGCTGCCCTGGCGCAGCGCGCTGGAGAACGTCATCGCCGGCCTGGAATTCGCCGGCGTGGCGCGCGCCGAGGCGCTCGAGCGCGGCCGCGACTGGCTGCGCCGCGTCGGCCTGGGCGGCTTCGAGGAGCGCTATCCGCACCAGATGTCGGGTGGCATGCGCAAGCGCGCCATGCTGGCCCAGACGCTGATCCGCGACCCTGACATCATCCTCATGGACGAGCCCTTTTCGGCGCTCGACATCCAGACGCGCCAGTTGATGGAAAACGAAGTCCTCGAACTGTGGATGGCCAAGCGCAAGGCCGTGCTGTTCATTACCCACGACCTGGACGAGGCCATCGCCATGAGCGACCGCGTGGTGGTGCTGTCGGCCGGTCCCGGCACCCATCCCATCGGTGAATTCGCCATCGACCTGCCGCGTCCGCGCGACGTGGCGGAAGTGCGCACGCATCCGCGTTTCGTCGAGCTGCACGCGGCCATCTGGGGCGTGCTGCGCGAGGAAGTCCTGAAGGGCTATGCCCAGCAAAAGCGAGCTTGAGATGTCCAGATTGATCAAACCCGGTTCGGCCAGCCTGCGCATCTGGCAACTGTTGTTGCTGGTGGCCATTCTGCTGGTCTGGCATTTTGTCACCCTCGACCCCAAGGTCGCGTTCTTCTTCGGCCAGCCACTGGAAGTATGGGGCCGCATCTGGGCGTGGTTCGTCACCAATGGCGATATCTACCGCCACTTGTGGGTCACGCTGGCCGAGACCGTGCTGGCCTTCTTCATCGGCACGGTGTTCGGCATGGGCTTCGGCCTGTGGCTGGGGCTGTCGAGCACCGCCAGCGCCATCCTCGATCCCTACATCAAGGCGGCCAACTCCATGCCGCGCGTCATCCTGGCGCCGATCTTCGGCATGTGGTTCGGCCTGGGCATCTGGTCCAAGGTGGCGCTGGCCGTGACGCTGGTGTTCTTCATCGTGTTCTTCAATGTCTACCAGGGCGTGCGCGAAGTCAGCCCCACCTTGCTCGACAACGCCCGCATGCTGGGCGCCGGGCGCCGCCAGTTGCTGCGCCACGTATACCTGCCGTCGGCCACCAGCTGGGTGTTCTCCAGCCTGCACACCTCGGTAGGCCTGGCCTTCGTGGGCGCCGTGGTGGGCGAGTACCTGGGCTCGGCCAGCGGTGTGGGCTACCTGATCCTGCAGGCCGAGGGCACCTTCGACGTCAACACGGTGTTCGCCGGCATCGTGGTGCTGACCGCCTTTGCGCTGGTGCTCGACTACATCGTCGGGCTGGGCGAGCAGCGCCTGATGAAATGGCAGCCCAAGACGGGCGAGACCGAAAAAATCTGACCCCGCGCGGCCCCGCGCGGGGCCGCCGCCTTCCCGGAGTTTCCCGCATGGCGCGTCTTCCCTACGCCGATCTGTCCCATCCCGAAGCCCAGCCGCTGGTCGAGCGCATCGTCGCCGAGCGCGGCAGCGTGCTGCACCTGTACCAGATGCTGTTGCACAGTCCCGCCGTGGCTGGCGGCTGGCTGAACTACCTGACGTCGATCCGCCAGCTCAGCAGCCTGCCCGGCGATTTGCGCGAGCTGGTCATCATGCGGGTGGCGGTGCTCAATGGCGCGCCCTACGAGGCCGACCAGCACGCGCCCATCGCGCGGCGCGAGGGCATCAGCCAGGCCCAGCTCGACGCGCTCGACCAATGGGAGTCCTCGGACCTGTTCGCCGCGCGCGAGCGCGCCGTGCTGGCCTATACCGACGCCATGACGCGCCAGATCCAGGTGCCGCAGCCGGTGTTCGATGCGGCGCGCCAGGCCATGGGCAGCGACAAGCTGATGGTCGAGCTGACCGCCACCGTGGCGGCCTACAACATGGTGTCGCGCTTCCTGGAAGCCCTGCAGGTGCACTCGCACGACCAGCGCTGACCGCGCGCGGCGCAGGTGTCTGACACCTACGGTGTCAGACACCGCCCGACGAGCGCCACAGCCAATACCAGGTGTCTGACACCTTGTGTGTCAGACACCGCCCGGTGAGCGCCACAGCCGATAGCAGGTGTCTGACACCTTGCGCGTCAGACACCGCCATGGTCACTGGCCCGCGCCCAGCAAGGCATCCAGCTTGACCGCGTCGGCGGAGAACAGCCGGATGCCCTCGGCCAGCTTCTCCGTGGCCATGGCATTGGCGTTCAGCTCGGTGCGGAACCACACTTCATCGGCCGGGCGGCGCGCGGGCACGCCGCCGGCGTCCATGTCGCGCACCAGGCGGGCCGGCGCGTCGCCGGGCGTGCCGGCCAGTTCCTGCAGCAATTCGGGGCTGATGGTCAGCAGGTCGCAGCCCGCCAGCGCCAGGATCTGGCCGGTGTTGCGGAAGCTGGCGCCCATGATCTCGGTGGCGATGCCGTGGTGCTTGTAATAGCGGTAGATCTCGGTCACCGACTGCACGCCGGGGTCGTCCGCGCCGGCGTTGGCGGTTTCCACCCAGTCGGCGCCGGCGGCCTTCTTGTACCAGTCGTAGATGCGGCCCACGAAAGGCGAGATGAGCTGCACGCCGGCGTCGGCGCAGGCCACCGCCTGGGGCAGCGAGAACAGCAGCGTCAGGTTGCAGCGGATGCCGTCGGCCTGCAGCACGCGCGCCGCCTGGATGCCTTCCCAGGTCGATGCCATCTTGATCAGCACGCGCTCGCGCGCAATGCCGGCCGCCTCGTACAGCGCGACCAGGCCGCGCGCGCGTTCCACCGTGGCACGCGTATCGAACGACAGGCGCGCGTCGACTTCGGTCGACACCCGGCCCGGCACGATGTTGAGGATCTCGCGCCCGAATGCCACCAGCAGCCGGTCGGTCAGCTCGGGCAGCGGCGCGCCGCGGTGGTCGCGCACCACTTGGTCCAGCAGCGGACGGTAGGCGTCTTTCTGGACCGCCTTGAGGATCAGCGACGGGTTGGTGGTGGCGTCGGTCGGACGCAGCGTCCGCATGGCTTCAAAATCGCCGGTATCGGCGACAACGGTGGTGTGGCGACGCAGGGCTTCTAATTGGCTGGACATGGGGACAGATCAACAAAGGCAAAGGTTGTCGATAAGGGTAGGGTATCACTAGGCATGGGCCGGTTTTGACACGAAAACCCCGGCCCGCAGCCTTATTCGGCGCGGTTCCCCGGGCAAATGGCCCTTCCAGGGTATAATTCCAAGGTTTGATTACTGATTCTTAAACCGGGGTTTACTGTGCTGCCGCAACTTTTTCCCGAGGGTGCCGATCGCTTCCCTCCTGCAATTCTGGCTTTGGCGGACGGTACCATTTTCCGGGGCGTATCCATCGGCGCACCAGGGCATACGGTGGCCGAAGTGGTGTTCAACACCGCCATGACCGGCTACCAAGAAATCCTCACCGATCCCAGCTATAACGGCCAGATCGTCACGCTCACCTACCCGCACATCGGTAATACCGGCGTCAACGCCGAAGACGTCGAAACCGCGCGCGTGCTGGCCTCCGGCCTGGTGGTGCGCGACTGCCCCGCGCGGGTGTCCAACTTCCGCGCCACCCAGTCCCTGCCCGAGTACCTGGCCGCCCAGGGCGTAGTCGCCATTTCCGGAGTCGACACCCGCAAGCTCACCCGCATCCTGCGCGACGGCGGCGCCCAGGGCGCCTGCATCCTGGTGGGCGACGACGCCGAGCGCGCCGTCGAGCTGGCGCGCGGCTTCCCCGGCATGACCGGCCAGGACCTCGCCAAGGTCGTCTCCATCAAGGAAAGCCAGGACTGGAAACAGGGCACCTGGCGCCTGGGCGAAAGCTTCGGCGCGCCCGCGCAGGACCGCTTCCACGTGGTCGCCTACGACTTCGGCGTCAAGTACAACATCCTGCGCCTGATGGCCGACCGCGGCTGCCGCATCACGCTGGTGCCGGCCCAGACCTCCGCCGAGGACGTCCTCAAGCTCGAGCCGGACGGCGTCTTCCTGGCCAACGGCCCGGGCGACCCGGAGCCCTGCGACTACGCCATCGCCGCCACCCGCGTCTTCCTGGAGCGCAAGCTGCCCGTCTTCGGCATCTGCCTGGGCCACCAGATCATGGGCCTGGCCGTGGGCGGCAAGACGGTGAAAATGAAAACCGGCCACCACGGCGCCAACCACCCGGTGCAGGATCTCGATTCCAAGCGCGTCTTCATCACCAGCCAGAACCACGGCTTCAACGTCGACGCCGCTACGCTGCCGGCCAACGCCCGCGTCACCCATGTGTCGCTGTTCGACGGCACGCTGCAGGGTTTCGAGCTCACCGACCGTCCCGCGTTCTGTTTCCAGGGCCACCCCGAGGCCAGCCCGGGCCCGCACGACATCATCGTGCTGTTCGACAAATTCATCAGCCTGATGGCCGGCCAGAAATAATCATCGCATCATGCCCAAGCGTACAGATCTAAAAAGCATCCTCATCATCGGCGCCGGCCCCATCATCATCGGGCAGGCCTGCGAGTTCGACTATTCCGGCGCGCAGGCGTGCAAGGCGCTCAAGGCCGAGGGCTACCGCACCATCCTGGTGAACAGCAACCCGGCCACCATCATGACCGACCCGGAAACGGCCGACGTCACCTACATCGAGCCGATCACCTGGCAGGCGGTCGAGAAAATCATCGAACGCGAAAAACCCGACGCCCTGCTGCCCACCATGGGCGGGCAGACGGCGCTGAACTGCGCGCTCGACCTGGCCCGCCACGGCGTGCTCGAGAAGCACAACGTCGAGCTCATCGGCGCCAACGAACAGGCCATCGAAAAAGCCGAGGACCGCCAGAAGTTCAAGCAGGCCATGACCGCCATCGGCCTGGAGTCGGCCAAGTCGGGCATCGCGCACAGCATGGACGAAGCCTGGGAAGTGCAGCGCCGCATCGCGGCCGAGACCGGCACTTCCGGCTTCCCGGCGGTCATCCGCCCCAGCTTCACCATGGGTGGCTCGGGCGGCGGCATCGCCTACAACGCCGAGGAATTCGAAACCATCTGCCGCCGCGGCCTCGAGGCCTCGCCCACCAGCGAACTGCTGATCGAAGAGTCGCTGCTGGGCTGGAAGGAATTCGAGATGGAGGTCGTGCGCGACAAGGCCGACAACTGCATCATCGTCTGCTCCATCGAGAACCTCGACCCCATGGGCGTGCACACGGGCGACTCCATCACCGTCGCGCCGGCCCAGACGCTCACCGACAAGGAATACCAGATCATGCGCAACGCATCCATTGCGGTGCTGCGCGAGATCGGCGTCGACACGGGCGGTTCCAACGTGCAGTTCGCGGTCAATCCCCATAACGGCCGCATGATCGTCATCGAGATGAATCCGCGCGTGTCGCGTTCGTCGGCCCTGGCTTCCAAGGCCACCGGTTTCCCCATTGCCAAGGTCGCCGCGCGCCTGGCGGTGGGCTACACCCTCGACGAACTGCGCAACGAGATCACCGGCGGCGCCACGCCGGCCTCGTTCGAGCCTTCCATCGACTACGTGGTCACCAAGGTGCCGCGTTTCGCGTTCGAGAAATTCCCGCAGGCCGACGCCCGCCTGACCACACAGATGAAGTCGGTCGGCGAGGTCATGGCCATCGGCCGCACCTTCAAGGAATCGTTCCAGAAGGCCCTGCGCGGCCTGGAAGTCGGCGTGGACGGCCTGAACCAGAAAACCACCGACCGCGAGAAGCTGCAGGTCGAGCTGGGCGAGCCCGGCCCCGAGCGCATTTGGTACGTGGGCGACGCCTTCGCGCAAGGCTTCACGCTGGACGAAGTGCACAACATCACGCGCATCGACCCGTGGTTCCTGGCGCAAATCAAGGAAATCGTCGACATCGAGCTGGCGCTCGAGCAGAAGACCCTGGCCGACCTCGACTACGCCACGCTGTGGCAGCTCAAGCGCATGGGCTTCTCCGACCGCCGCCTGGCCTTCCTGCTGGACTCGTCCGAGTCCGAGATCCGCAAGCTGCGCCACCAGCTGAACGTGCGCCCGGTGTACAAGCGCGTCGACACCTGCGCCGCCGAGTTCGCCACCCGCACCGCCTACATGTACTCCACGTACGAGGACGAATGCGAGGCGCAACCCACCGACCGCAAGAAGATCATCGTGCTGGGCGGCGGGCCCAACCGCATCGGCCAGGGCATCGAGTTCGACTACTGCTGCGTGCACGCGGCGCTGGCGCTGCGCGAAGACGGCTACGAGACCATCATGGTCAACTGCAACCCGGAAACCGTCTCCACCGACTACGACACCTCCGATCGCCTGTACTTCGAGCCCCTCACGCTCGAAGACGTGCTGGAAATCGTCCACAAGGAAAACCCGGTGGGCATGATCGTCCAGTACGGCGGCCAGACGCCGCTGAAGCTGGCGCGCGCCCTGGAAGCCAACGGCGTGCCCATCATCGGCACCAGCCCGGAATCCATCGACGTGGCCGAGGACCGCGAGCGCTTCCAGAAGCTGCTCAACAAGCTCGGCCTGCGCCAGCCGCCCAACCGCACCGCGCGCACCGAGGGCGAGGCCCTGGCGCACGCCGCCGACATCGGCTATCCCCTGGTGGTGCGCCCCAGCTACGTGCTGGGCGGCCGCGCCATGGAAATCGTGCATGAGCAGCAAGACCTCGAGCGCTACATGCGCGAGGCGGTCAAGGTCAGCAACGATTCCCCCGTGCTGCTCGACCGCTTCCTCAACAACGCGACCGAAGTCGACGTCGATTGCCTGTCCGACGGCGAAACCGTCTTCATCGGCGGCGTCATGGAACACATCGAGCAGGCCGGCGTGCACTCCGGCGATTCGGCCTGCAGCCTGCCGCCGTATTCGCTCTCGGCCGAGGTCATCGCCGAGATCAAGCGCCAGACCACCATGATGGCGCGCGCCCTGAACGTCAACGGCCTGATGAACGTGCAGTTCGCCATCCAGGGCGGCGATGTCTACGTCCTGGAAGTCAATCCGCGCGCCTCGCGCACGGTGCCGTACGTTTCCAAGGCCACCGGCCTGCAGCTGGCCAAGATCGCCGCGCGCGCCATGGCCGGCCGCACCCTGGCCGCCCAGGGCATCACGCGCGAGGTCGTGCCGTCCTACTTCTCGGTGAAGGAAGCGGTCTTCCCGTTCGTGAAGTTCCCCGGCGTGGACACCATCCTCGGTCCCGAAATGAAGTCCACCGGCGAAGTCATGGGCGTGGGCACCAGCTTCGGCGAAGCCTTCGTCAAGTCGCAGCTGGCCGCCGGCGTGCGCCTGCCCGAGAACGGCACGGCCTTCATCAGCGTCAAGGACCAGGACAAGCCCCGCGCCGTCGAAGTGGCGCGCGGCCTGCACAACCTGGGCTTCAAGCTGGTGGCCACGCGCGGCACCGCCGCCCAGATCGAGGCCTCGGGCATCCCGGTGCAGGTAGTCAACAAGGTCACCGAGGGCCGTCCGCACATCGTCGACATGGTCAAGAACGGCGAGATCTCGCTGGTCATCAACACCGTCGAGGAACGCCGCAACGCCATCGCCGATTCGCGCACCATCCGTACGCAGGCCCTGGCGGCGCGGGTCACGTTCTTCACCACCATCGCCGGCGCGCGCGCCGCGGTCGAGGGCATGCAGTACCTGCGCCAGGGGCTCGGCCTGCAGGTGTATCCGTTGCAGGAACTGCACGCCGGATTGCAGTCCGCCGCTTAACGGTCTACCGTTACCGGGCCGGCCGCGCTGCGCGGCCGGCTTTCCGGACCCCCGCTCATGCAGAACGTCTTCATCACCGGCGCCAGCAGCGGCCTGGGCCGCGCGCTGGCGCGGCGCTACGCGCAGGATGGCGCGCGGCTGGGCCTGGTGGCGCGGCGCGGCGACGTCCTGCGCGAGCTGGCCGATTCCCTGCCGGGCCAGCACCGCTGCTATGCGCTCGACGTGCGCGACCGCGCGGCCCTGCACGCCGCCGCGCACGACTTCATCGGCGCCTGCGACGGCCGGGTCGACGTAGTGATCGCCAGCGCCGGCATCAGCGCCGGCACGCTCACCGAGCACGGCGAGGACTTCGACGTTTTCCAAGCCATCGTCGCCACCAATCTGCTGGCGACGGTCGCCACCTTCGAGCCGTTCATCGCGCCCATGCGCGACGCCGGGGCAGGGCGGCTGGTCGGCATCGCCAGCGTGGCGGGCATCCGCGGCCTGCCCGGGGCCGGCGCCTACAGCGCATCGAAGGCCGCCGTCATCGGCTATTGCGAAAGCCTGCGGGTCGAGCTGGCGCGCCATGGCATCGGCGTGGTCACGATCGCGCCCGGCTATATCAAGACCGCCATGACCGCGCACAATCCCTATGCGATGCCGTTCCTGATGGAAGCCGATGCCTTCGCGGCCCGCGCGCAGGCGGCCATCGCCCGCGGCACGTCCTACACCGTCATTCCCTGGCAAATGGGCATCGTCGCCAAGCTGTTGCGTCTGCTGCCCAACGCGCTGTACGACCGCGCCGCGCGCAATGCGCCGCGCAAGCCGCGGCGCTGACCGGACGCACGGCGCCAGGGCTTGACGTGTATCAACGGCCGTTGCGATAACGGCCGCTGCCGGCATTCTGGCCGGCAGCGCTGCGATACAGTCGGGACGCTGCACAGACAGGCGTTTTTCATGACCAGGCGCGATCCCGTGCCGCGGACGCCACACAGCAGTATGGCGTCCCATGAAAAGAATCAAGCTTGCCTTCGGTATCTTGTTGGTCGCGTTGACCCTGCTCTGGCTGCTGGCCGACAGGGTCTTCCCCTGGCCGCTCGGCTACTTTCCCCTGCGGCGCGCCATGGTCCAGTACACCGGGGTGCTGGCCATGGGGGCGATGAGCGTCGCCATGGTCCTCGCCACCCGGCCGCGCTGGCTGGAGCCGTGGTTCGACGGGCTGGACAAGATGTACCGGCTGCACAAATGGCTGGGCATCGCCGCCCTGGCCGTCGGCACGGTGCACTGGCTGTGGGCGCGGGGCACCAAGTGGGCGGTCGGCTGGGGCTGGCTGGTCAAGCCGGCGGGGCAGGGCGCGCCGGATTACAGCGCCTTCGAGCAAATGCTGCGCAGCCAGCGGGGCCTGGCGGAGACGCTCGGCGAATGGGCCGCTTTCTATCCCGCCGCGCTGCTGATCATCCTGGCCCTGGTCAAGCGCTTCCCGTACCGGTCTTTCGCCCAGACCCACACCATCCTGGCCGTCATCTACCTGGTGCTGGTGTTCCACGCCGTCATCCTGCTCGAGTTCGCCTACTGGGCCCAGCCCCTGGGCATCGTCATGGCCGCGCTGCTGGCCGCGGGGACGGTGTCGGCGTTGCTGGCGCTGTTCAAGCGGGTCGGGGCGCGCCACACCGTGGCAGGCCGGGTCGCGCGCGTCGCCACCTATCCCGAGACACGCGCGGTGCAGGCCGCCATCGAGCTGCACGGCGCCTGGCCGGGGCACCGGCCGGGCCAGTTCGCGTTCGTGACCTTCGACCGCCGCGAAGGCGCGCATCCCTATACCATCGCTTCGGCGTGGCGGCCGCGCGAGCGCACGCTCACCTTCTTCATCAAGGCCCTGGGCGACTACACCGCCCACCTGTACGAGACGCTCACGCCCGGCGAACCGGCGGTGGTCGAAGGGCCCTATGGCTGTTTCACCTTCGACGACCGCAAGCCGCGGCAGATCTGGGTCGGCGCCGGCATCGGCATCACGCCGTTCATCGCGCGCATGCAGCATCTGGCGAACCGCCCCGGTCCGCAACCCTCCATCGATCTGTTCCACCCGTCTTCGGTCCGCTCCCCGGCCGCCATCGACACCCTGGTGGCCGATGCGCGGGCGGCCGGGGTTGCGCTGCACCTGATGCTGGACGACATCGACGGGCGCCTGGACGGCGCGCGCCTGCGCAGCGCCGTTCCCGAGTGGCAGCAGGCCAGCGTCTGGTTCTGCGGTCCGGCGGCGTTCGGCGCGGCGTTGCGGCGCGATCTGGTGGCGCATGGCCTGGCGCCGGCCGACTTCCACCAGGAACTGTTCGAAATGCGCTGAGCGGCGCCTGCCGCAATCAACGCGCCCAGGGCACCACATCGTCGCCGGCCTCGGCGGCGATGTGTGCCACGTCGCCCCAGTCCAGCACCCGCCACTGGCGCCGCTCGGCGGCCACGCGGTTGATGCTGGCATTCAGCAGCGCGGCGTGGCGCGGCACGTCCAGCGCCACGCCGGAAGCATGGCGCCAGACGATGTCCAGCACGCCGCCATGCGTGACGGCCAGAATGCGTTCGCCGGCATGGCGCTCGGCCAGGTCCTCGATGGTAGCGAGCACGCGCGCCTGGAATTGCCCCAGTGTCTCGCCGCCTTCCACCGGGCGCAGCGGGTCGCGGCTTTTCCAGGCCGCCGCGGCGGCCGGCGCTTCCGCGTCGATACGGTCGATGGCCAAGCCCTCCAGCACGCCGAAGCCGCGTTCGCGCAGGCCAGGTTCGGTGCGCACGCGCAGGCCTGTCCCGGCGGCGATGGGCAGGGCGGTGGCATGGGCGCGCTGCAAGTCGCTGCTGTAGAGCGCCGCGAAGGGCCGCGCGCCGGCCTCTTCACACACGCGCGCGGCCAGCTGGCCGGCCTGCTGGCGGCCGGTGTCATTCAGGGCGATGTCCTGCCATCCTTGCAGGCGGCGTTCCAGGTTCCAGGCGGTTTCGCCGTGGCGGATGAACCAGATCTCAGTCATGCGCTTTCCAGTAATGTCGCAGGCAGGAGCTTACCAGCCGGGCCGGCCGGCCCGCGGGCTGGACCGTATTGCCGGCCGGGCCGGCCGCCCCTACACTTGCGCCCGCCCATCCAATAATTCCCATCCGACTATCGGGGAGCCCATGTCCAATTCCTATTTCCCGCGCTGGAAGCTGGCCGACGAAACGGCGCCGGGCGCCATCATCGCGCCCGAAGAACGCCTTTCCTGGCCCAAGAACATCGCCATGGGGGCCCAACACGTGGTCGCCATGTTCGGCTCGACCGTGCTGGCGCCGCTGATCATGGGCTTCGACCCGAATGTCGCCATCCTGATGTCCGGCATCGGCACCCTGATCTTCTTCCTGTTCGTCGGCGGGCGCGTGCCCAGCTACCTCGGCTCGAGCTTCGCCTTCATCGGCGGAGTGGTGGCGGTGACGGGCTACGCGGGTGCGGGCCCCAACGCCAATATCGGCGTGGCGCTGGGCGCTATCATCGCCTGCGGTCTGGCGTACGCCCTGATCGGCCTGGTGGTCTGGGCGGCCAATGCCCGCGCCGGCGGCGGCGCCGGCTGGATCGAGGCGCTGATGCCGCCGGTGGTCACCGGGGCCGTGGTGGCCGTCATCGGGCTGAACCTGGCCCCCATCGCCGCCAAGGGCGCCATGGGCGCGTCCGGTTTCGACGCCACCATGGCGATCGTCACCATCTTGTGCGTCGGCGGCATCGCGGTGTACACCCGTGGCACGGTGCAGCGCCTGCTGATCCTGGTGGGCCTGCTGCTGGCCTGCGTCATTTATGCGATCTGCGCCAACGGCCTGGGCCTGGGCAAGCCGATGGACTTCTCCGGGGTGGCGGCGGCCGCCTGGTTCGGCCTGCCGCACTTTGCCGCGCCGGTGTTCCGGGCCGACGCCATGGGCCTGATCGTGCCGGTGGCCATCATCCTGGTGGCCGAGAACCTGGGCCACATCAAGGCGGTGAGCGCCATGACGGGGCAGAACCTCGACCGCTACCTCGGCCGGGCCTTCGTGGGCGACGGCGTGGCGACCATGGTGTCGGGCGCGGTGGGTGGCACCGGCGTCACCACCTATGCCGAGAATATCGGCGTGATGGCGGTGACCCGCATCTATTCCACCCTGGTGTTCGTGGTGGCAGCCTGCATCGCCATTGTGCTGGGCTTCTCGCCCAAGTTCGGCGCCTTGATCCAGACCATTCCCGCGCCCGTGCTGGGCGGCATGTCGGTGGTGGTGTTCGGCCTGATCGCGGTGGCCGGCGCGCGCATCTGGGTGGTGAACCAGGTCGACTTCAGCGACAACCGCAACCTGATCGTCGCGGCCGTCACCCTGGTGATGGGCGCGGGCGACTTCACCATCAAGCTGGGCGCGTTCACGCTCGGTGGCATCGGCACCGCCACCTTCGGCGCCATCATTCTCTACGCGCTCCTGCGCCGCAGCGGCCGCCGGGTGGTGTAGGCGCACAGGCGGGCCATGGCGCCGGTCGCGCCAAGGTCCGCCCCTATTTTTCAAGTTCCGGCATATTGCCGGCTACTGCGGCGAAATACGCCGAAATGCCGGCCTTACAGATGGCTTGCAATTCCGCTGGATTTTGACCACAATGGGGTCTTGCTTGCCCCGGTTCCGACCCGAGCCGGGGTTTTGTTTTGGTCGCAGCCTTGTCGTCGGAAAACCGGCAGGCCGATCAGCGCGGATGGTCCGGAGCCAGTAGTCATCGGGTTCGACCATGCTCCCGCCCTGTTCGAACCTGCCGCGCACTCCTGCGGCTTGTCCCCGCACCAGCGGCGCAGGCCACAAGCCTGGCTGCGGCCTTTCACCGAAACGCTCCATTCGGGGCGTTTTCTACTTTTGTTTGGGAAACGACATGTCTGCCATTCCTTTGACCGCGCGCGGGGCCGAGCGCTTGCAAGCCGAGCTGCACCGGCTGAAAACCATCGAACGACCTGCGGTGATCAACGCCATTGCCGAGGCCCGTGCCCAGGGTGATCTGTCGGAAAACGCCGAGTACGACGCCGCCCGCGAACGCCAGGGCTTCATCGAAGGCCGTATTGCCGAACTCGAAGGCACGCTTTCCAATGCCCACATCATCGACCCCGCCTCGCTCGAGGCCGACGGCCGCGCCGTATTCGGAGCCACCGTCGACATCGAAGACCTGGATTCCGGCGACCGCGTGTCGTACCAGATCGTCGGCGACGTGGAGGCCGATATCAAGTCCAACCTGATCTCGGTGTCGAGCCCGGTGGCGCGCGCCCTGATCGGCAAATCCGAGGGCGACGTGGTCGAAGTCAAGGCGCCGTCGGGCGTGCGCGAGTACGAAGTGCTCAGCGTCCGTTACATCTGACCGACGCCGCCGCCCCCTGGGAACACAGACGATGCCCAACCTTGCACGTATCCTGGTCCGCCTGATCGCGGCACTGTGGTGCGGCGCCTTGTGGTGCATCGGCGCGCTGGTCGCGCCCGCCTCGCTTTCCATGCTGGATGCCGCCGTCGCGGCCGAGGTCGTCGCCCGAATGTTCCAGGTGCTCGCCGTGGGCGGGCTGGGGGGCGCGGTAATTATGCTGATTCTCGATCGCCTGGCGCATGGCCAGGCGTTGCAAGGCCCCGGGCGCCGCACCGTCCTGCTGATGGCGGTGGGCACAGGCATCGGGTATTTCGGGTTGAACACCCTCATGAACCATGGCCGCGCGCTCGCCGCGGCCGGGCAGGCGGTGCCGGCGTGGGCCGATCCCGACCTGCTGCACAACGTGTCTGGCGGTATTTACTTCTTGGTGGCCCTGGCGGCCCTGCGGCTGGTGGCCGTGGTGCGCTGAAGGCCGCCGCGCGCCCCGGCGCGCAGGCTCAGCGCGCTGCCGGCGCGGCGCGGAATACCATGCGGCGATGCGGACGCGGTTTTCTTGGTGGTAGGACGCACGGGGCGGCCGGCCTTGTTCAGGAGGCCGCGCGCGGCCGGGTTGGCCGGTTCGGCCGGGTCCGCCTTGGCCTTGCGGGCCGGGGCGCGCTTGGAGACGGTCTTGCCCTGGGCGGCCAGCTTCTTGGGCGTGTAGGGTTCGGAAGGCTTGCGCCGGGCGCGGGCGGGGTCGGCCGGTTCGGCGGACGCGACGTTGCCCGGCAGCGGGCGGAACAGTATCAGCGTCTTGCCCAGGTGGTGGACGGGCGCGCACGACAGGGCGTCGCAGATGGCGGCCAGCATGGCTTCGCGCTCGTCGCGGTCGCTGCCGCCGGCGCGCACCTTGATCAGCCCATGCGAGGCCAGGGCGCGGTCGATTTCTTTCAGGACCGCGTCGGTCAGCCCGTTGTCGCCGATCAGGACGACCGGGCGCAACGGGTGGGCGGCCGAACGCAAGTCGCTGCGCTCGCGAGAGGTGAGTTCTAATATAGGCATGCGTGGAATTGTACGGTAATGGCCAAGAAGAAATTCTCTAAAGACTGGATTCACCAGCACATCAACGACCCTTATGTGAAGCTGGCGCAACAGAAGGGCTACCGGGCGCGGGCCGCCTTCAAGCTGATCGAGATCCTCGACACCGAAAAGCTCATGCGCCGCGGCGACGTGGTCGTGGACCTCGGCTCGGCGCCCGGCAGCTGGTCGCAGGTCGCGCGCGAGCGCCTGGCCGGCCCCGGGGGCGCGGTCGACGGGCGCATCATCGCCCTGGACCTGCTGCCCATGGAGCCCGTGGCCGGGGTGGAGTTCATCCAGGGCGACTTCCGCGACGACGCCGTTTTGCAACAGTTGCAAGAAATGGTGGGCGGCCAGCCGGTGGATCTTGTAATTTCCGACATGGCCCCCAACTTGTCGGGAGTCGGTGTCGCCGATTCCGCGCGTATCCAGCATGTCTGCGAGCTGGCCCTGGAATTCGCCTGCGCCCACCTCAAGCCCGATGGCGCCCTGATCGTCAAGGCTTTCCACGGCAGCGGGTTTTCGCAGATCGTGCAGGCCTTCAAGCAGCGCTTCAAGCGGGTGGTGGAACGCAAGCCCAAGGCCTCGCGCGACAAGTCCTCGGAAACCTTCCTGGTGGCGCGCGACCTGAAGCAAGAAAAAGCGGTGTCGATCCCTGCGCAGGGCGCCTGACATCCGCCGCACCTACAACCCATTCCTGTCGAGGCCCAGCCACTTCCCAGTTCGAATATGTATCAGGCGCCCAGGGGGCGTCCAGACGGAATCTGCCCCGGCAGGGTAGAATGAGCTATTGACATACTTGTGACTGTGCCATATACGCGGGTGCGCGGTTGCCGGTCGGAATCGAAAGCAGGAGATCGACCTTGAACAATTCATTTTCTAAAGTCGCGGTCTGGATGGTGATCGCACTGGTCCTGTTCACGGTATTCAAACAATTCGATGGGCGTGCGCAGACGCAGGACGGCGTCAGCTACACCCAGTTCATGGAAGACGCCAAGTCGGGCCGTATCCGCAAGGTCGACGTGCAGGGCGACGTCCTCTACGTCACGCCCGACACCGGCCGCGCATACACCCTGACCTCGCCGGGCGACCTCTGGATGGTGTCCGACCTGCTCAAGTACGGCGTCGAGGTCTCCGGCAAGGCCCGCGAGGAACCGTCGCTGCTCATGAGCATCTTCGTGTCGTGGTTCCCCATGCTGCTGCTGATCGGCGTGTGGGTGTTCTTCATGCGGCAGATGCAGGGCGGCGGGCGCGGCGGCGCATTCAGCTTCGGCAAGTCGCGCGCGCGCATGCTCGACGAGAACACCAACCAGATCACCTTCGCCGACGTCGCCGGCTGCGACGAGGCCAAGGAAGACGTACAGGAACTGGTCGATTTCCTGCGCGACCCCAGCAAGTTCCAGAAACTGGGCGGCCGCATTCCGCGCGGCGTGCTGATGGTAGGTTCGCCCGGCACCGGCAAGACACTGCTGGCCAAGGCCATCGCCGGCGAGGCCAAGGTGCCGTTCTTCAGCATCTCGGGTTCCGACTTCGTCGAGATGTTCGTCGGCGTGGGCGCGGCGCGCGTGCGCGACATGTTCGAGAACGCCAAGAAGCACGCCCCGTGCATCATCTTCATCGACGAAATCGACGCGGTCGGTCGCCAGCGCGGCGCCGGCCTGGGCGGCGGCAACGACGAACGCGAACAGACCCTCAACCAGATGCTGGTCGAGATGGACGGCTTCGAGTCCGGCCAGGGCGTCATCGTCATCGCCGCCACCAACCGGCCCGACGTGCTCGACCCGGCGCTGCTGCGCCCCGGGCGCTTCGACCGCCAGGTCGTGGTGCCGCTGCCCGACATCCGCGGCCGCGAGCAGATCCTGAAGGTGCACATGCGCAAGGTGCCGCTGTCGCCCAACGTCGACGCCACCATCCTGGCCCGCGGCACGCCCGGCTTCTCGGGCGCCGACCTGGCCAACCTGGTCAACGAGGCGGCCCTGTTCGCCGCCCGGCGCAATGGCCGCACCGTCGACATGTCCGACTTCGAAAAGGCCAAGGACAAGATCATCATGGGCGCGGAGCGCCGCTCCATCGTCATGCCCGAGGAAGAGCGCAAGAACACCGCCTACCACGAGTCCGGCCATGCCATCGTCGCCAAGATGCTGCCCAAGACCGACCCGGTGCACAAGGTCACCATCATCCCGCGCGGCCGCGCGCTGGGCGTGACCATGCAGCTGCCCGAGAACGACCGCTACAGCATGGACAAGGAACGCCTGCTGAACACCATCGCGGTGCTGTTCGGCGGCCGCATCGCCGAAGAGATCTTCATGAACCAGATGACGACCGGCGCCTCGAACGACTTCGAGCGGGCCACCGCCATCGCCCGCGACATCGTCACCCGCTACGGCATGACCAGCGAGCTGGGCCCCATGGTGTACGCCGAGAACGAGGGCGAGGTATTCCTAGGCCGCAGCGTCACCAAGACCACGCACATGTCCGAGGCCACCATGCAGAAGGTGGACGCCGAGATCCGCCGCATCATCGACGAGCAATACGGCGTGGCGCGCAAGATCCTCGAAGACAACCGCGACATGGTCGAGTCCATGACCCGCGCGCTGCTCGAATGGGAAACCATCGACGCCGACCAGATCAACGACATTACTTCGGGCCGCCCGCCGCGTCCTCCCAAGACGCCGCAGGGTCCGTCGGACAACGCCGACACGCCGCCCACCGGTCTGGCGACCGGCGGCAGCAGCACGCCGGCCGCCGTCTGAGGACACACCGGCTCGGTCTATGGCCAATACCTTCCTGTGCGGGCGCTTCGAGTTCGATCTTGAGCGCCCGTTGGTGATGGGCATCGTCAATATCACGCCCGACTCGTTCTCCGACGGCGGGCAGCACGACGATACCGATTCCGCCGTGCGGCACGCGCGCCGCTTGATCGACGAGGGCGCGCACATCCTCGACCTGGGCGGCGAATCCACGCGGCCGGGCGCCACGCCGGTAGCGGCGCCGGACGAGCTGGCCCGGCTGCTGCCGGTGATCGAGGCCCTGCGCGACTGCGGCGTGCCGCTGTCGGTCGACACCTTCAAGCCCGATGTGATGCGCGCCGTGCTCGACGCCGGCGCCGACATGATCAACGACATCTACGGCTTCCGGCAGCCCGGCGCCATCGAGGCCGTGGCGCAATCGCGCTGCGGGTTGTGCGTGATGCACATGAAGGGCGAGCCGGGCACCATGCAGCAGGCGCCGGAATACAGCGACCTGCTGGGCGAGATCGGCGTCTTCCTGGGCGCCCGGGCGCAGCGCCTGCGCGCCGCCTGGGTGGATCCACGCCGCATCGTGCTCGATCCCGGTTTCGGTTTCGGCAAGACCGCCGACCACAACTATCAATTGTTGCGCCGGCTCTCCAGCCTGCGTGTATCCAGCTATCCGCTACTGACCGGACTCTCACGCAAGACCATGATCGGCGACGCTACCGGCAAGCCGGTGGCTGACCGCCTGGCCGGCAGCATCGCCGGCGCATTGGCCTGCGTGGCGCGTGGCGCCTCGATCGTGCGCGTGCACGACGTGGCCGCCACCGTCGATGCACTGAAAGTCTGGCAAGCGGCCGAACAAGGAGCCATACGTCCATGAGTCAACGCAAATATTTCGGAACCGACGGCGTGCGAGGCGAAGTCGGCGGCGAAGTCATCAATGCCGGCTTCGCGCTGCGCCTGGGCTACGCGGCGGGCCGCGTGCTGGCCCGCCACCACGCCGGCCGCGGCGGCAGCCGGCCCCAGGTGATCATCGGCAAGGACACCCGCACCTCCGGCTACATGCTCGAATCCGCGCTCGAGGCCGGCCTGTCGGCCGCGGGCATCGACGTGCAGCTGGCAGGGCCCGTGCCCACGCCGGCGGTGGCGTACCTGACGCGCGCGCTGCGCCAGGTGGCGGGCATCGTCATCAGCGCGTCGCACAATCCGTACCAGGACAACGGCATCAAGTTCTTCTCGGCCCAGGGCATGAAGCTGCCCGACGATACCGAAGCCGAGATCGAGGCCGCCCTCGACGAGCCGCTGGGCTGCGTGGCCTCGGAAAAGCTGGGCCGGGCGCGCCGCATGCCGGACTCGCAGGGCCGCTACATCGAATTCTGCAAGAGCACCTTCCCCAACGACCTGGACCTCAACGGCGTCAAGATCGTCGTCGATGCCGCCCACGGCGCGGCCTACAACATCGCCCCGCATGTGTTCCGCGAGCTGGGCGCCGAGGTCCATGCCATCGGCGTTTCGCCCAATGGCCTGAACATCAACGAAGGCGTCGGCGCGCTGCATCCCGAACCGCTGGCCAAGGCAGTGCGCGAGCACGGCGCGCACCTGGGCATTGCCCTCGATGGCGATGCCGACCGCCTGCAGATGGTCGACGGCGCGGGCCGCATCTTCAACGGCGACGAGCTGCTGTATGCCATCGTGCGCGAACGCATGGTGCATGGCCCGGTGGCCGGGGTGGTGGGCACGCTGATGACCAACTACGGCTTCGAATTGCAGATGCAGCGGCTGGGCATCGGCTTCGAGCGCGCCAACGTGGGCGACCGCTACGTCATGGAGCAGATGCAGGCGCGCGGCTGGCTGTACGGCGGCGAGAGCTCGGGCCACCTGATCTGCCTGGACCGCCACACCACGGGCGACGGCATCATTGCCGCCCTGCAGGTCCTGACTGCCCTGTGCCGCAGCAAGCAGACCCTGGCCGAATGGCTGGGCGACCTGCAGATGTATCCCCAGAAAATGATCAACGTGCCGCTGCAGCCGGGCACCGACTGGAAGACCCACGCAGGGCTGGCCGAGGCCCGGCGCGGCGTCGAAGCCGAGCTGGCCGGGCGGGGGCGGGTGCTGATCCGCGCGTCCGGCACCGAGCCCAAGCTGCGCCTGATGGTCGAGGCCGAGGACGCGGGCCTCGCGACCACATGCGCCGAGAAACTGGCGGCCAGCTTGGCCTGAGGGCGGTCGCCTGGAAACAGGGCCGGGTCCGTTCGCGGGTCCGGCTTTTTTGTGCCGGGCATGGCGCCACTGTTGACGTATTTCGAATCATTTTGAATCAACTGGAAGTAAACTGGCTTCGGCGTAAACTTCATAGTCATGTCACATCTTTGTCAGAAGCCTGACATATCGGGCCTCCACACTGTCCGGACACTTCTAGGAGTCCTGCGCAATGCTCGAATTAGCACGCATCGATGCGCGGCGTAACGCCGCCGAACCCTGGGAGGACGCCCCCGCGCGCATCCTCGTCGTAGGGTTGGCGCGCACGGCCGACGAGGTCGAGCGAATTCAACGGCTGCGGTACGACGTCTTCACCGAAGACATGGGCGCGGTTTTCCCCGATGCGCATGACGGCATCGAACAGGACCGTTTCGACCAATGGTGCGAGCATCTGATGGTTCGCGAGCTCGATACCGGCCGTGTCGTGGGGACTTATCGGATCCTGACGCCCGAGAAGGCCCGCGAGGCGGGCAGCTACTATTCCGAATCGGAGTTCGACCTGTCCGGCCTCGAGCCGCTGCGCAGCCAACTGGTGGAAGTGGGGCGCTCCTGCACGCACGTCGACCACCGCAGCGGCGCCGCCATCATGCTGCTGTGGTCCGGCCTGGCCGAATTCATGCGCCGCGGCGGCTACCGCTACATGCTGGGCTGCGCCAGCGTCAGCCTGCGCGATGACGGCGTGACCGCCGCCGAGGTGTGGCGCAACGTGGCCGGCCATCTCAAGGACGACAGCCTGCCGCGGGTCGAGCCGCTGCACCGCTATCCCGTGGAGCGCCTGAACAGCACGCTGCCCGCGCGCGTGCCGCCGCTCATCAAGGGCTACCTGAAGCTGGGCGCCCGCATCTGCGGCGAGCCCGCCTGGGACCCGGATTTCAACGCGGCGGATTTCCCGGTGCTGCTCGACATGACCCGCATGGACGAGCGCTACCGGCGCCATTTCGGGCTGGACGCCGCGCCCCACGAGGTGCGCTGATCATGCGCCGGCTGCTCAGGAGACTGCGCATCCGGCTCATTTGCCGGGCGACCCGGCCGTTGCGGCTAGAACTCAAGCAGCTCGAACGAGAAACCGACTTTTCGCCATTCTGATTCCTCGGTACGCAGCGTGAAGTCGCTGAGCGGATGCTTGGCGAGCCAGGCCCGGTCCACCTTCACGACGATGGATTCGCCCTTGACCGACACGGTCAGGGGCAGTTGCGCGATGTCGGCGCGGCGGCGCAGCAGCAACACCGCCAGGCGCAGGCACAGGATGGCCACCCACTGGCTGCGTTCGCGCACCAGCGGCTCCAGCTTGCCCAGCTTGCCCTGGTGGCCCAGCGCCAGCAGCGCCAGCAATTGCTGGTCGGCCCGCGAGAACCCCGGCATGTCGGCATTGCCCAGCACATAGGCGGTGTGCTTGTGGTACGCGTTGTGGGCGATCGACAGGCCCACCTCGTGCAGGTCGGCGGCCCATCCCAGCGCCAGGCGCAGTTCCGCGCGGCGGTCGTCGGCGTCGTAGATCGAGTCGAAGAACGACAGCGCGGCCTGGCGCACCCGCTGTGCCTGGCTGGCATCGATGTGGTAGCGCTTCATGAACTGCTGCACCGATTCGTCGCGCTTGTCGTGGGCCGCGTCGCGGCCCAGCAGGTCGTACAGCACCCCCAGCCGCAGGGCGCCGTCGCCGGTGTGCATGACGTCGATGCCCAGCTCGTCGAACAGGGCGCTCATGATGGCCAGGCCGCCCGGCAGCACGTCGGCGCGCTCGAGCTTGATGCCCGGCAGTTCCTGCGGGACCACCCGGCCGGAACGGATGATGCGGTCTTTCAGGCGGTTCAGGCCGGCGCGGGTGATGCCGCGGTCGGAGAAGCCGCATTCGGTCAGGATGGCGTACAGCGCCTTGGCCGTGCCGGAGGAGCCATAGGCTTCCTTCCAGCCCGTCTTGCGATACTGCTTGGCGATCACCTCGATTTCGCGCCGCGCCGCCAGTTCGGCCTGCTTCATCTGGTGGGCATCGACCGCCCCGTCGGGGAAGAACTGCCGGCTGTAGCTGACGCAGCCCATGTAGAGCGACGACATCAGTCCGGGCTCGAACCCCTTGCCGATGATGACTTCGGTCGAGCCGCCGCCGATATCGATGACCAGCCGCTTGTTGGCCGACAGGGGCAGGGTATGGACGACCCCGGAAAAAATCAGCCGGGCTTCTTCGCGCCCGGCGATGACTTCGATGGGAAAACCCAGGGCCGCTTCGGCGCGGGGCAGGAACTCGGGCGTGTTGCGGGCCACCCGGAACGTATTGGTGGCCACCGCCCGCACCCGGCTGGGGTGGAAGCTGCGCAGGCGTTCGCCGAAGCGCTCCAGCACCGCGACCGCCCGCGCCACGGCCGGCTCGTCCAGCCGCTTGTCGTGGTCCAGGCCGGCGGCCAGGCGCACCGTTTCCTTCAGGCGGTCGATCTGGTAGATCTGCGGCCCCCCTTCCTGCTGGACGACTCGCCCGATCGAGAGGCGAAAGCTGTTGGAGCCGAGGTCTACGGCGGCCAGAAGGTGATCCATGCGACGTGTCGGTGAGGCTGTCAGTGCCGCGATTATAGAGAACCGATATGACAGCGCCTTGCCCCGGGGTAAAGCGTCCCTTTTTGGCGTACGCTAGCAGGTCGTGCCGCCATGTCATGGAACCGTCACATAACTGCAGTAAAACCAGTGCCTTGCCCCCCGCAACCCCTAGATTGGAAACCCGGTATGTCGACTCGTCAGGCCGCTGAGCCCCCGTTTCTGAATCGCGAGCTGTCGCTGTTGAAATTCAACGAACGGGTCCTGGCCATGGCGGAAAACCCCCAGGTGCCGCTGCTCGAGCGCCTGCGCTATGTCTGCATCGTCAGTTCCAACCTGGACGAATTCTTCGAAATCCGCATTTCCAGCCTGAAAGAGCAGCAGCGCCAGAACCCGGCCATGACCGGCCCGGACGGCCTGACGCCGGCCGAGGCGTTCGAGCGGGTGCAGCAGGCGGTGCACACGCTGGTGGATCGGCAATACACCCTGCTGAACGACGCGATCCTGCCGCGCCTGGACGCCGAGGGTATTGCGCTGCACCATGCATCGGAATGGAACGCCGAGCAGCAGGAGTGGGCGCGCAATGTCTTCAATCGCGACGTCATGCCGCTGCTGACGCCGATCGGGCTCGACCCGGCGCACCCGTTCCCGCGTGTCTACAACAAGAGCCTGAATTTCATCGTGGCGCTCTCGGGCGCCGACGCTTTCGGCCGCCAGGCGTCGATCGCCGTGGTCCAGGCGCCCCGGGCACTGCCGCGGTTGATCAAGATGCCGCCCGAGGTGTCGGGCCAGCCCGATGGCTACGTGCTGCTGACTTCCCTGATGCGCGCCTTCGTGGGCGAGCTGTTCCCCGGCCTGGAAATGCTGGGCTGCTACCAGTGGCGCGTCACCCGCAACAGCGACTTGTTCGTCGACGAGGAAGAGGTCACCAACCTGCGCCACGCCTTGCAGGGGGAATTGTCGCAGCGCAACTTCGGCGCCGCCGTCCGGCTGGAGATCGACCGCCTGACGCCGCCCGACCTGGAGGCCTATCTGCAGCGGGAATTCTCGCTGACGGCCGAGGATACGTACCGCGTCAACGGGCCGGTGAACCTGTCGCGGCTGATGCAGCTGTGCAACACCGGCACCCGACCCGACCTGCTGTTCCCGGCGCACCATGCGAGCGTGCCGGCCCCGTTCGACCGCGTGGCCGACAAGCCGGCGGAACTGTTTGCCGCCGTCGCCGAGGCCGACCGCCTGCTGCACCATCCATACCAGTCGTTCCAGCCGGTCATCGATTTCCTCACGGCCGCCGCGCTGGATCCGGACGTGATGGCCATCAAGCAGACCATCTACCGCACCGGGGAAGACTCCGAGCTGATGCAGATCCTGCTGGCGGCGGCGCGGGCGGGCAAGGAAGTGACCGTGGTGGTGGAGCTGATGGCCCGCTTCGACGAGCAGACTAATATCAACTGGGCCGCCCGCCTCGAGGAGGTGGGGGCGCATGTGGTCTACGGGGTGGTGGCGCACAAGACCCATGCCAAGATGGCGCTGGTGCTGCGCCGCGAAAAAGGCCGCCTGCGCCGCTATGCCCACCTGGGCACCGGCAACTACCACCCGCGCACCGCCCGGCTGTACACCGACTTTGGCCTGTTGACGGCCGACCCGCGGCTGTGCGAAGACATGGACAAGGTGTTCACCCAGCTTACCGGCCTGGGGGCCCGGCGCACGCTGAAGTCCCTGCTGCAGTCGCCGTTCACCCTGCATGAATCCATGATGGCGCTGATCCGGGCCGAAATCCGGGCCGCCAAGGCCGGCCGGCGGGCCCGCATCATGGCCAAGATGAACTCGCTGCTCGAGGAGCAGATCATCGCCGAGCTGTACAAGGCGAGCCAGGCCGGCGTGAAGATCGACCTGGTGGTGCGCGGCGTGTGCGCCCTGCGCGCCGGGGTGCCCGGGTTGTCTGACAACATCCGGGTGCGTTCCATCGTCGGGCGCTTCCTGGAGCACTCGCGGGTGTTTTATTTCTATGCGGACGGCGAGGAAACCGTCTACCTGTCCTCGGCCGACTGGATGGACCGCAATTTCTTCCGGCGCGTCGAGGTCGCCTTCCCGGTGTACGACAAGGCGCTCAGGAAGCGGGTCATCGACGAATCGTTCACCTTCGCGCTGCGCGACAACCAGCTTGCCTGGCAGCAGCAGGCCGACGGCTCGTATGTCCGGGTGCGCAACCGCCGCCCGGCCTTCAACCTGCACGATTTCCTCATGGAGCGGCTGGACAAGTAGGCCCCGGCGGCCGGCGTGGATGTCACGTATGTGACTGTCACGGTCTTGTCATGTTGCGCTTTTAACATTTGACCCGTCGATTGATGAGACGGGCGCAGTCAGCCCGCCGCGACTCCCTCAACGAGCACAGAAGGAACCCTAATGTTCAACCGTGTCTTCAAGCAAATCACCATCGGCGTCGCCCTGAGCGGCGCCGTTTTCGCCGTGCAGGCCGCCAACATCACCGGCGCCGGCGCGTCGTTCCCGTACCCGGTGTATGCCAAGTGGGCCTCCGACTACAAGGCCGCGACCGACAATGCCGTCAACTACCAGTCGATCGGCTCGGGCGGCGGCCAGCAGCAGATCAAGGCCAAGACGGTCGACTTCGGCGCCTCGGACGATCCCCTCAAGGCCGACGACCTCGAAAAGAGCGGCCTGCTGCAGTTCCCGGCCGTGATCGGCGGCACGGTGCCGGTGGTCAACATCGACGGCGTCCAGCCCGGCCAGCTGAAGCTGTCGGGCCCGGTGCTGGCCGACATCTTCCTGGGCAAGGTCAAGAAGTGGGACGACGCGGCCATCAAGGCGCTGAACCCCGACCTGAAGCTGCCCTCGACCGACATCGTGGTGGTGCACCGTTCGGATGGCTCGGGCACGACCTTCGGCTGGACCAACTACCTGTCGAAAGTGTCGCCCGAGTGGAAAGAGAAAGTGGGCGAGGGCAAGGCCGTGAAGTGGCCCACCGGCCAGGGCGGCAAGGGTAACGAAGGCGTGGCCGCGTACGTGGGCCAGCTGAAGAACTCGATCGGCTACGTCGAATACGCCTACGCCAAGCAGAACAAGCTGGCCTGGACCCAGCTGCAGAACAAGGACGGCAAGTTCGTGCAGCCCGAGCAGTCGGCCTTCGCCGCCGCGGCCGCCAACGCCGACTGGAAGAGCGCGCCCGGCATGGGCGTGGTGCTGACCAACGAGCCCGGCGCCGAGTCGTGGCCCGTGACCGCCGCCACCTTCATCCTGGTGCACAAGGTGCAGGACAAGCCCGAGCAAGGCCGCGCCGTGCTCGAGTTCTTCGACTGGGCCTTCAAGAACGGCGACAAGGCCGCCGCCGAGCTGGACTACGTGCCGCTGCCCGACAACGTCACGGACGAGATCCGCGCCGCCTGGGGCGAGATCAAGAGCGCCGACGGCAAGGCGGTCTGGAAGTAACTCCGGGCCTGCAGTAACACGGCGCGCGGGCCGGCAGGCCCGCGCGCCAAGCTGTGTCCCCCTGCACGCACCCCCGCAGCGTAACCAAGGAAAGCCCATCCATGAGCGCGGTATTGGATAATAGCGTGTCGCTACCGTCCCGCGGGACGGACTCCGTCACCACCGGCACGCCCCCGCCTATGAAGCCAAACAACAACGCGCTAATGGATGCGCTGTTCAAGAACCTGACCCGCCTGTTCGCCTTCCTGGTGTTCATCCTGCTGGCGGCGATCATGGTCTCGCTGATCTACGGCAGCCGCGAGTCCCTGGCCAAGTACGGCCTGTCGTTCCTGTGGCTGAACGATTGGGATCCGGTCCAGCAGAACTACGGGGCGGTGGTGCCCATCATCGGCACGCTGCTCACCTCGGCGATTGCGCTGATCATCGCGGTCCCGGTCTCGTTCGGCATCGCCATCTTCCTGACCGAGCTGTCGCCCTCCTGGCTGCGGCGCCCGCTGGGCACTGCCATCGAGATGCTGGCCGCCATCCCGTCCATCATCTACGGCATGTGGGGCCTGTTCATCTTCGTGCCGATCTTCCAGCAGTATGTGCAGCCGGGCCTGATCGCCGCGCTGGGCGGCCTGCCGGTCGTCGGCGGCTTCTTCGCCGGCCCGCCATTCGGCATCGGTATTTTCACGGCCGGCCTGATCCTGTCCATCATGATCATCCCGTTCATCGCCGCCGTGATGCGCGACGTGTTCGAACTGGTCCCGCCCATGCTGAAGGAATCGGCCTACGGCCTGGGCAGCACTACCTGGGAAGTGATGTGGCGCGTGGTGCTGCCGTACACCAAGTCGGGCGTCATCGGCGGCATCATGCTCGGCCTGGGCCGCGCGCTGGGCGAGACCATGGCGGTCACGTTCGTCATCGGCAACGCCTTCCGCTCGCCCGATTCCCTGTTCTCGCCCGGCAACTCCATCGCCTCGGCGCTGGCCAATGAATTCAACGAAGCCGGCGGCCTGCAGAAATCCGCGCTGCTGGAACTGGGCCTGATCCTGTTCCTGATCACCACTGTGGTGCTGGCGCTCTCCAAGGTCCTGCTGCTGCGCCTGTCGGCGGCGGAAGGCAAGAAGACCTGAGCACGCACCGGGAAAAAAATATGGCTGAATCCGTACTCAACATGAAGAACGGCATCTACCGCCGGCGCCACATGGTCAACAAGGTCATGTTGACCATCTCGCTGGCCACGCTGCTGTTCGGGCTGTTCTGGCTGTTCTGGATCATCTTGACGCTGCTGTTCAAGGGCGCGCCCGCGCTGTCGCTGACGCTGTTCACCGAGATCACGCCGCCGCCCGGGCAACAGGGCGGCCTGATCAACGCCATCGCCGGCAGCTTGCTGATGGCCGGCGTGGGCACGCTGATCGGCACGCCGGTCGGCATCCTGGCCGGCACCTACCTGGCCGAATACGGCCAGCGCGGCTGGCTGGCGCCTGCCACCCGGTTCCTCAACGACGTGCTGCTGTCGGCGCCGTCGATCATCATCGGCCTGTTTATCTACGCCGTGTACGTGGCGCAGGTCGGCCACTATTCGGGCTGGGCCGGCGCCGTGGCGCTGTCGATCCTGGTGATCCCGGTGGTGGTGCGCACCACCGACAACATGCTGATGCTGGTGCCCAACAGCCTGCGCGAGGCCACGGCGGCGCTGGGCTGCCCCAAGTGGCGCATGATCACCATGGTGTGCTATCGCGCCGCCAAGACCGGCATCATCACCGGCATCCTGCTGGCCATCGCCCGCATCTCGGGCGAGACCGCGCCGCTCTTGTTCACCGCGCTGTCCAACCAGTTCATGTCGCTGAACATGAACCAGCCCATGGCCAACCTGCCGGTGGTCATCTACCAGTACGCCGCCAGCCCCTTCCAGGACTGGAACGACCTGGCCTGGGCCGGCGCCACCCTGATCACCCTGCTGGTGCTGGGCATCAATATCCTGGCTCGCAACCTGTTCCGCAAATCGTGATCGCCACGCCGGCGCGCCGCGCCGGCTTCAGGAAGACTTATGGAAAACACCGCCTCCGCCAAAGCCAAGATCGAAGTCAAGAACTTGAACTTCTACTATGGCAAGTTCCATGCGATCCGCAACGTGAACATGTCGATCCGCGAGAACAAGGTCACGGCTTTCATCGGCCCCTCGGGCTGCGGCAAGTCGACGCTGCTGCGCACTTTCAACCGCATGTTCGAGCTGTACCCGGGCCAGCGCGCCGAGGGCGAGATCGTGCTCGACGGCGAAAACCTGCTGACTTCCAAGACCGACATTTCGCTGATCCGCGCCAAGGTCGGCATGGTATTCCAGAAGCCGACGCCGTTTCCCATGAGCATCTACGACAACATCGCCTTCGGCGTGCGCCTGTTCGAGCGCATGTCCAAGGGCGAGATGGACGAGCGTGTCGAATGGGCGCTGTCCAAGGCGGCGCTGTGGAACGAAGTCAAGGACAAGCTGCACCAGAGCGGCAACAGCCTGTCGGGCGGGCAGCAGCAGCGCCTGTGCATTGCCCGCGGCGTGGCCATCAAGCCCGAAGTGCTGTTGCTGGACGAACCGTGCTCGGCGCTGGACCCGATTTCCACCGCCAAGATCGAAGAGCTGATCGCCGAACTGAAGAACGACTACACGGTGGTCATCGTGACCCACAACATGCAGCAGGCGGCGCGCTGCTCGGACTACACCGCCTATATGTACCTGGGCGAGCTCATGGAATTCGGCGAGACCGACCAGATCTTCGTCAAGCCGGCCCGCAAGGAAACCGAAGACTACATCACCGGTCGTTTCGGCTGAACCATCGGGCCGGTGGTCCAAGGGGCCTGGCTCCCGCAGGGGAGCCGGGCCCTTTTTGCGTCGGCAGCCGATGCGCCGCGCCGAAGGCCTGGAAGGTGTCTCGCTCCGAAGGTGTCTGACACCCCGGCCGCGGCGGCGGCATGCCGCGGGCGTCTCCTGGGGTGTCAGACACCTCATGCCGCGTTGGAAGGTGTCTCGCTCCGAAGGTGTCTGACACCCGGCCGCGGCGGCGGCATGCCGTGGGCGTCTCCTGGGGTGTCAGACACCTCTTGCTGCCTTGGAAGGTGCCTCGCTTCGAAGGTGTCTGACACCCGGCCGCGGCGGCGGCATGCCGTGGGCGTCTCCTGGGGTGTCAGACACCTCATGCCGCGTTGGAAGGTGTTTCGCTCCGAAGGTGTCTGACACCCCGGCCGCGGCGGCGGCATGCCGCGGGCGTCTCTTGGGGTGTCAGACACCTCATGCCGCGTTGGAAGGTGTTTCGCTCCGAAGGTGTCTGACACCCCGGCCGCGGCGGCGGCATGCTGCAGGCGTCTCTTGGGGTGTCAGACACCTCATGCCGCGTTGGAAGGTGCCTCGCTCCGAAGGTGTCTGACACCCGGCCGCGGCGGCGGCATGCCGTGGGTGTCTCCTGGGGTGTCAGACACCTCATGCCGCCCCGGGCGTCTGGCATCTCATGCACGCCAGGACGCCTGCTCCCCGCCGCCCGCTCCAGGTGGCTCAGGGGAGGGCGGCGATGCGGGCCGCTTCGCGGGCCGATGCGCCGAGCATGGCGCCATGGCCCAGGCCGGGGAAGGAACGGTAATGCACCGCCAGCCCCGGCTTGTCGGCCAGTTCGGCCGCCAGGGCGCGGGCATTGGCGGTGGCGCCGGCGGGGCGGGACGTCGCGCGCTCGGCCCGCGAGCGCTCTTCTTCGCCGACCCACAGGTACAGCTGGCGCGGCGCGGCGCCGCAGCAGCCGGCGGCGTCCAGTGTGCGCAGGCGTTCCGTCATGTAGGGCGCATGCCACCACAGCGACGGACTGGCCGCCACATAGCGCTGGAAGGCCTGGGGGTCGGTCCGCAGCGCGTGCAGCACGAACAGGCCGCCATATGAATGGCCGTACAGGGTCTGGCGCGTCTCGTCGAGGCGGACGGCCGCCCGCGCCAGCGGCTTGACGCACTGCTCGATCAGCTCCAGCCAGGCATCGGCGCCGCCGTTGCGGCGGCCAGGCTGGCGCGGGTCCGGGCTGCCCTGCGTGGAAGCGCCGGGCAGCCGGGGCGTGTAGTCCCAGGCGCGCGCGTTCACATCCAGGCGCGCGTCGACGTCATAGCCTATGCCCACCAGCACCGCCCGCGGCGCGCGGCCGGCCGTGGCCAGCGCCTGCAGGGTGGCATTGCCGTCCAGCAGGTACAGCACCGGCCAGCCGCTGGCGGGCGCGGGGCCAGGCGGCACGATGATGTGCACCCGCGCCGCGCGCTGGCCGTCGCCGCGCGGCAGCACATGCTGCTGCGCCAGGCCCAGCAGCCCCAGGCGGGCGCGCGCCTGGGCCGGCGTCATGCCATCGTCCAGCACCGGCTGCGACGCGGCCGGCGCGCCGCCAAGCAGCGCGCCGCACAGCGCCGCCACGGCGCAGCGCCGGCGATGGCTATTGCGCCGCATCAGTAGGTCACCGTCACGGTGGCGTAATAGGCGCGGCCCGGTTCGTTATACGTGGCGGCGCCAGCCGACGAGGCATTGCCTTCGCGGTACAGCTGCTTGTCGAACAGGTTGCTGACGCCGACGCGGAACCGCAGGTTCTTGTTGGGCACGTAGCCCACGCTCAAGCCCACCAGGGCGTACGGGCTGATGGTCTGCAAGCCGCTGTCCTCCAGGTTTTCGCCCGTGCGCAGGTTGGTCTTCGGGCCCTTCTGCTTGCCATAGTAGGTCAGGTTGGCCTGGAACGACCATTGCGAGGTGTAGTACCAGTCCAGCGTGCTGTTGATGGTGTATTCCGGGATCACGCTGAGCGGCTCGCCGGTGTCCTTGTTCTTCGACTGCAGCATGTAGGTGAAGTTGGTGTTCCAGTCCAGCGCCGGGGTCAGCGGAATGAACAGGTTGCCTTCCAGGCCTTCCACCACCGCCTTGCCGCTGTTGGTCCATTGCAGCACCCGCGCGCCATTGGGCAGCCGGTACATGAACTCCGTATCCGCCACGATCTTGTTCTTGTAGTCGTTGCGGAAGTACGCCGCGCTGGTGCGCCACGTGCCGGGGTCGTACTCGAAGCCGATTTCCTTGTTGACGCTGATCTCGGGTTTCAGGTTCTCGTTGCCCACCAGGTAGCAGCCGCCCGAATTGGTCTCCGATTGCAGGCAGCCGTTGCCCCGGCTGTAGAGCAGGTAGTTGGGGTTGGACTGGTACAGGTTGGGCGCCTTGTAGGCGCGCGCGATGCCGCCCTTGATGCGGAACGCGTCGGTGGCCGCGTACGAGGCGTTCAGGCTGGGGCTCCAGTTGCTGCCGAACTCGCTGTTGTGGTCGAAGCGCAGGCCCGGCGTCAAGGTGGTGCGCAGGCCCGCCTCGATATTGTCTTCCACGAACAGCGCGTAGCTGTTCTGCTTGGTCTTGGTGGGGCGGTCGCTGCCCGCCGTGTCGCCGATGGTGCCGCCGGTGCCCGAGTAGGTCTGGCGCATGGCGGAGGGGTCGTTGAGCGATTCACGCAGGTATTCCACGCCGATCGTGGCCACCTGCTGCCAGCCCAGCCGGAACGGCACATTGATCTCGCCGGCAGCGCGCAGGTTCTTCAGGCGCGCGGTGTCGCGGCCCTGGTCCACCGGGGCGCCCTCGGGGCCGCCCGCCAGGCCTTCCATCTGGCGCGCGTTGCGGGTGTAGTCATACGACAGCGACGCGCGCGAGGTGCCCCAGTCGTAGTCGCCGCGGTGCGACAGGCTGAAGTTCTCGCGGTACATGGCGTTGGTTTCTTCGCCGTACAGGCTGTCCGAGAAATCGCTGTTGGCGTTGTTCATGGTGTCGCCGGCGAACAGGTTGCCCTGGCGGCTGAAGCCCATTTCCAGGTCGACCGTATTGCGGGTGTCGGGGCGCCACGAAAACAGCGCGTTCAGGTCCTGGTTGATCACGCCTTCGCGGCCCGAGGTCTCGGGGTTGCCGTTCTCGGACGTTGCCGCGTGGCCGGCGTTGATGTCGCGCGAATCCGGGTTGGTCTTGTTGTAGTTGCCGTAGATCCGCATGCTCAGCGTCTCGCTGATCGGGCTGGACAGGCGCACGTTGACGCGGTTGGTATTGCCCTCGTCGCTGTCTTCCGGCTGGTTCAGGTAATACGTGGCCGATGCCGTCGGCTTGTCGCTGGGCTGCTTGGTGATGATGTTCACCACCCCGCCCATGGCGCCCGAGCCGTAGCGCGCCGCGGCCGGCCCGCGGATCACTTCGATGCGCTCCACTTCCTCGGCCGGCACCCAGTTGCTGTCGCCGCGCGTGTCGCGGTCGCCGTTCCAGCCATAGCGCACCGCATTGCGCGAGCTGACCGGCTTGCCATCGATCAGGATGAGAGTGTTCTCGGGGCCCATGCCGCGGATATCGATCTGGCGGCTGTTGCCGCGCGCCCCGCTGGCGCTGTTGCCGGTCAGGTTGACCCCCGGCTCGCGGCGGATCAGGTCCGACAGGTCATTGGTGGGCGGGCGGCGCTCGATTTCGTCGGCCGTGATGACCGAGACCCCCAGCGATTCCTTGATCTCTTCCTCGGCCGTGCCCAGCACCTGCACGGCCGCCATTTCCTGGACCTGGGCGGGGTCTTGCGCCGGGGCCGCGTTCTGGGCCAGGGCGGCGCCGGACAAGGCGAGGCTGACGACGGCGCCGACGCAAGGGCGCGCGTATGGGGGCGTGGACATGCCGGATTCTCCGAGTGCGCAATAAGCGGCGCGCCCCGGTTGCCCGGCGACGCGCCCGATATGGTTTAATCAGTAATGATTTCTAATATCATTTGACGTTCAACATTATGTCAGGCGGGCGGCGTGGCCGGCTTTGGCCGGCCGCCAGAAAGCTTTGCCTGATCCTCAATCCCATGACATCAGCGTTCTTCGACATTGGTTCTTCCCCGCGGCGCGCGGCGCAGTTGTATGTGCCGGCCTTGCGCGAGCAGGCGCGCCACGGCACGGCGCAGTACGCCGTCATCGCGCCCGGGGCGCAGCGGCCGGTATTCGAGGGCCTGGTCCATACCGTGCCGCTGGCCGATGGCCTGATCCTGCACCGGGTCGACGCGCGCGACTTGCAGGGGGTGGCCGTGCATGCCGTCCTGCGGCCGGGCCTGCGGGTGGCGCTGACCATAGGCGGCAAGGCCGACGTCAGTTTCGGGAAGCATCGTTTGCTGCTGGGGCCGCGGCCCGGCGGCGGCGCCAACGGCGCGCTGGTGGCGGTGGCCGAGCCCACCGCCTTCGCGCGGCAGTCGCGGCGCGGCGACATCGAGCGCACCGTCAGCCTGACGTTCGCCGCGGACTGGCTGCGGCGCCGTTTCGGCGATGACGGCGAACATCCCTGCCTGGCGTTCGCCGGCCGGCACCTCGCGGTCCGCCCGTGGCAGGCTTCGGCGCAGGCGGCCGCGCTGGTCGAGCAGATGCTGGCGCCGCCCGACCTGGACCCGCCGTTGTGGCGGCTGTACCAGGAGTCGCGCGCGTTCGACCTGGCGGTCGAGGCCTTCGCCTGCCTGGGCGGCGGCGCGCCCGTGCGCATGGGGGCCGGGCTGGGCCGGCGCGAGCGCGCCCGCATGGAACAGGTGCGCGACCTGCTCGACAGCGGCCAGGCCGACGATTTCACGCTGGAGCAGATCGCGCGCCATGCCTGCGTCAGCGTCAACACGCTGCAGCGGCATTTCCGCGCGGCCTGGGGCACGACCGTGTTCGCCTATCTGCGCGACGCCCGCCTGGCGCGCGCCCGGCTGGCGCTGGAGCGCGAGGCGGTCAGCGTGGCCCAGGCGGCGTGGATCGCCGGCTATTCCAGCCCGGAGAACTTCGCCACGGCGTTTCGCCGGCGCTACGGCGTGCCGCCGGGGCGGGTGGGGAAGCTGCGCTGAGAACGGGGCCGCGTGAGCGGTGCAGGGGCGGATCGAGCGCCGGCGCGGGTTCGCGACCAAACAAAAAGGCCTGCATGCCGGAGCATGCAAGCCTCTTGATGTGAGTGGTCGGCGCGGCGGGATTCGAACTCGCGACCCCTGTTTCCAAAGCAAAGAGAGCCTTTCCGTCGAAGTCCGCGAAAGTCCCCAGGAAGCGCCACACTCGCTTCTTTGTTGGCTTTCCAGCTATTCGAAGTCCGCCAAAGTCTTCCAACAGCCGCCAGCAGCCACAAAGCTCTGGCCCCCTAGATGGTCCATCGAAGACCCAGACTTCTATGGCGACCAATCTACTGACCGACATAGCACTGCACAACGCTCGGCCCGACGCGAAGGAAATGGAATTCGACCGGACGGACGGTGGGCGCAAACGCAGACGCCGTTGGCCGCCATCTAACTTCCCTCTTAAGTGCCCTCACCGATTGGCTGCCCTGGCCGCAACAATTCGCGGCGGACTCCCCGCCCCATCGATTTCCTTAGGAATTGACTGGGTCACTTCGAATCGCGGAGACTCCCCCCAATTTCCGACACGTTCTGGGGTATCCTTTAGCGTGACAACCCGTAACATCTTAACTGGTGGTAAGTCTCGGAAACTACACCCGGTTTAGTGGAGGTCTCTGGCCATGCTTGAACAAGAAATCAACGCCGCTCAACGGCAAGTCAGAACAGACGCGTATCAAATGTCCATCGGCGAGGTGGTCACGATGTACGAAGAAAACGAAATTGTGATTGCTCCGGAATTCCAAAGATTATTCAGATGGAACATAACTCAGAAGTCACGGCTCGTTGAATCCTTGCTTTTGGGCATCCCCTTGCCACCCATATTCGTGTTTGAAAATGAAGATGGAAAGTGGGAGCTGATAGATGGTCTACAGCGCTTGTCCACCATCTTGGAGTTCATGGGAAAGCTCAAAGACCCGGAGAGCGAGAACTTAGTCCCGCCTTCGCTTCTTGAATCGACCAAGTATCTTCCGTCTTTGCACAATTCGGTCTGGGAGTGTTCCGAAAACATCCCAGACGCGACGATTGCGGAGCAAAACCCTTTGAGCAAGCCACACCAGTTGGCGATTCGTCGTGCGCGCATAGGCGTTGAGATACTTAAGCGACCCAGCGACACCCAGACCAAGTTCGATCTCTTTCAGCGACTGAACGCCGGTGGAACGCAAGCAAATGCTCAGGAACTGCGGAATTGCATAATGCTCATGGTGAACGCCGAGTATTTTCGCGGGATCAAGGCGGCCGCCGAGCGGCAATCGTTCCTTAGCCTCGTGAACACGAGCGAAGACCAAATGGAGCGGCAGCGGCATATGGAACTGGCCGTTCGATTCTTGGTCCATTCACTTGTGGATTACGACGGCTCGCTGGACGTTGAAGAATACATTGATTCGGGCATCGTTGATCTCGCACATCTCGGAGAGACCGCGACGGACGTGAATTTGTTGAACCAAGTTTTCGATCTGCTGCAGCAGGCGCTTGGTGATGACGCGCTGCGCCGCTTTGACGCAGCATCAAATCGTCACATTGGAAAAGTGGGCCTCGTAGGTCTTGAAGGGATAGCAGTAGGCATCGCGCACAACCTCCCTTTGATTCAGCAAGAACCAGATCCGATAGCCTACGTTCGCCAACGTACCCAAGAATTTTGGAGCCAAGCAGAAGTCAGCACATTTACGGCAGGCGGCCTCCGCGGAACTACACGCATCCAGCGAACGGTTCCATTCGGGACGAGGTGGTTCAGACCGTGACGAAACCGTATTCTGAAGAGATTCTATCCCAGCAGCTTACATCTGATCGGACCTGGCGACTGCGCGAAATATCCGACCTAAAAACCGCGGCGTTCCGCGCCGACGCCAATTTACAGCGCGTACTACTACGCGCCCTAGTTACGATTTGCTACGCGCATTGGGAAGGTTATGTCCGGTTTGCAGCGCAGAAGTATCTTGAGCACGTTTCGATGCGCAAACTCCGTTTTGGCGAGCTAGACCCCCAATTTCTTCGAAATCATTTCATGCCTCGGCTGGCCGCGCTGTCGCGATCGAAGACGAGCTTAGCGGAGCGTTGTGCCTTGATCGACGAAATATTGGGAGCGTCTACAGTTAGATTTTCCAGAGCGAACCTCGACCTCGTTTCCACTGCAAATCTAAACTACGATGTCTTCTGCGACATATGTCTGGTCTGCGGGATCAATCCGGCTAAACTCGAGATCGACCCCGATTTTGTGGATGTGTTCCTACTGAAGCGCCGTAACTCAATTGCACATGGTGAAGACACTTTAGTAGGGGCGCATGATCTAGACGAACTTGCCGATAAAACGATGGGAATCGTGAGACTTTTTGGCAATGCACTGGAGAATCGGGCATTGCTGGGCAAGTATCGCGCCGCGTAGCACACGCACACTCAGGCATGACGCGTGGATGGTGCGATCTATCACCGTCGAACCATGCCGAATCTGCGAAGCCCACGTCACTGACGAATGAAAACTGAGATTTCTTTGCCAATCACTTTGCTAAGCATGTTCTGCACCTGATGTAGTTGTTGCTGCTCACCGGCCGTTAGCCGCTTGCTACGAGCATGCACGAGCTTTCCTCTCAAAGATAGCATTTGCTTGAATTCTTCTGCCAGCCTATCGCGTTGCTTGCGACCAGTCCCAAGAAGGAATCCATAGCGGTCGCTTAGTCGGGATGACATGGCGTCCATGCGCTCCGTGGAGTCTCCATAACCTAGAAGAGCTTCCAGTCCAATGCACGCAGCGATGTAGGCGAAAGTCTGATTGTCAGCAGTTATCGAGTCTATATACCACTCGATAGCTGCAGCTATCGCGTCAAAGTCCTCATGCTCGCGCCGTTCGAAGAAACTCTGCGCCACGCCTAGATTGTCGCGCAGAGCCATGCATCGCTCGTCATCGGTATTAGCGGGACGGAACGCGCCCCCTAATAGCCCTTTGCCTTCGGAATGGTCATATATTGCGAGCCGGCTTTCGACAGGGGCCAGTCCGCCAAAGTACCGTTCTAGCGAATGGGGAAGGCGAATGGCTTGGCTGCCGCGCGGGCCGTTGGCGAACGCTTCAGCTTGAAGGACGTCCCACGGCGAAGCTGCAGCAAACCCGCCAAAAAAGTATAGGCAACGCTTGGCTTGCGTAATCGCGGAGCTCACCGCAGCCGATTCATGCAAGCTATCGATATAACCATTAACAGTGACACATAGCCACGCATGTCCTTGATTCCTCACAAGGCCAATAAGAGGATTCAGCCCCTCAAGCATCGGGCTTACAGGCGCCAGCCGCGTCTGTAGTGATAGCGAGTCGCATATCTTTATCTCGAAATCCCCGAATCGGTTGAATCGGGGAAGCGGGAAATTCACCTGCACGGTCCAGGGCAGCGACTGGATATCATCTCGAAGAGAATCAATAAGCTTTTCTCGCAAATCTGAGTTCTCTTCCCATACTATTGCCCCACCTCGAGGCCCCGGCTCTCCAACGAAGACCTCCACTAGACGGCTCAGAATGAGGTGTCCGGCATCGCCATCAGTCAAGTAGGTGCCGTGTATTTTTTTGACGGACTCTCTCAATTCACGGAAAGCTTCGGTCTCAAACACCTCGATCCAATTGTCGACTTGGATGGTGTCGACGCACGCTTCAATTTGCTGGAGGTACTTCTCGCTGAGGCGTATGGCCATTGCTCTTTAACCGTGGGTTGCATTAGCGATCAATAATAGCCAACGACGCACCAAGCCGAGCACCACAAGTTTCCGGGAGGGGCTGGGGAAAACCTAGCCTTCCTAACCCAAGATGGCAAAATGGCCGGACAGCCCTTTTTATGCGGATTCCCAGGCTTTCCGGAAACCTAATCTTTTCCTAACCAAAGCCTAACTGACAAAGGGGCCGCAGCAAGGAATAACACTTTGCCGAAGATTCCGCTTAGCGCTGGCCCCTTGGCTCCCCAAAAGCACAAAGGGTTAGCTCATCATCTGAGCTAACCCTTTGATTTTATTGGTCGGGGCGGCGGGATTCGAACTCGCGACCCTCTGCTCCCAAAGCAGATGCGCTACCAGGCTGCGCTACGCCCCGACGGAACTGCTGCATGCCGGGCGGGATGAACTGCCTTTCCGCACCGGCGACGGGGGTGGATTGTACCTGAGAGTGTGCAAGCCCGCCCGCTACACCCTGGAGCGGGAGCGGCGCTCGACCCGCACGACGATGACGGCGCCGACGATCACCATGGCCGCCAGCGCGAACCAGGTAATGGCGTACGACAAGTGGTGGTTGCGGAAGTGCAGCACGGTCAGGCCCGGCACCGGCGCCACGGCGGGATCGGGCGCCGGCTGCGGTCCCTTGGCGGCATCGATGAAGTAGGGCGCCACCTGGCCCAGGCCGCGCGCCGCGGCGATGGCCTGGGTATCGCGCGAGTACCAGAGATCCTGGGCCGGGTCGTTGTGACGCAGGAACGGGAAATCGGGCTCGGACATGCGCAGCAGCCCGGTCACCTGGGTTTCGCCGGCCGGCGCGGCCGCGGCCGGCCGCTTGCGCCAGGCCGGCAGCACGAAGCCGCGGTTGACCAGCACCGTGCCGCCGCCGCGCAGTTCCATCGGCGTCATCACCCAGTAGCCGCTGCCGTAGTCGGTGGTGGCCTGGACCAGGGTTGCGCGGTCGTGGCGCAGGGTGCCGGTGGCGCGGACGGGGCGGTATTCGTCGCCGCCGCGGCTGAGGGCCGGCCATTGCGCCGGGCCGGGCGCCTCGACCGCGGGCAGGTGGGCGCGCTGCTCGACCTGCGAGATCAGTTCCAGCTTCCAGGCGCGGCGCTGCACCTGCCAGACGCCCAGCGAGCAGAACCCGACGAACAGGATGGCGGCCAGCAGGACCAGGAAAATCAGTTTGGCCGCGCGGCGCGGCCGGCTTGGGGAATGCGTCGGGTGGGGGGCGTTCAAGGAATTTTTCGCATGTCTTGCGGCGACATGGGCATCATGTTGTGGTCCAGGTGGTACATGATCCAGATCGAGCCGCTGAGGGTGATGACCAGCAGCACCAGCGTGAAGACGATGGAAAGCATGTTCCAGCCGCCTTCGGCCTGGAAGTCTACGTGCAGGAAGTATATGACATGCACCACCACCTGGACCGCGGCGATGGCCAGGATCACCATGCTGGTCACCCGCGAGCTGGAGAACAGCCCGCCCATGACGATGAAGAACGGAATGGCGGTGAGGATCGCGGCCAGTGCGAAGCCCAGCAGGTAGCCGTGCAGCGAGGCATGGGCCAGCGGGTCTTCTTCTTCGTGGTGGGGTTGATGGCCGGAAGTCGTCGGGGCGCTCATGGCAGTACTCCCATCAGGTAGACCACGGTGAAGACGCCGATCCAGATCACGTCGAGGAAGTGCCAGAACATCGACAGGCACATCAGGCGGCGCTTGTTGGGGATGGTCAGGCCGTGCAGGCGGATCTGCACCATCAGCACCACCAGCCAGATGATGCCGAAGGTGACGTGCAGCCCGTGCGTGCCGACCAGGGTGAAGAACGACGACAGGAAGGCGCTGCGCTGCGGGCCGGCGCCGATGTGGATCAGGTGGGAGAACTCGTAGAGCTCCAGGCCCAGGAAGCCGGCGCCGAGCAGGCCGGTGACGGCCAGCCAGCCGAGCAGCGAGCCGGCCCGGCCCTTGCGGCCCTGCAGCAGCGCGAAACCGTAGGTGATGGAGGAAAGCAGCAGCAGCGCGGTGTTGATCGCCACCAGCGGCAAGTCGAACAGGTCGGCGCCGGTCGGGCCGCCGTCATAGTTGCGGCCCAGCACGCCGTAGGTGGCGAACAGGCAAGCGAAGACGAGGCAGTCGCTCATCAGGTACACCCAGAAGCCCAGCAGGGTGCCGTTCTTCGCGTGGTGTTCGCCCTTCAGGTAGAACTGCCGGCCGGAGTCGGCCTGTACGGAAGCGGAGAGTTCAGACATGGGCAGCCAGCAAGCGGGTGCGATCGTCCTCGCAGCGGGCGACGTAGTCGGCCGGCACGTAGTAATCGCGGTTGTAGTTGAAGGTATGGAATATCGTGACGCCGATCAGCGCCGCGAAGGCGAGGGCGGCGACCGGCCACATGTGCCAGATCAGCGCGAAGCCCAGCACCAGCGAGAGCCCGGCCAGCACGATGCCGGCCCAGGTGTTGGCCGGCATGTGGATGGGAATGAAGCCGTCCACCGGCCGCGCATAGCCCAGCTGCTTCATCTGCCACCAGGCGTCGCGGTCGTGCACCAGCGGCGTGAAGGCGAAGTTGTAGACCGGCGGCGGCGAGGCAGTGGACCATTCCAGGGTGCGGCCGTCCCACGGGTCGCCGGTGCGGTCGCGCAGGGCCTCGCGGCGCCGGAAGCTGACCACCAGCTGGATGATGAAGCAGGCGATGCCGCCGGCGATCAGCAGCGCGCCCAGCGCGGCGAGCTGGAACCAGATCTGCAGCGAGGCGTCCTGGAAATGGCTCATGCGGCGCGTGACGCCCAGCAGGCCGAGTACATACAGCGGCATGAACGCCAGGTAGAAGCCCACCAGCCAGAGCCAGAACGACCACTTGCCCCAGTACGGGTCGAGGCGGTAGCCGAAGGCCTTGGGGAACCAGTAGGTGATGCCGGCCAGCAGGCCGAACAGCACGCCGCCGATGATCACGTTGTGGAAGTGCGCGATCAGGAACAGGCTGTTGTGCAGGGCGAAGTCGGCCGGCGGCACCGCCAGCAGCACGCCGGTCATGCCGCCGATCACGAAGGTGACCATGAAGCCGACGGTCCACAGCATCGGCACCTCGAAGCGGATGCGGCCGCGGTACATGGTGAACAGCCAGTTGAACACCTTGGCCCCCGTGGGGATCGAGATGATCATCGTGGTGATGCCGAAGAACGAGTTGACGCTGGCGCCCGAGCCCATGGTGAAGAAGTGGTGCAGCCAGACCAGGTAGGACAGCACGGTGATGACAACCGTGGCATAGACCATCGACGCGTAGCCGAACAGCCGCTTGCGGCAGAAGGTCGGCACGACTTCCGAGAAGATGCCGAAGGCCGGCAGGATCAGGATGTACACCTCGGGATGGCCCCAGATCCACACCAGGTTCACGTACATCATCGCGTTGCCGCCGCCGTCGGCCGTGAAGAAGTTGGTGCCGACATAGCGATCCATCGCCAGCAGCGCCAGCACGGCCGTCAGCACGGGGAAGGCGGCGACGATCAGGATGTTGGTGCACAGCGAGGTCCAGGTGAAGATCGGCATGCGCATCATGTTCATGCCCGGCGCGCGCATCTTGACGATGGTCACCAGCAGGTTGACCCCCGATAGCAGCGTGCCCACCCCGGCTATCTGCAATGCCCAGATGTAGTAGTCGACGCCCACGTCCGGACTGTGCAGGATGCCCGACAACGGCGGATAGGCCAGCCAGCCGGTGCGCGCGAATTCGCCCACGAACAAGGACATCATCACCAGCACGGCGCCGGTGACGGTCATCCAGAAGCTGAAGTTGTTCAGGAACGGAAAGGCCACGTCGCGCGCGCCGATCTGCAGCGGCACGATGTAGTTCATCAGGCCGGTCACCAGCGGCATGGCGACGAAGAAGATCATGATCACGCCGTGGGCGGTGAAGATCTGGTCGTAGTGGTGCGGCGGCAGGTAGCCCAGGTTGTCGCCGAACGCGATGGCCTGCTGCGCCCGCATCATCAGGGCGTCGGCAAAGCCGCGCAGCAGCATGACCAGGCCCAGCACCACGTACATGATGCCGATTTTCTTGTGGTCGATGCTGGTGAACCATTCCCGCCACAGGTAGCCCCACAGGCGGTAATAGGTGATGGCGCCGAGGATGGCGATGGCCCCCAGCGCGACGACCACGAAGGTCACCAGCAGGATCGGCTCGTGGAGCGGGATCGCGTCCCAGGTCAGGCGCCCGAACAAGAGGCTCTCGGTGGCTGGATGATCGGACATTTGGTGTTCCCGCAAGGTTCGTTCGTCGAGCATCAACTGGGCGAGCGCGCGGCCGGCCCTACATGGCGCGCGCGGGCCCGGGCGGCGGTGCTTCCAGCGCGGCCTGCCTGGGCGCGCGGCAGATCGCCTCGGCCATGTCGCGCACGCAGCGGCTGCCTGGCTCCACGCAGCGGTCCACGATGGCGCCGTACAAGCCGGGGTCGACCGTGCCGTAGCGCTGTACCGGCGCGGCCACGCTGGGCTGCTCGAGGCGCAGGTAGGCGGCGCGGTCCAGCGTGCTGCCGGAAGCCTTGCCGGCCTGCACCCACTGGTCGAATTCCGCCTGCGACAGGCCGTGGAACTTGAAGCGCATTTGCGAGAAGCCGGCGCCGCTGTAGTTGGCCGAGAAGCCGTCGTAGACGCCGGGATGGTTGATGACCGCGTGCAGGCGCGTCTGCATGCCCGGCATGGCGTAGATCTGGCCGGCCAGCGCGGGGATGAAGAACGAGTTCATCACTGTCGACGAGGTGATCTTGAACTCGATGGGCCGGTCGACCGGGGCGGCCAGTTCGTTGACCGTGGCGATGCCCTGCTCGGGATAGAGGAACAGCCATTTCCAGTCGAGCGCCACCACCTGTACTTCGAGCGGCCGGGTATCGGCCGGGATGGGACGCTGGGCATCCAGGCGCGCCAGCGGGCGGTAGGGGTCGAGCTGGTGGGTGCTGACCCAGGTCAGCGCGCTCAGCGCGATGATGATCAGCAGCGGCGCCGCCCAGATCAGCAGTTCCAGGATGGTGGAGTGGTCCCAGTCGGGCGAGTAGGGGGCGTCGGTGTTGCTTTCGCGGTAGCGCCAGGCGAACCACAGCGTGGCGGCGATGACCGGCACGATGATCAGCAGCATCAGGCCGGTGGACACGAGAATGATGTCGCGCAACTGCCACGCCACGTCGCCGGAAGGCGACAACAGCACGGCCTTGCTGCAGCCGCCGAGTGCGCCGGCCACGGCAAGAATGAGTGCGCCTCGCAGCTTTCTGAAGAACGGCACGAACATGCAGCCCCCCTGAGAGATAAGCTCAGCCCGGACGATGGATATTCGCAACCCTACTCTGGAAGATGTGAAAAATCTAGAGTAAAAAGGAAGGCACCGGTTTGCAGGGCGCCGGCGTTCGCGCGGGCGACAAGGCTGTTTTCCACCCCAGACGGAGCGAGCCAACGTATGTCCAGCACCGTGTCGCAATACCCGGCGGGCGCCCACGAAGCCGGCCATTCCAACGTCGCGCCCGGGGAAATCGCGGTCGGCGTGGTCATCGGCCGCGCATCCGAATACTTCGATTTCTTCGTCTTCGGCATCGCCTGTGTTGCCGTCTTCCCACAGATTTTCTTCCCTTTCGAGACCCCGCTGTACGGCACCCTGTGGTCGTTCGTGATCTTTTCCTTCGCGTTCATCTGCCGGCCGTTCGGCACCGCGATTTTCATGGCGGTGCAGCGCCGCTGGGGCCGCGGGCCGAAGCTGACACTGGCGTTGTTCATGCTGGGCACGGCCACGGCGGGCATGGCGTTCCTGCCCGGCTACGAGACGCTCGGGCCGATGGCGATCGTGCTGCTGGCCCTGTTCCGCTGCCTGCAGGGCATCGCGCTGGGCGGCTCGTGGGACGGCCTGCCGTCGCTGCTGGCGCTGAACGCGCCGCCCGACCGGCGCGGCTGGTATGCGATGATCGGCCAGCTCGGCGCGCCGGTGGGCTTCATGCTGGCCGGCGCGATTTTCCTGTACCTGTTCAGCACGCTCAGCCGCCAGGACCTGGTCGACTGGGGCTGGCGCTACCCGTTCTTCGTGGCGTTCGCGATCAACGTGGTGGCGCTGTTCGCGCGGTTGCGGCTGGTGCTCACCGAAGAGTACACGCGCCTGCTCGAAGAGCGCGAGCTCTCGCCCATCCGGGTTTCCGAGGTCATCGACGAGCAGGCCTACAACGTCTTCATCGGCGCCTTCGCGGCCTTGGCGAGCTACGCCTTGTTCCACCTGGTGACGATTTTTCCGCTGTCGTGGATCAGCCTGCGCGGCGAGCGGTCGCTGGCCAGCGTGCTGGGCGTGCAGATCGTCGGCGCCGCCATCAGTTTTGTCGGCACCCTCGTTTCCGGCTGGATCGCCGACCGCGCCGGCCGCCGCAGGACGCTGGGCACGCTGGCGGTGCTGATCGGCCTGTTCGCGCTGTCGGCCCCGTGGCTGCTGGGCAGCGGCGCGGCGGGCGAGAACGTGTTCATCCTGTGCGGCTTCGCCCTGCTGGGCTTGTCATACGGCCAGGCCTCGGGCACCGTGACATCGAATTTCTCGATGCATTTCCGCTACACCGGCGCGGCGCTCACGGCCGACATGGCCTGGCTGTTCGGCGCCGCGTTCGCGCCGCTGGTGGCGCTGGGGTTGTCGACCGAATTCGGCCTGATCGCGGCCAGCACGTACCTGATTTCGGGCGCGGTCTGCACGCTGGTGGCCTTGAAGATCAACCGGCTGGTCGAAACCAATTGAGCAACCGGCCGTGCCGCCATGGCGCCTGGCGCGCCGCGCCGGCACGGCCGGCCGGTCAGCCCGCCACGCGGAAGCGCTCGGCGTCGTCCATGAAGGCTTTTTCGCCGAACCCGGCTTCATTGGAGCCGAACGGCATTTGCGCGCGCAGTTTCCACCAGGCGGGAATGTTCCATTCGCGCGCCACGGCGGCGTCGATCAGCGGGTTGTAGTGCTGCAGGCTGGCGCCCACGTCGGCGTTGGCCAGGGCCGACCACACCGACAACTGGGCCATGCCGCCCGCCTGTTCGGACCAGACCGGGAAGTTGTCGGCGTACAGGGCGAATTTCTCCTGCAGGCCGCGCACCACGTCCTGGTCTTCGAAGAACAGCACCGTGCCCACGCCGGCCGCGAAGCTCTTGAGCTTGGCTTCGGTCTTGTCGAAACCTTCGGCCGGCGCGACCTTGCGGACTTCCTCGATGGCGATGTCCCAGAGTTTTTCGCTTTCGGCGCCGAACAGCACCAGCGCGCGCGAGCTCTGCGAATTGAACGACGACGGGCTGTGCTTGATCGCGTCCTGGATCAGGGACAGCAGTTCCTCCTTGGAGGCGGACAGGTTGCGGCCCAGGGCGTATTGGGTGCGGCGCTTCTTCAGCGCGTCCAGGTAAGCATTGTTCATGGGTAATCTTCCAACTGGTAGATAGACAGGTGCAGGCATTCTAACTGTGGCATCCTGTCCCGGTCACCGGCTTTCCCTGGAACAAACTGTTCCTTCTATGGTACGAATCAAGTTGACGGCCTGCCGGCACGCCGCCGCGGGGCAAGACCGCAACCAGGAGACGCGACCATGACGATCTGGCAGGAGATTTGGGCCACCGTCTACGCTGAATTCAGCGACATTCCCGATATCGGCGAGGCCACCCGCATCGTGCTGCGCCTGGGCATGGCGTTCCTGCTGGGCGGGCTGCTGGGCTACGAGCGTGAGCGCAGCGGCAAGGCCGCCGGCCTGCGCACCCACATGCTGGTGGCGCTGGGAGCGGCGCTGTTCGTGCTGGTGCCGCTGCAGGCCGGCATGCAGGTGGGCGACCTGAGCCGGGTGCTGCAGGGCGTGGTCGCCGGCATCGGCTTCCTGGGGGCGGGTGCCATCATCAAGCTCAGCGGCGAACGCGAGATCCGCGGCCTGACCACCTCGGCCAGCATCTGGATGACGGCGGCCATCGGCGTGGCCGCCGGCATGGGGCGCGAAGCCACCGCGGTGGTCAGCACCTTGATCGCGCTGTTCGTCCTGGGCGTGCTGCGCAGGGTCGAGAAGCGGATCGAAGAAAAAGAAGCGGGGTGAGGGCGGCTGCAGGAAGCGGGCCGCCAGCCTCAGCCCTCTTCGTATACCGAAAGTCGTGAGGTCTTGCTTTGTGCAGGAAAAGCAAGGGTAATCACTAGGCTTTCGGGCGAGAATTGTATATAGAATACAAATCAATCTCGCACGGCATGCGCAGTCGACCGTCGCTGAACGTAGTGCATTCATTGCAAGGCAGTTCCTGCCTGCGGGATCGCGCAGGCGCGATATCTCGTCCGGAGAAGCCATGTCCTGCTCTCGCCGCCGCTTGCTCGGCGCTTTTGCCGCGCTGCCCCTGCTGGCGCGCCCCGCCCGCGCGCAAACTGGTTTTCCGTCACGGCCGGTGCGGCTGGTGGTGGGGTTCGCCCCGGGCGGCCTGACGGATACCGCCGCCCGCGCCCTGGCCGAACGCATGGCCAAGGCGCTGGACAACCCGGTGGTGGTCGAGAACCGCCCCGGCGGGCAAGCCATCATCGCGACCGTCGCGGTGGCGCGCGCCGCCCCCGACGGCTACACACTGGCGTTCGCCGGCACCAACGGCATGATCCTCAACCCCTTGCTGTACAACAACCTGCCGTACCGGCAGGCGGATTTTCGCCAGTTGGGGTCGATGGGCCGGTCGCCAATGCTGTTGATCGTCCATCCCGACCTGGGCGTGGACGATGTCCAGCAGTTCATTGCGCTGGCGAAGCAGAAGCCCGGCGCGATCACTTGCGCCCATGCCGGGCGCGGCATCATCAATCACCTGGCGCTGCTGCACTTCCAGTCGCGCACCGGCACGCAATTCCAGGACGTGCCCTACAAAGGCAGCGGGCCGGCCCTGCTGGACCTGATGGCGGGCACGGTGCAGAGCACGTTCGACTTCCCGACGTCGGCGCTGGCGCATATCCGCGCCGGCAAGCTGAAGGCATTGGCCGTGACGGCGGACCAGCGGCTGAGCAGCCTGCCGGATGTGCCGACCATGCGGGAAGCCGGGCTGGACGATTTCGAGCTGTATACGCGCATGATGATCTCCGGCCCCGCCGGCATGCCCGACGATGTGGTGCGCACCCTCGAAAAAGCCGTTGGCGAGGGCGCGCGCGATCCCGGGCTGGTGCGCCAGTTCGCGGAGCAGGGCGTCACGGTGGTGTATACGCCAGGGGCGGAACTGGACAAGGTGATCGCGCAGGAGTCGGCCATGTGGGCCAAGGTCATCGAGGCCAACAAGCTGCCCCGGATCGACCTGAAGACTTGAGGAGAGCCGGCCCATGCCACCCAGCATAAGCGTGGCGCCCGCGCGGGCGCTGATCGATGTCGAGCGCGAGATCCGCATCGCGGGGTTCCCGGCGCACAGCCTGGTGACGGTGACGGCCGCCATGCAGATGTGCGGCATGGCATGGCGTTCGCGCGCGGCGTTCCTGGCCGACCACGACGGCAGCCTGGACCTGCGCCGCGCCAGCCCGGTCGAAGGCGACTATGCCGAGCCGTCCGCCATGGGCATCGTCTGGTCCATGCGTTGCGACGACGTGAACCGCGTGGTATTCCCGCCCGATCGCACCGACGCGCTGGAGATCCACATCGAAGCCAGCGACGGCGAGCGCCGGGCGGGGGCGACGCTGGTGCAGGAATTCCTCGCGCCCGGCGTGCGGCACGAGGCCGTGCGCGCGCAACGGGGCGGCATGTCCCTGTCCGGCGAGCTGTACACGCCCGCCGGGGCCGGCCCGCATCCCCTGGTGATCTACATGAACGGCTCTTCCGGCGGCGTCAATGCGCCGCGCGCCGCGCTGTTCGCCGCGCACGGCTACCAATGCCTGGCCCTGGCCATTTTCAATTACGAAGGGCGGCCCCGGTATCTCAACTGCATGCCACTGGAATATTTCGAGCAGGCCTTGCTATGGAGCCGCGAACAACTGCGCCCGCGCGACGGTTTCGTGGCGCTGTCCGGCATCAGCCGCGGCGGCGAGGCCGCGCTGCTGGTGGCCTCGCAGTATCCGGAACTGGTCTCCGCGGTACTGGCCTACGTGCCGTCGCCGGTCATGCATGGCGTGGTCAGCGCGGGCGAGCCGGGCAGCGGGCGCAACGCCCAGGTCTGGACGCTGCGGGGCGAGCCCCTGCCGCACCTGTGGCAGGACAATGCGCTGGGCGACTGGGACGCCGCCTATGCGTGCGACCCGCCATACCGGCAGAGCCGCGCGTTCCTGTCGGCCACGCGCGACCGGACGGCGTTCGAGCGCGCGCGCATCCCGGTGGAGCGCTTCGGCGGCCCCATGCTGCTGGTCAGCGCGTCCGACGACGGCTTCTGGCCCAGCACCGCCTACGCGGAACTGGTCATGCGGCGGCGCCAGGCCGAAGGCCTGCCCACCGAGCATTTCGTCTGCGCCGGGGCCGGGCACCATGTGCACTATCCGCACCTGCCGGCCACCTTGATCAGCAAGCCGCACGCCATGTCGGGGCTGCTGCTGGACGCCGGCGGCACCCCGGCGGCCAATGCCGCCGGCAACGCCGGGTCTTATCGCGCCGCGCTGGCGTTCCTGGCGGCGGCGCGCCGGCCGGCCGCCTGAAGGCGGCAAGGGGGGCGGGCCGGGTCTACAATCCCGACGCCCGCTTGTTTTCCCGCGCATATCCATGACCCCAGCTTCCGAGCCGCGGCGCCTGGCGCATCCCGCGCTGGGCATCGTCGTTTTCCTGGCGCTCGCCGCCATCGGCCTCTACTACGTGAAGTGGTCGCCGTACTATCACCGCGCCTTCGTGGCCGCCGAAACCCATTCCATCGGTTCGTCCATCCTGACGGGCGCCGCGGCGCAGCCGCCGGCGGCCTCGCTGGACGCGGCGCTGCAGTATGCGCTGGCCTACGGCAAGGCGATCTGGCAGGCCATGGTGCTGGGCCTGCTGCTGGGTTCGGCGGTGCAGGCGTTGCTGCCGCGCCGCTGGATCACCCGCGCGCTGGGCGGCACGGGCCTGGGCAGCGTGGTGGCCGGCGGCCTGTTGTCCGTGCCGGCCATGATGTGCACCTGCTGCGCCGCGCCGGTGGTCGCCGGGTTGCGCAAATGCCAGGCGGCGCCGGGCAGCGCGGTGGCGTTCTGGCTCGGCAACACCATGCTCAATCCCGCCACGCTGGTCTTCATGGGATTCGTGCTGGGCTGGCAGTGGATGGGGCTGCGCCTGGCGCTGGGCCTGGTGCTGGTGTTCGGCCTGGGCTGGCTGCTGAACCGCATGAGCCGCGGCGGCCAGCGCGGCTTCGACGCCGGGCAGATGGCCGCTTTGCAGGCCCAGGCGCAGGCCGCCGGGCTCGACGAGCCCCATCCCTTCAGGCGCTGGCTGTCGCTGTGCGCGCGCATGGCGCTGCGGCTGGTGCCCGAGTACATCGTGCTGGTGCTGCTGCTGGGCGCCGCCCGGGCCTGGCTGTTTCCGCAGATCGGACCGGACGTCGACAACCATATCGGGTGGGTCCTCGGGCTGGCGGTGGCCGGGACGCTGTTCGTCATTCCCACCGCCGGCGAAGTGCCGATTGTCCAGGCCATGCTGTCGCTGGGCATGGCCGCCGGCCCGGCGGCCGCGCTGTTGATGACGCTGCCGCCCATCAGCCTGCCATCGCTGGCCATGGTGGCGCGCTCGTTCCGCGCGGCGGAGCTGGCGGCGCTGGTGCTGGGCGTGGTCGCGACGGGGCTGGCGGCGGCCGGGGCGGCGATCCTGCTGGGCTTCTAGGGCCGGTTCATGCGCCGGCCGGCGCGGGCATCCACCAGGCGGCCAGGAAGCGGTCGATCAATGGATCGTGGTCGTCGGCCATGCGCACCAGTTCCAGCGTGAAGCTGATCTTCAAGTCTTTGGCGGCGCAAAAGGCGACGTCGGGGCCCCATTGCCGGCTGAAGGACATGGGCGCGATGGCGTAGCCCAGTCCCGCGCATACCATGCCCAGCATGGCCTGGATGTCGGCCGCCGAGAGGCGGCAATGGCGCGGATCGAAGCCGGCGGACAGGCAGGCGTCGACCACTTTGTCGTAGTGTACGGGCGAGGCTTCCCTGGGGAACATGATCATCGGCTGCCGCGCCAGGTCGCGCATCGTCAGCGCCCTGCGCTGGCGCGCCTGCGGCCAATGGCCGGGCAGGGCGATGCCCATGGTTTCCTCGCATACGCCGGTGCCCAGGAAGCTGGCGTCGAACGGCGAGCGCCAGGCGGCCAGGCAGATGTCGATCTTGCGCCGCTTGAGCAGGCTCAGCAGTTCGCTGGAGCGGAACGCCTCGACGTGTATTTCCAGCTCCGGCGCCTGCTGGCGCAGCCGCGCGACGGTGGCGGCGAGCTGCGGCATGGCGCTGTATCCGGGCATGATGCCGACGCGGATGCGGCCGGTCACGCCGTGCGAGGCGATCTTGAGTTGTTCGCCGAGCGCCAGCGTGCGCGCCAGGATATCGCGCGCGAGCGCTTGCAGTTCCTGTCCGGGCCGGGTCGGCACGACGCCGCCGGGCAGGCGCACCAGCAGCCTGGTGCCGAGCTGGTGCTCCAGCGAGGCGATGTGGCGGGACAGGGCGGGTTGCGCAATGTGCAGGGTGCGCGCGGCCCCGGCGATGCTGCCCGCATCGCATACTTGCAGAAAATACCGTAGCTGCTTGAGTTCCACGTCCGCCCCGTGTGCCGGCATATGCCTAAAAAGTATAGGCTCTATAGCAAAGTAGCATTTGCGGCTTCGCTTGCGCCGGTCCTAGCATCATTCATATCACCGGGAAAACCAAGGGGTATGACGATGAACGGTCAAGCTGCCGTGTCTCGCGAGCTCCGATCTATGTCGGGCCAGCATAGGCCGGCCGCGAATCGGGAACTGGCCACGTACTTCAGCGACGTCGAACTGGACCGGCCCGGCAAGCAGGCCGGCTATGTGTACTTTCCGCATTCGCCGCACGACGACGCATGGGGCACGGTGCGGGTGCCGATCGCCGTGGTGGCCAACGGGGCCGGCCCCACCGTGCTGCTCGAGGGCGGCAACCATGGCGATGAATATGAAGGGCCGATCGTGCTTGGCGAGCTCATCCGCGCGCTGCGGGCGGACCAGGTGCAAGGCCGCCTGATCATCATTCCAGCGATCAATGCGCCCGCGGTCGATGCGGGCCGGCGCACCTCGCCGGTCGACGGCAAGAACATGAACCGGGTGTTTCCCGGCGACCACGCCGGCACCCTGACCGACCAGATCGCCGCGTTCGTCAACGACGAGCTGATTCCGCGCGCGGACGCCTTTCTCAGCCTGCATTCGGGCGGGTCTTCCTTGAACATCGTGCCCAGCACCATTGTCATGCCCAGCGCCGACCCGGCCCAGTTCCGGCGCTGCCTGGATGCCGCGGCGGCGTTCGGGGCGCCGATGTGCGTGGTGATGGACAACCTGGGCGACCGGCGGCTCTGCGTGACTGCGGCCATGGCGGCGGGGCTGACCTGCGTCAGCACCGAAATGGCGGGCGGCGGCCTGGTCAACCCGGAGGCCGCCGAATTGTGCCGGGCCGGGACGCGGCGGGTGCTGGACCTGTGGGGCGTGCTGGCGGATGCGCGCCAGGCGGCCGCGGCTGCCCCGGAGCGGGCCTACAGCGAGATCAGCGGCGCGCAGGCCTACGTGATCGCCTCGGAGCAGGGAATCTTCGAGCCCGCCGCCCGCCTGGGCCAGGCGGTCCGGGCCGGCGACCTGGCCGGGCGGATCCATTTCCTCACCGCGCCGCATAAGGCGCCGGCCGAGTTGTTGTTCCGCGATTCCGGCGTCGTGTACGCGATCCGGCAATTCGGCCGCGTACAGCCCGGCAATACCTGCATGGTGGTCGCCGGCGAGAAGGCCGCCAAAGCCGGCCGTGGCCGGCAATAGGTGTGCCCATGTCATTACACGTCCTGACCCCTGTCCTCCAGTCGATCGAGCTCGGCGCGGCCGCCGCGCTCGATGTCACGTTGAAGCTGGAATGCGTCCAGCCCGGCGGCTCGTTCAAGATACGCGGCGTGGGCCATGCCTGCGAGCGCAAGATGGCGGAGGGCGCGCGGCGCTTTATATCGTCATCCGGCGGCAACGCCGGCTATGCGGTTGCCTATGCCGGCCGGCGGCTGGGGGCCGAGGTCGTCGTCGTGGTGCCCGCCACGACTTCGGAGCGCGCCAAGAACCTGATCGGCCAGGAAGGCGCGCACGTCATCGTGCATGGCCGCAGTTGGCAGGAAGCCAACGAACACGCGCTGTCCTTGCTGACGCCGGATTCGGCGTTCATCCACCCGTTCGACGATCCGCTGCTCTGGGAAGGGCACGGCACCCTGGTTGACGAGCTGGCCGCGCAAATGGACCGGCCGGACGTGATCATCTGCTCGGTGGGCGGCGGCGGCCTGCTGGCCGGCGTGGCGGCCGGCCTGCGGCGCAATGGCTGGGAGGGCGTCGGAATCCTGGCCGTGGAAACGGCCGGCGCCGCTTCGTATGCCGCGGCCCTGGCTGCCGGCCGGCCAGTGGAAATCGACGCGATCAGCACGGTGGCCACGTCGCTGGGGGCGCGGCGCGTGTGCCCGCAGGCGCTGGCGCTGGCAGACGAACTGACCATCAAGAGCCAGGTGGTCAGCGACGCGGCGGCCATACGCGGCAGCGCCGACCTGCTGGATGCGCATCGCTTGCTGACCGAACCGGCCTGCGGCGCCTCGATCGCCGGCCTGCAGGCGGTGGGCGCGCAGTATCCGGAGGCGCGCCGCGTCGCCGTGGTGGTGTGCGGCGGCGTGGGTGTGACCCGCGAGCAGCTGAACCGCTGGCTGGCCGCAACCTGACCGGCCGGGCACCGCGCGCCGCCGCATGCAGCGGCGCGCGGCGCGGTCACTTGCCCCGCACCAGGTCGATCAGGCGGCGGTCGCGCTTGGTCGGCCGTCCCGCGGCGATACCGTGCGCGGGTTCCGGGGCCAGGCGCCGCAGTTCCGCGGCCCGTTCACGCGCGGCGATGCTGTCGGGGGTTTCTTCATACAGTTGGCGCGCCACCGGCGCCGGCCCGCGCACGGCGCTCAGCGCGCGCACCCGCGCCTGGATGGCGGGGTCTTCCTTGCGCACGCTGACCAGGTCGCCGACGGTGATTTCGCGCGCGGGCTTGGCGGGCTGGTCATTGACCAGCACCCGGCCCTTGCCGATTTCCTGCGCGGCCAGGCTGCGGGTCTTGTAGAAGCGGGCCGCCCACAGCCATTTGTCGAGTCGCATTTTGTCTGCCATAGGCGCCATTCTAGCGGCCGCCCGCCGCTCAATCGCGGTCCGGCGCGCCCAGCGGGAAGAACGCCCGGTACGGCCGGGCCTCGTCGACTGCCCGCGCGAACGATGGCCGCTGCAGCAGCCGGCGGCGGTAGGCGACGACGGTAGGATGGGCGTCGCCGATGGGGTGGGTCCAGTCGGCGTAGAACAGGAACGGCGCCGCGGCGCAGTCGGCCAGGGTGAAGTCCGGCCCGGCGGCCCAGCTCCGGCCCTGCAGCGTGCGTTCCAGCCAGGCATAGGAGGTTTCCAGCATGTCGCGCGCCTGCCGCACGCCGTGGGGGTCGCGCGCCTCGGGCGGGCGCAGGGCGTCGAACACGATCTTCTGCTGCGGCGTGGCGACGTAGTTGTCGAAGAACCGGTCCAGCATGCGCACTTGCAGGGCGGCGGCCGGGTCGGCCGGAATCAGCCGCGCCGGCCCGGGGTGGTGCACGGCCAGGTGTTCGATGATGCAGGTCGCCTCCATGACGGTGTGCGCGCCGTCCACCAGCAGCGGGAAGCGCTTCATCGGCCACAGTTCGGCCAGCCGCCGCATGGCCGGACTGTCGGGGCCTTCGAGCAACTGCGGCTCGAACGGGATGGCGTTTTCATAGAAGGCGATGAGCGCCTTCTGGCAGTACGAGGAAAAGGGGTGGAAAAACAGTTGCAGCGCCATGTTCGCAGTCTCCTGGTTGGGAAGGGGCGGGTTCGCCCTGACAGACGACGAACGGCGCGGCCCGGAATCGACATCGTGGCCGGGGCGGCCGCCCGCTCGTCGCCCCGGGCTTGTGCTAATCTGTTTCATGCCGGACGCGCCGCGGTTACCCCGCTCGCGATCCGGCCGCGGCCGACTGCGCGGTTACCTCCCGCACCAGGCCTTTGCAATAAACAACGCATGACACAATCAAGCGTGGAGACAATACATGAGCCAATACGGGCCATTGAAATTGCACGTCCCCGAGCCCACTGGACGGCCGGGTTGCAAGACCGATTTCTCTTATCTGCACCTCTCGCCGGCCGGCGAGATTCCCAAGCCTCCCATTGACGTTGCCGCGGTCGACACCGGCGAGCTGGCCTATCGGCTGGTGCGCGTGATCGACGACGACGGCCGCGCCGTCGGACCCTGGGCGCCGGACCTGGCCCCCGAGATGCTGCGGGCCGGCATGCGCGCCATGCTCAAGACGCGTATCTTCGACGCGCGCATGCTCACCGCCCAGCGCCAGAAGAAGATCTCATTCTATATGCAGAGCCTGGGCGAAGAGGCGATCGGCTCGGCCCACGCGCTGGCGCTGGAGCCGGGCGACATGTGCTTTCCCACGTACCGGCAGCAGAGCATCCTGCTGACCCGCGACGTGTCGCTGGTCGAAATGATGTGCCAGCTCATGTCCAACGAGCGCGACCCGCTCAAGGGCCGCCAGCTGCCGGTCATGTATTCGAAGCGCGAAGCGGGCTTCTTCACCATTTCGGGCAACCTGGCCACCCAGTTCATCCAGGCGGTGGGCTGGGGCATGGCCTCGGCCATCAAGGGCGACACCCGCATCGCCTCGGCCTGGATCGGCGACGGCGCCACGGCGGAAGCCGATTTCCACACGGCGCTGACCTTCGCCCATGTGTACCGCGCGCCCGTCATCCTGAACGTGGTCAACAACCAATGGGCCATCTCGACCTTCCAGGCCATCGCTGGCGGCGAGGGCACGACCTTTGCAGGCCGCGGCGTGGGTTGCGGCATCGCGTCGCTGCGGGTGGACGGCAATGATTTCCTGGCGGTGTACGCCGCCTCGCAGTGGGCCGCCGAGCGCGCCCGCCGCAACCTGGGCCCGACGCTGATCGAATGGGTCACCTACCGGGCGGGCCCGCATTCCACTTCCGACGACCCGTCCAAGTACCGTCCCGGCGACGACTGGAGCCATTTCCCGCTGGGCGACCCGATCGCGCGCTTCAAGCAGCACCTGGTCGGCCTGGGAATCTGGTCGGACCGCCAGCACGATGAGCTCAAGGCCGAGCTCGAGGCCGAGATCCTGGCCGCCCAGAAAGAGGCCGAGGGCTACGGCACGCTGGTGGATGGGCACGTGCCCAGCGCCGCCAGCATTTTCGAGGACGTGTACAAGGACATGCCGGAGCATCTGCGCCGGCAGCGCCAAGAGCTGGGGGTCTGAGCATGGCGAGCGACAAGAATATGGGTCCGGCGACCACGTCGATGACCATGATCCAGGCTTTGCGTTCGGCCATGGATGTCATGCTGGAACGCGACAGCAATGTGGTGGTGTTCGGCCAGGACGTCGGCTATTTCGGCGGCGTGTTCCGCTGCACCGAGGGCCTGCAGGCCAAGTACGGCACCTCGCGCGTGTTCGATGCGCCCATTTCCGAGGGTGGCATCGTCGGCGTGGCGGTGGGCATGGGCGCCTACGGCCTGCGGCCGGTATGCGAGATCCAGTTCGCCGATTATTTCTATCCGGCTTCCGACCAGATCGTGTCGGAAGCCGCGCGGCTGCGCTACCGCTCGGCGGGCGAATTCATCGCGCCCATGACCATCCGCATGCCGTGCGGCGGCGGCATCTACGGCGGGCAGACGCACAGCCAGAGCCCCGAAGCCATGTTCACGCAGGTGTGCGGCCTGCGCACCGTGCTGCCGTCCAACCCGTACGACGCCAAGGGCCTGCTGATCGCCGCCATCGAGAGCGACGACCCGGTGATCTTCCTGGAACCCAAGCGCTTGTACAACGGCCCGTTCGACGGCCACCACGACCGGCCGGTGACGCCGTGGAGCAAGCATCCCGCCAGCCAGGTGCCGACCGGCTACTACACCGTGCCGCTGGAGTCGGCCGCCATTGTGCGGCCGGGCAGCGCTCTGACGGTGCTGACCTATGGCACCACCGTGCACGTGTCGCTGGCCGCCGCCGAGGAAACCGGCCTGGATGCCGAGATCATCGACCTGCGCAGCCTGTGGCCGCTGGACCTGGACACCATTGTCGAATCGGTGCGCAAGACCGGCCGCTGCGTGGTGGTGCACGAGGCCACCCGCACCTGCGGCTTTGGCGCCGAGCTGGTGTCGCTGGTGCAGGAACATTGCTTCCACCACCTGGAAGCGCCCATCGAGCGCGTCACCGGCTGGGACACGCCGTACCCGCACGCGCAGGAATGGGCGTATTTCCCCGGGCCGGCCCGCGTGGGCGCGGCGCTGCAACGCGTGATGGAGGCCTGACATGGGAATTCACATCATCAAGATGCCCGACATCGGCGAAGGCATCGCCGAAGTGGAACTGGTGGGCTGGCACGTCAGCGTGGGCGACACGGTCGCCGAAGACCAGCCGCTGGCCGACGTGATGACCGACAAGGCCACCGTCGAGATTCCGTCGCCGGTGGTGGGCAAGGTGGTGGCGCTGGGCGGCACGGTCGGCGATACCATGGCCGTGGGCAGCGAATTGATCCGCCTGGAAGTCGAGGGCGCCGGCAATGCCCGGGCCGAGGCCGCGCCGGCCGGTCCGGCGCAACCGCCGGCCCCGGTCGAGGCGGCCGACGCGCCGACGGCCGCGCGCGCTGCCGACGCACCCGGCCAGGCCGTCGCGCAAGCGCCGGCGCGGCAGCCCGGCGGGATCGCCGGAAGGATCGCCGCGGACATGGCCAGTGGCGCGGCCGCCGCCCCGGGGGCGGCGCTGCCGGCGGATACCGCGCCGGCGCAAGCGCCGGCCCGGCCGCCCGCGCGCGCCCGCCAGCCGGGCGAGCGGCCGCTGGCCTCGCCGGCGGTGCGCAAGCGCGCCTGGGACATGGGCATCGAACTGCGCTTCGTGCATGGCTCCGGTCCGGCCGGGCGCATCCTGCACGAGGACCTGGACGCCTACCTGCAAGGACAGCGGGCGGCGGCGCCGGCCGCCCGTTCCGGCTATGCCGAGCGGCACGACGAGCAGCAGGTGCCGGTAGTCGGCCTGCGCCGCAAGATCGCCCAGAAGATGCAGGAGTCGAAACGCCGCATTCCGCACTTCAGCTATGTCGAGGAAATCGACGTCACCGAGCTGGAAGAACTGCGCGCGCAATTGAACCGCAAGTACGGCGAGTCGCGCGGCAAGCTGACGCTGCTGCCGCTGCTGGCGCGCGCCATGGTGATCGCGCTGCGCGATTTCCCGCAGATCAACGCCCGCTATGACGACGAGGCCGGCGTGGTGACGCGCTACGGCGCGGTGCACCTGGGCGTGGCCACGCAGACCGACGGCGGCCTGATCGTGCCGGTCCTGCGCCACGCCGAGGCGCGCGACATCTGGTCGCTGGGCGAGGAGATCGCCCGATTGGCGCAGGCCGTGCGCAGCGGCAAGGCCGAGCGCGACGCGCTGACGGGCTCCACCATCACGCTCACCAGCCTGGGCGCGCTGGGCGGCATCGTCAGCACGCCGGTGATCAATCATCCAGAAGTCGGCATCGTCGGAGTCAACCGCATCGTCGAGCGGCCGGCGATCCGGCAGGGCGCGGTCGTGGCGCGCAAATTGATGAACCTGTCCTCGTCGTTCGACCATCGCGTGGTCGACGGCATGGACGCGGCGCAATTCATCCAGGCGGTGCGCGCGCTGCTGGAACAGCCCGCGCTGCTTTTCGTGGAGGCGCCATGAGCGAGACCCGAACCACAACCCTGCTGGTGATCGGCGGCGGGCCTGGCGGCTATGTGGCGGCCATCCGCGCCGGGCAACTGGGCGTGCCCACCATCGTGGTGGAAGGCCGGCAACCCGGCGGCACCTGCCTGAACATCGGCTGCATCCCGTCCAAGGCGCTGATCCACGCGGCCCAGGAATATGAGCGGGCCCGCGAGTATGCCGGCGCGTCGCCGCTGGGCATCTCGGTGCAGGCGCCCGCCATCGATATCGCCCGCACGGTGGCCTGGAAGGACGGCATCGTCAGCCGCCTGACCGGCGGCGTCGAGGCGCTGCTGAAGAAGAACGGCGTGCAATTGGTGCGCGGCTGGGCGCGCGTGCTCGACGGCAAGACGGTCGAGGTCGATACCGCCCAGGGCGCGCAACGCATCCAGTGCGAGCACCTGCTGCTGGCGGCCGGCTCCGAGCCCATGCCGCTGCCCTCGATGCCGTTCGGCGGCAAGGTCATTTCGTCGACCGAGGCCTTGTCGCCCACGGCCATACCGGGACGCCTGGTGGTAGTGGGCGGCGGCTATATCGGCCTGGAGCTGGGCACCGTGTACCGCAAGCTGGGCGCCGAAGTGGCCGTGGTAGAGGCGCAGGACCGCATCCTGCCAACCTACGACGCCGAGCTGACCAAGCCGGTGGCGGCCGCCCTGGCGCGCATGGGCGTGCAGCTGTGCCTGGGGCGCAAGGTGCTGGGCATGAATGCGGCGGGCGACGCCGTGCGGGTGCAAGACGCTTCCGGCGCCGAAACCGCGCTGCCGGCCGACCAGGTATTGCTGGCCATCGGGCGGCGGCCCCGCACCCAGGGCTGGGGGCTCGAGGCGCTGCAGCTGGACCGCGCCGGCAATGCGCTGCGCATCGACGACCAGTGCCGCACTTCGATGCGCAATGTGTGGGCCATCGGCGATATCGCCGGCGAGCCCATGCTGGCGCATCGCGCCATGGCGCAGGGCGAGATGGTGGCCGAGCTGGTGGCCGGCCAGCGGCGCCGCTTCGCGCCCGCGGCGATTCCCGCGGTCTGCTTCACGGATCCGGAAATCGTCACGGCCGGCCTGGCGCCGTCGCAGGCCCAGGCCGCCGGGCTCGACTGCCTGGCGGCGACATTCCCGTTCGCCGCCAATGGGCGGGCCATGACGCTCGAGGCCACCGACGGCTTCGTGCGCGTGGTGGCGCGGCGCGACAATCACCTGATCGTTGGCTGGCAGGCGGTGGGGCGCGGGGTGTCCGAGCTGGCCGCGGCGTTCTCGCAGTCCCTGGAAATGGGCGCGCGGCTGGAAGACGTGGCGGGCACCATCCATGCGCACCCCACGCTGGGCGAGGCGGTGCAGGAGGCGGCCCTGCGGGCGCTGGGACACGCGCTGCACATCTGAGCGCCGGCCGGGCGTCAGCCCGGCTGGCGTTCGGCCGCCGCCAGTATTCCCTTGGCGATGGTGTTGCGCTGGATCTCGCTGGTGCCCGTGACGATGCGGTACAGCCGCAGCCGGCGGAAGATGAATTCGACCGGGTGGTTCTTGGTCACGCCGACGTTGCCGTGGATCTGCATGGCCTTGTCGGCGATCTCGAAGCAGCGCTCGGACACGAACAGCTTGCACATGGCGGCCAGTTCGCGCACGTCCTCGCCGGCGTCGGCGCGCTCGGCGGCCGCCAGCACCATCTGTTCGCAGGCATACAGGGCCGTGGCCATGTCGGCCAGCATGTGCTGGATGGCCTGGAAGCGGCTGATGGGGCCGCCGAACTGCTGGCGCGTGCGGGCGTAGTCCACCGCCATGCGGAAGGCCTGGCGCGCCAGGCCGATCATGGTGGGGCAGTGCAGCAGCCGGTTGACGCTGACGCGGTTCATGGCAATGCGAAAACCCGCGCCGGGCTCGCCGATCAGGTTCTGCTTCGGCACGCGTACCTGCTCCAGCACGATATCGGCATCCACATACTGGCCGGTCATCGGCACGCAGTCGTGCACCAGCCGCACGCCGGGCTGGTCCAGGTCGATCAAGATGGCCGAGATGCCGTCCACGCCCTTGTCCGGGTCGGTCACGCACATTGTCACGGCGAAGTCGGCGAACATCGACGCCGTGATGAAATGCTTCACGCCGGTCACGATGTAGTCGTCGCCGTCCGCCACCGCCAGGGTGCGCAGGCTGGTGGCGTCCGAGCCCGATTGCGGCTCGGTCATGGCGAAACAGGCGCCGCGTTCCGCGTTGATCACCGGCATGATGTAGCGCTCGAGCTGGTAGGGCGTGGCGTAGCGCACCAGGTTGCCCACGCGCGACGGGCCGCCCCAGTCGCCCAGCACGTGCGGGAACAGAATGGCGCCCGAGGCCGCCGCATCATCCTTCAGCACGCACAGGTCGCGGTAGGACAGGCCCTGGCCGCCCAGCTCGCGGGGCAATTGCAGGCCGTACAGGCCGAGAGCGCGCGAGCGCCGCCAGATCGAGCGGACCAGCGCGCGCGGGAATTCGTCTTCGTAGCCCAGGCCTTGCGAGCGTTCCATGGGAAGCAGCTCGTCGTGCAGGTAGCGGTGCAGGCGCTCGCGCAAATCCGCCAGTGTCGGGGTGTCCTGTGCCATGGTGCGTGTCTCCTTCGGATATCCACGCAGCTTGACAGCCTCGTGCTGGTTCGCGATTATCTTTTTCCTGTTCTTGATAACCAGGCGGAATCGTGCGACTCGAAGATCTGGACTATTTCCTGGCGGTGGCCCGCGCCGGGCACGTGGGGCGCGCGGCCGACGGCATGGGCATCAGCCAGCCGGCCCTGACCAAGGGCATACGCCGCCTGGAAGAAGAGCTCAAGCTGCAGCTGTTCGTGCGCACGCCCAAGGGCATGGAGCTGACCATGCCGGGCAAGGCGTTCTACCAGCGCAGCATGCAGGCGCGCCGCGAATTGGACGAGGCGCTGCGCGAGGCGGGCGACCTGCATCGCGGCAGCATCGGGCTGGTGCGGGTGGGTGTCACGCCGCTGTTGGTCGAACCGGTGTTCAACGGGGCCTGCGTCGAGCTGCTGGCGCAGCGGCCGGCCGCCAAGGTCAACGTGATGGTGTCGCTCAACGATGCGCTGATCCCGGCGCTGCGCCAGGGCGAACTGGATTTCTCCATCAGCTCGCTGCACGACTCGGCCGCGCCGGCCGAGTTCGACCGCATTCCGCTGTTGCGCGACCGCCTGTTCGTAGCGGCGCGCCGCGGACACCCTTTGTTCGACCGGGCCAGGATCCGCTTCGAACACCTGGCCGGCCATGGCTGGATGCTGCCGGGCTTGCAGGTCGCCTCGCGCCGCTGGCTCGAAACGCGCTTCGAGCAGCGCGGCGCGCCCCGGCCCGAGATCGTCATCGAGTCGAATTCCTCGGTGGCGAGCCTGGTCAGCATCCTGCACAACACCGACCTGCTGACCGTCATCAGCGAGATCACGCTGCGCTCGGAAGCCGGCCAGGGCCTGGCCGCGGTGCCGCTGGACGACGTCACCTGGCATCGCGAGGTCGGCATCATGACACGCCGGGGCGGCTATCGATCGCCGCTGGCGCAGCGGCTGATCGAGATCCTGCGCGAGCGAGCCAGCGCCGCCCGGTTGCGTGACTGAGAGCCTGTGGGCGGCTATTGGTTGCGCAGGCCGAGCTGCTCGATGAGCGGGCCGTAGCGGTCCGCCTCGGCCGCGATCAGTTCGCGGAACTGTTGCTGCGATCCCGCGATGGGTTTGAACGACTGGGATTCCAGCGCCCGCTGGACCTCGGGCTGCGCCACCACTTTCACCAAGGCCTGGTTGAGCCGGTCCACGATCGCCTGCGGGGTGCCCCTGGGCACGGCGATGCCGCCCCAGCTGCCGCTTTCGAAGCCGGCGTAGCCGGCTTCGGCAACCGTGGGCACGTCGGGCAGGGAGCCGGCGCGCTCGCGGCTGGTGACGGCGATGGCCCGCACCTTGCCGCCCTCGATGAACGGCATGGCGGGCGCGACCGCGATGATGCCGACGCCGACCTGGCCGCCCGCCAGGTCGTTGATCATATTGCTGCCGCCGCGATAGGGCACGTGCAGGGCGTCGATGTCGAAATGCTGCTTGACCGCCTCGAAGGTGAGGTGCATGGACGAGCCCACGCCGGGGCTGCCGTAGCTGAGCTGGCCGGGATGCGCCTTGGCGTATGCCGCCAGGTCCGCCAGGGTATGGATGGGCAGGCTGCTATTGACCAGGATGACGTGCGGCGACAGGCTGATGCCGGCCACCGGGACAAGGTCGGCGATGGGATCGAAGGTCAGCTTGGGCGACAGGTGCTTGGCGATGGCGAAATTGCCGCCGTATTCCAGCAGGGTGTAGCCGTCCGGCGGCGCGTTTGCCACCTTGGCGCCGCCGATGCTGCCCCCGCCGCCGCCGACATTCTCGACGATGACGTTCTGCCCCAGCTCGCGGCCGAGCGGGTCGGCCACCAGGCGGGCAATGTAGTCGAACTGGCCGCCGGCGGTGAACGGCACCACCAGGCGGATCGGGCGGTCGGGATAGGCGCCGGCTCGCGCGCCCGCGGGCAACAGGGCCGCCAGGCCGCCGGCCAGGGCGGCCATGGCCAGCCAGGGGCGGAAGTTGGATAGTCGCACAGATGTCTCCTGGATATTGATAGGCAGGCTTGCGAACCTGCTGCCGGCTAGATTTAACCCGTCGCGCGGCTTGCGGCGATGCCGCGCGCGTCGATCTCGATAACCGTCCGGTATGGCGCGCCCCGATAACGCGGCGGCATGGAGATTCGCGCCGGGGTTATCCGGCGGGCGCCGCTCAGCCGCCACCATCGCGCTACGGAAACGATGGAGGCATCCGCATGAACCAAGGACGATATACCAGCCGCAACGCGGCTTACTGGCGCGACCGTCCCGCCATCATCTTCGGCGACCGCACGGTCAGCTTCGGTGAGCTGGATACGCGCTCGAACCGGCTGGCCAACGCCTTGCTGGGGCTTGGCCTGGCCAAGGGCGACCGGGTGGCCGTGCAGGCCTGGAACTGCCCGGAGATCATCGAGCTGGAGTGCGCCCTGTACAAGGCGGGGCTGGTCAAGGTCGCGCTGAACGCGCGCCTGTCCAGCCGCGAAGTGGTCGATACGGTGAACAACGCGCAGGCCCGCGTGTTCATCGTCGACCCTGCCCATAGCGAGGAGGTGGCCGCCGTGCGGCAGGAGCTGGACAGCGTCCGTCACATGATCGTCACCGGCGTCGACTACGTGGCCGGCTGGCGGCCCTATGAGTCCTTCATCGCGGCGGGCGCGGACCGCAATCCGGATGTGGAGATGGCCGAGCACGACCTGGCGGTGCTGCATTTCACCTCGGGGTCCACCGGCAAGCTGAAGGCCGCCATGCAGACGGTAGGCAATCGCATGGCCTCGCTGCGCAAGGTGGTGATGGGCCGCATGCGGGCCAACCCCGGCGAGGTGCTGGCGCTGGCCGGGCCCATCACGCATGCCAGCGGCATGTTCATGCAGCCGTTCCTGTTCCAGGGCGGCACCATCCTGCTGCACGACCGCTTCAACCCGGAGGCCTTCCTTGCATCGGCCGAGCGCCACCGCGCGGCGTTCAGCTTCATGGTGCCGACCATGATCAACATGCTGATTGCCGAGCCCAGCCTGCGGCGCCGCGACCTCAGCGCGTTGCGGCAGATTTCCTATGGCGGCGCGCCCATGGCGCCGGCGCGCGTGCGCGAAGCCTGGGAAGCCCTGGGGCCCAAGCTCAGCCAGGGCTATGGCACGGGCGAGACCACCGGCGGCCTGGCCCTGCTGAGCACGGCCGACCATGCGCATGCGCTGGCCGCGCGTCCCGAGCGGCTGTCCTCCTGCGGCCGCTTGTTCGGCGAGGGCGAGCTGCGCCTGCTCGACGAGCAGGGGCAGCCGGTGGGCTGCGGCGAAGTCGGCGAAATCACCGTGCGCGGGCCCGACGTGTTCGCCGGGTACTGGGGCGAACCGGAATTGTCGGCGCAGGCGCTGCGCGACGGCTGGCTGCACACCGGCGACCTGGCCCGCATGGACGACGAAGGCTTCGTCTACATCGTCGACCGCAAGAAAGACATGATCATCACCGGCGGCTTCAACGTGTATCCCACTGAAGTGGAACAGGCGCTCTACCAGCATCCCGAGGTGTACGAGGCCTGCGTGTTCGGCATTCCCGACGACAAATGGGGCGAGGCGGTCAAGGCCGTGCTGGTGCTCAAGCCCGGGGCGCGGGCGGACGAGGCCGCGCTGATGGCGCATTGCCGCGCGCACCTGGCGGACTTCAAGAAGCCGCGCAGCATCGACATCGTGGCCGAGCTGCCGAAGAACGCCAACGGCAAGCTGGCGCGCAAGCCGCTGCGCGACGCCTACTGGGAAGGCCACGAGCGCAAGGTGGGCTAGGGCCGGTTTGCGCGGCCGGCGCGGCGCGGTAGACTGGCTCCTTTCCGCATGGAGTCCGCCATGTCGTGCGCTTTGCTGGTCATCGACGTACAAGAGGGCCTGTTCGGCCCCGCGCCGCGCCCGGGCGACGCGGACGCCACCGTGGCGCGCATCAACGACCTGGCCGCGCGCGCCCGTCGGCAGGGCGCGCCGGTGATCTACATCCAGCACGAGTCCGCCGACGCCAGCCTGGCGCATGGCTCGGCCGCCTGGCGGCTGCTGGGCGCGCTGGACCGGCAAGCCGGCGACCCGGTCGTGGGCAAGACCACGGCCGATGCCTTCCTGCGCACCGGGCTGGCGGCCCTGCTGCAGCAGCACGCCGTGTCGCGCCTGGTGGTGTGCGGCTATGCGTCCGAGTTCTGCGTCGATACCACGGTGCGCCAGGCGGCCGCGCGCGGCTATGACGTCGTGCTGGCGGCCGATGCACATACCACGCACGACAAGCCGCACGCCGACGCCGCGGCGATACGCCTGCACCACAACATGACGCTGCCGGCCATTTCGAGCTTCGGGCCGCGCATCGCCGCCGTGCCCGCGGCGCAGGTGGAGTTCGCATAACGAGCCGGCGGCGCGCCGCCGCCCGGCACACCAGGAGTTCGCATGCAGACCCTGCTGGACCATATTGCCGTGGCGGCCCCCGACCTGGCCACCGGCGCCGATTTCGTCGAGCGCGCGCTGGGCGTGCGGCCGGGGCCCGGTGGCGCGCATCCGCGCATGGGCACCCACAATTTGCTGCTGCGGCTGGGGGATGACGTCTATCTGGAAGTGATCGCGCCGGACCCCGCCGCGCCGCGGCCGGCGCGGCCGCGCTGGTTCGAGCTGGACCGGCTCGGCGCCGATTCGCCGGCGCGGCTGGCGGCCTGGGTGGCGCGCACCGATGACATCGGCGCGGCGCGCGCGGCCGGCGGCGACTGGATCGGCGAGATCGAGCCCATGACGCGCGGCGCGTTATCGTGGCGCATCACCATTCCCCCCGACGGCAGCCTGCCGTGCCAGGGCGCGGCGCCCACGCTGATCCAATGGGATGCCGAGCCGCACCCGGCTGCCGCGCTGCCCGACGCCGGCTGCGCGCTGGAGTCGCTGGAGGTCTGGCATCCCGATCCGGCGCGCGTGCGCGCCGTGCTCGACGCCGTGGCGTTTGCCGGCCAGGTGACAGTGCGCGGCCTGCCGGCCGGCGCCGCGCCATCTCTGCGGGCGCGCATCCGCACTGCCGATGGCGTGCGGGTGCTGGGGGCGGTGTAAGAAGCCGGGCAGGGGGCGTCAGTGCGCCATGCGCGGCGTCGCCATCAGGGTGTAGCCCTGCGCCGGCAGGCGCAGCGCGATGAGCGCGGCGGCAAGCAGCAGGGCGCCGGCGCTGCCGAACGCCACCCAGTGGGTGCCGAAAGTCTCGTAGCCCCAGCCGCCCAGCCACGAGCTGATCATCGCGCCCACCTGGTGCCCCAGGTAGGCGCAGCCGTACAGCACGCCGACCAGGCGCACGCCGTATACGTCGGCCAGGATGGCCGAGGACATGGCGATGCTGCCAGACCACACCACGCCGCCGATCGCGGCCGCCACGTACAGTTCCCAGTGCGTGCCCACCACCATCAGCGCGAAAAAGCCCAGGCCGCGGATCAGGTAGATGGTGGCCAGGATCTTGCGGCGCGGCAGGGCGTCGGAAACGCGGCCCAGCACCAGGGTGCTGAAGATGGCCACCAGGCCGATCAGGCCGATGCCCAGCGAGCTGGTGGTGGCGTCGAAGCCATGGTCCATCAGCATGGGAATGCCGTGCGTGCCCAGCAGGTTCATGCTGAAGCCACAGGCGAACAGGCCCAGCGTGATCTTCCAGAACGGCGCGGTGCGCGTGGCCTCGCGGAACTTCAGGCTTTCCGGCAGGCCCGCGCCCGCGCCGGCGGGCCGGGCGGCGATCTGCTCAGGCGTCAGGTCGGCGTGCGGCGGCGCATGATCGCGGATCACGAACAGCGCCATCGGCACGGTCAGCACGGTGAACACCACGGCGAAGCCCAGCAGCGCGGTTTGCCAGCTGGTGGATTCGACGGCGTAGGTCAGGGCGGGCGTCATGATGGCGATGCCGGCCATCGAGCCAGTGGACAGGAAGAACAGCGCCATGCCGCGCCGCCGCGTGAACCAGCGGGTCAGCACGGGCGTGAGCGCCACCGGGCTGGTGAAGGCCAGGCCCAATGACATCAGCACTCCGAAGGCGAGGAAAAAGCTGAACGGGTCGCGCGCCCGGACTGTCCAGACGATCGAGGCTACGACGATGATGGTGCCGAGCAGCAGCACGAAGCGCGTGCCATGCCGCGCGACCAGCACGCCGGCCAGCGGCATGCCCAGGCCGTAGCACAGCATGCCGATGGCCACGATGCTCGACAGCAGGCTGCGGCTGAAGCCGAGGTCCTGCGCCATGGGCAGGAAGAACGGGCCGACCCCCATGCGCATGCCCACGGTCAGCAGGGTGAGGAGGGTGGCCGCCGCTACGATGTTCCACCCGAAATACCAGCCGCCAATACGTGTCCCAGCCACCTTGGTCTCCTGAATCTTGTTTGCGTGGCCGCCGGTGCCGCGGCCTAGGCGCGATTGTGCGCCTTTTTGGGCGGGCGCGCTGGCGCGACGTTCGATCAACGAACTTTCGGCGGGGACCGGGGCCGGGGGACCGGGTCAGTAGGTGCCGGGGTATTCGCCGCCGTCGATCAGCCAGCTCTGGCCGGTGATGTAGCCGGCCAGGTCGGAGGCCAGGTAGGCGACCAGCGCGCCGACCTCGTCGGCGCGGCCGAAGCGGCCGGCGGGGTTGGCCGCCATGCGGGCCTGGCGGATTTCCTCGTACGGGCGCCCGGTGGTCTGGGACAGCTTTTCGATGTGGCGCTGCTGCGCGCCGGTGTCGAAGGCGCCCGGCAGCACATTGTTGATGGTGACATTGTGGCGGATGGTCTGGCGCGCCAGGCCGCCCACGAAACCGACCAGGCCGGCGCGCGCGCCGTTGGACAGCCCCAGTTCGGCGTGCGGCGCCTTGACGCTGCGCGACACGATGTTGACGATGCGGCCATAGCCGCGCTGCTGCATGTCGTCCACCACGCGGCGGATCAGTTCGATGGGGCCCAGCATCATGGCGTCCAGCGCGGCGTGCCAGGTGGCCTTGTCCCAGTCGCGGAAATCGCCGGGCGGGAAGCCGTCGGCGTTGGTCACCAGGATGTCGGGCGCCGGGCAGGCGGCCAGGGCGGCATCGTGGCCGGCCGCGGTGGTGATGTCGGCCACCACGCAGTCGACGCGCTGGCCGGTTTCGGCGGACAGCTCCTCGGCCGCGGCGCGCAGGGTTTGCAGTGTGCGGGCGGCGATCACCACCCGCGCGCCCTCTTGGGCCAGGCGGCGGGCGGTGGCGCGCCCCATGCCCTGGCTGCCGCCGAAGACCAGTGCCGAGCGTCCGCTGATTCCGAGTTCCATGGCTGTTCCTGCTGTCGAGGGTTGTGAAGAATCAGTGCGATTGGAACACGAAGCTGTCGGCGTACAAATGCGCCGCGTCGGCGCCGGCGCGCACGAAGCGGGTCTTGGCGTCCTGGATCATGGCGGGCGAGCCGCACAAGTACAGCGAATGCTCGGACAGGTCGGGCAGGTCTTGCAGGATGGCATCCTGCACGTAGCCGGCGCGGCCGCGCCACGCGCCCGAGGGGCGCGACAGCACCGGCACGAAATCGAATTCGTAGAGCCGGTCGCGCCAGCTGGCGATCTGGTCGGCCAGGTACAGGTCCTGCTCGCCGCGCATGCCCCAGTAAAGGCTGACCGGCGGGCAATCGTCGTCGTCCAGCAGCGATTCCAGGATCGCCTTGATCGGCGCGATGCCGGTGCCGGTGGCGGCGAACACCATGGGCCGGTAGTCCTGCGCGTGATAGTGGAAGGCGCCGTGCGGCATCTCGACGCGCAGGCGCTGGCCGGCCTGCATGCCGCCCAGCAGGCGGTCGGTGAAGTAGCCGCCGGCGATGCGGCGGATCTGCAGGTCCACCCGGCCGGCGTCGGGCGGGTTGGCCATCGAGAAACTGCGATGGCCGGCGTCGTCCAGATGGACGTTCAGGTACTGCCCCGGGCGGTAGACAATGCCGTGATCGGCCGGCAACTGCAGCTGCAGGTGATAGATGTCGGGACTCAGCAGGCGCAGTTCGGCGACCTCGGCGTCGACCAGCGTCGGCTCGGAATAGCCGCCGGGCCGTTCCACGCTGATGACCAGGTCCGACAGGGCCCGCGCCTGGCAGGCCAGCCCCTGGCCTTGCGCGTGTTCCTCTTCGCTCAGGGCCAGGGGCAGCTCTTCGTAGTCGACCCGGCCTTCCAGCACCTGGATACGGCAAGTGCCGCAGCCGCCGAAGGTGCATTCGTGCGGCAGCTCGACGCCCTGGCGGGCGGCCGCCGCCAGGATGGTCTCGCCGTCGGCGACATCGAATTGTTGCTGGCTTTGCAACCACAGGACGCGGTGTGCCATGTCGGTTTCCTGTCGCGCTGCGGCGTTATTTCTTGATGTCGGCCTGGACCACGACCTCGGCCTTGCCTTGCAGCAGGTCGCGCAGCGCCTGCAGCGCGGCGACGCCGCAGGCCGTGTCCTGTTCGCCGTTGCCGCCGGACAGCCCGACGCCGCCGATAACCTCGCCGTTGACCACGATGGGGTACCCGCCCACGAACACCGCGAACTTGCCGTCGAAGCTCCACTGGATGCCGAACGCTTCGTTGCCCGGCAAGGCGGGGCCATTGGGGGGCGTATTGAACAAGTGGGTGGAGCGCTTGTGGCCGGCGGCGGTGAAAGCCTTGTTCCAGGCGATCTGCGGGCCGGTGACGCGCGCGCCGTCCATGCGTTCCATGACGATCGGGAAGCCGCCCTCGTCGGTGATGCAGACGGTCTCGGTCACGCCGATCTCGCGCGCCTTTTCCAGCGCCGCGGCGGCCATGGCGCGGGCTTCGGCCAGTTCAAGTTTCAATGCGTTCTTCATGGTTCGATCCGTAGTTAGTGAGTGGGCGTGGCGACGGCTCAGATGCCGCGGTAGATGGTCTTGATCTGGGTGAAGAAGTCCAGGCCGGCGCGGCCCGACTCGCGGAAGGTCGACGTGCTGGAATGCTTCAGCCCGCCGAACGGCGCGTTGACCAGGTTGCCGGTGGTGGTGCGGTTGATCTTCACGGTTCCCGCCTCGATGTCGTGCGCGAACACGTGCATGTAGTGCGGATTGCGGGTAGCAATGGCGGCCGACAGCCCGTATTCGGTGTCGTTGGCCTTGGCCAGGGCGTCCTGGAAGTCGCGCGCCTCGATGATGGCCAGCACCGGCCCGAAAATCTCTTCGCGCGCAATGCGCATGTCCTGCGTCACGTCGGTGAATACGGCGGGCGCGACGTAGTAGCCGCGCTCGTAGTCGCCGCCGCTGAGGCGTTCGCCGCCGCACAGGTGGGTCGCCTCGGCGCGGCCGATCTCGATGTACTGCAGGACCGTATCGAGCTGCTTGGCGGTGGCCAGCGGCCCCAGGTCCATGCCGGCCGCCATGCCGGGGCCGATCTTCAGGGCGCGGATGCGGGCCAGCAGCTTCTCGGTGAAGCGCTGCTTGATCTCGGCGATGGCGACGATGCGGCTGGTGCCGGTGCAGGCCTGCCCGGTCAGCGAGAACCCCCCCTTGATGGCGAGGTCGACGGCGGCATCCAGGTCGGCGTCTTCCATGACGATCAGCGGGTTCTTGCCGCCCAGCTCCATTTGCAGGCGGGTGGTCAGGTGCACGCTGCGGTGGATGTGGGCGCCGGCCTGGGTCGAGCCGGTGAACGAAATGGCCCGCACGGCGCGCGAAGTGGTGATGACCGGGCCCACGTCGGCGGCGCGCCCGGTGACGCAGTTGACCACACCGGCCGGTATGCCGGCATGGGCCAGCGCCTCGACCAGGTGCAGGCCGCTCAGCGGCGCGTCCGACGACGGCTTGAACACCACGGTGTTGCCGGTGATCAACGCCGGCGCCAGCTTGCGCGCCGGTATGGAGGCCGGGAAGTTCCACGGCGAAATGACGGTGACCACGCCAAGCGGCTCGCGATGGCTGTATACGTACTGCAGCGGATCATCCTGCGGGTAAGTCTCGCCGCCGAAGGTCTGGCCTTCCACCGCGTAGAAGCGCAGGGTCTGCGCGCTGCGCAGGATCTCGTCGCGCGCCTGCGCCAGCGCCTTGCCTTCCTCCAGGGTCAGGTCCTCGGCGAAACGGGCCGCATTGGCTTCCAGGTAGCTGGCGGCCTCGTTCAGGATCTTGGCGCGCTTGCCGATGGGGGTGGCGCGCCAGGCATGGAAAGCGCGCGCGGCGGCGCTCACCGCCGCCTCGGCATCGGCCGCGCCGGATGCCTGGAAGCGCCCGACCACCATTCCGGTATCCGCCGGGTTGATGTTGTCGAACGTCCGGCCGGACTGGCAGGGCTGCCACTGGCCGTCGATGTAGTTCTGGTAATGCGTGATGGAGTCGGTCATGCCGCTGCTCGGGTGATGGTTCGGTGGTGGGCGGGGCGCCGCGCAACGGCGCCCCGGCGGCTCAGGCCAGCGCGAGCTCCTCGCGCGGCACGTCGTTGGCCACGTAGTCGTAGTACAGCGCGGTGGTGTACAGCAGCCGCATCTGCGCGCCGATTTCGCAGATGCGCAGACACTTGGCCTGCAGCTCCGGCGTGTTGGCATGCTCCAGCACGATCTGGTAGCCGCGCTCGCCGTGGATCTCGTCGGACACGATGTGCAGGTCGAAGAACTCCACTTCCTCGTCGGTGAAACCGTACTTCTCGCGCAGCGTGGGCGTCTGCTTGCGGTAGATGGAAGGCACCTGCGACTCCAGGCCGACCACCAGGCCGGCCACCGCGACCACCGGGTCCTCGCGCATGGCGACGGTGTAGCACCAGGCCTGCAGGCCGCGCGTGGTGGGCGACATGTTGTCGGGGTCGACCACGCGCTCGCGCGTCGTGCCGCAGGCTTCGGCGAAGCGGATCAGCAGATCGGTATGGCGGTCGCCGCCGATCTCTTCCTCGTACATATTGGCCAGCAGGAAGTCCTTCGCCTCGGTCATGTGGTCGGGCGTGCGCGCATACAAGTAGCCGAGGTAGTCGGCGAACGGGCCGACATAGTGGTAGTGGTTTTCCGCCCAGCGCGCCAGGTGGGCGCGGCTGAGCTTGCCTTCGGCCCAGGCGACGCTGAAGGGCGCCTTGTTGGCGCTCTTGCCCTTGATGGCGTTCTCGAGCGCGGAGCGGAAGTCGTCGCGATTCATCAGTTCAGTCATGGCTATTACCTCGGTAGTGGGTGGGCCGCCGCAAGTCTCGCAGTCATCCTGGAATGCGACGATGTAGAATACTGTATACCAGATTGGCTGCAAGTCAATGAATTCGCATCAGGGATAACCCGCAAATCACGCTGTAGGCGCCGGTAAAGTGACGTGTTTTCCCTATGAAACACTCAACGACGGGCGGGATAGGGATTTACGCCTATTGGCGGTGATTTGCCAAATCGTATACAGTATACCTGTACTGCGGTAATGCGCCGCGCAGGAGATGTGTCATGCCCCGAGTCATATTCCACAAGAACGGCCAGACCTACGCGGATGAGGTCAAGGCGGGCTCGAACCTGGTCGTGCGGGCCGGGATCAAGCAGTTCCCGTTCCCGCACCTGAGCTATGAGTGCGGCATGGGCAAGTGCGCGCGCTGCGCCTGCAAAGTGGTGGCGGGCGGCGAGCACCTGCCGCCGCCCAACTGGAAGGAAAAGAAGCAGCTCGGCGAGCGCCTGGAACAAGGCTACCGGCTGGTCTGCCAGCTCTGGCTCGAGCACGACATCGAACTGCGCCAGGAAGCGGCCTGAAGGAGAGGCGCATATGTATGTCATCCTGACTTCCAAGCCCGGCCAGTACCGCACCGAGGCCGGCGCCGATATCGCGCTGCTGGAGGCATGGGACTACATCCTGTGCGGGCGCGTGCGCGCGCATTTCGAGATCGGCCGCCTGCACCGGGAGACGCGCGTGCGGGTCGTCGAAGAGGACGGCAGCGGCACGGTCAACTGGGTGCCGTCGAAATTCCTGGAACGCTTCGACAGTTATGACGCGGCGCGCCGCGAGCTGGACCAGCTATGCGCATTCGGCGGGCTGGACGCCTGCCTGCAGGCCGCCGCCGTCGCGGCGGCGCCTTCCGCTATCAACCGGCCCTAGATCCATGATCCGCATCACTTTCATCACCAACCAAGGCAAGACCGCCGAGATTGCCGAGAAAACCAACTTGCTGCGCGCCTCGCTGCGCGCGCAGGGCGGCATTCCGTTCAAGTGCGGCGGGGGGCTGTGCGGCACCTGCAAGTGCACGATCGAGAGCGGCCGCGAAAACGTCGACGAGATCAAGCCCAAGGAACGCAAGCACCTGACCGAGGAACAGCTGGCGCACGGCCGCCGCCTGGCGTGCCAGACATTCGTGCACGGCGACATTTCAGTGTCCTGGTAGCGCCCCATGGCATTCGCGCAGAGCCTCATGCAGTTCGGCCCGGACCTGAGCTGGCCGGCGTACCTGGGCATGGGCGTGATGGTGGCGGCGGGAGCCTGGCTGCAAGGCATCGGCGGCCTGGGCTACGCCATGTTCTGCGCGCCCATCGCGGCGCTGCTTTTCCCCGTGCTGGTGCCCGGCCCGCTGCTGGCCATCGGCGGGCCGCTGGCGCTGCTGGCATACCTGCGCGAGCGCCCGGCGATGGACTGGCGCGTGGCCGGCGCGACGGTGGCGGGCCGCGTGGCCGGCACCATGCTGGCGGCGGTTTTCCTGGTGTGGTTCAGCGCCCGCACGCTGTCGCTGCTGTTCGCGCTGCTGATCCTGGCGGGCGTGGCGCTCAGCCTCATCGGCTGGCGCGCGCGCCCCAGCTTGCCGAACCTGGCCGCGGCCGGCGTGGCCTCGGGATTGATGGGCACTATCACTGCCGCCGGCGGCCCGCCCTACGCGGTGGCCATGCAGAGCCTGCGTCCCGCCACGGTGCGCGCCACGCTGGGCATGGTGTTCCTGGTCGGCACCGTCGTTTCGCTGGCGGCGCTGAGCTGGGCGGGCCGCATGAATGCCGCCCAATGGTGGATCAGCGCCGCCCTGCTGCCCTGGATGTGCGCCGGGTTCTGGCTGTCCACGCCCATGGCGCGGCGCTTTTCCCAGCAGAAGATCCGCCGCTACCTGTTGGCGGTCGCCACGCTGGGCGCGGCGGGCGTGCTGGCGCGCGTGGCGCTGGGCGGCTGATCCGCGTCCGCATGCTTAATGGAGACACGATGCTACATATCAACGATGCCATGGTCGACGAACTGGTCGACGCCGCCGCCGCCCAGCAAGTGGTGCGGGACGCCTTCGCGCGATTCGGGCGGGGCGAGGCCGCCATGCAGCAGCGCGAGCGCACCGAGGCCGGCGGCGTCAAGCTGTCGACGCTGGGCGCGGTAATCCCCGGGCAACAGGTGGCCGGCGCCAAGGTCTACACCACCATCGCCGGCCGTTTCGACTTCGTCATCCTGCTGTTTTCCACAACCGACGGCCGGCCGCTGGCCACGCTCGAGGCCAACGCCATCACGCGTCTGCGCACCGCCGCGAGCACGGTGGTGGCGGGCGCGCACCTGGCCCGCCCGGATTGCCGCCGCATGATGCTGTACGGCGCCGGCGTGCAGGGCCAGGCGCACGCCCGCCAGTTGGCGCGCGCCTATCCCCTGGAACGCATCACCGTGTCGGACCCGGGCGCCAGCGACGCGCTGCTGCGCGCCATGGAGCGCGATTGCCAGGTCGAGGTGCGGCGCAGCCCGGCGCGCGCGCCGGTCGAGGAGTCCGACATCGTGGTGACCGCCACGCGGGCGCGGCAGCCGCTGTTCGAAGGCGCCCGCCTGGCGCCCGGCGCCTTCGTGGCCGCTATCGGCTCCAGCCTGCCGGACACGCGCGAGCTGGACGACCGCGCGCTGGAGCGCGCCGGGCTGGTCGCCGTGGAATGGTTGCCGCAGAGCCTGCGGGAGGCGGGCGACCTGGTGCTGGCCGATCCGGCGCTGGACCTCGGCGAGCGCCTGGTCGAGCTCGGCGCGCTGGTCACCGGCGCGCACCCGGGGCGGCGGGACGCGCAGGAAATCACCTTGTACAAGGCGGTGGGAGTGGGGTTGGAAGACGTGGCGCTGGCGGGCCTGGCCTACCAGCGCCTGCGCGGAGGCCGCGCCGCGGCCTGACGGCCGGCGGCGTCAGGGTTCCATCTGGGCGGCGTTATAGACATGGCGGGCGGCCAGCAGGCTGGCCAGCTCGGCGTCGCCCTTGATCACCGCGCGCAGGATGGCGGCGTGCTCTTCCCAGTTCTGTTGCGCGCGCGCGCTGCTGAAAGGCGCGAACAGCACCGCGGTGCGGTCGCGCAGCGATAGCATGACTTCCTGTAGCACCGAATTGGCGGCCACGCGCCCCAGCGCCCCGTGAAAGCGCCGGTTCAACTGGGTGAGCGTGTCCAGGTCGGCGTCGGCGGCCAGGCGCGTGCCTTCGGCCAGCAGGGCCTCCAGGTCGGCGATCTGGGCCGGGTCGTGGCGTTGCGCCGCCAGCTTGGCGTTGAGGGCCTCGAGGGTGGCGCGCACTTCGACCAGTTCGCGCAACTGGCCGCGCTCGAACTGGGTGACCGAGGCGCCGCGGCGCGGCTCGATGGTCACCAGCCCGCATGCCGCCAGCTGCCGCAACGCTTCGCGCACGGGCATGCGCGACACCGAGAATTCTTCCGACAGCCGGCCTTCGACCAGGCGCTCGCCGGGAGCGATGGCGCCGCTGAGGATCTTCTCCCGCAGCGCGTCGACGACCAATTGTGTCAGCGGAGAATGATTGAGCCCGATGCGGTTGTCTCCGGTGGCGGGGGCCGTGGTCTGCATTGTGTCCATCCGTTTATTCCATCTATCGTGCGTGCGCGTGGGCGACAGCGCGGGCGCTCGCAAGCCAGCATGCTGCCTGGCTAATGTATACGGAGATGGATTCTTGTGTCGAGCCGATACGGCTACGCTGCCGCGCCTGTCATTGCGCAATATCAGGTTTGCGCGGCCTCGCGCCGGGCGCGGCGGATCTCGGCGAACGAGCGGGTGTCCTGCATGGCGGGCGCCCACAGGCGCTCGGGCGAGAGAGTACGCAGGCGCGCCGCCTGCCAGGCCACGAAGGCCCGTTCAATGCGGGCCGCGAGGCTGGGGCGACGGGCGCCGCGCAGGGTGTTCCAGCCGGTGGTGAGACGGGCGGATTCGTGGGGCTGGTCGGTGAATTCGAATACGGAATCAGTCATGGTAAGACCTGTGGCCTGAAGGGGCGGGCCGCGACGGATGATCGCGCCGCCTGTAGTGCGAGTCCCTCCATTATAAGGGTTTCTACGGATATCGTATTCACTGAGGCCGGTCACTGCACAAAAACGACGATTCCGCCCGGCTGTGCGCACCCGCCAGGGGCGCCGACATGGTCCAGGGCGGCGCGCCCTGGATGATTTGCACCACTTCGGTGCATATTTGTATACCGTTTTGTAATCTTTGCCAGGGATTGGCACGAGGATTAGCCGGAATGGCGTGCGCAACGGCCATTTTTCCGGGTAAATACTAGGGGATTTTGCTGTTGCATGTGTATATTGTATACGGAGTAGCTTTCTTTACTTGAATATTGGGGAGAAGCAGCCATGGACACTTCGTTGGCCATCGGGCCAGCGCACTGGGCTTATCTGGCCGGCGTGCTGGTGATCATCGTCACGATGGCATTCCGCGCGAACGTGGTCGTGCCGTCGATCATCGCCACCGCCGTGGTGGCGTTTGCCTGGTCCGGCAGCCTGGTCACCGGCATCGGCAGCATCTTCAGCGCCAGCATGACCGCCGCGCGGGAGCTGTTCAACATCTTCCTGATCATCGCCCTGATGACGGCGCTGTTGAACTCGCTCAAGCACATTGGTTCGGACATACGCATGGTGCGGCCCTTTCGCGCCGTGATGACCAACGGGCACACCGCGTTCTTCATCCTGGCCCTGGTCACTTATCTGATCTCGCTGTTCTTCTGGCCCACGCCGGCGGTGCCGCTGGTGGCCGCCGTATTGCTGCCGGCCGCCATCGCCGCGGGCCTGCCACCGCTGGCGGGCGCGATGGCGATCGCCATCGCGGGGCAGGGCATGGCGTTGTCGTCGGACTACGTCATCGGGGTCGCGCCGGGCATCAGCGCCAAGGCGGCCGGCGGCATCAGCGCGGCGCTGGTGGGCGACCGCGCGCTGGTCCTGTCGCTGATCGTGGGCGCGGTGGCGCTGTCGCTGTCGTACTGGAAAATCCGCAGGTTCATCCAGCCGGGCAGCAACGCGCTGCTGGAGCGCTGGGAGCTCACGCCCACCGGCCTGGGACTGCAGCCCGTGCAGGGCGCGGGGCCCTACGACAAGGCCGAGATCGCCCGCGGCACGGCGCACGAGCACGACCTGGCCACGGACGCCGAGATCGAAGCCGAGCTGCGGCGCGACGACCACGCCGGGGCCTCCCGCATGTTCGCCATCCTCACGCCGCTGGCTTTCCTGCTGGTCGTGCTGGTGATGGTCGCGCCCAAGTTCATCAGCGGCGCGCCCGAGTTGAAGGGCGGCGATGCCGCCATGCTGATCGGCGGCGTCGCGGCGCTCTTGATGATATGGGCCACCATGGCGGCCGAGGGCTGTCGCAAGATGCTCGACCTGGCCGCCGACCACCTGACCGACGGCTTCGTGTTCGCCTTCAAGGCCATGGGGTCGGTGCTGCCGATCGCCGGCTTTTTCTTCATCGGCTCGGACAGCACGGCGGGCAGCATCCTGGGCATTCCGGCCGGCCAGCACGTGCCCAACCTGCTGTTCGAACTGGTGCAGGCGGGCCAGCACCTGATCCCGGACAGCCAGTTGCTGGTGGGGCTGGGCGTGCTGGCGATGGGCATGATTACCGGCATCGACGGATCGGGCTTTTCGGGCCTGCCGCTGACGGGCACGGTGGCGGGTGCGCTCGGGCCGGCGGCGGGCGTCGAGCCCGCCGCGCTGGCCGCCATCGGCCAGATGGGGGCGGTCTGGACTGGCGGCGGCACGCTGATCGCCTGGTCGTCGCTGATCGCGGTGGCGGGGTTCGCCCGCGTGCCGGTGCTGGAAGTGGCGCGGGCCCTGTTGATCCCGGTGGTGTGCGGGCTGGTGCTGGCCACCGTGGCGGCCGTGCTGTTGTGGGGCGTGGCCTGAAACCGCTTCAGTGGCGGCGCAGCGTGAACGCCGGGCGCACCTGTCCGGTACGCAGCCCGGCAGCATTGCGAAGTTCGGGCTGCGCCAGCGCGTGCAGGGCCGAACCGGGCGCGCCGGCGGCCAGGCCGAGCTGCCGGAGCGCCTCGATAGCGGCGGCATAGACCGCGGCCATGTTGCCGTCGGAGACTTTCACCGCGATGCCCAGCCCCTGGCTGCGCAGCCCGAGGCCTTGCACGCCGTCGGCGCCGACCTTGGCGACCCAGTCGCCCGGCGCCGCGCTCATGAACGCCAGGTCCGAGCGCCGGGAGCCGGACACCAGGAACGGATGGCTCACCATGGCGTCGTACAGCATGCGCAGGGCCGCCGCCGTGTCACCATGCCCGGGACTTGGCGCCGCCAGCCCGGCATAGCCGCGCGCCAGCGCGGACAGGGGCAGGGCGTAGGTCGGCGCCGAACAGCCGTCCACTGCCGCGCGCAATGCCTCGTCCGGCGCGCCGCAGGCCTGCGCGATGGCGGCGCGCACGGCGGCCTGCAAAGGGTGGCCGGCGGCCAGGTAATCGTGCCGGCCCAGCCGGTGCTGCGCGCAATACGCCAGGAACCCGGCATGCTTGCCCGAGCAATTGTGGTGCAGCGGGGTCGGCTGGAAGTCCGCCGGCGCGCTGGCGCCGGGCATCTCGAAAGCAATCGGCGCGTGGCAGCCGCACTGCAATTCGGCGGGCGCGCAGCCGGCGCGCTCCAGGATGGCGGATACGCCGGCCACGTGCTCGGCCTCGCCGGAATGGCTGGCGCACAGCAGCGCCAGGTGGCGGGACTGCAGGCCGAAATATTGCGCGCCGCCGGCGCGCACGAACGGCAGGGCCTGGAAGGGCTTGAGCGCCGACCGCGCGAAAGTCGGGGCATCGGGGTCGCCGGCGCTGGCCACCAGGCGGCCGTCGGCGTCCACCACGGCAATCGAGCCGTAGTGCTGGCATTCGACGGCGTCGCCGGCGGCATCGGGGCCGCCGCGCGTGCGTTCGACAAGCAGCGTATGTGTGGGCATGCGGCCTTTGCCTGGGCGGGTCGTGGCGTCAGTCGCGCGGCTCGCCGCTGGCGCGCCAGTCGGCCTCGCTCCAGCGCGGCACTTCGACCAGTTCGCCCTGGTAGGTGTACCAGCCGCCGCCATGCATGCGGCCCACCAGGTCGAGGTTCGGGGTGTCGATATAGCAGCGGTCCGCATCCAGCACCGCGTCGTCGCGCACATGAAAGGCCAGGATCTCGGCCACCACGATGCGCCGCTCGGGGCCCATGTCCAGGATCTGGCGCACCACGCACTCCATGGCGACCGGGCTGTCGGCAATGCGCGGCGGCGCCACCTTGTGCGAGGCGGCGACCGCCAGCCCGGCGGCCTGCAGCTCGTCGACGCCGGGAGCGAAGTCGATGGCCGTCACATTCATGCGCTTGAGCAGCGCGGCCGACACCATGTTGACCACGAAACCCGAATCGATGCGCAAGTTGGCGCCCGTATCCTTGGGGCCGTCCGGCCGCGAGCCCACGCCGATGCAGACGATCGGCGGGTCGCCCGACATGGCGCCGAAGAACGAGAACGGCGCGGCGTTGTTGCGCCCTTGCTCGTCCTGGCTGACCACCCAGGCGATCGGGCGCGGCACGATCGTCGAGGTCATCAGCTTGTAGGCGTTGCGGCGATCGATGGCGGACAAGTCGAAATACATGGCGGGAAGCCTCCTACGGCACGATGGACAGGCCGATGCGGAATTGCGATTCGTTGCGCTGGTTATAGCCCAGTAGCGTTTCGCCGTAGCCGTTGAAATACTGGAGGTGCAGGTAGCCGTTCATGTCCAGCCAGGTGCGGCGCAACGGCCAGGCGAAGTCGAGCTGGGTGGTGCGATGGCGGCTGGCGCCCTGGCGGTACATGGCCGATATGACGGCGCCGTTGTCCTGGGCCCAGCGCAGGTTCCAGTCGACGAAGCCGGCGTAGTCGCGGTAGTCGGAGTTCTCGTCCGCCACGCCGACGTACGCCTTGATCTTGGGCGCGAAGGTCAGGGTGCTGCCGCCATCGAAACGGTAGTTGATCGCGGGCTGCACATAGGCGTCATTGAGCGAACGCGAATCGTCGCCGCTCTTGCCGTTGGACATGTGCTCGATACCGGTGTTCAGGCCCAGCCGCCAGTGCTGGCTGGGCGAAGTCCAGAGGTTGTCGGACAGCCAGAACACGCTGGGATTGAAGGTCGTGTCGATGAATGGCATCGAATCGCCCTGCAGGTCCCACAGCGAGGTCTGCGTATAGCCCAGGTAGAAGTTCTCGCCGAAGGTGGCCGGGCGGCCGCCGGGCGGTGTGAAAAGGCGGTACTTGGCGCTGATCTGGAAGCGGGCCGTGGTGCGGTCCCGCGTACCGATGTCGAAGTACATGGGCTGGTATTCGGAGATCGCGCCACGGAAGGCGTCGAACGCGGTGGGCTGGGCATGGAACTGGCTGCGCGCCGCGTCGGCGGGCGCCGGCCCGGCATCCGGCTGGGCGCCGGTGGCGGTCACGGCGGCCACCGGCACGGGTTCGCCGGTGCTTGCGTCGACCACCGGTCCTTGGGCCGGCGCGCTGGCCAGCGTGCCGCTTTCACGGCCGGACACGTCCAGCGCCATCATGGTGGGTTCGCCTTCGATCGACAGGGCCTGCAGGCCCTGCGCCTGGCGGGGCACCACCGTGCTCCAGGCCACGCGGGCGAAGTTGTTCACCGGGATGTTCAGCGGCGCCTGCGGGCTGGCGAGCGAGGCCATGCTGCGCACGATGGCGCCGTCGGCGCCGCGCCATTGCACCACCAGTTGCGCCGGCGGCTGCCATTGCGCGCCGGTCTCGCCGTCGTTGAAATAAACGGCCTGGATCTGCACCGTCTCGCCGGGCGAGGCGGCCGGGCGCTCGAGCTGGTAGGTGATGCCGGCCATGGCCGGCGTCGCGAGCCCCAGCAGCGCCGCCAGGACCGGCGCGCGCAGCGGGGAAGGGGTAGCGGTGTCCGAAAACATGATGAAGCAGGGAAATAAGATGACGACGCACTGTAGCACCGCATCAGGGGGCTCCTGCAACCGCATGTAAGCAAACGATTGCGAAGCCCCGCGCGGAGCCCGCTATGCGCCGAACTTGATGCCCTGCGCGAGCGGCAGTTCGCGCGAATAATTGATGGTGTTGGTGGCGCGCCGCATGTAGTTCTTCCAGGCGTCCGAGCCGGACTCGCGGCCGCCGCCGGTTTCTTTCTCGCCGCCGAACGCGCCGCCGATCTCGGCGCCCGAGGTGCCGATGTTGACGTTGGCGATGCCGCAGTCCGAGCCGGCGGCCGACAGGAAGGCCTCGGCTTCGCGCAGGTCGTTGGTGAAGATCGCCGACGACAGGCCCTGCGGCACGCCGTTGTGCATGGCCAGCGCCTGGTCGAAGCCGCTGTAGCGCATCACGTACAGGATCGGCGCGAAAGTCTCGTGGCATACCACGTCGGTCTGCCCCGGCATCTCGACGATGGCCGGCCGCACGTACCAGGCGTCCGGATAGGTGTCGGCCAGCACGCGTTCGCCGCCGGTCACGGCGCCGCCCTGTTCGCGCGCCGCTACCAGGGCCTGCTGCATGGCGTCGAAGGCGGCGCGGTCGATCAGGGGGCCCACCAGCGTGCCGGCCTCGAGCGGATTGCCGATCGGCGCGCTGGCATACGCGGCGCGCAGGCGCGCCAGCAGGTCGTCGGCGATGCTCTCGTGCACGATCAGGCGGCGCGTGGTGGTGCAGCGCTGCCCGGCCGTGCCGATGGCGCCGAATACGATGCCGCGCGCCGCCATGTCGAGGTCGGCCGAGGGCGCCACGATGATCGCGTTGTTGCCGCCCAGCTCCAGCAGCACCCGGCCGAAGCGCTGCGCCACGCGCGGCGCCACCTGGCGCCCCATGCGCGTGGAGCCGGTGGCCGACACCAGCGCCACGTCGTGCGAGTCGACCAGCGCCTCGCCCACCTGGCGGCCGCCGATCAGCACTTCCAGCAGGCCCGCCGGCGCGTCGCCGAACTGCTGCAGCGCCTGTGCGAACAGCGCCTGGCAGGCCAGGGCGGTCAGCGGCGTTTTTTCGGACGGCTTCCATACCACGGCGTTGCCGCACACCAGCGCCAGCGCGGTGTTCCATGACCACACCGCGACCGGGAAATTGAATGCACTGATCACGCCGACCACGCCGAGCGGATGCCAGGTTTCCATCATGCGGTGGCCGGGGCGTTCCGAGGCGATGGTCAGGCCGTACAGTTGCCGCGACAGGCCGAGGGCGAAGTCGCAGATATCGATCATTTCCTGGACCTCGCCTTCGCCCTCGGCCAGGATCTTGCCGGCTTCCAGCGAGACCAGCCGGCCCAGGTCGCGCTTGTGGCGGCGCAGCACGTCGCCGAACAGGCGCACCAGCTCGCCGCGGCGCGGCGCGGGCACCAGCCGCCAGGCCTGGCTGGCCTGGCGCGCCCGCGTGATGGCGGCGTGGGCCTGCGCCACGGTGTGCTCCTGCACTTGCGCCAGGCGCGCGCCGTCGATGGGGCTGTGCGCCGCCAGCGTGCCGCCTTGCAGGACGGTGTCGTTCAGGCCGAGGGCGCGCAGGATCTCTTGGGGCGTGGTCATCGCATGTCTCCTTGGGGCGGCAGCGTTAGGGAAATGCCTAAGTGGAATCGCGGCAGAAAAATTTACTATACGAAACTCTGACGTCGAATGCGAAACCTTTTTTTGGGATGGCAGCCCGTGCCGGATCCATTGGTCGTGGTCGAAGCAGTACACAAGACCTTTCATCGCGAAGGACAGCCGCCGCATGCGGCGCTCACCGACATCCACTGCCGCATCGAGCGCGGCGAAGTGCTGGTGGTGGTGGGGCCGTCGGGCTCCGGCAAGAGCACCTTGCTGCGCACGCTCAACGGGCTGGAGTCGATCGACGCGGGCGATATCCGCATCGACGGCGTGTCGATCTCGGATGCCGCCACCGACCTGAACCGCTGGCGCACCGAAGTGGGCATGGTGTTCCAGCATTTCAACCTGTTCCAGCATCGCACTGCCCTGGACAACGTGGCGCTGCCGCAATGCGTGGTGCGCAAGCGCGGCCGCGCCGAGGCCGAGCGCTATGCGCGCGGGCTGCTGGAGCGGGTCGGCATGGCCGAGTTCGGCGCCCGCTATCCCAGCCAGCTGTCCGGCGGGCAGCAGCAGCGGGTGGCGATCGCCCGGGCGCTGGCCATGGACCCGAAGCTGATGCTGTTCGACGAAGCGACCTCGGCGCTCGACCCCGAAACCGTGGGCGGCATTCTCGACTTGATGCGCGAGCTGGCCCGCGACGGCATGACCATGGCCGTGGTCACTCACGAAATGGGCTTCGCCCGCGACGTGGCCGACCGCGCGCTGTTCATGGACGGCGGCCGCATCGTCGAAGAGGGCGTGCCCGAGATGCTGTTCCGCGCGCCCAGCCACCCGCGCACGCGGGCGTTCCTGGACAAGATTCTGTAGCACCCGCGCCGGCCGCCGCAGGGTGCGCGGCCGGCGCGGCAACCACTGCAGTACCGCCCGGCGTGTTCCGCGCCCGGCGGCCCATACCACCAAAGAGGGTCTTGACATGCAGAAAATCAAACAATGGCTGGGCATCGCGACACTGGCCCTGACCGCGGCCTGCGCCGCCTCGGCGGCGCGCGCCGATGCGCTGGACGATATCCTCAAGCGCGGCGAATTCCGCGTGGCGGTGCAGACGTCCGGCCCGCTGATGAGCTTCATGGACAAATCCGGCAAGCGCACCGGCCTGGCGGTCGAGCTGGCGCGCCGCATGGCCGACGACCTGGGCGTCAAGCTGGTGCTGCAGGACTACGAATGGAAAGGCCTGATCCCCGCGCTGCTGGCCGGCAAGGCCGACATGATCGCCGCCGACATGACGCCGACGCCGCAGCGCGCCGCGCAGATCCTGTTCTCGGCGCCGATGTTCTACGCCGAGACGGTGGCCGTGGTGCCGACCGATTCGCCCTACAAGCACTTCAACGAGCTCAACAAGGCGGACGTCACTATCGGCGCGCTGGGCGCCAGCACGTATGCGGAAGCCACGCGCAAGCTGCTGCCGCAGGCCAAGCTCAAGGAATTCTCCGGCGGCAGCGCGCCGGTGGGCCAGGCCTTGTCGAGCAACCGGCTGGATGCGGGGGTGATGGCGCTGAGCACGGCCAACCAGTTCGTGGCCGACTTCAAGAATCTGCGCGTGCTGGAAGGCGTCATGGTGCGCGAACCCCTGGCGTTCGCGGTGGCGCCCGATGCCTATCGCCTGAAATTCTGGCTGGATAACTGGCGCGAGCTGCGCACCGCCGACAACTCGCTGCCCGAGACCGTCAAGTACTGGTACTCCACCGACTGGAAGAAGGAGCACTGATGGCGGCCCGGCGCATGGTCCGCTTGCGTGCCGGCAGGTCATAGCCCATGAACTGGCTGATCGACTACTACAACTGGCGCATCGTCGGCCAGTACACCGACCAGTTCATCGCCGGGCTGGCCAATACGCTGATCGCGGCCGGCGCCAGCCTGGTGTTGTCGGTGGCGCTGGGCGTGCCGGTGGCGCTGGCGCGCATGGCGCGCCGGGGCCTGGCCTGGCGTCCGGCGGCGGGCTATATCCAGTTCATCCGCGCGACCCCGCTGTTGGTGCAGATCTACCTGGTGTACTACGCGCTGCCGGCTTTCATACCAGCCGCCAAGGGCTGGAGCGAGATGATCCTCGGCATCGTCGCGCTCACCCTGCACCATACGGCCTACATGAGCGAGATCGTGCGCGTCGGCATCCAGTCGGTGCCGCGCGGCCAGATCGAGGGCGCCAAGGCGGTGGGCATGAGTTTCGGCCAGCGCCTGCGCTACGTGGTGCTGCCCCAGGCGTTCGCCAACACCCTGCCGCCGCTGCTGGGCCAGACCGCCGTGCTCATCAAGGACACCTCGCTGCTGTCGCTGATCGCGGTGTTCGAACTGGTGGCCGCCGGCGTGTTGATGAACAGCGAGCGCATCGTGCCCAACGAGAGCTTCCTGACCATCGCGGCCGGATACCTGCTGATCTACGCCTTCATGCTGGGGCTGTCGCGGCTGGTTGGCCTGTGGCTGGCCGGTCCCGCCTGGAACGCGAGGTAACGCATGCTGCAAGAGTACCTGTCGACCGCCGTGACGGTGATGCCCTTCCTGCTCAAGGGCTTCCTGGAAACGCTGAAGGTGTCGTTCGTGGCCATCATCGCCGGCTCGGCGCTGGGGTTTGTCATCGGCGTGCTGCGCAGCTACCGGATCCGCGTGCTGCACCAGTTGCTGGGCCTGTACATCCACGTGCTGCGCGGCACGCCGTTCCTGGTGCAGCTGTACGTGTTCTATTTCGTGCTGCCCAGCAGCGGCGTGGCCTGGCTGGAATGGGATTCCGATACGGCGGCCTTCGTGTCGCTGTCGGTGTATACGTCCAGCTATGTGGCCGAGATCGTCATGGGCGCCATCCAGGCGGTGCCGCGCGGGCAGACCGAGGGCGCCATGACGCTGGGCCTCAAGCCGCTGCAGATCCTGCGGCTGGTGGTGCTGCCGCAGGCCATGCGGCTGATCGTGCAGCCGATGAGCGGCGTATACGTCATGCTGATCAAGAGCACCGCCATCCTGTCGGTGGTCGGCATTACCGAACTGACGCGCCAGGGCGAAGTCTTCATGATCACTTACCCTAGCAAATCGCTGTTCATCTACGCCCTGATCGCGCTGATCTATTTCATATACTGCTATCCCTTGCTGCGCCTGGCCAACTGGGTCGAAAAGCGGGTCGCCGGATCGCTGGCCCCGGCCTCGCTGGCCTGAGCCCGTCCCGCCGCCCGCATCCCAAGCCGGTCCGCACGCCGAGCCACCATGGTTTCCGACTACATCGACACCTTCTACAGGCGCACGCTGGGCGATGCGCATACGCGCTACGGCGCGCTGGCCGGGCTGGCCGACACCGAAGTCTGCGTGGTGGGGGGCGGCCTGGCCGGCCTGACGGCCGCGCTGGAGCTGGCGCGCCGCGGCCGCCAGGTGACCCTGCTCGAGGCGCGTCGCGTCGGCTGGGGCGCATCGGGCCGCAACGGCGGGTCCGTATCGCCGGCGTTTTCGGCTGGCGCCGACCTGATCCGCAAGCGCGTCGGCCAGCGCGGCTACGAGGCGCTGTACCGCTTGTCCATCGAGGGCGTGGAAATCATCCGCGCCAATATCCGCGACCTGGCCATCGGCGACGCGCGCCAGGTCGACGGCCGGCTGCGCGTGCTGCGCTACGACGACACCGATGCGCTGCGCCGCTATTGCGACGAGCAGCGCCAGTTCGGGCGCGATGTGCGCCTGCTGGCGCGCGACGAAGTGCGCGAGCTGCTGCGCTCCAAGGCCTATTTCCAGGGCGTCTACGACCCGGCTTCGTTCCATTTCCATCCGCTCAACTATGCGCGCGCGCTGGCGCGCGAATGCGCGCGCCTCGGCGTGCGCATCCACGAGGATTCCCCGGTGCGCTCGGCCGACCTGGCGGGCGCCGTCAAGCGCCTGGCCACGCCGGAGGCCACCCTCGAAGCCCAGACGGTGGTCCTGGCCACCGGCGGCTATACCGACGGGCTGGTCCCGGCGTTGCGCCGCGCCATGCTGCCCATCGCGACCTACATCATGCTGACCGAGCCGCTGGGCGAACGGGTGCGCGACGCCATCCGCACCGATGCGGCCATCGGCGATACGCGCCGCGCCGGCAACTACTACCGGGTGGTGGAGGGCGGGCGCATCAGCTGGGGCAGCCACATCACCACCCGCATCGATGATCCGCCCGACCTGGCCGAGTCCCTGCGCGCCGAGCTGCTGTCGGTATATCCGCAACTGGCCGGGGTGCGCGTCGAAGTCGCCTGGTCGGGCCGCATGGCCTACGCTCGGCACCTGATGCCGCAGATCGGCAGGCTGCAGCCCGGCGTCTGGTACTGCACCGCGTTCGGCGGGCACGGCATGAACACCACGGCCATCGGCGGCCGGGTGGTGGCGGAAGGCATTTGCGGCGAGAGCGAGCGCTATCGCCAGTTCGCACCGTTCGGGCTGGACTGGAACGGCGGCCCGCTCGGCACCGCGGCGGTGCAAATGACATACTGGTCGTACCAGGCCCGCGACTGGCTGCGCGAACGCCGTTCACGCGCATGATAGGGGAACGCCCATGCAAGGCACCAAGCAAGGCGTCCTGGCGCAACGGCTGCGCGACCTGCGCAAGGCGCGCGACTGGACCCTGAAGCAGGCTGCCCAGGCCACTGGCGTTGCCGCCTCGACGCTGTCCAAGATCGAGAACGGCCTGCTGTCGCCCACCTACGACAACTTGCTGAAGATCGCCGCCGGGCTGGAGCTGGACGTGGCCGAGCTGTTCATGCCGTCGCACGAGCACATGGGGACCGGCCGCCGCTCCATCAGCCTGCGCGGCGAGGGGCGTTCCTACGAAACGCCGTACTACGACCATCGGCTGCTGTGCAACGCGCTGTCGCACAAGCGCATGATGCCGTTCTACACGCGGGTCAAGGCGCGCTCGTTCGGCGAGTTCCACGACTGGAGCCGGCACCGCGGCGAGGAATTCGTCTATGTGCTGAGCGGCGAGATCGAGTTGCACACCGAGTACTACCAGCCGGCTCGCCTGGCGGCCGGCGAGAGCTTCTATATAGATAGCCGCATGGGGCACCGGGTGATCAGCGTCAGCGCGGAAGACGCCATGGTGCTGTGGGTGTCGACCGCCGCCGAGCTGGACGGGGAGTGAGGGCAATCCGGGCAATCCGGCACGGTACAATTGCCGCGCGTTATCATACGCGCAGGCCCGTAACCCGCCCTTAGCTCAGTTGGATAGAGCACTCGCCTTCTAAGCGAGCGGTCACACGTTCGAATCGTGTAGGGCGGGCCACCACCGCGGATTCCGGTCCACCCAGAAGGCGAAAACCATGAGAAAGCAAAGTGCGTTATTGGCTGGCGGCGTGCTCCTGGCATGTTCCGTCTCGGTGCAGGCGGCCAGCATGGCCTTCATGAATCACACCATCCTGACCAGCATCCCCAAGCAGGACCTCGCCGATTTCCGCACCACGGTCCACAACGTGCTGGAAAACCAGCCCGACGGCGCCAGCTCCACCTGGACCAGCTCCGCGCCGCGGCGCGGCCAGCCGGTCAGCGTGAAGATGACCGTCGACCACACCGTCGAGACCCAGAAGGCCAGCAAATGCCGCCAGCTCGACGCCCTGGTCAGCAGTGGCGCCGGCTCGGAAGACTGGTCGTTCCTGTTCTGCCGGCAGCCTTCGGGCCAGTGGAAGGCCAGCCATAACTGACGGACGGCGGCCGGGCTGGTAGATGCCGCTGCCGCCTACAGGTACGGCGACGCCAGCCAGATGATCTTGTTGCGCAGGCGCTTGGCGAACGGCTGGCTGTATAGATGTTCCAGCGTCACCAGCCGCGCATTGGCGATGTGGCCGTCGATGCGCGCCGCGATCCAGTCGGCCAGCGCGCGGTCGTAGACCTCCGTGTCCAGCTCGAAATTCAGGCGCAGGCTGCGCGGATCCAGGTTCGATGAGCCGACGTACGACCAGGCCCCGTCGATGGTCATCAGCTTGGAATGGTCGAACGGGCCGGACGCCCGCCACACGCGGCAGCCGGTGCGCACGATCTGGTCCAGCTGCGCGTTCATGGCGTAGTTGACCAGCCGCAGGTTGTTGCGGCCCGGGATCACGATGTCGACCGTGATGCCGCGTCGCGCCGCCGTCGCCAGGGCGCCGATCAGCGGCTGGTCGGGCAGGAAGTAGGGCGATTGGATGCGCACGTGGCGCTGCGCCACGGCCAGCGCGCCCAGCAGCATGTTGCGGGTGCTGACCACGGCCCGGTCGGGGCCGGAAGGCACGCAGCGCATCGGGACGGTGCCGGGCGCCGGCACCGGCGGGGGAAACCACAGCGCGCCGTCCAGGGTCTCGTGCGTGGTGAAATTCCAGTCGTGCGCGAACACCGACATCAGCTGCGCCACGATCGGGCCCTCGAGCTGGAAGTGGACGTCGCCATTGGTGTCGTCGCCGGCCAGCGCGCGCACGAAGGCCGCGCGCACGTTCATGCCGCCGGTGAAACCGATGCGGCCGTCCACCACCAGGATCTTGCGGTGGCTGCGCAGGTTGGCGTACGGCATGCGCATGATGCCCAGCGGGTTGGTCATGAAACGCGCGGTGCGCACGCCGCCGCGCTGCAGCCGGCGGATGATGGAGGGGCGCGAATACTTGCTGCCGATGGCGTCGATCAGCACGCGCACCTGGACGCCGCGCTCGTGCGCCTCGATCAGCGCCTGCGCCACTTCGCGGCCGATCGCATCGCTGTCGAAGATGTAGCTCTGCATCGCGATGCAATGGCGCGCCGCGCGGATGGCCTGGATCATGGCCGGGTAGGTTTCGTCGCCGCCGGCCAGCGGCCGCACGATGTTGCCGCCCAGCAGCGGAAACCGGCTGACCCGGTCGCCCAACGTCTTCAGCGAGGCGAACTGGACGGCGGAATAGGGCACCACGTCGTCGACCGGCGCCTGCGCATGGCCGGCGTAGGTCAGCATGGCCTCGTCACGCTGCTGCGATACGCGGGTGTGATGGATGCGGTTCACGCCCGCCACGAAATAGAACAGGGCGCCGAACAGCGGCGAGAACAGCGCGACCCCGACCCAGCCGATGGCCGCGCGCACGTCCTGCTTGGTCATCGCCGCATGCACCGCCGCGCCGGTGCCGGCCACCACGCTGACGCCGAAGACCAGGTGCGGCCAATATTCGTTCAGAAGCTCGTGGAAGCGATCCATATTTATTTATAGAAGCCCGTATGAGTCGCGCCGGCCGCGCCCCAGCACGCGGCGGCGGATGCGCCAGGATAGCAAGGCGCGGCCCGCTGGGGAACGGTTCTCCGCGGCTGGCCGGCGAGGCGGCAGGCCGGAAAAAATATGCTAGAATGCGGCCTCTTTGCAGTAGCAACGGTGGCTGTAGCTCAGTTGGTAGAGTCCCGGATTGTGATTCCGGTTGTCGTGGGTTCGAGTCCCATCAGCCACCCCACTAAACTGCTTCGAAATCAAAGACTTACGCCGCTCATTCGAGCGGCGTTTTTCTTGGCGGTTTGAGATTGGCCGAAAATCGCACGTCACGCCGGTGCGATATCCGGCGTCGTAGACGGCGGCTCAGCTTGCATCAAGATAGAGCGCCATTGCTTCTGGCGTGCGCACGTTCTGCGGTGTCGTAAGTGCGGGCACGCAATTTGGCCATAGCCGCCTCACTCCCCCCGATACCCCAGCCGGCGCGAGACTTCCAGCGCACAGGCGCGCAGCGGCCGCGCCACGGCGCCGTCGAAGTCGCTGTCGAAAGTTGCCGACGGTCCCATGACGAGAATGCCCAGCGCCAAGTGGCCGGCCGAGTCGAACACCGGCGCGCACAGGGCGTCGATGCCGGGGATGGGCTGGCTCAGCGAGCGCGACATGCCGTGGCGGCGCGTTTCCGCCAGGGCGGCCTCGAAGGCTTCGGTACTGATGCTCACCCGCGCGCCGCTGCGCGCGCCGGGATAGGCGCGGTCTTCCTGCAGGGCGCGCTCGACGATCTTGTGCGGCAAATAGGCCGCGAACAGCCGGCCGGTCGCCGTCGTCGTCAATGCCATCACGGTGCCCGTGCGCAGGTTCACGTGCATGGGCTCGATCGGCTCTTCCAGGCGCACGATGGTGGGGCCCAGGTTGCCCCAGACGGCCAGCGCCACGCTCTGGCGGGTCTCGGCGGCCAGGGGCTCGATGAACTGCGTGGCTTCCTTGACCGGGTCCAGGCGCTGCAGGCGCGCGAACCCCAACTGCAGGGCGAGCGGCCCGAGCTCGTAGTGTCCGGCATCGTTCTGCGTGACGAAGCCCACCTTCAGGAAACTCACCATGTAGGGGTGCGCCTTGCCGGTCGTCATGCCGGCGGCGCGAGCCAGGTCTTTCAGCGCGATGGGGGGCACATGGCGCGCCAACTGCAGCAATAAGGCGCTGCCTATTTCTACGGATTGGATGCCGCGCCGGTTTTTTTCCATGGGCGAGTCTACAGCCTGTTTTTCGAGAGTCATCGGCATAGGGTAAACCACGACATTAACGGATGCATTCGTCTAATACGTACGATTCGATACTATCATACGCATTGACAATTATCAGATGATCGGTTCAGAATGATCCGGCACATCAAAAAAAGGCGGAGGCATGGCATGGCGCAAGAGGACGTTGCGGTAGACGTGCTGGTGGTGGGCACCGGCGCATCCGGCATGGCGGCGGCGGTCACCGCGGCCTCGCAGGGGCTGAAGGTGCTGGTGGTGGAGAAGGAGAGCCGCTACGGCGGGACGACGGCGCGCTCCGGCGGCTGGCTGTGGATTCCCGGCACGCACCTGGCCACCGAGCAGGGCATCCATGAGCCCGCCGGCGCGGCCAAGGAGTATTTGCGGCACGAGGCGACCACGCATTTCGACGAGGCGCGGGTCGACGCCTTCCTGGAGAACGGGCCCAGGGCCATCGAGTTCTTCACGCGCAACACCTGCGTGCAATTCGACATGCCGGCGGTGTTTCCCGACTATCACGCGGAAGCGGTGGGCGGACAGCCCGGCGGGCGCTCGATGGTGACGCGCCCGTTCGACGGGCGCGAGCTCGGGCCGCGCGTCAAGCAGCTGGCGCCGGCGCTGCCGGAGCTGACGGTGTTCGGCATGATGCTGGGCTCGGGGGCCGAGATCAAGCATTTCATGCGGGCCTTCAAGTCGCCCACGTCGTTTGGCTATGTGGCCAGGCGCCTGGCGCGGCACTTCCTGGACGTGCTGTGCTACGGCCGCGGCATGACGCTCACCAATGGCAATGCGCTGGCGGGCCGCCTGGCCAAGGCCGGCATGGACCTGGATATTCCGGTATGGCTGTCCGCGCCGGTCACGCGCCTGCTGTTCGAGGATGGCCGCGTGACCGGCGCGATCGTGCGGCGCGAGGGCCGCGAGCAGCAGGTGCGCGCCTCGGCCGGCGTGGTGCTGGCTTGCGGCGGTTTTCCCTACGACATCGAACGGCGCCGCACATTGTTCCCGCATGCGCCGACCGGCCAGGAGCACTTCTCGCCGTCACCCGCGACCAACACCGGCGACGGCTTGCGCCTGGCCGAGTCGGTCGGCGGCGTGGTGGACGGCACCATCCCGCATGCCGCGGCCTGGGTGCCCACCTCGGTCACCGCGCGCCCGGATGGCAGCGCGGGCGTCATGCCGCATTTCATCGACCGCGCCAAGCCCGGCGTCATCGCTGTGACGACCGAGGGCCGTCGCTTTACCAACGAAGGCAATTCCTATCACGACTTCGTGCAGGCGATGGTCGCCGCGTGCCGCGGCAAGCCGGAGGTAACGGCCTGGCTGCTGTGCGACCACAGGGCCCTGCGCAACTACGGCCTCGGTTGCGTGGCGCCATTCCCGATGCCGATCGGCCGCCACCTGAAGTCCGGCTATCTGAAGCGCGGCGACAGCGTGGCGGAACTGGCGGACAAGATCGGCGTAGATGCCGCCACCCTGCAAGCGACTATCGAGGAATTCAACGCCGGGGCCCGGCGCGGCGAGGACCCGGCGTTCGGCAAGGGCAGCAAGGCCTACAACCGGTACCAGGGCGACGCCAGCGTGACGCCCAATCCCTGCCTGGCGCCGCTGGAGCGCGGGCCTTACTACGCGATCAAGCTGGTGGTGGGCGACATCGGCACCTTCGCGGGCCTGGTGACGGATGCGCGCACGCGCGTGCTCGACGCGCAGCGCCAGCCGATCCCGGGGCTGCACGCGGTGGGCAACGACGCCGCCAGCGTGATGGGCGGCAATTATCCGGGCGCGGGCATCACGCTGGGGCCGGCGCTGACCTTCGGCTATATCGCCGGCATGCAGCTGGCGGCCGCCGCCCGGGCGCGCGCCGCGCAGGGCGAACCCGCGATGGCCGCGACCGCGGCCGCAATGGCGTGAATACCGCTGCCAGACGCGCACATCACCAGGAGGACTGCATGCATTATCCCGACACCATCGCGCCGCCGCTCTTGCCAGGCAGGCTGGCCCTGGTGACCGGCGCGGGCCAGGGCAATGGCCGCGCCATTGCCCTGGGGCTGGCGCAAGCCGGCGCCCGCGTCATCGTGACCGATATCAATGCCGCCGCCGTGGAAGAAACCGCCGCGCAGGTGCGCGCCGAGGATGGCGCGGCCTGGGCGTTCCCCCTGGACGTGACTTCGGCCGAGGCATGCCGGACGCTCGCCGCGCGGGTGGGCGCCGAGATCGGCGCGGTGGACCTGCTGGTCAACAACGCCGGCATCATCATCCGCGAGAACACCAGCAGCCCCCGGGCCAGCGCGAACTGGAAAGCGACGCTGGACGTCAACGTGCACGGCACCTTCAATGTGACCCACGCCTGGCTGCCCGCCCTGCGCGCCACGCGCGGCTGCATCGTCAACCTGGCGTCGATCGCGGCCTATGCGGGACAGGCGGGCAGCCTGGGCTATTCGCCTTCCAAGGGCGCCATCAAGATGTTCACGCAGTCGCTGGCGGCCGAGCTGGCGCCGCAGGGCGTACGGGTCAATGCGCTGGCGCCGGGCGTGATCGCCACGCCCATGACGGCGGCCACCCGCGAAGACCCGGACCGGCTGGCCGCGTTCATGACGCGCATTCCGATGGGACGGGTCGGCCAGACCGACGACCTGGTCGGGCCGTTGATTTTCCTTGCCTCCGACATGGCGCGTTATGTGACGGGCGTGACGCTGCCGGTGGATGGAGGCTTCCTGGCGGTCTGAGCCGTCCGCCCGCAATCGCCCGCATAGCCATAATCACCAGGAGACAACATGAGGCTTAAACATCTGTATCTGGCCTTCGCGGCCACGATGGCGCTGGCCGGGGCCGGCGCCTGCGCGCAGGACATCAAGTTCGGCTACAACGGCGACCTATCGGCGTCGCCCTCGGCGCAGAGCGGCCAGGCCGCCGTGCTGGGCATGGCGGCCGCCATCGAGGACATCAACGCCGCGGGCGGCCTGCTGGGCCGCAAGATCACGCTGGTCACGCGCGACGATGTCTCGGCGCCGCCGAAGTCCATCCAGAACATGAGCGACCTGATCGACAACGAGGGCGTGGTGGCGGTATTCGGCCCGACCAATTCGGGCAACGCCATGGCCTGGAAGCACATCGCCAACCGCAAGAAAATCCCGGTCATGGGCAACGTGGGGTCGGGCACCGACATCACCAAGCCGATGCGGCCGAACGCCGACAACTACATGTTCCGCGTTTCCATGGTGGACCGGGAGCAAGTGGCTGCGTTGATGGCCTACGTGAAGAAAAACGGCGAGAAGTCCAAAGTGGTCGGCCTGATGGCCGAGACCACCGGCTACGGCCAGGGCGGCATGAAGGACATGCAGGAGATCGCCAAGCTGCAAGACATCGAGATCGCGGCGACCGAGCATTTCGGCGTGGGCGACACCGACATGACTTCGCAACTGAACAAGATGAAGGCCGCCGGGGTGGATACGCTGGTGGTGTGGGCCCAGGGCACGCCCAACGCCCAGCTCATCCGCAGCATGGAGAAGATCAACTATTTCCCGCTCACGCTGACCTCCTGGGCTTCGGACAACATCACTTTCTACGACGCGGCCGGCAAGGAGTTGTCGGAGAAGCCGATATTCATGCGCACGGTGAGCGACAAGCGCACGGCGGAACAGCAGAAGCTCTATGACCGCATCGGCGCCAAGCTGCGCGCGCCCAGCTCGTTCTCGTTTGCGCTGCACGGCTATGACTCGGTGCTGCTGGTGGCCGCCGCCATCCGGCAGGCCGGCGGCACCGACGGCCCGGCCGTGCGCACGGCCCTGGAGGACCTCGAGGAGCCGGTCGACGGGCTGCTGAAGAACTACGACAAGCCGTTCAGCAAGACCAACCACGAGGCGCTCACTGCCAAGGACCTGGTCTGGATACGCTGGAAGGACGGCAAGCTGGCGCCCTACAGCGACGCGCTGACCGAATCGCTGACCCCGGCCGACTTCAAGCAGTAGGCCGGCGCGGCGCACGAACGATAAACGCGGCGCGCACCCCGGGGCGCGCGCCGCGAGCGGAGACATCATCATGGCAGAAGCGCTCTTGCAGGCGATCATCAGCGGCCTGGCCGTGGGCGGCGCCTACGCCCTGGTGGCGCTGGGCTTCAGCATCACCTTCACCACCACCAAGACTCTCAATTTCTCGCACGGGGAGTTCGTGTCGATCGGCGCCTTCGCCGGCATGAGCGCGCTCTTCCTGATGCTGGGCATCCCCGTCACGGCCACCAGCTTCGGCGGCGCGCTGCCGTCGGCCACGGCGCAACTGCTGGCGCTGGCGGGCGTGCTGGCGGCGATGGGCGCCCTGGGCTGGCTGCTCTACCTGGTCGGGGTCCGGCCATTCGCGGGCCGGCCGGGCATGGCCTGGGTGATGAGCACGCTGGGATTCGGGGTGGTCCTGCAGAGCATCGGGCTGGCGATCTGGGGGCCCAAGCCCGTGGTCGTGCCCTCGCCGGTGGGCGATACGGTCATCCGCTACCTGGGCGTGGGCGTGCGGCCTCAGGAACTGCTGACGCTGGGCGTGGCGATCGCGGTGATGATCCTGTTCGAGCGGGTCATGAACCACACCATGGTGGGCAAGGCGATGCGCGCGGTGGCGGCCAACGGCAACGTGGCCAGCCTCATGGGCATCAATACCCAGGCCATGATGATCGGCGCCTTCGTGGTCAGCTCGGCCCTGGCCGGCCTGTCGGGTTTCCTGCTCGCGCCGATTGCGCAGGCCTCGCTGTTCATGGGGCTGGCGGTGGGCCTGAAGGGTTTTTCGGGCGCCATGATCGGCGGGCTGGGCAACCCGCGCGGCTGCGTAATCGGCGGTTTCGTGCTGGGCGTGTTCGAGTCGCTGGTGAACCTGTGGCATGCCCAATGGCGCGAAGTGGCGGTGTTCGCGCTGGTGATCCTGGTGCTTGCCTTCCGTCCCACGGGCCTGTTCGGCCGCAAACTGGTGGAGAAGGTATGACGCGAGGACGCCATCTGGCCGCGGTGGCGCTCGCCGCCGCCGTGCTGAGCGGGCTGGCCGCGCTGCTGGCCAATGACTACTACCTGCGGATCGCCTTCATGATCTGCGTGTACTACCTGTGCGCGGCCGGCATGAATGTGCTGGTGGGCTATGCCGGACAGAAATCGCTGGGCCAGGCGGGGCTGTTCGCGGCCGGCGCGTATGCCGTGGCGCTGCTGACCACCTGGTACGAACTCGACCCCTGGCTGGCGCTGGCGCTGGCCGCCGTGGTGGCCGGCTTGTGCGGCGTGCTGATCGCGCTGCCGTCGTTGCGGGTGAAGGGGCCCTATCTCGCCATGGTGACGCTCGCCTTCGGCATCGTGGTCGAGAAACTGGTGGCGGAATGGACCGACGTCTTCGGGGGCGCGCAGGGCATCTACGGCATCCAGCCGCTGACCTGGAACGGCGAACCGTTCGACATGCGCCAATGGGTCTGGTTCGGCATCGTGATGTGCGCCGTCACGCACCTGCTGCTGCGCAACTTGCTGTGCGGGCGCTTCGGGCGCGCGCTGCACTCGCTGCAGGCCGACGAGATCGCCGCGGCCTCGGTGGGCGTGCGCGTGTACCGGGCCAAGGTCATCGCCTTCGTGATTGCGGCCGTTACCTGCGGCATCGCCGGCGCCATGGTGGCGCAGCAGAACCAGTACATCAATTCCGACTTCATTACCTTTCACCTGTCGATCTTCATCCTGCTGCTGGTGCTGTTCGGCGGCTCGGGCACACAGGCCGGACCCCTGGTGGGCGCGGTGATCCTGACGGTGACCGACGCCATGCTGGCGCGCTGGCCGTCGGTGCAGCACTTCCTCTATGGCTTCCTGCTGCTGTTCGCCCTGTATGTCATGCCGGGCGGCGTGGTGGGCATGGCGGCGCGCTGGCGGCCCCGCCGCGCGCGCCCCGCAGGCGCGCCGCCGGTCGATGCCGCGCCGCCCCTGCGCGAGCCGGGCGCCGGGCCGCTGCTCACCGTCACGGAGGTCAGCAAGGCCTATGGCGGCGTCAAGCCCGCCAACAAGGTGTCCTTCCAACTGCAGCGCGGGCATATTCATGCGCTGATCGGCCCCAACGGCGCCGGCAAGAGCACCATGATCAACATGCTCAGCGGCGTGGTGGTGCCCGACCAGGGATCCATCCAGTTCATGGGGCGCGAGTTGGCCGGGCTGCCGGTCCACCGCATCTGCCAGCTCGGCATGGGCCGGACCTTCCAGAACCTGCGGCTGTTCGGCGAGCTGTCGGTGCTGGACAACGTCATGCTGGGCCACCACAGCCGCATGCGCAATGGCTTCTTCAGCTCGCTGGCGGCCTTGCCCGACGCCCGCCGCCAGGAGCAGGCGACGCGCCGGCGCGCGTACCAGTTGCTGCGCTTCGTCGGCCTGGCGGAGCTGGCCGGGCAGCCCGCCGGCAGCCTGCCATACGGCCTGCAACGCCGCGTGGAACTGGCGCGCGCGCTGGCCACCGAGCCGCACCTGCTGTTGCTGGACGAGCCGGCGGCCGGCCTGAACCCCCAGGAAACCGCCGAGCTGGGCGAGCTGCTCGCGCGCATCTGCCGCTGCGGCGTGACCATCCTCATGGTGGAGCACCACATGGACCTCGTGATGTCGGTGTCCGACCATGTGATCGTGCTGGATTACGGCGTGAAGATCGCCGAGGGCAAGCCGGCCCAGGTGCAGGCGGACCCGCGCGTGGTCACGGCATATCTGGGCGTGGACGACGAGGCCGACCCCGCCGGCGGCGCGCCACTGCCGGCCGGCGCGCCCGCCTGATGGAGACGACGATGCTGAAACTTGAATCCGTCCGGGTGCGCTATGGCGCCATCGAGGCCGTCAAGGGCGTGGACCTGGAAGTGCGCGCGGGCGAGGTGGTGACCATCATCGGCGCCAATGGCGCCGGCAAGAGCACGCTGTTGAAGGCGATCTGCGGCCTGGAGCCGCTGGCCGGCGGGCGCGTGCTGTTCCAGGAACGGGACTGCACGCGGCTGGCGCCGCACAAGCGCGTCGCGCTGGGGATCGCCATGTCGCCCGAAGGGCGGGGGGTGTTCGCCGACCAGACCGTGCTGGAAAACCTCATGCTCGGCGCCTATGGCCTGCGCGACCGCAAGCAGGCGGTGGCCGCGGCAATCGAGCGCGAGTTCGCGCGTTTCCCGCGCCTGCGCGAACGGCGGGATCAGCTGGCCGGCACGCTGTCGGGCGGCGAGCAGCAGATGCTCGCCATTTCGCGGGCGCTGATGAGCGAGCCGCGCATGCTGCTGCTGGACGAGCCGTCGCTGGGCCTGGCGCCGCTGGTCATCAAGGACATCTTCGCCGCCATCAGGCAACTGCGCGAAAGCGGCCTGACCATCCTGCTGGTGGAGCAGATGGCCAAGCAGGCGCTGGGCGTGGCGGATCGCGCCTATGTGCTCGAGACCGGCCTGATCACCCTGGCCGGTTCGGGCCGCCAGCTCCTGGACGACCCCAAGGTCCGGGCCGCCTATCTGGGCGCGCACTGAAGGAGGGCGCCGATGACCGCCGCTTCCCGCCTGTTTTCCCCGTTGCGCATCCGCGGCCTGGGACTGCCCAACCGCATCGTCATTTCGCCGATGTGCCAGCACGCCGCCACCGGCGGGCACGCGACCCCCTGGCACCTGGTGCACCTGGGCAAGTTCGCGCTGGGCGGCGCGGGACTCATCCTGACCGAAAGCACCGCGGTCGATCCCCGCGGGCGCATCGGCAGCGCCGACCTGGGCTTGTGGCAAGACAGCCAGGTGGAGGCGCTGCGGCCCGTGGTGGAGTTCGTGCACGAGCAGGGCAGCGCGTTCGGCGTGCAATTGGCGCATGCCGGCCGCAAGGCGGGCAGCCAGCCGCTGTGGGAGGGCGGCGCGGCGCTGACCCCGCAAGAGATGGCGCGCGACGGCCTGCCCTGGCGGCGGCTCGGGCCGAGCGCGCGCGCCGCCGGGCCGGGCTGGTCCGTGCCCGACGCCCTGGACGAAGCCGGCATCGAGGCGATCATCGAGGCTTTCGGCGCTGCCGCGGCGCGCGCCGACCGCGCCGGCGTGGATGTGATCGAGCTGCATTTCGGGCATGGCTACCTGGTTGCGGCGTTCCTGTCGCCGCACGCCAACCGGCGCGCGGACCGCTGGGGCGGGCCGATCCAGAACCGCATGCGCCTGGCGCTGGCCATCGCCGCGCGCGTGCGCGCCGCCTGGCCGGCCGGCAAGCCGCTGTTCGCCCGGCTGTCCGCCGTGGACGGCAGCGTGGGTGGGTGGGGCCTGGACGACTCCGTGCTGCTGGCGCGCGAGCTGGCCGCGCTGGGAGTCGATGTCATCGATTGTTCGTCGGGCGGCCTGACCGAGGAAACCCGGGCGCTGCCGGTGCCGCGCGGGCTTGGGTTCCAGGTGCCGTTCGCCGAACACATCCGCGCGCAGGCCGGCGTCATGACCCAGGCCGTGGGCATGATCGTCGACGCCGCGCAGGCCGAGGACATCATCGCGCGGGGCCGCGCAGATCTGGTGGCGATCGGCCGCGAGGCCTTGTTCGACCCCTACTGGCCGCGCCATGCCGCCCGCGCGCTGGGCGCGGACCCCGATTTCCGGCTGTGGCCGCTGCGCCATGGCATCTGGCTGCGCAAGCGCGCGCCGGCCCTGGCGCAGGCGCGCTCCCCGGCCACCGGCGCGTGATTCATCGACGAGGAGATTTGCGATGGTTTTCCGGATGGGCTTGATCCGCAAGCGGCCTGATTGGACGCAGGTGGCGTTCGAGCGGCATTGGCGGGACGTGCACGGGCCGCTGGCGCGCGCCTTGCCGGGCCTGTGTTCCTATTGGCAGAACGTGGTCACCGAGCGCGCGCAGCGCGGCATCGATTATGCGCGCGGCCCCTGGGACTTCGACGGTTTTTCGCAGCTGCGTTTCGACGGCGGCGGGGCGGCCTTGCCCGATGGTGCGCCGGCCGGCGCACTGGCGGCCGACGAGCGGCATTTCCTGGGCGACCTGCATATCCTCACCGTGCAGCCGACCGAGGTGGTCGCGCCGCCGTCCGCGCCCGCGCGCGCCGGCCTGCTGAAGCGGATGTCGCTGCTGCGCCGGCGCGACGACATGGACGAAGCCGCGTTCCGGCGCGAATGGCGCGCGCATGCGGAACATGTATGCGAAATGCCGGGCGTGGCGGGTTATCGGCAGAACGTCGTGCTGGCGCGCGAACGGGTCAAGGGCCAGGCATGCGACTATGCCGGCCTGCCGATCGACGGCATCGTCGAGTTGTGGTTCGAAGACGCAGCCAGGCTTGAAGCGGCGTTCCGCGGCGACCGGGGGCGGCGCACCATGGCCCATGCCCGGACCTTCCTGGCCGAGATCACGGTCTTCGCCGTGCGCGAGCGCGATGTGCTGGCCGATTCCGGCGCGCCGCGCGCGGGCGCCGCATGAACGCGTGCGGGCAGGACGGGTAAACTGGGCCTTCACCGATACGGAGGGCCTATGAACAAGATCGCTATCGCCGCCACGGCGCTGCTGGCCACGGGGTGCGCGAATTCGTCGGGGGACTCCCCCCAGCCGATCGGCATGCCGAACCCGGCCTCGGCCTATTGTGTCGAGCGCGGCGGCAAGCTGGCCATCGAGGACCGCGCGGGCGGCCAGGTGGGCATCTGCACGCTGCCCGACGGCACGCGGATCGAGGAGTGGGAGCTGTATCGCCGCGACCATCCCGCCAAGTAGGCGCCGTGTCGTGTTGCGGCGCAGGCGTTCCAATTTACCGCTGCCCAGGCATGCCCGGCCTGATAGAGGAGAGACTGACCATGATGCGCATGTTGTCCTGCCTGCTGGCGCTCGCCATCGCCGCGTTGCCGGTGTTGGCGCGCGCGGAGTCCGATCCGGCCCTGGCCGGCCAGAGCGTGACCCGCGAGATCGACGGCGGCCAGCAGACGCGCGAATACGCGCGCAATGGCACCCTGATCTACGAGGTGATCGAGCGTGAGGTGCGGCGCGACGGGACCAAGATGACCCAGGCCATCGAGCGCGAGTGGCAGGACGACGGCACACCCGTGCGCGAACAGGAGTTCCTGGCGGGCCGGGAAATGCGCGGCACCCTGTGGTACATGAACGGCAAGGTCAAGGAAAAGCGGGTCGACCAATCCATCCATGCCCCGCGCGGCACGCCGGGCACCTACGTGGAACGGTTTTCGGACATGGGCGTGCTGCAGTCGGCGGGCGTGTTCCAGGGGCAGTTCCGTCACGTCGGGGTGCACCGGTATTACGACGAGGCGGGCAAGCTGGCGCGCGAGGTCACCTACGGGCCCGACGGCGTGCAGCGCTCCAGCAAGACTTTCGATGGCGGCGCGGCCGCGGCGGCGACGGTAGAGTACTATCCCGACGGCTCGCGCAAGCTGCCCTGACGGCCGGCGCCGGGAGCGCCGATCGCGGCGGACCGCATGGTCGCGGGCCCGCCGCATGCCGTCATTCAATGCGCCGGCGCCAGCCCGGCCATTGCCGCCCGCACGAAACCCAGCAGGCTGTCGCTGGCCCAGGTGCCCGCCATCAGCTCCGGCTCGTTCAGCAGCGCTTGCCGGAACTTCGCGTGCGTGGCCGGGTCTGCGCCGGCATAGCTCTTGAACAAATCCAGCCAGCGCCGCGCCAGCGCCTGGCCCTCGGGCGAGCCGGGCGCCGTGCCCGCCTCGAGCGCGTCGCGCACGTCGGCCATCAGTTGCGGCCATTCCGCCGCTCGCTGCCCGTAATGGGCGCGCATGTAGCGGGACTCCTCCGGCGTCAGGTACTGCTCGTAGATGCGCAGCTTGCTTTCCGAGAAGGCTTGCAGCACATAGTCGCGCATGGCCGGCGAAATGCCCAGGTGCGTCTGCAGGGCCGGCTCGCGCTCGTGCATCTGGTTCAGCTTGACGAGCAGGCGCGGATCGCCATCGGTGTCGCGCACCAGTTGCGTCATCCAGCGCACCGCCAGGTCGCGCGCCGGCGCGGCCTCGGGGGCGGTGCCGGCCTGCATCAGCTCGCGCGCTTCGCCGGCCAGGGCCATCCAGGCGGCGTCGCCCGTCGGGCTGCTGCGATACATGGGCAGGCGCGTGAGCTCGTCGGGGGAAAAATACTTGTCGTACACAGTCATCAACTCCAGTGTGGTGAGCCAGTCGCCCAAGTCCGGTTCCGCGCCTTCGACCAGTTGGCCGTGCAGCTGGGCAAGGCGCGCGCGCAGCCTCGCGGCCTGCCCGATCTGCCGATCGAGCAGGCTGATCTGCCTGGCGACGATGTCGGCCAGCGGAGGACTCGGGCCATCCAGGTAAGCGCCGATCTCGGCCAGCGACAGCCCGAAGCGGCGCAGCGCCTGGATCCGGTGGAGCCGTGCGATGTCGTCGCGACCATACAGCCGATAGCCGTTCCCGGCGCGCGCCGAGGGTGTCAGCAGGCCGATCGCATGATAGTGGTGCAGCGTGCGGACGGTGAGTCCGCTACGCTTGGCCAGTTCTCCTACTTTCAGTTGCATGGCGCCTCCGTTCATTGCGCACTCCGAAGTGTGAGGCGTAACGTTACGTGAGGGTCAAGCACCCGGGCAACCGCGGCGCCGGCAGCGGCCGCCTCAGATGGTCGACGGCCCGCCCAGGATCACCGTGTACTGCGACGACAGCACCCCGCCATTGCCGTGCGCCAGCGCGACTTCCGCGCCCTGGACCTGGCGCTGGCCGCACTGGCCGCGCAGTTGGCGGACCGCCTCGATCAGCAGGAAAATGCCGTACATGCCGGGATGGCAGTACGACAGGCCGCCGCCATTGGTGTTGACCGGCAAGGCGCCGCCCGGCGCGATGCGGCCGTTGCCGACGAAGGCGCCGCCTTCCCCCTTGGCGCAAAAGCCCAGGTCTTCCAGGAACAGGATCGTGTTGATCGTGAAGGCGTCGTACAGCCCGACCACATCGATATCGGACGAGGTCAGGCCGGCCTGCGCGTAGGCCAGCGAACCGGATACGCGCGCGCCGGTATTGACCAGGTCCGGCATGTTGGAGATGGTCTGGTGCGTGGTGCAGTGGCCCGCGCCCAGCAGATAGACCGGCGGCTGCGCGAGGGCCCGCGCGCGCGCCGGGGTGGTCAGCACCACGGCGCCGCCGCCGTCGGACACCAGGCAGCAGTCGCGGATAGTCAGCGGATGGCTCACCATGCGCGAGGCCAACACGTCATCGACTGTCAGCGGCGTCTTTTCCCAGGCAGCGGGGTTCAATAGCGCCCATTGCCGCGCGGCCACGGCGACCTCGGCCAGCTGTTCGCGGGTGGTGCCGAATTCGTGCATGTGGCGGGCGGCCGCCAGGGCGTAGGCGGTGGGGGGCAGGAACGGCTTGAACGGCGATTCGTAGGGGTTCCATTCGGCGCGGCTGGTGTTCTTGCGGCCCAGCGAGCGCTGGGTGCTGCCGTAGGCGACCACGGCGACTTCGCACAGGCCGGCGGCGATCGCGGCCTCGGCCCGCGCCAGGTGGCCCATGAACGACGATCCGCCCGTCGAGGTCGAGTCGATGTAGGCCTCGGGCAGGGCCAGGTATTCGGCCAGCGCCAGGCCCGCCAGGCGGCTCTGGCTGGTGGCGCAGAACAGGCCGTCCACGTCGCGGATGGACAGGCCGCAGTCGTCGAGGGCGCGGTAGACGCCCTGCGCCATCAGGTCGATGGCGGACCAGGCGTCGCCCACGGCGCCCAGGTCGGATTCGGCGGCGCCCGCCACGACGGCGCGGCCGGGTTTGAAATCAGCACTCATTGCGCGGGCTCCAGCAGCGTGAACACGGGAATCGGATCGTCCAGCCCTTCCTCGGCGACAGCCTGGAAGCGCACGCGCTGGCCGATGGCCACGCGCGCCGGGTCGGCGAGGACGACGCGGCTCATCATGCGGAAGCCCTCGTCCAGGTCGATCAGCGCCACGTTGTAGGGGTCGCCCTTGCGGGGGTACACCACGGACGTGCTGTACACGGTGCCGAGGCCGGCGCTGATGCGCCATTCCAGGCAGTCCTGGCCGGAATAGGGGCAGCGCACGCGCGGGAAGAACACCGCGCGCCCGGCCGCCGGGCTGAACTGATAGGCCAGCTGGCCGGCCCGCAGGTGGCGCACGTAGCGCGCATAGGGCGCGTCGCCGCCCGGGGCATCATCGTGTCGTGCGTGCATCACTTGCCCTTTTCATACATCAGGTTGAGGGTTTCGGCGACCATCACGGGGCGCTCCTGGCCCTCGCGGTACATGGTGTTGCCGTAGGTCAGGCGCACGCCGCCCTCCATGCGCTCGAACGCCACCAGGCTGCGCTCCAGCCGGATGCGCGCGCCCACTTGCACCGGCGCGGTGAAGCGCACCTTGTTCGAGCCGTAGTTGATGCCGCGGCCGCGCTCGCGTACCTGGACGATCTCGCCGCCCATGCCGGACATGAGCGAGAAGGTCAGCATGCCGTGGGCGATGGTCTTGCCGTCGGGCAGCTCGCGCCGCGCGCGCGCCACGTCCACATGGATCCAGTTGTGGTCGCCCGAGATGCGGGCGAAGTCGTCGATCATTTCCTGGGTGATTTCCACCCAGTCGGTCCGGCCCAGGATCTTGCCCACATGGGCTTCCAGGTCGTAGGGGGTATCGAGAGTCAGCATCGGCTTGCCTTGCAGAAGAGGGCGTCCCTTGCGCGGGACGCGCCGGGTTACAGGACGGACGCCAGGCGTCCGGCGACCAGCGCATGCGCCTGGTCGATCATGCGGCGCACCAGTTCGCCGCAAGTGGGCACGTCGTCGATCAGGCCCTGGATCATGCCGACCGTCCAGATGCCGCCTTCGACGTCGCCGCTTTCATACACGCCGCGGCCCTTGGCGCCGGCCACCAGCGGGCCGATGCGGTCGATGCCGGCGCCCGCCGCTTCCAGCTCGACGACCTGGCCGGACAGGGCGTTGCGCCAGACGCGGCTGGTATTGCGCAGGCTGCGCAGGATCAGCCGGGTGTCGGTCTCGCTCGAGCGCGTGATGGCCTCCTTGATGGCCGGATGCACCGGCGATTCCTGGGTGCACATGAAGCGCGTGCCCATGTTGATGCCCTCGGCGCCCAGCGCCAGCGCCGCCACGAGGCCGCGGGCGTCGCCGAAGCCGCCCGAGGCGATCACGGGAATATCCACCTGCGCCACGGTGGCGGGAATCAGGATCAGGCCGGGAATGTCGTTCTCGCCGACATGGCCCGCGCATTCGAAGCCGTCGATGGAGACGATGTCGACGCCGATCTCCTGCGCCTTGCGGGCATGGCGCGGCGTGGTGCATTTGTGGATCACGCGCACGCCGGCGGCCTTCAGCGCCGGCAGGTGCTCGTGCGGGTTGTTGCCCGCGGTTTCGACGATCTTGACGCCGGCGTCGATGATGGCGTCGCGGTACTCGGCATAGGGCACCGGCTTGAGAGTGGGCAGGAACGTGAGGTTCACGCCGAACGGCCGGTCTGTCATGCCGCGCACGCGGGCGATTTCGCGCCGCAGCGCCTCCGGGCTGGGCTGCGTCAGCGCCGTCAGGATGCCGAGGGCGCCGGCGTTGGAGATGGCCGCGACCAGTTCGGCGCGGGCCACCCACTGCATGCCGCCCTGTACGATGGGGTGCTCGATGCCGAGCAGGCGGGTAACTGCGGTTTGCAACTTATTCTCCTAGGACGGGGGGGCGGTACACCGACCAGTCGGTGGCCAGGGTCAGCGGGGCGCCGGTGACCGCCTGCAGGTCCGGCAGGGTCCATCCTTCGGCCATGCGCCGCACGACCAGTCCGGCGGCGGTAACGTCGATGACGGCCAGGTCGGTGTAGACGCGGTCGACGCAGCCCGGCGCGGTCAGGGGGTAGGCGCACTGCTCCAGGATGCGCGGCCGGCCGTCCTTGGTGCAGTGCTCCATCAGCACCCACACCTGCTCGGCGCCGGCGGCCAGGTCCATGGCGCCGCCCACGCCGGGGATCTGGTCCGGCGCGTCGACGGTCCAGTTGGCCAGGTCGCCGTTGGCCGCTACCTGGAAAGCGCCCAGGCAGGCGATCTGGATGTGCCCGCCGCGGATCATCAGGAACGATTCGCTGTGGCTGAATACCGAGGCGCCCGGCAGCAGCGTGACGGGGGATTTGCCGGCGTTGATGACGTCATAGTCTTCTTCGCCCGGCGCGGGCGCCGGACCCAGGCCCAGCAGGCCTTGTTCGCTGTGCAGCATCAGCTCGCGGCCGGCCGGCACGTAGTCAGCGATCAGCGTGGGCAGGCCGATGCCGAGGTTCACGCAGGCGCCGTCCGGAATGTCGTGCGCGGCGACGCGGGCAATGTCCTGGCGGCTAAGCTTGGCGCTCATGGGGCACCTCCACTAAACGGTCCACGAATACTCCCGGGGTGATGATGTGTTCCGGATCGAGCGCGCCCAGCGGCACGATCTCGCGCACCTGCGCGACCACCAGCCGGGCCGCGCCGGCCATCACGGGGTTGTTGATGCGGGCGCCGCGGTGGTACACCAGGTTGCCCCAGCGGTCCCCGCGCAGGCCCTTGAGCAGGGCGACGTCGCCCTTGATGGGCGCTTCCAGGACGTAGGCCTGTCCGTCGATGACGCGGGTCTCCTTGCCTTCGGCCAGACGGGTGCCGGCGGCCGTGCGGGTGTAGAAGCCGCCGATGCCCGCCGCGCCGGCACGGATGCGCTCGGCCAGCGTGCCCTGCGGCACCAGTTCCAGCTCGATCTTGCCCGCGCCGTAGAGCTCGTCGAAGATCGTGCGGCCTTTCAGGCCGCGCGGAAAGGAACACACCACCTTGCGGATGCGGCCGGCGCTCATCAATTCGGCGACGATGTCGTCGCCCACCGTGGCATTGTTGGCGACGACGGTCAGGCCGCGGACGCCGGCGTCGAGCAGCGCCTCCATGAGGTCGGCCGGACGGCCGGACGAACCGAAGCCGCCGACCAGGATGACGGAGTCATCCTTGATCCCGGCCACCGCTTCGGCCAATGAATCTACACGCTTGTCAATCACGGCTGGCTCCGGAGTCAGTCGAGGTCATGGCCTTTCATGTCGACGTTGCGCCGGGCCCGGTGGGCCAGGTCGCGCATGACCGGGCCGATCCGCGACACATCGTCTATCGGGTCCGCGGCCGGGCCGCGGCGCCAGCCTTCCATCGCCGCCAGGTGGCCGCCGCCCAACTCGAAGACGCGGCCGGTGACGTCCTGGCTGTCGGCGCTGGCCAGCCACACGACGCCGGGCGCGATCCAGCGCGGGTGGCGCGCGGCGATTTCCTCGGCGGAGCGTTCGCGGATGCCCTCGGTCATGCGGGTCTGGGCGTGCGGATTGATGGCGTTGACCGTGACGCCGTAGCGCTTCAGTTCACGGGCCGCGATGATGGTCATGGCGGCGATGCCGGCCTTGGCCGCGCCATAGTTGACCTGGCCGATATTGCCGTACAGCCCCGATGACGAGGACGTGTTGATGATGCGGGCGTTGACCGGCTCGCCGGTCTGCTTGTAGAGGTCGCGCCAATAGGCGGCGGCGTGGCGGCTGGGGGCGAAAGTGCCCTTCAGGTGTACGTTGATGACGGCGTCCCATTCCTGCTCGCTCATGTTGCACAGCGTGCGGTCGCGCAGGATGCCGGCGTTGTTGACCAGCGCGTGGAGGGCGCCGAAATGCTCGATCGCCGCCTGCACCATGCGCGCGGCGCCGGCAAAGTCGGCCACGTTCTCGTGGTTGGCGATGGCCTGGCCGCCCGCGGCGACGATCTCGCGCGCCACCGCCTCGGCTGTGCTCTCGCCAGTGTCCTCGCCCGAGCGCGATACGCTCAGGTCGTTGACGACCACGCGAGCGCCTTGCGCGGCCAGTTGCAGCGCGTATTCGCGGCCGATGCCGCGCCCGGCGCCGGTCACGATGACGACGCGGTCTTCACATAGTCTGGGCATGATGTCTCCTTGAGAATGGATGGCGGTCAGTCCGCGCCGCGGCCGCCGGCCGCGCTCGGACGCTGGAATACGGGAGGGCGCTTTTCCATGAAGGCGCGCACGGCTTCCTTGTGGTCGGCGCTGTCGACGCAATCGACATGGCGGGCGCATTCGCGCTCCAGCATCTCGGCCAGGCCGAGCGCCAGGCCGTCGTTCAGGTTCGCCTTGATATGGCCCAGCGCCGGCTGCGGACCATTGGCGAGCGCCCGCGCGATGGCGGCCACCTCGGTTTCGAGCCGGTCGGCGCTGAACAGCTCGTGCAGCAGGCCCAGCGCCAGCGCCTGGCCGGCCGGTACCAGCGGCGAGCGCAGGTAGAGCTCGCGCGCCCGGGCCGGCCCGACGATGCGGGGCAGGAAGTAATGGCCGCCGAAGTCGCCGGAGGCCCCCACGTTGGCGAAACCGGTGCGCAATTTCGCGGTGGGGTCGCCATAGCGCAGGTCGCAGGCCAGCGCCAGCGACAGCCCGGCGCCGACCGCCGCGCCGCGGATCATCGCGATGGTGGGCTTGGGCATGTAATGCAAGTGTTCGACGACGCGGGTGCGCGCCCGCAAGGCGGCGATCCGTTCCGGCCGCGGGGCCGGCGGCTCGCCGGCCTGCCGGTTCATGCGGGCCACGTCGCCGCCGGCGCAAAACGCCGGGCCGGCGCCGGCCAGCACGACGGCGCCGACCGCATCGTCGCGTCCGGCGGCCTCCAGGGCCCGCAGCAGCGCGGCGTACAAGTCCGGGCTGAGCGCGTTGCGGCGTTCGGGACGGTTGAGCGTGAGCCACAGCACGCCTGCTTCCGTCCTGGTGATCAATTCCTGCTGCATGTCGTTTCCGTTGCGGGCCGCGAGGGTTCGTATATTGCGGGCTTTTGGCCCTCGCGACGGCTCCCGTGCGCCGGCCGGGCGCGGAAATCAGTCCATACTATGAACTCCGGCTTTTCCTTTCCATGGGAAATGCACACAATCTGTCCAATACCAACGTCCAATATGCAGACGTCCAGGCGCCGCGTGCTGGCTCATGCGCGCCGCGGAGGAGACATCGATGACCGCATCCAGCCCGGCCGCCGCCAAGGCGGCCCCCGGCACCCAGTCACTGCAGCGCGCCATTGCGCTGTTGCGCATCATTGCCGTGAACAACCGCAGCGGCAGCCGGCTGGTCGAGTTGTACCGGCGCACCGGCCTGGAACGTCCGACGGTGCATCGCCTATTGCAGGGCATGGTGGCGGAAAAGCTGGTCCGCCAGGATTCGGCGTCCAAGCGTTATTACCTGGGTAGCCTGGCGTACGAACTGGGCCTGGCCGCCGCGCCCAAGGTGGCGCTGCGCGACATCTGCCTGCCGTACCTGGATGCCATCGCCGAGCACACGGGCGACACGGTGTTCCTGACGGTCCGCTCCGGGTTCGACGGGATCTGCGTGGCGCGCGCCGACGGCTCGTTCCCGATCAAGATGTTCGTCCATGACGTCGGCCGGCATCGCCCGCTGAACGTGGGCGCCAGCGGCCTGGCCCTGATGAGTGCCTTGCCCGACGAGGAAATCGACCGCATCTGCCGCATCAATGTAGAGCGCACGCGCCGCAAGAACCCGCGCTTTACCGAGGCCGCCCTGCGCGCCAGCATAGAGAGCACGCGGCGCCGCGGATACGCCACCAACAAGGTGATGGACGAGCCGCCGGTGCATTCGGTCGGCATGGTGATCCGCTCGCCCGACGGGACGCCCGCCGCCGGAGTGAGCGTGTCGACGCTGGCTTCGCGCCTGGCGCAGAACCGCCTCGAGATGGTGGTGCGCTGCTTGAGCGACGCGGTGTCGTCCATCGAGGCCGAGTTGCGCAACCAGGTGGATCGCGACCGCGTGCCGTACGCCATGCCGACGCTGGCGCTGGTTTCCTGAGCGGGCGTATTGCCCCATGACGTCCAGAATACGGACGGCAACGGCAGGGAGGCCGCGCCCGACGCGATCGCCCAGCGCAGGAATTCCATAGCGTGGACCTGAATCTGCGCGCCGGCGCTGGCGCCGGGCCTGGCTAGCCGATGGGCGCACTTAGACTGCGGACAACTCGAGCCAGGGCGGTGTCCTGGACTCGCAGTGAATATCCGCACAGTCTGAGGAGACACGTCCATGTTGAACCTGCATTGCATTGGCGCCCGGCTGGCCGGCGGCCTCGCCGCGGCGCTGGCCATGGCGGCCCTGGCCGCGCCGGCCCTGGCCGAATACCCCGACCGGCCCGTCCAGTTCGTTTCGCCCTACGCCGCAGGCGGCGCCAACGACTACCTGACGCGCCTGATGGCCCGCTACATGGGCCAGGAAATGAAGGCGAACATCGTGGTCGACAACAAGAGCGGCGCCAACGGCATGATCGGCGCGGCCGCGGTGGCCAAGGCCGCGCCGGACGGCTACACCCTGTTGATGGGCAACAGCGCCACGCACGGCACCAACCCCACGCTGTACAAGAAGCAGCCCTACGATGCGGCCAGGGATTTCACGCCGGTGGCCATGGTGGCATCGGTGCCCATCGTGATGGCGGTCAATGCCGGCCTAGGAGTCGACAGCGTCGCGGAACTGCTGGAGTACGGCAAGCAGCACCGGCTGTCGTTCGGCAGCAGTGGTGTCGGCGGCACCGGCCACCTGACCGGCGAAGCCTTCAAGGCGGCCACCGGGCTGGACATGATCCATGTCCCGTACAAGGGCGACAGCCCGGCCGTGACCGATGCCATGGGCGGCCAGGTGGACCTGGCCTTCGTGGGGACCGCGTCGGCCATCGCCCAGCAGGTGTCGGGCAAGATCAGGATCCTGGCGGTGGCCCATCCGACCCGCACGCGCGCCTTGCCGGACGTGCCCACCATGGCCGAGGCCGGTTTCCCGGGCCTGGAGTTCTCGCAATGGTATGCATTGTTCGCGCCGGCCGGCACGCCCGCTCCCGTGGTCGAGAAGCTGAACCTGGCCAACAAGGCGGCCCTGGCGCTGCCCGCGGTGCAGAAGAGCCTGGATGCCCAGGCCGCCGAGGGCACGTACCGCACGCCGCAGCAGCTCGAGGCTTTCTATCAATCCGAGATCAAGCGCTTCGGCGACCTGATCCACCGGCTCAAGCTTTCGATCGACTGAGCGGCGGCCGTTCGCGCTACATGCTGCAAGCCCGGTGCGGCCGCGCCGCCAGCAGGCCGAGCGCCTGGTCGGGCGGCGCGGCCGGTTCCTGCATGATGCGACGGTACCACTCGTGGAAGTGCTGCATGCCGTCTTCCATGGGCGACTGGTAGGGTCCGGCCTCGTTGACGCCGCGGGCCATGAGGGCCTTGCGTCCGGCGTCCATGCGTTCGGCGATCTCGTCGTCCTCGACGGCGGTCTCCATGTAGGCGGCGCGCTGGGCGTGGACGAAGTCGCGCTCGAAGGCGACGATTTCCTCGGGGTAGTAGAACTCGACCACGTTGAGGGTTTCCTGGGGGCTCTTGGGGTAGAGTGTGGAGAGCACCAGGACGTGGGGGTAGAGCTCGATCATGTGGGTGGGGAAGTAGGTGACCCAGACGGCGCCGAAGTCAGGGGCGTCGCCGGCGCGGTAGTCGAGCACGCGGTCGTGCCACTGCTTGTAGACGTCGGAGCCGGGCTGCGCCAGGGCCTTGTGCACGCCGACGCGCTGCAGGCTGTACCAGTCGGCGAATTCCCAGGCGAGGTCGTCGCAGGTGACGAAGCGTCCCAGGCCCGGGTGGAAGGGGCCGACGTGGTAGTCCTCGAGGTAGACCTCGATGAAGGTCTTCCAGTTGTAGTTGCACTGGTGGACCTCGACGTGGTCGAGGACGTAGTCGCCGAAGTCGAACTCGGGGCGGGCGAACAGCGGGGCGAGGTCGGCGGCGGGGTCGCGCGGTCCCTCGAACAGCAGGCCGTGGCAATCGCGCAGGCGAAAGCGCTGCAGGTTCATGCAGGGGGTGCTGTCGAACTGGGGCGCGCCGAGCAGTTCGCCGCGGTTGTTGTAGGTCCAGCGGTGCAGGGGGCAGACGATGTTGCCGCCGGAGTCCCTGAGGTTGCCGTGGCCGTGGGCGGGGCTGGCGACGTTGCCGGTTTCGCCGCCGAGCATGAGGGCCTGGCGGTGGCGGCAGACGTTGGAGATGAGTTCGACGCCGTGGGGGTTGCGCACGAGCACGCGCCCGCCGTCTTCGTGGGGCAGGGTGCGCCAGTCGCCGACCTCGGGCACCAGCTTCTGGTGGCCGACGTACAAAGAGGATTGCTTGAAGATGAGTTCTTGCTCGCGCGCGAAGCGGGCTTCGTCAAAATAGGCGCTGACGGGTAGCTGGGTCTGCGCGGGCACTACATGCCGCGCGCTGGCGATATCGGTCATGAACCTCTCCTGCGGAACGGGCCGGCCGGCGGGCAGGCGCGCTCAGTTGGCGTCGGCCTGCATGCGGCGGATGCGCTCGCCCTGGGTGAGCTTGGGGCAGCTCGCGCATTTGTCGCCGTCGCGGCGACGGAAGTGGTGGCAACAGATCTTCCGGTCCAGCATCAGGGCCGGGTCGCCCCGGGCATTCTGGTAGGCCAGCAGACCGCAGCCGGCGGCCACGCCAATGCCGGACAGCCAGCGGTCGGCCCAGGCCCGGGTCGGCGCGACGTCGGCCCGCGCGCAGCGAGCCGCCAGCAATACCGCGGCCAGCACGCACTCGGCCACGGTGGCGTCGGCGGCTTTGCGCGGCACGGCCAGCACCGGCTGCATCGCGGCGTGCATCCGGGTGCAGAAGCGCGCGACCTCGGCCGCTCCGCGCGCAATGCGCTGTTCCAGCGCGCCGCCGGCTGGCGCATGCGGCGGCAGCCACACGCCATGCGTGAAGCCGTCCCGCGCGGACCAGGGCTGCTGCGCGCCGTCCAGCTGCGGCACGCAGGTGTCCAGGTGCGCGGCCAGCACGCACAGGTAGATGGGCTGCCAGATGGCCAGCCCCCAGCAGCGCATGGACAGGTAATGCGGGCCGGCTTCCGGATGGGCGCGCGCCCAGAAATCGCGCAGGGCCGGCAGGCCGGGGTGGCCCGATTCGGCCGCCACCACCGGTTCGCCGGGCGCCGCCGGGCGGCAGCGCAGCCCGGGCAGCGCCTGGTCCGCGCGCGTGAGCAGGCCCTCCAGGGCTTCCCTGTCGCGCGCTGCCGGCCGGGTGGCCGCCATTCCAGCGCTTTGCGCGGCCTGCAGCATCAGGCCGGCTCGCCGACGGCCGCGTCGACCCGGTCCGGCCGCGCCGCGGCGGCGGGCCGCCGACGGAAGCGGGCGATGGGGTTCTGCAGGTTGCCCGCCATCTTCAGGTTGGCGGCCGGGTCGGCCAGGTTGACCATCTGCAGGTTGTTGCCGAGCTGCAGGCGGTTCAGGCAAGAATGCAGGAACTCCGGCGCGAACATGTCGTACGCGGCATACTTGGCGGCGTTGTCCGGGTGGGCGTCCTGGTAGTCGGACACGCAATCCGCGACCGCCTGCCAGAAGGTGTCTTCGTCGCAGCAGCGGTTTTCCACCAGGACCTGGTTGACATAGCGCAGCACGCCGTCGAACACGTCGATGAAGATGGCCAGCAGCTTGACGTTGTCCGGCACATCCACCGCCAGGCGCTTGACGATATCGGGCATGCGCTCGCGCGCGCCGATGTCGAGCACGGCCGATTCTTCCGCGATGTCCTTCATGATGGCGCGCACCGGCACGCAGCCGTCCATCACCAGGATCAGGTTCTCGCCATGCGGCATGAAGACCAGGTCGTGCCGGTAGAAGCAGTGCAGCAGCGGCGCCAGGTAGGCCTGCAGGTAATGGCGCAGCCACGCCTGCGTGGTCAGCCCGGAACGCCGGATCAGCTCCGGCAGCAGCGCGGCGCCGCGCTGGTCGGTGTGCAGCAGCGCGGCCATGGTCATCAGCTTCTCGCCGGCGCGCAGGCGCGCCAGCGGGTTCTCGCGCCACAGCGCGGAGAACATTTTCTTGTAGGGCGTGTCCGTCGCGACCGCGTCTTCGTAGTAATAGTTACGGAATCCCAGCGAGGCGACTTCCTGCAGCGTGCTGAAGCCGTTGGCCCGTAGGTAGTCGTCGCCGTCGATCAGCGCGGTGATGTAGTGGTTGATGGCCGGCGTGCCGGACATATAGTAAGGCGACAGGCCGCGCATGAAACCCATGTTGAGGATGGACAGCGAGGTCTTCACATAGCGCTTGCCGCGGTCGCTGGTGTTGAAGAAGGTGCGAATGGATTGCTGGGCCAGGTATTCATCCTGGCCGTAGTCCAGGCAGATGATCTTGCGCGCGGCCACGTACGAGGCGAACGCGATCGACAGCTTGTTGTACCACTGCCACGGATGCGCGGGCATGAAGTAGTAGTCGCCCGGATCGCATTGCAGGTCGCGCACCATGGCCGTGAAGCGCGCCACCGTGGCGGTGCCCAGTTCTTCCTGCATCAGGCGCTGGTAGTCCAGGCCGGGCACGCTGGCGAAGGTGGCATTGTCCTTGTGCACGGCCAGCCAGACCACCCGCACCGGTGTGCCGGCTTCCGGCGCATAGGCCTGGTAGTCCACCGCATTGAAGCCCAGGCGGCCGTTGTTGGCCACGAAGCCGGGATGGCCTTCGCTCATGGCGACCTCGATGCGCTGGAAATCGTCGGTCCGGGCCAGTTCGGCGACGTCGGGCGCATCGGGCTTGGCCAGCTTGTAGGCGGCGCCGTACAGGGTGCTGCTGATCTCGTCCAGGTAGATCGGCAGCAGCTCCTCCTTGATGGCCAGCCGCTTGCGCACGTCGATGATGAACTGCAGGGCATCCAGGGGCAGCGCCTGGCCGTCGCGTTCGCGGACGATCGAGTCCGCCGCGATATGCCAGTGGCGCAGGGCCAGCACGCGGGCCGAGAAGCTGTACGTGGTGCGCTCGTCGTCGCTGCGCACCTGGTAGCGGTCCAGGCCGTCGCCGGCCGGTCCCTGCAGCACGGGCTCCAGGATCAGTTCATGCGAATACTCCGACAGGGCCTTGCGCACCAGCCGGCGGTTGCTGGCGGCCCACAGCTCGGGCGTCAGGTGCGTGGCGGCCAGGCCGGGTTGCTGCGACATCTGGGTCAGGGTTGCGGAATTCATGAGTGGACTTCCTCCGGGGTGGCCTGCACGGCATGCTCGAATTGCGCGCGCGTGCAGAAGGCTAGGCTGGCGATCTTCTCTTCGAAGGGCACGTTGCGGTCATAGACGAATCCCATGGCCCGGTTCAGGACATGGATCTTGCGGTTGTCGGCGTCGGGCTCGACCACGATGCGGCGCGCGCCCAGGTGCAGGAACATGAAGCGCATCAGCGCGCGGAACACCGAGCGGGTGTAGCCGGCCACCGGGCGCGCGGCCGGCCCGACGAAGAAGTGCATGCCCAGGTCGCCGGGCTGCGGCGCATAGTGCTGGCGGATGCGGTCGTGGAAAGGGTCGTAGCATTCGGCCATGAAGACCGGCCGGCCGTCGCGCAGTCCCAGGTAGGCGGTGGCGTGTCCGGAGTCCATCAGGGCCTGGTAGATCGCCTGGATCTCGTCCGCCGTCTTGTCCTGCATCAGCCAGAACGTGGCGTAGTCGCGCGTGAACCAGTCGTGCAGCACGGCGATGTCTTGAGGAATGCGCAGCATGCGCAGGACGAAGCCTTCCTGGTCCAGGTAGGGCAGGTTGCCGTCGCCCCGGCGGTGCGCGGTGGATGCGGGAAGTTCAACTGGCATGGGCGGGCGCCTCCAGTTTGTTGGCCGAGGCCGGCCGGCCGCTGTCGTCCTGGTGCGCGGCGCTGGGGACCTTGAGAATCAGCCGGTCCAGCACGGCTGCCAGGACAAAGGCCGCGGCGCCGGCCAGGAAGGGCATGTGCAGGCCGTAGCGGCTGACAATGGCGCCGGCCGCGAACGAGGACAGCAGCACCCCCAGGTTCTGGAAGAAATTGGTCACGGCATAGTCCTGCGCGTAGCGGTCGGGCGTGCTCAGCCGGAACAGGTTGACCTCCAGCTTGACGATGATCTGGAAGATGGCCCAGCCATAGAGGCATCGGCCGATCACCACCAGGACGGGGTCCGGCGCCGCCTGCATCAGCAGGCCGACGATCCCCAGCGCCAGGTTGCCGAGGGTATGGTCGGGCAGCTTGCCGGAGCGCCGGCGTATGCGGGCGTGCACGCGCAGCGCGATGATGGCCAGCACGCCGGGTATGGCGAACACCATGCCCGAGGCCAGCTCCGAGGCATGGTCGCTGATGGCTTGCCAGCGCACCGAGAAGAACGGCCGGATGACAAAGCAGCCGAAGTCGAACACCAGCATGACCATCGCCAGGCGCAGGATCGGCAGGCGCGTGCGCCACGCCGCCGGCAGCGGCGCGGGAGCGGCCGGCGCGGGGGGGCTGCCGGCCTGCCCGCTGACCCGCACGATCTTGCCGCTGCGGATCAGGTGCGCGCATACCGCCATCTGGAAGAAATCGCCCGCCGCCATGGCCATGATGCTGCCCGTCGGCCCCCAGGTCTGCAGCACGAAGCCGCCCACCACCGCGCCGAAGATCGCCCCAAAATGGACCACCACCGACAGGATGCCGACCACCCCCGCATGGGCCTCCTTGGGCGTCAGCTGCATCAGGTACGGGTACATCAGCAGGTAGCTGCTCTTGCACATGAACATCAGCATGGACAGTGTCCAGTACCAGGCCACGTCCGGCGCCCAGTTGCTCAGGACGCTGAACGCGCCGGCGGCCAGCTGCGTCCATACCAGCAGGTGCAGCGGCTCGACGCGGCGCGCCACGCGCGCCCACAGCGGCAGGGTGCACATGACCGCGACGGAAATCGCCGCCACGTACGCGCCGACATGCACCGAGCTGTCCATGCCATAGCGCAGCTGGAAGAACTGCGGGTAGAAGGGGATCAGGATCGCGTCGCTCACGACCGCGAACGCGGTCATGATGATGATGTGCGCCTTCAGTGTCATGCGTGCTCCGGGATGGGGACGAACTGTTCGTCGACGGGCACGGCGAAATCCTGCAGCGCGATGCGCTGCTCGATCTTGTAGTGCTCGACCCCGGTCAGCTCGCGGATGATGCACGAGTTGCGGTAGCAGCTCATGCCCAGGTCGGGGTTGGTCAGGCCGTGGGTATGCATGCCCGCGTTCTGCACGAATATCTCGTTGCCGTTCAGGTCGGCCGCGTAATTGCGCGACAGCCGGTAGCGGCCATGGCTGTCCCAGCGTATGCGCTCGCGGATGCCGGATACGAAGGGCGGGATGTTCTGGTTGTAGCCCGTGGCGAACAGCACCGTGTCGGTGCGGTGCGTGTAGCGGGCGCGGTAGTCGATCTGCTCGAAATCCAGTTCGTAGCCGTCGCGCCCGGCGTCGTAGCGGCAGGCCTGGACTTCGCAGTTGGTGATGAGGTGGGTGCGTAGGTCGCCCTGGCGACGGCGGTCGTCCAGCAGGTCGTAGATCTGGTTGATCAGGCTGGCGTTGACCCCCTTGTACAGGCTGTCCTGCTTGCTGATGATCTCCGTCTTGGTGGCGTCCGGCAGGTTGAAGAAGTAATCGATGTAATCGGGCGAGATCATCTCCAGCGTGAGCTTGGTGTTCTCCATCTGGAAAAAGCGCGGCGAGCGGGTGATCCAGGTCAGCGTGTAGTCGCGGCCGGCGCCGGATTTCAGCAGGTCGTAGTAGATCTCCGCGGCGCTCTGGCCGCTGCCCACGATGGTGATGGATTTGCGCTGCTGCAGCAGGTGCTTGTGCGCGATGTAGTCGGCCGAATGCAGGTAGCGGTGGTTCTCATCGCGGCAGCACGGCGGGAAGGCGGGCACCGATCCCACGCCCAGCACCAGCTTGCGGCAGCGATGGACGAACGGCTCCCGGCCGGGGCCCCGGACGCCGGTGACCACGTACTCCCCGCGCTGGGCGTCGTGGCTGATGTCCTGCACTTCGTGGCCGAAGCGGATGTTGCCGAGCCTGGCGATGGCCCATTTGCAATAGCGGTTGTATTCCGCGCGGGTCAGGTAGAAGTTCTCGCGGATGTAGTACGAGTAGATCTTGCCTTCCTGCTTGCAATAGTTCAGGAAGCTGAAGGGGCTCTGCGGGTCCGCCAGGCTGACCAGGTCCGCCAGGAACGGGTTCTGCAGCGTGGTGTTGTCGATTAGCATGCCGGGGTGCCAGTCGAACGACGCGTTGCGCTCCAGGAAGACGCCGCGCAGTCCCGCTATGGGCTCGGCCAGGCAGGCCAGGCTGAGATTGAATGGCCCCAGGCCGATGGCAATGAAGTCGTAAGCATCCTCGTTTCTCACTTCGGGTCTCCAAATGCTCATGCCCGTCGGAGGACCTTCCCCCGGCCGGCGATTCCAGGCGCGGCATGCGCGCATCTACCACTGGTAAGAGAGCGTGGCCATGACATTGCGGGCCTCGCCCCAATAGCAGTTCTCCATGCTGATGCAGGAGGCAACGTACGTCTTGTCGAACAGGTTGGTGGCGGCGACGCGCAGGCTGCTGCCCTTGAGGGCGGGCGCGAAGCGGCCGAGATCCACGTGCACCATCATGTCGACCAGCGTGTAGGGGTCGACCTTGAGCGAATTGGCGTTGTCCACCCAGGTGGTGCCCACGTAGCGCACGCCGGCGCCCAGGGTGACGCCGGGGGTGAACTGCCAGTCCATCCAGGCCGAGGCCATGTGGCGGGGCGCCTGGTACGGCGTATTGCCCTCGTAGCCGTCGGCCGATTCCCGGATGGTCATGTTGTTGAGCGTGTAGCTGGCCAGCAGCGCCAGGTTGTCGGTGAGCTGGGACCGGACCTCCAGTTCCAGGCCGCGCGAGCGGACCTTGCCGGTGGGCTCGTAGAACGACTGGGTGGGCGCGCGCGACGCCACGTTGTCCTGCGTCAGCTGGTACACCGCGGCCGAGATGTAGCTCTCGCTGCCGGGCGGCTGGTAGCGGATGCCGGCCTCGTACTGCTCGCTGGTGGTTGGCTCGAGCAACTGGCCCTGCTGGTCCGTACGGATGCTCGGGTTGAAGCCGTCGGCGTAGCTCACGTACGGCGCGATGCCGTTGTCGAACAGGTAGACCGCGCCCGCCCGCTTGGTGAATTTCGAGCCCTTCCAGCTGGCCGCCGCGCCGGCGTACTCGTTGGTGACGCGCGCATGGTCCTGGCGCAGGCCCAGGGTGAAGCGCCACTTGTCCCAGGCGATCTGGTCCTGCAGGTACACGCCGGTCTGTTCCAGGCGGCGGTCTACCGGGTCCCTGGCCAGCCCGACCAGGTTGGGCTGCCCGTATTGCGGGTCGAGCACGTTGATGGGATCCGCGCCGCCGGACTCCCAGTAGCCGTCGAGCTTGCGACGCTGGTAGTCCAGCCCGCCCAGCAGCGTGTGCTTGAGCGCGCCCGTCTCGAAGCGTCCCTCGAACTGGTTGTCGATGGTGTAGGCGCGCATCTGTTCGTGCGCCCCGGCGTAGTAGCGCGTCAGGCTGTCCGGGCCGGCCCAGCCGTAGCCGTACACCTGCTCCAGTTTCACGTCGGTCCACAGGTGGCGGAAGTTCTGCCGGAACGTCAGCCGGTCGTTGAAATCATGCTCGAACTGGTAGCCCAGCATGCGCTGGGTGCGTTCGTACTTGTTCGCGCTGGGATCGCCGTCGAAGAAACTGCGCGGCACGCGCTGGCCGTTGTGGTCGTTGGTGACGCTGGCGTCGGCCGGCACGGCGCCGTGGTAGCTGCCCTCCGGATCGTGCTGCAGGTAGGCCTGCAACAGCAGCCGCGTGCGGTCCGAGAAATTGATGTGCAGCGACGGCGCCACGCCATAGCGTTCCTCCTTCACATGGTCGAACTGGGTGTCCAGCTTGCGCCCCATGGCCGTCAGGCGGTAGGCCACCTTGCCGTCCTCGTCGACCGGGCCGGCCAAGTCCACGCCGGCTTCGTAGCGGTCGCGGTTGCCCGCGCTCACTTCCACCTGGCGGTAGGGCTCGTAGAGCGGCCGCTTGCTCGTCAGCGCCACCACGCCGCCGGGCGAGGAGCGGCCATACAGCACGGAGGCGGGCCCGCGCAGCACTTCGGCGCGCTCCAGGAAATACGGGTCGACCTGCGTGGCGGTGTAGCTGCCCTGGTCGCTCAGTGTGCGCAGCCCGTCCAGCAGGGTGTTGTCGACGCTATTGTCATTGAAGCCGCGCAGGGCCACGTAGTCATAGCGGTTGGTCGCGCCGACCAGGGCAGTGAACGCGCCCGGGGTGTAGTTCAGCGCTTCGGACACGCTGCGCGGCTTCTGGTCGTCGAGCTGCTTGCGCGTGATGACCGAGACCGATTGCGGCGTCTCGATCAACGGCGTGTCGGTCTTGGTGCCCGCGGCGCTGCGCGTGGCCACCAGGCTGTCGCCGGCGCTCAAGGCGGTTTGCGCGCTGGCCGAGACGGTGACCGCGTCCAGCGTGGTCACCGGGCCGGAGGCGGCCGGGCGGCGGCGCAGCACGTAGCCGCCGTTGCGCGCCGGCACCGCTTCGAGCGGCGTGCCCGCCAGCAGCCGGGCCAGGCCTTCGGACACGCTATAGCGGCCATTCAGTCCCGGCGTGCGCAGCCCGGCCGTCAGGGCCGGGTCCGCCGCCACCATGACTCCCGCCGTCGCGCCCAGCGCGCTCAGCGCATTGTCGAGCGGGCCCGCCGGAATGGCGTATTGCCGTTGTTGTGCCGCTGTCGCCTGCGTGGCCTGCGCGGCGGCCTGCGGGGCGGCGCACGCCAGCATGGCGGCGCCGCACAGCAGCCGCAGCGTCGCCAGCGCCGCGCGTTGCCGCGCGCGCGGCGTCAAGGGAACCTTGGTCGTCTCCTGGGCGCGCGGCCGGATCCGGCCGGCCGCGTGCCATCGATGGCCTGGTGCCATATTTGTTTTCCTGTGTGATTTATTAAGGTAAGGGAGCGCCGCGCATCGCGGCGCCTTCACACACAGGACACGCGAGAACCGGGAATCTGCCCGGCCGTTACAATTTTCTTGGCGAAAGTCATGCCGCCTGGATGCTGGCCCAGTAGCGGGTGCGATAGATCACCCGCACCGGCAGCACTTCTTCCAGCATGCGCAGCGCCGCGTCGGTGTCGTCCACGGGAAAAGCGCCGGTCACGGCCAGGCGCGCCGCCGCCGGCTCGCAGCGCACCAGGCCGGCCCGATAGCGCTCGAGTTCCGCCGCGAAGCGCGCCAGCGGCATGCGGCTGGCCACCATCATGCCGCGGTCCCAGGCCGCCTCGGCCGCCGGTGCCGCCAGCGCGCGCGCAGCCTGTATCTGGCGCGCGTCGAAGCACAGGGATTCCCCGGCATGGACCACCGCGTCGATGCCAGGACTGGCGCTGGGGGCGACCTGGACCGCGCCTTCCAGGACCGCGACGCGCACGCTGCCTGCTTCGTCGTCGAACTGGCGCGCGGTGAACTGCGTGCCGATGGGCCGCAGGCTGCCGCTCGCGGTGCGCACGAACAGCGGCCGGTGTTCGTCGCGGGCGGTCGTCACCAGGATTTCGCCCTGGCGCAACCAGATCTGCCGCACGGTCTCGGTCATGTCGACGTCGATCGCGCTGCGCGTGTTCAGCACGACCCGGGTCCCGTCGGCCAGCGTGAGCGCCAGCCGCTCGCCCGTGCCGGTGCGGTGGGCGGCCAGCCAGGGCGGCGCCGCCGTGCCCGCCGCGCGCCAGCCCACGGTGGCCAGGCCGCCGGCCAGCAGCGCCAGCTTGATGGCATTGCGCCGGCTGTCGCGCGCGGCGGCCTGGTCCAGGGCGGTGCTGGCGATGCGCGGGTCGGTATAGGCGCGCGTGGTGGCCAGGTCGCGCGCCAGAGCGTTCATGCGCTGCCAGGCGCATTCGTGGTCCGGGTCGGCCGCGCGCCATCGATCGCAGGCCAGCCGCACGGCGGCGGTGTCGTCGCATTGCAGCCGGGCCACCCACTGGGCTGCCTGCAGCACCACCGGCCGCGGCAGTTTGCGGCCTACGCCGCCCAGCGGCGCGAACAGGGCCCGCGGGCCGGCCGGCTCAGGCATAGACAGCCATGTAGCAGTGCTGCAGCCCGCTGATCACTGCCTTTTGCACCACGTTGACGGTGACCTGCAATTGCGCGGCGATGTCCTTGTACGGCATGTCCTCCAGCTGGGCCATCAGGAATATGCGGCGCGTGCGCGCGGGCATGCCGTCCAGCACGGCATAGACCGCTTCCAGCGCTTCGATCAACAGTCGCTGGGTTTCGGGGGAAGGGGCGGTCAGTTCGGGCCGGGCGGCCAGCGCCTCCAGGTATGCCCGTTCCAGCGCGGCGCGGCGGAACCGGTTGCGCATCAGGTTGTTGGCAATGGCGCTCAGGTAGCTGCGGGGTTCATGCAGATCCTCGCGCGCGGGGGTTTTCATGACCCGTTCGAACGTATCCTGGGCCAGGTCGGCGGCATCGTCCCGATTGCCCAGTTTGCGTCGCAGCACGCCTTCCAGCCATCCGTGGTGGTCGCGGTACAGGTTGTGGACATTCTGGCGGTGAGCCGCTTCGGCGTGGTGTGTGGCAGTGGGCACCCGGACCTCCGGCAACATTCATGAATGAAAACCATTATCAATTCTAATCCATGTTATTGCCATCGCCGAGTGGCAACCGTTTGCTTCGCGAGGCGGTCCGCGGGGCGGGATAAGTTGTTGAAAGGAAAATAAAAAGCTAGGATACGGGCATGTTGCCGCCGCGCGCGGCCCCCACCATGCGGCCCCTCGATCGAGGGGCCGCACGTTTTTTTGTGTTTTTGTTTTTCCTGCACGACGGAGTGCGCGCATGAATCCGACTTTCCCGGCTGTCCGGCTCAATCCGGCGGCCATTTTCGACGACCCCTGACTGACGACACGCTATAGGAGATTGCCGTGCCTACGCTGGCGCTGGGCGCTTTTCCCGGGTGGCTGACCCGCATCATGGAACTGCGCATCGACGTTGACCCAGGTTCCTGGAAACTGGATAACGAACTGGATTCCCTGTATTCCCGCATCACCCGCCCGGGTGACCGCCTTCACGACATGCCGGAGGTCAAGACCGAAATCCCTGGGCTGGTGCTCCGCTACCGCGAGGCGGACGGCGAGTTCTATGTCTATCTGGTGGATCAGGCGCGCGGCAGGCTGGCCGGCTATACGGTATTCAATCGCCTGGTCGAGGTCGGCCGGCGCGCCGACCCATACCTGCGGGCGCCGCATTCCAAATACGACCAGCCTTACCAGCGCCGCGGCCTCGCGGCGGCGGTGTACCGGTGGGCGCTGGAGGCGGGTCAATGCCTGATCACCGGGGCGCGCCAGTCGGGCGCGGCGCGCGCGCTGTGGCAGTCGCTGGCGCGGCATTACGAGTCCGGCTATGTGGATGTGCGGCGCAAGACGCTGACGCACCTCGGGCCGCAAGTGGCCGAAACCGTCCTGCATGACCTGCACACGCGCATGGTCCTGCTGGGACGGGGATGGACCTGGGATACGCTGGCGGGCGCCGCCGGCATCCGCATGCCGGACGCGACTTTGTTACGTCATGAGCCATCCGGTCATGGTGTTCCGCTCTAGAATCCGCCCGGGACTGAACCAGGAGGTATTCCCATGAAGATCTTGATGGCCGGCCTGGCGCTGGCTGCGATGCTGGCCGGTTGCGCGGTCTACACGCCGTCCGGCTCGGTGGTGGTCGACCCTCATGGCGACGGCTACTACCATGGCGGCGGCGGTGGTTTCTGTCCGCCGGGCCAGGCCAAGAAAGGCAATTGCTGATCCAGCCTGCCGCCCCCTGCAAGGGCCCGTCCAGGCGGGCCCTTGCACTTTCTGGCGGGCCCGCGGGCAGGCTCGTTACAAAACTTATCAAGCGTGTGACGAAATGCGCGGTATGCTGGCCCTAGTGAGGGCCTTCTAGTGCATCAAAACAACTTGATCTACAAGGGATACCGCCTGACCGCCAAGGTCGCCCGCGGCATCCCCGCCAACGTGGCCGCGGAGTCGGGCTCCCCCGTCTTTACCGCATCGGTGCTCGTGGTGCAGGCCGACGCGGTCCAGGAAGACGGCGACGAATACACCGTACCCAGTTTTGCCGACGGCAGCTTCGTCTACAGCCCGCGCGAAGCGGTGCACGAAGCCATCAGCCACGGCTGCGCCATCGTCGATGCCCTGACCGGGGTGGTCAACTAGCGATAAGCGCCGGCCGGTTCCGGCGGCGCATCAGTCGGCGAAAATCTCGCCCCAGTTGCGGGTCTTGCCCAGGGGCCGGACGACGGCGGACTGCTCCAGTATGGACACCGCCTTGGCGTATTCCTCGGCCGACGCGCCATCCTCCAGGATGACCATGCGGCCGCTGCGGGCGTCCGCCATCTTTACGTCGGCCATCTTGCCGTGGGTCTGGTAGACCTGCGTCCAGTCCATTTTCTTGCCGGCTTTCAGGGCAATCGGCTCGATGTAGGTCAGCCAGGCGCCGCTGGCGCTGCGCACCGCATAGGCGAAATCGGCGGTGGTGCCGCTGCTGCCCTGCGCCTTGGCGCCCTGCAGCAGGCGCGCGCGGCCCAGCGCTTCGCCCAGCACGCGGCCGACCTCGGCGCGAAAGCGCAGCCGGCTGAATTTCGGCATCCACTGGCCGCACTGGAACGACAGCGCCGTCACCAGCCGGACGGCGTCCCACAGGGCCTCCTGCAATTGGCTGGCCTGGCCGGAGGCGACGATGGCGCCGGTCTTGTCAAAGCGCGCCAGGCAGACGCCGGGCGTCAGGTTCAGCAGTTCCAGCCGCTTGGGGTTCATGTCCACGCCGTAGGCGGCCGCATGCATGGCGGCCTCTCCGGCATCGGTCAGGTAGAACGACTGCTCGTCGGGCTGGGCGATGAAGAAGGCGGCGTGCTGGCCATCGAGGCCCATGGCCACGGGCGTCACGGCGCGCACGGCATGTTCGCCGGCCGGCAGGACGGTCCAGCCGGCGGCTTGCAGGAACGAGGTCATAGCAGCAATTCGATCTGGCGGCCCTTGAGCGGATGCGCGAAGCCTCCGGCCAGGGTCAGGTTGGCGCATTGCAGGAAATACGGGATCAGGGCGGCGATGTCGTGCAGCGCCGGCTCCACCGGCTCGGCATAGCCTTCGCCCTCGTCGTGCCACAGGTGCCGGTGAGTGCGCTCGGTCAGCGTCTGCCGGTAGTGCGGGCGGCCCGTGCCCGCCAGGCTGGTGTGGAAGGCCTCGCCGGTGTCCACGCCCAGCACGCGATGCGGCCCGATGAACAGGCTGGCCGAACAGGCCTCGCGCATGGCGATGACGGCCTGTCCGTGCACGGCGGTGCGGGCCGGCCGGTAGACGGCGCGAAAAATGATGTCGTCGCGCGCCTCGCCGCGCAGCCGGCAGGCCGAGGCGAATTCCATCCACTGGACGTGGCTGGCGGACGGCCGGGGCGCCCAGGCCACCGGTTTGACGGTCTCCTTGGCTTCCGCCAGGATGTCGCGGACTTCCGCCGCGGTGATGAGAGGAGCTTGCGTATTGGCCATGGGCCGCTGATGTGGTCTCGTATGATGCGATGCGCCGGCCAGGGGGCCGGCGCGAGGGGGCGTAATCTTACAAGAAGGCGGCGCGCTTGCGCCGGCCCGCGGTATCAAAGCGTGTCGGTGCCGAACGTGTCGCACTGGCGCAGGTCGCCGCTGTCCAGGCCGCGCTTGAACCAGCGCACGCGCTGCGCCGACGAGCCATGCGTGAAGGCGTCCGGCACCACGTAGCCCTGGCTCTGCTTCTGCAGCGTATCGTCGCCGATCGCGGTGGCCGCGTTGAGGCCTTCCTCGATGTCGCCGGTCTCCAGGATATTGCGCGCCTGGTCGGCCTGGCGCGCCCACAGGCCGGCGAAACAGTCGGCCTGCAGTTCCATGCGCACCGACAGCGCGTTGGCCTGGCCGGGATTGCGCTGGCGCAGGCGGTCCACTTGCTCGGCGATGCCGAGCAAGTGCTGCACATGGTGGCCCACTTCATGCGCAATGACATAGGCCTGGGCGAAGTCGCCCGGCGCGTTCAGGCGTCGCTCCATTTCGTCGAAGAAGCTCAGGTCGATGTAGACCTTGCTGTCGGCGGGGCAGTAGAACGGGCCCATGGCGGCCTGGCCGGTGCCGCAGGCGGTGGGCGTGGCCCCGCGGAACAGCACCAGCCTGGGCGCCACGTACTGGCGGTTCAGGTTCTGCTGGAAAATGGCGCTCCAGGTGTCTTCGGTTTCGCCCAGCACCTTGGCCACGAAGCGGGCCTGCGGGTCGTCGGCGGGCGGCTGCGCGGGGGCCTGCTGTTCCAGCGGGGCGGGGCCTTCGGCCATCTGCAGGACCACCGAGGGATCGACGCCGAAATAGATGGCGACCAGCGCCAGCACGATGGTGCCGATGCCCACCGACCCGCGCCTGCCCAGGCGGGGGCCGCGCGAGCGGCGGTCTTCGATATTCTGGCTTTCCCGCGAATCATCCATGCGCATGTTGTTTCTCCTGAGCTGGCGCCGAGGATGCTAGGATAAACCCATGGCCCTCTTTTTCTCCATCCATCCCGATAATCCCCAGCCGCGGCTGCTGAAGCAGGCTGCGCAGTGGCTCGATGACGGCGGGCTGGTCGCGGTGCCCACCGATTCCAGCTATGCCGTCGCCGCCCACCTGGACGACAAGGCCGCCGCCGACGCGCTGCGCCGCCTGCGCGGCCTGGACGAGCGCCATCACCTGACCCTGTTGTGCCGCGACCTGGCCGAAATCGGCCATTTCGCGCGGGTCGACAACCGCCAGTACCGGCTGCTCAAGGCCGCCACGCCCGGACCCTGGACCTTCATCCTGGAGGCCACGCGCGAAGTGCCGCGCCGCGTTTCGCATCCGTCGCGCAAGACCATCGGCATCCGCGTGCCGCAGCACGCGGTCACGCTGGCGCTGCTCGAGCAGGTCGGCGCGCCGCTGCTGTCGACCACCCTGATCCCCAAGGGCGAAGACACGGCCCTGAACGACGCGGAAGAAATCCGCGAGCGCTATACGCACGATCTCGCGGCCATCATCGACGCGGGCGCATGCCCGCAGTCGCCCACCACGGTCATCGACCTCACGGGCGGCGAGCCGGCCGTGCTGCGGCGCGGGCGGGGCGACCCGGCGACCCTGGGCCTGGCCTGAACACCCGGGCCGGCCGGCATGGCCGGCCCGTCCGCAAGGGTACAATCCCGCAGGCCATGTCCGAACTCATCCAGACCCTCGCGATCTACGCGATCCCCGTCATCTTCGCCATCACGCTGCACGAGGCGGCGCACGGCTACGTGGCGCGCATGCTGGGCGACCCCACGGCCGAGCAGGCCGGGCGCATCAGCCTGAATCCCATGCGCCACATCGATCCGGTCGGCACGCTGCTGGTGCCGGTCGCCATCCTGCTGATGTCCAAGCTGATGGGCGGGCCGGGCATGCTGTTCGGCTGGGCCAAGCCCGTGCCGGTCGACTTCGGCCGGCTGCGCCGCCCCAAGAAGGACATGCTGTGGGTGGCGCTGGCCGGGCCGGCGGCCAACCTGGCCATGGCCATCCTGTGGGTCATCTCCATGCGGCTGTACCTGGCCGGCGGCATCACCGAAGGCTACTGGTACCAGATGGCCATGGCCGGCATCAACGTCAACCTGGTCCTGATGGCCCTGAACCTGCTGCCCATCCCGCCGCTGGACGGCGGGCGCGTGGTCTTCAGCCTGCTGCCCAACCGCATGGCGTGGCAGTACTCGCGCATCGAGCCCTATGGCCTGGTGATCGTGCTGCTGCTGCTGGTGACCGACGTGCTCTGGGTGCTGATGCGGCCCGTGATGGAACTGGGGACAACCATCGTTACCTGGTTCTTGTAGGCGTTGGCGGAATATCCGTTAAACTCGGCGATTCGACTGACTCAGATATATCGCCCAGGGCGTCCCGTCCTGGCCCGGAGCCCATTTTCATGGCATCCCCCGATTCCGCCGCAACACCTATTTTCCAGGGCAGCATGGTGGCGCTGGTCACCCCCATGCAACCCGATGGCAGCCTCGATTACGCTGCCTACCGGTCGCTGATCGACTGGCATGTCGCCGAAGGCACCGACGCGCTGGTGGTGGTCGGCACCACGGGCGAATCGCCCACCGTCTCGATGGAAGAGCACGCCGAACTGATCCGCGTGGCCGTCGAGCACGCCGCGGGCCGCATCCCGGTCATTGCCGGGGTGGGCGCCAACTCCACCGACGAGGCCATCCACCTGGCGCGCCATGCCAAGGCGGTTGGCGCGCAAGCCGGCCTGTCGGTCGTGCCGTACTACAACAAGCCGTCCCAGGAAGGCCTGTACCGGCACTTCCGCGCCATCGCCGAGGCGGTCGACCTGCCGACCGTGCTGTACAACGTGCCGGGCCGCACCGTGGCCGACATGTCCAACGAAACGGTGCTGCGGCTGGCCCAGGTGCCGGGCATCATCGGCATCAAGGACGCCACCGGCGACATCGGCCGCGGCGCGCTGCTGATGCGCGAGGCGCCGGCCGGCTTCCAGGTGTTCAGCGGCGACGATCCCACCGCCACCGCGCTCATCCTGCTCGGCGCGCGGGGCAACATCTCCGTCACGGCCAACGTGGCGCCCCGGCTCATGCACGAGCTGTGCGCCGCCGCGTTGGCGGGCGACGTCTCCAGGGCGCGCGAACTTAATGCGCGCCTGGCGCGTCTAAACAAGGCCTTGTTCGTCGAGGCCAATCCTATTCCTGTGAAATGGGCGCTGGCCCAGATGGGTCGTACCGCGCTGGGCTACCGGCTGCCGCTGGTGGAGCTCGGCTCGCAGCACCACGACACGGTACGCCGCGCGCTCCAGGAAACGGGCCTGCTCTAAATATAGTGAGGATGCGTATGAACCAACGTCATGCCGCGGCGTCGGCATTGATGGCCCTGACGTTGCTGGCGGGCTGCAGCGAGGTCAACGAGTTGCTCGGCAACGAAGATTCGGTCGACTACAAAAGCACGCGGCGCGGCGATCCGCTCAGTATCCCGCCCGACCTGACCCAGGCCTCCAGCGATCCCCGCTACCGGGCGCCCGCGTCGGGCAGCACCACCTATTCGCAGTACCAGCAGCAGGGCCAGCAGCAGCAAGTGGCCAGCGTCGCGCAGAACAGCAACGTGCTGCCGCAGCGCGACGACATGCGCGTCGAGCGCGACGGCGACCTGCGCTGGCTGGTCGTGCAGCGTCCGCCCGAAGAAGTCTTCCCCAAGGTGGTCGACTTCTGGACCGAAACCGGCTTCACGGTCAGCACCAACAGCCCGCAGGCCGGCCTGATCGAAACCGACTGGGCGGAAAACCGCGCCAAGATCCCCGAAAGCTGGCTGCGCCAGGCGCTCGGGTCGATCCTGGACACCGCCTGGGATAGCGGCGAGCGCGAGAAATTCCGCACCCGCCTGGAGCGCGTCGACGGCCACACCGAGATCTACATCTCGCACCAGCAGATGATCGAAGAGCGCTCGGGTCCCGACGAGGCCCAGGTCCACTGGGAACACGGCAAGGAAGATCCCGGCCTGAACGCCGCCATGCTGGCGCGGCTGATGGTCTACCTGGGCACCGACGTCGACAGCGCCCGCAAGCTGGTGGCGCAGGCCGAGGCCTCGCCGCAGGCGCCGGCGGTACAGGACGTGCACGCCAATGGCGCCATGCTGGTGGTCGACGAATCCTTCGACCGCGCCTGGCGCCGGGTCGGCGTGGCGCTCGATTCCGGCGGCTTCGCGGTCGACGATCGCGACCGTTCGGCCGGCGAATACTTCGTCCGCTATGTCGATACCGATACCGGCGCGCAGCAGGACCAGCCCGGCTTCTTCAGCCGCCTGTTCTCGGGCGACAAGCGGGCCCAGGCCGCGCAGTACCGCATCCACCTGGCGGAAAGCGGGGCGCAGACCCAGGTCACGGTGCTCGACAGCAACGGCCAGCGCGACAGCAGCGCTACCGCCCAACGCCTGCTCAGCGTCCTGAAGGACAAGATGATCTGACCTTCCGCGGGCCCCGCGCCCGCGAAAACGAAAAAGGCCGCGACATTGCTGTCGCGGCCTTTTTCGTTTGGCGGGCCAGGCCCGTCAGGGCCAAAGCGGCGGTCGCCGGATTACGACGAAGGCGTGGTGCTGCCGCTGGTGCCGCCGGTGCCGCCGCCGGGCGTGGTGGAGCTGTCCGGAGCCGGGGTGGTGGGAGCCGGCGTGCTGGGCGCGGGGCTCGAGGGCGCCGGCATCGTGGTAGAGGGTTCGGAGCCGCCAGGGCTCGCGGTGTCTTCTTTCTTGTCGCAAGCGGTCAGCGCGACGGCAACTACCGAAGCAAGAATCAAGGTTTTGCTGATCATGTTGAGACTCCTGTTAGGTGACGATCATGCGGCCCGTTAGGGGAAACCAGAATCCCGTTAGGGGAAACCAGTAGTCAGGCTACAGGAATCATGCAGGCGCTGGCGTGTAGAAATTAAAGCGGTAGCATCCAGGACGTAACAATCTTTTCTTATACGTGTTGGACATTTCTATATGTTTCTACCCGGGCAGAGACCTTAGCGTTCTGTGCGGGATGGACACGTTTAGGTGTCCGGATCGTACAGAATCGGCTTTTCCAGGGCCGCCGCGCGCCGCCTGGTGTGGCGAATCCGTCACACTGGGCGGTAGTGCAGCCAACCGGCGTCGAGCCAATCGGCCAGGCAGGCGCGCGCCGCCGTGTCGAGGCGCCGGCAGCGCGGGTCGGCGCAATCCAGTCGGCGCGCATCGGCCAGGGCGCGCAGCGCCGCGCCGGCCGGCACGGGCGCTGTCTCGCCGTTGATGAACAACTGGCGGCCCCGGTACAGCATGCGGCTGCGGCGGTCCAGCAGCAGCATGCCCGCCCGCGGCCAGTCGGCCGCCAGGTCGATGTCCGGATCGGCCGGCGGGTCGAACACGCTCAGGTTGTTGGGCTCGGTCAGCCAGCAGCCCAGGAAGCGCGAGGCGAGGGCATCGTCGAAGCGCATCCTGGCCAGGGTATCGAGGGTGGCTTGCACCAGGCCGTCGGGCAGGGCGGCCGGCGTGGCCACGGCCGGCTGGCCGGGGTCGCGGTACAGCGCGTCGAGGCGCGGGCCAGGCAGGGCGGGCTCGCCGTATGGGCCGCCGCCCGCCAGGCCGGCGCGCGCCATGGCCTGGTCGGCGGCGGCTTCCAGCAGGCCGCGCGCCAGCATCGCCTGGCTGGGGGCGCGAAAACCGATGGAAATGGTCATGCAGTCGGCGCCGTCGGCCACGCCATCATGGGCTGCCTGCGGCGGCAGATACAGCATGTCGCCCGGCTCCAGCACGGCATCGTGTTCGGGGGTGAAGCGCTTGAGTATCTTGAGCGGCAGGCCGGGCTGCAGCGACAGGTCGTGCTGGCGCCCGTACCGCCAGCGGCGGCGCCCGGCGGCCTGCAGCAGGAACACGTCGTAGCTGTCGAAGTGCGGGCCGACGCCGCCGCCGTCCGAGGCCACGCTGATCATGATGTCGTCGAGCCGGGCGTCTGGAATGAAGCGGAACTGCTGCATCAAAGCGCTGGCGGCGTCGCTGTGGACGTCGACGCCCTGCACCAGCAGGGTCCAGCCCGGCTCGCTGGCCTTGGGCAGGCGGGCGAACGGCCCGTGTTCCATGTGCCACGCCTTGCCCTCGCGCCAGATCAGGCGCGATTCGACGTCGTCGCGGCGCGCCAGCTGCTTGATGGCGGCGATGGTCAGCGGCGGCCTGAAGCCGGGAATGGCCTGGCGGATCAAGAGCGGCTGGCGCTGCCAGTAGCGCCGCATGAAATGCGCCGGGCTGTGGCCGCCCAGCAGGGCCAGGGGCTGGTCGGTCTTCATGGTAGGCAGGCCTTCAGGCGGTACAGCGCGTCCAGGGCCTCGCGCGGGGTGAGGCTGTCCGGGTCGACTTGCGCAAGCTCGTCGCGCAGCGCGTGCAGCGCGGCGAGTTCGTCGGACTGGTCGGTGGCCGCGCCCGCCTGCGCGTCGGCCTCGATGGCGGCGGCGAACAGGCCCAGTTGCGGGGTGGGCGCGCCCTGCGCCTCCAGGCGCTCGAGCTCGCGCGAGGCCTGGCGGATCACCGCGGCCGGCACGCCGGCGCGCTGGGCGACCTGGATGCCGTAGCTGCGGCTGGCCGGGCCGTCGCGCACTTCGTGCAGGAAGACGATGCCGCCGGCCGATTCGGCCGCGGCCAGGTGCACATTGGCCGCCGTGGGTTGTTCGGCGGGCAGCCGCGTCAGTTCGAAGTAATGGGTGGCGAACAGCGTCAGGGCGCGGTTGTGGGTGACCAGCCGCTGGGCGATGGCCCAGGCCAGCGCCAGGCCGTCGTAGGTCGAGGTGCCGCGGCCGATCTCGTCCATCAGCACCAGGCTGTGCGGCGTGCTGGCCGCCAGGATGGCGGCCGCCTCGGTCATTTCCATCATGAAGGTCGAGCGCCCGCCGGCCAGGTCGTCGGCCGCGCCGATGCGGGTGAAGATGCGGTCCAGCTTGCCCACCGCGGCGCGCTGCGCCGGCACGAAGCTGCCGGTGCGCGCCAGCAGGGCGATCAGCGCGACCTGCCGCATGTAGGTGGATTTACCGCCCATGTTGGGGCCGGTGATCAGCAGCATGCGGCGCGTGGCGTCCAGGCGGCAGCCGTTGGGCGTGAAACGCTCGATGGCGCGCTCCACCACCGGATGGCGGCCGGCCTCGATGTCGATCTCGGCCTGCTCGGTCAGCTCGGGCGCGGTCCAGTCGTGGCGGCGGGCATGGTCGGCCAGCGCGGCCAGGGTGTCCAGTTCCGCGAGCGCGCCGGCGCAGACGGACAGCGGCCGCACGTGCTCGGCCAGCGCATCCAGCACCTGCTCGTACAGCCATTTTTCGCGCGCCAGCGAGCGGTCCTGCGCCGACAGCACCTTGTCTTCCCAGGTCTTGAGCTCGGGCGTGATGTAGCGCTCGGCGTTCTTCAGGGTCTGGCGCCGGCGGTAGTCTTCCGGCACCTTGTCGGTCTGGCCCTTGGTGACTTCAATATAGAAGCCATGCACGCGGTTGAATTCGACCCGCAGGTTGCCGATGCCGGTGCGCTCGCGCTCGCGCGCCTCGAGCTGCACCAGGAAGTCGCCGCCGTCGGCCGCCAGGGCGCGCAGTTCGTCCAGCTCGGCATCGAAGCCGCTGGCGATCACGCCGCCGTCGCGGATCGCCACTGCCGGCTCCTGTGCAATGGCGCGGCCCAGCAGGTCGGCGACCGCCGGGTCCGGCGCCAGGTGGGCGGCCAGTTCGGCCAGGCGCGGCGAGGACTCCAGCGGGGCAACCAGGGCGCGCAGGGCGGGCAGGGCGGCCAGCGCGTCGCGCAGGCTGGCCAGCTCGCGCGGCCGCACCGAGCGCAGCGCCAGGCGCGAGGCGATCCGTTCCACGTCGGGGAAGGCGTCGAGGGCGTCGCGCAGGCTGTCCAGCAGGCTGGCGGCGCCGAAGGTCTGCGCCACATCCATGCGGCCGGCCAGCAGCGCCGAGATGGCCTGCTGGCGCGCCAGCGCCGGCGCGTTGTCGCGCAACGGGTGATGCAGCCAGCGCCGCAACAGGCGGCTGCCCATCGGTGTGCGGCAGCCGTCCAGCAGCGAGAACAGGGTGGGGGCGTCTTCGCCGCTGAGCGTCTGGGTCAGTTCCAGGTTGCGGCGCGTGACCGGATCCATCAGCACATACTGGCCGGGCCGCTCGACCGCGATGCTCTGCACATGCGCCAGCGCCTGCGACTGGGTGCGGGCGGCGTAGCGCAGCAGCGCGCCGGCGGCGCAGATGGCGGCCGGCATGTCGTCGACGTCGAAGCCCGCCAGGGTATCGGTCCTGAAGTGCGCCAGCAGGTGCGCCCGCGCGCCGTCGCTCTCGAAGTGCCAGTCGGGCACGCGGGTGCGCGCGCCCTCGAACGCCAGCGCCAGGTCGGCGCTGTCGGCGCACACCAGCTCGGCCGGGGCGATGCGGTGCAGTTCGGATTCGATCTGGGCCGGCGCGCATTCGGTGACGCGGAACTCGCCGCTGGCCAGGTTCAGCCAGGCCAGGCCGGCGCGCGGGTCGCGCGCCTTGCCGCCCAGGCAGACCGCCGCCAGGGCGCGGTCCGCCTTGGCGGGCAGCAGGGCCTCGTCGGTCAGGGTGCCGGGAGTGACGATGCGCACGATGCGGCGTTCCACCGGCCCCTTGGCGGCGGCCGGGTCGCCGATCTGCTCGCAGATGGCGACCGACTCGCCTTGCCCGACCAGGCGCGCCAGGTATTGCTCCATGGCATGCACCGGCACGCCCGCCATCGGGATCGGCGTGCCGTTGGAAGCGCCGCGCTTGGTCAGCGTCAGGCCCAGCAGGCGGGCGCCGCGCTCGGCGTCTTCGTAGAACATTTCATAGAAGTCGCCCATGCGATAGAACAGCAGCAGCGGCCCGGCCTCGGCTTTGAGGCGCAGGTACTGCTGCATCATGGGAGTGTGGCCGGCGTAGGCGTCGGCGGCGGGGGCGGATGCTGTCTTGGAACTCATAGGCCAGGATTGTATCGGGCGGGCAGGCCGCTGCGAGGCCGTACCGGGGAGGCCGCAATGGCTTTCTCATGGAAAACCTCGTCCGGGTGTCTGACACCCCGTGGCAATCCGGGGAGCTGGCCACGGCGGTCGAAGGGGTGCCAGACACCTTGTACCTTGCGCGCCTGCTGCCGCCGCCTGGCGGCGTGCCGCGCCGCCCGCTCATGGAAAACCCTCAATCGCGCGCGGCGCATTTCCTGGTAGCCTAAGATATCTTAAATATATTTACAGGATATCAACAGGCGAGCCGCCTGGTTCAACCCCGTGCATAAGGAGCGCGCATGAACGCCACCCGCTGGACCGGCATTTTCCCGGCCATCACCACCAAGTTCCACGCCGACGAGCGCATCGACGCGGCGGGCACCATCAAGCACATCGATTTCCAGATCCGCAACGGTATCCATGGCCTGGTCACCTGCGGTTCGCTGGGCGAGGCCAGCACCCTGACGCTGGAAGAAAAGCTGGAAGTGGCCCGCATCGCGCTGGAGGCCGCCGACGGCCGCATCCCGGTGCTGGCCAATGTGTCCGAGACCAGCACGCGCGAAGCGCTGCGGTATATCGAGGGCGCCAACAAGCTGGGCGTGGCCGGGTTCATGGTGATGCCCTCGGTGGTCTACGTGGCCGATGCGCGCGAGGCCATGCAGAATGTGCGCACCCTGGCCGAGGCGGCCCAGAAACCGGTGATGGTCTACAACAACCCGGTGGCCTATCGGGTCGACCTCAAGCCCGAGCACATGGTCGAGCTGGCCGATTGCCAGTGGATCGCGGCCATCAAGGAAAGCACCGGCGACGTGCGCCGCGTGACCGACCTGCGCAACGCGCTGGGCGATCGCTACCAGATCTTCATGGGCGTGGACGACCTGGCCTACGAAGGCCTGGCGCTGGGTTGCGACGGCTTGCTGGCCGGCGTGGGCTGCGCCTTCCCGCGCGAGACGGTGGCGCTGTACGACTTGATGAAAGCTGGCCAGTTCGCCGAGGCGCTGGCCCTCTATCGCTGGATGACGCCGCTGCTGCACCTGGATGTGTCCACCAAGCTGGTGCAGAACCTCAAGTTGATCGACGCGCTGGTGGGGGTGGGCAGCGAGCATATGCGCCGTCCCCGCCTGCCGCTGGTGGGCGAAGAGCGCGCCTACGTCGAGGCCGTGGTCAAGCGCGCGCTGGCCGAGCGTCCGGAACAGTATCGCTCGGTCATGTAGCCGCCCGCGCCCGGGACCGGCATGGAGCGGGCCGTCGACTAAGGGAAATAACCAATGCCGCCAGGCCGGCGCTTGCGACAGAATTAAATATATTTCAAATATCTGTTCAAGATACCTGAACGGCTCCTTCCATCGCCGGCCCGCTGTCCAGATGAGCGGCGGGCCGCCCCACCACAGAGTTCAGCCCGATGCCTTTCCCGGATAACGACTCTCCCCATGCCGCCATCGCCGCGCCGGTGCGCTGGATCGTCAACGCCTCTGAATTCGTGCTGCGCATCGAGCGCCGGCTGCTCAGCGGTTTCATGGCGCTGCTGGTGGGGCTGGTGCTGGTCAATGTGGCCACGCGCTATGCCGGCGTGCCGATCTACTGGATCGACGAGGCCTCGGTGTACGCCATGGTGTGGCTGACCTTCATCGGCGCATCGATCATGACGCGGCTGCGCCTCGATTTTTCGGTCGGCATGCTGACCGACCAGCTCGGCCCGCGCGGCAGGCGGGCCGCGCGCATCGTGGCCACCGCGTGCGTGCTGTGTTTCGGCCTGGCGCTGGCGTGGATGTGCTGGACCTGGATGGATCCGGCGGGCATTGCCCGGCACGGCTTCGATGCGCATGCCTACGCGGCCGACTCGTTCAATTTCCTCTACACCGAGCGCACGCAGACGCTGAACTGGCCCGCCTGGGTGCTGCGGCTGGTGCTGCCGCTGTTCGCCGTGTGCCTGACGCTGCATGCCTTGAGCAACCTGTTCGAGGACCTCGCCTGGGCGCCGCGCCAGTCGCGCAAGGATTTCCCGGTGGCCAGCCCGGACATGGTGAACTGACATGCTGACCTCGATCTTCTTCCTGGCCGTGCTGCTGGTGGGCGTGCCGATCGGCGTGTGTTTGTGCCTGGCCGGGCTGGTCTATATCTTCGGCACCGGCAACACCGTGCTGCTGCAGTCGTTTCCCATGCAGATGTTCGCCGGCGTCGACAGCTACGGGCTGATCGCCATTCCGCTGTTCATCCTGATCGGCGAGATCATGAACAATGGCGGCATCACGCGGCGCCTGGTGGAGTTGGCCATGGCCTTCATCGGCTCGGTCAAGGGCGGGCTGGCCTACGTGAACGTGCTGGCGAACGCGCTGGTGTCGTCGATCATCGGCTCGGCCACCGCGCAGGTGGCGGTGATGTCGCAGACCATGGTGCCCGAGATGGAGCGCCAGGGCTACGACAAGACCTTCGCCGCCGGCCTGACCGTCTACGGCGGCATGCTGGGCTCCATCATTCCGCCGTCGGTGATGTTCGTGGTCTACAGCGTGCTGGCGCAGGTGGCGGTGGGCGACATGCTGATCGCCGGCATCCTGCCGGGCCTGCTGTTGACGGCGCTGTTCTTCATCATCATCGCGGCGCTGGGCGTGGTCTACAGGTATCCGCGCAGCGCCGGCAAGACGCTGCGCGAGCGGGCCGCCATCGTGCTGCGCGCCAGCCCCACGCTGTCGATCCCGGTGATCATCGTCGGCTCGATCGCCTCCGGGCTGGCCAATCCGACCGAGGCGGCCGGCGTGGGCGCCCTGGCCGCCGCGCTGGTGGGCCGCTACATCACCGGCGAGTTCCGCTGGCGCATGCTGCCCGACATCATGCTGCGCTCGGCCATCTATGCCGCGATCGTGCTGTTCCTGGTCGCCGCCGCGGCGGTGTTTTCCTGGCTGCTGATCTACGGCAAGGTGCCCCAGATGGTGGCCGCCTGGATCCAGACCGTGGCGGACACGCCGCTGGCGTTCCTGCTGATCGCCAACCTGATCCTGCTGGTGATCGGCACGGTCATCGACGGTATTCCAGGCCTGATCATGACGGTGCCCATCCTGCTGCCGGTGGCCACCGGAATCTACGGCATCGACCCGATCCACTTCGGCGTGATCGTGGTGATCAACCTGGTGCTGGGCCTGATGTCGCCGCCGGTGGGACTGTGCTTCTTCGTCGCCGCGGCGGTCACGGGCGCCAAGCCCGGCAAGATGTTCATCGTGACGCTGCCATTCTTCATCGTCTGCTGCGTCGCGCTGGTGGTGCTCTCGTTCTTCCCGTCCCTGTCGCTGGCCCTGCTCAAGTAGGCGGGGCCTTTCACGCTGTCTGTTGTTCCCTACATAACACTCGACCACAGGATCGCGTCATGACCACTTGTTCCCGCCGCCGCTTCATGCAGACCGCCCTGGCCGCCACGGCCGCCCCCTTGATCCTGACGAGCCAGGCACGCGCCGCTTCGGCGCGCGAGTTCCGCCTGGGCGTCATCACGCCCGCCGGGCATTCGTGGAACAACGCCGCGCTGGCCTTTGGCGAGGCGCTGAAGAAAGAGACCGGCGGCCGCCTGAGCGTCACGGTGTTCCACTCGGGCCAGCTCGGCAACGAGCCGGCCATGATGCAGCAGTTGCAGACCGGCGCGCTGGACATGGGCTGGATCCAGGCGGCCGAACTGGGCTCGCGTGTAAATAGCGTGGCCGCCATCAATGCCCCGTACCTGGTGCGCTCGACCGCCAGCGTCGCCAAGCTGGTGCGCACGCCCCAGGCGCTCAAGCTGCTGGACGCGCTGCCGCGCGAGACCGGCACCATCGGCCTGGGCTGGGGCATTACCGGCATGCGGGTGGTGTTCGCCACGCGCGACATCAATACGCCGGACGACTTGAAGGGGCTCAAGCTGCGCATCAACCCGACGCCGGTCTACCGCGATTTCTACCAATTCTTCGGCGCCGCGCCCACGCCCATCCCCACGCCGGCGGTGTTCGACGCCATGACCAACGGCCAGGTCGATGGCCTGGAGGCCGATATCGAGTTTTCGTGGAACCAGCGCTTCGACAAGGTTTCGAAGACCCTGCTGCCCATGAATGCGCTGTTCATGCCGTTCGCGCCGCTGGTGTCGGGCCGCGTCTGGAAGGACCTGGACGGCAAGGACAAGGAGTTGATCCGTGGCCTGGTCGGCCAGGCCTTGGACGCCCAGATCGACAACATCGTCACCACCGAGCAAGGCCTGATCGAGAAACTCAAGCAGACCCCGATCGCCTTCAAGAGCGACGCGGGCTACGACCCGCAGCCGGCCATCGCCGCCTTCGACAAGCTCTGGCTGCCCAAGGCCCCGCAGATCGCCGATTTGCGCAAGGTCGGCGCCACCTTGTAAATTCTGGCGCACGCCGGGCCGCACAGGCCCGGCGGCATTCCGGTACGCTACCGTCCATGAACAAGACTCAAGCATCCGCGGCGGCCCGCCTGCCCAAGCGGCGGGCCGCCGACCTTGCGTACGACAAGATCGAAACCCTGATCTCCAAGCTCGAGATCGCGCCGGGCAGCCCCGTCATCGAAGCCGAGCTGGCCGAAATGACGGGCCTGGGGCGCACGCCCGTGCGCGAGGCGCTGATGCGCATGGTTTCCATCGGGCTGATCGTGCAGCAGCCGCGGCGCGGCTTGCGGGTCTCCACCATCGACGTGATGGAACACCTGGACGTGCTGGCCACGCGGCGCGTGCTGGAGCAGCTGATCGCGACCAGCGCGGCGCGCCGCGCCACCGATGTCCAGCGCAAGGCGCTGCTGGCCTGTGCCCGCAAGATGGCGCGCGCCGCCGAGCGCGGCAACCTGGACGACTACATGACGGCCGACCAGGAACTGGACCACGTCAACCACGAGGCCTGCCGCAACCAGTCGGCGGTCAAGGCCGTGGTGCCGCTGGTGGTGCAATGCCGGCGCTTCTGGTATGCCTACCAGCACGAAGGCGAGATTGCCGAGGGGGCGGCCGCGCACCTGGCCATGGCCGAGGCCATTGCCAGCGGCAAGGCCGCCGAGGCGGTGGTGGGCGCCAACCGGCTGATGGATTATCTGGAATTGTTCACGCGGCGCGTCATCGATACCTGAAGCGCCGCGCAGCCGGCCCGGCCGATGCGCGGCAGCGAGGCGGGCCGGCTGCGCCGCCCTGCGGGCCGCCGCCGTCGGCTGGCGGCCCGCAAGGCGGTCAGGCGCCTACCGGCCTGCCGTCCTCGCGGCGCACCACGACCGTGGCCGAGCGCGCGTCGCCGCCGCCCGCGCGCACCGTGTTCCAGGCGCCATCCGGATGCTGGATGTTGATGAAGAAGGCGGTGAGGTCCGGCGTATAGGCGATGCCGGTGATTTCGCAGCCGGTGGGACCCACCAGGAAGCGCTTCGATTCGCCGGTCTTCTGGTCGATGTAGTACATCGCATTGTGGCCGAACTCGTCGATCGCGCCCGAGTCGGTCTGCACCCACAGGCGGCCTTGCGGGTCGACGCGGATGCCGTCGGGGCTGGAGAAATCGTCGCCGTTGATGTTGCCCGTGACGTTCTCCGCCGCGCCGTCGGCCGGGTCGTGGCCGGCCAGCAGCAGCAGGTCCCATTCGAAGGTCGTGGCCAGCGGCGAGTCGCCGCGCTCCTTCCAGCGCACGATGTGGCCGTGCGCGTTGTTGATGCGCGGGTTGGCGGCGCTGGTGCGCTGGCGGCGGCTGTTGTTGGTCAGCGTGCAATAGATGGTCTTGTCCACGCCCACGGTGATCCATTCCGGGCGGTCCATCAGGGTGGCGCCGGCCACGCGCGCGGCGGCCTTGGTGTTGATCAGCACGTCGGCCTGGCTGTTGAAATCGATCAGCGAGGTCGGCGGCAGGGTGCCCGGGGGGACCTGGGTGTAGTTGCCCGGATCGACGGCGCCGGCCGTCAGGTTGTTCTTGCCGACGGTCAGCTCGACCCAGTTGCCGGTGCCGTCGTCATTGAAGCGGGCGGCGTACAGGGTGCCTTCGTCCAGTAGGCCGAGGTTGTTGACGCGGTTGGCCGGGTCGTAGGGCTTGCTGGGGATGAACTTGTAGATGCAGCCCGGCGTGCCGTCGTCGCCCATGTAGAAGGCGACGCGGTTGTTCTCGTCGAGCATGTACGCGGTGTTCTCGTGGTCGAAGCGGCCCATGGCGGTGCGCTTGACGGCGGTGGAGTTCGGATCGTAGGGGTCGATCTCGACCACCCAGCCGTAGCCTTCCTCGGGCTGGGTCGGGTCCCAGTAGTTGTCGGTGGTCTCTTCGCAGGTCAGGTAGGTGCCCCAGGGCGTGGGGCCGCTGGCACAGTTGTTCAGCGTGCCGGTGACCGTGGCGCCCACGGCCGCGGCGGCCGGGCCGCCGACGTTGTAGACGGTATTGCCGGTGTAGCGCTTGTTGTAGCGCGAATTGGGGTTGACCGACCACTTGCCGTCGTCGGTGCGGGCAATCTCGATTACCGAGACGCCCACGTTCGACAAATTGGTGCGGGTGGCGTCGGTGGCCAGGTCGAGCGTGGCGTCGTCGACGTTCTCGTGGTTCAGGACCAGCAGGCCGCCCTTGTTCGGGTCCACGCCTTCCAACGGATAGAAGTGCATGCCGTCGTGCTGGCCGCCGGCCTGGGTCTCGGTGGCGGGATAGGCCTGCGGGATGCCGGTATAGCCGAGCGAGCCGATCATGCACTTGTCGCCGGCCGAATACAGTACTTCGGCGACATAGCCCTTGGGCACGGTCACGGTGTCGGCCATGATCTTGTCGCCCAGCGGCTCGAAATTGACCGAATAGTCCGGGCCCGTGGGATCAGTGCCGCCATTGTCGCCGCCATCGCCGTCGCCGGGCGCGGGGCTGTCGTCATCGTCGTCGCTGCTGCTGCCGCAGCCGGCCAGCGTGGCGCCAAAGACAGACAGAATCGACAGGCCGAGGCTGTTTCTCAAAATGGTGCGGCGGGCCGGGTTCGCGGCGACGATCTCGTCGAACATCTGCCCGGGGACCGTGACTTCTCCCTGTGCTTCACGGCGGGGAGCACGCAATTTATCTGTCAAGTAGGACATGTGAACCTCTTGGAATTTTGGTCGGTCGTTAAGCTGCCATTCAGCAAAACGGGCAGAGGTTACGTGGCCTGTATGACGCGGTCATTGCGGAGGGCGGCCGGCCGGCGCCGCGGCGGGCCGTCTAAGGGTAATTGCTGGCCTAGCCTGGCTTGCCCTAAACCTCGTTATTACTTGTTTGTCACAATCGCGGCCGGTGCCCGATGATGGTCGGACGAGGGCGGCGCCGCAAGCGGCGGCCGCGCGGATCCATTCACCAGACACGGGCAATACATGAGCGACACCAGGCTGGCTTGCAGGGCGGGGGTCGACATCGGGGGCACTTTCACCGATGTCGCGCTGGAACACGAGGGGCGGCTGTACGCCGCCAAGGTGCTGACCGATTACACCAGGCCCGAGCGCGCCATCGTGCAGGGCCTCAAGCTGGCGACCGAGGAGGCCGGCATCGCGCCGGCGGCGATCGGCGCCATCGTGCACGGCACCACCCTGGCCACCAATGCGCTGATCGAGCGGCGCGGCGCCCGCACCGCCTTCATCACCAGCGAAGGCTTCCGCGACGTGATCGAGATGCGCAATGAAGGGCGCTTCGAGCAATACGACCTGACCATACAACTGCCCGCGCCCCTGATCCCGCGCTGCGACCGGTACGCGCTGGGCGGGCGCCTGGACGCCGGCGGCCGCGAGCTGGCGCCGCTGGACATGGCGGGGCTGGACCGCATCATCGATGCGATCCGCGCCGGCGGATTCACCAGCGTGGCGGTGGGCCTGATGCACAGCTACCGCAATGGCGCGCACGAGCGGCAGGTGCGCGAGCGGCTGCTGCGCGCGTTGCCGGATGTGTCGGTCTCGATCTCGTGCGAAGTGTCGCCGCAGATCCGCGAGTTCGAGCGCTTTAATACGGTGTGCGCCAATGCGTACGTCAAGCCGCTGATGTCGTCGTACCTGAACCGCCTGGCCGGCGCGCTGGCGAGCGCGGGCATGGCCTGCCCCCTGTACATGATGCACTCCGGCGGCGGGCTGATGTCGCTGGCAAGCGCGGCGGAATTCCCGGTGCGCCTGCTCGAGTCCGGGCCGGCCGGCGGGGCGATCTACGCCAGCCACGTGGCGGCCCGGTACGGCCTGGAGCGGGTGCTGTCCTTCGATATGGGCGGCACCACGGCCAAGATCTGCCTGATCGAGGACCTGCACCCCAAGACCGCGCGCACCTTCGAAGTGGCGCGCACGTACCGCTTCAAGAAGGGCAGCGGCATGCCCATTTCGATCCCGGTGATCGAGATGGTGGAGATCGGCGCCGGCGGCGGCTCGATCGCGCACGTGGACGACCTGAAGCAGGTGCGCGTCGGCCCGGAAAGCGCCGGCTCGGAGCCCGGCCCGGCCTGCTACGGGCGCGGCGGCGGGCAGCCCACCGTGACCGACGCCGACCTGGTGCTGGCCAAGCTCGACGCCCGGCGTTTCGCCGGCGGCTCGATCACGCTGGACACCGCGGCCGCGCGCGATGCGCTGCAGCGTCATGTGGCCGATCCGCTGCAGGGCGAGACGGTGCAGGCAGCGTATGCGGTGGCTGAAATGGTCGACGAGAACATGTCCAACGCGGCGCGCATGCATGCCGTGGAAAGCGGCCGCGACCTGGGCGAATACACCATGATCGCCTACGGCGGCGCCGCGCCGCTGCATGCGGCGCGCCTGTGCGAGAAGCTCGGCATGGAGCGCCTGCTGGTGCCGCCCGGCGCGGGGGTCGGCTCGGCGATCGGCTTCCTGCGCGCGCCGTTCGGCTACGAGTCGCTGCGCAGCGCCGTGATGCGGTTGAGCCGGTTCGACCTGGCCACCGTCAACGGCATGATCGAAGAGATGAACGAGGAAGTGGCCGGATTCCTGCGCGAGACCGGCCACGGCGGCCCGGCTGTGCGGGAACTGCGCGCCTACATGCGCTACGCGGGGCAGGGCTGGGAGATCCCGGTCGACGCGCCGGCCGGCGCCCTCGACGCCGCCGGCCTGGAGGCGCTGCGGGCCAATTTCGTGCGCGCCTACACGCAGCTGTTCGGCCATGAGGTGGCCGGGCTGGACATCGAAGTGGTGAGCTGGGCGCTGTCGCTGCGCACCGAGACGCCGCCGCCCGAGCGCGTGCGGCCGAGCATGGGCGCGCGCGCGGGCACGCGCCAGGCGCATCCGCCCGTCGACCGCCGCGAGGTGTTCGATGCCAAGTCCGGCGCATTCGTCGATTGCGCCATCTACGACCGGGCCGGCCTGCCGGCCGATGTGCGCCTGGACGGTCCCGTGATCGTGACCGAGAAGGAAACGTCCACCTATATCAGCCCGAGCTACAGCGTGGTCCTGCAACCGGACGGCTGCCTGCTCATCCAGCGTCTGCAGAAGGAAGAGGTGTGAAATGAACACGCGCATCAAAGTCCGCGAACAAATCATGTGGAACCGGCTCATCTCGGTGGTCGAGGAGCAGGCCGCCACCCTGGTCCGCACGGCGTTCTGCACCAGCGTGCGCGAGGCGGGCGACCTGTCCGCCGGCGTCTTCGATGCCCAGGGCCGCATGATCGCGCAGGCAGTGACGGGCACGCCCGGGCACGTCAATTCCATGGCCGAATCGGTGGGGCATTTCGTGGCCCGGTTCGGCGACGGCGGCCTGGCGCCCGGCGACGTGCTGGTCACCAACGACCCCTGGATGGGCACCGGCCACCTGCACGACATCACCATGGTCACTCCGGTCTACCGCAAGCCGGGCGGCCAGGGCGGGCCGCGCCTGATCGGTTTCTTCGCCTCGACCGCGCACGTGGTGGATATCGGCGGGCGGGGCTTCGGCCCGGATGCCGGCGACGTGTATGAAGAGGGCATCCGCATCCCGCCGATGAAGTTCTACAAGGCCGGCGCGCTGAACGACGACCTGGTCGAGCTGCTGCGCCACAACGTGCGCGAGCGCGACCAGGTGATTGGCGATTTTCATTCGCTGGTGGCCTGCAATGACACCGGCCGCCGCCGCCTGGAAGCCATGCTGGATGAATTCGAGCTGCCCGACCTGGCCGGGCTGGCCGCGTTCATCTTCGAGCACAGCGAGCGGGCCACGCGCGAGTACATCGCCGCGTTGCCGGCAGGCCGGCACGCCTACGAGATGCGGGTCGACGGCTACGAGAGCCCCATCGACCTGCGGGTCAGCGTGCATGCCCGGGACGGCACCATGTACGCGGATTTCGCCGGAACCTCCGGGCCCAGCAAGTACGGCATCAACGTGCCGCTGACCTACACCAAGGCTTATGCCTGCTATGCCCTGAAGTGCGCCATCGCGCCCGAGATTCCCAACAATTGGGCGTCCCTGCGGCCGTTCGAGATCAGCGCGCCGGAAGGCTGCATTCTCAATGCGCCGTTTCCCGCGCCGGTGGCGGTGCGCCATGTGCTGGGCCACCTGCTGCCCGATGTCGTGCTGGGCGCGCTGCAAGCCTACCTGCCCGAGCTGGTCCCGGCCGAGGGCGCCAGCGCGTTGTGGAACCTGCAGATGCGCTTCCAGGGCGTGCGCGACGACAATCGCCACTCGCGCCACGAAATGCTGATCTTCAATACCGGCGGCACCGGCGCCCGTCCGGCCAGCGACGGGCTGAGCACCACGGCATTTCCCAGCGGCGTGCATACCATGTCGGCCGAAGTGACCGAGAGCATCGGCCCGATCGTGGTGTGGCGCAAGGAACTGCGGCCCGATTCGGGCGGCGCCGGCCGGTGGCGCGGCGGCCTGGGACAGCGGATCGAGATCGGCGCGCACGAGGGCTACCAGTTCACCCTCAACGCCATGTTCGACCGCGTCGACCACCCGGCGCGCGGCCATGCCGGCGGCGGCGCGGGCGCGGCCGGCCGCGTGGCCCTGGACGATGGCAGCGAATTGCGCGCCAAGGGCAGCCAGCTGATTCCGGAAGGGCGGCGCCTGGTCCTGGACCTGCCGGGCGGCGGCGGCTTCGGGCAGGCGGCGCAGCGGCCGGCCGAACTGGTCAGGCGCGACCTGCAGTACGGATACATCAGCGAGGCGCAGGCGCGCCGCGATTATCCGCACGTCTTCGAATAGCAGGACAGCCGCGCGGCCTCCGCCGGACGACCATCCGCCCGGCGCCCGATGCCGCGCGGCCCGGCAGCGGCGCGGCGCAGCCCGCCTTCATTCAACGCAAGCACGTTCTGGGGAAAACAATGAGCACGAACGCAATACGCACGGCGGGCGCCCTGCCGGCACAGGCGCCGGCGCGCGAGCAGCCGGACGCCGGCACGGCCGTCCGCCCGCGCGAGGTCGGCAAGAAAGAACTGAACCGCGTCGTCCTGGCGTCGGTGGTGGGCAGCTTCGTGGAATGGTTCGAGTTCTCCGTCTACGGATACCTGGCCAGCATCCTGGGCAAGGTCTTTTTCCCCGCCAGCGCGCCCGGCACGCAGCTTGTCGCCTCGCTGGCGGCATTCGCGGTCGCCTTCTTCGCGCGGCCGTTCGGCGGCTTCCTGTTCGGCCCGATCGGCGACCGCTACGGCCGCAAGCAGGTGCTGACGGCGACGATCCTGATGATGGCGGTCGCCACGTTCGCCATCGGCCTGATCCCGTCGCACGGCACCATCGGCATCGCGGCGCCCATCCTGCTGGTCGTGCTGCGCCTGCTGCAAGGCATCTCGGCGGGCGGCGAAGGCAGCGGCGCGGCGATCTTCGTGGCTGAATACTGCCCGGACCGGCGCCGCAGTTCCATCACCAGCTGGATCCAGGTGGGCTGCATCAGCGGCTTCGCTTTCGGCGCCATCGTCACCACGCTGCTGACCTATTTCTTCACTGCCGAGCAGATCCATCAATGGGCCTGGCGCCTGCCGTTCCTACTGGCCCTGCCGCTGGGCGCGATCGGCCTGTATATCCGCAACCACCTGGAAGAGACACCCACGTTCGAGGCGGTGCGCGAGAATCGCGACGCCCATCCGCGCGCGAGCTGGCAGCACTTGTTCCAGACGCACATGGGGCCGTTGCTGCAGTCATGCGGGCTGATCATCGTGACCAACATCACGCTCTATACCGTGGTGACCTACATTCCCACCTACCTGATCAGCGCCCTGACCATGGACCCGTCGCAGGGGTTCATGCTGTCGGTGGGACCACAGTTGTTCCTGATCGCCATGATCCCCGTCATGGGCGCGCTGGCCGACCGCATCACGCGCAAGGCGGCCATGCTGGCCGGCAGCGTGGCGATCCTGGTACTGGCGGTGCCGTGCTTCACCCTCTTGTCCACGGGCGGCTACCTGGCCAAGTTCGGGGCGCTGATGGTCATGAACCTGTGCCTGGCCGCCATGCTGGGCAGTATTTTCTCGGCCGTGCCGGCGCTGTTCGCCACCAATGTGCGCTTTACCGGCATGGCGGTCAGCTACAACGTGTCGGTGGCCCTGTTCGCCGGCACGGCGCCCATGCTGAATGCCTGGCTGATCCAGCGTACGGGCGACACGATGATGCCCGCCTATTACCTGATGTTCGGCGCGGCGGTCGGCATCGTGGCGCTGTTGTTCAGCCGCGATCGCACCTGGCAGCCGATGAACGGCGACGCGCCGCGGCCGGGCTGAGCGGCCGTCACGGCAGGGCGGCGCGCCGGCGCCGGCCCGGCACCGGTTGCGGCGCGCGCGCCTGGCGGCATTTTGACGGATACCCGACCACTTCCTCGGTGCAGACGTAGTCGAGCAGCCACCGGGTGAATTGCCGCAGCAGCGGCGAGTTCTTGCGGTCGGGCTTGATCAGCAGGCTGAAGCGCGGGGTTTTTTCCGCCGGCAGCTGTTTCAGCAGGTCCATGCCGTAGGGCGCCACCAGCCGGCCCGCCGCCACTTCCCGCACTGCGTCGGCATAGGAAATGAAGCCCACGCCCAGGCCGGCGAGTATGGCTTCCATCATGGCGGCGTGCGTGTGCAGCAGCATGAAGGGCTGCGGCGCCCGCTCCCGCACGCCCAGCAGGTCGAGGGCGTCGTCCCACAGCGAATTCGCCACCAGCGAAGTCACCACGCTGTGCTTGAGCAGGTCGCGCGGGCTGTGCAGGGGAATGCGCTGCAGCAGGCCGGGCGTGGCGACCAGCACTTTGAGGTCGTCGATCAGCGGCGTTTCGACATAATCGGCGTTGCCGCCGTAGTCCCAGTGAATGGCGGCATCCATGGCCCGGTCGTCCAGCCCGACCAGGTCCACGCCCACCGCCATGCGGATGTCGATGCCGGGCTGCGCGGCGGTGAAATTGCCCAGCCTGGGCACCAGCAGCTCGGTGGCGAAATACGGGCTGACATAAAGATATAGCTGTTGCGAGGCGCGCGAGGTCTGGATCGCGTTCACGCCGTCGGCGAAGCGGTCCAGGCCGCCGCGCACATGGTCGTACAGGGTGTTGGCGGCCTGGGTGGGCGTAAGGCTGCGGATATTGCGCAGGAACAGCGGCTGCTCCAGGTGCGCCTCGAGCTGCTTGAGTTGCTGGCTGACCGCCTGGGGCGTCAGGCACAGTTCCTCGGCGGCCTGGCGTATCGAGCCGCGCCGCATGATGGCTTCGAAGATGCGCAGGGTATTCAGGGGAGGAAGTCGATAGCGCATGATCGCGGAGGAGCGGTGCCTTGCCGTGGCCGGGCGCCGCCGGGACGCCGCTGGCGAGTCGGGATGCCCAATGATAATGCGCGCCGGCCGGGGCCGCCGCGCCGCGTAGGCAGGCGGCGGCTATCGTGCCACAATGGATTCGACCCGGCCGCGCCGGGCTGGCGATTCTGCGCCCTGGCATGTCGCCACATTCTTGCGGGAGAACAGCCATGTCCAACAGCCATGTCTACAAGCAGATCGAACTGGTGGGGTCGTCCACCACGTCGTCCGATGACGCGATTGCGCAAGCCATCGCCCGCGCATCCGACACCCTGCGCAACCTGGACTGGTTCGAAGTCACCGAGGTGCGTGGCCACATCAAGGATGGCAAGGTGGCCCACTGGCAGGTCGGCCTGAAGATCGGCATGCGGCTCGAATAGCGTATCCGCGTCCTTGCGCATTCCTTGAGCGCGCGTCGCAAGTCATTGCGGCGCCAGCCTTTTTTTCGATTGTCCGAAAACTGTTCAAGGGTTTATCCACATCGTGCGTGGATAAACGGCGCCGGCGGGCGCTGCGCATTCCTTGATCGCGCGTCGCAAGTCATTGTGGCGCAGGCACTTTTTGTGCTTGTCCGAAACCTGTTCAGGGGTTTATCCACATCCGGCGGGGATAAACCGCCGCGCCGCGCGCCGCCGCTCGGGGCGCGGCGGGGCGCGGCGGCGGCGCGCGTCAGGCGGCCAGCTTGGCCACCCAGGCCAGGTAGCGGTCCAGCCAACCCTGCAGGAACTTGCGGGTGCCTTCGTTGGTGATGGTGTATTCGTCGTCGATGAGGCCTTCGGTGTACTGCAGGAAGACTTCCGGCGTGGTCAGCACATTGACGCCCTCGGCAGCCAGGATGTTGCGCAAGTGCTGTTGCGCCATGGCCGTGCCCGCCGCGCTGGGCGAAGTGCCCACGATGCCGGCCGTCTTGCCCGTCCAGGAGTTCTTGCCCCACGGGCGCGACCCCCAGTCGATGGCGTTCTTCAGCGCCGCCGGAACGGAGCGGTTGTGCTCGGGCGTCACGAACAGCAGGCCGTCGGCACGGGCGATCAGGTCCTTCACTTTGGCCGCTTGCGGCGGCATGGACATTTCGTTGTCCTGGTTGTACAGCGGCACGTCGCCGAGACTGGCGTACTCGAACTCGATCGTGTCGGGCGCCAGCTTTTCGAGCGCGCGGGCCAGCCGCAGATTGAAGGACGCGGCGCGCAGGCTGCCGACGAATACCGCAATCTTGTAGGTGCTCATGATGCACGTGCTCCACGGGTTGGGGGATCGCCCAGTGTAGACCCGCGACTTGGCCCGCTCAATACGCACCATGGCGGTGCCGCCTGGGCAGGGCGCTCCCCATCGCGGTGACTGGCGCGGTGCAGCCGCGGCGGGCGCGCCGGGGCGGCCCGGCGGCGCGCGCGGGAGCGGCCGGGCGGCGGCGAATTGGCACAGGCCTTGCTAGGGTAAATACCGAGGGGCCGGCGCCGTCCGGGCCGGCCCGCGCAGCATAGGAGTCCCGCATGTCCGCTCGTTGTCCCGCGCCCGTGACGATGCTCGTCACCCGCCAGATTCCTCCCGACCGCTATGGCGATTTCCTGGCATGGCTGCGCCAGGGCGAAATCCTCGCCGCCGGTTTCCCGGGCTTTCTCGGTTCAGGCGTGCTGCAGCCGCCCGAGGGCGGCGACCAATACCAGATCGTGCTGCGCTTCGATGGCCCCGCCAACCTGGCGCGCTGGGAAAATTCGCTGCCGCGCCGCATGTGGCTGGAGCGCGGCGCCGGCCTGGTGCGGGCCAGCCGCACGCACCGGGCCAGCGGCATGGACAGCTGGTTCGGCCCGCCGCGCAGCGCGCCGCCCCGCTGGAAGCAGGCCGTGAGCATCTGGCTGGCCTACTTCCCCATGCTGCTGCTGTTCAGCACGTTGCTCAACGAGCAGTTGAGCGCGATGCCGCTGTTCTGGCGCGTGCTGGCCACCACCGCCTGCATGACGCCGGTGCTGTCGTTCGTCTGCATTCCCCTGATCACCCGCCTGCTGCGCGGTTGGCTGCAGCCTGCCACCCGCCATTGACAGTCACCTGACTGACATTTCACTGAACATTGAACGAAAATTGTTTACACTTGCGTGATCGATATCAATGATGCGCGGCCACGCGGGGCGCGCATCGCCAACACAGGAGATCATTCGATGCGCAAGTTGCTCTACGGCGCGGTACTGCTGGCCGCCCTGACCGGTGGCGCGGCCCAGGCGGCCGCCGAACCCAAGGCGGTACTGCAGACGTATTCCGATATCGCGCTGGCCGGCTACGAGGATTCCCTGGCCACTGCCAAGGCCTTGCGCACCGCGATCGACGCGCTGATCGACAAGCCCAGCGCGGCCACCCTGCAAGCCGCGCGCGCGGCCTGGCTGGCTGCCCGCGTGCCATACCAGCAGACCGAAGCATTCCGCTTCGGCAACCCCATCGTGGACGACTGGGAAGGCCGGGTCAACGCCTGGCCGCTGGACGAAGGCCTGATCGACTACGTCGACGCCGCCTACGGCACCGAGAGCGACCAGAACGCATTCTATGCGGTCAATATCATTGCCAATTCCAAGATCTCGGTGGGCGGCAAGACCATAGACGCCAGCAAGATCACGCCCGAGCTGCTGTCCGAGACGCTGCACGAGGCCGACGGCATCGAGGCGAACGTGGCCACCGGCTACCATGCCATCGAATTCCTGTTGTGGGGCCAGGACCTGAACGGCAGCGGCCCCGCGCCGGCCGATCGCCAGGGCACGCCGCAGGAGCGCCATGCCGGCAATCGTCCGCATACCGATTTCGATCCGGCCCAGTGCACCGGCGGCCATTGCGAGCGCCGCGTCGAGTACCTGCGCGCCGTGACCGACCTGCTGGTGGCCGACCTGGAAGAGATGGTCGGCAACTGGCAGCAGGACGGCGCGGCGCGCAAGGCGGTCGGGCAGGATCCCAAGGCGGGGCTGGTGGCCATGATGACCGGGCTGGGCAGCCTGTCGTACGGCGAGCTGGCCGGCGAGCGCATGAAGCTCGGCCTGATGCTGCACGATCCGGAAGAAGAGCACGACTGCTTCTCGGACAACACGCACAACTCGCACTACTACAACCAGATCGGCATCCGCAACGTGTACCTGGGTGCGTATGAACGGGTCGACGGCAAGGCTGTCTCCGGCGCCAGCGTGTCGGACCTGGTGAAGGCGCGCGATCCCAAGCTGGACGCCGAGATGCGCGCCAAGCTGGATGCCACGGTGGCCGCCATGCAGGCCATGCGCGACCGCGCCGAGAAGGTCGAGACCTACGACCAGATGATCGCCGGCGGCAATGCCGAGGGCAATGCCGTGGTGCAGAAGGCCATCGACGCCCTGATCGACCAGACCCGCAGCCTGGAGCGCGTCATCGCCGTGCTGGAACTGGGCGACGTCGCGCTGGAAGGTTCCGACAGCCTGGACAAGCCGGAAGCCGTATTCCAGTGAGCAAGATCGCAGTTGCAGTACTGGCGGCGCTGGCGGGAGCCGGCGCCGCGGCCGCATCCGGCGGGCGCGATGACCTGGACGAGAAGGACCGCGCGCGGGTGGCCGAGGTCACCGCGCCGACCCGCGATTTCTCGCGCGCCGAGACGTTCGAGACGCTGCCGGGCGGCGCCACCACCACCCGCAAGCTGGTCAACGCGGATATTTTCTCGCACCCGTCCGCCAACCTGACATTCGAGGGCCGGCAGGAATTCCAGGTCGGCAATGGCCTGTTCCGCAAGGACTGGGTGTCGGCGCCGTCGTCCACCCAGGCTTCGGACGGCCTGGGGCCGCTGTTCAACGCGCGTTCCTGCCAGGCCTGTCATACGAAGGACGGCCGCGGCACGGTGCCGGGCTTCGACCCGCTGGAGCGCTCGGACGCAGTGGCGCTGCTGATGCGGTTGTCGGTGCCGCCGACCACTGACGAGCAGCGCCGCAAGCTGGCTTCCGGGGAATGGCACTTCGTGCCCGATCCGGTCTATGGCTCGCAGTTGCAGAATTTCGCGGTGGCCGGCCTGCCGGCCGAGGGCCGCCTGGAGATCGACTACGAGCCGGTCAGCGTGGCGCTCAATGGCGGCGAGACCGCCACGCTGATGAAGCCCACCTACCGCATCGAGGACCCGGGCTACGGGCCGCCGAGCGCCGACTTGCAGCTCTCGCCGCGGCTGGCGCCGCCGATGATCGGGCTGGGGCTGCTGGAGGCGGTCCATCCGGCCGATATCCTGGCCAACGCCGCGGCCGACCATGGCGACGGCATCAGCGGCCGGCCCAACTGGGTGCGCGACGCGCGCACCGGCAAGATGGAGCTGGGGCGCTTCAACTGGAAGGCCAGCCAGCCCACGGTGGAACAGCAGAGCGCGGTGGCGTTCTCCAATGACATGGGCCTGTCCACGCCGATGTTCCCCAGCCACTACGGGGAATGCACCGCCGCGCAGGCCGCCTGCTTCGACATGCCGCACGGCGCGCAGCCGCGCCTGGGCGAACACGAAGTGCCTGGCGAGCTGATGGACTTCGTCACCACCTATGCGGTCAACCTGGCCGTGCCGCAGCGCCGCGAGGTCGATGACGCGCGCGTACTGGCGGGCAAGAAGTTGTTCTACCAGGCCAATTGCGTGGCCTGCCATGTGCCCAAGTATGTGACGCGGCGCGACGCCGAGCGCCCGGAGCATCGCTTCCAGCTCATCTGGCCGTATACCGACCTGCTGCTGCACGATATGGGTGAAGGGCTGGCCGACGGGGTGTCCGAAGGCAAGGCCGGCGGCAGCGAATGGCGCACGCCGCCGCTGTGGGGCATTGGCCTGACGCGCACCGTCAATCCGAACGCCACCTGGCTGCACGATGGCCGGGCGCGCACTTTGCTCGAGGCGATCCTGTGGCACGGCGGCGAGGCCCAGGCGGCCCGCGACCGCGTGGTGGCGATGACCCCGCAGGAGCGCGCCGACCTGATCCGTTTCCTGGAGTCGCTGTGAGCGGCGCGGCAAGGAGTGAAAGCATGCTGAAGTACAAGAAGTGGCTGTCGGCCGCCTGCCTGGCCATGGCCGGCGCGCCGGCCATGGCGGCGGCGCCCGCCGACCTGGGGGCGCGGCTGGCCGACGGCTATGCGCGTCCCGCCATGGCCGCGCTGGCCGAGCGCGCGCATGGCCTGGAAGACGCGCTGGCGGCCTGGTGCAAGCATCCACAGGCGGGCCGGGCCGAGCCGGTGCGGCAGGCCTTCCGCGATACGGTGCTGGCCTGGTCGGGCGTGGAGTTCCTGCGCTTCGGCCCGCTGGTGCAGGGCAATCGCTATGAACGCCTGGCGTTCTGGCCGGATACGCGCGGCGTGATGCAGCGCCAGGTGCGCGCGCTGCTGGCCGAGGCCGACCCGCGGGCCGTGGCGCCGGGCGCGCTGGCCGCGCGCAGCGTGGCGCTGCAAGGCCTGCCGGCGCTGGAATATGTGCTGTACGGCGAACCCGCGCTGCTGGAGCAGGGCGGCCAGGCCGATGCCGGCTATGCCTGCCGCTATGCCGTGGCGGTGGCGGCCAATGTCGCCGCGGTGTCCGACGCGCTGAAGCAGGCCTGGAGCCCGCAGGGCGACTACGGCCGCCAGTTCACGGCGCCGGCGCCCGCCAATGATCTGTACCGCAGCCAGCAGGAAGTCGCGGCCGAGGCGGTCAAGGCGCTGTCCACGGGCCTGCAGTTCGCGCGCGACGTCAAGCTGGCGCCGGTGCTGGGCGACTCGGCCGAGGCCGCGCGCTTCAAGCGCGCCGCGCTGTGGCGCAGCGACCTGAGCCTGCCGGCGCTGGCGGCCAGCGTGCGCGGCATGCGCGCGTTCTACGACGCGGGCGGCTATCGCTACCCGGATGGCGAGTCCTGGATCGACCAGGCCGTGCGCGGCGAACTGGAGCGTGCCGCCGCCGCGCTCGAGGCCGTCGATGCGCCGCTCGAGCAGGCGGTCGCCGCGCCGGCGACCTGGCAGCGCCTGGCGCTGGCCGGCATGATCCTGAAAAATGCCAAAGACATCGTCGACCAGAATTTCGCGCCCGCGCTGGGCGTCATGATCGGATTCAATGCCCTCGATGGAGATTGACCGCCGCCGCTTCCTCGCCCTGGCCGCCGCCGCCGGCCTGGCGCCCGCCACGCTGCGCGCCGCCGCCGACGCGCCGCTCTACCTGGCGGCGCGGCGCGCCGGCGGGCGCTACGAGGCCGTGGTGCTCGACGCGCAAGGGCGCGACCGGCAGGTGGTGCCCATGCCCGCGCGCGGCCACAGTTTCGCGCTGGACCCGGCGCGCGGCCGCGCCGTGGTGTTCGGCCGCCAGCCGGGTTTCTTCGCGGTCGCGTTCCGCATCGACGGCGCGCAGCCGCCGGTGGCGCTGCAGGCCGCCGAGGGCCGACACTTCTTCGGCCACGGCGTCTTCCTGCCCGATGGCCGGCGCATGCTGGCGACCGAGAACGACTACGAGGCCGGCCATGGCGTGCTGGGCGTCTACGACGCGTCCGATGGCGGCGCCTACCGGCGCATCGGCGAATTCGAAACTGGCGGCATCGGCCCGCACGAAGTGGTGCTGATGCCCGACGGCAAGACCCTCTGCGTGGCCAACGGCGGCATCCTGACGCATCCGGACTACGGCAAGCTGGAGCTGAACCTGGACACCATGCGGCCGTCGCTGGCCTACCTGGACGCGGCCGACGGACGCCTGCTCGAGCAGGTCGAGCTGCCGCCGCAGTACCATCGCCTGTCGATCCGCCACCTGGCGCTGGCGGCCGATGGCGCGGTCTGGTTCGGCTGCCAGCACACCGGCCCGGCCGGCGAGCGCCCGCCGCTGGTGGGGCGCCACCGCCGCGGCCGCCAGCCCGAGCTGTACGCGGGCCCCGACGATGTGCTGCGCGGTTTTCGCAATTACGTCGGCTCGGTGGCGGCCGACCCCGGCGGCGGCGTGGTCGCCACCAGCAGCCCGGTCGGCGGGCAGGTGGTCTACTGGGACACCGCCACCGGTCGCTGCCTGGGCCTGACCCGGTTGTCCGATGGCTGCGGGGTGGCGCCGCTGGCGCCCGACCGCTTCCTGGTCAGCAGCGGCCTGGGCGCCATGGTGCGCGCCGGCCCGGAGCTGGCGCCGCAGCCGGTGCTGGCGCCCTCGGCCGGCCTTTCCTGGGACAATCACTTCCGCAGGCTGTAAGCCTGGCGGCATGGCGACGCCATGCGCATCTGATACAGTTTCCGGCTGTTCAAACACGCGCGCGGCCGCCTCGCGCGCGCCGCATCATGGGAGCACGCATGAACGAATACCTGACAAGCCTGGAAACGCTGATGCCGCGCCTGGCCGACGGCGCCGTCAACATCGCCATGGCCTTGGTGATATTGATCATCGGCTGGTGGATATCGTCGCTGCTGGGCCGCTGGGTGCGGCGCGCCGCGCAACGCTCGCCGCGCATCGACCCCACCATCGTGCCCATGTTCTACAGCGTGGTGGTCTGGGCCGTGCGCATTTTCACGGTGATCGCCGTGCTGGCGCGCTTCGGCGTGCAGACCGCCAGCCTGATCGCGGTGCTGGGCGCCGCCGGCCTGGCGGTCGGGCTGGCGCTGCAGAACACCCTGCAGAACATCGCGGCCGGCATCATGCTGCTGATCCTGCGGCCCCTGCGCGCCGGCGAGTACGTGGGGCTGAGCAGCGGCGCCGAAGGCACGGTCGAAGAAGTCGGGCTGTTCCTGTGCCGGCTGGTGCAGGTCGACGGCATCCATGTCTCGCTGCCCAACAGCGTGGTGTGGAACGCCACCATCACCAACTACAGCCGCAATGTGACGCGCCGCCTCGACATTCCCGTCACCGTGCATTACGGCGACGACCTGAACGTGGCGCTGGAGCGCCTGGCCGCGCTGGTGGCCGATCACCCCATGGTGAACAAGGACCCGGCGCCGCTGATCAAGGTCAGCGAATACAAGGACAACGGCACGGTGGTCAATGTACGGGTGTGGTGCGCGTCCGCCCAATACTGGGACCTGCGCTGGGACCTGTTCCACCAGATCCGCCAGACCCTCGGCTCGGCTGGCTTCAAGCCGCCCATCCCCGTGCGCGAGATCCAGGGGCCCAAAGACGGCGGCGCGGCGGCCGCCTGATCAGCCGCGCAGCGTCAGCCGCGCCAGTTCGGCGTGGATCCAGCCCGCGATCTCGCGCTGGCGCGGCGCCGGCATGCGGTCGATGATCGCCGTGACGCTGATCGCCAGGATCGGCGCGCCTTGCGGGTCGAGCAGCGCGCAGCCCACCCCGAGCGCGCCGCGCACCGCGTGGTTGCCCACCACCGCATAACCGCGCGCGCGGGTGTTCTCGATCAGGCGCCGCATTTCATGCGGCGTCATGCCGCCGTATTCGTCCAGGTAGCCGGAATTGCGCTCGACGATGCCATGGGCCACGTTGTCGGGCAGGGCGGCCAGCAGCGCCATGCCGCCCGAGCCTACTCCCAGCGGCTGGCGCTTGCCGGCATAAGTGGCCAGGATCTGCACCGGATAGCCGCCGATCTCGCGGTGCAGGCTGACCGACTCATCGCCTTCGCGCACCACCAGGAAGACCGCGTCGCCGGTGCGTTCCGCCAGCCGCCGCAGGATCGGCAGGGTCTGGCTGACGCGCGGATCGGGCGTGGAGGGGTCCGCGCAGGTCGCCCACTGGGCCCGGTATTTCTTGGTGCCCGGCACCGGCAGCACCAGCCCGGCATCGAGCAGGGCCGCCAGCAGGCGGTAGATGGTGGGGCGCTGGATGGCGGTAAGCCGCGCGATGTCGGTCACGCTCAGCCCGGCCGCGCCATGGTCGCGCAACGTGGCCAGCACCGTCAGCCCGCGGCGCAGGGTGCGCGGACCGGCGGAATGCTCTGAACTCGGCATGCAATCCTCTGGTAACAACCTGTCATGTATGCGTAGGACTTGGACTATAGGGAAACCCCACTGTCCGAGGGGTGGACTCTACCTTGCCCAAGCGGCCGTGGCTAGTGGAAAATCGGGCCCTCTACGTCCGTAGCGTCCGCTCTACGGACGAGTCACAGGAGACACCTACATGACCAAAGGTCAGAAACCCCGCTTCTTCCGCCATGCCGTCACGCTGCTGGCCGGCGCCCTGGGCGCCCTCGCCGTCGGCGCCAGCGCCCAGGCCGCCTACCCGGACAAACCCGTCCATATCGTGGTCGGGTTTTCCGCCGGCGGCACCACCGACGTGATCGCCCGCATCATGGCCAAGGAACTCACCCAGGAGCTGGGCCAGTCGTTCGTGGTCGAGAACAAGCCGGGCGCCGGCAGCAACATCGCCACCGACTACGTGGCGCGTGCCAAGCCGGACGGCTACACGCTGCTGTTCGTCGCGGTCACCAGCGCCATCAACCAGACGCTCTACAAGAACGTGTCCTTCGACCTGACCAAGGACTTCGCCCCGGTGGCGCTGGGCGCCAAGGTGCCGAACATCCTGGTGGTCAATCCCCAGGTGCCGGTCAAGTCGGTGCAGGAACTGGTCGACTACGCCAAGGCCAACCCCGGCAAGCTGGCGTTCGCTTCGTCGGGCAGCGGCACGTCCATCCACATGGCGGGCGAGCTCTTCAAGATGCGCGCCGGCCTGGACGTCCTGCACGTGCCGTACAAGGGCAGCGCCCCGGCCGTCACCGACCTGATCGGCGGCCAGGTGCAGTTCATGTTCGACAACATGCCGTCCTCGTGGCCGCACGTGCAGGGCGGCAAGCTGAAGGCGCTGGCCGTCACCACCGCCAAGCGCTCGCCCACCGCCCCGGACCTGCCCACCATGCAGGAGTCCGGCTTCGACAAGTTCGACGTGTCGTCGTGGTTCGGCCTGATCGCGCCGGCCGGCACGCCGCCCGAGGTGATCGAGAAGCTGAACGCCGTGATGGTCAAGGCGCAGGACAAGCCCGAAGTGCAGAAGGCGTTCGCGGGCCTGGGCGCCGTGGGCGAGAAGACCACGCCGGCCGAATTCGGCGCTTTCATCAAGTCGGAAGTCGAGAGCTGGGCTCCCGTGGTCAAGGCCTCGGGCGCGCGCGTAGACTGAGCTTTGGCGCGCGCCGGCCGGGCCGGCGCCGCCATCGACCAAGGCGGGCCGACGGCCCGCCTTATTTTTTGCGCAGCATGGCCGTGCACACGCCGCGCAGCATATCGACTTCGTCGCGGCTCAGGTCGCAGCGGCTGAAAAGGTGCCGCATGCGCGGCATCAGCTTCTTGGGATGGGCCGGGTCGAGGAATTGCACATGCACCAACGCCTGTTCCCAGTGCGCCAGGAAGGCCTGCACGGCCTGCCCGGTGGCGGGCGCCGCCCCCGGATCGGCCTCGTGCGCGGCCGAGGCCGGCAGCAGGGGAGCGCCCGCGCCCGCCAGCAGGGCGTAGCGCATTTCCCAGGCGGCCAGTTGCAGGGCCTGCGCGACGTTCAGCGAGCTGTACTGCGGGTTGGCCGGGATGTGGCAGATGCGGTGGCACAGGGCGATCTGCGCGTTGGTCAGGCCGGATCGCTCGGTGCCCAGCACCACCGCGGCGCGGGCCTGGCCGTCGGCCGACAGGTGGTCCCGCGCCAGTTCGGCGGCCTGGCGGATGTCGCAGGGCGGAGGGCCCAGGTCGCGCACCCGGGCCGTCAGGGCGAAAGCCAGGGTGACTGGCGCCAGCGCTTCCTCCAGGGTGGCGCAGACCCGGGCGCGCTCGAGCACGTCCACGGCCCCGCTGGCCAGCGCCAGGGCCTCTGGCTGCGCCGCCATGTCGGGCTGGCGCGGCTCGACCAGGATCAGGTCGGCGAAGCCCATGGTCTTGATGGCGCGCGCCGCCGAACCCACGTTTCCGGGGTGGCTGGGCTGCACCATGATGAACTGAACACGTGAAAATGCTTGAGTCATTTAAAATGCCAAGTTTGGCTCAGCGCCTTCCTGGTTTTTGGGGTCGTTGCCGAGGTTTTCCGGCAAGGCCGCCCGGGTGGCAGCCCTCACCGCATTCGTACGGAATTTTATGCACCCGATGCTCAATACCGCCATCAAGGCGGCCCGGCGTGCCGGCACCATCATCAATCGTGCCAGCCTCGATTTGGAACGGCTCAGCGTGGCTCGCAAGGGGCCGCGCGATTATGTCACGGAAGTCGACCGCGCTTCCGAGGCGTCCATCGTCGAGACCCTGCAGGCCGCCTATCCCGACCACGCGGTCCTGGGCGAGGAATTCGGCCTGCAAGGCCCGGAACAGGCCGAGTTCCAGTGGATCATCGATCCGCTCGACGGCACCACCAACTTCATCCACGGGCTGCCCAACTACGCCGTGTCCATCGCGCTGACGCAGCGTGGCCAGGTCACGCAGGCGGTGGTCTACGACCCGTCGCGCAACGAACTGTTCACCGCCAGCCGCGGCAGCGGCACCTTCCTGAACGACCGCCGCGTGCGCGTCTCGGGCCGCACCCGCTACAGCGAGGCGCTGCTGGGGGCGCACTGGCCCAAGTCGGGCGACATCGACGCCGGGGGCGGCCGCTTCCGCCAGATGTCCGAGGGCAGCACCGGCGTGCGCCGCCTCGGCTCCACCGTGCTGGACCTGGCCTACGTGGCCGCCGGCCGCCTGGACGGCTTCTGCGGCGTCAAGCTCAAGGCCTGGGACCTCGCCGCCGGCAGCCTGCTGGTACAAGAGGCCGGCGGCCTGGTGGCCGACTTCGACGGCGAGCAGGGCTGGATGGATTCCGGCAACGTGCTGGCGGGCAGCCCCAAGATCTTCACCCAGATGCTGGCGGCGCTGCAGCCCAAGCAGGGCTGATCCCGCGCAAGGGTGCCGGTAGCCGTCTGCCCAGGTGTCTGACACCCCTCGCGACAACAGCCGCCGGCCCCGGGTGCGCGATGGGGTGTCAGACACCCATGCCTCACCGCAATTTCCTTAAGGGCGGGCGCCGCGAAACAGCATGTTTCCTGGCGCATCCGCGCCCATCTCGCCGGCAAGTGAGGCGATTTCCAGGTACGATTGGCGGTTCCGCAACTTCTGGAGCACTTGATGGAGTGGCTGCTTGACCCCGCCGCGTGGGTCGGCCTGCTTACCCTGGTCGTCCTTGAAATCGTCCTCGGGATCGACAACCTCATCTTCATCGCCATCCTGGCCGACAAGCTGCCGCCCGCGCAGCGCGACCGCGCGCGTATCGTGGGCCTGTCCCTGGCCCTGCTGATGCGGCTGGGCTTGCTGTCGGTGATGTCCTGGCTGGTCACCCTGACCGCTCCCTTGTTCTCCATCGGCCCCATGTCGTTCTCGGGCCGCGACCTGATCCTCCTGGCGGGCGGCCTGTTCCTGCTGTTCAAGGGCACGCTCGAACTGCACGAACGGCTCGAGGGCAGCGCGGGCGACCACGTCTCGGGCGCGCGCGTGTACGCCAGCTTCTGGGTCATCGTGACGCAGATCGTGGTGCTCGACGCGGTGTTTTCGCTGGACTCGGTCATCACCGCCGTGGGCATGGTCGACCACCTGGCCATCATGATGATCGCGGTCACCGTCGCCATCGGCATCATGCTGCTGGCGTCCAAGCCGCTCACCCGCTTCGTGAACGCCCATCCCACCGTGGTGGTGCTGTGCCTGGGCTTCCTGCTCATGATCGGCTTCTCGCTGCTGGCCGAGAGCTTCGGTTTCAAGGTACCCAAGGGCTACCTGTACGCCGCCATCGGCTTCTCGGTCGCCATCGAGGCCCTGAACCAGGTGGCGCGCCGCAACCTGCTGCGCCTGGATGCTTCGCGCCCCATGCGCGAGCGCACCGCCAGCGCGGTGCTGCGCATGCTGGGCAAGCGTCCGCCCGACGGCGAAGAGCCGGTCGTGGCCAACGCCGCCGTGCCTGCCGTGCCGGCCTTCGGCGTGGAAGAGCGCAACATGGTCAGCGGCGTGCTGACCCTGGCCGAGCGCTCCATCCGGTCCATCATGACGCCGCGCACCGAGGTGTCGTGGGTCAATATCGACGACGACGCGCAAACCATCCAGCGGCAGATCACCGAGGCCCCGCACAGCTTTTTCCCGGTGTGCCGCGGTTCGCTCGACGAAGTGATCGGCATCGGCCGCGCCAAGGACCTGGTGGCCGACCTGATCACCGACGGCCGGGTGCGTCGCAACCGGCTGCGCGACCCCATCATCGTGCACGAGTCGATCGGCATCCTGCGCCTCATGGACACGCTCAAGCGGTCGCGCGGCCAGCTGGTGCTGGTGGCCGACGAATTCGGCGCCATCGAGGGCCTGGTGACGCCCATCGACGTGTTCGAGGCCATCGCCGGCGAATTCCCGGACGAGGACGAACTGCCCGACATCACCGCGGTCGAAGACGATGTCTGGAAGATCGACGGCGCGGCCGACCTGCACCACGTCGAGCAGGTCCTGGAAACCGAAGGCCTGATCGACGACTCGCAGGACTACTCCACCCTGGCGGGCTACCTGCTGGCGCGCTTCGGGCATTTGCCCCAGCCGGGCGACAGCTGCGAGTACGATGGGCCGCATCATCGCTTCCGCTTCGAAGTGCTCGAACTGGACGGGCGGCGTATCGCCTCGGTACGGGTCGAGCGCCTGCCGCTCGCTCCGCCCGAAGGCGACGCCGCCGACGACAGCCAATAACCCTTTCACCTGCCACGCACCGTGACCGACAGCACCATCTACCTGATCAAAGCATTCTTCCTGGGCATTATCGAAGGCCTGACCGAGTTCATCCCGGTCTCCAGCACCGGGCACCTCATCCTGTTCGGCAACTGGATCGACTTCGCCTCCAGCTCGGGCAAGGTGTTCGAGGTGGTGATCCAGTTCGGCTCGATCCTGGCGGTGATGTGGATCTTTCGCGCGCGGCTGTGGCAGCTCATCCACGGCACGCTGACCGGCGTGCCCGCCGAGGTGGCCTTCACGCGCAACCTGCTGCTGGCCTTCCTGCCGGCGGCGGTGATCGGCGCGATCTTCATCAAGGCCATCAAGCAGGTGTTCTATCACCCGGGCGTGGTGGCCGTGACGCTGGTGCTGGGCGGGCTGATCATGCTGTGGGTGGAGCGCCGCACGCACCATACGCCGGGCGACGCGCCGGGCGCGGCCGACGACACCGCGTCCGACGAGCGCGCTTCCGCCCACACGCTGGAGCAGATCACCTGGAAGCAGGCGCTGGGCGTGGGCGTGGCGCAATGCGTGGCCATGATCCCGGGCACTTCGCGGTCCGGCGCCACCATCATCGGCGGCATGATCGCCGGCATCCAGCGCAAGACCGCCACCGAGTTCTCGTTCTTCCTGGCCATGCCCACCATGCTGGGCGCCGCCACCTACGACATGTACCGCAACATCGACCTGCTCAGCCGCCAGGACCTCTCCGGCATCGCGGTCGGCTTCGTGGCGGCCTTCCTGAGCGCGCTGGTGGTGGTGCGCGCGGTGCTGCGCTTCGTGGCCAACCACACGTACCGGGGCTTCGCGTGGTACCGCATCGCGCTGGGCATCGTCGTGGCCATCTGGCTGGCGACGCATTGAGCCGTCGCCCGCCATGGCGTCACATGAGCCGAGCATACGTCCGCGCTGGCCTTCGCCGCGCAAGAAAAACCGGGCCGCGGGGCCCGGTTTTTTTTCGCGCGAGGATGGTCAGGCGGTGTCCAGGTCGTACAGTTCGAGCCCGTCGCGGTCGATGACCAGCCAGCCGCCGCGCGGCGGGTCGGCGTGGTCGCAGTCCCAGTCGGGCAGCACCCAGCGCTCGCGCCGGCGGCCGTCCACTTGCAGCACGTGGCGTCCGGGCCGGTGGGTATGGCCATGCACGATGATGTCGACGTCGGCCGCGCGGAAGGCGTCTTCGACCGCCTGCGCATTGACGTCCATGATCTCGGCGGACTTCATCTGGTTGGCCGCCTGGCTTTCGCCACGCGCCTGCTGGGCCAGGGCCAGGCGTTCCGGGATGCTCTTGGCCAGGAATTGCTCCTGCCATTGCGGGTTGCGTACCATGGCGCGGAACTGCTGGTAGGCGGCGTCGTCGATGCAGTATTCGTCGCCGTGCGTCAGCAGCACGCGGCCGTAGTCGGTTTCCAGCAGCGCGGGTTCGGGCAGCAGGCGGGCGTTCAAGGCGTCGGCCAGGCCGACCCCCATGAGGAAGTCGCGGTTGCCGCGTCCGAGCCACAGCGGGATGCGCGCCGCCGTGCGCTGCAGGCCTTGCAGCACGGCCGCCAACCAGGGCGGCGCGGCGCCGATCACGTCGTCGCCGATCCAGGCGTCGAAGATGTCGCCCGGCAGAAGCAGGGCGGCGGCCTCGTCGGCCGCCGCTTCCAGCAAGCCCAGGAATGCTTCGCCGGTGGCCGGCGCAGCCGGCCCCAGGTGCATGTCCGAGGCCAGCCAGACCGGGCCCTGCAGCGCGATCTTATTCAAGGACCTGGGCCTTCTCGATGACCACGTCCTCGGCCGGCACGTTCTGGTGGAACCCGCTGTTGCCCGTCTTGACGCCCTTGATCTTGTCGACCACGTCGGTGCCCTCGGTGACCTTGCCGAACACGGCATAGCCCCAGCCGTTCGGCGTGGGCGCGGTGAAATTCAGGAAGTCGTTGTCGGCCACGTTGATGAAGAACTGGGCGGTGGCCGAGTGCGGATCGCTGGTGCGGGCCATGGCCAGGGTGTACTTGTCGTTCTTCAGGCCGTTGTTGGCCTCGTTCTCGATCGGGGCCTGCGTGGGCTTCTGCTTCAGGCCGGGCTCGAAGCCGCCGCCCTGGATCATGAAGCCGTCGATCACGCGATGAAAGATGGTGCCGTCATAGAAGCCGCTCTTGACGTAGCCGAGGAAGTTCTCCACGGTCTTGGGCGCCTTTTCCGCATCCAGGGTGATGACGATCTCGCCCTGGTTGGTTTGCAGTTTGACGCGGGGTTGGGTGCTCATGGGTTTCGTGCCTTCTGAGGTGGTGGAGGTGGATGGGTCGGCCGGCTGGGCGGCGGCGCTTGCCGGCGCCGCGGCAGCCAGCGCGAACGTGCACGCCATCAGGCGCAGCAGATGAAGCGGAGAGTAGCGCGAAATCATGGATGTTGGCTTTCCTTCAGCAGTTTCTCGATTTCGCGTGCCTTGGCATCCATGCCGGGCACGCCCTCGTTCGCAGCCTTGCGATAGGTGCGCAGCGCCATCATGAGCTGGATGTCGGCCATGTTGGCGCGTGCCGCCGGGTAGTCCGGGTTGGCGCGCAGCGCCATCTGCAAAGCGTCGTGCGCCCGGTCCAGGTCACCTTGCTGCGCATGCAGCGCGGCCAGGTTGTTCCAGGGTTCGGGCAATTCGGGGAAGCGCACGGTCATCTCGGTGTACCGGTCGATCGCCTCGGCCGTGCGGCCCAGCGCGGCGAGCGCCCGCGCGTGCTGGAACATCAACTGCACGTCGGTGCCGCGCTGCCCCTGGGTTTCGGCAAGGCGTTTCTCGATCAGTTCCAGGGCTTCCTGGTTGCGCCCGTTGTTGAGCAGGCGCTCGATGTGGTCGGTGATCTGCGACGGGGTCGGGTCCAGGCGGGTATCGACGCCGGGCTTGAGCGCCTCGAGCAGGTTCGCCAGGGCCTTCCAGCCGCCCTCGGGCGGGGGCGGGTCGAGCTTGGTGCGGGTGTCGATGCCGGTATCCGGCAGGCTGCCGCCGCCGCCCATGGACTGGGCCATGGCGCCGCCGGCCGGCAGGGCGGCCAGCGCCAACATCAGCAGTGTGACACGGGTGAGCCGGTTGATCATTGCGAGGCATCCGTTAAAAAATCGGCCGGCCGCGCTCGGCGCGACGAGGCCGCTTGCTATACTTGACGACCGCCATTTTAGCCCCGGTTGTGTCTGCGGCTCATCGGCCCGTTGTCGCGGGCACGGTGCAACCACGATGCCGCGGTCCATGTGTTGCGTTCCATGGCCGCGGCGTTCGACCGGGCCGGGCGCCGAAGCGGCCGCCAGGTCGGCACGCGGGCCGCCCTGCGGCACTTTCTCACGGAACATCTCAAGGCCAGCCATAGCGCCATGCTGCACATCTACAACACGTTGTCGCGTACCAAAGAACCCTTCGAGCCGGCCCGGCCCGGCCAGGTGCGCATGTACGTGTGCGGCATGACCGTCTACGACTACTGCCACCTGGGCCATGCCCGCATGCTGGTGGCGTTCGACGTGGTGCAGCGCTGGCTGCGCGCCAGCGGCCTGGCGGTCGACTACGTGCGCAACATCACCGACATCGACGACAAGATCATCCGCCGCGCGGTCGAGACCAACCGCCGCATCGGCGAGGTCACCGAATACTACATCGCCGCCATGCACGCCGACGAACGCGCGCTGGGCGTGCAGCCGCCCGACCGCGAGCCGCGCGCCACGCAGTACGTGGGCGACATGCTCGACATCATCGGCCGGCTCGAGCAGAACGGCCTGGCCTACCGGGCCGAGGACGGCGACGTCAACTATGCCGTGCGCGGGTTCGCCGGCTACGGCAAGCTGTCGGGCAAGGCGCTCGACGACCTGCGGGCCGGCGAACGCGTGGCGGTCGGGTCGGCCAAGCGCGACCCGCTCGATTTCGTGCTCTGGAAGGCCGCCAAGGCCGACGAGCCCGACGACACCAAATGGGAATCCCCCTACGGCCTGGGCCGGCCGGGCTGGCACATCGAATGCTCGGCCATGAGCCGCGCGCTGCTGGGCCTGCCGCTGGATATCCACGGCGGCGGCCCCGACCTGAAATTCCCGCACCACGAAAACGAGATCGCCCAGACCGAGGGCGCGTTCGGCGGCAACCTGGCCAACATCTGGATGCATTGCGGCCCGCTGATGGTCGACGCCGACAAGATGTCCAAGTCGCTGGGCAATTTCCGCACCATCCGCCAGACCATCGCGCAGGGCGAGCCGCCCGACGGCCAGGCCGAATACATGGTCAATCCGCGCGAAGCCGAGATGCTGCGCTTCTTCATCGTGCGCAACCACTATCGCAGCCCGCAGAACTACACGCCCGACAACCTGGTCGACGCCCAGAACGCGCTCGATCGCCTCTACCAGGCGCTGCAGAACGTCGCCGCCGACGGCGACGCGGTCGACTGGGCCGAACCCCAGGCCCAGGCCTTCAAGGCCGCCATGGACGACGACTTCAACACCTCGGGCGCGGTGGCCGCGCTGTTCGAACTGGCCTCGGAGGCCAACCGCACGCGCAGCGCGCGCAGCGCCGGCCAGCTCAAGGCGCTGGGCGGGGTGCTGGGGCTGCTGCAGCAGGACCCGGCCCGCTATTTCCAATGCGCCACCCGCTATTCGGCGGCCGGCCTGGCCCAGGCCGGCTCGGCGGCGCCCGCGCTCGACACCGCCCGGATCGAAACCCTCATCGCCGCGCGCGCGGCCGCCAAGCAGGCGCGCGACTACGCCGAGGCCGACCGCATCCGCGCCCAACTGCGCGAGGCCGGCATCGAGCTCGACGACAAGCCGGGCGGCCAGACCCAATGGCGCCGCGTCTGAGGAAGCCGCGACCATGCCCGCTGTCGACTCCGCCGTCGCCAAACCCCACTATTGGGAAGAAGCCGTCGCCCACCTGATGCGGCGCGACCGCATCCTCAAGAAGCTGATCCCCCTGCACGCCGAAGCCTGGCTGACCTCGCGCGGCACGCCGTTCGTCACCCTGGCGCAGGCCATCGTCGGCCAGCAGATCTCCGCCAAGGCCGCCGACGCGTTGTGGCTGCGCTTCACCGAGACGGTCGGCCGGCGCCCCACGCCCGCCGCCGTGCTGGAAGCCGGCACCGCCGCGCTGCGCCAGGCGGGCCTGTCGCAGCGCAAGGCCGAGTACGTGCAGGACCTGGCCCTGCATTTCGGCGAACGCCGCGTGCGCCCGGAAAAATGGGCGGTCATGGACGACGAGAGCGTCGTGTCCGAACTGCTGGCCATCCGCGGCATCGGCCGCTGGACGGCCGAGATGTTCCTGATATTCAATCTGCAGCGGCCGGACGTCCTGCCGCTGGACGACCTGGGGTTGCTCAAGGCAATCTCGTTACACTACTTCAGCGGAGAGCCTGTCTCGCGCTTCGAGGCCCGCGAGGTCTCGTCGGCATGGCAGCCCTGGCGTACCGTGGCGACCTGGTATTTGTGGCGCAGTCTGGAATCCAAGCCGGTTCTGAACTGATCGCCGGGCGCCCAACAACGGAACCAACCTTCATGCGCAATACATTCCTGGAATTCGAACAACCGCTCGCCGAGCTTGAAAACAAGATCGAGCAGCTGCGCTATGTACAGGCCGACTCTGCGGTGGACATCTCCGACGAGATCAGCCGCCTGCAGCAGAAGAGCCAGACGCTGGCCAAGGAAATCTACGGCAAGCTCACCCCCTGGCAGACCGCCCTGGTGGCGCGCCATCCGCAGCGGCCCTACACGCTCGACTACGTGCGCGAGATGTTCACCGACTTCCACGAGCTGCACGGCGACCGCATGTACGCCGACGACCAGTCCATCGTGGGCGGCCTGGCGCGCTTCAACGGCGCGTCGTGCATGGTCATCGGCCACCAGAAGGGGCGCGACACCAAGGAGCGCGCCGCCCGCAACTTCGGCATGCCGCGCCCCGAAGGCTACCGCAAGGCCCTGCGCCTGATGCGCCTGGCCGAGAAATTCAACCTGCCGGTCTTCACCTTCGTCGACACCCCGGGCGCCTATCCCGGCGTCGGCGCCGAGGAACGCGGCCAATCGGAAGCCATCGGCCACAATCTCTACGCCATGGCCGAGCTCAAGGTGCCCATCATCGCCACCGTCATCGGCGAGGGCGGCTCGGGCGGGGCATTGGCCATCGCCGTGGGCAACGCCGTGCTGATGCTGCAGTACGCCACGTATTCGGTGATCTCGCCCGAAGGCTGCGCGTCGATCCTCTGGCGCAGCGCCGACAAGGCCGCCGACGCGGCCGAGGCGCTGGCCATCACCGCGCCGCGCCTGAAAGACCTGGGCCTGATCGACCGCGTCGTCAACGAGCCGGTGGGCGGCGCGCACCGCGACCCGCGCGTCATGGCGCGCCTGCTGCGCCGCGCCCTGGGCGACGCGCTGCGCCAGTTCCGCGGCATGACCCCGGACCAGCTCGTCGAGCAGCGCATGCAGCGCCTGCTGTCCTACGGCAAATTCCAGGAAGTGCGCGCCTGACGCGGAGCCGGGCCGCGTGCCCGGCTCCGCGGCGCCGCGTCCGCTTGCGTCCGCCATGACCCGCGCCGAACCGCCTCCGTCTTCCGCCGTCGCGGCGGGCGCTCGGCCGCCCGGCGAGTTTCCCTCGGCCGCACTGTCCGCCGCCTTGCGCGCCGCCCTGGCCGGGGACGCCGGCGCCCGGGTGGCGGTGGCGGTCAGCGGGGGCGCCGATTCGGCCATGCTGGCCGCCCACGCCGCGCCGCTGGCGCGCGAGCTCGGCATCGAACTGCTGCTGTTCCATGTGCACCACGGCCTGCAAGCCGCCGCCGACGGCTGGGCCGGCCACGTGCAGGCGCTGGGCCGCATCCTGGGCGTGCCCGTGCATACCGCGCAGGCGCGGGTCGAGACCGCCAGCGGGCTGGGCATCGAGGCTGCCGCCCGCGAGGCCCGCTACGCGGCGCTGGCGGAGCTGGCCGCCCGGCATGGCGTCGGCTGCATCCTGCTGGCCCACCACCAGGGCGACCAGGCCGAGACCGTGCTGCTGCGCCTGCTGCGCGGCACCGGGCTGGAAGGCATGGCCGCCATGGCCCCGCGCATGCCGCGCGACGGCATCGTCTACCTGCGTCCCTGGCTGGCGCAGGAGCGCGCCGCCATCCTGGCCGCCGCCGCGGCATTCGCCGCCCGGCACGACTGGCGGCCGGTGCAGGACCCCACCAACGCCGATCCGCGCTACACGCGCGCCGCCGTGCGCGAATTGCTGGCGCCCGTGCTGGACGCGCGCTGGCCGGGCTGGCGCGCGCGGCTGGCCGGCCATGCGCGCCACATGAGCGAAGCCGCCAGCATCCTGGACGAGGTGGCGCGCGCCGACCTGGCCGCGCTGGAGCCGTCCGCCGACCTGCGCAGTTTTGCGCTGGCCCCCTGGCGCGCGCTGCCGCCGGCCCGGCAGGCGCACGTGCTGCGCCACTGGCTGCGCGGCCAGGGCGCGCGCATGCCCACCGAGGCCCGCCTGGCGGACCTGCTGCGCCAGCTGCGGCAATTGCACAGCCTGGGCCACGACCGCCAGATGCGCGTGGTCCACGCGGACCACGTGGTGCGCTGCGAGCGGGGCAGGGTGTGGCTGGAGCCGCGCGACCGGGCTTGAACCGGCTGCGCCGGGCGCCGCGAGGCCGCGCCGCCTGCGCAAAGTTTCACCACGCGTTACAATGCTGAGCTTTGCCCGCCCCGCAGGCGGGTTTCCAGCCAGAGCACGAGATGTCCCTGATCGTTCACAAATATGGCGGTACTTCGATGGGCTCGGTCGAGCGCATCCGCAACGTGGCGCGCCGCGTCGCCAAGTGGCACGCCGCCGGCCACCAGGTCGTGGTGGTGCCTTCGGCCATGGCGGGCGAAACCAATCGCCTGCTGGGCCTGGCCCGCGAAATTTCCCCCCAGCCCGATCCGCGCGAGCTCGACATGATCGCCGCCACCGGCGAGCAGGCCAGCAGCGGCCTGCTGGCCGTGGCGCTGCAAGCCGAGGGCGTGGCCGCGCGCAGCTACGCGGGCTGGCAGGTGCCGGTGCGCACCGACTCCGCCTTCACCAAGGCGCGCATCTCGTCCATCGACGACGCCCGCATCCGCGCCGACTTGGACGCCGGCCGCGTGGTCATCGTCACCGGCTTCCAGGGCATCGACCCGGACGGCCACATCACCACGCTGGGCCGCGGCGGCTCGGACACCTCCGCGGTGGCCGTGGCGGCCGCGCTGGGCGCCCACGAATGCCTGATCTACACCGACGTCGACGGCGTCTACACCACCGACCCGCGCGTGGTGCCCGAGGCGCGCCGCATGGCGGTGGTGTCGTTCGAGGAAATGCTCGAAATGGCCTCGCTGGGCTCCAAGGTGCTGCAGATCCGCTCGGTCGAGTTCGCCGGCAAGTACCGGGTTCCCGTGCGCGTGCTGTCGTCGCTGACCGACCCGCTCATTCCGCTCGAAGAAGAAATGACTTCGGGCACGCTGATCACTTTTGAGGAAGACGAAAAAATGGAAGCCGCCGTTGTCTCCGGCATCGCCTTCAGCCGCGACGAAGCCAAGATCACCTTGCTGGCCGTGCCCGACAAACCCGGCATCGCCTCGTCGATCCTGGGGCCGGTCGCCGCCGCCAATATCGACGTCGACATGATCGTGCAGAACCAGTCCGTGGCCGGCACCACCGACTTCTCCTTCACGGTCAACCGCAACGAATTCCAGCGCACCATCGAGCTGCTCAAGCGCGAGGTCGTGCCGGCCGTGCAGGCGCGCGAGCTGGTCACCGACGACAAGGTCGCCAAGGTGTCGATCGTCGGCATCGGCATGCGTTCGCACGTGGGCGTGGCCAGCCTGATGTTCCAGACCCTGTCGCAGGAAGGCATCAACATCCAGATGATCAGCACCAGCGAGATCAAGACCTCGGTGATCATCGACGACAAGTACATGGAACTGGCCGTGCGCGCCCTGCACAAGGCGTTCGGCCTGGACCAGGCGCCCGGCGAGAAGGCCTGACGCCAGCCTTTCCCGGCAGGCGCGGCGAGCGCAGGCCGGGAAAATCATGCTAGAATCGCAAGTTCTGCGGAGACGTGCCCGAGAGGCTGAAGGGGCTCCCCTGCTAAGGGAGTATGTGGCCAAAAACTGCATCGTGGGTTCGAATCCCACCGTCTCCGCCAAGTAGGCCCCGCGGGCATCCCCGGGCCGGCAAGAACCCCGTAGCGCAAGCGCCTGCGGGGTTTTTTGTTGGGCGCGCGACGCGCGTCCTCAGGCCGCGCGCCGTTGCCCGCGGCTGCGCGCCAGGGCCAGCGCGATGGCGGCCAGCGCCAATAGCGCCACGGCGAGGCCATAGAAATTGGCGGTGGCCAGCAGGCCGTGGCGCTGCGCGAAATAGCCCGCGGCGATCGCCGGCACGCTGTGGGCCAGGTAGCTCTCCACGTAGAAGGTCGCCATCAGGCTGGCGCGCTGCGACGGGCCCGCCAGCGGCAGCACCGTGCGCACCGCGCCCAGGAACGCCGAGCCGAAACCCGCGCCCGCCACCAGGGAGCCGCCCAGCAGCCACATGCCCGACCCGCTGTTCGCGCCGACCAGGATCAGCAGCAGCCCGAGCGTGAGCGCGGCCGCGCCGCCCACCAGGGTCGAGAAGGCCGCCGCGCGCTGCGCGGCCAGCACCGCCACCGCGCCGCTGAGCGTCAGCGCCGCCACCGCCAGGCCGCCTAGCCAGGGCGAGGTGGAATGCGTGGTCTGGGCGATCAGCGAGGGCATCTGCGACAGATAGAGCCCGCCCAGCATCCACACCGACACATTGACCGGCGTGACCGACCAGAACGCGCCGCGCGCTTGGCGTGGCACGTGCATGCTGGGCTTCAGGCTGGCCCAGGCGCCGGGCTGCCGCGCGGCGGTCTCGGGCGTCAGCCGCAGGGCAGCCAGCGCCGCCGCGAAAACCACCAGCAGGATGAGATAACTGGTGCGTAGCGGCGCGGCGGCATGGACCAGCACGCCGGTGCTGCCCAGCGCGCCGATGGCCATGCCGACCATGGGCGCGATGCTGTTGACCAGGGGGCCGCGCTCGCGGTTCAGGTCGAGCAGCGCGGCGCCGACCGCTGCCGCGGCCAGGCCGGTGGCGATGCCCTGGACGATGCGCGCGGCGATCAGCCAGGCGGGGCTGCCGGCCAGCAGGAAAATGGCCATGGCCGTCATTTCCAGCAGCAGGGCCAGGGCGATCACCGGCCGCCGGCCGATGTAGTCCGACAGCGAGCCGGCCAGCAGCAGCGTGCACAGCAGCGCCAGCGCATAGGCGGCGAAGATGATCGTCAAGATGGTGGAGCTGAAGCCCCAGGCCTGCTGGTAGAGCCGGTACAGGGGCGTGGGCGTGCTGGAGGCGGCCAGGAAGGCCACCAGGATCGCGGTATGGATGGCCAGGGCGCCGCGGCGCGGCGCGAGGCAACGCGCCGGCGGCGCCAGGGCGGGATCGAGGGCGGTCATGCGGGAATCTCGTACAATAAAAGCAAATATTCAGCTTTAACGATGCTACGCCGCTTTGCGCGTTAAAGCAAATAATTTGCGTTAATGCCGCCAGGCTGGAAGCTTATTCCGTGGGGGCGGCTACCATGGCGGCAACAGGAACAGGACATGACCAACACGCCAGGACTACGCCCGGGCGGCCGCAGCGCCCGCGTGCAGGCAGCGGTGCACCGGGCAGTGCGGGAGCTGCAGCAGGAACAGGGCCGCGACGAACTCACCGTGCCGGCCGTGGCGGCGCGCGCCGGCGTGACGCCCTCGACCATCTACCGCCGCTGGGGCGACCTGGCGCAATTGCTGTCCGACGTGGCGGTCGAGCAGATGCGGCCGGACGAGCCGCCGCGCGATACCGGCTCGTTCCGCGGCGACCTGCTGGCCTGGCTGGAGCAGTATTTCGAGGAAATGTCGTCGACCCCGGGCCGCGCCATGCTGGGCGACGTGCTGGGCACCCCGGGGCACGAGAACGCGGGCAAGTGCGCGGCGTTCACCGGCCAGCAGATCGAGGCTATCCGCGCCCGCGCCGTGGCGCGGGGCGAGGCGCCGCTGGCGGCGGACCGCATCATCGAGCGCGTGGTCGCGCCGATGATGTACCGGCTGCTGTTTTCCAGCGAGGCGCCGTGCCCGGACATGCTCGCGCGCCTGCTCGACGAGGCGGCCGGCCAGGCCGGCTAGCATCGTCCCGGCGGCGGGCGGCCAGGCCTGCCGCGCGCCGCGCCGGTCCCAAATAGCGGTTTCGTCGAAGATACGGGCGTGTTCGTCGAAAAACCCCCGCATGGCCGCCGCAATTGGCGTAGCGTACCGTCCATTGGCGGCCCATGCGCCGCGCCTCATTTTTTATTGACCGCGACATGTTCACGATCTTCTCGCCCATCAGTCAGGAGCTTGGCCGCGACGATTCGTCCCAGGCGTTCTGGCGCGCCCAGGTGGTGGGCTGGGTTTTCCTGGCGATCATAGGCTTCGGCATCCGGCTGGCGGTGTTCGGCAATGCCTCGGCGGCATTCTGGCTGACGCTGGGCCTGGAGCCGCTGGCTTTCGCGCTGACCAGCGCCGCCGCCGTGTTCCACGGACGCCGCGCGAACCGCCGCACGGCGCCCATCCTGGTGATCGCCTGCGCGGTGCTGCTGTGCGTGGCGGCGTCGGCGCTGCTGGCGTCCATTGCCTATGGCATCCACCAGCTGTTTCCGTCCGAATCGATCCGGATACTGCCGGGCAACCAGTACCGGCTCGGCTTCCTGTATTACATGGGCATCTTGTCGATCTGGACGCTGGTTTATTTCGGCGTCGGCGCCGAACTGGCGGCGCGCACCGAGCGCATGTCGAAGATGCGGGCCGAGACCCGCGCGCTGCGGCTCGAGCTCGAACACCTGCAGCAGCAGATCGAGCCGCATTTCCTGTTCAACGCGCTCAACACCATCATGGCTGAAATCGCCGAGCGCCCGGCCGTGGCCGAGGAAATGACGCGCCGCCTGGCGAACTACCTGCGCTATTCGCTTGACCGGCGCGGGCTCGGCATGTGCACGCTGGAAGAGGAGATCGAGGCGGCCGAGACCTATATGCGCATCCAGGCGCTGCGCTTCGACACGCAGTTCCAGTACCAGTGCGAGATCGACCCGGCCACGCTGGACATGAACATGCCGCACATGACCCTGCAAGGCCTGGTGGAAAACGCCATCAAGCACGGCATGCGGGCCGACCAGGGCAATTTCATGATCAGCATCCGCACGCGCCGCCACGGCGACGAGCTGATCGTCGAAGTGGACAACCCGGGTGAACTGCAGGCCCCCTACGACCTGGCGCAGGGCGGCGGCGGGCTGGGCAACCTGTGCCGCCGCCTGGCGTTGCGCTACCCCGAGCGGCACGCGTTTTCCCTGAGCCAGCGCGGCGACCGGACGGTCGCCGAGATCCGGCTGCGCGGCGAGCCGCTGGCGTTGTAGCCCGCCGCCCGAGCCCCGGCCGGCGCGGGCCTGTCCCGGCGCGGACCAGCCCAGTCACGGCCATGTCACCTGGTCTTTATAGACTCGCTGCGCCGCGGCCGCCGGAGCAAGGCATGGCCGCTTTCTCTTTGGGACATGCCGCACGACATGACGACTCGCCGCAGATTCCTGCAGACGACGGCCGGCGCCGGCTTCGCCGCCGCCGCGCTGGCCGCGTTTCCGCCCAGCATCCGCCGCGCCCTGGCCATACCCGCGAATAATGCCACCGGCACCATCAAGGACGTGGAGCACGTGGTGATCCTGATGCAGGAGAACCGTTCTTTCAACCATTATTTCGGCACGCTCAAGGGCGTGCGCGGCTTCGGCGACCGTCTCACGATCCCGCTGCCGAACGGGCGCAGCGTGTGGCAGCAGCAGCGCGCCAACGGCGGCATATTGACGCCTTATCACCTGGACGGCACCGCCAACAATGCGCAGCGCGCCGATGGCACGCCGCATTCCTGGGCCGACAGCCAGGACGCCTGGGACGGCGGCCGCATGGCGCACTGGGCGGCGCACAAGACCGATACCTCGATGGGATACTTCAAGGAGCAGGAGATCCCGTTCCAGTTCGCGCTGGCCAATGCCTTCACGCTGTGCGACGCGTACCACTGTTCCATGCATACCGGCACGGACGCCAACCGCGCCTTCCACCTGACCGGCACCAACGGCCCGACCGCGCAGGGCGTGGCCTTCGTGAACAACGAATGGGACTGGATCGACGGCCGGCCGGAATCGGTGAATACCGGCTATACCTGGAAGACTTACGCCGAACGCCTGGAAGAGGCCGGCGTGAGCTGGATCTGCTACCAGAACATGCCGGACGAGTGGGGCGACAACATGCTGGGCGCGTTCCGGCAGTTCCGCCGCGCCAACATCGCCTCCGGCTATCCGGTCTCGAGCGGTGGCGCGCCCAATGCGCCGTATGCCGATACCGGGCAGCCGCTGCCCTATCATGCCTATGACGCCGCCACCGACAACGCCGGCAACCCGCTGTACAAGGGCGTGGCCAACACGCTGCCGGGCACGCGGCCGGACCAGTACCTGGACGCCTTCCGGCGCGACATCCGCGAAGGGCGGCTGCCGCAGGTGGCGTGGATGAGCGCGCCGTCGATCTACTGCGAGCATCCCGGGCCGTCCAGCCCGGTGCAGGGCGCCTGGTTCCTGCAGGAGGTGCTGGACGCGCTGACTGCCGTGCCGGAGGTCTGGAGCAAGACCGTGCTGCTGGTCAATTTCGACGAGAACGACGGCTACTTCGATCACGTGCCGTCGCCTTCGGCGCCGTCGCTGAACCCGGACGGCACGCCCGCCGGCAAGACGACGCTGTCCGAGGCGGAACTGCAGGCCGAGTACTTCACCCAGCCGGCGCCGGACGGCAGCACCAGCCAGCCGGCCGCCGATGGCCGCGTGTACGGTCCCGGCCCGCGCGTGCCGATGTACGTGATCTCGCCCTGGAGCCGCGGCGGCTGGGTCAATTCGGAGGTATTCGACCACACCTCGGTATTGCGCTTCCTGGAAGCGCGGTTCGGCGTGCAGGAGCCGCACATCAGCCCGTTCCGCCGCGCGGTCTGCGGCGACCTGACCAGCGCCTTCAATTTCGCCACGCCCAATACCGAGGCGCTGCCCACGCTGGCCGGCCGCACCACGCGCGACGCGGCCGACGGGCTGCGCGACGCGCAGGAGGGGCTGCCCGCGGTGCCGCTGCCCGCCGACATGCAACTGCCGCTGCAGGCAAGCGGCACGCGCCCGTCGCGCGCGCTGCCGTACGAGCTGCACACCAGCGCGCGCTGTGGCGCCGACGGCCAGGTGGAGCTCGTGTTCGCCAACACCGGCGCGCAGGCCGCGGTTTTCCATGTCTACGACCGGCTCAAGCTGGACCGGCTGCCGCGTCGCTACATGGTGCAGCCCGGCAAGCAACTGGCCGATGGCTGGAATGCGTTCCAGGACAACCAGGGCCGCTACGACCTGTGGGTGCTGGGGCCGAACGGCTACCATCGCCATTTCCAGGGCGACACCGGCCGCATTGGCGATGCCCAGGCGCTGCCGGAGATCCGCGTGTGCTACGACATCGCCAACGGCGACGTCTACGTCGAGCTGATGAACGGCGGCAGGCAGCCGTGCACGTTCACCGTCACGGCGCTGGCCTACCGGACCGACGGCCCATGGCCGGCGCGCGTGGAGCCCGGCGCGCAGGCCAGCCTGCACTGGTCCTTGCAGGACAGCGGGCAATGGTACGACTTCGCCGTGACCTGCGACAGCGACCCTGCCTACTATCGCCGCTTCGCTGGCCGGGTCGAAACCGGCAGGCACACGGTGAGCGATCCGGCCATGGGCTTGCCGGCCGGCCAGGGCTGACGGGCGCGCGGCCCGCCGACTGCGTTATGCTTGCCGCTCCAGCATGAGCGGGCTGCCGCCTTTCAGGGCGGCGGCGGGCCCAGGCCCGGCGCGGGCAGTGCGATGCGCGCCGCCACATCCCGGGAGCCACAGGACATGACCATGCACGCGCACCGCAACCCGGCCGACGTCGAGCTGCGGCCGGTCGCGGAACACGATTCGATTGCCGAGTTGACCGGCTTGCTGCACCGGGCCTATGCCCGGCTGGCGGACATGGGGCTGCGGTACAAGGCGACCTATCAATCCGAAGACGTCACGCGCCAGCGCATCGCGCAGGGCGAATGCTATGTGGCGGTGCACGCGGGGGCGCTGGTGGGCACCATTGTCTTCAAGCCGAAAGAGCGGGCGGCCGGGTCGGCGTGGCTCGACCGTCCGGACGTCGCCATGCTGGCGCAGTTCGGCGTCGACCCGGCATGGCAATCGGCCGGCCTGGGCACGCGCCTGATGGACCTGGTCGAGCGGCGCGCGGCGCAGACCGGGGCGGCCGAGATCGCGCTGGATACCGCCGAGCCCGCTACCCACCTGGTGCAGTGGTATGCCCGCCGCGGCTACCGGTTCATCGAGCACGTCAACTGGCGGCATGCAAACTACCGCAGCGTGATCATGAGCAAGCCGGTGGCGCCGCTCATTGCCGTTGCCCCGGCCTTGCCTGCGCGGGACGCTTGATCGCCAGGCGGGCGGCGCCGCGGCCCGCGCCTCAGCGCGACACCACGGCCAGCGCGAAGCCGTCCCAGCCCTTGCCGCCGACTGTCTGGATGGCCGTGGCGGTCAGCCGCAGGTCGCGGCCCAGCTCTTCCAGGAAGCGCCGCGCGCCGCGCACATCCGGCTGGCCCGTGGCGGCCGGATCGGCGATGCGTCCGCCGCGGATGATGTTGTCGCCGACGATGACCGTGCCGTCGCGCGCCAGGGCCAGCGACGAGGCCAGGTAGGCCGGATTGTCGGCCTTGTCGGCATCGAGGAAGATCAGGTCGAACGGCGGCGCGCCTTCCGCCACCATGCGCCGCAAGGTATCGCGCGCATCGCCCTCGATGAGTTCGACGCAGGCCGCCAGGCCGGCGGCAGTCAGGTTCTCGCGCGCGGTGCGGGCGCGCGCGGGATCGCGTTCCAGCGTGACCAGCCGTCCGCCGGGCGGCAGGGCGCGCGCCAGCCAGATGGTGCTATAGCCGCCCAGGGTGCCGATTTCGAGGATCCGCCGGGCCCGCGCCATCTGTGCAAAAATCTGCAGCAGCCGGCCCTGGTTGGGCGCCACCTCGTGAGGCGGCAGGCCGGCCGCGCGGGCGTGCGCCAGCGCCTGTTCCAGCACCGGATCGCTCAGGTGCAGGGCAGTCTCGAAGTAGTCATCTACGGTGTTCCACTGGTTCTGGTCCATGGCGTGCCTGGTCAAAGAAGAGTTGATGATGGCATCGATGGTACGCAGCCGCCGCGTTTCCGGATATCGAGTTAATCTGGCGACTACGCCAGTTTTTTTCACAATGGGTTCGCATGCGCTCGCTACCGCCGCTGTCCGCGCTGAAAGTCTTCGAGGCGATCGCCCGCACTGGTTCGGTGACCGCGGCGGCGCAAGAGCTGCACCGCACGCACGGCGCGGTCAGCCGGCAGCTGCAGCTGTTGCAGGAGCACGCCGGCATCCCCCTGTTCGACAGGCAGGGCAATGGCTTGCGGCTCAACGACCATGGCGCGGCGCTGTACGCGCTGGTGCAGCCGCTGTTCGACCGGCTGGAGTCCGGCTACGCGGGCATTGTGCGGCGCGCCCGCCATCCCGGCCTGCATGTCGCATGCAGCGCCACCTTTGCCATGCGCTGGCTGGTGCCGCACCTGGGCGACTTCTATCGCAAACGCCCCGACATCCGCATCCGCCTGTCGATGACCTCGGCGCGCGAGTTGCGCGGCGAAGGCGCCGACCTGCTGATCGCCTGGGACCTGGGCACCTATCCGCAGGCCGATCGCGCGGCGGCGATCGAACTCGCCCCGGTCGCATTCGGCCCGGTGGCCGCTCCCGGCTATCCGCGCGCGGGGGCCAGGCCGGCGCGCATCGCCCATGACTTCACCACCAGCGCCTGGACCCAATGGCAGGCCTTGTCCGGCATCGAGCTGGGGCTGGGGCCGGAGATCACTTTCCCCCACACCCACCTGTGCATCGAGGCGGCGGCCTCGGGCCTGGGGGTGGCGCTGGTCGAGCAGCGCCTGGTGCGCAAGGAACTGGACGACGGGACCCTGGCGGCGCCGCATGGCTTCGTGCAATTTCCCGCCGGCCTGATGGCCCTGCCGGCGCCGGGCAGGGCCGCGGATCCGCAGGTGCGGGCCTTCGTCGGCTGGCTGCGCGGGGCGCTCGGCGGCCGCGCCGACGCGACGGCCTGAGGCGGCCCTGCCGTCGCGGCGCGGGACGGCGTACCATCATGCGTGGCCTGGCCGGCTCTCATGCGCGTCGAGCCGTCGGCTCAGCCGGACAGGGCCAGACTCACCTGATGGAGACACGCATGACATTCCCGCATTACCGCGTTACCCGCTTGCCGGGCGCCATCTCTCTGACCGCGGCGGCGCTCGCCGTGCAACTGGCGCTGGGCGCGCCCGCCGCGGCACAGTCGCCCGCCGGCGCCGCGCCGGCTGCGCCCGCGCCGCAATTGGCGACGCAGATCGACGAGGCGGCGCGCAAGATCGAGGACAAGCTGATCGCCTGGCGCCGCGACATCCACCAGCATCCGGAACTGGGCAACCAGGAAACCCGCACCGCCAAGCTGGTCGCCGATCACCTGCGCGCGCTCGGCATGGACGTGCAGACCGGGGTGGCCGGCACCGGCGTGGTGGCGGTGCTGCGCGGCGGCAAGCCGGGCCCGGTGGTGGCCTTGCGGGCCGACATGGACGCCTTGCCGGTCAAGGAAGCGGTGGATGTGCCGTTCGCCTCCAAGGCCAAGGGCACCTTCCTGGGCAAGGAGGTCGATGTCATGCACGCCTGCGGGCACGATACGCATACGGCCATCCTGATGGCCACCGCCGAAGTGCTGGCCGGCATGAAAGAGCAGTTGCCCGGCAGCGTGAAATTCATCTTCCAGCCCGCTGAGGAAAGCCCGGCCGATTTCGAGCCGGACGGCGTCAAGACCTGGGGCGCCAAGATGATGGTGCAGGAAGGGGTGCTGGACAACCCGAAGGTAGACGCGATTTTCGGGCTGCACGTATCGAGCAGCTATCCGGCCGGCTGGCTGGCCTGGCGCAGCGGCCCCGCCATGGCTGCCGCGGACCAGTTCTGGATCGACGTCACCGGCAAGCAGACCCATGGCGCGCGCCCGTGGTCGGGCATCGACCCGATCGTGGTAGGGTCGCAGATCGTGATGGGAATCCAGACGATTCCCAGCCGCCAGATCAACAGCATGCTGGAGCCGGCCGTGGTGACGGTGGGGGTGTTCAACGGCGGCAACCGCATGAACATCGTGCCCGAGAAGGTCCACATGACCGGCACCATCCGCACTTACGACGAGGGCATGAAGAAGGACATCCACCAGCGGCTGGAGCGCACCGCGACCTCGATCGCGCAAAGCGCCGGCGCGCGGGCCGACGTCAAGATCGTCGAGCTGTACAACGCCACCGTCAATCCGCCGGCCCTGACCGAGCAGATGGCGCCGACCCTGCGCCGCGTGGCGGGCGAGGGCAACTACGGCCTGCAGCCCAAAGCCACCGCCTCGGAGGACTTTTCCTTCTACCAGGAGAAAGTGCCGGGCCTGTTCTTCTACCTGGGCGTCACGCCCAAGGGCACCGACCCGCAGCAGGCCGCGCCCAACCATTCGCCGCGCTTCTACGTGGACGAGTCCGGCCTGGTGAACGGCGTGCGGGCGCTGTCGAACCTGGCGGTGGACTACATGGCGATGGCCGGGCGCCAGGCGGGCATAGCGTCGCGATTTGCTGAAAGCCAGGAAAAGGTGCTATAGTTTCTGTCTTTACAGCGCCCGTAGCTCAGTTGGATAGAGTACTTGGCTACGAACCAAGGGGTCGTGGGTTCGAATCCTGCCGGGCGCGCCAGAATGTGTTGGAAAATCAAGGGCTTGCCGCTTATGCGGCAAGCCCTTTTTCCTGCCCGGCGCTCATTGCCGCCGCCCGTGCGCGGCACCCAGGCCCAGTTTTTCCATGGCCTCGCTGGCCTCGACGATCATGGCGGCCACTTCGGCCACGCTGACCCGCAACCGGGTGGCGCGCGAACGCATGTGTTCGTACGCTTCGCGCTCGTCCACGTGCTGGTTGTCCATCAGGGCCCGGATCGCTTTCTCAATGACGCGGCGCGACTTGATGGTGCCTTCGAGCTTGTCGATCTTGTTCTGCAGGCGGTTCTGGTACAGCTTGGCCGAGCGCGCCAGCACCAGCGTGCTGAGAATGCCGGCCGAGCGAAATGGCCCGGTCAGTACGCCGTGCGCGTTGATCTTGAGCAGCTGTTTCAGCGTGGTGGGCGTCTCGTATTCCGACAGCGCGATCAAGGCGGCCTCGACTTCGCTGGCGGACCAGGCGGCGATGTTCTGGCCGCATTGCGATGCCTGGAAAAAGATCACGTCGGCGCCGCCCGGCGGGCGGTCCGGGAACGGCCAGTGCAGGTGGATGCGGCAGCCGATGCGCTTGAGCTGCTCGACCAGCAGGTCGCGGTCTTCGCCGGGCGGGTAGACCACCGCCACGGCCACGCTGCGCAAGTCTTCGTAGAGGCGGCGGAGGCTGTGGTCCATGGCCGTCCTCAGCCCAGCCAGAGCGCGTCCAGACCCAGCGCCGTCAGGTACGGGTCCGGCCTGATCGCCTCGGGGCTTTGCCAGACCACGTCGAAGGCGCCATCGTCACGGCAGACGCCGATGCGCGGCGTGAGTACGCAATGATTGTTCTCGGACAGCACCGCCAGCTGGCCGCCGGGCGCGTCGAACGCCACTTGGTGCACGGCCTGCACCAGCCTGCGCGTGTCCATTCCCCCCACGCGCTGCAACGCGCGTGCGAACAAGTGCATCTGGCTGTAGGACGCCTCGGAATATACGCTGGCCGGCCGCGCGCCGAAGCGCGCGCGCCAGCGCTCCAGGAACGGGCCATTGGCCGGCGTGTCGACGGAATTGAAATAGGTGGCCGCCGTGATGTGGCCCGCGCATAGCGCCGGGCCGATCTGCGCTACCTCGGCCTCGGTCAGGGTGAGGCTGGCGATGGGAATGCGTTCCGCCGAGAGGCCGGCATCGTGGTAGCAGCGGTAGAAGCGTTCGGCGTCCGAGCCGATCAGGGTCGAGAAAACCACGTCCGGCTGGATGCGCCGGATGTCGTCCACCACGTCGGCGATCTCGGCCTGGTCGCAGCCCAGGCGCAGGTAGGTTTCATCCAGGATCTCGCCGCCGCGTTGTTCGACCGTCTCGCGCATGATGCGGTTGGTTTCGCGCGGGTAGATGTAGTCGGCGCCCACCAGGAAGATGCGCGAGCCGCAGTGCTGGATCAGGTAGGCCGCCAGCTGCATGCTGCCCTGGTTGGGCGCGGCGCCCGTGTAGATGACGTTGGGCGAATACTCGAAACCCTCGTAGACGGAGGCATACCACAGCAGCGAATTGCTGCGTTCCACCACGGGCAGCATGGCCTTGCGGCAATGCGAGGTGCAGCCGCCGAAGATCACGCCGACCTCGTCGTCCAGCAGCAGCCGCGCGGCCAGCCGGCGGTATTCTTCGCTGTCGCTGCGCGGGTCGTACACCACCGGTTCCAGCGGTCGTCCCAGCACGCCGCCCAGGGCATTGATTTCTTCCACCGCCAGCACTGTGCCGAAGAAATGCTGGGACTCGGTGGTGGCCGTCACGCCGCTGCGCGAATACAGCACGCCGATGCGCCAGCCGGCCTGGCCCTGCGTGGCGGCCGGCGGGGTTGCGGTTGAGGGAGCCGCGGCGTCGCCGGCGGGAGTCTGCGTCATGGCGTGGGATCCTGCTTCATACCTTCAGGTGGTCAATGATATGGCTCGCGGCGGCCGCCGCGCCAGTCTCGCCCTGGTCCACGATCGCGCCATGCTTGAGGATCAGGTAGCGGTCAGCCACCTCCAGGGCAAATGCCACATTCTGCTCGACGATGAACATGCTGGTGCCGCGCTGTCGGCGCTCCCAGGCCAGCGCGCGGGCCAGCCGCCCGATCACCGACGGCTGCAGGCCCTCGGTGATCTCGTCCAGCAGCAGCAGGGCCGGCCTCTGCATCAGCGCGCGCGCCACCAGCAGCATTTTCTGCTCGCCGCCCGACAGCGTGCCGGCATGCTGGCGCAGCCGGCTGGCGAACACCGGGAACAGGTCGGCGATTTCGGCGAAGCGCGCGTCGAACAGGCGGTCGGACGGCAGGCCGAGGCGCAGGTTGTCGCGAATATTCAGGTCGGGAAACAGCGCCTGTTCCTGCGCCGCGTAGGCCACGCCGCACCGGGCGATATCCTGCGGCCGCATGCGGGTGGCGTCCGTGCCGGCCAGCCGCACCCGGCCGCGCGCCTTGGGCAGGTAACCCATGACCGTCTTGAGCAAAGTGGACTTGCCCATGCCGTTCTTGCCCAGCAGCGCCACGCAGGCGCCCGGCGCGACGGCCAGTGACACCTCGCGCAGCACCAGGGCGGACTGGTAGCCGCTGGACACTCCTTCCATGGCCAGGGCGGGCGCCGCCTGCGCCGCCGGGCCCATCGTCGCGCTCATGGCCGCGTCTCCCCGGTCACGGCCTGCGCGCTGCCCGCATAGATGGTGCGCACCAGTTCGGATTCCGTCACTTCCCGGAAACTGCCGTCCATGACGATGCGCCCCTGGTGCAGCACCACGATGCGGGTGGCCACCTCGGCCACGAAGTCGAGGTCGTGCTCGACCAGCAGGCAGCACAGGCCATAAGTATGCGCCAGCGACGACAGCACTGCGCCGATGCGGGCGCGCTCGGTCTTGCTGAGGCCGGCGGTGGGTTCGTCCAGCAGCACCACGCGCGGCTCCAGCGCCAGCACCATGGCCAGTTCCAGGGCCTGTTGCTGGCCGTGAGAGAGGTCGCGCACGGATTGCTCCAGGCATTGGTCCAGTCCGGTCATACGCAGCACTTCCAGCGCGTAGGGTGGCAGCGCCAGCTCCCGCGCGCGGCCCAGCCACGCAGGACGTTCGCGCAGCGCCGTGGCGATGCGCAGGCTTTCAGCCACCGTCATGCTGTCGAAGATGTTGGCATTCTGGAACTTGCGTCCCAGCCCGGCGCGCACGCAATGCGCCGGTCCTTGCCGGTGTATTGGCCGGCCGCATAGCGCCACCTCGCCGGCCGAGCGCTCGGCGCCGTCGGCGATGCAGCGCATCAGCGTGGTCTTGCCGGCGCCATTGGGGCCGATCAGGCCGAGCAGCTCGCCGTCGTCGGCCCGCAGGTCGATGCCTTCCAGCACCTGCAGGCTGCCGAAGCGCTTGGCCACGCCGGCCAGACGCAGCGCCGGCTGGCCGGCCGCCGGTGCGCCGGCGGCCGAGCGGGCGACCAGGCGCGGCGCGGGCGGGGTCGTGGCGCGGCGCCGAGCGGTCACCAGCGGCAGCAGCCCGCGCGGCAGCAGCAGGATGACCACGATGAACGTCACGCCCAGCAGCAACTGCCATACGAAAGGCATGTAGCCGCTGAGGTACGAGGCGGCCACGTTGATCAATACGGCTCCCAGGACTGGCCCCCAGATGGTGCCGCGCCCGCCCAGCGCGACCCAGATGATCAGCTCGGTGCCGAAGACGAAGCCGCCCAGTTCCGGCGCCACCACGCCGCTGAAGGCGCCATAGCCGAAGCCCGCCAGGCCGGCCACGACGGCGCACACCACCAGCAGGGCAATGCGCCAGCGTGCGGTATGCAGGCCCAGATAGCCGCAGCGCGTTTCGTTGTCGCGCAGCGCGGCCAGGATGCGGCCGGCGTCGCTGTGCGTGATGGTCCAGGCCAGCAGGGCCACGGCGGACAGCGACGCCGCGGCGACCACGTACCAGGCCTCGAGCGACAGGTCGAACGTTTCGAAGCCGGTCAGCCCGGAGGACGACCCGGTGTAGGTGCCGCCGGCCAGCGCGACCTGCGTCAGCACGATCGGCAGCACCAGCGAGATGACCGTGGCGAAGAACGGCGAGGCGCCGCGATAGAACGACAGCCAGCCCGCCGCGAGCGCCAGCAGCCCCGCGCCGCCCGCCGCGGCCAGCACCGCCAGCGCCGCCACTGCGGGGGAAAAGCCGAAGTGCGTGAATGCCAGTCCGGCTGCGTAAGCGCCCACGCCGAAGAAAGCCGACTGGCCGAAGGTCAGGTAGCCGGTGTAGCCCCAGAGTACATCTACCGTGACCGCCGCGATGGCGAAGAACAGCGCCTTGATCAGCACGTTCAGCAGATAGGTGTCGAACAGCCACGGGCCGGCCACGGTCAGCGCCAGGCACAGCGCCGCCAGCCAGGCCAGGTCGCGGCCGTGGCGGCCGCGGCGCGCAGTGTCGGCGGGCGCCGCGGCCGCCGCCCGCCGGGCGAGCAGAGTCTCAGTCATGGGCGAATCCTCGGGGACGCAGGCGCAGCGTCAGGGCCGCCAGCACCGCGATGGTGACGCCGCCCAGAATCGGGCTGACGTAGACGCTGACCAGCACCTGGCACGCGCCATAGAGCACGCAGGTCAGCAGCAGCGCGCCGATCGAATGGCCGGCCACCATGACCAGCATGAACGCGCTGACCAGCCAGGGCAGGCCCATGTTGGGGTCGACGCTGGAGAGCGGCGTAATGAGCGCGCCGGCCAGCGCGCCCAGCCCCGCGCCCAGGCCGAAGGTCACGAAGCGGATGCGCTCGGCGCGGATTCCCAGGCCGCGCGCCAGGTTCTCGTTCATGATGACGGCGCGCGTGCGCACGCCGAAGCGGGTGCGGTTCAGCAGCGCGCTCAGCGCGGCATAGAGCAGCAATGCCGCCGGGATGAGGAACAGGCGATAGGCGGAATACTCCGTTCCCAGGATGTCGGCCGCGCCCTGCAGCGGCGAATCCACGAACTGCACTTCGCGGCCGAAGGCCATGGTGATCAGCTGGCCGATCACGATGCCCAGGCCCCAGGTGGCGAGGATGGCGTCCAGCGGCCGCCGGTACAGCGGCTGCACGATCAGCCGCTCGACCACCATGCCCGTCGCCGTGCCGGCCGCCAGCGCGGCGGGCAGCGCCAGCCACGGGTTGAGTCCCAACTGGGTCACCACCAGGCTGGCGTAGCAGCCCAGCGTGATGATCGCGCCGTGGGCGAAATTCACGATCTTCATGACGCCGAAGATGATCATCAGCCCGGCGGTCACGATGAACAGCATGGCCGCGGTACTCAGGATGTCCAGTAGCAATCCCATCGTTTTCTCCGGCGGCCGCCCGGCGCGCGGGCGGCCGGCGCATGCCTACTTCAGGTTGGGGCACTGCTGGCCCGGATCCACGTTGTCGAAGGTCTGCAGGATCTTGATCGAATGGTCCGGCTGTACCTGGCCCAGCCGCATGGTCAGGGCCGCGTGGCGTTGGCGGTCCATTTTCACCACGCCGCGCGGCCCGTCGAACGACACTTGGCCGAGCGCCGCCACCACCTTCTGGGGGTCAGTGCCGCCGGCTTGCTCGACCGCCGCCTTGTACAGGAAGAATGCCTCGTACTGGGGCTCCGACAGGTCGTTGGCGGTCTTGGCCTGGTCGCCGAACTTTGTCTTCAGGGCAGCCAGGAATTTGCGGTTCTGCTCGTTGTCGATACCGGTCAGGTAGGAAGCCGACATGTACATGCCTACCGCGGTATCGCCCATGGTCTTGGCGGTGCCTTCGTCAATGGCCAGATTGCCGTACAGCATGGACAGGCCCGCGGCGCGGATCTGCTTGGCCAGGCCCACGTTGGGGCTGCCGCCCGCGGTGGAACTGATCAGCGCATCGGGCTGCGCGGAGCGGATCTTGGAGACGATCGGCGTCCAGTCGGTGCCGTCGATCGGCAGGTACTCCTCGCCCACGACCTTGCCGCCCTGTTTCTCGATGTACTCGCGGGTGAATTTCAGCATGCCGCGGCCGAAGGCATAGTCGCTGCCCACCAGGAAGAATGTCTTGGCGCCGCGCTCCTGCGTGAAATGGTCGACGATGGGCGCCACCTGCTGTTCCGGCACCCAGCCGTTGACGTGCATCCAGCGGTTGCACGAGCGGCCTTCATAGAAGGAGGTATAGATGTACGGCACTTTGCCGCGATTGATGATGGGCAACGCCGCGTTGCGCGCCGCGCTGGTCTCCATGGCGATGATGGCGTCGACCTTCTTCTGGAATACCAGCGTGTCATAGGCTTTCTGCGCGCCCACCGCCGAAGAGGCGTCGTCGGCGATCTCCAGCACTACCTGGCGGCCGAGTATGCCGCCGGCGGCATTGATCTGCTCGATGGCCAGCTGCGATGACTGCACCACGGCCGGCGCCACCACGCTATTGGCGCCGGACAGGCCCACCGCCACGCCGATGCGCACGGGTTCTGCGGCCTGGCCGCTTGCTGCCATGCCCAGCATGGCCAGCGCCGACAGGCGAAGGAAGAGGCTGCGATACCGGATTTTCATGGTTTTCTCCTTGGGGGTCGCAATGGCTGGCCGTTCAGTGCGTCGCCTGTCCGGCGCCCAGCATTTCGTCGTAGACGTCGTGCCGGCGGTCGCGCAGCACGTGGTTGAAAGTGTTGAGCTGGCGCGCGCGGCGCGTCGCCTTCAGGTCGACGGCGGCGATCAGGATTTCCTCTTGATCCGCGCTGGCCGGCCCCGCGACTGTCCAGCCCTGCGCGCCGACGATCAGGCTGCGGCCGACGAAGGGCTGTCCGCGCTCGGTGCCCACGCGGTCGGCGCAGGCCACGGTCAGGCCATTGCTGTGCGCGCCGGCAATGGCCAGCGCATGCGCCATGGCGGGCCCCTCGGGCGTCTGGCCCGGCATGGGCACCCAGTTCGTGGGCACGGCCACGATGTCCGCGCCGCGCATCGCCAGCAGCCGGTAGACTTCGGGAAACCAGCCGTCGTAGCAGATCGCCACGCCGACGCGGCCCAGCTCGGTATGGAAGACGGGCAGGCCCAGGTCGCCCGGCTCGAAGTACAGGTTCTCGTCGCCCCACAGGTGCAGCTTGCGGTACGTGCCGACATAACCTTGCGGGCCCGCCACCAGTGCCGAGTTGTAGAGCCGGTTGCCGTCGCGTTCGGCGATGCCGGCAACCAGGTAGATGCCCAGGCGCCGCGCCAGCGCGATCCAGGCGCACGAGGTCGGCCCCGCGGGCACCGGCTCGGCCAGCGCAAAGGCTTCTTCCCGGCTGCCGAACATGTAGCCCGTGTTGGCCAGCTCCGGCAGCACCACCAGCCGCGCGCCCCGGGCGGCAGCCTGTTCGGCCAGGGCGACGGATCGGGCCACGTTGGCGGCGACGTCGCCCATCAGCGGGGCCATCTGCACGCAGGCCACCCGCATTTCGGCGGCGGGCGGAAGGGGCGGGGCGGGGTGTTGCATGCGATCTCCTCGATACCGGAACGCGCCAGTGAAAAAACAAAAAGCCCCCGACCGCGCGATGCGCGCATATCGGGGGCTTTCATAGCCAGAAAGGAGTTTTCAAGCAGCAATCATTGCTGCGGGCGCCGGGGGCCTGGATGGCTCGCCGTCGGCGGGGCGGTCAAAGTCGACCGTTGCCGCATGATAGGGATGCGCTGCGGCGGGCGGCAATAAGAGATTTCCCGCACACGGCCACCGGGCGCGCCGCCGGCCGCGTCGCCGCGCCCGGTGGTCGCGCCAGGACGCTCAGCCGGCCAGGGCCGCCGCGACGCGCGCCTGGCCGTGCGGGCCCCACACCACATCCGGATCGTAGTCGCCCTCGTAGGCGGGCACGTCGTCGGCGATGCGCACCCACGATTGCCGGGTGGCGGTGAAGCAGTGCACAGTGGGCGGCAGGCGTTCGGGCTGGTCCAGCGTGCCCACCAGCACCATCGCCATGTTGGGGCCCAGCAGCGGGTGGTGAGTCCACAGGGCCACCAGGCAATCCGGGCAGCGCATGACTACCTGCCCCTCGGGCCGGGTCGAGGGCGTGTGCACGGCGATAGGCCGGGCGCTGCCGATGGATTCGACATGGCGGGTTTCCAGCATGGCGTTCCAGCCGTAGCCCGACCCGCCCATGCGCTGGCAATAGCGGCAATGGCAGGCGTGTACCGCGACGGGAGCGGCGGTCAGCCGGTAGCGCACGTGTCCGCAGGCGCAGCCGCCTTCGAGGGGGGATTCGACCTGCTCCATGGGCGGCGCGCGCATCAGACGTCGACGACGGGCACGAAGCCGCCGAAGATCATGCGCTTGCCGTCGAACGGCATGCTTTCGCCCATGGCTTTCATGCGCGGATCGGTCATCATTTTCTCGATGGCCGCGTCGCGCGTTTCCTTGGACGGATACTCGAACCACGAGAACACCACGACCTCGTCGTCCTTGGCCTTGACCGCGCCGCGGAAGTCCGTGACCTTGCCGTCCGGCACGTCGTCGCCCCAGCATTCGACCATGCGGGTCACGCCGAACTCCTTGAACAACGGCGCCGCTTCGGTGGCGTGCTTGATATAGGCCTCTTTGTTGGCGGCCGGCACGGCCGCGACAAAACCTTCTACGTACTTCATCATCGCGATCTCCCTGGAGGGTTGGGACGGCGGGCCGCCGCCTGAGTGGTGCAGCCGGTTTGACTAGAGTTGATATCAACATAATAATGCCGGCATGTCAAAGAAAATTCCGCTCGAAACCACGCTCGAAGTGCGCGATACCTGCCTGTGCCTGCATGTGCAGCGCGCCGCGCGCGCGCTGGCGCGGCGCTTCGACGACGCGCTGCGGCCGGTGGGGCTGACCAACGGCCAGTTCTCGCTGTTGATGGCCCTGAACCAGCCGCGCCCGCCGGCGCTGGCGCCGGTGGCGCGCCTGCTGGCCATGGACCGCACGACCCTGACGGCGGCGCTCAAGCCGCTCGAGCGCGACGGCCTGGTGCAGGTCGCCGTCGATCCGGACGACCGGCGCGGCCGCCGCCTGGCGTTGACGGCGCGCGGCCACGCAGTGCTGGTGGCGGCGTTGCCGATCTGGCGCGCCACGCACGCCGAACTCGAGGCCGCCCTGCCGGCGCCGGGCGCGCGCGCGTTGCGGGACGCCCTGGGCGCGCTGGCGTGACGGCGCTACAGGAACCCGATCCAGCGGCCCGCCACGATGGCGCCGGTCCATAGGCCCAGCGATAGCGCGGCATGCAGCCGCGCGCCGCCCGGCACCGGGCCGCCCGCCAGCGTCCGGCGCCAGTAGGGGCCGGCATGCAGCCATGCGGCATTCGCGACGCCCAGGGCCACCAGCCCCAGCTTGGCAAGGAAGGCGCGGTTGCCGAGATATTCGCCGGGCTGCACCGAGAACAGCCACAGGCCGCTCAGTAGCGCCAGCAACAGCCCGCCCGCCGCCAGGCGCGCCAGGTACGGGCCGGCGGCGGCTAGCGGCACGGCCCGCGCCGCGCCGAGCAGGCGCAGGTCCAGCGCCGCGATGGCGCCGAACAGCAGGCCGATGGCGCCGATATGCGCCGCATTGACCAGCAGGTAGGCGGTGTCCGACTGGCGCAGCAGGGTGGCGTGGGGCAGGGCGGACAGCCATTCCAGCGCCATGGCTGCCTACTTCTTGATGCGGTCGGGGTAGATGTCGTAGGTCTTGCCGCCCACGGTGATCTGGACTGCCTTCATGCGCTTCTCGGCGTGATCCTGGGCCCGGTTGCCGGTGGCGACGATGTTGTCGCCTTCCTTGGCCGAGCCTTCGGCGAAGCCGGAGCGCCGGGTTTGCGCCGGGTTGCCCAGCTCGACCCGCCACAGGCCGTCGTCGGTCTGCACGTCCAGCCAGGGGTGGGGCGGCGCGATCTGCACTTTCTTCACGGTGCCTTGCAACTGGATCTGCTCGGCATCGGCCCACGACCAGCCGTGATGCGCCCAGGCGCCGGGCATGAGCAGGCTGGCGGCGGCCAGCAGGCCGCCAGCCAGGAATCGATGAGACATGGTGACACCTCCCGCGTGGTGTGATCATGAGCGGCCGCCCGGCCGCGATGGCGGCTGGCGCGACTGTCCAGGCCACTATAACGTTGCGGCGCGCCGCGGCATAGTGGCGGGTCAGCCGGCCGGCTGGCACGCCTCGCCGCGCTCCAGCATGGCCTGGATGCGCCCGTCGTCATAGCCGATTTCGCGCAGGATCTCGCGGGTCTGCTCGCCGATCAGCGGGGCATGGTGGCGCAGCGAGGGCGCGTAGCCGGTCATCGCCACCGGCACCCGCAGGTTCTTCACCATGCCCTGGGTGGGGTGGTGGACGCGCTCGACCAGTCCCACGGCGCCGATGTGCGGATCGTCGAGCAGGCTGTCGATGGTGTGGCAGGGCATGGCCGGGATGTCGTGCTCGGCCAGCACCCGCTGCCAGTGCGCGGTGTCGCGCCGGCCGATCGCGTCGGCGCGGATCTGGAAGAACTCGGCGATGTGGTCGATGCGCTCGACGGCGGTGCGGAAGCGCGGGTCGGCCTTCAGGTCCGGACGGCCCATGGCGTCGAACAAGGCCATCACCTGGGCATCGGTGTTGGTGGTGATGCAGATATGGCCGTCGCGGGTCTTGACCGGCCGGGCGTTGGGGTCGAGCAGGCGCCGGTCGCCGCTGCCGCCGATGGGCGGCTCGAAGGTCGCGCCGTACAGGTGCTCGCTGAGCAACAGGGCCGCGTAGCTTTCGAACATGGGCACTTCGATCTCGCGCGCCTGGCGCGCCCGCCCCTGGGCCAGCAGGGCGACCAGGATGGCATTGGCGACCATCAGCGCGGCGCTGCGGTCCACCACGACATACGGCACATAGCGCGGCTCGCCGTGCGTGGCCGCGAACAGGCTGGCCAGGCCGGTGCCGCCTTGCAGGATGGAGTCGTAGGCCGGGCGGTCGGCATACGGGCCGGCGGAACCGAAACCGACGATGTTGCAATAGACGATGTCCGGCCTGGCGGCGCGCAGCTCGCCGAAGGCCAGGCCGAGCTTGCCGATGGCCGCGGAGCGCATGTTGTGCACGAACACGTCGCAGCTGCCCGCCAGCCGCAGCGCCGCCTGGCGCCCCGCGTCGGTCTTCAGGTCGAGCGCGATGCTGCGCTTGTTGCGGTTCATGTGCATGAACTTGCCCGACATGCCGGGCGTGGGCGAGCGGCCCGAGATCCAGCGGATGATGTCGCCGGAGGGCTGTTCCAGCTTGATGACTTCGGCGCCGTAGTCGGCCAGCACCTGCGTGGCGTACGGGCCGACGACGGCCGAGGTCAGGTCGAGGATGCGGCAGCCGGCGAGCGGCAGGCCGGCGGCCGGGTCGGTGGCGGTATGCATGGGGTGCGTCAGTCGAGACGGACGCCGGTGGCGTCGATCAGGGTCTTGTATTGCCGGGTTTCCCGGGCGACCAGGGCCGCCAGGTCGGCTGGCGAGCCGCCCAGGGCGATATTGCCGCTTTGCTCGAAGCTGGCCAGCAGTTCCGGATCGCGCAGCGCGCGCGCCATGCCGGCGTTCAGCCGCTCGACGACGGCAGGGTCGAGGCCGCGCGGGCCGAACACGGCGAACCAGTTGCTGGCCTCGAACCCGGCCATGCCGGCCTCGGCGAAGGTGGGCACGGCCGGCAGCGTCGCTTCGCGCGCGGCGCCCGTCGTGCCGAAGCTGACGGCCGCGCGCGCCTTGACCTGCTGCATGACGGTGGGCACCGAATCGAACAGCAGGTCGATATTGCCGCCCAGCAGGTCATTCAGCGCCCCGGCGGTGCCCTTGTACGGCACATGGCGCAGTTCGATGCCGCTGCGCGCCAGGAACGCCAGCGCCACCAGGTGCGTGTTGGAGCCCACGCCGGCCGAACCGATGGTCAGCGCGCCGGGGCGCGCCCGGGCATGGGCGATCAGGTCCGCCAGCGTGGCGGCGGGCAGGCCCGGGCGCCCCAGCAGGACATAATCGAAGCGCGATACCGCGCCGACCGGCGTGAAATCGCGGACCGGGTCGTAGCCGACATCGTCGCGCAGGTACGGATTGATGACGAAGGCCGCCGCGCTGCCCAGCAGCAGGGTGTAGCCGTCCGGCTTTTCCGCGGCCACGGCGCGGGTGGCGATCATGCCGCCCGCGCCCGGGCGGTTTTCCACGACGACCGCTTGCCCCAGCGCCTTGCCCAGCGCCTTGGCCAGGATGCGCGCCACCAGGTCGCTGCCGCCGCCGGGCGAGAAACCCACCACCAGCCGCACCGGCCGGTCCGGATAGGCCTGCGCCGCCGCTAGGGGCGCGGTGGCGGCCTGGATGCAGAAGGCGAGGGCAATTCGGCGCAGCAGTCTCATGGCGTCTCCGGCGGTGGCGGTCGGGCAGGCTTATTTAATTGATATAAGCAACTATATAAGTTGATTTATACAACATGTTGGCGCCGCGCGGCCATGCCAATATAGTAGATTTAATCAACTAATTGCCGTATAGTTCCAGCCAGCGATCCCATCTATGCAGGAGCCTGAATGAGCGCCACGTATGAAACTCTCACGCTGGACATCGCCGCGCATGTCGCGACCTTGACCCTGAACCGGCCCGACAGCCGCAATGCGCTGAGCTTGCGCATGTGCCACGAACTGGTGGCCGCGTGCGCGGCCCTGGCCGGCGACGAGCGCGTGCGCGCGGTGGTGGTGCGCGGCGCCGGCCCGGTGTTCTGCGCCGGCGCCGACCTGAAGGAACGCAAGACCATGACCGACCAGGACATGACGGCGCGCCGCGTGGCGGGCTTCGCCGCCTATGCCGCCATCGAGCGGCTGCCGCAGCCGGCCATCGCCGCGGTGCATGGCGCCGCCTTCGGCTCGGGCTGCGAAATCGCCGCCGCCTGCGACTTCATCCTGGCCGCCGAAGGCACGCAGTTCTGCTATCCCGAGGTCGGCTGGGGCACCGTCGGCGCGACCCAGCGCCTGCCCCGGGCGGTGGGCCGGCGCATGGCCAAGGAACTGCTGTTCACCGGCCGCAAGTTCGATGCGGGCGAGGCGCGCGAGATCGGCCTGGTCAACCATGTCTATCCGGCCGCCGACCTGCCCGGCCGCGCCGCCGAGATGGCCGCGGCGATCGCGCGCGCCACGCCCCTGACGGTGCGGCTGACCAAGTGCAGCGTCGACCAGGGCCTGGCCACCACCCGCGAAGGGGCCATGGCGGTCGAATTGCTGGCCATCGACGAGAATCTGCGCGGCACCGATTGGCAGGGCGCGCTGGCCGGCTTCGGCGCCCAGGAGGCGGCCGATGCTCGCTGAACCGACGACGCTGGCACGCCGCCTGGCGCTCACCGTGGCCGAGCGCGGCGCTCAGGAAGCCTTCGTGGGGCCGGACGGCCGCTATCGCTGGCGGGAGCTGGCCGACGGCGCGCGCGCCATCGCGGCGGCCCTGCATGCCGGCGGCGTGTGCCATGGCGACCATGTCGGCGTCATGCTGGGCAACAGCGCCCTGTGGATCCAGGTCTTCTACGCCTGCGCCAGCCTGGGGGCGGTGACGGTGCCGGTCAATACCCGCTTCAAGAGCGAAGAGCTGCGCTTCTGCCTGAAACAGGCGGACATCCGCCTGCTGGTCATGGCCGATCAGTTCCTGGGCATCGATTTCATCGACCTGCTGCGCCAGGTCGAGCCGGCCGTGGACAGCGCGCTGCCGGGCCGGGAACTGCCGCTGCTGCGCCAGGTGGTGGTGGTCGGCGCCGACGTGCCGGCCGGCACGACCGGCTACCAGGCGTTCCTCCAGGCCGGCACGGCGGTGGCGGCGTCCGAGCTGGACCGGCGCGCCGAGGCGACGGCGCCCGACGACGTGCTGCTGATCCAGTACACCTCGGGCACCACCTCGTTTCCCAAGGGCGTGATGCTGACCCACGCCAACATGCTGACCAATGCCTGGGCCGCCGCGCAGCGCATGGGCGTCACGGCGCAGGATCGCTATTTCAGCATCCGGCCGTATTTCCATGTGGCCGGCACCACGCTATCGATACTGGTGAGCCTGGTCACCGGCTGCTGCCTGCTGACCCTGCCGCGCTTCGACGTGGCGCAGGCGCTGCGCATCCTCGACGAGGAGCGTTGCACGCTGACTTCGGGCAACGACACCATCTTCCTCATGCTGATGGGCCACCCCGATTTCGACCCGCGGCGCCTGCACCTGCGCGGCGGCTGGGCGGCCGCCGGCCCCGAGGTCATGCAGAAGATCCGCGACGTGATGGGCGTGCCCTCCATCTGCAATGCCTATGGCCAGTCGGAGGCCTCGCCCAACGTCATCATGTCGGCCCACGACGACGATTTCGCGCTGCGGGCCATGGGGTGGGCCCGGCCGCATCCGGGCATGCAGGTGCGGGTGGTCGATGCCGGCGGCGCGCCGCTGCCGGCCGGCGCGCGCGGCGAGATCCAGGTCAGGGGCTGGAGCGTCATGAAGGGCTACTACAACATGCCGGAAGCGACCGCGCGGGCGCTCGGCCCGGACGGCTGGCTCAGCACCGGCGACCTGGGCGAGATGGACGCCGAGGGCCGGCTGCGCATGGTCGGCCGCCTGAAGGACATGTTCCGCGTGGGCGGCGAGAACGTCGCGCCGCTCGAGGTCGAGGAAGTGCTGCACGCGCATCCGGCGGTGCGCCTGGCGCAGGTGGTCGGCGTGCCCGACGCGCGCCTCGGCGAGGTGCCGGCCGCCTTCGTGCTGCTCAAGGAGGGGCGCGCCGCGCCGCCCGAGGCGCTGATCGACTGGTGCCGGCAGCGTTGCGCCAACTACAAGGTGCCGCGCTACCTGGACGTGGTGGAATCTTTCGAGCACATCGGCATGACGGGCAGTTCGAAGGTGCAGAAGAACAAGCTGCGCGACTACGCGCTGCAGCGCTTCGGCCTGGAGCGGCAGTCATGACGCGCGACGTGATCCTGTGCGAGTGCTTCGCGCGCGACGGCCTGCAGCACGAATCCCGGTTCATCGCCACTCCGGTGAAAGTCGACCTCATCGAGCGCTTCGCCGCGCTCGGTTTCGAGCGGGTCGAGGCCACCTCGTATTCCAATCCCCGCGTCGTGCCGCAATTCGCCGATGCCAGCGACGTGCTGGCCACGCTGCAGCGGCGCGCGGGCGTCTGGTACAAGGCCACCTGCGCCAATGTGCGGGCGGTGGAGCGGGCCCTGCGCGACCTCGACGCCGGGCAGGGCGCCAACGAGATCAGCCTGCTGGTGTCGGCCAGCGAGTCGCATTCGCTGCGCAATCTCAAGCGATCCCGCCAGGACCAGTGGGACAACATCGCCGCGATGGCCAGCTGCGCGGCGCGGCGCTTCCGCCTGGTGGGCACGATTTCGGTGGCGTTCGGCTGCCCATTCGAAGGCGCGGTCGATGCCGCCCGGGTGCTGGATGACGCGCGGCGTTTCGCCGAGCTGGGCGTGGACGCCGTGACGCTGGGCGACACGACCGGCATGGCCGCGCCGCCGGCCGTGCGCGCGCTGTACCGACGGCTGCGGCAGGAATTCCCGGACCTGGTTCTGGTGGCGCATTTCCACGATACGCGCGGCACCGGGCTGGCCAATTATGTTGCCGCACTGGAGGCGGGCGTGCGCTATTTCGACTGCGCCTTCGGCGGCGTCGGCGGGCACCCGGACAAGGTCAAGTACGGCGGCGGCCATACCGGCAACGTCGCCACCGAAGACCTGGTCAGCCTGTTCGAATCCATGGGCGTGCGCACCGGGCTGGACCTGGCGGCGCTGCCGGCGGTGTCGCGGCTGTGCGAGGACACGCTGGGACGTCCGCTGCACAGCCGCGTCGCCGCCAGCGGGTTGAACCCGCTGATCGGCGCATCCGCGGCGGCTGGCGCGGGCGCCGCATGAGCCGGCCCGCCGTGGTTGTTTATCATGTGCCCGTTTGCGCGCGGCCCGCGGGGCGCGCGCCTTTCCTGCCCGGATCCTGACACCATGGCCACTCGTACCGTACGCAAGACCGCTACCGCCGCGCGCGCCGCGCCGGCCGTGCTGAAAGACCTGTTCTCCTACCGGCTGAACCGCCTGGCGCATGTCTCCAGCCGCATTGCCGCGGGGCTCAACGAAAGCCGCTACGGCGTGGGCCCGCGCGAATGGCGCATCGTGGCCTTGCTGGGCGCGGCGGCGCCCATGTCGCTGAACGCGCTGGCGCGCGAGTCCAACATCGACAAGAGCCAGGCCAGCCGCACCGTGGCCGAGCTGATCGACAAGAAACTGATACGCCGCAGCGCCGATGCGGAAGACGGGCGCGGCATCAGCCTGGACCTGACCGCCGCCGGCCGGCGCCTGTACCAGGAAATGTTCCCGGCGGCGGTCGAGCGCAATGAGTCGCTGTTGCAGGTGCTGACCGCGACCGAGCGCGACGTGCTGGAGCGCGCCCTGGACAAGCTCACCGCGCGCGCGCTGGAAATGTTCCACGACGCACGGGCCGAGATCCCGACACGGCGCGGCCGTAGCGCCGGCCCACGCTAGACCATGCGCGCCGGCCGGGCGCCGGCGCGGCCATATAGTTGATTTACACAATTATTTGCGCCCGGTCGCGGGCGCCACGACGAGGAACCGACATGGACGAACTGTTGATCGAAGACCGTGACAGCGTGCGCATCCTGCGCATGAACCGCCCGGACAAGCACAATGCCTTGAATTCGGCGCTGACCCAGGCCCTGCTGGACGGCCTGTACGAGGCCGACCGCAGCGCCGGCGTACGCGCGGTGGTGCTGGCCGGCAACGGCAGATCGTTCTGCGCGGGGGCCGACACGAAAGAGTTCGCCGGCCTGACCGCCGAACATGCCGACGCCGTCGCCCGGCGCGCCGAGCTGACCACCGAGCTGCACCTGGCGTTCTCGCGCATCGGCAAGCCGGTGGTGTCGGCGGTGCACGGCAATGCGCTGGGCGGCGGCGCCGGGCTGGCGCTGGCCTGCGACCTGGCGGTGATGGCCGACGACGTGCGCTTCGGCTACCCGGAACTGCGGCACGGCATCGTGGCCGCCGTGGTCATGGCCAACCTGGTCCGCCAGCTCGGGCGCAAGCAGGCCTTCGAGCTGGTGGCGCTGGCCGAGCCGATCGACGGCGCGCGCGCCCTGGCGCTCGGGCTGGCCAACCGCGTGGCGCCGGCCGGCCAGGTGCTGGACGCGGCGCTCGAACTGGCGCGCCGCATGGCCGGCTGGGAGCCGGCCGCCATGAAGCTGACCAAGCGCTCCTTCCACCGCGCCGCCGATCTGGCGCTGGCCGAAGCGTTGGCGGTGGGGCGCGACGCCAACACCATCATGCGCAGTTTCGGCGGCGGGGGCGGGCAATGAGACCGCTCGACGGCATCACCATCCTGGACCTCTCGCGCGTGCTGGCGTGCCCGTTCGCCTCGATGATCCTGGCCGAGCTGGGCGCGACCGTGATCAAGGTCGAGCAGCCCGACGGCGGCGACGAGACGCGCAGCTTCGAACCGCGCGTGCAGGGACCGGGCGGCGCCGAGTCGGCCTATTACCTGGCGTTCAACCGCAGCAAGCAGTCGATCACGGTGAACTTCCGCCACCCCGAGGGCCAGGCCCTGGTCCGCCGGCTGGCGGAGCAGGCCGACGTGGTGGTGGAGAATTTCCCGGTCGGCACGCTGGCCAAGTACGGCCTGGACCGCGACCACATCGCGCCCGGCAACCCGGACCTGGTGTACTGCTCGTGCACGGGCTTCGGCATGACCGGCCCCTATGCGGGCCGCAAGGGCTACGACACGGTCTTCCAGGCGATGGGCGGCATCATGAGCCTGACCGGCGAGCGCGGCGGCGGGCCGGTCAAGCCGGGCCTGCCGGTGGCCGACCTGACATCCGGGCTGTGGGTGGCGATCGGCATCCTGGCGGCGCTGACCGGGCGCGAACGCAGCGGGCGGGGCTGCCACCTGGATTTTTCCATGCTGGACGGCCAGGTCGGCCTGCTGTCGCTGGCCGCCGCCCGCTACTTCGCCTTGGGCGAGGTGCCGCCGCGCCTGGGCACCGAGCACCCCGGCCGCGTGCCCTCGGCGGCCTTCGCATGCCGTGACGGCAAGTGGGTGCAGATCACCGGCAGCGACCAGCATTGGAAGCCGCTGTGCGAGCTGCTGGGCCTTTCGGCCTGGCGCGACGATGCGGCGCTGGCGCGCAACGCCGAGCGCGTGGCGCGGCGCGACGAGGTCATGCGTGGCCTGGCCGCCGCCATCGCCACGCTGGACCGCGACGAGTTGTGCGCACGCTGCGATGCCGCCGGGGTGCCCGCCGGCCCGATCCTGTCGGTCGACGAGATCATGGCCGACCCGCATGTGCGGGCGCGCGGCATGGTGCGCGAATACGAGCACCCGCAACTGGGGCGCTTCGGCGCGGTGCCGGTGCCTTTCAAGTTCGACGGCTACGACGATCCCGGCCTCGGGCGTCCGCCACTGCTGGGCGAGCACACGCGGCAGGTGCTGGCCGAGCGCCTCGGGCTGGACGACCAGGCCATCGCCGCCCTGCGCGAGCAGGGCGCCATCTAGCGGCAAGCAGAAAACAAGCCATCACCAGGAGACAATGCCATGCGACTCATCAGGAACCTCATCGCCGGCGCGCTCGGCGCCGCCGTGTGCGCCGCCGCCGCGGCCGCGCAGCCGTATCCGGCCAAGCCCATCACGCTGGTCAACCCCTATGCCGCCGGCGGCCCGGCCGATACCCTCGGCCGTGCGCTGGCGCGCGAGCTGGAAAAGCAGCTGGGCCAGCCCGTGGTGGTCGAGAACAAGGGCGGCGGCGGCGCGTCGATCGGCGCCAGCGCGGTGGCGCGCGCCGCGCCGGACGGCTATACGCTGCTGCTGGGCACGGCCGCCGCCCATATCGTCACGCCGTTGATGCAGCACACGCCGTATGACGGGGTCAAGGATTTCCGCTTCATCGGCATCGTGGGCAACCAGCCCAATATGCTGGTGGTGCATCCCAAGCTGGGGGTGAAGTCGGTGGGCGAGTTGATCGCGCTGGCGCGCAAGGAGCCGGGCCAGCTCAACTATGGATCGGCCGGGCCCGGCAGTTCGCCGCACCTGGGAGCCGAATTGTTCCGCCAACAGGCCGGCATCGAGCTGATGCACATTCCCTACAAGGGCGCGGCGCCCGCCATCAACGACCTGGTGGGCGGGCAAGTCGACATGGCGGTGTTGAACCTGGCCGCCAGCCTGCCGTTCATCAAGGACGGCCGGCTGGTGGCGCTGGCCTATGCCGCCAAGGAACGGTCGCCCCTGCTGCCCGACGTGCCGACGCTGGCCGAGGCCGGCATCCGCGACGCCGAGTCGGCTTCCTGGTACAGCCTGGCCGCGCCAGGCGGCACGCCCGACGCCGTCGTCGAGCGGCTCAACCAGGCGGTGAACGCGGTGAACCAGGACGCGGACTATCGCAAGCTGATGGGCTCGCAAGGCGTGGAGCTGTGGAGCATGACACCCGCCGAGACGACTGCCTTCGTGCGCCGCGACCAGCAGGTGCTGGCCGGCCTGGTGCGCGGCGCCGGCCTGGTCAAGCAGTAGCAGGGCAGGGCGGCGCGCCCACGGGCCGGCGGTGCGCCGGCCCGCCGCGCTCAGGCCGCCAGCAGCTCGCCGCCGCGCGCCAGCGCCTGGCGGGTTTCGCGCACCAGCGCCGCCATCACCTCGCCTGCCGGGCACAGCGCGTCGATCAGTCCGGCGCTCTGGCCGGCTTCGACCTTGCCGCCGTCCACGTCGCCATCTTTGGCCGATTGCTTCAGCGTGCTGCCGCCGAACAAGGCATCGAGTTCGGCGTCGGACGCGCCGCCGCGTTCGGCCGCCGCATACTCGCGCGCGAAGGCGTTGCGCAGCATGCGCACCGGCGAGCGGCCGCGCCCCACCAGGGCGGTGTCGGCCACCCCGGCGGCCAGCACCGCCTGTTTGTAGGCCGCATGCAGGCCCGACTCGGGCGTGAGCAGGAAGCGCGTGCCCAGTTGCGCGCCGTCGGCGCCCAGGCAGAGCGCCGCCGCGATGCCGGCGCCGTCGGCGATGCCGCCGGCCACCGCGAATGGGATCTCGACGGCGCGGGCCACGGCGCGCGCCAGCACCAGCGTGCCGATTTCATCGGGGCCGGGGTGGCCGCCGGCCTCCAGCCCCACCGCGATCACCGCGTCCACGCCGGCCGCCTGCGCCTTGTGCGCGTGGGCCGGGCTGGCGGCCACCTGCAGCCACTTGATGCCGGCCTCGCGCGCGCGCCTCAGGTGTTTTTGCGGCCCGCCCTGCGAAGCAATAATGACCGGCACGCGCTCGGACACGGCGATGTCCATGTGCTCTTGCGCGCGTTTGTTGTACAGCGGGATGTTGACCGCGAAGGGCGCCTCCGTGCCGGCCCGCACCGCCTGGATGGCCGCCAGCAGGTCGTGCGGGTACATGGGCCCCGCGGCGATGGTGCCCAGGCCGCCGGCGCGCGATACGGCCAGCGCCAGCGCGGCGTTGGAAGAAGCCCAGCTCATGCCGCCCTGGATGATGGGGTAGCGGATGCCGAGCAGGCGGGTCAGGCGGGTCTGGAGCATGGCGTCGGGCCGGATGAAAAGACAGGCCGCCATTCTTGCCGATATCGTTGATTTTAGCAACTATATGGCCAGGCCGTGGCCGCGCCGCGGACGGCGCGCGCCGGCGCCCGAGGCGGCCGTCGCCCGGCTGGCTCAGGCCAGCGCCGGATAGTCGATATAGCCTTGCGCGCCGCCGCCGTAGAAGGTGGCCTTGTCGGGCGTGTTCAGCGGCGCCCGCTCGCGCAGCCGCCGCACCAGGTCCGGATTGGCGATGAACGGCTTGCCGAAGGCGACCAGATCGGCGCGGCCCGATTCGACGGCGCTTTCGGCCAGTTGCGGATCGTAGTCGTTGTTGGCCATCCATGCGCCCTTGCCGCCTGCCGCCTCATACGCCTGGCGCAGCGCGGCGTAATCGAACGGCTGTTCGCCCTGCTGGAAATCGCGCGGGCCGCCGGTGGCGCCCTCGATGACATGCACATAGGCCAGCCCATAGGCGCCCAGCTTGCGCACGACATAGTCGAACAGCGGCTGCGGCCGGGGGTCGCTGGCGTCGTTGGCCGGCGTGACGGGCGAAAGGCGGATGCCGGTGCGGCCCGCGCCGATTTCGCCGGTGATGGCGTCCATCACTTCCAGCAGCAGGCGCGCGCGGTTCTCGATGCCGCCGCCGTACGCGTCGGTGCGCTGGTTGCTGCCCGAGCGCAGGAACTGGTCGAGCAGATAACCGTTGGCGGCATGCACTTCGACGCCGTCGAAACCGATCTCGATGGCGGCGCGGGCGGCCCGGCGGTAGTCTTCGACGATGCCGGGCAGTTCGTCCAGGCGCAGCGCGCGCGGTTCGGAGGTGGCGACGAACTCGCCGGTGCCGTCGTCGTGCACCAGGTAGGTCTTGGCGTTGGCGCGGATGGCCGAAGGCGCGACCGGCGCGCCATTGCCCGGCTGCAGCGTCGTGTGCGAAATGCGGCCGACGTGCCACAACTGCACGACGATCTTGCCGCCCGCCGCGTGCACGGCGTCGACCACGCGCTTCCAGCCGGCCAGTTGCTCGGCCGAATAAAGGCCGGGCACCTGGGCGTAGCCCTGGCCCTGGTGCGAGATGGCGGTGGCTTCCGTGATGATCAGGCCGGCGCTGGCGCGTTGCGCGTAGTAGGTGGCCATCATTTCGGTGGGCACGGCGCCGGGTGCGCGGTTGCGGGTCAGCGGCGCCATGACGACGCGGTTGGCCAATTGCAGGTCGCCGGCGGCGATGGGATCGAAGAGGGTGGGCATGGTGATGTCGGTTCAGGTGAAAGTGAAGGAGGGCGGGACCGGACCTCAGAGTTCCTGGTCGAGCGCGCGCAGGAACGCCGCGATGGTGTCCTCGTTGCGCTTGTAGAAGATCCATTGGCCGACGCGGCGCGTCGTGACCAGTCCGGCGCGCTGCAAGGTGGCCAGGTGCGTCGACATGGTGGACTGCGACAGGCCGCAGCGCTCGAATTGCCCGGCGCACACGCCGAGTTCGAGCGGGTGTTCCTGGTCGGCGAAATGCCGTTCGGGTTCCTTGAGCCATTGCAGGATGTCGCGGCGCACCGGGTTGGCGAGCGCCTTGATGATGAGATCGAGGTCCATGTGCGAGCCTGGGTTTATATCGGGTTTCTTCGAATTATAGATCTATAAATCTAGATATTCAAATATATAGATATGCACAGGCGGCGGCGCCCGGCCCCCGGGCCCGGGCAAGGCGCGGGAATGCCGCGTCATTCGTTGCGCAGGTAGTGCTGCGGCGGCGCACCCAGAGCGCGGCGGAACATGGCGCTGAACGCGCTCGAGCTGCGGTAGCCCAGCTCGGCTGCCACCCGCGCCACCGGCTGGCCCAGCGCCAGGCGGCGCAGCGCGTCGGCCAGCCGCACCTGCTGCACCCATTGCCGGTAGTTCAGGCCCAGCTCGGCCTGGAACAGCCGGATCAGCGTGCGGCCGCTGGCGCCCACTTCGTCGCCCCAGTCGTGCACGGTGCGCGTCAGGCTGGGCTGTGCCAGGATCGCCCGGCAGACCGTCTGCAGGCGGCGATCCTGCGGCCAGGGGATCTGGATGGGGATGACCGGCGCGGCGCGCAGCTCGGTCAGCAGCAGCGCGGCGATCTGGCCGCCGCGGCCGTCGAGGTCGTATTCGATGGGCTCGGCCGCCAGCGCCAGCACCAGCTCGCGCAGCAGCGGCGATACCTCCACTACCTGGCAGCGGTCCCATAGCAAACGCGCCGCCTCGGCGTGCACGTAGAGCGTGCGCATCAGCACCTTGTCGACCATCTGGACGCCGTGCAGGGTATCCGGCGGCACCCACAGCGCGCGCAGCGGCGGCAGCGTCCAGAAGCCGCCGGGCGTGCTGACGCGCATGACGCCCTCGATGGCGTAGATCAGCTGGCCGCGCGGGTGGGTGTGCGGCCCAGTGGTGGCACTGGGCACGAAATCCTTGGCCATGGCCGTGACCAGGCGCGGCACGTGCTGGTAGTCGTCGGCGACGCGGCTGCGCGTAGGGTCCAGGGGCGGAGCGAGGCGGCGGGGCATGGCGGAGGATGGGGTTGTCATTTGTGCGACAAAAGTTGGCACTTCCGCGCATTCGGGACTTTATACACTGTTTGTTCGCGGCCGCGTCGCCTTTTGCGGCGCCGCCGTTTTTGCATCCTGGAGAGCCATGACACCCCCGCCAGCCGCCGGGTCCGCGCCGGCACCTGCCCCGTCGACCGCCTTCAAGGTATTGGGCGCCATCAGCGTGGCGCACATGATGAACGACATGATCCAGTCGATCCTGTTGGCCATCTATCCCATGCTGAAGGATTCGTTCAACCTCAGCTTCGCCCAGATCGGCCTGATCACGCTCACCTACCAGATCGCCGCGTCGCTGCTGCAGCCGTGCATCGGCCTCTATACCGACAAGCGGCCCACCACGTATTCGCTGCCGGTGGGCATGGGCTTCACTTTGGTCGGGCTGCTGCTGCTGGCGTTCGCGCCGTCGTTGCCCTACCTGCTGGTGGCGGCCGCGCTGGTCGGGACCGGCTCGTCGGTGTTCCACCCGGAATCGTCGCGGGTGGCGCGCATGGCCTCCGGCGGGCGGCACGGCCTGGCGCAGTCGCTGTTCCAGGTGGGCGGCAATGTGGGCTCGGCCCTCGGCCCCTTGCTGGCGGCCCTGTTCATCATCCCGCACGGGCAGGCCAGCGTGGCCTGGTTCTCGCTGGCGGCGCTGTTCGGCATGGTCGTCCTGGTGGGCATCGGCCGCTGGTACGGCGCCAACCGCGCGCTGCTCAAGCCGCGCGCCCGCGCGGCCGGCGACGCCGACGTGCTGGGCCGCGGCAAGGTGCTGTGGGCGCTGGCGATCCTGGGCGTGCTGATTTTCTCCAAGTACTTCTACCTGGCCAGCCTGAACAGCTATTTCACTTTCTACCTGATCGACAAGTTCGACCTGTCGGTGCGTTCGGCGCAGCTGTACCTGTTCCTGTTCCTGGCGGCGGTGGCCTTCGGCACGGTGGCCGGCGGCCCGGTGGGCGACCGGATCGGGCGCAAGATCGTGATCTGGGTGTCCATCCTGGGCGTGGCGCCGTTCACCCTGATGCTGCCGCATGCCAACCTGTTCTGGACCGGGGTGCTGGTGGTGGTGATCGGCGTGGTGCTGGCCTCGGCCTTTTCGGCCATCGTGGTATATGCGCAGGAGCTGGTGCCGGGCAAGGTGGGCATGATCGCCGGCCTGTTCTTCGGCTTCGCCTTCGGCATGGGCGGGCTGGGCGCCGCGGCGCTGGGCAAGCTGGCCGACATGACCAGCATCGCCTATGTGTACGAGGTGTGCGCCTACCTGCCGCTGCTGGGCCTGGTCGCCTTCCTGCTGCCGGATATCGAGCGCGGCAAGGCCAAGGCCGCCGGGCTGGCGTTGAGCCCGCAAATGGGCGGCGCCGCAACCAGGCTGGACAAATAGGAAATCTCCGTTATAATTTCGCCTCTTTACCAGCGCCCGTAGCTCAGTTGGATAGAGTACTTGGCTACGAACCAAGGGGTCGTGGGTTCGAATCCTGCCGGGCGCGCCATATTCAAGAAGGGCCTGCATATGCATATATGCAGGCCCTTTTCTTTGCCTGCGCGCCTCCTTGCCCGCCCGCCGCGTGCCGGCCATGCCGCCTGGCATGCCGAGGTGCCGCGAAGACTGCGCCGCCGCCGTGGGCCATGCTTGGCCATGGCCTGTACACACTCCCTATTTGGTATACGGATTTACCCGAATCCGGCATTCTTAGCCGTATATTTCCCTTGTTTTTATGTATATAGTATACAAAACAAGGGAGGGAACCCGTGGCTGTCGAATACCTGGCCGACGCCGCCGAGCAGGCGGCTCCGGATGGCTTGTCGTGTTGCCACTGGCCGCTGTGGCGCCTGAGCGAGGCGCTGCGGGCCGGCGAGATCTGCGCGCTGGACCTGGTTGATCATTGCGAGGCCGCGTTCCGGCGCGACCATGCCGCGGTCAACGCGCTGCCGCTGCACGACTACGATGCCGCGCGGCAGGCCGCCCGCCGGTCGGACGCCGAGCGCCGCGCCGGGCGCGAGTCCGGCGTGCTGCATGGCATTCCGTTCTCGATCAAGGAGTCGTTCGACGTGGCGGGCTGGCCCACCACCTGCGGCGACCCCGCGCACGCCGGCAATATCGCGGCGCGCGACGCGGCCGTGACGGCCCGCCTGCGGCGGGCCGGCGCCATCCTGGTGGGCAAGTCCAACGTGCCGTGCCACCTGCGCGACTGGCAGAGCTATAACGCCTTGCACGGCACCACCCGCAACCCCCACGACCTGTCGCGCACGCCGGGCGGCTCCTCGGGCGGCAGCGCGGCGGCGGTCTGCACTGGCATGAGCGTGTTCGACGTGGGGTCGGACATCGGCTCGTCGCTGCGCAATCCCGCGCACTATTGCGGCATTTTTTCGCACAAGAGCACGCACGGCCTGGTGTCGCTCGCCGGCCATGGCATCGCCGGCGACGACCCCGCGCCCGACATCAACGTGGCCGGCCCGCTGGCGCGCTCGGCGCGCGACCTGGAAATCATCCTGCGCGTGCTGGCCGACGATGCGGCGCAACTGCCCGCGCCGCGGCCGGCGCACCTGGCCGATTGCCGCGTCGCGGTGCTGCCGACCCATCCATTCGCCCCGGCCGATGGCGACGTGGCCGGCGTCCTCGAGGCGCTGGGCCGCGACCTGGAGCGCGCCGGCGCCTCGGTGGCCTGGAATGCCGTGCCGGACATCGATGCGGCCGAACTGTGGCGCACCTACGTGCTGATGCTGCGCGCCGCCACCTCGCTCTACGCGGACGACACCGCCTATGCCGCCCTGCGGGCCCGCGCAAGGGCCGTCGACCCGCGCGACGACAGCTACGCCGCGCTGCAGTACCGCGGCGCCGCCCTGGATCATCGCGCCTGGCTGCAACTGGCCCGGGCGCGCCGACGCTTCGCGCGCGCCTGGGAGGCCTTCTTCGAGCGCCACGACGTGCTGCTGTGCCCGGCCGCCGCCACCGCCGCTTTCCCGCTCGACGAGACGGGCGAACCCTGGCAGCGGACGTTGACGGTGAACGGCCAGCCGCAGCCCATGACCACCCAGTTGTTCTGGGCCGGGTACTCCGGCCTGTGCGGCCTGCCCTCCACCGTGGCGCCGGCCGGCCGCGACCCCGCCGGCCTGCCGGTGGGCGTGCAGATCGTCGCCAGCCGGGCGCATGACCTGACGTCCCTGCGCGTGGCGCAATGGCTGGAGGCGCGGGGCTACGCCTACCGTCCGCCCGCCGCGGCGCGCGTCGCTTGAACCGCCGCGGGGCCGGCCGCCCCGCACGATTGTCCATGCCGCAAGAAACTGAGGGGGAATACCGATGTTCAGCTGGTTCAAAGACCTGACGCACATGGAGCGCAAGGGGTTCTACGGCGCTTTCCTGGGGCATGCAGTCGACGTCTTCGACTTCATGATCTATTCGTTCCTGATTTCCACGCTGCTGGCGCAGTGGGACATGAGCAAGTCCGAGGCTGGCGCCATCGTCACGTATACGCTGGTGTCGTCGCTGGTGGGCGCCATCGTGGCCGGCATGCTGGCCGACCGCTACGGCCGCGTGCGGGTGCTGCGCTGGACCATCGTGGTGTTCGCGTTCGCCTGCTTCCTGTGCGGCCTGGCCACCAGCCCCGAGCAGTTGATGGTGTTCCGGATCATCCAGGGCCTCGGTTTCGGCGGCGAATCGTCGCTGTGCATGGTGCTGGTGACCGAGATGATCCGCAACCCGGCGCATCGCGGCAAGTATTCGGGCTTCACCGCCAGCAGCTATTCGTTCGGCTGGGGCGCGGCGGCGCTGGCGTACGCGCTGATGTTCTCGGTGTTGCCGCCCGAATACGCGTGGCGCGCCTGCTTCTTCCTGGGCGTGCTGCCGGCGTTCGTGGTCATCTACCTGCGCCGCAACCTGGTCGAACCGGAAGTCTACGTGAAGGCGCGCGCCACGGCGCAGGCGGTGCCGCCGAAGCAGAACCTCGCGCGCGTGTTCAAGATGCCCCTGCTGGGCAAGACCGTGCTGTGCAGCCTGCTGTCGGGCGGCATGCTGGGCGGCTACTATGCCATCGCGACGTGGCTGCCCACCTACCTGAAGACCGAGCGCGGGCTGTCAGTGTTCGGCACCAGTTCCTACCTGGTGGTGATGATCCTGGGGTCCTTCCTCGGCTACGTGGCGGGCGCCTACGCCACCGACCGGCTGGGCCGGCGCGCCACTTATGTGCTGTTCGCCGTCGGCGCGCTGGCGATGGCGCTGTGCTACATGATGATCCCGATTTCCAACACCTCGATGCTGTTCCTCGGCTTTCCGCTCGGCATCCTGATGCAGGGCATGTTCTCGGGCATCGGCGCGACGATCTCGGAGTCCTATCCCAGCAGCGTGCGCGCGACCGGCTACGGCGTGTCGTACAACGTCGGCCGCGTGATCGGCTCGTTCTTTCCGCTCACGGTCGGCTGGCTCAGCTCCGGCCGCCTGGGGCTCGGCCTGGCGATCGCGGTCGTGGCCGGCGTTGGCTACGGCATGGTGATCCTGGCCGCCTTGCTGCTGCCCGAGACCAAGGGCCTCGACCTGAACGAGATCGAGGACGCCGCGCCGGAAGACGCCGCGAACGACGCGGCGGGGATGGTGGGCAGCCCGGGCGCGGCGGCGGGACGTTGATCAATGAGCGAGAGGTGTCAGACACGCAAGGTGTCTGACACCTGTTCGAGGGGGAGGGCGGTGTCAGACGCCTTGCGTGTCTGACACCTTCACCAGGAACTGCGCTTCAGAACCGGTACGCCGCGCTCAGCGTCACGGTGCGGCGCTGGCCATAGAAGCAGTCGCCCCGTTCCAGGCAGGTGACTTCATAGCTCTTGTCGGCGATGTTGTTCACGTTCAGCGCGTAGCGCCAGGAGCCGCTGTCGTAGGCCAGCATGGCGTCGAACAGCGTCACCGATGGCGTTTCCGGCGCGCTGCCGGTGGTGAAGGCGCCCAGGTAGCGCACGCCGGCCCCGGCCGAGAAGCCGGACACGCCCGCCACCGCGAAGCGGTACTTGCCCCAGAGCGACGCCATGTGCTTGGGCACGCCTTCCAGGGCCGGGTCGATGTCGGTGTAGATGTAGTTGGCGATCACATCCATCTGCTTGGTCACGCGGCCGCGGAACTCCAGCTCCACGCCGCGCGTCTTGGTCTTGCCGGCCTGGATCTGGTTGTTGGGGTTGGCGGGGTCCGGCACCTGGCGATTCTTTTCGCGCAGGTCGTACACCGCCGCGGTGACTTGCAGGTCCTGCTCGGGCGGCATGTACTTCAGGCCGGCTTCCCACTGTTTGCCGCGCATCGGCTTGTAGCGATTGTTGTAGAAATCGGTGCCGGCCACGGGCGTGAACGACTCGCTGTAGCTCAGGTAAGGCGACACGCCGTTGTCGAAGGCATACAGCAGGCCGAAACGCTTGGTGGTGGCGTTGTCGGTTTCGCGGTCGCTGCCTTCCACGTCGCTGCGGGCGCGGTCGTGGCGCAAACCCGCCACGAAGATCCAGTTGCCATAGCGGACCTGGTCCTGCGCGTAGAAGCCCATTTGCTGCTGCTTGGTCTTGGGCGTGTCGGTCAGCTCGTATTCGGGGATGTTGCCGTAGACGGGGTTGTACACGTTCAGCGGGCTGCCCATGCCCCCGGCGGTCTGCCCGGTTTCGCGGTAGCGGCTGTAGTCGAAGCCGAACAGCACGGTGTGCTCGGTGGCGCCCCAGTCCAGCTTGCCTTCCAGGTGCTGGTCGGCCAGCAGCGTGCGCATGCGCGGCTTGGTGACGTAGAAGATCCGGTTCAGCGTGCTTTGCTCGGGGTCGATGAACGGGTTGTCCGGGTTCGAGTAGACATCCGGATACAGCGATTTGTAGTCGACCTTGCTGATGGTATTGCGGAAGTTCTGGCGCACCGTCCAGCGGTCGTTGAACTTGTGCTCGAACAGCCAGCCCACGCTGAACTGCTCGGTATCGTAGGCGTCGAAACCCGGCTCGCTGACGAAGCGACGGGTCGGGATGCGGCCGTTGGGGTTGTCCAGCACCGTGCCTTTCCACGGCAGGAACGATTGGGTGGTGCCCGCCTTGTCCTTCTGGAAATAGCCCTGCAGGGTCAGCGTGGTGGCGGCGCTGGGCTGCCAGGTCAACGACGGCGCCAGCATCAGGCGGTCGTCGTTGGCGTGCTGCACCTGGGTGTCGCTGTCGCGCGCCACGGCCACCACGCGGTACAGCCATTCGCCGTCTTCGGTCAGCGGGCCGGTCAGGTCGGCCTGCACTTCCTTGCGGTTGTGGTTGCCCAGCACCACGCCGATTTCGCGCTGTGCCTCGGGCTGCGGGCGCTTGCTGACCAGGTTCAGCACGCCACCCGTGCTGCCCTGGCCATACAGCATGGACGACGGGCCGCGCAGCAGCTCGATGCGTTCCAGTGCGTAGACGTCGGTGCGCGGATTGTTATAGCTGAAGAACTGGCGCAGGCCGTCCAGGTACTGCACCGGCTCGACCCCGCGCACGCGCACGTAGTCGGCGCGGTTGTCCACGCCATAGGCGTTGGGACGCACGCCGGCCGCATAATTCAAGGCGTCCTGCACGTTCTGGGCGCCCTGGTCGACGATCTGGTCGCGCGGAATCACCGTAATGGCCTGCGGGGTTTCGCGCAACGAGGTGTCGGTCTTGGTGCCGGTGGCGCTGCGCCGGGCGGCATAGCCGATCACCGGGCCGGTGGCGGTTTCCTGGCTGCCGGTCACTTGCACGGCCGGCAGGGTGGCGGCGTCGCCGGCCTCGGCCTGCTGGGCCCGGGCGGCGGACGCGGCCAGGCAGGCGGCCAGCATGGTCAGGGCGAATACGGGCGTCTGGCGGGCGACGCGGGCTCGCGTATGGACTGTCAAAGGGGATCCCCAATCGAAGAAGTATCTTGTCTTGGAATAATAACGATTTCTATTCCGAACGGGATTATAGGCAGGATCCCGGGCGTTGCGCAAAGCTCGCCGGGTGCCGCGCAAAGGCAACAGGCCTGTGCCGCCCCCCTCCCGGCGCGGGCGGGCCCTAGTCCTCGGCGGGGCCGGCGCGCCGGGCCGCGGCGCGGCGCGTGCCGCCCTGGCGGCGGCTGGCCTTGTCGGCCACCACGTTGTCGGTAGCCATGCGCGCCCCGCGCTCGGCCACTATCTGCAGCAGGCGCAGCAACTGGCGCGCTTCGTCGGCCGACAGGTCGGCCATCAGCAGCTCATTCAAGCGGGCGACTTCCGGCAGCATGGCGCGATACAGCGCCTCGCCGTCCGGGGTGGCCATGACGTTGGCGACGCGCCGGTCGCGCGCATCGCGCACGCGCGCGACCCAGCCTTTCTCGCTGAGCGAGCCCAGTGCCCGCGAGGTGCGCACCAGGTCCAGGCGGGCGGTGGCCGCCAGTTCCGCCGAGGTCAGGGGACCGTATTCGACGGTCGCGGCCAGCAGCCGCCATTCGCGGCGGGTGATGCCGAAGCGCCCTTCGCACAGGCGCACGAACACCGGGCTGGCCTGCGACCAGGCCTGGTACAGGCAATACATGGGCATGTCCGCCAGGTGGTCGGGCGGCGGTGGCGCGCTGGGCATGCGGGGGCTCTCCTGGGGCGGTTTTGTAGTTATGCCGATATTGGATTAGATCAAGAAAAGCCTCCGTTGCTACAGTCTTTGCGCACACAAAAACACAGGAGGAAGACATGTTCAAACGGATACTGGCCGCGCTCGCGGCCTGTGCGCTGGCCGTGCCGGCCTGGGCGGCGGCGCCGCTGGACGGGCCCTTGACCATCGTGGTCGGATACCCGCCGGGCGGCAGTTCCGACCGCATCGCCCGGCTGGTGGCCGAGCGGCTGAAGGACCGCGTCGGCGTCGCCGTCATCGTCGAGAACAAGACCGGCGCGGGCGGCCGCATTGCGGCGCAAACGCTGCGCAGCGCCGGCGCCGGCCAGAACGTGCTGCTGCTCGGCAACCCGGCGGTGATGGTGGTGGCGCCGCTGGTCTACGAAGATCCGGGCTATGACGCGCAGCGCGATTTCCGGCCAGTGTCGCTGGTCAGCAGCTACCAGTTCGCGCTGGCGGTATCGGCCGATTCCCCCATGCGCGACCTGCCGTCGCTGCGGCAGTGGCTCAAGGCCAACCCCGAGCGCTTCACCGTGGGCGTGCCGGCGACCGGCAGCCTGCCGCATTTCTTCGCGCTGATGCTGGGCGACGAAATCGGCCTGGCGGCCGAAGTGGTGGGATACCGCGGTTCCGGGCCGCTGATCAGCGAACTGATCGGCGGCATCCTGCCGCAGGCCATCGACACGCTCGATACGCTGCTGCCGCAGCACCAGGGCGGCCGCGTGCGCATCCTGGCGACCTCCGGCGCCCAGCGCGATCCGGCCCTGCCGGACGTTCCCACCTTCCGCGAGACAGGGGTCGACCTGGCCGCCGACGGCTGGAACGCCTTCTTCGCGCCGGCCGCGATGCCGCAGGAAAAGGCCGAGCGCCTGGCGCGCGAGATCGCGGCCGTAATGCGCGAGCCGGCCATGCAGCAGGCGGTGCGGGCGGCCAACCTGGTGCCGGTATCGGCCGACGCGCAACAGACGGCGCGGGCGCTGGCCGCCTACCGGCAGCAATGGGAGCCGGTCGTGCGCCGCTCCGGCTTCAAGGCTACGCAATAGCGCAAGGGTGGCATTTCATGAGCGATATCCAGAATGTGCTGTTCATCATGGCCGACCAGTTGCGCGCCGATCACCTGGGCTGCTATGGGCATCCGTATCTGCGCACCCCCAACCTGGACGCGCTGGCGGCGCGCGGCGTGCGTTTCGAGCGGGCGTTCGTCAACGCCGGCGTGTGCGGCCCGTCGCGCATGAGCTATTACACCGGCCGCTATCCGTCCAGCCACGGCGCTACGTGGAACCGCGTGCCGCTGTCGGTGGGCGAAGTGACGCTGGGCGAATACCTGGCCGGCCGCGAGCGCGACCTGGTGCTGATCGGCAAGAGCCACGTCATCCCGGATCGCGCCGGCATGGAGCGCCTGGCCATCGACGGCGGCTCGGAGCTGGGCGCCTTGCTGGCGCGCGGCAGTTTCCGCGAGGCCGACCGCTACGACGGCCACCACGAGCCGGGCGAGGAGAGCGGCTATCCCGCCTTCCTGCGTCGTCATGGTTATGACTCGGCCGACCCCTGGACGGACTACGTCATCGCGGCGGTGGACGGCGACGGGCAGGTCGTCAGCGGCTGGCACATGCGCAATACCCACTTGCCCTCGCGCGTGCGCGAGGCGCATTCCGAAACGGCCTACACGACCGACTGCGCGCTGCAATTCATGCGCCAGCGCGGCGCGCAGCCCTGGGCCCTGCACCTGAGCTATGTCAAGCCGCACTGGCCTTACATGGCGCCCGATCCCTATCACCGCATGTACAGCAGCGACCAATGCCTGCCGGTGGTGCGCAACCAGCGCGAGCTGGCGGGCGCGCACCCGGTGCTGCAGGCGTACCGGCAGCACGAGGAAAGCCGCAGCTTCGCGCGCGACGAATGCGTGCGCACCGTGCGGCCGGCCTACCAGGGCCTGGTCAGCCAGCTCGACACGCACCTGGGCCGCCTGTTCGACTACATGGAAGGGGCCGGCCTGATGCGCAACACGCTGATCGTCTTCACCTCGGACCATGGCGATTTCCTGGGCGACCATTGGCTGGGCGAAAAGGAACTGTTCTACGACACCGTGCAGCGCGTGCCGCTGATCGTGATGGACCCGGGCGCCGCGGCCGACGCCACGCGCGGGCGCGTCGAGCGCCGGCTGGTGGAAAGCGTGGACATCGTGCCGACCATTCTGAACGCGCTCGGCGCGCCGCTGCCCGGGCACCGGCTGGAAGGCCGCGGGCTGCAGCCGCTGTTGCACGGCGCGGATGACGGCCTGGCATGGCGCGACGCCGCGGTGTCGGAACTCGACTACAGCTTCCGGCAGGCGCGCGTGGCGCTGGGCAAGACACCGCAGCAGGCGCGCGCCTGGTCGGTGCGCACCGAGCGCTGGCGCTATGTGTACTGGCTGGACGAACCCGAGCAGCTGTACGACCTGCAGGCCGATCCGGACGAGTTCGAAGACCTGGGCGCCAGCGCCACGCATGCCGGGGTGCGCGCCGAGATGCGCCAGCGGCTGCTGGAATGGTCGCTGCGCGCGAAGCGGCGCACCACCATGTCCGATGGCGCGGTCGAGCAGTCCACCAACGCCCACAAGCGCGCGGGCATATTCTTCGGCCAATGGTAGCCGGCGGCCGGCGCCGCCCGGCGCCGGCGCGGCGTCACGCCACCTGGCGCGCCGCCGTCATCTGCCGGTTCACCAGGTGCGCGTAGGCGCCCCCGCGCCGTAGCAGGGCGTCGTGCGTGCCCGCCTCGACGATGCGGCCGCCGTCCACCACCGCGATGGTATCGGCCTGCCGGATGGTCGACAGCCGGTGCGCGATGATCAGGGTGGTGCGGTGGCGCATCAACTCGGCCAGCGCCCGGTGCACCTGGGCCTCGCTGATCGCATCCAGGTGCGACGTGGCCTCGTCCAGGATCAGCACCGGCGCGTCGCGCAGGAAGGCGCGCGCGATGGCGATGCGCTGGCGCTGTCCGCCGGACAGCGCGACGCCGCGCTCGCCCACCCGCGTGTTCAGCCCGTCGGGCAGCCCCGCCACGAAGTCCGCCAGGGCCGCGCGCTCGATGGCCAGGGCCAGCTCGGCCGCGCCGGCATCGGGCCGCGCCAGGCGGATGTTGTCTTCCAGCGTGCCGTTGAGCAGCCAGGTGTCCTGGGCCACCAGCGCGATGCGGCGGTACAGCGCGTCCAGCGTCAATTCGGGCAGGCCGACGCCGCCGATGCGCACGGTGCCCCGCTGCGGATCCCAGAAGCGCAGCAGCAGGCTGGCCAGCGTGCTCTTGCCCGCCCCGGACGGGCCCACCAGCGCCAGCGTGGCGCCGGCCGGCAAGTCCAGCGAGACGCCGCTCAGCGCGGGCCGGGCGCGGCCGGGATAGGTGAATGTCACGTCCTCGAAGGCCAGCGGCAGGCCGGCCACGGCCATGGGCGGGTCGAGCGGCCCGTCGGCGATGTGCACCGGCTCATCGTGGATGGCGCGCAGGCGGCGGGTCGAGGCCAGCGTATCGGCCAGTTGCCGGCTGACCTGGGCGATCTCCGAGACCGGCAGGAAAGCCGACACTGATAGCAGGATCAGCAGCGGCAGCAGCCCGGCGGCCAGCCCGCCCTGCGCCACCCACCAGGCGCCGGTGGCGGCGACCGCCAGCCCACCCAGCCCGGTGGCGATCTCGAGCAGGGCGCCCTGGCGCGACAGGTCGGCCAGCAGCGCCAGCCGGACTGTCTGGTAGTCGCGGGCGATGGCCAGGAAGGCGGCGCGGCGCCGCCCGGTGGCCGAGAAGGCCACCAGGTCCGACAGGCCCTGGATACTCTCGGCCAGGTGCGCGCTGAGCAGGCCCAGCGCCTGCCGGGCGCGGCTGCCCTCGGCGTCCACGCGGGCGCGGCTCAGCCAGGGGGACGCGCCGGCCCACAGCAGGAACGGCAGCAGCGCCACCATCAGCGGCCAGGCGGTGGCGCCGAGAATCGCCACCACCAAGGCCGGCACCAGCACCGCCACGAAGGCCGGCGCCACGGTGTGCGCGAAGAAGTATTCGACCGTTTCGACGTCCTGCGTGGCCAGGCCGACCAGGTCGCCGGCGCGGCGCCGCAGCAGGTAGGCTGGCGCCAGCGCCTCCAGCTTGCGATACAGCGCGATGCGCATTTCGGCCAGCAACTGGTAGGCGATGGCATGCGCCAGCCACGACTCGATCCAGTGCAGCGCGGCCGCCGCCACCGCCGCCACGAACAGCGCGGCCAGCAGGCCGTCGAATGGCTCGCCGTTCTTGAGCCGGGCGATCACCAGCGCGCCCAGCACCGACACGCCGATGAAGGCCGCCACCCGCCCGACGCCGCTGGCCACGGTGATGGCGAACTGCCGCTTCCAGGGGCGGATGATGTCCAGCAGGGTGCCCAGCACTTGGCGCGTGCCGATGTGGCGCGCCTCGTCTTCGAGCGGCAGCGGGGCGGGGCGGTCGGCGGCGTGGCCGTCGGCGTCCGGCGTGCCGGCCGCGCCCGCGGCCGGCAGGTCGAGCGTCTCGGCCGGCCCCTGCTGCGCGCCCATCAGGCGCCGGTACAGCGTGTCGCCGGCCATCAGCGTGGCGTGCGTGCCGGTCTCGACGATGCGTCCGCCGTCCAGCACCAGGATGCGGTCGGCATTGATCACGCTGGACAGCCGGTGCGCCAGCACCAGGGTGGTGCGGCCGCGGCTGAGCCGGTCCAGCGCCTGCTGGATCTCGGCCTCGTTCTCGGCATCCACGGACGATAGCGCCTCGTCCAGGACCAGCACCGGCGTGTCGCGCAACAGGGCGCGGGCGATCGCCAGGCGCTGGCGCTGGCCGCCGGAAAGCTGGGTGCCGCGCTCGCCCAGCAAAGTCTGGTAGCCCTGCGGCAGCGCCATGATGAACGTGTGCGCGTTGGCGGCCATGGCGGCGGCGCGCAATTGTTCCGGCGTGGCGTCGGGCCGCGCCAGCAGCAGGTTTTCTTCCACGCTGCCGTGGAACAGCGTGCTGTCCTGGGCGACCAGCGAGATGCGCGCGCGCACGGCTTCGGGATCGAGGCTGCGCAGGTCCTGGCCGCCCAGCTCGATGGCGCCCGCCTGGGGATCGTGCAGGCGCAGCAGCAGGCGCACCAGGGTGGATTTGCCCGAGCCGCTCGGGCCGACGATGCCCACGCGCTCTCCGGGCCGCACGTCGAACGTCATGCCCTGGTGCGTGATGCTGCGTCCGCCCGGATAAGAGAAAGCCACATCGCGGAAGGCGATCGCCAGGCCACCGCGGCCGCCGTCGGGCAGCGTCGCGGCGCCGCCCGACGGCGCGGAGCTGGTGGCTTCCAGCAGGGTGCGCACGCTGGCGGCGGCCGATTGCCCCATCAGGCCCTGGTGCAGGACGGCGCGCATGTCGCGCAGGGGGCGGAAGATCTCCGTGCCGGCCATCAGCACCACCAGCAGCGCGGCCAGTGTCATCTCGCCCTGGGCCACGCGCCAGGCGCCCAGCGCCAGCGCGGCGGCCGCGCCGACGGTGATGCCGATGTCGGTGGCGAAGCGCGCCGAGACCTCGCGCCCCAGCACCTTGAAGGTGTTGTCCGACAGCGCCCGCGCACGCGCCGCCAGCCGGTCGCCCCAGGCGCGGCTCTGGCCGAACGCCTTGAGGGTGGGCAGCCCTTGCATGGCGTCCAGGAATTCCTCGCCGAAGGCCTTGAACGCCTGGGCGCGCCGGCGCGAGGCATCGCGATGGCTGCCGTGCGCCGCCAGCGGCAGGATCAGCGTGATCAGCGCCGCCGCGAGCAGCACCAGGGCCACCGGCCAGTCCCACCAGGCAATGAAAGCGAAGATCACCACCGGGGCGCAGGCGGCAATGAACAGTTGCGGCAGATAGCGGCCGAAGAAGCTCTGCAGCTGTTCGACGCCGTCGATCACCGCCAGCATCACGCCGCCGGTGCGCTGGCCGCCGAACCAGGCCGGGCCCAGCTCGACGATCTTGTCGTAGAGCTGCGCGCGCAGGTTGTCCTGGATGCGCGCCGCGTTGCGGTTGGCCACCAGGTTCAGCGCATGCTCGCAGGCGCCGCGCAGCAGGATGGCGAGGGCCGCGCCGGCCAGCGGCCACCATAGCGCGGCGCCGCCCACGCCGGCGAACAGCCGTGCCAGGAACTGGCCCAGCAGCACGAAGCGGGCGATGCCGGCCGCCAGGCCCAGCAGCCCGAGCAGGGCGCAGCCCAGCATGCGCAGCCGCACGCCGCGCGTCATCGCCCAGAGTGTCGAGTCGAAATACATGTTGCCCCTCTCCTGTAGCCGACAGGATAGCGCAGCCGGGAGGGTGTCAGAACAGGCCGAACAGGCCGCCGCGATTCAAGTCCTTTTCGCACGAGCGGTACTGCGCGCCGAACCGTTCGGCGCGCGCCTGCACCTGCTGGGCCACGCGCTTGAGCCACGCCTTGCCGTCATAGCTGCGGTTGCGATAGCCGGTCCAGCCTTCGTGGTAGTTCAGGTACTGGCCGTAGGCGTCCCACTTGGATACGCCATTCAGGCGCTGCGTCTTGGTCATGTACCAGCCCATGAAGTCCAGCGCGTCGGCCAGGTCGTCGCGGCTGGCCGTCCAGCTGCCCGCCTCGCGCTTGTAGTCGGCCCAGGTCTCGTCCTTGGCCTGGGCATAGCCGTAGGCCGAACTGACCCGGCCCCAGGGAATGAAGCCCAGGAAGTAGTAGCGCGGCGGCAGCGCGTCGTGACGGAAGCTGGATTCCTGGTACATCATCGCGAACGGCACTTGCACCGGCACGCCCCATTTTTTCTGCACGTCGAGCGCGGCGTCATGCCAGTCCGGCTTCTCGCGGAAGATGGCGCAGAGATCCTCGGGGTTGGAGGGCGGCGTGGTGGCGCAGCCCGTCAAGAGCGTCAGCAGGGTCAGCAGCAGCGGCCCACGTCTCATTGCCGGATTCCTTGTGCGGGGGATGGCGGCAATTCTAAGCGGTTCCGCGTGTCACGATAGGGGCTGCCCGACCCGCGCCGGCCATCAGGGCAGCACGTCGCGCGCCAGGATGAATTCGCTGGCGCTCATCAAGTCGGCCACCAGGGCCGCGCGGGCCGCCGCGGGATCCTGGCGCGCGATGGCCGCCACCATGTCGGCATGATGCTGGTGCGCCTCGCCGTGCGTCAGGCGGCGCGGACTGCTGGCGAGGTCATAGTTCAGCACCGGGCCGACCTGCAGCCACAGGCTCTCGACGATCTGCAGCAGCACCGGCATGCGCGCGGCGCGATAGATGGCGAAATGCAGGTTCTTGTTGGCGCGCACCGCCTGGCGCCCGTCGGGCTCGGGCAGTTCGCGCGCCTGGCGGAATTCCTGTTCATGGCGGCGGATGTCGGCCAGCTCGGCGGCGCTGCGGTGCTGCGCCGCCTGTTCGATGGCGAGGCCCTCGAGCTGGATGCGCAGGGTGCGCAATTCCAGGAACCGTTCGCGCGTCATGATGGGCACGCGGATGGCGCGGTTGGGCAGGACTTCGAGCGCCTGTTCGGCCGACAGGCGGCCGACCGCCTCGCGCACCGGCATGGCGCTGGTGCCCACGGTGGCGGCCAGGCCGCGCAGCGTGAAGCGCTGGCCCGGCTCCATCTCGCCCGATTGCAGCAGCTCCTTCAAATCGGCGTAGACCCGGTCCGACAGCGTGTGCCGGACAATTTTTTCCATCTTGCCTTCCAGTTCGGTGGTGGGCGGCAGGCGGTCCGCCGGGTCGGCGGCGGGCAGGGCAGGTGGTTGCGTCACGGGGATTCCCATCGTACTATTTCATCATGATCTGTGATCACAGATACAAATTATAAGCCGAATCCGGCCGCAGCGGGCACGACGGGTCGCGGCGGCCAATCGAATCACGCGCGGCGCATGCCGCAGGAGGAGCATATGAGCAGACAAGCGGACGGCCTGGAAGGGTTGCGGGTGGTGGTCACGGCCGGGGCGGGCGGCATCGGCCTGGCCATCGTGCGGCATCTGGCCGCCTGCGGCGCGCGGGTGTTCACCTGCGATGTCGCGGAGCCCGCGCTGGCGCAACTGGCGCAAAGCCATCCCGAGGTCGGGGCGATCCGCGCCGACGTTTCCAGCGAGGCGGACGTGGCGCGCCTGTTCGAGGCAGCCGGGCGACAACTGGGCGGGCTCGACGCGCTCATCAACAATGCCGGCATCGCGGGGCCCACCGGCGCAGTGGAGGACCTCGACCCGCAGGAATGGCGCCGTTGCGTGGATATCTGCCTGACCGGCCAGTTCCTCTGCACCCGCCTGGCGGTGCCGCTGCTCAAGGCCGCAGGCGGCGGCGCCATCGTCAACATGTCATCGGCGGCGGGCCGCCACGGCTATGCCTTCCGCACGCCATATTCCTCGGCCAAGTTCGGCGTCATCGGCTTTACCCAGAGCCTGGCCAAGGAACTCGGGCCGGCCGGCATCCGCGTCAACGCGGTCCTGCCGGGCATCGTCGAGGGCCCGCGCATGGAGGGCGTGATCCGCGCGCGCGCCGAACAGGTGGGCGTGTCTTATGAGCGCATGGAAGCCACCTACCTGGAACGCGTTTCGCTGCGCCGCATGGTCACGCAGCACGACATTGCGCTGGCGGTGGCGTTCCTGCTGTCGGAAGGTGGACGCAATATTTCCGGCCAGTCGCTGAGCGTGGACGGCAACGTCGAGACACTCTGAGGGAGACCGCCATGCTACGTATCGCCATCGTCGGCGCCGGCCTGATCGGCCGCGCCTGGGCCGTTGTGTTCGCGCGCGGCGGCCATCGCGTCGCGCTTTGGGACAAGCAGCCCGGCCAGGCCGAGCGCGCGCTGGAGTTCGCCGCCACCGTATTGCCGGACCTGGACCGGCACGGCCTGCTGCGCGGCCAGCGGCCGGCCGACGTGCAGGCCCGGCTGCGCGTGGAAACCGAGCTCGGCGCGGCCCTGGCGCAGGCGGACTACGTGCAGGAGAACACGCCCGAAGTGCTCGATGGCAAGCGCGCGGTGTACGCCGAGCTCGACCAGCTGGCGCCGGCCGGCGCCATCCTGGCCAGTTCGACATCGGCGCTGCTGCCGTCGCGCTTTACCGACCACCTGCCGGGCCGCGAGCGCTGCCTGGTCGCGCATCCGATCAATCCGCCCTACCTGGTGCCGGCGGTGGAACTGGTGCCCGCGCCCTGGACCGCGCCGCGGGCCATGGAGCGCGCCCGCCAGATACTGGCCGACGCCGGGCAAGTGCCCATCATGATGCGCCGCGAGATCGACGGCTTCGTCATGAACCGCCTGCAGGGCGCGCTGCTGCAGGAGGCCTTCCGGCTGGTGGCCGACGGCTATGCGGGCGTCGAGGACGTGGATGTCGGCATCCGCGAAGGCCTGGCGCTGCGCTGGTCGTTCATGGGGCCGTTCGAGACCATCGACCTGAATGCACCGGGCGGCGTGCGGGATTACGCCGGGCGCTACGAAGGCATGTACGCGGACTTGTTCGAGCAGATGCAGCGGCGCGTGCCGTGGAGCGGCGAGACCATGGACCGCGTCGAGGCCGAGCGCCGCGCCCGCCTGCCCGCCGCCGGCTTGCCGGCGCGCCAGCTATGGCGCGACCGCCAGTTGATGGCGCTGGCCGCGCACAAGCAGGCCGGCCGCGACGACGACACCCCCTGAGCGCGCCGGCCGGCGCGCCCATCACCACGGAGCCCAGCATGTCCCAGGATAAAGTCATCATCACCTGCGCCATTACCGGCGCGATCCACACGCCGTCCATGTCGCCGCACCTGCCCATCACGCCCGAGCACATCGCGCGCGAGGCGGTAGCGGCGGCGGAGGCGGGCGCCGCCATCCTGCACCTGCACGCGCGCGACCCGCAGAACGGCAAGCCCGACCAGACGCCCGAGGCGTTTGCGCGCTTCCTGCCGGAGGTCAAGCGCCGCACCGGCGCGGTGATCAACATCACCACCGGCGGCAGCCCCTATATGCGGGTCGAGGAACGCGTCAAGCCGGCGGCCCAATTCAAGCCCGAGGTGGCTTCGCTGAACATGGGGTCGATCAACTTCGGGCTGTACCACCTGCTGAACAAGTACAAGGAATTCCAGTTCGACTGGGAACGCGAGCACCTGGAGGCCACGCGCGACCTGGTGTTCCGCAACAGCTTCAAGGACATCGAATACATCCTGTCGACCTGCTACGACAATGGCACGCGCTTTGAATTCGAGTGCTACGACATCGCCCACTTGTACAACCTGGCGCACTTCGCCGACCGCGGCCTGGTCAAGGCGCCGTTCTTCGTGCAGTCGGTATTCGGGCTGCTGGGCGGCATCGGCACTCATCCGGAGGATGTAATCCACATGCGCCGCACCGCCGACCGGCTGTTCGGCGCGGACTACCGCTGGTCGGTGCTGGGCGCCGGCGCCAGCCAGTTCCGCATCGCCGCGCAGTCGGTGGCCATGGGCGGCAACGTGCGGGTCGGCCTGGAGGACAGCCTGTGGGCCGGCAAGGGCCGGCTGGCGCAGTCCAATGCCGAGCAGGTGCGCTCGGTGCGCCAGATGATCGAGGGGCTGGGCATGCAGGTCGCCACGCCGGAAGACGCGCGCCGCATCCTGCAGCTCAAGGGCGGCGACCAGGTGGCGTTCTGACCGGCGGTGTGACCGCGCGGGCCGGCCCGCCGGCCCGCGCCGCCGTGGATCAGAAATCGACCGACATCGACAGCTTGTACACGCGGCCCATGCCCTGCGTGACCTGGCCGAAGTCGTTGCCCGCCGTGGCCCAGTATTTCTTGTCGGTCACGTTGTCGACGCCGGCGCGCCACACCACGTTGCGGCCGTCGATCTTGGTGGCATAGCGCGCGCCCAGGTCGATGCGGGTCCAGGCCGGGATCTTGGCGGTGTTGTCGATATTGACATACTGCGAGCCGCGCCGCTGCACGTAGGCCTGCAGCGTCAGGCCCGTCAACGCCGGCACGTCCCATTCGGCGCCCAGCACGGCCTGGTAGCGCGGCACGCCGATGGCGTCGTTGCCGTCCTGCGCGCCGCCCGCGGTGCCGCGCAGTTCCGGGTCCATGAAGGTGACGCCGCCCAGCAGGCGCACGCCGCGCACCGGCTCGCCGTAGATGTTCACTTCCAGGCCGCGGTTGCGCTGCGAGCCGGCTTCCTCGAATACGCCGGCGGCATTGACGTGGGCTTCGGGCTTTTCGATCTGGAAGACGCCGATGTTGCCGCCGATATTGCCGAAATCCAGCTTGACGCCGGCCTCGGTCTGCTTGGTGCGGTAGGGCGCCAGGCTCTCGCCGAAGTTGCTGGCCTGCTGCGGCGCCGTGTCGCCCTTGCTGAGGCCCTCGATGTGGTTGACGTAGAACGACACCTGTTCCCATGGCCGCACCACCAGGCCGTAGGCCGGGGTCCACACCGATTTGTCGTAAGTGGTGTCGTGCACGCCCGCGGTGGTGTAGAGCTTGTCCTTGATGGTCTGGTGGCGCGCGCCGAGGGTCAGCAGCACGCGGTCGTCGAGGAACGACAACTGGTCCGACAGCGCGACACTGGTCAGGTGCGTGCGGCTGCTGACATGCGGGTCGTCCAGGTCGCCGCCCACGAAGTTGGTTTCCGGGCGGTCGAAGTACACCGGGTCGTAGATGTCGATCGGGCTGCGCGCGCTGGTTTCCCAGGCCTGCCTGACGCGGGTTTGCAGCCGCGATACGCCGACATTGACGAGATGGCCGACCGCGCCGGTCTGGAAGCGCCCGCGCATGCCGATTTCGCCGCTGACCGAGTCGCGGGTATAGGGCACGGTCAGGCGCCCCACTTCGCCGATGCCGTCGTCGCCGACCCGGGGCTGGCCATAGTCGCCGTTCTCGCGGTCGTGGCTGGTGCCGATGGCGGCATAGCCCATCCAGCTGCTCGAAAAATCGTACTCGGCGCGCAGCACCCCGAAGGTGCTTTCCAGCTCGCTGTAGGTCCAGGGTTGTCCGTAGTTGACGTCGTTCGACGGCGGCGACGGCACGCCGTCGCCAGTCGGCACGATGGTGGGGCGCGGCTGCGAGTAGCGGTACTTCTGGTAGCCCGCGTCCAGGGAGACGCGCAGTTGCTCGCCCAGGTAGTCCAGCCCGACGGTGCCCACGGTCATGCGCTGGCCGGCGTCGTCCACTACCGTGTCGCCGTCGCGATGCGCCGCGTTGACGCGGATGCCGAACTGCTGCGCGTCGCCCCAGCGGCGCCCGATGTCGACGCTGCCGCCCACCTGTGAATCACTGGTGTAGTCGACCGTGGCGCGAGTCAGCGGATCGGCGCCGGCGCGCTTGGGCTGGATGTTGATGGCGCCGCCCAGGCCGGAGCCGCCCGGCGCCGCGCCGTTCAGGAAGGCATTGGCGCCCTTCAGGATCTCGACCCGCTCGATCATCTGCGTGGGCAGCACCTGGCGCGGCAGGATGCCGTACAAGCCGTTGAACGACAGATCGTCGTTGTTCATGGCGAAACCGCGGATCGAGAACGTTTCGGCCGAGTTGCCGAAGCCATTGCCCACCTGCACCGAAGCGTCGTTCTTTACCACGTCGCCCAGGGTGCGGGCCTGCTGGTCCTCGATCAGCTTGGACGTGTAGCTGGTCACCACGAAGGGCGCGTCCATGTTGTCGATGTTGCCCAGCACGCCCAACTGCCCGCCGCGCGCCACTTGTCCGCCCGCGTACTCGACGGGGGTGGGGTTGGAGACGCTGGCCTCGCCGGTGACCGTGGTGGCTTCCAGGGTGGTGACCGCTCCCTGCACGGTCTGCGACCAGGCCGGCGCGGCGGCCAGCGCCGCGGCCGACAGGGCGGCATGCAGCGCCAGGGCCAGGGGGGTGAGGTGGGCGGGGCGGGGAGCGGACAGGAGAGACGGGGCGGCAGGCATGGAGGGCAGGGAAACAGATTGGAAATAAGAATTTGTCGTATTATCCCGGCCGCGACCAGGGGACGCAATCTTTTTCCGCGCCGGCCGCCGCCGTACGCTCAGTGTTCGGCCCAGGGCGTCGCCTTCCAGAAGTCGCGGAACAGGGTTTCGTTGGCCTGCAGCTCAGCCTGGTATTCCGCGGGCGCCAGGTAGCGCAGCGGCGCGTACATGGATTTGGCCTTGGCGCGGAATTCGGGGTCTTCCACCGCCTGCCGCACGGCCTTGACCAGCTTGTCCTTGATTTCCGGCGGCAAGCCCTTGGGCGCGCCGATGCCGCGCAGCGAAGCCATGGTGATGTCGTGCCCCTGTTCCTTGAAGGTGGGCAGGTCGGGGGCGATGTCCGAACGCTCCTGGCTCATGACGCCCAGGTCGCGCATCGGCGAGCCGGCCTGGATGTAGGCCCAGGCTTCGCCGATGTTCATCGCCGCCATGAAGATCTCGCCGCTGGAGATGGCGCTGCGCACTTCGCCCGCGCCCTTGTAGGGCACGTGGGTCATCTTGGTGCCGGTGGATTTCTCGAACAGCAGCATGGCCAGGTGGTCGTCCGAGCCGATGCCGGTGGTGCCCACCGTGACCTTGCCGGGATTGGCCTTGGCATAGGCGGCCAGGTCCGCCAGGGTCTTGATGTTGCTGCTGGTATTGACGGCGAAGCTGTCGGGGTCGTCGATCAGGTTGCCGATCAGGTCGAAGTCGGTCCAGTGGTACTGGGCCTTGCGCTCGATCGGGATGGTGATCAGGTTGGGGGTGTTCAGGAAGCCGATGGTGTAGCCGTCGGGCTTGGCGCGCGCGATCTCGGCGAAGCCGATGGCGCCGCCCGCGCCGGGCCGGTTCAGGACCACGATGCGCGCGCCGTTGCCCAGGTATTTCTCGATGAACGGCGCCAGCGCGCGGGCCGTCAGGTCGGTGCCGCCGCCCGGGCCGTAGGACACGATCAGGTTGATCGGGTGCTCGGGATACTCCGCCCGCGCGGGGGCGGCCAGCATGGTCGCGAGCGCCGCGCCGGCGGCCGCCAGGGCGGCGAGCTTGCGCTTGAATTCGTGCTGCAGTTGCATGGTCTTGTCTCCTTTGTTGTGTGTGGAAATCAGACGCGCAGCCGGGCCGTGAACGCGGGCCAGGCGGCGTCATTGACAATGCGGCCGGGCCGGTCGCCGGCGCACAGGGCGCGGATCTGCTCGGCCGCCATGGTGGCCACATTGCGGCGGCCTTCGTGCGTCACCCCGCCGGTGTGGAAGGTCGACACCACGTTCCACAGGCCCAGCAGCGGGTGCGAGGGCGGCGGCGGCTCGACCTTCCAGACGTCCAGCCCCGCGCCGCCCAGATGGCCCGCCGCCAGTGCGTCATGCAGCGCGGCCTCGTCGTGGATGCCGCCGCGCGCGGTGGAAATGAACAGGGCGCCGCGCTTCATGGCGCGGAACGCCGCGGCGTCGAACAGGCCCTCGGTCTGGGCGGTGCGCGGGCAGTGCAGCGACACGACGTCGCTGCTGGCCAGCAATTCGTCCAGCGGCACCGGTTCCGCCCCGCGCGCGCGCACCTCGGCGTCGTCCAGGTATGGGTCGTGGGCCAGCACGCGCATGCCGAACGCCTGTCCCAGCCGCGCCGCGCGCCGGCCGATGTGGCCGATGCCGACCAGGCCCAGCGTCTGGCCGTTGAGTTCGTGGCCCATCAGGTCCTCGCGCGAGAATCGGCCGCCGGCCTTCAGGCGCTGGTCGGATTCGACGATGCGGCGCGCGACCGCCAGCATCAGGCCGAAAGCGTGCTCGGCCACGGATGCCGCGTTGCCGCCGGCCTGGTTGACCACCAGCACGCCGCGCTCGGTGCAGGCCTGCACATCCACGGTGTCGTAGCCCGCGCCGGAGGTCGAGGCGCACAGCAGGCGCGGGCAGCGTTCGAGCAGCGCGCGCGTTACCTGCCATTGGGGCGGCACTTCATCCTTGGCCGCCGAGACGTGGTAGACGTCCGCCTGGCCCAGCTGTTCCCAGAGGGCTTGTTCCGGGTCGGCCAGGTCCAGCACGGTCAGCGCGATGTTCGGATCGGCGCGCAGGATGCGGTCGAAGCTGGGGTCGGTCCACAGGTTCAACCGCACGACTTTCTTCGGGGTAGGCGTCATGATGCAGGCGGTCCCGAGGCTATTTCACGAATTCGCACTGCAGGCGCGCCAGCGCCTGGTCGATCCACGCGGTGTCCAGCACGCCATTGGCGATATCGGCCAGCATGCGCGCCTCCAGTTCGTTCTTGGCCTGGGCGGCCGCATGCACGGCCTCCACCTCGGCGTAAGGGATGCTCAGCAGCCCGTCCTCGTCGCCCAGCACCAGGTCGCCCGGCGCCACGACCATGCCACCCAGGCTGACCGGCGCGTTGATCTCGCCCGGGCCATCCTTGTACGGCCCGCGATGGGTGACGCCGGCCGCGTACACGGGGAAGCTGTCTTTCGAGATGGTGCCTAGGTCGCGGATGGCGCCATTGATGACGAAGCCGGCGATGCCGCGCCGCTTGGCGGTGGTGGTCATGATTTCGCCGATGATGGCGTTGGTCAGGTCGCCGCCCGCATCCACCACGATGACATCGCCGGGCTGCGCCATGGCGATGGCCTTGTGCACCATCAGGTTGTCGCCGGGGCGCGTCTTGACCGTGAACGCCGGCCCGGCCAGCGCGCCGCCGGCGTGCATCGGGCGCAGCGCCGCTCCGCCGGCCGACATGCGCGCCATGACGTCGCTGATATTGGCCACCGGGATGGCGCGGAATTTCTCCACCCAGTGCGCCGCGACGCGGCGCTGCAGCTCGGCAATGCGGAATCCGATCATCCTCGTGTCTCCTTTGAATGGTCCTGGTCGATGGACCCAGAGTCTACGAGGCCGGCGCGGGCCGGATTCGCAAATTTTTTGTGTTTTCAACGCAAAGGATTTGTGCCGCGCCTGGGGCGGCGGCGGCGCGCCGCCGTTCAGAAGGTCTGCCGGGCATGCTCCAGCAGCGCCTGCGCGATGCTGGCGCGCGGGCCGTGGCGGGCCCAGATCATGCCGATGCGGCGGATCGGCGTGCGCTGCGGCAGGGCGATCTTCACCAGGCCGTCGGCCTTGTACCAGATGGAGAACGAGTCCGGCACCAGCGACACGCCGACCCCGCGCTCGACCAGCGAGACGATGGTCAGCAGGCTGTCCACCTCGATGCGCTGGCGCGGCACGATGGCGTGGTCTTTCAGGTAGCGGTCGACCAGCTTGCCGCTGTGCGCCAGCCGGTCGTAGCGGATGAAGGGTTCGCGCACCAGCAGGTCGTGCGCGTCGCGCCCGGCCATCTGGGAGGGCGCGATCACGATCAGGGGTTCTTCCTGCAAGGTCTGCCAGCCGCAGTTCTTGTGGATGGCGAAGGCCGGCTCGATCGCGATGGCGATGTCGAGCTGGCCCATGTGCACGCTGCGGCACAGTTCCGCCGAGGGGGCGTAGGCGATGTAGGTCGACAATTCGGGGTGCTTGGCGCAAAAGCCTTCCATCAGCACCGGCAGGTGCGTGGTCAGCGCGGAAGGGAACACGCCCAGCCGCAGCTCGCCCTCCACCGAGCCCGAGCCGGCGATGGCCTGCAGGTCGCGGGCCGACTGGATCAGTTCCCGGGCGCGGTCGTAGATGCGCATGCCGGCCTCGGTGGGCGTGATGGTATGGCCCGAGCGCTGCACCAGGGCGGTGGCCAGCTCGCCTTCCAGGATGCGGATGCGCGCCGCCACCGCGCCCGGCGTCAAATGCAGGCGGCGCGCCGCCTCGGCCAGCGAGCGGCATTCCACCACCTTCGCGAAACTCTCCAGATATTCCGTGTTCATGCACCAGGCCGTCGGGCGGGAAATCGATGATGACAGCATCGTAAAAGAAAACCCCGGCCAGGCGGCGCGCCGGCGCCTAGGGATGTGCCGCATTGCGCCGCGCGGCGCGCGCCGGATAATGTCCTGCCTCGGCGCCCCCGGGGCGCCCGGCTCCTGGTCCATGATGAAAGGTTCACGCAATTCCGTCACCTCGCTGCGCATTTTCCTGGCCGCCGCGCGCAGCCTGAATTTCAGCCGCAGCGCCGAAGAGCTGAGCCTGACCCAGAGCGCGGTCAGCAAGCACATCAGCGCGCTCGAGGCGCGCCTGGGCGTGGCGCTGTTCCAGCGCCTGCCCACCGGCTTGCGCCTGACTTACGCGGGCGCGCTGTATTTCGAGCGCATCGGCGCCGCGCTGCGGTTGATCGACGAGGCCGACGCACTGGTGGCGCAGCCGGGGTCGCGGGTGGCCCTGAACGTGGCGGTGTCGCCGTCGTTCGCGCAGTTCTGCCTGCTGCCCGGCCTGGCCGAATTCTTCGAGCGCCATCCCGGCATCCGGGTCAACGTCAGGCCGCGCCTGCTGTACGGGCGCGGCGAGGCGGAGCGCTTCGGCGCCGAGATCCAGCTGCATGCGGGCTATGTGTCCGGCATGTCGGCGCGCTATCTGTGCGGGCGCGAGATGACCCTGGTGGTGGCGCCGGCCTTGCTGCGGCGCCATCCGGTGCGCCGGGTCGAGGACCTGGACGGCCTGCCGCTGCTCAAGCGCGCCCAGCGCGGCTACGGCTGGGACGAGTGGCGCGCCGAGGTGGCCCCGCTGTGGCCCGGGCCGTCCGCCACCGCGCCCGAATACGAGGGCTTCTCGGTGCTGCTGCCGGCGGTGCTGCACGGGCTGGGAGCGGCCATCGTGCCGCTGTGCACGGTCTTGCAGCCGTTGCGCGAGGGCGCGTTGTGCCGGCCGCTGGGCGAAGTGGTGGAAGGCCGCTTCGGCTACTACCTGATGCAGCCGCGGCCGGATGTGGGCGGCCCCTATACCGAGGCCTTCTGCGCCTGGGTCCAGGAGCGGGCCGGCGCCCTGAACCAGGCGGTGCGCGACTACCTGGGGCGCTGAGCCGCTATTCCGCAACGGAATGGCGCATGCGCATATGTCCCTTGCCGGCGCGGAAGCGGCCGGCCCAGAATGCCTTTCCGTCCAACAAGAACAGCTTCTCGCAACAACATGATCAAGTGGAAAAAAGCCTGGCGCGGCATCGCGGCCGCCGCCCTGGTCGCCTTGCCCGCGCTGGCCGCGGGCGCGTATCCCGACAAACCCGTCAAGATCGTCGTGCCGTATTCGGCCGGCGGCAGCTCCGACCTGATCGCCCGGGCGATCGGCGAGCAGCTGGGCGCCGAACTGGGCCAGCCGGTCGTGGTCGAGAACCGCGCCGGCGCGGGCTCGATGATAGGCACGGCCTACGTATCGACGGAGGCGCCCGACGGCTATACCCTGTTGCTGGCCGATGTGCCGTTCACCATCGTGCCGGCGCTTTACGGCGACCGCGTCAAGTACGACGCGCGCCGCGCCTTCGCGCCGATCGCCCTGGTGGGCCTGTCGCCGATGTACCTGTTCGCCGGGCCCGGCTACGCAGGCAAGGGCGTTACCGAACTGGTGGCCGATGCCCGCGCCCGTCCCGGCGTGGTTTCGATCGGCTCGGGCGGCAATGGCTCGCTGACCCATCTGCTGGCCGAGCTGTTCATGCTCAACACCCAGACCCGGCTGGTGCACGTGCCCTACAAGAGCGCCGCGGCCTCGGTCAGCGACCTGGCCGGCGGGCAGATCGACATCAGCTTCAGCAGCATGCCCAGCGCCGCGGCGCTGTTCCAGGCCGGCAAGGTGCGGCCGCTGGCGGTGTCGTCGCCGCAGCGCCAGCCCGCCACGCCTGACGTGCCCACGTTCCAGGAGAGCGGGCTGCCCAACCTGACCGTGCAAAGCTGGTGGGGCCTGATGGCGCCGGCCGGCACGCCGCAGGCCGTGCTGGACCGGCTCGGCGCGGCGATGGGCAAGGTGATGCAGGCGCCCGCCATTGCGCAGCGCTATGCCGGCATCGGCGCCAACGTGCCCGCGCAAACCGATGCGCAAGCCCTGCAGTCCCTGCTGTCGGCCGACTTCGACCGCTGGCAGGACGTGGTCGGGCGGGCCGGCATCAAGCTGGAATAAAGGCGCGCGCCCGGCCGGGCGCGCCATGACCTGGAAGGAAACCCATGACTGAGTGGTTGCAGGCGGCTGCGCGCGATACGCAGCTGATGGAGGATTTTCACGCGTTGTGCGGCTTCGGCGGCCGCCTGTCCGGCAGCGGCCAGGATGCGCGCGCGATGGACTGGGCGCTGGAGCACATGCGGGCGACGGGCGGGCAGGTCCGGCGCCTGGAGGTGTCGTACGATGGCTGGCGCTGCCTGCAGGGCAGCCTGGAGCTGCTCGACGACGCGGGCGGGGCACGCGCCTTGGAATGCAAGCCGTTGCTGCGCTCGGCATCGACCGCGCCGGAAGGCCTGGTGGCGCCGGTGCTGGACCTGGGGCCGGGGCGCGCCGACGATTTCGCGCGCGCCGGCGATCAGGTGCGCGGCAAGCTGGTGCTGGTGCGCCACGAGTATCCGTTCACGCCGCAGCACGTGCATCGCCGCCGCAAGTACGACATGGCGGTGCAGGCGGGCGCCGCCGGCTTCCTGATCGCCAACCCGCGGCCTGGCGGCGGCCTGTTGTCGGGCTCTTCGGGCCGCCCGCGCGATGCGGCCGGCATCCCGGCCGCCTACATCGACGCGGCCGGCGCGCGGCTGCTCGCCGATGCCGCCGGGCCGGTCCGGCTGGTGATCCAGGGCGAGGAGGTGCCCGACGCACGCGCCGGCGTGGCGGTGCTGGACATCCCGGGCGGCCGGGCCGCGCGCATCGTCATCAGCGCCCACCTGGACGGCCATGACCTGGGCCAGAGCGCGCTCGACAACGCCACCGGCGTGGCGGTGGCCCTGGCGGCCGCGCGCGCACTCGCGCCCAGGGTGTCGGCGCACACGGCCGGCTTGCGCGTGTGCCTGTTCTGCGCCGAGGAATGGGCCCTGACCGGCTCCGCCCGCTACCTGGCGGACCTGCCCGCCGCGGAGCGGGCCAGCCTCAAGCTGAACATCAACCTGGACACCGTGGCCGGCGACGATACGCTGGCCGCGCTGATCAGCGACTTCCCGGCGCTGGCCGGCTATGTCGCGCGGGCCGCGCAGGCAGCCGGCGTGCCGGTCGCCAGCTGGCTGCCGCTGATGCCGAACTCCGACCACGCCAATTTCGCCCGCCACGGCATCCCCGCGCTGCGCCTGGTGGCGGGTTTCGACCGGCCCGATTCGCGCGTCAACCGCATCCTGTCCGCGGAGGATACGCCGGACATCATCCGCGCAAGCGAACTGCGCCGCGCCCTGGCGGTGACCTGCGCCATGGGCGACCTGGCGCTGGCCCTGGACGATGCGCAGCTGGATGCGTTGGCGGTGCGCGACTGACGGGTCGATGCCGCGCCCTCGAGGCGGCCTGGCGGCAAAAAAAACAGAACGGCCCTGGACATGTCCAGGGCCGTTCTGTCTTGCGGCGGGCCACGGCCGCCGCAATGCCATGCCAGCGGCGTTTACACCTCGATCACGTCGGCTACGTCCTTGTAGTCGGCGATCTTGTCGAAGTTCAGGTACTGGTAGATCTGGTCGCCGCTCTTGTTGATGACGCCCATGTCGGCCATGTACTCGTCCTTGGTCGGGATGCGGCCCAGGCGCGAGCAGATGGCGGCCAGCTCGGCCGAACCCAGGTACACGTTGGTGTTCTTGCCCAGGCGGTTGGGGAAGTTGCGGGTGCTGGTCGACATCACCGTGGCCCCTTCGCGCACCTGGGCCTGGTTGCCCATGCACAGCGAGCAGCCCGGCATTTCGGTGCGCGCGCCGGCGGTGCCGAACACGCCATAGTGGCCTTCCTCGGTCAGTTGCTGCGCGTCCATCTTGGTGGGCGGCGCCACCCACAGCTTGACCGGGATGTCGCGCTTGCCTTCCAGCAGCTTGGAAGCCGCGCGGAAGTGGCCGATGTTGGTCATGCAGCTGCCGATGAACACTTCGTCGATCTTGGCGCCGGCCACGTCGGACAGCGTCTTGACGTCATCCGGGTCGTTGGGGCAGGCCACGATGGGCTCGTGGATGTCGGCCAGGTCGATCTCGATCACGGCGGCGTATTCGGCGTCGGCGTCGGGCTCCAGCAGCTTGGGGTCGGCCAGCCAGGCTTCCATGGCCTTGATGCGGCGGCCCAGCGAGCGTTCGTCTTCGTAGCCGTTGGCGATCATCCACTTCAGCATCACGATGTTGCTGTTGATGTACTCGATGATCGGTTCCTTGTCCAGGCGCACCGTGCAGCCGGCGGCCGAACGCTCGGCCGAGGCGTCGGACAGTTCGAACGCCTGTTCCACCTTCAGGTCGGGCAGGCCCTCGATTTCCAGGATGCGGCCCGAGAAGACGTTCTTCTTGCCCTGCTTGGCGACGGTCAGCAGGCCCTGCTTGATGGCGTACAGCGGAATGGCGTTGACCAGGTCGCGCAGCGTGACGCCCGGCTGCATCTTGCCCTTGAAGCGCACCAGCACCGATTCAGGCATGTCCAGCGGCATCACGCCGGTGGCGGCGGCGAATGCCACCAGGCCCGAGCCGGCCGGGAACGAGATGCCGATGGGGAAGCGGGTGTGCGAGTCGCCGCCGGTGCCCACCGTGTCGGGCAGCAGCATGCGGTTCAGCCACGAGTGGATCACGCCGTCGCCCGGGCGCAGCGAGATGCCGCCGCGCGTGCTGATGAATTGCGGCAAGGTGTGGTGGGTCTTGACGTCCACCGGCTTGGGGTAGGCCGCGGTGTGGCAGAACGACTGCATGACCAGGTCGGCCGAGAAGCCCAGGCAGGCCAGGTCCTTCAGCTCGTCGCGGGTCATGGGGCCGGTGGTGTCCTGGCTGCCCACGGAGGTCATGCGCGGTTCGCAATAGGTGCCCGGACGCACGCCCTGGCCCTCCGGCAGGCCGCAGGCGCGGCCGACCATCTTCTGCGCCAGCGAGTAGCCGCGGCCCGAATCGGCCGGGTTCTTGGGCAGGCGGAACAGCGTCGAAGGCGGCAGGCCCAGGGCCTCGCGCGCCTTGGCGGTCAGGCCGCGGCCGATGATCAGCGGAATGCGGCCGCCGGCGCGCACTTCGTCGAACAGCACGTCGGACTTGACCTGGAATTCGGAAATGACTTCGCCGTCCTTCAGTGCACGGCCTTCATACGGACGCAGCTCGACCACGTCGCCCATTTCCATCTTGGAGACGTCCAGCTCGATGGGCAGGGCGCCCGCGTCTTCCATGGTGTTGTAGAAGATGGGGGCGATCTTGCCGCCCAGGCAGACGCCGCCGTAGCGCTTGTTGGGTACGAAGGGGATGTCCTCGCCCGTGAACCACAGCACCGAATTGGTGGCCGACTTGCGCGACGAGCCCGTGCCGACCACGTCGCCCACATAGGCGACCAGGTGGCCTTTTTCCTTGAGCGATTCGATGAACTTCACCGGGCCGCGCTTGCCGTCTTCTTCCGGCTGGAACGCCGCGCCTTCGCGCTTGTTCTTCAGCATGGCCAGCGCGTGCATGGGGATGTCGGGGCGCGTGGTGGCGTCGGGCGCGGGCGAGAGGTCGTCGGTGTTGGTTTCGCCCGGCACCTTGAACACGGTGATGGTCAGGCTCTCGGGCAGCTCGGGGCGGCTGGTGAACCATTCGGCGTCGGCCCAGCTCTGCATCACGGCGCGCGCATTGGCGTTGCCCTTGTCGGCCTTGTCCTTCACGTCGTGGAAGGCGTCGAACATCAGCAGGGTTTTCTTCAGGCCGTCGGCGGCGATGGTGCCGACATCGGCGTCGTCCAGCAGTTCGATCAGCGGGCCGATGTTATAGCCGCCGAGCATGGTGCCCAGCAGTTCGGTCGCCTTGGCCCGGCTGATCAGCGCACACGATTCCTTGCCCAGCGCCACGGCCGCCAGGTACGAGGCCTTGACCTTGGCGGCGTCGTCCACGCCGGCGGGCACGCGGTGGGTGAGCAGGTCCAGCAGGTACTGCGCCTCGCCCTCGGGCGGGCTTTTCAGCAGTTCGATCAGATCGGCGGTTTGTTGGGCCGAGAGGGGCAGCGGGGGGATACCCAGCGCGGCGCGCTCGGCGACGTGTTGGCGATACGTTTCCAGCATGGCAGGCCTGCGTAAAGTCGGGTTGCGAGAAGGGTTGTCGGCCGGAATTGTAGAGGGAGGAGGGGGCTGGGGGCAAGTGTCTTATATCTTATATAAGACTTGCGGCCGCCCTTGCCGGCCGGCGGAGTGTCTCGCCGCTGCGCGCGGGTGGCCTCAGGGCGCCAGCTGCAGCGTCCCGCCCTGCAGTAGCGCATCCCATTTCCGCTGATCCCCGCGCAGGAAGGCCAGCAGTTCGGCGCGGCTGCCGTCGCCGGCCACCATGCCCGCCGTCTCCAGCGCCTTCTGGAAGGCGGCGCTCTTGAACGCCTGCCGCAGCAGGCCGTTCAGGGTATCCAGCTGACTGGCGGGCATCGACCGCACCGCCGCCACGGCGAACCATTGGCTGGCCTCGTAGTCGCGAAAGCCCGCCTCGCGCATGGTCGGCACCTCGGGCAGGCTGGGGATACGGTAGGCCGTGGTCACCGCGTAGGCTTTCAGGGTGCCGGACTTGATCTGCGACATGACCGGCGTGGCGCCCAGGATCGCCAGCGGGATCTGCCCGCCGGCCACATCGGACACCGCCTGCCCGCCACCCTTGTAGGGGATATGCGTCATGTGCGTGCCGGCCTGCCGGTTCAGCAGTTCGCCCGCCAGGTGCTGGGAGGTGCCGGTACCGGAACTGCCGTAGCTCCAGGCTTCGGGTTGCTGGCGGGCGGCCTCGACGACGTCCTGCAGCGAGTCCTGGGCGCCGCCGGCCGGGCCGACGATCACCATCGGGCCTTCGGCCATCAGGGCCACGGGCGCCAGCTCATGGCCGATGCGCGGCTGCGGGCTGGGGTAGACCAACGGCCCCGGCACGGTGATCAGCAGGCCGTCGGACGCCTGGCTGCGCGCCACGTATTGCAGCGCGATGGCGCCCGAGGCGCCCGAACGGTTTTCCACTACGACGGTCTTGCCCGTCTGGCGCGCCAGTTCCTGGGCCGCGATGCGCGTCAGGGTGTCCGCGGTGCCGCCCGGCACGAAGCCGACGATCCAGTGGATCGTGCCGGTGGGCCAGTCCAGTGGCGCGGCGGCGCGCGCCGCCGCCGGCATGGCGGCGCACAGCAGAGTGGCCGCCAGGCAGGATGCGAGTTTCATCGATATTCCCCTTGTCGTTGTACGGCGCGCCGGCGCGGCCGGGTCACGCCGGGTCGGGCGCGCCCGGCGGCGTATTGGGATGCGCGGCGCACGATTGGTTGAAGGCCTGCACCATCTTCAGCACCGGGCCCAGTACCCAGGTATTGAAGATCAGGACGTCGCTTTCTTCCTTGGGGTCCTGCTGCAGGTTGAACAGATAGGGCGATTCCAGCTTGCCCTTGCCTTCGTTGACCTCGGGCTCCCAGTAGAAATGCAGTTTCCAGTGGCGCCACTTGACGGCCCGCAGGTCGTTCTTGATGTAGAACAGGAAGCCCTCGCGCGGCGACGTCGCCCGCGCGCCGGTGAAGAAATCGAGCTGGTCCTGGCCGTCGATCGGCCGGTCGGCCGGAATGGCCGCGCCGCCGATGCGCGACAGCGTGGTGAACAGATCGGTGACATGGACCATTTCGTTGGAAACCTGTCCGGCGGCGATCCGGCGGGGCCAGCGAATGATGAAGGGCACCCGCAGGCTGCCTTCCATGGCCGTGTGGTAGGTGCCCGTCCAGGGGCCGGCCGTGCCGCGATAGGGCTTGCGGAATTCCGGGCCGTTGTCGCTGCAGAACACGAAAACCGTGTCCTCGCGCAGGCCCAGTTCGTCGACGGTCTGCATGATCTGGCCGACCCGGTGGTCCATCTCGACCAGTGAATCGGCAAAGTCGCCCACCCCGGTGCGGCCGGCGAAGTCCGGGTGCGGCAGGGTCGGGAAATGCATGTGTACCAGCGGCAGGTACAGGAAGAACGGCTGGCCGGCCTCGGTGCGCGCGCGCATGAAGTCCTGCGAACGCCGCACCAGCTCGGCGTCGATGCCGCGGCGCGCCTCCAGGTCGTAGACCTGTACGGGCGTGGAGGGCCCGCCGCGCCCGCCCTGCATGATGTGCGGGATCTCGGCCACCGTGGGATCGAAGCCCACCGACGCGGTGAATTGGCTTTCGTCGGTGGTGCGCGGAATGCCGTACCAGAGGTCGAAGCCGCGGTCGGACGGATAGCGCCCCGGGATGTCGCCAAGGTGCCATTTGCCGAAATGGGCCGTTGCATAGCCCTGTTCCGACAATTGCTGCGCCAGCGTGATCTCGTCGCGCCGCAATCCCTGGGGCAGGCCCGGCGGCACCGATTGCAGGCAGCCGGTGCGGATGGGGTGGCGCCCCGTCATCAGGGCCGAACGGGTGGGCACGCAGTCGCTTTCCACGTTGAAGTTCTGCAGCAGCAGGCCTTCGCTGGCCAGTTGGTCGATATGTGGCGTGGGGGCGCCGCGCAGGGCGCCGCCGCCGTAGCAGCCCAGTTCGCCCCAGCCGAGATTGTCGGCGACGATCAGGATGATGTTCGGTTGTGCAGGCATAGGGCAGTAATCAAAGAGGGGAGGGCCACGGCCCTATACGAAAAAATTCTAGGTGCCCAGGCCTGCGATAACATTCCTAAACATCATCTTTGATATAAATTAAATTCATGAATTTGTCGCTGCGCGATATCGAGTATTTCCTCGAGGTAGTCGAGCACGGGCACCTGGGCCGGGCCGCGGCGGCCTGCTCGGTCACCCAGCCCGCGCTGTCCAAATCGTTGCAGCGCCTGGAGGCTGAGTCCGGGCTGGCCCTGCTGGATCGTTCCGGCCGTAGTATCCGGCTGACCTCGGCCGGGCTGGTATTCCTGCAGCATGCACGGAAACTGCGGGCCGAATACCGCGACGCGGTGCGCCATGCGGTAGAGCTGCGCGCGGGGCAGGCCGGCCTGCTGCGCGTCGGCGCCACCGGCGCCACCATGGATGCGGTGGTCATGCCGGTGCTGGCCACGCTGCTGCCGCGCCGTCCCGCGTTGCGCGTCGAACTGTATGCGGGTTTGTCCGACGAACTGGGCGAGCGCGTCGCCAACGGCGGCCTGGACATCCTGGTGGCGCCTGTCTATGCCGACTTGCCGCCGGCCTTGCGCCAGGAGTGGCTGCAGGACGACGCGCTGTGCATCGCGGCGGGCCGGCGCCACCGGCTGGCGACAAGGAAGCGGCTGGCCTTGGGCGATCTGGCGGATTGCCGCTGGGTACTGCCGCGGCCCACCTCGATGGCGCGCCGGGCATTCGATACCTATTACGCTGAAGCGGGCTTGGAGCGGCCCCACGCGGCGCTGGAAGTCGAGCACTTTTCGCCCGGCATGCTCGAATTGGTGGGGCGCGCCGGCCTGCTCGCGCTCATGCCCCGCTCGGCGCTGGCCGGTGCGCGCTCCGCCGGGCTGGTCGAACTGCCGGTGGCCTTGGCCGGGCCGCTGTCGCGCCGCATTGCCTTCATTACCCGTCGCACGGCCACCTGGTCCCCGCTCATGACGGAATTCCACGACGCCGTACTGGCCTTCATGGCGCGCCCGGCGGGCGGCGGCACGCGCGGCGCATGAGGCCGCCCGCCGGACGCGGGCATACAATGCGCGCACAGCCCGACACCGCCATGCATTATTTCCGCCGCCGCTACTCGACGCCCAATCCGTATCTGGACCACGATCCCTTCGCGCCGCCCCGGCCCGCCCAGGCGGCGCCATCGCGTGCGTCCCGGCACCGCGCGGCGCTGCTGGCGCTGGATGGGGCGTTCGCGGTGGCCGACCTGGAAACCACCGGCCTGTCGACCGCCACGTGCGAAATCCTTGAATTCGCCGCGGTCCACGTGGCGCCCGATGGCGCCATCGAGCGCGAGTTCTCGCAAGTGGTGCGCACGCGCGGGCCGGTGCCGCCGTTCATTACGCGGCTGACAGGCATTACCCAGGCCGAGGTCGACCACCACGGCATCCCGGTGGCCGAGGCATTCGCGGCTTTCCGGTCATTCCTGGCCGATACGCCGGTGTTCTTCCACAACGCCTCGTTCGACCGGCGCTTCCTCGACGCCGCGGCCACGCATACCGGGCTGCCGTTCGCCAATCCGACGCACTGCACGCTGCAGCTCGCCCGCCAGGCCTGGCCCGAGCTGCCGTCGCACAAGCTGCAGATCCTGGCTCGCCACGTGGGCGCGGCCGACCCGACCCACCGGGCCCTGGCCGACGTGCGCAGCACGGTCGCCGTGGCGCTGGCGGCGCGCCGCCGGCTGGCCGGCGGCTAGGCCTGCGGGGTGGTAAGGTGAAAGGCCGGGCGCGGCGCGTAGCCGGCGCGCCCGCCCATCCCGAGGAGCACCCATGACCTATGACCTGTGGTATTGGGACGGCATTCCGGGCCGTGGCGAGTTCGTCCGCCTGGCCCTGGAAGCAGGCGGCATTGCCTATCGCGAATGCGCCCGGCAGCCAGGCGCCACCGAGCGCACGCTGGTCGACGACATGCAGTCGCCGCGCAAGCATCCGCCGTTCGCGCCGCCGTACCTGGTGGCCGGCCGGCTTACCCTGGCCCAGACGGCCAACATCCTGCTCTATCTGGGCGACAAGCACGGCCTGGCGCCAGCGACGGTGGAAGGCCGCTACTGGACCAACCAACTGCAATTGACCATTGCCGACATGGTGGCCGAAGCCCACGACACGCACCACCCCATCGCCGCCAGCGAATACTACGAGGACCAGCGCGACGAGGCGATCCGCCGCGCGGCCAGCTTCCGCAACGAGCGCATCCCGAAGTTCCTGGGCTATTTCGAGCAGGTGCTGCAGGCGCGCGGCGACTGGCTGGCGGGCGGACGGCGCTGGTCGTATGCCGACCTGTCGCTGTTTCATCTGGTCGACGGCTTGTTGTATGCGTTTCCGCAGCGCATGGCGACGGTATCGCGCCGCTTCCCCCGCGTCATGGCCCTGCATGCCCGGGTGGCCGGCCTGCCCGCGTTGCAGCCGTACTTTTCCAGCGGCCGGCGGCTGCCGTTCGGCGACGGCATCTTCCGCTATTACCCCGAACTGGACGGCGACTGAGCCGCGCCGCGCCAGCCTGCTCCTGGCGCTCGTCGAGTTGGCGATTGTGGAGAATTTTCCACATATTGGCCCCGGCGGACGGCCGTGTATTGAGACATTTGTAAAACTTGGCTTAAATGCGTCGTAAAGTGATACATTAAATTTCGATTCGAATCATTTGTTATCGCTATTCGCGAGCTGTCGAAAGGGGACGCATATGGCATGGCTGGGACTGGACCGTCTGTTTCCAGGCAATCGCAAGCGGCGCAATGTCGACCTATGGGGCCAGGTGGCCGCTATCCACAAATCCCAGGCGGTGGCCGAATTCGACCTGCAGGGCCGGGTGCTGGCGGCCAACCAGAATTTCCTGGACGCCATGGGCTACCGATGGGATGAAATCGACGGCCGTCATCATTCACTGTTCATCGATGCGGACGAGCGCCAGTCGGACGCCTATCGCGATTTCTGGCGCAAGCTGGGCGCCGGCCAGTACGCCGCCGGCTGTTATCGGCGCCTGGCCAAGGGCGGGCGCGAAGTGTGGCTGCAGGCCAGCTACAACCCCATTCTCGACGGCCACGGCCGGCCGCTGAAAATCGTCAAGTACGCCACCGATGTCACCGAGCAGGAGCGCCGCAACGCCGACGTGGCCGGACAACTGGAGGCCATCTCCAAGGTGCAGGCGGTGATCGAGTTCGAGCTCGACGGCACCATCATCCGCGCCAATGACCTGTTCCTGGATACGCTGGGCTATAGCGCCGAGGAAATAGTCGGGCGCCATCACAGCATGTTCGTGCAGCCCGCCGAGCGAGGCAGCGCGGCCTATGCCGAGTTCTGGACCAAGCTGGCCCGCGGCGAGCACGATACCGGCCAGTATCTGCGCCTGGGCAAGAACGGGCGCCCGGTATGGATCGAGGCCAGCTACAACCCCATTCTCGATGCCGAGGGCCGGCCGTTCAAGGTGGTGAAATACGCCACCGACATCACGCGCCGGTTTACCGCCGCGCAAACCCTGCGCACCGCGGTCCAGGGGCTGACGGAGAATGCCGAACGGGCCGCGCAGGCCAACGACCTGGCGCGCGCGGCCTGCCAGGTGGCCGAACAGGGCGGGCAGACGGTGCAGGACGTGGTGCGCACCATGAATGCCATTACCGCCAGCTCGCGCCGCATTTCCGAGATCATCGGCGTGATGGACGGCATCGCCTTCCAGACCAACATCCTGGCGCTCAACGCGGCGGTCGAGGCCGCCCGCGCGGGCAGCCATGGCAAGGGTTTCGCCGTGGTGGCCGCCGAGGTGCGCAGCCTGGCGCAGAACAGCGCGGCAGCCGCCAAGGAAATCAAGGACCTGATCACGGCGTCGGTCGAGCAGATCCGCAGCGGCGCCGAGCTGGTGCAGTCGGCCGGAACGACCATGGGCGACATCGTCGCCTCGTCGCGCCGCGTCACCGACATCATGGCCGAGGTGGTGGACGTCTCGCTGGCGCAGTCGAATACGCTGGGCGACATCACCGAAGACATCACCCACATGAATGCCGCCGCATCGGCGCGGCGCGCCGCGCCGCGCCTGCTGGAACGCCGCGCGGCCTGAGCCAGGCGCGGCACGCGGCCTTATTGCAGCTTGATGTTGCGTTCCTCGACCAGCTTGCGTCCCTGCTCGGTTTCCTTGGCCAGGTAGGCCTTCAACTCTTCGGGCGAGCCGCCGATGGGTTCGGCGCCAATGGCGTCGAGCGTGTCCTTGACCTTGGGGTCGGCCAGCGCCTGGCGCATCGCCGCATTCAGCTTGGCGATGATCTCGGGCGGCGTGCCGGCCGGGGCAAAGGCCGCGAACCAGGGCGTCAGCTCGTAACCGGGCAGGCCGGCCTCGGCCACCGTGGGCACGTCGGGCAGGGCGGCCGAGCGCTTGGCCGTGGTCACCGCCAGCGCCGTCAGCTTGCCGGACTGGATATGCGGCTTGGCCGACGTGATGCTGTCGAACATGTAATCGACCTGTCCGCCGAGCAGGTCGGAGACGGCCGGGCCGCTGCCCTTGTATGGCACGTGCAGCATATCGATGCCCGCCATCGAGACGAACAGCTCGCCCGCCAGGTGGATCGACGTGCCCACTCCCGCCGAAGCGTAGGTGTACGCGCCCGGCTTGGCGCGCGCCTTGGCGATGACGTCGGCGACGCTGGTGGCGCCGGTGCGCTGCGGGTTGGTGACCAGCACGTTGGGCACCACCGCCAGCAGCGAGATCGGCGCGAAATCCGCCTGCGGGTCGTAGTTCAGGCTGGGATACAGGGCGGGATTGACGGCCATGCCGTTGGCCACGATCAGGATCGTGTAGCCGTCGGGCTTGGCGCGCGCCACCATGGCCGCGCCGATGTTGCCGCCGGCGCCGGCGCGGTTTTCCACCACGAACGAGGTGTCGAGCTGCCGGCCCATGGCTTCGCCGAGGGTGCGGGCGATGTTGTCCATGGCGCCGCCGGGCGGGAACGGCACCACCCAGGTGACGGGGCGTTCCGGATAGCCGGCCAGGGCTGCCGGGGCGGCACCCAGCAGGGCAGCGGCGGCGCACATCGCCGCCAGCGGTTTGCATAAAGACTTGTGCATGTTCGGGTCTCCTGTGTGTGTCTTGTGTGGATTCGGCCGGGCGGGCGCCGTCAGCGCGCGCCCGGCGCGTTGTCGCGCCGGTAGAACTGGAGTTTGTCCTCGTCCAGCGCCAGCCCCAGGCCGGGGCCGGCGGGCAGTTCCAGGGCGAAGTCGTCATAGCGCGGCGGGTTGGCGACGATGTCGTCCTTCAGCAGCAGCGGGCCGAACAGCTCGGTGCCCCAGCCCAGCCGCGGCAGGGCGGCGAAGCCGTGCGCCGACGCGATCGAGCCGATCGAGCCTTCCAGCATGGTGCCGCCGTACAGCGCCATGCCGGCCGCGTCGCCGACGGCCGCCGTGCGGGCCATTGCCAGGATGCCGCCGGATTTGGCGATTTTCAGCGCCAGCACATCGGCCGCGCCCTGGCGCGCGATGTCCAGCGCATCCTCGGGCGTGCATACCGACTCGTCGGCCATGATGGGCACCACGAAGCGCGCCGCCAGGCGCGCCATCCCCGCCAGGTTGGCGCGCGGGATCGGCTGTTCGATCAAGTCGACGCCCGCCGCTTCCAGGCGCGCGATGGCGCCCGCGGCGTCGGCCTCGCTCCAGGCCTGGTTGACGTCCACGGTGACGCGCGCGCGCTCGCCCAGCGCCTGCTTGATGCGGGCCACGTGGGCCACGTCGGCGGCGATTTCGCGGCGGCCGATCTTCAGTTTGAAAGTGTTGTGGCGGCGCGCCTGCAGCAGGGCCTCGGCTTCCTCGATGTCGCGCGCCGTGTCGCCGCTGGCGAGCGTCCACAGCACCGGCAAGCGGGTGCGCACCGCGCCGCCCACCAGGGTGGCGACCGGCACGCCCAATCGCTTGCCCTGCGCGTCGAGCAGGGCGGTTTCCAGGGCCGACTTGGCGAACCGGTTGCCGCGCGCCACCTGGTCCAGCCGTGCCAGCGCGGCGCGCACATTGGTGGCATCTTGCCCCGCCAGCGCGGGCGCCAGGTAGGTGTCGATGGCCAGCTTGATGCCTTCCGGGCTTTCCTCGCCATATGCCAGGCCGCCGATCGTGGTGGCTTCGCCTAGCCCTTCAATGCCGTCGCTGCAGCGCAGCCGCACGATCACCAGCGTCTGGCGCTGCATGACGGCCATGGCGAGCTGGTGCGCGCGGATGGTGGGCAGGTCGACCAGGATGGCCTCGATGGTTTCGATGCGGGCTTCCATACCTTGAATAGATGATAGGCAAAACGGGCCTTAGTATGCCGCTCGATTTTTCTGGGGTCCAAGACTATATTGGTTGCTTTCAATACCTAACAGGTATGGGTGTTGCCATGGAGCTGCGGCATTTGCGTTATTTCCAGGCGGTCGCGCAGGAGGGCAGCTTCACGCGCGCCGCCGCGCGCCTGCACATTGCCCAGCCGCCGCTCAGCCGGCAGATCCGCCAACTGGAAGACGAACTGGGCGTCACGCTGCTCGAGCGTGGCGCGCGTTCGCTGAAGCTGACCGAGGCCGGGCGTTTTCTGCTCGAACAGTCGCTGCAACTGACCGCCCGCCTGGACGAAGTGGTGCAGGGCACTCGGCGCCTCGGCCACACCGAGCGCGGCTGGTTCGGCATCGGCTTCGTGCCGTCGTCGCTGTACGGCTTCGTGCCCGAGCTGATCCGGCGCCTGCGCGAGGCCGACCCGCGCGTCGAAGTCGGCCTGGCCGAAATGACCACCCTGCCGCAACTCGAAGCGCTCAAGGCCGGCCGCATCGACATGGGCATCGGCCGCATCCTGTTCGACGATCCCGCCATCGAGCGCCGGGTACTGATGGCCGAGCCGCTGGTGGCGGCGCTGCCGCTGCGACACCCGTTGGCGCGGCGGCGCCGCATCGGCATCGCGCAGCTGGCCGCGCAGCCCTTCGTGCTGTATCCGGCGCGGCCGCGGCCCAACTATGCCGACCACGTACTGGGCCTGTTCCGCGCCGCCGGGCACGCGCCGCGCGTGGTCCAGGAGGCCAACGAACTGCAGACGGCCATCGGGCTGGTGGCGGCCGGCCTGGGCGTGACGGTGGTGCCCGCCTCGGTGCAGCGCCTGCATCGCCAGGATGTCGCCCATGTCGCCATCGACGCCGAATCGTTCGTCTCGCCGGTCATCCTCAGCTATCGCAAGGACGACCGCTCGCCCTTTTTGGCCGCCGCCATCCGGCTCGCCGTGGAACTGGCCGGCGCCCAGGCTGCCTGACGGCGGCGGGCCGTCGCGCCGCGCGCGGCCGCGGGCTGGCACAATGGGGGCCTGGGCGCGCCCGCGCCGCTGCACCGCCAGGAACCCCATGGATCCCCTGCATACCGTATTGCTGACCGTCGGCCTGTTCGCCTTCACGTTCCTGAGCCCGGGGCCGAACCTGCTGGTGGTGGTGCAGACCAGCCTGGCGTCGGGCCGCGGCGCCGGCGCCATGGCGGGGCTGGGCGTGGCCACGGGCGATGCCATTTATTCCGGCCTGGGGCTGTTCGGCATGGCCACCTTGATCACCGCCGGCGGCCTGCTGTTCTCGATCATCCAGGTCCTGGGCGGGGCATACCTGGTGTGGTATGGCCTGAAGCTGCTGCGCGCCAGCCGCCCGCCGGACCTGAAAGCGGCGTCCGCGACCGGGCGCGCCGATGCCTGGCGGCATTTCCGGCGCGGCCTGGTCACCGATCTCGCCAATCCGCAGACGGTGCTGTTCTTCGCCAGTATCTTTTCCGTGACGCTGCGGCCCGACACGCCGGCCTGGGCCAAGGCGGCGGCCTGGCTCGGCCTGGTGGCCGCGTCGCTGTTGTGGCGCGTGCTGCTGTGCCAGCTGTTCTCGCACGCCGCCATGCGGCGCGGCTATGCCCGCAGCCGGCGCCTGCTGGAGAGCCTGGCCGGCGCCGGGCTGGCCGCGTTCGGCCTGCGCCTGGTGTACGAGGGCTGGTCGCGGCGCTGAGCGCCGCGGCGGCGCCTACAGCACCCGCGCTTCGTGGTGAACCTTGGGCGGCTCGGCGAAATGCGGCCCCACCAGCTTGCGCCATTCCTGGAAATCGGCCGATTCGCGGAAATCCACCATGTGGTTATCGACGGTTTCCCAGTCGACCACCAGCGTGTATTGCCGCGGGTTCTCTATAGAGCGGTGCAGCGCGATGCCGTGGCAGCCGCGGGCGCGCAGGAACAGCGGCTTGGCCTGGGCCACGCCCGCCTCGAATTCGGATTCATGGCCGGCCGTCACGAGAATGCTGGCGATTTCCTGGATCATCGGGATTCCTTTGGTGGATGAGTTGGCAGGACGGCAAGTATGATCGAGCCGTCGTCGTGAATTTAGCGCAGGAGCCGCCATGCATTATCTGATGTTCTACGACCTGGTCCCCGACTACCTCGAGCGCCGCGGCGAATTCCGCGACGCGCACCTGGCGCTGGCGCGCGCGGCCGCGGCGCGCGGCGAACTGGTGCTGGGCGGCGCCCTGGCCGATCCGGCCGACCAGGCGGTGCTGTTGTTCAAGGCCGACTCGCCGGCGGTGGCGGCGGCTTTCGCCGAGGCCGACCCCTATGTGCGCGCGGGCCTGGTCACGCAGTGGCGCGTGCGCCAATGGACTACCGTGGTGGGCGGCCAGGCCGAACATCCCGTGCCGGCCTGACCCGGCCCGGCCGCCGGCGGTTCGCCGCCGCGGCGGGGCGGAGGTATGATGCGGCCTTGCTTCCGCTCCCGGCCCCACCTTCATGCCGCTGTCCCACCTATTGCTGGCGTTGTCCGTTGTCTTCATCTGGGGCACGAATTTCGTCGTCATCAAGTGGGGCCTGGCGGAGCTTCCGCCTTTCCTGTTCGCCACGCTGCGCTTCGTGCTGTCGGCGCTGCCGTGGGTATTCCTGTTCCGTCGCCCGGCGGTGCCCTGGAGCGCCATGGCGCGCGTCGGCGTCCTGCTGGGCGTCGGGCAATTCGGCCTGCTGTACTGGGCCATGCGCCAGGACATCTCGCCGGGTGTGGCCTCGCTGGTGGTCCAGTCGCAGGTGTTCTTCACCATCCTCATGTCCATGATCCTGAGCGGCGAGCGCATGCGGCCGCTGCAGGCTGCGGCGCTGGCGCTGGCCACGGCGGGCTATGGCGTGGTGGCATGGCACAGCGCGACCGACCCGGGTGCCGCCGTGACGCTGTTCGGCCTGGCCCTGGTGCTCGCCGCCGGTTTCTCGTGGGCCTGCGCCAATATGGTGATGCGCGGCGTGGGGCGGGTGAACATGGTGGCCTTCACCGCCTGGAGCAGCCTGTTCGCCATCGTGCCGCTGGCATTGATCAGCCTGGCGGTCGAGGGGCCGGCGCGCGCGGCGCATGCCGTCGCGCATGCCAGCATGGCGGCGTGGCTGGCGGTGGCCTGGCAGGCGCTAGGCAACACGGTGTTCGCGTTCGGCGTGTGGGGCTGGCTGCTGGCGCGCCATCCAGCCGTGACGGTCACGCCGCTGGCCTTGCTGGTGCCGGTGTTCGGCATCCTGGCTTCGGCGGTGCTGCTGGCCGAGCCGCTGCCGTTCTGGAAGCTCGGTGCGGCGGGCCTGGTGCTGGCCGGCCTGTCGCTGAATGTGTATGCGAGTCGCAGGGGAGGCAGGCGGTAGCAGTATGCGGCGCGCCGGCGCGCGCCCGTGGCGGTTGTCGTAGTCGTAGCATGACGTGGGTCGATCATATGTTGTTCCTGGGTTGCGTGGCGCTGGCCACCTATGCCCAGACCATGACGGGGTTCGCATTCGGGCTGGTGCTGCTCGGTCTGACTGGCCTGTTCTCGCTGGCGCCCCTGCCGGAAGTCTCCAATGTGGTGAGCATGCTCACGCTGGCCAACGCACTGGTGGCGCTCGGCCGGGCGCGCTCGCATCTCAGCTGGTCCCTCATCCGCCCGCCGCTGGCCTCCAGCCTGGTGGGGGTGGCCGTCGGCGTGGCGGCGCTGGAGTGGATCAGCGGCAGCACCGCCATGTTGCTGCGCTGGCTGCTGGGCCTGACCATCCTGGCGTGCGCGCTCCTGCTGGTGGCGCGCACGCGGCCGCTGGCCCGCGTCTCGTCGCGCTTGTCCTTCATCCTGTACGGCGGCTTGTCGGGGGTGCTGGGCGGCCTGTTCTCCAGCGCCGGGCCGCCGATGGTCTACCACCTGTACCGCCAGCCCCTGCCGCTGCCGCTGGTGCGCAACAGCCTGCTGGTGCTGTTCTCGGCCAATGCCGTAGTGCGCCTGTCGCTGGTGGCGGGGCATGGCAGCCTGGGCCCTACCGCGCTGTGGCTCGGCCTGGAGGCCTTGCCGGTCGTGCTGGGGCTGACCTGGCTGGTGCGCCGCTACGCATCGGCGGGGTCGGTGCACACGGTCAGGCGGATGGTGTTCGTGCTGCTGCTTCTGGCCGGGCTGGGGCTGCTGATCCCGGCGACGCGCGCCTTGCTCGCGTGATATGGCACCGCAGTGTCCGATATCCCCCGCCATTGAGGTGTCTGACATCTCCCGCCATTGAGGCGTCTGACACCCTCGCGGTGTCAGACACCGGCCTTGCCACGCAATTTCGCCAGTTCGCGCTCGGCCACGTCGACCCGCACGGCGCCCTGCGCCACCAGCGCGCGGGCCACCTGGTCGATCTCGTCGCCCACCGCGCCGGCCATCATGGCGATGTTCTGCGAATGCAGCGACATGTGGCCTTTCTGGATGCCGGTGGTGGCCAGGGCCTTCAAGGCCGAGAAATTCTGCGCCAGCCCCACGGCGGCGATCAGGCGCGCCAGCCGGTCGGCCGAGGTGGCGCCCAGGATCTTCAGGCAGGCCCGCGCGGTGGGATGCAGCTTGGTGGCGCCGCCCACCAGGCCCACCGCCATCGGCATTTCCAGCGTGCCGGCCAGGTGGCCCTCGGCCGTCACCTCCCAGTCCGTCAGGCTCGAATACCAGCCCTTGCGCGCCGCATAGGCATGCGCGCCGGCTTCCACCGCGCGCGTGTCGTTGCCGGTGGCCAGCACGACCGCCGAAACGCCGTTCATGATGCCCTTGTTGTGCGTGGCGGCGCGATAAGGGTCGGCCGCCGCGAACTGGTAGGCGCTGATGATGCCGTCGCGCACCGCCGCGCCGCCGATCGCCTCGCAGGTCCAGACGGCGCGGGCGCGCGCCAGGCGGCGGTCGGCCAGGTTCGACAGAATGCGCAGGTACACGCGCCCGCCGGTCCACGATTCGATGTGCGGCGCCAGCTTCTCGGCCATGCTGTTGACGGCGTTCGCGCCCATGGCGTCGCGCGTGTCGACGATCAGGTGGGTCACCACCATCGGGCCGCCCGCCGATTGCACCACGCGCACCTCCACATCCTGCAGACCGCCGCCCAGCTTGACCAGCAAGGGATCGCAGTCGTCGCACAGGGCCTTGATATCGGCCTTGTGCTCGAGGATGCGCATGCGGCTGTGCGCCGCGTCGGGCACGCCCACCAATTGCACCTGCGCGATCATCAGCGAGCCGGACATCGAGGTGGTGAAGCCGCCCTGGTCATAGCACTGGCGCGCCGCGTTGCATACCGCCGCCACCACCGACGACTCTTCCGTGGCCATCGGGACCAGCACGTCTGCGCCGTCGACCTTCATGTTGGTCGCGATGCCGATCGGCACGTTCAACGTGGCGATCACGTTCTCGATCAGGTGGTCGGCCAGGTGCGGATCGAGGTTGCCCATGTCGGCCAGGTGGCGCGTGGTCGCTTCGTCCAGGTCGGCGAATTGCGCCACGCGCGCCAGGCGGGTGGCAATGTCGTCCTTGTGGAAGCCGGGGATGCGGGAGTTCTTGGCAGGGGAATTCACGATATTGTCCAGTCGTCAGCGTGAAGGGAAGTCAGTTGGCCATGAGCCGGGGCAGCCAGGTGACCAGGCCGGGGAAGGCCGCGCAGATCAGCAGCGCCACTATCTGCAGCAGCATGAAGGGGGTAACGCCGCGGTACACGGTGCCCATGCCGAGGTGGGGCGGCAGCGGGCCCTTGATGTAGAACAGCGTGTAGCCGAAAGGCGGGCTGATGTAGCCGGTCTGGATCGTGATGGCGTACAGCACCCCGAACCAGATCTCGTCGAAGCCGAGCAGGCGCACGATGGGCAGGAACACCGGCACGGTCAGCAGGATGATGCCGATCTCGTCCAGCGCGGTGCCGAGGAAGATCAGGATCAGCATCATGGCGGCCAGCACGGCGTAGGGCGGCACGTCCAGGTGGCGGATGAACTCCATCAGCGTGTTGGCTCCGCCCAGCCCGGTGAAAATGGCCACGTACGCCTTGGCCCCGATGGTGATCCACAGGATCATCGCCGTCGCCTTGAGTGTTTCGACGGCGGCTTCCTGCAGGCCGCGCCGGTTCAGCCGGCGCCGCGCCGCGCTGGCCAGCAGCGCGCCCAGCACGCCCACGGCGGCCGCCTCGGTCGGCGTGGCGATGCCGAAGAAGATCGAGCCCAGGATCATCACGATCAGCAGCATCGGCAGGATCACCGCCCGCAGGCTGCGCAGCTTGGCGCGCAGCGGCACCGGTTCGCCCGACGGCGGCGGCACCTGGCCCGGACGGAAATACGCCACGAACAGGATGTAGCCGATATACAGCAGCGCCAGGATCAACCCCGGCATGATGCCGGCGATCAGCATCTTGCCGATCGAGACCTGCGCCGTCACGGCGTACACGATGGTCAGCACCGACGGCGGGATCAGGATGCCCAGCGTGCCCGAGGCGCAGATGGTGCCGGTGACCAGCCGGGGGTCGTAGCCGCGCCGCAGCATCTCGGGCATGGCCAGCAGGGCCATTGCGGTCACCGCCGCGCCCACCACGCCGGTCATGGCGGCCATGATGACGCAGATGACCACCGTGCCGATCGCCAGCCCGCCGCGCAGCCGGCCGAACCACAGCTCCATGGCGCGGTACAGGTCCTCGATCACGCCGGAGCGCTGCAGGATGCCGGCCATCAGGATGTACAGCGGGATGCCCAGCAGCGCTTCCGAACGCATCGTGTCGAAGATCTGCAGCACCATCAGCACGACCGCGTCGGCATTCCACAGCGTCACGGTCAGCAGCAGCGACAGCCCGCCCAGCACGAAGGCGATCGGCAGGCCGGTCAGCATCAGCAGCGTCAGGCCGCCGAACATGATGGCCAGTATGGTGTTGGGGCTCATGCCTGGCCCTCCAGCGCGCCCGGATCGCGCAGCAGCAGCCGCAGGAACTCGGCCAGGCTCTGCGCGCCCAGCAGGATCACCGCCAGCGGCACCGTGAATTTCACCGGCCAGACCGGCGGGTTCCAGGCCGAGAACGAGGTCTCGCCGAAGGCCAGCGACTGCACCGCCAGCGGCAGCGAATAGCTGGCCAGGATCGCGCAGAACGCCATGATGACCAGGTGGTTGAACAGGTCGAGCAGGCGTATGCGCCGCGGGTCCAGGCGGCGCCGCACCAGGTCCAGGTTGACGTGGCCGCGCAGGTGCAGCAGATAGGGGCCGCCCAGCAGGAAGTAGGGGCCGAACAGCATCGTCGCCAGTTCCATCCCCCACACGGTGGGAGCGCCGAACACATAGCGCGACACGACTTCATACAGCATGACGGGGACCACGATCAGCATCAGGCCGGTCGCCGCCAGGAACAGCGCGCGGTTGATGCCGGTGACCAGCGTGACGTACCAGCGTATCGCTAGTGGCATGAGCACCTCGATGGGAAAGTGACGGCCCCGCGGCGCGGGCGGGGCGGCGGAAGCGCGGCGCTCAGCCGAGCAGGCCGAGGCGCTTGAGGAATGCCACCTGGCTGTCGAGGATCTTCACCGCATTGGCGTTATTGCCGGCCGCTTTTTTCCAGGTCTCGACGACTTGCGCGCGCACCTGCGCCAGTTCGCCCGGATCGAGCGCGGTCACCGTGACGCCCTTGGCCTTGAAGGCCTCCAGCGCCTTGCCGTCGGCCACCAGGATATGCTGGCGCAGCGCGGCCGAGGTCTCGCGCGCAGCCGCCGCCAGGGCCGCCTTGTATGGCGCCGGCAGGCGCTCGTACGCGGCGCGATTGGCGACGTAGCTGGTCGCCGTGGTGGGCTGGTGCGGGCCGGGCATGACGATGTACTTGGCGACCTCGGCCAGCCCCGCCTCCAGGTTGGCGGTCAGGTCGCCTCGGTCGGCCAGGTCGATCACGCCCTTGTCCAGCGCGGAATAGACTTCGCTGGTCGGCAGCGGGGTCACCGCCACCCCCAGGCTGCCCATCACGGTCGAGGCCAGTCCCACGAAACGGCCTTTCTTGCCCTGCAGGTCGGCGATCGACTTGATCGGCACCTTGGAATGGATCGGCTCGGGGCCGTAGACAGTGGGGGCGACATAGAACAGCCCGGCCGGCGCATAGGCCTCGCGGGCGAGCTCCAGCCCGCCCAGCTCGTAGAACCAGGCTTCGTACTGGTCGGGCTCCGGAAAGCCGAACGGCACGGTGCTGGTGAAGGCCAGGCCCGGGATCTTGCCGGCTTCGTAGCCGTCGAAGGTCTTCATCATCTGGAAGGCGCCGCCGCGCACCGCGTCGAAAGCCTGGTTGGCGGGCACCAGTTGCCCGGCCGAGAACAATTCGATCTTGAACTTGCCGTCGGTCAGCTCCGCCACGCGCTTGACGAAGTGCTCCTCGAATTTCTGCGGCGTGGTGCCGCCGTCCCACAGGGCCTGCATGCGCCAGTTCACTGTTTCCTGGGCGCGGGCGGGCCGGGCCGCGGACAGGCCCGCGGCGCCCAGCGCGCCCAGGCCCAGGGTCTTGATGGCCGAGCGGCGATCGATGGTCTTCATGTGCTCCTCCTTATGCGTTCTGTGTTCTGGGGCCGGCTGGATGCGCGGCGCTGGCCGTACCGGCCCGGATTGGCCCGGGGCGGGGCAGATGGGATAATCGGCGCTAAACCGGGACAATACAAGGTACAGTTCCCGGGCTGCATAGAAAACTGTCCCAGACACAAAATAGGTACGATCCATGCGCATGCGGAAGCAATCATGAGCCGTGTCGGCGCCATCGTCGAACAAATCGCCGCGGCCATCTCGCGCGGCGCGCTCAAGCCAGGCCAGCGCCTGCCATCGGTGCGCGCCGGCGCGCTGGAGCAAGGCGTCTCCAAGAACACCATGGCCGACGCCTACGACCGCCTGGTCGCCATGGGCCACTTGCAGGCGCGTCCCGGGTCAGGCTATTACGTGGCGGCCACCCGGCCGCTGTCCTCGGCGCAGCGTTCGCGTCATGTCGCCCAGGCCATCGATACGGTCTCGCTGTTGCGCGAGCAACTGGTCCAGCACTATGAAGTGCGTGTCGGCGACGGCCGGCCGCCGCCGTCCTGGATGGAACGCTTCGACCTGGCGCGCTCCGGCGGCAACGCCAAGGCCCTGCGCGACACGGACATTGGCCATGGCTACGGCAATCCGTGGGGCTACAAGCCGCTGCGCGAGCGCATCGCCCTGGCGCTGGCGGAGCGCGGCATCCAGGCCGGGGCCGAGCAGGTCCTGCTCACCCACGGCGCCAATCATGCGCTGGACCTGGTGGCGCGCCAGTTGCTCGAGCCGGGCGACGTGGCGCTGGTCGACAGTCCCGGCTATTACCCATTGTTCGGCAAGCTGCGGTTTTCCAACGTGAAACTGGTCGGCGTGCGGCGCCGCGCCGACGGCCCCGACCTGGACGACCTGGCGCAGAAGGCCGCCGCATTCAAGCCCAAGGTGTTCTTCACGCAATCGCTGGCGCACAACCCGACCGGCGGTTCGCTGACCCTGCCGGTAGCGCATCGCGTATTGCAGGCGGCCGCGCAGTACGGTTTCTACCTCGTCGAGGACGATCCGTTCGCCGACATCCTGCCCGCCGCCAGCCCGCGCCTGGCCACGCTCGACCAGCTCGAGCGCGTCATCTACGTGGGGACGTTCTCCAAGACACTGTCGGCCAGCCTGCGGGTCGGCTACCTGGCGGCCAACAATGCGCTGGCCAATGCCTTGTGCGACCTGAAGATGCTGACGCTGGTCAGCACGTCCGACTACGTCGAGCGCGTGGTGTTCAACCTGATCGCCAGCGGCCAGTACCTCAAGCACCAGCGGCGGCTCAAGGCCCATGTCGAGCGCGCCACGCGCGAGGCCGTCGCCGCGCTGAAGGGCGTGGGGCTGGCCTTGCCCTATGCGCCGGGCGGCGGCTTCTATCTATGGGCGCGGCTCAAGCCGGGGCAGGACGAACTGGCGCTGGCCAGCGAGGCCTCGGACGCCAGCATCTTCCTGGCCCCGGGGGCCATCTTCATGCCCGAGCGGGGGCAGACCACCTCGGCCTTGCGCGTCAATATCGCCTATGCAACCGACGCGCGCTTCCTGGCGTTCATGAAGCGTCGCCTGGGGCGCTAGGGGCGGGCGGCGCGGGTTCGACCCCGCCGGTGTCCGGCCTGCCGTGCCGCGCCTGCTGGCGGGCCAGCACCAGGGTCGAGGGCGAGGCCAGCGCCAGCCCGGCGTCGGCCATGCGCTGCAGGATGTCGAACCACAGGGCGCTGCGCACTTCATAGGCGTTGCGCGGCGAACTGACATAGCCGCGCGCGTTGAACATCAGGTGATTGTTCTCCACGCCTTCCAGGAATACATCGGGCGCCGGCGTTTCCAGGATGCCCTCGTGGGCGGCGAAGGCCGCCAGCATCAGTTCGCGCGCCCGCCGCGGCTCGGTATCCAGCGGCATGGGGACCTTGACCTGCACCAGCCCGAGCGGGTTGGCGTGGGTGACGTTGCGCACCGTCTTGGTGACGAATTCGGAGTTCGGCACGATCACGGTCGAGCGGTCGGCCATCTGGATTTCCGTGGCGCGCACGTTGATGCGCCGGATGTCGCCTTCCACCCCGCTCAACGATACCCAGTCGCCCACCTTGACCGGCCGCTCGGCCAGCAGGATCAGGCCCGAGACGAAGTTGCGCACCACCTCCTGCAGGCCGAAGCCGATGCCCACCGACAGCGCGCTGGCGATCCAGGCCACGCGCTCCAGGCCGATGCCCAGCGCCGAAAGCGCCAGCGCCACCGCCATGACGAAACCGGCGTAGCCGAACAGCGTGGCCGCCGAGATCTGCATGCCCGGGTCGAGTTCGGTGGTCGGCAGGTAGCGGGTGGCGAGCCAGCGCTTGAGCAGGCGCACGCCCAGCAGGCACAGGGCCAGCACCAGCAGCGCCTGCACCACCGAGCCGGGCCGCACATGCACCTCGCCGATCTGCAGTCCGCTGTGCAACTGGTTCATGCGGTGCATCAGGTCGGACGGCCCTTCCCCGAAGGGCGCCAGCAACAGCGTGGCGGCGAGCAGCACCACGGTGACGCGACCGGCGCCCGACAGCAGCACCGCGGCCTGGGCGCGCAGCCGGTTGCGGGCATTGTCTTCGTCGCCCTGCGAGGGGGCCAGCAGGGTGCTGAAGCCGTCCTCGATCAGCACCGAGAGCAGGTAGGCGGTGCACAGGATGGCCAGCGTCCACAGCAGTTGCTTGACGATGAAGCTGCCGAACGCCACATAGCCGGCCAGCAGGCTGATCACGCTGATGATCAGCACCGCCCAGGTGGCGGCCACCAGCACCGACAGCCAGAAGGGGCGGGGCGGCACGCGGCCATCCTCGTCGGCCTGGCGCACCTGTTGCTGCAGGCGGGTACAGCGCTTCAGCCCCCACGCCAGCGTGGCGGCCAGCAGCAGCGCGGCCAGCGTCGTGACGGTGATCGTGGTGGTGAGGCTGGCATTGAGCAGCACCGGCAATTGGTCTCCCAGCCAGATCAGCACCACCAGCAGGCCCAGGGCCAGCGGCAGGCGGCGCAGGCCCTGCGCGACATCGTCGTGGATGGCGGGCAGCCGCCAGGTCGAGCGGTCCGGCGACAGCAGCGCATGGCCCAGGCCGGCCACATAGCCGCCGAAGCAGACCACGGCCACCAGGCTGCCCAGCAGGTCCGCGGTGTCGTCCGACGGGATGCCGTTCCACATCAGCCCGATGTGCGCCAATTCGGCAATCAGGCCCGGCGTGGCGACCGCCAGGAACACCACCGTCACCGCCAGGAACGAACGGCGCAGGCGGCCGGGCGGCACGCGCGTGGCGGTCAGCTTGACCAACAGGCGGCTGCAGGCCGCGCGCAGCAGCAGCACGCCGGCGATCGCCAGCGCCAGCAGGATCCAGATGCCGGCCGGAGTGGCGCCGGCGGCCTCGCGCAGCTCCGCGGCCTGGTCGCTCAGGCGCCGCAGGTCGCGCGGCAGGTCGCCGCGCAACTCCGACCAGAATGGCGTGCCCAGGAAGGAGTCGCGCCGCTCGCCCAGGCGCGCCTGGAACTGGTTGCGGCGCAGGGTGGAGATCTGTTCGGCGGTCTGCGCCGCCTCGACCGACAGCAGCCGCGCCAGCTTGGTTTGCGAATCGAGCGCGCGGCTGTCTTTTTCGAGCTGGGCGCGCTGGGCCGCCACATCGGGCGCTTCGCGCGTGCCGGGCTGCGGCTGGCCCAGCTCGGTCAGCCGCGCCGTCACGCTGGCCAGCTGGGGTGCCAGCGCTTCGGCCAGGGCATCGGCGCGCGATTGGATGTCCAGCACGTCGGCGCGCCAGCGCACCAGTTGCGCATCTTCGCCGCCGTCCTCCAGGCGCGCGCGGATCTCGTCGATCTGCTTGCGGGCGTCGGCCAAGGCGGTCTCGGCTTCCGCCGCATCGGGCGGGCGCTCGGCCTGGTTGGCGGCCAGCGCGGCCGCGCTCGCCAGCAGGCAAAAGAGCATCAGGCCCGCCAGCAGGCGGGGCCAGTGGATGCGTGGTACACGCTGGAGCAGCATCATGATGGGAGAACCTCGCGCTCCTCTTTCCGACGGCGCAGCATAGCAAGCCTGCCGTGCCCCGGATGCAACAAAACCTGTGCGGCAAGCCCCAGGGACATACGCGTTTACGCGCTCAACGTTTGGATTCAGTTTCGTCGGCCGGCGCCGCGTCGCGGGATGTCAGGTTGTCGCGCGAGCGCTCGAGCTCGTCGCGGATCCATTGACGCAGCGCCAGCAGCGGCGGCCAGTCGCGCAGGCCCGGCGGATACACCAGATGATAAGTATCGGCCGGCTCGAAAGTCACGCTGAGCGGGGAAATCTTCACCAGCCGGCCTTCGCACAGGGCATCGGCGGCCAGCAACTCGCGGCCCAGCGCCAGGCCCAGGTCTTGTTCGACGGCCTGCAGCATCAGGCCCGCGTCATTGAAAGTGGCCACCGGCGTCACATCGACCGCCAGGCCGGCGGCGGCGAACCACTGGCGCCAGAGCTCCTTATCGCCGACCAGCGGCTGGCGCGCCAGCGTCTGCGGCGTATTGTCGGGCAGCTTGCGCGCGGTGGCCGGCGAAGCCAGCACGATCAGCGGCATGGGAAGGTCGAACAGCGGATCTGACACGACGCCGGGCCAGGGCCCGCGGCCGGAACGCAGGGCCGCGTGCAGGCCATCGCGCTGCAGGTCGGCCAACTGCTGCGAGGTTTCTATTTCCAGCGTCAGGTCGGGGTGCCGCTCGCGCCAGCGGGCCATGCGTGGCAGCAGCCAGCGTTGCGCGAACGAGGGCAGCACCGACACGCGCAGGCGCTGGCTGGCGCCACGGGCCAGCGACGCGGCCTGCCGCACGCCATTGTCCAGTTCCCCCAGCGCGCACTGCACGCTGCACAGCAGGGCCTCGCCGGCCGGATTCAGCACCACGCGGCGGCCGCGCCGGTCGAACAGCGCGAAACCCAGCTGTTCCTCCAGGCCGCGGATCTGCTGGCTGACGGCGCTGTGCGTCAGGTGCAGGCGGTCCGCCGCGGCGCGCAGGTTCTGCAGTTCGGCGACGGCCCGGAAAGCGGGCAGGGTGTTCAGGGGCAGGCGGCTCATGCTGGTAAGCTTAGCCGACCAATTCGTGTAGAACAATGCGATTCACAGCACCGTCTTGGGCTCGTACGCTAACCAATAGGACGAACACCTCTTGGAGAGCCATCATGGAATCGCAATGGACACTCGATCCCGTCTCGGGCGGCGCCGCCAACCCCCTGCACGCGTCGCCCTGGCGCGCCGCCTGGACGGCCTGGCGGCAGGCCGCCCAGGCCCGCCGCGCCGGCCAGCGCACCGCCACGGCTTTGCATGAACTGGACGAGCACGTGCTGCGGGATATCGGCGCGCCGGACTGGCTGCTGCTCGAGACCGCGGTGCGGCGCGAACTGGAGCTGCAGCGCCAGTCCCACTGGCTGCGGACCTGATCGGCGGCACGCTCCTTGCCCTTCTGGAACAGCCGCAAGAATTCGTGTATAGTCTCGCCTTTTCGCGGTTCGGCCGCCGGCGGTTTCGGCGGGGCAGCGGGAAGCGGCAAATCAGGCATCGATCGATTTGACAGGTTTTAAAAAAGGCCTCATAATCTCATTTCTGTGCTGCTGAGACAGCAAGCCGGTTGCGAAGCAGCTGGCGGGCAGTGAGCGGTACCTGTTCTTTAACAACGAAACAACCGATAAGTGTGGGCGCTTGGTGGGCCGCGCGAGGCGAGTCTGGCGTAAGCCGGGCTTGCCAGGCCAAAGAGAACCAAGTGCTCACATCGAAGTGAAGAACCTTGAATATGTCAAAGATATTCATCGAACCTCACTTCCTTTGAGCAAAGTGCCGCTGCTTCGGTAGCGGTGCGCGAACTACAGAGATTGAACTGAAGAGTTTGATCCTGGCTCAGATTGAACGCTAGCGGGATGCTTTACACATGCAAGTCGAACGGCAGCGCGGACTTCGGTCTGGCGGCGAGTGGCGAACGGGTGAGTAATGTATCGGAACGTGCCCAGTAGCGGGGGATAACTACGCGAAAGCGTAGCTAATACCGCATACGCCCCATGGGGGAAAGCGGGGGACCTTCGGGCCTCGCACTATTGGAGCGGCCGATATCGGATTAGCTAGTTGGTGGGGTAAAGGCCTACCAAGGCGACGATCCGTAGCTGGTTTGAGAGGACGACCAGCCACACTGGGACTGAGACACGGCCCAGACTCCTACGGGAGGCAGCAGTGGGGAATTTTGGACAATGGGGGCAACCCTGATCCAGCCATCCCGCGTGTGCGATGAAGGCCTTCGGGTTGTAAAGCACTTTTGGCAGGAAAGAAACGGCCCTGGCTAATACCTGGGGCAACTGACGGTACCTGCAGAATAAGCACCGGCTAACTACGTGCCAGCAGCCGCGGTAATACGTAGGGTGCAAGCGTTAATCGGAATTACTGGGCGTAAAGCGTGCGCAGGCGGTTCGGAAAGAAAGATGTGAAATCCCAGGGCTTAACCTTGGAACTGCATTTTTAACTACCGGGCTAGAGTGTGTCAGAGGGAGGTGGAATTCCGCGTGTAGCAGTGAAATGCGTAGAGATGCGGAGGAACACCGATGGCGAAGGCAGCCTCCTGGGATAACACTGACGCTCATGCACGAAAGCGTGGGGAGCAAACAGGATTAGATACCCTGGTAGTCCACGCCCTAAACGATGTCAACTAGCTGTTGGGGGCTTCGGCCCTTGGTAGCGCAGCTAACGCGTGAAGTTGACCGCCTGGGGAGTACGGTCGCAAGATTAAAACTCAAAGGAATTGACGGGGACCCGCACAAGCGGTGGATGATGTGGATTAATTCGATGCAACGCGAAAAACCTTACCTACCCTTGACATGTCTGGAATGCCGAAGAGATTTGGCAGTGCTCGCAAGAGAACCGGAACACAGGTGCTGCATGGCTGTCGTCAGCTCGTGTCGTGAGATGTTGGGTTAAGTCCCGCAACGAGCGCAACCCTTGTCATTAGTTGCTACGAAAGGGCACTCTAATGAGACTGCCGGTGACAAACCGGAGGAAGGTGGGGATGACGTCAAGTCCTCATGGCCCTTATGGGTAGGGCTTCACACGTCATACAATGGTCGGGACAGAGGGCAGCCAACCCGCGAGGGGGAGCCAATCCCAGAAACCCGATCGTAGTCCGGATCGCAGTCTGCAACTCGACTGCGTGAAGTCGGAATCGCTAGTAATCGCGGATCAGCATGTCGCGGTGAATACGTTCCCGGGTCTTGTACACACCGCCCGTCACACCATGGGAGTGGGTTTTACCAGAAGTAGTTAGCCTAACCGCAAGGGGGGCGATTACCACGGTAGGATTCATGACTGGGGTGAAGTCGTAACAAGGTAGCCGTATCGGAAGGTGCGGCTGGATCACCTCCTTTAAGAGCTTGAAGTGCGGACTATTAAGCGTCCACGCTTATCGGTTGTTGACATGTGTAGCCGGGATCGGTTGCGGGCGTTGGGTGAGGGGGAGTCCTCCCTGGGCCGCGACCCTGACTGCTGATCCGAAGAGGGTTTTTGGGTCTGTAGCTCAGTCGGTTAGAGCACCGTCTTGATAAGGCGGGGGTCGTTGGTTCGAATCCAACCAGACCCACCAGGTATTTCCTGTGGCGGCGGCCGGTAGTGGTCGCGGATGAGGGGATACGGGGGTGTAGCTCAGCTGGGAGAGCGCCTGCTTTGCAAGCAGGATGTCATCGGTTCGATCCCGTTCACCTCCACCACGCGCTAGAGTTCAACGCCCAGGGTTGCGAGTCGGCCCTGTGCGTTGGGTTTTGCCCAATGCAAGCTATACATCGTTCTTTAACAATTAGGAAGAAGCACAACGAAAGTGTGTTCATGTAGTAGTTGGCGCGAGCCGATGAAAATGAGCACGGGTTGTGATTGCATAGATTTAGTTCCAAGTCTCAAGATTCCGGTCGCAGTTGGATCGGGATAGCTTTGAAACTTATGAACGGCACAAACGCGAAACATATCAGCGTCCTATAAGACGGTAGTGTTATAGGATCAAGCGACTAAGTGCATATGGTGGATGCCTTGGCGATCACAGGCGAAGAAGGACGTGGTAGCCTGCGAAAAGCTGCGGGGAGCTGGCAAACAAGCTTTGATCCGCAGATGTCCGAATGGGGAAACCCACCGCGCAAGCGGTATCCCTGGCTGAATACATAGGCCAGTGGAGGCGAACCGGGTGAACTGAAACATCTCAGTAGCTCGAGGAACAGACATCAACCGAGATTCCGAAAGTAGTGGCGAGCGAAATCGGAGTAGCCTTTACGATTTAGCCAATCAGATAGTCGAACGGGATGGAAAGCCCGGCCGTAGCAGGTGATAGCCCTGTAGACGAAATCTGGCTGGTGGAACTAGGCGTAAGAGAAGTAGGGCGGGACACGTGAAATCCTGTCTGAAGATGGGGGGACCATCCTCCAAGGCTAAATACTCGTGATCGACCGATAGTGAACCAGTACCGTGAGGGAAAGGCGAAAAGAACCCCGGAAGGGGAGTGAAATAGATCCTGAAACCGTATGCATACAAACAGTCGGAGCCTCTTAATGGGGTGACGGCGTACCTTTTGTATAATGGGTCAGCGACTTACATTCAGTGGCGAGCTTAACCGGATAGGGAAGGCGTAGCGAAAGCGAGTCCGAACAGGGCGAATCAGTCGCTGGGTGTAGACCCGAAACCAGATGATCTACCCATGGCCAGGTTGAAGGCACGGTAACACGTGCTGGAGGACCGAACCCACTAGTGTTGAAAAACTAGGGGATGAGCTGTGGATAGGGGTGAAAGGCTAAACAAATCTGGAAATAGCTGGTTCTCTCCGAAAACTATTTAGGTAGTGCCTCAAGTATGACTGCGGGGGGTAGAGCACTGTTATGGCTAGGGGGTCATGGCGACTTACCAAACCATGGCAAACTCCGAATACCCGCAAGTCCAGCTTGGGAGACAGAGCACCGGGTGCTAACGTCCGGACTCAAGAGGGAAACAACCCAGACCGCCAGCTAAGGTCCCAAATTATCGCTAAGTGGGAAACGAAGTGGGAAGGCATAGACAGTCAGGAGGTTGGCTTAGAAGCAGCCATCCTTTAAAGAAAGCGTAATAGCTCACTGATCGAGTCGTCCTGCGCGGAAGATGTAACGGGGCTCAAGCGATAAACCGAAGCTGCGGGTGTGTACTTTGTACACGCGGTAGGAGAGCGTTCTGTAAGCCTGCGAAGGTGGCTTGTAAAGGCTGCTGGAGGTATCAGAAGTGCGAATGCTGACATGAGTAGCGATAAAGGGGGTGAAAAGCCCCCTCGCCGTAAGTCCAAGGTTTCCTGCGCAACGTTCATCGGCGCAGGGTGAGTCGGCCCCTAAGGCGAGGCAGAGATGCGTAGCTGATGGGAAGCGGGTTAATATTCCCGCACCGTCGTACAGTGCGATGGGGGGACGGATCGCGGAAGGTCATCAGGGTGTTGGATGTCCCTGTTGCTGCATTGGAGAAGGCGCTTTAGGCAAATCCGGGCGCGTAATTCAAGGGTGTGGCACGAGATCCCATGTGGATCGAAGTGATTGGAAGTGGTTCCAAGAAAAGCCTCTAAGCTTCAGCTGTACGAGACCGTACCGCAAACCGACACAGGTGGACGGGATGAATATTCCAAGGCGCTTGAGAGAACTCAGGAGAAGGAACTCGGCAAATTGATACCGTAACTTCGGGAGAAGGTATACCCCGGTAGGGTGAGGCGCCTGCGCGCCAAGCTCGATGGGGTCGCAGAGAATCGGTGGCTGCGACTGTTTATTAAAAACACAGCACTCTGCCAAGACGAAAGTCGACGTATAGGGTGTGACGCCTGCCCGGTGCCGGAAGGTTAAGTGATGGGGTGCAAGCTCTTGATCGAAGCCCCGGTAAACGGCGGCCGTAACTATAACGGTCCTAAGGTAGCGAAATTCCTTGTCGGGTAAGTTCCGACCTGCACGAATGGCGTAACGATGGCCACACTGTCTCCTCCTGAGACTCAGCGAAGTTGAAGTGTTTGTGATGATGCAATCTACCCGCGGCTAGACGGAAAGACCCCATGAACCTTTACTGTAGCTTTGCATTGGACTGTGAACCGGCCTGTGTAGGATAGGTGGGAGGCGCAGAAACCGAGTCGCCAGATTCGGTGGAGCCGTCCTTGAAATACCACCCTGGTTTGTTTGCGGTTCTAACCTTGGTCCGTTATCCGGATCGGGGACAGTGCATGGTAGGCAGTTTGACTGGGGCGGTCTCCTCCCAAAGCGTAACGGAGGAGTTCGAAGGTACGCTAGGTACGGTCGGAAATCGTGCTGATAGTGCAATGGCATAAGCGTGCTTGACTGTGAGACTGACAAGTCGAACAGGTGCGAAAGCAGGACATAGTGATCCGGTGGTTCTGAATGGAAGGGCCATCGCTCAACGGATAAAAGGTACTCTGGGGATAACAGGCTGATACCGCCCAAGAGTTCATATCGACGGCGGTGTTTGGCACCTCGATGTCGGCTCATCTCATCCTGGGGCTGTAGCCGGTCCCAAGGGTATGGCTGTTCGCCATTTAAAGAGGTACGTGAGCTGGGTTTAAAACGTCGTGAGACAGTTTGGTCCCTATCTGCCGTGGGCGTTGGATACTTGACGGAGCCTGCTCCTAGTACGAGAGGACCGGAGTGGACGTACCTCTGGTGTACCGGTTGTCATGCCAATGGCATTGCCGGGTAGCTAAGTACGGAAGAGATAACCGCTGAAGGCATCTAAGCGGGAAACTCGTCTGAAGATTAGGTATCCCGGGGGCTTGACCCCCCTGAAGGGTCGTTCGAGACCAGAACGTTGATAGGTCGGGTGTGGAAGCGCAGTAATGCGTTGAGCTAACCGATACTAATTGCCCGTGCGGCTTGATCCTATAACTCTGCGGGTTTTATAGACCTGGTATGAGCGCGTAGCATTCAAGTGCCGTTCAAACAAACTTCATAACCCTCGCCCCATCCCGGGCGCGATGTGCTTCTTCCGAATTGGGGCGCCGGCCACAGGCCTGCGCCCAACCCGCTACGCCTGACGACCATAGCAAGGTGGTCCCACTCCTTCCCATCCCGAACAGGACAGTGAAACGCCTTCGCGCCGATGATAGTGCACATCCGTGTGTGAAAGTAGGTCATCGTCAGGCTCTTATCCCCCAAAACCCCAGTGAGCATCCCTCACTGGGGTTTTGCTTTTGGGGGGGGC